>CP102272.1:0-4800000 GCA_025149125.1 [Clostridium] asparagiforme DSM 15981 | reverse complement strand
CGTTGTTTGACAAGGTAGTGTTAAAACAGTTAGTAGCGGAAGAGACCACAAAATCTGGTATCGTGCTTCCCGGCGCGGCAAAGGAGAAACCCCAGCAGGCGGAGGTGATCGCAGTTGGACCCGGCGGCGTGATCGAAGGCAAGGAAGTGACCATGCAGGTGAAGGTAGGCGACAAGGTTATCTATTCCAAGTATTCCGGCACCGAAGTGGAGATCGAGGACGACAAGTACGTGATCGTAAAGCAGAACGACATTCTGGCTGTTGTTGAATAATCTGTCAATCGTATCGGTTCAGCACCTTCACAGATACGAGCAAAAATCCATTTAAAATCGACTTCGCCGATGGGATTTTTGCCTGCAAGCTTGGGGTTCATACGGTCAGCGCAGCAAGTGCGCAGACCTGCTGAACAGTTACCGTCAATCATTATAATAAATTTAAAATACGCGACATAGAAAACAATATTTGGAGGTAGATGAGTCATGGCAAAGAAGATTAAATATGGTGTAGACGCCCGCAAGGCACTGGAGGCCGGCGTTAATCAGTTAGCAGATACCGTACGCGTTACCCTGGGACCGAAAGGCCGTAACGTTGTGCTCGACAAGTCCTTCGGTGCGCCGCTTATCACCAACGACGGTGTTACCATCGCCAAGGAGATCGAGCTTGAGGATCCCTTTGAGAACATGGGCGCTCAGCTGATCAAGGAAGTTGCTTCCAAGACCAACGACGTGGCAGGCGACGGAACCACCACCGCTACCGTGCTGGCTCAGTCCATGGTACACGAGGGCATGAAGAACCTGGCTGCAGGCGCGAACCCCATCGGTCTGAGAAAGGGCATGAAGAAAGCCACCGACGCTGCGGTTGAGGCCATCAAGGAGATGAGCAAGCCCATCAACGGCAAAGAGCAGATCGCCAGAGTAGCCGCAATTTCCGCTTCCGACGACGAAGTTGGAACCATGGTTGCGGACGCGATGGAGAAGGTTTCCAAGGACGGCGTGATCACCATCGAGGAATCCAAGACCATGAAGACCGAGCTGGATATGGTGGAAGGCATGCAGTTTGACAGAGGTTACGTTTCCGCTTATATGTGCACCGATATGGATAAGATGGAAGCCAACTTAGACGATCCCTATATCCTGATTACCGACAAGAAGATTTCCAATATCCAGGAGATCCTGCCCCTGCTGGAGCAGATCGTTAAGACCGGCGCAAGACTGATGATCATCGCCGAGGACGTGGAGGGCGAGGCTCTGACCACTCTGATCGTCAACAAGCTGAGAGGCACCTTCAACGTAGTTGCGGTTAAGGCTCCCGGCTACGGCGACAGAAGAAAAGAGATGTTGCAGGATATCGCAATCCTGACCGGCGGTACCGTGATCTCCGACGAGGTTGGCCTGGATCTGAAGGAAGCCACCATGGATCAGCTGGGACGCGCAAAATCCGTCAAGGTTCAGAAGGAGAACACCATCATCGTTGACGGCTTTGGCGAGAAGAGCAACATCGACGCCAGAGTTGCCCAGATCCGCAAGCAGATCGAGGAGACCACCTCTGATTTCGACCGCGAGAAGCTGCAGGAGAGACTGGCGAAGCTGGCAGGCGGCGTTGCGGTAATCCGCGTGGGCGCTGCTACCGAGACTGAGATGAAGGAAGCCAAGCTGCGCATGGAGGACGCTCTCAACGCCACCAGAGCGGCTGTGGAAGAGGGAATTATCGCAGGCGGCGGTTCCGCTTATATCCATGCTGCCGGCAAGGTAAACGAAGTAGTAGAGAGCCTGGAAGGCGACGAGAAAACCGGTGCAAGACTGATTCTCAAGGCCCTTGAATCTCCGCTGTTCCACATCGCAGCCAACGCAGGTCTGGAAGGCTCCGTGATTGTGAACAAAGTAAAGGAATCCCCCATCGGCACAGGATTCGACGCATACAAGGAAGAGTATGTGGATATGATCGAAGCTGGCATTCTGGATCCCGCCAAGGTTACCAGAAGCGCTCTGCAGAACGCGACCAGCGTAGCTTCCACCCTGTTGACAACTGAGTCCGTAGTTGCTAATATTAAAGAAGCAGCTCCTGCACCCGCAGGCGCACCGGACATGGGCGGAATGTACTAATCAGATAAAAACCATGATATCAGGGCGGTCCGGGAGCAGTAAGGCTCAACCGGGCCGCCCTTTTGTGGTTTTCCGGTCCGTGCAAATGTCACAACATAAGAAGGAGAAATGCAAATGAACGACGACGCATACGCAGAATGGCTGGTAAAGCGCAAAGATCCGATCTATGCGGTCCCCGTGAAGATTCTCATGGCGGTGCTGTGCCTGGTTTCCCTGCTGATCGCCATGCAGACCGCTTTTGGTGCGATCCTGTTGATCGCGGTTGGAATTGCCGCCTACTTTGTGTTTATCAACCTGAGCGTTGAATTCGAGTATCTGGTGGTGGAGGGAGATGTTTCCATTGACCGGATTCTGGCCCGCTCCCGCCGGAAAAAAGTTCTGGATTGTAAAAAAGAGGAAATTCAGATTGTGGCCCCGTCGGATTCCTATATGCTGAAGGATTACGAGAAGACCGGAATGAAGGTTAAGGACTGCACCTCCGGCCGCAATGGGTCCAAGACCTACGCGCTGATCTATCAGCAGGGCGCCGACTGCGTGAAGATTCTGTTTGAGCCCAACGAAAAAATCCTGCGCGCGCTGCGCCACAGCGTCCCTGGAAAACTGGTGAGGTGACGTTTCGTCTGAGACAATATTATAATAGGAAGAAAGTCCGTTCAACCGCGGTGTGATTTTGAGGAAACACGCGCGGGGGGACGGATTTTTTTTGCCTGGAAATGGTATCAGGTGAATTTTTACGAATTCTGTAAATGTAACCGGTTTGTAACCAATATCTGGTATAGTAGAATCATCAGATTCGATATTTAGGAATTTTTGGCAGTTGAAGTGAGAGAGGAGATCAGGTATGGAAAGACGAACAAGAAGAGGGACGTTTACCAGAAATGCATACAGCGCCCGGAAACGATTGTTGGCCTTCCTGTTGGCGGCAGCAATGATTCTGAGCAATGTTGGCTCGAATCTTAACGTGGTGTTTGCCGGTACCAGCGAGCCGGTGGTGTTTGAGCTGGCCGGTTCAGAGCTGGTGCGTGCGATTGAAGAGGCCATTGCCGGCGGCAGCGAGGTGACAAGGGAGGATCTCGACTTCACCAATGGTAAGGTGGAGCAGTTTGAGAAACTCTTTTTTGGAGAGGGAAAACTATACGAAGCGTACCCTGAAATTGACGGGGGGGGGGGGATTGATTCAGAGCTGAGAATCTTTGTCCGCCTTCCCAAAGACGCCGACGACATGTATATGGTGACCGGCGACGAGGAGATTTTGTTCCTGTATATCAACAACGGGGATGAGACGATTCGCTGCTCTACCAATATCACACGTATGGTAGACGGCGAGGAGAAGGTGAAGAAGACAAAGAGCGTTACGATCCGCAGCTATGAATCTGCATTCGGCGATGAGGAAGTTAATGTAATCCCGGATCAGCCAAAGCAGGATGTAAACGAGGCGACTTCTTCCACTGCAGATAAAGAAATCACAAATTCCAATGAATCGAATCAGACAGAAAACAATACGGTTCCCGAAGAGAATCAGGAAACCGGCAGCGCAGGACAACATGATCCTGCAAATGATAACAGCGCCGGGCCGGACCAGAATGTAAGCGACGGTCAGGATGAGGTCCAGGCTCCGCAGACCGGCGGGGAGGAAACGCAGGAAACCGCCGATGCACCGGCGGACGATGCACAGGTTCCGCAGGAGGACAGTGCGGTCGGTCCGGATAACGAAACGGTAGCGTCCGACTCTCAGGAGGAAGCTTCCGAGCCGGAAGAAGCGGCTGAACCGGAAGAAGCAACTGAGCCGGAGCAGAGCGAAGAAGCAGGCGAGCCGGTGGCAACCGTGACACGTCACTACGTTCCTATCGTAGCGGAAAACGAAGGCGGCGAGGCGGCGCCCGCAGATGACAGCCAGAAAGAACAGGCGGCGGAAGCGCCGGACAACAGCGGCGAGGTGGAAACGCCCGCAGAGGGACCGGCAGCTCAGGAAGAAAACGAGAAAGCGCCTGAGGCGGCAGAGCCGAATGGGGATGCCCCCGCGGCGGATGTCCCTGTAGTGGATGCCCCCGCGGCGGATGCCCAAGCAACGGATGCCCCCGCAGTGGACACCCCGGTAGTAGATACCCCGGCAGTTGACACTCCCGCGGTGGATACACCCGCAGGCCAGGGTCCCGCAGCGGATTCGGAAGCGACGGTTCCCGACGGGAATCCCGCACCGGAAGAAAACGCACCGCAGGAACCGGCCGACGAGAACCCTGCGCCCGCACCGGATGCCGGTGTGAACGGTGAAGGCCAAACCGCTCAGCCTGAGGAAGAGCTTCCCAAGGAGTCGGTTGTGACGATTATTCCTTCGGCGACCCCGTCCGAGGGAACGCAGGTTAAGCCGGAAGAGCAGAAGCCTGAGGATAATGTTGCGGCGGCCGGAACCTCCGATCTGGTGGGAATGGGATACTGCAGCACGGCGAAGGTGTATTCCGCCACGTTGAACCAGCTGAAAGCGCTGGAAGATTTCGAAGGATATAAGGTAACATACGATATCGCGCCTAAGGCCAGCGCCAGGATTGCCGACGGCCCCAGAGGCGTTGAAGAGGGCGGGACCCTGGTATTCGGCGTCAAGAACCAGATCGGGTATGCGATCGGTGCTGTGACCGCCAACGGCGAGGCGCTGGAAGCCGACTCCGTGACGGACAATGACGACGGTACCCAGACAGCCTGGTATACGGTTGCGGAAGTAAATGAAGAGCAGGAAGTAGCGGTGACCATGGTGGAAACCATGCCTCACCCGGATTTTGACAAGACCGTGGTAATCGACGGCGTGTCCATCCATGTGACGGCGCCCGACGGCGTGCTTCCCGAGGGCACAGAGCTTGAGGTACAGGAAGTAACGGAAATAGTAGCGGAAGCTGTTAAGGAAAAAGTCGAGGCCCAGTCTGGTGAGACCACCACAGTGAACGCGGTTCTGGCGTACGATATCAATCTGACGTTTAACGGCGTCAAATTAGACAACAGCTGGGCAAATTCCGAAAACAGCCTGGTCAGCGTGACGATTTCCGGCGAGAAGATCCGGCAGAACAGCGCTGAGGCGGATGCGGTCGAGATTCTTCATATGAAGACCAGGGAAACGGAGACGGTTGAGGCGTTGTCCGCCGAAGTAGTGATGGAAGCGGAGAAGGCGCAGAATGAGGGCGCGGAAGAGATTGCTGAAAATAGCGAGGCCAAGACCGTAGTTGAGGTTCCGAAGCTGGATGCCGTGACGGCTCAGGAAGTGATTGTCGACAGCGAGGGAAGAGCAGCCATCGATGTGGCGGATCAGAACGGCATCCGCCAGGTGGAGTTTGCGACGGACCACTTCTCGATCTTTACCATTACGTTTACGCAGTCGTCCGTCAGCTACACCATAAAAGCAGAGCTGAAGGACACAAAAACAGCTGATGTCATCGACCTCGGTTCGGACGCGTTTCTTGACAAGTTGGGAAACCGGGAACGGGTGGACGTCAAAACACTTTTGAAGAACAATGTCAAGGATACCACTACAGATGTAAACGGCGATAAGTACCGGTTTGTTAAAGCCACAGCAACGGACAATTTTGAAAGCGGCGATAAAATCGTCAGCCTGTTCCGAGACGGCAGCAAGCTCTCTTACTTTGACGTCAGCGGCGAGCAGCACATGCTGCAGGTAACCGGGAACCGCGAGGTGAAAATTTATCTGTGGTATGAGCGGGTTACCAGCGAAAGGCCGGAGTATCTGACGGTTGAGTTCTACCAGGATGATTTGGGCTTTACCAAGTACGACCATTATCCGAACTATGATTGTATCAATAAGATTGTAGGTTCGGGTTCGGATCAGGATCAGCCCCGCAATATGCATTATGTGATCGTAAAAGATATGGGCAACGGCAAGAATTATGATTTAAACGCGCTGGTTTATGTGCGGTGTGATATTTTCCATGAGCTGCCGGAAGAGCCGGATGATCAGAAAGATACGTTTTTGGTCACATACGAAGATGAGAATGGCGATGTCCTGGGATATGAAGTGGTGGAGAAAAATTTGACTCCCAAGCATGTCCCGTCCACCACGTCAAACCAGCATTGGACGTACAAAGGTTCCGAATCCCCGGTTATCCCGGGCCAGGAGCGCATCACCACAAACGTGGTCTTTGTCCGCCATACAGTTGAAGTAACGTACAAGGTGACTTACCATACGGACGGAGCTTCCAATTCCAACAAACCGGTAGCGCCGGTGGATGAGAACAGTCCGTATATGGCCGGTTCCACCGTGACGGTGATGGACAACACAAATCTTGTGGGCAATAACGCGCATGGCGGAAATTACACCACGGATTTCATCTGCTGGACCACGGAAAAGTCCAATGTAAACTCTGGCAGGAACAACCTGTACTATCCCGGAGATACGTTTGACATCACCCAGGATATGGACTTTTATCCGGTTTTTGTCGGCAACAGAAAGGACGTCCGCACGATTGAGTTTGTAGCGGATACCAACGGGATGCTGTCGCTTTCCGGAGAAACCGCGGGCACATTTGCGTTCCCGATTATCAGCGGTTCCGAGTTCGGCAAAGTGATCGCCTCCACAGCGGATATACCGGTGCCTGTACCTAACGACACCTACCGCTTTACCGGATGGGAGATCGTTGTTAATGGCCAGACCCGGGAGTACAGCGATGCAGAGGCCATTTTGAGCCATTACGCGGACCTGCCGGTTGAAACGGATTTGACATTTATTGCCAAATTTGTGACGGTAAATGATTCCACAATCAGCGTATGGTTCAGCGGCACAAACTTAAGAGACGGATTTGACGGTAAGGAAAGCATTTATCCTGACAATGGTATTTCCGGCGACAGGGAGTGGGTGGGAAATATCAATTTAAGCAAGGCGCTGCCGGGCGGTTCCGACCTTCCCTATACGTTTGCCCAGATCGGCGGCTATGCCCAGGATATTCTGGACATTTACCGCGCGGAGATTCCGCCGGAGCGGATTATTGACGGCAAACTGGATTTGAAATATGCCGGGCACATTGAAATATGGGAAGTGGAGTCTGGGAATAACGCTGCGCCGTGGGTTAAGCTTTATGATACCAGCGAGACGGAGCAAACTATTAATTTTGAAGATATCAAGACCAAGTCGGGTTATGAACTCAGATACCATGTGTATTTTGAGTCGCCGATTGTTGTGGGCATCAATTATTATAAGTTGAGCGCCGACGGAGCGGAACCCCAATATCCCGCCTCCATTCAGATGGTTTCCGGGTATCATTTTACAGGGGATACCATTCCGGTGACCGACGAGATGGTGAACCGCGTTTTGAATACGGATACATTCAAGGGCTATGAATTCAGATACGGCTATCCTAAAGTAGGCGAGTCCCTGGTGGTGCGGGAAAATGCTAGGACAATCCGGCTCTTCTATGGACCGCAGGCCAGAACGGTAACCGTGACCTACCATGACGATAAGGGAGCGGAGCTTCAGAAAGCGTATACGGAGGACAGCTCCTATGGCAGTTCTTATGATGTAGGCGACCAGATTTTTGACACTTTGAATATTGACGATCATCACTACGTCAAGGAGAGCGTGACCGGGGAAGTGAGCGGAACCGTGACGTCCAATGTGACGGTGGATGTAGTGTACGCTCTGGACGACAAGGGTGATCATGGCCCGGACGGAACAGCGGATAAGTACCAGGTCGAGGTGACTTACGGGGCGGTGAACGGAACCGTGAGTTTTAACGGTCCCAAGTACGTGACGCTGTATGATGAGAGCGGCAATGAATCGGAGAGCGGAACCGGACATCTGAGAAGCGAACAGATCCCGACCACGCAGGCGAATGAAGGGTATGGAAGCGGAAGCTGGAGCCCGGCAAAGCCCGCTGTCAGTTACGAAATTGAGAGCGCAACGGAATTTGTCGTGACGTACACTCCTCAGGAGAGAACCGTTACCGTAACCTACAGCGACGATAACGGTAAGGCGCTTCAGGACGCGGTTACATTGAATACCAGCTATAACAGCTCCTATGACGTGAGCGGCCAGATTTATGAGTTTTTGGATATCGATGGACATCACTACATCAAGGAGAGCGTGACCGGGGAAGTGAGCGGAACCGTGACGTCCAATGTGACGGTGGACGTGGTGTACACGCTGGATGACAAGGGCGATCATGGCCCGGATGGAACAGCGGATAAGTACCAGGCCGAAGTGACCTACAAGGCGGTGAACGGAACCGTGAGTTTTAACGGTCCCAAATACGTGACGCTGTATGATGAGAGAGGTAAGGAATCGGAGAGCGGAACCGGATATCTGAAAGCAGATCAGATTCCAGACACGCATGCGGGTGAAGGGTATGAAGGCGGAAGCTGGAGTCCGGAAAAACCGACCGTCAGCTATCCGATTAAGGCTGCGACTGAATTTGTGGTAACCTACACGGCTCAGGAGCGGACCGTAACCGTTACCTACCATGACGACAAGGGAGTGGAGCTTCGGGAAGCGTATACGCTGAACACAACCTATGGCAGCTCTTATAATGTCGGCGACCAGATTTCTGACACTCTGGACGTTGGGGGGCACCACTATATCAAGGAGAGCGTGACTGGAGAAGTGAGCGGAACCGTGACGTCCAATGTGACGGTGGACGTAGTGTACACGCTGGACGATGAAGGAAACGGCGGGCCGGATGATATACCGGATAAGTATCAGGTACGTTTTGAATACAAATCCGAAGATACCGCAAAACTGGTCTTGAGCGGAACTCTGGTGGAATGGCAGACTTTCCCGAAAAAGGGAGATGAGTACGATACCACGCAAAAACTCTATCCGAGAGTTGCGGTCACAAAGAATGAGCTTGGCGGATATCATTTTGCCGGGTGGACGGACGAAAAAGGCGAAGCATTCGAATCAGATGAAGCGCTGCAAAATGCCGGTTACACCACAAGCATGATCTTTATTGCCGGAGCTGAGGAAAATGAAGGCGTTACGATCAACTATATTTCAGAAGATACAGCCAAAGGAACTGTGACGCTTGACACAGAATCCGTGTCCCCGGTTACAGGCGCTCCCAAAGGTTCTGAAGCGAAACCTGCCGACGGTTATGTGTTTACCCATTGGACCAACTCCAATGGCGATACGGTAGCCAGCGGCGAGCAGAACAGGCACTATACGCCAGTAAAGAATATAAAGGATGATGTGTTCCAGGCGGACACCTATACCGCACATTTTGCCGAGCGTGGAGATCTCAGTTACAAGGTTGAGTATTATTTCGACGGCAAGCTTGGCGAAACCGTAAGTCAGGATAATGTTAAGCTGGGAACCGCCATTCCCTATACGACGACCGAGAAAACCTTTGGGGGCGGCAGCTATGTATTTGAGAGAACCGAGGGACCAAAGACAGTGGGCGGCGTAAGCGCCGATAATGTTCTGAAGGTTTATTACACGCTGGATGCAACCGGAACAGATAAGCCCGGTACGCCGGACGGTGTGCCGGATAAGTTCCAGATTACCATCCGGTATGAGTCCAACGCCAATGGAAGCGTGAGCGGAACAACTGTGGAGGTCCACACGATTCAGGATTTTGAGCGCAATGCGGAAACCGGAGAGATCATCAAAATGGGTCCGGTGAAACCGGCAGCTCCAAAAGCAGCCGTTACCGTTACCGCTAACAGCCGTTATACATTCAGCCATTGGAGCATCAGAGGAAATGCCGACAAGCGTTATGGCAGCACGGAAGATCTCATGAAGGATACCTTTGTTGAGGATGTTACCTTTGCGGCGAACTTTAGCAATATAGGCGGAGGCAGTCATGGCGGAGGAGGTAACGGCGGAGGAACCGGAGGCGGATCCCATAGCGCCAAAAACGAGACCGGTGGTCCCGGAGCGCTGACGACCATTACCCCGGATGACGTACCGTTGGCGATTCTGCCGGATACAACGGCGGACCTGACAATGATTGACGACGGCGAAGTGCCGCTTGCGGCGCTGCCCAAGACCGGACAGGGAGCCGTGAAGGGTACGCTTGCTATGATGGTATCGGGAATTCTCCTTGCATTCGCTGCGGTTGGCAAGCGGAGAAAAGAAGAAGAAAATTCCTGAGCAAATGAATCATCGAAATAATTGAATGGAAGACGAAAGTCAGTCCCGGCCGTATAGCCGGGACTTTTCGTATGGCGCGCCCGGCTGGATTATGTAGAACTTTCAGAAAAAAATAAATAAATTGTAAGTTTTATTTTGTTTTCTTTTTAAATGTAACCGGTTTGTAACCATTATCTGGTATAGTAGAACCAGTACATTGGATGATTGGAATTTTGTGCGGTAAAAGTAAGAGAGGAGAACAAAAGTATGGAAAGACGAACAAGGCGCAGAGCGTTTGCCAGAAATGTCTATAGCGCTCAAAAGAGATTGTTGGCCTTCCTGCTGGCGGCAGCGATGATTCTGACTAATGTCGGCTCAGATCTCAGCGTGGCATTTGCCGGCACCAGCGAATCGGTGGTATTTGAACTGACCGGTTCTGAGTTGGTGCGTGCGGTCGAAGAGGCCATCGCCAGCGGCAATGAGGTGACAAGGGAGGATCTCGACTTTACCAACGGTAAGGTGGAACAGTTTGAGAAACTCTTTTTTGGAGAGGGAAAGCTATACGAAGCGTACCCTGAATTTGACGGGGGGGGGACATTAATTCTGAGCTGAGAATCTTTGTTCGCCTTCCGGAAGACGCCGACGATATGTACATGGTGACCGGCGACGAGGAGATCCTGTTCCTGTATATCAACAACGGGGACGGAACGATTCGCTGCTCTACCAACATTACCCGTACCGTTGACGGCGAAGAGAAAGTGAAGAAGACCAAGAGCGTTACGATCCGCAGCTACGAGTCCGCATTCGGGGATGAGGAAGTAAACATCATCCCGGATCAGCCGAAGCAGGATATAAACGAAGCGACTTCTTCCACCGCAGATAAAGAAAACACAAATACCGATCAATCCAATCAGACCAATGAAAATACGACTCCTGCGGAAGACCAGGGAGCCGGCGACGCGGCACAGGATGAGATTGATAAAGAAAACGCTGCCGCACCGGATCAGAATGTAACCGACGGTGAGAACAATGCCCAGGCGCCGCAGGAAGACGTCGCAGCACCTGATGGCGAGGCCCAGACGCCGGACGCCGGTAATCAGGGGGAGAACGCTCCCGAGGCGGATGCAGCGGATCAGGCAGCCGAGCCGGAGGGCGATACCGCCGAACCGAACGCGGCGGACGAACCTGAGGAAGCGGCTGAGCCGGAAGGCGATACCGCAGAACCGGAAGAGGCAGCCGAACCCGAGGACAACGCCGAACCCATCGCTTCCGTGATCCGCCACTACGCACCGGTTGTAGCGGACAACGAGAACGGCGAAGCGGCTCCGGCGGACGACAGCCAGAAGGAGCAGGTTGCAGACGTTCCGGACAGCGCAGATCAGGCGGAAGCTCCCAATGAGGATGCAGCCGTGGAAGAGCCGAAAGCGGAAGAGCCCAAGGCAGATGAGCCTGCGGCGGACGCACCGGCAGCCGGCGATACGGTAACAACCCCGGATGGAAATACAGCGGACGGCGCAGTGAACACTCCGGATGAAAACGGAACCGGCGACGCGGCAACCGCCCCGGACGAGAATGGGACCGGCGACGCGGCGACCACTCCGGACGAGAATGGGACCGGCGACGTGACCGCTCCTCAGGAGCCCACAGACGAGACTCCTGCTCCCACACCGGATACCCCGGCAGCAGGGGAGGATCAGAACAACGGTCAGCCGGCCGGAACGCCCGACGCGAATCAGCCTCAGGCGCCGGAAGAAGAGCTGCCCCAGGAATCCGTGGTAACGATTATCCCGCCAGCGACCCCGTCTGAGGGAACGGAGCAGAAACCGGAAGAGCAGAAGCCGGAAGACAATGTGTCGGCTGCCACCACCTCTGATCTGGTTGGAATGGGATACTGCAGCACGGCCAAGGCATACTCCGTGACATTAAATCAGCTGAAAGCGCTGGATGATTTTGAAGGATACAAAGTTACATATGATATCGCGCCCAAGGCCAGCGCCCGCATCGTGGACGGTCCCAGAGGCGTGGAAGAAGGCGGAACCTTAGTCTTCGGCGTCAAGAACCAGATTGGCTACGCCATCGAGGCGGTGTCCGTTAACGGCGAAACGCTGGAAGCGGATTCTGTGACGGACAATGATGATGGGTCGCAGACTGCGTGGTATACTGTTCCTGAGGTGTATGAGGAGCAGGAGGTTGTGGTGACGATGACGGAGAGCGGCGAGCATCCCGAATTCTCCGCAACCCTTCCCATGAGCGACGGAACGATTATTCATTTGTACGCGGAGGAAGGCGTTCTTCCGGCAGGCGTGAAGGCTGAAGCCAGTGTTGTGACGGGAATTGAAGATGTTGTTAAGGCGAATGTGGAGGCTGAGGCTGAAGCGGCTGGGGAAGCTAAGGAAGTTGTAAAAGTGCTTTCCTATAATATAGATCTTCTGGATAAAGACGGCCATAAGCTGGATGACCAGATTTGGAGCGGCTCTGTTCTGGTAACGTTCACCGGAGCACCGGTTGAGGAAAACAGTAAAGAAGCAGATAGCGTAGAGATCATGTACGTAGAGACCACCAAGGAAGGCGAGGTTCAGGCCGATGTAACTGCCGAGGATGTAGTCGCGGTTGAAGCGGTTGCGGAACCGGTGGAAGTTGCCGGGGATGAGAGCGTTGATTCAGTGGCGTTTGAGGCGGAGCATTTCTCGACGTATACAATCGTGTTTAACAAAATGTTGGGAACCGGTGAGTTAAAGATACAGCTTGCTAAATATGAAAATGGCAGAGTTGTCGGAATTGGATACGGCGGTTCTAGTGGCAATTTAAGCTATGATCAGTGGTATGAGATTGATTATCTCACTACTATAATTGACCTTGAAGGTTATGTATTCGAAAAGGCAACAGTGGGCAACGAGTATAGTAATAAAAATGTAGCGGCTGTTCGGTTTGATCGAAGCAGATTTGGAGCTTACCAGTTCCAAGCAAGATTTACAGATGATAGTGAAGCCAATTTTAATAATAATAGTGCTTCAGAACAACTGCATTTTTGGTATAAAATTGCAGATTCAAAGGTGACATTTAAAGCGGGCAGTATGGGCGGTATGGGTACGGACCACCAGTTGACATCTTCTAATGGCAAAGTGACGTTGCCGAAACTGGATGAAACTGGCCTCTCCAATAAGGAGGGACGTGACTTCCTGGGGTGGTCTGTGAGCATTGATGGAAGAAATACTTTGTTGAAACCGGGAGCGGAATACGCGGTAACAAAAGATACTGTGCTGTATGCAATATGGTCATATCAAGTGACATTTGAGGCCAACAGTAGCCTTTATGGAAGGGGCGAGTCTTTTAAGGTCAATGTTCCGGAATCGAAACGCATTACAACTCCAGATAAGCCTTCCGGTTTTACGAACAGCAGAGGATGGATGTTTGTCGGATGGCATGGCACAAAGGAGGGGCACCATAATAAGACGGGGTTATTGCAGCAGACCTATGTACCGAATGTAGAGTATCCGGGTGAGAAGACCGGACAGATAATTGATAGGGATATAACGCTCTATGCAGTTTGGTTAAACACGAATGTTGACAATAAGGTGCCGGCGGAATTTTATATCAGGTTGGACGGTGAGATGCCGTTTGAACCCCAAGGATACGATTACGCAGGGTACACTGCTCGTGATACCAAAAGTATGGTTGGAACATTACGGCAAAAGAGAGAGATTAACAATAATACGGAATGGGTAGCGGCGAATATCAAGACCCAGCCTACAGTAGAGGCAATTAAGAACGCAATGAAGGGACATGGCGGTTTTGATCCGAATACTCAGGAAGTCGTTTGGTATGTAATAAAAGAACAGGACCAATGGCATGTTGATGGCGTTATTAAGGATAAGGAAAAGCATTGGCTGATTTATGATCCCAATGGAGGTTCGAGCCCGCCAAACAGTACGCAGCATACTGCTGGTGATACTGTTAGGATAAATCTCAACGATATTCCGGTCAGAAGCGGTTACACATTTTTGGGATGGGCTGATACGAAGCAGGAGGCAGCGGCAGGTAATGTAAAATATTCCAGTACAGCGGCCAGAACTTTGAAAATGCCCAACGGTAATAAGACGATTTACGCTGTCTGGAAAGCTAATAGCGACACTAGGTATCTTGTGAATTATTATGTGCAGAAAGCAAATTCACAGATAACCGATATTAGCCAGTTAAAGGAAGAAGATTTTGAGCTGTATAATGGGCCGGTGACGAAGTTTGGTATTACGAATTCTATTGCGAAGGATGCAGAAAATAAGCTTGCAAAAGTACCGGCCGGATATCAGTATGCAGAGGGCATTGTTGATGGTGTGACAGAGGGCGAAATTGTACCGGATGGAAGCCAGGGCTACCCGCTGACGTTGAATCTGTACTATGTAAAAGACTTTAGTGACAAGCAGACAGTTCAATACCGGGTTGAGTATTATAAGGACAATACCATAGTATTAACAGATAGCTATACCCGTTCTATGCAAATTTGGGCAGGAGAAGCAGCGGAGATCGCAATTCAGGAGGCGATCGATGCAAGAGATGATAAGTATAGTGGATATAGGCTTGAAGGTACTGATCCTACGAATATTCCAGCAAGTGGAGAGCTTGTAAGTAGCGGAACTGTTATTAGATTGTACTATGTAAAGGACAATTTTAGCTATAAAGTAGAGTATTATAAGGATAGCTTTGATGCGGGTAACAGAATTGCAGAAGAAGCTGGCGTGGCCAAGGAATACGGAAGCAGTCTGACAGATGATCTGGTAGCAATGGATCTCGGAGAGAACTGGCTGAACCAGCACCAGCCTACTGGCTATGGAGTGGGAAGTGCAGATAACCTGCCGCTGACGATCGGAGTGGAAGGAAATGTAATCCGTGTGCTGTACGAGAAGAACAGCTATGGCTATACCGTAGAGTATTATCAGGATAGCCTTGATGCGGGTAACAGAATTGCAATAGAAAGTGGCGTGGCCAAGGAATACGGAAGCAGCCTGACAGATGATCTGGTAGCAATGGATCTCGGAGAGAACTGGCTGAACCAGCACCAGCCTACTGGCTATGGAGTGGGAAGTGCAGATAACCTGCCGCTGACGATCGGAGTGGAAGGAAATGTAATCCGTGTGCTGTACGAGAAGAACAGCTATGGCTATACCGTAGAGTATTATCAGGATAGCCTTGATGCGGGTAACAGAATTGCAATAGAAAGTGGCGTGGCCAAGGAATACGGAAGCAGCCTGACAGATGATCTGGTAGCAATGGATCTCGGAGAGAACTGGCTGAACCAGCACCAGCCTACTGGCTATGGAGTGGGAAGTGCAGATAACCTGCCGCTGACGATCGGAGTGGAAGGAAATGTAATCCGTGTGCTGTACGAGAAGAACAGCTATGGCTATATCGTAGAGTATTATAAGGATAGCCTTGATGCGGGTAACAGAATTGCAGAAGAAAGTGGCGTGGCCAAGGAATACGGAAGCAGCCTGACAGATGATCTGGTAGCAGCGGACCTTGGAGAGAACTGGGTGAACCAGCACCAGCCTTTCGGATACGGTGTAGGAAATGTAGATAATTTGCCATTGATAATTGGTGTAAACGGAAATGTGATTCGGGTATTGTATAGTATTGATGAAAATCAGCGTAAAGATTTACGATATACTGTAAATCATGAAGTTGGGGATATAATCATCGATACATTCTTCGTTGAATCCAATGTTCAAGTCCTTCAGCCTGACACCTTAACCAGAAACCTTGACCACGAAGCCGACCAGAACTACCCCGGCTACACCAAGGCAACCGTAACCTATCCCGATGGAAAACTGGTTGGGGATGACGTGACAAAGATTGATAACGGAGCAACGATCGTTGTATCTTACAAAGAGAACGAAGATATCACCGTAAATTACCAGTCCGAGGACCTCACCAAAGGCACCGTAACCCTCGACACCGAGTCCATCGCACCCGCTACCGGCGCCCCCAAGGGTTCCGAGGCGAAACCTGCTGACGGTTATGTATTCACCCACTGGACCAATTCCAATGGCTATACCGTGGCAACCGGTGAGGACAATAAGCATTACACGCCTGTGAAGAATGCTGCAACTGAAGTATTCGAGGCAGACACCTATACCGCACACTTCACCGAGCGCGGCGACCTGAGCTATAAGGTTGAGTATTACTTCGACGGCAAGCTTGGCGAGACGGTAACGCAGGACAATGTGAAGTTTGGTACAGACATTGCGTATACTACAACAGACAGAAGTTACAACAACCAGAACTATGTATTTGAGAAGACCGAGGGACCGAAGACCGTTGGAGCGGACAGTGGGCAGAACCTGCTTAAGGTATACTACACGCTGGATGCAACCGGAAGCGAGATGCCCGGCACGCCGGATGGAGTACCGGATAAGTTCCAGATCACCATCAGATACGAGGCTAATGCAAACGGAAGCGTGAGTGGAACAACGGTTGAAGTGCATACCATTCAGGACTTTGAGCGGGATGCGCAGACTGGTGAGATCACCACGGTTGGACCGGTAAGACCGGCCACTCCCAATGCAAATGTCACCACAACGGCCAACAGCCGATATGCGTTCGACTACTGGAGCATCAGAGGAAATGCTGACAAGAAGTACAACAGCACGGATGACCTGAAGAAGGAAGCCTTCATTGAGGATGTGACCTTCGCGGCGAACTTCGAGTATGTAGGCGGCGGCAGTAGCGGCGGTAACGGAGGCGGCAACGGCGGAGGCCCTGGAAGCCCCAGCTCTAAACCTGAAGAGGGCGGCCCCGGCGCAAACGTCACCATCAACCCTGATGACGTGCCCTTAGCCATCATGCCGGATACCACACCGGCAGACCTGACCGTAATCGATGACGGTGAAGTGCCCTTCGCGGCGCTGCCCAAGACCGGCCAGGGATCCGTAAAGGGAACGTTGACCATGATGATGTCGGGAATCCTACTTGCGATCGCTGCAATCAACAAGAAGCGGAAGGAAGAGGATAACTCCTGATCGGAGCAGACAAAGCATTAAAATGTAAGCAGTAAAGACGGAGGTTCCGGCCACTAGGCCGGGGCCTCCGCCCTCTATACGGTATAAGAGCGGCTCATGAGGTCCTATAAGTAAATTCAATGAATAGCAGGGGACGATTCTGTTTGACAAGCTCTGTAAAATTTGTTAGTATTAGATACTAACAACAAGCAGTTAACTGAAAGTGTGAAATCTCTCGTTTCACACTTTTAACTTATTCAAACACGCAGAAAGAGAGGATTTTTCCATGGGTACAATTATCGGTGAAGGCATTACCTTTGATGATGTGCTTCTGGTGCCGGCTTATTCGGAAGTGATTCCGAACCAGGTTGACCTGACCACGTATCTGACCAAGAAGATTAAGCTGAACATTCCGCTGATGAGCGCGGGCATGGACACGGTGACGGAACACCGTATGGCGATCGCCATGGCGCGTCAGGGCGGAATCGGTATTATCCACAAGAACATGAGCATCGAAGAGCAGGCTGAGGAAGTGGACCGCGTAAAGAGATCTGAGAACGGCGTAATCTCGGATCCGTTTTATCTGTCCCCCGAACACACATTAAAGGATGCCAACGATCTGATGTCCAAATTCCGTATCTCCGGCGTCCCGGTCACCGAGGGCAAGAAGCTGGTCGGAATCATTACCAACCGCGATCTGAAGTTCGAGGAGGATTTCAGCCGTCCCATCAAAGAGTGCATGACCTCCAAGAACCTGGTTACCGCCAAAGAAGGCGTTACCCTGAAGGAAGCCAAGGCCATTCTGTCAAAGGCAAAAGTTGAGAAGCTGCCCATCGTAGACGACGATTTCAACTTAAAGGGCCTGATCACCATTAAAGATATTGAGAAGCAGATCAAGTACCCGCTGTCCGCCAAGGACGAGCAGGGACGCCTGCTCTGCGGTGCGGCGGTGGGCATCACGGCCAACGTGCTGGATCGTGTTGAAGCCCTGGTTAAGTCCAAGGTCGATGTGGTGGTTTTGGATTCCGCCCACGGCCATTCCGCCAACGTGATCCGCTGCGTGAAGATGATCAAAGAGGCATTTCCGGAGGTTCAGGTCATTGCGGGCAATGTGGCGACCGGCGATGCCACCAGAGCTCTGATCGAGGCCGGAGCCGACGCTGTGAAGGTCGGAATCGGACCTGGTTCCATCTGCACCACCCGCGTGGTTGCCGGTATCGGTGTTCCCCAGATCAGCGCGGTTATGGATTGCTACTCCGTGGCGAAGCAGTACGGGATTCCGATCATTGCGGACGGCGGCATCAAGTATTCCGGCGATGTCACCAAGGCCATCGCGGCTGGCGGCAGCGTGTGTATGATGGGCAGCATCTTCGCGGGCTGCGACGAGAGCCCGGGCACCTTTGAGCTGTATCAGGGCCGTAAGTACAAGGTGTACCGCGGCATGGGTTCCATCTCCGCTATGGAGAACGGGAGCAAGGACCGTTATTTCCAGACGGATGCCAAGAAGCTGGTACCCGAGGGTGTGGAAGGCCGCGTGGCCTACAAGGGCATGGTGGAGGACACCGTATTCCAGCTGCTGGGCGGCCTCCGCTCCGGTATGGGCTACTGTGGAGCACAGAATATTCCCACCTTGCAGGAGACCGGAAAGTTCATGAAGATTTCCGCCGCCTCCCTGAAGGAGAGCCATCCCCATGACATTCACATCACCAAAGAGGCTCCCAACTACTCCATCGAGGAATAATTATGAACTTCCGAAAGTCCGCTGCATCCCGGCGGACTTTCTTTTTGTTGGCCGCAATGGCCCGCAAACGCAGCCTGTGGGCCATTATCCGGCCGCAATGGCCCGCAAACGCAACCGGCAGGCGATTGCCTGGCTGAAATGGACTGCAAACGCAGCCGGTAGGCGGCTGCAATGAATCGCAGGCAGCCCCCAGACGTTTGCTGACGTAGCTTGTACCATTTGCCGCAAGGCACAGAAAAATGACCTCTGAGGGCCTCAGAACGCCCTGGGAGGGGAAGAAAGGATGTGCAACATGAAACTTACCACACTCTGTTATATTGAGCGGGAAAATGCCTACCTGATGCTTCACCGGGTGAGCAAGGAGCAGGACGTCAACAAGGATAAATGGATCGGCGTGGGCGGGCATTTTGAGGCCGGTGAGAGCCCGGAGGAATGCGTGCTGCGGGAAGTAAAGGAGGAGACCGGGCTGACGCTGCTTTCCTGGCAGTTTCGCGGCGTGATCACCTTCTCGTCCGAGGGTTGGGAAGATGAATATATTTGTCTGTTTACAGCGGACAAATTTTCCGGGGAGCTGACAGCCTGCGACGAGGGCGTGCTGGAATGGGTAGATCAGGAATCGGTGCTGAAGCTGAATCTCTGGGAGGGGGATAAAATCTTTTTCCGCCTTCTCAATGAGAAACGTCCATTCTTCTCGCTGAAGCTTTCCTACCGTGAAAATCGACTGGTGTACGCGGCTCTGGACGGCCGGGAACTGGAGCTGTTTGACGTGCGGGACAGCGAAGGAAATGTCACCGGCGTGGCCCGGGAACGTGAGCTGGTACACTTAAATGGCGATCCCCACGGCACCTCCCACATCTGGGTGGTGCGGGCAAATGCCTCGGGCGGATGGGACGTCCTGTTACAGAAGCGGAGCAGGGACAAGGATTCTTACCCGGGTTGTTACGATGTCTCGTCGGCGGGGCATCTCCAGGCGGGAGACGATTTTCTGCCCGCCGCACTCCGGGAGCTGGAGGAGGAGCTGGGGCTTCACGCCCGGGCTGAGGACCTGGAATTTGTTGGTTTTCACAAGGCATACCGGAAAGCGGTTTTTGGAGGAAGGCTCTTTAAAGATCATGAGATCAGCGCTGTTTACATTTATCGGAAGCCGGTTGAGACCTCTGCGCTCAGGCTTCAGAAGGAAGAGCTGGAATCCGTCATGTGGATGGATCTTGCAGACTGCCGCCGCGCGGTGGGGGAGGGGAGGCTGGACAACTGCATGTATCCCGATGAATTAGAGATGCTCTCCCGCAGGCTGAGCCAGGAGAAATGAGCCAGGCATGTACAGTTCCGCCGCAATTCGCCGTAACCGTTCAAAAAGTTGTAAGGTTATTGTCAGAAAATCGGATTTTCAGTCTCACTTTGTTGTGATATAATAAGGAAACGTATCTCTTATCATCAGCCTGGCGGCTGGTGACAAAGTATAATAGTGAAACAGTGCAAGCTGCCCATGATTCCACCTGTGCAGCTCACAATGAAAGTTCCGGCGGAGTCTGAGAACGGACCGCATGCCGGGAGCAGCCGTAATGGAATTCTGCGGTAAAATGATGGATCAGGAGAACACAGAATGAAAAGACGATTTCCATATAAGATACTGCTGAGCGCGTGCCTGAGCGCGGCGTTGGTCCTGGGACCGGCCGCGTATGCCTACGCTTCCTCTCCGGTGATCCCACCGTTAGAGGAGAGTTCCGTGGCCAGCATGGGCTCAGGGGGAAACTCCGGCCCTTCCGGACAGAACGGAGGAGGACCGTCCTCCGGCAGCGGACAGGCTGCCCAGGGAACCGCCCCCGGCCAGGGAACCACCGGAAGCCAGGGAACCGCCCCCGGCCAGGGAACCACCGGAAGCCAGGGAACCGCCCCCGGCCAGGGAACCACCCCCGGCCAAGGCCCTGCCTCCGGAACCGGCGGTCCCTCAGACCCGTCCGCCTCCCAGAGCCAGTCCGCCGGCCAGAACGCAGGCCAGACTTCCAACACTGCCGTAGAGGAGCCGGTGATCGCCGCGGAGGGAGCAGCTCTTTTGAACGCCTCCACAGGCAAACTGCTGTTCTCGAAGAACGGGGACACAAAGTTTTACCCGGCCAGTATCACAAAGCTGATGACCGCTCTTCTGGTTGCGGAGAACTGTAATCTGGACGATACCGTGACCTTTTCTTCCACCGCCACCACGAATCTGGAGGCGGGAGCCGTGTCCCTCAATCTGGTGGAGGGGGACAAGCTGACGGTGCGCCAGTGCCTTTACGCCCTGCTGTTAAAGTCCGCCAACGAGGTGGGCAACGCCCTGGCAGAGCACGTGGCGGGCAGCAACGCCAAGTTCGCGGATATGATGAACGCCAGGGCGGCAGCTCTGGGCTGTACGAACACGCATTTTACCAATCCCCACGGGCTCAACGACAATGACCATTACACCACGCCCAACGACATGGCGCTGATCGCCAAGGCTGCTTTTGAGAACGGTACGGTGCGCACAGTTGCCTCCACCCTGTCCTATGACCTGCCGGCGACCAAGAAAAACGCGGCCAGAACCATTTCCATCGGACACAAGATGCTGTATCCCAATGACTCGCGCTATTACGCCGGAATCATCGGCGGCAAGACCGGATACACCTCCAAGGCGGGCAACACGCTTGTGACGGCGGTGGAGCGGGACGGCGTGCGCCTGATCGCGGTGGTGATGAAGAGCAAGTCCACCCACTACACGGATACCAAAGCGCTTCTGGATTACGGCTTCGAGCTGGCAAAGCAGCAGACCACCGAGGGCGCGGACGACAGCGGCCCGGGTACTGGGAATCCCACAGCGGGATGGAACCAGGACTCCACCGGATGGTTCTATATCAAGGAGGACGGCTCCAGGGCGTCCAACCAATGGCTGAAGATTGCGGGGGAGGACTACTGGTTTGATCCCAACGCCTACATGGCCGTGGGCTGGCGCAAGTTCAACAACGGCGCGTGGTACTATTTCCACTCCAGCGGCGCTATGGCGAAGAACTGCTGGGTTAAGACCAATGAACAGTATTTCTATCTGGGAAGCGACGGCGTGATGCTGACCGATACCGTGACGCCCGACGGGTACCGGGTAGATGAAAATGGAATATGGCGGTGATCTGCCGGAAGTGACGATAAAAGCATGGAGCGTTGTGGCCCCATGCTTTTTTGACTGGATGCAATCATTGCTGTAAATATGTTTCTTCGAACTGGCCTGCGCAGACCGGTTTGCCAAATAGGAAGCCCTGAGCCAGGCGGACGCCGCAGGCGTTTAAGGCCGCCATCTGTTCCTCCGTCTCGATGCCCTCGGCCACCATGCGGATGCCCAGCTTGCCGCAGATTTCTGCGATGGATTCCACGATTGCCCTGGTTCTGGGATTGTGAGCCACGTCGCCGACCATGCTCTTGTCCAGCTTGAGCACGTCGAATTCCACGGAGGACAACAGGGCCAGGTTGGCGTACTCGGTTCCAAAGTCGTCGATGGCGACGGAGAAGCCCGCCTCGCGGATTTTGATGATCAGCGCCCGGATATCCAGGTCTTCCACCTCCCGCAGACTTTCCGTGATCTCGATTTCCAGAAGCTCCGGGGAAATGCCGGAGGAATCACAGATTGTGGTGAGCTGCTCCACAAACATCGGCTGCGCCAGGGAGCAGCGGGAGAAGTTTACGGAGACCGGAAATACCGCTTTGCCCTGTTCCATCCAGCTTTTGAGCCTGGAGCAGACGAACTTGAATACGAAGAAATCGATCTGGCTGACGGCTCCCGTCTCTTCCATCAGCGGGAGGAAATTTCCGGGCAGAACCAGGGCGTCCGGGCGGGGCTGGTAGCGGATCAGGGCCTCCGTTCCCACGGCCGTGCGATCCGGGCAGGAAATTTTGGGCTGCAGATACACGACAAAACGGTTTTGCCGTATTTCCTCCTGCAGGACGGCGGGATCCGCCAGGTGCAACAGTTCGTCGCTGTGGTGGCGGTAGCGGTTGGAGGCCGGGTGGGTGCGGTAGAATGTTTTCTTGTCCTCGTACATCCGGGCGTCCGCATCCGCGATAATCTGGTTCAGATCGTCGATTTTTTCCGACCATCGGGAACCGATGGCCGCGCGGTACATGGGATCCGCGCGGAACTGGGCTTTTAGATCCCGGGTTCTGCTCTCAAAAAGTTCTTTTTCCATTCCGGGACAGATGATCACAAATTCATCTCCGCCGATCCGGTAGAAATTGGCGCCGGGGAAGGCGCGCTTCATCCTGCGGGCGCACTCTGCCAGAACTTCGTCGCCGTAGGCGTGGCCGCGCTGGTCGTTGATGTCCTTTAAGCCGTTGACGTCCAGATAGACGATTCCCACGGAGACTTCGGTGGAGGAAAGGTCTTTCGTGTCCTCGATGTACCGGTTCCGGTTGTAAAAGGATGTCAGCCTGTCGTAGTAGCTTAACTGGGATAGCTGTTTTTGGCTCTGCGCGTGCCGCCAGGCCAGCATGAGGAAATAGCACAGGGTCTGCAGCAGGGAGGCGATATTGGACATGTGGTCCGGCAATGGGTTGTCAACGCCCAGGTATCCGGTCAGGGTCCCGTCCATTTCCATGGGAGCGGCCACCAGGCTGTGGACGGACTGGCTGCGCAGGAATTCATATTCCGCAGGATCGATATCCTTTAACGTCTCCACGTCCTCAATCACGATACAGCCGCGCTGGTCAAAGGAGGGGAGCCAGCGGCGGATGGCGGAGAGGGGAACATTGTGCCGGCGTGCCGTTGCGGCCTGCGCCCCGCCGGTGCTCCATTGGTAGATTTCGCAGAGAGAATCCTCATGGATGGAGACGATGTAAGCGCGGCCGGCCTGCAGGAAGCTTCCAAGCCGTTTGAGTACCTGGGGGATTGCGCTTTCAAGCACGCTTTCCTGGTAAAGCGTGCGGATGCATTCCGTGATCATTTTTTCCGCATCCAGCGTGAACCTGAGCTGCAATTTCTCACACTCGGACTGGGGTGTTGTCGAACGCGATTTCCATTCGGGCAGTCCGGCCGTCCCACTCGATCAGGCGGTCCTTTAACAGGTAATGGCAGCCGGTGATGGGATTGGTGTATTCCCAGGTATAGGTCTCTCCGTCTTTTAAAAAGCGGTTGGTGCAGAAGCTGCAGGGCGCGTCCGCGTTTTGGAGCACGCGGTAGCATTTCTGGCCGTCCAGCGCATCCACGCCAAAGGTTTTCCGCCCGGCGTCGTTGATGAACAACAGCTCGTAGGTTTCCGGATCCGCCACATACATGAGTTCGGAAATATCGTTCATGGGAGCGCGCAGGGCTTCGGACATGCGGGAGAGGTATTCGCTCCGGCGCTGATTGGCTTCCTCGGCCTGAGCAAGGGCTTTTTGGCGTCTGGACTGCCTGGAGGTGTAGACGGAGAGCGCGACGGCCAAGAGTATAAACGCGCAGGTCAGACTGAACAGGCTTTTCTGCGCCATAAGCACGCGGTCCTCCGTGTAGCGCTCGGCCGCGCTCACGACCTGGTCCGCCAGCTCAAAGAAACGTTCGCTGGCTGCGTACAGCTGGTCCGGCGAGTCTCCTTCGCGAACCTGGTAAATCTGCTGCCGGATCTGCTGCCAGTCCTCTTTCATTTGCGTCGCCAGTTCCAGGTATCCGGGATCGTCCAGGCGGGCGAGGCCGTTTTCCCCTTCCCCGGTTAAAAGCTCCTCAATGATGGCGTCGATTTTTTCCATCAGCGCGTCGTTAGGATTGTTGTTGAGCTCCTGCTTCACCAGGCGCTGGGTAGCGCCGCGCACTACGCCGGTATAGTTGATAATGCGGGCGTTGCCTTGCAGGTGGGAAATGGAGACGAGAGAAAGAAAACTGGAAATCAGCAACGCGGCCGCCAAGGTGATGGGAATGATTTTCTTTTGCATAATGGCTCTCCCCGAACGATAAACTTCTATAGTTCTAATTGTCTTAATCATAACAAATTGGCGGTTGATGTCAACCTATATTTGGAAAATAGTGGTGCGGATCATCGGTGCAAACGAATGGGATATGTGCATTATATACAAAAAATGTGTGCATATACCCAGGGAGATTAAACAAAATTGGTGATAAGTGCAAAAAAACGCTGACATTTTTTCGATGGAAATGGTAAAATAAAGAAAAAGAACGATACGGAGGAATGTCACGATGAGAAGAATCATGAGCGCCTGCCTGTTACAGACCATGCGGTTTGATACCGCAAACGACGCGAACCCGGACCAGGAATTTGAGATGTTCTGTCAGAAGCTGGACCGGAACAAGACCCAATATGTGATTGAGGACAAGAAAAAAGAGCCGGACGGCTCCCTGGTGGTCAGGCTGAGAAAACAGTATAATACCTACAAAACAACCGGGTATATGGATTAGAGACAGGCATGCCGGAGGCGGGAGTTCAAACCGCCTCCGGCATTTCTATGGAAGGCGCACATCCTCCGGCGCTGCCTGCGCGGGTGGCTGCCAGAGCGGTGGGAGACGGGCAGCGGCCTATTTCTTTTTGCCGCCCTTTCCCTTCTTGTCGCCTTTTTCTTTCTTGGCCTTGTCGCCCTTGCCGGATTTCTTTTCCTTGGGGGCTTTTTCTTTCTCCGCCTTTAACGGCTTTCCGCCGTCCTTGTCGGGCTTTTCCTTTCCGGGCTTGTCGGCCTTTTTTGCGGCCTTTTCCGGTTTTTCCCCGGCGGTCTTGCCCTTGGCGGCCTTTTTCGCCTTGGGCTTGTCGGCGGCGGGTTCCTCCGTCTCTACGGGAAGGGGGCCGGTCCAGCCGGAGGTCTCGTCCGGGCAGAACTCCATGATGTCGTCAATGCCGCACTGCAGAATGGTACAGAGCGTATCAATGGTGTGGGTGGACACGTGCATGTTCTTCTTCAGGCGGCCGATCTGGCCGGCGCTGAAGCCGTGCTGCTTGATCAGGCGGTATTGGGTAAGCTCTTTGTCTTCCATGGTTTTCCACAGACGGTCATAACGAATCATAGGCTCTCCTCCTTGCGATATTATCCATATTTGGATTGTAACACGGAAAAAGGCGAAACACAAGGAAATAAAATTGGATTCTATTTGGGTATAATCCATATGCTTCCAGGGGATAGTATGGATATGAAACGATGATGATTAGGAGGAAATGAAATATGCCAGATTTGAGAGACAGCGAGACAGCCAAGAACCTGATGCGCGCGTTTGCAGGCGAGAGCCAGGCGCGGAACCGCTACACCTTCGCGGCCGCCCTTGCCCGGTTCCAGAAAATGCCGGTGGTGGAGCAGATTTTTACCTACACGGCCAACCAGGAGAAGGAGCACGCGGAGATTTTCTACAAGTTCCTGGAACCTCTGGATAAGGAAACCATATTCATAGATGGAGGTTATCCGGTGGATATGGAGCAGAACACCCTGGCGCAGTTGAACGCGGCGGCGCACAATGAGTTTGAGGAGCACGACGTGGTATACAAATCCTTCGGCGACATCGCCAAGGAGGAGGGCTTCACCAGGATCGGAACTGTGTTCCACATGATCGCGGAGATCGAGAAGACCCACGGGGAGCGGTTTCAGTACCTGGCGGACCGCTTGGGAAGCGGCAAGCTGCTTATTTCCGATGTAAAGACCGGCTGGGTGTGTTTAAACTGCGGTCATATCCATTTCGGCACGGAAGCGCCCCAGATGTGTCCGGTCTGCCAGCATGAACAGGGTTATTTTGTCAGTGTGGAGCTGGCGCCCTGGTATTTGGGCAGATAGCGCCGGTTCGGATTCGGGCGCCGCAGGCTTAAAGCGCCGCGGCGTCCTTTTTACTTTGAAAATTTCCGCAGTTATGCTATGATACTATCTGAGACTGAAAAAGAAAGATTCGGAGGAAAGACAAGAGATGGCGCACAAGGTAAAAGCGGTGATTTTTGATCAGGATGGACTGATGTTTGACACGGAACGGCTGTCGGTGGAGGCCTGGAATATTGTGGGAAAACGGTTCGGCATTTCCGTGGGGGACGAGTTCTTTGACGGAATCCGGGGCAGTAAGCCGGACACGGTGAAGCGGCTGCTGAACGAGATGTTCGGGCCGGAATTCGACATGGACCGGTTCCTGGAGGAGAAGAGGGCGTTTTCCTATGATCAGATCCGCAAATACGGCGTTCCGGTGAAAAAGGGGTTGAAGGAACTTCTTACATATTTAAAAGAGAAGGGAATCAAAACGGCGGTTGCCACCTCCAGCGGACGGCAGTGGACGGAGCAGAATGTGGGAGGCGCCGGTATCGACGGCTTTTTTGACGCATACGCCTTCGGGGAGATGGTGACCCACGCCAAGCCGGACCCGGAGATCTTTTACCTGGCCGCGGATATGCTGGGCGAGAGGCCGGAGGAGTGCATGGTGCTGGAGGACAGCTTCAACGGCATAAGCGCCGCGTTAAACGGCGGTTTCCTGGCGGTGATGGTGCCGGACCTGAGTATCCCGGGACCGGAGCTGACTGCAAAGCTCACCGCCAAGTGCGACAGCCTTCTGGATGTGATCCGGCTGTTTGAAGAAGGTTTTTTCACGGTTTAGGCGGGGAAATGCAAACTGCGGAGGTGACGGGATGATAAAAGGGATAACCACTGCGGCCGCGTTTGGGGCGGCTGCCTGCCTGGCGCGGTCGGAATATGAGAAAAAGCAGTTCTCTGTGGAGGAGACCTGCATCCGGTCGGACAAGATTTTGAAGGACAAGACCCTTGTCTTTTTGTCGGACCTGCACAACAATGAGTTCGGCCGGGGAAACCGGCGGCTTTTGGAGGCGATCCGGCGGGTAAATCCGGACGCGGTGCTGATCGGCGGCGACATGATGGTGTGCAAGGGCAGACGGGATGTGGCGGTGCCTTTGGAGCTGGTGAAACGGCTGGCGGGGGATTTCCCGGTGTACTACGGCAACGGGAATCACGAGAACCGCATGGTCTGGGAGCGGGAGACTTACGGCGGTCTGTACGAGGAGTACCGGGACCGGCTGAAGCGGATGGGCGTGATCTATCTGGAGAACGGGACGGCCTCCTGGGGGGCGGATGCAGAGATTTCCGGGCTGGACCTGGGACAGCGGTATTACCGCAAGGCTCTGTTTCAGAAGCTGGACCCGATGCCGCCGGATTATCTGACCCGCAGGCTGGGACGGGTGCGGGGAACCGGGCGGGAGGAGAAGTTTCAGATTCTTCTGGCCCACTCTCCCATGTATTTTAAGGATTACAGGGCCTGGGGGGCGGACTTGACCCTGTCCGGACATTTCCACGGGGGAACCATCCGCATCCCGGGCCTGGGCGGCGTGATGACGCCCCAGTACCAGTTTTTCATTCCCTGGTGCGCAGGGGATTTTGAGGCGGACGGGAAGCGCATGATCGTCAGCCGGGGCCTGGGCACCCACTCCATCAACATCCGCCTGAACAACCGGCCTCAGCTGGCGGTGGTGCGGCTGAAAAAGCAGTAGCGGGCTTTTCGGTTCTGTGGTAAGATAAATGCTGATGGCCGGAAGCGGAAGGACCCCGCAAAAACGGCTGACCACGTGCGGTGAAACGGCGGTTTGACGCCGTCAGGGCCGGAAAAAGAGGATTTATGGTACAGATATCTTACAAGCTGGAGCATTTTGAGGGACCTTTGGATCTGCTCCTGCATCTGATTGAGAAAAATAAGGTAAATATTTACGATATTCCCATCGCGGAGATCACCAACCAATATCTGGAATATGTGCGGAACATGGAGCGGGAGGACTTAAATGTCGTCAGCGAATTTCTGGTGATGGCAGCCACGCTGCTGGATATCAAGGCCCGCATGCTGCTCCCCAAGGAAGTGGACGAGGAGGGGGAGGAGATCGATCCGCGGGCCGAGCTGGTACAGCGCTTACTGGAGTACAAGACCTACCGGCTGATGGCAGATGAGCTGGCCAGGCGGGAGGACGGCGCAGACCGCCTTTTGTACAAGTCGCCCACCATTCCGCCGGAGGTGGCCAAATATGAGCCGCCGGTGGATTTGGACAGCCTGTTGGACGGCCTCACCCTGGCTAAGCTGAAGCGGGTGTTCGAGCAGGTGATGAAGCGCAAGGAGGACAAGGTCGACAAGATCCGCAGCAATTTCGGCACCATCCGGCGGGAGCCGGTGAGCCTGGAGCAGAAGATCGGATCGGTGCTTGGCTATGCCAGGAAGAACCGGCATTTCAGCTTCCGCCATCTGCTGGAGGAGCAGGCGGACAAGCTGGAGGTGGTGGTCACCTTTCTGGCGGTTCTGGAGTTGATGAAGATCGGCAAAATCCATCTGGTGCAGGAGGAGACCTTCGGGGACATGGAGATCGAAGCCCTGGAGCCAGAGGGGGAGGAAGCGGAGCTGGACCTGGACGGGCTGGCGGATTTCGCGGAGTGACGATTGAAGGGATAAGGACGGATTGAGATGGAAGAGGGAAAACTGACAAGAGGCGCCGGAGCGGGGCAGCCGGAGCAGGCCGGCGTACAAAACGGCCAGTTGGCGCTGGAGTTTCCGCCCACCGAGAATGAGAAGGAGCAGGAGGCGGTCGTTGAGGCTGTTCTGTTTACCATGGGGCGCTCCGTGGAGGTGCGGCAGCTGGCAGCGGCCATCGGGCAGGACCGGGAGACGGCCAGACGGGCGGTGGAACGCCTGAAGGCCCGGTATGACAAGAGCAGAAGCTGCGGGATGCAGATTATCGCGCTGGAGGACAGCTATCAGATGTGCACCAAGGCGAAATATTACGACAACCTGATCCGGGTGGCGTCCACGCCCAAGAAGCAGGTGCTCACCGAGGTGATGCTGGAAACGCTGTCCATCATCGCCTACAAGCAGCCGGTGACCAAGCTGGAGATCGAGAAGATTCGCGGCGTCAAGTCCGATCACGCGGTGAACCGGCTGATCGAGTTCAATCTGGTGTACGAGGTGGGCCGCATGGACGCGCCGGGCCGCCCGGCGCTGTTCGCCACCACCGAGGAGTTTCTGCGCCGTTTCGGCGTCGGTTCCACCGACGACCTCCCCAGCATGAATCCCGAGCAGGCCGAGGAGATCAAGGCCGAGGTGGAGGAGGAGCTGCAGCTGAAGCTGGAGGACCTGGCGGTTAACGGCGACGGCGGGGAAGCGGCTGCGGATGCGCAGGAAGAAACGGAGGCGGATCTGGCTGTGGCGGAGGCCGCGGCAGGGGTGGAGATATCTTCCCCTGGAGGCGAAACCGCTGTCCGGGCCAAAACGGCCGCCCAGGATACATCCTCTGAGGATCCCGCCCCCGAGGGTTCCACCCTTAAGGATCCCACGCTCAAGGACCCCGACCTTACCGAGGACGAGCTGGCGCTTCTGGAGCAGGAGGCCGCCTACGCGGCGGAGCTGGAAGCCGCAGCCGCAGCCAGGGAGGAAGAGGAGGAGCGGGAACGGCGCTGAAAAATTAGGCTGAGAGAGACATTTTCCATTGCTGGAAGATGTCTCTTTTTCTGGAAATTGACTCTTGACGAAACCGGCTCGCCGTGATAGGATATCATATGCGTTATACATATAGTGTATTCATTTGACGACAAAGCACAATATATAGTGATAGAGGCCCGGAATGACCGAAAAACCGGGCAGGACAGGAGGCAAAAGCAGTGGAGTGCAGTGAAATCAAGGTGATTAAAAAGGACGGAACCAGGGAGGATTTCAACGTCCAGAAGGTGGTGGCGGCGGTCCGCAAGTCGGCGGAGCGCGCCATGATCCGTTTTTCCAAGGCGGAGATCACGTTTATCTGCCAGTTTGTGGAGGAGAAGGCGGAGGATATGGAGGTCACGGAGATCCCCATCGCCCAGATGCACAACGTGGTGGAGGGCGCGCTGGAGAAGGTGAATCCCCAGGTGGCCAAGAGCTACCGGGATTACCGCAACTACAAGCAGGATTTCGTGCAGATGCTGGACGACGTTTACAAGAAGAGCCAGTCCATCATGTACATCGGCGACAAGGAGAACAGCAACACGGACAGCGCCCTGGTGTCCACGAAGCGCAGCCTGATTTTCAACGAGCTGAACAAGTCCCTGTACCAGAAGTTCTTTATGACCGTCGAGGAGCTGCAGGCCTGCCGCGAGGGATACATTTATATCCACGACATGTCCGCCAGGCGCGACACCATGAACTGCTGCCTCTTTGACGTGAAGTCCGTGCTCACCGGCGGTTTCGAGATGGGCAACCTCTGGTACAATGAGCCGAAGACATTGGACGTGGCCTTTGACGTGATCGGGGATATCGTGCTCAGCGCGGCCAGCCAGCAGTACGGCGGCTTCACCGTACCCAGCGTGGAGGAGATTCTGGCGCCCTATGCGGAAAAGTCCTACGAGCAGTACATTGAGAAATACCTGGACCTGGGCCTGACCGACGAGAAGGCCATGGAGGTGGCGTGGAGCGACGTACAGCGCGACATGGAACAGGGATTCCAGGGCTGGGAGTACAAGTTCAACTCCGTCTCCTCCAGCCGGGGGGATTACCCCTTTATCACCATGACGGCGGGCACGGGTACCAGCCGCTTCGCCAAGATGGCTACCATCACCATGCTGAACGTGCGCAAGGGCGGCGAGGGCAAAAAGGGCCACAAGAAGCCGGTGCTGTTCCCCAAGATCGTGTTCCTCTACGACGAGAAGCTCCACGGTCCGGGCGGCGAGCTGGAGGACGTGTTCGAGGCGGGAATCGACTGTTCCAGCAAGACCATGTATCCGGACTGGCTGTCCCTGACCGGCAAGGGGTACATTTCCAGCATGTACAAACAGTACGGTAAGATCATTTCCCCCATGGGCTGCCGCGCCTTCCTCTCCCCCTGGTACGAGCGGGGCGGCATGTACCCGGCGGACAGCAAGGATGTGCCGGTGTTTGTGGGCCGCTTTAACATCGGAGTGGTGAGCCTGCACCTGCCCATGATCCTGGCGAAGGCCCGCCAGGAGAGCCGGGATTTCTTTGAGGTGCTGGACTATTACCTGGAGCTGATCCGCAGGATCCACATCCGCACCTACGCCTACCTGGGCGAGATGAAGGCCAGCACCAACCCGCTGGCCTACTGCGAGGGAGGATTTTACGGGGGACATCTGGGGCTTCACGACAAGATCAAACCGCTGTTAAAGACCGCCACCGCCTCCTTCGGGATTACCGCGTTCAACGAGCTGCAGCAGCTCTACAACGGCAAGTCCCTGGTGGAAGACGGAGCCTTTGCCCTGGAGACCCTGAAGCACATCAACCGGAAGGTGAACCAGTTCAAGGAGGAGGACGGCAATCTCTACGCCATCTACGCCACCCCGGCGGAGAATCTCTGCGGCCTGCAGGTGAAGCAGTTCCGCAACAAGTACGGGATCATTGAGAATGTTTCGGACCGGGAGTATGTGAGCAACGGGTTCCACTGCCATGTGACCGAGGAGATCACGCCCATTCAGAAGCAGGACCTGGAGTACCGGTTCTGGGAGCTGTGCAACGGCGGCAAGATCCAGTACGTGAAATATCCGGTGGGCTACAATAAGGAGGCCATCCGCACCCTGGTGCGCCGGGCCATGGCCATGGGCTTTTACGAGGGCGTAAACCTCGCCCTGTCCTACTGCGACGACTGCGGCCACCAGGAGCTGAATATGGACGTGTGCCCTAAATGCGGCAGCAAAAACCTGACGAAAATCGACCGGATGAACGGGTATCTGAGCTATTCCCGGGTGAAGGGCGACACGCGGTTAAACGAGGCCAAAATGGCGGAGATCGCAGAGCGGAAGAGCATGTAGGGCGATGGAAATATTTTCCTTGCCCAGGCTTTGGGGGTTGCTTTTCCACAGAAAGTCTGTTAGGATAAAAGAGGAATAAAATTCATAAAAAAGGAAGTGAACACTCAGTGGAAGGGCGAAGTTGCAAGATGAAAGCGGACGAATCTGGATATGTGCATAGGCGTATGGATCAGGCGGTAGTCTGCTGGAGCAGGTTCGGCGGCTGCTGATTGGTGATGCCGTGAAACTGCCCGCGGCGGCAGGACGGCGTTTGATAGAGGAGAAAGATCCGGCGTTTATGGAGAGGCGGCTGTTTCCCCGGTCTGGGGTGCGGCAGTCTCTCCTTTTGCGTGTGTGCAAATCCATGGTTTGCTTTCATCGGCCAAGACAGAAATTGTGCCGAGAGGAGAACGACATGGAGAAAATGATTGAAATGATGTTAAAGCTGGCGGAGGAAAAACAGTACCGCCGGTTAAAGGAGCTACTGGCTGAGATGAACGAGGTGGATATCGCCGCCTTCATCGACGAGCTGGATTCGGAGAAAGCCGTGGTGGTGTTCCGGATTCTGCCAAAGGAACTGGCGGCAGATGTATTTGCCTGCCTGTCCGTGGAGAAACAGCAGCATATTATCACCAGCATCACGGACCGCGAGGTGGCCACCATTATCGAGGACCTGTTCGTGGACGACGCGGTGGATATGCTGGAGGAGCTGCCCGCCACTGTGGTGAAAAAGGTTCTGCAGAACGCCAAGCCGGACACCAGAGCCCTGATCAACCAGTTTTTAAAATACCCGGATAACAGCGCGGGCAGCATCATGACCGCGGAGTATGTGGGGTTAAAAAAGACCATGACCGTGAAGGAGGCTTTCGACTATATCCGCCGCCATGGCGTGGACAAGGAGACCATTTATACCTCCTATGTGATGAACGAGGCCAGGCAGCTGGAGGGTGTGGTCACGGTGCGCGATCTGCTGATGAACACGTACGAAACCGTGATCGGCGACATTATGGACACCCACGTGATCAAGGCGGTGACCACGGACGACCAGGAGGAGGTGGCGGACTGCTTCCAGAAGTACGGCCTTTTAAACCTTCCCGTGGTGGACCACGAGAACCGCCTGGTGGGCATTGTGACCGTGGACGACATTGTGGACGTAATCGAGCAGGAGGCCACGGAGGACTTCGAGAAGATGGCCGCCATGGCGCCCAGCGAGCGGCCGTATCTGAAAACCGGCGTGTTCCAGCTGGCTAAGAACCGCATTTTCTGGCTTCTGGTGCTGATGATCAGCAGCCTGATCACGGGCGGGATTCTGGCCAAGTACGAGAACGCCTTCGCGGTGCTGCCGCTGCTTGTGACCTTCATCCCCATGCTGACGGATACCGGCGGAAACGCGGGCAGCCAGAGCAGCACCCTGATCATCCGCGGCATGGCGGTGGGCGAGATCGAGCCCGCGGACGTGTTCAAGGTGGTGTGGAAGGAGCTGCGCGTGGGCACCCTGGTGGGAGCCGTGCTGGCTGCAGTGAATTTTGTGCAGCTTTTGATCCGCTTTCCCGGCCAGCCCCTGGTCTGCGCCACCGTGGTGGTCAGTCTGATGGCCACCGTGATTCTGGCGAAAACCATCGGCTGTATGCTGCCGATGGCGGCCAAGGTTCTGCACATGGACCCGGCCATCATGGCGGCCCCGCTCATCACCACCATCGTGGACGCCTTAAGCCTGGTGATCTATTTTCAGCTGGCCTGCGCGCTGCTGGGACTGTAGGGGCAGGATCGGATAAAAGAAGAGCGGCGACGGAATAAAGTATACCGTCGGCCGCTCTTTTTGCATGGAGACAAAACTCTGCGCCCACGTCCGCAGGCGGTTGCGCCCGGTCTTTTATCCCGGGCTTCAGGCGTCATATCTGCCGTCCGCCAGTCCCTTGATATAGGCCATGGCCTTGTCTTTGCTGCGCGAGTCCAGGACATTATAATGATCCAGAAGCGTCTTCTGGTTTTCCGTCAGCACGGTGGAGATTCCATCCCTCTTATAAAATTCGGCCATGGTAATTCCCATGGCCGCACAGACACGTCGCAGAGTGACAATACTGGGCGTAGTCGTTCGGCGAAAGAGGTTGCTTATGTTATTTGCGGAATCATTCATTTCTTTTGCCAGTTTGTAGTGGCTCCACCCGCGCTTTCTGCACAGCTCTTCAATCCGATCCAGTTCATAACTCATTCTTCCACCACCAAGACAAAATTCACGATACCCCGTGGTTATTGTACCCCAGGAACCGTTTAATTATCAGACTGAAAAAGCGTGTACAAATAGACACTTTATAGTGTATAATCTAGGGTAATCAAATAGTAGGAGGGGAGATTAATGAGTGGATATATCATCGAAACTGAGCATTTCGTTGGGTGTCACATTGAAAAAATGGCAGAGGGCCCGTAGCTCGATGTCTGTGACAAGGCGAGTGCCCTTTTCGATTCTGAGTATGGTCAGATCATTGAAATCATAGCCATTTAATTGCAGCTTGGCGGCCAGCGCCCGCTGGGAAAGGCCGCGCCGCTTCCGCAATGAGCGGATCGTATCGCCTATCAAATTTTTCTTTGTTTCCGAATTATAAGATATTTTCATTATTTACCTCACATGATATGGAATTTTCTAATACTGAAGCGTTTATTAGATTGTAAGGAAATATTAATTGCCAAACACTTCTAATAGTGAAACACATCAAAATAAAATATGCATGAATGAAAGGGAGAAGAGATGAACAAGATATTGGAACAACTGGAGCAAGAGGAGATTATGGATTACAAAAAAGAACTGAAGCAGTATCTGGATGAGATTCCGGATCAGTATTTCTATGAATTTTTCCATATCCGCTCTATGACGGATCCGGTCTACGACGGGATCAGCCAGGATTTGATGTCACGGGGATACTATGCGCTGCTGGCCAGATTCTCGGAATTTCACAAGGATCTGAGGCGCTTTCTACATGAATATAACTGAATTTTGTGGAAAAATCATCTTCCGTATGGTAAACTAAGAAAAGCGGCCTTCGGGCCCTACCAATGAATACGGAGGGATATACAATGAAAAAGTTTCTGGATGAGTTTAAGGCGTTCGCCCTCAAGGGCAATATGATCGACCTGGCGGTCGGCATGATTATCGGCAGCGCGTTTACTTCCATTGTAAATTCGCTTGTCAACGACATTTTTATGCCTCTTCTGAGTCTGATCACCGGCAAGGTGGATTTCACCAACATGTTTATCGCGTTGGATGGGAATACATACGCCACGCTGGCTGAGGCCAAGGAACTTTCTGTGGCTACCATTAATTACGGGTCTTTCATCACACAGACGATCAACTTCCTGCTGATGGCTTTGGTAGTGTTCATCACGGTGAAACAGGTCAACAAGCTGCGCAGCATGGGAAAGAAGCCGGAAGCGCCGGCCGCTCCCACGCAGAAGGAATGCCCGTACTGCCGCACTATGATTCCGATCAATGCGGTGCGCTGCCCTCATTGTACCTCTCTGCTGGAAACATCTGAGGAAACGGAGAGAGAGTAAGTCATGCGTTATCACAATATCACAAAGGACGATATGCTCAACGGGGAGGGGCTTCGGGTGGTACTCTGGGTTGCCGGATGCAGCCACAACTGTCCGGAATGCCACAATCCGGTGACCTGGGATATCCGGGGCGGAATTCCCTTTGACCAGGCGGCTAAGGACGAGCTGTTTGAGGAGCTTCAAAAGGACTATGTGTCCGGGGTCACCTTAAGCGGCGGGGACCCGCTGCACCCGGATAACCGGGAAGAGACCGGCCGGCTGATCGATGAGATCTGCGACCGCTTTCCGGGAAAGACCATCTGGCTTTACACCGGCTACGACTGGGAGGAAATCTGCGGCCTGCCGTGTATCCGCAAGGTGGACGTGGTGGTGGACGGCGAGTTCGTGGCGGGACTCAAGGACAACAGCCTCCGGTGGAAGGGCAGTTCCAACCAGCGGGTTATCGATGTGCAGAGGTCCCTTCTGACCGGAGCGGCGGTGATCCACGACCGGAGCTGAGACAGCCGCCATGGAGCGGACGATTCGAATCATACAGAAAAGGTTAGGTTACAGACATGCAGAGAATTGCAAAATTTCACAAGGTAAGCTTTGAACAATTTTCCGGGGACTGGACGGACGCCTTCGGCGGAGTGTCTGCCGATGAGGCGCGGGCGGTCTATGACGGGATCCGCCTTCCGGCCCGGGCCACCGCCGGTTCGGCGGGATACGACTTTTTTACCCCGGTCGCTGTGACCGTCGCGCCCGGCGAGTCCGTGAAAATCCCCACCGGAGTCCGGGTTGAGATGGAGGAGGGCTGGGTGCTGTCCATTTTCCCGCGCAGCAGCCTTGGCTTTAAATACCGCCTCCAGCTGAACAACACCGTGGGCATCATCGACAGCGATTATTTTTATTCGGACAATGAAGGACATATGTTTGTCAAGATGACCAATGATTCCAGAGAGGGAAAAACGGTGGAGCTGGCCGAAGGAATGGCCTTTGCCCAGGGTATTTTCCTCCCCTATGGTATCACGGTGGACGACGATTGCACAAGCACGCGCAACGGCGGCTTCGGCAGCACGGATGCGAGGTAGGAAATGAGCAGAAACAGTGGAAATATCCGCTACAGCGAGCGGCGTCCCTACGATTCGGGGCGGAATCCGCGCCTGGACCGGGAGCGGCGGGCCGCGCGCAAGCGCAGGAGAAGGAACCGGCTGGTCAAAGGGCTCATCGCGTGGGCGGTCTGCATACTGCTGGTGGTGCTGGTGGCCTTCGCCACCATGCGCGTGGTGGGCAACATGTCCACGTCCAAGCAGCGTGAGCTGCGGGCCGCGGGAATTGAAAAGCTGGACGCCGGGGACTTTGCCGGGGCGATTGCGGATTTTGACCAGGCGCTGGCTGTGATGGACAAGGACACCGGCGAGATGGCGGTGGACGTGCTGCGCTACCGGGCTGAGGCGGAGTACCGCCTGGAGGATTACGAGGCGGCGTACTACAGCTACAAGCTTCTGATGGAGCGGGACTCCAAAAATCTGCAGTATTGGTACATGGCCAGCATGTGCTGCGCGGCCATGGGCGATGCAGACCAGGCGGTGGAGCTGTACGACTATGTACAGCGGACCGGCGGGGATGCAAAAAAGCCGGTGGAGGGGCGTATGAACGCGCTTCTGTCCGTGGGGGCGGCCTGCGTGAAAACGGGCGCCTACGATCAGGCCATGAGCCTGTACGAAAATGCGCTGAGGGATGGGCTGGACGATGGGAAAATCTATTTGCAGATGGGTTTATGCCAGATGGCTGAAGAGAATTACAAGGACGCTGCTGATTCGTTTGACCAGGGGAAAGTGAAGGCATCGGAGGATCGGGAGCTGCTTCGGGAACTTTCGTATAACCGAGCGGTGTGCAGCGAATACTTATACAAGTACGACGAAGCCCTGAAGCTGTTCGAGGAGTACAACAAGAGCTTCGGACCGGATGAGCGGGCGGAGCATGAGATTGCATTTTTAAAGAGCCGGTAAGGCGTTTGGCGGCCGGAGCGGTAAATTCGGAATAAGAGGTAGTATGGCAGAATTATTTGATTTGAAAGAGATTGAGGAGCGGGTGGTCCTGATCGCGGTGAGCACCGGGGACGGGGACGACGCGGAGGGCTCCTTAAAGGAGCTGGCGGAGCTGGTGAAAACGGCCGGAGCCGTGACCGTGGACAAGGTGATTCAGAATCGCGAGAAGGTGCACCCGGGCACGTATCTGGGCAAGGGCAAAATCGAGGAGGTCAAGGACCTGGTATGGGAGCTTGACGCCACCGGCGTTGTCTGCGACGACGAGCTGAGTCCCGCCCAGCTTAAGAACCTGGAGGCGGCCCTGGACACCAAGGTGATGGACCGCACCATGGTGATTCTTGATATTTTCGCTTCCAGGGCCCACACCCGGGAGGGAAAGATCCAGGTGGAGCTGGCCCAGCTCAAATACCGGGCCGCGCGCCTGGTGGGCATGCGCGCCTCCCTGTCCCGGCTGGGCGGCGGCATCGGCACCAGGGGACCGGGCGAGAAGAAGCTGGAGGTGGACCGGCGTCTGATCCACGAGCGCATCGGGCAGCTGAAAGCGGAGCTGGAGGATGTGAAACGCCACCGCGAGGTGACCCGGCAGCAGCGGGAACAGGGCTGCGCCGTCAGCGCGGCCATCGTGGGCTACACCAACGCGGGCAAATCCACCCTGTTAAACCATCTGACCGACGCGGATATCCTGGCGGAGGACAAGCTGTTCGCTACCCTGGACCCCACCACCAGAAGCTTTACCCTGCCGGGGGATCAGCAGATTCTGTTGACGGACACCGTGGGATTTATCCGCAAGCTGCCCCACCACCTGATCGAGGCATTTAAGAGCACCCTGGAGGAGGCTAAGTACAGCGATATCATCCTCCATGTGGTGGATTGCTCCAACCCCCAGATGGACATGCAGATGCACGTGGTGCGGGAGACGTTGAAGGACTTGGAGATCGTGGACAAGACGGTGGTCACGGTGTTCAACAAGACGGACCGCCTGAGAGCCATGGTGGAGTCCGGTGAGGCCGGGCCGTTAGCCCAGCTGCCCAGAGATTTCTCCGCTGACTACCAGGTGCGCATCTCGGCTAAGACCGGGGAGGGGCTGGACGAGCTGTGCGGCATTCTGGAGCAGATCATCCGCAGCCGCCGGGTTCACCTGGAGAAGGTCTACCCCTACTCCCAGGCCGGCCGGATCCAGACCATCCGTAAGTACGGCCAGCTCCTGAAGGAGGAGTACACGGAGGACGGGATCGCGGTGGAGGCGTATGTGCCGGCGGAATTGTTTGCGAAATTGTATGCGGATTAGAGGATAGAGACCCCTAACCACCCGCAAACCACGCAGCCACAAGGCTTTCCGCGAATTATAAGCAGAGGTAATAAAACACAATATCTTGATTGGCATAAAAAGTTGATCATAGATATTGTGTTTTTGTTTTGGGTCTGCTATAATGGGTGAAGTGGCGGACTGACAGAGAGACGGAAACACCGATTGTCGTCAACGGATCGTGGATCCGAGGATTTTCGGAGCAAATGGAATGGGCTGCCGGCGTAGCCGGCGGGCCATTATGTCTTATGGGATAAAAGCCGGGGGCCATTATCATCGGACAAGGGTCGAAAGGAGTTAAGTTTGTAATGATTGAAGTTGTGAAACGTGATGGGGAGATAGCCGAATTCAGCCTGAACAAGATCACCGAGGCGATCAAGAAGGCGTTTAAGGCCACGAAGAAGGATTATAACAACGAGATTCTGGAGTTGCTTTCACTGCGCGTAACCGCGGACTTCCAGGGCAAGATGACGGAAGGCCGGATTTCCGTGGAGGAGATCCAGGACAGTGTGGAGCACGTGCTGGAGCAGACCGGTTACACGGATGTGGCGAAGGCATACATTTTATATAGAAAACAGCGCGAGAAAATCCGCAATATGAACAGCACCATTCTGGACTACAAGGACGTGGTGAACAGCTATGTGAAGGTTGAGGACTGGCGCGTGAAGGAGAATTCCACCGTGACCTACTCCGTTGGCGGACTGATCCTGAGCAATTCCGGCGCTGTGACGGCCAACTACTGGCTCAGCGAGATTTACGACCACGAGGTTGCGGAGGCTCACCGGAACGCGGACATCCACATTCACGATCTGTCCATGCTCACCGGCTACTGCGCAGGCTGGTCCTTAAAGCAGCTTCTGCAGGAGGGACTGGGCGGAATCACCGGAAAGATCACCTCTTCCCCGGCCAAGCATCTGTCCGTGCTGTGCAATCAGATGGTCAACTTCCTCGGCATTATGCAGAACGAGTGGGCCGGAGCCCAGGCGTTCTCCTCCTTTGATACATACCTTGCCCCCTTTGTGAAGGTGGACAACTTGAGCTACTCCGAGGTCAAGAAGTGCATCGAGTCCTTTATCTACGGCGTGAACACCCCCAGCCGCTGGGGCACCCAGGCCCCGTTCTCCAACATCACCCTGGACTGGACGGTTCCCAACGATCTGGCGGAGCTGAACGCCATCGTGGGCGGCAAGGAGATGGACTTCAAGTACAAGGACTGCAAGGCGGAGATGGATCTGATCAACAAGGCCTTCATCGAGACCATGATCGAGGGCGACGCCAACGGGCGCGGCTTCCAGTACCCCATCCCCACCTACTCCATTACCAACGATTTCGACTGGTCCGACACGGAGAACAACCGCCTGCTGTTCGAGATGACGGCTAAATACGGCACCCCGTATTTCTCCAACTATATCAACAGCGATATGCAGCCCAGCGACGTGCGCAGCATGTGCTGCCGCCTGCGTCTGGACCTGCGGGAGCTGCGCAAGAAAACCGGCGGCTTCTTCGGTTCCGGCGAGAGCACCGGCTCCGTGGGCGTTGTGACCATCAATATGCCCCGCATCGCTTACCTGTCCAAGGATGAGAAAGATTTCTACGAGCGCCTGGACCACATGATGGACGTGTCCGCCCGCTCTTTAAAGACCAAGCGTGAAGTGATTACCAAGCTGCTGGATCAGGGCCTGTACCCCTACACCAAACGGTATCTGGGAACATTTTCCAATCACTTCTCCACCATCGGTCTGATCGGCATGAACGAGGCCGGACTGAACGCCAGGTGGGTGCGCAAGGATATGACCGATCCGGAGTGCCAGAAGTTCACCAGGGATGTTTTAAATCACATGCGTGAGCGCCTGTCCGACTACCAGGAGATGTACGGCGACCTGTACAACCTGGAGGCGACCCCGGCCGAGTCCACTACCTACCGCCTGGCCAAGCACGACAAGAAGCGCTATCCCGACATCATAACCGCCGGAGCCGAGGGGGATACGCCCTACTATACCAACAGTTCCCATCTGCCGGTGGATTACACCGAGGATGTGTTCGACGCCCTGGACATCCAGGACGAGTTGCAGACCCTGTACACCTCCGGCACGGTGTTCCACGCGTTCCTGGGCGAGAAGCTGCCCGACTGGAAGGCGGCCGCCAACCTGGTGCGGACCATCGCGGAGAACTACAAGCTGCCCTATTACACCATGTCGCCCACTTACTCCATCTGTAAGTCCCACGGATATCTGGCCGGCGAGCACTTCATCTGTCCGGTTTGCGGCGCAAAGGCGGAGGTTTACAGCCGGATTACGGGATATTACCGTCCGGTGCAGAACTGGAACGAAGGAAAGACCCAGGAGTACAAGAACCGCACCAACTACGACATCCACGGTTCCAAGCTGAAGCACGGCGTCTCCCACATCAAGCCGGAGAGCCGCTGCAATGCGGAGGAGCAGAAGGCTGCTGCGTCCAAGGGTGAGGTGAAGGCGGATACCGGCCTGTTCCTGTTCACCACCAAGACCTGCCCCAACTGCAAGGCTGCCAGGGAGTTCTTGAAGGGCATGAACTACCGCGTGATCGACGCCGAGGAGCATCCGGAGCTGGCGGAGAAGTTCAACATTTTCCAGGCTCCCACGCTGGTGGTGGATTTTGAGAACGACGGCATCGTACAGAAGTTTGCCGGAGCTTCCAATATCAGGAAATTTGTGGAGCAGAACAAGGAGATCCTTCGGGTTTCCGTTTGATAAACGATCAATTTAATATTGGGAAATGAACGGCCGGCGCAGCTGGAGACAGCTCTGCGCCGGCTTTTTGTCCGCCCGGGGGCCGGGGGTGGAGCGGGATTCGCGGCTTGTGGTCTGAAGTAGGATGTGGTATAATAAGGAAACGTATCCCTTATCGTCAACCTGCGGTTGGCGACAAAGTATAATAAGGAAACGTATCTCTTATCGTCAACCTGCGGTTGGCGACAAAGTATCATGCATTGAATCGCGGGACGGACGTGCGAAGGAGGATTTATGGATCTGATTTTTTGGTTTATGGGGGGTCTGTGCATTGCGGAGGGCATCGATTTGTTCATGGGCAAGGATTTTATGATTTTTGTGGGGACAAACGTTGATAAAAGCGACTATGATGTGGATAAAGTGTACGTGGTGGAGAAATGGCTGTTCCTGGCCGACGCGCTGCTGAGTTTTGCCATGGCTTCCCATATCTTGTCCGAGCCGTTGGAATGGGTCTGCATGGTGGTATTTGGTTTGACGCTGGTGGCCCATGTGTATGTGTTTAAGAGCAAGCGGTTCCGGAAGGAGCCGGGGAGCGGGAAAAAGAAGAAATGATCAGGAGAGGGCTGCTGGGCAGTGCACGCTGCGGGAGGAGCGCCGGTAATCGGACGGCGTTTGACCGGAAAAGGGCATTGGCAGCAGCCTTTGCATGAATATGAGAAACGCAGTGTCAAGAAACGCCGCGGTTTAAAAAACCGCAGTTACTGGATCTTCGCCTTATCCAGAGCGGTCTGGATGGCTTTTAACAGCGCGGCCGAGGTGTAACGGGACTGGCTGGAGTATGTAAGGTTTTCCAGGGACTGGGTGGTCACGATCTGATCCGCCAGCTCGTCGAGCGTGGGCTGCATCAGCGGGTACATGGTGGTGACTGCTTCGCTTAAGGGCACCAGGGACACGGAGCTGATCCGGTTGGCATCCACGGCCACCTGCACGTTTACGTCCTGGTTTCCCAGATTCAGGGAGGCGCTGTAGACGCCGGGGATATAGCTGGCCGCTTCGCTGCCGGCTGTATCTTTTTTGGGACGGAACATAATGAGGCACAGGGTGACGAGCAGAATGGCCAGGCCCACGAAGATCCCGGTGTAGATAATCTCTTTCATGCGCAGCACGACGATTTTGGTTTTGGAGCTCATAGATAAAACCTCCGGTACAATTTGTTATAGCTTATGAGCGGATGGGAAGAAATATGAGCGGCATCGCAGCAATACATTCGATTGGAAGCGACAGGAGGAAAAAACGTGGCGTTACAATTTGTTTTCGGCGGTTCCGGTTCCGGAAAAACCCGCTATCTGTATGAGCAGGCCATCCGTCTGTCCCTGGAACAGCCGGACCGGCGTTTTCTGGTGGTGGTGCCGGAGCAGTTTACCATGCAGGCCCAGAAGGAGATCATCCGCCTGCACCCAAGGCACGGCATCATGAACATCGACGTCCTGAGCTTCAAGCGCCTGGCCTACCGGGTGTTCGACGAGCTGGCGGTGAAAATGCCGGTGGTGCTGGACGACATGGGAAAATCCATGGTCCTGCGCCGGGTTTCCGGCCGGAAAAAGAGCGGTCTTGGCCTCTACGGCAGCCATCTGGGGCAGGCTGGTTTCATCAATCAGCTGAAATCTCAGATTTCCGAGCTCTGTCAGTACGGAATTACGCCTCAGGATCTGGAGCTGCTGCAGGGGGAGACGGAGAACCCGCTGTTGAAGCAGAAGCTGGGGGATCTGGGGCTGATCTTTCAGGAATTCAAGGATTATATTGCGGATCACTATATCACGGCGGAGGAGATTCTGGATATTTTGTGCCGGGAATTGCCGCGCTCTGAGATGTTGAAAAACAGCGTGATTTTCCTGGACGGGTACACGGGCTTTACGCCGGTGCAGTACCGGATTGTAGAGCTGTTTATCACCCACGCCCTGGACGTGGTCTGCGCAGTGACGGTGGATTACGGGGCGGACCCCTACCGGGAGAGCGGGATTCAGAACCTGTTTTACATGAGTAAGCATACGGTCTGCCGCCTGGCGGCCATGGCGAAGGCCGGAGGGGTGGAGCTTAAGGAGGACGTGATTTTGGACCGGCGGCCTGCCTGGCGTTTTGCCCAGAGCCCGGCCCTGGACTTCCTGGAGCAGAACCTGTACCGGTACAACGGGAGGGCTTGGAAGGGAGAGCAGGATCAGGTGAAGCTCTTCTGCGGTCAGACGCCGGAGGAGGAAGTGCGCTATGTGAAGAGCCGCATCGAGAGTCTGGTGCGTGAGCAGGGGCTGCGTTACCGGGACATGGCGGTGGCGACCGGCGACCTGGCGGCCTACGGCCGGGAGATCACCCGCCAGTTTGACCAGGCGGGAATTCCGTTTTTTATGGACGACAAGAAGAGCATCCTGGAAAACCCCATGGTGGAGCTGATCCGCGCGGTGCTGGAGGCGGTGCGGGACTTCTCGTATGAGAATGTGTTCCGGTATTTGAAGACTGGGTTGGTGTATGACAGGGCGGAAGGAACGGCGGATGAAGCCCAGCCCGTTTGGGAAAACGCGGCGGGAGCGGATTCCGGCGGGGAAGCCATTGACTGGGAGGAAGCCAGCGACGGCGAGCTGGCGGACGTTCTGCTGGGGGAAACCGGGGGAGGCGCAGACCGGCGTTACAGCCGGGAGGAAGCCGCGGTTATGACGGACCGGCTGGAAAACTATGTCCGGGCGCTGGGAATTAACGGCTGGAAGCGCTGGGACAGCCAGTGGGAGGCGCAGTTTAAGGGCGCGGAAAATTTGAATCTGCAGGAGCTGAACGCATTCCGCCAATGGATTCTTGCGCCCCTGCGCCCCTTGCGGGAGGCCATGTCAAAGGACGCCACGGTGGCTTCCGTGACCCAGGCCCTGCGGAACTATCTGGAATCCATGGAGCTTAGGGAAAAACTGGAGGAGTACCAGGCGTATTTTGCCGCCCGGGGCCTCCGGGGGGATGAGAATCTGGCCCGGGAGTACGGCCAGGTGTATGACAGGGTGGAGGAACTCTTTGAGCGCCTCACCGGTCTTTTGGGCGACGAGAAGGCGGAGCGCAAGAGTTATGCCCAGATTTTGGATGCCGGTTTTGGGGAGATCCAGGTGGGCGTGATTCCGGCCACCATCGACCAGGTGATGGTGGGCGATATCACCCGCACCCGTTTGGACGGCGTGCAGGTGTTGTTCTTCGTGGGCGTCAACGACGGCGTGGTCCCCCAGCGCAAGAACGGCGGCAGCCTGTTGGGCGACCGGGACCGGGAATTTTTCAAAGCGCATCGCCTGGAGCTGGCTCCCACGGCCCGGGAGGACGGCTGTATGCAGAAATTTTACCTGTATCTCATGCTCTCCAAGCCCTCCCGGCGTCTGGTGATCACCTACGCGGGGCGCAGCGCGGACGGTAAGAGCCTGAGGCCATCCGTGCTTTTGGGGGAGGTTTACAAGCTGTTTCCCGGCCTGACGGCGGAGGACGGCTCCACTGTGAAATGGCCGGTGCAGACGCCCAGGGACGGCAAGGAGACGCTGATTCAGGGATTAAAGACCTACCGGGATTTAAAGGAACCGGACGCTGCGGACGGCGCGTTGGAGGATTCGCAGTGGGAGCGGAAATTTCTGGAGCTGTACCGGTGGTTCTTCGGGCAGGAGGATTACCGGGAAGAGGTGAAACTGTTGGTGCAGGCGGCATTTTACTCCTATGAGGAGCGCGGAATCGGCCGGGCGGCGGCGCGGGCGTTATATGGGAAAATTTTACAGGGCAGTGTTACCCGGCTGGAGCAGTACGCCTCCTGCGCTTACGCCCATTTCCTGCGGTACGGGCTGGAGCTGATGGAGCGCCGGGAGTACGAGCTGGAGGCGGTGGACATGGGAAACCTGTTCCATCAGTCCATTGACCGGTGTTTCCAGGTGATGAAAGCCCAGGGGCGGGACTGGCGCAACCTGACCGAGGAGGGACGCCAGGGGTTGGTGAAAGAGAGCGTGTCCCAGGTGGTGGCGGATTACGGCAACACCATCATGATGAGTACCGCGCGATACGCTTACCTGGCCGGGCGGGTGGAGCGGATGACGGACCGCACCATCTGGGCGCTGGCCGAGCAGGTGAAGCGGGGAGATTTTGAGCCAGCGGGATTTGAGGTGTCCTTCTCAGCGGTGGACAATTTAAAGGCCATGCGCATCGCCCTGTCGCCGGATGAGGAGTTGCAGCTCAGAGGCCGCATCGACCGGATGGATCTCTGTGAGGACGGCGGAACGCTCTATGTGAAGATTATCGACTACAAGTCCGGCGGCACCAGCTTTGATCTGGCGGCCCTGTACTACGGGCTGCAGCTTCAGCTGGTGGTGTACCTGGATGCGGCTCTGGAGATGGAGGAGCGGAAGAATCCGGGCAAGGAGGTGGTGCCCGCGGGCATCTTCTACTACAACATCCAGGATCCCCTGGTGGAGAAGAAGGAAGCCATGACGCCGGAGGAGATTGAACAGCAGATTCTGCGCCAGCTGCGCATGAACGGCCTGGTCAACCGGGAGCTGGAGGTGATCCGCCACCTGGACCGGGAAATTGAGACCCAGTCCGATGTGATCCCGGTGGCCCTGAAAGCCGGGCTGATCCAGGAGAGCCGGTCCTCCGTTGCCAGCGGAAAACGTTTCGAACAGTTAAAGTCTTATGTAAACCGGAAGCTGCGCACGGCGGGCAGGGATATTCTGGAGGGCGACACCTCCTTAAAGCCCTACAAGCAGAGCGCCCGCACCGCCTGCGACTACTGTCCCTACCACGCGGTCTGCGGTTTTGACACCAAGACCGCGGGATACGGCTACCGGAAGCTGAAGGCGTTGAAGCCGGAGGAGATTTGGGAGGAATTGGGGACGGAAGACCGGGCGGAGACCGATGGGGAGTAGCGCGTGGGGCGGCCGGATTTTCCGAAGAGCGGTATTCCGCAGATTCAGACAGAAAGGAACCTAGATAAATGGCAGTGAAATGGACTGAGAAACAGCAGCAGGTGATCCACAGCCGCAACCGGAATCTGCTGGTATCCGCGGCGGCGGGCTCCGGCAAGACGGCGGTGCTGGTGGAGCGGATCATCCGCATGATCAGCGAGGGCGAGCATCCACTTAACATCGATCAGCTGCTGGTGATGACCTTTACCAACGCGGCGGCGGCGGAGATGCGGGAGCGGGTCGGCGCGGCGGTGGACAAGTTGTTGACCGTCTGCCCGGACGACGAGCATCTGTGGCTGCAGGGGGCGCTGATTCCCCAGGCGCAGATCACCACCATTGACAGTTTTTGTCTGAATCTGATCCGCAACCATTACAGCAGCCTGGAGATCGATCCGGCTTTCCGCATCGGCGACGAGGGGGAGCTGGCTCTGATGCGGGCGGACGTGATGAAGGAGATGCTGGAGTGGCATTATCAGGAGGGCGGCGAGGATTTCGCGGCCTTTGTGGAGCAGTTTGGCCGCGGCAAGTCCGACGCCGGGATCGAGGATGTGATTCTGCAGGCCTGGCAGTTCTCCCAGAGCCACCCATGGCCCATGGAGTGGGTGGCCGCCTGCCGGGAGGAGCTGCGGGAGGAGACTTTGGAGCAGATCGAGCAGAGCCCCTGGATGCAGTTTATCCTTCGGGATGTGCAGCTGCAGATGGAGGAGCTGGAAATCCAGCTGGGGGAAGCCATCGACATGTGCGGGGAGGAGAACGGCCCTCTGGCTTACGAGCCCATGCTGGTGAACGACAGGCGGCAGATTCGGGCGGTGCGGGAGGCCGCCGGGAAGGGGACCTACCGGGGACTGTACGAAGAATTGGGGAATATTTCCTTTGGCCGTCTGGCTGCGATCCGCAGCAAGGAGGTGGACCAGGAGAAGAAGGCCTATGTATCCGCCTGCCGGGACCGGGCCAAGAAGGCGGTTGCCAAATGCCAGGAGAACTACGGCGTACAGAGCCCGGAGGAGATGGTGGAGGCGGTAAGGGGAACCGCCGGGGTCATTTCCACACTGCTGGACCTGACTGAGGATTTCGACCGCTGCTACCGGGAGAAGAAGCGGGACCGGAACGTGCTGGATTTCAATGATCTGGAGCATTTGGCGCTGGAAGTGCTGATGGAGCCGGTGCCGGAGGAAGGCGGCGCCGGGGAACCGGGCGCGGTGGCGGAACCGGCTGCCGCGCCCTCCCGGCACGTGCCTTTCCGGCCGGTTAAGCGCCGCCCCACCGCGGTGGCGGACGAGCTGGCGCGCCAGTTCGAGGAGATTCTGGTGGACGAGTACCAGGACAGCAACAACGTGCAGGAAACGCTGATTACCAGCATTTCCCGAGAGCGCTGGGGGAAACCCAATGTGTTTATGGTGGGGGATGTGAAGCAGAGCATTTACCGGTTCCGTCTGGCGCGTCCGGAGCTGTTTATGGACAAGTACGAGCGGTATTCTGTCTCCGAGAGCCTGCACCAGAAAATTGAGCTGCACCAGAACTTCCGCAGCCGGGCCACGGTGCTCGACAGCGTGAACGATGTATTTTACAAGATCATGACCAGGGCGCTGGGGGGAATCCGCTATACGGAGGAGACGGCCCTGCACCCAGGGGCACAGTTCGCGCCGGGCGAGCGGACCGGCACGCCCACGGAGCTGCTTTTGGTGGATACCGGGGCGGACGCCTTGAAGCAGCTGGACGAGGAGGCGATGGACTACACGGCCAAGGAGCTGGAGGCCCGCATGGTCGCCATCCGCATCCGGGAGCTGATGGACCCGGAAAACGGCCTGATGGTCTGGGATAAGGGCGCGGAGGAATACCGGCCGGTCCGTCTTGGGGATATGGTGATTCTGCTGCGGAGCTTAAGCGGCTGGTCCGAGGTCTTTGTCAACGTGCTGATGAACGAGGGGATTCCCGCTTATGCGCAGACGAAAACCGGGTATTTCAACACCGTGGAGGTGGAGACGGTCCTAAGCCTTCTGGCCGTGGTAGACAATCCGATGCAGGACATTCCTCTGGCCGCGGTGATGAAATCTCCCATGGTTTCCATGACGGACGAGGAGATGGCCTGGATGATGGCGGCCTACAAGCGCACGCCCGAAAAGGGCCAGGACCGGGGCGTGTACGGGGCCTTTATGCACTGGAAGGAAAATGGCGGGGAAGGCGTGGACGCGCCTGAGGAGGCAGTGGAGGCCATTGGGGAGAAGCTGGCATGCCTGGAAACGCTTCTGGAGGGCCTGCGCCGGGACGCCCGCTATCTGCCGGTCCACCAGCTTTTGTACCGGGCCTTTGAGGCCGGCGGTTACTACGATTACGTGTCCGCCATGCCGGCAGGGGAGACCAGAAGGGCCAACCTGGACATGCTGGTGGAGAAAGCCATCGCCTACGAGGCTACCAGCTACAAAGGCCTGTTCCATTTTATCCGCTACATCGAGAAGCTCAAAAAATACGACACGGACTTCGGAGAGGCAAATGTCGCCGGCGAGCAGGCGGACACGGTGCGCATCATGAGCATCCACAAGAGCAAGGGCCTGGAGTTCCCGGTGGTGTTTCTGGCCGGAATGGGCAAGCGTTTCAATAAACAGGACGCCTACGGGGCCGTGCTGCTGGACGCGGACCTTGGGCTGGCAGCGGATTATCTGGACTTAAAACAGCGCCTGAAAATGCCGACGCTGAAAAAGCAGGCTCTGAAGCGGCGCATGGAGCTGGAATCCATGGGCGAGGAGCTGCGCGTGCTCTACGTGGCCATGACACGGGCCAAGGAAAAGCTGATCATGACGGCCACGGACCGTTCCCTGGGGTCAAAGATGGAAAAATGGGCCCAGGTGCCGCTGGCGGATGGGGCGATCCCCTACACCATTTTGGCGGCTGCCGGTTCGTTCCTGGACTGGCTGCTGATGAGCGCCTGCGACGGCACGATCCGGAAGCGCCAGATCCCCCTGACCGGACTGGTGGGCATGGAAATCCGCCGCCAGGCTTCGCGTCAGGTCTCCCGGGAGGAGCTGCTGACCCTGGACACGGATACGGTCTATGACCCGGAGGCGGCGAGGCAGTTGGCGGATGCGCTGAACTACCGGTATCCCTACGGGGGAGACACCGGCCTCTACGCCATGCTGTCCGTGTCGGAGCTGAAAAAGCAGGGACAGGTGGGGCAGGACGAGGAGGAGATCGGCAGAGGAAGGATTTTGGGAGGCGGAGAGGAAGCGCGCATTTTGGGAGATGTTTGGACTGACGGCGCGGGAGAGGGTGGACCGGAACGGGCCGGAGCCGTCGGCGCGGCCCGCGGAACGGCCTATCACCGGGCGCTGGAGTGCCTGGATTTGGGGAAGCTGCACAGCCGGGAGGACGTCCGCGCGGCCTTGAAGTCCCTTCTGGAAACCGGATACCTGGAGCGGGAAGCCTATGACGCGCTGGATGAAATGGTCATTTTTACCATGTTGAACAGTCCGCTGGGGCAGCGCATGGCCGAGGCGCAGCGGGACGGAAGGCTTCACCGGGAGCAGCAGTTCATCATCGGAATCCCGGCCCGGGAGATGGGCCGCGGCGATTCCCAGGAGCTGGTGCTGGTTCAGGGCGTGATTGACGCCTACCTGGAGGAAGAGGACGGCCTGGTGCTGATCGATTACAAGACGGACCGGGTGCCCGGAGGGCGCGCCGGGCGGGAATGTTTGGCGGAGCGCTACCGGCAGCAGGTGGCCTATTATCAGAGGGCTTTGGAGCAGTTGACGGGAAAAAAAGTCAAAGAGAACATAATTTACTCATTGACATTACAGGAAAGTGTCTTATTATAGTATGTAATATCATTTTAAAACAGAAAGGGCGAGGGCTATGGAAAAGAGACTGAGAGGGCTTTTGGATCAGGCGGCTTCACAGCACAGCAGAAACCAGGGCAGGCAGATTGTCAGGAGATGGCAGGCCAAGGCGTGGACACTGTTGATTCTGTGTATCCTGGCCTGTTTGCTGTCGATCTATTATCTTTGGAGGCCGTGGCGTTTTCTGGCGATGGCGGGGTTCGCGGCGGTATTTGCTTTTGGCATGTACCTGCTGGTCCGCGGCTACAACCGGTTGATCGTCAGCCTGGTCTGCGATCAGTGCGATCCCAGCCTGGCGCTGGGGGTGATGCGCGAGGCGGACCGCGGCCCCCTTTTGGGGCTGTTTGTCAACCGCAACGTGGAGACCGTGGCCGCGGTGCTCAACTGCATGATGCTGGAAGGCCGTGAGGACGAGGCCCGCCAGGCCATGAAGGAGCTGGAGCTCCACTCCCGGGCCTGGGATTACCGCAGAACCGTGCTGCTGTGCGACTATCATTTTATGAAAAAGGACAGTATGGAGATCGATAAGGAGTATGGAGCCCTTGGGAAATTTGCCGCCGCAGGCTACCGCGACGCCAGACAGAATTTCAAGTGGATGCACGATATGCAGCGGATGACCGAGCTGGAGGATTTCTACGACTACACCCGGGAACCGGAGAAAAAGCAGAAATACCGCGAAGAGTTGACCGCCCTGCTGGAGGAAAAAGTCCGCATGAGCCACAACAAGGCCCAGCGGCTGCAGATGATGTTCCGCCTGGCTCAGATTGAGTTTAAGGAGGAAGAGTACGACCGCGCGGCCAGACTTTTGGAGGAGATCGCCAGGGAGGGGAATACCCTGGGCGTGGCCGGGCAGGCCCAGCAGATGCTTTCGCGGCTGTACCGGTGACGGATGGAAGATGAGCGCCGTTTGTCCGTGAAGAGAATGAAAAAAAGGTAAAAAATGGGAGTTCATATCGCCGGGAAGGGGATGTGGGCTCCTTTTTGAAACATATTTTATAAAAGATTTTCATTCCATTTTGGTGTATTTTTTGGGCTGAGCCTCGATGTCACGGCCGCTATATAGAATGCGGATCACTGTAACAACGGCGTTTTCGGGATCAGGAATATAGAGCGCACAGTAGTTGTCTACCGGCATAATACGGAGCTTCCGCCTGTGCTGAGATTTCGACTTCAAAAATCATACATGGTAGTCCGCGCGGCGTGCAGCTTTACCTCGAAGGAAAGCCCTCTTTGAAGAATGATTTGTTTATAAAACAGATGGATCGTGTTGGAAGCCGGAATAATTTCCCCACGAACACATTGCATTTTTACACCCCCGAATGTATAATGAAAACCGGTACCTGACAGTTTACCAGAGTAAAGGAGTACACATGATTCAATTAGAGAGAACCAGCGTGATGAACCTGGAGAACGCAATCAGGGGCGCGCGCAATCCCATGAACAGCTGGGGGAGGATGGACAGCGGCTACGACGAGGACGGTCAGTTCGTGCTGGGGCCCAACGACCTGGATCTGGCCCGGAGACTGCGCAAGGCCGGAAGCGACCACCGCAAGTTCCTGCGCCAGGTGTTCGTCTCCGTGGACGTCACCGCCCCGCTGTACTGGTGGAAGGAGTACGACACCTATAAGGTTGCCACCGTGGCCAACTCCACCAGCACCATGCATAAAATACACAGCAAACCCTTCGAGCTCAGCGATTTCAGCTGCGACCATATGACGGAGGGAACCCTGGCGTTTTTCGAGACCGTGATCGAAAAGCTGGAGGAGATCCGGCTGCGCTACGTGAACGAGGGTAAAAACAAGGAGGACTGGTACGACTTAATCCAGCTGCTCCCCTCCAGCTACAACCAGATGCGCACCTGCACCTTCAACTATGAGACGCTGATCAACATATATTTTGCAAGGAGAAACCATAAGCTTCTGGAGTGGCACACCTTCTGCGACTGGATTCTGACCCTTCCCTACGGCAGGGAGCTGATCGCAGCAGAGGAGGAAGAGGCAGGAAGCGAATTGCAGTGAAGGAGGATAAGGCATGAACCTGATCGTTGCGGTTGATCAAAACTGGGCTATCGGAAAGGACGGCCGCCTGCTGGTGAACATCCCTGCGGACCGGCAGCTGTTCATGAAGGAGACCACCGGCAAAACCGTGGTTATGGGCCGCAAGACCCTGGAGAGCCTTCCGGGCGGCCAGCCCCTTGGAAAGCGGGAAAACATCGTGCTGACCCGGGACGAAAACTACCGGGTGAAGGGCGCTGCGGTCTGCCACAGCGTGGAGGAGGCCCTCAGGCTTTTGGAGGGAAAGGACCCGGAGGACATTTTCATCATCGGCGGACAGAGCATTTACGAGCAGTTCTTACCCTACTGCCATACCGCCCACGTGACCTTTGTGGACTATGTCTACGACGCGGATACCCTGTTCCCCAACCTGGAGCAGAACCCGGACTGGCGGCTGGCGGAGGAGAGCGATGAACAGACGTATTTTGACCTCTGCTATTATTTTCGCCGGTATGAGCGGATTAGATAAACAAAAAAATTGTAAAATACAATAAATATCTAAAAGATTTTTTGATTTGTTTGGAAAAACTATTGTAAGTCTGAAATGAAAATGGTAATATAAAATCAATGCGAAAGCAGAATGGGGGATTTGTGAATGAAACAAGACGGGCAGAGATTTACCCTGGAAAATGAGGACCTGCTGGTAGCGGTGAACCGCCACGGAGCGGAGCTGGCCCGGATCTACGACAAGTTGGCGGGGCGGGAGCTTCTCTGGAATGCGGACCCGGCTGTCTGGAACCGGCACGCGCCGATTCTGTTCCCCTTTGTGGGAAAATGCTACGACGGCAAGTACCGCCACCAGGAGAAGGAATACCCCATGGGCGCCCACGGCTTTGCCAGGGACATGGAGTTCGAGCCGCTGCTCTGCGACATGGACGAGTGCTGGTACCGGCTTAAGGACACGCCGGAGACATTTTCCAGATATCCCTTCCACTTTGAGCTGGAGGTGGGCCACCGTCTGGAGGGCCGCACCATTCAGGTGATGTGGAAGGTGAACAATACCGGCTCTGAGGACCTGCTGTTCATGGCGGGGGGACATCCCGCGTTTCGGGTGCCTGAGGGGCGGACCATTTACGACTACACCTTTGAATTCAACAAGACCGGAGCGAAAGCCGGAACCTGCCAGGACGGGCTGCATTACCAGGCTCCGAACGCCGACGGGTTCGAGCAGGAGGAGCTGGGCGGAACCCTGGCTCTGACCGACGGCAGAGTACCGCTGACAAAGGGCTTCTTCGACAGGGCGCTGACCTACATATTTGACCAGGCGGCCGTGGGAAGCGTGAGCCTTCTGTTGGACGGAAAGCCCTATGTGACCGTGCGCTGCGACGATTTCCCCTACCTGGGAGTCTGGACCGTGGAAAATACGCACCCCTTCGTGTGCCTGGAGCCGTGGTACGGCCGGTGCGACGCAGAGGGATATACCGGGGAGCTTAAGGACCGGGAGGGAGTGGTGACGCTTCCGGCATGGGAGAGCTGGGAGAAGAGCTATTCCATTACAATCGGTGAGTAACAGGCGAAAATGCCTGATGATAAATTAGGAGGAAAACCATGTACAAGATTGTTAAGGCGGAATGCCTGGCAGACAAGATCTACCTGATGGACGTGGAAGCGCCCCGCGTGGCGAAGGCATGTCAGCCGGGAGAATTTGTAATCGTTAAGATGGATGAGATCGGAGAGAGAATCCCTCTGACCATCTGTGACTATGACCGCGAGAAGGGTCTGGTGACCATCGTATTTCAGACGGTGGGCGCATCCACCGAGCGCATGGCCGGCATGAAGGCGGGAGATTATTTCCAGGATTTCGTAGGCCCCCTGGGCCAGCCCTCCGAGTTTGTGAAGGACGATCTGGAGGAAGTGAAAAAACGCCGCTATCTGTTTGTGGCGGGCGGCGTGGGCTCCGCGCCCGTGTATCCCCAGGTGAAATGGCTGAAGGAGCACGGCGTTGACGTGGATGTGATCGAGGGCTCCAAGACCAAGAGCCTGTTGATCCTGGAGGACGAGCTGCGGGCGGTTGCCGGCAATCTGTACGTGACCACCGACGACGGTTCCTACGAGCGCAAGGGGATGGTGACCGAGGTGATCAAGGATCTGGTGGTAAACCAGGGCAAGAAATACGACGTCTGTGTCGCCATCGGCCCCATGATCATGATGAAATTCGTCTGCAAGCTGACCAAGGAGCTGGGCCTTCCCACCATTGTCAGCTTAAACCCCATCATGGTGGACGGCACCGGAATGTGCGGCGCCTGCCGCGTCAGCGTGGGCGGCAAGGTGAAGTTCGCCTGCGTGGACGGTCCGGAGTTCGACGGACATCTGGTGGACTTCGATCAGGCCATGAAGCGCCAGCAGATGTACAAGACGGAGGAAGGCAGGGCTCTGCTGAGACAGCGCGAGGGCGCTTCCCATCACGGCGGCTGCGGACATTGCGGAGGTGAGGAATAATGGATGTTTTAAAGAAAATACCGGTTAGAGAACAGGATCCCAAGGTGAGAGCCGCCAATTTTGAGGAGGTCTGCCTTGGCTACAATCAGGAGGAGGCCCAGGCTGAGGCCGCCCGCTGCATCAACTGTAAAAATGCCCAGTGTATCAAGGGCTGTCCCGTTGCCATTGACATTCCCAAGTTCATCCATGAGGTGAAGGAGGGACAGTTCGCCGAGGCGGCCGCCACCATCGCCAAGTCCAGCGCCCTTCCGGCTGTCTGCGGTCGCGTGTGCCCCCAGGAGAGCCAGTGCGAGGGCAAGTGCATCCGCGGAATCAAGGGCGAGCCCATTTCCATCGGCAAGCTGGAGCGCTTTGTGGCCGACTGGTCCCGGGAGAACGGCTTTGTGCCTGCCAAGCCTGAGAAAACCAACGGCAAGAAGGTGGCTGTGATCGGTTCCGGCCCCGCGGGATTAACCTGCGCCGGAGACCTGGCGAAAATGGGCTATGAGGTGACTATTTTCGAGGCCCTCCACGAGCCGGGCGGCGTTCTGACCTACGGCATCCCGGAGTTCCGTCTGCCCAAGCTCGGCGTGGTGCGCCCGGAGATCGAGAACGTGAAGAAGCTGGGCGTTGAGATTGAGACAAATGTAATCATCGGCAAGTCCGTGACCATCGACGAGCTGATGGACGAGGAGGGCTTTAAGGCCGTGTTCATCGGCTCCGGCGCGGGCCTTCCCAAGTTCATGGGCATCCCCGGGGAAAATGCCAACGGCGTGTTTTCCGCCAACGAGTATCTGACCAGAAGCAACCTGATGAAGGCCTTCCGGGACGACTATGACACCCCCATTTTTATCGGCAAGAAGGTAGCCGTTGTGGGCGGCGGCAACGTGGCGATGGACGCGGCCAGAACCGCGCTGCGCCTGGGCGCTGAGGTACATATCGTGTACAGAAGAAGTGAGGCCGAGCTTCCGGCCCGTGTGGAGGAGGTTCACCACGCCAAGGAGGAGGGCATCATTTTTGACCTCCTGACCAACCCGGTGGAGATTCTCACCGATGAGAACGACTGGGTAAAGGGCATGGTGGTGCGCAAGATGGAGCTGGGTGAGCCGGACGCTTCCGGACGCCGCAGACCGGTGGAGATCGCCGGTTCCGACTACACCATCGAGGTGGACACCGTGATCATGTCCCTGGGAACCTCTCCCAACCCCCTGATCTCCGCCACCACCGAGGGCCTGGAGACCAACAAGTGGAAATGCATCGTGGCCGATGAGGCCAACGGCAAGACCACCAAGGAGGGCGTGTACGCCGGCGGCGACGCCGTGACCGGAGCCGCTACCGTGATCCTGGCCATGGAGGCAGGAAGAGCGGGAGCCCGGGGGATTGACGGGTTTTTGAGTGGGAAATAAAAGATAGATGGAAATGAGGGCGGCGCGGGATGCGCCGCGGGAATAAAGAGACAGGGCCGGCCCGGCTGAGCGGGGAGGCCCTGTTTTTTGTGTGCTGTAACCCTATGTTCTGATATGGGCCGCCTGATGGCGGCCCTGTCATGCTATTGTCCGGCACCGTTCTGCGTAGTGCCGAACAGGTGGGGCGCCATCTTCTTCAGATGGTGCATCTTGCTGGTCCGCAGATGTTCGCGCATCTGGTTCTCCGCCTCCTCGGCCTGGTGATGGGTGATGGCCTGGAGAATCTTCAAATGGCTGTCATGGGAGCGGACGATTCCGTCGGCCCGGTCCTCGGTCAGGAAGGTGATGCGGAATATCTGGCTGGACAGCGGGGCGTAGAGGGTCTGCAGAATCTCATTTCGGGAGTAGTTGACGATATTCTGGTGAAAATTGGAATCCTCCTGAAAGAGTTTGTCGTACTCCTTGGTGCGGATGTCGTCGTTCATATTCAGCCAGCAGCGGTTCAGGGCCTGAATCTGGCTGTCCGTGATGTTGATGGCGCAGAGCTTCGCCGCCAGTCCCTCCAGATATTCCCGGACGTCGTAGAGCTGGATCACATATTCGTAGCGGATCTCGGACACGTAGCTTCCCACCGTGGGGATGGAGGTCACAAGTCCGTCCGCAGACAGCTGCTGGATCGCCTCGCGGATGGGGGTCCGGCTGGAATTTAACATCTCGCACAGCTGCCGCTCCACCAGCATGGTGCCGGGCGCTAATTGATTGGTGATAATTTTTTCTTTCAGCATCTCATAAGCGATCTGCTTCTTGGATTTTTCTGCATGCGCAGTCGTCGGTGCACTCATAAACAACTCACTTTCTTACCTCATATGGTTTCTTGAAGCAGTCCAGCGCCTGCGCGGCCGCAGGCAAACATTCCGGCCGAAACGCCGCCGGTCAGGGAATTTTGCCTGCAGCGGTACCAAAGGCAGGCATGCTGAACCGCCACGTTTATGTTTCTATTATAGATGGAAAATTCAGAAAAGTATAGCTGATAAAAATGTTGGTCAAACAGAATACAACGGTGGGCAATTTATAGGTACAGTATATAGTATTCGTCAAAAAAAAGTCAACCTAAAAGCTGTAAGATGTTGCAAATATAAAAAAATGAAAAAAATACTTGATAATTATATGCACATGTGCTATATTACAAACAGTTGGTATACCAATGGAATACAAACGGAATACAGAGGGCGAGTTATAAACGGGCAGGAGAGGAGGAGTATGATGGAGGCTTTTAGGCTGACGGGGAAGACGGCCATTGTCACCGGAGCGGGCGCAGGTCTGGGAAACAGCATGGCCGCGGGGCTTGCGGAGGCGGGAGCCAGGGTGGCGCTTATCGATATCCGGCCGGATATCGGGGAGATTGCAAAGCGCATGTGCGGGGACGGCAGGGAGCTTGTGGGAATTCAGGCCAACCTGACGGACCGGGAAGACTTGAAAAGAGGGTTCGGGGCGTGTCTACGGCTGCTGGGCGGAGTGGATATCCTGATCAACAACGCCGGGATGCAGGTGCGGGGCAGAGCGGAGGAGATTGCTCTTGGCGACTGGGACCGGCTGATGGAATTAAACGTCACGGCTCTCTTTGAGATGAGCCGGCTGGCGGCCCGGGAGATGATGAAAAAGGGCTATGGAAAGATCATCAACGTGGCTTCCATGCTCAGCTTTTTCGGCGGCCTCAACTGTTCCCCCTACGCGGCCTCAAAAGGGGCGGTAGCCCAGCTGACCAAGGCGTTTTCCAACGAGTGGGCCGGGCATGGGATCAATGTGAACGCTATCGCCCCGGGCTATATGGACACAGCGTTAAACACCACGCTGATGGCGGATCAGGAGCGATACCGGGAGATCACACTTCGGATACCGGCTCACCGCTGGGGACAGCCGGAGGATTTAATTGGGACCGTGATTTACCTGGCTTCCCGGGCTTCCGACTATGTGTCGGGCGCTGTGATCCCCATCGACGGCGGATATCTGGGGAGGTAGACATGGACAGAGAGCAGGTTTTAGAGCGGATGAGGCGGGAGAAGATCATCGCCATTGTCCGCGGCGTTGAGACAGCGTCCATCGGAGGGGTGGCGCTCGCTCTGGCTGCGGGGGGAATCACCTGCATGGAGATTACGGTGGATCACCGGACCCAAGACGGACCGGAGGAAACCTACCGCTCCATCGCCTGGCTGCGGGAGCGGATGGGGGAAGCGGTCTGCCTGGGAGCCGGTACGGTTCTCGATGAGGAAGAGACGCGGCGGGCCGTGGCGGCCGGGGCGGATTATATCATCTCCCCCAATCTGGACGAGGGGGTGATCCGCCTGACCAGGGAACTTGGAAAGGTGTCGATCCCCGGAACCTTTACCCCCTCGGAGGCCGTTCAGGCTTACCGGTGGGGCGCGGATATCGTCAAGCTGTTTCCGGCGGGACTTCTGGGGCCGGATTACATAAAAGCGCTTAAGGGTCCCCTTCCCCATATCCCCTTCTGCGCGGTGGGAGGGATTACCCCGGAGAACGCGGGGGACTTCATCCGGGCAGGGTGCGTTTCCCTGGGAATCGGCGGAAACCTGGTGAATCTCACGGCGGTCCGCGAAAAGCGGTTCGGGGATCTGACGGCGGCGGCGCGGCGGTTTGCAGCGGGCGCGGCAGACTTGGAGATTGATCTTATCCATCAAGATAATCAAGATAAAAATTAAATTTTAGGAGGTAGTTTTATGAGCAAGTGGCAGATTCCTTATCCACAGGAGGTAAAGGTAGCGGGGTATATGGATTCCGATGAACCTATTTATTTCCAGAACATGACTATGAAACAGAGCGAGGAGCGCTTAAAGGAGAACGACATCCTGATTCTTCCCATCGGCTCCACCGAGTGCCACGGCGCCCACGCCTGCTACGGCGAGGACACCTTTCTGGTAACCCGCATGGCGGAGCAGGTGGCCAAAAAGACCGGCTGCACCGTTTCCCAGCCCATCTGGTTCGGCTCCCACCCCTATCACCATATGGGAATGCCCGGAACCATTCCGATCAATGAGAACACCTTCTGCGATTACATCGCCCAGGTGCTGGCCGGATTCTGGAACGCCGGTTACCGCAAGATCATCCTGTTAAACGGACATGGCCAGGAGTACGTGATCCCCACCGCCATCCATCAGTTCGCCAGAAAGTACCAGGTTCCGGCCGTGATGATGAACGTGAACTGGTACTACGCGATCCCCGAGTATCTGAAGGTGGGCGATCCCAAGTGTAAGTTCGAGACGCCCTTCAACCACGCGGACGAGCAGGAGACTTCCTTCTCCCTGGCCCTGTTCCCGGAGATGATCCACATGGAGGACGCGCCGGATACGGATCTGCACACCTTCCTGCCTCCGGGCCATATCGACAACGCCGGAAATATTTACGGACGGGCAGTGAAATGGTACTGCCACGCGGGCGCCGGCACCATCGAGGTGGTGGGTAACCCCGAGGGCGTTGTGGGCAAGGCGAAGCTGGCTACCGCCGGGAAGGCTATCCCGGCCACTGAGGCGCTGTTGGATTACCTGGAGAAGCTGGTAAACGATATCCACGAGAAATGGCCGGCAGGGGTTCTTCCGGAGTGCGACAAGGTGACCCAGCGGTTCACCGAGGAGACCCTGGAAGACTTGAAGAAGGGGCCGTTAAACGGAGGAAAGCATATTTATACCATTGCGGCTTATTAAAGGAGGGCAGCGATCCGCAGGTTGTGCCGGCGGCCCATTCCATACGGCAATGACCCGCAGCTCATTACATCCCGCATTAACCCGCCGCCCGTCTGCGGCGGCGGGCAAAGGGCGGGGATCAGGAATGAATCTCAAAGGAGGGATTGGAACTTGAAGGCATATGTACTGAAAGGGCCGGGGGTATTAACGGCGGAGGAACGGGAGGTTCCCCGGCCGGGGCCAACAGAGGTGCTCATCCGGGTGACCAATGTGGGAATCTGCGGTTCGGATATTCATCTCTACAAGGGCACCTACAACGGGCCCCAGAATTACCCCATTCTGTTCGGACACGAGTGGTCCGGGATTGTGGAGAAAACCGGGGACAAGGTGACAAAGGTGAAGCCCGGGGACAAGGTGACCGGGGACTGCTCCCGGTACTGCGGGCATTGCGATAACTGCAGCGAAGATCGGAATCTGTGCCGTACCATTGAAAAGTTCGGCATCACCATAGACGGAGCTTCCGCCGAGTACATCCTGCGGGATGAACGGTATCTCTACCGGGCGGACCCGGAGGCGGATCTGGCGCTGCTGGCCCTGACGGAGCCCATTGCGGTGGCAAAGCATCTGTTGGAAAAGATATTAAAGCTGGGCGGTTCCTACCAGGGCAAACGGGTTCTGATCTACGGCGGAGGAGCAATCGGCCAGGCTGCGCTGCTCCTGCTGCGCCTGTACTACGGCTGTGAGCAGGTGGATTTGTCCGATCTGATCGAATACCGCACCGGACTGGCCAGGGAACTGGGGGCGAACATTCCCCCGGCAGAAGCCCTTAAGTGGGAGCTGGAAAATGACTATCCCAACATGTACAACAGGACAAGATACGACGTGATCATCGAGACCACAGGCGTGGCTCCGGTATTTGCAAACGGGCTGAACCTGTTAAAGCCGGGCGGATACTTAGGCTGTGTGGGCATGATTGGAACGGCGGAAATTCCCCAGAAGCTGATCGTCACCAAATCCCTGACCGTCACAGGCAGCATCGGAGGTACGGAGGAGTTCGAGGACGTGATCGTGTTTATCCAGAAAAACCGGGACGCGGTGAGAAAGCTGATCAGCCACGTGTTCCCTGCCGCAGAGACGGATCAGGCGTTCGCCATGGCCACCGAGGCGTCAAAGGCAATGAAGATCAGTATCGCGCTGTGACAGGGGTTTGAAAGGAGGAGGCAAATGAACATACCGGAGAAAATGAAGGCGGCGGTCCTGTTCGGCTATAATGACCTGCGGGTGGTGGAAAAGCCGGTGCCAAGGCCGGGAAAGGATGAGGTGCTCATCCGGGTGAAGGCCTGCGCCATCTGCGGAACGGACCCAAAGATCATCGCCCACGGCTGGGAGAACTGCCCGCCCATGGGGGAGTACATTCTGGGGCATGAGTACGCCGGCGAGATCACAGAGCTGGGCGAGGGGGTTACGAAATTCAAGGTTGGCGACCGGGTGGCCATTGAGCCCCACAAGGGCTGCGGGCACTGTGTGAACTGCCTGAGGGGGTATTACACCACCTGCTTAAACTACGGCAAGCTGGAGGAGGGACACCGGCATTACGGCTTCACGGTCAACGGGGGTTACGCGGAGTACGCGGTCTGCCACATCAACTGCTGCCACCGTTTCTCGGAAAAACTTTCCTATGAGGACGCCACCATGCTGACCACGGCGGGAACCGCCCTGTACGGCATCCAGCGCGCCGGCGGCATCGGGCCGGGCGAGACGGTTGCGGTGATCGGTCCCGGTCCCATCGGCCTGATGGCGGTGCAGCTGGCCAGGGTGCTGGGCGCGGGAAAGGTGATTCTGGTGGGAACCCGGGATTCCAGGCTTGCAATCGGCCGGGAGGTGGGCGCGGACGTGCTGGTCAACAGCCGCAATGAGGACGCCGTTGAAGCGGTGGAGCGTCTGACGGACGGCGTGATGGCGGACATGGTGGTGGAGACCTCCGGCAGCGCCGCGGGCGGAGCCCAGGCACTGGAGCTGTGCAAGAAGAGCGGAAGGGTGGCTCTGGTGGGCATTTACTCGGAGCCGGTGACGGTGAACCTGAACAAGGTGGTGCAGTGGAACATGCAGATCGCGGGCGGCAAGGCGGAGGGCGAGGACGTTTTGGACCGCCTGGTGCCCCTGATGGAGTCCGGGCAGATCAAGACCGGTCCGCTGCTGACTCACGCGTTTTCCCTGGACGACATCAACGAGGGGGTCCGGACCTACAAGGAGCGAATCGGCAACGCCATCAAGGTTGTGATCAGGCCTTAGACTGGGAGGTGGAACAGTTTGGATCAAGAGATCGTATTGCAGATGAGGGGAATATCCAAATCCTTTCCCGGAGTCAAGGCGCTGGACGACGCCCGGCTGGAGGTGCGAAGGGGCGAGGTCCACGTGCTCTTAGGGGAGAATGGGGCGGGGAAATCCACGCTGATGAAGGTTCTCTCCGGCGTCTACTTAAAGGACGAGGGCGAGATCCTCTATGAGGGAAAGCCGGTGGAGATCCGCAATATCCAGGACGCCCGGAAGCTGGGAATCAGCATCATCCACCAGGAACTCTTCATGCTGGCGGAGCGCAACATTGCCCAGAACATTTATCTGGGCCGGGAACCGCTTAAAAATCCCTACACCCGGCAGATTGACGAGAAGAAGATGCGGGAGGACAGCAAAGCCCTGCTGGCCCGCCTGGGCGTGGAATTGTCGCCGGACACCATGGTGAAGGAGTTGAGCATCGCCCAGCAGCAGATGGTTGAGGTGGTGAAGGCTCTGTCCGTTGAGACGAAAATCCTGATCATGGATGAGCCCACCTCCAGCCTGACAAAGCGGGAGATCGACGCGCTGTTCGCCATTGTGGAGAGCTTGTGCGCCCAGGGGATCAGCGTGATCTACATCTCCCACCGCATGGAGGAAATTTTCCGGATCGGCGACCGGGTGACAGTCATGCGGGACGGAAAATATGTGGGCACCGTAAATGTAAAGGAGACCAACATGGACCAGCTGGTGACCATGATGGTCGGGCGGCAGATCAGCCAGATGTACGGGCGGCCGGAGCGCCGGGCGGGCGAGGTTGCGCTGGAGACAAAGGATTTGACGGGCCTGCGTTTCCGCAATGTGAATATCCGGGTGCGCTGCGGCGAGATCGTGGGCATCGGCGGCCTGGTGGGAGCCGGGCGGACCGAGCTGGTGAAGGCTATTTTTGGCTACGACCGCATTGAGAGCGGGAAAGTGTTCGTACACGGCCGGGAGATGAAACGGCACTCGCCCAGAAATTCGGTGGAGGCGGGGATCGGCTTTCTGCCGGAGGACCGCAAGAGCGAGGGCCTGATCCAGCAGCAGCCCATCAAAAACAACATTCTCCAGGCCAGCATGAAGCGGTATTTCAAGCGGGGGCTGGTGGATAAGAAGGCTGAGAAAGAGCTGGCGGAGCGCTACCGCGGGGAGCTAAAGATCGCAACCCCGGACGTGACCAGGCGGGTGTCCGCCCTCAGCGGCGGAAACCAGCAGAAGGTGGTAATCGCCAAATGGCTCTGCACGGAGAACCGCATCCTGATTTTCGACGAGCCTACCAGGGGAATCGACGTGGGGGCCAAGGCGGAGATTTACGCCCTGATCGGGCGGCTGGCCGGGGAGGGCTACGCCATTCTGGTGGTCTCCTCGGATCAGATGGAGCTGATCGGCATCTCGGACCGGGTGTATGTGATGAAGGACGGCGAGGTTGTGGGAGAGCTTGGCCGGGAAGAGATAACGGCTGAGAATATTGTGTCCTACGCGGTGGGAAAGGAGGAAGCATAAGCTATGAAGTCTAAGGGAATCTGGAACAAAGTCCCGGGGATTTTATTCGGACTGGCCGCTGTGTTTGCTTTCTTCGCCGTGTTCGCGGAGGGCTTCGCCAGCATGTACAACATGCAGAACCTGTTGAAGGACTGCAGCCTGCTGATCATTGTGTCCCTGGGCATGAATCTGGCCATCATGTCGGGAAAAATCAATATTTCCGTGGGCGCGGTCATGTCTTTATGCGGTGTGATCACGGGAATCCAGCTCCAGCGGGGCATGAATATAGGGCTTGCCATTCTGATCGGCCTTCTGGCCGGCCTGGTTCTGGGTCTGGTCTGCGGTTACATGATCGCCTATCAGAATTTCAGCGACTGGGTGGTTACATACGCATTTATGGGCATCGCCCAGGGCCTGGCCCTGGTGGCCTCGGACGGAAACACCATTCCGGGATTTTCGAACGCTTTCCGGTTTATCGCAACAGGGAAGATCTTCGGAATCTACACCATGATTATCATTGCGGCCCTGCTGTGCCTGCTTTTGGTCTGGCTGTCCACCAGGACAAAATTCGGGTACGACGTGTACTCCATCGGCGGCTCCCAGCAGAGCGCCAGGCTGGCGGGCATCAACGTAAAACGGAATCTGCTGTGGATTTTCATTATCACGGACCTGCTGGCCGCGGTCAGCGGAATCCTGCTGGCTGCCAAATCCAATTCCGCCAGCCCCATCGGCGGCCAGGGCTATGAGTGGGACGCCATCGCGGCCGTGCTGATCGGGGGAACGCCCTTTGACGGAGGCAAGGGTAAGGTTAGCGGCTGCATCATCGGCGCGGTTCTCATGCGCACCCTGCGCAACGGCCTGACCATGATCGGGCTGTCCCCCTACTGGCAGACCTTTATCATCGGTGCGGTTGTGATGTTAGTCATCGTGGCCGACGGAATCAACGAGTACCGGAAAAAAACACAGGCGGCGAGGAGGGTTTATAAATCATGAGACAAAAAGTGCTGACTACGATTTTTAAATACTCCCAGGTGCTGATGCTGCTTGTGATTATCATCGGATTTTCCCTGACTACAGAGAATTTCTGCACGCTGGACAATTTCACCACGGTTGTCATGCAGCAGCTTCCGTTCCTGCTGATCATTTCCATGGGTATGACCATGGCCATCATCACCAAGGGCATCGACCTGTCCATCGGCTCCATCCTGGCTCTGTCCTCCTGCGTGGGAGCGTATTTTCTACAGAAGGGGCAGGATTTGACCGGGGTGCTGGCGGCCCTTCTCATCGGCCTGGCTCTGGGAATGATGAACGGCCTGCTGATCACCAAGGTTCACCTGATCCCCTTTATCGCCACCTACAGCATGAACCTGGTGGTGCGGGGACTGGCCTACCTGTTTATGGGCGGGCTCTTATATTACGGCTTCAGCGACCGGTTCCGGAGCCTGGCCACCGGAAGCTTTGCGGGGATTTCCAACCTGCTCATCATTTCCATGGTCCTCTTTTTTGCGCTGCTGTTTGTGTTAAAACGGACGGTGTTCGGCCGAAATGTGTACGCAATGGGCTTTAACCGCAACGCCACCACCCTGTCGGGCATCAACACGGACCGGGTGCTGATCAGCATTTACACGGTCAACGGCCTGCTGGCCGCAGTTACGGGCCTGCTCTACATTTCCCGCCTGAACGCGGCGGAGTCCACCATTGGAAATGATTTTACCCTGAAGATGATCGCCGCCACCCTGATCGGAGGCACTCCGTTCTCCGGGGGCAAGGGCGGAATCGAGAAAACCATTGTGGGCGTTTTGATTATGATGTTCTTAACGAACGGCATGAACTTAAACAGGGTGTCGTCGTTATGGCAGGATGCAGTTTTTGGCGCGGTCATCGTGCTGTCCCTGCTGATCAACAAGCTGGGCGAGAAGATGACGGGAAGCCAGGAGCTGTAAAGCACATAAACCGTAACTATGGAGTACCACAATAGTTACAGCAAATCCAGAAAAGGAGAAGAGGAATTATGAGGAAAATGAGAAAATGGGCGGCGTTATGGGTGGCAGCGGCACTGGTGCTGGGCGGATGTTCCTCAGGAGCGGGCGGCGGGGATACCAAGGCGGATGTGACGCCGGCCGCTGCAGAGACCGTCTCCGGGGCGGAGTCTAAAGAGGCAAATCCCAAGGAAGCGGACGGGGCCAAGGCGGCGGACACCTCCGCGGCAGAGAGCGGAAGCGCCCAGGCGGGGGAGACGGGCGCAGCGGTGAAGGCCAACGGGAAGTACAAGATCACCCTGGTGGTCAAGAATCTGACCAACCCCATGTGGATCGCCGTCCAGGAGGGGGCCGAGAAGGCGGCGGCGGAGGCCGGGGTGGACCTGACCGTGCTGGCTCCGGCCACCGCGGACAGCAACGAGGAGCAGATTTCCTTGATCGAGCAGTCCATCGCCAAGGGCACCGACGCCCTGGTGGTGATTCCGGCGGACTCCGTGGGCATCGTCCCGGCGGTGGAGGCGGCCAACAGCGCCGGTATCCCGCTGATCGACGTGAACACCAAGATCGACACCTCGGGCGGCTGCAGGATCGAGACCTTTATCGCGGTTGAGAACTATACCGCCGCCGTGTCCGTGGCGGAGAAGCTGGTGGAGATGCTGGATCAGAAGGGCGACGTGATCATTCTGGAAGGCAAGGCCGGAGCCCAGAGCTCTGTGGACATTGTAGCCGGAGCCAACGACACCTTTGCCAAGTACCCGGACGTAAACGTGGTGGCTTCCCAGACCGCAAGCTGGAACCGCACCGAAGCATATAACGTTACCCTGAACCTTCTGGAGGCCAACCCCGGCGTTGCGGCGATTTTCGCGGCCAACGACGAGATGGCCATGGGCGCGCTGGAAGCAGTGTCCCAGGCAGGCAAATCCGGTCAGATTCTGATCACCGGCCTGGACGCCAACGAGGACGCTAAGGCGGCGGTGGACGCCGGAACACTGGCAATCACCTGCGACAAGAACGGCATCGGCCAGGGCTACGAGGGCGTGATGAAGGCTGTGATGCTGCTCAACGGCGAAACCCTGGAGCCCAACTATGTGGTGGACACCTATCTGTATACCAAGGATTGATGAAATTTTGAGACGAAAGGTCGGAGGGCAATGAAACAGTATATTATCACAGTGGACGGAGGAACCACCAATACCCGCTGCATTTTGTGGGACGAAAACCGGAGGCGCATCGCCCAGGAGAACCGCCCGGTGGGCGTGCGCAACACGGCCATTGACGGGAACAACCGGAAGTTAAAGCAGGCGGTGAAGGAGTGTCTGGACGCCCTGGTGGAAAAAAACGGCCTGGGCTACGGGGATATCCATCGGATCATCGCCAGCGGCATGATCACGTCGGACGTGGGGATCGTGGTGGTTCCCCATCTGACGGCCCCGGCCGGGCTTGAGGAGCTGGCGGCGGCCACCGTGGCCATCGAGCTGCCGGAAATCTGTCCGGTGCCCATTTACTTTATCCCTGGAATCAAGAACTCGGACGGCCCGTTTTCATTTGAGAACATCGAGACTATGGACATTATGCGGGGGGAGGAGGTGGAGAGCATCGCCGTGATGGAGCAGTTTAAGAGCGGGCGGCCCCTTCTCCTGGTGCTCCCCGGCTCCCACAACAAGTTCGTGTCTGTGGACGCGGAGGGGAAAATGACCGGCTGCCTGACTTCCATCTCCGGCGAGCTTCTGGCCTCCATCACCAACGACACGATTATCGCCAAGTCGGTGGGGAAACAGTTCGTGGAGGAGGAAACTTACGACCGGGAGTGGCTGTTAAAGGGCTACGACAACGCAAAGCGCACCGGTCTTGGGCGCACCTGCTTTACAGCCAGGATTCTGCAGCTGTTCTACGAGGACGCGCCGCCAAAAATCGCCAACTTCGTGCTGGGAGCCGCGCTCCAGGGAGACGTCACGGCGGTGCTGCACTCGGACGCCCTGAAGGTGAGTCCAGACACCACGGTGGTGGTGGGCGGCAAAAATCCTCTGCGCCAGGCCATTGTGGATATTTTGGAGCACGAGGGGTATTTCGCACGGATTGAGACCTATGTGCCGGAGGAGGGGATTTCGCTCTCCGCACTGGGGGCTTATCTAATAGCGGAGAAGAACGGTATTTTATAGGAAGGAACGAGTGACATGTTGGTTGTGATAACGGATTACCAGTACGACAACATCGATGCGGAGCGCAGGATCATCGGGGAAGCCGGTTTTGAGCTGAGGGACTATCAGGTGAAGGAAACGAAAGAGATGATTCCCCTGGTGAAGGAAGCGGACGCCATCGTGACCCAGTATTCGGATGTGTCCCGGGAGGTGATCGGGCAGCTTGAACACTGCAAAATGATCATCAAGTACGGCATCGGTGTGAACAATATCGACACCAAGGCAGCGACGGAGAAGGGGATCTACGTCTGCAATGTGCCGGACTACGGCGTGGAGGAGGTTTCAGACCACGCGGTGACCATGATGCTGGCTCTGGGAAAGAAGATGCAGATTCTGGAAAAAGCGTTCCGTGAGGGGGACTGGGGCTACTCCAGCACCATGCCCCTGTACCGGCTGCGGGACTGCACCCTGGGTCTGGTGGGGTTCGGCCGGATTCCCCAGCTGGTGGCAAAGAAGATGGCCGGCTTCGGGCTTCGGATTCTCGCCTATGACCCCTTTGTGGACGAGGAGAAGGCCAGGGCCATGGGCGTGAGACCCGTGGATCTGGAGACTATTTTGCGGGAGAGCGATTTTATCTCCGTGCACGTGCCGTTAAACGAGGGAACCAGACATCTGATCGGCCGGGAAAGCTTCAAAAAGATGAAACAAACCGCTTTTGTGGTGAACACGGCCCGGGGCGGCGTGATCGACGAGAAGGCTCTGGTGGAGGCGTTAAATGCCGGTGAGATTGCCGGCGCGGGAGTGGACGTCTACGAGGAGGAGCCGGTAAGCCCGGACAATCCGCTGCTTCACATGGACAATGTGATCGCCACCCCTCATTGCGCGTGGTACAGCGAGACCGCCATCACGACCCTGCAGAGGAAGGTGGCGGAGGAAGTGGTGAACGTGCTGCAGGGGAACGAGCCGTTTAACTGTGTGAACCGGGGAGAGTTGAATCGGTAGAGAGCGGGGAATGCCGCGCGGTTTGACAAGAAGCGGAAGCTGATAGAAAATAGCGGTTTAGGGCGGCGGCCTGCGCGGGGAGAGATTCCGGCGCGGGCCGCTTTGCCGCTCCCAGCTGCTGGATTGGAGCTCCCCACCCCGGCACGTTGATCAGCAAGAGTCTGTGATTGGGGCAGGCGGTGTTTTCACAAAAGGCCCCTCGCGAATGATGAAATAAAAAAGTATATGGTTTAGGATGAGGTATGTAAGGCATATCGGATCATAAGTATCCGGCATGCCTTATTTGATAATAGGAAAGACCTTACCAAAAAAAGTTATGTAAATTAATGGATCTGCTGAAGCAGGACATGGAAAATAGAAGGTGATGAGAACAGGTTGATATAGGACCCTTCTTCCAATTCATCATTGTCGCGGTCATCGTCTTCAATTAAAAAGTAATGTATATCCAATCAATCAGAGTCGGTCAGGTACCCGCCTTATTTCCCGAAACGCCTTAAGATAATCCCGCCCCGCGGGGTTCCAATTTCCCATTTTCTATGATACACTATACATAGCGGCCTTTTTCAAGGGCGCTATTTAAATGTGAGATAAATCTGAAAAGCAGGACGTGATTGGATGAAACGGAACATCGATTTGCTACATGGAAATATTTTGACTTCTCTGACCGAGCTGGCGGTGCCGATCATGGCGACCTCCATGGTGCAGACGGCGTACAGCCTGACGGACATGGCGTGGATCGGCATGGTGGGGAGCGACGCGGTGGCGGCCGTGGGCGCGGCGGGTATGTACACCTGGCTGCTCAACGGCGCGGTGGCCATGGCCAAGATGGGAGGTCAGGTCCGCGTGGCCCAGTCCTACGGCGAGGGTAAGGTGGACGAGGCGGTGGAGTACGGCAAGGGCGCGGCCCAGCTGGCAATCGCCATGGCCCTGTCCTTCGCGGTGCTGGCCAACGTGTTCGCCTGGCAGCTGGTGGGATTTTTCCATCTGAACACGGCCTCCATTGTGGCAAACGCGGTCATTTACCTGCGCATCGCCTGCGGCATGCTGGTGTTTTCCCACCTGGGGCAGACCATGACCGGGCTGTACACCGCGGTGGGCAACAGCAGAACGCCGTTTCTGGCCAACGGCGTGGGCCTGGCTCTGAACATGATCCTGGATCCCATGCTGATCCTGGGCCTTGGTCCGTTTCCACGGCTGGGTGTCGCGGGCGCGGCTATCGCCACGGTGACGGCCCAGGCGGTGGTGCTGGCGGTGCTCCTGATCTCCGCGCGGAAGGATTCCATTCTCTCCAGGCAGCTGCGGATCTGGAAGCCCACGTCCCGCAGGCATTTTAAAAGTATTGTGCGGATCGGTTTTCCCACCGCGATCCAGGATATGATCTATTGCAGCATCTCCATGTACCTCACCCGGTTTGTGACCAGCTGGGGCGACGCGGCGGTTGCGGTGCAGCGGGTGGGCGGCCAGATCGAGGCCATTTCCTGGATGACCGCCGAGGGCTTCGGCACGGCCATCAACGCCTTCACCGGGCAGAACTACGGCGCGGGGAATTTAAAGCGCGTGAAAAAGGGCTACACCACGGCGGCGGGGCTGATGTTCGTTTGGGGCATTTTCACCTCCCTGCTGCTGATTTTTGGCGCAACGCCCATTTTCAGCATCTTCATCCATGAGCCGGAGGTGATTCCGGCAGGGGCCAGTTACCTGCGCATCCTGGGCGTCTGCGAGATGTTCATGTGCATTGAGCTGATGACCGTGGGCGCTATGTCCGGTCTGGGGCGGACCATGGAGGCTTCCGTGATCACCATTATCCTCACCGCGCTGCGGATTCCCATGGCCATTGTGCTGGGAACCACGGCACTGGGACTGGACGGCGTGTGGTGGGCGCTGACGATTTCCAGCATAATCAAGGGGATCGTGTTTTTTATTTATTATCAGCGGATTATGCGCAGGTGGAATGTTCGTTAGAAATGACGGGGCGGGAAGGATTTCCTGCTCCGTTTTTTTCTGGCGAATTAAGAAAAAACTGCTTGTAAAATGCCACTTTTTGTGAGAGAATGGAGATAAGTATGATGTGATAAATTTAACAAAGGGCACTGTACTTGATTAAATTCATTTTTGAAAGGAGTTTTAACACATGATTTATTCACAGGAAGTAGAAGAGATGTGCACAGTTGCACAGGGCGTTCATCATGGCGCTGCTCCAATCCCGGAAGAAGCTAAATGGGTAAAATCAAAAGAGATCAAAGACATTTCCGGCCTGACTCATGGCGTGGGCTGGTGTGCTCCGCAGCAGGGTGCCTGCAAACTGACACTGAACGTTAAGGAGGGCATTATCCAGGAAGCGCTGGTTGAGACCATCGGATGTTCCGGTATGACCCACTCCGCAGCTATGGCAGCTGAAATCCTTCCGGGCCGCACGGTTCTGGAAGCTTTAAATACAGACCTGGTATGTGACGCCATCAACACCGCCATGAGAGAGCTGTTCTTACAGATCGCTTACGGCAGAACCCAGAGCGCGTTCTCCGAGGATGGACTTCCCATCGGAGCCGGCCTGGAGGATCTGGGCAAGGGCCTGCGCTCTCAGGTGGGCACCATGTACGGAACCTTAAAGAAAGGTCCTCGCTATTTGGAGATGGCCGAAGGCTATGTAACCGGCATCGCGCTGGATGCAGACGACGAGATCATTGGTTATCAGTTCGTAAGCCTTGGCAAGATGACTGATTTCATCAAGAAGGGTGACGATCCCAACACCGCATGGGAGAAAGCAAAAGGCCAGTACGGCCGCGTTGCCGACGCTGTTAAGATTATCGACCCGCGTAAAGAATGATGAAGACCAATTAGGAGGATAAGAAAATGGCATTATTTGAATCTTATGAGAGAAGAATTGACAAAATCAATTCCGTTTTGAATAGCTATGGCATTGCTTCCATTGAGGAGGCTGAGAAGATCACCAAGGATGCCGGTCTGGATGTTTACGATCAGGTTAAGAAGATCCAGCCGATCTGCTTTGAGAACGCTTGCTGGGCTTATACCGTAGGCGCTGCGATCGCAATCAAGAAGGGCTGCAGAAAAGCTGCCGAGGCTGCCGCTGCAATCGGCGAGGGCCTGCAGGCGTTCTGTATTCCCGGCTCTGTTGCCGATCAGCGTAAGGTTGGTCTGGGACACGGAAACCTGGGCAAGATGCTGCTGGAAGAGGGAACCGACTGCTTCTGCTTCCTGGCTGGCCACGAGTCCTTCGCAGCCGCTGAGGGCGCGATCGGTATCGCCGAGAAGGCCAACAAGGTTCGCCAGAAACCCCTGCGCGTTATCTTAAACGGTCTGGGAAAAGACGCCGCACAGGTTATTTCCAGAATCAACGGTTTTACATATGTTGAGACCGAGATGGACTACTACACCGGCGAAGTGAAAGAGCTGTGGAGAAAGTCCTACTCCGAGGGCCTCAGAGCAAAGGTGAACTGCTACGGCGCCAACGATGTGACCGAGGGCGTTGCCATCATGTGGAAGGAAGGCGTGGACGTGTCCATCACCGGCAACTCCACCAACCCCACCCGTTTCCAGCATCCGGTTGCAGGCACCTACAAGAAGGAATGCGTTGAGAAGGGCAAGAAATACTTCTCCGTAGCTTCCGGCGGCGGCACCGGCCGTACCCTGCATCCCGACAACATGGCGGCAGGTCCGGCTTCCTACGGCATGACCGACACCATGGGCCGTATGCACTCCGACGCTCAGTTCGCAGGTTCTTCCTCCGTTCCGGCTCACGTTGAGATGATGGGTCTGATCGGTATGGGCAACAACCCGATGGTTGGCGCGACTGTGGCTGTGGCTGTGGGGATTGAGGAAGCGGCGAAGGCTGGGAAGTTCTAAGGAATACTTGACGGCTGGAATAACAAAGAAATGTAAAATATGAGCTATTGATATTTTTTTAAGACAGTTATAATACAAAGATGAACCCCAGAAAGAGGCCACTTTCTGGGGTTCTTTTCCCTTATACGATAGGATAACTCAGGCTAGCTGTTGTTATTTATTCCGGTCTAGCTATTTGCAGAAATTCTTTATTAAGTGTTTTTGTACAAACGTGATAAAGAGAGGATTCACATATGGATTTAAATGATTGGCTTACCATTGCCGTTCCCACTATAATATCAATAATTGGGTTTGTGGTAACATTTGTTTCTTTAAGTAAAAGTTTTAAAAATGAGTTGAACAAACAAAGAATGGGCGTTCATATAGATAAAATGTCTACCATACCATATGACATTTTAAAGCTTTTAGATACAATGGTTCAAACCGGAAACCAGAATCAAGAAATAACAATACAAGAAATAAATAATTTATTAAATAATATATACGCATATGGTTCAGAAAAAGCAATACAGTTGGCGGCTTTAATGCAAAAAGAGAATTATCGTAATGCTAAAAAACCAGAAAGCATGAATCGATATAAAGTTATGTCTCTCTATATTTTACTAGCAACACAAATCAAATATGATGTCACGGGGATTACAATAAGTCCGGAGTTCTGGTTCCAAATGAGAATAAAAGATTATGAAAATAATAAGGAACACTTTAAAACAGAGACCAACCAACTTATAAAGAAATTGCAAATGGAGGATGATTTTTTAATTAAATAGAATAGATGGTCATAAGAAGCAATCAGTAGCACAGAATCGAATACTTATTACGCACAAACACCATTTAAATCCTTGAAACGTAATATATTCTTAGCAAAGAAAAGCGATTGTGTTCTACTGGTACGCAGAAGATATCTGCCCGTGTGGCAGAGTGTGATACAATTTTAACCCCAAGGGCTCGCCAAGACAAAAAATGTCATGGCAAGCCTTTTTCCATATCACACCCAAAAGGGAAGCATCTGATTTTTTCGTTTCTGTATGGCCCGCGCCGACGGATTTTCCGAGAAGAGTCAGCACCTTGTTTAAACAACTTTCTGAAAAAAGAGTTGACATGTTCAAACAAGTATGATATAACAGAATCAAGAAACATGTTTAAACAAGTTTGCAAAACAGGTGGAGGGATCAGAGAATGGGAAGATATGCAGAGGACGCAAAAGAGCTGCTGCGTCTGGTGGGCGGAAGAGAGAACATCGCGGCGGTTTCGCATTGTATGACAAGAATGCGTTTTGCTCTGGCGGACCCGGGAAAAGCGGATGTGAAAGCGATTGAGGCCATGAAGGTTGTGAAGGGAAGCTTTACGCAGTCGGGGCAGTTTCAGGTGATTATCGGCAATACGGTAGCTGATTTTTACAATGACTTTGTAAAAGAGGCGGGGATTGAAGGGGCGTCGAAGGAGGCGGTCAATCAGGCGGCAAAGAAAAACCAGAACGTACTGCAGCGGGTGGTCACTGCGCTGGCGGAGATTTTTGCACCGCTGATTCCGGCAATTATTACAGGAGGTTTGATTCTCGGCTTCCGCAACTGTATTGACAGCTTATATCTGTTTGAAAATGGGACGAAAACCTTGTGCGACATCAGCCAGTTCTGGGCGGGCATCGACAGTTTTCTGTGGTTGATCGGCGAGGCGGTATTCCATATGCTGCCGGTTGGTATCTGCTGGTCGGTGACAAAAAAGATGGGCACCACGCAGATGCTCGGCATTGTACTTGGCCTGACGCTGGTATCCGGACAGCTGCTGAACGCTTACGCGGTTGCCGGCACAGTGGCGGCGGACATTCCCAAGTGGAATTTTGGCGGCTTCCAGGTCAATATGATCGGTTATCAGGGCCAGGTCATTCCTGCGATTTTGGCGGCGTTTACCCTGGTTTATCTGGAAAAATTCTTCCGGAAGATCACGCCCCAGGTCATCTCCATGATCGTGGTTCCGTTCTGTAGTTTGTTACTGTCGGTCATCGCGGCGCATTTTATACTTGGCCCCATCGGCTGGAAGATTGGAGCGGCGGTTTCCGCACTCGTATTTTCCGGAATCACCGGAACCTTTAAGGTTGTGTTTGCGGCGATTTTTGGCACTATTTACGCCCCGCTGGTCATCACGGGACTTCATCATATGTCCAATGCCATTGACCTGCAGTTGATTGCGGATTACGGCGGAACCATGCTGTGGCCGATGATCGCCCTGTCCAATATTGCCCAAGGCTCTGCGGTTCTTGGAATGATCTGGCTGCAGAAAAATGATCCCGAAGCCCAGGAAGTGAATATTCCGGCATGTATTTCCTGCTACCTTGGCGTTACGGAACCGGCCATTTTCGGTGTGAACTTAAAGCGGGGTTTTCCGTTTGTCTGCGGCATGATTGGCTCCGGTATTGCGGCGGTTGCCTGCGTGGCCATGGGGACAACGGCAAATGCCATCGGCGTGGGCGGTCTCCCCGGCCTCCTGTCCATCCAGCCCCAGTTTATGGGTTCCTTTGCAATCTGCATGGCGATTGCATTTGCAGTTCCATTCCTGCTGACCGCAATCGCGGGAAAGAAACGTCTGCAGGCGGTTCCTGCGGGTCAGACGGCAGAGTTGGCAGAAATCGCCGCAGTCGCAGGTTCAAGCGCCGCGGCGGGCGTTATGGCTGCAAAAATGGGGGAAACAGAAGCAAATGAAAAGCCGGCGGGAACATTAACGGCATTCTTATCCGGAACGGCCATTCCTTTAGTTGAAGTCAAAGATGGTGTTTTCTCAGAAGGAATTTTAGGGGATGGTATGGCGATTATCCCGGAAAGCGATACGCTGTACGCACCTGCGGACGCAGAGATCGCGGCGCTTATGCCGGACTCACGCCATGCCTGCGGGCTAAAGCTGGAAAATGGTATGGAGGTACTGCTGCATATCGGAATTGATACGGTCGGCATGAACGGGGACGGATTTGAATATCTGGTGCAGGAAGGCCAGAAGGTCAGCGCGGGAACGCCGCTGATAAAATTTGACCGGGCTAAAATCAAGGCGGCAGGCCACCCGGATGTCACGGTTTGCATCATCAGCAATCCAGGAAACGCAAAGGCGATCCGGTTCCGGACCGGAATGAAGGTAACAGAAAACGAAACCGCAGTGGCAACGTTCCAATAAAGGAGATACAGGGAGGCGCAAAATGGCAGATTTCAGCAATAAAGTAGTTTATCAGATTTATCCGAAGTCCTTTCGGGACACCAACGGGGATGGTTTTGGAGACATCCCCGGAGTGATTGAAAAATTGGATTATCTGCAGGAATTGGGGGTGGATTACCTGTGGCTGACACCGTTTTTTCCATCCCCCCAACATGATAATGGGTATGATGTGGCGGATTACTGCGCAGTTGATCCCAAGTTTGGGACAATGGAGGATTTGGAAGAGCTGATCCGGCAGAGCGAGGCAAGAGGAATGGGACTGATGCTCGACATGGTATTCAATCATACCTCCACTGAACACACATGGTTTCAGCAGGCTCTGGCAGGGGATGAGACCTATCAGAAGTATTATATATTCAAGGACGGCAGGCCGGACCGCATTCCCACAAACTGGCAGTCAAAATTCGGCGGCCCGGCTTGGGAATATGTACCCGCCCTTAAAAAATGGTATCTCCGGTTATACGATGTGACCCAGGCGGATTTAAACTGGGATAACCCCAGGGTCCGTGAAGAATTAAAGGAGATTCTGCGGTTCTGGAAAAACAAAGGCATAAAGGCATTCCGTTTTGACGTGATCAATCTGGTTTCCAAGCCGGAGGTGATGGAGGATGATTTCCTGGGAGACGGACGGAGATTTTACAGCGACGGCCCCCATATTCATGAGTATCTGAAGGAACTGGTGCGGGATGCGGGGATTGAGGATTTCGTGACGGTGGGCGAGATGTCTTCCACGTCGGTCGAACACTGTATCCGGTATTCTGCGCCGGAGGAAAAGGAACTCTCCATGTGCTTTAATTTCCACCATCTGAAAGTGGATTACAAGGACGGGGATAAATGGGCGCTGATGCCTGCGGATTATCAGAAGTTGAAAGAGCTCTTTATTGAGTGGCAGATACAGATGCAGAAAGGGCACGGCTGGAACGCGCTGTTCTGGTGTAACCACGATCAACCCCGGATTGTAAGCAGACTGGGAGATGAAACGGCCTATTGGAAGCAGTCGGCGAAAATGTTGGCAGGTATGATTCATTTTATGCGCGGAACCCCCTATATTTATCAGGGGGAAGAGATTGGAATGCTGAACGCCCATTATCCTTCCATCGAACAATACCGGGATGTGGAAAGCCTGAATTATTATCAGATTTTGTTGAAAAATGGAAAGACAGAGAGAGAGGCGCTGGAGACGTTGGCGGCCAGATCGCGGGACAACAGCCGGACGCCCATGCAGTGGAATGGGGAACGGTACGGCGGATTTTCCGAGACGGAGCCGTGGCTTCCCATGTCGGCCGGATTTAGAAACGAAATTACGGTCGAAGCCCAGCAAAACGACCAGGATTCCATTCTATCTTTTTATAAGAAGCTGATTGCCATGCGAAAAATGTACCCGGTCATTGCAGAGGGAGAAATCTCCTTTTTAGAGACCGAAACGGACCGGGTGCTGGCGTACCAGAGAAAACTTGGGGAGCAGCAGATCGTCGTGTTCTGCAATCTGGACGGAGAGAAGCATACGGTTAAGGCGGACGGAGACTGGCGTGGCGATCCGGTCTTGCTGGAAAACTATGAAGCCCGTCAAATGGACCCGGAAGGGGAAACGTATACAATGGAACCCTACGAGTTTATGGTTCTTGGAAAGGTATAAAGAACATAACCGCTCATCACAACCGGCTGCCGTCCCGTTGTGGTAAGCGGTTATTTGCGCTGATACCTCTCCGCCACGCTGTTATCGTTCCCCCACGCTCAACGCCTCAACCGCCACGCTACCGCCCCGCACAACCTCCACCCGGTTGGGATAGCATTTTTCCATCAAAACGATCAGCTCCTGATTGCGTGCTTCCGTCTGCACGCTCTCAATCAATACTGTTGCCGTGGCATAATCGATGACCGACACGTGAAAGATCCGGGAAATGCGAAACAGCTCGTCGATATCCCGGTCGGAGCAGTGATTGACTCTCACGAACATCAATTCCTTCATGTGGATCGGTATGTCGGTATAATCCACGACCTTGATGACTTCCACGCTCCGGCCCAGCTGCTTTTTTACCTGTTCAAAGGTTTTGTCGTCGCTGGTCAGGCTGATGGTCATCCGGGAAACGGTATTGTCTTCCGTCACGCCGACGGTCAGGCTGTCCAGATTGTAGGACTTCCCGGAAAATAATCCCGAAATTCTGGCGAGCACGCCGATCTCATTTTCGACGAATAAACAGAGCCATCTTTTTTTCATATCAGTTATCCCCGCTTTCCAAAATCATATGGTCGAGAGCGTTGCCCGGCGGAACAATGGGCAGAACGTTGGCTTCCCGCTCAATGAGAAACTCAATGACCGTCGGCACCTTTGGCGTACCTTTTGCCGCTGTTAACGCAGCCGCAATTTCCGTTTCGGAAGTGACGCGGATTCCGTTTGCGCCATAACTTTCCGCCAATTTTATAAAATCCGGCGTGTATTCCGGGCAGCGGTCCGCCGGAGAATTACAGTCCGGGGGGCAGCTCCTGCGACGGCGCATGCAGGTGCCGGAATAGCGCTTATTGAAAAACATTTCCTGCCACTGCCGTACATTTCCCAGATAACCGTTGTTTAAGATGCAGATGATGAGAGGCAGTCCGCAGCAGACGGCGGTGGCCATCTCCTGTATGTTCATCTGCATGCCGCCGTCGCCGGTAATCACGATCACATCCCTGTCGGGATTTCCGATTTTAGCCCCTATGGCGGCCGGGAGCCCGTAGCCCATGGTTCCTAATCCGCCGGAGGTGAGCAGCTGTCTGTTCTTTCTAAGTTCAAGAAACTGCGTGGCCCACAACTGGTTTTGTCCTACATCCGTGGCGATAATGACGTTGTCAAAGGCGTCGTTAATGGCGCTTATGATTTTCTGGGGCGTCAGTCCCTCCGGTCCCATGGATATGGGGTGCTGCTTTTTCCAGACGTTTATTTCCTCCAGCCATTTCCCGGTGCCGCCTGGCTGCGCCTTTTCCAGCAGCGCTGAGATCGCGCTTTTGGCGTCGGCCACAATGGGAATGTCTACCGCGATATTTCTTGAAATGGAGGCAGGGTCTATGTCGATGTGGATGATCGCCGCATTGGGGGCAAATTCACCGATTTTGCCCGTTATGCGGTCGTTAAATCTGGTACCGATGGAAAACAGAACGTCGCAGTGACTGATCGCCGTGTTCGCCGCGTAGCTCCCGTGTATTCCGATATTTCCAATGTAGAGGTCGTGGGTTGTGGGAATGGCCCCCTTTCCCATAATGGTGGTAATGACGGGAACGCCCGTGGCTTCGGCCAGCCGCTGCATTTCATCCTGGGCGCGGCTGATGATGACGCCCCCGCCAATGAGGAACACGGGCTTTTTGGCGCGATTTAATACTTCCACGGCTTTTTTGATCTGCCCTGCATGGACGGAGCCCTTAGGTTTATAGCCTCTGATCTCCACTTCTTCCGGGTATTCGTCACTTCCGTACGCCTGCTGGATATCCTTGGGCAGGTCAATCACCACAACGCCCGGCTTTCCCGTTCGGGCAATATAAAAGGCTTTTTTGATGGTCTCCGCCAAATCATCGCGTTTGCGGACCGTGACCGCATATTTACAGATGTTTCTCGTGATTCCCACAATGTCCACCTCCTGAAATGCGTCGTTGCCGATCAGTCCGGTGGGGACTTGCCCTGTAAAACAGACCAGGGGAACGCTGTCGTAATTGGCCGTGGCGATTCCCGTCACCAGATTTGTGGCCCCCGGCCCGCTCGTGACCAGACAGACGCCGGTTTTTCCGGTGGAACGCGCGTAACCGTCCGCGGCGTGGACTAACCCCTGTTCGTGGCGCGGCAGAATCACGTCGATGTCCCACTCGCCGTAAAGGGCGTTAAAAAGGTCGATTGCCTGGCCTCCCGGATAAGCGAACAGCGTATCCACCTGTTCCGCTTTCAGTGCTTTTACAAATAATTCTGCTCCTGTTATCAATCGAATCCGCCTCCTTGTATGCGTGTGCTTGCTTGCATTTGCTGCTTATAAAATGGTACTGGAAGTACAGTACCATGGTTTAACGCTCAGAAATCCCGATCTGAAATTCCGTTTAGAAATACCGCCACGCTGTTTTTGATAAACTGTTCCCGGTCAAGGCCCGTAAGCTCCTGATTGAAAGAGGACTTCAAAAACGTGTAGCCGAACGTGGATGAGAAAATGGTCATTGCCAGGCTTTCAAAGTCCATATGGCGTATTTTCCCTAATTGCTCCATTTTTTCAAAATATTCAATCAAAGAGGAAAGAAAGGCCTGGGGCACTTTCATGATCAGGGGGGCGGTTTCATCATAGAGCTGGGGCGCCCTGAGTCCGATGGACAGGTTTACAAAGTCCGGGGTGATCCGGTCCATATATGCGGTCATAAACATTTCCAAATCGGGCCCAAGCTCCCAGACTACATTTTGAAATAGCTCCGGGGTAATATTCGCGCGCCATTTTTCCTGTGCGACGCCGTTTAACACGATATCCTTTTTGTTTTTGAATTTCCGGAACAACGTGCATTCATTCACGCCGGCCAGATGTGCAATGTCCTTTGTGGTCGTTGCAACATAGCCTTTGTCGCGGATTAATGCCATTGTCGCGTCGATGATTTTCTGGCTGGTATCGTCCATATTGACCTCCATGCAAGTGCTTGCTATCATTTTAGACGTTTAGGGGGCGTTTGTCAAGAGCCGAATGACTGCAGGAATCATGCAGCGGAATTGGGGGCCGAGCGGAAGCTGTTTTGGCCGTGGAAATCAAACTTTGGAGGTCTTGTATTACATGGATTTTATCAACTTGCTGCCGGCGGGAGATCGTGATGAATTGCGGGAATGGCTTATGGAGAATCATGATAAAGAAAATGAATGCTGGGTGGTTGTGAGGCGGGGCCGTCCAACGGATGACGAAACATTTTGGTATATCGATGCGGTGGAAGAAGCCTTGTGTTTTGGCTGGATCGACGGTACCACGAAGAAAATGGAAAATGGAGTCACGGCTCAGAGACTGGCCCCGCGCAGAAAGAGAAGTTTGTGGTCTGAATTAAATAAAGAGCGCTGCCGCAGAATGGAGCGTTTGGGAAAAATGACGCCGAAGTGTGGGAGAACTTTTTGAAATTTCCCGTTTTATACCAGCGGGTACGGATCGATACGATACAGATTAAAAAGAAGCAACCTCAATTATTTCAGGCCCGGCTGGATAAATTGATCGAGAATACTAAAAAGGGAATTATGTACGGGGAGTGGAACGACAATGGGCGGCTGTTGGAGGAAAGCGGGCGGAGGCAGCTTTTCGGGGTATCGGATCCGGCGTGCGAATATCCTGATTTGGAGTATTCTTAGCACATATGGATGGCAGCCCCAAAACGATTGCCTGCCATTGGCACCCGGACGAATCCCCGGGGAGCAGCAGTTCCCCGGGGATTCTGTTTTTCATTCAGAAGAGTAGATTTTGCCGTCCGGTCCTGTTTTACAACACCTGCACCCGAAACGCGGCCGACTGCGGCGGAATGCTGAGCGTCTCCGCATTGGAATGGGTGATTCGGACCATCTGGCCGGGGCGGAGGTCGCCGAAGCGGATCGGAGCTCCGAAGCGGTTGGTAAACACCGTCGCGTTGGAGATGTTGAACCGGGTCTGATCGTTGGGATTGTTGGCGCTTCCCAGCAAAATATAGCGGTTGTTGAAATCAATCCGGGCGATTCTGCCTGTGGTCACGGAGGAGGGGCGCTGGGGCGGCGTGGGCCGCACCGGAGGTCTGGGGGGAAGGGGCCTGGGCGGAATTGGCTGCACCGGAGGTCTGGGCGGCAGCGGCGCTACCGGAGGCCAGGGCCGCACGGGCGGCAGCGGCTGTACCGGAGGCCAGGGCTGCACGGGCGGTAGCGGCTGAATCGGGGGAACCGGCTGCACCGGCGGAACCGGGATCTGGGGCGTCCTCTGGATCGCAACCCAGAAGGCGTTGGACTGAGGCGGGATGCTTCGGGTCATGGCGGGAGAGAAGCCCACGTTAACCCACATCCCTTTACGGATGCAGCATATGCAGGAGTTTTGCCCCGCTGCATTGGTTACCGTTGTCTGACGGTTGAGATTTAATCTGATTTGCTGTATGGACACAGCCTGCCCCGGCTCCCGCACAGCGTAGGAGACCAGGATACTGCCCGATGAATTATTGGAACAGGAGACATCTTCCACATAGGCGTTGTTGATGCGCATAATATCCCCTTGCTGGAACATGGTGCCACGAGGATCATTGTTCATGAGAAATACCACCGATCGTAGTTTTACTGTAGTATATGCGGTGTTTTAAATGGAGTGAGAATACCTCTCCCGGAAATGCGGCGGCGGTGAGCCGGTTTGGCGGCCCGGGCCACCCAACCCGACAAATCCGCCCGCCTCCGTCAGGCGTGTCGGGCCGCCGCGCCGTACCGCCGTGCCGCCTCGCTCTGCAACCGACAAATAAAACCTGAATTGAAGCCGAGAATTCATCTAAACTGTGGTAAACTAAAATCAGCACGCTGTCACAGGACGGCAGGAGAAGGAGGGGATTCGTTTATGAATTATGTCTGTGCGGATATTCACGGAAGATGGGATAAATATCAGGCGATGCTGGAGGATTTGAACCTGGGGGAGGACGACAAGCTCTATATTCTTGGGGATGTGATCGACCGGGGAGAGGACGGAATCCGTATTTTGCAGGATATCATGGGCCGTGAGAATATTTCCCTTTTTATTGGAAATCATGAACTGTTTTTGTACTGCTGCATACAGTGCGGGGACGAGGGATGGACCGAGAGCTGGATGTCAAACGGCGGAAGGCCCACGGCCCAGCGCTTTTTGGCGCTGGAGGACAGGGAGCAGGACGCAATTTTGAAATTGATAGCGGATTCTTATGTTGCCATTCCGGACCTCTGTGTGGAGGGAAAGCATTATTACCTGGTGCACGCTTACCCGAATCTGCGCTATACGGACCGGCCGGTGCGTGTGAGGGACATGGGGGAGGATGAGTTGGAGCTGCTGTACGACATGGTTTGGCGGCGGGCCTCGGATGAACAGTGGAAGGGAGACCGGACCCTGAGAGCGGTCTGGGAAATGGGGCGAAGGGTGTTGATCGGGCACACCATCACCACGTACTTTTGCAGCGCCAGCTGCGACAAAAGCGGCCGTGCCAGAATCTTTCGGGATAAGTATTTTACCTGCCTGGATTGCGGCTGCGCCATAAGCGGAGACCGGGCCTGCCTGGGTGTCCTGCGGCTGGAGGATGAGAAGGAGTTTTACTATTAAGACGGATCAAATAATGGGAGAGCGCCCCGGGGCGCTCTCCCATCACGATGTGTGCCCGGCGGCGCACGTTTCTAACCGGTGCAAGTCCGGAATCCGCCCGGTAGTGGGAAGGATATAGCCGAAGGCAAGGGTGTCCATCGTGAGGTGGAATCTGAAGGAAGCCGGATATGGGGAACATACTAACCCATGGGCAAATCTCTGGTCTGACGAACAGAAATCACATCAGGCTATGCATGAGGGTAAGACTGCATCACAAGTTGAAGCCCAATAACTACACGGAATCATGTATGGTAAATGTGGCAGATAGATGGAGAGAAAGAAACGTGTGTGTCTTCGCTCCGCTTCGGTCCGTGCAGAACAAGCATCCACTGGATGCTTTGCACCCCGGGGAGGTCTGTACGATATGTCCTGAAAGGGATAACCATTATCGTGAGATAATGCTGAACGTACAGAAGTCAGCCGAGGTCATAGTAGCCGAGAGGCAAAGGACCGAATCAATAGGAGTCCTTAGTACAACCGGGAAAGGAGGAAAGAACATTGGGTGCAGAAAACAGAGAAAGCTGCTCGCAAAGAGATAGCGCGGAACGTGAAGGGTATGTGAGAGCGCACCGTTCTTTCCGTCGGATATGGAAGGAACGGGACAGTGCACAACCGGAGCTCTTAGAGAAGATACTGGATAAGGACAACCTGAACAGAGCGTTCAAGAGAGTAAAGGCAAACAAGGGAGCACCGGGAATCGATGGAATGACCGTGGAGGAAGCCGGAGCCTACCTTCGGAAGACCCAGAAAGAGCTTATCGGGAGAATTAAAAGGGGGAAATATACTCCCGACCCGGTAAGACGAGTGGAAATCCCAAAACCAGACGGTGGAATACGAAAGCTTGGTATTCCAACAGTCAAAGACCGTATTTTCCAGCAAGCCATAACACAACAGCTCATGCCGGTCTATGAGCCGCTATTCTCGGAAAACAGCTATGGCTATCGACCGGGGATAAGCGCAAAAGCCGCCATTCTGAAAGTGAAGGAGTATGCAGAACAGGGATATACCCATGCAGTGACATTAGACCTGTCGAAATACTTTGATACACTTAACCACGAAATGCTCCTGAATATCTTGCGAAGGAATGTAAAGGACGAAAGGGTAATCCAGTGGATTAAGAGATACTTAAAGAGTGGTGTCATGGAAAACGGTGTAGTCATGGAAACCGAAGAAGGATCGCCGCAGGGCGGAAACATCTCACCCCTGCTGGCCAATATCTATCTGAACGAGTTCGACCAGGAGTTTGAGAAGCGGGGAGTGGCATTTGTACGCTACGCAGACGATATTGTGCTGTTAGCTAAAAGTGAGAGAGCCGCAAAGAGATTACTGGAATCCAGCACGAAATATCTGGAGAAAACACTGAAACTGAAAGTGAATCAAAAGAAAAGTCGTGTAGTAAGTGTGTTTGCAATCCGAAATTTTAAGTTTCTTGGCTTCACATTGGGAAAGAACGGGAAGGGCATATATGTCCGGGTTCATGGGAAGTCATGGAAGAAGATGAAGACAAAACTGAAAGAGCTCAGTTCCCGAAGGTCTTGTCAGAGTATACGTCCTTCATTGGAAAAGATAAAAGTATTCATGCGTGGATGGCTGAATTATTATGGGATTGCGGATATGAAGAACAGGATAGACGAACTAAACTCATGGCTGTATCACCGTATTCGAATGTGCATATGGAAACAATGGAAGTTACCCAAAACAAGGAAAAGAAATCTTATAAAACTCGGAATACCTGAATATTTTGCACATCAGGCGGCAAACAGCCGCAGGAAATACTGGTATGTAACGGGAATGGGAGCGGTCAACAGAGCATTAACACAAAAAAGACTGATAAACAGTGGCTTTTATGATTTAGCTACTGCCTATCAGTCCGTGCATGTCAACTATTGAAACCGCCGTGTACCGAACGGTACGCACGGTGGTGTGAGAGGACGGGAGTTAATCACTCCCTCCTACTCGATTTTATCCGGCGTTCTCCGCCGCGAACTGGCTGTTGTACAGCGCGGCGTAATAGCCGCCCTTGGCCAGCAATTCCTTGTGGTTTCCAACTTCCTTGATGTCTCCGTGCTCCATGTAGACGATCAGCTGCGCGTCCTTGATGGTGGATAAGCGGTGGGCGATGACAAAGCTGGTCCTGCCTTCCATGAGCTTGTTCATGGCCTTCTGGATCGCCACCTCGGTTCTGGTGTCCACGGAGGAGGTGGCCTCGTCGAGAATCAGGATTTCCGGATCCGACAGGAAGGCCCGGGCGATGGTCAGAAGCTGCCGTTGTCCCTGGGCGATGTTGGAAGCGCCCTCGTGGAGCTGCATGTCGTAGCCGCCGGGCATGGACATGATAAATCCGTGGGCGTGGGCGGCCTTGGCGGCCTGCACCACCTCCTCGTCGCTGGCATCGAGCTTACCGTAGCGGATATTGTCCCGGATGGTGCCGGAGAACAGCCAGGTGTCCTGCAATACCATGCCGATCATGGAGCGGAGGGATTCGCGGTTCATGTCCCGCACGTCGACGCCGTCTATGGTGATGCTTCCTCCCTTCACGTCGTAAAAACGAAGAATCAGATTGACCAGCGTGGTTTTACCGGCTCCGGTGGGGCCCACAATGGCAATTTTGTCTCCGGAGCCCACATGGAGATCCAGGTCGTGGATCAACAGCCGGTCATCGGAGTATCCGAACTGCACGTGGTTGAAGTCCACATTTCCCTCAGGCTTTTTGGGGAATTGCTGGGCCTGGACCTCGGGCACCTCCTCCTTCGCATCCAGGAATTCAAAGACTCTCTGAGCCGCCGCCATGGTCGCCTGCATGATATTGGCGATGTTGGAGATCTGGTTGATGGGCTGGGAAAACTGGCGCAGATACTGGATAAAGGACTGGATCATGCCGATGGTCAGCCTGCCGTTTATGCAGAGCCATCCGCTGACCACCGCCACTCCCACATAGCCGATGTTGGTCAGCGCCTGGGTCAGCGGCATGATGATGCTGGATGAGAACTGCGCCCGCCAGCCGTTGGTGTAGAGCCGCTCGTTGATATCCTCAAAATTTGTGATGATATCCTCCTCCTTGCCGAAGGCGGCGATGACGTTCTGGCCGTTGTACATTTCCTCCACATACCCGGTGAGTTCGCCCAGGGCGGACTGCTGTCCCTGGAAATATTTCTGGGAATGTTTTACAACCTTCATGCTCACAAATCCGCAGAGCGGGATCACGCAGACGCCGATCAGGGTCAGAATGGGGCTGACCACCAGCATCATCACGAAAATGAAGATCATGGTGCACACGGCCGTGATCACCTGGCTGATGCTCTGCTGGAGGGAGGTGTCGATGGTGTCCACATCGTTGGTGACGCGGCTTAACACATCGCCGAAGGTATTTCCGTCAAAGTAAGCCAGGGGCAGACGGCGGATCTTTTTGTCCACCGCCATGCGCAGGTCGTGCATGGTGCGCTCCGCCACGCCGGCCACGATAAACTGTCCGGAGTAGTTGAACAGAAAGGCCAGCAAATAGACGCAGCCCAGCTGCAGCAGCACGGTGAGAAACGCCCCAAAGCCCTGGAGTGTCCCGGTTTTGTCCACTGCCACCGCCACCAGGGCGTCCATGGCCCGGCCAAGGGTATAGGGGCCCTGGGTCGTAAACACGGCGCCCAGAACCAGACAGGCGACCATGAGGACGATCCGCCCACGGTAGGGTTTCATAAAGGAAAACAGACGGCGCATGGTGCCTTTGGTGTTGATCGGTTTCGCCGTTTTTCCGACATTTGTGTATTTCATGCGCTCATCTCCTCCTCCGATAACTGGCTTCGGACAATTTCCTGGTAGGTCTCGCAGGTCTTTAGCAGCTCCCTGTGGGTGCCCATACCCATGACCTTGCCCTCATCCATCACGATAATCCGGTCCGCGTTCATGATGGTGCTGACGCGCTGGGCGACGATCACCACCGTGGCCGCCCCGGTTTCCGCTGCCAGAGCCTGGCGCAGCGCAGAGTCCGTCTTGAAATCCAGGGCGGAAAAGCTGTCGTCGAACACATAGATCTCGGGCTTTCGGACGATGGCCCTGGCGATGGCCAGGCGCTGCCGCTGACCGCCGGAGACGTTGCTGCCGCCCTGGGCGATCTGCGAGTCAAACCCATCGGGCTTATCCTCGATAAAATCCGTGGACTGGGCGATGGCGGCTGCCTCCCGCACCCGCTCGTCGTTTGCCGAGTCGTCCCCGAACCGTATATTTTCCGCAATCGTTCCCTTGAACAGCAGGGCCTTCTGGGGCACGTAGCCGATTTTTCTTCGCAGGTCCTTCAGATCGTAATCCTTGACATTCACTCCGTCCACCAGGACCTCGCCCTCCTGCACGTCGTAAAAACGTGGGATCAGTCCCACCAGGGCCGTTTTACCGCTGCCGGTGCTGCCGATGACGGCTGTGGTTTCCCCGGGTTTCGCCTCAAAGCTTACATGGCTGACCGCAGGTTCTTTTGCTCCGGGGAAATAAAAGCTGACGTCGCGGAAGGTCAGGCAGCCCTTCTGACCGGCGGACTGCCTGGGCTGCTCCGGATTTTTAATGGAATTGTCCGTGTCCAGCACCTGGCAGATCCGGTCCGCGGAGGCGGCGCATCTGGGGTACATGACAAAAATCATGGAGAGCATGGTCACCGACATCATGATCTGCATGACATACTGGATAATGGCCAGAATATCGCCGGGCATCACCGGCTCGGTGCGGATTCCCTGCCCGGCCCGCCAGAGCAGTCCGACTACGGTCAGGTTCAATACCAGGATCAGGGACGGCCCTAAAAGCGACATTGCGTGCATCATTTTCACGGCGTTGTTCATCAGGTCCTTGTTGGCTGTGTCAAAGCGTTTTTCCTCGTAGTCCTCGGTGCCGAAGGCGCGGATCACGCGGATTCCGGAGAGCTTTTCCCGCATGATCAGATTGATCCGGTCGATCTTGGACTGCATTTTCCGGGAGAGGGGCATGGCCCGGCGGCCGATCAGGCTGATAATAAAGATCATCACCGGCATGGACACCACCAGGATGCTGGACATTTTGGGATTCTTGCTGTAGGCCAGCAGGATGCCCACCACGCACATGATCGGGGCGGTCAGAATGATCCGCAGGAACATGACCATAAAGTTCTGTACCTGGGTGATGTCGTTGTTGGTGCGTGTGATCAGCGAGGCGGTGGAAAATGTGTCGATCTCCGCCTGAGAAAAATACTCCACCTTTTTGAACACCTTACTTCTTACATTTTTTCCCAGGCCAAGGGCGATCCTGGAAGCAAAAAAGCCGGTGGTGATGTTGCACACCATTCCGAGAATCGCGATCCCCAGCATGATCAGTCCGGTGTGAAGGATATAGTTCATATCCTTTCCGGCGATTCCCTTGTTGACGATGTCCGACAGGTAGGTGGGAAGCCCCAGCGTGGCCCCCACGCCCGCCGCCACGCTGACGAATACGCACAGCAGCTGCAGGCGGAACATTTTCAGCTCCGCAAATATTTTCTTCATGTTTTACCTCCTTGGTTTTGCGAATACAAGCGCCGGAAGGTAACGCCGCCGGCCCATTGCATTTAATAAAAATCTTCCGGAAAAGCAGTTCAGCTTTGCAGATACCGTTCCAGACATTTTAACCCATTTAAAATCTGTTCCAGGTCCTCCGGGCTTATGACGTCCTGCTCCGGGTGGCTTTCCATTTGCCGGGCCATGCGCTCGATCAGGGTTCGTCCGCTTTCCGTGAGCGCCACGTCGATAAAACGGGCGTCCCGGTCATTTTTGGACATGGTAATGTGTCCGGCTTTTTCCAGCCTCCGGCAGAACATGGAACAGTTCCCCTTGGTCACGTGCAGGCTTTGGCTGAGCTGAGTCAAATTGACCGTTTTTCCGGCCGTGAACAGGTAGTTGAGAACTCTTCCCTGCTCCGGGGTGATGCCGAAGGGACGGCATTTTTCCTCCACACGCTCCCGAACCAGCCAGTTCACCTTGCGCAGCTCCTGAAACCATTGGTCCTTAAAATTGATGTATGCCATCTGAAAAACCCCCTTGATTTTCCGGTTAGGCGGATGCCCTGATAAATAGTTTATGTGTAAACTGTTATAGAATACCATTGAGGACGCGGAAAATAAAGTCTAATTTTCTTAAAAGATTCTAAAAATTTGGTAAATTGCAGCCCGAGGACAGACAGGAGAGCGTCTGTGTGCGGCCCATGGAATCCCGTTTCGGGCAGGGGAAAATACAGATTGCCCATTGCATGGGCGCACAGTATAATGGGGATATGAGGCTTGGAATGCAGGAGGAAAACGTTATGGGTTTATTTGGAAAAAAGAGCTTTTTTCCTTATGTGGGGGAGATCGGAAACGATGTGATGGAGGAGATTCGCGGGACGGTTGCGCGCGCTCAGGGGATACTGGGGCTCTCCGATGGGACCGGCGGGAGAGAGACGGCGGCTGCGATCAATGAAACGGTGGACCGCATTCTGGAGAACGGCGGGCTGCCGGAGGGATTCGTGGATCTGGAGGATGCGGCCGTGTGCCTGGGGGTGCTGTTCGGACATGCACTTTGCGTGGGGCAGCAGTGGAAATGGAAGGCGCTTGGGGAAAACGCCGGGAACGCTTCGTTTTGTGTCGTCTCGCCCAGGGATAATTTCAGCAACGCGCCGATGCCCTATTTGCTGCGGATTCTCTCAGGAAACAACCGGAATGTGGATGGAACCAACGACAATACCGTGCTGCTGCTCTACAATATGCTGGAGAATATCGACCGGAAGCCGGAAAAGCAGAAATATTTTCCCGTGGCGTGAGCTTATGGCCGGAGTCAGGCTGCGCGGCTGCCGGTGAGGGACCAGAGGGTGGCTGCCTTTTTCCAAGGTCCTTCCCGCCGGATCCGGTTTGACAGGCGCTCGGACATGGCCACCGTGGTGAGGGTGACAAAAATTTCCAGCGCGCTGCTGATGATCCCGGCCATTGCCAGCAGGACCAGGGATATCACCAGAATTAAGGCCAGACCTGCCAGGTACGGGCGGTACGGGCCGGGATTTAACCGGTAACGGACCCAGACCACCGCGGCCAGGTAAATCAGCAGCAGTACGGTGGACACAAAGGCGAATACGATGTGCAGGAAGGATTTGAGGGGCATCTCATCCGGCAGGTAGGGCGTTGTGATGGCGCAGAACAACAGGGCCAGGGCGGCGGGGATGAGCTGGGAGAACAGGGGGCGAAGGCGCACCAGGGGCCGCAGCCGCCGGTAGATCAGATAAAAGTACAGACCCACGACGATTCCCCAGATCAGGAATGCCAGCTTTTTGTCCATGAGATTGCCGATTACGGAAAAGTTGGTGGTAAACCAGTTGTAGCCCCCGGTGAAGGCGATGGTGTAGACCGGAATAATCAGGTAAGCCAGAACCTTTATCGTCATAATATCATCCTTTGCATCAAAATACAGTCAGTATAACAGACAGTTGAAAACAGAGGTTAAAAAAAGCCTGATATTTTTATAAAGTATTGATAAACAGAAATTTTAGGAAGCGGAAGAAAACAGGCGTCGGAGGAATTGGCGGCTTTGCCGGCTGAACTTTACATTTTTGCAGAAAAAAGCAAAGCTGGGTGAACGTTAGACAGCGGATATTGCCTGCTTTGACAAAAAAGCGGGGTTTCGAACCGGAAAAATTTCCTCCGGTGTGTTACATTATAAAAAAAGCGTTTCGGCGTTTCAATAACTGTGCGGGAGGAACGAGATGATATTTGTCACAGGGGATTGCCACGGGGATTACCGGAAATTGAGCAGCACCGCGTTTCGGGAGCAGAAAGAAATGGACCGGCAGGATTTTGTGATCGTGTGCGGCGACTTCGGCTATTGGGACCGGTCCAGGCAGGAGGAGTATTGGATGGACTGGCTGGCCCGGAAGGATTTTACGCTGCTGTTTGTGGACGGCAACCATGAAAATTACGATCTGCTGGCCGAGTTTCCGGTGCAGATGTGGCACGGGGGCAAGGTGCAGATGATCCGGGAAAATGTGATCCATCTCATGCGGGGCCAGATGTTTAACCTCCAGGGCCGCAGATTTTTTACCTTCGGCGGCGCCAGGAGCCATGATATTGTGGATGGGATTCTGGAACCGGACGATCCTGAGCTGCGGGACAAGGTGAAGCGGCTGGAGGGGGCGGGCGCGCTGTACCGGATCAACCACCTGACCTGGTGGAAGGAGGAAATGCCCTCGAAGCAGGAATATGAGGAGGGGCGCAGCTGCCTGGAGCAGAACGGGTGGAAATGCGACTACATCCTGTCCCACTGCGCCCCTTCCAGCGTCCAGGCCCAGCTCTCCTGCGGCAGGTTCGACACGGACCCGCTGACCGTCTATCTGGAAGAGATCAAAGAACGCTGCGAATACCGGAAATGGTTCTTCGGGCATTACCATGAGGACGAGCTGGTGGACGACCGGCATATGGTGCTGTACCACAGGATTGAGCGGGTGGTTTAAGGCGGAAACTGGCGGCGGCCGGGATGTGGAAGATTGGGCGGGGACTGTTGGATGAACATGGGAGGATACGAAAAGTATAAAAACATCAAAACAGTTTACAATTATACGAATAAAATGTTAACTAAACTATTCTAAAAATATAAAAAAAGTTAAGTCCATACTTCCCTTATCAAGACATTTATGCTACAATCAAATCAGGGAAATCAATTCAGGCAGGTTCCCAAAGTCGGAGCCTGCCGTTTTTAACGAGGAGGAACAATCATGGGAAAAGCGGATGAGAATATGAGCGAGGAGAATTACCGGACTGCGCTGGATTTGTACCGGGAGTACCGGGGGATGAATATTACAGAGTTGGCCAATGCCTCTGGGGTGTCCCGCCAGACCGTAGGTTCGGCCTGTAAAGGCGAACTGAAGCTGGGAGAAAAGCGCCTGCGGATGCTGGCAAATGCGCTGTGCGTGGACCCGGATGATCTGGATCAGGACCTGGATCCCCTGGAGGTGCAGGACAAGGTGGTCAACATCCCGGCGGAGCTGCAACGCTTTTCGGACAAAATCGCCCGCTGCAAGCCCAAGGATATCAGGCGGAAGATGGACAATGTGATCGCCTACCTGGATGACAACGACGAGGACGTGCACAACGTTATGACCTATCTTTTGACGGCGGCCAATTCCCTGGGAAAAGTTCTGACCGGCCATCTGGTGGCGAAGCTTTATCCGCACGCCTACTATTTTAAGGGATACAGGCCCAAGATTGACGTAGGTTACTATGCGGTGGACGAGTCCCCCGGGGAGTACCAGGCTTTTGTCCTCTTTGAGGATTGGGTCTACGATATCTTCGGACTGGAGAATCCTCTTCAGGAATTTGAGATGCCAAGCTTTGACGGCAGCGGTACCGTAAAGCAGAAAAGCCTGGATTTTGCCATCCCCATTGAGTATCACGAAGACGGGGACATGGATTTTGAGTCCGAGCTTTTGAATCAGATCGTGGATTATATGTGGGAGTATGAGGCCTGCGACATCCGCAATCCCAAATTAGTGTTTTTGTTTGAAGATCTGCTGGACGATATGTTCTCCTACGCCACGATCCAGGAGTATGTCTGCGAGGAATACGATCCCCTGCTCCCCTACAAGACGAAAAAGCGGGAGGAGAAATATACGCAGCTTCTGTATAAGATTTTGCAGGAGGAGGGGAGTATGGACAAGGCGGTGCAAAAGACCGCGAAGATTCTCAGCGAGATAAACACGCCGGAGGGGGAGGAGGAAAAGGTATTTGAGCGGTACGGCCTGAACGACAAGGTGTAAGGGGGCGGATTTAGAGGTCCCCGTCTATATACAGGAGTCGGATTGAGGCGCCCCAGCCTATATGTTGGGAGAGCGGACGGAGATTCACCTGCCTGTGGCCGGAGCCCGGATTGACATTTGTTCATGTATACGTCGCATGACGAAAAAGCCCCGCCGCCCGCGCCTCAAAAGCCGCCATTTTCAACCCCGGCCGCATTTGCGCGCAGCGCGCCTGGTCTGTTATATTGGGGGCAGGAGGTGAAAATTGTGGATAACGCGCAGAGGGAATTGAGAGAATGGCTGTGCCGTGGCCGGGAAACGGACGGGGAACAGAAGCTCTGCCTGGAGATTGCCGGCGAGGCGCAGGCGGAGGGGAACAAGGAACGCCGGGTGGTACTGCGGTTGAGCGCAAAGGGAATTCCCGTCTATGAGATGGAGCAGGAAATTCCGGCGGGAGAGCGCCCGGATGAGATGCGGATGTGGCGGCGTCTGACCCAGTCGCTGGCCCGGGATTGGGAACTGCCCCGGGAAGGGGCAGAGCGTTTGTTGAACGCGGATTTTTATTTCTAGGACAGTGGAAACAATAGGCGGGCTGATCGCGGCAGGGACGCGGGGCCCGCTTTTTCCGGCCGGGTGTGCAGGCCCGGGAGTGACTGGGGAGGTTGGCCTGGTTTACACTGGCGCGCTCCCATCCAAAACCACCACCTCCCGGCACTGGTTCAATTTGCCCAAACGCTTCAGACACCCGTTCACTGCGATCTCCAGCTTTTTCGTCCGCCTCACGCCCTCCTCATACCAGATGTTTTTGACAATCAGCCTGCCGGTTTTGGCCTCGGACACCGCCTCCACCCGTCCGGCGAAGCGGCTGCCCCAGATCATGGGCAGCACGTAATGGCCGTATTTGCGTTTGGCGGCCGGGGTGTAAATCTCCCAGGTGTAGTCGAAGCCGAACAGGGCGCGGATCAGGTTGCGGTCCCACATCATGCAGTCCAAAGGCGCGATCAGCTCGCATCGCGGTTTGTAGGCTTCGCCCTGGCGGACCCGGTCCAGAAGGGGCAGATCCCCGGCGCGGCAGTATAAAAGATGCTTGATTGTGTCCACCGATACCTCCAGAATCTCCCCGCCGTCCAACAGCTCCTCAAAAGCCCGGCTGCGCTGGGGCGTTTTGAGTCCCCAGCTGTTGAGCCACGCGTCGCTGGGGCGGTTCCAGAGAAGGCCCACCGCGCCGATGCGCCGTCTGATGCGCCACTTCAAATGCGCCTCATCCTCGGGCATAGGGTCCGGCGCGTTCAAAAGCGCCGCAGGCAGATGGCGTTCGGCCAGATCATAGTATTTTCTGGCCCCCTTCTTGTGGTGGATGATCAGCTCGCCGGTGGAGTAGAGCTGCTCCAGCGCCGCACGCGCGGCGTTTGTCTCACCATCCCAGCTCCCGCTCCAGTGGATACAGGAATGCCAGCGGATCGTGCCCGGTATGGGCAGTTCGTCGGAGCTGACGGGGCCGTTTTCCCGGATATAAGCCAGGGCCTGGTCCTCCAGCGCGGCCATTCCGGGAAAACGCCGACCGTTCTCACGGGCAGCCCTGCGGTAACGCTCAAAATAGGGCCAGTCCTCCGCCGGGATGATGGAAATGTTCTTGTCGGGATAATCCACCAGACTGCGGTCTTCGTACAAAAGTTCATAGAGCGTCTGCTTGGTAAAGCCCTTGACCCGGGACTGGAGCGTCAGCTCCGCGTTTTTGCCGCAGGCGTCCACCGGGTCGAACTGGATACATCCTGCCTGGCGTACATAGTCCAGGGCGCCCTGCTTGCCAGTGAACCGGTATTCCCCAAGCAGCCCTTGTTTTAGCAGGATAAAATTTCTCGCTTCTTCGATCGTCAATGGTATCATGTCTGGTCTCCGCGGCCGCCTTCAGGGCTGTGACTCCGGCCCCACCGGATCATGGCCAGGATTTCCTCCTCGCTTTCCGTCTGGTCGTAGTCTCCCGTCAGCTGGCCTTCATAATGATAAAGGATGTGGTTTTCCTGGTTTCGCCGCAGGCAGCGGATCAGCTCCTTCGGGCCCTGTTCACGGGCGAACCGGACAAAGGCCCGGGCTCTTGCTTTGGAAAGCATGCCGCTGCGGCATGAAAAATGATCGCATTCCCAACAGCCGTTCAAACCCTGTTCGCGGCAGCAGCGGTAGTTTTCGCACCAGGAATGGATGTCGCAGCCCCCTGCCTGACAGCCGGGACACGCCTCATTGTGGGAACAGAGGCAGCAGGCCAGGCCGCAGTAGGCGATTCCTTTTTCTGTTTTAGGGCTGTTATGCGTGTTTTTTTCCATATCGATATCCTCCGTTTCTTTCAGCATACCGCAGGATATACGACAACTGCCTGTCATAATTGACCGTACAGGGAACAAATATTTTTGGCCGTCCGGATTACCCGCTCCCGAATCCGTTCCGGCTCCAGAATTTCGATTTCATCTCCCAGGGCCAGGAGAGTGCCGAACCAGAGGTGTTCATTTTCAATGACGCTCAGTTTCATCTCGCATTCCCCATCTTCCAGCTCCCGGAGGACGGTCCCGTTCAGGTATTCAATGGCCCTTGATCTGGCGGCGGGGCGGCAGCGGATGGTGACGGTTGTGTGCGCCAGTGGGGAATGGCGGTCATGTTCCCGCAGGATGGTTTCAGCCGGTGCGTGTTCCATGGTAAAGGGGAGTCCGGTGATTTCCGCCTGCTCCATCCGTACCAGCTTGTAGGTCCGGTAATCCTCCCGGACCGTGGAGTAAGCCAGGAGATACCAGGCGTACCAGCGGTAGACCAGAGCCACCGGTTCCACTGTGTGGACACGGGTCATATTGTCCGCATTGGTGTAGGTGAAGCGGACGCAGCATTTCCGGCGGATGGCGGTCTGAAGCTGTTTTATAAGAGTTTCGCCGCCTTCCCGCAGTACGGAAAAATCCAGGATAATCCGCTCGTTGTCCGGTTTTGAGAGGGCGGTAAATTTTTCCAGCGCCGATGCGATATTGGGGCTGGGCATGGCGGAGGAAAAGCCTTTTAGGGCGGTGAAAATCAGGCCGTAATCCTCCTGGGTTATGGCCTGGCTATCCATGCGGAAGGTGTCGGGGATGGAATAGCCCCCCTTTGCGCCGGATTCCGCGGCCACCGGGATGCCCGCCTGACAGAGTGCGTCGATGTCCCGCTGCACGGTGCGCACGGAAACTTCAAATTTCCGCGCAAGCTCAGACGCGGAGGCTTTTTTGTGGTTCAGCAGATATACGGTGATACCATACAGACGGTCAATTTTCATGGCGCTTTGCTCCAGGGGGAATCGTGGGTGGTAAAGGAGTAACCGGGAAAATGGACGCGCGGCGAAGGCAGAGATAGGAAGGATTGAACCTCTGCGCCCAGGCCGCGGCTCCCTTGTGTCTATGGTATCACGAATCGAGACAATATGAAATATGAAATGTCTGTGAGTGCAGGCCAGGTACAGATTAATGTGAGCCGGTACTGGTAATAGCCGGTTTTAAGGTACTTCAGGCATTGCCGCCTAAACCCGACAAAATCCCCCCTGATTTGGAAAGTTCCATCCCTTCCCCTCGCCCTTTCCACAACTCCACGCCACATTACCGTTTTGGCGCACCTGTTCAGGCGGGTCTGGTTTGCTATACTGAATATAGGATACCTGACCATGCGCAGCAACAGATTCAGAAGAGAGGAGAATGGCGATGGATGAGAACAATCGGAAAGAACTGGTACATTGGCGGGTATACCCCGCAGAGGACGAGGAGACGGGTGCAGTGAGCCTGCGGATATGGGGAAGAGGCGAGGGGTTCGACGTGGCCGCCGTTCCAATCCGGGCGGTAGCGCCGGTGCCGGGTGGATTCGAGGCGGAGGCGGAGGATGGGACCATTTTTCTGCTGTTTTTGAACGAGAATGCCTGGCCCACGGTGTTCGGGCTGGAAAAAACGGAGTGGTACCGCCTGGTTCATAGGCTGGATTCCTTTGACCTGAAATGCTTTGCCTGTATCTGGATGGATGATTTATATCTGTGCTCAGAGGAGAAATACCAGCGGGAGCAATGCGAGGAATGGGCCGGAAGAAACGGCCTGGACCCAGGAGCGTGGGAGCGCATTCGGGCGGTGAGGATGGCGATTGATGAAAAACGGGAGCCGCAGTCTTCCGGTTTGGAACCGTGGGATGAGGAGAATGCGCTGCGCATCGATCTGAGCGCGTTTTGCCGGAACTACTACTGCCACTTCCAGGAGGGAAAAAACAAGGCAGAGTATCAGCGCTGGGAGTATCCTTCACAGCGTCTGGAACCTGGCAAGGAACCTTTGGTGACGGTCTGCCTGAAATGGACGGACGATGATTCGCCCAAAGGCACGGTATTCCGGCTGCGATACCGCATCCGCGGGGTGAATTGTCTGGAGATACTGGAGGCGAACATGTTCCCGTGGGTCGGATTGCAGTGGGTGCACAGTGTGGATGAGGATAAACTTGCACATACCCACTTCCATTTCCGGCTTTGGGAACATGTCTACCTGTGCAATGTGGGGGAGACGCCTCTTTGGCTGACCGGGGCGTTTTCCGGAGAACCGTTAAAGCCGGGTGAGATGCGGGAGCTGGAAGTGGCTTTTTGCGCCTGACGGACAGGGCATGAGGTGGAAAAAAAGGAGGTTGGAATGAGACACGGCGAGTCGTATTATTACTATTTGGAGGGAGTGGAGGAGGTTCCTGTTTCGGAGCTTCTGGGCAAGACGGTGACCAGTCTGGAGGTGTGGGGAAACATGGAGGAACTGCGCTTTTTCTGCTCCGATCACACGGTCTATTTCATGTATCATGAGCAGGGATGCTGCGAGTCGGTACAGATCGAGGACATCTGCGGCGAGCTGGAATATCTGCTGGACAGCCCGATTTTAATGGCCGAGGAGGTGGCCGGGGAGAGTGGCATGAACGAGGATAGCCTGACCCACTATACCTGGACCTTCTATAAATTTGCCACCTGTAAGGGATATGTCACCCTCAGATGGCTGGGCACCAGCAACGGCTATTACGGCGAGGAGGTTTCCCTGATCCGGGTTCCGCCGGAAAACCTGACAAAGGAAGGGCTGATACGGGAGACGCTTCTGGAATACGAGCCGGACGGGAATCGGGACACGATCCGGTGCAGGATCGATCCTGAAGAGTACGGCAGATACCATACCGAGATGGATTTGCCCGCCTGGGTGGAACCGTATGGGCTTCCCGTTAAGATTGTGGTATCAATCGATGCTGCGCTTATGGAAGGCTTTCAGACCCTGAATCCGGAGGAACGGGTCAGGAAATATCTGGAGAATGTGTATCTGCCCCAGGCGGCCGGTATCGTGATTGAGGACGGCCGGCTGCGGGAGGAATTAATAAAGCGCCTGTCGGAGTGCAGCTGGAAGACGAGAATACGGCAGCTGTGATGGGAAAAAGATTGTGAGAATCGGAATATGGAAAACGGCCCCGCCGGGTGTGCAGCGTAAGCTGCCCGGCGGGGCCGTTGGCTTGGAGACGGAAAAATTGCGGGCGGTCCGTCTATTTTTTTCCGCTCCAGCAGTAAGTGCACAGCTTGCAGTCCGGCAGTCCGATGGACTCCACCAGGTCGTCCAGACGGTGGAATCGCAGGGTGGTGAAGTTCAGCCGCCGGCGGATTTCCTCCACCATCTCGCAGTAATTTTTGCTGTCCGGGTTGGCGTAATCCAGCAGCACCTCGTCGGATACGTTATCCCCCTCCCGGTCCCGGATAATCCGCCGGGTGATTAAATCCAGCTCCGAGGAGGAGCGGGAAAAGTTTAAGTAGCGGCAGCCGAACATGATGGGCGGGCAGGCCGGGCGGATGTGCACCTCCTTCGCGCCGCTCTGGTACAGGAATTCCGTGGTTTCGCCCAACTGGGTGCCCCGCACGATGGAATCGTCGATGAGCAGCAGGCTCTTATTGCGGATCAGCGCGTCCACGGGGATCAGCTTCATCCGGGCGATCAGGTTGCGCTGGCCCTGGCTGGTGGGCATGAAGGACCTGGGCCAGGTGGGGGTATATTTGATGAAGGGGCGGGCGAAGGGGATTTTCGACTCGTTGGCGTAGCCCACCGCGTGGGCGATGCCGGAGTCCGGGACGCCGGCCACAACGTCGGGGCGGACGTCATTTTCCTGATCCCGGCGGGCCAGGAGCCGTCCGCACTGGTAGCGCATCTGCTCCACGTTGATCCCCTCGTAGGAGGAGGTGGGATAGCCGTAGTAGACCCAGAGGAAGGCGCAGATTTTCATCTCCTCCCTGGGAGGACTGAGTATTTCCACGCGCTCCGGCGTAATGAAATCGATCTCGCCCGGGCCCAGCTCCTTAAAATCCGAGTAACCCAGATTGATATAGGCAAAGCTCTCGAAGGACACGCAGTGGGCGTTGTCCTTTTTTCCGATGACGATGGGCATTCTGCCGTAGCGGTCCCGGGAAGCGTAGAGCCCCTCGGGGGTCAGGATGAGGATGCTCATGGAGCCCTCGATCTTTTCCTGGGCGTACAAAATTCCTTCCACCAGCGTGGGCTTCTGGTTGATGATGGCGGCCACCAGCTCTGTGGCGTTGATGCGGCCGTGACTCATTTCCATAAAATGGATATGGCCGTTCTCATAGGCCTCGGCCACCAGCTCGTCCATATTGTTGATTTTCCCCACCGTGGTGATGGCGTAGCTACCCAGATGGGACTGGATCAGCAGGGGCTGCGGCTCGTTGTCGGAAATGCAGCCGATGCCAAGATTGCCCTCCAGCTCCTCCAAATCTCCGTCAAATTTTGTGCGGAAGGGCGTGTTCTCGATATTGTGGATCGAGCGGGTAAACCCCTGTTCCCCGTATACGGCCATGCCGCCCCTCTTGGTTCCAAGATGGGAGTGATAGTCCACGCCAAAAAACAGATCCAGCGTACAGCTCTGCTTCGATACAACTCCGAATATTCCACCCATTTATGATTTTCCTCGCTTCTTTGTTTTGCGGCTTCATAAAAACATGTCATATTCATCATACCATATATTAGTATAGAAGGACAATACAGTTTACATATTATTTATACTTATTAATATTTATAGGAAACAGTTGAGACGGCGGGGAAATTGGCGCGAAAAGCCGCGTCAAGCTTGCTTGTAAGCGGGTTTTCGCGCCAATTTCCCCATCGGATGGACATCCGATGCTTCTTGACCGGCTTTTTCGGTCAAGAAGAGGAGCCGTCTCAACTGGTATGTGGCGGGCAAAATGGCGCAGAGAGCCGCGTCAAGCTTGCTTGTAAGCGGTTTTTCGAGTCAATTTCCCCATCGGATGGACATCCGATGCTTCTTGACCGGCTTTTTCGGTCAAGAAGAGGAGCCGTCTCAACTGGTATGTGGCGCCATTTTCCCCATCGGATGGACATCCTGTCGAAAAGATCCTGGTCATAAACCAGAGCCTGTCTCATATACTGAGGTAAAAGGAGTGAGGAAGGATGAACCGGAAGGATGAGATTCTGAAATTGTTTCCAAAGGAATTGCGCGCTCTGCTGGGACAGGTCCCGGCGGAGTTTGAGGATATACAGGAGATCCGCCTGCGGGCGGGGCAGCCGGTGATTCTGGTCTGCAAAAACCGGGAGTACATGGTGGGGCGGGGCGGAGAACTGTTGGGGACCGCGGGAGAAGGAACAGATTCCTTCCGGCGCGCGCCCTCTTCCTCCGTCCAGCCCTACCGGGCCACCCGGGAGGAGCTGCGGGCGGCGGTGGACTACATGAGCAGCTATTCCCTCTACGCCGCAGAGGAGGAGCTGCGCCAGGGATTTATCACCGTCCAGGGCGGCCACCGGATCGGGGTGGCGGGCAGGACGGTGGCGGACCGGCAGGGCGTCCGCCTGATGAAATTCATCTCCTTTGTCAATGTGCGGGTGGCCCACCAGGTGAAGGGCTGTGCGGACGGAATCATGCGGTATCTGTACGCGCGGCAGCCCGGACAGCCGGGCCCGCATTTCTGCAACACTCTGATCATCTCGCCGCCGCGGTGCGGAAAGACAACGCTGCTGCGGGATGTGATCCGGCAGGTTTCCGCCGGAAATGCCTTTGCGCCGGGGATGACCGTGGGGGTGGTGGACGAGCGGTCGGAGCTGGGGGCCTGCTATCAGGGCGTCCCGCAAAATGACTTAGGTCCCCGCACCGACGTGCTGGACTGCTGCCCCAAGGATCAGGGGATGATGATGCTGGTGCGCAGCATGGCCCCACAGGTGGTGGCCGTGGACGAGATCGGCAGCGCCGGGGACGTGGAGGCCGTGGGCTATATACAGAGCTGCGGCTGCGCCCTGGCCGCCACGGTTCACGGCGCGTCGCTGGAAGATATTTACAGCAAACCGGCCCTTGGACAGCTGGTGGAGGAGGGCGTGTTCGAGCGCTACATCCTGCTGGAACCGTCCCCGGAAAATGGACGGAACCTGCGGATTCTGGACCGGGATGGGCGGGAGTTGGCGGGACCCCTGGGGCGGCTCCGCCCGGACACGCCGCACCCCCAAACCGTTTCTCATCCAAACGAAAGGCCAGGTGAGCGCATATGTTGCTAAAATATCTCGGCGCGGCCCTGATCCTCATTTCCGCCCCGGGCCTGGGCATGTACCTGGCCGGGCAGTGGAAGGAGCGGCTGCGCTTGCTGGAAAAGCTGCGGCAGATGATCTATTTCCTCAAAGGCGAGATCACCTATAGCCACGCGCCCCTGGCCGAAGCCCTGGAGCGGGTGGGCAGGCGGGGCGGAGGGCCTTTGGGGGACATGTTCGTCCGGGCCTCGGAGCGCATTTGTACCCAGGAGGGCGAGAGCCTTCAGGAAATCTGGAGCGGGGAAACACGGACAATGGCCGCGGGCGCTAAGAATCTGCCCCTGACCAGGGCTGATCTGGAGCAGTTCACTGCCCTTGGGGAGCACCTGGGCTATCTGGACGTGGACATGCAGGAGCGCACGCTGCTTCTGTATCTGGAACAGTTGGATCTGTCCATCGAATATCTGCAGGCGCACCGGCAGGAAAAATGCCGTCTGTATACCAGCCTTGGCGTCATGGGCGGGATTTTTCTCGTCATCGTCATGTGCTGACGGAAGTTAGAAGGAATTGGAGGCAGTCATGGGGGTAAACCTGATATTTAAAATTGCGGCAGTGGGGATTCTGGTTTCCGTCATCTGCCAGGTGTTAAAGCACAGCGGAAGGGAGGAGCAGGCGTTTTTAACCAGCCTGGCGGGCCTGGTGCTGGTGCTTTTCTGGATGGTACCGTACATATATGAACTGTTTGAAACCATAAAAAACCTGTTTGCACTTTAGAAGCGGCAAACCATAGAGGTACGTTCCAAAGCGGGGCGGCGGAGACTGGAAGGAGCGGAGGAATATGACGGTAATAGCCATTGGAGCGGCCGGCATCGCCGCGGTGCTGATGGCGGTGCAGCTCAAGGGAATGAAGGGGGAATACGCCACCTATCTGATTATCGCAGCGGGCTTTTTTATCTTTTTCTACGGAATTTCCAAGCTGGAATCCATCATGGACACGGTGGAGCGGATTCAGGGCTACATCAGGGTGAACAAGGTCTATCTGGCGACGCTGGTCAAGATGATCGGTATCACCTATGTGGCGGAGTTTGCCTCCGGTATCTGCAAGGATGCGGGCTTTGGCTCCCTTGGCACGCAGATCGAGATTTTCGGCAAGCTTTCCATTTTAGCGATCAGCACGCCGATTCTCCTGGCTCTGTTGGAAACCCTGGAGGTATTTCTCACATGACCGGGCGGAGCGCAAAATGCCGCAGGACATGGGCCAGGGGAATCCTGGCGACGGCCCTGATTCTGCTCCTTTGCGGCGCGGGGGGATTCCCGGCGCGCACTTACGGGGCGGAACAGACGCCAACGGCCCGGGAGCGGGAGGAGGAGCGGCGGGATGAGCTGGACGCCGGGGTGGACAGCGCCCTGGGCCAGCTGGACATCGGGGAGGACTTGGACAGGATCCAGGAGTTTCTGGACGCCAGGCTGACGCCGGGGAGCGGGTTTTCCTTCACCTCCATGATGAAATCCCTGCTCACCGGAGACTTGAAATCCGTGCTGGGACAGGCGGGCATGGGCCTGAAGAACAGTCTGGTGAGCGAGGTGCACTCCGCCGGTTCGCTGTTAGCACAGGTGGTGGTCATCGGAATGGTGGGGGCGGTGTTCACCAATTTTTCCTCCGTATTTAAAGGAGGGCATATTTCCGACACCGGCTTTTTCGTCACCTACCTGCTGTTGTTCACCTGCCTGGCCGCCAGTTTCTTCGCCAGCATCGAGATCGCCTCGGACGTGCTGGGGCAGGTGCTGGACTTTGTGAAGCTGCTGATGCCCGCCTATTTTCTGACCGTAGCCTTCTCCGGGGGCAGCGTCTCCGCGGTGGCCCTGTACGAGGCCATGACGGCGGCCGTGACCCTGGTCCAGTGGCTGTGCTGCAATCTGCTGCTCCCGGTGGTGCGCATCTACGTGCTGCTGGTTCTGGCGGGCCATGTGGCCAAGGAGGAGATGCTCAGCAAACTGACGGAGCTTTTGGAGCAGTGGGTGGGCTGGGCCTTAAAAACCCTCATGGGTCTGGTGCTGGGGCTTCAGGTGCTCCAGGGGATGGTGGTGCCCTACGCGGACAGCGCCGGTCAGGCCGGAGTGCGTAAGGTCATTGAAATCATCCCGGGCCTGGGCCAGGGAGCCGGTGCGGTGGCGCAGATGGTGCTGGGCTCCGGCGTGCTGATCAAAAACAGCCTGGGCGCGGCCGCGGTGGTGGTCCTGTTGATCATGACGCTGGTGCCCATCGCCAAGCTGGCGGTGCTGATGCTGTTCTACCAGCTGGCCGCCGCTGTGATGCAGCCGGTGTGCGACAAGCGGGTGGTTTCCTGCGTCAGCGGCGTTTCCTGCGGCCACAAATTACTGCTGAAAATTGTGGTCTCCTCCCTGCTGCTGTTCGTGATCGCCATCGCAATCACCTGCGCGGCCACCAACGTCAACTATTACACGGTCTGAGTCCGGGAAAGGAGGGCGCGCATGACAGCGGTCTACGAGTGGGTGCGCAATATCACCTATTACATGATTTTTATCACCGTGGTGGGTAATCTTCTGGCCGATTCGAAGTATGAAAAATACCTGCGGTTTTTTGCCGGAATTATCCTGATTCTGCTGGTGTTAAAGCCCCTGACCGGGAGCCTGCGGCTGGACGAGCGGATCGCATACCTGTTTGAGTCCATCTCCTTTCAGAAGGAGGCCGACGATTTCAAGGAGAAGCTGTGGGGCATGGAGGACGAGCGCCTGCAGCGGGTCATGAGCACCTATGAGGAGGCGGTGGCAATGGATATCAGAGGTATGGCCGATACCGCCGGATTTTCGGTCCGCAGCGTGAAGGTGACCATTGAGACGGACCGCGATAGCCCGCTCTACGGCCATGTGACGGACCTGTACATGAAGCTGGGACGGCAGAAGGAGGAAAATGCCGCGGGCGGGGGATGGAGTGCGGCGGGCGTAAGCGGCGGGGGGACAGACAGCGGACCCGCAGAGATTCAGATCGAACCCCGGCAAATCCAGGTGGAGCCGGTTCAAATCGGAAGCGGGGCGGCCGGAGGACCAGCGGGGGGCGGCTCAGGCGACCCGGCCGCTGTCCCCGGCGCCCCGGCCCCCGCCCCCGGAGACCCGGCAGCAGTCGTCCCCGAGGCCTCCCGGCCTCTCACCGAAGAGGAAGCAGTTGTGGCTGCGGTGGAACAGAGCCAGATACTGGCGCGGACATTTCCGGCAAATCTGGAAGAGCGGACAAAGATCAATGCATTTATTCGAAAGGTGGCGGGATATTATGGACTTGAGACAGCACATGTCCAGGTGGAATGGGAAGATGACTAAGGAGAAATGGCTGTTTCTGCTGTTTATCGGGGTGGTGCTTATGATTCTGGCTTTTCCGGTGGGAAAGGGCGGGGGCAGCGGCACGGCCGTCTTTTCTAAGCAGAAGGACAGCGGGGCCCAGGTGTCGGAGCTCAAGGGAGCGGAGGACGGCTCGGCTCTCTCCGGGCAGATCCCCTCCGCCTCCCTGGCAGGGCAGAACAGCGCAGGCGGCGCCGGAGGAGGAAGCGGCGGATCAGGAGGAAACGGCGGCCCGGGCGGCGGAACAGGAGCCGGGGCTGCGGGGAACGGCGGACAAAATTCCGGGAACGGCGGAGTAGGAGGCGGCGCTGGCGGCAGCGCCGCGGCCTCCGGTTCGGCGGACAGCTCCGAAGAGAACATCCCGGCCTCCGCAAAGGGGGCGGGGGAATCCGCCTACGAGGCCCAGATGGAGGCGCGGGTCAAGGAGATTCTGCGCCATGTGGACGGCGTTGGGCAGGTGGATGTGATGATCGTGCTCAAATCCTCGGAGGAGAAGGTACTGCGGGTGGACCGCAACAGCAGCGTGAGCGACACAAAGGAGCAGGACTCCCAGGGCGGCACCAGAAGTTCCCAGAGCAGCCAGACCCAGGAGAGCACGGTGCTCTCCGGGGGCGGATCGGGGCAGGGCAGCGTCCCGTTTGTGGAGAAAGAGCTGCGCCCGGAAATCTCCGGGATCGTCATCAGCGCCGCGGGAGGGGGAAGTCCCACGGTAAAAGCCGAAATTTCTGCGGCGATGGAAGCATTATTTGGGCTTCCCCCACATAAAATAAAAGTATTAAAGCGGGTGGAATAAAAGGAGCGTTGAATATGAAGAAGATGAAGCAAGTCAAAGAGCATATGAAAGACATCAACATGAAACGCCTGTTCCGGCGGAATCAGATCATTATCACCACGCTGGCCGTGATGATCGCGGCAGCCGGTTATCTGAATTACGCTGGAAAAAAAGAGCTGGCGGACAGCAATCAGGTCTACGAGGCGGGAGCCATGGATATCTCGGACGAGGATATTCTGGCGGAGAATCAGGCGGTGCTGAACAGTCAGAACGGAGGCCAGCTGCTGGAGATTCCCAGCCTGGATGACCCGGACGACGGCAGCGGACAGGTGGCCCAGAACGGAGCGGACGGACAGCTGGCGGCCCAGGACGGAGCGGGCGGCGAACAGTTAGCCCAGGCCGGGGCGGACGGCGAGCAGCTGGCCCAGGGCGGAGCGGACGGACAGACCACCGCGCCGGACGGCAACGGCGGCCAGCAGGCGGCAGATGCCGACGCGCAGACCGGGCTGGAGAATCCGGGGGAGGCGGTGCTCACCAGCGGGATGAGCGTATCCGACTACATAGCCAATGTGCAGTTGAACCGGGAGCAGATCCGGGCCAAGAACAAGGAGACCCTGATGAGCCTGATCGACAGCACCACCATCGACGACGCCGCAAAACAGCAGGCCATTCAGGACATGATCGACCTGACCGAGGTGTCGGAAAAGGAAAATGCAGCCGAAACCCTGCTCATGGCCAAGGGCTTCTCCGATCCGGTGGTCAGCATCACAAAAGACAAGGTGGACGTGGTGATCAACGCGGCCAGCATCACGGATCCCCAGCGCGCCCAGATCGAGGACATCGTCAAGCGCAAAGCGGAGGTGGCAGCGGACCAGATCGTCATCACGCTGCTGAACCTGGCGGAATAAAACGGAATCGGACCGGAAAAATCGAATCATAACCCAAAAACTCTGGTTTACAGGACCTGCCCGCAGGCGTAAACCAGAGTTTTTTATGTGTATTCCTCCAAAACGGTCCGGTCCCTACCTGCGGAATCCGGCCTCCTCCCGCTGCCGGGCCAGAAGCAGTTCGAAGGTGCCCTCCCTGGACTTGTGCAGGTGGTCCTCCATGGCCAGCGCGGCATTTTCCCAATCCTTTTCCAGGCAGGCCGTCAGGATGCGGACGTGCTCCCCGCAGGTCTCCCTCACGCGCCGGGCCGACAGGGTGCCGGTCAGAATGCGGAACCTCCGGTTCTGATTGTACAGCAGTTCATAATTCTTTTTCAGGTAAATATTGTCGGCGGCTTCCATGATCCACATATGAAAGTCGTCGTCCGCCTGGAAGAACTGCCTGCCGCTTATGTCGGGAAGGGAAAAGAAACGGTGGTACCTGAGAATCTCCGGCTCCTCAAGGGCATCGCCGTACTGCCTCAGGGAGTAGGGCTCCAGCAGCAGTCTCATCTCATAAACCATGCGCACGTCCTTTAGCGTCAGCGGGGAAACCACAATGCCGCGCTTGGGCATGATTTTGATAAGCCCCTCCTGCTCCAAACGCCCCAGCGCATCGCGCACGGGGGTGCGGCTGGTGTTTACCTCCTCGCACAGGTACTCTTCGTTGTAGACTGCGCCGGGAGCGAACTCGCAGTTGATGATTTTCTCTTTGATCACGTTGTATGCCTGCTGTTTTAAATTGCGTGCTGCCATGGACGGCCCCTTTCCGCTGATAAATCCCTGGAGATTGCTGGCTTTATTGTATACGACGGCGTTGGCAAAATCAAGACCGGAGCCCCCGAAAATCCATTGTGCCGGATAAAAATAAACTAATGTATACATAAAATTAAATCAAAATCAGATAAACAAGCTCGAACTATAAAATGAAACCTAAAATATGGTCAAAATGCACAAATAGAATCTATGATTTATCTAAAAATCAAAAAAAATCACAAGCTATCTTGCAAATAAAAATACTGTGTTGTATACTTTGAAATATACAACATGCCGGAACGGCAAAGTATAAAACACAAAGGAGAAGGAACGTATGAAGAAAAGAGTCGTGATTTTTTTGTCAATGTTGATGGCAGTAGGGCTTTTGGCCGGATGCGGCGGGGGAAGCACCGCCGGTGTGACGCAGGCCCCGGGGGAGCAGAAAACAGCGGAAACTGAAGTGAAGGATACAACAGAACAGGAAAAAGAAGCCGCTCCGCTGAATGCGGTCAGCAAGGGCGATATGATCGGAGTATCCCTCACCAGCCGGTCGGCGGAACGCTGGCTGCGCGACGGAAATACCCTGAATGAGGATTTGACGGCGGCCGGCTATCAGGTGGATCTGCAGTACGCGGACAGCAAGCCTGAGATGCAGGTTCAGCAGATTGAAAACATGATATTGAAGGGCTGCAAGGTTCTGATCGTGGCCCCGGTTGACAACAGCGCCCTTTCCTCCGTGTTGGCCACGGCCAAGGAAAACGGAATCGTGGTCATCAACTACGACCTGGGAATCGTGGGCAGCAGCGATATCGATTATTTCGTTGGATTTGACAACTCGAAAGTGGGAACCATGCAGGCTGAAGCCATCATTGAGAAGCTGGGCTTAGACAAAGGCGAGGAAGGCCCCTTCTACATCGAGCTGGTGGCGGGCAGCCTGGCAGAGGCCAACTGCTACATGTATTTTGAAGGAGCGATGGAAGCCTTCAAGCCCTACATGGACGCAGGCAAGCTGGTGGTAAAGAGCGGACAGACCTCCATTGAACAGTGTACGGTGGTGGACTGGAAGCTGGAGCTTCTGACCGCAAGGCTGGACAACCTATTGACCACCTATTATTCCGACGGAACCCTTTTGGACGCGGTGTTAAGCCCCTCCGATTACCTTTCCGGCCCCATTGCCACCAGGCTGGAATCCTTCGGTTACGGCAGCGCGGACATGCCCATGCCGGTGATCACCGGAAACGACGCAACGGAGTCCGTCTGCAAGATGATCGCAACGGACGAGGTATACATGAGCGTATTCAAGGACACCCGCCTTTTAAGCGGGGCCTGCCTGGACATTATTAACGCCCTTGCGGAGGGTAGAGAGCCGGAAGTGACCGACGTTTATACGCCGGACGTATATGAGATTCCCACCATCTTCGTGCCCATGGAGAGCATCACCAAGGAGAACTTAAAGGAGGTTGTGGTGGACTCCGGTATCTTTACCGAGGAACAGATTTTTGGCACAAAATAAATTTCTGCCGGTTCAGGCGAAAGGGAGAGCGGAGTGTCGGATTATATACTTGAAATGAGGAATATCACCAAGGAATTCTTCGGTGTGAAAGCGCTGGACAATGTGGAGTTGAAGGTGAAGCGCGGAGAAATCCACTGCATCGTTGGGGAAAACGGAGCCGGAAAATCCACGCTCATGAATATCCTCAGCGGGACTTACCCCTACGGCTCCTACAGCGGGGATATTGTCTACGACAATGAGATATGCCAGTTCCGCAACATCAAGGACAGCGAGGGAAAGGGGATTGTCATTATCCATCAGGAGCTGGCGCTGATCCCCGGCCTGTCGGTGGCGGAAAACCTGTTTTTGGGAAATGAGCGCCAGAGCCATGGAATCATCGACTGGGACAGGACCAACGAGGAAGCCAAAAAGTGGCTGGATATGGTGGCCTTTAAGGAGGAGGCCACCAGACTGGTGAAGGATGTTGGAATCGGCGCCCAGCAGCTGATTGAGATCGCCAAAGCCCTGGCAAAAAATGTTAAGCTTCTGATATTGGACGAGCCCACGGCGGCGCTTCCGGAGACGGAGGCCAGGCACCTGCTCAATCTGTTAAAGGAGCTGCAAAAGCAGGGGCTTACCAGCATCATTATCACCCATAAGCTCAACGAGGTCTGCTACGTGGGGGACCGGGTGACGATCATCCGCGACGGCTGCACGGTGGGCGGGCTGTCGGAGGAGGAAAAACCGTTTTTGGAAGACATCATTGTGAAGGGCATGGTGGGGCGCGAGATGCTCCACCGCTACCCGGAACGGCCGGATCACTTTGTAAAGCCGGAAGTGGGCTTTGAGATCCGGGAGTGGAACACCTTCCACCCCACCTACGCGGAACAGCAGATCGTGAAAAATGCCAGCCTCAAGGTACACAAGGGGGAGATCGTGGGACTGTACGGCCTGATGGGAGCCGGGAGAACGGAGATGGCCATGAGCGTGTTCGGCCGCTCCTACGGCCAGAAGACAAGCGGCCGGATCTTCAAGGACGGCAAGGAGATCAAACTGCGGTCTGTGGCCGCGGCCATTCAGAAAAAGATCGCTTACATCAGCGAGGACCGGAAAAATTACGGCCTGGTGCTGCCAAAGGACATCCAGTTCAACGTGTCGCTGGCGGGCATCTCCTCCATCGCGGACCGAATGGGCGTGGTGGATGAGAACCAGGACGTGGTGGTGGCGGAGGACTACTCCAAGCGGCTGAATATCCGTTCCACGGGCATTGACCAGCGGGTGGAAAGCCTCTCGGGCGGCAATCAGCAGAAGGTGGTGCTGGCGAAATGGATTTTCACCCACCCGGACGTGCTGATTCTGGACGAGCCCACCCGGGGCATCGACGTGGGGGCCAAGTATGAGATTTACTGCATTATGAACCAGTTGGCCCAGGAGGGCAAGAGCGTGCTGTTCATTTCCTCCGACTTGTCGGAGATCCTGGGCATGTCGGACCGGATCTATGTGATGAACGAGGGGACCATCTGTGCGGAGATGGATGGAAAGACGGCCACCCAGGAATCCGTGATGCAGTGTATTGTGGAGCATAATAAGGAGGAAGGGATATAATGCAGGATATAAAAGCAATGCTGAAAAAACGCGCCAGGCAGAACGGAATGCTGGTCGTCGTCCTGGTGATCGTGCTGTTTTTTCAGGTCATAACCAAGGGGGTCATCTTAAGACCCATGAACATCGCCAACCTGGTGATGCAGAACGCCTACGTGATTATCCTTGCCACCGGCATGATGTGCTGTATCCTGACCGGAGGAAACGTGGATTTGTCGGTGGGTTCTCTCTGTGCGTTCAGCGGCGCGCTCTGCGGCCTGCTGATGATCGGAAAGGGGCTTAACACATGGCTGGTTCTGATGATCGTGTTCGGAGTCGCCATTTTGATCGGAGTCTGGAACGGCGGCTCCATCGCGCGGTTCGCCGTGCCGCCCTATATTGCGACCCTGGCCTCCCAGCTGATCTTCCGGGGCGGCACCTATATCGTGTTAAAGGGCGTTTCCTACACCACTTATCCCCCGGAATTCCTCATGCTGACCACCGGATTTATACCGGATTTCTTCGGCGGCAAGACGCTTCACATCACCACCATGCTGTTGGGCATCGCGGCCTGCGTGATCTGCGTGCTGCTGGACGTGAAGAAGCGGGCGAGAAAGCGCAAATATAAACTGGAGGTGTCCGGAGTCCCGTTCTTCGTGGGCAAGCAGGCGCTGATCTGCGGCGTTATTTTGTGGTTTACCTACTCCCTTGCGGCCTATAAGGGTATGCCGGTGGTTCTGATCAGCGTGGCGCTCATCGTGTTGATTTACAATTTTATTCTGGAAAAGACGGTGGCAGGAAGAAACCTGTACGCGGTGTGCGGAAACCGCAAAGCCGCCAGGCTGTCCGGCATCAACGACGACCGCGTGCTGTTCATCGTTTACCTGAACATGTCGGTTCTGGCCGCAATCGCCGGAATCGTGTTTACGGCCAGAATGAATTCCTGTTCCACCATGATCGGAAACGGCTTTGAGGGCGACGCCATCGCGGCCTGCTTCATCGGCGGAGCTTCGCCCGCCACCGGAAGCGGAACCATTTTGGGAGCGCTGATCGGGGCGCTGGTCATCGGCGTGCTGAATAACGGAATGTCCATCATGGGCGTCCAGTCGGACGTGCAGATGTGCGTCAAGGGGCTGGTGCTGATGATTGCGGTGGTATTTGACCAGATGCAGCGAAAAGGAAGATAAAATCGGAGGTAAGATCATGTTGTACAAAATCAGCCATGACAATGGCTTTCACTATTGGGATGAAAAAAATGAACCGGTTCTGCGCATCCAACCGGGGGACAGCGTGGAGTTTGAGACAAAGGACTGCCTGTGCAATGTGCTCACGGAGCAGAAGAGCGAGCGCTACGACGTGGCCGTGTTCGACAAGGTCAACGTCAACCCGGTAACGGGCCCGGTGTACATCGAAGGAGCCATGCCCGGGGATGTGCTGGAGGTGACCATCGAGGAGATCCGGTTAAAGGACCGGGCGATTGTGACCTGCCAGGAAACCTACGGGCATGTGGGGGACTTCTTTACTGAGACTACCTACAAGATCACGCCGATCCGCGACAATATGGTGGTGTTCGACCGGCATTTGCAGATTCCCTGCGATCCCATGGTGGGCGTGCTGGGAGTCACGGCCAAGGGCCAGCACATCAACTCCAACTTAAACGGCGTCTGGGGCGGAAATATGGACAACACCATGATGCGTCAGGGCGTCACCCTGTATCTGCCCATCGAAGTGGAAGGGGCTCTTGCCGGAACCGGCGACGTACACGCGGTGATGGGGGATGGGGAAATGAACTGTTCCGCGGTGGAGGCTCCCGCCTTCGTGACGCTGAAGTTCAACGTGCGTAAGGACATCCGGATCAACGAGCCGGTGCTCTGCACCCAGACCCATTTTGTGACCGTCGCAACCCGCCCCACGGCGGACGAGGCCATACGGGACAGCACCCGCGAGATGTTCCGGTACATAAAAGAGCATACCGAACTGGACCCGGAGGAGATTTCCATGCTGATGACGGCCATCGGAAACAACGAGGTGTGCGTGGCCTGCGGCGAGGACAGTAAGACGATGCGTTTTACCATGCCCTGGTACGCCCTCAAGGCGTACGGATTCAGCGCGTTTTAGGAACAGAACATTAGAAAGATAGAGGGATGGAGGATGGAATGCAGAAGCATTAGAATAAACGCTCCCGGGGAAGTGGAGATCATCCGGACGGAGATTCCGGCCCCGGGAAAGGACGAGGCGCTGTTAAAGGTGCTGTATGGGGGAATCTGCGGTTCGGATCTGGGCAGCTACCGGGGGACCTTCGCATATTTTGATTACCCCAGGATACCGGGCCACGAGTTTTCGGCGGAAATCGTTGAGATCGACGAGGAAAATGCCTACGGTCTGAAAAAGGGCATGATCGTGACCTGCAACCCGTATTACAACTGTGGAAAATGCTATTCCTGCCAGAGAGGTCTGGTAAACTGCTGCGAGCACAACGAAACCCTGGGCTGCCAGCGGGACGGGGCGTTCAGCGATTACGTGGTGATGCCGCTGGAGCGCATCTACGACGGAAAGGGCCTGCCCGCCAGGACCCTGGCGCTGATCGAGCCGTTTTGCATCAGCTACCACGGCGTGAAGCGGGCGGATTTGAAGGCCGGGGACAAGGTGCTGGTGATCGGCGCCGGAACCATCGGCATACTGGCGGCCATGGCGGCCAAGGAGCAGGGCGGAGAGGTGACCATCTGCGACGTGGCACAGGGGAAGCTGGACCTGGCCCGTGGCTTCGGCCTGGATCAGTTTATCCTGAATCACGGCGACAAAACCTTCGCGGACCAGGTGCGCCAGGCCACGGGGGCCAACGGATTCGACGTTGTGATCGAGGCGGTGGGGCTGCCCTCCACCTTTGAGAACTGCATCGAGGCGGCGGCGTTTGGCGGCAAGATCGTGCTCATCGGAGTGGGCAAGGAGAATCTGGATTTCAATTTCACCATGATCCAGAAAAAGGAACTCAACATTTTCGGCTCCAGAAACGCGCGCAAGGAAGACTTTGAACAGCTCATCGAGCTGGTCCGGGGCGGAGGCGTGGATCTGGAAAAGGTGGTGACCGACGAGTACCCCTTCGAGGAGGCGGAGCGGGCCTTCCGGGAATTTTCGGAAAATGCGGGGAAGATGTTGAAGGTTGTGATCCGGTTCGCCGGATGAGATTGGAGCAGCCCGTTTCGCGCTGCTGCAAAGAGGAAATTTTAGGGGCCGGGCCGCAGCGCCGGTCTGTGAAAGCGGGTGGGGCTTGGTATGGATTTAAAGGATGCTTTTCTGTTTAAGAGCAGGCAGAGGCGGCAGCGAGAGGAAGCGGAATATCAGGAGCGGATTTTCCACCTGGGACAGGGGCACCGGGAGGCGGTGCTGCAAAGGTTGAAATCCCTGATCCGCGAGGAAAAGACGGAGGCGGAGCTGATCTATCTCTACACCTGCGTGAAGGATATTTACACCGCCGCCAGGCCCGGGGAGCGGGAGGAAGCATTGGGGGAGTGGTATGAAACCACATACCTGTTCCCGGAGGATAAAAAACGCCTCATCGCCCTGGTGCTTCTGGAGTCCGGCGTCTCCGGCCCGGATGGTATTCCGGAGGCGGAATCGGTGGAGAAGGCGGCGGAGAGCTGGGGGTAGCGGCGCGGAGTCGCTGCCGCAAAGGCTTTTGGACCGCGTCGCATCATCCGCACCGCCGTACCCTGAAATCTGTAGTGTAAAGTAAAATCCCGCAAGGCGGAGGTTGTTCTTACGACAGCCCGGTCCTGCGGGATTTTTCTGTCCTCCTCTAACCCGGCCGCGCGCCCCAGGACCCTATACAGGCAATAAACAGGATTGACTATTGATCCGCTTTCTGCTATGCTGTCATTGTTGGTTAGAAAAAACTAACCCCTAAAATCAATCCAACAGAGAGCAAGGAGAATGCAGATTGACATACATATGGATCAACCCGGTGACGGAGCACATGTACCAGGTCTCCACGCTGGAAGCGTTTTTAGAGAGGCACGGCCTGACGCGGGTGCGCTGCCGCGGGGACTGGGGAGCGGTTGTGCGTGAGAAATACCGAATCCGGGCAAGCGAGACGGAGGGGACGGTGGTGGATGCCCGCTGCCCCATGGCCTGTAATCTGGCCAGAGAGCTGACGCAGGGTTCTGCGCCCGAAGGAATACCGGGGAATTTCCACATTCCGGACATTGAACCCATCCTCATCCACTGCGCCAGAGAGATCAGCGCCCGGGAGGACTTAAAGGGAAGCCCAAAGCTCATCACCGCCCCCTGCCGGGCGCTGGCTGAGGCCGGGAACGCGCTGGAGCTTGCGGACACGCGCTTTTTGACCTGGAACGGGCTTATGGAGTCCGTGGGGGAGATCCTCCCGGGGGACCCGCCGGAGGACAGCCCCATCCCGCCGGGATTTTTTGACAGCCTTGGGCTGGAGATGGACAGCCTCACGGGCCGCGGCCCTATCGAGGCGTACATCCGCGCAGGGGGCCGGGACGAGGCGCGGCTGGCGGAGCTTTTGTACTGTGAAAATGGCTGCCACAATGGAGACGGGGTGGTAAGAAATGGGTGACAGATGGAAGAAAATAGCGGCTCCGGCCCTGGGGATCGCCGTTCTGCTGGTTCTCTGGTACGCCGTGTGCCGGGCGGGTATTTTCAGCGCCTACGTTTTGCCTCCGCCGGCCAAGGTCCTGAACAGCTTTTTCAGGATGCTGAAAACCGGCGAGTTGTGGCAGGACGTGTGGATCAGCTTTCTCCGGGTGATGAAGGGATTTTCCATCGCCTTTGTGCTGGCGTTTCTGCTGGGCATGGTCCGGGCTCTTCTGCCGTCTGCGGAGGGATATTACGAGTATGTGGTCCAGTTTTTCCGCAACGTGCCGCCGTTAAGTATGATTCCCCTGCTGATCCTCTGGTGCGGAATCGGGGAGACCACCAAGACGGTGATTATCGTGCTGGCCTCATTTTTCCCCATGTATTTAAACATTGTCAAGGGATTTACCGGCTGTGACCGGAAGCTGTTGGAGGTTGGGGATATGTTCGGTTACTCCCGGACCCGCAAATTCATACGGATCGTGCTTCCCTACGCGGCGGCCGACATTCTGGTGGGGATGCGGATCGGTCTGGGCTACAGCTGGCGGGCGATCATCGGCGCCGAGATGGTGGCCGCGTCCACCGGGCTTGGGCACATGATCCTGTTCGCCCAGCAGATGTCCAGGACCGACAAGGTGATCGTGGGCATTCTGGTGATCGGCGCGGTAGGGTATGGGACGGACCGCGTGTTCGGTCTGGTCATCGGCAAATTACTGAAAGGACGCTGTGACAATGGCTGGAATTGAGCTCATAAACGTACACAAACAATACCGGGTGGAGGACCGCACGGTCCCGGTGCTGCGCGGCATCGGCCTTCAGATTCCGGAGCGGCAGATCACCGTGATTCTGGGCCGCAGCGGCTGCGGGAAAACCACGCTGCTGCGCCTGACCGGTGGCCTGGAGGAGGCGGACGCAGGGGAGATCCGCTACGAAGGCCCCCACCGCACCGCTTTCGTGTTCCAGGAGCCCAGGCTGATGCCGTGGCTGACCGTGTGGGGAAATGTGATCTTCGGCCTGGAGAAGCGGGAGACCAGCCGGAAAAAGGTGGAGGACATTATCGCCACCGTGGGGCTGACCGGATTTGAGAAGGCTTATCCGTCCCAGCTCTCCGGCGGAATGCAGCAGCGGACCGCCATCGCCCGCGCCCTGGCCTACCAGCCGTCCTTTATCATGATGGACGAGCCGTTTGCGGCTCTGGACTATTTTACCAGGGAGCAGATGCAGCGGGAGCTTTTGCGGGTGCAGCAAAAGCAGGGCAGCAGCATCCTGTTTGTGACCCACAGCATCGACGAGGCGCTGATTCTGGGCCACCGGATCGTAGTGATTGAGAACGGGCTGGTAAAGGCCCAATACCAGGTGCCGGAATCCGCCGGAGACCGGAACCTGCTGGACGACACGTTTATTTCCCTGAAACGGGATATTATAAAAAGCCTGTAGTTCTGTGGGCGTTCGCGGCCGCAGGATTCACATAAGAATTTAAGGAGGATTAAATTATGAAAAAAATGGTTGCAATGGGACTGGCGGTCTGCATGGGGGTCATGTCCCTTTCCGGCTGCGCGGGCGGAAGTAAAAACGCTGCCGCCGGGGGAGAACAGACTGCGGCGGAGCAGACTGTGACGGGAGAGAACGGAGCAGACCAGGGCGGAGCGGGCCAGGATGGGTCAGGCCAGAGCGGAGCAGAGCAGGCCGGGTCAGGCCAGAGCGGAGCGGAGCAGGGCGGGTCAGACCAGACCGGAGCGCAGAAGGCCGCTTCCGGCTTGGACAAGCTGGTGTTCACCTACGTGACCTCGCCCTTAAACGTGCCCACCATCATCGAGCGGAACCAGAATATTTTCGCGGAGGACTTCGGGAAAATGGGGATTTCCGTGGAGTACGCGGAGATCAATTCCGGGGCAGACCAGACCCAGGCGCTGGCTTCCGGCGATGTGCAGGTGCTTTACGCGGTGGGAGCCACCTCGGTGATCCTGTCCGCGGCCAACGGGGCGGATATCAAGGTGCTCAACATGTACAGCCGTTCCCCAAAAGCGTTTTCCATGTACGCTAAGGACGACAGCCTGACAAGCCCTGAGAGCCTGAAGGGCAAGACCGTCGCAGGCCCGGCGGGGACCAACCTTCACGAGCTGCTGGCAGCCTACCTGGCCACCGGGGGTATGACCATTCAGGATGTCAACTATGTGAATATGTCCATCCCGGACGCCAAAGCGGGGCTGGACGGCGGCAGCGTGGACGTGGCTCTGATTGCAGGCGCCACGGCTTACCAGGCGCAGCAGCAGGGATACCACATGGTGGCGGACGGCGAGGGCCTGATCAAGGCGATCATCGCGGTGGCCGTCCGGGAAGATTTTTACAATGAAAACCGGGATGTGATCGACCGCCTGATGGCGGATCAGGAGAAGATCGCCGCTTTCATGAGAGACAACCAGGAGGAGACTTTAAAGATTGTGGCACAGGAGCTGGATCTGGACGAGCAGGCCGTGAAGGACATGTACGCCTGCTATGATTTCTCCCTAGATGTAAGCGACGAGGACCGCGCGGGCTTCCAGAAAACGGCCGACTTCATGCTGGAGGCCGGTATGATCGAGGAACCGCTGGATGTAAACACGCTATTTTTCCAATAATAGGGGATCAAATTTCAGAACGGATGAAAGGCACCTGCCTCCGGAGCTCCGGTTTGCTCCGGGCGGCGGGTGTCTTTTTTGCTGGGGAGGCCGGGCCGGGAAGCGGCCGGCACGGCGGGGAGAAACGCGATAAAAACGAATTAAGCCTATGCAAATTCGCGGATATTTGTTATAATAAAACCAATTAGGGCCATATTCCGGACGTTTAACGCCGGAGGCGCCGGATTTATGCGCGGCGCGGCGAATTATATCAGACAGGAGGTATTTGTTGTGGCGGAAGCGGAGAATCGCAGTACCCATAAAGTATATGAGAAAGACAAGATCGGAGAAGTCCAGATTGCAGACGAGGTGGTGGCGATCATCGCCGGGCTGGCGGCCACGGAGGTGGAAGGCGTCGCGTCCATGGCGGGCAACATCACCAACGAGCTGGTTGGCAAGCTGGGCATGAAGAATCTGAGCAAGGGCGTCAAGGTGGAGGTGACGGAGGAGCACGTTTCCGTGGATCTCTCCCTGTATATCCGGTTCGGATATAACATCCCCGAGGTCAGCGAGAAGGTACAGGACAAGGTGCGCACGGCCATCGAGAATATGACCGGGCTTACCGTGCTGGATGTGAACATCAAAATTGCCGGCGTCAGCATGGACGAAAACCGGTAATTACATGGCCTGCACGGCCTGATACCAGACTCCCCGGACATGGGCGCCGGGGAGTTTTATACATTTTTAATTGTTTTTATGCATTGAATTTGGTATAATCAAGGAAACGTATCACTTATCATCAGCCTGTCGGCTAATGACAAGGTATATCAAGGAAACGTATCACTTATCATCAGCCTGTCGGCTGACGACAAGGTATAATCAAGGAAACCCCAGGTACCCGGTCCGGGAGGGACCGCCTTTGCCGGGGATCCACTATGGAATGAAGAAAGGAAACCAACGAAATGACCAGAAGAGAATTGCGGGAACACTGCTTTAAGATGCTGTTTTCCGCTGACTTCTACCCCTCGGCGGAGGAAGTGAAGGAGCAGCTTAAGCAGTATTTCAACGCGCCCGAGGAGGATGATGTGGACCCCAAGGGGGATGTGACGATCCTGCATAAGGTGGAGATAAAGGAGGAGGACAGCCGTTACCTGGAAAAACGCGTGGCCGGGATTATGGACAAGATTCCGGAGATCGACGGCCAGATCAACGAAGTGGCGGCCGGCTGGCGCACCAAGCGCATGGGCAAGGTGGAGCTGACGATCCTGCGCCTGGCGCTGTTCGAGATGAAGTACGACGATTCCATCCCGGAGAAGGTGGCCATCAACGAGGCGGTGGAGCTTGCCAAGAAGTTCGGCGGCGACGAGTCACCGTCCTTCGTCAACGGTATCCTGGCGAAATTCGCCGGCAAGGCTGCCGGCAGAACCGGCGGCGAAGCGGAGGCGGACAAGCCTGCCGGCTCCGCGGCCAATCCGGAGGCCGCTTCACCGGCCAATCCGGAAGCCGTCTCCCCATCCCCCGAAGAACCTGAAAAGACCGGAACGGAAAAAGCATAAGGCGGCGGAAACATGGGGAGTATTTATACTGTATCGCAGGTGAATTCCTACATTAAAAACATGTTTACCCAGGATTTTGCCCTGAACAAAATATCCGTCAAGGGAGAGGTTTCCAACTGCAAATACCACCCATCGGGCCATATATATTTCACATTGAAGGACGGCGGCTCCCAGATCGGAGCCGTGATGTTTGCCTCCCAGAGGAAAAATCTGGGATTCAGGATGGAGGAAGGCCAGCAGGTGGTGGCGGAGGGAACCGTGGACGTGTACGAGCGGGACGGAAAATACCAGCTCTACGCCAGGTCCGTTACGCTGGACGGCACCGGCGATCTCTTCCGCAGATTCGAACAGCTTAGAAACGAGCTGGAGGAGATGGGGATGTTCGACGGCTGTTACAAGCAGCCCATTCCCAGATACGCAAAGCGCGTTGGCGTGGTGACGGCCAGCACAGGGGCGGCCATCCGGGACATCATGAACATTTCCGCCCGGCGCAACCCTTACGTCCAGCTGATTCTGTATCCGGCTCTGGTCCAGGGGGCCGGGGCCAAATACAGCATTGTGAAGGGCATACAGACCCTGGACCGTATGAATCTGGACGTGATCATCGTCGGCAGAGGCGGCGGCTCCATCGAGGATTTGTGGGCCTTTAACGAGGAGATGGTGGCGCGTGCGATTTTCGAGTGCGGAACGCCGGTGATCTCAGCGGTTGGCCACGAGACGGATGTGACCATTGCGGACTATGTGGCGGACATGCGCGCCCCCACGCCCTCGGCGGCGGCGGAGCTGGCCGTGTTCGACTACAGCCAGTTTGAGGCCCAGACGGACCTCTACCGGAGAACCTTAAACCGGGGCATGGAGCGCAGGCTGGAGCGGGTGCGCTACCGCCTGAACCAGGACGTGCTGCGCCTGAAAATGCACCACCCGGAGCGGCAGCTCAACGAGAAACGCCAGCGCCTGGCCGACCTGGAGGACCGCATGGGGCGGATCATGGAGCGGCGGGTCACCGCCGGACGCCACAGGCTGGCGCTGCTGGCGGGGCGTCTCCAGTCGCTGTCGCCTCTGGAGCAGATCAGCCGCGGCTACGGATTCATCACCGACGGCGGGGGAAAACGCCTGGAGTCCGTTTCCCAGGTAAAGCCCGGGGACCGGATCACTGTCCGGGTGCGGGACGGAAGAGCCGTCGCCCGCGTGGAGGAGACGGAATCCTTAGATGATAGGAAAGGCGGAGAGCTGACATGACGAAAAGCGCAAAGAGCGCCGGAGGTCAGGAGACGGCCGGCAGAGAGCCGGGCATCGAGGAGACCTTCGAGGCGTTGGAAGAGATGGTTAAAAAACTGGAGGACGGCGAGAACACCCTGGAAGAATCCTTTGCCTGCTACGAGCAGGGGATGAAGCTGGTGAAAACGCTGAACGCACAGATTGACAAAGTGGAAAAACAAATTCTGATATTGAGCGAGGGTGATGAACATGAGTGATATGGAACAGTTTAAAGCAGAAATGGAGCGCAGGACAAAGGAGATCGAGCAGATAATCGAGCCGTACCTGCCGGAGGAGACCGGGCATCAGAAGACGGTGCTTGAGGCCATGAATTACAGCATGAAGGCCGGCGGAAAGCGCCTGCGCCCCATGCTTATGCAGGAGGTCTGCCGACTGTTCACCGGGGATGTGCTGGACTGCGTGATCCCCTTTATGGCGGCGGTGGAGATGATTCACACGTCCTCGCTGGTTCACGACGACTTGCCGTGTATGGACGACGACCGTCTGCGCCGTGGCAAGCCCAGCACCTGGGCGGAGTACGGCGAGGACATCGGCGTGCTGACCGGCGACGCGCTGATGATGTATGCCTTTGAGACGGCGGCCAGGGCCTTTGAGACCAGCATCGACCCCGATGAGATTTCCGCCATCGGGCGCTCCATCGGCATTTTAGCCCACAAGACCGGCGCCTTCGGCATGATCGGCGGCCAGACCGTGGATGTGGAGCTGGCGGGCAGCGATATTCCCAGGGACAAGCTGGATTTCATCTACCGCTTAAAGACCGGCGCGCTGTTGGAGGCTTCCATGCTGATCGGCGCGGTGCTGGGCGGAGCTGCGGAGGAGGACTGCAAGATCGTGGAGCGCCTGGCGTCCCACATCGGCATGGCGTTCCAGATTCAGGACGACATCCTGGACGTGACCGGCAGCGAGGCGGAGCTTGGCAAGCCCGCAGGCAGCGATGCGCGCAACGGCAAGACCACTTATGTGACCCTGGAAGGACTGGAGAAGGCGAAGAAGGACGTAGAGCAGCTGTCCGCACAGGCCATCGAGGATCTGGAACAGCTTCCGGGCAACAACGAATTTTTGGAGAATCTGATCCGTATGCTGATGGATCGCAAAAAATAAGCCGGAGTAAGAAGGATTTCAGAACATGATATTGGAACAGATAAAAGGTCCGCAGGACATCAAGCAGATGTCCCTGGAAGAGCTGGGGCAGCTCGCACAGGAGATAAGAGCGTTTTTAATCGAGAAGATCAGCCACACGGGAGGCCATCTGGCCTCAAACCTTGGCGTGGTCGAGCTTACCATTGCGATGTACCGGACCTTTGACCTGCCGGAAGACAAGGTCATATGGGACGTGGGGCATCAGTCCTACACCCACAAAATTTTAAGCGGGCGCATGGCGGAATTCGACGAGCTGCGCCAGTACGGAGGGCTCTCCGGCTTTCCCAAGCGCAAGGAGAGCCCCTACGATTGTTTTGACACCGGTCACAGCTCCACCTCCATCTCCGCGGGCCTTGGCATCGCCCAGGGGCGGGATATCCTGGGGCAGGACTACGAGGTGGTCTCCGTGATCGGAGACGGAGCCTTAACCGGCGGAATGGCCTACGAGGCATTGAACAACGCGGCGCGTATGAAGAAGAATTTCATCATCGTGCTCAACGACAATAAAATGTCCATTTCCGAGAACGTGGGCGGAATGTCGCGCTATCTGAACGGCCTGAGAACGGGCAGCGGCTACAACGACCTGAAGAAAAACGTGGCCAATGCCCTGGACCGGATTCCCGTGGTGGGCGCGCCCATGATCGACAAGATCAAGCGCACCAAGAACAGCATCAAGCAGCTGTTTATCCCGGGGATGCTCTTTGAGAATATGGGCATCACCTATCTGGGGCCGGTGGACGGGCACAACATTTCCCAGCTCTGCAAGGTGTTCCGGGAGGCGAAAAAGCTGGATCACGCGGTGCTGGTGCACGTTTTGACCAAAAAGGGCAAGGGCTACAAGCCAGCGGAGAAAAATCCGTCCCGTTTCCACGGGGTGGACCCCTTTGACGTGACCACGGGGAAATCCCTGAAGGAGAAACCGTATCCCAGCTACACCGAGGTATTTTCCCGCAAGCTCTGCCAGCTGGCGGCGGAGCGCCCCAATGTGGTGGCGCTGACAGCGGCCATGCCGGACGGCACGGGCCTTTCCGCTTTTGCCCGGCATTATCCGGGGCGTTTCTTTGATGTGGGGATTGCCGAAGCCCACGCGGTTACTTCGGCGGCAGGGATGGCCGCAGCCGGTTTGAAGCCGGTGGTAGCGGTCTATTCGTCGTTTCTCCAGCGGGCCTACGACCAGGTACTGCACGACGTCTGTATCCAGGATCTTCCGGTGGTGTTCGCTGTGGACCGGGCCGGGCTGGTGGGCAGCGACGGTGAGACCCATCAGGGAATCTTCGACTACTCCTTTTTGACCTCCATCCCCAACATGAGCGTCATGGCGCCCAAGAATCTGTGGGAGCTGCGCGCCATGCTGGAATTTTCCATGGATTACAACCGCCCCTTGGCCATCCGCTATCCCCGGGGCGAGGCTTACCGGGGCCTGCGGGATTTCCGGGAACCCATTGTCTATGGCAGGGGGGAAATGCTCTACGAGGAGGAGGGGATCGCCCTTTTAGCCGTGGGTAGTATGGTCAGCACAGCAGAGCACATCCGGCAGAAGCTGAAGGCCGAGGGCCGTTCCTGTACCCTGGCCAACGGGCGTTTTGTGAAACCCTTCGACCGGGAGCTGGTGGACCGCCTGGCGGAGCGGCACAAGGTGATCATCACCCTGGAGGAGAACGTGCTGCAGGGGGGATACGGCCTGCAGGTTACTGCCTATATCCACGAGCATTATCCCCACCGCAGGGTGCTGAATATCGGGCTTCCCGACGCGTATGTGGAACACGGAAACGTGTCCGTGCTGCGGGAGGGCCTGGGCATCGACAGCGATTCCATTATAAAGACCATGAAGAGCAGGGGATATTTGGATTAGCGCGCGGAACTTTGCGGCGGCAAAACCCGACGGGCCGCGCGTCCGGAATTTTAGAAGAAAAGAGAGGAACTTTAGCGGGATGAAAGAACGGTTGGACGTACTCCTGGTGCAGAGAAATCTGGCGCCCTCCAGGGAGAAGGCGAAGGCGCTGATCATGTCGGGCATCGTCTATGTGGACGGGCAGAAGGAGGATAAGGCGGGCACGCAGTTCGATGAGGCGGCCGCCATCGAGGTGCGGGGAAGCACCCTCAAATATGTGAGCCGCGGCGGCCTTAAGCTGGAGAAAGCCATGACGCATTTCGGCGTGGAGCCGGCAGGAAAGGTCTGCATGGACGTGGGCGCCTCCACCGGCGGCTTCACGGACTGTATGCTGCAAAATGGCGCGGTGAAGGTCTATTCCGTGGACGTGGGCCACGGGCAGCTGGACTGGAAGCTGCGCAACGACGAGCGGGTGGTCTGTATGGAAAAGACCAATATCCGCTACGTGACCCCCTCCGATATCGCGGACCCCATCGCCCTTGCCAGCATCGACGTCTCCTTCATTTCCCTGACCAAAGTATTGGGGCCGGTGCGGGAACTGCTGACCGGGGACGGACAGGTGGTCTGCCTGATCAAACCCCAGTTTGAGGCCGGACGCGAGAAGGTCGGCAAAAAAGGTGTGGTGCGGGAACGGTCCGTGCACCTGGAGGTGATCCGCATGGTGGTAAGCTATGCGGTGGAAAACGGTTTTAAGGTGTTGAATCTGGAATACTCGCCCATCAAGGGACCGGAGGGGAACATCGAGTATCTGCTCCATCTGCAGAAGCTCTCCGGAGGGGACACGCCCCAGAGGCCGGAGGACCTTCCCGTGGATCCCGCAGCCGTGGTGGAAGCGGCCCACTCGCAGCTGGACTAGAGGATGGGGGACGGTATGAGACACTTTTATATAATTGCCAATTATGACAAAGAATATGTGCTCGAGGCGGAGACTTTTATCCGCTCCTATCTGGAAGGGAAGGGCGCGCAGTGCACGGTGCAGCCGGCATTTCCTCAGGACTGCTTAAACCGGCACACCGGGAGCGCCATGGTGCCGCCGGAGGTCCAGTGTGTGATCACCATCGGCGGGGACGGCACCCTGATCCAGGCGGCCAGGGATCTGGCCGGGCGGGATATCCCGATGGTGGGCGTGAACCGGGGCCATCTGGGCTTCCTAAACCAGATCAGCCGCCAGGAGGACATCGCTCCGGTGATGGACGCGCTGCTGGAGGACCGCTATCAGCTGGAATCACGCATGATGATTCAGGGGGAGGCCGTGCGGGACGGGCAGACCGTGATGTGCGACATTGCGCTCAACGAGATCGCCGTGACCCGCAAGGACGCCTTAAAGGCGTTGCGCTTCAAGGTTTATGTGAACGACGATTTCCTGAACGAATACTCCGCGGACGGAATTCTGGTGGCCACGCCCACCGGCTCCACCGCCTACAATTTATCGGCCGGCGGGCCGGTGATCGCGCCGGGGGCCAAAATGATGGTGCTGACGCCCATCTGCTCCCACGCGTTAAACGCCAGGAGCATCGTCCTGGCGCCTGAGGACTCGGTCCGAATCGACTTTGTGAACGGCGGCCAGGTGGCCGCATTTGACGGGGATACATTTATTGAACTGGAAAAAGGGGACAGCATCCGTATTAAACGGTCGGAGATGCACACAATCATGGTGAAGCTCAAGCAGATCTCCTTTATGCAGAATCTGAGCAATCATCTGGCCGGAAGAATATAGGAGGAGACAGACATTATGAAAGTAGAACGGCACAGCAAAATCGTGGAGCTGATCGGCAAGTATGAGATTGAGACCCAGGAGGAGCTGGCGGAAAAGCTGAACGAGGCGGGCTTTAACGTGACCCAGGCCACCGTGTCCAGGGACATCCGGGAGCTGAAGCTGACGAAGATCCAGGCGGACGGAGGCCGTCAGCGCTATGTGGTGCTTGAGGGGCCAAAGGGGACATCCGCCGCCAAATTTATCCGGGTTTTACAGGACGGCTTTATGTCCATGGATATGGCCCAGAACATTCTGGTGATCAAGACCGTGTCCGGCATGGCCATGGCCGTGGCGGCCGCCTTGGATGCAATTCACTTCCATGAGATCGTAGGCTGCATCGCCGGGGACGACACCATCATGTGCGCTATCCGCAGCGTGGACGACACCATTATCGTGATGGAGAAGATCAAGAAGATGGTGGAGGGATAGTTTGCCGCCGGGCCCGCGTTCACCGCGTTGGCCGCGAGAAAAGGGGGATTTCAATGTTACTGGAATTGCATGTGAAGAACCTGGCCCTGATCGAGAAAGCGGACGTGGAGTTCCGTCAGGGCTTAAATATCCTCACCGGCGAGACGGGGGCCGGTAAATCCATTATCATCGGTTCCGTCGGCATGGCCCTTGGCGGCAAGGCGTCCCGGGACAGCATCCGCCAGGGCGCGCCCTACGCTTACGTGGAGCTTGTATTCTCCGTGGATTCTCCGGAGAAGTTGAAAGCCCTGGCCGCCCTGGATGCGGTGCCGGATGAGAACGGCCTGTTCATCATCTCCCGGAAAATCATGCCGAACCGAAGCGTCAGCCGGATCAACGACGAAACCGTGACCACGGCCCGGCTGAAGCAGATCACCGGCCTGCTGATCGACATCCACGGTCAGCACGAGCACCAGTCCCTTCTGTACAAATCCAAACATCTCGCGATTCTGGACGCCTATGTCAGGGGAAAAACCCAGCCTTTAAAAGAGAAGACGGCGAAAACCTACGAGGCTTACCGGGCCCTTCGGGAAAAATTGGAAAAATTTGGAGTTGACGAGGAGAGCCGCATCCGGGAGAAGGATTTCCTGCGCTTTGAGATCGATGAGATCGAAGCCGCAGAGATCCGGGAAGGCGAGGAGGAGGAACTGACGGCCCTGTACCGCCGGTTCAGCCACAGCCGCCGCATCGCGGAGAACCTTTCCGCCGTGCAGCAGGCCCTGGAGGGGGACTGGCTGTCACGGGCGCTCCAGGAGGCGGACCAGGCCTGCGCCTACGACGAATCCTTAAACGGTATCCGGGACCAGCTCTACGACGCGGAATCCATATTGAGCGACGCGGGGCGGGAGACGGCCGCCTATCTGGAGAATATGGAGCTGGACGAGGAACGTTTCCGGGAGGTGGAGGAGCGTCTGGACCTGATTCACGGCCTCCAGGCAAAATACGGTAATACGGCGGAAGCAATTTTCCGGAAACTGGAAGAAAAGAAGCAGCGGTTGGACGAGCTGGAAAATTTTGAGGAGCGCAAAGCCGGGACGGAGCGGGAGCTTAGAAAGACGGAGCAGGAGCTGGAAGCGCTCTGCGGCCAGTTATCCCAGGTGAGGAAGTCCGCCTCCCGGAAGCTGACGGAGAGTATCCGCAAGGGCCTGCTGGATTTGAACTTTCTGGACGTAACCTTCTCCATGGAATTCTCCAGGCTGGACCACTACACGGCCCAGGGCTACGACGAGGCCCAGTTTCTGATCTCCACCAACCCCGGAGAGCCGGTAAAGCCTCTGGGCGACGTGGCGTCGGGAGGCGAGCTCTCCAGGATCATGCTGGCCATCAAGACCGTGCTGGCGGACACCGACGACATTCCCACCCTGATATTTGACGAGATCGACACCGGCATCAGCGGGCGCACGGCTCAGAAAGTGTCGGAGAAGCTCTCCTATATCGGGAGGACCCACCAGGTGATCTGCATCACCCATCTTCCCCAGATCGCCGCAATGGCGGACTGCCATTTTGAGATCGCCAAGTCCACGGCCGAGGGGCGTACCGCCACCACCATCCGCGCCCTGGGGACGGAGGAATCCGTGCAGGAGCTGGCCCGGCTTTTGGGCGGCGCGAAGATCACCGACGCGGTGCTGAAAAACGCCCGGGAGATGAAGGATCTGGCGGACAGCACAAAATAAAAAAGAATATCATAAAAGCGGACAAGAATCGCGAAAAGATGCTCATTTTTGATAAAATTGGGCATCTTTTTTTGCGTTGTTGAGAGAACTTCTATTTGAAAGCGCGTTAGAGAGTTGAAGAATGCTTTTGGCTTATCGGGACAGAATACAGGACATCAACACATCAGGAGGCCGCTATGAAAGACAAGCAGAAGAGAATCATTACAACACAGAAAATCGACGACTATTGTTTATGGCTGGACCGCTGCGAGCGGAGCAGGGAGACGATTCAAAAATATGAATATTACCTGACCCGTTTTATGGAGTTCATGGACTGCAGGCCGGTGGACAAGGAGATGGTGATTCTCTGGAAAAGCATTTTGCGCGAAAATCTGGCGCCCGTAACCGTAAACGGAGCCCTGGCCGCGCTGAACGGTTTTTTCAAATACTGCGATTGGCAGGATTGCAGGGCTCGTTTCCTGAAAATCAGTAAAAACACCTTTTATCCCGAAAGCCGGGAACTCTCAAAAAAAGAGTATCTCCGCCTGGTAAGGACGGCCGCGGTCCAGGGAAACGAACGGCTTGCCCTGCTGCTTGAGACCATCTGCTCCAGCGGAATCCGCGTGTCGGAGCTTCCGTTTATCACGGTGGCGGCGCTCCATAAGGGGCAGGCGGAGGTGGAGTGCAAGGGCAGGATCCGGACGGTGCTGCTGACAAAAAAGCTTTGCAGAATTTTGCTGGATTACGCTGCCAGGAGGGGGATTGAGAGCGGAATGATCTTTGTGACGAGAAGCGGAAAGGCTCTGAACCGGAGTAATATCTGGAGGGAGATGAAGGCGCTGGGCCTGAAAGCCAACGTAGACCGGGAGAAAATATTTCCCCACAATCTGAGGCATTTATTTGCCAGGACCTACTACGCAATGACCAAGGACCTGTCAAAGCTGGCGGATATATTGGGCCATAAGGATATCAATACAACCCGCATTTACACCGTTGAGAGCGGGAGCAGACACAGAAAACAACTGGAAAGTATGAGACTCATTGCGACGCCGTACAACGCAATATCTATTTTGTTGTATTCCGAAGCATGGGCGCGGTAAATCATTTCATACTATATCACATTTTTACATAGATTTCCACCGGTTTCCGCCACTATGGACATGCCAATCAGACCTGGTGTCATTCGGCTCCAGGCCTGATTAGTTGGCGTCCCTGAAAATGGGCTCTTTTGGCAGATTTATCCGGAAAATTGCCGTTCTCGAAATGACCTTTGGCCGTTCGGTTACAACAAAATAGATATTGCGTTGTAAAGGGAGGGAGGGGAAAATGCCGGGGTGGAGCGGAGCATGGGCGCAGGCGGCATTTTACCATACAGGAAGGGGAGAAATATGTTTAGGGATCACATACCTGGAGATGATAAGGAAACACGAATCAATACAAACGACGCGAGTATCATGCTGGTCTGCATCAACGGATACCAGGAGAACCGGCCGTACGGGGTGATTGTAAACTACTGCCTGCCAGCTCCCGTCTATTTTACGGGGATTCATGAGCTGATCCTCAGGGTGGATGAGGTCTGTGAGCAGATCGGCGCGCCCATGCGTACCATGGAGCCCCGCTTTTTGAGCCGCGCTGAGGCGGAGCGGTACCAGAAGCTGCCGCTGCCGCAGGAGGCGGGAACGCAAAGCGGCCCGGATCAAAGGGCCATGCCGATACAGAAGCGGCTGGCTGATACGGCGCAGGCCGAGGAAGTTCTGATCATCCATGTGCTTTACAGGCAGCACGCCTCCATGCAGGGCCGTCTGCACACCAGTTTCTCCGGCCAATACTACGTCTCCTTCCGCAGCGCTCTGGAGCTCATGCGGATGCTGGCGGAGGTGGATGCAGGTCTGCGGGAGAAGGGGCCGAGGAAGCGGCTGACCGGAGGTGGAGGAGGTCGGGCGGACGAAGGGGACCGGGAGGCGGCTGACCGCTTGAAAATTTAAAAAATCCGGATTAAAGCCGAAGGCGCGTAAAAATATTGTATGAATGAAGGATTTGGCAGACGGGACAAAATAAAACAGATTGAAAACAGAAGATCAGATCATACTAAGAAAGAGGCACAAAACACCGGCTTCTTTCTTTTTTTGACTGTAATGGACCGCTGGCGCAGCCCGGGGAGGATTGCAGCGTTCCAGGAGCCGATGGGTGCCTCGCCCTGTGAAAATCAACAAAATACAAGACGAGGAGGTAAGAACATGAGAGGAAATAAGACGTTTTACCGGTGGCTGAACCGTATATTCTGGGCGGCGCTCACCGTCACCGTTGGATATTCCTGGTACTACTTAGACACTGCCATCCCGGACCGGATCAGCATTGTCCAGGACCAGAAGGAGCAGTTTTCGTTCCCGCTTCCCATCAACACAACCTTATCCAGTGAGAGTGAGGAAGTGGTGTTGGGAAACAAGAGCAACATACCCGCCGACCAGATCACGGTGAACGGGAGACAGCCCTTTTCCATGTACGCCGAAAACCAGGGATCCTATCAGGTTGGGCTGAAGCTCTTCGGCCTGATCAAGTTCAAGGACATCCAGGTGGACGTGGTGGACACCCGCTATGCGGTGCCCTGCGGATGTCCCATCGGAATCTATCTGAAATCCGACGGAATCATGGTCATCGGCACCGGAAAGCTGACGGCGGCGGACGGCATGGAGGTGGAGCCGGCCTACGGTATTTTGAAATCAGGCGATTACATTGAAGCGTTCAACGGAAAGCCCATGAACACCAAGGAGGATCTTATGGACGCGGTGAACAAGACGGGGGGCGAGGCCGCAGTCGTCTCGGTCCGGCGGGGCGGCGAACAGGTGGACGTCAGCGTGAACCCCGTCAAGACGGAGGACGGACAGTACAAGCTGGGCGCCTGGGTGCGGGATGACACCCAGGGAATCGGCACCGTCACATACCTGGATTTAAACGGAAACTTCGGCGCGCTGGGGCATGGCATCAGCGACAGCGACACCGGCGACCTGGTGGAGACCAGCAAGGGCGAGCTGTATACCACCCAGATTATGGGAATTGAGAAGGGGAGCATCGGAAAACCGGGGCTGCTGTCCGGGGTGATTTATTACGGACCGGGCTCGTTGATGGGCGAGATCAACAAGAACACCAATGAGGGAATATTTGGAAATGTAAACGACGCCTTTTTGCGTCAGACCGGCATGGAGGCCATGGTGAAGGGAAATGCGGAGGGCAGCGGCCTGCCGGAAGGCGCTATGGAGATCGCCTGCCGCCAGGAAGTGAAGCCCGGGCCTGCGACCATCAGGAGCAGCGTGTCGGGGGAGCTGAGGGATTATGATATCGAGATACAAAAGGTAGATTATAACTCGGGGCATAAGAATAAAAGTATGGTAATCAAGGTCACAGATCCGGATCTGATCGCGCTGACCGGGGGAATTGTGCAGGGGATGAGCGGAAGCCCGATTATCCAGGACGGCAAGCTGGCCGGGGCTGTGACCCATGTGTTTTTACAGGATAGTACCAGGGGGTATGGGATATTGATTGAGAATATGTTGGAGGCGGCGGGGGAGTAGAGCCGGAACGCTCCGAGCCGTCTGGGTTTCGCTCTGAGGGCGCAGGTGACCTCCGCCACCTGCCCCCGAATTCTCCGCGAAACGTCCGCTCCCGCAAATATTGCCCGCCGCGCAGCTCCAAATTGACGGATTCCATGTTTTGTTGTAAGATAGGCTGAGAAGTTATCTTAATAACATTACAGGAGGGGGATACAATGTTTGATCTGTCAAAATGCATTCTGGTCACCAACAATGACCGGGCGGCGGAAAAATGGAGGGATTCGGTGAGCCAGGTGTTTCTGCTCGGCACCTACGGGGAGGTGCTGGAAAAGGCAAGGGACCTGATTCACACGAAGCATAAGCTCCTCACCCATCCCCAGGCTTCCAGCTTAAAACCCAACCAGACGCCGTACCGGACCATTCTCCTGTACCAGCAGACGGAGGAGGACAACACGGGGGACGTGTGCCTGATCGAGGAGGCCATGGAGACATTTGAAAAGTGGAACAGGATCCGCCAAACGCCGGAGTACGGAGAAAACGTGGACTACGACTACAAGACCATCGATTTGTCCATGATTGAGAATGTCATTCCCAGACTCTAAAGCGTGTCTGAAAAATATAAGAACAGAGGAAAACAGAAATGAAGAAAACCAACGGAACACCCTACTTTAAAGATTTGAGCAGGAAGGATTACGTGGTGATGGCCAGCCGCATTATCAAATCGGAGGGCGTGGGCGCCATCAGCATCCGCCGAATCGCCACAGAGCTTGGATGTTCCTCCGCCAGCATGTACCGGTATTTCAAAAATCTGGACGAGCTTTTGTTTTACGCCCAGCTGGATGCGTTAAACGAGTACATATTGGAGCTGTCTAACCGCGAGAAGGAGTGGAAGGGAATCTGGGACATGTATTTCGGGATCTGGCGGGCCTACGCCACCGAGGCGTTTAAGAAGCCGGAGGCATTTGAGTGCATTTTCTACCGGAATATCAACAAGGATTTGGGCGAGGCGCTGAGAGAGTACTATGAGATGTTCCCGGAGGCCATCGTGCGGGTGAGTCCTCTGATCAAGGAGATGCTGGAGATACCGGGATACTATGACCGCGACTATCTGATCTGCCGGCGTCTGGTGGAGGAGAAGGAGATCGCGGAGGAGAACGCCAGAAAACTGAACCATGTCCTCTGTACGCTGTTCCTGGGATACTTTAAGTTCGTACAGGAAAATGCCGTGGAGCGGGATAAAATTCAGGAGTTGGTGGAGCAGTACATCGCCGAGAGCGTGGACATCGCGCAGATCTATACCGAAACGAAGCTGCACAAAATTCTGTAACGCGCCGCCGTCTGTCCGCGGCGTGGCAGAACCCGGCTGGTGAAAATGTACAAAAACGCTGATAAAATTATAACAGTTTGACGAAAACCGTGAAATCTACGGAAAGTAACAAAAAACTTCATAAACCCTATTGATAATCGCGATAACATATGGTATATTTTGATCATAAGTTATCGCGATTACTTCATTTGTTCTGTGAATTTTTTACAAAACACATATCTTTGCAGCAAAATGATGCTGCCGGGGCCGGCCAAGTGGGTGAAATAAATGGGGCGGGCCCGGCGGCAAATTTCAAGAAGTGGGAGGTATTTTAAATGAAGCTTGAATTGGGCAAAATCTTGATCAAAGATATCCGATTCGACCAATCGACTCACGTGAAGGACGGGGTTCTCTATGTCAACAAAGAGGAAGTTGAGAAGCTTGTGCTCCAGGACGAGAAGCTGGCCGGCTGCCATATTGACATCGCCAGGCCCGGCGAGTCGGTGAGAATCACGCCGGTTAAGGACGTGATCGAGCCCAGGGTCAAGGTCAGCGGCGGCGATATTTTCCCGGGCGTGATCGGAAAAGTGAGTCCCCAGGTGGGAACCGGCAGGACCCATGCGCTGGACGGCTGCTGCGTGGTGACCGCGGGTAAGATCGTGGGCTTCCAGGAGGGCGTTATCGACATGAGCGGTCCGGCGGCGGACTACTGCCCGTTTTCTAAGACCTGCAACCTCTGCGTGGTGGTGGAGCCGGCCGACGGTCTGGAGACTCACGTGTACGAGAAGGCGGCCCGAATGGCCGGGCTGAAGGTGGCGGCTTACCTGGGCGAGGCGGGGCGGAACCTGGAGCCGGACGAGATCCTGGAGTTTGAGACAAAGCCGATTTTTGAGCAGGCAAACCAGTATCCGGACCTTCCCAGGGTTGGCTACATCCACATGCTGCAGTCCCAGGGGCTGCTCCACGACACCTACTACTACGGCGTAGATGCCAAACAGTTCATCCCCACCTTCATGTACCCCACGGAAATCATGGACGGGGCCATTGTCTCCGGCAACTGCGTGGCGCCCTGCGACAAGGTCACCACCTACCACCATCTCCACAACCCGGTTATTGAGGACTGCTACAAGCACCACGGCAAGGACATCAATTTCATGGGCGTGATCCTGACCAATGAGAATGTATTCCTGGCGGACAAGGAGCGCCACTCCGACATGGTGGCCAAGCTCTGCAACTGGATGGGGTTGGACGGCGTGCTGATCACCGAGGAGGGATACGGCAATCCCGACACGGATCTGATGATGAACTGCCGCAAGGTGGAGCGGGCCGGAACCAAAGTAGTTCTGATCACCGACGAATTCCCGGGCAAGGACGGAAAGTCCCAGTCCCTGGCGGACGTGTGCGAGGAAGCGGATGCGCTGTCTTCCTGCGGACAGGGCAACGCCACCCTGGTGTTCCCGGCCATGGAGAAGGTGATCGGCACCCAGGACTTCATCGAGATGCAGATCGGAGGCTGGGACGGCTGCAAGAATCCGGACGGCAGCTTCGAGGCGGAGCTTCAGATCATTATCGCCTCCACCATTGCCAACGGCTTCAACAAGCTGGCGGCCCGGGGCTACTAAAAACTGTAAAGGAGAGGAAAGAATGGCCATATATAAAGTAATTCATTATATCAACCAGTTCTTCGCCGGCATCGGCGGAGAGGAAAAAGCCGACCACAGGCCGGAAGTCCGGGACGGAGCCGTGGGCCCCGGCAGAGGGCTGCAGGCCGCGTTGGGAGCGGACTTTGAGATCGCCGCTACCGTGATCTGCGGCGACAACTATTTCGGCGAAAATCTGGACCAGGCGACGGATACGATTCTGGAGATGGTGCGCCGTTATGAGCCGGATTTGTTTGTGGCCGGACCGGCGTTCAACGCCGGGCGCTACGGCGTGGCCTGCGGCACCATCTGCAAGGCTGTGGAGGAGCGTCTGGGGATTCCGGTGCTCACCGGAATGTACATTGAGAACCCAGGAGTGGATATGTTCCGCAAGGACCTGATCATTGTGGAAACCCCCAATTCCGCGGCCGGTATGCCCAAGGTGCTGCCCGTGATGGCCGCTCTGACGAAGAAGCTGGCCCAGGGCGGGGAGATCGCCGGACCTAAGGAGGAAGGATACATTGAGCGCGGAATCCGCGTGAACTATTTTGCGGAGAAGAGAGGGTCTGAGCGGGCGGTGGAGATGCTGGTGAAAAAGCTGGCCGGCCAGCCCTTTGAGACGGACCTGCCCATGCCCAAGTTCGACCGGGTGGCTCCCGCCGCCCCTGTCACGGATATCAGAAAGGCCAAGATCGCCGTGGTTACCTCCGGCGGCATCGTGCCCACGGGAAATCCGGACCACATCGAGTCGTCCAACGCCACCAAATGGGGCAAGTACGACATTACCGGCATGGACCGGCTTTCAGCGGATGATTTCACATCCATTCACGGCGGCTACGACCGTCAGTTCGCCATCGCGGACCCCAATGTGGTGGTCCCCCTGGACGCTTTGAGGGAGCTGGAGCGGGAAGGCGAGTTCGGTGAGCTCGTCAACTACTTCTGCTCTACTACCGGAACCGGAACCGCCACCGCATCGGCGGCCAAGTTCGGAACCGAGATTGGAAAAATGTTCGTGGACGAACATGTGGACGGGGTTATCCTCGTCTCCACCTGAGGGACCTGTACTCGTTGCGGTGCAACGATGGTGAAAGGTATCGAAAAGTACGGACTTCCTGTAGTCCACATGGCAACCGTAGTCCCCATCTCCCTGACAATCGGTGCCAACCGTATCATCCCGGGCGTCGGCATACCCTACCCACTTGGCGATCCGCCCCAGGGTGAGAAAGACAGCTATAAACTCCGCTTATCCATGGTCAGAAGAGCGCTCAAGGCCCTTCAGACTCCGGTGGACGGCCAAACCGTGTTTGAAAAGTAACTGCGGCAGCAGCCGGCCGGCACGGCAGGCCCTGCCCGCCGTGCCGGTACCAAAACCGGACTCACGGATAGGAGGAGGCCTATGGGTCAAAATCAAAAAGTCAGCTGGAACCGGGTGCTCATACTTGCGGGCGCGGTTATCGCGTTTACCATCGGTTCCGGCTTCGCTACCGGACAGGAAATTGTCCAGTACTTTACCGCGTATGGGGTGGAGGGAATTCTGACCGTTCTTCTGTTCGCGGCCTGCTTTATTTACTACAATTACAATTTTGCCAAAGCCGGAGCGGAGGAGCATTTTGAGCGGGGAAATGACGTCTACAGGTTTTATTGCGGTAAATACATCGGAACTCTGATGGATTACTATTCTACCATTTTCTGCTACATGTCGTTTTTCGTGATGGTGGGAGGCGCGGCCTCCACGTTTAACCAGCAGTACGGCCTTCCCCTGTGGGTGGGCGGCACGGTTCTGACCGCGCTCACCATCCTGACGGTTGTGGGCGGATTAAATTCCATGGTGGACAAGATCGGCATCGTGGGACCGGCCATTGTCGTGCTCTGTATCGGCATCGGCGTCATCACCCTCGCCCGGGACGCGGGCAGCGTGGGCGCCGGACTGGAAATCATCAAAACGGGCGCTTTCGCCCAGGCGGGCGGCGAGACGATCAAGAACGCCGGGCCGAACTGGGTGATCTCCGGTTTGTCCTACGCCGGCTTTGTCCTCCTGTGGTTTGCCAGCTTTACGGCCGCACTGGGGGCCAACAATAAAAAGAAAGATGTGGAATACGGCATTTACGGCGGAACTGTGGCGGTGTGCGCGGCCATCATCCTGATCATGCTTGCGCAGATTGCCAATATCAACACGCCGGGGATCAGTTTACAGGGCATTTTTGTGTGGAACGCCAACATCCCCAACCTGATCCTGGCGGAGCGGATCTGGCGGCCCTTTGCCTCCATTTTCGCCATCGTGGTGTTTGCGGGAATCTATACCACCGCGGTGCCGCTTCTCTATAATCCCTGCGCCAGGTTCGCCAAAGAGGGAACGAACCGGTTCAGGATTCTGACCGTGGCTCTCGGACTTCTGGGATTATTCGTGGGACTCTTCCTCCCCTTCCGGGTCCTGGTCAATGTGATTTACGTGCTCAACGGATATGTGGGAGCCGTTCTGATCGTGTTCATGCTGTGGAAAAATATCAAAGATGTCTGCCGGAAAAAACAATAGTATGAAGATTTTTATTGTGGACTGCGACAGGACGTCGCGGTCGGAATTAAGAAATATGATCGAGGCGGGAAATCTGGGGATTGTGGTGGGCGCTTCGCCCAGGTGGGAGGAAGCGTATGTAAGAGTGCAGGAGGTAGGGCCGGACGTGGTTTTGGCGGACCTGGAATTCTGTACCCCTAAATCCATGGTCTACATTGAAAAGGTGAGGGCGGTGATGCCGGAGACTGCGGTGGTGGCATTGTCCCAGGCCGGCCACCCCCAAACCCTGCGGCAGGCCTACGAGAAGGGCGTCGAGCTTATGATCCACAAGCCTTTAAATGAGATTGAAGTGCGCAACGTGCTGTACAATCTGGAGATGGCCCGGGCCATGAAATGGCTTTTGGGCAAAGCCGGGCGCGGCGCCGGTGAGATGGAGACGCAAAACGGCGTCCCAGGCTCTCAGGGGGCTGCGTCCGCCGATCCCGGCCCGCCGACCAGAAGGCTGCGGGGGATTCTCCAGGAGCTGGGAGTGCTGAACGACTGCGGAAGCCGGGATATACTGGGAATTGTCCGTTATCTGATTGAGAAGGACATTGAACTGCGGGACGTCACGATCCGGGAGCTCTGCGCCAGAATGGGAGAAAATCCCAAAAGTGTGGAGCAGCGCATCCGCAGGACAGCCGCCGCCGGAATGGCCAATCTGGCCGTCCGGGGATTGGAGGATTACGCGGACCCGGTATTCAACGAGTACGCGGCCCGTCTGTACAGCGAGCAGATCCGCCGGGAGATGAACTATATCCGGGGCAGGAGCGAGCAGCACGGAAACGTGCGGGTGCGCCGGTTTCTGGGAGGGCTGCTGGAGTGCTGCCGTGAGGCGTGAGAAAACGCCGTGATCCCGGCGGATGGGTTTCTGTTTTACGATATCAGCGGAATCCGGCGCCCGGCCGCAGACAGCCGGGGCGCGGGCACATCCGTTTTTGTGGAGGCATTGAAATGGAAATGATTTATGATTTGATCATCCTGGGCGCCGGACCTGCGGGCCTTGCGGCGGGACTTTACGGCGGCAGATACCGCCTGAACACCCTTTTGATTGAGCGGGGCCAGGACGGCGGGCAGATCGCCATCACCTCGGAAATCGAAAATTATCCGGGACAGATGGTGGACCAGGAGGAATCCGGCGCCACCCTGACCGCCCGCATGACCAGGCAGGCGGAGAAGTTTGGCGTCCACCGGGCCGGCGCCACCATCGCCAGGGCGGAACTTTCCGGACCGGTGAAGCGCCTGACCGACACACGGGGAAATGTGTACGAGGGCAAAACCGTGATCCTCGCCACCGGGGCCCACCCCAGGCCCATTGGCTGTAAGAACGAGCGGGAATTTCTCGGCAAGGGCATATCCTTCTGCGCCACCTGCGACGCCAATTTTTACGAGGGCATGGAGGTCTTTGTGGTGGGCGGCGGCGACTCCGCGGTGGAGGAGGCCATGTATCTGACCAAATTTGCCAGAAAGGTAACGGTGATTCACCGCCGGGACCAGCTGCGGGCGGCCGTTTCCATCCAGGAGAAAGCGTTCCGGAACGAAAAGCTCCATTTTATGTGGGACTCCGTTGTGGACGAGGTGAGCGGCGACGGCATCCTGGACCGCATGGTGGTGCGGAATGTGAAAACAGGGGAGCTGACCGAGGTTTTGGCGGATCCGGAGGACGGGATGTTCGGCCTTTTCGGCTTCATCGGCTATCTGCCCAACACGGAGCTGTTTGCGGATGCGGGTCTTGAGATGGAGAACGGTTACATCCGCACGGACGAGGACATGCAAACCAACCTTCCCGGCGTCTACGCGGCCGGGGATCTGCGGGTGAAATCACTGCGCCAGGTCGTCACCGCGGCGGCGGACGGAGCCATTGCGGCCAGCCGGGCGGAGCGCTATGTGTCGGAGCTGGAATAGCGCGGCATATGACAAAAAAGTACAGAAGGACTTGCTTATACACAGGAACTATTATATAATACAGACAAAAGTAATCGCGATTACATAGAGCGGTACACGAATCCGAAAGGAGGATGCGACAGTGGTCGATTTGACGAAGGAAAACTTTGATGAGGAAGTGCTGAATGCACAGGGATATGTTCTGGTGGACTTTTACGGCGACGGGTGCGTGCCCTGCGCGGCCCTTATGCCTCACATCCACGGCTTTGAGGAATCCTACGGGCAGACCGTGAAGTTCTGCTCCCTGAATACGACCAAGGCCAGACGCCTTGCGATCTCCCAGAAGGTGCTGGGACTTCCCGTGATCGCCGTCTACAAGGACGGAGTGATGATCGATTCCAGGGTGAAGGACGAAGCCACGCCGGAGGCATGCGAGGAAATGATCAAAACCTACGCCTGAGGGCGGGAGTGAAGTGCGCTGCATAGCCGCCAGACGGCTTATGTATAAAAATAAGGAATAGGAGGGAAACGCATGGCAATTTTAAAGGATAAGTACGCCATCATCATCGGTGACCGCGACGGCGTGCCGGGACCGGCCATCGAAGAGTGCGCCAGGACAGCCGGCGCAAAGATTGCATACTCCTCGACGGAATGCTTCGTCTGAACGTCCGCGGGTGCCATGGATCTGGAAAACCAGAAAAGGGTTTTAAAGTTAAGTGAGGAGTACGGACCGGAGAACGTTGTAGTTCTCCTGGGAGCTGCAGAAGCGGAAGCTGCCGGCCTGGCCGCAGAAACCGTTACCGCAGGTGATCCTACTTACGCAGGTCCTTTGGCAGGAGTCCAGTTGGGACTAAATGTATATCACATTTGCGAAGATGAAGTGAAATCGGAGACAGACCCGTCTGTGTACGACGAGCAGGTGGGCATGATGGAGATGGTGATGGATGTTCCCGCGATCCACGAGGAAGTGGGAAAGATCCGCGAAGAGTTCGGCAAGTATTGATCCGGAGCCTGCCCGGCAGCGCCCGGGCCGGACGGATCGGCCGGGTTCACGGCAGCGCTTGCGGCAGGAGGCCCGGGCCGGGGACAAAAATCCCCGGCGGCCGCCCGGCCCCAAGCGTGCCGGGGCCGGAATCTCAGATGAAATGTGGGGGATTATTAGATGAACGATTATCCGGTTATCAAGGGAACCAGCTATACCCTGGCAGCGGCGCCAGATATGGTTTTATATAACGGCACGACCCAGACTACGGAGCGGATTGTGAACCCCGGCTCCGGGTACCTGGAGGAACTGCCCGGACATCTGCGGGAATACGGGGATGTGCTCTCCTATATTCCCAACCAGGTATACATAGGCAACGCCTCCCACGAGGAGCTGCGCGGCACGGAGTTTCCGTACTACGACAAAAAGTGGGAAGCGGCCAAGGAGGACGGGCCCTTTGGCCTGATCATCCCTGAGGACGAATTTTACGGAGTCATGCACATCTGCGACGTGTTTGAGCTGGTGGCGCTGGAACAGGGCTTTGCTCAGACGGTGAAGGAAAAGCTGGCGCGGCGCGGCATGTTCACCCCGGAACAGCTGGACGGACTCCTTAAACATAACGGGGAGGCGCAGGAATTAAAGCGCCTGGTGGAGGAGGAGCACTCCGAGGGCCTCTATCTGCGCGGAAACGAGCTGGTGGGCGTAGTCAAGCGCGCCCACGACGTGGACGTGAACCTGTCGGCCCATGTGATGCTGGAAAATCTGGCATCCAAGGCATCCAACGTCATTTCCCTGATTCAGCTGAGGCTGAAAAATGAGTTCAACCCGGACGATGTGGAATATGTGATCGACTGCTGCGAGGAAGCCTGCGGGGATATGAACCAGAGGGGCGGCGGCAACTTCGCCAAGGCCTCCGCTGAGATCGCGGGCTACCGCAACGCCACCGGCTCGGACGTGCGCGGATTCTGCGCCGGGCCGGCCCACGCCATGCTCCACGCGGCGGCTCTGGTGAAGGCAGGCACCTTTAAAAACGTGGTGGTGACCGCGGGCGGCTGTACCGCCAAGCTGGGAATGAACGCCAAGGACCATGTGAAGAAGGGGCTTCCCGTGCTGGAGGACTGCATCGCAGGCTTTTCCGTACTGGTGTCCGCGGACGACGGGGTCCACCCGCAAATCCGCACGGATATTGTGGGCTGTCACAAGATCGCCACCGGCTCAGCGCCCCAGATGGTGATAAGCGCCCTGGTGGCGGAGCCGTTGGAGCGGGCGGGTCTGAAGTTCACGGACATCGACAAATACGCCCCTGAGCTGCAGAATCCGGATATCACCAAACCCGCCGGGGCGGGGGATGTGCCGGAGGCCAACTACAAGATGATCGCGGCCCTGGCGGTGATGAAAAAGCAGCTGGGACGGGCGGAAATTCCGGATTTTGTGAAAAAGCACGGGATGACCGGCTGGGCGCCCACCCAGGGCCACATTCCCTCAGGGGTTCCCTATCTGGGGCCGCTTGTGCGGGAGTGCCTGGAGGGGACTACCAGGAGAGCCATGATCATCGGCAAAGGCTCTCTGTTCCTGGGCCGCATGACCAACCTGTTCGACGGAGTGTCCTTCGTGGTCCAGGCCAATGAGAAGGCGGCGGAGCGGGAAAAACAGGCCGTGGAAGATGAAGCGGTGGGGAACGCGGCGGTGGGAGCCGCCACAGCCCAGGCTTCCCGGACCGTTCTTAGCCGCGGTGCCTGCCCCGGGATCAAGATCGTGTTTGCCCTGGAGGGCAGCGAGCACAGGGCGCAGGAGATGGAACGGGCGCTGCAGCTGGCGGCTGCCAAGGGCATAAACGCCGTGATCTGTAACGGGCCGGACGCCCACCGGGCCATGGAGGAGGAGCTGGCTGCCGGGAAGGCCCAGGCCGCCGTGACCATGCATTATCCCTTCCCCATCGGCGTATCCACCGTGGGTAAGGTGATCACGCCGGCCAGGGGCAGGGCCATGTACATTGCCAACACCACGGGCACCTCCGACACGGACCGGGTGAGCGCGCTGGTGAAAAACGCGATCGCCGGAATCATTGCGGCCAAGGCCGACGGAGTGGAGCATCCTACGGTGGGCATCGCCAACATCGACGGAGCCAGGGCCTGCGCAAAGATTCTCAAAGGCCTGAAGGAAAACGGCTACGACATCCGCTTTGCCGAGTCCGCCAGAGCGGACGGAGGCGTGGAGATGCGCGGAAACGACCTGCTTATGGGCACGGCCGACGTGATGGTCATGGATTCCCTGACCGGAAATCTGATGATGAAAATGTTCTCCTCCTACACCACCGGAGGACAGTACGAAGCCGTGGGCTACGGCTACGGCCCGGGAATCGGCGAGGGATACGACAAGCTGGTCATGATCGTGTCCAGAGCCTCCGGAGCGCCGGTGATCGCCGGGGCAATGGAGTATGCGGCCAGCCTGATTGCAGGCGGCTGGAAGGAGATCGCGCAGGCGGAGTACGCGGCGGCCCGCAGGGCGGGGCTGGATACGTTTTTGGCGGGGAGCGCCCCGGCCGGGACGGAACAGGAGCGGGAGGAAGTAGCCTGCCCGCCCAGGGAGATTGTGACTGCGGTGATCCCCGGAATCGAGGTCATGGACCTGGAGGACGCGGTGAGAGCGCTGTGGAAGGCTGGGATCTACGCGGAGAGCGGCATGGGCTGCACCGGACCCATCGTGCAGATGTCCGAGGCGAACCGGGAGAGAGCCGAGGCCATACTGACCCAGGCCGGATACATCGGATAACGGGAAATAAAACAGAATTCGAGCATAACCCGGCGGCAGCCAGAGTCTGCCGCCGCCGGGAAACTGGAGGGAGTTGGGTAGCTGGTGCGCCCCGCGGTCTTCAAAACCGTTGTGTGGAGTTAAGAGCTTCACGGGTGGGTTCGATTCCCACCGCCTCCGCTCGCCGCCCTGGCAGGGCTTTCCACAGGGCGGCGCAAATGGAGTTTGGCTTTGTAATTGGGAGGGAGTTGGGTAGCTGGTGCGCCCCGCGGTCTTCAAAACCGTTGTGTGGAGTTAGGAGCTTCACGGGTGGGTTCGATTCCCACCACCTCCGTTTTCTTCAATTATGTAGCAGCTGTGAGGGGGTATTTCGATGGAGGATAGGCAGGCGCTGTTGCGCGGGCTTCCCAAAGTAGATGAGGTGCTGCAGGATGAGCGCCTCTTTTTGTTTTTTGAGAGCACGCCGCGGCCGTTAATCGTGGAGACTGTGCGGGAGGCGGTGGAGGATCTGCGCGCCGCCGTACTGCGGGGGGAGACAGAGCGGATCCCCTCCCGGGATGAGCTTGTGGAGCGGATTACGGGGGCTCTGACAGAGAAGAACAGACGGGTTCTGCGGCGGGTTCTGAACGCCACGGGCGTGGTGCTGCACACCAATCTGGGCCGGGCGCGGCTGAGCGCGGAGGCTTCCCGGGCGGTTGGGGAGATCGCGGACTCCTACTGTACCCTGGAGTACGATATCAGGGCCGGAGCCAGAGGCAGCCGCCAGGATATTGTGGAAGGGATCGTGTGCAGGGTGACGGGGGCGGAGGCCGCCATGGCGGTGAACAACAATGCTGCGGCCACCATGCTGGTGCTGGCCGCCCTGGCCCGGGGCCAGGAGGTGGTGGTTTCCCGGGGAGAGCTGGTGGAGATCGGCGGTTCCTTTCGGATTCCCGACGTGATGAGCGAGTCCGGGGCCGTTCTGCGGGAAGTGGGAACCACCAACAAGACCCGTTTGGCGGATTACCGCAGCGTTTGGGCTTCGGGGGTCACCGGGGCATTTATGAAGGTTCACACCAGCAACTACCGCATCGTTGGCTTTACCGAGGATGTGCCTCTGGCCTCCATGGCGGAGCTGGGGCGGGAACTGTCCGTGCCGGTGATCTATGACATGGGCAACGGGCTGCTGGCGGATCTGTCCCGCTATGGCCTGGAGGAGCCCACGGTGACGGACGCGCTGAAGGCGGGCGCCGACGTGGTGCTCTTCTCCGGGGACAAGCTGCTTGGCGGTCCCCAGGCCGGAATCATCGTGGGCCGGAAAACGTACATCGACCGCATGAAAAGCCATCCCCTGGCCCGGGCCTTCCGGGTGGACAAGATGACGCTGGCCGCCCTGGAAGCCACCTTTACCCAGTACATTGACCGGGACCGCGCTTTAAAGGACATTCCGGTGCTGCGCATGATCTGCGCCAAACCCGAGGAACTGCGGGCGCGGGCGGAGCGGTTTGGGGAAATGCTGACGGCCGCCTGTCCGGGGCTGCGGGTGGAGGTGGAGGCCTGTGAGGACCAGGTGGGCGGCGGCAGCGCTCCCACCAGCCGTCTGCCCGGCTTCGGAGTGTCTGTGAGACAGGAGGGACTGTCCGCCCAGAAGCTGGAGCGCAGGCTGCGGAAGGCGCCGGTGCCCCTGATCGTGCGGGTCGGCCATGACCGGGTTTTGGTGGACGTGAGAACGCTGGCGGAGGAGGAACTCGCCCTGGCGGTGGAGGCGTTTGTCTGTGCAAAAGGTGGTGAGAATTGATGCAGAATATTATTGTGGGAACGGCAGGGCACGTGGATCACGGCAAGACCTGCCTGATCAAGGCGCTGTCCGGATTCGACACGGACCGGCTGAAGGAGGAGAAGAAGCGGGGGATCACCATTGACCTGGGCTTTGCCAACCTGCCAAACGACGCGGGTCTGCACATCGGCATCATCGATGTTCCAGGCCACGAAAAGTTTGTGAAAAACATGCTGGCCGGCATTGGGGGCATCGACCTGGTGCTGATGGTCGTCGCGCTGGACGAGGGCGTGATGCCCCAGACAACGGAACATTTTGAGATTCTCAAGATGCTTCACATCCGCCGGGGGATCCTGGTGCTGACCAAGTGCGACATTGTGGACGAGGAGTGGGCTGGGCTGGTGGAGGCGGATGTGGAGGATATGGTGAAGGACAGCTTTCTGGAGGGGGCTCCCGTGGTGCGGGTATCCTCCTACACCGGAGAGAATATCCCGCAGCTGCGGGACATGATCATTCGCATGGTCTCCGATCTGGGGGCCAGGCGGGAGGAGGCAGAGCTGTTTCGCCTGCCGGTGGACCGGGTGTTCTCCATGGAGGGATTCGGCACCGTGGTCACGGGCACGCTCCAGGAGGGAACGGTGACGGCCGGCCAGGAGGTGATGCTCTATCCCCGGGAACGCCTGGTGAAGATCCGTGGAATCCAGTCCCACGGCAAGCGGGAGGAAGCCGCGGCCGCGGGCCAGCGCACAGCCCTGAACCTGCAGGGGATCAAGAAGGAGGAAATCCGCCGGGGGGATGTGCTGGCCTATCCCGGTTCCCTGGTCAGATCCATTTTAGCGGATGTGAAGCTCTCGGTCTTTCAGACCAGCGGCCGGGAGCTGAAGTCCGGGGACCGGGTCCATTTCAACTACGGTTCCGCCCAGGCCATCGCCAAGGCGGTGCTTCTGGACGCAGAACGAATCGGCCCGGGGGAGAGCGCCTATGCCCAGCTTAGGTTCGACGAGCCCATTGTGCTGAAACGCGACGACCGCTTTATAATCCGCTTTTTGTCCCCGGTGGAGACGTTTGGCGGCGGGATTGTGCTGGACGCGGCCCCTGTGCGCCACAAGCGCGGGGAATCGCAGGCCCTGGAAGCCCTGAAGGTGAAGGAGCGCGGGACGGAGCCGGAGGTGCTGGAGCTGATGGTCCGGGAAACCAGCTGGCAGTTCCCGCCGGGAAGCCGGTTGGCCACGGCCATGAACCTTTCCCGGGCGCGGGCGGAGTATCTGATCGAAAAGCTGAGGGCGGCCAGGCGCATTCTCATACTGGCCGACGGCTCGGTGATTCATATGGATTACTGGAATGAGATCGCCGCCTTTGCAGAGGAACTTCTGGTGGTATACCACCGGGAAAACCCGATCAGCGAGGGGATGGACAAGGAGGAGTTCAAGTCCAGGCTCAACGAGCAGTTCCGCCTGGGGGATATCCGCAGAGCCGCCGTGCTTTTGGCCGAGCTGGTCAAGCGCATGGCGGTGAAGACCCAGGGCGCCTTTGTAGCGGGAAAAGATTTTTCCACCGAGTACTCCAAGGAGCTGAGAGGGATGATGGAGCAGATCGGGGCGGAGTACGCCAGGGCGGGAATCGAGGCGCCGCTGACAGCGGATGTGCTGAACCTGTTCCGGGATAAAAACCGGGCCAAACAGATCATCGCCGACATGCACAAGAACGGGCGTCTGGTCAAGCTGAATCCGGCCTCCTACATGGACAGCCGGGCCTTTGAGCAGGTTGTGGACGGTTTGCGGACCCATATGGGCAAGAGCGAGGGATTTACGCTGGCCGAATTCCGGGATATGTGGGGCACCTCGCGCAAATATGCGGTACAGCTTCTGGAGTATACGGATAAAAAGAAGATCACCAAAATGGTGGGAGATAAGCGGATTCTGCTGTAGAAGAGGGAGGGGAAGCGATGATTTATCTCGATAACGGAGCGACCACGTTCCATAAACCGGAGAGTGTGATCCAGGCGGTGGCGGATGCCATGCGCTGTATGGGAAACTCCGGCAGGGGCAGCCACGAGGCCTCCTTAAAGGCTTCCAGGATCATTTACGACACCAGGGCCATGCTGGCGGCCATGTTCGGCCTGCGGGATCCCTCCCGTGTGGCGTTTACGGCCAATTCCACGGAGAGCCTGAACATGGCGATCCAGGGACTTTTCTCACCCGGAGACCACGTGATTACTACGGCGCTGGAACACAACTCGGTGCTGCGCCCTCTGTACCGCCTGCGGGAGCAGGGCGTGGAGCTGACCATCGTCAGGGCGGACCGGCAGGGCAATATCCGCTATGAGGATATCCGGGAAGCCGTGAAGCCCTCCACCAAGGGCGTGGTTTGCACCCACGGCTCCAACCTGACGGGAAACCTGGTGGACATCGGACGGGTGGGGAAGATCTGCGCTGAGGCGGGAATCCTCCTGGTGGTGGACGCCTCCCAGACCGCGGGAGTGTTCGACATCGACATGGAGGCCATGGGCATCGATGTGCTGTGCTTTACGGGTCACAAAAGTCTTTTGGGCCCCCAGGGCACAGGCGGGATCTGCGTGCGGGAGGGAGTGGAGGTGCGGCCCCTGGTAGTGGGGGGAAGCGGAGTTCAGACATATTCCCAGGCCCATCCGCGCCAGATGCCGGTGGCCCTGGAGGCCGGCACCCTGAACAGCCACGGAATCGCCGGGCTTCACGCGGCCCTGGCCTTTATCGAGGAGACGGGCATGGAGCGCATTTGGTACCGGGAGCTCATGCTTATGCGGCGCTTTTACGAGGGGGTGCGCGCCCTGCCCGGGGTCAGAGTGTACGGGGATTTCTCGGACATGGACCGCCACGCCCCCATTGTGACGCTGAACATCCGGGATTATGATTCCGGGGAGGTGGCGGACGAGCTGATGGAGCGGTACGGCATCTGCACCAGGCCGGGAGCCCACTGCGCGCCCCTGCTGCACAGAGCTCTGGGCACCGAGGGCCAGGGAGCGGTCCGCTTTTCCATGTCCTACTTCAACACGGAGGAGGAAATGGACCTGGCGGCCATGGCGGTGCGGGAGCTGGCCTCCTGAATGCCCGAACGTCGCTGGCGTGTCCAGAAAGAGAGGATTTGGAGATATGAGGAAACCGGAGTTGAGATTGGTGATTACATTCCACACCACGTCGGAGGCCATGGCGTGGGAGCGGGCCTGCCGGGATGAGGAAATACCGGGGAGGCTCATACCCGTTCCACGGCAGATCTCCGCGGACTGCGGCCTGTCCTGGAGTATGCCTGTGGATGGGCGGGAGCGGGTGCTTGCGGTGACCGCTGCGGCGGGACTGCGCTGCCAGAGCCTGGGAGAGTTCGTGATTTAGAGGCCCCCGCAAGTGCTTTGCTCATATACACATTAATCACATTAATATAGAAGGAACCGGTATGCCGTACGATGGTATACCGGTCCCTTTTTCGACCGTTTATTCCGGCCTGGGCAGATCCACCAGCGTGTGGGGGTGTCCCAGGGCGGGCAGGACCTTGTCCAGAAGATCCCTGGTTTTAAATTTGAGGCTGGAGGTGTTGATACAGGGATGGCAGGCGAAATCTTCGCGTGACAGTACGTCCTTGTCGATCAGCAGCCGGACCTGTTTTTCCGTGTCGTTCATCAGGCCCAGCACAGTGACGGAGCCAGGGGTGAGACCCAGCAGGGATTCCAAAAACTCCGGCTCCGCGAAGGATAGGCGGGCGCTGCCAATCTGCTTGGACAGGGCGGCTGTCTTGAATTTTTTGTCGCCGGGCATGAGCAAGAGGTAGAAGTCGGTTTTCTGGGCATTGCGCAGGAAGAGATTTTTGCAGATTTCCGTGCCAAGCAGGCGGTCCACCTCCTGGCAGGCCTCGATGGTGGGCAGGGCGTCGTGGTCCACGCGGCTGTAGGATACGTTCAGGGAGTCCAGCAGGTCGTAGGCCCTCAGCTCCTTGTCCGAACGTCCCGCCGTGTCCGCCGGGCGTCCCTGGTACAGGGTGCGGTCGATCTGGTAGGTCAATGGCTCTGATGGCGTCTGGTTTGTGTTTGTCATTTTTACACCTCGGATTGATTCGTTTTTTAGTTGAATGTGATGGCGCTCGAGAATGTTATCGCGTTCACATTGAGCTTTTATCAGTATATCAGATTTGGAGGGAGGTTGCAATATTGATTGGACGTTTAACGCGTTTTTTGATTGGGGAGGCGGGATTTAAGCAGATAAAAAAGCGCCGCCGCGCCTGCGGTTGAATCGCGGGCGCGGCGGCACTTTTTGGGATCGGCCGGTATCAGAGCAGGCCGCCGTACTGAAGGAACAGCGGTGCGAATACCAGGGATACGATGGTCATGAGTTTGATCAAAATGTTAATGGAGGGACCGGAGGTATCCTTGAAGGGATCGCCCACCGTGTCGCCTACCACAGCCGCTTTGTGGGCGGGGCTGCCCTTGCCGCCGTGGTGGCCTTCCTCAATGTATTTTTTGGCGTTATCCCAGGCACCGCCGGAGTTGGACATGAAGATCGCGGTCAGAACGCCGGTCACCAGGGAGCCGGTCAGAAGTCCGCCCAGCGCGGACGGGCCCAAAAGCAGGCCGACGATCAGGGGAGCGGCTACCGCCATCAGGCCGGGCAGGAACATTTCCCGCAGGGCGGCCGTGGTGGAGATGGACACGCAGGAGGCGTAGTCCGGTTTGTCCGTGCCTGCCAGGATGCCCGGCTTCTCGCGGAACTGTCTGCGCACCTCCTCGATCATCTGGTGCGCAGCCTTGGACACGGATTCCATGGTCATGGCGGAGAACAGGAAGGTCAGCATGCCGCCGATGAAGAGGCCGATGATTACGTTGGCGTCCAGAATGTCGATGGTGGTCAGCTTGACCGCCTCCGCGTAGGAGACGAAGAGGGCCAGGGCCGTCAGGGCCGCGGAGCCGATGGCAAAGCCCTTGCCGATGGCCGCGGTGGTGTTGCCCACGGAGTCCAGCTTGTCGGTGATCTCGCGGACCGAGTTGTCCAGGCCGGCCATCTCCGCGATGCCTCCGGCGTTGTCCGCGATGGGGCCGTAGGCGTCGATGGCTACGGTGATTCCGGTGGTGGAGAGCATGCCCACGGCGGCCAGTGCGATGCCGTAGAGGCCGACCAGTTTATAGGACAGGAAAATGCCCACGCAGACCAGCAGAATCGGAATGGCGGTGGACTGCATGCCCAGGGCGATTCCGCTGATCACGGTAGTGGCGGAGCCGGTTTCGGACTGCTCAGCCACCCGCTTTACGAAACGGTAGTCCCCGGAGGTGTAAACCTCGGTGATAAATCCGATGAGCACGCCCACCAGCAGGCCCACGATCACGGCAAAGGCCGCATTGAAGCTGCCGAAGAACATCCGGCTGAGGATCAGGGCGCAGACCACAACCAATGCGGTGGCGCTGTATTCGCCGGTTTTCAATGCCTTGTGTGGGTCGCCGTTCTTGCCGGTCTTTATGATCAGAGCGCCAACCACGGAAGCCAGGATGCCCGCCGCCGACAACAGGAGCGGGAACAGGACGCCCGCGGTCTGATAGGCGATGATTCCCAGGGTGAGGGCGGAGATTAAGGAACCCACATAGGATTCGAATAAGTCCGCGCCCATGCCGGCCACGTCGCCCACGTTGTCGCCCACATTGTCGGCGATTACGGCCGGATTGCGGGGGTCGTCCTCAGGAATACCGGCTTCCACCTTACCCACCAGGTCCGCGCCAACGTCGGCCGCCTTGGTGTAGATGCCGCCGCCCACACGGGCGAACAGCGCGATGGAGGATGCGCCCAGGCTGAAGCCGGAGAGCACGCCCACGTCGCCGGTGACGATATAAAGAGTTCCCACGCCCATGAGTCCCAGGCCAACCACGGCCATGCCCATGACGCTGCCGCCGGAGAACGCGATGGAGAGCGCGCGGTTCATGCCGGAAACTCTCGCCGCGTTGGCGGTCCGGCAGTTGGCGCGGATCGCCGCGCTCATTCCCAGATAACCGGCTGCGGTGGAGAAGGCGCTTCCCACCAGAAAACAGCCCGCCGTAATCCAGCTGTGGGTTCCCAGGCCGATGACCACAAAGAGCACGGCCACAAAGATAACGAGAACGCGGTACTCCGCAGCCAAAAAGGCCCGGGCGCCCTCGGCGATGGCGTCGGCGATCACTCTCATTTTTTCAGTTCCCGGGTCCTGCTTTATGACCTGGGCGCGGGTGACGACCGCGAACAGGAAGCCGATCAGGCCCACCACCGGGACAATCCAATTTAAATGTTGCATAATAATCCCCTCCTTAGATTTTCATTCATCCTTCTGAATGATCCTAACACTATTGTAACAGAGGCGGCACAAATATTCAACAAAATTTTTGAGGCATTAAAAATATTTTTGTTATAAATAGGGAGGGGAGAAAAGAGAACACGTGCGTTTAAAGTTATGGACCTGAATCCCCAGACTTTTAGTTTTGGGGACGTCCCGGCGGACAGCGGGGACACCGATACAGGTCTGAACGGGCACATAAGAAAATTTATGGAGGATCATGCAGAGGGACGTTAACATACATTACAGCATCGCGGACAGAGTAGAGACACGCGCAAAAACGGGTGGAGAAGGATTGTTTTGCGGATCATTCCCTGGAAACCGTATGCGGATTGACATGGATTGCGGCAGCTTGCCTGCCGTCAGGCTGAAGGAGCATTTAGGTTTGATCGATTATACCCCCCTTGAAAGAGATGACGGAAGAAAAAATTGCTAAATAGTGGAAAATGTTGCAAAAAAAGCGTTAATATAGGGCAACAATCGACGAATTAGACGAAAATATGTTAAAATTTTGTTAAAACCAATTTTAATTGATTGCTTTTCTTCGGGTTTGATGGTAGAATTGCAAACCATCACGTGTCAAATGTTGCGGTCATAATTTGTTGCAGTATGGGAGGAGCGTTGCTTATAATGTAATTTGTCGGGAATTTGAGATGAAAAACCGACAATTATGTAAATAAGAACCCTATGGCAGGAAAAAACTGTAAATTCGACAAAATGTGACTGCCGCTAAAAAATGAAGGGGAGGATTTGAGCATTGGCAGAGTTAAGCGTAGCGATTGTAGACGACAATCCAATAATTCTGAATACACTGGATGAGATATTAAAGAACGAAGACGGTTTGTCCGTAATTGGAAAAGCAGAGAACGGAGAGGAAGCGATCAACATGATCAAGGATAAAACGCCGGATGTAGTGCTGTTGGACCTGATCATGCCAAAGATCGACGGAATATCCGTCGTAGAGCGGGTGAAAAGCGAACATCCTGCGATCAAGAATCCCGCATTTATCATTCTCAGCGCGGTGGGCGGCGAACAGATGGCCGAGGAAGCGTTTCAGGCGGGAGCGAATTATTATTACCTGATGAAGCCCTTTGACCGGGAGGCTCTGGTGAACAAGATCCGCCACATCGGCGGCCAGCCCAGGAACGATCAGGCAAGGGAAGTGAAACCGCGGTCCGTGAAGGAACAGCCGCGCCTGAGCCGGGAGGAGTACATTGAGGAGCATTTGGAAAAGGACATCACCCGCATGCTCCACGAGCTGGGAATACCGGCTCATATCAAAGGATATCAGTATTTGAGGGACGCCATTTCCATGGCGGTGCAGGACTCCGAGATGATGACCTCGGTGACGAAGATTTTGTATCCCACCATTGCCAAGAAGCACCAGACCACAGCCAGCCGCGTGGAACGGGCCATCCGTCATGCCATCGAGGTGGCGTGGGGAAGAGGCAAGATGGAAACCATTGATGAAGTCTTCGGTTATACGGTCAGCACCGGAAAAGGCAAGCCTACAAATTCTGAATTCATCGCACTGATATCGGATAAAATCACCTTGGAGTACAAAAAAATTTAAGAGAAAAACCTAAAAGACTTCCTAATTACGGAAAAATAATGTATACTATACAGTAGCAGCCGTAATGGCGCCTGTTTTTACAGGAGAGGGAGGTTTGAATGAAGAAGATATTATTCATGGCTTCGGAAGCTGTACCGTTCATCAAAACCGGAGGCTTGGCGGACGTTGTCGGTTCTCTGCCGAAATATTGCGATAAAGAGTATTTTGACGTGAGGGTGATGATTCCCAAGTATCTGTGCATCAAACAGGAGTGGCTGGAGAAGATGCAGTATGTAAACCATTTTTATATGGATTACCTGGGTCAGAGCCGCTATGTAGGTATTTTACAGTACGAATATCAGGGAATCACCTTTTATTTTATTGACAATGAGAGCTATTTCAACGGATCGAAGCCCTACGGCGACTGGTACTGGGATCTGGAGAAGTTCTGCTTCTTCTGCTGGGCCGGCCTCTCCGCACTTCCGGTGATCGGTTTCCAGCCGGATGTGATCCACTGCCACGACTGGCAGACCGGTCTGGTGCCGGTGCTGCTCAAGGACCGCTTCCACGGAGGCGACTTCTTCCGCGATATCAAGTCCGTGATCACCATCCACAACCTGAAGTTCCAGGGAATCTGGGATGTCAAGACGATCAAAAAGCTGACTATGCTGCCGGACTATTACTTCACCCCCGACAAGCTGGAGGCGTACAAGGACGGCAACCTGTTAAAGGGCGGGATCGTCTTTGCGGACGCCATCACCACGGTGAGCAATACCTACGCGGAGGAGATCAAGCTGCCGTTTTACGGCGAGGGCTTGGACGGCCTGATGCGCGCGCGGGCAGGCAGCCTGCGGGGCATCGTCAACGGCATCGACTACGACGATTTTAACCCGGAGACCGACGGGAGCATCGTTCAGCACTACAACGCGAAGAATTTCCGCAAGGAAAAGGTTAAGAATAAAAAGGCGCTCCAGGCCCAGCTGGGACTGCCGGTGGACGAGAAGAAGTTCATGGTGGGTCTTGTGTCCCGCCTGACGGACCAGAAGGGACTGGATCTGATCCAGTGCGTGATGGATGAGCTGTGCGGCGAGGACATGCAGCTGGTGGTTCTGGGAACCGGAGACGAGCGCTACGAGAACATGTTCCGCCATTACGCGTGGAAGTACCAGGACCGGGTTTCAGCGCAGATTTACTATTCCGATGCCCTGTCGCGCATGATATACGCGGGCTGCGACGCGTTCCTGATGCCGTCGCTGTTTGAGCCCTGCGGTCTGAGCCAGCTGATGGCGCTGCGGTACGGCACGGTGCCCATTGTGCGCGAGACCGGCGGACTTAAGGACACGGTGGAGCCGTACAATGAATTCGAGAGCACCGGCACCGGATTTTCCTTTGCCAACTACAACGCCCATGAGATGCTGGGCAGCGTGCGGTACGCGAAACACATTTACTACGACAAGCGAAGAGAGTGGAATAAGATCATCGACCGCGCTATGGCGACGGACTTCTCCTGGAGGGTTTCGGCAGGAAAGTATCAGGAGCTCTACGATTGGCTGATTGGTTGATAAAAGATTTGGGCGCCCGGGTTAGTCCCGGGGGCCCAAATATGGATTGAATGCAATGGGCGCGGGCGCTGCGTTGAGGAGAGGCGATATTCGATTGGAACATTTTAAAACAGACCTGACAGCCGGGGACAGGAGAAGCCAGGCGGCCCAGTGGGCTGCGGACGAGACCTGGGTCCGGTGCAGAAAATACGAAAACGATCCGGAGTACATGGAGTGTGTGAAGGACATTCTGGCGCATCCGGTTTTTAATTCCATGGATCAGTATATACAGCATGGGAATACTACGTGTAAAACCCACTGCATCCAGGTATCCTATCTGGGCTACCGGATTTGCAGGCGATACGGCGGGAATTGGAGGAGCGCTGCCCGGGCAGGTCTCCTCCACGATTTGTTTCTGTACGACTGGCATACCCATGCCCGGGAGACGGGGGAGCATTTTCACGGTTTCACCCATCCCCGCAGGGCGCTGGAGAATGCGTGCCTGCATTTTCAACTGACAGACGAAGAACAGAATATCATTCTGCGCCACATGTGGCCGCTGACTCCCGTCCCGCCTTCCAGCGCGGCGGGCTTTGCCATTGTCTGGGCGGATAAATTCTGCGGCGGGGCGGAGACGCTGGGGCGGCTGCGCCATCTTCGCCTGCTGCGCATGCTGCAGCCCGCCAGGCATTGAGACGCATGGATTTTTCGGAGCCGGAACAAGAAAAGGGACTTAGGGTAGAATCAATTAGGAGACGGTTGGATGAAGATTTGGAATGAAATACTGAGCAACCAGGTGCTGGTGAGTGCGGTTGCGGGCTGGATTGTGGCCCAGGTGCTGAAAACGATGCTCGATTTCGCGCTGAACCGCACGATAAATTGGGAGCGCATGGTGGGTTCCGGCGGTATGCCAAGCTCCCACTCGGCCACCGTGTGCGGGCTGACCACGGCTGCCGCGCTGCGGTACGGCGTGAGCTCCTTTGAGTTCGCCGTGTGCTTTGTCCTGTCCATGGTGGTGATGTACGACGCCACCGGCGTGCGGCGTGAGACCGGAAAGCAGGCGAAGCTGCTGAATTCCATCCTGAGTGAGAATCCGCTCAAGCTGAACGCGGAGGTGCTGCAGGAGAAGCTGAAGGAGTATGTGGGACACACGCCGCTTCAGGTGGTCGCAGGGGCGATTCTGGGAATCTGCCTTGCGCTGGTGATTAACGGGTATTATTAAATGGAATGAGGTGCGGCAAAACGGTATAAGGGCAGCTTGAATGGGGGATTGATCACATCGTCCTGGCAGGACGGATGGGAGGAACTGGAAAATGGGTCTTTACCAAATGATAAACTTGTTTTTTCTGTACAGTTTTCTTGGATATCTCTTGGAGTGCGCCGTGCTCAGCTTTGAAAACAGACGACCGGTGATAGACCGCGGTTTCGGGCATGGCCCGTTCTGCGTGATCTACGGCGTGGGCGCCCTTGGGGCATACATATTGCTGAGCCCCATGGTGGGCCGGCCGGTGGAACTGTACACCGCTTCCATGGCAATGGCAACGACCATGGAGTTGTTCACGGCCAACATCATGATCCGCCTGTTCGGGGCGTTCTGGTGGGATTACAGCCGAAAGCCGTTTAATTACCGCGGCATTATCTGTCTGGAGAGCAGCTTGGCCTGGGGATTTTTGGGATTGTTTTTCTTTTATTTTTTGGACGCGCGGGTGAGACAGGCGGTGGTGCGGATTCCCGGCCATGTTGGGAGCGTGCTGGCCGTGGGCCTTACCGTATTTTATCTGGCGGATTTTATCGTCTGTGTCCGGGCCCGTCTGGGCGGCGCGGAGGATGAGGAGCCGGTGATCGGACGTTTGAAAGTGTTTTGACAAATTATGGGGGCTGCTGCAAGCGCATGTTTTGTGGCGGCCCTGTTTTGAGCGTACCGGCAAAGGCGGCTGCGGCCGCGGGATGAATTGAGAAAAGGAGAACGACGGGATGAGCGTTATGTGGAAGGGAAGAAATGTGGTGCTGGCCTCCGGATCGCCCAGACGCCGGGAATTGCTGGCTCAGGTCGGGATGGAGCCGGAGATTGTTCCCAGTCTGGTGGAGGAGTGTACCGAGGAGACGGAGCCGGATTTGATGGTGATGGAATTATCGCGGATCAAGGCGGAGGACGTGGCTTCCAGATGCCCGGAAGGGACGCTGGTGATCGGGGCCGACACCATGGTGGCCGTGGACAAAGAGGTGCTGGGAAAGCCCGGGACGCCGGAGCGGGCCGCGGAGATGATTGAGAAGCTTCAGGGAAGGGCGCACCAGGTTTATACCGGCGTGACGCTGCTGCTGGTGGAGCCCGGGGGATGTTTGCACGGGACCACGTTTGTGGAGAAAACGGATGTGTATGTTTACCCCATGACCGATGAGGAAATCCGGGACTACGCCGGGTGCGGGGAGCCGCTGGATAAGGCGGGGGCATATGGAATACAGGGCCGTTTTGCGGTGTATATCCGCAAAATTGACGGCGATTACGACAACGTGGTGGGGCTTCCGCTGGGACGGCTCTACCATGAACTGAAGAATTTGACGGAGGATGACAGGGAAGATGATTAAACTGATCGTATCGGATGTGGACGGCACGCTGGTGGAGGATGGTTCCGGTGGAGTGAATCCGGAGCTGTTCGATGTGATTTTGAAGCTGCGGGAAAAGGGAATTCAGTTTGCGATTGCCAGCGGCCGGCCCTGGGCCAGCGTTGAGGGAGCGTTTGAGCCGGTCAAGAAGAAGATATTTTATATCGCCAACAACGGGGCGTATCTGGGCTGCCACGGCAGGAGCCTGTTTGTAAATCCCATTGAACCGGAGCTGGTCCGGGAGGTAATCGAAGCGGTGCGCAGGCACCCGGATCTGAGTGCGATCTACGCGGGCCAGGACGGGGACTATATGGACTCGGAAAATGACGCCTTATACCGCTGGATGCTGGAGGGATATAAATTCAACATCCGCCGGGTGAAGGATGTGCTGGCCCTGGAGGACCCCTGTATCAAGATTTCCATTTACAAGGAGCAGGATGTGGAGCACGCGGCCGCGGATATCCGGGAGGCGTTTCAGGACCGGATGAAGATTACGCTGGCCGGTGAAATGTGGATGGACTGCATGGCTCAGGGCGTAAACAAGGGTCAGGCCGTCAAACGGCTTCAGGAGAGCCTGGAGATCCGCCCGGAGGAAACCATGGCTTTCGGAGACCAGTTAAATGATATCGAGATGCTGCAGCAGGCTTATTACAGCTTCGCCGTGGCCAATGCCAGGGAGGAAGTGCGCAAACTGGCGCGCTTCCAGGCGGACAGCAACAAAAACGACGGCGTTTTAAAAGTTTTGAAGCAGTTACTTTGAAAGGAGTTTGGAGATTGACGAGAGAGCACCTTAGCCGGGGGAGAATATTCCGCTGCGGCCTCGCGGCGGTTGTACTGATGGTTTTTCTTTTGGCGGCGGGCTGCAGCAGAAGCGCTGCGGTTGAGCCGGGCAAAGAGGAAGTGAAGCGATCCTACACCAAGGGTCAGCTGATGACCATTGCAGCCACGGAACGAAACCGATATCAGAATATTTATACCAGCCAGATCTGGTCGGTGGAGGACAAGACGGGCGGAGGGAATTTCGAGGACCGGCTGACCGGGCAGATTCGTCAATTTTTCATGGAGCTGGGAACCATGAACCTGCTGGCGGATGAGAACGGCATTGAGCTTACCAGCCAGGAGAAGGATTCCATCAAGCGTTTGTCGGAACAGTATTACGGGCTTTTGAGCAAAGCGGACCGGGACTATATCGGAGCGGATCAGGAAGAGGTCTACGAACTATACTGCGAGTATTACCGGGCGGACAAGCTGGTGACGGAGCTGACGCAGGACCAGAATCTGGAAATCAGCGACGCGGAGGCCAAAGTGATCGAAGTGCTGCCCATCTCGGTGAGGAACCGCCAGACCGCCGAGGAGGTTCTGGCCCAGGCTCAGGCGGAGGGCGCGGATTTCTCAGCCATTGCCAAGAAATATTCAACGGACGGCGGGGTCGCGGTGCAGATGGAGCGGAATCAGAATCAGAGCGAGCTGGAGAAAGCGGCGTTTGCGTTGGAACAGGACGAGATCAGTGGGATTGTGGAGGAAAATGGCGCCTTTTACATTTTAAAGTGCACCAACGCCTACGACGAGGCGGCGACTGCGGCGCGCAAGAAAAAGTTGGCGCAGGAGAAGAAGAACAACGCCTTCCAAAAGATCTACGCCCCCTTCGCGGACAGCCATGTGGTGGTGTTCGACGAGAAAATGTGGTCGGAAATCCACTTTGAGGGCGGGGAAGGGTCCACGACTACCAATTTTTTTGAATTGTACCACAGTTATTTTCCAAAATAATTTCAGAGCGATAAAATGAGGCCGTGGGATGTCCCGCGGCCTCATTGTCAGTGAAGGAGATGACCCGCTGGCCAGGCCTGCGGGTCATCATTGGAATCAGGCGTTGCCCAGTCGGAATACGGTGAGCGCGATGTCCTCGTAGGTGTAACCGGCAGCGTCGGCGACAATGCGGAGGGTCCCGGGGCCTGTAGCCCGGAAGGGAACGCTGAAGGACATGTTGGCCACTTCGCCTGTGGCGGTGAAGGTGTGGGTCGACACAGCCCCTGGAATATTGGTACCGTCGAACTCGGCCCGCAGGGTGAGCGTGGACGGGATCGCCGTACCGGCATCCACTGCGATGGAGCTCTGGAAGGAAACCTGGTAAATGCCGGGTTCTGTGATCTGGATATCCGTGGATCCGGCCGTATGGGTGATCGCGGTACCGGATACCAGGGGATTCTCGTTGAAGGTCAGAGCGCCTCCTGCTACAGAAGCCTGACCGGTGGAGTCCGTGGTCGCCAGGACCTCAGGAGCACCACCGGCGGAACCGGTGGGACCGGTATCTCCGCGGGGGATTACAAAGTCGAATACCGCGTTTTCATCCGTGCCGCTGTTGGTAACTTCCGCCGGGGTACCCGGTTCTCCGGTGGTCACGGAGCCGATTGTGATAGTGGCGGCAGCGCCGGTGGGACCGGTCTCGCCCATGGGGCCTTCAGGGCCGATGGGGCCATCCGCGCCGGTGGGGCCAATGGGGCCTTCGGCGCCGGTCGCGCCATCTGCACCGGTTGCGCCGCGCGGGATCACGAAATCAAAGACCGCGTTCTCGCTGGTGCCGGTATTGGTGATCTCGGCGGTGGTGTCCGGCTCTCCGGTGGTCACGGTGCCAACCGTGATGGTGGCTGCGGCGCCGGTGGGGCCGGTAGCGCCGGTAGCGCCAGTAGCGCCGGTGGGTCCGGTTGGACCGGTGGGGCCAGTAGCGCCGGTCGGGCCAGTAGGGCCGGTCGGGCCGGCAGCGCCAGCAGCTCCGGCAGGGCCGGTAGCCCCGGTCGCGCCTGCCGCGCCATCCGCACCAGTTGCACCGGTTGCGCCACGGGGAATTACAAAATCAAAGATTGCATCCTCGTTGGTGCCGGAGTTGTTGACCTCAACAGGGTCATCCGGTTCGCCGGCAATAACGCTGCCTACAGATACGGTGGCAGTACGGCCTCTGGGACCGGTTGTGCCAGTGGGACCAGTAGAGCCGTTTATTTATGCACAACATTAGATTTTCCTTTGTGTTGAGTAGGCAAGCCGTTAGATTGCCTTGCTCTCAATCACCTGGATAACGTTGTGGTTATTCTCAATGTAATCAATAATTCGCTGGTACTCGTCGGCAAAATTGAAGTCAACCGTTATTTCCCCGTTCTCATGCACCCAAACCGCTTTTACGAGTTCAACCATAATCCCGCGGTTAAGGCTCTGAATGTTTTTGTGTTTCAGAAAGGCGGTTAGATACGGGTCATCGGTTCCGATACCATCAGCCATTACCTGCATTTCCTCTTTCAGATAGGAGATGTTCGCTTCAAGCTGTTGTATCTGTTCTGCAATCTTGCCTTTCAAGCGGCGGTATTCCTCTTTGGTAATCTCACCGCTTTTCCAATCAAGGTACAAGCTGTCGGAAGCGTCATTGTACTGTTTTAGCTGCTTCTCTGCCTGTTTCAAGGAATAGGATAATCTTTTGCTTTCCCGGTTGATAACAGGCGCGTTGTTAATCCGTTCAATTTCTTCTGCAAGCCGATCTACAAGGGCAATTTGCATTTGCAACGCTGCCAATACCGCGTTTTCCAACTTGTCTTGCCGGATAGAATGTTTGCTGCAAATCTTCTTATCGGTGTAGCTGCGGCAAGAGTAGTAGGCAATATCGCGGGCGGTTTTGCGCCGCATGGCCTTTTTGCAATCCGCGCAACGGACAAAGCCGGACATGAGATAGACTTCCTGTTTGCCGGGGGCTGTCCTTGTGTCGCGCTTATGTAGGGCTTGCGCTTTCTCGAATGTTTCCCTGTCAATAATCGCTTCGTGTGTGTTGGGGACGACAAACCATTCTTCTTCGGGGACGTTGATCTGCTTGTGTACTTTGTAGCTTATTACGCGATTACGGCCTTGCACCATTACGCCCGTATAAACTTCATTCTGCAATATCCTTGCAATCGTGCTGGCAGACCACAAACCATCGTTTTTGTCTGAATTAGGGTTGTTATACTTAAAGCCTTTTTTCTTCTTATAGGCTTCGGGGTTCGGCTCTCCCATTTGGTTAAGCCGCTTTGCAATCCCCATTTTACTGTACCCCTCATTGACAAACCAATGGTAAATGCTTTTGACAACTTCCGCTGCTTCTTCATCTACAATCAAGCTGTTTTTGTCGTTTGGGTCTTTCTTGTAGCCATAAGGGGCAAACGCGCCTATGAACTCGCCGCGCTCCCGTTTCATCTTGAATGTTTTGCGGATTTCTTCGGAAGTGGTCGCGGCAAACTGCTCGTTGAACATTCCCCTAATAGGTACTTCAAGGCCGCTTGCAGAATGGGGATTTGCGTAAGTGTCAATAAATGGTGTGCCTGTGCAAATAAACCTTGCACCGTTAATGGGTATGAACTCCTCTAAAAACTTTTGCTGGTCGGCAAGGTTGCGGAAACCGCGTGCAAGGGATTTGATAATCATGCAGTTTACTTCTTTTCGGACAATGCAGCCCTCAAGCCGTTTGAAGTTTGGTCGCGCTGTGTCGGTGCCTGTCAATCCGTCGTCGGCAAACACGTCTACAATTACATAGGTTCCCGGCTCAAAATAGCTGTCTACAAAGTCGCGGAGTATCTTTTCTTGGTTGATAACACTCTCGCTTTCGTCCTCGTTGTCGTCCTCTCTGGATAGTCGAATGTATAGCCCAATTTTCCAAAACGGCTCTGCATAACTGCGTGCCATTTTGTCTTTGCGTATGCGGGGCATTATACCTCCTTTCCCCCTATAATTACGAGTTAATTATACCATTTTCGACCCGTAATCACAAGGTCTTTACCCGTAGGGTTAAGGGAAAGTCGGCGGTTATTTCAGACTTAAAAAGTAATCACACAATGATTGCTTTAGCGTTCTATCCTCTGCGACAAACCGTATTCTTACGGGCGTATCGCCGCAAAGAAAACAATATGGATTGACGATCTGCTCCAAGTAGCTTTGCATTTTCTTTGCTGCTGGCAAAGAACTGTCAATATGGATATTGCTAATATCAACCAAAGTGCTGCGGTCAACCTGTGTAATATCAACATTTCTCATTTGTTGAAGTTGTAACTTGGTAATCATCTTCTTTCCCTCCCGGTTAGCGGCATAGTACAGAATATGCGCTCCGGCTTGTACGATATGAGAAATAAGGCAAAAACGGGCGGTTGTTAGCTGCAACCTCACGGGAGTTTCACCCCGGCCCATGCTTATGGGTGCGCCGCGCAATACTTTGAGGGTGTTCAACGCGGGAGTATCATTGTAGCCGTTTGTATGTCGTCGCCCACAAGCTGCTAAACTTGTTTTACGGCGCGGTAGTTCTCGCTCGGCTTTTCCCCGTAGGGGAAAAGCTATCATGGCGTACCCGCCGCCCGGCTCGATACAAACGGAATGTACCCGTTTGCCTGCTATGCTGCGCACCAAAGGCCGCTTTCTTTGTCAAAGAACAATAGGCTTTGTCGGCCTGTAACAGCACATCAACAGCGGATATGCTTTTGCGGAACGACAAATAGCCCATAACGGGAAGCGTGGAAAGGGGACACGCTCCCCGCATGGGCTAAAAGATTATCCTACATGAAAAGCAAGGGTGCGGGTAATAAGGCGCACTTGCAGCCTGTTACGCATTTCCTCGTCCACATAGGAATAGGTATTGCCCGCGTCGTCTTTCAGCGTGCGGGTACAAAGTTTCGCTATGTAACCCTCGTAATGCTTCAAGATCGCGCACATGGCGGTTGTGTCGCCGTTTGCCGCTGCGGAAATGACAGGGAACGGCAACAGATTTTCAGATTTCCTAACGGTATTCATCATCTGCTTTTCCCTCCAAATACTGTTTGATTTTCGCAAGCGCGGATTTCCTGTGCCGGAAAACCGTCGTGCGTACAACATTCAGCAGTTCAGCAATTTCCGCGTCGCTCATGTCCAAGAAGTAGGACAAAAGGATAATGTCGCGTTTCCTTTCGGGCAAAGCGTTAAGGGCTTCGGCAAGCAGTTCATTTTTGACGAGTACATCAAAGCCGGACACTTGAAAACGGAAATAATCGCTTTTGTATTCGTCCGTTGTGAAAAGCTGCGCGAGTTCGCTTTCGCTCAAATCCGAAAAAGGTACTTCGCGTGCTGCGCGTTTCGCAAGAGTGCGGCGGTGGCTTTTCGCTTCGCCAACCAAAGTTTTCTTTGCTAATGCGTCGTACTGATGTTGTATTCTTTCCTTGTCGGAAGAAGATAGCTCCATAGAGTTCACCTCCTTCCCGCGTGGAGTAGAGGACGGGAGTTAAGGGCTTGTCCTCTCTGCCCCTTTCGCTCCGTACCCGTTCGGGAGATGGCTCTTGAGTGCGTTTTTCAGAAAAAAGTTGAAAAAAGCAAAATGCGCCCGTCCGCAAGACGCGGACGAGCGCAAAGGAAATGTAAGAAGTATTTAGATGTATTGACAGTTCATACTCATAGCCGGAATATCCCGCTTGCGGAGCATAGCTTTTTTTGACCGCAAAGCATTAGGCGGGTTACAGTAAATAAAAATGGACACGGCGATACCTCCCCGATACCGCCGTATCCTTAAAAAAGGGCGACTTTAATACACTACCCGCAATCCATTCTATAATAGGGAACAGCGGCTTTTGCGCAATATTAAATAAAAAAGCCGATAACACATAGGTTTTTTGACCTAATGCGTTATCGGCTCTGCGTCTATGCGTCTGGCACTTTTAATCATTTTTTTTTGAATTTATTATATGTGTTAGCTAACTGTCCACAAGCCGCGTTAATCTCTCTGCCATGAGAAACTCTCATAGTAACTTCAAGTCCTGCTTGCTCTAATTGATGTTTGAATGCAACTATTTCCCGTTTCTGTGGTGCTTTAATTCTTGAATTGCTTGTTGGGTTGTATTGTAACACGTTAATCATAACTTTTTTGCCCCGAAACCATTTTGCAAGTTGTCTTACATCTGAGGGCCGGTCATTTATACCCGGTAAAAGCAAATACGCAAAGACAATTTTGCGATTATGCCTTTCAGAATAGGATAAGGCTTGCTTAACAACATCTTCAATAGCATATATGCGCATGTGAGGAATAATACGATTTCTTGCAGATTGTGTTGCTGCGTGTAAAGATATTGTCAACTGAATTTTAAGATGTTCCTCGCGCAATTTTTTTAATTGATCGACCGGACCAACTGTTGATATGGTAATGCCGTCGGTTGGAAAGTTGAGCCCATATCTATCTCGGAGAATATGGATTGCTTTTATCAAGTTGTCATAATTGAATAAAGGCTCTCCCATACCCATAAAAACGATACGGTTTACTTTTCGACGCAACAATATAATCTGTTGTACGATTTCTGACGATGTTAGATTACGAACAAAGCCATTTCGCCCGGACTCACAAAAAATACAACCAACAGGACAACCGACTTGTGTGCTCACGCAAACAGTTCCACCATCTCGCCGCTTGATAAAAACCGTTTCAATGTATTTGTTGTCTTTCAGTTCGTAAACATACTTTTCAGTATCACTGCTTTTGCAAATATTTTTTACCAACATTGATAGATTTTTTTTGCGTGGTAATTGCTTATATAATTCTTCATATAAGGCTTTTGCTTCATTCTCGCCAATAACTTCCGACATTTCTTTGTAAGTAAATCCGTATGGATCATTCCGTACTTCCGCAGGCGTATATTTAGGTAAACGTTTCATTTTTATATCCTTTCTTCTAAATAATAAAAGTTTGTTTTTCTGTATTTTTGATTACAATCTCTAATTTTTCTACATCAATGATATGCGTCAATTTGCATTTAGGGCAGAAAAGAGGAAAATCTTTTAATACAGTATTATGAAATACTTGAACTCTCGTCTTTCCGTTACAAATCGGACATTTTATCCAATATTTTTTAAGCATTATATTTCACTCGTCCTTTTTACACAAAAAAATGCAGGTCAATCCTCAACATGAGCATTGACCTGCATTTATAATGCACAGAGCAGTACAACAAAACTAAGGCATAGCTTGCACTATGTCTATACTATATCTATACGTCGTTAGTTTTTTGTATAGCATCCGCAAAATAAGCATGACAAAAAAGCCCATGTTGAAAATGGGAAAATCCTTTTTTTCAATGCTTATCTAATACGCATGCTATGCAACATAAACGCCGCCTCCTTTTACATAAATTTTATTTTATCAGAAAATCAGTCTACTGTCAATACACAACAGGAAGTATTTAACCTAATGATATGAATTGTGTGGACATATCCAAAAAGAAAGGTGAACTGTAAAATGTAACAGGGTGAATGAAAATGGCAAAAAGACCCGTACCATTGTACGACTTTAAGGCTTTCGGGGCAGCTATAAAAGCCGCGAGAAATGAATACGGCGAGAGCCGCAAAAAGGTAAGCGACGAGTTATATATTTCCCCGCGCTACCTTGCGAATATCGAGAACAAGGGACAACAGCCGAGTTTACAGGTATTCTATGACCTTGTAACCCGGTATCATATTTCGGTAGATCAATTTTTCTTCCCGAACAGCAATGCGGAGAAATCCACCGGGCGGCGGCAGCTTGACGCGCTGCTGGACGGTATGAGCGATAAAGGCATACGGATTGTAACCGCAACAGCAAGGGAGATAACGGAAGTCGAAAAAGCAGAGGATTAACCTCACAATATGAGAAATCGGGAGATTGCAGCGCATGGCGGCTGCAATCTTTTTTTGCGTCCAAAATCAAAGGAACGCGCAACAAATACCGCCTTTCGGTGGGGGTATGGAGTAGATAGCAAGCACAGCAAACGAGTACCCGTTTGCGGAAAATGCTTGTTGGGATAATCCCAAACCCTTATACCGAAAGGCGGTGCGGAAATGGAAAACCGAAAGAGAAATATACAGATGAAGTTTTACGTTACGGAAGAAGAAAAGCGGCTGATCGACGAGAAGATGAAGCAGCTTCCCATAAAGCAGTATGGGGCATACTTCCGTAAAATGGCGATAGACGGGTATATTCTTGTCGTTGACCGAAGCGACACAAAAGCATATATCCGGGAACTGCAAGCGGTGAGCCGGAACATCAACCAAATTGCAAAACGCGCCAATGCGACGGGGACGGTTTACAGGCAGGATATAGAGGACATTAAAAAGGCGGTGGACGAGATATGGCGGTTACAAAGACGCACCCTATTAAATCAACCTTAAAGGCTGCGATAGACTATATCTTAAATCCCGAAAAGACAGACGGGAAGCTGCTTGCGTCCTCTTTCGGCTGCGGGCTGGAAACCGCCGATATTGAGTTTGCATGGACGCGGGAAGCTGCCGGAGATCGCGGCACACATTTAGGGCGGCACTTGATACAATCCTTTGCGGTGGGAGAAACCACACCGGAAGAAGCGCACAAAATCGGCATGGAACTTGCCGGGGCGGTATTAGGCGGCAAGTATGAGTTTGTTTTGACAACTCACGTCGATAAAGACCATCTGCATAATCACTTGATTTTCAACGCGGTTAGCTTCGTTGACTACAAAAAGTACCATTCCAACAAGCAAAGCTATCACTTTATCCGGCGCACCAGCGACAGGATATGTAAAGAGCATGGGCTATCCGTCGTCGTACCGGGACAGGACAAGGGAAAAAGCTATGCGGAATACACCGCCGAAAAGCAAGGGACAAGCTACAAAGCAAAGCTGAAAACGGCGATAGATACTCTCATTCCCCAAGTGAAAGATTTTGACGAACTGCTGCGCCGCTTGCAGGAAATGGGGTATGAAATCAAACAGGGCAAATACATTTCCTTTCGCGCTGCCGGACAGGAACGGTTTACCCGCACAAAGACGCTCGGCGCGGCCTATACGGAAGAAGCGATAAAGGAACGTATCAAGGGCGTATATATCGCCAAGTCAAAACCGCTGCGGGAAGATAAGAAAATCCGGCTTGTCGTCGATCTTGAAAACAGTATCAAAGCGCAACAGTCGGCGGGCTATGAACGGTGGGCGAAAATCCATAATCTGAAACAGGCTGCAAAAAGCATGAACTTCTTGACCGAAAACAAGATTGAATATTACAGCGACCTTGAAAGCAAAATCGCGGATATTATGACCGCCCATGACGCGGCGGCAAGGGCGGTTAAGGACGTAGAGCAGCGTATGTCTGATTTGTCGCTGCTTATCAAGCACACAACCACATACCGACAATTAAAACCGATTTACGAGGAATACAAAAAGTCGCGGGACAAGGAAAAGTATCTGCGGGGGCATGAAAGCGAAATTATCCTGTTTGAAGCTGCGGCAAGGGCATTAAAGGAAATGCAGATAAAGAAGCTGCCCGATCTCGCCGCGCTGCGCAAGGAGTATAGCAGCTTAAACGACAGGAAAACCAAATTGTATGAAGATTATCGGCAAGCCAAGAAGCAAATGCAGGAATACAGCGTTGTCAAAAAGAACGTTGACAGTATTCTATATCCGTCCCAAAGCAGGGCGAAAGAACAGGAACGGGGGTAAGACCGTAGATTTCTTTACAATAACCTGTTACAATCAAACTATATTCAGAGAACAAAGGAAGTGTATATATGGGCTATTTAGCGGCGGCGGGAGCCTATTTAATAATCGGTCTTGTAGTTAGCTTTATCCTTATGGTAGTGGGGCTTTTTATCGGGCATATCATTGTTTTTGACAGTATCGCCCTCGGTATTATATCCGGCGTGTGCTGCAATCACTTTTTCACGCTACACCCTGCATTATGCGTGCTGATCGGCGCTGCTGTATTCGCGCTGCTGCTGTTTCTCCAAAAAACACGCTTTGGATTTTGGGTAATCGGGGTGCTGCTGTCCGCTGCCTGGGCGGTTATTTTCGGGCTGCTGGCGTTTATTATCTCCAATGCAGATCAACTTTGGTTTTATGTGGTCTGCGGGCTTGCTTTTATCATCATGCTGCTTCTCCATATCAAGGCAAGAGATAAAGCATAAAACAAGGGTAGCAAGTGGAACGTTAAGGGCTGAAAATGGCTGTATTTCTGCGGCTTCCAGAGCGCGAAAACGGCATAGACGATACTTTATACTCAAACCTCAAAAAGTGCCTTTCTAATGTTCCACGAAAACGCAAAAAAGAATGGGGCGCGGTGCCAACAATCGGCAGCCGCGCCCTTGCTTTATTCTAATCACTCTTTCAGTTTGGCATTTTTGCGTATGGTTTCCTTTGCTGCCCTTACAAAGTCTGCAATCATACGGATTTCGTATTCGTCGCAATCGGAAACGAGGTCTTGTATTTCCTGTGAAAAAATATCTTTGGAGTGTATCACGCTATCACATAAAAACTCGTCAACAGAAACGGAAAGGGCATTTGCCAAAGATACAATCGTCGGCAAACTCAATTTGGAGTTGCCCGTTTCAATATTGCTCATGTGTGTTGTGGAAAGCGACGCTTTTTCCGCTAATGCTTCCTGTGTCAAATCCGCTTTAATACGGGCAATCTTTATGCGCTTGCCAATCGCTCTATAATCTAATTCCATTCAAAAATCCCTCGCAATCACGCTCTTTCCTATATTGTATTTTTTCCGCTGTATCATTATAATAATCTGTATAAAGAATTACTTTATACAGTTTGTGTTTTTTTGAAAATATTTTATATTCCACCTCACAAGCTGTATTTCTAATATATGTGAGGGAATACAATGATTACTTGCACCTTTGCGGGGCATAGAGAAGTTTTCGGCTCCTGCACTCAAAAAATAGAAAACGCGCTTGAAACGCTGATCGAAAACGAAGATACGTTATACTGTTACGTCGGCGGTATGGGAGAGTTCGACGGATTTTCCGCTGCTGCTGTCCGCAATCTGAAAAGGAAATACCCAAACAAAGAAATCCGGCTGACGCTTGTTCTGCCCTATATGCAGCAAAAATTAAACGAGTATAAGGAGTATTACGAAACGAGTTTTGACGACATTCTTATCCCGGCAGAGTTAGCGGAGATACACTATAAGCGGGCAATACCCGCCCGCAACAGGTGGCTTGTGGATAATAGCGACTATTTAATAGCTATGGTATGGCGCGACTTCGGCGGGGCATATACGACGCTGCGGTACGCGCAAAAACAGGGGAAAAAGATAATCTTGCTGGAACGATAAAAAACAGGGGCGCGGTTGCCGATTGCCGGCACCGCGCCCCTGTGTACTATGGGCTATTACTCGTCGGTCAAGATAAACTCCCTTTCGGAAAACTCGCTGTCCGTCATGGCTTGCAGCTTGTTTACCGCTGCGGCGGCAAGCTGGCGCATATCCTCGTCCATGTAGGGCATGGCAGAGTTGATATTATCAATCGTCCTTTCCCGGCTGTCCTCGGCGTAAATCGCAATTATGTTTTCTTCCTCAATGGTAAAGCGGATATTCATGCTATCAAACCTCCAAATCCTTTTTCTGCTCTTTCTGCTTGTCTTTCGGTTGCTGCACCGCCTGTTTCTTGTACTCGTCCAGCTTCTTCAAAATGGACGGTTTCTTTTGCGGCTGCTCCCGTTTCTCGGCTTTTACCGCTTTCGCAAGGTCGGCAACGGAGATCGCTTCGCCCGCCTTTGCCCGCTGCTCCAAATCCGCGACGGTGGGCGTTTGCGGCGTGTTATTGATAAGCCCGTCAAAGTTGTTGTCGTTCTGCTCTACAATATCCTCAACGTGCTTTAAGGGATTATCCCGCTGCGGCTGCTCGGCAGCTATGGCATAAGCCTGTGTGCCGTTTCCCATAATGAGATACTTCCCGTCCTCCGACGCATGATGAAAACCAAAGCCCGCCGCTTCGATCTGTTCGCGGCTCATGTCGGTAATATAAAAATTGCCCCTCGGCGTTCTGACGGTTTCGCCCGTCATAAGGCTTTCGGGGGTCGCTTCCGGCTGTTGCTTTTCAAGCTGCCCGTCCTTGTAGGAATACCCTTGTGCCGCGATTGCTTCAAGGGTCTTGCCCGTAACGTCGCCATAAATCCGCTTGTCTGCGTCTACAAGCAGTTGCAGCGTATCTTTTACGGTATCGGATAGGGCTTGCTGCTGTTCGGGAGATAGCTTATCAAATACGGGGGTCTGCTGCGCTTGTTCCTGCAAAAACTCCGGCACCTGCTGAAAACCTATGCTGTCTACATAATGGGCGGTGTTCTCGCCGTTCTGATGAAGCACAACAATGTCGGAAACGGAAAGGCTATGCCCCTTAAAATCGGCGGGGTGGTCGATATTAAACTTTTCCCAAATGCCGCCAAGCGTCATATCCTTTGTAAGCGGCGCGGTATAGACGAGTTCATAATTTGCCCGGTCAACGGTATGCCCCGTTGCTTGCAGACGGTCGAACGGCTCAAAGCGCAAATCCATAGTTTCATCTCTGCGGGCTAACTGATAAATCCCGTAGCTGTCCTCCTTGCCGTTGAGAAGCAAGGTTTCTTTTGCTTTCGCTTCCTGCTCCTGCTCGGCTTGCCGCTGCTGCTGCAATTCGGTAAAATGCCCCTCAATCTCGGTAATGAGTTCCTTTGCGGTCGCCTGTATCGTTTCAAGGGACGCTTTTAATTCGGTCATTTCCTTGCCGCTGCTCCAGCCCGCCACATACCCGAAAGAGTAATCCGACGTATCAAGCCCGAAATGCTGACACACCGTATAGGCAACGCTTTCAGCCTGTACCTCGCGGCTGCGGCGGTCAACGCGGTTTTGCTCCTCCAGCGGGGCGTTTAAGTCCACGTCATGCAGCTTCGCATGGGCGATTTCGTGAATGGCGGTCTTTACCGCCTGTAACTCACTCACGCCCTCTTTGATAGCAATTCGCTTATCGGTCAAGCTGAAATATCCGTTTGCGCCGTTTGTGATCTGCTCAAAAGCAATCGGAACGGGGGACGCTTTTTCAAGGGCAGCGAAAAAGTCCTCGTACTGTTCCACATCGGCAAGCAGCGGCTTAACCGAAAGATCGGGGAACTCCTTGCCCTCGGTCTGCGAAATGTCAAAGACGGTTACAACCTTAAAGGCGGGAACGGTAACTTCCTTTTCTTCCTTAACCGTCTTTCCCTCGCTGTCAAGTATGGGCTTTCTTGTGTCGGGGTCGATTTTATCCACCAGCTTTTTTACCTTGTAGGGCGCGGGGGCAAAGATTTTAATGCCTTTCTCGCCGCTTTTCACATGGCGGTCAAACTCTTTCTGCCATTGTGAATAGCCCTTTACCAAATTGCCGCCCTGCATGGCAATTAGGATAGTGTTATTCAAGCTGTAATCGTGAAACTTTGACATAGCCGTTAAAAACTCTTTGTAGCGGTCGCTGTCAAAAATCGCTTGTATGCCCTGTTCCAGACGGGCGGTGATCTCCTTTACCTTGTCGCCGGGTTTTTCAGAAGAAAGGATAATCGGCACGACGGGGCGGGGCTGCGGCGGCTCGGCGGGCGGCGTTTCTGTCTGCTGCGCTTCGGCTGCGTCCATAAAGACTTTATCCTGTTCGCCGCGCTCTTGCTGCGGGTAACTCATAATGCGGTATTCCTCCGGCACTTCGCGCCCCTCAAACTGACGCTCCCACTCGTCGCCGCTTTCGACGAGATAGCCGTATTCGGTAAACGCGCCCTTTTCATGCTCGGCGGCGTTTCTGCCAAAAGTAGTAAGGTCAATGCCGCCTTTCCATTTTTCGGGCATTTGTACCATGCCGGATTGATTTAAGTAATAATCGCCTAAATCGCGGTAGGTATGTACTTCGGGGATATGGACGTAAAAATCCACGTTGTAGGTGAAGTCAATTACCTGTCCGATATTTGCAAGCCCGTTTTTCTGCTGCAAAGCTGCGTTCAGCTTGCCAACCTCGGCGGGGTCAAGCTGTTCGAGCCGCGCCGCAAGAAAATTGAGTTCGTCCACGTCGGCGGCGCATACCATTTCATAAGGCAAAGCAATATGTTTCTCCGGGTCGTCGGAATAGCCGCGAATGGAAAAATCCTGCGGGTTATCGGCGGTAATGCCGACGCTCTGCATGGCTTCGTGAAGCTGCTCTTTTGTAGCGGGCATATCCAACCAATAGCCGCTTGGGTCGCCCGCTTCAAAGCGGCTGCGGTTGCCTATCATAATAGAAAACTGTTCGCTCATGTGTTCACGCTCCTTTTCCTGCCCGGTATTTTCGGGGATAGCTGCCGCCTGTTGCTGCTGCGGGAGTTCTTCGCCCTCTATGGTGTAGTCCGGCATGAGCATACCGTTTACTTTGAAATAGTCGGCGTACTCCTGCGGGATAGGCGGGGAGATTTCCGTAAACAGACGGTCGTATGCTTTGATACGTCCATTCAGATACTTTTCCATAGCCGCCTTGTCGGAAAAAACCTTTCTGTCCTGTCCGGCAATCTTCGCTTGCCCGTTCCTGTTCGGGCTGTTGGTATAAACGCCCCATGTGAGAGAATAAGAGTAAGGGACGCTTTGCTGCTTCTCCCTGTCGTAACGGGTGTTCTCGTAAATGTGGTAGTTCATCTGATATACCCGGTTGCTGCGGGTATATCGGTCATATTCGCCTTTCTGCCACTCGTTAGAAGTGTGCTGCACAACGGTTGTCCTTGTGTATTCAATCGCTTTGTCAAGCAAAAGCGTTTTGCCCGCCTGTTCCTCCCATGCGGCGGCGCGGCTTGAGAGATCGTTAAAAATCGCCTGTTCCGCTGCCGCGCTTTCCTCGCGCATGGCGTGTAGCTGCTCCGGCGGCAAGGAAACATAGGGGGCAATATCCCCGTCCTTTGCTTCAAAATATATCCGGCGTTCTATCCGCATGGTTTCGGCGGTTTCCAATTTGTCATGGTCGTATGAAGAATACGGCATATTGTTTCATCACGTCCTTTCTCGATTTTTAAGGGTTTGGGACTATCCCAACAAGCAAAATGCCCGCGCTTCCCATAGAGCAGCGCGGGCATTTCTCGCAAACGGGTACTCGTTTGCTGTGCTTGCTATGTAGTTGTTCTTATCCGTAAACGCCTGTTTCTCTCGCTTTCCGCTTTCTGCCTGCGGCGTATCTTTGCCGCACAATCGGGACAGTATTTCGCCCGATTGCTGCCCGCCGCAAACGTGCTGCCGCATACCGCGCAACGCTTCAAATCGGTTTCCCCGCTGCGGGTGATCTGTTCGCAAAGCTGCCTGTCTGCGGGTAAAACCGCTTCGCGGAAATAACGGCATAACAGCGAATAGCTGATACTCTGCACACACACGCAAGTTTCCCCGTCGTCCAATAGCAGACAGTTCCCGCAATCGTTGTTGGCGCACGCGGCGCGGGTCATTTTCTTAACGGCTCGATACTGCTTTTCATCAAGCCTAATCATTTTCGGTTCTGCTCGACGCGGAAGTTTACATACTTGCCGCCTGTGTCGGCAAGCAGCACAACCCCGTCAAAGGTCTTTCCCGTCTTGGTGGAGTACATACCCTTGATTTTTACCTTTCCGTCTTTCAAAAGGGCGGCGGCAATCGCCTTTGTGAAAGTCTTTTTGCGCTGCTCAAAAAAGCGGTCATTCTTCCACATCACAAAGCTGCAAGCCCTGTCGGAGCAATAAAAGTTTTTCTTGCCCTCATAAACCGCCGCGCCGCAACGGGGGCAAGTGCCGATTGCTTCCCTCTGCGGGGTAAACAGCTTCGCTTTATCCTCGGAAATCGCGGAATAGGTCTTGACAAGCCCCGCTGTCATTTCCTCAATCCCGCGCATGAAGTCGGCGGGGCTGTCGCTGCCCTTTGCAATCCCGGTAAGGCGCGTTTCCCATTCTGCCGTAAGCTGCGGGGACGTAAGGCTTTCGGGCAGAATGGCGACAAGGTTATACCCGTCTTTTGTGGGGATTAGTTTCTTGCCCTTGCGCTCGGCAAAGCCCGCTGAAATGAGTTTTTCAATGATACCCGCCCGCGTCGCGGTGGTGCCTAATCCCTTGCGTTCCGCGTCCTCCGGCGTTTCCTCCTTGCCCGCGCTCTCCATAGCCGAAAGCAACGTATCTTCGGTAAATGCCTTTGGGGGCTGCGTGTAACGCTCGGAGATCTCCGCTGCCGGATTGTCAAAGGTCTGCCCCTCGGTAAGCGGGGGCAAAACCGCTTCCGGCTCTGCGTCCTCGTCCTGTTCTTCAGCTACGGCGCGGGATAGTCTTTCAATCTCGCGCCAACCCTCGCAAAGCGTCGTCCTGCCCTTTGCGGTAAAGGGATAGCCGCCGCAAGTGAAAACCGCCGTAACCGCTTCATAGGTATAGGGCGCGGCAACGGCGCAAAGCAGTTTTGCGCACACAAGGGTCATTAGCTTTTTCTCGCTCTCGGCAAGGGGCGCAAAACCGTTTTTCAAAAATTCCGCTGTCGGCAAAATGGCGTGGTGGTCGGTTACTTTGCTGTTGTCGCAAATCCTTGTAAGGTCGGCTTGCAGCTTCACGTCCCGCATAAAGGGAAGCAGCGAACAAAGCCCGGTAATGAGTTCCTTTGTGCTGTCCTGCATATCGGAAGTGATATATTTGCTGTCGGTGCGGGGATAGGTCAAAAGCCGCTTTTCGTAGAGGGCTTGCGCATAATCAAGGGTCTGTTTCGCCGTAAACCCGTACAGGCGGTTGGCTTCGCGCTGCAACGCGGTAAGGTCAAACAGCTTCGGCGGTGCAACGGTCTTTTTCTCTTTTTTGAGGGAAGTACAAACGGCCTGCGATTTCTCGCAAGCCGCTTTCATATGCCGCGCCGCCGCTTCGTCGTCCTGCCGTTCCGAAAGGGCGGCAACGCCGCCAACGTCCAGACGGACAACATGATATTTTTCTTTCTTAAAGCTGCTGATCGCATAGTCGCGGTTTACCAGCATGGTAAGGGTGGGCGTCTGCACTCTGCCGACATTCAGCGTTTTGTGATAGAGGATAGAGAAAAGGCGGGTCGCGTTAATCCCGACAAGCCAATCTGCCTTTGCTCTGCAAAGCGCGGATTGATAGAGGTTGTCATAGCTGCGCCCGTCTTTGAGGTTTGAAAAGCCCTCGCGGATTGCGCTTTCTTCCATACTGCTAATCCAAAGGCGGGAAAAGGGCTTTTTGCAATTTGCCTGTTCATAGACAAAGCGAAAAATGAGTTCTCCCTCGCGCCCGCTGTCGCACGCATTGACAATCTCGGAAACGTCGCTGCGGTGCATAAGGTCTTTGAGTACGGAAAACTGCTGCTCCTTGCCGCTGGCAACGGTAAACTGCCAATCCTGCGGGACAATGGGGAGATCGTCATACTTCCATTTTCGGTACTGCTCGTTGTAGGTCGCCGCGTCCGCAAGGCTAATCAAATGCCCGATACACCAGGACACAAGGTAGCCGCTGCCCTCAAAATATCCGCTGCGCTTTTTATTCGCGCCAAGTACGGCGGCAATCGCCGCCCCGACGCTCGGTTTCTCTGCAATTACAAGTTTCATACTTCCTCGTCCTCCTGCTCGGTTTCTAATTCTTCCTCGTCCTCGTCGTCCTCGTCAAAATCGAGATCGTCAAGGTTGCTGCTGCCTTTTGCCGCGTCCTTTTTGGGCTTCATAATCTTAAAGTAATAGAACGCGCCGCCGCCCACTGCGGCAAGAAGCAGCACGACAAGCAGAATAGCACCGCCCATGCCGCCGCCTTTATCTTCCTCCGGCTCCGGCTGCTCGGTTTCTTCCGGCTCCGGCTCGGCTTCCTTGCCCGCGCACTCGCTCATATTGACGCTGCAAACGGGGCAATCGGTGTTGACGCTTCCGGCAACGCATTTTTCAGTACAGCTACAAGCGGGGGCTTCGGTCTGTTCGTCCTCCATAAGCTGCAAAAGGTCTTTTTCATCAACTTGATTGAGGAAATGGACGGTGTTTTCTCCGTCCTCGGCGCGGTCAATGATGATGTAAAAATAGTTTCCGTTTTTCGTAACGACGGTAATAAACTGCTTATCGCCGGACGCTTCGCCCGTTATGTCGTCCACAAGGCTCATGTTGCCCTCCGGCGTTAAGGGCTGCGGCTCATAGCCGCCCGTCGTTTCTTCCGGCTCGGTTTCGGTTACGGGGGTAGGCGGCTCGTCGCTCACATCACCGCCGCCCGCAAAAGCGGTAACAGAAAAGCCGCCCATGAGTACAAGGGCGGCAAGCAAAGCGGTAACGCTGCGGAACAGTTTTTTATGCTTCATCTTCGGTTTCCTCCTGTTCGTCGGTATAGTCTGTGTCCGGCTGCGGCAAAATGATTTCGCCGTTGGCATAGGCGGAGAGGAACGCGGCAAGCTGCGCCCCGTCAAGGTGTACCGCTTTCACCATTTGAACGATCTGCGCGTTTTCTTCCTCGATTTTCTGCGCTTCAAGGTCTTTCAGCCTTTTTTGGTATTCAAGGACTTTCGCCCTCGTTTTCTCAATATCCCTTTCGATACGGTCAAGTTTCGTGTTTGCCATAGAAATAAACTCCTTTCAAAGTCAGTTGTAATGTAGCCGCCCATAGGCGTAAAAATGGGATTGCCAATAGCTTGTATCAAGTTTTGCGTATTGTATCGGGTCGCCACAATGCAGCATGACGGGGCTTCCGTCCCCGTCCTCGCCAACGTAGATACCCACATGAGATACCCCCGGTGTGTCATATGTACCCGTAAAGAAAACCAAATCCCCCGGCTGCGGGTTGGAAACGCGGGTTGAAATGTTGTAAAGCCCCTGCGCCCCAAGTCTGCCTGTATTGTATAAGCCGCTGTTCGTCAGCACATAGCTAACAAAACCGCTGCAATCAAAAGAGGTTTCCGGGCTGCTGCCGCCCCACACATAAGGAAAACCGACATACTTTTCCGCTTCCTCAATGAGCCGCGCAAACTTTTCATCGGAATTGAGCAGCGCGGCGGGGACTTCGTAATCTGCGGGCGGGTTTTCATAGTATTTTGAAATATAGCCGGATTGCGGGAAAAGGTCGGGTCTGTTCCCAAGCGACGACATATACATAGCGTACATGGATAGCTGTTCCTCGCCCATAATGTAAACGGGAACATGGGAGAGGTTGAAGTTTTCCAAATCCACATTGAGAATGTAATAGTTATAGGCTACTTCAACGTCGTATTCGTTGCCCTCGCTGTCCGTCCGCGTTTCGGTGCGGTAGCGTACCTCGACTTCCTCCGTAACCGTCAAGATATACTGTTTATCAAAGAGCATTTCAAGGGTGCTTTGCGCTTCATCGAGAGTAAACACGCCCTCATGCCAAGCGGAGAGGATAGAGATTAGCACATACGGGTCATGCTCGATCTCGTCAGCCGTTACCCGGTATTCGTCATAGCCGGGGTATTCGCTTTCGATGTTATCCAGCATATCCTGTAACTCGGCTTCCATAGCGACATACGCGCTTTCTGCGCCTGTAATATCCGCGTCCTCGGAGAGATAGGACGACGCAATCAAGCCGCTGCCGCTGTTGCCGCCGAACAGGGAACAAGAGGACAAGCCGCCGAAAAACAGAAGCACGATAAAGGCAATCCCGCCCACAATCAAACAGCCTTTCCAATGCCGGACGACAAAGAACGTCGCCCGTTTGGTTTCCTGCGCCGTTTTCTTCGCCGCCTTTGCGGTGGCTTCGGCGGTCTTTTTCACCTTGCCGCCCGTTTTCAACGCCTTTGCATACTGCTTTTTAATGCGCTGTTTTTGCCAAAAACGGGAAATCGGGTTGGAGTGCGCAAGGGCGGGGTTATCATGCAGCGCCTTTTGGTAGAGGAAATCGGCGTTTGCCTTTGCTGCCTTTTTCTCGGCTGCTGCCGCCGCCCGGTAAGGTTTCAGCTTATGGCTGCGTATGCCGCGTTTTACTGCCCGCGTCGTCATGCCGCCCGCTTTCTCGCCCACAAGTTCTATCCTGTGTCCGCTTTCCACACCGACGTTTTCTTTCTCCACCTCATAGATTTTTCCATGTACGGCGGCGTCCAATTCCTGTGCCGGACGGGATAACGGGTTATGACGCAACTTGCCGTTTGGGGGCTTATCCGTTTTTTCAAAAGCAAGGCGCGTCTTTGCTTTGCCTTTGGCTTCGTCAAAAACGCGCTCTTTTGTGATTTTGGTCTGTTTGGGGATAGCTGCCCGCGCTTTGTCTAAACGGTCAGCCGCCGTATCGGATTTTTTGATTGCCTTTTGCAGGTCCGGCGTTGCCCGTTCCGCTTCGGAAAACTGCAAGCGGGACGTATGGGTTTTAAGCTGTGCTGCGTCAAGGGTCTTTTTCTCCGCGCCCTTTTCAAAGTGGCGGCTAACCTCTGTGCCAATACGTTGGGTGGCTTTTTCCGCTGCTCCCGCTACGGGGGCTGAATAGTTTTCCTCCGGCGGTCTTTCGCTGATACTCGTTGTTTCGCCCGTCGTAAGGTTTTCCGCAACCGCCCCGTCGCGGGTCATTTTCTGCGTTACCTTGTCGGGGGCTTTTAATTCCTTGCTCAATGTTCATCACCTCCAATACGCTGTTTTGCAAGGGTGCAGTATTCGGGGTTGATCTCTATACCCACATAGCGGCGGGAAAGGCTTTTTGCCGCCGCTGCGGTCGTGCCGCTGCCTAAAAACGGGTCAAGCACAATCCCGCCGACAGGACAGCCCGCCAAAATGCACGTTTCCGCAAGTTTGGGCGGGAACGCTGCAAAATGCCCGCCGCGATAGGAAGCTGTGTTGATCTGCCAAACGTTGCGGCGGCTGCGGACGGGGGAAATCATTTCGTCGGTGTATGCGCCTTTCCTGCGGGGACGGTTGATTTTCTGCGGCTGGTTTTGCCCCGGAACGGTAGCGGCATATTTGTTGCCTTTCCCAACTCCGCTTTTCAGCCGTACCGCCGTTGTGGGGGCTATCGGCTCGGCTACTGCTTGCCAATCGTAGTAATATTTCTTCGACTTGGTAAGCAGAAACACATATTCATAGCAGCGCGTCGGTCTGTCCCGCGTGCTTTCCGGCATGGCGTTTCCCTTGTGCCAAATGATAGAACTGCGCAAATACCAACCGTCGCCCCGCAAGGCAAGGGCTACAAGCCACGGAATACCGATTAGGTCTTTCGGCTTGCAGCCGGGGGCGCGGTGGTTTACCGCCACTTGCTGCCCGTTCCTGCCTTTGGGATATTTCGGGTCTTGGTGGTCGGCTTTGCTGCCTGTGCCGCAATAAGTGTCCGCGATATTCAGCCAACAAGTACCCTCCGGCGTAAGCACCCGCTTTACCTCATGGAAAACCGCTGTAATGCGGGAAACATATTCCTCCGGCGTTGCTTCCCGTCCGATCTGCCCGTCTGTGCCGTAATCGCGCAAAGCATAGTAGGGCGGGGACGTTACGCAACAATCCATACAGTTATCCGGCAAGGTTTGAAGCACCTGCAAGCTGTCGCCGCAATAGATTTTATCCGTTTCTATCTTCATGCTGACACCTCGCCGGGCTTGGTCGTCATCACGCGGTAGAGTTCCGTATCTTTTGGGAAACGGTCAATAAAGGGCAAAATCACGTTGCCATAGAAGATAAGTCCCTCGCCCGCTTCGGAATGGGTTACATAGGTCATTTGCTGCTGTGAAATGTTAAGCTGCTTGGCAAGGATTTCCCGGTCGCCCTGGGCTTGGTTGAGCATATACACAAAATCACTGTTTTCAAAGATGTTCTCCACCTCGCGGGACGACAACAAATCTTTCACGTTTTGGGTGATACCTGTCGGAATACCGCCCCACTTCCTAAAACGCTTCCAAATCTCGACGGAATAGGCGGCGGTCTGTTCCTCTTTCAAGAGCAAATGAAACTCGTCGATGTAATACCGCGTCGCCTTGCCCTCGCTGCGGTTTACCGTTACTCTGTTCCATACTTGGTCTTGGACGATAAGCATACCGACTTTTTTAAGCTGTGTACCGAGTTCCTTAATATCAAAGCAGACAAGGCGATTATGAATGTCAACGTTTGTCCTGTGGTTAAAAATGTTCAAGCTGCCGTTTACATAGAGTTCCAATGCCGCCGCGATACGCTGCGCTTCCTTTTCCGGCTGCTTCTTGATCTCGTCGTAGAGGTCGCCCAAAATCGGCATATTCTCCGGCTTCGGGTCGGCAAGGTAGTTGCGGTACACGCTGATAACGGCGCGGTCAATCAAGGTCTTTTCAACAGCTTCCAGCCCGTTTTTACCGCCCATAATCAACTCACAAAAGGAAAGGATAAAATCGCTCTTTAAGGCTATGGGCGTGTCGCCCTCGCTGTAATTGAGGTTTATATCCATAGGGTTAATGTACTGCGTGCTGTTCTGCGATACCTTGATAACCTGTCCTTTCAAACGTCCGACAAGGGGGTAATATTCGGCTTCGGGGTCGCAAATGATAATATCATCTGCCGTAATGAGAAAAGCGTTTGTGATTTCACGTTTTGCAGAAAAACTTTTGCCGCTGCCCGGTGTGCCGAGTATCAAGCCGTTGGGGTTTTTCAGCTTCTTTCGGTCGCACAAAATCATGTTGTTGGAAAGGGCATTTAAGCCGTAATACAATGCTTCGCCGCTTTGGAACAGCTCTTGCACCGTAAAGGGAACGAAAACGGCGGTGCTGCTGGTCGTCAAGCCGCGCTGGATATGGATAAGGTTATCCCCCAACGGGATAGAGGACATAAGCCCCTGTTCCTGCCGGTAGTCAAGACGGGTCAAAATGCAGTTGTATTTCTGTGCGATTGCCGCCGCCCCGAACACTTCGTTATCCAATTTCTGCTTGGTATCTGCAAGGTTTAAGACAAGCAGCGTAAGCAGAAACATTCTTTCGTTGCGGCTCTGCAAATCGCGGAGTAGGTTTTTTGCTTCCCCGCCGTAGGTGGCAAGGTCGGACGGAATAATATCCATGTCATAACCGCTGCGGATTGCTTTCTTTTGTTCTTCAATCTTCATGCGGTCAAGGTCGGTGATCTTGCGCTTAATCGTCTTGATTGCTTCGTTGTGGTCGATACTCTGAATGTGCAGATTGACGATAATCCCGTTTTCCGCGTCCATGAAGTCGGCAAGCATACGGTCGGAGAGTTCCGGCGCGACGATCTGCAAAAAGGAAACCGCGCCGAACTTGCCGCCCATTTGAAACATTCGCCCGTCGCCAAAACGGAAAGAGGACGGGGCGATAAAGTCTTTGACGGAAAGCCCGCTTGCGGGTAGCCATTCCCACGCAAAGTTAAAGCGTTCCCCGTCCGGGTGGAAAATCCCATGCAGCACTTCAAGACGCTGTTTCCCGTCCAATACCCGCGCCGCTGCGCCGATCACCTTAAAATGGTTAAGGGTGTCCGTTTCAATGCGGGCAAGACGCGCCCGCGCCGATCTAATGTCCTTTGCTTCAACGGTAAAGGTGAGAAACTTGGTTTTGATAAGCCCGTTGTTTCCGCGTTCAAGCTGCGTCCTAAGCATTTCGGTGTATTCTGCTCTGATACTGTCGAAGTCGTCATTCTGCGGCGCAATCGTGATACTGTTCTTGAAATCGTCCTTGTTCGCATGGCGGCTGATTAGGGAAAGCTGCACGCCGATAGAAGCGTCGAACGAGTTATACATATCGCAAAGGGCTTCAAAAATGGCGGTTTTGTCGTCCGGCTGCGCAAGCTGATAGTTGATGTCCTCAAACTCAATGCACTTGGAATACCGCCCGTTTGCAAGGCGGCAAATCCCGTCCTTATACATTCGCTCAAACGGTATGCTGTCCTGCGCCGTATGGGGCTTCCTGTCGCCCTTTGCCTGTCGGATAAGGGTATCTATCTGTTTTCTTTCCTGTCGGGAAAGTTTACGCTTTTCGTTTTGGGTGTTTTTCTTTTCCTTTGACAATCGCCCGTACCTCCTTATCTAATTGCTCTTGCCGCGCAAGGGCGGCATAAAAATTGTTGGTCTGATAAGGTCGCTCTTTGGGGCGAAGAAACTTCACTTCCACAAATTGCCGAATAATCACTTCCAGCGGTTGCCCGTTTTTCTCGTACATGGCAAGCAAAAACATAGGCAGCATGGCAAGCACCATGCACAATGCCGCTGCGCTCGTTCCAACGCTGCCTTTTACCAAAAAGAACAGCGGCAGTCCGATTGCCACCGCCGCGCTGAAACAAATTAGCTGTCGTTTCGTAAGGTTGAACATTACCTTGCTTTTGATTTTTGTTAAGTCCTTTGGGACGGTTACATACGCCATTTCATACCTCCTTTCTGCCCGGAATGTAATCTTCAAAGCGGGGAACAGCATAGAAAAGCCGCTTGTTGTTTACCCATCGTTGCAAATGGCGGGTAACAGGCGGGGCGGTTGGACGCTCGTAAATCATCACATACGGGTCAAAGCCCATAGCCCGCAAGGTGTTCACGCGGTATAAATCCTGTTCGTGAGTGCTGCCGTAGTTGGTAAGAACATACACGCGCCGCTGGCGGCTGCTTTTAATGGCTGTCAAATCCAAAAAACGTTGGAAATACCCGGTCAAGTCCTCGTCGGGATTATCCCATGCAAAATGTACCGCTTTTATCCGTACCCGATTTAACAGGCTGACATTATCCCTGTTCACAAGGCGAATATCCAGCCCTTGCGAAAAATCCACCCATGCGCGGCTTCGTATAAGCTGCTCAATGAGATTTTCATGGTCGGGACAGGCAAGCAGATTAGCGTCCATGATTTTTATTTCCGGCTGCCATTTCCAAAACTCGGACAAATCCGCAACCTTAACGCTTTTGCGCCCCTCTTTACCGCTGACAATGCAAAACCCGCAATTTCTCGGACAACCCCGGCTTAAAAAGCCGTAGGCAATCCCGAAAAACTGCGGGTAGATAGAATAATCCGGGTAACTGTGTTCCACTTCCGGCGGCAAGCGGTTTTTCGTGTCGTAGCCCGTACCGCCGAAAATAACCTGTTCCGCGTTGGTAACGGTTATCGTGTCTTTGGAATAGGTGTCCGTAAAGACGCGGCTTTTATATACAAGGTCGTACCGCCCCTTTGCGTTCCACCATTCCACTTTATGCCCTTTTGTTTTGTGATACGCGGATAGCTTCATCAAGCAGAGGTTGGGGAAGTTATGACTATCCACGTCGATTAAACCGATTTTCAAATCATAACTCACCCCCTTAATGTGCCGAAAAGACGCTCTTTGCAAGGCTCCCCGTTTTGAAAAGGGTAAAGCACAAGAGGACGGTATAGCCCATGCAAGACCAGATCGCGCCGGAAATGTCGTCGGTTGCTGCGATTGTCTGTATCAAGACCGCATAAATGCCCACGCACACCAAAATCAAAAACGCCTGAAAACCAAGCGCAAGCAAAGATTTTAAGTAATTCTGTCCCATGCTGCCCCATTCGTGATTTACCATTGTTGCCATAGGGATAGGGGCAACGCTCGTTACAAGATATATTTCAATCATGCGCCCATACACCACAAGCATAATGCAGATTGACAGGGCTTTCATGGTAAGCCCTACAAAGAGGGATTGAAACCATAACCCCAAAAGACCGCCCACGCTCATAGCGTCGAGTTTTGCTTCAATGTCGGTAATGACGGTGGTAACGTCTATGCTTGTATCGGATATGATAACCCCCGCGCTCTGATTGACGACGCTCTGCGTAACGTCGAAAACTCCCATGACGATGTTCCAAGTGTTTGTTACCAGCAGCACCGCAACAAAGGTCTTAAAAATCCATTTGAAGAAAATCCAAGTGTCGAGATCGTGCAGATTGTTTTTTTCAATTACAATCTGGATTAGTTCGTAGCACATGACAAAGGTAATGATAACGCCCGCAATCGGTACAATGACATTTTCCGAAAGGCTGCGTATCATGTTGAATATGCCCGCGTTCCACCCGGCGGGGGTCGTGCCGACTTGCGTTGCGATTTCTCCAACCTCTGTATTTACGCTGTCAAACAAGCCGGAGAGGTTCGATAAAATCCCGTCTGTCAAAATGCCACGAAACCAATCTTCAATCATCTGCCATATCAAAAGTTAATCCCTCCTTTCCCGCGCCCTCCCGTTTCCGAGAGGGCGCGGCGGGTGGTATTTGTTTTAGGCATTATCCAAAAAGTTTGGAAAGAAGCGGAACAAGGGTGCCGCCGATCAAAGCGACGCCGCCGCCCGCCATGAGCTGCTTCATGCCCTGGCTTTTGGCTCCGGGATTGTCGTTGCCGTAACCCTCCATTAAGTTAATGGCACCCCAAATGCCAAGACCTGCGCCAAGCGCGATAACCAAAGTCTGCAATACACCAACTGCGCTGTTAAAGAAATCCATATAAACCTCGCTTTCTGCCGTTGTGCGGCTCAAAAAATGTTGTTGAAAATGAAAATGCCGCCGTTATTCCTCGGCGGCTGCGTCCTCGTCGGACAAATCTATTTCGTATATGTCAAAGGCTTCATCGGGCTTTACGATTGCCGGACGGGTAGACATATACCGTTCAACGTCAAAAGCGTTTTTCTTGTCGAAGTCGGAAAGGTATTTGTAGTTCGGGTGTTTCGTTATATCGTATTTGTCGCTTAAAAAGGGACGTACACCGCGTAGCTGCAAAATACATTTCCCACCGTCCATAACTGCTATTTCGTCCTGTGTCATCAACTCCTTTCCTAATTTTTGATAAGTAAGTCCATGAGAAACCTGCGTGCCGCGATTTTCGGAAGTGTTGAAACTGTCGATTGTTTCCCGTCCCAAGTTATCCGAAATATCCTTTGCATTTTTCCCACGTCCTCCCAAAAACAAGGTGCTGTCGGCATTATCAAGTATGATTTCTGCCGCGTCCTTGTAAATGGCTTTTAGCTGGCTCTGCGATTGCAGAATGATAGAAGCGGACATTTCCCGGCTGCGAATGGTCGCAATTAGTTTATCAAAGCGAGGTATCTGCCCGATGTTGGCAAACTCGTCAAGCAAAAAGCGGACGTGAACAGGCAATTTGCCGTTATATTCGTCGTCCGCTTTATCACAAAGTAAATTGAAAAGTTGCGATTGCAAAATAGCGATAACAAAATTAAAGGTGTCGTCGGTATCGCTCATTATGAGGAAAAGCGCGGTTTTCCTGTCGCCCAATGTATCAAGTTCCAATTCATCATAGGACATGAGTTCCCGGAGTTCCTCTATATCAAAAGGGGCAAGACGCGCACCGCAAGAAATAAGGATTGACTTTGCCGTTTTGCCCGCCGCCAATTTGTATTTTTTATATTGCTTCACCGCGAAATGGTCGGGGCTGCGTTCTTCCAAATCGGCAAAGAGCAGATCAACGGGGCTTTGGTATTCCTCGTCGTCCTCGCGTGCTTCGCTTGCGTTGATAAGTTCCAACAGGGTAATAAAGTTCATTTCCTCGGCGGGGGCTTCATACCAAATGTAGCCGATCAACGCGCAATATAGTAACCTCTCGGCTTTCACCCAAAAATCTTCCGCGCTCTTTTCTCCCTCGCCTTTGGTATTCACGATAAGGGTATTGACAACCTTTAACACGTCCTTTTCGCTGCGGATATAGACAAAGGGGTTATAGTGCATACTTTTCCGAAAGTTTATCGTGTTCAGTACCTTAATGCGGTAGCCTGCCCGTTGCAGCAGCTTTCCGCACTCGATTAGGACGGTGCCTTTCGGGTCGGTCAAGACGTAGGAAGAATGAAGCTGCATTAAATTAGGCTTTACAAAAAACCTTGTTTTTCCGCTGCCGCTGCCGCCGATCACCACGACGTTTTTATTTCTCGCGTATTTCGGTGATTTAGGGCGGCTGTTCATGGTAAGCCGTTCGGTCTGCGTCAAAATGATGTTGTTCTGAAAATCTGGGTCGATGTAGGGCTTTATATCTTCGGCGTTGCCCCAACGTGCGCTGCCGTATTCTGCGCCCTTGCGGTATTTCTTCGCGTTTTTCCCTTTGACATAGACAATCAGACGGATAACCACCGCGCCGACAATGCCAATAAGCAAATCCAACGGGTGAACGCTCGGCAAGGCATTTGAAAACGCTTCGGAAAATCCCTGTGTGATATTGAGTATCTTTTCGGAAATATCCGCGCCGGGGGCAAGCCGCACCGCCTGTCCCACCTTATCAAAGAGATAGACAAAGAACACATACGGGATATTCGGGATTATCAGCTTTTTGTAGTTTATCTGCTTCATATCTCGCGCCCCCTGTCTATTTTCTTTACCTTGTCGCGGGCGGCGTTAAGCTGCTTCGCCTTGTCCTTTGCTGCGGCAAGGGCTTTGCGGATAGAGGGCTTTTTATCCCTGTTCAGCTTCTTTGCGGAAAACTCTTGAAACGCTGCGGTCATAACGTCCGCGTCCCTGCCTTTGAAAAACACAAGGTAACGGGTCTGTTCGCCCTTAACCTTTTTCAGCGAAAAATCTATGTTGTATTTCTTCGCGGTACTCTCAAAGGCTTTGATATTGCTGTCGGTGATCTCGATGTTGGAAACCCCCGCATTTTGCTTCATAAGCTGCCGCATGGTCTGTTTCCCATGCGGTGCTTTGCTTTTCTGCTCCAAAAACTTCTTGATTGCTTTCTGTAACGCCTGTTCGGTAAGCCTTGCCGCGCCTTTTCCCACGTTGACGGATAGGGCAATCGTTTTTTGGGTTACTTCCTCCTGCAAGGTATCAACTCCTTTCCCGGTAAACTGCGGCTATGCTCATTTGCTGCCGTAAAAGTCGTGATTGACAAGGGCGGTATAGTAGCTGTCAATGGTACTCGGCGCGTTGAACAGCACCGCTTTTAGATACTGCTTGATGTTGCGCACTTTGGTTGTGTTCTCCCTCATGCAATCCAAAACAAACTCAATATGGCTGCTGTTCAGCTTCATAAACTTTGATTTCACCAGTTCGGCGGGGTAGTCGTCCCCGGCAATACGGATTGTCTTTCGCGCTGTGCAGACGGTTTCCAGCATGATTTCTACAATCTCGTCCAAACGGTCTTTATCCATTTTAGGGTCTTGAATGAGAATGTCATAGTCGATGTTTTCTTTGATGATTTCCCGATAAATCTCTATTGCACTGTTTGTTTTCGCTTCCGTTCTTTTCCTTTCCGGCGGCGTAGCCGCTTCGTCCTGCTCATAAGGCAAGGGATTTAGGGAATGGAAAGGAATGGAATGGGTACTTGATAGATCAGTAATTGATTGTTCTTTACTTGATATATCTTTATTTAATTGCGTTGGATTTTCCAACGTAGGTTTTTCCTGCGTAGGTTTTTCCAACGTTGGATTATCCAATGTTGGATTTTCCAATGTAGGTAAATCCAATATAGGCGGCTGTCCGCCGCTGGTAGCTGCTTCCGGCTCTCGCGGCTGCGGCTGCTCGTATATGACGTAATCTGCGCCCCGCAAGCGTCCCTTTTCGTCGCGCTCCCGGCTGCGCACGATATATCCGGCTTTTTCGAGTTCCTTTACCGCTTCGCGGATTGCGTCGATCTTCTCCCGGTTGATATGGGATAAGCCCGCAAGGGTATAATCCCAATCTTCGGGCAAAGACAGCATTTGCGAAAGCAAGCCTTTTGCCTTTAAGGTGAGTTCCTTATTGCGCAAGTGGTGGTTGCTCATAACGGTATAGCCCGTATTTCTCTCAACTCGGAAAACTGCCATTTTTTATCACTTCCTTTCTCGGTCTGCGTGGAATAATAGAAAGCCGTTTTCGGCGGTTTTGGTATTGCAGTATGCCTTTGCCGTTTTTGCGTCTGAAAAGCCTTGTATTATAAGGGCTTTTTCGCGCCTAACGTTCCACGTTACCGCCTGTTTTCGGGCATAAAAAAACCGCAACTCTTTTCAAGCTGCGGCGACATATCCTACTCACTTAAAAACGCCATATCAAGGCTTGTCCAACCTTGCTACGGCGTTTTAGGTGTAATTATAGGGGTTGTTTAATTGTCTGTAATGTGCTGAAAGCCGCATGGTTACGGCATTTTCCTTGTTGTGCATATATTGACGGGGCAGTGGGTCCGGTGGAGCCAGTGGGGCCCGTGGCACCGGTGGGGCCGGTTGCGCCAGCAGTGCCGTTGGCGCCAGTGGGGCCGGTCGGTCCGATGGGTCCGGTCGGTCCGGTTGCACCGGTCGCGCCGCTAGCTCCGGTGGCTCCGGCAGCCCCGGTCGGGCCCGTGGCACCGGTCGCGCCAGCCGCGCCGTTAGCACCGGTAGGCCCCGTGGCGCCGGTCGCACCGGTTGCGCCGGCAGCACCGTTCGCGCCGGTGGGACCAGTGGCTCCGGTTGGTCCGGTTGCGCCAGCAGCACCGTTAGCGCCAGTGGGCCCGGTGGGTCCGGTTGCACCGTTGAGGCCGTTGGCACCCGTGGGACCAGTGGGTCCGGTAGTCCCGGAAGCGCCGGTTGCGCCTGTAGGTCCAGTGGGTCCCATGGCACCATTCATGCCGTTGGCGCCGGTGGGTCCGGTGGGACCGGTTGGCCCAGTGGCACCCGTGGGCCCAGTGGGTCCCATAGCGCCGTTCATACCGTTAGCGCCCGTGGGTCCAGTGGGTCCCATGGCACCGTTCATGCCGTTGGCGCCGGTTGGCCCGGTGGGACCCGCAGGGCCGGGGACTCCCGGAAAACCCTGTGGTCCTCTGGGGCCGATTGGGCCCACTGGGCCCTGAGGGCCGGGATAACCTCTGGGTCCGATGGGACCCTGCGGTCCGGGGCAGCCTCTGGGGCCCATGGGCCCTTGGGGACCGGTCGGTCCGCGGTTACAACAACAATTACAACCTCTGGGGGCACATCCGCCTGCTCCGGGGCATCTGCACTCGTCAAATGCCGCTTCGTCAGGATTGCAGCCTCCAGGTGTATTTCCGCAATTTGATCCATTTGGATAATTATAAAACATATTGATCGCTCCTTAATAATCAGTTTTTCAATAACAGTGGCCGATCTTGCTGAGTATGATAGTTTGAGTCTTGACTTTTTCTGTATTTGTCCGTCCCCCTGCAACAGAGAGGGCCGCCGGTGTGAATGGACAGGCATTGTCCAATCGAAGGAGGGGAGATGACGGGATGCAGGGCCCGCAATGAAATGGACCCGCATCCGATTGGCGGTCTAATATACCATATGAAAAGTAAACAAGTTTGGTGATACGAGTTGCAGCTCGGAACCTGTTGAACTGTTTGACCAAAGGATTTATCCCATAAACAATCGCATACCAGCAGCGCGTGTTTTTCGTTATTGCGAATAATGCCGTTGTCTCATCAAAGGACCATAAGTGTTCGTTTCATATTTACTCAAATGGAGAAAAATGGTATCTGTCTCTTTGTTGGTAAGCGCGCAGACATTACATTCCGACTCATAAGCACCAGAATCAGGCAGAATAATACAACGTGATCTGTTCCGAAATGATTCCTGCGTCTGAAGGAACGGCTCCGCCGTTTTGTTTGCCGATCAAAACAGGAAAGATGGCTGGTGGTAATGTCAGCTGGCCCGGTGAGTATCTGCGCCCCTGTCTGCCGGAAGTTCTTTGCAGATTGCAGGGATTGTTTTCAAGGGATATGGGATAGAAAAATTCATTTTATTGCACGGTTTTTCGTTTAGAATCAGTAATATTGGCAAATTACATCGAAAAACGGGTGGGCATTGTTGTCCACCCGTTCTGAGCTTTAAATGAAAAATAGATCGATACTGCAGGATGATAAGAAGGTTATCGTGGCAGCTGCCTCATTAGCCAGTACGATCATACCGAATTCATTTCTTATAACCGTTCCCGTAGATGGCGTCTGGGTACTTGTGTTGATACTAACGTTGGGCGTTCCGACAGGCAGGCGAGAGCGAATGGTTGATTCGCAATCAGAGCAACAGTCGGTCGGAGCGGGAACCGGTTCTGGTAAATAGGTAATAGCATCATTGTACGTTGCATTGTTTATTTGAATCGTGTCGATACTGCAGATAGACAAAAACTGTGTGAGATTTTGGGAGGTTGTCACTTCAAATAATCCGGTTTGTCCATTTGGCCCGGGGATTAAAGCGCCAGGGCGGCCGACAACTGCATCACCACTCCTTAATGTGACAAATATATTGTTATTGGGATATAGCGTAATAATCTGTTGGAGTATATTTCTTATTTGCTCCGTACATCCACAACAGGCAGAATTCGTATTACCCGTAGGGCCTGTGGGGCCGGTAACGCCGGTGGCTCCAGTAGGGCCTGTGGGGCCGGTAACACCGTTGGCACCGGTGGGCCCTGTGGGGCCGGTAACACCGTTGGCACCGGTGGGCCCTGTGGGGCCTGTAACACCGTTGGCACCGGTGGGCCCTGTGGGACCGGTAACGCCGTTGGCGCCAGTGGGTCCTGTGGGGCCGGTAACGCCGTTGGCGCCAGTGGGTCCGGTGGGTCCTGTGACGCCGGTTGCGCCGTTGGCACCGGTGGGACCGGTGATACCGTTAGCCCCTGTAGGCCCAGTAGCACCAGTGGCGCCGGTGGGTCCGTTGGCTCCCGTAGGCCCGGTTGGCCCCATGGCGCCGTTAAGCCCGTTAGCACCCGTTGCGCCTGTAGGCCCGGTTGGCCCCATAATGCCATTCATTCCGTTGGTACCGGTTGCGCCTGTAGGGCCAGTCGGACCGGGGATTCCAGGAAAGCCTTGGGGCCCTCTGGGGCCTGCGGGGCCTACGGGCCCCTGGGGGCCAGTCGGTCCGCGGTTACAACAACAGTTACAATCTCTGGGAGCGTTTCCACCTGCTCCGGGACATCTGCACATGTCAAATGCCGATTCGTCAGGAGGATAGTTTCCAGGGATATTACCACAATTTGTTCGATTTGGATCATTATAATACATAGCGATCGCTCCTTATTTTTTAATCTTCCAACAGCAGGAGCCGGTATTGCCCGTATCATGTACTGCGTATCTGGCATCCCTGCAGTGGTCCGCCCCCCTGCGGCAGAGGGTTTGGCAGGCGATTTAAATTGCCTGGCGTAATCCAATGGGAGGAGGGGAAATGGCAGGATGTCCGATTTGCAGCAAAACGAAGGGACATCCGCCCGGCGGTCTAGTATACCATATGATAAGTAAACAAGTTTTGTGAAATGCGCGGCAGGCCGGCTGTCCCGGTCGCACTTGCAGCCCATTGGAGCCGATGTAATGCAGCTAAAAGAAAACAGGCTGCATGTCTTGTAAATAAGATGAAACGTAACATGCAAACGGTTAAATGGATCCCGGCAAAATGAGATGGTATCCATTTGACAGTCTGGTATACCATGTGAAATGAAAACAAGCTTTTGAAAATATAAAGCTGGCGCTGGCTCTGGGGCCAATGTTTAAACAGGTCAGCGAATGCAGTCGGCCATTCTGCCCGCCGCCCCAATTATGGTCGGAATATCAGGGGTATTACCGATCGTTTTACAGGCATTTTTGAACGTTGTGTTAAAGCCCCCGGACAGTTTGAAGTTTCCACTATCCGGGGGTGATAATTTTGCGAACCGGCGCGTTTTACGAAATTGAGAGGCCGGCACTCGCGTAACCCGCAACTGTGTTAACCAGAGCCACGCCGGAAGCGGTAGTGGAAAATACCAGCAAAAGCCTTGTTCTCGCGGTCACCGGAATGGAGAGTCCGCTTGTCAGTCCATTGGACAAACTACCGATGGAGATAACACCGGTAAGCGCTGGCGCCAGGGTGACAACTGCTCCGGCTATCGGTGAAAAAATATTGTTCGGCGTAGTGGACTGATAGAGCTGCGCCCGGATTGTGATGGTGGAGCCGGTCAGGGACAGCGCCGCAGTGGTGCTGAAAAATGCCGACAGAGCGGTAATTGTTCCGTCACGCGGTACGGAAAATGCAAAGTTTGTTAACGTACCGGCAGCATTTGTAAGGTCAATCGTGGCACCCAGAACACTGACGCTGGGAGCATTGCTGCCAAAGCCAATCAGCGATGGAATGCCGGCCAGGCCGCCGGCTATGGTGGTCATTGTCAATGGCGTTCCCGATGAGAAGGGAATAATCGCGGAAGAACCCGCCACTCCGGTCGGCCCGGTGGCGCCGGTAATTCCGGCAGTGCCAGTAGCCCCGGTAGCGCCAGTTGGTCCGGTTGGCCCGGTAACGCCAGTAGCGCCGGTGGGCCCGGTGGCCCCGGTAGCGCCAGTAGCGCCGGTGGGTCCGGTAGGCCCGGTAATACCGTTTGCCCCAGTGGGTCCAGTCGGCCCGGTGATGCCGTTCGCCCCGGTGGGTCCGGTAGGCCCGATTAAACCGTTTGCCCCAGTGGGGCCAGTCGGCCCGGTGATGCCGTTCGCGCCGGTGGGTCCTGTCGGCCCGATTAAACCGTTTGCTCCGGTGGGACCTGTTGGACCGGCGGGAATGGTAAAGAGCAGTTGTGCACCGTTCGGCGTAAATGTTTCATCCACATTTGCCTGAGTGCCAGGATTGCCGGTCACTGTTCCGGCTACGGTAATGACAGGAGTTGTGCCGCTGGCACCTGTCGTTCCGGTGGATCCGGTTGCGCCGGCCGGTCCGGTTGGTCCGGTCGGACCGGTTGCGCCGGTCGGCCCGGTGATACCGTTCGCGCCGGTGGGTCCAGTCGGTCCGATAAGTCCGTTGGCCCCAGTTGGTCCAGTTGGACCAATCGCGCCGTTCGCCCCGGTGGGTCCGGTTGGACCAATCGCGCCGTTCGCTCCGGTCGGTCCAGTTGGTCCAGTCGCGCCGTTTGCTCCAGTAGGGCCGGTTGCCCCGGTCGGCCCGGTGGGTCCCATAGCTCCGTTAAGCCCATTCGCCCCTGCCGGTCCGGTCGGCCCGGTGGGTCCCATAGCTCCGTTAAGCCCATTTGCCCCTGTCGGTCCAGTTGGCCCGGTCGGGCCCATCGGGCCATTGGCTCCGTTTAATCCGTTGGCCCCCGTGGCTCCGGTCGGTCCGGTGGGTCCCATGGCTCCGTTAAGCCCATTCGCACCCGCCGGTCCGGTTGGTCCGGTTGGCCCCATCGGTCCGGGCTGTCCGGGATAGCCGATCGGTCCGGTTGGTCCAGTTGCGCCTGTGGGTCCCACATAACCCTGAGGGCCCATTGAGCCGGTCGGTCCTGTGATTCCCCGGGGGCCCTGGCAGCCCCGCGGTCCCATGGGTCCCATCGGTCCCTGAGGACCCATGGGCCCTTGCGGTCCGGTAGGACCGCGGTTGCAACAGTTGCAGCAATTCGATCCGGGATATCTGCGCGCGTCATATGCGGCCGGATCCGGCTCGCCTCCTCCGGGGGCGCCGCCGTAATTCATTCCATTTGGATAATTATAACACATAATAATCGCTCCTTATTGTCGATGCCTGGCTTCTCTGGGAAGCTGTCTGAGATTCAAATGCGTGATCGGTACACCGGAAACGGTTATGGCGGTCGGTTCCGGCAGTGTGAGAGGACAGCGGCGGGAATTATGGAGACAGTCCGGCCGGACGCTGTTTACCAACTCAATATACTATATGAAAATCAAACAAGTTTGGTGAACAAGCCTAAGGCAAAGGCTGCGAAGAAAAAGGATGAGAAAAGCCGGGGAAGTCCTCCCCGGCAATCCATGACTCAAATAAATGGGTATAATTGTAAAAACACTAAAACACCACAGTACCAGCCATCCCGGCCTGGCCGAAATGTACCAGCAGTTCCCCGGCAGTCTCGCCGACCGCCTGTTCCACCAGAGCGGTCAGGGGTCTGCTCTCTTCTGTATCCCGGTATTCGATCAGCGCTTGCCGGATGGGGGACAGAAGACGGCGCTCGTCGATGCAGCCTGGCTCCCGGCCGTGCACCTGTGCATGAAGAATGAACCCTACGACGGGACCAACGGGCATTTTGAGATGGCGGGCCACGGTTGCTGCTGATTGAAAATAAAGTGGAATTTTGCCCCTGAAAAGGGAGGAGGCCGACCGGATTCTTCCGGTCGGCCAGAGTATTATGAAAAAAAGTCTTGTTGGCATTAGCTCTTTACATGATTTAGTATATCCGGTAAATGTTAGGAAAGTTTGTTGAAATGGTAACAATTTTGTGAACGGAATGTGAGGAGGATGTGAACAGGTTATCCTTCCTCATCTTGAAAGAGCTTGTCAAAATACAACTGGTTCTGTTTAACGGCCTCCGCCTCCGGCTTCAATTCCCTGGCCAGAAGGTGATATTCGCGGGCCTTTTTGTGGTCGCCCAGGCGGTCGAAGCACACGCACAGCTGCATATACGGGATATACCCGTAGCAGTCCTGCAGCACAAATGCGCCGGAGGTTTCCCGGGGCGTGAGCTCCAGGGCCCGCTGGTACCAGTAGGCGGCGGTCTTGTAAGCGCGTTCCCCAATCAGCAGGCGGCCGATCTCGCAGAGAATTTCCGCCCTGGGCTCGTCGTAGAGAAAACTGCCCGTCAGAGCCAGGAACGCCTCCCGCTTCTGCCCCAGCTGTTCCCGGCAGCGGGACAGCTGCAGGCAGGCGTCGATCCGGTTTTCCACCCAGCCGTCGGGTTCCTCCAGAAAATGCTCGAAGACTTTGACGGCCTCCTCATATCTCTGGTGATAATACAGCTCGCGCCCATAGTAAAACTGATGGCGCGGGCAAAGTGTTTCGCCCTCCCCGATCATGGTCTCATAGATCCTGAGGTTCCGGTCGCTGTCCCCGGCGGCGAGCTTGCGGTGCTCGATTTCCACCGGCGAATAGAGAATATTGCCGCGGGGTGTGACCGCCTCGTGGACTCTGCCTTCCCACAAAAAGCCCCGGCGGTTTTTGATCAGCCGCTCGCGGTAATAGGAAAATGTCACATGGCCGTTCTGGTCGAAGCCGGTCAGATATTTCATCATCACAATGTCCGTGGCAGGATTTAACGATTCCTTCAGCCTCAGCAGAAGCTTCTGCTGGTCCGGGCGGATCACGTCGTCCGCGTCCAGCCACATCCAATAATCCATGGACGCCTTTGAACAGGCAAAGTTTCTGGCTGCTGCGAAGTCCTGGTGCCATTTGTAATCAAACACGTGATCGGTGAACTGTGCGGCAATTTCCCTGGTCCGGTCTGCGGAGCCGGTGTCCACGACAATGATTTCGTCTGCAATCCCCCTCATTTGCTCCAGAACCCGCCCCAGAACCGCCTCCTCATTTTTGACAATCATACATAAACTGATGGTAATCACGGCGTCCTCCCCGTATGGTTTAAGATAGAGCTGTTTTCCAGCTCACTATTACTATATGAAATGTGAACAAGTTTGGTGAATGCAGGGCGCTCCGCCGCGGACGGGGCGTCCTTTTTACGCCCATTTTACATAGAATTTCCTAAATCCTGGTAGATGGAATGAGGAAAAATGTGGTTTGATAGAAGCGTCGGCAAGAATACAGGCGGCCACAGGCCGTATGGAAATAAAGGGAGGACGATCTATGCTGGAACTTAGAAATCTGAAAAAGTCTTATGACGGGACTATCATTTTACAGGATGTGAATCTGAAGATTGAGGAGGGGGAGATCGTGTCCATTTTGGGGCCGTCCGGGTGCGGTAAGACCACGCTGCTCAACCTTATTCTGGGGCTGACGGACGCGGATGAGGGATCCATTGTGTTTGACGGCAGGAATATTACCAATGTGCCGATGGAACAGAGAGGGTTCAATATTGTGTTCCAGGATTACGCCCTGTTCCCCAACTTAAATGTGTACCGGAACATTACATATGGTCTGAAAAACAAGCCGGAGATCTGCACACGCCAGGAGGTGGAAGAGCTGATCGGCCTTTTGGGGCTGCGGGAACATCTGCACAAGAAGATTGAACAGCTCTCCGGCGGTCAGAAGCAGCGGGTGGCCCTGGCCAGGACCATGGTGATGAAGCCGAAGATTCTGCTGCTGGATGAGCCTTTAAGCGCCCTGGACGGCGTGATCAAGGAGTCCATCAAGGATAAAATCCGGCAGATTGCCAGGGATTACCGCCTGACCACCATCATTGTGACCCATGACCCGGAGGAGGCGCTGACCCTGTCGGATAAGGTACTGATCGTCAATGAGGGACGCATTTCCCAGTACGGCCGGCCGGAGGAGATCATCGGGACACCCGGAAATGAGTTCGTGAGAGAGTTTATCCTGAACCAGCTGGTCATCAAGCGCAACAATATTTTCACCCTTTTCGGGCAGGATGCCGGAGCGCAGATGGAAATGAGGGTTGGGTAGGGGATGAGAGCGAGAAAGGAACTGGAAATAAAAGGAATCTATCTGGCGGTGACCCTGTTGTTCCTGGTTTTTCTGCTGATTCCGCTGTGCCGTCTGTTCTTCAAATCCTTTGAGAACGGGGGCGGGCTGACCCTGAACAATTACCGGGAGGTGCTGACGGGCAGGGGATTTCTGGCGGCGTTCGGCAACAGCGTGAGGATATCCGTCTGCTGCGGCCTGTTGTCCACGCTGCTGGCATTTCTGCTTGCATATACCATACACTACAGCAACCTGCCCGGCGCGTTCAAGCGGTTCATACGCAGGGCGGCGGTGATCCCCATGCTGCTGCCCACCATCACCTACGGCTTTGCCATTATCTACTCCTTCGGCAAGCAGGGATTGATCACGAAGCTTTTCGGACGGCAGCTCTTCGATCTCTACGGCTTCTGGGGCCTGCTGCTGGGGTATCTGATCTACACGCTGCCGGTGTCGTTTCTGCTGGTATCCGTGACCATGGAGTATATTGACAAAAAGTTTTCCGTGGTATCCCGGATTATGGGGGATAAGCCCTGGCAGACCTTTGTGGGGACGGTGGCCCGCCCGCTGTCGGGAACCCTGGCAGCCTCCTTTGTGCAGTGCTTTTTCCTGTGCTTTACGGATTATGGTATTCCGGCGTCCGTGGGCGGACGCTACGAGGTGGTGGCCACGGTGCTCTACAACGAGATGTTGGGAAGCCTGCCCAATTTCAACCGGGGTTCCGTGGTAGCGGTGCTTATGCTGGTGCCTTCGGTGATTACCATCGCGCTGCTCCGCTACCTGGAAAAGTACAACATCCGTTACAACAGAATTTCCCCCATTGAGATCCGGAAAAACAGGCTGAGGGACGGGCTTCTGGGACTGGCAAGCGCGGCGGTGCTGGCGGTGGTGCTCTCTGTATTTGCAGTGATCTTCCTGGTTCCCTTTGTGGAGGAGTGGCCCTACAAGGTCAGCTTCACCACCGGACATCTGCGGAGCGTGCTGCGGGATAAAAGTCTGCTGGGCGTGTACCGGAATTCACTGCTGGCCGCGTTTATGACCGCCTTTTTGGGGGCAATGACCACCTACGCAGCGGCGCTGTCCACGGCCAGAAGCCACCTGCCGGAACGGGGGAAGCGGGTGATTGAAAATATTTCCCTGATCACCAATACCATACCGGGAATGGTGGTCGGCATCGCCTATATGCTGGTTTTTACCGGAACCTCTTTGCAGAACACATTGGCGCTCATTGTGATCTGCAATGTGATCCACTATTTTTCCACCCCCTATCTGATGATGAAAAATTCCCTGGCGAAAATGAACGCCTCCTGGGAGACGACGGCCATGCTCATGGGGGACACCTGGCTGAAAACCATTGTTCGGGTGGTGACGCCCAATGCCATGGCCACGATTCTGGAAGTGTTCAGCTACTATTTTGTCAACGCCATGGTGACGGTCAGCGCGGTGATTTTTATCGCCGGGGCGCGGACTATGGTGATCACCACGAAGATCAAGGAATTACAGTATTACACCAAATATAATGAAATTTTCGTCCTGTCCATTCTGATACTGGCTACAAACCTGGCGGCCAAAGCTCTGTTCCGTTTTCTGGCGACAGAGCGCAGGGACGCTGCGTCCAGGTGTCTGCCGGCCGGAGCCGGACGAATTTTAAAACAAATAGCAGGAGGAACAAAGTGATGAGAAGAATGAAAAAAGCGTTTGCGGTTGCGGCCGCATGCGGGCTGTGCGCGGCTGCTGTGCTGACGGGCTGCCAGAAGAAGGAGCGGGAGGTGGTGATCTACACCAACGCGGACGACGAGGCCATCGAGGCCATGAAGGGCGCTCTGGACGGAGGCGGCTATGAGGGGAAATACATCCTTCAGTCCTTCGGAACTTCGGAGCTGGGCGGAAAGCTGCTGGCAGAGGGCGCCAATATTGAGGCGGACATGGTGACCATGAGTTCCTTTTATCTGGACAGCGCCCAGGAGACCAACCATATGTTTCAGGATTTGACGTTTGAGACGAAATCCCTGGCGGAGTACCCGGCATTTTACACGCCCATCACCGCTCAGGAGGGGACGATCCTGGTCAATACCCAGGTTTTGAAGGAGAACAATCTGCCCATGCCCACCTGCATCCGCGATCTGGCGGACCCGGCGTACGCGGGGCTGGTGTCTGTGACCGACGTCAAAAGTTCTTCCACCGCCTGGCTGCTGATTCAGGCGCTGGTCAGCGCTTACGGGGAGGAAGGGGCCGAAGAGGTGTTGGCCGGAATCTACGAAAATGCAGGGGATCACATTGAGAGCTCCGGTTCCGCGCCGCTGAAAAAGGTGCGGGCCGGCGAGGTGGCCGTTGGCTTCGGGCTGCGGCATCAGGCGGTGGCCGATAAGGAGAGCGGGCTTCCGGTGGACTATGCGGACCCGGCGGAGGGCAATTTTTCCCTGACCGAATCTGTGGCTGTGATCGACAAGGGAGAGAAGAGCAACCCGTTGGCGATGGAGATGGCGGAGTGCATCATCAAAAACGGCAGGCCGGAGTTGCTGAAAACCTACCCCCTTGCAGTGTACGAGGGCGAGAACGGCGATTCCGCAAACAAGTCCGCTTACCCCATGGTGTTCCCGGAGAAGCTGACGGTGCAGCTGTTGGAAAAACACCAGCAGATTTCGGAGAACGCAAAGGCGGGAGCGCAGTAGGAAATCTGCGGGCAGGAGCGTCCCCGCGGCTGCCGGGCAATCGATACAAAACAAGCGGTGACGGCCCGCTTATGAGCCGAATCACAAAATATTATGAAGCGAGGAACCGATCGATATGATAAACTATAAGTTATTAACCCCAGGCCCTCTGACCACCACGGAGACGGTAAAACGGGAAATGATGGTGGACCACTGTACCTGGGACGACGATTACAAGCAGATCACCCAGTGGATTCGCAGAAAGCTGCTTAAGCTGGCTGGGGTGGACGAACGGGAATACACGGCTGTGCTGATGCAGGGCAGCGGAACCTTTGGCGTGGAGTCGGTGCTGACCAGCGCGGTAGGTCGGGAGGATCATCTTCTGATTGCGGCCAACGGCGCTTATGGACTGCGCATGGCCGAGATCGCCAGGCAGGCCGGACTCTCCTTTTCGGTGTACGAGACAAACTACGACGAGATACCGGACGCCGGGGTGATCGGGCGGATGCTCGCGGAGAACCCGCGGATCACCCATGTGGCCATGGTCCACAGCGAGACCACATCCGGGATTTTGAACGACATTGAAGCTGTGAGCCGGGCGGTGAAGGCTGCGGGCCGGACCATGATCGTGGACGCCATGTCCAGCTTTGGCGGCGTGGAGATTCCGGTGGGGGAGTGGGGCATCGACTTCATAATCAGCAGCGCCAACAAGTGTATCCAGGGCGTTCCGGGCTTCTCCTTTATCGTGTGCAGGCGGGAGGCGCTGGAAATGTGCCGCGGCAGGGCTAAAAGCCTTTCACTGGACCTGTACGGACAGTGGAAATGCATGGAGCTGGACGGCAAATGGCGTTATACCTCGCCCACCCATGTGGTCCTGGCCTTCGCCCAGGCCATCCGGGAGCTGGAAGCGGAGGGAGGAATCGCGGCGCGCCACAGGCGTTACGCGGAGAACAACCGTCTGCTGATTTGCGGCCTGAAGGAGCTGGGTTTTCGTCCCTACGTTGGGGAGGAACACCAGGGGCCCATCATCACCACCTTTTTCTACCCGGAGGGAAAAAATTACGATTTTCAGGAAATGTACGGCTATATCAAGGAGCGGGGCTACGCCATCTATCCGGGCAAGGTGACGGATGCCGAGACCTTCCGGGTGGGCAATATCGGAGAAATTTATCCCCGGGATATGGAAAAATTGTGCGGGATTCTGGCTGACTTTTTGCAGGAGAAAGGATGTTTAAGAGAATGAAATATGAAGCAGTGATTTTTGATTGGGCGGGCACCACAGTGGACTACGGATGCTTTGCGCCGGTGCAGACCTTTGTGGAAGTATTTCAGGACTATGGCATCCGGCCGACCGTGGAGGAGACCAGAAAGCCGATGGGCATGCTGAAATGGGACCACATTAAGGCCATGCTGGGGATGGAGCGCATCCGCAGTGAGTTTGTAAAACGGTACGGGAGAGAACCGGAGAATCGTGATGTGGATGCCCTTCACAGCCGGTTCACGGAAAAACTTCTGAAGGTGCTGGATCAGTTCTCAGAACCCAAGGACTATGTGTGTGAGACCGTGGCTGCGCTGCGGGCTGCGGGCATCCGCATTGGCTCCACCACCGGTTACACGGACGAGATGATGGCGATTGTGGCAAGGGAAGCAAAAAAGGCAGGTTATGAGCCGGACTGTATGTTTACCCCCGACTCCACCGGGCACATGGGGCGGCCCTATCCCTATATGATCTTTTGCAACATGGAGGCATTGCAGGTTACTTCCGTGGCTGCGGTGATGAAAGTGGGGGATACCATCTCCGATATTCTGGAGGCCAAAAACGCCGGGGTGACGGCGGTGGGGATCGTGGAGGGAAGTTCCGAACTGGGGGTGTCCCGCGCGGAGTGGGAAGCGCTATCCGGGACGGCACGGGAGGCCCTTGCCCGGGAGGTGGAGAAGCGCTACCGGGATGCCGGCGCGGATTACGTGATCGCGGATATCCGCGGGGTGCTGGAATGTGTTGCAGATTCAACTCTGTAAAGCTGCGCCGTGGGATGCGTCCGACTGGTTTCGCCTGTCCCGTAACGACCAACCACCATTAAAATCTTCCTTTTCGTCCGATTGAGAGCGGGACAGGATTCAGAGCAGCGCCGGAGGCGCGGGCGGTGAATTCTGTCCCGCTTTTGGGTGGTGATAAAGGCTGGCTGAAGGTGCGCGCTGCCGGGGAACCCGGCAGAGGTGTGATGCTAAGCGGAAAGGGACCGGTTTAACTTGAGAACCGTGATGGTAGCGGTGCCCTCGGTGCTGGTGACATTGCTGTTGTATGTCAGGGAAAAGCGGGTTTCCGCCGGAACTTCGATGATGATCGAGTTGGACCCGTACGCGGAGGTTAAATTCGTACCTGTCTTAAAGTAGATACCGTATTCAATGTGCGAGGCATCGTTGTAGTATGGCGTGATCTGCATATAGCCGGGCGCTGCCATAAGGGCGGATACGTGGTAGGAAATCAGATAATATCCGGGAGCCAAAGTGATCCGCGTGGTGTCGGTCAGAACAATCTGCCCAGTGGGGTCGGCAGTGACCGTCCCCAGCGGGATTTGAGCGGCGTCCGTAAACTGAACGGCAAAGGTCGCAAAGGCGGCGAACACATCGTCCGGGGCTGCGCCGGTGGCTCCGGTGGGTCCGATCGGACCGGTTACGCCGTCAGCGCCGGTTGGCCCAATCGCGCCGGTTGGCCCAGTCGCGCCGGTTGGCCCGGTCGGTCCGGTTGCGCCGGTTGGTCCGTTGGCGCCGGTTGGCCCAGTCGCGCCGGTTGGCCCGGTCGCGCCGGTTGGTCCGTTGGCACCGGTGGGCCCGGTCGCGCCGGTTGGTCCGGTCGCGCCGGTTGGTCCGTTAGCGCCAGTGGGCCCGTTGGCGCCGGTGGGCCCGGTCGCGCCGGTTGGTCCGGTTGCCCCAGTTGGTCCGTTAGCGCCGGTTGGCCCGGTGGCCCCAGTCGGCCCGGTTGGCCCGTTGACTCCGGCTGAGCCGGTTGGCCCGGTCGGCCCCGTAGCACCGTTTATCCCCGCCGGGCCGGTGGCCCCGACTGCGCCCGCAGCGCCCGTAGGTCCGGCTGGTCCGGTTGCGCCCGTAGGTCCGGTGGCTCCAGTTGCGCCGGTGACGCCCGCAGGCCCGGCGGCTCCGGTGGGCCCCATAGCTCCGTTTAACCCATTGGCGCCGGCTGGTCCGGTGGCCCCGGTTGGTCCGGTGGCCCCGGTGGGTCCGATGGGCCCCACGGCTCCGTTGGCTCCATTAGCGCCAGTCGGCCCGGTGGGCCCGGTGGGGCCCATGATTCCGTTGGTTCCGGCTGGCCCGGTTGCGCCGGTTGCTCCAGTAGGCCCTGGCGGCCCCTCAATCCCGGTGGGCCCGGTAGGTCCCATGGCCCCATTGCTCCCGGCCGGCCCGGTCGCTCCGGTGGCCCCGGTCGGTCCGGTGGGCCCCACAGCTCCATTCAGCCCGTCGGCTCCGGCTGGTCCCGTAGCCCCGGTGGGTCCGGTGGCCCCATCTGCGCCCGCGGGTCCGGTAGTCCCGGTGGGCCCTATCGGCCCTGCCGGGCCGGTTGGTCCCATGGCTCCATTGGTTCCCGGAGCGCCCGTAGGTCCGGTTGGTCCCATGGCCCCGTTCGTCCCGTTTATCCCGTCGGCTCCGGCTGGCCCCGTGGGCCCGGTTGGTCCCATGGCTCCGTTTCGCCCGGGCAGACCGGCCGGTCCTGTAGCTCCGGTTGCGCCGGTCGGTCCGGTTGGCCCCACATACCCCTGAGGGCCCATGGCGCCTGTTGGTCCGGGCCTTCCCTGAGGCCCCGCCGGTCCGGTTGGTCCGGGGCATCCCCTTGGTCCTGCCGGTCCGGTTGGCCCGGGGCGTCCCATTGGTCCCATCGGCCCGGGTCTTCCCTGAGGTCCTGCCGGGCCCATGGGTCCTGCGGGGCCGCGTCCGCAGCAGCGGGGGCAGCAGCGGGACCCGCCGGGGCAGCAGCAGTCCGGCTGTGGAAGATTGTCAGATGAATTTATGCGGTTGAAATTGCAGTTGTACATGACCGAGTCTCCTTATTCCACATTCACCATATGACCTGCGCCAGAGGGCAGAGTGGTATCCCGTGAATGTTCATATACAGTACCATATGAAGAAAATACGGATTTTGTGAGGAAGTGATCTGCGAGAAGCAGAAAACCCAGATACCGCATTGTTCCCATTCCCGTCCTTTCCGGGGCGCTTCGCAGGCCGCGGTACGGACCACGGCGGACAACTGGCAGAAACCGTGCGTTTGAAATTGACTGTACTGTGAAATGAGTCTATAATGAAGCTAATTCGTATTGGTCCGGGCGGTCTGCGCCGCGGCCGGCCCGGCAGCAGGAGAACGCGGACCGGCAGGCAGATGTCCCATTGGCCAATTCTGAAATATCATATCCCGGGGATGGAAATGAGGGGGGTTATGGAATTCAACAGTGAGAGCAGAGATACCAGAATCTATATCGTGGACGATCACTATCGGATCGTCTACTTTAATCATGCGCTGGGGGAAGTGTTTCCGTCCCTTAAAACGGGCGAACTGTGCTATCGGGCGCTATGCGGGGAGTCCGCTCCCTGTTCCGACTGCCCGTTGGGCCAGGAGGATGGCAGCGACAGCATTTTTTACAACCAGCTGGTGGACCAGTGGGTGGAGGTCAATACCGGCCGGATCGATTGGCCCGGCGAGGGCCGCTGCCATGCTGTTTTTGCCCGCAAAATACAGGAGGGCAACCGGAATCTGTTCTTCAATCTGACCAGCACCTCGGCCTATGACGTGCTGTTTGAAATGAATCTGACCCGCGATATGTTCAAAGTCCTCTATCAGGTGGAGGGGAAATACAATCTGCCGTCCTTTATTGGGCGATTGGCTGAGGGCGTGGAGATTGCGGCGCGGATTCTGGTTCACCCGGACGACCGGGAGGTGTTCCGCAAGTTCTGGAGTCTGGAAAGTCTGCTGTCCCGTCTGGCGTCAGAGTCGAAAGACAATATGCTCAGAGGGCAATTCCGGAGCAAACGGGCGGACGGCTCCTACTGCTGGGTGGTCCAGACCGTGGTTCCGGTGCGTCATGGGGGAAACGGCGACAAGATCGTCATGTGTTTCATACAGGATATCGATGAGCAGAAACAGCGCGAGCTGGAGTTGCGGAGGAATTTCCACCTGCAGGACACGAATGTGGATCCCCTGACCGGCGTATACCGGCGGGCTATATTTTTCCGGGAGGCGGAAGCGTTTTTAAAACAGGCGGGCCCGGAACCCTACTGTCTCATGGCTGTGGACATCGAACATTTCAAGCTCTTTAACGAGTGGTACGGGCAGGAGGCCGGGGACAGCTTTCTGGTGAATTTCGGAACCTTTCTCAGGGAAGAACAGCAGGCCAGCGGCGGGATTGCCGGGTATATGGGCGGGGACGATTTCGGGATTATCCTGCCGGACCGTCTTGAAGTGCTGGAACGGCTCCAGAACAAGATGATCCGCTACGCCAAGGAGCGGGGCGGCAACGCCGGATTCCAGCCGGCCTTTGGCATTTTCCCTATCGCGGACCGGGGTATATCGGTCAGCACAATGTACGACCGGGCCGTGATCGCGCTGGGGGAGATGAAGGGAAATTATGCCCGCAGGTCCTGCCGCTACGATTCGCGGATGAAGCGGAAAATGGAAGAAAACCACATGCTCCTTTCCGAGGTGCAGCGCGCCCTGGAGCAGGACGAATTCACATTTTACGCCCAGCCCAAGTGCAATATGGCTACGGGAAAAATCATCGGCCTGGAGTCCCTGGTGCGCTGGAACCACCCGGAGCGCGGGCTGATCGCCCCCGGGGATTTTCTGCCGTTATTGGAAGAAAATGGGTTTATTTCCAATCTGGACCGGTATATTTGGGACAAGGTCTGTTTTCGTCTGAAGAATTGGATTCAAAATGGACACCGCCCGGTGCCGATCTCGGTCAATGTATCGCGGGTGGACGTGTATGCCCTGGATGTGGTGAAGGAGTTAAATGAGCTGACGGACCGGTACGGCCTGGACCCGCGGCTGCTGGAGGTGGAGATCACGGAGAGCGCCTACGCCGAGGACACGACGGCGGTGGCCGCTGTGGTGGAAGGGCTCAGAACCGCAGGTTTTACCGTGCTTATGGATGATTTCGGCAGCGGCTACTCCTCCCTGAATATGTTAAAGGATGTCAATGTGGACGTGCTCAAAATTGACATGAAGTTCCTGGATATGGACGAGCAGAGCGTGGGCAAGGGCGTGGGAATTCTGGAAGCCATCACCAATATGGCCCGACTCATGGGACTGCGCCTGATCGCCGAGGGAGTGGAGACCCGGGAGCAGGTGGATTTCCTGCTCAATCTGGGCTGTATTTACGGGCAGGGGTACTATTTTTACCGCCCCATGCCCGTTGCGGATTTGGAGGCGCGGCTGTCGGACGAGCGGAATGTGGATTTCCGCGGGCTGACGGCCCCGGGGGTGGAGCGCCTCAGTCTGGATGAGCTTCTGCGCGGTGGCGTGGCCAGTGATATTCTGATCAACAACATTCTGGGCGGCGTGGCCTTCTACGACGTGTGCGGCGACCAGATTGAACTCACCCGGGCCAATGTGCAGTATTACAAGGTGACGCGGACGAACCCTGTGGATCTGGAGGAATACCGGAGAACAATTCTGGAGGGGATTTACGAGGAGGATCGCCCGGCTGCGGTGGATATTTTCCGGCGCGCGCGTCTGGACCCGTTAAACGGAGCGGAGGGGGATATACGCCGTCTCTGCGAGGGGGAGGGCACGATCTGGATGCATCTGCGGGCATTCTTCCTGCGGGAGCAGGGAGGGCACCAGATTTTCTACGGAGCGGTCAGCGACGTGACGGAACAAAGGCGGAGGGAGCAGAAGCTGGAAGCCTCCCAGCGGGCGCTGGCCTCGGCGGTCCGTACCGCGGAAGACGACGAGGGTTTCAAGGCGATGACCGAGGACAACCGCCGCGCCGCCGCGGCCATTTTCGCCCAGATGGCTCCGGGCGGCCTGATCGGCGGGTATTGCGAGGAAGGATTTCCGCTGTATTTTGCCAACCAGGAGATGGTCGGGCTGTTGGGATACCAGTCCTTTGCGGAATTCTCGGAGGCGATCCGGGGCAGGGTGATCAATACCATTCATCCCGACGACCGGCTGCGTGTGATGGAGGATATCGGCGATACGAACAAACCGGGAACAGAATACATGACCACTTACCGCATGATGAAAAAGAACGGCGGATGGTTCTGGGCGCTGGACAAGGGCAAGGTGGTTCTGACCGGGGACGGACGTCCGGCGATCATCAGCGCCTGTGCGGATATTTCCGAGCCTATGGCGGCTCAGAAGGCGCTGGCGGAACACAACCGGGTGATTATCCGGCAGAACCAGGAGCTGCATTTCCTGAACAATGAAACGCCGGGCGGCTATCACTGCTGTGAGAATGACCGCGGCCTCACCTTTATGTATATCAGTAACCGTTTTTTGGGAATTCTTGGTTACAGCGCAGAGGAAATCAAGGCGCGGTTTGACAATAAAATGATGAACATGATTCATCCGGACGACCGGGAGCGGGTGAGGGCTGCTGCGTGCCAGATGGAGAAGAACGGCGGGACCACTGATCTGGAATACCGGATCAAGGGCGCGGACGGCTATATCTGGGCGGCGGATCAGAGCCGGTATATTCGGGAGGGGAGCCGGGGGTATGTGCACGGCGTGGTTCTGGATATCACCGCTCTCAAGCAGAAGGAGTATGAGCTGTGGGTGTCTGGCAAGCGGACGGAGAGCATCCTCAAACAGGCTGGGCTCAACTGCTGGGACTGGGATTTTGAAAAGAATACGCTGGTTCTGACCAATGTGGTGCAGAATGTGGAAATGATCGGCACTTACCAGTGTTTCCGCAGCGGCGTGGTTACGGTGACGGATTTTCCGGAGCGGGTCTTTGCGGACTTCTGTCTGCAGGAATCCGGCCGGGAGAGATACCGCAGGTTTGTGGAGGAAGTGCGAAGCGGAGAAAACTGCGAGAGCCATACCTGCGAGGTCCCGGTTCGCGTCCGCGGAGGGAAAACGGTCTGGGTCCGGGTGGGCTGCGAGACGATCCGGGACGAGGAGGGCAGACCCGTCCGGGCGGTGGGCTATTACACGGATGTCACAAAACAGAAGAATGAGGCCCTGTGCCGGGAGGAACAGCTGAAGACCCTGGAGCTTCTGCGCAGCCAGGCGACCTATGATTTCCAGGTAAATCTGACCAGGGACATGATTCTGAGCGGCGAAGGGCGGGAGAAATGGATGAGGGAGGCGGACGTACCGGACGGAAGCTATACCGAGTCCGTCGCCTATCTGAACAACAATCTGGTGACGCCTGAGTTTCAGGCCGCCGCGGCCAAGTTTATGGACCGCGACCGGCTGCTGGGCCTGTACCGGGCGGGGATTTACACAGACAGCCTGGAGTACCGCCGGATCTACAAAAACCAGGTGCGATGGATGAAGGCGGTCATGTACCTGATGCAGATCGGGGACCGCCCGGACGTGTATTCCTGTATTTTTGTCATGGATATCGACGAGCAGAAGAGCCAGGAGCTGAAGCTGAGAAAGCTGGCGGCCACGGATTCCCTCACCGGGCTTTACAACCGGCAGAGCGGAGTGGCGCGTATCCGCGAGTATCTTTGCAGCATGGAGGAGGACGAGACGGCGGCGTTGATCATGTTGGATCTGGACGACTTCAAGGTGGCCAACGACGTGTTCGGTCACGCCTGCGGGGACCGGATCATCGCGGAGAACGCCGCCAAGTTAAAACGGCTTTTCCGGGAAAAGGACGTGGTATGCCGCATCGGCGGCGACGAATTTCTGGTTCTGTGCAAACAGATCCGGCAGGAAGACGCGGACCGGAAGATGGACTTCATTGTCCGCTCCATGAAAAGCATTTGCAGCCATGGCGACCGGGAAATCCTGTTCTCCGTGTCCGTGGGCTACGCCATGACGCCGGACCAGGGGAGGGATTTTGACGAGCTGTACCGGAAAGCGGACATCGCGCTGTTTGCGGCAAAGATGGACGGAAAAGGCAGATATAAGCTCTATGAACCGTCCATGAAGGCGGTTCGATATGAATTGGCGGACAGGGATTAACCTGCCCGCCATTTTTCCTACCCCAAAACCGGATTACAGGTCCAGCTTCAGGTCGCCGGGTTTGATCCAGCCGATTTTGCGCAGGATTTCGCCGAAGATAAAGGTCAGCACCGCGGGGAGCACGAAGCAGACCATCAGGATGCCGAGCCACATGTTGGCGCCGCCGCCCATGGCGGTGAACACGCCGATGGGGCCGACCAGACCGCAGGTGCCCATGCCGGAACCGGTGGGGATGTTTTCCAGCCGGAACACCATGGTGGCGACGGGGCCGGTGATCATGGAAGCCAGCGTGGGCGGGATCCAGATGCGGGGATTGAGCACAATGTTGCCCATCTGCAGCATGCTGGTGCCCAGGCCCTGGGCCATCAGGCCGCCGATACGGTTTTCGCGGTAGCTCATGACTGCGAAGCCGATCATCTGCGCGCAGCAGCCTGCGGTTGCGGCGCCGCCCGCCAGGCCGTCCAGGGAGAGGGCGATGCAGATGGCCGCGCTGCTGATGGGAAGGGTCAGGGCCACGCCGATCAGAGCGGACACCAGGATTCCCATAAAGAAGGGCTGCATCTCCGTGGCGGTTTTCACCACTGTGCCGAACCAGTCCATAAACCGGGCCACGGTGGGGCCAACGCACTGCGCCGTCAGCACGCCGAAAATGATGGTGACTCCGGGAGTGACGACGATATCCAGCCGCGTTTCCTTGGACACCAGCTTGCCCAGCTCAGTGGCCACCACCGTAGCCACCAGCGCGCCCACCGGTCCGCCCAGGGTGTTGCCCGCGATGCCCACCGTTGCGGCGGAGAAGAGCACCAGCTGTGGCGCTTTTAAAGCGTGGGCGATGGCAACTCCCAGAGCCGCGCCCGTGGCGCTTTTGGCGTACTGGGCGATCACGTTGAAGCTCTCGATATGTAGCTGCTGCCCCAGGGTGTCGAAGATGGTTCCGATGAGCAGCGAGGCGAAAAGTCCGAAGGCCATAGCGCCCAGAGCGTCGATGAGATAGGCCTGAACGGTGAAGTTCACGTTCTTCTTTTTGAGGAATTCCTTGAAGTTTGACATGATGTTACGCTCCCTTTAGATTTATTTTCGAAGAATTTTTCGTAATTGTTAGGGATTTTACCATAGTTTTAGAAAAAAGCAAGGTTTTTGTAAAAAAATGCCTGATATTGATAAAAAATTAACAATATCGAGGACTTGAGCGCAGGCTGCGATGTGGATGAAAGCGGGGAGACCGCGGTGGGCCGCCTTGCATTTTAAACGCCCGTAGTATATAATGGGAAAAATAATGGAACGCTGTTTTTAGGAAGGATGAGGCTGTCAAACGATGGAGTTTGAACTATTGTATATGATCCAGAAGCTGCATACGCCGTTTCTGGATGAGGTTATGAAAGGGATCACGTTTCTGGGGGAGAGCGGATGGTTCTGGATTCTGCTGGCCGTCCTGTTATTCTGCCCAAAACGGACCAGGAAAATCGGCCTGGCGGTGGCGCTCTCCCTGGCGGTGGGGCTTCTGCTGGGAAATATGATCCTAAAGCCGCTGGTCGCCAGGCAGCGGCCCTGCTGGCTGGACGGGTCCATTCCCCTTCTGATCGCCAGTCCGAGGGATTTTTCATTCCCGTCCGGACACACGTTGGCCAGCTTTGAGGGCGCGGTGAGCATTTTCCTGTACCGCAGGGACTGGGGGCTGTGGGCCCTGGCGCTGGCGGTGCTGATCGCGTTCTCGCGGCTGTATCTGTTCGTGCACTTTCCCACGGATGTGCTGGCGGGAGCCGTGATGGGAACAGTGATCGCCCTGGGCGTGCACCGGCTGCTGGAGCGGACGGAAAAACGCCGGAAAAATCAGGAAGAGGTGAGAATATGATTGAGCGCGCACCGGGAATTTTCGAGGTGGAGCTGCACAGCGGGCAGCTGAGCATCAGCGAGATTAAGATATTTATTGTCAAGGGAACGGAAAGCGGACGGAGCCTGATGGTGGACGCGGGCTTCCGCAACCGGGACTGCCTGCGGGTGATGGAGGGAGTGCTTGAGGAGCTGGGGATCCGTTACGACCAGCTGGACATTTTTCTGACCCACAAGCACCACGACCACTGCGGGCTGGCCAGCGTGTACGCGGAGCGGGGAGCCAGGCTGTTTTTGAACCGTCTGGAGGACCGTCACTGTTACGACTGCCTGTATTACAGCCACAGCCACGGGGCTGCGGAGGATCAGCCTCAGGTTCTGCGCAGCGTGGGCGTGACCCCGCAGGACACGCCCGAGGTCTGGGAGATGTTCATGGAGATCAACCGGCGGGCCGAGGGGGAGAAGGGCTGGGAGTTCGATATTCCGGGTTTCTACTACACCCCGGCATCGGCGGGGGATGTGTTCTGCTATGGGAATTACCGGTTTGAGGCGGTGGAGCTCTCCGGCCACACTTACGGACAGCTTGGGCTGTATGATGCGGACAAAAAGGTGCTGTTTATCGCGGACCAGGTGATCAACGGGATCGTGCCTATTGTGGGGACCAGCTACCCGGACGAGGGGCTTTTGGCCCGGTATTTTAAGTCCCTGGAATACATCAAGCACCATTACACGGACTGCCTGGTGCTGCCGGCCCACAACGGCCCGGTGACGGATCTGGCGGGGACGGTGAACCGGATCGTGTTCTCCTACCTGGACAAGGCGGATATGATCCGCAGCATCCTGGTCCACGGCCGCAGGGCCATGACCACCCAGGAGGTGGCGCGGCTGGCCTACGGGATGGAGCGCGTGCCCGCAGACCAGGCCCAGTTCATCAAGCTGAAAATGGTGATCTCCAAGACGTTCTCCTGCCTGGAATATCTCTACGAGGAGGACTTCGCGCTTCGGACGGAGCGGGACGGGGTGTTTTATTGGGAGGCGCCGTAAAGCAACCGTCTGAACGGTTACGGAAATTTTACTTGCATATTTTTTAATATCGTGTATAGTTATAGTCAGGCGAAGGGCGGACCTCTCCCGGTCCGCCTTTGTCAAAATTAAATATGGAAATGCAGAGTAGGTTTATGCGCGTTAAGTGCCGGCTGAACAGGGAGTTGTCAGCTGGACGAAAAGGGAATCATCCCTTGCGGTGCGTAGGCCGCATCCCGCTGCAACAGGGATAGTGTATCATTATCTCCTATTGTAGTACGAGAGGTCTGCAAAGGAGGTAATTTTTTTATGAAGAAATTAGCAACTTTGTTCACCCGGTCCCTACAGGAATTCAAGCAGGTAAAAACCGTCACGGTGTGCGCCATGATGGGGGCCGTCGCGCTGGTGCTGGGCAGTCTTTCCGTGGAAATCATCCCCTCGGTGCGGATCGGATTTTCCGGTATCCCCAATGAGTTTGTGGCCTGGCTGTTCGGCCCGGTGGTAGGGCCGCTGTTCAACGGCACCATGGATATCCTGAAATACCTGGCGAAACCCACCAACGCCTATTTCCCGGGGCTGACCATGGTCACCATGCTGGCCGGGTGCATTTACGGCTGCTTCTTCTACGGCCGCCCCATGCGCCTGTGGCGGGTATTGGCGGCAAAATTCACGGTGGCGTTGATCTGCAACGTGATCCTCAATACCTTTTGCCTGTCCATTCTTCTGGGAAAGGGATTCTGGCTGTTGCTTCCGCCCAGAATTCTGCGCAACGTGATCATGTGGCCCATCGATTCCCTGATATTTTTTTATCTGGCCAAATTCATGGAAACAGCGGGCGTGCTTCGGCAATTTGGCTTAAAGCCCGCCCTGGAAAAGGGGCAAAAAAACGGCGGGAAGCGTTAAAAAGCTGACGGGCTGTTCCTCAAAAAGTGCAGAAAAATGGGGCTTTGCGTGTTGCAGAGCCCCTGTCTGCGTGCTATGATGCGACTGAACAAAAATGAAACAGTCAGAAGCTCATAGAGGAGGAAACGCAAACATGGCAGTACATGTAATCGACGAGGCAAACCGCTGCCTCCAGTGTAAAAAACCAATGTGCCAGCAGGGGTGCCCCATCCACACGCCCATACCGGCGATCATAAAAGCGATGCGGGAGGGACGCCTGGAGGAGGCCGGAAAAATTGCCTTTGAGAACAACCCCATGTCCCTGGTCTGCTCCCTGGTCTGCAACCATGAGCGCCAGTGCGAAGGCCACTGCGTTTTAGGCCGCAAAGGCCAGCCCATCCACGTGAGCAGCATCGAAAACTATATATCCGACACCTGTTTCGAGCGAATCGACGTCCACTGCGCTCCGAAAAACGGGAAAAAGGTCGCTGTGATCGGCGCAGGGCCCGCGGGCATCACCATCGCCATCCTTCTGACCAAGAAGGGCTACAGCGTGACTATATTCGACTCCCGGGACAAGATCGGCGGCGTGCTCCAGTACGGAATCCCGGAATTCCGTCTGCCCAAGACCATCCTGGAGCGCTACAAGAAAAAGCTGCGCGCCATGGGCATCAAGATCCGCCCCAACACCACCATCGGCGGAGCCCTGGAGATCAAGGACCTGTTCCGGGACGGCTACCAGAGCATTTTCATCGGAACCGGCGTGTGGCGTCCAAAGAAGCTGGGCATCAAGGGCGAATCCCTCGGCAACGTCCACTTTGCCATCGACTATCTGGCCAACCCCGACGCCTACGAGCTGGGGGACAAGGTAGCGGTGATCGGCGTGGGTAACTCGGCCATGGACGTAGCCAGAACGGTGATCCGCCACGGCTCCCGGGACGTGACCCTTTACGCCCGCGGCGCCCGCTCCGACGCCAGTCTCCACGAAACCCAGTACGCCATGCTGGACGGAGCCAAATTTGAATTTGGCAAACAGATCATTGAAATCAACGACGACGGCCCGGTATTCCGAAGCATTTACAGCGATGAGAACGGAAATATTACCGGCTATGAGGAGAACACCGAGCAGGTACATGCGGACTCCGTGATTATTTCCATCAGCCAGGGCCCCAAGAGCAAACTTGTGAACACCACGGAAGGCTTAAAAGCCACCAAAAACGGCCTTCTGGAGACAAATGAATACGGCGAGACTACGGTGGAAGGCATCTTTGCCTCCGGCGACGTGGTCTTAGGCGCCAAGACGGTGGTGGAGGCGGTGGCCTACTCCAAGATCGTGGCCGACGCCATGGACCGTTACATGCAGAAAAAGGAGAGCAGAACAGATGAAGATTAATGCAGGAATGCGCTGTCACGACATTTGCCCGAAAATGGAGCTGGAGGAGCTTTTCGGCCAGGTAAAGGCCGCAGGCGTCACCCAGATCCAACTGGCCATGTCAAAATCCATTTCCAACTACAACTTTGACCCCGGCCACTACAGCGCCGGCTTCGCCCGCCATATCCGTTCCCTTTTGCAGGAAAACGGAATCCACGTAGCGGTTCTGGGCTGCTACATCAACCCGGTGAACCCCATCGAATCCCAGCGGCAGGCAGAGGTGGCCCGTTTCATCGAGCATTTAAAATACGCCCGCGTGATGGGAGCGGACATGGTAGGCACCGAGACCGGCCGCCTGGACCCGGACATGGCCGTCACGCCCGAGACCTACACCGAGGAAGCTTACCAGCTCCTGCTAAAGAGCATGAGAGAGATCGTATCCGCCGCGGAGAAGCTGGGCGTGATCGTGGGCGTGGAGGGCGTATTCGACCACACGCTGTACAGCCCGGCGCGGATGAAGCGTTTTCTGGAGGACATCGACTCCCCCAACGTGGAGGTAATCCTGGACGCCGTCAACCTGATCGGCCCAGACTCCGTCTCCCCCGAGTCCCAGCGCCGGGCCGTGGAGAAAGCCTTCGCCTACTACGGCGACCGCATCGGAGCCCTCCACATGAAAGATTTCGTCTACGAGAACGGAATCCAGCAGTTCCGGCATGTAGGGGAAGGCGACTTCTGTTTCGAGCTGCTCCTCAAACTGGTCAAACAGCAAAAGCCCCATATTGCGATGCTACTGGAAAACTCCAGCCGGGAGCGGTATCATGGGGATGTGGAATATCTGCAAAGCATTTTTAACAGGGTGGGCTGAAAGGGACGGCCATGGCGGGGGAGGGGTTCGGGGGCTAGGGTGTGTTTGAAAATTCATTTCCACCATCTGCACGCCCCACTTCGCGGCATATTTGGTCCCAATTCGGTCAACGTAGCCCGCTACGCCTCCCTCATCGGGACCAAATCTCCCACAAAGTGTGACGCACATCTGGCGGAAAGCAATTTCCAAACACACCCTAGCTCCGGGAAGTCATGTTGCTAAGGTCCCGACAGCACAAAAGAAGGGGTACCGTGGACATTCACACCGTATTCCTGAAGGAATACGCTGTTCAGGTCCACTCAAAAGCTTGCTTTGAGGCAAGCTTTTGCCCCTTTTTTTGCACTGCCGGTACCTAAGCACCATTGACTCCCCTCCACACGCCCCCAAACCCCTCCCCCGCCATGGCCTGGCATTTCCGGCTGTAAGGGAAAAATGCTCCCACAACGCACTCCCCAATAAAGAAAAAAGCTCTTGGCTTGCTTTTGGGAATAAATTGTAAAAATCTCTGGCAAAGGCAGTACCTGTCACAAGCAGGCGGCTCCTAAGCCAGAGATTTTTTTACCCCAAGGAAAAGCGAGGGAACAGGTAATCGAGAAAACGTAGTGGGTGAGAGGCAGGGGGGCGGGGATTGAGGCGACTTTGGAGCGGTTCGGATTTTGAAGGAGGGGAAGAAGCTTCAGGTGGTGTCCAAGCACGGCGTGGGCGTGGACAACGTGGTGGACGTGGCCACTGCCACCAGACTTGGCCTTTACGTGGTGCGCACGCCCCTCGCCAATATGGATTCCGTGGCTGAGCACACCCTGGGGGCGATCCTGGCCATGGCCAAGAACATGCTGCCCCTGGAGAAGGCGGCCCGCAAGGCGGATTTCGACGCGCCGCTGTCGTTTGAGAGCCACGACATCGGGGGAAAGACCCTGGGTATCATTGGACTGGGAAATATTGGAAGAACCTTGGCGAAAAAGGCACACGGCGGCTTTGATATGGAGATTCTGGGCTACGATCCCTTTGTGAAAAAGGAGGACCTGCCGGACTATATCACCTGTGTGGAGGATGTGGACGATATCTTCCGCCGGGCGGACTATGTGAGCCTGCACTTAAACGCTTCGCCTGAGAACGACAATTTCGTGGATAAGAGGCGGCTGGAGCTGATGAAGCCCGGCGCATGCCTGCTGAACTTCTCCCGGGGCTCCAATGTGAACGAGGCGGATTTGTACGAAGCGCTGAAAAACCGCGTGATCGCCGGGGCGGCTCTGGACGTGTTCGCCCAGGAGCCGGTGCGGGCGGACAATCCGCTTTTAAGCCTGGACAACGTGGTGCTCTCACCCCACTGTGCGGCGCTGACCGTGGAAGCCATGGACCGGATGAGCTACCAGGGCTGTCAGGGCATCGTGGAGATACTGAAGGGAGAGAAGCCCACCTGGTGCATGAACTACGAGGAAGTCCGCGCGATGAGAGAAAAGGGATGAGCCATGCAGAAATTATTACAAATTCGTGAGGAGGACGCGGTGGCCGTGGCCCTGGCGCCCATCGCGGCCGGCGAGACCGTCTCCTTCGGGCCGGGCAAAATCGTGACGGCCAGGGAAATGGTCCGCCAGGGCCACAAGATCGCCCTGCGGCCCATCCCGGCGGGAACGGATGTGATCAAGTACGGCTGCTCCATCGGCGGGGCCACTGCGGATATTGAGGCGGGGCAGTGGGTGCACACCCACAACATGAAGAGCAATTTGACCGAGCACGTGGAGTACGCCTACGAGCCGGACGTTAAGCCCCTTGCGCCCTGCGAACCGGAGACCTTTATGGGCTACCGGCGGGAGGACGGCCGGGCGGGAATCCGCAATGAAATCTGGATCATTCCCGGCGTGGGCTGCGTGGACGATCTGTGTATGCGCCTGGCCGTGGAGAACCAGGAGCTGGTGGAGCGCTTTGGACTGGACGGGCTTTACGCCTTCCCCCACCCCTTCGGGTGCAGCCAGCTGGGCGAGGACAATGAGATGACCAGGCAGCTTCTGGCCTCCCTGGCAAACCACCCCAACGCAGGGGCGGTGCTGGTGGTCAGCCTGGGCTGCGAGAACAACGTGCCCGCGGAGTTTAAAGAGGCTGTTATCCGAACCGCGGGGGACGGCTTCAGCCCGGACCGGGTGAAGTTTCTGGTCTGCCAGGAGGTGGAGGACGAGGTCGCGGAGGGCAGCCGCCTGCTGGTCAGGCTGGCGGAGTACGCGGGACAGTTTAAACGAAGCCCCATCCCCGCAAGCGAGCTGGTGATCGGGATGAAATGCGGCGGCAGCGACGGCCTGTCCGGCGTCACGGCCAACCCGGTGCTGGGTCGGGCGGGGGACATGCTGGTGGCCAGAGGCGGCAGCACCATGATCACCGAGGTGCCGGAGATGTTCGGCGCGGAGCAGATGCTGCTGCACCGGTGCGTCAGCCGGGAGGTTTTCGACAAGGCCCAGGCCATGCTCAACGATTACCGGGATTATTTCGTGCGCAACGGGCAGCCGGTGTACGGCAATCCGGCCCCGGGCAATTACGAGGGGGGAATCAGCTCCCTGGAGGACAAGAGCTGCGGCTGCGTGCAGAAGGGCGGGAGCGCGCCGATCGAGGACGTGATTCCCTACGCGGGGCAGATTCGCAAGAAAGGGCTTACGCTACTTGCCGGACCGGGCAGCGATCTGGTCTCGGCCACCAACCTGACGGCCGCCGGGGCCCACATCGTGATCTTTACCACCGGCCGGGGCACGCCCTACAGCACCGCCGCGCCCACCATCAAGGTGTCCACCAACACGCCGCTGTACGAGAAGAAAAGGGGCTGGATGGATTTTAACGCCGGGGTGGTTGCCGAAGGCATGCCCATCGGGGACGCGGCTGCGGAGCTTTACCGGCAGATTCTGCGGGTGGCCGGTGGGGAACAGACCAAGGGCGAGGCCATGGGTTACCGCCGCATCGCGATTTTCAAGAACGGGGTTATCGTATGATGGAATCGATTCATAAATATTTCCGGCTGGGAACCTTGAGTTGGATGAGCTTTCCGACGGACCGGTACGATCCGGTGGACGCCGTCCGGCATATCGCCAGGGACGGGGATTTGGACGCGGTGGAGATCACGGATTACAAGGACCCGGAGGTGAAGAAGCAGATCCGGCATATCCTGAACCAGTCCCATTTGTCGGTGGCCTACGGGGCCCAGCCCGTGATCCTTGGAGAGAATTTAAATCCCAACAGCCTGGACGAGCCGGAACGGAGAATGGCCCAGGAGCGCCTGCTGGAAGCTATGGAGGACGCCAAGAGCTTCGGGGCCTCGGGATTTTCCTTTATGGCCGGAGCCTGGTGCCGGGAGGGGAAAGAGGAGGCGCTCTCGCAGCTCAAGAAGACGGCCAGGGCCCTGTGCAGCCGCGGCAGCAGTCTGGGAATGGCGGTGGAACTGGAGGTCTTTGACTTCGACCTGGACAAGAAAGTGCTCATCGGCCCCGCGCCTCTGGCGGCCCGGTTTGCCTCTGAGATGCGCCAGGTGACGAACAATTTCGGGCTGCTGGCGGACCTGTCCCATTTCCCGACCACCTATGAGGACAGCGCCTTTGCGGTGCGGGCCATGCGGCCCTACCTGACCCATTTCCACATCGGAAACGCGGTGGTGACGCCGGAGAAGGACGCCTACGGGGACAAACATCCCAGATTCGGCTATCCCCACGGGGCCAACGATGTGGGGGAGCTTTATGATTTTTTCACCGTACTCCGGCAGGAGGGATTTTTTAACAGCAGAAATCCCGTCATGCTGTCCGCCGAGGTGACGCCCCGGCCCGGCGAGGAGGCGGAGATTGTGCTTGCAAATACGAAACGGGTGATTAACAGGGCCTGGTCTGTGCTGTAGGAGGCTGACTTTGGGGAGGAATCGAATGAAGATCATTATATTGGACGGATATACGGAGAACCCGGGGGACTTGAGCTGGGATGGATTTTCGGCCCTGGGTGACTTGACGGTTTACGACCGGACGCCGCCGGAGGCTGTGGCGGAGCGCATCGGGGACGCGCAGATCGTGCTGACCAACAAGACGCCCGTCACCCGGGAGACGCTGGAGCGCTGCCCGGGGGTCCGCTACATCGGCGTGCTGGCAACGGGCTACAATATCGTGGATATTGACGCTGCCCGGGAGCGGGGGATCGCGGTGTCCAATATCCCCGCCTACGGCACCGCGGCGGTGGCCCAGTTCGTGTTCGCGCTGATGCTGGAACTTTGCCACCACGTGGGGGAGCACAGCCGGGTCGTGGCGGCCGGGGAGTGGGAGCGCTGCCCGGACTTCTGCTTCTGGAACTACCCCCTGATCGAGCTTGCCGGGAAAACATTGGGACTGGTGGGCTGCGGCCGCATCGGCCGGGCGGTGGCGGGGATCGGCCGGGCCTTCGGCATGGAGGTCATCGGCTATGACAAGTTCCCGGCGGAGTGCCCGGATCTGACCTGTGTGTCCCTGGAAGAGGTGTACCGGCGGTCGGATTTCATTTCCCTGCACTGTCCGCTCCTTGCGGACAACCGGGGGATGATAAACGACGAGAGCATCGGGAAAATGAAGGACGGGGTCTATTTGATCAATACGTCCAGAGGGCCGCTCATCGACGAGACCGCCCTGCGCCGGGCCCTGGATTCGGGAAAGGTGGCGGGGGCCGGTCTGGATGTGGTGGAGACAGAGCCGATCCGGGGCGATAACCCGCTGCTGGGCGCAAAAAACTGCCTGATCACGCCCCACATCGCCTGGGCGGCGAAGAGCAGCAGGCAGCGGTTGATGGATATTGCAGTGGAAAATCTGAGCGCGTTTCTGGAGGGCTGTCCGGTCAACCAGGTGAACGCCTGACAAGGGGGAATGAAGTCATGGAGAGATTGTCATACAAAACATTGGAAAAACTTGGGTTTGAGGGATATCTCATGCCGGAGGGCACGGAGCGGGTGCTGCAGTTCGGCGAGGGAAATTTCCTGCGGGCCTTTGTGGACTATTTTATCGATCTGGCCAACGAGCGGACCGGCTGGGGAACCAAGGTAGTGGTGGCTCAGCCCATCGCCCAGGGCAGAAGCGAGGACATCAACCGCCAGGACGGGCTTTACACCGTATACCTGAGGGGGCTGGAAAACGGGGAGCAGGTGATCCGCAAACGGGTGGTCAGTTCCATCAGCCGGGCTTTAAACCCCTACGAGGATTACGGCGCGCTTCTGGCCTGCGCGGCCAATCCCGATCTGCGCTACATTGTCAGCAACACCACCGAGGCGGGCATCGCGTTCGATGAAAATTCACGGTTCGACGAGGAGCCGCCGGGGTCATTTCCGGCCAAGCTCACCCGGTTCCTCTACGAGCGCTACTCCTGCTTCAAGGGGGAGGCGGGCAAGGGACTGGTGATTCTGTCCTGCGAGCTGATCGACCACAACGGCGACGAGCTGAAGCGCTGCGTGGGCCAATACACCGAACTGTGGAAGCTGGAGCCGGAATTTGCCGGATGGCTTGACCGGGAGGTGATTTTCTGCTCCACCATGGTGGACCGCATCGTCACCGGTTACCCCAGGGCCGAGGCGGAGACTTTGAACGCTCAGAACGGTTACGAGGATCTTCTGCTGGACACCGGCGAGGTGTTCGCCATCTGGGTGATCGAGGGGCCGAAGGAGCTGGAGGACGAGCTGCCCTTCAAGAAGGCGGGGCTGCCGGTGATCGTGGCGGAGGACTGCACGCCCTATAAGAAGCGCAAGGTCCGCATGCTCAACGGCGTCCAGACCACCATGGTGCTGGCCTCCTACCTATCGGGCCAGGACATCGTGCGAAAATGCATGGAGGACCCGGCCATCTACTCCTTCATGGAACGCTGCGTCTACGACGAGATCATCCCGGTGCTGACCGAGTACCCGAAGGAGGAGCTGGAAGACTACGCGGCGGGCCTGTTCGACCGGCTGTGCAATCCCTTTATCGACCACAGCCTGCTGGCCATCTCCTTAAACACCACGTCCAAGTGGAAGGCCAGGGTTCTGCCCACGGTCAGGGAGTACCAGGCCGCCACGGGCGGGCTGCCGCCCAGGCTGACGGCCGGGTTCGCGGCTTACGTGATGTTCTACCGGGGAGAGCGTTTGGAGGAAAATGCCCTGGTGGCCCATCGGGGAGAGACGGAGTACCGGATCTGCGACGACATGGAGGTACTGCGCTTCTTTGAGGCCCATAAGAGCGACAGCCCGGTGGAGCTGGCCGGGGCCGTGTGCCGGAACGAAGCCTTTTGGGGTGGGGACCTGACGGAAATTCCGGGCTTTTTGGAACTGGTAACCGAATATCTGCAGCTGTTTGAGCGGGAGGGCGTCCACCGCGTGTTTGAGCTGCTGGGCAACTGACAAAAGAAGGAGAGAAGCGGATGAAATCGATTGTGATCAACCAGCCGGGCCAGGTGGTGTTCCGGGAGGACCCAATGCCGGTTGCGAAGGAGGGCGAGGCCCTGTTAAAGCTGCTCTACGGCGGAATTTGCGGAAGCGATTTGGGCTCCTACCGCGGAACCTACGCGTATTTTGATTATCCCAGGATACCGGGTCACGAGTTTTCCGCCGAGATCGTGGAGGTGGGGGAAAATGACTACGGCCTGAAAAAGGGCATGATCGTCACCTGTAACCCCTATTTCAACTGCACCCACTGCTATTCCTGCCGCCGGGGCCTGGTGAACTGCTGCACCACCAACCAGACCATGGGCTGTCAACGGGACGGCGCTTTTTCCGAGTACGTCGCAATGCCCCTTGAGCGCATTTACGACGGCAAGGGCGTTCCGCCCAAAACCCTGGCGCTGATCGAACCCTTCTGCATCAGCTACCACGGCGTTTCCCGTGCCAATATTAAGCCCGGGGACCGGGTACTGGTACTGGGAGCGGGTACCATTGGCGTGCTGGCCGCGGTGGCGGCCAAGGCCAAGGGAGCCAGGGTCTATGTGGCGGACGTGGCTGAGAAAAAACTTCAGTTTGCCATGGACAGCTTCGGCCTGGAGGGGACGCTGCTCAACGACTCGCCGGAGCATTTCCGGGAGCAGGTGGAGGATGTCACGGGCGGCGACGGATTCGACGTGACCATCGAGGCGGTGGGCCTGCCCTCCACCTTCCAGAACTGCATCGACGCGGCGGCCTTCGGCGGAAACGTGGTGCTCATCGGCATCGGCAAGAAGAACCTGGACTTCAACTTCACCACCATCCAGAAGAAGGAGCTGAACGTGTTCGGCTCCCGCAACGCCCTGAAGGCGGATTTCCTGGAACTCATCGACCTGGTGAAGGCCGGAGGCGTGGACCTGGAGAAGATTGTGACCAACGTGTACAGGTTTGCGGACGCGCCGGAAGCCTTCGCGGAATTTGACCGCAGGGCTGGGGAAATGCTCAAGGTGGTGCTGGACTTTACATAAGGCTTGGGTTGTGCCGGAAATAAATTGGATAAAACTGGAAATGCATAAAAAACCGGACAGGGTTCGCGGAAACGGCGCGGGTTCTGCCCGGTTTTTTTGCGCATCCGAAGGATGGGGACAAGGTTACAAATATGTTAAGAAATGCCAAAAATGGTTCCGATTTTGTAACCTCGGTAGTATACTATAGACAAATAATATTGGGTATATGTGGGTGGGAATCCTGCATTACCCCTAAGGAGGTCAGGTATATGATATCGTTTCTTGGAGGACTTGTACTGCTGATTGCCGGTTATTTTCTTTACGGCAGCTTTGTGGAGCGGGTGTTCCACCCGGACAGCCGGCAGACCCCTGCCTACGCCATGGAGGACGATGTGGACTTTGTGCCCATGTCCACCAGCCGGGCGTTTTTGGTTCAGCTTCTGAACATCGCGGGGCTTGGCCCCATTTTCGGAGCGCTCAGCGGGGCGCTGTGGGGGCCGGTGGTCTACATCTGGATTGTGCTCGGCACTATTTTCGCAGGGGGCGTCCACGACTATCTCTCCGGTATGCTCTCCGAGCGCAACAACGGCGCGTCCATCTCAGAGATCGTAGGCAAATACCTGGGTCCGGTCATGGCGGTGGTCATGCGGATCTTCTCGGTGATTCTGCTGGTGATGGTGGGCGTTGTGTTTATGGTAGGCCCGGCGGGGTTGATCGCCCTGTTGACGCCGGAGGCCCTGAACGTACAGTTCTGGACGATTGTGATTCTGATCTACTATTTCCTGGCGACGCTGCTGCCCATCGACAAGATCATCGGCAAGCTGTACCCGATTTTCGGCATCTGCCTGATCGTCATGGCGCTTGGTATCGCGGGAGCTACGCTGTATTACAGCGGCACAAGACCTATGCTGGAGATTTGGGACCATGTGGAAAACATGTATCCCGGCAAGGAGCTTCCGATCTGGCCCCTGATGTGCATCACCGTGGCCTGCGGCGCCATTTCCGGCTTCCACGCCACCCAGTCGCCCATGATGGCCCGCTGTATCAAGAGCGAGAAGGAAGGCCGCAAGGTGTTCTACGGAGCCATGGTAGCGGAGGGCGTTATCGCCCTGATCTGGGCTTCCGCGGGTATCGCCTTCTATTATGACCGGGCGGGCGCCGGCACGGGGCTTCAGGCTCTGCTGGCCGCCAAGGGCGGAAATTCCACCACGGTTTACGACATGTCCATCCAGCTTTTGGGCGGCGTTGGCGGCGTGCTGGCCATGCTGGGCGTGATCGCCTGTCCCATCACCTCCGGCGACACGGCGTTCCGCTCCGCGCGTCTGACCATCGCGGACTGGTTTAAGATCGACCAGAAGGACACCAAGAAGCGCCTGATGCTCTCGGTTCCCTTACTCCTGGTGGGATACGGCATCTCCTTCCTGGACTATAACACCATCTGGCGGTATTTCTCCTGGTCCAACCAGACCCTGGCCATGATGGCGCTGTGGGCGGCAGCCACCTACGTGTGCCGTTTCGTGGGCAAGAATTACGGCTGGATCGCGGCGGTCCCGGCCACCTATATGACCTCGGTGAGCGTCGCCTATATCCTGCAGGCCCAGGAGGGCTTCCGCCTCCCCGCCGCCCTGTCCAACGGAGTGGGCATCTGCGCGGCGGTTGTGTGCCTGACGCTGTACGTGGTAAAAGTGTACGTGAAATCCGAGGTGAAGTCCACCAGGAAGGACGAGGCGCTGGTGATCAAGTAGCTTCCCCGTCAGCTGCGCTGATAGAACTCTTTAAAGACCTGTATAAATTCCCGCAGCGCGTTGGACAGATAGCGGCCTTTGGGAAGGATCAGGTCGAAGTGGCGGACAGCCTGACAGGAGTCGATTTTATAGTACAATGTGTCCGGTCCGGGGTCGGTGACCAGAATGTCGCTGATAAAGGCGGCTCCCAGGCCGCCCCGGGCCAGATGGTAGGCGGTGACCAGCTGGGCCACCTTCAGCCGGACGACGGGGGTGATCCCCGCGGCTGCAAAAAAGTGTTTGCTGCGGGCGTGAAGGTTGTTGCCCTCGGTCAGCAATATAAAGGGGGTATCCCCAAAGGCTTCAAGGCGTATGGAAGGGCAGGACAATTCCATATGCCTTTTTTTCAGCACATCCTCCCCGGTCAGGGCGAAATCCCGCAGGACGATGTTCACCTTATAGGAGGCGGGCACCGCCAGCAGCACGATGTCCTGGAAAACGGGATGGCGGTCGAAATCGTCCTCGTACAGCGGGTTGCAGCTGAAGGTGGTGTCGATGACCCGGTCCTTTAACAGGCCCAGCAGCTCGTAGGAGCCGGCCTCCACCAGCTCCAGGCGGATGCCCGGGTGGCGTCCGGCGTAGGCCGTCAGCACCGGCGGCAGCACGTAGGAGTTGAAATAGTGGGAGCCGCCGATGCAGATGGAACCGGTGTTTAAGCCCGACAGGTCGTGAAACTGCTGCTTCATCTCGTCCTCCAGGGCCTGGAACTGACGGACCTTGCGGATGTAGATTTCCCCGGCCTCGGTCAGCTTGAGCGGCTGGCGGTTCCGGTCAAAGAGCGGCATTCCGATCTCTGCCTCCACCTTCTGGACCGCGATGCTTAAGGCCGGCTGGGTCAGGTACAGGGCTGCCGCTGCTTTGGAAAAGCTGCCTTTCTGGTATACCGTATAGATGTATTTCATTTCCTGATGCATAGAATCCCCTTTCGGATTGTGTGGCGTTTATCCCTATAAATTAATTTAATGGCTTTATAAATACTATAAAATTGATTTTATAACATCTTTAACATAAAATTAATATGACAAAAATAACGAATTTCTCGAGAAAAAATCGTTATTTTTTACTATGTGCCGGCATAGAGGGATCAGCAACGCAACAAGTCGCATGTATTTCATGCAAATCCAATCAAGAAAAGGGGATTCTTATGAGTATCATTAAGAAATGGAATGGCTTGAGTTTGTTTACGCGGATTATGGTAGGTTTTGTGCTGGGTATTCTCTGCGGCCTGGTGATGGGACCCCAGGCTAAGATGTTTAACTTTTTGGGGACCATTCTGGTCCGTCTTCTGACCATGGTGGTGGCGCCGCTGGTGCTGTGCCTGCTGGTCTGCGCGGCCGCCGACGTGGGCGACTACCGAACATTGGGAAAGATCGGCCTGAAGACGGTGGTGATCTTCCTGGTGAGCACCGGCTTCGCTATTTTTATCGGCCTGGTGATGGCCAATCTGATCAATGTGGGAACGGGCGTGAATATTGAGATTCCCAAGGAGGCGGAGGAGTCCTCGGTGGTGATTCCCAGCGCTCTGGACACCCTGATCAATATTATCCCGAAAAACCCCTTTGAGGCGCTGAGCACCCAGAATCTGTTACAGATCATCTTCTTCGCGCTGTTCTTCGGCTTCGCTCTGATCAAACTGGGCGACAAGGGCGCCGTGGTGTTAAACTTCTTCCGCGGCTGCACGGACGCCATGAAGGAGATCACCTCCATCGTGCTGGAATTCACCCCTTACGGCGTGTTCGGCCTGATGGCAAACGTGGTGGGCACCAACGGCCTGGGAATTCTGCTTCCCTATATGAAGACGATTCTGGCGGTTTACGTGGCCTCCGCCCTGTTCACCGTGCTGGTGCAGGCGGGCCTGATGGTGGGTGTCGGCGCTCATATGAGCCCGGTTAAGTTCTTAAAAGGCGTGAAGGAAGCCGCCATGTTCGTGTTTGCAACCTGCAGCAGCGTTGCCACGATTCCGGTGAACTTAAAGTGTGTGAAGAAACTGGGCGTCAGCGACGAGATCGCAAACTTCGTGATCCCCTTTGGCGCTGTGATGAACATGAACGGAACGGCGATCTACGAGGCGGTGGCGGTTATCTTTACGGCTCAGGTGTACGGCATTGAGCTGACCCTCATGCAGCAGATCATGGTCATGCTCACCGCTACCCTGGCTTCCGTGGGAACCGCGGGCGTGCCCGGATCCGGCCTGGTGATGCTGACCATTGTGCTCAGCTCCGTGAACCTGCCCATGGAGGCCATCGGATTGCTGGCCGGTATCGACCGCATCCTGAACATGGGCCGCGTGATCCCCAATATCGTGGGCGACGCAGCCACCGCAGTGCTGGTAGCCAAGACCGAGGGCGCATTGGCCGACGTGCCGGAGAGCGCCGCAAATGCTTAGAAATGTGAGGAGGAGTATATGGAAACCGGAAAAATCAACGCGCTGATGATGGAGGAGACCGACAATGTGGTGACCTGCGTCATGGAGATCAAAAAGGGAGACGCCGTAGTTTACCGCAAGGGAGATACATACTGTACCGTGGAGGCGCTGGAGGACATTCCCTACTGCCACAAGATCGCCCTAATCCCCTTTGACGAGGGGGACGAGGTGGTCAAGTACGGCGAGATGATCGGGAGAACCAACCGGGCTATCGGCAAAGGGTGCCTGGTGAACCATGAGAATATCTACAGCGTACCCAGAGATTACGAGAGCGAGATGGTGTGAGGAGGAGCGATATGGAATTTTTAGGATACAGAAGGTCGGACGGAAGAGTGGGGATCCGCAACCATGTGCTGATTCTCCCGGCCTGCGCCTGCGGAAGCGAGAGCTGCCGGGTGGTGGCAAGCCAGGTGCGCGGGGCCGTGAACATTATTTTTAACACGGGCTGCTCCGATGTGGCGGCGAACACGGCCATGTCCCAGAAGGTGCTGACCGGATTCGCCTTAAATCCCAACGTCTACGGCGTGGTGATCATCGGTCTGGGCTGCGAGACCGTCCCCCACAGGGAACTGCGGGAGAAAATACAGGCCCTTACCGACAAGCCGGTGGCCTCCTTCGGAATCCAGGAGGAGGGAGGCACCTTAAAGACCATCGAGAAGGCGGTGCGGGCCGCACGGGACATGGCGGCCGCGGCTTCCAGGCAGCAGCGGATTCCCTGCGACATCTCGGAGCTGCTCATGGGCATCGAGTGCGGCGGTTCGGATGCCACCTCGGGCATCGCCTCCAACCCTGCGGTGGGCGAGCTCAGTGATCTTTTGGTGGACGCGGGCGCTTCCACCATGATGAGCGAGACCATCGAGTTCATCGGCGGCGAGCACGTGCTGGCAGAGCGCGGAGCCACCCCTGAGATTCACAACCGGATCATTCAGATCTGCAAGGAGTACGAGGAGCATCTGGCGGGAGCGGGCCAGAACTGCCGGGCGGGCCAGCCCACCCCGGGCAACAAGGCCGGAGGGCTTTCCACCCTGGACGAGAAGAGTCTGGGCTGCATCCGCAAGGGCGGCACCCGCCCGGTGGTGGAGGTGGTGGAGCAGGCCGCCCGGCCCACCAAAAAGGGCGCCATCATCATGGACACGGCGGGCTACGATATTTCCTCCGTCACCTCCATGGTGGCGGGCGGCTGCCAGGCCATCGTGTTCACCACCGGCCGGGGCACCCCCACGGGCAACGCCATCGTCCCGGTGATCAAGGTCACGGGCAACAAGCTGACCTACCAGCGCATGGAGGACAACATGGACGTGGACGTCAGCGGCATCGTAGACGGCGCCTGCACCATCAGGGAGAGCGGAAAACAGCTCTTCGATGAGTTCCTTGAGGTGTGCAACGGCAAGATGACCAAGGCGGAGGCCTACGGGTTCTCCGATATCGCGGTGGATCATGTGTGCCGGTTTGTGTAGTGCGTGTTTTGGGAGAGATTGAGTGAGGAAACAGAAACGAGGAAAAGCTGGTGGGAGATGGGTTCCCATCAGCTTTTTTGAGTGTGAGGGGCTGCGTGCGCCGGCTCAGGGCGGTTGCCGGGAAAACCGGGTAGTCAAACCTTCCGGGATATGGTAAAGTTGTGTTTATGAGAACAGGAAAGGGAGGACACGGTTATGACCGCAGAGGAATTCAGAAAAAAGCTGGAGGAGGATGAGGAGTGGGCACCGGGCTGGGAGGCTATTGAGAGCGTCTTTGAGAAGCTGTACCCGGGCAGGGAGCCGTCCCATTACGGCACCAATATGGCAGCCCGGGCCATGTTCGGCGGGGATTGCTACCTGGACGGGTATTCCATCTACGATTCTCCCAACGGCTACAAGCACATCGTCACCTTCGGCATGACGGAGCTGTACGCCGACGAGGACGCCCTGGGCGGCGAGTGGAACAACTGGGGGTATGAGATGACCATCAAGCTGGCGGAGACGGACAATGAGAGCTGCATGTGGGCCATCGGCATGCTCAGCAATCTGGCGTACTACACCTATACCGAGAAACGGTTTTTCGAACCCTTCCAGTTTATCGCAGGGGACGGCGGCTCCATCAACCGGGACCGGGATTCTCAGATCACCGCCCTGATGACGGTGTACGACACGGAGGCCCGGGGCGTGGACACCATCTACGGCAGGACGGATTTTATCCAGCTGGTGGGCATCACCGAGCGGGAACTGGATCTGCTGAAGGCGGACCGGGAAAACGCCCGGGTGCTGTACGAGCGGATGCGGGCGGAAAATCCGCATTTGGTGACGGATTTGAATCGGACGAAATCGTATTTGTAGGGCTTGCGTGGGGCCGGACTTAGGCTCGTTTGCCTGGCCCCGGCTCCCCGGCTCGCGTACCCGGCGCATCCGGCTCGCGCACCCGCCTCAGCCGCCCAGCTCCCGCTTCAGTTTGCGGAAGGAAACCACAAACAGAGCCACCGTGGTGCACACGGCCACGGCGTCCGCGATGGGCTCGGCCAGGAACACGGCCATGACCTTGTTCTCAAAGAACCGGGGCAGGAGATAGATGAGCGGAATCAGCAAAAATACCTTGCGCAACAGGGCCAGAAACAGGCTGGTCTTGCTGTCCCCCAGGGAGATGAAGGTCTGCTGGCAGGCGATCTGCGCGCCGAACATCAGGGAGGCTGCCATGTAGATTCTCAGGGCCCAGACGGCGTATCCGGTCAGGGTCTGGTCCTGGGTGAAAATGCCGGTGAACACGTGAGGGAAAAACATAGCCACGGACCACAGCACGGTGGCGTAACCCAGGCAGGTGACGAGCAGCAGGCGGAAGGCGGAGTCCACCCGGTGGATTTTCCTGGCGCCGTAGTTGAAGCTGATAATGGGCTGGGCGCCCTGGCACATGCCCATGAGGGGCAGCAGGGAGAACTGCATCACGCTGCTGCAGATGGTCATGGACCCCACCGCGATGTCGCCGCCGTAGCGCTGCAGGGAGGTGTTGAAGCAGATGTTTAAGATGCTCTCCGTAAACTGCATCACAAATGGGGCCGCGCCCAGGGCGATGGCGGGCATCAGCACGGACTTTTCCACCTTCAGGCAGGGGATGCGGATCTTTAAATAGCTCTTGCCGGACACCAGGAACATGACCACAAAGGCCGCGCTGATTCCCTGGGAAATGATGGTGGCCAGGGCTGCCCCCCGGACGCCCATGTGCAGCACGAACATGAGAATGGGGTCCAGGATAATGTTGCAGACTGCGCCGATGAGCACGGTCAGCATGCCGGTTCGGGCATACCCCTGGGCGTTGATGAACGCGTTTAAGCCGAGGGCCAGCTGGACGAAGATGGTGCCGATGGAGTAGATCTGCATATAGCTCCAGGCATATTCGATGGTGTCGCCGCTGGCGCCAAAGGTTAAGAGGATTCTTTGACCGAACAGCTGAATGACCGCGGTCAGGATCAGCGATACCGCGATCAGAGCCGTGGTGCAGTTTCCGAGGATCTTCTCGGCCTCGTCCCTGCGGCCTTTGCCCAGCATGATGGAGGCCCTGGGAGCTCCGCCCATGCTGACCAGGGCCGCAAAGGCGGAGATGGCCATGATGATGGGGAAGGTGACGCCCACGCCGGTCAGAGCGCTGGCGCCCACATCCGGCAGGTGGCCGATGTACATGCGGTCCACCATATTATAGAGAACATTGATGACCTGGGCCGAGATAGCGGGAAGTGCCAGGCTGAACAGAAGCTTTCCGACACTGCCGGATCCGAGATCCACCTCTTTTACATTTTTCTGATCCGCCATAAATAACACGTCCTTTCACAAGTGATAAATAAGTGTGAATAATAATCATTTAATAACTATAACGCGAAGAGAAGGGAAAGTCAATGATATGATCAAGGCAATCTTTTTTGACATCGATGGAACGCTGAGGGATTTCGAGGAGAAGGGCATACCGGAGTACACCCGCAGGGCCCTGGATATGGCCCGGGAGGCGGGAATGCGGCTGTGCATCGCCACGGGGCGCCATTGGCTGGAAATCGAGGAGGAAGGGCTTTTGGGGGATCTGGAATTTGACGCTTACGTGACGCTCAACGGGCAGCTCTGCTATGTGCGCGAGGGACGGGAGCTTCCGGGGCGGGCCATTTATAAAAATCCCATTGATCCGGGGCAGGTGAGACGCCTTTTGAAGATGATGGAGGAGGAGCCGTTCCCCTGTCTGTTTATGGAGGAGGGCAGGATGTATATCAATTATACGGACCCGCGGGTGGAACTGGTGCAGCGGGGAATCGGCACCGCGCTGCCGCCGGTGGGGGACATCGGGCGGGCGCTGGAGAATCCGGTATATCAGATTGTGCCTTATGTGGATGCGAAGCGGGCCGGAGAGATTATCGCGGGCCTTCCGGGCTGCGGCCATGCCATGTGGCATGCGGGAAATGCGGTGGATCTGCTGCCCTTTGGAGGAGGAAAATGCGGGGGGATTGAGAGGACGCTGGAGTATTTCGGGATGAAGGCGGAGGAAGCGGCGGCTGTGGGGGACGGGAAGAATGACGTGTCGATGCTGGCGTATGTGGGAGTGGGGGTTGCAATGGGAAATGGGTGTGAGGAGGCGAAGCGGGCAGCGGATTTTGTGGTGGAGAGGATTGAGCTAGAGGGGCTTTTGGAAGCGGTTGAAGGGATTTTGAGGCGGTGAGATAAAATCGAAGGGACAGAGTTTTGGGAGCGGCACACAGGTATTTGCCTGGAGCCGCTCCTGGTTTTATCCTCTCTGATGTCTGCGGCGCACACCGCCGCGGCGCTTGAAAAAGCAGCGGAAATAGCAGCCTGCCGTGGGACGGTTAATCCCCCTCCACTAATGCGGAGACGGCCCTGCTGGAGCTGCATGGACGGGCGTTGCCCCTATCCCTGCGTTGGCCCGCCCAGACGGCACACCGCCCGCCCCTGTCCGGCGTCCAGGATCAGGCAGGCTCTGTTGCCGCTGAGGTCGTAGAGCTTCACAATATCGGTCAGCTCCGTCTCGCCGGGCAGGAGGGCTTTTAAGACTTCCGGGTAGCGCTGCAGCAGCTCGGGCTGATACAGGCGGGTGTTGCGGTTGTCGTTGATGGCCCCATAGTAGACGTCGGCCTCCACCAGATCCTGGAACATATGGCTTCCGTAGGACAGCTCCGGATGGTAGCCGGCGTCCTTGTACGCCACCTCGCAGATGGCGTTAAACTGGCTGATTTCCGCGTAGGACACCGGCACGCCAAGCTCCGGGGAAGAGGTGCCGATGCGGCCGGGAACCAGCAGCATGAGCTTTTTGTCGACCGTCTCAAAATACCGGTTGATCCGCCCGATCAGCCGGGCCACGTCCGTCTTTTTCGCGTAGGGATACTCGTAATATTTCCGGGGGTCCAGCCACACGATGTAGTCGATCAGCTCCGTCTTGGAGCGGCGCATGGTGGTCTGGCGCACGTCGAAGAGCAGATTGTCGTCCACGCCGGTGGGGATGTGCACCTGCTCCGACGCGGCGGACTGCAGGGGGCGGCACTGGAGCAGGTTCAGCTTCCAGGTATTTTCCTCGGGACAGGTGATGGCAAATTCCACATCCACCGGACATTCATACTTGGATTCCAGCATCTGCAGCATGGAGTACATCATGCTGATGAACTCGTGATTGTCCACAATGCCCTGACAGTCCGCAAAATAAACCTTTTTATACACGTGCCGCTCCGCCAGCAGGTCCTCGGCTTCGGTGTCCCGGCTCAGCACCAGCTTCTTCTGCCATTTGGGCAGCAGCTCGATGATCTCATCCAGCTTTTTGGTGCAAAGCTGCTTTTTCGGGAAGTCCAGGACGTCCACCTGCCGCTGGGAGTATTTGTGGCGGTCCGCCAGGGTGGTCCGCAGGTTGGCCTGAGAGCGGTCCAGCCCCACTAACCGCGGATAGTCTCCGGGCGTGCGCTCCACGGCCCGGGTTCCGAGACCCGCCACCATGCGCAGCATCCCGGCCCTGGGATTTAAATACTCCATCCATTTGTAGGGATTGTAGGAACAGCCCATGCCTGCGGCCACCGGCAGGTAGTAATCCCCGTAGGTCTGGCCGGAGACCTGCTGGATTAGCAGCGCCATCTGCTCATCCATGTCCAGCAGATGGCGTTTTCTACGGTATTCAATGGCTGATTCGTTCATTACGCTGGCGTAGACGCGCCGGATGGCGTCCTCCAGCTCTTTCAGGCGTTCTTCCTTAGTCCCCTGGTTCATGCAGAACACGGACTCGTACTTTCCGGAGAAGGCGTTTCCGTAGCCGTCCTCCATGATACTGCTGGAGCGAACGATGATCGGCAGATTGCCGTAGTGGTCCAGCATCTCCTCCAGCTGAACCCGGATCTCCTCCGGGATTTTTCCGTTCTGCAGCCGCCTTGTCAGCTCCTCGGCCTCCTGGAAATGCTCCTTTTCCAGTTTGTGCCGGGCTTTCAGTTCGGCGCACCGGTTTAATACCATGTACTGGTAGAACACGTCCGTGCCGATAAAATAGGAGTTGTGAGGTTCCATGTGGGCCGCAAGTTCCGGCATTTTGAGCGCGATCAGCTTGCGGGCAACCAAAAGCCCGCAGGCCTTGCCGCCGATCACTCCGCTGCCGATCCGGCGCGCGTTCACCGCCCGGAAATCCGCTGCGGTAAAGTATTTCAGAATCAGCTGCTCCATGTGGCTTTCCGAAGTCATGAGCTTATTACACACCCATTTCTGCTCCTCCAGCGTCAGGCTTTCCTGTTTCAGCATTTCCGTCCAGTCCGTCATCTTATTTCTCCCGTCTTATGTATTGAGTGCTTTATAAGTAATGTAACGCAAAAATGGACCGGTGGCAAGGGACATTTTTACACAGGGCCGTATCCCTTTTTCCGATGGAATACCAGCAGCAGACCCAGATAGCAGCAGCACAGGAAGCCGATTTGCAGGGCCGTCTCGATAAAGAGGGGCAGCTGGCCGGAGGGGCTGGAGATGGGGGTGGCGAAGCGGTAAAGGCCGATGGAGATGGCGAGGAGCAGGGAGGGTTTTAGAACCATACTCCAGGCGTTCCAACGGAAGGGGACCAGGCGCTTTAGGGAGAGCAGGCTGAAGAGCGCCAGGGCCAGCTCGCTGGCCAGCATTCCCCAGAGGTAACCCTGGATGCCGAAAACCGGGATGGCGAAGAGGACGAAGGCCAGACGGATCAGCATGGCAAGTACGTTCTGGAAGAAAGTGATGGAGGTTTTGCCAAGGCCGTTTAACACGCTTCCCAGGGTGGTGGCCAGGTACATGAAGGGGCAGAGCCAGGCCAGGATGGTGATGAAGGCGCCCGCGTCCGGGTCGCGAAAGACGCTGACGCCCAGCTGGCTTCCGAACATGGTAAAGACGCCGATGCAGAGGATGCCCATGTAGCAGCTGTAGCGCAGGGACATGGAGATCACGGAGGAGATGCGCTCCTCGTTGCCGTCGGACTGGGCCTCGGCCACCGTGGGCAGCAGAAGCACCGCCATGGAGTTGGTGATGGCGGAGGGGAAGAGGATGAAGGGCAGGCTCATTCCAGTCAACACGCCGTAGACGGAGAAGGCCTCGCTGTTTGTGAGCCCGAAGCGCACCAGGCGGTTGGGAATCCAGATGGCTTCCGCGCTGCCTAAGAAGTTGAGCACCAGGCGGTTGCCCATGAGGGGGAGGGCCAGGGCCATTAAGGGGCCGGAAGTGTCGCGCAGCCCCGCGGTGAGCCCGCCCCAGCCGGCAGTCTGAAGGCCGGGGCGCAGGCCGCGGTCCGGCGGGAACAGGAGCAGGGAGAGGAAGGTGAAGGCGGCCGAGGCCATTTCCCCGATCAGGTGGCCGTAGACGGCCAGGGTGACGGTGATCTCCCGGCCCCGCTCCGCCCAGATATCCACGATGAGGAATACCGCCGCCATGCGGATCACCTGCTCCGCCACTTGGGAGAAGGCCGGAACCCGGGCCTTCTGCATGCCATAATAGTAGCCGTTGATGCAGGCGTGCAGGGCTGCGAAGGGCACGGACAGGGCCATGACGGGCAGATAGGGGGCGCAGCGCGGCTCCAACAGCAGCCTGGCGGCTAAAAAGTCGTCGAACCGGCAGATGAAGGCGGCCAGCAGGACGGACAGGGACATGGAAATGATAAGGCCGCTTCGGAAGGCTGCCCGGCCCCGCTTCATGTTGGCCGCCACGTACTGGGAGAGGGCGGTCTGAATGGAACCGGCGCAGACGGCAAAGCAGATGCCGAACACCGGGTGGACCATGTTGTAGATGCCAAGCCCTTCCGCGCCGACGGCCCGGGACATGAAGATCCGGTAAAAGAACCCCAGAACCCGGCAGAGGAAGCCGGTCCCGGTGAGCAGCAGCGTGCCCGTAATAAATGCCCGCTTTCGCGGGGACAGCCAGCTGCCTATGGATTGTGAGGAAGTCTTGGGACTGTTCATATAAACTCCGGGTTTTGCGAATTATTATAAATATATGGGGGAGGCGGTAGGTTATGACGCGGGCGGGAAGATTGAAGCGGAAAGATTGGGAGCGGCTTTGCGGGAGAGGTCCGGGAGAAAAATGGAAAGGGACGGGGCAAAACGGCCCTGCGCCGGGGAAGCGGGCTGCAGAGCCGTATGTGGGGCTTGAAGTTGTCTGGCTTTTTCTAATAGAACATCGACATGACGATTCCCTGGCTGTAATCGCCGAATTCCCGGCCGAAAAGATTTACGCCGCCTACAAATTTGGCAGTTTCACGCACGGAGACGGCAAAGGAAATATAGGGCTGGGAGGGCAGATTCAGCGCCTCCAGGGTGATGTCGGGATTTTTCAGCTTTCCGTCAAGATAACCGCCGTTGGGACGCACGGAGACGGTTTTCAGAAGACCGTACTGGGTGCTGCCGGATTTCCAGCTCTCGGGAGTCAGACTGCCCCTTCTGGCCCCGAAGTCGCCCGGAGACTGGTAAGTCAGGATATCGCGGCCGTTGACCGTGAACGTGATGTCCGAGGGCCAGTCCTCCGCGAAGCCCGGGGCCTCTGAACACAGCTCCAGGCTGAATGTCAGCTCTTTTAGCGGCACAGGCGGCGGGAAATTGGGAAAACGGTATTCGATAAAACCCTTGTGAAACCACAGGAGCTGGGCGTTGGTCCGCAGAGGGGAGTAGAAGGCGCGCGGGTTGTCGTAGGTATCGATGACCCCGCTTTTATCGGCCAGGCCGCAGGTGGGCGCTACCTCAAAGTCGTAATAATTCCCCACCGGCATGTCGAAGGTGATACTCTTGCTCCGGCGGTCGGCCTCCGGCATGGATACGTCGATGCGGATTGATTCCACGCTGTTGATGCACACGCGCATGGAGCCGCGCAGGCCTGGCTGAGATTCGGTTACCACAATGCGGGCCTCCTCCAGGCAGCGTATGTGCATAGCGGTGGAGGATACCGGAATGTCGAGCGTGGAGGCGATCTCCTGAATCGACATGGGGGTATTGTCCAACAGGTTTAAAATCTGGAGGCGTACGGGCGAGGAGATGGCCTTTCCGATGTGAACCAGCTGTTCCTGGTGGGAGGGAACGGTGGTGCGCAGGTGAATGTTCCGGTCATTGCTCAGCTGAATGGGTTTCTTTGATTTTGACATAAGCGCTCCTGAGTGTTCTGATTCATTTTCTTTTATTCTATCAAAACTGAAGTATAAATTCCAGTAAATTTTCAAAAACGTCCATTTAATTGTATAAAAAATGTAATAAATAAATAGGTGTTAAAAGGAAACGGAAAATACGAGAAAAAATATTGTGAAAGAATACTTAAAAAAGCAATTAATTTCAAAATATATTGACAGATTGGATAGAAAATGCTAGCATGAATTTAGAAATATAAATTACAAAAAGAATGTAATAAATAAAAACTTAAACAATTTAACCATTACAAGATATTCGGAGGATTTGACATGAGGGGAGAATATCCGCGGCCGGAATTTCGGAGGGAACGTTGGTGCAGCCTCAATGGAGAATGGGGGATTACGCTTGGGGACCAGACCTGTACAATCCAGGTACCGTTCGCCTATCAATGCGCCATGAGTGGGACGGGAGTGAGCGGAGCGTATGACGCCATGCGTTATTTCCGGACGTTTCGGGTCCCGGAGGAATGGAACGGGAGTCGGATTATCCTTCATTTCGGGGCGGTGGACTACCGCAGCCAGGTGTTTGTAAACGGCTCGCTGGCGTGCAGCCATGAGGGCGGCTATACGCCTTTTTCGGCCGATATCACCCCGTATCTGACCGGCGGTGAGGAAGTGCTGGAGGTCCGGGTCTGGGATCCGCTTAAAGATGAGACGATCCCCCGGGGAAAGCAATTTTGGGCGGGAGATCCCGCGTTTATCTGGTATACGCCGTCCTCGGGGATATGGCAGTCCGTATGGCTGGAACCCCTGGATGAGGCCCATATTGAAGGAATACGTTACGATTCCGACGTGGATGCCGGTTTGGTGCGCATCCGTTTCAACCTGTCGGAGCAATGTCCTCTGCCGTGCCGTCTGCGATGGCAGATCCGGGTGAAGGACGAAGAGATTTACGAGGGTGGGTTTATAAGCCGGGAACGGAACGGGGAGTTTGCGGTGGACGTATTTCATAACCGGATTCTGAACGGCAGTTTCCATTACAGTGGACTGTGCTGGTTTCCGGAGAGCCCGACGCTGTTTGACGTGCACACGGAGCTGGAGTCTGATGGGCAGATCTGGGACTCGGTGGACACCTATTTCGGTATGCGCAAGATCCATGTGTCAGAGGGAAAGATTTACCTGAACAATCGCCCTTATTTCCAAAAACTGGTTTTAGATCAAGGTTATTGGCCGGACAGCCTGGTGACCGCGCCCTCGGATGAGGCGTACCGGGAGGATATAAGACGGGCTAAGGAAATGGGGTTTAACGGCTGCCGTAAACACGAGAAAGCGGAGGATCCCAGATTTCTGTACTGGGCGGACCGCATGGGATTTCTGGTGTGGGAATCCATGGGCAGCTTCATCAGCTATACGCACCAGGCGGCCTCTGCCTTTGTCCGGGAGTGGTGCGGCCTGATCGAGCGGGATTACAGCCATCCCTGCATTGTGGTATGGAACGTGCTCAACGAGAGCTGGGGGATTCCGGCGGTCAGCCATGACCCCGAGCAGCAGGCGTTTGCCAATGCCATGTACCATCTGGCGCGCAGCCTGGGCGGGAACCGGCTGGTGATTTCCAACGACGGTTGGGAGATGACGGAGACGGATCTTGTGGCGGTGCACAGCTACCGCCATGGGGAACGGTCGGACGCCGGGATGCAGGAGCGTTTCTCCAGGGGGCTTTGTTCGGTGGAAGGACTGGCGGATATTATGATCCGCAAGCCCTTTGCAAAGGGGTACGGTTACAAGGGACAGCCGGTGATCCTCTCGGAGTGCGGCGGGATCGCACTGGCGCCGGAGGGGGGGTGGGGATATACCAGCGCGTCCGGGGCTGAGGAATTTCTGGCGGAGTACCAGCGCATCATCCGCGCCATCAGCCGGTCCGGGATGATCCAGGGGTTCTGTTACACTCAGTTTACCGACGTGGAACAGGAGATCAACGGTCTGCTGCGGCCGGACCGCACGCCCAAGGTGGACCCGGGGGCGTTAAGGCAGATCAATGATCAGATTGAAACGATGCTGTGACCGGCATGTTTTAATAAAGGGAACCATCTAGTTGATTTACTTCAAAGAAAGGGAGGATTAGAAATGAAAAAATGCAAGAAGTTGACCGCATTACTGATGGCCGGCGTTATGGGCCTGTCGCTGTTTGGCTGCTCGTCCGGCAAGGATGCTCCCACCACGGCCGCCCCCCAGGCGCCGGAGACCCAGGCGCCGGAGACGAAAGCGCCGGAGGCATCTGCCACAGCGGCTCCTGAAACCACGGGGGCGGCGGAGGCTGCGGATGTGAACGGCGACGGTACTGTAAACAATCCTGAGAAAATTGTGGCCGGTGAGCATGAGTTGATTTTCTGGTCCCTGTTCAGCGGCGGCGACGGCGACTGGATGGACAAGATCATCGACGATTATAACGCCACCAACCCGGAGTATAAGATCGTACCCGTGAAACTGGTGTGGGCGGATTATTACACGAAGTTGATGACCGCAGTGGCGGCCGGTAAGGGGCCGGATATCGGTGTTTCTCACGTCTCCAAGCTGCCGGAACTGGTGGCGAACGGAGCGGTGCAGTCCTTTGAGACCAGTCTGGACTGGTCGGAGTATACAGAGGGCGCCAGGAACACCGTGACGTTCGACGGCGAAGTCTACGGGGTGCCGCTGGACACCCACTGCCTGATCGCCTATCTGAACACCGATCTGTTCAAGGAGGCGGGAATTGAGCCGGATCTGTCGGTCAATACCGAGGACGACTTTGTGGCATTACTCAAACAGCTCAAAGAAAAACTGCCGGAGGGGACGTATCCGCTGGCTATGGACAAAATTCAGGATTATCCCTTCCGCTACTGGTGGCAGGTGTACTATTCCATGGGCGGAACCAATGTGATCGACGCTGACGGCAAGGTCGCTATCGACCGGGATAAGGCCATCAAGGCTGCGGAATTTATCAAGATGCTGTTTGACGAAGAGTACATTACCCCCAACCTGACGACCACGGAGGAGCAGGACAAGATCTTCCAGGCCGGAAAGGCTGCCATGGTGTTTACCGGCACGTGGTGCGTGGGCAAGTTCGGTGCCACGGACGGTCTGAACTTTAAGGCCACTCTGGTGCCCAGCCTGTTTGGGACGGAGAGCGCCTGGGCGGATTCCCACGTGTTTACTATCCCGGTGAATCCTGGCCGCACTCCGGAGGAGACGCAGGGCGCCATCGATTTTATCACATGGGCGTCCAAGAACGGAGGGCTTACCTGGGCTGAGTCCGGCCAGATTCCTTCTAACCTGACGGTGACACAGAGCGATGCGTTTAAGGCATTGCCACAGAGAAGCGAGTACATGCGTGCCGCGCAGATTGCTGCGTATCCGCCGCAGTCCGAGTCCTTCTATACGGCGAGGGCTGATATGATTGAGAAGCTGGACAGCTATTGGAACGGAGACGTGTCCGCGGAGGATATGGTGGATGATATGATCGCCACAATCCGTGCAGACATCGAATAGAAAGTAAAGGGGGAGTCCCTGTTATGACGTACAAACGAAAAAATCTGCTGGCCGCGGTGTTGTTTTTGCTGCCGTTCACGGTGTTCTACACGATTTTTACCATCTGGCCGATCATACAGGGACTCTATGTCAGCCTGCACAAATGGGGGCTGATGGGCAAGCAGCGGTTTGTGGGCCTGAAAAATTATCAGAAGTTTCTGGGCGACCGCTATTTCTGGGAAGCTTTGGGAAATACCACAAAATTTGTGGTGTTGACAGTTCCGGTGCTGATGGTGCTGGCGCTGCTTCTGGCCCTTTTGGCCAACCGAAACAGCCGGGGAAGAAAATTTTTTCGGGTTGCCTACTATCTGCCCAACGTGCTGTCCGTGACGGTTGTCTCTTACTGCGCCCTATTTATGTTTAAGCCCTATCTGGGGTTTGTCAACAGCTTTTTAAAGACCATCGGTGTGCTGCAGCCGGCGGAGGAGATATTCTGGCTGTCTGAGGGCCAGCGGCCCTGGTTTGTGGTGGTGGCGGCCACGGTGTGGTGGACGGTGGGCTACAGCATGATGCTCTATCTCTCCGCATTGAAAGATATACCGGGCCAGCTCTATGAGGCGGCGGCCATGGACGGGGCCACGGATGTGAAGGCATTTTTCTATATCACGATCCCGATGCTTAAACGGACCACTTACCTGATCTTTATGCTCCAGGTGATCGCCTCGTTCAAGGTGTTCGGCCAGTTCTGGCTGATCACCAAAGGCGGCCCGGGTACCAGCACCCGCCCGTTGATCCAGCTGATTTATCAGACCGGCTTTGAGAAAAACAATATGGGGTACGCCTCCGCTATGTCCTTCGCCCTGTTTCTGATTCTGCTGGTGTTGACGGTGGCGCAGCTTTCGGTGCAAAGGAGGGGAGAGCGATGAAACGGAAAAAAGGCGTTGCAGGCGTACTGCTGACGATTGTTTCGACCTTGGTGGCGGTATTGTTCTTATTTCCGGTGATATGGGCTCTGGCGGTGTCCTTCAAAAAAGAGGGAACCGCGGTGTCCAATGCCATACAGTGGTTTTTGCCGCCTTACACCGCGCAGAACTATCCCCGCGTGCTCTTTGACAGTAAGGTGCCGCTGTGGCTGTTCAACAGCGTGGTGATCGCGCTGGTTTCCACTCTGCTGGTGGTGATGCTGTCGGCTATGGCAGCCTACGCCCTTTCAAAAATCCGTTTCCGGGGGTCGGGGCTGGTCTACCTGTTTTTCCTTATCGGGCTGATGGTTCCCGGAGAGGCCACTATCATTCCGCTCTACATTATCTGCAACCGGCTGCATTTGCTGGACTCCTATGTGGGAATTATGGCTCCTACGATTGCCGTGTCTATGAATATGATTATTCTGACGAATTTTTTCAAAGGGATACCGGACGAGCTGATCGAGGCTGCCATCATCGACGGCGCAGGCCATGGTAAGATTTTCGCCCGTCTGATTCTGCCGCTATCAAAACCGGTTCTGGTTACGGTAGCCATATTTGCCTTTATGGCCAGCTGGAATAATTATCTGTGGCCCTTCCTGTGCGCCATGGATGAAAATATTTTCACGCTTCCAGTGGGCATACCGACCTTTATCGGGCAATACTCCATCGATTATGTGGTGCCTCTGACCGCTTCCATGGTGGCTTCCATTCCGGCGATTGTGGCGTATCTTCTGCTGGAACGCTATATTGTGGAAGGGATTGCCATGACGGGAGTGAAAGGGTGAGAATTTAATAAACCTGCAAAAAGGGATATCGCTTCAGAGTGCGGTATCTCTTTTTTTGCGCGCCGGTTCGGGCGGATCATCAGGAATTCCGGCTGCAAAATTGCATATGATACAATAGTGGATAAAAAAACTCCATTTTTAATACAAAATAATATCATTCCCATTGAAATTGTAGGAATTAAATGGTATAGTAAGTAGCGTAGATGAAGCTTTTAACTTTATGCTATGTATAAAACAAAATGAAAGGCGGATTTGCAACATGAAACAGTTGATTTATCTGGACAATGCGGCCACGACCAAGACGCGGCCCGAGGTGGTGGAGGCCATGCTTCCCTACTTCAGCGAATATTACGGGAATCCATCTTCCGTATACGAATTTTCAACCATCACCAAAAAGGCGGTGACCGGGGCCCGCGAGACCATCGCGAAGTCCCTGGGAGCCAGGACCGAGGAGATATATTTTACCGCCGGGGGCAGCGAGTCCGACAACTGGGCGCTGACCGCCGCTGCGGAAGCTTACCAGTCCAAGGGCAAGCACATCATCACCAGCAAGATCGAACACCACGCGGTGCTGCACACCTGCGCCCATCTGGAGAAGCGTGGTTTTGAGGTGACCTACGTGGACGTGGACGAGAACGGCGTGGTCAAGCTGGATGAGCTTAAGAAGGCCATCCGGCCCGACACCATCCTGATCTCCATCATGTTCGCCAACAACGAGATCGGCACCATCGAGCCCATAAGGGAGATCGGACAGATCGCCAGAGAGCACGGCATCCTGTTCCACACCGATGCGGTGCAGGCCTACGCTCACGTTCCGATCAATGTGGACGAGTACAACATCGACATGCTCAGCTCCAGCGCCCACAAGTTAAACGGCCCCAAGGGCATCGGTTTCCTCTATATCCGTAAGGGCGTGAAAATCCGCTCTTTCATCCACGGCGGCGCCCAGGAGCGCAAGCGCCGTGCCGGCACGGAAAATGTACCAGGTATCGTGGGCTACGGCAAGGCCGTGGAGCTGGCCATGGCCACGCTGGAGGAACGCTCCAAGTATGAGACCGGCTTGCGCGACTACCTGATGGACCGCGTCATGGCCGAGATTCCCTATACCCGGATCAACGGCTCCCGCAAAAACCGTCTGCCCAACAACGTGAACTTCGCATTCCAGTTTATCGAGGGCGAGTCCTTGCTCATCAAGCTGGACATGGAAGGAATCTGCGGTTCCAGCGGCTCCGCCTGTACCTCCGGCTCCCTGGATCCCTCCCACGTGCTCTTGGCCATCGGGCTGCCCCACGAGATCGCCCACGGCTCTCTGCGGCTGACCTTAAGCGAGGAGAACACCAAAGAGGAGATGGATTACGTGGTGGAGAAGCTGAAGGAGATCGTGGCCTACCTGCGCAACCTGTCCCCGCTTTACGAGGACTTCATGAAGAAAAACAACCGGTAACCGCCGGTTACGGGCGGCGGGGGATTCCCGGATAACAGCGCCACGGGCGGCGGGGCCTCCCCGCCCGCTCACAAAACCCAAAATACAGGAGATTGAATTATGTATACAGAGAAAGTAATGGACCATTTTGAGCACCCAAGAAATGTAGGAGAAATTGAAAATGCCAGCGGCATGGGCACTGTGGGAAATCCCAAGTGCGGCGATATCATGCGCATTTACCTGGATATCGACGAGAACCAGATCATCCGGGACGTGAAGTTTAAGACCTTCGGCTGCGGCGCCGCCGTGGCCACCAGCAGTATGGCCACGGAGTTAGTCAAGGGCAAATCCATCTACGAGGCCATGCAGGTGACCAACAAGGCCGTCTGTGAGGCCCTGGACGGACTTCCGCCCGTAAAGATCCACTGTTCCCTGCTGGCCGAGGAGGCCATCCACGCGGCGCTGTGGGATTACGCCCAGAAGAACGGCATCACCATCGACGGGCTTGAGAAACCCAAGGACAACATCGGCGAAGAGGAAGAAGAGGAAGATTATTAATCGGCCATGAGTGAAGAGAAAAAGACCGTAGTGGTGGGCATGTCCGGGGGAGTGGATTCCTCTGTGGCCGCCTACCTTTTAAAACAGCAGGGTTACCGGGTGATCGGCGTGACCATGCAGATCTGGCAGGACGAGGACGGGGACGTGCAGGAGGAACAGGGGGGCTGTTGCGGCTTAAGCGCCGTGGATGACGCCCGCCGGGTGGCTATGCAGCTGGAGATCCCTTACTACGTGATGAATTTCAAGCAGGAATTCCGCGAGCACGTGATGGACTACTTCGCAGGGGAATATCTGGAGGGCAGAACGCCCAACCCCTGCATCGCCTGCAACCGCTATGTGAAGTGGGAGTCCCTGCTGCGTCGCAGCATCGCCATCGGGGCCGACTACATCGCAACCGGCCATTACGCCAGGATCGAGCGGCTGGAAAACGGGCGTTTCGCCCTGCGCCGTTCCGTCACCGAGGCCAAGGACCAGACCTACGCCCTGTACAACCTGACCCAGGAGCAGCTTTCCAGAACTCTGATGCCCGTGGGCAGCTATCACAAGGACGAGATTCGGCGGATGGCGGAGGAGATCGGCCTCAATGTGGCCCACAAGCCCGACAGCCAGGAGATCTGCTTTGTGCCGGACAAGGATTACGCATCATTCATTGAGGACTACACCGGCAAATCCTGTCCCGAGGGCAATTTCGTGGACCTCCATGGAAATGTTTTGGGACGTCATAAGGGGATTTCCCACTATACCGTGGGCCAGCGCAAGGGCCTGAACCTGTCCATGGGCCGCCCTGTGTTCGTGGTAGAGATCCGCCCGGACACCAACGAGGTGGTGATCGGGGAAGGCGAAGATGTATTTACAAATATTCTCCGCTGTAGTAAACTGAACTGGATGGCGGTGGACGGGCTTCACGGCGGGCGGCTGCGGGTCGATGCAAAGATCCGCTACAGCCACAGAGGCGCGGCCTGTACCATACGCGAGATCGGCGAAGACCTGGTGGAATGCGTGTTCGACGAGCCGGTCCGGGCGGTGACGCCGGGACAGGCCGTGGTATTCTACACCGGGGACTACGTGGCCGGAGGAGGAACGATTTTATGAGACGAACAATGACGAAAATGGGCTTGGCGGTGCTCTGCGCAGGCGCGCTCTGCACCAGCGGAGCCCTTTCCGCGTGCGGGACATACAAGCCGGTGGAGGCGGCCTCGGATCAGACAGCTGTCGGAGACGGTCAAAACCGGGCGGACGGCGGAGACGGTCAGGCCGCGGCGGATAGCGGAGACAGCCAGGCTGCGGCAGATGGCGGGCAGGCGGACGGGAACACCCAGCCCACCCCTGAGTCCAGCCGCAACGAGGCGGAATTGACCACCGCCAAGCCGCCGGAATTCGACGAGGTGGACGAGACGGTCTATGTAAAAACCGCGGACGGGACGCCGGTAAACGTGCGCTCCAGCTGCAACAAGCAGAACAACTCCAACGTGGTGACCACAGCAGGCGCGGGCGAAGAGCTTAAGCGCACCGGAATCAGCGAGGAGTGGAGCCGCATTGTGATGGACGGCCAGGTGTATTACGTGGCCACGGCGTTTCTGACCACCGAGGTCCCCGAGACCACGGCGGCCTCGAATTCCGCCAACGTGGAGGCGGGCGAGGTGAAGCTGGACGCCTCCTGGAAATACGCGGACTTTTCCAAGATCAATTCCGGGGCGGCAAAACTGTACCGCTCCGAGGCCGAAAACCGCAAGAACAAGACAATCTGCGTTAACGCGGGCCATGGCACCTCGGGCGGAAGCAGCGTAAAGACCCAGTGCCATCCCGACGGCACCCCCAAGGTGACAGGCGGCACCACCAGCGCGGGCGCTACCTCGGCGGTGGCGGTGTCCGGCGGCATGACATTTTCCGACGGAACCCCGGAGGCCAAGGTTACTCTGGCCATGGCCCTGAAGCTGAAGGACAAGCTGCTGGCGAACGGCTACGACGTGCTGATGATCCGGGAGAGCGACGACGTCCAGCTGGACAACATCGCCCGCACCGTGATCGCTAACAACACCAGCGACTGCCACATTGCCCTGCACTGGGACAGCACTACCAACAACAAGGGGGCTTTCTACATGAGTGTGCCCTCCAACCAGTCCTACCGAAACATGGAGCCGGTGAAGTCCCACTGGGAGCAGCACAACGCCTTGGGCGCCAGCCTGGTAGCCGGGCTTAAATCCGCCGGCGTGAAGATCTTTTCCAACGGAGCCATGGAGATGGACCTGACCCAGACCTCCTTTTCCACCATTCCTTCCGTGGACATCGAGCTGGGCGATAAGGCTTCCGATCACTCCTCCGCCACTCTGGATACCCTGGCGGACGGGCTGCTGGCTGGGATCAACCAGTATTTCGGATATTAAACAGTCTGAAGCGGGGAAGCTTGCGGCGCTGCCGCAGTGTTCCCTGCGCGCGGAGTCCCTGCCGTTTTCCCGGCAAACGTGTTTTGCCCCCGGGAAAACGGCGGAATCCCCCGGGCCGGAATTCTGCCCGCGGGATTTCGCGCAAATAATCAATAAAAATATAGAAAAATACAGCGAACCACTTCCCAAAAGATGAATTTTAGTGTATAATACGATAGTTGGCTATTTTTAGGAGACGTAGCGAAGCGGCCGTAACGCGGCGCACTCGAAATGCGTTTATCGGTTCATCCCGGTACGAGGGTTCGAATCCCTCCGTCTCCGCTCGTAAACCCTTAACCCTTGACTCGTTCAAGGGTTTTTCGTTTTTTATGACCATTGACTGCGACACCTCGGCACGGGATACGGCAAACTTAGACGGAATGGAAACAAAGCGGCTTTTGTGTTGAATAAAAGGAGGTAAAAGGATTTGGGGAATGTGACGCTGGCGGAGGTTGAGAGCCTGGCACGGAAGATACTGACGACTTATTTCTGCGACTCCGATCTGGAGTTTTTGATTTCCACATTTGCAGATGACATTATTTGGCTGGGCGGCGGCGAGAAACAGAAGGCGGAGGGAAAAGAGGCGGTGGCCGCCTGCTTCCGGAGCGGAAAGGACGGTATGATCGCCTGTGATATGAGCGATGAAACCTACCACTGCATGGACCTGGGAGGCGGCGCTTACCTTTGCGAGGGGGTGAGCTGGCTGCGCAGCAAGCCGGGATCGGAATTCTACATCAACATGCAGCAGCGGGTGACCTTTGTGTTCCGTGAGACAGACGAGGGTCTTAAGGCCGTACATATCCACAATTCCGTGCCCTACCAGGCCATTAAGGAGGACGAACTGTTCCCGATCGAGTCCAGCAGGGAAGAATTCATCCGCCTGCAATCGGCTCTGAACATCAAAAACCAGGAGTTTGAGAACCAGGCACAGTTTCTGGAACGCCTGTACAACACCATACCCTGCGGTATTCTTCAGTTTACCACGGATCCCAGCCACAGGGTGGTGGCTTTAAATCCCATGACCTGGAAATTTTACGGCTATGACTCCGAGGAAGCGTACCGGCGTCATGTGACAAGTCCGCTGGACAATGTGGAGGCGGAGGACCGCGGTCGGGTCCTGGCAGCCATCGGCCGCCTGACTCTAAACGGCGAGAATGTGTCCTACCGCCGCCGCTGCGTCCGAAGGGACGGTCAGGAGGTGTGGATCAGCGTGGTCATGGGCCGGATCGTCAACAGCGACGGTCTGGAGGTGATTCAGGCGGTATTTACGGATATCACGGAGCAGATGCGCCTGGAAAAGGCCCAGGAGCAGGAGCGGATCCTGGAAAACCGTTTTCTGCGCGCCGCGATCTACACCGCGTATCCCCTGATTATGAGCCTGAATCTGACCCGGGATACCTACAGCCTGTTTGTGGATGAGCAGGATTCCTACACCATTCAGGGGGAGGGGACCTACACGGATCTGGTGGAGAACAGCCTGCCCATGATCTATCCCTCCTACCAGGAGGATTACCGGAACACCTTCCGGCGGGAGGAGATTCTGCGCAGGTTTGAGGCCGGGGAGCAAGAGATCTACATGGAGATGCAGCAGATCGGGGACGACGGGGAGTACCACTGGCTCTCCGTGCACGTGATCGCGGTGGAGAACCCCTTTAACGACGACGTGTTGGCCATCGATCTGGTGAAGCTTTTGGACAGTCAGCGCCAGGAGCAGGCACGCCAGCAGCAGCTCCTGAGGGATGCCCTGACCTCCGCGAACGCGGCCAGCAGGGCCAAGTCGGATTTCCTCTCCCGGATGAGCCACGATATCCGCACGCCCATGAACGCCATCATCGGCATGACCACCATCGGCCAACTCAAACTGGAGGATAGGCAGGTGGTGCGGGACTGTTTCCGCAAGATTGACACCTCATCCAAGTATCTCCTGTCCCTGATCAACGACATTTTAGACATGTCCAAGATCGAGACTGACAAAATGGAGATCGCCCACGAGCTCTTTGACTTCAAATCCTTTGCGGAGGAGTTGAATCAGATCATCTATCCCCAGACCCTGGAGAAGGAGGTGGGCTATGAGATGCGCCACCGGGAGCCCCTGGAAAGCCACTATATCGGCGACTCCCTGCGCATGAAGCAGATTTTGGTAAACCTGCTTTCCAACGCCCTGAAGTTCACCCCTCCGGGAGGGAAAATGGGGGTGGACATCCGCGAGGAGAAGCGCGCCAACGGGTTCGTCTACCTGGAGTTTATGGTCTGGGACAACGGCATCGGCATGTCTGAAGAATTCATGCAGCGGATCTTCCAGCCCTTTGAGCAGGAGAACCCGGGGAATGCCCGCAACAATGTGGGCAGCGGCCTGGGCCTGTCCATCGTCTACAATCTGGTGCAGCTCATGGGCGGAACCATCGGCGTGGAGAGCAAAAAGGACAAAGGCAGCACCTTCACCGTCACAATTCCCTTTCAGCTGGTATCCGACAACCAGGAGCGGGAGTGGGAGCGGAAACGGCAGAATCTTCTGAAAGGCTTTGAGGTGCTGGTGGTGGACGACGATCCGGAGGTGGGACGGCAGACGGCGGATATCCTGGAGGACATTGGGGCCAGAACCGTGTGGGCGGATTCCGGCTACCAGGCCGTGGCAGAGGTGGAGATGAGCCTATGCCAGGACCGGATGTTCGACATCGCCATGATCGACTGGAAAATGCCCGGGATCGACGGGATCGAGACGGCCAGGCGGATCCGAAGCCTGGTGGGGGAGGATACCATGATCATCATGATCACGGCCTACGACTGGAGCGGCATCGAGGCGGAGGCCCGGGCTGCGGGCATCGACTATTTTATCGCCAAGCCCCTGTTCCGGTCCGCGATCTACGACACGTTCTCAAAGCTGGATGAGCGGAATCCGGAGCCGTCCGGGCACTGCGATTCGGGCCTTGCAGGGAAACGTTTCCTGCTGGCTGAGGACAACGAGCTGAACCGGGAGATTGTGGTGACGCTTCTGGAAATGAACGGCGCGGCTGTGGACACCGCTGTAAACGGCCAGGAGGCCCTTGACATCTTCGCGGCCCGGGAACCGGGGACCTACGACGCGGTTCTGATGGATATCCGTATGCCGGTTATGGACGGCCTGGAGGCGTGCACACGGATTCGCGCCATGGACCGCGGGGACGGCCCGTCGGTTCCGATTTTGGCCATGACCGCCAACGCCTTTGAAGAGGACAAGCAGAAAGCGTTTGCAGCGGGGATGACGGGATACCTGGTCAAGCCTCTGGATATCCGCCTCCTGGTGGAGGAACTGAAGCGCTGCCTGGGCTGAGGCGCCCGGGTGGAATCCTGCAAAAAAGCATAAGAGCGTTAAAATGAGGGAAATGGTCCGGCGGCCGTTTTCCTCATTCTGCATCCCGGGAAACCTTCCCGGACGGCTCCGGGGCGCGAACCCATTGGGAAAGAAGAATCTTAAAAACCTATATAAATCATGGGTTTGCGCTGCAATCGGGCCGGTTAAAAGCATTGCACATTCAACCCTTCTATGCTAGAATGAAATGGTATATATATGGACAGAGTTAAGAAACTGTTTACACAAATAATATATGAAATATTTCTGGAGTGACCGGATTCACCGAACGCGGGGACAGTGGACGCTGACGCGGCAGTTCAGGACAAGGGGATAAAACAATGATCTATAAAACAATATTGGTGGTTGAGGACAACGAGATCAACCGGACTATGCTGAACACGATACTGGCCGATCAATATCAGGTGCTGGAAGCGGAAAACGGGGAGGAGGCGCTCTCCCTGCTGGAACGGTACAAGGATGAGATATCCCTAATTCTACTGGATTTGGTGATGCCCGTGATGGACGGCTATACCTTTCTGTCCATCATGAAATCCACGCCCGACTACGCGACCATCCCGGTGATCGTCACCACGCAGAATGACGGCGAGACCGACGAGGTGGCAGCCCTGGCTCACGGGGCCACCGATTTCGTGGCAAAGCCCTACAAGCCCCAGGTGATCCTGCACCGCGTGGCCAGCATCATCAATCTGCGGGAGACGGCGGCCATGGTCAACCAGTTCCAGTACGACCGGCTGACCGGGCTTTACAGCAAGGAGTTTTTCTACCGGAAGGCCAAGGAGCTGCTGGCCCAGAATCCCCAAAAGCGCTACGATGTGATCTGCTCCGACATCGAGAATTTCAAGCTGATCAACGACGTGTTCGGGATTCCGGCCGGGGACCGGCTGCTGTGCGGAATCGCCCGGCTCTACACCCGGATGGTGAACGGGCGCGGCCTCTGCGGCCGGTTCAATGCGGACCAGTTCGTGTGCCTGCTGGAGCACAGCTGGGAATACTCCAACGAGATGTTCCGGAATGCGGAGATCGAGATCAGCGCCATGTCAAACACCAGGAGTGTGTCCATGAAATGGGGCGTGTTCGCGGTTGTGGATCGGACCATTCCCTTTGAGCAGATGTGCGACCGGGCGCTTTTGGCCGCCCGCAGCATCAAGGGCCAGTACGGAAAGTATTTCGCCACCTACGACGACAAGCTGCGCAACAAGCTGCTGCGGGAGCAGGCCATCACGGACGGCATGGAGGCTGCGCTGAAGGAAGGCCAGTTCGTGATCTATCTGCAGCCCAAGTATCGGATTCAGGACTACCAGCTGGCGGGCGCGGAGGCACTGATCCGGTGGAACCACCCGGAGTGGGGCTTTCAGTCTCCGGCTGAGTTTATCCCCCTGTTTGAGAAAAACGGTTTCATCACCAAGCTGGACCAGTTCGTGTGGGACCGGACCTGCGCCGCGCTGCGGTCCTGGGACGACAAGGGACTTCCGGCAATCGCTGTCTCCGTCAACGTATCCCGGGCGGACATCTACAATGCGAACCTGACGGATTTCCTCATGAACACGGTAAACAAGTATGGGCTGTCCCCTTCCAGGCTCCACCTGGAGATCACGGAGAGCGCCTACACCGAGGACCCCAATCAGATCATCGAGACGGTGGTCAGCCTGCGCAATCTGGGATTTATCATCGAGATGGACGACTTTGGCAGCGGGTACTCGTCCCTGAACATGCTCAATCAGATGCCGTTAGATATCCTGAAGCTGGATATGAAATTCATCCAGAGCGAGACGGCTAAACCCAACAAGCAGGGAATCCTGCGCTTTATCATGGGCCTGGCCCGGTGGATGAAGCTGAGCGTGGTGGCGGAGGGCGTGGAGACCCCGGAGCAGATGGAGCGGCTGCGAGAGATCGGCTGCGACTACGCTCAGGGTTACTATATGGCCAGACCTATGCCCTGCGACCAGTTTGAGGAGCTGCTGAGAGAGCAGGCCGGAAGCGGAGAGCAGGCGGAGGAGACGGAAGAATCGCAGCAGGAGGACTGCCCCCGGCAGATTCTGCTGATCGCGGACGAAGACGAGACCTACCGCGGACAGGTGCGGGAGCTCTTTAAAGATCAGTTTGAGGTGGTGGAGGCAGCGGACGGCGAGGCGGCCCTGGGCTGCATCGCGGACTACGAGAGCCGGATCGGGGCGGTGGTCCTGAGCCTGACCCTATCAGGGCCGGACGGTTTCTCCGTGCTGGAGATTTTGCAGCGGGAGAAAGCGGTGTGGAACATCTGTGCCATTGCCACGGCCTCAGCGGATGCGGGTATGGAGGAGCGGGCCCTGGAGATGGGCGCCGACGACTTTACCGGCAAGCCCCATACCATGAAGAGCCTGAAACGCCGGGTGACCCGGGCGCTCAGGGCCACGCAGACCCGGGAGTGGAGCCTGGAGCTTCAGCAGGAGGCCAGCAGGGATTATCTGACCGGACTGTTAAACCGCCGCGGATTTCAGGCGGCCATGGATTCCCTGCGCAAGGAGGACGCTCCCCTGGCCCTCTATCTGTTTGACCTGGACAATTTGAAGTCGATCAACGACACCTTTGGGCATGCGGAGGGGGACCGCCATATCCGGCAGTTTGCTCAGCTTTTGCGCTCCCACACCCGGGAATCCGATATCCTGTCGCGATACGGCGGGGATGAGTTCGTGGTGGTGATGAAGCAGATGAAGACCGATGAAGCCGCGCTCAAAAAGGGTGAGGAGATTTGCCGGGCGATCCGGGAAATGGGGGCCGGAGGAAATCTGGCGGCGTGCACGGCGGGCGTTGTCCGCCGGAATGAACTGGATTCCTCAGAGGAGCTGATTGAACGGGCGGACCAGGCATTATACCAGGCGAAAAAAAACAACAAGGGCGGCTGCAGTTTGTGGAGGAAATGAGCCGGATGAGGAGACAGATGACAGCGATTGAGACAATACGGGAGTTCTGCCGGGTGTGGTTTGAGGAGCGGGACTGGAAAAAGACGGTGGAGTATCTGACGGAGGACGTCACCTTTGTGGGGACCGGGGAGCATGAATCCGCCAGAGGTAAAGAGGCGATGGCCGCGTATCTCCGGGAGGATATTCTGGAGATTCCGGAGCCCTTTGACCTGGATTTTACCGTGATTCACCAGCAGCCGATCCGGGAGGATGTCGTCAGTCTTTCCTTTGAGATTGTGCTGAAGAACACGGTGTATATATGGCGGCTTCGGTGTTTCTTTACCCTGGTTGAAGCGGCGGAGGGCGTGTGGGAGATCGCCAGCCTGCATTTTGCGGAGCCTGGCAACAGCCAGCAGGGAGCCGAGCACTATCCCCAGACGCTGGTGATCCGGAACACGGTCCGCCAGCGCCAGGAGCTGCTCAACGATTCGCTGCCCGGAGGTATGATGGGCGGTTACATAGAAGACGGTTTTCCCTTCTACTTTGTCAACCGCCAGATGCTGCGCTACCTGGGTTATGAGACCGAGGCGGAATTTATCGACGATATAGACGGCATGATCACCAACTGCATGCATCCGGACGACCGCGGCATGGTGGATCAGGAGGTGGCCGGCCAGCTGGAGGCGGCCGGAGAGTACATGGTGGAGTACCGGATGAAGAAAAAGGACGGCTCCTTTATCTGGGTTCACGATGTGGGAAAAAGGATGACCGCCGAGGACGGCCGGGCGGCCATCACCTCGGTTTGCATCGACATCACGGCTCAAAAGCGCGCCCAGGAGGAAGTGCTGAACCTGTACAACAATATTCCCGGGGCGGTATTCCGCTGTCGTTTTGACGCCGGTTTTTCCGTGATCGACGCCAACGACGGCTTGTTTGAATTTCTCGGCTATTCCAGGGAGGAATTCGCTGCGCTGGGAAACCGGATGGCTTCGGTTATTTATCCGGACGACCTGAAGGTGTTGGTTGATACCCTGAACCGGCAGCTGGCCACGGGCAATACGATCCACACGGAGAACCGTCTGATCCGCAAGGACGGGACCGTGCGCTGGGTTTCCGTCAAGGCCCAGCTGTTCCGGGAACTGAGCGGAGAATCATTTTTCTACTGCGTGTTTGTGGACATCACGGATGAAAAGCTGCTTCAGAAGCGGGAGAGGGAACTCTACGAGCAGGAATTGTCCTATTTTGCGGAGCTGTCCTCAGCCGGGGGCAGCACACAGGGGCGGCTCAATCTGACCCGGAACCAGGTGGAGAGTTATATGGCCACAGAGGATGTTGCTATTGCTTCGGTGGGGAACAGCTACGACCAGACCATTGAGAATCTGGCTGCTTCCGCCGTAGACCCGGTCTGCGGGGAGAAGATCCGCACCAACTTAAACCGTGAGAAGGTGCTGGCGGATTACGCCGCCGGCAAAGCGGATTTCCATATGGATTTTCTGCGCAGGCGTAAAGGCGGCGGAGCGTTTTGGGGAAGCACCAGCTTCCGCCTCTGCGTAAATCCTGAGAACAACGATATTATCACATTCTTCTACACCTTTGACATCACCGAACAGAAGCTGCGGGAACAGCTGCTCATGCAGATCGCGGCGCTGGATTACGATGTGATCACGGAGATCAACATCCCTGCGGGGGTTCACCGCCTGATTTCCTACGATGAACAGATCAAGGACACGATCATGCGGGATGGGGTATTCCAGAAGGAGATCCGCCGCATCGCGGACCGTTTTATGGACGGCCCGGCAAAGCGGGAATACCTTGCACATTTGGATTTTGAGTATATGCAGAAACAGCTGGAGCATCAGCCGTCCTACACGTTCAGCGTGGAGATGCGCGACAACAGCGGCAGCCTGCGCGTCAAGCGGATTCAGGTATTCTACATCAGCCGGGAGCTGAAGCGGGTGTGCATGGCGCGGACCGACGTGACCGATGTGGTCCGCCAGGAACAGCGTCAGAAGGAGGAGCTGGCCGCCGCGCTGGTGGCCGCGGAGCAGGCTAACGCCGCCAAGTCCGATTTTCTCTCCCGCATGAGCCACGAAATCCGCACGCCCATGAACGCGATCATCGGAATGAGCACCATTGCGGCCCAGCACATCGGGGACGACGAGCAGGTGGCGGACTGCATCTCCAAAATCGGCATTTCCTCCCGTTTTCTGCTGTCGCTGATCAACGATATCCTGGATATGAGCCGGATCGAGAGCGGCAAGATGCTGCTGAAAAATGAAAAGATTCCAACCGAGGAGTTCCTGAACGGAATCAACTCCATCTGTTACGCCCAGGCCGCCTCCAAGGGGGTGGACTACGAATGCATCGCGGACCCGGTGCTGGACGACTATTACGTGGGCGATGCCATGAAGCTGCAGCAGGTGCTTATCAACATCCTCAGCAACGCCATCAAATTTACGAGCGAGGGCGGAAAGGTCACCTTCTCGGCCTCCCAGCGGAAGAAGACGAAAAACGACGCCGTGCTGCGCTTCATTGTAAACGACACCGGCGTGGGCATGAGCGAGGAGTTCATTCCCCACATTTTCGAGCCCTTCTCCCAGGAATCCACCGGCACCACCGCGGTGTACGGCGGGACCGGCCTGGGGCTGGCGATCTCCAAAAATATCGTGGATATGATGGACGGAAGGATCACAGTGCGCTCCATCAAGGGGATCGGCACCGAATTTACCGTAGATGTGAAGCTGGGGATCTCCGAGGAGGAGAAGCACCGCCACAGCCAGAAAAAGCACGATTACAATTTTTCCCATCTAAAAACGCTGGTGGTGGACGACGATGTGGCGGTCTGCGAGAGCGCGGTTTCGACCCTGCGGGAGATGGGCGTCCAGGCCCAGTGGGTGGACAGCGGCCGCAAGGCGGTGGATTTGGTGGCCGGTTTGAAGGACAATGGCCGGTATTTCGACATGATCCTGGTGGACTGGAAGATGCCGGATATGGACGGCATCGAGACGGCCAGGCGCATCCGCGCCATTGTGGGGCCGGACGTCACCATCATCATCATGACCGCCTACGACTGGCTCTCCATCGAGCACGAGGCCAAGCTGGCGGGCGTCAACCTGCTGATGAGCAAACCTATGTTCAAATCTTCCTTGGTGTCGGCCTTCACCAGAGCTCTTGGGGAGAAGGAGGAGCGGCGGCAGCCCGTCAACGTGGAATATAATTTCGCCGGAAAACGGATTCTGCTGGTGGAGGACAATCAGATCAACACCGAGGTGGCGGCCCTGCTTCTGCGGGATAAGGGCTTTGAGGTGGACACCGCGGAGAACGGGCTGCGGGCCCTGGAGCGGTTCAGCAAATCCGAACCCGGCTATTACGACGCCATCCTCATGGACATCCGCATGCCTCTGATGGACGGCCTCACGGCGGCCAACAACATCCGGCATCTGAGCAACGCGGACGCGCACACGGTACCGATCATCGCCATGACGGCCAACGCCTTTGACGACGACATCGAGAAAAGTAAGGCTGCGGGCATGAACGCCCACCTGGCAAAGCCTGTGGACCCGCAGCGGCTGTACCAGCTGTTGTATGATTTTGTGTTCGGCAAGGAAGACTGAAGGCGCGCCGGTGCAACGGGCGGCGAAGGAGGGGACGGGATGAAGTCTGGCGATGGGTTTTACCGTCTGATATACGAATATTATGAGGCCAGAATACGCTGTGGTTTTTATGTCTGCGGAGACCGGCTTCCGTCGATCCAAAAAATATGCGGAATCTTTCGAATGGCGCCCGCTACGGTGAGAGCGGGGCTGAGAATTTTAGAAAAAAACGGTTATATTAAAATGGATGCCCGCAAGGCGGCTTTGGTGGTCTACAAGGCGGAATCCGCCGATTTTCGCCGGAACGCCGCCGCCTATTTTGTGCCGCGCAGGGAGGGGATCCGGGATCTGATTCAGGCCCAGCGGCTGTTAATCGAACCGCTGTTGCAGGCCGGGATGCGCCGTTTAAGCAGAGCGGAGTGGGAGGTGCTGCTGCAAGGACTCTCCGATCCCGGCCCAGGGTCGGTGTCCATGCCGGTGCAGCTGTATATTCTTGCCCTGAAAGCTTTGAACAACGGTCTGATCATAAACTGCTACTGGGAAGTGATCCGCTACATCCGTTACCCGTATCTGACCAACTGGGAGGAGCGGCAGCGGCCGGCTCTGGATCTGCCGGGCACGTCCAGGGATGAAATTATTGATCTGCTGCAGCGGGAATTGGAGCGGATCACCGCCGTCGCCGCGGGGCAGCTGTACGCCTTTATGGAGCAGGCGGCTGCAGAGTATCACATGGAGAATGTAAGGCCCGTGCATTTTCAGTGCAATATTTACAGCCGGAGGCCGCAGCTGCGCTATACTCTAGCCTCCCGCCTGATCCGGGAGATGATCGATCAGACCTATCCCGCGGGCAGTTACCTGCCCTCCCTGCCCCAGTTGGCAGGGACCTACGGGGTTGGGGTGAACACGGTGCGGCGGACGCTGGAGCTTTTAAGCCGCCTGGGCCTGGTCCGCTCCCATCACGGAAAGGGAACCCTGGTCTGCGCGCAGCCGGGGGAAATAGATCTGGGGAGCCCGGAGCTTCGGGATAGCTTCAGGCTGTACCGGGAAAGCCTGCAGTTTCTGGCGCTCACCATCCGCCCGGTCGCCCGGTGCGCCCTGGAGAGCGCGGCGCCGGAGGCGGCAGCGGAGTTAAAGCAGCGTCTGTCTTGTTTGAAGGAGGAAGAGCGCTGTCTCTGTCTTGAACGGGTACTGGATTTCATCGGGGTCCAATGTCCCTCCATGTTTGTCCGGGAGTGCTACGGCATGGTCCGGCAGCTGACGGCCTGGGGCTATCCCCTGGAATTGCAGCGGCGGAAAACAGGCGCAGATAGCGGAGGCAGTGCCGGAGGCGGCCCCGGCCTCGACAACGGCCCCGATTCTGGCAGCGGCCCCGGCCCCGACAACGGCCCTGGCCCCGCCCTCGCCCCCGCGAAACTGCTGGCGCAGCGCCTGGAAGAGGGGAGCGCGGAGGGATTTGCGGAGGAGTGCGAGCGCTTTCTGCGGCAGGAGGAGGCGCGTTACATCCGGTTAGGCACCGCCGGCCGCCACATGATATCTGAATATTCAAACTAAAACGGAAGCCGAACATCCGGGAATCTGATCTCCCGGAGTCCGCTTCCGTTCTTTTTTTCTGTTTTTTCCCCAATCAGTCTCCGCCGGGGCCGTCGCGCCGCGGTCTGGAGCTCTCGGGAAGGGGTTCCACAGAACCGCAGCCCGATTTCCTGGTCCGGTCGGTATCGCTTGATGTGTCGCGGTTGGTTGCGTTTGTCTCGTCCTTTGCCATCTCTCTCACCTCCGGTCTTAGTATGGGTGGGAACCGGAAAAATTATGAGTTGGACAAAAACGTGGGGACAGCCCTGAAAAAAGGAGGAGGCCGGTCAGGTGTTCCCTGCCGGCCAGAGTATTATGAAAAAAAGTCTTGTTAGCATTAGCTCTTTACATTTATAAGTATAGAGGGAAATTGTGAGGAGAATTTGATCTTTCTGTAACACTTTTATGAACATAATGTTAGCAGTTTGTGAACCGGCTACCGCAGCAGGGGCATGCTTCCGGTCAGCTTGTTGACCTTCTTCTTGGACCCGCAGATGGCCAGGCCAAAGTAGTTTAACTCGTCCCCGGAGGCCTGGGCCATTTTCCCCATGAATTCCTCGTAGGTCTTGCAGCTCTGGGCCAGGTCGGTGAAGTCCACCACGGTCAGGTCCTCAAATTCAGGCTGGTAAAGCTTTTCCCGAATCTCCCGGATCAGGCCGGGATTCCCTTTTAAAATCGGAACCGGGAGCTCGACGATGCCCAGGTGCCCGCCGCCCGATTGATCCTCCACGTCGCAGCCCACCACGTAAGGCCGTTTCTTCCCCAGGGTGATGCCGAGGATCGCCGCCGTGTTGGCGATGATTCCCATCGGCAGATTTTCATCGATTACCATCACGCATTTCTCATTCTGCAAGTCCATTTTGTGTACTCCTTTTCTTCCATTCAAATTTAGATTCCGAAAGCAGTAGACCGGTCAGGGTCAGCAGGATTCCCAGGGCGGAGGCCGGGGTCACGGTCTCGCCCAGCACGATCACCGAGGTAACCACCGTGATCACCGGCACCATGTAAATATAAATGCTGGTCTTGACCGCGCCGAGTACCCGCACGGCCGTGTTCCAGGTCACAAAGCAGAGAGCGGAAGCTCCGAAACCCAGGAACAGGATGTTGAATAAATAAACCGGGTTGGAAAAACGGGTCAGGTCCGGGTTGAAGTCAAACAAAAACAGGGTGGGAGCCATAAACAAAAGCCCGTAGAAGAAAATCCTCCTGGTGGCCTGGATGGTGCCGTAGCCGAAGCCGCTGATTTTGCGGGTCAGCACGGAATAGCAGGCCCAGATAAGGGCTGCGGCCAGGGCCAGCAGGTCGCCCACCGGACTCAAGGTAAAGCCCTCCGCGCCGTTGAAGCTGATCAGGCAGATTCCGGCCATAGCCGCCGCGAATCCAGCGAAAAAGTTGGGCCTCAGCCGTTCCTCGCCCCTCATGAACAGGTGGGTCAGCATGGCGGTGAAAAAGGGGGCCACGGAAATGATCACGCCCACATTGGAAGCCAGGGTGTAGGTGAGGGCGATATTTTCCAGCAGGTAATACATACACACGCCGCAGAGTCCGGCCAGGGCAAAGGTGAGCTCCTGCCGCCGCTCCTTCAGGCGCAACATACGGGGGCAGGCCAGAATCAGCGCGACGTAGCCCATGACAAAGCGGAAAAATAGGATTTCCACCGGCTTAAAATCCACCAGCAGCAGTTTGGTTGAGATAAATGTGGTTCCCCACACGAGAATGGTGATCAGGGCCGCCAGATGGCCGGCCGCGGTTTTGCGTTCCATGACAGTTCCTCCTAGTTTGAATGGTCCGGTTTCTCCAGAAAGATTTTCCGGTACACGCCGGGCGCAACTCCGGTGAACATGCTGAAATAGTTGGTGAAATGGCTCTGGTCCGTAAAACCGGTCATGAGCGCGGCCTGGGCCGGGGACGTGCCCTGTTCCAGCAACTTTTTGGCCTGGTTAATGCGGACGTTTTCCAGATAACGGTAGGGGGTAATTCCCCGCTCCTTGGTAAAGGCTCTCAGCAGCGTGGACTTGCTCAGCCCGCAGTGGCGGCAGAGCTGTTCCAGTGTGATCCGCTCGCTGTAGTGTTCGTCCATAAAGGCGCAGGCTTGGCCGATCTCAGCCATGCACTCCGGCATGGGCGCGTCAAAGGGCTGGGCGTAGCGGGTGATCAGGGCGTCCAGCAGAAACAGAAAAATTTCCTCCTTCTCAAATTCTCCGGAACCGCTCATCACCATATTGTGCAGGGTGATCAGGCGGCCGGTCAGCTCCTCGTCCTGCACCAGATTGCTGGTAAACAGCGGCGGAAACGGCGTCCCGGTCAGCTCCCTGGTGATCTCGCGCATCACCGGCTCCGGGATGTTGAAGCCGCGGTAATTGAGGGCGGCCCCGGCCAGCTGGGTGCAGGCATGTTTTTCGCCCGGATGGAACAGTACCATATCGCCCGGTTTCAGCAGACAGTCCAGGTTTTTACAGGACAGGGAACGGTCCCCGTTCTCCACCAGACCCACCACATAGTGTTCGTGGAAATGCGGGGGAAAGGACTGGGAAATCTCCTCAAATCGGACGGCCTCAATCTTTAAATCGCTGTCAAAACAGATGGTGCGAAGCTCTTTGTTCATTCTAAAATCCTCCTGACTCGCTCTATTTTAACATGAGATCCCCAGGAAGGCTTGTAAAATATCTTCATAAATGATTAGGAAATGGCAGGAAATACGGCGAAACAGCCGCGGCGAAGAAAAAATGCCCTGAAATTAGGTTGAGCCGGCGAGGCTGACTTCCTGTCAATCCCACCGGCTTGAGGTATGAGATAAATGATGTAAAGCTCTGACTGCTTTTGTTGGATACAATGTTCGGTTGATGAAATCTGTGAATCATTGTTTACAATACATAGTATAGAGAAAATATATGGAGAAAGTTTGTCCGGGTGATTAAAAAAATCTAAACATCTTTACGAAAGTATGATGAAATTGAAAAAATGCGCACAAGGGGGGAATGGGTATGATTTGACGGCGGCAAACCATAATAATCCTGAAAATGTATTTTCACCTATTGACATATAATATTATATACTGTATAGTATAAGCATATTATATGATGTATAATATAATTCGACAGCCAATATTACAAGATTCAGAATAGGAGAGATCACATGGTATTTAATACAGGATCGGCTCTTTTGGACGCCATCGTGCTGGCAGTTGTCTCCAGGGAGCAGGAAGGGACCTATGGATACAAGATTACCCAGGATGTGCGGCGGGTGATCGACATTTCCGAGTCCACGCTGTATCCGGTGCTCAGGCGGCTCCAGAAGGAGGAGTGTCTGGAGGTCTATGATCTGGCCATCGACGGGAGAAACCGGCGGTATTACAAGATCACGGAGCCGGGGCGGGCGCAGCTTTCGCTGTACCGGGGGGAGTGGAGCGTGTACTCGCAGAAGATATCCCAGATATTTGAGGAGGCGAACATATGACCAGGGATGCGTTTATGAGAGAGCTGGAGTATCTTTTGCAGGATGTCCAGGACGATGAGAAAGAAGAAGCTTTACAGTATTACAGAGACTATTTTGATGAAGCGGGGCCTGAAAACGAGGAACAGGTGATCCGGGAGTTCGGCAGCCCGGAGCGCGTGGCTGCCATCATCCGCTCCGACCTTGCGGGCAATCTGGAGGAGGGCGGCGCGTTCACGGAGAGCGGATACACGGACGAGCGTTTCCGGGACCCCGGCTACCAGGTGGCCCACCGCTACGATCTGCCGGAAAGCGCCGGTGGGAAAGCGGCCGGACAGACCGGGGAAAGCGGGGAGAGCGGAAAAAAAGCGGAACCGAGGACGTCCAGATTATTAAAAATCGTGTTGGTTCTGGTGTTGCTGGCGTTAGCGCTCCCGGTGGCCTGGGGAATTGGCCAGGGGCTGTGGGGACTTGCCGGGTGCATCCTGGCGCTGCTGATCGTGCTGCTGGTGTTTCTGGGCCTGGTCACAGTGGGTTTCCTCATTGCAGGCGTTATTATGATCCCTTGGGGGATCGTGATGGCCTTCGCAAGCCCCTGGAGCGGCCTGGTGGTATTTGGAAGCGGCCTGGCCCTGGCCGGTCTGGGACTTTTGGGTCTGGCGCTGTCCGTACTGTTTTACGGCCGGTTCGTGCCCTTTGTGATCCGGGGGATCGCGGACTGCCTGAACCGTTTCTTCCACAAGAACAGGAGGGATGAAGTTTGAAAAAGATGATTAAGATCTGTGCGGTGGCCGGCGCAGTCATGCTGGCGGTCGGAATTCTTACCACTTTTGCGGCGGTGAGCTTTGGCGGAGCCCGCCGTCTGGGAAGCGGAGTGAAGAACGCGGTCCACCGCGCCATGAGCTGGGCGGACGACGATTGGATTGACGATTTGGAGGACCCGGATTACTGGGACGAACTCTGGGAGGATGATTTCTGGAGCGACGAGGCCAGCCACAGCAGAAGCCGCGCCCAGAATCCGCCTGGGGACGGGGCTGGTCAGGAGCCGGGAGTTCCGGCCCAGGCCGGGAGCAGCGGCTCCGGATATGCCGGAGGTGAAAACGGTGGAAATTTTGCAGGAGCCGGCGGTGAAGCTGGCGGAAATTTCGCAGGCCCCGGTGGTGAAAACGCCGGAAATCCCGAAGGCGCTGCCGGGATTCTCCCCGGAAGCCAGGCCCGCAGCGGCCCGGCGGCGATGGAAGAGCGTGAGGACGGCAGCTGGCATGTGACCGGTGTGGCGGAGATGGACATCGAGGTGGACCGCGGTTCCGTGCGGGTTATATCCAGCGCTCAGGCCGAAGACATTTCCGTGCGCATGAAGGACGAGACGGGGAGCGCCCGCTGTTATCTGGACGATGATAAACTGAAAATTGAGCGCGAGTTCAAGGGCAGCCGCAAGGAGGCCAAGATCGAGGTGATCGTGCCGGAAAACTATTACTTTAACAAGGTCGAGGTGGAGGTTGGAGCCGCCGCCTGCGAGATAAACGGTATTGTGACCCGCAAGCTGGAGCTGCAGAGCGGCGTCAGCAGTATGGCGTTCACCGGACGGGTGGACGAGAAGCTGGAAGTGGAGACAGGAGTCGGCGTCACAAGCGTAAAGCTGACGGGCAGCCGGGAAGATTATAACTATAAAATTCAGTGCGGCGCGGGCAGCGTGAATATCGACGGCGACCAATACAGCTCCCTTGGCGTGGAGCGAAAGATTGACAACCGCGCGGCAAGGAGTATGGAACTGGAGTGCGGCGTGGGCACCATTGAGGTGCAGTTTACAGGCAGCCTGTGAGGAAAGGAGCAACTATCATATGGAAGCGAATAAAAGACTTTACCGGTCCAACCGGAATAAAATGATCTGCGGCGTGTGCGGCGGCGTGGCGGAGTATTTCAATATTGACCCGACAATCGTGCGTCTGGTGTTTGCCATACTGGCATTCTCCTGGAAGGGTCTGCTGATCTACTTCCTGGCGGCGATCATCATTCCCATGGAACCCATGTAAGATACCGTCAAAAGGGAAACGGACGGTCCGATCATTATAAAAAGGCCGTGTGCTTTGGATTGCCTCGCACACGGCCTTTTGCCGTACCAATCAACTGTGTTCCCACAAACCTAAACCGCGGGTTTACCGCTCCGCGTTGTAGAGCTTTACCAGTTCCGGCAGCACGTTTTGGGGTTGGTCCACGATGACCAGATCCGCCAGGTGGTCCTTGTAGTGTTCGCTCTGGTGGATGATGGCCAGGCGCCTGCCCTCGAAATAGTTGATATAATGGCGATACACCTCGGATTCCAGGGTGGTGCCCAGGAGTAGGAGTAAGTCGGCCTTGGAGACCTCCTCCGTGGTCCGGGTCATCAGCTGGCTGTCCACCTGCTCGCCGAACAGGTTGACCAGGGGGCGGACCGGGATGCCGCAGGTCTCGCACAGCGGAACCCGCTTGGAGGACTTGATGTATTCCAGGGGATAGTTCCGTTTGCAGCGCGGGCACTGATTTTCGTAAATGCTTCCGTGCAGGTTGATCACGTTCTTACAACCGGCCAGCCGGGCCTGATCGTAAATATTGCTGCAAACCACGCAGTTGAGCTTTCCCAGATGTTCCAGAGAGGCCATGGCCGGGCTGGACTGCGTGGCTCTGGGCGCGTGTTCCAGCATTTCCTTTTTATAAAACTCAAAAAACAGCTCCGGCCGGGTGTTGTAGAAGGCGCTGGAAAATATCTCGTCGGCTGAATAGCCGTAAGCGGCCTCAATCTCGTAGTCCCGCTCCTGCTTTTTGACTCCGATGAAGCCGCCCTCCTCCATCATCCCGGAGCCGCAGAGCGCCACCGTATAGCTGCTCTCATCCAGAAAACTTTTTAAATAGGAAAGTTTGCTGCACATTCGAATCCCTCCTTCTCTACCGGAATATCACATAATACGTTTTCTTAATTCTACCATGTCACCAACCGACAGGTTGATGACATGAGATGCGTTTCCTTAATTATACCATGGGGCGGGGAAAAGTACAAAGTGTTTCAGGGTATATCCTACTTATAAAATACTGGAAATACAGGAAAATCAGGCGAAAGGCCCCAGAAAAAGGAGGGGCCGGCAAAGGGGGATTTGCCGGCTGTAGGTATGAAAAGCTTTTTTATTTGAAAAGGCGTCTGCCTTGTACGATTTATAGTATAGAGCTTAAATGTGTCCAAAGTTTGAGCGCAGAATAAAGAAAAAATAAAAAACCTAAAGGATTCTTTAACAACCCCGGAAGAAAACGTAAACGCTCTGAAAAAGGGGTGGAGCCGGGGAATATACCCGCCCGGCTCCGGCGGGTCAGGCGTTTTCCCAGTCCGGGCTTGTGGGGCGGATCACGCCGCATCCGATCTTGTCGCCGGAATTTCCCGAGGGCTGGGTGGTGAAATCATCGGCGCGGGAGTGGATGATCACGGAACGGTTCAAAATATCGTCGACGGTAAAGCGTTTGTCGTAAAAGCTCAACCAGGCGTAGCCCTGATTGGCCAGAACCGGCGGCATGTCGCCGGCGTGGTCCGGGTGGGGCATGCTGGTGGGATTGTAGTGCTCCCCGGTGTTGGCAAAGTTGTCGGAGCAGTCGCCGAACTGGTGGATGTGCATGGCGTAGAAGTCCGAGGACCCCTCACGGTCCACGTTCGGCAGTCCGAAGAACTCCGCCTCCACCAGCACACCGCCGTAGGGGGTGTGGTAAAACTTGACCAGACCGCTGAGCTGGGGGGCCTTGGAATTGCCTGTCACCCAGGCCATGGCCTGGGGACGGTTTTCGGCCAGCAGGTTGGTAAATGCCATTCTGGGCGTGATTTGATTGGTTTGCATGGAAGCCTCCATTTTTCCTGTCACCTTATCATATGCCGCGCCCGGGCATTTGCGTACCCGCAGGAAGAAAAGGACTGGGTCTTACAGCTTTCCGGTGACGGTTTTGGGGATGGTGAAATCCACCGCGCCCATATAACCGGGGGCTACGTCGTACTCGTTGAAGGCGATCACCAGCTGGCCGGATTCATCAAAATAGAAACTCTCGCTGCCGGTGAGACCCTTGAAATCCGTCTCAGGCATATCGCTGTCCAGGAAATACTGTTTGTTCTCGTCCTCAGCCATCTGGCTGCGCATTTGCTCTTTGATATTTTCGGAAATTTTGTCCAGCGCATCCGGCCGGTTGGCAAACAGGTCCTTCAGGGAGATCACATTTCCCGTGGCCTTGTCAACCGTAAAAATCTTTACGAACTGAGCGCCGCTGGCCATGATTTCCGTGGTATCGATGCGCAGGCAGAGGTACTTGTCATTGTCCGTCACCACCTTGTAAGAGCTGTCCAGGGAATAGTGGCCCTCGCCCTGGTCTGCGGCCAGCTCCTTCTCGTACTGGGCGATCAGCTCGTCGGCGTACTCTTCGATGGACTTATTCACCTTGTTCTCCGTGTTTCCGTCCAATGTCACCTGTGGAACCTGAATATTGGCCTCAAAATTGTCCTTCTGATCTTCAAAGGTGCGGAAGGTCACCACCTTGGCGATGGAGCCGATCACGGGCAGCTTTTCCATTGCGCTTGCAGTGGTGGGGGTTAAGTTTGCCATCACGGTGATCATCACCATGGCCGCAGCCGCGGTAGCTCCGGTAGATTTCATAATTTTCATATAATTACCTCGTTTCTGTTCTTTTTTTGCCTGGTTGATTCCCTGCATGATCCGCGCGCGCGCCTGGGGCGGCACCGGGATCGACTCATATTCCCGTTTCAGTTCGTCCATAATCTGCTTTTCGTCCTGCTTCATCTCGGTTTCTCCTTTCCCGAAGCTTCGTAGGCGCCGGCCTCCAGGTCCAGCCGCAGCTTCTTTAACGCCCGGTAAAGCCTCGCCTTCACCGTGTTTAGGTTCTCGCCCACAGTCCGGGCCACGTCCTCCAGTTTCATATCTTCAAAGTACCGCAGAATTACCACGGTACGGCTGCGGTCATCCAGCCGCTCCAATACGCCGCGCAGATCCACATCCCCGTAGCTGTCCTCCCAGACGGCTTCGGGCAGGGTGTCCGACAGTTCCTCGCGCTTGCGCTTGCGAACCGTGTCCAGGGCCGTGTTGATGACGATGCGGTACACCCAGGTGGCCAGGTAATCCGGATTCCGGACGGTTTTGCAGTCCCGGATCGCTTTGTAGGCGCTTTCCTGGACAATGTCCAGGGCGTCCTGTTCCTGGCGCACATAGCTGTAGGCCAGCCGGTAATATGTCTCGTAGTTCTCCAGCAGCAGGCGTTCCACCTCTGTTTCCTGTTTGGAACCCATGTACATTCCTCCTTTCGCTGTTCTGAATGTTAGACGCCCCGGGAGGCGTGAAAGTTGCATTGAGCACGGATTATTTTTTACTATTTTATCCCATTACAAATAAAACGCAACATTCATTGTTTTTTTAGACAAGAAATGATATATTGGTGGTATTGTGATTGACAAATGAAAATGTACAAGAGGTGAGTACCAGATGACAGAAGAGAACGGGAGAGGAACAAAACCGGCCAAGCCCCCGGTTCATCAGCCGCGGCAGGTCACACCAAAATCCAAGGAGCGCCCTGAGAACCGGGAGAGCCGGTCCAGGAGGTCCAGAGGGCGGCGCATCGCGGTGTTTCCCATCGTGCTGGCCCTGGTGATCGGGCTGGCGGCCGGATTCGGCGCCGGCTATATGAAATGGAAGTGGGAGCGTCCCTACACGGTGGATTTGAAGGCCGTGGAGGTGCCAAAGTGGGTGAAACAGGAATTTATCCGCAAGAACATATTTTCGCGGCCGGACGTGAGCCTGAAGCGGGTCAACAACATTGTGATCCACTATGTGGCAAATCCCGGCACATCGGCCCAGAAGAACCGGGATTATTTCGACGGTCTGGCGGATCAGGATCCGCAGGCAGCGGGAACGTCGGCTAGCGCCCACTTTGTGGTGGGGCTGGAAGGGGAAGTGATCCAGTGCATCCCGGTCAGCGAGATGGCCTACGCGGCGGCCCCGCGCAACAACGACACCATCTCCATCGAGACCTGCCACCCGGACGAGTCGGGGGCATACAACGAGGCCACCTACGAATCCCTGGTGAAGCTGACAGCGGCCCTGTGCAGCCAGCTTAAGCTGGATGAAAACGACCTGATGCGCCATTATGACATCAACGGCAAGGTCTGCCCCAAGTATTTTGTGGACGACGAGGCCGCCTGGAAGCAGTTCAAAAAGGATGTAAAGACAGCCATCAAGGACAAGACCTGGGTGGAGTGACAGAAAGCGGCGGAGCGAACGCGCCGGGATTTCGGATCCCGCGTGTCCGCTCCGCTTCGGCTGAGTGCAATGGGCAGTTGGCCGGAAACTTCACGCTCCGGTCCGGCTGGCTACAGCGGAAGAAAGACCGGCTTCCTCTGATGGAACACCGTGTAATACTTGAAGCCGCAGCGTTTCAGAAGCTCGCGGCAGTAGTCGAAATCATAGCCCAGATGCTCCGGTTTGTGGGCGTCGGAGCCCACGGTGAGAATCTCCCCGCCCAGCTCCCGGTAGCGGACCAGCACTTCCTCTGTGGGGTTGGGGTGTCCCAGACCATATTTGAGGCCGCCGGTGTTGCACTCCAGACCCTTGCCGCGGCGGATCAACTCCACCAGAATCATGTCGATGAGATCGCGAAAGCGCCCGTAGCTGTACTGTTCGTTCTGGTGAGGGGCATAGCGGACCACATAGTCCAGGTGGCCGAACACGTCGTAGCAGTCCATGGTTTTGGCGTTTTCCAGGGATACGTTGAGAAAACGCTCAAAAGCTTCGGCCTCGGTGCGCCCGGCCCAGAAGTTTTCATCAAACGGGTCCAGCCGGTCGGCGAAATGGCAGGAGCCGATAATAAAGTCCAGTCTGCCCCCAAAACGTTCCACCAACGCATCCAGATATTGCTTCAGGTGGGGCTGAAGCCCCAGCTCGATCCCGATGTTGACCCGGATCTTGTCGCGGTACTCCAGGCGGATCTGCTCCAGGGAATTTAAATAGGGAGGGATGTCCAGATAGAAGTTTGTAGCGCAGAAATCCGAGTCATAGTCGTGGTGGTCGGTGATGCAGATCTCCTCCATCCCCAGCGCGATGGCCCGGTCTATCTGTGTCCGGACCGGCGTCTCGCTGTCCCCGGAAAACTCAGTGTGCATGTGAAAGTCACAGATCATAGTCGATTCTCCTTGGAAAAAATAGTTCCAACATTTCTGTTGGCCGTGGTGCCGTTGCGTTTAGCGGCTCTATAATACTTATATCACAATCTGAGGCGGTTCGAAAGCACAATTTGTATGGGAGGGTTGAATTTGACGTTTTAGCCGGAAATGCACCGGTTTGGCGCGAAAACCGCCGGAAATGCGCGAAGCGATCATTCTGCTGTCAGGATACCCGGATATCATGCGCAGAAGGCAAAAATAGACGACAAAGGGTTAGAAAGCCGTTATTCCGAAATGTAGGATTTGACAGGAATAACGGCTTTTTCCATGAATAAATGTATGAAAAAGGGAAAACAATAAAAAAATAAAAAAGGACTTGCCATTTCTATTGAAATTGATTACAATATAGGAAGGTTGATTAATATTTAACAATAATATATTTTTTAACAAACTAGGAGGAATTGATCATGGCAGTAAAAGTAGCGATTAATGGTTTTGGACGTATTGGACGTCTGGCTTTCCGTCAGATGTTCGGAGCTGAAGGTTATGATGTTGTTGCAATCAACGATCTGACTGATCCCAAGATGCTTGCTCATCTGTTAAAGTATGATACCGCTCAGGGCGGATATGCCGGACGTTTAGGCGAGGGCCTGCACACCGTTGAGGCCGGCGAGGGCTGCATCATCGTGGACGGCAAGGAAATCACCATTTACAAAGAGCCCAAGGCTGCTGACCTGCCGTGGGGAGAGATCGGTGTTGACGTAGTGTTAGAGTGCACCGGTTTCTATTGCTCCAAAGATAAAGCACAGGCTCACATCGATGCTGGCGCCAAGAAAGTGGTTATCTCCGCTCCGGCCGGCAGCGATCTGAAGACCATCGTTTACAGCGTAAACGAGAACACCCTGACCGCTGAGGATACCATTATCTCCGCAGCTTCCTGCACCACCAACTGCCTGGCTCCCATGGCGAAGGCTCTGAACGACTACGCTCCCATCCAGAGCGGTATCATGAGCACCATCCATGCTTACACCGGCGATCAGATGATCCTGGACGGACCGCACAGAAAAGGCGATCTGAGAAGAGCAAGAGCCGGCGCTGCCAACATCGTTCCCAACTCCACCGGCGCTGCCAAGGCAATCGGCCTGGTTATCCCGGAGCTGAACGGCAAGCTGATCGGTTCCGCACAGCGTGTTCCGGTTCCGACCGGTTCCACCACCATCTTAACCGCTGTTGTTAAGAAGGCCGGCGTTACCAAGGAAGAGATCAACGCCGTTATGAAGGCTGCCGCTTCCGAGTCCTACGGCTACAACGAGGATCCCATCGTTTCCTCCGACGTAATCGGCATGAAGTACGGCTCCCTGTTCGACGCAACCCAGACCATGGTTTGCCAGATCGCAGATGACCTGTACGAGGTTCAGGTTGTTGCCTGGTACGACAACGAGAACTCCTACACCAGCCAGATGGTTAGAACCATCAAGTACTTCGCTGAGCTGGGCTAATTGGAATACCTCAATAAAAGCAAGAAGATTTAGTAGACTCATGAAGGGTCCGGTCGTTTGGACCGGGCCCTTTTTAAGCGCAAAGCGCCGGCTTGCGGCAAAATGCCGTTAGAACATGGGCCGGTGATCATCTGAAAGGGGATTTATACTATGTTAAACAAGAAAACAGTTGACGATCTGAAGGATTTACAGGGCAAGAAGGTACTGGTTCGCTGCGATTTCAACGTTCCGTTAAAAGAGGGCGTGATCCAGAACTACAACCGCATCGACGGCGCCATTCCCACCATCAAGAAGCTGCTGGATCAGGGTGCGAAGGTGATTCTCTGCTCCCATCTGGGCAAACCTAAGGGCCAGCCGCTGCCCGAGATGAGCCTGGCTCCCGTGGCTCCCGCTCTGAGCGAGAGACTGGGCGTGGAGGTGAAGTTCGTGGACGATCCCCAGGTGACCGGCGAGGAGACCAAAAAGGTTGCAGCTGAGTTAAAGGACGGCGAGGTTCTGCTGCTTCAGAACACCCGCTACAGAATTGAGGAGACCAAGTACAAAGAGGGCGATGCCGCTACGGAAGCTTATGCAAAAGAGCTGGCCGATCTGTGCGATGGCGGCGTGTTCGTGGACGACGCCTTCGGAACCGCTCACAGAGCCCACTGCTCCAACGTAGGCGTTACCAAATACACCAAGGAGAACGTGGTTGGCTATCTGATGCAGAAGGAAATCAAGTTCCTGGGCCAGGCCGTTGAGAATCCGGTCCGTCCCTTCGTTGCCATCCTGGGCGGCGCCAAGGTTTCCGACAAGATCAACGTGATCAACAACCTGCTGGATAAAGTAGACACCCTGATCATCGGCGGCGGCATGGCTTACACCTTTGCCAAGGCTCAGGGCCAGGAGATCGGCAACTCCCTGTGCGAGGCGGATAAGCTGGATTACGCTCTGGAGATGGTGAAAAAGGCTGAGGAGAAGGGCGTGAAGCTGCTGCTTCCCGTGGACCACGTGGAAGGCAAGGAGTTCTCCAACGATACCGAGCACAAGGTTGTGGACGTGATCGACGCTGGCTGGTCCGGCTTCGACATCGGCCCCAAGACCATCGAGCTGTACAAGGATGCTTTAAAGGGCGCCAAGACCGTGGTTTGGAACGGACCCATGGGCGTATTCGAATTCTCCAACTTTGCGGAGGGCACCCTGGAAATCTGCCGCGCGGTAGCGGAGCTGGCGGACGCGACCACCGTTATCGGCGGCGGCGATTCCGTGAACGCCGTGAAGAGACTGGGCTTCGCGGACAAGATGACCCACATCTCCACCGGCGGCGGCGCTTCCCTGGAATTCCTGGAAGGCAAGGAGCTGCCCGGCGTAGCTGCGGCTGACAACGCCTGATTGCTGTTTGTGAAATGACGATGGCCCCCTGTGAACAAGGGGGCTTTTGAGGGATAATGCACATAGAAGGAGAAGCTAAAAATGGCAAGAAAGAAAATTATCGCAGGCAACTGGAAAATGAACATGACTCCCACCGAGGCCGTGGCCCTGGTAAACGAGTTAAAGCCCTTGGTGGCCAATGACGAGGTGGACGTGGTGTTCTGCGTTCCGGCAATCGACATCATCCCCGCCATGGAGGCTGCTAAAGGCAGCAACATCCACATCGGCGCAGAGAATATGTACTTTGAGGAGAAGGGAGCCTTCACCGGCGAGATTTCCCCGAATATGCTGGTGGATGCCGGCGTAAAATATGTGGTGATCGGACATTCCGAGCGCCGTGAGTATTTTGCGGAGACCGACGAGACCGTGAACAAGAAGGTGCTTAAGGCCTTCGAACACGGCATTACCCCCATCATCTGCTGCGGCGAGTCCCTGACCCAGAGGGAACAGGGCATCACCATCGACTGGATCCGCCAGCAGATCAAGATTGCGTTCCTGAACGTGACCGCGGATCAGGCTAAGACTGCAGTGATCGCTTACGAGCCCATCTGGGCCATCGGCACCGGCAAGGTAGCCACCACCGAGCAGGCCGAGGAGGTCTGCGCAGCCATCCGCGCCTGCATCGGCGAGATTTACGACGAGGCAACCGCTGAGGCCATCCGCATCCAGTACGGCGGCTCCGTGTCCGCTTCCTCCGCTCCCGAGCTGTTCGCACAGCCCAACATCGACGGCGGCCTGGTGGGCGGCGCTTCCCTGAAGCCGGATTTCGGAACGATTGTCAACTACAATAAGTAAAATGATGGAAGTAACGCCGCGGTTTTCGGTTCCCTGGATTTGAATGGGGAGGGGGACGCGGCAGGGCGAATGCTTCTTCCGTCCCGGACAGTCCTTGGAAGAGGGGGTTTTGGGAGGCAGAAGCATTTGCGTGTCTTAGAAGGAGATAGAAAAACGATGAGCAAGAGACCAACCGTATTAATGATCCTCGATGGTTACGGCCTGAACAAGAACTGCGACCACAACGCGGTCTGCGAGGCGAAAACCCCGGTGATGGACCAGCTGATGAGCCAGTGCCCCTTTGTGGAGGGCCAGGCCAGCGGCATGTTCGTGGGACTTCCCGACGGGCAGATGGGTAACTCCGAGGTGGGACACTTAAACATGGGCGCGGGCCGTATCGTGTACCAGGAGCTGACCCGGATCACCAAGTCCATCCAGGACGGGGACTTTTTCGAGGTGCCGGAGTTTTTGACCGCGGTGGAGAACTGCAAGAAGAACGGCTCCGCCCTGCATTTGTTCGGGCTGGTGTCCGACGGCGGCGTGCACAGCCACAACACCCATATTTACGGGTTGCTGGAGCTGGCGAAGCGTAACGGCCTGGAGAAGGTGTATGTGCACTGCTTCCTGGACGGCCGCGACACGCCCCCGGAGTCCGGCAAGGATTTTGTAGCCCAGCTGGAGGCTAAGATGGCTGAGATCGGCGTGGGACAGGTGGCGTCCGTGATGGGGCGTTACTACGCAATGGACCGCGATAAACGCTGGGACCGTGTGGAGATGGCTTACAACGCGCTGACCAAGGGCCAGGGCAAGACTGCACAGAGCGCTACCGGTGGAATTCAGGCTTCCTACGACGACGGGAAGGCGGATGAGTTCGTGATTCCCTTCGTGGTGGAGAAGGACGGTAAGCCGGTGGCAACCATCCAGGATCGGGATTCTGTAATTTTCTTTAACTTCCGGCCGGACCGGGCACGGGAGATCACCAGAGCCTTCTGCGACGACGAGTTTGACGGGTTTGCAAGGGAGAAGCGCCTGGATCTGGTGTATGTGTGCTTTACGGATTATGATGAGACCATCGCGAATAAGCTGGTGGCGTTCCGGAAGGAGAGCATCACGAATACCTTTGGGGAATATCTGGCGGCTCACGGCAAGACTCAGGTGAGGATTGCGGAGACTGAGAAGTATGCGCATGTGACGTTCTTCTTTAACGGAGGCGTGGAGGAGCCAAATGAGGGCGAGGACCGGATTCTGGTGCCGTCGCCTAAGGAAGTGGCTACCTATGATTTGAAGCCGGAGATGAGCGCGCCGCAGGTTTGCGATAAGCTGGTGGAGGCGATTAAGTCCGGGAAGTATGATGTGGTGATTATCAATTTCGCCAATCCGGATATGGTGGGACATACCGGCGTGGAGGATGCGGCGATCAAGGCCATTGAGACGGTGGATGCGTGCGTTGGACGCGCGGTGGAAGCCGTTAAGGAAGTGGACGGCGTGATGTTTATCTGCGCGGACCACGGCAATGCGGAGCAGCTGGTGGATTATGTGACCGGCGATCCGTTTACGGCGCATACGACGAATCCGGTGCCGTTTATTCTGGTGAACGCGGACCCGCAGTATAAGCTGCGCGAGGGCGGGGCATTGTGTGATATTGTGCCGACGCTGATTGAATTGATGGGGATGGAACAGCCGAAGGAGATGACTGGGAAGTCTTTGTTGGTGAAGTAAGATAGAAGATTAGAAAAAAATAGGCCGTGCTGGCCCTGGAATTGTTTTCAGGGGGCGCGGCCTTTTTTGATGCATCCGTTCGTGAGGCGGCGGGAATCGGGGCTGGAGACTCCGGGTCTCCGCGATGGCAGCGTCTAAGGGGGAAGGAACACGAAAAGGCGGGCACCGCTCCGAGCTTCGGCGCCGGCCTGATGCCGGCCCCTTCGCCTCCGCTTTGCTCCGGGCTTTGAGAGCCCTGCGCAATCCCACCTTTTCGTGTTACTTCCCCCTAAGTCGCTGCGAATCGCTCCAAAGTCGCCTCCATCCCCGGTTCCCGCCGCCTCACCCGCTAGGGGGGGGGGGTGGAATGGATTGGTTATATTTGTTAGTTTACTTTTGAAAATTGATTTATTAAGTGATCCATTGTAGTGACGTCCGTGTACAAATTTTGGATAAACATATAATGATGATCGACGATTCGACAGTAGTAATCTGTGTATACGCCGCTGTCTGTATAGCAGGAAACGTATTTATATGGATAGCCGCCAACGGTTTTGTCTGTAACCTCTGTTTTGGAAGCTCCTGTTTGGGCGCTTATTCCATCGGCGTAAATGGTGAGCAGTTCTTCGGGTGATTGTGCATTTGTATCGGGCATTTTTACATAATAAACAAATAGATAGTTATGATTGTCGGAAGTGCCAAATGCAAAATCAACGGAACTTGCATTTTCCACTACCTTGGAATTAAAGTATTTCACCTCAAAATTATCCGGGAAGGTAATCTTATAATCAGCCCATGGATTTATGAAGGTTGAATCTGAAAAATATCCGGGTTCCAATGTATGATTGAACTCAACATTGTCTGTTTGATATAATAGTGCGCCGCCTTTATCATAGACGCCTATAAAATTCGAAAATTGTATCTTACATGAGGAGGCCATAACTCCGGCATCGTCAAAGTAATAGTAGTTAAATCCTATTTTTTGCTCTCCTGTAAGACGGTAACCATTTTGATCAAAGTAGTACCACGAGTTATCAATTTGTTTCCATTCTTCTTTGGGATAAGTGCCATCATCGTTTTGATATGCCCATCCATTTGCATCCTGCTGCCATGCGGCAAGACTTGAAAACGAAATAGATACAGAAAAGACGGCTGTTAATCCAATTATTCTTACCCATTTTTTTAGTCTCATTTTATCCTCCCCTTTGCAGTGGTCATCGTTTCTTAACAAATAGTATACCATAAATGAAAACATAAGTAAAATCTGAATAAAAGAGGCAGATAGGGACTTTGAAATGAGACGTTTATTTCTATGTCTTTAATAGGCGGCCACTTTTATTCCGGCGTAAGTGGAGTTTCGCATTTCATAATGTTTTTTGGATAGAAAAAAAGAGCTGCTGCTCCGATTCATTGGCCGGAGTAGCAGCTCTTTGCTTGAGGTTATGAGTGATGGGCGGCCGCCAGCTCCAAAGCTGCTTCGGACGCCAGATCCTGGGAGGCGACTTTCTGGGGGGCGTCGGCGGGCTGCTCGGGTTTGGCAGCTTTGGCGGCGGGTTTGGTCTCGGCCTTCTTGGCGGGGATGCTGCCGGAGAGGCGGATGGCTGCTTTGGCGCAGGCCGGGCCTACCATCTCGTAGAGGATTCCGCTGGACAGGATGATCGTGGAGAGCATCTCGCCGCTGGCGGCCGGAAGCATTCTTTGGCCAAGCACGGCCAGGCCGATGGATACGCCTGCCTGGGGGATTAAGGCCAGACCGAAGTATTTCTTTATCTCAGGTGTCGCATTGGTTACCAGGGCGCCCAGGGTGGAACCAAGGTATTTGCCAACGATACGGACCAGGAAGTAGATCACGCCCACAAAACCGGCGCTGATCAGGCTGGGCAGAGAGAGCCGCATGCCGGACAGCACGAAGAACATAACCAACAGGGGCGGGGTGAACTGGTTCAGCTGCTTGAACAGGTGCTTGTTTCCGCTGGTGTTGATGTAGATGGTGCCGGAGGCCATGCAGGCCAGCAGCGGGGATACGTTCATGGTGGAACAGAAACCGGCAACGCCCATAATGCACACGCAGGCCAGCACCAGGCTGTGGTCTTTGCTGCGGCGCTCGTGGATCAGCTTGCTGAGGAGCCAGCCGCTGCCTCCGCCGATGAGCAGAGCCACGATGTTGAAGAAAATGGGCAGCAGAAGCTGGGTCATGTTCAGGCCGCCCTCGCCTGCGGTGGCCTGCACGATGGCGGCGCAAACGCTGAAGGCGATCAGGGCAACGGCGTCGTCCAGAGCCACTACCTGTAAGATTGTGTCGATAAAGTGGCCTTTCGCCTTGTACTGGCGGATGGTCATGATGGTGGAGGCCGGCGCGGTGGCGCAGCCGATGGCGCCCAGCAGCAGCGAGAAGGGCAGAGACAGCCCTAACAGCAGCATGACGATGGTGATCAGCACGCCGGCGGTGAGGGATTCAAACAGGGTCAGGATAACGACCTTGATTCCGCTCTTTTTCAGGGCCGAGAGCTTGAAGTATTTGCCCACGCCGAAGGCGATGAAGGCAAGCGCCACGTCGGTGATGAAATCCATCTGGCTGATATACTCCTGGGGAACCAGGTGCAGGCACCAGGGTCCGATCAAAACACCGGACAGAATATATCCGGTGACGTTGGGAAGGTGCGCCAGTTTGGTGAGTCTTGTGAACAGAAATCCGGAAATCAGCATAATTGCTGCGGTGAGGATGATTCCGGAACCATGAAGATTTAATAAAATTTGAGCCATAGTGATACTCCCCTTTCCATTATGTATAACTGATACATCATGTCATAGCTCAAAGCCGTGTATATATGAAATACCGGAAATCATGCTGAAATGCTTCGGTCACAGGCTTTCCAGCCTTTCATACATAAGCGGCTTTTATCCACGCTTTCCCCCGGTGGAATGAAGCTATTTCTTTGTTCTGCTTGATTATAGTAGCGTTTGGTGATAAAATCAAATGATATAAATTGATTGGGGCATAAAGAAAATTTATGCCGCTGAGGAGGACGGGGTATGTTTGATTCAAAGGCGAATACGCTTCTGGCAGTGGTACAAACCGGAAGTTACACGAAAGCGGCGGCGAAACTGAACCTGACGCAGCCGGCGGTGAGCCACCACATACGGTTGCTGGAAACGGAATTCAATATTAAATTATTTTATAGAGATAAAAATAAGTTGAAATTGACGCCCCAGGGGAAAATTCTCGTACAATATGCCAAGCGGGCCGCCGCTGTGTACGCGAATGCCTGCCAGGCGCTGGAGGACAGCAAGACGGGGGCCGGGCACTTAAACGTGGGCATCACCCCAACTGCGGGCGAGACCATTCTGCCCCAGGTTTTGGCTACGCTCTGCAATGAAAATCCCAAAATACATATAAACATTTGTATGAACACGATTCAAAAAATTTATAACCGGCTCAAAACCTATGAGCTGGATTTTGGGGTTGTGGAGGGCGCGGTGCCGGATGAGAGCCTGGTGACCACGGCTCTGGACACGGATTACCTCTGTCTGGCCGTTTCGCCCATGCACCGGCTGGCCCGGGCCAAGACGGCTTCCGTGGAGGATATCCGCCACGAAAAGCTGATCCTGCGCAGCCGCAGCGCCGGAACGAGACAGCTGTTTGAGAAACATCTGGAGGCAAGGGGGCTGTCCCTGGAGGGCTTCAATGTGATGATGGAGCTGGACAACGTGGCTATGATCAAGGAGCTGGTGAGCATGGATATGGGGATCACGGTGATTGCCAAGAGCGCCTGCAGGGAGGAAGCGGCGGCCGGACGGCTGGCCGTCATCCCCATCGAGAATTCCAGTATGGTCCGCCAGATCGACATCGTCTACCTGAAGGATTTCATGCACCCTGAGATTATTGAGAATATCCGGGAGATTTACGAGCAGCTCCGGGGCAAGTGAGCGTTGTCTGTTTTGCGGACATAGAAATAGGAAGTGGGAGAGAGGATTGGTCAGATGAGCATTACCATTTCATTTACGATGGAACCGAAGATGAGCCTGACGGGCACAAAGCCCTGGGACGGGGAGCAGACCGCAGGGTTCACCAAAGGGCTGGCAAAGGAGCTGGGGTATCACTGCGACGTGATTTCCGGATATGTGGTCTACCAGCTGTGCCCGGAGGGATTTTTGTGGATGACCTGGAAGGGAAAGCAGCTGGTGGGGGACTGCCAGACCAATATTGCGGGGCCGGGATTTCATGCGGCCGTGGTCTATTTTCTGGAACTGTTCGCGGCCAGGGGGAGCCTGAAGCTCTCGGTAAAGGACCCCACCGGGTTTTACGCGGACCGGAATTTCGAGCGCATGCGCCGGGAGTATTTCTACGGCTGGTTTAAGAAGCTGCTCCACGCTATTGTATCCCGGGTGGGGACGGGCGAGGGCAAGCTGGTGTGCTGGCCCTCGGACTATTACCTGCCCCAGGAGCAGCCGGGAATCGTGATGACCCATATCCGGGGCTTCGGAGTCCGGGAGCTTAAGGGGATCGTCCAGTCCGGGCTGACGAACGCCTTTGCCAAGGATTTTTTTGTGTGGTGCGACGAGGAGAAGGACGCCTGGTATTTCCGCAACTGCGCCCTGGTGCTGCTCAATCAGCAGTGCTATTTTAAGCCCTCCTCCCGCAGCAATGAGGACCTGCTGGTCAACCGCGAGGTGATCCGTTTGCTGGAAAAAACCCTGGAAATGGACCGGACGGTGCCGTTTCCCGTGGCGGAATACCGGGAGGTGTGCGCTTTGGACGGACATGAACCGGCGGACCTTACCGGCGTGTGCCCTATGACGGAGGAGCAGCCCGTGGGCTGCCGCAGAGGGCTTTTGCAGCGGACCATCGGCCGGATGCGCTTTGCGGTGCCGGGAAGCTTTCTCTACGACCTGCAGACCCAGGGAAACTCGGAGCGCTATTATGATGAGAGCGATGGAAACCGCCGGGATTACTACATCTGCGCGGTCAAGACCGAGGGGGACGCCCAGATCCGCCCGGAGCCCTTTGAGCGGGAGACGGTGCTGCGGACGGAGGAATTCGCCGCGGGAGGCGCGATCGGGAAGCTTGCGGTCTACAAGCCGTCAAAGCGGCCGCTGCCGGGAAAACCTGCGGTGACCGATGCGGTGCTGGTGGGCGAGAGCCTGGCCTTCCGGCGCGGGGAGCCTCAGGAGGATACGGGGCTTAAGGAGAGCATCGCCTACACCGTGGCGGCCCAGATCGTGTACAGGGATCAGCTGACAATCGTCAGCATCACCTCCGGGCGGGCGGAGGACGAGGCGTGGGCCATCGACCTGATCCGAAAGGTGGAAGTTGTGGGCTGAGCCATTCAGGGACTGAATTGTTACCGGTATTGTGTGTAATCTGTGGAAACAAATGTGCGTGACCAGTTGACAAACGCGGTACATGTTGTTACAATTATAAAGATACTATAAAACTTATTTAAAAAATAAGATGATGGAGGTTAGTATGAAAAAAATTCTTAGCATTTCGCTGGCAGCGATCATGATCTCATCGCTTGCAGCCTGCGGAAACAGCAACAGCACGCCTCAGACCAAGGCCGTTGAGACACAGGCCGAAACCAAGGCTGAGGAGACAAAAGCAGAGGAAACCAAGGCTGAAGAAGCCAAAGAAGAGACCGAGGCCGCCGGCGAGAAGGCTGCCGCCGATTACCACATTGGTATCGTAACCGGTTCTGTTTCCCAGTCCGAGGACGACCGCCGCGGCGCAGAAGCGTTCCAGGCAGAGTACGGCGAGGACATGGTAAAGCTTGCCATCTACCCGGACAACTTCACCGAGGAGCTTGAGACCACAATCCAGACAATCGTTAACCTTTCCGATGATCCCCAGATGAAGGCGATCATCGTTAATCAGTCCGTACCGGGCACCACCGAGGCGTTCCGTAAGATCAAAGAGAGCCGCCCCGACATCCTGTGCATCGCAGGTGAGAGCCACGAGGATCTGCCGGAGATCGGCAGCGCGGCCGATCTGGTCTGCAACAACGACTTCGTTGCCCGCGGCTACCTGATCATCCGCACCGCTCATGAGCTGGGCTGCGACACCTTCGTACATATCTCCTTCCCGCGTCACATGGCTTATGAGACCATGAGCCGTCGTGTGGCCATCATGCAGGCAGCCTGCGAGGAGTTCGGCATGAAGTTCGTACTTGAGACCGCTCCCGATCCCACCTCCGACGTTGGCGTTGCCGGCGCTCAGGCTTACATCCTGGAGAAGGTTCCGGAGTGGGTTGAGAAGTACGGCCAGAACGCCGCTTACTTCTGTACCAACGACGCGCACACCGAGCCCCTGTTAAAGCAGCTGCTTGAGTACGGCGGCTACTTCATCGAGGCTGACCTTCCCTCCCCGTTGATGGGTTATCCCGGAGCTCTTGGCATCGACCTGACCGCTGAGGCCGGCGATTTCGAGAAGATCCTTGCAAAGGTTGAGTCCACGATCTGCGAGAAGGGCGGCGCAGGCCACTTCGGCACATGGGCATATTCCTACGGCTACATCCAGAGCGCAGGTCTTGCACAGCACGCCATGAACGTGCTCAACGGCGAGAGCGAGCTGGACGACATGGACGACATCGCGAAGGCATATCAGAAATATTCACCCAAGGCGGAGTGGAACGGCTCCAACTACACCAACGTAGACACCGGCGTTAAGCTGGGCAACGTATTCCTGGTATATCAGGACACCTACATCATGGGCGATCCCGGACATTTCATGGGTTCCACTCAGGTTGAGGTTCCGGAGAAGTATTTCACCATTAAATAAGTCGCTTATAAAAACAGCAAGTATGGGAAACAGGGGGAGGAAATTTCCTCCCCCATTGTTATAGGTGGGCACAATATGATAGAAAATAATGCTCCTTTGTTGGAGATGCGAAATATAAAGAAGGATTTCTTCGGAAACCAGGTCCTGACTGATATCAATTTTAAGCTGAACACCGGCGAGGTTCTGGGTCTTGTGGGCGAAAACGGCGCCGGCAAGAGCACCCTGATGAAGCTTCTCTTTGGTATGGACGTGATCAGAGAGACCGGCGGATATGAGGGCGACGTGCTGATCAATGGTGAGAAGGTCAACTTCAACACCCCCTTCGATGCCCTGCATGCGGGAATCGGCATGGTCCATCAGGAATTTTCCCTGATCCCCGGCTTCACCGCCACTGAAAATATCCTGCTCAACCGCGAACCGAGGAAAAAGAGTGTGATCGCCGAGGTATTCGGAGATCGTCTGGACACTTTGGATTACAAGAAGATGGCAGAGCTGTCCGAACAGGCCATTGATAAAATGGGCGTGAAGATCGATGCGGACATGGCGATCAGCGATATGCCGGTAGGCCACAAGCAGTTTACCGAGATCGCCCGTGAGCTCAGCAAGGAGCAGTTAAAGCTCCTGATTCTGGACGAGCCGACGGCCGTTCTGACCGAGCAGGAGGCCGAAGCGCTTCTGAGCTCCATTCGCGGCATGGCTGCCAAAGGCATTGCCGTGATTTTCATCACCCATCGTCTGCATGAGATTCTTTCGGTCTGCGACAAGGTCGTGATCATGCGCGACGGGTATGTGGTAAAAGATGTTCCCGCCGGGGAAACGGACGTGGCGGATATCACCAAATGGATGGTGGGAAGAAATATCGCGTCCGCGGCCAAGGCGGATATCAAGATCAACCCCAACGCCAAAAACATTATGAGCATCCGCAACCTCTGGGTCGACATGCCCGGCGAGACGGTGCGCAATGTAACTCTGGATATCAAGGAAGGCGAGATTCTGGGAATCGGCGGCCTGGCCGGACAGGGTAAGCTGGGAATTCCCAACGGCGTTATGGGGCTTTACGATGCGGGCGGCACCGTGGAATTCGACGGCCAGCTCATCCCGCTAAACAACCCAAGAAAATGTCTGGATTCCTCTCTGGCCTTTGTATCGGAGGACAGAAGAGGCGTAGGCCTGCTGCTGGACGAGACGCTGGAGTGGAACGTGGCGTTTACGGCTATGCAGATTCAGGGCAGATTCCTTAAAAAATACCTGGGCGGCCTGGTCAGCTGGAGAGATGAAAAGGCGATCCATGAGGTGACCCAGAAATATATCGACGAGCTGATGATCAAGTGTACCAGTTCCAAACAGAAGGCAAAGGAGCTTTCCGGAGGCAACCAGCAGAAGGTGTGCCTGGCCAAGGCCTTTGCGCTTCAGCCTAAATTCCTGTTTGTATCCGAGCCCACGAGAGGAATCGACGTCGGCGCGAAATCACTGGTTTTGGACGCCCTCAAGAAGTTTAACAGGGAACACGGCGTCACGGTGGTAATGATTTCGTCCGAGCTTGAGGAATTGCGGACCACCTGTGACCGCATCGCCATTGTTTCGGGCGGTAAGATAGCTGGAATCCTGCCGGCTACCGAATCTTCGGAAAAATTCGGCCTGCTGATGGTCAGTCAGGTTAAATAAGGGGGAGACAGCATGGGAAAAAATGCAGATAATACAGCCGGTTCCGGATTGAAAGGCAAAATCACGGAATTCGTTCATAATTTCGGCCTTCCCAGAGTGATCATCGCCGGATTCCTTCTGGCGCTGTTCATCCTGGCGCCCGTAGTGGGGGCGGATCTCCCCACACAGATCAGCAACACAATCAACCGTTTCAGCTGGAACGCGGTAATGGTTCTGGCGATGGTACCCATGGTGCACTCGGGCTGCGGACTGAACTTCGGACTGCCCCTGGGCATCATCTCCGGCCTCTTGGGTGCGACCATGTCGATCCAGTTCGGCTTCACCGGCCCCATGAGCTTTGTGATGGCGATCGTGATCGCAACGCCCTTTGCTCTGATCTTAGGCGGCGGCTACGGCTGGCTGTTAAACAAGATCAAGGGCGGAGAGATGATGATCGCCACCTATGTGGGCTTTTCCTCAGTTTCTTTCATGTGTATGATGTGGCTTTTACTGCCCTACAACAGTCCGACCATGGTTTGGGGACTGTCGGGCAAGGGACTTCGTACCACCATCTCCCTGGAGGGCTTTTACGATAAGGTTCTGGCCAACTTCCTGCACATTCAGATTGGAAATCTCTCCATTCCGGTGGGCAGCCTTCTGTTCTTCGCGGTGCTGGCCTTCCTGATGTGGGCGTTTCTCCACACCAAAACCGGTACGGCCATGACCGCTGTGGGTTCCAACCCCAACTTTGCCAGGGCTTCCGGCATCAACATCGACAAGACGAGAATGCTCTCGGTGATTATGTCCACCTGGCTGGCCGCCATCGGCATCCTGATGTATGAGCAGGGCTTTGGCTTTATCCAGCTGTACATGGCGCCGTTCTATATGGCCCTTCCCGCGGTTTCCGCTATCCTGATCGGCGGCGCTTCGGTCAACAAGGCGACCATTACCAACGTTATCATCGGTACGTTCCTGTTCCAGGGTATTGTGACCATGACCCCAACGGTAATAAATTCCATGATTCATATGGACATGAGCGAGGTTATCCGTATCATTGTTTCCAATGGTATGATTCTCTATGCTTTGACCAGAAAGACGGAGGGATCAAAATGAGTACAAAACAAAAAAAGACTGGAGCGAAAAGCCCCCTGGAATTGCTTCGCAATAACTCAGTGCCGATCATGTTTATCCTGATCTGCGCCGTCTGCATACCGGTATCCGGCTTCTCGCCGGGGTATCTGATCAACGAGATTCTCACCAGAATGGGCAGAAACACGTTTTTGATCCTCAGCCTGCTGATTCCGATCATGGCCGGCATGGGTCTGAACTTCGGTATGACCCTGGGCGCCATGGCCGGGCAGATCGGCCTGATCTTTGCCGCTGACTGGCAGATCTGGGGCATCCCCGGCATGGTGCTGGCCGTGATCATTTCCATTCCGATCTCCGTGCTTCTGGGCCTTTTCTGCGGAAAGATGCTCAACATGGCCAAGGGCCGTGAGATGATCACCAGCTATATCATCGCCTTTTTCATGAACGGTCTGTACCAGCTGGTGGTGCTGTACATGATGGGACCTGTGATCCCCATCAAACACGCCTCCATCAAGCTGCCCAGAGGCTACGGCATCCGCAATACGGTCAGCCTGCTGAACATGCGTCAGGCTCTGGACAACCTGTGGGCCATCCGAATCGGTGGCGTGAAGATTCCGGTGCTGACCCTGTTAATCACCGGTCTGCTGTGCCTGTTTATCATCTGGTTCCGCAAGACCAAGCTGGGCCAGGATATGCGTGCGGTTGGACAGGATATGGATGTGGCCCGGGACGCCGGTATCAAGGTTGAGAGAACCAGAATCATCGCCATCGTGCTGTCCACGGTCTGCGCGGGCATCGGTATGGTGATCTATTTACAGAATATGGGAAATATCGCCACCTACAGTTCTCACACGCAGATCGGTATGTTCTGTATCGCGGCACTGCTGGTGGGCGGAGCTTCCGTGGACAAGGCGTCGATCGGCAATGCATTTTTGGGCGTTGTCCTGTTCCATCTGATGTTCATTGTGGCTCCGTCGGCGGGCGCGAAGATCACGGGCGACTCCATGATCGGCGAGTATTTCCGCGTGTTCGTTTCCTACGGCGTTATCACCCTTGCTCTTATTATGTACGAGACGAAAAAGCGGATCGCCAAGGGCAAAGCCGGCGAACAGTTGCAGCTTGATCAGAGTGAGGAGGAGTAGAAGTGAAAAACAGACGAGCTATTATATTCAGGGTAGGCGCTATCCTGCTCCTGCTCATCATTGCCGCTTCCATGATGGTCATCGGCCGCGGCCACACCGTTTATATGGATAACAAGACCATAGAGTACGACGGCCAGACCTACAAATCATTCTATAAAGTGGACGTCTACGTGGACGGCGAACGGGTTGCAAAGCTTCGGGACAAGGACAGAGGTATGGCCACCAACATCGGCCAGAAATTCACCATGACCCTGGCCATCACCCGGGAGAAGGGCGGCCCCGAGGAAACCGTGGAGGTGACGCTCAATCTGCCCTACAACATGGACGGAATCGCCATCAACCTTCCGGCCTGCATGGCGGGACTTCCGGGAGATGTGTGTATGACAGAGTTTGTGATCGAGCCTGCGGAGTCTGAGACCAGCGAGGAGAATGTGGACGAGTTTGGAATCGACGCAGAGTTCTAAGCTGCGCTTGAAGCAGTATTATTATAAGAAATAATCCAGAGGGTGTCCCGGAAACGGGCATCCTCTTTGGCGTTATTGGATGCAATGGGAATTGCCCGAAAAGGTTATGCTTTTCCTGTGGAAAAAGATAAGGTTTTGTGATACACTAGTAAACATCACCGGGTCCGGAAATTTGGAGAAAAGAGATGAAAACTAGCACCCTGTTAAAAAGATTTGTCCCCTACTACCGAAACTATGTGGGGATTATGATAATGGATCTGTTCTGCGCCGCGCTCACGACCGTCTGCGAGCTGGTGCTGCCCCTGATTCTTCGCTATATTACCAATCTTGGTATGAACGATCTGTCCGCTCTGACCGTGCGGACCATCGTTACCATTGGAGCGCTCTATTTTGTGTTGCGCATCATCGACGGCATGGCCAGCTTTTACATGGCTTACACGGGCCATGTGATGGGAGCTTCCATCGAGACGGATATGCGGGAGGACGCCTTCGCCCACTTGCAGAAGCTGTCGGATAATTATTTCAACAATACCAAGGTGGGACAGATTATGTCCCGGATTACCAGCGACTTGTTCGACGTGACGGAGTTCGCCCACCACTGCCCGGAGGAGTTTTTTATCGCCTTCGTCAAGACGGTGGTGTCCTTTGTGATTCTGGCGCGGATTAATGTGCTGCTGACCGTGATCATTTTCGTGCTGATCCCGGTTATGGCAGTGTCCTGCTCCTATTTTAACCTGCAGGTGAGAAAGGCTTTTAAGCGGCAGAGAAACCACATCGGTGAATTAAATGCGCGCATTGAGGACAGCCTGTTAGGCAACAAGGTGGTTCGGGCCTTTGCCAACGAGGCGGTGGAGATCGGCAAGTTCAACCGTGACAACCAGGAATTCTTAAAGATCAAGCGCCAGACCTATAAGTATATGGCGGCGTTCCAGAATACCATCCGCATGTTCGACGGGCTGATGTATGTGGTGGTGATTGTGGCCGGCGGCATTTTCATGATCAAAGGGCTGATCATGCCGGCGGATCTGGTGGCGTACACGCTCTATGTGACCACGCTGCTGTCCACGATCCGGCGTATCATCGAGTTCGCGGAGCAGTTCCAGAGAGGAATGACGGGCATCGAGCGTTTTACCGAGCTGATGGATGCCAACATCGATATTTTCGACGAGGAGGGAGCGGTGCCGCTGCGGGACGTGGAGGGCGAAATCACGTTCAAACACGTGTCCTTCGAGTACCCGGACGACCACACGCCGGTGCTCTCCGATATCAACCTGACCATCAAACCGGGGGAGAAGGTGGCGTTAGTGGGGCCGTCCGGAGGCGGAAAGACCACGCTGTGCAATCTGATCCCGCGTTTCTATGACCCAACGGAGGGGGAGATTCTGCTGGATGGGCAGAACATCCGAAACGTGACGCTGGAAAGCCTGCGCAGTAATGTTGGCGTGGTGCAGCAGGACGTGTACCTCTTCTCCGGCAGCGTTTACGAGAATATCGCCTACGGCAAGCCCGGAGCCACCCGGGAGGAGGTCGTCCGGGCCGCGAAGATGGCCGGAGCCCACGAGTTCATCGAGGGCTTAAAGGACGGCTATGACACCTATGTGGGCGAGCGGGGCGTCAAGCTGTCGGGCGGACAGAAGCAGAGAATCAGTATCGCCCGGGTGATGCTGCGGGCGCCCAAGCTGGTGGTGCTGGATGAGGCCACGGCGGCGCTGGACAACGAGAGCGAGCACCTGGTGGCGGAGTCGTTGGACAAGCTGGCGGCGGGGCGGACGACCCTGACCATTGCCCACCGCCTGACCACCATCCAGGGCGCGGACCGGATTCTGGTCCTTTCGGGCAGCCGGATCGTGGAGGAAGGCAATCATGATACCCTGATGAAGCAGCGGGGGATCTATTACCAGCTGTACACCTCGGCCAACATGGCGGATCAGGAGGCGGCAGAGTAAACAGGAAGTTGATGCAGGACCGGCCCGATCCGGCGGTTGAAAGGCCGCATTAGAGGATCGGGCGGATCAATTATAGTAAGGAGAGACAAAGTTCATTATGAGAGTAGCGATTGTTACCGACAGTAACAGCGGCATCACCCAGGAGCAGGGGACGGAGTTAGGCATATCCGTTCTCCCCATGCCGTTTATGATCGATGGGGAGACCTATTTTGAGGATATTGATTTGAGTCAGGAGGAGTTCTATCAGCGCATGAACGCCGGTGCGGACATTTCCACCTCCCAGCCTTCGCCAAAGGCGGTGACGGACCTGTGGGACGGCCTGTTAAAGGATTGCGATGCCGTGGTGCACATCCCCATGTCCAGCGGACTCAGCGGGGCCTGCCAGACGGCCCGTATGCTGGCGGAGGACTATGACGGCCGGGTGCAGGTGGTGAACAACCACCGCATTTCCGTGACGCAGCGCCAGTCCGCCCTGGACGCCAGGGACCTGGCGGCGAAGGGGTACAGCGCGGAGCAGATTCGGGAGATTTTAGAGCGGACCCACAGGGATTCCATCATTTACATCACAGTGGACACGCTGAAATATCTGAAAAAGGGCGGGCGCATCACACCGGCGGCTGCGGCTCTGGGGACGCTGCTCAAGATTAAGCCGGTGCTCACCATCGACGGCGAGAAGCTGGACGCGTTTTCCAAGGCCAGAACCATCAAGCAGGCCAAGCTGACCATGACCACGGCGCTGGCCCACGACCTGGAGGAGCGGTTCTTGGATAAGGAGGCCAGGCACACCTATTTACAGTTTGCCCACACCTTAAACGACGCGGCGGCCAGGGAGTTTATGGACTCCATCATGGAGCTGTATCCGGGCACGCCGGCCTATATGGACCGCCTTCCCTTAAGCATCGCCTGCCACATCGGGCCGGGCGCTCTGGCCATCGCCTGCACCAAAAAGCTGGAGGAGCTGGAATAGTTGAAACAAGGTAAATTGTGGGAAAAAATTAAGGCATACGGCCTCAGCATACGCCTACCCCTGGCGGCGATTGTGATCGTCCTGGGGGTGGTGCCGCTTTTCATACAGGGAAAGGTGATGCTGGGGTCGTTTCAGCAGGCGCAGTTGGATGCCAGAAGCATTGAGATCCAGAACCAGTGCGTGATTCTGAGCAATAAGATGACGCGGCTGGGTTATATGGCCGCCGAGGGCAAGGACAACGGTCAGATCGAGACGCAGATGCAGGCGATCGCGGATATTTTCAACGGGCGCGTGGTGCTGGTCAACCGGAATTTCCGGGTGGTGAAGGACACGTTTAATCTGGCGGGCGGTAAGTTTTACATCTCGGAAGAGGTGATCAAGTGCTTTAAAGGGGAGAACAGCAGCCACTACAACAAGCAGATGGGGTATTTTGCCCAGACGATCCCGGTTTACGACCCGCAGGCGGATAAAAATATCGACGGCGTGATCGTGGTGACGGCTTCCACGGAGAATATCAGCACGCTGACGGACCTGATGGAGGGGAAGATCAACTTTTTCCTGATGTTTGCCATGGTGATTCTGGTGGTGCTGGGGCTGACCCTGGTGTACATGGTGTTTGGCCCCTTCCGGCAGCTTCAGAAGGCCTTTGACCGGGTGGCACAGGGAGACCTGGAGTCCGACATCACGGTGGACACCTACCGGGAGACCAGCCTGCTCAGCCAGGCGGTGAAGAAGTCCCTGACCAAGCTGAAGGCGGTGGACCAGTCCCGCCAGGAGTTCGTTTCCAATGTGTCCCATGAGCTGAAAACGCCCATCACCTCCATCCGGGTGCTGGCCGACTCGCTGATGGGCATGGAGGAGGTGCCGGTGGAGCTGTACCGGGAGTTTATGGCCGACATTTCCGATGAGATCGACCGGGAGAATCAGATCATTGAGGACCTGCTGACCCTGGTGAAGATGGACAAATCCGCGGAGAGCCAGATGAACATCGCCCAGGTGAACATCAACCGGCAGCTGGAAATGATTTTAAAGCGCCTGCGGCCCATCGCCAAGCGGGGGAACGTGGAGCTGATTCTGGAGAGCATGCGGGAGGTGACAGCGGATGTGGACGAGGTAAAAATATCCCTGGCCATCACCAATTTGGTGGAGAACGCCATCAAGTACAATGTGGATTCGGGCTGGGTGCGGGTCACGCTGGATGCGGACCACAAGTATTTTTACATCAAGGTGGCGGATTCCGGAATCGGGATTCCGGAGGATGCCCTGGATCACATTTTCGACCGCTTTTTCCGGGTGGATAAGGCCCGGTCCAGAGAGGTGGGCGGCACGGGCCTGGGACTGGCCATCACCAAAAATGTGGTGCAGATGCACCGGGGCGTGATCGACGTGGAGAGCGTGCCCGGGGAGGGAACTACCTTTGCCATGCGGATTCCGCTGACGTATATTGTGAGACAGGAGGCCAGACCATGAGAGAAATGTTCAGATGGACGAGGCCTGTGAGGTATCTGTGCCTGATCCTGTGTGCTCTGTCCGCTTTGCTGCTGGGGGGCTGCCAGCCCATGGCGGACGAGGAGAAGCCGCTGGAAGAGGGGGAGTACCTGGTGTATTATCTGGATTCCTCCACCACCCGTCTGGCGCCCCAGCCCTACCGGCCCCAGGCTAAGGACGCGGACGGTATCATCGCGGAGCTGATGGAGCAGTTTCAGGAGGTTCCGGCGGATGTGGACAGCCAGCCGGCGCTGTCGGACAAGGTGGTTTTCCAGAAATTCACCCGGAAGGATCAGGTGCTCTACCTGTATTTTGACGCCAATTACAATAGCATGAAGCCGGAGCGGGAGATCCTATGCCGGGCCGCTCTGACCAAGATGCTGACCCAGGTGGATGGGGTGGATTACATCAATATCTACTGCGCCGACCAGCCGCTGATGGACCGCAGCGGAAATCCGGTGGGTATGCTCTCCGGCAGCGATTTTATTATGAATACCAGCAATGTGAACGCCTACGAGAAGACGGAGCTGACCCTGTATTTTGCCGACGGCGACGGCGGCAGGCTGGTGCAGGAGAAGCGGGAGGTGGTGCACAACATCAATACTTCCCTGGAGCAGCTGATTGTGGAACAGCTGATCGCCGGGCCGGAGCAGGAAGGACATTTTGCCACGCTGCCCGCGGATTTGAAGATTCTGAATCTGACGGTGAACGACAGCGTGTGTTATATCAATTTTGATTCCACGTTTTTGAATGTGAAACCGGAGTTAAATGAGTATATCCCCATTTATTCCATCGTGAATTCGCTCTGCGAGCTGACCACGGTCACCAAGGTGCGGATTCTGGTGAACGGCTCCCAGGACGTGATGTTCCGGGACGTGGTGTCGCTGAACGCCGCCTTTGAGCGGAACGAGGAGTATTCCGGGGAACCACAGTGAGAGGAGAATGACAATTAAACGGCCGCTTCTTGGATTAGCAGGGAGTTTCGTACTTGGAGAGGTATTGGCTCTGCTGGATGTGGCTGCAATTCCATGGATCACCGGCGCTTTTGCCGCCGCCTGCGCGGCGGCGGTGCGGGGAAAATGGAGGGCAAAACGGAGATTGAACGGAGCCGGGGACGGGGCGCGAAGCGCCCCGGCCCCGGGCCTGCGGCGGAGCAGAGGCACTGGATTTGGGGTGCTTCTGCTTTTTTTGGCTGCGCTCCTGGCCGGATTCGGCCGGGCCCAGGGAGTCCGGGACCGGCTGGACGGGGAGGCGGCCTGGGCCGGTAAGGCCGCGGGTGTGAAGGTGAGTGTGACCGGGACCGTGGAGCGGATGGAGGAGAAGGAGGATCAAACAGAGCTGTGGCTGCGGGACGCGGCGGCGAAGGTGGGGAGAGAGGGGATGACGTTTGGGAGGGTGGTGGTGTATGCGGATTCCGGCGCAGCGGTTGGAATCGGCTCGGCGGTCAGCCTGCGGGGGAAGTTGGAGGCGGTGGAGGGAGCCACCAACCCGGGCGAGTTTGATTTCGCCCGCTATTACCGGTCCAAGGGCGCGGCCTGCCGTCTGTACGGGGAAGAAGTGACGGTGGCCGATGGGGAGACGGCGCCGTATTTCGAGGGCATACGGCGTTTTCGGTTGTGGTGCGGCGGAGTGCTGGAGGGCATCTGCGAGCCCGGCGATCTGGGCGTGTTCAAGGCCGTGGTTCTGGGGGACCAGTCCTCCATGGACCAGGGGATGAAGGATATGTACCGCAGCCACGGCATCTCCCATCTGCTGGCGGTGAGCGGGCAGCATCTGGCCATTGTGGGCGGTGGGATTTACCTGCTGCTGCGAAAGGCGGGAATGAACCGGGGGCGGGCCGGTATGTTGGGGGGCGCGCTGGTGGTGAGCTATGGAATTCTCACCGGAGGCTCAGGCTCGGCGCTGCGGGCGGTGGTGATGATTTTATGCCTGTGGCTGGCGGGATATCTGGGCAGGAGCTACGACTGTCTCTCCGCCATGGGCCTTGCCGGAATGTGGCTATTGTGGCGGCAGCCCTATCTGCTGTTTCAGAGCGGATTTCAGCTCTCCTTTGGCGCGGTCTGGGCCATCGGAGGTCTGGGCGGCCTGCTGAACGAGGCGCTGGGGGCGGAAAAAGGATGGCAGAGGACGCTGATCTGCAGTTTGTGCGTGCAGATGGTTCTGGCTCCCGCGACGGTGTGGCACTATTTCCGCTATCCTATCTACGGACTTGTGCTGAACCTGCTGGTGGTTCCACTGGCCGCGATACTGGTGTATTCGGGAATTTTGGGGATTCTGCTGGGCGGGATCTGCCCGCCTGCCGGAGTGCTGGCCGTTGGGGCCGGGCATTATGTGCTGGCATTCTATGAGCGGCTGTGCGGGCTGTTTTCCGGGCTTCCGGGGTACAGCCTGTTAGTTGGGCGGCCGGGATGGGGGCAGATTTTGGGTTATGGGGTGGTGATGGCGGCGGGGATGGGATTGGTGGTGAGGAGGAAAACGATGGGAAGGCCAGCGGGGAAACCAGCGGGTAAAACGGAGGGAAAGCCGCCAGGCTTTCGCTGGTGCGGTCTGCTCTCCGTATTTCTGCTGTACATAGTTTGTTTCTGCGTCCTGTTGCCGCGGCCTCAGGCCGGGCTTTCCGTGGCCTGTCTGGACGTAGGGCAGGGAGACGGGCTGGTATTTACCTGCGCGGAGGGCACGGTGCTGGTGGACGGGGGAAGCAGCAGCCGGAGCGGGCTGGGGGAGCGCTGCCTTAAGCCGTATCTGGAGAGCAGGGCGGTGGAAACGGTGGATTACGCCATCGTCAGCCACGGGGATTCGGACCATGTGAGCGGGCTTTTGGAACTGATGGAGGGCGGCGGCGTGAGAATCAGACGCCTGGTGCTTCCGCGGATGGCCAGAGGGAAGGAAGATTATGCCGGGCTCGTCCGGGCGGCAGGAGGCTGCGGGGCGCAGATCCTCTACATGGAGGCGGGGGATGGGATCAGCCTGGGGGACCTTCGGTTCACCTGCCTGTACGCGGGCAATCCCGCGCAGGAGACGGACGCGGACAAGAACCGGCATTCCCTGGCGGTGCGGGTCTCCTACGGGCAGTTCGGGCTGCTTCTCACCGGGGATATGGACGCCAGCTGCGAGGCCGGACTGCTACGGGCCTGCGGGCCCGGGGATCTGGCCGGTATCCAGGTGCTGAAGGCAGCCCACCACGGCTCGGACACCTCCAGCAGCCCGGAATTTCTGGACCGGCTGGGGCCAAAGCTGGTTCTCGTCTCCTACGGCAATGGGAATTCCTACGGCCATCCGTCGCCCAAGGTGCTGGAACGGCTGCGGGAGCGGGGGAGCCGCATCCTGGAGACGGGAAGATGCGGGGCCATCCTGTTGTGGACCGACGGGAAGCGGGTGGAGTGCAGGGGGTGGCTCAAGCGATAGGTGGGGGCCCGCTTGTTTTTGCCGGTGCCATCCACTATAATGAATCCCATGGAGGGAGGTAGGGATATGTTTCACACAGTAGAGGACGTGCTGAGGCTGGAGGGATTTGAGGGCGTGCGTCTGGTGGCGGGCCGGCGGGGGCTGGGGCGCACCGTCACCAGCGCGTCCCTGATGGAGGTGCCGGATATTCTTCCCTATGTGGAGGAAAATACGCTGCTCATCACCACGCTGTACCCCATCGCGGGAAGCAGGGAGCAGATGGAACAGTTGATTCCGGAGCTGGGAAGCCGCGGGGTGGCGGGCATCTGCATCAAGCCCCTGCGCTACATCGAACAGATACCGCCGGTGATGATCAGTCAGGCGGACGAGCTGGGATTTCCCATCGTCGAGCTGCCTATGGGCGCCAACCTTTCCACCCTGGTGAACCTGGTGCTTTCCATGTCGCTGAACGATTACATTTCCCAGCTGCAATTTCGGGACAGCGTGCACCGGAATATGATGGAGATGCTGCTCAGCGGCGCGGAGGTGGAGGAGCTGGCGGAAAAGCTGGCGGAGCTTCTGCAAAAGGACATCGTGCTGCTGGACAACCAGCTAGACAGCATCTGCGCGGCGCTGCGTGGGGAGGGAGAAACGGGCTGGACCATTTACCGCCGGGAGGAGGCGGACCGGATTCTGAAGGGATTGAGGCTGTTTGAGAATCATTACACCATGCATCCAATCAAGGCGGGGAACAACCGCTTCGGCTTCATTTTCGTGCCGGACTCAGAGAAGAGCGACGACAACTTAAAGATGGCCATCGAACAGGCGGCGCTGCTGTTCGCCTCGGTGTTTTTCAAGAATTACGCGGTGACGCTGAACCAGCGCAATTTCAAGGATGTGTTCATCCGGGACCTGCTGCAGGGGAAGATCCGCTCGGAGATCGAGCTGGAGAACAAGATGAGGGCCTTTGACGTTTCACTGGCATTTCCCCAGTATGTGGTGGCCATCAAGCTGTTCACGGACAATGAGGTGATGCGCAAGCACTTTTACAACGAGCTGATCGACCAGAATCTGATCAGCAAGCGGATGGCTTATTTTTACCAGCACATCCGCAAAAAGAACAGCGTCTATTTCAACGACTCCATTGTGGTGATTGAGAACGACCAGAGCGAGGAGAGCGTGAATGAGTTTTACAGCCAGGTGATCGGGAAGCTGGAGGCAGAGGCCGGGGAGAATTCCAAGATCGGCATCGGCATTTCCCGGGAGGTGAAGAATTTTTCCGAGCTGAAAACCGGCTACCGCCAGGCGGTTCACGCGGTGAGGGTGGGAAATATTCTGTACCGGGATTCTTTTATCAGCCGGTACAGCAAAAACGGCCTGTTTGAGCTGATCGAGCAGATCAACGACACGGATTTATTAGTGCGTTTCGTGCGGGAACGGCTGGGCGCGGTCATCGATTATGACCGGAACAATAAGGCCAGCCTGATGCAGACCCTGGAATATCTGATCCAGTATCATTTTAACCTGAAACAGGTTTCCGAGGCCCGATACCTGCACTACAACACGGTCCGGTACCGGGCCAACAAACTGCAGCAGCTGGGGGTGGACCTGGAGCCGGGGGAGGGGCTGGGGGAGATTATCCTGGCGTATCGAATTTATGTATGGCTGAAATCAATAAAAAAGATGGAATAATCAGGGGGCCAAATTGTGATCCGGTGACAATTTGGCCCCTCTTCGTTTGTGTACCAGCGACAATGACAGAGCTTCGGCCGGATGCTATGATTAATGCACAAGGCTTGTTCTGTACAGACAAATAAAACCTGAGCGAAATAGGAGGCAACAGTATGAAGATTGATGTGTTCAAGATTGAGATGTCGGCGCCCGACGATGTGAGGGAGCTGAAGAAGCTGATCGATGCGGGGGAAGTCGATCCGGGAGAGATCATTGCGGTGCTGGGCAAAACCGAGGGAAACGGCTGCGTCAACGACTTTACACGGGCGCTGTCCACCGTTTCATTCCGTTCCCTGATCATGGCCGAAACGGGCTGGAGCGAGGCCGAGGTGTCGAAGAAGGTGGCCTTCGTGATGTCCGGCGGAACGGAGGGGGTTATGTCCCCGCACGCGACCATTTTCTGCAAGCATGAGGACGGGGCGGCCGGAACCGGAGAGAAACGGCTGGCGGTGAGCAGCGGTTTTACCCGGGATTTCCTGCCGGAGGAGCAGGGCACCATGGCCGTTGTGGAGGAGTGCAGGCGCGTGACCCTGGAGCTGATGGCGCAGGCGGGCATCGACGATCCCGCGGACGTGCATTTTGTGCAGATCAAATGCCCGCTGCTGACCTCGGAGCGCATCCTGGATGCCAAGAGCCGGGGAAAGGACGTGGTGGTGCACGATACATACGAGTCCATGGGCTACAACCGCGGCGCGTCCGCCCTGGGCGTGGCCATCGCGCTGGGGGAGATTCCGGCGGAGGCGGTCAGCCAGGAGACGATCTGCCACGATTACTCCCTGTACTCCAAAGTCGCCTCCACCTCAGCCGGCGTGGAGCTGTTGAACTGTGAGATTATTTTAATGGGAAATTCTGTAAATTCCACCAGCGACTACCGGATCGGTCACAGCGTAATGGAGGACGCCATTGATTTTAAGGCGGTGATCGAGGCCATCCAGAGCGCGGGTCTTGAGGTGGACAAGTATCCCACCGACGAACAGGCGAAGGAGATCGTCAACGTGTTCGCCAAGGCGGAGGCGGATTCCACCGGTTATGTGCGCGGGCGGAGAAATACCATGCACACGGATTCCGACATCAACCACACCCGTCATGCGCGGGCGGTTGTAAACGGCGTGATCGCGGCCATTGTCAACGATCCTATGGTTTATGTATCCGGCGGAGCCGAACACCAGGGCCCTGACGGCGGAGGGCCGGTTGCGGTTATCATCAAGCGGTAGACGGGGAGGCTATGGACTATTATTTTAAAAATGCGAACCTGATCCTGGAGGGGATCAAGGGGGATTTCGCGGTGGAGAAGGGAAAATTGCATTTTCACGGGCTGAAGGACCCGGAGCGGTATGATCAGGTCACGGATCTGCAGGGGCGCATCGTGCTGAAGGGCTTCTGCGACCTGCACACCCATCTGGACAAGGCTCTGGTCAGCTCCCGGGTGGAGAACCGCAGCGGGACGCTTAAGGAGGCCATCGCCGTGATGGGGCCCTATAAGGCGGGTATGAGGGAGGAAGATATCTGCGGCCGGGCCAGGGAGGCGCTTTTAATGTGCTGGTCAAAGGGCACCCGGTATCTGCGGACCCATGTGGACGTGGATGAACAGACGGGCAGCCGCGGCGTGCTGGCGCTGAAAAGGCTTCAGCGGGAATTTGCGGGCCGGGTGGAGATTCAGATCGTGGCCTTTCCCCAGGAGGGGCTGGTGAACCGGCCGGGCAATATCCGGGCGTTGGACCAGGCGCTGGCGGACGGGGCGGAGCTTGTGGGCGGGATTCCCGCCGCGGACCAAAATCCCCGGGAGCACATCGACATGGTGTTCACCCTGGCCCAGAAATACAATGTGGATGTCGACATGCACATCGACGAGACGGACCGGGCGGAGTGCATGACTCTGGAACTGCTGGCGGACGCTACGGTGCGCATGGGATGGCAGGGCCGGGTGACGGCGGGACACTGCTGCAGCCTGGCGGCCAACCCGCCGGAGCGGGCGGGGGAGGTGCTGCGCAAGGTGAGAAACGCGGGGGTGCGGATCGTCTCGCTGCCCTCCACCAACCTGTATCTGCAGGGGAGAGGGGATTCCTACAACGTCCGCAGGGGCATCGCGCCCATCGGCCGCATCAGCCGGGAGTTTCAGATTCCCACGGCTGTGGCCTCGGACAATATCCGGGATGTGTTTAATCCCTTCGGCAACGGCAATCTGCCGGAGGAGGCGCTGATCGCGGCCCACGGCTGCCATATGGGAGGCACGGAGGGGCTTGGGCTGCTGTTCGACATGATCAGCCGCCAGCCCATGGAGATGTTCGGCGTCAACCCTTACCTGCGGGAGGGAGACGAGGCCCGGTTTATCATCTGCGACGCCCGTACGGCAGCGGAGGTGATTGTGGGACATGAAAAACTGTTTGGGAGTTTTACAAATAATCGAATGGAGGTGTAGTTTGTGCAGCTTTTACTTCACTTGATTCCCATTGCAGTGATCCTTGTGATCCTGTTTATGAGGAAGCACATGCTGTTTGCCGGTCTCTGCGGCGCAGTGACAGCTATGATTATCGGGGGTATCGCGCCTGTGGAGGCGGGAAATATGGTAATGGAGGGCATCGGCACCATGTTCAGCTATACGGCGCCGATCCTGTACGCGGCCGCGGCCGTGATGGTGTCCAAGGGCGGAAGTATCCAGGCCATCGTGGATATCGCCCAGCATGCGCTGAAAAAGAAAATCGCCCTGTTTGCGGGCTTTCTGGTGCTGATCCAGGCATTTGCCACCTACATGGCCGGTATGGGAGCCGGAAATACCATGGTAATCGCGCCGTTAGTTGCGGCGGCGGTGGGAGCGGTGCCGGAGGTAATCGCCGGTATGGCCATCGCCACGGCGGTGGGCTTTACCACCTCCCCGGCCTCCACGGAAACGGTTCTGGCGGCTGAGGCCGCGGGCCGGGACGTGGTGGAGCACGCCTCCAGCATGATGCCGGTGACCATCCTGTTCTTCCTGCTGGGAGCGGCCCTGGCCGTTTACGGCGTGTATAAGCGGGGGACCATGATTGTGAAGCGGGAGAAGGAGGAGGAGCAGCAGGATCAGCTCACCACGGGGCAGCTGTGGGTGCGCGCGGTGCCGGCCATCACGCTGCTGGTTCTGGTGGTATTCGGCTCCAAGTTAAACAATCTGATCGGGATTCATCTGTTTGTTCCGGCCATCAACGTGATTATCACGGCCGTGCTGACCGCCTGCCTGACGCCGCTTAAGATCAACAAGACCTGCGACGCTCTGGGCGAGGGATCCCGCTATATTTTGACCACTCTGTTTTCTGTTGGCTTTTTCCTGGCATTCATCAACATTATCGCCAAGCTTGGGACCTTTGAGGAGCTGGCGGCCCTGGTGGGAAATGCACCCCAGGCGGTGATCGTGCCCTGCGCCATGATCATGGGCTTTTTGATCGCGATTCCGTCGGGCGCGTTCTGCGCCGGCGTGCTGACGCTGATTCTGCCAACCCTTTCCCTGTTGGGGATGCCGTCGGAGGCCATGGGCTTTGTGGCCATCGCCACCGGCTTCGGCACCCAGGTCAGCCCGGTGCAGATCAATATCGCCGCGCTTTCCGAGGGATTTAAACAGGACATTATGAAAACGGTCAGGAGCAACATTAAATTTGTGGTGGGAGCTCTGATCCTGCTGATCGTGCTTTCGTTCTTCTTTGTGTGATCGGGTGTTACTGACGGCGGCAGCCCGCCTTAGGGACGGGCTGCTTCCATTCAATGTAAATGGGTATGAAAAGGAGTGAGGGTGACGAAATGAGTGGAGAGACGAAGCGAGCGGATATTCTCTATAACATCGATGACAGGCCGCCTGTGGGAAAGAGCGTGATATTTGCGTTCCAGCATATCCTGGCCATGTTCGCCGGAAATGTGACGGTTCCCCTGCTGGTGATCAACATTGTTGGGTTAAACAGCGAGGAGGGAACGTTTCTGATCCAGTGCGCCCTGCTGGTGGCCGGCGTGGCCACCCTGCTGCAGGTGAGAGGCATAAAGGCGGTGGGATCCCGTCTGCCCATCGTCATGGGGACCAGCAATGCGTTTTTGTCCACCGTGGTGGCCATCACCTCCCAGTACGGTATCGGGGCCTGTCTGGGGGCAAGCTTTATCGGCGGTCTTTTTGAGGCGGTGCTGGGCAATTTTATCGGCCGTCTGAAAAAGATCTTTAATCCGCTGGTATCGGGCATCGTGGTCATGACCATCGGGATCACGTTGATTCCCACCGGCATGAAGCAGGCCGCAGGCAGCAAGACTGCCGCCGGTCTGGGCGCGCCGGTGAACCTGCTGCTCTCCGGGCTGGTGATCCTGGTGATCGTCCTGTGCAGCCGCAGCAGGAACAAGACCCTTAAATCCGCCTCAATTCTGGTGGGAATCGTGGTGGGCTACGTGGTGGCCGCTGTGGCGGGCCTGGTGGATTTTTCCGCCATCGGTCAGGCGGCTGCGTTCTCGGTGCCGCTGCCGTTTCGCTACCGCTGGGAATTCCACTGGTCGGCCATTGTGGCTATGCTGTTTATGTATGTGGCAACCACCGTGGAGACGGTGGGCGATATGACCGCCCTGACCGTGGTAGCGCAGAACCGGCAGCCCACCCCCGAGGAGAGCCGGGGCGGTATTCTGGCCGACGGCCTGGGCAGCTCCCTGGCGGCGGTGTTCAACGCGTTCCCCAACACCTCCTACACCCAGAACATCGGCGTGGTCAACTTAACAGGCGTGTTCAGCCGCAGCATTGTGAACATCGGAGCGGTGATTCTGGTGGGCATGTCCCTGTTCCCCAAGCTCTCAGCCGTGATCCTGTGCGTGCCGGAGCCGGTGCTGGGCGGAGCAACGTTAATCACCTTTATGATGGTGTTTATCTCCGGCGTGTCCCTGATCACCAGCGTGGATTTGGGCAGCCGCAACATGCTGATTATGGCGGTGTCCCTGGGAATCGGAGTGGGCTTCAGCCTGGTGCCGGACGTGACCAAAGTGTTCGGGGAATCGGTGTCCGTATGTCTGAATAACGGGATTGTGCCGGCCTCGCTGATCGCTATCGCCCTGGACTGGTTTTTGCCAAAGGACGGGAATGGGACTGCCGGGGAGGAAGAGATACGGGAAGCGCAGTGATCCGCCGGGATGCAGTCTGCCGGGCCGCGCTTCGGGTGTGCGATCCGCATTTCCGGGCGTTTGTAGAAAACCCCCGGGGGCGGGTGCACAGTGTCTATGAGAGAGCGTTTAATCTGTGGGACGGATCGGATTTGTACGCGGTGGTGGCGGGCGCGTGTTACGCTGCGCCGTACACCGGAAATACGGATGGAGATGGTTTTTGGGGGCAGCTGGTCCGCGTGGGAGACGCGGTGGAGGGCCGGTTTCCGGTGATCCGCATCGGAAGCGGGCTGGTGCTGGACTGCAGCCGGGTCCGGGTGACCGGCGAACGGCAGTGGACGCAGCGGGAGTGGGGGACGGACGGGGGAGGAGAGCTCCCGGCAGGGAGTGCGCAGGAGTGCGCGCAAAATCTTGCCTCCGGAATCTCGCGCTACCGGCAGTATTTGCAAAATCAGGATATCCGAAAGGGCTGCGCCTATTTTTTCCGCCGCGATTGTTCCGGGGAGGTTCTGCCCGGTCCGGGGATTTTGCAGGAGGAGATGAACCGGCGTCTTTGGGCGCTTCTTAGGTCGGCCGGTGAGCCGGAACGGTTTGCGGCCGCCGGGCGGAAGCTGGTGGGGGCCGGTATGGGGCTGACACCCGCGGGCGATGATTTTCTGTGCGGTATGCTGGCGGCGCTGAACTGCTGTGAGAGCACCGCCTCGCTGCGGGCCGCTCTGGCGGGAGGGTTGAACCGCCCGGAAATTCTTGCGGCCACCACCGCGGTGAGCCGGCAAATGTTGAAAGCGTATTTAAACGGGGAAAATTCCCTGTTAAATCGCCGCCTGGCCGCCTGCTTTTTGACCGGGGGGCGGGAGATGGAAGAGATTATGAAACTGGTGGAAGGGATCGGGCATTCCTCCGGCATTGACTTTTCGGCCGGTTTGGCCGCCGGGTTTTGCCTGGTCCTGAACAGAATTAAAACGATAACTGGGGTAACGGCATGTACAAGAAAACAATAATCAAGCCCAATACATACTATGATTCCGTGACGCTTATGTCCCTTGGAAGTAAGATAAAAGCGGTGGAAGGTGTAAAAGAGGCTGTGGTGGTGATGGCCACCGACATGAATAAAGAGATTTTGATGAATGTGGGCCTGGGAAACGACGAGACGGAAGGGGCGACGCAGAACGACCTGATTATCGCTGTGGAGGCCCGGGACGAGGAGACCTGCGTGGAGGCCCACCGCATGATCCTGGACAAGCTGACCAAGGGCAGCGGCGTGGCCGGGCAGGAGGCGGAGGTGGAGTATAAGACGATCCGCCATGCAGTGAAGGACAACCGGGCGGCCAATGTGGCGGTGATCTCGGTGCCGGGCCGGTACGCGGCAAGGGAGGCTAAAATCGCCCTGAACAGCGGTCTGCATGTGATGATGTTCAGCGACAACGTCTCCATTGAGGAGGAGCGGGCGTTAAAGGAGCTGGCGGTTTCCAAGGGACTTCTGATGATGGGGCCGGACTGCGGCACCGCGGTGATCAATCACACCGGGCTTTGCTTTGCCAATCAGGTGCGGCGGGGAAATATCGGCGTGGTGGGCGCTTCGGGCACCGGGCTTCAGGAGGTGATCGTGCAGATCGACCGGCTGGGCGGCGGTATCACCCAGGCCCTGGGCACGGGCGGCCGGGATTTGAGCCGCGAGATCGGCGGACTGATGATGCTCCACGGCATCCGCGCCTTGGCAAAAGAGCCGGACACGGAGATCATTGTACTGGTCTCCAAGCCGCCGGAGCAGTCGGTGGCGGACAAGATATTCGAGCTGCTTAACACGCTGGAAAAGCCGGTGGTGGTCTGCTTCCTGGAGGGGGACACCGCCAGGGAATGCCGGGAGGGCGTTTATCTGTGCGATAATCTGCTGGACGCGGCCAGGACGGCGGTACAGCTGGCCGGAGTGGCGCAGGACGCGGGCCGGGGGGAAGCCAGGGCCGCGCGGTTACAGGAGGAGATTGCGAGGGCCAGAGAACTGCTGCAGCCGGGGCAGAGAAGCGTGCGGGGCCTGTTCTGCGGCGGCACGCTGTGCGCGGAAGCGCTCTTTGTGCTGCGGGGACGCCTGGGCAAGATCCGGAGCAATGTATCCCACCGGGACGGGGAGAAGATCGACGGTAAGGAAGTCTGCCGCGGCAGCGTGCTGCTGGATTTGGGCGACGATGAATTTACCAACGGCCGTCCCCATCCCATGATCGAGCCTTCGCTGCGCAACGGCAAGATCGCAGAGCAGGGGGATGACCCTGAGGTGGGCGTGATTTTGCTGGACTTCGAGCTGGGATACGGCTCCCACGGGGACCCGGCCGGCGAGACGGTCCCGGCGATCCGGGAGGCGAGAGCGAGAGCCCGCGCCCAGGGGAGAGAGCTGGCGGTGGTCGGCTATATCTGCGGGACGGCGGCGGACAAACAGGATTTGTCAGGGCAGAGGGCGGCTCTGCTTGCGGAAGGCGTTATTTTGGCGGAGAGCAACGTGGAAGCGGCCCAGACAGCCGCAGACATTCTGCTGTGACGGAGGAGGTGAGTCTTATGAATCGGACCAATGAATTATTTCAGGAACAGTTAACGATTTTAAATGTGGGCGCGCCCAATTTCCGGGAGGATTTAAAGCTGCAGGGGCAGCAGGTGACCCAGATCAAATGGCAGCCGCCCATGGACGGGGATCAGGAGCTGCTGGAGCTTTTGGATCGCTATTCCTTCGACGATGGGGTGGTTGAGGCGAACCGGAAGGCCGTGGACATCGTGATGAGCGCCAGCCCGGTACTGATCGGCATTGAACCGGCTTACAAGGTGGTGCCGGGGATGACAGAGGACACCATTCTGCACTCGGGTCCGCCCATCACCTGGGACCATATGTGTGGAACTATGCAGGGGGCAGTGATCGGGGCCCTGCTCTACGAGGGGAGAGCCGCCGACGAGGGGGAGGCGAGGCAGCTGGCCGCCTCCGGCAGGATCACATTTTCTCCCTGCCATGAGCACAGCGCGGTGGGGCCTATGGCGGGGATCATCTCGCCTTCCATGCCGGTGCACATTGTGGAGAACCGGACAACCGGCAACCGGGCGTACTGCTCGGTGAACGAAGGGCTGGGGAAGGTGCTGCGGTTCGGCGCGTTCAGCAGTTCCGTTCTGGAGCGCCTGAGGTGGATTGAGAAAGAGTTTGCCCCGGTGCTGAACAAGGCTGTTGAGATGGCCGGAGGGGTGGATTTGAAGCTGATTACGGCCCAGGCGGTGCAGATGGGGGACGAGTGCCACAACCGGAATAAGGCGGCCACCAGCTTATTTTTCAAGGAGATTACGCCCTTTATGGTGCAGAGCGGTTATCCCATGCCTCAGGTGCTAAGGGCCATCGATTTTATCCGCTCCAACGACCACTATTTCCTGAATCTGTCCATGCCCGCCTGCAAGTCCGCCCTGGACGCGGCCTGCGGTGTGGAGCGCTCCACGGTGGTCACCGCGATGGCGCGCAACGGGGTGGAATTCGGGATCAAGGTCAGCGGTCTGGGGAAGGACCGTTGGTTCACCGCACCGGCCAATTTTGTGGAGGGGTTGCTGTTTCCGGGGTATGGACCGGAGGACGCAAACCCGGATCTGGGGGACAGCGCAATCACCGAGACCATGGGAATCGGCGGCTTCGCTATGGGGGCTTCCCCGGCGATCACCCAGTTTGTGGGAGGAACGGTCTCCGACGCCATCAACTATACCCGCAGCATGTATTCCATCACAACTGCGGAGAACAACAATTATTCGCTGCCTCCGCTGGATTTCAAGGGGACGGCCACGGGCATCGATATTCTGAAGGTGCTGGAGACGGGAATTATTCCGGTGATCAACACGGGCATCGCCCACAAGGTTCCGGGCATCGGCCAGATCGGCGCGGGGATCGTACACCCGCCCAGGGAGTGCTTCGTGAAGGCGCTGGAGGCATTTGGCGAACGCTATGGAGACGGAAACAAGGGGGAGTAGACGTGTGAATAAGAGGATTGTGATCGCCCTGGGGGGGAATGCGCTGGGGCTCAATTTTCAAGATCAGATGGCGGCGGCCGGACGGGCGGCGAAGATCATTGCCGGTCTGGTGAGGGACGGCTACGAGGTGGTGGTCTCCCACGGAAATGGTCCTCAGGTGGGGATGATCGACCGGGCCATGGGTATGCTGGCCGCTGAAGAGCCGGATCTGGCCCAGGCTCCGCTCTCCGTGTGTGTGGCGATGACGCAGGGGTATATCGGCTACGATCTGCAGAATTTTCTGCGCGAGGAGCTGCTGCGGATGGGGATCGACAAGCCGGTGACGTCCCTGGTGACCCAGGTGGTGGTGGACCGGTCGGATGAGGCCTTCGCCAATCCCACAAAACCCATCGGGCGGTTTATGGACAGGGAAGAGGCGGCAGCATGGGAGCGCCGGGGCTGCCGGGTGATCGAGGACTCGGGCCGGGGCTACCGCCGGGTGGTGCCGTCGCCAAAGCCGGTGGATATTGTGGAGATTGAGACAATCCGTAGCCTGCTGGATTGCGGCCAGGTGGTGGTGGCCTGCGGCGGCGGGGGAATCCCGGTGGTGCGGGAGGGCTGCAGCCTGCGGGGCGTGAGCGCGGTGATCGACAAGGATTTTGCCAGCGCCAGGTTGGCCCGGATGATCGGGGCGGATTACCTGGTGATCCTGACCGCGGTGGAACGGGTGGCCGTAAACTACGCCAAACCGGACCAGCGGTGGCTGTCGCGGATTTCCGTGGAGGAGGCCCGGGCGTACATCGCCCAGGGGCAGTTCGCGCCGGGCTCCATGCTGCCGAAGGTGGAGGCTGCGGTGGAGTTTGCGTCATCGCTGCCCGGGAGACGGGCGCTGATCACGCTGTTGGAAAAGGCGGGAGAGGGGCTTAAGGGGGAGACAGGGACAGTGATTTGCGCCTGAGGTTTTGAGGGGGAGAATTGGGGGATGGAGAAAATTAAGCGTGCGGCTTTCCGGTTTTTGGGGGAAGCGGCGCGCTTTTTTGGTGGGTGGGCTGGTTGTGTGTGGTGTGTCCGGGGGTATAGATGGCGGGAATGAATTTTTAGATAGGCCTGCCGGGCCGGGAGGCGAGGCAGGCGGGGGAACGGACTGATGGATGTCTGCGTTCGGGTACAGGCGGTTGGGCCGGAGGCTATTTGGATTTTTTGGAGAAGTATGGTTTCTGGGAAAGAATGTGATCCAGAAGCGCGTTGCAGCCCTCCAGCACGTCATCGTAGGCTGTGTCGAAATCTCCGGTATACCACGGGTCCGCCACATCCCTTGGGTGGTCTGTGAAATCCAGCAGGCGGGATACCTTGCCGTCGGGATCGCCGCCCAGGATGCGCAGCATGTCGGTGATGTTGTAGCGGTCCATGCCGATCAGGTAGTCGTACTTGCCGTAGTCCTGCTTTTCCAGGCGCACGGCGCATTTCCCGGCGGTGGAGATACCCAGTGCCTGTAACTTGGCGCGCGTTCCGCGGTGTACGGGATTGCCGATCTCCTCCCGGCTGGTGGCCGCGGAGGCGATGTGGAATGAGTCTGAGAGGCCGCGGGTTTGGACGAGATGGCGGAGGAGGTACTCGGCTAGGGGGGAGCGGCAAATGTTGCCGTGGCAGACGAAAAGAATGTTGATGTTATTCTGAAATTGCTTATTCATGCACTATTTCTCCATATCTTTTTGATAGTTAAAGTCTACTATAATTTCATGCTTTGACCAAGTCTTCCAACAAGTATTTCAGGCAAGTATTTCTTTTCCATTCTTCTATTTACAGCCTGTTTACTGTCTTGTATAATGAAAGCAGGCAGTTCCTACTGCTGGGTGACTTCCATCTCCGAAAGGAGGTGGTATAACATGAGTACATATGAGACACTTTCTTTGATGATTGCGTTTGGAGTACTTGTTGTTATGATTATAGGTACAAAAAAATAGTCACCCGCCTCCCAAAGCTGTGGTGACTATTTTTTAGTTGTTATTCTTTGGAAGCCACTCACTGGAGTGAACTGCCTTTTTTGTACCTTTATTATAAGCCAAATTCCGTTCTTCTGTCAATCACGATTTTTCAGTCGCGCACCTGCATTTTCCTGTCCACATTCCTCAGCTTTTTTAATCCCGCTTGAAACAAACGATTCCGTTTCTCCGTCAGCTCGCTATCTTCTTCCAGCCATACATGAAATATAATATCTCTGTCGCTGCTCAATATTTCAATAAATTCTCTTGCGGTATAAATAGCGTTCTGATCCAGTTTTAACTGATTAATCAGCCTTGAATCTAATGCCTGATTGTATGTATCCTTACAGTGATAGCCTCTGATGTGATCCAAAGGATCGCTGCAGCGGGAATCTTTGAATCGGTTACACGGTCTGCAAATATCATCCCCATAAATGGTAAACTGCAATTCCGTGTCCAGGTTTTCAATCATAAGATTCGCAACTTTATAGAAGTCATGCTGATACAATTCATCCGGCACAAAGTGCTCAACGCCTGCTCCATAAAGTTTAATGATATCGATCAGATGATGGGGTTTAATGACAATCATAAAAGTCTCCTATAAATTACGATTTTCTCTGGTCTGACTTAACTCCATAAAAAATTGTTGTCGTCAGTCCCACAAGTCCGATCGTTAATGTGAATATCTCCATCCCAGCACTACATTGCTGCAATAGAATCGCAAACAAGAGAATCGCAATGCCAATCAAACTTTTTTTCATTTCAACTTCTCCTTTCACCCCAACAACTTCCTCACCATCTCTCCGTCAAATCTAACCTCGCGCACGCCGTCCACCTCGATCTGGTAAAGCGCGTTGGCGGCCAGATGCTCCGCGGCCTGCTCCAGGTCGCGGATGCCGGTGGTGTCCGCGTATTTTCCGATCACCGCGTCCAGGGCCTCATCGGTGATGATGCATTCATTTTCATGCAGACTCATGCGTTTTAATACCTTGGGCAGGGAATACCGTTGGAAGATGATTTTCTTTTCCTCCGCCGTGTAGTCCGGGATATCGATCACCGCGAAGCGGGACATAAGCGGCGCGCTGATCTGGCCTTTGTCGTTGGCGGTGGCGATAGGGTAAACGCCCACGGTGGGAACCATGCACTCGATGTAATTGTCCGTGAAGCCCAGATTGTCCAGCAGGGTCAGCAGCACGTCCGCTGGATTGCCGTTTCCCTTTCCGGCGGCGGCCTTGTCCAGCTCGTTGATGATAAACACCAGGTTGGACTCGCCCGCCATGGAGAATGCCTCCATGATAATGCCGGGTTTTGCGTTGGCGTAGATTCGGGAACTGCCGGTCAACTGTTCCGGGTCGTTGATGGAGCTCATGTCCAGGGTGGTCCACGGCAGCTTCAGGATACGGGCCACCGCGTAGGCGATCTGGGACTTTCCGGTTCCGGCGGGGCCCACCAGCAGCAGGCCGTAGGCAGGCAGCGTGTGGGTGCGGTTGATCTGGATAATGGTCTCGATGATCCGCTGCTTGACCCGCTCCATTCCGTAGAGCTCCTCGTCCAGAATCCGGCGCGCCTCCTTTGGATCAATGGCTTCGAAATAATTGCTTTTCCACTGGATATTCATCATAATGGACAGGGCGCGCTGGGCGTGACGCCGTTCCTCGGGGGAGACCTCATGGGAGCGGGCCACCGCCAGGTTTCTGCGGGCCCAGAGGCGGATGTTGTCGGGCAGGGTGCGGCCCGCGCAGGTCATGAAGTCCGTGATGCTCTGCAGGCTGGTGAGCTTCATGTCGTCGCCGTCCTCCATCTGGTCCTCGTCCTCCTGCTCCTCCGTGGGCGCGCTGCTGGCAAACAGCCGGTCGATCATAAACTGGAGAAATCCGTCCTCAGCCGAGAGCTTAGTTCCGCCCCCGAAGGCGATTTCACGGATCCGGTAGACCGCGTAGCCGTTTTCGCGGTTCTCGCCGGACAGGCGCACATTGATGTGGTTTTCCCCCAGCCACCGGAGCAGGCTGACGAAGCGGGCATCGATCTGTAAAATATCGGCGCTGGCCGTGCCGTCCTCATCCTTGAACTCAAAGGCGGTGCGCTTGATGGGATTGGTAAAAAGACCGCAGGAATGGTGCTTCCAGGCCCGCTTCCGGTTGTCCAGCACCAGAATCGGCTGGTCGGGGGAAGCAGTGGCGTGGCTGGACTGGTATGTGGTGTAGGTACACTCGGACGGTGCGTTGACCTCCGATGCGTCGTTGAAATCAAATACTGGCATGACGGATACTCCTTTGTGGATTTTAGTAGACAAGAATAGCTACGTTTCCTCGTTATACTTTGTCATCAGCCGCCAGGCTGATGATCAGCATTACGTTTCCTCGTTATACTTTGTCACCAGCCGCCAGGCTGATGATCAGCGCTACGTTTCCTTAATTATACTTTGTCACCAGCCGCCAGGCTGATGATCAGCACTACGTTTCCTTATTATACCAAGACAACAGCTCTGTGACTAGCCGTCGCAGCAATTATTTTGCATTTTTATTCATTTTTAATTCACAACCCGATCCCATTGCTCTTCCCGCCCTGCCGGTGTTATACTAGACAGATCAGAAACCTTCATTATTTCCCCAAAGGAGTTAAAGCCATGCGAACAATCTACACAAACGGAGCCGTGTACACCGGAGCGCTGCCGCTCTGCGAGGCGTTTGTCCAGGAGAACGGCCGCTTTCTCTATGCCGGCGGCACGGAGGAAGCCATGACCTATCGGACGGCCGAAACGCGGGTCGTGGACCTGGACAAGCGGTTTGTCTGCCCGGGGTTCAACGATTCCCACATGCACCTGGTCAATTTCGGATATTCCCTGCAGGCGGCGGACCTGAGCCGTCACACCTCGTCGCTGGCAGAGGTTCAGGAGGAGCTGCGCCGTTTCCACCGGGCCAATCCGGACCCGGCAGGGGGATGGCTGCGGGGCCGGGGCTGGAACCAGGACTATTTTGCCGATGTGAAACGCTTTCCCAACCGCTACGACCTGGACCAGGTGTCAAGGGACGTGCCCATCTGCATTGCCCGGGCCTGCGGACACGCCTGTGTGGTGAATTCCCGGGCGCTGGAAATCACTGGCGTCACGGGCAGTACGCCGCAGCCCGAGGGCGGCCGCTTCGAGGTGGACGAAAACGGGGAGCCTCTGGGGATTTTCCGGGAAAATGCCATGGATCTGGTGTATAACTTCATCCCGGCTCCGGACCGCGGCGAGATTAAGGAAATGATACTTGCGGCCTGCGCGGCTCTGAACCGCTATGGAGTGACCTCCAGCCAGTCCGACGATTTCCTGGCCTTCCCCAACGTGCCGTGGGAGGAGACGCTTGAGGCGTACCGGGAGCTGGAGCAGGAGGGGAAATTGACGGTGCGCGTGAACGAACAGTCCCAGTTTCCCAGCCTGGAGGAGCTAAAACGCTTCATCGGGGCCGGATACAACACCGGATGGGGCGACAGCTGGTTTCGCATCGGCCCGCTAAAAATGCTGGGGGACGGTTCCCTGGGGTCCCGCACCGCCTACCTCTCCCGGCCCTACGCGGACGATCCGGGCACCCAGGGCATTCCCATCTACACACGGGACCAGTTCCGGGAAATGATCGGCTACGCACACGAGCACAACATGCAGGCCGCGATCCACGCCATCGGTGACGGAATCCTGGACGACGTGCTGGCGGTTTACCGGGAAGTTCTGGAGCGCTGTCCGCGCGGGGATCACCGCCACGGCGTGGTGCACTGCCAGATCACCAGGCCGGACCAGCTGGAGGCATTTCGGGAGTTGGGACTGCACGCCTACGTTCAGTCCATTTTCCTGGACTATGACATCCACATCGTGAGACAGCGGGTGGGGGAGGAGCTGGCAAAGAGCAGTTACAACTTCAAAACCTTGATGGACTACGGCGTCCGCGTGTCCAACGGCTCCGACTGCCCGGTGGAGCAGCCGGACGTGATGGCCGGAATCCAGTGCGCCGTGACCAGGAAAACCCTGCGGGACCACCTTGGCCCCTACCTGCCGGACCAGGCCATGACCGTGCAGGAGGCGCTTGATTCCTTCACCGGCGCGGGGGCGTACGCCTCCTTTGAGGAGGAACGCAAGGGCCGGATCTGCCCTGGGATGCTGGCCGATTTTGTGATTCTGGAAAAAAATCCCTTTGAGACGCCGGTGGAGGAGATCGCAGGAATCGCCGTGCTGGCCGCGTTCGTGGACGGAAAATGCGTGTACCTGCGGGAGAATCGGGAGAATCGGAGCTGACGCCCACCCTTGCATTTGAAATTTCCATGGGATATAATAGAGTCGAACACAGATACGGGTGCGGTCACTGCGCGCCCAAGACTGCGCCAACAAACCAGACGAGGATAAGTATACATGCAGACACTGAACCAAGACATCAAGGACCGCTCCTTTAAGTCCGCCTACCTGCTGTTCGGGGACGAGGCATTTCTCAAAAAGAGCTACAAGAACCGGCTGAAGGAGGCTGTCACCGGCGGGGACACCATGAACTACAACTATTACGAGGGCAAGGGGATCAACGTTCCGGAGATTCTGGGGATGGCGGACACCATGCCGTTTTTCGCGGAGAAGCGGCTGATTCTGGTGGAGGACAGCGGATTCTTCAAGGGAGGCGGGGAGGCGGAAAGCCTGGCGGAATATCTGCCCAATGTGCCGGACACCACCTGTCTGCTGTTTGTGGAGACCGAGGTGGACAAGCGCAGCAAGCTGTACAAGGCGGTGAAGAAGTACGGTTACGCGGCGGAGATGGTGCGCCAGGAGCCGGCCCAGCTGGCCCGTTGGGCTGCGGGAGTGTTGGCCCGGGAGGGAAAGAAGATCACCGGCCGCACCATGGATCTGTTTCTCAGCAAGACCGGGGACGACATGGAGAACATTCTCTCGGAGCTGGACAAGCTGATCAGCTACACCCTGGGGCGGGACGTGATCACGGACGCCGATGTGGAGGCGGTCTGTGTCACCCAGGTGACAAATAAAATTTTTGACATGATTACGGCCATTTCCAGCCGTCAGACGCGAAAGGCCATGGACCTGTACGAGGACCTTCTGACTCTGAAGGAGCCGCCCATGCGGATTCTCTTTCTCATCGCCCGGCAGTTCAACCAGATTCTCCAGGTGAAGGAGCTGATGGGCAAAGGCATGGACAAGAGCACCATCGCGTCCAAATTGAAGCTGGCCCCCTTTGTGGCGGGCAAGATCATGCTGCAGGCCAAGAGCTTTACCAAGGAGCAGATTTTTTCCTATGTGAACCTGTGCGTGGACGCGGAGGAAGCGGTGAAGACCGGCAAGCTGGCCGACCGGCTGGCGGTGGAGCTTCTGATTGCCAATCATTATTGAACAATTACATTGAACGTAGAAAGGGAAAGGCGATGGATATGATGGACACCATAGAACTAAAGACAATCAAAGAGCAGGCCAAAAAGGTGGTGGAAGAGCTTTTGGAGGCGGCGAAGCTGCGGGAAGGCCAGATTCTGGTGGTGGGCTGTTCCTCCAGCGAGATCGACAGCTTCCGCATCGGCTCCCACTCCAGCGGGGAGATCGGCCAGGCGGTGTTCGAGGCCATTTACGGGGAGTTAAAGACCAGAGGGATCTACCTGGCGGCTCAGTGCTGCGAACACCTGAACCGGGCGCTGATTCTTGAGGAGGAAGCCGCCCGGCGTTACGGCTATGAGCCGGTGAACGTGGTTCCCCAGCTGAAGGCGGGCGGTTCCTTTGCCACTGCGGCTTACGCCGGACTCAATCACCCGGTGGCGGTGGAGCACATCCGGGCCCACGCGGGCATCGACATCGGCGACACGCTGATCGGCATGCACCTGCGGGACGTGGCGGTTCCGGTGAGAATCGCGACAAAGGAGATCGGTTCCGCCCACGTGGTCTGCGCCAGGACGCGGTTAAAATTCATCGGCGGGGTGCGCGCCCACTATGATGAGGAGCTGATGTAACGCCAATCAATCGAAAACTGAAATTCCGGCAGGGATTTTCAAAGGCATTCAGGGGCCTTTGGGAATCCCTGTTTTTTGTTGCATGCAATGGGCCGCCGGAGCAGCCTGCAGGCGGTTGTTCGTTTTTTTCCTTCACATTTTTTTAATCCCCCGGAAACGAACAAATCGGGCCAAAGCGTTGACGTGGCCCGGGCGGACGGCTAGAATGTGCCTATAAACATTGAGACGGGCCCGTGAAGTTTATAAGAGGAGAAGTGAAGGATTATTTCCTGAGGAGGTTTACTATGATAAACACAGTCATTATTGCGGATGATCTGACCGGAGCCAATGACACCGGAGCCATACTGGCGCAGAACGGCTTCAAGGTGGGGACCATCCTGAAAACGGATCACATGGAGCAGTTTGAGGATTACGACGTGCTGTGCATCAGCACCAACAGCAGAGGGATCAGTGGGACGGAGGCATACGCCAGGGTGCAGGAGGCGGCCGCCCTGTTTCCCAGAAACGAATCCATTCTGTACAGCAAGCGGGTGGACTCCACGCTGCGGGGAAATGTGGGAGCGGAGATCGACAGCATCCTGGATTATCTGGGAGAGGATTACCGGGCCGTTGTAGTGGCCTCCTTTCCTGGATCAGGGCGCACCTGCATCGGGGACATTCTGCTGGTAAACGAGGTTCCCCTGCAGATGACGGAGGTGGCCAAGGACCCGACGGCGCCGGTACATACGTCGAGAGTGACAGAGATCATCCGGCAGCAGTCCAGACACAGCGTGGGCTACATCGGCCTGGAGAAGGTGCTGGAGAGCTCCGGGAAGCTGTTGGAACAGCTGTTGGAGACCGCCAAGCAGCACCGCATCATCGTGATGGACGCCCGCACCGTGCGGGACATTGAGGCCATTGCCGCCTGCTGCGCGGCCAGCGGGCTTAAGATCGCGGCCATTGACCCGGGTTCCTTCACGGCGGCCCTGGCCGGAAATCTGTTTAAGCACAAGAAAGAGGCGATCCAGAAAAAGCTGCTGTGCGGCCTTGGAAGCGCCAGCGACCTGACCAGGCAGCAGCTTCAGTACCTGAAGAAAATCGCCAACCCGCTGGTGGTGCGGATGAACGCCGGGGAATTCTTCCGGGCGGACAGGCGCGCCCGGGAGATGGAGCGGGTGAAGGAAGCAGTTTTGCGCTCGGAGGAGTCCCACGGCATTCTGGTGATCACCACCACGGAATCCAAGGAGGACGTGCTGGATTTGTCCAGCGTGGACGGGGCGGAGCACTGTTCCAAGAAAGAGTGCGCCGGTGTGATCACGGACACCATCGCCCAGGTTCTCTACGACCTGGTGCAGGAAATGGACGGACGGGTGGGTGGCGTCTACGCCTCGGGAGGCGACGTGGCGGCGGCATTCTGTGAAAAACTGGGAATCTCCGGCTTCAATGTGAAGGGCGAGGTGATTCCGTTAGCCATCTATTCCAACACCATCGGAGGCGCCCATGAGGGACTGCCCATGATCACCAAGGGCGGACTGGTGGGCAGGGAGGACACCCTGCTGCAGTGTATGGAGTATTTTGAGACCGTGATCTGATTTTATCTTAAACAGGAAGGGGAGTGTGACATATGGATGAAGGTTTGAGAATGGCCCTGGGTCTGGCGCTGGGGCTGGTGATACTGGTGCTGATGATTACAAAGACGAAGATTCACGTGTTTCTGGCGGTGATCATCTGTTCCATTTTTATCGGACTGTTCGGCGGCATGGGTCAGGAGGATGTGATCGCATCCATTACAAAGGGATTCGGCAATTCCCTCAGCAGCATCGGCATCATCATCGGTTTCGGCGTGATGTTGGGAAAATTGCTGGAGATGTCGGGGGCCACCCGGGTGATGGCCAACACGTTCATCAAGATATTTGGAAAAAACAGGGAGGAGGAAGCGCTGGCAATCTCCGGGTTTGTGACCTCGCTCTCCATTTTCTGTACCTCGGGTTTCATTATTCTGGCTCCGCTTATGAAGGCGCTGTCAAAAAAGACGAAAAAATCCGTGGTGGCCCTGGGAATCGCCCTGGCGGGCGGCCTGGTGGCCAGCCATTCGCTGGTCCCTCCGGCGGCCGGTCCCATCGGAGTGGCGGGAATCCTGAATGTGAACATCGGGCAGTTTATGCTCTACGGCACCGTGCTCTCCGTTCCCATTATTCTGGTCAGCCTGATTTACGGAAAATACCTGGGCAGGAAAATCTGCCAGATACCGGACGGGGAAGGCTGGACCAGGGAATATGAGCCAGGGCAGACGCAGGCTGAGCCCGAGGCGGCGGCAGCGGACAGCGGCGCCCTTTCGATCTCGCCGTTGACGGCGTTTTCGCCCATATTATTTCCCATTCTGTTGATCCTGTTAAAGACCGGGCTAAAGTCGGCCGGCGTGGAAAACAGCGTGGTTTCCCTGCTGGGCCAGCCCATCGTGGCCCTGGCCCTGGGACTTCTGATCGCCATTTACGGGCTGATGCGCCGGTTTGGCAAGAACGACACCTTAAACGCGATGGAAGAGGGACTGAAGGCCAGCGGCAAGCTCATGCTCCTGGTGGGCGGCGGCGGAGCCCTGGGAATGATCATCCAGAATAGCGGACTGGGGGAGTACATCGCCTCCAACATTATCAAAACCAGCATTCCGCCCCTGCTGCTTCCGTTCCTGATCGCGGCGCTTTTGAGAGTGGCTCAGGGGTCCGGGTCCGTGGCGATGATGACGGCCGCCTCCGTGGTGGCGCCCATGATCGGAACGCTGAACTTAAATCCGGTGTTTGCGGCGCTGGCCGCCTGCATCGGCGCGATCCCATTTTCCCATTTCAACGATTCCTATTTCTGGGTGATCAATGAGTCCATCGGAATCAGCGACACCAGGGAGCAGATGCGGGTGTGGAGCGTGACCACCACGCTGTCGGGATTCGCGGCGCTGGCGGTGCTGCTTGTGATGAACCATTTTCTGGGATAACCGAAAAACCAAACAGATTTTAAAAACTGGAGGAAAAAAGATGAAACCGATTATATTGATTCCCATGGGAGACCCGGCCGGGATCGGGCCGGAGATTGCAGCCAAGGCGCTGGCGCGTGAGGAAACCCTTCAGCGCGCCAGATGCGTGGTGGTTGGGGACAGACAGGTAATGGAGCAGGCGGTCAGAATCGTGGACCTCCCCCTGACCATCCATACCATAAACGAGCCGGAGGAGGGCAGGTTCGAGGAGCGCGTGATCAACCTGATCGATCTGGCCAACGTGGATATGGGGCAGTTCAAGCGGGGGGAGATCAGCGCAATGTGCGGCCGGGCCGCCTATGAATACATCGCAACGAGCATTTCCCTGGCAAATGCCGGGAAGGCCGCAGCGGTGTCCACCACGCCCATCAACAAGGAGTCCCTTCGGGCCGCGGGGGTGCCCTACATCGGGCACACGGAGATTTTCGGAGCGCTGACCGGCACGCCGGACCCGCTGACCATGTTTGAAGTGAGAAATATGAGGGTGTTTTTCCTCACCAGGCACGTGTCCCTGCGGAAAGCCTGCGACATGATCACCAAGGAGCGGGTGATTGACTATGTGAAGCGCTGTACCCAGGCCCTTAAGCAGCTGGGAGTGGAGGACGGAACCATGGCAATCGCCGGGCTGAACCCCCACAGCGGGGAGCACGGCCTGTTCGGGGACGAGGAGATGGAGGCCATCTATCCGGCGGTGGAAGAGCTGCAGGCCCAGGGCTATAAGGTGGCCGGGCCGGTGGGAGCGGACTCCGTGTTTCACATGGCGCTGCAGGGGAAATTTAACAGCGTGCTGTCCCTGTACCACGATCAGGGCCACATCGCCACCAAGACCCTGGACTTTGAGCGCACCATCGCCGTGACGGCGGGGATGCCCATCCTGAGAACCTCCGTGGACCATGGAACCGCCATGGACATCGCCGGGACCGGGATCGCCAGCGACGTGAGCATGGTGGAGGCCATCCGCCTTGCGGCAAAATATTCCCCCTCCTTCGTGAGATAGAAATTAAAAATTACAAAATATGGATTTTTTTGGAAAATGCCGGGCGCAGAGATTGTGTCCGGCATTGTGTCCGTGGTATTGACAGGATGATGGGGAACGTGTAACATTGGCTTAAATCGGAGATCGGAAGAGAAAGGCGGGGATGAACATGACGGCGGCAGAAGAGCGGCAGAACCGGATTGTGGAGCTGGTCAGCGAGAAGGGAAATATCCAGGTGGACCGGCTGGCGCAGATATTGGACGTGAGCCAGATGACCATTCGCAGGGATCTGGACAAGCTGGACCGGGAAGGGATTATCGAGCGGCGTCACGGAGTTGCGGTGATCAAGCACGAGACCACCTACACGGAAAAGATGGTGACCATGATGGAGGAAAAACGGCTGCTGGCGGAAGCCTGCGCGGCGATGGTCAAGCCGGGGGACACGGTGTTTCTGGACTCGGGGACCACGATCTATGAGATTGCCAAGCGGATCATGGACATTCCCGATCTCACCGTGATCACCGACGACATCGAGACCGGATTTCTGCTGCACCGCAGCGGCGTGGAGCTAATGATCTGCGGGGGGACGGTGCAGAAGGAGACCGGAAGTATTTTCGGAACCTTTTCCAATCAGATGATGTCCTATATCCACGTGGGGATCGCGTTTATGGGCGCAATGTCCATTGACGCCAACTTCAACGTGCTCACGCCTACGCTGGACAAGGCCTCGCTCAAGCGGATGGTGACCAAAAACGCCAACAAGAGTTATCTGGTGGTGGACCACTCCAAGTTCAACCGCCAGGCCCTGATGAAGATCAACAGCCTCCAGGACTACACGGGGGTGGTCACAACGAAGATTTTTGACGGCAGGGAGCGAGAGCGGATCGAGGAGCTGAAAATCCAGGTGGTGACAGTGGGCGGCGAGGATAAACAGGAGGGTTAAAGCCGCCTGCCCGGTATGCCTGCAACGGGCGGACGGGGAAATGGCGGCGTTTTGGCCCTGAGCGGCAGCACTTTTGTGCGTTTTTTTGGAGCGAAAGGGAAGGCGCTCTGTACAAAAGAGTCTGTGTTCAGATACATTAACGATATTTTGCTAAAAAATACTGAAAAAGCTGTAACAATTTTATAACATACTTTATTTCGTGAATCTATTGACAATATCTGGTACCTGTGGGTATAATAGCCTTGTGAATTTGGTCATCTGACAAAATTTCGGATAAACATCATTTCGCCTTGTACAGCCAAACTGAAGGGGGCACAATTATTGGATCAAGTTTCAAGTAAAGAAGAGCCTACAAAAGAAGTGATTTTGGAGGCGGCGCTGGATGTGATTGAGGACAGGGCAATCAGCGGTACACGACTGCGCCTGATCGCCGAGCGGGCGAATCTCTTCCAATCCAACATCCATTACTATTTCCGGTCAAAGCGGGAACTCCTGCTGGCCGTTCAGAAAAAAGTGCTGAACCGCTGCATTGAGATCAGAAACGCCCTGGAACAGGAAGCGGGCGATTCCCTGGATGCGAAACTGAACGTGTTTATCCGGCAGAAAACAGAATTTATCCGCAATATGAAGAAATACGATTACGCGGAGATCGATTTCTGGGTCCAGGCCCGCAGCGACGAGGACATCCGGCGGGAATTTAAGCGGTCCTTTCAGAATTGGCGCAGCGATATCAAGGATATTCTGCGGCCGTACGCCCCGGGGGCAAAGGAAAAAGAGCTGGATCTGTGCGCGGCCGTGTTCGTGTCCCTGTTGGAGGGCGCGACCCTTCAGTACCTGATCGATCCGGAGGCGTTTGACCTGGACAACTATTTCGATGCGGCCAGGGCTGCCGTCAAAGACAGGCTGGCGCTGATCTGCAACCCAAGTATTTAAAGCATAACGCTCTAAATAAATAACCTATTTAAAAGGAGAGGAACTATGAGAAAAATCACAGCAATGATGTTGGCGATGGCAATGTCCGTGACAGCCCTTACCGCCTGCGGCGGCGGAGCCAAGGAGACGACTGCAGCGGCAACAGAAGCGCCGGCTGATTCCACCGCAGCTGCGGCAGAGGGAGAGAGCACGGCGGCAGCCGACACGGCAGCGCCCTCCGGAGACGCTTCTTCCTTCAAGGTAGCGGCCATTTTCGGCGGAGCCATCAACGACGGCAACTGGAATGAGACACAGTACAACGGCTTACTGAACATCGAGAAGCTGGGCGCTGAGACCTCCTATATGGAGAATGTCAGCGACACCGACGCAGCTGAGGCTGCCCGTACATACGCTTCCGAGGGCTACAACCTGGTATATCTGACCACCAACTCCTATCAGGACTACTGCACGCCCGTTGCGAAGGATTTCCCGGACACCATGTTCGTTCAGATCAACGGCACCGAGATCACCGACAACTTCATTTCCGTGCGCATCGCCGACGAGGAGCAGGGCTTCTTACAGGGCGTGGCGGCTGCTCTGCTCACCGAGACCGGCAAGGTAGGCTTCGTAGGCGGACAGGAGATCAACCCCATCAAGCTTGGTTCCTCCGGATTCCAGCAGGGCGTTGACTATGTGAACGCAACCTACGGCTTAAACGTAGAAGCACAGCGCATCAACACCGGAAGCTTTACGGATGTAAACCAGGCAAAAGAGACCGCTATCTCCATCATCGAGGGCGGCGCGGACGTGATCGCCCCCATGGCCAATGACGCCAGCACCGGCATCATGGAAGCAGGCGAGGAGAAGGGCGTTATGGCAATCGGCTGCGGCCTTGGCCAGGAGACCTCCGCTCCCACAGCAACCCAGCTGATCATCGTTAAAGATGTGGCAATCGCTTATGACGTTACCTTTGACGCTTTCATGAAGGGCGAATTAAAGGCAACCGAGGTTGAGACCTACGGCGCCAACAAGGGCGTTGTGTATGCAACCGACTGGATGGGCACCAAGGCCAGCGACGAAGCGAAGGCCAGACTTCAGGAGACCATTGACAAAATGTCCAAGGGCGAAATCGAGATTTCTCTCCAGTAAACCGCATATCTAAATAGCACAACTTAAGTGTCGTGACATTCAGGGCTGTTCAGAGCGATTTAGTTTCTGGCAGCCTTGTTTAAAAATATAAGTGATCATATTTCGGAGGGTTGATATGCAAAAACGGAATCTTAACAAATTGAAAGAGATAAGTTTTCCCCTGGCCTCCATTTTGGTCGCACTGATCCTGGGTGCGATTATCATGTCTGCAATGGGCTATGATGTGGGAAAAGCGTATTCCAGCCTTTTAAAAGGCGCCTTCGGCAGCAAGAACTCCATCGCCGAAACTCTGATTCAGACAACTCCGCTGATCTTTACAGCGTTAAGCTATGCCATCGCGCTGCGGTGCGGCCTCGTAAACCTGGGCGCGGAGGGGCAGTTATACATGGGAGCCATCTGCGGTTCCATGGTGGGAGCCCACATCCAGGGACTTCCCCCTGTGTTACATATCATTCTCGTTCTGCTGTGCGGCTTTATCGGCGGCGCTCTGTGGGGGCTGATCGTGGCCGTGCTGAAGATGAAATTCGGCGCCAGCGAACTGATCACCACCATTATGCTCAACTATATCGCGCTGGAGTTCGTCAGCTACTGCGTGACCAATCCGCCCTTTAAGGATATGACGCCGGGCGCGGCTCCCCGTATGCCATCGGTGGTGGACGCGGTAAAGCTGCCCATCATCCTTCCTCAGACCAGGCTTCACTTCGGCATCATTCTGGCCCTGCTGGCGGTGGTGGTGTATTACATCTTCATGTGGAAGACCACCCGCGGCTATGAGATGCGCGTGATCGGCATGAACCCCAACGCCGGCCGTTACTCCGGCATGAACATTCCCGTCAACTCCCTGCTGTCCATGTTCATCGCAGGCGGCTTCGCGGGACTGGGCGGCACCATCAACATTATCGGACTCCAGTATTTCCTGACCGAGGGATTTTCCAACAACTTCGGATTCAGCGGCGTGGCCGTGGCCCTTTTGGGCGGATGTCATCCGCTGGGAATCATCGTCTCCGGCATCCTGTTCGGAGCGTTAAATGCCGGCGGCGTGAAGATGCAGCTTCTGGCTAAGGTTCCCTCCGCTTCCATCTACATGATCCAGGGTATGATTATCATCTTTGCTGTCAGCCGCGAGCTGTTTATCTGGTTTGGCAGGACCGGAAAATCTCTGATTCCGGGCAAATCTCATAACGCCACAGGAGGTACGAGCAATGGTTGATCTGATTACAAACTTTCTCACCGCGGATATCCGTACCGCGACCCCTCTGCTGCTGGCCGCGCTGGGACTGGTATTCAGCGAACGCGCGGGCATTGTAAACATCGGAACTGAGGGAATTATGCTGATCGGCGCTCTGCTGGGCTGCGTCGGCGCGTCCTTTAGCGGCTCGTCCCTGGTCGGCGCGCTGACGGCCATCTTCGGAGGGCTGGTGATGTCCCTGATCTTCGCATTTTTCACCATCACCCTGCGCTCCAACCAGATCGTGGTCGGCACCGCCTTCAACATTTTCGCCGGAGGCTTTACCATCACGCTGAACCGCCTGCTGTTAAACGGAGCCAAGGTAAAAGGCTATGCTAACCTGCCGGTTCCGGGGCTGTCCAGGATTCCCGTGGCGGGAGACGTGCTGTTTAACTGGTCCCTTCCCGTTTACTTTGCATTTATCTGCGTTCCCCTGTGCTGGTTCGTGCTGCAGCGCACCAACATCGGCCTGAAGGTCCGCGCCGTTGGCGAATATCCCAAGGCCTGCGACACCGTGGGAATCAACGTGTTCCGCATCCGCTACGGCGCGGTGCTGTTCTCCGGCATGATGGCCGGACTGGCCGGTTCCTTCGTGTCCATGGGCCAGTTGTCCTCCTTCACCGAGGGTATGGTCAGCGGCAAGGGCTTCATGGCCCTGGCGGTCTGCGTGTTCGGAAACTATTCTCCCAAGACGGTTCTGCTGGCAGCCCTGCTGTTCGGCGCGGCCGACGCGTTAAAGTACCGCCTGCTGACCACCAGCCTGGGCGGATACTACCAGTTCCTCAACATGCTGCCCTACCTGATCACCATCGTGGCACTGTGTATGTTCGCCAAGCGCAGCAACAAACCGGCGTGCAGCGGCGTTGCCTACAGAAAAGAATAGGGAGGGAGAAGGATGTCTGAATATATCTTAGAGATGAAGCATATCACCAAACGGTTTGCTTCCGTAGTGGCAAATGAAGATGTGAACCTGAGCATCAAAAAGGGTGAGGTTCACGCGCTGCTGGGCGAAAACGGTGCCGGCAAGTCAACTCTGATGAACTGCCTGTACGGCATGTACGACTCCTACGAGGGCGAAATTTTCTTCGACGGCAAGCCGGTGAAGATCCAGGACCCCAAGCAGGCCATCGCCCTTGGAATCGGCATGGTGCACCAGCATTTCATGCTGATCCCCGCCCTGACCGTGATTGAGAACGTGATTCTGGGACTTCAGGACAACAAGGCCGTGCTGGACTTAAAGGCGGCGGCCCAACGTTTTACAGAACTTGGAAAACGCTACAACATGGAGATCGACCCATGGGTGCGGGTGGAGCAGCTGTCCGTGGGCCAGCAGCAGCGCCTGGAGATTTTGAAGGCCCTGTACCGGGACGCCAAGCTGCTGATCCTGGATGAGCCCACCGCCGTGCTGACGCCGGACGAGGTGGACGGACTCTTTGACATGATGAACATGCTGACCGGCGAGGGCCACACCGTGATCTTCATCAGCCACAAGCTCAACGAGATCATGAAGATCTGCGACCGCTGCACCGTACTGCGCCTGGGCAGGCTGGCCGCAACCGTGGAGATCAGCGAGGTGCACAACCGCCAGGAGCTGGCCAATCTGATGGTGGGCCACCAGGTGGAGTTAAAGACCGACAAAAAGCCCCTGAACCTGCGGGGCGAGCGCCTGAAGGTGGAGAACCTGTGCTGCGACAACGACCGGGGGCTTCCCATGTTAAAGGACGTGAGCTTCTCCGTCCAGGGCGGCGAAATCCTGGGCGTGTGCGGCGTGGACGGCAACGGCCAGTCCGAGCTGGTTCAGTGTATCACCGGCCTGCGCCAGGCCAGCAGCGGCAAGATCACCATCACCGGAGTGGACACCACCCACTTCACCCCCAAGCAGATTCTGAACCTGGACGTGTCCCATATCCCGGAGGACCGCCACAAGTACGGCATGGTCGGCGCCATGTCCGTGGAGGAGAATCTGATCCTGGTCAGCTACGACCGGAAGCTGTTCTCCCTGCACAATTTCCTCAACTGGAAATGGATCGCAGGGCACAGCAAAAACATCTGCGACCTGTTTAAGGTTAAGACGCCCACCATCAAGGAGAAGGCCATCAACCTCTCCGGCGGCAACCAGCAGAAATTCGTGGTGGGACGCGAGCTGGACCGCACGCCCAACCTGCTGGTGGCGGTCCACCCGTCCAGGGGATTGGACATCGGAGCGACCAAGTACATTCAGTCCCAGATCATGGGTCAGAGGGACCGGGGCACCGCGGTGCTGATGGTGTCCACGGAGCTGGATGAGCTGATCGAGCTGTCCGATCGCATCATGGTCATGTTCGAGGGCAAAATCATGGGCATCATCGACCAGAAGGACGCTTCCAGGGAGACACTGGGACCGCTGATGGCCGGTCTGACCGAATAAAACGCATCAATCAATCCCCGTCGGGGTCATTGCTTTCACGGCAATGGCTCCGGCGGGGATTTTTGATGTGAAATACGCTTTAGTTTCGGTTCATCTGCACACGGTACTGCTTGGGCGAGATTCCGTTTTCCCGCTTGAACAGCTTGATAAAGTAGTTTAAGTCGCTGTACCCGCAGCTGGCCGCCACCACCTGGATGGGGATGGTGGTGGAGTTGAGCAGAACCAGAGCGTGGCGCAGCCTCACGGCGTGGATGTAGTCCGTCAGCGTGCTGCCGGTCTCCTTGCGGAACAGGTTGGAGAGGTAGGACTTGGTCACGTGGCACATATCCGCGAAAAAGGAGAGAGTCAGGGGCTCGGCGTAGTGGAAGTCCGTGTAGGTGATGCAGCGCTGGATCAGGCGGGAGTAGTTTTTCATGGAGTGGTTGCGCACCAGCAGGCAGTATTTGTGGATCATCTCGTTGTCGATGGCGTCCAGATCGCCCATGGACCGGGACTGGTTGATGCGGATGGCGAACTGGGTGGAGAGCTCGTCAATGTAGTAGGGGTGCACATGGCCCTTCTGGACGGCCTTGCGGCAGAGGGTGTTGAGGATAATCAGCATGTTTTTCCGGTTGATCAGGGCGTTTTCCGTCCTGGGGGTGATCCGGTAGGTTTTGAACAGGCTGTGATACCGGGACGCCTTCATGTGGTCCCCGCAGGCGACGGCCTCCAGCATCTGGTCCTCCACCTCGTAGCGCTCCTCGATGGTGTTGATGGCGATGGAGGGGGTGTCGTTTAATGCCTGGGACTGGGAGGGGGACTCCAGGGTCAGGTCCCCGGCCTCCGGGTAGGAGCGCAGCACGTGGGCTTCCCCAAACAGGTGATCCGCGATGGTGACCAGGGTGGACTCCAGGGATTTGAGCTCCGGGGGCACGGCGATGCTGCTGTAGAATACCTGAAGTTCCTTAAAAAGGCTGTCCGGCAGCTTTTTGCGGAACATGATTTTCTGGATCTCACCCGGGCCGGGGGCGGCCTCCAGCACCGGGCCTGCGATGACGCACAGGGCCTGTCCCATCTGGGCCAGGGAGTCTGCGGGCAGCGGGAAGATGTACAGGATCAGGCCGAAGTCGTCCTTCAGCTTCAAAAGCTCGCCGCGGCGGCAGTGCTTTAAGATGGCGTCCCGCAGCTTTGTGTAGTCGTAGTTGGAGTAAAGCTTGCTGCGCAGCTCCATGTCCGCCTTGTACAAGTTGGAAAAATCCCGGTCCACCAGAAGGCAGTTGATGTTGTGAGCCTGGATGATCTGGGAAAACAGTGTGAGATGGTCAAGTTCCATGGAAAACCTCCATTTTAACAAAAAATTAATCGTATAATTTTACACATAAATATAAAAATATTGAACTGAATTACAGTATACCAAAAAATCGTACGATTTTAAAGCAAGATTACCCCTTTTTTATGATCTGATTTTACGGTAAAGTCAATCCATCAAGAGGCGGTAAAAGGAGGAAGCGATGGAACGGATGGAAATGAACCCGTTTTCGGGTTTTGAGCGGAAGAAGGATTATCTGGTCTGCATCGACTCGGACGGCTGCGCCATGGACACCATGGACATCAAGCACCACCGGTGCTTTGGCCCCTGTATGGTGGAGGAATGGGAGCTGGATAACTGGCGGGACCCGGTTTTGTTCCGCTGGAACCAGGTGAATCTCTACTCCATGACCAGGGGAATCAACCGGTTTAAAGCGCTGGCCCTGGTGCTGACCGGGGTGGACCGGGAATACAGGAAAATCGAGGGGCTGGAAGCCCTGAACCGGTGGGTGGAGGAGTCGGACGAGCTGAGCAACGGCGCTCTGGAGAAAGCGGTTCTGAGGGAGGATGATCTCTGTCTGAAAAAGGCCCTTCGCTGGTCTCAGGCGGTGAACCGGGAAATCGAACAGCTGCCGGAGGAGAGCAAGCGCGCATTTGCCGGCGTGAAAGAGGGAATTCCGCTGATCCACCAGTACGCGGACATCGCGGTGGTATCCTCCGCCAACCAGGATGCGGTTGTGAAGGAGTGGGGCGCGAACGGCCTGCTGCGGGATGTGGATATTGTGCTGGCCCAGAACGCCGGCTCCAAGGCCGGCTGCATCCGGGAACTGCTGAAATACGGCTACCCGGCGGACCACGTGATGATGGTGGGCGACGCGCCAGGAGACCGCGGGGCGGCAGAGGCAAACGGAGTCTGGTTCTACCCGATCCTGGTGACCCGGGAGTACGAGAGCTGGCGGGAGCTGCCGGGAATTGTGAAGCGGTTGGCCGGAAATGCGTTCGGCCGGGATGACCAGAAACGGCTGTTGGAAGAATTTGTAAATAATTTGCAGGGATAAACCGGAGGAGGAAAAAACATGGTAGATTTAAGACAGAAGCCCTACTATTTAAATGAGGAACAGGTCAAATGGGTGGAGGACACCATCGCTTCCATGACGGTGGAGGAGAAGATCGGCCAGCTGTTTGTCAATATGGTGGCGAACGCCGACGAGCGCAGGCCGGAAGCCATCAAAGCGGTGTTAAGTACATACCATCCCGGCGCAATCCGCTACCACAACGCCCCCAAGGAGGAGCTGTGGGAGATGGCGAAAAACTTGCAGGAGTATTCCAAAATCCCCCTGCTGATCGCCTCCAACTGTGAGATGGGCGGAAACGGCGGCGTCAACGAGGGTACGACTTTAGCCAACGGCGCTGCCATGGCGGCCATGGACAGCGAGGCGGAAGTGCGCCGGATGGCTGCCATCAGCGCAAAAGAGAGCGAGGCCGTTGGCTGCAACTGGAACTTCGCTCCGGTGGTGGATTTGACCTACAACTGGCGCAACACCATCGTGCAGCTGCGGGCCTTTAACGACAGCCCGGAGGACGTGATCCGTTACGGCAAAGCGTTCTTTGAGGGCATGAGAACGAAAAACTTTGCAACCTGCATGAAGCATTTCCCTGGGGACGGCACCGAGGAGAACGACCAGCACCTGATCATGGGCATCAACGGCATGAGCGCGGAGGAGTGGGACGAGAGCTTCGGCAAGGTTTATAAAGCCCTGATCGACGAGGGCTGCATGACCATCATGGCGGGCCACATCGCCCTTCCGGCCTACTCCAAAAAGCTCTGCCCCGGGATAAAGGACGAGGAAATCCGCCCCGCCACCCTGGCCCCTGAGCTGATCACCGGGCTGTTAAAGGGCCAGCTGGGCTTCAACGGCCTGGTGGTGACGGACGCCTCCCATATGATCGGCATGTTCGGCGCGACCATTCCGCGCAGCGAGCAGGTTCCCGGCGCCATCGCGGCGGGCTGCGACATGTTTCTGTTCTTCAACGACCGGGACGAGGATTTCGGATACATGATGGACGGCTACCAAAAGGGTGTGATTACCGAGGAGCGCTTAAACGACGCCCTGCACCGGATTCTGGGCGTGAAGGCGGCCCTGAACCTGCACGTCTTAAAGGCGGAGGGAAATCTGGTGCCGCCCAGGGAAAATCTGGCCGTGGTGGGCTGCGCCAAGCACCACGAGGCGGCCAGGGAGATGGCGGACCGTTTTGTCACCCTGGTCAAGGATCGCTGCCATTATCTGCCCATGACAAAGGAGCGGTACGGCCGGCTGAAGCTGGTGTACATCGGCTCCGAGGCTACGGTGATCGCGGGACAGAAGTTCAAGAGCAACGACGACGCGGTGATTCAGGACATTGTGGAGCAGCTGGAGGCCCGGGGCTTTTCGGTAGACGCCGCGGTGGAGCAGAAGAAGGGGAAAATGGAGGAGTTCCGGCGAAAATACGACGCCGTTCTGCTGGTGTTAAACGTCCAGGGCTTCGCCCAGTTCAACACCATGCGGATCAAATGGGATGAGCCGGCCAAACAGCCCTGGTATATGTCGGAGCTGCCCACCTTCGTGGTGTCCTTAAGCAACACCAACAACCTGATCGACGTGCCCATGGCGCGCTGCTATATCAATTCCTATCTGCCGACCCACGAAACATTTGCCGCCACGCTGGAAAAGATGGCGGGCGAGAGTCCGTTTATGGGCCGGTACAATGAAAATGTGTTCTGCGGGAGATGGGAAACCAGATTTTAAATTAGGGAGAAAAAACAGATGGACCAAAAACAGGTAAAGCCCTTTGGGCTCAGTGATAAGATTGGATATTTATTTGGGGATTTTGGTAATGATTTCACGTTTATATTTGCCAGCACCTTTTTGATGGTCTTTTATATGAAGGTGCTGGGGATTCCGGGGGCGGCGGTGGGAACGCTGTTCCTCGTGGCCCGGGTGGTGGATGCCTTTACGGACGTCACCATGGGCCGGATTGTGGACATCTGCAAGCCGGGAAAGGACGGGCGCTTTAAACAGTGGATCCGCCGGATGGCAGGCCCGGTGGCCATCGCCAGCTTTCTGATGTACCAGTCGTCCCTGGCCGGGGCTTCCATGACGGTAAAGGTGGTCTACATGTACGCCACCTACCTGCTCTGGGGCAGCATCTGCTATACGGGAATCAACATCCCCTACGGCTCCATGGCTTCCGCCATCACGGAGAAGCCGGAGGAGCGCACGGCTCTGTCCACCTTCCGGGGCGTGGGAGCCAACCTGGCCCAGCTGGTGATCGGCGTCCTGGGGCCGGTGATCATTTACACCACGGATGTGGACGGGGCCCAGGTGATCCGGGGCGGCGGCAGTATCTTTCCGGTGGTCGCGGGAATTTTCTCCCTGTGCGCCATCATCTGCTATGTGATCTGCTACAAGTGCACCACTGAGCGGGTGAGAATTGAGAAGGACCCGAACGCCCCCAAGGTCACGCTGCTTCAGACATTTGCGACGATTTTCTCCAGCAGGGCGATGCTGGGAATCATCGGGGCGGCCCTGTTCCTTATGCTGAGCCAGCTGTTGATCAGCGGCTTAAATATGTACCTCTACGCCGACTATTTCGGGGATGTGAAGGCATTTTCCAGCTACACGTTCATCAACATCATGCTGTCCCTGGTGCTGGCCGGATTTGTGGGCCGGATCACCGGACGAATGGGCAAAAAGGAAGCTGCGGCGGTGGCTACGGCCTTCACGGGAGCTGTGTACCTGGTACTGTTCGCACTGAAGCTGACAAACCCCTGGATTTATATGATTTCCAGCGCCATTGGATTTTTGGGCGTGAACTTCTTTAACCTGGTGATCTGGGCCAATATCACGGATGTGATCGACGACGCCGAGGTGAAGAACGGAAAGCGGGAGGACGGCACGATCTACGCGGTGTACTCCTTTGCGCGCAAGGTGGGGCAGGCCCTGGCCGGGGGCTTAAGCGGCTATGCCATGGGGCTGATCGGGTATCAGTCGGCGGCGAAGGTGCAGACGGCCGAGGTTTTGAAAGGGCTGTACACCATCTCCACACTGGTTCCGGCGCTGTTATTTTTCTGTGTGACCTTTATGCTGGTGGTAGTATACCCGCTAAACAAGAAGAAGGTTGAGGAGAATTCTGAGATACTGCAAAAGAGAAGAGCGGCAAGATAGCCCAAAGGGGCGCGGACCGGCGGTTTCATCCCGCTGTCCGCGCCCCCTTTTCCCGCTTGGCGGCGGCCGCGCAGCCGGCGGGAGCAGGAATTTCAAAAAATGGGCATAAAAAATCCTCCCGGTGGGTTGGTCCGGAAGGAGAAAGGTTGTCTCTATCTATTAAGCGATGGAATTAACAGCCTTGGATAAACGGCTCACTTTGCGGGAAGCAGTGTTCTTGTGGTAAACTCCCTTTGTGGTAGCCTTGTCGATCTCAGAAGTAGCAGCCAGCAGAGCAGCCTGGGCAGCAGCCTTGTCCCCAGCAGCAACAGCAGCTTCAACCTTCTTAACCATAGTTTTAACCTTAGACCGGATCGCTTTGTTTCTAGCAGCTTTCGTCTCGTTTACTAAAATTCTCTTCTTAGCAGATTTAATGTTAGCCAATGAAATACACCTCCGTTTCTTCATGAATAATTATCTTTGTGTTTTCCATCAAAGCCTGGACACGGACAGTTCAATGTAAACATACCTTTGTATTTTAGCCAATTCAGAAGGAAAAGTCAATATCTAAATACATATTTTAGGGAGGTTTTTGGAAAAATATTCGTAAGAGTGCAGGCGGCGGGAAAATTGGCCGTCTGAACGATTGCAAATGTTCCTTAATAAAATGTGAGAAAGGCGGATACGGTAAATGGAAGAGATGGAAAAAGGCAGAATCGGGCAATTTGAGGTGCGCACAGACCTGGCGCTGGAGGAGCGGGAGAGCTTTGAGGGCGACGGCGGGGAGGTTTCCGGCGTGTCGCTCCGGGAGTGGGACCGCAAACGGACTGGGGTCAAGCTGACGGAGGTCCGGATTTTAAATGAACAGGGCGCAAAGGCCATGGGAAAACCCATGGGCACCTACCTGACCCTGGAGGCGGACCGGCTGTCCAAAAAGGACGACGAGTATCACAGTGAGATTTCCGACGAGTTGGGAGCGCAGCTGAAAAAGCTGATGGACCAGATGTTAAAAGGTCAGGAGCGGGAAACGCTCTCGGTGCTGGTGGTCGGTTTGGGAAATCCCTCGGTTACGCCGGATTCCCTGGGGCCCCGGGTGCTGAACAATCTCCAGGTGACCAGGCATCTGACCGGGGAGTACGGGGCGGATTTCCTGAAAAAGCGGGACCTGCCCGCCATCAGCGGCATCATCCCGGGGGTGATGGCCCAGACCGGGATGGAGACCGCTGAGATTTTAAAAGGGATCATCCACCAGACCCGGCCTCAGCTGCTGATCGTCATCGACGCCCTGGCGGCCAGAAGCGTGCGCAGGCTTGGGACCACCATCCAGCTGACGGACACGGGGATCCACCCCGGCTCCGGGGTGGGAAACCACCGGCACAGTCTGACAAAGGACAGTCTGGGAATTCCGGTGCTGGCCATCGGCGTGCCCACGGTGGTGGGGGCCGCGGCCATTGTCCACGACACGGTGTCCGCCCTGATCAACGCCCTGTCCCAGAGCGAGAGCACCAAGGCCACCGGCAAATGGGTGGGGGATATGGACTCCGAAGAGCAGTACGAGCTGATCCGGGAGCTGTTGGAACCGGAGTTCGGGCCGCTGTACGTGACGCCGCCGGATATTGACGAGACGGTGAAGCAGCTGAGCTTTACCATCTCCGAGGGGATTCACAGGGCGGTGTTTTAGAGGGGGTGTGAAATCCCCAGGGCGCAGCCGGTACATCTGTGATTCCCTGTCTTTTATCATTTCTCATCAACTGCAGCTGTGTAGACTGAAAAAGCGGGTTGAGATTCCGGGCATCCGGATTCTCAACCCGTATGGGACTTACCGGGAGGGGCAGCCTCCGCAGGCCGCGCAGCCGCCTGTCAGGCCGTCCGCCGCGGTGCCGAATACCTGCTCGTGGAGCCTGCGCCCGGTGGGGGTGGCGGCCAGGCCGCCCTCGGCCGTCTCCTTGAGAGCGGTGGGCATGGTGTCGCCCACCTTTTTCATGGCCCAGATGACCTCGTCGGCGGGGATGGCGCTCTCGATCCCGGCCAGGGCCAGCTCGGCGGCCACGAAGGCCCCGGCCACACCGGAGGCGTTGCGCTTGATGCAGGGGATTTCCACCAGCCCGGCCACCGGGTCGCATACCAGGCCCAGAATATTTTTCAGGGCAATGGCAACGGCGTGTGAGATCATGGCCGGAGTGCCGCCCGCAAGCTCGGTGACGGCTGCAGCCGCCATGGCGGCCGCGGAGCCGCACTCAGCCTGACAGCCGCCCTGGGCTCCGGCCAGGCTGGCGTTGTTGGCGATGACGATGCCTACCGCGGAGGCGGTGAACAGGGCCATGACGCAGTCGCGCTCCGGGATTTCCCGTTCCTCCTGCATGGTCAGCAAGGCGGCGGGCAGGATACCGCAGCTTCCGGCGGTGGGCGCGGCCACGATGCGGCCCATGGAGGCGTTCAGCTCGGAGACTGCCAGGGCCCGGTACAGCGCGCCGGAGAGCAGGGAGCCGGTCAGACTCTTGCCGGACTTCGAGACTTGGCTCATCTTGTAAGCGCTGCCTCCGGTGAGGCCGCTGGTGCTGCGCAGGTCCGGGGCGCAGCCGGGTTCAATGCAGGAGGCCATGACCCGGTACGTCTCCTCCATATGCCGGTAGATTTCATCCTCGCTCTGTTCCATCTGCTCCGCCTGCTGCATCAGCACCAGACGGGAGACCGGCAAGCCGGATTTCTCGGCCGCCGCGATCAGAGAGGCGAGGGAATTGTAATTGAATTCGATTTCCATGGGAAAATTCCTTTCCGTAGTTGTAAGATTGTCTGCCGCCCGGGCCGGGGCTTCCGGCCGCGCGCGGGAAAAACGCCCTGTCAGATGGGCTGTAGCATGGTGCTGGAGAAAATATTCGGCAGAACCTGCACCTTGTCGTTGAGCTCCTGTCCGAAGCTGCCGTCGATCTCGATGGTCATAACAGCCTGTCCGCCCTTCTGTTCCCGGGACAGGCGGAAGTTGCAGATGTTGACTCCGGCATCGGCCAGTACCTCGGTGACGGAGGCGATGGTGCCGGGGGCGTCACGGTGGAGCACGATGAGCGTGGTGTGCTGGCCGGTGATGGACACGTCCATGCCGTTGATCTCGCGCACCAGGATGTTGCCGCCGCCGATGCTGCTGCCCAGCAGGATGACCGTGCGTCCGTCCGCGTCGGTGAGGATCACCCGGGCGGTGTTGGGGTGGGCGCCGTCAATGTCGCCGGTGGTGATGTTCACCTCAAGGCCCTGCTCGCGGGCCAGCTCCGGGGCCAGACGGATGCGCGGGTCGTCGGTCTCCATGCCCATGATGCCTGCGATCAGCGCCTTGTCGGTGCCGTGGCCCTTGTAGGTCTTGGCGAAGGAGCCGTGGAGCAGGATGTCCGCTTTCACCGGTTCGGTGCCGAGGAGCGTTCTGGCGATGCGCCCGATCCGCGCCGCGCCGGCGGTGTGGGAGCTGGAGGGGCCGATCATCACGGGCCCGAGGATGTCGAATACATTCATATGTTTATCTGCCTTTCTGTTTATTTTCGCCAGGGACAATGGGCCGTGACAATTCGCCTGTATTGGGCGGCAGCCAGCGGAGAAAATGACCGTGGCGGGCATTGGCCTGTGCGAAACGTATGGGCTGTCCGCCTGCTGCGGGCAGGAGGAAGCCGTTCGCCGGTTTTTATGGGCGACTTTTTTTAAAACGCCTGATCCGTTTTAAATGAACCGGCATCCTCTATTATAGCCTAAAAACCTTCACCGGAAAAGGATGTAAAAGGAAAAAACGGCTAAAAATGGCATAAAAAACGGCGGTTGGTTCCTGAGATGGTGTTTTTGTCAGGCGGCCGCGGCGTCAATGGCAGATGGCTGGATTTTCTGCCAGGGATCTCCTAGTGTAATTGCCATATTTTTTATGTTATCCTATGTTTGTAACAGAAATGTAAAATTTATGTAACAATACAGGAGGCAAAACATGAGAAAATTACCATTATATGCAATGACGGCCCTGGCGGCCATGACGATGACCGGAACCATGGCGATGACGTCCCAGGCGGCGGTGCTGACTTACGTGGTTGGAGGAAGCAGTTCTACCGGCTGTGATTATGGGAACGGACAGGTGATTGGTTGGGGAAATATGAGGCCGGATGGGAATGGGCCGCAGATTGTGTTCCCGGATTTCAATGTTCCGAATATGCCGGATCAAAATATGCCGGTGTTCCCGGATATGGAGATGCCTGCGCTGCCGGACGGCGGGAATTCCCAGCTGCCGGATATCGGAGTGCCGTCCCAGCCGGAGCAGAACGGCAGCATGAGCGCTTACGCGGCTCAGGTGGTGGAGCTGGTGAACGCAGAGCGCGCAAAGGCGGGGCTTTCGCCGTTGAAGGCCAACAGCCGGATGACGGGGGCTGCTGAGGTGAGAGCGAAGGAGATTGAGCGGTCTTTTTCTCATACGAGACCGGATGGGAGCGGGTTTAATACGGTGTTGACACAGAATGGGGTGAGTTTCCGCGGGGCGGGGGAGAATATTGCGTATGGACAGCCCACGCCGGAGGCGGTGATGGAGAGCTGGATGAATAGTGCGGGGCATCGGGCGAATATTTTGAATGGGGAGTTTACGGATATTGGAGTGGGGTATTATGAGAATGGAAGTGGAGTGGGGTATTGGGTGCAGGTGTTTACATATTAGGTTAGAGGGGGAACGGAAGAGAGGTGTGCTTGGGCATGCCTCTTTTTTCTTTGGGGTTTTTAGAGGCATCCGGGCGTGAGCGGCAGGGGAGCGGGGGCGGAGGTTCCGGGACTCCGCCCCCGCTCCCCTGCCGCTCACGCGCTGGGGGTCGAGAAGGGCGAGGGGGATGGGGCGCGAGGGGCTATGGAGTTATTTTGGCATCAAGTTCCTGCCGGTCATTCGCTGGATGGGTGAGGGCAAAAAGGAGCCTCAAGTCTGGTGGTGGGGGGATGGACTTGAGGCTCCTTTTTTGGCTCTAGGGGGTGGGGGAGAAGAGGGATAGGGCGGTTTTTAGTTCGGGGTGGTGGGCGGCGGCGGTGGTTAGGGGGTGTGGGTTAGGGCGGCGGCGACGGCTTGGGACATGGCGCGGACGCCGGCGGCGGGGCCTTGGGGATGGCCTTGGATGGCGCCTCCGGCGGCCAGGATGATGTCGGTGCCGAAGTCGTCGATAAAGCGCTGGACCATGCCGGGGTGGACTCCGCCGCCGCAGATGGGCATGGTGGGCTTTAGGTGGCAGCAGGGCAGGCTTAACTGGTGGGCGGTTTTGAAGTATTGCTGCCGGGTCAGGGGATAGCCGCCGTAGGGGGTGTTCATCATGACCAGGTCGGCTCCGGCCATGCGGGGGAATTTTCCGATGGATAGGTGGGAGCTGAGACCGCTGTTTAAACCCTCGTTGCTGATTCCGCTGGCCGCGTAGTGGCCCATGACCGGGATGGGGATCTGCTCGGAGATGGCGCGGAAGGTGCTGTAGCCTACGGTGGAAAAGCACAGCATCACGGCTTTGGCTCCGGCTTCCAGGACGGCGTTTAGAGTGTCCTTGAGGCGGGCGGAGGAGTCGGTGATGTTGCAGATGTAGATGGTCTCCTTGCCGGTTTTTTCGTAGGCGGCTTTGGCGGCCTCGTTGTAGGCTTTGACCCGCTTGGCTGCGGGACAGAAGTCCGGGTTAGCCAGCAGCTCGTCGTCCTTGATGAAGTCTACGCCGCCCAGGGCCGTTTCGTAGAAGATTTTGGCCCCGGCTTCGGGGGTCAGGCCGGTGCAGGGTTTGATCATGTTGAGCAGCAGCGGGCGGTCCCAGACGCCGGTCAGCTCCCGCAGGCCCTGGATGCCGAATTTGGGGCCTTTAAAATGGCTGAGAAAATTTTCCGGGAGCTGGAGGTCCACCAGCTTTACCTGGGCGCTGGTGGAGGCGTCGTTACCCAGAAGGGTGGTGAACATCATGGGAAACTGGGGGCCGAAGTTTACGGTGGGGTAGGCGATCTGGATGAAGTAGGTGCGCAGGCCGTCGCCAATCTGGGTGCTCAGCTCGCAGGGCGGGGCGTCCAGAATGTTCACCACACGGCCCATGTGCGTTTCACGCATCTCGTCGGTGACGCCGGGAACCGGCACCCATGTGCCCACGGTCTGCCCTACGGCCATGGTTTCCGCTTTTTTCACCACGTCCACCGACGGATCCAGCTGGATATAGTAGGTGGCCAGGGCGTAATCCTGGTCCCGGACGTGTTCCGGGAGAACGAACAGGGATGGACGGCTCATCGGATTTCCTCCTTTTGGGATTTGCAACTGTCGGACAGGGGTGAGGCAGCGTTTTTACGGCTGCCGAATAGCGGCAGGACAGTGCGTATGATCGCGTTAAAACGGTCTGCGTCCCAGGCGCTTCTGCCGATAAACAGGCCGTCTATGTGGGGCATCTGAATTAAAAGGGGAGCGTTTTCCGGGTTCACGCTGCCGCCGTAGAGCACCGGGATGTCCGGGCCGGTTTCGGGGCCGAAGAGCTCCGACAGGGTGTCCTTGATCACACGGTGGCGCTCGTCGGCGTAATGCTCGTCGGCCGGGACGCCGTTTACGCCGATGGCCCAAACGGGCTCGTAGGCGATCCAGAGGTTGGCGGCCTGCTCCCGGGTGATGGAGTGAAGGCCGATCTTCAGCTGGGTGCGCAGGGTTTCGTCGCTGAGGCCGTAGGCCTTGTCCTGGGCGGTCTCGCCGATGCATAACAGGGCGGTGAAGCCGGAGGCCAGGGCCTTGGCTACTTTTTTCTCCTCCTCCCGGTCTGTCTCGCCGAATACATGGCGGCGTTCCGAGTGGCCGATCATGGCCAGGTTTACACCGATCTCCTGCAGCATGACGGGGGAAATCTCCCCGGTGAATTGGCCTTCATCCTCCCAGCCCATGTTCTGGGCTCCGACCCGGATCCGTCCCCCCGCCGCGGTCCGCGAGGCGGATTCCAGGGCGGTGTAGGACGGGATGACAAACAGCTCCAAACAGTCCGCCGGGATATCCGCCGTCAGCTGGTTCAGGCGGGAGAGAAAGGCGGTGGTGTCCGAGATGGTCTTATACATTTTTGTGTTGGTTCCCATGTAAAGCCGGTCTAAACGTTTCATATGTACCCTCCATCCGATGCCGGTCAGCTCCCGGCCTTCATATTGTGATGTTCCAGCTCGTTAATCGCCGCCACCTTGGGGGTGGAGGAGCCGTCCTTGAACTCCAGGGTCAGCCATTCGCCCAGAATTTTCTTTGCCAGCTCCACTCCGATCACGCGTTCGCCGAAGCAGATCACATTGCCGTTGTTGCTGAGCTTTAAGCGCTCTCCGGAAAAACTGTCGTGGCAGACGCCCGCGCGGATGCCGGGGAACTTGTTGGCGGTCATGGCCATGCCCAACCCGGTGCCGCAGATCAGGACTCCTTCCTTAGTATAATTGCTGTCAATGATGGCCTGGCAGGCCTTAGCGGCCACATAGGGGTAGTAGATCGGGTCGTCCGGGCTGTCGCAGCCCATATCCTCCACCGTGTACCCCGCTGCTTCCATGTACGCTTTAAGCTGATTCTTCATGCTGACGGCCGCGTTGTCACAGCCGATGACTATGGTTTTGTTCATCTGCAAATCCTCCTTGCGATACGGTGTTGTTAAACCCATATTAGCACAGGAAAACCCTACAATCAAGACGAAAACAAAATAAAATATTGTATTTTTTGAGTTTTAAATCAAAAATAAGGTATAAATCATGTAAAAAATGTGGGATTACGCCTTAAAACAAATATAAATCAAGAAAAACAAAATTATTAAGGCGTAAAGTAAAAACAAACAAAAATAAATAAATAAAATTATGATAAAAAGTATTGTTAAAACGAAAAGAATATGATACAATATACCCAGAAATTTTCGAGAAAGTTTTTTGTATTTTCATGAATTCACTAAAACAATATTAAGGAGAATTTGAAAAAATGCTGAGAAAAGAGCTGATCAGACTGGATGTGGAAGCAAAAACAGCTGAAGAGGCGCTGCGGATCATGGCCGGACTGTTTGTGGAGTCCGGGGTTGCCAAACCCAGTTATCCGGATGCCATTGTGGCCCGGGAGGCCCAGTACCCCACCGCGCTGCCGGCCACCGCGTTTGACATTGCGGTGCCCCACACATTTGCGGAGCATGTAAACGAGCCCGCCATGGGCATCTGCGTGCTGAGAGAACCGGTGGAGTTTCATCAGATGGGCTCGCCGGAGATCACCCTTCACCCGCGCCTGCTGTTCATGCTGGCGATCACCGATCCCAAGGACCAGATCAAGCTGCTGCGCAAGATCATGAAGCTGATCCAGAACCCGGAGGCGTTAAATCAGATCCGGGAGGCCAAGGATGTGGACGAAGTTTATTCTATTGTGAACCCGCAGCTGTTTTAACCCGCGGAGCGCAGTAGAACAACTATAATATTTAACTCAGAAAGGAAGGTTTTATCTATGGGAAAGAAAAGTATCAAATTATTAACCGCGTGCGGCTCGGGCATTGTGACATCTTCGATGATTGCCAACAAGCTCACCGAGATGTTCGAGGACGAGGGCTATGAGGTTTCCGCGATGGAGGCCAATCCCAGCGAGATGGGAACTTATCTTGCGCGGGACAAATATGATCTGGTCGCCTACGCCAGCCCCATCGACGAGGATGAGTTAAACGGCACGCCGGCTCTGCCCGCAATCGGTCTGATCACCGGATTGGGAGAGGATGAATTTTTGGAAAAAGCACTGGAGATCTTCAAAGCAGCTGGAAAGTAACTGTGGAAAGATAAGGGGGATAAACCATGGATATGTTTTTTGGAGCAGTAAAGGCATTCTTTGACACATTTAGCGCAGTCGTATTCGTTCCTATGATTATGTTCGTCATCAACCTTGCGTTTAAGGTAAAGCCCAAAAAGGCTTTTATCTCCGCATTGTCCGCCGGCGTCGGCCTGCAGGGCTTTAACCTGGTAATCGGAGCCTACGGTCCCATCATCGAGCCGATCATCACCCGCATGGTTGAGACCAGCGGCGTGAACCTGCCGGTATACGACGCGGGCTGGCCCAACACCTCGGTTGTGGCTTACTCCACACAGGCCGGCATGGTGTTCGTGGTCATCGCAATCCTGCTTCAGGTAGGTCTGTTCCTGTCCAGATACACCACCGTTTTCCAGGCTGGCGATCTGTGGAACAACTATTCCTACTTCTGCTGGGGTTCCATGCTGTACGTTCTGACCGGCAATATGTTCCTTGCTATCTGCCTGATGACCATGCAGCTGTTAATCACCCTGCTGATCACCGAGGTGATCGCCAAGAGATGGTCTACCTACTACGGCTATCCCGGCTGTTCCATCGCTTCCTTACATACGGCCACGGTGGCGGTGATCGCCATCCCGTTAAACTGGCTGCTCAATAAACTGGGCCTGTACAAGATCCAGATGGATCCCAACGGCATGCGTAAAAAACTGGGCATCATCGGCGAGCCCATGACCCTGGGCCTGATCCTTGGTATCCTGATCGGCTTTGTGGGCAACATCACCAGAATCACCCAGCTGGCTGCCTGGGGCGAAATCCTCAGCTGCGGCGTTGCGACTTCCGCTGTTATGTCCGTATTCCCGAAGATCTCTTCCATTTTCTCCGGCGCATTTACGGCTCTGACAGAGGCTTCCAAGAAAAAGACCAAAGGCTTCAAGGGCGAGTGGTACCTGGCAGTGAACGACGCTACCGGTTACGGCGAGACTGCAACCCTGGTTTCCGGACTGCTGACCATGCCCATCATCCTGCTGCTTGCGTTCGTTCTGCCCGGCAACACAACGCTGCCGATGGTAGACCTGGTTGCAATTCCTTACGTGATCCAGCCCATCGTGGCAATGTCCAACGGCAACGTGGTGAAATCCGTGATCGGTTCCACCATTGTATGTATCATCTTCCTGTATATCTGCTCCGCCTGCGGCAGCACATTTACGGAGGTTGTGAAGGTGGCCGGCGGCTCCCTGGGTTCCGGCGGCGCAATGATGGTTACGTCCTTTATCATCATCGGACAGCCCATCGGATACCTGACCTTCCTGATATTCGCCAGCCAAAACCCGATCCTAATCGCGCTTCTTGTGGCGGTCTACGCGGTTTCCTACGTGCTGATCCGCAAGAACAAAGAGAAGATCTACGCGGCTCTGGAGAATCAGGCTCTGAATCCCGGAGGGATTGCATCTGCTGCACAATAGGGATAACAGCATAATTCGATGAATGACTGAAAATGCTGCACTGTTTAAACGGCAGTGCAGCATTTTTGACCACGGACTTTTCCCGTGGAGAACAGACTGGCTTTGAGGAGGAGACAAACATGGTTACACATCAGGGAAATCCGGTGTCCAAAGGCGCGGCGGTGGGTAGGGTTTACAAGTACGTTCCCTACCAGGCCGTGGTGGAACAGACCGGCATCCGCCCGGAACAGGCGGAGGAGGAGTTAGCCGCCTACCGGGCCGCCAGGGAGCGGGCCGGGGCCGAGCTTTCCGCCATGCGGGAGCGGCTGGGAGAGGGCGACGCGGACAAGGCGGCGATCCTTGGGGCTCACGCGGAGATTCTGGCCGATCCGGCGCTGGATGAGATGGTGTCCGGGCTGATCCGGGACGAATATTACAATGCAAAATGGGCGGTTGACCGTGCATTTTCCAAGTTTATCAAGATGTTGAGCCGGGTGAAGGACGACATGATCCGGGAGCGGATCGCGGATATGAAGGATGTGCGGCTTCGCCTTCTGCGCAGCTGCGACGGAGCCGGGGAGGTAAACCTGGGCGCGCTCACGGAGCCGGTGGTCGTGGTGGCCCAGGATTTGTTCCCGTCGGACACCGCTTCCCTGAAACGTGAGATGGTTCTGGCCATTGTGACGGAGGTTGGAGGAGCCACCTCCCACACCGCGATCATTGCCAGAAGCTATGAGATTCCGGCACTTTTGGGCGTGAGCGGCGCCATGGACCTTCTGACGGACGGACAGGTGGTGGGCGTTGACGCCATCGACGGAGTCCTGGCCACGGATTTGTCTCCGGAGGAGACCGCGGCTCTGGAGAAGAAGGGCGAAGCCTGCCGGATTCACGCCCTGGAGACAAGGAAATACCAGGGCGCAGAGCCGGTTACCGGAGACGGAGTCCGCATCGATGTGGAGCTCAACATCGGCTCCGCCTCCCCGGAGGAGCTGGAGGCCGCCTGTTTCACCGACGGCGTGGGTTTGTTCCGCTCTGAATTCCTCTACATGGGCCGGGATACCCTGCCCGGGGAGGACGAGCAGGTGGAGATTTATACCAGGGTGCTGAAGGCCTTTGAAGGGCGGCCGGTGACCCTGCGGACCCTGGATATCGGCGGGGATAAGAAGTTGGACTGCCTGGAGCTGCCGAAGGAAGAGAACCCCTTCCTGGGAAACCGGGCGCTGCGCCTGTGCTTCACCTACCCGGAGATTTTTAAGACCCAGCTGAGGGCCGCGCTGCGGGCCGCCGTGGCGGGGGATCTGTGGATCATGTTCCCGATGGTGGGCAGCATGGACGATATCCGCAGGGCAAAAGCCGCGCTGCGGGAGGCGGAGGAGGAGCTGAAGGCCGAGGGCAAGCCCTTCGGGCCGGTCAAAACCGGCATCATGATCGAGATTCCCTCCATCGCGCTGATCGCGGACATGGCGGTCCGGGAAGTGGACTTTGCCAGCATCGGCACCAACGATCTCTGTCAGTACGCCACCGCGGTGGACCGTATGAACCCGGCGGTCAGCGCGTATTACCAGAAATACCATCCGGCCATGTTCCGCCTGATCCGCACGGTGGTGGAGACCTTTAATCGGGCGGGGAAACCCATCTGCGTGTGCGGGGAGCTGGGCGGCGACGAGCTGGCCGCGGCCGTGCTGGTGGGCCTGGGCATGAGAAAACTGAGTATGGGGCGGGCCTTCGTGGCTCAGACCAAGAAAATGATCACCGGCATGACCATTTCCCGCGCCCGGGAGATCGCCTGCAAGGTATGCGACATGGAGACTGCGGCTGAGATTCAGGAGTACCTGACAAGCGAGCTGCGGGATATTTTATAAATCGAGAGGAAAGAGGTAAATACAGTTATGGTAAAAGGAACCACGGTAATTAAGAATAAGACAGGGCTTCACGCCCGCCCGGCTTCTGATTTTGTGCAGGCGGCCGGCAAATTCAGCTCCAGCATCACGATCCGCAGAGTGGACGAGGAGGACGATGAGGCCAACGCCAAGAGCATTATTTTCTTACTGTCCCTGGGATTGTGCCAGGGGGAAGCGGTGGAAATCACGGCCAAGGGAGACGACGAGCAGGAGGCGGTGAAAACGCTGATCGAGCTGATCGATTCCGGGTTCGGCGAGTGAGAAACCAGTGAAAAATCAGAGAGGTTGATTGCATATGAGAATGGTGTTTAACTTTAAGATGTCCCTGGAGGACTACCACCAGATGATGGTGAGCCGGACATTTGGAAATTCCTGGATAAGGCGGATCATCCTGCTGGTGGTGTGGCTGGTATTTACCGGCCTGATCGTCCTGGATCTGACCGGTGTGATCGAGCTGACCCGGATCGTCCATGTGTGCGCCCTGCTGGTGGCCGTGTCCTTCCCGGCCGCTGTTATCACCATGGAGATCAACGTTTCAAAGTACAAGGATGCGTATCTGTCCGGCTTCAAGGCCGAGCGCCAGATCGTGGCGGACGAGGAAGGGCTGACCTTCTGCAACCGGTCCACCGGCGAGTCGGGCAGCAACCCGTGGGGCGAGGTGACTAAGCTGGAGGAGCTAAAGGACGTGTTTGTGATCCAGTTAAACCGGAGAGAGGCTGTCATTCTGCCCAAACGCGGCATGGGAAACACAAAAAAAGTGGATCAGTTTAGGGAAATGGTCAAGGAAAAGATTCCGGAGCGTTTTTATCCCCTGAAGCGCTCTGTATTCCGGTAAAGCGGGACAGACGAAAGAGCCGGAATCCCATACCCGGGGTTCCGGCTCTTTCGCGGTCAAATCTCCGTTTTGGAGCAGCGGTTTTTGGGTCCGTCTACTCGTTCTGTGCCTCATATACCGCTACATTGTGGCTGTTCAGAAAATCCACCCACTGGCTGCTCAGCTTCCGGTCCGTCACCAGGCCGGTGATGGCGTCGAAGTCCGCGATGTGGATGAAACTGGTCTTGTCAAATTTCGAAAAATCGGCCACCAGATACACTTCCTTGCTTCGCTGGGCCAGAGACTGGCGGACGGCGGCCACGGATTCCAGGGAATCGGTGATTCCGTGCTCCATGGACAGGCTGCGGCAGGACATGAAGGTCTTGTCCAGATAGAAGGTTTCCAGACAGGCCTGGGTGCTGAGGCCGTTGAAGGCCTTGTCCCTGGGGGTGTAGTTGCCGCCGATGGCGATGAGGTGGATATTGGCTTTGTCACACAGCTCGTTGATGATCATCAGGGAGTTGGTCACCACAGTCAGGCGCATGTCGTTTATGGCCTTGGCGATGGTCAGGGTGGTGGTGGAAGAATCGAGAAAGATGGAGTCGCCGTTGTGGATCAGCTCCCGGCAGCGGGAGGCGATGGCCTGTTTGTTCTTCAGATAGGCGGTTTCGCGGATGGATAAGTCAATGTTGTTCTCGACGCCGTCCTGTATGAAGGCGCCGCCGTAAGTGCGAGTCAGAAATCCCTCGCTCTCCAGCTGTTTTAAGTCCCTGCGGATCGTCTCCTCGGTGACGGAGAAAATCTTGGCCAGTTCGGTGACGGTTACGCTCTTTTTTTCCAGTACAATATCTTTAATTTCGGATTTACGGGTTACGGCAAGCATATAGCCTCCTTTTTATGGAGATATCCATAAAGATTTTCTTTTATTATAGCATAAAGAAAAGAAAACTCAAATAGAAAATGCGTTTGCAAGCTGTTGTTTGCTGGCAAATACAAAAGAAATATATTAAAAAATTGGCAAAAACCAAAAGAAACAAAAATAATCAAAAACAAAATGTTGACGAAACAATACAAACACAATATAATATGGTTATCAGCCCGTGCGGACCCAGATCCGCGGCGCGGGATTGAAAACGTTTTGTGTTGGTTGAGGAGATAACTTTTTAGAGAGCAGAGGTGAGTGAAAACATGATGACGATTCAGGGCATGAAATACAAGTCGGACTTCGAGGCGAAGAAGGCGATCCTGGATATCGGGCGGCGAATGTACGCCAAGGGCTTTGTCGCATCCAACGACGGCAATATCAGCTGCCGGGTGGGGCCCAACACCATCTGGACCACGCCCACAGGGGTTTCCAAGGGTTTTATGACCCAGGACATGCTGGTGAAAATGGATCTGGACGGTAAGGTGCTGATGGGGCGGTTAAAGCCGTCCTCGGAGATCAAGATGCACCTGCGGGTCTACCAGGAGAACCCCAGGCTGCAGGCGGTAACCCATGCACATCCGCCCATGGCTACGTGTTTTGCCATCGCGGGCCAGCCCTTGGACGCGGCGATCCTGACCGAGGCCATTCTGAGCCTGGGTACCATTCCGGTGGCCCGGTACGCGACCCCGGGAACCCAGGAGGTGCCGGATTCCATCGCTCCCTTTGTCAATCACTATAACGGGGTGCTGCTGGCGAACCACGGGGCTCTTACCTGGGGCGACGACATCTACCAGGCATTCTACCGCCTGGAGTCGGTGGAGTATTACGCCACCATCCTTATGTACACCGGAAATATCATCGGCCAGCAGAACCATCTGTCCTGCGAGCAGGTGGACCGGCTGCTGGAAATCCGCAAGAACATGGGCATCACCGGCGGCGGCGTCCCGCCCTGCATGAACGGCGGCCAGCTGACCAAGGTTTGCGAAAGCTGCGCGGCGGCCGGGGAGAAAACGGCTGCGGCCGGAACGGAGCTGGCAGGGGGTTCCTGCGGCGGCTGCGCGGCGGCCGGGGGGACACAGACTGGACCGCAGGCTCCGCTTAAAGGCGTGACGCCGCTGGTTCGGCCAGGAGATGCCGGGAAGATGCCGGGAGGCGGTTTGGGCGCCGGTTCCGGCAGCCCGTCCACCGGTTCCGGCCCTGCGGACAAGGATGCTTTGATCGCGGAAATCGTAAGGCGGGTTGTGGTACAGCTGAAGGCATAGGGGAGGTTGCAGATGGAGATAGAGACCAGGGATATTGAACGCATTGTGCGCCAGGTCATGGCGGCCATGGAGCAGCAGGGAACAATCGCCGGGGGAGCGTACCCGCCCGCGCCCGGCATAACGGCCCCCCGGGGTGATAACGGAGTTTTCGAGCGGGTGGAGGACGCCATCGACGCCGCCTGGGCGGCGGGGCGGGTGTGGGCCTTCCATTATAAAGTGGAGGACCGCAGGCGGGTGATCGAGGCCATCCGCGTGATGGCCAGGGAGAACGCGCGCACGCTGGCGCAGATGGTGCGGGACGAGACCGGCATGGGCCGGGTGGAGGACAAGGTTGAAAAGCATCTGGCAGTGGCGGACAAGACGCCCGGCGTGGAATGCCTGACCACGGACGCCATTTCCGGGGACGGGGGACTGATGATCGAGGAGTACGCGCCCTTCGGGGTGATCGGGGCCATCACGCCCTCCACCAACCCCACGGAGACGGTGATCCACAACACCATCAGCATGATTGCAGGCGGAAATTCCGTGGTGTTCAACGTGCACCCGGGAGCGAAAAAGTGCTGCGCCTTCTGTCTGCAGCTGCTGAACAAGACCATTGTGGAAAACGGCGGCCCTGCCAATCTGATCACCATGCAGCGGGACCCCACCATGGATGCTGTGAACAAGATGACATCCAGCCCCAAGATCCGCCTGATGGTGGGAACCGGCGGCATGGGCATGGTGAACGCCCTGCTGCGTTCCGGAAAAAAGACCATCGGCGCAGGGGCGGGCAATCCTCCGGTGATCGTGGACGACACGGCGGATGTGAAGCTGGCCGCCCGGGAGCTTTACTGGGGCGCATCCTTTGACAACAATCTGTTCTGCTTTGCGGAGAAGGAAGTGTTTGTGATGGAGGCGTCCGCGGACGGACTGATCCGCGGGTTGGTGGAGCAGGGAGCCTACCTGCTCACACCGGCCGAGACCGAGGCCATCGTGAAGCTGGCCCTGATCCAGAAGGACGGGAAATACGAGGTTAACAAGAAATGGGTGGGCAAGGACGCAGGGCTGTTTTTGCAGGCCATCGGCGTTTCCGGACATGAGAACACCAGACTTCTGATCTGCGACGTGCCCAAATGCCATCCCTACGTGATGGTGGAACAGCTGATGCCGGTGCTTCCCATCGTGCGCTGCCGCACCTTCGACGAGTGCATCCAATGCAGCGTGGAGGCGGAGCAGGGAAACCGCCACACCTCCAGCATTTTTTCGACCAACGTTTACAATATGACAAAATTTGGAAAAGAAATCGAGACGACCATCTATGTGAAAAACGGGGCCACCCTGAGGGGGCTTGGCATCGGCGGGGAAGGGCACACCACCATGACCATCGCGGGTCCCACGGGCGAGGGGCTGACCTGTGCCAGAAGCTTTACCAGGCGCCGCCGCTGTATGCTGGCGGAGGGCGGCCTGCGGATCATCTAGGGAGGTGAGACGGTATGGCCATCGGCTTTCTGGAGTGCGCCGGGTACGGCGCGGTGCTGTACGCCATGGACAGGGCGTGCAAGGCGGCGGACATTGAGATTATCGGCATCGACACCATCAATCCCAAGGACGCCTCCGCGTTCATCCCGCTGACGGCCCAGGTAAAGTTTGCGGGCAGCGTGGACGACGTGAAGGTAGCCTGCGAAGTCGCCCGCAGGGCCGCGCTTAAGCTGAACCGGCCGGAGGACGTGCTGGTGGAAGTGATCGAGCAGCCCTATGACGGGACGAAAGCGTTGGCGTGTATCTCAAAAGTGAAATTTCAAGAAGAGGCGGAGTGATCAGGGACCGCTATCAATCAGGAGGAAAAGAATTATGGCAGCAACAGCGATTGGAATGATTGAAACAAGAGGGCTGACCGCGTCCATCGAGGCGGCGGACGCCATGCTGAAAGCGGCGGACGTGGAGATGGTGGGTACGGAGAAGATCGGTTCCGGTCTGGTTACCGTGATTGTGACCGGCGAGGTGGGCGCGGTGAAGGCGGCTACCGAGGCGGGGGAGGAAGCGGCCTCCCGGATCGGCGAACTGGTGGCGGTCCACGTGATCCCAAGGCCTCACGACGACGTCCGGAAAATTCTGCCGGGGCTTAAGTGAGAGATTGCGTGACCGGTGGACGGCGGCGCTTAAGGCGGGCCGGCGGGCGGCGGAGACGAAGCAGACCGGCGGATGACGGCAGACCAATGGCCGGCGGCGCTGGGGCGGATGGGCAGGCGGGCGGCCTGTACAGGCATAGACGAGCAGAGATAGGGGCGTGATCAATTTGAGGCAAAGCGCCATAGGTGTATTGGAGGTCAGCTATTTTGCCAACACGGTGGTGGTGGTGGATCAGGCGCTTAAGGCCGCGCAGGTGGAGCTGGTGAGCTGCCACAAGCGGCTGGGCGGCAAGATGTGCCACACGGTGCTGGCGGGCTCAACCTCCGGCGTGGAGGCGGCGATGGAGGCCGCCAGGGCCGCCGGCAGGATCGTGGGGGAACACAACGTCAAGGTGGCGGTGACCATCAGCAATCCCCACCCCCAGGTGTTGAAGCTTTTGAACATGATTGAAAACCATGAGGCGGAAAAAGCCGCAGCCGGGGAAGAACAAACGGCGGCGGATCACAAGACAGGGGAAAATCCCCGGGATTTAAAGCGAGAGAGGAGAACGAAAAATGGCAGAGGGAATTAAAAGAGGAATGTTGGCGCTGGGAATGATCGAGACGAGAGGGTTGACCGCGTCCATCGAGGCGGCGGATGCCATGCTGAAGGCGGCGGACGTGGAGCTGGTGGGCACGGAGAAGATCGGTTCCGGCCTGGTGACCGTGATGGTGCAGGGCGATGTGGGCGCAGTGAAGGCCGCAGTGGAGGCCGGGCAGGAGTCCGCTTCCAGAATCGGCGAGCTGGTGGCGGTACACGTGATCCCCAGACCGCACGGATCCGTGGGTGCAATTCTGCCCTTTTTAAAATAAGCCGGGCGCAAAAGAACGGAGCGATTTAAATGTGGGATAGAGAGAATATGGCGGCCCGTGTCGCAGAGCTGGTAGCCGCCCAGGTCCGGGAGTTTGCCGGGGGATATTATCGGGTGCCGGTGGGCATATCGGCCCGCCACATCCATCTGACCCGGGAGGATGTGGAGGCGCTGTTTGGCCCGGGACACCGGCTGACGCCCATGAAGCCGTTAAGCCAGCCGGGCCAGTTCGCCTGTGAGGAGCAGGTGGAGTTAGTTGGTCCCAGAAGCTCCATCGCCAGGGTGCGGGTGCTGGGCCCGGAGCGCCCGGCCAGCCAGGTGGAGCTGTCGGGAACGGACTGTCTGAAGCTGGGGATCGACGCGCCCGTGCGCACCTCGGGGCAGCTGTCTGGCACGCCGGGTATTACGGTTAAGGGACCGGTGGGCGTTCTGGAACTGAGCGCAGGTCTCATAATCGCGGACCGCCATATCCACATGACGCCGGAGGACGCGGGATGGTTCGGCGTGGAGGACGGGGAGCGGGTATCGGTCCGGGTGGGCGGCCCCAGAGGCGGCCTCATGGGCCAGGTGGTGATCCGGGTGTCCGAAAAGGGACGGCTGGATTTTCACGTGGACACGGACGACGCCAACGCGTTCCGGCTCAAACAGGGCCAGCTGCTGGAGTTGGTAAAGGAGGGAACCAGATGATTTTGGGAACAATTCGCGGCACGGTGGTGTCGACCCGGAAATGCCGGAATCTGGTAGGGTTTAAGCTGCTGCTGGTGGAACCCTACTTCGGGGATAAGGCCCAGCTGTTCGTTGCGGCCGACACCATCGGCGCAGGCATCGGCGAGCTGGTGCTGGTAACCACGGACGAGACCACCCAGCATGCGCTGGACCGCTCGGCCCCGGTGGACGCCTATGTGGTGGGGATTGTGGATGCCCCGCCCCAGCTGGGCAAATAAGGTTGAAATCATGTCTGAAGCAGGAGAGAAGGAAATGATATGGGCAGAGAGAGAATAAATGCGGTGACCACCAGCTTTTTCGGAAAAGGCTCCATCGGGCTGCTGCCGGGCGAGCTGAAAAAGCGCGGCTACCGCAGAGGACTGATTGTGACGGACCGGTTTCTGTTTGAGCACCAGGCGGCGGACCGGGTGGGAGAGCAGATATTGGCGGCGGGGGCGGAGTACGCCGTTTTCTATTTGGTCCAGCCAAACCCTACCATCCAGGTGGTGAATGACTGCATCCAGGCGGCCAAGGCTCTGGAGGTGGATTTCCTGGTGGCGGTGGGCGGCGGTTCGGCCATCGACACGGCCAAAGCGGTGAGCATCGTCATCGCCAACGGCGGCAGGGTGGAGGACTACGAGGGCGTGAATCTGTCCGCCAGGCCGGGGCTTCCCATTGTGGCGGTGAACACCACGGCGGGCACCGGCTCGGAGGTGACGTCCTTCTACATTGTGACCAACCCGGCCACCCACTCCAAGATGTGCATCATGGACACCAACTGTATGGTGAGCATCGCAATCAACGACGTGGACTTTATGATGACCATGCCGCCGGGGCTGACGGCCTCCACGGGTATGGACGCCATGACCCACGCCGTCGAGGCCCTGTTGTCCGTGCGGGCCACTCCGTTGACGGACAAGGACGCCATGTGGGCGATCCGCGTGATCAAGGATTATCTGCCCGCCGCAGTGAAGGACGGGCAGGACGTGAAGGCCAGAGAGATGATGGCTTACGCCGAGTACACGGCGGGCATGGCTTTTTCCAACGCGGGCCTGGGGATCGTGCACGCCATGGCCCATGCCCTGGGCGGACATTTCAACCTGCCCCACGGGATCTGCAACAGCGTGTTATTGCCTTACGGGATGAAGTTCAACGGTAAGTCGCCCAACGCTTCCGGGCGCTTTCAGCTGATGGCGGAGGCGCTTGAACTACCGGGTGCGGCAAAAATGGCGGACAGACAGGCGGCAGAGGTGTGTGTGAACTATATCCGCGGCTTGTCGAAATCTTTAGGGATGCCTCAGACGCTGAAGGAGCTTAAGGGGGTGGATCCGGAGAAATTCGGGGATTTGGCGGATTTGGCGGTGAAGGATTTTTGTATGGGGGATAACCTTGTACGGGCTGACAGGGAGCAGGTGATAGAGGTTTATGGGGAGGCTTGGAGGGGAGGGATTTGATGCATCCGTTCGTGAGAGTCAGGGGAGCGGGGGCTGGGGTTCCAGGGCTTTGCGGTGGCAGCGTCTAAGGCGCAATCGCCCCGAAAAGGCGGGCACCGCTCCGAGCTCCGGCGCCGGCCTTATGCCGGCCCCTCCGCCTCCGCTTTGCTCCGGGCTTTGTAAGCCCTGCGCAATCCCACCTTTTCGCGCCGATTCCGCCTAAGACGCTGCGAACCGCTCCACAGTCACCCCACCCCCCGCTCCCCTGACTCTCACCCGCTAGGGATCGAAAACACTCCCTCAACTTCCTCCCCTGGGGTGACGGAAATGGAGCCGCTGGGATTTGGGCTGTATCCGTACTACGTTCCGACCATAAGTTGATAAAACATTCCTTTCAAAAGTTCCTGGACAGGGCTGCTGGTAATGAGGCAGCCCTGTCCAGGAACTTTTTACTCCCTATTATAATAAGAAATAACATGCCGCCATCATAGGTACTATCTTAAGCTGGCGTCATCCCTCCCAAAACATGGGAAATCAAGCGGAGAAAAAAGAGAACGCGTAGTGGGTGAGAGGCGGGGGAACAGGGGGGGAGGTGACTGTGGAGCGGTTTGGAGAGTCTTAGGTCCAAGGGGGCGGGAAAGGCGGGATTGCGCAGGGCTCTCAAAGCCCGGAGCAAAGCGTAGGCGGAGGGGCCGGCATCAGGCCGGCGCCGGAGCTCGGAGCGGTGCCCGTCTTTCCCGTCCCCTTGGGCCTTAGACTCTCCTACCGCGGAGCTTGGAACCGCCCACCCTGTTCTCCCGCCTCTCACGAACGGATGCATCCCTCATCTTCCTTGCAATTCCCACCCTCCTCCCGCATATGATTATAGTAATGCGGTTGAACGCAAGAATCTGCGGGTGAAGGGACGTGAGGCATTGTGAGGAGAAGAGGTCTGGCGGGAGGTATCCGGTGGTTTGCGGCCGGTACCGGGCTGATTCTGGTCCTTTTGCTGGCAGGTCGGGCTGCCGGGACGGCGGCGGAGAATCTGGACCGGGACGCCTGCCGGCGCGCTGTGGAAACCGGCGGCCGGTGGCTGGTGGACTATGTGTGGCATCAGGCCCGGCCGGGGAGCGGCGGAACGGGTGGGCGGACCGGAGACGGATGGGAGACCGGCGATCCGGATCCGGCCTACCGGCAGTATGAGGCGGTGAAAACATTTTACGAGGAACACCAGTACCTGGCCTGGTATGGCAACGAGGAAACGGGGGAAACTAAGGCGGAGAACGGCGAAACACAAAACGGCGAAACAACGGCCGGTCAGACGGGAGACAGCGGAACGGACCAGAGCGCGGGCGGGGCGCAGGCGCTGGCCCAGGGGGAGACGGGCGCGGGAGCCGTGCCTGCGGGTGCGGCGTTGGTGGGGGTTACCTCGCGTGCGGTGACCGGGCCTACCTATGTGATGGAGCAGCTGGCGGACTACGATTTTCTGATGAAGCATTTTTACAGCGTTCACACCTCCACCACGGCGGGGCGGGATGAGATAAGCGCGGCGCGGCTTCTGGGCGAGGATCTCTCCATCGGGGAGGACAACAGCAAACCCCAGATTCTGATCTACCACACCCACTCCCAGGAGGCGTTTAAGGACTCCGGGCCGGGGGAGACCGTGGTGGGGATCGGAAATTATCTGACCGAGCTTTTGACGGCAAAGGGGTACAACGTGATCCACGACACCTCGGTGTACGACCTGGTGGACGGGAAGCTGGACCGCAGCAAGGCTTATACATATGCGTACGATGGGATCAGCAAGATTCTGGAGGAAAATCCGTCGGTGCAGGTGGTGCTGGACATCCACCGGGACGGCGTGGGGGAGAGCCTTCATCTGGTGACGGATGTGGACGGAAAACCAACCGCGCAGATCATGTTTTTCAACGGCATGAGCCAGACGCCGGAGGGGCCCATCGAGTACCTGCAAAACCCTTACCGGGAGCAGAATCTGGCCTTCAGCTTTCAGATGCAGCTGGACGCCCAGGCATATTATCCGGGATTTACGCGCAAGATTTATTTGAAGGGACTGCGCTACAACCTCCACCTGCGCCCCCGCTCCGCGCTGGTCGAAGTGGGAGCGCAGACCAACACCTACGAGGAGGCCAGAAACGCCATGGAGCCGCTGTCAGAACTTTTGGATATGGTGTTGCAAAGTAGCCGAAAAAATGATACTATTCAGTAAGCGGAGGGCACGCTGCCCTCCAATCCAGGCAACAGTTCAGACGGCGGAAAAGTTGGTTTTGAGCGCTGCGTCTGAACCGTTCCATTTTTAAACCATAAGAAAGAGGATAAAACATGTCAATCGTTGACCAGAGCAAAATTCGCAACTTTTGTATCATCGCCCATATCGACCACGGCAAATCCACCCTGGCGGACCGGATTATTGAGAAAACCGGCCTTCTGACCAGCCGGGAGATGCAGGAACAGATTCTCGACAATATGGACCTGGAGCGGGAGCGCGGCATCACCATCAAATCTCAGGCCGTGCGCACCGTTTACAAGGCCAAGGACGGCTGCGAGTATATTTTCAACCTGATCGACACTCCGGGACACGTTGACTTTAACTACGAGGTGTCCAGAAGCCTGGCGGCCTGCGACGGCGCGATCCTGGTAGTGGACGCCTCCCAGGGCATCGAGGCCCAGACTCTGGCCAACGTGTACCTGGCCCTGGATCACGATCTGGACGTATTTCCCGTGATCAACAAGGTGGATCTGCCCAGCGCCCAGCCGGACCACGTGGCGGCTGAGATCGAGGACGTGATCGGCCTGGACGCCAGCGACGCGCCCAGGATTTCCGCCAAGACCGGCGAGAACGTGGAGGCGGTGCTGGATGCCATCGTGGAGAAGATTCCGGCTCCCAACGGCGATCCTGAGGCCCCGCTTCAGGCGTTGATTTTTGATTCCATCTACGACTCCTACAAGGGCGTGATCATTTTCTGCCGCGTCATGGAGGGCACGGTGAAGAGGGGCACTCCCATCCGCCTGATGGCCACGGGGGCCGAGGAGGACGTGGTGGAGGTGGGCTATTTTGGAGCCGGCCAGTTTATCCCCTGCGACGAGCTGTCGGCGGGAATGGTGGGTTATATCACCGCCAGCATCAAGAACGTCCGGGATACCCAGGTGGGCGACACGGTGACCAACCGGGACAACCCCTGCGCGGCTCCTCTGCCGGGATACAAGAAGGTGACCAGCATGGTGTACTGCGGCCTTTATCCCGCGGACGGCGCAAAATACAACGATCTTCGGGACGCGCTGGAGAAGCTGCAGCTCAACGACGCCTCCCTGTTCTACGAGCCGGAGACTTCCGTGGCTCTGGGCTTTGGCTTCCGCTGCGGCTTTTTGGGACTGCTGCATCTGGAGATCATCCAGGAGCGGCTGGAGCGGGAGTACAACCTGGATCTGGTGACCACCGCGCCCAGCGTGGTGTACCGGGTGCACAAGAACAACGGGGAGATGATTGAGCTGACCAACCCCACCAACCTGCCCGATCCCACGGAGATCGACTACATGGAGGAGCCCATCGTCAGCGCGGAGATTATGGTGACCACGGAGTTTGTGGGATCCATCATGACCCTGTGCCAGGAGCGCCGGGGCGTTTACCTGGGCATGGAGTACATTGAGACCACCCGCGCCCTGCTGAAGTACGAGCTGCCCTTGAACGAGATTATTTACGACTTTTTCGACGCGCTTAAGTCCCGTTCCAGGGGGTATGCGTCTTTCGACTATGAGCTGAAGGGCTATGAGCGCTCGGAGCTTGTGAAGCTGGACATCCTGGTGAACCGGGAGGAGGTGGACGCCCTTTCCTTTATCGTCCACGCGGAATCGGCTTATGACCGGGGCCGCAGGATGTGCGAGAAGCTCAAGGACGAGATTCCCAGACATCTGTTCGAGATTCCCATCCAGGCGGCCATCGGCGGCAAGATCATCGCCAGGGAGACGGTGAAGGCCGTGCGCAAGGACGTGCTTGCCAAGTGCTACGGCGGCGACATTTCCCGTAAGCGCAAGCTGCTGGAGAAGCAGAAGGAGGGCAAGAAGCGCATGCGCCAGATCGGCAACGTGGAGATTCCGCAGAAGGCGTTTATGAGCGTTTTGAAGCTGGACGACGAGTAGAGACAGAACTGAGAAGATGAGACATATATGACAAAAAAACAGAAAAAAACGTTGGAGCTGTACATTCACATCCCATTTTGCGCCCGGAAATGCCTGTACTGCGATTTTCTTTCCTTCCGGACGCTGGCGGCCGTCCACGAGACGTATGTGGAGCAGCTCATACGCGAGATCGAGGCGGAAGGTGCCTCCTGCCAGGAATACCAGGTTGTGACCGTATTCATTGGAGGGGGCACCCCTTCTGTCCTGGAGCCGGAGTTGATCCGGGACGTCTGCCTGGCCGTGCGCCGGGCCTTTGACGTGGCCCAGGACGCGGAGATCACCATCGAGGTGAATCCCGGAACCCTGCTGCAGAACAAGCTCCACATCTACCGGGCCGCGGGGATCAACCGGGTCAGCATCGGCCTTCAGTCCGCTGACAACCGGGAGTTAGAGAATCTGGGCAGAATCCATTCCTTTGAAGAATTTTTAAAGAGCTTCCAGTGCGCCAGGATGGCGGGCTTTGCCAACATCAACGTGGACCTGATGAGCGGCATCCCGGGCCAGACCCTGGAGTCCTGGCGGAATACCTTAAAAAAGGTGACCATGCTGAAGCCGGAGCACATTTCCGCCTACAGCCTGATCATTGAGCCGGGCACGCCCTTCTGGGACCGCTACGGCGCCGGAATTGAGAAAACGGCTGCAAAAAGCGCGCCCCAGCCTGGGACCTGCCCGGGGGAGGCGCCGGACCGGTTCGGCCTGCGCCGGAGGGATTACCCGGAGCTGCCGGACGAGGAGGAGGAGAACCGGATCTACCACCTGACCCGCACGTTTCTGGCGGAGCAGGGTTACGAGCGGTACGAGATTTCCAACTATGCCAGGCCGGGCTTTGCGTGCCGCCACAACGTCGGCTACTGGACCGAGGTGGAGTATCTGGGCCTGGGGCTGGGAGCTTCCTCCTTTCTGGGCGGCTGCCGCTTCTGCAACGAGCGGGACCTGGAGCGGTATCTGGGCCTCGATTTTGCCGCGGAGGGCTGGGCGGAGCGCCTGCGCCCGCAATTTACCCGCCTGAGCCGGGAGGCGCGGATGGAGGAATTCATGTTTCTGGGGCTGCGGATGATCCGCGGTATCTCAGAGATCGATTTTGTGGCGACCTTCGGGGTCAAGCTGGACTCGGTGTACGGCCCGGTGATTGAGCGCCTGGTGAAAAACGGCCTGTTGAGGCGGGAGGGCGTGTGGCTGTCGCTGACCGAGTGGGGAATGGACGTGAGCAATTTTGTGCTCAGCGAGTTCCTGCTCACATCCGCGTGAGGAGAATACGAATGACATTGGAACGGACGGAGATTCGCCGCCGGCTGGAAGAACTGGCGGAACCGGGATACCGGGATTTCAACCGTAAGCTGCTGCCCGGCGTGGAGGATATGCTGGGCGTCAGGACGCCCGCTCTGCGCAGGTTGGCGCGGGAGATCACAAAGGGTGACTGGCGCGGTTACGTGGGCCAGGTGAGAACCGCCTGGCGGCAGGGCGAAGCCTGCCACGAGGAGCGCCTGCTCTGGGGGATGGTGGTGGGCATCGGAGCCGGAGCGTGGGAGGAAGCGGCCGCCTACATACGGGACTTTGTGCCGGTGATCGACAACTGGGCGGTGTGCGACAGCTTTTGCGGCACGTTAAAGATCGCCGGAAAGCATAAAGAGGAGATGTGGGGACTTCTGGCCCCCTATCTGGGCTCGGAGCTGGAGTACGAGTGCCGGTTCGGAGCGGTGATGCTTCTGGACTATTATATCGACGAGGACTATGTGGACCGGGCGCTTTGCGCTCTGGACCGGATTCGGAGCCAGGCGTACTATTCCAGGATGGCGGTGGCCTGGGCCGTGTCCATTTTCTATGTGAAGATGCCGGAGCGGGTTATGCCCTATCTGCAGAAGAACCATCTGGACGACTGGACTTACAACAAGGCGCTGCAAAAGATCTGCGAGTCGCTGCGGATCGATGGGCAGACCAGGGCGCTGATCCGGAGTATGAAGCGGTAGCGCTACCGGGCGGCTGTCAGGCCGGATCTGCCGGCGGGATTGACAAACGAGAAATGCCTTAGAGGCTGGAGGGGGTAATTAAATGAAATTGGTGGAATTAAAGTGTCCGGCCTGCAACGGCACGGTAAAACTGGACCCGGAGCATCCGGGCGAGGCGGTCTGCGAATACTGCAAGACCCGCTACATCGTGGAACAGGAATCCGGGGATGAGTATAAATTGGGGAATTTTGGAAGCCGTAGTGTGGGCGACCTTCCGCCTCATTCTTTTCAGGAGGTAAAACCCAGGACCGCACTGCCTCAGGAGACGCAGAAGGTTCATGAGGAGGAGCGGAAGCGGTTTGTGATCATCGCCGTCGCGGCCGCCGTGGTCTTTGTGGCCGCTATCGCTGTGTCCGCCCGGGGTTCGGCCGGAAAGAAGAGCTCGGCCAGGGCCACCGGCGCGGTGGTCGAGACGGCGATAGCCGCGGAGCCGACACAAGCTCCCGAGAAGCCGGTGGTGTGGTCTCAGGGCATGGAGCAGGTGATTTTAGGCATCTATGGGCGCACGCCGGACCAGGTCAGCGAACAGGAGCTCATGAAGCTGCGCTATCTGGAGCTGTCGCCCGGCCTTTGGGACACGCACACCGACCGGAAATATTTCCGGGTGTCCTACGGTCTGGACGGGGATCTGGGGGCGGACGGCGAGATGGCGATCCACACCTTTGAGGGGGACCTGCCGGCCGGTATGACCATGGGCTGGGAGCTGTTCGACGATTTTTCCAGCTTAAGGGCGCTGAAGGGTCTGGAAACGCTGTCCCTGCACAGCACCCTAAAACCCGGCGACCTGGAGGGCCTGGACAATTTAAGGACGCTGGGCGTGCAGTATATTTCTCCGGACGAGGTGGCCGCCCTGGTGGACGATCCGGGTCAGCTGACCGGGCTGATCTACGATTACAATCAGACCTCCCTGGAGGGAATCGGACAGTTCACGGGCCTGGAGCGGCTGGAGCTGCACGGAAGCGACGATCTGACCGACATCAAGGACCTGGCGTCCCTTAAGAATTTAAAGTCCCTGTCCATGGAATACTGTCCCAACCTGACGGATTTCTCCGTGTTCTTCACCATGAGCGGGCTCACAGAGCTGCGCCTGGACCTGGAACATGTGAAGGACATCAGTTTTGTGAACAGCATGCCGCAGCTGGAGCGCTTTGCGCTGGACGACAGCCAATGCATCTCCATCGCCCCGCTTTCCTCCTGCGAAAATTTAAAGGAGCTGAGCCTGACCAGCAACTACGAGCTGCCCGACTACAGCGCCATCACCGGACTGACGGGCCTGGAGTCCCTGAACATCGATAAATACTCCAACCAGCCGGACCCGGATCTCTCGGGCATGACCAACATGAAAACGCTGACCCTGGCCGGTTTCAACGGCTGCTCGTTTTTGCGCAGCATGGGCGGGCTTACGGAGCTGACCATCGCGGGCTATTGCATCGACGATCCCGGCGCATTTTCCGGTTTGACGCAGCTTGAACGTTTAAAGGGGACCAAGAGCTGGGAATACTTAAACAGAGTGGACTTTTTGGCGAACCTTCCGGCGCTGACCCAGCTGGATCTGTCCGGCACCACGTTCTACACGGACATTTCCGCGCTGCTCAACAAGGAGGGGCTGGTGTCCCTGAACCTGAACGGCGCCAGTATGGAGATCAACTTCAGCCGGTTAAAGGACAATCCGGGACTCCTCTCCCTGTCTATGGACGGCGTGAAGCTGTACAAGAACGTGAAGGCGGACCGGTACGGCGGAATCAGCATGGTGAACTGGGACGACGTGACATTGGACGCGGAGCTGGGATTTTTATCCCACTATCCGGGGCTGACGGACCTCTCCCTGGCGGACAACAAGCTGGCCCAGATTCAGCCGGTGGCCGCGCTGCCCCTGCTGGAGACCCTGGACATCAGCAAGAACTACGTGACGGACTTAAATCCCCTGGCCGGGCTGGAACACCTGAAAAAGGTGGACGGCCGGGAGAACCCGGTGAGCAACTGGCAGGTGGTGGGAGAGAAGGTCACGGTGATCCGATAATTCAAACAGAGCGCGCAAAAATACCGCAGCCGGTTTTCGCCGGCTGCGGCAGTATTATGGGACACTTTTATGGGGATGGCGTGGGCGCGTTCCGGCTCAGTCCGTTCCGGTGACGGTGACCACCATCTTGTTGGGCAGGCAGACGATGGTGTCCGTGCTCAGGTGCTTTTTCCCCTGTTTGACGCAGAGCTTGTCCGGGCAGGAAGCCTCGCTGCACCAGATTTCCCCGTCCTGAACCACCAGCACGTTGGTGCCGCCTCCCGCGCCGGTGATGGTGACGGTGGCGTCCACGCTCAGATCCAGGGTTTCCACCAACTTGCCGTCCACCGTGACCTGGGCCACCTCGGAGGGACCTTTTAAGGCCTGATAGCGGGTGATGCAGTACCAGATTCCGGCCACCGACAGGATCGCCAGTATCAGGATTAAGTCTCTGCGCGGCAGGGACCGGCCCTTCGCGTTCATGGATTACCGGATGGCTGCCTGGTCCAGGCAGTCGGATAAGCCATTGACAAAGGGATAGGCGTTGATGCTCACGGAGGACACGGCATCCATTGCGTAGCCCTCTTCGTTGATCAGACCGCCCGTGGTCTGGTGGTGAAGCACGTAGGAGGCCAGGGCGTCGGCCTGATCCTTCCAGGTGGGGCCGTTTTCCGTCATGACATAGTGGCCTTCCACGGAGAGCTGGCGCTTCCCGATATTTTCATCATTGACACAGTCCCAGGTACAGGCGGTGATGCGCCCGTCCTGCACGGTCACGGTGACAACGCTGTAAAAGCCGTTGTCGTCGGGCTGCTCGTCCTTGTAGGTGTAGACGCCGTCGGCCAGGGGCATGTCCGGATGGTTGCTCATGGACCGGTACAGGGGGCCGGAAACAACGATGACCAGTGCGGAAAGAATGGCCATGATCCCCAGGCCCAGATAGTTCTTTTTGACAGCACTCATTTGTGTCTTGCTCATACTTACACTCCTTATGGTTAAATTAGTTAGGACAGTTATAATTTTAACACAAATGCAACATTCGCACAAGAGGATGGAATGGGAATTAAAGGAGGTTTGCTCGCGATGGAGCGAAGGAAAAATATGGCTGCCAGGGATGTGGCGCTCTACGGGCTGCTGATCGCCCTGGCCTTTGTTTTAAGTTATGTGGAGAGCCTGATCCCCATCTCTTTCGGGGTGCCGGGCGTCAAGCTGGGATTGGCCAATCTGGCGGTGATCGCGGCCCTCTACACCGTGGGGGCCGGCGGGGCGGCGTTTATCAGCCTGGTGCGCATCGTGCTCATGGGCTTTACCTTCGGAACACCGTCCATGATCCTCTACAGCCTGGCGGGCGGGATTTTGAGCCTGCTCGTGATGGCGTTTCTGAAGCGTTTTAAGGTGTTCGGAATGGTGGGTATCAGCGTGGCCGGAGGCGCGGCCCACAACATCGGCCAGATCGCGGTGGCGGCCGCGGTGGTGGAGCAGGCGGCGCTGTTCGCCTACCTTCCGGTGCTGCTGGCCGCGGGGACCGTTGCGGGCAGCCTGATCGGCCTTTTGGGCGGGATGGTGGTCCGGCGGATCAGGCGGGCCATATCCAGGTAAAGTGCGTAGAATTTTGCTAGAACACATAAAAAATTGCCATTGTGTTCAGGCCCGGCGGGGCATATAATAAAGAAAACGTTGGAAAAGAACACTTTGAAAAGCAGGAGGGGACTTTTGATGATTGATGATGCGATCAGGGGACTGGTGGAGTACGGCCTGGAGACGGGGCTGATTGAACGGGAGGACGCCATCTACGCGCGCAACCAGATTCTGGATGTGATGGGCCTTTCAGAGTACCGGGAGCCGGAAGCGCCCAGGGCTTACGCCGGCCTGGAGGAGATTCTGAAGGAGCTTTTGGACGACGCCTGCGCCAGGGGACTGCTGGAGAGCGACAGCGTGGTGTACCGGGACCTGTTCGACACCAGGCTGATGAACTGCCTGATGCCCAGACCCTCGGAGGTGAACCGGGAATTCTGGAAACGCTACGGGCAATCGCCGGAGACCGCCACGGAGTATTACTACAAGCTGAGCCAGGACTCGGACTACATACGCCGCTACCGCATCAAAAAGGACATGAAGTGGACGGCGGACACCCGTTACGGCCGGCTGGATATCACGGTGAACCTTTCCAAGCCGGAGAAGGACCCCAAGGCTATCGCCGCCGCCAAGCTGGCCAAGCAGAGCGGGTACCCCAAATGCCAGCTGTGCATGGAAAACGTGGGCTACGCGGGCAGAACCAACCACCCGGCCCGGAACAACCACCGGGTGATCCCCATCACCGTCAACGGCGGGGAGTGGGGATTCCAGTATTCCCCCTATGTATATTATAACGAGCACTGCATCGTGTTCAACGGGGAGCACATTCCCATGAAGATCGAGCGGGCCACGTTTGTGAAGCTGTTCGATTTCATCAAGCTGTTCCCCCACTATTTTCTGGGCTCCAACGCGGACCTGCCCATTGTGGGCGGCTCCATTTTGAGCCACGACCATTTCCAGGGCGGACATTACACCTTTGCCATGGCCAAGGCGCCCATCGAGAAGCATTTTACACTGGAAGGCTTTGAGGACGTGGAGGCGGGAATCGTGTTCTGGCCCATGTCCGTGCTGCGCCTGCGGTGCGGGGATTCCGACCGGCTGGTGGAGCTGGGGGACAGGGTGCTGGCGGCCTGGAGAGGTTACAGCGACGAGGCCGCGTTCATTTTCGCGGAGACGGACGGGGAGCCGCACAATACCATCACCCCCATCGCCCGCAAGGTGGGGGACAAGTTCGAGCTGGACCTGGTGCTCAGAAACAACCTCACTACCGAAGAATTCCCACTGGGCGTGTACCATCCCCACCAGGAGCTGCATCACATTAAGAAGGAAAATATCGGCCTGATCGAGGTCATGGGCCTGGCGGTGCTGCCCTCCAGACTGAAGAAGGAGCTGGCGGACCTGGCTGATTTCATAGCGGAGGGCCGGGATATCCGCGCAGATGAGGAACTGGCAAAACACGCGGACTGGGTGGAAGAGTTTCTGCCCCGCTACGCGGCCGCCGGAGTGACGGTTACCCGGGAAAATGTAAACGGCATCCTGAGAACCGAGGTGGGAAACGTGTTCGCCAGAGTGCTGGAGGACGCGGGAGTCTACAAGTGCGATGAAAATGGACGGGCGGCCTTTGGCCGGTTCCTGGCCAGCGTGGGATTCGCGGAGGCGTAGAGATCCGGCCTCTTTGGCGGAAAAATAGACCGGCGGCTGCCCCCCCCCCGGTCTATTTTTCCGTGTGGGGAAGCCGTCCGCGCAGGAACCGCTTTTTCAGCTCGGAGAGGCTGAAGGGGATTAGCGGATAGATGTAGCTCTTCCCGGCGATGGTCTTGTTGAATACGATGGCGCAGACGGACAGGATGACTCCGACGGCGAACCCCCAGATGTTGAAGATGGCCGTGAGAATCAGGATTAGAATCCGCATGAATTTCATGGCGTAACCCAGCTCAAAGCTGGCCTGGGAGTAGTTGGCAATGGTCACGAAGGCCATGTACAGCATGGTCTCGCTGTTGAACCAGCCGGATTTCACCGCATACTCGCCCAGTACGATACCGGCGATGACGCTTAGGGGCGTGGTCAGCATGTTGGGAGTGTTTACCGCTGCCAGCCGCAGGCCGTCGATGGCGAATTCCAGGATCAGAAGCTGCCAGATCAGGGGTACGTTTAACGGGTCCGACAGCCGGATGAAGGCCAGCCAGGAGGGGATCAGCTCCGGGTTCTGCATGAGCAGCAGCCAGATGGGCGTCAGCATCAGGGAGAGCAGGGAGATGAACATCCGGGACAGGCGCAGGTAGGTGCCTGTGATGGGCGGAAAGTAGTAATCGTCCGCCTCCTCGATGATGTCGAACACGGAGGAGGGCAGGATCATGGCGGCGGGGGAGTTGTCCACCAGGATGATGATGTTGCCCTCCAGCACCGAGGCCGCCGCGGTGTCCGGGCGCTCGGAGAACTTGAACTTGGGAAAGGGATTGAACCATTTGTGGGGGTAAAGGCACTCGGCCAGGCTCTCCTGGTTCATGGTCAGGGCGTCCACCTTCAGGTTCTGAATCCTCTTTTTGATCATTTCAAGCAAGGGCTGGTCCACCCGGTTCTGCATGTAGCAGATGGCGATGTCCGTGTGGGAGCTTTCGCCCGCGGTCATGATCTCCATGGTCAGCCGGGGATCGCGGATGCGCCGCCGGATCAGGGCGGTGTTGAATACCAGAGTTTCCACAAAGCCGTCCCGGGAGCCGCGCATGACCTTGTCTTTCTCCGGCTCGCTGACGCCCCGGGCGGGGTAGGTGCGGGCGTCGATGGCGATACAGGTGTCGTACCCGTCGATCAGCAGGCAGGAGACGCCGGAGAGCAGCTGGACGATCATATCGTCGTCCTTTTTGATCAGGCCGACCTCGCCGTAGGGAACATAACGCTTGGTGAACCCGTGGGCGTCACCGGGCATGTCCTCCTCCTTTATGGTGCTGAACACCTGGAGGATTTTCAGCAGAGTCTCATCCTTCGCAAAGCCGTCTATAAAGTACAGGCAGGCCGTCCGCCCGCCGATGTGAAGGGTCCGGTAAACCACGTCGAAGTTGTTCTGCACATTCAACTTTTTGTGGAGATAATCGATATTATCCTGCAGGTTCGTTGAGAATTCCATGAAGTTCCTCCTTAAAAGCGTGTCAAAAATAAGTCTAAAATGAGTATGCGCACACCCCGGGAAATTATGCAAAAAGACAGATGTATTTCATGGGAGGACATGCACAGGGAAATTAATCGAAAAAATAAAGTCGAAAGATGTCGCAATTCACTAAATTGCACAAAAAATATTGACAAAATACCCCCGCGATGCTATAGTGTGTCTGTAAGAAGCACAATGATGTGCCTTACAACGTTTTGTTTGGTATGGGGATGCCAGATAAACTAAATAGTGTGACGGTTTAAGATCGTGACCAGAAGCTGCTTTCTGTGGGGGAAAGGCAGCTTCTCTTTGTATATGGATTAAATTTTCTATCAAGGGTTCCCTGCTTAAAACTCCCTATTGACATATTTCCTACAGGAATAGTATGATATTCATAACACTGAGAAGAATCACAAAAGGACGTGACAAACTATGCTGATATCCACCAAAGGGCGCTATGCCCTCCGCACGATGGTTGATCTGGCCCTCCACGCGGACGGGGAGCCTGTGAAAATAAAAGACATCGCGAAACGCCAGGAGATTTCCGGCAAATATTTAGAGCAGATTATATCCATACTATCCAGAGCGGGTTATGTCCGCAGCATCCGGGGAAACCAGGGCGGCTACTATCTGGCCCGCCCGGCGAAGGACTACACGGTGGGCATGATTCTGCGCGTCACCGAGGGAAGCCTGGCGCCGGTGGACTGCCTTACGGGGGATGACAACCCCTGCGCGCGCCAGCAGGAATGCGTGACGTTAAAGCTCTGGAAGGAGCTGGACGGCGCCATAAGGGATGTGGTGGACGGCTACACCCTGGATGATCTGGTGCAGTGGCAGAGAGCCATGCAGGACAATTACGTGATCTGATCCAATCCGGTCCGCCCGCAGTTTTCCCGAAAAAAGACAAACAGGAGTTCTGCTCATGAATCGAATTCGTATGATCAGCGACTATCTCGAACAATTAAAGCACCGGAGAGAAGTCCGCTACACCATCACACTGCTTGCGGTCATTCTCTCCGCTTTGGTTCAATCCTATGTATTGCAGGTGTTTGCGAGGCCGTCCGGGATCATTTCCGGGGGCTTTACCGGGTTGGCCATGCTGGTGGAGCGCCTGGGGGAGCTGCGGGGCTATCATATCCCCATGCAGGTGACCATGCTGCTGCTCAACATCCCGGTGGCCGTCCTGTGCTGTAAGGGAATCAGCCTGCGCTTTACCGCCTTCTCGCTGGTCCAGGTGGCGCTGTGCAGCCTGTTTCTTCAGGTGTTTACCTTCCGGCCCATTTTCAACGACGAAGTGCTGAACGTCATTTTCGGCGGCGTGATCTGGGGAGCTTCCATTGTGATCGCCCTGCGGGGAAACGCTTCCACCGGTGGCACGGACTTTATCGCGCTCTACATTTCCAATCGGACGGGCATGTCCATCTGGACCTGGGTGTTTTTCGGAAACGCTGTGATGTACTGCATCTACGGGAGCGTGTTCGGGTGGAAGTACGCAGGGTATTCCATTATTTTCCAGTTCATTTCCACCCGCATGATCGGCGCGTTTCATCACCGGTACGATCAGGTGACGCTTCAGATCACCACGGTGAAGGGCCCGGAGGTGATCGACGCCTACATTCATCATTTTCACCACGGCATCTCCTGCGTGGAGGCCTACGGCGGATACAGCAAAAAGAAGATGTATCTGCTTAACACCGTGCTCTCATCCTACGAATCCACGGACGCGATTCACCTGATCCGTCATGTGGATGAGCATGTGATTATCAATGTTTTAAAGACCCAGCGGTTTGTGGGGCGGTTTTACCGGAAACCGTTGGAGTGACATGGAGTAAGGCGTGTCCCGGCGGGGCGGCCGGGAAAGAGGAGGAAGCGGCGAATGAAGCATTTTTTTGAAGCATTGGCAAGTGAAGGGAAACATAACGATTTACCTGAAGAGTTTGACTATTTTGGAAAACTGATTGGCAGTTGGAAAATTGACTATATCGACAACCGCGATTTAAGCGTGATGAAAGGCGAGTGGCATTTTTCGTGGATTCTCGAGGGAATGGCGGTGCAGGACGTGATCGTGCTGCCCGGATTTGAATATGGGACAACGCTTCGTGTCTACAACCCGGGAACCCACGCCTGGGATATTGCATATTGCTATACCGGAAAGATTATGCGGTTTGAAGCGAGAAAGCAGGGGGATCAGATCGTTCTCACAAACGTTGAGGATGAACGGAGAAAATGGGTTTTTGCGGAGATTCAGGACAATTATTTTCATTGGCAGGATGTTATGGCAGATGAGGACGGCAGGTGGCAGGTTAATTTTGATCTGTATGCCCAGCGTGTTTGAGGGGAAACAGTTTGTACATAAGTTTAATGGGGACTGCGCAAATGCGTTTTGAGGCGGTTATTCCGAACGAATTGGGATCGTTTTTAATACTTCCTTTTTGGGGGCAGCTTTGGCGCTGCCTCCTTTTTGCTGTGCTGGAAAATGCGTTGGTGGCGCAAGTGGGGATTGGGGGAGAATTGAACGCTTTTTGGGGGTGGAAACAGGGGGAAATATTTTTTTATTAGGTACCTTGACATTTAAAGGGTGGAGCTGTATACTGTAAAATGTTAAGGCACCTAAACAAAACCTGGTAACAATGTTTGTACGAAAAGGAGTGGATTTTATGAATCAGAATATGATGAATGAGAATACGGCAGGAAATATTTGCCCGGGCTGCCCCAGCCGCTGCCCGAAGGAGGCGTTGCAGTGTGGGAAGGGTAGGCGGTATTTTGAGCGTTACGGTGATGTGGACGAGGGGGATGAGTGCGCAGGACGCGGAAGGCATGGTGAACATGCAAAAGATGGGGAATGCACCGAGCAGTCGCAGGAAAAATGCCGGGAACCGTTGACACTGGACGAGAGGCTGGTCCGGCAGCTGCGGGCCTGTATGCACTATTTTCACTATGGAATGGGCCGGAAATCGGGCCAGCAGCGGATTCTGTCCCTGTTAAGAGAGCGTCGGGGCATGACGCAGCGGGAACTTCAGGATGTGCTGGGAGTTCAGCCCGGATCTCTGAGTGAGATTCTGAATAAGGTGGAAGCGGGAGGCTACATCAGACGCCGCCAGAATGAGCGCGACCGGAGGCGGTTCGACCTGGAACTGACAGAGGCGGGGGAGAACGCCGCCCGTGATGTTCGGGAAGAACACCGGCAGATGATCGCAAACATGTTTAGCGCCCTGTCGGAGGAAGAAAAGCGACAGCTGTCCCAACTGCTGGAAAAGATGACGGAGAGCTGGCCCCACCCGGACGAGGCGGGCCGGCGGCATGGGGAATGCCGGGGAGGATTCGGGTCTCACGGAGGAGAAGGCCGAGGGGGATTCGGGCCTCACGGTGGAGAAGGCCGGGGAGAATTTGGGCCTCATGGCGGAGAGGGCCGGGGAAGATTCGCCCATCACGGCGGCGAAACACCGGAAGGGCGGTTCATGGAGAGAAAAAGAGGCCCCAAGGGCGGATTAGAGTAAGGTCTACTCCAACCCGCAAAGGTCCCGCACAATCTTCCCCGCGATCAGCAGCCCGGCTACCGGCGGAACAAAGGCGATGCTGCCCGGCGTGGCCCGGCGTGCGCCGGTGTCCTCCTCTGTGGGCCCTGGGGTCAGGGGAAGCTCGGGGGACCAGCAGACGGTCAGTTTTTTGACCTGGCGCGCCTTCAGCTCTCTGCGCATGACCTTGCACAGGGGGCAGACGCTTGTCTTATAGATGTCGGAGATTTGGAACAGCTCCGGGTGAAGCTTATTTCCCGTGCCCATGGAGGCGACGATGGGGATATCGTGGCTCTGGGCGTAAACGATGAGGGCCAGCTTGGCGGTCACGGTGTCGATGGCGTCGAGGATGTAGTCCACGGGGCCGATCTGCCCGAAGAGCTCTTCCAGATTGTCGGGAAGGACGAAGGTTTCAAAGGTGGAAACATTGCATTTGGGATTGATGTCGGCGATTTTCTCCTTTATCACCTGGGTTTTATAGCGTCCCACGGTGCTGTGCAGGGCGATGGACTGGCGGTTTATATTGGTGAGGGACACGGTGTCGTTGTCCACAAGGGCCAGTCTTCCCACGCCGCTTCTGGCCAGGGCCTCGATGGCGTGGCTTCCCACCCCGCCCACCCCGAAGACCGCAACGCGGCTTTCCTCCAATGCCCGCAGGCCCGTTTCCCCGATCAGCATTCCGGTTCTGGAAAATTCATGAATCATATATTACTCCTTTCGCCTGCCGTCAAATGGCACAGCGTCTATTTTTCACAGTATCCAATGTACATCATTTTTCCGAAAATGTAAATCACGCCTTTGTTTTTGGAGAGGATAATGATATAATGTCGCTAGACTTATATCGCGCCGGTTCGGTTCCGACCAGCGGGAGGAAAAACACGGACCGAACCGTGTGCATCCCCCGGAGGGAAGCCGGCAGGGCCGGCGTAATGTCGCTAGACTTATATCCGCGCCGGTTCGGTTCCGACCAGCGGGAGGAAAAACACAGACCGAACCGTGTGCATCCCCCGGAGGGAAGCCGGCAGGGCCGGCGTAATGTCGCTAGACTTATATCCGCGCCGGTTCGGTTCCGACCAGCGGGAGGAAAAACACGGACCGAACCGTGTGCATCCCCCGGAGGGAAGCCGGCAGGGCCGGCGTAATGTCGCTGGACTTATATCGCGCCGGTTCGGTTCCGACCAGCGGACAAGCAGATAGATGGAGGCAATGATCAATATGAGAGATGGATTTATCCGTGTCGCAGCGGCGACACCCAAGGTCCGGGTGGCCGACACCGTGTTTAACGGGGAGCAGGTCATCCGGCTGATGGAGGAGGGGTACGAAAAGGGCGCCAAGCTTATGGTGTTCCCGGAGCTGTGCCTTACCGCCTACACCTGCGGCGACTTGTTCTCGCAGCAGACGCTGCTGGACGGCGCATTGGAGGCGCTTCGGCAGGTGATCCGGGCCACGGCCGGGAAGGACATGCTGGTTTTTGTGGGGCTGCCCTGGGAGCGCGGCGGCAAGCTGTACAATGTAGCGGCCGCGGTGAAGGACGGGAAGCTTCTGGGTCTTGTGCCGAAAACCAACCTGCCCAACTATCAGGAGTTCTATGAGGCCCGCCACTTCTGCCCTGGAAATGAGATTCCGGTGGAGGCAGCGTGGGAGGGCGGGACGGTGCCCATGGGCGCCAACCTTCTGTTCTCCTGCAAGAACGCCCCGGGCCTGATGATTGGGGCGGAGGTCTGCGAGGACGTGTGGGTTCCCTGTCCGCCCAGCATCCGCCACTGCATGGCCGGGGCCACGGTGATGGTCAACTGCTCGGCCAGCGATGAGACCACCGGCAAGGACGCCTACCGCAGGGAGCTGATCTGCGGCCAGGCCGCCCGCCTGGTCTGCGGTTATGTGTACGCCAACGCCGGGGAGGGGGAGTCCACCCAGGATCTGGTGTTCGGCGGTCAGAACCTGATCGCGGAGAACGGCACCTGCCTGGCCCAGTCCCGCCGGTTTGTCAACGAGACCATTTATGCGGACCTGGACCTGGAACGTCTGACCGGGGAGCGCCGCAGGATGACTACTTTCCCGGCCGGGGAGGAGATACGCCGGGCGGACCACTATCAGGTGGTGGAGTTTTCCTTCTCGGAGCCGGATTGTTCCGGAGCGCTTCTGCGGACCGTGGACCCGGCGCCCTTTGTGCCCCACGATCAGGGACAGCGGAGCCGCCGCTGTGAGGAAATCCTCTCCATCCAGGCCATGGGCCTGAAAAAGCGCCTGGAGCACACCAGCTGCAGCCACGCGGTGATCGGTATCTCCGGCGGGTTGGATTCCACTCTGGCGCTGCTGGTGACGGTGCGCGCCTTCGACATGCTGGGCCTTCCTCGGGAACAAATCTGCTGCGTGACCATGCCCTGCTTCGGCACCACGGACCGGACCTACAGCAACGCCTGCACCATGACAAAGCGGGTAGGCGCTTCCCTGCGGGAGATCAACATCCGCCGCTCCGTGACCAGTCATTTTGAGGACATTGGCCAGGACCTGGAAAATCACGATGTGACCTATGAGAACGGCCAGGCCAGGGAGCGGACTCAGATTCTCATGGATGTGGCCAACCAGGTGGGCGGCATGGTGGTCGGAACCGGCGATATGTCCGAGCTGGCCCTGGGATGGGCTACCTACAACGGCGACCACATGTCCATGTACGGCGTCAACGCCTCGGTGCCTAAGACGCTGGTGCGCCATCTGGTGCGCTACTACGCGGACACCTGCGGCGAGAAGGAGCTGGCGGACGTGCTCTACGACGTGCTGGACACTCCGGTGAGCCCGGAGCTTCTGCCCCCCAAGGACGGCGAGATCGCCCAGAAAACCGAGGATCTGGTGGGGCCCTACGAGCTTCACGACTTCTTCCTCTATTATATCCTGCGCTACGGCTACGCGCCTTCCAAGATTTACCGCCTGGCGCTGATCGCGTTTGAAGGCCAGTATGAGGCGGATGTGGTATACAAGTGGCTGCGGGTATTTTACCGCCGCTTCTTCTCCCAGCAGTTCAAGCGCTCCTGCCTGCCGGACGGTCCCAAGGTGGGGTCGGTGGCCGTGTCGCCCAGAGGGGACCTGCGGATGCCCAGCGACGCGTGCAGCCGCCTGTGGCTGGAGGAGCTGGATCGGATTCACGGACAGGAGAACAAATTATGATCGGCAGCACGAGCAATAAACAGGTAAAACGGGTGGTGAACCTGCGCGCCAAGGCCAAGGCCCGGCGGGAGGAAAACTGCTACGTGGCCGAGGGCCTGCGCATGTGCCGGGAGCTTTCGCCGGATCAGGTGGAGATGCTCTATGTGACGGAGGATTTCGGCAGCGTGCCGGGGAACCGCCGCTGGCTGGCGGGATTTCCCCACGAGACGGTAAGCGATGTGGTGATGAACTACATGGCGGACACAAAAACGCCCCAGGGCGTGCTGGCGGTGGTAAAGCAGCGGCATTACCGGCTGGAGGAGCTGCTGCCGCAGGCCGGAAAGCAGATTCCGAAAACCTCCGTCCCGGTCGGGAAGAACCCGCCCGCGCCCGCCTGTCTGATGATTTTGGAAACCCTTCAGGATCCGGGCAATTTGGGCACGATCCTGCGGGCGGGAGAGGGCGCCGGAATCACCGGTCTGGTGATGAACCGGGATACCGCGGATATCTACAATCCCAAGGTGATCCGCTCCACCATGGGCTCCATTCTCCGGGTTCCCTTTGTGTATGTGGACGACTTAAGCGCCGCCCTGGCGCAGATCAAGTCCGCAGGCGTGCGGCTGTTTGCGGCCCATCTCAAAGGGACGAATAATTACGACCAGGAAGATTATACTGGTAATATTGGTTTTCTCATCGGAAACGAGGCTGCCGGCCTGACGGAGGAGACCGCCGCCATGGCGGACTGCTACATCAAAATCCCCATGGCCGGCCAGGTAGAGTCCCTCAACGCCGCAGTGGCCTCCTCGGTTCTGATGTTCGAGGCGGCCCGGCAGAGGCGGAATAACAGCCGGGGATGATCTGGCGGCTCGCAGGTTTCACCGGCACCGCGGTTGTTTCGACCGCCCGCAGTCCCCACTTCTATACATAGATTGTTCACGCCGGAAACGCGGGCCTGGCTGCCGTCCGGCGGAAGGATCTGTGGAACAGATTGATGGAAGGAGTGGATCAAAGAATGGCGGTAATCGCGTGGATGACGGTTTTTCTGGCGCTGCTGGGACTGGAGATGATCCAGAAATCCCTGACGACCCTATGGTTTGCGGGAGGAGCGCTGGCGGCGGCCGCGGCAGCCTTTCTGTACGCCGGTATGAAAGGGCAGCTGATGTGTTTTGTGACGGTTTCATTTCTGCTGCTTCTGGCGGTCAGGCCGGCAGTAATTCTGGCGGGCCGGGCGGACCGCGGCAGCCGGCGCAGCAAGGGGAGGATGCATGGAGTTACAACTGGACTTGAATAAGGAATACGGCATCGTCCTGGAAGGCGGAGGAGCCAAGGGAGCCTACCAGGTGGGCGCGTGGAAGGCATTGAAGGAGGCGGGAATCCGCATAAAGGGCGTGGCCGGAACCTCGGTGGGAGCCCTCAACGGAGCGCTGATCTGCATGGACGATTTTTCCAAGGCCGAGCGGATCTGGGAGAACATCAGTTATTCCCGGGTGATGGATGTGGACGAAGCCCTGATGGAGCGGATCAAGAATTTCAGTCTGAAAAACCTGCCCGATCTCATCGCCGGAGGCACCCGGCTGTTAAAGGACCGGGGCTTTGACATCGCCCCGCTCATGGGCCTGATCGGGGATATGGTGGACGAGGAACGGATCCGCAGCTCGCCAAGAGACCTCTACGTGGTGACCTATTCCGTCTCGGACCGCCAGCCTCTGGTGGTGAACGTCAAGGAGACGCCCGAGGGCGAGATCGGCGACATGCTGATGGCCAGCGCCTACCTGATCGGCTTCCGCCCGGAACGGCTGGGCGGTAAGCTCTACATGGACGGGGGCGGCGTGAACAACGTGCCGGTGGACGTGCTGATGGACAAAGGCTACAAGGACATCATCGTGGTGCGGATCTACGGCCTGGGCGTGGACACGGAGCGCCGCCTCAAAGTTCCGGAGGACGTGAACCTCCATCACATCTGCCCGCGCCAGGACCTGGGCGGAATCCTGGAATTTGACCGCAGGCGGGCCAAACGGAACATGGTGCTGGGCTATTTTGACGCCAAGCGCATGCTTTACGGGCTGGCCGGGCGCGGGTACTACATCGACGCCCCCTCCGGGGAGCCCTACTATTTCGACAAGATGATGTCCGAGCTTCCGCAGCTTTTGGCCTATCTGAGGCCGGAGATGGAGGAGGAAATCAGCCGGTTCCCCAACGGCTACCGCTATTACACGGAAACCCTTCTGCCGCAGATGGCACGGGAGATGAAGCTGAAGGAGGGCTGGGACTACAAGGAATTGTACCTGTCCCTGCTGGAGGAGCTTGCCAGACAGTACCGGATCAGCCGCTTTAAGGTGTATCAGGTGGAGGAGCTTCTGCGGATCATTCACCGGAAGGCGGGAAAGAAAGTTTTAAAAGGAATCTGATTATGCATACTTTATGCAGCGGTTCCGGAGGTGAGAGAAGAAAAAACCTCGATTTTGAAAGAAAAATCATCTTTGAAACGAATTGCATAACCTGTATATTTAATATTAATTATACCAATGATTGATAAAATATGCAATCCAACCCTTGACATCCGGCTGCTCCTGTAGTAAATTATAGTATAAATATTTATATATGCTAATAAATATGCATACTGTAAAAAAACGGAGGAAGCAGCCATGAACTTAAAAGGAAGGCATTTTTTAACATTAAAGGACTATACGGAAGAGGAGATTCTGTACCTGCTTGACCTGTCGGCAGAGCTGAAGGACAAGAAGAAAAAAGGGATTCTCGTGGACACGCTGAAGGGGAAAAATGTGGCCCTGATCTTTGAGAAGACCAGTACCAGAACGCGCTGCGCCTTCGAGGTGGCCGCCCACGACCTGGGCATGGGCACTACATATCTGGATCCGTCCGGCTCCCAGATCGGCAAGAAGGAGAGCATCGCGGACACGGCCCGCGTGCTGGGCGGAATGTATGAGGGCATCGAGTACCGCGGATTTGGCCAGGAGATCGTGGAGGAACTGGCAAAATACGCAGGCGTGCCGGTGTGGAACGGTCTGACCAATGAGGACCACCCCACGCAGATGCTGGCGGATCTGCTGACGATCCGGGAGCATCTGGGACATTTAAAGGGCGTGAAGCTGGTCTATATGGGCGACGCCCGCTACAACATGGGCAACGCCCTGATGATCGCCTGTTCCAAGGTGGGGATGCACTTTGTGGCCTGCGCGCCTGAGAAGTATTTCCCTGCGCCGGAGCTGGTGGCGCAGTGTGAAGCCTTTGCTGCCCTTAGCGGCGGCTCCGTGACCCTGACCGAGGATGTGAACAGCGCGGTGAAGGGCGCGGACGTGATCGACACCGACGTCTGGGTGTCCATGGGCGAGCCGGACGAGGTCTGGGAGGAGCGCATCCGCGATCTGACGCCCTACAAGGTGACCATGGACGTGATGAACGCCGCGGGACCCCAGGCTATTTTCCTCCACTGCCTGCCCTCTTTCCACGATCTCAAAACCAAGATCGGCAAGGAGATGGGCGAGCGTTTTAATGTAACGGAACTGGAAGTGACAGATGAAGTATTCGAATCCGCCCGGTCGGTGGTTTTCGACGAGGCGGAAAACCGCATGCACACCATAAAAGCGGTGATGCTGGCTACGTTGGGAGAATAATAATATATGATGCATTCACAGTCGAGGAGGGGAGACCGGCATTCAGGCGTATTTCTGGATGTGTTCCACCTCATCGTAGGTATTTTAGTGGTAGTCCTCGGACTGCTTTCATTTCTCAACCCGGAGGGCCATGAGGTGCTCTTTCCACTGGTATTTTTCCTGGCCGCAGCGCTGAACGCGGTCAGCGGCGTGTTTGAGTTGAAAACTCAGGGACATGACAAGAAAAAGCGCAGAACGGGCATAATACACATTTTGCTCACCGTGGTCCTGGCTGCGGTGGGCGTGCTCAGCGCCATCAGTATCTGGGGGTAAATGAAGCCATGAAAACAGAGATTTTAAAAATGCTGCGGGAGTCGGAGGGGTATCTCTCCGGCCAGCAGCTCTGCGAACAGCTTGGGGTGTCCCGGACGGCGGTATGGAAAACCATCGGACAGCTCAAGGAGGAAGGCTACCAGATTCAGGCTGTGCGCAATAAGGGATACCGGCTGGTACAGGGGGCGGACGTGATCACCCGGGCCGAGCTGGTGAGCAGCCTGGATTCCGCCTGGGCCGGCTCCAACCTGGTCTATTACGACAGCACGGACTCCACCAACACCCGGGCAAGACAGCTGGCGGAGCAAGGCGCGCCCCACGGGACCCTGGTGGTGGCGGATAGCCAGACCGCCGGAAAGGGCCGCCGTGGCCGTCACTGGGAGGCGCCGGATGGGACTGGGATCTGGATGACCCTGATCCTGCGGCCGGAGCTTGAGCCTCAGCGCGCGTCCATGTTGACGCTGGTGACTGCCCTGGCAGTGGCGGACGCCATACGCGGCCTGACCGGCCTGGAGGCGGCGATCAAATGGCCCAATGACATTGTCTGCGGCGGAAAGAAGGTTGTGGGCATCCTGACGGAAATGAGCACGGAGGCGGAGTGGATCCGCTACGTGATCGTGGGCATCGGGATCAATGTGAATATGGATGGATTTCCCGGGGAGCTGGGAAAAACCGCCACCTCCCTGAAGCTGGAGCTGGGGCGGGGCGTGAAGCGCAGTCCCCTTGTGGCGGCGGTGATGAACGCCTTCGAGAAGTATTACGCCCTGTTTGAGAAGGCGGGCGACTTATCGGGCCTGGTGGACACCTACAACCGCTGGTCCGCCAACACGGGCCGCCAGGTCCGGGTTCTGGATCCGGCCGGAGAGTACCAGGGGGAGGCCCTTGGTATTGACAGCCAGGGGGCTCTCCTGGTAAAATGTTCCGAAGGAGAAGTAAAGTCCGTGATATCGGGCGAGGTTTCCGTTCGGGGCGTTTACGGGTATGTGTGATGACGAAACATTTGTATGACCGGATACAGGTCTTGGAACGAGAAGATGAATTGGACCGTCAGCAGCGGCTTAAGGCAATGGCCAGGCCGCTGCTTTCCTGGTATGAGGGACATGCCAGAGCCCTTCCCTGGCGCGACGATCCCACGCCCTACCGGGTCTGGATTTCGGAGATTATGCTCCAGCAGACCAGGGTGGAGGCGGTAAAACCCTATTTTGAACGTTTTATGGCGGCCCTCCCCACCGTGCAGGCTTTGGCAGCGGTGGAGGATGACCGCCTGATGAAGTTGTGGGAGGGCCTGGGGTACTATACCCGGGCCAGGAATTTAAAGAAAGCGGCGCTTATGATCACAGAACGCCACGGCGGCGAATTGCCCGGCTCCTACGAGGCGCTTTTGGCCCTTCCCGGGATCGGAAGCTACACGGCGGGGGCCATCGCCTCCATCGCCTTCGGGCTTCCGGTTCCGGCGGTGGACGGAAACGTGCTGCGGGTGATTTCCCGTGTGCTGGCGGACCGGGAGGACATCCGGCAGCCGTCGGTCAAGGCCAGGATGGAGCGGGAGCTAAGGGAGATCATGCCCCGGGAGCGGACCAGCCAGTACAACCAGGGCCTGATCGAGGTGGGAGCCATCGTCTGCGTGCCGGGCGGGGAACCGCGCTGTGGGGAGTGCCCAATGGAATCCATCTGTCTGACCCGCAGGCAGGGGCTGTGGAAGGAGATTCCGGTGCGCGGCGCTCTAAAGAAGCGGAAGGTGGAGGAACTGACCGTCTGCCTGATCCGGCGGGGGGAGGAGGTCGCCATCCATAAGCGCCCGGACACGGGGCTTTTGGCTTCCCTCTACGAGCTGCCCAACGTGACGGGACATCTGGAGCCGGACCAGGTCCCCGGGGCCTTCGGTTTATCCGCGGACCTGGTGGAGGCGGTGGAACCCCTTCCCGCGGCCAAACACATTTTTTCCCATGTGGAGTGGCATATGGCCGGTTACGCCGTGTCTCTGAGGGAGGGCGGGGAAATGAACCGGGAGGGCGCGTTTTTCTTTGTAGAGCGCAGCGCGGTGAAAGGGGAATACCCGCTGCCGGGCGCATTTAAGGCGTACACCAAATTGATTTAGGATTTTGTTGGATAATGGAAGAAAAAGGGGACATACTTTGGAAAGGAGGGAATGTGGAATGAAAAAACTGATGTTTATCTTCAATCCGCGTTCCGGTAAGGAACAGATCCGGGGCCAGCTCATGGGAATCCTCGACATTTTCACCAAAGCCGGTTACGATATCCATGTCCACGTGACCCAGAGTCAGAGAGACTGTGTGGAGTGGGTGAAGGATTACGCGGACCGAATGGACGTGCTGGTGGTGAGCGGGGGTGACGGCACCTTGAACGAGGCGGTGACCGGTATGATGAATCTGGAGCGCATCCCGCTGCTTGGGTATATTCCGGCCGGGTCCACCAACGATTTCGCCGCCAGCCTGGGGCTTCCAAAGTCCATGCAGGAGGCGGCCGCCGACATTGTGGAGGGCAGCCCCTATCCCATCGACATCGGGCGCTTCTGTAAAGACCAGTATTTCGTCTACATCGCCGGTTTCGGAGCCTTCACGGAAGTGTCCTATCTGACGCCCCAGGACAAGAAGAACTGGCTGGGCCACAACGCCTACGTGCTGGAGGGCGTAAAGAGCCTGGCGGGCTTAAAGCCCAGGCATATGCGGGTGGAGTGGGACGACCAGGTGCTGGAGGAGGATTTTGTGTTCGGAATGGTCACCAACACCATCAGCGTGGGCGGCTTCAAGGGCCTGGTGAACCAGTCCGTGGCCTTAAACGACGGCGAGTTCGAGGTGCTTTTGATCCGCATGCCCAGGACGCCGGTGGACCTAACCAACATTATCAACTACATGTTCCTGAAGGAAGAGCCCAACGAGTATGTATACAAGTTCAAGACCCGGGCGATCCGCATGGTGTCGGATGCGCCGGTGGACTGGGTGCTGGACGGCGAGTTCGGCGGCAGCAGGACTGAGGTGGAGATCGTGAATCTGCAGAAAAAGATCCGGATTCTGCGCAGAAACGACGAGCTGATGTGAGGCCGCCTTTTGAACTGTTACGTCGATTTTGATAAGTTTTTCCGTAAATATGTTGAAAAGTATCGATTGATCGTATATAATGATAAGTTGTAGAAGTTTCTCCACAGGAGCTTCTGCGTAGGCAACCTACTTACTTTCAAGCGAAAGGACGTTTATCAGTGGAAAAGGACGATTTTTTAAAAAAGCTGGAAAAGCTGGTTGAACTTGCAAAGGGCAAACACAATACGCTCGATGCCGGGGAGATCAACGACTTCTTTGCCGGAGACAGCCTGTCGCCGGAGCAGATGGACCACATTTACAGTTATCTGGAGAACCGTAATATCGACGTAGTTCCCGAACTGGACGAGAAGATGCTCTCAGAGGAATCCGCGCTCCTGGACGATCTGGATTTGGATCTGGACCTTGATGATGACAGCTTTATGAAGGATACGGAGGAAGAGGAGATCGACCTGGATGCGGTGGACCTGCTCGAGGGTATCGGAACCGAAGATCCCGTCCGTATGTACCTGAAGGAGATCGGCACAGTACCGCTTCTTACGGCAGATGAAGAATTACAGCTGGCCCAGCGCAAAGCCGAGGGCGACGAAGCTGCAAAAGAGCGGTTGATTGAGGCCAATCTGCGTTTGGTGGTTAGTATTGCCAAGCGCTATACCGGCAGGGGAATGAGCTTCCTGGATCTGGTTCAGGAGGGAAATCTGGGACTGATTAAAGGCGTTGAAAAATTCGACTATACAAAGGGTTATAAGCTAAGTACATATGCTACCTGGTGGATTCGCCAGTCCGTGACGCGGGCGCTGGCAGACCAGGCCCGCACCATCCGGGTGCCGGTGCATATGGTGGAGACGATTAACAAGATGTCCAAGATGCAGCGTAAGCTGACGCTGGAGCTGGGCTATGAGCCTTCTGTGACCGAGCTGGCGGAGGCTTTGGACATGACCGAGGACAAGGTGATGGAGATCATGCAGATCGCCAGAGAGCCCGCTTCCTTAGAGACTCCCATCGGCGAGGAGGACGACTCCAACCTGGGCGATTTTGTGGCGGACAACAATGTGGTGACCCCCGAGGGGAATGTGGAGTCCGTGATGCTGCGCGAGCACATCGATGCGCTGCTGGGAGATTTGAAGGAGCGGGAGCGCCAGGTGATCGTGCTGCGCTTCGGCCTGGAGGATGGACATCCCCGCACGCTGGAGGAGGTTGGCAAGGAGTTCAACGTCACCAGGGAGCGCATCCGCCAGATCGAGGCAAAGGCTCTGCGCAAACTGCGCAATCCGGTGCGCAGCAAGCGGATCCGGGATTTCCTGTAAGCTTCGGGTATAGAGTGAATGGAACGTTGTGCGGGACCGCCGGTAGGGCGGCCCCGTTTTTCGCGTTTCGAAAATGCGGCGGGCGCCGGAAAATACCGCGGGGCGCCGGAAAATGGCGCCGCGGTCTGGGAAAATAGAGGCCGCTGTTCAGAGCGGCGGGGAGGAGCGCGAATGGAGCGAGAGACGACAAAAAACGGCCGGGGCGCAGACACGGGCCGGACGGCGCAGAAGCGCAATTACCAGCGGGAGCTGGACAAGGTGATCGAGGGTCTGGAGCGGGAAGGCAAAAGGCTCAGGCTGCTGCTGCACAGCTGCTGCGCGCCCTGCAGCAGCTACGTGCTGGAGTACCTTTCCCGGTATTTTGCCATCACGCTGTTTTATTTTAATCCCAACATCTATCCACCACAGGAGTATCAGGAGCGCATCGGGGAGCAGGAGCGGCTGATCCGGGAGATGGAGTGCGCCGGGGCGCTGGGAATTCCGGTGGAATTTCAGGGCGGGGAGTATGAGCCGGAGGAATTTTACCAGGCGGTGCGGGGGCATGAGGGAGACCGGGAAGGGGGAGAGCGCTGCTTTATCTGCTATGAGCTGCGCCTGCGCCGGGCTGCCCGGGCGGCAGTAGAGGGGAAGTTCGACTATTTTACCACCACGCTGTCCATCAGCCCCCTGAAAAATGCAGGAAAGCTCAACGAGATCGGGGAGCGGCTGGCCGCAGAGTACGGCGTGCCCTATCTGATGTCCGATTTCAAGAAAAAGAACGGCTACAAGCGCTCCACCGAGCTGTCGGCCCGGTACGGCCTCTACCGGCAGGACTACTGCGGCTGCGTATTTTCCCGGGAAGCCAGGAGGGGTAAGGACGGAGCCGTCGGGACAGAATGCGGGGCGGCGGACGACTGTGAAAAAGTTTGTGAAAAAGTTGACCGCGAAGTGGCCGATTAACTTGACATCAATGGGTGATTGTAATAAAATCTTGGTAGGAGACATGCCTTTCTAAGGCTCCCAAACGAGTATAAAATATATTAATAAGGAGAATTGATATGATCAGTAAAACTTTAACCGTTGTGAATCCCTCCGGATTACATTTAAGACCCGCCGGCGTTCTCTCTCAGGCTGCCATGAAGTTCAAATGCGACGTTATCATTGAGTGTGGGGATAAAAAGATCGTTGCAAAGAGCGTATTAAACGTGATGGCTGCCGGGATCAAGTCCGGCACCGAGATCAACCTGATCTGCGACGGCGAGGATGAGGAAGAGGCGTTAAAGACTCTGTCCGAGGCCATTGAGAGCGGACTGGGCGAGCTGTAAGTCCATCCCTGTATGATTGGAGTCCCGGGACTCTCCATACGGGAAAATCAGAATTTTAAGAAGGGGTACCGCATTCCTGAACGGAGCGGTACCCTTTTTTTGGTGCGCCCGGCGGTTTTTTCCGAAGGCCGTAGGAGTGCGGCAGAACGCGGCACGGTCCACCGGGACCCCGCCGCGCATTTACGGATTAAAGATCAAAATACCGCTGGAACTCCGCCGGATGGGGAATCTGGGACAGCTCACGGCTCTCCTGGCGTTTCTTCCCCAGCCAGATTTCAATGAGACGCTCCGGGAACACGCCGCCTGCGGTCAAATAGTCGTGGTCCGCTTCCAGGGCGTCCAATGCCTCGTCCAATGTCTTGGGAAGGGACTGGATCTTCGCCTTCTCATCCTCGGGCAGGTCATAGAGGTTGCAGTCAAAGGGACCCCAGCCGTGGGCTTCCGGGTCGATCTGGTTTTTGATTCCGTCCAGTCCGGCCATGAGAATGGCGGCGTAGGCGTAGTAGGGGTTGGCCGTGGCGTCCGGGTTCCTCAGCTCGAACCGCTTGGCCTTTGGCGTTTTTGCGTAAGCCGGGATGCGGATCACGGCGCTGCGGTTGGAGGTGGCATAGCCGATGGTCACCGGCGCTTCAAACCCAGGCACCAGGCGTTTGAAGGAGTTGGTGGACGGGTTGGTGAAGGCGCACAGGGACGGGACGTGCTTTAACAGTCCGCCGATAAAATAGTGGGCTGTCCTGCTCAGGCCGGAATAACCGTTCTCGTCGTAGAAAACGGGCTCCCCGTCCTTTAACAACAGCATGTGCACATGCATGCCGTTGCCCGCCTCTTTGTAGATGGGCTTGGGCATAAAGGTGGCGGTCCTTCCGTCCTGGACGGCGGCGTTGTGGATCACGTACTTGATGATCATGGTCTTGTCCGCCATGTCCACCATATCGCCCAGCTCTACCTCGATCTCCATCTGACCGGAGCCGCCCACCTCGTGGTGGTGGTATTTGACGTCCACGCCCCAGTCCTGGAGCAGCATGCACATCTTGCTGCGCAGGGTGTAGGCCACGTCCTGAGGCGCCGCGATGTGGTATCCGCCGCCTCCGGGCACCTGGAAGCCCTTGTTGTCCGCGGTCTCCCGGCCGCTGTTCCAGGACGCCTGCCGTGTGTCCACGGTGAAGGCCATGCGCTGGGGCTCTACCATGTAGCTGACGTTGTCGAATAAATGGAACTCAAACTCCGGCCCGATGAGCATCTGGTCCGCGATCCCCTGGTCTTTCATGTACTGGATGGCCCGCAGGCTCACGTTTCTGGGATACTGGTCAAAGGGGCGGTTCTCCTTCCCGATGACGCAGACGTCCCCGCACATGGTCAGGGTGGGAATCTCCGTAAACGGGTCCACCACCGCGGTCTCCGGGTCCGGGATAAAGACCATATCGCTCTTCTCCACCGGGGCGTACCCGTAGTTGGAACCGTCGAAGCCGATGCCCTGGGTGAAAATATCCTCGTTAAAGCGCTCCACCGGGATCGTGATGTGCCGCCACCGGCCGTTTAAATCCGTCATCTTGAAATCAATCATTTTGATTCCCTGCTCCTGGCAGATTTGTAATACTTCTGTACTCTTAGACATGTTTTCCCCTCCAAAATTGGTGTGTTCGCGAAACGCGTTCGTTATCAGGCTGATGATAAGCATTACGTTTCCTTATTATACCATGTCACCAGCCGTGAGGCTGATGATAAGTATTACGTTTCCTTATTATACCATAGTTTGAAGAGATTATGGCCCTTTATATTTGCCAAATGGAAATATTTTATCGGAAATAATGCTGCAATGTGCCGCCGCTCCGGCCGTCTGCCCGGCTGCGGATTCCCGGCGGCATCACAGAGCCTTTCCCTGTTCCAGCCAGTCCAGATAGTTCATGAGCCGTCCTTTCTCGCCGTTGATCACCAGCTCCTCCGGGAAGCCCACGGACTCCAGCAGCCGGATGGCGGCTCGGTGATCCCCCACGAAGTAGCGGGAGTGGGCGTCGGAGCTGATCAGCACGGGGACGCCGTATTCCTTGCAGAGCAGGGCCACGGCGCGGCAGGTTTCGGCGCTTCCGGGGCGTACCTTAAAGGAGCTGGAGTTGATCTCCACCGCCTTGCCGTGCTCCCGGCAGGCTTTTACCACGGCCTCGTAGTCGCAGGCGAACACCGGGTTGCCGCAGTGGCCCAGACAGTCCACGTCTGGGTTGGCGATAACGTTTAGCCATCCCCTTGTATGCTGCTCTGAAGCAGCCGGATCGATGGCCTCCACGTGATAGGAGGCCACCACGAAATCCAGCTGCCGCAGCACGTCCCGGTCCAGATCCAGGCCGCCGTCAAAATCTTTTATATTGACCTCGGCTCCGGTTACCAGGCGGAGGCCGTGGACCGCCTTCGGAAGTCCTCTCATACAATAGAAATGGTGACGGATTGCACCGTCCATCATGCCGGGTCCGTGGTCCGTGATCCCGATGGCTGCCAGGCCCAGCTCTGCGGCGCTGCGGGCCATCTCGTCCAGCGAGCTGTAGGCGTGCTGGCTCACACTCGTGTGGGTATGTAAATCTGCAACTGTGCGAATCATTGATATCAACTCCTTTTCTGATTCAAATATCCTTGTTTTTGGTTGTGGAAATCAGTATAACACAATTCAGTAAAAAAATAAATATATTTTACTAAAATATTGTTTTAAATTTACTGTAAAAACCATTGACTTTCCGGTGAAGTGACAGTATAATCAACCATATAAGCGACATCGCAGCGGAAAAAAAGTGAAAAATGCCCAGAACGGGAGCGCTGCGTCTGCTGGAAAGTAGTGGGAAAAATTTACTGAAAAAAAGGAAACAAAAATGCATTGATCATGAGAACAGGAGGATGAGAAAATGAGAAAGAAAATGTTGAGCGCACTGTTGTGCACAGCGGTAGCGGCGGGGATGCTGGCGGGCTGCGGCGGCGGTCAGGAAGCGGGCACAAAAGCGGCGGAGACGAAAGCGGAAGCCAATGCCCAGGGGGACGCGGCGGCGGAGAAGGAGATCGTCACCATCAAGCTGTCCCACAACAAGGACTATGTCACGATCCCGGAGGCCGTGATGGAGGCGGGCAAACGGCTGAATGAGAAGTACGCCGCCGAGGGAAAGAATATCGAGGTTCAGTTTGAGACCGACTACCAGCAGATCGACTGGACGGATTACCACAACAACATCGTGTTTTCCCACAAGAGCGGGGACGCGCCGGATATTTTCACCTGCGATGCGGACATTGCCGGATACGCGGATGCCGGGGTGGTTATGGATGTGACGGACCTTATGACCGACGATTTTGTGGACGGCGCATTCAACGCCTGCATGGTGGACGGGAAAGCCTACGCCATTCCCATGGACATGCCCTTCCGCGTGATCTACTACAATAAGGAGGACTTAAAAGCCATCGGCTGGACCGACGAGGAGGTGGAGGCCCTGCCTGAGAAGATCCGGAACAAGGAAGTGCTCTTCGACGACTTTATCGATATCTGCCAGGAGGTGGTGGAGAAGGGCGGAGCCAAGTACGGCCTGGTTCACCGTCCCAGCGCAGGTAATGACTTTTACGACATTATCAATGCCCTGGGAGGGGTCTACTATAACGACCAGAACCAGCTGGTGTTCGACAACCAGGGGATTTTGAAGTTCTTCCAGTTTACCTATGACAACGCTCAGACGCGGGGGATTACTCCGGACAATTTAAACCAGCTGGGCTGGGATACCATCAACAAGATGGTGGGCACCGGCGAGGCCTTCGCCTACTACGGGCCTATGTTCTCCGCCACCTATGTGGCTCAGGCTGCGGGGCGTTCCACCGAGGAATTCGCCAAGCAGGAGGCCTTTGTGCTGTTCCCGGCTGCGGACGCGTCCGGACAGCCCTTTGCAGTGGCCGCGCCTCAGACCATCGCCATCAGCGCGGACACCAAATACCCAGAGGTCTGTAAGGACATTGTGCGCGAGATGATTACCGGTTCTTCGGATATGATGGCCAGACATGCCGCCACCATTTACACCCTGTCCTCCGTGAAAAAGGCCAACGAGGACCCGCAGATCACGGAGCATCCCCTGCTGGCCGGGGTGACCTATATGACGGACTACGCCGTCACGCCGCCCGCAGTGGAGGGACAGACGACTTTAAGAGGCTATCTGTTTACGGAGATCGTGACTCTGGAGCTGGGACAGACCACACCTCAGGAGTCCTTTGAGAACGCGAAGGCTCAGGCGGAACTCAACATCGACGGACTGGTGCAGAAATAACAGGCATAAGGTTCCCGTTTTCGGGAACCTTTCCCACTTGAATGCAATGAGAGGATACGCGCATGAACAAAAAGAAGTATAAAAATGGGCAGGCGTACGCATTTCTTAGCCCGTTTCTCGTATTGGTGGCGGTGTTTTACATACTTCCCGCCTTTATCACGGTGGCCATGTCCTTTACCAATCTGGACTCGGCCTTTCAGTGGCATTTCACCGGCCTGAAGAACTATGAGAAAATTTTCCGCGATCCCAACACCCTGACCATTATCCGGAACACGGCAGTATTTGTGCTGATTGCTATCACGGGAACTGTGGTGCTGGACCTGTTTTTTGCCGTGATGACCACGTATTTTATCAAGAGCGAGCGGGTTTCCGGGGTTTTTAAGGCATTTCTTATGATCCCCATGATCACGCCCGCGGTGGTGTACTCCGTGCTGTGGATCTGGCTTCTGGAGGCCAGCGATGCCGGCCTGGTCAACCAGCTGTACACGGCTTTGACGGGCAGCCTCCCCTTGAACTGGATTGCCAAGTACCCCTTCCAGATCATCCTGTTCGCCACGGTCATGGTCAGCTTTGCCTACGGGACCACCATATTTTCCAGCGCCATCAAGAGTATACCGGAAAACCAGTTCAAGGCGGCCCGGGTGGACGGGGCCAGCGAGTGGGAGATCGTAAAGAGCATCATTTTGCCCAACATCCGCTACCACATCCAGTTTATCACCCTGTGGGAGACCCTGGGGCTTTTAACCAACTATGTGACCATCATGCTGATCACGGACGGCGGGCCGGGAATCAAGACGGAGGTCTGGGCGCTGAGCGCCTACCACAAGGCATTTCGGGATCAGCAGTACGGCTACGGCGCGGCGATCTCCATGCTGCTGATCGTGGTGGTGCTGATCCTCATGCTCTTCGTCAACCGGGTTATGAATCAGCGGGACCGCAGATAGGGAGGAAATGGTATGAAACAGACATTGAACCGACATGAGAAACGGAATCAGCGGACCGCCGTCATCGTGATGCTGGCCATCACGGTGCCCATCCTGCTGATCTACGGATCGTTCTTTAAAATGGCGTTTTTCGACGACGCCGGGAACTTTACTCTGGGAAATTTCCAGTTTCTGTATAAAGGCATGGAACTAAAGCAGACAAAGATCGAGCCGGTGGGCAAGGCGCTGACCAACTCCATCTTTTTCACCGTGGTGGTGACCGTCACCGAGGTGGTGATCAGCTGTCTGTCCGGCTATGCGATTTCCAGGCTGGAATTCAGGGGCCGGAAATTCATCCAGTACGCCCTGCTGGTGCTGCGCATGTTTCCACACCTGCTGCTGCTCATCGGCGTGCTCTACGTGCTGGTGGAGCTGAAGCTGGCCAACAGCATGCTGGGCGTGCTGCTGGTGGCGATCGCCTTCCGCATACCGGGTTCGTCCTTTATTATCAAGAACTTTTTCGACGGCATACCCCGGGACATTGAAAATTCCACCCTGGTGGACGGATGCAGCCGGGTGAGCGCCTTTTTCCAGGTGATCATTTACCTGGTGAAACCGGGCATCGCCTCCATCTCCGTGTTCTCATTCCTGAGCGCATGGTCCAACTACATCCTGTTCAACACCCTGATTTTCAATTCCAAGACGCCTGTGTTCGCCACCTACCTGCGGTCCCTGTCCAGCAACGAGCAGATGATCGCCAGCTACGGGGTGTTTGCGGCTATGGCCCTCGTGTATATGTTACCGGTTATCGTGTTCTTCCTGATCTCCCAGAGATCCCTGATGGAAGGAAATATTGCCAGCGGAAAAGGAGTGTAGCGTAAAATGATCAAGATCGAAAATCTGAGAATGGAATTTGAGGGCGGCGTGACCGCTCTGGACGGAATCAACATGGAGATTCAGGACGGAGAGTTTATCGCCCTTCTGGGGCCTTCGGGCTGTGGAAAATCCACCACCTTAAACTGTATCGCAGGACTCCTTGATCCCACGGACGGCACCATCCGTTCGGACGAGGTGGATATCACAAACAAAGCGCCCAAGGAGCGCAACATCGGCATGGTGTTCCAGTCCTACGCCCTGTACCCCCACCTGCGGGTGATCGACAACATCGCCTTTCCGCTGAAGCAGAAAAAGGTGGCCAGGGAGGAGCGCTATGACAGGGCCCGGAAGATGGCGGCAAAGCTGCAGATCGAGCATCTTCTGGACCGCAAGCCGACCCAGCTCTCCGGCGGGCAGCAGCAGCGCGTGGCCATGTGCCGCGCCATGGTGAAGGAGCCTAAAATTCTTTTGTTCGACGAGCCTATGTCCAATCTGGACGCCAGGCTTAAAATTGAGATCCGTGAGGTGATCAAGAAATTGCAGGCTGAGACGCGGATCACCTCCATCATTGTAACCCACGACCAGGAGGAGGCTATGGCCATCGCGGACCGCATCGCCATCCTGGACAACGGGCGGATTCAGCAGTTCGATACGCCCTTTGAGCTTTACCAGCACCCGGTGAACCTGTTTGTGGCCAATTTCATGGGAAATCCGCCAATGAACTTTATCGACGCCAGGCTGGTGAAGGGGGAGGGAGGTCTCTGCTTTCTGGTGGACGGACAGACGGTTCCCGTTCCTCCGGCCAGGGCCAAAGCTCTGGCGGGCAGCCTGGACCGCGAGGTGAAGATCGGCGTCCGCTCTCACCAGATGCGTCCGGTGGAGGCACATGTGGCGGGAGCCATCCACCTGAAGGTGCAGATGGTGGAGAATCTGGGCAAGGAACTGCTGGTACAGGCCCAGGTGGGCAAAAACCTGATCCGTATCTCGGAGGAGGATACCACAAAGTATGCATTTTACAGGGGGTTGGCGGACGTGAAGGGGGAGATGGGAATTCTCCTGACCGACCAGATCAATGTGTTCGACAGCGAGACCAAGGCCAACGTGCTGATGGAGCAATAAGCGGAAAGCGGGGGCTTTATGAGAAAATTGATTGCAGACCGGGATCATGTGCTGGTGGGAGGCCACCGGGGATGCGCGTGCGAGTATTTTGAGAATACGATTCCCGCCATGAAGGAGGGAATCCGCCGCGGAGCGGATTATCTGGAAATCGATCTTCAGCTCACAAAGGACGGTGAAATCGTGGTTTACCACGACACGGAGCTGAGCAAAAAATGCCGCCTGCGCGGGTACGTCCACGAGCACACCCTGGAGGAAATGCAGAAGGCCCTGCCGGTGAACACGCTGCGGGAGGTGTTCAGCTGGGCTTCGGGAAAGGGCATCTGCCTGGCGCTGGAATTAAAAAGCGTGCCCGTGGATATGCAGGAGCGGGGATTTGCGCTGGTGGAGCGCCTGGCGGACCTGACCGGAGAATACGGCATGGGGGAGCAGGTGTTCGCCTTCGGCGCGGACTATATGGTATTAAAACATTTAAAACAGGTGAATCCGGAGTTTCACATTGGCCTGATCGTGCCCTTTGTGCCCGCGGACCCGGTGAAGCTGATGGAGGAGATGGATGCCATGGTATATCTCTCCTACGTTTACAACATGACGCCAAAGATCGTTGAGGATTTGCACCAGGCCGGGTATTTTGTGGACGGGGCGATCCTCCGGGAAGAAAAATGGACGCGGCTGGCGCGGGAACTGGGGGTGGATATGTATGAGAGCGACCGGCCGGAGCTGGAAAAGAGGACGGCGGCCGGAAAGAATGTGATTGAAAAACAAGGAAATATTTAGTACAATTAATAAAAATGAGCGGGCCGGATTAAAAAAGCCCGCATCCAAGCGGAGGAAGGCAATATGGCGACATTAGAGGACGTGGCATCGGCAGCCGGAGTTGCGGTTACAACTGTATCGCGGGCGCTCAGAAACGACGCTACACTGAAGATCACACCGGAGACCAGGAAGCGGATTTTTTCGGCTGCGGAGCAGGTGGGCTACGAGCAGAAACGCCAGAAAATCCTTCAGGCCCGGAAAAACATTGTCATCGTCCATAAGGACACCCATTTTGACAATCAGATGGACAACGCCTACTATTTTTCCATGCGCACCGGCCAGGAAAACGCCTGTATGGAGCGGGGAATCAGTTACCGGTACGTGCCCCAGAGCATGCTGCGCCACCAGGCGGAGGTCTGCGACGGCGCGGTGATCATGGGCAACTTCAGCCGTGAGGAGGTGGATTCCATCGCCAAAGCGGTAAAAACCCCGCATCTGGTATTCACCGGTCTGATGAACTTTTATCCGGAGCGGATGGACTGGATTACCTACGACGTCTACGGGGCGGTGGAGCTGATGGTGCGCTGCTTGGCGGACCAGGGCGTTGATACCGTGGTTTATTTTGGCGGCGATGAGACCCCGGATATTTTGCCGCGGTACAGCAAACGCCAGGTGTTTTCGAGCCTGGCGGGGGAGAGCGGCCTGGTATGCCGCGAGTCCGTGTACGGAGCCCACGGGACGGAGAACGGCTGCCGGATGATGCTTGAATGGCTGGATAAAGGGGAGAAGCTGCCGGACGCCTTTGCGGCCTCCAACGACCCCATCGCAATCGGGATGTTAAAGGCCCTGGCCCAGAGGGGAATCCGGGTGCCGGAGGATGTGTCCGTGATCTCGATCAACGGGGATTCCCCCGGCGAGTTCATGAACCCGCCCCTGACCACCGTGGACGTGCTCACCAAGCAGCTGGGCGCGGAGACGATTTACGCCTTGCTGGATCAGATGGAGACGGGAAGGACGTACTACAAGAAAGTTGAATTCGCTCCCCGGCTGTTGAAGCGGGGGAGCGTGAGGTAAGCCGTGTCCGCCGGTTTGGCCGCGGGAGAGAGGCAGAGGATGGAGAAAACCGCTGGGGTATCCGGCGGTTTTTGTATTGAATGCAATGAGCCGCTTGCGCAGCCTGCGGGCGATTGTTGGGATAAATGCTGCCGCAGACTATGAACAGCGCCGCGCCGCCAACAGCCTGTTGTGAAGGACGCGCAACAGGGGGCCGGCTAAGCGCCACAGCAGGCAGACGAGAAAGATACTGCTGCAATATCCGAACAGCGGGTATGCGGTGCCCACCAGACTTGAAAATCCGGCCAGACTGCCTGCGAAAGCTGAGAACAGTAGAAGCGCCGACAGCATTTTCCGGTGTCCGTCCAACTGCGAGAAATACCAGCGCAGCTGTTCGGTCAGGGCCGTTGTGCAGGAAAGAGCGGTGCCGAACATGGAGATCAGGAGCAGGGCTCCGTACAGGTAAGCGAGAAGCGGGTGAATAGCCCCGGCCAGGGCCAGCATCGGCAGCTGCGTCGCGCGGATCTGCGGGTATGCGTAAAGTGAACAGAGCACGCTGGCTGCGATCAGAAAGAGGAGGAGAACGCCTAAGAGAGTCCCTTTATAGAGGGTGCGCTTCCCGGCAGTCCGCCTTCCAAGCAAGGTCAATATCCCGACGGCGCTGAACAGATTGTAGCTGGCGAAGGTTACGCTTCCCGTGAGCCAGCCGCCGATGAGGGGATTGACAGCGGCGTCCATTGCCGCGTCCGGCGCCAGAACAAAATGCGCAATCAGGGAACAGACGGCGGAAGTGACGGTGAGAAGGGGAACGGACAGGGAAAAGATAGAAATAACATTTTCCAGACCATGGATAGCCGCAAAGAACAGAAGCACCGTAAATCCCAGGGAGCCCAGCCATGGTCTGAGCCCCGCCAGCTGTTTCATCAGGGCTCCCGCTCCGGCGGTCATGACGGAGGTGACGCTGAACAGAAACAGCAGCTGCAGTGCGGTCAGCAGTCCCCGCAGTGCGGGAGCTTTCCGCCCCAGTATGAGCTGGCCGGGCGTCTGTCCGGTATGTGTAAAGGCCAGTTTGAGAAGACTTAAGCCGGCGGTGTAGATCAACAGCAGCGCGACCGTCAGACCCGCCCAACCCCAGGCGCCGAATACGCCGAAAAATTGCAGGAGTTCCTGGCCGGAGACATATCCGGCGCCGAGGAAGCAGCCGGCGAAGGTCATTCCTAAGCGCAGCGGGTTCAAAGGTTTCATAGGCGTATTCCTTTCCGATTTGTAAATAAAGGTGATTGAAAAGCGGCAGCTATCCGAACAGGGCAGCTGCCGCAGGTTACAACAAGGATTGTATTGCGATTTATTACTCAGCCAAATGGCGGGCGGATTCGTCCACAACCGCCATCTGGGCTTCGGTGGGCTTTTTCCCCACAAGGATTCCGATCAGATAACCGATGCCCGCCACGGGTAGTCCGATGATTGCCACATGGATTTCAAAAGGAGTACCCAAAAGCAGCCAGATTAACACGCTGGCAATTCCCAGCCCCAGGGACAGGTTGGCCGCGGTGGAGCCGCCCTTTTTGGAATAAAGCCCTGCAAACAGGGAAATTGCGATCAGGGCATTGATGGTATAGGTCACAAACATCATGGAGATGATGGTGGTGAAATACTGGGTGATTACCAGGGCGATCAGGGTAAGCGATACAATCGCAATTTTAGACACCGCCAGCTGCTGCCGGTCCGTTGCATCTTTACGGATGATGCGCCCATAAATGTCATGGGTGATACAGATGGAAGCGGACAGCAGAGAGGAATTGGCGGTGGTGAGTACGGCGGAGACAATGGCGGCCACATAAATACAGGATATGACAGGACTCATATAAAGGTTCAGCATGGTGCCGATTACGGAGTCGCCGATGGTCTCATTTTCCAGCAGCACGTTGGCGCTCATACCGATGATCGGCACAAAAACTGCAAAGGCCAGGGTGATGAAAATGACATAGGCGGTAAGGCCCTTACGCGCTTCCTTCAGGGTCCCTACGGAGTTAATACGGCTCACATAGCCGCTTTGAAGGGCCATATGCATGCCGAAGCTGGAGACGAAGGTGCCAAATATGGTGATGAAGGAGCAGCCGTTTGCGGTGCTGAAAATACTCATCTTTTCAGGTCCGGCTGCCTGTGCGATGGCATGGAAACCGCCCGCCTTTCCGGTGAAGACAACTACGCCCATCAAAAGGCCAAAGAAAATAATCACACCCTGGAGCGCATCCGTGGTGGCCACTCCCTTATAGCCTCCCAGGGCAGCGGTGGCGATGAACAGCACTACGGCCAGCGCCAGGGCCATACCTTTGGAAAGGCCCACATAGGTGGTGACCATTGCGGCAAAGGTGTTCATCATCGCCGCGACCATGCCCACCTCGGCGATCATGACCACAACGGAAGAGAGCAGGCGTGTATTTTCTCCATAACGCCTTGCCATGATATCGGCAGTGGAAATCTGCCTCATATTAAAAATCCGGCGGCAAATGACCAGATAGATCAGACCCACCAGGGATACCTGGATGGGAATCCAGATCCAGATCATTCCCTGAGAGTAGAAATTACCGACATAAGCAACCATTGTGGCGCCGCCGCAAAAGGTGGAGAAGAGTGTCCCCGCCATGATAAACCAAGGGATTTTAGCGCCCCCGATGGCAAAATCCTTGAATGTTTTGTTGCCGCGGCCACAGTACAGCGCGATTGCAGTTATCAGCCCTACATAGACCAGTATGACGCCTATTTTAATCGTTGTTGTCATAAGTTTCCCCCATTCCTTTTCTTTTGGAAAAATCCCGCATTGTCACATTGTAAACATTACCCCAATTAACATTTCCTTTATACCGGCCCAGCAAAATGAATAAAAAAATAAATTGTCACAATGAAATTATAGCAAATATTGCTGAATACGAGAAGTGCGATTTTACCATAGCGGTCATGCAGAATCTTCATAACACCGCAGGCAGATTTCAGTTGCAATGATGTTTCAAAACAGGTATTGTTAAAATAACGGAGGATAAAACAGATGGACATTCAGAATCTACGTTATTTGGTGCAGATCGAACAGATCGGCTCCATCAACCGGGCAGCCCAATCTCTGTATGTATCTCAGTCGACGCTGAGCCGTATTTTAAAGGAGGTAGAGGCGCAGACCGGCATCACGATTTTCAGACGTACGAATAAGGGCGTAATTCCGACAAATGACGGGGCTTTGTTCCTGACTAAGGTGAAGAAGGTGCTGGCGGATATGGAGGAGCTGGACAGCCAATATTTCAGTTGTCAGAAAACCGCCGAGATAACCCTTCTGATTGCCACACAGCGCTGTTCTGTGGTGGTGAACGCATTTGTAAATTTTTACCATCAAAAATGCAATGAAGCCAGACTGCTGAATCTGGTTCTTCAGGAAGAGCCCACTGAGAATATCCTGCGCCTTGTGGCGAACCGGGTCTGTCATCTGGGCATTCTGCACACCACGAACGACCGGGAAGCAGACTTTTTGCAAATGTGCCGGAATCTGGGGCTGGAGAGCCATCTGCTGGACGAGAGTCCGGTTTGCGCGCAGGTGCGCTGCGGCCACCCGCTGGCGGGACAGGTCAGCATAGGGAGCAAGGCGCTGGAGGCATATCCCCACGTTACCTATTCAGATGAAGATATCACAAAGATCAACTATTGTTCGGATATATTCCAGTATAACCAGAATGTGGTGGAAAAACGGATTATCGTACAGGATCGTGGTACGCTGTTGCAGGTGATTGGGGGAACGGACGGTTATTATCTGGGCTGCGATTGGAGTCACTACAATCTTGGGGTTACGCAGAATATTCAATATATCCCATTGAACGATACCAACCTGACAATCAAAACATATTGGATCCAGCGGGAAGGGTATGTGCTTATGCCGCCGGAACAATCCTTTATCGAGATATTGAGGCAATCCTTTCACATGCCGGATTAATTTATTTATAATACGAGGAGGAACACACGATGCTATCATGCGACACCCTTGCGGTAACAGCGCGGTTTTGCGCGCAGGGCAGCAATACTATGGCAAAAAACAGCGACCGGCCTCTGGGGGAGGCGCAGCCGCTCATCTGGTTTCCGCCGCAGGATCACGGGGATGGCGAAACGGTGGAGTGCACCTATATCTCCATCCCTCAGGTCCCCCATACCTACGGCGTTCTGGGATCGAGACCGTACTGGATCTGGGGATTTGAGATGGGGGTGAATGAGCGGGGCGTGGCGATCGGAAACGAGGCTCAGGGAAGCAGGGATGAGAGCGGCGAAACACAAACCGGGCTTCTTGGAATGGACCTGCTGCGTCTGGGACTGGAACGGGGGGCTACCGCCAGGGAGGCGGTAGAAGTTATCACCGGCCTGTTGGAGCAGTACGGGCAGCGGGGAAATGCCAGCCGGCTGTTTGAGCGGCGGTATGAAAACTCGTATATGGTGATGGACCCCGATGAAATCTGGGTGCTGGAGACCGCGGGGCGCAGGTGGATCGCACGGCAGATTCGCACCTACGGGGCCATCAGCAACTGTTATTCCATTGAGCGGGAGTTCGATTTGTGCAGCGGCGACCTGGAGCGGCACGCCCGGGAGAATGGATGGCTGTCCCCGGGAGAACCCTTCGATTTTGCCAAGGCCTACACGCTGCCCGCGCCCAGGCAGACCAATTCCGTCACCCGGTGGAGACGTTTGAACCAGCTTCTGGACGGCGGGGAGCCTCAGAATATTCCGGGGATCAGAAGGCTTCTGCGGGATCACTATGAGGACGGCCTGTTAAAGCCCAGGTTTGGGGCGGCGTACGGAACGTTTCCCACCATCTGCATGCACGCCATGACCTGGGATGCGTGCCAGACCACCGCGTCCATGCAGGTGTTTTACCGCGCCGGTCTGGGGCCTGTGGCGCGCCACGCCATGTCCCTGCCCTGCTGTTCCGTGTATCTGCCGGTCTATCTGACCGGATGGCTTCCGGCCTGTATGGAGCAGGGAGGGGAACGGTTTGAGGAGATTTCCCTGTGGTGGCTGTTCGAGCGGCTGGCCGCGGCGGTCAGCGCGGATTATGAGCGGTTTGCGCCTGCGGTCCAAAGGGAGGCGGCGGAGCTTGAAGCGCGGCTTGACCGGGAGGCGGATCAGGCGGAGGGGCAGGCGGCCGCACTGTTGGAGCGGGGGGAGACCGGGCCGGCCGGCGCGGTTTTAAACCGGATGATGGAGTCCGCCGCAGAACGGGCGCAAGCATTTGCACGGCGGCATTTTGAGGCCGTCCGCGGACAGATGGAGCGGGACGGAGGCGTTTTGGGGCCGCGGAGGGAATTTTTGGAGGATTATTGCGGGAGAACGGGGATGGAGCTGGTGTGAGACCGCAGGGGCTGGCTTAATTGGAAAACTGCGGACAGGGATTGAAAAGCAGCGGATTTTTTAGTACAATCTGGAATAAATGCGTGGAGACGAGGAACTCCGCCCGGGAACTATGCGCCGGCGGGGTTCTTTTTTGTCTGTGACAGACATCGGAAGCGGTTTGAGGGTGATTGCTGTCGGTCCGTCGGAAAAGGGGAGGATTTCGCAGGCAGAGCAAAAATCTGCAGTTTTCACTTTAAAATACGCAAATACTCCGAAACGGAATGTGATATGATAGAAAAATGCCGCCGGACCATGGCGGGGAGATAGGAGGAATGTGAAATGAAGCATTTTATATATAATCTGGAACCAGAAGGGTATATCAACCGATTTCTGACTGCGGGCACCTTCTGCCGTCCGGGAGTGTACGCCAGGGCGACTCTGTCCGGCACGGTGAACGAATGGCTGGAGAAGGGATTTTCGGTCTATGAGAACCCCTGCCGCAGGGAGATGATCGGGCAGCGGACGGGCGCGCTGCCGGAGTATGTGGATTTGAGCGGGTACGGGCTGGGGGCGGAGGTGGAGGTGTTCGGCTGCCGCAAACCGGTGGAGCTGTATTTCCCCTTCGGCAACCAGGGAGTGGATTTCTCGGAGTTCTATTTCAATCCGACCTATCTGCGCACCTACTGCTATACCGGGCTTTTCGCGCCGGAGGAGGAGCGGGCGGAGTTTGAGCTTCAGACCTGCGGGGGTCTCACCCTGTGGGTCAACGGACAGCTTGTGGAGGATTTTATTCCGTTTACCCGCAATATGGTGAAGCGCAGGCGGGTGAGCGCGGCGCTTTGCAGGGGCATGAACAAAATCGTGGTCTGCCTGGAGGATCTGGCGGAGCGGGACACGGATTATTATCTCCGGCTCCGGTATCTGGGGGATCAAAAACTCAAAATCTGCATCCCGGCCGAGGACGAGGTGGATGTGGACGAGGTGGACCGGCTGGAGGGAATGTTAAAGGACATGGCCTTTGACCGGGAGGTCTATTTGGGCGGGCCGGTGGAGCTGTCTCTGGAAAATCCACTGGCCCGCCAGGTGGACATTGAGGCTGTGTATAAGCCGGTGGCGGATAAGATCGCGCGCAGCGAGACGCTGGTGCGCCGCTCAAAATACCGCCTGGCCGCCGGGGCCGGAAGTCTGAGACTGTTTGACGCGGAGCGGGAGCTGCCCGGATTCTACTATTTTACCATCGGCTGCCGGGCCGGACGGGTGTGGGTGAAGCGGAAAATCGCCACTCAGATTTTTAACCGGGAGCTGCTTTTGGCCGGACCGGATACCCTGGAGGGGAGAAAGCGGCGGGCCCTGCAATATCTGGCGGACACTGAGGTGGATAATGTATACAAGGCTGCGGCGATCCTGGCTGCCGGCGGGGACCGGAAGCGGGCCGGGAGTATCATTCTGGAGGAGCTGGCAGGGATTGACGCGCGCAAGGATTGCAGCGATTTTCACCTGATCGTGGTGTTGCAGATCGTGAAGCGGTTCGGAGAACTGCTGGAACCTAACGTGCGGGAGGAGGTCCGGCGGGTGATCCTGAATTTCCGCTACTGGATCGACGAGCCGGGCAACGACGTGATGTGGTTTTTCAGCGAGAACCACGCGCTGCTGTTCCACATCTGCCAGTATTACGCGGGGACGCTGTACCCGGACGAGGTGTTTGCCTGCAGCGGGCGCACTGGACGCCTGCAGCGGGAGCGGGCGGAAGAACTGCTGGAGGAATGGTTCGACACGTTTTTCGGGGAGTATATCACGGAGTGGAACAGCAACGCTTACATACCGGTGGATGTGCTGGGGTTATGCGGCCTCCACAACCTGGCGGAGAAAGGGAGCCGCTGGCATACGGCGGCTGAAAAGGCGTTGGATGTGATTTTCCGGGATCTGGCGCTGCTGGCCCACCGGGGGGCGGTGATGACTACCTTCGGGAGAAGCTACGAGAAGGAGAACAAGGGCAATTACGCGGCGGGCACCACGGCGTTATTGTACATTGCATACAATAAGGGGAACCTGAACCGGGCGGCCCTGGCGTACATTTCCTTTGCGCTGGGGGATTACCGGCCCCAGGCGGAGAATGAGGCGTTTCTGGAGACGGCGGAGGGAGAGGCGCTGGAATACCAGAAAACCCAGGGCTATAAGGGGCATGTGAATCTGTATCTGTACAAGGACCGGTACGCCCAGCTTTCCACTGCGGTGAATTTCCGGCCGTTCACGCCGGGATATCAGGAGCATATCATGCAGGCCACCCTGGATATGACGGCGCAGATGTATGTGAGCCATCCCGGGGAGGTGCAGCCCTACGGCAACGGCAGGCCCAATTATTGGGCGGGGAACGGCACGCTGCCGTTGGCGGCCCAGTACCGGAATTTGGGGATCATGATGTACCGCCTGGACCCGGAGCACCCGGTGGACTTTACCCACGTTTACGCGCCGCTGATGGAATTTTCCTCCTATATCGGCGGGGAGTACACGGTGGCGGCCTGCAAGGACGGCGGGTATGTGGGCGCCCGGGCGGTCAACGGACTGAGAATGGAGGAGAGCGGGCCGTGCCGGTACCGGGAGTTTAAGAGTCCGGGGCGGGACAATCTGTGGATTCTTAAGATTGGAAATTGCAGGGAGTATCCCTCGCTGGAAGCATTTTATGAGAGTCTGGACGGAATGGAGATTTATTGGGAGCCGGGAGTGAGGGCCGAGGTGAGAGATGCGCGTTTGGGGCGGATGGTTCTGACGAGGGACGGGTTTACGGTGGACGGAAGCAGCCCGTACGATTACCCGGCGGGTAACGCCGGGACAGTGCGGCGCATTTGGGAATAGAGGGCAGGAGCGCAGGAGATGGCGCGGAGGGAACGACGCCGGGGAACCGGGAGGTTGCGGATAAAGCGCGTCGGGGAGCCGGGAAGGCAGCGGCAGACGTTCCTTCCGCCCGCCGCACAGAGAAAAACAGGAAAGGCTGGTAAGATATGAACCACATGATGGAGAATACCTGGGACAGGGAATGGATTCGGGAGACCGAGAAACGGGTGAACGCCCGTATGATGGATATGAAGAATACCGGAATGGAAGAAAAATTTCCGGTGAGCCTGATCGATATGGACTGCTGGGAGTGGCCCCAGGGCGTGGGCCTGTACGGGATGTACCGGAATTATCAGATGGAGAAGGATCCGCGGGTTTTGGAGTTTTTGACCGCATGGTTTGACCGGAAGATTGCGGAGGGGGGAATGGAGCGGAATGTGAATACCACGGCCCCCATGCTGACGCTCACCTACCTGTACGAGATCACGGGGAAGGAAACGTACCGGCGGTTTGTGGAGGACTGGGTTCAGTGGATGATGGATGAGACGGGCCTGCTGCGCGCCGGGGAGGGCTGTTTCCAGCACATGATCACCGGCGATCCAAACGACGGTGAGATCCTGATCGACACCCTGTTTATGGCGGTGTTTTTCCTGGCCCGGGCCGGAAAAATTCTGGGGCGGGAGGAGCTCGTCCGGGAGGCGGATTATCAGATTTTAAACCACATCCGTTTTCTGCTGAACCGGGAGACGGGGCTGTTCTGCCACGGCTGGAATTTCCGGGGGAACCACAATTACGGCAAGGTACTGTGGGGGCGCGGGAACGGGTGGTATACCATGGGGATCATGGAATATCTGGAGCAGATGGGCACCGGGGATCCGCTGCGGCGCTATTTCCTCAGCGTGTTTGTCTGCCAGGCCCGGGCGTTAAAGGAGTATCAGGATTCAGAGACCGGGCTGTGGCATACCGTGATCGACAACCCGCACACCTATCTGGAAACGTCGGCCAGCGCCGCGTTCCTTGCGGGAATCATGAAGGGCGTCCGCCTGGGATACCTGGACCGGGAGGAGTTTGAGCCGGTGATCCGCCGGGGAATCCCCGGGGTGCTGGGGAAGATTTCGGAGGACGGCACCGTGGAGGGCGTTTCCTACGGCACGCCCATCGGCTGGAACGCGGAGTTTTACAATGAGATTGTCTGCTGCCCGATCACCTACGGTCAGGCGATGACGATCCTGCTGTTGCAGGAGATACGGCTTCTGTGAGGGATGGAGGAAAGGCGGCGGGAGATGAGACAGGAAGGATTTTACGAGGAATTCCACTCCTTTTACTACTACAGCGGCAGTACCAGAAGTTGGAAAATGAAGGGGCTTCATATCCACAAGGAGTATGAGCTGCTGCTGTTTATGAGCGGGGGCGCTTCCATCCGGATCGGGAGCCGGATGTATCAGACCAGGCCGGGGGACCTGTTTTTGATCAACAACCGGGAATACCATAAGACTGAGGGCGCGGAGGGAGCGGCTTACAGCCGGTATGTGCTGATGTTTGATCCGGATTGGATTTTGGGCCTGGAACCGGCTCTGGGTTATCGGTTTTCGCGGCTTTTTGAGGACCGGGAGGAGGGCGGCGTGAGACTGCATTTGTCCGGCGGCACCCTGGAGCAGGTGATCCGGCAGATGGAGCGCATCGAGGGGTACAGCCGCAGGCGGGAGGATGAGGCCGGACAGGTTCTCTTAAAGCTCTGTATTCTGGAATTGCTGGTGAAACTGGACGAATTCTCGCATTCATTGGAAGCGGGGGGAGGAGACGGCTGGGAGAACTGCGGGAGAGCCGGATGGGAGAAGGCCGGCCGGGAGCCGGGAGGCGGCAGGGGCCGGGAGGCAGGCAGCGGCGTGGGCCAAGAGCCGGGCAGTGGCATGAGCCGGGAGGCAGGCAGCGGCATGAGCCGGGAGCCAGGCACCACCCCCCGGGAGCGCGTGGAGCAGATCAAAACCTACGTGCGCGACCATGTCGACGAGCGCCTGGATCTGGAGGACATCGCGCGGCAGTTTTATATCAGCAGCCATTACCTGAGCCACTATTTCCGGCGGGAGACAGGGTTTACCCTGGGGCAGTTTATCGCCCAGGCCAAGATCGACCGGGCCAAGGAGCTGCTGCAAAAGGGATTTTCCGTGACGGATACGGCCATTTCCCTGTCTTACAACAGCGACAGCCATTTTATCAATACCTTCAAGCGCCTGACCGGCACCACCCCTAAGCGCTATGCGTCGGAAATGAGGAAGTGACCGGATCCCGCCGGAAGTCAGACGGGGAGACGCCGCAGAATTTGCGGAACACCCGGTTGAACTGGGAAAAACTGGTGAATCCGCAGGCGGCGGAGATGTCGGTGATCTTTTCCCGGGTGTTGATTAACGCGTACTGGGCGCTGCGGATGCGGGTCATCTGGATGTAGTGGATCAGAGTGTAGCCCGTCACCTGCCGGAACCGGTGGGATAGGTAGTAGGTGCTGATATAGAACTGCTCCGCCAGGGATTCCAGGGATAATTCCTCGGAATAGTGGTTGTGGATGTAGCTTGTGATCTGGTAAATTTTCTCCGAAAGCGGGCTCTCGAATTTTTCCGGCACATAGACGTTAAAGCTTCTCAGCTCCCAGAGCCGGTAGAGGAATCGGGTGAACTCCGCGTGGACCATGGTGTTTAGGATGTCCGCGGGCATGGACCGGGTGGACAGGAGAAACACCTGGTTGAGCATATCGCTTAAGATCGCCGTTTTTTCCTGGTCAAAGCGGAAGATGGGGATCTCCTGGCCGAAGGGTTCCAGAATCCGGGAAAATGCCGGGTGGCTGTCCAGATACTCCTGGGGATAGAGAAAGTTGATGATCAGCCGGCGGCTGGGCGCTCCCTGGGGGTAGATGGTCTTGTGGAGCAGGGAGGGGCGCAGCAGGACGATGTCTCCGGCGTGTATGGAGTAGGGGATTCCCTCCACCAGATGGCTGGCGCTCTTGGCCAGCAGGATATGGATCTCGTAGAAGCTGTGGAAATGCTGGAAATCCATGTTTACCTGGAAGGAGCGCTCGTCGTAGTCAAAGTAATAATAGATGCCGTCGGACATGTTGTTGATGATAATATCGTGGCGCTTTTCATAGAGAATTCCGTTGATTAATTCGCTCATCTGTTCACCTCAAGGGAGTTTCTTCTGCATGGGATGCGGTACATTTCCTCGATTATACAACAAAAAAAGCAAAAAATGCAATATAATTAGCGATATTAAGCAAAAAAGAAGTAGAATTTGGAGGACAAAAACCGCTATACTAGGTGCGTAGTCGAGAGACGGATTGAAACATCGGAGGTACGGCGTGGAACACAGGAGAGTCGGGGAGCTGCGGGCGGCAGCCGGTTTTATGATTTTGATGGCGGGTCTGGGAGTGAGCGATTCCCTGAGAGGGATTTTCGCTCCGGTGTTCCAACAGCATTTTACTCTGAACGCCTCCGGCCTGTCGGTGATCATCATGGTCAGCTATCTGGGAAATCTGGTATTTCTCAGCCTGGGCGGACAGATGATGGACCGGTTCGACCGGAAGAAAACCACCATGGCGGTGCTGCTTCTGTGGATGGCGGCGCTGGCGGTCTATGTGGTTTCCGATCACTTTCTGCTCCTGCTGGTCAGCGTGTTTTTCGCCATGGGCGCGTCCACGCTGTTAAACACCACGGTCAACCTGCTGACGCCGCTTATCTTTACCGCGGCTCCGGGGATGTTGGTCAATGTGTTCTTCTTTGTGCAAGGAGTGGGAACCAGCGCCAGCCAGAACCTGGTAGGGCGGATGGCGGACAGCTACGGCGTATTCCGGGGCGTGAACCTGTTTCTGCTGGGGCTGGGGCTTCTGGCGGCGCTGTTTCTGGCAGGGGTGAAGATCCCGGGAAGCGGGGAGCGCCCCGAAGCGACATCTTCCGCGCAGTCCGCCAAAAAGGCAGTCTCCTTCGCGACCGTAACGCGGCAGCCGGGCTTCTGGCTCCTGGTGGTGATCTTCGGCTTCTACTTTGTGGCGGAGCACGGAATCATGAACTGGCTGGTGGCTTACGGCACCGGAGCCCTGGGCCTCACGGCCTCACGGGCGGCCCTTTACCTGTCCGGGTTCTACGGCGGCATGACCGTGGGACGGCTGGTGTTCTCCCCCGCGGTATCCGCTCTGGGAGCGGTGAGGAGCATCTGCGGGTTCGGCGGAATCGGAGCGGTTCTGTTTATCCTGGGATCGGTCCTGGGCGGAAGCGGGCTGTGGCTTTTGAGCCTGTCCGGCCTGTTCCTCTCCATTGTGTACCCAACCATGGTGTTCATGATCGGGTCCGTTTTCCCGCAGCACATGCTTTCCACGGCGGCGGGGGCGGTGATCAGTCTGGGGACCCTGGCGGACATCGGGTTTAACCTGGTGTTCGGGAGAGCGACGGACTATTTTGGCTACGGAATCAGCTTTATGGCGGTTCCTCTGTGCATGGCGGGCTTTTACCTCGCATATCTGAGGTTTGCGAGAAGGTTCGGGGCGCGGAGCGGACAGATTATATGGAAGAGGGGATGAACGACGATATGAACCAGGAAACGATCAAAGCAGCGCTGCGGCTGTACGCCTCCAGTTTCGAGAAGGTGCTCTATGAGGAGGATGAAACCTTTCTCGAGGGGATGAAGAAAAACAGCCTGGCCTGCGATGACATCAGGCGGTACCAGTTCTGGGAATGGACCCAGGGCGTTGGACTCTTCGGTTACTGGAAGCTGTTTAAGGCCACCGGCGAGGAGCGGTATCTGTCGGTTCTGAACAAATATTACGAACGGCAGTTTGCCATCGGCCTGCCGGCAAAAAATGTGAATACCATGACGCCCATGCTGCCTCTGTCTTTTCTTGCGGAGCATCTGGGCCGGGAAGATTACCTGAAGGTCTGCACTCAGTGGGCGGACTGGATTATGACGGATTTCCCCAGAACCGAGGAGGGCGGGCTTCAGCACATCACCTCGGACAGCGTGAACAAGGGCGAGCTTTGGGACGACACCCTGTTTATGACCGTGCTGTTTCTGGCCAATATGGGCCGGATTCTGGACCGAAAGGACTATAAAGAGGAAGCGCAGTATCAGTTCCTGCTGCACACCAAGTATCTGTGCGACCGCGAGACGGGACTGTGGTACCACGGCTGGACCTTTGAGGAGCGGAACAATTTCGCCGGCGCCTTTTGGGGGCGGGGCAACTGCTGGATCACGGCGGCGATCCCGGAATACTTAGAGATCGCGGACTGCGACGAGAGCGTGCGCCGCTACCTGACGGAGGCTCTGCGGGCCCAGGCCCGTTCCCTGGAGAAATACCAGGCGGAAAACGGGATGTGGCACACCCTGATCGACGACCCGGATTCCTATGTGGAGTCCAGCGCCACCTGCGGGTTCGCCTACGGACTGCTCAAAGGGGTCCACATGGGGCTGTTGGATGGTGCGTACGAGGCGGTGGCCTTAAAGCCCCTGGAGCAGATTCTGGCTTACACGGACGGGGAGGGGATTTTACAACAGGTCTCCTACGGCACGCCCATGGGACGGGAGGACAAGAACTTTTATAAGGAAATTCCCTTAAAGCCCATGCCCTACGGCCAGGCGCTGGCCATGTTGTATTTTTTGGAACTGGATCATCAATCAATGAAATGATAAGATAAAAGGAAAGAGAGGAAGGTAATAATGAAAAAAACAAGTAAGATGGCGGCTGCCGGAGTTCTGGCGGCAATGATGGCTCTGTCTCTGGCGGCCTGCGGTGGCAGCTCGAATTCCGGTGCTCCGGCTCCGGCCGAGACCCAGGCGGACGGCTCCGTAAAGACCGAGGGCAGAACCATGAAGGTGTTAAACCCCGAGGAGCCGGGCGCTGAGGACGCGCTGAACAAGGCCATGGAGGCCTGGGCGGCTGAGGCGGGGGTAACCCTGGACAAGATGGTGATCTCCCACGACGACCAGCTGACCAAGTTCCCCTCCATGGCTAAGAACAAGGATCTGCCGGACCTGATCCAGACCACCAGACTGCACCAGCTCTACCCCGAGGAGTTCGTGGACATGAGCACGGTGGTGGACACCAGCCTCTTTGAGGAGTCCGCATTAAAGATCGTGGGAAAGGACTACAAGTCCGACAAGATTTCCGGTCTGCCCAGCCAGTTTACGACTACAAACTTCTATTATAATAAGGACGCGTTTGCGGCTGCCGGCGTGGAAGCCCCCACGGTCGAGAATCCCTGGACCTGGGATGAGCTGTACGAGAATGCGGCTAAGATCCAGGCGGCTGGAAACATCAAGTACGGCTTTGTGGCGGACGTTTCCAGAGCCAGATACGATATTCTGATGTATGCCAACGGCGGCTCCCTGACGGTGAAGGACGGCGATTCCTTCAAGGTGGCGGTGAACAGCCCCGCCAACGTGTCCACCCTGGAGCAGTTTGTGAAGGCCAACGAGGACGGCGTGATGCCCAAGGCCATCTGGGCCGGCGGTTCCACGGACAACCCGGTGGAATACTTCAAGAACGGCGACGTGGCCATCCTGCTGTCCGGCTCCTGGAACTATAACTCCATGACCACCGACATTACCAAGTTCGAGTTCGGCGTTATGCCTTCTCCCAAGGGAACCGTTTCCCAGGCTGCCATCATCGGCGGAAGCGCCCTGGCGATCCCGGAGAACGCAAAGAACAAGGATCTGGCAGAGGAATTTGTGAAATGGTTCTTTGAGGAGGGCAATTTCAAGAATTATCTCCAGGACGACAAGGGGCTTTCCGCGTTAAAGAACGTGGTGTACGAGCCGTCGGATGAGGGCGCTGCCGCGGATTACAAGATTCTCCAGGAGGAAGTGAGCTATGTGACCGACACCTTTATGGTGGACGAAAGCTCCGCATGGAGAACCTACAAGGATAACGAGTACCGGGATTACATCAAACGCGCGGTGAGCGGCGAGCTGTCCGCAAAGGATGCGCTGGATTCCTTCGCAAAGGAGCTGTCTGAATCCTCAGGCTGGTCCATTGCCGAGTAAGACAAGCTGTGCCATAGTTTAAGGAGGATGATCAAATGGGTAAGAGGAAACAGGCGTTTTGCCATACCAGGGCGTTCTGGATGTTTGTCATGCCGGCGCTGCTGCTGTTTTCCGTATTTTTCATACTGCCGCTGATCCTTAGCATCGGTTTTTCCTTCACGGATTACGACGGCTGGAAAACCATGAACTTTACGGGGCTGCAGAACTACACAAAATTGTTGTCCAGCGGGGAGTTCTACAAGACGCTGGGGAGGACCTTCGGCTACGCACTGTTCAGCCTTCCGTTTAAAGTGATTGTCCCCCTTTTGATCGCGGTTCTGGCTACCACCAAATACTGCAAGGGCATCACCGTGGTCCGTACCATCAGCTATCTGCCGGTGCTGATCTCGGCCCTGGTGGTAGGTATCACCATCAACTGGATGTTCGGCCAGGAGTACGGCCTGATCAATTTCATCATCCAGTCCCTGGGCGGGGAGCCCCTTCAGTGGGCGTTAAATCCCATGCTTGCCACCTTTGTGGTCAGCTTCGCCTCCAACTGGGCTTCCACCGGATTTTACATGATCATGTTCATCGGAGGCATCAACAACATTTCCAAGGAGCTGTACGAGGCTTCCAGCGTGGACGGGGCAAAGGGGTACCAGACCTTCTTTAAGATCACCCTGCCCATGCTCAGCCCCACCATTTTCATCGTGCTGCTTTTATCCACCGTAAACCTGTTAAAGGAGTACGCGCTGGTACAGGGTATCACTTCCGGCGGGCCGGGAACCTCCACCACTTATATCGTGCAGTACATGTTTAATCAGGGCTTTACCCAGTACCGCTACGGCTACGCCTCCGCAATCGGCGTGGTTGTGAGTATTGTGTTCATTATCATTGCGGCAATCCAGTTTAAGGCTACGAAGGGAGGAGAAATCGAATGAGTAAGGCTTCCGATAAAAAGCGCGTGCTGACCGTGGTCACCACCATTGTGGGCCTTGGCGTGTCCTTTGTGATGGTATTTCCCATTATCTGGCTGCTCATGAGCTCCTTTAAGGACTCCACGGAGCTGTTCGCTTACCCCCTTCATTTCCTGCCGGAAAACTTCAGTCTGGACTCCTACAAAAATGTGATCGGCAGCGGATTTTTCCAGTATGTGAAGAACAGCCTGTTTCTGGCTGTGGTGGGCACCCTGATCACTCTGGCTATCAGCGCCATGTGCGGGTACGGCCTGGCCATCTACCGCCATGAGATCCCCTACTCCAACAAGGTGTTCGCCGTGTTCCTGCTGGGAACCCTGATCCCCGGCGAGATTCTGACGGTCTCCCAGTTCACCGTGATCAGCGCCATCGGCCTGTACAACAACATCTGGGGCGTGATTCTGCCGGTGGTCACCACCACCACGGGAATTTTCATGTACCGCCAGCACTTCATGTCCATTCCGCTGTCCCTGGCGGAGTCGGCCAGGCTGGACGGGGCCGGGGAGTTCAAGATTTTCACCACCATCATGATGCCGCTGGCATCGTCGGTGACCGTTTCCCTGACCATTTTCTCCTTTGTGTGGAGATGGAACGACTATATCCTGCCTCTGATGGTGCTGTCCGACCAGAAGAAATTCACCATTCAGATCGCAATCAAGAGCTACATCGGCACCATGGGAGTCAACTGGAACGCGATTCTGGCGTCCTCCATCCTCTCCATTCTGCCCATCATCGTGATTTTCATTTTCCTCCAGAAGTACATTACCGGGGGAATCGCCACCACAGGCGTGAAAGGCTGATAAGGAGGACATCGTATGAAACGCTATCTGGGGCATCTGATCCGCTCTGCGGAGCGCAGGGTGGAGCATTTCTTAAACGCCCAGGTTCTGGACCGGTCCAGGGAGGACTTCGGAGCCATGCGGGGGGATGTGATCGAGGGCAAACCCACGATCTACGCCCTGGCCGCGGCCGTCTCGGTGTACTGTAACCGGGACAGCCGGTACTACCATGACAAGGAGCTGCTTGAGGCCATGAACCTGGCAATGGATTTCATCGGCAGATGGCAGCGGGACAACGGCGCGCTGGATTACCCCACCTGCAATTTCAACTCCGCGGCCGACACCTCCTTCTGCTTCAAGCGGCTGTTCGCCGCCTACCGCGTGCTGGAGCTGTACGAGCCCGCGGGAGCGGACAAACTGGTGGATACGCTGCGGGAAAAATATCGCTTTGTCATGAGGCGTTCCCTGGAAATGATCCGCACCGGAGGATTTCACACACCCAACCACCGCTGGGGCATCACCGCGGCCCTGATGCAGGGTGCAGGTTTGTTTCCGGACCTGGCGCCGGAGCTTATGGCCCGGGCCGGGCAGTATCTGGCGGAGGGCATCGACGGGAGCGCGGACGGAGAGTACGCGGAGCGGTCCACAGGCAATTACAATGCGGTGGTCAACAATGCCATGATGGCCATGTATGAGGAATCCGGCGACCCGGACTACCTGGGCTACGTGGCCAGAAACCTTCATATGATGCTGACCTACATTGACCCGGACGGCACCATTTTCACCCAGAATTCCACCCGCCAGGATCAGGGCAAGGCCGACTATCCGGACAAATACTTTTACCAGTACCTGTTTATGGCCTCCCTGCCGGAGGAGAAACTGGGAGAATATGGAAAATATCGCGAGGAGTTCGACGCGGCGGCCCACAGGATCATCCGGGACAATCAGGAGCGGGGCGATCTGGCTCCGGACTGCCTGCACATTGTCATGGCCCACAAGGCCATGTATGAGCATAAGTTTTCGGGCTGCGGCTTCCCGGATACCTACCGGAAATATTTCCGGGACGCGGGGGTGCTCAGGGTCAAAAACGGGCGGTACGGCTACAGCGTGCTCAGCGGAAAATCCGCGTTTCTGTACGTCAAGTTCGGCGAGCTGCCGCTGTTTGTGAAGATCGGCGAGAGCGTGGGCAGCTGCCGCAATTTTATCCCGGAGACCATGGAGGTGGAGGAGGGGAAATGTACCCTGAAATCCACGGTTTACACCAGCTATTACCAGCCCTTTGGGGAATCCCAGGGCACAAACGACTGGTGGAAAATGGACCACACCAGGCGGGAGATTCTAAACAACGCGCGCCTGGATATCCAGGTGGAGATCGCCGAGGCGGCGGACGGACTGAGCCTGCGCATCAAGGCGGAGGGGCTCTCCAGAGTTCCGCTCCGGGTGCAGATTTGCACTCCGAAGGACGCGGTGCTGGAGCATGATTGCTTCCACCTGCGCACGGATGCGGGCGGCTGGATGATTTTAAAGAGCGGAATGGCACAGCTGCGCCAGGGCGACCGGACGGTGGAGTTCGGCCCCGGCTTCGGTACCCATGAGTTCGGCGGGCATTACAGCGGCGAGGAAGTCAACGCTTCCGGCTACACCGTGTACTTAAACGAGTATACTCCATTTGAAAAAACGGTGGATATCCGCCTTGTGGCGGCGGGAAACCGGGACTTGCAGTGAGGCGGGACGGAATATGAATCGAAAATGGGACAGAATCCATACAATTATAAAGACACTGGGGGAGCTGCGCTTTAAAGGGCGGCTCCGCCCGGAGACCATCAGGCGGGCGGACGCGGCATATGATCTGCCCGCTGTTTTTGAACCGGAAGCGGAGGCGTTTGCGGGGCTGAACTGGGAGACGGCGCTCCCCGGGGACACCTGGGGCGGGTCGGACCGGCATTTCTGGTTCGACACGCAGGTGAAGCTGCCGGCGGACTGGCGTGGGGAAAAGGTTCTTCTCTGCCTGTCCACCGGGGCGACGGATCTCTGGAACACGGACAATCCCCAGGTGATCGTGTACCGGGACGGGCAGATGTACGGCACCATGGATTTAAACCACAACCGGATTTTGCTGGCGGAGCGGGCGGCGGGTGGGGAGACCGTGGACCTGAGCTTTTACGCCTATTCCAATTCGGCGGGCAGGACGAACTTCTTCGACGTTTCCCTGTGCGCCCTGGACCGGGAGATTGATCAGCTGTATTATGATCTCAAGGTATTGTGGGACCTGGCCGATCTTATGGGCGATGAGGAGAACGGGCGGCTGGAGCGGGAGGAGGTTCTGAACCGGTGCGTCAACCTGCTGGATCTGCGGGATGTGAGCGGCCCGGCCTTTGCGCAGTCCGTAAAGGCGGCGGAAGCGTTTTTGCAGACCGCGCACTATAGCGCAGAACGGCCGCTGCCCCGGGTGGTGGTTCACGGCATCGGCCACACTCACATCGACGTGGCCTGGAAATGGCCTCTGCGTCAGACCCGGCAGAAGGCGGTGCGCAGTTTCCTCACCGTGATCCGGCTGATGGAGGAGTACCCGGAGTACCGCTTTATGTCCAGCCAGCCCCAGCTCTACCAGTTTGTGAAGGAGGAAGCGCCCTGGCTCTATGAGAAGATTCGGGAGCGGGTGCGGGAAGGACGCTGGGAGACCGAGGGCGCCATGTGGCTGGAAGCGGACTGCAACCTGTCCTCCGGGGAATCCCTGATCCGGCACATTCTCTACGGAAAAGCCTTTTTTCAGGAGGAGTTCGGAACCGGGGACGGCCAGGAGGTGCTTTGGCTGCCGGACGTGTTCGGCTACTGCGTGGCGTTGCCGCAGATTTTAAGGCAGGCGGGGATCCGGTATTTCATGACCACAAAGCTGGGCTGGAACGAGTACAATCAGATCCCCAACGACACCTTTTACTGGCGGGGACTGGACGGCAGCGAGGTGCTGACCTATTTTATCACTACCAGCGACTACAAAAAATATCCCCAGGTGGGCGGCCGCAGGTCCTTTGAGACCACCTACAACGGGCGGATGAACGCCAGCCAGGTCATGGGGACCTGGCAGCGCTACCGGAACAAGGATCTGAGCCGGGACGTGCTGACCTGCTTCGGTTTTGGGGACGGAGGGGGAGGCACCACCCGGGAGATGCTGGAGGAGGAGAAGCGCCTGGAGGCGGGGGCAGGGAACTTCACGGGAGACTGCCCGGCGGTCCGGATCACGGGTGTAAAAGAATTTTTCCATATTCTGGAGAATAATCTGGAGGGCAAAAAAGTTCCCAGGTGGTGCGGGGAGTTGTATCTGGAATTCCACCGGGGCACTTATACCTCCATGGCCCGGATCAAGAAGAACAACCGGGAGTGCGAGTTCCTGCTCATGGACGCGGAACTGCTCTGCGTTATGGCGGGGTTGGCGGACCAGGGATTTTCCTACCCGCAGCAGGAGCTTAAGGAGGCGTGGAAGCTGCTGCTGCTCAACCAGTTCCACGACATTCTGCCCGGGTCCTCCATCGGGGAGGTCTACCAGGATTCGGACCGGCAGTTTGCGAGGCTGCGGGAGATATGCGCGCAGGTGACGGAGCGGGCGAAACGGGGGATTGCCGCGGCGGGGCATGATGAGCCGGATGGAAAATGGTTCGTGGTAAACCAGCTGGGATTTGACCGCAGCGGTCTGGTTGAAACTGTGGTAAACGGGCAAAAACGGCTGCTTTTGGTGGAAAACGTGCCGGCCAAGGGTGTGAGGGTCTTGAGTCCGTCAGACTGGACAGCGCGGGAGGAAGCAGAAGGAACCGGGGTGGTTCTCAGCTGGGAGAACGGCGACGGCGGCTATCTCGCCGGTCTTCGCACCGATTTTTATGATCTGCGCTTTGACGGGGCGGGGGAGATCGTTTCCCTGTATGACCGCAGGGAGGAGCGGGAGATCATCGCCGCCGGTAGGACGGGCAACGCGTTGATGGTCTTTGAGGACCGGCCTGAGAGCTACGACGCCTGGAACATCGACGAGTCCTACGAGGAGAAGCAGTGGGCCGTCACGGATGTGACCCGTCTGGAACTGGTGGAAAACACAGCGGTCCGAGCGGTGGTCCGCTGTGAGAAGCGCTTTATGAGTTCCGCGATCCGTCAGGATATCTGCTTTTACCGCCACACGGCCCGAATCGATTTTGTCACCACCGTGGACTGGCGCGAGAGCCAGCTGATGTTAAAGGCGGCCTTCCCCGTGGACGTGCTGGCGGAGCGCGCGGTTTACGATGTGCAGTTCGGAAACGTGGAGCGACCCACCCACCGCAACACCAGCTGGGAACAGGCGAAGTTCGAGGTCTGCGCCCACAAGTGGGCGGATTTGTCAGAGTATGGTTACGGCGTGGCGCTGCTCAACAACTGCAAGTACGGCTATGACATCCATGATGGGGTGATGCGTCTGACGCTGATCAAATCCGGCATATTTCCCTACCCCGACGCGGATCAGGAGATCCACCGCTTCACCTACGCTCTGTACCCCCACGCCGGAGATTTCCGGGCCGGGCGGGTGGTCCGGGAGGCGTATGATCTGAACTGTCCGCTGATTGGGTGGCAGACGGAGCGGAAGCAGGAAAACGGGATGGAGGTATGGGGGGACGGTAAAAAAGCAGAAGTGGGGTGCAGGAACTGCAAAACGGCAGCAGCGCGGCGCGGAGACGGCGAAAACGCAGCCATGGGCCCCGGAAGCGGTAGAACCACAGCCGCACTTACCGGCGCGCCTCTCACCGGTTTCTCCCTCATCCGCGTCAGGGCGGAAAATGTGATCGTGGAGACCGTCAAACAGGCGGAGGACGGCGACGGGATCGTGATCCGCCTGTACGAGGCCTACGGAAAACGGACCCGGGCCGCGGTGGAGGCCTCCATTCTGGCAGGAAAACAGCTCTGGGCGTGCAGCTGTATGGAAAACCGGCTGCGGGAGCTGAAGCACGACGGAGAGCGTGCGGAGATCACCGTAAAACCCTACGAAATTCTCACCCTCAAAATCTGTTGATATTGCTGATATTGAGGCGCTGGTTGGCGGAAACGACGGCGGCATTTTGATGATAACAGGAGGACAACATGGAATATTATATCGGAATCGACCTGGGAGGCACCAATATTGCGGCGGCTCTGGTGGATGAACAGGGAAAAATCCTGGGCAGGGCCAACCTTGCCACCGGGGCGGGCCGTCCTGCGGCGGAGATCGCGGCGGACATGGCTCACGCGGGCCGCAGAGCCGCAGAGCAGGCGGGCGTTCCCATCGAGCAGGTGAGCGCCGTGGGTATGGGGGTGCCCGGCACTGCCAACCAGAAGGAAGGGGTACTGGAATTCGCCAACAATCTGGGCTTTCTCCACGAGCCCATTGTGGAGATGATGGCGGGCTGTTTTCCGGGCAAAAAGATCTGGTTTGACAACGACGCCAACGCCGCGGCCTGGGGCGAGTACCTGGCGGGAGGCGGAAGGGGAGCCGATTCCATGATCGCTGTGACCCTGGGCACAGGCGTGGGCGGAGGAATCATCCTGGGCGGGAAGCTCTGGAACGGCGTGAACTACGGCGCCGGGGAGCTGGGCCATATGGTGATCGACCGGAACGGGCCGGAGTGTAACTGCGGACGCAGAGGCTGCTTCGAGGCCCTGGCATCGGCCACGGCCCTGATCGGCCAGACCCGGGAGGCAATGGACAGCGCGCCCGGGTCTCTGCTGTGGGAGCTCTGCGGAGGAGACAAGCGGATGGCGGACGGCAGAACCGTCTTTGAGGCGGCCGGACGCGGAGACCAGACTGCGGCCATGGTGGTGGAGCGGTATATCGGTTATCTGGCAATCGGCGTCACCAACCTGGTCAACATCTTTCAGCCGGAGATCATCTGCATCGGCGGAGGCGTCAGCCGGGCGGGGGAGCTGCTGCTGGAGCCGTTGAAACGGCTTGTGGCGGAGGAGGATTACGCCAGGGACAGCAGCGTCCACACGGATATCCGCCTGGCGGAGCTGGGAAACGACGCGGGATTGATCGGGGCGGCGCTGCTTGGGAGGCGTTGAGCGGCTTTCGCATGGCGAAATCCTGAAACCGGACAGAAGAAGCGTCCACCGAATGAAAACCCCATATTTGAAAAAGGAACTCTGTTCCGGCAAAACTGCCGGCAGGGTTCCTTTTTCGTTTGGATGCAAACGGCTTCCGGCACAGTCTGTGGACGATGGTTGGATGGAACCAGATTGCCCGCCTTATATGGATATTGTAGCTAAAATTATGATATTAATTTGTCAATAATGACGGAATTGGCGGCAAATACAAAAAGATTATTGACAAGCGAAACGTTTCGGTATATGATGAAAGCAGATTTTACAGAAACGTTTCGCCTAAAGGATGTGAGGGTATAAAAATGCAGGTAATTTTTCAAGTGGAAATGAAAGACAATGTGGCTACGGCCCTGGCGCCGCTGACGCCCGGCCCCGCGCAGGTGAAGGGGGACCGGAAGACGGACTCGGTTTCTGTGCTTGAGAATATCCCCATCGGACATAAGATTGCTGTGAACGATATAACGAGTGGGGACGATATTATAAAATACGGAGCCGTCATTGGGCGTGCGACCAGGGATATAAAATGCGGTCAGTGGGTGCATCTGCACTGTATGCGCAGTATATACGACGAGCGGTCGAGTCACCTGGATCTCTATACGGGCGCCCCCTGCGATATTAAATATGAATGAGGTGGTAAATATGCGAACGTCTGAGCATACATGGAACGGCTTTAAGCGCCTGGATGGGAGAATCGGTATCCGGAATAAATTGCTGGTGATCTATACGGTGGAGTGTTCTCATTTCGTGGCGGATGAGATTGTCCGGAGGATGAACTGCAGCGAGGTGGAAGTGGTCGGCTTTCAGGGATGTACCGACAATGAGTATGCGGTTCGGCTTTTGATCGCGCTGATCCGCCACCCCAACGTGGGCGCGGTGCTCACCGTCGGGCTTGGCTGCGAGTATGTGCAGCCTGAGTGGCTGTGCAGGATTGCCAGGGAGGAGGGAAAGCCCGGAGCGTGGATGTTTATCCAAAATGAGGGCGGTACGGAGAAAGCGATTGAAAAGGGGCTGGGTTACTGCCGGGACATGATGGAACAGTTGAAGCAGGTACCGGTTGTCCCTATGGGGTTTTCCGATCTGGTAGTCGGGGCGGAATGCGGCGGAAGCGATTTCACAAGCGGGCTTGCCGGGAATGTGGTGGTGGGCAGATTTTTTGACCGGCTGGTTGACCAGGGCGGTACCGCGATTTTTGAGGAGATCGTGGAGGCGGTTGGGCTGCTGGACAGCCTTCTGGACAGAGCGGCTACTGACAGGGCCCGGGAAGAGATCCGTTACACCTATCACAAGGCCCTTGATTACTGCAAATCCGTGCGCCAATATTCCGTAAGTCCGGGGAATTTTGCAGGCGGTCTTTCCACAATCGAGGAGAAAAGCATGGGCGCTGTCGTAAAAAGCGGTTCCCGTCCCATTGAAGGGGTTCTGAAGGTGGGGGGAAGGCCGGGACATCCGGGCTTGTGGCTGCTCGATTCCACGCCTGATCCCCACTGGATGCAGTTTGGCATTACAAATCCAAATGACAACGAGGGGTTGACGGATCTGATCTCCTGCGGCTGCCACCTGACCTTTCTGGTTACGGGCGCTGGGAATGTGGTGGGGAGCGCTGTGGCCCCGGTTATCAAAATCACGGGCAACAGCAGCACCTTTCTCCGCATGAAGGACGATATGGATTTTGATGCGGGCGCTGTTTTGAGGGGAGAGTGTTCCCTGGACGAACTGGCCGGGCGGCTGGCCGGGCTGGCCGGGCGGGTGGCCGGCGGCGAGATGACCAGAAGCGAGGCGCTGGGCCACAAAGAATACTACATACCTTACAAATATCAGGACAAGAACGTGGGGGTCAAACGCGTTTGCGATCAAATAGAAGGAGAGGTTTAATGTTATGGTATTTACCGATGAGCAGTTAAAGGATTTCTGTATGTCCAGGTGCTATTCCCTGGACGGCCAGACGGCAGTTGTCACAGGGGGATCCACCGGCCTGGGGCTTGCCATTACCAGGTGCCTTGTGAGCGCCGGCGCAAAGGTAGTGGTTTTAAGTTATGAAAGCGAGGAGCAGGCTTGCGCATCATTAAAGGAATTCGGTGATAAAACCGTATTCTATCAGTTTGATATCACCGATACGGCGCACACCCAGGAGATAGCCGGGCGTATTCTGCGGGAACATGGACCCGTCGGTATTCTGGTTAATAATGCGGGGAATCATTGCAAGAAATATATCTGGGACATGACGGTGGAAGATTACGTCAAGGTTCTGAACGTTCATCTGGTAGGAGCGTTCGCCCTGACAAAGGCGTTTGTGCCGCAGATGAAGGAACTTGGCCGCGGGCGCATTTTGTTTCAGGCCAGCATGACCAGTTATATCGGCCAGCCGATGGTGGCGGGGTACGCGACCGCAAAGGCGGGATATCTGGGGCTGATCCATACGCTGACGGCAGAGCTGGCGGAGTTTGGCATAACGGTCAATGCCATAGCGCCCGGGTGGATTGACACGCCCATGTTCCACAAGGCGGTGGACAATGATCCGCCGCGCCTTGCCAAGATCATGGGGCGCATACCGGCAAAGACAGTGGGAGACCCAATGGACGTGGGCATGTGCGCCGCCTTTCTCTGCAGCGATGCGGCCCGTTACATCAGCGGCACATGTATTCCGGTGGACGGCGGCGCGCTGATCGGCTTTTGATCGGAGGACTCATATGGCTATGTGGAAAAATGATGAAGAAATGTTTGCGCTGATGAAGGAGAAATTGTACACCCCGGTTGTGGGGGATATCCTGGACCAGATGGGGTATAAGCATCAATTCCTTCCGGCGCAGATAAGGCCCCTGGCCGCTCTGGCTCCGGTCCAGGCCTACATAAAAGGGGACGGGGAGGACAACCGGCTGAAGCTGGCGGGCTTTGCCTGTACGATTTTGGAGAACGATGTATTTGAGGAGCCGAAAAAGCCCTTCGGCTACCTGACGGAGGCGCTGGATCAGTTAAAACCAAATGAAATTTACGTGGCCACAGGCGCTCACCATTCTGCGCTGTGGGGAGAGCTTCTGACCACGACGGCAAAGGTCAGGGGCGCTGCGGGAGCTGTTTTAGACGGCTACACGAGGGATACGCCCCAGGTGATCGGACTCAATTTCCCGGTATTCGCCAGGGCCTGCTGGGCGCAGGATTCCAGCGTCCGGACATATGTCTGCGATTTTCGATGCACCATTGAGATCGGTCAGGTGACAATCCGCGACGGCGACGTGGTGTTCGGCGATGTGGACGGCGTACTGGTGATTCCAAGGGAAATCCATGAGCAGGTTCTGGAAAGGGCTTTTGTCAAGGCGGCGGGAGAAAAGACCGTGCGCGCGGCGATTGAAAACGGTATGACAGCCACGGAGGCATTTGCAAAATACGGTATTTTATAGGGGGATAAGCGAGCGTGAGGATCGAGCGTTTTGAGACGTGGTGGGTGCAGAGGGGCGAGAACTTTTTCGACGAAAAACACCGCGGCAGATCAAAGATGGACTGGGACGTGGTGGTGATTAAGCTTACGGCTGATAACGGCGCGGAGGGGATCGCCACGGCAATGGCGGCCCGTTCGGCCAGGGTGACGGAGAGCTACCTGGAGGATAATATTGCGCCGGTGGTTCTGGGCAGGTCCGCATATGAGCGGGAGGCCATATGGCAGGATTTGTGGAATATTGACCGCAATCTGACTTTTTTCCCGGTTTACCTTCCCGGGCCGGTGGATGTGGCGCTTTGGGATATGGCTGCAAAGGAGGCGGGACTTCCGCTTTACAAGTACCTGGGGGCTTACCGGAACCAGCTGCCGGTCTACGCCAGCGGCCTGTTTCACGATAGGCCGGAGGAATATGTGGAGGAGGCCCTGCGGTACAGGGAGCAGGGGATCCGCTGTTACAAAGCCCATCCGTCGGGGGTATGGCGGGAGGATATCGCAGTTCATACCGCCCTGAGAGACGGCGTGGGAACCACCATGGATTTGATGACGGATCCGGTTGGGGAGTACACGCTGGGCGACGCCATCCGGGTGGGAAGGAATCTGGAGGACCTGGGGTATCTGTGGTTTGAGGAACCCTTCCGGGATTTTGAGATCAACAAATATACGGAACTCTGCAGCGCCCTGGACATTCCCATACTGGCAACTGAGACCAGCAGGGGGTGTCACTGGGGAGCCGCTCAGTCCATCCTCAACCGGGCAACCGACCTGGTGAGAGCCGATGTCTCATGGAAATGGGGGATCACGGGGACGCTTAAAATCGCCCATCTGGCGGAAAGCTTCGGCATGAACTGCGAGATGCATACGACCACCATGAACTATATGGATATGGCCACCCTTCATGTGGCCTGCGCCGTGCGGAACAGCGAGTGGTTTGAGTATTTTGTCCCGGAGGACAATTTCCGCCTTCCGATGCAGGGGAATCTTCCGATCCAAAACGGAATCATAACCGTTTCGGACCGGCCAGGGGTGGGAGTTGAGCTGGACTGGGAGCTGATTCAACGCAAATGCGTATCCTACAGGGATTTACGCGCGTAAGTAAAAACCGCCTTTACAGGGCGGAAAAACATACATATTTTAAGGAGGGTTTACGATGAAGAAAAGAGTAACGGCATTATGTTTGACGGCGGCATTGGTTTCCGGAATACTGGCAGGCTGCGGGGGAGGAGCGGCGAAGACAACGGAGGCGCCCGCCCAGACGCAGGCGGAGTCGGCGAAAGAGGAGGGGACGCAGGCTGAGGGAGCCAAGGCGGAGACGCCCGCGGCAGAACTGCCAAAGGTAAATGTTAAAATCGGATATGAGCTGAATCCGGGCGAACCAGCCGACCTTGGCGCCAACGCCGTAAAAACAGCGTTGGAGTCCGACGGGACAGCCAACTGGGAGGTGGTCTTATATCCCTCCAGCCAGCTGGGCAACAAGTCCAATCTGATTGATCAGATGCTTGCGGGGGATTCCGTGGTCACGGTGGCGGACGGACTGTACCTCAGCGATTTTGTGCCGGATTTCAGCATTCTGTTCGGACCGTTCTTGTTCGACACATGGGATGACGCCTGGGCTACCTTTGAGACAGACTGGTTTGAGAGCATCAACGCGGAGCTGGAGACAAAGGGGCTTAAGGTCATCGGGGCGGACTGGATTTACGGTGAGCGCTACACGATGAGCTCCAAACCGATCCATGTCCCGGATGATTTCAAAGGCACGAAAATCAGTGTAAACGCGTTCCCGATCCAGATCAAGACCTTCTCCAATATGGGGGCAGCTCCCACACCCATGGCCCTGGGCGACGTCTATACAGGGCTGCAGCAGGGAACCATCGACGGTCTTGAGAATACCTTCACAACCATGTACAATAACAAGTTCCATGAGGTGTGTAAGTATATTGTGCGGGACGGAATGGTCAAGAATATTTCGCTTTGGATTTGCGGAGCGGATTTCTATAATTCTCTTACCGCAGAGCAGCAGGAAGCGTTGATCAATGCCATGCATGAGGGCGCGAAAGCCAACAATGAGGCTGTGGAGACTACGTCGGAAGAGTGCCTCAAGCTGATGAAGGAAGCGGGGGTTGAGGTTTATGAACTCTCCGATGAGGAGCTGGCTCTCTGGAAGGAAGCTACCTCCGGCGTTTACACGGATCCTGAAGTGAACGGAAGCTGGAGCACTCCGGATCTTTACAATGTAGTGAGGGCCGCGATCGGCAAGTAGCCGTTACCGTCACAGACATGCACATAATTGTCCGGCGGGTAGTTATGTGCATGGACTGTCCAACAAGGAGAAGGGGTTTCATGAAAACGAAACTAAAGGTCATATTTTTGAATTTGGATTTGGTTTTGACAAGCGCGGTGCTGACGGTTCTCGTGGGCCTGACCTGTATCAGCGTGTTTTCGCGCTACATCTTCTTTCACCCCATAGTGTGGCTGGAGGAAGTTCAGCTGTGGTGTATGGTATGGCTGGTCTATCTGGGGGCGGGAGCCGTCTACCGCAACGGAGGGCATATCGCCATCGAGATACTGGTGGAATCATTTCCAAAGAAGGTGCAGAGGATTATCGCCGCGGCGGTCAATGTGCTCATGGTATTCATACTGCTGTTCCTTATGGTCCAGGGAGGACGGTTGGTGGGGCAGATGCTGAACACCGGACGGGCTACCAGCTACACAAAGGTGCCCTATGCTTTGATCTATTCGGCGGTTCCGGTGGGCTGCTTTCTCATGATCTGCAACATGCTGGCGGAACTATATCAATTATGGAAAGGCGGCTCTGACGAAGACACCGCGGACCGCGAAAGGGGGCAAGACGTATGAGCTCAGGAACAATCATAGGATTTTCGTGCATCGCGCTCTTGATTCTCCTCTTCCTCAAGGTTCCCGTTTACGGGGCAATCCTTGGCAGCACCATTATTTATTTCGTGCTGCAGCCGGACGTTACCATCTACCTGATTATTCAGAGGATGATCGCCGGGATCGAGAGCATCCCGCTTCTGGCCGTGCCGTTTTTTATCGCGGCGGGCGTATTTATGAATTATACGGGCGTCACTAAGCGGATCATGGATTTCTGTACGGTGCTGACCTGTAAACTGCCGGGTGGTCTGGCGCAGGTGAATGTGCTGCTGTCGACGATGATGGGGGGCCTGTCGGGTTCTTCCCTGGCGGATGCCGCCATGGAGGCCAAGATGCTGGAGCCGGAGATGGAACGCCATGGATACAGCAAGCCGTTTTCTTCGGCGGTGACGGCATTTTCATCGATCATCACGCCCTTAATCCCTCCGGGAATCGCGGCGATTCTGTACGGTTCAATCGCCAATCTGTCCATCGGGAAACTGTTTATCGCGGGGATCGGTCCTGGTTTGCTGTTGTGTACATCGATGATGTTACTCTGCGGGATTATCTCTAAAAAGCGCGGCTACCAGGCGTACGGACAGGCCAGGATGGACAGGAAGGAGCTGGGCACGAAATTTCGCCACGCAATTCTGCCGCTCTGCCTGCCGGTTATCATTATAGGAGGCATCCGGCTGGGCATCTGCACGCCCACGGAGGCGGGGTCCATCGCGGTGGTTTACTCCATTATCCTGGGGGTTCTCTACCGGGAGCTGGGCTGGGGCGAGCTGAAAAAAGGGCTCAGGGAGAGCGTGCTTACCACGGCTTCCGTGCTGATTATCGTGTCGGCGGCATCGGCGTTTTCCTGGATTTTGACCAGAGAGCAGATTCCCCAGAAGCTGACGGCCCTGATGACCACCTATATCGGCGGAAAATACGCGTTTCTGGTGATTGTCAATGTATTCCTTCTGTTTGTGGGAATGTTCATCGAGGGAAACGCGGCGCTGATCGTGCTGGTACCGCTGCTCCATCCCATGGCGGTTGCCTTTGGCGTGGATCCGATCCAGTTTGCGCTGATCTTCAATTTCAACATGGCGATAGGCGCGGTAACTCCGCCTATGGGAACGCTTATGTTTACCGTCTGCGGCATCACCAAGTGCAAGATGAAAGATTTTATCGTAGCGGGCCTGCCATTTTACGCGCTGGCGCTGGGCTGCCTGGCGTTGCTGACCTTTGTGCCGGTATTTACGCTGGGAATTGTCAATTTAGTATTCTAGGAGAACCGAGGGAAACAACATGTTTATCAATTTTCCGGAAATTAACGACCTTATGATCCAGGACAGGGAAGTCACGATCCCCAAAATGGTTACCATACGGCAGCATTTCGACACCTATCAGATTGCCGACATACCCCTTCATATCAGGGAACAGATGGAGGCGAACGCGGGAGCGCCTGAGCGTTTTAAAGGCAAGCGCATCGCTATCACTGCGGGCAGCAGGGGAATTCCCAATATTGTGGTAATCCTCAGAGCCATCTGCGATATCCTGAAGGAATGGGGGGCCAAGCCCTTTGTCGTGCCTGCCATGGGAAGCCACGGAGGCGCCACCGCCAAGGGGCAGGAGGAGGTTCTGGCCTCCTACGGAATTACCGAGGCAGGAATCGGAGCGCCCATCAGATCCTCTATGGACGTGGTGCAGTACGGAACGCTGCCCAATGGGATTCCGCTGTTCTGCGACAAGCTTGCGTTTGAGTCGGACGGTATCGTGATCTGCCACAAGATAAAACCGCATACGGATTTTCGAAATGAGCATGAGAGCGGCCTGTGCAAAATGATCGCAATCGGATTGGGCAAGCACAAGGGGGCCGCAGCCATCCACTCACAGGGATTTTGCGGGTTCGGAAGTTTTATTACGGAAGCGGCCCGGCAGTTTTTGCAGGCGGCTCCCGTGGCGTTCGGCGTAGGAATGATCCAGAACGCATACGATGAGATCCATACGCTGGAGGTGATTCCGGGAGCGCAGATCATGGAGGCAGACGCGCGCCTGTTAAAGGCAGCCAAGCAGCAGCTGGCCGGTTTTAAGTTTGACGATATCGACGTGTTGATCATCGACCGGATCGGTAAGAATATCAGCGGCTATGGCTTTGACCCCAATGTGGTGGGGCGCTCGAACAGCCGGTGTTATGGTTTTGAGGACCCGGTCCGAATCAAGCGATTGTTTATAAGAGGGCTGACGCCGGAGAGCCATCACAATGGCAGCGGAATCAATGAGGCGGATATCACCACCCGGCGCTGTTTAAATGACATAGACTGGTCGGAGACATGGACCAATCTGATCACCGCCACTGAGATACAGGGCTCCAAAATACCGATGTACGTCAACAATGACAAGGAAGCCCTGACCATAGCCCTGCGCTGCTGCAACGGCGCGCCCAGACCGCACAGGGTGGCGCGAATCAAAGACACGCTGTCCATGAAGGAACTGCAGGTGTCGGAGGCGCTGTATGAGGCGATCAGGGATCAGCCGGACATTGAATATGTGAGAGGTCCGGAAGAAATCCTGTTTGACGGGGAAGGTTTTATGAGTTAAACTTAAAAAAAATCGAAAGGTCTGAACTCGTGAAAACCAGAACCACTATTAAGGATATCGCTGCCAGGGCGGGCGTATCATTGTCGACAGTCCATGCCTCCCTGAATAACAAACCAGGTGTGGGTGAACAAACCAGAAACCGCATCTGTGAGATCGCAAAAGAGCTTGACTACCATTCAAATACGGTCGCAGCTTCCCTGAAACGGAAGCCTTACTGTATTGCGGCGCTTTTTCCACAGGAGACAGGGGAATACCGCTATTATTATGCGGATATTTGGAAGGGCTTTCGCGATTATATGAAAACGCTGGCGGATTTCAGCATAAAGGCGGTTGAGATTCCGTACAGAGATGAGCCGGATCACCGGTATATTGAGGAAAAACTTGACCAGCTGTCCGCTGAAGGCCAGATTGACGGAATCATTTCCGTCGGGTATTCGTCCTCCGGAATCGTGCCGCCTGTGGGTAAATATTCGGAGGCGGGGATTCCCGTGGCGCTGGTGGGAAATGACAATGAAAAAATCAACCGGCTGTGCTGTGTTCAAACCCATTACCGGATCCTTGGAGAGATTCTTGGGGAGATACTGACGAGCAGGCTTGGGGACGAGGACGAGGTGCTCTTGTGCATCGGAAACGAGACGGTTCCCTCCCATTTCCTCATTGTAGAGGGGTTCGACTCCTACATTCAAAAATATGGAATCAAAAACAGGATCATACGGATCCCGGGTTACGACAGCGTAACCTATGAGAAGATATGCGAGCAGTTCCATAACAATTACAACATTAAATCCTGTTCCAGCGTTACAGCGCGGGGGAGTATCTTTCTGGGCAAAGCCATCGAGAGCTGCGGTCGAAAAGGCAGCGTGCTTGCCGTGGGAAGCGATCTGTTCCCGGAAAATATGTGCTGCCTGGAGCAGGGGATTTTCTCAAATCTGCTTCATAAGAATACTTACCGCCAGGCATATGTGGCGACTCAGTATCTCACGGAATATCTGCTGAGAAATATTGCTCCCCCGTCGGAGAATGTCTATGTCAGAAGTGAGGTGCTGTTTCGAAGCAGTATTCCTATGTATCAGTGCGAGGCTGCGTCGGGAAATCATTTATATATATCCTGACAGACAGGAGGTACAACGGATGAAGGCGATCAGGATTAACGCACCCGGAGAGGTGGAATTGATCGAGATGGAAAAGCCCGTGCCTAAAAAAGGCGAGGCGCTTTTAAAGTTACTTTATGGGGGGATCTGCGGCGGAGATTTAAATACATACCGGGGCACGCTGGCGTATGTGTCCTATCCGCGTATTCCCGGACATGAGTTCTCGGCGGAAATAGTGGAGGTCGGAGAAAATGAATACGGCTTGAAAGCGGGGATGATCGTGACCGCGAATCCGTATTTTAACTGCGGAAAATGCTATTCATGCCGGAGAGGGCTTGTAAACTGTTGCACGGGCAACGAGACGATGGGCGTCCAGAGAGAAGGGGCCTTTGCGCAGTATATCACCATGCCGGTGGAGCGGATTTATGACGGAAAGGGACTGGATCCCAAGCTGTTGGCGCTGGTGGAGCCCTTCTGCATCAGCTATCACGGGGTGAAGAGAGCCGCCGTTAAGCGCGGCGAGAAGGTTTTGGTGGTAGGGGCCGGAACCATCGGAGTGTTCGCGGCCGTGGCCGCCAAGGCGGCGGGAGCCCAGGTCTATATTTCGGATGTGGCGGAGGATAAGCTGGAATACGCAAAAAATTTTGGAGTGGACGGCGCCATATTAAATGAATCCGCAGAGGTCCTTGAACGGGCGGTGAACGATATAACAGACGGGGACGGGTTTGACGTGACCATAGAGGCCGTGGGATTGCCGGATACATTTCAGAACTGTATTGATTCCGCCTGTTTTGGCGGGCGTGTGGTACAGATCGGAATCGGGAAGAAAAACGCAGATTTCAATTTTACCATGATACAGAAGAAGGAACTCAATATTCTGGGATCGCGCAATGCTTTTAAGGATGATTTTATTGAATTAATCGAACTCATCCGGAGCAAAAACGCGGATGTTGGGAAGGCCATAACGGACCTTTATAAATTTGAAGACGCAGCCCGGGCGTTTGAGGATTTTAAAAATCATCCAGGCAAAAGCCTGAAGGTGATGCTGGATTTCACCTGACGGCCGGTTCCGGTACAAAGACGGATATCCGGCGGCTGATTTGCAGAAATACAGAAGCCGCTGAATATCCGTCTTGGCAACCGCCATTCTTTGTGTTATATTAAAGAAACACCGGGAACCGGAGCGTGTGCCAAATGCCTGTCTGCCGGATTCACAACGATCGAATCATCATATGTTTCATTCATTTTGCCGTGGGCGGTCAGACCGCGCGGCAGTCGATTATCCAGTCCGTTTCGGACGAATGTTCAGTTAAACGACAATCTGTAGTATAATATGTATAATACATAAGGTTGATTGAAATATCGCGGGGGCCGGTTGCCTGGTGCCGGAATAGTTGTTATAATTATAATGTAGACAGGTGTTTGCACATAGCTTTGCGGGACAAGGAGGCTGTGTGGACAAAGAAAAACAGGGGATTCATCACGAGGACCTGGCGCTCAAAACGGCGGCCCAGTATTTTGGTGAGGAGCTGCTGCGGTTTATGGGCGTACCCGGGGTGGTGGCGCTGGCCGCACCTACGGAGACGGTGAAGCTGGAAGCCCGGAAAATGTACCAGGACTTCAATTATGTGATGGAGGGCGGCTATTGGGTGCATCTGGAGTTTGAGAGCGATCTCATCACCCTGGAAGACCTGCGGAGGTTCCGGGAGTATGAGGCTTCCACAAGCCGCACCCACAGGGTGGCTGTGGTCACTTACGTGATCTGCTCCTCCCGGGTGACGGAACCGGTCACCGAGCTGGCGGAGGGGATCAATGTTTACCGGGTGCGCGTGATCCGGATGAGAAGCCGGGACGGGGACAAGGTATTCGCGGGGCTGGAGGAGAAGCGCAGAAATGGCGGGAAGGTTCAGAAGGCAGAGCTGGTGCCGTTACTTCTGACGCCGCTGATGTCCAGCCGTCTGAGCGTGAGAGAGCGGATTGTGAAAAGCCTGGAAATCCTTCAGGAGGAAGAGGCGGCGGTGACCGGCCTGGAGATGGAAAAAATGCAGGCGGTGTTGTACACGTTTGCGGATAAGTTCTTATCCGCCGGGGATCTGGAACAGGTAAAGGAGATGATTGCGATGACGAGACTTGGTCAAATGTTGGTTGAGGACGGGATTGCCCGTGGGATCGAACAGGGAATCGAACAGGGGATCGCCCTCACAAAGCGGGTGCTCCGCCTGTCGGCGAAGGGGTTCACGCGGGATCAGATTGCCGAGGACTGCGGGATCGGGCGGAAGGAGGTAGACGACATTCTGCGCGAGGAAGAGGACCTTTGATCCCCTTTTAATTTTGGCAGACGGTATGGGAAGGAGCGATCCAGCGGCATGCAGGCCTTTGTGAGGACTGCGTGCCGCCGTTTTGCCGCGTGATGGCGGGAGAAATGTAAAGGCAGATTGCGGTCAATGATTTTGTTGTCGATAAATTGACCAAAGTGAGGGGGAAATGCCAGAAAAACCGCGCGGGAAAATACTATTTGACGCTGTATGGAAAAGCAAGTATAATGATGGAAGTAAGTTTTTGGGAGCGGTGAACGCAGATGGTTGGACTAAAAATTGAGGATGTAAAGGGTTTTACCAGCAAGCTTTTTGTAAAAGAAGATTTTGATTTGTTTCTGGTAAAGGAGGTACAGATTGTCACCTTCAACAGCTTTTCCATCGACGGACATATCCGGAAGGGATATTTTTCCGAGGAGGAGCTGGAAGAGATCGGAGATGAGGGATTTGCGCCCTGGAAGCTGCTGCGGCCTGTGTGTTTCGGCCTGATCAAGGGAAAGCGGCTGCCGGGGAGTTTTCACATCGTGCTCCAGCTGCCGGCCGGTCAGGTGGAGCGCTTTGCGTCCGGCAACGGCGTGGAGGCCGGACAGATTCAGGGCATGTATCTGAATATTCGGTACGAGGATGGAGCACTCTATTGTATAACCGGGCTGTCCCTGGGCTTTTTTACGCTGGACAAGACCCTGGAGGATTTGTGGGACCGGTCCGCGGAAGAATTTCTGCGCAAGCGGGGAATCGCCTGCCTGCGGGAATAGCATACCCTGACCGGGTCAGTGTCGATCCGTCCGGGATATGGAGCGGAGATTAAAGCCGCGGGCTGCGGCCTGCGGATGATTTTTATGTGCGGGGATGATGAGATGGCAAAATTATACTATCGTTACGGCGCGATGGGCAGTTCCAAGACGGCCAACGCGCTGATGGTGGAATACAACTACGGCGAGCGGGGCAAGCGGGCTCTGTTGGTGAAACCCAGGTTGGACAGCCGGGACGGGGATCACATGATCCGGTCGCGGATCGGCCTGGAGCGCGAGGGCGTTCTGTTAGAAGAGCTGACACAGATGAGCGACGTCCGGCTGCGGGAATACGACTGCATTATTCTGGATGAGGCTCAGTTCGCAACCAAGGAACAGGTGGAATTTCTGGTCCACATTGTGGACGATCTGGACATTCCGGTGATCTGTTACGGGCTGCGGACCGATTTCCGCCACGAGTTTTTTGAGGGCAGCAAGTGGCTGATGGCCTGGGCGGACAAGGTTGAGGAGCTGAAAACCGTCTGCTGGTGCGGAAGGGCGGCCAACTGTACCGCGCGGATCGGCGAGGACGGCCGGATGGTGCGGATCGGGGACCAGGTAGTCATGGGCGGCGACGACCGCTATGTGGCGCTCTGCCGGAAACACTACAACCAGGGCGACCTGGGGCCGGGTCTTAAGGAACCGGTGACGGCGGACACAGGCGGTTTGGACCTGTTTTGACAGCAACTATGGAGGCAGCGGACGGCGCGGTTATAAAAGCGCACACGGAAAGGACGGCGGTGTATGGACAAAAAGGTACTGGCGGAGAAGCTGGGGATTCTTCAGGACATGGCGGCAAAACAGGAGAACTTCCTGGAATTGACCGCAGTGCTGGACTGTCTGCGGGATGTCCAGGTGACACCGGAGGAATTGGAAGAAGTTTACAGCCGTCTGGAGCGGAAGGGAATCCGTGTGGGAACCCCGGAGGGAGACGCGGAGCTGGAGCCGGAGCTGGATTTGGAGGACGATTTTGACACCGGGCTGGACGCGGGTGTTTTAGGCAAGGACAAGCTTCTGACCGGGGACGAGGAGACGGAGGACGGTCTGGTTCTGCGGGAGAAGCCGTCGGAATACGCCGAGGCCGAGGAGGACCTGTTCAGCGAGGAAGCGCCCCAGAAGGTGTTGGAGGGCGTGAGCACCGGTGATCCCATCCGGGAATATCTGAAGGAGATCGGCGCCATCGCGCTGCTGACTCCCGAGGAGGAAGCCGGACTAGCCAAGCGCTGCGCGGAGGGGGATGAGGAGGCTGGAAAACGCTTGGTGGAAGCCAATCTCCGGCTGGTGGTCTCTATCGCCAAGCGCTACACCGGCCGGGGGATGAGCTTTCTGGACCTGGTTCAGGAGGGCAACATCGGCCTGATGAAGGCGGTGGAGAAATTCGACTATGAGAAGGGATACCGTCTGAGCACCTACGCCACCTGGTGGGTGAAGCAGGCCATCACCAGAGCCCTGGCGGACCAGGCGCGGACGATCCGGCTTCCCGTGCACATGGTGGAGGCGGTGAACAAGATCCGCCGTACCCAGCGTGACCTGTCCGTGCAGCTGGGCAGGGACCCGTCCAACCGGGAGCTGGCCGAGGCGGTGGGAATGACCGAGAAGCGGGTGGAAGAGCTGATTCAGACTTCCGGCGACACGGTGTCCTTAGAGACTCCGGTGGGAGATGAGGACGGCTCCAGCCTGGGAGATTTCGTGGCCGACAACGCGGGCGACTCTACGGAGGATCAGGCGGAGAACGTGCTGCTGCGGGAGGAGATCGACAGTATGTTACAGGGGCTCAACGAGCGGGAGCGCCAGGTAATCAAGCTGCGCTTCGGCCTGGAGAACGGCCGGCCCCTGACCCTGGAGGAAGTGGGAAGACAATTTAACGTCACCAGAGAGCGCATCCGCCAGATCGAGACGGCGGCGCTGCGGAAACTGCGCAATCCCGTGCGGAGCAAGAAGGTCAGGGATTTTCTGCCTTAGAGAAAAGGGGGATTCATTGAAGATAATCAATCAGGAATCCGCAAAGAGCGTTCCGGTTTCGGTGCTGCCTCTGCGGGAAATCGCTGGTTTTCCGGTGCGTCCGGGTCTGTATGATATGAACGGCGCCACCCTTTTGCAGGACGGCGTGAATTTTACGGTGCACACCCACTCGGGAACCGCATGCGAGCTGTTGCTGTTTAATCGGGGGGAGAAGGATCCCTACGCCGTGCTTCCGTTCCCGGAGGAGTACAAAATCGGCAACGTGTACTCCATGATCGTGTTTGGCTTGGATATCGGGGAATTCGAGTACGCTTACCGGGTGGACGGACCCAATGATCCCGGAGCGGGACTGCTGTTTGACCGGGATCAGATTCTTCTGGACCCCTACGCCAAGGCCGTGACCGGACAGAGCGTCTGGGGGGAAAAGCAGGAGCCGGGCTGTACATACCGGGCCAGGGTGGTGAAGAACAATTTCGACTGGGGAGACATGCCGCAGTCCGGCCGGGAGATGAGCGACCTGGTGATCTATGAGCTTCACGTGCGGGGCTTTACCCGCCACAGCTCCTCCGGTGTGGCTCACCCCGGTACCTTTGCGGGGATTTTGGAAAAAATTCCCTATTTAAAAGACCTGGGGGTCAACGCGGTGGAGCTGATGCCCGTGTTTGAGTTCGACGAGACCATGGGCGGCCGGGAGGTGAACGGCCGCAAGCTGCTGGACTACTGGGGGTACAACACGGTTGGATTTTTCGCGCCCAACACCAGCTACACCGCCGGGCTGGAGTACAATCGGGAGGGGACGGAGTTCAAGAACCTGATCCGCACTCTGCACGAGAACGGCATCGAGGTGATCCTGGACGTGGTGTTCAACCACACCGCCGAGGGCAATGAAAAGGGGCCGGTGATCTCCTTTAAAGGTTTTGACAACAACATTTACTACATGCTGACGCCCGACGGGTATTACTACAACTTCAGCGGCTGCGGCAACACGCTCAACTGCAATCACCCCATCGTGCAGCAGATGATTGTGGAATGCCTGCGCTACTGGACCGTGGACTACCGGGTGGACGGCTTCCGATTTGATCTGGCCAGCATTCTGGGGCGGAACGAGGACGGCTCTCCCATGAACAATCCGCCCCTGCTGCAGCGCCTGGCCTTTGACCCCATTCTGGGCAATGTAAAGCTGATCGCCGAGGCCTGGGATGCGGGCGGCCTCTACCAGGTGGGAACCTTTCCGGCCTGGAAGCGCTGGGCCGAGTGGAACGGTAAATACCGGGATACTCTGCGGGAGTTCTTAAAGGGCGGAACCTGGGCGGCCGGGGAGGCTGCCAGGCGGATCACCGGCTCCGGAGATCTCTACAACGGCCATTATGCTGGCTACAATTCCTCGGTGAATTTTATCACCTGCCACGACGGCTTCACCCTCTACGACCTGTACGCCTACAATGAAAAGCACAATCAGGAGAACGGCTGGGGGAATACCGACGGGGCAGACGACAACCGCAGCTGGAACTGCGGTGCGGAGGGGCCGACGGACGACAAAGAGGTGCTGGATCTGCGTTTCCGCATGATGCGCAACGCCTGCGCGGTGCTGATGTGCAGCCGCGGCACGCCCATGTTTTTTGCCGGGGACGAGTTCGGCAACACGCAGCTTGGCAACAACAATGCCTATTGCCAGGACAACGAGATTTCCTGGCTCAACTGGGAACTGCTCAAGGAAAATGAGGACCTGTTCGGTTTTTTCCGCTTTATGATCCGCTTCCGTATGAACCATCCGGCCATCCGGAGGGATCTGCCCGGCGCGGTCTGCGGTCTGCCCGCCCTGACCGTGTACGGAAACGGTGGGGAGAACCGGGTGGACGACGGCACCGCCGCTCTGGGGATTCTCTACGCCGGATACGACCGGAAGCGGGGACGGGACGACGTGGTTTACCTGGCCGTCAACGTCTACTGGGAGGACGTGAACATTCAGTTGCCGGAGCTGCCTAAGTATCTGGACTGGTATGCGGTTGTGAACACCGCAGGGGACGGGCAGAGCCGCTTCTGCTACCGCTGCGGAGAGCGCAGCAGGGTGGACTCCGGTTTTCGGATGCGGCCCCGTTCCGTGGCCGTGTTCACGGTGAACGGCAACCAGTGACAGCGGGAAACGGTGTTGAATTATATTTATTAGCACTCATTTTGATTGAGTGCTAATTTTTTGTTGACTTTTTCATTGGATGGTACTAAAATGTAGAATAAAGGGTTCCGGGAGTGGAATCTCTGACAAGAACGAAAAGAAAGAGGCGTATAAGATATGGCTAAGAAAGGCAGTTTATCCATTACCAGTGAGAACATATTTCCGGTGATCAAAAAGTGGCTGTATTCCGACCACGATATTTTCTACCGCGAGTTGGTCAGCAACGGCTGCGATGCAATTACCAAGCTGAAAAAGCTGGAGCTGATCGGAGAGTACGAGAGACCGGAGGATATGGATTACAAGATTCAGGTTTCCGTCAACCCCAATGAAAAGACCATCAAGGTCACGGACAACGGCCTGGGTATGACCGAGGGCGAAATCGACAAATACATCAACCAGATTGCATTTTCCGGTGTCCAGGATTTCCTGGAAAAATACAAGGACAAGGCCAACGAGGATCAGATCATCGGCCACTTTGGCCTGGGCTTCTACTCTGCGTTTATGGTGGCCGACAAGGTGACCATCGACACCCTGTCCTATCAGAAGGACGCAAAGCCCGTGCACTGGGAGTCCGAGGGCGGCATCAACTTTGAGATGGCCGAGGGCGACAAGGAGCAGGTGGGAACCACCATCACCCTGTATCTGAACGAGGACAGCCACGAATTCTGCAACGAGTACCGGGCCAGAGAGGTTCTGGACAAATACTGCGCGTTCATGCCCGTGCCGATTTTCCTGGATAACGAGACCGCTGAGCCTCAGTATGAGACCATTGAGAAGGACGAGCTGACGGACAAGGACACCATCGTGGAGACCGTGGTGGAGCCGGCCAAAACCGAGGAAAAGGAGAATGAGGACGGCACCAAGGAGACGGTGGAGGTGGAGCCCTCCCGGGAGAAGTACAAGATTTTAAAGCGCCCGGTAGCGTTGAACGACGTGAGCCCGCTGTGGAACAAGCACCCCAACGAGTGCACCGCAGAGGATTACAAGGCGTTTTACCGCAAGGTGTTTATGGATTACAAGGAGCCCCTGTTCTGGATCCATTTGAACATGGACTATCCCTTCAACTTAAAGGGCATCCTGTATTTCCCCAAGATCAACATGGAGTACGACAGCCTGGAAGGCACCATCAAGCTGTACAACAACCAGGTGTTTATCGCGGACAACATCAAAGAGGTGATTCCGGAGTTCCTGATGCTGCTCAAGGGCGTGATCGACTGCCCGGATCTGCCGCTCAACGTGTCCAGAAGCGCGCTGCAGAACGACGGCTTTGTGAAGAAGATTTCCGACTACATCACCAAGAAGGTGGCGGACAAGCTGTCCGGCATGTGCAAGACGGACCGTGAAAATTATGAAAAATATTGGGATGATATTGCGCCTTTCATCAAATTCGGGTATATTAAGGATGAGAAATTTGCAGAGAAGATGGGAGATTATATCCTGTTCAAGAATCTGGACGGCAAGTATCTGACCTTTACGGACTGCCTGGAGGAGAATAAGGAGAAGCACGAGAACACGATTTTCTACGTGACCAACGAGAAGGAGCAGAGCCAGTATATCAACCTGTTCCGCCAGGAGGGAATCGACGCGGTGCTGCTTCCCCACAACATCGACAGCCCCTTTATCAGCCACATGGAGCAGAAGCACGAGGGCGTGAAATTCCTGCGCATCGACACGGACTTAAACGCCGCCTTCAAGGAGGAAGTGAAGGAGGACGACGAGGAGTTCAAGAAGAGCTCCGAGGAGCTGACGGAGCTGTTCAAGAAAGCCCTGTCCAACGACAAGCTGGACATCAAGGTGGAGAAGATGAAGAACGAGGGCGTGGCCTCCATGATCACGGTCAGCGAGGAAACCCGCCGGATGCAGGATATGATGAAGATGTACAACATGGGCGGCATGGATCCGTCGATGTTCGGCGGCACCGGGGAAACGCTGGTATTAAACGCCAACCATCCGCTGGTCAAGTACGTTTTGAACCATAAGGAGAATCAGAACACGGACAAGATCTGCGAGCAGCTCTACGATCTGGCCAGCTTAAGCCATGGCCCGCTCTCGCCGGAGCGCATGACGAAGTTCGTGTCCCGCAGCAATGAGATCATGCTGATCATGGCGGGCGAGAAGGCGGAATAATTCCCTGAAGCTGCAGTTCCCTGAATAACGTAGGAGGATTTACGGGGATGAAAGAAGAGTACAAAAACGATAAGTTCCTGGTGGCGATGGATGCGGCCGGAGCCGATGTGGACGGCGCGCTGAACCGGTTTATGGGGAAGGTTTCGCTGTACAAGAAGTTTATGAAAAAATTTCTTGAGGACAGGTCCTATCCCGATATGCTGGAAAGTCTTGCCGGTCACGATCCGGAGGAGGCGTTCCGCCAGGCCCACACGCTCAAAGGCGTGGCCGGCAATCTGGGAATCAATAATCTGCTGGCCGTGCTGGTCCCCATGGTGGAGGTGCTGCGCGCCGGCAAAGAACCCTCCGAAGAACAGGTGAGTGCCTGCAAGGTGGAGTACGGGAAGATTGTGGATATTATCGAGCGCGATTGGAGCGAATGACAAGGTGCGGTGCCGCGAAAGCGGCGCCGCATTTTTGGATGCAGTGAGCTGGGGGAATTGCACCGGCGCGCGGCCTGCATTTAAGGACAGGGAACCGCATATACTGATAGGGAATCCCGGAAATGAGGACGCGGAGGAACGCGATGCAATATTTGGAAATTTACTTTAAAAATATGGAAGAGATGGTGGATTTTGTGCGCCGGGCAAACACAGTGGAGGCGGACGTTGACCTGCAGTTCGGGCACATTCTGGTAGACGCAAAGTCCATCCAGGGCGTGCTGGCTATGGGCTGCGGCTGCCACGCCAAAGCCGTGGTCCACTCCCAGGACCCGGAGGATCTGGAGCGGCTGAAAGCCAAAGCGTGAGAAAAGAAACCTAAATCCAACCCAGGGTCCGCTTGACATCTGGACCTATCATGATATAATAAGTAGTAATGAATACTACATGTGATATAGACATGTTAAAAAAGTGGAGGGATCCTTGCCGGAAGACAAGGATGCTTCGGGTTTGGAGGAAGCTTAATATGACCTACAAAATCATCGGGGACAGCTGCCTGGATCTGACGGAGGAGATGAAGCGGGATTCCCGTTTTCAGATGGTTCCGCTGACGCTCCAGGTGGGGAGCGCCCAGGTAGTGGATGACGAGACATTTGACCAGAAAAAATTCCTGGGGCTGGTGAAGGCCTGTCCGGAGTGTCCCAAGACGGCATGCCCGTCGCCGGAGACCTACAAGGAGGCCTATGAGCAGGCGGAGGCGGAAGCGGTGTTCGTCATCACTCTGTCCGGCCATTTAAGCGGTTCCAACAATTCGGCTGTCCTGGCCAAGCGGCTCTTCGAGGAGGAGCGTGCGGAGAAGCAAATTACGGACAACAAGCGGGTGGAGGTGATCGACTCCCTCTCCGCGTCCGCAGGGGAGCTGAATATCGCTCTCTATATCCAGGGACTCTGCGAGGCCGGGCTGGAGTTCGACGAGGTGGTGAAGCGGGCCCTGGAGTTCCGGGACCGGATGCACACATATTTTGTATTGGAGACGCTGGACACCCTGCGCAAGAACGGCCGTCTCTCCGGCCTGCAGGCATTTTTTGCCACGGCGTTAAACATCAAGCCCGTGATGGGAGCGGACAAGGGTACCATCATCAAGCTGGATCAGGCCCGTGGGATCAACAAGGGACTGCAGCGGATGTGCGATATCGCGGTTCAGGAAGCGGGCGACAGCGCGGATAAGGTGGCTGTGATCGCCCATTGCAACAATGCCCAGCGGGCGGATTATGTGAAGGCGGAGCTCGCAAAGCGGGCGAAGTTCAAAGCGATTGTGATCACAGAGACCGCAGGCGTTGCGACGGTGTACGCCGGGGACGGCGGGATCGTGCTGGCGATCTGACGGCCGGCGATCCGGTGGTTTGCGCCGGACGGTTTGTGCCGGAGCGCATTGTAAATCAAACGATTGGGATTAAAATTGTGCCAAACCGCGGACAATATGCGGCTTGGCACAATGGCGTTTTAATGGTATGATTAGCTTACTGTTTGCAGGACCTGGTGTTCGGACGGTCTGTGAACGGGAAACGGGCGGGAATATCAGGGCTGCTGCCGGAGCCGGTTAAAGCCGGCGCGGCGGCTTTTTCAGACGAAGAGGAACGTGACAGAGGTGGACAGATGAACAGGACAGGATGGGCTGCCGCGCTGGCGGCAGTGCTGGGGATTGCGCTTGCCGGCGTGATCGGTTATATGGTGTGGCACAGCGCCGGACATTCCTACCAGGCGGTGGAGACGCAAACCGCTGCGGGGGAGGCCGAAAGCGGCGGAAGCGGCGGGCAGGAAGGCGCAAACGGAGCGCCCGGCGGTGAGAACGAGGCGTTTGGGAATACCGGTTTTGGCGGAGGCGGGGATAGCGCGGTTGACGGGGGCGGCATCGAGGGGAATGAAACCGGAGACAGCGGTTCCTTTGGGCACGGGGATCCGGCAGAGGCGGCGGAATCCGAAACGGCTGAACCCGAGGATGATACCGTGCGCCTGGTGTTCGGCGGAGACGTGCTGCTCTCGGACCATGTGCTCAACGCTTACAGCAAGACTGGGGATATCACCGGCGTGCTGGACGACGGGCTGCGGGAGGTTATTGCGGGCAGCGACCTGTTTATGGTCAACCAGGAATTCCCCTTCAGCAGCCGGGGGACTGCGGCGGCGGACAAACAGTACACCTTCCGTCTGCCGCCGGAAAAGGTATCCATTTTGAATGAAATGGGCGTGGACATCGTGACGCTGGCCAACAACCACGCTCTGGATTTCGGAACCGATGCGCTGGTGGACACTCTGGATACCCTGGACGGGGCGGGGATCCCCCATGTGGGCGCGGGGCGGAATCTGGATGAGGCCAAGGAACCGGTGATCCTCACGGCCAAGGGCAGGAGCATCGGGTTTCTGGGCGCTTCCCGGGTGATTCCCGAGGGCTCCTGGAACGCCTCGTCCACCAGACCGGGCATGCTGACCACCTACGATCCTGCGGCTCTGGTGGAACAGATCAAGGCTCTCCGGGAGCGCTGTGATTACCTGGTCGTCTATGTGCATTGGGGGATTGAGCGGGATGAGTGCCCCCAGGACTACCAACGCTCTCTGGGGCAGCAGTACATTGACGCGGGGGCGGATCTGGTGATCGGCGCTCACCCTCACGTGCTCCAGGGCCTTGAGTATTACAAGGGAAAACCCATCGTGTACAGCCTGGGCAACCTGGTGTTCGGCAGCAGTATTCCCAGAACCGCCCTGCTGGAGGCAGACTGGGACGGCGAGAACACCACCCTGCGCCTGGTGCCTGCCACCTCGTCGGCGGGCTATACCCGGATGGTGACGGACGAGGCCAAGAAGCAGGAATTTTACCAGTATATGACGGATATCTCCTACGGCGTTACCGTCACGGAGCAGGGGATCAGCGCACAGTAAGGCGGCCCGTGTAACGGCCCATTGGCTGCGCCGGAGGTCCATCGTATCCGGTAATCGCCCGCAGCTGCGCCGGCATCCGGTCACATCCAATTCAAAAAGCCTGGAAAGTGTTTTGCTTTCCAGGCTTTTACCGTCTCATGAAATCATTCAGCTCTGTCCGGTCTGATTATAACGCAGTTCCAGAAACTGGTTATAATTCTTCTGGTACAGATTGTCCAGATCCTTGGAGTACCCGGCAATGGCCCTGGGGCAGTAGCTGGATAATGCCTGGATCACCTCGTCAGCCTGCTGTTCGTTCTTGACCGTGATCTCCCGCTGCTTGTGGTCCGCGAAGGAGATGTTGACGCCGTAGGTCTTTCCGGTGGGAATCCCGTTGTAGCGGTGGCTGGTGATTCGCTTGTACATCCACACCACGTGGTCCGGCAGATCCAGGTAGTAATCGGAGCGGCCCACCAGCATAAACAGGAAATTCCGGTCGATCTGAAGGCCGTGCAGCTCCTGGGTGTGGGAGAGAAAATCCCGCACACGCTCCTCGGAACGGGAATCAGGCGCAGATTTCAGGAATTTCCGGATCGCCCGCTCGTAACCGGTCAGGCTGCTGTAGAGGAAGATCATCCCCACGCCGGTCAACAGAACGCCGAGGCCGAACAACAACCACATGGTGAGGCTATCCATCCCGGCGACCTCGCCGATCTCCACATAGTAGGGCAGAATGCTTTCCTTCACCTCATCGTCCAGCTGATACCAGTCAAAAAATTCGTGGTAATACTGCAGGCTTTTGCTGGACAGCGGCTGGATGGTGCCGGTGATCTCAAACTGATAAGGTTCCAGCGCGTCCGAGTCGATCTTGCCGTCCAGGTAATCGAAGGAGGCTTCCATCAGCGCGTCCGCCTTCTTTAAGTCGCCGCTGCGGGCTTTCAGGGAGATGTAGTGGTAATCTCCGGCGTCGATCACGTACTCCCTGGCTTTGACGGAGTTCGTCTTGGAGGAGACGGTCTCCGAGTAAGCGCCGTAAATCCCGTAAACCGTGGTGCGCACGTATTTCCCCTCGATTTCCTCGCTGTAGTCCAACTCGTCCAGCGTCACGGGCTGGCTGAACGCCCTTGTAAACAGGGATTTCCCGGAATTGCCCAGCATAAAAATTCCAATTCCCAAAAAGAGCACGATCAAAAACCAACTTGACTTTAAACCTTTGTACTTTGACATACAGATCCCCCTCATCCCCGGCAGCTGCGGGGCGGATTCCGCCGTGAACCGCCAGCTTTTACAAAATTTTAACATCTACCTGTATTTAACCACATCCCCCCGCTTATGTCAAACGCCTTATCTGATAAATTCCATCTTTTCCCTGGAAATTCCCGGGAAAGTAAAGCGCAGACAACGGCCCGCAGGCTACGCCGGCAGGCCGTTGCATTCAAAGTAAACCGTTTAAAACCTCACGAACAACTTTCCTTCCCGCTCCCTCTGGGCCGCTTCCTCCAGAATGGCCTTTGTGGAACGGGTTCCGATCCGCACCGTGCCGGTGGCCAGTACCGCCAGCGCCTGGTCCAGCGTCTTGACGCCGCCGGCGGATTTGACCATAATATGCGGGCTAACCGACGCGCGCATGATCTTTAAATCCTCGATTTTAGAGCCGGAGGGCGCGTACCCGGTGGACGTTTTCACAAAATCCACCCCCGCCTTCTCCGCGATGCGGCAGGCGTGCGCAATCTGCTCTCCGGTCAGATAGTGGTTCTCAAAAATGACCTTCAACAGCGCGCCGCGCTCGTGGGCTGCTGCCGCAACCCTTGCCAGCTCATCCTGTACATAGTCGAACTCTCCGGACAGAAATCGGGCGTAGTTCATCACCACGTCCACCTCCACCGCGCCCTTTTCGATGGCGTCAATGGTCTCAAAAACCTTGGACTCCGTGGTGGCGGTGCCGTGGGGGAAGGCGGCCACAGTGGTGACCAGCACGCCGCTGTCCCTAAGCTCCCGGGCCACGATGGGCAGGTCCGAGGGGCGCACGCACACGGAAACGCAGTGGTATTCCTTTGCCAGGGCGCAGCCCTCCACCAGCTCTGCGGTGGTGATGTCCGGCCTCAGCAGGGAGTGGTCGATGGTGCCCGCGATCTCCCTCACGGTGATGGAATCCCCGTCATGAAATATTTTTACATTTGATAATCCCATAGCGCACCTCCTTTAGTATGGGTTGAAATCGCCCTCGGCCATCTGCTTCATGTCGAATACCTTCTGCAGGAATTCCATCTCGCAGGAACCGTCGAATTTGGTTGCGTTTGCGAACCAGGGCGTGGCCTTCTCCTCCCAGATCTGATTGGCGTGGGTTTCGCCCAGTTTCTTCATGTAGGCATCGATATCGTCGGTTTTGACGATGAGGATGGAATAATTCTTCCACATGTACACGATGCACTCCTCGGCCCCGGCTTCCTTCAAAGCGTCCAGCTGGCCTTTATAGATCTCGCTGGAGGGACAGTTCATGTGCATGTCGATGTAGTCCTGCACATGTTCCGGTTTCAGTTCATTGATCATCACATAGCGTTTTCCCATAGTATTATTCTCCTTCTTCTAAAAGTTCTTCGATCGGCGACCCGTCGCAGGTGGTCATCTCAAATCCAAGCAGGCGGGCTAATGTGGGCGCCTGGTCGATGATGCGGCCCTGGGGCAGGTCCACCTTACGTCTGGAATAGGGGTTGTAGAGGAAATAGGTGGGCTGCACGCCCTTGTAGGGCTCGTGGCCGTGGGTGGCGATGCTGGAGCGGTAGCTGGAGTTGTTGGTGTCCTGCACCAGCTCGGCGTTGAAATCCGAGGAGAAGGAGGCGTTGCCGAAGGATTCCAGCACATAGTCGAAATCGCCGTCCAGATGGTACTTCTCCTTCACCTCCTCACGGGTGTAGAATTTTTCAATGTTCAGCTTCCTGGCGTGCTCCTTTAACAGGGAGATCACCTTCCCCGCAACCTCGGGGTCGTGGTTCTTAATATAGAGATGGCCGGACAGGGAGCAGGTGTGGAAGTACGCGGTCCAGTCCGCAAGCCCGCCGTTTTCGTCCACGGTGATAAAGCCGTGGTCCCGCAGGAAACGGTTGATGGAGTACACTCTGCGGATGTCCAGATGGCCGTGGTCGCTGGTCACGTTGATAATGGTGCGGTTTTCCAGACCCTGGTCCTTTAACGCCTTTAAGATGCGGGCGAAGCCCTTGTCCAGATACTCGTAGCCGGTCCAAAGCTCCTTGCTGAACACGCCGTAGTTGTGCCGCAGGTAATCGATGCAGACCAGGTGAAGGTACATCACGTCCGGCTGGTATTTGCCGATCAGGTACTCGGCGGTGTCAAAGCAGAGCTCGTCGCCCTTGTAATATTTATGCAGCTTGAAGGAGTCTTTGATGTAGGGGTATACCTCGTCAAAGAATCCCGGCTTGGAGCGCTGGCGGATGATCTCCTGCTCATTTTCCGGAATCACGTGGATGCCTGCCCGGTGGATATTCCACTCCGCGTCGTCCCCCAGGGTCAGGGGCCAGTAGACCTCGGCCGCGGTGTAGCCGTGTTTTCTGGCTTCCTGGATCAGGGTGGGCACTTTCACGTCCGTGGCCTTCTCAAACCATTCGGGTTCCATGTTGCCGGGATCGAAGTGCTCGTTGCCGATCACGCCGTGGGTTCCGGGATAGCAGCCCGTGCTGATGGAGGTGTGGATAGAGTGGGTGTAGCTGGGGTAGGTGGTGAGATTGCGCCTGATAATAGAGGAGCGTTCCAGCAGCTTCCCCATGTGCGGCATCTGGCGGATGATCTCTAAATCCTCCGTCACCATTGAGTCGATGGAGATTACAATCAATTTTCTCTTTTCCATAATGCATCGCCTTTCTGAATATAGAATATAAACTTCTGGTTTACCTGCGGAAAATTCACACATTAATTTTCATATATTTTTCATATTATTGATGAAATTCAGAAAAAATCATGTGAAAAATTTCTGCACGGTTCTTACTGTGGAGTATAGCATAAAGAACCAGGCAGTTCAAGAGGACAAACTGCATTTTAAATAAACTTTGAACAAATTTACGAATAATATGAAAATTTTCTTGTGCGTATTTCACTATAAAATAATAAAAAGATGAGGCACTTTGTGTATTGAAAAATTTCACATGAGAAAATATAATGAAAACACAAGCGAAAAAGCATGGTAAAATATATGAAAATTTTCACAAATAAGACTGTACAAATACGCAATGATTTGATATACCTGTCTCATATAACAACTTTTGTGTTCATTAACAGGAAAGGAAGACAGAAATGACGTTAAAAGAAATTTCAGAGAAAACCGGATTTTCGATCACAACGATTTCCAGGGTGATGAACCGGACCGGTTATGTGAACGAGGAGACCTACCGGAAGGTCATGCAGGCCGCTGAGGAAGGCGGATATTTTCAGAAGAAAAAGAACACCGTGCTGAACAACAACATTGTGGGCGTGATTGTGCCGGACCTGTCCAATCCATTTTTCGGGGCAGTGATCAGAGGGATCAAAGAGGTGACGGAGACCATGCACAAGGAAGTGGTGGTCATGGACACCAGCGAGGATTTCAATCAGGAGAAGCGGGCGCTGGCCCTGATGCAGAGCATGAAGCTGTGCGGCCTGATCATTACCCCCATATCCGACTGCGGACAGGGCGGTTATGAGATCGAAAAGATGCTGACGGACTTAAACGTGCCCGTGGTCCTGGTGGACCGGGATGTGAAGAACTCCGCGTTTGACGGCGTGTTCATCAACAACACCCAGGGCGCCTTTGAGATCACGTCCTATTTGATCCAGAAGGGATACGCGCGGATCGCGATTATCAGCGGCCCCAGGTACTCCAAGCCGGGCAGAGAGCGGCTTAAGGGGTACAAGAACGCTCTGGAAAAATATGGGATTACTCCGGATGAAAAGTTGTTCTTTGAGGGTGATTTCAGCTTAGAGAGCGGATATGCCCTGGCTGAGAAAATGCTGTTGCAGGGAGACCTTCCCCAGGCGGTGTTCTGCTGCAACAACCTGATGACCATGGGCTGCGTCAAGGCCCTGGCCGCCCACAAGGTGAAGATCGGCAAAGATATCCAGGTGGCGGGTTTTGACAAGCTGGAGCTGATCGACCAGGTGATGGATTTAAAGATCGCCACGGTGGACCGGCCCACGGTTGAGATGGGGCGGGCGGCGGCGGAGATTCTGCTGCAGAAGCCCAAGCTTCCGGAGAGCAGCGTGATCCGCTCCGGAATCCGAATGGATTTGATGCCCAAATTGAGCGTATACGAATAGAAGAGAAAGGAAGAGACGACGTGAGCAGAGTGATGGTGTTGGGAAGCTTTGTGGTGGATCTGATGGCCAGGTCCCCGCATTTTCCGGAAAAAGGGGAAACGGTAAAGAGCAGCTTTTTTAAGATGGGACCGGGAGGAAAGGGATTCAATCAGGCGGTGGCCGCCGGCCGGGCAGGAGCAGATTTGCGCGCCGCCATCAAGCTGGGACGGGATGAATTCGCCCAGGTGGCCTTAAACTGGATGGAACGGGACGGGATGGACAAATCCAACGTCTGTTTCAGCGAGACGGTTCCGACGGGGGCGGCGCTCATCATGGTGGACGACAGCACGGGGCAGAACATGATTTCCGTGTTTCTGGGCGCCAGCGACGACTTTAACCAGGCGGACCTTGAGCGGCTGTACCCGGAGATTGAGGCCTGCGACTATCTGCTGCTTCAGCTGGAGATCAACCAGTGGGCGCTGGAGCGGGTGATCACCTTTGCAAGGGAAAAGGGCGTGAAGGTCATCCTGAACCCGGCCCCCGCGGCAAAGCTTCCGGAAGAACTGTTTAACGGTCTGTTCGCGATCATTCCCAACGAGGTGGAGGCCAGACTGATCACCGGGATTCCGGTGAAGGAGACGGGCTGCGAGGAGGCCGCCAGGTGGTTTTTCGACCGGGGCGTGCAGAACGTGGTCATCACATTGGGCGGAGACGGAGTGTACGTTAACGACGGCGTTAAGAGCCGCAGAGTGCCGGTTTACGCCTCCACCAAAGCGGTGGACACCACCGGCGCGGGCGACGCGTTCTGCGGCGGATTCCTGGCGGCTTTGGGAGAAGGCAGGGATGTGTTTGAGGCCGTGGAGTTCGGAAACGTGGTGGGCAACCTGGCCGTGCGGAAAATCGGGACCTCCCCGGCCATGCCCACGAGAGAGGAAATCGATGCATTTTTAAATTCGGAGGAGGGCCGCAGGTAAGCGGGACGAGGCCGGAGCTTAAGCGATAGAAAACGGAGGGGTAATCATGGGATCAATTAAACTGGAACACATCAATAAAACCTACGGAAAAGACGTGATCATTCCGGATCTGAACCTGGAGATCGAGGATGGGTCCTTCACCGTACTGGTAGGACCGTCGGGCTGTGGAAAGTCCACCACGCTGCGCATGATCGCAGGTCTTGAAACGCCCAGCTCGGGCCGCATTTTCATCGACGACACGGACATCGGCGTGCTGCCGCCCGGCAAACGCGATATCGCCATGGTATTCCAGAATTACGCCCTGTATCCGACCATGACGGTCCGCCAGAACATCGAGTTCGGACTGGAAAACAAGAAGATTCCCAAGGAGGAGCGCAGGAAGCTGGTGGAGGAGATCAGCGAGACCGTGGGCCTGACGCCCTATCTGGACCGGAAGCCGTCCAAGCTCTCCGGCGGCCAGAGACAGCGTGTGGCGCTGGCCCGGGCCATGGTGAAAAAGCCCAAGGTATTCCTGATGGACGAGCCGCTGTCCAACCTGGACGCCAAGCTGAGGACCCAGATGCGCGTGGAGCTGATCCAGATGCACGAGCGCTTAAAAACCACCTTCGTCTACGTGACCCACGACCAGGTGGAGGCCATGTCCATGGGCGATAACATTATCCTGATGGATAAGGGCATCATCATGCAGCGCAGCGCTCCCACGGAAATGTACCAGAACCCGCAGAACGTCTACACGGCCCGGTTCATTGGAACGCCTCCCATGAACATTCTGCAGAAGGCCCTGCCGGACGGTTACCAGCTGGGCTTCAGGCCGGAGCGCGTGCTGTTTGAACGCCCCGAGGGGGAGCCGGCTTTCCGGATGAACGTGCACGTTGTGACCAAGGAGAACTTAGGATCCGAGTGCATTTACTCCATGACCTGCGATTTCGGCGCCATCAGCGTGAAGTCCCAGGACGATGTGATGGAGCGGGACGTGACGGTCTATGTGAAATACAGCAACCTTTACATATTCGACGCGGAGTCCAACCGGGCGCCCCTTGACGAGACCGTCAGGCGGCAGGTGGAGGAGATCAGCGCACGCGTGAGAGAGGGGCGGTGATCAGATGGCTAAGACAAAGGAGAAATTCCACGATCCAAACCAGCAGAAATTCGCCAATATCAAAGGGTTTTCCCTGGTCGCTCCGGCGGTGTTTCTGATCTCGCTGTTTACGGTCTACCCCATCATTTTCACCCTTTACTGGGCCTTCCACTCCGGCAACCTGATCTCGCCGGACAGCAAGTACGTGGGCATGAACAATTTCCGCTATCTGTTCTCCACGCCCAGCTTCCTGAAAGTGCTGATGAACACGGTGTTTTACAGCGTGATCGTGGTGGTGCTGACGATCGCGGTGGCCACGCTTTTGGCCGTATGGCTCAACGGCAAGCTTCACAAGAAATTTAACGGATTTGTGCAGGCGGTGATTTTTACGCCCCACATCATCTCCCTGGTGTCCGTTTCCATGGTGTTTTTGTGGCTGTTCGACTCCCAGGTGGGCTTTTTGAACTCCATCATCACCGCCATCGGATTTAAGGCGTTTCCATTTTTCACCAGCCCAAGGACCGCGTTGTTTTCCCTGGTTCTGGTCATGGTGTGGAAGCAGGCCGGATATTACACCCTGTTGATCATGGCGGCGCTCCAGGGTGTGCCCCAGGAGATTTACGAGGCGGCCTCCATCGACGACGCGCCGGCCTACAAGACATTTTTCAGAATCACCCTGCCGATGATTTCGCCCACGCTGTTTTTCGTGTCCATCACAGCCACGATCTCATCCTTCCAGATATTTGACGCGGTGAACCTGATTACCGGCGGAGGTCCGCTCAACTCCACCAACACGCTGGTGTACTATATTTACGAGCAGACCTACAAGTTCGGCAAGCTGGGTACCGGAAGCGCTGCCAGCCTGCTGCTTCTGATCCTGGTGGGCGTTCTCACGTTCCTGTATTTCAAGGTGCTGGAGAAACGGGTTCATTATCAATAGAGGGAGGTTAAGTTATGAATAACGGGGCAAAAAATATCGTCACCCGGGTGATCGACCTGGTCATGAAATGCCTTCTGGTGGTGATCATGGTATTTCCCTTTTACTGGATGGTGATTACGGCGTTTAAGACGCAGAAGGAATCCATGATCTTTCCGCCCACGCTGATTCCCAGCCAGATCACCTTTGAGAGCTTCAGCACGGTGATGGAAAAGATTCCTTTCGGCCTGTTCTTCAAGAACTCGCTGATCATCGCGCTGAGCGTGGTGCTGCTGCAGTTTATCGTGGTGGTGCCCGCGGCCTACGGCTTTGCCAAATACAATTTCCGGTGCAAGAATCTGTTCTTCGCATTTGTCCTTCTGGGCTTCATGCTCCCGCAGCAGATTACCTTTGCGCCGTCCTATCTGATGTTTAACAAAGTGGGGCTGTTAAACAGCTACGCCCCCATGATCATTCCCTTCATTGGAAATGCCTTTGGCATATTCCTGCTGCGGCAGTATTTCCTGCAGATACCCCAGGAGATCATTGAAGCCGCCAGGCTGGACGACGCCAGCGAGTGGAAGATCATTGTGCGGATCATGATTCCGATGGCCCGCACGGCCATCTCCTCCATCGGCCTTCTGAGTTTCATCTCTTCCTGGAACTCCTATTTCTGGCCGTTGGTCATGACCAGCAACAATACCTACCGTACGCTTCCCATTGGAGTCACGCTTCTGACCGGTTCCGAGGGAGCCAGCCAGTGGCCCATCGTGATGGCGGGCAACCTGATGATGGTGCTTCCGATCCTGGTGGTTTACGGCTTTGCCAGCGGCAAGATCCGCAAGGCGTTTGTTTACTCGGGAATAAAGTAAGTTTCATATATCATTTTAAAAGAGGAGGATTTCTAATGAAAAAGAGGACTTTAAGGGCAGCGGCTATGATGATGACGGCGGCCATGTGTGCCGGGATGCTGGCCGGCTGCGGCGGCGGAAAGGCTGAGACTGCGGCACCCACGCCGGCTCCGGCGGCGGGAGGCGAGACCACCCAGGCGGCAGCGGGGGATACTGCTGCGGCAGATACGGGCGCGGCAGGCGGCGAGGGCCGAATCCAGGTTTCCTTCTGGGAGGGCTTAAAGGGCTCCCATCTGGAGAACATCGAGAAGATTGTGAACGATTACAACAATTCTCAGGACAAGGTGTGGGTGACCGTGTCCTACCAGGGCGACTACAACGAGACTGCGGCTCAGGCCCAGACTGCTCTGGCGGCGGGCAACCAGCCCAACTTATGCCAGCTGGAGGTTTCCAGAATCAAACCCTTCTTCAACACCGGAAAGGTTCTGGATTTGAAGCCTTTCGCTGAGAAGGACGGATTAGACCTGGGCTCCTTCTACGAAGGTCTGATGAGCTTCTCCTACGATGAGAGCGGCGCCCTGGCTTCCCTGCCATTTAACCGTTCCACCTATATCATGTACTACAACAAGGACATGTTTAAGGAAGTGGGACTTGACCCCGAAGCTCCGCCCACCACATGGGCTGAGTTAAAGGACGCGGCCACGAAGCTGTCCATCGACGGCAAGCGCTGGGGCTTCTCCATCCCGGCGGACGGCATGTTCTTAGAGAGCCTGGTGTTCCAGTGCGGCGGCACCTCCTTAAACGAGGATGGCACGGACATCGGCTTCAACAACGAGGCGGGCATCGAGGCCATCGATTTCTTAAAGGGCATGATGAACGACGGCCTGATGAAAACCCCGGCGGGCGAGGACTACACCAGCTTTGACTCCTGCAGAAACGATTTCATCGGCGGGACCGTGGGCATCATCTACTCCTCCTCCGGCGACATCAACTATCTGACCGAGAGCACTGAATTTGAACTGGGCGTTGCCATGCTTCCCGCCAATACCGAGCAGGGCGTTGGCAGCGGCGGCGCGAACATCGTGATGTTTGACGGCTTCTCCGACGAGGAGAACGCGGCGACCTGGGATTTCGTGAAATATCTCTGCGATCCGGAGGTTGCGGGCAAGTTCGCTTCCCTGACCGGATATCTGCCCACCAGCCCCGCGGCCGCGGAGAGCACCGCGTTTAAGGAGATCATTGCCAAGAACCCGGCCTACCAGGTTCCCTGCGATATGTTAAACTATGTAAAAGAGCGTCCGTATCACCCCTACTACACCGAGTATTACTATGACGTTCTGAACGACGCCATCAGCCAGATCCTGCTGGATCCGTCCTACACCGGTGAGGTTGCGGTAAAAGACATTTCCAACCGCGCCAAGCTTCTGCTGAACCAGTAAAGATTGCAGATTTGATTGCCAAAGCGGCAGCTGTACAGCGGCTGCCGCTGTTTTTTAAACCAGTTTGAATGAAATTGGGCTGCCGCGGCCCACCCGTTTGAGGGAAAGGAGACGAAATGCTGAAAAAAGGAATATTAAACCCAAATATCGCCCGCCTGCTGGCGGAGACCGGCCACAAGGACGCCATTGTGGTCAGCGACGCCGGGCTGCCCATGCCGTTGGGCGTGGAGCGCATCGATCTGGCCTGGAAGGAAAATGAACCCGGCTACATTCCGGTGCTCACGGAGATTCTGGAGCACATTGTGGTGGAGAAGGCTATTCTGGCGGAGGAGCTTAAGACCGTCAGCCCGGCCATGCACGAGGAGATTTTAAAGACGCTGCCCCAGGGAGTTCCGGTGGAATACGTGCCGCACGTGGAGTTAAAGGAACAGACGAAGCAGGCCCGGGGCATCATCCGCACCGGAGAGTTTACGCCCTATCCCAGCGTGATCCTGGTGGCGGGCTGCGCGTATTAGCCTATGGAGCGCTACGCGCTGTTCGACTGGGACGGCACGCTGCGGGAGGGGTACACGCTGTTTGAGTGGATCGGTTTTTTGCGGGAACGGGGGGAAATCCTCTCCGCCCGGGTACTGAAGCGTCACGACCGTCTGGTGGCGGATTACAGGGACGGACGGATATCCCACGACGTGCTGGCGCGGGAGAGCTGCCAAAACTATGAGGAGGGAATCCGGGGGACCCGGGTAGAGCGCTACGAGGCGCTGCGAAGCGAGTACCACCGCTATGACCGCACCCGGCAGCTGGCCTTTGCCCCGGTATTGTTTCGCTGGTTGAAGGACAGGGGAATACAGCCCGTTGTGATTACCGGCGCGCCGGTGGATATGATCGAAGCGTATTTCGGGGAGTACGGAATCGGGGAGGCCTACGGCCACCGGTTGGAAATGCGGGACGGGCGGCTCACCGGAAACGCCCTGGAAAACTGCGGTTTCCACAAGGAGCGCAAGGTCCGGGAGCTGGCGGAGCGATTTGGCTGTCCGCCGATGTTGGCGGCCGGGGATTCGGACTCCGACCTGCCTCTGCTCCTGGCGGCGAAAACAGCCCTGGTGGTCGGAGGGCGGGCGGAGACATTGGCCCGGGTTCCCGGCGGAAAGAGTGTTCCCAGGGAGATTGAGGGAGTAACGTTAATACAAAATCTGGAAAATTGGATAGGAGAATGTGAAGCGATATGAGCAATGAAGAGATGTTGGCAAAAGTGGACCACACACTGTTGAAACCCTATGCAACCTGGGCGGACATCCGTCAGATCTGCGAGGACGCCATCGCCTACCACACCGCCACAGTCTGTATTCCGCCCAGCTACATCGGCCGGATTCGGGAAGCTTACGGCGATCGGGTAAAGATCTGTACGGTGATCGGTTTCCCCCTGGGATACCAAGTGACGGAGGTGAAGGCCCTGGAGGCGAAAAAGGCCCTGGAGGACGGCGCCAGCGAGATCGATATGGTGATCAACATCGGGGACGCCAAGGGCGGACGGTTCGACGCGATTACGGAAGAGATCCGCACCTTAAAAAAAGCGGTGGGAGATCACGTGCTGAAGGTGATCATTGAGACCTGTTACCTGACGGAGGAGGAGAAGATTAAGCTCTGCCACTGCGTGACGGAAGCGGGGGCAGACTTCATCAAGACCTCCACCGGCTTCGGCAGCGCGGGGGCCAATCTGGAGGATGTAAAGCTGCTTCGCGCCAATGTGGGCCCCCAGGTGAAGGTGAAGGCGGCGGGCGGAATCCGCAGCATCGCCGACATGGAGGACTTCATAAACGCCGGGGCGGACCGGTTGGGAACCAGCTCGGCGATTAAGCTGATTAAAGGGGAGAATACTTCCGGGTATTAAGGTGCAGCGGAAACGCTCTGCAGTCCCGTTTTTTGGAGGGCGGGCTGAGGAGCAGGGATGAAACTTAACCGCGACGGGAGAAGGAAATGGAAGAACTGTTAATTTGGGAAGAAATTACGGAACTGAGGGAACTCAACAGCCTGTCTGTGTTTGTGCGCCTGATGCTCTCCATGACGCTGGGAGGCGTGCTGGGGGTGGAGCGGGAGCAGAAGCGCAGGCCCGCGGGCTTCCGCACCTATGTGATCGTCTGCCTGGGCTCCACCCTGGTAATGATGACCAATCAGTATGCCCACCTCTACATGGGGGCGCCGGATCCCACCCGCATCGCGGCCCAGGTGGTCAGCGGCATCGGATTTTTGGGAGCGGGCACCATTCTAGTCACTAAAAACAATCAGGTAAGGGGCCTGACCACGGCGGCAGGGCTGTGGGCTGCCGCGGCGCTGGGGCTTGCCGTGGGCTGCGGATTTTACAGCGGCGCGATTATGGGATTTCTGGCGATTCTGATTTCCATCAAGGTGCTCCACACCGTGGATTATCTCATATACCGCAAATCGCCGGTCGTCTCCCTGTACGCGGAGGTGGATGACATCAAGAGCGTCAGCTGCCTTCTCAGTTACGCGCGGGAGCACGGGATGGCCTTGGGAGATCTGGAGATCACCAAGCAGAAGCAGATGAACGGCGGAGGGATCTGTATCCGCGGGACGATCCGAATGGAGCAGAGAAAACCCCACGATGTGATCATCCAGGAATTCGGGCAGCTGCCCGGGGTCAGTTATGTGGAGGAGCTGCGGTAAGGCGGTGAGGTACGTTCGGCTGGGCGGAGCGGCCGGGCAGCCGGGAAGGCAGCCCGGACCGGCGAATGCGCGCGGTATGGCCGGATTCAGCCGGATAAACGCCCCTGCCAGGTGTTCCGCTCCTTAAAGCGCCTGGCCAGCGTGTTTAACACCAACCGTTTGTTGCCGCTCCATGAGGGCGCGATGAGCAGGGACTTGGGTCCGTCGCCGGTGAGGCGGTGGATCACCAGCTCAGGGGGCAGAAGCTCGGCGCAGTCAATGACAAAATCAATGTATTCCTCCATGGAAAAGATGGGAAAGGGATGGTTCTGGTAATAATCCGCCAGGTCCGTCCCTTTTAGCACGTGCAGAAGCTGCAGCTTGATGCCGTCGATGAGCCCGGCCCGGGAGAAATCCGCCATGCGGGTTATGGTTTCAAGCATCCGTTCCCGATCCTCGCCCGGCAGGCCGAGAATCACGTGAACCACCACGGTGATGCCGGCCGCCTTCAGGCGGCGGCAGGCATCCTCAAACACGGGAAAGCCGTACCCGCGCCGGATGAACCGGGCGGTGTCCTCGTGTACGGTCTGAAGTCCCAGCTCCACCCACACCGGTTTCCTGCGGTTCAAACCGGCCAGCAGGGAGACGGTCTCGTCGGGGAGGCAGTCCGGCCTGGTGGCTACGGAGAGCAGGGCGACGTCCGGGTGGGAGACGGCCCGCTCAAAGAGGCTGCGCAGCCGGGGGAGAGGGGCGTAGGTGCCTGTGTAAGACTGGAAGTAGGCGATGTAGGAGGGGGAAGGGGGCGCCATGGCGCTGCTTTCGGGGGGCATTTTCCGGCGCACACGGGCCTTGGCGGCCTCGATCTGCTCCCACACGTCCGGGCAGGCTTGGGCGGCAAAATCCCCGGAACCGCCGCTGCTGCAAAAAATGCATCCCCGGTTTCCCAAAGTACCGTCCCGGTTGGGACAGGTCATGCCTCCGTCCAGGGACAGCTTGTAGATCTTGCGCCCGAACCGGCGTTTCAGCTCATAGTCCAGGGAGTGATAGGGTTTCTGGTTCCAGTCCATGTGTGACCTCCTGCAGTTTGGCCCGGCGGGGCAGGGCTTTGAAATTGATTATAGCAGAAAATGAAGGGGAGGCAAATCCGGACTGATAAATTTTGCTATATATTAAGAAAATATTCTATTGAAGCCCGGCAAGCGGCTGTGTTAAAATGGTCACAATGAGGACAGGGAGCCTGCCCGAAAATTTTACATAAAAGGAGAGGCAAGTCATGAATGTGAAGGAAACGATCCGTCTGATGGAGAGCGAACCGGCCGGTAAGCTTTTGGGGGCGCTTTACGGAAAAGAAGCGGTTGAGGAACAGGTGAAGCGCTATCAGGAACTTCTGGCAGGATTTGAGAAGACCTTCGGGGAGTACAAGGATGTAAAGCTTTTCTCCTCGCCGGGGCGCACGGAGATCAGCGGCAACCACACGGACCACAACCACGGCAAGGTTCTGGCCGGCAGCATTAACCTGGATTGTGTAGGCGTGGCTGCTAAGAACAACTCCAGCCAGGTGCGCATCGTCAGCGAGACCTACAACCAGGACTTTACCATTGACTTAAATCAGCTGGAGCCCAGCCCCAAACTGGCGGGCACCGTGGACCTGGTCAAGGGCCTGTTAAAGGGATTTGAGGAGTCCGGCTATACGGTGGGCGGCTTCAACGCGTACATCACAAGCAACGTGATCAGCGCCGCGGGCGTCAGCTCCTCCGCCTCCTTTGAGATGCTTCTCTGCTCCATTCTGAATACCTTTTTCAACGAGGGCCGCATGGACACCGTGGCCTACGCTCACATCGGAAAGTTTGCGGAGAACAAATACTGGGCCAAGGCTTCCGGGCTGCTGGACCAGATGGCCTGCGCGGTAGGCGGTCTGATCACCATCGACTTCTTAGAGCCCTCGGATCCGGTGGTGGAGAAGATTAACTTTGACTTTGGATCCCAGAACCACAGTCTGATCATCGTGCAGACGGGCAAGGGCCACGCGGATCTCAGCGCGGATTATTCCTCTGTTCCCAACGAGATGAAGAAGGTGGCGCAATTCTTCGGCAAAGAGGTGCTGGCCCAGGTCAGCGAGGCCGAGGTGCTGGAACACATCGCCGAGATCCGGGAGTTCGCCGGAGACCGGTCCGTGCTGCGGGCCCTGCATTTCTTTGAGGAGAACAAACGGGTGGAGGCCGAGGTGGCGGCGTTAAAGGAGAACCGGTTTGAAGATTTCCTGACCAACATCACCGCTTCCGGAAATTCCTCCTGGAAATGGCTGCAGAACTGCTACACCACCGCCAGCCTTCAGGAGCAGGGCATCACGGTGGCTCTGGCTCTGACCGAGCTGTTTATTGCGGAAAAACAGCGGGGGGCCTGCCGGGTTCACGGCGGCGGATTTGCGGGCGTGATCATGGCCATGCTGCCTAACGATCTGGTAGACGAGTATATTTCCTGTATCGAGAAGGCCACGGGCAAGGGCAGCGCCTACCGGATGAGCATCCGGCCTTACGGAGCGGTCTGTGTGAGTGAATTAATATAATATTTACATAATATTTATGCGCTATTGGCTGGTAAAGCACCGATAAACGCAGTATAATAACGCTATATGGGATGTACCGGATGTGACCAATGTCTTGGGGCGAAGACGTGAACGGGGATCACTGGAAAGGAGACCATATGGACAGAGAAATACTGGAGCGCATGAAAACCATGGTGGAGGAGAGCCGCTATACGGTGGCGCTCTGCGGTTCCGGCATGATGGAGGAAGTGGGCTTGAAGGGGTTAAAGCGGGAGGACAGGGCTTACGAGATTGAGGAGAAATATGGAGCCTCCCCGGAGGAGCTCTTCAATATTGCCTGTTACTCCAGGCACCCGGAGCGGTTCTTCCAGTTCTACAGGGAGGAGATACTGAAGCAGGAAATGCAGATTTCCCCAGCAGTGTACGAGCTGGCGGCCATGGAGCGGGCCGGAAAGCTGCAGTGCCTGGTGACCATCAACCTGCACGACGCCCCCATAAAGGCCGGGGTCAAACATGCGATCTGTCTCCACGGCAGCGTGTACCACAACCGCTGCCCGCGCTGCGGCAGGCAGTACGGCGTGGATTATATGATAAACTCCGTACCCGTGCCGCTGTGCCAGGACTGTCATGCGGTTATCCGTCCCGGCGTCTCCCTGTTCGGCGAGATGGTGGACAGCCACAGCATGAGCCGCACCGCCCAGGAGATATCCCGTGCCGACCTGCTACTTTTGCTGGGCACCTCCCTGCGGTCCGACGTCTACAGCCAGTACATCCGCTATTTTAAGGGAAGCGGTTTGATTATGATCCACCGCCTTCCAAGGCCCCTGGATGAGAAGGCGGATCTGGTGGTCTACGACATGCCGCAGAATGTGCTCCCCGGTCTGGGATATCTGGAGCGGGAGAGGAACAGGCAGCTCCTGAAAAGCAGGCTGCGGGTATTGGAGAACCCAGAGGCCCAAAACGGGTAGATGGAACAGATCGATCGGAAAATGAGAAAATGGGAAAAGCCGTCGGGCTGCCGTGAAACATGGCGGACCGGCGGCTTTTTGTCGCAGTGGCGGCGGTTGGAGTTTGCAGCCCATTGCATTTTTGGAGCGCATATGTTAAGCTTTTTAACAGGGAAAATTTTACATACCGGTGAAAAGCCGGCAAAGGAGGTTAACATATGCCAGTCGGCGTACTGATCAACACCGCTGCCATTTTTCTGGGCGGCATCGTGGGAGCCCTGGTGGGCGGACGCATCCCACAGCGGATCAACGACGCTCTTACCGGAGTGTTCGGGCTTTCCGCCATCACCATGGGCATTTACCTGATCATCCAGCTCTCGGCCCTGTCGGCGGTGGTCATGTCCATTATTCTGGGAACTTTGATCGGGGAGTGCTTTAATATCGAGCACGGCCTGAGCCGCGGGCTCTCCCGCCTGGCTTCCAGACTGCCAGGGGACTCGCTGTCCGAGGAACAGCTGGACAACATTATCAGCATGATCATCCTGTTCTGCTTCAGCGGGACGGGCCTGTTCGGAGCCATGAACTCCGGCCTTTCCGGGGATCACTCTATCCTGATTTCCAAGGCGATCATGGATTTCTTTACCGCTATCATATTCGGGGCCACCAGCGGTTATCTGGTGGGGGTGATCGCTGTGCCGCAGATGTGTATCGGCACGCTGTTGTTTTTCCTGGGCAGCCTGCTCATGCCGCTGCTGAACCAACAGATGGTCAGCGATTTCAAAGCGGTGGGGGGAATCATTACCCTGGCGGTGGGGCTGAAAATCGCCAAGATCCGCTATTTCCGCGTGATCAACATGGTACCGGCGCTGGTGTTGGTGTTCTTTATCTCGCGGTGGTGGCTGACGCTGCCGGTCTGAGCGAATTTGAAACCTGGAGGGAGTTTATGGATCGTAAAGAAATTATGGAGGAGTTACAGTCGCGGGCTTCTGAAAAATATAAAGCCAATGTTGTGAGAATGGGAATACCGGAGGAACATTGTATAGGCGTGTCAACGGGTGAGGTTCGGGCGATTGCAAAAAAAGTCGGAAAGTGCAATGAACTGGCGTTTGAATTGTGGAACACGGGTTATCATGAGGCAAAATTGCTGGCGGTTCTTGTATTTGACAAGAAGCACATCACGCACGCCGATATTGAAAAACTAATGGATGAGGTGGTGTCATGGGATTTGTGCGATCATCTGTGTAAAAATCTGATCGCCAAAATGAATGACTACGAGGAGTTTATCGATAAATGGAGCAAATCGACTCATACTTACAAAAAACGTGCTGCCTACACGCTCATCGCCACAGCAGCTGTTCACAACAAAAAGCTTTCCGACGACACTCTGGACGGGTATTTGGAACGAATCAAGCGCGATTCAGATATTGAACAGGATCAAGTAAAAAAAGCCGTGTCCTGGGCGCTAAGAGAAATTGGAAAGAGAGATTTTGGCTTTAATGAAAAGGCTCTTTTAACAGCTCATGAAATGTTGCATGGCGGAAATAAAGCGCAGATTTGGGTTGCGAAAGATGCCATTAAAGAGTTGGAGAATTTGGTGAAAGTGGAAGGCCGGGCTCGTTTGATTTCGGCGAAAACGCAAATGGGAGCAGGAGGGTGTGATTCTGTTGAATAAAGCAGGATGTGCGAAGGGAGAGGGAATGGAACCGTTGATGTACATGATGATGATTGAGAAGAGTAAGACCTATAATAAGTTAACAAAGAAAATCGTAATAGAACATGTTGAAAATATAAGAAAACTGGATGACGAGGGGAAATTGGAAATTTGCGGTGTGTTTAAAGGTTATCCGGGGATGGCCGGTATGTATATTCTGAAAACAAATAGCCGGGAAGAAGCGGAAGAAATTTGCAGAATGGAGCCTTTGGTATTGGGAGGATATGCGACGTACAAATTAGTCACCTTACAAATCGCAAACCGGGAAAATAACTATTTGTTATAAACATATGTAAGGTAATTAAGGGAAATAAAAAATCGGATGGAAACCCGACTTTTGAATCAGAAAAAGGAAAGCCTGTGAAAGGGAGCATATGTGGTAAAACCGGCTACAGGAGCAGTCATGGTATTTAAATTAGACGTAAATTATTCAGAGGAAGAACTGAAATTTATCAGAGAGCATAATTGCAGTATTCTTGATGAGATAAAATTGTCAAAAACAGACTTTTCAGGAAATGAATATCCGCGGCGCGTGTTTCAGTATGGCAGCGCCTATATTGCAGAAATTCTGGAAGGAACGATGAATCTTAGAGCAGAGGAGCTGCTGCCCTTTTCCTATAAGGCAGAGGATTAAAAATGGTAGGGGGTGCTGCTCCGGTAGATCAATCATCTACCGGAGCAGCAGCTCCTTTTCAGCGCAATAAAACAGAATTTTGCGACACGCTCTATTTATTTGATAAAGAGTTGAGGAGCAAACAAAATAAGATATCCAGTGGCATCGAATGGTCGACCCGGCTGAATGTAAAAGTTCTGCCGGGTTTATTTTGACTGTTATATAACTAAATTTCCCCGGGCCATCGATTGGCCCGGGGAATTTGAGAATGATCCGGCATAAATATCAGGATTTACTTCGCCGCCTCCGAAAACTGCGTCGTCACCAAATCTTCATAGGGCACCCGCTGGGGCAGCTCTCCGGCTTCCTCCAGGATGTTCTGCAGCAGCTCGAAGCTTTCTTTCTCAAAGATGGTGTCGTCCTTCCAGGTGTCCTGGGATTTGTAGCGGTCCACGATGATGGTCAGCTTATCCAGGGGCGTCTCCTGGAACTGGGGCTGGATGGTCTTTGCGATCTCCTCGGCGGAGTGGGAGTTGACGTAATCCATGCCTTTTTGGATCGCGTTTGTAAATTTTTGGATAATCTCCGGATTCTTCTCCATATAACTCTTCTTCGCGCAGTAAGCCGTGTAGGGCACATAGCCGGATTCCGTGCCAAGTGAGGCTACCACGTAGCCGCTGCCGTCCATTTCCAGGCCGGTGGCAAAGGGCTCGAATTCCACGGTGTAGTCCGCGTCGTTGCTGGTGAAGGCGGCGGCGGTCAGGCCGAAGTTGATGCTCTGGTCGATGTTTAGATCCGTCTTGGGGTCCAGGCCGTGCTTTTTCAGGATATACTCGAATACCATCTGGGGCATCCCCCCCGCTCTCCCTCCAAGCACCTTCTTGCCCTTCAGGCTGTTCCAGTCAAAGTTGGCTTCCGGCTGGCGGCCTACCAGGAAGTTGCCGGCCCGCTGGGTCAGCTGGGCGAAGTTGACCGCGTAATCCTCGTTGCCGTTGGCGTAAGTATAGATGCTGGCCTCGGAGCCCATAAAACCGATGTCCGCATCGCCGGAAATCATGGCGGTCATCACTTTATCCGCGCCGGCTCCGTTGACCAGCGTCAGATCGATGCCCTCATCCTCAAAGTAACCCAGCTCGATCGCCGCGTACTGGGGCGCATAGAATATGGAATGGGCCACTTCGTTTAAGGTCACAGGGGTGAGCCCGGCGGCGGCCTCCTTTTTTCCACAGCCGGTCAGGCTGAGGGCGGCCAGGGAGCCTGCCAAAAAAACAGTGAGCAGTCGTCTCATAATCGTCTCCTTAATAATCATAGTCTCATAGTACCATTGTATTGCGGGACGGGGCGGAGTGTGAACGGGTTGGGAAATGTTTTCCCATTGCCGGGTCTGGAAAATAATGGTATGATAAATGGGATGAAGCTGATACGGAATTTGGCCGGGGAGAGAGCAGATGACGGAAAATACGGTTAGGGAAGCGTTTGACGAATCGGAACAAATCATTGTGGGCATCGAGCCCTGCGACGTTTTGACCGGGGGGCGGGACAAAAACCGCTTCCTGCTGTACCAGTTGAAGCGCAGCATGGCCTGCGCGGAGCAGATCGACATTATCGTGTCTTTTCTCATGGAATCCGGGGTGCGGCTGCTGTTAGCGGATTTAAAGCAGGCTCTGGACCGCGGGGTGAAAATCCGGATTCTCACGGGCAACTATCTGGGAATCACCCAGCCGGGAGCGCTGTATCTGATCAAGGACCAGCTGGGGGATCAGGTGGAGCTGCGGTTTTACAACGAAAAAGGGCGGTCCTTTCATCCCAAGGCATACATTTTTCATCGCGGAGACCTGGGGGAAATTTATATTGGCTCGTCCAATATGTCCCGCAGCGCCCTGACCTCCGGGATCGAGTGGAACTATCACTTTGACAGCCTGCGGGACAGCGGGAATTTCAGCCGGTTCTACGAGACCTTTGAGGATTTATTTTACCGGCATTCGATTCTCATCGACGATCAGGAGCTGGCCCGGTACTCCAGAGAGTGGAAGAAGCCGGCCGTTCAACGGGATTTGGAGAAATACGACCAGTTCGGACCGGAAATGAAGGTGGAGGCGCTGTTCCAGCCCCGGGGCGCGCAGATCGAGGCTCTGTATGCGCTGAAGAACAGCCGCAGGGAGGGCGCGAAAAAGGGGCTGGTCCTGGCCGCCACCGGCGTGGGCAAGACGTATCTGGCGGCCTTTGATTCACAGAGCTTTGAGCGGGTGCTGTTTGTGGCCCACCGGGATGAGATTTTGAGACAGGCGGCGGAAAGCTTCTATAATGTGCGCCATTCCCAGGATTACGGTTTTTTTACCGGCCGGGAAAAGACCACGGGGAAATCCGTGATTTTCGCCTCGGTGTCCACTCTGGGAAGACCCGCCTATTTAAACGAGTGGTATTTTGCCAGGGATTACTTTGACTATATCGTGATCGACGAGTTTCACCACGCGGTCACGGATCAGTACCGGCGCATCATCGAATATTTCCAGCCGGAGTTTCTTCTGGGTTTGACGGCCACGCCGGACCGCCTGGACGGCCGGAGCCTTTATGAGCTGTGCGATTACAATGTCCCCTATGAGATCAATTTAAGAGATGCGATCAACAAGGGGCTGCTGGTGCCGTTTCACTATTATGGAATTTACGACGAGACGGTGGATTATTCCCAAATCCGCATCGTGAAGGGCAGGTATGCGGAGGAGGAGCTGACCGGAAAACTGACGGCGGGGACGCGCTACGAGCTGATCTACCGGTATTACTGTAAATACAGGTCCAGGCGGGCTTTGGGCTTCTGCTGCTCGCGAAAGCACGCGGAGCAGATGGCTAAGGAATTCTGCCGCCGGAATATTCCCGCCGCCGCGGTGTACAGCGACAGTGACGGGGAGTACGCGGCGGACCGGGGCGAGGCCGTGCGCAGGCTGCGGGATGGCGAGCTCCGGGTGATTTTCTCCGTGGACATGTTCAACGAGGGGCTGGATATCAGCGAGCTGGACATGGTCATGTTTCTGCGGCCCACGGAGTCGCCGGTGGTGTTTTTACAGCAGCTGGGCAGAGGCTTGCGAAAGAGCCGGGGTAAGGAGTTTCTCAATGTGCTGGACTTTATCGGCAACTATGAGAAGGCCGGAGCCGCGCCCTTCCTCCTGAGCGGCAGGCCCTACTCCAGCGCTGAGGCCGGGAAAATGGAGCCGCGGGATTTTGAGTTTCCGGACGACTGTCTGGTGGATTTCGATATGCGGCTGATCGACCTGTTCCGGGAGATGGCAAGGAAGAAGGCGAAGCGGGAGGACCGGGTCCGGGAGGAGTATTTCCGGGTCAAGGAGCTGCTTGACGGCAAAGTGCCCACCCGGATGGATCTGTTTACCTGCATGGAGGACGAGGTCTTTCAGCTGTGCGCCGGCATGAAGACCAGCCCCTTTAAACATTACCTGCGTTACCTGGACAGTCTTGGGGAACTGGGGGAGCGGGAGCGGGCTATCTTTGGGAGCATCGGCAACGAGTTTTTGGAATTGCTGGAGACCACAGGGATGTCTAAATCCTACAAGATGACGGTGCTGCTGGCATTTTACAACAACGGAGATGTCAAGACGGCCATTGACGAGGAGGACATTTACCGGAGCTACAAGGAATTTTACGGCACGGCCAACAACTGGAAAGATCTGGAGCGGGATAAAAGCACCAGCGATTTCAGGACCTGGGATAAGAAACGCTGTGTGAGCGAGGCGCTGAAGAACCCGGTGCATTTCCTGCTGCAGTCCGGAAACGGATTTTTCGTGGAGCAGGATGGGGCGGTGCTGGCGCTGAATCCCCAGCTGCATGAGGCGGTGCGCCTGCCGGGGTTTTCCGGGCAGATGCGGGATGTGATCGATTTTCGGACCATGGACTACTACCGCAAGCGGTATGAGAAATTGCAGTTGTAGCACGGCTGCGTTTCTGGTAGAATGAATAGGTGAAATTACGCACGACAAGGGGAGAAACTGGAAATGACCAATTATGAGATGATTGTGCTGGATCTGGACGGCACGCTGACAAACCGGGACAAGGTGATTACGCCCCGGACCAAACAGGCGCTAATGAGCGCTCAGGAACAGGGGAAGATCGTGGTTCTGGCCTCAGGCCGCCCCACAGCGGGGGTGGAGCCCCTGGCAAAGGAACTGGAGCTGGAGCGTTTCGGCAGCTACATTCTGTCCTACAACGGGGGCATGATCATCAACTGCCGCACCGGAGAGGTGGTGTTCGCCTCGCAGATTCCGCTGGCGGCCAACGAGCGGATTATCGGTCTGGCGGAGGAGCACCGGGTGGATATTCTGACCTATGAGGGGGACCGGATCATCACCAACAACGATCAGTGTCCCTACGCTGTGAAGGAGTCCAACATCAACCATCTGCCGCTGGTTCAGGTGGAGAGCATGAGGGATTACGTCCGGTTCGAGGTGCCCAAATTCCTCATGCTGGACGACGGCGACTATTTGGTGACGGTGGAACCGCTGGTGAAGGCGGCGTTGGGCAAGAATTTCAGCGTTTACCGCTCGGAGCCGTATTTCCTGGAAGTGATGCCCAAGGGGATCGACAAGGCCCTGTCCCTGGCGCGCCTGCTGGAGGTGCTCGGGATGACGAAGGATCAGATGATCGCCTGCGGCGACGGCTACAACGATCTGACTATGGTTCAGTTCGCCGGCCTGGGCGTTGCCATGGAGAATGCGGTTCTGCCCCTGCGCAAAGCCGCGGACTACATCACGCTGTCCAACAATGAGGATGGGGTGGCCCATGTGGTGGAGAAATTCATGTTATCTTAAATCATTCTAAAAATTCATGGGAAGGGTAGACTTTCGGACTTTAATATGCTAAAATGAATGAAGTTTGAAAGATGACCAAGGAGAGGGTACCGAACCATGAACAAGAAAATCAAAACCGAGGCGGTAGATCATTTGTTCGACGCGATCCTGACGCTGAAGAACCCGGAGGAGTGCTATAAGTTTTTCGAGGATGTCTGCACCATCAACGAGCTGCTCTCCCTTTCTCAGCGCTACGAGGTGGCCAAGATGCTGCGCGAGGGTAAGACCTATCTGGAGATTGCGGAGAAGACGGGCGCTTCCACCGCTACCATCAGCCGCGTGAACCGCTCGCTGAACTACGGGAGCGATGGGTATGATATGGTATTTGCAAGACTTACGCCGCCGGACGGACCTGCCGGGACATAACGGTATGGTTGATGTATGATAAGAGAACAGCCTGTACGGAGCCATAGGCGCCGGACAGGCTGTCTTTCATTCATGGAATGGGCCGCTGGCGCGGCCGGATTCCTGTGTTTTCTCACTTCTTTTTGCGGTCCCGGTCAGGGGTTTCGCTGCGCAGCTGATCGGCCAGCAGCTCGATCATCTGCTTCTTTAAGTACACGTCAAAGGACAGCTCGCAGATCAGCGCGAAGAGCCGCAGGTATTCCTGTTCCTCCCCGTCCAGGCCGGAGTCGCCGAAGGTGCCCTGGGCCTTGTCGTATTTCTGCATCAGATCTTCCCGCAACCGGTCCATCTGTCCGGCCGCCAGAGTGAATACTTCCTCGTAGATGTCCTCCAGCTTTACGTCGGAGGGCTTGCCGGAGAAGTGGCGGCTGGTAATGGGCCGGAAAATCTCCTCGATATCCGCAAAGGACAGTACATTTTTAAAATAGTAGATAAAGATCAGCATCAACATGTGATCTTTGGAATATTTTTTCTTTACAGGCGGAGGGAGCAGGTTGTTCTTCGCATAGTTGTTGATCATGGTTTTGGTCAGAACCTTGTCCTCCGGATGGCGCCGGGTGTCCTTTAAGTGCTCGTCCATAAAGGTGGTCACCTGGTCCATATACAGATCGATGCCCGGAATCTCCCGGGATTTCACATGGGAGAGGGCGCCCAGGCAGTCCAGCATGTCCTGAAGCCGTTCTTCGTTGGTTTTCATCGTTATCACCTCATAGTCACCATTATATAGTATTCAATACTAGATGACAAGTGGGAAATGTGATAAGTTGTAAAAAAGGGATGGTGATGGTGTGGCGGAGCGGTCCGCGCATTTCACGGCTGTCCGCGCGGTCAATAGAACTGCCGGGCAATATCGATAAAGGTTTGAGCGTAAAGGGAAGGTTTTATGCCCTTGCGGTAGCCGGCTACCAAATTCATCATCGTCACAGGCTCCCCGATGGAGAGGATATAGGGTTTGTCCCCCAGGCACAGCTCCCGGGGATATTTCTCCGAGGAAAAGGCCATCCCGTAACCCTTGGCGGAGAGACTGACAGTTGTCATCAGGCTTCTGATCCTCAGTGAGACCGTGGGGGTGAATCCGGCCTGTTTAAAAAGGTGGCCGGCGATTTGAGTGGTACGCTGTTCCGGATAATTGAGAATGAACTTGTGGTCCCGGCACAACCGCAGATCCAGCCAGGGATACTTACAGCCTTTTTTGTTGAAGGCTTGGGAAATAATGGGATCATCCGGGGCGGTGGAGAGAACAATTTCTTCATTGCTGATCACCTGGTAGTCAATGTTGTCATTGTCGATGGGGCAGTTGAAAAAACCGATATCCAGCTCACCTTGCTGAATCAGGCGGTCCAGGGCGGAGGCATCCTCCTCGTAACATCGGATTTCCACGTTGGGGAAGCGTTTGCTGAAAACGGGCAGTGTGGCTGGGAGCAGGGAAATTCCCCGCAATATCGGAAAGCCGATGCTCAGGCGTCCGCGTTCCTCACAGCGGATTCGATCCAACTCCTCCGTGAAATGCTTGTGGCGCAGCAGAATTTCGTTCCCTTCTTTCAGAAAGCATTCTCCGAAATAGGTGAGGACCATCCGCTTGCCGATTCTCTGAAACAGGGGAACTCCCAGCCGGGTTTCCAGGTTTTTCAGGTAGCCGCTGAGAGCGGGTTGGGAAATATAGAGCTCGTCCGCGGCCTTTGAGATGCCTTCATGTCTGGCGATCGCCGACATATACCGTAAATCTTTGATTTCAATATCGTCCATATACTCCCCCTGCCATAATCATAGGTTAAACCTATTATTTTTATAAGAATAAACGCTTTGAGTTATGTATGAGACTATCATATACTAAAGATGTAACAAACACAACTGAAAAATGACAGGGGGTACAAATGTGGAGAAACTATTTCAGGCCTTAGACGGCCACTCATTCTGGGGTTACAAACTGTTCGCGATACCAATGTATTTGTTCTTGCTTCTCGCGTTCACCGTGATAACGGCCAATCAACTGGATATCATTCCCTCTTCCATGGTGGGATCCATCGGGGCGATGTTTATCATCGGGATTGTGATGGGCGAGTTGGGGGACAGGCTGCCGGTATGGAAAGACTATATCGGAGGCGGAACGCTTCTGGCGCTGCTGGGGGGATCGTTGCTGGTGTATTTCAATCTTCTGGGCGAATCCTGCAGGGAGTCCATCGGCGAATTGATGAAAACCACCGATTTTATCACCTTTTATGCGGCAGTGCTGATCACGGGAAGCATCCTGTCCATCGACCGGGCAGTGCTGCTCAAATCTTTTTTGGGGTATATCCCTACCGTGCTGGCAGGACTGGCCGGGGCGGCGGCGCTGGGAAGTCTGGGAGGTCTGTTTTTTGGAAAAACCGTCAGAGAAGTGCTGTTGTACTATTTTCTCCCGATCATGGGGCCGGGGACTGGAGCGGGGGCCGTCCCGATGTCCCAGATCTACGAGTCGGCCGGTATGGGTCCTGCTGCGGAATTTTTGTCCACTGCAGTCCCGATTTTGACTCTGGGATTGGTCATGTCCATCGTGTTGGGGGCGGTGGTCAACAAAATCGGCCTCGTATTTCCAAAGCTATCGGGCGAGGGGAGGCTGTCCCGGAGGGAACAGCAGGAAAACGTGACGGAAGGAGGAGTGGAGAACGTTACGCCGCGCTCCTGCGCTTCTGGCTTCGTGCTGGCCACCGGCTATTATATCATGGGAGTGATATTGAGCAAAATAATTCCACCGGTTATGGGCGTTTCCATCCATGCGTTCGCCTATATGGTGATTCTGCTGGCGGTCAGCAATATGCTTGGCCTGATTCCGCAGAGCGTAAAGGACGGCTCCAGGAAATTGCAGTCGTTTTTCGCGGGACAGCTTTCCTGGGTGATCATGGTGGGCGTTGGCGTGGTGTATGTGAGTATTGCGGATGTGCTGGCGGTGCTCACCATCAGCAATTTTATTATGGTATTTTTCGTGATCTTGGGAGCTATGGCCGGAGCGGCGCTTATGGGCTGGCTGATGGGATTCTTCCCGGTGGAGGCGGTGATTACCGCAGCCCTGTGCATGTCCAATTCCGGCGGGGCAGGGGATGTGGCGGTTCTGGGCGCGGCCCAACGCATGAATCTGCTTTCCTGGGCGCAGATTTCTTCCCGGATCGGCGGAGGAGTTATGCTGATTATCGCAAGTATTCTGATGTCCGCGTTTGCGGGATAAAAATGAAAAAGGTGGATTTTGGAAATGTCATTGTATGATTGTTCGAAAAAACTGGCGTCGGGAATTCGGCTGCAGGATATGGGGGCTTTTCACGTTGGCGGGGAGGAAGTAGAGATCTGCGGCCGTCCGGTAAAAGAGATTGACGTGAATGGGAAATGCGGACGGCGCATCGTGGTGGATCCCAATGGAATCCGCCGGGCCGGACAGATGTATGCCCAGTATTTTATACCGGAAACCGTAAAGGGCAGATGCCCGCTGCTGCTGTGGCACGGTGGAGGTATGACGGGAAAGGCATTTGAGACGACCCCGGACGGAAGGCCGGGATGGCTGAACTATTTTATCCGCTGCGGATGGAAAACCTATCTGGCGGACGCCGTTGAGCGCGGCCGTTCAGGCTGGTGCCCGGAGGCGGAGGAGTTTAAGGAGTCTCCGACGCTGTTCAACTATACATATGTGTTTGAACGTTTTCGGCTGGGGGCGTCTTATGCGAAGGGGGAACTGTTTGAGGACAGCCGTTTTCCCATCAACAGTTTCCGCCAGTATGCCATGCAGTTTGTGCCGCGCTGGACGGAGAGCTCGGAGCTGACCGTGAAAGCGTATTGTTGCCTTTTGGAGCGGACCGGTCCTTCCGTGATTGTGGCCCACTCCCAGGGAGCCACGCTGGCGTTTGAGGTGATGGAAAAACGGCCGGAGCTGGTAAAAGCGCTGATTGCAGTGGAGCCATACGGCGCAGGGAAAAACGGCCGCTTTGGAGAGTCTGTGAATGTGCCGGTGTTATGGGTCTTTGGAGATTATACGGATCTGCATCCGGCGTGGAAGGAGGCCAAGGAGGTGGCCCGGGAATACTGCAGCCGGTTCTGCCGGGCGGGAGGAGACGGACAGATACTGGATCTTCCGGAGATGGGAATCCGGGGAAATTCCCATATGCTGATGATGGAATACAACAATTTCGAGATCGCGGATCTGCTTCAGGACTGGCTCATCGGCCATGGCTTGACGGTGATTTGAGCGAATGTAAAGTGCCTGCCGGCCACAAACCGGCAGGCATTTCACACGCGAGCCGCCGCGTGTATTTTCCCTCCGGAAATGCCATACTATCCTTGAGGTGAGCACATGGAAAAAGACAAAGAGGAAAAACTCAATCAAAAGAAGTCTAACGAAATGTTCAACAGCATCACGGAAAAGGTGAAGCCGGAGAACCAGAATCAGACCCACAATTCCCGTCGGGAAGGAATGGGACCCAACACGAAGCGCAGGCCCTGCTGACCCGGCTGCGTGAGGGAATGTCCGCCGCGCCTGCAAGGTGGTAGGTGACAAATCGCCGAAAATGTTATAAGATAGACTTTGCAGCATTCGCAGCCCCGCCTCGGCGGGGCGGACAAACCCCGCGAGGGGGACAAAAGGCGGTAAGAAAAGAATGAGTATTTACGATTCACTGAATCCAATGCAGCAGGAGGCCGTGTTCTGCACGGAGGGCCCGCTGTTGGTGCTGGCCGGGGCCGGCTCAGGCAAGACCCGGGTGCTGACCCACCGGGTGGCCTATCTGATCGAAGAAAAAGAGGTCAACCCATGGAACATCATGGCCATCACATTTACCAATAAAGCGGCGGGGGAGATGCGGGAGCGCGTGGACAAGCTGGTGGGCTTCGGCGCGGAGAGCATCTGGGTGAGTACCTTCCACTCCTCCTGCGTGCGCATTTTGCGCAGGCATATCGAGGCGCTGGGGTATTCCACCAGCTTTTCCATCTATGATACCGACGACCAGCGCACGCTGATGAAACAGGTGTTTAAAACCCTGGACGTGGACACTAAGCAGCTGAAGGAGCGGGGCGCGCTTAGCGCGATCTCGTCGGCCAAGGACAAGCTGATCGGGCCGGAGGAATTTCTGCTGAACGCCACCGGGGATTTCAGGCAGCGGCGGATCGGGGAGATCTACCAGGAGTATCAGAAACAGTTAAAGAAGAACAACGCCATGGATTTTGACGACCTGATCGTCAAGACGGTGGAACTGTTCCAGAACAACCCGGATGTGCTGAGTTATTACCAGGAGCGTTTCAAGTACATAATGGTGGACGAGTACCAGGACACCAACCTGGCCCAGTTCAAGCTCATCAGCCTGCTGGCGGCAAAATACAAGAACCTCTGCGTGGTGGGCGACGACGACCAGTCCATTTACAAGTTCCGTGGGGCCAACATCGAGAATATCCTGAACTTTGAGGATGCGTTTCCAGGGGCCAGGGTGATCAAGCTGGAGCAGAACTACCGCTCCACCCAGAACATCTTAAACGCGGCCAACGGCGTGATCCGCCACAACCGGGGACGGAAGGACAAGACGCTCTGGACGGCCAACAGCGAGGGCACGCTAGTGCATTTCAAACAGTTTGAGAACGCACGGGACGAGGCGGACTATGTGGCCCGGCAGATCCGGGACAGCGGCTTTTCCTACCAGGATCAGGCGGTGCTCTACCGCACCAACGCCCAGTCCCGTCTTCTGGAGGAGCGGTGCATTTACTACAACGTGCCCTATCGCCTGGTGGGAGGCGTGAACTTCTATCAGCGCAAGGAGATCAAGGACATTCTGGCCTATTTGCGGACCATCGCCAACGGCGTGGACGACCTGTCCGTGCTGCGGATTATCAATGTGCCCAAACGCGGGATCGGAGCCACCACTATGGGCAGAGTGACGATTTTCGCGTCGGAGCACGGCATGAGCCTGTACGACGCGCTGAAGGCGGCCCGCCAGGTGCCGGGGCTTGGCAAGGCCGCGGCTAAGATCGAGGCTTTCGTGGGCCAGATCGACAGCTTTAAGGTTCGGGCAAATTCCGAGGACTTTACCATCCAGGATCTGATCGAGGGGATCCTGGACGAGACCGGATACCGGCAGGAGCTGGAGGCGGAGGGGGAGATCGAGTCCCAGACCCGCCTGGAGAATATCGAGGAGTTGGTGAACAAGGCCGTCAGCTATGAGCAGGACAGCGAACACCCCTCCCTGGACGAGTTTTTGGAACAGGTGGCCCTGGTGGCGGACATCGACAACATGGACGAATCCGAGAACCGGGTGACCCTCATGACCCTGCACAGCGCCAAGGGCCTGGAATTCCCCAAGGTGTACCTGGTGGGGATGGAGGACGGTTTATTTCCGAGCATGATGTCCATCACTGCGGACGACAAGTCGGAGATCGAGGAGGAGCGCAGGCTTTGCTACGTGGGCATCACCCGGGCCAGGGAGGAGCTGGTGATGACCTCCGCCAGGCAGCGCATGGTCAACGGGGAGACCCGCTATTCCAAGCCCAGCCAGTTTGTGGAGGAACTTCCCGCCTCTGCGGTGGAATTTGACCGTCTGGAGCCGGCCCTGTCCGGGTACGGCGGCTTTGGCGGAGGCAGCGGGAGCGCCGGAGGTTCCGGACGGAAAACGGACGCTTATGCGGACGACTCCCTGCCCTGGAATCAGGGCGGCATGAAAGCGCAGCCCAAGGCTGAGGGGAGGGGATTTGGCAGCAGCCACAACCCCTATGCTTCCCGGAATACCGCTCCGGCCCCCGCGTCGAAACCGGCCTTTGGGAAGGCATTTACCGTGCAGAAGCAGTCGTCTTTGGACTACGGACCCGGCGACCGGGTTTCCCACATCAAGTTCGGTCAGGGAACCGTGAAGTCCGTGGAGGACGGAGCCAAGGACTATGAGGTCACGGTGGAGTTCGACAAAGCAGGTCAGAAGAAGATGTTTGCGTCGTTTGCAAAATTGAAAAAAATCTAGGATACGACTGGATAAATTCTAAAAATTTGAGTAAATTGGGATAGTAAAAAAGGCCTGATCATGATATAATACTTAATAAGCATTTCAACCAGGCTGAATCGTTAGGAGGAAAGGACGTGGGCAATATGAACCGATTTGACAGAGACCGCTTTGATGCGATGGGGAAGGAAGCTATGAGCCGTGTGGAAGAGATTATGAATTCCACCAGACTGAACGAGCTGTTGCATAGAAAAGAGGAAGAAGATAAGAAAAAGAACTGTATCCTGTGGGTGTTAGCCATCATCGGCGCTGTGGCGGCGGTGGCGGGTATCGCATATGCGGTATACCGTTTCTTTACACCGGATTATTTAGAGGACTTCGAGGATGATTTCGACGACGACTTTGACGATGATTTCTTCGAGGACGAGGCGGTGGAAGAGAAGAAGGCTTCCAAGGAAGAGGAATAAAGAACGGATTATGGATGAAGGCTCCCGGTTTCGGGGGCCTTTTTAAATGGCTGGGCCGGGCTTGCAGAAAAGTCCGGCCTGTCTGCATATCTGCTGGGAAATGAGAACCGTTTGAGGAAATTTATCCCTGAAAATAGTAGTAGTTGACGCTCACAATGGTAATACCCACCGGGGGATTATTCAGCCTTTTTTTGACCTCTAAAATCACTCTGGTGATTGAGTCGAAATAGTTCCGGCTGTTCTCATCGATCACCGGATTCCGCGTGGACACCACGCGCACGCCGGAACTGTCGTCGCCGCAGCTGTAATCCGCATCGCAGATTAAAACCGTTTTGTCGACCACGGCGTTTACAAAGCAGCCGCTGGAAGCCTTCTCGTTCGCCGCAGCCGCGGCCCACAGCTGCGTCACGTCCTTCATACAAAACGGTTTGCCGCCGACGCTGTAAAAGTTGATCATATACCGCTCTGTCATCATAGCGGAAAAACCTCTTTTTGGTTAGATTATGCGGAAAATGACAGTCTGTGCGGAACGCCTGGAAGGGGAAACGGCGGCAAGATGGCGGGGATTTGCGAATCGTTGGGCCGGGCGGAATACACCGGCCGATCCGCGGCTTCGGCCAGCCGGACTGTGGGTCAATCCCACCAGAAATACCAGATGGTGGACTGTCTCAGGGTGTCGGTCAGGGTTCCCACCGTACCGTCCTCGCTTCCCTGGTCCACCACATCCGGGCACCAGGCGTAATGCTCCAGAGCCAATTTCACAGCGGCGTCGTCCCCAACGGGCGCGGGCAGGGAATATTCCAGCACGTCGTGGGTGATGACTGCCGGGACGGCTCCGTAGAGTTCGAACCAGTATTTTGACACCGCCATCAGCTCCGGGGTGTCCGGGCACTCGTTCCAGCCGCCGAAGGGCAGCCAGGCGAAGATTTCCCAGGGGCGGCTGACCGGAATTTCCGCCAGCACCAGGGGATATGTCTTTTTCGTGGAGTAATCCCAGTAACCGCAGAAGCGGTCAATGGCTTCGCCGCCGGCCATTTCTCCCAGGATTTCTTCGTCCCAGTCTATATCGTCCTCCGAAGCCTCCTCCCGCCGTACGCCGGTCAGATGGTCCAGAACCAGACGGCCGCTCTTTAATGGGGCGGACAGCATCGCGTCCCGGTAATTTGCCACCGCGCCGGGGTCAAAGGCGAAATCGTCCGCATCGTCGTCCTGGCCGGAGTTCATGACCAGGCATTCCCAGAGGGTTTCATTTACCACCACCAGGACAGGGAGAAATCCCTCCCGCGCGCCACGGTCCCTGGCCTGGCGGTAGGCATTCTGGATGGGATCGTCGTCTTCCATCGGTTCGAAGGATTGGCAGGGGCAGTTTAGATAGCGGATGAGTGACTGCGTTAAGTTTGCGAAGGTATTCGGTTTTTTCATTATTGCGCTCTCCTTGTTTGATTAATTGATATTTTTAGGGTGGGGGTGGGGCGGTTGGAGCTCCCGGTGGGGTGGAGCGGTTGAAATTTCGGAGCTCCCGAGCGGTTAGTGCTCCGGCGGCCTGGTTCGGAAATGGTGCGTACTGTCAGGTCTGTTGATGGATCATGGCGGCCACGCGGCAGTCGGGACAAAATTCGATGTAGAGAGTTCCTTCCATGTTTTCCAGCACTGTATCCCACTGGATCTGGGCCAGGTAGCGCATGGGCCTGCCGCAGTCCGGGCAGACGGCATATTGCCAGTCTTGAATCCAGTTAGCGAAGCCGCCGATGGTGTTTAAGTCCTCGCTGCCTGCGCCGAGAAAGATGGGGACGGGGTGGTTGTCCAGCACATAGGAGTTGGAGGATAGCTCTTCAATCCCATTCCGGCCCAGATAGTCCTCGACATCCGATATCTCCAGCTCCGAATACAGCGGTTCGCTGCCGCCGTCCAGAGTGTATCGGGAGAAGCTGGCCTCCGAAAAGCCAACACAGTTGGGGCAGCAGGAGGCGGTGAAAATGCCGTCGATGCCCAAGAATTCCAGCCGTTCATCCCGGCCGTCCAGGATCAGCATGTCCGCCATGGAGCAGCCGCAGTGGGGACAACGATCCTGCCGAATGCGGCCGATCTTCACGGGGGAATAGCTGTATCCGGCGGGGGAATTCTCCGGAGTGGCGCCGGCGGATGAGGGATCAGAGGCGGACACACCGGCGGACAGAATATGGGGGAAGTGAGACGTGGAGGAGAGGGCTCCTGCCTCCTCCTTTACCAGCGCATAACTTGTATCGAAATTGAGCTGCAGTCTGTTCCCTTCGCTGTCAAAGGTCCAGCCGCCACACTGGGCGTAGACGGAAGGGTCCACGTACAGCTGCTGGCGCCAGGGGCGCGGATGGCGTTCAAGCTCCAGCAGAATTTCCAGCGCCAGGTCGTCCCCCTGCATGGCCAGGCATTCCATCAGACAGGCGGCTTCGTGGGGCGACGGGGTTTCCATGAGCCGCAGGATTAACCCGTCACGCACATCGGCGGGAGCGTGGTAGTAGAGGTGGGCCAGGGAGAAGGCTCCGGCTTCAAGGGCGGCCCGCTGAAGCTGTGGAGGGCAGATGCCGCGGATTTCCATGAGCTGGCAGAGGGTGGCGTACTCGCTGGCGCGATAATCGTCCAGTTTGCCGGCGTTGGCGGCCAGATGGCGGAGCTTTTCCTGAATTTCCTCATCCGTCCAGGCCAGTACCTCCTGTCTCTCCTTCATGGCACGGCATCTCCAGCAGAGGCCGTCGTAGCCAAGGGATGTACCGCAGTTTTTGCATTGATATTTCATAACGTTACCTCCTGACAAGGCGCGCAAGGGGCGCGGTAAAATATGGAAAACAGATGAGTTTATTATAACAAAATGGATTTGAAACGGCAATCAGTATCTGGGGCCGTCAAGGAACCGGCCGTTAAAGCGGTTGCCTGGAATATGTTTGCGGAGATAGGGTGACCTGGTGAGGGGGGATGGCGGTAAAGTTATGACTTAGGATTGGTTTTGACAGATGACCGTCCAGGGATTGTATGCGCGGCGAAGCTTTCTCGGTTTGTAGCAGATTTCCTGGATATTACAGGGAATGGGAATACAGAAGCGGAATGTGTGGAGCATTCGTCCGTATGTGGAAAAAGATTGGCTGACGGGGATCTTTCTGGTATAATAGGTGAAGCTGGAAACCCGAATGTGCCATGTTAGGTACCCGGCAGAAGAAAATGAACGAGGAGAATTGACGATGAAAAAAGGCGACCTGTTTGAAGGGATTGTGGATGTGATAGAATTTCCAAATAAAGGAATTGTAACGGTGGATGGGGAGCGGATTGTGGTAAAAAATGCCCTTCCGGGTCAGAGAATTCAAGGCGTGTTGACGAAGAAGCGCAAGGGCAAAAGCGAGGGGCGCCTGCTGACCATTTTGGAGCCGTCGCCGGTGGAACGCCCTGGGGAGGCGTGCGAGCATTTTGGAATCTGCGGCGGGTGCGTGTACCAGAGTCTGCCCTATGAGGAGCAGTTGAAGATCAAGGAGAGCCAGGTGAAGGCCCTGCTGGACCCGGTGGTGAAGCCTGGCAGCTATGAATTCCAGGGGATCAAAGGCAGTCCGATTTCCGACGGCTACCGCAATAAGATGGAGTTTTCTTTTGGGGACGAATTTAAGGGAGGACCTCTGGCGTTGGGGATGCACAAAAGAGGAAGCTTTTACGATATTGTGACTACGCCGGGTTGCCGGATTGTACATGGGGATTTCTGTAAAATTCTGGAATCCACGCGGGCATATTTTGCGGAGCTTGGGACGGCATTTTTGGGAAAACTCTCCCATAAGGGCTATCTGCGCCACCTGCTGGTGCGCCGCGCAGTGAAGACCGGGGAGATTCTGGTGGATCTGGTGACCACCACTCAGACGGAGTATCTGGGAACGGACATGCAGGAGGACCAGGTGTTAGGGGGCTGGAAGGAGAGGCTTTTGGGATTGGAGCTGGAGGGAAGGTTTGCGGGAATTCTGCATACCTTGAACGACTCTCTGGCGGACGTGGTGCAGAGCGACCGCACGGATGTGCTGTATGGGCAGGATTATTTCTACGAGGAGCTTTTGGGGCTGCGCTTCCGGATCTCGCCGTTCTCATTCTTCCAGACCAACTCTCTGGGCGCGGAAGTGCTTTACGACATGGCCAGGAGTTATGTGGGGGAGACGAAGGACAAGGTGGTTTTCGATTTGTACAGCGGCACGGGAACCATCGCCCAGATCCTGGCTCCGGTGGCGAAAAAGGTGGTGGGTGTGGAGATCGTGGAGGAGGCCGTGGAGGCCGCCAGGATGAACGCGAAGCTGAATGGGCTGGAGAACTGCGAATTTTTGGCCGGGGATGTGCTGAAGGTAATTGACGAGATCCAGGACAAGCCGGATCTGATCATGTTGGACCCGCCGCGGGATGGAATTCACCCCAAGGCGCTGAATAAGATTATTGAGTTTGGGGTGGAACGGATGGTTTATATTTCCTGCAAGCCGACCAGTTTGGCGAGGGATTTGGTGGTGCTGCAGGAGAGAGGGTATAGAGTGGAGAAGGGGGGAGCGGTGGATATGTTTCCGGGGACTGGGAATGTCGAGGTGGTAATAATGATGCGGAATTGTGGCTTGGAAGGAAAATAGAAGGGTTCAACCACAAGATATAGTGGTTTTTGGCGAAAAATCGAGGAAAAAATCGGGCAAAAAATGGCCGTTTTTGCCCCCGATTTTTTGGCCTTTTCATAGATGTGAGACGAGTAAAAGAGGATATGGAGTGAAATTTCAGGTCAGCCAGATCAAAAAATGGCTGGCCTTTTTTAATAGAGTATCAAAAATAGAATCGGCTATGCGGAGGGATAGAGAGGGGAAATTAAATGTTTAAGATTTATTTGAGCCGGACAGTAAGCCCCGGTGTAGGTATCAGTTTGCCGGCTACAATTGAAGAAATGAGAGAAGCCTATTCTCTTCTGAATGGATACATAAACTTATAACTTATGGCAATAAAGTAAAAGCGGCAAACGCAAGAAAAGAACAAATGTTCGATTTTGCTTGCATATTATAGCTTACTTAGTTATAATATAAGAGAATAAGTTAATTTAGTATTTGTTAAGTTTGTACAAGATGATATAATATAGAGGTATTATTTTCTATTTTAAGTACAAAGGAGACAGTACTATGGAATTAAGTTTAAGAGGAACAGATTTTTTAGGCTCATTTGATTTAATATGGTCAAAGGATTTAGATGAGTATAAGAAGAATAAACTGAATCTATTTGTTCTTAAAATAAATTCAAATGAATTTGATTATGATTTATTAGTTGATATGTTGATTGATCCGGTTATTGATTATTCAATTTCAAGACAAGTGAAGGAAAAATATAAAGATAGAGCAGGTACTCTTTCCAAAAAAGCACGTGAAAAGTTTGTCGAATATACCAGGAATAATGGCGAGCTAGGTGAATTATTATTATTTTGTTTTTTAGAGTCACATTTGGGTGCACCTAAGATTCTGACAAAATTAGAATTAAAAACTTCGACCAGCCATTATGTAAATGGTGCAGATGGAGTGCACTTTTTAAAATTGGAAAATGGGAATTATCAGTTGATTTTTGGAGAGTCGAAGACATATGAAGATATGAGCAGGGCAATATCGGATGCATTTGAATCTATTTATAATTTTAAAAATGGCAAAAATGAAAAAGGCAATTCAAAAAGTGGTATGCATTATGAAAAGAGCTTAATTAGCGATAACCTTTTTAAAGAATCGTTTTCAGACGAAGAACGAGAATTCTTAGAAAGTTTAATCTATCCAACCAAGGAGAGAAAGTTTGATGTTGATGATGCCTTTGGGATTTTTATAGGATTTGAAGTAAATATAGAAAAAAAAGACAAAGCCATGCCAGCGCCAGATTTCAGAAATAAAATTAAAGCGCTTATTATTGATGAAGTAACTAAAAGAATAAAGTACATACAGAAAAAAATCATTGACTTTGATTTACAAGGACATAACTTTTATATATATGTTTTACCATTTACTGATATTGATAGCAAAAGAAAAATTATTATGGAGGCTATAACAAAATGACTTGGTTGGAGTCCTTGGTTAGCAGAGCTTTAAACGATCCCTATTTAAGTGATTTGACACGTAAATTGGAACTTAAGTATGCTTATATTTTTCTCTATCAAAGAGATGATATTGATTTGACTGATAAAGAATTTAATGATGTATTAAGATTTGCTGATATTCTGTCGAGAAGTAATGAGGCTGTGGGAAGAAATAAAGCATATAAGATAATAAGCCTACTCTATGATTCATATAAAGATGATCCGCAATACCAATACCTTGCAAATTCGATTTTGACTAAGTTGGGAAACTTTGCATCATTAAATATTGCTGTTAAGAACAATATGGATGTTGATACAGTCGAATCTATGCTGGAAAAAGAAATTAAAAAGATATATCAAAAAGTTCCTTATAGTGATTATGTTTTTACAGACCCACAATATAGACTATTTGAAGCAATGAAAGACAGTAATCATTTTAGTTTTTCAGGACCTACATCTTTTGGTAAATCATTTATAATGGATGCTTTTATACAGTATATAATTAATGAAAAGCATGGAGGAGAGAATATTGTAATATTAGTACCAACGCGGGCTTTGATTAATCAGGTGACTGCCAGACTAAAGAAAAGTATCAATAGAGAAAGATATAGAGTGTTAGCCCATCCGATTGTTCCTGCTATTTATAAAGACCGTGGCCTTAAATATGTATTTGTGTTTACTCCAGAGAGATTGATATCTTATCTGGGTGAAAAGGAAAATCCGGTTATTAATTATATGTTTGTTGATGAAGCACAAAAAATAATAGCTGAAAAGGATTCAAGAGCCCCTTTGTATTATCATGCTATTTTATTAGCTGAGAGGAAGAGTATAAAGTTATATTTTGCATCACCTAATATTCCCAATGCAGATATATTTCTTCAGTTGTTCGAAAAAAGTTTAGACGAAAAAATGGTAATAAAAGAATCACCAGTCGCTCAAAATCGTTTTTACATAGACTTTGTGAAACATGAGGGGAGAATGTTCACTGAAACAGGTGATGATATTATTTTTAAGGATTTAGGAAAAAAGGAAGAGCGATATGCAACAAAAATGTTAGTAAAATTAGGGCATAATTGCAAAAATATAATTTATTGTAATACGGTAGCAGATACGATAGATTTTGCGCGTGGGTTTTCTTCACAGTTACCAGATAAGCAAGATGAAAGAATCAACTCGCTTATAGAATTAATAAAGACATATATTCATAGAGATTATTTTCTGATAGATTGCTTGCAAAAAGGCGTGGCGTTTCATTTTGGAAGGCTTCCGCAACGCATAAGAGAAAGAATTGAGAAATTATTTGAAGAAAAGGTTATTGATTACATTTTTTGTACTTCAACATTATTGGAGGGGGTTAATTTACCTGCAAAAAATATTTTTATATTTAGCAATGCAATTGGAAACACGAAATTTTCAGATATAGATTTTTGGAATCTAGCTGGAAGAGCTGGGCGGCTTAGTAAAGAGTTAAGTGGAAATATTATTTGTGTACGTCTTGAAGATAAAAGAAATAGATGGGATAATCCAACAAAAGATTTGCGTGTAGTCAGGACCAGAGAGATTGATGCGGTTCATCCATTGGTAATAAAAGGACAAAAAAACTTTTATAAAAATCTGGAAAAATCTCTGGAGTTTAAAGATTTTACAAAGACCAATTACAGTAACTCTGAAAAAGAAGTATGGGATCATTATGCCAATATTGTATTTACTCATCAGGCAACCAAGACGGATTCTATACTTATGTCTAATTTTTTAAAGAAAAATGAAAATGGTAAACGAATTTTAGACAAAATAGAAAGGGATAATCATATACCAACATATATCATGGAGCAATGTTCGAATATAAAAATTGCGTATCAAAATGATATATGGAACAGTGTGAAAGAGGGAGAGAAAGCTTTTCCTAATGAGGTTAACGTAGATACGTGTTACGAAGTTTTAGAAAAAATGTATAATTTTTATAATTGGGGAGATGAGGAATCTAAGGGTAGAAAGCCAATGGTTAGACAAAAGTCAAGACTGCATTATTTTGCAGTTTTGATGTATACATGGATGAAATCAACACCTCTCAATATGATGATAACCAATGTGATAAATTATTATAAAAGGAAAGGGGAGATATGGGATCAGAATGGTTATATTCCCTTTGATTCACATAATAAAGTGCACATAAATATGGTTATCAACGATTTGATTTCTGATATTGATAATATACTGCGTTTTAAAATTAAAAATTATATTTTAAACTTTTATTTAATAGTAGCAGAAAAAAATGGAAAGAAGGCAGCTGGCCCCAATTGGGCAGAATATTTAGAATATGGAACCATGGATAAGGATACTATAGAATTACAAAATATTGGTTTACCAAGACATTTGGCTGTACTTATTAAAAACGAATATATGGAATACCTAATGTTTGAAGATGAGGCTTTAGTTGAGATAAATATGGAAGAGTTATTATCTCATATTGATGATGAAAAATATAAGGAGGAACTGACAGAATTAAAAGAAATTCTTGAATAAAGTAATAAAAATACATAAGATTTTATTAACTATAGCTGTTTGATTTTACTGATAAGATCGCCATTGTGATGGGAAGAGCGTATAGCGTTGATAAGATGACATACTTCAAGTATAGTATGTCTGGTGATCGGATAAGCAACCTTTGGAGGAAATCTAAAGGAATGTGAGCCGGAGATGGAATGAACTGAGCATGTGGTGCCGAGCAATACCATACCGCTGAAATATGAGTCGGTGGAGACGATCCTAAAGAGGATTTGACCAGAGTAAGATTGATAAGACTACAGAAGGGTGGTTGGATAGGTGTGAGGACGGACTGGATTATGGGAGATGGTATTGTGGGTATTAACCTATTAATCTACGGTGAAGAATACTGTTAATCTGGGTGTATGCTTGAGAATTTTGATGTGTTTTGTGGTGAAATGATAAATGTAGAAAGAGAGGGAAAATAAATTATGAATTATACTGTTATTAATAATTATATTACAACAAAACTCGGAGATATAGATGTAAAGATTTTTTTAATGAAAGTAAAAGACTTGTTGCCGATATATTATGTGGCAGTAAGGGGGCGTGACAATATTCCAGGGGCAGTACAAAGAGTATTGAGCAAGCGTAGGATTAGTTCTATAAAGAGTTTTATTTTAGACGGTAATATGTTTTTTAATACATTTATTTTAAATTGGGTTGAAAAAAATTATCCGATCGTTGTAGATGGAGATGTACTTCGTATTCCGCAAGTATCGGCTGGTGCACAAGTTATTGATGGGCAGCATAGATTGGAGGGGCTAAAGCAGGCATATGAGGAAAAACCAGAAATAGGTGAGCAGGAAATTATTGTGCTTTTAGCCCAGAATCTAACAACGCCAGAAGCTGCAAGGATTTTTTTAAACATTAATACAGAGCAGAAACCGGTCCCGAGTAGTTTAGTGTATGATCTGTTTGGTGAGGTTAAAGAAAAGAACTTTTATATTGTGAGGGCAACAGATATAGCCAATCATTTGCATGAGGATATGGATTCTCCATATTATCAGTGTATAAAGCTACCAGGTTCTGCACAAGGAGTTGGAAAAGTGGATTTGTCAGCAATGGTAAATGCGATAAAACAGTTTACGACAGATCAAGGTGTATTTAATGAGTATAATCTTAGAGATTTTGAGTCTCAATATAAAGTGATTTGTAATTTTTTTAATGTACTCCGGTCATTTTATGAAAAAGAAGGGATGTGGTTAAAATCAGGGAATCCATTTATGGCAAATTCGGGTTGTTATGCAGGAATTGATTTTTTGTGCAAAGACCTTATACCCAAATGTGCGGAAAGAAAATCATTTGAGCAAACAACGATTCGATCATTGATTCCGTTAGACAGAACGGATCTTATATATAAAGAGGAATTAAAAAATAAGCAAGGTAAAGAGCAGCGAAATATTGTTTACCAATATTTGAAAAGTGCCTTGCTAAAGGATGTTCCAGCACAAAATGAGTATAAATTTTAGTAGAAATCGTGCGCAACTTTTTTATGAGAATCTAATTGGTGCTGCTCCAGAAGATTTGATTAATATGCGAGAAGAATTTAAAAATCATATGTTGACTATAAATGAAGCGGAACAGCTAAAAACACTTTTGAACAAGGATGCAGTTGACTTTTTTTATAATGGTGTTTTGAGCTTTTCAGAGGGAATTGATGCGGTATTTCAGAAGCGATTTTCTTGGGCAACAATAAAGTTGTATTATGCGGTATACTACCTTATTCGTGCAACACTGGCTTCAAAAGAAATAGCTATTTTAAGATGTAGAAGTATGTTTCGTTTGGTTGCACGAGCAGGAGAGAAACCTTATGGTAGTACAAATAGAAAATATAATACAACGCATGAAGGTACAATAAATCACTATAGAGATATGTTCAATTTTTCAGATCGTTTATTATCGAATAAAATTGAAGATAATGATGCTTATGAGTGGCTAATGAATGCAAGAGAGATTGTAAACTATAGGAGTGTTTCGTTTTCCGAACCAGATTGTTTAGAGATTTGGGATTATTTTTCACACTGTATTGATGAAGGTACATTGTCAAATGCTTTATCAGAGTTGGAGACTGATTCGTATATTATGTGTTTTCAGGAGGAATATGCTGTAGTTGCTATACCTATAAAAAGAATGCAGCAAACTATTGTGGATATGCTCACGAGTGGGATATTGCAGAATTTAAGTGAGGATAGAACATTATTCTTAAAATCTGTTATTGGATATGATGAAAGATCCCTTTCTGTTTTATCTGAGATTTTTACTTAAGTGTATAAGTGGAGAAAAGTATTTGCAATATTTTGGCCTATACTTGAAATTAGCTGGGGAAAACAACAGACTAGTGTAAAGCGACTACTACTGCAATACATAGAAAACTTCTAATCGTAATTATGGTGTTTTCTATAGAAAATACAATACACCCAGGTCCAACTCTGCCTTTTATCCATCATTATTATACACTCAACAAATGTCGAGGTGGTAATAATGATGCGGAAATGTACTCCAGAAGGAAAATGAAGAGGTTAAACCACAAGATATAGTGGCTTTTGGCGAAAGATGACCTTGAAATACCGAGAAAATGGCTGTGCTTTGACCTTCGAAAATAGTTGTTTCATTGATATCAACTGGATGATAGTTATGTTAAATTAGAATTCTAATTCCCCAGCTATGCTGAGGAGAATCGTTTAAGTGGAAACGAGGAGGATATCAATAAAAATTCTCCTACGCTAAAATGAGAATGGTGTTGCAAGACAAACTCAAGCATAGGAGAAGGTCCAAATGGACAATAAAAGTTTATTACATAGTCGCTGGAAATGCCAATAAGACAGGCCTTAAAGTATCTTAATTAGATATAGCACAAGTTAAAATAGAATATAGGCTGATAGAACGAATCAATTTGGACGTGTCTGAAAAGTATTTAAGATAATTTAGAGTAACAAGATGATTTCAAAGAGTAGAGGTGTTGATTATGGCTATTATCGAAAGCATTAAACAGAGAATTCTCCAATTGGATGCAGGGTCATTTCAAAACCTTTGTGATTCTTATTTATATAAAATTGGCTATTCTAATATAGTGTCTCTTGGTGGAGAAGCAGGTACACGAAAGACCACCCCAGGGACACCAGATACTTATTTTATTGCATTAAATGGAAAGTATATTTTTGTAGAATATACGACTCAACGGTCGGGCTTATTTGCAAAAATTAAGGATGACCTTGAAAAATGTCTTAATACATCAAAGACAGGCGTTCCGCATAATAAAATCTCCGAAATCATTTATTGCCATACTTCATCAAATCTTACACCCTCTCAAGATAGTGAGATAAAAGCTTTATGCGAAGATGTTGGAATCAAGCTAATGGTTATTGGAATTGATAAACTTGCAGAAGATATATATCTTTTCCACCATAATCTTTCACGTGATTTTTTAGGAATATCAATAAGCACTGATCAAATTCAATCGTGTGAGGATTTTATTAAACGTTATAACTCGAATAGAATGGCGGCTCCAATTGATACTAAATTTTTATTTAGAGAAAAAGAATGTAAAGATATTAGTGATGCTTATCTGAAAGTGGATGTTGTTATACTCAGCGGTTCAGCAGGTACAGGAAAAACTCGCTTAGCTTTCCATTATGTGAGAAATCACCGGGACGCTAACAATGAAAAGATCTATTGCATTCACAGTAATGCCTTACCAATATACGAGGATTTGAAGCTTTTTATAGACAGCCCTGGTAACTATTTTCTTTTTATTGATGATGCAAATCAATTATCAGGATTGCAGCATATTATTCGTTATGTAACTATGAAATCAGAGGGGTACAACGTAAAAATACTTATTACAGTACGGGATTATGCACTTCAAAAAGTGATAAATGATGTTCGAGAAATTGCTTCATATGAAACCATAAATGTAAATGTATTTACAGATGATGAGATTAAAACATTGCTTGAAACTTCATTGGGTATTTTAAATCAAGATTATCATGAAAGAATTGTAAGAATTGCAGAGGGAAATGCTCGTATTGCTATACTTGCAGGGAAAGTAGCGTGTAATTCAAATCGTTTAGATTCTATTAATGATGTGTCACAATTATATGAAGATTATTATGGATCATCTTTAGAGGATAATCAAATGCTTGCCAACAATAACGTGTGCATAACAGCTGGTATAGTAGCTTTTTTAGAAGCAATTCATTTAGACCATATTGATCCTTTTTTGCCGATTTTGCAGGAAAAAGGGTTAAATCGAGATGAGTTTATTGAAAATATCTACATGCTTCACGAGCAGGAAATTGTCGATATTTGCAATGATAAAGCCGTTCGCTTTTCTGAGCAATGCCTATCTAATTATTTGCTTAAATATGTTTTCTTTGATAAGAAACTACTCAGTCTGTCGGAAATGATTAAAGCTTGTTTTCAAAGTTATAGAGAGCGAACAATCTTTTCTGTTAATACATTACTTAATATATTTAGAAATATAACTCTTTACAATTTTGTTGAGAAAGAAATAAAAATATTATGGGATGAATTATTAACAGAACAATCCCCGATCTTCTTTGAATTTGTGAAAGTGTTTTTTCGTATAAATCCTACTGAAACACTTTTGATCTTGCAAAATGAAATTGAATTAGAAGAAGGTGTGATTAGTGAATGGCGTGGCATTGATACTGAGAAAGGGAAAAACTATCAGAATATAACAAACGATATAATCAAAATTCTTGGTGGTTTTGCAGATATGACGGATTTGCCAACAGCCTGTGATTTGTTTTTTCAGTACTATTTAAAGCGACCAGATTTATATATTGAATTTTATCATGCAATTAATATGTATTTCGGCATTAATAAAGCTTCTATGCACTATGATTTTTACACACAAATAACTTTTTTAGAGAAGATAAAGGAGTATTCGGATGACTGGAAACAAGAATCAGTTGTTATTCTTTTTTTAGAAATAGCAAAAGAATTTTTGAAATTGCATTTTACTCCGGCAGAGGGAGGCCGAAAGAACACATTTACTATTTATCAAATTTCATTATCTAAATCTGAAGGTGTTGAAAAATACCGAAGTCTAATTTGGGAATCTTTATCCGATTTATGTGAAATTGAAACGTACAGAGCAAAAATTAGAGAAATTCTTAGTTCATATGGTGGTACTATCGAGGATATAAGCATTCCCGTTTTACAATTTGATTTAAAATACATCAAATCCATTTTAAAGTCAAATTATCCTCCAAGTGAGTTAGAAAACTGCCTTTTAGCGAATAAAATAGTTCGCGTTTTCAATGGGAGGAACCTCTCTTGTGAATCGTTATTTGATGAATATTTTGAGGGAGAATACTTTCAACTATTTTCTTTTCTTAAAGGACCAGATTATAAAAAAGAAGTTAATTATAGAGAACGTGAGGAACTAAAACGGAAAATAATTGATCAATATGTCTCTAATTGTGATAATGAAATGTTCAAGAAATTAATTGACGTTTGTTATGAAATCCCAGAATTGGATGGACATACATCTTGGGAGGTTAGAAAAGGATTAGAAATTGCCTTCGATGCTATTGCTCTTAGAAAAGATTGCTTCGTTAATGCAATTAAGTATTACATAGAGAAAAATACGCCAAATAATTTACCTCCATCGCACTTTCTGAGCACTCTCTTTTCTCTATTGTCTGATTCAGAAGTGTATCAAATTATTATTGGTAGAGATTATAGTCAGAAAAATGCTTGGCTGTATGCCTATTATCATGAATTACCGCAAGAGTTAATTACTGAAAATCAATTATATGGGCTTTATGACTTTTTGAAAGATACTTCTGACAGAGATATTACTTCATCATCAATGCGTGATGTAGACTTTCTGGAGAAGTATAATATAATAGATGAGCAGGTATTGATAAAGGGCTGTAAAATCCTTTTAGCCAAGATGGGGTATTCACCTTTTATAGTGCATATTTATTTTGGCTTATTGTTTAATGACAATCATAATACGCCGCAGGAAGTAATCCGAAAATTTAATGGTAATATGGAATTGCTTGAACAAATTTATTGTGCCATGCTGACGTTTGATAAGGACCACGATTATAACGGACAATTCTTGAAAGAAATATATTTGGTTAGGCCTTCTATATTGGATAAGTATATAGGTCATTTAATAAATAGTGACACTTTTAGTGACCATCAAGAAAGGCATCGTTGCTTTTTTGATTTGGATGAATTTATAGAAATATATAATAAAATTTTTGATGAGTTAATTAGGAATTGTAAGTTTCCCAGGCTGTCAGTACCGTATTTTCTGGAGTCTATACTATTACCAATTCAAAATGAGCAAAATCTATTAGGTAGGCAAGACGAGTGGATACGGCAATGCATTCAACTGTCCTCCTGTAATAATATAAAAATGTATTGTTTATTTTCAATTATATCAAAATTAGGAATAGAAAGAAAAAAGGAATATATTTTGCTGTTCCTTGAAAAAAATCCATTGTTTGAAGATTTTGAAGGTTTACCGTTAACACCTACTTTTTGTAGTTGGTCAGGTAGTGCAGTACCCATGTATTCTGCTTGGATTGAGTTTCTTGAGTCGCTGCTTCCAAGCTTCATAGGTTTAAAATGGATAAAGCATAAAAATCATATAGAAACGCAAATAGGCTATTTAAAAAAACGAATTGAATCTGAACAAATTGATGAAATCTTGAGAGGATGATTTTTAAACAAAAGAGGAGATAGAAAAAATAGAAGGCAGGTTATTTAAAGGAGAATCAGGGTGAAATTATAATTTATCAAAAATAAAATGGCCTTACACACATAGAGGTGAAAGCTCCAGAACTAATATGGTTGAGCATATAAAATATATTTACGAAGAAGGCGAATTGGATGAGCAGTCAACCTGTCGGAATTTCCGACAGGTTCGTCAAGAAGGCAATAGAAAGGTTGTAAAAGATAGACCATTTTATAACCTTGACAAGATCATAACTCTTGGATATCGTGTAAAATCATCGATTGTCATGAGATTTCGTTGTTGGGCGACAGCGCGTTTAAAGGAATACATGATTAAAGGCTTTACTATGGATGATGAGAGGTTGAAATGTACTGGCGGTGGCAATTACTGGCGTGAATGCCTTGAGCGCATTGGAAATATCCATTCATCCAAACAGGTATTGTATCGATAGGTGCTCGATTTATATGTCACGAGTGTTAACTATGATCCTTATAGCAAAGATTCAATAGAGTTTTTTAAATTGTACAAAATAAGCTGCATTTCGTAGCACATGGTCATAGAGCAGCAGAAGTGATATGCGAACGCGCAAATTCAGAAAAACCGTTTGTGGGGCTTACTTCGTTTTTGGGAGAACTTCTGGTATGGTAGATTTTACTATGAACAGGAATTGATGACGCAGTATTGGTATTGCCTAGATCATGTGTTGGTTAGAAAGGAATTGGCAAATAATATTGCTTGTGTGGAATATTTGAAAAAAATAGAAACAAAAGACTTGTAAAGAAATAGAATCCCTAACAAAGAAATAAGTGACCATTTGTCGTTATTGGTTAAATTATTGGAGGCTGAATATGGAGCATAAAGAAAATATGGCGAACAAGAAAAAAGAGATTACAATACACAGCTCAGCCGCAGAGTATCTAACATATGTGGCATCTACAGGTAATAGCTCAGATAGTCTTGAGATGCGCTATGAGGACGAGAACATCTGGCTGACGCAGAAAATGATGGCAACCTTATATGATGTTTCTGTATCGGCAATCAATCAGCACCTTAAAAGGATATTTGAAGATAATGAGCTGGTCGAGGAATCAGTTATTAAGAAATACTTAATAACTGCCTCAGATGGTAAATCCTACAGTACGAAACATTATAACCTACAGGCAATCATTGCAGTTGGCTTTAAAGTTAACAATGAGCGCGCTGTAAGATTCCGCAAATGGGCAGGGCAGATTGTCAAGGATTATACGATTCAAGGCTGGACGATGGACAAAGAGCGCCTGAAAAAAGGGCATATGTTCACCGATGAATATTTTGAACGTCAGCTGCAAAATATTCGTGAGATACGTCTATCCGAACGCAAGTTTTATCAAAAGGTTACGGATCTTTATGCCACAGCGTTTGATTACGACAAGGAAGCTAAGACTACCCGGCAGTTTTTCAAAATGGTCCAAAATAAAATGCACTGGGCAGTACACCGGCATACGGCAGCAGAATTGATTGTAGAGCGTGCAAATGCTGAAAAAGAACATATGGGACTGACAACATGGGAATCAGCGCCGGATGGGAAAATCGTCAAAGCAGATGTTATTGTTGCTAAAAACTATCTGAGCGAGAAGGAAATGTCCTATTTAGAGAGAATCGTTTCACTGTATCTCGATTATGCGGAGTTGCAAGCAGAACGAAGAATACCGATGAGTATGGAGGACTGGGCAAAGCGTCTTGACGGATTCCTGGAGTTTAATGGGAACGAATTGCTGATGGGACCGGGAAAAGTAAGCGCGGAACAGGCGAAGCTTCATGCAGAGACGGAGTTTGAAAAATATCGTATTGTACAGGATCGATTATTTATGTCAGACTATGATAAATATTTGTTGGAATTAGAACATCAAGCGGATTAAAATGACGCGTAAAGAGGATTATTTAGTTCCCGCTTGGGGAGAATTATGCCATCCCGTCGTCATTATTATCCACTCAACAAATATCGAGGTAGCAATAATAATGCGGAATAAACGATAAAATGTTACGCTTATTGGAGTGGCAGGTAAACAACCGTACTTTATTGAAAACGTAAGGGTTCATGATGGTTTGAATATCCCAGTGTCCCAGGTACATAACGGCTTTGAAAAGGGAGAGACGTCGTAGAGATAGTAGCAGAAGCGCGTAGGATTGAGAAAGGGATGATATTATGGGAGGAAAAGAGGCATTACGAGGATTTATATATCAAGGGTTTGCTACCGTTCTTGAGGCTTTATGCCATGAAGGCTGGGATAGAATTTATATTGAGTTAGATTCTAAAAATGATAAGGTCGACATTGCGTTAGAGGCAAATCTTGTAATCATCAAAAGCATTCAAGTTAAGTCAACGATCAATACTTTTAACAAAAGCGCAATAAAAAAATGGTTAATAGATCTGATTTATGATAATGTGGGGGCAACGAGTTTTGAACTTTATTTAATTGGTCAATGCGATGAGGCGACACGAACCTTTATTAATTCTATAGACAAACTTCAGCATGGACAGTTGGATACAAAAGCGCAAGATTCTCTGAAGGGATTTGATGTCAATATAGTGAAAGGAAGAGAAATCACATTTTCACATCTGCCTTGCGATACTGAGGCACTGCAAAAAATTGTGATAGCCTCTTTGTTTAAGTATATTTCACTTAGACATTATGCGAGTTCATATGAACAGGTACGATTCATTGCGTTAGCAATGGAAAGTGATCAATTGATTTCTTCCACGCATGGGAAAGGTGTTTCAAGGAAAGAATTTGATGAAGAATTAGATAAGCGCGTCATTCTTCTTGCCGATCAGTACATCCCCGAAAGAATATCGATCGGGATTGTAAGTTTCTCTTCTAGCGAAATAAAATTGGAGGAAGAAGCGGAAAGCTGTTTATCATTGACTGATAATTTTAAAGACCGTGAGTTTAAAGAAAACCTCGATTGGAATAGGGACATTTATGAAAAATTGGAATCGTTTTTACGAACCAATACAGATAAGAAACATGCCTATCAATTATTTTTAGTTACACATTGTAGCATTGCTTTTGCTGCTGGCAGAATACTGAACAGTAAGGTGGGGATTAATATCTTTCCGGTACAAAAAACATCTGCTCATGGAACTGTACTATGGAATGTGAAGCTCGCACCGGGAAGAAAATATCCGAATTGGAAAATTTCAGATTCAGGTCCTGTTGAAAATAAGTATGATACAGCGCTAATATTAAACGTTACTCGAAACATACGTAATTACGTGATAAATTATGTTGAGGAAAGTCATATACCGATCGGGCGTTTGATTGACTGCACGTTGGAGGAAAATGGCGCCACCAATTTTTCGGTACAAGATGGCACACATGCCGCCCTCTTGGCTAATTCAATTTATGAAGCGATTGGCGGACGGAATCTGGCAGAGCGTCGGGCAGTCTTACATATATTTGCGTCTGCACCAAATGCGTTGATGTTTTTTCTGGGTCAAAATTCAATGGGGTTTGGCAAATGTATTTTATATGAATATGATTTTGAGCAGAGGAATAGTTGTACCTATTCCCCATCATTCTACTTTACGAATTAATAGGTGTGGTGATATTACGATATTTGAGAAAAGGCGGATTTTGCAGATATTGGAATAGAGTATCTTACATGTGTGCATCATTATCACCCACTCAACAAATGTCGAGGTGGTAATAATGATGCGGAATTGTACTCCAGAAGGAAAATGAAGAGGCTAAACCACAAGATGTAGTAGTTTTTGACGGAAAATCGAGGAAAAAATCGGCCCCCCAATGGCCGTTTTTACCCCGATTTTCTTGCCTTTTCATAGATGCGAGACAGGAAAAAGAGGATATGAGGTAAAATTTCAGGTCAGCCAGATCAAAAAATAGCTGGCCTTTTTTAATAGAGTATCAAAAATAGAAACGGCTAAATGTGAAAGGACAGGGAGGGGAATTTAGATGTTTAAGACTTATTTGCGCCGGACAGCAAGCCCTGGTATAGGGATTGCTCTTTCTCTGCCGGCTCACCAGGAGGCGGTAAAGGATGCGTTTCCGAGGGCCAGGCTAAGGGATGGGGAACCTTATCTTTTGGACCGCGGAGGGTACTGGCCGGGAGTGATCGAATCGGTTCTGGAGCGTTATAATCATACACTGGAGGAATTAAATCTGTTAGCTTATAAGCCGTCAAAACGTTAAAAATGACAGAGTGGCAGATCGAGGTTTATGGAGGAATTGGAAGCCCTCTGTGACGAGATCTGTATTTTGAAAAAGGGGTAAAACCGTGTTTTACGGAACTGTGGAACAGGCAAAATCTAAAAGCGGCTGTGAAAAAATTGAGGATGCAAACTTAAAATTTTCTGCTGCTGATGAGGGAATCGGCGCATGAAAATTTTACAAAGCTTTTAAAACATAAATGCGAATTCTACCAGCGGTTTTGAATTGATTTTCAAGCCGCTTTTTTCTTTTTATAAACTAAGGCTCCAGCCAAACAGTTTGCGAGCCTGAGTATCAGATTTCTCCAACAGAAATAAAAATGGAAATTATGTGTATCTTAGGAAATAATTAATCATTTATCCATTATATATAAACACATTAGTGTTATGGATCCGGTATAATGTATATGATTTAATCTGAAAGGGGTGTCATGCTTTGCTTGAAAAAATACTTGTTGTTGATGATGAGAAAGAAATTGCGGATCTGATCGAAGTGTATCTTCAAAATGAAAATATGGATGTATATAAGTTTTATTCAGGGGAGGAAGCGCTTGTCTGTATTGGGAGTACAGACTTTGATCTGGCTATATTGGATATTATGCTTCCGGATATCAGCGGACTTTCGATATGCCAGTCCATACGAAGCAAGGAGTACACATATCCGGTAATCATGCTTTCGGCAAAGGACGGGGAGACGGATAAAATTACCGGGCTTACACTCGGCGCAGATGATTATATAACAAAACCATTTCTGCCCCTTGAACTGGTAGCGAGGGTAAAGGCCCAGCTTCGCCGTTACAAGAAATATAATGTGGGCGCAGCGGTTCCGGCAGCGGATGAAGTCTTTCAATATGCCGGATTGACGATGAACATTAAGACATATGAATGCCGGCTTAATGGAGAGGCGTTGTCACTGACTCCTACGGAATTCTCCATATTAAGGATTCTTTTAGAGCGCAGATGCAGTGTTGTCAGTGCCGAAGAATTATTCCATGAAATCTGGCAGGAAGAATATTATAACAAGAGTAATAATACGATTACCGTACACATCCGCCATCTCCGCGAGAAGATGAAGGATACCGGGGAAAATCCCAGATATATAAAAACGGTATGGGGGGTTGGATATAAAATTGGGGAGATATAAAAAACCAAAGTATAACTATTCAAAGCTGGGCCGTATTACGTTTATCCGAGGATTGTTGATTACAGTGGGAGCAGTTGCTGCAGTCTTTGGTCTGCGGATGCTGACGCGCGGACACTTAGCAGATGCCATTGTTGGGTGGATTGCACGCAGCCCTTCAATCAGTGAACAGGAAGCTGATTTGATATATTTCAGGATAGTGACTGCCAATATGCAGTTTATTCTTACATTGATCATAATCATATTTGTATTTTTGCTGTTTCATATGCTGTTGGACACATATAAACGATATTTTGATGAAGTAGTAACAGGGATTGACAAGCTTATGGAAGAAAGAGCAGCGATTTCCCTGTCTCCGGAACTGGAGAGTGTGGAGCATAAATTGGCCGATGTAAAGCGGACACTTGCAGAACGGGCGGATAAGGCTAAGAGGGCAGAGCAGCAGAAGAATGATCTGGTAGTATACCTGGCCCATGATATCAAGACCCCACTGACATCTGTGATCGGATATCTCAGCCTTTTAGATGAAACACCGGATATGCCCGATGAGGAGAAAGCAAAATATATCCATACTGCATGGGAAAAGGCGAACCGGCTCAGGACGCTGGTGAATGAGTTTTTTGAGATTACCCGCAGCCACTCAGAATCTCTTCCGCTTCATAAGACAAAGGTTGATCTTTTCTATATGATTGCTCAGATTTCCGATGAGTTGTATCCGCAGTTGAATGCATGTGGAAAAATCATAGAGAACCATGTAGATGAGGACATATCTGTATATGGAGACTCTGATAAGCTGGCAAGAGTGTTTAATAATATCCTGAAAAATGCCATTTCTTATAGTGCGGAAAACAGCGTTATCAAAGTATCAGCCAGAGAGCTTTCAGAATGGACGGTGATTCAATTTGAAAATGATGGGGAAATTCCGGAGGATAAGCTTAATGTAATTTTTGATAAATTCTGCCGTTTAAGTAGTGCCAGATTAAGCGAAACAGGAGGCTCCGGCTTGGGGCTTGCGATTGCAAAAAATATTATTGTACTGCACGGCGGACAGATAAAGGCTGAAAGCGGTAATGGACGCACTGCTTTCATCATTGAAATCCCATCAGCGTCGTCCCAAATCCCTGTTACAGCATCTTAGAAAAAAGTCATCTTTTAAGTATAGGGTAATATCTGAATAGATTTTTGATTATCTCTTTATTTCTTCTTAAATGCCGGTATAGCCCGTAACTCCGGGCTTTCCCGGCTTACTGTGTATTGGAAGAACCTCACATATACCCCCATAACCGCTCATGTCTTTGCTCTGAAAAGTAGTAGATTGAGTAGTAAAACACAATCTTACTACTATGCTGCAACGTCCATTCCAGTGTCCAGGCGGTCCATTTCTGCCTTGGCCGAATCGAAATTGGCGTGGGCATAATAGTTGAGCGTCATGACGATGTTTGCGTGACCCATGATGTATTGCAGCGCCTTGGGGTTCATGCCTGCATTGGCTTTCTTCGTGCAGAATGTATGTCTCATGGTGTGAGGGGTCATTACCTTCGGCAGCGGTGCCTCATGGCACTTGTTGTACTTCTTCAACAGGCACTTGAACATGGCATCGTAGTTTGCCGCCGTTTTTGGCAGGCCGTCCCGGTTCAGGAACAGAAAATGCGCGTATCCATCAATGATAATAGGTTTAGCACCCTTGCGGTTCTTCAGGACACGCTTGAACGCTTCGCTGGCGGCTGCGGTCATTGGTATTTGCCTGATGCCGCTTTCCGTCTTGGGTGTCTCAATGTAGAAGCCGTCCTCTGCGCTCCGTAAAAGCTGATGATCTACTTTGACATAGCCTTTTTCAAAATCTAAGTCGGTATCGGTCAGCCCGCAAAGCTCGGAGACACGAAGCCCTGTTTCCAGCAGGATAACGATCTCGTCGTAATACTTCTGATAGACCTTATCCTCCTGTATGAAGTTCAGGAGTTCTTTTTCCTGCTCCGGGGAGAGCGGCACCTTGAGTTCCGTGTCATCGTTCAATACCTCGTTGATGTTGAAATCAAACGGATTTTTACGCAGACAGTCGTCTTGGACCGCTAGGAAAAAGGCAGCTTTCAGGGAACGCTTGTGATTGCTAATAGTATTGAAGGCAATCCCTTTTTCCTGCATACGCAGCGCCAATTCTTTAGCGTCGGACAGCTTCACATTTTCAATGCTGGCCGCCCCCAGCTTATCCTCAGAAAGAAGGTTCATGAGCTGTTTGCGTCCTTTTTTGGTTCCCCTCTTCACGTTTCCCCGTTGCCGGATATACTTGGCATAAAGCTGGCAGACCGTCATTTTCTTGCCGATGGTGTCTATGCCGTCGTCAAGGTCCTTCTGTATCTGCTTAATTTTTTCACGAAGTGAAAGGTCAGCCCGTTTTCCGGCAGGAATTTTGTCCGTGGGGACCAGCTTCCATGAGTAAACAAATTTCGGTTCTCCAAAAGCGTTAGTATATTTATATTGGTATCTTCCATCTGGTCGCTGGCTCTCTCCAGACTGCAAAATACGGTTTTTGCTGTCTCGTCTTTTCTCTGACATATTCGTCATGCTCCTTTCATGACGGATAGAGCCTTTGATATGCTACAAAGATTATAGCACATGCAAGGCCCGTCTGCATTTATATCACGTCCAGTCCATCTATTATTTTTTCAAAGTGCTTCCGTTTAATCTGAATCCGGTTTCCGTTCAGAATGACCCAGCCAGCACTTGGATTTTCTTCAGCAAGTTTGCGCAGCTTATTTTCGCCAATGCGAAAGTATTTTGACGCTTCTTCAATCGTCAATGTATATTTCTCCCAGATGGGTACATCAGTATTCATAATGTAGCCTCCTTCAGAAAAAGAGAAAGCCGCACTGATATGGTCAGAGCCGTCGTAACATAACGGCACAAGTCGGTGCGGCTGCCTTTGTTCTATATGAAAAATTTATTCTCGCTGTATTTGCCACGCCCCCCAGCGGTGCGCCGGAATTGGCGCAAGGGGATATTGCAGGCCGCCTCTGGCGAGGCTGTCATAACTCCACAGCGTCGTTTGTAACGTGCGCCGCAGGGTTCCCCCCAAGTCTTTAGGGAGCCGTGAGGAAGTGTCATTATCCCCCGCGCTGTCATCGCGCCCGGTGTGCCTCACCGGGTCTAAGGCTTACGTTGATCGCTCGAACAGCTTGTCCTTCACCTCCTTAAAGCTGTTGTCTTGGCGTCGTGCCTTATGCCGCTATCACGCGGGTTTTGTGCCTGCAATACCGTATATTCAGTTGTCATGGTTCAGGGAAGAACTGGGAAAGCATGTCCTTCACTCTTCACGTTTTTGCAGGCGGTTTCGCACCCTGTTTTCCCTTATTACCAAAATTTTTTTGAAGTTTTTTCTGGCCTTGATAATAGACTTGGAGACATTCTGGTGGGTCACGCCCTCCATAGCAGCGATAGCCTCGACGCTCATTCCCTCCACACAGAGCAGCCACAGACGACGGTACTGTTTTGGTGTCAGGCAGCTTCGGATCTGGACCATCAGAAGGGCGCAGGTTCTGGCGCGTTCCGCGTCCGCTTCAGCCTCGGCCAGCTTCTGGAACAGCTTGTCCTCCACAGATGGGACGGATACAATAAGGTCCAGGTACTCGTCCGCCAGGGGGAGGCCGTTGTCATAGTAGCTGCGTCCTGATTTTTCCGTCGTGTGATAGTCGCTGTCTGACCAATGTCGATGAAAAAAGCGCCGTAACTCTCCCAATGAGAGCTGCGGCACTTTGCTGGTGATTCTGATTTTCTTGTATCGTTTGACCCTTTCCATCTGTCATTCCCCACCTTGCAGGGAATGGCATAAGTGTCCTTAATTGGCACATTACCCCTTTTTGCTTGATAGGGACAAGTATAAAGGGGGAAAAAGTCAAGTTACGGTTAGTACAGGGTCAAAACACGGTTTGTTTCTGACGATAGATGACATGATTTTTACTTTTTCTTAAAACGATAGCCTACCTCCCGGACGGCTTCTATCGGATCGGTGTCACCCAGCTTTTTCCGAAGGCGTTTCATTTCACATACAACGCTATTTTTATTGCCCATGTACGGTTCGGTCCACACCTGTTCGTAGAGCTGTTCAAAGGTATATACGCGCTCCGGGTGGCTCATAAACAGGTTGAGTAATTCGTATTCCCGGTAGGTCAGTTCCAGCGGTCGTCCACTTATCAGAGCTTGCCGGGTATGTCGTTTTATTATCAGGTCGTCATGGGCTACAATGGAATAGACCCGCGTTTTTAGGTGGTTCAGATCACAGAAACGGCGCAGAAGGGCATAGACACGAGCTAGACATTCCTCAGTTTCAAAAGGCTTTGTCAGATAGTCGTCAGCGCCTACTTTGAATGCCTCCAATTTGTCCGCCAACGCCGATGATGTGGAAAGAATCAAGATAGGCATGGGCTTTAAGTCTCGCAGGGTCTTTAGCAGTTCCATGCCGTCATTTTCGGGGAAACAGGCGTTGAGAATAACTAAATCGTATTCTTTACTCGCCAGCTCCGTCAGCCCTTCCCGGACAGTCAGGGTATAATACTCATCTGTCATTTCGCTGTCTACGTTGTACTTAATGTCCTTGCAGGTCTGTAAATCATGGTCGATGATTAAAACTCTGTTTTTTCGCATTCTTACCCCTTCCCCGGAAAAGACGTGGCCAGTAAATACTTAGATTTCTTACCTTGTCACAACATATCCGAATATTATCCCATAGAAGTTTTGTCATTACGAATAGAAAAGCTTGCGATAGAGGCGATTACAGCCAAAACCATATTGATTGCCCACAACGGTGAATATCCCATATTCATTTTTACAAGGATGCCACCAAGATATGAACTTGCAAAAGCCCCAATTTGATGTCCGATTAAGGTAAAACCGTACAGAACGGCCATCTTCTCTGCGCCAAACTTACGGCTGATGATACCTGATGTAGGTGGTACTGTTGCGTCGCCGCTCATTCCCAGAAGCGTTGTAGCAAGGAACGCAAATGGTACTGTTTTGGGCAAAATCAAAAACCCCAAAGAAATTAATATCCTCATGGCATAAACACATCCGAGAATGTTTTTCATGCGAAATTTCGCGCCGAGAAAACCGACAAACACCGCACCTGTCATTGTGGCAATTCCATAAATGGTAAGTGTTAAAGACGCCGTTTTCCCAGAAATACCATAGGACAAGTATTGTGAAAACAAGTGGCTTTCAATGATGGACATATTGAAACCACAGGTGGCAAATCCAATCAGAATCAATCGGTAATCTCTGTCTGCAAAGGCAACTTTCAAAATAGAAGAAAGAGATTGATTACCTATTGTCTTTTTATCTCTTGAAACAATCGTACAGTCCCTACTTTTTTTGCCCAACCAGAAAGCAACTGGAACCATTATAAAAAAAGGGAGGGTTGTAATTGTCATCGCGGCGCGAATTCCAAAGCCAGAAATTATCCTTTCCAACCCAGGAGACATCAGTGCGTCGCCAATTCCTGCGCTTGCTTGCACAATTCCTGATACAATAGCTGCCCGACGTTCCCCAAGGACTGGCGTGATTGCACCCATGACAATTCCGAAACAAAGCCCTGTTGTCCCAAACGGCAAAACCAAGCCAAAGAATATAAACAATGTAAATATGTTCCGGCACAGCGGTGTAATCACCAAACCAACGATGGTAGATAATATCCCTATGAAAATTACGAAAACATTTGATTTCCGAAGCGCAAGCATTCCGAGAAATGGTTGTGCGAATCCATAAACCAATGCTCCTGCACCAATACAAAAACTGATACCGGCATAATCGACATTGGTTACGGGGAGAAGGCCATTCAACATAATCCCGTAATTATCATGTACTCCTTGCATAACTCCGTGAACAAGGCACGCAGCAGCTACCGCAACGATTAGCTGAATAATATTTAATTTTTTTTGCTGTAAATTAGACTGCTCCATTGACACTGACTTCCCTTTTCAATATTTTTTCATAGGCATATTTTTCATTGTTGTCAAACCATATAGTTCCGCAGTAGTTAAAACCATTTTTTGATAGAACATGCCTCATAATTGTATTATTTTCATCAGTATCGACCCGAACGCTGTAAATTCCTTTTTGAATACACAGTTTTTCAGTCAGCCGAAACGCAATACTTGCTATACCTTGCCCCCGGTACTCTCCACATATTGCCATACGATGAACTACTGCATAAGGAAGATCACTTTTCCATTTACCTTGTAGAGTTTCATAAGATACTTCTCCCGCAAAATCAATGCAGAGATATGCTGCGATGTTAGAACCGTCTACAATAAAATATCCCCGCCCATGCGATATATCCTCACCAATGGTTTTCATATCTGGATATCCAGTCTGCCACTGATCAATCCCCTGCGTTTTCAGAAACTTTTTCGCTTCGTCGATTAACGCCATTGCTGTTTCAGCGTCTTTTCTATCCGCTGGTTGTAAAAAAAAACGTTCCATAAATAGTACCTCCATCTTTTAGTTTTTGAATCTCTTGAATTTTATTTCTGCAAAGCCATGTGAAAAGGAAACAACATAACTTACTGTAAATGTGATGATAATGGTTCCTATTTGTATCTTGCCGCCCACCAAAAACATCGTGATAAATCCAACTGCTTCAATTATTAATCGTGATTTTTTGATGTCCAAAGAGAAGACCTGCTTTATTGCCAGCATCATACCGTCTATTGGCATCCTTGGGTAGTCTGTTGCAATATAAATACCGGTCGAAATACCCATAATGGCATATCCGATTAAAAACCATAAAAAACACATTCCTGTTAAATTATTAAATAATCTTGCACCAATTACTGCTTTTGCCACATCCAGAGAAAGTCCTTTCCATATAATCGGAAGGATACAATCCATCTCTACTTTACGGTTAAAGACTGAAGTGATAATCCAAAAACTTCCTTGTAGAAGGACTGTCCAAGTTCCAAGCGTAATAGGGGTTAAGTCTGCCAATCTTACAATTACTGTATTCCAAGCATCAACGCCAAAACCACTTCGCACCATAATTGTAACTCCAACACTTGTGCAGCTTAAACCGGCAAAATAAATACAATTCAAAGAGAGTTGTCTGCATAAACTTTTGAATTGTTGAGTTTTTATATTTTTTAACAAGTCCTACTTGCCCTCCTTTCTCTCGTCTGTTATAATAACACACAATAACACAGCAAACAAATTGAAATATTTATAGTTATAGTTTAATAATTTTGAACTGTTGGAGGAAATCTATGGATCTAAAATATTTAAGAACCTTTCGCACAATTATTGATGAAGGCGGTTTTTCAAAAGCTGCTGAAAAGCTGAATTATACACAATCTACAATTACATTTCAAATGAATCAACTTGAACGCGACTTGTCCACAATTTTATTTGAGAAAATTGGTAGGAAAATGGTTTTAACAAAGGCGGGAGAACATTTGATTCCCTATGTAGATGAAATTCTCCAATCTGTGGATAAGTTGTCCTTTTTAGACGAACATTTATCAGAATGTCAGGGAGATATACAGATTGGTGTTGGCGAAAGTTTGCTTTGCTACAAGCTCCCCGTCATTTTGAAGGAATTTCATAAGCAAGCGCCGAAAGCTCGTTTGTTCCTGCGCTCTATGAATTGTTATGATATCCGTAACGAGCTTATTAGCGGAGGTTTGGATTTAGGCGTGTTTTATGAAGATGTAGGAGGCTTTGGATCGAATCTTATTAGTAAACATTTGGGTGATTATCCAGTAGTATTGGTAGCATCTCCCAAAATAAAAAGCAGTTATCCGGATTTCGTAACACCTGACAGAACAATTCCGATCCCTCTCATCATCAATGAACCGAATTGCATATTTAGACAGATTTTTGAACAATATTGCCGTGATAAATCAATCATTCTTGACCATACGATTGAGTTGTGGAGTATTCCAACAATCAAAAATCTTGTTAAAAATGATGTGGGTATTTCTTTTCTTCCCGAATTTACAGTAAAAGAGGAATTAAGTCGTGGTGAATTGGAGAAAATACCAACCGATATTTCGGGTACAAAAATTACTGCTATTTGCGCACACCATAAAAACAAATGGATTAGCCCACTCATGCAGCTGTTTCTAAATTTGTGTGATTCGCTGACCTGTGACACGGGACGGTAAAGTGCCATTCTTCGGTTCCTGCTGTGGCATACTTCCCTCAACATAGAATACACCATTTTCCATATTCTCAATGCGGAGGGCGCTTTCTTATCAACCAAAAATTCTTTGATTTACAGAGGATGATTAAACGGCAAGCAATGCCTGTGTTAATACACACAGGCCCCAGCGCGGTTATCACCGCCCTGGCTACTTGTTGAGGGCAGCGCCCCCAAGCCCCCTTGAACAGCTCCGTGCCGGAGCTGGCTGCGCGTCCTGCGGACGCTTAATCGGGCGCTGCCCGATGGAGTAGCACAGAGCGGAAACCGCATCAAGAGCAGGCCGCCTGCGGCGGTGCTTCGCACTCTTGACCCGGCCCCGCTCCGCGCAAGTGCGGCAGTCAAGGGGGAAAATCTTATCAGGCTTTCCCCCAGGTAAAGCCACGATGGGAGAACGTCACCGGCCCTTGGACTGTTCCTGTTTCTCCTTTGTTTCCTGTTCCTTCTCCTGGTCCTCATAGCCCATGAGCCGGTCCACATTGGCCTTGACCGTCAGCAGTTCCTTCATCTCGTCGCGGGCCTTCCGGTACTCGCCATAAGCCGCTTTCTTCTCTGACAGTAGCGCGGCATATTCTGTCTGCAAGCTCCTCACCGTGGGGAGCTTTTTCACGCCCAAATCATCAAAAGCTTTCTTCGCCGCCTTGTGCAGCAGAATCTCGGATTCATGCTCGGCAAGGAACTTCTTGGAGTAACCGGCCTTCCTGTATGCGGCATAGACTTCACGGGTCTTGGAGTAATTGATGATGTGGGTTTTTAGGACGGTAATCTCCGCAAGGCGCTGTTCCGCCGTCTTGATCTGGCCGGACAGCTCGTTATAGCGAGCCGTGGCCGCCGCCGTTTTCTCCTTCAGCTTCCCATATTCCAGCAGGCCATGCTCGGTGAGGAAGTTTAACGTCTGCGCCATCTGCTTTAGATTGAAGGACCTGGCCCACCGCTCATACCCGGCTCCCTTGCCTGCCTTCAGCTTGGCCTGAATATCCACTAGCAGATTGACGCAGGGCGGTTCCGGTGCAGGCCGTTCTGCTTTCTTCCTGGGCGTGTGTTCCTTCTCCCCGGAGAGGACGGCCCGCAGCTCCGGCTCATCATAGCCATCGCCCAGACTGTCCATGCGGGCCACATTCTTCCAGCCCGGAGCTTTGAGACGGAGGGCTTTCCCACGGCGGGATACCTCCACGCCTGCCTCCTGCAAGAGCTTTAAGAGGGCCTCAAAGTCGGCAGGCTTTTTTGCCAGGGCCTCGTCAATGGCCGTGCGTAAAAGCTCCCGCTGGCAGGGCTTGGCGGCATCGCCCAGCCACTTGTTGTAGGTCTTTCCATGACGCTTCGGGTTCTCCACAATGGAGAAGCCGTTCTCAACACAGAGGGTGTCAGAGAGCCGACGCACGGCCCTGGTGCTGCCCCAGAAATTGCGGAACTTCCGCTTACAGTCCAGGGCGGTGGAGTTCCAGATGATGTGATTATGGATATGCGCCTTGTCGATGTGGGTGCAGACAATGAAGGCATGATTGTTCTTCGTGAACCGCTTGGCAAACTCCACGCCGATGCGGTTGGCTTCCTCCGGGGTAATCTCGCCGGGAACAAAGGACTGGCGGACATGGTAAGCAATCACATCGTCCTCGCCCCGCGTCCTGCCGGTGAGCGCGGTATACTGCCGCTTGGAGAGTAGGAACTCCGCGTCAGCCACACGGCTGTCACACTGCCAGCCGGTAATGAGCCTGCCGTTGTCTGTTTTTTGCGGGTTCTTTACATAGTCCAGAATATCGGCGATTGCCGTTCCCACCGTCCGTCCCTTGCCGGTATGCAGGGGCATGAGCCGTGTGGTCGCCATCGGTAAAACCTCCCTTCCAAAAAGAATAGGAGCGTGAAGTTTCCCTCACGCTCCGAACGGTTGCCTTATCCATATATCCTGCCCTGAATGGCATACCGTAAATCCTGAATCTTGCCTAACAGCCACGCCGCCGCCATCGGGAGGCCCATCGGACTGATAAGGAAGGCAATCACCAGAAGAATGATCCCGTTTTGCGGGGAATAGGTGACAAGCACCGCCACGCCCAGGATTGCCACGATGGTTCCGGCAAGGCCGAAAAGAAATGCGGAGCAGTAAAGCAGGCCCGCGCAAATCCAAATGAACAGGGCCAGGGCCGCCACCACGGGAGCGGCTAAAATTTTAAGTATCAGCTTCATGTTGTTGCCTCCTTCTGTCACGGCGGTTTGCCGTCTTTTTTTCTATCTTTAGAATACTGTATCGGGCCGGAAAACACAACGATGCCGCCAGCCGGGAACTTCGCCGAAAATTTCGGCTAAGTTCCAGAGACAGTAAAAAAGCGGAGGACGGCAGGCCGGTCATGGCGCGCCGTCCTCCGTAGGGTTCACTTGATGGCCGCCAGCGAGGTGAGTATCTGGTTGGCCGCCTCCCACAGCCGCTCATAGCTCTGGCGCATATCCTCTAAATCGGTGTCATAGAGGCGGCCCGTCTCATGGGCGTGGCGGGTGAGCTGGTTTAAGTTGTTGCTGGAATAGCGTAAGAGAGAAATCATTTCCCTCAGCTCCGGCAGCTCCAGCTTCACCACAAGGCCGTCTATCGCCATCTTGCGCAGGTAAGCGCTCAGGTTATCGGTTCCGAGTTGGGCCATTTTTTCCTCAATCAGCTCCTTTTCCTGTTTCGATACCCAGAACAGGAGGGGAACATCGCGTTTTCGTTTTGCCATCGTCACCGCTCCTGCACTTTCTTTTTGCCGGGGGCGGCAGGCTTTGGGGCATCAGGCTTTTTCTGGAGCTTATCCCGGACAGAGGCCCTTCTGGGGCGGAGAGGCTGGTCCGGGTTTTCGTCCCTGGCAATAAACGCAAATACGCCGGGGCGATCCTTGAGTGTGGAGAGGGACAGCGACGGGAACGGCAGCATCTTCATCAGCCGCCCCTGGTCTTTGGACCCTGCACGGGCAAGAAAATCCGCCGAGAGCTGCACCATGAACTGGGTCCCTTCCGGGCTGTTTGGTTCCCGCTGTCCCTGAAAGCTGCGCAGAACACGCCCGGCCTCCTGCATAATGTCCTCTTTCGTCAGCGGCTGGGTGAGAAGGAAGTCATGCCGGGCCATTTTGAGGAACAGGTCTGTCAGGCCGGGGTTGCATTGGTCCACCACAAAATAACGGCTGCGGTTCTGGTTCCAGTCGTCTATATCCTCCACAACGGGGACCGTCCTGGCCCATTCCTTATTGGAACGGGAAATGCGCCCGTCCGATTCCTTATCCCGGACCGTGGCGGCGAGAACGTAAAATGTCCGGTCATAGCCGAACTGTTCCACCACCTGCGCCACGGACGCTTCGCCCAGCCGGTTGTCTCCGTAATGCTCCGCAATCGCGGCCTCAATCGCCTCTTTGCAGGCGACATTGGCCTTGTGGGAGGCGCGGTATGCCTCCAGCTCGTCATGAGCCTGCGCATAAGTAACCGGGTGCTGATAGATTGGCAGTTCCCGCTGGGCCTTTAGCATATGGTCGGCCCGGCTTTCCAGGCAGTCGCGGATCGTGTCCATATAGTCCGTTTCCACTTTTACATACTCCTGATACAGATCGTCCAGCGGGGACGGGGAATCCAGCAGTACCGTCGCCTGGCCGTGGCTTAAATCCAGGTTCTCCATCGCCATCACCATGTCCTCCCGGACGGTGTATTCATAGGCATGGTTCAGGATTTCCTCCGGGGGCTGCGTAAGCAGCCAGTCCCGGAACTTCCCCTGTTCGGCGGACATCTTTTCATATAACGCGGTATTCATTTCTTCGTTGCTCATTATCGTACCTCCTGTTCGTGTTGTTTGGATTTCCGGTCAGCGGTCCTTGGCGGCAGCGGCCTCTTTAGGCCCTCCAGCACAGAGGTCCGTTCCTTCTTGGCCGGGGTCCGCGCCGTCTGCTGGCCGGGTGCGTTGGTGTCCAGATCCAGCCGGGCATTCAACTCGGCAAGGCGGGCGCTCTTTTCTGCAAGTTCCAGCTCCTGGGGGAAGGGTTTGCCTAATTCCGCTTTCGCGGCCTCCACCTGTTTATCCAGGTTAGCAAGTCGGTCCTGCACGGCAGCCAGGCGCTCCGGCATTCCGGCCAGAGCGTTGTCGATACGGGTTAGGTTGCCTCTGGCGTCCTGGCCCAGCGTGACGCGGTGGGTCATCTGCCCCTTTAAGGTGAGGACAAAATCGTGGCCGAAATTCTCCACCGTCAGGGACATGTCAAAGCCCCGGTAAGTGCCGATGGAAAGCGGCTGGGTCCCCTTGATTTCCTTGCAGGCCGCCAGGATTGCAGCGCCCGCGTTGTCCTTTTCGGTGAGGGTGTCGCCCCGCACCACCATTCCGGCAAAGCCGTCCTTGGGGTGGGGGTGGGCCGCCAGCGTCGCCATGTCTGCCGTAAAGCCGGTGACATAGCCCTTATTCTGTTCTATCTGTTCTGGAAAGTGTTTCAGCAGGTCGTCCTCCAGCCGGTATTGCTGGCTCTGATGGTTGGCCTTTAAGAGACGCAGGCGGGAAACGTCCACATCTAAGTCCATTTTCTCCTTGATAAGCGGGTTGCCCGCGCACAGGGCCTTAATCTCCGCATAAGAGAGGGCCGTCTCGTCCACGTCCTCACAGGAGCGAACCGGCGATTTACTTGTCATGATCTGGCTGATGAATTTCTGCTTGTTCTCCACGGTCTGCCACAGATAGCTGTCAAAGGTCCCCTCCGTGACATAACGGTAGATGTGTACTTTCTTGTTCTTGTTTCCCTGACGGACAATACGGCCCTTGCGCAGTTCCAAGTCACCGGGCCGCCAGGGGCAGTCCAAGTCATGCAGCGCAACGAGCCGGTCCTGGACGTCCATGCCCGCGCCCATCTTCTGTGTGCTGCCCATGAGGACGCGCACCTGGCCGGAGCGGACTTTGGAAAACAGCTCTTTTTTTCTTGCGTCGGTGTCGGCGTCGTGAATGAAAGCGATCTGGCTGGCCGGAATCCCCCGTGCGATGAGCTTATCCCGAATGTCCTCGTAGATGGAAAAGGGCGGGTCCGGCTTTACGTCCAGGAGATTGTCCAGGGCATGAAGCTCCGTGCCGCCCGCTGTCTTGTCCCCGGCAGTCCGCGCCGCCTTTTCCTGTTTTGCGGCGGTTTTTCCTTTGGGGGTGGACAGGTCACAGAATAAAAGCTGGGTGAGCTTTTCAGGCTGTCCCTCCTGCCAGATACGCACGATGTTGTCCACGCACAGGTTGACTTTGCTCTGCGGGTCGTCGGGGAGCATGGGGTTGATGAGCCGCTGGTCTAAGCCCAGCTTTCGCCCGTCGCTGGTGATTTTGAGCATGTTGTCGGTTCGGGGGTCTACATGACCCGCGTGTACCTTGGCTGCGCGCTCGGACAGCTCCTGCACCAGCATCTGCTGGTGTTCGGTGGGCTGGGCCACCTCGTTGTGGAACTCCACCTCCGGGACAGGGAGGTTTAACTGGTCGGCGGTCTTAATGTCCGCCGTCTCCTTAAACATGTTCATCAGCTCCGGCAGGTTAAAGAAACGAGCGAAACGGGTCCGCGCCCGGTATTTTCCTTCCGGGGCCAGCTCAATGGCCGTCACCGTCTCCCCGAAGGTGGAGGCCCAGTTATCAAAATGGGCCAGACCCTGCCTGCTGATTAAATCGTGCTGAAGGTAACGCTGCATGGTGTAAAGCTCCGTCATGGAGTTGGAGACAGGGGTGCCGGTGGCAAACACCACGCCTTTCCCGCCTGTTACCTCGTCCAGGTAACGGCATTTCAGCAGCATGTCGCTGGACTTCTGCGCGTCGGAGGTGGAAAGGCCCGCCAGCGGGCGCTGCCGTATTCCATGTTCTTGCGATATTTCTTGGCGTTCTTGCCCTTTAGGTAGACTGTCAGCCGCAAAGCGGCGGCCAGAGCCACGCCCAGGCAGAGGTCTGCCGGGTGGAAGCTTGGAAGAAAGGACTGGAACGCGGCAGCAAATCCGTCCGTCAAATGCAGCACCTTGGCGGAGAAATCCGCCCCCGGCGTCATGCGCCATGCCTCACCCAGCTTGGTGGCAAACAGGGCCGCGAACAGGTACGGAAGATTGAGAAGGACGAGCTTTTTTAGATTGATCTGCTTCATAGCTCCAGCTCCTTCCGTTTCTGCCGGTCTGCGATGGGCTTTTTCACCATCTCCTTGAACTTCGCAAGCTTGCCTAACACAGATTCCCGCCGTTGGGCCTTTTTCAGCTTCGTGACGGTGAACGCCTCAAACGCTTTCTGCATGTTGGCCTCGCGGGGAGCCTTGAAGAACACTTCAAATGTCCCCTTGTCATTTCCAAAGACGGCGTACTGCACATGATACTTCCGGGCGATGCGGTCAAACTGGCACAGGCTCTTGTCGTGAATGTCCAGCTCCCGCATATCGCCGTGCTGCCGTTCCAGCTCGTCCTTGCTGATTCTGCCGTAGTGCTGCACTTCCGGCTTATCCCGGCTTTTGGCCTGCTTTTTCTGTACCTTCTGCACCTTCTTTTCCTTGCGGTGGGCCAGGTACTTGGTAAGGGCCGCTTTCAGCAGGCGGCCCGTGAACTTGCTACCGCTGATAACCAGCGTCATGGTCCGGTTCTCTATGTCCTCCTGCACCTATCATCACACTCCTTTCCTTGGATTGCAGGGGCGGCGTCCGCTAAGGCGGCACCACCAGACGGCGCAGCAGACACTTAATCGCCATCGCCGCGCCCCTGGCCCTTCACGGTCAGGATACCGTCCAGCGTGGTGGCCGTGATCCGCAGCCGCTCCGCCGTGGCGATGTCGTTCTTTACTGTCTCGTCCACGGTGTCCCCGCAGACCACCAGCACATGGGAGCGCCGCAGATAGTCCCGCGCCATGTCGATACCGTCCTTATGCTCCTGGGGGATTTTGTCCTTCAAAAACAGGGGCAGGAACAGCAGGGGGCAGACCGGCGAGAAGCCCGAATCGTAGACGGCACGGCAGTACCGGGCGGCGTTCTCGGTGTTCTCAAACTCGTTATCGCCCCAGGGGGCGGTGATGTATGCTAAAGGTCGTTTCATGGCTTTGTCCTTTCTCCCGGTGTCCGGGCATGAAAAATAGCGGCCCGTCAGCCGCCGTGCATATCGTGATTTACCAGAGCGGAGTAATAGTTCCCGATGGTGGTGGGAGCATTGAACAGGACCGCCAGCAGGTATTGCCTGATGTTGCGGACCCTGGTGGTGTTCTGCTTCAGACAGTCGAACACAAACCGGATATGCTCACTGTCCAGCTTTAGGAGCCTGGACTTTACCACCTGGGCGGGGTAGTCGCTGCCGGAGACGCGGATCTGCTTTCGTGTGGAGCAGACTGTCTCTACCATCAGCTCTACGATCTCATCCAGCCGGTCACAGTCGTAAGGCATATCCTGACGTAGAATCTCATAGCTGATGTTCTCTTTTATCAAATCCCGGTATAATTCCATCTGGTCTGTGTCCGTTTCCCTTCGGTTCGCTTCCGGCGGTCCTGCCGCCGTTTCCCCGGAAGGGAAAGGAAATGAATCGGTACTTGATAAATCAGTAATTGATTTTTTAGTAATTGATTTCTTAGTATTTAATTGCGTTGGATTTCCCGACGACGGTTTTTCCGTCATCGGTTTTTCCGTTGTCGGGTTTTCCGACGACGGCTCTGGTTCCTCTGGACGCTCATAGATGATGTATTCGTTGGAAGAAAACTTCCCGCTGGCATCGGTGGTCTGCCTGCGGCGGATATACCCGGCAGCCTCCAGCTCGTTGAGGGCGGAGCGGATCGCGTCCTTGCTCTCCCGGTTGATAACAGACAGGCCGGACAGGGTATAGTCCCAGTCGTCCGGCAGGGACAGCATCTGTGACAACAGCCCTTTGCTTTTGAGTGTCAGCCGCTTGTCTTTCAGGTGATAGTTGCTCATAACCGTGTAGTCCCGCGTCCGTTCTACTCGGAAAACTGCCATTGTCCGTCACCTCCCGCGACGCCGTTTTTTCGGCTTGTCGGGCAGGATATGGCCCTCAATGACAGTGGCATGGCGGCGGATTTTGATATGTCCGCGCTTTTGGGCAGCCAGGGCCTTGGCATATGCTTCCTCTGTGACAAAGGCACGGATATAGTCGCCCTTGTCGCCCACAGGGGCCTGCCAGGAAAGCACATCAAACTCAATCATGTGCCGGGTGTCGTCCATGAAGCGTTCCAGGGCCATCAGGTCATGCCCCTTAACGCCGGGGCGGTCAGGGATTGTCATGCACCATGCCCCCTTTCCCGAATATCCAGAATGACCGGCCCGTAGCGGACCACAAGCAGGGCATTCACCACAAGCCGGAACGCCACCGCGTCCACCACGCCAGGATCGGCAAGGTCGGTAAAGGTCAGGCCGTCCGCGCCGGTGAACAAGTCCCTGGCCGCCACGAACAGCGTGTAGTCATGGGGTGCAATACCCCGCAGGAGTGCATAGGCAAACTCCAGGCCGCGTTTACAGAAACAGTTGGCGGTCCGCCTATGCAGGTCCTCATTGGCCGTCAGCAGATACATGGCGGCGTAGTACGCAGGGGTGTCCCGGTGGCGTCGGTAGCCCTGGCGGGCCTTGAACGCCTCCATACGGGGCTTATGCCTGGCATCTGCCCACATAGTCCCCGGAAAGAGCCGGATCAAGGCGGTGAGACGGGGAGCCAGGGCCGTATGATGGGCGAGGGTATTCTGAACCGCGTCACCGTAGCCGACCACTCCGGCCTCAATGCGTTCCGCGAGGAAAGGACAGCCCTTCACGGTGCAGCCCAGCTTTTTGCGGTATTCCGTGCAGAGCTTGCAGTCCACGTCCTCCGGTTTGTATCGGAATGTGTTGATATACATGGATTTCCTCCTGTCTGCGGACATGAAAAAGCCGGGCAGAGCATACCTCCGTCCGGTCCGTGTCCGTTTCTTATATTTGATTTTAACGCTCCTGGCTGCGCTGGCGTTTCTTCTGCCACGCTTCCAGCAGCTTGATGATGGTTTCCTCCATCTTCTGCGGTGTGTAGCTCTTGGGAAAATACTTCTTGAGTTTGTCGCCGGTCAGAACCACCCTGTCCTGCTCGGACTTCTTTTCCTCCGACATGATGGACCGTGACAATTCCACGGTGAGCGCACCTTGCTGGCTGGCCTTTTTCAGCCGCTGGGCCTGGGAAAGAGAAGGCATGTTCTGCGAGTAGTCCAGCGCGTCCAGAACCAGCATCTGCTCATCCTTGGTGAGATAGGCCAACTGATAGGCCGGGGAAAGGGCAATCTGCTTCTCATCGACCAGCTTTAACAGTTGTGGGAGCAACTCGGTCAGAGAGGCATAATTGCGCAGCGTGTCCCCGCTGATACCCAAGGATTTTCCTATCTCGTCGTCGCTGCGGAACTTCGCCGAAATTTTCGGCGAAGTTAAATCCGTCCGTGCGCCCTGGTGTTTTTCGACTTCCAGGCGCATACGGTAGGCCCAGGCCCGTTCACTGGGAAGGACATCTTCTCGCTGAACATTACTATCCACCATTTCAATGACGGCTTCCTCGTCGCTCATACCCCGGATAATGGCGGGCATATCTGGCAGCTCTGCCAGCTCGCTCCCACGGTGGCGGCGGTGGCCCGCGATAATCTCATAGCCGCCCTCCGGGTCAAGCCGGACAATGGCTGGCTGGCGGACGCCGCGTTCCTTTATTCGCGCCGCAATCTGCTGCATGGAAGGGTCGTCGTCCCTTACCTGATAGGGCTGATTCCCCGGCATGACACCACGCAGGGCTGGATAGCCTTTGAAAGAATGTAGCTCGGAAAGAGGCAGCCGCACTACCTGTTCGTCCTGGGGTGGCGCGGCAGGTGTTTCCTGTGCTTGCTTTTTCCCCCTCTTTTTGGGGGCGTTGGTAGTTGTGTCACTCATGTTCGTTCACCTCCTTGGGACGAAAAAAAGGACGCTCAACAATGAACGTCCTGGCTATTGGATATTTAGTTTTCGGTTTGCTTGTGTTCACAGGAATTGTGGTAGCATATCAAGGCTCATTCCGTTTGTAGTAAATTGGTAGTAAATTCAGCTTGAAATCCTGTGAACATGCCGATAAATCAAGGGGTTGGCGAGACAATCATGGTTTTTGAAATAAACTATTAAAACCTGTAGATCCGCATGGGTTGGAGAGGTGTCTCTCATGATTAGTCATAATAATGCTCCGCCATGCAAAGCGCGTTGTGTGATAAGCCCGGTAAAAAATAAGATGATACAATGTGAACATCAAATACGCATGGGAAACAATCGAACAATCCTTAACTTTTATCGGGGAACACTTAACAGAAGACATTTACACGGAGGAACTGGCAAATATGGCCGGCCTGTCCCCGTTCTATTTTCAGCGTTTGTTCAAGCGGCAGGTAAATAAACCGGTTCAGGAATATGTGTAGCTCCGCCGCCTGGCAAAGGTGATTGAGTTTGACAGCCGTATCCGGTCTGCCGTGTCTGTAACAAAAATTTTTGGTAGACAGGCGAATGCGGATCATGGCCAGATCACCTTAGGAATTTCTTAATCATTCATTTACCATTCCATAGAAAATCAATTATCTCAAATTAAAAAACTGCCTGCTCATCAATGGTATGCTTAAACTGCCTGATCGAGCAGGCAATATTTATATGAAGGAGGTAATTTTAGAGTATGGAGGTGGCTATGAGAAAAAAGTTAAGACGGATTTTTACAATACTGGGAACAACAGCACTGATTTTTACCATAACAGCTTGCGGGAACCGCATGGATGCCATGCAGCCGGATTCTTCCTATGTTGCAGACTTTTTTGATATTCCGGACTCAGTGACAGGAATCGAAAGACTTCTGCTCAGAGATGATATGGCTTATATGTGCTGTCTGGAGGAAGATGGCACGTCCTATCTGGCAGCAATGAACATTGATGACGGCAAATTTTTGAAACAGAATCTGGAGCTGGACGCCTCGGTTTCGCTTCTGGATTTTGGCTTTGCCCCGGACAACAGTATCTGGGCGGTTTGCCTGGAACAGGCCGGCGTCTATCGTTTAAGGAAATTTGACAACAGCGGTTCACAGGTTCAGTCGGTTGACCTGGCAGGTGTGATGGACACCTCAGTCATATCGGCAGTTGGAAGAGATTTGTTCCTCAGTATTGATAAAGAGGGAAATATCTGTGTGGCTGCTAAAGGCGGAAATACGTTGGTCTATCTGTTCGACAATAACGGCAGTTTCTTATTTTCTCTCGACTATGAGGGAAATCTTATGACAACCACAACGACTGCCGGGGGACAGATTGGTATTTGTGTGACTTCCCCGGACCGTATGAACTATGACCTGCTGACAGTGGACATGAAGAGCCGGGATTGGAGTAAAGACAAAATCTATCTGGGCGCAACAGCAGGGCTGTACGGAGGTGTGAACAAAGATTTCTATCGGTTTGATTCTTCCGTTTTATATGGGTATACAGCGGGCGCGCAGGAGGGCAGCTCAGTCTTTGACTGGTCGGATATGGGACTTGGCACATCAGAGGTTCATCTTGGAGAATGCTCGGACGGGCGTTTTGTGGTGCTGGCAGCCTCATCTGATCAGACTGAGGTATTATCGTATGAAATGGCGGTGCTGACCAAGGGGGTGGATGAGAGGGAGATTTTGAGTATGGTGAGCCTGAGCGCAACCCCCGGCCTTGTCCAGACCGTATCTGATTTTAACAAAACAAACGACAGGTATAAGGTTGAACTGACAGAGTATTTTCCGTATGCGCAGAATGTGACTGACGAGGAATGGGATAATGCGATTTTAAATCTTAATACACGGATCATCTCCGGCGATATGCCGGATATCCTGGATATGAGTAATTTGTCTGTACAGATTTATCAAAGCAAAGGGCTTTTAGAAGATCTCTATCCATATATGGAACATGATCCGGAAATCAGGAAAGAGGATTACTTTGAAAATGTCTTTGAAGCGATCAGCCTGGATGGAAAGCTGCCCTATCTTACGGACGGAGCTGCCATATCCACTATGCTTGCCGGTGAAGATATTGTGGTTGGAAACGATGGCTGGACCATTCAGGAGCTGGAAAAGGTCCTTGATACTTACGGAGCCAATTCCATAGGCAATCTGTCCGGAGCTTTCTTCCTGAGGGTCATGCTTCAGACGGATGGCAGTTTTATTGACTGGAATTTGGGCAAATGCTCTTTTGATTCACCTGAATTTGTAAAAATGCTGGAATTTGCCGGTAAAATACAGGAAAGCAGCCAGAATGCCTTTGCAGGAACGGAGATGGGCGAAAACTATGCAGCAGCCTATGAAACTGTGCTGAGCGTTTACCACATCACCCGGTACAGAAATTACTATAACGGGAACCTGAGATTTCTTGGACTTCCCGGAGGCGGCGGTGAGTACCACGTAATCAAGCCGGAAGTGAAGGTTGGAATCTCCTCGTCCAGCCTCCGGAAGGAAGGGGCATGGGAATTTGTCAGAACACTATTGACAGAGGAGCATCAGATGTCATGTATGATGCTTCCGATTCATAAGAGGGCGTTTGATAAGGTCACGCAGGCGGCGGTGGATGGAAAATCTGTCTGGTCGTGGATTTACGAAGACGGCAAGGCAACAAAAGAAGATGTGGAGCTGACAAAGCAGCTTTTAAACAGCGCAGCTTATGTTGAAAATGACAATCAGACCCTGGAGTCACTGATATTGGAGGAGGCCCGGGAATATTTTTCAGGGGCCAGGAGCGCCCGGGAAACGGCCGAAAGAATTCAGAGCCGGGCCAGTCTTTATATCAATGAACAAATGTAAAAGGCAGACCGAATCATTATGATTGTGTTCCATTAACCTGATAGGAGATGATACAGCTATGCGTTTACAGATTGGGGAAAAACTAAGAGAACAAAAGGCTATGCCCCTCATAGAAGACCGTGTGCAGCGCATGGCTGTATATCTTATGATTGGATTTTTTGCATTCATGTTAGTATGCACAATCATTTCCCGTGTATCTCATTCTTTTACTACCGCCCATGTTTCGGTAGCTTCGATGACAGGAAAAACGCTGATGAACAGGGCTGAAATGGAAGGGATTATCCATGCGTCAGCGGAGAAAGGGATTAGTCTTCCGGATGGCCTTAAGGCCGTTTCGGTCAATGCAGGGAAGGGCAAATCAGTAGAAAAAGGCGAGGCGCTGATAGAATTTGATGTCCCTGCCGTAGAAGAACGGATTAAGAAACTGGAAGAAGAAATCCGTATCCTTAACCTGAGAATCGATCTTTCAGCAAACAATGGCGGCAATGATGTGATTGAGGCACAGCGTAAGCTTGTAGATGCCCAAAAGGCGTATGAGCGAATTGCTGCGAAGTATGCCAGGACAGAGGAGCGGCTGAAAGAAGATTATACAAAACTTGAAGAAACACTGGCAGATGCGGAAAAGAATCTTATGAATAAGGCAGAATCGCTTGTGAAGGAAGCGAGGGAAAACCTGCAAAACGTAAGAGAGGACGCGGAGGACGCCATCCGTGCCGCAGAACAGGCGCTGGATGAGGAATCAGAACATCTTGATGATTCAGAGGATAATTATCAGCAGGCATTCGAAACGTATGAGCAGGCGAAAGAAGAACTTGATATGGCAAATCAGAGAGTCAGCGAAATAAAGGAAGCGATTGCAGGGAAGCAGCCGGATGATGCCACGGATTATACGGAGGAGCTGAAGGAGGCGGAGGAAGAACGTTCCATTGCGCAAAAGGCATTTAACCAGGCCCAAAAGGAACTTTCGAAAGCAGACTATACCTCATCGTCCTATGACAGGGCAGACGATGACCTGGATTCCATCAAGAGACGCTGGAAACGTAAAATTGATAAAGCCAAAGATGCTCTTTATAAAGCAGAAATAGTGCTGGAAGCAGTCAGGGAAGGAAAAGATTTTTCAACTGAGTCTGCAGTCAATGAGGCCCAGGCTGCCATTGATACGGCAAGAGAAGCGCTAAACCGTGCCCGGCGTGAGTCTGAGGATAACCAATATTCTGAGGAGGAAGAACTCTATGCTGCGGGAAGGGCAGTTGAGACCGCGCAGGCAGCATTGGAAGATGCCCGGAGACAGGCTGAGGTATTGCAGAAGGAAGGTGAGATTGACAGAATTACCTGTGAATCTGAGCGGTCAGATAAGGAGAAATCGCGTGCTGCATTACAGGAAATTTTGGATCATGGGGGCTGCCTTTTGGCTCCGGCCCCCGGAACGGTGGTGAGGACGCTGGAACGCGGGGATAAAACAAAGGAGGGGGAAGATGCTGTCATACTTTCCTCTGCTGACAGAGGATTTGTCTTTGAAGGAAAACTGGATAAAGATTCAGCACGCCGCTTTTCAGCCGGGGACAAGGGGGAGCTTTATTACAAATTGGATGGAAGCACGCAAAAAGCAGATGTGGAGATTCATTCCATCAGCACGCCGGACGAGTCGGACCAGGTTTTAGTAACTGCGGTTCTGCCGGAGGGAGGTTATACTTCCGGTATGCAGGCACAGCTTTTTCTGAGCACAAAAAGCGAGACGTACCAAAATTGTCTGCCTCTTACCGCACTCAGAAGTGATTCCGGCGGAGACCACGTATTCGTACTCCGCAGACAAAGCTCCGTACTGGGAACAGAATGGGTCATTGCAAGGGTAGATATAACCGTCAAGGAAAGAGACAGTCAGATGATGTATGTTGATGGCGCGCTTACATATTCGGATCAGGTAGTCATAAGCTCAAATAAGATCATATCGGAAGGAGACAGGGTCCGCATTGAAAATTAACAGGTTTGCTCATTACCGGGCGTTGTCTATATCAGCAATACTGGCAGCGGTTCTTTGGTGTTTCGCTTGTTCTTTCTATAGTACGGCCATCAGTCACTGTAAAAGTGTGGGCATTAAATGGGAAAAGGGCGGTGTCAGCCCCTCAGAGCTTATCAGGCAGCAGACCTATGCAAGGCAGGATGGGGCAGGAAACCAGCCGGAGGTCACTTTATGGCAGAAATACCCGGAACAGGAGATCATGGCTTCAGATGAAAAGAAGATGAAGGCGGATGTTGTTGACGTCTTTGGAGACTGCGGGGATATATCATCCTCCATGCTGGCTGACGGCGCTTATCCGGCCAGATCGGATGCCTCTGGCTGTGCCGTCAGTACCGGTCTGGCATTCTCTCTGTGGGGAAGTACCAATGTGATTGGGTTGCCGGTAAAGGCGGAAGGAAAGCAGTTCTATGTCCGCGGCGTATTTGAGGAGGAAGAACCAAGGTTATTCTTACAGGCGCAGGCGGAATCGGAAGAACCCTTATCCAATATGCAGCTGACGTTTACAGGTCCGGGAGCCGGGGAGAGGGCTAGTCAGTATCTCTCATCGGCAGGTTTTCCGGAGGGACGGATCCTGGACCTGACATTATTTGCATGGGTACTTGGCATGATACTCCGGCTCCCTGCGATCCTTCTGGCATTTGGAATCCTTGAGCGCGTGACCAGGCATGGAAAAAGGCTTTACCGTTATCCCCTTCTGCTGGCTATTTATTTTTTAATCGCTGTCGGTATATTGGCCGTATTATGGTATTGTATGGACCTGCCTGAGTTTCCTTCCGAGTTTGTCCCCACAATGTGGTCTGATTTTGAGTTCTGGAGAAATCTGTTTCAGGAGCAGGGGAAAAATATGGTCTCCTGGATGATGGCCGGGCCTGCCTTCCGGGATATGGAGCTTTGGACCTCGTCATTTATGGCAGTGCTGCTTTCTGTGTGTGCCTCTGCCTTTACGGCAGCCGCAGCAATGCGGGTATCCATACGCTCTTACAAAAGAATGATTTTCTATTGTGCGGTATATACACTGACGCTTTGCCTGATTTCATTCAAGATAGCCTCTGCTCACAATATGACCTTTTGCAAAGCGATGTATCTTCTGCCATGTCTTTGGATATGTGTGGATTTTCTGTTTTACTGTCTGAAAGAAACGCTTGCCGCCGATGTCCGTGAGGGGAGGATTATGGATGAAGAAAAAACGTGAATACCGTGTTCTGAACCGGGAACAAATGGTACCCTGGCTGTTTTTGCTGCCGAGCCTGCTGTTCGTGAGCATTATGGTGCTGATTCCTATGCTGGATGCTCTGCGCCGTTCCTTTTTCCTGGCTGCCGGTGACCGGTTTGTGGGATTTCAAAATTATCTGGCAGTCTTGAGGAACCATGCGTTTAAGCTGGCGGCAGCTAATACCGCAAAATTTATCTTAGTCTGCATACCGCTTCTGTTACTTTTTTCCCTGGCTGTTTCCCTGATGCTGGCCTCCTTCAGGGAAAAGCGCGGCATTTTCAAGACCTCGTTTCTTGTGCCCATGGCGGTTCCCGTTGCTTCGATTGTTCTTTTGTGGCGGGTGTTCTTTCATAAAAATGGACTTCTCAATGCATTCCTTGCACTTTGGGGTATGGCTCCGGTTGACTGGATTGGAAGTAAGGCAGCCTTTGGCGTGTTGGTATTTGCTTATCTGTGGAAGAATTTCGGATATGATATGGTGCTGTGGCTGTCAGGACTCAGCGCCATAAATCCGGCATTATATGAGGCGGCTCAGATAGACGGCGCCGGAAGTATCCAGCGGTTTGTGAAGATTACGCTTCCCAATCTTATGCCCACATTATTTACCATTACCGTGCTGTCGCTGCTCAATTCCTTTAAGGTGTTCAGGGAGGCTTATTTGATTGCGGGAGGTTATCCGGATGACAGTATTTACATGCTTCAGCACTTATTCAATAACTGGTACGGCAATCTGGATGTGGATAAAATGTGTGCCGGAGCTGTGATGATGGCAACTCTGGTATTTATTTTAATATTACTGCTGCAAAAAATTATGAACAGAGGAGATAGGACATGAAAAAATGGCTTCTCGGCGTGCCCCTTGTTTTAATTGCGGTCTTTATATGGCTGCCGCTGTGGATGTTGATATCCGGTACTTTTATGGGAGGGGCAGAGCTGTCTGAAAATCTAGCGCCTGTCCTGGAGGGCAGGGGAGGAACGGCTGTATGGCCTGTTATGGCGCGTTATCCGACACTGGCGGCATATGTGGAATTATTATTGGATACGCCCCAGTTTTTTACGGTATTCTGGAATTCCTGCAGGCAGGTTTTTCCAATCATACTCGGCCATGTCCTTTTGGGCGCTCCTGCGGCATGGGCATTTGCTAAGTTTCACTTTCGCGGAAAAAAGATACTCTATACCTTGTATATTGTCCTGATGCTGATGCCATTTCAGGTGACTATGGTTTCCAGCTATCTTGTCCTGAATAAGCTGGGCCTGATTGATACCGTATGGGCGGTCATTCTGCCCGGTGCGGCATCAACGCTTCCGGTATTCATCATGACACGTTTTTTCATGGATATACCGGAGGCGGTCATGGAGGCGGCAGCCGTGGATGGGGCTTCCTCATTTCAGATATTTTTACGATTGGGGCTTCCACTGGGAGCGCCGGGCATTCTCTCGGCTGTGGTATTGGGCTTTTTGGAATACTGGAACGCAATAGAAGCGCCTCAGGCATTCTTAAAAAACCAGGCGCTCTGGCCGCTGTCATTATATATGTCAAACATCACAGCGGATAACGCCGGGGTATCATTGATCGCGTCACTGATTACGCTGATGCCTCCTCTTTTGATATTCCTGTCCGGGCAGAAATATCTGGAGCAGGGTATTATATCTTCCGGAATGAAAGATTAACATAGGGGATTCATAACATCGCCTTTCCCCTTAAAATGCAGCATATCGGCAAAACGGAAAGGGAGAAACTGGTAGCAGAAGTGGCGCAAAAGCTGGAGCTGGATGCATACCGGACATCACGATGGTAACAGACGCGGATTTCTCAGGCCAGACCGGGCAGGAGGTATATATTCGGCTAAAGCCGGAAAAGATACATTTTTTAAAGAGAGATTCTTGACAATCGTCAAGTGGGGCGAAAAGGGGCTGTAAATAAGTCCCTTTCTTGGATTCTAAAGATTAAACAGTAATTTGATGTTATTATGTTACAAACATGATACAATTCTTTGTTAACCTATACCTTTACCCGCGAAACAACTATGCGCAGTATTGCATCATGGTGCGTTCGGACGAGTATACCCAAAGGGCACCCCGTATTTCATGCCCTTCGGGCGGACTTCGTCCGTCAAGGGTTCGATTAAAAATTTTACTGTGAGGTGAGATGGGCTATGAGAATTCTGGTTGTAGAAGACGAAGAGATGATTGCAGATATCATATCGGCAGGGCTTACCAGAACGGGATACCAGTGTGAAAGTGTTTATGATGGCGCTGAGGCGGCCGGGCTTTTGGAGGCGAAACGGTATGATTTGATTCTCCTTGATATCATGCTGCCTGGGGCAGATGGTTATGAACTGATGGAATATATCAAAAACTACAATACTCCTGTGATTTTCATTACGGCAAGGACCAGGCTGGAAGACAAGGTGAGGGGATTTAAGCTGGGAGCAGATGATTATATCACCAAACCGTTTGAACTGGCAGAGCTGACGGCCCGCGTGGAAGCTGTACTGAGACGGTATGGTAAAAGCCGGGATAAGATTGCAGTTGCAGGAATCGAGGTTGATATGGAGTCAAAAACGGTCGAAAAAGACGGCCACCCGGTGGAACTCACAGCTAAGGAGTATGATCTGCTTCTTCTGTTTCTCAGAAACCGGAATATCGCCCTTTACAGGGAGCGCATTTATGAAGAAGTGTGGGGAGGGGAGTTCGATCCGGACAGCCGGACGGTAGATATCCATGTGCAGCGCCTGAAACGGAAGATGGGGTTGGAGCATTCCATGGTATCTGTCAGAAATGTGGGCTACAGACTGGAGGTGTCAGAGACGTGAAATTATGGCAGAGATTCTGTCTGTGGCCGCTTTCCTTTTTCCTTCTAATATTTCTTGGGACCGGTGTTCTGCTGATTGAACAGAATACGAGGCAGGTATTTGAATTGAACCTAAACCAGCTCTCCGAAGAACAAAAAAGTATTACGGAGGGGTTAAACTGGTATATTTATACCAGCAGCGTCCGCGATTCGAGGCGGGGGATTGGAAAGACAAATGGATATATCCGGGAATATATGGAAATCCGGCCCAGAATCCGGGGGGTGTATTATCTGCTTGCAGAGGCCGGTGAAAATACGCAGGAGGTATACTCTAGTCTGGAGTTGGAGCTGCCGGTTATGCCGCTCGGAGAAGTGACCTACACTCCGCAATATAAGAAGCTGCAATATGGAGAGAAATACTTTCTGCGCCTTTCCAGTCTGTTTACGCTACCGTATCAGACATATGAAGCTACCTGTTTTATGGATATTACAGACTTCGTGCAGAATCGCGGCCGGCAGTACCGGTACTTTTTTGGCCTCTTTTTTGTAACAGCCGCCGTGTTGGCTGTGGGAATGTATGGGATATCCAGACATTTGACAAAATCTGTGCGCCTTCTGACAGAATCAATCAGAAAAATCGGCAGCGGTAATTATACGGAGCTTGTTGAAGTAAGGGGAAACGATGAAATCAGTGAATTGGCGGCACGCTATAATGAGATGGCGCAGGCTGTCGAAGATAAAGTATCCGCATTAGAAAAGACAACAGAGGAACAGCGGCGTTTCATTGATAATTTCTCACATGAGCTTCGCACTCCCCTGACAGCGGTGGTAGGATATGCGGATTTGCTGCGCTCAGCGGACCTCGATCCGGACACATCGCAGGAACTGGGGGAACGTATTTTTAAACAGGGAAAACGGATTGAAAAATTGTCTGAACTAATGCTTCAGCTCGTATTTTTGGAACATCACAGCTTTGAGCTGATCCCCTGTGATTTACGGGAGGTGGTGATGGAGGCGGAAACGATTCTGCACCCATCGGTTCAAAAGGCACAGATGAAACTGATTGTACAGGTTCCGGGGGAGCCGGTTATGGTACGGGCAGAGAGAGAACTGCTGTTAACCCTACTTGGGAATCTGACGGATAATGCAAGGAAAGCGTCAAACGTGGGGGATACCATACGGATTTCTATACGGAGAGAGGCAGGGGAGGCGATTGTAGAGATTGAGGATGAAGGGGAAGGAATCCCGGAGGGAGAACAGGACAAAGTGTTTGAAACTTTTTACATGGTAGATAAGGTTAGGAGCAGAAGGAATGACGGAGTAGGGCTTGGACTATCCATCTGTTCGGATATCGTAAAGATTCATCATGCCAGACTGGAACTTGTAAGCAGAGTGAAGGTGGGAACGAAATTTACAATCATTTTTCCGATGTTACAATCATGATACAACTCCCGGCTAAGATGAGTCCATACCAGCCACCTGGTAAATAGAATAAAAACGAGGAGATTGCAATGGGAAACAGAAGAAATTTGAAAAAAGTCACAGGAATCTTATGTGCGGGAGTGCTTATACTTAGCCTGTCAGGTTGTGGGAGCGCATATGCAAATGAAGCGGGAAGGCAGCCAGAGGCAACTACTGCAGGCGGGGATATGCTGAAAACTTCGGAAAATGCGAAGGAGACCGGAAAACCTCAATCGGATGCTGCGTTTGTTGAACTGGCAAAAGAAGCCCTGGGGGATTATTTTGGGGTTGACTTGACGGATACGACAGGATATTCTGTCAGTGTACAGTATATGGACGCAATGCCCGAATACGAGGCAGAGCAGCAGACGGTCGTTACATTCCTTCCGGAGGAGCTTAACTTTGGTGAAATCTCGGCAGACACTGTGATTGATATGGAAAATATCGACACCAAACCGATGTACGATGTATCCTTCAATGCGGAGGGAGCCATAAAAGGGATCCATTTAAGTTATGTGGATTGGGCAAAAAGTGAGATACCGGTTACGGCACAGTCCGCAGAGGAGACAGCAAAACAATTCGTGATATCCCATCAGCTGGCAGCGGAAGACCGCTTAAAGGTTCTCGGCAGCGCAGCAGCTTCATCCGATACCATAACAGTGGTAATCCAGCATAAAGAAGGACGCGCCCTTTTGATTGGGGTGGATTCACTGGCTGGAAACGTGAGATATTTTGAAGATATGGCCGAAAAGAGCGCGGTAAAGTCAATCACGCCCTTTGAAGAGGGAAAAGGCTTGGGTTGATTGGTTTTATGACACAGAGGCGGCACCTTATCCGGTAGGAAGCAGGTGCCGTTTTGTCTGCGACATTCCCGCGGGAAGGTAACGCGAGGATTATATGGAACAGAATGAGAAAGAAAGTTTTTTTGTCGACAATTTTGGTCATTATCTGTTGAATTTTATATCAGACAGAGTAAAGATTGCCGGGCAAAGCAATTCTGATAAATGGAGTTTACTTTTTCATAAAATTGAGGAGTGGAAGAGGCAATACTTTATATCTTCAGAACCGGTTGAAATTTTTGGTACGATTGTCCGGCTAAGGAGTGCGCGGTGTTATCCAATGTGGTATATAGCAGCGACTGATTCTACGGTATTTCTTATATCTGTGAGGGAAATTATTTAACCGTGTATTGGGTGTGACGGAAATATGGCAGCGCGATGAGGCTCTTGAATGGATAATGCCTGCTAAATATGATGTTGAGGAGAAAAAATTATGTATTTAATTTTATTTTTATGTGTTCCGTTGGGAATAGCGCTTATTTTGATTAAGGGAACGGAAAAGAAAACAAAGAGAAAATATGAAGAATTCCTTCAGGCAGTGAGGAAAGGTTCGGAAACAGCGGTCCCGGAAACTGCCGGGTTTGAAATTGTGATGGCCCAGGGGGCGAAAGATGCAGTATCAACGGTGAAAGGTTATGACCGAATCCAGACTGGTTACGCCTCTCTGCCAAACTTTATTGTCCGTTATAGGGAAAATGAGATGTATATTATGGCAGTACCTTGTCCCTCTAGGACAGAGATGGAGGTGGACCGGGAATTTATTTTACATATTACAACGGACATTTTAAAGGAAGTAAAGCTCGGAGTTATGGGAAAAGTTTCTTTTTATTTTAAAGACAGCAACCGTTTTTTTACAATGACAGTGACAGAGTACGCAATTCCACTCATGATGCAGCCGGAGGACAACAAAAAATTTAAGTCCTATATAAAGGAATTTGCGGAGAACGTGAATGGTTAGAGAGGAGGAACACCCAAGAAGAAGTTTGAAAGTCCCTATTCTGAAATTCAATCGGTGACCCCCTACCGGGTAGTGTTTTTCAGTGCGGGTATATTCATCCGGATGAAGTGGAGGAGCTGCCTGTATTTTTAAAGACACGAAATGGAAACATTAAAACAGAAATTTGAGGTCTGATAGAAACTGGCGGGAAATTGTACGAATAGGGAAGGCAGGCATTTTATAGCGGAGTATCATGAGCGTGAGAAAAAACGCGTCGCTGCGGTTTTAGATCTTCATAGTCCCAATCGGTTCCGATCGGAATGAATTGATTCAGATATTAGGGCTTAAAAATGCTCCGGAATAGGTCGGAAGTGGATCAATAAAAAATCCTGAATTGGCTTGACATTTAATACAGACGGAAATAGCCAATGATCAGCCGGGCAGCTTTGAATATATTCGATTCTCATGCGGCTGCTTGTATAGCCTTGGTGATCGTTCAGATGTTTCTCTACTTGAAAAAGCTAAGTACAGCATCCATATGGATGATGGCTGTATGATTGCACGCCGGGTGAGGGAGCCGCGTTTACCCGGCTGCGCTCCGCAGAATAATTTCAGGAAGGATTTGAGACTTTCATTGCGGTAGAACTTCTGGTATAATAAAACTATAAAATTTAATGAATGGAATGCGAGCGCGTGAAGAACGTGTTCGCATTTTTTGGTTTTAAGGAAGATGAATAAAATCGTTCATTTTTATAAGCGGTATATGCAGCAGTGTATGCCTGGGAGAAGAAAACTATGGGAGGAAAATGGATGGTGGGAAACGGGTTTAAAATCACAGGGGTCAGGGGCAGAACCGGCATAAGCGGTGCGGAAATGCAGCTGCTTTGGATTGCCCTGCCCCTGATGCTGATATTCTGCGCCACGGTATGGCTGATCCAGGGGAGCCTTCCCATTACGGCAGTCTGGTCGGAGAATGGCATGTGGGATCTGCGGGAAATTGATTTCTCATCGACAAATGTACGGTTCACGGGAAAGGTAGAGTATATCCCAAACGCTCTGCTGACGCCGGAGGAATTTGCAGAGCACGAAGACCTGGCAGAAATTGTGGATACCTATGGACATACGGCCTCATACGGAACCAGCCGTATCCGCCTTCTCGTCCCGCCGGGGACGGATTACGTGGTGTCTGAAAGCTCGCCCCTTGCCTCCGACCGTATCTATATAAACGGGGCATGGATGGAGGATATCGGAACTCCCGGCGCGGACAGGGAGGCTGCCGTGGAAGGGGATGTCCTGTTTTCCTATACGGTCCGGGCAGAGGAAGGTGTGATTGAACTGGTCCAGCAGGTGGCAAATTACGCCCATCGAAAAAATGAGAGCCAGTCCGGTTATGTGGTGGGAACCATCCCTATGATGCGTGCCTTTGTTTCCCGCACGTATGCGGTGGCGGCGCTCTTAGCCGGCTGCTTTATGACCCTGTTTCTGGTGCATATTACCCTATGGCTGTTGTTCCGGGGCTACCGGGCCAATCTGTACTTTGCGCTGTTCTGTCTTACCTGGGTGTTCCGCACCGCGGTCACCGGCCCCAAGCTGGTGACTGCGCTGTTCCCCGGTTTTTCCTGGTTCGCTACCTTTGCGGTTGAATACATAACCGTGGCGGTAGCGTCAGTGCTCTATGTGCTGATTTTCGGGGACATGTTCCCGAACACCATGCAGAAATGGTTCCGGATTTTCCTGACAGTGTCCTCCGGCCTGTTTATCGGCTGTCATTTTGTCCTGGATTCCATGACGATTTCCCGGTTTTTGATTTATTATCAGGCTGTGATGGGGCTTACGATTCTCTATGTTCTTGTGAGGGCTGCCATGAAAATACGCAGGGTCTCCCTGCCGCAGGTTCTGTTCCTGGCAGGGGGAGGCGGTATGATGTACGCCACTGTGCGGGATATCCTTTTTTACCGGGATATTTTCATCCCTCCTTATGGGGCGTACGCCAATGCTCCGCTGTCTGAGATGGCGCTCCTGCTGTTCGTGTTCCTGCAAATGACGGCGGTCTTTATCGGAACCATACGGGAAATGGATGCAGTGCGGTTAAAGGAACAGAAGCTGTTGGCGGAGAACGCAGCCCTGGAGCGGCTGGGGCGGCTGCGCGCCGACCTGCTGGACACCCTTTCCCATGAACTGCGCACACCGCTGGCAGTCATGATGGGGTATGCGGAGCTGGCGGTGAAGGAACTGCGGCTAAAGGGCCTGGGGGATGAGACAACGGCGGACTTAGACGCCATCGCTTCAGAGGCCGGCCGCCTGGCCGTGATGGTGGAGGAAGCAAGACGGATGACCCTCTCGCGGGAGGCTGCAGAGCATAAAAAAACATTTCTTCTCCAGGAGGTTATCCAGCAGACGGCAAGGCTCTGCCAGCCCATCCTGGAGCGGCGGGGCACAGCCCTGTCCCTGGACTTATCCTCTGACCTGCCCGCTGTGTATGGAAGCCCGGGGGAATTGACCCAGGTAATGTTCAACCTGCTTTCCAACGCTGGAAGGCACACGGAAGGCGGCCGGATATGTGTCAGCGCCGAGGAGACGGGTGGTAGTATCTGTGTCCGCGTGTCAGACAATGGAAGCGGCATTTCGCCGGAATTCCTGCCCCATGCGTTTGAACGCTGTGCCCATGATGATCCGGGCGGAACAGGTCTGGGACTTTTTATCTGTAAAGAAATTATAGAAGGGTTTGGAGGAACCATCCGGATTGAGAGCAGACCTGGGAAAGGAACTGAAGTCATATTCACCCTGCCTGTATGCGAGGAGGAAATGAACCATGAGTGAGACAAAAACCGTCCTTTTGGTGGAAGACAATAAGGATCTGAACAATATCAACAGCCGTGCGCTCTGGCTTTCCGGCTACCGGGTCCTGACAGCCCTGACCCTGGCCGAAGCCAGGGAACACTTAAGCCGGTGTGAACCCGATGCGATTATACTGGATATCCTTCTGCCTGACGGCAGCGGGGTGGATTTCTGCCGGGAAATACGGGAATGCACCGCTGCTCCCATCCTGTTTTTGACCTCCGTGGCAGGGGTGGAGAAAGCCTTAGAGGGAATTCGGGCGGGCGGAGATGACTACTTAAACAAACCGTTCCACATCGAGCTGCTGTTGGCCCGTATCGAGGCGTTCTGGCGAAGGGACGAAATCATGAAGCGGATGAAGCCCGCAGATACATTTACCTGCGGCCCGCTGACATTTCAGATGACGGCATGCACCGCGTGCCTGGATGGAGCAGACTTAATGCTGACGGTCAAGGAGTTTTCCGTTCTGCTCCTTCTGGCACAGAATGAAGGGAAAATGGTATCAAAGGAAACCATCTTCGAAACGATATGGGGACAGCCCTTAAACGGGAACAGCCAGGCGCTTTATGCCATGGTGGCCAGGCTGAAGAGAAAGCTGGAAACAGCCGGGGACGCGGTCCTTTTAAACGCCATTCGCCCGGAGGGGTACCGCCTGACGATCCGGTAAGAAGGTGAAATTGACAATTTTGTCAGATTCGCCGTCCCTGCTTCCGTCGGGAATCCAGGTATGGTATGATAAAAACATAAGATAATCCTTGTGATTCAATGTTTTTTGGGATCTTGCAGGGAGGTGGATGAATGCGGATACGTGAAGAGCGTATTCGCATTTTGGTGTGTGCCCGGCGGCGCACGTTTCTAACCGGTGCAAGTCCGGAATCCGCCCGGTAGTGGGAAGGATATAGCCGAAGGCAAGGGTGTCCATCGTGAGGTGGAATCTGAAGGAAGCCGGATATGGGGAACATACTAACCCATGGGCAAATCTCTGGTCTGACGAACAGAAATCACATCAGGCTATGCATGAGGGTAAGACTGCATCACAAGTTGAAGCCCAATAACTACACGGAATCATGTATGGTAAATGTGGCAGATAGATGGAGAGAAAGAAACGTGTGTGTCTTCGCTCCGCTTCGGTCCGTGCAGAACAAGCATCCACTGGATGCTTTGCACCCCGGGGAGGTCTGTATGATATGTCCTGAAAGGGATAACCATTATCGTGAGATAATGCTGAACGTACAGAAGTCAGCCGAGGTCATAGTAGCCGAGAGGCAAAGGACCGAATCAATAGGAGTCCTTAGTACAACCGGGAAAGGAGGAAAGAACATTGGGTGCAGAAAACAGAGAAAGCTGCTCGCAAAGAGATAGCGCGGAACGTGAAGGGTATGTGAGAGCGCACCGTTCTTTCCGTCGGATATGGAAGGAACGGGACAGTGCACAACCGGAGCTCTTAGAGAAGATACTGGATAAGGACAACCTGAACAGAGCGTTCAAGAGAGTAAAGGCAAACAAGGGAGCACCGGGAATCGATGGAATGACCGTGGAGGAAGCCGGAGCCTACCTTCGGAAGACCCAGAAAGAGCTTATCGGGAGAATTAAAAGGGGGAAATATACTCCCGACCCGGTAAGACGAGTGGAAATCCCAAAACCAGACGGTGGAATACGAAAGCTTGGTATTCCAACAGTCAAAGACCGTATTTTCCAGCAAGCCATAACACAACAGCTCATGCCGGTCTATGAGCCGCTATTCTCGGAAAACAGCTATGGCTATCGACCGGGGATAAGCGCAAAAGCCGCCATTCTGAAAGTGAAGGAGTATGCAGAACAGGGATATACCCATGCAGTGACATTAGACCTGTCGAAATACTTTGATACACTTAACCACGAAATGCTCCTGAATATCTTGCGAAGGAATGTAAAGGACGAAAGGGTAATCCAGTGGATTAAGAGATACTTAAAGAGTGGTGTCATGGAAAACGGTGTAGTCATGGAAACCGAAGAAGGATCGCCGCAGGGCGGAAACATCTCACCCCTGCTGGCCAATATCTATCTGAACGAGTTCGACCAGGAGTTTGAGAAGCGGGGAGTGGCATTTGTACGCTACGCAGACGATATTGTGCTGTTAGCTAAAAGTGAGAGAGCCGCAAAGAGATTACTGGAATCCAGCACGAAATATCTGGAGAAAACACTGAAACTGAAAGTGAATCAAAAGAAAAGTCGTGTAGTAAGTGTGTTTGCAATCCGAAATTTTAAGTTTCTTGGCTTCACATTGGGAAAGAACGGGAAGGGCATATATGTCCGGGTTCATGGGAAGTCATGGAAGAAGATGAAGACAAAACTGAAAGAGCTCAGTTCCCGAAGGTCTTGTCAGAGTATACGTCCTTCATTGGAAAAGATAAAAGTATTCATGCGTGGATGGCTGAATTATTATGGGATTGCGGATATGAAGAACAGGATAGACGAACTAAACTCATGGCTGTATCACCGTATTCGAATGTGCATATGGAAACAATGGAAGTTACCCAAAACAAGGAAAAGAAATCTTATAAAACTCGGAATACCTGAATATTTTGCACATCAGGCGGCAAACAGCCGCAGGAAATACTGGTATGTAACGGGAATGGGAGCGGTCAACAGAGCATTAACACAAGAAAGACTGATAAACAGTGGCTTTTATGATTTAGCTACTGCCTATCAGTCCGTGCATGTCAACTATTGAAACCGCCGTGTACCGAACGGTACGCACGGTGGTGTGAGAGGACGGGAGTTAATCACTCCCTCCTACTCGATTTTTTAGGGAATATGAACAGAATCGTTCATCTTTGAGAAGGGACCTGAGAGGGGAGGAGGTGAAGGTATGACAGCATACCGGAGAACGGACAGCTTACGGTATATGAGGAAGTATCCTGCTATGGTATCAGCGGGACAGAGCAGTTCGTTTTAAGAATATAAGATCAGGAGGAATGAAGATGAAAGGAAAGAAAAAACAGTTACTGGCCATGCTTTTAGCTGCCGCCATGGCAGTTACCCAGACGCCGGGAGTGGCGATGGCAAAAACGGATGTTCCAGAGGATGGCTCCATTGCATCTTTTGCTGCGCTGGACAAGGGGACGGCAAAGCAGAAGGTCCCATTTAGGACGGAACTTTCTGAGCTGGATCTGCCGGATACACTGGAGGTTAAGATTTATCAGGTAGAGGGGAAGACGAAAGCAGAGGATGAAGACCTGTCTGCTGACGCTGAAAAGGAAGAAGCGGGGCAGCGGGACGAGACCAATGATGGGGAAACGGAAATACAGGTTACTACGTTCCGGGATATGGTAGACGTATCCTGGGACAGTGAACCGGAATATGATGGGGACCTGTCCGGCAAATATGTCTTTACGGCGGAGGCGGATGGATATGACCTTGCCGATGGCGTAAATCTGCCGAAGATCACGGTCACTGTGTTAGAGGAAGAGATTGAGGAAGAAAACGGGGCTGAGACGGGAGAGGAGACCGAGGAAGAAAACGGGGCTGAGACGGGAGAGGAGACCGAGGAAGAGACCGGGGCTGAGGCCGGAGAGGAGACCGAGGAGGATACCGGGGCTGAGACGGGAGAGGAGACTGAGGAAGAAACCGGGGCCGAGACGGGAGAGGAGACCGAGGAAGAAACCGGGGCTGAGACTGAAGCGGAGACCGAGGAAGAAACCAGCGCCGAGGTTATACAGGAAACCATGGAAGAAACCAAGCCAGATACAAAGGTAGAGGAAATCGACTTGATGAGTCTTCTGCCGGAAGAGTTAGAGGCAATCGACGGTTATAACCTGAATGATGTGGCGATTATTAACAGCATTATTGAAGATACAGGCCTGGAGGGGTATCAAACGAACCGGCCGGATGAGTGGGATTTTGTAACGTGGAAAGAAACGGATAATGGAAAACAAGTACAAGAATTGATGCTGGAAGAGAAGGGGATGACCGGAGTATTGGATATATCCGGTTTGACGGAATTGACGGAGTTAAACTGCGAGAATAATGAATTGACGGCACTGATTGGAGTGAATATTCCAAAACTGGATGAATTTCATTGCCGTAATAATTTATTAGAGCAAATGGAGCTGTCTGGAGTAAACAACACGATATTTTTGATGAGATTAAGCAACAACAATTTCACGGAACTGGAGTTACCTTTTGACAGCTATATAAACGATCTAGATGTTTCGCACAATCCACAGCTTCGGAAACTGAGTATTAATGCGCGGGTTAGAGGCTTGGATATAGATAACAATCCGGAACTGGCAGAAGCAAACTATAGGGAAGCAGTGTGTCGATCTCTGAACTGTGAAAATACTCAATTAACCGAGATAGGGGTTTCATGGGCCTGTATCGGACTATTCACAAGTGGGAGCCAAATCAGCCGTATTAGATTCTACGAATCAGCCGATGAGGCATACACAAGTTATTTTAATCATACTGTTGGCGGGACAATTGATATCAATATCGGGAGTTTGGTCGGCGGAACCAATCTGGCTTTGACGGCAATTCCAGAAGAAGGCTGTACTTTTCAGAAGTGGCTTGGACTGCCTTCGAATGCTGAGGGATCGGCTACTGATATGACTGTTCTTCTTCCCCGTGATTCAACGTCAACGTATTCTTGGACGGTAACAGCAGTTTTTTCTCCTGAAGATGAAGACGCAGACAGTGACAATTACCATGACGGTGATGTGGCGGTATTTCAAGCGCTTTTAGAGCAACACCCGGAATTGAACGTGAATCCGGATTCACCGGCCGAGTGGGAAACAAATGGGCTGGTGGTATGGGATTCCAAACTGCCAAAAAGAATTGGCCGTCTGAATCTGAGTGGAAAGAACCTGAGTGGAGTCCTGGACATATCCGGCCTGCCCTGTTTAACCGACCTTTCCTGCAAAGACAACAGCCTGACCGAACTGAATCTGAGCAGCCTGCCAGAGCTTAAAAGGCTGGACTGCGGAACCAATCAGCTGGAAACCCTGAGCATGTCCGGCCTTTCTGCTTTGCAGAACCTGACATGTGATGGCAACCAGATAAAGGAGCTGGATATATCCCAGCTGCCGAAACTGAATGCTCTGTACTGCACAGGCAATCCGTTTGAACGGCTGATCACACAGAAGGGTGAGCTGGCCATCTCCCAGAGGGAAGGAGGAACCGTTACCATAGCCTCATTTTTACCGCTGACAGACCGGATCAGCCTGACTGCCAGTGATCCTGATGCAGACCATACTTTTAACGGCTGGTGGGCGGAGGGAGTTACCCTTGCGGACGCAAGCGCGAACCCGGTAAGCTTTATCCTGGATGGGGATATTGGGATTACCCCGCTATATACCCCGACGGAAAATGCTGCGGCAGTAGACCTGGCAACGAAAGAAGTTCTTGCAGCGGATTTTACTGTAAAGCAGGAGAACGCGAATACGGAAGAAGTCCTAAAGACATGGATAGTCGATAAAATCAACGGCCTGCCGGGTATGAAGGTGGCAAATGTCACGGTGGATAGCGACAGTGTCAGTCTGACAGAGGGCAGCCTTCGAATGGCCGTCCAGGGAGACAGCCAAAATCCCCATGGAACAGACGGAAGTTTCCAGTTTGACGTGACTCTGGAAAAGATTAGCCGTGTTTGGATAAAGGAACTAAACGGGACCATCACGGCCACGCCATACGTGGAATCAGCAGACCAGAAGGCTGTGAACGATGCAAAAGGAATCATCGGCGGTGCAACCTATATGGTAGACCAGAACACGGCGAATACCCAGGATGCCGTGAAAAACTGGCTGGTGGAAACAATCAATGCCACGGAAGGAATGAGCGGAACGGGGATTACCGTTTCGGCAGGTGACATTACTTTTACAAGCGGCGGTTTCCGTGCCGCGGTTGCCGGTGATTCCGGCCAGCCGGGGACAGACGGAAGCTTCCGGTTCACGGTGAAACTGGCCAAAGGATTTGCGCAGACAGAGGCCGGGCCGAAGGACGGAACCATCACTGCCACGGTCTACGGCGGCAAGACGGATCTGGAGCTTGTGACAGAGGCAAAGGAAGCATTTGAGAGCAGCGGTGACGCCCTCTATACCATCGGGCAGGAAACGGCGAACACGGGAGAGACCGTACAGGAATGGCTGGCCCGTATGATAGAAGGACTGCCCGGCATCCATGAAACGGGCATATCCGTAACCGCGGCAGACATTACCCTGACAGACTTCCAGCCCGCCGTAGAGGGAAGCGCCATCACACCGGCAGGTACGAACGGTAGCTTCCGGTTCAAGGTGTCATTTACAAAGGGCAGTCAGAGCCTTGTATCCGGCGAAAGGAGCGGAATCATTACCGCCAGGGCGTATGCGGTGCAGAACGACCAGCAGGCAGTGGATGTGGCAAAGGCAGTTATAGAGAACAGCGCTTCCGCTTATATGGTAAGGCAGGCGACAGCCAACACACTGTCTGAGGTCCAGGCATGGCTTGTGGAGACTGTAAACGCGCTGCCTGGTATAAAGGCAGCGGGTATTACCGTGGGGGCCGGGGATATCAGCATGGAACAGCAAAGCTTCCAGCCTGCCGAAGCGGGGAATGCAGCGACTTCCACAGGAACGGATGGCGGATTCCGGTTTACGGTCTCCTTGAGCAAAGGCGGCGCCTCCGTCGAGACAAACATGACGAGCGGTATTATAACAGCGACCCCATATACCGGACAGACGGACCAGCAGTCGGTGGAGGCGGCAAAGGCGGCGATTGAGAACAGCGGGTCATCCATCTACACGGCAGACCAGGCTTCTGCCAATACGGAAGGTGATGTGAAGGTGTGGCTGGCCGGCAGAATCAATGACCTGCCCGGCATGAACACGGCCGGTATCTCCGTTAAGGCGGAAGACATTACCATTACGCCCGGAAGTTTCCGTGCGGCGGCCTCGGGGACCCCGGAAAAACCAGCAGGAACTAACGGAAGTTTCCGCTTCAACGTGTCTCTTCACAGGGGCAACGTAAATGAAACCACCACCGAGAAAGAAGGAATCATCATTGCAATGCCGTACAGCGGCCAATCCGACCAGCAGATCCTGGAGTTATTAAAAGGGATCATCGAGGGCGGCGGCGCTTTATATACAGCAGAACAAGGAGCCGCCAACACGGAGGACGCCATAAAATCCTGGCTGGCAGAAACCATAAACGCTTTGCCGGGTCTAAAGAAATCCGGTGTTGTGATAACCGCAGGCGATATTATTTTTACAGACAACAGCTTCCACGCGGCAGTTTCCGGTACCCCGGAAAATCCAAACGGCACAAACGGCAGCTTCTTATTTACCGTGACCCTTGCCAAAGACGGCATACAGGACGTTACAGGTGAGATAAATGGGAGTATTACCGCAGCGCGGTACAGCGGTGGGTCAGGCGGCTCCTCCGGCGGATCAGGCGGTTCCTCAGGCGGAAGCTCCAGAGGCGGGGGCAGTGCTTCCAGGCCGGCGGGAACTACATCAGCCGATGCCAAAAAGGGTATGGTAAATACCCTGACCGGAATTATCACAGGAACCGGAGACGGATATTCCAGCTGGAATCAGGACAATACGGGTTGGAAACTCCGGTATGCGGATGGCACCTTTGCCTCAGGAACCATAGCAGCGGCCGCTGACGGCAGCACTTATGAACAGCCCGCATGGGAAATGATAAACGGCGCTTGGTATGCATTCGGAGCAGACGGTTATGCAAAAAATGGCCTTGTTCCGGACCCGGCTTTGGGCGGATATTTCTACATAGACATTAACTCCGGCATGAAAACAGGCTGGCAGCTGATTGACGGGCAATGGCGTTATTTTAATCCGCTATCGGACGGAAAGAAAGGAATCATGATTGAGGATGCCTGGATTGACGGCTGGTATGTGGATAAAAATGGCGTGTGGAACGGAGAGGCGAAAAAGGAATCTTAAGTACCGTAATCGGGCAGGCAGGAAATCGGCTTCCAAGAATCTGCCTGCCCGGCAATTTCTCGGACCAGCCATCCGGCTTCAAAATACAAACGCCCAGCGGTGATTTCAGCTTTGACACGGATGGTACCGAAAACTCTCCATCCGAGCGGACCGGCTGGATCTGGATCGCCGCTTCGGTGGCTGTGCTTGCCATTGGTCTGGTCGTGGCGAAGACATATAAACACTGATTTCGGTAAGCTTAGACAACAACTGAATTATTTTTAGAAAGGACGGCGAGTGTATGATGAAAGCAAAGTGCCTCCCTCTTGTTGCAGCGATATCTGCGTTTTGCCTGATCTGCGGTTGTTCCCAAACCAATTCCAAGACGAGCGACAATTTAAGCCAGGAATCCTCTGGTACAGAACAAACATAGCGTTTCAATGCAGTAGAACTGGTTAGCGACATTGCAACCACCCAATTTTTTACGGTTGAAACGGTAAATGACGATGACATTGAGACGATACTGATGGCTGGAATCAACGCTCCCAGCGCCACAACTCGTAATCCTTTGGACGAAGTGGTTACTTATATTGAAGGTCGGTAAGGTTATAAAAACTGGTTGAATATAGAACCTAAAACGATAAAAGTGAATGGAACACTTAAAATATCGAAAGATGAGCAAACAGGAGTCGGACAGCCCCAACCAGGCCTCCGGCTTCTTTTTTGCAGTATCATACCGAAAAAGAAGGATAACAAACAAATGAAAACAATTCTAAACGATTGACAATGATAAAGAATAATAGTAAAGTAAAGTCACAGAACAGGATTGACAACAGGGAGGTGAAAGGATGTTTGCACAGGAGCGTAGGGACGTGATTCTTCAGGTGTTGCACCAGGATGGAACGGTGCTGGTGAAGGACTTGAGCGAGCGGTTTGCCGTGACGGAGGATTGCATCCGCAAGGACCTGGCGTTTCTGGAGAATCAGGGGTTTTTAAAGAGAACCTACGGGGGAGCCATGGAGCTTCGCAGCAATCCGCATAAATTTCATGTCAGCGACCGGAAATCGGAAGATATCGAGGGGAAACAGATGATCGCCAAAAAGGCGTTTGCCCATCTGTCCAGAGGGGATACGGTGTATCTGGATATTTCCACCTCCAACTTAGAGCTGATGAAGGAGATTGTGCGAAACAGTCTGGAGGTCAAGGTGGTGACCAACATGGTGGACTTGATTCCCCTGGCCGCCTCGGGTGGAATTCAGTTGTTCTTCACCGGAGGGGAGCTCAACAGAACCGGCGACGGTTTCTGGGGTTCGGGCGCGATCCGGTTCATTGAAAGATTCCGCTTTGACAAGGGCTTCTTCGGGGCCGTGGGTATGGATGTGGACACCGGAGGGGCGTTCACTTACGATCTGGAGGACGGCAGTGTGAAGAGCGCCGCGATCCGGTCGTGCAGAAGAGCGTTTCTGGTGGCGGAGCAGGAGAAGTTTCACAAGGACGGCAATTATGAATTTGCCAGGCTGACCCAGTTTGAAGCGGTGATTCTGGACCGGGAACCGGATCGGGAGATCGGGGAAAAAGCCCAGAAGGCAGGCGTATTGCTGGAATAAGGAGGGATGTATATGCCGGGATCAAAACCCATACTCTGCGGTTCCATCGCGGGGAAGATCGGGGGACTGGGAGTTGTGATGCACAACAGGGCCTACCAGAAGGCGGGGCTCGAGGCAGTCTATGTATCCTTTGAGCCCACAGGGGCAAAGGAAGCGGTGGAGGCCATGAGAAATCTGGGAATCCGCGGAATGGGCGTCACAATGCCCTACAAGACGGAGATCATGGAGTATCTGGACGAGATTGACGAGACGGCGGCCGCCATAGGGGCGGTGAATACCATTGTCAATGACCAGGGAAAGCTGACCGGGTACAACACGGACTACCGTGGGGCCATCGACGGGTTGCTGGAGGAGACCGGGCTGCGGGATAAGAAGGTCGCGCTGTTTGGCTCCGGGGGAGTGGGTAGGGCCATTCTCTATGGACTCTTAAAGGAGGGGGCCAGGGTGACCGTGTACAATGTGCTTCCTGAACAGGCGGAGGCCCTGTGCCGGGAGATGGGCGCGCAGTTCGGCGGTCTGCCTGGGGCATTTGACAAAAACGCCGGCTGGGATGTGCTGATCAACGCCACCCCGGTGGGGAATCAGTCCAGCGAGACGCTTTTAATGGCGGAGGAATTTCCGCCGGGCATTGTGGTGCTGGATGTGGTGTTCAACCCCATACACACCACCTTTGCGGCAGAGGCCTTGAAGGCAGGCTGCCGGGTGGTGCGGGGAACGAAAATGCTGATACTTCAGGCCATTGCCCAGGATGAGCTGTATCTGGGAATCCGCCCGGACTACGATGTGATGGAACAGGCGTTGATTGAGAAATTCGGAGGAATTGGCTGACAGAACGGTGGGGGATCATATGCTGTCGGAAAAGGCTGCAAAGATATTGTTATTGTTGATCCGGCATGAAAATAGGACCATGACGGCCGGAAAGATCGCCGGTGCGCTGGGAATCTCGGAGCGCAGCGTCAATACATATTTGAAAGAGGTCTACGACTTCTGCCGGGAAGAGAACATCCGCGTGAGCAATAAGACCGGAGTGGGAATCGCGGTTTGCTGTCCCGGAAGGGAGGAGGAGCTTGCGAGGCTTCTCTCGGGACAGATCGGCCGGGCGGATTCCCCGGATTCCAGGGTCCGCTATATGGTCCGGGTTCTCCTAAACAACTGGAACAGTTACACCACGGCGCTCTTTGCCGAGGACTTGAAGGTGTCGAAGAATACGGTCTGCCAGGATTTAAAGCGGGCGGAGGAACAGCTGAACCGGATGGGTCTGGAGGTAGTGAAAAAGACGGGAGCCGGTATCTATGTCCAGGGACCGGAGCCCAAGCTCAGGCGGGCCATGGTGCGGGTGAACCGCATGGCCGGCCCGGACGAAAAGGGGGCTGGGAATCAGCCGAAACGGGATACCGGGGACTGCCGGATGAAGGCAGAGACCTTCGTCAGGCTGGAGACCTGCTATCGTGGCTGCCGTGTAAAGACCTGCGTGGAGTTGATCCGGAAAATGGAGGCTAGCTGGGGGAGAAAGCTGTCCGACCGGGCCCTGGAAGCGCTGACGGAATATCTGATCGTCACCAGTCTCAGGGCAAAGAACGGCCATGTGATCCAGAAGGGCTTCAGGGCCGGCGAGGGTGAGAACTGTGAGGGGGCCGCGAAGCAGGCCGCATTCCTGGCAAAGGCTCTGGAGCTGCCAAAGGAGGAGCGGGCTTACGTGCAGCTGCTTTTAGACTGCATGGAATACCAGGGACAGGTGGAGACCGAGGCGGGGGAGCCGCCGGAGGTCTGGGGAGACGAAGCCAAGGCAGGGGAAAATGCCGCCGGGTCCGGGGGAGCCGGAATCGCCGACAAGCCCGCGAAAACCGAGGCCGAACTCCTGACCGACGACCTGATCCGCTACGTCTCCGGCGTCATCGGCCTGGATTTCACTGGCGACACGCTTTTGAGGCAGACCCTGAACTGGTATCACCGGTCCTCCGCGCTGCGGTGCCGGTACGGGATCGAGCTGGAGAATCCGTTTTTGGAGGATGTAAAAAAGACCTACCCCGCTGTGTTCTCAGCCTGCTTTGCAGCGGGCAGCGTGATCTACCCCAGGGTGACGGGCGAGGAGCTTTCGGAAAATGAGGTCTCCTACCTTTCTCTCCTGATCGGAGGAGCCATTGTCCGGTCGGAGAAGAAGATCAGCGCTGTGGTGATCTGCAACGGAGGGGTGGGAACCTCCCAGATTCTGGCAAGGAAGCTGAGAGACCGGCTTCCCCAGCTGATGATTCTGGGAATCTTCGGCTCGGAGCAGGTCAGGGAGGCCGCAAGGCTGCGCCCCCAGCTGGTGATCACCACGGTGAGCGGCATTCAGACCCCCTGCCCGTCGGTGCTCATCTCACCGGTGCTGGGAGAGCGGGATTTAAAGCTTTTAAACCGGGCCTGCGCCGAAGTCTACACCAAGGCCGAGACCTGCCGGAACGGCCTGGCCGGTCTGCTGGACGAGGACCTGATCGTTCTGGATTACCAGGGGAGAGACAAGGATCAGGTGCTGCGCTTTATGGCGGAGGGACTGGAGCAGAAAGGGTATGTGACGGAACAGTTTCTGGAGGACGTTATGGCCAGAGAGAGCCGGGGGAGCACGGCTCTGGGATTTGGCGTGGCGATTCCCCACGGAGTGTCCGGGTACGTCAACCGCCCTGCGGTCAGCGTGGTGCGCCTGGAGGAGAGTATGGACTGGGCGGGGGAGCCGGTCAGTCTGATCTTCATGCTGGCGCTGAACTTTAAAGATATCGAGAGCACCAGGGCATTTTTCAACGGTTTTTATCACCTGACCTGCGAAGTGAAGATTGTGGAGCTTTTGCGGGGCGTGACAAGTCCGGGGGAACTGATCCGGGTGATATCGGAGAATTGTGTGTAATTTAGCAACAACAGAGAGGGGAGATTGATATGGAACAGGTCATTACAACGGATTTGGTCTGCCTGGATGTGGAGGCGGAGTCCAAGGAGGACGTTATCCGCCTGCTGGCGGAGAAGCTTGACGGGGCCGGGAGACTCAATGACAGGGAAACGTATATTGCGGAGGTTTTCAAACGGGAGGAAACCTACGCCACGGGAGTTGGATTCTCGGTGGCGACGCCCCATGCCAAGACGGATGCGGTAAAGACGGCCAGCGTGGCCTTTGCCCGCCTCAAAAAGGCCATCCACTGGGATGAGGACGACGACGTCACCATGATTTTCCAGCTGGCTGTGCCCTGTACGGGGGCGGGGGACCTTCATTTACAAATTCTGGCGGCCCTCTCGCGGAAGCTGATCTACGACGAATTCAGGGATCAGATTGCGGCGGCGGCCAGCGCAGAGGAGATTCTGGCATTGATCGGGGACCAGATTGGGGTTCAGTAGCCTGTATCATTACAATAGACGAAAATAATATAGGAGGGTTTAGGGAATATGAATGAATTATTAGGGATTTTAAGGGATGCAAGGAAACATTTGATGAAGGGCGTGTCGCACATGATCCCCTTCGTGGTGGCAGGCGGCGTGCTGTTTGCCGCTGCGGTGATCATCAACGGGGAGGGCGCGGTTCCCGATACCGGATTTGCGGCTGACCTGTGGGCGCTGGGCGCCGCCGCCATGGGCTTCATGGTGCCGATTCTGGCCGGATTTATCGCATTTTCCATTGCCGACCGTCCTGGTCTGGCCCCCGGCATGGCCGCCGGTTTCATCGCAAACAGCATCGGAGCGGGATTTTTAGGCGGCATCGCAGGCGGCTTTATCGCCGGTGTGACATGCTTTTATCTGAAAAAAATCAAACTGCCGAAATCGCTTAGTTCGCTGAAATCCATCATCATTATCCCGGTTGTGGGCGTGACGGTATCCGCGGGCATCATGTACTGGGTAATCGGAACCCCCATCGCGGGCCTGATGGAAGCGCTGACCGCATGGCTGACCGGAATGTCCCAGGGCAACAAAATTCTTCTGGGCGTGATCTGCGGTTTGATGACGGCCTTTGATATGGGCGGACCGGTGAACAAGGTTTCTTATGCATTCTGTGTTGGAACGGTCAGCGCGGGAATCTATACCTACGCGGGACCCTCCGCTGCCGCCGTTTGTATCCCTCCGCTGGGCATGGCGCTGGCTACATTTTTGGCCCCAAAGAAGTACACCTCTGAGGAGAAGGAAGCCGGAAAGGCCGCGCTGGCCATGGGCTGCGTGGGAATCACGGAGGGAGCCATCCCCTTTGCGGCCAACGATCCCCTGCGCGTCATCCCCTGTCTGATGATCGGCGACGCCGTGGGCAGCGCCCTGGCCTTCACCCTCAATACCACCTGCACCGTTGCATGGGGCGGATTCATCGTACTTCCGGCCATCAGCAACCGGATCGGCTGGATCATCTCCGTGCTGGTGGGAGCCGCGGTGACGGCGATTCTGGTGAACCTGGTGAAAAAACCGGCCGCTGAAAAAGCGGCGGACGATTCCGGGGACGATATCGATATCAGCTTTGAGTAGATTGAAAGGAGAACATAGATTATGAAATTACTGGCAATTACATCTTGTCCATCGGGCGTTGCCCATACCTATATGGCGGCCGAGGCCTTGCAGAAGGCGGCTAAGAAACATGGAATCCAGATCAAAGTGGAGACCCAGGGGTCCATCGGAGTGGAAAATGAGATTACGGCCGAGGACGTAGCGGCGGCCGACGCCATTATTCTGACAAAGGATATGTCGATTCTGGGCGAGGAGCGTTTTAAGGATATTCCCATTGTGAGAGTGTGGATTGGGGACGCGATCAAGAAGGCCGACGCCATTATCGGAAAAATTGAAAAACTGTTGAACGAGAAGAATGAAACGGCTTGACCGTGGGAGGTGAGCGCCGGTGGAAGAATTAAAGATGAACGCCCGGATCGGGCGGCTGAAGGAGCGGATGCTGTCCGAGCCGCGGTACGCGTCCATTGAACAGGCAAAAATTATCACAAAAACCTACCAGGCCAATGAAGAGAAACCCAGGATCATCCAGAGGGCTCTGGCGCTGAAAGCCGCGCTGGAGCAGATGGAGATCCGGGTGGAGCCGGAGGAGCTGATCGTGGGCAACCGGACGGCGGGAGTCCGCTACGGGGTGGTATTTCCCGAGAGCGGAAGTTCCTGGGTGGACCGGGAGTTTGAAACGCTGCCCACCCGCCCTCAGGACCGTTTTCAGGTGCGGGAGGAGGATATCCGCTGCTTCCGGGAGGAGATAAAACCCTACTGGGCGGGGAAATCCCTGGAGGACGTGCTGCGGGCGCGATACGGCGGGGAGCTGGACCAGATCGCGAAAGTGGTAAAGATCAACCAGAAGGACCACGCCCAGGGCCACATCTGCCCGGACTGCGCCCGATGGCTGAAAATGGGCCCGGCGGCGCTGCGGGAGGAGGCCCTTGAGCACCTTAAGACTGCGGACGGCCAGGGCCCGGAGACGGATTTCTACCGGAGCGTCGCGCTGGTGATGGAAGGCGCCATGGCGTTCATGGACCGCTATCACGATCTGATGGAGAAACTGGCCGGTCAGGAACAGGACCCGAAGCTTCAGGAGAGCATGCGGTCCGTGGCGGAAAACTGCCGGAACCTTTCAAAGCGGCCGGCGGAAACCTTTCACGAGGCCGTGCAGTCCATCTGGTTTCTGTTCGTCATCCTGCATATGGAGTCCAACGCCTCGTCCTTTTCGCCGGGCCGGATGGACAGTTACCTGGCGCCGTATTATAATAGAGATATTGAGGCCGGGACGTTGGACCGGGAAAAGGCGCTGGAGATCATCGAGTGCCTGTGGCTGAAATTCAACCAGATCGTCTATCTGAGAAACGCCAACAGCGCCAAATTCTTCGCGGGCTTTCCCATCGGCTTCAATATTGTCACCGGCGGCCAGGATGAGAACGGAAATGATTTTGTCAACGACTTATCCTTCCTGTTTTTGAAAGCCCAGGAGCATCTGGGCCTGCCCCAGCCCAATCTCTCCGTCCGGCTCCACCCGGGGACCGGGGACGAGTTTTTGAAGGCGGCCATCCGGGTGGTGGCAAAGGGCAGCGGGATGCCCCAGTTCTTCAACGACAAGGCGGTGATACCGGCTCTGGAGGAACTGGGAATCGACGAAAAGGACGCCAGGGACTACGCCGTGGTGGGCTGCGTGGAGCTGACCACCCAGGGGAACAACCTGGGATGGAGCGACGCTGCCATGTTCAATCTGAACAAGGCCCTGGAGCTGACCCTCACCGGCGGAAAATGCCTTCTGACCGGCGCAAAACTGGGTCTGGACTACGGCGATCTGACCACCTATGACACCTACGAAAAGCTGGAGGCTGTGCTGAAACGGTATCTGGACGAGTACATGGACCGGATGGTCAAAGCCTGTGAGGTGGTGGAAAAGGCCCATATGGAGCTTTTGCCCTCGCCCTTCCTCTCCGCGGTGATCGGCGACTGCATGGAGAAGGGAATGGACGTGACCGCGGGCGGAGCCCGGTACAACCTGTCCGGCATCCAGATGATCCAGGTGGCGAACCTGGCGGACAGCCTGGCGGCTTTAAAAAAGCTGGTATTTGACGAGAAGCGCATCGGCAGGGAGGAACTGCTGCGGGCCCTGGAGCACAATTTCGAGGGAGATGAGGTCCTGCGCGTTACACTCCTCAACAAAGCGCCCAAATACGGCAACGATGTGGAGTGGGTGGACCGGCTGGGGGCCAAATGGGCGGAATATTTTAAGGACCGGCTGTCCCATTATACGAATTACAGGGGCGGACGCTACCACACCGGCATGTATACGGTTTCGGCCCATGTGCCCATGGGGGAGAACGTGGGGGCCGGACCGGACGGAAGGCTGTCCGGGACGCCGCTGGCCGACGGCGGAATGTCGCCGGCGTACGGGAGAGACGTCTCCGGCCCCACGGCCGTGCTGAACTCCGTAGCCCGTCTGGACCGGAACCTGACCAGCAACGGGGGCCTTCTGAACATGAAATTCCTGCCGGAGTTTTTCAGGACGGAGACGGGAATCGATCAGTTTGCCGCATTCCTCAGAACCTTTGTGGACCTGGAGATCCCCCACATTCAGTTCAACGTAGTGCGCAGGGAGGATCTGATCGCCGCAAGGGAGAATCCTGAGCAGTACCGGGGGCTGACCATTCGCGTGGCCGGATATACCGCCTACTTTACGGAGCTGGCGGATGAGCTCCAACGGGAAATTATAGCCAGAACCAGCTATACGGATATCTGACGGGGAGGCTGACGAATGACGGGAACCATCTTTGATGTCAGACGATTTTCCACCCATGACGGGGGCGGAATCAGGACCACCATGTTCATGAAGGGCTGCCCCCTGTCCTGCGTCTGGTGCCACAACCCGGAGGGAATCTCCGTGGAGCCCAGGCCCCTGCATTTTCCAACCAAATGCATGGGCTGCGGCATCTGCTGCCGCCTGGCAAAGCATGGCGGAATGACCCGGGAGGACGGGGGCGTGCGGCTTCACCCGGACCGCCAGGAGGACTGGCCTGCACTGGTGGACGCCTGTCCGGCCGGGGCCCTGGCCTGGGATTCCAGGACGGTTACCGTCGGCCAGGCTGTGGAGGAGCTTTTGAAAGACAGGGCATTTTTTAAATATGGGGGCGGGATTACCCTCTCGGGCGGGGAGCCGCTTCTCCAGCCGGAATTTGCGGCCGCTGTGCTGAAAGGGATGCAGGAGGAAGGCGTCCACACGGCCATGGAGACGTCCCTTTACGCCGGTTCGGAGGCGCTGCGTATGGTGCTGCCGCACCTGGATCTGATCTATGCGGACGTGAAGATTTGTGACAGGGAACGCCACAGACGGTATGTGGGGGCCTCCAATGAGCAGATTCTGGACAATCTGGAGCTGCTGCTCACATCCGAAAAGCGGGACCGGGCCGTCATCAGGACGCCCCTGATCCCTGAATTTACGGCGTACCGGGAAAATATCGCCGGAATCGCCAGGCTTTTGTCGGGCATCTACCCTGACGTCGCCTGGGAGCTGCTCAATTACAATCCGCTGGCGGAAGCCAAATATCATCTGGTGGACCGGGAGTTCTGTTTCAAAGAGAATCCCGGGCGCTACACGGCGGAGGAGATGGAAGCATTTGCCCGGACGGCGCGGGAAAATGGAGTCAGAAATGTTATTGTGGAAGGATAGGTACAGAATATGAAATTTATTATCGATGATGCGGATATTGCAAAAATCAAGGATATTTACAACACCTTTGCAGTGGATGGGGTGACCACCAACCCGTCGATCCTGGCCAAAAGCGGCCGGCAGCCCTACGAGGTTCTCACGGAAATCAGGGAGTTCATCGGGCCGGATGCGGAACTGCACGTGCAGGTGATCGCACCGGACGCCGAGGGCATGGTGCGGGACGGTCATCGGATCGTGGAGGTGCTTGGAAAAAATACCTACGTCAAGGTGCCCACCACAAAGGAAGGCCTGAGAGCCATGAAGCTGCTTCACGCGGAGGGCATCCGGGTCACGGCCACGGCCATTTACACCCGGATGCAGGCGTTTCTCGCGGCCAAGGCGGGGGCGGACTACGCGGCGCCCTACGTGAACCGCATTGACAATCTGGGCGGCGACGGCGTGAAGACGGCCCAGGATATTCACGACATCTTCCGGAAGAACGGCCTGGACTGCCAGGTGCTGGCGGCCAGTTTCAAGAATTCCCAGCAGGTACAGGAGCTGTGCGAGTATGGGATCGGAGCCGCCACCATTTCCCCGGACGTCATTGAGGCACTGATCAAAAATGATTCCGTAGCCATGGCGGTGGAGGCTTTTGTGAAGGATTTCGAGGGCCTGTGCGGCAAAGGGGTTACCATGGAGACCAGCAAGTGATATGGAAGAGCTGCAAAAAGAGATAGAGAGAATCAGACGGGAGCAGGAGGAGCTGGTATTCGGCGCTTTTGACGAACAGACGGCCTGGGAGACGGGAAACCGCCTCCGCCAGATCGCCCGGGAGAAGGGGTATGCGGTGGCCATTTCCATAACCCTGAACCGCAGGCGGCTCTTTGCCTGCGCCATGGCGGGAACCACTCCCATCAACGACGAGTGGGTCAGGAGAAAAGAAAATACTGTCTACAAGTTTTTCAAGAGCTCCTATGAAATGTCTTTGTATATGAAGCTGAAAGGGGATTCCATAGGGCCGCGGTACGGCCTGGAGGACGGGCTTTACGCGGCCGCCGGGGGTTCGGTCCCGGTGTGCGTGAAGGGCGCAGGCATTGTGGGCACGGTGACGGTATCCGGCCTGGCCGAGCATGAGGACCACGCGCTGGTGGTCTCGGTCCTGCGGGAGATGATCGCGGGGGAGACGGCCGTGGAGCGGGAATAATGGAAGCGGAAACGGAAACAGTTGGGCGGAGATATCTGCGCGGCTGTTTCCGTCTTTTGCTTTACAATCCCTGGAATATTGGCTAAGATAAAACTAATAAACGCGAAACAGAGGGAAATCAAAATGTTGAAACAAAACGGAGAACAGGATTTAAGGAATTTTACAGAGAATACCTTCCAGGAATCAGTGGAGGAGATTGTTCCGGGCGTCTGGATCGCTTTAAGCATCGGCCACAGCAACGCAATCTTTATCGAAGGCAATACCTCCATCATCCTGATTGACACCCTTGACACCGGCAAACGGGGAGAGCGCCTCCGGGAGATCATCCACGCTACAACCGGGAAAGAGGTGGGGACCATCATCTACACCCACAGCCACGTGGACCACAGGGGCGGCGGCGGAGCCTTCGATCCCTCGGACCCGGAGACCATTGCCTTTTCACCCTGTGTCCCGGTGCTGGAACACAGCGGCATGGTGCAGGATATCCTGAACAAACGGGGCGCGCGGCAGTTCGGCTTTACCCTGAGCGACGAGGAGAACATTTCCCAGGGAATCGGAATCCGTACCGGCGCGGTGTACGGGGAGTCCAGGGCATTCCGCAAGCCGACCGTTGTTTACAACCAGGATCAGGTGATCCGGGAAATCGACGGCGTCACCGTGGAGATGACGCGGATTCAGGGTGAAACCGACGATCAGATTATGGTCTGGCTTCCTGAGAAAAAAGTGCTCTGCTGCGGCGATAATTATTATGGCTGCTGGCCCAATCTCTACGCCATCCGGGGCGGCCAGTACCGGGATATCGCCGCCTGGGTCAGAAGCCTTGACAAGATCCGTTCTTATCAGGCGGAGTACCTGCTGCCCGGGCATACGAAGCCTGTTTGCGGCCGGGAACAGGTGGAGGAGGTGCTGGGCAATTTCCGCAACGCCATCGCCTATGTGCTGGAAGAGACCCTCCGCGGCATGAACGAGGGCAAGGACATGGATACCTTGGCCGCTGAGATCGCCCTGCCGGAGAAATATGCAAACCTGCCCTATCTCGGGGAGTATTACGGTACGGTCGAGTGGACGGTCCGGGCGATCTTTACGGCGTACGCGGGATGGTTCGACGGCAACCCCACCCATCTGCGCCCCCTGGCCCCAGGAAAAAGGGGCGAAAAGGCCGTCGCCCTGATGGGCGGCCCCCAGGCGGTTCTGCGCGCGGTTCAAGCTGCGGTGGAGGAGAGGGAATACCAGTGGGCGCTGGAGCTCTGCGACCTGCTGTTAAATGCCGGGGAAATGACCCCGGAGGCCCGAAGGTGGAAGGCGGCGGCGCTGAGGAAGCTTGCGGCGATGGAGACCAGCGCGAACGGGAGGCACTATTATCTGGTGAGCGCGTATGAGCTGGAATCGGGGGAGAGCGGCGGGAATCCATTGCGTTGATTACCCAGGAGATTTTTAACGGATATAGCAAAATTTCAAGGTCAGCCGATCGGACGGAGCTGGCCTTTTTTTGTGTAAACGAATTTACAGCGTAAGTGGGGAAAATGTCCGCCAACTGCTGGTTTTGTTTGACAGCTTTACAGGAAAGGATTAAAATCATAGTTAGTCTTTCTATGAGCAGACCCAGCGCTGCTGTTACTCTCGACAGACTTTTATGCCGCAGGGGTTCGTTTCCGGTGCGTTAGATCTCCGCACGGCGATGCGGCACCTACGAATCACCATAAATTACAAAGAACAAAGGAGGGTGACGATATGAAGAAAATGATAGCGAAATTAGGCGGCATTTTAGTTCCGATCATTTTTTGCATAGCGCTGATCTATACAGCAACCATGTCGCTGAATTTAACGGACGATTTACAGGGAAATGCCAGGGTCATAAATTATATCGGCATCGTACGCGGTGCAACGCAGAGACTGATCAAAAAGGAATTGAATCATGATCCGGACGATGAGCTGATTCTCTATCTGGATCATATTTTGTTGGGACTTTCAAATGGAAGTGAAGAATTAAATCTGATCAAGCTTGACAGTGAAGAATTCCAGACTCGGTTAATCGAAATGAGAGATGACTGGGAGGATCTCAAAGTGCAGATCGATCAGTATCGGGAAGGCGCCTCCAGCCAGCTTCTCTATGAACTGAGCGAAGACTACTTTAAACTGGCCAATGACACCGTGTTCACCGCGGAAGAATATACGGAACAGACGGTGCAGCACGCAAGAACGTCGCTTGTGACAGCGAACTTTATATTTATATTAATGGCGATCGGCAGCTCTGTTTTTACCTTTTATCAGGAAAAACGCCAGATAAAGCTCATCGAAGCGGAGAAGGAAAATATAAAAAGGAGCGAACAGCTGTCAAAACGGGCGCAGGAATTAATGGCGCCCATGAATGAGATATCAGAATTGATGTATGTCTCGGATATGGACACGTATAACCTGCTGTTTGTCAATGAAGCGGGAAAGAGAATGTTTCAGGTGGATGACAGCCTGCCCAATTTAAAATGTTATAAAGTGCTGCAGGGTTTTGAAGAACCGTGTCCTTTTTGCACGAATCAATTTCTTAAGCTGGATGAAACCTATTCCTGGGAGTATACAAACCCGATCATAAAAAAACATTATCTTTTGAAAGACCGTTTGATTGAATGGGATGGACGCATCGCGAGAATGGAGATCGCGTTTGACATCACGGAAGCCAACAATGAAAAGAATGAATTGAAAAGAAGGCTGGAACGGGACGATATACGCCTTGCCTGCGTAAGAGAGCTTTACAATAACCGCGACATAGAAAACGCAATCACAAAGGTTCTGGAATATATTGGAAAATTGTTTCTGGCTGAACGCTCCTATGTATTCCTGTTTCATGACAATTATTATTCCAATATTGCGGAATGGTGTAAGGAAGGTATTTTGCCGGAGATTGATAACCTGCAAAATATTCCCATCGGCGATTATCAGGTATGGCTGGATGAGCTGGAGAAACACAAAAAGGTAGTGATTAACGATGTGGAAGAAATAAAGGATTCATTCCATGTTGGCTATGAGCTGCTCACGCAGCAGGGGATACGAAATATTATATGGGTGCCCCTGATTAAGAATGGAACGGTAAACGGGACAATCGGATTGGATAATCAGGATTTGGGGATGGCTGAGATCGCGGTGCCGTTTTTGCAGACCGTCCAGTATTTTCTCTCTCTTACCATGCAGAGAAATGAAAATGAAAAGATGCTGTTTGAGTTGAGTCAAATCGACCGGCTGACTTCTTTTTATAATCGGAATCGCTTTATTCAGGACGTATCGGAATTAAAAGAGCGCAAAGCTTCCGTTGGGGTGGTCTATTTAGATATCAATGGGCTGAAGGAGACGAACGACTCGTTTGGCCACGATGCGGGCGATAAATTGATTAAGGCGTGCGCCGATATTATGAAAAAAAGCGCAGCCTCAAAAAATCTTTACCGCATAGGAGGCGATGAGTTCGTCATAATCTATCTGGATATCGCGAAGGGGGATTTTTACGACAAGGTTCAGCTGTTAAAAAATGCTTTTGAGAAGAGTGCATGTCAGGCTGCGATCGGGTGCAAATGGAGTGAAGAATCGGCTGATATCCAGGAGATTATCAAGGAAGCGGACGAATTAATGTACAGCGATAAAAAGAAATTTTATCAGGGGCATCACGCTACCGGCCGCTACAGACATAATAACGACGTGTTGAGATTTTTGGCCGATCCCGATGTATTAAAGCAAAAAATAGAGAATCATGAGTTCACCGTATATTTACAAGCTAAAATAGATGTGGAAGGCGGCAGGATGGCGGGAGCGGAAGCGCTGATCCGTTACCGGGATGAAAATGGATCGATCGTTGCGCCGGATCGATTTATTCCGGTGCTGGAAGATACATACCTGATCAGTAAGATTGATTATTATGTATTTGAGGAGGTATGCAAAGCCCTGAGCGCCTGGAATCAGCAGGGAAAGTCTGGGATTACGGTATCCAGCAACTTTTCGAGAATCACGTTTATGGAGGACCAGTTTGTAAAACGGATCGAAGCGATTAGCGAGAAGTATCATGTGCAACGAAAGTATTTGGAGATCGAGATTACGGAAAGCGCAAAGGTTACAGATTTGGACACGCTGGTAGCCAGAATTGATCAGATGAGAAATTCAGGGTTCAGCGTTGCGATGGACGATTTCGGGGTGGAAAGTTCGAATCTGGCGATGCTGTCCTTCGTGAAAATCGACGTGTTGAAAATCGATAAAAGCTTTGTAAAAGATATTGTTACAAATAAGAGAGCGCAGATAATCATCGGGACCATGACGGAAATGTGCGAAGAAATGGGCATTCAATTAATTGCCGAAGGCATCGAGGACGAGCAGCAGTTAGACGTTGTGAGAGAATACGGAGTCAAAACCGTGCAGGGCTATCTGTTCAGCAGACCGATACCGATTTCAGAGTATGAAGAAAAATACATAAAAAGCCCGCAGGCGGAAATCGGCGGGAATTAAAATCTTAGCCCGTATTTTTGCAATTTCCGCACTGCTGTAGCCTGGCTGATCCCCAACAGCTTCCCAAGGCTGTAAGTTGAATCGCACTGCTTGACCGAACTCCTGAGCAGCTTTTCCTCCAACAGATCCAGTATGGCGGGCAGCTCCCGCTGTCCGATCAGGGAGGTATAATCGTCGGCAGGCTCCGCCTCATTCGCTGCAAATTCAGGCAAAAGAAACAGATCCTTTTCCTCGATTTGGTCCCCGTCGGATAGCACGCAGAGCTGTTCCAGTATATTTTTCAGCTCCCGCAGATTTCCGCCCCATTGATGCCGCTTCAGCTGTTCAATCGTCCCCGGGCTGATGCGCTTCTGGGTTCCCGCCGCTTTATTGATGCCGCTTAAAAAGCTTTGAATCAGAAACGGAATATCCTCCCGGCGTTCCCTGAGCGGGGGAATCACCACCGACATTACATTCAGTCTGTAGTATAAATCTTCCCGAAACCGCCCTTCCCGGACGAGCTCGGGAAGATTTTTGCTTGTGGCTGCGACAAGCCGGAAATCGCTGTTGACGGATCGACTGCTGCCCATGGGCGTATAGCATTTGTCGTCGATTGCGTGCAAAAGCTTCCCCTGGAGGTCATAGGGAAACTCGTCAATTTTGTCCAGAAACAGGGTGCTTTTGTCCGCAAGGGCTAATAAACCCGGTCTTCCGGCGTTCCGCCCGGCCGCAGCCGGCGTTTCGCTGCCGAACAGTTCCGACTCGATGAGTCCGCCGGAAAGAGCCCCGCAGTCCAGTCGGACCAAATTGTGGCCGCGCCTGCTGCTGATTTCGTGGATCAGAGTGGCGATCACGTCTTTACCCACGCCGGTCTCCCCTGAGATCAGAACGTGTGCGTCTGTCTGGGAGATGCGGGTCACCTGTTTGATCACCTTGCGCATGATCCCGGATTCGGCCACAATCTTATTCGAGGTCAGGGTCAGGTCCATGAGCTTGTCCGCAATATTGGAGCAGTTCTGGCGGCTCAGATTGTCCGCCGAGACCCTGACGTCGATCATATCGGAAATTTCTCTGGAATTGATCACAACTCTGCGCACATCCCCGTTTTTGTCCAGTATAGGACTTGCGATGACCAGGATTTTCTGCCCGATTTTAGTCGTCTGGACCTCCTGGAGCCGGCGCTTCGTTTGGATGACCTTTTCGCTGAGGTCCGAGGAAATAAACCCGCCCGCCTTCATCTGCGCGCTTGTTTTTCCCAGCATCTCTTCCCGCCTCAGTCCGTAGATCCGCTCGCATGCCTTGTTTACAAACACACACATACAGGCGTTGTCCGTGACGTATATCTCGTCGTAAGAGTGGTTGGCGATCTCCAGCAGTTCCTTGTACTTCGCCTTTACCTCGGCTAAAGATTTTTTGCTGGCATGCAGACCCGACAGATTGAACAGGAACAGCGCGATTTTGACCGGTTCGTCCGCCTCGTAATAGGGATAGGATTGAATCTCCAGGCTGATGTCGCGGTATACGGCCTGATAGGTCTGCTTGAGATTGGAGTAGTTAAATCTGGGGAGGATATCGTCGATCCGCCCGAGGCTGGACAGGCCGGTTTTGCAGAGCAGACGGTTGGCGGCCGTGTTCATGCTCAGGATATTTCCATGTATATCCGAGAACATGAAACCAAAATTGAGATCGGCCAGGAAGGATTTGCTGATTTTTTTCCGGTAGGTGTCGTCGGATTTAATGTGATCCAGCAGGAGGGCCGTTTGATTGGCGATCCCGACGCAGCGGCCGTCCTCATCGGTTACCACAATGGTTTTGCCCGCGATCAGTTCCGGGTTGATGAAGCGGCAGTTCTGCGAGAGCGTCACATAGCTGCTGTCGCTTATGGACTCCAATACATGATCGAATTGCAGGCCAAAGGCAATCTCCTTATAGAGCTTGCCGGTGTGAATGATTCCGCAGGGTTTTCTCCTGGCGTCGCACAAAATGATGTGATCATTGTCAATATCATTTTGCAGCAGATAGTGGAGCAAATCCCGGATACTCTGATTAAAGTAAAAAATTGGAACACGATCAACGTATTTTGCGTCCATAATGATCCCCCTTGTTTGTTTCCTGCGTTACTTTAATTATACCAAAAACACTAAGCTCGTGAAAGACTTCGCTAAGTGTTTCGGCATGTATTCTCACTAGATCCGAAAAGACCTCGTCAAGTGTTCATATGATACCATAAAACGTGAACGGACAATTCAGCATTATAATTCAAAATTGAATTGTTTTTGCCGTTGACCGGTTCGGGACATGCATATAAGATGGAGGTCAAAGCTGAGGGGCCCTGAAGCGGAACGATTCAACCAAGTTTCTTATGGAGGTTATGATATGGATGGAAAGCGATTAAATCTGCCGATGACAGGCATCTGTTCATTTATGAAAAAGGAAATCTGCACGGATTTGGATCGGTTGGAGGCCGATGTGGCGGTTCTTGGCGTGCCCTATGATATGGGAATCCAATACCGCTCCGGCACCAATCAGGGTCCGGAATGCATCCGGGCCGGTTCCAAGCTGACGGCTTTTACCAACGACGACGGGGTATATGATCCGGACCGGGATGAGATGTTTCTGGACAGCCGCTGGCGCATCGTGGATTGCGGCGACGCCGATATCGTCCACGGCGACCTGGAGCAGAGTTTTCGGAATATCGAGGAATCGGTACGCAAGATCGTTGCAAGGGGCGCTATACCCGTGGTGATGGGGGGAGACCATTCCATCACAATACCGGTTGTCAGGGCGTTGGACAGCCTGGGACCGGTCTGCGTGGTCCAGATCGACGCCCATCTGGACTGGTGCGACGAGCGGGCAGGACAGAAATTGGGGCAGGGAAGTCCCATGCGCAGGCTTTCCGAGATGAAACACGTAGACGGCATGGCCCAGGTGGGAATCCGGGGCCTTGGCAGCAGCATGAAGTCTGACTTCGAGGCGGCTCGGGCGTATGGAAGCGTGATCATTTCCGCCAGAGATGTGAAAAAGAAGGGGATTGATTACGCCCTCAGCCAGATTCCACCGGCCGAGCGTTACTATATCACATACGATATCGACGGAACGGACCCGGCTCTGGTCACGGGAACGGGAACCCCCTCCGCCGGCGGACTTGACTACTATGAAATCAATGATCTTCTCTACGGAATCACAAAGAAGGGGGAGGTTGTGGGATTCGACCTGGTGGAGGTTGCGCCCCAGTATGATCCGTCCGGGTATACTGGGATCTTTGCGGCCAGAATGATGATTGAATTTATGGGCTATATTTTGAAATCAAAAGAGAGATAGAGAACCGGCAGACCTTGAACCGTTACGAAAGCGGAGGAATACATATGGATGGAGTGTTAATCAATGATACCCTGTTAATCTTTGCAATCATCATTGGAGTCACGGCCTTTGGAATGTATGCCGAGAAAAAATGGCGCTGGGCCGGTATTTTATCCGGTATGGGCGTCAGCATATTCACGGCCGTTGCGCTGGTCACCTGTCATGTGCTGCCCACTGCGTCCGGCGCATATGACGTTGTCTATGATTACATTATGCCTCTTGCAATCCCCATGGTGCTGCTTGAGGCGAACATCAAACGAATCATAAAAGAGAGCGGTCATTCGTTTATTCTGATGAATGTGGCCTGCGCGGGCGCTGTGATCGGCGGTATTGCAGTGGGATTTCTGTTTCGGAATAACGCCTACTTCGCAAAGGATATCGCCGGGTATGTGGCCATGGAGGTGGGCGTGTGTACCGGAGGTACGGTAAACCAGGCGGCAATGGCGAAAACCTTTAACGTAAGCCACGACGTGGTGGGGGCGGCCGCGGTGGGAAGCAATCTGGTGGCGGTGTCCTTCCTGGTCATCATCGGGATGATCCCCAACTTGAAGTTTTTCAAAAAGAATTTCAGGCACCCGTATATGGACGAGCTGGAAGCCCAGGAAGTATGCCCGGCCCAGCAGGTGGAGACAGCAGCGGCCGGGGAGGCGCTTGGATATACGGTGCTGGGATTTGCGAAGCTGATGGCCTTCTCCTTCGGCGTGCTGGGAGTGTCCACGCTGATCTGTAATTTCATGGGCTCTCTGGGACTGCCCACTGTTTTTGATATGTTGTTCAGCAATATTTATCTGGTCACATCCGTTCTGACCCTGGTGATCGTCACCACATTTCCGCGGTTTGCGGAATCCATGCGGTTTGGACAGGAGATCGGCTCCTTTATGCTGCTGCTGTTCATGACGGTGATGGGCACGGGAGCCAGCATCATTGAAATCATTCAGATCGCCCCGATGATCGTTGTCGCTGAAATTATCATCATTTTCTTCATCATGACGATCACATTGGGGATTGCCAAAATCTTTAAAATGAATCTGGAGGAAGCCCTGATCTCAATCAACTCCAGCTACGGCGGACCGGCCACAGCCTGTGCCTACGTTGGGAGCAAAAAGTGGCAGAGGCTCATGATACCGGCCGTGCTGATCGGCGTATACGGATATATTATCGGCAACGCACTGGGTATACTGGCCGGAAACATTTTCCTATGATCAGGATTGTGGGGAGGAGGTTGTGATGGACGCGGATTTTATCAGTTCGGAGATTGAACGGAACAGGGATGAGATCGTAAAGCTGAGCCTCGATCTGTGGGAGAACCCGGAAGGACCATATGAGGAGTTCAAGGCCAGCGCCTGGACCGCAGATCTTTTGGAGAAACACGGATTTGAGGTGGAGCGGGAGGCCGGAGGGATTAAGACCGCCATCAAAGCCCGCTATGGCGCAGGCCGTCCGGTCATCGGTTTTCTGGGGGAATATGACGCGCTCCCCGGCCTGAGCCAGGCAAGGAGCAGCGCGCCGGAGCCGGTTCCCGGGCAGAACTATGGCCACGGCTGCGGCCACAATCTGATCTGCGGCGCGAACGCAGGCGCGGTCATTGCCCTGAAAGCGCAGATGGAGCGGGATCATATACCGGGTACAATCGTATTCTACGGCTGTCCGGCGGAAGAGGTTCTCACGGGAAAACCCTTTATGGCGCGGGCAGGTCTGTTTGACGGGCTGGACGCGGCCCTGGCGTTCCACCCCATGGAGAGCAACATGACGACCTGCGGAAACATGGCCGCCGCGGATATGGCGAAGTTCCATTTTAAGGGGATTTCCGCCCATGCCTCCGCGGATCCCTACAACGGCCGCTCGGCGTTGGACGCGGTGGAACTGATGGACATCGGGGCGAACTATCTCAGGGAACACATCAAGCCTGACGCCAGAATCCATTATGTGATCACGGAAGGCGGGACAGCGCCCAATATTGTTCCGGAACGGGCGTGCGTCTGGTATTTTGTGAGAGCGGCGAGGCGGGAGGACGTGGAGGAGGTGTATGAGCGGCTGGTAGATGTGGCGAGAGGGGCGGCCCTTATGACCGGCACCCAGCTGGAGGTCGAGTATCTGGGCGGGTGTTATGATACGTTAAACAACAGCGTGCTGGAGGAGGTGGTTCACCGGGCCATGCTGGAGACTAGGCAGGAACCCTGGACCGGGGAGGAGATCGCGTACGCGTCTGAGCTGAACCGCTTCTATGAGGCGAACCGGGCGGCGGTGCTGGACCGGTACGATCTGCCGGACAATATGGAGATCCACGAGGGCGTCCTCCCCATGCTTACATATGGCGATTGCAGCTCATCGGACGTCGGGGATGTGGCCCACATCGTCCCCACCGCCTTTTTTACAACGGCGTGCAGCAATATTGGCGCGCCGGGTCACAGCTGGCAGATCACTGCCTGCTCCGCCCACAGCATCGGCTGGAAGGGGATGCTGTACGGGGCGAAAATACTGGCAAAATCAGCCCTTGAACTGCTCACGGTTCCGGAGCTTATGGAAAAGGCGGGACAGGAATTCAGGAAGGCAACAAAGGGAAAACCTTATCGGTGTCCGCTGCCGGAAGGGATGAGGGCGCCGGGGGAACTATGATTTTACCCAAATACCCATCATAGCCATATCAGTTTTCCAAAAGACCGCGCGGCCAGGCAATTCGCCTCATACCACGCGGTCTTCTTTCGCTATCTCAAATATTCGTTTACTACCGCCAGATACGCCCCCACTCCCGTTTTCATAGCCGCCTCCTTCCAGCTAAAGCGCGGATGATGGTTTACATACCGCCCGCCGCCCTCATACCCGGCCAACAGGAAGAAATACGCACCGGGAGTGCCGGTTGCATTCATGTAGTAACTGAAATCGTCGCTGCCCAGATCATAGTCACCGATCTCCACGGAGTCCCCGCCCAGATGCTTTCTGCAGGCGTCCGCGACCAGTTCCGCAACTCCTTCATGGTTGATGGTGGGTTCATACCCATCCACATACTCCAACTCAAAGGCGCAATCCGTGATTTTCCCGATTCCGTCTGCGATATCATATAATTTACGCTTTGTGATATCACGGGACGCAATATCGTAGGAGCGCACGTTCATGCTCAATCTGGCATGATCGGCGATAATATTGACGGCGGTTCCCGCGTTCAGGGTCCCCACGCTGATGATCTCCGTATTTTTCGGATCGATATTCCGGCTGATGATCTGCTGTAGCGCCACTACATACTGGCAGGACGCCAGAAGGGCGTCGTGAGCTTCGTGGGGCCTGGCGGCATGGCCGCTTTTTCCTCTGATTTTCACGTTCACCACGTCGCAGCCGATGGCCACAGGACCGGATTTGATACGGATTCTGCCGCACTCGTCGGAGGGCACGATGTGAAGCCCAATGATGGAGTCCACATGTGGATGTTCCATAACGCCCGCGTGAACCAGGGCCTTTGCGCCGCCGGGGAATTTCTCCTCCCCGTGTTCAAAAATGAACTTGATACATCCTTTAAATGAATCCCGGTGCTCAGCCAGGATTTTGGCTGTTGCCAGCAGAATGGCCACATGGCCGTCGTGGCCGCAGGCGTGCATGAGCCCGTCCCGCCTGGAGGCAAAGGCGTACCCTGTCTGCTCCGTCACCGGCAGCGCGTCGATATCCGCCCGGATGGCCAGGCATTTTCCAGCGCCCTTTCCGCCGTTTAACAGAGCCACTACCGCCGTCTCACAGACATAATCCACCCGGTCCAACTTGAACTCCGCCAGTTTGTCATAAATAAACGCTGCGGTCTGATGCTCCTCAAAGCTCAGCTCCGGTTCTTCGTGCAGCTTCCGCCTCCAGCCGACCATCTCCTCATAAATCTCTTCGATTAATCTGTGAATCTCCATAAAATTTCTCCTTTCCGTTTACAGCCAGTTGGCTACTATCCCCGCAAAGATCACAGAGGAAATGGATACGGTCACAATTCCCGCGATCACCATGTGGGGCTGTAGTTTGCTGCGCAGATAATTCTGCTCCGCCTCATTTTCGCCCACGCTGCACGCGATTTCATTGGCCAGAATGTAAGTGGTGGGGAAGCCGAACAGCGCGGATGTGCCCAGGGCCGTGCTCATCTGCCAGCTATAGTGAAAAAGTTTTCCAACAACCACCGAAGAAACTGCCAGGCAGATTAAACCGATGACCACCACAACCGCCAGAGGAGCCAGCTGACCCAGCAGCATCTGGGGAGTGGCATTGACCAGCCCGATAAAGGCGGCGATGGGAGCCGCGGCCATTACAAACACGCTGCCGTTGGCTTTGGTGATGGAGCTTTCCTCCAAAAAGCCAATTTCCTTTAACAGTACGCCCAGGACCAGGCACACTACCAGTTTATTCAGCTTGCCGTCGGTGGCGTTTGCAATCACGGTGGAGATCACCGAGACGATGGCCAGTTTGGCGATGATCACATTGCCGGAGAGGTATTTCGCAGGAATCGGAGGAATGATGCACAGGGCGGATTTGTTCTGCGCCGCCCCATTTTCCACTGTCCTGTCCAGATCCCCGCCGGTGATCAGGGCTTTCAGCCGCTTCGCCTCGCTTTTTAAACAGAGGGAGGCGATGGGGATGCCGATAAAATTTTGTACCACCAGTATAACGGAGGCGAACACCACCAGATCCTCCCGGCCGATAGCCTGGGCAGCTTCCTGCATGATCAGGGCCGCCACAATGGCGCCGGACAGAATGGGTCCGCCCACCAACGCATAGCCCCGGTCGATAAACAGAGTGGCGATCAGGCAGATGCCGAAGCAAACGCCTGCGCAGGCGATCAGCGCGATGACCACGGTTTTCCATTGCTCCACAAAGTCCCTGAGTTTGATGGTGGTTCCGATATGTACCATCAAGAGGCAGACCAGCGCGTTGGATACGGCGGTAAAGCCGGAATCCTGCAGTGCGGTTGAGGGCAGAAAGGTCCAGAATCCAATGAGATAGAAGACAAATGCGAACAACATCATGGAAATGACGCCTTTGGTTTTTGTGGCGACGGCATCGCCCAGGGCGTATACAATAAATATCAACGTAAAAGCAAATAAAGAATCCATATCATTCCTCCTGTGTACAGATCAAAGGTTTTGAGCGGTGTCAGTTCTTGTCAAACATAGTATTCATACGATCCAGAGCCGTTTGAAGGGTTTTTTTGGTAACGCCGAAATTCATCCTCACAAAGCCGCGCCCGTCCTCCCCGTGGGCCAGCCCGTTGTTCAGGCTAATTCCAGCCTTGTCCAGAAAGACCCGGTCCAGGGCTTCCGGTTTGATGCCGCTTTCGCTGCAGTCGATCCAGAACAGGAATCCGGCTTCCGGCTTAAGCGGCGTGATGGGCAGTCCAATTTCACTTACTGTCCTGATAAAATGATCCCGATTCTCTTTGAGGTAGGCGGTCAGTTCCTCCAGCCACAGATCGGCGCTACCGCCTGCAACCGCCGTCACGGCCGCGATGGAGAAGGAGTTGGAGGCATAGTTAAAATTGTAGCAGTACACGAACCGCTCCCACCGTTCCCGCATGGCCCGGTCGGCGATCATCACCACGGCGTGGGGAAGGCTCATAAGGTTGAAGCCCTTGCTGAAGCTGAAGATCAGAATGGATATTTCCTTCGCCCGTTCAGACACCGCGTAGATAGGGATATGCTTCTTTCCGTCATAGGTGATCAGGAAATGCACCTCGTCCGAGAGAATGCGGACGTTGTACCTGGCGCAGATGTCCACCATCTGCGTCAGCTCCTCCATGGTGAAAATGCGTCCGGTGGGATTATGAGGATTCACCAGCAGAAACAGCGACGGCCTGTACCGGCGTATTTTTTCCTCAAAATCATCAAAATCCAATTCGTAGCGCCCATTCCTTTGCACCATGGGATTTGCCAGAAAGCGGCAGCCCGCGCCCTCGATCCCTGCTTTTAACGGTGTGAAATAGGGAGTCTGCATCAGCACGTAATCCCCCGGCTTCCCAAACAGCCGGACAGCCATATGGATAGCCGCCAATGTCCCGGGGATGCTGCTGATCCACTCCTGTTGAACCGCCAATCCATACTTGCGGTCAAACCAGCTGATGATCGCGTCGTAATAACGGGCGGGTTTATAGCGGTAGTTGAAGGTGTTTTCCCCGCATACCGCCAGAGTGGCTTCCTTTACGCATGGGGGGCAGGCGAAGTCCAGATCGGCAGTTCCCATGCCAATCACGTCCTCCCGCCCTTCCGGCTGGAGCCAACGCGTGGATCCTGTAAACCGATGATCCAATGTAACGTCAAATTGATACTTCATAGTGTTCGTATACCTCCTGATGTTTCCTGCCATGGCTTTGGTAAATTCAGTATACCGGAATCTGTTTGAATTGAATAATGCCGGTATCTGATATAAAATATAAATAGAATTTTATATTAAGGGGGGAGAGTCATGACACTTTTGGAAATCGAGGCGTTTCTGGCGGTGGTCAAGTACAGCAATCTGTCTACCGCGGCCCAAAATCTGTTTATCACCCAGCCGGCGCTGACCAGGAGAATCCAGATCATGGAACAGGAGCTGGGATATCCGCTGTTCATCCGTCGCAAGGGGCAGCGCGAAGCCCAGCTCACCGACCAGGGAGCTGAGTTTTACCATATCGCGTGGAAATGGCAGCGGCTGTGGGAGGAGACCAATTCCATCACCGTTAATAAATCCAGGGAATCCCTTGCCATCGCCTCGGTGGATACGTTGAATCACAATCTATTCACCGATCTGTTCCCCGAGTTTATCAAGCTGGGCTATCTGCTCCGGCTTTATAACGCCTTTTCCGAGGACGCCTACCAGTATATGGAGCGGGGAATTTACGACCTGGCATTCATCACATTGCAGGATTACACTCAGCCTCTCCCCGCCAGGACCCAGATCCGGCCGGCCTACGCAGAAGCCTTTGTGGTGGCCACCTACCGGGAGCTGCCGAATGAAAATGGGTTCGTTACCACGGAATGTCTGGAAGAGGAGAAGGAAATTTATGTGGCGTGGAACAAGGAATTCAAAGCCTGGCATGCGGATCATTTTGACGAACAGATATCGCCTTATGTGTATCTGGAGCACTCGTCCCTGGCCGCGTACCTGCTGCGGGACGATTACTGGACCTTCGCCCCTTATACCACAGGAGAGCATTTTCGCAGGAAGGGCGCTTACATCTACGAGCTGAAGGAAGCTCCGCCCCATCAGATCATTTATTATTTGGCTAATGGAAATAAAAAGCTTGCCGCTATCCGACGCTTTTTGGATTTGCTGGATAAGCGGCTTGGATCTATGCCGGAGGACAAGGTTCAGTCGTTTTTGAGATAGAGGCGCGAGATATCGCTGTGGTGTCTCCTGAAGATTTATGGTATACTATGCGAAGAAACGCGAGGACACCATGGGAGGACCGAAATGAACACCGCATCAACTAACTGGAAACAAAATTTCTTCACCATCTGGACCGGCCAGGCTTTTTCCCAGTTTTCAAGCTCTGTCCTCCAGTTCGCCATCGTGTGGTATCTGACGGACCAAACCGGCTCCGCCATGGTGCTGACCATCGCCATGATGATGGGCTTTCTGCCCCAGGGCGTTCTGGGGCCGTTTATCGGCGTGTTCATCGACCGGTACAGCCGAAAGCGGATCATGATCATCTCGGACCTGCTGATTTCCGCGGCCAGCTTTGCCATGGTGGCGGCCGGATGGATGGGGGCGCTGACCACGGAGCTGATTTTAGTCGTGCTGCTGCTCCGCTCCGTGGGCGCCGCCTTCCACACGCCGTGCCTGCAGGCGGTCACGCCTCAGATCGTTCCGCCGGACCAGCTGACCAGGTGCTCCGGTTACTCCCAGGCTCTGGAGTCCGTGTCCCAGATTTTAAGCCCGGCGGTGGCGGCCGTGCTCTACAGCTCCTGGAGCTTAAGCGGAATCGTTTTCCTGGACGTCATCGGCGCGCTGATCGCGGTATTTACCCTGGGGATCGCCGTGATACCTGAATTGCAGCGGGATGAGAACAGCGGCGGCGTGCGGGTGCTGCAGGAGGCGATGGAGGGATTTCGGATTCTTCAGACCAACAAGGGGATGCTGGGGCTGGTTTTGATCGGCAGCCTGTACACCCTGGCGCTGATGCCCACCAGCGCCCTGTTTCCCCTGATGAGCATGTCCTATTTCAACGGCACCAGCACAAACGCCAGCATCGTGGAGGTGGTATTTTCCGTTGGCCTGCTGTTTGGTTCCCTGGTGCTGTCGAGATGGGGAGGGACGAAAAACAGGGTTTACACCATTGTTGGTTCATTCCTTCTTATGAGCTTCAGCTTATTTATCTCCGGCATGCTGCCGCCCGGCGGCTTCTGGCTGTTCGCCGCCTGTTCCTGGCTCATGGGCGTGTCCGGTCCATTTTACTGGGGAATGTACACGCCGCTCCTTCAGAGCAACTTCGAGGACCGCTACCTGGGCCGGGTGTTGTCCCTCTCCTCCAGCATCCGGCTGCTCAGCGGCCCCCTGGGTCTGGTGGTCTCGGGGGCGTTTGCGGAGCGGTATGGGGTTGAGAAATGGTTTCTCATCGCAGGCGCGCTGGTGCTGGCGGCGGCGTTTTTATGTGTTGGGGTACCGGCGGTGCGGGAGTGCGATGGAGGAATGTATTTGCGTTTGCGTTGGAAAAAGAAAACGTTGAAAAAAGAAAATCGTGAAATGTAATCCGAGATTCCATACCCGCCATCCCGGATGAGTATAAAAAGTTAATCGTTATTGATGCAAAAGAAAGGTATGGATTTTCTTTTACAAATAGAATGAGACTGACTGGATAGTTGGTCTCTTTTCTGTTATGCTTTGATTTCTGGCGGCCAGAAAGGAGCCACCATGTCAAAGTTTTTATCCTATGAAGATCGAATGGTCATTGCTCAGCGCCTTCAGGAGAACGCCTCCTTTGGTGCGATTGGTAAAGAGTTAGGGAAAGACCGGACAACCATCGCTAAGGAAATTAAAAAGTATTCTTATGAAAAGAAAATCGGCCGCCCCGGATATCCTTATAATCCGTGTAAATTCCGTACCACTTGCAAAGCGAAAAAACTTTGTGGAACGAACTGTACGCATCCATCTGCTTACAAATGCAGCTTATGCTCTGAGTGCGCGCTTCACTGTCCTGATTTTGCAGAAGATATTTGCTCTATTAAAACGAAGCCACCCTATGTTTGTAATGGATGCCGTCAGCTCCCAAAATGTACGCTGCTAAAACGTATTTATGATCCGGCAGATGCACATGAAATGGCACATCATGCTATTTCAGAAGCCAGAACCGGTATTTTGTCTAATGAAGATGATATAGCGAGAATCAACCGGATCATCAGTCCCCTGGTCAGAAATGGGCAGTCCCTCCATCAGATCTACCTGGACCATGTTGATGAGCTGATGTGCAGTGAAAAGACTCTGTATAATTATGTCGATGCCCAGCTGTTTGACATCAGAAACATTGATCTGCCCCGTAAGGTAAAATACCGTCCACGCTATAAGAAACCGGAATTCAAAGTCGACAGGGGCTGCCGTATTGGCCGGAGCTACACGGATTTCCAGAAGTTCCTGGGCGACCATCCAGAAACGACCATTGTACAGATGGACAGCGTTATCGGGCGTACAGGGGGCAAATGCCTCCTCACGATACACTTTGTGGAAACCAGTTTGATGTTAGCGTTTTTACGGAATGCAAATACATCTGCTTCTGTGATACAGGTTATACACCTGCTGGATAAAGTTCTGGGAACTGAGACGCTTGACCGTCTGTTTCCAGTCATTCTGACAGATAACGGAAGTGAGTTCTCGAACCCAAAAGAAATCGAACGACGTGCCACTGTTCCGTGTAACAGAACAAATGTATTCTATTGTGATCCCAGTGCCCCATATCAAAAAGGCGCCTGTGAAGTGAACCATGAACTGATACGCCGTATTCTGCCAAAGGGAAGCAGCTTTGATGATCTAACGCAGAAAGATATTTTTCAGATGATGGACCATATCAATTCCTATAAAAGAAAAAAGCTGAACAACCGTAGCCCATACGAAGCGTTCAGCTTTTATTACGGAGAAGATGTGCTTAAGAAACTGGGATGTTCACCGGTAGCCGCCGAGAACATCATCTTAAAGCCCAAACTTCTTAAAAAGTAACAGATAAATTTGCAGGGAGCCGCCAGAAAAGAACAATCATACCCGGTCATAACAGGGATGGATTCTCCGAATACAAAAATTTCGAGAGGGAATTGATCTCTGGTTGCTGTACGCAAATTTATTGCTGAACTTATTGTAACATAACGAGGAACAAATGAAAACCCGGGAATCTTGGTTACAAAACGGGATTTTCATTTACAAAACGGGACTCTCGCCTTGCTATTTACCTGAAAAAAGAAAATGCGAAAAAAATAAGCTAATATATATGCTAAAACTTGCAAATCAAACTGATTTGAGCTAAAATATGATCTATGAATCTATCATTTTTAAAGCAAAAAACACCCGCAGAGACCGCACGTCTCCTGTCGAGCCGGATCCGCGATATCCGCAAGAGAAAGAAAGTGTCACAGATAAAACTGAGCGAAAAGTCAGGAGTAAGCCTGGGGTCTGTGAAGCGGTTTGAGCAGAGCGGTGAGATATCGCTGCTGTCTCTGATCAAAATTGCCATAGCGCTGGATATCAGTGATCAGCTGGAGTGCTTATTCGAGGATATTCCTCCGGCGTCCATTGAGGAGATTATTCGTGAGAACAATTAATCATCTAAATGTATATTGCCGGGGACGAAAAGTGGGTACCATGGCGTTGTACAAAGAACGGTTTGCCGCGTTCGAATATGACAAAGAGTGGCTGATTGATGGTTTTGCAATCAGCCCATTTTCCCTGCCCTTGGAACAGAAAGTATTTATTCCGAAAATAGATCCGTTTGAAGGGATTTTCGGAGTATTTGCGGACAGCCTGCCCGATGGCTGGGGAAGGCTGTTGGTTGACCGCCTTATGCAGAAGAATCATGTAGATCCCAAAACATTAGGGAATATAGAACGTTTGGCGATTGTGGGTGCGACGGGAATGGGTGCCCTGTCATACGAGCCGGATTACCATTTTGAAAGTGACGAGGTTTGTCAGGATTTAGACAGGATGGCGGAGGAGTGCGCCAAAATTCTAAAAAGACAGTCCTCAGATTATCTGGATGAACTGTTTGTGATGGGAGGCTCTTCGGGAGGCGCCAGGCCCAAGATATTTACCCAGATAGACGGTGAAGAATGGATCATTAAATTTCCATCCCATAGAGATGACCCGGAACTGGGAAAGCAGGAATATGATTACTCTCTCTGTGCAAAGCAATGTGGAATTGAAATGACCGAGACCCGGCTGTTTTCTTCAAAGCAATGTGCCGGATATTTTGGAACGAAACGTTTTGACAGGACGGATACTCCTGAAATAGATGGGGGGATTCAGAAAATCCCCATGATATCGGTCAGCGGATTGCTGGAAACTTCCCATCGGATTCCCAATCTGGATTACAGTATTCTAATGAAACTGACTTTGGAGCTGACAAAAGACTTTGGGGAAGTAGAAAAGCTGTTTCGCCTGATGTGCTTCAACATATTTGCGCACAACAGAGATGATCATTCCAGGAACTTTTCCTTTCTGTACAGCGAGGGAGAAGGCCGCTGGCGTTTGGCTCCGGCTTACGATCTGACATACAGCAGCTCCATCGGAGGAGAGCATGCAACGACTGTATTTGGAAACGGGGTAAATCCCGGAATGGGGGAGATACTGGCGATTGCGGGAGAAATCGGGATCAAGGAAACACGTGCAAAAAGAATTGCCAATGATATCAGGGAATGCGTAGACACACACCTCAGTTCCTACCTGACAAATACCAGTGGTACGCCCCATGGATTTGTAGTATAATTAAGGAAACGTAGCCCTTATCATCAGCCTGGCGGCTGGTGACAAAGTATCATATTACCTGAATTGTAAGAAGCAAAGTTGAACAACACGAGGAGGTATTGAAAATGAGAAAGAACTTCGGAGCAAAACCCTACCTGTACCCGCAGCCGGTGCTCATCGTGGCCACCTACGGCGAGGACGGAACCCCGGACGCCATGAACGCGGCCTGGGGCGGGATCAGCGACACCACGGAGATCGGCATGTGCCTGAGCAAGGGCCACAAGACGGTGAAAAATATCCTGGCCCGGGGCGCGTTCACGGTCAGCATGGCGGACGAGGCCCATGTGACGGAGTGCGATTACCTGGGGCTGGTGTCGGCCAACGACGTGCCGGATAAGCTGGCCAGAGCCGGATTTCACACCACCAAGAGCGAGTTGGTGGATGCTCCGCTGATCGACGAGCTGCCATTATCCCTGGAGTGCAGGCTTTTGAGCTATGATCCCGCCACCGGCCATCTGTTCGGCGAGATTGTCAACGTCAGCGCGGACGAGCGGATTCTGAACGAGGCCGGAAAGGTCGATCCCGAAAAGCTTTGCCCCATCACCTTTGACCCCTTCAACAACGCCTACCTGAAGCTTGGCGAAAAGGTCGGCAATGCGTTTAAGGACGGCAGCCAGCTGAAATAGGTACTTGCGGGAGGAGGGAAATTTGGACGGATTGGAGCGTTTTGTACAGGCCCAGGAGGGCAGCTATGCCCGTGCCTTGCAGGAGATCAAAAACGGCCGTAAGACGAGCCATTGGATGTGGTACATTTTTCCTCAGCTGAGCGGGTTGGGGCACAGCCAGACTGCCCGGTATTACGCGATCAGAGACCGTGCTGAGGCAGCGGCGTATATGGCCCACCCAGTTCTGGGAAGCCGTCTGTTGGAGATATCATCCGAGCTTCTGAAGCTTAAATCCTCCGATGCCAGGGAAATCATGGGCTGGCCGGACGACTTAAAGTTGAAATCGTCTATGACGCTGTTCGGTTTGGTGAGCCGTGAGCCCGTGTTCCGGCAGGTGCTCGAACAGTATTTTGGCGGAGAAGAGGACCAGTATACGGTGCAGGCAATATCACGGCAGGCAGACGTTTTTAAATAATTAAATAGCAGAATAAAGAGGCGTGAGGTCGATTGAGACCCCGCGTCTTTTTTGCTTGCCATTTCCAGGGGCCGCCCGCTCCGGCCCTGTCGATTGTCCCGGATTTGCAGCCGTTTGTCCCACAAGCGGGAAAACGCGGGGATTCTGTTAAAATACGAAGTTAAGGGCTATGCTGCAGCGCTGTTGTAGCAGCCTTTAACCTGAAGGTTGGAGCTGCAATGGGCCGTTGCTGCGGAATTGGTTGACAGACCGTTTTTGCTGTCCTATAATAAAGGTATACATATGTATACTAATTCGGGAATTTGAACGGGAGAAAACGGCATGAAAAAAATCGGTTTGTCAGAGACGGAATGGAAATTAATGGATGAGCTTTGGGAGGAACCTCCCAAGACCATCACCCAGCTCACCAGGGCGCTGGAGGAGGATACCGGGTGGGGAAAGAACGTGATTATCACCATGTTAAAGCGCCTGGAAGCCAAGGGGGCGGTGCGCCACGAGGAGGGGGAGAGGGCCAAACAGTTTTATCCGGCGGTTTCACGGGAGGATACGGCGCTGGAGGAGACCCGGGGATTTTTGAACCGGGTGTATAGCGGCAGCCTGGGACTGATGGTGGACGCCATGGTGAACAGCCGGTCGCTCTCGGACCGGGAGATCGAGGAACTGAAAGGGATTCTGAAAAAGGCGGAGGAGGGACGGAATGGTTGAAACTCTGATTACATCGTCCGCGTTGATTGCGGGAATCTGCGCGTTCCGTCTGCTGTTTAAAGGGCGGATCAGTCCCCGGATTATGTACGCCATGTGGGGGCTGCCGGCGCTGCGCCTTTTGATGCCGCTGTTTTACCCGGCGGACCGGTGGCTGAAAACGCTGAGAAGCTCCTTCAGCGTGATGAACGCGGTGGACCGCCTGCACGAGCAGGTGATTGCAGGCACGGAAATGGAGCCGCTTGTGGACAATATTCTCACCGGCCGGGTCAGGGGATACGCCAATCCCGATACGCTGCCTCAGAAGTTGGTGGGGGTGGACTGGCAGCTGGTGTTTCTGGCGGTCTGGCTGACCGGGAGCGCGGTGCTGCTGGTGTGGATTTTGTGGGTGAATTTTCATTTTGCCGCCAGACTGCGGCGGACCAGGGTGCGCTGCCGGGGCGCAGTCTATGGCGTTACCCATCTGCCGGTCTACCGCGTGCCGGATCTGCGGTCGCCGTGTCTGGTCATGTTTTTGGGCGAGCAGTCCATCTATCTGCCCGAAGATCTGGAGGCGGAACCGGAGCAGATTGAACATATTCTGATCCATGAGACGTGCCACGCCCGCCACCTGGATCCGGTGTGGGGAGCGCTGCGCTGTATGCTGGTCTGCGCGTACTGGATCAATCCTTTAGTGTTTCTTGCCGCGTATTTGTCCAAGCGCGACTGTGAGCTGGCCTGCGACGAGGCGGCGGTGAAGCGGCTGGGTGAAGGATCGCGGTTTGACTATGGCCGGACGCTGATCGCCCTGACGGCCGGAAAACGAGCGTTCTCCGACCTGTTCTGTATTTCCGCAGACTTCGTGTTCGGGCGAAAGACTATGAAGGAGCGCATCACGCTGCTGGCGGCCCGGCCCAGGACCACGGCGCTTACAGCCGCTTTGGTTCTGGCGGTCTCGGCGGCGTTGATTGCCTGCACCTATACGGGCAGGCCCGCCCAGGGAGTGCAGAAGCGGACCGAGCTGTGGGCGGAGTATTTCTGCAGTCGGGACGGGCGGGCCCTGGCCGGTCTGTACCGTCAGGAACGCCAGGACGGTTTTTACGGGATGGAGCCGGTGAATACGGATGAGAGCGGGAACTACCTGGGCTTCGGCTGGTCCAGTCCCTGGCCCATGGACGGGCGGTACGACATCCAGGCGGAGAACACGCGATCCCAGATTACCTACTATGCTATGACCTCTGAGCCCCACCTGTGGGTGTGGAAGGAGACGTTGGAATGGGAGAAGTCCGATGGAATTTACTATGTGGACCGGGAAGCCCTCTCGATTTTTGACGCGGTCTCCGGTCTGACGGAATTTGAGGCTGCCTACGGGCAGGGGATTGAAGGGACGCCCTTGGATTACCGGACCAACGGCATGGGAGCAGCCCTCAACGAGAATGTAAAAGGCGATCCGGTTATGGCGTTTTTGGCTGCGCCGGAGACGGCAGGCCCCTATCTGCTGAACCTGGAGGGCGGGAGAGCCGTCGCCGAAACGGTTGGGGATCAGTCTTCGGTGACGTATGAGTTTCGCGATGGAAGCAGCGTTGTGATCCGGATGGAGCGCCCCTTTGGCGCTGACGGAATCTGGGTGCCCACCGGGTGGAGCGGCGCGGATGAAGCGGCGGATGAAGCGGAAGTTGATGAGGCGGATGAAGGAAATGTGGGGGTGACGCCGGCGTCGGGAGAGCCGGAGAGGACGGAGGCAGATTTACCGGAAGCGGAATTGCCGGAAACGGAGGCGGAGAATGCGGAAGCCGGGGCGGAGAATTCGGAGGCTGAGGCAGTCAAGGCAGTGGTCGGGGAATTTGCTCAGGCGTATTTCCGGGACGACCCCGCGGCCATGGCCCGGGTCATGACCGGAAGCGCGGCCAAGAAGATTGCAGGAGCGGGAGAGCAGCTCTGGGACCGGCTGGACGCGTTTCAGATCAAAGGAGATTTGAGCAACGCAGAAAATCGGGACCAACTGGAGGTCCAGTGCGAATACCGGGTGGCGGGAGAGGATTCTTTCACCTATCTTGACGTTGAATTGGTACGGGAGGAGACCGGCTGGAGCGTGTCGGGATATTATTTGGAAAAATAAGGAATTGCAGATGGAGTTTCATTCGGAAGAACAGTCGTGAGAACGGCAGCTAAGCTGTCTCCCGCGGCTGTTTTTGCAAATCGTGCCGCTGTGCGGGAAAAGGACGGGGAAATCCCGGGACAACGGATGGAATTTATTGCATTTTTCGCCATTCGGTGATAGGATATAGAACATATCGGGTAAAGAGCAGCTGGTGCCGTAGTCCGTTTAGCGGACGCGGGTAAAAGGGAAACAGGTGAAAATCCTGTACGATCTCGTCACTGTAAGCAGGGAGTGCATGGCCATTGTCATGGACAGTCACTGATTCCAATGGAATTGGGAAGGCGGTCATTGCGCGCGGATCTGCAAGCCAGGAAACCTGCCGGCTGTTGGTACGGGAATAGAAGTTCCAAATCACGAGTAATTGGTTGTGCCGGTCTGCGGTTTACCGCCGCAGGTCTCTGACTCAAACGGTGACGGATTTAGCTCCGGGGACAGTGCGTCCCTGAGAGACGGGCGCTGCACGGCGGCCCATGGCGTTGCGCAGCAGCTCCGTGGCATAGTGCGGTGGCCTATGGCGTTGCGCAGCAGCGCCGTGGCATAGTGCTGCTGCCTATGGCATTGCGCGGCAGCTCCGCGGCATAGCGCTCCTGCCCTATGTCATAGCGCAACCGCTTTACGGCGCTGCCCAGCGCCCCGCCAGTTTGAGACACATCCTCCAATGCAGACAGATGGCATATTCCCTACCTTTTACGCAGCGATATGGCATCTTAAAAAGGAGGAAAAGAAGATGAGACTGAACAAACTGGCGGTCGTATTTGCGGCAGCGGCGCTGTCGGCGGTGATGGTGGCAGGCTGCTCCGGCGGACAGAAGGAGAGCGCGGCAGAGTCCGAGGCTGAGACTTCTTCAAAAACCACAGAGGCGGAGACCACAGCGGAGGAGACAACCATGGCGGAGACAACTGCGGCAGCGGAGGAGATGGACGGGGAGAACTACGATACGGGAGATGCGTCCAGGGACAATGTGAGAAATCAGGATGAAATTGGTGAGAATGAGCTGATGGTCGTCAGCTTCGGCACCAGCTACAATGATAACCGGCGGCTGACCATCGGAGCCATCGAGGAAGCCATTGAGAAAGCGTTTCCGGATTACTCCGTGAGGAGAGGTTTCACCAGCCAGATTATCATTGACCACGTGAAAACGCGGGACAACATCGCCATCGACAATGTGGGGGAGGCCCTGGCGCGGGCGGAAAAAAATGGAGTTAAGAATCTGGTAATCCAGCCGACCCATCTGATGAACGGTCTGGAGTACACGGACCTTGTGAACGAGGTGGCGGAGTATTCCGACGCCTTTGACCAGGTGGCTGTGGGCCAGCCGTTGTTGACCTCTGAGGACGACTTCAAGGCGGTGATCAAGGTGATCACGGAAGCCACCGCCCAGTACGACGACGGCGAGACCGCGATCTGCTTTATGGGTCACGGCACGGAGGCGGAGTCCAACCAGGTGTACGCCAAGATGCAGGAAATGCTGACTGCGGCCGGTTATAAAAATTATTATGTGGGAACCGTCGAGGCGGCTCCCGGTCTGGACGACGTGCTGGCTATGGTTCAGGCCGGCGATTATAAGAGCGTGGTTCTGGAGCCGCTCATGATTGTTGCGGGCGATCACGCCAACAACGACATGGCAGGCGACGAGGAGGACTCCTGGAAAACAACCTTTGAGAACGCCGGTTATGAGGTAACCTGCCTGGTCCGCGGTTTGGGCGAGATGGAAGGAATTCAGCAGATTTTTGTGGAGCACGCCAGGGCGGCTGTGGACAGTCTGGCAAAGTAGCATAGTTCCCGGCAGTCGATTGGCCGGAATACGCCCTCGGCGGGGCTTAAGTTCCGGCGAAGTAAATAAAAAAGAAAGATGGGGCGGTCGGGGAAATGTGCTGATCGCCCTTTTGAAGGTAAAATAAAAATGCGTATACATAAATTGCGTTTATCCGCCGCCATTCTTGCCGCAGTCCTGATGACAGGAGGCTGTGGCGGCAAAGCCGCAGGAACGGACGGGACGGCCGCGGCCGCGGAGACGGCAGAGGTGACAGGGACCACAGCCGGAGCGCCGGATCATTCGGAGGCCCCCGGCGCGCAGAGCGCAAGTGCCGCCCTCGGCGGACAGGTGGCCTCGGAAAAAGAGACGGTCAGTCCTAAAAATGTAGTGGAAGCGGGAATGGTACCGGTTTATGGGACGGAAATAAAGGATGGCGTTTACCCCATAAAAGTGGATTCCAGTTCCAGCATGTTCCGAATCACATCCTGCGAGCTGACGGTGAAGGACGGCGTCATGAGCGCGGTCATGGCTACCAGCGGGACCGGCTATTTAAAGCTGTTCATGGGTACCGGAGAGGAGGCGGCGCAGGCTTCCGAAGCGGACTGCATTCCATATGTGGAGACGGCGGACGGCGCTTACACCTATGCGGTTCCGGTGGAAGCTCTGGACATGGGAATCGATTGCAGCGCCTTCAGCAAGAAGAAAGAGAAATGGTACGACCGGGAGCTGGTATTCCGGGCGGACTCCCTGCCGGCCGAAGCATTTGCGGATGGGAAAATCGCCACTGCGGAGAGCCTGAAGCTGGAGGACGGCGTTTACACCTGTGAGGTCAGGCTGGACGGCGGTTCCGGGCGGGCAGCGGTGGAGTCGCCCGCCGCGCTGCGGGTGGAGGACAAACATGTTACCGCCACCATTGTCTGGGGCAGTGCAAACTACGATTACATGAAAGTGGACGGAGAGAAATATGGCCTGGCCGCCGCGGAGGGCAATTCCACGTTTGAGATTCCGGTGACCGGATTTGACTGGAGAATGCCGGTCATCGCGGACACCATCGCCATGAGCCAGCCCCACGAGATCGAATATACGCTGACCTTTGACTCCGCCACACTGAAGCGGGTGGATTGATGATGAAATGTAAAATATTTACAATCATAATCGCCGCCGCGCTGTTTGCCGCCGCGGCCAGCGGCTGCTCCGGCCGCGCGGGGCAAAACGCAGGCCCGGAGCGCCCGGTATCGGAGCGGGAGAGCGGCTTAGCGGGAACCGGCTCCGATGCCTCAGCTATCGCCCCCATACCTGGCGATGCCGAGCCCCCATCATCCGGCGGTACAGCGGCTCCCGGTAAGGTCGCCGCCCCCGCCATCCCCCAAAACTGGTCCGACATGCGGGTCGACCACAGCATGGAGCTTCTCTACGCTGACCAGTTTTCCGTGGATTACTATGACGACGGCTTTGCCATGATTACAATCGCGGACGATAACCGTTATCTTGTAGTTCCGGAGGGGGAGGCGGTTCCGAACGGCATCCCGGACGGTGTGACCGTGGTCCGCCGCCCGTTGAACAACATTTATCTGGTGGCAACCTCGGCCATGGATCTGTTTTGCAGCCTGGACGCCGTGGACCGGATCACTCTGTCCGGCACGGACGCCTCCGGCTGGTACATCCGGGAAGCCCGTCAGGCCATTGAGAGCGGAATCATGTCCTACGCGGGCAAATACAACGCCCCGGACTATGAGCTGATCCTTTCCAAATCCTGCGATCTGGCCGTGGAGTCCACCATGATCTATCACTCCCCGGAGGTGAAGGAGCAGCTGGAAACGCTGGGCATCCCCGTGTTGGTGGAGCGGTCCAGCTATGAGAGCCATCCTCTGGGGCGGATGGAATGGCTGAAGCTGTACGCAGTGCTGCTTGGCAGGGAGGAATTGGCCGGGGAACTGTTTAACCGGCAGATGAGCGCGCTGAACGCCGTGATGGGGCAGGAGCCCACGGGCAAAACCGTGGCATTTTTCTATGTCAGCTCCAACGGTTACGTCAATGTGAGAAAACCCGGCGACTATGTGGCGAAAATGATCGAGCTGGCAGGGGGGACCTATGCGCCCCGGAATCCGGCGGAACCGGAAAATGCCCTCTCCACCATGAACATGCAGATGGAAGCCTTCTATGCCGCAGCCAAGGACGCGGACTACATCATCTACAACAGCACCATCGACGGGGAGCTGAAATCCCTGGATGCGCTGCTGGCCAAGAGCAGCCTTCTGGCCGATTTTAAAGCGGTAAAGGAAGGCCGTGTGTGGTGTACGGAAAAAAATCTGTTTCAGGAGAGCATGGGGCTGGGAACGATGATCCTGGACATCCACCGGATGCTCACGGAGGAGGACCCGGATCCGTCGGAAATGACCTACATCTATCCTCTGCGCTGACGCAGAGCGCGAACCCATAGGAGCAATCTTTATGACAAAACGATCTTTCCTGAGGCATGGCCTCTCATTTGCCGTGCTGGCAGCTTTGATGTGTATGCTAATGATTTGGAATCTCAATTCCGGCAGCGTGCCCCTGTCCGTAGGGGAGATCGGCCGGATTTTGTTCCGGCGGGCCGGGGAAGAAACCGCCCGGCGCATTGTCTGGGACATCCGCTTTCCGCGGATTTTGGCGGCGGCGATCCTGGGCGGCGGCCTGTCGGTGTCCGGTTTTCTGCTGCAGACCTTTTTTGCCAACCCCATTGCCGGGCCCTTTGTGCTGGGCATCTCCTCGGGTGCAAAGCTGGTGGTCTCGCTGGTGATGATCGCATTTTTAAGCCGCGGCCTGCCTGTTGGCTCAGGGGGAATGATCCTGGCGGCCTTTGCGGGGGCCATGATCTCCATGGGGTTCGTGCTGCTGATCTCCGGAAAGGTGAAGAAGATGTCCATGCTGGTGATCTGCGGCGTGATGATCGGCTACATCTGCTCCGCGGTCACGGATTTTGTGGTCACCTTTGCGGACGACGCCAACATTGTCAATCTGCACAACTGGTCCATGGGCAGCTTTTCAGGAATGTCCTGGGAGAACATACGGGTGATGGCGGTGGTGACGTTTCTTGCCCTCGTTCTGGTATTTTTGCTGGCCAAGCCCATCGGGGCCTATCAGATGGGGGAGGTCTACGCCCAAAACATGGGCGTGAACATCCTGCGGTTTCGGGTGGAGCTGATTTTGCTCTCCAGTCTGCTCTCGGCCTGCGTGACCGCCTTTGCCGGTCCCATTTCCTTTGTGGGCATCGCGGTTCCCCAACTGGTGAAAAGCCTGTTTGGGACCGCAAAACCGCTGCTTTTGATCCCGGGCTGTTTTCTGGGCGGCGCGGTGTTCTGCCTGTTTTGCGACCTGATCGCGAGGACGGTGTTCGCCCCAACAGAGCTGGGGATCAGCTCGGTTACGGCGGTGTTCGGGGCGCCCATCGTCATCTATATGATGGTGCGCGGCAGAAGGAACATGCAGTGAGGAGGCGGAATCCATGACGGGCGATTACATTTACGCGGAACAGATGGACGTGGGCTACGGGAGCGTTCCCCTCATCCGGCAGATTGAACTCCACGTCAGGCCGGGGGAGATCGTGACCCTGATCGGACCCAACGGAGCGGGAAAATCCACAATTTTAAAGAGCGTGATCCGGCAGCTAAACCTGTTGGGCGGCGCGGTCTATCTGGACGGCGCACGGATGCAGGACATGCCGGAGAAGGAGATCGCCAGGCGCATGGCGATCCTGATGACGGAGCGGATCCACCCGGAGCTTATGACCTGCGAGGACGTGGCGGGCACCGGCCGCTATCCCTACACGGGCAGAATGGGAATTCTGAGCGCGCAGGACCGGAAAAAAGTGCGGGAGGCCCTGGAGCTGGTGCACGCGAACGATCTGGCCGGGCGGTATTTCACGGAGGTAAGCGACGGCCAGAAGCAGCGCGTGCTCCTGGCCCGCGCCGTCTGCCAGGAGCCGGAGGCCATTGTGCTGGACGAGCCCACGTCGTTCCTGGACATCCGGCACAAGCTGGAATTACTCACCATCTTAAAGGATCTGGTACACCGGAAACGGGTCGCGGTGCTGATGTCCCTCCACGAGCTGGACCTGGCGCAGAAGATTTCCGATTATATTGTATGCGTCAACGGAAATTCCATCGAGCGCTGCGGCACCCCGGAGGAAATCTTCACCTCCGCATACATTACCAGACTTTACGGGATTACCAAGGGCAGCTACCAGGCGGAACTTGGCTGTCTGGAAATGGAACCGGCACAGGGGCCTCCCCGGGTCTTTGTCATCGGGGGAAACGGCAGCGGAATCCCCGTTTACCGCAGGCTCCAGCGCAGGGGAATTCCCTTTGCCGCCGGGGTGCTCCACGAAAACGACATCGACTATCCGGTGGCAAAGGCCCTTGCCTCCCGTCTGATCGCAGAGCGGGCCTTTGAACCCATCGGAGAGGAGGCGTTTGCCCGGGCGGCCGAAGTGCTGAAAGCCTGCGGCCGGGTGATCTGCTGCCCGGATCATTTCGGAGCCATGAATGAAAAAAACCGTATTTTGGCGGAGCTTGGGGCGGACCGGCTGTGTGGGCCGGAGGATATCTGAGCGGACCGGTGCATATCTGTGCAATCCGAAAAACTCTAAGCGCGCATCTGCCTCTCTAAGGCAGCGCAACCTTCAGCTGAAGTTCCGTCACCTGCTCCTCCACATGTTTGGTGGTGTGGTTGTCGATCCAGAGCAGCTCCAGCAGGGGGCCGCAGGCCGCCATGCCGTGGTCCCGGGCATATTGCAGGAGCTGGGGCACGAACCGGCGGGTCTGCCGGAAGCTGCCGCTGTAACAGACGGACAGATAGGGTCCCGCCTCGATGGAATGTTCTCCCTCCGGGTGGAGGAGGAACACCGCCTCATATTGCTGGCAGCGCCCGTCCAGAGCATCCGACAGGTTCAGGAAGGAACCCATCTGGTTGTTGCCGATAATATACTGGCGGTCCGGCTCAAATGCCACCAGCTGCTTGATGAGGACGTCCATCTCCTCGTCCGTCTCATAGCTCTGCATGATCCGGTGGCAGGGCCGTTCGGGCAGCGTCTTTAAGGAAATGATCCCCAGCGGCAGCCGGACTGCCTGGGCGATGGTCTCGCGGCGGGTGATAATGTTGTCCCGCAGCCCCTGAAGCCGGGCGATCTGCTGGTCGATCAGGCACATTTCCTGCTGAAACAGCTCCAGGGTGGAGCCCACGCTTCTGTTCTCGATATAGGACCGGATCTGGTCCATGGAAAATCCCAAATCCCGCAGGTCGCGGATCACATTCAGGCACCACAGATCCTCGGTGCGGTAGATCCGGTATCCGTTTGGCGCCCGCCGGGGCACCAGGATGCCAAGCTCCTCGTAATAGCGCAGAATGTCCGTGCTGATGCCGTATAAGGCCGCGATCTCACCGATTTTATAATATGTAGACATGGAATCCCCTCCAAATCTGGCAAATTTTGCTGTATACCTTGGTATTATACCAAGGTTTATACTGAAATTGCAACGGCGGTTGTCAAAACGGAGTTATCTGCGCTGTCCGCGCTGAAATAAAAGGGGGAATTTTATGAATTTCGAAGGTATTTCGCTGAAGAAAAATTTCTGGAGATTTGTCTGGCCGTCGGTGGTGGCCCAGTGGATCTTTGCGCTGTACACCATGGTGGACGGTATGTTTGTGGCGAGAGGCGTGTCCGAGTCGGCGCTGGCCGCGGTGAACATTGTCTCTCCCTTTGTGAACTTCCTGTTTTCCGTGTCCATTCTCTTCGCGGTGGGCACGTCCACCATCGTGGCCATCTATCTGGGCCAGGGAAAACACCTGGAGGCCAACCAGGCCAACACCCAGAACCTGATCGTTTCTGCGGCGGTGTCCCTGTTGATCACCGTGGTCATGTGGCTGGGAGTGAACCCAGCGGTCCGGTTTCTGGGGGCTACGGAGGCCACCATGGAGTATGCGCGCCATTATATCCTGTCCATCCTTCCCTTTGCCTGGTGTTTCATCCTTTCCTACACCTTTGAGACGCTGGTGAAAACCGACGGCTACCCCAGGTTCGCCACCATCGTGGTTTCCCTGGGCGCTGTGATCAACTGCATTCTGGACTACCTGTTCGTCATGGTGTTTCACTGGGGGGTGGCCGGCGCCGGAGTGGCCACGGGCATCTCCCAGATGATCCCTGTCTTTTTATACCTGAAGCATTTCCTCGGGCCAAAGGCCGTCATCCGGTTTGCAAAGCCGTCCTGGGACTTCGGGCAGCTGGTCCGGGTGGTGAAGATCGGCCTGTCTTCCGGCCTTACCGAGCTGTCGGCGGGAATCACGGTGTTCATGTTCAATCACGCCATTCTGCGCTACATCGGGGAGCAGGGCGTGGTGAGTTACACCATCATCGCCTATGTCAATATGATCGTGGTTATGTCCATGGCGGGCATCAGCCAGGGCATCCAGCCGCTGATCAGCTTCTACTACGGGAAACAGAACCATGAGGTCTGCAAAAAGCTGCTGCGCTACTCCCTGGCCGCCACCGTGGGCCTGGCCGGGGCCGCGTTTCTTGCCTGCATGGGCGGGGCGCAGCTGTTGGTCAATGTCTTTATCTCAAAGGAGCTGACCGAATTGCGGGCGTATTCCGCATCCGTGTTCCGGATCTTCAGCGTCTCCTTTCTGATCGTGGGCTTCAACGTGGTGGGATCCGGATATTTCACGGCGGTTGAGCGGCCGAAGGAATCCCTGGTCATCTCCCTGGGACGCGGCGTGGTAATCCTGTTTGCGGCTCTGGCCGGCTGTATCGCCCTGTTCGGAGGCGAGGGCATATGGTGGGCGCCCATGGTGTCTGAAGCGGTCTGCCTGGGAATCACCCTGCTGTTTGTGCGGGGCATGGCGGGACGAGAGGAGCGGGAGCGGATCGAAGACGGGATTCCCGCCGAACCGGCGAGCCTCGAGGCCGGGAAGACCGGCGGGGCGGTAAAACGGAAGTTACCCGGCTGAAAAATGTTTTACGGAGGCGGGGAAAAACAATACCCCCCTCGTTTTCGATAGTAGAGAGCAATGCAACATAATCGCGATTATTGTAATGGCTCAAGGCCGAGGGGAAGTGATGCGGAGAAAAACGGGATAAAATGGTATAAGAATTTTTAAAATGGAAATCCTGTTAATGTTTTTCAAAGTTTTTTAATTACTCAAAAATCCGGTTTACAACCGAACCGGAGTGTGATATACTGAATCGGTATGAAATGACGCCGATGCCCGGTTGTCCGGTGACTCCAGCCGACGGCCTGGTTTACGGTAAGACTAATTTTAATTTAGGAGGAAACATCATGATTTCTAAGGAAAAGAAAGCACAGATCATCGCGGAGTATGGCCGCAAGCCCGGAGATACCGGTTCACCTGAGGTACAGATCGCGATCCTGACCGCCAGAATTGCCGAGCTGACCCAGCACTTACAGGACAACAAGAAAGATCATCACTCCAGAAGAGGACTTCTGATGATGGTTGGACAGAGAAGAGGACTTCTGGACTATTTAAAGAAGACCGACCTGGAAGGCTACCGTGCTTTAATCGAGAAATTAGGCATCAGAAAGTAATTTCAAACGTTAGGGTGGAGTTTTCAGAGCTCCACCCTATATTTGCAGTTACTGTTCCCTTTGTTCCCACTGCAGCGCCCTTTACAGAGCGCGCAAACGGCGGCAAAGCCCCCGGGGAATACGGACAAGGGACGATTTAGTTCTGCATTCTCTCTGGCAGAGGAATTACCCCGAGACCGCTGATGTGGCCGTAAAACGGCGATTTGCGGACAGATCAGTAGTTTCGGCGTCTTCTGCCAGTGTAAGATATGATTTCAAAGAAAAGGAGATAACCATATGTTCAAAAGTTACAGTATGGACCTGGCAGGGCGCAAGCTGACCGTTGAGGTAGGCAGAGTGGCTGCCCAGGCAAACGGCGCCGTTTTCATGCACTATGGCGACACAGTGGTACTGTCCACCGCAACCGCATCCACCAAACCCAGAGAGGGCATCGATTTCTTCCCCCTGAGCGTGGAGTTCGAGGAGAAGCTTTACGCTGTGGGTAAGATCCCCGGCGGCTTCAACAAGAGAGAGGGAAAGGCTTCCGAGAACGCAGTGCTGACCGCCCGCGTGATCGACCGCCCCATGCGTCCCCTGTTCCCCAAGGATTACCGCAACGACGTGACGCTGGACAACATCGTGATGTCCGTGGACCCCAACTGCAGCCCTGAGCTGACCGCTATGCTGGGTTCCGCCATCGCAACGTCCATTTCCGATATCCCCTTCGCCGGTCCCTGCGCCACCACCCAGGTTGGCATGATCGACGGCGAGTTCATCATCAACCCCACAGCGGACCAGAAGCATGTGAGCGATCTGGCCCTGACCGTGGCCTCCACCCGGGAGAAGGTGATCATGATCGAGGCCGGTGCCAACGAGGTTCCGGAGGACAAGATGATCGAAGCCATTTTCAAGGCTGACCAGGTCAACAAGGAGATCATCGCATTCATCGACACCATCGTGGCCGAGTGCGGCAAGGAAAAGCACACCTACGAGAGCTGCGCGATTCCGGAAGAGCTGTTCGCAGCCATCAAAGAGCTGGTTCCTCCGGCAGAGATGGAGGAAGCGGTATTTACCGACGACAAGCAGACCCGCGAGGGCAATATCCGCGCGATCAGCGAGCGCCTTGAGGAGGCATTTGCCGAGAACGAGGAGTGGCTGGGTCTGATCGACGAAGCGGTTTACCAGTACCAGAAAAAGACCGTCCGCAAGATGATCTTAAAGGACCACAAGCGTCCCGACGGCCGCGCGGTTACCGAGATCCGCCGCCTGGCCGCAGAAGTGGACCTGCTGCCCAGAGTGCACGGCTCCGGTATGTTCACCCGCGGACAGACTCAGATTTTAAACGCCTGCACCCTGGCTCCCCTGTCCGAGGCACAGCGCCTGGACGGACTGGATGAGAACGAGACCAGCAAGCGCTATATGCACCACTACAATTTCCCGTCCTTCTCCGTTGGCGAGACCAAGCCCAGCAGAGGACCGGGCCGCCGCGAGATCGGCCATGGCGCTTTAGCGGAGCGCGCGCTGGTGCCGGTGCTTCCCTCCGAGGAAGAGTTCCCCTACGCCATCCGCACCGTGTCTGAGACCATGGAGTCCAACGGCTCCACCTCCCAGGCCAGCATCTGTGCCTCCACTCTGTCCCTGATGGCCGCCGGCGTGCCGATCAAGGATATGGTGGCCGGAATCTCCTGCGGTCTGGTGACCGGCGAGACCGACGACGATTACCTGGTTCTGACCGATATCCAGGGTCTGGAAGATTTCTTCGGCGACATGGACTTCAAGGTGGCAGGTACCAAGAAGGGTATCACCGCCATTCAGATGGATATCAAGATCCACGGCCTGACCCGGCCGATCATCGAGGAGGCTATCTCCAGGACCAGAGAGGCCAGAATCCACATTCTGGACGATGTGATGCGCCCGGTGATCTCCGAGCCCAGAAAGCACTTAAGCCCCTACGCCCCCAAGATTATCCAGATCAACATCGATCCTCAGAAGATCGGCGATGTGGTCGGCAAGCAGGGTAAGGTGATCAACAAGATCATCGAGGAGACCGGCGTGAAGATCGACATCAACGACGACGGCTCCGTGAACGTCTGCGGTACCGACGAGGCGATGATCAACCGCGCGGTTCAGATTATCAAGAGCATTGTGACCGAGATCGAGCCCGGCATGATCTTTACCGGCAAGGTGGTACGTCTGATGAACTTTGGCGCATTTGTGGAGCTGGCTCCTGGCAAGGACGGCATGATCCATATTTCCAAGCTGTCCGAGAAGCGCGTGAACACGGTCGAGGACGTGGTCAACATTGGCGACGAGGTTACGGTTAAGGTAATCGAGGTCGACAAGATGGGCAGAATCAACCTGAGCATGAAGCCCAGCGACCTGGCTCCCAAGAAGGAGTCCAAGTAAGTGGGATCCGCTCTGAAATACAGTCCGAAATAACGTGACGGAAAAGACAATGCCGGTGAAAATCAGGCATTGTCTTTTTTCATGGAGCGTTATATAATGTGTTAATGGAAACAGAACAAAACGATAGGAGATCGTGAGATGAACAGAGTTAGGACAAGGTATGCACCGAGCCCCACCGGCCGGATGCATGTGGGAAATCTGAGAACGGCGCTGTACGCATATCTGATTGCAAAACATGAAGGCGGAGACTTCCTGCTCCGCATTGAAGATACAGACCAGGAGCGCTATGTGGAGGGCGCGGTGGAGATTATCTACCAGACCTTAAAGGACACGGGCCTGATCCACGACGAGGGACCGGACAAGGACGGCGGTTGCGGCCCCTATGTCCAGAGCGAGCGCCACAAAGCCGGAATCTATATGGAGTACGCTAAAATGCTGGTGGAAAAGGGAGAGGCATACTACTGCTTCTGTACCCCGGAGCGCCTGGAGAGCCTGCGCCGCACGGTGAACGGCGAGGAGATCATGAGCTACGACAAGCACTGTCTGAGCCTGTCCAGGGAAGAAGTGGAGGCCAACTTAAAGGCCGGGATGCCCTTTGTGATCCGCCAGAACAACCCCACCACCGGGACCACCACCTTCAACGACGAGATTTACGGGGATATCACGGTGGACAACTCCGAGCTGGACGACATGGTGTTAATCAAGTCCGACGGCTACCCCACCTACAACTTCGCCAACGTGGTGGACGACCATCTGATGTCCATCTCCCACGTGGTGCGGGGCAACGAGTACCTGTCCTCCTCGCCCAAGTATAACCGCCTCTACGAGGCATTTGGCTGGGAAGTGCCGGTGTACGTGCACTGCCCGCTGATCACCGACGAGAACCACCACAAGCTGAGCAAGCGCAGCGGACATTCCTCATTTGAGGACCTGTTAGAGCAGGGCTTTCTGTCCGAGGCCGTGGTAAACTACGTGGCCCTTCTCGGCTGGTCCCCGGAGGACAACCGGGAGATCTTCTCCCTGGAGGAGATGGTGAAGGAGTTCGATTACCGCCGCATGAGCAAGTCCCCGGCCGTATTTGATATGACCAAGCTGCGCTGGATGAACAGCGAGTATATGAAGTCCATGGACTTTGACCGCTTCTTTGAGATGGCCCTTCCTTATATTAAGGAAGTGATTCATAAGGATCTGGATTTAAAGAAGATCGCCTCCATGGTGAAAACCCGTATCGAGGTGTTCCCGGACATTGCCGGACACATCGATTTCTTCGAGGAGCTGCCCGAGTACGACGCAGCCATGTACACCCACAAGAAGATGAAGACCAACAGCGAGACTTCCCTGAAGGTGCTCACTGATGTGCTGCCCATCCTGGAAGCCCAGGAGGATTTCACCAACGACGGCCTCTATGAGGCCATCTCCAAGTACGTCGCGGACACCGGCGTCAAGACCGGTTTTGTGATGTGGCCCATCCGCACCGCCGTTTCCGGTAAGCAGATGACCCCGGCGGGCGCTACGGAGATCATGGAGGTGCTGGGCAAGGAGGAATCCCTGTCCAGAATCCGCAAGGGAATCGAGAAATTATCATAAGGCGGGATCAGAATGGCGTTTAATGAAGCCCAGTTAAAAGCGATCCGGCATGGGGACGGCCCGGCTCTGATTCTGGCTGGCCCCGGTTCCGGAAAAACCACGGTGATTACCAACCGCATCCGTTTTCTGACTGAGGAGGAGGGCGTAAACCCCTCCTCCATTCTGGTGATTACCTTTACCCGGGCCGCGGCCACGGAGATGCAGAAACGCTATGAACAGATGACGCAGACAGGATGTGCAAAGCCCGCCTTCGGGACCTTCCATTCTGTCTTTTTTATGATACTCAAACTGGCCTACCGCTACGATGCGGGCAGCATTGTGCGGGAGGAGCAGCGGGTGGAATTTCTGCGGGAGCTGTTAAGGCGGTACGAGATCGAGACGGAGGACGAGAGCGAGTTTATCTCCGGCGTGCTCAGTGAGATCAGCATGGTCAAAGGGGAGATGATCGGCGTGGAGCACTACTACGCCAAGAGCTGCTCCGCCGACGTGTTCCGGCGGCTTTACAAGGGTTATGAGGCGGCCCTGCGGGGAGCGGGACTTCTGGATTTCGACGACATGCTGGTGATGTGCCGGGAACTGTTTGACCAGCGGGCGGATATTTTGCAGGCATGGCAGAGGAAATACCGGTACATACTAATCGATGAGTTCCAGGACATCAACCGCATCCAGTACGAGGTGATCCGTATGATGGCCCTGCCGGAGAACAACCTGTTTATCGTGGGCGACGACGACCAGTCCATTTACCGGTTCCGGGGAGCCAGGCCGGAGATCATGCTGGGATTTGAGAAGGACTACCCGGGAACCGAGAAGATTCTTCTGGATCAGAATTACCGCTCTACCGAACAGATCATCGGGGCGGCCGGCCGGCTGATCGACCACAACAAAACCCGTTTTTCCAAGGACATCACGGCGGTCCGGGGGCCGGGGCGCTCCGTGGTGGCAAAGGAGTTCGCCGATCCGGGAGCGGAGGCCAGGGCCATCGCCGCCCAGCTGCGGGATTACGTGCGGTTGGGAGTGCCCTACGAGGATATAGCCGTGCTGTACCGCACCAACATCGGTCCCCGCCGTCTGGTGGAGGTGCTGATGGAGTATAATATTCCCTTCCACATGCGGGACAAATTGCCGAATCTCTACGAGCACTGGATCGCCAGAGATATCCTGGCCTATCTGCGGGCTGCGGCGGGGGACATGAGCCGGGCAAACCTGCTGCGGATCGTCAACCGGCCCATCCGGTACATCAGCCGGGACGCTCTGGACGGAAAGACCATCTCCCTGGAGGCGGTGAAATCCTTTTACCAGGACCGGGAGTGGATGGTGGAGCGTGTGGAGCAGTTGGAGTACGATCTGAAAAATATCCGCACCCTACCCCCTGGCAAGGCGGTGAACTATATCCGCAAGGCGGTGGGCTACGATGATTATCTGCGGGAATACGCGGGGGAGCGCCAGCTGGACCCTGAGGAGCTGCGGGAGGTATTGGACCAGCTCCAGGAGAGCGCCATGCCTCACGCCTCTTTGGAGGAGTGGGAGACGTACATGGAGAACTACAGGCGGAAATTGGAGGAGCAGGCGGCGTCCCGGCAGCTCCGGCAGGAGGGCGTGCATCTCATGACCATGCACAGCTCCAAGGGGCTGGAGTTCCGGGTGGTGTTCATTTTGGACGCCAACGAGGGCGTGACGCCCCATCACAAGGCTGCGCTGGACGCGGACCTGGAGGAGGAACGCCGGATGTTCTACGTGGCCATGACCAGGGCCAAGGACCGGCTTCATGTCTATTATGTGAAAGAGCGGTATCACAAGAAACAGACGGTATCGCGTTTTGTGGAGGAGGCGGAGATTATTTGAACGGTATGGTGCATATTTACTGCGGGGACGGCAAGGGTAAGACCACCGCGGCCCTGGGGCTGGCCCTGCGGGCCGCGGGCAACGGCGTCCCGGTGATGATCGCCCGGTTTTTGAAAAACGACGGGTCCGGGGAAGTGGGGATTCTGGAAAATGTACCCGGCGTGTATTTGTTTCCCTGTGAGCGCCAGTTCGGATTTACCTGGACGATGAGCGAGGCGCAGAAGGTGGAAGCGGGGGAGTATTTCACTGGGCTATTCGAGCGCGCGTGGGAGCTGGGGTGTAAGACGGCGCAAGAGGATGTGGAGGGCGCTGGAAAGGCGGATGGCTGCATGGCTGGGGAAAACTGGGGGAGCGATTCTGTGTCAGATGGTTCCAGTCGACGGGATATCGGTGCTTGTGGTACTGGGTCCTCCGTTTCTGGGTCCCCCGTCTCTGGGTCTCCCGTCTCTGGGTCCCCTGTTTCTGGGTCCCCCGTCTCCACACCCCCCGCCTCCGCGCCCCTTACCTCCCCGCCCTGTGAAATCCGGGCGCTGCTGGTGCTGGACGAGATTATGGCCGCGGTAAACAGCGGATTTGTGGCAAACGAGCGCCTTTTAGCAGCCCTGGATCACCGGCCGTACGGCCTGGAGGTGGTGCTGACCGGCCGCGGACCGTCTGAGGAGCTGCTCTCCCGGGCCGACTATGTGACGGAGATGCGGGCGGTGAAGCACCCTTACGAAAAAGGAGTGGGAGCCAGAAAAGGCGTAGAATATTAACTTGCATTTTTGGCTATAGTCTGATAGAGTGTAAACAGAAGAACCTGTAAAATATTACAATTTAAGAGAGGTATTGAAACATGGCAGATGAGAAGAATCTGAATGAAGAGGAAGATCAGGAGATGACCGTCACCCTCACCCTGGACGACGATACGGAGGTAGAGTGTGTAGTCCTGACCATCTTTAAGGCTGGCGAGCGCGAGTACATCGCACTGCTTCCCATGGAAGGCGCAGATTCGGAGGAAGGGGAGGTTTATCTCTACCGTTACAGCGAGAGCGAGGACGGCGCGCCTACCCTGGACAACATCGAGGACGACGACGAGTACGAGATCGTGGCCGAGGCATTCGACGAGCTGCTGGACGAGCAGGAGTACGACGAGCTGGTAGGCGAGGATGAGCTGGAGGAAGAAGAGTAAACTGTTGCAGGACAAATGAATCGATGAATCCTATTTCCCCTGTGGCCGGATGGCTGCGGGGGATTTTTTTGCGCTTGGGAGAGGGGAAGCGGATAGGAGTTTTTGGGGAAATGTGTACAATATGTCGAAGCTTGTCGGGGATGGGGGTGATTTTCTGGATATTATGTGGTAAACTAAAAGAATATGGAAGAAGGTGGGATTTTTGTTTGAATATTTGAAGGTAACAACCCTGGAGGCAGTATTTACCGCAAGGGGGGCCGGGCGGCTGCCGGAGTATCTTGGATCTACCATACGCGGAATATTGGGGCACTGCTTCCGGGATTTTGTCTGCGATATGCGGGCCACCAAGTGTTTTGCCTGTGAAAAGCAGTCCGGTTGTCTCTATGTGCGCAATTTTGCCAACACCGGCGGACAGGGAGGCGCAATCAATCCTTATGTGCTTTTGCCCTGCACCCAGGGAAAGACGGAGTGGAAGCCGGGGGACGAGTGCAGGTTCCACCTGACGCTGTTCGGAGCTGCGGCGGAGAGCCCGGGAATCTACATTGACGCTCTGCTGGCAATGGAGAGGCGGGGATGGGGAGTAGCCAAGATCCCCTTCGCGCTGAACCGGGTGGTGGACTGGGAGACAGGCAGGCTGATTTTCGGAGCAGGCAGGCCGTATCTGCGCAATCTCACGTCCCACGCCATGGAGATCCGGCCTATAAACGCCAGAAGCGTCATGGTCTCCTTCCGGACGCCGGTGCGGATCGTTGCGGGGAAAACGCTGTTTACCAGCCTGCCTTTCCAGGAGCTGGTGCGTTTCCTGATGGGACGCTTTGCGCAAATGACCCAGGCGTATACGGACTACTTGATGGAGTGGGATCAGGAGGAGATGCTCAGGCAGGCCGCACAGGTTAAGACCGTGGCCGAGCATTGGAATTATCTGGATTTTTCCCGGTATTCCATCAACAGTCCCAGCGGAAAGCTGGAACTGCCCGCCCGGACCGGCTGGGCGCTGTACGAGGGCGATCTGGGGGCATTTGTGCCTTATCTGGAGGCGGGGCGTTATCTGCATGTGGGGAAAAATACTACGATTGGGTTTGGCAGGTATGAACTGTATTATGACGGAGGGTTTACGGTATGACGGAACAAACGATGAATCAGGCGATTGAAAAACTTGCAGAGAATTATAACCAGCTGGAGCAGTCCCTGGTGAATCAGCTCCGGCTGCAGGTGCCGAACCACCAGTTGACGGTTGGTACATACAGGGAGCGGGTCTGGAAAAGCCTTTTCGAGATGATCATCCCGAAAAAGTATTGTATTGAGCAGAGTGTTTTCATCATTGACTCCTATGGGAATATCTCCAGAGAGGTGGACCTGGCGGTGTATGATGAAATGTATACGCCTTATATCTTTAATTATGGGGAAATCAAGTTTATTCCCATTGAGGCGGTAGCGGTGGTGGTGCAGTGTAAGAGCGGGGTTAATGATACGGCAACTACGGAAAATGCGATAGAGTGGGTCAATACAGTTAAAGCGCTAAAGACTTCAATGGACTCTGTTACAAGGACTATTATGGATTTGGTAGATAATTATGACCGAAGCCTGCACAGCAAAATTCTCACCCAGACTTCAACACGCCCAATCACGATACTGTGCGCGACGGAAATGGGCAGATCAATGCGGACGAAATTGCTGAACGAATTTGACATACTTTTGTTCGTGGAGGACGTCGGCACTGGCAAAGATGGGAAGAAAAAGGCAAGGCTGGTAAAACAGATTCCTGGTGAGGAGAAGAATTTTATCCAGTGGAATGATAATCTGAACCATTTTATGCACAGTGACCGGGAGAAAGAAGAAGCGGAATATATGATGGGAAGGAAGAAGGATGCGTTAAACTCCATAGAGTCCCTAAAGAGGCGCAACCTCACCCAACTCCGCGTCACAAACCATCAAGAAGAGGAGAACACCATCCTGTCCCTCACCTTCCAGCTCAACCAGCTTCTAATGTTCCTCAACAACCCCATGCTGTTCCCGCACAGAGCCTATGCAAGAATGTTTACGAAAAACCTGGGCGGAAAAATACAGGAGGATTAAACCGTGAGTCAATATATTCTTGCAAAATACGATGTGAGTGGAATTCAGAGCTACATTTTCGCCTCAAGGCAGCTGCGGGAAAATGTGGGTGCCTCCCAAAACGTCGGGCAAATCCTGAAGGAAACCCTCCCTGGCGTACTGACGGAGTGGGCAGCATCCAGCCCGGATACCGTGAGGACCAACTGGGACAACTCTGAAAACTGGGAATTTTCCCTGCCCCAAACCAAGGAGCTGCTGGCAGAAATTTTATACATTGGCGGCGGAAACGCCTTTGTTGTTTACCGCGAAGAAACTGCCTACAATCAGGTCAGCAGACTGTTCGCCATGAAAATGATGGAACAATGCCAGGGCGTGACCGTGCTTTCCGCCTATGTGGAAGCAACCCCGGACGATTTCCCCGGCGACTTGAAGCGCTTAAACCAGGAAATGGCCCAAATAAAGCGCCGTCTGCGCCGTCCCCAGCCCTTGTCCTCCTATGCAGTTGTGGAACAGGACGGGTTCGACGGCAGCCCGGTCACCCACCTGGAAATCCGTGGGGAAGCAAGCACAAAACTATCCGAATTGCGATATGAAAAGCGCAGGGCCAGCCTGTCCAACGGCGCAAAAACCCAGCCCGGGCAGTACGCGCTGGAGATGGAGGACTTGGCGGAACAAAAAGGAGAAAACAGCTATATCGCGGTGATTCACATCGACGGCAACAACATGGGGGAGCTGGTTCAAAAACTCATGGATCAAAACCCAACCTACGAGACGGCAGTTCCGGCCATGCGGCAGCTTTCCGCCGGAATCGCACAGCGGAACCGCCAGGCCAGCGAAGCCATGGAGACGGCCTTTGCGTCCGTATTTGACAGGGAACCGTTTCCCCTGCGACCGCTGATCATGGACGGGGACGACATGACGTTTCTCTGCTGCTGCAAGGCCGGAATCGGGGCCGCGGTTGCCTGTCTGCGAAGGCTGCTTCAGCTCTCGGATCAGAAGCTGCCGCTCTCGGCCTGCGCCGGCATCGCATTTGTCCACAATCATTTCCCCTTCAGCGTCGCCTACGAGGCTGCGGAGGCGTGCTGTTCCAGAGCGAAAAACCGCTGGTACCAGGAGAAAGACGACAAAACGGCATACCTGGATTTTCAGGTGGTTCAGGGCGCATTTGTAAAGGGACTCAAGGACGAAGCGCAGCTGGAAACACTTAGAGTCCGCCCATTTCGCGTTGCGGAAAAAGTGGACCTGCGGTCCGAGGATTCCATCGACCGTCTGCGCCAGACCCTGGGGCGGATGGCGCCCGACGGCGGGATACAGGGGCAGTGGCCTATGACCAGGCTGCGCCGCCTGTATCAGGCGTACCGTCTGGGCCAGGATCATGTGGATTTACTGAAAAAAGAATACGCCTCCCGGGGTTACACTGTCTCGCAGCTGACAGGAGAGCGCGCAGTGACCTCCGGCCGGAAGGACGGCGGCATCTTTGACGCGCTGGAAACGCTGGACTTTTACGACGGGAACATTTGGCGCGGCTTTTGGGAAGCAGTTAATAAGGAGGACGCTCTATGAAACGCTGGTGGCTTGAAATTACATTGAAAAGCGATCTGTGCGCGGCGACAGGGGACAGCGAGCAGGCAGTCACAAATATGAAAACAGCGCTGGAACACGGCCTGCCCATCATCCCCGCCAAGCGGCTGAAGGGCTGTCTGTTAAATGAAGGAAAGGAAATCGTATCAAACGGCTTTGCAGCGCCAACCGAACTGGCCGATCTGTTCGGCCGCCCCGGTGCCTCCCATCCCGCCCGTCTCCATATCGGAGATGCGCACATTTACCGCATTCCCGGTTTCCTGTTGGGGAAGGAGCATGCGGACGGCGACGTGGTGCTGGAGAACTACGAAAAGGAGCTGAGGGAACTGATCCGCCATCCAAAACTCAGTGAAGATTTGGCGGAGCGGCTCCTTACCAGGCTGCGGACTCGCACCGCCATTGACAAGGAGCTGAAAAATGCGCAGAAAACCACCCTGCGGACCATGCAGGTCGTCCCTCGGGGGATCGTATTCCGCAGCCTCTTGGAGCTTTCGGACGCTCAGGGCCAGACGCCGCCGCAGCTGCTGAAATGGTGCGTAAAGGCGCTGCGCCATGTGGGCCTGGGCATCACGAGAGGCTATGGGGAGGTGTCCTGCACCCTCACAGAGTATGTAGCGCATGAGCAGGACGCTGCGAAGGACAGTGGGATTCCCAAGGATTTTCCGGGCGAAAATGCTATGGAATACGAGATCGAGCTGCAGAATCCGGTGCTGTTTTCCGGCAGCAGAGGGCTGTATGAGGATTGCTGCGACTATATTCCTGGCTCCGCGATTATGGGCGCGCTGGCCGCCATGTACATAGCGGACCATGGGCTTGGCGCAGACGCCCACCGGGACGAGGCATTTTCCAGAATCTTCCTCCGGGATGGAGTGCGCTTCGGAAATGGTTTCCTGAAAGCCGCCGCGGGCGGCCGGGACAGAACCTTTTACCCGGCTCCGGCCTTCCTGGCGTTGGAAAAGCGGGGAGAGGGCCGGCTGATCAACCGCCTGAACGGGGACGATGAGAAAAAGCGGAGAAAAGAACTTTCCGGCCAGACGGCATTTGACTGGGGAGACGGTAAGGTTTATCTGGCCGATGTGGAAAAGGAGGTCAGGCTGCACCACCAGCGTCCAAAGGACAGAGGCATCGGGCACGCGGTCAACGACCTCATCCAGGCCGGCGCGGTGGATATGGGACAATTCTTCTCCTACATGTGCATTTCCGGGGGACAGCGTTTTTCCGGGGTGATCCGGGGAAATGCCGGGGATTTGCGAGAGCTTGCCGCCTGCCTGGAGAAACGGGACTGGAATCTGAGGCTGGGCCGCTCCCGCACTGCGGAGTATGGGAACGCCAGGATACGCCTGTTCCCGGCAGGGAGCGGACAGCAGGAGGTCAGGTCCGGCCAGTGGGCGCTGTGGCTGTTGTCTCCCATGGTTTTCGTCGGTGAGAGCGGTCAGAAAGAGGCGTCAGAACAAGATGAATACAACGTATGCTCCGATAAGAGCGGTCAGGGACGGACGTTAGAAGAAAAGCATTTGAAAAAGCAGCTGGAAAACCGTCTGGGCTGTCCGGTGGAGATCAAAGATGCAATTTTAAAATACACCAGAATCGGCGGCTATAACGGCAAATGGAACCTCCCCCTGCCCCAATATACGGCGCTGGCGCCCGGTTCCGTCATCTGTATCGAGGTGAAGAAAAACCTCTGCACCGCCCAGCTGGAATCCGAATTCTGGGGAGATATGACCGGTAGAGGCAACGGTCAGGTAAAGGCATTGTCCTGGGACGATGTCACAAAGCCCATGAAGAACTGCCAAACGGCGGCGGCGGACGGTACGAACGCCGTGGAGAAGGGCGATCCGGCGGCCCCTGGCATATTGGTTTTGGAGCTGGAGGCATACCAGGAGCGGGAGAAAGAGCGGGAAATGCAGCGCCGGGAGGCAATGAGCACCCAGGCAGCGCTGCCCAGTGCGGTGACAATCGAGCAGCTGATTGCGCTGATGGAGGAACATGAGGACTATTCCTACACGGAGCTTAAAAAACAGATCGATAATATACGGGATGAGCAAAAAAAGAACAGGGCGCAGGAATTTTTGCGGCCCTGTGAGGGAAAGACGCACGAGTTTATTTATTTCTATTTGTTGAACAGCAAATGGAGCGCGAGAAGGGAGGCGGCAGGTAATGGAAAACAAGGAAAATAGAATCCGCGCGCGGATTATGGTTGACATCGATGGATACCTGGACGCGCCTCTGCTGGTCGCTTCCGGCGAAGACGAGAAGGCGGATATAGACCAGCTGCTGACTGCGGACGGGATTCCATTTATACCGGGAAGCTCCATGGCCGGAGTGCTCAGGTCCTATCTGGAACAGGCGGCAGGGCTGCGCGAGGCGGAAGCGCTGTTCGGAACCCTGGGCTGGACGCAGCGCCCCGGTGAGAATCTGGACAAGGACGGCAAAACCCTTGAATTTCAGAGCCGGATTCTGATATACGATACATGTTTGGAGAACAGCGATCCGGCCCGGCGGGATGGCGTCCGGCTGAACGAGGGAAAAACCTCCGATGAGAATATGAAGTTTGACATGCAGGCCGTGGAAACGGGGGCTGACTGCCGTATTCGGCTGGAAATTATTGTAAGGGAAAATCAGGTAACGGACACTCTGGACGCTGCCATCGACCGGGATCTGGCCAGAGTGAAATACTGCATCAGCGGTTTAAAACGTGGAAGTCTGCGTTTGGGGGCCAGGAAAAACAGAGGATTTGGAAAGCTGGAGGTGCGCGGGGTGCATTACCGGACATTCAGGATGGAGAACCGCGATGATTTCCAGGCGTGGCTGGATTGGAGCTGGGACCAGGCGGACGCCTTTGACGGCAGTGAGGAGTGGGGCGCAGAAGCGCTTTTGGCGGAAAGGCCGGAGGGAGAGCACTGCATGCAGATTCCCCTCACCCTCAGCGGCACCCTTCTGGTCCGCAGCTATGCAAACCCCAGGTGGGGCAAAGAATCCGGTTCAGAACCGGACCGGGACATGAGCGCGGATTGCGGGCAGCTTACGCTCAAAGACGGCGCCGCCGTGATTCCGGGGAGCACTTGGGCCGGTGCGGTCCGCAGCTACATTGCGGATTTGGCGAGGCAGATCGGAGGCTTTGGAAGCTGGGAAGACGCGCAAAAGGCGCTGGAACCATTCTGGGGAACCTGGAGCACAGGCAGGACCCGCAATGCGCTGCGCGCCTCCCGTCTCGTGTTCGAGGAAACGAAGATTTCCGGGGGCCACAGTCTGCCGGTGTACAGAACCGCAGTGGACCGTTTCACCGGAGGGGCCGCCAGGGGAGCGCTGTTCGGTGAAACGCTGTGGGCCGGAGGGAACGTGCGGCTCACCATCCGCTGGCAGGAGCAGGGATTGGACGAACTGGAAAAGAAGGCGCTGCCCGGTATGCTTTTGTGGGCGGCTCAGGGGCTTGGCAGCGGTCTGTTGACTGTAGGCGGAGAAAGCGGAGCCGGCAGAGGGATATTTGAAGCGGAAAAGAGCATGCTTCTGGACGGAGAGCCTGTGGAGAAAGAGGAAGCATATTTGCAGGCGGCGGCTCGCTGGTGCAGACGGCAGAAGGAGGTACAGGATGGGCAAAATACGCCAGATTACGTCCACATGCGTGCGCGATGAGGCGGAATTGACACAGGAGCAGATTGAGGAAATCGTGAGGGAGGAATTTCCGGGGGAAGCCGGGCTTTACCTGGAAATGGACGATCAGGTCCTTCTGGGCCGGTACGACCGGGGAACCTGGCAGGTCCGCACAGACGGCCAGGGGATTCAGAATGCTTTTCTGTGGGAAAATGTGCAGAAAATGATCATATTCGACGAGGAACAGGAGCTCAGGTTGGTTCGCCGCGGCCTGCATTTTTGCGGAAGGCTGCGCCGCGACGGGATCTGCAACAGCCTGGCGTATGTGATGGACGAGGAACAGAAAATGTGGGGAGAAGGGCAGAGGGCCGACGAGGCGTGGAGCGTGCTTAAGTCAAGCCGGGGCGCTTCGATCTGGGTACCGGAAGTGCTGGGAAGAGTCGGCGGAGCGATAGGCCTGCGGGTCCGCAAATACTATGAATTCCCGGATGCAACGGAAAAACGCGGTCTGGTGTCGCAGATAGACGAACGGCTGTTAGGCTTCTGCCCGTGGCCGGATAACAGGGGGTGTGTATAGTGGAATATTTTACAAATCCATACAATTTTGTGCCGTTTACGGGAACCTGCCGGCGGGAGCCGCTGAACCTGGGGCCTCAGGAGTGCATGACCGGCTACTTTGAATGCGAGCTGGAGCTTCTGACCCCGCTGTTCATTCCCAACACCTCCAACAAATATGCCCTATGCAACGAGGAGGAGCAAAGTCATCAATATACCGGATACGAGTTCTGTTCCTACGAAGACCTCTCCGGGAACACCCAGCCAGGAAAGACCGGCCCCAAAGACCCGGTGATCCCCGGGAGCGAAATCAGGGGGGCGGTGCGGAGCGTGTATGAGGCGGCGTTTGGGGGATGTGCGTCTACGATGCGGGTGGATACGGTTGTGGGACAGGAGATTCCTGAGAAAACATATCCGGGGGTTTTGGTGAGAGAAGCGGAAAACAAATGCTGCTTCATACCATGTAAACGCGCGACGTTTAATGCGAGGCAGTGTTTTAGAGAGGGTCAGGAAATCTGGGTCAAACTGGAAAAAATGTACCACGATCAGAATGGCAAATCATTTTTTAATATGAGCGTGAAGGATTATCAGATACCGGATGGAAGAAACAAACCCTCTGATTATTATCGGGGGTGGATTCACAATAAGAAATCGTCTGGTGGAAAATATCCATATAAGTATGTATTTTATTGCGCGGATGAGAAGGCGAAAGAGCTGATCCAGACGGAAGAATATGAGGTATTTGAGCAGATCGTCAAGAGCTGCCGAGGTGAAGTTGCGCAGCCTGGATTTTCAGAAAGCAATAGCTGTATTCCAGTCTATTATGCCGAGGAAAAGAATAAACCCAGATACCTGTCTCCGGCCTTTCTGGAACGAAACTGTTATCAGAAAACATTAGAAGCGATCCTGAAAGAGAACGGAGGTTTTCAGCCCTGTGTCTCTGCCATGCAGATATGTCCGTCTTGCAAGGTATTTGGGATGGTTTCACGAGAGCATGGAAATACAGGCTCAGTCAGTACTAGAGTGCGTTTTACGGATGCCCGGCTAGATGAAGATATGGGGAAAGAAAACGCTGTAAACTGTTATGGTGATTACATGATACTGCCCGAAGTTGGAGCACCGCATCCAGATACAGTCGAGTTCTATACGGAATCGCCCTACGAGGATAATGAAAAGAAATACTGGAAAACAGAAGGATACTGGACATATGACCATGTACGTGTCAAAACGGATCAAAATGAATACCTTAGATTGCTGCCACCATCACTACCTAAATTGAGGGGGCGTAAGTTCTATTGGCACCATGATGGATGGAAAAAACTGGATAAAAGTGAACTGTTGGACAACCAGCTTAAGCAGCGGATACGTCCTCTTCTTCCGGGGAAGGAGACAGGAAGGAAGCAAACATTTCATTTTCGGGTGTATTTTGATAAGCTAAATCGGAAAGAACTGGGACAGTTGCGGTGGTCGTTGGATTTTATGGATGAAGTCTGCGCCCATAAGGTCGGAAGGGGAAAGCCTTATGGTCTGGGCAGTGTGCGGATAAAAATCTGCGATTTGGAAATTCGGGAGGTTGACGGAGATACAGGAACGGTGAAACTGGTGAGAAAAACCTATAAGGATTTGGGGATGGATATAGCGACGGAATGCGAGCCGGTAAAAACATTGAAAATAATGGCCTGTGCAGAACCTCTCCGCCACGATGTCAGTTATCCGCAGGTGGAGGGAGACGAAAAGGAGTCGTTTATTTGGTTCAACAATAACAAAATAAATGAAGACTCGAAAAAGCAGCAACCAGCATTTTCAAAAATACTTCCAAAGCCAGAGGAGGAACTGGATACAAATAGTAGTTCTGGAAAACGTCTGCATACGAAAAAGGCAACCCCAAAAGCATACCACCGTGCGAACCCTAAGCGCACATAAAAACCCCAGGACATTCGCACCGAGATTAGGAGGAGAAAGAGGAGGAAAAAGAGGAGAATGTGTGAAGAGGGGTTGATTTGTTGGAGGGAATGTGTAGAATATGAGATAAGAGTATCGAGATTTGTGAGGAAAAATTGGTGAGATTTGCTGTCACAGCCTGCGAAGGCTGTGTGGATTGAAATATACTATCATATGAGAGGAGGATAACATGGAAAGCGTCACAGCCTGCGAAGGCTGTGTGGATTGAAATATGTCTACAATATCCTTTTCGATGCCTATCACCGTCACAGCCTGCGAAGGCTGTGTGGATTGAAATATCAATGGATTTATCACATAATTTTGAGATTATTGTCACAGCCTGCGAAGGCTGTGTGGATTGAAATTTCATACTTTCCCCCATTCAACTAGATAAAATTAGTCACAGCCTGCGAAGGCTGTGTGGATTGAAATATAAATCTCCAAGCGTGATGGATAATCCTGTACGTCACAGCCTGCGAAGGCTGTGTGGATTGAAATAGGCACTTGGTTTTATAGGAAATAAGCTTTTCCGGTCACAGCCTGCGAAGGCTGTGTGGATTGAAATTCTTCCAGCCAGCTCCGCAATGCGGAAACGGTTGGGTCACAGCTTGCGAAGGCCTCGTGGATTGAAATTGACTGAGCTTTTACAAGATCGAACACATCTTCGTCGAGGTCTGCGAAGGCTGTGTAGATTGGAATACACAGGCGGTTGGCTAATTTACTAACCGATGACTCACAGCCTCCGCCTTTATTCCCCCTCCATCCACCTTCTACCCAAAACCCCCCAACATTTCACCAAAAAATTTCCCCTCATCAGGATACTTCCTCCCAAAATCCGGTACAATAAACACTAGACCGGAAAAGGAGGAACCCAAAATGAATGACTCAAACAACCATTGCACAATCAATCTCCAAACCCTATCTCAATACCAACAACACCTCTACGAACAGGAAAAATCCCACCCTACAATCCAATCCTACCTGCGCAGCCTCAAGGCATTCGCAGTCTTTTTAGACGGCCGTTCATATACCAAAGAAACTGCGATCCGATGGAAGGAAACCCTAACTTCCCGCTACGCCCCCAACACCGTCAACGCCATGCTGGCCGCAATCAACGGCTTTGCTGAATTTTCAGGCTGTCCGCAATTCAAAGTAAAACCCCTAAAAATTCAGCGCGAGCTATTCATCCGCCCCGAGCGCGAACTGACACGGTCCGAGTACGGCCGCCTGGTAAACGCAGCCGACCGCAGTGGGAACCGCCGATTATCCCTGGTGCTCCAGACCATCTGCGCCACCGGAATCCGGGTATCCGAACTGCGCTTTATCACCGCAGAGGCGGTGGAAAAGGGATATGCCCAGGTGGACTGCAAAGGCAAACGGCGCACTGTTTTCCTGCCGGAAAAGCTGCGCCGTCTGATTGGAATCTATATGAAGAAACAAAAAAAGACCGCCGGAGCGGTATTTATAACCCGCAGCGGACGGCCACTTGACCGGAGTAATATCTGGCGGGACATGAAAGCACTGTGTGAGCGCGCCGGAGTTGAACCGGGCAAGGTATTCCCGCACAATCTGCGCCACCTGTTCGCGCGCACTTATTATATGTTGGAAAAAGACTTATCCCGCCTGGCCGATATTCTGGGGCATACCAATGTCTCAACCACGCGGATCTACACTGCGGAGAGCGGAACAGTCCACGCCCGCCAGATGGAGCGGATGGGACTTGTGATCACATAATTTCCCTTTTGTTGTAATCCGGATACGCGTTCGAACAAAATTACATACCCAGTATACTACACCAAAAGTCATTTTACAACCAAAACAGACGCAGGTGGGACGGGAGGGCGCGAGGACAAGACCGGTGGTTATGCCAGCAGCAAACCGGTCTCTGTTTGTGTGTTTAATCGATTGTCCGGACGTGAGGCGGTGGGAACGCCGCCTGAATTACAACAAAAGGGAAATTTTGTTGTAATCCCTGTCCGCGGAGTGAGGAAAGGGTGGGATCATTTATGGAAGCGCAGGAGTTTTGCCGTTTCATTTGGCACATATATCTGGAGAAAAAGGATTACCAGGCACTGGAGAACCTGCTGGCTCCGGATCTGTCCGTGATCGGAACGGGCGCCCATGAACTCTGCCGGAACCGGGAACAGGCCTTGCGTAAGCTGACGGAGGAAGAGCCGCTGTGGGACGGGCATTTTTCCATCACCAGTCAGTGGTACCAGACTACGCCCCTTGGGGAGGAAACATTTCTGGTCATCGGTGAGCTGAACCTCCGGCAGATATCGTCCCAGCCTCTGGCGTACAACGCCGGATTCCGCTTTTCCATGGTGGTGCGCCGCGCGCCGGAGGGCTGGCAGCTGGTCCACATACACCGCTCCGTACCCGATCCGGAGCAGATGAAGGGAGAGCCCTACCCGCGTATCCTGCTCCAGCAGAGCAACAGGAAGCTGGAGGAGCTGCTGGAAATCCGCAGACAGGAACTGGAAAATGCCAACCGGGAGGCCCTCTACTACGCCCGGTACGATTATCTCACCGATCTGATGAACCGTCCGTTTCTGGAGTCGGAGGTGCAGGCACTGATGCAGAAAAAACCGTACGGCGCCATGATGATGATGGATGTGGATGATTTCAAACAGGTAAACGACCGGAACGGCCATCCCTTTGGGGATCAGGTGCTGAGCCTGCTGGCCGAGAGTCTCAAGGCTTCCTTTACCGGCTGCCTCAGCGGCCGGATCGGCGGGGACGAATTTCTGGTTTACACCGGAGGGGATGAGCCGGAGATGGAGGAATTTCTGGAAATGGCGCGGGCGTTTTGCAGGGACTGGGACTGCCGGCAGAAACGTCTGGGCCTGGACCGCCGCATCAGCATCTGCATGGGAATTGCCCTGTATCCACAACACGGAGATAACTATGAGAGCCTGTGGCAGAATGCCGACAAGGCCCTCTATATTTCCAAGCGCAGCGGAAAATCCTCCATCGCCATCGCGGATGGCCGCAGCCTGCGGGAGGACCTGTGAAATCTCTGTGAAATGGTAGAAATGTGCATGTCTTTTTGCTAAAATGTTATTAAACAGGTAAGAATGAGTGCAAGGAGGCATTGTGCATGGAATCATTGAAGATACTGGTGGTGGATGACGAAGCCAGAATGCGGAAGCTGGTAAAGGATTTTTTGACCAATAAAGGATTTCAGGTAATAGAAGCAGGGGACGGGGAAGAGGCCGTGGATATTTTCTTTGCGGACAAGGACATCGCTCTGGTGCTTCTGGACGTGATGATGCCGAAAATGGACGGCTGGGAGGTGTTAAAGACAATCCGCAAATACTCCCAGGTTCCGGTGATCATGCTCACCGCCCGCAGCGAGGAGCGGGACGAACTCCAGGGTTTTTCCCTGGGGGTGGACGAGTACATTTCCAAACCCTTCAGCCCCAAGATTCTGGTGGCCCGGGTGGACGCGATTCTGCGGCGGAGCAATATGGTCTCCACCGATACCCTGAACGTGGGCGGAATCTGCATTGACAAGGCGGCCCACCAGGTGACCATTGACGGCAGCGAAATTGAGCTGAGCTACAAGGAATTTGAGCTGCTCACCTATTTTGTGGAGAATCAGGGCCTGGCCCTGTCCCGCGAAAAGATTTTAAATAATGTATGGAATTACGACTACTTTGGGGACGCCCGGACCATCGACACCCATGTCAAGAAGCTGCGCAGCAAAATGGGGGAGAAGGGCGAGTACATCAAGACCATCTGGGGAATGGGCTATAAATTCGAGGTGAGCGATTGATGAAACATTCCATACGCGGACGTTTTACGATGATATTCGTAGGCCTGATGGCCGCGGTGCTGTTCACCACCTGGGCGGTGAACAGTTTCTTTTTAGAGGGATTTTACACCCGCCAGAAGTTAAAAATTCTGGAGCGCGCCTACGGTCTGATCAACCAGCTGGTGGTGGAGAAGGCCGACAACGGGGAATCCCTGACCGAGGACCTTCAGAGCCTGTACTCAGCCGACGGGGAGCAGACGGAACTCAGCCGCCTGCTCCGGCTGATGAGCGAGAAATACAACACCAACATCGCCATCGTGGACAGTATGAACGACGACGCCATGCCCTCTGCCAGGGACGCCCGTTTTTTGGCGGACCGGGTACACCAGTACATACTGGGGCGTAACAATCCCGGTACCGAGGTGCTGGTTAATCAGGATAATTATAAAATCCAGAAGAGCTACGACCGCCATTCCCAGGCCTATTATCTGGAAAGCTGGGGATTTTTCGAGGACAACCGGACCATTTTCATCATGTCCATGCCCATTGCCAGCATCCACGACAGCGTGGCGGTCTCCAACAAATTTCTGGCCTATGTGGGTCTTGCCGCCCTGGTGGCAGGCAGCGCGCTGATGTATTTTACCACCAAAAAGGTCACATCCCCTATCATGTCCCTGGCGTCCCTGTCGGCACGTATGTCGGAGCTGGACTTCGAGGCGCGCTACGAAGGGCGGTCCGAGGATGAGATCGGTGTGCTGGGCCGCAGCATGAACACTTTGTCCGAAAAGCTCAAGGAGACCATCGGGGAGTTGAAAACCGCCAACAATGAGCTACAGCGGGATATTGAGGAGAAGATCCGCATCGACGAGACGCGCAAGGATTTTATTGCAAATGTGTCCCATGAACTGAAAACCCCCATCGCGCTGATCCAGGGTTACGCCGAGGGGCTGACCGAAGGGATGGCCGAGGACCCGGACAGCCGGGATTATTACTGCGAGGTCATCATGGACGAGGCCAACAAGATGAATAAGATGGTCAAACAGCTTTTGAATCTGACTGCTCTGGAGTTTGGAAATGATCTGCCGGTGATGGAGCAGTTCGATATCACGGCGCTGATTCGCGGGATTCTCTCCTCCGCCGGGATCCTGCTCCAGCAGAAGGAGGCCACCGTGGTGTTTGATCAGGAGACTCCGGTTCTGGTGTGGGCGGATGAATTTAAAATAGAAGAAGTGATCACCAATTACCTGAACAACGCGCTGAATCACCTGGGCGGAGAGCGCCGCATTGAGATCCGGCTGGAGAATTTGGGGCAGGAAGTGAAGGTATCGGTGTTTAACACGGGAACTCCCATACCCGAGGAGGAACTGGACAAGCTCTGGACAAAGTTCTATAAAGTCGATAAGGCGCACACCCGTTCCTATGGTGGAAGCGGAATCGGTTTGTCCATCGTCAAAGCCATCATGGACTCTCACAACAAGGAGTGCGGCGTGGAAAACAGGCCGGATGGAGTCTCATTCTGGTTCACAGTGGACGGCAGTTCCCATTGAGCCAGTAACCTGCTGAAATCTGCTGTATTGTCGAAAAAATACGAACTAAAGAAATAATTTAAAAAAATTGAAAAATAGTGTTGACTTTTGACGAGGGGTTTGGTATTATATCTCTTGCGCCGCTGAGAACGGCAGGCGCAAGAGAAAAAAATAAAAAAGTTGTTGACAAACTGAAAACAGCATGATAAAATATCAAAGCTGTCGACAAGAAACAACAACACAGCAAAAAAGTTTTTAAAAAAGTTGTTGACAAACGCTAGCGAGTGTGATAAGATATAAAAGTTGCTGCTAACGAAGAACAACAACAGAGAACCTTGAAAATCAAAGATTGAACAGTATGTAAAACCCTGAAAATTCTAAAGAAAAAGGTCTGGTTTAGACCTTTGGATTTGAGAAAATTCAGAACAAAACCAAGTAATGAAGGTTAAAGATAACTAGCCAAGCTAAGTAGTCTAAGACCAAGAATCAACTTTTAATTTGAGAGTTTGATCCTGGCTCAGGATGAACGCTGGCGGCGTGCCTAACACATGCAAGTCGAACGAAGCATTTTAGATGAAGTTTTCGGATGGATTCTGAGATGACTGAGTGGCGGACGGGTGAGTAACACGTGGATAACCTGCCTCACACTGGGGGACAACAGTTAGAAATGACTGCTAATACCGCATAAGCGCACAGTACCGCATGGTACAGTGTGAAAAACTCCGGTGGTGTGAGATGGATCCGCGTCTGATTAGCCAGTTGGCGGGGTAACGGCCCACCAAAGCGACGATCAGTAGCCGACCTGAGAGGGTGACCGGCCACATTGGGACTGAGACACGGCCCAAACTCCTACGGGAGGCAGCAGTGGGGAATATTGCACAATGGGCGAAAGCCTGATGCAGCGACGCCGCGTGAGTGAAGAAGTATTTCGGTATGTAAAGCTCTATCAGCAGGGAAGATAATGACGGTACCTGACTAAGAAGCCCCGGCTAACTACGTGCCAGCAGCCGCGGTAATACGTAGGGGGCAAGCGTTATCCGGATTTACTGGGTGTAAAGGGAGCGTAGACGGCATGGCAAGTCTGAAGTGAAAACCCAGGGCTCAACCCTGGGACTGCTTTGGAAACTGTCAAGCTAGAGTGCAGGAGAGGTAAGTGGAATTCCTAGTGTAGCGGTGAAATGCGTAGATATTAGGAGGAACACCAGTGGCGAAGGCGGCTTACTGGACTGTAACTGACGTTGAGGCTCGAAAGCGTGGGGAGCAAACAGGATTAGATACCCTGGTAGTCCACGCCGTAAACGATGAGTGCTAGGTGTTGGGGGGCAAAGCCCTTCGGTGCCGTCGCAAACGCAATAAGCACTCCACCTGGGGAGTACGTTCGCAAGAATGAAACTCAAAGGAATTGACGGGGACCCGCACAAGCGGTGGAGCATGTGGTTTAATTCGAAGCAACGCGAAGAACCTTACCAAGTCTTGACATCCTCTTGACCGGCGTGTAACGGCGCCTTTCCTTCGGGACAAGAGAGACAGGTGGTGCATGGTTGTCGTCAGCTCGTGTCGTGAGATGTTGGGTTAAGTCCCGCAACGAGCGCAACCCTTATCCTTAGTAGCCAGCAGTGAGATGGGCACTCTAGGGAGACTGCCAGGGACAACCTGGAGGAAGGTGGGGATGACGTCAAATCATCATGCCCCTTATGATTTGGGCTACACACGTGCTACAATGGCGTAAACAAAGGGAAGCGACCCTGCGAAGGTGAGCAAATCTCAAAAATAACGTCCCAGTTCGGACTGTAGTCTGCAACCCGACTACACGAAGCTGGAATCGCTAGTAATCGCGAATCAGAATGTCGCGGTGAATACGTTCCCGGGTCTTGTACACACCGCCCGTCACACCATGGGAGTCAGCAACGCCCGAAGTCAGTGACCCAACTCGCAAGAGAGGGAGCTGCCGAAGGCGGGGCAGGTAACTGGGGTGAAGTCGTAACAAGGTAGCCGTATCGGAAGGTGCGGCTGGATCACCTCCTTTCTAAGGAAGAAGAAGTAAGGGTTTTATATACTGTTGAATCTTAGATTTACACTAAGGTTCCAAATTTCTGGTGCTGATGCGCTTGGGGGAAACACCCGTTCCCATCCCGAACACGATGGTTAAGACTCAAGCGGCCGATGGTACTATGCTGGTGACGGCATGGGAGAGCAGGTGAGTGCCAGATCCTTTTGGGGGTGTAGCTCAGTTGGGAGAGCACCTGCCTTGCAAGCAGGGGGTCAAGAGTTCGAATCTCTCCATCTCCATTCAAAATCATCTAACAAATGATTTTGCACACGTACCTTGAAAACCGCATATTGAATGAAAATGAATTGAATATTCTATAGAATAATCAAGACATCCGAGGGATACATCGAAAGATGTATCAAATGTAACAAACCTAAGACCAAACGATCCAACGCTATGGATTGTCGACAGAAACCCGCACCCGCAGGTGGAAGTCATTTTGGTTAAGCTATAAAGAGCGCAGGGTGGATGCCTTGGCACTAAGAGCCGATGAAAGACGTGATAAGCTGCGAAAAGCTTCGGGGAGGAGCAAATATCCTTTGATCCGGAGATATCTGAATGGGGAAACCTGGCTGAGTAACCCTCAGTCGACGTATGGTGAATACATAGCCATACGCTGGGAACCCGGTGAACTGAAACATCTAAGTAGCCGGAGGAAGAGAAAGAAAAATCGATTCCCAAAGTAGCGGCGAGCGAAATGGGAAGAGCCCAAACCAGCGTGCGTGCACGCTGGGGTTATGGACTGCATAAGCGAGCTGATTCGTTAGTGGAACTGTCTGGGAAGTCAGACCAAAGAGAGTGAAAGTCTCGTACACGAAAGCGATAGGCAGCGGCAGGATCCAGAGTACCACGAGACACGTGAAACCTTGTGGGAAGTCGGAGGGACCACCCTCCAAGGCTAAATACTCCTTAGTGACCGATAGCGCATAGTACTGTGAAGGAAAGGTGAAAAGGACCCCGGGAGGGGAGTGAAAAAGAACCTGAAACCCTGTGTTTACAAGCTGTGGAAGCACGTTAAGGTGCGACCGCGTACTTTTTGTAGAACGGTCCGGCGAGTTGCCGGTACTGGCAAGGTTAAGTGGTTAAGCCACGGAGCCGAAGGGAAACCAAGTCTCAAATGGGCGTAAAGTCAGTACAGGCAGACCCGAAACCGGGTGACCTATCCATGTCCAGGTTGAAGCGGAAGTAAAATTCCGTGGAGGACCGGATCCACATCCGTTGAAAAGGGTGGGAATGAGGTGTGGATAGGGGAGAAATTCCAATCGAACCCGGAGATAGCTGGTTCTCCTCGAAATAGCTTTAGGGCTAGCCTCATATTAGTTTAGCGGAGGTAGAGCACTGAATTCCTAAGGGGGCGTCAAAGCTTACCAAGGGATATCAAACTCCGAATGCCGTATAAATGATGTATGGGAGTCAGACTGCACGAGATAAGTTGGGTAGTCAAAAGGGAAAGAGCCCAGACCTACAGCTAAGGTCCCAAAGTGTGTGTTAAGTGGAAAAGGATGTGGGATTTCAGAGACAACTAGGATGTTGGCTTAGAAGCAGCCACACATTCAAAGAGTGCGTAATAGCTCACTAGTCGAGAGGTCCTGCGCCGAAAATGTCCGGGGCTAAAACACAACACCGAAGCTTAGGAATCACTTTAAGTGATTGGTAGAGGAGCATTCTTAAAGGAACGAAGCAGTACCGACAAGGAGCTGTGGACTTTTAAGAAGAGAGAATGCCGGAATGAGTAGCGAGATGGAGGTGAGAATCCTCCAGGCCGAATATCCAAGGTTTCCAGAGTAAAGCTGATCTGCTCTGGGTAAGTCGGGGCCTAAGGCGAGGCTGAAAAGCGTAGTCGATGGACAACAGGTTGAAATTCCTGTACCGCGTATTATCAGAACTGTGGGGACGCAGAAGGACAACACAACCCGGGAATGGGAAGACCGGGGCAAGCGAGGTAGGAGTATGGTTGGCAAATCCGCCGTACAATCCGAAGACGTGACGCGTAGCGAACTATAAGTAGCGAAGTGTGTGATTCCGGCTGCCAAGAAAAGCCGCTATTGTGTAATACGTGCCCGTACCGTAAACCGACACAGGTAGATGAGGAGAGAATCCTAAGGCCGGCGGGAGAAGCATTGTTAAGGAACTCGGCAAAATGACCCTGTAACTTCGGGATAAAGGGTGCCAGAGAGATCTGGCCGCAGAGAATAGGCTCAAGCAACTGTTTAGCAAAAACACAGGTCTATGCAAAACCGAAAGGTGAGGTATATGGGCTGACGCCTGCCCGGTGCTGGAAGGTTAAGAGGAGAGGTTAGCGCAAGCGAAGCTTTGAATTTAAGCCCCAGTAAACGGCGGCCGTAACTATAACGGTCCTAAGGTAGCGAAATTCCTTGTCGGGTAAGTTCCGACCCGCACGAAAGGCGTAATGATTTGAGCGCTGTCTCAACAATGCACCCGGTGAAATTGAAATACCAGTGAAGATGCTGGTTACCTGCGCCAGGACGGAAAGACCCCATGGAGCTTTACTCCAGCTTGATACTGGGATTCGGTATTGCATGTACAGGATAGGTGGGAGGCTAAGAAGCATGGACGCCAGTCTATGTGGAGCCAATGTTGGGATACCACCCTTGCGATATTGGGTTTCTAACCTGCAGCCGTGACCCGGCTGGGGGACAATGTCAGGTGGGGAGTTTGACTGGGGCGGTCGCCTCCGAAAGGGTATCGGAGGCGCTCAAAGGTTCCCTCAGAATGGTTGGAAACCATTCGCAGAGTGCAAAGGCATAAGGGAGCTTGACTGCGAGACCGACGGGTCGAGCAGGTACGAAAGTAGGACTTAGTGATCCGGTGGTAGAAAGTGGGATTGCCATCGCTCAACGGATAAAAGCTACCCTGGGGATAACAGGCTTATCACTCCCAAGAGTTCACATCGACGGAGTGGTTTGGCACCTCGATGTCGGCTCATCGCATCCTGGGGCTGTAGCAGGTCCCAAGGGTTGGGCTGTTCGCCCATTAAAGCGGTACGCGAGCTGGGTTCAGAACGTCGTGAGACAGTTCGGTCCCTATCCGGCGCGGGCGTAGGATATTTGAGAGGAGCTGTCCTTAGTACGAGAGGACCGGGATGGACGGACCGCTGGTGTATCTGTTGGGTACCAAGCCCATGGCAGAGTAGCCAAGTCTGGACGGGATAAACGCTGAAGGCATCTAAGCGTGAAGCCCCCCTCAAGATGAGATATCCCATAGCGTAAGCTAGTAAGACCCCTTGAAGACGACGAGGTAGATAGGTTAGAGGTGGAAGTGCAGTAATGTATGGAGCTGACTAATACTAATCGGTCGAGGGCTTAACCAAAACGGTATAGGTTTTAAAACATCATTCAATATGTGGTTTTGAGGGTACGTTTAAATTGATAATTTCATAATTTATTCGTAAGCGGTGATGACGGGGTGTGGCTCAGCTTGGCTAGAGCGCCTGGTTTGGGACCAGGAGGTCGCAGGTTCGAATCCTGTCACCCCGACGAATACAAAATATGCGCGAGTGGCTCAGGGGTGGAGCACCACCTTGCCAAGGTGGGGGCCGCGGGTTCGAATCCCGTCTCGCGCTTTTTTTATTTGCAGCGGAAAACTTGTAAAATCAAGTTTTCCGCTATTTTTTGGATGGTGCTAAAACGGTAGACAGCTGTAGACAGTTTGCGTTTCGTTTAAGCGCTTGTCAGATTTTGAAATTTGTACTATAATGGGCGAAATGAGCTGTAAAGCAGATAAAGATATAATATAAGAAGGGCGAGATCAGAGTATGAGCGGTTTGGGAACGATTGTGAATGTGGCGGCGATTCTGGGAGGCTGTGTCATTGGGCTTTTGGTGAAGGGAGGACTTCCGAAGCACCTGGAGGACACGATTACCAGCGCGGTGGGGCTGTGCGTGATCTTTGTGGGGATCTCCGGGGCGCTGAAAGGAATGATGACCGTCACGGCCGGAGGACTGGATACCCGGGACACCCTGGTGATGGTGCTCTGCATGGTGATCGGGTCCGCTCTGGGCGAGTGGATCGACATCGAGGACCGGTTGGAGCAGCTGGGAATCTGGTGCAAGTCGAAAATACCGGCGGGGAAGGCCTCGGGCACCTTTGTGGAGGCATTTGTGAGCAGTTCCCTGCTGTTCTGCGTGGGGGCCATGGCCATTGTGGGCGCGCTGGAGGATGGACTGACCCATAACTACAGCACGCTGTTTACCAAAGCGGTGATGGACGGCGTTCTCTCCATCATTTTCACCGCGGCCTTAGGCATCGGCACGGCGTTTTCCATTTTCCCGGTAGCCATCTACCAGGGATCCATTACGCTGCTGGCCGGCGTGGTGCGGCCGTATCTGACCGAGCTGATGATCGGGCGGATCTCCTTCATCGGATCGATCCTGATTTTCGCCCTGGGACTGAATTTGGTTTTAAACAGCAAGCTGAAAATCGGCAACATGCTGCCCGCGGTCTTTCTGCCGGTGATCGTGTGTCTGCTGGGATATTGACGAGGAGGATGAGGACATGGAATTTGCAAAACGGATGGACCTCTTTGGCGAGGGAATCTTTTCAAAACTTTCGGAAGTGCGCAGGCGCAAGGTGTCTGCCGGGGAGACAGTGATCGACATGAGCATAGGCGCGCCCAACATTCCGCCGGCCGCTCATATCCGGGAGGCTCTCTGCAGGGCCGCTGCGGAGGAGAAGAACTATATTTACGCCATCAACGACCAGACCGCTCTTTTGGACGCGGTGGCCGAATGGTATGACCGGCGCTACGGAGTGAAGCTGGACCCGCAGACCGAGATTTGTTCCCTGCTGGGGTCCCAGGAAGGGCTGGCTCACATCGCGCTCTCCATCGTGGACGAGGGGGACACTGTGCTGGTGCCGGACCCCTGCTATCCGGTGTTCGGGGATGGGCCGCGGATTGCAGGGGCAACGCTCTATTATATGCCTCAGAAAAAGGAAAACGGTTATGTGATCCGCCTGGACGATATTCCCGGGGAGGTGGCCCGCAGGGCCAAATTCATGATCGTGTCCTACCCCAACAACCCCACGGCGGCCCTGGCTCCGGACAGCTTTTACGAGGAGCTGGTGGCATTTGCCAAGAAGTATCAGATCATTGTGCTGCACGATAACGCTTACAGCGAGCTGGTATTTGACGGGAAGAGCTGCGGCAGCTTTTTGAGCTTTCCGGGCGCGCGGGAGGTGGGCGTAGAGTTCAACTCCCTGTCCAAGACCTATGGCCTGGCCGGGGCGCGCATCGGCTTCTGTTTGGGCAACCGGGAGGTGGTGGCCCAATTAAAGCGGCTTAAGTCCAACATGGACTACGGCATGTTTCTGCCCATCCAGCAGGCGGCCATCGCGGCCATTACCGGGGACCAGTCCTGTGTGGAGAGAACCAGGGAAGCGTATGTCCGCCGTCGCAACTGTCTCTGCGACGGCTTTACCGCCATCGGCTGGCCCATGGAGCGCCCTGCGGCCACAATGTTCGTGTGGGCTGCTATTCCGTCCGGGTATGAGACCTCCGAGGCATTTGCCATGGATCTGGTGGAGAAGGCCGGGCTGATTGTGACGCCGGGCAGCGCCTTTGGTCCCTCCGGCGAGGGTTATGTGCGCCTGGCGCTGGTGCAGGACGAGGATGCGATCCGTCAGGCGGTGGATCTGGTGGCTGTCAGCGGGATTTTGTCAGGTGGGAAATCGAAGGTTGGACGTTAAGCCGGATAGAAATTGATGAAATGATGAGCAGGTGTTTCCAAAGTTGAGAGATGACGTTGGAGACGCCTCTTTTTTTTATGTCCGTCATCGGATGGGATTGTCTATATAAATGACTTTATGTAAATAACAAAATATCGTTCATTGCTTCCAGTAATAGATATTATAGAAAGTTAAATGATCATATTTCATTCAAATAATTTTTGAGTTTTTCCAAATCATGATCAAATTGAACTTTTTTAGCACAAACTACTACGAATATTACCAATCCCCCCAGGGGACCCGCAGTGCATTATAATAGCATTTTTCTTGACAGAAAATGCAGAAACACGCTATAATATCTATTATATGAAGTTTCTGATTTGAGGAATGTTCTGGATACAGGCAGAGCAGGACGGGAGAAATGTCACTCGTATGTTGAAAACAAAAGAAGACCGGGGATGTCCGTTATGGACAGACTTCGGACGAGAGGGACGGTATTAAGTTATGTGCTATGTGATGACCCAGGATCTTTTGCTCCGGTACGATCATTATCTTGGAGCGAACGGCTATTCAAAGGCAACCTGTCAAAAATACAAGGGGGATTTGCAGCAGTTTTACAACTATCAGGGCAGTGAAACGGTGGATGAGGAGACCTGCCAGGCGTATCAGCGCTATTTGATGGAGCATTATACGCCCAGGGGGGCGTGTTCCAAGATTGTGGCAGTCAACACCTTCTTCCGCTTTGCGGATTGGAAAGTGCGCATGGACGTGCCTAAGATCAACCGGAGCACGGTTTCCAACGCAGGCATGGAGCTGACTACCTCGGAATACAGGAGCCTGCTAAACGCGGCAAAGTCTCAGCGCAACCCGCGCCTGTATTATCTGATCCAGATATTGGCGCTGACCAAGATCAGCGTCAGCGAGCACCAGTATATTACGCCTGAGGCAGTGGAGCAGGGATTTTTCCTGATTCCCCGGGGAAACAGCAGCAAGGTGGTGGTATTGCCCAATGCGCTGCGCAAAGAGCTGGCCGCGTTTGTGGAGTCCATGAAACTAAAAGAGGGGCCGATTTTCAGCAGCCGGACCGGGAAGCCCTGGGATCGGGCGGCGATTCACAAGAGCCTGAAACGGCTGTGCCGGGGGACGAAAATCGATCCGGAAAAGGTCACGGCCAGAAACCTTACCCATGTGGTTGCATTCGGGGCGGCGGTCTATAAGCTGGACGAGAGAGTGAAACATATTAACGGGGCGCGGGATAAAGAAGAACATTAATGGATCGGAGCCGGCAGGTGGCATTTTACTCTGCCGGCTCTTGCCATATTTGAAAAACTGTACTATAATGGGCAAAATAAGCGTCTTAAGCAGAGGTGGATATGGCGGTAAGAATGAGACAGGTGAGGGGAGTTTGGCATAACGAGTTATTCTGGCAGGCGGCATTGATTCTCTATGTGCTGTTCGTCTACGGCCACTCCATGGTTCCGGCGGAGTTGTCCTCCCGGGAGAGCGGCGCGGTGCTGCAAATAATTGCCAAAATTTGGGACGGGCTCCATTTACCGGGACAGATGCCCACGGAGCATATGGTTCGCAAGACAGCGCATTTTTTGGAATATATGGGAATGGGCATTCTGTTGTGCAGGAATGTCCAGGTTATGGCGCGGCAGCGGCGGATTCCGCTGCGTTTGGTGATTGCGGCGGCCATATGGCTGCCGTTTGTGGACGAGACCATCCAGCTGTTCGTGCGGGGGCGGTCCGGGCAGATCAGCGACGTCTGGCTGGACCTGGCGGGGATGTGGACCGGTCTGGGCCTGATGTGCCTTTTGGGGCGCGCGAGGTCACATGGAAACAGGAGGCGGCTGAGATGAATTATAAAATGATTCTGCAGTACGACGGCACGCGCTACGACGGTTGGCAGAGGCAGGGCAACACGGACCGGACCATACAGGGGAAGCTGGAGGCCGTGCTGGGGCGGCTGGCGGAGGAGACGCTGGAGGTACACGGTTCCGGCCGGACCGACGGCGGCGTCCACGCCAGAGGGCAGGTGGCGAATTTTCATCTGAAACAGGCGCGGGAGCCGGAAGAAATCCGCGCGTACCTGAACCGGTATCTGCCGGAGGACATCTGCGTTCTGGAGCTGACGGCCGCCCCGGAACGTTTTCACAGCCGCTTAAACGCCTGCCGGAAGACTTACCGGTACCAGATTTGGATGGACGGCAAGACGGACGTGTTTCAGCGGGACTATTTCTACGGCCTGGGAAAGCAGCTGGACATCGGGCAGATGGAGCGGGCGGCCGGGACGCTTCTGGGAACCCATGATTTTAAAAGTTTCTGCGGCAATAAAAAGATGAAGAAGTCCACGGTCCGCACCATAACGGCGATCCGTTTGATCCGTCTGTGCGATGGAAAGGCGCTGGCGGTGGATGTTACGGGCAACGGCTTTTTACAGCAGATGGTGCGGATCCTGGCGGGGACCCTGATCGAGGTGGGCTTGGGAAAGCGGGAGGCGGACAGCCTGGAAGCCGTGTTGGAATTAAAGGAAAGAAGTGCAGCGGGATTTACAGCGCCGCCGGAGGGGCTGTGCCTGATGAATGTACAGTATGAGGAAGAGAAATGACGGAATTTTTAGTAAAACGATTTGTAAAAGATTACCAGCAGACGGAGGCAGTGCAGGTTCGCACTGCCTATGGCACGCTCTCCAGCATGGTGGGGATTTTCTGCAACGTGCTGCTGTTTGGCGCAAAGCTGCTGATCGGGCTGCTGATCAACAGTATTTCCGTGATGGCGGATGCGTTTAACAACCTTTCGGATGCGGCCTCCTCCATTATCGGGTTTATTGGGGTCAAGATGGCGGAAAAACCGGCGGACGACGACCATCCCTTTGGACACGGGCGCATCGAGTATATTGCGGCCTTTATCGTGGCGTTTATTGTCATTCAGGTGGGATTTTCTCTGTTTAAAACGTCGCTGAACAAGATTTTGAATCCGGAGAGCATGTCCTTTAAATGGATTTCCATTGTGATCCTGTCCCTCAGCGTGGCGGTGAAGCTCTGGCTCTCGCTGTTCAACAGGACGCTGGGGAAACGGATCAATTCCAAGGTGATGCTGGCGACTGCGGCGGACGCCATGGGGGATGTGGTCACGACCTCGGCCACCATGCTGTCCATCGCGGTGTTTGGCATCTTTGGCGTGAACATCGACGGCATCGTGGGCATTGCCGTGTCGGTGGTAGTTATGATCGCGGGCGTGAATATCGCCAAGGATACGCTGGCGCCGCTGATCGGCGAGGCCATCGATCCCCAGCTGTACGAGCAGATCACCAATTTTGTGGAGAGCTTTGAGGGCATTTTGGGAACCCATGACCTGATTGTGCACAACTACGGGCCTTCCAAGAGCATGGCGTCTATCCACGCCGAGGTGCCAAACGACGTGAATGTGGAGCGCTCCCATGAGGTGATTGACCAGATTGAACACGAAGCGGCAAGGCGGTTCGGTCTGCTTTTGGTGATCCATATGGATCCGGTGGAGACCCATGACGGCCGGATCCGGGAATTTCGGGATATGCTTGGCGAGGTTCTGACGGAGCTTGACAGCCGGTTGAGCTTTCACGACTTCCGCATGGTGGATGGGGTGGAGCACATCAATTTAATTTTCGATTTAGTGGTTCCCAGGGAATATAAAGCGGCGGTTCAGGACAACTTAAAAGCGAGGATTAGCGCAGCGGTCCGCAAACGCGACCCACGCTGCGCCTGTGTGATCACGGTTGAGAACAGCTATCTGGCGGAGGCGCAGAAATAAGGCTAATCCCTGAAAGGGGATCCACATGACGGAGGAAGCGCTGTTAAAGGAGATTGCGGCCGGAAATGAGGAGGCGTTCAGACAGTTTTATCTCTGCACGGTCCGGCCGGTGCACAGCTACATCCTGTCGCTGACCCGAAACAGCCACGAGGCGGAGGACGTGCTGCAGGAAACCTATCTGAAGATCTGGACCGACGCTACAGAATACCGGCCTCAGGGGAAACCGCTGGCCTGGGTGTTCACCATTGCCAGGAATTTGTGCTACATGCGGTTTCGGGAACAGCGCAGATGGGCGGAGTTTGGACTGTCGGAGTTGGAGGACTGCGAGGAGGGAAAAAACTGCGAGCAGATCGATCAGGCGGCGGACCGCCAGGTACTGCTGCGGGCCCTGGACGAGCTGAAGGAGCAGGACCGCCAGATCGTGCTCCTGTACGCGGCCGCGGGGATGAAACATCGGGAGGTGGCAAAGGCCCTGGGACTGCCGCTGGCCACGGAATTGTCCCGCTACTCCCGCTCGATGAAACGCCTTCAGCAGCTTTTGACGGTGCGGCGGACCGGGGGCTGAAGCGGCCGATCCGCCGGTCTGGAACGGGCCGCAGAGGCGCTGGTTTTGGGGCGGGGTCGGGAAGCGGAAAACGGTGGCAAAAAAATCAAAAAAAATTAAAAATCCCCTTGCAATAAATGAAAAACTATTGTATAATACATTTCGTTGTGTTGATGGGCTATCGCCAAATGGTAAGGCAACGGACTCTGACTCCGTCATTTTCTTGGTTCGAATCCAAGTAGCCCAGCTATATGGACCCGGTGTTTTTCACTCAGGTGAAAGCTGCCGGGTCTTTTTTGTGTGTAATGGGTTATTTGCGTTTCTGCGGGCGTTTGACAACGGTTTTTGGAAGATCATGAAAGGGGGGGGGGGGGATGTCATCCCCAAAGCGTATATTATATGGTATAATCAATACATGACAGTAGAGTGTTGACAGGGGTGTGTTTGTGGATGTATAAAAATGTTTCAGGAAAAGTTTATATCAAGACGTTCGATGGATTTGATCTGTATAAAGATGGAAAGATGGTCTATTTTTCCAGCGCAAAGGCCAAAGAACTGCTTGCATTTCTGGTGGATCGGAAAGGCAGGTTTGTGCCCCTGAGTCAGTTAGCGGAAAATCTGTTCGAGAATGAAAAGGATATCCGAAAGGCCAAACGTTTGGTTCACACGGCGTTTAACCGCCTGACCAAAACGCTTAAGAGTTATGAGATCGAGGATATTTTAAAAAGAGGAAGAGGGATTTACGCGGTCGACTGCAGCCGGATTCTGTGTGACAGCTATGAGATGGAAGCGCGCACAGAGGGGAGCAGCAATTTTTTTCTCGGCGAGTATATGCCGGAGTACAGCTGGGCGGAGGTGACGCTGTCCAATCTGCTGAGAAAATATTACGATGAAAATCAGCTTCCGGACCACGAGGGGGACTCGTAGCCGGGGCAAACAGGGGAACGATGGGAAGACATAACCACAGTCAGGAATTGTGGTTATGTCTTTTTTTGATGCAATCAGCCGCGGGCTGGGCCGGGGGGAGAATGTTCTGTTCGGATTTCAGATATAATGGCAGGCGGATACCAAATTAAAATATTGTGACCTTTTTAAAGACGCATCTTCTTTTTTTCATGCAAAAAAACGTATTTTTTACAAAAAAGTACAAATATTAAAAGAAATACAATTTATGGGTGAAACCGGCTGCGTTTGTAACTAAAATGTAACGTTTCTGTATCCAACGTCATGATATACCGTTACACGAAAGGCCACAATTATTTACACATAATGAGGTGTAGAGATGAATAGAGGGGAAAGACGGGTGTATGTCAAGACCTTTGACGGCTTTGATGTATACGTGGATGGCAGGATTGTTTACTTCCCGAGTGGCAAAGCAAAAGAGATGCTGGCGGTGCTGGTGGAGAAAAAGGGCAGCAGCGTTTCTCTGGCACAAATGGCGTATCTGCTCTATGAAAATTCGGAGGAAACCCGTGCCAGAAATACGTTGCGGGTTGTGTACCACAGGCTTCACAGGACGCTGGTAGAATATGAGATCGCGGATATTGTCATCAAAAGGCGGGGCAGCTATGCGGTTGACACCGACCGGTTTATCTGCGATTTTTATGAATTCATAAGGGAGCAGCCTGCGTTTCTGAACTCATATTCCGGGACCTATATGCCGGAATATCCGTGGGCGAGGAATATGATTCCTTATCTTGACAACCTGTACCGAAGATACTCCGGTCAGAAGTTAAAGGAGTAACCAAATGGAATTGATTGATATCCATGCACATATCCTTCCGGGCGTGGACGACGGATCCCGCGGCATGGAAGAGTCTGAGACAATGCTGTCCATGGCATACCGCCAGGGGATCCGCCGAATCATCGCCACGCCCCATTATTCCAGAAGAAGAGGGAGCGGGGGACTGGCAGAGCTGGCGGACCGGCTGAACGCCAGGGCCCAGGCGATTTACGGAGATTTTGAAATACTGCCGGGCCATGAGACCTATTATTATGAGGGTTTGGCAGAGGCCTTGAAGAGCGGCCAGGCGCTGACGCTGGCGGGCAGCCGGTATGTACTGGTTGAATTCGACCCGGGTGTGTCCTACCGGCAGCTCTACCAGGGAGTCCGCAAGCTGATTATGGCCCGGTATGTGCCGGTGCTGGCCCATGTGGAGCGCTATCTGTGCCTGCGGGATGAAGGTAACTTCCGGGAGCTGGTCCAGTGCGACTGCCGTATGCAGATGAATTATGACAGCCTTGCAGGTCCGTTTTGGGATCCCGGCGTGAGGTGGTGCAGGAAAAAGGTGGAGGGCGGCTGTATCCATCTGTTGGCCACGGATATGCACCGGATGGACTACCGCAAGCCCGATCTGGAAAAGCCCATGGCATGGCTGCAAAAGCATGTGGGGGAGCGCCGGCTGCGGGCCATGGTGTGGGACAACCCACTTACGATTATGAAAAATGAGAGAATGGGGTAGGTACATAAGAGATGGAAACGTATATGAATGACAATGAAGAGATTGAGATTGACCTTTTCGAGCTGTTCATGGAACTGAAACGAAAAATATGGGTCATCCTTGGGGTGGCGGTTTTGTGCGCCGGAGCTGCGGGCGCGTTCAGCGCGTTTGTGCTGACACCGCAGTACACGTCCACCGCGATGGTGTACATTCTCTCCAAAGAGACCACGCTGACGTCCCTGGCCGACCTGCAGATCGGAAGCCAGCTGACAAAGGACTACAAGATCATTGTGACCAGCCGCCCTGTGTTGGAGGATGTGATCGAGGGGCTGGAGCTGAACACTACCTATAAAGATTTGAAGAAAAAGATCACCATCGACAACCCGGCGGACACCCGGATTCTGTCCATCAGCGTGATGGACCCGGACCCGCAGATGGCAAAGGCCATTGCGGATAAGGTTGCCGCCACCGCCTCGGATTACGTGGGGGATATCATGGAGATGGTGCCGCCCAAGCTGATTGAGGACGGCGAGGTGCCACTCTTAAAGACGAGCCCCAGCAACACGAAGAACGCCCTGATCGGAGGGCTGGTGGGCACGCTGCTGGTGTGCGGTTTTGTCACGGCGCGGGTAGTGTTAAACGATACCGTCCGGACGGAGGAGGATGTGACCCGGTACCTGGGCCTGACTGTTCTGGCCTCTGTGCCTGCGCGTAAGGGGGAGACTCCGGAGGACAAGGAAGCCATGGTGTCCTCCAAGTCCCGCAAAAAGACTCAGACCCCTTCCGGAAGATCCAGGAAGAAGAAAAGGGAGGAAAAAGTCCGATGAGACAGACGGTTGCTCTGAACCGGAGCATGAAGGATGATTACCATTATAATGAAGCGGTCAAGACGCTGAGAACCAATATCCAGTTCTGCGGGAGCGGCATCCGGGTGATTATGATGACCAGCGCTCTGCCCGACGAGGGAAAGAGCGATATGGCGTTTGCCCTGGCCTCCTCCCTGGCCCAGATCGGCAAGCGGGTGCTGCTAATCGACGCGGATATCCGAAAGTCCGTGCTCGTATCCCGGTATCAGCTGGAGGATGAGGTCTGCGGCCTGTCCCAGTATCTGAGCGGACAGAAGCCCCTGGAGGAGATCCGCTATGCCACCAGCGTTGAGAATCTCCACATGATCTTCTCCGGCCCTTATTCGCCCAACCCGGCGGAGCTGCTGGAGGAGGAGCTGTTTGGCGCGCTGATTCGGCAGATGCGTCAGGAGTACGACTATCTGATTATCGACACGCCCCCCATGGGGAACCTGATTGACGGCGCCATCGTGGCCCGCCAGTGCGACGGGGCGGTGATGGTGGTGGAGAGCGGAGCGGTCAGCTACCGCCTGGAGCAGCGGGTCAAAAACCAGCTGGAGAAGAGCGGCTGCCGGATTCTGGGCGTTGTGCTCAACAAGATCGATCCGGAGTATAACAGCTACGGCTATTACACGCGCTACGGCAAATACGGGAAATACTCCCGCTACGAGAAATACGCAAAATACGATAAGAGCGAGATTACGGAAGGGTGACCGGCATGAATGACCGCGGTCGAAAATGGAAACGGTTTAAGGCTGCCGCCGCGGTATTGGGCGTGGTCCTTTTGGCGGGGGCCGCGGGGGTCACGGTTCACCTGTACCGCCAGCGCAAAGCCCAGGAGGCGGAGATCGCCGCCCGGCAGCACAGCCTTGAGGAGCCGGAACAGTTTCTGGCAGAAAATGTAATCGAATACGGCGGCAAAAAATACCGGCGCAACTCCTATGTGAAAGCCATCCTGTGCATCGGGGTGGACCGCTCCGGGCTGGGGGAGAAGACGACCACCGGCTTCGGCGGACAGTCGGACGGGCTGTTTCTGCTGGCCCAGGACACCGCCAGAAATACGGTGAAAATCCTGATGATTCCCCGGGATACCATGACGCGCATCACGCTGACGGATCTGAGCGGAAATGTGCTGGGCAAGGACGTACAGCACCTCACATTAGCCTACGCCTACGGCGATGGGCGGGAACTCAGCTGTGAGTACACGGTGGAGGCCGTATCCGAACTTTTGGGCGGCTTAACCATTGACCACTATATGGCGGTGGACACCGACAGCATTTCCGTGCTCAACGACGGCGTGGGAGGGGTCACGGTGACCATTGAGGAGCCGGGGCTTGCCACACGCGATCCGGAGCTTAAGCTGGGGGAGACCGTAACCCTGAAGGGGAAGCAGGCGGAAACCTTTGTGCGCTACCGGGATATTCACCAGGATAACACGGCCCTGTTTCGGATGGACCGGCACCAGCAATATATGGAGGGCTTTTTCGCCGCCCTCAAGACAAAAGCAGCGGAGGACGACAGTATTCTGATCCGCCTGCTGGACAGCATTCAGGATCACATGGTGACGGATATGCAAAAAGACCAGTACCTGAAGGCGGCCCTGGATGTGTTGAACACCCAGCAGCTGGGTTCCGGCGATTTCTATACCCTGCCCGGCAGCGGCGTGACCACCGCCCGCTACGACGAGTTCTATGTGGATCAGGAGGCCATGATCCCCGTGATCCTGGATTTATTTTACCGGGAGATCGAGTGATGAGGCAATAACCAGCATTTATGCTGTTTATTGGATAAATAATCATAGTAGAAAGGAGAGGAAAAGCTATGAAAAAGAAAAGCGTTGCTGCTTTAATCCTGGCGGCGGCTCTGGCTTCCCAGCCGATGTGTGTATTCGCATCCAGCAGTTCATCCAGTGATGACGGCGGAAGCTCAGCGACCACCACCACAACCACAAGCAGCACCAAGTCCGAGAGCACCGTTACGGTGTCTTCCACCGGCGTCAAGACCACCGGAGCGACCACCAGTGCCGCACCCAACGGAAGCACCATCGGCGTGGCCGTGGACACCGTAACCACAACCGGAGTACCGGTAACGGTTAACTCCAAGGGCGAGGCGGTTGTAGGCGATATCGCCATCGGATTCGCAAAGGATCCGGGATCCGCTACCGCGGGACTTCCGGAGAACGTTGTAGCTGCGATCAACGATATCAACGCCGGAAAGGCCTTAAGCGAGGTCATTCAGGGCGTGGACGTGAGCGGTTACAATGCGCTGACCGGCACCCATGCAATCGTGACCAAGGATGCGGCCACCGGAGCGGTCAAGGACACGGCGGCAGAGGTATCTCTGTATGTGCCGAACCTGGTAGAGGGACTGACCAATGTGGAAGTTCTGTTCTACAACAACGTTACGGGACAGTGGACTCTGCTTCCCGCACTGAAAGTAGATCCGGTTACCAAGACCGTGGCGGTGAACATCCCCGGTTCCGGCACACTTTCTGTGGTTTACAAGAAGTAATTACAAGAATTTGACATCGGCGCAGATGCGCAGAGGGCCAGAGGGGGCCTTGAGGTCTCCCTTTGGTTTCTCGGTATGTGGGAGCGTTTTACGGGAGAGAAAAAGGGTAGTGAGGAAAAATGTATAGAAAAGCGGATCGTGGCTGGCTGAAGCACTGGGACTTCACCCTGATTGACGCAATCTGTCTGCAGGCGGCCTACGTCGCAGCTTACTGGCTGCGCCATGGGTTTGGATGGCCCTATGTGAATCAGCTCTACTGCAATATGGCCTTTGTCTTCGTACTGATCCAGATATTTGTGACGTTTTTTGGCGAGAGCTTTAAAAATGTGTTGAAGCGGGGCTATTACCGTGAATTTTCGAGCGCGGTAAAACATGTGTGTCTGGTAATTCTCATCGGGGCATTTTATCTGTTTGCCACGCAGAAGGGGGAGAACTATTCGCGCCTGACGCTGGTGCTGACCGGCGTGATCTATCTGGGGTTCACCTACGCCGCCAGAATCGGGTGGAAACGCTGGCTGAAGGCCAGAGGAGTGGGAGCGAGGGGGAGACGATCCCTTTTGATTCTGACCTCCAGGACTATGGTGGACACCGTGGTACAAAACATACTCGCCAACAATTACGAGGGCTTCCAGGTTGTAGGGGTGGCCCTGATTGACGATGATAAAAATAATGAAAAAACTTACAGGGGAGTGGCGGTGGTGGCCAACGGTGAAACCGTGGCCGAGTATGTCTGCCGGGAGTGGGTGGACGAAATTCTTGTCAACCTTCCGGAGGAGATACCGCTGCCCCAGAAGCTGCTCAACGACTTTATTGAGATGGGCGTGACGGTCCACTTAAAGCTGGTGGAAGTAGCCAAGTTAAGCGGAAAAAAACACCATGTGGAGCGGATCGGCACTTACACGGTGCTCACCAGCAGTATCAATATGGCCAGCTGGAAGCAGGCGTTTTTGAAGCGGACCATGGATATTGTGGGAGGCGTGGTGGGGTGTCTGATTACAGGACTCCTGTACATCGTGGTGGCCCCCTGTATTTACATAAAATCCCCCGGACCGATATTTTTTTCGCAGGTGCGGGTGGGGAAAAATGGAAAGAAATTTAAATTGTATAAATTCCGCAGTATGTATATGGACGCGGAGAAGCGCAAGAAGGAGCTGATGGAACAGAACCGCGTGAAGGGCGGGATGATGTTCAAGATTGACAACGATCCCAGGATTATTGGGGGAGAGAAGGGAATTGGGGGGATTATACGGAAATACTCGATTGATGAGTTTCCGCAGTTTTGGAATGTGCTGAAAGGGGATATGAGCCTGGTGGGGACCAGGCCGCCGACGGTGGATGAATGGGAGAAGTATGATTTACGGCATAGGGTGAGGCTGGCGACCAAGCCAGGGATCACCGGGATGTGGCAGGTGAGCGGGAGGAGCGATATTACGGACTTTGAGGAAGTGGTGAGGTTGGATCGGGAGTATATTGTGGGGTGGAGTTTGGGGTTGGATGTGAAGATTTTGGTGAAGACGGTGGGAGTGGTGGTGTTTAGGAAAGGGGCGATGTGAGGGAGAGGGGTAATTGCGTAGGGAAGATGTTGGTATAGGCTATTTTCACAATATTAAGTGTTATAGAAATATTGGGGAGCGGTAATTTATTGGGATAGGTTTGGACTTCAGAGTAAAGCTGTACAGTAAAACAAAAGAGCGGTCAATGGATTAGGAGAATAGCTTGAGCCTGCAGCAGGGGACTACGTGGTGGTCTGGTTGAAGGCTCTTTGTTGGAGGGATGTGGTCAATCATTATAGTAAAATTATAAAGATAAAATACTTAATAAGTGTCATAATTCGATTGTAAATAAAGAAGGCATCGATTATCTGAAGCATAAGGAATCAGGCTTGATGGTACACTGGATGCTGAAGTTATAAAAGCTAAGGTGTATTACATGGTTAATGCAATCATGACCAATAGCTATTCAACAAACCGCAGATAAAGTAGGATGGTCGAGGGTAAGTTATTTTTCTCACCTAATATCGTGCAGAAATGATAATTATACCTAATATCCATGAGTTTTACACTTACTCCGCCAAAGTCGTGTTGAGTACACTATCAAAGCGAATGATAACTTCATTTCGTAATAGCATATTGAGTCATGGTGTGTGTGGACTGCTTTGTCAATATTTTGTCGAATATAGAAGTTGAGAAGACCAAATGAGAGTGGGCATGGTAAATAATGTGTATAGTTTCAATATTTTGTCCTTATTTGATATGACAGTGAGAAACAATATTTAGGCGGCTGTGAGAAACACTGGGCCTTGATTAGAGAGATACTATCCTTCGGGATGTGTACATAGATGTTTAATATTTTCATGGCTGAAAAGCCGATATATTATTTTGGAGGAACAGAAAAATGTCTCTGTATGAAAAATTGATTAATCATGATGAAAAACTCGCTCTGATTGGCCTGGGTTATGTTGGAATGCCTATTGCAGTTGCTTTTGCAAAAAAAAACATAGATGTTATTGGATTTGATCTTAATAAAGAGAAAATTAGTTTGTACAAATCTGGAATTGATCCGACTAAGGAAGTGGGAGATGAAGTGATTAAAACGACATCTGTTGAGTTTACTGCAGATGAAAGCAAGCTTCAGAAAGCAAAATTCCTGATTGTTGCTGTCCCTACTCCAGTAAATACAGATCATACTCCGGACTTAACACCTATTATTGGTGCATCTGAAATCGTAGGACGCAATCTGACCAAGGGAGCAATTGTTGTCTATGAGTCTACGGTTTATCCTGGATGCACTGAAGATGTATGTATTCCCATCCTGGAGAAAGAATCTGGTTTTAGGTGTGGTGAAGACTTTAAGATTGGATATAGCCCGGAGCGTATCAATCCTGGCGACAATGTGCATCGTTTGGAAAATATTCATAAAATTGTTTCTGGGTGCGATACGGAATCTTTAGAAGAAATCAAGAATGTCTATGACATTGTAATTGAAGTTGGTACTCATCCGGTTTCTAATATTAGAACGGCAGAAGCGGTTAAGGTAGTCGAAAACAGCCAGCGTGATATTAACATTGCATTTATGAACGAGTTGGCAATGGTGTTCGATCGTATGGACATTGATACGAATGAGGTGGTCGATGGCATGAATACTAAGTGGAATGCCCTTGGCTTCCGTCCAGGCCTTGTTGGCGGACATTGCATCGGTGTCGATCCGTATTATTTTACTTATGAGGCAGAAAAACTTGGTTACCATAGTCAGATTATTTTGAATGGCCGAATTGTAAACGACCAGATGGGTGCTTATGTTGCAGATACAGCTGTAAAGCAGATGATTGCCGCAGGGCAGGCACCTAAAAAGTCGAAAGTAGTAATTCTAGGTTTGACCTTCAAGGAAAATTGTCCGGATACCAGAAACAGTAAGGTCGATGATATTATAAAAGAATTGAATACATATGGCATTGAGCCGGTTATCGTTGATTCGTGGGCGAGTGAGCATGATGCTATGCGTGAATATGGTGTTACATTGACAAAATTGGAAGATGTAAAAGATGCAGATTGCGTAATCGTTGCTGTAGCACATAATGAATTTAAGTCTTTAAGCTTGAAAGACATCAAAGCAATGTTCAAAGAAGGTAATGATAATGAGAAAGTGCTGATTGATGTAAAAGGACTTTATAAAGTGTCTGAACTTAAAGCATCTGGTATGCGCTTTTGGAGGCTGTAATTCATGAAAGAAAAGAATATAAAGATATGTTTGGCATCATCATCTGGAGGGCATTTTGAACAATTGGTTATGCTTAAGCCTTTAATTGAAAAATACAGCGGCTATATTGTAACTGAAAAAATTGGTTATGACGTTAAGACAGGAGATATACCGGTAAAGTATGTCTTTTCCATTAATCGTACAGATAAAACATTTGTTTTGAAATTTTTAGTAAATATTATAGAGTCTTTTTTTATTGTTTTGACTGATAGGCCAGACTATATTATTTCTACTGGAGCGTTGGCAGCAGTACCGTTAATGGTGTGGACAAAGATTTTTGGTGGAAAAGTTGTATATATTGAATCGTTTGCAAAAATAAATTCACCTAATCTTTCCGGGAAAATTGCATACAAGTTTGCGGATCAGTTTTATGTACAGTGGGAAAGTATGAAGAAATTTTATCCAAATGCAATCTGCAAAGGAGGAATTTATTGATGATATTTATTACAACAGGATCAAGAAGTTTCCAATTTAACAGATTGTTAGAAGCTGTAGATAAAGCGATTGAGAAGGGGGACATTAGCGATGAGGTTTTTGCTCAGGTAGGATCAAGCAATTATAAAACAAAGCACTATAAAAGCGTTGGATTCTTGAATCATGAAGACTTCAATGAAAGAATGAACAATTGCGATATTGTACTGACTCATGGCGGTACAGGAGTAATTGTGAATGCCGTGAAAATGGGAAAACGTGTGGTTGCAGTTCCTCGATCAGCAAAATATCAAGAAGTTGTTGATGATCATCAAATTCAATTGATTCAAGCATTTGAAAAATTGGGTATGGTTACCGCTTGTTATAACTGCAATGAGATTGGCAAAGCTATTAAAGAAGCAAAGGGAAAAGAAGTTAAGCCTTATATATCAAATACGCAAACTATTATTGATTCAATTGTTGCACTGATTAGTGGAAAACCAGAAAGCAAGAAGAAAATAAAAGTCTTAATGTGCAGCTCGGATCGAAAAGAAAAAGGGGGGATGAATAGTGTTATTGACCAGTTAATGGACCATGATTGGGGTGATGACTTTCGATTTTCTTATTTGGCTACCCATGTCACAGGAAATCTGGTAAAGAAGACATTATTTTTTACTAATGCGTATAGGAAACTGGGGAAATTCATAAAGCAAGATGCTTTTGACATTATCTATATCCATATGTCTTATAAAGGTAGTTTTTATAGAAAGTATTTTGTAACAAAACTCTGTAAGAAGTACGGAAAAAAAGTCATAATTCACTTACATGGTTCTGAGTTTAAAGATTTTTACAATAGTGGAGGTGCAAAAAGAAAAAGGCAAATACAGGAACTGTTTTTTCTTGCAGATACAAGTATTGTTTTGGGTGAAGACTGGAAAAATTTTGTTTTAAAAATTGTACCAAAAGCGAAAGTGGTTGTTATAAATAATGCTGTTAATCTTCCGAATATTGAAACTAAGAAAATTAGTGAAATAAGAGTATTTTTGTTTTTGGGAGCACTTATCCAACGCAAGGGTGTTATAGATTTATTAAATGCTGTGAAGCAGATGAAAAATCAAAAAATATCTAATTTTCGTTTGTTGATCGCAGGATCTGGGACAGAGGAAGAACATTTACGAGAATATGTAAAGATAAATGAACTACAAAGTTATGTCGAGTTTTTGGGGTGGATTACAAAAGAACAAAAGCCAGACTTACTAAAAAGGGCTGATGTACTTGTATTACCGTCTTATAATGAAGGTCTTCCGATTGCAATATTGGAGGCCATGTCTTATGGCTTACCAATTATAAGCACTAATGTAGGTAGCATTGCAGAAGCAGTCAAAGAAAATAAAAATGGATTTTTAATCGAGCCGGGAAATATTGACTCCTTAGCTCATGCAATGATGAAATTAACTGTTGACCCGGAATTGTGGAAAAAAGAGTCTACTCTGTCAAGAGAAATTTGCGAAAGAAAATTCTCTGAGGATGTATTCTTCAAAGCCGTTGAAAAAGTATGTCGAGGGTTATAAAAAATAATCATAAAAGTAAAGTTAAAAATATATAAATGACTCTGGAAACTCGGTGCTACAATAGGTAGTAACGTTGAGATTTGGGCAGACAGAGTCGATAAGAGATATGTTTTTTTACTAGAAACGGGTGATAGGGATACTATTAGTGACGCAAGGAATATGTTATATGCTGTAAGTACAAAAAGATGTATGGGATATAGTAGAGTTGGACGATTTTTTTATCGGAGCTGATGATATTATTATTCCGGCAGTCCCAAGTGATAATAATATAGTAATTGGCGCACGTATAGTGATGACGAAAGATAACCAAGACAATAGTTCTGCTGTAGGAAATTTCGGAAGGGTGATTGGATCAACTGAAAAGTTTATAGCGAAGAAGAAAAATATAGAAGAAAGGTCTATATTTAAAATGTACTGTACTAGTACTACAGCGAACAAGATAATTTCTTTTTACGGTGTGACAGGTAGGCACAATGATTCCTTTTTATGTGATAATATACAATTTTTTGCATACAGGAAGACGTGTACTCCATCATGCTACAGAACAACCTGACGACCATAGGCATTGTTAAAGGGACCCCCTTTTTTTTACGTTCTCTCGTATTTGGGTTGTAAACAGATGTGCGATCATTACAAATAGTATGTGACGTTTCCAGCCCGGATAGCTGCAACCCTCATAGTGGGTCATTCCAAGATAGCTTTTGTACTCCTCAAAGCATTGTTCGATTGGCCATCTTAGGGTTGCTGCACGGTCCAGCTCTGCACAGGGGATGTCTTGCGGAGCATTCGACACAAAATATTTGATGGTCCCATCCTCGTATTTACGGATATACAGCCAGACTTCTTTACCCGGTTTTAAATAATTACGGTTCCCATCCTTACGGCAAGCGACAACGCGCAGCATGAATCTCTGTGCCAGGATGGGCCCCTTAGAACCTTCAGCCAGTGTTACCTGCTCCCATGGAGCAGCAGGATCTTCCGCTATGCTTTTGACACTGACTGGCTGTATCGTCCATATCGGATGTTTCTTTGGGCGGCCGCGGTTCTTGCCTGGTTCTGGGTTGCATATCTGGGGCTGTTCCAGGAATACCTGTTCCTTTGCGTTTGTAGCCGCAAAATACCATACTTCTCCGGGCAGCTTCAGGCCATCCAAAAAGGCATGGTCACATCCATATGCAGCGTCACATCCGATCCATTGTGCCTGAAACCGTCCGGTTTCGAAGGCATGGTTGAGAAGGTTCTGGGCAATCTGGTTTTTTGTAAGGAAGCGCCGCTGTTCTGGGAGCTGGCATCTGGTACGCAGGTCCTGATGGGAGTCCTGGAACCATTCCTGGGGGATATAAAGCTCATAATCCACCAAACCGTATCCAGAGTCCCCGGCATAGGAAAGGAATACTCCAACCTGGCAGTTTTCCCGTTTACCCGGTCTGCCACAGTATTGCCGCTTTACTCCAATGGAATGGGTCCCTTTCTTTACAAAGCTGGTATCATCAACAGAAAGCATTGAACCAGTGTGGTTTAGCTGGGCTGCCAGAAGCTGCTGGTAGGTATCAAGAATATCATCTTCCTTGAGTGGTGCACGTGTAAAGAACTGCTGCATGGGACGGACCGACTTTTCACCAGCTAGATGTAAAGCAATCGGTTCAATGGATTTACGGTCCAAAGGACTAAGCAGCCCCCTGACAAAGTTTGCAAAATGTTTAGACTGTTTTTGAGAGGTAAAGGCGCAATCGTATTGATGCAGGTATGGCTCTAAGCATTGTTCAATTTCCTGGGTACTGTTTAGATCAACTGCCCACTGTTCTAATAGCCGTGGGTCGTATGCTGTATTTATCATCATAGTATCCCCCCCTTTTTTTATTATATCAAAAACAGGGGGATATTTAAATAAAGTAATCAAAGTTCGCTGTAGTACTAGACAAACAAAACAATAGAAGAAATATAAAGCGTGAATGAAGCAGTGAGAAAAACTCTGGGGTTTGACGTGGAAGCTGATAATTTGTATATATTTAACTTCTATGGAAAAAGGAAAAGGTAATATGCAAAAAGTAAATCGTACCAAAGAAGGTGAATTAATAAGTATCGTTATTCCTGTTTATAATGCTGAGGCATATTTAAAAAATTGCCTGGATAGTATTATAAGTCAAACATATAGTGATTTTGAAGCGATTGTAATAAATGATGGAAGTACAGATAATTCATTAGGAATATGCAAGCAATATACAATAAGGGATAAAAGGATTATTTTAATAAATCAGAATAATAGTGGTGTTTCTAGAGCGAGAAATGCTGGATTGTCAAAAGCAAAAGGGGAGTATATTACATTTATCGACTCCGATGATACAATAGATCCTAGATATTTAGAGATTTTATACAGGAATATTAAAAGTGCGAAGGCGGATATTTCCATGTGCACATGGAAGTGTGATGGAAATAAATTTTATAAAGATAAATTCAACATCAAACGCTGGAATAAATACCAAACATTTTTCAGTATGTTTAAGACAAAAGAAATTGATGGAAGCGTTTGTTCAAAATTATATCGAAAGAAATGTATAGAAAATCTCTTTTTTGATGAAAAACTAAGAATTGGAGAGGATCAAATTTTTGCAATTAAAGCTATTGAAAAGGCAAATGAAATTGTTTTTCAAGATATTCCATTATACACGTATTTTATTCGGAATACTTCTGCAATGAACTCAAAATTAGATTCAAGGTACTGGGATGTGATTTATCGAGCAGAATGGCTAGTGGCAGAGGCCAATAGTAATCTTCCAGAAATGTATGGATTGTTTAAAAAAGAGGAAATCAATATTTATGTAACAATGATAATAAGAGACATAAAAAGTGGGACCGAAGCATCAAAGAAAATCGTTGATTATGTTTGGACTCGTGTAAAAAATACTAGATGTGGTGAATATGCCAAATATTGCAATTTTTATGAATTCTTGAGATTTGTTTTAATAAAATATTTTTATAATATTGTATGCTATATTGTAAGAATAAAAGATAGGTGGCATACGAATTGTATAAAATAGGGAGGTGGATTTATGGCAGTCTATATAATAACATTCATATTATCTGCTATAATCCTTGGATTTGGTGAAAATAAAAGAGGGCTTGGTGCTAAATTTCTAATTATATTGGCATTAATACTTCCGATATTCATAGCAGGATTCAGAAAAATTGGCATTGGAACAGATACCGAAGTGTATGTGAATGTATTATTCGATGCAGCAAAAAATTCCACTAGTTTTTTTGATTATCTAAGTAAAAAAGTTTATTCCAGTTTTCAGTATAAATCCGTATTGAATTGGGAAATTGGCTATAACATATTACTTTATTTTTCAGCAAAACTTACAGGCTCCATTCAAGGAGTATTTTTCTTTACACATTTAATCATCATAATTTTTATGTATAAAGGAATCAAGGAGTATGGCGAAAGTTATTCAAAGGCAATTGCAATGCTTGCTTTTTACTTTATGTTTTATGGCAGTTCTTTAAATGCTATGAGGCAGTGGATTGCAATCGCAATCCTTTTTTGGGGAACTCATTTTTTGAATGCTAAGCGAGATCGATGCTTTATTATCTCAATTGCGGTTGCATTGTTATTTCATAATAGTGCAGTAATAGGATTTGTCATATGGCTGATTTATAAATATATGGATAATGAGGAAGAAAAACGACGATTAGCTTTTAACGGAATACAATTATCCGCTGATTTATATAAGGTTTTAGTTATATTAGTTGTAGGAATTTTGTGCCTTTTAGGATTGAATATTATTGGTGGCTTATTGGCTTCAATTAATAGCATATTCGCAAGATATGTCAGGATATATATAAGTGGTAGTGTTCAGCTTATGCCTATGCAGATATTAAGACGGATGCCTATCATATTTTTTACATTCGTTAACTGGAAAAGGATACAAAGACGGTTTCCTACATCAGGTTTTATAATTTCAATGTTAATCCTAGATACAGTAACATCACAATTAGGAAGTATTACGCCACAGTCTAGTAGAATGGGATATTTCTTTTCTGTTTATGAAACTATACTGATTGCAGAAGTGATTGCAGTTAAAAGGAACTATATTAGAATTCTGTATCATATAATCTTTGTTGTATTTTTGGTTGCAACATTCTATTATGATAATGTTATAATGGGACGTTCTGAGATTGTTCCATATTTATTTTTCTTTAATTAGAAGTGAGGTAGGATTGTGAATATAGGATTACTTACTTTAGATGCACAAATATATAACTATGGTGGACTCTTGCAAGAATATGCTTTATACAAGACTTTACAAAAATTGGGACATAAGGTTGAAATTATAAACTACGATGTTGGTTCTGAATTAAATACCTTTAGTTATAAGCGTGATATTAAGTATCTATCTATTGACAAGATAGTTAGAAAAATCGCAAAGAAAGTTTCACGTAAAAGCCATTATGTAACGAAAGATATAGATTTAAAATCAAAATACCTTTTTGATTCTTTTAGGTGTGAGCATTTACAAATTTCTCAAAGATATTTTAATTCCGATCTGAAAGAAATCCATAGTGCATATGATGGCTTTGTTTGTGGAAGTGATCAGATTTGGAATCCAACGTACAATATTCCGTCTTTTTTTCTTACATTTGTGAAAAAGAAAAACAAGGTGATATATGCTGCGAGTATCGGAGTTTCCTCATTATCCAGAATCGAGAAAAAAAGCTATGCAGTACTATTATCTGATTTAAAATACATTTCTGTTAGAGAAGAAAAGGCAAAAGAAATGTTAAGTCCATTAACATCAAGTCTGATACAGGTTGTCTTAGATCCGACAATGATTTTGGATAGAGAAGAATGGAAAAAATTTATAAGAAAAAACTCGTGTCAGAGGCCATATGTGTTCTGCTATTTCTTGGGGCAAAGTGAAGAAAAAAGTGAAGCTGCACAAAAATATGCAAAAGAAAATAATCTTGAATTGATAGCAGTGCCATTAGATGATTGTAATCAGTCCGAAAGAGAGAAGGGGATGGAAGGTATCGGTCCTATCGAATTTTTAAATTTAATTTATTATGCGAATTTTATCTTGACAGATTCTTTTCATGCATCTGTTTTTTCAATTTTATATGGAAAAAATTTTCGAGTGTTTAGTAGGAATGTTGGAAGTAAGAACATGGATGATCGTATCCATACTTTACTCAAATTAATTGGTAGGGAAAGTTTGCTTATAAGACCTAAAGAACTCGAAACAAGCTATTCGAATGATGATTTGGGATATAACTATTTTCAAATTGATGAGCAGAGAGTGCAATCTTTAAGATGGTTGGAAAATGCATTAAAGAAAGAAAAGGGGAAGGAGGATGCTTAATCAACGTAAGGCAGGGGTGCTTCTTTCTTATGCTGGAGAAGTAGTTAAAATTTTAGTCAATCTGGTTTATACTCCAATAATGCTACATCTTTTAGGACAAAGTGAATATGGTCTTTACCAATTGGTTTATTCAGTGGTTTCTTACCTCGGCCTGCTTAGTTTAGGATTTGGTAGTTCATATCTTAGGTTTTATTCAAAATACAAGGTACAGAGGGACGAAGATGGAGTAGCAAAATTAAACGGAATGTTTATGCTGATCTTTTGTTCAATCTCGGTTATTTGTGTTCTGTGCGGTGCTGTGATGATTGAAAATATCCGTGGAATCTTTGGTACAGGGCTTACTGATAATGAATATGAAACGGCACGAGTTTTAATGAGTTTGCTTATAATCAATCTTGCACTGACTTTTCCAAACAGCGTTTTTAACTGCTCCATCACAGCACATGAAAGATTTTTGTTTCAGAAACTGTTAATTCTTTTACAGAATATTTTCAGTTCATTCTTGACACTCCCACTGCTTATTATGGGTTATGGGTCTATAGGAATGGTGTCTATTACAACGTTCCTTACATTTGCAGTATTGATAACCAATGTTTTTTATTGCTTTAGAAAACTGCATATTAAGTTTAAGTTTAAAGGATTTCAGGCAAGATTACTTGAAGAGATGTGGATATTCACGTTCTTCATTTTCTTGAATCAGATTATTGACCAGATTAATTGGAGTGTGGATAAATTTTTGTTGGGAAGATTAGTTGGTACAACAGCAGTTGCAGTTTATGGCGTCGGCGGACAGATTAATACACTATATATTCAATTTTCATCTTCTGTATCAAATGTATTTATTCCGAAAGTCAATTGGATTGTAGCGGAATCAAATGATGCTGCTCAGTTGACGAGGTTATTTACAAAAGTTGGTCGCATTCAGCTCATGGTTTTGGGATTGATCTTGTCTGGATTTATATGTTTTGGTGTTCCATTTGTGAAAATCTGGGCAGGTTCGGAATATGATGGATCTTATATTGTGGCATTGTTACTGATTATTCCGGTCACAGTACCATTAATTCAAAATCTCGGTGTTGAGATACAGAGAGCGAAGAATATGCATAAAGCAAGAGCAGTTGTTTATCTGGTAATTGCAATTGTTAACGTTTTTATTAGCATTCCGCTGATTAAATTTATGGGGCCGGCAGGTGCTGCACTTGGAACTGCGATTTCGCTTATTGTAGGCAATATAATCTTCATGAATTGGTATTATCAGGCTCGTATTGGGCTGAATATGTTGTATTTCTGGAAAGAAATTGCTAAAGTTATCCCTTCACTGATTGTTCCGTTTGTTGTTGGTGTTATTATTATGAGATTTACGAATATTACTGGTCTTATTAGTTTAGGAGTGTTTGCAACCATATATACAGTAGTGTATGGTCTTTCAATGTACTTCTTAGGAATGAATGCAGAGGAAAAGCAACTTGTTGTGGGACCAATCAAAAAGATACTAGGAAAGTAAGGCTATGAAAGATAAAAGAGAACTTTAGCAAGCTATCCATGGTATATGCATTTTGGTGGCAGTGTTAAAACATTCATTAGATGGATTTGAATGTGTGGTTTTTTGCGGTACGGAGTTTGCCATCCTACGTCAGATTATCGACTTTGCAACGGCTATATTTGTTTTTCTGGCTGATTACTCTGTTAATAAAGATAAGATATTGGGTGTTAAGGTTTGTACTGATGGTTGCCTTTAGTTTTGGGTAGTATATACTAGTCAAAGGATGCTAAGTCACCACAAAAGACTATTAAGAAACATTAGCTTTGTTTAAAGGAGGATCAGAGGAGGATATGGGGATGAAACTGGAAAAAGCATATGCTTGTTATAACACGGATAAAGAGGTAAGATTAAGTAGTTCTTCTGGGGCAGTATTTTCTTCTCTGGCAGAGTACGTGCTTGATAAGCATGGCGTGATTTATGGTGTGGCTATGTCTGAAGATTGTTACGGAGCAGAGTTCATTGCTGTTACTGATAGAGAAAAACTAATTAGGCTTCGGGGATCAAAGTATCTGCAAGCGAAGGTGGGCCATACATTTAGACAGGTAAAAGAAGATCTGCTTTCCGGGAAGCTGGTACTATTTACTGGGACAGGATGTCAGGTTAATGGGTTGAAGAACTTTTTAGGAAAAGCTTATGGCAATCTGATTTGCGTGGATTTTATTTGTCACGGGGTACCATCACCAGCGTTGTGGAGAGAGTATGCGCAGTATCAGGAACAGAAACATGGTGGTAAATTGATAGGAATCAATTTCCGCTGTAAAGATGATAGTTGGACTGATTTTGGTATGAAGGAAGTTCTGGATAGAATTCCAGAAGAAATGGCTAAGAAACTATACATTTCTAAGGATAAAGATTCTTTTATGCAGATGTTTTTGAGAGACTATTGTTTGAGGCCATCCTGTTATGAATGTGCAGCCAAAAAGATGAGGATGTCTGATTTGACGATTGCTGATTTCTGGGGAATTAATGACGTTGCTCCAGAAATGAATGATGGAATGGGAACATCTCTTATATTGATTCGTACAGACAAAGGACAGGAAAGTTTTAATCATATTAGTGATGGGATGAAATTAAAAGAAGTGTCTTACGAAGCTGGTGTGAAAGGAAATCCAGCAGAATTCAGGTCGTGTGCAAGACCGCCTCAAAGAGATACATTTTTTAGTGATATGCATACTATGAGTTTTGAAGAATTAAAAGGAAAATATACTGCTCCAATACAATATTCGTTAAAAACGAAAGTAAAAAGAACAATGAAGAGTTCAATTAAAAGTATACTTCGTGTAGTCTTGTGTTGGGAGAGCGAGTTAGGCTGTTGGCGTGGGCACAGTGGGAATTGGTTGTGGAAACATTTGAATGGTTGGATTAGTAGGTTAGGGGTTTTTAGGGGGGGGTAATGCAGATTACGGATTACTCTTTATGTTTCGCGTTTAACTGTAAGGAGGAGTCAAATTGAAAGAAATCCCAGTACTATATAAGCGAAAAGAAGAATGTTATGGCTGCACGGCCTGCTATGCGATTTGTCCAAGAGAAGCTATATCTATGCTTGAAGACGAAGAAGGCTTTGAATACCCACAGATTGATAAAAGTAAGTGTATTTGCTGCTATCAATGCTTGAGGGTCTGCCCATTTAAAGTAATGAGAATTTCATGATTCTAAAAGAAAAGAAACAAGGAAAATGAATCATTATCAGGATTTATCCTTTTTTATTGTACGCTTGGTTGAGTGTATGTTTTGTGGGGATGTAAGATGGGCGGGTGAGCAAATGGCTAATTGTGCTTCACCTTGTCGTTGTGTATGTGGCAAGCATAATTAGCCTATCTTTCGTGGTATTAACGGGTGCGATTGTTTATCACGGTGCGAAGAAAATCGAAAGACGAAGGATGGAAGGTAAAAAGTCTTTGTAGAAGCGCTGCTTGCTTGGCCATTCTTATGTTTCTTAAATATCTCTCAGGGTTGTCAATATAAAATTGAAGATTTTTATGTAAAAGTTTGATTTACAATAATCAACGGAATCATTGACGCCAGGATTAAAGCCGGCAAATGCGGTAATGGCGCCCTTATGGATAAAACGTGTTGCATCCTCGATCTCAGCTATAGTATACGGTAAACCATGAGTACTGGCTCATTTTTTGACCGCCGTTTCCAGCAGCCATATCTACGCATTGGTTGGTTTAGACTTACTCCGGCAGATCTCAGGTTACTTGACTCAATATCAAATGGCCAGGAAAGATTGATTTCCGCAGCCTTTTTGGTGACCGTAGCGACAGTATTTCGAGACACGCTGCAACTATGGGCGATGTTCTGGTTACTAAATCCCAGGCTTTTTAAGTGCAGGAATTCACAATACTGGGCCATAATGGTGACCTTCTTTTATCTGTATTCACACCAGTGTATGGATATACAGTATAAAGGATACTAAATAAAACAAGGGCCGAATATCCCGAAAGGTACTTTCAGCCCAGTTATTATCATAGAAGATCGGATTTACAGACTTTTCTTCACATACTCTAAATGTAACAGAGCCCGTAGTGGCTCTGAATTACCGGAATCAGTGGCTCCTATTTTTTGGAACGGCGGCTCTCGATGTCCGGACAGGGGGCTTGAGCCCCGGAATAAACAAGGAGTTTCCTATCATGCTATCCATCCTCTTTAACGACTTAAAAACTCCCATAATTTACCTCCCCATCGCCATGCTCTTCGCCGCTGCCCTAACCCTCATCTACCTTTTCTTTACCCCTCACCACTTTCATCCCCCAAAATCCCTCCATCGCCTATTCCACCTTTTCCTCCTCCTCACCTACGCCTACACCACCCTCCAATTCGCCTTCTTCTCCCGCCCACCAGGCTCCCGCAGCACCATCAGCCTGATCCCTGGTGCCACTTGGGGGACGACTCTACAGTCTCATGCGTATGTAATCGAAAACATCCTCATGACCATCCCGCTAGGCATACTTCTCCCCGCCCTGTGGCCGGGAAAGTCCTCCTTGCGGACGCTGGCAAAATGCCTGTCCATTACCCTGGCCTGCAGCGTTGCTTTGGAGACGGCGCAGTTTTTGACGCAGCGAGGCCACTGCCAGACAGATGACGTGCTGGCAAATGTGGCGGGGGCGTTTATCGGTTGGATGCTTTTTTATATTGGCTCAAAAATAAAAGCTGCTGTTGGTCGTCCACGATCTGATCGTAAGGAATCTTAACGCGGGCGGCACAGCATAGCAGGAAAATCAGGCTCAGTAAAAAAAATAATAAAAAAATAATCATAGCAGGTCCTTTCTGTAACGGTTGTAACGGTTCTGCCATATTTTCAGGAATACAATATATTATGTTGAAAAAGCGGCAAGTTATGTCACAAATATAATTATTTCCATGAAAGTGTGGATAAAACGTTATGAATTATACCATTACTCCCGAGCTTTTAAGTCAATATAACCATTATCTTGCAAAGTCTGGCTATTCTAAGGCGACATACCAGAAATACAGAGGGGATCTGGCCCAATTCTGTGAATACCAGAAGGGGAAAACGATTGACGAAGGATTGTGTGAAACGTACCGGCAGTATTTGTTGGATCATTATACCTTACGGGGAGCCTGCTCCAAGATCGTGGCGGTCAATACTTTTTTTAAGTTTGCCGGCTGGGATCTCCAAATGGCGACGCCCCGCGTGGACCGGAGCCGTGTTGTGGATGCTGGAAAGGAAATGACGGTTTTGGAATACAAGCGGTTGCTGAGGGCTGCCAAACGGCATGATAATTTGCGCCTGTATTATCTCATGCAGGTTTTGGCGCAGACTAAGATCAATGTCAGCGAACACCGGTATGTTACGGTGGAAGCGGTCAGAGATGGATACATTGCGGTTCCGCGGGGAAACCATCGGAAGATCGTGGTGATTCCTGACCAGCTGAGGCAGGAGCTGGGGGGATTCGCTGAAAGCGCCAAGATTTTGGAAGGCCCTATTTTTATAAGCCGTTCAGGAAAATGCTGGGATCGTGTGGCGATTCACAAGAGTTTAAAAAAGTTGTGCAGAGAAGCGAAAGTGGATGAGGAGAAGGTGAGTCCGAGAAGTCTGTCCCATGTGGTGGCCTTTGGGGCGGCTGTCTATACGTTGGAGGACAAATTTAATAAATAGTGGTAGCGAAGTAAATCAGGCGGCGCAAAGCATTTTCGGCCGTTTGCAGAAATGCTGATCTGTCGGTCGAAAGACACAGAAATTTTTATAGCCTCGTCGGTCATATGATCATCGATCTGTATTCAACCATACACCGCCTGCATTGGCAGCTTAACAGCAGCCGTGCAGGCGATTTTTCTTCCTTAAACGATGATTTCAGAAAATAATTATGGAGAATCGTCGTCAAATTCTTGACTTTCTCCAGCTCCCACAACAAATAAAGGCTCCCATATCGCAAAATATCAACACAACTCACAAACCAACACCTAAAACGCTTGAGCAACATCTCAAAGCCGTCTATAATATCTATAATTAAGCAAAACGCAACCGGACTGAAAACACTCACGTTTCAAAAATACTGTATTGCCACTCCGGCTGCAACATTTACCTTCTCCACATTTTGTGATCAAAGCCAAGGGAGGTCATTGGAGTGAACGGGAAACAACTGCGCTACATTACAGCCATCGCAGAGACTGGAAGCATCCGGGGCGGAGCAGAGCTTCTGGGAAAAGATGCGTCTACCATGGCCAGGACGCTGAAGAAAATGGAACAGGACTTCAATGTCCGCTTATTCCGGCGGACCCCGGAGGGGTTGAGGACAACTCCGGAGGGAGAGGCAGTGCTGGGAATTATGGAGGAAATTGTTAGAAGCTGCGGAGTGTTGTCCGGTGGTGAGGCGCTACCTGGCAACGAGGTATTGTCCAGCGGTGAGGCGCTATCTGACAACGAGGTATTACCCTGCGGTGAGGCGCTATCTGGCAAGGAGGTATTGCCCAGCGGTGAGGCGCTACCTGGTAGCGAGGTATTGCCCGGTAGCGAGGCTTTGCCCGGCAAGGAGGCATTGCCTGGCAACGAGGCATTACCCGGCAGCGAGGTATTGCCCGACAGCGAGGCATTGCCCGGTACCAAAGCATTACCCGCCTGCCCAGCAGGATCCAACCTAACCGAGCAGGAGATCTGCTACCTTCTGACCATCCGTGACTGTGGCTCCATTTCCCGAGCAGCGTCTGAGCTTTACATTGCCCAACCGTCCCTGAGCCAGGTCCTCCGGCAGGTAGAGGCGGAATTCGGCCTGACGATCTTTAAACGCACCAGCAGGGGTGTAGAGGCCACGGCGGAAGGACAGGCACTGTTAGACAGGCTGTACGCTATTCGCGGCCTGTACCGCCGTCTGGAGCTCACAGTGGAGGAATTCCAGGACATGAAGCGCGGAACCATCACCTTTGGCGTACCGCAGAATCTGGGCGCATATCTTTTGCCCATGGTGCTTCCGGCTTTTTCCGCGCAGTATCCCGGTATCCGGGTTCGTTTCCGGGAAAATAATTCGATGGAGCTGGACCGGCTGCTGTTGGCGGACAAGACCGATTTCAGCATCATGCATTTTCAGGAGGAAAATGCAGCGCTGGCCTACGAGGCGTTTTTTGACGATCCATTTTATCTGGTGATTCCGGGTGGAATGACTGGTCGGTTTGGTTTCCCGGAGGGGAGAAAACTGTTGGCGGAGGACTTGCAGCCGCTCAGGAACGCGCCCTTTATCATGGTGGCCAGAGGCCAGAAATTGCGGCAGGTGGCGGATCAGATTCTGGAAACATGTGGGATCGCACCGGATATCCGCTTTGAGACCAAGAGTATGGAGACGGCCAAGCGGCTGGCCGCAGCAGGGCTGGGGGTGACCTTTCTGCCCGGATCCTATCTGACCTTGTATTCCGGTATGGAGGGGTTGGCCTGTTTTCAGCTGGATGAGAGTTTGGGAGCCTCCTGGCAGTTGGTGGCCGCTTACCCGAAAAAGGGCGGGCTGTCCCGCAGCGCCCGGGAGTTTTTGCGGATACTTGGGGATTGCCTGGCAGATCACAGCGCGTGAGGAATACATCTGGCACGTCATCTGGCAATGAGCCGCCAAAGTGCCCCAATGCGCCGCCAATACGCCACCAAAGCGCCCCAATGAGCCGCCAATGCGCCACCAAAGTGCCTCAATGCGCCCCCCAATGCGTCCCAATACGCCCCCCAATATACTATCAACACGCCACAAAATACACGCCACCAATCATCTGCATTTTCCCTATATCCCAACAGGACAAAAATGTATTTTTCATATACCAATTCCTGCGCTATACTAAAGCCATCAAAAAAGTAAACACACAGGAGGGGTAAAAAAGTGGAAAGCATTGAACTTGCAAAGCAGAAATTTGGGGAACTGATTGCAGAAGAGTATCAGCGAATCGAGCGGATGAAGGCGGACAACGAAGTAAAGGATTTTTCCAAAATGGAAAAAATCGTGGTGGGCATCCTGCCCGGCGACGGCATCGGCCCGATCATCATGGAGCAGGCCATCCGGGTTCTGAAAACTCTGATGAAGGAGGAGGTTGCCTCCGGGAGAATTGTACTGCGCCCCATCGAAGGCATGACCATTGAGAACCGCGCAGCAAGGCTCCAAAGCCTGCCGGACGAGGTATTTGAAGAGATCAGGCAGTGCGACGTACTGCTCAAAGGCCCTATGGTGACGCCCAGAGCGGGCGATCCCTGGCCCAATCTGGTCAGCGCCAACAGCCTGCTGCGTCGCGGTCTGGAGCTGTTCGCCGCCGTCCGCCCCATCCGTATTCCGGAGAAGAACATCGACTGGACCTTTTTCCGTGAAAATATCGAGGGCGAGTACATTTGGGGTAATAAGGGCATCCAAGTGAACGAGGATCTGGCCGTGGACTTCAAGGTTCAAACCAAACAGGGCAGCGAGCGCATCGCCCGTGCAGCCTTTGAATTCGCCAGAAAGAACGGCAAGAAGAACGTGACCATCGTAACAAAAGCCAACATCGTAAAGCTGGCGGACGGCAACTTCATCAAGGCTGTGCGCAAAGTCGGTGAAGAGTACCCGGAGATCGAAATCCAGGAGCGCCTGGTGGACGCCATGTGCGCAAAAATGCTGGACCCGGAGTTCAACAAGGGCATCGAGGTGATCGTGCTGCCCAATCTCTACGGCGACATCGTGACCGACGTGGCGGCGGAGCACCAGGGGGGCCTTGGTACCGCGTCATCCTCCAACCTGGGCAACAAATACGCTATGTTTGAGGCGATCCACGGCACCGCTCCCTACCTGATCAGCCACGGCAGAGGGGAGTACGCGGATCCCTGCAGCTTGATCCGGGCGGTGGGAATGTTGTTGGCTCACATCGGTTACGGCGACCGCAAGAAAAAACTGGACGAAGCGCTGGATATCTGTACCATTACGGAGCGCAGGGTGGTGTTGACCACCATGCCCGAGGATGCCAGCACAATAGAATTTACGGACTATGTAATTGAAACCTTGGAGAAAATGTAAATACATCAGATGAAAAATGAGATCGAAATTCTGCGAAACGGTGTGGAAAATACGGCAGATTCGGTCAAACGTTTTTAAGCGCTGGCAAAGCCGGCCTGAAAATGTCCTGTGCCCTGCGTGATGAGCGCGCCGGGTATGGGACTTTTTTTCTTCCAATCAGGCCCAAGTTGTAAAATGCCCCTACCCACCCCAAAAAAACACTGATTTGCGAGATAGAGTAAATATTAAATATTGCTGCCGATAAAATAGGCGGCGAATGAACCAAGAATCGATCAAGATTGGCACGCCAAGCTTGACGGATAAGAAATTCAGTGATACAATTAATTAAACTAATAGTTTAATTAATTGTATGAATTAAATTTAGCAGAAAGGAGCCCCCATGGCCCGAAGAAAAAAAGAGCCCCCCAGCGCCCACCGCGCCCGCATTTCCGACGCCGCACAGCGCCTTTTCTCCCAGCGCGGCGTCACCTCCGTCACCGTGGACGACATTGCCAGGGAGGCGGGATACAGCAAAGCCACCCTGTATGTGTATTTCCAGGACAAAGAGGAGATCGTCCGGTTGCTGGTCCTGCGCAGCATGGAGCTGCTTCATGACTCGATCCGTCAGGCGCTGGCCGGAGAGGACGGCGTGCAGAGGCAGTACCGGGGCATTTGTTTGGCGCTGGAGAACTTTCAGGAGCAGTATCCCTATTATTTTGAGTCCGCGCTGGGCCGGATACCGTTGGATTTCGCCGGTGAACCCCAGAACATGCCGCCGGTGGAGCAGGAGATCTTCGAGGTGGGCGAGGCGATCAACCGCGATATCGCCGGCCTGCTGGAGGAGGGAATCCGAGCCGGCAGGTTCCGGCACGACCTTCAGGTGTTGCCCACGGTGTTCGCGTTCTGGGCCGGATTGTCCGGCCTGATTCGGATGGCGTCGGATAAGGCGGAATACATTGAGCTTGTGATGAAGCGGTCCAGGCGTGAATTTCTGGACTACAGCTACGAACTGCTATACCGGTCCATCGCGGCGGAGCCGGTCCGGGAAGCGGAGTCCGGCGATTAATTAGTCCCGGCTGTAATCAGCGCCCTGTCGCCAAAACTTTAATTCCCCCAAAACGTGAAATCGAAAGGAATCCGCCATGAACAATCATTACTCCGCCCTACCTACATCTCCCTCCCCGTCCAAAACCCTCCTGGCTATCCTCGGCAGCCCCCACGAAAGCGGTTCTACCGCCGCCATGCTCCGCTGCGCCACATCCGCTGCAAAACGCGCAGGCTGGCAGGTACAGACCATCAACCTGTATGAGAAAAACATCGCATTCTGCCGCGGCTGCCGCGTTTGCATTGAGACCGGCCGCTGCCCGCACCAGGACGACAGCCAGGAGATCGCAGCGCTTTTAAAGTCCTGCGACGCCGTAGTTCTGGCCGCTCCCGCCTACTGGGCCAATGTCCCGGCCGCGGTAAAAAACATGTTTGACCGCCTTTTGGGAACCGCCATGGGAGAGAGGAACGCAAGGCCCCAGCCGCGCTTGTCCCGGAGTCAGCGTTACCTTCTCCTGACCGCCTGCAACACCCCGGCGCCCTTCTCCTGGCTGTTCGGCCAGAGCCGCGGGCCGCTGCGCGCCATGGATGAATTCTTCCATTACGCTGGGATGAGCCGGATGGGGCGGGTGGCCTTCAGCGGCGCGGCGGGAAAAACGACGCTCCCCGACCGGATCAGCCGCAAAATCGAATCCTATTGGAAATAAGTCTTAATCAGGATCAATGAATCTCAATGGACACAAGCTGCTCAAAACAAATAAAACAGGCCGGCCCATGCGAATGATCCTCTCGCAGGGCCGGCCCGGTCTCACCTCAGCCGCACCCGCTCCCAATACCCCGCGTTCTGCCGCCTCGGTCCATATATCCAATCGTATATCCCGTTTCACAATACTAAAATTCTAAAATCCCATCCTCCCCCAATCACTCCACAAACTCATACTCCTTAATTTCCCTCACCACATCCAAAATCGTCCCGTCCCGGCTTTCAATAATCCCCACAACCCGGTCCTTAAACTGAATCTCATCCGGCGTTCCCACAATGGAATAAGCGATATCCCGCAGCTCCTCAATGGTACAAATCGGAAGCCCGCACCCCTTATACGCCTCGATCAGATCCGTCCGCCTGGGATTAATTGCGATGCCGTAATCCGTCACCACGATATCGACCGCCTCCCCGGGCGTCACCACCGTCACCACCTTGTCGCAGACAGTGGGAATGCGCCCGCGGACCAGCGGGGCCACAATAATGGAACAGTTCGACCCGGCCGCCGTGTCGGGATGCCCTCCCGGAGCCCCGCGCACGATTCCGTCGGAGCCGGTCACCACGTTGACGTTGTAGTCCACGTCCACCTCCAGCGCCCCCAGAATCACAAAGTCCAGCTTATTGACAAAGGCCCCCTTGTTCATGGGATTGGCGTACTCGGAAGTAGAAATCTCAAAATGCCTCGGATTGTTCTTAATGGACTCAATCGCCCCCAGATCAAAGGCCTGCGCATCCACAATATTGCGCACCAGCCCCGCGTCCAGAAGATCGCACATGGGCTTGGTGATACCGCCGATGGCAAAGCTCATATGGATATCTTTCTCCTCCATAATCGGCCGCAGCATGGTGTTGACCGCCAGCGAAGCCCCGCCCGCGCCGGTCTGGAAGGAGAAGCCGTCCTTAAAAAATGGGGACAGCTCAATGAGCCTGGTACAATACTCCGCCATCTTCAGCTCCCGCACATCCTTGGTCATGCGCACCGCATTGCTGACGATCTTGGCCGGGTTGCCGATCTCGTCCACCACGCACACGTAGTCCACGTCCACCATGGAGATGCTGGGCGGGAAGTTGGGGAAGGGCACCAGACAGTCGGTGATCACCACCACGCGATCCGCGTACCGGGCGTCCACCATAGAGTAGGAGAGCACGCCGCAGTCGCTCTTTCCGCCAACGCCCCTGGCATTTCCGAAGGCGTCGGAGGTGGGAGCGCCGATAAATGCGATGTCGATGTGCACGTCGCCCTCCTCGATGGCCCGTACCCGCCCGCCGTGGGAGCGGATGATGGCCGGGGTCTTCAGCTTGCCGTAGGAGATGGCCTCGCCGATCTTGCCCCGGACGCCGGAGGACTGGATGCCCGTGACCACGCCCTCTTCGATGAGCGCCGCCACCGGATCATGGGCCGCCCCAAGGGAGCTGGCGCAGATGGTGATATCCTTCACGCCCATGGCGTTTACCTGCTCCATTACCATATTGACAATATAATCCCCGTCCCGGAAATGGTGGTGGAAGGAGAGCACCATGCCGTCCTTCAGCCCGCATTTCTCCAATGCTTCCCGGATGGAGCCGACTTGTTTCTCCTGTTTTGGGTCCACCACGGCGCGCACGGTGGGAGCCGCTTTGCGGTACTCCTCGTCGTCCCTTGCATAGGACCCCTCAAATCCCTTTTTCCCGTACCGGACCAGCAGCTCGTCGGGAATCTCACGTCCAACCTGATTGATCATTTTACAAATCCCCCTCATATACACCGGATGCTTTTGCCAGCCGCAGCGTTCTCATGGCGCCGTCGTAGAAAGCGATGTCGATCATCTTGCCGTCCACGGTGAAAACGCCGATGCCCTGGGCCTTTTTCTCGTCGATCTCCCGAACCACCTTCTCAGCGAAGATGATCTCCTTGCGGGTGGGAGTAAAGATTTTGTGGACGATCTCGATCTGCCTGGGATTGACCAGGCTCTTACCGTCAAAGCCCATCATCTTGATCATCCGCACCTCCCGCTCAAATCCCTCCATGTCGTCCAGATTGGTGAACACGGTGTCAAAGCACTGGACTCCAGCCGCCCTGGCCGCGATGATCATGTTTTGTCTGGCTCCGGCCAGCTCCACGCCGGTGCCGGAGATCACGGTCTGTAAATCTTTGGTATAGTCCCCGCCGCTTAAGGCGATTCCGAAGAGCCGCTCCGAGGACTCGCAGATTTCCAGGGCGTTTAACACGCCGCGGGTGGACTCGATAGCCGCCATCAGCAGCGTTCTGCCAACCGGCGCGCCGAATTCCTCCTCGGCCGCGGTCACGGCTTCTTCCACCACGCGCACATCCTGGGCGCGCTCGGTTTTGGCGATGCGGATGGTGTCGGCCCCACCGGCCACGCAGACCCGGATGTCCTCACGCCAGTGGGGCGTGTCCAGGCCGTTGATGCGCACCACGCGCTCCACACCGCGGTAGTCGATCTCCCTCAGAGCGTGAAACAGGGAGTAGCGGGCCGCATCCTTCTGGTTCTCCGCCACGGCGTCCTCCAGATCCAGCATAATGGAGTCCGCGCCGTAGATATACGGGTCCTTGATCAGACCCGGTTTCTGGCAGTTTAAAAACATCATGGAGCGTCTCAGACGCTTTTTGTCAGGATGAATCATTGAATCGCACCTCCCCACGGAAGATGTTCCGTCTGTCCGGCGGAACGGTACACGGCGCATTCCACCCGCGCCTTCAGGGTGCAGTCTAAGGCGCCCTTGTCCACCACGGTGATCCTGGCGTCCGTCACGTCCAGACGGGTTAAGGTGTCCAGTACGGTCCGGCGGATCTGCCGCCCGAACTGGTGGATTACGTTGCTCTCAATGGAGAGCTCCAGGGCGCCCGTTCCCGGCTCCACCGTGACCTGCGCGTCGCTGGATTCCAGGGTGCCGGCCATTGCGGCTTTTTGAATCAGCATAGTTCCCCTCCTTATTTGCATGTTTTGATTGCTGTTAAGTTCAGGGTATCATATTTTTCATCCCTTTTCCAATACGATTGTGCGTATAGAAGTATAGGTAAATGCCTATAGCGTGCAGTAAAAGGCCGCACTACCGGATGCGACCAATATCTGAAACATTAAATGTTTACCCCCTTACCTGGTAGACATCCATCTGCTTTGATACAATGCATAGTGACGATTCCAATGAGGAGGTATACACTATGATCCATATATGCCTGATTACATATAAGAGGTTACATCAACTGGTGGATGAGACAATCGGTACATTTTCGGATGAGGATATAAAATTGTCGGTGGTGGAAGGGCTGAGAAATGAAATATTAGAAAAAGAAAAACGGCAGATGATTGAACGGGCGGATGTAATTATTGCAGGTGGAGCAAATGCCAGGATAGCTAAGGAGAATTTCAGCGTTCCAGTGCTGGAGTACAAGATTACGGATTTTGACTATATGAGCGCAGTGAAACGGGGGCTGCAATATGGGAAAAAAGTAGCCATTGTCTCTTACTGCGCGCCGGTGTCGGATCGGTTTATGCAATATTTTCTGGAGGATAACCGAACTTGCCTAGTAAATCTGATCTACGAGGATACGGAGGAGTTGTATCAGCTCATTGAGAAAAGTGCGGTGGACGTAGTAGTGGGTGCGGCTCATCCGGTTGAGATTGGGGAGGAGTTGGGAAAACGAACTGTTTTAATCTATCCGGGAAAAAACAGTATTTTAGAATCCATCGACAGTGCGAAACTCCTGGCTCTTGAACTGCAGAAAGCGAGAAAAAAGCAGCAGTTCATGTCTGCCATGATGAGCTACAGCACAAATGGGATACTGTTTATTGACCGGGATGGATCCGTGATTGACGGAAACCGCAGCGCGGCCCGGATGATTGGCGTGGATTATAGCCAGTTGAAAGGGGCCGACATATCGGAGGTATTTCCGGCGTGCAGGGTAAGTGAGTTTGTGGACAGCGGCTGCAAGGAGCAGGAGTCTGCCTTGCGGGTTCGGGAGCATGAAATTTATGGGAAAATGATTCGGTTGGAAGATCGCAGCATGAACTACTCGGGGGCTGTGATCATGCTCACACAGCTGTCACAGCTAAAGGAGCAGCTTATGCAGCAGGAACGGGCGGGAAAGTTGCGTCAGGAAAAGGGATTCTGCGCAAAAAAGCAATTTACCGATATCATCGGCAGTTCATCAGCTATGAAAAACTGTATTGAGGAGGCCAAGTTTTTCAGCAAGAGCGAAGCCAGTCTTTTACTCTATGGGGAGACTGGTGTGGGCAAGGAGATATTTGCTCAGAGTATCCATAACTATAGCGAGCGCAGAAATGGAAATTTCATTGCCATCAACTGCGCTGCACTACCAGAGAATCTTTTGGAGTCGGAGCTATTCGGCTACGATGAGGGGGCCTTCACCGGTGGCCGGCGCGGGGGAAAGAAGGGCCTTTTCGAGATGGCGGACCACGGCACGATATTCCTGGATGAGATCGGAGAGATATCTCCAATGATGCAATCCAGATTGTTGAGAGTTCTCCAGGAAAAGGAGGTCATGCACGTGGGTGGTGATAAGATTATTCCTGTGGATGTGCGCGTTATCTCCGCCACCAACAAGAACTTTGAGCAGATGACGGATGCACAGTTTAGGCGTGATCTGCTGTACCGCCTAAGCGTACTGGAGGTGACAGTGCCACCTCTGCGGGAGCGTGAAAGGGATGTGGTTGAGCTATTCTGCCATTTCTATCGTATGAAACGGGATATTAATTTGTATGATATTGAGCTGAATGAGGAAGCCAAGAGGATCCTTTACCTTTATTCGTGGCCGGGAAATATCCGCGAGCTTCAGAACGTGTGCGAGAGATTCTGCCTTTATCTGGAAATGCAGACACAGGCTGGTCAAGGCCATGTGAAGCACTGTATTATCAAGGCCATAGGAGAAAAGCGGCTTCTGAAGGATATGTTCCAACTATATGGTTACCGTCCGGGGGAAGCGGTGTCAAAGGAGCTTGTTGATGGTATGAAGAATGTGTTTTCATACAACAGGGAGCAGATCGCACAGCTTTTAGGCGTGAGCAGAACAACAATTTGGCGTATGACGAATCAGGAAAAAAAACATTGACCAGGAGCATACCTGGCTTGAGGCATGACGGTCCGGCAGTCATGCCTTTTTGTTGGAGATAAGAAGCAACCGGTTAATGTTTCAAAAAATGCCGGTTTTCTTAGTTTGAAACAAGAGGGCAAAAGCATCGGCCTGTTGATCGGCAGAATATCCGTAAAATCCGTATGCTGAGTGACAGAAAAAACTGGCATGGAAATTGCTTTATATATAAGTGTAATCAATGTAAAGGAGGAATTTCCATGAAACAGAAGGGATTATTAGATGGAGTGAAGGTACTGGACCTGACAAGAGTGCTGGCCGGCCCTTATTGCGGTATGATGCTGGGCGATATGGGGGCGGAGGTGATTAAGATTGAGATGCCGGGGCGCGGTGACGATGCCAGGAGAAACGCCCCCATTGTCAATGGGGAGAGTGCGTACTTTATGAATCTAAACCGAAATAAGCGGGGGATGACATTAAACTTAAAGACCGAAGCTGGCCGTGACATTTTTAAGGAGTTGGTGGCAAAGAGCGACATTGTGCTGGAGAATTACCGGCCTGGGGTGATGGAAAAACTGGGCCTTGGATATGAGGAACTAAAAAAGATAAATCCTGCTATCGTTTACGGTGCGGTTTCGGGATTCGGACATTATGGACCCTACTCCCAGAGAGCAGGGTATGACATTATTGGCCAGGCCATGAGCGGCTTAATGAGTACCACCGGCTGGCCGGGCGGCCAGCCTACCCGGACAGGGACAGCGATCTCGGACGTGATGGGAGGAATCAGCTGCTGCACTGGCGTATTGGCGGCCTATGTAAACCGGCTGAAAACTGGAGAAGGGGACAAGGTGGATGTATCTCTGGTGGATTCAATGGTGTCATCTCTGGAGATTATTAACATGATTTATCTGTGCACCGGCCGGGTGCCGGATCGAATCGGCAACCGCTATGAGGCGATCTATCCTTACGATAGCTTTCAGGCTTCGGACGGCATGGTGATTATCGCTTGCGGCAACGATAAACTCTATGGACTGCTAAAAGATGTGTTAAGGATCCCTGAGCTGGAATCTCCGGAGTTCGACGGTAATATCAAGCGGGTGGAGAACCACGCATTGCTTAAACCATTCATCGAGGAATGGACCAAGGCACACACCATCGATTGGGTGGTGGAGACGCTTCTGGACGCGGGGATTCCGGCAAGTCCGGTTAATACCATTGACCGCGTGGTGAAAGATCCTCATATTGCAGAGGCTCGGGAGATGTTTGTGGAGCTGGAACATCCAGTGGCAGGAAAGATGAAGGTGACGGGAAACCAGTTGAAATTTACCAACCACAAGGTGGCAATCGAAACGCCGGCTCCACTTTTAGGACAGCATACGGAGCAGATCTTATTGGAATTTCTGGGTAAGACCCATGAGGAATATCAGGCATTAGCTGAAAAAGGCGTATTTTAGGTCAGTTGGAAAGGAGGTAAAAAAGGTGAAGGCAAATGTAGTGGAGATAGGACCCCGCGATGGGTTTCAGAATGTCAAAGAATTCATACCAACCCAGGAAAAGCTTCAAATTATCGATGGCCTGGTGGAGGCGGGATTTAAAAAGATTCAGATTACATCGTTTGTAAGCCCTAAAGCGATTCCACAGATGAGGGATGCAGCTGAGTTGTCGGAAGTAGTGCTGAGCAAATATAAGTCCCTTCAGGTGTTTGCACTGGTGCCTAATTTTTACGGTGCAAGGCTTGCGGTGGAAACGGGAATTCAGGAGCTGACCCCAGTGATTTCACTCAGCGAATCACATAATATGGCAAACGTGAAACGCACAGTGAACGAGTCTGTGGAGGAAATCAAACAGATCCGGCAGACGTTTCCTGACATTCGTATTACCCAGGATATTGCATGTGTGTTCGGCTGTCCTTTTGAGGGAGAGATGCAGGTGGAGGCACTGCTGGAACTGGTGGGAAAGCTGCGGGAGATTGGTGTGGATGCGTTTACACTGTGTGACACGGTGGGGGTGGCTTACCCAACACTGATTGAGCGTGTTTTCAGGGCTGTAAAGACTCAGTTCCCAGGTGTGGAATTTAACGCGCACATCCATGATACCCGAAATATGGGGACACTAAACAGCTATGTGGCCCTTTTGAGCGGCGCATACAGCGTGCAGACAGCAGTGGGTGGATTGGGCGGGTGCCCCTTTGCACCAGGGGCAACAGGAAACACCTCCAGCGAAGATTTGATATATATGTTAAACCATTGTGGTTACGACACGGGGATTAATTTTGAGACGCTGCTGCGTACGGCCAGATTTGCCAGGGAGCATATAGATGGAAATTTCAGCGGCCATCACATTAATATTTCCGAACATCCGTGTTTTGTTGCACAGAAGTGAAAATCACATGAACTAAAGGGGGATTATAGCTATGACGTTACCGTTAATTGGAGCTATTATTTGTTCAATCGTATTTGTATATTGTCTGTCCAGCAAGAAGATACCCAACTTTACTGGATTTTTTATTATGGCCCCTATTGCCCTTTACACAGGGGCGCTGAAGGCCTCGGATATCTACGGCGTTCTCAACAAGAGCACCATCCATCTGCTTCTGCTCATCGGGATGTTTGCATCTTTAATCGGTATGTCCCATCTGGATGTACCGATCACCAAGGTGATTACCAAGGTTACTGGTTCCGCCACCGGAAAGCGGAGAGATACAATACTTTTAGGAACCTTTTTCGTGCTGGCCGGATTTTTTAGCTGGTTTTTGCAGAACAATTATCTGACCCTGTCACTGCTTCCGGTAATGTTTATTATGGCCAAGGACTATAAGATCAGCCACTCCAAGATTATTATGTTCGCTATGTATGCGACTACCCTGGGCGGCTCCTGTACGCTGATCGGAACCAACACCAACACTTATGCCTCCTCCATTCTGGAGGGAGCAGGATTCGCACCCCTTAAGTTCTTTGATTTTATCTATACGGGGCTTCCGTGCCTGATTATCGGTGGGTTATACATGATCGTTTGCAGTCATTACTTCCCCAATTACGCTGGTGAGGCGCTGCCGGAGGAGTATCAGGGGGAGATGAAGACAATTGAGCTGACCAAGGAGGAGCGCCGGCGTATGAAGATTGTGGGGGCCACGTTTATTGCCTTTGTGGGGTCACTGGTGTTAGAGTCTTCCGGTAAAATATCCCTGACTCCGGCAATCTTTGGCTATGCCATGATGGCGGTGCTAATCGTTACCAAGTGTTTTACTCCCAAGGAGATTGTGAAAACTGCACGGATGGATTTCCTGTTTCAGGTTGCGACCACTTTGTTAGAGGTGAAAATTGTCACAGAGGCGGGTATTAGTGATTTCCTTGGAAATGGGATTGCTCAGGTTCTGGCAAACACGACTAATATGTATGTGATTAGCGCTGTATTATTCTTTGGCACTCTGATCATTACCTGTTTTATTGCCAATAGCACCTGCGTTCAGCTGCTGGCGCCAGTCGCCATCGCTGTGGCCGGGGTTCTCGGAGCCAACCCCACCTCCTTTGTGATGACTGTTGCGGTAGCCTCCAGCTGTTCCTTCCTGACCCCTATGGCATCTGCTACCAACTATATGTTGATGCCCTATACGAACCTGAGATTTACAGATTTTATCAAGGCGGGTTGGCCGCTGGCCGTATTGAATGCGCTGGCATGTATTTTCGTGTTGCCTCAATTCTTCCCGTATTTCTAAAGGGGGAGCAAGAAAGGAGATTTTAGACAATAGGAATGGTGAACTTGTCGTTTCATTCTTACTATGTGGGAACGCAGGCCCATGTGACGGTCCTGCTGCCGGAACGGCTGAAGGGTGCTCCGGTTGATACTTCCAAAACGGAATACCCTGTGCTATATCTGCTGTACGGGCATTCCAATGACGGCATGATGCATCTTACCAACGGAAACACGGCGCTTTTGTGCCGAGATCTGGATTTGATCGTGGTGATGCCGAGCGCTTGCCGAAGCTTTTACACCAATGCAAAGCATGGATATTTATACTACGGTTACATGACGAAGGAATTGCCGGTGATGATAAATAACTATTTTCCGGTGCCATGGGCCTGTTACCGGCTTCGCAGCGGTGGCGGAGCCGTTTAGCACAAATGTGCGGACATAGATGAAAATATACGCAACATTTTTGGTTCGCCTGGGGAGTACGATGGCAGTGATATGGATTTGTTTCATCTGGTGAGAAAGTTAAATGCAAGCGAGGGGGGAAAGCCCAGGTTCTTCCAGTGTTGCGGTCATAAGGATGGGCTGCTGGAGCAAAACCGGAGGATGCGTGATGTGTTTGAACAGGAGATCTCTCTGCAATACCAGTATAAAGAGAGCCGGGGAACACACAACTGGTATTACTGGAACCGTTCACTGGCGGATGTATTGGAATTTTTTGGATTTTTAGTCAAGACGGATATTTATAATTAAGCGGGAAGAGAGGTGCAAGAATGGCATTACTGCATGTTAACTTTTTTTCAAACGTGCTGGGTATGGATACTGGATTGAGTATCATTATGCCTGAGGAGAAGCAGGAGATTGGGCAGATTGGGGTGGAATCCGTAAAACAGACGGACGATTTACCGGTTTTGTGGCTTCTGCACGGAAGGAGCAATGACGAGACTATGTGGGCGAGGAAAACATCGTTGGAGCGGTACGTGGGATCAATGAGATTGATTGTAATCATGCCTTCCGTCAGCTACAGCCGTTATATGAACATGGCCTATGGTCCCCGATATTATGACTATATGACCAGAGAATTGCCGGTGTTCTGCAAGAAACTGCTGCCAAAGCTGAGTATGAAGCGGGAGAAGAACTATATTGGCGGCCTTTCTATGGGTGGAGCGGGCGCTATGTGGATCGGATTAAAGAACACGGACCGTTACAGCAGAGTGTGTATGCTATCCACCGGCGGTGTACCGCCGCTGGAGGGGCTTTGGAGGAAAAAGACGCCGGGAGCGATGTATCTCAGTCTTAACAATGACGTGTATGGTGTGGAAGATGTGGATACGTTGGAAGGGACAGAGTATGATATTCTGAAACTGATCCGTGACACAGCGCGGACGGCCAGGGAGTATCCCAAAGTTTATCATGCCATGGGGCAGCAGGACATCCGTTACCCGGTGGCGATGGCGATTAAGGAAACCTTTGAGTCCATTCCTGGAAATCCGTTTGAGTACGAGTATCATGAGGGATCGGGAAAACACGAGTGGGGGTTCTGGGACACATGGATCGAAGAATATCTGAAAACGCTGCCGGAGGCTGAATAGGAGGAAAAGTATGGCACTGATTCAAATTAATATGTATTCGTCCGCATTGACCACAGCTACCGCTGCTAATGTGGTGATTCCGTTGGAGAACAACGAAAAGGAAAAATATCCTGTCCTGTGGCTGCTTCCACCGGCAGGGCTGGATCATACGGCCTGGCAGAGGCGGGTACGTGTGGAACGGCTGGCAGAGAAATACGGCATTATTGCGGCGATGCCCAATATGGCGCTCAGTTACGGCCTGGATATGGCCCATGGGCTTAAATATTTCACGATGCTGGAGAAGGAGCTGCCCGCCTTGTTGAAGGATTATTTCCCGGTAGATTTGTCCGAACAGTACATCGCGGGTGCCGGTGAGGGCGGCTATGCAGCGCTCAGGACCGCTCTTTTATCGAAAGCACACTATAAAGCGGCGATAAGCCTGTCCTGCGGAAATTTGACAGACGAAGTGTTTGTGGATGATTCGAAAACAAACCAGATTTTAAATGCGTTCGGCACAGAATCCATCGGTAAGTGCAAGGGAACAGACTTTGATTTGGCGCAACTGATGGGGAATGGAGAATCTGAGCTATTTTTGGCATATGGAGATGGGGATGAGCTAAAGAAATCGTGTGCTGATTTAGCTGCACGGTTAAATTCTGACCATGTCAAGAAGTCACGCGGCTCTATGTCCTGGGAAGAATGGGAGGAAGCTCTTGACTGGTTTCTGGAGCAGGTGGCGTTATGAGGCTAAAACGGTTGGATCACCTGGTGCTGACGACTGCGGACCTTGAAGCTTGTCTGCATTTTTATAGGGAACTTTTGGGAATGAAGCCGGTCTTTGATGGAAAACGCCATGCGCTCTTATTCGGAGAGCAGAAAATCAACATACACACTGAAAAAGCGCAGTATCTACCTGCTGCCCGATATCCTGGATATGGAAATCTGGATATTTGCCTTGTGACGGAAGGGCCGATTGAGGCAGTGCGGCGGGAACTGGAGGGAAAACAGATTGAGATTGAGGTGGGCATTGTGGAGCGGACAGGGGCTCTGGGAGCTGTGAAAAGTATTTATCTGCGTGACCCAGATGGAAATTTGGTGGAACTCTGTTCATATGAATGAAGTGCAATCGCATACTCGGTGGACTGTGCAACATAAAGCTTGAAATGAGGGATTGAAAATGAAAATTGTAGTTCTGGATGGGATCACCTTAAATCCGGGGGATCTGACATGGGATGGGCTTCATGAATTGGGGGAGTGCGTTGCCTATGACAGAACCTCCGCAAACAATATTGATGAGGTGATCCAGCGCATTGGGAATGCGGAGGCAGTGTATACCAACAAGACACCGTTGACGCGAGAAGTGTTTGAGGCATGTCCGTCTATCCGTTTTGTAGGTGTGTTGGCTACAGGGTATAATGTAATTGACATCGGTGCAGCACGGGAGAGAAATATAACAGTAGCGAATGTACCAACTTACGGGACTGACGCAGTAGGACAGTTCGCCATCGGGCTGCTGTTGGAAATCTGCCATCATATCGGACACCACGATCAGGCGGTGCACGCAGGCGCTTGGGAGAAAAATCCGGACTGGTGCTTTTGGGATTACCCGTTAATTGAACTGGCAGGGAAAACCATGGGCGTTGTGGGATTCGGGCGGATTGGCCAGGCAACAGGGCGGATAGCCGGGGCTTTGGGGATGCGGGTGATCGCATGCGATCAATTTGAGAGTGAGAGCGGACGTGCCATCGCAGAGTATGTAGATCGGGACACGCTATTCAGGGAGTCGGATGTAATTTCGCTGCATTGTCCGCTGTTTCCAGATACGGAAGGCATGATCAATAAGGACAATATTGAAAAGATGAAGAAAGGGGTCATTATCCTGAACAATTCCCGCGGACAGCTGGTGGTGGAGAAGGATTTAGCAGATGCGTTAAATTGCGGAAAGGTGTATGCGGCGGGATTGGATGTAGTGTCCACGGAACCGATTCGGGGAGATAATCCATTACTGAAAGCTAAAAATTGTATTATTACGCCTCATATATCCTGGGCGCCGAGGGAGTCCCGGGCAAGGTTGTTAGAAACTGCTATTGGAAATTTGCGGGCGTTTTTGAAGGGAAAGCCAGTGAATGTGGTGAATTGAGGTGTCTGGTTGGTATATGTAGGAACTTTATGGTAAATCGAGCGCGTGGCAGAAAATTATCTTCTGCCACGCGTTTGATTTATTTATATTTGGTTTTGATATTCACGGGATCATGTACAGACCCCGTCCTTGAGAAGAGAGAAAATATTTTTATTCCCAGCTCCCGCCCCGAAACGCCCGCTGCTCCGCCAGCAGCGTTTCCTTCAGAAGCTCTGCAAACCGCGCCACGGCGCCGGAGCGGTATTTGGCGGAGGGAAAGCCCAGGGCCAGGGGGCGGAAGCAGCCCTCCTCCCCGATGGAGTAGTAGTCCAGCCGGTAGGAGGGATCGGCAAATGTCTCCGGCAGGAAGGTGATCCCCAGTCCGGCGGAGGCCAGGCGGGCGATCAGCGTCAGGTTGCGGTAGGTCCGCTGGTTCGCAGGCTTGAAGCCATAGCGGGAGAACAGCTCTACGGCAAAGTCGTGGAGGCGGTTGTTGATATCGTACAGAAGAAACGGGCACTCCGCCAGCCCGGCCGGGTCCACCCAGGGGATACGCCCCGGCTCGCGGTGGACGTTTGCCGGCAGCTCCATGCCCTTCGGCACGGCGAGCAGAATCTCCTCATCCATAAATACCTCGCAGCAGATGCCGGAGTCCGACAGGGGAGGCACCAGGATGCCCAGGTCGATGGTCCCCTTTTGCAGTTTTTCCTCCAGATCCTTGGTCCGGCCCTCCACGATCTCCACTGTCACCTGGGGATATTTCCGGTAAAATTCCGGCAGAACCTGGGGCATGAGGAAGGGGGCTCTCTGGGCTGAGACGGCGAAGATCACGGCGCCGGAAACAGCCCCGGCCTGATCCGCCAGACGGTTTCTCATGTCCCGCTCCAGCCGCAGAATTTCCCGGGCCGTGTCCAAAAAGACGGCCCCTTCCCGGGTCAGCTTCAACCCCTGCTTGGTGCGGATAAAAATGGGATATCCCAGGTCGTCCTCGTATTTCTTTAGAAACTGGCTCAGGGTGGGCTGTGAGATGTACAGCCGTTTGGCAGCCGCCGAGATGCTCTTAAGCTCCTCGATGGCAAAGAGATAGCGGATATTTTTAATGTCCAATGTGCGAACCCTCCTTCAGCTTTGCGTCCAGAGCCCGGTGCTGCTCCTGGAGCATGTCGATCACCATATTGGAAAATGCACGGGTCGCCTTGGAGAGATATCCCACCGGCGGGTACCCCAGCACCAGGGTGCGGAACTGCCCGGTCTCCCCGATGGAGAAATAGGAGAGGCTGTGGCGGTTGTCAATGTAGGTTTCCGGGATAAAGGTCAGCCCCATGCCCACCTCGGTCAGGCGGATTAAGGTCTCAAAGCTGTCGTGGGTCTGGATGATCTTGGGCGCGATGTGGTACTCCGTGAAGATCCGGTCGGAAAAGGTGCTGAGACGGTGATTGATGCTGTACAGCAAAAAGTCCTGGCCGTTCATGGTGGGGTAATCGATCCACATGCGCCCGGTTGCAGGATTGCGGCGGGCCTGGGCCGTGATGGGATGACCGTCGGGCGCGGCCAGAAAGATTTCCTCCTCGATGACCTTCAGATAGGGAATCTCCTGGTTTTCCAGGGGAAGGCTTAAAAATGCCACGTCCGCCCGTCCCTCGGCCAGCAGGCGCTCCTGCCGGGCCATGTGGGCCTCGGTGATGGCGACCTCGACATTGGGGTATTTCCGGCGGAAGGCGGGCAGCACCAGCGGGAGCAGGTAGGGCGACCGGAAGGAGGAGAGGGAGAAGCACACCTTTCCCCGCTGCAGCCCGGACAGTTCCATCAACTGGTTGTTCAGATTGTTCTGCATGCGCATGATCTGGCGGGCGGTGTGGATATAGAGCGCGCCCTCGCAGGTGGGCTTTAACCCCTGAGGGGTACGGATAAACAGCGTGTACCCGGACTGGGCCTCATAGTTTTTTAAGAACTGGCTGAGGGATGACTGCGCCACGTAGAGGTGCTGGGCCGCTTTGGAGAGGCTGCCGCACTCCGCGATGGCCAGAATGTATTGTACTTCTTTTAATTCCATATTCACGGTTCACGTCCTTTTCAACTTGTGCATCTTATCCATCGGAAAATCCGAAAGGAGGGTATGGAGTATTGATATTATCCAAAAAATTGATTTTATATTATAATAAATCCACGATGAAGTCAACATTTAAAACGGCTTCAGGGGACGAGGCGGCCGCCGGTCCGGTTGAGAAATAAGAACGAGGAGATAGAAGATGGCGAGCAATTTAAAGATGACGAGAGAGCTGGACCCCAAGCGGCCGGCAGTGCTTTTTATACCCGGGGGGATGGCCACTCCGCCTGCGGTATTTGACGGAATTGAGGGGGAGATTCCCTGGCAGTCTGCGGTGATTGACTGGAGCAGATCGCCGGGCCCCTGGGATATTGTGGAGTTGGGAAACCGGGTGGAGGAGCTGGTGCGGGAACTGGGGCTGGAGCGGGTGATTCTGGCCGCTTACTCGGCCGGAGGCGTGATGGCGCTTCAGGCGGCCATAGCGGATGAGGAACACCGCATCGCCGGCCTGCTGCTTTCCAACACAGGCCCCTGCGCCATCGGCCACGGGGACCCGGATCTGCCAAAGCGGATTCAGGAGCAGTGGTTTTCCATGGAACTGTTCGAGCCGTTCATTTCCCGCTGTTTCGCCCGCCCGGTCGATCCGGTGTTAAAGGAGACAATGATCGGGTACGCAAAGCAGGTGGATAAGGAGACGGTGTACCAGTCCTCCAAAACCCTGCGGGAGCACGACCTCAGGCCGGACCTGGGAAAGATCGCCTGCCCGGTTGTCATCGCCCACGGCAGCCTGGACAAGGCGCGCACCCTGGAACACGTGAAAATGCTCACCGACGGCATCGCGGACACCGAGGTGTTCCTGTTAAACGGAGGCCACACCATCATGGTGGAGGACCGCGACAACTGGGTGGAAAAACTGAATTACCTGATCCAAAAAGTGACAAAACAGTGAGAGAAAAGGGGGAAATAAAATGCTTGCACTGGTAGGGTTTCTGATTATCATTGTAATGATGCTTCTGATCTTTAAGAGCAAGGCGCTTCCTGCGTTCTGCTTCGCGGTGCTGCCCATTATCGGGGCGCTCATCTGCGGCTTCAGCCTGGCGGATATTTCCGATTTCATCGGAAAGGGCGTGGGTTCCACCTGGCAGACGGCCATTCTGTTCATCTTTTCCGTGACCTATTTCGGAATCATGAACGACGCGGGGCTGTTTGACAAGCTGGTGGACGGCCTGGTGAAGAAGGCTGGAAAAAATATCACCCTGATCCTGATTTTCACCTCCGTCATCGCCATGATCGGCCATATCGACGGCGCGGCGGCAACCACCTACCTGATCACCATACCGACCATGCTGCCCATCTACAAGAAGATGCACATCCGGCCCACGGTTCTGCTACTGCTCTGCGGCGCGGCCACCGGTATTATGAACCTGGTGCCCTGGGGTGGGCCGACTATCCGCGCAGCCACCACGGCCAATGTGGATGCCACGGAGCTTTGGATTAAAATGATTCCCATGCAGATATTCGGCCTGGTCTCCCTGATCGGTATCGCCGTTTATCTGGGCGTTGTGGAGACCAGACGCCTGGCAAAGCTGGGGATCGTGGCGGCGGAGACCGATGAGACGGACGAGGAGAAGAGCGTGGATCTTTCCTTAAAGCGCCCCAAGCTGCTGTGGTTCAATCTGATTTTCACCATTGTGCTGATCATCGCCCTGGTGCAGAAATGGCTTCCCACCTACGCGGTGTTCATGGTGGGCACCATCATCGTGCTGGCGGTCAACTATCCGGATCCCCAGCTTCAGCAGAAGCGGATCCAGGCCCACGCGCCCTCCAGCATCATGCTGACCGTCACCCTGCTCTGCGCGGGTATTTTCCTGGGCGTGATGACCCAGACCGGAATGGTTCTGGAAATGTCCAAGGTGCTCATAAGCGCCCTTCCCGTTGGCCTGCAGCGCTATCTGCACTACATTGTGGGCGCTCTGGGCGCTCCTCTGGGAATGGTTTTGGGGCCGGATCCCTACTACTACGGCATCATGCCGATTATCGGCCAGATCGTGGAGCCCTTCGGCGTCACCCTGGACACCGTGGGGCGCGCTATGCTGATCGGCGAGAACGTGGGCCTGTCCGTGAGTCCGGTGGTGCCGCCCACCTTCCTGGCCATCGGTTTAGCCGGGGTGGATCTGAAGGAACACATCAAGTTTTCCTTCCTGCCGCTGTGGGCGCTGAGCGTGGTGATGATGCTTTTTGCAATTATTGTGGGAATTATTTAAAAAATTAGAAAAAAATGCTTGACTAATTTTTACAGTATGATATAATAAATTCCGCAGCCGGCACTGAGGGCTGCGGAATTAAAACTGAAAATTGGGCTATCGCCAAATGGTAAGGCAACGGACTCTGACTCCGTCATTTTCTTGGTTCGAATCCAAGTAGCCCAGCTCAGAAGCCTCATGGAGTTTCCATGAGGTTTTTTTGAATGCAATGGGTCGCCGGCGCGGCCTGTGGCCCGCGCTCAGTCGATATAATTTTGGCAGTCGAACACCAGGGAGAGGGCCGGCTGGCCGTCCTCCATGCCGATGTAGATGTGGTCCGCCAGGTTCAGCGCCATTTTCATGCATTTGCAGCTGCCCGTGATGTCCAACCCCTCGGAGTTGCGGATGACGGCGTTGACGATGGGGCGGTCCTGGTCTGCAATCACCAGGACGGAGGCGGTCATCTCGGCGAAATCCCGCAGCGCAGGCAGAATCGCGGCGTCGAACCAGGCCCGGCTGCTGTCCAGCCGCGCGTGGGCGCTGGTCTGACGGATGGCCCGGATGGCTTCAGCCGCGGCCTGCAGCTCTCTGGCGGACATAGCGTCTATCTGGGAGCTGATGTCGCAGCCGGCCCCGCCTTCTGTGTAATCATAGGTTTCCATAGTAAGTTAATACCTCCTGTTGCGATTTGCTACATAATGTTATATATGTACAGCCTGTATTATAATACATCTTATTTTGGTACATGTCTACCCATATAATTAGTGTACTGAAAAAGAGGGGGTGCAGCGTGGGACGGATTGAGATAAAGCTGGAGTCGTACCTGAAGGAGCATAACTGCAGCAAGAACAGTGTCTGCAAGGCATGCCTGATGCAGCGGACGCAGCTCAACAATTACTGTAAGAATAAGATCAGCAGGGTGGACCTCACCATCATGGCCAGGCTCTGTGAGTTTTTAAAATGTGATATTTCGGATCTTCTGGAGTTCAAGGAGGGCGAAGAAAAAGGAGAGGACTAAGCTTCCTCTCCTTTTTCTTCCGGCACGATTCTGACAACATTCTCCACGGAACAATTCAATATGGTACACAGCTTTTCCAGGGTCAGTACCGTAACATTTTTATTGTGCTGCAGATTTGAAAGCGTTTTTTTGTCAATTCCTTCCTTGATCAGCCGATAGGTTGTGATGCCCATTTCCCTCATCGTTTGCCACAGCGGACTATAATCATACATGGTATTTCACCTCATCACTAACTATAAGTGGCAAATTTCATCTTGAATATACTGAATATAGTCGGTATAATGAAGCAAAATTATGGAGGAAATGGAAATGGAACAGTACGATTATCGAAAAACGGAAAAACTGGAGGAAACAGTATACGCGGAGATTGAGGCACTATCTCCCGGGCAGCGCATGCAGGTCTGGGAGTCGATTCAGGACGTGAAGCGCGCGGCCGAAGCGGAGCGGCTGGCCAGGGGCCGGCAGTGGTTTGAGCAGGCGGTTCTGCCCGCGCTGCGCGGCTTTGCCAGGGCCAGCTCTTCGCTTCTGGAGGTGGAGTGGGACAGCGACGGGAGTATCACCGCCGCCTTACGCTGTGCGGACGATCTGCGGATTGCCGAGAGCTGCCGCAGCCTGCGCGTGGCCCTGTTTATGGCGGAGGATATCCTGATCAGCCGGGACGGGGACGAGCTGGTGCTGGCGCTGATCTACGACAGCGGATCCGTTCTGGCTTCCCTATAAGGCACGGCAGACCATGTGCCGCGCCCGGTAGCCGTCCAGGGAGATTCCACCCTGGCAGGGCGTGACATACATCACAAAGTCCGGGCCGAAACCGAAGATTCCCCGCTGGTCCGCAGTAAAGTACAGAGGTGTTGTCCCGTAGCGCGGGTGGGAGATCACAAGACCTTCGCCCTTCCAGCAGATCGTTAGCATGCAGAGGGTTTCGTCCTGATAATAATCCCCCGGACGCAGCGGGCAGTCCACCGGCGCGGACTGCTGCGCCCGGCGCAGGGCGGCGGTCCGGGTGGGAAGCAGGTGCTCCAAAGTATCGCCGTGGAACACCAGGTATTCGTCCAGGGATCCAACCCGGTAGGAGCCGTTTTCCTGTGGGATCAGCGGCGCGGGTCCGTACTCGCGCTTCATGTAAAACGCTCCGTCCTGCTCTGTGATCTCCATCACAACCGGATCGTCCGGAAGCGCGGTCACGAAGATGCCGGGGCAGGCCGCGCAGGCGTTCTGCACGTCTGCGGCGCTGGAATCGGGCTCCAGCCCCAGCGCCAGCGCGGCCAGCTTCTTGGCCGCCACGGAGGCCATGTAGGTGGTGGTGTTGCTGAGCAGAACCACCTCCAGCTCCTTCTCGGGAATCCACAGAAGCTGGGCGCGGTAAGCGGCGTCCGCGCCTCCGTGCTCGTAGACCTTGAGGCCGTTCCAGACATGGGTCATCATGCCGCCGCAGTATTCGATCTCACTGCCGTCCTTGAGCACAGCCGCGGTGAGAACGGTTTTTACCGTCTTGGGGCTGAACAGGGAGGGATTGCGGTACTCGTCCAGTATTTTGATCAGATCCCGGGCGCAGGTGTTGACGCTGGTGGGTCCGTAAAGGGAGTAGTTAAGCGGATTGTAGTAGTAGGTCCCGGTGCCGTCGTCCTGGTAGGAGTAGGCCAGTCCCGGGATGATCTGGCTGTAGCTGCCCCGCACCAGGGTGTTGTCCATGTGCAGGGGCTTAAAGATGCGCTCCCTCACAAACTGGGGAAAGCTCATGCCGCTTAAACGCTCCACGATCACGGACAAGAGGTGAAAGCCCGTGTTGCTGTAGAGATAGCCCTCCTGGGGCGGGAAGTTCAGCGATTTCTGCAGGCGGATGGTCTCGTTTACGTCCTCCATGTCGATGGAGTCGTTGATCTTGATCCCCCGCATGAACAGCAGCTCCCACTGGTCCCGGATGCCGCTGACGTTGTTGAACATCTGGCGCAGGGTCACCGGCTCCTCAAAGCGGATCAGGTCTCCCACATAGCGGCGGATGTCGTCGTCCACACTCAGCAGGCCGTCCTCCTGCAGCAGCAGAACGGAGAGCACGGTAAACTGCTTGGAGATGGACGCGATGTGAAAGATGCTCTCCGGCGTGATGGGAATCCGGTTTTCCAGGTTCCCGTAGCCAAAGCAGCCCTCGTAGAAGGTTTCCCCGCCTTTGCGGATCAACACCTGTCCGCCCGGGCAAAGCCCCTCTGTCCATCTCGATAATATCTGTCTCACATTTTCTTCAAGGTTCTGATTCATGATTTCCTCCTGATGGTTCCGGTAATGTGTATCATTTCGCCTCTAATCTTCTAAACAGCTCCAGCCAGTTTTCACCGGCGATCTTTTTCAGGCGCGTTTCCCCGTAGCCGTGGTCCGCCAGCCGGCCGATAAACTCCGGTAACGCCCCGTGGCCGCCCACCAGATCAAAGGACACATAGGGCATACGGGCCAGATCCTGGGCCGAGCTTCCGGTCAGGAACTGATCGCAGAAGTCGAAACCGAAGCCCACGTGGTCCTCGCCCATCACATCGATCATGTGATCCAGGTGTTCGATGAGCTTTTCCTGGCTGGCGCCTTCCTTTGTCTCCGAGGCGATGATGCTGCAGCCGTTTAAACCGGCCAGTCCGCCCCTTTTTGCCAGTTCCGCCATCTGGGCGTCGGTCAGATTGCGGTTGTTGGAGGCGATGGCGCGGGCGTTGCTGTGGGTGGCGACGATGGGGCAGGAAGTATGGTTCAGCACGTCCTCAACGCCCTCGTCGCTCAAGTGGCTGATGTCGATGAGCATGGAGAGCTTCTCCGCCTCCCGGACCAGGTCCAGGCCGAACTGGGTCAACCCGCCTTTTTTCAGTCCGCCCATGAAATCGCAGCCGTCCGCAGCCTGGTTTCTGCGGCTCCAGGCCAGTCCAAGGCCCCGCACCCCCGCGGCGTAAAAGCTGTGGAGCAGCGTCAGGGAGGAGACGGGCTCCGCCCCCTCAAAGGACATGAGCACGCCCAGTTTTTTGCTGCGGGCCGCCTCCTCGAAATCCGCCGCGCAGGTGCACAGCATGAGAATGTCCGGGGACTCTGCGATCTCGCAGTGCAGCGCGCCCACCTGCTCCATGGCGTCCTCCAAGGCGCCGTAGGGCAGGCGGCAGCTGTCCACAAAGATTGAGGCGACCACGCCCGTCACATGCCCGGCCGCGAAGGCGGGGTAGAAGCAGCGGCGTATCACCTCCCGCTCCCCGTTCCGTCTGCGCTGGCAGACATCCCCGAGCATGTCGAAATGCCCGTCAATGGTGTATTGAATAGTCATAAGTCCTCCTAATAGATCAGGTCTGAGAAGAATACGATGCACTGGGCATCCTTCAGGCCGGTGTTCAGATAGTTGTGAAGCGTATTCTGGGGAATGTAGAGACAGTCCCCGGTGCCGGCGTCGTACACATGGGTTCCGATGTGAACTTCCAGCTGTCCCTCTGTGATCAGCACGGTTTCGTCCATGTTCTGGTGCAGGATCATAGTCTCCGTGACCCAGCAGCCGGGCTTTAAGGTGACGAAAAGCCCGGTCATGCAGGGTTTGTGGTTATCCGGCAGCCGGTCCGGCGTGAAGATCGAGTAGGCCGTGTCGATCTCCGGTATTTTCATGGGAACCCGCTGGTCCCTGCGGAGTATGTAACCGGGACCGTAGGGCGTGTCCTGATCCGGTGAGTGGGACACGGCGGTCTCATTTTCCTGGCCCATAATCAGGTAGACCTCGGAACAGCCGAGGCAGGCCGCAATTTTCCGCAGAGCGGCCAGGGACGGTTCCTTTTGATTGCGTTCCAGCTGGGAAATATATCCGATGCTGTAACCGGTCTCCCGGGCCACCTGGGCCAGCGTGTATCCCTTTTTCTTCCGTTCTTCACGAATGCGGTTCCAATTCATAGTCATTTCCCCCGTTTGTCAGCGCGCCTTTACCGCCCGTTCAATCCGTGACAGTCCTTCGTCCAGGAGCGCTCTGGGACAGCCGATGTTGAGGCGCATAAAGGTGTCGGCCTGCTCGCCGAAGCGGTAGCCCATGTTCATGCGCACCTTGGCCTTTTCCAGGAAAAACTGGTTCAGCTCCTCGTTTTTCAGTCCAAGTCCCGCGCAGTCCAGCCACAGCAGATAGGTGCCCTCTGGCACGCAGACCTTGATTTCGGGGATGTTTTTGCGGATATAGTCCACCGCGTAGTCCCGGTTGGCCTCCAGGTAGACCAAAAGCTGGTCCAGCCAGCCCTCGGCCTCGTTGTAGGCCGCGGTCAGGGCGGTCATGCCGAACACGTTGCTTCCAAGGTCCATGCAGCCGTCGTAGATGGCCATGTAGGCGTCCCGCATCCGGGGATTGGGGATCACCACGTAGGACTGGCAGAGCCCCGCCAGGTTGAAGGTCTTGCTGGGCGCGTAGGCGGTCACGGTGCGGTTCGCCATGTCCTCGGACAGGGAGGCGATGGAAATGTGCTCGTGGCCGGAGTAAATGAAGTCCGCGTGGATCTCGTCGGAGACTACGATCAGGTCGTGGCGTTTGGCGATGTCCGCCAGAGCGGTCAACTCCTCACGGGTCCATACGCGGCCGGCGGGGTTGTGGGGATTGCACATCATGATCATCTTGGTGCGCTTATCGATCTGGGCTTCCAGGCGGTCAAAATCGATGGTGTAGTAGCCGTTCTCATCCTTGGACAGCTGGTGGTTTACGATCACCCGGCCGTTCTCCCGCACGGAGTTGTAGAAGGGGCGGTACACCGGCGTCATGATGATCACCCGGTCGCCGGGATTGGTGAAGGCCAGCACGCTCATGGACAGGGCGGGCACCACGCCGGGGCTGAATTCCACCCACTCTTTCTCAATGTTCCAGTGGTAGCGGCGTCCCACCCAGGAGGTGATGGCGGAGAGCAGGCCGTCGCCGTGGAAGGTATAGCCGTACACGGGGTGGCGCAGGCGGCGCTCCATGGCGGCCTGAATCTCGGGAGCCACCGCGAAGTCCATGTCTGCCACCCACATGGGATGGATGTCCGGGCTGCCGTTGTCGTCCCATTTCAGGCAGTCGGTGCCGGTGCGGTCAATGATTTCATCAAAATTATACTGGTTCATAATGGATTCTTCCTTTCATATTGTATACAGTATGCATATGTGCGGACCATAATTAGGAGGCGCCGGGCAGCGCAGTGCCGGGCGCCTGCCCTTATGCGATTCCGGCCAGGCCGGTGATGGCGGAGATGGCGCATTCCACCTCGGTCATATCCTGACAGATCACGTCGACCTCTGTGCCGTTCACCCGCTCCACCATGGGCAGCTGGGCCACCATCTCGGCCATGGCGGTGGTTTTAAAGTCGATGGCCAGGCGGATAGGCGCTTCCACGCGGTAGAGGGGCAGGGCCTTTAAGTCGGATTCCAGTACCCGCTTTACGGCCGCGACCGTGTCCTCCCGCAGCTTTTTCTGCGGCGGGAACTTGGCGGCGTAGCGGGACAGGCTCTCCTTGGTGGTCACAAACTCCACCCAGGGCATCTGCTTCTGGTCGATGAGCTGGCGGCGCAGCCCGGAATCCCCGGCCACCAGGGCCACCGGCACCCCGTAGTCCCCGGCCAGGGCCGCGTTGGTGGTGGATTCGTTCATATAATGGCCGTTGATCTTAAGGCAGCCCACGGCGCGGCCGGAAAAACTGTGATCCATGTTGGCCAGGGGCTCGCCGGGGCCTGCGTGGTAGCCGGCCAGAAAGACCACGTCGTAACTTTCGTCCAGACAGGACATCATGAAGTGCTTGCGCGGGGAACCGCTGACCAGGCTGATCCGCTCGTCCATGGCGCAGAGCTCATCATAGGAAAGGTTGGTGCCGCTGCCGTGGGAATCGGAGATGGTGATCTCCTCCACGGAGCCGTTTACGGCCGACTGGCGTATGCCGTCTATGATCCAACGGATCTGGTTGTGAAGCGCTCTTCGAAATGAAGGAACCTCCTCCTTCTCCTGGAAGGGGGCGGTGATTCCGGCCATGCCTTCCATGTCCACCGAAATATAAATTTTCATATGCTTCCTCCTGCAAAATTGGGGTCGAAATGACCTGAAATATAAAAATATTATAATCGTACAAGAAAATAAAGTCAATATATTGACAAAATAAACAAAAATAATTATACTATAGGTAAAAATGAGCACAGAGGAGGATATGCTATGAAAAAAAGAATGTTAGTTTCACTGCTGCTTGCCACTGCGGCCGCGGCGACGCTTAGCGCCTGCGGTTCCGGTTCCAAGCCGGCCGAGACCCAGGCCACCACGAATCAGGGGGGGGGGGGACATAACTTCCGCCGCTGAGGAGGAGACCGAAGCTGAGGCAGAGGAGGAGGCTTCCGCCGGCTCCGACCGCTATCTGGTCTGGCGCCTGAACAAGGAGCCCAAGCTCTGGGACCCCACTAACAATTCGGAATCCATTTCGGATGCAATCGTGAAACAGCTGTTTGAGGGACTGACCGTCTCCACGTCCGACGGCTTTAAGCCGGGGATCGCAGAGTCCTGGGACGTTTCCGAGGACGGCAAGACCTACACCTTCCATTTGAGAGACGACGCCAAGTGGTCCGATGGAGATCCCGTTACCGCCAAGGATTTTGAGTATTCCTGGAGAAGAATCTGCGATCCGGATTACGCTTCCGAGGCGCTGCAGGCCATCACCGACTATGTGGTGGGCGGCCAGGAGTATTTCGACGGAACCGGCTCCTATGACGACATCAAGGCCACGGCCATTGACGACTACACCTTCGAGGTTGTGTTAAAGAACGTGACCCCCTACTTCCCGCAGCTGGTTGCCAACGACGTTTACCTTCCGATCAAGAAGGACGTTGTGGAGGCGGCCGGAGAGGGCTGGGAGAAGAAGCCGGAAACCTGCGTCAGCAACGGACCGTTCATGCTGGAAGAGTATCAGGTAGGTTCCCATTTCCTGTTCAAGAAAAACCCCAACTACTATGACGCGGATTCCGTGAAGCTGGCGGGAATCAAGGCCGTGATCATCACCGACGACAACACCGCTTACCAGGCATACCAGGCGGGCGAGATCGACGTGATGGACAACCTTCCCTCCGAGCAGATTCCCCAGATCGTGGCGGAAGATCCCAACGTAATCGTCAGCGCCGACACCGGAGCTCAGTTCATGAACTTCAACGTGGACAAAGCGCCCACCGACAATGTGCATGTGCGCAAGGCCATCGCGTACGCCATTGACCGCAAGCAGATCGTGGAGCAGGTGTTAAAGGACGGCAGCGTGCCGGCCAGCGGCTTTATCGCACCCACCTGCCAGAAGACCGACGGCGGCTCCTTCAGAACCATGGAGAGCGACGGTTATCCGGCGGAAGAGTACGGAATCAACCCCAGACAGGCCAATGTTGAGGCTGCGAAGCAGGAACTGGCCGAGGCCGGATATCCCGACGGCAAGGACTTCCCGGCTCTGGAAATTACATACGCCAACAACGACCGCAACAAAAAGACCTGTGAGGCCATTCAGCAGATGCTGGAGGACAACTTAGGAATCACCGTAACCCTGCGCGCGGAGGAGTCCAGCGTGTTCACTTCCACCAAGAACAAGGGCGACTACCAGATGGCCACCGGCGGCTGGACCAACAGCCCCTACGATGCCAGCGGACTGATCAAGCTGTTCTACTCCCAGAACGGCAACAACACTCCCCAGTGGAGATGGAAACCGTACACCGGAGCTCCCCATGACACCACCTTAAACCCGGGCAGCGAGGCGTTTGATATCGCGTTTGACAAGGCTCTTGCGTCCCAGGGCGCGGACCGTGACAACGCCTGGATCGAGGCGGAGCAGGCTCTGATGGCGGATATGCCGGTTACCCCGCTCTACTATCCGTCCTATACGGCGGTGGTCAACGAGGACCTGGTCGAGGATGTTGAGCTGACGGCGAGCAATACCTTTATGTTCAAGTCAGCCAGTGTGATTGAATAAGCGGACAGACTGACGGAGGCCGGTAGGGATACCCTTTGCCGGCCTCCCGTTTTTACACGCGCCGCATGCGTTTGTGCGGAACCGGGCCCCGCCCTGTTTCGTGCCCGATGTACATGAAAGGAGCCAGAAAATGCTTCGATACATATTAAAGCGGGTCGTATCCGCGATTATCACCATTTGGTTTATCATGACCCTCACCTTCTTCCTGATGAAAGCCATCCCGGGCGATCCCTTTTCCTCAGAAAAAATGGCGGACCCCGTGATTATTGAAAATATGAAGGCGAAATACGGGCTGGACCGCCCACTGTCCGAACAGTATGTCAAATATCTGTCCGATTACGCCCACGGCGATTTCGGAATTTCCTTTATGAAAAAGGGACTCACGACCAACGACATCATTTCCTCCGGATTTCCGTACTCCCTGACCATCGGAATCTGGGCCTCCGCCATTGTGCTTCTGGTGGGAGTGTTTTTCGGGATTATCGCCGCGCTGCGGCAAAATAAATTCGTGGACCGGCTGCTCATGTTCCTGTCCACCCTGGGCGCCACCATACCCAGCTTTGTGTTTGCCACAGGCTTTTTGTTCGTGTTTAGCAAGATTCTGGGCCTGGTGCCCTCCTACGGCGTGAACAACTGGAAGGGTTACATCGGTCCGGTGATCGTCAGCGCCCTGTTCTCACTGGCCTACGTGGTGAGGCTCATGCGCACCTCCACCCTGGACGTGCTGAATCAGGACTACATCCGTACCGCCAGAGCCAAGGGGCTGCCGGAGTGGAAGGTGCTGGGAAAGCACGCCATGCGAAACGCGATCCTTCCCGTGGTCACCTACATCGGACCCATGTTCGCGGCTCTGATCACCGGCTCCTTTGTGGTGGAGAAGGTGTTTGGCATACCGGGAATCGGAAACCTGTTCACCAACAGCATTTTAAACCGCGACTACACCCTGATCATGGGCATCACCGTGTTCTTCTCCGTGATTCTGGTGATCTGTATTCTGGTTGTGGATATCCTTTATGTGCTGATTGACCCGAGAATCAAGTATCAATAGGTGTTAGGAGACAGAGCATGACAAATGAAAACGAGCTGAACAATCTTCCTGCCGAGGTCTGGGAACCTCTACAGCAGCAGGAAAAAGATGCAGAGAAAATTGAAAGGCCCAGCCTCACCTTCTTCCAGGACGGTTGGAGACGGCTGAAGGCCAACAAGGTGGCCATGGTTTCCATGATCGCCATTGTCGTCATCACCCTGGGAGCCATCGTGATCCCCTGGTTCTGGCCCTACAGCTATAAACAGCAGGATTTAAACCTGGCCAATCTGCCGGCGGTTATGAAGGTGTACCCGGTTGACGAAGAGAACAGTATCTATGTGACGCCCCAGTACATGCTGATGGTGGTCAGTCCCAAGGGCGAGCTTAAGGGGCTGGCGGAGGCCACCCGCAAGGACATGGCCCAGAAAAAGAATTATTTCGACATCAACGGCAAGGCGGTTGTGGTCGACTACAGCTTTTACTCCGATGCGCTGAAGGAGTACAAGAAGCTGGAGAAATCGGCAAAAAAGAGCGGGAACAACATGGTTCAGGTGAAAAAAGCCGATTATCTTAAGCAGTATTTCGAGGGCACGGACACCAAGGAGATCAGCCTGAGCGAGGCCCAGGATATTCTGGAGAACAAGATGGCCCGCACCCAGGTGACCTGCGACGGGGAACCGCTGACCCACCAGGTGAGCGTCAAGAACCAGACCTATCTTCTGGGCACCGACGGCCTGGGCCGCGACCTGTTCATCCGGATCGTGTACGGCGCTCGGATCTCCCTGTTAGTAGGCTTTTTCGCCGCCTTCATCAACTTCGTGGTGGGCGTGTTCTACGGGGCCATCGCGGGGTACGCGGGCGGACAGACGGACAACATTATGATGCGTATCGTGGACGTGCTGGATTCCATTCCCATGACGCTGTACGTGATTCTGATCATGGTGGTGGTGGGGCCGGGCATCGTGTCCATTATCCTGGCCTTGGGCCTGACCTTCTGGGTGAAGATGGCCCGGATCGTCAGAGGGCAGGTGCTGACCTTAAAGCAGCAGGAGTTCGTCAAGGCGGCCATCGTCACCGGCGCGGACACCCGGCGGATCATCACCAAGCATCTGATCCCCAACATGATGGGTCCCATCATGGTAAACATCGCAATGCAGATTCCCAGCGCTATTTTTAACGAGGCGTTCTTGAGCTTCGTGGGTCTTGGAATCTCGGCGCCCATGGCTTCCTGGGGCACGCTGTGCAACGACGCTTTGGCCGGAATCTACGTGTATCCGTACCAGATGGTGTTCCCGGCCATCGCCATTTCCGTAACCATTTTGACATTCAACCTGTTCAGCGACGGACTCAGGGATGCCTTTGATCCGAAGCAGAGAAAGTAAAGATAGGAAGGAGCGGTACAATGAACGAAGAATTATTGGAAGTAAAAGGGCTGCACACTTCTTTCTTTACTCATCTGGGGGAAGTAAAGGCCATCCGCGACGTGAGCTTTTCCGTCCATAAAAACGAGATCGTGGGTATTGTGGGAGAGTCCGGCAGCGGCAAGAGCGTGACCAGTTTATCAATCATGGGACTTTTAGCCCACCCGGGCAGAGTGACCGGGGGTGAGATTCTCTTTAAGGGCGAGGATCTGACTAAGGTGAAAAAGGGCCGGATGAGAAAGATTCAGGGCAATCAGATTTCCATGATTTTCCAGGATCCCATGACGTCCTTAAACCCGCTGTTCACCATTGGAAACCAGATCACCGAGGCCATTCTGACCCATCAGAAGATGACCAAGGCGGAGGCGAAGAAACGGGCCGTGGAGATGCTGAAGCTGGTGGGAATCCCTTCCCCGGAGAAGCGCTACGAGTCCTTCCCCCACGAGTTTTCCGGCGGTATGCGCCAGCGAGCCATGATCGCCATGGCCTTATCCTGCGAACCGGACCTTTTGATCGCGGACGAGCCCACCACGGCCCTGGACGTGACCATCCAGGCTCAGGTGCTGTCCCTGATGAAGGAGCTCAACGAGCGCCTTGGGACCGCCACCATTCTGATCACCCATAACCTGGGCTGCGCCTCCAGCATCTGCGACAAGATCATCGTGATGTACGGCGGTAAGGTGATGGAGGAGGGGACCACGGAGGAAATCTTCTACGAGCCCAGACATCCTTACACCATGGGACTGTTGAATTCCATCCCCAAAGTGACGGGGGAGGAGTCCAAGCAGCGCCTGATTCCCATTCTCGGCACGCCGCCGGATATGCTCAATCCGCCCACCGGATGTCCGTTCTACCCCAGGTGTCAGTTTGCCATGAAGGCCTGCGCCTCCATGCAGGTGCCGGAGCAGTATTTAAGCGAAACCCACCGGGTGAGCTGTTTTATGTGCCATCCTCAGGCTCCGTCCAATCCAATGTATGAGGCACAGAAGGGAGGAATCCGCCGTGACCAATGAGATTTTGCTGGAAGTAAAGAATTTAAAAATGTATTTCGAGAACCGGAAAGGGCTTCTAGGAAAACAGATTGAGTACGTGAAGGCGGTGGACGACGTTTCCTTCCAGATCCACAAGGGGGAGACCATCGGCCTGGTGGGGGAATCCGGCTGCGGAAAATCCACCACCGGCTACTCCATCATGCGCCTGTACAAACCCACGGCCGGGCAGATTCTGTTCAAGGGAGTGGATTTGGCGCCCATGAGCGCCAAGGAGGTGTGGCCGTACCGGAAAAATCTGCAGATGATTTTCCAGGACCCCTACGCTTCTTTGAATCCCCGCATGACCGTTTCGGACATCATCGGGGAGCCTCTGGACATCTACCATCTGTACGAGGGGAAAGAGCGCCAGAACCGCATATATGAGCTGTTAAGCACCGTGGGCCTGGGCAAGGACCACGCCAGCCGGTATCCCCACGAGTTCTCCGGCGGCCAGCGCCAGAGGGTGGGCATCGCCAGGGCATTGGCCGTGAACCCGGAGTTTATCGTCTGCGACGAGCCCATTTCCGCCCTGGACGTGTCCATTCAGGCCCAGGTGGTGAACATGCTGGAGGATTTGCAGGCAGAGCTGGGGCTGACCTATCTCTTTATCGCCCACGACCTGTCCATGGTGCGCCACATTTCCCGCAAAGTGGGCGTGATGTACCTGGGATCCCTGGTGGAGTTCGCCGAGACCGAGGAGCTCTATACCCATACCCTGCACCCCTATACCCAGGCCCTGATGTCCGCCGTCCCGGAGCTGGACCCGGCCATCAGCAAGAACAAGAAGGTGCAGATGTTAAAGGGCGATATTCCCAGCCCCATCAACACGCCGCCGGGCTGCAAGTTCGCCTCCAGATGTCCCCACGCCACCGCGCGCTGCGCAGAGGAGCGGCCGGAATTCCGGGAGGTATCACCGGGGCATTTCGCGGCGTGCCATTTGATATGAATGTAATGGGCCGCCGGCGCAGCCTGCGGGCGATTGCTTAGGATTTGAAAAAACATTGAACAAAACACCGTCCGGGTGTAAGATGATAAAAGCCGCCGCGCTGAAAGCAGAGCGGCTTTTCAGCTAAGTAAAACAGGGAGGCAGAGAAGATTACCATGCATGAATTGACAGAACTGATCAAAAACGATATGAAACCGGCGCTGGGTGTCACGGAACCGGGGGCCATCGCCTTTGCGGTGTCCACAGCCCGTTCCTATTTAAAAGGGGACGTGAAAAAGATCCTGATCAAGCTGAACAGCGGGATGTACAAGAACGCGTATACCTGTGGGATTCCGGGCAGCAGCCATGTGGGCAATCTCTACGCCGCCGCCTTAGGAGCCGTGGCCGGGGTTCCACAAAAGGGGCTGGAGAGCCTGGCGGATGTGACCGAAGCCGACAACGAGGCGGCGGAGAAAATGGTGGCCGCCGGGATGGTGGAGGCGCAGATGACGGAGATCACCAGCCGCATTTTCATCGAGGCGTCGGTGGAGACGGAGAGCGGGGAAGCCGTGGTGACCATCCGGGATTCCCACACCAACATCGTCCGGATCGCGGTGAACGGGGAGGTGGTGTTCTCTGGGGAGGAGAAGCGCGGGACTGAGGCGGTGGAGAAGCCGCTGATTCACTCCTATACCCTGGAGCAGATTTATGAGTATAGTTCCACCGTGGATGTGGAGGAGATCCGGTTTATTATGGATGCGTTCAAAATGAACTACGAGCTGTTTGAGGAGGGACTTAAAAATCCCAGAACGACCTACGCCCGGTATCTGTTAAAGAAAAACGGGGGAGAGATTTTCTCGGCGGATGAGCAAAAGACGGCGTCGCTGCTGTGCAATGCGGCCATCGAGGCCCGGGTGATCGGGCTCGACAAGCCGGCCATGAGTATTACGGGGTCCGGGGCCCACGGGATTATCGCCACGCTGCCATTGTACGCAGTGGCGAAGGTGAAGGGGCTGCCGGATGAGAAGCTGCTGCGGGCTACGGCGCTCAGTTATCTGGTTTGTATGTACATTAAGGAGTATTCGGGGAAACTGTCGGCGTTCTGCGGGTGCGGAATCGCGGCGGGTACGGGAATGGCCTGCGGACTGGTGTATCTGAAGGACGGAACGGTGGATATGATGGCTAAGACGGTGAATAATATGGCCAGCAGCCTGACCGGGATGATCTGCGACGGGGGAAACAAGGGCTGTACCATGAAGGGCGTTGTGGCGGTGGACGCGGCGTTCCAGTCGGTGGACTTTGCCATGCAGGGGATTTTTATTGACAATGTGCACGGGATTAACGGGATGACGCCGGAGGAGACCATGCACAATATGGGACTGATCGCTTCGCCGGGGATGGTGGAGACAGAGGGAGTGATTGTGGGGATTATGAGGGAGAAGTAGAAGGGGGTATGCAGCCGGGGGAAGGGGTCGGGGAAAAGAACCGGGGGCGGGCAGGGCCGTTTGGCTCATAGTCCGACCGGGGGATGGCTCTAAGCCCGGAGAGGGCGCTCCGCAGGGGGATCGGGAAAACTACGGCGCAGGCCTTAAGCCTGCCCCTCCGTGTTCCCTTTCGCTCGGGCGTGGAGCGCCCTCCCTCACCCCCTGCTCCGCACCCTCTCCGGGCTAAGAGCCATCGACCCTCTCGGAAAATCGCCAGACAGCTCTGCCCGCCCCCGGCTCTTTTCCGGCTAGGGATTGGGCCGGCTGCTGGCGGTTCCACGGTTGGGAGGGGGAGGAAAAAGTAAACTGCTGTACCGATGTCGGGAATGATGTTGGTGCGGCAGTTTTTTTGATGCCATGTGGGGGGGGGGGGGCTATTGAAAGATCGAGTTGGTTTCCGGCTCGTGGGTGTCGGCGAACTGGAAGGCGGCGCGGATGTTCTCCTGGATGGTCTGCTCGTCCAGCTTGCAGAGAGCGCCGATCAGGTAGATGTGGTAGTAACAGTATTGGTCCAGGGTCATGGAGACGGGATTCTCCTGGTAGACGGAAAACAGGCGGGAGCGGGCGCCCATATCCATGTAGGCCTTCATCTGCAGGTCCGCCATTTCGTAGGATTTGTGGAAATCCTGCTCGATCTGTTCGTAGATGTGGGACACCATGTTGATCTTGTGGGTCTGCCACTGGGTCTGCTGATCCTTGTGGTAGAACAGCTCGATGTTCCGGGGCGTGCGCATGATCCGGCGGTAGGCGTAAATGTACATGATGCAGTAGCGCCAGTAGATGTTGCGGTATTCGTCCGGATAGGAGTCGATATAGGCCTTCAGCTGATTGAAAAAGTCGTCAATGAAGATCTCCATGATCAGGAATTTGTTTTTAAAGTGGTAGGTGATGCTGCCTTTGGTGATGTTGAGCTCATCGGCGATCTTCTGAAAGGTGGTGCCGCTGTAGCCGTACTCCAAAAACATGCGGCCCGCTACCTGCAGGATCTGCGCTTTCAGGTTTGTGTTCTCTGCTTCATTTGCCATTTCCGATTCCCCATTTCCTGTTTGCGCGCGGCTGCGTGGCCAGGTGCGCTTGGTTTTATTATACCGGGAAAATACCTCCGGCGCAAGATTCAGGGAGCTGTTAATATTTATGCTATACAAATTACGATATGTATTGTCGGCTGACTGACATAAAAGATCATAAAAATCCGATATAGTCGTAAAAAAATAGCGAAAATCACAAAAATATGTTGACGAATGGCGAAAAAAGCCGTAATATAGGGACTATACAGAATGCATTTTGTATAGCATTAAAAATGGGCTGCAGCCATTTTTTTTGACCAAAAGTGTTAAAAAAATAACGAAAAGTTAAAGGAGTAGGTTATGGGAGCAGAACAAAAGAAGCGAAATCCCTATCTGTCCCTCGCGGCAGTCACGCTTGCGTTTACATTTACATTTTTGAGCCGGTACATCTGGAGTCCCCTGATGGCGGACGTGTCCAATGAATTCGGGATCAACGCCACACAGGCGGGCCTTTATATGTCGGCGTTTTTCGCCGGTTATCTGGTGACGCAGATTCCGGGCGGAATTATGGCGGACCGGTATCAGCCGAAGTACATTCTGATCGCCTGTACGGTGCTGGGCGGCGTGATGACGGCGGCCATGTCGTTTATCACCAATTATGAGATGGGTCTGGTCATCCGCGTGATCACGGGTATCAGCAGCGGCTGCGTGATGGCCCAGTGCTCCAAAGTGGTGGTAACCACCTTTGAGCCGAAAAAGCGCGCCTCCGCAATGGGCGTGGTGCTGGCCTCGCCGCCCTTTGGCATCACCCTGGCCCAGTCCATCGGAGCGCCCTTAAACCAGGCCGTGGGCTGGAGAAATACGTTCCTGATCGTAGCCGCCATCGTGGTGATCATCGTGGCGCTGCTGGCCGTGTTCGTACAGCCCATCCCGCAAAAAACGTCTGCGGTCCCCGCCGGAAATCCGGCTGTGGCGCAGGCGGCTGCCACCAAAACGAAGGGCCAGGCCGGGCTGCTGGAAGGGTTGGTGGGATTTTTCACCAACAAGCAGCAGCTTTTGCTGGGCGTCAGCGGCTTTATGTTCATGTTCGTGACCGTGGGTTTCGCCACCTGGACCAACCGTTACGCCCAGAGCCTGGGCTTTACGCCGGTACAGGGAGGTATGATCATCACCTGCTACAGCATCGCGGGGATTATCGCCTCCTGCCTGTCCGGTTCCATTGCGGTGAAATGCCGCATGTCCCACCGGAATTTCCTGATCGTGAGCCTGGCGGCCATGGGCGTGATGACGGTGCTGTTCTCCATGCAGAGGGGGTATGCGGGGCTGATCATCGTGGGCTGCGTCTACGGGGCCATTTCCTATCTGCCCTCCACCCACTACACCACCTCGGCCATGATGCTGGCCGGAGAGCGGTACACGGCCACGGCGGCTTCCACCCAGAACCTGCTGTTTCAGCTGGCCAGCCTGATCATGCCGATCATCGTGGGACGGGCCATCGACCTTACCGGGAGCTACTCGTTTGTCTGGTACATTTTCCTGGGCTGCTCCGTGATCGCGGCGGTGTTCTGCCTCTTTGTAAAGAACGACCGGCAGCCGTAGCTGCATACTGAAAGGAGATAGATCAATATGAAAGAAATCACTCAGAAAATCATTGCGCTCACAGTAAACGGCAGAGCGTATGAGATACCGGTGGGGGACGGCAGGACCGACATGCCGGAGAGCGAGACCCTGGCCCACACCCTGCGGGACCGTCTGGAGCTGACCGGGCTTAAGATCGGCTGCGACCAGGGGGCCTGCGGCTGCTGCACCGTAATTATGGACGGCAGGGCCGTGACCTCCTGCATGACCCTGACCATGGACTGCGACGGCGCGGACATCACCACCATCGAGGGCCTGGCGGACCGGGCCACCGGGGAGCTGGACGGCCTGCAGCAGGCATTTTTAGACAACTGCGGTTACCAGTGCGGATTCTGTATCCCCGGCGTGATTATGACGGCTAAGGCGTTGCTCAATGAGAACCCGGAGCCCACGGAGGAGGAAGTGCGGGAGGCTCTGGCCGGCAATTACTGCCGCTGCGGCACCCATTACACGGCGGTGGAATCCATCATGGCCTATGTGGATCAGAACCGGAAGAAGAGGGAGGAGCAGGTATGAGCGAATTGAAATATGTTGGAAAAGAGACAAAACGCCTGTTGGGCCCGCAGATCGTGACGGGAAAGGCGATGTACACGGGGGATTTTAAGAAGCCCGGAATGCAGTACGGCAAGATTCTGAGAAGCCCTCATCCCTACGCCAGGCTGGCGGAGATCGACACGGAGAAGGCCAAAGCCTATCCCGGCGTCTCCGCGGTGGTGACCTGGAAGGATGTGGACCGGAATATTTTCATCACCAACGGTTTCACCCCGCCAAAGCACCATCACCTGATGGACGAGTACGTGCGCTTTGTGGGGGACGCGGTGGCCCTGGTGGTGGCGGAGACGGAAGACATCGCCCTGGAAGCCATGAAGCTCATCGAGGTGAAATACCAGGTGTTAAAGCCCGTGTTCACCATCGAGGAGGCCCTGGCGGAGGATGCGCCCCAGCTTTACCCCGAGCTCCCCGGAAATATCGCGCCCCACAAGAATAACCTGAATTTCGAGGTGGGAGATCTGGAAAAAGGCTTTGCGGAGTCCGATGTGATCGTGGAGGTGGATTCCTCCATCGAGAACGGCCAGAACCCGCTGCCCGTGGAGCCGCCGGTGACCATCTGCTGGTATGAGAACGACACCTACAACTTTATCGCCTCAGCCGCGGCTCCCGCTTACTGCCACCAGAACGTGGCGTCGGCCCTGAACGTGCCTTACGAGCAGGTGCGTCTGACCGCTCCGGCCGTGGGAGGCAGCTTCGGCTCCAAGCTCTACAGCGGCAACGTGCAGCCCCTGGTATTTGCGGCCGTCATGGCGAAAGCGGCCCGCTGTCCCGTGATGTTCTGCTACACCAAGGAGGAGCATTTTGCCATCCATCAGAACCGCATGGTGACCAACGCTCACATCCGGTTCGGAATGAAGAAAAACGGACTGGCCAGCGCCGTGGAGATGCGCCAGTACGCGGACGCAGGGGTGTGCGCGTCCACCCAGGAGTTCATGCTGGCGGTGGGAACCAACACCCTTCCGATCCTGTGCAAGACCGACAACAAGAAATTTGATGCCGAGGTGGTGGTCACCAACCACATGCCGTCGGGTTCCTTCCGGGGTTACGGATACATGGAGAGCACGGCCCTGGTCAGCCAGGCCATCATGGAAGCCTGCACCAAGCTGGACGTGGACCCGGTGGACTATCTGGTGAAAAACGCCATGAAAAAGGGCGACCGCTACCACAACGCCATGGCCGAGCCTCATCCCTGGCAGAACAACAAGACCGCCGACTGGAGCGATCTGGTGGTGAAAACGGCGGAGGCCTTTGGCTGGAGCGGCCGGTTTAAAGGCTGGGGAACGCCCACCTGGGTGTCCCCGGACGGAAAGAAGGCAAGAGGCGTGGGCGTGGGCGCAGCGGGCCACTCGGACACGGGCGGAAAGCCGAGCAACGCCAATGTGACCCTGACCGGTCTTGGCGCCGTGTACCTTTCCACCTGTATGGCGGAATTCGGCGCAGGAACCAGGGACGTGATGTTGAAGATCGTGGCTGAAGAGCTGGATATGCCGTTAGAGTGCATCCGGGTTTCCGACGCGGACACCGGCATGACGCCCCCGGACTTCGGCTCCACCGGCTCCCGCTCCACCTACTGCGGCGGCATCGTGGCCAAGCGGGCCTGCGAGGATGTAAAGCGCAAGCTCTATCAGCTGACTCACGAGAAATTCGGCGTTCCGGAGGACGATCTGGGCTTTAAGGGCGGCAAGGTTTACCGGCTGTCCAACCCCGGGGAGACCTACCTGCTGTTCCCACATCTGATGGGCAAGGTGGACAGCGTGACCGGCTGCGGACGCTTTGAGGGCGTGCACAACAGCACAATTTTCCACCTGCAGTTTGTGGAGGTAGAGGTGGATCTGGAAATGGGCACCTTCCGCATCGTGGACCACTTCGGCGGCTCCGACGCGGGCGTGGTTGTGAACCCGCTGCCCCTCAGAAACCAGCTCCAGTCCTTCTTCGCCGGCATCGACATCGCCTGCATGGAGGAAACGGTCTGGGATCCCAATGACTACCGCGTGTTAAATCCCAGCAACATCGACTACAAGACCAGAACCTTCAACGACGTGGTGAAGCACGATCATATTGTGCTGGAATCCATGAAGAACAGCGAAAACGACTACCCCTTCGGCGCGGTGGGCGTGGGCGAACCGCTTTTGGCCCCCGGCGGCCCGGCGATCCGCATGGCCATTTACAACGCCTGCGGCATCAAGCTGAACTCGTATCCGTTTTCGCCTGCCAAGGTGATTCAGGCGCTGAAGGAAAAGGAGGGAAAATAGATGAAAAATTTTACATATAAGAACCCGGCGTCTGTGGAGGAGGCGGTTAGTTTCCTGATGGAGCCGGGCACAGTAGCCATGGGAGGCGGAACGGATCTGCTGGGAGTTTTAAAGGACGGTCTGCTGCCGGAATATCCCGGGCAGGTGGTGAATTTAAAGAATATCCCGGGTTTAAACCGCATTGAGGAGCAGGAGGACGGCCTGCACATCGGGGCTGCGGCCACCCTGCGGGACGTGGCGGATTCACCGGTTGTGGGGAGCCGATGGCCCGCGCTGCAGACCGCGGCCAAAAGCGTGGCAACCCCCAATCTGCGCAACACAGCCACGGTAGCCGGAAATATCTGCCAGGATATCCGCTGCTGGTATTACCGTTATCCCGACATTCTGGGCGGTAAGATCAACTGCGCCAGAAAGAGCGGTCACCTGTGTTCTGCTATGATGGGCGAGAACCGGTACCACTCCATTTTCGGGGCGGCCAAAGTGTGCGAGACTCCCTGTACGGGGAAATGTCCGGCCCACACAGACATTTCCGCCTATATGGAAATGGTGCGGGCGGGAGAGTATGAGAGCGCGGCCCGGGTGCTTTTGGAGGTCAATCCCATGCCCGCAATCACCAGTCGCGTCTGCGCCCACTTCTGCATGGAGGGCTGTAACCGCAACACCTACGACGAGAGCCTGAACGTGGGAAGCATCGAGCGTTTCCTTGGGGACTATATTCTGGAGCACGCGGATCAATTTCTCACAAAGCCGGAGCGGGAGAACGGAAAACACATCTCCATCGTGGGTTCCGGCCCGGCGGGACTGACCGCGGCCTGTTACCTGCGCCAGAGCGGCTACCGCGTGACCGTGTACGAGAAACAGAAGGAGGCGGGCGGCTGTCTGTCCTACGCCATTCCGGCCTACCGCCTGCCCAAGGAGATCGTGCGCAGGTTCGTGGGAGCTCTGGAACATATGGGCGTCGCCTTCCGGTGCGGCTGCGCGGTGGGAACCGACATCCAGCTGGAAGAAATTTATCAGGACAGCGACGGCGTGATGCTGGATACCGGCACCTGGAAACGCCCCCTGATCGGCCTTGCGGGCGAGGAACTGACCCGGTTCGGCCTGGAATTTCTGGTGGACGTGAACAACTATATCCTGGAAAAACCCGGTTCCGACGTGGTGGTCGTGGGCGGCGGCAACGTGGCAATGGACGTGGCGATCACGGCCAAACGTCTGGGCGCGCCCAACGTGACCATGGTCTGCCTGGAGCAGCGGGACGGTATGCCGGCCAACGAGGAGGAGGTCACCCGCGCCCTGGAGGAGGGCGTGGTGATCCAAAACGGCTGGGGACCCAAGGAAGTGCTGCGCCGGGATGGAGCGGTCAGCGGCATCGTGTTCAAGAGCTGTCCCAGAGTGCTGGATGAAACCGGCCGCTTCAATCCGGTCTACGACGAGGACAAGCTGCTGACATTGGATGCGGACATCATTCTCATGGCCATCGGCCAGAAGGCGGACCTGGAGTTCTTAAACGGCGCTTACGAGGTGGAGACGGAGCGGGGCAGAATCAAGGCCCTGGAAGGCAACCGCACCAGCGTGGACGGAATCTTCGCCGGAGGCGATGTGACCACCGGCCCGGCTACGGTGATCAAGGCCATCGCGGCGGGCAAGGAGACCGCTGTGGCCATCAACCGCCACTGCGGCCTGGAACCGCTGGAGGTGGAGAAGGCGCAGGAAGCGCGCGAGGCCACCAAGCTGGCCTCCTTTGATCCGGGCTGTCGCCACAGCCGCAGCGCGGTGAAGTCCCCGCTGCTGCCGGTCGAAGAGCGCGGTATGGACAAGGAGGACATGGGAGACCTGCCTGAGGAGGCGGTCCGCGGTGAGGCCTGCCGTTGCTTTAACTGCGGCTGTCTGGCCGTGAACCCCAGCGACATGGCCAACATGCTCTACGCCTACGGCGCCAGGGTCAGGACCAGCCTGCGGGAGCTGGACGGAGCGGTATTTTTCGCCGGTTCCACCCGTGTGAAGGATATTTTAAAGCCAGGGGAGATCGTGCTGGAGATCGTGGTGCCAGGACCTGAGCCGGGTACGGTGGCGGTTTACGACAAATACCGCGTCCGCAAATCCATCGATTTTGCGGTGCTGGCCGTGGCAGGAACCTACCGCCTGGAGGACGGTCTGGTGAAGGAGATCAGCCTGGTGCTGGGCGCCGTGGCTCCCATCCCCATGAAGATGACTGAGGCAGAGAACTACCTGCGCGGCAAGGCGCTGAATGAGGAGGCTGCCCGTGAGGCGGCCGAGATCGCCCTGCGGCACGCCATCCCGCTGGAAATGAATGGCTATAAGATCGAGATGGCCAAGGTGATGGTACGGCGGTTTCTGGGATTTTGAAATCGGGCGGGACGGCATAACTGAGGGCCGGTGGGCTGGAGCGCGGCCTGCCCGCCCGGCCTGCCGGGACAAACAGGCCCTTACGGTCGAAGGAAAGGAAGAGGAAAATGGATCGGGAAAAAATCATTTTATACAGTGAAAAGACGGAAAACCTGGGGGAGCCGGAACTATTTCTGGGCAGAGGCGAGGCAAGGGAGCCGGGCTGCGGGGATGTGCTGGCCATGTTCGTGGATACCAGGCGTGAGATTATCACGGAGTGCCGTTTTACGATCACCGAGTCCGCCTGCCCGCCCTTAAAGGCCTGTGCGGCCCGGGCCGCAGAGCTGGCGCTTGGAAAGCCGGTGATGGAGGCGTATCTGATCAGCGCCGACGCCCTCTCGGAGTTTTTCGGGGGCCTGGAACAGGAGAGCATACACTGCGCGCAGATGGCGGAGATCGCCCTTAAACGGACGTTAAAGGACTATGCGGTCCGCAGAGCGGACCGGATGGCGCAGATGAGCGGCGGGGTGACGGAATAGGCGGCTGCCCGGAAGTGAAGCCCGGGGGCGTTTCGGCCGTCCGGCGGCAGAGGGCAGAGCGTTCCCGGAGGCCGTCCGGCGGCAAGGGGCAGGGCGTTCCCGGAGGCCGTCCGGCGGCAAAGACGGATGCGCTTGACGCCCCCGGCCCATGAAATGGAGGAGTGTGGAATGAAGCGGACAGGAGCAGTGATTGCAGCGGCGGGACTTTCCTCCCGCATGGGGGCCTTCAAGCCTCTGCTTCCCTTTGGGGAGTTCAGCGTTGCCGGACATCTGGTTGCCATGTTAAAAGCGGAACATGCGGACCCGATTGTTGTGGTGACCGGATTCCGGGGGGAGGAGCTGGAACGGGAGCTGGCGGATAGCGGGGTTTTACTGATCCGCAATGAACATTATGAGACCTCGGAGATGATGGATTCGCTGCGTCTGGGTTTTGGGGCCATCGCAGAGCTCTGCGACCAGATTCTGGTTATGCCGGTGGACGTGCCCGCGGTGACCGGGGCCACGGTGCGCCGTGTGATGGAGTGCGACAGCCCCATCGTCCGCACCAAAAGTATGGACCGCTATGGCCATCCGGTGAAGCTGGATCGGAAGATGGTGAAGCTGGCCATGGCGTACCAAGGGGACGACGGGCTCCGGGGCTTCTTAAAGGGCCAAAAGGAGCTGGTAAGAGACGTGGTGGTCTACGACGAGGGGAGCTTTACGGACGCGGACACGCGGGAGGAATACCGGCGTCTTCTGGCGTTAAACGGCAGCCGGGGGAAGGGATATCCGGACGGAGAGGCCTTAAAATGGCTGCTGCAAACCAGCGGGATGCCGGAGACGGTGCGGCGTCACAGCGAGGCGGTCAGCCGGAAGGCTCTGGATATGGCCGTCCGGCTCAGCCGTTTTGGAATCTGTCTGAACCTGGAGCTGGTCCGGTCTGCGGCTCTGCTCCACGACATCGGCAAGGGCCAGCCCGATCACGCCCGGCGGGGCGCTGAAATCCTCAGCAGAAGCGGTTATCCCCTGGCAGCCGAGATCGTGCGCCAGCACCACGATCTGGATTGTATACCACAACAGGCGGACGAAACGCTGGTGGTATACCTGGCCGACAAGCTGGTGCAGGGCGAGCGGGAGGTCTCCCTGGAGGAACGCTTTGAGCGAAGCCGCGTCAAGTGCGCGGGCAGCCGTGAGGCCATGGAGCATTTTGAACGCCGCCGCCTTCAGGCGCGCCGGGCGCTTCAGGTGTGGGAGAGCAGTATCGCCATTTGAGCGGTAGAATGACAAAATCGTGAGAGCACCCGCTGCGGGTAAAACGGAAGTCCGTTTGGGCTTGCCGTCCGCAGCAGGTGCTCTTATTCTGATTCAGCCGCCCGCGGCGTCTGCTCTCTTTTTGAAGCCGTACCTCACCCGGGGATGTCCGGTCCCGCCATATCCCGCCGTTCTGTGCGAATTTGCGCCAAAGACAAGGCGTTCGACTGAAAACGTGCTTGTATTCTCCCCGTCCTCTGTGCTACAATAGGTCCAGGAATCCGGGCGTTTTTGGACAGACTTCCGGACCTGTGAAGAGAGAGGTTGACTATGTATACGTTTGACAGCAGGGTGCGCTACAGCGAGACCGACGAAGAGGGCAGGCTGACGGTGACCGGAATCATCAATTATATGCAGGATTGCAGCACGTTCCACTCCGAGGATGTGGGCGTTGGCGTGGGATATCTGGGCGAACACCGTAGAATCTGGCTGCTGTCCTCCTGGCAGATTGTCATCGACCGCTATCCGCGGCTGGGGGAACGGCTGACCGTGGGGACCTGGCACAACGATTTTAAAGGCATCTACGGCTATCGGAATTTTGTGCTGCGGGATTTGGACGGAAACGACTGCGTCCGGGCGGCTTCGGTGTGGTTTTTATACGATCTGGAGAAGGAACAGCCCATCCGCGTGACCGGCGCGGACACGGATCCCTACGGGGAGCCGGAGCCCAGGCTGGAACTGGGCAAGGCGCCGCGCAAGATTCCGGTGCCGGAGCACCTGGAAGCGGTAGAGCCGGTGGTGGTGGCCCGCCATCATCTGGACACCAACCATCACGTGAACAACGCCCAGTATGTGGAAATCGCCAGGGAAGCTGTCCCGGCCGGGATTACAATCCGGGAAATCCGGGCAGACTATAAGAAAGCGGCGCTGCTCGGCGATGTGATCGTGCCCCGTGTGGCCTGTGGGCAGGACAAGTGTTACACGGTTGTGCTGGGGAGCGAAACGGGGGAGATCTACGCGGTTGTCTGGCTGAGAGCAGAGGCGTAGCGTTTACAAGTATTTTTATAGAAGGGACGGAACCGAAGCAGGCAGCCGTCCGGCCATACAGATGAGAAGCAGCAGGTTGGAGTAAGGCGCCGTCCGCGGGCGGCAGACCTGGGAAAGAGGAGCAACGGGAATGATTGAGTTAGGTAAGGTACAGGAACTGGAAATACTGCGCACAAAAGAATTTGGCGTCTATGTGGGCGAGAAGGCGGGGGATGAGGCCTCCGTGCTTTTGCCCAAAAAGCAGGTGCCCCAGGGAGCCAAGGTTGGGGATAAGGTGGAAGTGTTCATTTATAAGGATTCCTCCGACCGTTTGATCGCCACCACGGGAAAGCCAAAGCTGCAGGTGGGGGAGACCGCCCTGCTGGAGGTCAAGGACGTGGCTAAAATCGGCGCGTTTTTGGACATGGGGCTGGAAAAGGATCTTCTGCTGCCCTTTAAGGAACAGACGCACCCGGTCCGAAAGGGGGAGAAGTGTCTGGTGACCCTCTATGTGGACAAGAGCCACCGCCTGGCGGCCACCATGCGTGTGTACTCCCACATGAGCAATCAGTCTCCCTACAAGGCGGACGACTGGGTGACGGGTACGGTCTATGAAATTAGCGAGAAGCTGGGCGCCTTTGTGGCGGTGGACAACAAGTATTACGGGCTGATCCCCAAGCAGGAACTGTTTGGGAGCTTCCGCGAGGGCGAGGAGATTCAGGCCAGAGTGATGAAAGTGCGTGAGGACGGCAAGCTGGATCTGTGCGCCCGCGACAAGGCTTATATTCAGATGTCGTCGGACGCGGACAAGGTCTTAAAGGTCATTGACGAATTCGACGGAGTGCTTCCCTTTAACGACAAGGCGAAGCCGGAGGTGATCATGCGGGAGTTTAACATGAGCAAAAACGCCTTCAAGCGGGCGGTGGGACGTCTGCTGAAAGAGGGTAAGGTGAAAATCACCGAAAAGACCATCGAGCGGATTTAACAGTGCGGGACTGAGCAGCTTTCCGGGATTCCGGGGCTGCTTTTTTTGAACGTTATGGGCCGCCGGCGCTGCCTGCGGGCCGTTGCCGGGCGTTTGGTATGCCACAAGGGGCAGAGGTACGGATTTTGAAAGGAGAAGGTTATGAGAAATAAGAGTGCGGCGGTGGATTACGGTATGATTGTGATCGGAACGGTTCTGATGTCCATGGGGATCAAGAACATTTTCGATCCGGCCAACATGGTTACGGGCGGCGTGACCGGCGCGGCCATTATCTTTAAAGATATCTGGAACGTGCCCCTGTGGCTGAGCAATACGCTGCTCAACATCCCGCTGTTCATCGCCGCGTTTAAGATTATGGGGTGGACCTTTATCAAACGGACCTTGTTCGCCACCGTCATGCTCTCCGTGGCATTGTACGTGATTCCGGACGGCTCGTTTATGCAGGACGACCTGTTCCTCTCCGCCCTGTTCGGCGGAATCATCGGCGGCGTTGGAATCGGCCTGGTGTTTCTGGCACGGGCGACCACCGGCGGCACGGACATGCTGGCGGCCCTGATCCAGAAGCGCATGAAGCACTATACCATTGCCCAGATTATGCAGGTTCTGGACGGACTGATCGTGCTGGTGGGCGCCACCGTGTTCGGCATCCGGGCGGCCCTTTACGCGCTGATCGCCATTTTCACCGTGTCGAAAATTTCCGACGGCCTGATCGAGGGCCTGAAGTTTTCCAAACAGGCCTATATCATTTCCGACCATCACCAGGAGATTGCGGACGCAATTTTAAAAGAAATGAGCCGGGGCGTCACCGGCATGACAGCACGGGGCATGTACTCCAATTCGGAGAAAAATATGTTGTTTTGTGTGGTATCCAAGAAGGAAATTGTACAACTCCGGGAGCTGGTTTCCCGCTTTGATCCCCGGGCGTTCGTCATAGTCAGTGACGTTCGTGAAGTTTTCGGTGAAGGTTTTATTGAATATTGACAGGTTTTATCATATTTAACAAACTTCTAACAAGCCATTCCGCGGAAATTTGTGATTTCGAGCATTTTTTTTTCCTGGTATACAATTTAGCTAAATCCTAAATTTGGATTTTGTAAATTGTCAATATGGTAAATGAAAATGGTTTCATGTATGATAGGGATAGTTACAGAAGCGGTTTCACTTCGGGAATTTTGAGTGATCCGGCGGTTACTATTACATTAATTATGAAGTGCATTTTTTAGGAGGAAAGAACAGAATGGCTAGTTTATTACTGAAAAACGTAACCAAGAAATATCCCAACGGATTTGTAGCTGTCAAGGATTTTAACCTGAAAATTGATGATAAGGAATTTATCATTTTCGTAGGCCCGTCCGGCTGCGGCAAGTCTACCACCCTTCGTATGATCGCAGGTCTGGAGGACATTTCTTCCGGTGAACTCTACATTGACGATAAGCTGGTAAACGATGTGGAGCCCAAGGACCGCGACATCGCAATGGTATTCCAGAACTACGCTCTGTATCCTCATATGTCCGTGTACGACAACATGGCGTTCGGCCTGAAGCTGAGAAAGACACCCAAGGACGAGATCGACAAGAAAGTGCATGACGCCGCCAAGATCCTGGATCTGGATCATCTGCTGGACCGCAAACCCAAGGCTCTGTCCGGCGGCCAGAGACAGCGTGTGGCTATGGGACGTGCCATCGTGCGTAATCCCAAGGTGTTCCTGATGGATGAGCCGCTGTCCAACCTGGATGCCAAGCTGAGAGGCCAGATGCGTGTGGAGATTTCCAAGCTGCACCAGAGACTGGAAACCACCATCATCTACGTTACCCATGACCAGACCGAGGCTATGACCCTTGGTACCAGAATCGTTGTCATGAAGGACGGCGTGATCCAGCAGGTAGACAACCCCCGCAACCTGTATGACAAGCCCTGCAACAAGTTCGTTGCCGGATTTATCGGCGCTCCGCAGATGAACATGATCGACGCCACCGTCGCCAAGGACGGCGCGGAAGTGACCCTGACCTTTGCAGGACACACCATCGCACTTCCCGAGGCGAAGGCTAAGAAGTTAGAGGAAGCCGGCTACGTCGGCAAGACCGTTACCCTGGGAATCCGCCCCGAGGATCTGCATGACGAGGAGTCCTTCCTGTCCATGTCTCCCAAGAGCGTGATCGAGTCCACCGTTCGTGTGTACGAGATGCTGGGTTCCGAGGTTCTGCTGTACTTTGATATCGATGACACCAGCTTTACCGCCAAGGTGAATCCGCGTACCACCGCAAGACCCGGCGACGCTGTGAAACTGGCCCTGGATCTGGAAAAGATTCACATTTTCGATAAGGACACAGAGCTTGTGGTTCTGAACTAACAAAAAGAACGTCAAATCCATTGACTTGTAAAAAAAAGCAAGGTAGTGTATAACTCCCTTGCTTTTTTTGTAATTTTGCATTAAAATAGGAAAATAGGATATTAGATTACTCCGACTATATTTGGAAAAAGGAGAGTAGAAGATGATTTCAAATCAGATACTGCAGACTACATTAGATGGATTAAAGGGCATTACCAGAATTGATTTATGCATTTGCGATACAGAAGGTAAAGTGTTGGCATCCACATTCACGGACGCGGAAGATTCCGAGAGTTCCATTCTGGCCTTTGTGGATTCTCCGGCCGACAGCCAGGTGATCCAGGGATTTCAGTTCTTCAAGGTGTTTGACGAGCACCAGTTAGAGTACATCATGCTGGCCAAGGGCGCCAGCGACGATGTCTACATGGTGGGCAAGCTGGCCGCGTTCCAGGTACAGAACCTGTTGGTGGCCTACAAGGAGCGTTTTGACAAGGACAACTTCATCAAGAACCTGCTGTTGGACAACCTGCTGCTGGTGGACATCTACAACCGCGCCAAGAAGCTGCACATCGATACCGATGTGAAGCGGGTGGTATACATTATTGAGACCCACAACGAGAAGGACGTGAACGCACTGGAGACCGTGCGCAGCCTGTTCGCAACCAAGACCAAGGACTTCATCACCGCTGTGGATGAGAAGAACATCATCCTGGTGAAGGAAGTGAAGCAGGGCGAGAGCTACAGCGAGCTGGACAAGACCGCCAACACCATTCTCGACATGCTGAACACCGAGGCCATGACCAAGGTTCGCGTGGCTTACGGCACCATTATCAATGATATTAAGGAAGTTTCCCGTTCTTATAAGGAAGCGAAGATGGCTCTGGACGTGGGCAAGATCTTCTACAGCAACAAGAACGTGATCGCCTACAACAACTTGGGAATCGGCCGTCTGATCTACCAGCTGCCCATCCCGCTGTGCAAGATGTTCATCCGCGAGGTGTTTGACGGCAAGTCCCCCGACGAGTTCGACGAGGAGACTCTGACCACCATCAACAAGTTCTTTGAGAACAGCCTGAATGTGTCCGAGACCTCCAGACAGCTCTACATCCACAGAAATACCCTGGTATACCGCCTGGATAAGCTGGAGAAGAGCACCGGACTGGATCTGCGGGTGTTCGAGGATGCCATCACCTTCAAGATCGCACTGATGGTCGCCAAGTATATGCGCTACATGGAGAGCTTAGATTATTGAATGTAATGGGCCGTGCGCAAAGCGAACGGGCGATTGCGGAATGTAATGGGCCGCATTCTGCGGCCCACATGATATTAGATTTCGGAGCAGCGAATGATAGAGATCGATCGAGTAAGCAAGACCTATGAGACGGGCAACAAGGCGCTGAAAAATATCAGCCTCACCATCGAGGACGGTGAGTTTGTCTTTATCGTGGGGAGAAGCGGTTCCGGCAAGAGCACGCTGATGAAGCTGCTGCTCAAAGAGCTGGAGCCTACAAAGGGACGCATCAAGGTGAACGACATGGACTTAGGCCGCATGCCGCGCCGGTTCGTCCCCAAATATCGCAGAGGATTGGGCGTGGTCTTTCAGGATTTCAGACTCCTGAAAGACCGCACTGTATTTGAGAACGTTGCGTTTGCACAGCGGGTGATCGGCGTTCCGGGGCGGGTGATCAAGGAGTCCGTGCCGGAGATGCTGCGCATGGTGGGTCTGTCGGCCAAGTACAAGGCTTATCCAAGACAGCTCTCCGGCGGTGAGCAGCAGCGCGTGGCCATTGCCAGGGCGCTGATCAACGATCCGGACGTGCTGCTGGCCGATGAGCCCACGGGCAATCTGGACAGCTTCAATGCCCATGAGATCATGAGGCTTCTGGACGAGATCAACCAGCGTGGAACCACGGTGGTCGTGATCACCCACAGCCATGAGCTGGTGGAGGAGATGGGAAAGCGGGTCATCACCATGGACCGCGGGATCATCACCGACGACACGGGCAGCTACATCACACCGGAAAGGCAGCGCTTCTATTATGAGAATTAGCACATTTTGGTATTGCCTGAAACAGGGCATCATTAATATATGCAGAAATATCCTGTTCTCCCTGGCTTCCATGGCGACGATTTCTGCGTGTATTTTTTTATTCTGCCTTTTTTTCGCCATTGTGGCCAATGTGCAGAATGTGACCCAGGTGGCCCAGTCCACGGTGGGAATCACCGTCTTTTTCGCGGACGATTTGCCGGAGGACCGGATTCTTTCCATCGGGGATGAAATCCGCTCCTGGGGCGAGGTGCGAACGATGGAGTACGTCTCCGCGGAACAGGCATGGGAATCCTTTAAATCCGAGTATTTTAAGGGCATGGAGGATCTGGCAGAGGGGTTTGCCGACGACAATCCCCTGGCGGGTTCCGCTTCATTTACCATTTTCTTAAACGACATCGGGGACCAGGATCAGGTGGTGTCCCGGCTGCAGCTGATCGACGGCGTGCGCAAGGTGAATTACTCCAACAGCGCGGTGGCCGGTCTGTCCAGCACGGCCAAGATCGTGGGCCTGCTGTCCGCAGTGATCATCGGCGTGCTGCTGGCGGTGGCCGTATTCCTGATCAGCAATACCATTTCCGTGGCTGCGGCGTTCCGCAGGCAGGAAAATGAAATCATGCGCCTGATCGGCGCTACCAACTATATGATCCGGGCTCCCTTTGTGGTGGAAGGCGTGCTGCTGGGGCTGTTCGGAGCTATGATTCCCCTGGGCGGAATGTATTTTTTGTACCAGAAGGCCGTGCTCTTTATCAATGAGCGCTACCAGGTGATCACGGGGATTTTCGCACCCCTTCCGCTGCAGGAGATATTTCCCTATATGACCGGGGTCGCCATGTCTCTGGGCGTGGGGATCGGCTTTTTGGTGAGCTTCTTTACCATACACAAGCATCTGAAGGTTTGACGAAAAAGGGGCGAAAGAAGATGAACCGATGGAAACAAATGCGGCTTCTGGCTGCGGCGGGAGTGCTTGCGGCGGGCCTTCTGGCCGGTCCGACTGCTTACGCCACCAGCCAGGGCTTAAAGGATGCCAAGGACCAGGTGACGACCCTGGAACAGGAAAAAAAGAAAACAGAGGACGCGTTAAAGCAGCTGGAGGGCCTGAAGGCGGACACGGAAAAGTACGTGCGTCAGCTGGACGGCAATCTAAACGAGCTTGCGGGCGAGCTTACCAGGCTTGAGGATCAGATCGCTCAGAAGGAAGGGGAGATCGCCCAGGCCCAGACCGAGCTGGCGGCGGCCAGGGAGACGGAAGCGAATCAGTACGACTCCATGAAGCTCAGGATCAAATACATGTACGAGCGCGGGGATACCAGCTATCTGGACCTGATTTTGCAGTCCAAGAGCATTTCCCAGATGTTAAACCGGGCGGAGTATGTGAGTAAGATCACGGAGTACGACCGGGATATGCTGGAGAAATACCGGGAGACCAAGGAGGCCGTGGCGGAGCGGGAGGCCGCTCTGGAACAGGAACATGTGGAGCTGGTGGCGCTTCAGGACTCCACAAAAGCCAAGCAGGCTTCGGTCAAGCAGCTTTTGGCTGACAAGGAGGCGGAGCTCACCGCCTACAATTCTAAAATTTCCGCCACCCAGGACCAGATCGCCGGTTACGAGGCGGACATCAAGGCCCAGGAGGACAAGATGCGCCAGATCGAGGCTGAGATGAAGCGCAGGGAGGAAGAGGCGAAGAAGAAAGCTCAGCAGGCCGGTCAAACGTATACGGTTAAGGATTTGGGGAATATTAGTTTTAAGTGGCCCTGCCCTTCCAGCAGCCGGATCACCTCGAACTTCGGGGACCGGGAGTCGCCCACGGAAGGGGCGTCCAGCAATCACAAGGGAATGGATATCGGCGCCAGCACCGGAGCCGACATTATCGCGGCCGCGGATGGCGAGGTGGTGATCGCTACATACAGCTATTCGGCCGGGAATTATATCATGATCGATCACGGCGGCGGGGTCAGCACGGTGTACATGCACTGTTCCCAGCTGTTGGTGAGCAAAGGGGCAAAGGTGAAGCAAGGTCAGGTGATCGCAAAGGTGGGATCGACGGGGTATTCCACGGGCCCGCATCTGCATTTCGGAATCCGGTCCGGGGGGACTTATGTGAATCCGAGAAATTATGTGAGTCCCTGACGGATCAAAGCAGGCTGCGGGAAGATGAAGTGTAGCGGACAGATAGGAGACAGAAAGTGGATAATCAGAACAATTTCAACGAGAATATGAACCAGGAGAACCCGATGCCGCCCAGGCGTCCGGAGGGAAACAGCCGTTTCTGGCACGGCGTCTTAGCGGGCGCTCTTGTGACGGTATTCGCCGGTCTGATCGTGGTGGGTATGTCTTTGGGGATTTACCTGTTCAGCAGGAGTATGGGGCGGGGCGGAAGCCGCCCGGAGGCCTCCCAGACGGGGCCCGGGATCACCGACGGCAAGGAGAAGGCTGGGAACGAGCTGGATTATGAACAGATCAACACGAAAATGTCCCTGATTCAGAATATCATCGACCGGTATTTCCTCTACGACGAGGATATGGAGAATGTGGAGGATTACATCTACAAGGGGATGCTTGCCGGTCTGGACGACCCATATTCCGAGTATTACACGGCTGAGGATTACAAGGAGATGCAGGAGAGCACCGAGGGCGTTTACTCCGGCATCGGCGCCATGCTGAGCCAGAACCGGAACACCGGCCTGTGCACCATTGTGCGTGTGTTTGAGAACTCGCCTGCCTTTGAGGCGGGAATGAAGCCCGGCGATATCCTCTACAAGGTGGAGGATAAGGTGGTGGCCAACGAGAGCCTGACCATTCTGGTGAACAACTACATCAAGGGCCAGGAGGGCAGCCAGGTTCACATCACCGTGTACCGCCAGGAGAAGGACGAGTATGTGGAGATGACGCTGACCAGGCGGAGCATCGAGGTTCCCACGGTGGAGCATCAGATGCTGGCGGATCAGATCGGCTACATTATGATCACGCAGTTTGACCTGGTCACCACCCAGCAGTTCAAGGATGCGCTGGACGATCTGGAGTCTCAGGGGATGAAAGGCCTGGTGCTGGATCTGCGCAGCAATCCCGGCGGCGTGTTAAACGGCGCTGTGGACATCGCGGACTATCTTCTGCCCGACAATCTGACCCGCTACGACAAGGGCGAGGGGAAAACCATGATTGTTTACACGGCGGACAAGAACGGAAAGGGCGATCACTACACCGCTTCCGACGGCCATCAGGTGGACCTGCCCATCGCCGTGCTGATCAACGGCGAGTCGGCCAGCGCCTCCGAGGTGCTGACCGGGGCGCTCAAGGATTATAACTGGGTGACCGTGGTTGGAACCACCTCCTACGGCAAGGGAATTGTGCAGAGCCTGATGCCCCTGGGCGACGGTTCCGCCATCAAGATTACGGTGAGCCACTACTATACCCCCAGCGGCTTTGACCTCCACGGAAAGGGCATTGAGCCGGACGTGGTGGTGGAACTGGACGAGGAGTTAAAGACCCAGGCGGTGGTGAAGCCCGAGGAGGACAACCAGGTGCAGCGCGCGGTGGAAGTGGTGAAGGACGAGATCGGAGAGGCGAATCCGGGCTGAGTTTCGGGCCGGTATGCGGTTGAAATATGAATGATTTGGGAGGCGCAGATGACGGCGGAAGGCCGGGGCTGCGCCTCCTGTTTTGATGCGTTTTGTAACGCGTCCTTGTGTGGGAAATTGTAAATAGATTGTAGGATTTTGGAATTTATGATAAAATGAGAGACATATATGGAGAGAAGGAAACCGATTGGGACAGCGGCAGCGCCGGAGGGGCCGGAAGCTGGGCTGTGTTGGGGAAGGCGCCGGGGAGAGCGCCGCCCGGGTGGAGGAACGAGCAGATGGATATGCAGAGAACGGCCAGGGAAACGCTGAAAGCATTTTGCCGTGCCTGGTATGAACAGCGGAATGTGGAGCTGGCGGCGGCCCTGTCGGTGGGGGATGTGGAGATTGTGAATCCCGACGGTTTTGGTCCAGTCCACGGCGTGGAGGGGATGACCCGGAGTATTGGGGAGGCAGTTCGGAAGATTCAGGAGCCGTTTGTCTGCGCATTTTCTGAATTTTGTGAGCAGACTCTGGCGGAAGGCGTGTGCAGTCTGTCCGTGGAGTTGACGTTATATAACTCCCAGGCGGTTATCCACCGGAGTGTGTTTGCCGTGCTCGCTCTGGACGGCGGGGAATGGCGGGTTAAGAGCCTGTTCGTGGCCCGAAGCGGTGGAGACGGGGGACAGAAGGAACGTGAGGCCGGGCTGAGCTGGCTGGAACGGGAGCTGGCGGAGGCCAATGAGGAGCTGCAGGACATCATCAACGCGATTCCGGGCGGGGTTGCCATTTACAAGGTTTCCGACCGGTTTGAGACCGTGTACTTTTCGGACGGGGTGCCGGAACTGTCCGGCTATACGGCGGAGGAGTACCGGGAACTGGCAAAAGGCGATGCGGCAAATATGACCTACTGGGAGGACACGGCCGAGGTGGTCTCCAGGGCGCTGGAGGTGATCCGCACGAAGGGGCTGGCCACCATGGAATTTCGCAAACAGCACCGGGACGGCCACATCGTCTGGGTCCGCGCGCAGATCAAGTGGATCGGGGAGGAAGACGGTTTCCCGCTGCTCCACTGCGTTTTTCACAATATTACGGATCTGAAGGAGGCCAGGCAGGAGATGGATCACCTGGTCAATTCCATTCCGGGCGGCATCGCCAGCTATCAGATCGAGGACGGGCGTTTTGTGCTCCACTACTTCTCGGACGGAGTGATGAAGCTTTCCGGGCACACCAGGGAAGAGTACGGGCGTCTGGCCGGCCGCGATGCCATGAACCTGGTCTACGAGCACGATCGGGACCGGGTGAGCGCCGCGGCCAGGGCGGCGCTGGCCAGCGGGGAGGTTCTGGACGTATCCTACCGCATGCGCCACAAGGAAGGCGGCCTGATCTGGATTCACCTTAACGGCAGGCGGATCGGGCCGTTGGCGGACCGCCCGAAGTTTTACGCCGTGTTTACCGGTCTGTCCGCGGAAAACCGCCTGTTCCAGAACCTGGCCGGCGATCTGGCGGATGGAATCTACGTGATCGAGAAAGAAAATTATGACCTGCTCTACGTCAATGAGTCCAAGCGCTTCTTTGCGGACGGAAGGGAGAGGGTGGGGCAGAAATGCTATCAGGCCCTGTACGGAAAGGACAGGCCCTGCGAATACTGTTCGCTTAAGACGCGGGAACCGGACGGACTGGAGCACGAGATGATTGTGCCGGAAACCGGGAGCTTTTACAGCACTTCCTTCAGAGAGACGGACTGGAACGGGATCCCGGCCTATGTGAAGATCGTCCGGGATGTGACCGGGGCGGTTGAGCTGCGCAGGGAGAAGGAGCGGCTGGCGCAGTATTTTGAGACGGTTCTGAAAAATCTGCCCGGAGGCGTTGCGGTGGTCCGGCTCGATGCGCAGGGGAAAATGGAGCCGGAGTTTATGTCCGAGGGCTTTGCCGCCATGACGGAGATGACCATGGATCAGGCCTGGGAGCTGTACCGGCGGGATGCCATGGCGGGCGTGCATCCGGAGGACCGCGGGTATGTGAACCGGCAGATGGCGGAATACATCGCCGGGGATGAGAACCACTGCGAGATCGTCTACCGGCTGCGAAAAGGCGGCGGAGGTTACGTGTGGGTGAAAAACACCCTGTCCCTGATTGAGAGCGAGGCGGGCGAGGCCCGGGTTTATTCCGTGTACCGCGACATGACCAGGGAGCGTGAGGAGCAGAGCAGGCTGCGGCAGCAGTACAAGGATCTGATCATGCAGCATTACCAGACTCAGGGGCCGGATGCCTTGGTTTTGGGCCACTGCAATATCACGCAGAACCGGATTCTGGAGATTATCGATTACACGGATTCCAATCTGCTTGGAACCTTCGGATCGGTGCGGGAGGACTTTTTTAGCGGCCTGAGCAGTTTGGTGGTGGACGAGGAGGAGCGGCGGAAATTCCTGGACATTTATCTGAATAAACCGGCGCTGGAAGCGTTTCAGAGAGGGGACGTGGAACGGCGCCTGGAATGTTTTATGCGTCCGCCCAAGGAGGAGACGGGCCGGTATGTCCAGGTCAATATGAATCTGGTGGCTACCCCGGACAGCGGCGACGTCACCGGAATTCTGACGGTGACGGATATTACCCGGCGGACCATTGTGGACCGCATTATGAAGCAGATCTCCGCAAAGGGTTACGACTTTATCTCAGATGTGGATCTGAGGCAGGACCGGTATTACCTCCTTTCCGGCGATGAGCTGGACAGCGGAATTAGGACCAGCGAGGGCAGCTATTCCCGACGGGTGGAAGACGTGCTCCTGCACGAGGTGGTGCCCCGGGACCGGGCGCGCATGCGCGAGGCCCTGAATCCGGAGTATATTTTGAAGAGACTGGAGCGGGAGAGCTCCTACACCCTGGCATTTTCCATGGTGGACTTAAACGGCTGTATCCGCACCAAGAATATCACGATCTCGGCGGTGGACCTGCGCCTGTACAGGGTCTGTGTGGCCAGGGCGGATATCACGGAATCCGTCCGGGAACAGCAGGGGATGCTCCATGTGATCGCGTACACCTTTGAGCTGGCGGGCTTTATCAATATCAGCCAGAGCAGCCTGACGCTTTATACCCGGGAGACGGTGCTGGAAAATCTGCCCCCCTATTTTGTGGAGCAATACAGCGATGCCGTAAGCCGTTTTGTGGACCATCACGCCTCGAAGGCGGATCAGGAGGAAGCGCGCCGTCAGTTTCGGATTGAAGTTATGCGGGAAAAGCTGGAGGAAAAACCCGGCGGATACGATTTTCTGTTCTCCTGCAATGAGAACGGTCAGGAGCGTTACAAGCAGGTCAATGTTATGTGGGGCGATGTGAACCACGGCACCATCTGCCTGGTGCGGGCGGATGTGACGGATATGCTGGCGGCCGAGCGCAGGACCAAGCGGGAGCTGGAGAACGCGCTGTCGCGGGCCGAGGAGGCGAACCGGGCCAAGAGCGATTTCCTCTCTACCATGAGCCACGATATCCGGACCCCCATGAACGCCATCATGGGCATGACCGCCCTGGCTATGGCTCATCTGGGGGACCAGGAGCGGGTGACGGACTGCCTGCAGAAGATCTCGATTTCCTCGAGGCACCTGTTGAGTCTGATCAACGATATTCTGGATATGAGCAAGATTGAGAGCTCCCAGATCACCTTAAACCGCATGCGGATATCCATCCGTGAGATGTTGGGGCAGCTCTCCGCGATCATGTCCTCCCAGGCCAGGTCGGCGGGACTTACGTTTTCAATTCAGGCCGGAGAGATCGTCCATCCCTGCTTCTACGGGGATGCGCTGCGGATCAATCAGATCCTGATCAACATTCTGAGCAATGCGGTGAAATATACCCCGGAGGGGGGCTGCGTGGACTTTCAGGCGGAGGAGATCCCGCCGGTGGGAAGGGACTGCGCCCGGTACCGGTTTACGGTGAGCGATACCGGGGTAGGTATGACGGAAGAATTTTTAAATCATGTGTTCGAGCCATTTACCCGCAGCAGGCAGACCACGCGCGTGGAGGGAACCGGCCTGGGCCTCAGCATCACCAAGGGACTGGTGAACCTGATGGGCGGAGCGATCTCGGTGGAGAGCGTGGTGCACCAGGGCACGGTATTCCAAGTGGAGCTGGAAGGCGAGATCGCGGAGGACGGCGGGGAGAGCTGCGGGCAGAGCGCAGGCGAGCCGGACGGACGGCAGTATGCGGATGAAGTGAACCGCAGGACCTTTGGCGGGCGGCTGTTTTTAGTGGCGGAGGACAACGAGATCAATGCGGAGATTCTCTGCGAGCTGCTGTCCATGTATGGGGCCAAAACCGTGGTGCGCCAGAACGGAGCCCAGGCGGTGCGGGCTTTTGCGGAGGCGGCTCCCGGCACCTACGACGCCATCCTGATGGATGTCCAGATGCCGGAAATGAACGGGTACGAAGCCACCAGAGCCATCCGCAGCATGGAGCGGCCGGATGCGGCGGTTATTCCCATCATCGCCATGACGGCCAACGCCTTCGCGGAGGATGTGAAGGCGGCCATGGAGGCGGGGATGACCGCACATGTGGCCAAGCCCATCGACGTGGAGATACTGCGGGGCAGCCTGCGAAACGTGCTGGATGGCAGCGGGAAGGGGCGGGGTTAACCGGCCCTATTCCCATTTGAAGAAGCGGAGGGAAACCAGGGTGCACACCCCGGCGATGGCCGCCATGAGAAGGATCGGGAGGCGCACGCTGTCTGCGGGCAGCCCCAGAGAGGCGGCCTTTAACAACTTGATTCCCTGAGTCAGCGGCAGGAGACCGGCCGCCTGCCTCAGGGGGCCGGGCATGACCTCGTAGGGCAGTGTGGCTCCGGAGAAGATCAGCATGGGGAAATACAGAAGGCTGGCGATGACCCCGGCGGTCCTGGCGTCCGGGGCGATTCCGCCCACCATCATGCCGATGGAGAACATGGATACCAGCACCAGCAGATAGCCTCCCAGGAAGCCGGTCCACGAGCCGCCGAACCGGTATCCAAAGAATAGGGCCGCCGTGAGGTACAGGGAGACAAAGGACACGGCTGCGTACAGGGTGTAGATGGCGACCTGAACCAGAAGGATCACAGCCGGGCTGACGGGGGTTACCTGGTAGCGCTTCAGAATGTGCCGGCTCCGGTATTCCGACACCACCAGCGGCAGACCCATCACGCCGCCCGCGCAGATGGAGATGGTGGTGAGCGCCCCGAAGGACTGTTCCAGGAAGGTATATCCGGCTCCCTCAAAGGCGGGCTTGTCCCCATACAAAATTCCCAGCAGCACCAGTACCACCAGTGGGGCGCAGATGGCGAAGATAAACATGTCCATGCCCCGCAGTGACAGTTTCAATTCTGTTTTCATCATTGTCTTAAATGCTCTCATATTCCGATTCCTCCTCAGTATACCAGAGATAAGCGTCCTCCAGCTGATGGCAGGGACTGTTTTTTATGGCTTCCGATACGGTGCCGTGAAACACAGCCCTGCCTTTTTTTAAAATGCAAATCCGGTCGCACAGTTTTTCCACCTCGTCCATGAAATGGGAGGTGAGAAAAATCGTCATGCCATGGTTTTTCAGGTCCGAAAGGATGTTCCAGACCTCCCGCCTTGCCCTTGCGTCCAGTCCGGTGGTCAGCTCGTCCAGAAAGACGACTTCCGGGTTGGGGATGAGAGCAAGCACAATAAACAGGCGCTGCCGCTGGCCGCCGGACAGCTCCTTCACCGGGCAGCGTTTCCTGCCGGACAGCCCGAATTTGTCCAGCAGAGCGGCTGGGTCTGCGGGCTGCCGGTACAGGGACGTCGTGACCTGGCAGAGCTCCCACAGCGTGATCTTGTCCTGATAGTTGGCCTCCTGGAATTGGACGCCCACCCGCTCGAAGAGTTTCCGGCGATCTGCCCCCGGGTTGAGGCCAAGAATGGAGACGCTGCCGCTATCCGCTTTTTTAGTCCCCAGGATGCACTCGATTGCGGTGCTCTTTCCCGCGCCGTTGGCGCCCAAAAGCCCGAACACCGTGCCGCGGTCCACGGACAGGCTGAGGCGGTCCACCGCTGTCAGCGCGCCGTAGGATTTTGTGAGTTGTTCTACTTTGATTACTTCCTGCATTTCGTTACCTCCTTGTGATTTTGCAACAAAAGAATACCACCAACGGGAACATTGGTGGTAAAGTGGAGGGTTTTCTATGGATGGAAATTTTTTGAACGCCGGATTTTCAGCCGAAGTCTTTTTTCAGGGAGGCGATCCAGGTTTCCACGGCCTGAGCCAGCGTGTATTGCTGCCGTAAAACAGCCATGCCGGTTTCTGGGATATCCGGCTCCGCCTCCTTTTGGCGGATATTTTCTTCCAAATACGCCTTTAAGGTCTTGATGTTGTTCTCAATATTTGCCAGACAGCGCACCTGATGTTCCGGCGTCAGGCCGGCCAGATTGACGATCACGGCGTTAAAGTCCAGGAAAAAATGAATGGGTTTTTCAGAGATTTCCAGCATGAGGCTTTCCCACTGGGATTCCCCCGCCTCTGTCAGCGAGTATACCGCTTTCTCCGGCATTTTCCCCTCCCGGACCAGGGTGCTTTTGATCAGCCCTTTTTCCTCCAGCTGGAGCACTTTCTTGTAAATGGAAGGGGTGCTGATTTTAACCCACCTTGAAATGTTGCGGTATTCGACCAGCTTTTGAATGTCGTAGGCGCTTAACGGTTCCTGCTTTAAGATTCCCAGAACGATTAAATCGATGGTTGCCATAAGGTCCTCCTTTTGTGTCTGTAATGGGTGAGATTGGGGGGATACTGATTGTGCTATAAAATATAGTAGTATAGTCGGCGAGATATGTCAAGTGCGGGCGGGCGGGCAGCCGCAGAGCGTGGGTTTTAAGAGGTTTTCTGCGCTTGACATATACTATAATTTATAGTATTATTGAGTTCGCTACTATAAATTATAGTATATTGTTAAGATTGGAAAACGAAAGGAGAGTTTCAGAATGAAGGAGAATGAGAAAAAAATGGAATTGCTGGGAAATGCGCCGGTGCCCAGGGCACTGCTGGCGCTGGGACTTCCAACCATGATCGGAATGATGATCAACGCGCTGTACAATCTGGTGGATGCCTATTTTGTGGGAGGACTTGGCACAAGCCAGATGGGGGCGATCACAGTGGCATTTCCCCTGGGTCAGGTGGTAGTCGGTTTGGGCCTGCTGTTTGGCAACGGCGCGGCGTCCTGTCTGTCCAGACTGCTGGGACGGGGCGATCGGGAAAATGCCAACCGGGTGGCCAGCACCGCCCTGTACAGCAGTATTTTTGTGGGCGCGCTGGTCATTTCCTGCTGTGTGATCTGGCTGGAGCCGATTCTTGGACGGCTGGGAGCCAGCGACAGCGTGATGCCGTACGCGCTCAGCTACACGGGAATCTATATCACCTGTTCCATTTTTAACGTGTTCAATGTAACCATGAATAATATTGTATCGAGCGAGGGAGCGGCTAAGACCACCATGTGCGTGCTGCTTGCGGGCGCTGTGCTGAATCTTGTCCTGGACCCGATTTTCATCTATGGACTGGATTTAGGGGTGGCCGGAGCGGCAATCGCCACTGGGATTTCACAGTGTTTTTCCACCCTGGTCTATCTGGCCTACATACTGGGGAAACGGAGCGTGTTCCGGTTCAGCATCAGAGATTGCCGCCTGTCCGGGAAAATCATGTCGGAGATTCTGAAAATTGGGATTCCCACCATGGCCTTTCAGCTGCTGACCAGCCTGTCCATGTCAATGATCAACGACGGGGCCCGGGAGTATGGAGATTACGCCCTTGCGGCCATGGGGGCGGTGACGAAAATAATGTCCGTGGGAAGCCTGATGGTTTTTGGATTTTTGAAGGGGCTGCAACCCATCGCCGGGTACAGCTATGGCTCAAAAAAATATGACCGTTTGGGCGAGGCGGTGAAAATTTCCATCATCTGGTCCACGGTTTTCTGCGCTGTGTTTGGGCTGGCCGCCGCGGTATTTTCCGGTCCGATGATCTCGAAGTTTACCAAGGGGGACCTGGATATGATCCGGGTGGGCCGGGCCGCGCTGCGGATCAACGGTTTATCCTTCATACTCTTTGGATTTTATACGGTTTACTCGTTCCTGTTTATGGCAATGGGGAAAGCGAAAGAGGGCTGCTTTTTGGGCGCCTGCCGGCAGGGGATCTGCTTCGTGCCGGCGATCCTTATTCTGCCGGGAATCTGGGGATTAAACGGAATCCTCTATGCCCAGCCGGTGGCGGACGTGGCCGCGGCGTTGATTGCGGTGGGGATGGCGGCGTATTTGCGGTGGGAATTGGCTGAGGAGCAAGCTTGATAGAAAGTGCTGCTATTGACATATCTCAGCATCGCGGCAATATTTTCGGTGGAGGACAGTATCAACTGATTATTCATGAGTGTCATTTATTTCCGGTAATCAGCCCCATTTTAATCGGATTGATAATTTTTTAAGTATTGGCGTGCTGTGTTGATGAAAATTTCTACTGACGGATAAATAGCACGATCCTTTTTCCAGAGCAGCATAGTATAGAGGTCGCTGCGGTACCAAGGATAATCCAGAGCAACAAGCTGGGGGTTATTTCTTACCAGTTCTTCGGGAAGAAAGCCGGCTGAAGCACCGGATACAATGAAACGCTCCACGGTATACATCTGTTTCGTGTAATGAATGATATTGGGTTTTAAGCCTGCTTCAGAAAGGTTGCGTTTCAATTCCAGGGTGGGATAGGAATTATCTGTCAAAACTGCAATAGGTGCCGCTGCGATTTCCTGGCAGTTTACAGACTTCTTCTCCGCATAGGGGTGTCCCTTTGCTACGCAGTAAACAAGAGAAGGGGTATTGGTTTTGATATAGTGGTAATCCTTTTTTAATTCTTCTTCGGAAGTGATAGGAGTTGTGAGAATGATATCCACTTCGTCTGTATCTAAAAGCTGAAAAAGAGTGACGGTATTATGTTCCTGTGATATTACTTCCGTTTCAGGGTGCTGGAGATGAAAATAGCGCCGGAGATAGGGGAAGATGACATTACCGCTGATGGTGGACATACCAATACGGACAAAATTACGCTGCAGATGCAGATCTTTGATTAAGTGAGTTAAACGATCCATATGCTCCAGCATACTGGAGGCTTCCGCACGCAACAGTTCACCCTCCGGCGTAATATAAATATTATTGCCCTTGCGTTTTAGCAGAGGCACACCACATTCTGATTCTAACTCTTTCATGGCCTGTGATATAGCTGGTTGTGAGACAAAAAGTTCTTCGGCAGCGCGGGTGTAATTCTGATATTTGCAAACAGTAACAAAATACTGCATTTGATTTAGCCGCATATTGGAAAATCCCCCTAAAAAGTATAAGACGATTATAGAGACAGATTCTTGAAAAATCAATATTTTTTTAAAAAGAGTTGAAAAAGTATGTTTGCGGCATAAATTTTAATCATAATGTGGACATATAAAATAAAGCTGAAGGATATAAGTAAATCTTATGGACCAAAACATCTAATTATTTCACAAATCAGGTGCAATAAATTACAATAAATTCAGCAAAACAAGTAAAATGCAGGGAGGAAACAAGATGAAAATTACAGAAGTTAAACCGATACTGGCAAACCGATTTCTGTTTGTCCAAATTACCACCGATGAGGGGATTGTTGGTGTAGGTGAAAGTGGGGCATGGGCGTTTCAGGATTCTGCCAAGGAAGCGATAAACACATTCGCACTGTATTTAGAAGGAAAGGATCCGTTAACTATTGAGCACCATTGGCAGTATATGTACAGGAGTTTTCATTTCCGCGGTGCAGCTATCATGGGAGCAATCTCTGCAATTGATATTGCATTGTGGGATATTGCCGGTAAATATTATGGATGTCCTGTATACCAGCTGCTCGGAGGGAAAGTAAGAGACAAAGCAAGAGTTTACTATCATGTCGGCGGCAATGATATTGATTCCATGGTAAAGAATTTGAAAGAAGCGAAGGCAAAGGGATTTACAGCCGTAGGACATCTTTCTCCATTCCTGGATGAACCGAGAACTCAGGTGTATAATGAAGTATCTTTTGCCAAAAAAATCGAAAATGCGATAGCGCGTGTTGCTGTTTATCGTGAAGCAGTAGGAAACGACGTTGATCTGTGCGTTGAAATACATCGTCAGTTAAACATTCCTGAGGCGATTGCTTTTGCTCACGGAATTGAGGAATTCCATCCGTTCTTCCTGGAAGACCCAACAACACCGGATAATTTTGATTCTATGATCGGAATTGCCTCACGAGTCAATATCCCTGTTGCAACAGGCGAAAGATATCATACACCACAGGAATTTGCCATGCTGATGAAACATGATGGGGCACAATATGTTCGTCCTGACATTTGTCTGTGTGGTGGTATAACCGGAGGTAAGAAAATTGCTGCTATGGCAGAAGCAAATGGTGTTATGGTGGTTCCTCACAATCCGCTCAGCCCCGTTTCCACAGCTGCCTGCATTCAGATTGCTGCAATTGCTCCTAATTTTGCATTACAGGAATTCCCGGGTGATGACAGACCGTCCACAACGGATCACTTCTCTGCGATCATGAATAAGAACAAAGATAACTTCCATCAAGGCGATGTTGTGAAAGAGACAATTAAATATGCAGATGGTTATCTGGAGATACCGACAAAGCCTGGTATCGGTGTGGAATTGGTTCATAATGTTGATACTTTGTATCCATATAAACGTCGCGGTGTGCTGACTCGTGTCGGTGTCGATGGTGCTGTAGTTGATCAATAATAACTCAATCGTAAATCAGTGAAAGGATTTTTTACATGACTACACAAATGATATTTTGCCTTGTTATATTCATTGTTACACTGTTGAGTTATGCACTCAACAAAATTCCTATGTGGTTGACATCTCTCCTTTCAGTATGTGCCCTGTTTGTGACTAACTGTATCGATGCCGATATAGCACTTGCCGGTTTCTCCAATGTGAACACAATCTTAATGGCAACCATGTTTGTGGTTGCGGCAGGCTTTCGCCGCACCTCTATGGTAGATGCTATGGTTAATGGAATTGTTAAGGTTACAAATGGTTCTTTTAAGACTGCTCATTTCGGATATATATTTCTGGCTTTATTGCTCACTAATTTTATAGCTAGTCCAATGGTTGTCTATGCGATCATTAGCCCATTATTCTGTGCTTTTCTTGATCAGACAGGGAAAAGCCGGACAAAATATGTATTCCCGATGATGGTTGTTTGCGTTTCCTGTTGCGGTATTCTTCCAATGGCAACTGCGATTCAGCTAGCAGGTCAGTACACTGGTTTTCTTGAGACTTACGGTTTTACCGGAATGTCAATCGTTCCTACTGATTTCATAAAAGCGGCATGGCCACTTCTGATTTTAGTACCGGTTTGGGCGGTGTTTATTGCCCCAAAGTTTACCCCTGAGTTGCCGTCTGTTAAAATTGAAGGGGTTGAGAAGAAAGAACAGTCGATTAAGACAACGCTCCATCCACTTGTTGACAAAATCGGTATTGTTATCTTTTTCGCCACAATCATATGTCTGATATTTTCAGCAAATATTGGTCTTCCAACATGGTTTATTGCACTTTCGGGCAGTTTATTGATGTGCTTATTCGGTGTTGCCGATACGAAGACGGCTTTGCGAGATATACCCTGGGATATGCTGATGCTGTATGTTGGTGCACTTGCTTTAGGTGGTGCATTGACTGCAACCGGAACCGGTGAACTGATTGGTAATGCACTTGCCTCTTCTGTCGGAGGAACCCACAACAGCTATATTTTGGGAGCGTTGTTCTTTATGATAACATTTATACTTACCCAGTTTATGCTTAACCGCTCGGTATTAACTGTATTTGTTCCTATCTGTTTGCTTACCTGCTCCGCGCTGGGGGCAAATCCGATTGGATTAATTATTCTTGTTAATGCTGGATCAATGACAGCATTTCTGACCCCAATGGCAACCCCTGCTGTACCAATGTGTATGGCAGACGGTGGATATTCTCTGAAAGATTTGGCGAAGTCGGGCTGGCTGATCACATTGGTACTTTGTGTGATTTATATCTTCTATGTGATGACGGTCATGCCATGTTTCTAACACATAGTCATCAGAATATTTTAACTATCTGAGTAATGCGTTTTAAGGCACCAATGTTTATTTCGGCAAAGGTGCCTTTTTCGTATCTATCGAAAGAAAATAGCGCTTTCGACGGCGTTTACTCATTAAAGCAAAGGCGATAGGAATGGAGCAAATGATGATTCTGCTGGAGACCAGCAAGAAAGCACTCATTTATATACAGGTACTGTTCAAGACCCTGATATCTGGATTTTGTTTTTGGCTCCACTTCCTGTTTCGTGAATGCTTTCGGAGCGAAGTCCTCTTTCTTTGTTCGGATTTTCTTTCCCAGCTGAGCGCTCAAGCCATTCATTGACGAAGGGGTACCGAAAGATGAGGAAATCCGAAATACAGAGGATATGGATATCGCGGCTTTGGCAGAGGAATCTATTGCATAAGAGATGACGGAAAACAGGCACAGTGAAACATTGGCTGTGCCTATACTTTTACCTCCCGCTATGATATAATTTTTAGTAACCTGTATTTGTAAATAGGACTGATTGATAAAAAATAGAATACGTCAGGTGTATGTTTTGAATGGAAAGTGGGATATTGTATGAATAAAAAACTTATGTATAGAAGAGCATGATATAGATAGCCTATATGGGTAGGTAAGCGAGATAGTAGATAGTGCACGTTTGAATACCTTTAAACAGATAAATTTGATGCAAATAATTACTAATCTTTTAATAGGAAAACAAATTATAGAAAATGAACAGCAAGGAGATGTTCGGGCAAAATATGGAAAAGCTGAATTGCAGGCTTTTTTCATGGAAATGGAGAAAGGTTTTCTTTTTGAAAAGAGTCAGAAAAGGTTTACATTTTATGAAGATAATTATTTTGTGAAGCTTGTTCTCTATAATAGATTACTTCGGTGCTGTGTATTAATTGATTTAAAAGTAGATACTCTTACACATCAAGATTTAGGACAGATGAATTAACTTTACCGTCCAATGCTAATATTTATGTGTCCGAATATCTGATTTTCAGATTTTTACGAAGTTCGGGGACATAGTAATCAGATTTTTTTCGGTCACTAAGGAGGTAAAAATATAAAATGGAGTTCAAATTACACTCAGAATATCAGCCAACCGGCGACCAGCCGCAGGCAATCGAAGCCCTGGTAAAGGGCTTCAGGGAAGGCAACCAATTCGAGACGTTACTGGGAGTTACCGGCTCCGGTAAGACGTTCACCATGGCCAACGTAATCCAGCAATTACAAAAGCCAACCCTCATCATCGCCCACAACAAAACCCTGGCCGCCCAGCTCTATTCCGAGTTCAAAGAGTTTTTTCCTGAGAACGCAGTGGAATATTTTGTGAGTTACTACGACTACTACCAACCCGAAGCCTACGTCCCTTCCACCGACACCTACATCGAGAAGGACTCCGCCATCAACGACGAGATCGACAAGCTGCGCCATTCGGCAACGGCGGCGTTGTCGGAGCGCAGCGACGTGATTATTGTAGCGTCGGTGTCCTGTATCTATGGGCTGGGAAGTCCCATCGATTACAAGAGCATGGTGATTTCGCTGCGGCCCGGCATGGAAAAGGACCGGGACGAGGTGATCCACAAGCTCATCGACATCCAGTACGAGCGCAATGAGATGGATTTCAAGCGGGGAACCTTCCGGGTGCGGGGGGACGTGCTGGAGATTTATCCGGCCTACTCCGATGGGGAGGCGTACCGGGTGGAATTCTTCGGCGACGAGGTGGAGCGCATTGCGTCCATCGACACGCTCACCATGGAGGTGAAGGCGCAGCTGGGCCATGTGGCGATCTTCCCGGCCTCCCATTACGTGGTGCCGAAGGAGAAGATGATGGAGGCCACGGAGAATATTCTGGCGGAGATGAAGGAGCGGGTGGCGTTCTTCAAGAGCGAGGATAAGCTGCTGGAGGCCCAGCGCATCGCGGAGCGGACCAATTTTGACGTGGAAATGATGCGGGAGACCGGATTCTGCTCCGGCATCGAAAACTACTCCCGCCATTTGACCGGCAGCGCGCCGGGAGAGCCGCCGTGTACGCTGATCGACTATTTCCCGGAGGATTTTCTGATCATCGTGGACGAGTCCCACATCACCCTGCCCCAGGTCCGCGGCATGTACGCGGGCGACCGCTCGCGCAAGAGCACGCTGGTGGAATTCGGATTCCGCCTGCCTTCGGCTTTGGACAACCGCCCGCTCAATTTCTCGGAATTTGAGAGCAAGATCGATCAGATGATGTTCGTGTCCGCCACGCCGAATGTCTATGAGCGTGACCACGAACTGCTGCGGGTGGAACAGATTATCCGGCCCACCGGTCTGCTGGACCCGGAGATTTCCGTGCGCCCGGTGGAGGGACAGATCGACGACCTGGTGAGCGAGGTGAACCGGGAGGTGGCAGGCCGCCACAAGGTGTTAATTACCACCCTGACCAAGCGTATGGCCGAGGACTTGACGGACTATATGCGGGATGTGGGCATCCGGGTGAAATACCTGCACTCGGACATCGACACCCTGGAGCGGGCCGAGATCATCCGGGACATGCGAATGGACGTGTTCGACGTGCTGGTGGGAATCAACCTGCTGCGTGAGGGCCTTGACATTCCGGAGATCACGCTGGTGGCGATTTTGGATGCGGATAAGGAAGGATTTTTGCGGTCTGAGACCTCCCTGATTCAGACGGTAGGCCGGGCGGCCCGAAATTCCGAGGGCCATGTGATCATGTACGCGGACAAGATTACCGATTCCATGCGGGTAGCCATCGAGGAGACCAACAGGCGGCGCAAGATCCAGCAGGAGTACAACGAAGTCCACGGAATCACTCCCACCACCATCAAGAAAGCGGTCAGGGACCTGATCGCCATCTCCAAGGCGGTGACGGACAGCGACGACCGGTTTAAGAAAGATCCGGAGTCCATGGATGAGAAGGAGCTTAAGAAGCTGGCCAAGGAGCTGGAGAAGAAGATGCGCCAGGCTGCGGTGGAGCTGAACTTCGAGCAGGCGGCCAAATTGCGTGACCGGATGCTGGAAGTTAAAAAAATGCTTCAGGATTTCGAATAAATTGACAAAATGTACCTCCTTTGTCATGAAATATTAATATTGTTGTAAGATGGATGAAATTGTATATTTGTAATTCATTTTATATAATGAATATAGAAAAAGAGTGCAAATTTTTCGCCTTAATTAACAACAAATGGAGGAGGGAACAAAAATGAGGCAAAAGAGAAGAAATTGTCTGATATTCGCATTGGCGGCTGTAATGGCGGTGGGAACTGCATTTACGGCGTTGGCAGAGGACACGAAGATCGACAAGGTGAAACTGTCTGTCAGCTATGACAGAGAGCCGAAGAGCGGCGATGATATTGGAAATGTCTATGTAAAGACAGACAGCAGTCAGTTCCGGGTAGATTACGCGGAGTACACCAACGATACGGATACCTGGAGCGTAGGGGATGAACCCACGATCAAAGTAGAGCTGTCGGCCAGGGACGGATACCGTTTCGCCTACAAAAGCAAGAGCCATTTTGATGTGTCCGGCAGCGGAGCTGAATTTGACAATGCCAGAATATATGACGACAGTTATATGGAAGTGACGATCACCCTGAAACGGATCACCGGAAAGCTGAGCGGGGCGGAGAACCTGGAGTGGAGCGGAACCACTGCATACTGGGATTCCCTGGATGGGGCGAAGAGCTATGAGGTGCGGCTGGTACGCGACGACAAGACGGTGACCACGGTGGAGACAACCGCCACCTCCTACAATTTTGGCGGCTATTTCAACAAGGAAGGTACCTACGTGTTCCGTGTGCGTGCGATTTCCGATTACAACAACCGGGTCGGCGAGTGGTCGGAGGATTCCCCGGATTACGATGTGGATGAGGAAGACACCTGGAGAACCGGCAGCGGCAGATGGGTGAGCGACCAGAACGGCTGGTGGTATGCCTATGACGGAGGCGGTTATCCGGCGGAGTGCTGGAAGCAGATCGGCGGAGCCTGGTATTATTTTGAGCGCTCCGGCTATATGGCCTCCGGGTGGAAGCAGTTGGACGACGAGTGGTATTACCTGGCTCCCAGCGGCGCGATGACGACCGGATGGCAGATGGTTAACGGATCCTGGTACTATATGAACGGCAGCGGAGAGATGCAGACCGGCTGGCAGTACATTGGCGGCAGATGGTATTATCTGGGATCAAGCGGCGCGATGTATGCGAATGCCCAAACCCCGGACGGTCACTATGTGGACGGCAGCGGCGCCAGAATCTATTGATTGGATTTGAGAAATGGACCGCGCGGCGTGACGGCAGCAGAATAAAATAACAGTTGAAGTTCCAGGCTTCCCGGCCGGTCCGGGGAGCCTGGCTTTTTTACTGAATGCAACGGGCCGCCGGTGCAGCCGGCGGGCGATTGCGGGCTGTCCGGCCCACAACTTAAACGAAGGTTTCCCGGGCGATCCTTATAAACATTTCCATCGCCTTTGTCATCTGCTTTTTTCGGGGATGGGCGATGAAAATATCCCGCCCGGCGGAGGGATCGCGCACCGGGTAATAGACTAAGGGGGAGCCGCCGGTCAGTAGCAGGCGGATGACGGAGTCGGTGAGAAAACAGCAGCCAAGCCCCTGGCAGGCCATGTTTGCGACAGTGGAAAGCTGGTTTAAGTACAGGGAGGTGCGGGGGATGAAACCGGCGCGGCGGCAGATGTCCAGGCTGCGGCGGTGCATGTCGTGCCCGCGTTTCAGCAGGAGAAAGGCTTCGCCGGAAAAGGCGGAAAGATCCGCGCTTCCGGTATCTCTGCAAAGGTGCCGGCCGGCCAAAACCTCTTCCCGGGTCAGAGAATTTTCGGCAAACCGGCGGTTTAGCGGGTTGTCCGAGGGGACGGCTAAGAGAATGTGTTCCTCGCACAGCGTTTCCGAGGCGAACAGGGAGGCATCGTACGCTCCCGCATCAAAGATCAGGTCGATATTGTCCTTTAAAGCTTCCTCATACAATGCCATGGAGTCCGATTCTACTAACTCCAGATCAACGCCGGGATAGCGGGACACGAATGTGTGGATCACCGGCGGAAGCATGCAGGCGGAGAAAAAATTGGCGCCCGCCACCACCACGCGCCCGGAGTTCAGGCTGGCCATCTCGCTCAGGCGGTATTCCAGCTCCCGTTCCACAGCCATGATTTTTTCGATCGCATCGATGTACAGTTTTCCGGCCTCCGTCAGGCGGATGGGAAGCGTGTTCCGGTCAAATATTTCAAAGCCGATTCCCCGCTCCGCTTTGCGGATGGAGCTGCTTAAAGCAGGTTGGGAGATGAACAGGTTTTTGGCGGCCTGGGAGAAGCTTTTCTCCTGATAAACCTCGTATATGTACCTCATTTCTTGTTTCATGGGCGTCTCCTATAAATTAAATAAATATCTCTTATGTTCATATATGTATTTTATTATAAGATGAAAGACTGGTATAATCAAGGAGATACGCCGCTTGCCGTCAGCCTGGGGGCAGCCGGCAGGAATCAGAACTTCACAAAACAGGAGAGGATGGTACAGGGAATGGATTTGCTGACTGAGAAATTTGCGAAGCTTGGGGTGGACAGCGCCCCGGGCCAGGAGAAGCTGCAAGGGGAGACAATACTGGATTTGAGGGGGTGCAGGCTGCCGGGGACGCCGGTGGATTTCTCCCACGGGGATGTGGATGCCTTTGAGCCGCTTCCGGGGAGCAAGGAAGCCTTTGACGCAGGGTACCTGGAAGGCGGGAGACAGGCTTACACGGAGTACCGCGGCAGCGCCTCCATCCGCGTGGATGTGGCGGAGAAGCTCTCCGCGTTTACCGGAGCGAAAATCGATCCGGCAAAGAACGTGATCCTGACGCCGGGAACTCAGGGAGCGCTGTTTCTGGCCATGGGAGCCATGGCGGCCCGGGGGGCCCGGGTGGCGATCGTGGAACCGGATTATTTTGCAAACCGCAAGCTGGCGGAATTCTTTGAGTGTACCATCGTTCCCGTGCAGATGCGCTATTTTGAGGCGGAACATGAGTCGGGCCTGGATTTGAGGGAGCTGGAGGAGGTCTTTCGCAGCGGCGTGAAACTGTTTTTGTTCTCCAACCCCAATAATCCCACCGGCGCGGTCTACTCGGACCGGGAGATCCGGCAGATCGCAGCGTTGGCCAGGACCTACGGCGTGTCCCTGATCGTGGATGAACTGTATTCCCGGCAGCTCTTCGACGGGAGGGGCTACACCCATCTGTGCGCTTTGGAGGAGGGGCCGGAGGAGATGGTCACGATCATCGGACCTTCAAAGACCGAGTCCTTAAGCGGATACCGGCTGGGCGCAGCCTTCGGGTCCGAGGCTGTGATCGCGCGGATGGAAAAGCTGCAGGCCATCGTTTCCCTGCGGGCCGCCGGATACTGTCAGGCAGTGCTTAAGGTATGGTTTGCGGAGCCGGAGGGCTTTATGGAACGGCGGATTCTGGAACATCAGGCGATCCGGGATGCGCTGGTGGAAACGTTCCGGGCGGTGCCGGGCGTACGGGTGCGGCCTGCGGATGCGGGCAGTTACCTGTTCGTGCAGCTGCCGCCGCTGGATGTTTCCATCGGGGAGTTCGTAAAAATTGTGCGCCGCCTGGCGGATGTGACGGTGACGCCGGGAACAGAGTTCGGCCCCGGATTTACGGACAGCTTCCGCATCAATTTTTCGCAGGATAAGACGGCGGCTCTTGCCGCAGCAGACCGTCTTTTGACGGTGATGGAGCGCTATCGCAGGTCGTGAGGAGGAGAAATATGAGACGAATCGGATTTTTGGGCTGCGGAAAAATCGGTAAAGCCCTTGTGCGCCACATCGCAGAGCGGGAGGAAACGGCGGTGGAATTTATTCAGGATCCAGGATTTACAAACGATATCGGGGTGCAATGCCCCGTGCTCGCGAAGGCGGACGAGGCGGCTTTTGCGGGGGCGGATCTGATCGTAGAGTGCGCAACCGCCCGGGTGTTGTCGGAAAATCTTGAGCTGATTCTGGCTCACTGCGATCTGATGATGTTCTCCGTGACCGCATTTGGGGATCCGGACTTTGAGCGGCGGGCGAAAGCGCTGTGCAGGACCTATGGAAGAACAATTTTTATCCCCCATGGGGCGATCCTGGGGCTGGACGGCATTTTCGACGGAGGGCCGGTCTGGCGCCGGGTGACGGTTGAGACGGTTAAAAGCCCTGCGAGCCTGGGGCGTCAGGATAACTGCAGGTCTGTGGTCTATGAGGGGCCCACCCGGGAGGCATGCACACATTTTCCAAGAAATGTAAATGTTCACGCAGCCGTGGCCCTGGCTGGAATCGGCTTTGACCGGACCATTTCCCGGATCATTTCCGATCCGGAGGTCACCACCAACGCGCACCGCATTTCCTTAAGCGGCGATGGAATCTCCGTTACGCTGGATATCAGCAGCTATGCAGCGGGAGCCGTGACCGGGGCCTACACCCCGTACTCGGCCTGCGGAAGCCTGGACCGGGTGCTGGGGAACGGCGCGGGCCTTCGGTTTGTGTAGCCCGTTCCTGCCATTCCGGCGCGGCGCGGGAAATAAAAGAGCAAACGCCGCCGAAACCACCGGAATCCTGTTGACAATTAATCTCAACTAATCTAAAATAGGAAACGTCTAAGGAGTTTGTCGAGACAAACTCCGGCCGCGCAGGCGGTAAATCGGACGGAATGGATGGGATTGTGATGAAATTATGTGAGTGTGAAATCGGCAGGAGCTACCTCGTGGAGGACGTACTGGTGGATGAAGCCATCACCAGACGCCTGGAAGCGCTGGGCGTCAACGAGGGAACTCCGGTGCTGATTTTGAATAAAAAGGGCAGCGGAAGCGTGATCGTCAAGGTGCGGGGAACCCGCCTGGCAATGGGGAGAAAGCTTTCGGAGGGAATCTGTGTGGAGGAGGTGGCGCAGTTATGAGCCAGCAGGAGAGAGCGGAGGGCAGGACACAGTACGGCAGCGTTCCCTATGCGGCGCCACGGCAGCCTCAGCCCCGTCAGATTCGCCACGGCATCGACAAACGGCCGATCCGGGTGGGATTTGTGGGCAATCCCAACTGCGGAAAGACCACGCTGTTTAACGCCTTTACCGGCGCCAAGCTGAAGGTGGCCAACTGGCCGGGCGTCACGGTGGAACGGGTGGAAGGGGAGACCAACTACAAGGGCCGTCCCATCAAGGTGATCGACCTGCCCGGCATCTACAGTCTGACCTCCTACACCATCGAGGAGAAGGTGACCCGCAAGTGCATCGAGGACGGCGAGGTGGACGTGATTATCAATGTGGTGGACGCCTCCTCGCTGGAGCGCAATCTCTACCTCACCATGCAGCTGATCGAGCTGAAAAAGCCGGTGATTCTGGCCCTCAACATGATGGACATCGTGGAGGAGCGGGGCATGGAGATCGACATGCACCGCCTTCCGGAGATGCTGGGCGGAATCCCGGTGGTCCCGGTATCCGCCAGAAAGCGCACTGGCCTGGACGTGCTGATGCACGCGGTGGTCCACCACTATGAGGAAGAGCCTCAGGGCGTGGTCATACACTACAGTCCCCAGGTGGAGGAGAAGATCACCCGCATCGAGGGGGAGCTGCGCAGGCACTACGGCGAGATGGACAACATGCGCTGGCACGCCATCAAGTTTCTGGAATTCGACGAGGTGGTCACAAGCGATCATCCCCTGGATGTGAGCGGAATTCTGGACCACAACTATGAAAAGCAAATCATTAATGAGAAGTACGACTACATAGAAGAGGTGATTCAGGAGTGCCTGATGAACAAGGAGGAGAAGGCGGCCACCACGGACAAGGCGGACCGGATTCTGACCCACCGCATCTGGGGTATCCCCGTATTCCTGGGAATCATGGCCCTGGTATTCTTTCTCACCTTCACGGTGGGCGATTTCCTGAAAGGGTACTTCCAGGTGGGACTGGACTGGTTTTCCCAGGCGGTGGCCGCCGGGCTTGCAAGCGTCCACGCTTCCACCTGGCTGACTTCTCTGATCGTGGACGGCATCATCGCCGGGGTGGGCGGCATCCTGACCTTCCTGCCCAATATTTTCATTCTCTTCCTGGCCCTGGCCTTTTTGGAGGACAGCGGGTACATGGCCAGGGTGGCCTATGTGATGAATGAGACCATGGGAATGGTGGGTCTTTCCGGCAAAGCCTTCCTGCCGATGCTTCTGGGCTTCGGCTGCACGGTGCCCGCGGTGATGGCGACCCGGGCGCTGGAGAGCGTGCGCGACCGGCGGCGGACCATCCTCATCACGCCCTTTATGTCCTGTTCCGCCAGACTGCCCATCTACGTGCTGTTCGCGGAGATGTTTTTCCCAAGGCACGCGCTGTTTGTGGCGTACTCCCTGTATCTGATCGGCCTGGTGATGGCCATTCTGGTGGCCTTTATCCTGCACAAGAATTCCAGGGGGACCCGGTCGGAGAACGCGCTGCTCATCGAGCTGCCGGAGTATAAGACGCCCAACGGCCGCACCGTGGCCATCTATGTGTGGGATAAGGTGAAGGACTATCTGAGTAAGGCCGGAACCACGATCTTTATCGCTTCCATCGTGCTGTGGTTTGTGCTGAACACCGGCACCACGGGCTTTGTGTCGGATGTGCAGGACAGCTTTGCGGCCATGATCGGCCATGTGCTGGTACCGGTACTGCGGCCGGCGGGCCTGGGTCTGTGGCAGGTGGCGGTGGCGCTGATTTCAGGTCTGTCCGCCAAGGAGGTGGTGGTCTCCAGCTTCAGCGTGCTCTATGGCATCAGCAACGTGAACTCGGCCGCGGGAATGGGAGAGCTGTCCGCGCAGCTGACGTCCATGGGATTTGGCGGAGTCAACGCTTACGCGCTCATGATCTTTTGCCTGATGTACAGTCCCTGCATCGCCGCGGTGGCCACCATCAAGCGGGAGACCGGCTCCTGGCGGTGGACGCTGGGTATGGTGCTGTTCCAGCTTTTGGTAGCCTGGGCCGCCGCGGTGCTGGTGTTCCAGGTGGGAAGCCTGCTGTTTGGTTAATCAGAAAATGCCTGCAGCGGGCCGGTGACCACCGGCGCGATCCGCAGCCGTCCGGTGGAACGCGAGAAGAGATAGACGTTGTTGGACAGCCGCTCTTCCGGATCCACCTCGGAGCGGTTGATGGACGCCACGGTGCGGCACAGCTCCTCATAATTTTGATCTCCCCGGTCGGGGAGCAGCAGGACTTCGTGTATGCTGGAGGGAAGGACCACAAGATTGGCCTTCATCCGGTCCGCGAAGTCCTTTAATATATCCGTGTAGAGCATGCAGGCCGCTCCGGAGAGCCCGTTCTGGTTGGAGAGAATGTACAGGGGGTGCCCCGTCTCCCGCCCGCCGGAAGGCAGCAGCTCTCCCAGCGCCTCACCGATGGAGAGGATACGGGCGGGGAACAGGCGGGGCGTATTTTCATCCGCAAGATGGGACAGGGTTTCCAGGTCCATACCCCAGTGGGCCAGATGGGCGCCAGTGATGCGCACGGTCATGGCGCCCCGTTCGTCCGCGCCCAGGTCCAGGTAAAATACCTTGGCCAGGTCCAGCACAGGGATATGGGGCAGGGTTTTAAGCAGTTCCCGGTTGGACTGGGCGTTGATCAGGCGGTACGCCACCCGGGGACGCACCGATTCCGCCTGTTCCAGAAGATTCAAGTCAAAGGGATTGTTTGCCAGGCTCTGGCGGTAAAGGCTCAGAAGTTCGTCGAGAAGCTGCTCCAGGGGCGTTCCATTCTGGAAGCGCTGGTAACAGGAGTTTAAGTAGAGGGTGGGCGCCACACGGGAACCCTTTTCACAGATGCTCAGCCCGTCCAGGCTCAGCCCGTTGTTGCGGGGAATCCGGTGGATGGTCAGGACATATCCGTCCCCCAGCCGTTTCTCCATCTGCTGTCTGACGGCGGATAAAAAGGTGTGATAGAGCATAGATTTGACCTCCTTACAGGTATAAAAGATTTACAGAAACAAAAGATACATAACAGAAGAACGGCGCGGACGCGCCGGAAAGAAGTGTATCCAGCTTAATCCACAGATCGCGGATTGTCAAGTCCTGTAGGAAAATATCGTAATTTTTAAGAGAAAAGTTATTGTAGTTGACAGCTGGAATATGGTATATATAGAGGGCAGCATAATTTAATCTGTGAATATATGGAAGAAAAGGTCAGTTAACATGATGAAAATGAGACAAGCAGTTCGAAGCCTGCTGGCCGCTGCGGCGTTGTCCGCGGCATTTTGCGTGACTGCGTTGGCGGACGATACCACCCAATTCGTCCCCGGGACCACGGTGAACGGCCTGGGAATCGGCGGAATGACGGTGGAGCAGGCTAAGGCCAGCGTGGAAGGATTTTACGACAGCAACTACCAGCTCGAGATAAAAAAGAAAAATGGCACCAAGGATTATATTAAGGGAGCCGAGATCGGCTACAAGGTGACGCTTCCAGCTGGGCTGGAGGAGATTCTGGCCGGACAGAACGCCACCGGGCGCGTTTCCGGCCCAGCGGCGGACAACTCCCACACCATGGATATGAGCACGGCTTACGATGCGCAGGCCCTGGAGGACCGGATCGCAGCGCTTCCCTGCCTTTCCGGTTCGGGGATCGTGACCACTGCGGATGCGCGGATTTCCGACTACGAGGCCGGGAAGGAGTTTACCATCATCCCGGAGGTGGAGGGCAACAACCTGGATGTAGAGCGGACTGCGGCTGCCATCCGGGAGGCGGTAGCTGCCGGAGAACGGCAGCTGGATCTGACGGCAGCGGGTCTGTATTACCAGGTCCAGGTGCGCGCGGATGACCCTGGGCTCAGGGCGCTCTGCGATACCATGAACCGTTACCGCGCCATGACCGTTACCTATCAGGTTGGGGAAGAGTCGGAGGTGTTGGACGGCGGCACCATCTGCTCCTGGCTGTCCGTGGGGACCGACGGACAGGTAAATGCCGACCCCGCCGGAGTGACCGGGTTTGTGCAGGCTCTGGCGGCCAAGTACGATACCGCGGGCAGAGAGCGGACCTTCCACACCGCGGATGGCCGTGACATCCCACTCACCGGGCCTTACGGATGGAAGCTGGATCAGGCCGCGGAGGTGCAGGCGCTGACCGAATATCTGAAGTCCACGGACAGCCAGACCCGCGAGCCGGTGTTCGCCCAGACGGCGGCCAGCCGGACGGAGCCGGAGTGGGGCGCCACCTATGTGGAGATCGATCTGACCAACCAGCACGTGTACATGACAAAGGACGGGGCGGTGGTCTGGGACGCGCCCTGCGTGACGGGAAATGTGTCCAAGAACTACACCACGCCTCCGGGAATCTATTCCCTGACCTACAAGGAGGAGGACCGCATCCTGCGCGGGCCCAAGAAGGCGGACGGGAGCTATGAGTACGAGAGCCACGTGGATTTCTGGATGCCCTTTAACGGCGGGATCGGACTGCACGATGCCAACTGGAGAGGCAGCTTCGGCGGAACGATCTATCAGACCTCGGGCAGCCACGGCTGCGTGAACCTGCCGCCGGACCGGGCTAAGATTCTCTACGGCCTGGTGGAAAAGGGGATGCCGGTGATCTGCTACAACTGATGTTTTTACAGGTGATAACATGGAAAATCGGGACAGGGAGCTGGCGAAGGCCGCCATGCTGGCCGGGGAGATTATGCTGGTCAGTGGGGCGGAAATCGCCAGAATCGAGGAGACCATCCACTATATTTTGAGCGTTGCGGACCGGGAGGCCCAGACCATGGTGTTCAGCACCGGGATTTTCGTCACCCTGCGGGAAGCGGGTGAGGAGCCGGTCACCCTGGTGCGCCGGGTCACGGACCGCGCCACCAATTTAAACAGGATCTGCCAGGTGAATGAGGTTTCGCGCCGGATCTGCGCGGGCACGCTCGCCGTGCCGGAAGCGCTCACGCGTCTGGAGGAGATCAGGCGCGTCAACCAGTACGGTTTGGCGGCGAAGGGGGTCAGCTATATCTGGGTGGCCTTCTTTTTTGGCATCGTGCTGGGAGGAACGCCCTGGGACTGCCTGGGAGCGGCTCTGGTGGGGGCGGCCTTGGGCGCGGTGGTGTACGTTTCGTCGCGCCTGGGGCTCAACGGTTTCTGCGTCAACGCTCTGGGGGCCTTTGCCTGCGGGATCACGGCGCTGCTGCTGAATCGCTTTGCCCTGCCCCAGACAAGCCGCGACATCATGATTGTAAGCTCCATCATGCCCCTGGTGCCCGGTGTGATCTTTACCACCGCGGTCCGCGACACGCTGAACGGGGATTATTCCTCCGGCGCGGCGCGGATGCTGGAGGCGGCGGTGGTGGCCCTGGCCGTGGCGGCGGGCGTTGGCGCCAGCATGGCCCTGTTCCGCTATCTGACGGGAGGTGGGGCGGCATGGTAATGGTAATTCAGACAATGGGCGCGTTCTTTGCGGTGGCCAGCTTTACACGGATTCTGGAGCTGCCCAGGCGCTTCCTGATGTGGTACGGAACCGCGGGAGCCCTGTGCTGGCTGGTCTATCTGAACGTCAGGGACGGAGCCGGTTCCAAGATTCTGGCCGCCTTTGCGGCCGGACTGGCGGTGGCGGTGTTCAGTCACCTGGCGGCCCGGCTTTTGAAGGCTCCGGTGACGGTTTTCCTGATACCGGGCATTCTGCCCCTGGTGCCGGGGGCCTCCATCTACAACAGCGTTTATTACATGATTCAGGACAACCAGCCCCAGTCCTCCCACTACCTGGCGGAGACGCTGCAGATCGCGGGAGCCATCGCCATGGCGGTATTTCTGGTGGATTCCCTGTTTCATATGCTGAGGGCGGGGAAGAACCGCCGCGCGGCGCGGGAGGAGGCAGGGGAGCGGGCTGCCGCGGACGTTAACTGCGGAGCGAACCGAGCCCCCGAGCCCCGTGGCTGCGGGAAAAAACAGGGCTGTGATACGAAATTGTGTGAGCAGATGGAAAAATTTGAAAAAAAGACTTGAATTTTTGGGCCAAGTGTAGTATTATACAGGAGATGCGTCTGTAGCTCAGTGGATAGAGCAGTGGCCTCCGGAGCCGCGTGCGTAGGTTCGATTCCTATCAGACGCATTTTTTGATGCAACGGCGATGCCGCAGAACTGGGAGTTATACTCCTGGTTCTGCGGCATTTTGCGCATCCGGGGGTTGGCGGGGGGAGGGAAGTGGGACGGCTTCGGCGGCGAGGTTTCCGTACGTCTGGGTCTGTCCTGCGAACAACCCGCACGCCACTCCGATAAATTCCGCAGCAGCAGCGGTCAGCTCCCGCGCGGGATCACGGGCGATCACAAAGGTCTGCCGGGCCTGCAGGTCCTTCAGGCGGTAGCAGACGATTTTTTTGCCCAGGTCTTCGGATCGGACCAGAGTGGCGGGGATGAAGCCCACGCCGGTGTTCTTGGCGATCAGCGCGTACAGCGTGTCCAGGGAATTGATCTCGATTAAGTTTACCGGGGGAAAGAGACTGCCGCAGATGTCCAGGCAGACCCCGGCGAACTTGCCGTTTTTCCGGGTGATGATAAAGGTCTCGTTCTCCAGCAGCGCCAGCTCACGGAAGGTGAGCGCTCCTGGGGGAAACTGGCTGACAAAGGGGTGGGACGCGGGGAGCGCCAGCAGGATTTCCTCGGAGAACAGTTTGCGGGCCGCTAGCTTGGGGGAGCGGACGGGCAGCGGCATGATACAGAAATCCAGAGCGCCTGCCAGAACCTTTTCTTCCAGCTCGTCCGAGTGGGCGCTGACAAAGGTGATGCTGGTCTGGGGATAGCTGGCGGAATAGTGCTTGACCAGCATGGGGATCACATACTTCTCGTGGAGTGTGGTGATCCCTATTTTCAGATTGCGGCGGTCCGCCTGGGCGTAACCGGCCAGGGTTTCCTTCATCGTCCGGCAGTGAAAGAGAATGGTCTGGGCTTCCGCCACCATGGCCTGTCCGGCGGGCGTCAGAGTCACCCCGCCGGTTTGGCGGGCCAGCAGCGGGACGGAAAATTCCCGCTCCAGACGGCTGACCGCATGGCTTAGGGCCGATTGGGTGATTCCCAGCTGCCTGGCCGCCCGGGAGAGGCTTCCGCAGCCGGCAATCTGCGTCATGTAATACAGGTCTTTTAACAGCATCGGAATCCCTCCTGTGCGCTTCAATGGGTATGAATAGTATTCATGTACATATTGTATATGTATATTTTATAATTGTCAATTAACATGGTAATATTGAATAAACCAAACGGAAATTCAGTCTATTTTTGGAGAAGAAGGAGGATTTATTATGTGGAAACGGTTGGGAAGTCTGACGCTTGCCATGACGGTGGCGGGGATGTGTTTAGCGGGATGTTCCGGGGGGACGTCCGCCCAGTCCGGGAAAACGTACCCGGAGCGCAAGGTTGAGATTATCGTGGGCTTTGGAGCCGGGTCCGGCACGGACATCACGGCCAGAGCCCTGAGCGAGCCGCTGTCCAAGGTGCTGGGGGTGCCGGTGGTGGTGACCAATATCGAGGGCTCCCAGGGGCTCAACGGCCTGGAATATGTGTACAAGCAGCCCGCGGACGGCTATACGCTGTTTCTGACCACCCAGACCCAGCTCATCACCCAGATCAACGGCTTATCCGAGATCAAGTTCACAGAAGAGTTCATGCCGGTCAGCCGCCTGGTGCACGACGTGACCCTGATCACGGGAAACGGACAGGGCCGGTTTAAGGATTTTGACGAGATGAAAGCGCTGGCGGAGGCCAACCCAAAGGATGTAAAAATCGCCGGTTTGGCGGCCACCGGCCTGGACGGTATGATCATTAAGCAGTTCGTGGAATCTTCCGGACTGGAGCTGGATCTGATCAGCTTCGGGGGGACGGGAGAGTGCAAGTCCGCGCTCCTGGGCGGACATGTGGACCTGAGCATCGACGACGTGGCCACAGCCAAGCCTCTGATTGAGGACGGGGAGCTGACCGGCATCGTGGTGCTGTCCGAGGAACGGCTGCCCGGCCTTCCCGACGTGCCCTGTTCCGTAGAAAAGGGTATCGACGCCACCATAGGCGCATGGCGCGGGCTTTCGGTCAGGAAGGGGACGGACCCCGAGGTCATAAAGACCCTGGAAGAAGCTATCGTAAAGGCCATGGAGGATCCGGCCTGGAAGGAGTTTGTGGAGACGGGGATGCTGGACCAGAGACCGGGTTATGCCAATTCTGAAGAATTTGGAAAGATTTGGGAAGAGGAGTACGCATTCTTTGAGACCATGGTGGAATAGGAGAAGGGAAAATTTTGGATTGAGAGAGGGGATGGTGTGATGGCGGGAGATATTGCGGTGTGCGCGCTGCTGATACTGTTTTGCCTGTTTTGTCTGTTTAACCTGATGTTCGGCATGGGAAATGTGATGGATTACGATCCGATGGGCCCCAGGGCCTGGCCGGTGTTTCTGCTGGTGCTGCTGATCGCGCTGCTTGCGCTCAACATATTCCTGTCGCTTCGGGCAGCGCGGCGGCAGACTGCGGCGGGGGAAGCCGCGCGGACGGAACACGCGGGGGATGGGAGGAAACTCCAAAAGCTGGCCTGGTCGGCGCTTGGGATGTTCGTCTACATTACGTTGATGGACAAGATCGGATTCGTGTTTTCCACGCCGCTGTTCGTTGCCTACTATATGACGCTGCTGGGAAACCGCAGCTGGAAGATGCGGCTTTTGACCGCGGCGCTGTCCACAGCCGCGCTGTACATCCTGTTTTCGCGGTTTTTGCAGGTGCCGCTTCCCAGGGGATACGGAATTTTCCGGGATCTGTCGCTGTTCTTTGAGACGCTGTAGAGAGGGGGCGGGTAAATGTTTGATATGGTTGCAACCGGATTCTCCATTGTGCTGGAACCGGCCACATTTTTAATTATTTTTCTGGGAATCATCGCGGGTACGATATTCGGCTCTATGCCCGGGGTCAGCGCCTCCATGGCCATCGCCCTGTGCGTGCCCTTCACCTATGTGATGAGGCCCGTGGTGTCCATCGCGTTTCTGGTGGCGGTCTACTGTTCGTCCATCACCGGCGGCGGGATCACGGCGATTCTGTTTAAGATACCGGGGACGCCCTCCAGCGCTCCCACCACTTTTGACGGTTACCCGCTGGCCGTCCAGGGCCGGGCCGGGGAGGCGCTGGGAACCTCCATCATCTGTTCGGCCATCGGCGGCGTGGTCTCGGCCTGCGCCATGTTCTTACTGTCCCCGCAGCTCTCCTCCCTTGGGTTGAAATTCGGCCCGTCGGAGCTGTTTGCGGTCAGCTTTCTGGGACTGAGCGTTCTGACCTGCCTGGAGCCGGACAATATGCTCAAAACCCTGATCTCCGGTCTGCTGGGCCTGTTCATCGCCACCATCGGCACGGACCCCATTGTGGGCTGCGCCAGGCTGACCTTTGGCCGGACGGAGCTTCTGGGGGGCTTTGACATGATCCCGATCATGATTGGTATGTTCGCGGTCTCCGAGGTATTTAAACAGACCATTAAGCCCATCAGCCTGGGGGAGATGGTGGGCGGAGGAAACAAGGTCAGGACGAAGATGATCAGCTTCCGCCAGATGATGGAGATCAAGTGGACCGTGGTCCGATCCTCCATTCTGGGAACCGTTGTGGGAATCCTGCCGGGGGCAGGCTCCACCATCGCAGCGTTTTTGAGTTATGTGGCTGAGGTCAAGACCTCCAAAACGCCGGAACGCTATGGAAAAGGCGAGCTGCGGGGGGTAGCGGCCTCAGAAACGGCCAACAACGCGGCCACCGGCGGCTCCATGGTTCCCCTGCTGAGCCTGGGAATTCCAGGGGGAAACGCGGCGGCTATCATGATGTCGGCGCTGATGCTCCAGGGCGTCCAGCTTGGTCCCATTTTACAGAAGACCCAGCCGGAATTTCTTTCCAGCGTTTACGCCTCCATGATCGTGACCAACATCCTGATGATCGTGGTGGCCGTGGCTGTGGCCAGGATTTTCAGCAAGATCATGAACGTGCCCTACGCCATTTTGGGAACCCTGATCGCGGTGTTTGCGGTGATCGGCAGCTTTGCGGTGCAGAACAGCGTGTTCGACGTCTACATCATGCTGGGAGCTGGCCTTGTGGGGTATGTGTTCAGCAAATGTAAGTTCAATCCGGCGGCCCTGATTCTGGGGCTGGTGCTGGGAAATATCTGTGAGTCCAATTTGCGGCGCGCGGTGAAGCTGACCCAGGGGGATGTGATCCTGGCGCTCTCCAAGCCCATCACGGCGTCCTTGCTGGCGATCTGTGTGGCGGTGCTGCTGTATCCGGCGGTGAAGAAAATGCTGTCCTCCCGCAGCGCGGGAAACGGCCGGGCCGGAAAATCTGAGAATCAGTCAAAATAAAAATGTAAGGGATAGAGGAGATAGGATTATATGAAAGAGAAGATTATTTTAAGCCCCATTCAGATCGGGCCGGTGACCGTCAAAAACCGGGTGATGTTCCCATCCATGTGCACGTTCTTCTGTGACGGACGTGGTTATGTCACGGAGGACCAGATGGACTTTGTGGAAGATCTGGCAAAGGGCGGGGCAGGACTTATCGTGGTTCCGGGAAGCCCCCACGGAAAACCGGGGCCGGGCCGTCCGGCTCTGTCCGACGACCGGTATATGCCGGGCTGGAAGGCCATGGCGGATACGGCCCACCGCTACGGCGCGAAGCTGTTCTGCCAGCTCCACCCGGCGGCGGTCCAGGCCGGCCGCGACAAGGTGGTGAAGGCGGTGGAGGATTACAGCAGGGAGCTTCTGGCCGAGCTGGTGGACAGCTATGCCAGGGAAGCGCGCCGCTGTCAGCTCTCCGGCGTGGACGGGGTGGAGATCCACGGCGCCCATGCCCACGAGATCGCCCAGTTCATGTCTCCGCGGTATAACCGGAGGGCGGACGAGTACGGCGGGGATTATAGGGGGCGCGCCCGCTACTCTCTGGAGATCGTCCGGGCGATCAAGGCGATCTGCGGGACAGAGTACCCGGTGGTGTTCCGCATAAGCGGAGACGAGATGGTGGAGCGGGGGAGGAAGCTTCCTGAGACCATTGAGATCATAAAGCTCCTGGAGGAAGCGGGCATCGACGCGGTTCACGTGTCCATCGGCATGCCGGAGTCCGAGGAGTACATGTGCGCCCCCATGGATATCCCCGACGGGTTCAACACGTCCGCTGCCGAGGCGGTGAAACGGGAAGTAAAAATCCCGGTGATTACGGTGGGGCGGATCACCACCATGGAGCAGGCGGAGGAAATTTTAGAGCAGGGCAAGGCGGATCTGACGGCCATCGGCAGAGCGCAGCTGGCGGACCCCGGGCTGGTGAACAAGTATATGGGGGGTGATCCCGCGCCGGTACGCCGGTGTATCGGCTGCAATCAGGGGTGCCGGGCCGCCACCGTGCGCAAGAAGATCCGCTGTATGCAGAATGTGCGGATCGGCAACGAGAAGGCGCTGACCTTCGCCCCGCCGTCTCCGGCGCTTGAGGCGAAAAAGGTGGTGATTGTGGGCGCAGGTCCGGCCGGCCTGGAGGCGGCGGCTATGCTGGCGGAGCATGGGGTGAAGAACCTGGTGATTTTTGAGCAGGAGAGCCGGCCGGGAGGGAAGATCAATCTGGCCCAGATACCGCCCTTTAAGGCCAACATGGAATTTCTGACCGGTTACCGGCTGGATGTGTTAAAACGCCACGGCGTTGAAATCTGCCTGAACGTCCGGGCGGACGTATCGACGATCGCGGCCGAGGCGCCGGACGCGGTGATCCTGGCCACGGGCAGCTCGCCGCTCATTCCGCCGATCCCCGGCATCGAGGGGGCGGGCATCTACACGGGCGACCAGGCGCTGGAGAGCGGCGTGGAGCCGGGAGAGCGCATCGCCATTCTGGGCGGCGGTCTGATCGGCTGCGAGACGGCGGAGTATTTCGCCTCCATGGGCAGGCAGGTGGAAATCTTTGAGATGAGGGACGATGTGGCCGTGGAGCTGACAGAGAGCCGGAGAATCTTTATGCTGAAACGGCTGAAGGAGCTGGAAATCCCCATTCACACGGGGACGAGGGTGGAGGAGATCGCCCTTCCGCGTCTGACCGTATCGGATGGACAGGGGGAGAAACGGCAGATGGATGGATTTGACAGCGTGATCGTTGCAGCCGGGCGCAGGCCGGAATCGGGGCTTTTGGAAGAGGTTCGGGAGGCATTGCCGGGAACGCGGGTGTACACGGCGGGGGATGCGAACGTTCCGGGGCTGGCCATCGAGGCGGTCCATGAGGCGGCCTTCGCGGCGGCGGAAATTTTGAGAGAATTTGCATAGTCATACAATTTAAAATCAGGGACAGATTTCAAAGCGGAAATCTGTCCCTGACTGTGGTATAGACCTGGCTGGCGAAGGCTTCCACGGTTTTTAAGTGGCAGGACCCGGCGGAATAGACCATGACCACGTCCCGGCAGATGCCCGATTCTCCCAGGGAGAGGTAGATTAGATCGCTGGGATGGGGCACCCGCAGAGCGGACACGAAGGTGATGCCAAGGCCGCTCTGAACCATTTCCAGGGCCACGTTTACATTGCTGACGGAGTACAGGGTCCTGGTCCGGATGCGGTAGCTGTCAAACAGCCGGTCCGTGATCTTGCGTATTTTGGTACCGGGCTCCGAGACGATGAAATCCAGGCCGGAGAGCTGTTCCGGGGCGATCCAACGGCGTCCGTTTCCGTCGCCCTCCCCCTGCGCCAGCTTTAAGAGCGGATGGTTGGGGGAGACGGCCAGAAAGAGCTCCTCGCTGGTGATGGGATGGTGGATAATGGATTCGTTGTTGAGGGGGGTGGAGATCAGGGCCGCGTCCAGCTGCTGGCTGATGATCATTTCCTCCAGCAACCTGGAATTGGCTTCCGTGATGGAGACTGTGATCTGGGGAAAATTCCGGTGGAAGCTGTTAAGGATATCCCCAAGGAACAGTACGCTTTTGGCCGCCGGGATGCCGAAGCGGATCACGCCCAGCTCCAGCATCCGCATCTGCTTGAGCTCCCTCATGGCCGCCTGGTAGGAGCGGTCGATCTCCTTGATCTTTTCCAGAAACAGCTCCCCGGCATAGGTGGGGTGAACCCCTAAGGGGGTGCGGTAGAACAGGACGGTTCCGATGGACGCCTCGAAATTCTTTAAAAACTGGCTCAGATTGGGCTGAGACATGTAGAGCTTTTCCGCCGCCCGGGAGATACTGCCTTCCCGGGCAATGGCGAGGATGTACGTCAGTTCTTTGATTTCAACCATGGGCGCCTCCCTGAGATGTTTCGACGTTTGCGTGTCTGATGCGAGTATAGCAATGGGGGGCGCGGCGTGTCAAGAAGGGGGGAATAAGGGCAGCTTGGGGAAAATTCAGGGGAAATGAGGGAGAAAAATGCTTGACATCCACAAAAATTATGCTAAGATGGAATCATAAATTGGATTGTAACTGTTTGAGCAGGCAAGACCAGAATTATACCAGATGTTCCATGGGCATATCTGTATATTTCGGGTCTTTTTTGAATTCTGCCGTGGAATCAGGGGGAGAGGGACATATGGTGATCAAAAAGATTTACAACAACAATATTGTCCTGGTGGAAGATGAAAAGCAGCTGGAGATGATCCTGCTGGGCAGGGGGATTGCGTTTCAGAAGAAAGCGGGGGATGAAATCGATCCGGGCAGGGCGGAGAAGCGCTTTGTCATCGATTCACCGGAGTTGACCTCGCGGTTTTCCGAGCTGGTGAAGGAGGTTCCGGTCAATCATCTGGAGCTGTCCTGCCGCATTATCGAGGATGCCCAGAAAAGGCTGAACGTCACGTTTTCCGACGCCATATACATCGGCTTGTCGGACCACATCAGCTACGCGCTGTACCGCAGCAAACAGAAGCTGCCGCTGAAAAACAACCTGCTGTGGGAGATCAAACGGTTTTACCCCAGGGAGTATCAGGCAGCCAGGGAAGCGCTTAAGACCATCGCCTACTATGAGAATGTGTGGCTGCCCGACGACGAGGCCGGTTACATTGCCCTGCACTTCGTCAACGCTACCCAGGAGGGCGAGGAGATGCAGACCACGATCCAGGTGACGGAGACGGTTCAGGAGCTGATCAAGATGATTCAGATTCATTTCAATATGAGTCTGGATGAGACGTCTCTGAGCTATCAGCGGCTGATCACCCATATCCGCTACTTTGTGCGGCGTCTGTTTGTCAATGAGCCAGCGGGCGGGGGAGACGATCTGCTGTTTGAGCAGGTAAAAAGCGCATATCCGCGCAGCTACACCTGCGTCTGTAAAATCCGGGATTATTTCCGCATGAAATTCCACTGCGAGATCACGGAGGAGGAGATGACTTATCTGATGCTGCACATCAGGCGAGTGACCTCCAGAGAAGGCACATAAATCAATACGGAAGAGGATTGTAACCGCAGTCAGGCGGGCAAGACCGGAAGAGGACAGATGACTCGAGGCATCTGCGCTTTTTCTGGTCTTTTTTCGTCTGCCGGTTTCGATAAATAAAACAAAGGTTGAGAAAGAGAGGCTGCTGTGATGGATTACAAGCAAATGGCACAGGAGATTCTGCGACATGTGGGCGGAATCGAAAATATTTCCTTTATGACAAACTGCGCCACCAGGCTGCGTTTGAATTTTAAGGATGAGTCGAAGGTGGACCTGGAGGCGGTAAAGCAGGTTTCGGGAGTGGTGGGAGCGGTGAAAAAGGCCGGACAGTACCAGATTATCATCGGTACGGACGTGGGCCGGGTGTTAAACGAAATTAATCAGTTGGGCACGATTACGGGGGAGAGCTCCGGACATGAGAAGAAGGAGTCCCCGGTAAACCGGCTGATGAGCGTGATCGCAGGCATTTTCGCTCCCATTATCCCGGCCCTGACGGCCGGCGGTATGGTGAAGGTGGTTCTGACTCTGCTGGTGTTCGCAGGCCTGGTCAGTAAGGAGTCTCAGACCTATTATGTGATGAATTTTATCGCGGACGCGGTGTTCTATTTCCTGCCCGTTCTGGTGGCCATGTCCACTGCGGGCAAGCTGAAGTGCAATATGTATCTGGCCGGCGTGATCGGTGCGGTGCTGCTGCACCCCAATTTTGTGGCTTTGACCGGAGCGGGCGAGCCGGTGACCTTTATCGGACTTCCGCTTACCCTGATTTCTTACGGTTCCAGCGTGATCCCCGCAATTTTGGCCGTGTGGCTGATGTCGGTGGTGGAACCCCTGGCGGACCGGATTTCGCCGAAGCCCATTAAATTTCTGGCAAAGCCTTTGATCACGCTGTTAGTGGTATCTCCGGTGACGCTCATCGTCTTAGGCCCCCTGGGATACACCATCGGTACAGGAATCGCCGCGGGAGCGGATTACCTTAACCGGAACGTGAGCTGGCTGGTGCCCACGCTTATGGGCGCATTTATGCCCCTGCTGGTGCTGACCGGCATGCACTGGAGCTTTACCCCCATTATTGTACAGTCTTACGCCAGCTACGGCTGCGAGGCGGTAATGGGGCCCGGAAGCTTTGTTTCCAATATCTGTCAGGGCGCGGCCTCCCTTGCGGTGGCGTTGAAAACGAAAAACAAAGAAACCCGTCAGGTGGCCACCTCCGCCGGAATCACGGCGCTTTTGGGCGTGACGGAGCCGGCCATGTTCGGCGTGACCCTGAAGTTAAAGCGGCCGCTGTACGCGGTGATGATCGGCGGCGCATGCGGCGGCCTGTACGCGGGTATTAACGGCGTGGTGCGCTATACCTCTGGCACGCCCGGCTTGGCCTCCTTTGCCATCTTCATCGGAGAGAATCCCATGAATCTGGCGCACGCTTTTATCTCCGTCGGTATCGGTTTTGTGATCACCTTTGTTTTGACCTGGATTCTGGGATTTGAGGAGGCAGCTCCCGCGAAGACGGTCAAAAAGGAAGCGGCGGAGCTGGTGCGCAAGGTTGAGATCGTCAGCCCGGCGGAGGGACAGTTGATCGGGCTGGCCCAGGTGAAGGACGAGACGCTGGCTTCCGGTATTCTCGGTAAAGGCGCTGCGGTGATTCCGGCGAGCGGCTCGGTGCTATCCCCTGTCAACGGAAAGGTGATCTCCGTGTTCCCCACCCGCCATGCGGTGGGGATTGTGGATGAAAACGGCGTGGAGCTGCTGATCCATATCGGGATCGACACGGTCAAACTGGAGGGCAGGTATTTTACCGCCCATGTGAAGGAAGGAGATATGGTAAAGATTGGGGATCTGCTGGTAGAATTTGATCCCAGGGCCGTGACGGCGGAGGGATACGACACGACCATCACCCTGTTAATCACCAACAGCCAGGAGTTTTTGGATGTGCTTCCGGCCAAAGCCGGCCCGATTAAGGCTGGTCAGACGATCCTGACCGTGGTATAGGAGGAGATTTATGTTTCCAAGGGATTTTATGTGGGGCGCCGCCATGGCGGCAAACCAGTGCGAGGGGGCGTATCTGGAGGACGGAAAAGGGCTGTCCATCGCGGATCTGCTCCCGGATGCGGCGGGCGGCAGGTGGGATATGCTGTATCACCCGGAACCGTATCTGGATAAAAAACTGCCTTATTATCCGAGTCATGAGGCCATCGATTTTTACCGCCGGTACAAGGAGGACATTCGCCTGCTGGCGGATATGGGAATCCGGGCTTTCCGGACCTCCGTCAGCTGGCCCCGGATCTTTCCGCAGGGGGATGAAACAGAGCCCAACGAGAGCGGGCTTGGGTTTTACGACAGGCTGTTTGAGGAATGCCGCCGCTATGGCATAGAGCCGGTGGTGACGCTGTGCCATTTCGACACGCCCTATGGGCTGGTGAGAAGGTACGGGGGCTGGAAGGACCGGCGGGTGGCGGATTTTTACTGCCGTTACTGCCGAGTGCTGTTTGAGCGCTACAAGGGACTGGTGCGTTACTGGATGACCTTCAATGAGATCAATATGATGACCCATATCCCGTTTCTGGGGGGTGGACTGCTCCTGGACGGGGAGCCCAACCGGGCGCAGGCCATATACCAGGCCGCCCACCACCAGCTGGTGGCCAGCGCGGCGGCTACCAAGATCGCCCACGAGGTGGACGGGCAAAATCGGGTCGGGTGCATGCTGGCGGCGGGGTCCTATTATCCCTACAGCTGCCGCCCGGAGGATGTGATGGCGGCAGTGGAGAAGAACCATGAGAATTACCTGTTCACCGACGTCCAGTCCAGAGGGGCGTATCCCGGGTACGCCAGGCGGCTCTTTGAGGAGAAGGATGTGAGCCTGGAAATGGAGCCGGGCGACGAGGAGCTGCTCCGGGAGAACACGGTGGACTATATCGGTTTCAGCTATTATTCCTCCCGGCTGGCCGGGACGGGGGAGGAGGCGCAAAAGAACCGTGTGGACGGGAATGCGGTGGATACCCTGAGAAACCCTTATCTGGACATCACGCCCTGGGGCAGGCAGATTGATCCCGTGGGTCTTAGGATCACCATGAACGACCTTTATGACCGCTATCAGAAGCCGCTGTTTGTGGTGGAAAACGGGCTGGGCTGTGAGGACAAACCGGAGGAGGACGGCACGGTGTGCGACGGCTACCGCATCGATTACATGAGAGATCATATTGTGCAGGTGGGCGAGGCCATGAGGGACGGCGTGCCCTGTCTGGGTTACCTGCCCTGGGGCACCATCGATCTGATCAGCGCCGGGGGCGGCGAGATGAAAAAGCGCTACGGTTTCATTTACGTGGATAAACACAACGACGGGACGGGAACGCTGGAGAGACGGAAGAAGAAATCCTATGACTGGTACCGGAAGGTGATCGCTTCCGGGGGCGAGGATTTGGAATAAAGAGAGACGGGAGAATACCTGTCGGGGCCACGTGAAATTCAGGCTCCGACAGGTATTTTCCTACCCGGAAGCAGCCGGGGGACCGGAAACCGCCGCAATCCAAGATTGCAATTTATAATAGAGTCTGCTAAAATAGAGCGGAGACATTTTAAAGCAGAACGGGCGCGTTTCGCCCCGCACAGGAGGACAGAATTCATGAGTCGCAGAAGAAGGACAGGCAGAGGTTGGTCTGATGAAGATAAAATCAAATACATGCGGATGATGGCGATACCGCTGGTGGTGGTTGTGGTGCTGGTGATCATTATCCTGGTGATGGACAAGAAGCCCCAGGAGACGGACGCCACGGTTTCAGGCACGGACAACACGGTGGAGATCGTGGTGGAGCAGTCGGGTACCACGGCGGAGATGAGCGTCGAGCCGGACAACAGCGAGTACAAGACGGATTTCTCGGATTATGAGCTGAAAAAGGACGAGGTTCCCGAGGTAAACCAGCTGATCAGCGAGTATTTCCAGGCCAAGGTGGACCGGGACGCCCAGAAGCTCTACAGCCTGTTTGGAAAGACGGACGAGGACAATCTGGACCAGAGGCAGAAACAGCTGGACGCGGAGGCCGCCGAGATCGAGGACTACCAGGAGATCACCTGCTATACCAAGCAGGGGCTGACCGAGGACTCCTACGTGGTCTATGTGACCTACAAGATCAAATTCCGCAGGGCGGATTCCCTGGCGCCGGGACTTCTGTGGTGTTATGTGGTGAAGTCTGAGGACGGACAGTACCGGATCCGCGAGAACGTGGTGGGCGAGGAAGCGGACTACGTGGCCAAGGCCAACCAGTCCGAGGACGTGCGCCTTCTGGCATCCCAGATCAACCAGCAGTTGAAGGAAGCGCTGGAATCCGACGCGCTGCTGGCCGGAGCTTACAAGAAGCTTCAGAAGGGCGCGGTGGTGGACTCCTCCCAGCCGGAGGAGACAAAGGACAGCAACGTGTCCATTATCCCGGGCGGGCAGGAGACGACCGCTGCGGACGGGACGGAGACAGCCGGGACGACCCCGGAGGGAGCGCCCCAGGGCGGAGACGCGGGGCAGGGACAGGATAGCAGCGACAGCGCCGGTGACAGCAGCGCCGCTTCGCAAAATGAGACCGGGGCAGGGGAGAGTTCCTCCGCTTCCGAGGTAAAAATAGGCGAATAACCGGAGGCGTAAAGAGATGGATGTAAAGGATTTTAATTTTGATCTGCCGCAGGAACTGATTGCCCAGGATCCCCTGGACGACCGGGCTTCCTCGCGGCTGCTGGTGCTGGACAAGGATACGGGAGCGGTGACCCACCGCGTGTTCCGGGATATTGTGGAGTATTTGAGGCCGGGGGACTGCCTGGTGATCAACGACACCAAGGTGATTCCCGCCCGGCTTATGGGCGTGAAGGCGGACACCGGGGCCAAGATTGAGGTGCTGCTGTTGAAGCGCCGGGAGAACGATATCTGGGAGACTCTGGTAAAGCCTGGGAAAAAGGCCAAGCCGGGCACGGAGCTGTCCTTCGGGGACGGACTGCTGACCGGCACCGTGGTGGAGACGGTGGACGACGGGAACCGTCTGATCCAGTTCCATTATGAGGGGATTTTTGAGGAGATTCTGGACCAGCTGGGCCAGATGCCCCTGCCGCCCTACATCACCCACCAGCTGAAGGACAAGAACCGCTACCAGACGGTTTACGCCAAGCACGAGGGATCGGCGGCCGCGCCTACGGCGGGGCTGCATTTTACAAATGAACTGCTGAAAGAGATCGGGGACATGGGAGTGAAGATTGCCCATGTGACGCTGCACGTGGGCCTGGGAACCTTCCGGCCCGTGAAGGTGGAAAATGTGCTGGATCACCACATGCACTCGGAGTTTTACGTGGTGGAGGAGTCCGAGGCAGCCAAAGTCAACGAGACGAAGGCCGCTGGGGGGCGGGTGATCTGCGTGGGCACCACCAGCTGCCGCACCGTGGAGTCCGCGTCCACGGAGGACGGAGTGCTTAAGGCAGGGACGGGATGGACGGAAATATTCATCTATCCGGGCTACCGGTTTAAGATTCTGGACGCCCTGATCACCAATTTCCACCTGCCGGAGTCCACGCTTGTGATGCTTGTCAGCGCCCTGGCCGGGCGGGAGCACATTCTGGCCGCTTACGAGGAGGCGATCCGGGAGCGTTACCGCTTCTTCTCCTTCGGGGACGCCATGTTTATCGCGCCGGATCCGGTGGCGCTGCCGCGGAAAACAGAGGAAAAATGATGGAAGAACGTTTGAATAAACTGCTCAGCGCCATGGGCGTCTGCTCCAGGCGGGAGGCGGACCGGCTGATCGAGTCCGGGAAGGTTTTGGTGGACGGCGTGCCCGCCAAGATGGGGCAGAAGGTGCGTATGGACCAGACCGTTGTCTGCCGTGGAAAAGTGGTGGGGCGCGGGGAAGCGGCGGCGGGGGCCGGGAACGGGAAAACGGCGAGGAGAGTTGGGAGCGGCAGGGCCGATGGGACCGCCGCCCAGGACGCCCGCCCGGCTTCCCTCCCGCGCTCCATGAAAAAGCCAAGGCCCGTACTCCTTGCCGTAAACAAACCCAAAGGCGTGGTCTGCACGGCTTCGGACAAGGACAAGGCGCCGAACATTGTGGATATGATACAGTATCCCGTCAGAGTATATTACGTGGGCCGTCTGGACAAAGATTCAGAGGGCCTGGTTTTAATGACCAATCAGGGCGATCTGGTGAATAAAATCATGCGCAGCGGCAATGCTCATGAGAAGGAGTACCAGGTTGTCGTGGACCGGCCCGTGACCGCGGAGTTTCTGGCGCGGATGGAGAAGGGCGTGCGGTTAAAGGAGCTGGACCGGACCACCCTGCCCTGCAAGGTGCGAAAGACCGGGGACAAGCGCTTTTCCATCGTGCTGACCCAGGGCTTAAACCGCCAGATCCGCCGGATGTGCGAGGCCTGCGGCTGCCATGTGCGCTCTTTGAAGCGGGTGCGGGTGATGAATATTTGCCTGGGCGACTTAAAGAGCGGCGAATACCGCCAGGTGGAGGGCGCCGAGTACCGGGAGTTTATGAAGCTTCTGGAACATTCCACCAACTTGTCCTTCCGCCAGCAGAATGCTGCCAGGGGGCGCGATCAATCGGATGGAGAATGAGAATGGAAGATAGAATCGAGAGAATGAAGGAACTTGTCTCCCTGCTCTCCAAAGCGGGGAAGGCCTATTATCAGGAGAGCCGGGAGATTATGAGCAACTTTGAGTATGACCGGCTATACGACGAGCTGACCGCTCTGGAGCGGGAGACCGGCGTCACCCTGTCTGGCAGCCCCACGAAACGGGTGGGCTACGAGGTCCTGAGCGAGCTGCCAAAGGAGACCCACGAGTCCCCCATGCTGTCTCTGGACAAGACCAAGAGCGTGGAGGATTTACAGGCCTGGCTGGGGGACCAGAAGGGCCTGCTCTCCTGGAAAATGGACGGCCTTACCATCGTTCTGACCTACGACGGCGGAACTCTGGTTAAGGCGGTCACCCGGGGAAACGGCGAGATCGGCGAGGTGATCACCCCCAACGCCAGGGTGTTCGCCAACATCCCCTTAAACATCGCCCACAAGGGCCTGGTGGTGCTGCGGGGCGAGGCGGTGATTCTGTACTCTGATTTCCGGCGGATCAACGAGGAGATCGAGGATGTGGATGCAAAATACAAAAACCCCCGCAACCTCTGCAGCGGCTCGGTGCGCCAGCTGAACAGCCAGATCACGGCGGAGCGCAACGTTCATTTTGAGGCGTTCTCCCTGGTGCGGGCCGAGGGCGTGGACTTTGAGAACTCCCGCAAGCGCCAGTTCGAGTGGTTAAAGAGCCAGGGCTTCGAGGTGGTGGATTACCGGGAGGTGACGGCGGAAACGCTGCCCCAGGCGGTTCAGGAATTCGCCGACGCGGTGGAGGGCTACGACATCCCCTCCGACGGCCTGGTGCTGCTCTTCGACGACATCGCTTATGGCGAGTCCCTGGGCCGTACAGCCAAATTCCCCCGGAATTCCATCGCCTTCAAGTGGCAGGACGAGATCCGGGAGACCAAGATGCGCTACATCGAGTGGAGCCCGTCCCGCACCGGCCTGATCAACCCCGTGGCCGTGTTTGAGCCGGTGGAGCTGGAGGGCACCACGGTAAGCCGGGCCAGCGTCCACAACATCAGCATCCTGGAAGGGCTGGAGCTGGGCGAGGAGGACCGGATCACGGTCTACAAGGCCAACATGATCATTCCCCAGATTGCGGACAACTTGACACGCAGCGGGGTGAAGCATATTCCGGAGCAATGTCCCGTCTGCGGCGGGGCAACGGAGATCCGCCAGGTGAACGACGTGCGCAGCCTCTACTGCATTAACCCGGACTGCCAGGCCAAGAAGATTAAGAGCTTCACCCTGTTAGTCAGCCGGGACGCCTTAAATATCGACGGCCTCAGCGAGGCCACCCTGGAAAAATTTATCGGGGCCGGATTTATCCACGAGTATGCGGATATTTTCCACCTGGACCGCCATCAGGAGGCCATCGTGGAAATGGAGGGCTTTGGGCAGAAGTCCTACGACAATCTGGTGGCATCGGTGGCCAAAGCCGCCGACACCGCGCTGCCCCGGGTGATCTACGGTCTGGGCATCGCGGGCATCGGCCTGGCGAACGCCAAGGCCCTGTGCCGCCATTTCGGATATGAGTTCGAGAACATGCGGAAGGCCGATGAGGAAGAGCTGGTGGCCGTGGACGGCATCGGAGCCGTCTTAGCCAAAGCGTGGATGGAATATTTTTCCTCCGAAGCGAACAATGAGGCGGTGGACCACCTGTTCGCCGAGCTGACCATTGAGAAGGAGGTTGTGGAGGAGACGGAGCAGATCTTTGCGGGAAAAACCTTTGTGATCACCGGTTCCCTGGAGCATTTCGGCAACCGGAAGGAATTGCAGGAGCTGATCGAGTCCAAAGGCGGCAAGGCCGCAGGCTCCGTTTCCGCCAAGACCAGTTACCTGATCAACAACGATTCGCTGTCCCCATCTTCCAAGAACAAGAAGGCGAAGGATTTAGGCGTTCCGATTATCACGGAAGAGGAGTTTCTCCGAATGCTGGAGCCCCTGGAATAAGGGGCTTACCGGAGCCGCCCGGGCGGCAGAAACAGCGTGATTTGTAGTGGGCTATGCCCGCTGCCGGAAAGGGGAAACGAGATATGCCGATTAAAGTACAGAGCGATTTGCCGGCGAAAGCCATATTGGAAGAAGAGAATATATTTATCATGGACGAACGGCGGGCCATGACCCAGGACATCCGTCCTTTGGAGATTCTGATCCTGAACCTGATGCCCATGAAGGAGGAGACGGAAACCCAGCTGCTGCGGGCCCTGTCCAACACGCCCCTGCAGGTGGACTGCACGTTTCTGATGATGGCGAGCCATGTGTCCAAAAACACGTCGGCCAGCCATTTAAACAAGTTTTACGTGGAATTTAACGACATCAAGCGCAGGAAGTACGACGGAATGATCATCACCGGAGCGCCGGTGGAGAACCTGGAGTTTGAGGAGGTCAATTACTGGCCGGAGCTGTCGACGATTATGGAGTGGACGAAAACCCATGTGACCTCCACCTTACATATCTGCTGGGGAGCCCAGGCGGGGCTGTATTACCATTATGGGATTCCCAAATACCAGCGGGAGAAAAAGCTCTCCGGGATTTACAACCACAGGGTGTTAAACCGGAAGGTTCCGCTGGTGCGCAGCATGAACGACTATTTCCTGGCCCCTCATTCCCGCTATACCGAGGTGAAAAAGGCGGATATCCTGCGGCATCCGGAGCTGGAAATCCTGGCCGAATCCGACGAGGCTGGAGTATTTCTGGTGATGAGTCAGGAGGGAAAGCAGATTTTCATCCAGGGCCACCCGGAGTACGACCGCATGACCCTGAACAACGAGTACCACAGGGACTTGAAGAAGGGCCTGGACCCGGAGCTGCCCTGCAATTACTACGAGAACAACGACCCGTTCTCCGTGCCGCCGCTGATGTGGCGCAACACGGCCAATACGTTGTATGCCAACTGGCTGAATTTCTATGTATATCAAACGACTCCCTATAACCTGGAGGAAGAGGAGTAAAAAGCCACGTTCCCCAGGTTTAAAGGGGCCGGCGGGGCAGGTTCGAACCGGCGATTGACAGCTCGGGAATCAGCAGCTTCTGCGCTTCGCCGATGCCCAGTTGAACCAGATTTCGGATCGTGAAGTTGAACTCGCTTATCAGGAGCCCCTCCAGCGTTTCCGAAAAACAGGCGGTATTCCCCGTTTCGAGGGAATTCATGAGGGTGTGAAAGCAGGACTTGCTAAGGCTTATTTGACCGCTGTCCTTTTTCCATATGCTTCTCAGGGCGTATCCCCAGAAGAACTGGCGGAGCAGCTCCCCGTAGACGGTACGGATCGCCTCGTAGGGGGCGAACAGCCTCAGCAGTTCCAGCGCGTTGTAGGTGACCAGCTCGTATACCTGACGCTGCTCTACGGTGGACAAGTGTTCGCGGCAGCTTTGCCGTCCGGCGGCATCCAGCGCCGACATGGTGCATTCGGAAACCTCCCGGCAGGACAGCGTCAGGATCTGCATGCTCCGGGCCATATCCAGCAGGCGTTTGCGGACCACAGGGTTTGTGAAATCGCAATTTTCGGACGTCTTGTGAAAGGAAAGCACCCTTGTCCCGATCCGTTTTTCCGACTTGACGGCTCCGATTCCGTTTAACAGGGCCAGCGCCCTGCGGACCGTGCTCACGGACACATTCCGCTCCCGGGACAGCTTGCTGAGAGACGGCAGCAGTGTATGCTCGGGATAATGTCCCAGGCTGATCTCCGTGAGCAGATCCATGGCAAGCGTGTAGCAGATCTGGGAGGCTTTCTCATAGGAACTCCACGCAAAGGAAATTTGCCGCTGGGGCACAGGCGCGGTGATCCGCTCCTCATAAAACCGGCACAGGATCGGGGACAGGGATTCCTGGACATCGCAGATTGACTTCCGAAGGGAATCCCAGTCCTTTTTAAGGCAAAAATCCAGATATCTCGGCGCGTATTCATTTACGGCAAACGCACCCCATGGATTTTGGGGCGTGCTTAAAAAGGGAGCCTCATAGAACGTGAAAATCTGCCACAGGAGCCGGAGCAGAAGATCATTGCCCAGAGAATCGAAGGCCTGTATTATAAATTGAAATGGGTTAGAGGGGTTCAGGGTGTGTTCGATTTTTTGCTGCTTGGTGCGGGCGTAGATCGCCGGAGGAGCGTTTTTGAGCCCGGCCCACTGAGCCCGTCCCAACAGCGGATGAAGGGATTTGCTCATATCGATCAGGGCGTGTTTCCGCTCGGAATAAAAGCGCTGGACGTTCTCCTCGATCTCCGATTCGCTGTAATCCCGGACCACCACAGACCCCACATTGGTGGACAGCGTAATGTACCCCTCCTGCTGCAGCCGGAGGTAGGCGGAACGCACGGTATCCAGGGATACGAGAAAATCGCACGCAGACTGTTCCATGGTGGGAAGCGTGTGGCCGCACCGGTAGGCGCCGAATTGGATGTGGGTTTTTAATACATTATATACGATCTGACACCGTTCCATATCATTTTTCACGTCATTTTCCTCGTTTCATGTCCTTCAATATTGTGAGCGGATTTTGGGGGCATTACGGTCTGTTCATTCTCTCAAACAGTATCATAACATTATTTTATAATATTTGCCAAGTTGATTCTTTGTGATGTTCGGGTCCGAAACGGTTGTCCTTTTCTCATGATTTTGTTATACTATAATAAATATGGATATGAGTAAGGAAATGCGGGGAATGCCGGAAATGGCACGCCGCAGAACATAAAATCCTGAATCAGTGGGGAGCGCATATGAGAAAGAAAAAATGCCGCTGGGTGACATACCTGGCGGCAGGATTGCTGGCAGGCCTGCTGGGCCTTTGGAATACAGGGAACGCGTCCGCGCAGGTTGAGGAGCCGCGCCCGTTAAAGGTGGCTTTTTCCCAGTTAGAGGGTCTCAGCGAGACGGACCAGGATGGCAGACACAAGGGGATGATCGTGGACTACCTTGATGAGATCGCCAAATACACCGGTTGGGAGTATGAATATATCCCCGTAGAGAATGACGATATTATCTCCAATTTTCTGGAGGGGCAGTACGATCTGATGGGCGGCACATTTTATTCCTCCGGATTTGAGGAATACTTTGCCTACCCGGACTACAATACGGGAAGGAGCCGCGCGGTGCTTCTGTGCCGCTGGGATGACGACCGCCTGTTGGGATACGACCTGGCCACGCTGAACGGGAAAACCATCGGGGTCTACGACCGGGCCGGGGATAAAATCCGGCATCTGAAAGAGTTTTTGGCCAGCAACGATCTGGAATGCAGGCTTAAATATTATACATATGAGGATATGCAGGAGGGAAATCTGTATGAGAAGCTGCGAAGCGGCGAAGTGGACATGCTGCTGGGAAACGACCTGGAGACAGGCGGCGAGTTTCGCATGGTCGCATCCTTTCAGGCCCAGCCCTATTATATCGTCACCACCGTGGGGAACACGGAAATCCTGGAGGAGCTGAACACCGCGCTCCGGTATATCCTGGAGTCCACGCCAAACTTCGCGGATCAGGTTTATTACGCAAATTTTCCGGATCTGAAGCTGGCGGATATCCAGTTAAACGACAGCGAGCAGCGCTACATTGAGGAGAAGGGAACCGTCACCGTTGCGATTCCCATGGACTGGCATCCGATCTACTGCAAAGGCGGGGCGGAGGAACTGCATGACGGCATCCTCCCGGATCTGCTCAGGGAGATCACCGCTTTTACCGGCTTGCAGTTTACGTTTCTCTACGGGGATAACTACGCGGACTGCATCCGCATGGTACAGCAGGGCGAGGCGGATATTCTGGGTGCCTATCTGGACGAGAATGAGCAGGCATTGGGAGGCAACCTGGCCCTGTCGCAGCCCTATATGGATCTGAACAATATCGTGATCAAGTATAAGTCGGTCAGCTATCCGGGGGAGGGACTTACCTGCGGGATTCTGAACGGCAGGAAGCTGCCTGACAGCTTTCAGGCGGAGGAAATCCGCGGTTATGATACGGTGTCGGAATTGCTGGGGGCGGTCAATGCCGGGGAAGTGGATTATATTTACGGCGTCTCCGCCATGCTGGAGCAGGAGCTGCAAAACCACCGGTATCTGAACGTAACGCCGGTGACGCAGGAGAGCGACAGCACGGATGTGGCCTTTGCTTTGTCGAAACCGGTCAGACCGGAGCTGCTCACGGTTTTGAACAAAGCCATCGGCAATATTCCCACAGAAGAAAAAGAGGCGATGCTGAACCAGAGTCTGGTTTCCGTCGGCTACACCAGCCTGTCCCTGCAGGAGCTGTTCTATTCCAATCCGTTAGCATGCATTTTGATTCTATCCTGCGCGCTGATTTTCATTATGTCTGTGATCCTGATGAGCGTGAGGAGCAGGATGAGAAACGCCCTGTTACAGAGCAGGCTGGAAGCGGCGGAGGCCAAGAGCACGGCCAAGAGCGTTTTCCTGTCCCAGATGAGCCACGAGATCCGAACGCCCATGAACGCCATCATCGGCCTGACCGATCTGACCTGCAAGGAGCGGGACGTGCCGCCGGAGATTGAGAAGAAGCTGAAAAAAATACGCAGCTCGTCCCAATATCTGCTGGCTCTGATCAACGATATCCTGGACATGTCCCGGATCGAGAACGGGAAGATGGAGATCGAACAAAAGGACTTTTCACTGTCCCTTGTGCTTCAGGAATTGCAGAGTATGATGAGCACACAGGCGGAGCAGAAGGGGCTGGAATTTCAGGTGGATTTTTATGTCAGCCATGACTGGCTGGCGGGTGATCCGGTCCGGCTGCGCCAGGTTTTGATCAACCTGCTCTCCAATGCGGTCAAGTTCACCCCCGCCGGAGGTAAGGTAACGCTCCGGGTGAACGAGCAATCCTGCGGGGAGGAGATGGAATACCGTTTTTCCGTACAGGATACCGGCGTAGGCATTCCATATGAGGATCAGGAGCGCATTTTTTCTTCCTTTGAGCAGCTGAGGCCCTCGATATCCCACAGCGCGGGAACCGGGCTGGGCCTGCCCATCAGCCGGAATATCGCCAGACTGATGGGCGGGGACCTGGAAGTGAAAAGCGAGCCGGGTAAGGGATCGGAGTTTTATATGACGCTGCGGTTCCCGAAGGGCGCGAATGTGCCGCCGTCACCGGAACCGGCCGGGCAGGAGAATGTCCTGGAAGGCATGAAGGTCCTGCTGGCGGAGGACAACGACCTCAACGCCGAGATCGCCCAGGAACTATTGGCGATGGCAGGCGTCGCGGTGTGCCGCGCGGCCAACGGACAGGAGGCGGTGGACCGGTTCTGCGCCGGACCGCCGGGAGAATTTCAGGCTGTTCTCATGGACATCCGCATGCCGGTGAAAAATGGTCATGAAGCCGCCCGTGAGATCCGCGCCAGCGGACGCCCGGACGCAAATGTGCCCATTATCGCCATGATCGCCAACACCTTTAAAGAGGACGAGGAGGAGGCCAGGGCATCGGGGATGAACGGCTTTGTGCCGAAACCCATCGATCCGGACCGCCTGTTTACGGCACTGCGCCAGCATGCGCCCCATTGAACCCAATCCAAAACGCCCATTCCGGGAGTCTCCCGGTCTGGGCGTTTTTGTCTGGTCAGTTTCTGCGGTCCTCCACCACCAAGGTCTGGATCGTATCGGGCGAGGTGTTCCAGTTGAGCACATAAGCCGTGTAGATCCGGCGGGGATTTAAGATCACCGGCGTTGTGACCAGCGTTGTCTCCGGCCTGGCGGATCTTGAGACAGACAGCAGATAGCTGCCTGCGTTAAAGGAGCTGAAGCTGGCCGCGTCCTTAAATGGCACGGAATTGAAATAAACGTTTCCGATGGCCGCGTTGACCGGACCGCTGTAATAGGCCAGGTTGCAGACGCGGAAGCAGGCGGAGTTGTAGCCGGAGGGACAGGTGGTGTCCTCAATCACGGTCAGATCCAGGCCGGTGGGGGCGTTGATAATCGCCACCGTCGCCATGCCGCCGCCCACATACAGGGATTTGCGCAGATACGTGTATCCGTTCGTCCCTGCCACCGTAAAGACATGGTAGCCCTGGGAGATCTGGTTGTAGCGGGTGATCTCCGGGAAGCCCAGCCTCGAGCTGGCCAGCCGGCCATCGATCCATATGGAAAACGGATTGTAACCCGTTGCCGCATTTAACAGGCGGATGGAACCGCGGACCCACTGATTGTTGCTGCAGAACAGGCAGGGGACGTAGGGCGGAACGATGGGATAGGACGGGGGCATGACGGAGAAGTCCGGGTCAATGGGTTCGTAGGGAGGCATGACGGAGAAATCCGGGTCAATGGGTTCGTAGGGAGGCGTGACGGAGAAATCCGGGTCAATGGGTTCATAGGGGGGCATGACCGAGAAATCCGGGTCAACGGGTTCATAGGGGGGCATGACGGAAAAATCCGGATCAATGTTGTTGTCTGTCGGAGGCACGGAAAAACCAGGATCGATCTGCTCTTCCGATATCTGGGCAGCGGTCAGAGGTAAGGATTCAAATTCATTCATAGTGGCAGCCTCATACTGAGCTCTTTATAAAGGATATATGCCCCGGTACAGGCTGCCGTGTAGAAAAAAGGAGTTTTCCCGGTATTTTAAGACCGGGCCGTACGCTCGTAGTGTTTTAATTTGTACCGGTACATCTGATGATCCGCTTCGGCGATCAGACTTGGATATTCGGTGCAGTCTCCCCGGACTACGCCGTAGCTGATGGAGCGGGGATACCGGGCTGGGCCGGATTTGAGCTGTTCATTGGCCTGTTCCAGGGCAGCCGCCAGCTCCTGCCCGTTCACCCCATTGCCCATCATGACGAACTCGTCTCCGCCGTAGCGGAACAGATCCATGTTTAACCGGCCGCTGATTTCAGAGAGAATCCGGGAAACGTCAATCAGGTAAGCATCGCCCTCCAGATGTCCAAACTGGTCGTTGGTGGCCTTTAGGCCGTTTACATCCATAAACGACAGGGTGATGCAGCTGCCGTAGCCGGCGTACTCTTCCAGGCGCTTCTCAAAGAGCTGGCGGTTGTTCAGGCCGGTCAGCATATCGGTGTAGGCCAGTTTCCAGAGCTTGTTGATGTCCTGTTTTTCCAGAATCAGACGGCTGCGGATTTCGTGCTGCTTCTCCATGTAGTAGTGGAGGGAGGCGACGCGGAGAGAGTAGATGATTGTGATCACCAGGACAAAGATGGAAAAAACAGCGGATTTGATTCCCCATGTTTTGATTCCCATCTCGTTGCCGGACTGGGAGTAGGCGAGGAGCTGAATCATCAGAAACAGATAGATGAAGACCTCGGTCCAGGTGTAGAACACAAGGCTTTTCCGGTAGCGCATCATCCGCTCCAGCCGGGAGGAAAAGTGGCTGCGCCGCAGGCCGTACATCAGAAACACCATTGCCGTAAATCCGAGAAAAATCGGAAATGATTTTATGGAGGACAGCGCGTTGTCAAAGGTACTGATCGGTATATTCAGCAGGATCGAGACAAGGCTGCGGAAGAACACGTTGACCGCCAGGCCCATAATCGCGCAAAACAGCGCCAGGCCATAGGACACAAGGAGATCGAAGGAAAATGCAAGGCGGACTTCCAGGCCCAGAAGAATTAGAAAAATAAACCAGTTGACCACCAGAGGAAGCTCCAGGCAGCTGGCAATGAAAAACCACAGGTACACGAAAAAGAAGCAGGCGAAATGAAGCCGGCCGGATATGGGTTTCCTGCGGATTTCAGCAGAGAATTTGAAAAATTCGCGGCTGAAAAAGTAGTAGGATACCACGGTTATCAAAACTTGAATCAGACTATTTCCGTCCATGGGCTGCCACGCTGCTTTCTATTTTTATCTGCGTACATTCGCTGATCCGCCGTTTCCATATAGCGGTCGACCGATTCTTCGTTGGAGGAGATTCCATAGCTGAAGAATATCTTGTCTTTGGGGTCGGCCGTTTCCAAAAGCTTTCGCTGGAGATTCTGAACCAGAGCTTCAATCCGGCTGATTTCCCCGTCCGGGAATACCAGCAGAAACTCATCGCCGCCGATCCTCGCCAGATAGCCATCCCCCTGCATCATGCTGGCGCAGGTGTCGGCAAAACGCTTCAGCATCAGATCCCCATAGGTATGTCCGTACTGATCGTTCGTGTGCTTCAGGCCGTCCAGGTCAATGAAGACGCAGACTAACCGGAGGCCGTTTCGGATGTGCTCTGCCATGATGGAGCAGATTTCGCGCCGGTTGTACGCGTTTGTGAGGGAATCAACTTCGCTCATTTTTTTCAGAGACTCTTTTTCAAAATACTGCTGGGCGATCAGGACCTGACTCTCTTCATACTGACGCCGTATTTCCTCGCTTTTTGCAAATACAAAGTTGTAATTCAGGAAATTGAATATCAAAAAGAAGATCAGGACGTCTCCGCTGACCAGAAGCAGGTAGGAGATCCGTCCGGCCGGATAAAGGGTCAGGATCATGGAATCCAGAATGTGGTAGGCGGAGCAGACAAAGAGAAAATGGGTATAGATCACAACTTTGGATTTGTCGTAGCTACGTTTCCACAAAAAATCAGGATGGAAATGAAGCAGGAGTACGCACGTTACATTGAAGAACGCGAACGTCGTGTTCATGACGATTCCACGCAGCGTTGGACTGGAAGCCATGCGGCCCATGTCAAATCCCAGAAGCCCGCCGGTTCCGATGACAGTCATCAGCAGGGAGGTGTAGATCAGATAAATAACCATGGTGAAATGATACATCATCAGACGTTGGTCCGGGTAAGGCAGAGCGTTGAGTAACAGCAGAAGCAGCAGGCCGATCAGCAAAAGCGGCAGCGGAACGGCCAGTAAGGCTCCGCAAAAGATCCATGCAATACGGAGGACCGCGAACACGGCGTGATACCCCCTGTTTTTTTGATTCAGGACACCCATGGCGGCCATCATCCGGTTCAGCAGATATTCCGATAATCCATTTATGAACAAAAGTGCCGGATATAAAACCATGGATGCCGCCTCCTTCTCAATGCTATCACTTTAGTATTCTATCATGATTTCAGACAAAGGACAACGCTATTTGCCGCGTCTGCCGGGCGGGGATAGATGTAAAAGGTTGGGAAAACATTTGGCAAAGCTTGTAAAATCAAGGGGGGTCAGGTATAATTAAGATCGGACACCAACCAAAAATGGCAAGAATGGAAAGCGGGGGACCGGGTGATCATGAAAAATTTAAAAGTGGCAAAGAAGCTGTTCATCTCATATGCGCTGATCTTCGTGCTGCTGATAGCGGGGTATATTGTGAGTATCGCCGATCTGATGGGGATGGGCCGGCAGATCGAGACCTTTTACGGAGGGCCGTTTATCGTAAACAACAGCGCGGGTATCGTCAATGCGAATTTTGAACAGATGCAGAAGTCTGTTTACAGGGCGATTTGTAATTCCGATCCGGAGATTGTGGCGGAGGCCATCGCCAAGGCGAAGGAGTCTGCCCTTATCATAGAGAAACAGCTGCCTGTGATCCGGGAGCATTTTCTGGGCGACCAGCAGATTGTGGACCGTCTGGACGCCGCTTTCACGAAACTGAAGCCCATGAGGGAGCATGTGCTGGTCCTGGCCTCCGAGAACCGGAACGCCGAGGCGGCCGATTATATGGAGAAGAACAATATTCTGGTCATCAAAGAGGCGCAGATGGAGTTAAACAGCCTTCAGGAGAACGGAAACGCCATGGGGGAAGCTCTGGTTGGCGGTTTGCGGGACCAGCAGGTCGGAGCCATTGGCCGGCTGGTGATTCTGGGCATTGTGAGTTTAACGGTCAGTCTGGTCTTTGGTGTCTACATCACCAGGGGGATCACGCTGCCGGTTCAGGAGCTGGAGAAGGCGGCCCACGATATCGCCCGGGGAGCGTTTTCCGAGGTGCAGATCCGATACCGGTCGGAGGACGAGCTGGGGAGCCTGGCCGGGAATATGCGCAGCATGGCGGCCACGCTGTCGGATGTGATCGCGGATGAAACCCACGTGCTGGGAGAGATGGCCCAGGGAAATTTTGCAGTGCACGCTGGCCGGAGAGAGCGCTATGTGGGGGAGCTAGAGCAGATTCTGCTTTCCATGGGGGAGATCAACCGGCGTCTGAGCAGAACGATGCTTCAGATTAACCAGTCCGCCGACGAGGTGGCGGCCGGTTCTGAACAGGTATCCGTGGGAGCCCAGTCCATGGCGCAGGGAGCCACCGAACAGGCGGCCTCCATCGAGGAGCTCTCCGGAACCATCAATGAGATTTCCGGCCAGGTGTACCGGAATGCCCAGAGCGCGCAGATGGCCGGCGAGAAAACGCAGAGTGTAAAAGCGAGCGCGGATGCCAGCGGCCGGTGCATGAGCGAGATGCTGACCGCGATGGGGGATATCAGCAAGAGCTCCGGCGAAATCCGGAAAATCATCAAGAGCATCGAGGACATCGCGCTGCAGACCAACATTCTTTCGCTGAACGCCGCAGTGGAAGCCGCCCGGGCGGGAGCGGGAGGCAAGGGGTTCACCGTAGTTGCCAATGAGATCCGCAGCCTGGCCAACAAGTCTGCAGCCGCATCCAAGGATACGGCGGTATTGATCGAGGGCTCCCTGAAAGCGGTTGAGAAGGGAACGCGGACGGCTCACCAGACAGCCAAGGCGCTTTCGGAGGTGGTGGACGGCATCGACCACGTGGCGGAGCTTCTGGATCACATCACGGAGGCGTCCCTGAAACAGTCGGATGCAATCCGGCAGATCACGGAGAGCGTGGAAATGATTTCCGGCGTAATCCAGACGAATTCCGCCACCGCGGAGGAGAGCGCCGGCTCCAGCGAGGAGCTGTCCTCCCAGGCGCAGCTGCTCAATCAGCTGGTAAACCGCTTTAAATTGCTGCAGGAGGCATAATAAGAGCGGCCAGGCGGCTGAAAACCGGAAAGATTTGGGGAAGAATGAATGGGCGATACAAAGGTTTGGGAGGGAGAACGGATCCGGGCGAACAAGCGGTGGAATGTGACTGCAGTGCTGTTGTGCCTGTGTTTTGTGCTTGGCAGCATCCTGTTTCTCACCAATATGGGACGGCAATACACAAAAGAAAATTTGGTGCTTTTGGACAATGCGGCGTTCCAGCATGAGACGGCGCTGGTCAAGCAGGTGGAAGGCGATTTCCAAACCCTGCACGGCGTTGCGGTTTTTGCGGGCCGGCAGGATATCCTGGACCCGGAACAGCTGATCCGCCTGGTTGGGGAAGTAAATGAGGGAAATGCGTTTATCCGCATGGGTCTGGCCAGCCTCACAGGGGAGCTGGAGCTGATGGAGCTGGGGGGAAAACGGTATCCGGGAGTCGATATATCGGAGGAGGAATTTTTTCGTCAGGCCTTGGCTGGGCGGGATATGATCTCCGAGCCGGTGCCGGATCCCTACCGCGACGGAGAATATATCAATTACTATGCCGTGCCGGTCCGGAATGGGGAGGAGGCCATTGTGGGCGTGCTCTGCGCGGTGAACGGCGCGGATGTGGTGCGCGCGATTATCGAAGCGCCGCTGTTAAACGATTCGGGGTACACCAATCTGTACAGCAGCCGGGGAAAGCTGATTCTTAGCTCAGGGACCGCTTTGGCGAACGGCGGACAGCCGCAGGAACTGGCCGGGCTGGCAGGTTTGAGCGAGAAGGAGCGGGCCGCCGTAGAGGAAGCGCTGGAGCAGAATTCCAGCGTCCATTTCAACTATAAGGCCGGGAACACCGGGATGCTGGCGGTGTTGGAGCCGTCGGGGGTGGAGGATTGGTTTGTGCTCTGTTCCATTCCCGTGGCCGCCCTGAACCAGCGGTATGTGGTGACCTCGGCGGGCGCAATGCTGATCATCGTGGCGGCATGCAGCCTGTTTACGCTGCTGCTTTGGCGGCAGCGCCGGATGATGAACCGGAATCAGGCGGTGGTCGAGCGGCTGGCCTACGAGGACAGCCTGACCGGCGGGAGGAACTACAATCAGTTCCTGATGGAGGCGGAGCTTGTCAGGAGGCAGGACGGCTGGATGGCGGTCTGGTATTGCGACCTGAAAAAGTTTAAATACTACAATGACGCCCTGGGTTATGCGGCGGGGGATGATATGCTGCGCCGGATGTACCGACTGTTTGAGCGTTTGGAGCAGCCGGACGGGCTGTTCTGCCGGCTGATGGCGGATAACTTCGTGGGACTGCGGTGGTATGCGGAGCGGGAGGAATTGACTGAGTGGTTCAGCCGGGTGGTGAGGGAGTTTCACCAGGAGGAGAGCGAGACGGCCAGCCGTTCCTATATCGAGCTGTGTATGGGATTTTACTGTCCCGATCCGTCGGATTCGGGGCTTACGGTGAACGAGATGGTCAACCGGGCCAACATGGCGCAGAAGTCCATTAAGGGGGAGTCCGGCAGCCGCTGCGCTTTTTTTAATGAAACCTTAAGGCAGCGCTTCCAGCAGGAGGCAGCGATGGAGGCCCAGGGACAGCAGGCGTTGGCCGAAGGCCAGTTCCAGCCCTATTTCCAGCCTAAATTCGACATTCAGCACGGCGACCGTCTGGCGGGCGCGGAGGTGCTCTGCCGCTGGATCCATCCCCAAAAGGGGATGATTCCGCCGGACCAGTTTATCCCGGTATTTGAGAAGAGCGGGCTCATTATGCAGTTGGACCGTTATATGTTTGAGCAGGCGTGCAGCTGGTACCGCCGGTATCTGGACGGGGGCGGAGCGCGGATCAATCTGGCGGTCAACGTCTCCCGCGCCGGACTTTTACGGGAGGACTTTGTGGATTACTACGTCCGGGTTAAGGAAACGTACGGGATCCCGGACGGCGCGATGGAGCTGGAGGTCACGGAGAGCCTGGCTCTGGGCGGAGAGGAGCTGCTCTGCCAGCTGGTCCGTGAATTGCAGGCGCACGGATTCACCTGCTCCCTGGACGACTTTGGTTCCGGATATTCTTCCCTGAATCTGTTAAAGAATCTTCCGATCCGGGTGTTGAAACTGGACATCCTGTTTTTCCAGCGGAGCGTGGACAAGGTTCGCGAGCGGATCGTGGTGCGCAATATCATCAATATGGCGCGGGAATTGAAGATCCGGGTGATCGCCGAGGGCGTGGAGGAAACGGAGAGCGTGGAATTTCTGCGCGGGGCGGGCTGCGACATCGTGCAGGGGTATGTATTTGCCAAGCCCATGCCTCTGGCGGAATTTGAAGCGCTGTTGGCCGGATCGGCCGGTAAATGACTGTGAGGACAAAAAAAATGACCAGCCGGGGGAGCTGGTCATTTTTCAAGGAGAAGGTATTTCGTTTCTTATGGGGTGTAGCAAAAACTATATAATGTATTGGGGGGGTTACGTCTATTATAATAGCATAGGGTATGAAAAAAGTGTGCACAAACTTTTGAAAATATGAAAATATATTTTATGCAAAATTGCGGCCCATTGCATTCAACGAAAACGACCAGCCGGGGGAGCTGGTCGTCTTCAAGGAGAAGGTATTTCGTTTCTTATGGGGTGTAGCAAAAACTATATAATGTATTGGGGGGTTACACCATTATAATAGCACAGCGGTTAAAAAAAGTGTGCACAAACTTTCAAAAAATGGGAAAAAGTTTCTATGAAAAATGATGACGGATTCCGAGGCCCAGGCTGGCAGAGGCCGGAAAAATGATTAAATTTCCGGGGCGTTAAGGGGCAGTTTACCGCACACCGGATTGTCCGGCTGGGCGGGGGGAGTTTTTGCCGGGGGATTTTCAAATTTTATCTGGCGGTTTTCCAAAAAATATGGCATAATATCATAGATAAGCGTTAAATTTTTGTTAATACGCAGATGAAAATCAGGGGATCGGAATGTTTAGAACAAAACGGGCGGTGCGGGAGCTGCTGATTCTGTTTCTGGTCATGTTGTGCGCGATTCTGCTGTCCGGCGTCCTGCTGGTCCTGAACCGGTCGTCGGAGCAAAAGCAGCTGAAACACATGACGGAGCGGAATTTTTGCGCCGCACACATTTATGAAAACTTGTTAGGCCTGGAGCATGCCCTTGGAGCGGGCGGCTCTCAGGATGGGCGCGGGGAAGCTTACCGGGAGCAGAGCGGAAGGCTGGAACAGAATTTGCAGGATATGGCGGTTTTGGCCGCGGACAGCGAGCGTTTGATCGGATATGTACAGCAGATCGGCGATTTCCAGCGCAGACAGGAACGCCTGTGGCGGGAGACGGACGGAGATCAGGCCGTGTCCGCCTCGCTGGAGCTTCTGGAACAACAGAAGCTCTGTGCCCAGAACCTGATCGATGAAAATTTCCGGGTGTCCAGCGAAAAATATCTGGAAGATATGCGGGTGATCGACCGGCAGCGGCTGACCGTGTGGGGCTGCGTGGCGGTGATCCTGTTCTCGGGCATGATCCTCACGTTCAACCGCCTGCGGCAGCTTACGGAGGCGGTTGAGGAGAACCTGCGAGCAACCCCGGAGCGGTAATCCGGGAATCGGTGAAAGGAGCGGCGGTCAATGGAGAAAGTCAGAAAGCATATTATTTTTTCCGGGAGGGTTCAGGGCGTGGGGTTTCGGTACACAGCCTGCTATCTGGCCAGACCGCTGGGCCTGACCGGCTGGGTGAAAAATTTATGGGACGGCGATGTGGAGATGGAGGTCCAGGGCGATCCCGCGGCCATCGGACGCCTGATCCAGGGGCTTGAGAGCGGACATTTCATCCGCATCGAACACATGGAGGTGGAGGAGATTCCTGTGATCCGGGAGAGTGAATTCCGGGAAACCTGGGATTCGTAACCGCCTTGCTATTTTTCCTGCGCTGTGCTAATATCTTTATAATATTCGCATCAAAGGAAATGTTAAGGGGTAGTTTATGGTCAGATTGATAATCAGGATCAAGCAGATTTACGATAAATTCGCCGCGGATGAGATGACGGTCTATGCAGCCCAGGCCTCGTTCTTTACCATCATCGCGGCATTTCCATTTATCATGCTGCTGCTCACGGTGGTGCAGATCGTGCCCAGCGTCAGCCAGGGGGAGCTGATGGAGTTTATACTCGCCCTGGTCCCGGTGGGCTATAAGTCCGTGGCCTTCCGCGTGATCAGCGACCTGTCGTTAAAGTCGCCGGCCACCATGATCTCCGTCACCGCCGTCACGGCTCTGTGGTCCTCGTCCAGAGGCATGATGAGCATCGCAAAGGGCTTGAACCGGGTGCAGGGAAAGGTGGAGAAGCGCTGGTACATTGTGAAGCGGCTGATCTGCGCCGGATACACGATTGTGTTCATTCTGGTGTGCGTGTTGTCCCTGGGCCTTCTGGTGTTCGGCACCACGATTCAGAATTTCGTGCTGCGCCAGTTCCCGCTGATCGCCCGGGTGACCCAGCACATCATAAGCCTGCGCACGCTGCTGGCGCTGGCGTTTTTTATGTTCGTGTTCGCAGGGATTTACACCTATGTGCCGGACCGGAAGCTTTCGTTAAAGTCCCAGCTCCCGGGCGCCATGTTCACCACCGCGGGCTGGATTTTGTTCTCAATGGCGTTTTCCCTGTATTTTAAGCTGTTTGGCGGAAGCAACTTTTCCTATATGTACGGGAGCCTGACCGCCATTGTGCTGCTCATGCTGTGGCTGTACGGCTGTATCTGCGTGCTGTTTTTCGGCGCGGAGCTGAATTATTACCTGGAAATCTTCCGGAGCGAGGAGGGGAAGGGGCTGTGATGGGAAGCTGCGCCTCAGCCCGCGCTTTCGCCGTGCTCCGGCACCTGAAACGACTGGAAGAAATGCTGGCCTACCGCGGAGAGGCCGGCATTTTTCAGTTTCACCAGGGCAATGGTGCTGGTGAGGGGCGGGGAGCTTATGATCTTGGCGGTCAGAGGGAAGGGGGTGGACTGCCCGCCGTTTACGATGGAGGCCGGAACCACCGCAACGCCCACCCCGGAGGCGGCCCACATCAGGCTGGTCCGCGCGTCGTCGTTGACGCAGAGGTATTCGGGCTGGGGATGGGGGAACATCCGGCCGAGCACGGATTCCCAGCGGCGGTAGATGATCAGGGGCAGAGCCGCCAGGTCCTTTAAGGGAAGCTTCGGCCCGCAGTCCGCCGGGAAGAAGTCCGCTCTGCCCACGGCCAGCATGGGCTCCTCCGTCAGATAACGGCAGTCGAAGGACTCTTCGGGAAACGGGGTGCGCACCAGGGCGGCGTCGATCTGCCCGGTGGTCAGCTTGTCAAGGAGCTGATAGGTGTTTCCCTCGCTGATGCGAAAGGACATCCCGGGATAACGCCGCCGGAACGAGGCAATACTGGTAATGATTCCCTGGGTCTCCACGGAGGAGATCATCCCCAGGCGCAGCGTGCCCAACAGCCCTTCCTCCAGCTGCTTAAGCTCCTTTCTGGCGGCCTTTGTCATCTCCAGGATGCTGACGGCCCGGTTGTAGAACAGGCGGCCCGCCTCGGTCAGCCGGATGGCGCGGGACCCCCGGTCGAAGAGCGTGACGCCCAGCTCCTCCTCCAGCTGGCGCATCTGGGCGCTCAGAGGGGGTTGGGAGATATGGAGCGAGCGGGCCGCGCCGGAAATGCTGCCCTCGCCCACAATGGCGGTGAAATATTCCATCTGCTTTAAATTCATGGCGCCTCCTATATGAAGTCCGTATGGTATCCATACTAAACAAATATTTTAAATATGGTTTTTCCTATGCTATAATACCAGACAGAGCGCTAAAATACAATGATCTTCAGAAATCCGGAGGATATAATGAAACGTTTGCTGAGTTACATGAAACATTACAAGAAAGAGAGCATTCTGGGGCCGCTGTTCAAGATGCTGGAGGCCAGCTTCGAGCTGTTCGTGCCCCTGGTGGTGGCGCGCATGGTGGACGTGGGCATCCACAACCGGGATGTGGGCTATGTGATCAGGATGGGGGGCCTGCTGGTGCTGTTAGGCGTCATCGGTCTGGCCTGTTCCCTGACCGCCCAGTATTTCGCCGCCAAGGCTTCCGTGGGCGCGGCCACCAGCCTGCGAAACGACCTGTTCGCCCACATCGGCTCTCTGTCCTACGCCGAGATCGACACGGTGGGGACCTCCACGCTGATCACCCGTATGACCAGCGACATCAACCAGGTGCAGAACGGGGTGAACATGACCCTGCGCCTGCTGCTGCGGTCTCCCTTTGTGGTGTTCGGCGCCATGCTCATGGCATTTACCGTGGACGTGCGGACGGCTATGGTGTTTGCGGTGACGATTCCGGTGCTCTGCATCGTGGTGTTCGGAATTCTGCTCGTCAGTATGCCGTTGTACAAAAAGGTGCAGCGCCAGCTGGACCGGGTGCTGTTGACCACCCGGGAGAATCTGCTGGGCGTGCGGGTGATCCGTGCCTTCAACCGGCAGAAGAACGAGACCGTGGCCTTTGAGGAGGAGAACAGCCTGCTGGTAAAAATCCAGGTGTTCGTGGGCAAGATATCGGCGCTTCTCAATCCCGTGACCTATGTGATCATCAACCTGGCCATTGTGGCCGTGGTCTGGACCGGCGGCTGCCAGGTGGACGCCGGGGTTATCTCTCAGGGGAAGGTGATCGCTCTGGTCAACTATATGTCCCAGATTCTGGCGGAGCTGATCAAGATGGCCAACCTGATCATCCTGATCTCCAAGGCCATGGCCTGCATGAACCGGGTGGACAGCGTGTTCCGGGTGAAGAGCAGCATCGAGGACGGAAGCTTCGCCGGGGGCAGCGCGTCGCCGGCCGCCGCGCCATCCCGGGTTCCCATGGTGGAATTCGACCACATGGACTTCGTGTACGCCGGGGCCAAGGAGCCTGCGCTGGAGGACATCACCTTCCGGGCGGAGCCGGGCGAGACCATCGGAATTATCGGCGGTACCGGCTCCGGCAAATCCACGCTGGTGAACATGATCCCGCGGTTCTACGAGGCCACCCGGGGCAGGGTGGCGGTGAACGGCCGGGACGTGCGGGAATACACCCAGAACGGCCTGCGCTCCCGCATCGGCGTGGTGCCCCAGCGGGCCGTGCTCTTTAAGGGCACCCTGCGGGACAACATGCGCTGGGGCAGGGCGGACGCCTCCGACGAGGACATTTACCGGGCCCTGGATATCGCCCAGGCCCGGGAGTTTGTGGACCAGAAGGGCGATGGGCTGGAGCTGTTTATCAGCCAGGAGGGCAAGAACCTCTCCGGCGGCCAGCGCCAGCGTTTGACCATCGCCAGAGCTCTGGTGCGCAAGCCGGATATCCTGATCCTGGACGACAGCGCCTCGGCCCTGGACTTTGCCACGGATGCCAGACTGCGGTCGGCCATCCGCCGGGGTACGGGTAGCATGACCGTGTTCATCGTGTCCCAGCGCGCCGCCTCCATCAAGCAGGCGGACCGCATCCTGGTGCTGGACGACGGGCGCATCGCAGGCCAGGGAACCCACCGGGAGCTGCTGCGGGATTGCAGCGTGTACCGGGAGATCTGTCTCTCCCAGCTGTCGAAAGAGGAGGTGGAACGGGATGAGCAGTAATCAGGAGACAAACAAAAGCGCAAAAACGCTGCGCCGGATTTTGACCTATATCCGGGAATACCGCCTGTGGGTGGCATTTTCCCTGACCATGGCCGTGGCCACCGTGGCCCTGACGCTGTATGTGCCCATTCTGACCGGACGGGCGGTGGACCGCATAGTCGGGCAGGGAAATGTGGACTTTGGGGGACTGCTTCGGATTCTGAGGGTGATCCTCATCGCGGTGGCCTTCACCTCGGTGTTCCAGTGGCTGATGAACCACATCAACAACAAGATCACCTACCGGGTGGTAAAGGATGTTCGGACCCGGGCATTCAACCAGCTGGAGGTACTGCCCCTGCGCTATATCGATTCCCACTCCTCGGGGGATCTGATCAGCCGCATCATTGCGGATATCGACCAGTTCTCGGAAGGGCTGCTCATGGGTTTCACCCAGCTGTTCACCGGCGTGCTGACGATTTTGGGGACGCTGCTGTTCATGCTCTCCATCAACCCCTGGATCACCATCGTGGTGGTGGCCCTGACGCCGGTATCCCTGTTCGTGGCCAGCTTTATCGCCAAACGCACCTACATCATGTTCAAACACCAGTCGGAGACCAGGGGCGAGCTGACCGGGCTGACCGACGAGATGCTGGGGAATATGAAGGTGGTTCAGGCCTTCGGTTATCAGGACCGGGCCCAGAAAACCTTTGAGGAGATCAACAGCCGCCTGGCGGGCTACAGCATGCAGGCCACATTTTTCTCCTCCATCACCAACCCGGCCACACGGTTCGTCAACAGCATGGTCTACGCGGCGGTGGGAATCGCCGGTTCCTACGGCGCGATCCGGGGAATCCTCACCGTAGGACAGCTGACCAGCTTTTTAAGCTACGCCAACCAGTACACCAAGCCCTTTAACGAGATTTCCGGCGTAGTGACGGAGCTGCAGAACGCGCTGGCCTCCGCGGCCCGGGTATTCGAGCTGATCGATCAGGAACCCTTCCCGGAGGAGCCAAAGGATGCGGTGAAGCTGCAGAACGTTGCGGGGCAGGTGGATTTAAAACAGGTGAATTTCTCCTATGATCCGTCGGTGAAGCTGATCGAGGACTTAAACCTCTCGGTGAAGCCCGGCCAGCGGATCGCCATCGTGGGCCCCACCGGCTGCGGTAAGACCACGGTGATCAATCTGCTCATGCGGTTCTACGATGTGGACAGCGGTTCCATTCAGGTGGACGGACACGACGTGCGGAACGTGACGCGCAAGAGCCTGCGCACCAACTTTGGCATGGTGCTCCAGGAGACCTGGCTGAAGTCCGGCACCATCCGGGAGAACATCGCTTACGGGAAGCCGGATGCCACGGAGGAGGAGATCGTTCAGGCGGCCAGGGAGGCCCATGCCTACAGCTTTATCAAGCGTATGCCGCAGGGCTACGACACGGTGATCGGCGAGGACGGCGGCAACCTTTCCCAGGGACAGAAGCAGCTGCTGTGCATCGCCCGGGTGATGCTCTGTCTGCCGCCCATGCTGATCCTGGACGAGGCCACCTCCTCCATTGACACCCGCACGGAGATCCGCATCCAGAAAGCGTTTTCCCGCATGATGGAGGGGCGCACCAGCTTTATCGTGGCCCACCGCCTTTCCACGATCCGGGAGGCGGACCGAATTCTGGTGATGAGGGCCGGACGGATTGTGGAGCAGGGAACGCATGGGGATCTGCTGGAGAAAAACGGCTTTTACGCAGAAATTTACAACAGTCAGTTTGCGCGGGAGTAGGGCGCAGATGGGGGTGACCGGATTTTGGGAGCGTTTGGGAAGCCGGATTTGGGATTTGGAAATTGATGGATTCTCTGTTTGCAAAAAGAGGTTGTATCACTTATAATGGTAGCAGCGGGCCCGGCGTTTCCCGGGCCCATTTTTTTGGAATCAAACGGAGTGGGGAGGCGGATCTGCGGCATAGCGCGGACCGCTTCGCATGCCCTTAAGCGGGCGGGAGATGAAAGGAACATGCAGGAACTGGACAGAGCCTTTTTGTTGGCTGCGTTGGACGGGTTGAACACGAATATCTGTATTACGGATACGGTCACAAACCGCATCGTGTATGCAAACGAGAACATGAAGCGCATTTTCGGGCTGGCGGAGCCGGAGGGGCGCATTTGCTGGGAGGTGCTGCAGGACGGCATGGACGGCCTCTGCCCCTTCTGCCGGATTCGCCGGCTTCAGGCCATGGGCGGGGAACAGAGCTGCGTGTGGGATGAGATGAATACCCTCACCGGCTGGACGTACAAGAATTTCGACTGTCTGATCCGGTGGGAGGGACGGGATTACTATGTCCAGAATTCCATCGATGTGACGGAATACCGCAAGCTCACCGAGGAGGCCGGGCTGGATGAGCTGACCCAGATGATGAACCGCCGCGCCGGAAAAGCCATGATGGAGACGGCCCTTAAGGCCGCCCGGGAGGGGAAACGGCAGATGGCGGTGGTGCTGCTGGATATCAATGAACTGAAGCGGATCAACGACCTGTACGGCCACAGCGAGGGGGACCGGCTGCTGCAGTACGTCTCGGCCGTGCTGCAGCCCCGCCTGCGGACGGGCGACCTGATGTTCCGGCTCAGCGGGGACGAGTTCGTGCTGATTCTCTCCGGTGAGGACAAAAACAGCGCTGTCCGGAGGATCGTTCAGGCGCAGAAGGCCATGGCGGACCAGCGGGAGCAGAACGGCATATTTTACGAGGCCTCCTTCAGTTTCGGGGTGGCGGAGGCCTATCCGGAGAACCGCTTCACGGTGGATGAGCTGATCAGCCAGGCGGACCGCATCATGTACCTGAACAAGCGGGATTACCACATCCGCAGGGCCAGGGAGCGCCTGCAGGAAAACGGCAGCAGGTCCGGGGATCCGGGGCAGTTCGAATACGACAAGGACCATTTGTTCGACGCTCTCAGCGCAGGTACGGACGATTATCTATTTATCGGCAACCTGAAGAACGGCAGCTTCCGCTATTCGCCCCACATGGTGGAAGAGTTCGGGCTGCCCGGGGAGGTGGTGGAGAATGCCGCCGCCTTCTGGGGCAGCATCATCCACCCGGACGACGAGCTGTACTTCCTGGAGAGCAACCAGGAGATCGCCGACGGCCGTGAGGAGTATCACAACATCGAGTACCGGGCCAGAAACGTGCGGGGGTCCTGGATCTGGTTGCGCTGCCGGGGCAGGATGACGCGGGATGAGAACGGCGAGCCGGAAATGTTCGCAGGTATGATCACCAACCTGGGCAAGCACAACCAGATCGACCACATGACCGGGCTCTACAACCGGTTTGAGTTTGAGGGCAACATCAAAAAGTACATGATGGACGAGCGGGTAGAGAGCCTGGGAATCATGATTCTGGACATGGACGCTTTCAAGAATATCAACGATCTCTACGACCGGTCCTTCGGCGACGAGGTGCTGCGCCTGACCGGCCGGAAGATCGCCGCCGTGCTGCCTGAAAACGCCGGGATCTACCGGCTGGACGGCGATGAGTTCGGGATCATTGTATTGGGAGGGGACGAGGAGCAGTGCTCGGACCTGTACAACCGCATCCAGTACCAGTTCACGCGGCAGCAGGAGTACGGCGGACGGAAGTTTTTCTGCACCGTGAGCGCAGGGCTGGCCTTCTATCCCAAGGATGCGGACAATTATCTGGAGCTGATCAAGTATGCCAACTATTCTCTGGAACACAGCAAGATGCTGGGCAAGAACCGGTCCACCGTGTTTTCCAGGAGCATTTTGTGGGAAAAGGAGCGCCGCCTGAAGATGGCGGAGCTTTTGCGGGAGAGCATCGACCAAGGCTTTGTCGGATTTTCCGTCTGCTACCAGCCCCAGGTGCGGGCCGGTTCCGGCCGCCTCTACGGGGCGGAGGCGCTGGCGCGCTGGCATTGCTCCGAGTTCGGCGACGTCTCACCGGTGGAGTTTATTCCGATTCTGGAGCAGACCGGGTTGATCGGCCGCCTGGGCGAGTGGGTGTTTCGCAGCGCCGCCCGCCAGTGCAGCCTCTGGCGCAGGTTTGCCCCGGATTTTATGGTCAGCGTGAATTTGTCCTATGTGGAGCTTATGGAGCGGGATGTTTTCCCCGCCGTCATGGGCGCGCTGGAGGAGTTCGGTCTGCCTCCGGCCAATGTGACCCTGGAGCTGACGGAGAGCTGTATGGTGAAGGAGGACAAACAGGTCAACAAAATCATGGGGCGGTTCCGTGAGGCGGGGCTGAAGGTCGCCATGGATGATTTCGGCACCGGCTATTCCTCCCTGAATTCCCTGAAAAATATTCCCGCGGACGTGGTGAAGATCGACCGCAGCTTTGTGACGGGAATCACGGAGGAGGGGTACAACGCCACCCTCATCCGCTCGGTGGCCCAGCTCTGCCGCCAGGTGGATATGCGCGTCTGCGTGGAGGGGGTGGAGACCGAGGAGGAGCACAGCGCGGTGAGGGGGATGGGCGTGGAGCTGATACAGGGTTACTATTTCGGCCGGCCTATGCTTCCGGAACTGTTTGAACAGAAGTTTACGGGGATGTGAGACAGGAGGAACGGCCATGGATTTTTATCAGCGGGTAGGGATTGTCTGCCGGGCGATTCCGGCGGGAAAGGTAGCCACCTACGGACAGATTGCCCTGCTGTGCGGGAAGCCGCGCAACGCCCGCCAGGTGGGCTATGCCCTGAACCGTGGAAGGGCGGGAGCGGATGTGCCGGCCTTCCGGGTGGTCAACGGGCAGGGGGTGCTCAGCGGCGCCCAGGCATTTTCCAGACCCAATACCCAGAAAAAGCTGCTGGCCGGGGACAGCATAAGGGTGTCTGCGGACAACCGGGTGGACTTAAAGCGGTTCGGCTGGCACAACACCCTGGACGAGGCCCTGTTTCTGCGGCAGGAATTTGAGCGGCTGGGTATATAACGAGTGAAACGGGAGGACAGGAAGATGAGAAATGGTACAGGAAATGCAGGTGTGGGCAGGCGGCTTCTGGCGCTGGCCGTAGCAGCAGCCCTGATGCTGTCCGGCTGCGGCGGCGCATCCAAAGCGGACGGGAAGCCGGAGGCGTTTATGCGGCGGGAGAGTCTGGCCCTGACGGAGCAGATCGGCGCTCTGGCGGCCAACGGGGAATATGTGAAGCTGATGACGGTTTCCGGCGAACTGCTGGAGGAGACGGAGGCGGTGGGCGCTCAGGACTTCACGCAGCCCACGGCTGTATACCGGATTGCGGTCACGGACGATATGCTGAAAAAAGTTGTGTCGGGAGCCGGGATGGAGCCCCTTGGAGAGGAAACCATGGCCGCTCTCCGGTCCAGGTTGAACGCAGCCTTTTTCGCCAATCTGGTAAACGGCAGCCAGGGCGCTGCAGTGCTGGCCGCCATGAATGTGCTGAGCTGCGGAAAGTCCTACCGGGAGCCCGGGAACTGGCCGGGCGACTCCCTGGTGATCCTGGAGTACGGGAACGGCTATACCAGCATGGTCACCTTTATGCAGACCGGAGAGGGCGTGATCAGCGCGGAGGCCTCGCTGGCTAAGGACGGGGAGGGGGACGCCACGGCCTTGCTGCTCCAGCTTTTGGGGGTGGGGGAGGAGGAGTTGGAGCCGTTGGGTACCCCTTAGGACAAGGCCCTATTCGCCGGCAGGCGGACTGTGACTTCGGTGCCGGTGCCGGGATGGCTGTTGAAGGACAGTCCGTATTGGCTGCCGTACAGGCTTTTGAGCCGCAGATTCGTGTTGTAGACGCCGATGTGGCCCGTTTCGGTTCCGGACGCCGGGGGATTTGTTCCTCCGGCTTTTTTTGCGCCCTCCTGCAGGGAATCCAGCTTTTCCGGGGGAATCCCGGCGCCGTCGTCGGAGACCATAAAGACGATGTCATCTCCCTCCCGCCAGCCGGTGATCAGGATGCTGCCGGTCTTTTTCTCCGTCATGCGGATGCCGTGGAGCAGAGCGTTTTCCACCAGGGGCTGGAAGGTCAGCTTGGGGATGGTGTAGCCGCAGAGCTCCTCCGGAACATCGATCACAAGGGTGGCGCAGTTCTCGTAGCGCATGTTCTGCAGCTGCACGTACAGGCTCACGTGCTCCAGCTCGCCGCCGATGGTGTTCATCAGTTCCCTGCGGCTTAAGGTCAGCTTGTAGAAGCGGGAGAGGGCCTGGACGGCCCGGGTTACCTCCTCCTTGCGCCCGGTCTGGGACAGCCAGTTGATCATGTCCAGGGTGTTGTAGAGAAAATGGGGGTTGATCTGGGCCTGCAATGCCCTGAATTCGGCTTTGCGCAGATCCTCAGCCGCCTGTTCCCTGGCATCCATCAGCCGGTTGATCTCTCCGGTCATGTAATTGTAGGTGTCGGATAGCACTCCGATCTCATCGCACCCCAGGCCGACCTTCATGGGTTTGGGACGGCCGGTGCGCACGCTCTCCATCTGGTAGGCCACCGCGATGATCCGGTTGGCGATGGAGGAGGAGAGCAGCAGCGCGATAAACATGGCTAAGAGCACGAACAGCAGGTAGATCAGGATAAACTGGATCATCAGCAGCCGTCCGGCGTCCGTGATGTGGCTGGCGGGCAGAATGGAGACCATGTACCAGCCGGTGTCATGGATAGGAAAATAGGCGCTGTAAGCGGCTCCACCCTGAAAATTCACCAGAGAAAAGGTCTGGCCTGCGCCCAGGCGGTTGGACAGCTGGGGAAAGGGAAGGAAATACCGCCCGTCCACTGCCGGGGACATTCCGGCCACCGGGATATCCTGGCTGCTCACAATGTAGGTGGACGCATCCTGGACCGAGGTATTTCCCGCCAGCACGCCCTCCAGGATATCCGGTGAAAAGTAGACGGCCACATAGGCGGAGGCCTGGGGAGGCACGGTCACGTTGGACCCGGTCCGGCTGTAGGAAAGGCGGAGGATGGAGGCAAGGCCGCCGCATTCCCCGATCTCCGATTCGGAGAGCAGCTCGCCGGGACAGAGCATGAGCTCCTCGGAGCTGGACTCAAACTGTCCGATCCATGGGCTGTCCAGGCCGGAGACGGGCAGAAACAGGGGATGGCGGCCCTGGTTGTACCGGCTTAAGTCCTCATAGGACGCGTCGTCATAGTAGATGCGGATATCCGTGATAAAGGAGTGGTCCACAAGGTTGGAGGCCAGGCGGTACAGGCTGTCCACCCTGCTGCGCTGGGGCTGGTGGGTTCCGGCCTGTTCCAGGGGCACGTTGAACAAATCCAGCACCAGGCCGGTGCGGGCCATCACCTCCCCGGCGTGGACGGCGTTGTCCACCAGGCTCTCGATGGTGCCCACGGTCTGGGTGGCCAGGGCCTGCTCGGAGCGGATGGTGTCGTCCATGACGATGCCGTACATGCGGGCGTAGAGAAAACCCGTCACCACCGCGGTGGGGACCATGAGCAGGATGGCGTGGGAGATGACCAGCTTGTTCTTCAATTTGAGATTGTAAGTATAATGATGCAGCAGCCGTGCAAATGGGTTCTTCATGAGAGCATTTTCTCCCTGTATTCGGACGGGGACAGGCCGACAATTTTCCGGAAGGTCTTGCTGTAGTAATTGCCGTCGCTGTAGCCCACCTTGGAGGAGATGTCGGCGATCTTATAGCGGGGGTCCGCCAGCAGCCGCTTGGACATCTTGATCCGGTAGTCGGTCAGGTACTGGTTTAAGGTCAGGCCGGTTTCATTTTTAAAGAGCGTGCACACGTAGCTGGAGGACAGATGGACGTGCTCGCTCACATCCGGCACGGACAGTGTGGGGAGGGAATAATTCTGGTGGAGAAATTCCTTGATCTGAAAGACCACGGGATTCTCCCCGATGCCCTGGCTCAGCTGTTCAAAGTACAGGTGGATTTTCCCTTCCAGAAGCCGGCCAAGCTGGGGCAGGGTGATGCATTCCATGACGCTGTCCCAGATGGAGCCGGAGTTCACTTCGTCCCGGAACCACAGGGAAATGTGATTGGACAGGGCGTACTCGTCCAGCTTTCCCAGGTATTTATAGTAGAGATCCCGCACCTGGCTGGGCATGAGGGAGACGCCGGACCCGGCGCAGCGGTAGAGCTGTCCGGCCACCTCCAGCACCTTAGCCTTCTGCTGTTCGGACAGCGCCACGCTGAATTCCGTCAGCATGTCCTTGAGCGGCAGAGGGGATTGGGGCTCCGCGTGGGGAGACAAGACCGTGTCTACCTCGTAGAAAAAGCTGCGTTCCAGAAGCTCCCAGGCCTTCCGGCCCGACAGGCAGGCTCGCTCGGCTCCGCAGACCACCGGCCCTCTGGCGATGAAGAAATGGCAGACTCCGGAAAAACCGCCGGCCAGAAGCCGGGTGCAGCTCTCCAACACCGGTTCCTCGGGGCGGCTGTCCCCGTAGAGCTGGATGATAATATAGCGGTCCGCCCGGAAGGTGTAGAGCTGGGACAGGCCGTGGGCGGTCAGATGCGCCAAAAAGCGGGCCTGAAGTTCGTCCATGACCGTTTCCGGCAGCACGGAGAGGGGCGTCAGGCAGTCCACCAGCAGGGTGGTAAAGCAGGTGCCGGGGCCGAAGGGCAGGTTCAGGCTGTGGATCAGCCGGTCCATGGCCCCCGGGCCGCCGCGCTCGGGGTCTAAAAGCAGCTGCGCCAGCTGTCCCTGCTGCTCCTTGGTGCAAAGCAGGGCCGCGCTGCGGCTGCTGGAGCGGGCCAGACGGCTGCCCGCCGCCTCCTTAAGCGCCGCCGCCAGCTCCTGTATGTCCAGAGGCTTTTCCACATAGCTGACGGCCTTCAGCTTGATGGCCGCCTTCAGATACTCTTTGTCGGAGTAGGCGCTCATAAAGACCAGGGATGTGTCCGGAAGCTGCTCTAAAAGCTTTTCCGCCATCTCCACGCCGTTCATCCGCGGCATGCGCACGTCCGTGAGCACGATGTCCGGTTCCTCCCGAAGCGCCGCCTCCAGACCGTTGACACCGTCGTCCGCCAGGATCACGCTGTCGATGGAGAGCGCCTCCAGGTCCAGGCTCCGGCGTATCCCCTCCCTGGTCAGCTTTTCGTCGTCCACAATCAAAAGTTTCATGGCAACCTGTCCTTTCCATTAAAATCATATTAACCATTTTACCAAGAAATCAGAATAATGCAACGTGATTCGCAGGTCCGGGGGAGCAAAAGGATAATATATTACAGCATTTAAAAAAATATTACCATGGATTCCCTGTGCGGTAAATGTTAAGATAATATCAGCGAAGAGAAGAACAAGAAAACGAGCCCCCGGCAGCCGGGCGGTGAAACTTAGATTTAAGATACCGACAGGAGGAAATTGAACATGAAACGTATCCTTGTAAAGTTCGATGAAGCAGACCAGATTATTAATTTTGTGAGAATTATCAACCAGTATGAATACGACGCGGATGTGAAGTGCGGCAGCCGGATTGTGGACGCCAAGTCCATTGTGGGCGTGCTCTCCCTGGCCCGTTCCAAGGACCTGGAGCTGATTCTGCACACCGACGAGTGCGGTGATCTGCTGGATGAGATCGCGCCCTTCGCTGCGTGATGAAAACGGAGTGCGACTGAAAGAGAAGACGGAAAATGCCGTCTGCAAGGCTGATAGGAGGCCCGGCAGACGGTATTTTGGCGTTGACGGGGAGCGGATGGGTATGAAACGGGTTAAAGAATTTATAAAGCGGGAGACGGTGCTGACGGCGGCGTTTTTGCTGGCGGCGCTGTCCATGGTGTTTGTCAGTCCGGACCGGGCGTACGGCGGGTATGTGGATTACCAGACCATCGCCCTTTTGTTCTGCCTGATGGCTGTGATGGCCGGATTCCAGAAACTGGGAATATTTTCCTATATTGGCCGGGAGCTTCTGGGCCGCGTGCGCACCGGGCGGCAGGCCGCGGCCGTGCTGGTGGGGCTCTGCTTTTTCTCCAGCATGGTCATCACCAACGACGTGGCGCTGATCACCTTTGTGCCCTTCGCCCTGACCGTGCTGAGGATGGCGGGGCTTTCGGGGCTGATTCTGCCGGTGGTTGCGCTTCAGACCATCGCGGCCAACCTGGGCAGCATGCTGACGCCCATCGGGAATCCCCAGAATCTGTATCTGTACGGGAAATCGGGTCTGGGAGCGGGAGCGTTTATCCGTTTGATGCTGCCGTACTGCGCGCTGTCTCTGGGGCTTCTGGGCCTCAGTTTTCTGTTTGTGGACAACGGAAGGGTCCGGAAGGAGCGGGCGGGTCAGGAGGCGGAGGGGAAAATCTGCCGGGGAAAGGCGGGCATGTATCTGGTTCTGTTTGCGTCCTGCGCGGCCGCGGTAGCCCGGCTTCTGCCCTGGCAGGCGGTTTTGATCGCAGTGATTCTGGCGCTGCTTGTGGCGGACCGCAGCGTATTCCTGGCTGTGGACTACTCCCTGTTGCTGACCTTTGTGGGCTTTTTCGTCTTTATCGGCAATATGGGACGCCTGCCGGCGTTTAAGGAATTCCTGGACGGAATTCTCTTTGGCCGGGAGGCGCTTACCGCGGTGGCGGCCAGCCAGGTGATCAGCAACGTGCCCGCGGCGCTGCTGCTGTCCGGCTTCACGGACCGGTGGGAGAGCCTGATTGTTGGCGCCAACTTAGGCGGTCTGGGCACGCTGATCGCCTCCATGGCCAGCCTGATCTCCTACAAGAGCATCGCCAGGCATTACCCGGAGCGAAAGGGCAGATACCTGGCGATGTTTACGGCGGCCAACCTTGTATTTCTTGCTGTGCTTCTGGCATTTCACCGGTGGATGCAGGGGCCGGGAGCCGGGGCGTGAAAACAGGCCGGCAGTCCGATGGGGACTGCCGGCCTGCGGCATTTAAGGGTGAACTTTAAAGTTCCCGGGTCAACCGAGAATCGCGTCCTTTTTGGCGAGAATGGCCTCGCAGGCGGCGCATGCCGGGCAGTCGCAGTACCTGGCGCCCGCAGCCTTGATCTCTCTGGCGTGTGCGGCCACTTCTTTGGCCTTGTCCGCCCCGAATACCTGGGCTCCCGCCTCGGAATCCGCGAAACCGATCAGACCGTCGATGGGCATGATGTCCGCTTCCAGCTCGCCGATGTATGTCTCAGTGGCAGCTGCCTGCCGCTCTGTGCCGACTGCGGCCAGCCAGGCCTCGGCGGAAGCTCTCGTCTCGCTGTTGCAGGTCGGAGAATCGATCAATTCGTGAGTTTTCTCTACTACAAAATCCAAAACGTCTTTCTGCATATATATGACCCTCTCTTTCTTCTGAAATCACCTATATCTTACCATAATTGTCAGGCATTTGCAATTTAAAGTTGTCCGCCGTTCCGGGGCCTTGTAGCCCTCCGCGCCGCATGTTAAAATAGAATGGAACCGATGTGAATGGATCCGAAAATGGGAAAGGAGCTGATTGGATGACGGTGATTGGAGGAATTATGGTTCCCCATCCGCCCCTGATCGTGCCTCAGGTGGGCAGAGGGGAGGAACGGGCGGTGGCGGCCACCGGGCAGGCGTTTGCCCGGGCGGCTGAGGAACTGGCGCAGTGGGGGCCGGAGACCATTGTGCTCGCTTCGCCCCACGCGGTGATGTACGGTGATTATTTTCACGTGTCGCCGGGTAAGGGGGCGTCCGGCGACTTCCGGCAGTTCGGCGTCCGGGATGTTTCGATGGAGGTGTCCTATGACCGGGAGTTTGTGGAAAGACTCTGCGATCTGGCGGACGGGGAGGATTTCCCGCTGGGCACCCTGGGCGATACGGGCGGAGGACTGGATCACGGCACTTTGGTGCCCCTCTATTTTATCCGGAAGTACCGGAAGGACGTCCGGCTGGTGCGTTTGGGGCTGTCGGGACTTTCGCTGTCGGACCATTACCGGGCTGGGCAGCTGGTAGCCCGGGCCGCCGGACAGCTTGGAAGGCGAGTGGCCTTTGTGGCCAGCGGGGATCTATCCCACAAGCTGACGGAGGACGGGCCTTACGGCTTTGCGCCTCAGGGGCCGGAGTACGACCGGCGGATTATGGAGGTGATGGGACAGGCGCGGTTCGGGGAGCTGTTCGGCTTTGGGGAGAGCTTCTGCGAAAAGGCTGCGGAGTGCGGTCACCGGTCCTTTGTGATGATGGCGGGGGCATTTGACCGCAGGGCGGTGGAGGCCCGGGCCCTGTCCTACGAGGGGCCCTTCGGCGTGGGATACGGGGTCTGCGTGTTCCGGGATGCCGGTCCCGACGATTCAAGGAATTTTCTGGAGCAGTATGAGGACGGGCAGCGGGAGGCCTGCGCCCGGATTCGGGAAGGGGAGGATCCCTACGCCGGACTGGCGCGCCGCAGCCTGGAACATTATGTGCGTTTTGGCCGCAGGCTGCCCCTGCCAAAGGATCTCCCGGAGGAGATGACGGACCGCAGGGCGGGAGCGTTTGTCTCGATCCACAAGCAGGGCGCGCTGCGGGGCTGCATCGGCACTATCAGCCCGGTCTGCGAAAACGTAGCCCGGGAGATTCTGCAAAATGCGGTCAGCGCCGGAACCGGAGATCCCAGGTTCCCGGAAGTGCGGGAGGAGGAGCTGGATCAGCTGGTCTACAGCGTGGACGTGCTGGGGCAGGCAACTTCTGTGGACTCCCCTGACCAGCTGGACGTAAAGCGCTACGGGGTTATCGTCTCCAAGGGAGGAAGGCGTGGGATTTTGCTGCCGGACCTGGAAGGCGTGGACACGGTGGAGGAACAGATCGCCATCGCCAGGCGCAAGGCAGGGATCGGGGAGCTGGAGACAGGCGTGAAGCTGGAACGTTTTGAGGTGGTGCGCCACGGCGGGGAGGGAGCGTGAAGATGATCTGTCCGTTTTGCCTGCACCACTGCAGGCTTGAGGAGGGGCAGACCGGCTTGTGCCGGGCGCGGAAAAATGTGGGCGGTCGGTCGGTGGCGGTAAACTACGGCCGCCTCACGGCTCTGGCGCTGGACCCGGTGGAGAAAAAGCCGCTCCGCCGCTTTATGCCCGGTTCCATGATTCTGTCTGCGGGCAGCTTTGGCTGCAATCTGCGCTGTCCGTTTTGCCAGAACCACGAGATTTCCATGGCGGGGCGGGAGTCCGCGGCCGCCGCCATGACGCCGGAGGAGCTGGCCGCCCGCGCCCGCGCCTTGGCCGGGAACGGCAACATCGGGGTGGCGTTCACCTACAACGAGCCGTTAGTGGGCTGGGAATATGTCCGGGACACGGCCCGTCTTGTCCGGCGTCTGGGAATGAAAACGGTGGTTGTTACCAACGGCAGCGTGACGGACCTGGTGCTGGATGAGATTTTGCCGGTGGCGGACGCTATGAACATCGACTTAAAGGGGTTCCGGGAATCCTATTACCGCAAGCTGGGCGGGGATCTGGAGACGGTAAAGCATTTTATCAGCCGGGCCGCCGGGGCCTGCCATGTGGAGCTGACCACGCTGATCGTGCCGGGGGAGAACGACTCGGATGAGGAGATGGAGGAGCTGGCCGCCTGGGTGGCCTCCCTGAACCCGGAAATCCCTCTGCACGTGACCCGTTTTTTCCCGCGCTGGAGGATGGCGGACGCGCGGCCCACGCCGGTGGACACGGTGTACCGCCTGGCGGAGCGGGCGGCAGAAGCGCTGCGGTATGTGTATGTTGGGAACTGTTGAGAGTGTGTGGTGGGCCGGGCCGCGCCGGTTAGGCGCAGGCGCGGCAGCGGGAATCCACGTGGGAAACCGGGTGGGAAACCGGGTGGGAAATCGGGTGGGAAACCGCGCCGCCGCGGTTGGAAAATCGGGAAAAGTGTGGTATAGTAGACGGTACCGCCGCCGTTCGAAACGGCGGCAGGACGGATATGCTTGAATACGATCAACCGCGGGAGGGTCTGCGGGGATTGCACGGAGGATTGGATGGAACGAGAGGTAATTCTGTATATCGGCGTCAGCGTGGACGGCTACCTGGCGGACGCGGACGGCGGCGTGGATTGGATGAAGGGCCACGGCGCCGAGGAGGGAGACGGCGGCTACCAGGCGTTTTACGAGACCGTGGACACGCTGATCATGGGCCGCGCCACCTACGAGCAGGTGAAGACACAGCTTTCGCCGGACAGCTGGCCCTATGAGGGCAAGGAGTGTTACGTGGTGACCAGCCAGTTTCTGGAGGATACCGACGAGGTGACCTTCTGGCCCGGGGACGTTTGGGAGCTGGTGTTTCTGCTCAAGCAGCGGTCCGGCAAGGCGATCTGGCTGGTGGGCGGCGCAAAGCTGCTAAAGAGCTTTATGGAGCAGGAGCTGGTGGACCAGTATTGGATTTCCACGCTGCCGGTGATTCTGGGCAAAGGTATGCCGCTGTTTCTGCCCGGGGATTACGGGGAGCGCCTGATCCTGGACCGGACCCTGGTGTGGGACGGCGTCGTGACCAATGTGTACTTTAACCGGGCGGAGAACGCCGAATAGACGGAGGATCGGGATGCGCTATACAATACCACATTATTACCGGGAATTTTCCTGTGCGGCGGACCGCTGCACGGACACCTGCTGCGCAGGATGGGAGATCATGATCGATCCGGTTTCCCTGAGAACGTACCGAAAAACCAAAGGTCCCCTGGGCAACCGCCTGCACAACAGCATCCGCTGGGACCAGGGCTCCTTCAAACAGTACGGGCGGCGCTGCGCCTTCCTGGCCGACAGCGGGCTGTGCGATCTGTACTCCGACGGCGGGCCGGGGATGCTCTGCAAAACCTGCCGGACCTACCCGCGCCACATCGAGGAGTTCGAGGGGGTCAGGGAGATTTCCCTGTGTATCTCCTGCATCGAGGCGGCGCGGATTGTGTTGGGACGGCGGGAGCCCGTGCGTTTCCTGGATTTTGAGCGGGAGGGAGAGGAGGACTACGGGGATTTCGATTTCCTTCTCTATACCAAGCTGACGGACGCCAGGGAGCTGGCCGTCCGAATCTTACAGGACCGGAGCCATCCCCTGTCGGAGCGGGCGTCCATGGCGCTGGCTCTGGCCCACGACCTGCAGAGCCGCATCCGCAAAAACCGCCTGTACGCGGCGGACCAGCTGTTGGAGCGGTACGGGAGCGCCGGGGCGGGGGAGCGGTTTGCCGGGCGGACCGCCGGGTTTGGAGCCGGGCTGAAGCAGCGTTACCGGGGATTTTTCAGTCTGACCGAGGAGCTGGGCCGTCTGGAAGCGCTAAACAGCGGCTGGCCCGGACGGCTGGCCGGGCTTAGAAACGCCCTGTACGGGTCCGGTGAGGAGGCGTACGGCCGGATCTGCCGGGAATTTGCCGGGGATTTAATGGGCGCTGCGGACGGGGACTGGGACATCTGGGGCGAACAGCTCTGGGTGTATTTTGTGTTCACCTACTTCTGCGGGGCGGTTTACGACGGCCGGGCCTACCCGCGGATGAAGTTTGCGGCGGCCTGCGTGCTGCTCATCCGGGAGCTGGCTATGGGGACCTGGGCGCTGCAGGGTGGGCGGCTGGACTTTGACGGCTTTGTGGATATTGCCCACCGGTTCTCCAGGGAGGTGGAACACTCCGACGAAAACCGGGAGGCGCTGCTGGCCCTTTTGGAGCGCGAGGAGCGCTTTGGCCTGGAAACGATGTTAAGTCTGATTATTTCCGGGGATTTCCAAAAACTTAAGAATCTATCGTGAAAATCGGAGAAAATCAGCAGTGTATTCAAAAAAACTTTATAAAATTAATATAAAATTCAGATCACCCCTTCAAAAAGTAGAAAATTCTCTCTTTTTATGATATAATAAAAAAAATTTCATACGAAGGAGTGATACTTTATGAAGGATCAAAATGGTTTTAAACCATTTATCCCGGCGAATCAGGTTGTACCGGAGATGACTGCGGTATCAATCGTGCTGGGTATTATCCTGGCGGTATTGTTCGGTGCTGCCAACGCCTATCTGGGATTGCGCGTGGGTATGACCGTGTCCGCATCCATCCCGGCTGCGGTTATATCCATGGGGGTGATCCGCGTGATATTGAAGCGCGATTCCATCCTGGAGAACAACATGGTGCAGACCATCGGCTCCGCCGGTGAGTCCGTGGCGGCAGGCGCGATCTTTACGCTGCCGGCTTTATTTATGTGGATGAGCGATTGGGGAGTGGGAGCCCCGTCGCTGGTTGAGATTTCCCTGATCGCCCTCTGCGGCGGCGTGCTGGGCGTGCTGTTCATGATTCCGCTGCGCCAGGCGCTGATCGTCAAGGAGCACGGCGTGCTGCCCTATCCCGAGGGCACGGCCTGCGCCGAGGTTCTGGTGGCCGGAGAGCAGGGCGGTTCCAAGGCCGGAGTGGTATTTGCCGGCATGGGCATCGCGGCCGCCTACAAGTTCATCGCCGACGGCTTGAAGCTGTTTCCCAGCGATGTGGATTATGATATCAAACAATACGGCGGCGGCGCGGGAATCTCCGTACTGCCGGCTCTGGCGGGCGTGGGATATATCTGCGGCCCCAAGATTTCCTCCTACATGTTTTCGGGGGGAATCATTTCCTGGCTGATCCTGATGCCCATCATCAAGCTGTTCGGAAGCGGGCTGACCCAACCCTTTGCGCCGGCAGACCAGCTGATCAGCGAGATGAGCAGCTCCGCCATGTGGGGCTCCTACATCCGCTACATCGGAGCGGGCGCCGTGGCGGCGGCGGGCATCATAAGCCTGATCAAGTCCCTGCCCCTGATCGTCAGAACCTTCCGTGACGCCATGCGCGATCTGAGGGCGGGCCGTCAGGCATCCACCCTGCGCACGGACCAGGATCTGCCCATGAACGTGGTGCTGCTTGGCGTGCTGGCGGCCTGCGTGGTGATCTGGCTGGTTCCTGCGGTTCCGGTGAATCTTCTGGGTGCGCTGTTGATCGCGGTGTTTGGATTCCTGTTCGCAACGGTTTCCTCCCGCCTGGTGGGCCTGGTGGGCTCCTCCAACAACCCGGTGTCCGGTATGGCCATCGCGACCCTGCTGGTGTCCTCTCTGGTGTTAAAATCCGTGTCCGGAACCGGGCATGAGAGCATGATGGGCGTGATCGCCATCGGCGGCGTGATCTGCGTGATCGCAGCCATTGCGGGCGACACCTCCCAGGACCTGAAAACCGGTTACATCGTGGGTTCCACGCCCAAAAAACAGCAGATCGGCGAGTTGATCGGCGTTGTGGCTTCCGCCCTTGCCATCGGCGGCGTGCTCTACCTGTTGAACAAGGCCTGGGGCTACGGCACCGACGAGCTCCCAGCGCCTCAGGCCATGATCATGAAGACCGTGGTGGAGGGCGTGATGAACGGAAACCTGCCCTGGAACATGATTCTCTCGGGGGCTGCCATCGCGGTGGTGATCGAGATTTTGGGCATCCCGGTGATGCCCGTGGCGGTGGGGCTGTACCTGCCCCTGCGCACCACCTCCGCCATTATGGTGGGCGGACTGGTACGCCACTGGTTTGAGAAGCGCAAATGCTCCGACGAGGAGCGCGGGGAGGCGGTGAGCTGCGGCATCCTCTATACCTCGGGTATGATCGCGGGCGAGGGCCTGGTGGGAATCCTCCTGGCGGTGTTCGCCATCATTCCGTTTGCAGGTACAAGAGGCGGCTTCCTGGCCGACTTCCTGAATATGTCCGCCATGGAAAACGGCCTGGGCGCGTTTCTGTCCGGACCGTCCGCCAAGCTGGTATCCCTGGCGGCTTTCGCGGCGTTGATTCTGATCATGTGTAAATTTACCATCTGGTACCGGGAAGATAAGAACAATAAGAAATAAAAACCGCGGCGGTTGAAGGGAGAATGAATTTGTTGGGCAAGAGAAAAAGCAGCAGGAATTACCTGGAGCAGATCCCCGAGCGCAATCCTAAGCTTACCTGGAAGGAAGACCAGTCGGGGATCGTGATCCTCGACATGGTCCATCGGGGTTTGTTTGACAAGATCGCCCAGGGCCTGTTTGCAACCCCGAAGGTCAGTCATATCCGCCTGGAGGCGTTTGGCAGCTTTATCTGGAAGCAGATCGACGGGCAGCGGGACCTGGCGGAGATCGGGGCGCTTGTAAAGGCAGAGTTCGGGGACCGGGCCGAGCCGTTGTACGAGCGCCTGGCTCAGTATTTTGAGACGCTGGCCGGCAATCATTTTATATCATATCGTTGAGCGTTTGAGCGCGGGCGGCGGATGCAGAAGAATCCGCCGCCCGCGCTGTTTTGGCGTGTTACTGGGAACGGAGCGTACAGTGACATCAGCGGAGAGCCGATGCCGGAGGTTTTCGGTTGCCTATTGAAGTTGCACGGTAATTTTACTATAATACAAGGGTAAAACAAAACGGCGGGATGAATCCGGAGGGAGAGATGAGATGATCTGTTACAGCAGCCATTATCGGGCAGAGCTTGTCCCGGACCCGTCCTACACCATCGGTTCGGCGGACAACCGGCCCTACGACCGGATCATCAACCCGGACGGGCTGGGACGGGGAGATTTTGCGAAGGTATGCCGCCTTGCGGTGGAGCGGTTTGAAACCGGGGAGGAGCGGCAGGCTGCGCTGATCGGTCCCAAAACCTGGTGTGTTGAAAGCTGCGCCGTGCTCGAGGAATCCCGTTTGACCGTTCTGATGGACCGCATGGTGATCAGACTGTCGCTCGACAACTTTGAGATCGTTTGCAGCCGGAGACTTGACGTCTGCGGCTCCATGCTGGCTCTGTACCCTTGCGGAGGGGATTTGATCCTGCACGGGGAGCTGGAGGTGCTGCGCCTGAACCGGGAGCTGCAGACCGTCTGGACATTCTCAGGCCGCGATCTCTTTGCGTCCCTGACAGGGGAGCGCGCCTTTTGCCTGGAGAACGGGCGGATCCGCCTCCTGGACTGGGAGGGGAACCGCTACGAGCTGAGCCTGGATGGCGAGCTGCTCTCGGACCGTCCGGCGCCGGAAAAACGGATTCTTACGATCCCTGTGGCCGACGCCGCTTCACCCCGGGAGCTCCAGCAGATATTGAAGGGGTCCCTGGGTCTGCCGGAATGGTACGGGATGAACTGGGATGCGTTTTGGGACGGGATCACCGGCCTGATCCGCCTGCCGGACATCCTGATACTGGAGGGCTGGCACGTGTACAAGGCCAGATGGCCGGAGGACGCCCGCGTGATGGAGGGCCTGTTGGATCGATATAACCGGGAGGCGAAAGACGCCTGCCAGGTGATATACCGCTATTACCGGTGAGGCACGGGTGACCGGCCGCCCCGGAAGCGGACATACAGATGAGGAGGAAGATATGAATCAGATCAGACTTGGAAAAACAGAGATTTGCGTGAACCGGAACGGATTCGGCGCGCTGCCTATCCAGCGGATTCCGAAGGAGGAGGCGGTGCGGCTGGTCCGCAAGGCTTACGACCACGGAATCCGTTTTTTTGACACCGCATACACGTACACGGACAGCGAGGAGAAGCTGGGGGCGGCCCTGGCCGGTATCCGGGACCAGGTGTTTATCGCAACCAAAACGCCCGCCGAAAACAGTGCGGATTTTTGGAAACATCTGGAAGAAAGCTTGAGAAGGCTGGGCACGAACTATGTGGACCTCTACCAGTTCCACAACCCGTCCTTCTGTCCAAAGCCGGGGGATGGCACCGGCCTCTATGAGGCCATGGAGGAGGCCAAAGACCGGGGAATGGTGCGCCATATCGGAATCACCAACCACCGGCTGAGCGTGGCCCGCGAGGCTGTGGACAGCGGGCTTTACGAGACGCTGCAGTTCCCCTTCTCCTATCTGGCGGGGGAGCCGGATCTGGAGCTGGTGGAGCGCTGCCGCAGGCAGGATATGGGCTTTATCGCCATGAAGGCTCTGTCCGGCGGACTGATCACCAGCGCCAGGGCAGCCTACGCCTTCATGGTTCCCTACAGCCACGTGCTTCCGATCTGGGGGATCCAGCGGGAGCGGGAACTGGACGAATTTTTGGAATGCGACCGGCTTATCCCGGAAATGGACCAGGAGCTGAAAGCGGTGATCGAACACGACCGGGCGGAGCTGGCCGGCGAGTTCTGCCGGGGCTGCGGCTACTGTATGCCCTGTCCCGCCGGCATTGAGATCAACAACTGTGCCAGAATGTCCCTGATGATCCGGCGCTCCCCTTCGGATGCCCATCTCACCGGGGAGGCCCGGGAGAAGATGAAAAAGATCGAGGACTGCCTGCACTGCGGCCAGTGCAGCGCAAAATGTCCCTACGGTCTGGACACCCCGGCGCTGCTGGAAAAGAACTATGAGGATTACCGGGAGATTCTGGCGGGAAAGCCGCTGTGACAATTCTTCCCAAAGCGGGAGAAACATGAGAGGAGACCGGCCATGATACGATATTACGGCGATCCGCCTTACCGGGCGGCTGTGATACACGGCGGTCCCGGCGCTCCGGGATCGGCCGCGGGCCTGGCGGCCATGGCGGGTGCGGTCTGCGGGACTTCGGAGCCCATTCAGTCCGGGAAAACCATCCGGGAGCTGGTTTTGGAACTGAAAGAGCAGCTGGAGGAGGCGGGAACCGTTCCCGTCATTCTGGCCGGACACTCCTGGGGAGCGTTTCTGGCCGCGCTCTTTGCCGGAGCGTACCCGGAGATGGTGGAGAAATTGGTTCTGGTGGGCTGTCCGCCCCTGACGGCCGGTTACGTCCCTATGATCGGGGAACGCCGCAGGCGGAACCTGGGCGCCGGAGAGCGGGAGGAGTTCGACCGGTTAAATCTTTGGTTGGAACAGGGGATGCCGGAGGAGGCGGACCGTCTGCTGGCGCGGCTGGGAGAGCTGGCGGAGCTGGGCGATAGCTGGGATCCTCTGCCGGACACAATGGAAAATGATTTCCCAGTGGACGCAGAGCAGTACAAGGCTGTGTGGGGGGAGGCGGTAAAGCTGCGGGCCTCCGGACAGCTGTTGAGAAGCTTTGCGGCCCTGGACTGCCAGGTCACATTGATCCAGAGAGAGCAGGACCCGCACCCCGTGTGCGGCGTTTGCGGGCCGCTTGCAGGCTCCGGGAAGGAGTACCGGGTTCACGTCCTTAAATGCTGCGGCCACAGTCCCTGGCTGGAGCGCCGGGCGCGGGCGGAATTCTTCGAAATTCTGAAGCAGGAGCTGGGGCGGTGATTGTGATACTATCCGGCTGCCAACACAAAAGAGGAGGAGATCCATATGTATGAATCGCGTTGCGGGGTCCGCTGCGACAGCTGCGGACGCAAGGGAGAAGTGAACTGTACGGGCTGCATAAACATGAAAACGACCTTCTGGGGCGGAGCGTGCGCGGTCAAGTCCTGCTGCGAGAGCCGCAGCTTAAACCATTGCGGGGAATGTCCTGAATTCCCATGCGCGATGTGCGCGTCCATGGGGGAGGAGATGGGCTTTGACCCCAAGCCCAGGCTGGAAGCCTTGCGGCAGTGGGCAGGGGAAGGGAAAACCGAATAAAACAAACATACATACAAAACAGCCGCCGCGGAAGATGGCAAGTAAACCGCGGCGGCTGTTTCGTTTTCCCCGGGATGGCTTCCGGGTATATGTTCAGAGGATTCCGGCCGTATGGCAAGACAGCCGGATTTATTGATAAACAGAACTATGAGGATTTATTTGTTGGTCTTGTAAAGGTTCTTTTCCCTGGGCAGCGTCACGTTCAGCAGAATGGCCACCAGGGTTGCGATTACAACCGGGGACTTGCCGAAGATGGTGGTTACCCATGCCGGGAAGGAACTTAAGGAGGCGCTTGCCTGTGAAACGCCCATGCCCAGCGCAGCCGCGAGGCCTACGATGGAGGTGTTGCGGTAGTTCATTTCCTCCGTCATAACCAGCTTCATACCGGTCATTGCGATGGAGGCGAACACGGATACGGTAGCTCCGCCCAATACCGCGTAGGGGATGGTGGTCAAAAGCGCGGAGAATTTGGGGAACAGGCCCGCCACCAGGATTACCAGGGCGGAGATTCCCAGAGTCACGCGGTTTACCACCTTGGTGGTGGCCACGATACCCACGTTCTGGCTGTAGGTCGCGGTGGGAAGGCAGCCTAAGAAGGCGCCGACTACGTTGGTAATGCCGTATCCCAGGATCGCGCCCTGCAGCTCATCCGTGGTGGGCTCGCGGTCCAGACCTCCCGCCGTGGTGGCGGAGAAGTCGCCGATGGCCTGCACGGAATTGATCACGAACAGCAGTCCGATGGCTACGCAGGCGGAGATTTCAAAGTTGATTCCAAAGTGCATGATGTGGGGCAGCTGGAACATTCCGGCTTCGCCCACGTTGGTAAAGCTGACCATTCCGAAGAACATGGAGAATATGTATCCCGCGATCATGCCCATCAGGATGGAAGCCAGCTTTAAGAAGCCTTTGGCAAAATGATTTAACACGGTTACGACAACCAGGGTGAAAATCGCCACCGTCCAGTTCTGCCAGGAGCCGTAATTGGGCTGTCCGGTGCCGCCGGCCATGTAGTTGATGGCGGTGGGGTAGAGGCTCAGTCCGATGGTGAACACCACGGTGCCCGCGATTAACGGCGGGAAAAACTTGCGGATCTTTTTAATCATGATACCCACGATAACCGCACAGATACCGCCCACGATCTGGGAGCCCAGAATCGTCGCAATACCGTACTGTTCGGCAATGGCCTGCATGCTGGGCACGTAGGCAAAGCTGACGCCCAGGATAACAGGGAGGCCGGCGCCCAGGCGGAGTCCGCCTTTTTTGCCCAGCGGAAACAGCTGGAGCAGGGTGGCAAGGGCCGATACAACCAGAGAAGCCTGGATCAGGATTACCCGGTCTGCGGTGTCGATACCGGCAGCACCGGAAATGATGATGGCAGGCGTCACGCAGCCCACAATCATGGCGACTACGTGCTGGAGCGCCAGGGGAATTGCCTGGCTCATTTTTGGAACGCCGTCCAAATCGAACAGTGATGCGTGCTGTTTTTCTGAATTCATGATATTGCCTCCTTTACGCTAAATGGATATGAGTACCGGTTTTTCCCTGGATACCGTCTTTTGCTTTTTCCAACAGCGTAATTAAAGCAGTGCGTCCTGGCTTTGATTCAGCAAATTTTACAGCGGCCTGTACCTTGGGAAGCATGGAGCCGGGGGCGAAGTGGCCCTCTTTGATAAACTTGCGTGCTTCTTCCGTGTCCAGATCATCCAGCCATTTTTCTTCCGGCTTTCCGAAGTTAACAGCTACCTTTTCAACTGCGGTCAGAATAATTAAGAAATCTGCGTTTAATTCTTCTGCCAGCAGCTCGCTTGCGAAGTCCTTGTCGATTACGGCGCTGGCGCCTTTTAAGTGGTTGCCCTGGCGGGTAACCGGGATTCCGCCGCCTCCGCAGGCGATGACCAGCTGACCGGAGTCAACCAGGGAACGGATTGCGCCGATCTCGACGATCTCGGCGGGTTTGGGGGAGGCCACCACACGGCGGTAACCGCGTCCTGCGTCCTCGCGCATCATATATCCGTATTTTTCCTCGGCGATCTTGGCCTGTTCCTCGGTCATGAAGTGGCCGATGGGCTTGCTGGGACTGTCAAATGCGGGATCGTCCGCGTCCACCCGGACCTGGGTGATCATGGTCGATACCGGGATATCGCAGATATCGCGGTTGTACAGCTCCTCCCGCAGGGCGTTCTGCAGATCATAGCCGATGTAAGCCTGGCTCATGGCGACGCAGACGGAGAGCGGGGTATTGGGCTGGCTGGCGTCCTCGCGGCTGAGAGCGGCCATGGCGTTGTTGATCATGCCCACCTGGGGGCCGTTTCCGTGAGCTACGATAACCTCACAGCCCTCCTCGATCAGATCCACGATCGCCTTGGCGGTGATCTTCACAGCCTTCATCTGCTCGGGCAGCGTGTTGCCCAGGGCATTTCCGCCCAGGGCGATGACGATACGTTTTTTCTTATTTTCCATAGTAATTTCCCCTTTGAGTTTTTGCAAAAAAAGATGAAAAGGGCCGCCAGGCCGAATGCCCGGCAGCCCGGAATAAAAATCATTTAATGTGGATTACTTGAATACGCGGGGAGTTCCCTTCTCTTCCAGCTTCTTTAACACTTCAGCCGGATCGGCAAACTTAGCCAGCATGATCATGGCGGCGATCACGTAGGGTTTGAAGCTGGCTTCCTTGTACAGCGGATCGCGGTAGCGGTCGAATACGGAAGCCTCAACCTCGCCGTCCTTGCAGCTCACGTCGTTGATGTCGGCCGGTAAGCAGTGCAGGTACAGAGCCTTGCCGTCCTTGGTGGTCTTCATCAGCTCCTCGGTGCAGCACCAGTCTTTGTGCTGTGCGTTCTGAGCCAGCAGCTCTTTCTCCAGAGCCTTGATTCCCTCGCTGTCACCCTCGCCGTACAGGTTGGTTCTCTTCTCCATAGCGGCGAAGGGAGCCCAGCTCTTCGGGTAAACGATGTCGGCGTCCTTGAAGGCGTCGGCCATGTCGTGGGATACGCGGAAGGAACCGCCGGACTTCTCAGCGTTCTGTTTTGCAACTTCCTCAACCTCAGGCATGATCTCGTAGCCTTCCGGATGAGCCAGGACAACTTCCATACCCATTCTGGTCATCAGGCCGACAACGCCCTGGGGAACGGAGAGGGGTTTGCCGTAGGAGGGAGAGTAAGCCCAGGTCATAGCCAGCTTTTTGCCCTTCAGGTTCTCCACACCGCCGAACTCGTGGATGATGTGCAGCATGTCGGCCATACACTGGGTGGGATGGTCGATGTCGCACTGTAAGTTCACCAGGGTGGGCTTCTGCTCTAAGATGCCGTCCTTGTAGCCCTGGGAAACAGCGTCTACAACCTCGTGCATGTAGGCGTTGCCCTTGCCGATGTACATGTCGTCGCGGATACCGATGACGTCAGCCATGAAGGAGATCATGTTGGCGGTCTCGCGCACGGTCTCGCCGTGAGCTACCTGGGATTTGCCCTCGTCCAGATCCTGAACCTCAAGGCCTAACAGGTTGCAGGCGGAGGCGAAGGAGAAACGGGTGCGGGTGGAGTTGTCGCGGAATAAGGAGATGCCCAGTCCGCTCTCGAACACCTTGGTGGAGATGTTGTTCTCACGCATGAAGCGCAGAGCGTCGGCTACGGTCCAAACGGCCTCCAGCTCGTCGTCGGATTTCTCCCAGGTCAGGAAGAAGTCGCCCTCGTACATTTCCTTGAAGTTGAGTTTGTTCAGCTTATCGATGTAATCCTGTAATGTTTTCATGATTTTAACTCCTTTAAAATTGTATGTTAATTTTTATGGGTAACGTGATATTGATACGGAAAACCGGCTCCGTCCGGATGTTCCGGCGGCCAATTCAGCACAAAACCGCCGGATATCGTCTGAGACGGTGCGCTGAAAGAAAATTGGCAAGAGCTTTCAGCGCGGCATTCTAGGAGTCGGATTTCGGGAAAATGTCAAATTACTTGCAGTAAACGGTGGGCAGAGCGGCGTAAACGGCTGCGCAGGTCACCAGATCCTGTTTCCAGGTCTTCTCGTTGGGAGCGTGAGCCTGAGCCTCAGCGCCCGGTCCAAAGCCGATGCAGGGGATGCCGTTGCGGCCCATGATGGATACGCCGTTGGTGGAGAAGGTCCACTTGTCGGTCAGCGGGCGGGCGGTTCTCATCTCCAGAGTCTCCTCTGCGCCGATGCGGGCCTCGCCGAACAGGTTCTTGTAGGACTCCTCCAGCGCCTTGGTCACATCGTGATCCTCCGGGATCACCCAGGTGGGGAAGTAGCACTCGATGGGGTATGTAAGGCCCTTGTAGGAAGGACGGGAATACTCATACATGGAAACCTTCACGTCGTCGCCGTATTTCTGTACTGCGGGCAGAGCGCGGATTTCATCCAAGCAGCTCTCCCAGGTCTCGCCTGCGGTCATGCGGCGGTCCAGGGAAACGGAGCAGGAGTCGGCCACTGCGCAGCGGCTGGGGGAGGTGAAGAAAATCTCGGAAACCGTAACGGTTCCGCGGCCCAGGAAGTTGGCTTCCTTGTATTCGGGGTTGTATTTCTCATCCAGCATTTTCACAAGGCCCTTAACTTCCTTGTCGTCGGCAGCGTCGTTCTCGTTGAGAGCGCGCACATCCTGAAGGATGTCGGCCATCTTGTAGATGGCGTTGTCGCCGCGCTCGGGAGCGGAGCCGTGGCAGGAAACGCCCTTGACGTCCACGCGAATCTCCATACGGCCTCTCTGGCCGCGGTAGATGCCGCCGTCGGTGGGCTCGGTGGAAACCACGAAGTCCGGACGGACCTTGTCTTCGTTGATGATGTACTGCCAGCACAGGCCGTCGCAGTCCTCTTCCTGAACCGTACCGGTTACTAATACGGTGTATTTGTCGGAGAGCAGTCCCAGATCCTTCATGATCTTAGCGCCGTAAACCGCGCTTACGATACCGCCGCACTGGTCGGACACGCCGCGTCCGCCGATCTCGGTGTCGTTCTCGTATCCCTCGTAGGGATCGAAGTTCCAGTTGTTCTTGTTGCCGATGCCAACGGTGTCGATGTGGGCGTCAAACCCGATTAAGGTCTTGCCGGTGCCCATGTATCCCAGCACGTTGCCCATGGGATCGATCTCGACCTTGTCGAAATCCAGCTTTCTCATCTCCTGTGCAATGCGGTCGATGTGAGCTTTCTCATCGCAGCTCTCGCCGGGGAATTTTACGATGTCGCGTAAAAATTTGGTCATGTCTTTTTCGTAGTTCTGTGCAGCTTCCTTGATTTTGCCATAATCCAGGCTCATTTTGATTTCCTCCATAAATATGTTTTGTGATTGGTTTTTATATGAAACTGTTTATTTCTCTTTGCCTTCCCAGACGATGTTCTTGTAGCGGTCCGGATCGGTGTCGCCCTCGGTGGAGAAGAGCAGTACCTTGGAATTCTCATCCAGACCGATGGCCTGGCGCAGATCCTTGTAATCGTCCATGGTGGTCATGGCGGCCAGGGCTCCGAAGGGAGCGGCTCCGGATTCGCCGGAGGTAACAGGCGCGTCGCCCTTAATGGGAGCGGCCAGCATGCGCATGCCCTTTGCGGCTACCCAGTCGGGAGCTGCGATGAATACGGTTACGTGGTTCTTTAAGATATCCCAGGAGATGGTGTTGGGCTCTCCGCAGGCGAGGCCGGCCATGATGGTCTGCATGTCGCCGTCCACAATGCGGGGATCACCGTCTCCGGCTGCCGCGCCCTTATACAGGCAGGCTGCCACATCGGCTTCCACCACTACGAAGGTGGGAGGATTGTCGGGGTAAAGGTTGGTGAAATATCCTACAACCGCGCCGGCTAAGGAGCCTACGCCGGCCTGAACGAACACGTGGGTGGGGCGGTCGCAGCCGTAATCTTTCAGCTGTTCACCGGCCTCCATCGCCATGGTGCCGTAGCCCTGCATGATCCAGGAGGGAATCTCCTCGTAGCCGTCCCAGGCGGTATCCTGAACGATCACGCCGCGCTCGGTCTCCTCCGCTTCCTTTGCGGCCAGACGCACGCAGTCGTCGTAGTTCATCTCCTGAATGTCAACCTGAGCGCCCTCCTTTGCGATGTTCTCAAGGCGGGTCTGAGTGGAACCCTTGGGCATATGTACCACCGCCTTCTGGCCTAAACGGTTGGCAGACCAGGCGACGCCGCGGCCGTGGTTGCCGTCGGTGGCGGTGAAGAAGGTGGCCTGACCGAATTCTTCACGGAGTTTGTCGGAGGTGAGCACCGCGTAGGGCAGTTCGGAAACGTCCTTTCCGGTCTCGCTGGCGATGAAGCGGGCCATTGCGAAGGAACCGCCCAGCACCTTGAATGCGTTTAATCCGAACCGGTAGGACTCGTCCTTGATGTAAACTTCCTTCACTCCCAGGTAAGCGGCCATCTGGTCCAGCTTGGTGAGAGGGGTTTTGCTGTACTGGGGGAAGCTCTCGTGGAAGGTTCTGGCCTTCTTGATTTCTTCCAATCCCATAATCGGCAGATTCGTATCCGCAGTTTTGGGCATTTTATTTACCGCCCACTTGATCTGTTCCATTGTTATTAAATCCTCCTTATAATCATGCGTTTGTTTTAATAGGAATAGAGTTGTTAACAGGATTGTTTAATTGTCCGTTTTGCGGCTGTTCACATCGATGTAACTGTACAAAGTGAATTTTGAGATCCCGAAGTACTTGGAGATCTTGTCGCCGGACTTGGTAATCAGGAACGCTCCCGCGTCGTTTAAGAACTGGATCGCCGCTACCTTTTCCTCTTTATTCATAAGAGCGGCCGGCTTTCCAATCATAAGCACGGATTGTTCGATCAGGCTGTCGAGCAGGTCGGTGACGTTGGTGACGATCTGATCCGGCTGCTTTTTCGCATCCGATTGGGGTTCGGTATCGATCAGCGCTTTGATCGCCCGGTCCACTGTCATCAGCCCGGTGATGTCGAAGTTGATCGCCAGTATGTAGTCGATGGCGTCGCCCTCCTCATTATGAATATAGAAGGTGCTGGATTTTAAGATCCGCCCGTTGGCTGAGCGGGTCAGATAACCCAGATGGTCTTTGAGAGAAGCCGCGTCCTTGTTGTGAAGGGTTTCCAACACGACCTTGGACGGGCCGTCGCCGACCTGGCGGTTGGTGATATGTCCATTGGTAATGTATACGATGGAATGCTCCATGTCATGCTTTTTCAAATCATGGATCACCACTTCACAATCAGGACCGAACTGTCTGGAAAGGCCGTCGGCTATCTGGGTCAGGAGCCCTAATGTGTAAGTCATAAGCATTTTCTCCTTTCCTTCAGGATTCTTCAAAATTAGGTAACTTTGTACAATAAACACGATTGTTAATTTTGCCTCGTTGTTTATGATTCCATCATATCACAAAAAAATGGAATTGCAATACTTTTTTACAAAAAAATTTTTGATATCTAAAAAATTTTGCATTTTCTGCTTGCAAATGCCGGTTACAGGTGTTAGTATAGGGGTACAGGGAGGCACATTCTGCTTAAAAAGCAGAGATATGAATGGCAGAGTGTGACCGATCAGAAATGTGATTCAGAAACAGGAAGAAAACCATCATCGAGTAAAGGAGAGAGGTTATGTTAGTAATTGGCAATGGACGGTTAGTGACAAGGGATCCGGCGGTTCCTTTCTATGAGAACGGCGCGGTGGCAATGGACGGCGGCACCATCGTGCGGGTCGGAACTGCGGAGGACGTCAGAAAGGAATTCCCGGAGGCAGAGTATGTGGACGCCAGGGGGGGCGTGATCATGCCTGCGTTCATCAACACCCATGAGCACATCTACAGCGCCATGGCGAGAGGACTTTCGATTAATGGATACAATCCCAACGGCTTTCTGGAGATTCTGGACGGCATGTGGTGGACCATCGACCGCCACCTGACCAACGAGCAGACCCGCCAGAGCGCCCGGGCTACCTATATTGACTCCATCAAGAACGGCGTCACCACGGTGTTCGATCACCACGCCAGTTTCGGCGAGATCCACGACAGCCTGTTCGCCATCGAGGACGCGGCTAAGGAACTGGGAATCCGCACCTGCCTGTGCTATGAGGTTTCCGACCGCGACGGGATGGACAAGGCGAAGGAAGCCGTGATGGAGAACGCAGCCTGGATCAAGCACGCCCTGGCCGACGACACGGACATGATCGCCGGAATGATGGGTATGCACGCCCAGTTCACCATCTCCGACGCCACCATGGAGCTGGCCGCGGCCAACAAGCCCGCCGAGGTGGGCTACCACATCCATGTGGCCGAGGGCATCGAGGACCTGCACGACTGCCTGAAGAAATACGGCAAGCGCATTGTGGACCGCCTCTACGACTGCAACATCCTGGGAAGCAAGACCTTGCTTGGGCACTGCATCTACGTGAACCCCCACGAGATGGAATTAATTAAGGAAACGGATACCATGGTGGTACATAATCCCGAGTCCAACATGGGCAACGCCTGCGGCTGCCCGCCCACCATGGAGATTGTGCACCGGGGAATCTTAACCGGCCTTGGCACGGACGGCTACACCCACGATGTGCTGGAGTCCTACAAGGTGGCCAACGTGCTGCACAAGCACCACCTCTGCGATCCGGGCGCGGCCTGGAGCGAGGTGCCGCAGATGCTCTTTGAGGGCAACCCCCGGATCGCCAACCGCTACTTCAAGAAGCAGCTGGGTGTTCTGAAGGAGGGAGCGGCCGCGGACGTGATCGTCACCGACTACATCCCGCTGACCCCCATGGATGCGAGCAACATCAACGGCCACATCCTCTTCGGTATGACCGGACGCAGCGTGGTGACCACGGTCTGCAACGGTAAGATCCTGATGAAGGACCGTGAGCTGATCGGCATCGACGAGGAGAAGGTGATGGCGGAAGTGAGAGCGGAGGCAAAGAAGCTGGAGCGCTCCATCAACGGCTGACAATATCTGAATATAATTTAGGAGGAAATTTCCATGAGCGATAGAATGACCCCGATTCCCTTTGGGAATCTGATGAACTGGATTTTGAAGGAACACAAGAAGGGCGCCATCTTCGGCGTGCGCCGTCCCTTTGTGGCGGATCCGTCCCATACATACGAGATTTTCGGCCGTAAGCTGGAGACTCCCTTCGGCCCTGCGGCCGGCCCCCATACCCAGCTGGCCCAGAACATTGTGGCGTCCTACGTGGCCGGCAGCCGGTTCTTTGAGCTGAAGACCGTGCAGAAGCTGGACGGCGAGGATCTTCCGGTGAACAAGCCCTGTATCAAGGCCGACGACGAGTGCTACAACTGCGAGTGGTCCACCGAGCTGTACGTGCCCCAGGCGTTTGACGAGTATGTGAAGGCCTGGTTCGCCTGCCAGGTGGTGGCCAAGGAGTACGGTCTGGGCGCCATGGACGGCTTCCAGTTCAATATGTCCGTGGGTTACGACCTGGAGGGCATCAAACTGGAAAAAATTGACAAGTTTATCGAGGGCATGAAGGATGCCTCCGAGACGCCTGTTTTCAAAGAGTGCCGCCAGTGGCTGTTGGACAACGCGGACCTGTTTGAGAAGGTGACGAAGGAGGACATCGAGGGCATTTCCCCGGAAGTCTGCAACTGCGCAACCCTGTCCACCCTCCACGGCTGCCCACCTCAGGAGATCGAGCGCATCGCCCGCTACCTGATCGAGGAGAAGAAGGTTCACACTTTCATCAAGTGCAACCCCACTCTGCTGGGTTACGAGTACGCAAGAGATATGATGGATTCCATGGGCTACGACTATGTGGCCTTCGGCGACTTCCATTTCAAGGACGATTTACAGTACAGCGACGCGGTGCCCATGCTGGAGCGTTTACAGGCTCTGGCCGGCGAGAAGGGCCTGGAGTTCGGCGTGAAGATCACCAACACCTTCCCCGTGGACGTGAAGGCGGGAGAGCTTCCCAGCGAGGAAATGTATATGTCCGGAAAGAGCCTGTACCCGCTGTCCATGTCCGTTGCCATGAAGCTGGCAAGGGATTTCGGCGGAAAGCTGCGCATCTCCTACTCCGGCGGAGCCGACTATTTCAATATTAAGGATATCGTGGACGCGGGCATCTGGCCTGTGACCATGGCAACCACCATGTTAAAGCCCGGAGGCTACCAGAGACTGGAGCAGATCGGACAGATCTTCGCAAAGGACGAGGCCAAAGCCTTTGAGGGCGTGAACGCAGAACGCGTGGCCCAGCTGGTGGAAGCGGCTAAGACCGACAAGCACCATGTGAAGGCCGTAAAACCCCTTCCCTCCAGAAAGATCAAGCGCCCGGTGCCGCTGACCGACTGTTTCGTGGCTCCCTGCGAGGAGGGCTGCCCCATCCACCAGGATATCACCACGTATTTGAAGCTCATGGGAGCGGGGAAGGCCGAGGAGGCCCTGGAGGTCATTTTGCTGAAGAACCCCCTGCCCTTTATCACCGGCACCATCTGCGCCCACAACTGCATGAGCAAATGTACCCGTAACTTCTACGAGACCCCGGTGAACATCCGCAGAACCAAGCTGGAAGCCGCCGAGGGCGGATTTGAGACCGTGATGGCGAAGCTCAAAAAGCCGGAGATCACAAGCGGCAAGACCGCAGCCGTGGTGGGCGGAGGCCCGGCCGGCATGGCGGCCGCCTATTTCCTGGCCAGAGGCGGCGTGAAGACGACGCTGTTTGAGAAGGAGGAGAAGCTGGGCGGCGTGGTCCGCAACGTGATTCCGGGCTTCCGTATCTCCGACGGGGCCATCGACAACGACGCGAAGCTGATCGAGGCCATGGGCGTGGAGATCGTCACCGGCCGGGAGATCGGTTCCGTGGACGAGGTGAAGAAGGACTACGACTACGTGGTGCTGGCCCTGGGCGCTTCCACGCCGGGCGTACTGCGCCTGGAGAAGGGGCAGGCTATGAACGCGCTGGAATTCCTGGCACAGTTTAAGGCCACGGACGGAAATCTGGACCTGGGCGAGAACGTGGTGGTCATCGGCGGAGGAAACACCGCCATGGATACCGCCCGCGCCGCAAAGCGCAACAAGGGCGTGAAGAAGGTTTCCCTGGTATACCGTCGGACCAAGCGCTATATGCCGGCCGACGCCGAGGAGCTGGAGATGGCCATTGAGGACGGCGTGGAGTTCGCGGAGCTGCTCAGCCCTGTGAAGTTGGAGAACGGTGTGCTCTACTGTAAGAAGATGGTGCTGGGCGACTACGACGCCAGCGGACGCCGGGGCGTGGTGGAGACCGACGAGGTGGTTGAGGTTCCCGCCGATACGGTGATCGCCGCTGTGGGCGAGAAGGTTCCGGGGGCGTTCTACGAGGCCAACGGTATTGCCCTGGACAACAGAGGCCGGGTGCAGGCAGATCAGGAGACCTTAGAGACCAGCGTTGCGGGCGTTTACGCTGCGGGCGACGGGCTCTACGGACCCGCTACCGTGGTGGAGGGAATCCGCGACGGCATGAAGGCGGCCGAGGCCATTCTGGGCCGTGCCGTGGCTGAGGACCTGTTCAGCCTGTCCGACGAGGAGAAGATTTACGGCCGCAAGGGCAACCTGATGGAGGAGGACGGGAAGGACGTGGACAGCAAGCGCTGCCTGTCCTGCAACAGCTACTGCGAGAACTGCGTGGAGGTATGTCCCAACCGGGCCAATATCACCCTGACCGTGCCGGGCATGGAGCGCCACCAGATCATTCACGTTGACTATATGTGCAACGAGTGCGGCAACTGCAAGAGCTTCTGTCCCTGGGACAGCGCCCCCTACTTAGATAAGTTCACCCTGTTCGCCAACGAGAAGGACATGGAGGACAGCAAGAACCAGGGCTTCGTGGTGTTAGACCGGGAGACCGGGGCCTGCAAGGTGCGCCTGCAGGGCAAGGTGACGGATTACGTGGCCGGAACCGCAAGCGATGTGGTGCCGGAGGGAATCGCAAAGATCATCGGGACCGTGATCCGGGATTACGCCTATATGCTGTAAAGACTGGTTTTGGGCGGCGTTGACCGGCCTTCTGAAAAAAAGGCCGGGTCCCGCCGCATATTTGGAACAGGCTCGGGAGTTTTTTGCCGCAAGGCAGAGTCTCCCGGGCAGTTTACGCAGGAACACGTTAAAAAAATAACAAAACTTTTTGAGACGGAACATAACTGTGGAGAACGATACGGGCCGCCTGGAGGCGGTTTGTTTAAACCATAGAATGATAGAATTTCTAAAGCCACTGTAAATTGGATTGGGATTGGCCGGGAGAGGAGGGGACCGCCGTGGCGCGCGTGAAAACAATGAAGGTTGTGATAACATTTCCGGGGACCACCCAGGCGCTGCGGATGGAAAAGGAAGCGCGGGAGCGCGGACTTGCCGGACGTCTGATTCCCGTACCGTCGGCGATCCGGGCGGGCTGCGGTATGGCCTGGAGCGCGCCGGTGGAAGCCCGGGGCCAATTAGAATCTCTGTTGGAGACGACGGGGATAGAACTGGAGGATATTTATGAGTTCTTATTGTAAAGTGTGGATTAACGGCCAGGAGATCGAAGCGGACGCGGACCGCAAGCTGATCGACGTGCTGAGAAACGACTGCCGCTTAAAGTCCGTGAAGGACGGCTGCAGCGAGGGCGCCTGCGGAACCTGTACGGTGCTGGTGGACGGAAAAGCCACCAAGGCCTGCGTGCAGAAGATGGGGCGCATGGAGGGAAAGCACATTCTCACCGTGGAGGGGTTCAGCCAGCGTGAAAAGGATGTGTATGTATACGCTTTCGGTCAGGCGGGAGCAGTACAGTGCGGTTTTTGTATTCCCGGCATGGTGATCTGCGCCAAGGGGCTGCTGGATGTGAATCCCAACCCCAGCCGTGTGGAGATCGCCCACGCCATCCGCAACAACTACTGCCGGTGCACGGGCTACAAGAAGATTATCGACGCCATTGAGCTGGCGGCAAAAATGCTGCGGGAGGACACCCGGCTGGATGAGCAGGAGAAGATGGTCAAGGTCGGCTCCCGGATGCACCGCATCGACGTGGAGGGCAAGGTGCTCGGCACCGGCCAGTACGTGGACGACATGGACCAGGTGGACCTGCCGGGAATGATCTACGGCAGCGCGGTGCGGGCCAAATACCCGCGGGCGCTGGTGAAGGATATCCGCACGGAGAAGGCCAAAGCCCTTCCCGGCGTGGTCTGTGTGCTGACCGCAGAGGACGTGCCTGGCAAGAATAAGGTGGGCCATCTGAAGCAGGACTGGGATACCATGATTCCGGTGGGGGGAACCACCCGGTATCTGGGCGACGCCGTCGCCATCGTAGCGGCTGAGACTCCGGAGATTCTGGAGCAGGCTAAGGCCCTGGTGGAGGTGGATTACGAGGAGTTAAGGCCCGTGACCTGCCCGGCCGAGGCCCTGGCGGAGGGCGCGCCCCTGGTGCATTCCACCGGAAACGTGTTGAGCCACGAGCATCTGGTGCGCGGAAACGCGGAGGAAGTGATCGCAAATTCCAAATATAAAGTGACGAAACACTATGAGACGCCCTGGACCGAGCACGCATTTCTGGAGCCGGAGTGCGCCATCGCAATGCCCTTTGGGGACGGCGTGTTCATCTACTCCACGGACCAGGGAACCTACGACACCCGCCACGAGACCTCGATCCTTCTGGGTCTGGATCCCGACAAGGTGATCGTGGAGAATAAACTGGTGGGCGGCGGCTTCGGCGGCAAGGAGGATGTGACCGTGCAGCACCAGGCGGCGCTGATCGCCTATCTGACCAAGCGGACCGTAAAATGCAAGCTGACCCGCAAGGAGAGCCTGATCATCCATCCCAAGCGCCATCCCATGAGCATCGATCTGACCACGGCCTGCGACGAGAACGGATATCTGACCGCCATGAAGGCGGTGGTGGTGGCCGACACCGGCGCGTACGCCTCCTTAGGCGGTCCGGTGCTCCAGAGAGCCTGCACCCATGCGGCAGGCCCCTACAATTACCAGAATATCGACATCGACGGCACCGCCGTTTACACCAACAACCCGCCGGCAGGCGCGTTCCGCGGCTTCGGCGTGACCCAGACGATCTTTGCGACGGAGATGAACCTCAACCTGCTGGCTGAGATGGCCGGTCTGGATCCCTGGGAGATGCGCTACCGCAACGCCATCCGTCCCGGACAGGTGCTGCCCAACGGGCAGATCGCGGACCCGGCCACCGGCCTGGTGGAAACCCTGGAGGCGGTGAAGGATCAGTTCTATGAGGCGTACAACGCCGGTAGACCGGTGGGCCTGGGCTGCGCGTTAAAGAACGCGGGCGTGGGCGTGGGCCTTCCCGACAAGGGCCGGGCGCGTCTGATCGTGGAGGACGGCAAGATCCACATCCACGCGGGCGCATCCTGCATCGGCCAGGGCCTGGGCACCGTGCTGGTGCAGATGGTGGCGGAGAGCGCCGGGGTCAGCATGGACGACATCGTCTACCACAACCCCAACACCTCCATGGCCCCGGATTCCGGCACCACCTCCGGTTCCCGGCAGACCCTGATCACCGGCGAGGCGGCCAGACGGGCGGCCAAGGATCTGCGCAAGGAACTGTTTGCGCTCACCGGCCGCAACTATGAGTGCCGGACCTTTGACAAGCGCTACCTGGAGAACGTGGTGGTGGTGGAGGAATCCCCCGAAACCGCGGCCGTGACCTTCACGGGAGAGGAGCTGGCGCTGCTGAACGGAAAGGAATACTACGAGGAGTATTACGCCAAGACCGACAAGATGGGCGCGGACCTTCCCAACCCGGTATCCCACGTGGCCTACGGCTACGCCACCCAGATGTGCCTGCTCAACGAGGACGGCACGGTGGATAAGATCGTGGCCGCTCACGACGTGGGGAAAGCGGTGAACCCAATGAGCGTGGAGGGCCAGATCGAGGGCGGCGTGCTGATGTCCTGCGGTTACGCGCTGACCGAGCAGTACCCCTTAAAGAACTGCGTGCCCACGGCCAAATTCGGCACCCTGGGGCTGTTCCGGGCGGACAAAGCGCCGGAGATCGAGAGCGTTATCGTGGAGAAACCCGGCGTGGACGTGGCCTTCGGAGCCATCGGCATCGGGGAGATCACTTCGATCCCCACGGCTCCGGCCATCGCAGGGGCCTACTACAAGTGGAACGGACAGTTCCAGACCGCGCTCCCGCTTGAGGGAACGCCCTACGCGAAGAAACAGGCTTAATTTGATGGAACATGATGATAAGGGTCAGGCCGGGCGGCGTGTGAACGCCCGGGCCTGGGTCTGAAACGGGGAACCAGAGGGAAATCTTCTGGTTCTTCGGTTTATTGTTTGTAATGGACGTCCGGCGCAGCCTGCGGGCGAATGACTGGACGGGATGAGCTGGCGGTCTTTTGGAGGACGGCCGCGGCAGGCGGCTTGAACCGTGATTTTTGGGAAAGGAATGTACTGAGATGAATCGTAAATTGTTGAAGGGCGGCACGGTGGTGTCCGGGAGCGGGAGCGTTCCCGCGGACGTGCTCATAGAGGGAGAGAAGATCGCCGCGGTGGGAACCGGGGAGGAGATCGGGCGTCTGGCGGACGGGGACACGGAGATTCTGGACGTGACCGGCTGCCTGCTGTTTCCGGGCTTTATCGACGCCCACACCCATTTTGACCTGCACGTGGCGGGCACGGTGACGGCGGACGACTTTGAGACCGGCACCCGGGCGGCCGTCCGGGGCGGGACCACCACCATCGTGGATTTTGGAACCCAGTACCCCGGGGAGACCCTGGCCGCCGGCCTTAAAAACTGGCATGAGAAGGCGGACGGGAAATGCTCCTGCGACTACGGCTTCCACATGTCCATCACGGACTGGAATCCGTCGGTGAGCCGGGAGATCGACGACATGATGGAGGAGGGCGTTTCCTCCTTCAAGCTCTACATGACATACGACACCCAGGTGGACGACGAGACGATTTTCGCCATCCTGCGCCGCTTGAAGGAGGCCGGGGGGATCACCGGGGTGCACTGCGAGAACAGCGGCATGATCGCCGCCCTCCAGGCCGAGGCCAAAGCGGCGGGGCGCATGGGCGTGTCCAGCCACCCGGCTACCCGGCCTGCGGCCGCGGAGGCGGAGGCCATCGGCCGCCTGCTGCGCCTTGCGGAGGTGGTGGATATCCCGGTGGTGGTGGTCCATCTGACCTGCCGGGAGGGCTATGACGTGATCATGGAGGCCAGGAGAAGAGGGCAGAAGGTTTACGCCGAGACCTGCCCCCAGTACCTTTTGATGGACGACAGCCTTTACCGGCTGCCCGGAATGGAGGGGGCTAAATACGTGTGCGCCCCGCCTCTGCGTGGGAAAGCGGATCAGGAGTGCTTGTGGCGCGCCCTGGCCGCCGGGGACATCCAGACCGTGTCCACGGACCATTGCAGCTTTACGACTGAGCAGAAGCTTTTGGGGAAGGAGGATTTCACGAAGATTCCCGGCGGGATGCCGGGGGTGGAGACCAGGGGCGTGCTGCTGTACACCTGCGGCGTGGACCAGGGACGCATTTCCCTGGAGAAAATGTGTCAGGTTCTGTCTGAGAATCCGGCCAGGCTTTACGGGATGTTCCCTGAGAAGGGTCTGATCGCGCCGGGAAGCGACGCGGATATCGCCGTGCTGCGCACCGGGGTGGAGGATGTGATCACTGCGGGCGGCCAGCTCCAGAACGTGGACTACGCGCCCTTTGAGGGCATGAAGGTCACGGCCAGGGTCGAGAAGGTGTTCCTGCGGGGAACCCAGGTGGTGAAGGACGGCCGGGTGGCGGTGGAACGCGCGGGGAAATTCGTCAGACGCGGGAACTATAATCTGTAGAGGAGACGTAAACTTCTCGTCGCAGGCTGGAAAGCGCAGGCCGGAAAGCGCAAGACTGAAAACGGCTGTACAGCATCGGTTCAAAACCGGCGCTGCACAGCCGTTTTTTGTGGTTAAAGGGGGAGCAAATTGCGGGAGCGCGCATCGCTTCCCTTTACGCCGTCACACAGGGCAGCGTAGATCCGCCGTAGGGCATCACGATCACGCCCGCCCCGGAGCCCATCACCTGGAAGGCCTGATCCAGCGCCTTCTGGACGGAGTGAAACGGCGTCATGAAGATCTGCCGCACAAAATCCGGTTCCATGTCGGACACCAGATAGATGGAAGCCCGCTCCAGCACCATGGCGATAGCCGCGGCCTTGTGGCCGCCAAGGCGGAAGTCGGTCTCGATCCGGCGGATCAGATCGCCGGGCTCTTTGGCGCAACGCATCCACTGCTCAAAGGTCGCCTCCCCCATGCCCTCGTGGCAGGAGCCCACCAGGATGATGATGCCGCCGTCCCGGACCGCGTACTTTGCGTTTTCTAACGCCTTCTGGGTCTGGTAGAGATTCAGGTCCTTGGGGTGTCCGCCCTGACTGACCAGCACGATGTCGGCCTTTTGACGGATATCCTTCCGGTAATAGCGGTCTAACAGGCGGCAGCCGGCCCTGTGGGCTGCGATCACGTCGCCGCAGACGCAGTGCACGATCTTCTTGTGCTCGTCCAGCACCGCGTTTACGATGAAGTCCACCGGACAGCAGTTTAGGGCGTCCTCCAGATCCTCCCGGAGCGGATTGCCCTCCAGGACGCCGGCGCAGGCGGCGGGTTTGACCATGTAGGAGTGGTTGGCCTGGATCGCGGCCCGGGTGGAAACGCCGGGCATGATGGCCTTGGCGCCGCCGGAGTATCCGGCAAAATAGTGATATTCAATGTTGCCCAGACAGATGCGCAGATCCGCCTCCGCCACCGGGCGGCAGATATCCACCGGGGTGCCGCGCTTCGTGTCGCCCATATGTACGAAGTCGAAGTCCAGGGAATCGACGCAGGTTACCTGCCGGTAGACTTCTTCGCCCGCCAGGTGCAGTTTCTCCTCCTCGGTCTGCCTGCGGTGGCTGCCCAGGGCGAACACCACGGTGACGGATTCGGGGCAAACGCCGGCCCGGTACAGCTCGTCTAATACCAGTGGCAGCACCACCGCAGAGGGCATGGGGCGGGTGATGTCGCTGGTCACAATGGCGACCTTCTGCTTTCCCTTTGCCAGTTCTGCCAGGGGCGGAGTGCCGATGGGGCTGAGAAGGGCGCGGGCCACCTCTGCAGCGCTGTCCGCCGGGGCCTCGATCCCATTGGGGTAGAGCACATCCAGTACAGTTTCGTCCGGCAGCTCCACTGTCTGGGGACAGCTGCCGAAACCGATCTCAAGTTTCATGGTTACCTCCGTTCTGCGCGTGAAGCGCGGTGGCTGTCTTTTTTTCTGAAAACCTGGAACATTTCCTCCGCCAGTTCGATAAATTGTTTTACCGCCTGATTGGAATCCAGCTTGTAGCCAAGGCCGATGTCAATGGGAAAATCCATGCTGATATCGATGGGGAGGGTGGCCAGGGAAGGGAAGCTTTTCCAGTACATGGAGTAATAGATCAGGATCAGCCCCTCCAGCTCGCACCGCAAGGGCAGGGAGCTTCCGTAGTGGTCGATGTCGATGATCTCCACATCGGGGGCTGTGGCGGTGATGTAATCGCGCAGCAGATCGTCGGCCCGGGTGATCCCCCTGGCGTACATGAGAACCTTCTGGCCCCGCAGATCGTCGATGGTGATTTTTTTCTTCATGGCCAGCGGGTGGGTGGGAGACATGCCGCAGCAGTGCCGGTCCTCCATGAGTTTGATAAAACTATATCCCGGTTCCTCGAAAAGGTAACCGGACATGTACTCGGTGGTGATGTCGAAATTGTTGTTCACAAAATTTTTGAAATAACTCTCCAGTGGATAGTCGATAAATTCCAGGGCCACATTGGGATGAAGCCCGGAAAATCTGCGGCAGATTTGGGGCAGGAGCACGGCCGTGAAATTGGGCAGGGTGCCGATGCGGATGGATTGAGCGGATTTTTCCTCCAGCTCCCGGCAGCGCTGCAGCACCCGGTTGGAGGCGCGGATCATCTTTTTTGCTTCCTGGTAGAAATACTGCCCCGCGGCCGTCAGAGTGATGCCCTTGTTGTGGCGGTCAAAGAGCTGGAAGCCCAGATCCTTTTCCAACAGATTCATCTGCTGGATCAGAGCGGTCCGGGAGACGAACAGCTTGTCCGCGGCCGAGGAGAAGCTGCCGGATTCGGCGATGACAATAAAGGAATCTAAGTGTCTGTCGTACGTTGGATTCACCTCCGTGTATGGGGATTGATGTAAGGTTTTCCTTTACACAAACATAGCGTATTTGTGCTTCTTTAAGCGGGGTGTTCGTGCTATGATGGAACTGTAAAGGAATTGTTAAAAACGACGGATAATTAACGGAAAAAAGAGAATTAAAAGTAAAAATGTCCATGAATTCCGGTTTGATTCTGAACGAATCGGGAAATCATATTAAATTTAAAAACAAAATCTATTATGTTATTATCATACTTTTTCGGCAAAGTCAATAGCTGCCGTGGGAAGTGAAGTGTTACGATATTAAAGTGTTACGTTTTATCCATGGCCATGGATGTTGGCTGGTTACAGCGCAGTAACCGGCCGTGAACAGAAGGTACAGCAAACAGTGGATCTTTTAAAGGAGGATATGATTGATGCAGAAAACTGGAAAAGTGAAATTACCGCCCGGAAAAAAAGTCGCCGTCAACCTCGGATGTGATTTTGACGCCCAGAGTATTTGGGATGGTTCCTACAACCTCCTGTCGCCCGCGTACATGAGCCGCGGAGAATTCGGCGCAGAAGTGGGAGCTCCCCGCCTGTTGGCGCTGTTTAAAAAATACGACATCAAGACCAGCTGGTTCATTCCGGGCCACACGGCGGATACCTTCCCGGATATCTGTAAGGAAGTTCTGGCCGCAGGACATGAGATCGGCTGCCACGGCTATGTGCATGAGAACCCCACGAAATCCACCTACGAGCAGGAGACCAAGGTGCTTCAGATGGCGCTTGAGTCCCTGGATAAGCTGGGCGCTCCCAAGCCGGTGACCTATCGCTCCCCGTACTGGGATTTCAGCCCCAACACCATCCGGATTCTGGAAGAAAATGGTTTCCTGTACGACAGTAGCCTGATGGGCAACGACCTGCACCCCTATTATCCCAGACCCGTGACCCCGCATTCGGACCGCGCCAATGAGTTCGGCGAGCCCTCCAAGATTTTGGAGCTGCCCGTGTCCTGGTTCCTGGATGATTTCCCGCAGACCGAATATCTCACCGGCGGCCAGGAGGGCCAGCGCCCGGCTCAGGACATCTTTGACAGATGGGCGTCCATTTTCGACTACGCCTGCACCCTGGACGGCGCCTGCTACATTCTGACCACCCACCCGCAGACCATTGGCCGGGCCCACATGATCCAGATGTACGAGAAGCTGATCAACTACATGGCCGAGCGGGGCGCCTGGTTCGCCACAGCGGCCGAGATCGGCGCCAACTTTATCCCGGATTAGTCTGAGACGGGCATGAGCGGGCAGTGAAAGGAGTGAGGACGTGATCAATAAGGAACTGTTTCCGATTATCATTGCTTCCGGTACGCCCTATGAGATCGGGCTGATCCATGGAAGAGAAGCAAAAAAACAGGTCGACATCAGCATAAGCACCTACAAGGCCATGTTCTGGGATTATTCCGGAATCCGCTGGGAGGACGCGTGTAATTATGCCAGGACTTTTATCCCTACCATCAATGAGTATGATCCCGACTACATGGAGGAGATCCGTGGAATCGCGGACGGGTCCGGTTATGGAATCGACGAGATTCTGGCTTTAAATGTCCGCAGCGAGATCGTGCTGCAGGGCAGCCAGATTAACAGCAGTAATACCGACGGCTGCACCACGTTCGTATTCACGCCTCAGGTGACCGAGGGAGGCAAAACCCTGTTGGGCCAAAACTGGGACTGGAAAATGACCGAGCAGGCGGGCTGCATCATCATGCACATCCGGCAGGAGAAGAAACCGGACATCACCATGGTCACCGAGGCGGGCATCATCGGCAAGATCGGCTACAACAGCGCGGGCATTGGCGTTACCTTAAACGCGCTGTCCTCGAACATGAAGGTGGAGGGCAAGGTTCTGCCCCTGCACATCGCCATGAGGGGGATGCTGGACAGCAGGACGTTGTCGGACATGATCCGGGCCACCACCTGTATGAACTTATCCTGCTGCGCCCACTATATGATTGCCAGCTCCAAAGGCGAGGGAGTGAGCCTGGAGGTGGGCCCCGGAGATTTTGACGCCCTGTACGCGGAGGAGGGCTGGCTGGCTCATACCAATCACTTTATCACCCCGCGGCTGATGTACGTGAAAGACACCACCAGAGTGTCCCTTCCGGACAGCTTCCTGCGCCTGGGGCGGATGCGCACCATGGTGCGGGCCCTGGACCACAAGGTCCGGGTTGCGGATATCAAGGAGATGATGGCGGACCACACCAGCTATCCCGACAGCATCTGCCGCCACGAGGACGTGCTGGAGCCGGAGGGAAAGCGGCTGGGAACGATTTTCAGTATTATCATGGATCTGGAGCGGGAGGAAATGTACTTCGCGCCGGGCAATCCGTGCACAGAAGGGTATCATTTGATTAAATTTTAACTGAATGGACCGGTAAAAAGGGTGCGTCTCGCAGATACACTGGGGAGGCGCCCTTTTTCACTTTCCGGGGAAATTCTGCCGCGCTTCAGGAAAGCGGTTGTCCGCCGGAGGGAAATATGCGCTCGGGCGCCGGTCCATTTGTATTGCAGTCGTATCGGGAAGGAGGGTATTGTGATGAATCCATTGTTGACAGTTTTTATAATCGGTGTTTTAGGGTATCTCCTGGGCAGTATCAAAGTGAAGGGGTTGTCGCTGGGAACGTCCGGCGTGCTGATCGTAGCGCTGCTGTTCGGCCACTATGGGATGGAAATCCCCTCGGTGATCCGGGAGTTCGGCCTGATCTGTTTTGTGACGGCGGTGGGATTTATCGCCGGGCCGGTATTTTTCCGGAACTTTAAAAGCAAGGCGCTTTCTTACGTGGTGCTGGGGATTCTGATTATCGCCGCGGGGGCGGCCAGCTGTGTGGCGGTGATCACCCTGGCCGGGATTCCCACCCCTCTGGCAGTGGGAATGATGACCGGGGCTTTGACCAGTACCCCGGGGCTGGCGGCGGCCATCGATGCCACCGGGGATTCCATGGCCTCCATCGGCTACGGAATCGCCTACCCCTTCGGCGTGATCGGAGTGGTGCTGTTTGTGCAGCTGGTGCCCAAGCTGATGAGAGTTGACGTGCCTGGGGAGGTTGAGAAGCTGAACCGGGCGATGGCGGCCAACGTCCATCAGGACACCTCCGGGGAAAGGCATATACAGCTGGATGATTTCGGGTTCTTTCCCTTTATGATCGCGACCATTGCCGGAATGATGATTGCAAAGATCGTGATCCCGCTTCCGGCCGGGGCCAGCTTTACGCTGGGCACCTCGGGGGGCCCCCTTCTGGCCGGGCTGGTGATGGGACATTTCATGCATGTTGGACCGGTTTCCATCACGGTTCCCAAGCCCACCCTGGAGGTCCTGCGGGAGTTTGGACTGGTGCTTTTCCTTATGGGGGCGGGTACCAACGCCGGAAAGGGCTTTGTGGAGATCCTGATGCAGTACGGCGCAGCCCTGTTTTTCCTGGGAGCGGTTATGACGCTGCTTCCCATGGTGATCGGCTATATTCTGGCTACAAAGCTGTTCTCCATGGACATTTTAAATTCCCTTGGAGCCATCTGCGGGGGCATGACCAGCACGCCGGCCCTGGGAACGCTGCTGGCGGTCACAAAGACCGAAGCCGTGGCGGCTTCCTATGCGGCAACCTATCCGGTGGCGCTGATCTTTGTGGTGCTGTCGGCTCAGTTTATCTCTATCTTTCTGATGTGATGGGAGTTGGGAGGCGCGATATGAACGAGATCTGGATCCTGGGCTCAATGATCGTGCTGAGGGCGTTGCTGTCATTTTTAATCCATTATGAGATGAAACATCAGACGGTTGTTCACACCGGACCGGGTGAGTGAAGGGAACTGAAAATGCTTTGAATTCCAAAGTATAATTTAAATGTAGTATTTCTTGAAAGTCACAGGAAAATACGATATAATAGGTTCGCAATTCACAAAATATGGAACAAGCGTCTGAGCCGCTGGGCCGGATCGCTGGAATGAAGGGGGAAACGGAAGATGAAGCAGATGGACGAGGCGTTCCGGAAAAAGTGCATATCCAAGGAGGGCAGTTATCTGGAAAAGCGGCGCTCCATCGGAGGGGTGGGAGCTGGGATCGTGGCAGGGAGCGCGGTGCTCCTGGCGGCAGCGATTCTGTTGTTCCTGATGTTGGCGGCCTCCGGGGACACGGATCTGATTGTGATGGGAGCGGTGCTGGCAGGTGGGATCGGGCTGTTCTGTCTGGCGTTCATCCTGTTGGGGATCGTTATGAACAAAAAGCGCAGATCCGGTTATATGGAATATTTTGTCAAGCACGCGGGTTATTCAAGGGAAGAGCTGGAGGCTTTCGACCGGGAGGTGCTTTTGCCGGACACCCTCTACAGTACGACGGATGGTAAGCTGCGGGGGAATTCCGCTCTGGCCTGCGATCTGGTGACCAGAAACTGGCTGTCCATGGGCATCCACGATCCGGTCCGGGTAACGGATGTGGCGGTGGCCTTCTATGCGGATAAGGTGGCTTACGCCGGCAATCAATGGGAGCATGTGATGTTTGTGCTTCTGTCCCACGGGCAGCTGGTCCATCAGCAGTGCAAGGAAGAGTACGCCATGGATCTGATTCAGGAGATCAAAAAGCGCAATCCCGGGCTTATCTGTGCGCGCTGTTTTAAGGCGGACGGCAAACTGGTGGATTGCATCAAGGAGCCGAAGCTGGCAGCCAGGCTGTACTGCGAGGCCATGGGAGCGCGCTGATGAATCTGCCGGGGGATTTTTTGTCCGGTTTTTCGTCCAGTTTGGCCAAAATAGTTGCATCGGGCTGAAAATCTGTTATAATAGAAGCAGATTATACCGATGCATTTTGGAGCTTTATGCGTATATCATAAAAGCCGTTGTTTGTCCTGATCGTTCTCGCGGGCAGAACGGCTTTTTTGTTGGATGTAATAGGCCGCCGGCGCAGCCTGCGGCTTATTGTTTGAAAACGTTATTTTTTGGAAAATACAACGAATCGGAAAGGGGATGGTGACGGATGGGAGCGGTGGATCAACTCAGATACGGCATGTCCATCAGGCTGTACGGGGAGGACAAGGCATTTGGGCCGGGAATCGCCGAGCTGCTGCGCAATGTGGAGAAGGAAGGGTCCCTTCAGGGGGCCGCTCAGTCCATGAATATGGCCTACAGCAAGGCATGGAAGATTTTAAAGGGCGCTGAGAAGGAGTGGGGCTTGTCGCTCACGGACCGGGAGACCGGCGGGCGGGACGGAGGCGGCTCCACGCTGACGCCTGAGGCCCGGGAAATTCTGGAGCACTACGAGGCGTTTATGGCGGAGACCAGGCAGTCTGCCGGCGAGATTTTTGAACGGCATTTTTCGGGAGAATGGATCCGCGGACTGAGGGAGCGGGCCGGGAGCCGGAAATGACCTGCGGACAGATAAAGGAAAAGGAGGAGAATGATGGGAAAGGAACCGATTGTATTTTGTAAGGGGGGAGGCTGCACAGCCAAGCTGGGGCCGGGAGCGCTGTCCCATGTACTGGAAAAGCTGCCGCGCTTTGACGATCCCAATCTGCTGGTTGGATTCGACGCTTCGGACGATGCGGCGGTATACAGGCTGACGGACGAGCTGGCCATCGTGCAGACCCTGGACTTTTTTCCGCCTATGGTGGAGGACCCCTATGTGTTCGGACAGATCGCGGCGGCCAATGCGCTGAGCGACATTTACGCCATGGGCGGGGACGTGAAAACGGCGTTAAACATCGTCTGTTTCCCGGAGGCCATGGATCTGAACATATTGGGAAGGATTTTGCAGGGCGGCAGCGAGAAGGTGCAGGAGGCAGGAGGAGTTCTGGCCGGGGGCCACTCCATTATGGACACAGACGTGAAGTACGGCCTGTCCGTTACCGGAGTGATTCACCCGGACCGGGTATTCGCTAACAACGCCTGCCGTGCGGGAGACGTGCTGATTCTCACCAAACCGCTGGGCGTGGGTATCGTGTGCACCGCGGCCAGAATGGGCGCGGCTTCGTCTGAGGCCATGGACCTGGCGGTCCGCTCCATGACGACCTTAAACCGCTACGCCTCGGAGGTGGTGCGCCGGTACAGGACCCACGGCTGTACCGACGTGACGGGCTTTGGCTTTCTGGGGCATCTCTGCGAGATGATGGGAGAGGAGTTCAGCGCCACGGTCTACCGGGAGCGGATTCCCTATATCCCGGCCTGCGAGGAGTATGTGGAGGAATTCTACCTGACGGCGGCCGCCCAGCGCAACCGCAACCATCTGCAGGGCAGGGTGGCCTTTGAAAATGTGCCCTTTATTTTGGAAGAGATTTTGTTTGATCCTCAGACCTCCGGCGGACTGCTGGTCTCCATGGACCCGGCGGACGCTGAGGCGGCCCTTGGCCAGTTGAAGGCGCTGGGGCTGCCCTGCGGCGTGGTGGGAGAAGTGACGGAACGGTGTGGGCATACCGTTATTGTGAAATAAGTATCAAAAAGGAGAAGAGTCGAGATGAGATTGGATGAAAGAGGAAAGCAGTGTCCGCTGCCGGTAGTGGAGACAAAGAGAGCGCTGGAGGCGGCCGGACCGGGGGAAACCGTCGAGGTGGTGGTGGACAATGAGATAGCGGTACAAAACCTTCGTAAGATGGCGGACCACAAAGGGCTGGAGTTTCGCGCAGAGAAAACCGGAGAACGCGAGTTTACGGCGTGGGTCCGGACGGCGGAGTCCGGGAAGGCCGGTCCGGCGGCCGGAGCGGCGGCAGCGTTAGCGGGCCAGGGCGCCGGGGAGCCAGGAGCGACAGCGGGCCAGGTCGCCGGGGAGCCGGGTGCGGCAGCGGGCCGGACGTCCGGCAGTTCAGAGGGGTGTCCCGCTCCCGTCTGCTGTCCGCCGGCTGCGGACGGCGGCATTGTGGCGGTGATCTCTTCCAGCTGCATGGGGCAGGGGGACGACACCCTGGGGAAGCTTCTGATGAAGGGCTTTGTCTACGCCCTGAGCCAGCAGGAACAGCTGCCGCGGACCGTGCTGTTATACAACGGCGGGGCGTTTCTCTCCTGCGAGGGCTCGGACAGCGTGGAGGATTTGCGGGAGCTGGAGGCCCAGGGGGTGGAGATTCTCACCTGCGGCACCTGCTTAAACCACTATGGCCTGGAGGGAAAGCTGCAGGTCGGCGGGGTGACGAACATGTACGAAATTGCGGAGCGGATGACCGGCGCAAGGCTGCTGGTCCGCCCATAGGAAAGGGAGCGCAAAAATCGAAATGGAAGAGCAGAAGCATTTGATTATTGTCAGAGGAGGAGGCGATCTGGCGACCGGTACGATTCACAAGCTGAACCGCTGCGGTTACCCGGTACTGGTGCTGGAGACGGGTTTCCCGTCGGCCATCCGCCGCCATGTGGCTTTCTCGGAGGCGGTCTACGACGGCGCCAGCGAAGTGGAGGGGACGGTCTGCGTGAAGGCTTCGGGCGTCCAGGAGGCCCTGGCGGTCATGGAGCGCGGGGACGTGGCGCTGTTAGTGGACCCGGAATGCCGGGTGCTGGACGAGGTCCGGCCGTGGGCCCTGGTGGACGCCATTCTGGCCAAGAAGAATCTTGGAACCACCCGGGACATGGCTCCTAAAACCATTGGACTGGGGCCGGGATTTGAGGCCGGAAAGGATGTGGACCTGGTGATTGAGACCATGCGGGGCCACAACCTGGGACGGATCATCGGCAGCGGGAGCGCCCTGCCCAACACCGGGGTGCCGGGCACCATCGGCGGTTACGGAAAGGAGCGGGTGATCCACTCGCCTGCCAGGGGCATTTTCATGGGCGGCGTGCAGATCGGCGACAAGGTGAAAAAGGACCAGCAGATTGCGAAGGTGGTCACCGGCCACGGCGAGGTGCCGGTGAACGCCACCCTGACCGGAATCATCCGCGGGGTCATCCGGGACTGCTATCCGGTGACGGAGGGGTTTAAGATCGCGGATATCGATCCACGGGAGGAAGAGTACGAGAACTGTTTCACCATCTCAGACAAGGCCCGGTGCATCGCCGGTTCCGTTCTGGAAGGACTTTTGTATCTGGAGAGAAAGCAGGATTAAACATGATTTATTTGGACAGCGCCGCCACGGCCTACTACCGGCCCGACTCGGTGGCGGAGGCGGTGGCCGGGGCGATCCGCACCATGGGCAACGGTTCCAGGGGAACCCACCCGGCGGCATTGGCGGGCGCCAGGGTGATTTATGAGACAAGGGAGCTTTTGGCGGAGCTGTTCCACGCGCCGGGGCCGGACCGGGTGGCGTTTACCGCCAACTCCACGGAGAGCCTGAATATGGCCATCAAGGGCGTGGTGCGCCCGGGGGACCGGGTGGCGGTTACCGCGCTGGAGCACAACAGCGTGCTGCGTCCCCTGTATCAGATGGAGGCTGAGGGCGCGGTGCTGGAGATTGCGGGCTGTGTGGGAGGAGAATTGCCACCCGGGGATCCCCTGCGCAGAAAAGGGCTTCTGGATTACCGGGCGCTTAAAACGATCTTGGAGGGGGGCGTGCGCGTCCTGGTCTGTACCCACGCCTCCAACCTGACCGGCAATCTGGTGGACATCCGGCGCATCGGGCAGTGGTGCCGCCGGGCCGGGGTGATCTTCATCGTGGACGCCTCCCAGACGGCGGGGATTATTCCCATCGACATGGAGCGGGACTGCATCGATATCCTGTGTTTTACCGGCCACAAGGGCCTTATGGGTCCCCAGGGCACGGGCGGAATCTGCCTGGGAGACGGGATCGAGATCGAGCCGCTTCTCACCGGGGGCAGCGGCATCATGACCTTTTCCCGGGAGCATCCGCGGGTGATGCCCACGGCCCTGGAGGCGGGGACCTTAAACGGTCACGGCATCGCCGGTCTTAAGGCGGCTCTGGGCTACCTGAAGGAGCAGGGGCCGGATTCCCTGCGCAGGCGGGAACGGGAGGCTATGGACGCCTTTTTGGAGCGGGTGCGGGAGATACCCGGGATAAAGCTGTACGGAGATTTCGACCAGCCGGAGCGGGCGGCCATCGTGGCGCTTAATCTTGGGGACGAGGATTCCGGGGAGGTCAGCGATTTCCTGGCGCAGGAGCATGGGATCTACACCCGGGGCGGCGGGCACTGCGCACCCCTCATGCATCGGGCGCTGGGAACGGAGCGCCAGGGCGCGGTCCGCTTCAGCTTCTCGCCCTTTAACACGGTGGAGGAGGCGAGGCAGGCGGCGGCGGCCCTGGCCGAATATTAGGGGACGATGTGAAAAACGGAGGATTGTGCGGAAGATGAGACAAGTTGGTTTGTATACGGAGTGGGAGATCTGCACTGGCTGCAACGCCTGCCAGATCGCCTGCAAGGACGCCCACGATCTGCCGCTGGGCGTCAATTTATTGAAGGTTCGATGCCGTGAGACGCGGGAAAATGGACAAATTACGGTCCGTTTTCAGCCGGAGACCTGCCGTCAATGCAGAAACGCCCCCTGCGCCCGGGCCTGTTTGGCGGGCGCGCTGTTTTTCCGGGCGGACGGGACCGTAGGGTACCGCCGGGAGCTTTGCAGCGGCTGTGGAAGCTGCCGGAGCGCCTGCCCCTTTGGCCAGATTTATCCTGCGCGGCCGCAGTCTGGAATTTACCGCTGCGACGGCTGTTATGAGCGCAGGAAGCGGGGGGAGGAGCCGGTTTGCGTGCTGGCCTGCCCGGTAAACTGCCTGCGCTTTGGGGCCCGGGATGAGAGAGAGGAGGCCTGTCCATGAGCGGGATGGAGTGGATGCAGAGGATGCTGCGGATTTACCAGGCGGGAGCCGGTTTCTTTGCCGGTCCCGGGGAGGCCTGGGACCGGCCGGAGTTCCGGCGGGATTTCTCTGAAATGAACCGGGAGGAATTTGTGCTTGAGTACGACTTTCTGTTTCGGGGCGCGGACGCGGATGTGGAGATGATCCTGTGGGCCTCCGGATGCAGCGGCAGGGGAAATATTCTTTGGGACGGCACTACCCTGGAGGTGATCAAAACCTACCACAGCTGGGGCTACCGCCCGGTGAAAATGGAGGGGAATCCGCCGGACTATCTGGGGGAAATGTTTCGCTTCCTGGCTTATCTGACCAGCGCGGGGATCCACTGCCTGAGACAGGGGGAGGATCCCGCCGGTCCGTTGGCGGCTGCGGAGGCGTTTATCCGGAACTATGTGTTCAATACCGCTGTGACCGTGGCCGGGTGTATCCGCGCGTGCAGGAAGGACAGTCCTTTTTTGGCGGTGGTGGAGCGGCTGGCCCGGGCGTTGGAGGTAGCGGGCGGAGTAGAGGCGGGGGATTTGGAACGGTCTGACGCCGGTTTTGATCCGGCCTCCTTTGCGGACCCTGCCTTTTCCCCCATATTTCCGGAGGTGATCCGCCGCGGCCCCAATCCGCCCATCCCTCTGGAAGAAGAGCGGACCGTCAACACGGCGGGAATCAATAACTGCGGGGGCTGCTGCGTGATACGGGCCGTAGTCCGGGAGGGCTGCCTGCTGCGCATCGAGACGGACCCGCCGGGAAACAGCCCGCAGCTCAGAGCTTGCGTCAGGGGAAGGGGATACCGGAACACGTTCCTGTCCGGGAGCCGCTTAAAATACCCGATGAAGCGTATCGGGGAGCGGGGCGGCGGAAAGTTTGCGCGGATCAGCTGGCAGGAGGCCGCGGACCTGGCGGCCGGCCAGTGGAAGCGGATCAAGGATACATACGGCGTGGGTTCCCGGTATGTGAATTATGCCACCGGCGTGACCGGCATTATGCGGCCCGGGCGGCTGGCAATGCGCCTGCTGGCTCTGGATGGCGGATTTCTGGGCTATTACAATTCCTACAGCAGCGCCTGCGCCAACTACGTGACGCCCTATCTGTACGGCACGGCGTTCAGCGGAAATAGTCCGGCGGACCTGCTGAACACGAAATTCCTGATCCTGTGGGGCCACAACCCGGCGGAAACCATTTTCGGGCCGGAGTTGAATGGGTACCTGGGGCAGTTGAAGCGAAAGGGCGTCCCCATCACGGTCATCGACCCGCGGTTGAGCAACACGGCGGCCGCTTTTGCGGACTGCTGGATCCCCATCAGACCGTCCACGGACAGCGCGCTGGCGGACGGAATGGCCTACGTGATTTTGTCCGAGGGTCTGGAGGACCGGGCCTTTATGGACCGGTACTGCCTGGGCTTTGACGAGGAGCACATGCCGGAGGGAGTTCCGGCGGGGGAGAGCTACACGTCCTATCTCTTCGGGAAGAAGGATGGGGTCCACAGGACGCCGGAGTGGGCGGAGCGGATCACCGGCGTGCCCGCCCAGACCATCCGCAGTCTGGCCCGGCAGTACGCCGGGGCCAAGCCCGCCTGCCTTCTGCCCGGTCTGGGGGCCCAGCGCACCGGCAACGGGGAACAGGTGGTCAGGGGGCAGATCATGCTGGCCTGCCTCACCGGCAATGTGGGCCGGCCGGGAGGCGGGGCTGCGGGATCGGGCTGGATTCGGGAGCACGGCGGCATCGGCCTGTTCAACCAGCCCGCCAACCCCTATCCGGGGCAGATTCCGGTATTCCAATGGGCCAGGGCGGTGGAGCGGGGGACAGAGTTCGACCGGGAGCACGATGGTCTGACCGGAGTTTCACGGCTGGAGAGCAACATTAAAATGATCCTGAACCTGGCTGGAAATACCCTGGTGAACCAACACTCGGATATCAACCAAACCACCCGGCTGCTGAGGGATGAAACGAAATGTGAATTTATTCTCTGCTCCGATCTGTTCATGACGCCCAGCGCCCGGTACGCGGACCTGCTGCTGCCGGCTACATCGGTGTTTGAGGGCAACAACATCGTCAATCCCTGGATCGGCGGCAGTTACCTGCTGCGCAACAACCAGGTGATCGAACCGCTGTTTGGCTGCCGGTTTGAGTGGGAGTGGCTCAAGGAAGTGGCGGACCGCCTGGGGTATTACCGGGAGTTTGTGGACGGAAAAGAGGAGACAGAGAGCTGGCTGCGGGAGAATTACGAGATCCTGCGCAGGCGGGAGCCGGAGCTGCCGGACTACGAGACCTTTTCGGCTGCGGGCGGTTGGCGTTACCGGGACGGCCGGGTCCGCGTGGCCTTCCGGGAGCAGATCGCGGACCCGGAGAATCACCCGTTTCCAACGCGTTCAGGCAAGATTGAGATCGTTTCCCCCGACTTATACAGGCTGGGCAGGCCGGAGGAGATTCCTGCGATCCCAAGGCACATGCCCTGCCCGGAGGGGCCCGAGGATCCGTTGACCCAGCGTTTTCCCCTCCAGCTGGTGGGCTGGCATACCAGAAGGCGCTGCCACTCTATCCACGACAACAACCAGTGGATGGACGAGGTGGAGGCTCCGGCGCTGTGGATTCACCCGGAGGACGCCGGGGCCAGGGGGATCGGCCAGGGCGACCTGGTGGAGGTGTTCAATGACAGAGGAAGCGTTCGGATTCCGGCCCTTGTGACCGAACGGATCATGAGAGGGGTCACCGCCATGTCTCAGGGTGGATGGTACCGGCCGGATGGGCAGGGCAGGGATACCCGGGGAAGCATCAACGTGCTGACGGACGGGGATCACCCATCCCCGCTGGCCAAGGGAAATCCCCAGCATACCAATCTGGTTGAGGTGAAACGGGCTGGGATCTGAGCCGGAACCGGTTGTAATGCCGCCTGGAGCCATGGCGCTTCAGGCGGCACCATTTTGTACGCCACCCAGGCGTCACGGGACTCTACGCCATCCGGCAGTGCCTGCACTGCTCCTTCAGGATTCCGCTCAGCGCGGTTCCGCTGCTGGTGTGGCAGCGGACGACCTGGGTTTCGCCCTCATCGACCTCGTCCAGGGCGCAGCGGATCATTTTGTGGGATACGGTGTTGGTGAACAGCACCAGCAAATCCGGCCGCCCGATCTGTTTGTCCAGGCCGGCGCACATCTGGGTGAAAACCTTTGCCTTACATTGATAGTCCTTGCAGATTTTTTTGTATTGGCTGACCATCCGGTCGTGGCCTCCGATAATGACAACGCTCATAGAGAACCTCCTTGTATGTAGTGGTGGATTCATTGGTGATGGGGTGCATTTTATTGGTTAGTTAAAACTAACTATCATGTATGGAATTATACGACAATCCCGCGCGTTTGTCCAGAGGAAATTTGATGATTGAGAAAAACTGAGAAAAACTAAGAAAATGCCGGGGCTATACGAGGAGAAAGGACAGCAAAGCCCGGCCGGTCCGGGAAAAATATTCGGGCCGCCCGGAGAAGATCCATCCAGGCGGCCCGACAAAGGCCGCAGCGCCGGTTTACACGAAATCTTCCCGCATGGGCGTGAAGAAATCTACCAGAATTCCGTCCTCAATGCATTCGCAGCCGTGGGGAATGCCGTTTTGCTTAAGCAGAGTGTCTCCGGCAACGACCTCGTGGGTCTGATCCCCGATGGTGAAGCGGAAGCGGCCGGAAGCCACGTAGGTGATCTGCGTGTGGGGATGATGGTGCATGGCGCCGATGGAACCCTTCTGAAACACATTCTCCACGCACATCAGCTCGTCACAGTAGGCCAGCACCCTGCGCTCCACGCCCGGAGAAGCCTCGGTGCCCTTCACATCCTTGCCAAATACCCAATTTGCCCCTTTTTGTGTACCCATTTGAAAGTCCTCCTGATCTGAAATGTTTGAAGCTGAATTTACTGTAGCAGTGTTGAAAGATTTTGTCAATAAGGGGAGAGAGAACGTTGTATCACGGTAGAATTTATGATACTCTAGAGCAAATGGAACGATTCTGACAAATGTGGAGGATTTTGTATGGATAAGATTAAAATGACCACCCCTCTGGTGGAGATGGACGGGGATGAGATGGCCGCGATTCTCTGGCGGGAGACCAAGGAAAAGCTGGTGCTGCCATTCGTGGATCTGAAGGTGGATTACTACGATCTGAGCATCCGCAACCGGGACAACACGGACGACCAGGTGACCATTGACTCCGCGGAGGCGGCCAGGCGGCACGGCGTGGCGGTAAAATGCGCCACCATCACGCCCAACCTGGAGCGCATCCGGGAGTACAACCTGAAAAAGATGTGGAAGAGTCCCAACGCAACCATCCGCTCGGCCCTGGACGGCACGGTGTTCCGCGCGCCGATTCTGATCAGGGGCATCGAGCCCTATGTAAAAACCTGGGAGAAGCCCATCACCCTAGCCCGCCACGCTTACGGCGACCTCTACCGGGCCACGGAGATGAAGATCGACGGCCCGGGAAAATGCGAGCTGGTATTCACCGCCGAAGACGGGACCGAGCGCAGGGAGCTGATTCACAATTTTACCTCCCCAGGCGTGGCCCAGGGTATCCACAACCTGGACAACTCCATCCGCAGTTTTGCCCGCTGCTGCATGTCCTACGCCCTGGATGTGAAGCAGGATCTGATCTTTTCCGCCAAGGACACCATTTCCAAGGTCTACGACCGGAATTTCCGGGAGATTTTTAAGCAGGTGTTCATGGAGGAGTATATGGAACAGTTCCGGCACGCCGGGCTGAAATATGAATACTGCCTCATCGACGACGCGGTGTCCCGGGTGATCAAAAACAGCGGAGGTTACGTCTGGGCCTGCCAGAACTACGACGGCGACGTGATGAGCGACATGCTGGCCACCGCCTACGGTTCCGCGGCTATGATGACCTCCGTGCTGGTGTCCCCGGACGGCGTCTACGAGTACGAGGCGGCCCACGGCACGGTACGCCGTCATTATTACCAGTATCTGGAAGGCGGCGTAGCCTCCACCAACCCGCTGGCGATTATTATGGCCTGGAGCGGCGGCCTGAAAAAGAGGGGAGAGATGGATGGAAATGAGGCGCTCTCGGCATTTGGCGCGGCTCTGGAGGAGGAATCCATCCAAACCGTGGAGAGCGGCATCATGACCGCGGACCTGGAGAAGGTAGCCGTGAATCCATCGCCCCATGTGGTCACGGGGCTCCAGTTTATCGATATTGTCCGGAAACGGCTGGCGAAGCGCCTGGGGGCGTCCTAGAATCGGGATCGGCAAGGAAAAGATTGAAACACAAAGAGGGGCTTCCTTTTTTCCACAAAGTGTGATAAAATTCACAAGAAAAAAGCGAGAGAAGGGGAGCAAAGAGCGTATGAGTCAGAACAATCCGCGCAGAGCGGGGAAAATCCAGATGTCGGAAGCTATTCCAACGGGGATGTTTTTGACGCTTTCGGGCGGATTTCAGGACGCCTATACATATTTCAGCAGAGGGAACGTGTTTGCCAACGCCCAGACGGGCAACATCGTGCTGCTCGGAACCCACATGGCCAACCGGGAGTGGGGGCTGGCGATGCGGTATCTTGCGCCGGTGCTGGCCTTTGTGGCCGGAGTTTACGTGGCGGAGCATATCCGGCGGGTGTACAAAGACAGGACGGATTGTTTTCTGCACTGGCGGCAGATCGTGGTGGCCATTGAGATCGTAGTGCTATTTGCGGTGGGGTTCATGCCCGAGACCATGAACATGGCGGCCAACATCCTGGTGTCCTTCGTCTGTTCCATGCAGGTGAACGCTTTCCGCAAGATCAAGGGCAGCCCCTACGCCAGCACCATGTGCATCGGCAACCTGCGCAACGCCACGGCGTCCTTCTATGCTTACCGGCACAGCAAAGACAAAAAAATTCTGGACAAATGCCTGCGCTACTACATCGTAATCATCATTTTCGCCCTGGGAGCCACTCTGGGCAGCGTCCTCACCGAGCGTTTCGGCGTTAAGACCATCTGGTTCAGCTGCGCAATGCTGCTGGTCAGCTTCCTCATCATGTTCGTCCATGAGCAGATTGAGGAAGAGGGGGAACTGTAAGGGGCGCGGAATCAAAAATTTCAAGGCACTGTAAAAAATCGGCAATCCGGTTAGCGGGAGGCCGATTTTTTTTTATTTAAGGCTGTAATTTTATGGAATTTCCGGGGAATCACCTATTTACAAAAAAGTGGAAAAGTGTTATGCTATCGATAACGTTATTTATATATATGAATAACGGTGAAGCGCCACAAAAATACAGGTTGGAGGTTGGTTACATACTATGAAATTAATTCGGACGGTGGACGCGGAAGGGGCCGTGCTCTGCCATGATATTACACAGATTATAAAAGGCGTCACCAAGGATGCCGTGTTTTGCAAAGGCCATGTGGTGACGAAGGAGGACATCCCCGTGCTCCTAAGCGTGGGCAAGGACCAGCTCTACGTCTGGGAGAAGGAGGAGGGGATGCTCCACGAGAACGATGCGGCGGAGATTCTCTGTGAAATGTGCAAGGGCTGCAACATGGAGCGCACCCAGGCGAAAGAGGGGAAGATCGAGCTGAAGGCGGCCTGCGACGGCCTGCTGAAAGTGAATAACGAGGCGTTAAAGACCGTCAACGGCCTGGGCCAGATGATGATCGCCACCCGCCATGGTAATTTCCCGGTGAAACAGGGGGATAAGCTGGCGGGCACCAGGATCATTCCTCTGGTGATCGAGGAGGAGAAGATGGAGGCGGCCAGGGAGGCCGCGGCAAAGGTTACAGGCGGAAAGCCGATCCTGGAGCTGAAGCCCTTTGTACATAAGAAAGTGGGCATCGTGACCACGGGAAATGAAGTGTTTTACGGACGGATCCAGGACACCTTCACGCCGGTGATCGAGGAAAAGCTTTCGGAGTTCGACGCAGAGGTCATCGACCATGTGATCTGGAACGACGACGATAAGAAGGTGACGGCCAGCATCTTAGAGATGATTGAAAAGGGCGCGGACGTGGTGGTCTGTACCGGGGGCATGAGCGTGGACCCGGACGACAAGACGCCCCTGGCCATCAAAAACACCGGAGCCAGAATCGTTTCCTACGGCGCGCCGGTGCTTCCCGGAGCGATGTTCCTTTTGGCCTACTATGAGGCCGGGGACCGCACGGTAGCCGTCATGGGCCTGCCGGGCTGCGTGATGTACGCCAAACGGACTATTTTCGATCTGGTGCTGCCCAGGGTGATGGCGGACGATTCCGTGAGCCCGGAGGACTTAGCGGCCCTGGGACAGGGCGGATTGTGTCTTAACTGTCCGGTGTGCACGTATCCCAACTGCGGATTCGGAAAAGGAATGTAGGAAGGACGGAACGAAACAATGGAATTTACCCATTTTGACGAACAGGGAAACGCCCGCATGGTGGATGTGGGGGATAAGGCGGACACAAAGCGGGAGGCCGTGGCCAGGGGAACTATTTTCATGAGCCCCCAGTGCCTGGACATGGTGAGCCGGGGGACCATGGCCAAGGGCGACGTGCTGGGGGTGGCCAGGGTGGCCGGGATCATGGGCGCAAAGCGCACCTCGGATCTGATTCCCCTCTGCCACATCCTGAACCTGACCAAGCTGAATGTGGATTTTACCATAAAAAAAGAGATCAATGGGATTGAGGCGGTCTGCACGGCCAGAACCACCGGCAAAACCGGCGTGGAGATGGAGGCGCTGACCGGCGTGACCGTGGCGCTGCTGACCATCTACGACATGTGCAAGGCCGTGGACAAGTCCATGGAGATCGGCAATGTATACCTGGAGCACAAATCCGGGGGTAAGAGCGGCGATTTCCATAATCCCAGACATAACGGGGAACAGGTCTTATGATTGATTCATTTGGAAGAAATATCGACTATATGCGGATCTCCATCACGGACCGGTGCAACCTGCGCTGCCGCTACTGCATGCCCGACGGTGTGGAGTGGCTGCCCATGGAGGACATTTTGAGCTACGAGGAGATCGGGCGGGTCTGCCGGGCCGCGGCCCGTCTGGGAATCCGCCATTTGAAGATCACCGGCGGGGAGCCGTTGGTGCGAAAGGGCTGTCCGGAGCTGATCGGGTCTTTAAAAAATATTCCGGGCATCGAGGCGGTGACCATCACCACCAACGGCATTTTGCTGGAGCAGCATCTGGACCGCCTGAAGCTAGCGGGCGTGGACGGCATCAACGTGAGTCTGGACACCCTGGACCGGCGGCAGTTTGCGGATCTTACCGGCTTCGACCGGCTGGACCAGGTGCTTAGCGGGATCAGGCGCGCTGTGGACGCGGGTTTTAAGGTGAAGGTGAACGCGGTGTCCCTGAAGCTTGATCGGGACAAGGACGGCAGCTACGGCTGGGAGCGGCTGGCCGGTCTGGCCAGGGAATACCCCCTGGACGTGCGCTTTATCGAGATGATGCCCATCGGTTACGGCAAACAGTTTGAGACGGTGGACCATCAGAAGCTGCTGGAGCAGATGCGGCAGGTATTTCCGGACATGGAAATGGACACCGCAAAGCACGGTTTCGGCCCCGCAGTCTATTACCGGGTGCCGGGCTTTCAGGGAAGCCTTGGACTGATCAGCGCCATCCACGGGAAATTCTGCGGACAGTGCAACCGGGTGCGGCTGACCAGCACGGGTTATCTGAAAACCTGCCTCTGCTATGAGGACGGCGTGGACTTACGGCCCGTTCTGCGCGTCGCGGACACGGGGGCGGAGGACGGCACGGAAAGCGGCTGTCAGGAGCTCTGCCGCGTGATGGAACAGACGATTTACGGGAAACCGGGGGCCCACTGCTTCGAGGAGCCGGAGCGGATTACGGAAGGGCACAATATGAGCAGTATTGGAGGATGACAAGAAAATGGAAACAAATGGAAATAACAGCGGCTTGAGTCTGAAGGGCACGGTGCGCGCGATCTGCATCAGCGACCGCAGAGGGATTGAGAAGCATTCCGTGGAGGAAGGTCATTTCATGCCGGATTTCGGCATCGAGGGCGACGCACACGGGGGAAAATGGCACCGGCAGGTGAGCCTGTTATCCTATGATAAGGTAAAGGATTTTAACGAGCGGGGGGCCAATGTGATCGACGGGGCCTTCGGCGAGAACCTGGTGGTGGAGGGGCTGGATTTCCGCCGCCTTCCGGTGGGAACCCGCCTGTACGCGGGAACCGTGGAACTGGAGATGACCCAGATCGGCAAGGAGTGCCACAGCCATTGCGCCATCTACAAGCGCATGGGAGAGTGTATCATGCCCACCCAGGGCGTGTTTGCAGAGGTAAAAAAGGAGGGCGTGATCCGTCCCGGCGACGTGATGGAGGCTGTGCTTCCCGAGGGGGACCGGCCCTTTACGGCGGCGGTGATCACCTTAAGCGACAAGGGGGCGAAGGGCGAGCGCAAGGATGAGAGCGGTCCGGCGGCAAAGGCCATGCTGGAGGAAGCTGGTTACGCGGTGGTGGAATGCCTGATTCTGCCCGACGAGCCGGAACAGTTGAAAAAGCAGCTGATCCGCCTGGCGGACGGGCGGCAGGTGGATTTGATTCTCACCAGCGGGGGAACCGGATTTTCGATGCGGGACCAGACGCCCGAGGCGACCCTGGCGGTGGCGGACCGCAACGCGCCCGGAATCGCGGAGGCTATCCGCTATGAGTCCCTAAAGATCACCAACCGGGCCATGCTCAGCCGTGGCGTGTCCGTGATCCGCAAAAAAACGCTGATTGTCAATCTGCCCGGCAGCCCTAAGGCCGTGCAGGAGAGCCTGGGATTTGTGCTGGACAGCCTGGAGCACGGGCTGAAGATTCTGCGGGGCAGCGCCTCGGAGTGCGCCAGGCAGTAGGGGAAGTAAAACGGCGGGGCGCGGAGCGGTACGTGAAAAGTTCCGCCCCGCCCATCCCTCCGCGTATCATCAGGATTTCATGCGCCATCGATATTCTCACATGAGTATAACGATGGCGCAGTACAAATCATAAAACCAAACACAGAAAAAGGAGAGTAGGTATTTATGAAAAAACAGATCACCATGTTCCTCGCAGTTGCAATGGCGGCCGGTATGATGGCGGGCTGCTCGGGCGGAAAAGCCCAGACCAACACGTCCGACACCGCCGCAGTGTCCGACACCTCCGCGCCGGAGACCACTCAGGGGGACACCGCCACGGCCGCGCCGGAATCGGTTTCGTCCGATGCCGCGGCGCCGGAACAGACCGGGGAAAACACCGGGGCGTCGGATCGGGCGGAGCTGGAACCGGCGGAGATTCTGGTTGCAGCGGCGGCCAGCCTGAAGAACGCCTATGAGGAGGAGCTGATCCCCATGTTCCAGGAACAGAACCCGGGTGTGACCGTGGTGGGGACCTACGACAGCTCCGGCAAGCTCCAGACCCAGATCGAAGAAGGGCTGGAGGCGGATGTGTTTATGTCCGCAGCCCCCAAGCAGATGAAAGCGCTGGATGAAGAAGGCATGATTGCAAGTGACACCATCACCGATCTGCTGGAAAACAAAATCGTTCTGATTGTTCCCGCCGGAAGCGAAAGCGGGCTGGCCGGTTTTGAGGACATTGAAAAGGCGGAGTCCATCGCGCTGGGCGATCCGGCCAGCGTTCCTGTCGGCCAGTATTCGGAGGAAGCATTGACGAATCTGGGAATCTGGGATAAAATTCAGGATAAGGTCAGCTTCGGCACCAATGTGACGGAAGTGCTCAATCAGGTGGCGGCGTCCAGCGCAGACGCGGGCATCGTGTACGCCACGGACGCATACAGTATGGCGGATCAGGTGAAGATCGTAGCCGAGGCCCCGGAGGGAAGCCTGAAAAATAAGGTACTCTACCCCGTGGCGGTGGTAAAAAACACGGACCACGAATCCCAGGCCAGGGCGTTTGTGGAGTTCTTAAAGACAGACGAGGCCATGGCGGTATTTGAGAAGTACGGCTTCTCCAGGGCCAACTGAACAGATTAACAGGGAAAAGGGGAGAAACACATGGACTGGTCACCGATTCTGATCTCGATGCGGACGGCTTCACTGTCGATTCTGGTCACATTCTTTTTGGGAATCTTTGCAGCCTGGAGCGTGATCCGGTTGAAAAATGAAAAGCTGAAACTGATATGGGATGGCATCCTGACCCTGCCACTCGTTCTCCCGCCCACTGTGGCGGGGTTCTTCCTGCTGTATCTATTCGGCGTGAAGCGGCCGGTGGGAAAATTCTTTCTGGACTATTTCAGCGTGAAAATCGCATTTTCCTGGATCGCCACCGTGCTGGCGGCGGTGGTGATGTCGTTCCCGCTCATGTACCGGTCCGCCAGGGGGGCGTTCGAGCAGGTGGATGAGAATCTCCCGGCCGCAGCCCGGACTCTGGGAATGAGCGAGTGGTGCATTTTCCGCAAGGTGCTGTTCGCCAACGCGCTGCCGGGGATTGTCAGCGGCGGCGTGCTGGCCTTTGCCAGGGGCTTGGGCGAGTTCGGCGCCACCGCCATGATCGCGGGAAATATCGCGGGCAAGACCCGCACCCTGCCCATGGCCGTTTACTCCGAGGTGGCGGCGGGAAATATGGACGCGGCCTACCGGTACGTGGCGGTGATTGTAGTGATCGCCTTCTTATCCGTGTTCCTGATGAACTGGGCGGGGCTGAGGGCGGATCGGAAAAAGCGCTGAGCCTTGTCCGGCGCGGAGTCCGGAAACAATGTATGGAAGGAATTGGAAAACAATGGCTGTCAAATCCGAACACAGTCCCCGCTTAGGGGTGGATATAACAAAAAAGCTGAAGGGCTTTGAGCTGGAGATCGCCTTTGAGGCCGGGGTGGGCTGCCTGGGGATTCTGGGGCCTTCCGGCTGCGGAAAGAGCATGACCTTAAAGTCCATAGCCGGAATCGAGACGCCGGGGGCCGGGCGCATCGCCCTCCAGTACGCCTCCGGGGAGGCAGCCTGCGGGCGGGTGCTCTACGATTCACGGCTCAAGGTGAATCTGAGGCCCCAGGAGCGCAGGGTGGGGTACTTATTCCAGAGCTACGCCCTGTTTCCCAACATGACGGTGGAGGAGAACATTATGACCGGCCTTTCGGGGAAATACTTCCGGGGAGGGAACAAGACTCCGGCCGGACGCCGGGAGGTCGCAGAGAGCATGATGAAGCGCTTTTGCCTGGAGGGGCTTGGGAAACGCTACCCCTGCCAGCTCTCCGGCGGCCAGCAGCAGCGGGTGGCGTTAGCCAGGATCCTGGCCTACGAGCCGGAGGTGCTTCTGTTAGACGAGCCGTTCTCCGCCATGGACACCTACCTGCGGGAGGGGCTGCGGCTGGAGTTAAAGCGGGTGATGGCCGGATACGGCGGCGTGGCGGTTATGGTGACCCATGACCGGGACGAGGCCTACCAGCTCTGCGACAACCTGCTGCTCATGGACCGGGGACGGGTGCTGGCCGAGGGGCGAACCCGGGAGCTGTTTCAGAACCCGGTGACCTGCCAGGCGGCCAGGCTAACGGGCTGCAAAAATATTTCCCGGATTCAGAGGGTGGGGGAGCGGAAGGTCCTGGCCCTGGACTGGGGCGGTCTGGAGCTGGAGACAGAGCTGCCCGTGGGGGATGAGATCACGGCGGTGGGCATCCGGGCCCACGATTTTGAACCCATAAGCGAGGCACGGGCCGGGGAGCTGAAAGGGACTCCGGGGGCCAACCTGATCCGGGTGCAGAATCCGGATATATCGGAGATGCCCTTTGAGTGGTATATTACCCTGGACAACGGGCTGTGGTGGAAAAAGGAGAAAACCATCCACACTCATGAGACCGCCGGGGTGGTGCCGGACTGGCTCAGGGTGGCGCCTCAGGCGCTGCTTCTGCTGTCGGGCCAGCTGTTGTGAGAAGAGAATACAGGAGGGAAAACATGAGGACAGGCGCAGTGATCGTGGCGGCGGGACACAAGAGCCCCACGCTGTTCAGGCCGATGATGCCGGTGGGGGACACCACGGTGATCCGCAGGATCATCATCATTTTACAGCAGGCCGGGGTGGACCCGGTGGTGGTGATCACCGGAAAACAGGGGGATGAGCTGGAAAAGCACATTTCCAAGCTTCAGGTGATCTGCCTGCGGAACGACCGGTATGAGCACACCCAGATGTTCGACAGCATCTGCATGGGGCTTAAATACCTGGAAGGGCTCTGCGACCGCGCTCTGGTGCTTCCGGCCAAGTACCCGCTGCTTTTGACCGGGACGGTGAACGAACTGCTTAAGAGCACGGCTGCCGCGGCCTGTCCGGTCTGCGGCGGGCACAGGGGACATCCGGTGCTGATCCGCGGAGAGCTGATCGGGAAGATCACCGGCTACGACGGTCCAATGGGCATGCGGGGCGCTCTGCGCCAACCGGAGATCGACGCCCTGATGGATGAGATTCCGGTGGAGGACGAGGGGATATTCTGGCCCGCGGAGGGCGACGGCCGCCTGGCTGAGCCGCCCAAAGGGCGGGAGCGGATTCCCATGCACCCCAAGGTGCAGCTGGCGCTGGCCCGGGAGGAGCTGTTTTTCGACCAGTCCATGGCCAGGTTTCTGCAGATCACCGACCACACCGGGTCCATGCAGACCGCCTGCCGCCAGATGCACATGTCCTACACCAAGGGCTGGAAGATGCTAAAGGCCGCGGAGAAGCAGCTGGGCTACCCGCTGCTGATCACCCAGTCGGGGGGCGCGGAGGGAGGTTCCTCCAGGCTTTCACCACAGGCAAGGGAGCTTTTAGACCGGTATTTTCAGATGGAGAAGGAATTGAACGAGACGGCCAAACGGCTGTTTGAGAACTGTTTTTTGCAGGGAAATGAGGAGCAGCGATGAGACGATTATTTCAGGAGTTATTGGAGGCATTAGAGCGGGGGGAAGGAGCCGTGCTGGCGACCATTATCGCCAGTTCCGGTTCCACGCCCAGAGGGGCCGGTTCCCGCATGCTGGTGAAGGAGGACGGCACCTTTTTGGGCACAGTTGGCGGCGGAGCCGTGGAATACCAGGCCCAGTGCGCGGCCAGGGAGGCGTTAAAGAACCGGCAGTCCTGCGTGAAGGGGTTCACCCTGACCCGCAACCAGGTGGCGGACATCGGCATGGTCTGCGGCGGGAATGTGGTGGTATACATCCAGTACATTAATCCTGGAGATCAGGATATGCAGAAATTCTGCGCCGAAGTGGCGCAGGCCCTGGACCGGGACGAGGACAGCTGGCTGATCCTGGACATCACCCGGGAAACGGCCTGGTCCATGGGGCTTTACTGCGCGGGCAGAGGGCTTTCGGGCGCGCTGGCTCTGTCGGGAAAGCCGGGGGAGCTGGAGGCAGAGCTGCTGCCGCATTTTACCGCCAAGGCCGTGCAGGTGGAGGCCATGGGCCGGAAGTATTACTGTGAACCTCTGGTGCAGGCGGGCACGGTCTACATTTTCGGGGGCGGCCACGTGGCCCAGGAGCTGGTGCCGGTGCTGGCCCACGTGGGCTTTCGCTGCGTGGTCTACGACGACCGGGCGGAATTTGCCAATCCCCAGGTTTTCCCCCAGGCCGCGGAGACCATTGTGGGGGATTTGGAGCACATTGGGGACCGGGTGGCCATAGGGCCCCAGGACTACGTGTGCGTCATGACAAGGGGACACCAGTTTGACTACTATGTGCAGAAGCAGGCCATGGAGCTTGGGCCATGCTATATCGGGATCATGGGAAGCCGCAGCAAGATCCGCGTGGTCACGGAAAAGCTGCTGGAGGACGGCTTTACCCGGGAGGAGATCGAGGGCTGCCACATGCCCATCGGAACCGCCATCGGCGCGGAGACGCCTGCGGAGATCGCAGTCAGCATCGCCGGGGAGCTGATCCACATCCGGGCTCTGCGCGAGGGCCGCCGGAAATGCTGATGAAATACAAAAAGTTTTAGGCCGTCTAAAATATTTTGTATAACCTGCGAGAAAATGTCCCTGATACCGGAAAAAGATTGGAGATTCTGCAGATTGCCTTTCCCGCCGCAATTCCATATAATAAGGGCATAAGGTTTCAAACAATGCGTGAGGCGGAAAGAAGGATAAAGTATGAACGTTTTGGGACTGGTTCTGGTATTTGGCATTTTAGGCTATGATCTCGTTTCAGTGTTGAAAGGGAAAAAGGTCAACTGATCGGACAGACGGACAGAAGGACTTTTGGGGGCAGGGCTTGCGCGTTTTGCAGGCCCTGCCGTTTTGGATGCCGGGGGCGCTGCGGACAATTAGCCGCGGACAATTATACGACAAGATCTTTCCCTATCCGACATTTTGTGTTAAGATAGTAGAAATATGGATTATTTGCTGTGCCTGAGAAGGCAACGGATATTTTACGAACAATAAAGTGACTGGAAAAGGGAATCTCTATGAAGGTTTATTACTATAATGAAGATAAATGGACGGAGTCCGGCGATCTGTGGCAGGCTCTGTCCCTGGACGCACGTATGAAGCGGCTGCGCGCAGTCAGGGAGAACGCCCCCTACGTGATTTCGTTTACCGGCGCGGGGGGAAAGACGTCTCTGATCCGCCGCCTGGCCTGCGAGGGGCGGGAGCGTGGGCTTAAGGTCTTGGTGGTCACAACCACCCACATGTTCCGGCCGAAACAGTACGGCGTGCTCACCCGGTCCAAAGGGGACGTGCGCAGGATGCTGCAGAAGGAGTCCATCGCCGTGGTGGGCAAGGAAGCCGGGGAGTTGAAGATTACATTTGTGGGCACTTGGTTTTACGAGCAGATCTGCCCGCTGGCGGATCTGGTTCTGGTGGAAGCGGACGGCTCCCGGCGGCTTCCCTTAAAGGTCCCCGGGGTCAATGAGCCGGTGGTTCCGAAGAACTCCCACATGGTGCTCTCCGTGCTGGGCCTGTCCGCTTTGGACCAGCCCGCAGAGAAGCTTTGTTTCCGCGCGGAGCAGGCGGAGGAGATCATGCGGGCCCACGGAAGGCCGGACTACAAGGACGGAGGACAGTGGATCGTCCGCCCCGGAGACGTGGCCTGCCTGATGCAGCACGCCTACCTGTACCCGATTCGGGTCAGGTATCCGTCCATTCCGGTGATCCCGGTGTTTAACCAGGCTGATGAGCCAGCCCAGGTCCAGACGGTGAGAGGGCTGTTGGACGCCATGGGCGAAAAGCGGGGCATCGCGTGCGGACAGCTGCGGTTCGACCCCTGCGTGGACCTTTTCTGACGGCCCTTGGGCGTGGAATCGGAGCGGGTTAAAGGATCGGTGGGAATGATATGAAAACAGCGTGGATTTATATGGCTTCCGGTTTCGGAAGCCGTTTTGGTGAAAATAAGCTGATGGCGGAGCTGGGGGGCAAACCCCTGTACCGCCACGGCATGGACTGCCTGCTTCAGGCAGGGCGGATGCTGGAGCATGAGGACGGCTGGCAGGTGAACCTGATTGTGGTCAGCCAATACAGGGAAATTCTGGAAACGGCTGCGGGCCTGGGAGCTGAGGCTGTGTACAACGGCGGCGCAGAGGAGGGCATCGCCTCCTCCCTGCGGCTGGGAACCCTGGCGGCCCCGGAGGACACGGATTTTTTCGTCTACTGCGTGGCGGACCAGCCAGGGCTTGAGGCCGCCTCCCTAACCGGCTTTCTGAGAGGTTTTGTGCGCTGCGGCAAGGGAATGGGCTGCGTCTGCGCCCAGGGCCGCCGGGGGAATCCGGCGGCGTTTCAGAGCCGGTACCGGCCAGAGCTGGAAACGCTCACGGGCGACCGGGGCGGCAGCCGTCTGATGAAGTCTTATCCGGAGGACGTGTGGCAGTACGAGGTGGAGGAGAAGGAGCTGCGGGATGTGGATCTGCCGGGAGATCTGCGGATGTGGCGGGATGGCAGGTGAGCGGAGAGATGAGACGAGACGAGAGACCGAAAAATGATTTTTCCAAGGGCAGTATAGTGGGAAACATCCTGCGTCTGGCGTTGCCCATGACTTTGGCGCAGCTGATCAACGTGCTCTACAACATTGTGGACCGCATTTTCATCGGCATGATCCCGGAGAACGCCACCCTGTCTCTGACCGGGCTGGGACTCTGTCTGCCCATTATCTCCATTGTGATCGCGTTTGCCAATCTGTTCGGAATGGGCGGAGCGCCGCTGTTTTCCATCGAGCGGGGGCGGGGAAATGATGCGGAGGCGGAGGCCATCATGGGCAATTCCTTTGTGCTGCTTCTGATCACCGGGGTGATCCTGACCGTGGCCGGCCTGGCTTTCAAGCGGCCCATGCTGTTTCTGTTCGGAGCCAGCCCGGATACCATCTCCTATGCGGAGCGTTACATAACCATCTATCTTCTGGGCAATCTATTTGTGATGATCGGTCTGGGTATGAACAGCTTCATCAACGCCCAGGGCTTTGGAACCACCGGCATGATGACCGTGCTGTTAGGCGCGATTACCAATATTGTGCTGGATCCCATTTTCATTTTCGTGTTCCATATGGGCGTTCAGGGCGCGGCGCTTGCCACCATTTTGTCCCAGCTGCTCTCAGCGATATGGATCGTCCGTTTTTTGACCGGAAAGCGGACCATTTTGCGGCTGAGGCGGGCGGCGTTTAAGCTGGAACGGGAGCGGGTGCTGCGGATCGCGGGCCTGGGTATGAGCGGCTTCACCATGTCCATCACCAACAGCTCGGTGCAGATCATGTACAACGCCATGCTGCAGAAGGCGGGCGGCGATCTGTATGTGGGAATCATGACCGTGATTAACTCCGTCCGGGAGGTGATCTCCATGCCGGTCAGCGGCCTGACAAACAGCGCCCAGCCGGTGATGGGCTACAACTACGGGGCAGGGGAGTACAAGCGGACCCGCCAGGCCATTGTGTTTATCTCCGTGGTCTGCATCACCTACACCGTGCTCATCTGGCTGTGCGTGCACAGCTTTCCGGAGTTTTTCATCCGCATTTTCGACCACAGCGGGGACCTGGTGGAGAAGGGAATCCCGGCAATGCGGATCTATTTCTTCGGATTTTTCATGATGTCCCTGCAGTTTGCCGGCCAGTCCGTGTTTGTGGGGCTTGGAAGGTCAAGGAACGCGGTGTTCTTCTCCATATTCCGCAAGGTGGTGATCGTGATTCCGCTGATCCTTATCCTGCCCACCGTATTCCATATGGGGACGGACGGGATTCTGATGGCGGAGCCGGTCTCCAACTTTATCGGAGGCGCTGCCTGCTTCGGCACCATGATGCTCACCGTCTGGCCGGAATTAAAGCGGGGCGGCCGGGAGTGCGGGACGGGAGAAAAAGCTTAAAACCCAGGGGCGGCGGCCCGGGACTGGGGAAAATATTCAGAAGATACAGAGGGAGAGCATATGAAAAGGTTCAAGGTACGGGTGATCGCCGCAGCGTTGGCTCTGTCGGCATTTGCCTTCACGACCGGCTTTGCCAGGGCGGCGGAGTACGCGGCGGGTACGGCGGGATATCTGAAGTCCGCCACCTATTATTCCGACGACTGGGTGATCAATTTCTGGAACAGCGAGAGCAAAAACATGGACGCGGAGCTGGCGCAGATCGCGGAGGACGGCTTTAACAGCATTATTCTGGTGATTCCCTGGCGGGAGTTCCAGCCGGGGACGAATCCCATCACATACAACACCTATCCGTGGGACAAACTGGACCGTGTGATGGAGGCGGCTGCGGCGCAGAATTTGAGCGTCATGCTGCGGGTGGGCTACACCTGGGATTACTACGGCAGGGACAATGTTCTGAACCGTTTCCAGGCCCTGCTGTACGACGAGAACGTGAGATTGGCCTGGCTGGACTATGTGAAGCTTCTGTACGAGCGGACCTCGGCCCACGAGAACTTCTGCGGAGGCTTTCTGACCTGGGAGGACTTCTGGAATTTTACATCAAGTGCGGCGAACTTTGGAAAGGGCGCTTACAGCCGGGAGATGGCCGCGAAGGTGGGCTACACCGATTATCTGCGGGAGCGATACAGCCTGGAGGAGCTGGGGGAGTTGTACAAGACCAGCTTTTCTTCCTACGACGCCCTGTATCTGCCGGAATGGGATTCGCCGGCCCGGGCGGTATTTTACGAATTTTACAATCATTTCCTCAACCAGCTCCTCGCCGAGAGCCAGGAAGTGTTCCCCGACCTGTCTATGGAGGTGCGCCTGGACGGCGATCCGGTGACCCAGACGGACGGCAGCGTAAAGGGGTATATGCACTCGGATACCTTTGCCTGTGAAAACGCCTCCTACAGCTCCACCATGTACAGTATTCCCATGGGACAGGCCAATCATCACGAGCGGATCACCGCCGCGCAGGCGGTGGACATGGCTCCGTGGATGCTGGGAAATATTCACAACTATAACAACGGCAAGGGACTTTATATCGACCAGTTCCTGTTCACGGACAACACGGTGGGATTCGAGTACAACGCCCAGCTGCTGGACGAGGAAAAACCGATCTATTTGGAGGCAATCGTGCCGGTTTTAAAAAACATGTCCATGGGTTACGGCATCTGGACTTACCGGGATTACGGCGACAACAAGCTGTACAATGCCCAGTTCGCCCTGGGAGACAAGGGGTGGACCTTAACCGGAAGCGGCAGGGTGGAGGAGCGGGGCGGCAGCATGGCCGCGGTGCTCCCGACCGGCGCGTCTATGTCCCAGAAGCTCGGCAGCCGCAGCGGGAACACCGGCTCTAAGGGATATGTGCGTTTTAAAGTTTCCTCCGAGGGAAACAGCGACGTGACAGTCCGCCTTGGGAATATGTCCAAGTCCGTGAATGTGACGGGAGAGCGCACCGTGGACTTAGAGTTCGCGGCTCCGTCCTTTTCCACCCTGACCATCGAAAACAGGGGAGCGGAGGTCTGGCTTGACGATATTTCCGTGTACACCTTTGTGACCCGGGGCGAACTGTATGAGATGGATGGGAAGCCAGGGCCCTGCCTGGAGGCGGTCCGGCAGATGAACCAGGCTCTGGGAACGCCGTAACCGCACCGGTTAAAAAATGATCGAAAAACAGCGGCCGGACCGGAGAATAAAACCGCCGCCCACGCGCATACTAACGTTGTCACGCAGATTAGAGAATATCAATCTAAGGAGGTAACGACGATGACAAAGTTAGAATGTAGTGTGAAAAACTGCATGCACAACTCCGACAACTACTGCTGCAAGAGCGCGATTCTGGTGGACGGCAATGAGGCCGTTAAGCCCAACGAGACTTGCTGCGCCAGCTTTGACGAGAACAAGGGCGGAGCATTTACCAACCTGTTCAAGACACCGGAGACCCGCCTGGAAGTGGAGTGCGACGCCGTCAAGTGCGTTTATAACGAGGACCGCCGCTGCGCCGCCGAGCGCATCGACATCGCAGGCGACGGCGCCTGTGAGTGCGGACAGACCCGCTGCGCCACCTTTAAGGCCCGCTAAGTACGGCGTTATGGATGGTAATGAGCCGCCTGAGTTGCGGGCGGTTCATTGCTTGCCGTTCAAATGCCCGGAGGGCGGTTTCGCCTTCCGGGCATTTGAACGGTTACGGGCTGTGCAAAGACCGTGCGCGTACCCCGTGCAAAAACATAGTAAAACAAGAAAAATATGCCTTGACAAATGAGCCTGGGTATAGTAAAGTAATATAAGTTGTGAGAACGACTACAGGAAAGCAGGTATCCACCTCACCTCGGCACGAGTCAGTGACCCGGGTTCATAGAAGCGGCGAAGCGTTGATGGAGTTTGATCGGAAAGGCGCTGCGGTTTGCTGTGTGAAAGTGGAAGTGGATAGATTGCCTGTCCGCTTTATTTTTTTGCCCCCCGCAGAAGGGGCGTGCTGATTCCGGAAAATGAGATTGAATTATGGAGGTGTACGACTATTAGCGAACATGTGATTAACGAACAGATCAGAGACAAGGAAGTACGAGTGGTTGGAGAGAACGGCGAACAGCTGGGGATCATGGCTGCCAGGGACGCTTTAAAGCTGGCGCAGGATGCAGAGCTGGATCTGGTAAAGATCGCGCCCACCGCAAAACCCCCCGTATGCAAGATTATCGACTATGGTAAATTTCGTTACGAGAATGCCCGTAAGGAGAAAGAAGCCAGAAAGAAACAGAAGGTAATCGAGATCAAGGAAGTTCGTTTGTCCCCCAATATTGATACCAACGATCTGAACACCAAAGTTGGGGCTGCCAGGAAGTTCCTGGAAAAGGGAGACAAGGTGAAGGTGACCTTGCGCTTCAGAGGCCGTGAGATGGCCCATATGTACAAGTCCAAGTACATCCTGGATGATTTTGCTGAGAGCCTGGCTGACATCGCGGTAGTCGACAAGCCCTCGAAGGTGGAAGGAAGAAGCATGGTTATGTTTTTAACTGCAAAACGTTAAAATACAAAGATTTAAGGAGGAATTTACAATGCCAAAGTTAAAAACCAGCAGAGCAGCAGCAAAGCGCTTTAAAAAGACGGGAACCGGTAAGTTAGTTCGCAATAAAGCTTACAAATCTCATATCTTGACTAAGAAATCCACCAAGCGGAAAAGAAATCTTAGAAAAGACATTGTTACCGACGCAACCAATGCACAGGTAATGAAGAAGATTTTACCATATCTGTAAGTTGAAATTGTAGAAGGAGGAAATTACCGATGGCAAGAATTAAAGGCGGTTTAAATGCGAAGAAGAAACACAACAGAGTCCTGAAGATGGCGAAAGGCTACAGAGGGGCCCGTTCCAAACAGTATAGAATTGCTAAGCAGTCCGTAATGCGCGCTCTGACCAGCTCCTATGCCGGCAGAAAAGAGAGAAAGAGACAGTTCAGACAGCTGTGGATCGCCCGTATCAACGCGGCTGCCCGCATCAACGGCCTGTCCTACAGCAAGCTGATGTACGGCTTAAAGCTGGCAAATGTTGATCTGAACCGCAAGGTTCTGTCCGATATGGCGATCAACGACGCGGAAGGCTTTGCGAAGCTGGCCGAGCTGGCGAAGAGCAAAATCGCTTAATTGACCTTAAAACAGGATGGCAAGGAAACGCGCAAGCGGATCCGGTCATCCTTTTTTGATGCCAAAGGAAAAATTGGTAAAATCAGGGGAATTGGCTGCATAAATATGAAAAACCTGCTGAATGGGGCTGGCCCTGGCAGGTTTTGGACGATTTAGCTGAGTGGAGTTTTCGGCAGACAGTAGTCGGGGTCGACCGGTGTGATGACGATTTTGTTATCATACACCTCGGCCTTGCACAGTTGGTTGGGAATAAAATTCCCCATGGTGAGCGGCGCTGTGTTTTCAGAAAAGCATTCGATCGATTCGCGCCTGATCCTGAAAAATTTGACAATGTATGGTTCTTCCATTGGTTTCCTCCCTGTTTGTAATATAAACTGGTGCAGTGCGAATAGTTCCAAGTATAGCATAGGAAAGTCGTAAGGAAAATTACAAATTTATTACAAAATATTGAATATTTCTGCATTTATAACCAATGTAGGGATCACATAAAATATTAAGAAAAAATACTAATAAATGTTAGAAAACCCAGACCTTAACATTTTGCAAAGATTGGGATTATATGGTACACTACTACATATATGTCCGGCCGCTGTGCGGGCGGACAGGACCGGAGGTTACGGAAGATGCTGGAGGCGCAAGGAATCTGCAAGTCATACCGCAGAAAAATGATATTGAACGGGGTCACCCTGCGGGTGGAGCCCGGCACCTGCGTGGGAATTGTGGGAGCCAACGGCTGCGGCAAGACCACGCTGCTGTCGATTTTGGCAGGCGCGCAGAAGGCGGACGGCGGAACGATCCGGTTCAACGGGCGCGAGGCGGCCGGGAAGCCCGGGGTATTTTCGGATATGGTGGCTTACGTCCCCCAGGAGAATCCGCTGATCCCGGAGCTGACCGTGAAGGACAACCTGTCCCTGTGGTACAGAGGCAGCGCCGCCCACATGAGGCAGGACTTGGAGAGCGGCCCGGCGGCGGTTCTGGGAATCCGGGACATGCTCAGGAGAACGGTGGGCAAGCTGTCCGGCGGCATGAAAAAGCGCCTGAGCATCGCCTGCGCGCTGTCCAATCACGCGCCCTTTCTGGTGATGGACGAGCCGGGAGCGGCGTTGGATCTGGAGTGCAAGGAGGATATCCGCAGCTATTTGAAGCAGTATATGGCAGACGGAGGAGCTGTGGTGCTCACCTCCCACGAATTGGAGGAGCTGTCCCTGTGCAGCCGTATGTACGCGCTGCGGGACGGAACATTACATGAGATCGCAAGCGGCCTGACAGCGGATGAGCTGATCGGGCAGTTTCGATAAATAGCCAGGCCGGATCAATTTGAATGACGGCCAGAGGAGGATTTGGGAATGAAGTGTACGAAATGTAACGCAGAAATCCGCGAAGGCGCTAAATTCTGCACGTCCTGCGGAGAGCCGGTGGCGGCGAACCAGGAGAATGCGCAGGCGGGAACGCCGGTGACGGAGACGGAAACGGCGGAAGCCGCGCAGGAGGCGGAGACGCCGGCAGCGGAGGAGAAAGCTGCGGATGCCGCCCAGGAGGCGGAAGCGCCGGCAGCGGAGGAGAAAGCTGCGGATGCCGCACAGGAGGCGGAAGCGCCGGCAGCGGAGGAGAAAACGGTGGATGCCGCCCAGGAGGCGGAGACGCCGGTGGAAGCGTTGGAGAGCGGCGCGGCAGATGTGGAAAAAGAAGGCCGGGCGGAAACGCCGGGAGCCGCGGAAGCGGAGCCTGAGGCAGGTGCGGAGCAGATGGCGCCGGAGACGGGTGAAGCGATAGCCGATATGGAGCAGCTGGCGCCGGAGACAGGCGAGGCGGCGGCCGATGCAGGCCATGCGGCGCCTGAGACGGGCGGACCGGTTCCTGATATGGAACAGACTGGTTCTGATGCAGGCGGACCGGCGGCCGGTATGGGCCAGCCTGCACCCGAGATGAACGGACCGGTTCCGGAAACGCTGCAGCCCGGACAGGGAATGCCCCACTATGCCCCCGGTGTCCCGCAGCCCGGCGCAACACCCGGAACGGTCAAGGAAGGCAAGAAGTTCGGCAAGGCCATCATCGGCGTGATCGCCGCTGTGGTCGTTGTGGTGATCGCTGCCTTTGCAGCGCTGCGTCTGATGGAGAAGGACCCCAAGGACGTTGTGATTGCCGCTTTTGAGAATGTCCATCCCAAGGATCAGGTGTACCCCACAGAGGAACTGTTTGGCACCAGCGAGATGATGAAGAGCCTGCAGACTACCAGCTCGGAGGGCGGTATGACCCTCAAGCTGTCCGACAGCTCAGAGCCGTTTATCAGTCAGTTTGCGGGCAGCGGCCTGAAGATGAGCGCCCAGAACAATCTGGAGACAAAGGAATCTGCAATCAATGTAGGGCTGCTGTTGAATGATATGGAGTATTTGAACCTGGATGCGTACTACGGCGGCGAGAAGGTAATTATGGCCGTGCCGGAGATTTCATCCAAAGCGTTTACCCTGGACTTAAGCAAAGATCTTGCCCAGCAGTTCAAGGATTCCCCCGTGTTCGGAGAACTTGTCAAGCAGCAGGGAATCGATGTGGACGGCCTGGCCCTGTACATTGAGGAGTTAAAAGCCCAGACGGAAAACAAGGAAGATCAGCCCTTCAACCTGGATGAGCTGTTAAACCGCTACAAGGAAGGCTGCAAGGCCCAGGATAATTTTAAGGCTGCCCTGACCGTGACCAAGGGCGAAAAGCAGAAATTCACGATGGATGGGAAAGAAGTGAACTGCAAAGGCTATAACACGGTGATCAGCAAGGACTCCATGGTTGACTTTTTGGAGGACTCCTCTGAGTTTTTCCTGCAGGATGAGACTTTGCGCGAGGACTTTTTAAACCAGCTGGAGACCACGGTCCGCTTGAGCGAGCTGATGGGCCAGAGCATGGGCGAGTCCCTGAGCGCCAAAGAGCTTCGGGATCAGACCTTTGCGGAGGCGGAGAAGTCCGCCAAAGAAATGATCAAATATCTGGACCGCACCCTGGATGATGTGGATATGGTTGTTTATGTGGACAAGAAGGGCCGCCTTGCGGCTTTGGACGGCACCACAATGCTGCACCTTGAGGACACGGATGTGGATGTGAAATTCCATCTGGAGTTAAAGGGCGGTTCGTACCTGACCCAGAACATGAGCGGAACCGTTGAGATGGAAGGCGATGGGGATGTGGTCACCTTAGAAGTTCAGCGTTCCGGCAAATATGACAAGAAGAATCTGACGGATGAGCTGTCGCTCAGCATGGACACCGGGGATGATACCTTTGGTTTCTCATATGCGGCCGCTTACACGGTAGACGATGGCGCCTATGATGTGAGCGCCAAGCTCAGCTCCAACGGAAGCAGAATCCTGGGGCTTTCCGCCGAGGGCGCTGTGGATGAGATGGAAAAAGGAAAATCCTTCCATATGGATATCGACAAGCTGAAGCTTACCATCGAAGATTCCGAGTACATAACCTTTAAGGGCGAATATTATCTGCGACCGCTGGAGGATGAGATCAAGGTTCCCAAGGGCGAACCCATGGACATTCTGGGTGCGGACCTGACGGAATGGCTTGAGGTAATCCAGGAATTTCAGTCGTTCGGCCTATTTTAGAGTTTGAGTTTGAAATTGATTTGGAAATGATATTGTAAAGGAACAGGGGAAGCGATGGCTGCAAAACTTGTGTATTTAAAGCTGGAGTTGAAACGGGCGTTTAAAAGGCTTCCCCATATGGCTGCAGGGGCAATCGTGCTGATGGCAATGCTGGGCACGATTGCCTTTGCTGCAAGTAAGCTGCTGTATGGGGAAACGACGCTGGAGAGAGTCACCATCGGTGTGGTGCTCCCCGAAGAAGACCGGTTTGCCAGACAGCTGGTGCGCATGCTGGGCACTTACGACAGCGTGAGAAGCGTCTGTGAATTTTCGTTTATGGACAGCAGCGAAGCCGAAAAACAGCTCAGGGACGGTGAAATCTTCGGAATCATGAATGTGCCGGAGGGATTGGTGCAGGGCATCATGGACGGGACCAATATCCCGGTGACCATCACGCTGCCCCAGGGAAATGCCCTGGAGAACCGGGTGTTTAAAGAACTGACCAGCGCGGGAGCCAGGACGCTTGGAAGCGCTCAGGCGGGTATTTACGCGGGCGATCAGCTGCTGCTCAATTACGATCTGGCCGGAGGGATCGGCCAGCTGGAGGCGGATTTAAACCGCATCTATATGGCCTACAGCCTGCCGCGGGCTGACCTTTTCGAACACGTTAAGGTCAGCGCCACAGGAGACGTGGACACGCTGGAGTTTTACGGGATCAGCGCCTTCGTGCTCTACCTGCTGCTGGCTGCCATACCGGTTTCCGGGTATCTGGCGCCGGAGAGCCGGGTGATGTCTCAGAAGCTGTCCTTGGCCGGGATCGGCCCCTGGATGGCTACCGCGGCCCGGCTGGCGGGTCTGGGGGCGCTTCTTTTGGCCGCCGCGCTGCCGGCGGCGTTGGGGGCGCTGAAATTCGGCGTGCTGGAATTTTCCTGGCTGATGCTGCCGGCGTTGGCTGCGGTCTGTCTGGCCGCCGCGGCGCTGGTTCTGTTTTGCTATGAGGCGGCCGGGACGCTGATGGGCGGGGTGATGTTGTTGTTTCTGGGGGCGGTCCTTCTGCTCTTTTTGTCGGGAGGGTTTCTGCCGCTGGTATTTTTGCCTGTCCAGATACGTTCCCTGGCCCCGTTTCTTCCCACCACAACGCTGATGAACGGCGCGAAAATGATCGTGACCGGGGCGTATGGCCTGGCGGGCTGGATGCAGCTTGGGGTTATGACGGCGGCATTTTACAGTCTGACAGTGGGGGTGAGGCGAAGATGATTAATATACTGACTTGGTTTTTTCTCTCATGTAAGCGGTATCTGCGCAGGCTGGCGTTCCTGCTGATCCTGTTTCTGTTCCCTGTCGGAGCCATGGCGTTTCAGCGGGTGGAGGCCAGGGAGCAGAATCAGGTCCGCATCGCCGTGTGCTCCGAGGACCGGGAGGAAGGCTCCCTGGGACAAGTTCTGGCTCAAAAACTGCTGAAGTACAGTGAAACGTCCGGTAGAGACGGCATGTTTGAGTTCTACCTCTGCGATACCGCCCAGGCGGTGGAGGAGGAGGTAACCACCAGGCGGGCGGAGTGCGGTTATGTGATTTATGAAGGGCTGCGGGAGCGGCTGGATGACCGGGACATCAAGCGGTGCATCGGCGTTTACTCGGCACCCTCCACCGTGGTGGACCGGATGTCCACGGAAACGGTTTTTTCGATCCTGATCGAGATGTACGACCGGATCCTGTTGGAGCGGTATGTGGCCGAGGGAGCGGCGTTTGACGGTTTGGACGGCCAGGAGGAAGCCCGCCGGCGGGCGGCCGGGGAGGCGGGGGAGCTCTACCAGATGTTTCTGGATAACCAGAGCACCTTCCGCTTTGAGTACGAGACCGCGGCTGTGAGCGCTCAGGGGGCCGGTGAAGCCCGTGAAAGCGCCTATGAGTCCGTTTTCCCGGCCAGAGGCCTGGCGGCGGTGTATGTGTTCACCACAGGGCTTTACGGGGCGGTGACGCTGTGTCAGGATGAGAAGCGGGGGCTTTTTCTGCCTCTGCCCGGCCGTCTGAGGGGCGCCTGCCGTTTCGCCAGCCTGGCAGCCCCGGTAGCACTGTCCGCACTGTCCGGCCTGGCGGCCCTGTGGCTGTCCGGGGGGATGGGCGCGCCGGGGCGTGAGATGGCGCTGTTGGGGCTCTATGTTCTGGCTGTCGCGGCATTTTCCTGTGCGTTAAAGGGAGTGTTCCGCTCCGGGCCGGTGATCTGCTGCCTGATTCCGTTTTTTATCATCGGCAGTCTGATATTCTGCCCGGTATTCCTGGACACCGGCCGGCTGGTGCCGGAGGTGGAGAAGGCAGGCCGCTTGTTTTTGCCCTATTATTACCTGAGAATGTTTTAAGATTGAGGGATGATGAGCGGGAGAGACAGAGGATTGACTGGTACCGGAAGAAAATGTAAAAAGTTTTGGCAAAAAAAAGTAAATATTTTTCAAAATGTTGTTGCAAAAAGCGTGAATTTATGATATATTATTATTCGCGCGCGGGAGTGCTGGAATTGGCAGACAGGCTAGACTAAGGATCTAGTGGTTGTATGATCGTGTGGGTTCAAGTCCCATCTCCCGCAGTAAAGTGCGAAAGGCTCAAACCTTTGAGAAATCGAGGGTTTGGGCCTTTTTTGCGTGGTGAGGAGACGCTGGGTGGAGAGAGGGGGAAAATGCAGCAGATCAGGGGCTTTAACAGATTTCGCCCTCGCGGATTCATATTTTTGCTGATTAGAAACCAGGCTGTAGATGTGCTGCGTATTTGTTTCTCTGGTAATATGTTTTGATTTAACATTAATTTGTCCATCGCTATATTGCCTGAGAAAGCGGTTGAACTTTTTGTAGCCTATAGGCGCGCGGCCGTTTTGTTTGTAATAGTAATGGTTCTCACTGGGAAAAGAGGCTTTAGGGTTATCGGCTATTTCGCAGAAATTCACAATAAAATTTGACTGGGACATGTACATGAAGGAAAGCAATCCTTATACGGAAGAACGCCTGGGGGATGGTCTTTTTAATTTAGAGAAGGAATTGATTAAGGGAGAAAGGTTGTAGATGGGAAGTTGAGATAAGGTGAATAATATAAATATATATTATAGTATTGCCCTGAGTGCATCAGGAGCCGGCAAGAAATAAAAATTATATTGTGAAATTATGCTCAGAGCATACCACGTAAGGGTAAATGATAGTATATAGTCTTAATGAGAGCTGCCTGACTAAAAATGGAGAGGAGCAGTCTATACAAAACAGCGATCCTCTCCAGGCTTGTAATTACTTTGACAACCGTTCAATGAGAGAAAGCACTAATGAGAGGTCGTCATCAGGCAGGCCTTTTGATTTGGCGGTTATCTGCGATACGAGTCTTGGGTTCTCATTCTCTTCCTCAAAAAAATCTCTGGGAGTCACACCCAGATACTCACAGATTGCCAAAAATTCTGTCATAGAAGGAAATGCCCGCCCGCTGGATATTCCCTGCATATAGGAACGGCTATGGCCAAGGTCGAGGCTCATCCGGTGTTCTGCAATATTCTTTTTCAGTCGTAGCTGCGTGATTCGTTTTGCAATGTAGCTTGAGTCCATGTGGTTTCCCTCCCTTTAAGTGATTGTAATATGAAAAAGTAAAAATAATACACGATATAAATATGGAAAAAATTGAAAATGCATGTTATAATCATGAATAACAGATAGAATGCATAATACCTGTAGTTTTTAAACAGAATCAGATTGCATGAAGGAGGGGGAGCAAATAGTTTTACCAATCATATAAAAGATCGTATTGCGATGCTTTATTTAAACAAAAGTAGGATGGAGGTTTGTACAATGAGAAGAAACGTATGGAAGTCCGTTACGGCAGCGGCGCTATCAGCGGTGCTGGTAATGAGCAATGCTGGAATTGCGTCTTTTGCCGCGCAGTCCGTTTCAGGCGGAAAGTGGAAGGTTGAGGGAGGCAGCCGGTATTATAAGACAGGGCTTGGCGAAAAGCTTACCGGATTGTATGAGATTGATGGAAAGCTTTATGCATTTGAAGATGATGGAGCATTGATAAGGCCTGAACGCCAAAACCCATATGCGGCAGGACAGTTTGTCGAAATTGCAGGAAAGACGTACTTTGTTTACTTTAATGGGGAGGTTGAACAGAATAAGCCGCTATGGCTCTTTGGGCAGGACGAGCAGGATGGGGAGGCATATTGGTATTATTATCTGAACGAAGAGGATGGTTATTGTAAAGGTTCCTCAAAAGGAATTGGGAACAAAAATAAGAAACTGTATATGTTTGATGATCAGGGACACATGATAAGCGGGGAGCGGAAAGAATATGATGGACAGTACATATATCTGACATGTGCGGCCGATGGATCGGCAGCCGTGAACAAATGGATACATTTGGACGATGGCTGGCATTGGTTTAATGAGGATATTAACGGATTTTCCATGGGGGAAGTGACAGGAACATCAGAAGATTATATATTTGATGATAATGGCATTTTGACATCTGGCAATGCCCCTTATGGGGAAGTCCAATCCGTGACTCTGGGAACAGGGGAGGAGAACGAAATAGCGCTTGAAGTTGGGAAGGAATATAAACTTCCGATCTCCTTTATTACAGACATTCCAGGGGACGACATGATTGATCCTGTCAATGAGAGGAGTCAGGTTGATTTTTATAAAGCACCGTTGCCAGACCTAGAGCAGAATGAAAACAAGCAGGAAGAGGTGGTGGAGGATGTATCACAAAGCAATCCATCGCTAGACGAATCGGGACCGGACAATCCAACGGTGGACGAATCGGAACAGGACAATCCAACAGTGGACGAATCGGAACAGGACAATCCGCCAGTGGATGAACCAGAACAGGATAATCCGTCAGTAGACGAACCAGAGCAGGGCAACCCTCCGGTAGACGAGTCGGAGGAGAGTAATCCGCCAGTAGACGAGCCAGAGGAGAGCAATCCACCAGTAGACGAGCCAGAGGAGAATAATCCACCAGTAGACGAGCCAGAGGAGAACAATCCGCCGGTAGACGAACCAGAGCAGGGAAACCCTCCAGTAGACGAACCAGAAGAGGGTAATCCGCCGGTAGATGAACCGGAGCAGGATAATGAACCGGAGGAAAAGTCTGGTGACTATAAGAAATCGGATTCACCAAAAACAAATGCCACTATGTTTTCACTGTTTAATGTAGAGATTGAAGATTCTTTTACTACATTTGATATAGGTGAAAGTGGTGGAAGTCAGTCTGCTGATGAAGTTGTCAATGAAGGCGGCAAAGTAAACGAGGTGCTAAATAAGGCTTATGACTTTGGCCTTTTTACAGAAAATGTCAGTGATGATGACCCATATTTTCGTTTTGCTTCAGAGGTCGGAGAAGGTGGAAAAATAAGCATTAAAAGCAATGTTCCGGGCAAGGCTGTGGTATGGGCTTCGATTGACGGAGTAAAATCAAATGAAATAACCTTTATTTTCAAGGCGCCCAACTCAAAGGCAAATGCCACAAAAGCTCTGGAAGGGTTGACAGATCAGCCGCCTCAGATCGCATTGGCACAAATCATGCAAATGGATAAAACAGCGTTAATGACGGCCTTGCCTTCGAAGGAAACAGATTATCGGCAGATTGATCAAAACTATATGTTTGAGAACAACATAGAGCAGATCGTTGAGACCGATTCTGAAATCAGCGAACAGTTTGATGGGAATAAGCTGGATATAGTAGGGGCGGCGCTTAATGCAGGTGGAAGTGAGATCGTCAAGTTTAAGATGTCGAAAGCCTCAGAAGCAGCAGACTTGACAGCAATCAATAAAAAAACGAAGGTTTCGGTTGATTTGGATCTGAGTTGTGATGGAACACCGATTACAGATTTGGAGGTTCCGGTGCTGGTAACGCTTCCCATTCCTTCTAATATGTCTACATCTGATTTAAGCTTATACCATCTTCATGATGGACAGCTCAAACAAATGGATATATCTGTAAATTCATCTGACCGGACGATATCCTTTGCAACAGATGGTTTTAGTACATTTGTTTTTGCAGCCGGAGATACAAGTTCTGATGGAGGTTCTGGAAGTCATTCTGGAGGAAGCTCAGGTGGCGGCGGTGGTTCGTCAAGCGGCAGCAAATCTAAGGCGCAAGACTCTGCTGGAGAAGCCGGAACCTGGGTTCAGGATGAAACGGGCTGGTGGTTTAAGAAGCTGAACGGCTCCTATCCCGTATCAACTTGGCTGATGACAGGGAATGAATGGTATCGTTTTGATGACAAGGGTTATATGATGACTGGTTGGTATACGGACGAAAATGGAAAGAAGTATTATCTGAATCCTGTTTCAGACGGAAGCCGTGGAGCCATGAAGACGGGATGGCAGATCATAGACGAAAAATGGTACTATTTCAGCACTGTATCGGATGGGTTTAAGGGATCATTACAGGTTAATACGACAACGCCAGATGGTTATAAAGTAGGGGCGGATGGCGTGTGGATTCAGTGATTTTGTCGTAATTTGTAAATATGGGGGGGGCTGTTGCAAAAGTAGATAAATAATCTACTGGAGCAACAGCTCCTTTTCTGTACAAAAACAGAAAAGCGGGCTCCGAAGAGTCCGCCATCCGTGGTATAATTAAGTATGCGAATAAATAATTACACTACTAAAGATTATACCGAACTTGGCCGCACTTATCAACTGGTTTTGCCATTAAGTTTGGAAGGGCTGGTTCCGAACGATGATTCGGTCCGACTGCTGAGCCACGAATTGGAGGATTTAGACTATACAAAGCTTTATCAGGCTTACTCTGCCAAAGGCAGAAATCCGGCAGTGGATCCAAAGACCATGTTCAAGATCCTGACCTATGCGTATTCCCAGAACATTTATTCATCAAGAAAAATTGAGACCGCCTGTAAACGGGATATCAACTTCATGTGGTTGTTAGCTGGACAAAAAGCGCCGGATCACAGTACCATTGCCCGGTTCCGTTCCGGTTTTCTGGAGGAGGCATGTGAGGACCTCTTTTATCAGATGGTACACCGTCTGGAACTGGCAGGTGAACTTTCCAAAGAAACTGTCTTTCTTGACGGGACGAAATTAGAAGCCTGCGCCAATCAATACACGTTCGTATGGAAAAAATCCGTTGGGAAATGGGAAGAAAAAATGTTCATTAAAATCCAGGAGGCGGTGAGGCTTGTAAACCAGGAGTTTATCCAGTCCTTCCGTGTGGGAACCGAATACCGGGTGCAGGACCTCCGAAAAATCTGCCGTTTTCTGGAGGAGATATGCAGGGAGCGGAACATAGAGTTCGTTTACGGCCGTGGAAAACGCAAATCCATCGAGCAGCGGTATCTGGAGCTGTTCCAAAGGTACCTGGAGCGTCAGACCATTTATGACTGGCATACAGCCAGCTTCCAGGGAAGGAACAACTACTGTAAAACAGACCCGGATGCAACGTTTATGCATATGAAAGATGACCACATGCGCAATGCCCAGTTAAAGCCAGGGTATAACGTACAGATTGGAGTGGACAGCGAATACATTGTAGCGGTCGATATTTTTCAGGATCGAAACGATGTATGGACGCTGGTGCCATTTTTAAAGCAGATGAAAGAGAAACTGGGTTTTAACTATCCGAGTGTTACAGCTGATTCAGGATATGAAAGTGAAGAAGGGTACAGCTATCTGCGGGAGGAGGGGCAGCAGCCATACATCAAACCTCAAACCTATGAAAAATGGAAGAAAAGGAGTTTTAAACAGGATATCAGTAAACGGGAAAACATGGGTTACGACCAGGAGTCCGATACCTATATCTGTCATGCCGGGAAGGAGCTGCGGGTGATCTACCTGAAAAAGCAGCGCAGCAAAAGTGGGTATGAATCTGAGGTGACAGTATACGAATGTGAGGACTGCACCGGCTGTCCCTACAAAGAAAAATGCACCAAAGCGAAGGGGAACAAGCGTCTGTACGTGTCCAAAAGCTTTTTGGAGAAGCGTGAGGAGTCGTATCAAAACATACAGAGCGAGAAGGGAATTAAGTACCGGATGAATCGCTCGATTCAGGTAGAAGGAGCTTTCGGTGTATTGAAAAATGACTATGGATTTGAACGATTCCTGCTGCGGGGTAAGAAGAAAGTAAAACTGGAGATTCTCCTGCTGAGTATGGGATACAATCTAAATAAACTACATAGAAAAATCCAGAATGAGCGGACTGGAAGGTATTTGTTTGATCTAAAAGCGAGTGCATAAATACAAGAAAAACCGAATGCTTATTAAAGTATGCCCAAAATCAGGAGAAAGTCGATCGAAAATGATTTTCTCCTGATTTTTTTCTATATACAGAGCAAGGGTGCCGCTCAATCATCTATTTTGATGATTTTGCGACACCCCCTTCTTTTGCCGCCTTTTCCTGTATAATAAATGACACAGTGAAAGGCTGGAAAATTAGGCATTCAGCATTACCTCTGTTTTTCATAGAGGAAGAAGGAGGAAGATTTTATGTCGAAGACCGAGGCTGCAAAGAAGTTATATGAAGAATGTAAAGATATGGACATAGACGAGACTATGGATTTGGTTTTAAATGCGGAGACAGAAGAAGAACAGGATTTTTTCTCTATGTTAAGTGATTTTATCCTGCAAAGAAAGCAAAAACAAGTAATCGCCCAAAAGAGGTTCTGAATGAATAAATATATTTTATACGCTGGGGTAAATGGGGCAGGAAAGTCAACATTATATAGGACGACTCATTATCAGAATACGATGCCCAGGGTCAATACGGATGAAATATTGAGAGAGTTTGGGGATTGGAGAAATACCGCAGATTTGATGAAAGCAGGCAGAATTGCGGTTGAACGATTAAATGCTTACCTGCAGGCAGGGATTACATTCAATCAGGAGACTACCCTGTGCGGGCATACGATATTGCGTACCATACGCCGTGCGAAACAATCTGGCTATGGGATAGAATTACACTATGTCGGTGTCGATTCTCCAGAGATAGCAAAACAGAGAATTGCGGAACGAGTAAAAATGGGAGGCCATGGAATACCGGACAAGGATGTTGAGAAAAGATACGGAGAAAGTTTGAGCAATCTTCATAAAATTATTGATTTGTGTGATTTGGCGGCATTATATGATAACACAAATGAATTTCGTCGTTTTGCCATATATAAAAATGGGAATATTGCCAGACTATCAAAGAATGTTCCCGAATGGTATATAAGATGGCAGGAAGAATGTTATTAACTCGACATCAATGCCAGAAGCATTAAGCAGGGGTATAGAACCCTTTTACCAATTAGAACCACATGAAAGTAGATTTAATGGATATTTTCACTTATATATTATCGCCATGAAGCCCCAATCATCATCACATATCAAGGAGGTAATGTATATGTCAGCAGAAGTAGAAACTATGTTTTATACCAGACAGAAGCCATGGCACGGTTTAGGAACCATGGTAACAGAAGCGCCTGATTCCAAGTCAGCGCTGGAACTGGCGGGCCTCAACTGGACGGTGATCCAGAAGCCTATTAAGACGCAGGACGGCCTGCCGATTCCCGGCTTTAAAGCCAACATGCGAAATACCGACAACCAGGTTTTAGGAGTTGTCACAGACCGCTATAAGGTCGTACAAAATCAAGACGCCTTCGCCTTTACAGACAAACTGTTGGGCGAGGGCGTTACTTATGAGACAGCGGGATCTCTCCGGGAAGGCCACCGTACCTGGCTGCTCGCCAAGCTGCCCCAGCGCTATATTATCAGCGGGGACGAAATGACGCCCTACCTGGTGTTTATGAACTCTCATGACGGAACCGGCGCAATTAAAGCAGCCATGACACCGATCCGTGTAGTCTGCATGAATACGCTGAATCTGGCATTGTCCACGGCCAAGCGCTCCTGGTCTGCCAACCATACCGGGAATATTGAAGGCAGGCTCCAGGACGCCCGCTATACGCTGCTCTATGCAGACAAGTACATGTCGGAATTGGGAAAGGCCATAGACCGCATGAACAAGATCAAGCTGTTAGACCGGCAGGTATACGAGTATATTGATGCTCTGTTCCCACTGCTGGACGAACCGACAGAACAGCAGAAAAAGAATCTGATGAAAATGAAGGAGAATGTGAAGCTACGCTATTTTGAAGCCCCCGATTTGCAGCATGTAGGTAAGAACGCATATCGCTTTGTCAATGCGGTTTCGGATTTTGCCACGCACGCAAAGCCTCTCAGGGCGCGGAAGAACTACCGGGAAAATCTGTTCGCCAGGACGGTTGACGGCAATGCCATGATCGACAAAGCCTATCAGCTGGTAAGCAATGCCTAGTAAAACATAGTCTGAAAAACAACAAATCGGAGGGAAAAGAATATGCGGAAAATAACACAGGAAGAACAGATCGGAAACATGGCCAAAAGGCCCATTCCAAACTGTATATGAAGGACAGCGAGGCGGCGGTCAGCGACAGCTTCCGTGTGACCTGGGCCGGTGTGGAGACTGGCTGCCTGGATACGAAACGGCTGAAGGCAGAGCGGCCGGGTGTTAATGGAGCGGCAGGATTTGATTGAAGAGTATGTAACGGGGCGGATCGACCAGATAATACGGGAAATAGATCCGAAACGAGTACATGAATATTATGAGGTACAGGAGGCGATTCTGGAAAGCCTGGATCAGGAACATAAGGAAAAGTTCGAAGCCCTGATCGATGATCTGGTGGCATGGGGAGAGGAAGAGTGCAAGGCAGTCTATATAGCTGCATTTTTCGAGGGTCTGCGGCTGGGGCATAAGGTATTTTAATTGTTTCATTGAAAAATGTACATAATAATGATATTATTATATACATAGAGGAGGTGCTGTTATGCCTAATATTATGCCAATTACAGATTTGAGAAAAACCAATGAAATTTCTGATCTCTGCCATAAAAGCCAGGAGCCTGTTTTTATTACAAAAAATGGTTATGGAGATCTGGTGGTAATGAGCATTGAAGCCTATGAGAAGCTGGTTCGCGACATACAGGTTGATGCTGCTATTCTGGAGGCGGAAAAAGAGGTACGGGAAGGTGCAGAGCTGGTGGATGCAAGAGAGGCGCTTGCAAGGCTGAGGAGAAAACATGGGACATAAGTATACAATCAAATTATATCCAAAGGCATATCGGGATTTGGATGGAATTTATCAGTATATTTATGAACACATTCAGATGCCGCAGTATGCGGAAAGTCAGCTTGACCGATTAGAGGCAGGGATATTCAGTCTGGAGGAGTTCCCTCATCGTGGACCGGAACGGAAAAATGGCAGCTATGCCAACCGTGGGTATCGGGAACTCTTTGTAGACAATTATGTAGTGATCTATAAGATCAGAGAACGAAAGCAGCAGGTAGATATTGTTACAGTCCAATATATTAAACGGAATCTGTAGGATAGACTATGGGAAAATTACATAAGCATTGCACAGGAACTTGGAGGATGCCACAAAAGGTATCCTCTATTTTTGTTCTGTTTTGCAAAAAAATGAACAAAGGCTAAAAGATGGTAGTTAATGTAAAAACGAGCTGGAAAAACGGGCAGGGAATCAGGAGAGCCCTGTAAAACTCACAAAGAATATGATTATAGTAGATATGGTAAAGGCTTTGGAGCCGGAGATCAGGCGCGCGCTTCCTGCGGTATTGACGCCGGAGCGGTTTACCAGGATGGCACTGTCGGCTATCAATAACACGCCGGCACTGGCAGAGTGTACGCCGATGTCCTTCATAGCGGCAATGATGAATGCGGTCCAGCTGGGACTGGAGCCTAATACGCCGTTGGGACAGGCGTGTATGATTCCATATAAAAATAAGGGAGTTCTGGAGTGTCAGTTCCAGCTGGGCTATAAGGGAATGATCGATCTGGCTTACAGAACCGGGCAGGTTCAGATGATCCAGGCGCAGATCGTGCGGGAGTATGATTACTTTGAATATCAATATGGCCTTGATCCCAAACTGATTCATCGGCCAGGGGGAGATGGCGACCGTGGTGATATTACCTTTACCTATGGTTTGTTCCGACTTACAAACGGCGGATTCGGATTCGAGGTCAGCAACAAAGCGGATATGGATGCGTTTGCGGCAAAGTATTCCAAGTCCTTTGGAAGCAAGTACAGCCCCTAGACCGAGAATTATGAGGACATGGCTAAAAAGACGGTTATCAAGCGGGCGCTGAAGTATGCGCCGGTATTGGTGGATTTTCGAAAGGCACTTTCTATGGATGAGACCATAAAGACCGAGATTTCGGTAGATATGAGCGAGATTCGCAATGAATGTCTGGAAAATGCAGGAAATAGCGAGGCGGCATAATGGGTGATAAGGCAATCGAAGCATGGTCCGGTCAGGGATGGATTTACAGGAACCCGAAAGCCTTTTACCACACACCAGCTAAAGTCTGCTATGTACCGGATAACGCAGACGGCGCTTACACAGCGAATGATTTTCTAAGACTAAGCCTGGGGCAGCCGGAGATTGCAGAGGAAATGTTTCTGAGTGTGGGCTGGGAGCACCCGGAAACATGGTTGGACGAACAATTCCGTATGGGGGAGCTTGCCATCTGCCTGAACTGTGGTCACATTTACCAGTGTTATATGAGGCTTGCGTGTCCCCATAGCCGGAATACGAAAACGAATAGCGGGGTGATGAAATGATACCTTTAAAGCGAGTTCCCAGCCGTTCGTTTTGTGATTTATCGATTGTGTTCATGGTCCATTTTGGAGACAGGGAAAAGGAAATTTGTACTGCCCTGATCCTGAATGAGCGCATGGCATTTTGGAGTATGACTGTAGATGATCTGTATGATGCGGCAATGAAAAACACTCCCAGGCTGCTGCCGGATACCTTCACAGGGATGGACGAAATGATTCGGAAAATATTTTTGCAAGAAGAATATGATGACATAATTGAAAAAGACGCTGAAGTTGGGCCCTCACTGTTTTATGTTTTGACAAACCAGCTGGGGATTTTTGGGGCCGCCTGCCTGCTCTATCCTGGTGCAGTAAAAAGTATGCCAATGAGCTGAATTGCGATCTGCTGATCCTGCCCTCCAGCGTACACGAGACATTGCTCTTGCCATATGATAAAGATTTGAATGTATATGAGCTCAGGGAGATGGTGCAGGACGTCAACCGTTCAGAAGTAGCGCTGGAAGACAGCTTGTCAGGGCAGGTATATATCTATCAGCGCTCGAAGGATCGTATTTCTATTGCCGCATAAGTGTCAAAAATGGGAAGGTGGTAAAGGAATGAGAAGAAAGGGATTTGTATACATTCGATCAACTGATATGTATCAGACTGAGGAAATCCGGCTCCAGATGGATGAAATTACTGAAGCCTGTCATGAGTGCGGGATCAGGGATATTGTATTTTTTATTGATTATGGCGCAGGCGGGAACCTGCGCTATAATGTTGAATATGCACGTTTGAAAGAAACAATCAGCCATACAGCCAAGAATCAGGCAGTATTTGTTGTCCATAGCATGGATCGATTAACAGAGGATATCTGTGAGTGGCGTGAAGTATTGGCGAATATGCAGCAGATGGGAGCCATATGCTGCTCGGTTAAAAGCGGGTATTTTTCAGACGATGTAGGGCCGCAGCAGGAGTTGGATGAGATTGTGGATTCTATGTATTTGGATGAGGGAGATGAGAAATCGCTTCCTAAATTGCTGATTCTACAGCCATCAAAGGCAGACCGGAACGCCATACTCATGTCAAATGGAAATGAGTGCTATTTGATTCGTGGAAGGGAGATTGGAATGAAGGGCCGTGTCCAATAAGGTATACCTTTCTGAACAGAGTGATTCGGAGAGAAAACGATGTCCAGAAAGGTTCTTATTGCATTTTGAGGTATATCCATAAAGTAATCTATCTTTATGGAATATACTGCAAAAGATAGCTGTGGTAAGCGATCTGGGAATATGGTATGATGGTGGTAGGCAGAAAAAGTGGGAAAGATACTGTTGTGTATGAGGCCCTGAAACGGATCGGTGCTATCTACGGATAATCAGTTATCTGATCTGAAACCAGATGAACGGAAGAAACAGCGGCAGATGATCGTTAACCGGTACTAGATGGGATTGTCCGGGGAGGTTTTATGCGTGGGGAACGCCCATAACAGGAAACTCGGTGAGATGGCCGATCAGGTGATAAACGTATAAGCATTGAGTGGAGTTAAGAGTTGGATGATTGTATGACCGTGAGGGTTCAAGCATCATCTTCCACGGCAGAGTGCGAAAGGCTCAAACCCTTTAGAAATCAAGGTTTGAGCCTTTTTGTATGGGGCGCAGGAGCGCCCGGCCTGTTTTTTCTGTAGTTTACACGGACGCACACGGTTCAGTCCGTTTTTCGATGTATTCAGGGATTTTTGCGGGTTCGATGTCCAGGGCCACGGACAGTTCGCCGTACAGCAGTTTCTGGGCGATCTTGATCACGTCCCGCTGGTTGCCGGACATGGCTTTACCGCTTCGCTTGCCGGAAATGGACTGGCGGGTGATCTCCTTGATCATGGAGCCCAGCTCCAGGCAGTTGCCGGATTTGAGAATCTGTTGGTGAGCTTTGGCCTGCTCCTTGTAGTTGGCATGGGGCTCGCAGGCGATGTCCGGCCAGGACAGGACGAAGCGCTCGGCCTCCTGTTTGGTCATGATCTCTCGCATCAGAACCTTGTCGCTGTCCACCGGGATGTAGATGGTGGTATCATTCTCAAAGCTGGGTGTCAGGGAGTAGTACAGTCTGTCGCTGCCGGAGAAATCCATGCTGGATATGTCGTTTACGCGGCACACGCCTACGGTTCCATAGAATATAAAAGCTCCTTTTTTAAACAAATTCACACCTTTCTGAACGGATGATGTTCCAGTGATTACGCGGGTAATCTAATAATTATAGCATACTTTTGCGCTTATGTAAACCTGTATGCTGAAAATCTTCTGAATTCTTCTGAATTGCCAATTTTGAAGTTAAGTGGTAGACTTACTTTAATCATTGCTCCGTCGGTTGGGCGAAGATTAAAACGGAATGGAACAATATGGATATCAGCTGTATTTTGATGGAGAAATAGTGGGATGGGACGTGTTTTAAAAAAACTGAAATATTTCTGGGATTGCCGGACGTTTGCCAGTCAGCTGACAGCGGTTTTTTTGGTAGTCTTTTTTGTGTTGGTCATCATATTGGGAGGGACAGGCACCTATCTTTTCAGACAAATTCTTGAGTCTAAAATAGAGGAGTCTTTCCGGCAGACATTAAGGCAGACCGGTAAAAATATCGATACCACGCTTTCGATCTATAAGGATTCCATCAGCCAGCTTGCCATAGACAGAGACCTGTTGTGGAATCTGAAAAATCTTGACTTGACGCAAAAAGCGGATATTCGGGAACAGGCGGAAGAACAGCTGGAAGACCGTCTGATGGACTATATGGCCTATCAGTCCGACGTGCGTTTTGTGTCGGTGGAGACAGCGGACGGCGTTATTTACAGCTTTGACAGGACGCAGAACCGTTCGATTTACCGGAATGTATCGGAACTGCACAAGACATATTTTGACCAGGGACTGGTGGAGGCGCGCCAGGGGGTTAAAGGAATCTGGATGCGGACGGAATACCTGGATCGGGTTGGAACCAGGGAATATTATGTGTATACATTCGGCAAGCAGATCTATGACTGGAATATCAACCGATATTTGGGCAGCCTGCTGGTTAGTATTGAGGAGGATCGCCTTGCGGATATATGCGGGGAGGCCCAGATATCAAAGGATCAGAATATAAACAGTTTATTTATTGTAGATTCCGGGCAAAGGATTGTGTCCCACAGTGATAAATCTCTGATTGGCAAAAAAATGTATGAAGCCATTAACTTTGACGGAATGAAGGTGTTTGAGGAAACACTTCCGTCGTCAGGCTGGACCGTTGTCAGCCTTTTAAATCAGGGATATATTTATAATCAGGTGAGAGATGTCCAGAGAATGGTTCTGCTTTCCTGCGCCATGCTGGGGATCGTGGCGGTGGCGATGATCGCGTTTGTCTCGCGGCGTATGACACGGTATGTAAAAAATATCGTTTCCACGATGCGCGAGGTGGAATCAGGCAAGCTTTCCGCTACAGTGGGGGTGAACCGCGATGAGAAAAATGAGTTAAACCTGATTGCCGTCCATTTCAACGCGATGATGGATAAAATAAATGAACAGGTGAAGATGGTAAAAATTGCGGGAGAAAAGGAAAAAGAAGCGGAGATAAGGGCTTTGGAAGCGCAGATTAACCCCCATTTTATCTATAATACGCTGGATTCCATCAACTGGCTTGCAATCGAGAACGGCCAGGATGAAATCAGCAGCATGCTGAGCCAATTTGCACAGATTTTGCGTTATCAGATTCAAAAAAGCAATGGGATCGTTACAATCCAGGAAGAGCTGGGGTATCTGGAAAAATATCTGTTTTTGCAGAAGAAGCGCTTTATGGACAGCTTTGAGTATTTGATTGAGTGCCAGGAAGCGGTTAAAAGCTGCAGAATTCATAAAATGATTTTTCAACCGTTGATCGAGAATTCCATCCTGCACGGATGTGCGAAGCTGGACTACGGCGGGTTTCTTAAAATTCAGATACAGGAGCTGGATGAAACCTATTTGAAGTTTATGATCGTGGATAACGGAGCCGGAATGGAGCCGGAACAGGCGAGGCGGTTGTTTTCGGAGGGCGGCAGCGGCGGTTCTATCGGTATTGCAAATGTGCTGGCGCGTTTGAAGGTTTATTATGGGGAATGTTACTCAATACATGTGGACAGTATGCCCGGAGCAGGTACGTCCATTGAGGTGGTGATTCCAAAGCAGGATAGAAGTGGGGACAGGGATGAAAATACTGATTGTTGAAGATGAAATAAAGACTCTGAACGGCATAGAAGGGTTGATCCGGCAACTGGGAGAACCGTATCATGTGGTCGGAAAAGCGCGTAACGGCCTGGAGGGAATCGAATTGGCGCTGTTAGAGAATCCGGACTTGATTATGACGGATATACGGATGGGGGAGATGGACGGTCTGGAGATGATAAAACAGCTCAATGACCGCAGATTTTCCTGCAAATATCTGATTCTCAGCGGTTATGCGGATTTCCAGTATGCAAGAGAGGCAATGACGCTTGGAAGTGTGGATTATCTCTTAAAGCCCATGACGAAAGATATGCTGAAGGAGGCGCTCTGTAAAATTGACGGGATACTGGAAAATGAAAAAGCCAGTATCCGCGTATCGTCCTTCAGCGCACAGGAATTGTTTGAGCGCGTATTTCTTGCGCCGGAGATCAGCGGTCCCGTGTTCAGGGCGGAGTTTTACAGCCGGTTTGAGGATGCGGAAGAACTCCATCTGCTTTTGGTGAGGGGAGAGAACCGGTTTGTGGACACGGTGAAAAAGCAGATTGTGGAGGGGCTGAGACAGAGCATGGACCCGGATCGGCTGCTGGTTTGCGCACAGAAGGGGAGTCAGGAGATTTATATGCTGATCCGGGGAGGGGAGAGGGAGGCGGTTAAATGCCTGGTGGGCCGGCAGATTTGCCGTCTGTATGAGAAGGGACTGGATGACAAGGTGTTTTCCTTTCACAGCTTTCAGGGAATTGAAAATCTTGAGGATGCTGGAAAACGGGTGAGGGATAATGCAGGATGGAGCCTTACGCTGGGAAGGCGGCAGATCATCAGCGATGAGCGGATCCGCGAGCTGGCGATTCAAAAATTTATTTATCCTTCCGATTTGGAGCAGGCGATCATCCGGAGGATTAACACCGGTGAGTTGGGCGAGATCGAGGATGATATCCGAGCTTTTGTGCGGTTTCTGAACGACAAGACATATGCCTGTGCGGATATCCGGGAGGCATTGGTATGCCTTACGGTGGCCGTTTTATATGCGATCCGCAAGGCCAGTTATGGGGTTTACGAGAATATCAGTCATCTGAACTTAATGGATTGGATTCGGCAGCTCCTTTTTACGGATCATTATATACAGATTATGATGAATGTGCTCATGCAATACCGGCATTACCATGACGGACTGCACCACAACGCCCATCCGCTCGTACAAAAGGCGCTTAGGATTATAGATCAGGGCTACAAAGGAGAGTTGTCTCTGGAAGAAATTGCGGGCAGTCTTAGCGTGACCCCGGAGTATTTGAGCACGCTGTTCATCCGGGAGCTTGGAATCAAATTTACAACGTATTGCACGCAGCGCAGGATCGAGTGCGCCAAGCACCTGCTGGCGGATCCAAACCGGAAAATATATGAGGTTGCCGGAGAAAGCGGCTACGGGGATGTGAAGTATTTTTGCAAGGTCTTTAAAAAGTACACTGGGTTAAGCCCGGGGGAATATCAAAAAAATCAAAGTTAGTTTGCTTTTTTACACCTTTCTTAGATATGTCGGATTTACCGGAGTGAAGGGAGCATGCTATACTAAGGCCATGAGACAGAGAGAAAAGGCCTTGAATCCCTGAAAACAAAAATGATAACCAAGGAGCGGACGATGATGAGGAAAGGTATGATTAGAAAAGCGGCGGCTTTTGCGATGGCTGGCTGCTTAACGGCAGGTTTGGCGGGGTGCTCCGGCGGCTCCCAGAGCGGTTCCGGCGCTGTGGCGGATCAAAGCCAGGCTGCGGGAGAGACAGGCAACACGGCTGAAAAAACAAAAATTACATTTTGGGCGCCGTTCAGCGGCGGGGACGGGGATGTGATGACGGCCATGGTGGATGAATTTAACGAGCAGAGCGCTGACATTGAAGTTGAATTTATGATTTTTAAGGGCGAGGAGTATTACACCAAGCTGTTGGCAGCGATGACTTCGGATTCCGCCCCCACCGTTGCGGTGAATCATATTACCAGAGTGAAGGAATATGTGACGGACGATTTACTGGAGCCGCTTGACGAGCTGGCGGAAGCACAGCAGGTCGATTGGACGGATTTTACACAGAAGCTTCAGGTGGCTTCAATGGTGGACGGCGTTCACTACTGCATGCCCATTGACACACATTTGCTGTTGATGCATTACAATGTGGACGAATTTAAGAATATGGGGCTGCTGGCGGATGATTCCACGGTCGTGGTTCCCAAGGGAGAAGAAGCGTTCTTCGAGTTTTTTGAAAACGTCAAAGCGCAGTTGGACGGAGGAAAAATGGCGATCTCCGGCACTTCAGCCAACGGCCTGCCGATGTATTTGTGGTCCACGCTGCTGGCGCAGTACGGTGGAAGTATCTGCGACGAGACCGGTAAGACGGCTACGCTGAACACGGAGGAGAACAAAAGGGCGCTGAGCACCATGATGAGAATGGTGGATACGGGAATCTGGCCTAAAAACCAGAAAAACGGCGGTGAGCTGTTCACCGGCAGGATTGCAGCCGCTACTATCAACGGAGACTGGGCGATTCCGACGTTTTCCGGTACGGAAGGTCTAAACTTTGTATCCATGCCGTTCCCGCAGATTGGCGAGAAGGAGGGAGTGTACGCCGACTCCCACACGCTGGTGATTCCCAAGAGCGACAGCGTGACGGACAAGGAGAGAGAGTCCGCCATGATATTCATGAAATGGATCACGGACCACACGGCCAAATGGGCCAGCGTAGGCCATATTCCCAGCAGACAGACGGTGATTGATTCGGAGGAGTTTAAGAGCCTTCCGTATATCCCCCAGTACGCAAAGGCAGCTCAGAATGCGTCCTTCTTCCCGCAGGTGTGCGGCGTCGCAGGCATGACAGAGGTTGTTCAGCGTGAGTTGACATCAATGGTCGCAGGAGAACAGGATGTGGAGACTACCGCCGCCAACATGCAGGAACAGTTCCAGAAGATTCTGGATTCCTATAACTGACAAAGCGGCGGCCGGCCGATCATAAGCGTGCCCTATGAGACGCTTGCTGAAAAAAGAATGCTCTTTTCAGGCAGGCGTCTTTTTTGCGCCTTTAATTCAGGCCGGAGCGGGGAAAGGAGAGCGGAACATGAAAAAAGATAAACGAAAATCCGGCTGGAAGGAACACGCCGTCGCCTGGTGTTTTCTTCTGCCGTACATCCTGTTTTTTGCAGGATTTCTGATGTATCCCATTTTAAAGGGCATGAAGCTCAGTCTCTATGATTCCACACTGGGAGGTAAAGAGGTCTTTATCGGACTGGGAAACTATGTGGAGATGTTCCAGGATTCCGGTTTCTGGGAATCCTTGTGGAACACGGTATTTTATGTGTTTATCTCCACTCCGGTTATGGTGGTGGTTGGTTTTATATTCGCACTGTTCATCAATTCAAAAATCAAAGGAATCACTTTTATACGGACCTGCCTGTTTTCACCCTACGTGCTCTCAATGTCCGTGGTGACCGGACTGTGGATCTTTATTTTCCAGCCCTATACCGGTCTGGTGACGAGGCTGACCAGCTGTCTGGGGATCAGTGAGATGTACTGGCTCAACACCAGGGGCTTGGTATGGGTCGCAATTTTAGTAACTACCGTATGGTGGACCGTGGGATTTAATATGATTCTGTTTTTGGCGGGATTGCAGGATGTGCCGGAGGACGTGTACGAGGCCGCCCGCATCGACGGCGCAGGACGGCGCCAGATTCTGTTCGGAATTACGATTCCCATGATGAAAGACTCCATTGCGTTAGTCGTCATGCTTCAGATGATCGCCTCGTTTAAGCTGTTCGGGCAGACTTATCTGATGTCGGGCGGAGGACCGGGAACATCCACCAGAACCATTGTCCATTACATATACGAGACTGGATTCACAAACCGGCATATGGGAAGCGCGGCAGCCATGTCCGTTGCGTTTTTTGCGGTTGTATTGGCTGCAAGCCTGATTCAGAACCGTATATTTTCCAAGGAGGGATAAGCGTGAAAAAAGGAAAGAAAATCAGACTGTCCAAGATTTTTCTGTATCTTCTCATCTACGGCACGGCGCTGCTGTGGCTGTTCCCCGTGGTATGGATGATCGTGTCGTCCTTCAAACCCTACGGAACGCCTGTGAGCATTTTGCAGGAGGTATTTTCCGGAAAGTTTACAGTGGAAAATTACCGTATCATTCTGGAAAAAGCGCCCATTCTCAGGTGGACGTTTAACAGCTTTTTCGTGTCCGCCACGGTTACGCTGTGTACTCTGGTGATCACATCGCTGGCCGCTTATGCGCTCTCAAAGCTGAAATTCAAGGGGAAAGGGGTGGGTTTTCTGCTGATCGCCTCCGGGATGATGATTCCTATGGAATCCATTATTATCCCCCTTTATCAGGCAATGGCTCAGGCAAAGCTTCTCAACACGTATGCGGGCCTGATTTACCCAAGCCTGGCATCTCCCATCGGGGTGTTGATTATGAAACGGTTCTACGACAGCATCCCTGACGACCTGATTGAGGCGGCTGTGCTGGACGGTGCGGGGCCATTTGAGCGGTGGTGGAATATCTGTTTTCCGGTGTCAAAATCCTCCATGGCTGCGGTGGGCATTTTTACATTTACCTCCGCCTGGAACAACTTCCTGTGGCCGTTTCTCTCGATCACATCGGAGAAAATGATGACGCTTCCGGTGGGGATCCCACAGTTTCAGGGGGCGAATTTGTCGGAGTTTACCTTACCGATGACAGCCAGCGTGGTTGCCAGCGTGCCGGCCATTATTGTGTTTATTATATTTCAGAAGCAGATCATTAAAGGCATTGCCATGACAGGCATCAAGGGATAATACTATATAAAAAGGTGGGATAAATCGATGATACAAGTGCAGACAATACCGAGAAATGAATATCCGAGGCCTCAGTTTGTGCGGGAGAGCTGGATGAACTTAAACGGCTGGTGGCAGTTTGACTATGACGACGGGGATGAGGGCGTCCGCGCAAGGTGGTATGGGGAGGCGGAGCTTGGCAGGCGGATCAACGTGCCTTATGTCTACCAGACGAAGCTTTCCGGGATTGGGGAAACGGAGTTCCACCCTATCGTGTGGTATAAGCGGACATTTTGCGTCCGGACGCAGGGGCGGACTTCCAGATGGCTTTTAAATTTCGGAGCGGTTGATTACCAGGCGGAGGTATGGGTAAACGGAGCCTACGCGGGTAAACACCGGGGGGGACACACGTCATTTACATTTGACATTACGGAGCTGATGAAAGACGGGGAGAATACGCTGACGGTGCGGGCTGTGGATGAGCCATTAAATCTGGAACTGCCCAGGGGCAAGCAGTTTTGGAAAGGAAAGTCGGAAAATATTTTTTATACGGGAACCACCGGAATCTGGCAGACGGTATGGCTGGAGGAGGTGCCGGACAACTACGTGCGCAGGCTGTTTATGACCCCGGATATAGATCAGAAATCCGTGAAAATGGAGATATTTGCCGCCAGGCCGGTGGACGGAACCGTCGGCATCCGGATTTCCTACAAGGGGCAGACCATGGTGGAGGATGAGGCGCGGATGTTTAAGGGGAGACTGGTGCGCTCGTTTTTCCTGGATCAGAATATCAATCTGGAATGGGAACATCGGAAATACGAGTGGACGCCGGAAAATCCCGTCTTATTTGACGTGAGTCTGACGTTTGTATTCGGAGACGGCGAAGCGGACCGAATCGATTCCTATTTCGCCATGCGCAAGGTGAGCGTTGAAAACGGAAGGTTTTTATTGAATAATCGGCCCTACTACCAGAAGCTTGTCCTGGATCAAGGATACTGGAAGGATTCACTTTTGACAGCCCCGGCGGATGAGGATTTTGTCAGGGATATCCTTCTGTCCAAGGAGATGGGATTTAATGGGGCCAGAAAGCATCAGAAGGTGGAGGATCCCAGATATCTGTACCATGCGGACCGTATGGGGTTCCTGGTGTGGGCGGAATACTCCAACGCCTATATCTATTCCAGAGAGTACGCAGAGCGTATGATGCCGGAGTGGACGGAGGCGGTTCTGCGGGATTACAACCACCCGTGCATCGTCGCCTGGGTGCCTTTAAATGAATCCTGGGGGGTGGACGGAATTATGTACAACCGGGAGGAACAGGCTCATTCCCAGGCCATGTACTACCTGACAAAGTCCCTGGATCAGACCAGGCTGGTGATCTCCAACGACGGTTGGAACCATACGGTTTCAGATCTTTTGACGATCCACGATTATGAAGGAAAGAAGGAGACACTGCTGAGACGATATCAGTCGAGGGAGCGGATTATAAACGATATGCCGGCAAATCGAACGCTCCTTGCTCACGGATTCACATATGAGAATCAGCCGGTGATTGTGTCGGAATTTGGCGGCATTTCCTTCAAAATGGAAGAGATGGAGGGCTGGGGATATACCAGCATGAAGTCGCCTGAGGAGTACGCCCTCGCCTATGAGGCGGTGGTATCGGCGATGCTTGAGTCGGAGGCGGTGCAGGGCTTTGTCTACACACAGCTCTGCGATGTAGAGCAGGAAACAAACGGCCTTTTGACTTACGGGCGAGAACCTAAGATTCCCCTGGAGACCATACGGCGGATCAATGAAGGAGGGCGGGGATAGTATGGCGGAGGTAATTACAATCGGCGAGACGATGGTGTGTTTTTCGCCGGATTCCCTGTCGCCGCTTCGGTATGTCAACCGCTATCACACGAGAATTGCCGGCGCGGAGAGCAATCTGGCGGTTGGGCTGGCGAAGCTGGGACACAGGGCGGCGTGGATCAGCCGTCTGGGAGATGACGAATTCGGGCGGTACGTGCAGAATGTAGTCCGCGCGGAAGGCGTGGATGCAGAATCCGTCCATTTCGACGTGAAGCGCCCCACCGGGGTCATGTTCAAGGAAAAAAGCTGTGGGGAGACGGCTGTGTATTATTACCGTAAAAATTCAGCGGCCGCCGCAATGAGCCCAGCGGATCTGAACGAGGAGGACTTTAGGGACGCGAGCATTTTACATCTGACCGGCATCACCCCCGTGCTGTCCCCGTCCTGCAGGGACACTGTATTTTATGCGCTGGATCTGGCAGAGCGGTTCGGACTTGACGTGAGCTTTGATCCCAACATACGCCGCAAGTTGTGGGAAGGCGAGGATTACAGCCCACTGCTTCGAGAACTGTGCGGCCGCAGCCGTTATCTGTTTATGGGAAAGGACGAAGCGGCTGCTCTGTATGGGACAACGGAACCGGAGGAGCTCTTTAAACGGATTTCTGGGGGAGCAGACGTGGAGCGGACAATCGTTGTGAAGGATGGAGCCAACGGCGCCTGGGCTGCGGACCGCGCCCAGAAGGTGCGGTTAAAACCGGCCGCGTGCCGCTGCGTAGACCCCATTGGAGCCGGGGATGCGTTTGATGCCGCGTTTCTGGCGGGCGTACTGGAGGGAAAGGATCTGTGGGACTGCGGACGTATGGGCGCTGTCGCCGGTGCTATGGCCACGGAGACGGATGGGGATACGGAAGGATACCCGGATCGGAGCAAGTTGGAGCGCAGATTGAACAATCAGGAAGAAATTTATCGTTAGCCGGAGGGATATGATGGATACGAGACAGATATTTGAACAGAATCCGATTCTTGCGATCATGAGAAATGTACCGCTGGAGGACACGCTGGATTACGCAGAGGCCGTTGTCAACGGAGGCGTCAAATGCTTTGAGGTGGCCCTTAACGGATCGGATGCCTGCCGTCAGATTACCTTGCTGCGCAGGGCGTTCGGCGGTGATATCACGGTGGGAGCCGGGACTGCGATCACGGTTGAGCGAGCCAGGAACGCGATGGAAGCGGGGGCGGAATTTTTGCTGACGCCCTCCGCCCAGCCTGAGATTCTGGCCTATTGCCGGGAGAGGGGAATCGCGCTGCTGCCGGGAGCGCTCACCCCTACGGATGTGGCCCTCTGCGTGACGCATGGATTTCATACCATGAAACTGTTCCCGGCAGGCGATATGCAGGCGAACTATATAAAAAGCCTGAAGGGGCCCTTTGACGGTACGGATTATGTGGCCATCGGAGGCGTTGACAGCCAGAATATCGGATCATTTTTTCGCACAGGTTTCCTGGGGGCCGGCCTGGGGAGTAATATTATGCCGGCAGAGGCCGTGAGAGCGAGAGACTGGAAAATGGGAACAGCCTGGGTAAAGAAATTGGTGGCGGCGGCTCTGGACGGCAGGGCAGTTTTTGAACAGATAAGACGGGATAAGGAGTGAGAAATATGAGAATCAGCAGTGTAAATACATATCTGGTGCGCCCGCGCTGGGGATTTGTGGAAATTCTGACGGACGAGGGAATTGCAGGATGGGGCGAGGCTGTGCTGGAGGGCCATGCGTCCACAGTGGCGGCTTGCGTGGAGGAAATGTCGGATTATCTCATAGGAGCGGATCCCATGAAGATAGAAGACATCTGGACGGTGTTATACCGGGCGGGATTTTACAGAGGCGGCGGAGTGCTTATGAGCGCTATCGCCGGTATTGACCAGGCGTTGTGGGATATCAAGGGAAAATATTTTCAGGCCCCGGTTTATGAGCTGATGGGCGGCAGCTGCCGGAACCGGATGCGCGTTTACAGCTGGGTGGGCGGTGACCGTCCTACGGATGTGGGGGCCGCAGCAAGGGAACGGATGGATGCGGGATTTACGGCTGTTAAAATGAACGCCACGGAGGAGCTTCAGATGATCGACAGCTACGAGAAAATCGATCAGGTGCTGGAGCGCGTTGGGGCTATCCGCGACGCCTGCGGGAAATACTTTGGGATTGCCATTGATTTTCACGGCCGGGTCCACAAGCCCATGGCAAAGGTCCTTGCAAAGAAACTGGAGGAATACGATCCCATGTTTCTGGAGGAGCCGGTGCTGTGCGAGCACATGGAGAATTTTAAGGAGATTGCAGCCTGCTGCAATATTCCCATTGCCACTGGGGAGCGTCTGTTTACAAAATACGATTTTAAGCGGTTGTTTGAGGTGGGAGGAGTGGACATTATTCAGCCCGATCTGTCCCACGCGGGAGGAATTACCGAGGTGAAGAAAATCGCCGCTATGGCGGAAGCCCACGACGTTGCGCTGGCACCCCACTGTCCGCTGGGACCGATTGCGCTGGCCTCCTGTCTCCAGGTTGACGCCACCAGCTACAACGCGGTGATCCAGGAGCAAAGCATGGGAATCCACTATAATGTAGGGAAAACGGTTTTGGATTATGTAAAAAACAAAGAGGATTTTGAATTTACAGACGGATACGTGAAGCTTCCTGTAAAACCGGGAATCGGCGTTGAGGTTAATCGGGAGTTGGTGCTGGAAGAGAGCGTCTGTCCCCACAAATGGAAGAATCCAGTGTGGAGACATAGGGACGGCTCGGTCGCAGAGTGGTAGGCGTTAAAAAGTGCGAGGCAGACAGGGAGGGCTTTTCCTGCTCCCCACTCGTTTCAGAACCCGGTTTACTCAGCGTCGGCGATTGTTTCCTCCGCTCCCTGCAAAAACCTCCTCACCCGTTCCACCGCCCGCTCCCCGTCCTGCCGTCCCAGGTCGTACATCTGACGGATCCGTTCCGGGTCGTGCTCGGTGCGGTGGATTTTGATGGTCCGGCTGGGGCGGATCACCAGGATTTCTCCCGCATCTTCCATGCGTTTGATTTCATCCAGCTGGCGGTTGTACATCAGGTGGCGGCGGGCCATGGCCTCCACGAAGTCGGGGTAATCGCGGTAGACGCGACGCAGCAGAGAGGTCATGCGGTTGGGCTTTTTGCGGTAGCTCATGGGGCGGGTGGCCACGACCACGCAGCGCTTATAACCCATTTTGCGGAAGGCGGCCACGGGGATGGAGTCGGCCACGCCGCCGTCCAGCAGCTTGCGGCCCTCCAGCTCCACGATGTGGGCGGCCAGGGGCATGGAGGCGGAGGCTCTCACCCAGTCGATCTGATCGCCGCGCAGGGTCTCACAGAGCTTGTATACGGGTTCGCCGGTCTCCACGTCGGTGCAGGTCACGTAGAAGTCCGTGTCTGAGGCCTCAAAGGCTTCGTTGTCAAAGGGATCCAGTGTTTCCGGGAGCTGGTGGTAGCAGAAATCGGTTCCGCACAGCTCGCCGGTTTTTAACAGGGAACGAAAGCTCATGTACTGGGGATCGCGGCAGTATTTTAAGTTGTAGCGGATGGAGCGCTCGCGCTGGCCGGCTACAAAGCTGCAGCCGTGGATGGCCCCTGCGGAGACGCCGATCACCCCGTCGACTTGGATATTCTGTTCAAGAAATACGTCCAGGACTCCGGCGGTATAGATGCCCCTCATGCCGCCGCCCTCCAGGACCAGTCCGGTTTTTTCAGGATTCATATGATTACACCTCGATTGAAATATTTATGACAGCCCGGTTGGGAAAACCAGGAAACTTGCTGTTTACTAGATTAACACTTGTTGAGGCGTGTGTCAAATGGAGGCGTGGAAAATGCCCCTGGGACGGATGGGGAAATCCGGGCGCAGGGGCATTGAGTAATCGGGGCGGGGCGGTTGGAGGAAGGCGGTCACCGCATTAGATATCGTGCACCGCCTTCTTCCGCCGCCTCCCTACACGTCGTACACGGACCCGTCGTAGGCGGTCTGGGCGGAGATGCTTCTCTGCCGGGGCGAAAACTTTTCCGTGATGTTGTCCACCAGCTCGACTCCGATGCCGGGGGCGTCGGGGATCAGGATATAGCCGCCGTCCTCGCGGAAGGGTTCGGTGGTCATTTCGGCCTCATTTCCCTGGTGATAGAAGGAGGGGAACTCCTGGATGCCGAAGTTGGGGATGGCGGCGTCCAGCTGCAGGCAGGCGGCGGTGGAGACCGGCCCCAGGGGATTGTGGGGCACGATCTTTGCGTAGTTGGCCTCCGCCATTGCGGCCACCTTTTTGCTGGGGGTCAGGCCGCCGAGGGCGCAGACGTCGGGGCGGAGGTATTTGGCGGCCCGCTTCTGGAGAATGGTCTCGAATTCCTGAATATTGATGAAGCGCTCGCCCGTGGCCACCGGAATGTTGGTGCGGCCCGCAATGTCCGCCATGGCCTCGGGGCTGTCCGGCGGGATGGGGTCTTCCAGGAACAGGGGGCGGTATTCCTCAACGCTTTTCGCAAAGGCGACAGCTTCGCAGGGATCCATGCTACGGTGGCATTCCAGGATCAGGTCGAAGCTGTCTCCCACGGCCTCACGGCAGGCTTTCACCTTTCGGGCGTAGGTTTCCACCTTGTGGTTGTAGATGCTGCAGGAGCGGTCCGCCGTGGATTTGGAAATGTCCCCGGTGATCATGAGGCGGGCCGCGTCGTAGCCCTTTTCCTTGAGGGAGACGCAGAAATCGGCCATTTCCTCAGCTGTGTAGCGGAACACCGCTTCATAACTTCTCACTTTGTCCCTGCATTTTCCGCCGAGAAGCTCGTAGACCGGCACGCCCAGGGCCTTGCCCTTGATGTCCCAAAGGGCGATATCGATGGCGGAGAGTGCGCTCATGATCACGGAACCCCGGAAATACATGCTGCGGTACAGATAGTTCCAGTGATGTTCGATGCGAAAGGGGTCCTGGCCGATGAGATAGTCCGTGAAGCGCCTGAGAACGCCTTCCACGCCGTCAAGGAAGCCCCAGGCCCCGGCCTCGCCGATGCCGTGAACGCCCTCGTCGGTGGTGATTTTGATGAACAGGTATTTACTTGCGGGGATGATTTCTAAACCGGTTATTTTCATAGTGTGGTCACCTCTATATCAGTTTGATTAATTAGTAGAACGGGAACATCATGGGCAGTGTGAAAATGCAGACGATGGTGATGATAATGGCCAGCGGGGTTCCGCATTTTAAGTAGTCCTTCAGTTTGTATCCGCCGGGCCCCATAATCATGATCTGGCAGGGGGCGGCCATTGGGGTCAGGATGGAGGTGCAGCTTGCGATCAGCACGCCCATCACGGCCGCTCTGGGGTCCACGCCGATTTTCACACAGGCGGCCGCAACCAGAGGGATGAAAATGGTCACGGTGGCCAGATTGGACATGACCTGGGTCAGCAGGAAGGGGATGATGAAGAATACCGCCATGATGATGTAAGGGTTGGTGGTATTTCCCAGCAGGGAGATCATCCAGTCCGCCACCACGTCGCCTGCCCCGGTCATCTTGATGGCGTCGGAGAGGGCCAGAACGCCGGCGAAGAGGAACACGGTGGGCTGATGGATGGAAGCCAGAGCCTCGCGCTCGGAGAGCACGCCGCAGAGTACCAGCAGGCAGGCGCCGATGGAGGCGGTCAGGTACATTTTGATGCCGATCACGGATTCCAGCAGCATGCAGGCGATGGTGCCCAGGATGAGGACGATTGCCAGCTTTTCCTTAGAAGCGGACAGCTTGCTGGCGGTGTCCTTCTTCTGGATGTTGTCCGTGAAGGTGGAGTTGTCGATGTCGGGCATGAGCCGGTAGCCGATAAACACCATGTAGACCAGGGAAATGATCAGGATCGGGATTCTGGCAATGGTGAAGTCCCAGATGGTGAAGGGGGTGGAGGCACCGGCCTTGATCATCACGTCGCTCCAGGTCATGTTGCTGGCGCCCTGTCCCAGGAAGGTCATGGCGGTGGCGATGTTGGCGATGGCCATGGCGGGGAAGAGCATTTTGCTTCGGCTGGTGCCGATCTCGTTGGCGATGCCCACCAGCAGTGGGATCATAATGGCCGCGGTGGCCGTGGCGCTGGTCAGACAGGCCAGGAAGCCCGCGACCAGGGAGGAGATGAGAATCAGCATTTTGGGATTGCTTTTGTAGCGGATGACCAGTTTCTGGGCCTTGTCCAGCAAGCTGGTTTTGGTCAGGGCCGCGCCGATGACGAACATAGCCACGAACATGACCACGTTGGTGTTGATGAAGCCGCTTAATGCCTCGGCGGGTTTCATCACACCGGTGAGAATGAGGGCCAGGATGATTCCGGCCGAGATAATGGAAAATGGGATTTTACCGGATAAAAAGGCGATGATGGTGCACAGCAGTATGATAAGCGTGATTTGTAATGGCGTCATGATTTCCTCCGTACATGATAGTTTTTGCAGGGACTTGGTTCCTGTGGGATGACTGCGCAGTCATTTGATGTATTTATCATAAAACAATCATGTACGGAAGTACAGCTCAATATTTTCAATATTTATCAACTTAAAGTTGATATTATCTGAGAGGCGGAGGGGAAGCGTGATCCGGGGATTGTTAGCGGATATGCTTTTTACATATATCGTGGAACACCTGGATTTCCTCCGCCAGCATGGTGTCCTCCAAATGGGCGATGACCAGCTCCTTGGACAGGGGTTTTTCGCCCACGGACAGGGGCACGATCTCCGTGTCGAAGAGGTTGTTGAAGATCATGTGGTCCAGGGTGATCATCAGGGCGCGGGTGTAGGCCACGCAGGCCAGGCCGCTGCGGGAGGAACCCAGCTGGTAGGCGATATTGGGCTTTAGCTGGTAATAGGCGTAGAGATTGTCGGCGTAGGTGCGGTAGGGGGAACCGGGCATGAGCATCACATTTGGCTCTTCACAACAGTAGGACATGTCGATCCAGGGGTAGGGAAAGCCGGGCTTGTCCACCGCCTTCTGGACCACCGGGTGGCTTTTTACGGCCGCCATCACCAGATCGCACTGAAAAAGGGGCTGATAGCAGAAGCTGCGCTCCCGCTTGTCGATCACCGCCAGCAGCACATCCAGCTGGCGGTCCTTTACCATCTGGATCAGTTCCCCGATGGGATGTTCGTGCATGAGGATATTGATGCCCGGAAATGCCGCCTTCAGCTCCGGCAATATGAAACGGAACATGACCTCCGTAAAGCTGGCCTGAACGCCCAGCCGGATCACGCCGCGGCTCATGCTGGAGAAGCGGCTCATCTGCGTTTCCAGCTCCCGCTGAATCTGCTCGATTTCCCGGCTTTTCTGGACGTAGTATTCCCCGGCCTGGGTCAGCACGAAGCGTTTGCCGATGCGGTGGAACAGCTTCACCTGCAGCTGTTCCTCCCGGGCCTGGACAAATTTGCTCAGGGCCGAGGGCGTGATAAACAGATTGTCCGCGGCTTTTGTGATCCCGCCGCAGCGGGCCACCTCCAAAATATATTCGATTCCTTTATCCATAGGTTTACCTGTCCCCTCATCGGATGCATGCCCGTTGGTCTGCAGCGCCCGCAGTCCGCGGTGCGCCAGGCGGCGGGGCGTTCCTTTCTGCTGCCTTTATAATGTCTTTATAACGGCAAATGAGCAAAAGATCAAGCGGAAAGTGAAATAGTCCAATATCAAAATTTATTTATGCCATACAGTTTGTACAAAACAGACGGCAAAAATTTGTGATAACGGAGGCAAAAATATCCTTGATATTTATGGAATATTGAAATATGATAAAAGCAGGTGAAATTCAATTCCTGCCCGGATTCCGATCTGCGGCAGGATTAAAAAAATATAATTAGTACAGTTATAAAACTAATTGAGAAATGGAAGTGAACGCGATGGCAAAAGGCGGAAATCCCAGGCATCTGGAACTGATCCGCAGGATCAACCGGTCGCTGATCCTGAACATGGTGAAGGAGAGACAGCCGGTGAGCCGGGCGCAGCTGGCCCGGGCGTTAAATCTGAGCAAGACCACGGTCAGCTCCATTGTGGACGAGCTGGTCCGCAAGAAGCTTTTGGTGGAGTACGGGGACTGCTGTCCCTCCGGCGGGGCGGGGCGGCCGTCCGTGATGCTGGGATTTAATCCCAGGTCGGCGTACTGCATCGGCATCGATATCGCCAGCGCCAACCTGCGGCTGATCATCACGGATCTGGCGGGGGAGGCGCTATATGAGACAAAGCGCCCGCCGTCCAGCCGGATGGGCGAGCTCATCGGAGTCGTGGAAGAGGCGGTGCGGGACTGTGGGCTGAAGATGGAAGCGGTTTTCGGCATGGGGATCGGAGTGCCGGGAATCGTCACCGCCGAGGGCAGCGTGGTGCGGGCGAAATTTCTGGGGTGGAGCAATTTTCCCTTAAAGCGACTGATGGAGGAGCATTTCCCGTTCCCGGTTTTCGTGGAGAACGGCGTGAATCTGGCGGCTCTTGGGGAGCGCTGGCTGGGCTCCGGGGATCAGGTGGACGATATGCTGTTTGTTCGCATCGGAACCGGGATCGGCGGGGCTGTGATCTGCGGGGGACAGCTGATACACGGGGCCGGAGGCAACGCGGGGGAGATCGGGTATTTTCTGGAGAGCCGGGATGTGGAGTTGGGGAATGTCAATCAACCGGGGCAGCAGGGCGTTTTGGAGCGGAAATGCTCCGGGGCCGCCCTGACCGGACACGGGCGGCCCACGGAGGAGCTGTTCGCCGCTTACGGGCAGGGGGACCGGGAGGCCGCCCGGGTGGTGGAGCCCTTTATCCGGGACCTGTCCGTGGCGATTGCCAACTGTGTCAGCCTGCTGGGGCCCGCTAAAGCAGTGATCGGGGGAGATGTGTCGGAGCAAATGAGCCCGGTGATCTACCGGCTCCGGGAGGAGGTGGAACGCCTCACCCCCATCCGCGCCGACGTCTGCCTGGCGAGCCTGGGAGGCCGGGCCGGGGCCCTGGGAGCGGTGTTCCACGCGATGACAGAGGTGGAGCAGCAGGATTTGCGTTTGCAGCCGTGAAATGATTTGAAGGCTGCGGGCCGACGGTACGACACGGCCCGGTCCACGGTCTGCGATATCCCAATAAAAGGAAAATGAAGGAGGGTTACTGATGATGAATGCAGAAAAACGGAATGTGATGCTGGAGGAGATTATGTCGGAGCCGGGCTATTTTAGGGAGTGTCTGGAACGACGGGAGGAGCTGACCGGAGATTTTGTGAAGCTGTTCACGTCCCACCGGTTCCGGCGGATTTATTTCAGCGGTTCCGGATCGCCGTCCCACGCCGGGCTGGTTTTAAAGTATGCTGCGGAGAAACTGTTAAATATAGAAGCGACGTATTCTTATCCAATGCTTTTCAACAACCACGAGGGGTTAAACGTGGGTGGGAAATACAAGCCGGAGGAGATGGTGGTCATCTGTCCGGCCGAGTCCGGCCGCTCCAAGGGCGCGGTGATCACGGCCCGGGCGGCAAAGGCCCAGGGGATTCCGGTGGTGTGCACCACCCTGAACCCTGAGGGAGTGCTGGCCAGGGAGTGCGACGTGGTGATGGTAAAGCCCTCGGGTAATGAACTGGCGCTTCCGTCCACAAAGGGGCACTCCACCGGCATTTTCCTGCTTCTGCTCTGTCTGGTGGAGACGGCTAAGGCGCTTCATACCATCGACGGGGAGACGTACCGGGCGTACGTGGATGGCCTTGAGGGATTGATTCAGAGCTGTGGGGCGGCGGTGGAGCGGACCCTGGACTGGTTTGAGGAGCACAAGCGGATGGTGATGAACGCGCCCTTCTACCGGGTGATCGGCTATGGGGCCAATTACGGGACGGCGCTGGAGACAGCCCTGAAATTTATCGAGACTCACAAGCGGCTGACCATGGCCTACGAGCTGGAGGAGTTTATGCACGGACCCATTCGGACGGTGAATCCCGGCGATTGCATTTTTTTCCTCTGCGCGGAGGACGGGCCGGAGAAGGAGCGCATGAAGAAACTGTATGAGGTGGTTCGGAAAATGACGGACAACTGCGTGCTGGTCTGCAGCGAGGCGGACGGCGCGGGAAGTCCCATGGCCCTGACCTTCCCTGCGGTGAACCGGGAGTTTCTGACCGCAGTGGAATACCTGACGCCCATGCAGGTTCTGGCCTGCGAGATCGGCCGCCATCTGGGATTCGACCCCACCGAGGGAATGAACACCTGGGCCAAGCTGGCCATGGAACCCAGCTTTTCCGACTGAGCCGGGCGGGGAAAGGAGCGCTATGGAACGGGAAGTGATTTTGGCGGTGGATATCGGCGGCTCCAAGTACGTGGCGGGACTTGTGGCCGCGGACGGCAGGGTGATCTGCAAGGAAAAATACCTCTGGAGCCGGATGTCGGCGGAGCAGGTGACAGCGGATATCATTTCCGCCATGGAGCGGGTGATTGAGGAGCATCCGGAGATGAAGATCAGCGCCGTGGGCATGACCATACCGGGGTTGGCGGACCCGGAGACGGGGATGTGGATATCCGCTTCCTTTATGGGAATCTACAATCTGCCCATCGGCGAGATCGTCGGACGGCGTTTCGGGCTTCCGGTGTATATTGAAAATGACTGCAACGCCTGTGCGCTGGCAGAGCGGATGTTCGGGCACTGCCGGGAGGCCGGAGATTTTTTGTATCTGACGGTGAGCAACAGCATCGGGGGAGCGCTGTTTTTGAACGGGGAGCTTTACCGGGGATTTAAGGGAAATGCCGGGGAGGTGGGGCTGATCCATGTGGATGTTGGAAACGGACCGGACGGGCCGGTCAGGGTGGCGGTGGAGGACTGCGCGTCCGGGAGAGGACTGGCGAACGGGTATTTGGCGTTGAAGGCGGGGGAGAGAGAAGCGCTGCCGGGGGCAAGCAATGCCCCGGGCGGAGGAACTGAGCGGTGTAGTCTGCCGGCCAGCGGCGGCGCCCCGGACGGCGTGAGCATCGCCCGCCTTGCCAAGGAGGGCGAGCCGGCGGCGCGGGAGGCGTTCCGGCGGGAGGGAATCTACCTGGGGCAGGCCATCGCGGCCTGCTGCGCGGTTCTGGACCCGGAGGTGGTGATCATTGGAGGCGGACTATCGCTGGCCTTTGAACATTACCGGGAGGCGCTGTGCGAGGTTTTGGCGCGGGAGCTTCACATTTCGACCGGCGCGGTACCGCCGGTGAGGCCCACAGCGTTAGGGTACGATGGAGGGCTGATTGGGGCGGCGGCGTTGGTGGTGAGAGGGATGAAGAGATAAGACTGAGGGTGAAGGAGGACTTCCGAAAACGCAGGAAAGGGTAGCGCAAGACACTGCGGATCAGGATGCTGAATCGCCGCGGGCGGAATTTGTGATAGTTTAAAAATAACGGAAAAAAGAGGTTGTTCTTTGCTGTTTTATATGGCAAAGGCAGCCTTTTTTGTCGGGAAGAACCGGTTAAAATGTGTTTAACGGAGGTGTGTCTGAAGTTGGGCTGTAAAACCGGCGGCGGATATGGTAGAATGTTGATAACTGTCCGGAACGGTATTAGGATCTGTTTGGCGCCTGGACGTGCGCAGATCTGTTACGTCGGGGCAGAACGGATTCAGAAGGTGAGGCAGGCTATGAAATGGTATCAAGAAAACAAGTTTTTAGTCATGTCAAAGGACATGAAATACAAGGATTCCCTGGAAGCCGTGGGCAGGCTTCTGGAACAGGCAGGGCTCTCTTACAGCAAAATCCGTTTCCATATGCAGCCGGAATGGCCGTTTTCAGACCCGGCGGAGGCCGAGGCGCATGCCGGACGTCTCGTATGTTCCGTTCCATGGCTGAAGGCGTATGAGGTTGTGCGTGCCGGAGGGCCGGGAGAGGCCGGGAAAGTACGTCTGTTTACCAATCTTTCGGAGTTTGGGGGACCGGAGGGTCAGCCGGGCTTTGAGGAGATGGTATTGTTTATGCGGAAGCTGACGAACGCTCTGTGTCCCCGGGAGATCGCGGTAGGGCTGAACGTGCTTGAGCCCGCGCAAGCCGGAGAGACAGCGGACTCCGGGAACACAGCGGAATCGGCTTGTTTCTCCCGCGAGGCGCCGGGTTACCCGGGCAATTATTTTGAGAATATGGTGGTAATCACCCGAAACGCCGGGGCGTCCTTTTTCCGGATCGTGCTGCGCCTGGAGGTGGACAGGCAAGGGAGCCTTTCAATTCCTTTTAAACGGCTGGAAGAGCTGTTTCAGGAGCAGATGGGAACGCTTACGGATTGCCGGTATGTGGAAGCGCTTGCGGTGGAGGAGCTGGAGGAAGCGCGGTTTTGCGGGCAGCGCGCAGACCGGGAACTGGTACGGCTGAATCAGGAACTTAAGGCGTTAATTCTGCCGCACCAATTCAGCAGAAGCCTCAGCCCCACCCGGAAGGGCTGTTCGGTGAAGCGGGCGTTTACCGGCGCATTTAAGGGCACCGGATTTGAGTTCCTGGATTCCAGGAATTTTTGTTTTAAAGCGCAGATGAAGAGCGTACACGGCTATGTGTACCGCATCAGTATCGATTACGGAGGCCATATCTGGCACCGCCACACCTTTATTCTGGAGGTGTCCGGGATCAATTTTAACAGACAACTGCTGCGGGTGGATGGACTCAGTCCTCAGAGTCAGGAGGAATGCCGGATGAATCTTGAAAATCTGAGAACGCAGACCATGTTTCTGCAGGAGCGGGCGGAGTCAGTGCTTTTGGAATATTACGGGGAGACGCCCGGCTGGTACCAGGTGTACCACAAATACGTCTGACCACGCCAAATGCCGCGGGAACGAAGCTCCCGGTTAAATTAAAAGAAAAGAGATGGATTAGATATGTCAGTTAGAAAATTTGTGATTGTGGACGGATCGTCCCTACTGTCAACCTGTTACTACGCGGTGCTGCCGCGGGAAATCCTGTTTGCCAAGACCGATGAGGAGAAAAAGCGGCACTACGACAAGATTCTGCACGCCGCGGACGGAACCTACACCAACGGCATTTTCGGCGTTTTAAAGGCCGTGGCTTCCCTGGTGAAGCGCCAGCAGCCGGACCACGTGGCCTTTGTGTTCGACAAGACCAGGGATACCTTTCGCCGGGAGCTCTACCCCGATTACAAGGGCACCAGGACGTCCACGCCGGAGCCGTTAAAGCAGCAGTTTGTGCTGTTGGAGCAGATTCTTGCGGACGCGGGATTCAAGGTGCTCTACAGCGACCGGTACGAGGCGGACGACTACGCGGGCAGCCTGGTGATGAAGTTCCGGGACCAGATTCCCATGGTGGTGATGACCAAGGACCACGATTACCTGCAGCTGGTGGACGACGAGCACAACGTCCGTGCCTGGATGGTCCAGGCACGGCAGGAGAAGGCGGACGAGCTCTACGAAAAATACTACGGGCCCTACGGTCTGGATAAAAAGTCCATCAACCTGCCAGAGAAGACCTTTGAGTTCACGGCAGAGCATGTCCTCGCCGAGGAGGGCGTCCTGCCCTGTCAGATCACCGATTTAAAGGGAATCCAGGGCGATTCCTCGGACAATATCCCCGGCGTAAAGGGTGTAGCCAGCGCCGCCCCCTTGCTGTTAAACGAGTACGGCACCGTGGAGGAGATTTACGCCGCCCTGCACGAGGCGGAGCAGGACAAAAAGGTGCTGAAGGAGCTGCAGGACTTCTGGAAGCAGAATCTGGGGATCAGCCGTTCCCCCTACAAGGCCCTGACAAAGACCGGGGAGGAAGGGGAGCTGTGCGGGGAGGCGGCGGCCATGCTGTCCAAGGAGCTGGCCACTATCAAGACGGACATTGAGCTGGATTATATTCTGGAGGATTTTGAACTGTCCCATTACGACGAGAAGAAGCTGAGGGCCTGGTGCAAAAAGCTGGATATCAAGGAAGCCTCGGTGTTCGGGGCAGAGGGAAAATAGACAGGGCCGAAGCGCCGGGCAGGCCAAAAAGGAGGACAAAACCGTGACACTGGATCAGATCAAAGAAACACTGAAAGGGCCGGATTACGATTTCCTGAGAGCCGACGGGCATCTGGGGGAAAATATCATGATCCTCACCCTGGGAGGCAGCCACGCCTACGGAACCAGCACAGGCACCAGCGACCTGGATATCCGGGGCTGCGCCTTAAACCGCAAGCGGGAAATACTCACTGGGGAGAAATTTGAGCAGGTATCCGACGAACAGACCGACACCGTCATCTATTCCTTCAACAAGCTGATCGGTCTGCTTTCCGGCTGCAACCCCAATACCATCGAGCTGCTGGGGAACAGGCCGGAGCACTATCTGTATCTCTCGGAGGCGGGACGGGAGCTGCTGGACAAGGCCCACATGTTTTTGTCCAAACGGGCGGTGTACACCTTCGGCGGTTACGCCAACCAGCAGCTTCGCAGGCTGGAGAACAAGTCCGCGCGCCTGGTGGGCCAGGCCGAGAATGAACAGCACATTTTAAAGACCATCGAGCACGCGTGTTATGACTGGAAGGCGCGGTATTTCCCCATGCCGGAGGACGCGGTCAGGCTCTACACCGACCGGGCGGTCTGTGAGGAGCTGGAATCGGAAATATTCATGGACATTACGCTGAGGCACTATCCCCTGCGGGATTACGCGGGCCTGTGGTCGGAGATGCAGAGCGTGGTCAAGTCCTACGCCAGGATTGGCAAGCGCAACCAGAACGCCATCGGCCACGGGAAGCTGGGCAAGCACATGATGCACCTGATCCGCCTGTACATGATGTGTCTGGATATACTGGAACAGGAGCGGATCGTGACCTACCGGGAGAAGGAGCACGACCTATTGATGGAAATCCGCGCTGGAAAATACCTGGACGGCGCAGGCCAGCCTATCCCGGAATTTTTCGAGATGGTGGACGAGTACGAGCGGCGCCTCAAATACGCAGGTGAGAATACCTCCCTGCCAGAGCAGCCGGACGAGGAGGAAATCCGCGATTTTGTGGCCAGTGTGAATGAGAGGGTGGTTAGAGGTGAGATTGGAAATTGAACATCCCCTTCCGGTGGAGCCGGTTCTGAAACGGCTGGAGGATTTCGGGCACCGGGCGTGTCTGGCCGGGGACTGCGTGCGGGACTGGCTTCTGGGCCGCATTCCGGAGGTATGGGAGATCCTTTCCTCCGCGCTTCCCGGGGAAATCGCCGGACTGTTTGCCGGTGCGGGGATGGAAAAAATTTCCATCAACGCCCAGGACGGGGCGGTGGGGCTGAGAAACCGGCATTATTCCTGTGAAATTATTTCCCTTTCAGGCGGTAGCCGGGAAGGGGAGCGTGATTTCATGGGCTGTCTGGAGGAGGAGCTGAGCCGCCGGGATTTTACGGTGAACGCCATTGCGTATAGCCTGAAGGACGGTTTTGTGGATCCCTTTCTGGGCCGCGCGGATTTGGAGAACGGAATAATTTGCTGTGTGGGAGATCCGAACCGGTATTTTGCGGGAAACGGACCGGCCATTCTCAGAGCCGTGCGCACGGCGGCTTTGCTGGGATTTCGGCCGGACGCGAGGCTGCTGCAGGCGGCAATCGAGCATCGGGAAACGCTGGCGGCAGTGCCTGCGGACTACGTGGGCGGCGAACTGCGGCAGATTTTTTCAGGCTGCGGGGATGGACTGGCCGGGCTGGTCCGGCAGACGCAGGAGATCCTTTTGACCATTTTGCCGGAGCTGATTCCCATGGTCGGGTTTCAGCAGAACAACCGGTATCACGTTCACGATGTGTGGCAGCACACCCTGGCTGCGCTGGAAGCGGCGGGCCGCGATGAGATCGTGCGGTTCGCCGTACTGTTTCACGACATCGGCAAGCCGTATTGTTACACGGAGGACGGGGATGGAACCGGCCATTTTTACGGCCATGGAGCCGTCTCCGCAAATATCGCGGATCAGGTGTTAGGCAGGCTGGGATTCGACGGGGAAATCCGGGCGAAGATCGCAGAGCTGGTGAAATACCACGATGTGGATTTTAAGGAAAGCCACAGAAGCATGAGGCGGTGGTTAAGCCGCCTGGGCCCGGAACAGATGAGGCGGCTGCTGGAGGTCCGGCGGTGCGATATCTGGGGGCAGAATCCGCAGCTGATCCGGGAACGGACCGAGGAGATCAGCCGTTTCACGTCCATTTTGGAGGAGGTGGAGGCGGAAGAAGCGCATTTTCGTGTGCGTGACCTTGCGGTGTCCGGCGCAGACCTGATTAAAATCGGTTATACGCCGGGACGCGGGCTTGGGGAAGCCCTTCGGGGATTGGCCGCTATGGTGGAGGACGGCCGTCTTCACAATGAGCGGGTCTCATTGCTGGAGGAGGCGTCCCGGCAACTTGTTGTTGACACGAACATATGTTCATGATATGATAAAAATAATTCAAGAACAAACGTTCGGATCACAGGAGGAGCTGCGGATGAATGATAATCTCACCCCCAAACAGAGCGAAGTGTACGATTACGTGAAAGCGGCTATGCGCGAGAAGGGCTACTGTCCGACCGTGCGGGAGATCTGCCTGGCGGTGGGGCTGACATCCACGTCCAGCGTGCACGCGCATCTGAACACTCTGGAGCGCAGGGGATATATCCGGCGGAACCCGTTAAAACCGCGCACCATCGAGCTGGTGGAGAGCGCTGCCATCCAGGAGCGCGACCTGTTGAGGATTCCCATAGTGGGAACCGTCGCCGCCGGTATGCCTCTGCTGGCAGATCAGAATATTGACGATTACGTCTCCTTTCCGGCCGGAGCCCTCCACCGCGGGTGCGGCGGGTCTGTCTTTATGCTCCGGGTGAAAGGCGACAGTATGATCAATGCCGGGATATACCACGGCGACAAGATCATCGTGGAGCAATGCGACACCGCTGAAAATGGAGATATCGTCGTGGCCCTGGTGGAGGACTCCGCCACAGTAAAGCGCTTCTTTAAGGAGAACGGACACTACCGCCTTCAGCCGGAAAATGATGCTATGCAGCCCATCATTGTGGACCAGGTGGAGATACAGGGAAAGGTCATCGGGCTGCTGCGTTCATTTTGATGGGAAATAAAAGTCACAAAAAATCCGCAATCTATGATATAATAGCAGCAAATGAATCTTTATACAACATTTGTGCTGAACGCGTCAAGGAGTCCGGAGACGGCCGAGGGTGATCCCGGCCGGAGATTTATGGAGGATAGAATGGCTGTCAATTATTATATTGCGGATAAACCTATAAAAGCGGAATACGAAGCATTCCGGAAGTTTTGGGAGGATGAGCTCTTCCCGGAATTTATTAAAAAACTATACGGCTACTGCCAGGAAACCGGCGGCAGAATCGTCAACAAGGATCTGGCTGAGGAGATCGCCGAGGATCATCTGTGCGGCTATTCCTGCGTCCCCTTAAGTGAGACTACTTATAAGACCCCTCTGGTTACGGTCAACCACGCCGGTATATTCTGGCGAAAGTGTCTGATTGAGGACCGTCCGGTTAACAGTCTGGAGGATCTGATCGTATTCTTTTCCAGGAAAGAGCGTCAGGAGCGGTATCAGGTGGAGGACGAGAAGGGCAGAGCGTATACGCTCAATGAGTTGATGGATCTTTTGAAATAAATGCATAAAAAGCAGGTTAAGGAGCGGCCTGGTTGTGAACAGGGCGGAGAGTTAAGTGGCTCTCTGCTCCTGTTTCTTAATTTTACGGACGAAAAAGATAAACATTTGGCGGACATTCTGGTGTATTCTTATTTAATAGAATCAAAACACAGGAGGCCGCTAAATGAAAAATTGTATTCCGTCAAACGTAGACAAACGAAGTAAATTGTACAGGGATTTGGAACAGTACCAGGAATATCTGTACCGGAAAAATTTATCGGACAATACCGTCCGGTCCTATTTGTATGCCGTGAGGCAGTATTTCAAACAGCACCGAAAAATCACTGCGGAAAATCTACAGTTATACCGGGCAAAGCTGATCGACCACTATAGTCCCCAGACCGTCAATATCAGTATTCGGGCTTTGAATAATTATTTTAAGTTCCTGGGAATCGATCTGACGTCGAAAACAATCAAAGTAACGCGTCGGATGCAGCTGGATCGGGTGATCAGCCAGGCTGATTACGAGTACCTGAAACGCCGGTTAAAAGAGGACCAGATCTATAATTATTATTACGCAATCCGGTTTATGGCGGCGACGGGGGTCCGGGTCAGCGAGCTGGTGGGAGTCCTGGTTGCAGATGTCAGACTCGGGTACAAAGACATCCATTCCAAAGGCGATAAGGTCCGCAGAATCTACATTCCCAAGACCCTGCGAACGGAGCTGCTTAGCTGGCTGGAAGAGGAGAAAAGGGACCATGGCAGGCTCTTTTTAAACAATCTGGGCGATCCCATGAGCACATCCGCGGTCCGCAGACAATTAAAAGTATTTTCAGGCCTGTACCAGATCGACCCGGAGCGGATGTATCCGCACTCGTTCCGGCATTACTTTGCGAAAACATTTTTGGAGGCATGTGGGGATATCACGCTGCTGTCCAACCTTTTAGGCCATGAAAACCTGGAGACCACCAGAATCTATCTGAGGAGAAGCAGCAACGAGCAGTACCAAATCGTCAATAAGGTGGTGAATTGGTGATGAAAATGAAATCCACGGCCAATGCATTTGCGGACAGTCTGGTCCGTCAGGGAGCCAGCAAAGAGACGGTTTGTTCATACTGTAAAAGCGTTGAATTATTTTATTCGCAGTACGGCGAGGTGACGGTTGATCATCTGCTGGCTTACAAAGCGTATTTATTGGAGCATTACGCGGTGAACACGGTGAACGCCCGGGTTTACGGACTGAACCGCTACCTGAAATTTCTGGAAGAATCAGAACAGCCGGAAACCGGTTGCGAGGGCTATAGGCTGTCCTCGGTCCGGCATCAAAACGGCAACTATCTGGATAAAGTTATCTCCAAAAAGGATTTCGAAAAGTTAAAGAGACGGCTTAAAAAGGATCATAATCTGAAATGGTATTTTATTGTCAGATTTCTGGGGGCTACCGGAGTGCGGGTGAGCGAACTGACCAAAATTAAAGCGGAGCATGTGGTGCAGGGGTGTATGGATTTATGTTCAAAGGGGAGAAAAGTCCGCAGGATATTTTTCCCGGCTGCTCTCTGTGAGGAGACGCTGGAATGGTTGAACAGCCAGAATAGAAGCAGCGGATACATCTTCTGCAACCGGAGAGGGCAGCAGATCACGCCACGGGGAATCCGGATGCAGCTGAAACGTTTTGCGGTAAAATACAAAATACCGGAGGAAACAGTTTACCCCCACTCCTTCCGGCACCGTTTTGCTCTGAATTTTCTCAGCCGGTTTAACGACATATCGCTGTTGGCTGATTTGATGGGCCATGACAGTATTGAGACCACAAAAATATACCTGACAAAATCGTCCGGTGAACAGCGGGCGTTGATTGACCGGGTGGTGACGTGGTAGCGGCGTAAAAAAATGGGGACGAAATGTCCCCAGATTTATTCCCGGCTCGGATTTTCGGCAAATCCTCTCATATACACCTCGATAACTGAATGCACCTGTCCATTGCCGTTTAAAGGCGGCGATTCATACTCATGAAACATCGACCAGAAGCCTTCGTACTCAACAGACGACAGTTCCCGTTTCCCTTCGCGCTCGGCCCGGTCCCTGTATTTGTAGTAGGCGGCATAAAGCTCCTGCTTTAGATTTTCTCTGCGGGCGTTATTGCGCTGGTGTTCCATTTCCATGTGCTCGGCGCTGTTCTTTTGGTCATTTTGCTCGATGATTGTTTTAAGTTCGACCATCATAGTGGAAATCACGTTCATCTTGTCGTTGCATTTCCTGATTTCGGATTTTAGTTCGTCGATCATCTCGATGTTCTTTTGATTGTGTTCCCGGCGATTCATATAATCACGGTATTTTTCTAAAAAATGGAAGCTATTCAAGCCTGCTTTGTGCAGGTGTCGGGCGATGATCCTGAGGAGATTAAAGCCCAGTATAAAACCTGTAATCAACAGCCATTTGTCAACATTGCCCCATACCGTATATAAGTCAGTCAAAGCGGTCAGTGTGTCCATTACAAAATACCTTTCACGTTATTCGGCCAGCTCGTATTTCATCAGATCGGGTGTTTTGGTATTCCGCTGCGGCTCCCAGGATCCGTCGGCCCCAACCCAGCAGTACAGGTCCGGGGCGGTGGATTTTACATAGGTATTTTTGGCGGTCTGGCCGGACTTTGTGGCGTAATACCATTTTCCATTCACTTTGAACCATTGGGCCGCCAGCATGGCCCCATCGTCGGGATTCAGGTAGTACCAGTCGCCTGCCTCGTTTCCAAACCAGCCGGTGATCATGGTTCCGTTCCCGGAAAAAACGAACCATTGCAAACCGGAAACGGTATTGATTTCCTTCCAGGCGTTTTTGACCGGAACTCCGTTTACGCGATAGTGCCATGATCCGTCCGTCTGGCGTTCCCAACCGGTTCTGGAGCGCTCCATATGTCTTTTGCAGGCCATATAGCCGCACCAGGACTGGAATTGTGCGCACCAGGCAACACCGTTGCAGCCATACCATTTTCCATATTTTGTATAATTATTCTCTCCGGCATTGGCCGTTTTGTTGTCCATCTGGCTGTTGGATTCTTTTTCGATGTAGCCGATCTCTGCCTCCAAAACTTCGATCAACTCATCGGCAGTACAGGTGGCGTCCCCGTACATCGGGCGTGCAAAACCGTTCCATTTGTTCCTGCCGCCAATTTCGTTGAAACGGATGGTGTATTCTTTTGCCGCCACCATGCCGCCGTTGCGCTCATAGGCGGCTCCGGAGGTGTTTCCTTCGATTGATTTGATGTGGATGATTTCCCGGGAATAATTTACCGAGACAACATAAGCGGCCAGAACATGACCGACCCGGCCGAGAGAGTCGTAGTAGAAGAAGGCCAGGTCGCCTCGCCGGACCTTTGATCCATCGGTGATATAGCGACCGGCTTTTCTGGCGAGGCTTACGCCGGTAGGCGTGTACTGGAAATAGTCGCCCCAGAAGAGGGCTTTTCCTTTTGCGTGTGCATTGTCCATAGTTGAGAGTCCTTTTGGTTGAGTGTAGTGGGGAGTGGGGGGATGATTGGGGTGGGGGAAATGTTTGAAATAAACGGGGGTTGTAGAAGGGGGTGGGGTGGGATATAATTGAAGGGGAGGTGGGGAGTGGGATTTGGCTAGAATAAAATTTCGCCTGATGCAATATTTTTTTTCTGGGTATTACGGGAAGTTGGGAGGGGTGGGTCGTAGCAGCAAACGACTTGTACAGTTATGGGAATAACCTCGGTAATTTGATACATGGTAGATCTATCATGGAGGAAAGCGGGATGATTGCTGTTCGATATGGTTCAACCAGCACAGGCACTTCGCTTGTATCACAAAAACAGTACAACCTTGCTGGTTATACGAAGTTAAGCATGTTGGCCAATATAGTAAATGTATATAGTAATCATTCAATTACTGCAGGTTATGGAGCTAGTGCTGCAGACAACCTTTACTACGACAATTTTGGCACTAAAGAGAAATTGAACACGGGTAATCAAACACTGGTTTGGACATTTAGTGGTTTAAACATAACCAAATGTGTAGGGATAACTTTTAGAGGGACTCCTACGATTTATATTTACAAAATATGGTTATCATAATAAGATTATCTTTCTTTCTTTTTTTTTTGGGTATTACCGGAAGTTGGGAGGGGTATGTTCCTACTGCGACAGATCTATATTTAAGGGGAAATAATGTTGCTGGTTGGGCCTGCATTTTATATGCCTCACTTCATACTGGAGGAATCTATATATCTCCATCCTCAAGTAATCCAAGTGAAATAAAAACAGCAAAAAGTTATAACTTAACATCTTATAAAAAGCTGAACATAACTATTAATATATCAGAAGCAGGACAAAATTGGGTACAATTAGTCGGATACTACAATTCGAATACCTTACTTGGAAGTATTGATAAGCAGATCACATTAAATACAGATACAACTTTAAGCATTGATGTATCAAACATTGCAAATGTGATAAAAGATATAGATTTAAGGATAAGGGGGTATCATAAAACTGACAAGGGTTATGTTGAATATGGACTGAAAGGTTATATTTATCGTATTTGGTTAAGTTAGTTTCTTTATACATTTTTTCTTTGCTTTTTTATTTTTTTTTTGGGTATTACGGGTACCTGGGAAGGGTATGTTCCTACCCCCACAGATCTCTATTTACATGGCAATAATGTCGCAAATTTCACTGCAAGTTATCAGCTCTCTTTTGAAAGTGGAGGTATTTTAAATCCAGGTAGTCCAAGCCCAAAACTGATATCTGGAAAATCATATAATTACTCTGGATACAGATATCTAAAAGTCCAAATATATGTAAAAAGCCTTACTACTATGAGCATCACCTACTCTTCCAGAATTAAAACTGAAGTATATAGAGGATCGTCAGATACTGATAAAATAGGGACAGGTTATGCAAATAATGTTGTTGAGGGATCAACCTATATAATATCGACAAGTTTAGTAAATGCGTCATTTACATCAACGATTTCAATAAAAATGCCTCATTTTAGACTATATGGTTCAGGGGAAGAAGCTGCCACACGCGAATGGTCTGGCTATATATATCATATTTGGCTAGAATAAAATTTCGCCTGATGCAATATTTTTTTTCTGGGTATTACGGGTACTTGGGAAGGGTGGGTTCCTACTGCTACTGATTTATATTTACGTGGTACTGTGACCTCCTTAGCAGGCGGATTCAACCAAGCTCCCAGCACATATATTAAATTCGATGCAGGACAAATAACAATTAAAAAACCAGCTGATCATGATTCATCAAAATATTATGGCATTGTTTCAACAAACAGTATAAATCTATCACAATTTAATTATATCAATTTTGAATATATTCTCACAAAGGCTTCTAGGAATGTTGTGTTTGATATAGGAATTGTTGCACGGAACACTACAATTTCACTGCTACCGTCTGATTTTACAAATGGGTGGTATATAACGTCTAATAGGCCCATAGGTAGTGGGGTAGTATCTTTTAACGTGGTCAATATCAATATTATAGGTTTTATACATTGTGGATTCTTGCTAATGGCTGGAACAGAGTTTTTGGGTGCCATATATCGTATTTGGTTATCATGATTTATTTTTATTGGCGCGTGTGTGGGATGGGGGCATTGTTGGAAGTTGGGAAGGGTATATCGGAAGGAACAACGACTTATATTATAACGGAGCAAATAGAGCGGAATTTAAAGGCTTTTTTTCTTAATTGCAGGGTATATTCCTGATACTATGATTTATAACTGCCTCCAGAAACCAGTTTATCTCAGCTAGATGGATCTTATGAAAGTGATAACGATAAATGTGTCAGAATTAACCAATAATCAATATTTCTAGCAGTGTAATTTTTGAAGTGTAACAAGTTCTTGTTGTCTCTTGAATTTCAGCTACCCACAAAATGGAATTCCGATAATGTAAATTAGACGTATATTTACCGTCCAATTTCACTTAAAATTTGAGATATTTCTTTTTCGGAAAGCTGAACATAATCTTTAATGGCCTTTTCTGGATTTTCACCATTCTGTTGTCTGATTTTCAAAGCTCGAATGATTATATTCATATGAATATTACTCAACATCTACTTTACCTCCTATCATTTCTGCCATTGCCAGGGTAAGGTCATTGCTCTCGGCTTTCAACTGCGCGTTTTCCTTCTGTAACGCGTTGATCTTGTCCTGTTCCGTCGGGATGTATTCGGCCTCCGTCTCTGTTCCGTCATCTTTCACGTACCAGAACCGGCCATCATGAAAACAGTCGATACCACCCGGCCTTACCACATAGCGGTATTCTGCTGCGAACGCGTGGTCCCCATATACCGCTCGGGTGATCCGATTTGCGTCCTCGTAATTCTCAAACATAGCAATGTTCTGCACAGCACCATCACTGTCCACCTGTATGTATGCATAGCTTATCTCTGCCATCTTTTATACCTCCATCAATATAATTTTAATAATACAATCCCAGAGCCACCACTTCCACTGGCTCCGTTGGCTTTAACGTCTGATCCGCCCCCCGCACCACCACCGCCTCCAGTATTCGGAGTACCGCTTTTGCCCGGATATCCATCTTTGAGTCCGTCACCGCCAGCACCTCCTGCACCACCGCCGCCAGCACCTCCCGTTCCACCAGCATGTGATTTATAAGCCATTCCGACTCCACCGCCGCCACCGCCGCCACCATATAGAGTACCTGTTGAAGATCCCCATGCTCTTGTCGAGGTTCCTTGACCTGTACCACCCCAATAAGTGTACTTAGCGGCTGGTTTGCTTTTTGTCTGTCCATTTTGACCGTTGCTACCACCATTTCCTCCAACATTATTATTGATAGTATCTTTATCGTAGTATCCTCCGGCACCGCCTCCGGAACCTCCATTGCAGCCACAGTTTGAAAAATCACCGTTACTTTCAACGGTTCCCCCATTGGCGACAATTAACGAACTTCCAGATCGCGTAACGCTGCTCGCTCCCCCATTTCCACCAGAATTTCCATTACTATTTCCAGCGCCTACTATGACGGATAATACTTGTCCTGGCGATATTGTCAAATTTTTTACTGTTTTGGTATACCCTCCGCCAGCTCCCCCATGTGGGGGACCGCCTCCACTCGAAGTGCTATAGCTAATCTTAGCACCTCCTCCAACCGCAAACAGATCCATTTTTGTGTATCCTGTCGGTATCGTATATGACCCTGATACCGTAAATGTTTTATTTATAACTGCCGACGTAATTGCGACTGCGTTAAGCGCGGTACCAGTTTTTTCCCCTGCGCTACATGTCATATAGGGGTAGCAGCTAAAATAATAAGTTGTATTCAATGCAGGCATATCAAGATATGTCTGTGACCAGCCACCCGCTACCGTGTTGTTCCCGGCCCCTTTGTAGATCTGTGTCCCGCCAGTTACCCCGGGATATCCGCCGGTAGAATATCGGATGATCACGCCGCTAAAAGGTTTCCCTGCCGCCTGATTCGGGTTCTGCCATTTCGCCAATACGCGGCGCCCTGAATAGGCGGCAACACTAAAAGACAGCAGACTATTGACCGTCATGGTTCCAGTCAACTTGGTTTTACAATTATTGGTATAGAATGTCTCGCCAGCCAACACATGCCCAGTCTGAGCATTTCCGGTCAAACTTAATGAACCTGTTTTCCGAAGGTAAGGGTTATCCGAATAAAATGTCTTGCCAGAAACCACATCAGATTCATCTGTATTTCCTGTTAACTCAAGTGTGCCCTCGACAGGTTCATCCGAACCAGAAACACCTGCGATTTTTCCTTTGACAACATCTTTCTGAAGAGCTGTCAGTTCATCCGGATCGATACCCCCGGCACCTGTTCCGGTCATATTTATCACGGACATAAAAAAGCCTCCTTTCTATTAAGAAAAGAGGGAATAAAAGATAACTTGATGTTTGATATTTTAGTTCCCGTAATACCCATTATCTTAACCCCCTTCTTAATATTCCCCGCCGTCAGGTTCGCATCCCCTTTCACCACGACATTCCCCGTCACAAACCGGTTCGCGGGCACCACCGTTTTGTCTGCGGTTCCTGCGGTATATGTACCTCCGCCCTGCGTGGTCATAGTCCCTGTAACCTTGTTCCCATTGACCCAGGCAGTTTTCCCCGGATAAATATTCGCCGCGGAGGCGGTACCCGGGGTCTGGCTTGCCAGGCTGTTCGCCGTGATGCTTCTGGTCCCGTCGTGATAGCCGGGCAGAATGATCGAGCTCTGTCCGCAATTTAACGTTCCCTCCTGCTTCTGGTACGGCATAGTTCCCTCAACCGGATCGTCATATCCGTTCACACCCGCCGTATGTCCTTCCAATACCTGTGCAGGGGTAGCGGTGCAATCGTCGGGATCCAATCCACCGCCGCCACTGCCTGCAAAATAAATATTTCCCATCATTACACTCCTTTCAGCCCAACCGTAATATCAACCGCGGGCTTTTTATAAACCTTAAACGTCGCGCTCCCGTCATTCAAAAAAGCGGTGCCCGAAGAGAGAATCCCAAACGCCTTGTTATACGCCTTCTGCTCGGCCAGCTCCGCCCCGTCCGGCAGCACGCTCACCATAATCGGCGAAAGCTCAGCCGATCCGCCCGGCACATCCACCGTCTGCTCATAGGGAAGCGTTTCGCTCCATCCGGCCGCGGTCAGCGTTACCGGCGTCACATGCTCCCCGCGTTTTGCCAGCTCCGCCAGCGCATTCTGAAAGGTGCTGGACCGAAGCGTGGTCTCATGATTGTCGAAGGTGAGCAGATCGGCGCTGAATTTAAGCAGCGCCACCCAGGTGCGGTCCGACTCCGAGGGCGTCACCTCCACATTGTCCCTTGTGGCGTACCACCAGACATTGTTGTAGGAAACCATATCATTGACATAATAGTCCTTCGTAATGCTGTAGGTCCCCCTTGGCGTCAGCCCGGTGCCGGAATCGCCCTTCTCGCCCCGCGCGGTCCAGGGAGTCCAGAAATTCGTGTTCGTTGGCGGTGTGCCGATGGGGCAGTTGCCCGACAGGCACAAAAATGCCTCCGTATTGTCGTGGACAATATACGTGACCACGGAATATTTGGGATACTTCACAGTGGAAGCGTACTCGCCCTTGAGCTGGATAATATTTTGCAAATACGTCTGGAAATCGCTGAAGTAAAACCGCTGCAGCGCCATGATGGCATCCAGGGTTTTGTTCATCGTGCTGGCGTTGACGATGATCCGTTTCAGAATCGGATTATGTTCAATCACCCCGTTAGCTTCCTCGAACTTGCCCTGATTGTAAAAATTCTGGTACTGCGTGATCAGCGAAATGGTCTGGATTGTCGGGTCCAGGTATCGATCCCATTGATCCATGGAATCGGGAAACATAGTTTCAGTCAAATCTGTATAGGTTTGTGACATACGATACTCCTTTTAAATTTTGTACTGGTACGCCGGATAAAATGAGACGCAGCTGATTGACATTGTTGCTTCGGTGGTGCTCCCGGAAATGGACTTGATGATATACTGTTTTTCCACCCCCTCGCCCTGTAATACATAGGAAATCTTCTGGTTGACGTCCAGCCACGGCACCGCGACGAGATCCAGGTCAAGAGAGCTGGAGAGCACCGTGTGGTTATAAATCTCATAGCGGGCCCGCTGACCGGCCAGATCGTTGCTGTAGATGGCATCATAGTCATCTCCCTCAAACACGTAGAGCAGCTCCCGCCCCAGCCGCGTTATGGTAAACGGACTGTCGGGGTTTTCGTCATACGCTTCCCCGAACACCTGGTATTGTCCAAGATAATAAAGCGCCTGCTCCCGGCGGCGGTATTTAAAAACGCCGTCCACCCCCACCGGCAGCGTCCCGGGGGCCAGCGGGACTCCGGCGTCGTCCACAACCGGCAGCGCGGGCAAACCGTTGATGGACACCTTGGCATTTTCCGGGTTCGTGACGCCTGGCTTAAAGGCGATTTTCTCAAAATTGTCCAAATCCCCGAGGGACGAAATTCCATCCAGGGAAATGCCGTAGACAGCGCCGGAGAGCGTAGATGCGCCCGCATACCGGTCCGCATCGATCACCTGCCCCCAGACCTGAACGTGGTTGTAAATCCCGGACAGCCCGGTGGAACGGCTCTCGCCGAGAACCAGCGGCCGCAGCTGCCCGTAATCGAGAATCACATTGTCCTCAAACCGCTGGGGAATCTTTCGCAGGAAAAAGGTTCCATAAACGTCGAATCCCATTTCATATCCCGCATACAGATTCCGGATTTCATCCAGTATCTCGTAAGCCGTCACATTTGCGGAAAATTCAAGATCATACGGAATTTCAAACCCGATGTCCTGGATGATATATTTGGCGATACCGGCCTCCTTTAAGGTTCCGGCGATGGCCTTGTACGCCTCCGTTCCGGCCTCGATTTTGGTGTTCAGTCCCTCGAAATGGCCGCCCTGGTCCCCGTTTAACGTCGTGACCAGGTCCCCGCAGTCGAGGCTGAGGGTATAGCTGCCGTCGTCGCGGTAGGAAGCGCTCTGCACGGAAAATGTACCCATCAGGGTCCAGACGATTTCCCCGGTTCTCAGATGTTCGATCCCCACGTAGGGCCGCACATAGGTGTCAATCCACACCCAGCTGTCCGGCCCCAATAAAAAGGAGGCGTCCGTGACGGCGAGGGTGGCGTTGTAAGTCCTGCGCATATCCGAGTCCGCGTCCACCGAAAAACTGTCGTCCAGTAAATTTCCCTCGACATAGTGGATGATCTTAAAATTCCGGTTCAAAATTTCAATCCGAGAATGCAGAATCCAGTCCGACTGATAAAGGATGTCCCGCTGCATCTGGGTAATATCTGCCATAAAATCCCCCTATTCAAATGCTGCGATCCACATCGTGGTCGGTGTCGATAAAGTTGTTGTCATAAAGATCGTTTACAGATTCACAATCACCGGTCTCAACCGCGGTAAAGCTTGTGGAGACATTGGAAATGTGGTTGTGGGAGGAGTGGGAGACCGGCGAGTCCACGATGCAGACCATGGCCATGCGCCCGTCGGCATACTTCAGGATTTTCGGCTTCCTGTTCGTGAGAAAATCATCCACCTCCTCGCGGTAAGCGCGGCTGTGCTCCAGATCAAAGTCCCCGGAGCTGTCGTCAAAGGGGATAAACGTCCCCTCCACGTCGTATTCCCGGTAATTGGCGTCCCCATTGTAGACGGCGATGGATTTCTTCCGCCCCTTGGGTTCCAGCACGGAAACGGCAAAATTGCGCCGTTCCGAAAGGCACACGTCCAGAATCGCCCGGTAGGCCACATCCTTCTCAACCAGCACAATCCCGTCGAACTTAGACCGGACCGTGCTGGTATTGTGATTGCTGGAATACCGTCCCTCCACCCCGTTTAAGGTGGGCACGATGCTGTACTGGTATTCCTCCTCCGACCGGTTGTAGAAGTCGTTGCGCATAAAATTAAAATCCTCATTGGAATGGATGGGAATCTCAAAAAACGTTTTCCAATGAAGATCGCCAACCCGGCGCTTCTTAACCAGGATGGAGGAAACCGACTCCGCGGTAAACTCCACATTTCCGCCAAAAAGGCTTTCCTGAAACAGCGCGTGTATTTTGGTGTCGAAGTCCCACTCATCGGGGATGCTGCCGTCCCAGGTCGTATAAACCCTGGTGGTCACAAAAAATTCATCAAACACGCCGCCTGACAGCTGGATCATATTGATATCCTCAATATTTGTGGCGGTAGCCATCATGGAATCAGAATCTCCGCAGGCTGTTTTTCCCAGAATAATCACAGATTTTCCACCTCCTCCTCATAATCAAACGCGATGATTTCATACAGATTGTTCCGACGTGTGAGCATAAATCCGATCAGCCGGTTGTCAGCCGGAATATCGATATAGTTGCTGATTCCCACGTACGTCAGCTCCCCGGCGGCCCTTAAGTCGAAGTACGCCTTCGGTACACCTCCCGTGCCTTCGTATGCCCCCGTCCTGTAATACACGGAAATGCCGTATTTCCCGTTGGAGAGTACCATAGGAGCCGAGTTTGGCGCAAAACCGCATCCCTTCAGCTCGATTGTAAAATCCTCCGGCACGCCGAAACTGTCCTCGAATCTAAGCATCTGGGAGCTGTCCCGCAAATCGATCATTTCCCCGTTTACATAGGTGGGATCAATCTCAACCCCATCCCGGTATACATAGGCCCGGAGGGAAATGATATTGGATTTGACCGTGGTATAACCGCCCCTGGCGTTGTTGGCCAGTTCGATCAGGCTGTAGATCGTGGGCTGCAAATATCGGACGGAAACAAGAAAAAAATCCGTCTCAACCTGCATTCCAGTCACGGTCTGTCCAAAGGCCTTGATATAATACTGCGTGTTGTTTTCCAGCCCCGTAACGGTCAGGGAAAGCTCCTCCGTTTGATAGCGGACCGGCGATGTATAAATGATGGTTTTATCGCTGGAATACAGGGAAATATAATAATCCTCCAGTTCCTCCCCCTCCGGCTGGCTGTAGGACAGCTGTACCTGATAGGAATCGTTCTGGATCAGCTGGTCCTGTACCAGATTCGTAAAAACAAAATCCGGGGTCGTGTAGCAGTAGAAGAGTAACGGCTCGGACGGGGACGAGACGCCCTCCTCGCACATCACATTGACGGTAACCTTGTAAAGAGTCCCGTTGACAAGGGTATTGGCCGGAACCGTGCATTCCTGTTTGTAAAAATTGGTCTGCGTTGCGGTATAGACGATCTCATTGGTCGCGTTGTCATATATGTGAACAATATTTCCGGTCTGTTGCGGATTGTTCCCGTCCCAGATATAAGTGATCTTAAAATCCAGACCGGCATCCTTTGAATTTCTGTTGCTGTTGTATAATACGGGTACACCGTTCATGATTCACCTCGAATTTAATAAACAATGAATGCACGATTCCAATTTCCATTTGGAAGCATGACTTCGACAATATCGCCTTCTGAATGGCCGCCCCGGCTTCTGACCCGGTGAAGCGTATCATTGCAGGAGACAATGCATGTTTCATGGCCTGTTTCCGACTTCACAATACAGCTCTTAACCGTGGGAATGCCGGAGTCCCGGATTAAAACCTCGACAAAGTCGCCAATCAGGTTTGATAATTCCTTTAAAATTTTCGTATCGGTCATAGGATCTCCATAAAAGGCGGCGGCCCCTGTAAAAGAGCCGACGCCCGGTGTCTGGTTCTATTTGTTTCTCATCAGGCGCTGCTGCAGGGCGGATTTCAGCGTTCCGTCCGCAATCGCCCGGGTGAACGTGTCCACATCTCTTACCTGAGGCAGATTCACGTCCCCGAAGTTGACCACCACATTTTCCTGCCGCACATTACCGGCAGTGAGACCAGCGGACGGGGAAAATGCCTCCGGCATCCCAGAAATACTTAAGGGCGCGTTCTGTCCCAATGTGTCGATCAAAGACCGGGTCTGCTGGTCCTTAAGAACCGGCAGACCGTCGTCGATCTGTTCCAGGTGATCGCCGCGCAGGACATGTCTTGTGTCAGAGGGATTCAGAACCGTCTCGCCCCCGGCGAAGGGGTAGTGGGTTTCACGCTTTGCCAAAAACGCCGCGCCGCTGTTCCGGATAATAATTTCCGGCCGGTTGCCCTCCGCAACCCGGTGAAGTCCGGGCCTGGCGTGGGTGGTTCCCTGGCCGTAGCCATAGCGGTCCTCGGCATTGGACAGTTCTCGCATGGCCTCTTCGGCTTCCTGGCAGGAATCCACAATACTGTTGCACATTGTGGAAATGGAGCTGGCCATGGAGCGGTAGGTTTCCTGAAACGCGCCCAGATTTAACAGCCGCTGGCCCAGATATGTCCCCTCGGTCAGAACAGCCGCCGCATTGGCTTCATTGATGCTGCCCAGAGCCCCGCCCACGGCAAGAGCGGAATTAGACCACTCCGCCGCGTAATCAAAGACGGCCTGGCGTCTGGCGTCCGTGGCAAGGAGTTCATCCACGTTGTTGGCCGCCGCCGCGGTAGTGGCAGCCACGCTATCGGCAACATTGACCTGCGCATTTGACCAGGCGGAGGTGTAGTTGGAAAGGCTTGAGACGCGCTCGTCGTTGGCCTCGATCTCCGGCATAACGTCGCTGACGATATCATTGATTTCTTCCCGGGCTTCCCGGATGGTAATCTGTCCCATCTGCCAGGCTTCGATATAGTCCTCCACCTGCCGGATCAACCGTTCATTTTCCTCGATCTGGCGCTCTGTCCAGGTCTGTTCCCGGTCATTTTTCTCGTACTGGCCGGACACATTTTCCAAATCGCCGGTATCCCCGGATGTTACCCGATCCTGCCAGCCGGACCCCAGGATCGTCCCGGCCATGGTCATATCCTTGGCACGCTGTATGGCCTCGGTGATGCCGTCCCAGGACTCCACAATCTTCTGAAGTCGGTCGATTTCCAGATCATAGCTCTCAAGCAGCGCGTCCCGGGACTCCTCGATATCCCGGATTTTGTCTTCCATATCGGAGATGGTCTGTTCAAAGAGCGCATCCTCATATTCGCTCTGGGCGTTTCGGACCGCCTCCGAATCGGCCTCGTAGACAAAGCCGCCCTCGGATTCCCGGAAGATCCGGGTGGTCTTCTGATTCTTCGCCCGCTCCAGATTATAAAGCTTTTCCTCTAAGTCGAGCTGTTGTTTGCGCTCGTCGTTGGCCTTTTGCAGCCCGTCGATCTCACTCTGAATCGCATCGATCTGCTTTTTGGCCGTTTCCTCGGCCTCGTCCCGAAGCGTTTGCTGCGCCTCGATCTGATCCTGCAGGTGCCCGGTCACTCCGGCGATGGCGCTGTCCAGATCGTCCTGCTTATCCTGGAGCTCATCCAGTTCGTCGTTCAGGCTGTCATTTGCCTTTTCCAGGTATTGAATGGGCAGCTCCAGAATAGCCTTATTGTAGGCCGCCTGGTTCTGAGCGCACTTGGAGATGGCATTTTCACAATCCTGTATGGCCCCCAGGCAATCGTAATAGGCGTCCTCGTCCTCATCCAACAGCAGCAGTTCCGCCTGAAGGCCGGTCAGCTTGTTCTGGTTATACTTTTCTTCCTGCCGCGACAGGCGGATCAGGGACTTGTACTGTTTCGAAGTGGCGTTGAGCCCCATAGCCTCAGCCTCGTCCATCTGATTCTGAATGTCGGCGGCCTTATTCTGGACTACGCCGATCTTGTCGTCCAGGCGGGCCTGGGCCAGATCCATCTGCTTCAGCCGGAGATTTTCCAACTCCTTCCCGGCCTGCTTGATGGAGATCGTGGCAGAATTCCACTTATCCCGGTAGGATTGGGCTTTGGAGACGGCGTCTTTTAGGGTTTCTGGGATGGTTTCAATGCTGAAGCTGTCATACCCGGAAATCTTCTCCTGAAGATCCTGCGGCAGGGATTGAAGGGACTTCTGATACTCGTCATAATACAGGTCGGCCTGGGATTGCAGCGCATTGTTGTAGGCTTCCTGGGTTTGGATCAGTTCCTTTAAGATGGGGAGTTTTTCCGAGTAGGGGTCGGTGTTTTCAAGGTCGGTGGTTAGGAGGTCGAGGTGTTGCTTGAGATTGTTGACGGACTCGGCGGCGAGGTCGAGTTCAGTTGACTGGGGCGATTTGGAACTGCCGGTGTTGCTTAGGGAGGTTGTGTTATTCCCGTAAATACCAGATTTGATTTTATTAATGTCTATCTGAAATTCGTAATCAAAACTGCCGTTTTCAATTTGATCGAGGGTATATTCCGCCTCCGACAATAATAGATTATTTCCGGGAACATTTAGATCTAAAGTACCGTTTTCATACTGATTCAAAACTGATTTGGCGCGGGCAAGTTTTGCCAGAACTTTTGTACTGGACCCAGCTGCATTTGCCAAAGTGATGATTTGATCAATATCAGAAGTTGTATCGATTTTTGTATCATTGACTGCTATTTTTTCGAGTTGCAACTGAGCGAGATATGCCCTGGAAATGCCAGCGGCCTCAGCCTCATCCAGAATTCGATTGATTTCATTGAGCGTTGCACCCTCCAAAGCTGAACTGGCCACTTCGGTATCATATTTTTGGGCCGCTAATTTAATTTGTTTTTGCACAAGGGCCTCTGTAACAATCTCTTCAGCATTTGCAACCCCCATAGAGGAGAGCATATCGATTGTCAGCTGTTTCGTATTATCAGATAACCCCTCAATAATATCAGTAGAATTAAGCCATGATGTTAGAAGGCTATCAAAAGCAGACTGGCATGCATTCACATCTTTAGGAGAATTTGAGATTGTATCGATAAAATCCGTATATGAATCACCGAGATCGCCGAACGTATCTTTAAATTTTGAATCAGTCAGTAGAGAAAAGTCAAATGGGTCGCTGCCGCCAATGGAAGACATGATCCTGTCAAGGGATTCGAAACCTTCGGATAGCTGATTGATACTGGAGATCATCTCTTCCTTGTTTTTTATTACATTGAGTTCCGGGATATTATCAGTTAATTCACTTTGGACAATATTAAGGCGTGTAAGCAGTGATATTAACTCATTGATGGTAATACCGTAGTATTCTGCTCTGACGGCAAGTGCATCAAATGCATATCCGGCCTGATTACTGTCTGCAAGAGCCTGCCATTCTAAATCTGTATGATTTTCATCTTTTACATAACCTGCAATTTCACCGATACTCCATTCATTTTTTTTCACTTTTTGAGCAAACTCAATGAGTCTGGTATCGGTCTGGTCGAATACTGTGTCGATGACGGAAGAATATTTGCCCCATGTCGCTTCATTATTTTTGATTTCATTCTCTATGTCCTGTAATTCAGAGAGAGCAGCATATACTTTTTTATCGTCAAACGGATTGGTACTATTTAATATTGCATCATTATAATTTTGGGCCGCCTGCAGGGCACGTGAATAAGTTCCTGACAGATCGTCAGATAAAGCAATCTGACTGATGAGCATTTGGGAATATTGATTTTCATAGCCCTCCAATATTTTATTATTCTCAATTAGAGCATTTGTAGAATAATTGAGAATACCACTTATAAAATTATCATCGCTATAAGATTTTTGAAGTTCACGAATTTCTGATTCGAGATCTGAAATTACTTTTTTGGCTTGTGAGGCATCACCTACAAATTTAAAAGTATATCCTTTAACATCTTTAGAGTGGAACGGGGTTAATTCAATTCCATGATCTTCATACTTTTGAATTGCTCGATGTATCTCTCGGCCGGAACGATTAGACAATGAACCCGTTGAACCAAGATAATAAGTTCTTTCTTTTTTCATTTCTTGTTCAGCAGTATCAAGTCCCGGAGTCGTATTTAAGAAATTGTTTGCAAGCTTTTTGTTTAAGTTGTAAATGGCATTTGCCTGATCATGATATGCATCCGTTACGAGATTGAGCTTTCCATATTCATCGCCATACTTTTCGTTCAATTCTGTCTGTAGATCAAGTAGCTGCTTTTTAATATGATAGACTTTTTCCTCATCACCATGAGCATTTAGAAGAGCAGTGTGCAGTTCATTATAGGTTTTGGCATAAGTTTCAATTGACTTGATATTCTCTGCATAATTTTTAGCCGAATCCTCAGCAGCTTGTCGATTTTCCTCTTGGATCTGTTTCCATTTTGAATATGCGCTAATCGCTAAACCAACAACAGCAGTGATTGACATAATCGGGTGGGCTTTCATGGTTGCCCAAAGTCCTTTCGCAGCCGTGTTAAGTCCAAGAGTGGAGAAGGTGGTATTTTGTTGTGCTGCGGAGAACTCGGCGGTAGATAAGGCAGTTTTTGCTTGTTCTCTTGACAATCCTTTATTTATAAGAATTTGCTTTTTCTGCAAATCTGATAAAGAAGATGATGTTAATGCGGTAACAGTTTGTTCTGTCGCTAATTTTTTAACTGCCTTTGATACATTGTCAAAATTATTTGGTTGTTCTTTTATAGACTTTATTGCGTTGGAAAAGTTGCCTAATCTTTTAAGTTGCCTTTTTTGTATGTGAGCGTTATACTTGTTATTATATAAACAAAAGGGATTGGAGGCGTATTTTATGGATTCATCTTATGATTTTGTGTGTGAAAAATGTGGATGTAAAACATATGTTGTAGCAGAAAATGAATATCAAAAGGTATTACTCTGTGAAAATTGTGCGGAAGGCTATGTTGTCGAACAAAAAAAACCAGTACCAGAGCTTAATATTCCAAAGTGTCCAACTTGCGGATCGACTAATATAAAGAAAATATCAGGGCTATCAAAGGTAGGATCGGTTGCAGTATGGGGGCTGCTATCGCGAAAAGTGCATAAGCAATGGCATTGTAATAACTGTGGCAGTGAATGGTAATATTTAGTAGGAGGAGTTATCCATAGGAGCGCTGTGCTGGAATTACCCAGAGAATCAGCGCTCAAGATTTTTGTGAATCTATCAGTTTAATAGGGACAATGTGATATTCAGAATTGATTTTTATTAACATTCTCCTTTTCAACGATACAATCGGTGTTATGGCCAATGGCGCGTCAGTAGAGATTAAGCCCATTTAGTTACATCAGACAACATAATGGACAATGCTGCTAACAACACGGTAGTCCTGATTACCGTGACTGATTTCGGCATAACTTTGCCGTGTGGATTACCACAATTATACTATGTTAGAACATATATTAACAGAATATCAAATAAGGCTTTGATATTCTGCGAGGAATCATGCTCGTTGAACTTTCCCGACCTTTGGTGATTTTATCCCGACATTGCTTTCGCAATCGCTGTCTATCGGATTATTACACGACTGTACGCAGGTAAGGTTAGCTGCCAGTTAGTTTTGTACCCATTTGATTTTCATCACGCACTTAGACCGTATGGTTTAGTCATATGCATCTCACTCTCGACCATAGTAATGCCGATTGATTTTTTTGCCTTTCGGTTGCATTCACGTCTGCCTCTCGGCTGCGTTGTAGCATAGTGAGCATTAGGGTTTCAGGCCAATTCGTCCTCTTTTTATTTTTAAACTTTCATCCTAAGGGGTTGATATTGCCGCCATTATGGCATTTCTCCCCACATAGTAGACCATCTTAAAAATCTAGGCAATTTTTAAGCAGCTCTTATTGCAGAGCCAATCGAAGTTTTTTATAAATGCCGTAATCGCCCCTCCGGATACGAGCGTCGGCAATAAACCGAATCCATCTACAAGTTTATCTAAGATATTTAGCAGCGCGACGCCGCCATCCGCCAACACCTTCAATACATCCGAGCCCAGCACAGTATTGGACAAAGATTGAAACGCCGCTTCCAACTGCTGCGTCTTCGCCTCCAGGCTGTCCAGCCACCGCGCCTGCTCCTGCATTGCATAGCCGTCCGAATTCAGCGCATCACCGTATGCCTGCTGTACCTGCCCATTTTGGAACGCTTTTAATAACGCTGAAACGTTACCGGCATCGTGTTTGCCTGCAATTACATCCAAAAGCTCAGCCTGATCCGTCGCACTGATATCATTCCATACCTTGGATATACTCAAAAGAATATCATAGGTGGATTTAAATTTCGACGGATCAAAATCATCGAATAGATTGACGGTGCCTTTCGTGTACTCCAAGATGCGGCTTTGAAGCTTGTCCACCGGCAGCACATCAGAAGCATCTTCGCCGAAGGCCTCAAGTTCCCCTTTCATCCCCCGAAGTCTCAAAGCCAGAACTTTCAATGAATTTCCCATTCCGCCTGCGTCTTTTGTGATTTCCGCGCCGCCAGCGATCATGGCGAGAGTCTGCTCAATGTCATTGTTGGCCAATGCCATTGCGTCCGCGCTCTTTCTGAGTCCGTCCCCAAGATCGGCGGCGGATATGGAATACTCGCTTCCCAGTGCATTAAGCTGATCTACAATGGTAATACTGTCCGAGGCTTCGATATTAAATGCTTTCATAGCGGCCGCCAGTTCCGATATGGCGGTCTGATCATCCACATTTCCGATATTCGCATAAACGGAAGATATCTCTGCCAGCTTATCCGCCTCGTCCAGACTGAATCCAAGCCCTGCCCAGGCGGCGGTCTGATCGATCAGGCCCGATATTGAGCGCCCCACTCCCTGAGCTTTGGAAGCGGCCTGATCAAGAAACTGCGAATATTTCCAATCCGTTTCGTCCGTTACACGGTACAGTTTGGTCATCGCAGTGTCAATTTTGTAGACCTCTTCGGGAATTTTCTTTAATTGGTTCCACAATTCATTGATCGAGTCTGTTCCAATTTTGCTGTTTTTAAACTTATTGAAAACCTGTGAAAGGGACTTATCCGCGGCGTTATCATTTAGCTTTTCCTGCTCCCCGGCTGCTTTTTTTGCCCCGGATTCAATCTCTTTGTAGAACTGCTTTGCCCACTGCACGGCCAGTTTGTCGGGAACTGCATCTCCAAGGGTGCCTTTAATCATTTTAGATAATGCCTTAGACTGTTTTTCGATTTCCGCCTTGTTTTTTCCAAACTGATCCAGGACAATATCCGCGCCAATCTTTAAGCGCTCCTTCGCCAGTTTCTTCTGTACGTCCGCCAAGCTGCTTTCGTCGATCATCGCCTGAAGACGTATTTTGTAATCGTTATTCATTGAAGAACTCCTTTCGTGTCATTGGGATCATTTTTCTCCCTATTTGGGAAATGCCTCTGCGTCGTATACTGCCTCCCACAAGCAATAGATAACCAGAACCAATTTTTGAACAAATTTAGCTTACAGTTTAATAAAATGAATATATTATAGTGGTGTGGAGAATTGGAAGAGCAGTGACATCCATATAGGGAAGGCTTGGTCAAAGAACGCATTCCCATATCCATTCTAATACCCACTTTTATCTTTTTTACACTCTCGATTAAGGCTTTGCTTTTAATGATATATCGTTATTCTTTGGATATGTGATATGGATTTATGTTGTATGCAAAAAGTGCTTGTGATACAATAAACATATAATGTGAAGGTGATTGAACAGTTAATGAAAAAATTGATTCAATGTTTTTGACTTTGCAGAATGTAAAAAGGGTTTGTAGGCATTATAAGTCGTACCTAGAAAATTGAAATGCATTAATATATTATGATTTATTGCCATTCCAAAACAGGTTTGGTGCAGTATTTGTAAATGAATGGAGGTACAACGAATGTATTTTGATAAATCCTATTTTGATGAAAACAGTAATGCAGTAGAAGTTGATTTAATATGCAATAAATGTGGAAGTACATTAATATTGAAGAATATGACTTTGTTCCGCAATATACAGTCTGATTATTGCGTTACCAAAAAAAGATTGTATATGAATGTGGAAATGTAGCTGAGCCAGGGTTTATTGAACGGAAAAAAAATGTTACACTCAAGCAAGCAACTCAAATAAATAATAATCATCAATGTAATATTCCCAGATGTCCAACCTGTGGTTCAATAAATATAAAGAAAATAACAGGTTTATCAAAGGCTGGGTCAGTTGCGTTATGGGGAGTCCTTTCACGAAAAGTCCATAAGCTATGGCACTGTAATAATTGTGGCAGCGAATGGTAATACTTAATGATTTCATGATAATTGGATTTGACCTGCGACAGGTTTCTGATTAAAGGTGTACTTGAGGCCACTTAGAACGAATAAAGTTGCTAAATACATTATAGAGGCAATTATAAAACTTATGATAAGAGATCAATATTTTATAAAATTATAGGGAGATAGATTAATGGATTATCAAACCGCCAAAAAGCATATATATCAAAATATGTATATGAATCTTTTCATTGCGATTGCAGACGATGATATTCAAAAGGGGATTGCTCTGATTAAAGAGGAAACCACTTGTGATGAACCAACTGCAAAATGCATATGGTGCGATTTAAAGATGGATTATGGTACAAAAGAAACAAATCCCATTATAAAAGCAAGAGAAAACTATCAAAACGAAAAGTTATTTCAGGAGTATCAATATCGCAAAAATGCTGAGTGTCCATACTGTCATTCAAAAAATACCAAAAAAATATCCGGCCTGTCAAAAGTTGGTAGTGTAGCATTGTGGGGTGTATTTGCGGTAGGGAAGGTAAGTAAACAATGGCACTGCAATAACTGCGGCAGTGAATGGTAACATTCAAGATTTTAATCATTCGTGAGGCGCATATAAATGTTTCAAATATTTCAAGGTGTAGTTTTTATAAGGTTTTAAGTATTTAAATTCAAAGAAAATAAGAGGTTATAATATATGGCCACATGTAAATGTTGTGGAAAGAAATTAGGATTACTTTCCGGCTCTAACACACTGTCAGAAGAATATAATGATCCGATGTGCGACGGATGTTTCTACAAATTTAAGCCTCAATTAAATATACTTAAACATGCCAAGGATAGGGACAGCCTGAAAGAAAATTATGAAAATGCAGTAACTATAATTAGAAAATGTGATTTTCCAGATGAAGTTACGGAGTACATATTATCATTTACAGAAAGCCTGAGGCAGACAATTTTTAATGACTTGCAGAAGGAGCTCGATAATCAAGAGCAAGTGGCTCGTCAGATTGAAATGATTGCGGAACGTAATCAGCAACTGAAAGAAATTGAAGAAAATCATGTTATAACTACGGGTTACAATTTTGATGGCTATTGTATCAAGGCCTACAAAGGAGTAATCAGTGGCAGTGTTGTATTGGGAACAGGGTTTCTGTCCGAATTGGGGGCCGGTATAAGCGATTTGTTCGGTTCTCAGTCTGAAATGTTTTCGATGAAGTTGGAAACAGCGAGGGAATCGGCATTAAAAAATCTTGTGAAAAAATCGGTTCAAAGCGGGGGAAATGCGATAATCGGAATCGATTTCGATTATATTACATTTTCCAACAATATGATTGGCGTAGTGGCCAACGGCACGTCAGTAGAGATTGAGCCTATTTAGTTGAATCGATCATGTTCTACTAGCAATAGGTTACTTCTGATGATTGTTACGGGACTCCGCATAATTTTGCAACGAGTGTGGCTCCCCCAACATCAAGCCGATTACATCAACCGAAAGAGCCGCCTCCCTGATTGGCCTCGGAATTTTCTCAAAGAAAATTAACAAAACCTACAAGTGCCTAAACTGTAAACACACATGGTTATCAAACCATTCCGCCTCAATCTGCAAATCTAAAAATCCCATATCTCAAACCCAAAAAGGATGTGCCCCGATTACAAGCACATCCTTTTTTGCGCCCCAATCCATCCTCTCCGCCATTTACTCCATCCCTTTGCCGTTCCTCCCCCCGTCCCCCCGCTCATGAATCACCTCCGCCAACTTCCCCAGAAATTCCCCTCTCAACTCATCAAAAGGTACGTCCTTCAGAGAGACGTAGAGCCTGGACAAAAGCGCGGCGGTGTCCTTCTGCTCGGCGGCAACCGCCTCAAGGACCGTATACAGCGCCAGTTTCAGTTTCCATTCCTTATACTTCATCCGAACCAGTGTGATCATATCCTGCATTCCTCCCATGATTTCCTTCAATGTATTGTTTCAACAGCTGATGCATTCCGGTGGACGCCAAACCACTGATTAGCCCGGACAGCACGACCTGCGGCGTGAAGATCCAGCCGCTGATCCACGAGGCGGTGACCACGCCCAAAACAGCCACGATGGTGGGGATATATTTGTTATCCACATCGCGCACCCATTTTTTTACAATAAAGCCCGTGCAGAGGCAGATTCCCACCACAACAGGCAGCATAAAATCATTCAAAAACTCCAATTTGCCCCCCGTTTCCGTAAAAACAGGGAACAACAGACTTCATTTCCGACGTTTGTCGTTCCCCGTTTCTACTTATCCAATCAATCTACAACACTACAGAACACCGTCAGCATTTTCCAGGCCAAATCAGCCGATAATGGCCATGTCATAGATGCGGTCTTCATCGTCCGCCAGCAGGTTGCAGGTGATGGTCATCTCGATGATGCCGGTATTGCTCAGGGCCAGGCTCATGGTAGCCTGAGGCTGTGCCTTATAATAGGTGAGGTGCATGTCCGCGATCTCGTCGTCCTCGGTCTTCCAGGGCGTCTCGCCGTAGATGACAAATGCCTTGGGGAAGGATTTGGAATTGAATTTTACCACCTGGGCTCCGGAGGCAACCTTTACCATACCGTACACCACAAAGTCACCGGTAGAGCCCTCGGGCAGTGTGATCGCGTGGTCGGAAACGGTGATTTCCAGAGATTCGCCGCAGTCGTCGTCAGCCGGATACACGTAAATGGAACCCGAAACCAGCTCCACGTCGGCGGGGATGGTGAGGGTTGTACCGGAGGCGGTCAGCACCATTCTCTTCAGATACTCAAAATGATCTTCCATCTCCGTTCCGGAAATCAGGCTGAACAGCTTCATGGTCGCAATCTGGGTCTGAATTTCCAGCGTGCCGGTCCGGTTGCTGTCAAAGGCCACCCGGTTGGGCGCGCCCTGTCCGCCGGTGGCGAAATCGCGGGTTGCCTCCAGTCCGGTGGTGGTCACATTGGCGAAATCCAGGTTCAGCCAGGGCTTTTTGCTCTTGTAGTCCAGGAAAATGAGATCGGCGACATCCTTGTTGGACATGTTGGGATTAAATGACATAGTTTTTTCTCCTTTTTAGATAAAATATTCACTATTGTAATAGTGGTTTAATAGTTACCATCTTTCAGTTTTTCGATCCACTGCATAGGATTGTAATCCTTTGGATCTTTATAGGAAAATGTGTTGGCGGCCAGCGCGTCGCCGTAGTCGGACTGCCTCGCGTGGATATACTCATAGAACAGCCGGATGAACTGATAATAGGTCAGCCCTCCCACATTCAGGAGGTTAATTCCGACCTTGTTGTTGGAGCAGTATTTCAGGACCATATTGTCAAACGCGTAGGCCTCGTCCTGCTTTTTTACGCTGCTTTTGTTGTTACGGATCTTTTCCATCAATTTCCGCGCGCGTTCGCTTTTGAACTTGACCGGCTTGTCGTCCTGTTTCTTCAGCCCCAGAATCGAGGCCACGCTCTCCCGGAACCGGTCGAAATTCCGGCCATCGATCCGCCCGGAAGTCTGTTCCCCGCCGCCGGTCAAATCGACGATCTCAAACGCCCGTTCCCGTTCCAGAAACCGCACCTCATCGTTGGCAATAAACACGCGGATGTACTGAAACAGAAGCTGAGGAGTCATTGCGAGTACGAGCTCATAGAGGGAAATGGGATCGGATTTTAATTCATCCAGATTGAATTTTGAGATGAACTCATCTCTTGAGATCAGAGTCAGATTGAGAAACGTGCAGAAAATGTGATAGGTCATTCGGCGGATCTCCAACAGGGTGGGACAGCGGATTTTGCCAATTCCGTCCACCGCGTAGGGTTCATTCCACAAATAGTCGTAAGACGAGTAACGGTTGATAGGATCACCTGCTTTACATTGAAATCGGGCCCTGAAAATACCGGCCGCCCGGGCGTCTGGGCTATAGTGCCGTCAGTTTCCATATATGATATATACATGCGGAAAAACTGCGGAAAATCCCGGCGGCGCGGTCAAAACTCCGCTTTTCTATTTGTGGTTCGCTTTTCGTTGTACCTTCGGTATCGCAGCAAATCGTTGTTCGCCCGGCAGGCCCCGCACAGCGTTTTCCGGTTTCCTCCCTTTTCAATCATCGCCCCGCAAACCGCGCACCGTTTATACCCCTTCCGCGAGCTTTTAGGAACCCCGTAATACTGTTTCTGCCACTTCCGAAGCTCCCCGTCCAGACACCGGCTCATATATTTTACATAGAAATGATCCTCCGTCAGGAAATCCACCCGGCAAAGCACGCAGGCCTTCCCTTCATACTGGTCGGCCAGCTTGCAGTTTTGAAGGCACCGGTACAAAAATGTCTCAATCAGCCGCTTATAATCGTTCCAAGGCAGCGCCATTTTCCCGCGCTGAAGGGCTTCCTTCACCGTCCCGGCCTCCTCCATGGCCCGGCGGATCTGCGTCTCCACGTCCGCCGGGTCCATTTCCGCCCCGGCGGTCCACTCGTAATACAGACGCTTGGGCGTTTTCAGCAAATCCAGGTACGCCTTGTCCAGAATGATTTCCGGGTCAAAATATCTCGTATACAGATTGTTGATCTTCTGCCGGAGAATGGGCCGCCAGTTTTCCTCCTTTGTGGTGGATTTACAGGCCGGATATTCGACCCTTGTCCAGCCCGCGAAAATCCGCCCCAGTTCGCTGTCCGCCGCCGCCCGGTTGACCCGGTAGCGGATCGTTCTGGTCCAGGTCCTGCGCTTGTTGGCACAGGACCAGATGGAGGCGCAGAAGGCGCTGAAAATGTCCGACCGTTCCTCCTCGGATTCCGCCCACTTGAAATCCTCCACAATCTCATACAAATACAAATCCTCACATTGGTAAATCGGAATCATCCCCCTCAAACACAAAATATTTCCCCAGATACTCGTAAGCGCTCTCAGTACCGGTGGGAACCTCCCGGATCGCCGCTTGCGGTCTGGAACCGGCGTTTTGCTTCAGGTTCGCAATGATATAATCCCCGTAAGCCGACCAGGCAAATGCCTTGCTGACGGACAGGGAGCGGTAGGAAGCGGCGATCACATAATTCGCAATCAGTGCCTCGTCCATTTTCAGCGTTTCCCTCAGCCTACGCTTAAAATCGTTGACAATCAGTTCAAAGCTGAATTTGCGCTGTCCGGGACCGGAATGGGAGGCCGCGCCGCTGTTTTGCGAAAAATGCAGCTTGATGGCGGCGGCGTAATCGTTGATATAGTTCCGGCATACCCTGAGAACCGCCCGGTCCGTCAGGTCCAGCCCGGAATCCAGAATCAGGGACCGGGTTTCCGCCAGATCGTCCACACAGCGGTCCCACAAAATCCGTTTCTTCTCCCAGGCGCAGATATAGTCGCACAGCTCGTTCATGGGAGAGGGAGAGTGGTATGCGTTCAGCTTCATGCGTTCCTCCCCCTCCGAAAGCCCCTTGTTCTTCTCCTGTAGCTTCTCGTAGAGGGCGCGCTTCTGGGGATAATTGTAAAGAAGAAAATAGGGCAGTTGCTTCAAATGCTTTTGCAGCCCCCGGTTCATGTGCCAGCGGAAGCCGGTTTTCAAAAAATCGATCTCCTTTCCCTGGAATATGCGCAGGAGGGAGCAGTAGTCGGAATAGCGTTTTTTCAAATCCTCATCTGTTGTGTACCGGTTTTCGATGCTGGTCGCCACATTTGTGATCTCTCCGATCCGGTTGTCCCGGGTCATCACCTCGTATTCCACAAGATTTTCGGCCGTGTAGGCCCGGGACTGGGCGGTCTGCTTGTCCTCAATGTCCAGAATCACCGGCTTCTCGATTTTGGAAGCCACGATCACCGGGTCGTCACACAAAAAGAAAATATCCCCGTCAAAGTCCGCCCCTCCCTGCTGGGGAGCAGAGATGTCGTGCAGATTGAACATGACCACGTCCTGATCCTTAAAATGCCCGAACCATTTTCGAAGCAGATCGTTGCGGACAATCCGTATCCGGTTGACCTCCGACGGATCCACCAGGGGGGAGCGAAACGACAGGATGTCCCCGCACTCAAAATTCGCGCTGTATAACTCCCGTTCTCCCAGGCAGCCCACCGGCTCCATCCCGGCGGCGTACTGCAAATATCCGATCATATCGCCCACGCCGGTGTGGTAAAAACCGGAACAATAGATCTTCCCCACCTTGGCCTCGTCGATCATTTTTTTCAGCTTCCGGTAAATGAACTGTTTGACCGCCGGGTCCTTTAACATCCCGTCGTGAATCAGCGCCGCCTCCAGATACCGGCTTTCGGGCTCATAATTGCCGGTATCCGTGATCCCCATAAATTTGTATGTATAAAAACGGTCGCCTTTCAGGATCTTTTCCAGGAGTGCGGTGGTATACTTGGCGATTCCGACGATTTTGCCGTCGTTGCGCTCGTCGAGAATATCGTATTTGAAATCCCGCTCTTCGTACCGTCGGATATACTTCGGGTTCCACAAGTCCAGGCATTGCAGATACTGGAAATTCATGCGGGTGTATTTGTTGAGGTTTCGGATGTGATGGCTGTATTTGCTGATCCCCAGCTTGAACCGGTATTTTTCCACCGTGTTCCGGTATTCGTCCCACGCCCTGTCTCCGTAGGCCGATTGAAACAATTTGTGGCCTTTGAACATGGAAATATTCCAGATGCAGTCGATGGAATCCACCGGATGCGCGCGGCCGTAGACGTCGGTAATCGTTTCAACGCCCCATTCCTTTAAAATGTCCCGGAACGGAACGTAGACCGAGTAGCCCTTCATGAAGGGCATCCGCACCTGAACCCCGACGGCGTTGTAATCCAGCCCCAGCTGGGCGCTGACCTGCTCCATGAACTCCCTCTCATGGCAGCCGCACCCGTCGAAGGGAGACAGCCGGATGTCCGCAAGGCCCTCCTGGACCTCCCGGGCCTGATAGACCACGGTCTTTCCTGTTTCCTCATCGACCAGTTCTTTTTCCCGCTCTGTCACATATTTGATGAGCTGACCAGGAAGCGTCTTTTCATATTCGCCGATGATTACAATGTTGGGCATATAGTCATGGATCAGGGAGCAGGCGCTGAAGGCCAGGCACCTCTGGGCCTCGTACTTTGCGATGACGCAGTGATCGACCGGGATATCCATCTGCGTAATCCGGTATAATTCATCAAAAATGGAGTCGCACACAAAGGCGGTGATCCCGTCCTTGCCCTGGGAGGCCGATTTCCCGAACCGGGAAAAATGCACTCCGTTGTAGGTAAAACCCTGGCGCAAAACAGTGCGCAGGGCGGTCTCCTGGTTGGGATTCTTCCGGGCGGTCACCAGAATTACCTCCCGGATCCGCTCTGAACGGAAACCGCGCAGCCGCTCAATCTGGTCAAACAGGAGAGAGTCCCCCTGTGCCACCAGGTATTCCCGGTTTATTTCCTCCGCCTCCGTCAGTTGCAGATCAAACTCATTGCGAATCAATTCCCGGAGGGGGATTTTTATAAGAGTATACTGTGTGTGATTCATAATACCGCCTCCTTCATCACAAGTCGCCTGTCTCTGGCATCCGCGTTCTGTCTGCACTGATTGTCAAATCTCCGGGCCGCAACGATCCGTTTTGCGGCGGGCGACTGCTTTTCAGTCCGGCCGCGATATTCGGTATTGAAGTCGGATTCGAAAATGAGTCCTCCGAAGGTGCGGTGCGGATCAACCATATAAATATCCATAAATTCTGTAAGTTCTGTCATCAATCAATTTTCCTTTCTTATGCTTAATCTTTTGGGTAATTGTCGTCCAGATAGGGATTTCCCCTCTGCCTGAGCAGGTCCTCGCACACGGAGAACGCGATCCAGTCCCCATCCTCCCTGCGCTGTGACCGGTGCTGATGGTACTTCCACCGGTCAATCAGAGCCTGATCCGGGAGCAGCGCGTAGCGCTTGCAGATGACGTTGTACCGTGCGAAATAGACGGCGTTCGAATTCGGATCAAACATTGATTCCCTCCTTTTCAAAAATGGTTCTGTCTTTCTATTCTCTGTTTGCAGAGGAAACTTCAATAAAGTGATCGAACAAATGTTCTGTTTTTACTTGACACAAACATATGTTCGATCTATAATTGGTTTTAGATAGAGGGGGTATAACTGTTCAGTAGGTCTGCGCACTTGCTGCGCTGACCGTACGAAAATCTAAGCTTGCAGGCAAAAATCCCATCGACGAAGTCGATTTTTAATGGATTTTTGTTCGTATCGGTGAAGGTACGGAACAGATACGAGGGGGTATTTTTTATGGATGATAAGCGCCAACAGGAGACGCTTGATTACTATTGCGGCAACAACATGGCGAGGCTCAGGCAGATTGCCTACCCGATTTTCACCCGGTTCGGCGGAATCTCGCCGAAGGATTACGACGAATTTTACAGCGAGGCCAACCGGACCGTGTGGAGCGCCGCCACTTCCTTTGACGATTCCAGGGGCGAGGAATTCGAGGCGTTTCTTAAAAGCTGCCTTTCCCGGAAGTTCAAGTCCCTGATGACGAACCGGAACAGGGTGAAACGGGTTGCGGACCGGATGTGCGTTTCCCTGGACGCTCCCGTGGAGGAAGAGGGCGGAGCGACCCTTGGGGACTTGATTTTGTCTCCCTTTGACCTGGAGACAGAGCTTCTTATAGAGACCGGCACGCCCTCCGGCAGCCGGATGGAACAATACCTGGAAAGACTTTCCCGGAAACAGCGGGAGATCGCCGCGCTGTTGTCGGAGGGGTACAAGCCCTCCGAGATCCGTGAGCAATTACATCTGTCAGAAAAGGAATATTCGAATCACATGGCCATGCTCAGGTCATATGAAAATGTTTCAGTGTTATTTTAGAAGGAGGTACAATCGATATGGGAATGATGGGGCGGGATAAAACCAAAAAGGACACCTACATGTGCGCTACGCTGCTCAATATGTTCAGCCGCAAGGAATTGCGGAAAAACCATCCGCAGCAGAGAAAAGCGGACAAATGGAAGAGCGATGCCAGAGACGGTTTTATCGCAACCGCCATTAAGCATGAAGATGTGGATTCCATCAAGATTTGCGAACAGCTGGTCGACGGCAAGGTGATTCTCTGGCTCATTGACGGGTTGCAGAGGCTGACCGTTCTCGAAAAGTACAAAAAAGGAATCTTCAAGCTGGGAAAAAATGTGGAGCTGCCCATCGTCTACTACCAGAGGCCCGGCAAAACCATCGACGAATACGGCGCGCCTGTCATGGAGGACGTGGAGTTTGACCTGCGCGAAAAGGGTTACGGCGATCTCCCCATGGAGTTGAAGGAGAAGTTCGACAATTATCAGATCGACGTGGTCAAGCATCTGGACTGTACGGACGAGGAGATTGGATACCATATTCGCCGCTACAACCGCCAGACCTCCATGAACCACAACGAAAACAGCATCACCTACATGGACGCCATCGCCAAAAACGTGAAGGAAATCTCCCAGTCCCACCGTTTTTTCAAGGATTGCGGCAGCTTTTCCTCAACGGAAATGAACAACGGAACCTGTGAACGGGTAGTGTGCGAGTCTCTGATGGCCATGTTCCATCTGGAAAACTGGCAGAAAAACTCAAAAAGATTGGGAACCTATCTGAATCGGAACGCGTCCGACTGCGAGTTTCAGACGCTCAGGCAGGAGCTGGACCGTCTGGATGCGGCGGTGGGGGACAAGTATCCCTCCTTGTTCACCAGTAAAGACTCGTTCCTGTTCTTCGCGCTGTTTCACAAGTTCACCCTGTTGTGCGGCGACGATTCCAGATATGCGGCCTTCCTCGACGCGTTTCAGGAAGAATTACACACCAGAACCGTGCCCGGGCTGGACCTGTCCTTCGACGATGTGAACGCCAACCGGGCCACAAAAGACAAAAACGTCATTATCCGCAAATTACATATTCTGGAACATCTGATGATGGATTTTCTTCACATCGAAGCCGGCGCTGCACAAAGCGCCGCAACCCCGGAGCAGTTTATCGCAGCGTGCACCGGCCTGACGCCCGGGGAGGTCGAAAAGGACATCGAATTCTACAGCCAGCTCCTGGACGATCTGGAAACCGTCGCAATCAAGGACAACTCTAAACTTTTGGCTCCCGAAAATCGCCTGTCACTTCTGGCCATGGCCGCGTACTCGTGCAAACACGAGGTGGACCTGGAGGCGTGGATGACTTCCTTTGCGCAGAGGCACGATGAGTATCTGGCGGATCAGAGAGAGAATTATCGGTATATGGTGATGGATTTGGAGAAATATGGGGGATCTAAATGATATAGACTTTGTATCAGGCGTTGTGGTATGATAGAAATAATCACGGGGATGGTGTGGGAGAGAGGGGAACTCCGGTGATCCGTTCCCCAATGGCTTTGAAAATAAAGCGGAACAAAAACCATATAATGACGGATACAGAGAAGCTGATACTTGATAAGCTGGAAAGTATGAGCGTGGATCTGAGGGAAGTAAAGGACAAAACCGCGCGTATTGAGGACAGGGTTACTGGGATCGAGGATCGGGTCACACGCATGGAACTCACCATCGGAAACGACATTTCCAAAAAAATCGATATGACCGGTGAAGGCCGCGACTTCCTCAAACAGCGTCTTGACGAGGCTTTACAGTTTGAGAAGAAGCGCGAAGGTATGGAATGGGAGCGGATCAATCACCGGATGGAAATTAATAAGATAAAAGATCGCTTGGATATCGCATAGCATGATATGGGTTTGCTGAAATGAAAAGCTATGGCGATAAAAAGTTTCAAGCCAGAGGGAGACAATTTGAGAAACATATACGATGGTATCATTGGACTTGCCATAGGCGATGCCCTGGGGGTCCCGGTTGAGTTTATGTCCCGCGAACGTATAGCAAGGAATCCGGTTAAATCGATGCGGGAATACGGGACGCATCATCAGCCTATAGGGGTATGGTCTGATGATACAAGCTTAACATTGGCACTGTTAGATAGCATGATTCAATGTAAAGCAATTAATTATACAGATATCATGGACAAATTCTCGGCGTGGTTATTGTATGGAAAGTACACTGCTTTAGGAGAGGTCTTTGACGTTGGAAATGCCACCAGCAGAGCCATAATGAATTACGGACGTGGAATTGCCCCATTGGAATGTGGTGGTAAATCAGAATATGAAAACGGAAATGGCTCGCTCATGCGAATTCTTCCAATCGCCTATTATCTATACAACCATCAGGAACTCAGAATCGATGTCCAAATGGAGTTAATACACAATCTATCGTCTCTGACCCACGGTCATAGCAGGAGCCAGGTTGGTTGTGGGATTTATGTGATGGTTGCAATCAGGTTAATTGGCGGGACTGATCCGATAGCGGAGTGTGTTCGTAATGGCATACAGACTGCCTTTGATTATTATGACAGAATCGGTGAAATAGAAATACGGAGTTATAATCGGCTTAAGAGGCTGGATGAATTCATAAGGTTGCCGGAGGAACAAATCCAAAGCAGCGGATATGTGGTTCACACTCTGGAGGCTGCATTATGGTGTCTGTTAAATTCGTCGTCCTATCAGGAATGCGTACTAAAAGCAGTTAATTTGGGAGACGATACGGATACGGTTGGAGCTGTGGCCGGAGGTTTGGCGTCAAGTTTTTACGGAGCAGATCAAATACCGGAAGAATGGATAAATGTAATTGCAGGCAGAGAATATATAAAAGAATTATGCTCAAACACACTTGCATAAATACCCTCAAAGCGTTATAATAACTTCAACTGAATAAGATTATGTCTTCAGGGCAGGGTGAAATTCCCGATTGGCGGTACAGTCCGCGAGCGCGCGCGCGTTGACCCGGTGAAACTCCGGGACCAACAGTATAGTCTGGATGAAAGAAGATGTGTCAGCATAGACGGGGCGGCTGCATTTTGCAGCGGCCAGATGATGCACCGGATATTATTTGACACCTGAAAGGCATATCGCTTTTCAGGTGTTTTTCTGTCCGTCAGGCGGTTTCAACCGTCTGACCGGAGGTACCGGACCGGCGGAATCCGGCAAATAATTCATTCGGAGGTAGAAACTATGAACAGCAATGCAAACGTAACTGCAAACACAAAGTCCGGCACGGACGCCCGGACAAAACGGATCACAACGGTGGGAATGCTCTGTGCCATCGCCTTTCTCATGGTGCTGTTTTTCCGCATCCCCGTGGTATTGTTTCTGAGCTATGAACCCAAGGACGTGATGATTACGATCGGCGGCTTTATGTTTGGCCCCTGGACGGCTATGGTGATCTCCGTGATCGTCTCCTTTATCGAGATGGCTACCATCAGCAGCACCGGCATCATTGGCTGTGTGATGAATATTCTGGCCAGCTGCTGCTTCGCCTGCCCGGCCGCCTATCTCTACAAACGCGACCACACGTTAAAAGGCGCGGCCATCGGCCTTGTGTCAGGAATCGTGCTGGCTACAATCGCCATGCTTCTGTGGAATTACCTGCTCACCCCCATCTATATGGGGTATCCCAGAGAGGCGGTGGAGGCGCTGCTGGTGCCGGTATTTCTTCCCTTCAACCTGTTTAAGGGCGGCCTGAACACGGCCTTTGTCCTTCTGCTCTACAAGCCCATTGTAACGGCTCTGCGCAAGGCCGGCCTCGTGCCGCCGTCGGTGCACAACGCCAAGCAGAACAACATGGGAGTCCTTTTGGTAGTGGGACTGATTTTCGTGACCTGTGTTTTGATGTTTCTGACGCTTAAAGGATGATGCAGGCGCCTCAAAGCTGAGAGCGGAATCGCGTAGGAAAATTCATTTTCTCAACAAAAGTAATTGACAAATCCCCCATATTCCCTTATAATAACTTTCGTCGCCTGTAATAACAGGCGCAAAATGCAGAAGTGGCGGAATTGGCAGACGCGCACGGTTCAGGTCCGTGTGGTAGTAATACCTTGTGGGTTCGACTCCCATCTTCTGCAGGCGCAGAAAAGGCGGAAAGTTCATCAGAGCTTTCCGCCTTTTATAATTCGTAAAACTGTTGCAAATGCAACAGACATTTCCTGGAAGCCCAGGTAAAATAAGGATAGTAAAAACAGGAAAAATAGTGTATACTGTAGGTTGTGGCTGCATTTGCAGCGATCCAGAGTGTTCAAAAAACAGAGAGGCAGGAGAAGGCTATGCTTACATTAGAGAATCTTACCTTCGACGTCAATGACGACGAGGGAGGAAAAGGGATTATAAAGGATTTGAACCTGACCATCGGAGACGGAAAATTTGTGGTGATCACAGGTCCCAACGGGGGCGGAAAGTCCACCACGGCCAAGCTGATCATGGGTATCGAGAAGCCCACCAGCGGAAGGATTCTGTTCGACGGCCAGGATATCACAGATATGAATATTACAGACCGGGCGAATCTGGGAATCAGTTTTGCGTTCCAGCAGCCCGTGCGTTTTAAGGGCGTCCAGGTTCTGGATCTGATCCGGCTGGCGGCGAAGAAAAAGCTGTCCGTTACCGACGCCTGTCAATACCTGTCCGAGGTGGGACTTTGCGCCAAGGATTATATCAACCGCGAGGTGAACGCCAGCCTGTCCGGCGGCGAATTGAAGCGCATCGAGATCGCTTCCGTGCTGGCCCGGGCCTCCAAGCTCTCCGTTTTTGACGAGCCGGAAGCGGGCATCGACCTCTGGAGCTTTCAGAACCTGATCCAGGTATTCGAGCGTATGCGCAAAAATACAAATGGATCCATCCTGATCATTTCCCATCAGGAGCGGATTTTAAATATAGCGGATGAAATCGTGGTGATTGCGGACGGAAAGATTGTCAACCACGGTTCCAGGGACGAGATCATGCCCCAGATTATGGGCACCGCCTCCGCGGTGGATGCCTGCAGCAAGTTTTACAATCAGGATTAAATCGCCGTACGGAAAAGGAGATGGATCGAAAATGGATGAAATTCAAGAGAGAATATTGATGGAAGTTGCGGACCTGCACGGGGTTCCGGAGGGCGCTTACAATATCCGCGCCAACGGCAAGCTGGCCAGCCGCAGCACCACCGCAAATATCGATATCACCACCAAGGAGGATGTGAGCGGAATCGACATCCGCATAAAGCCCGGCACAAAGCATGAGAGCGTGCACATTCCGGTGGTGGTCAGCGAGAGCGGGCTGAAGGATATGGTTTACAACGATTTTTACATCGGCGAGGACTGCGACGTGGTCATCGTGGCCGGCTGCGGCATCCACAACTGCGGCGACCAGGACGCGGAGCACGACGGCATCCACCGCTTCTACGTGGGCAAAAACGCTAAGGTAAAATACGTGGAGAAGCACTACGGCGAGGGCGACGGCCGCGGAAAGCGGATTTTGAATCCTCTGACTGAGGTTCACATGGAAGAGAACAGCTACGTGGAGATGGAAATGGTTCAGATCAAGGGCGTGGATTCCACGGACCGTGTCACCAACGCCGAGCTGGCCGCCGGGGCCAAGCTGATCGTGCGGGAGCGCCTGCTGACTCATGGCACTCAGAGCGCCGTCAGCACCTATGTGGTGGATTTGAATGGAGATGATGCCAGCACGGACCTGGTATCCCGTTCCGTAGCCAAGGACCAGTCCGTTCAGACCTTCAACTCCAAGATTAACGGCAACGCCAAATGTTCCGGCCACTCGGAATGCGACGCCATAATCATGGACGACGCCAAGATTATCGCAGTGCCCGGCCTGACCGCCAACAACATCGACGCCGCCCTGATCCATGAGGCCGCCATCGGCAAGATTGCAGGCGAACAGATCGTAAAGCTGATGACCCTGGGCCTGACCGAGGAAGAGGCGGAAGCCCAGATTGTAAACGGCTTCTTAAAATAAGAAAGAACACAGACGGCTCTGCCGCAGCGGTGGTTTCCATCCGGCGGTGGAGCCGCCTTTTTATTTTGCGTCCCCCGCCATCCATCCGCGTCCCCATCGCCCATCCTCCGCGTTCCTCGCCGCCCCCTCCCCCGCGTCCCCCATCTCCTCCCCGTAGTATGTCACTCGCACAGTTTCATTTTACCACCCAATGTGCTACAATCATAACATACATAATGCCACACCAATCACACATTAAACAATAATCCACAAAGGAGCAAACACCATGATATTAATTAAGGAAGCGGATATTTATGCACCCGAGCACCTGGGAATCCGGGACGTGCTGATCTGCGGGGAGCGCGTTGAGGCGGTGGGGGAGAACCTGCCAGCTCTCTGCAACTGCCGGATAATTGAGGCACGCGGGAAGAGGCTTACGCCCGGCCTGATCGACCAGCACGTACACCTGGTCGGGGGCGGCGGGGAGGGGAGCTTCCATACCCGGACGCCGGAAATCTGCCTTTCGGCCCTGATCCGGTCGGGAATCACCACGGTGCTGGGTCTGTTGGGCACCGACGACATGACCCGCAGTGTGGAGAATCTGGTAGCCAAGGCCAAGGCACTGACCGAGGAAGGAATCACGGCCTACGCGCTCTGCGGAGCTTACGGCGTGCCCTCCCTCACCATTACGGGGAGTATCAAAAAGGACATCGCGTTCATCAACGAGATCATCGGCCTGAAGCTGGCGATCTCCGACCACCGGGCGCCCAACATTTCCGTGGACGAGCTGATCCGTCTGGCCAGCGACGTGCGGGTGGCGGGAATGATCGGCGGCAAGGCGGGCATCATCGTGATCCACATGGGGGACGGAGCGGGCAGGCTGGACCCGGTATTCGAAGCCCTGGAGCACACGAATATCCCGGCCAAGACCTTTCACCCCACCCACATGGCCCGCACCGAAGAACTGCCACAGGAGGGCTTTAAGCTGGCGAAGCTGGGCGGGTACATGGACATCACCTGCGACTTAAGCGACCCCGGCCGCATGCCCGCGCTGCTTGAGGAAGCCAGGGACCAGGGCGTCCCAATGGAGCGTTTGACCTTCAGCTCCGACGGCCAGGGCAGCTGGTCCAACTACGATGCTTACGGCAATCTGGCCGAGATTGGCGTCACGGACGTGGGAACGATGTACGCCCAGCTGGTCAATCTGGTCCGGGACGGGAACATGGATCTGTCCGAGGCGCTGACGTATTTCACCTCCAACGCCGCCCGCGCCCTGGAGCTGTACCCGCACAAGGGCCATGTGGCCCCGGGGGCGGACGCCGACCTGCTGCTGTTGGGCCCGGATCTGGAGCTGGACACTGTGATTGCCCGCGGCAAACTGATGCTGGAAAATGGACGGCTGCTGGTCAAAGGCACCTACGAGACAAATATTTAAATTTCCGGGGAAATGAACCCGGCACAATCAGGAGGAGGAACCAAACATGCTTTGTATCAAAAACGGACTGGTCCACGACGCGGTGACAGAGGAGCCCCAAATTGCGGACATATTGATTGAGAACGGAAAAATCACAGCCATCGGGTCTTTCCCCGGACCCGCCGGGGACGCTCAGGTGATCGACGCCTCCGGACTTTCGGTCTACCCTGGTTTTGTGGAAGCCCACTGCCATCTGGGCGTGGACGGTTACGGAATCGGGTTCGAGGGCGACGACGTCAACGAGCGGGGGGATGTTGTAGCGGCCCATCTGCGCGGCCTGGACGCCATCAATCCCATGGACCCCACCTTCAGGCAGGCAGTTGAGGCCGGCGTCACCTGCGTGGCCACCGGCCCCGGAAGCGCCAATGTGCTGGGCGGCACCTTTCTTGCGCTGAAAACGGTGGGGATACGGGTGGATCACATGGTAGTGAAGGACCCCATTGCCATGAAATGCGCCTTTGGCGAGAACCCTAAGCGCTGCTACCGGGAGGAGGGCAACTGCACCCGCATGACCACGGCGGCTAAGCTGCGGGAGCTGCTGTTCAAGGCCTCAGAGTACATGGAGAAAAAGGAGGCCGCCGCCGGGGACGTGCTGCGCAAACCGGCCTTTGACATGAAAATGGAGGCGCTGATTCCCGTGTTGAAAGGGGAAATCCCCTTAAAGGCCCACGCCCATCAGGCCAACGACATTTTCACCGCGATCCGCATCGCCAGGGAATTCGGCGTGAAGCTGACGCTGGAACACTGCACCGAGGGGCATCTGATTGCGGACGAACTGGCCAGGGAGGGCTATCCGGTGGCTGTAGGGCCGTCCTTCGGCCACGCTACCAAGTTCGAGCTGCGCAACAAGACGTTTGAGACGCCCGGAATTCTGGCAGACGCGGGCTGCTCCGTGTCCATTATCACAGACTCCCCGGTGATTCCCCAGCAGTACCTGCCGCTGTGCGCCGGTCTGGCCGTGAAATCGGGCATGAAGCCCTTTGACGCTCTGAAGGCCATCACCATCAACCCGGCCCGCCACATCGGCATCGACCGCCGGGTGGGCAGCCTGGAACCCGGTAAGGACTGGGATCTGGTGATCACAGACGGCAGCCCCTTTGATCTGGACACCCGGGTAAAGTATGTGGTAGTTGACGGAACCGTTGTCGTATCCTAGCAATACAGTGTTAGCCGCCCGTCCCGGACTGTGATTCCAGCTGACCGGCCGCCGCCGGCTGGCGGGAGGAGACTGGCGGGAGGGGGTCTCTTGCCCTGATCCCGCCCGGATTTGATCCGGCTTACTCCGCCCTATGCCGCTGCCATTCCCCTCCATTCCTCCCCATAAAAATTCCAGTTGAAAGCTGCGCTCATATCAGATATAATAAACAATGCGGCTTCTGATGGCCGCAAGAAAAAATTTTACGGGAGATAGCGATAATGGGGGAAAATAATTCGGGAAGGGCAGTGGCCCTTCTGCCAATTCTGGTGTTTCTGTTGATTTTTCTGGGAGCGGGATTCATCACGGGAGACTTCTACAGTATGCCTGCCATCGTGGCGTTTTTGCTGGCCCTTCTGGTGGCGTTCATTCAAAATCCAAAGGTAAAATTTGCGGACAAGATCCGCCTGGCGGCCAAGGGCGTGGGGGATGAGAATATCATCACTATGTGCCTGATTTTTTTGGTGGCCGGGGCGTTTACCGGCGCGGTTAAGGCGGCCGGAGGCGTGGAGAGCACGGTTAATCTGGGGCTGTCCATTCTGCCCTCCAAGGTGGCGGTGGCCGGGCTGTTTCTGATCGGCTGCTTTATTTCCATTTCCATGGGAACCAGCGTGGGCACCATCACGGCGCTCTCGTCCATTGCGGTGGGAATCAGCGAGAAGACTGGTTTTTCCCTGGCGGTCTGCGCCGGGGCGGTGGTCGGAGGCGCCATGTTCGGCGACAACCTGTCCATGATCTCCGACACCACCATTGCGGCGGTCAAAACCCAGGGCTGCGATATGAAGGACAAGTTCCGGGAGAATTTTCTCATCGTCCTCCCGGCGGCGGTAGCCACCATCCTTCTGTTTCTGTTCCTTGGCAGGGAAGCGGATTTCCAGGTAACCGGGAATCTGGACTACAATATATTCCGGGTGCTGCCATACCTGGTGGTGCTGATCGGCGCCTTAGCGGGCGTCAACGTCTTTGTGATCCTAATCGCGGGCACGGTCCTGTCCCTGGTGGTTGGCGTGGCCACCGGAGCCTTTGCCCTGGGGGAAATGTTCACCCATGTGGGCGCGGGCATTATGGGAATGTACGACATCACGGTGATCTCCATCATCGTGGCCTGTATCGTTGCCCTGGTGAAGGAATATGGGGGAATTGATTTCATTCTCACCTTCATCCGAAAACGCATAAACGGCGAGCGCGGCGGCGAGCTGGGAATCGCGGCGCTGGCGCTGCTGGTGGATATGTGTACGGCCAACAACACGGTGGCCATCGTCATGTCCGGCCCCATCGCCAAGGAGATCAGCGACGATTTCGGGGTGACGCCCAGGCGGTCGGCCTCCCTGCTGGACATGTTCAGCTCCATGGGCCAGGGCCTGATCCCTTACGGGGCCCAGCTCCTGGCGGCGGCTTCCCTGACCGGACTGACGCCCTTTGAGATCATACCGTACTGTTTCTATCCGCTGCTTATGGGACTCAGCGGCCTGGTATTTATATTTATTAAGAAGAGAAAATAAACGATTAGGATGGGCAATGGCATGAAAACAAATAATCAATGGGCAAGCAAACTGGGCTTTATCATGGCTACGGCGGGAGCGGCCATCGGACTTGGAAATCTCTGGAAGTTCCCCTATCTTATGGGCCGGAACGGCGGCGGCGCGTTTCTGGCGGTATATCTGCTGTTTATCTGCATCCTGGGCGTACCGGTGATGATGGTGGAAATGTCTCTGGGGCGCAAGACCCGGCACGACCCCGTTCAGGCCTACGGGGATATCCACCCGCACGCCAGGATCGTGGGCGTGTTCGGCGTGGCGGCCGCGTTCCTGATTTTGTCGTATTACAGCGTGATCGGCGGCTGGATTTTAAAGTACATTGTCAATTACGCCACCACGCTGGCGGCTCCGGCAGATTTCTCAGAATTCATCAGCCGGCCGGTGGAGCCGGTATTCTGGCATTTCCTGTTCCTGGGCGTGACCACCCTGATCTGCTACTGCGGGATCAGCGGCATTGAGCGGGCCAGCAAAGCCATGATGCCGCTGCTGTTTGTGCTGCTCATCGTGGTGATCGTGCGCAGCGTGACCCTCCCCGGCGCTGTGGAGGGACTGAAATTCGTCTTTATCCCCCACGCCAGCGCGTTCACGCTGAGCGCGGTCAACGCCGCTCTGGGCCAGGTGTTCTATTCCCTGAGCCTGTGCATGGGAATCACCATCACCTACGGAAGTTATCTCAGCGAGAAGGAAAATATTCCCAAAAGCTGTCTCAGCGTGGCGGGACTGGACACATTGATCGCTCTGATGGCCGGAATCGCCATCTTCCCGGCCGTGTTCTCCTTCGGCCTGGAGCCGGGACAGGGGCCGGGCCTGATCTTTGGAACCCTGCCCAAGGTATTTTCCGCGATCAAAGGCGGACCGTTCTTCGCTCTGGTGTTCTTTGCCCTGGTATTATTTGCCGCGGTGACCAGCGCCATCGCGCTTTTGGAGGTCACCATCTCCTTTGCAGTGGACACCCTGCGCTGGTCCCGGAAAAAGGCCACCGTGATTTTGGGCCTTCTGTGCTTTTTGGCGGGCGTGCCAAGCGCCCTGTCCTTCGGCACCCTGGGACAGGTGACGATCCTGAATTACAGCGTGTTCGACTTTGTGGGAATGATCACGGACAATATTCTGCTGCCCTTCGGCGGCATCACCATGTGCTATTACATCGGCTGGAAATGGAATCCGGAATACCTGGTGGACGAGGTGGAGCGTGACGGAATCCCCTTCAAGCTGAAAAAAGTCTGGATTTTCTTCATCCGTTTCCTCACCCCCATTCTGGTGGGTGTGGTGACGGTGACCGGTTTCTACAGCATCTATACCATCGTGCGCGGCTGAGTCATGCCGCGCCGCCCTGGCGCATATAATGGGCAGAGAGCTGTGCGACCCGGGAAATTCTCCCGGCGCGGCAGCAGAGAACCGGGAGGTGCGTTATGGAGAACCAAAAGAGGGAGAACCTGCTGAACCTGGCATTGGACGCTACGCCTGAAGAACGGGAAAAATCGGGTAATCTGGAGGTGGGATACAACCCGAATGAACGGACCTGGGAGTTGATTGTGCGCTACACAGGCGATCTGTCGGGCCTGGAGGCGCTGGGCGTGCAGACAGACATCCTGTTAAACGGCTACGCGATCCTGATCGTGCCGGAGAGCCAGATTCAGGCGGTCAGCCAGATGCCCCAAATTGAATATATCGAGAAACCAAAGAGGCTGTTCTTTGCCGTTAACGCGGCGAGATCGGCCTCTTGTCTTATTCAGGTGCAGGCGGGACCAAACGGTCTCACGGGCGCGGGCACGGCGGTGGCGGTGATCGATTCGGGTATCGATTACTTCCATCCGGATTTTCGCAATGAGGACGGCACAACGCGGATCATCCGGTTGTGGGATCAGGTTCAGAACCGCGTCTACACGGAAGGGGAAATCAATGAGGCGCTTGCCGCGGGCAGCAGGTCCGAGGCGCTTCGCATCGTAAATTCCGTGGATACCAGCGGCCACGGCACGGCGGTGGCGGGCATCGCGGCCGGAAATGGACGGGAGAGCGGCGGGCGTTACCGCGGCGTGGCCTATGAGAGCGCCATCATGGCGGTGCGGCTGGGCACGTCTTTGGCCGACGGCTTTCCGAGGACCACCCAGCTCATGCGCGGATTGGACGCGGTGGTGCGCACGGCCATGGAGCTGGGTCTTCCCACCGCCGTCAATTTGAGTTTTGGAAATACCTACGGCTCCCACGACGGCACCAGCCTGCTGGAAACCTATATCGACAGCATTTCCAATTTTGGCCGGACCGTTCTGGCAGCCGGAACAGGCAATGAGGGGGCTGGCGGAGGTCACACTTCGGGACGGCTCATCATGGGGCGTGAAGAAAATGTGGAGCTGTCCGTAGCTCCCTTTGAGACAGGGTTCAGCGTGCAGTTGTGGAAATCCTACGCCGACGAATTCGAGATCGCACTCATTGCCCCGTCCGGGGAGAGCAGCGGTCCCATCAGCCGCCGCATGGGCGCTCAGACCTTCCGCTATCGGGACACCAAAGTGCTGCTCTACTACGGGGAACCCAGCCCTTACAGCCGCGCCCAGGAGATTTATATGGATTTTCTGCCAAGGGAGAATTACGTTGACAGCGGGATCTGGATCATCCGCTTGACGCCGGTGCGCCTGGTGACCGGACACTACGACCTGTGGCTGCCCGCCCAGGCTGCGCTGAACCCGGCCACCCGCTTTTTGCTGCCCACGGCTGACACCACCCTGACGATCCCGTCCACCGCCGCCGGGGTCATTTCCGTGGGGGCGTACAACGATTCTTACTTATCGTACGCCGATTTCTCAGGAAGAGGATACACGCGCACGGGCAATCAGATCAAACCGGATCTGGTTGCGCCCGGTGTGGACATCGTCACGGTTCAAAAGGGAGGCGGGTATGCGGCGGTGACGGGCACCTCCTTCGCCACCCCCTTTGTCAGCGGCAGCGCCGCCCTGCTCATGGAGTGGGGGATTGTGCGGGGAAATGATCCGTTTCTGTACGGTGAGAAGGTTAAGGCTTACCTGATCCGCGGCGCAAGACAGCTTCCCGGATTCGAGGAATTTCCCAACCCCACGGTGGGGTATGGGGCGCTTTGCGTGCGCGACAGCCTGCCGGAATGAGCGTATAAATGGCTGTATACCTCTTGAGGATCGGAATCGTGAGAAATATGCGGGACACAGGAAGATAAGGAGCGGAAGCGTGGATGAATAAATATAAAATTTTATGAGATTTAAAAATAGACTGAGGCGTAAATATACAGTAAGGATAAAATTGCGCCCATTTTTTGTAATCTTTTTTAAGAATTTCTTAAAAAGGGGCTTTTAAAATAAGAAATTAGTGTTATAATAGGGATAAATGCTACTACATAATAAAAATTATGTAGTAATAATCGGGATTAGACAAATAAATATTTATTATGCAAGAGCTCTTCAATCCACATATGGGGGTTGAAGGGCATTGTCCGTTTAAAATTTTATATCACGCGTTAAAAAAACGTTAAAATTAACGAAACAGAGGATGAAGGGCATGACAGAGGAGAAGAAACAATTAGTGCTTAGAGCGGCAAAACGAATGACAGCGCTGTTGATCGCGCTCATTATGGTGGTGGAGCAGGTTCCCTGGAACGCGGCCCTGCCTATTTGGGCAAAAGCGGCGGTGGAACATGAGCCGCCGGATATCAAGGGCGCCTTCAATATGAAGACCGACGACAGTGGTATCCAGCTGGAGAAGGGCACGATCACTCTGTCAAAAAAAACAAGGGCGGAGGGCGAGATCCAGCTGGTAGCCAACTCGGCGGCTACGGACAGCACCATCTATGACCTGGCGTTACATATTGACACACCTACGATTTTCCGGAATGGCGACGGCGAGGTGTTCGCCGCCATCGTGGGAGAGACCGACCGGGACGGGAACGCCTACGGCCCGGAGCAGTACGCCGCGGATAACAGTTTGGAGATCATCGGCGGTGTGGAAGTGGCATTCCCGGGGTTGAGCGATGATGACTGGCAGATTTGGAATCCGGATAACGCCAGCCAGCTTATGGATGATATTTTGTTTATGGAGGAGATGGTTCCCGGCCAGACGGGAGGCTCCGTACAGGGAGGAGGATCCGGCGGCGGTTCCGGCCAGGGTTCTTCCGACAGCGTGGATCAAAACGAGACGGACAACAGCGGCAAGGATCAGGACAACAGCGGAAGCGGGGAGAATGGCAGCGGTTCCGAAGAAGGGACAGAAAACGGCGGAAGCGGTTCTGAGAGCGATGAGAGCGGTTCCGGCGGCGAAACTGAGAATGGCGGAAGCGAAAACAGCGGAAGTGGTTCTGAGAATGGAGGCGGTTCCGAAAGCGGAAGCGAAAACAGTGGAAGCGGCTCTGAGAATGAAGGCGGTTCCGAAAGCGGAAGCGAAAACAGCGGAAGCGGCTCTGAGAATGAAGGCGGTTCCGAAAGCGGAAGTGAAAACAGCGGAAGCGGCTCTGAGAATGGAGATAGCTCCGGAAGCGGAAGCGAGACCAGTGGAAATGACTCTGAGAGCGGAAGCGGCTCCGACAGCCATTCCGATGCAGGAAGCACCACCGCCTCCATCTCCATCCGCGACAGGGCGCGTCTGATGACCGCGCCGGTAGCCAGCGGCTCCACGGCAGATGGCGATCACACGGCGGAAGAAACCCCGGATGCAAACGAGGGGGAGACGGCGGAACCGGACGGCGAGAACGCCGGAGAAAAGGGGGACGAGGGCGCAAGCGAGCCGGAAGGCGATGCGCCGGAGAATGGCGGCGCAGCAGAACCCGCGCCGGAGAATCCTTCCAAAGATCAGGCCACAGAGAGCGGCAAGCAGGAAACAACGGATCAGGCGCAGCCGGTCAAACCTGAAGCCGTGATGGATCAGGGAAGCGTTTACCAGGTATCCAGTTTTACCTCCTCGGACAGCAGCAGTTACAATTATGTGTTCTGTCCTACCGCAGATCAGATGGAGGAAGGGTCGAATATTGACAACCTTCAGTATTACCGCGGCAATGTACGTCTGAACATGATCGCCAGCAAAACCGGCTATAAGCCGGAGCAAGCGCGGATTGTCAAAGTGTTCTTCAAGTTTTGGATTACGGATGACGCCAGTGTTGAGAGCCGGTTTATACCGGAAGGACTTCTGGCCAGCTGCTGGACCTGGGTCAACTACTATGGATATCAGTATGATGACCAGCCCAATAAAGTCCTGCCCGAGGACACAAAGGTAGTCGGCTTCATACCCGAGGAGCCCAGAAACGTCAACTCCGTATTGAACCTGCTTTACACCAACATCGACTGGAAGCTGAACTTTAAAACGATTCGAGGCACGGAAGAGAATCCGGTGCACGCGTGGCAGAAAAACAACTACGCCTCTTATCTGTTATCCGTGGAGAATACATCCGGGCTGATTGAGGAGGAGGATGGAACGCTGTATCTTCCGCCGAATGAGGAAGACTGGGTGCCGGATGAGACTACCTTTGAGGATTTTGATATCGCTATGGAGGTGCCATCAGACCGTAACAGTGCGGCTTACGCCAACCCATATCAGTATCAGAAATATTATATGGATCCGGACACGGGAGCTTTGGAGGAGAATCCGGCTTACGCCGATTTAAACGGCACCGATGTGACCCGGCTCTTCGGCGGAACCTGGATCGCCAACGATCTCTCCAATGTGGACCACGACGCTTCCGCATACGACAAAAGCGGCGGCGTGGTGATCGTGGATGTGACGAATGTGAAAAAGGAATTTTGGGAGGTGGAGGATCCCAATCAGCTGGTGGAAGAGGGCGGAACAGTTGTGGGCTACAACTGGAACGCAGGTTGTAACTTTGACTTTGTTTCAAGGGATTTCATATTGTACCCGCCGCAGTTTTCAAAGGAGTACAATGCCAATGCAGACTCAGAGAAGGAGAAAGACCACCCGACTAAGCGTGTCTACCGTATTTTTGCGCCTTTTGGCAACAGTCTGAAGCTGGATTCGGAACGCCGCGCCAGAGCGACGGTGAATACCAGCGGCGTGGTTTATTTTGGCGGAAAAAAGGATAAAACGGAACCGGAACCCCAGGGGGACGACAACAATGAGAATCTGGGCTACCGCTGGTACAAGAGGGAAAAGGCCGGTACGGTTTTACAGGTATCAAGCTTTGAGGCCAACGGTGAAAAGCTTGTACAGACCGAGGAGGCGTATGTCGGAAAAGAACTGATTTATACGCTGGACGGCCTTGGAGTTGGGGAGGATACAACTAAAAAAGGCGATTTTAACGCGCCTATGTACCGCCCGCAGGTGACGGACCAGCTGCCCGAGGCTTTTGATTTGCAAAAGCTTCAGTTTGTGCTGCCCGAGGATGAGGTGGATGAGTATTCAAAAGAAGGGCAGGACCCCATGCACTTCTGGCTGGGGGGCAAGGACCAACTGGCCGGATACGGCGTCCGCCTGTCGGATAATTACCGTGAGGAATATCCGATTCTGGAGTATCAGAACACGGAAGGCAAGTGGCTGCCGGTGACCATCCCGGAAGAGAATTATTATACCGAAAAAGACAAGATCATGATTGAGAACGGAGCAGGGGAAACTGTTCCTGGGGTGGTCTATACCTGCGATGTGAAAGATTTTTTTGAGGGAGTTGAAGACTACAACCAGGTGATACGGATCAATTACCGCTGTACCTGGGTTCCTCTGATTGCCTGTCCCGGAAATGTCCGCCTGGTCGGCGTTTCCAGAGTGGCGGGACCCCGGACCAATACGGCTCAGTTTACCTTTTCGATTCTGAATTTCCTGGAGAAAGCGGATCCGGCGGCATTGCAGGCGGGTCTGTTAAAGGACCCCTGCGGTGAGTTTGACGTGGAAAACGAAATTTACAAGCGGCAAACGCCGGAATCCAAGCCGGAGAAGATGGTCAATCCCTCCATAATTTCAGGGGATGTATTGGCGGAAACCTTAATTAAGGAAGAGATCAAAACCGATCAGGATGAGCTGGCGACGCCGGCAATCATGGATTTCGGCAATTATCTGTGGAAAATCCGCAACGACTCCGACGGAGAAGGCTATAACGTCAGCTTTACCTTTAAGCTGGATGAGAAGGTGCAGGATGAGCAGCAGGACGCGAAAGAGGGCGACATGGTGGATGCCTTCCTGACCTCCGGCATCCGCATCAGCAAAGCGCTGCTGAAGGCAGGCGATGAGCCGCATGTAAGAGACGAAAAGGGAAGGATTACCAAGATTCCCGCCCCCATGCTGACCATGACCGTGGTGGACGAGACTGCGCCCGGAGGCAAACGGACGATCCAGTACACCCGCTCGGAACTGATGAATCATATTGTGACCGATCCAGAGGGAGGAGGCGTTAATCCGCTGCCCGAGTACACGGACAATTCAGTGTATCTGGATTTGCGGGAACCCTCCACGGAACCGGACGAGGAGCCTCACCCGATTCAAATTATTGAATTCAGACTGGATTTCGATTCCTTCAACGGCAGATACATATTAGAAAAGCCGGACGAGGAGGAAGGGGGAGAGGCAGTTCCCATGGAAATCGCTGAGGAGGAGCCGGCTCCTGTGGAAGACCTCCAGGCGGACCAGTGGATACGCATTTATGGAACCTCCATGAATATCTGTACGGCTCCCGGCAAGGCGATCTGCGAGGTGAAGGGCTGGAAGAGCCGTTTTAACGGTGAAATCATGGAGGATGAGCAATACCGGTACCAAAATGAGGATGAGGCGAAGCTTAAGTTCGTGATGGCGAATCCTACCATAGACGCCTATGTGTCATGGACGGATAAGGCTTTAAATAAAAAATTCAGCGCCAAACAGCAGCCTGTGCCCTATCAGAACCAGTTTTCCTATGATCTGGCCCTGGGCAACGATTCCACTGCGGTGATGTACAAGGGTATCATCGATCTGAATCTGGACGTGTACGACGGCAGCTATCATGTGGAGGAGCTGCGTTATAAGGGCTTTGCCGCGGATTATCTGGAATTTGATATGAGCAAGATGCTCAGTTCCGAGAGCAAGGACAACTGGGCGGAGATGAAGGAAATTCAGTTCTTCGATGTGGACCACAGAGGGGAGAAGGATTTACCTGCCGTCACCTTTGCGATGGACGACTTGAAGGCTTTTGTCAATGGGAACAAACGTCTGGTGCTGTCCATGGAAGAAGTCCGCAAAAAGGGAGGCTTTGATGAGGACTGGATTCCCGGCAGGATTGTGATCATTCTCAATGAGATGGACGGCGAGATGGTTCCAGAGCATATGGTGGATACCGACGGCGACGGCAATTTGGATAAGCTGGTTCCGGAAAAATTGCTGCATATGCAGGTGATCGGCCATGCCAATGTGTATGAACGTGATCTGGAGCTGGGCAATGCCTTTACTGCGGAGACTCAGAAGAATTTTGAGGGCAAAAAATTCAAGACCACAGCCACGGACGACGGAGGGAAAAAGGATGAAAAGCCTCTTGGCATCAAGAAACTGTATGTCGATCCTAATCCCGTTGTCAATCTGGACGTATACACACAGCCCGGATATCACGAAAATAAGTGGAGTCACGACCACGGCTCCCGGTACGGCGGCGAGCGCAATCCCAATATAGGGTTCGATGAGATCCGTCCGGACGGAACGCACCAGACAAGTGAAGTGTACTTTGAGAACGGCACGGCAGGTAAGCCGGAGACAATCAGGGCCTGGCTGTCCAACTATTATGATAACAAAAACAGCGGTGAGAGCCAGGAGGCTTCCAGCCTGATTACCGGTACTCTGGAACTGGAAATCCCCTGCCGTTTGAACGACGGGACATCGGATGCCACCGGCGACCCAGGCGATGCCAGCGTGAACCATGTGCTGTTAAACCGGCCGGAGGGATTCGTGTCTTCAGAGCTTCGAATTCTTGACAAGGAGGAATTATCCGGAAAGATTGTGCTGGTTACCATCCATGGATGGAAGGCAGACGGAAGCGAAAGCCAGATTCAGATAAAAGGAGAGGACCTGGTGTCGGTGAGCGGGGCGTATGTAATCCCCCGTGATAGCTGGGAAAAAGAGGGCCTGATCTTGGTCAACAAGTTTGTGGTTGAATTTGAACACTTTGCCGGAACCGTGAAGGACAAGGCGTTTTATGTGGATCTGGACGGAAAGGCCACCTATGGAATCGCCTACCGCTTTAAAGCAAGTTTCCACACCACGGACAAACGCCTGGAGGCAGTGCACAACCGCGAAGATAAACCGGCCGATCTGCGCCCGGCGGAGGAATACTATGCGGAGGATCGGGATCAGCACATTTTGAAGGTCAACGATTCTACGGCACCCTGGCTGTCTGTGGCGGCCAGCTATCAGGCATACCAGGAAGATGCCTACAATGAAACTCGTTCCGACCGCGCGCTGATGGGTTATGACCAGCTGGCAGGAACGGTCTATGTGCCCTACAACGGCCATGAAAAAGAATTTATTTACTATGTCGGCGCCGCAAAGGAGCCGGATCGCGTAAAATTGGAGGATGGTTCCTACATACCGGGCTGTAGTTATTGCAGCTATGGAGGCAGATACGATCTATACCAGGCCGACCGTTTGTCAAGTCCTGAAAACGGATACCGCGTGCTGACGGAAGGGACTCTGTTGATTGAACTGCCGGTGGTAGCGCTGCCGGAGGATGCAGATGCCCCGATAAAAGGGTTTGTATTCGACCGGTTGACGATTGAGAAGGCTATGCTGGACAAGGTGGGAGAGATTTACAGCGTTGAGTTCGGCGGCCTCTCCAACCAGCAGTCCATGAACGTCCATCAGGGGATCGCTGCGGTGGATTCCGTTGTATTGGGCGGATCGGAGAACCAGAATCCCATCCCGGACTGGATGGACGAAGACGGCAACTTTGTGGTGTCATTGGCGAACCTGCAAAATATCAATGGCAATATGGAAGGAGTGCGCTATATCCGCATACGTTTTGCTGATATGGCGGCCAATACGGGGGCTGCGGCCAGCGCGTTGCAGGTGCGGGTAAGCGGTACCACCAACGTATACGCCGAAGATCCCACGCTTCAGAGCCGGGCGGACTTCTTCCGGCCGGAGCGGTACAATTTTGAGCAGCACGGCGACGGCGTGGCGGGGAGAAAAACGGACCAGCCGGTCAGAATTGAACCCAAGTACGGCTATATCAGCGTTCAGAAGCCCCATCCCTACGCATTTTTACAGTCGATTTTCGACGATGATGCGTTAAAAGATAAAAATTTACCCGAGGCTAACCGGTATACGGCTAAATCCATAGACGCCAACCGCTGGTACAGCAGCCTGCCCGACAATCCCTGGAAGGCTCAGGCGCCTTTGGGCGACCTGTTTAAGCTTCCGGAGTACGATCGGTATCAGCACAGCTATCTGTTTACCTTTGGAAACCAGCTGATCCGCTCCCAGACGGGCAAGGACAACAGCCTGTCGGATGGAAGCTTTTCGGATATCCCGCAGGCGGAGTTCAGAGCGGATGTGCCGATTTATTCAAACTATGAGAAAGGAAAAGGATTCCTGGTGACGAAGATCGTCATTGACAGGGACTTACTAAAGTACGGCAAAAATCCGAGCATTATTATCTACGACAAGGATTATAAGACTGTGATCCGCACCTATGAAGCCGACGAGGTGAGGACTCTGTTTGACGGCCGCGAGGATCTGGACAGCCTGAGCCAGACCACAGGAGCAGGTGTTGCCATTGACGATCAGGATTTTGTTATCACCGTTGGCGGGAAAGAAGCCTATGACCTGGATAAGGACGCGGTAGTCGGATCGGTCAAGGTTGTGTTCGAAAATTATGAAGGAAACGATCATATTAAGAAAAGTGACGACGATCAAACCGCGATGTACCCTTATGACGGACAGGTGCTCTCCAACGCTCAGACCAGTCCAACAGGCGTGATCCATGAGGTCAGCAAGCAGAACTGGCTGCGCATCTACGGAAAACCGACCTCCTACCACGATACCCAGACCAGCGCTGAGGATGCCCAGAATAAGCAGGGCGTATCCATCGGCTCCACGGTGGGCGATCTGGTGAGCGGACAGTCCAAGGGAAATTCCGTGTTCAAGACAGGGGAGATCTACCAGTGGAATATCCAAAATGGATTGAAGGAGGCCGTTGCAGCTCAGGACGCCACTTATCAGGGAAGCACGTCCTTTGAGGCTCTGAAGGCGGTTCCCACGCTTGAGGTGCGGCCGTACGGCATGGATGCCAACGGCAAGCTCAAATACGGCGGTAACCAGGGCAGCTTGAACGCCAGCATTGGCGGCAAGGACGCCTGGTATGGCGTAAAGCTGGGCAATACCGGCGCCAGCCGTATCTACCAGGGCATCGTCCGGTTTGAACTGCCCATCACATCGGGGCCGGTGAACGCCCAGGGAAAACAGTACATCAATGGCTTTGAGACCACCTCCATTGTGTCCGATGAGAAATTCATCCCCAATATCACCCGGGACAACCGGGTGTACCTGGAGTCCATCACTCTGGTGGAGCATCCGCCCTTAAAGGTGGACGGCGAAAATAAATACGATGAGGAATGCGACCCTGGCAGCCCTGCCAAGGTTCTGATTGAGCTGCAAAAAAATGAGAAGGGTTACATTTACCCGGAGCTCGACAAGCTGGATGAGACTTACTACGATGTCGTCTATGTGGACCGGGACAATCAGGAGATAAAGCGCGATCCGGTGAAGGCCTCGGAGATTATCAAAAAGCAGGGCAGCGCCTATCTGCTGTCCGTGACCAAGAGTCTGTGGAATACCAAGGATTGTCCGTTCGAGCATCCGAAGAATATTGCGGTGGCGATCGGAAGCTACACCAGCTACAAGGAGGACACAGCTTCTTACAACACCAATGACCTGGTGAAAAACAACGAGAGTATGCTGCTCGTGAAGGGCACGCCCACCGGGTATATCTACGAGCTGGACGGCAGCGGCGATTTAGCGGAGCTGAAGCCGGTGCAGGATCTGAAGATGAAGGCCGTCTGGATCAACACCTACGAGAGCAACAGCGAGTACGGCAACATTCTTACCAGGACTGCGAACAGCTTCGGTATCCTGCACATTGACCCCTCCGAGCCGACGCTAGAGACCTATGCGGTCAAGGAAAACACCCCGGCCGCCGCCTATGACGGGGAGGCGGAGATTCTGCCGGTCTCTTACGAGTACAAGGATGGAACCTCATACCGTTTCTATCTGGGAAACAGCTGTGAGAGCGGCATGTCCCAGCCCATTCTGGCGGTGGAGCTGCCTCTGTACGACGATTCACCGGCTACCGGCGAGCAGGAGGAGAGCAGGAGAGGCTTCCAGATGACGGATATCTATCTGGACAAGAAGCTGATCGGAAACGGCGAACTGTTGGGTTACAGCGATCTCACCGGAGAATATTATGAAAAGGACGACCCGGAAGTTCCGGCGGATCCTGAGGACGCCGGTTGGCAGCCGGTTTACGACGATGGCGTGACCAAAGTTTTTGAGATCCGCGTCTACGACCGCCTGGCTGTGGAGGAGGAGACAGGAGAACCGGTCTGTTATGTGATTCAGGATAAAGAGTTAAAGGACCTGTTAGAGGCGCGGACAAGCGGCAATGGGGCCGTGATCCCGCACACCGTCTGGTATCAGGAGGGAGACAGCAGCCGCTGCGTCAAGTATCCGGGCAAGGTGGAGATCGTGTTCGACACCTTTGAGGGCAGCGTGGTCAAGGACGAAAAGACTCACGAGGACCACCGGGGAATCGTGGAGCTGCGCGGTGAGATCAACCGCTACGGCGACGTGTCCACCTACCGGCGCAATTATCAGCAGGACAATGTGGTGAACAGCTTCAACCAGTTTACGGACGCCAACGGAAAGACCGTGGCGTACTGCGGCAACCAGATCATGGCCAAGGCATCCTTTATCGACTACGTGTCCGGAACGGATACCAAGGTGGAGTCCAAGGACAAGAAGGATGCCCTGGACTGGGCGGCCTTTGACGTGAAGGAGCCCCTGCCCAAACTTTCCGCACAGAACCAGTATTACAACCGGCAGCAGCTGAACGAGAACCACAAAAACGACAGCATTTACAGGAATTTTGCGCCCTCAAACAGCACCGGGGGCAAGCGCAACGACCAAACCGCGATCACTACCTCGGTGGATGGAAATACCGAGTGGAACGTGGTGCCCTACGCCCGGGAATATCTGTCCGTGTTTGGTCTGACCAACGACAGTATCTCCCGTATGGAGAATTTCCGCTTTGAGATGACTCCGGGCCTGAATACCGGAAATGTATGGGACACCACGGTGGACGATTCCGAGAAAAACCGCGGTTTCCACACCATGGACCTCATTGTGCGGTCAGAGCTGTTCAACCAGGCGGTGATCGACCGTATCACCATTGTGGATGAAAACAGCGGAAAGAAACTGGTGCTGGAGCGGGTCGGCTACACCGGGCCGCAGCCCCAGAAATCCGGCGACCGGGATCCATATGGAAAACTTCTGCCTTCCACCGAGGGCAAGGAGCAGCCCGAAACCGTCAACGCAAATGTGAAATACTCTGCCAGACTGTACAACCTGTCCGGCAGCCTGATCTCCGATTACGGCGAGATCGGCCGGGAGGACCGCGATACGGAGTACGATCAGGTGGCATCTCTGGCCAAGGGCCTGTACAAGACCTATAAGGGGGATCTGGTGATCCCCAGAACCACTATAATTGCCAATGCGGGCATGTCCACCGTCAGCCAGGTGCTGGTGGAGGGCTCCGATTTCCTGCCCATGCGCAACCCGGAGTACAAAGCGGACGCTGAGAAGTGGAACACGACCCGTGTGGTCAACACGGACCAGACCACGGACAAAGCGGAGACCATTGTGTTCGTGGGCATCAGCGATACAAAGATCGAGAACGTACAGGAGATCGAAAGCGCCAGAGAGACCAGAAACCAGGGCTCCTTTGACACGTATCTGTACGGCCACACCTATGAGCAGTGGAAGTCGGCCTACGAGCTGCTTGCGGCCAAACCGGACGGAGTTCAGGATGAGGCGGGCAACAACTTTGAGGAGGTGGCCACCATGGACCACCGCCGCAATGACACGGATGCGGCTTACATCAAGACGCCGCAGATGTATTTTGACACCACCATTAGCGCGGTGTTCCGCGATCATCTGACAGGCTCGGAGGCTGCTGCGGGAGACTGGCGTTTTACGGACGAGACCACCGGCAATTATCAGAACCGGGACGACCAGCTCTGGGCCTATTATCCGCACTACATGGACAATAACTGGTTGACCGTGGGCTATAAGTCCCTGGCCAGCTACACGGTGGATTTCCGGCAGCTGGGAATCTCGTCGGCGGGGGTGGCGAAAAACAAGAGCGGTTACAGCCTTTACGGAAACGGCACGGTACCCCAGGACTACAACGCCGCCGCCAATGTGGAGATGGTGGTGACGCTGCCCTCGGATAATTTTGATGCGTATTTTATCAAGCTCAGGCCCAAACTGCGCCCGTTTGTGAACTCCGTCACCGTTTATCCGGTAAAGGGCGACCCCTACACCGTGACGACCTGGCGGGACAATGCCAGCAACGTAAACATGAGCTCAGCGGACCTGCTGAACGGCGAGGATATGGACCAGTGGTGGAGAATCAATCTGTTGGCGGATCCGGACCGTTCTAACCCGGACGGGGACGGCAGCCTGTGGCAGGATTCCACGATGCCGGACCAATACGACGCCAGGGACCTGGTGGGTTCCGCCTCCAACGCGCACCGCTATTATAAGACGCCGTCCGCAGTGATGGAGAAGGGCGGCATCGCCAAAGTGGTGGTCAACATGTCCGTCAACGCGCAGGCTGCGAACGGAACCATGGGGAATCTTTGGGAGGCGATCAACGCCGACGAGGGAACCTGGTATGAGGAAGCTTATAATCCGGAGACCCAGCACGAGCCCTACAACCGGGCCAATCAGATCCCCAACCAGAGGACGCGCCATTCCCTGGAAATTGCGGGGCGCGTGATCCGCACGGGAAGCCAGACCGCTCAGGTGGGCGTGCGTCTGGAGCTGGGCAGCCAGTTCAACATCGACGACGGCGGATCGAAAAACCTCTCCCGGGACCCCCGGTATGCGGGCAAAGTGCGCCCTGAGGACAAGGTCAGCCGGATCCGCGTGCAGAAATCCGCGGTGAGCGACGCCAACACCGGCTCGGAGTCGGGGGACAATGTGACCGTGGTGAACAGCGGCGGCGCACAGACCAAGAGCACCTGGTCGTACCGGAACTGGCATTATGTGTATATGGATTATTCCTACTACGGCAATACCAATTACAGCGAATGGCATGCCGGACATTTGGAGGACGGAGCGGAGATCCGAGTGCTGCCCAGCCAGGTACAGCAGCAAAAGGGACTGGGCATGACGGCGGGAGGAAAGGCTTTTGCGGCCGCCGGCGGCAATATCCAGTATGACCAGCCTACGGACGGCCTGCAGTTCCTGATCCCCGGCATCGCCGGTTTCCAGACCCTGGGACTGCCCTATTACGGCCAGCTGAGAGCCTACGGCATCGGCATTAACCAGCTAGTTGATACCAGTACGGAGAAGAGTACCCCGCGCACCTGGGTCAGCACGGGGACGTATAGTGGATATTATATTTATGACTACCTGTATTCCGAGTGGTACAACCGTTTTACCCACGTGGACTACGCCGATCTGACGGATATCATGCCGGAAATCACCCGCAAGGACGGGTTTTACAAGGGATTTTTCTCGCGCTATGTGGAGATTTCGGACAGCATAAGGCCCAATCTGATGAGTGTGAAGGTCACGATCAACGAGTACGCTCAGGATAAGGACGGTAACACGGAACTTGTGGACGGACAGCCGGCGATCGCGGGGACCAGAGTTGTGGAGGTGCCCTACGAAGAGCTGTTCAGCGAATACAAAAATGGCCTTCCCGCGGAGCTTGACGGGCGTATTCTGTTCCGTTATGCGCCAAATACGGCGGACAGCCTGCTGGGGAACGACCATTTGCCGGACCATTCCGACGGGGAGCTTTCCTCGCTGGATGTTGCCAGCGACCACCAGCCGGGCGACCCGCTCAATGATCAGATGCAGCAGTGGACAGGTTTTGACAACGTGGTGCAGCTGGAGAAGAACGAGTATCCCGCCGAGATCGCGGTTACGCTGGTGAACCTTTCAGGCAACGGCGATATGACCGACGAGTACACCGGCGTGACGCCGGACCCGAAGCAGACGAACAACACGGACCCGGATTTCTATCTCATGGGCAATGTGTGCGATCTATTGGAATACAATGCCAACGATCCCTTCGGCATCGGCGTGTGGTCCAGCAACCTGGCCTACCGCAAGCCCAAGGACAATCACGCAAATTACAGCAAGGATCAGTACGGCAACAAGCAGTCCAACTACAGCACCGGAAAGATCGGCTATATGCAGACCAGAGAACTGCTGGACGGCTTTGAGGCGGACCGGAAGATTTCCGAGGATCAGGTGGCCGACAAGGAGGCTACCTACGGAATCCCGGAGAGCGCGCAGTACGAAGTGAAGCAGGCCAACCTGGCGGTCTGGTACGCGGTTAATATCGCGCCGAACGGCAGCACCAACGCGGAGACGGTCAACGGCGAGGACGACAAGACGGCTGCGAAACCCGCCGGCGTGGAGATCAATACGGCGGTGGCCAACACCACCAGAGACGACAGTTTGGACGCCAACACGGCCCAGCCGCTGCAGGATGTCTATGATTACGATTCCGACAATAAGGAACCCAACAAGGTAAAATACCGCATCTGGGCGGTGAACGGGACCAAACAAAAGAAGGATGAAAGCGGCAGAGAGGTTGAAAATCTGGATCTCACCGGCGTTTATTTCCGGGAGCTGAATTACCAGGATGTGCTGCCGGAGGGCCTGCGCACCCAGAAGCTGTGGATTCCGGTGCAGTTTATCAGCAAGACAGCCAGAGCCGCCCAGACGGATCTGGACTCGGATGAGCTGAAGGTGCTGAAGGAAAACCGCTTTGAAGTGTCCGCGTTCAAGCTCTATACGGCCAGGGATGTGGACCAGAAATCATCTGAGCTCACGCGCAGCGATCCCAACGTATTCGGAGCGGATTACAACAATACCAATGTATTCGACCTGAAAAAGGAGATGCTGGACGACCTGACGGAAGCTGACGGCCTGTTAAGCGGCACCTCCAATCCGCTGGTATCCAAGTACATGACGTATGAGACAGCAGACGGAACGGTCACGGAAGAGATCGGCGAGGCGCGGTACTACTGCGTGAATCTCGAGGCCATGTTCCTGGACGGCGTGCTGGACCCGGTGCAGCTTGATACTGAGGACGGGAGTTATTTCCTCCAGCACAATCTGCTGGCCTTTGACTACAGCTTAAAGGTGCGCACGCCGTGGCGCATCGACTACCACCAGAACCTGATGCGCTTCTTCGGGCCCAACAAGGAGGGCAACGCCACGCTGACCGGTGTCCGGGAACGTGTTCCGGAGGGGCAGCCTGCATCGGATCGGTTTACGGAAGATCCGGCGGAGCTCCTGTTCGAGGGTATATTTGCCGATCGCAAATATGCGGCGGGAGAGGCGCACGATTCCAGCCGGAAGAAGGAATGGGATCTGAACAGCCGGCCCACCGTCGATACGGACCCGCTGGTGCTGTCCAAGATTATCACCAACCGCATCGGTCTGCGCCTGCACATGGCGGGCGTGAACAGCGTCGTCAACAATAACCGTTACTGGGATATTGACAACTATAAGAAGCTGCGCTTTGTAAACCGCGCGGCCAAGATCAACCTGTCGGTGAACCGGCTGCCCTACAAGAACAATCTGGCCACCGCGTCCAACGCCGGACAGATTATCCAGGTTCCGGATCTGACGCCGTTGCCGGAGAACGGGGATACCTTTAACAACCGGCCTCTGGGAATGAACTACAACGGCAACGACTATGGAAAGGCCGATCCGGACGGCGTGAAGAATCCGCCCCGGGATCTGGCGGACATGGAGCACCTGGTGCCCGGTGACCGCATCTCCTATTACGTGACGGCGGTCAACGACAAGGACGAATACCCCACAGAGAGCGGGGAGATGCGCGAGAGCATCACCTGGAACAATCCGGTGCTGCGCTTTGAGGCGCCAGAGGGGACCAGAATCGCCCGCTGGACCTATATGCCGGCCAATTATCCGCTGGGCGAGGGCAAGCGGGTGGATGCCAACGGACACTATCTGGACGCCGACGGCAACGAGATCCTGGATGACGACGGCAAACCCATCACGGACGGGAACAACAGTCTGATTGCCACTCAGCCCCTGGCCATCACCGATCCGGACGGAGGCGTGGACGGATATAAGTCCATCGCTCTTGAGGATATTGAAGCTTACGATCCGAGACAACCCATGGACGGCGGCGGGTATTACAGCGTTCCGGCCGATCAGGAGCTAAAGGATTTGTACAGCGGCATGGAGATGGAGAAACCCAATATTTTCGCCCGCTTTTTCCGATCTGCCGGAAGCGGGACCCCGGAAGCGGAGGACGTGGTCAGAAGCATCGTCTGGAAGATTAACGGGGATATCCCGGTAAACAAGGGCATCCGCCTGCTGGTGGTTTTGGAGGTGGAGGACCCGGACAACAACGGCGGCAGCAACATGAAGGGGAATTTTATCGCGGAATCCCTTGTGGCGGTGGGTGGACTGGAAGCTCACGGCTATGAGCCGTTCTACTTTACCAGCGCCAATCCCCAAAGCCAGGCGGGCAGCTTTACGGAGCAAGTTTACAATCACATTACCCTGACTGATCCGGACGGCAACAGCTACCAGGCCGGCGCTCTGCACACCGCGGCTTCGCCTGCAACCCACCTGGGAGCGGACGAGGCCAGACAGGAACAGATCGGCAGTAAGGACACCGTGACCTACAAGCGGGTGCAGGCGGGAGCGGAGGGCGCTTTCGAGGGCGATACGGAAACCATGGTGAACGGCGTCCACGCCCAGGTGCTGTCCGGCGGAATGCACATTTACACGGAGCAGCTGCCGCCCGACGTGGCGGTTTCCATGGAAGACCATGTGGACAGCAAGGAGGCGGTGCTGACCATCGGCGAGCCCCAGGCGGCAAAGCAGGGCAGCGAGGGTATGATCCGCAACGAGGTGCACAAGGATCTGGCATACATGGATCTGACCGTGGACTTTATCACCGGAAATACCTACAGCGCCGGTGAGACCGGCGATGTGCGGAAGCTTCAGGGCTTCTTCCTGAACCGGATGCCGGACGAGGACGAGCTGTCCTACAACCAGACCAGCTATGGCGGCGACCGGAATGTGATGGCCACCATGTACGTCCAGCTGCGCAGCGACTTAGATGAGGCGGGACAGATCCGGGCGGATTTGGACGGGTTAAACGTGCCCTATGATTCCTCCCGTCCCAATGCCGACCGATGGGCCAGAAACGGCTACCGCAAGGTATATCCCAAGCGGGCCGGCTACAACCCGGACGGTTGGTCCTATTACCGGGAGAGCGACGGCACTTACCAGCTTCTGGATCCGCGGGATGTGGCTAGATTCAGGCTGGAGTACGCGGCACTGTCCGCCTCGGACAGCGCCAAGGCGGATGAGGTGGACGATTATCTGACGCTGCCGGCCGTGAAGCTTTACGGAATCAGCCGCTGGGCGGATATCAAACCCAGCGAGGCACAAAAGGACTACAGCTACAACTATACGGTGCAGGTGACCCAGGAGTGGTACCGCGACAGTTCCATGGCCGACAACTATACCACGCCCCAGCCGGGAGAGACGACCGAGGGGAGCGAGGGCAAGACGGCGGACGAGATGGAACAGGAGTATAAGGACGCTAACGGCATCGCCAGCACTTCCACCGCGGACGACCAGTCCACGGAGATTGAGAAAAATACTTACCGGTACGGGATCGGAACCTCTGTGACCTACCCGGTGCTCCGCCGGATGGCCAACATGAGCCTGAACGCGGAAACCTTTGATTCGGTGGAGAAGGCCACGGCTTCCGATGCAACGCCCATGGACGGCTACCGCCCGGGCCAGGAGCTGTGGAGCCGGATCACGGCCGAGAACATCGGCAGAGCCCAAAAGCAGCCGGTTAGCCGGGATTCCTCCGGCGTCCTGCGCATCCAGTATGACGGAACGGAGCAGGGAGACAACCCCTACCACTGGGCGGAGGATACCACGAAGCCTGCCGGAGCCGCGCCTGCCCCGGCTGCAAAGGAAGACGTGCTGGGAACGGGCGAGATTTACCAGCCGGTTATCATCGACAAGGTGCCGGCCCAGTTCGTGGACATTGACCCGCGGATGCTTCCGGCGGGAGGCGAGTCAGCGGTGGATGGAAACGTGAGGGAGGTCGTCATAAGCGACTGGAACAACGGACCCATCCAGATCCGGTGGTGGAACGCGGACGGAACCTTAAAGACTATGGGAACGGATTACGAGCCGCCTCAGATCACGGTTTACGCCATGACCGCGGGAGATATCGGCGGTATGCAGTCCTACGACCGGACGCTGCTCAACAAGGTGGACGCGGAGATCGCGCCCAACGACGCAGATCCCGCCAGGACCAGGGCTGCGGATACAAGGTACTTTGTTTACACCTACACCTTTAAGGATCAGAAGCTTCGCACCGCGCTGGCGCCGGGAGAAAAGATTGAGATTGTGTACCGGACCACTGCCAAGCGGGAAGGGCTGCCTGTGACCACCTATCAGTCGGAGGATGCGAGAACCGGCGGGAGAGTGGCGTATTTGCCGCGGTTTGGCGAATACAGCCACAGCATGTATTACAACTACTATTATTACGGGCTGAATACCTTCGACCCGGCGGTGGATAAGACCGGCGACAAGCTGATGGATATGAGCAACCTGATCCACGACGTGGGCTTTACCGGCAGCCGGACCGGCCGCAAGGCGGCCCTGACGCCGGTGGTGAAGAACGGAACAACGGTTTACGAGGCGGTGAAGAATGCCGACGGCAGTGACCGGCTTTATCCGGACAGCACGGGACAGCAGCGCTATGAGTTCCTGGATCAGAGTAAGACCGTGATCCCGGGCTCCAAGGTCACCAGCTATACCAGTATGGATGCCGGAGACAACAGCAAGTTTTTTGACGGCGATCTGGACAGCCGCAGCCGCCAGCAGGTGCTGGTGGGCGCGCCGCTGGTCGGAAACCAGCCGGATCGGGTGACGGAGCTGACCTATGGCCGCGACTGGTACAGTATGCTGGCCAGGAACCGCACCTACGGCCAGGTGGCGCCTGCGGGCGTCAAACCGGAGGCCGGGGAGTATGTGAATAAGGGCGTGGAGACCAGCATGCACTGGGACGAGACGGGCGATATCGGAGACTGGCTGCCTGTGGCGGATGAGGATGCCGGTGTGGGCCTGAAGGAAAACATTCTCTGGGCGGAGGATTCCCTCCACCTGCGGATGCCCTGGCTGTACACCGCCACCCGTTTTGTGACGGAACGCTATTATGCCGGCGATATCAACGGGGATTATGACCAATACGACACCAGACTGACGGAAAACGCCCTGGAACGCATGAAGGGACGCTCTGTCTACTATGCGGATGAAAAGCTCAGAGTTTACACTCCGGGGATCCAGTACGGGGATGAGTACACTGCCCGGCTCAGCGCGGTCAACTACGGCGATTGGGCGCTGGACGGCGTTACGTTCACCTATGTGCTGCCTCTGGGCGTGATGCCGAATCTGAACGAGGACGGCACGCCGGATCTGAAAGCATTTTACGGCGGCGCTCCGGCCAGCGACGACGGCTATCTGGCTCCGGAAGCCATCGCCGATCAGTATGTGACTGCCGAGGTGATCCAGCGCCCGTGGGATATCGTGGGCACGGACTATTATCCGGCGGCTAAAACAGCGGCGGACCCGGTGTTGGCGGACGATTACTACAACAACACCTTGGAGACCTACGGCAGGGAAAATCTGCCCTGGGTGGTGAGAATCACGGTGAAACAGCCGCTTAACGGCTGGTGGGGCCGCAATATTACGGACAATTTGACACAGAAGGAAAAGGGATATCAGATCACGGTGGACTTAAAGTCCGTGGTCTACGCCCAGCCGGACAGCGAGCGGTTTTACGACATGGTTTACACAGAGCCGTGGGACGACGGGATCTATGTGAAGGACGGCGAGATGCAGCCTGATTCCGACTATTGTCAGATTTACGACGAGTCCCACCGCAGCGGTGACCTGACGGTGCGCCAGAACGGCGCTTATCCGAACACCAATAATGGCAACGCCTCCTATCTTGTGACAGGATGGCTGGACCGCAACAACTACCAGCAGATTTATGGAATGAACAAGGTTTACCAGGCCAAGATCGGCTACTGGGGTGTCAGCACCAGCAACTTCTGGATGTTCCCGGCGTTTACAGCCTACGCAAACGGACGCAACCTGTTCTGCGCCATGTATTCGGCGGCAGACGGGGAGATACCGGCAGCGGTTACCGACTATAAGACTGTGGAAGGCAGCGGCAGAGACACCGTGTATTCGGCGGTCAGCGGCAGCCAGGCCAGATTGCTTGTGCCGGTGGTGCGCCACTGGAGTGAGGTTGCGGACGAACAGGCCGGAGAACCGGGCCATACCGTTGAAGACGAGAAGAAGTTGGATGAGTTCTACCAGAATATGGAAGAACCCTTTAAGATCAGTCTGTTCGCGGAGAACCAGGTTGTGATGAAAAATATCACAATGGGCAGAAACATACAGAACAATGGCACCAGCAGCGCCGGTACGGTGCACTACCAGGATCCGGTTACAGACAATTATTTGAACTTTATCAACCCATTTGAAGAATCCTATAATGGAACGAACTACTATCAGCCTTCGCCGTCCTTTGACGACATCGGCGGTGGTTGGATTACAGGGGATGGGCAGAAGACCAAGAGCGGAGCCAAATACCCGCTGCCCGTGCTGTCCACGCTGCTGCCGGAAGGCATCGTGCCGGTGGACGAGCAGGGGAAACCCTGGCCCGGACCCAGCGTGTCCAAAGAGGAGCGGGACGCCTGGTCCAACGGCGAGGCGGATTTTGACCTGACGGTGCGCAATGTGAGCACGCTTCAGGACGGCACAGCCAACCAGGAGATCACCACAGGAACCAATGTGACCAGGGAACGTTACCGGGTTTCCGTCAGCTACATCGAGGAGGCGCGCCGCTATATGGTGCGCGTCATACCGGTGGCGTCCAACGCGGCGGGGCTGGACTACAATCCGCTCACCGAGCCGAAAAACCATGCAGATGCGCAGGAGGTGCTGAATGCTCCGCGCCTGGACTGGAACCAGAGTCTGGATATCCGGGTTAAGGTGATGGCGGTGGAGCTGCCTGAGGACCAGGTCAATCTGGAAGGCGTAAGCCAGGAAGCCGCCTGGGCAAAACGAGGGGCGGCCGATTCCAACATCATGCTGAACCGCTGGCAGCAGAACCGCAGCTTCGCGACCAGCCTGGTGCAGGGCTTTAGGTTCCTGACCGACGACCGGAGCGTGGAGGAGGACAACGGCCTGTTTATGAAGCTGATGTCCAATCCGTTCAGCGTGGGCCAGGAGTACAGCGGTTACTACATGGACGGAAAATACTGTAACTGGTACGGCTGCTACAACTGGCACTACCACGTTTTTGACGACACCCGGCTGGACAGCACAGGACCGGACGGCCGTATTAAGGACCGCAGGCTTCTGGGCGATATGATCCGGGGGGCGGAGACAGGCGTGGACGGCGCGGGCAATCTCGTGGACATTGAGGACTACTCGCCCGAAAATATTAGGAAACAGAGCGATCTGACCCTGACGAACGCCATGAAGGGCGGACTGCGGGCGCCGCTGAACGTGACCTACGACCGTCTGGATGTGAACGGCAGCGGAAGCGGCTACACGATACAGGACGGCCTGATGGTGGGCGACCGGTTTGTAGCCAACACCATGAAGATTTACGTGAAGAACCCCAATATTATGCTGGATAAGCGGGTAGCGCTCAGCGTCACCGAAGCCGGCATGGGGGACAACAACGGATCGCCGGATTACAAGGGCCGCGATATTCATGAGTACAAGATCGACGATGACGGAAAGCTGGTGAGAACCGGCAACTGTACCAATGCTGACGGAGTGGAGGACGTTGAGGCGGCATGCCTTGACGACTACACGGAGAATCCCAATATTGTGCTGAAGGAGGGCTTGACCTTCGGGTACGGCGGAAGAGTGTGGTACGGCGTGACGGTGATGAACAAACATGTGGATTCGCCTATGCACGGTGAAGCGGATTCTTCTGTTACAGGGGAGCAGGATCCCGGGGCATTTGCCCGTCTGGACCAGCCCAACGAGTATCTGACGGATGAGTTGGGGAACCGGCAGAAGATCCTGGATTTGACCGCAGACGGAAGCAAGGATAAAAAACCCTCCAACGCAGACCTGCGGGAGTATGAAGCCCAGCTGGAGGTGCGCAGGCGCAAGCTTGCGGAGAGCGGAGATGTGGCTCACGGAGCCTTTGTATTCTCCGATTATCTGCCATGGGTGCTGGCTTACGACGAAGGTACAAAGGAGGATCCGGGCATCAGCATCGAGACGTATGACAGCGATGGGAATCCTAAGGCGCTTTTAGACCTCAACGAGGCCAGGGCGCAGGGATGGACCATTATCGACAATACGCCCAAGCCCAAGAAAGGCGAGCGGGACAACCGCAAGTTCATCAGCATCACCGTGATTCCTCCGGCCGACCCGGCCGCCTTCGGCGACCGCCAGTCCGCTTACGAGAGCATCGGAAACGGAAAACGGCCTGCGGGCTATCTGGAAAACGGCGATAAATTTACGCTGAAGATCCGGGCCCGTGTGTCGGATATCCCCGATGTGAACAAGGCGGAAAACTACGACGAGGACGGAATGAGCACGGAAAGCTTCTACAACCGCGTGTTTGTGAACCTAGACTGCCTGGATGGAAATTACGGGAAGCTCAAGGACTATGTGGGCGCGCATTACGAAGCGGACGGAAAGCCCTGGTTCGGCGACCAGAAAAAGGATGCGGTGTCCTACTACAGCGGGACGGCCGGTAAGAATACGGACGAAAAGGTTGTGATCAAGGACGGCGAGAAGCTTCCGGTGCCCACTTCGGTGACGGATGTGAAGGGCGTGTCCATTGAGAAGGTATACGGCGGCAACTGGAACCAGAAGGAAAAGGAGGAGAAGGACCGCTACGCCTACGACACGGCCGCAGGGCTGAAGGTTGTAAGCCCCATGGGCTACGGAAGAGTCAGCACCAGCCGTCCCATGGAAAACCGTAACGGAAAGGCTCAGGATCCGGCTTACCGATCTACCGACGACATTGCCATGTACCTGGCGGAAACAAGCCTGGTGCGCGGCGCGGTAGGAGAGATTTATACCATTGCCAACCTGCCGTTATACGGCGTGGGCCGCGATATCAACCGGCCGGATCTGACGGCGGAAAACTACAAGCAGTACAACGCTTACAAGGTGACCACCACGGTGACCGAGATTAAGACAGGGCGCTGGTACGTGCCGCTCAGCGAACTCTGCGGCAATACGCCGGAGGAGAAGGAGGCATATCAGAAGCTGCTGGAAGAAAAGCTCCGGATACAGGTTTATTATACGCTGCGCAGTGAGAGCAAGGACATGCGCCAGACCATTGAGGATGAGTTCGACATCAACGCCCATTACGAAGACGATGAGGAGAAGCCCCTGATCTGGCACCGCCTGGAAGCAAAGGACGGGCAGTACCCGGACGGCGCAACGCTGCGGGAACAGCAGTCCATCACGGTGTCCAAGGATATCCGGGACGACATCAACCAGATTATGTGGATGGTGACCTCGGAGAATCCGGAGAAGTATCCCATCCCGGCGGGCTTCCGTCTGGATGTGGATGTCAACTACGACGAGGATGGGAAGCAGGATGCCCATGAACTGGAGAACAAGGGCACGGGCATGAACAACGGCCATTATCCCAACCACTACCAGTATTTTGCAACGGCATCTCCCAGCGAGGCAGAACCTGACGTGGCCACGCCCGGCGAGGCATCGCCCAGCGAAGCACAGCGGGACGACGTGCCCACCAACGGCGGTCTGATCACCATGCGTCTGGGGGCTTACGGCTCCGACGGACAGGCCATCAAGAGCGACAGCTACACAGCCAACTACACCGACATCTACGTGAACTACAGCGACGGAAAATACTGCAGGCTGGTGAGCAACGACGACCGGGTGGAGGGAAGTTCCAAGGTGCCCTACCCAGATCTGTTCGCGCGGTCCGGTATGATCCTGGTGCTGTACACGCCGGTGGGCGAGATGAAGATCGACGGTAATTATCTGGAGTATATCCAGCGGGCGGCAGATGGAGAACCGCTGCCACAGGATCAATGCCATTACAAATGGAAGGATCAGATTAAATTAAAGGACAGCAGTAAGGTGGTTTCCTACGTCTGCACGCTGGATAACATTGAGAACGAACGGCTGGAGAAGTATACGGATTCCGAGGACCGGGAAGATATTTTTGTCAACCCGACCATTGTGATCCGGGTGCCGCCGCTGCTGACCATCAATCCCAACACGCTGACCTATGTGCCCTATGACGAGGTGACCAGCGATTTGTCCGTGCCGCTGAATCCGGATTACAAGCGGAAAAATGCTTACAGCGAGACGGAGCCTCTGTACTGGACCTACAAGGTTGTGCACCGGGATTACGACAAGAACGGACATTTTACCACGGAGACGGAGCCTTCAGACTTTACGGACGTGACGTTAGATACGAAGGACATCCAACCCCTGCAGCAGAGCGGAAATGAAAAGCTGCTGAAATTCTTCTTCAAAGGCAGATTGATGCCGGGCGACAGCATAGTGATTCAGTATATGGCCCGCGTTACCACCACCAATGAGGCAGACCCGCTGGCTAAGGGCGAGAACAAGGTGACCTACGGTTACGCCACGGACGATGTGGGACAGCCCAAGTGGGTGAAGTGGACCACATCGGACGACGAGGCTCAGGATGTGGGATCCCATCAGGTGAAGGACGGCAAGAACTACGACGAGGACGATTCCTCCTCCGACACCCTGTTGGAGATCAAGAACGATATTATTTCATTTGACACCGTAATGTCCTTCCCGAAGTTCAAGGCGGTGACGACGGTGCTGGAACCGGGCGAAGTCTCGACTACCAACGGCAAACCCGTTCCCGTTTTGGAGGGAGAATATTACAAATACAGGCTGAATATGCGAAACAGCCAGACATTTACACCCGGTGATGCCAGCGCCGGCATGAAGGTGAACCCGATCTTCTACGATATCCTGCCATATGAGGGAGATACGAAGATCACGGGAACCGAGTCCGGCGGAACGTGGAGTGCGCCGGTAAGAGGCTCCAAATGGAACCCGTGGCTGGAGCTGGAGGAGGAGAATTTTGAGCTTAAGGCTACCAGCAACGCCGACCCGCAGGGCGAGGCAGGAGACGATGGAATCATCACGTTCCCCGAAGATACTTACAAGATCTGGGTGGGACCGGTGGATGTGACCAGAGACGAAAGCGGAGCGATCACAGAGCTGAAGCCGGCCGGACTGGAAGCCATGTATTCCGTGAAGGACAGAAGCCGCATCAAAGACAACGTGGACAACTTCTTCCAGGCGCTTGGACTGACCGCACTGGATGAAGAGCAGGAGCTGAACTGGGAAGTAACCGAGCTGGAAGAGGCGAATGTAAAGAAACACCATGTGACCCTCGCAGAGCTGAAGGAGTACCGGGAAAGCAGCGGCATGACCCAGGCCCAGTACGAGGAAATCCGCAAAGGGATGCGCGCCATTGCCGTGACCTTTAACAACTGGGAGGGCGTAAAGAACGAGCTGTACCGGATGTACGCATCCTCCGATTTCTGGCTGTCATTTAAGGTGGAGACCCCGCTTAACCTGCCGGTTCACTCGGCGGACAGAAGCGCCGTATCGGATGAGGCGCTGAAGACACAGATCGGGCGCTACAAGGCCGGAAACAGCTTTGTGGGAACCGCCAAGGACGTGTATACGTCGGAATCCGCTGTGCTGGAGGTGTACGTGCACAACCCGGCGGACCGCACTCAGATCGGCGACTATGTGTGGCTGGATACCAACATCAACGGCAAACAGGATGAAGTTGCCTACGAGGTGCCGGAGACGGGAACGGACTTTGACCGGAAGCTTCCGAAACGGGTCAAAGAGGTGGACGAGTACGGAAATATCACCTACGTGCCGGATTGGGGCAAGGACGGGGATAAGATGAAGCCTGATCCCGGAATCAACGGCGTGAAGGTGGAACTGCTGAATGCGTTCGGACAACCCTGTAACTACGACGGGGAAGCGGTGGAGCTTGAGCCGGAGGGCGGTTTTGATGAGAACGGCAGGCCGATGTATTATAAGCTTGACGAGAATGGCAACCGCCTGCTGGACGCTTCCGGCGCCACCAGCACAACGCCCTACGGCCCGTTGACCTGCGTCACCAAGTCGGACAACTACGGCAACCAGGGCTACTACATTTTCCCGAATCTTAAGGACGGGGAATACCGGCTGCGCTTTACCATGCCGGAGGAATACAACGAGTACGGTCTCACCACATGGGAGATCGGAAACGACAAAGATCTCATCACCATGGAAGTGGTAGAACCCGGCGAGACCTGGTCTCCCGGCGGACAGCCCGATGGTGTGGGAAGCTTTACCGCTAAAAACCTGACCTTCGTAACCGCGGATGTAATTCACGCGGCCAGCGGAATTAAGGATGAGGAGCGGGTGAGCTACGACGTGGGCGTGGGCCTTCCGGTCCGCTACGGCGGCGTGGCCTGGCTCGACGAGAAAGAGGACGAGGTATCCGAGCACGGTTACGACGGATATTACGACAGTGTGGAGAACCCGCATAAGGACCACCAGACGGATGATTACTCCGAGTCCGGCTTCCGGCATGCCTATAAGGATGAAGGCGGTAACGGGCTGGAGGCAGGCATAACCATAATCGCCTGCGTCAAGGGCCAGGAGGTGGACGAGCAGGGCAATGTGATTCCCGCGGTGGATATGCACGGCAGACCGATGATTGTACGGCCGCTGCCGGGGTACAACATTACCCGCACCATGGAAATCCTGAAAGAAGAGTACCGGCTGCTGAAGGAGGAGGACGAGGAAATACGCAAGGCGGGCGGCACGGAGTCCGAACTCACAAGGCTGAGAGCGGATTACGAGGAGCTGAACAAGAAGTACCCAACCCGCTATCCGAAGCTTCCGGAAATCGACGAGACGCCGTCGGATGAGGAGCTGGAGGCAATACTGGCGCCCTTTGTGGGAACCTACGAGTTTAAGTATATGATCCCGGGCGAGCAGTATGTATTCTACGCGATCCCGCCGGTTGATGGCGCAACGGGCAAGAAGATCTACAAGATGTCCAAGACGATCTCAGGCGATCCGCTGGCCGGACGCTATGAAAATGACGGCCGTTACAATGGATGGACCAAGGAATTTACCGCAGCCATTCCCAAGGATGACAGCGGAAAGACGCAGGTGGTGACCAACAAGGCGGGCCAGGTGCTCCGCTACCAGGATCAGAGGCTGATTGATTTTGGCCTGGTATCCATTGACAACACCATGCTGTCCGGTATCGTGTGGGATGACGACACGGACCGGGATGTGCTGCCGGGCGGCGCCTACGCTGCGTACGATGGAATCCGCAAGGACGGCTATGCAGGAATTGAACACGTCAGGGTAAATCTGTACGCCTATGCATGGGTGGAGGACGAGGGCTGGCTGCCCCTGAAGAAAGAGGACGGGGACCTGAAATTCGTGAAGGAACCCGCCGTCGCAACGCCGGCGGAAGCAACGCCGGAGGTTACGGCGCTGTCGGAGGCGACTCCGTCTCAGGCTAAACCGGTGGATACCACGCTGACCACGGCCGGAGGCGAATGGCAGTTCAAACTGAAACCTGTTCTGGAAACCGGTGCGGAAAGCAACAAGCAGTATTACCTGGTGGGGTATCGGGTAGAGATACCGGATGTGCCGAAGGGATATACCGTGACAACGATGCACAAAGAGATCAGCGGGAAGAAGGATCTGGATGAGATCGACAGCGATCTGTCGGGTAACAGCTGGCTTTACGCCAGACGGGAGCCGGGACAGTGGCTGAATCTGGAGACGGATGTATTCGATGCGAAAGATCCAATGACCGCCAGTATGTACCTGCCTTATGAGAAGGCGGAGACGGATGAGAACGGACTGCCCGATCCCAACCTGCACACCATCAAGCTGGGCGATATTTATTACGACTACGATGCCCAGAAGACGATCGAGCATGTGGACGCGGGCCTTACGCCTTACGCAAAAGGCTCAGTGAACGGTATCGTGTGGAACGATGCGCAGATGGTGAACGGAAAGGCGGACTACGACGGAATCCGCAAGAACGGCGACAAGGGAATCGAGGATGTGCGCGTCACATTGCAGTACCGGATCGGCGATGTGGATTACGCGTCCAAATCGGAAGCGGACTACATGGAAGATAAGGATTCGGACTACAGCCGGAACGGCACCATGATCCCGGACGGTACCTATGTGGATCTGTTTACCTTTAACCCGGATGAGTACCAGCCCTGGGAGGACGAGACCGGAGAGGCCTACTGGATCAGCGGCAAATATATACTGCCGCGCACCCTGGAGGCGGAAGAACGGTTCCTTGAGGATGTGAAGCTGGAAGAGAAGCGCATTGAAGCTCTGAAGAAAGAGCTGGAGGAGCTGATCGGACAGCAGACCGGAGCGGTTAACGAGCTGAGCAGTCTGCAGACCCGTCTGGGGAACGCGGAGAACGCCAAGGCGGCCGATCAGGCTCTGCTGAATGAGAAGTACGAGAAGCAGGGCGGTTATGAGCGGGAGCGGGCGGATGTGGAAGGCCGCAAAGCGCGCCTGGAGGTTCTGATCGATGTGCGTCAGCAGTCGATCAATGACTTGAAGGAAGAGCTGAAGCAGGATCACACGCCGGAGGAGATCGAGGAGATCAACGGCGAGATCGCAGAGCTGGAAGCGGAGGCGGCCGGTTACGAGAAAGAGAAGAACGAGGCCGAAGCTGCATATTTGAAGCTCAATGAGCAGATTTGGGAGATCGGAAACGAGATCCGGGAGCTGCTTGCAAGGATGGAAAGCTCCGAGCTGGATATCAGCGCCCTGAAGCGGCAGATCAGCCTTGAAAAAGAGGAGCTTGAGAAGCTGTCATCGGAGATCGAAGATAAGCGCAGGCAGAGCGAGGAGGTTTATGTAGAGACGGTCAGCGTCCGCACGGACAAAGACGGCTGCTATACCTTCCCGGCGCTTCCGCTGTTCGACGAGGAGCAGCCGGTGAAGCCCGGCAGGACCAGAGAGACGTTTGTCCAGCCTGAGCCGTACCGTTACCGGATCCTGGTGGAGAAGGCGGCGGGGCTGAGCTTTACCGACTTAAAGGTACAGAAGGCTGGAGCCAACGACGACAATGATTCAGATATAGGGCTTCTGACCGGATACGATTATGAGAACGGCAACATGGAGCGGTACGGAGTAGGCCGCGGCAGCCTGGGCGTCAGTGACAGCTTTGCACTGATGGAGAAAATGGATGAGGATGTCAACGCTTACGACGGCAGATACCATCTGCGTCAGGACGGCGATGTGCCGGAGCAGGTGCGTTCAAAACGCCACATGCTGCGGGATGCCGGAGTGCTGGCATTTGAGAACCGCGTGACAATCGGAGATTACGTCTGGGAGGATGCAAATGGAAACGGCATCCAGGACAATGATGAGAGAGGAGTGAAGGGAGCGGCCGTAATATTGTTCCGCTACAATCCTGAGGGAGAAGAGACATATTATACCTACGAGCTGGCGGATATGGAGCCGGGCACAGCGACAGCCTCCAATGCGGTGGCCACGCCGGATGTAGCCCACAGCACCATTAAGAATTCCGGAAACGCATGGCTCACAGGCAGTGGAACGGATGTGACGGCGGCAGGAACGACTAAGATTCGGATAACGGGAACTGTGGTCCGCAAAGGAACCTGGGAACCCTGCAGCGATCTGGACGGAATAAGCCTGCAGTATACGGATGAGGACGGACATTACCAGTTCCGGGTTCCCATTGCAGATATGAGTCCGGACAGCGCCATGAACAAAGTGTACCGCTATCGGGTACAGGTCTACCAGCCGGACGGCGTGGAGACATGGAAATGGACCGTGGCGGGCGGATCGAAGAGCGGAGCGCTGGACAGCAATGTAATTCCGGCCAACGCGTTTATGGATCTGTCCAAGCAGTCCATGGATCAACAGTTCACGGAGCAGCTTGAGAACGGTTCCCTGCCGGAGGGCACAGAGCTTACGGTGGCTGGAATCTACGATCCGGCGGATGACGGCAACAGCCGGCTCTCACCGGTGGGAGCTGTAAGCGGTATGCCGGCTTACGGCGTGTACCGGGCGGGCGTGTCGGCGGAATTCGCAATCTACGACGGCAAGATATCGGAAGAGCCCGGATGGACCATCGACATGCGTAAGATCAAGGACGATCTGGATCAGGATGCCGGACTAACGGCGCCCGAGAAGGAGAAGGAACCCACGCCTGACCGCAGGCCTTCCGGCGGAGGCGGAGGCGGGGTACCAAACGTGCCTAAGATCATCCAGGCAATCGTGAACGGAGAGAATCCGGAGGAGGTGCCGCCGCTGTTCATGATCCCCAAGACCGGCGTGGTGCCGGCGGGTCTGACAGCCCTGGGAATCGCAGCAATCGCCGGAGTCGTTCTCCTGCTGACAAAGCGCAAAAAAGAGGACGAGGAATAAGAGACAGAGGAATCGAGCATGAAAAACAATCAGATAAAAGAACGGATGGCGGCTTTTGCCGCCGCCGTCCGAAAAAGGCCGTACGCCGCAGCCATCGCTGCGGCCGCGGTTGTCCTGGCGGCGTTATTGTTCTTTGTCATGGGCCCCCCGCGTATTTTCTCCGGAATATTCCGGGATCAGACGGGACTGGCTATGGTGCAGGAGGGCAAGGGAAGCGCGGTGCAGAAGGATGAGGAGCGCAGGCAGGTGTTGAGGGTCTATACCAACGATGCCACCGGCGTGATTAATCCCGCCTACGCCAGTTCCGCAGGAGACAGAGCGGTCAGTGCGGTGATCTTTGAACCCCTGATGCGCAAAAGTGTGGATGGGAAGCTGGAGCCGGTGCTGGCGCGGCAGGTCCGAATGGCCGAGGACGGCGCCACATGTACCATCCAGTTGAAGAAAAATATCCGTTTCAGCGACGGGCAGGCTCTGACCGCCCGGGACGCGGCTTTTTCCATTGCCGCCATGTGCGTCACGGCGGAGGAGGGCAGCGGTCCTTACGGCAATATCCAGGGCGTGAGAGCGTTTCGGGAGGGAGCGGGCGAACTGCCGGAGGGGATCCGGGTGACGGATGAACTGACGGTGGAGCTGGCCTTTGAAACACCGTCCCCGGACAATCTGCGGATTCTGGAGACGAAAATCCAGGAGCGGCCGGAGAACCTGACCAGCGGTTTCCTTCCTGTTTTACAGCAGCTGTCCATGGACGGCACGGGGACCGGTGCTTATCAGAAGGTCCGAATCCGGGACGGCAGCGGAATCCGCCTGGAGACAAATGAATTCTACCGGGGGAAGATCCGTGACATCAAGGCCGTGGAGTTCGTCACCTACGGCACCTACGAGATGGGCACCGTCATCGATGAACAGAGGATCGACGCGGCGTTTTTTTCCGCCGAGTCCGCGCTGTTCGACCGTTTTTTTTCTGCAAAGCAGTTTACAATCTATGAAAAGCCGGGGGCGGGCCTTTTTTATATGGCTCTGAACCGGAACAACCGGCAGCTCTATATCCCGGCGGTCCGCCGCGCTATCGCCCTGTCCATTGACCGGGACCGGTTCGCGGGAGGAAATCTGTCCGCTTACATGGTAAAGGCCGAGGCAATCGGGCCTGAGGACAGCATCTATGCGGGCGGCGAGAACATGGCTTTGAACCGGGAGAAGGCGAAGAAGCTGATGGAGGAAGCCGGGGAGAAGTACGGCAGCCTAAAGGGACGTCTCAGGCTGCCGGTGTTGGCCGGAAACAAGAACCAGGAAACGCTGGCTAAGGCCGTGAAGAGCGACCTGAAGGACATCGGCTTTGATGTGGACATCGAGCTGCTGGATCAGGCTGCCTACCTGCGGCAGGTGTATATGCTGCAGGACTTCGATCTGATCCTGTCCGGCACCGGAGGGTGGGACGATCCGTCGGCCTGGGACGGTTTGGCGGAGGACATGCAGGGCCTGCCCACGGCGTGCAACAGCAATGAACTGAATGCGGCGCTGGGGGAATTGAGCACCGCATACAGCGAGAAGGCCTTGACCGCAGCCTGGAAGAAGGCCGCGGATGTGGCCGCTCTCCAGGTGCCGGTGGTTCCCCTGGCCCGGCCAAAGCAGTTTCTGGCCGTGTCCGCGGACCTGTCCGGCTACCGGATCACCCGCTACGACGACTTTTTCGTGAATATTCAGGATATACGGGTGAAATAGATGGTGAGAAAATGGATACGCAGGGTCTGCCTGGCGGTGATCTTTGTGTGCCTGGTGATCGCGGCAAAGGATGCATTTTCGCTGTACCGGGAGGAGAAGGGCTTCGACGAAATCTGGCGGCAGGCTTACCATATGCCGAAGGAGGCAAAACGGAACCGGGATGAGGCGGGGGGAGTGGATCTTGATGCGCTGCGGGCCCTGAACCCTCAGTGCGTGGGTTATATCAGCATCAAGGACACCCCTTTGAGCTACCCGGTGATGCAGACGGACGAGGCGGGCGGGATGTTTTACCTGACCCACGCCTTCGACCGCTCCTACCACGGCAACGGCACCCCCTTTCTGGATATGCGCTGCGACATTGAAAAGCCCTCGGACAATCTGATCGTCTACGGGCACAACACACGCAATACCAAGATGTTCAGCTGTCTGCGGTTTTATCAGGAGCGGGAATATTTTGAGAAGCACCCCATTGTCCGGTTCGATCATGAGAACGGCGGGGAGTATGAGATTTTCGCCGTGTTGTTCTCCAGCCTTTCGGAGCAGGAGAACCGGGATATTTTCCAGATGATTGAGAGGGACCCCGGGGAGCCGGAGCAGTGGGAACAGTTTTTAGAGTATCTAGCGCAGCACAGCCTGTATGACACCGGAGTGAAGGCGGAGACGGAGGACAAGATTCTTACCCTCTCTACCTGTTACCGGCCCATCGACAACGGCCGGGTGCTGGTATTTGCCAAAAAGATTGAGAATTGAGCAGGGAACCTGACAGGGCCAAGGCCGGGTCGGGTTCCTTTTTGAGTGGAACGGGACGGTTGCATATCATAGCCGTGGAAGCGGATCGCACAAAATTCAGAGAAATAATCCCCGCCCTCCTATTGAAGGTGTCAGGCGTTTACGCTATAATAAGGAAACGTAACACTTATCATCAGCCTTACGGCTGGTGACAAAATAGAATAGCATGTACGCAAAACCTGGACGGCCGCCGGAAGGCGGTTGTGCAAATGAATTCAGAGAGCGGGAGTGAGGATGGATTATCGCGTTGAGCAAGCGGTAGAGCGCATTGCGGAGCTGGCCGGAGATACGGAGCAGGCCAGATGTCTGGTGATACGGCTCTACGACGATATTGAGATTACCGACCGAGAAATCAAGAAGTTTGAGAGACAGATGAACGGACCAAAAATATTTTTCTGCGAATACGGTCAGGAAAATATTCAGGAGCCGTTCATGCCGTTTACGGGGGTACTGGGCGATTATCTGCGGGAGCTGGGCGAAGATGCCCTGGAGCAGGCGTTTGAGCAGTGCGGTGTTTACAGCAGCCATCGGGAAATTTTTCGATCCTATCTGAAAACCGGGAGGGCTGAGCGGCGGGAGGACTTGATTCTGGATGAGATCGCGTTTGAACGGAGGCGCATGGAGCGGGCGCTTTTCGACCTGGCGGTCTGGTGCTCGCGTCAGCGCCCCTTTGTCCTGATCCTGAACAGCTTCCAGCGGGCCGGAGGACCGGCCATGCGCCTGGTACGGGAGCTGATGGAATCCGCAGACAGCCATATGGTCCACATGGTGATTCTCTACGATGCGCTGGAGAATGCGGCATCCTACCTCCGGGAAAACTGGGAGGAGTGGTTGGAGGCGGCCGGCAGACGGGGGCAGCTTCTGGAGTTCGGCAGCTTCCTGAAGCGGAATCAGAAGCCGGTTCGCGAGGGAATCCGGCTGTCCGGGGAGAATATGGAGGACGTCATCCTGCGCCTGCGCAATCTGACCGGTATGCTGGATCTGCGGCAGGCGGAGCATTATCTGGACATTGTGAACCGCAGGCTGAACATCGAGAACAGCACGATCCCCGGGGAGTACCGGATGCAGGTGCTGGTGCTCTACGTCTATGTGGTGATCTGCCTGGGAAATTACCCTAGGGCGCTGTCGCTGTGCCAGCTGTTTGGCAACATCGGCGGGGAACAGGCGGAGAGGCATCAAAACTATCTGTCGGCTCTCGCCTATATGCGCTCAGGACGTATGGGACAGGCGCGGGAATGTCTGAGGCGGATCAGGCTGGAGGAAGGCGATCAGGGGGAAATGTGGGATTTCCGGGTTCGGATGCTGCGGACGGAGATTTGCATGGGCGGTTGGAACCGCATGAATTTTCTCCTGTCCGACGTGCCGGTGGAGGGAAAATTTCTGCTGCGGGCAGAGCGGCTGGGATTTTACAACCATCTGGCCTATATGCGGATTTACGGGAGCGACAACGATGTGGAGGGCGCGCTGCGTTTCCTGGACGATGAGACCGCGCTGCCGGATTTCGGCCGGGCTCTGGCCTGGGCCAAGTCCGTGGGGAACGAAGTGCTGGTGGATAAGGCTTACTGCCGGAATGGGATGATCGCGGCCAACAGCGGGTATTATCATATGTCCAACCGCTACCACCTCAAATGCTTTGAGGCTATGGGGGGAACGGACAGCCTTGAGCTGGGCAGGGTTTACAACGGAGTGGGCTTTAATTATACCATGCTGCGGGAGTACCAAGCAGCCGGAAACGCCTTTGCGGCCGCGCTGCAGCTCTACTGCCGCCTGGGCGGCGCTGCGGTGCGGGAGGCGGCGGGAACTTTTTACTATATGGGGCTAAACGCCCTGGCGCAGGAGCGGTTTGCCGCAGCTCTGAACTATTTTGAGCGGTCCATGGACATCATGGGACGGCTGGGGCTTTACGGACAGCGGTTCTGCGACCTGTCCCAGTTCTACAGCCTGATGGCGCTTTGTTCCATGTACGAGCGCAACACCACCAGCGCCAGGGTTTACCTGAGCCGGGCCGGACAGTTCCTGGAACATGTGGACGGCTGCGTCCTGCCGCGCTTTGGCAGCGCACGGGCCAGCGTCTGCGGGGACCTGTTTCTGTACCACTACGCCACGGGCTTAAATGCCATGCTGGGACGGGATTACCAGCAGGCGCTGGACTGCATGGAGGCCGCGGAGGAACAGATCGGGGTGGCCAGGCCGGACCAGAGGATCTGCGGCGGGCTGTACCGCCGCGACCGGCTGGAGCTGTTTGTGCGCACCGGGCGGATGGAGGAGGCGGAGGCCGAGCGGAGCCGCATACGCCGGGAGGAGGAGCGGGAGCGGCGGCTTCCGGCCGGAGGAGGAGATTCTCTTATCCCTACGGCCCTGAACCTGGCGGAAACGCCGGAGAATGAAACCGTGGAGGCTGTGGAGCGGGAGATCGAGCGGATGGTCAGAAGCTGGGAGAAGGAGTGCCGGTACCGGGAGCAGAAGAACAACCGGCGCTTTGTATCCAGCTGGATTCGGATTCTGAGTAATGTGGACGACATTGGAAGGCGGGACCGGCTGGAACTGATGGTCGGCCTGTTTGAGCGGTACTTCGGACTTGACGGACTTCTGATCATCCGCTTTCCGGCGGAGGGGAACGGGGGCGTGTTTTACAGCGACCTGGACTGCGCCGTGGGGGAGCGGGAGCGCCGGGTGATCTGCCGGTTCTTTGAGATGCGCCAGAAGGGATTTGCCGTATCCCGTTTTACCGGCCATTTCGGCCAGTACCGGGAGGTGACGGAGCTGTTTGACGAGGACAGGCTGTGTTCCATCGCCGGTATTCCGTTTTTCAACAACAACCGGCTGGAGTGCGCGGTGTTTGCGGTGATTTATATGCGGGACAGTAATATCGACGGTACCGGGAACTGTGTCATCGGCGAGGAGCAGCTGGACGTGTTTGAGATGCTGTTTTACCAGTTCAACAGCGTGATCTGCCGCAGCGAGAAGGACGCCGAGCTGAGGCGGGTGCAGGAGGAGCTGAGACGTGCGGCCACCACGGACCAGCTGACCGGCATCCTCAACCGGGAGGGCTTTTACCGCAGGCTGCGGGGGCTGCTGGCCCATGGGGGAAGGCAGATGGGCCTGCTCTACATTGACCTGGACAACTTTAAAAACTGCAATGACCGCTTCGGTCATCAGGTGGGGGACGCGGTGCTGCGGGAGATCGCCAGGGTGTTCGAGGCGGTCTGCGGACAGTCCGGGGCTGTGGTGCGCTTTGGCGGGGATGAATTTGTCATCTGCGCGCCCAATGCGAAAAAGGAGGAGCTGGAGGAACTGGCCCGGAGGATATACGGGGAGCTGGAGCGCCGGGAGTATTTTCTGGGAACGCTGCGCCGGCATGTTTCGGGAGAACTCATCGACGGGCGGGACGGCATCTCCTGTTCCATCGGCATCGCCTGCGGCCGCGTGGCCTCCGTCCAGGATGTGAACCGGCTGCTGCTGCGGGCGGACAACATGCTTTACGAGGCAAAAAAGGGTACAAAAGGCATATATTTTGTGAGTCATGAATAGAATGCAACCAACTATCGCTCTATTTATAAAATTTTCTGAAAATCCGGGGCATTTCTCTAGGCAGATATAATTTTTTGTAGTAAAATAGGGGAATAGGCAATATAATAGAGATAGGGGGAGTGGTGGATGAACATTCGCGAATCGATGGAAGCCCTTGAGGAACAGTATTTAAGCCCGTACGCTTCATTTTCCGCCCGCTCGCGGGGCAGGGACAGGCCGGAAGCGCTGTGCGATATCCGGCCGGAATACCAGCGGGACCGGGACCGGATTCTGCACTGTAAGGCGTTCCGCCGTCTGAAGCACAAGACGCAGGTGTTTCTGGCGCCTGAGGGCGACCACTACCGGACGCGTCTGACCCACACGCTGGAGGTCAGCCAGATCGCCCGGACCATCGCCAAGTCCCTCTGTTTAAACGAGAGTCTGACCGAGGCCATCGCCCTGGGCCATGATCTGGGGCACACGCCCTTCGGCCATTCCGGCGAGTTCATTTTGAATCAAATCTGCGAGGACGGCTTCGCCCACTACGAGCAGAGCGTCCGGGTGGTGGAGCTTTTGGAGAAGGGCGGACGGGGGCTGAACCTGACCTGGGAGGTGCGGGACGGGATTTTAAACCACCGGACCGCCGGACATCCCAATACGCTGGAGGGCGCCATTGTGCGGCTTTCCGACAAAATCGCCTACATCAACCATGACATCGACGACGCCATCCGCGCAAGGATGTTTGTGGAGGAGCAGCTGCCGGCGGTTTACACCGATATACTGGGGCACAGCGTGCGGGAGCGGCTCAACACCATGATCCACGACATCATCCTCAACAGCCTTGGAAAACCGGAGATCAAGATGTCTCCGGGTATGGAGGAAGCCATGCAGGGGCTGCGGCGCTGGATGTTTGAGAACGTGTACAAGAACGACATTCCAAAGGCCGAGGAGGGCAAGGCCCAGCAGATGATCGCCTCCCTCTACGACTACTATCTAAAACACGTGGAACGGCTTCCCCAGGAGTATCTCTTCCTGATGGAGGAGCGGGGCGAGAAGAAGAGCCGGGTGGTATGCGATTACATCGCCGGGATGAGCGATATCTATGCCATCGATCTGTTTGAGGATCTGTTCGTGCCGCAGCGGTGGAATGTTCTGTGAATTTTGCCCGCCTTCATGGATCCTGTGAGGCGGGAATTTTCATTGCGCGGCCCGTTGCATTTTAACATAAGGAACCGCAGGTCCGGCGCGCGGCCTGCGGCAGCCAGGAGGGAGAACTTTTCATGTACTATCCGGATGAAGTCATTGAAGAAGTGAGAATGAAGAATGACATCGTGGATGTGATTTCGGGATATGTGAAGCTTCAAAAGAAAGGGGCCAGCTATTTCGGACTGTGCCCCTTTCACAATGAGAAGTCTCCGAGTTTTTCCGTGTCCCCGGGCAAGCAGATGTATTACTGCTTCGGCTGTGGGGCCGGGGGAAATGTGATCACATTTCTGATGGAATACGAGAATTATACCTTCCCCGAGGCGCTTCAGTCCCTGGCGGACCGGGCGGGGGTGAATCTGCCCAAGATGGAGTACAGCAAGGAGGCCAGGGAGCAGGCGGACTTTAAGGCCCGGCTGCTGGAGGCCAACAAGCTGGCGGCCAACTATTTTTATTATCAGCTGAAGCAGCCCCAGGGGCAGCTGGGATATCAATACCTTCACGACAAGCGGGGCCTGAAGGACGAGACGATCCGCCATTTCGGCCTGGGTTACGCCAATAAGACCAGCGACGACCTGTACCGGTATCTGAAGGAGAAGGGATATGAGGATTCCTTTCTGAAGGAGACCGGACTGGTGACCGTGGAGGAGCGGGGCGGGCGGGACAAGTTCTGGAACCGGGTGATGTTCCCTATCATGGATGTGAACAACCGGGTCATCGGATTCGGCGGCCGGGTGATGGGGGACGGGGAGCCGAAATACTTAAACTCCCCCGAGACCAAGCTCTTCGACAAGAGCCGCAACCTCTACGGACTGAACTACGCCAGGACGTCCCGGGAGAAGTTTTTTCTGATCTGCGAGGGGTATCTGGACGTGATTTCCCTCCACCAGGCCGGATTTACCAACGCGGTGGCCTCCCTGGGAACCGCCTTCACGACCCAGCACGCCAATGTGCTCAAGCGCTATACAGACCAGGTGATTCTGACCTACGACAGCGACGGGGCGGGGGTCAAGGCGGCTCTGCGGGCCATCCCCATTCTGAAGGAGGTGGGCATGTCCATCAAGGTGCTGAACATGCGCCCCTACAAGGACCCGGACGAGTTCATCAAGAATATGGGCGCGGAGGCCTTCCGGGAGCGCATCGGGGAGGCCAGAAACAGCTTTATGTTCGAAGTGGACGTGCTGAAGAAGGACTACCAGCTGGAGGACCCGGAGCAGAAGACGAAATTTTATCTGGAAACGGCCAAGATGCTGCTGCGTTTCGGGGAACCCCTGGAGCGGGACAACTATATCCAGGCTGTATCCAGGGAACATATGATCCCCTACGAGGAGCTGCGCCAGCTGGTGAACCGGCTGGGTATGACCATGGGCTTAAAGGCGGGGGAGAGCTACTCAAAGCAGGCCGCAGGCCGGATAAACCGGCAGGCCGGCGCCTACTCCGAGAGAGGGGAGGCGGCTTCGCGGGGACAGTCTGCCGGGAACGCGCAGGGCGGATACGCCCAGGAGAGCGGAGGGCCGCCGGATTCCCGGGAGGGCTACGGCGCCCGGGGACCCGGGGCGAAACGGGAAAAACGCCCGGCCAAGGAGGACGGAATCCGTAAATCACAGCGGCTGCTCCTCACCTGGCTGATTGAGAACCCGGAATTGTTTGACAAGATCGACGGAATCATAACGGCGGATGATTTTGTGGAGGATTTATACCACCAGGTGGCGGATGAAGTGTTTCGGGGCCACGCAGCGGGAACCTTAAATCCGGCTGCCATACTCAGCCGGTACATCAACGACGAGGACCAGTACAAGGAAGTTGCGGCGCTGTTCAATGCAAGCCTGAGCGACTCACTGAGTAATGAGGAACAAAAGAAGGCGTTTTCGGAGACCGTGTACAAGGTGCGCAAGAACAGCCTGGACACGGCCAGCAAAAATGCGAAGGACATTGCCGGACTGCAGGAGATTATCCGGCAGCAGGCGGCGTTAAAGCAACTGCGAATCACCCTGGACTAGACTGTATTTGGGGCCAGGGCCAAAGCCGTTGGAGTGCATTTTGGCAAAGAGGGGTGGACCGTTATGGACGAAAAGACCGTTGGACTCGAGGAAAAGCTGGCAGGATTGCTGGCGGAGGCAAAGAAAAAGAAAAACGTGCTGGAGTACCAGGAAATCATGGACTTTTTAGGCACGCCGCCTCCGGACGCGGACCAGCTTGACCGGATTTTTGAATTTCTGGATCAGAACAGTGTGGACGTGCTCCGGGTGGACGGAAAGGACGATCTGGATCCGGACCTTTTCCTGGAGGAAGAGCTGGAGGAGGAAGAGGAGATCGATGTGGAGCACATCGACCTCTCGGTGCCCGAGGGCATAAGCCTGCAGGACCCGGTCCGCATGTATTTAAAAGAGATCGGTAAGATTCCGCTGTTGGACATGGAGGCGGAGATCCGGCTGGCCAGGCAGATGGAGGAAGGCGATCGGGAGGCGGCCAAACGCCTGGCGGAGTCGAACCTGCGCCTGGTGGTGAGCATCGCCAAGCGCTATGTGGGCAGAGGGATGCAGTTTCTGGACCTGATCCAGGAGGGCAACCTGGGGTTAATCAAGGCGGTGGAGAAATTCGACTACCGCAAGGGATACAAATTCAGCACCTACGCCACCTGGTGGATCCGGCAGGCCATCACCCGCTCCATCGCGGACCAGGCCCGCACCATCCGCATACCGGTGCACATGGTGGAGAATATCAACCGCCTGGTGCGCACCTCCCGCCAGCTGCTTCAGGAACTGGGGAGAGAACCTACCACCGAGGAGATTGCGGCCCGGGCGGAGATGTCCGTGGAGCGGGTTTCCGAGATTCTCAAAATGTCCCAGGAGCCGGTTTCCCTGGAAACGCCCATCGGCGAGGAGGAGGACAGCCATCTGGGGGATTTTATTCAGGACGACAACGTCACCGTACCCCAGGACGCGGCCACTTACACGCTGCTGCACGAGCAGCTGATGGAGGTTTTGACCACCCTGACCGAGCGGGAGCAGAAGGTGCTGCGCCTGCGGTTCGGCCTGGACGACGGCCGGCCGCGGACTCTGGAGGAGGTGGGACGGGAGTTTAAGGTCACCCGGGAGCGGATCCGGCAGATCGAGGCCAAGGCGCTGCGCAAGCTGCGCCACCCCAGCAGAAGTAAAAAGTTAAAGGATTATCTGGATGAATAGAAAAACAAATGATACGACGGAAAAAACAGTAAAATTGTCCGCGCGCCTGGCTGCGGTGGCCGCTTTGGTGGAGCCGGGAAGCCGGGTGGCGGACGTGGGCACGGACCACGGTTACATCCCCATCTACCTGGTGCAGACCGGGATCGCAGACCGGGCTATCGCAATGGATGTGCGGTCCGGGCCTCTGGAACGGGCCAGGGCTCATGTGGACAGGCTGCCCCCCGGATGCCGGGAGCGGATTGAAACCAGGCTCTCGGACGGGCTTAAAGCGCTTTCGCCGGGGGAGGCGGACACGGTGGTGATCGCCGGAATGGGCGGCGAACTGATGATCCGTATTCTGGACGAGGGACGCCATATGTGGGACAGTCTCAGACGCCTGATTCTCTCCCCACAGTCGGAGCTGCAGAAGGTCCGGCATTTTTTGTCTCAGGAGGGGTTTTGCATCCTGGGGGAGAACATGGTAAAGGATGAGGGGAAATATTATACCGTTATGGAAGTGGGCCGCGGATCCATGGAGTACGGCAGCGAAGCGCTGTACCGCTATGGAGCCTGCCTGATCCGGGACAAAAACCCGGTGTTAAAGGAATATTTGCAAAACGAAAAAGCCCGGGTGGAGGGCATTCTCGATCGTTTAAACGCGGCGGGGAAACCGGCCACCGGGGGTCAGGAGACGGCGCGCCGCCTTCTGGCGGAGGAATTGCAATGGATCAAGGAGGCATGCGATGAGATGCAGTGAGATTATTGAGCGGCTGAGGGAGCTGGCGCCGGAGACATGCGCCTGCGAATGGGACAATCCCGGGCTTCTGGCCGGCCGTCATGACAAAGTGGTAAAACGCATATATATAGCACTGGACGCCACGGACACGGTGGTGGAGCGGGCTGTGGCGATGAAGGCCGACATGCTGCTGACCCACCACCCGCTGATCTTTAAGGCGGTGAAGCAGGTCAATGATCAGAATTTTATCACCCGGCGCATCCTGCGGCTGATTCAGGCGGATATTTCCTATTTTGCCATGCACACCAATTTTGACTCCGCGCCGGGCTGTATGGCCGATCTGGCGGCGTCGCGTCTGGGCCTGCGGGACTGCGAGCCTTTAGAGCTTATGGGGGAGATGGGTGAGAAGCCCTACGGCATCGGCAAGATCGGCAGCCTGAAGCAGCCCATGGAGCTGGAACAGCTGGCCCGCCGGGTGAAGGAGGCCTTCGGGCTGCCCTTTGTGGTGGTCTACGGACAGAACCAGGTGCCGGATCCCGTTCACAGGGCGGCCATTTGCCCGGGAGCGGGCGGAAGCGAGATCGAGCGGGCCATCGCCGGAGGGGCGCAGGTTCTGGTGACCGGGGATATCAGCCATCACCAGGGCATCGACTCCGTGGCCCGGAACATGGCGGTGATCGACGCGGGCCATTATGGCTTGGAGCACATTTTTATCGACTATATGGCCGGATTCCTGGAGGAGCAGTTCGGCCGGGACCTGGAACTGGTAAAGGCGCTGCCGGAGTGGCCGGCGGTGGTACTGTAGCGGACGGCCGAAAAAGGCTGCTCACGGGGAGACGTTTATCCGCCCGGGCGGGCGGAGGCGTTTGGTGGATTGGAGGAGATAGATATGGCGCAGGTGAGAATCGGAAATGAAGTGCGGGAGTACCCGGAGGGAACGACCTGGCTGGAAGTGGCCGGGGAGTACCAGCACTTTTATGAGAACGATATTTTGCTGGTGCGGGTGAACGGCAAGCTGCAGGAGCTGCACAAGCACGTGCGGGACTGCAGCCTGACCTTCATCACCGCCAGGGATAAGCCGGGGATGAGCGCGTACCAGCGCAGCGCCTCGCTGCTCATGCTGAAGGCGTTTTACGACGTGGTGGGCGCGGAGCGGGTGCGCAAGGTGTCTGTGGATTTTTCCATCGGCAAGGGATTTTTCGTGGAGCCGTCCGGGGATTTTGAGCTGACACCCGAGCTGTTAAATCAGGTGAAGGAGAAGATGCGCGAGTATGTGGAGGAGGCCATCCCCATTATGAAGCGCAGCGTGCACACGGACGACGCGGTGGAGCTGTTCCACCGCCACGGAATGTACGACAAGGCCAGACTGTTCAATTACCGGCGGGTTTCCCGGGTGAATATCTACAGCATCGGCGGCTTTGAGGACTACTATTACGGGTATATGGTGCAGAATACGGGCTATATCCGGTATTTTGACCTGATTCCCTATCACTACGGTTTTGTGCTCATGATGCCCCAGATGTCGGATCCCAGAAGGCTTCCGGCCTTTGAACCTCAGGAGAAGCTTTTCGCTACCCTGACGGAGTCCTCCCTTTGGGGAAAGCGCATGGACCTGGAAAATGTGGGCGCGCTCAACGACCGCATCGCCGCGGGACAGATGCAGCGGTTGATTCTGGTCCAGGAGGCGCTGCAGGAGAAGCGCCTTGCGGATATTGCGGCCAGGATTGCGGAGCGGGAAAATGTGAAATTCGTGATGATTGCCGGCCCCTCCTCCTCGGGCAAGACTACCTTTGCCCACCGCCTCAGCGTCCAGCTGGAGGCCATCGGCTTAAAGCCCCATCCCATTTCCGTGGACAATTACTTCGTGGACCGGGTGAACAGCCCCAGGGATGAGCAGGGCAACTACAACTACGAGGCCCTGGAATGCCTGGATTTAGAGCAGTTCAACGGGGATATGCTGAAGCTCCTGGCCGGGGAGCAGGTGGAGCTGCCCTACTACAATTTCAAGAAGGGCATCCGGGAGTACAAGGGCGATTTTATGCGGCTTGGACCCACGGATATACTGGTAATCGAGGGAATCCACTGTCTGAATGAGAAGATGTCCCACTCCCTGCCCAAGGAGAGCAAGTTCAAGATTTACATCAGCGCGCTGACCCAGTTGAACATCGACGAGCACAACCGGATTCCCACCACGGACGGGCGGCTTCTGCGCCGCATGGTCCGGGACGCCAGGACCAGGGGAAACCCTGCAAGGGAGACGATCCGCATGTGGCCCTCGGTGCGCAAGGGGGAGGAGGAGAACATTTTCCCCTTCCAGGAGGAGGCTGACGCCATGTTCAACTCGGCCCTGATCTATGAGCTGGCCATTTTGAAGCAGTACGCGGAGCCTTTGCTTTTTGGCATCCCCAAGGACTGCGACGAATACCTGGAGGCGAAGCGCCTGCTCAAGTTCCTGGACTATTTCCTGGGCGTGAGCAGCGAGGATATACCGAAGAACTCGATCCTGCGGGAGTTTATCGGCGGCAGCTGTCTGAACGTATAGCCCGCCGGGCGGATGCCCTGTTGCAGTCACGGCGGACTGCGCGGGGCATCCGCATTTTTTGGATGCGGCGCGGCGGGTTACCGGAGCAGCCTGCGGGGAATACCTGAGAGGAGTATAGGATATGAAAAAGACGATTTCCGTGGTGGCGCTGGACCCCAGGGCGGGCAGCTTTTACGCGGATGAGATTCAGGCGCTGTTTGGGAAATATGTGTCGGTCCGCATGTACAGCGTGCGGGACGGTTCCGCCATGGGGCATCTGGAGCGGGCGGACCTGTTTGTGGTGTCCACGGATGCCTTTGACACCACGGATGAGGTGCAGCAGCATATCCCCGCGGACTGCCAGGTCATGGGGATCGAGGTTTCCTACCGCTGGTCCACCATCCAGAAGCTGCGGGAGATTCCCAAGGGCACCAGGGCCCTGTTCGTGAACATGACCCTGAAAATGGCCCGGGAGGGCATCACCCAGTTGGAGCACCTGGGCGTCAATCATCTGGAACTGATCGCCTATTATCCGGGGGCGGAGCTCGCGGAAAACGTGGACCTGGCGGTAACGCCGGACGAGGAGCGGTACGTGCCCAAGGGGATCCGCCAGGTGATCAAGCTTCCCCACCGGTCCTGCACCTCGGGCATGATGATCGAGATCGCGCTGCGCCTGGGTTTTGAGGAGCTTTTGGAAACCAGGGAGTTTCAGGCTTATTTCCTGTCCATGGCTACCAACGATTACAGCTTCGGCCACATGCTGGAGCGGTCCACCCGCGTGGAGAGCCGTTTCGACATTCTGATGGAGATTCTGGACGAGGGACTGATCGGCATCAATGAGAAGGGGGAGATCTTCGCCTGCAATGAGAAGGCGCGGGAGATCACCAGAGTGAGCCCGAGCCTGATCGCGGGGCGGCGTGGGGAGGAGGTATTTCCCTATATCCCCTTCCGAAAATGCCTGGAGACCAGAACCGTCCAGCAGGCCCAGGTGATCAACGTGGGCGGGACCAACGTAAACCTCACGGTGATTCCGGTGATGCGTCAGAGCGAGTGCATCGGGGCTTTTGCCACGCTACAGCGATTCAACGACGTGGAGAAACGGCAGAATGAGCTGCGCAGCCAGCTGTTTCACAAGGGACACCGGGCAAAATACACCTTCGACGACATCGTGGGCCAGTCCGCGGGAATCTGCCGCACCAAGGAGATTTTAAAGCGCATGGCCCTCACCGAATCCCCGGTGCTTCTGATCGGAGAGACCGGAACCGGAAAGGAGCTGTTCGCCCACGCGGTACACAGCGCCTCCAAGCGCAGCGACGGTCCCTTTGTGGCCATCAATGTGGCGGCCATGCCGGAGAACCTGCTGGAGAGCGAGTTGTTCGGCTACGAGGAGGGGGCGTTTACGGGGGCGAAAAAGGGCGGGAGGCCGGGACTGTTTGAGTTCGCCCACACCGGAACACTGTTTCTGGACGAGGTGGAGGGCATGAGCCAGGCTATGCAGATCAAGCTGCTTCGGGTTCTTCAGGAGCGGGAGATCATGAGGGTGGGCGGAAATCAGATCATTCACGTGGATGTGCGCATCATCGCCGCCACCAACGAATCCCTGGAGAAAAAGGTGGAGGAGGGCAGCTTCCGGCGGGATCTGTATTACCGGATCAACACGCTGCCCGCCCTGATTCCTCCGCTTAGGGAGCGCGGAAATGACATTTTCCTGCTGCTGGAGCGGTTTGCCGGGGAGACTCAGAGAAAATTCAGCCTTTCGCCCCAGGTGAAGCAGATTCTGGCCGGGTACAGCTGGCCCGGCAATATCCGGGAGCTGCACAACGTGGCGGAATATTTTAGCTATACGGGCCAGGAAGTGATAAGACCCGAGGACCTTCCGCCCACCTTCCTCAGGGGACGGGAAATGGCAGGGTCAAACTGGCACGGAGCCGCCCGCCGGGAAGTGGAGCGGAGCGCCGCCTGGAAACCGGAGCGCGGGGGAGTTGGAGGCGGCGGGAGCCATGACGGGAGTTACACCGCCGGTCCGGCGGGAGACGGCGGAGGCTGGCCGGGGCCGGAAGCGGAAACGGGAGACACCGGGGGCTGGCCGGGGCCGGGGCCGGAAGCCATGAACCGGGGGGAACAGAAGGCGCGTAGCATGGAATTCTGGTTTGTGCTGGAACAGCTGTGCAGAGCGGCCCGGGAGGGCAGGCTGATCGGCCGGGAGTCCATTCTGGCGGCGGCCAGAGAGGCGGTGTTTCCGCTATCCCAGAAGGAGGTGCGCGGCCTGCTGGAGGAGATGGAACGGGAGGGTCTGGCCAAGATCGGCCGCGGCAGAGGCGGCAGCCGGGTCACCCCGGCGGGCATGGAGCTGTGGAAAAAGCGGCAAATAACCAGATAGACCAATTATTCAAGGGGATTTAGCGCAGCGTTAACAACCAATTACAGCCCTGACTTTGACTGGGAACGAGAAAATTGAGCAGAAATGGTACGCAAAACAGGAGGTTCTGAAGAAAATTCAGAATCTCCTTTTGATTTGGCACATAAGTTGCTCTATATAAGGGCAGAGGGAACAAATAGATCGGGCGCCGCTGTTTGAGACGCCGTACAAAATGGAAGGGGGCGAAGCGCAGTTTTAACCAGATAACGGATCAGCCTGGATGCTGGATTTCTCCGGTATTTTGCGGCCGTATTGAGAACGAAAAAGAATTGGAGGGAAAAATATGGATAAGAAGCGTATTTGGAAGAGTTATCGTTTTCCGATCATTCTGGTGATGGGAATTATTGTGGGCGCTCTGCTGGGCGTGACGCTGGGGGAGAAGGCCACGGTGTTCAAACCTCTGGGCGATATTTTCCTGAACCTGATGTTCACCATCGTGGTGCCCATGGTTTACGTGTCCATCACTGCGGCGGTGGGCAATATGGTTAACATGAAGCGTTTGGGAAAGATTCTGGGCAATCTGGTGATTACCTTTATCATCACCGGGATGTTTGCGGCCGCGCTGGTTCTGGTGGTGGTCAATATCTGGCCTCCCGCGGCCAACACCACCATCCAGCTGGCAAACGCAGAGATGCAGGAAGCGGCCAGCGTGGGCGATCTGCTGGTGAATTCCCTGACGGTAAATGACTTCTCAGGGCTGATGAGCCGCAACAATATGCTTCCGATCATCGTGTTCGCCATTCTCTCCGGCGTGTGCGTCAGCGCCTGCGGCGGCGAGGAAAGCCCGGCGGGCCGCCTGTTAAACAATTTGAACGACATCATCTTTAAAATGGTGGACGTGATCATGAAGCTGGCTCCCATCGGGCTGGGCGCTTACTTCGCGAATCTGGTTGGCGAGTTCGGGCCGGAACTGATCGGAGATTACGGCCGGGCTATGGTGATCTATTATCCCATGTGTCTGGTGTACGTGGTGACCGCCTTCCCGGCTTACACGTACTTTGCCGGGGGCATGACGGCTGTGAAGCGTATGCTGAAGCACATTCTGAGTCCGGCGGTCACGGCCTTTGCCACCCAGAGCTCCGTAGCGGCGATTCCGGCTAACATGGAGGCCTGCCGGAAGATCGGAGTTCCGGAGGACATCAGCAACATCGTATTGCCCATGGGCGCGACCATGCACATGGACGGCTCCGTGCTCTCCTCCATCATCAAGATTTCATTTTTGTTCGGTATTTTCGGGCAGCCGTTCACCGGAGTGGGGACCTACGCCATGTCCGTGGTGGTTGCGATTCTGAGCGCGTTTGTGCTCTCCGGAGCGCCCGGAGGCGGGCTGGTGGGCGAGATGCTGATCGTCAGCCTGTTCGGCTTCCCGGCGGAGGCATTTCCGCTGATCGCGACTCTGGGATTTCTGTTTGACCCGGCGGCGACCTGCCTGAATTCCAGCGGCGACACCATCGCTTCCATGATGATTACGCGCATGGTAGAAGGCCGGGACTGGCTGACAAAACGCATCGCTTCCGGCGAGGCTGAGGCATAAAAATGAACCCGCACAGAGCGGGCGGGAGAGAGGGCCGGGCGGCTGGGACGTCTGGCTCTCTCTTTTTAAAATACTTTAACCAATTAAAATAATATAACCAATTAATCTGTAAAACAAACCAATTAAACCATATAAAATAAGGCGGCCTGCCGCGTTCCTGCGGGGGATGTACTGGAAAAAGTACATAAAAACGTGATTTTTAAATTTTTTTATTTTGCTTTTTGCATTTGGCATGATAATTGCTATATATTAAGGCATAAGGTATAAAACACCGGGCAGCCTCAAACTAGCTGCGGAAAGGATGGATGAGATATGAAATATGATTTTGATCAGGTGATTGACCGGAGCGGAAACCGCGCCTCCAAGTATGACGAGAGAGTGATGAAGTTCGGCACCGACAAGGTGATTCCGCTTTGGGTGGCGGATATGGACTTTAAGACCGCCCAGCCCATTATCGACGCTTGCGTGAAAAAGGCGGAGGAAGGGATCTGGGGCTACACTTCCAGACCGGCCAGCTATTTTGAAGCTGTAAAGGGGTGGGAGAAACGGCGCAACAACTGGGATGTGGATACTTCCCTGATGAGCTGGAGCCTGGGCGTGGTGCCTGCCCTGTCCGTGCTGGTGAAAATCTTTTCCCACACCGGCGACAAGGTGATGATCCAGACGCCCGTTTACTCCGAGTTCTACGACGTGACCGAGGCATGGGAGCGGGAGGTTGTGGAGAACAAGCTGGTGGAGGAAAACGGAACGTGGCACATCGATTTCGAGGATTTTGAGAAAAAGGCCAGGGAAGTGAAGATTTTCCTGCTGTGCAGCCCCCACAATCCTCTGGGGATTGTCTGGAGCCGCGAGGATTTACAGCGTATGGCGGATATCTGTATCGCCAACGACGTGCTGCTGGTGTCCGATGAGATCCATTCCGATCTGATCTTCCACGGCAGGAAGCACATTCCCACCGCCACCCTTTCCCCCGAGATCGCGGGCAAGGTGATCTCCTGCGTGTCGGCCACCAAGACCTTCAACCTGGCGGGACTGCAGGCGTCCACCACCATTTTCCCGAACCTGGAGATGAAGAAGAAATTCGACCGGTTCTGGATGAACATGGATATTCACCGCAACAACGCCTTCAGCTCCGTGGCAATGGAGGCGGCCTACAACGAGGGCGAGGAATGGCTGGAGCAGCTTCTGGAGTATATCTCCGGGAACTTCGATTACATCAAGGAATATTGCGACAAGTACATTCCCAAAATCAAACCCAGCGTTCCGGACGCCACCTATCTGGTGTGGCTGGACTGCCGTGAGCTGGGAATGGACAACGAGCAGCTGAGAAGCTTTATGATTGAGAAAGCCGGTCTGGGACTGAACGAGGGCTATACCTTCGGGCGCAGCTTGTCCGGGTATATGCGGCTCAACGCGGCCTGCCCCAGAAGCGTGCTGGAACAGGCGATGAAACAGCTGAAGGAAGCGGTTGAGACGCTGTAAATTTACGGCAAGGGGAACTGTGCGGCTCCCACGGCTGCGGGAAATGGGAATCGCGTGGCCCGCGGGGCGCTCACAGGCGTAAATTGCAGAGGAAAACATACATATGGAGGGACGAATATGGATAAGAAAAGTATTTGGAAGAGCTATCGGTTTCCAATCATTCTGGTAATCGGCATTGTAGTGGGCGCGCTTTTGGGCGTTACCCTGGGAGAAAAGGCCACCGTATTAAAGCCGCTGGGCGACATTTTCCTGAACCTGATGTTCACCATCGTGGTGCCCATGGTATTTGTGTCCATCACCACGGCGGTTGGAAACATGGTCAACATGAAGCGGCTTGGCAAGATTCTGGGCAACCTGGTGCTGACCTTTATCGTAACCGGCCTGTTTGCGGCCGCGCTGGTGCTGACCGTGGTCAACATCTGGCCTCCGGCGGCCAACACCTCCATCCAGTTCGCAAACGCTGAGATGGCGGAGGCGGCCAGCGTGGGGGATATGATTGTAAATTCCCTGACCGTAAACGATTTCTCCGGTCTGATGAGCCGCAGCAACATGCTGCCGATCATCGTGTTCGCCATCATTTCCGGTATCTGCGTCAGCGCCTGCGGCGGCGAGGAGAGCCCGGTGGGTAAACTGCTCAACAACTTAAACGATATCATTTTCAAGATCGTGGGCCTGATCATGAAGCTGGCTCCCATCGGACTGGGCGCGTACTTTGCCAACCTGGTGGGCGAGTTCGGACCCGAGCTGATCGGCGACTACGGCCGCTCCATGCTGGTGTATTACCCCATGTGCCTGGTTTACGTGGCGGTGGCCTTCCCGGCTTACGCTTACTTTGCAGGCGGAACCGAGGGCGTGAAGCGCATGCTGAAGAACATTTTCAGCCCGGCCATCACGGCGTTTGCCACGCAGAGCTCCGTCGCAACCATCCCGGTGAACATGGAGGCCTGTAAGAAAATGGGCGTTCCCGAGGACATCAGCAACATCGTGCTTCCCATGGGCGCAACCATGCATATGGACGGTTCCGTGCTGTCCTCCATCGTGAAGATCGCGTTCCTGTTCGGCGTGTTCGGCCAGCCCTTCACGGGCGTTGGCACCTACGCCATGGCCATTGTGGTGGCGATCCTCAGCGCATTCGTGCTGTCCGGCGCTCCGGGCGGCGGCCTGGTGGGCGAGATGCTGATCGTCAGCCTGTTCGGCTTCCCAGCGGAAGCATTTCCGTTAATCGCTACCCTGGGCTTCCTGTTTGACCCGGCTGCAACCTGCTTAAACGCCAGCGGCGACGCCATCGCTTCCATGATGATCGCACGTATGGTGGAGGGCAAGGAGTGGCTGGCCAAACGGATCGCTTCCGGCGAGGTTGAGGCTTAAACATAGGGATCGAATCCTTAAAAGTGGGTCTGGGGCTGTGTAAGCGGCTTATTGGATTCAAATAAATGGAAAGAGGGCCGGGCGGCTGTGAAATGCCCGGCTCTTTTTAGGCCCTTTTTGGTAGCTGCGCGGGGGTGCGGGAGTTTGCTAACGTTTGCTAAGGCCGGGAGCGGTCTGCGTTGACGGGGCTTTTGGGGCGTGTTACAATAATTGGAACAGAAGAGAAACGAGAGCTTCGGACGCGGTCCGGGGCGGAGAGGAAGCGCAGCCATGGCGGATGAGATGATTCAGAAGATCAGGGAATATAAACCCTTTAACGAACAGGAGGAGCGGGACCGGGAGGTGCTGTTAAGGCTGCTCTCAGGGGTGGAGGACGTGTATTCCAGGGAAAACCTGACGGCCCACATGACGGCTTCGGCCTGGGTGGTGAACGAGAACCGGGACAAGGTGCTGATGGCCTACCACAACATTTACCATTCCTGGTCCTGGCTGGGCGGACATGCGGACGGAGAGCGGGACTTGCTGGCCGTGGCCCTGCGGGAGGTGGGGGAGGAGAGCGGCGTTATCCATGTGAGGCCCCTGTCGGAGGAGATATTTTCCCTGGAAATTCTCACCGTGGACGGACATGAAAAGCGCGGGAAATACGTGCCGTCCCACCTACACCTGAATCTGACCTACCTGCTGGAGGCCAGGGAAGGGGACGCGCTGTCCATGAAAGCGGATGAGAACAGCGGCGTGGCCTGGTTCGGCCTGGAGGAGGCGGTGAAAGCCTCCACGGAGCCGTGGTTTAAGGAACGGGTTTACGGAAAGCTCAACGAGAAGCTGCGACGGTGGAGGGCGGACCGGAAGATTGGAACGGAACTGGTTGAAAAATAGCGGCAGGAGGTGGCATGATGGGAGGGACGCCCTCTTTTGAGCTGACTTTTTTCGGCATGGAGCGAAGTGTCCCGGACTGTCTGATCAGGCTGATCCGGGATCTGGAACAGGGGATCATATCCGAGGCGGAATTTGAGCCGTACGAGGTGCGCGGGGCGGTCTGCTATGCGGTGGAGCCGTCGGAGCCTGAGGGGACGTTTGCGGAAATCCGGGAGATTGAGGACTGGACGGATACGGACCCGGTTGTCAAGCGGCGCAGACGGGAGGGGGACGGCGTGATCCGCTACCGGTACAGCGTCCGGTTCAGCGTGTGGGGCAGCAGCGATTACCTGGACGAGTTCCTGGAGGACCTGTACCGGAAACCGGAATACCGGGAGGCGGTGGACGTGCTGATGGGGAAACGTTGGGCCTGGGAGGCGGAGTTTCGGGATTCCTGGGGGTACAGCTCCGCGAGACGGGAGGCTTACAGCCGGTATGCGGGGTTGAGGCTGGCGGAGGGAGGAGAGGATCCGTCCGGCATTTGAGACAGGAGGGGTGATCATGGGGAAAATTGTTCTGCTGGTGTCCCGGGAGGAGATGCTTCACCAGGCCCATAATATTTTACAGGAAAAGAAATTTGAGATCGGGGAGATGCGGGTCATAGAGACCAAGGACACGGTGATTGAGGCCAGAAAAGCCATCGCGGGGGGCGCCACGCTGATCATCGCCAGGGGCCTGCAGGCATCCATGATCAAGCAGTATACGGATATCCCGGTGGCGGAGATCGTGATGACGGCCCAGGAGATGGCCCTGCTGGTCATGAAGGCGAAGCAGATTTTAAAGAAGGAGCACCCGGTGATCGCGGTGGTGGGTTTTAAAAACATGTTCTGCGATATGTCCTTCTTCGATATGATCTACGACATTGAGCTGCGCACCTACTTCGCATCCGCCGGGGAGGAGCTGGAGCAGACGGCCAGAAAGGCGGCTAAGGAGCAGGCCGATCTGATCATCGGAGGCGACACGGCGGTCAGCGTGGCCACGGAGTACGGCATCCCCTCCCTGTTCCTCTCACCCACGGAGGATTCCATGCGCAACGCTATGGCCATCGCGGAGCGCATGGACTATGCCATGGGGGTGGAGAAGCGCAAGGAGGCCCAGTTTGAAGCGCTTTTGGACAATTCCCTAAACGGTGTGATGCGCACGGACTCCGAGGGGAAGATCACGGCCATGAATCCCATTATGGAGGAGCTTTTGGGGGAGAAGGAGGCGGCCTACCGCGGGCGTTCCCTGTTTCGGGTGTTTCGGGACATTGATCCGGAAATGTTTCGGAATCTGGTGGAGAACAAGCGGGATAACGACTCCCTGTTTCTGCAGGTGCGCCGCAACTCCGTGCTGGCGGTGCTGGCCCCCATTGTGATCGAGGGTAAGGTGGACGGCATTATCCTGACCTGCAGCCCCGTACAGCGCCGCCCCAGGCCGGATACCGGGAGATCGGATAAGGAGCGCTCGGAGAGGGCCCGTCACAAGGGACTGGTGGCCCTGGGGCAGTTCGAGGACATTTTGCAGAAATCCCAGCAGATGCAGATTTGCGTCAAACGGGCCCGCCTGTTCGCGCTTTCGGAGCGTGCGGTGCTTCTTACAGGGGAGCCGGGGACGGAGTTAAGCCTTATGGCTCAGGCCATCCACAACCAGAGCCTGCGCAGCCAGGGGCCGTATGCGGCCGTTTCATGCGTGGGGCAGACCGGGGAGCAGCAGGAGAATCTGATCTTCGGGCAATCGGGCATCCTGCCCTTTGTGGACGGAGGGACCCTGTTCATTGAATCCATTGAGTCGCTGACGCCGGACAACCAGTACAAGCTGGCTAAATTGATCCGCAGCAAGCGCTATCTGCGCAAGGGGGATTTCCAGAAGCGGACGCTGGACGTGCGGATCATCGCGGCGTCCGGGCGGGACCTGGGCCGGGAGACGGCGTCCGGGGCGTTTTTGGCGGAGCTGTATTACCTGCTGCAGGGGCTGGTGATCCGGATTCCGCCGCTGAGGGAGCGGAAGGAGGATTTGCGCGAAAAAATCCGGCAGTGCATCCGGAAAAGCTGCGAAACCTGCGCCAGACATCACGTGCTCACCGAGGGCGCGTACAAGGTGCTGCTGGATTATCCCTGGAATGGAAATTTAATCCAGGTGGAAGCATTCTGCGAGTGCCTGATCCTGACGGCGGAAAAGCGTTCCCTGGACGAGATTTCCGTGAAGGAAACGCTGCGGAGCCTGTATTCCGGCCCGGCATCCGATCCGGGTCCCGGGACCAAGCGCATGGGAGAGACGCCGTCCGCGTCCGGAGAACGCGCCATGGATGCGCGGGAGCGGAAGATTCGCGCCCTGCTTCAGGAATACGGGGGGAAGCGTCAGGAGGTGGCCAGGGCGATGGGGATCAGCAAGTCCACGCTGTGGCGTTATATGAAGAAATACGAGATCGGAGGGGCGGACGGCGGAAGTACGGGAATGAAGTGAATCATATAAAACGTGATCCCAAAGCGTTCTAAGATGTGAAACTGTATTGAAACTAAAATTTCAATACAGTTTCTTTTTTTGAACGATTATTATATTTGCATATAAAAATATAGTTGTTTTAGAGACTATGCCGATAGTTTTCCTAAAAGTCTTGTTTTATAATCAAGACAAAATTGTAAAGGAGGACAATCAAATGAGGGTTGGATTCGTTGGATTGGGCATTATGGGGAAACCGATGGCGAAAAATCTGCTGAAAGCCGGATACGATCTGGTTGTTGCGGATCTGAACCAAGAGGCGGTGGCGGAGCTGGCCGCGGCCGGGGCGCAGACCGCGGCCAACGGGGCCGGGGTGGCGGGAGCCTGCCAGGTGGTGATCACCATGGTGCCCAATTCTCCTCATGTGAGGGCGGCTGTTCTGGGGGAAAACGGGGTTGCACAGGGCGCGAAACCCGGAACCGTGCTCATCGACATGAGTTCCATTGATCCTACGGAGAGCAAGGCCATCGGGGCTGAGCTTGCAAAAAAGGGGATTGAAATGTTGGATGCTCCGGTGTCCGGCGGCGAACCAAAGGCCATTGACGGCACCATTTCCGTCATGGTGGGCGGAAAACGTGAGCTGTTTGACCGCTACTACGATCTTCTGATGGCGATGGCCGGTTCCGTGGTCTATGTGGGGGAGCTGGGCTCGGGAAATGTGGCCAAGCTGGCAAACCAGATCGTGGTGGCTGTCAATATCGCGGCGGTGGCAGAGGCGCTGACCTTTGCGAAAAAGGCGGGCACGGATCCGGAACTGGTATACCAGGCGATCCGGGGCGGCCTGGCGGGCTCCACGGTGATGGACGCCAAAGCGCCGATGATGCTTGCGGGAAATTTCAAGCCGGGCTTTCGCGTGGAGCTTCACATCAAGGATCTGACCAACGCCCTGAACGCGGCTCACGCCATCAGCGCCCCGGTTCCGCTCAGCGGGCAGCTGATGGAGATCATGCAGAGCGTGAAGGCGGACGGCTGCGACAAGGAGGACCACTCCAGTATTGTGCGGTTCTATGAGAAGCTGTCAAATGTCACCGTAAAGTCCTGAGGTACCGATAAGGGGAAATTCAATATGAACACAGAGTTTATTAAAGGAGTGATCGTCCCGATTCTCACGATCATCGACGGGGAAGAACGGATCGATGAGGCGGCCATGCGCCGGCATGTGGACTTTGTCATCGAGGGCGGCGTGCTGGGGATTCTTGCCTTTGGTAGTAACGGCGAATTCTACATGGTGGAGGACGGCGAGATGGAGCGCGGGCTGAACATCATCGTGGACCAGACAAACGGCCGGGTGCCCGTGTATTTTGGAATCGGGGCCATCAGCACGAAAAAATGCGTCCGGCTGGCGCAGATGGCGGTTCGATGCAGGGCGGACGGCATTTCCGTGCTCCAGCCCATGTTTTTAAAACCCACGGAGGAAGAGCTGTTCCTGCATTTTAAGACCATCGGGGAATCCGTGCCGGATACGCCCATGCTTCTGTACAACAACCCGGGCCGGGTGGGCTACACCCTGTCGGGAAATCTGGTGCAGCGCCTGGCTGAGGAAGTGCCGAATATCGTGGGCATGAAGGACACCAGCGGAGACATCACCCAGATGGAGGAATTTATCCGCAGAACCCGGCACACGGGATTTAAAATCTTCGGGGGCAAGGATACGCTGCTCTACGCCTCCATGTGCCACGGGGCGGTGGGCGGGGTCTGCACGGCGGCCAATTTCATGCCGGAGCTGATCACGGACATTTACAATAAATATGTTGCCGGAGATTTAAACGGAGCCCTGGAAGCCCAGTACAAGCTGAATCCGGTCCGGCTGGCCATGGACGGAGCCAGCTTCCCGGTGGCGGCCAAGGATATGGCCAGGCTGCGGGGGCAGGCGGTGGGAGAGCCCTACCGGCCCAATCTGCTTACCGGAGAGGGGAAAACGCTGGAGAATATGCGGCGGGCGATGCGCGCGGCGGGGCTGATTTAGGGAGGCGGTAAACAACGCGGTAAACTGCGGCGCTCGGAAACGGCGGCTGACATGGATCGTTTAGAAGGGAGAAGTGTGATAATGAAGGAAATAGGCGGGATTCCGGTTGTGATCTCAAGAGGCGCGCCCTATGAGATCGGATACAGCCACGGGAAATCCCACCCGGACAGGGTGCGAAAGAGCTACGAGTACAATCTGAAATCCTGTCTGGAACGGGGGGATGTGACAAAGGAGGAGCTGGTCCGCATCGCCATGGGTTTTGTGAAGCCGGTGGAGCGGTACAACCCGGACTACATCGAGGAGGTACAGGGCATCGCCGACGGAGCGGGCATGAAATTTGAGGAGCTGATGGTATTAAACAGCCGGACGGAGCTGCAGAAGCTGGGCTGGAACAAGCTGGACGGGGGTGAGAAAAACCGCTACCAGAAGGCGCTGGGGGAGATGGAGGCCTGCACGTCCATCGCGGTCACCGGTGAGCGCACGGTGGACGGAGCCACCTATGTGGGCCAGAACTGGGACAATTTCGTCTGGTCGGAGGAATGCCTGATCTACCACATCATTGAGCAGAAAAACGGAAGGCCCTCCATCGCCTACTGCGGCGAGGCGGGGATTATCGCCCGGTCGGGCCTCAATTCCTGCGGCATCGGCGACGGGGTCAACTCCCTTTCCACCAACGCTCCCGTGAACCTGGAGGGGGTTCCGCTGCAATTCCTGCTGCGGGGGGTGATGGATTCCAGGGACCTGGGGGAGGCCATCGACGCTTTGAACGGGGGCCGCAACGCGGCGGTCAACAATATTCTGATCGCCCAGAAGGACAACGAGGCGGTGGATGTGGAGATGGACAGCGGCTGCTGCGGGATTCTCTACGGGGCGGACGGTATTCTGACCCACGCCAACCACTACGTGTCCCCCGGACATCCCCGTTACCCCTACCTGGACGTGTTCAAGGGCAATTCGGTGATCCGCCACCACAGGAGCGGCAAGCTGCTGCGGGGGATTTACGGGAAGATCAGTCTTGAGGATGTTCAGAAGGTATTTTCGGACCACGGGAACGGACCTCAGAGCATTTGCAGGCACAGGGACCTCTCCCTTGACCGGGATAAACAGACCGAGACCGTGTTCAGCTTTGTGAGCAACCTGACCACCCTGGAGATGAGGCTGGCACCTCACAATCCCTGCGAGGGATTTCTGTCCATAAAACCATTTGATCTGCTGTGAGTACAGCTTAAAAACCATTCACGCGATAGGAGGAACATATGAAAAAAACGAAAAGGCTTCTGGCATTGGCGCTTGCGCTGGGAATGATGGCCGGTCTGACGGCCTGCGGAGGCTCCGGCAAGACGGAGTCACAGCCCGCGGCGGCGGGGACGTCCGCGGGGAATACGGGAAACGCCCCCGCCGGCGGCGCTTCGCACTATGTGAACGACGAGGGCAAGGTGGTGGTGAACCTTCAGCGGACGGAGGGCATGCAGAGCCTGAACATCTGGAACTATACCTCAGGCCCCAACTACGCCTTTGCCGAGATGGTATTTGACGCCCTTTACGTCTCCGACCACGGCGGCAACTGCAAGCCCTGTATCTGCACCGGCTACGATCTGAGCGAGGACGGAAAAGAAGTTACCCTGCACATCGCCGAGGGCGTGAAGTTCTTCGACGGCTCCGACTGCGACGCGGACGACGTGTACACGCAGATGAAGTATATCGCAGAGCACAAGGACGAGATGGCCCTGTTTGCAACGAACTGGAAATATCTGGAGTCCGCTGAGAAGGTGGACCAGCACACGGTGAAGCTCTATCTGAGCGAGCCCTTCTTCTCCCTGGAAATTTCTCTGGCCTACACCTACATTGCCAAGGCCGAGGAGATCGAGCAGTACGGAGCCAACTTATTCTCCTCCGTGCCCTCCTTAAACGGCACGGGACGCTGGAAGCTGGAGGAGTGGGTGGACGGACAGTATTTAAAATACGTCCGCAACTATGACTACTGGCAGGGCGGAGATTTCACCAACGTGGACATTCTCTACGTCTGGTTCATCACCGATCCCACGGCACAGAACGCGGCCTTTATCAACGGCGAGATCGATTTCATCGACAACGTGAACGTGGACCTGCGGTCCATGCTGGACGTGGTGGCGGACCAGTGCACCATGAAGGAACAGATCAAGGAGACCATGTACTATCTCCAGTTCAAGATGGACGGAAAGGCCCCCACCAGCGACCAGAACCTGCGCTTTGCCATTATGCACGCTGTGGACCGGGACGCCTTCTGCACCCTGATGGGCGGCGGTACGGTGATGAACGACTTCTTTACCACCCATGCGGAAGGCCATCAGCCGGATAAACCGGCCATCGGGTACGATCCTGAGCTGGCCAAGGAGTATCTGGCCAAGTCCAACTACAACGGGGAAACCCTGGTGCTCTTAAGCCGCAGCGACATCGAGTACGCGGATTCCATCATGACCGCCATGGCGGATTATCTGAACCAGATCGGAATCAAGACCCAGGTGGATATGGTGGATACCGCCACCATGAACAGCAGGCGCGCAGACGGCACCTACGACATTTTCATGGTCAATCTGGCGACCTGGGACGGCAACGCCCTGACCCAGAATCTGGTTCCCAGAGTGGTTCAGGACATGCACCACAACGGCTATGTGAACGAGGAGTTAAACGCGCTGATCATGAAGGCTTTCGGCGATATGAACGCGGAGACCCGCGTGAAGACCCTGGAGCAGGTGGGCGATATCCTCTACGATTTACAGGGACCGCTGGTGCCGATTGTGCAGATCGTGGGAACCCCCTGCGTCCGCAACGGCCTTACCGGACTGATTGAGAATCCCCTGGGAGGCTACATCTTCACGGAGATCGCCGTGGAGGAGAGCTATCTGAAGTAACGGTTGAACAAGTGCGGACTGTCACCCGGTAAGCTTACCGGTGGCAGTCCGGCTTTAAATGGGAGGTAAGCGATGGTTCGATTTTTTGTCAAACGAATCCTGTGCCTGCTTTTGGTCGTATGGATCGTTTCTGTGCTGGCGTTCGTGATGATGCGCCTGGCGCCCGGGGACGCCGCCGTTATGGCGCTGCCGGATTACGCCTCGGAGGAACAGATTGAGCTCATGCGGGTCAAGCTGGGGCTGGATAAACCTTATATCACGCAATACTTTATCTATATGGGAAACCTTTTAAAGGGCGATCTGGGGACCTCCGTGCTGTATGAGCGCCCCTGTCTGGATGTTATTATGGAACGCCTTCCGGCCACGCTCAGCGTCGCCGTGGTCTGCTCCGCCATGGTTTTGCTGGTCAGCATCCCTCTGGGGATTATCGCAGGGGTGAACAAAGGCGGGCCGGTGGACTTCTTTGCCGTTCTCTTCGCGCTTCTGGGCCAGTCCATGTCCGTGGTCTGGGTCTGCGTGCTGCTGCTTCTGTTCTGCTCCGTAAAAAACAACTGGCTGCCCAGCATGGGCTACAACGGCCTGGCGGACGTCCGGTACCTGATTATGCCGGCCATCGCCATGGGCTACAAGATGTGCGCGGGTATGGTGAGGATGGGGCGTTCCGGCATGATCGACGTGCTGAACGAGGACTATATCACCTGCGCCTACGCCAGGGGCATGAGTAAATTTGTGGTGAACTGCAAATATGCGTTCAAGAATTCCATTATCCCGGTCATCACCATCTTCGGAATGGACGTGGCGCAGATGCTGGCCGGAGCGGTGATCATCGAGACCACGTTCACCATCCCGGGCATCGGCAGCATGCTGGTGAAGGCGGTGTCCAACCGGGACTACCCGTTGACGCAGTCCACGCTGATCGTCACCGCGGCCATGTTCGCGCTGGTCAACCTGGTGGTTGACATTGTAAACGCCCTGGTGGACCGCCGGATGAAATTGAACTGACAGGAGAGGTGTATTGTATGAAAAAGAAAATCCTGATCCGCCGGATGCTGCGCAGTCCGCAATTTGTCATCGGATTTCTGATTGTGCTGGCCGTGGTGATCGTCAGCCTGTTCGCCAATCAGCTGGCGCCTATGGACGAGAATTTAAACCACATCGCAGCGCGTTTCACCGCGCCCCAGGGGCTCGGCGCTTACACAACGGGCGGTTATGTGCTGGGTACGGACGAGCTTGGAAGGGATATCCTTTCCCGGGTTCTGATCGGAAGTAAGATATCTCTGCAGATCGCGTTTATCTCCACGCTTTTCGTGGCGGTGATCGGTACGCTCCTTGGCGTGTTCGCAGGGTATTTCGGCGGTGTGATTGACGATATTGTGATGAGGGCAACGGAGGTTACCATGGCGATCCCCTCCATGACGCTGGGCATTGTGATCATGGCCATCTTCGGCCCCAGTATCTCCAACCTGATCATGGTAATGATCATTACCTCCTGGAAAAGTTTTGCCAAGGTGTCCAGAAACCAGGTGATGGTCATGAGAAACCAGGAGTTTGTCCAGGCCTCCAGGGCGCTGGGAGGCTCCGGCTGGCACATTATGATGTCCCAGATTATGCCCAACGTGACGACGCCCCTTTTGATTCAACTGTCCGGCACCTTTGGCGGCGTGATTCTGACGGAGGCCGGGCTGAGTTATCTGTATCTGGGCGTGCAGCTGCCCAACCCGTCCTGGGGGAATATGATCGCGGGAGGCCGGACGTATCTGGCGGCTTACCCCTGGATGGTCATCGTCCCCGGGGTGGCCCTGATGATCACGGTTCTGGGGTTCAATTTCCTGGGCGACGGCCTGAGAGACGTGCTGGATCCCAAGCAGTCCAGATAGGAGGTATTTTTTGTGGAACAGAGTAAGGAAGTTTTACTTGAAATCAAAGACTATACCGTTGAATTCCACACGGAGACAGGGGTGAAGCAGGCCATCAACCACTTGAACCTGACCATCCACAAGGGAGAGTCCCTGGGGCTGGTGGGGGAGGCGGGGGCCGGAAAGACCACCACGGCGCTCAGTATTCTGCGCCTGCTGCCAAAGCATTCGGCCAAGATCAAGGGCGGCACCATCACCTTTGGCGGACAGAATATGGCGAAACTGTCCCAGCGGGAGCTGCGGGATATCCGGGGGTCCAAAATCTCCATGATCTTCCAGAACCCGTTGACCTCCTTAAACCCGGTGTTCACGGTGGGAGAGCAGGTGGCCATGGTGCTGCGCCGCCATCGGGGCATGAGCAACAGCCAGGCGTTAAAGGAGGCCGGGAATCTGATGGAGGTGGTGGGGATCGCCAGGGAGCGGATCAAGGACTATCCCCATCAGTTTTCCGGGGGCATGCGCCAGCGCATCGGCATCGCCGCCGCCCTGGCCTGCAATCCCGAGCTGTTGATCGCGGACGAACCCACCACGGCCTTGGATGTGACCATCCAGGCGCAGATCATGGAGCTGATGAAAAAGCTCCAGCAGCAGTACGACACGTCGCTGCTGATGATTACCCATAATCTGGGGATTATCAGCGAGCTGTGCAAAAACGTGGCGGTGATGTACGCAGGGGCCATTATCGAGTACGGTTCGGTGCGGGAGGTGTTCTCCAATCCCGCCCACCCGTACACCCAGGGGCTTCTGGGCGCGATTCCGTCTCTGGACGACGACAAGGAGCGGCTGGTGGCGATCCCCGGGGAGGTGGCAAATCCCTACCATCTGCCCAAGGGCTGCAGCTTTAACCCGCGCTGTGAGCACTGCCTGGAGGCCTGCATGGAGGGGCCGCCGCCCATGGTAAAGCTGAACGATAATCATTACGTGGCCTGCTGGGCCAGGGGAGGGAGGTAAGACCATGGAGAATCAGGACAATACACTGGTGGAGGTCCGCCACCTGAAAAAGCATTTCCAGGTAGGGGATAAAAAGGTTCTGCACGCGGTGGACGACGTCAGCTTTTCCATCGGCAGAGGACAGACTCTGGGTCTGGTTGGAGAGAGCGGCTGCGGGAAGAGCACGGTGGGCACCGTGGTGATGCGCCTGCAAAAGCCCACCTCCGGGGAGCTGATGTTTGAGGGAAAGGACATCTTTAAGTGCACGGACCGGAAGGAAAATCTGGAGTACAGGCGGGGGATGCAGATTGTGTTCCAGGACCCCTACTCCTCCTTAAATCCGAAAAAGACCATCCGCAGCATCCTCTCCGAGGGTTATCTGATCCACCACACCGTGACCAAGGGGCAGTTGAACGACACCCTCTCCCTGCTGTCGGAAAAAACCGGAATATCCAAGGACATGTGGGATCAGTACCCCCACGAGCTGGACGGTGGCAAGCGCCAGGTGGTGGGCATCGCCAGGGCGTTGAGCATGAACCCGAAGTTTATCGTCTGCGACGAGCCGGTGTCCTCCCTGGACGTATCCGTTCAGGCCAAGATTTTGAATCTGCTGATGGATTTACAGAAGGAAATGAACCTGTCCTACCTGTTCATTTCCCATGATCTGAGTGTGGTGAAACACATCTCGGACCGCATCGCCGTGATGTATCTGGGACAGATTGTGGAGATGGCGGACCGGCAGACGCTGTTCGCGGACACGCGCCATCCCTATTCCATCGCGCTGCTTTCCGCCATCCCCAAGGTGGATGTGGACAACAAGGTGAGCCGCATCGTTTTAAAGGGCGACGTGCCCAGCCCCATCAACCCCAAACAGGTCTGCCGCTTCGCCAACCGCTGCTGGATGAGCCAGCCCATCTGCTTTGAGCAGGAGCCGGAGCTTAAGGAAATCAGTCCGGGCCACTGCGTGAAATGTCATTTCGCCCAGGAGTCCAGGGAGCGGATGCTGCGGGCCGAGACCTCCAGCATCGAGAGTTAGGAGGGCAGGGTATGCAAGGTGACAACCGTATGGCCAAGGGATCCCCCGTGGTCACAACCATGCAGGTGATCCCGGTGGCCGGGAGGGACAGCATGCTGATGACCCTCAGCGGGGCCCACGGGCCGTTTTTCACCCGGAATCTGGTGATCCTCACGGACAGCGCCGGGCACAGGGGCATCGGGGAGATCCACGGCGGGGACTACACCTGCCGGGCCCTTGAACGCTTTATTCCCCTGGTGGAGGGGGAGCCGGTTGGGGCATACCGCCGGATCCTTGGGAAAATCCATGGGGCCTGCGGGCCGCAGCCCGGGAAGGCGGGCGAGGGGATCCAGCGGCTGGACATCGCAAAGCTGAAATTCGTGGTTCGGGCGGAGTGGGCCGTGGAGTGCGCCCTTTTGGACCTGCTTGGGCAGTATCTGGGGCTTCCGGTCTGCCAGCTGTTGGGCGAGGGAAAGCAGCGGGACCGGGTGGAAACCCTGGGCTACCTGTTTTACGTCAGCGACAAGGCAAAGACGGACCTGCCCTATTTGGATGAGGAAAATGCCGCGGGCTGGTTCGCCATGCGGCGGCGGGAGATGCTCACACCCGGTCAGATTGTGGAGCAGGCCCAGGCTTTGCAGGAGCGGTACGGATTTTGCAGCTTCAAGCTGAAGGGCGGCGTGCTTTCCGGGGAGGCGGAGATGGAAACGGTCCGCGCTCTGAAGAAGCGCTTCCCGGAGTGCAGGATCAACATAGACCCCAACGGCGCGTGGAGCCTGGAGGAGGCAATCCGGCTCTGCAAGCCCATGGAGGGCGTCCTGGCCTACGCAGAGGACCCCTGCGGTCCGGAGGCGGGCTACAGCAGCCGGGAGATTATGGCGGAGTTCAAGAACGCGGTGAAGATCCCGGTGGCAACCAACATGATCGCCACCAACTGGCGGCAGTTCTACCACGCCGCGGCTCTTCACGCCGTGGACATCGTGCTGGCGGACCCGCATTTCTGGGGCTTTGACGGCAGCGTGCGTATGGCTCAGATTTTAGACGAGTGGGGGCTGGTCTGGGGAAGTCATTCCAACAACCATTTCGACATTACCCTGGCGGCCTTCGCCCATGTGGCGGCCGCGGTTCCGGGCCGTCCCACTGCCCTGGACACCCACTGGATTTGGCAGGACGGCCAGAACCTGTTGAAAAACGCGCCGCAGATCAGGGACGGGTACCTTGAAGTGCCAAAGGGGCCTGGACTGGGCGTGGAGATCGACATGGAGAAGGTAGAGGAGGCGAACCGGTTGTACCGGCTGCTGCCTGGTCACGACCGGGACGACGCTGCGGCCATGCAGTATCTGATTCCCGGTTGGAAATTTGCCCCCCAAATGCCGGCGTTGGTGCGCTAGGAAGATGGAACGCCTGAAAGGCAGCGCTGGCGGGGAGGCTGGACTGAAAAACAAAACGCCGCCCGGCGCGGCGATTCGCAGAGAGAGGAGATAGACGGATGGTTCCCAGAATCACAAAGATGGAGGTCTTTCCCGTGGCGGGGAGAGACTGTATGGAGCTGAATTTAAGTGGGGCCCACGCGCCCTATTTTACCAGAAACGTGGTGGTACTCACTGACAGCAGCGGGCTTCTGGGCGTGGGCGAGGTTCCGGGCGGAGAGAAGATCACGAAGGCCCTTTTGGACAGCATCGATCTGGTGGTGGGCACCAGCGTGGGGGAGTACAAGAATACCCTGGTGCGGGTGAAGGAGCAGCTGGACCGCAGCGTGGCGGAGGATGTGCGGGGGAACCAGACCTTTGACCAGCGCACCGGAGTCCACGTGCTGACCGCCATCGAGGCGCCCCTGTTAGACTTGCTTGGAAAATACCTGGAGGTGCCTGCGGCGGCCCTTTTAGGGGATGGCCAGCACCACGACCGGGTTCGGATGCTGGGCTACCTGTTTTTCGTGGGGGACCGCAAGCGGACTGATCTGCCCTACGCATCAGAGCCGGACAGCGATTGCGCCTGGTACCGCCTGCGCCACGAGGAGGCCATGACACCGGAGACGGTGGTGGAGTTAGCCAGGGCGGCCAAAGAGAAGTACGGGTTTGAGGATTTCAAGCTGAAGGGCGGCGTCCTGGACGGCGAGGAGGAGATGGACGCGATCCGCGCGCTGAAGAAGGCGTTTCCGAACGCCAGGATCACGTTGGACCCCAACGGCTGCTGGAGCTTAAAAGAGGCTGTTGAGCTGTGCCGGAACATGCAGGGGATTCTGACCTACTGTGAGGACCCCTGCGGCGGGGAGGGCGCCTACTCTGGGCGGGAGATCATGTCCGAGTTCCGCCGGGCTACCGGATTGCCCACAGCCACCAATATGATCGCAACGGACTGGCGGCAGTTGGGCCATTCGTTGGAGATGCAGTCTGTGGACATCGTGCTGGCGGACCCGCATTTCTGGACCATGAACGGCTCCGTGCGGGTGGGACAGCTGTGCAACGACCTGGGATATATGTGGGGAAGCCATTCCAACAACCACTTCGACATTTCCCTGGCTATGTTTTCCCAGACCGCGGCCGCGGTTCCGGGGCGGCTCAACGCCATTGACACCCACTGGATCTGGCAGGAGGGCATGGAGCGGCTGACCAAAGAGCCGTTACAGATCGTGGACGGCTGGGTAGAGATTCCGAAGAAGCCGGGCCTGGGCATCGACGTGGACATGGAGCAGGTGAAAAAGGCCCATCAGCTGTATCTGGACAACTGTCTGGGCGGCAGAGATGACGCCGCGGGTATGCAGTATCTGATTCCGGGATGGAAGTTTGATCCCAAGCGGCCCTGTATGGTGAGGTGAGGGAAAAAGGGGATGCGCCCCGCAGGCCCCGGCGCTTGCCGCCTGCATCGGCCCGCTTGTTTTAGCTGGACAAATCCCGCCCGCTGTGCTAAACTAAAACAGTTGTGAGTAGGACAAATGGCCGCTGCTGCAATACCGAAAGGCTGCAGGAGAGGAAAGTCCGGGCTTCACAGGGCAGGGTGCCAGATAACGTCTGGCGGAGGCGACTCCAGGGACAGTGCAACAGAAATGTACCGCCGCCCGCGGCCTGTCCGCGGACGGTAAGGGTGGAAGGGCAGTGTAAGAGACTACCGCCCGCCTGGTAACAGGCGGGGCACATGTAAACCCCACTCGAAGCAAGACCGAACAGGAAGCATATGGCGGCCCGTCAGCTTCCGGGTAGGTTGCTGGAGGCTGCCGGCGACGGCAGTCCTAGATAGATGGCCATTCAACGACATAACCCGGCTTATCGTCCTGCTCACAATCTTTTAGGTTTCGGAGAAATCCGGGGCCTTTTTTGTTGTATAATAGGGTGTTTTCGGATATAACGAATACAAGATATATTTTCTAAGCGTTGTCATTTAAGAAAGGGGCGAAATACTTGATTGCGGTTAATGGATACTTTGATGGAAATATGATACAAACACTGGAAAAGTTAAATGCCAGAAAAAATCAGCGTGTTATCATTACGTTGTTAGATGAGGATATTCAGACAAATCATAACGAAAAGAAGATGAAAGCCGCAGGCTCTCTGGCAAAATATGCAAATCCGAATTTGATACCGATGGAAGAAGGAGCTTGGGAAAGGGCCGTCAGTGATGTCAAAGAAACTTCTTGATACAAACTTTGTTTTAAGATATTTATTAAATGATGTACCTGAAATGTTTGAAATTGCATGTGACAACATAGTTCAGGGTGATTGTATTGTCTATCCCGAGGTGATCGCCGAGGCTGTGTATGTATTAAAATCTGTATATAAGGTAGGTCGAAATAGCAAAAGCAATTACAGGTTTTTTAGATGATGTGATATGTGGATTGTCTGCTCATCGCATACCATAGATGCTATGGATATGAAATTTTGACGTTTGATAAGAAAATGCTTAAGAAGCTGATGTGACGAATTTAAACTATTAAAAGGAGCATAGCCCCGGAAAATAAATCAACATTTTCCGGGGCTTTTTGCCGGTACATCCCCGCTCAGCGTACTCTTAAGCGTCTCAATAAACCGCAGATCCGCCTTCGACAGATAAGCCTCCGGCATCGTGGTGATGCACATATTCCAATAAGGATCATACTTGTCGTGGATGGAGAAGAAGGCGGGCTTCTTGTCGTAGGACACGGCCACGGAGTAGGAGGTGGGCACCAGGGTGACGCCGTAGCCCTCGGTGGCAAGGAGCTGCGCGGTGCGGTAGTTGCCCAGGGTCAGGGCCAGATTGAACTGGTTCAGCCCGGCGTTTCGCAGGATTCCCTCGGATACCTGGCGGATGCGCTGCTGTTTTTGGAGCAGCAGCAGAGGTTCCTCCTTTATATAGGAGAGATCCAGCAGCGGAAACGGGTAATCCGGGTCCGAAACGGCCAGCCGGTTTAAGTGGCTGTCCTCCGAAGCCACCACAATAAAGGGATCCCGGCGAAGGGTATTGTATTTAAACATGGGCTTATGGCATACCGGGGACACGTGTATGACGGCGAAGTCCAGGTCGCCGCTGACCAGCTTTTCCTCCAGGATGGTGGAGTTGGCCTCCGTGATAAAGATTTCGATGGCCGGGCACTGCTCTTTGAATTTGGGCAGTACCTTGGGCAGTACGATGGAACTCAGGTGCGGCGTGATACCCAGGTGAATCCGGCCGGTTTTCAGATTGTTCAGGTCGCTGACCGACACCTCCAGGTCCCCGTAGATCTTCAGAATCTGGTTGGCGGCCTGGTAATACTTTTCTCCGATATAGGTCAGCGTCAGCCCGCCCGGCGTCCGGTTGAACAGCGGAGCTCCAAGAGAGTCCTCCAGCCGCTGGAGCGACTGGCTCAGCGAGGGCTGGGCGATAAACAGTTTCTTGGCCGCCTTGGACATGTTTCCGATCTCGGCGATTGTCTTTACATAGAGCAGTTCTTTGCTTGTCACAAAAATTCCCCCATTCGTATCTGCATTTTGATGAAGTTACTCTAAAAAGCCCTCTACAAATGGCTGATACATAGTAAATAACGATAGGTTTTTCCTATTAAGCTGATACTTTTTTAGTATTTGCTTATAACTAAAAACAATTATATAATAAAAACAACCAATAAACAAGCTTGATTTGAAGGGAAATTGACAATTTTGGAGGAAATAAATTGGAATTAAGGGATTTAGCACATTTTTTGGCTAATTTAGAAACGGAAAATATACCTGAATTTGTCAAAAAAACTGCGAACTTGTGCATTTTGGACTCCGTGGGAGTGGCCATCGGCGCAAAAGAAAACCCGCAGATTCAAAATGTGCTGCGCGATTATCTGGAGATATGCGGCAATAAAGGGAGCGCTCATATCTGGGGAACCGGGAAGCGGGTGCCGTTGCTCACCGCGGTCTTCATGAACGCCATGATGGGCCACACCCTGGAGCTGGACGACGTGCACACGGATTCCAAGACCCACATCGGCACCGTGGTGGTGCCCGCGGCCTGGAGTATGGCGGAATACCTGGGGAAATCCGGGGACGAGTTTCTGCTGGCCGTGATCTGCGGCTATGAGACCATGGCCCGGATCGGAATGGCCCTGGGGGTATCCGCCCACCGGAATCTGGGATGGCATGTGACGTCCACAGCCGGAACCTTCGGGGCGGCGGCGGCCTGCGCCAAGCTCCTGGGCCTTGACGAGGATCAGACCGTCAGCGCCCTGGGCCTGGCGGGAACCCAGTCCTTCGGAACCTGGGCGTTCCTGGCGGACGGAGCCACCAACAAGGTGCTTCACCCGGCCAGGGCGGCGGCAAGCGGCTGCGAAGCTGCGCTTTTGGCAAAGGCCGGGATGACCGGGCCGGAGTTCATCCTGACGGCTGAGGACGGCGGACTGTTCCACAATATGACCAATGAGCCGAAACCGGAGATGGTGGCCAGCGGCCTGGGAGAGAAGTGGTACATCATGGAGATGGACAACAAACCTTATCCCTGCTGCAGAAGCACCCACTGCACCATCGACGGCACGCTGAGCCTGCGCAGGCAGGGGCTTCGGGCGGAGGATGTGGAGTCCATCCAGGTGCGAACCTATCTGGTGGGCAACAAGCAGTGCGGCATGAGCGAGGGGAGCCGGAATCCGAAAAAGCCGGTGGATGCCAAGTTTTCCACCCCCTTTACCGTGGCTGCGGCGCTGCTGTACGGGGAGGTGACTCTGGAACATTTTCAGGAGGAGAATATTCTCCGGCCCGAGATTCAGGAACTGCTTCACAAGGTGACGGTGGAGACGGACGGACGGTTTACGGAAAAATACCCCGACCACTGGGGCTGCCGGGTCATCGCTGTCTGCAAGGACGGCCGTGTGATGGAGCAGGAGGTGGAGGACGCCTCCGGCAGCGTATACAACCCGCTGAGCGAGGAACAGGTCCGCGGCAAGGTGACGGCCCTGATCCGGGAGACCTGCGGTGCGCAGGCGGAGGAAATTGTGGCAGCGATTCTGTCCCTTTCGGGGCGCAGCGGACTGCCGGTGGTCTGAAGGAGGGAAAATATGACGACGATACGAGTTCCCTACGGGGACGGATGGCAGGAGGCGCAGATTCCGGACGGGGTGTCTGTCCAGGTGATCGACCCGGCCTGCGAGCCGGTGGAAACGCCGGTAGAGGCGCTGATCGAGGACGCCCTGGATCACCCCATCGGCACCCCCAGACTGGAAGAAATGGTGTCAAAACAGGACAAGGTGGCCGTTATCGTGAACGACCACACCCGCTCAGGGCCCAACGCTCAGCTGGTGGACGCGCTGATGAAACGCCTTGAAGCCGCGGGCGTGGCAGACGAGCAGATTTGTTTTGTGATCGCCACGGGAAGCCACAGGGCTTCCACCACGGCGGAGCTGGACAAGATACTGGGAGAGAAGTACCGCAAACGGATTCGGGTCCGCAACCACGACTGCCGGGACGGCGACCACGTGAACATCGGAACCACTCAGTCCGGTATGCCGGTCTGGATCGACCGGGAGGTGGCAGAGTCCAGCTTTATCATCACCACGGGGCTTATCAATCCCCACGCTACCGCGGGATTCAGCGGCGGCAGAAAGAGCATTGTGCCGGGAGTCGCGGGGATCGAGACGCTTCACATCCACCATTCCCTGCCCATCCGCCCCTTTGACCCGGCCATGGGATATTTCGAGGAGAATCCCTTCCATCAGGCGGCGCTGGAGGCGGCCAAAATGACCAAAGTCCGCTTTATCGCCAATCTGGTGCAGGACACTCACAAGCAGAACATCGCCTGCGTGGCGGGTGATCTGGAGCAGGCCCACCAGGCCGGAGTGGAGATTTGCCGCAGGGCCAACACCGTGAAAATGGACAGTCTGGCCGAGGTGGTGATCGTAAGCCCCGGCGGAGCGCCCAGGGACAAGGATCTGTACCAGGCCCAGAAGGCCCTTTCTGTGGGCGAGGTATTCGCCAAAAAGGAGGGCTGCACCTTCATCCTCTGTGCCAAAGCGGACGAGGGAATCGGCGAGGGACTGTTCCGCACCTGGCTGGAGGAGGCAAAGGAACCCGGGGAAGTGATCGAGCGTTTCCGGGAAGAGGGCTTTAACGTGGGAAATAACAAGGCGTTTATGTACGCCAGGGCCATGTTGAAGGGCAAGGTTCTGATCGTCAGCGATCAGGTGGACCGGTCGGATCTGCAGAATATGATGCTGGACGGAGTGCCGTCCCTTCAGGAAGCGGTGGACCTGGTCTGTGAGAGAGAAAAACCGGAGCATATCATCGTTCTCCCGAGAGCGGTCAATATTATTCCGGAATTATAAAAATGAAGTAGAGAGAGGAGTCAGAAAATGAAAAAAATGTTAGCGTTAGCCTTAAGCGCGGCTTTGGCTGCAGGCACTTTGGCAGGTTGTGGAGGTTCCGGCGGCTCCGACAGCGGAGCAACCACCCAGGCGGCGGCCCAGGGAGGGAGCGCCGAGACAAAGGCAGAAGTAAAATCTGAGGCAAAGGATGTGTTCTGGACCTTTGCGGCCCCGCCCGCAAGCTCCGCGCTGTACCCGTACTGGGTATCCGTGGGACAGGCTGTATCCACCGTTTTCCCACAGTATAAGATCACCACTTCCGAGTCCCAGGGCGCGGTAGCCATCACCAAGAGCGTGCGCAACGGCGAGGCGGATGTGGGCAACTCCGTGTCCTCCACCGACTATGAGAACTACAACGGAACCGGAACCTTTGAGGGCCAGCCCTTCAAGGATCTGAGAATGCTGTTCTACTACGAGGTAACCGCGGAAATGTTCTGCACCACCAAGGATTCCGGCATCACGGACTTAAAGGGACTGGACGGCCAGAGATTTAACCCCGGCGGCACAGGAACCTCCGCTGAGGACCTCTGCCACAAGATTCTGGGCCTGTTCAATGTGAACCCCGACTATTTCGTAGCCAGCCAGGCCGACGCCGCGGACGCTTACTCCAACCGTGAGATCGTGGGAACCATCAAGTTAGGCCCGGTGGTTGACAGCTACGTGATGCAGCTGAACGCCAGCGTTCCGGTGAACGTGATCAACTTAAGCGACGAGGAGATCGCCAAGATCATCGAGGCGTATCCCTTCTTAATCAAGGTTACTATTCCTGCGGGCACCTACGACGGAATCGATCAGGACGTCAACACCGTGGGCACGCCCCAGGGCGCGCAGACTACCACCAAGCTTTCCCAGCAGGATGGTTACAATATTGTGAAAGCCATGTTCGACGATGGAAAATCCATCTGGCAGGCGGCGTATCCTTCCGGCGCTGAGAACGACTATGTGGCCATGACCCTGGCCTCCACCGTTCCGCTGCACGCAGGCACGGTTCAGTATTTCGTGGAACAGGGCATCGAAGTTCCGGAAGAGCTGATTCCGCCGGAATATGTAGCGGTTCAGTAAAATAGAGCGATCAATCACATTACGGCCCAACGGTTTCCGGTTGGGCTGTAATACAATAGGAGGGTAAAAAATGAGAAAACTTACCGGCTTTTGGCGGCATGTGGTGACGGCCCTGTCCGTTATGCTCGTGCTGTTCCAGCTTTACACCGCCGGCTTCGGCGTGTTTCCGGATATTGTGCAGAGAAGCGTGCATCTGTTCTTTGTGCTGACCATGCTGTTCCTGCTTATGCCGGCGAACAAGAAGAAAAAGACGGACACGGTGCCGTGGTACGACGTGGTGCTGTCCATGATCTGTATGGTGTGCACCGGCTACATGATTTTGATTTACGAGAAAATCCTTTGGGATCCCAGCCAGTGGATCAACAGTTTTGACAAGATCTGCGCCGTGCTGCTGACGATCCTGATTCTGGAGGGAAGCCGCAGAGCCGTGGGCCTGACCTTCCCCATTATGGCGGCATTTTTCCTGTTCTACGCAGCCTTCGGCCAGATTTTCCCGGGCCTGTGGGCGCACAAGAACTTTAGCTTTAACCAGATTTTCCAGAACCTGTACCACACCACCAACGGAATCTGGGGTCAGATGGTGGGACTCTCCGCCGGAATGCTGGCCATGTTCGGCATTTTCGGGGCGATCCTGTCGGTGACCGGGGGTTCCCAGACCTTTATCCGCCTGGCTCAGAAGATGACGGGCAAAGCGGTGGGCGGGCCCGGTAAAGTCGCCCTGATCGCCAGCGGCCTGTTCGGAATGGTTTCCGGAAGCGCCATGGCCAACGTGGTGGCCACCGGCACCTTCACCATCCCCATGATGAAGGACGCGGGTTACAGCAAGGAGTGGTCCGCCGCCATCTCGGCCGTGGGTTCCACCGGCGGCCAGATCATGCCCCCGATCATGGGAGCCGGAGCCTTTATCATGGCCCAGCTGATCGGACTTTCCTACCTGACCATCGCCAAAGCGGCCATCGTTCCGGCCCTGCTGTACTACATGGGCGCATTTGTGGCCCTACACTACCTTTCCAAGCGGCTTAAAATCTTCGGCGAGGGCTGCAAAGAGAAGATCCGTGTGATCGAGTTTGCCATTATTTTTGTCCCGCTGGCCGTGTTTATCGCGTTCCTGGCCGTGGGTTACACCGTTACCAAAGCCGCGTTCTACGCCACGGTGGTGTCCGTGATCGTGACCGTGTTCAGCTTCGCAATGGCCACCAAGAACCCGGCCCAGACGGCAAAGCAGGCCGGCGGGCTGTGCATGAAGGTGGCGAAATCCGGCGCGGAGAGCATCCTAAGCATGGCGGGACTGCTGGCGGGCGCGCAGATTTCCATCGCCCTGATCTCCCAGACCGGCTTCGGCGTCAAGCTTTCCAGCCTGATCATGAGCCTGGGCGGCAATTACCTGTTCCTCTGCCTGTTGCTGTCCATGGTGGTGTGCTTTATCCTGGGCATGGGCCTTCCGCCCACGGCGGCCTACGTCCTGGCGGCGGCAATCCTGGCTCCGGCCCTGATTTCCCTGGGCCTGGATCCGCTGGTCGCCCATCTGTTCGTATTCTACTTTGCCAACTTCGGAGCCATCACGCCGCCTGTGTGCGCCGCCGTATTCCTGAGCTCCGGCATCGCGGAATCCAACTGGCTCAAAACCGGCGGCCTGTCGGTGATGATCGCAATTCCGGCCTTTGTAGTGCCCTTTACCTTTGCCTACAATGACGCCCTGATGCTCAGCGGTTCCCTGATGGATATTGTTCTGGGCGTGATCACCAGCGCGGTTGGCGTGTACTTTATCGGCCTTGCCATCGCCGGATTTATGAAGCGGGAGATGAGTATTATACCCCGCGCCCTGATGTTTGTGGGCGGCATCGCCATGATCGTGCCCCACATGATGGTCAGCCTGATCGGACTGGCGCTCTGCGTGGTCGCGTTTGTGGTCAGCGCAGGAAACAAAAAGCAGTTGAAGGAGGCGTAATACGATGGGACTTATTACAATGGAAGGCGCGTGCGACCTTCATATTCATACAAGCCCGGATATTTTTGAGCGGATCGCGGACGACGTCAGGACGGCGGAGGCCTGCCGGGACGCCGGGATGAAGGCAATCGTGTTCAAATGCCATGCGGACACCACCATGACCCGCGCCTGGCACACAGAGCGCCAGGTGCCCGGTATCCGGGTGTTCGGCGGAATCGTGCTGAACTTGAACGTAGGCGGAATCAACCCCGCGGCAGTGGACGTAGCCCTGAAGCTGGGCGCGGTGGAGGTATGGATGCCCTCCTACCATTCCCTGGCCCACTACAAGGCCACCGGTAAAATGGGCGGTTACGGCCACCAGGGAGCGGATGTGACCACCAACTACCCGGTAAAGCCCATCACCATCCTGGACGGGAATGGGGAGCTGATCCCGGAGATTTGGCCCATCCTGGAGCTGGTCAAACAGCACGACGCCATCCTGGGAACCAGCCATCTGGGCTCCGAGGAGGGCTTAAAGCTGATCCGCGCTGCCAGGGAGGTGGGCTGCCGCAAGGTAGTGCTGACCCATCCCTTCTTCGCGCCGCCCTCCTGCACCATCGAGCAGATCAAGGAAGCGGTGGAACTGGGAGCGTTCTGCGAATTCTGTTCCGGCAACGCCTTAAGCCCCATTCCCGCGCCCATTCCGCTGGAGCTCTACAAGGAGGCGGTGGACGCCTGCGGCAGCGAGAATTTTATTATTTCCAGCGATACGGGCCATCCCAGAAAGACCATGGCTCCGGAGACCAGCCGCATGTTCGCCCAGAGCCTGACCTACAAGGGCGTGAAGCAGGCGGACGTGGAGCGGATGCTCAAGGACAACTACCACAAACTGCTTGAAATTGATTAAATTGGCGCAAAGCAAACGGAGCCGGCGGCGTTTCATCCATGCCCGGCTCCGTTTTGACGTATAAATCCGTTACTGTTCACAGGCAATATCCCGCGAGGCGTTTTTGGCCGTTTCTGTGCATCGCGAAGCGTGTTACCGGGAACGGAGTGTACAGTAACATAAATCCCGGAGCAGCCCCGGATTCCGCCCGACAAACGCCTTGTAACTTTCTCCTTATTTTGTTAAAATTAAAGATAACGGAATGAATCGATTGGAACAGGGTGGATTGGAGCCCCGGAAAGAGGTGTGAGAGGGTGCAGACAGGAAACGCGGTTGATATGATACAAACATTTTTCAGTGCTTATCTGGTCCTGAGGGATGTGGACAAGACATTGGCTTGCCTGACAAAGGGCGTGCAGTGGGTGGGCACGGGAAAGTCGGAGCTGGTCTGCGGGCTGGATCAGGTAGGGCAGGCGCTGCGGGAGGAGCTTGCGCAGACGCCGGATCCCTACCGGATCGAATACGGCCGCATAGAGGAGACTGCGGTTTCGGATACCTGCGCTGCGGTGCTGCTCACCGCGTCCGTATGGCCGCCAACGGCTGCCGCGGGCGGGGAGACAGCTGGATCGGAGGGACAGACAGCGACGGGAACCGGAGGCGCTATCTGGATCAGGGTGTCCGCGGTCTGCGTCCGCGAGGAGGGCGGCGGCTGGCGGATCGCCTCCATACACGCCTCCACGCCGGATGACCGTCAGGACGAGGGGGAATATTTTCCGGCCGCCCCTCTGAGCTACTCGGATCTGTCCCGCAATGTGGGGGCGAAATCCCTGGATATCCTGGGAAAGAGCATTCCCGGCGGCATGATGGGCGGTTATCTGGAGCCGGGATTTCCGCTCTACTATGTCAACAATTATATGCTCGATTACCTGGGCTTTACATACGATGAATTTGTGGACGCCACAGGCGGTCTGGTGACCAACTGTATGCACCCGGAGGACCGCGAGCGTGCGGACGCCCAGGTGAAAAAGCAGTTTGCCGCCGGTCTTCCCTACGAGATCCGGTACCGGATGTTGAAAAAGGACGGCAGCTATATCTGGGTCAACGACGTGGGGAAGAAGGCTTTGTCCGAGGACGGGCGTGAGATCTGTATCAGCGTAATCCGTGATATTTCCGCCGAGGTGGAAGCCAGGGAACGCCTGGAGAAGCAGGCGGCCCGCTACGACCATCTGTTCCAGTCCGTGCTGACCGGTATTGTGCAGTATAGCCTGACAGGCTGCGGGGTTGCCTTTAAGAATGCGAACCAGGAGGCCATCCGGATTTTCGGCTATACGCCGGATGAGTTTTGGACAAAGCAGGACTGGGATCTGCCCAGCCTGATCGCAGAAGAGGACAGGGCCCGTGTGCTGGCGGAGATCGGGCGTCTTCGCAGGCCGGGGGATATCAATCCGTTTGAGTACCGGATGATCCGCAAGGACGGGAGCCTTTGCTGGATTATCGGACGGGCCGAGGTCATTTTAGATCTGGACGGCGAACTGGTAATCCAGAGCGTGTTCATGGATATCAATGAGCGGAAAATGGTGGAGCAGCGCAGCGAGCGGCTGGCCGAGCAGGTGGAGGCCAGCAATGAGATTCTGCACCTTGCGCTGGAACACACGACTACCTGCGAGTTTTACTATGATCCCACAGGCGGAGTCTGCACGGTGCCGGAGCGCACCTGCAAAATTTATGACTGCCGGAGCGTTTACAGGGATATGCCGGGAAGCTTTGCGCGGGAGCAGGTGGAGGATCAATTCCACCCCGCTTTCTATGAGATGTATGAGCGTATCCATCGGGGGGAGCACACCGCAACCTGTGAGTTTAAAGGGAAAAATGGGAATTTCTGGTGCCGCCAGACGCTCTCGGTGATCCGCCGCGGCGAGGGCGGCGCGCCGCGGCAGGTCGTGGGTATTGTGGAGAATATAACGCGTCAGAAGGAAATGGAGCTGGCGCTTTTGGAGGCCCGGTCGCGGGACGGGCTGACCGGACTTTACAACAAGGAGACCGGCGTCCGGATGGTCCGGGACTACCTGGCCGGACGGGCCGCGGGTGAAAATGGCGTGATGCTTCTGCTCGACATGGACGATTTCGAGAGCATCAATCAAAAGGAAGGCAATGTCTTTGCGGATGCCGTTCTCCAGGAGGTGGCCGATCTATTGCTGGCTGAGGCAGGGCAGGAGCATATTCCGATCCGGCTGGGCGGCGACGAGTTCATGCTGTTTGTCAAGAAATGCGACCGGCGCCGCGCCGGAACAATCGGCCCGCGGATCGCTGGGCTGGTTCAGGGGATTTTGGCAAATGCCGGTCAGGACATGCAGATTTCCGTCAGCATTGGTATGTGCAGCACCGAGGTGGTGGGGGACTATAACGCGCTCTACCGCTGCTGTGAGAGCACGCTTAAGTATGTCAAGGAGCACGGCAAGGGGCGGGCCGCCTGCTATCTGGACACCTCCAATGAAGTGGGAACGTTTTTGAACCAGATTTATACGGAGGAGCATCCGGTTAACGCCATCGGGCCGGAGAGTTCCCGTGCGGGGGACGGTCTGGTGCCCTTCGCCCTGGACCTGCTGGGCAAGTCCAGGAATCTGGACGACGCCGTGAACCTGCTGCTGGCCCGCATCGGCAAGACCTGCGGTTTCGACCGGGTTTCCATCATTGAAGCCAACCGGGCTTATCTGACGTACCGCTTTTCATACCAGTGGGCGCGCCGGCGCACGGATCTCCAGATGGGGCAGGATTTCTACGTCTCGGACGAGGACTTTGAACTCTGCTCCGCCATGTACGACGAGGACGGTCTGGCCGACCACAATCTCAGGGACGGAATCTCCGATATCGCCTCCTGCCTGCACGCCGGTATCTGGGATTACGGCGAATATGCGGGCTCCATGAGCTTTGAGGTCGATCAGGAGGGCTTTGAGTGGACAATGGAGCACCGCAAGCTGCTGAAAGAGCTGGTGAAGATCATCCCTTCCTTTATTATGAAGTCCAAGGCGGACGCGGTCAGCCGGGCCAAGACCGACTTCCTCTCCCGCATGTCCCACGAGATCCGCACGCCCATGAACGCCATCAGCGGCATGACCACCATCGCCAAGAGCGTGGTGAAGGACCCGGTGAAAACGCTGGACTGTCTGGAGAAGATTGAGTCGTCCAACGTGTATCTGCTGAATTTGGTCAACGATATCCTGGACATGTCCCGCATCGAGAGCGGAAAGCTGGAACTTTGCTACGGCACGCTGGATTTGACGCAGCTTCTGGCAAGTCTGGAATCCCTGTTCCACGCCCAGGCTCTGGAGAAAGGGCTGACCATGTGCCTGAAGGACGGCCGCAGCCGCAACCGTCTGCTCAGAGCGGACAGCCTGCGGCTCAACCAGGTGCTGGTGAACATGATCGGAAATGCGGTCAAATTCACCGATCACGGCGGCATCACCGTGCGGGTGGAGGAGCTGGAGGCAAATCCCCGGGCTGTCCTGCGCTTTTCTGTTGCAGACACGGGTATTGGCATCGAGCCTTCGTCCCTGCCTAATATCTTCAATCCCTTTGAACAGGCGGAGGCGAGCACGGCCTCCCGCAGGGGCGGCACGGGTCTGGGCCTGTCGATCTCTTACCGCTTGGTTCAGATGATGGGCGGCGTCCTGGAGGTCACAAGCCAGGTGGGCAGGGGATCGGAATTCTTTTTTACAGTGGCCTTTGACTATGCCGCAGATGCGGCCGCGGATGCCGTGGAGACGAAAGGGCCGGTTGTGGCGCGGGACTTCCACGGGCGGCGTATCCTGCTGGCAGAGGACAACGAGCTGAACCGGGAGATCGCCCAGACGCTGCTGGAGATGAACGGCTTCAAGGTGGAGTGCGCCGTTGACGGACAAAAGGCCCTGGACCGGTTCTGCTCTGGGGAGCCTGGCTGGTTTGACGCGATTCTCATGGATATCCGTATGCCGGTCATGGACGGCCTGGAAGCGGCCAGACGCATCCGCACCTCCGGACGGGCGGACGCGCGCACAGTGCCCATTATCGCCCTGTCCGCCAACGCCTTTGACGAGGATTCCAGAAAATCGCTGGAGAGCGGCATGAACAGCCATATTTCCAAACCCATCGAGGTGGATAAGCTGATGCGGGTGCTGGAGCAGTGCATCGGCGGCGCAAAGTAGTAAAGCAAGAAGACAATAGACGGCAAAAGGGCCCGGACGAGGGATATTGCTTCCCACGTCCGGGCCGTTCATAACTGGATTCGCAGTCCGGTTGGATTTATTTCACTTCATCCAGCTTGAAACCGAAATACTTCACCGCGTTGTTGTAGGAGATGCCGCGGACCATGCTCTCCAGGGCCTTCATGTCGGCCGGATACTCGCCGTTCTCCACCCAGCTGCCGAACAGTTCGCAGAGGATGCGGCGGAAATACTCGTGGCGGGTGTAGGACAGGAAGCTTCTGGAGTCGGTCAGCATGCCCACAAAATTGCCCAGGCAGCCCAGGTTGGCCAGCTCGCTCATCTGCTCGATCATACCCAGTTTGTGATCGTTGAACCACCAGGCGGAACCCTGCTGGATCTTGCCGGGAACATCCCCCTGGAAGCAGCCGATGATGGACGCGATGGACGCGTTGTCATTGGGATTCAAGGAGTAGAGGATGGTCTTGGGGATATCGCCTGTGGCGCTGAGTTCGTTGAGGAAATCCGCCATCTGGGCGCTGGGAGCGTAGTTGTTGATGCAGTCGTAGCCGGTGTCCGCGCCCAGCTTCTCGAACATATAGGCGTTGTTGTCGCGCTTGCAGCCGTAGTGGATCTGCATCACCCAGTTCATCTTCGCGTACTGTTTCGCAACGAACAGCATGAACGCGGTCTTGTACTTGAGCTCCTCCTCCTTGGAGATGGCCTCGCCCTTTAATCCCTTTTTCAGGATCGCGTCCACTTCCTCGTCGGAGGCGGGAGCGTACATCACATACTCCAGAGCGTGGTCGGATACGGAGCAGCCGTTGGCGGCAAAGTATTCCATGCGGTTTTTAAGGGCATCCTTTAAGGAGGCCAGATCGGTCACGGCGATGCCGCTGACCTGGGAGAGCTGGGCGATGTAGGGGGCGAAGGTGGGCTTCTCCACGTTCATAGCCTTGTCTGGTCTCCAGGCGGGCAGCACCTGCACGTCAAAGGTATCGTCAGCGGCGATCTTCTGGTGCCACTCCAGGGTGTCCACCGGATCGTCGGTGGTGCAGATCAGGGTGACGCCGGACTGCTTGATCAGGCCGCGTACGGTCATGGAGTCCTCCTGCAGCTTGGCGTTGCACAGGTTCCAGACCTCCTCGGCGGTGTCGCCGTTTAAATAGCCGTCGTAGCCAAAGTAGCGTCTCAGCTCCAGATGGCTCCAGTGGTACAGGGGATTGCCGATGAGCTTGGGCATGGTCTCGGCCCAGGCCTGGAACTTCTCGCGGTCGCTGCCGTCGCCGGTCACATACTTCTCGTCCACGCCGTTAGTGCGCATCTGACGCCACTTATAGTGATCGCTGCCCAGCCAAACCTGTGTGATATTATCAAACTTGCGGTCCTCATAGATCTCCTGGGGATTGATATGGCAGTGGTAATCCAGAACCGGCATGGTCTCCGCGTACTGGTGGTACAGTGTTTTCGCCATATCGGTGGATAATAAGAAATCCTTGTCCATAAACTGTTTCATGTGGGTATTCCTCCTTGAATTTAAAAATTGGTTGTTTGCCTTTTTATAAGATCAGAGGCGATGGTGGTCCGGCTGGGGACGTTCATGCCGCTGAACACACCCATAAGTGTATTGATGGTGGTGGTGCACAGGGCCTCCACCTTGCTGTCGATGGAGGTGATCTCCGGGTCGGTGCAGCGGGAGAGGAGACTGTTGTTGTAGCCGATGACGGAGAGCTGGTCCGGTATGGAGATGCCGGCCTCGTGGGCGTACTTAACCGCGCCCACCGCCAGGGAGTCGTCGGAGGTGATGACCGCGTCGAACTCCAGTCCCTGCCCATGAAGCCCCAAAAGCGTGTCGCGGGCCACGGAAATATCCTTGGCGCACTGGCAGATCAGGGACTCGTTAAGCGGCAGCCCGAAGTCCCGGTAGGCGTCCTTGTAGCCCTCCATCTTGTTCACACCGCTGAAGGAATAGCTGGTGTACAGATAGAGTATACGCCTTCGGCCGGATTTTAGCAACCCGGTGGCCGCGTGATGCATGGCGGCGTGGTCGTCGCAGAGGGTGCTGTAGATATTCTCCCCCTCTAAATAGCCGTTGACCAGCATGAGGGGCAGGTCCTTTGCCGCCTCGATCAGGTAGGAGTTGTCCTTGGGCCGCATCTCCACGAACTTGGAGCCGGCCAGGATGATCGCGTCCACCCGCTTGGAGCGAAGCAGGTTGAAATACTTCTGCTTGGCGTCCAGGTCGTAGCCGGTGCAGCAGAGGATCGCGTCGTACTCAAAGCTTCTGAGGGCGCGCTCCAGGTAGTAGATGGCGTTTGCAAGATAGGGGTCGGAAGAGTCGGAGCACATGATGCCGATGGTCTGCATGGTGTTAAGGCCAAGTCCCCTGGCAAACACGTTGGGCGTGTAGCCCAGCTCCGCCATCACATTCATAACCTTGTTTCTCGTCTTTTCGCTGACATTGGGGTTGCCGTTTAAGACGCGGGAGACCGTGGCGATGGAAACGCCGGCGTGCTTGGAAACATCGTATATGTTCATGCTATCAACCTCACATTCTGTAAGCGCTTACACGCTATGTTTATTATACATATTCCCAGGCGGTAATGCAATACTTTTCTATTTTTTTATTGACTTATTTCGGGAACTTTTGTAGAATAATTGTAAGCACTTACATAAATGGGACCGGCGGGAGAGCAGTTTCACGGCCGCGCCTGTTTGTGGGAACAACGCGGCAAACCATTCTAATTATAGTAGGAGAAGAAGATCATGCAGGACATTGTGAAAATCAATCAGAACGACAACGTAGCGGTAGCGCTCCGCCCCATTGCGGCGGGAGAGACCTTGCAGGTTGGCGGCGCGGCCGTGACCACCACCGAGGAGATTCCCCAGGGCCACAAGTTCGCCTTAAGGCCCATTCAGGCGGGGGAGGAGGTCGTCAAGTACGGCTTTCGCATCGGCTTTGCCAAGGAGGATATTCCCACCGGCAGCTGGGTGCACGTACACAATGTGAAAACCGGGCTGGGAGACGTTCTTTCCTATACTTATGAGCCTGCGAATATGGACGTGGAACCCACGGAGCACGCGTATTTTCAGGGCTACCGCCGGGCGGACGGCAAGGTGGGCGTGCGAAACGAGATCTGGATCATCCCCACAGTGGGCTGCGTTAACTCCATCGCCAAGGCCTTGGAAGCCAGAGCCAGAGACCTGGTGAAGGGCACGGTGGAGGATATCATCGCATTCCCCCACCCCTACGGCTGTTCCCAGATGGGCGACGACCAGGAGAACACCCGCAAGGTATTGGCGGACATGATTCACCACCCTAACGCGGGCGGCGTGCTGGTGCTGGGGTTGGGCTGTGAGAACAGCAATATCCCGGTGCTCATGGACTACATCGGGGAGTACGACGCACAGCGGGTGAAATTCCTCCAGTGCCAGGACGTGGAGGACGAGATGGAAACCGCAATGGAAATGCTGGAAGAGCTGGCAAAGTACGCCGGGGCCTTTTCACGGGAGCAGATCGACGCCAGCGAACTGATCATCGGCATGAAATGCGGCGGTTCCGACGGCCTGTCCGGCATCACGGCCAACCCGGTGGTGGGGGCCTTCTCCGACCTGCTGGTGAGCAAGGGCGGCACCACCATCCTCACCGAGGTGCCGGAGATGTTCGGCGCTGAGACCATTCTGATGAACCGCTGCGAGACCCCGGAGCTGTTTGAGAAGACCGTGGATCTGATCAACGATTTCAAGAATTACTTCACCAGCCACAACCAGACCATCTACGAGAACCCCTCACCGGGCAACAAGAAGGGCGGCATCAGCACCCTGGAGGACAAATCCCTGGGCTGCACCCAGAAGTCCGGCAGCGCTCTGGTAAAAGGCGTGCTGGGATACGCAGAGCCGGTGAAGGTCAAGGGCTTAAACCTGCTTTCCGCCCCCGGAAACGACCTGGTGGCCTCCACGGCCCTGGCGGTGTCCGGCGCCCACATCGTGCTGTTTACCACGGGCCGCGGAACCCCCTTCGCCTCCCCGGTTCCCACGGTGAAGATTTCCAGCAACAGCAAACTGGCCGGGCACAAGGACAACTGGATCGACTTCAACGCGGGCCGTATGGTGGAGGACAAGACCAAGGAGGAGATGGCCCAGGCTCTGTTCGACTACGTGCTGGAGGTGGCGAGCGGCCGCAAGGTGAAGGCCGAGGAGGCCGGGTTCCACGATATGGCGATTTTTAAGCAGGGTGTGACGCTGTAGGCATCGCGGAGATAGCCTGCCCTGCGGCGGAAACGGCGGCGCGGGGCGGGATGAAGCCGTTTGAGCGGCGCAAATTGGGCGCGCAGGACAAGGCGGACTGTATGTGCATGCCGGAAAGAGGCGCCTTTCCGTGAATTTACAGTTGCGAAAGCTCACTGTTCGGTGTATACTGAGAACAGACAATATCGTATATACGGATATGACATGGATATACGAATTATAAAAGAGATGCAAACAGCACACACTCAGGAGGGGAAACATGAAACTGAACCGCACCACCCTGCGCACGGTGGACATTTTAAAGCTGGTGTCCAAGCGGCCGGACGGCATCACCCTGGACGAGATCTGCGAGCGCCTTGAGCTGCCCAAGACCAGCGCCTACGACATTGTGACCACCCTGGTCCAGACCGGCATGATCCACGTGGCAAGGGAGCAGAAGCAGAGGTACCACATCGGCCTCACCGCCTACCGCATCGGCATCAACTACACCAACAATCTGGATTTCATCAGTGTCATCGAACCGGTGTTAAAGGCATTTGCCCGGGAGGTGGGCAAGACCGTGTTTTTCGGGGTCCGCTCCGAGGGGGAGATCATTTATATCTGTAAATTTGAACCGGAGAACCCCATCATCACCACAGCTACCGTGGGGACCAAGAATCCCCTCTACTGCACGTCCCTGGGAAAGGCGATCCTGGCCTTCGAGGAGGAGGACGTGGCGGGGCCGGTGATGGACCGCCTGAAATTCCAGCAAAAGACCGGCCGGACCATTGTGAGCCGGGAGGCCCTGGAGGCGGAGCTTGAGACCGTGCGGGAGAAGGGGTACGCCCTGGACGCCCGGGAGCTGGAGGAGCACATGGAGTGCGTGGGCGCACCGGTGTTCGGCCAGGACGGCACGGTGATCGGCGCCATCAGCGTTTCCAGCCTGTACAAGCCCGCTGAGGATTACGAGGCTTTGGGCCGTCTGGTCCACAAAAAAGCCCTGGAATTGTCCCGGCTGTTAGGGTATCTGGGGAAATTCTGAAGCTGCGCTCCGGTCCAATTTTAGACCATCTGAATTGTTACGGAGAAAATGGGAAAAATTCGTGATTTTTTAGCGGTTTTCCTGTTGACAAATGGTGTGGCAGCGATTAATATTTAAGTATAAATCGCAATTATGAAATTGATTCGCATATACGAATCGCAGAAAAAAGGAGAAGCAAAATGAAAAAAGAGCAAGTTTTAGCGAGAATGAAAGAGGATTGTCTGGTTGCTGTTGTTCGTGCGAAGAACTACGAGCAGGGTGAGAAGGTTGTGGACGCAATCATCGCCGGCGGGATCAACTTCATCGAGCTGACCATGACCATGGATGACGGGGATCCGGTTGGATTCATCAAATTGATGGCTGAAAAGTATAAAAACAACGACAAGGTGGTGATCGGCGCGGGCACCGTTCTGGATCCCGAGACCGCAAGAGCCTGCATCCTGGCCGGAGCCAACTACATCGTTAGCCCCGCATTAAATCTGGATACCGTTAAGCTGTGCAACCGCTACAGAGTTCCCATGCTGCCCGGCGTTATGACTCCCACCGAGGCCGTTACCGCCATGGAAGCGGGCTGCGATATCATCAAGATCTTCCCCGGCAATATTGTGGGACCGGCTGCCATCAGCAGCTTCAAGGGACCCCTGCCCCAGGGCGAGTTCATGCCCTCCGGCGGCGTTGACGTGGACAACGTTGACAAGTGGATCAAGGCCGGCGCATACGCGGTCGGTACCGGAAGCAGCCTGACCAAGGGCGCCAAGACCGGCGACTTCGAGGCCGTTACCGTCAAGGCTCAGGAGTTCGTGAAGGCAGTTGCCGCAGCGAGAGCGTAAATTGAAATCCATCCCCGCCGGTTTTCCGGACCAGGCCCCGGCGGGAGATTCATAAAACTCCGGGATACAACCGGAGCAACCCCACCATATATATAAGAGGAGAGAAAAACAATGGCAAAAGTAGTGACCATGGGCGAGATCATGTTAAGATTATCCACCCCCAACAATGAGAAATTCATTCAGGCGGACGAGTTCGACGTAGTTTACGGCGGCGGCGAGGCAAACGTAGCCGTATCCCTGGCAAATTACGGACATGAGACCCAGTTCGTGACCGCTGTTCCCGCCAACCCCATCGGCGAGTGCGCAGTTGCCACCATGAGAAAATACAACGTAGGCACCAAGTACATTTCCAGAAGCGGCGAGAGACTGGGAATCTACTATCTGGAGACCGGCTCCGCCATGAGAGCTTCCAACGTGGTTTACGACCGCGCACACAGCTCCATTTCCACCGCAACCCCCGATCAGTTTGATTTCGACGCGATCTTCTCCGACTGCGACTGGTTCCACTTCACCGGAATCACCCCCGCCATCAGCGACGCTGCCATCGCTCTGACCGAGGCCGCTTTGAAGGCTGCCAAGGCTCACGGCGTTACCGTTTCCGTGGACTTAAACTTCCGCAAGAAGCTCTGGAGCTCCGAGAAGGCTCAGAAGGTGATGACTAACTTCATGCAGTACGTTGACGTGTGCATCGGCAACGAGGAGGACGCTGAGAAGGTGCTGGGCTTTAAGCCGGGCAACACCGACGTTACCTCCGGCGAGCTGGAGCTGGGCGGCTACGTGGATATCTTTAATCAGATGGCTGACAAGTTCGGCTTCCAGTATATTGTGAGCTCCCTGCGCGAGAGCCACAGCGCTTCCGACAACGGCTGGTCCGCCTGCATCATGGACGGCAAGACCCGCGAGTTCTATCACTCCAAGAAGTACCGCGTGACCCCCATCGTGGACCGCGTGGGCGGCGGCGACTCCTTCGCGGCCGGCCTGATCTGCGGCCTGCTGGACGGCAAGGACATGAAGGCTGCTCTGGAATTCGCAGTGGCCGCCTCCGCTCTGAAGCACACCATCCCGGGCGATTTGAACCTGGTGACCCGCGCAGAGGTTGAGAATCTGGCCGGCGGTGACGCTTCCGGACGCGTACAGCGCTAAGCGGCAGATACGGCACAATAAGATTTGAGATTAAAACGGCTAATCCAACTGGGTATTAGCCGTTTTTCATAGACACCCGTCCGGGGACCGATCCGCCGGGCGCGGATTTTGAAGGCGTAGCGCGGCAGGGAAATGAAACCGCCGCGGCTGCCCGGGCCGGGGGTATCCGGTTCCGGTCCACGGCCAACCGGTTCCGGCCTGCGGCCTTCGCTAGAATAAAGGAGAGAGAGTATGGAACAGAAGAGCAGTAGGAACTTTGACCTTCTCACACTGGGGCAGGTGCTGTTGCGCCTTTCGCCGCCGGACAACGAGCGTTTGAGCCGCGGCGACACCTTCGTGAAGCAGGTGGGCGGAGCGGAGCTGAACGTAGCGGTGGGCGCATCCTTACTGGGGCTGCACACGGGCGTGATCTCCAAGCTGCCGGCCCACGACATCGGCAGCTTCATGAAGGGCAAAATCCGTTCCTTCGGCGTCAGCGACGATTTCTTCATGTACGACCATTCGCCGTCCGCCCGCCTGGGAATCTATTACTATGAGAACGGGGCCTACCCCAGAAAGCCCAAGGTGATCTACGACCGGAACAACAGCTCCTTTTTCTCGCTGGATATCAACGAGATTCCCGAGGCGGTGTACACGGCTTCCAAGTGCTTCCACACCACGGGCATCACCCTGGCCCTCAGCGAACAGGTGCGGGAGACCACCATCGAGATGGTGAAGCGCTTCAAGGCCGCCGGAACTCTGGTAAGTTTTGACGTGAATTTCCGCGGGAATCTGTGGTCCGGGGATCAGGCCAGGGAGACGATCCTGAAAATCCTGCCCTACGTGGACATTTTCTTCTGCTCCGAGGACACGGCCCGTCTGACCTTCTTAAAGACCGGTACGGCGAAGGAGATGATGAAGAGCTTCACCGAGGAGTACCCCATCTCCATCGTGGCCTCCACCCAGCGGATCGTACACAGCCCAAAGCTGCACACCTTTGGCTCCGTGATCTACGATGCGGCCAGGGGAGAATATTACGAGGAGGAGCCCTACCGCAACATTGAGGTGGTGGACCGCATCGGAAGCGGCGACGCTTATATTTCCGGAGCCCTCTACGGCCTGTTGTCCTCCGGCGGGGACTGCGCCAAGGCCGTTGCCTACGGAAATGCCACCGCCGCGGTGAAGAACACCATCCCCGGCGACCTGCCCTCCTCCAATCTGGACGAGATCGAGACGATCATCCAGGCCCACAACGCCACCGGCTACCAGAGCGAGATGGCCCGGTAGCACAGAGACGGGAGAACAGCCCCCTCTTTCATAATTTTTCCAAAATTATAAAGTCCCTGCGCGGAAAGTATGGTATACTTTCCGTAATTGACGGCAGGCGGCGGAGTGATCAGGAAAAATTTGGAAGAGAGGGCTTTTTTGATGGGCGAAACGGTTTTACTATGGCTGATAGTGGGTATGTTGGCGGTCTCAGGGGCGGAAGGAGGCCTGGGAGCATCGGACGGTTTGAGGGGAGCGGTCGGACTGGGAGCGGACTGCGGGGGGCGGACCGGCGGGGAGAAGGGGTGGCCCGGCACCTCGGGCGCTGTCTCGAAGGACTACGACGTGCAGGACGGACAGGGCTTTGGGTTTGATCTGCCGGAGGGCGGCGGGGACCGGATCGACTGGGGGCCGGACGGCTATCATTTTAAGATGGAATATGAAGAGGAGGGGACGGACCTGCTGGCGGACGTGCGGGAAACGGACCCCGCAAGCCGTGAGTTTGCGCGGGATTGGGAGAGTACCGCCCCCAATCTGGCCCGGCTGGCCCAGGAGAATCTGGGGGAGGAATTGCTGGCCTTCGGACCGGCTGAGTTAATGGACGGGCAGATGCCGGTTTGCAGCTTTTCCTACTCCGCCGCGAGGGCGGGGACCGTGTTCCACACGGCGGTATTTTACTGTTTCGGGGAAACTTACACGGCGGAGTTTGCCGCCGTGGGGCCGGATTCGGAGGCGGTCTACCGTCTGGCAAAAGAATCCGCGGCGTCCTTTGCAGAGCTGGGCGGGGAGGCCCATATGATCGGACAGCGCGCCCCGGGCCTGGGAATGGACCGGTGGGATTATCCCTATCTGCACAATCCCTTTGCCCTCACCGGCTATTACATGGATCTGGAGGCCCCGTCTTTACAGCGCAGCGCCACGGACTATGAGATTATGTGGAAAGACCGGACGGTTGAGGCGCTGGTGAGGGAGCTGGTGGAGAAGCCGGATGAGCCGGTGATGTCCAGCGACTTAGACCGGTTTTCATCCCTGGCGATCCGGTTTCTGGAGCAGACGGGAGAGTATGAGATCTCGGCCAATGAACTGAGCGCGTGGATTCCGGCGGACGGACTCGAGATGATTACGCTGGAGGACCTGGCGGAGTTTCCGAATGTAGTTTCGTTGAGCCTTCAACTGCCTGAGATCCATGATTTTTCGCCATTGTCCTCCATGACGGGGCTGAATGTGCTGATGATTTTCACCGGAGGAGAGACGGAGAATCTGGACTGGCTGGCGCCGCTTTCTGAGCTGGTCTATCTGCGGATCGGAGGGCTTGACATCCGGACCTCGGATGTCCGGGTGTTCGGGCAGCTTGAAAATCTGGAACGGCTGGATCTGCGGCTGCCCATGGTGAGCGATCTCTCTGTATTTGCGGAAATGCCGGGGCTTAAGGAGCTGCTTCTCCAATGCGACGAGAACGCGGATACCAGCGTGCTGAGGGAACGGGAGCAGATTGAATGTTTATTTATCAACGGCGAGGAGGTGCGCTGACGGATGGGAGCGAGAGGGGACTGCGGCGCGCCGGTGAGGAGATGAAAAGATTGAGAAAAAAACGGTTACAGGTTGACAGGATGAATTAATTAAAGTATATTTAATAAAGTAACTTTAATTAATGAGGAGCAAAGGAGATTCGTTCATGTCAATCCACGAAAACTACAACCATACGCTGCGGGCCAGCTACATCGGATACATATCCCAGGCGATTGTGAACAATTTTGCACCACTGCTGTTTCTGACCTTCCAGAAGACCTACGGCATCTCATTGGATAAGATCACCCTGCTGGTGACCATGAACTTTGCGGTCCAGCTGCTGGTGGATTTTCTGGCCGCCGGGTTTGTGGACCGGATCGGGTACCGGAGGGCCATTGTACTGGCCCACCTGCTCTGCGCCGGGGGCGTGGCCGGGCTGGGGATTCTGCCGGAGCTGACGGCGGACCCCTACCTGGGATTTCTGGGGGCGGTGCTGTTGTACGCGGCGGGCGGCGGACTGATCGAGGTGATGATCAGCCCTATCGTGGAGGCGTGCCCCACGGAGCGCAAGGAGGCGGCCATGAGCCTGCTGCACTCCTTCTACTGCTGGGGACATGTGCTGGTGGTCGTGGCCTCCACCGTGTTTTTCCGGGTGGCCGGAATTGGAAACTGGCGGATACTGGCCTTTATCTGGGCGCTGGTGCCATTTTTTAACTGTTTTTATTTTGCCAGAGTGCCTATCCGCAGCATGACCGGGGAGGGCAGGGGCATGAGCATGCGCCAGCTGGCGGGCAGCGGGGTGTTCTGGCTGTTCGTGCTGCTGATGGTGTGTTCCGGCGCGTCCGAGCAGGCCATGAGCCAGTGGGCTTCCGCCTTTGCGGAGTCGGCGCTGCAGGTGGGCAAGACCATGGGCGATCTCTTGGGGCCGTGCCTGTTCGCGCTGCTCATGGGGACTTCCAGGGCCGTGTACGCCAGGTTTTCCCGGCATATGCCACTGATTCCTTTTATGGTGGGAAGCGGCTTTCTGTGCATTGCGGGGTATCTGCTGGCCGTGTGGTCCAAGGCGCCCGTTATGGCGCTGATGGGCTGCGGCCTGTGCGGGCTGTCGGTGGGGATTCTGTGGCCGGGAACCTTCAGCCTGTCCTGCGCCCGGATTCCCAGGGGCGGAACGGCCATGGCCGCGCTGCTGGCCCTGGGCGGGGACGTGGGCTGTTCCCTGGGCCCAACGGTGGTGGGGCTGGTGTCCAATACCGCGGGGGGAAGCATCCGCTCGGGACTGCTGGCGGCCGTGGTATTCCCGGTGCTTCTGCTGCTGTGCCTGAGCCGGGCGGGGAAGCGCAGCCGGAATGAGGAGGTTATCGGGGAGGCCGTTTGACAGGGGCGAAGGGGCCCGGGGGAGAAAACGGGCTGTGTGATCTTAAATGACCGGCCCATCGTCCGCGGCGAGCCGGTACCGCATATGAATCATCAAACACAAATCATCAAATTCGAGGAGGTAGGCAACATGGCAACAATCGATCTGCACATGCACTCTGTGATCAGCATAGACGGGGAACTGGAGCCGGAGGAGGTGATCCGGCGCGCCGTATCCCGGGGAATCAGGGCTGCTGCCCTGACCGACCACAATTCGGTCCGGGGCGTGAGCCGGGCATGGGAGGAGGCGGCCCGGCTGGGAATCCGGCTGGCGAAGGGCGTGGAGCTGGACTGCCGCCTGGGAGAGCGCAATCTCCATCTTCTGGCTTACGGGATCGACGAGCGCCATCCGGTATTTGCGGAGATTGAGGAGGAGATTCTGGCTCAGGAGCGGCGGTGTTCGGCCCGAAGACTTGAGATTTTTCATGAAATGGGACTGAAATTCGACGACAGCCTGGTTTTGTCCCAGAATCCCTACCATCTGTCGGTGCCCGAGGATGTCGCCATGGTGGCGCTTCAGAACCCGGAAAATGATGGCTGCGAGCTGTTAAAGCCCTACCGCCCGGGCGGAGCCAGGAGCGGCAACCCCTACGTGAATTTCTACTGGGATTACGCCTCCCAGGGGAAACCGGCCTATCAGGAGGTGAAGTACCGCAGCTTTGAGGAGCTGAACCGGGCCATGCTGGACATGGGCGCGGTGACGGTGATCGCTCACCCCGGCGCCACCGTGAAGGAGGACGAGGAGGCGATCCGCTATATGGCCGGCTGCGGGGTCGGCGGGATGGAAGTGTTTTCCAGCTATCACACGGCGGAGCAGCGCCGCTACTATGGGGATCTGGCCCGCCGCCTGGGCCTTACGGCCACTGCGGGCAGCGATTTCCACGGAAGGAGCAAGCCCGGCCTTATGCCCGGGGATACGGGCTGTGAACCGGCGGAGGAACAGGTTGTGCTGGAGGCCGCGGAGGCCGCGGGCATTTTCGGCGGACATGGAGGCGGGCGCTGATGGAGCGGGGAACCAATCTCATCCGGGAGCAGAATTTAAAGACCGTCCGGCGTCTGATGAACCGGCGCATCCGGGCCACCAAGGCGGAGCTGTCCCGGGAATCGGGTCTCAGCGTGGTGGCCCTTCAATCCCTGCTGCAGGCCATGGAGGAGCGGGGGGAAATACGCCGGGAAGGAATGTTTCAGCCGGACCACGGGCGTCCCGCCGCGGTCTACCGCTATGAAGAGCGGGCGCAGATGGTATTATCCATCTGTATGTACGAGAAGCAGGGGGAGGATACGGCGGTTTTCTCCGCCTGCGATTTGCTGGGAACTGTGGTGGAGACCCGGGAGATTCCCCTGATGGAGCCGGAGGCGGACAGCTTTGACGGCGAGATCGCCTCGTTCCTGGCGGCCTATCCCTCCATCGCGGCCGTGGGCTTCGGAATCCCCGGCGAGGCGGTGGACGGCCGCCTGGTAACCAGCGACTACGAGCGCCTGACCGGCGCGGATATCTGCGGCCATGTGCAGCAAAATTTCGGGCGGCAGGCATTTGTGCAGAACGACGTAAACGCGGCTATTGCCGGGTACTGCGCGCGCAGGCAGACGCCGGAGGATGAGGTGGCCGTCGGCATTTATGTGCCGAAAAAGTACGGGCCGGGCGTGGGCGTGTGGATTCACGGCAGGCTCTGGTGCGGCAGAGACGGGATGGTGGGGGAGGTGGAGGGACTGCTTCCGGAAGTGAACTGGAGGCAGCCCATGAAAGAAGTCCGCCGCAAAAACGCCCTGGCGCGGCTGGCTAAGGTGTGCATTCTCATGTACAACCCCCACCGGCTGGTGATTTACGGGGACGTAGAGCAGGGCGGAATGGAGGAAATGATCCGGGAAGCCCTGGGGGAGCCGCTGGGACGGATTATGATGCCTCAGATGGAATTCTGCCCGGATTTGAGGCCGGATTTTGAGGCGGGGATTCTGAGTATGGGGCTGGAGCGGGTGAGGGGATATTGAGAGGAGGTCCTGGTGAGAAATCAATGTATTTCTCATCAGGGCCCTTTTTTAATCAACAGAACCACAAATACAGTGGAGACATTTTTTCAATTCTATGTTACAATAGGTATTACCAATTTACGGGAATCAATGGGGCACACCAGTGCCGAGGGCGGACCGGACAGCCGCCAAATACAGGAATGAGGAGGAATACCGTGAGCGTTCAGGAAATATTCGAAATTTTAGGGATTGAGCCAACCCGGGACGAGGAATCCATACGGGCCGCGTACCGCAGCCGTCTGACTTCCGTTAACCCGGAGGATGACCAACAGGGATTTATGCGGTTACGAGGGGCTTACGAGGAGGCCGTGAAGTATGCCGGGACCCCGGAAGGGGAGGATGTGAACAGCGCGCTGTTGATGGAGGAGCTGGGGCCGGAGGGAGAATTTTTGAGACGGCTGGCGGATGTTTACAGCTGTCTCCCGAGACGGCTTAACGAGGCGGAGTGGAGCGGACTGCTGCGGGAGCCGGTGCTCGCGTCCCTGGACGGAGGAGAGCAGGCCAAGTGGGGGCTGTTCTCATTTCTGGCGGAGCATTTCAGGCTTCCGGGAAGAATATGGAAAATACTGGGAGAGACTTTCGGGATTGAGGAGAACGCGGAGGAGTTTAAGGAGCGTTTGCCGGAACCCTTTGTGGAGTATATGCTGCGGAGGATTCAGGACGATGAGGAAGGGGACTTCCCACTGGAGAAGTTTTCCGGGGAGCCGCAGGCGGATTACGACGGTTTTATGCAGCTCTTCTTCAATCTCACCAACCGGGAACGGGGGGATTCTCCGGAACAGCTCAGGGAAGTGGGGGAGATTCTGAAGCAGCTGGAGCAGTTCGGGATCAGCCATCCCTGGTACGAGCTGGAACGGGCCGATTACCTGTCCAGGATTGGGGAGACGCAGCGGGCGGCGGAGATGGTGCGCGGCCTGATCCGGGAGAACCCGGAGGACGACCGGGTTTATATGTCCGGGGCGTTTATTCTGGGCGCCTGCGGCTGTGGGGACGAGGCGGGGGACCTCTATGTGGGCTACCTGAAACGGAACAATCAGACGGTCCGCGGGACCTACACGGCGCTTTTGAGCCTGGCCAGGATGGCGGTGCTCCGGGAGGACTGGAAGAGCGTCCGGGAGCTGGCCGGAATGGCGGATGATCTGCGCAGCACCGATGCCACGGAAGAACTGATGAAACAGGCGGACGACGCGCTGATCGACGGGCTTACAGGGGTAGAGCAGCTGACGGAGGAGCAGGTGCTGCTCTTAGCCGGATGTTTTGTTCACGGGAAACGGACCGGGGAGGGGATCGGATTTTTTGAGAGCCACCCGGAGCTTGTGCCGGACCGGGCGGATTTTTATGAGCAGATGGCCCTGATGTACCGGGAAGAGGAGCGGTACTGGGAATCGATGGAGGCGGTGAAGAGCTGGCGCAGGTGTCTGGATCGGGACGCCGCCGCCCATTCCCCAAACCTGCGCTCCCTGGCCGCCAGCCTGGACCTGGAAGGCCGTCTCTGGCGGGATATTTATTATGAAGAGAAGCACGCGGGGAAGCTGCCCCCGGAGATGGCGGAGGAGCTTTCCGGCCGGGCCCTGGCCGCCTGCGGCAGGGCGATCGGGCTGGAACCGGAGAATCTGGATTTCCGTCTCCACCAGGTGCTGGTTTTAAAGGACAGGAACGCCTGGGAGGAAGCGGCGCAGCAGTGCCGGGAGATTATCTCCATGGATGATGAAGCCTACTGGGCCTATTTCTATTTACAGGAAATCTGCGAGGAGCTGGGGCAGGACCAGGAGGTGGTGAACCTGTTTGGCCGCATGATCAAAATTTATCCCGGCCATTCGGAGGTTTATCTGCGGGCCCTGCGGGTATTCAAGCGCTACGGCCGGTATGAAGCGGCGCTGGACGTCATCCGGCGGGCAGAGGAGGCCGAGGTGAAAAGCGGCGAGCTGCTGGTGGAGAAAATCGGCGTTCTGGACCAGCTTGCGGAGGACGAGAAGGACTGGAAACGGGCGGACCGCTTCGCGGCAAATGTGATCCGCTTGCTGAAAAAGAGCAAAGCGCCCAGGTGGCTGCTGGCCCAGGCGTACCTCAAACGGTCCTTCTTAAACGACAGCGGCGGGAAACACAATCAAAGTAAAAAACTGGGATTGGACCGGGTTTACGCGGAGGAATCCCTGCGGTTAAACGACAGTCTGTCCGCCCGGTACGCCCTCGGAAGGTACTGGATCGAGTACGGCGGCAGGCCGAAGCTGGCTTATCTTCACCTGAAAATCTGTGAGAAGCGTGGAATGGATTACGACCGTCTCTGCTACTACATCGCCAGATGCCACGAGCGGTTCCGCCAGTGGAACAAGGCCATCGCTTACTACCGGCAGGCGTTGGAGAAAAATCCTGAGTTTTCCGGCTGCTACTGGCGGCTGGGACTGCTGTACAAACAGAAGTTCAGCCGGGTCTGCCAGCCCGAGTACGCGGAAAAAGCCCTGTATTATATCAACCTCTACGACGAGAAGTTCGGGGAGTCGGCGGAGAGCTTCCGCAGGCGGGCCGATCTCTACCTGCGGATGGGGGAATACGACAAGGCGCTCAAGGAGATCGAGGAGGGCGTCAAGCGGGACGGCGACCGCGGTATGTGGCTGCTGCGGGGCAAGGTCCTGCGGGCCATGAGGCGCTACGAGGAGGCCATTGAGAGCTGCGAGAAGAGCCTGACGGCGGAGGACCGCTTCGGCGAGGACGACGAGGAGTGCTTTAAGCGCGTGTTCCAGTGCTTCCTGCGCATGGGGCAGCTGGAACGGGGCGCAGCGTACCTGGAAAATGCCCTGGACAAAGACATTGATGAGGACGGGCGGGAAAAATGTCTGGAGAGCCTGATGTACCTGGAGGCTACGGCGGGCCGCTATGACCGCGCCCTGGATTGGATCAGTGAGCGGTATGGAAGCGCGGACCTCACACGGCGGTGCTGCGGCGACTGGGAGCGGGAGGCCGAGCGGATGGAGGAGGTTCTGGACATCTGGCTGCGTTTCCGGGAGAATCCCGGGGAGGAGATTCTGGAAAAATGCACCCAGGCCGCCGCGCTGGCGGATTCGGCCTACGCCGACGATGAGGCGGACCCGGAGGGCAGAGCCCTGGCCTGTCAGAATGCGGGGGAAGCCTACTGCCGCCTTGGACAGTACGGCACGGCCATTGGATATCTGAAAAATGCCTGGGAGCTGGCCTGCCGGTGTAAGAAATACGGCTATTACCGGAGTCTGACGCGCAAGCTGATGGAGACCAATTACTGGCTGGGCGATTTGAAGGAGGCCGGGGCCTTCGGGGACCTGTACCGGAAACGCCTGGAGTCCGATTATGAGGAGTGCGACGATCTGGGGCTGTCCATAGAGGAGCTGATGACCAGACCCAACATGGAGTCCAGGCAGACGCTCTACAACCTGTTCTGCTGGGCCTACTACACCGGCCGCGGCGATCAGGCCCGCCGGTACATCGGGCTGATGGAGCAGCGGGATATGTGCTGGTGGTGCGACGAAGACGGCTGCACGGAGTTCTGGGAGGCCAGGGGACTTCTCGCTATGCTGGACGGCTCTGTGGAGGAGGCCCTTGCCGCCTTCCGGACGGCCAACCAGGTGATCTGGCTGGGGATTAACAAGGACGCCTGCGCGGCCATTGCCAGGCTTGCAAAGGAGAGCAAAGAGACATGATAATCGGAATCGACCTGGGAACCACCAACAGTCTGGCCGCCTGCTTTCAGGACGGCCGGGCGGTGATCATTCCCAACCGTTTGAGAAAAAATCTGACCCCGTCCATTGTGGCGGTTGACGAGCTGGCGCAGATTCTGGTGGGCGAGACCGCCAGGGAGTACGGCCAGCTGCATCCGGAGCGCACAGCAGAGGTCTTTAAGCGGTTTATGGGCAGCGAGCGCCAGTACGATCTGGGCGGGCACAAATTCCGGGCGGAGGATCTGTCCGCCATGGTGCTGCGGTCCTTAAAGGAGGACGCGGAGGCATTTCTGGGGGAGCCCGTGACCGAGGCGGTGATCAGCGTGCCTGCCTACTTTGACGACAAGCGCAGAAGGGCTACCAAGGCGGCCGGGGAGCTGGCCGGACTCAAGGTGGAGCGGATCATCAGCGAGCCCACGGCTGCGGCCATCACCTACGGATTGTATGAAAAGACCGAGAACACCCGGTTTCTGGTGTTCGACCTGGGCGGCGGGACCTTCGACGTGTCCATTCTGGAGCTTGCGGGGCCCATTCTGGAGGTCCGGGCCGTGGCCGGAGACAACTACCTGGGCGGGGAGAATTTCACACGGGTGCTGGAGGAGGCGTTTTTCGCCCAAAATGAGATCGACGAGGAGAAACTGGACCGGAAAACCGCGGCCATGATCCACCAGGCGGCGGAGAACTGCAAAAAGCGGTTTGGACAGGAGGATCCGGTGGAAATGTGCTGCGCGGTCGACGGGCAGGAAAAGCGTCTGGTCTTAAGCCACAAAGAGTACGAACGTCTCTGCGGACCGCTTTTGGAGCGCCTGCGAAAGCCCTTGCAGCGCAGCATCGCGGACGCCCACGTCCGGCTGTCGGATATCGACGAGGTGGTGCTGGTGGGCGGGGCTACCCGGATGCCGGTGGTGCGGGATTTTGTGGTAAAGCTGTTCCACAAGTTCCCCGACGTGACCGTGCACCCGGACGAGGCGGTGGCCCTGGGAGCTGCCGTCCAGGGCGCTATGAAGAGCCGGAACCGGGAAGTAAAGGAAATGATTCTCACCGACGTCTGCGCCTTCACCCTGGGCGTGGAGGTGGTGATGGAGCGCCGGGAGGGCGTCTACGAGCCGGGGCATTTCTGCCCGGTGATCGAGCGCAACACCGTGATCCCCGCCAGCCGGACGGAGCGGTTTTACACGGTTTACAACAACCAGGACCGGATCCGCATCAGCGTCTACCAGGGCGAGAGCCGCCTGACCGCCAACAATCTGCTCCTGGGCAGCCTGGAAATCCAGGTGCCGAAGAACCGGGCGGGCCGGGAGGCGGTGGACGTGACCTACACCTACGACATTAACTCCATTTTGGAGGTGGAGGTGAAGGTGCTCTCCACCGGTCAGGTGAAGCGGCAGATCATAAAGGGTAAGCACAATACCATGACGGACCAGGAGATCCGGGCCCGGATGGAGGAGCTTTCCTATTTGAAGACGCCGCCCCGGGATCAGGAGGAGAACCGCCTGCTGCTCTTAAAGGGGGAGCAGTGCTATGAGGAGAGCACCGGGGAGGCGCGGGAACGGATCGAGCGCTGCATGCGGGCCTTTGAGGCGGCGCTGGATGGCCGGGACCGGAACCAGATTCTGGAAACGGGCCAAATGCTGCGGGAATGCATCGCAAAAACCGGGCTGTGAGGCAGAGCATAATCAAAATAAGGAGAGAACATTCCATGAGAACATTAGAGGAACTGAAGGAACTGGTCGCCTGCGGCAAGGGGGAGATTCCCTGCGACTGGAAGCTGGCTAATGTGCAGCTGGTGAACGTGTATTCCCGGGAGATTTATCCCACGGATATCTATGTAAAAGGAAAACGCATCGTCTCCATCGAACCGGGCATCCATCTGGAGGCAAGGCAGGTGAAGGATTGCGGCAATCTGTACGCCATCCCGGGCATGATCGACTCCCACATGCATTTTGAGTCCACCATGCTGTCGCCGGAGGCATTGGCCGACGTGGTGGTGCCCAAGGGGACCACCACCATGATGGCGGACCTGATGGAGATCGCCAACGTGGCGGGGGAGGCGGGGCTCAAAGAAATGCTGAAATCCCTGGAACGGATGCCCTGCCGCATGCTGATCGAGGTGTCCTCCCGGGTGCCCACCGCCCCGGGGCTTGAGACCACCGGCGCGGTGCTGGGCGCGGCCGAGGTGGACGCGCTTTTGGGCTGGAAGGAGAGCGTCAGTCTGGGGGAGATGGATTCCTCCAAGATTCTGTTGTCCAGGGAGGACGAGTATTTGGAGAAAATCTGTTCCGCCCTGAACCGGGGCAAACCGGCCAATGGACACGCCATCGGGCGGCTGGGCCAGGAGCTGAACATTTACGCCTCCTCCGGCATCTCCGACGACCACGAGTGCGTCACTGAGGAGGAGATGGTGCAGCGGCTCCGGGTGGGCATGAAGGTCTTTATCCGGGAGGGAAGCACGGAGCGGAACGTGGAGGGCCTGGTGCGCGCGGTGGTGGAGCACGGGCTGGATACGGAAAATCTGATGTTCTGCACCGACGATAAGCACATCGGCGACATCCGGCGGGAAGGCCATATCAACTACAATGTGAACAAATCCATCGCCCTTGGCCTGGAACCCATGGAAGCCATCCGCATGGCGACGATCCACGCGGCCAAGCATTTCCGCATGGAGGAGGAGATCGGCAGCATCACGCCGGGCCGCATGGCGGACATCATTCTGGCGAGGGATATCCGGGATATCCAGCCTGAGGAGGTGTGGTTTGAGGGCCGGCCGGCCGCGGTGGGCGGCGCTATGCTGGAGGAGACAAAGGTCCGCGTGTATCCCGGCTGGATCAAGGACACGGTGAAGCTGAAAACGCCTGTGACGGCCGGGAGCTTTGCGGTACCCGCAGGCAGACACGGCGGCGGGGCAGCCGCGCCGGTGCGGGTGATTCGCCTGGTGAAGGATCAGATCATCAACCAGGAGGACCGGGCCGAGCTGCCGGTGAAGGACGGCTTTGTGCTGGCGGACCCGTCCCAGGACGTGGCCAAGCTTTCCGTGGTGGAGCGCTACGGCAAAAACGGCAACGTGGGCACCGGGTTTGTCCGGGGCTTCCACCTGGAAAGGGGCGCCATGGCCTACTCCATGTCCCACGACCACCACAACATCGTGACCGCGGGCGTGGACGACGGGGACATGGCGGCCGCGGTCAACGAGGTGGCCCGTCTGCGCGGCGGCCTGGCGGTGGTCTGCGGCGGCAGGGTGCTGGCCTCCATGGAGTTGCCCATCGGCGGACTGATGAGCGAGGAGGGCCCCAGGGAGGTGGAGGAACGGCTGGACGGGCTGAACCGGGCTGCGGCTTCCCTGGGCTGCGATACCTCAGCCCCGTTCATGGCCCTGAGCTTTATTTCCCTGCCCACCGTGCCGGAGCTGGGGCTGACGGACATGGGACTGGTGGACGTTCTGGAACACAAACTGATTCCGGTGGTGCTGGAGTAACGAATGACGCTATTCTCCAAAAAGATAAACGGTTTTGGTATCTTCAGATTGACAGAAAACAGAGAATGATATAGTATAAATAGGTAGTACCAATATAGGTACTACCTATTTTGCGCAAGTGCGCCCGGCGGTTCCCCGTTCGAACCGCAGCCGGTGAAGCACGTTTGGCGGGGCGGGTGTGGCCGCGGCCACCATATGGCGCTTCCGCAGGCTGCGGCTGCGCACAGGGGCGGCGGGCGTGTGAGATAAATGGAGGAACGCATGGATCAGGGATTGCAGTTATCAGAGGAAGTGACCCGCAGGCTGCTGGAGGAGATACGCTACGGCCGCTATCAGGATATGAAAAAGCTTCCGCCGGAGGTGGAGCTGGCAGGCCAGCTGGGCGTCAGCAGGACGCTGCTCCGGGACTGCCTGGCCATATTGGAGCGGGAGGGATTTATCAGCCGCAAGCACGGCGTGGGCACGGTGATCAACAAACACGTGCTGGACGTGGAGACCAGGATGGACCTGGAAAAAGAGTTTCTGGACATGGTAAAGGACGCGGGTTATCAGGCGGAGATCGCCAGCGTGAAGGTGGAGATCGCAGACTGCGACCGGGAGACGGCGGACAAGCTGAGGCTGGCCCCCGGGGAACCCATTTTCCGGGTGGACAGGCTGATCACGGCGGACAAAAGGCCCGCGATCTACTGCGTGGACCACATCGGCCTGCGGCACGTGAAAACCGGCGTTTACGACATGGCGGAGCTGAAAAAGCCGATTTTCTGGTTTTTGGAGCAGTATTGCAGGGAGACGGTTTACATGGATCTGACCGAGGTTCGGGCCGTGGCCGCGGACAGCAGGCTGGCAGCCGTGTTCGCCACTGCGGAAGGTACGCCGCTGCTGCACATGGACGAGGTTGGATATAATTTCTGGGGAGAGCCTGTACTGATGTCGAAGGAATACTACATGGATGGAATTTTAAAGCATACGGTGATGCGTAAAAAAATATAGGCCGGCGGGATTTGCCGGCGCGGGGAAGTTTTTGGTGAACAATTTCATTCTCCCGGCAAAGAGGCCGGGAACGTGTGATTTCGCTGAAAACTTCTTTTTCTTGGAAATGGAGCAGCGGATCACTGCAAGAGAATGGCGGGCAGAGGCCCGCCGGGAGGGAGCGGATCAAGATGGCGGAACATTATGTGGGCCTGGGCCTGGGACGGAGCGAGGGAATGGACAAGGCTTCAGGGCGGGCCATGTACGCGGGAGATTACCGGGAGGAAGGGATGCTGGAGCTGGCTCTGGTGCGCTCGCCCGTCAGCCACGGGATTCTGGAGGAGCTGGATTTCTCGGCGCTGCCAAAGGACGTGCTGGTATTTACGGCAAAGGATCTGGCGGTCAACGTGGTGGAGGACGTGATCGAGGACCAGCCGGTGCTGGCGGACCGTCATGTGCGGTTTAAGGGGGAGCCGGTGGCCATTGTGGCGGCGGACACCCGTGAGCGGGCCCGTGAGGCGGCGGCTCTTGCCAAGGTGGTCTGCCGGCCCCTGACGGTGGTGCGGGATGTGGCGGACGCGGCGGACCCGGAATTCCCAGCCCTCCACGAGAAGGGGAACCTGCTGGTGGACTTTGAAAATGAAAAGGGATCGGTGGAACAGGGCTTTGCGGACAGCGCCCTGATTCTGGAGCAGGATTTTGAGACGCCGGTCCAGGACCACGGCTATATGGAGCCGGAGGCCTGCTTTGCCAGGATCGACGGGGAGGGAAGGCTTTTGGCCTACACCTCCACCCAGAACGTGTTCCACGACCATCGGATGATCTGCCGGGCCCTGGGCCTTTCAGGGGACCAGGTGCGGGTGAAGGCGGCCACGGTGGGAGGCGGCTTCGGCGGAAAGGACGGCAACACGGCCCAGATTTTCGCGGCGGCTGTGGCCTGGCTCACCAAGCGGCCCGCAAAACTGGTGTTTGACCGCCGGGAGTCCCTGGAAACCAGCTACAAACGCCATGGGGTGCGCATGCACGTGAAAATGGGATTTTCCCGGGACGGCCGTATCCTGGCCTTCGACGGGACCGGGGACCTGGACACCGGGGCTTACGCCGGGCTGGGACCGGCGGTGCTGGGGTTGTTCACGGAACATTTTGCGGGACCCTATGAGATTCCCAACGTACATATTAAGAGCAGATTGTGGTACACCAACAAACCGGCGGCCCACGCCATGCGGGGGTTCGGAGCGCCGCAGGGGGCCTTTGCCACGGAGACTTTGATCAGCCGGGCGGCGGAGAAGCTGGGGCTGGACCCCATTGAAATCCGCCTGGAAAACGCCCTTGAGACCGGAAAATACGGCGCGCTTGGGCAGAAGATGGAGCACTGCGTGGACTTTAAGGGCGCGCTGGAGCTGATCCGGACCAGCGATCTGTGGAAGAGCCGGGAGACCAACCGGGACCCGTACGTGGGTTACGGGATCGCGGGAGGCCATTTGAGCTGCGGGCTTGGCAAGAACATTCCCGACACGGCCAGCGTGGTGGTGGAGGAGGCGAAGCCGGGATACTACCGCATCCGCGTAGGCTTTGTGGATATCGGCCAGGGCAGCTATACCGCCCTCAAGGCCATGGCGGCGGACGCTTTGGAGACGGACCTTAACCACATTGAGCTCATCATGTCCGACACGGCCGAGACCCTGGACTGCGGCTCCACCGCGGGCTCGCGTTCCACCTTTATCGCCGGAAATGCACTTTTGGCGGCGGTGAGGGAGTTCAGGAGAAAGAGGGCGGAGGAGGGCGGCGCTGCGGGCCAGGCTGCGGAGGAGGCCGCCGCGGACCAGGAGTCGCCCGGTCCTGCCGCGGCCCCGGCGCCCCTGGCTGCCACCGGCCACGCCTCATTCCCCGAGTCCTCCAAGGCGTTTTCCACCGCGGGCTTCCCTCACGCCATGTACACCTTCATCGCCCAGGCGGTGAAGCTGCGGCTGGACCCGGTGACGGGAAATGTGATTCTTCTGGACGTGGCCGCGGCCACCGAGGCCGGGCGAATCATCAATCCGCTGTCCATGGCGGGGCAGATTCAGGGCGGCGTGGCGATGTCCGTCGGTTACGCCCTGGGCGAGAACTGCGTGTTTGAGGACGGAAGGCTGCTGAACGCGGACTTTTCCACCTACCTCATGCCCACGTCCCTGGACGTGCCCCACATCGCCAGCTACCATGTGGACGCCTACGAGCAGGCCGGACCCATGGGAGTCAAGGGCGCGGCGGAGGTTTCCACCGTATCCATCGCCCCGGCCATCGGCGGGGCCATCGAACAGATATCAGGGGCAAGGCTCAACAGCCTTCCCTTCGATATAGATAAAATCTTACAAGCAATGGAGAAAAAGGAGGAGAAACAATGAAAAAGAGTGCAAGAATGCTGGCGGCCGCCATGGCCGCGGTGATGATGCTCACCGCCTGCGGTTCCGGAAGCGCCGGATCCACCACCGCGGCTCCCGCCGGGGACAGCAAGGCAGCGGAGACCCAGGCTGAGGCCGGAACCGAGGCCAAGGAGAGCGGCGCGGCGGAAAGTGAAAAAGCGGGCGCGGATGGCGTGTTAAAGGTGGCCCTGATCCTTCCGGGCAAGAAGGACGACGTGTCCTTTAACCAGGCCATGTTCCAGGGCATGCAGAAATATGTGGACGCCCACGCAGGCGAGATCGATTTAAAGGTTGTTGAGAACGTGTACGAGGTGGCGGACATTGAGCCGGCGCTGATGGATTTTGCGGACCAGGGCTACGACGTGGTGTTCGGCCATGGTTTCCAGTTTATGGAACCCATCGTCAAGGTTGCCCCCAACTATCCGGACACAAAATTCCTGCTGGGAACCGGATACAAGTCGGTTGACAACTCTGCGATTTACGATGTGTCGCTGCAGAGCGGCGGTTATCTGATGGGTGTGATCGCGGCTCTGGCCAGCCAGTCGGGCAAGATCGGCGTGGTAGGCGGCGCGGATGCCTCCGAGATATTCCGTGGACATGAGGGCTTTAAGTTCGGCGCAAAATCCGTGAACCCCGACATTGAGATCCAGGAGGTTTACACCGGAGACTGGACCGATACCGCAGGCGCCAAGGAGGCGGCCGTGGGCATGTATGATTCCGGCGTGGACGTGATCTGGCATTCCGGCGACGGCATCGGCCTGGGCGTTGTGCAGGCGGCCAAGGAGAAGGATATGTACTGCCTGGGCAACGTGGCGGATCAGAACTCCCTGGCGCCCGACAATGTGCTCAGCGGCGTGGTCTATCAGTGGGAAGCCGTTATCTCCGGAATCTTTGACGATATCCGCAGCGGCAGCTTTACCGGCCGTGAGGAAGCGGACCGCTTCTACTGGATCAACGCTGAGGACGGAGGCTTAAGCTACGCTCCCATCAGCGATCCCAAGGGATGGCTGACCGACGAGGACAAGGCGCAGATTGAGGATACCTTCAAGAAGCTTCAGGCCGGCGAGATCGAGATGCCGGAGTTCACTCAGGGCGAGGCGGCGAAGTAGGGCGCTTTTTACCGGCAAACGGGCTGCGGCGGGGCAGACTTGATTTCCCCGCCGCAGTTTCCCTGCGTTTCGATTCAGGAGGTCTGTACAGATGGAAACATTAGCAGTTGAGATGCGTGACATAACCAAAATATTCGGAGGGGTAAAGGCCAACGACAGGATTCAGTTCTGCCTGCGGGCCGGCTCCATACACGGCCTGCTGGGTGAAAACGGCGCGGGCAAGACGACACTGATGAATATCCTGTACGGTCTGTACCGCCAGGAGGAGGGGGAAATCCTCATCCGCGGGCAGAAGCAGGAGATTTCATCGCCAATCAAAGCAATTTCTTTGGGCATCGGCATGGTGCACCAGCACTTTATGCTGGCCCGGTCCCTGACGGTGGTGGAAAATGTGATGCTGGGGCGCAAGTCCCGCAAAGGAATCCTTTTGGACACCCGGGAGACGGCGGAGGAGCTGGTGGCTCTGGCCGAGCGGTACAGGATGAAGGTGGATCCCTATGCAAAGGTCTGGCAGCTGTCCGTGGGAGAGCAGCAGAGGGTGGAGATTCTCACCGCCATCTACCAGGGGGCGGACATCCTGATCCTGGACGAACCCACGGCTGTGCTCACGCCCCAGGAGACCGAGGTGCTCTTTGAGACCCTGCGGCACATGAAGGAGGACGGCAAGTCCATCATCCTGATTACCCATAAATTGGAAGAAATTATTTCGATTGTCGATGAAGTGACGGTCCTTCGGGACGGAAAGCTGATCGGAACCCGCCTGGCCGGACCGGATATGACCAAGGAGGAGCTGACCCGCATGATGGTGGGCCGGGACGTGCTGTTTAACTTTACAGAGCCGGAGCGGTCCCCGGGGGAGGTGCGCCTCTGTCTGGAGGGAGTCTGCGCCAGGAACGACAAGGATTACCCGGCCTTGACGGATTTCTCCCTGGAACTGCGGGAGGGTGAGGTGGTCGGTCTGGCCGGCGTGGACGGCAACGGGCAGAAGGAGCTCTGCGAAGTGATCACGGGGCTTCGGACCGCGGATAAGGGCGTTTTGAAAATGGACGGGGAGTCCATCACCAACCGCCCGCCGGTATTTTACATCAGAAAGGGCATCGCCCATATCCCGGAGGACCGGCACACCACGGGCCTGGCCCTCAAATGGAGCCTGAAAAAGAATCTGGTGTTAAAGGCCTTCGGCCGGGAGCCCTTCTCCCGCCACGGCTTTATCAGTGAAAAGACCATCGACGCATTCTGGGACAAGGCCCGGGCGGAGTACCAGATCAAGGCTTCCTCCGGGGATGAGCAGGCCAGAAGCTTGTCCGGCGGCAACCAGCAGAAGGTGATTTTAGCCAGGGAGCTGTCGGAGCACCCGCGGGTGGTGGTGGCCAACCAGCCCACCAGGGGCCTCGACATCGGCGCTTCCGAGTACGTGCGCCAGAAACTGCTGGACGCCAGAAACGAGGGCTGCGCCGTGCTGCTGGTCAGCGCGGACCTGGAGGAGATCCTGCAGCTCTCGGACCGCATCGCGGTGATTTACGACGGCCGCCTGATGGGCGTTCTGCCCAGGGGCGCGTCGGTGGACGAGATCGGCAGCCTGATGATGGGAAAGCAGAAGGAGGCACACGAACATGGGAAATAAACTGAAATCAGCGGCCGGAGAGGTCTGCGCCGCAGTTCTCACCATCGCCATCGCGCTGGCCATCGGCGCAGTGCTGGTAAAGCTCTCCGGAAATGATCCGGTGGAGGCGTACCAGACCTTGTTCCGGGGCGCCTTTGGCTCCAAGCAGCGAATCTCCGAGGTGTTCGTGAAAATGGTTCCCCTGTGCATGATGGCCTTCGGAACCAGTGTGGCCTTCCGGGCGCAGCTCTGGAACATCGGAGGCAACGGCCAGTTTATTCTGGGAGCCATTGCGGCCATCCTGCCGGGACTTTACCTGAAGCTGCCGCCGGTGATCCTGCTGCCCCTGTCCCTGATCTGCGGCATGCTGGGCGGAGCTTTGTGGGCGGGTCTGGCAGCGGTCTTAAAGATCCGCTTCAGCGCCAACGAGGTGATCACCACACTGATGCTCAACTACATCGCCACCTATTTCCTGGCGTTTCTGGTCCACGGGCCTATGAAGGACCCGGTGGGCGGGGATTTCCCCCAGTCGCCCAATATCGCGGAGGCCCTGCGCCTGCCCCTGTTTTCAGACCGCCTGCGCATCCACGCGGGCATCTTTGTGGGGATTTTGGTGGTGGCCGTGATGTTGTTTTTCTGGAAAACCGTCCTTGGCTACCGCATCGACCTGGCGGGCCAGGGGGAGAAGGTTGCCACTTACTCCGGTATGAGCGTGAAGCGCACCGTGCTGATTACCATGATGATCTCCGGAGCGTTGACCGGCCTGGCAGGCTGGAATGAGATTTACGGCGTGCAGTACCGCCTTTTGGAGGGCGTAGCCAGCGGCTATGGGGATATTGCGGTGGTAATCGCGCTGCTGGGAAGCTTAAACCCGGTGGGTATTGTGATCGCAGGATTTTTCTTCTCCGCCCTGATGGTGGGCGGGGCCACCATGCAGAGGATGACCGACGTCCCCTACTCCATTGTGGATATCATACAGGGCCTGGTGATCGTGTTTATCATCGCCCGGGCCACCCTGAATCTGACGATGGTAAAAAACTGGATTGGAAGGAGGCAGCGCCATGCTTAGCAATATATTTACCGTAGGCTTTCTGGTGAGCCTGTTCGCCAGCACCGTGCGTTTGGCAACGCCCATCCTGCTTCCGGCCCTGGGACAGATTTACACCCAGCGGGCGGGAGTCTTAAACCTGGGCGTGGAGGGAACCATGACCATGGGAGCGGTCACCGGCTTTGCGGCGGCCTTTATGACGGGCAGTCTCTGGGCCGGCGTGCTGGCGGGTATTCTCACCGGCGTGCTCTGGAGCACGGTCATGGCCTGGCTGTCCGTCACCATGCGGGCCAACCAGGTGATCGCGGGCACCGCCTTAAATATTCTGGGCGGAGGCGCGGCAGTTTACATTTACCGGGTAATTTTCGGCATCCAGAGCCTGCCGCCCCAGGTGGAACCCTTTGCGGCGGTGCACGTGCCGGTGCTGTCGTCCATTCCGGTGATCGGACCCATTTTCTTCCAGCACAATATTCTGGTGTACTTAAGCTACCTGATGGCCATCGTCACCTGGTTCATTTTGGAGAAAACCACCTTCGGTTTGAAGATTAAGGCGGTGGGAGAGAATCCAAGGGCCACGGATTCCAAGGGCATCAGCGTGGCAAAGACACGTTACGCGGCGGTGCTCATCGGCGGAGCCTACGCTGGGGCCGCGGGCGCTTTTATGTCCACCGCGTACATGAACCTGTTTACGGAGGACATTATCAGCGGGCGGGGATTTATCGCCGTATCCGTGGTCATTTTCGCCCGGTTCATGCCCTTTCGGGCCATCTGGGGGGCGCTGCTCTTCGGCTTTGCCACGGCGCTTCAGATGCGCCTGCAGGCCCTTGGGATCAATATCGCCAACCAGCTGATGCTGATGCTGCCCTACGTGCTGACCATTCTGGCCCTGGTGACCGCGTCCCGGAAGGCGGAGTTCCCCAGCGCCTACACAGTGCCCTATTCGAGATTGGAGCGATGAGAATGAAGAAAAACAGCCGGCGTTTGGTCTGGATCTGCGCCGCCGTGCTGGTCTGCCTGGGGGTTACGGCCGGTCTGTGCGCCTTTTCACGGGGGCGGGTCAAGCCCTCCCGTGAGGAGGCGGAGCGGACCGTGTGCGCGTTTGCGGAGGATTTAAACTACCATTACAAGGAGCCGGAGCGGCTGTACGATTATCTGACAAAGGATTTCCAGTCCCGGATGAGCCGGGAGGAATTTGTCCGGGCCTTTGTGAAGGAGCGATCCTACCCGTATCTGACGCCGCTGTTCATCAATTACGAGTCCATGGAGCTGGCGGAGGATGGAAGAAGCGGGAAAGCCGTTTTTTCGCAGGCCGCCAGGCTGCCGGGTATGGTTTACGAGCTGCCCTTTGTGTATGAGGACGGGCGGTATAAGGTGATCGCCTTTGAAGATTTTCCGGACGGCAGCTATCTGGAAAAATTTGACAAGCTGACCTATTCCTTGGACAGCTATTTCGATAACATGGGGGAGGGAGAACAATGACAGTGTGCAGAATGATTCAGCCGGAAACGCTGGAGGAAGCCCTGGAGGCGCTGGCGGGAGAGCGGGCCATGGCCTGCGCCGGGGCTACCAATCTGTACGTGGACCGCAGACACGGCAAATACCTGGATTTTGATTATGTGAGCCTGGAACGTTTGAAGGAGCTTCGGGGAATCCGCCGGGAGGCCGACGGATGGCATATCGGCAGCATGACCAGCTTTTCCGAGCTGGAGCGCTGCGAGATCCCCTTTGCCGGAGCGCTGATCGCGGCGGCTTCCCAGGTGGGAGGGCCGCAGATCCGCAACCGGGGAACCGTGGGCGGCAACATCATCTCGGCCTCCCCGGCTGCGGATTCGGTGCCGCCGCTTCTGGCGCTGGACGCTGTGCTCCGCCTGGTGAAGGCGGGCGGCGTTTCGCGGGAGGTGGCGCTTAAGGATTTCTTGAAGGGGCCCGGGCGGACGGATTTAAGGCACGGCGAACTGCTGGCCGAGGTGATTCTGCCCCACAAGAGCGGCCGGTCGGTGTTCTACAAGGCCGGAAAACGCAACGCCCTGGCCATCTCACTGTGCAGCTGCGCGGTGTATATGGGGGAGCGTCAGGGCGCGGTGGGAGAGATCGCCGTGGCCCTGGGTTCGGTGGCCCCAACCGCGGTGCGGGCGCAGAGGGCGGAGAAGGTGTTGGCGGGGGCGCGGCCCTCGGAGATGTGCCGAAACAAGCTGGCGGGGCCGGCCGGAGATGTGTCGGCGGAGGCCGCGTTTCGGGAGCGCCTGCGCGCCGCCCTGATGGAGGACATCGCCCCCATCGCGGATATCCGCGCCACGGCGGAGTACAGAAGGCGCATCGCCTTTCGCATGGTGCTTCACAACGTGACGGAATTGTGGAGGTGTTTTGAGTGATGGAACAGATTACGCTTTATATAAACGGTGAGGAACGGCAGGTGGAAATCGGGCCAATGGACACCCTGCTTCATGTGATCCGTGAGGTCCTGGGTCTGACCGGGACCAAGGAGGGCTGCGGGGAAGGGGATTGCGGCGCTTGCACCGTGCTGGTGGACGGAAAGACCGTGAACTCCTGTATTTACCCGGCCATTCAGGCGGATGGCTGTCAGGTGATGACCATCGAGGGGGTGGAACGGGACCCGGAGCTGGCGAAGATTCAGAAAGCCTTTGTGGACCACGGAGCCGTGCAGTGCGGTTTCTGCTCGCCGGGAATGATCCTGGCCACCTGCGCGCTGCTGCGGGAGAACCCCAATCCCACGGAGGCCCAGATCCGCCGCGGCCTGTCCGGCAATCTGTGCCGCTGCACCGGCTATCAGGCCATGGTGGACGCGGTGGAGTCCCTGACCGGCAGGGAGCGTTAAAGCGGATGGAGAGCCGCCTGGCCCTGCCCGTGCGGCTGCAGGTCCGGGCGCGTAGTTGTACCGTCTGGTTTGAAAACGACTGGAATATTCTGAATATTCTATGAATCCGATTTTGCATTTCTTAGGAATTGTTAAGAAAAACGTTATTGGAATCTATAGGAAAGTATTGTATACTCCTGATACAGTTATATGAATAAAATATGAACACAAGGAGAATACAAAAAGAATGAGAAAATATCAGTTATTTGCAATCAGTGCATGCGCGGCTGTAGCGCTGGGAATCGGAGGCTGCGCGGCCAAGACCGAGGCGGTTACCACCACGCAGGCTGAGACTGTGGAGAGCACCGCTGAGACCACTGCGGATGTGATCGAGACCGTGGACGGAACCATCGAGAGCATGGAGGAGACTCAGGCCGAGGCGCTCCAGTCTATCCGGATCTACGGCACCGTTACCAGAGATGAGAGCGGACGTCTGACCATCGACAACCAGTCCGGCCAGAGCTACAGCGGCGAGATCGTTCTGAATGTCTCCGACGAGGAGACGCTGGTTTTAGACGCGGTGGAAGGGCTGCCGGTAAACATCGAGGACATCAAGGACGGCGACACCATTTACGTGTACATCAGCCAGGCCATGACCATGAGCCTGCCCCCGCAGACCAGCGCCGAGATGATTCTCTGCAACATTCCGGCTGATTTCAAGGTGCCGGATTATGTGACCGTGGATTCCGTGGTGACGGACGCGGCTTCCTCCAAAGCCGAGCTGACCACGGCGGACGGCGCAACGTTTGAGATTCCCTCCGACTGCACCATCCTTCCGTACCTGACGAAGAACATCGTGACCATGGACGATCTCAGCCAGGGAAGAACCTGCCTCATTTGGTCCGACGACCAGGGCGTGGCGAATAAGATTGTGGTATTTGCGGAATAATCAAAGATCCCCCGGGATTTATCTCCCAAGAGATGCGGGCATCCGAATCGCGAGAGCGGCCGGATGCCCGTATTTTACATTTTGGTAAAGATTTTTTGGTGGGTTTGATGGTAGAATTAAGGTATCGTATGAACACTCAAAGGCATTCAGGGAGGACGGGCGTGAAGAACAGGATATTGGTAGTGGAGGACGAGCGGATCATTTCGGATCTGATCTGCATGAATCTGGAAGCGGCGGGCTACGAGACGAGGGCCGTTTACGACGGCAACGAGACGGCCGGGCTTCTGCGGGAACAGGGACAGGAGGCCGCGGACCTGGCCCTGGTGGATATCATGCTGCCGGGGATGGACGGCTTTGCGCTGATGGAACTGTTTCAGGGAAAACACATTCCGGTGATCTACCTGACGGCAAAGGCCGACGTGACGTCCAAGGTGCGGGGGCTAAAGCTGGGAGCGGAGGATTATATTGTCAAGCCCTTTGAGGTGCTGGAGCTGCTGGTCCGCATGGAAAAAGTGCTGGAGCGGACCGGGAAAATGAAGCCGGAGCTCTGTTATGGCGATCTGGTGGTGGACTTAAATATGCACCGCGTCTGGGAAGGGGGAGCCGAGGTGGACCTAAAGCCCATGGAGTTCGGCCTGCTGACGGTGTTCCTGAAAAACCGGAACGTGGTGCTGGGCAGGGACCGGCTGCTGGACCTGGTCTGGGGCAGCGACTTCTACGGGGAGACCAGGACCGTGGACGTCCATGTGGCCAAGCTGCGCAAGAAACTGAAAAGCGCCGGGGCGATCAAGACGATCCCCAAGGCGGGATACATGTTTGAGGACGACGGCCTATGAAACTGAAAACGAAACTGGTGCTGCTGGTATTTTTCATCCTGGCGGTCTCCATGGGCGCCTGCGCGGCCTTTTCTATCGCGCGCCTTAAGGAGTACAGCCTGTCGGTGCAGGTGGAGAGCGAGCGGGAAAAGCTGCGGATCGCAGGGCGGGCCTTCCGGCAGGTGGGAACCCGGGAGGACTTCGGGAACATGGGTGAGATCGCCCGGGACGCGTATTTGAAGTATCAGTTCGGCCGCTGTTACCAGAGCGGCTACGCGCTGATCAAGGACGGCGTGTGCATCGCCAATCAGACCGATTACGAGATCGTAAACCTAAGCGGCCTGAAGGGAGAGTACATGGTTCAGGAGCTGGGCGGAAAACACATCCTGCTGCTGCGCCGGGCGCTGGAATACCCGGAGGGCTTCGAGGTGCTGGCGGCCCGGGACATCTCGGATTCCTGGGAGCTGCTGGAGCGGCAGGCAGGGCTGTATTTGGCTGTGTTCGGCGGCGTTTCCCTGGCAGCGGCCGTGATCTTCGCCCTGTGCCTTGGACGGGCCTTAAAGTCCCTGGAGGAGCTGCGCCAGGCGGCGGCCGCCATCAGCTGCGGGGAGTTGGGCAGCAAGGTGAAGGTGCGAGGGCGGGACGAGATCGCCCAGGTGGGGGAGGCGTTTAACCGTATGTCGGAGCAGGTGGAGGAGCAGGTGGAGAACCTGGAGCTGCTGTTAGGCGCTCTGGCCCACGAGATGAAAACGCCGGTGACTTCCATCATGGGGTACTCGGAAAGCCTGCTAAGCGTGCGTCTTTCGGAGCGGCAGAAAAAGCAGGCGCTGCAAAACATCCACAGCGCAGGCGTGCGCATGGAGCAGATGAGCGCCAAGCTGTTGGCGTTGGTGGGAATGTATGAGAATGAGGCCATCCGGAGGGAAGAGCTGTCCCTGAGAGACCTGCTGGAGCAGGTGCGGGAGGAGACGAGGGCGCTGCCTGCTGCCAGGGACGTGACTCTGCGGGTGGAGCTTCCGGAGGACATGCGGATTCTGGGCGACCGGGAGCTGTTGTGCAGCCTGTTTGTCAATCTGGTTCACAACGGCTGCAAGGCCTCCGACCCGGGCGGGGAGGTGCTTGTGAGCGCCCGCGGGCGGACGGTGACGGTGGAGGACAAGGGCTGCGGAATCCCGGAGAAGGACCTGCCTCATGTGACGGAGGCATTTTATATGGCGGACAAGTCCCGCAGCCGCGGCGAGGGCGGCTCCGGCCTGGGGCTGGCCCTGGGACAGCGCATCGTGCAGCTCCACGGGGGAACCATGGAGATCGAGAGCAAGGTGGGGGAGGGGACGCGGGTGGCGGTTACATTTCCTTAAAAGAGGGAATGGGAGCGCCGGGAAACGGCAGAAATGCGGTTTTTACAACTATTTTACATGCCGGTGATTTCTTTGCGGACCAGGTCTGTTATCATGGGGTCATCAGGAGCGGAAACCGGGCAGGAAGCGGTTTCCGGGAAAGGAGCTATGACAAAGATGGACAAGGAGAATCGTGGGAACTGGAGGCGTTTCTGCCTCCCGGCAGGGCTGGTTTTGTGCGCTGCCGCCATTCTGGCAGCGCAGACAGGCTGTTCTTCGCAGCAGGGGGAGCCGGTGATCGCAGAGCGCACATCCCAGGCGGAACAGCCCCAGGGCGGCAAGGAGATATCCGACGCCGGGGGGGAGACAGAGGGCACAGACGCGGAGGAGCCGGAGAAACGCCTGGCGGAGCAGACGGAGGCGCCGGCCCGCTACGAGACGAAGCTGATCGGTGAAACCATGAGGCTGGAGGCCGACGCTGCGGTGAAGGTGCCGGAGGTGTACGCCGCGCCCGTGCTGCGGGTGGAGCGGGAAATGCCTTATACGGACGAGGATTTCGCCCGGTTTAAGGAAGTGGTGTCCGAGGCAGAGGGAATCCAGTGGAATGAGAACCAATATCCGCCGGAACAGAACACGGACCTCAACAGCTGTACATCAAAGGACGACCGCTACTTCGTGTCCTTCAGCAAGGGGCCCGGCGGCGAGACGCCGCTCATCTGGCTGAACCAGCGCCAGCTCTCCCACGGCAGCGGGGACAGCTTTGATGCCACGGACCTCTCGGATATGACGCTCAGCGCGCAGGAGCGGGAACAGATTGAGGGGGAAATGCAAAAAAAGGCGGAGAAAATCCTGGCCGGCCTGGGCCTGGAGCATTTTGAGCTGAGAAGCAGCCAGTGGCGGGCTCTGTCCAGATCCATGGATTACAAGTGGGTCCCGGACGGCCGGTATGGTTTGAAACTGAGCTACTGCCGGAATGTGGACGGGATACCGGAGCCCTCCGGCGGCGGGGCCGCCTGGGGCATGGGTCCGGCCCTGAGCCAGTACGTGGAATTCGTCTACGCCCAGGACGGGGAGCTGGTGGAGCTTAAGGATATCAACCGGGGAACCGTGGTGAAGGAGCGGGAGGAGGAAGGCTTTTTGCTGCCGTTCTCAGCCGTCACTCAGATTTTTGAACAGTACGCCAAGACATATTTTGAGCAGAGTAAGCCGGGGATTCCCGGCGCGGATGAGGAGAGCCAGCTCCAGGAGACAGAGAGCGGCAAGACCAAGGTTAAAGCCGGGGATAAAAGCCAGCTCCAGGCCGCGGACAGCGGCAAGACCAAGGCCAAAGCCGGTAATGAAGCCCAACTCCAGGCCGCGGACGGCGCTGTGTCGGAATGGGAGACCGAAAGTACCCAGCCCTACATGCTGCTCCCGATATCCCCTGAACCCCGCACCTATATATTGGTGTCGGAGGTCAGGCTGGAGTACCTCCTTACCTATGAGGTTGACCAGGGAAACACCACCGACCGGGGGCGGCTGGAGCCGGTGTGGAGCTTTTATGGGGACGTGGTGATCACGGATCAGAACTGGGATAAACTGGAAAATGACAGTCTCCTGCGGGAGTATGCCAAAAAGCGGAATCTGCTGGTGTCCATAAAAGCCGCAGACGGGCAGGTGGTGGGATTTTAAGATCAAGCGCCGGCGGCCCGTTACATTCAATAAAAATACGGCGCGGGAGTCATTCACACCAACTCCCGCGCCGCATTTTTCCGGTCAGGCGTTCTACCTGTCCGTCAGTTCCCGCACTCAATACTGATCTCATTAAATTTCTTCAAAATATCGTCGATATCCAGGGCCTGTTTTTCCTCCCCTTCCTTGTCGATCACCACGTTGCCCTGGTGCATCATCATCAAACGGTCTCCGTATTCCACGGCATAGCGCAGGTTGTGGGTGACCATGATGGTGGTCAGATTCTTCTCCCGGACCACCTTATCCGTGAGTTCCATGATCGTCTCGGCGGTCTTTGGGTCCAGTGCTGCGGTGTGTTCGTCCAGGATCAGGAATTCGATAGGGGTCATGGTGGACATGAGCAGCGCCATGGCCTGACGCTGGCCGCCGGAGAGCACGCCTACCTTTACCTCCATCTTGTCCTCCAGGCCCAGACCCAGGGTCCGCAGGCTCTCCCGATAAAAATCGATGCGCTGGCGGTTGGTTCCCCTGCGCAGATTGAAGGCCTTGCCCTTGTTGTCGGCCAGGGACATGTTCTCCAGAATGGTCATGCTGGGGCAGGTGCCCATGGCCGGGTTCTGGTACACCCGCCCGATGCGCCGCTGGCGCTTGTACTCCGGCATGCGGGTGATGTCCTGGCCGCTGATCAGGATGCGCCCGTCGTCCAGGGGGATGCTGCCGCAGATCAGGTTCAGCATGGAGGTCTTGCCCGAGCCGTTGCTTCCCACCACGGAGACGAACTGGTGGTCCTTCACGGTCAGGGAGAAGTCGTCGAACAGGCACATTTCATTGACCGTACCGGCGTTGTAGTATTTATTGATGTGCTTCAGCTCAAGCATGGCTCTTCACCTTCTTTCGTCTGTCTGTGCTGGCCAGCAGGATAACCAGGAAGAGGATGGATGTAATCAGCTTCAAATCCGAGGCCGTGATGGGGATGGAGACGATATAGTCCCCCAGGCGGTACTGGCCGCCCAGATTTAAGGCCAGAGATACGCAGGCTTTATAGAGAATGGAACCGGCGATTACAGCGGTGGTGCCCTTTACAAAGCCGAACCGCTTAAACAGCTGGGTTCCGATGATTACGTTTGCCAGGCCGATGACAATGGTGCCGGTGCCCGTGGAGATTTCGAAAAATCCCTTCTGCTGGCAGTACACGCTGCCCGCCAGAGCGGCGAAGCCGTTGGCGATGGCCAGGCCTACGATTTTCACCATGCCCTTGTCCTTGGCCAAAGAAGTCACCAGCACGTCGTTGTCGCCCACCGCCCGCAGCAGATAGCCGGAGCGGGTTTTCAGATAGAGGTCTAAAAGCACCTTGCAGACCGCTACGATGAGCAGAAGGATCAGCGCCACTGTGTAGGGCTTTAAGGCCTCAGGAACCTGTTTTTCCAGAAATTCGTTGGCGAAAATGGTTTCCTGGCTGAATATCGGCAGGTTGGCCTTTCCCGCAATCCGCAGGTTGATGGAGTAGAGGGCGGTCATGACGATGATTCCGGAGAGTAAGTCCCGTACCTTCAGCTTCACATGGATAAGTCCGGTACAGCAGCCCGCCAGCGCGCCCACGAAAAAGGAGATGAACAGGGCGGCGATAGGGGAGATCTTTCCCACAAAGGGAAGCCCGTTTGCGATGCCCGCTGCGGTCAGCGCAGCCCCCAGGGGAAACGTGCCGTCCACGGACAAATCCGGAAAATCCAGGATTTTGTAGGTGATGTATACGCCCAGCGCCATGATGGCGTATACCAGGCCTTCTTCCAAAATACCGAGTAATATGGTTAACATGATCGTCCTCCGTCAAGGTTGTATCTTACTGTGTGCTGATTGTGTCGAACATTTCAGCGGCTTCCCCGGTCAGGCTGTCGGGGAGGGTGACTCCCAGGTTCTCAGCGACCTTGGTGTTGCCGTAGAACGCGGCCTCTTTTAAAATCTCGTATTTAAGCTCGCTGGCCTTGGCCTCGCCCTTTAACACCTGGGCGGCCATCAGTCCGGTCTGCTTGCCAAGCTCAATGTAGTCCAGCCCCATGGCTGCCAGACAGCCGATTTTTACCTGCTCGATCTCGCTGCCGAACACGGGGATGTTTTTGGCGTTGGCTTTATCCAGAATCACGGGCAGGGAAGCCACCACGGTGTTGTCGGTCAGGTTGGTCATGCAGTCCACCTTGCCCAGCAGCGCGTCGGCGGCCAGGGGGATGTCGCTGGAGGCGGAGATGCCGGACTCCACGATCTCAAAGCCGTAGGACGGAGCCAGCGCCTTGTACTCGGCGATGGTGGACTCGGAGTTCACCTCGCTGGTGGTGTACATGATACCGATGGTCTTGGCATCGGGCAGAATCTCGCGGATCATTTTCAGCTGGGCTTCCACCGGCAGTTTGTCGCTAGTGCCGGTGATCTCGCCCACGGGCGTTCCGTCCGCAGTGGCAAGCTCGGCGGCCACCGGATCGGTGACGGCGGTGAAGATTACGGGGATACCGGATTTCTTGGCCACGCCGTACTCGGCCTGAGCCATGGGGGTGGCGATGCCGCACATCAGGTCCACCTGTTTGCCTGCGAAGGTGGTGGCGATCTGGCTGGCCGTGCCGCCGTCCGCCTGGGAGTTCTCATAGAGAATGGTCAGGTTCTTGCCCTCCTCGATTCCCGCTTCCTTTAAGCCCAGGATAAAACCCTCGCGGCAGTTGTCCAGGGAGCCGTGCTCCGCGAACTGTCCGATTCCGATGATGTAGCCGTCCGCCTTGGCCTCCGCCGTTGTCTCTGTCTCTTTCTCGGTCTCAGCCGCGGTGTCCGCCTCCGTGGCGGTCTCGGTCACGGCCGTGGTGTCGGCGGCAGCGGTGGTGGCCTCGTCCGTGGCCTTGGTCACACAGCCGGTCAGCAGGGAAGCTCCCAGAGCGGCGGTTAAGAGAATTGCGATTGACTTTTTCATAATAGTTTCCTCCTCATTCCATGAAATATGTGTATGGTTCGTAATAAAATGCCGTTTGATTTGCAGAGGTAAAGGGGAGCGGAGCGGGCCGGGATGGGTTGTGCGCACAAAAAAAGTCCCAATCACAGCCGATGCTGCGATTGAGACGAATAAAATCCGCGGTGCCACTCAATATTGACTAAACAGTCCACTCTACACATACAAACATATGCGCCGCACGATTAACGGTTGCGGAATCCGTCGGTCCATACAGAGACGTTCGTCCGTTCAGGACCGCCCTCGAAAGTCCATTCAGCCGCCTGTCCTATACCGCAATCCCACCACCTGCGGCTCTCTGTGATAAAACGTCTGGAAGCTTACTCCTCTTTCTCAACGGTTTATTTTATTAACCCATATCCTAATACAGAACCGCCGGTTTGTCAAGAGCCGATTTAAAATAAAATGACTTTTATTGCCCGTGGAAATGTGATAGACTGTAATTGAACAATCAAACAGGAGGAAGCCGACATGAAACGGTTACTTGTAGTTGTGGACATGCAGAATGATTTTATAGACGGCGCTCTGGGGACCAAAGAGGCTCAGGCCATCGTCCCGGCCGTGGTGAAAAAGGCCGAAGCCTACGCGGCCGCGGGGGACGAGGTGGTATTCACGCTGGACACCCATTTCGACGGCTATTTGGATACGGCGGAGGGCAGGAAGCTTCCGGTTCCCCACTGTATCAAGGGCACCGCAGGGTGGGAGCTCTGCGATCCGTTAAAAGCCTTCGAGGGCAGGCGCTTTGAGAAACATACCTTTGGAAGCGATTCGCTGTCCGAGTACGTCCGCGGCGGCGATTACCGGTCTGTGGAGCTGGTCGGGCTCTGTACGGATATCTGTGTGATCTCCAATGCGCTGATTTTAAAGGCCGCCGTGCCCGAGACGCCCATCGCGGTGGACCCGGCCTGCTGCGCCGGTGTCAGCCCGGAGAGCCACGACAACGCAATCGCTGCAATGAAAGTGTGCCAGATCGACATTCTGTAGATCGGTCGACCATCAACATATTTTAGGGGGCTATACTATGAACAAAAAACATTTTGTGATCACAGTTGAACGGCAGTACGGCAGCGGCGGACGCCTGACCGGCAAACGTCTGGCCGAGGAGCTGGGCATCCATTTTTATGATGAGGAGATTCTGAAAATGACCTCTGAGACCAGCGCCATCGGCGAGCAGTATTACCGCCTGGCCGACGAGAAGGCGGGCAACAACCTGCTTTACCGCATCGTCACCGGCATGAAGCCGGACCTGGGCGAGCCTGTGCGGGACGGGGACAATATCACCTCCCCGGAGAACCTGTTCCGCTTCCAGTCCTCGGTGATCCGAAAGCTGGCGGGCCAGGAGAGCTGCATCATCGTGGGACGCTGCGGCAACTACGTGCTGCAGGACCAGCTGGACGACGTGATCCGCATCTTCGTGTACGCGGACACCGTCACCAGAGTGCGCAGGGTCATCGAGGTGGACCAGGTGGACGAGAAGGAAGCGCTGCGGCGCATGAAGCGCATCGACAAGGAGCGCAAGGAGTACCACCGGTATTTTACCGGGCGCGAGTGGATGGACATGGAGAACTACGACCTGCCCATCAACGCCAGCCGCATCGACTACGACCAGATGATCAAACTGATCAAGGACTATCTGGTGCTGCGGGGATACGAGATTTAAAGGCGGCCGGGCGTGAGCGGCGGGCGGCCATAAGCGGTGAGGGAGCGGGCGCGGGACATACACTGCGCCCGCTTCTGTATTAGAAAGGCGGTTTAATCAATGAATATTTTTATTGGGATTATGATCCCGTTTATCGGAACCACGGCCGGGGCGGCCTGCGTGTATTTTCTGCGTCAGGGGATGCGCCGGGTGGTGCAGAAAGGGCTTCTGGGCTTTGCCTCGGGCGTGATGATTGCGGCCTCGGTGTGGTCCTTACTGATCCCGGCCATGGATATGAGCGAGGGAATGGGGAAGCTGGCGTTTATTCCGGCTGCGGTGGGCTTCTGCCTGGGAATCGGATTTCTGCTGGCCCTGGACCGGCTGATTCCCCATCTGCACCTGGACGCTGAGGAGCCGGAAGGTCCCAGCGGCAACTGGAAGAAGAGCACCATGCTGGTGTTGGCGGTGACGCTGCACAACATCCCCGAGGGCATGGCGGTGGGCGTGGCCTTCGCGGGTCTGCTGGCCGACAACGGCACCATCACCATGGCGGGGGCTCTGGCCCTGGCAATCGGCATCGCCATCCAGAATTTCCCGGAGGGAGCCATCATTTCCCTGCCCTTAAAGGAGGCGGCGGGAAGGAACAAGGCTTTTGTCTACGGCATGCTTTCGGGGATCGTGGAGCCCATCGGCGCGGGGATCATGCTGGCGCTGTCGGACTTTCTCGGCCCGGCGCTGCCCTATATGCTGTCCTTTGCCGCAGGCGCTATGGTCTACGTGGTGGTGGAGGAATTGATCCCGGAGTCCGCGGAGGGCGAACACTCCAATATCGGGACCATTGGGTTCGCGGTGGGCTTTGTGGTGATGATGATTCTGGACGTGGCGTTGGGATAATAAAAAGAGAAAAAGAAGTAAAAAAGAATCCCCGGCCGGGATATCTGCCGCTGCGGCTGGCAGATATTCCGGGCTGGGGATTTTGGGTTGAATAAACAGTCTGCGGTCATCCAATGGTCAGATGGTTTACTCCGTCAGCTTCTTCAAATCCCGGTAGAACCCAGGATAGGAGATATTGACGCACTGGGCATCTCTGATGGTGGTCAGACCGTCGGCGCAGAGGGCGGTCACCGCGAAGGTCATTGCGATGCGGTGATCCAGATGGCTGTCAATCTCCGCTCCGTGCAGGGGGCGTCCGCCCCGGATGATCATGCCGTCCTCCGTCTCCGTGACGTCCGCTCCCATAGCGTTTAAGCTCTCCGCCATGATGGCGATGCGGTTGGACTCCTTGACCTTCAGTTCCGCCGCGTCCTTTATGACGGTCTCGCCCTGGGCCGTGCAGGCCATGGCTGCGATCATGGGCAGCTCGTCGATGAGGGTGGGGATCACCTCGCCCTCCACCACGGTTCCATGGAGGGGAGAGTGGCGCACCAGAAGGTCGGCGGTGGGCTCGGCGCCGTCGTGGTTTTCATTTAACAGCTCCAGGTCCGCTCCCATGTCCCGGCAGACTTTCAGGATTCCGGCCCGGGTGGGATTGATCCCCACGCCTTTGATCAGCACCTGGGAGCCGGGAACCATCAGAGCGCCCGCAATGAAATAGGCGGCGGAGGAGATATCTCCGGGCACCGCCACCTTTGCTCCGAACAGCTCGTCCGCCGGGGCGATCGTGGCCGTGGCGCCGCAAGAATTTACAGCGGCCCCGAAGTGGCGCAGCATCAGCTCCGTGTGGTTGCGGGAGAGAGCCGGTTCGGTGACGCTTGTCCCGCCCTGGGCATAGAGTCCGGCCAGAAGGACGGCGGACTTCACCTGGGCGGAGGCCACCTTGGAGTTGTAGTGGATGCCGGTGAGGCGGCGGCCCTTGATGCGCAGGGGCGCGCAGCCGTTTTTGTTGACGCTGGCGATGTCCGCGCCCATCATGGACAGCGGGTCGATGATGCGCTTCATGGGACGCTTCTGGATGGACGCGTCGCCGGTCAGGGTCACGTCGAAGTTCTGGGCCGCCAGGATGCCGGAGATCAGGCGCATGGTGGTGCCGCTGTTGCCGCAGTCCAGCAGTCCGGCGGGGCGCTTCAGTCCCCGCATGCCATTTCCGTGCACCAGCACCCGGTCGCCCAGGTTGTCGATGCCCACGCCCATGCGCCGGAAGCAGGCGATGGTGGAGAGGCAGTCCGCGCCCTGGAGAAAGCCCCGAATCTCGGTCAGTCCCTTGGCGATGGAGCCGAACATGACGGCCCGGTGCGAGATGGACTTGTCGCCGGGCACGGTCAGTTCGCCGCTTAACCCGGAGCGTGCTTTGGTAAATTCCATAGATTCCATTTTCAATTCCCCCTCGTAATCTTTGAAAGGGTGCGCCCTTACGGCTACACCCTGAACATTTCGTATTTGTATTTGTCGAGATGCTTCCAGGCCGCCTCCATGGACTCCTGGTCGTAGAAGGCGATCTTGAGCGCGCCCTCACCGTGTTCCCGGTTGTTGTTGATGCCGATGTTTTTGATGCTGATGCCCTTGGCGGCCAGGATCACGGAGATGGTGGAGATGGAGCCCACCTCGTCCACCACGTCCACCGAGAACTCGTAGGCGGGCTCCAAGGGCCCCCTGGCCCGCTCGGTAATGGAGTTTCGGTAGTCCCGGGAGGTCTCAAACAGCTTGTAGATGCCCCCGTTGTCCCGCCCTCTGATCTGTTCCAGCACCTGGCTTAAGGAGGCGATGTAGCGCTCCAGAACCTCCGCGATTGGGAACGTGTTGGTCATACAGATCTGCTCCCACATCTCCGGGGAGGAGGAGGCGATGCGGGTGATATCCTTGAAACCTCCGGCCGCCACCCGTTTCATGGTGCCTGCCGGGGTGTCGCTGTCCCGCACCAGGTTGACCAGGGAGGAGGCGATCAAATGGGGCAGATGGCTGATGGCGGCCACAACCCGGTCGTGCTCCCGGTAATCCAGCACCATGGGGATAGCGCCGATGATCCGGGCCACGGTCAGGATGCGCCGTACATTTTCCGGCTGCTCCTCAAATGGCAGGGAACCGTTTGCACCCACGGGCGGCGTCACGATGTAGTAGGCGTTTTCCAGCAGGTGGTCGGAGGAGTTTTCATAGCCCGTCTTTTCCGAGCCTGCCATGGGGTGCCCCCCCACGAAACGGTCCTCCAGGCCCTGGCGCGCGATCTCCTCATGGATGCTGGTCTTGGTGCTGCCCACGTCTGTGATTAGGGCACCCTCCTTTAAATAAGGCCGGATGGCCGTGAGATACTGGGCGTTGTACTCCACCGGGGTGCAGAGGAAGATCAGGTCGCACTGGGACAGCTGATCGTTTATGCCCTCCAGAATCACGTCCACGATGCCGTCCGCTTTGGCCTGCTCCAGCTTGGCGCGGGTTCGCATATAGGCCATGATGCGCACCTGGGGCTGCCTGCGCTTGATGGCTCTGGCGATGGAGCCGCCGATGAGCCCCAGGCCGATAAAACCGATGGTGGAATCCGTCATGTTCTGTTCTCCCATTTCCTAAACCTCTTTTTCTGTAAATGCAGCGGGGGAATTTTGCGGTTCCCGAGCCGCTATGATACGTTTTTGCCGGATACTGCCGCGGACCGCTTTTCCTAACTGGTCCCGTCTTTCCCTAAAAATGCCTTCCCGCCAGCTCCACATAAGGCTTTAAATCCCCCATCAGCTGGTCGAAAGCGTCGAAGGTCAGGGACTGGGGACCGTCGGAGAGGGCCTTGGCCGGGCAGGGATGGACCTCGATCATCAGACCGTCGGCGCCTACGGCCACGGCCGCCTTGGCCAAGGGCTCCACATAGGCCCGCACGCCGGTCGCGTGGCTGGGATCCACGATCACGGGAAGATGGCTCTTCTGGCGGATCACCGGCACCGCGCTGATGTCCAGGGTGTTGCGGGTGCTTGTCTCGTAGGTGCGGATGCCCCGCTCGCAGAGCACAATATTGGGGTTGCCCTCGGAAATGATGTACTCCGCCGCGTTGAGCCACTCGTCCACGGTGGCGGCGATGCCGCGCTTTAAGAGCACGGGGATACCGGATTTACCGGCCTCCTTTAACAGCTCGAAGTTCTGCATGTTGCGGGCGCCGATCTGAAGCATATCCACATACTGGACGGCCGCCTCGATGGCGTGGGCGCTGGTCACCTCGCAGATCACGTTGAGGCCGGTGGCTTCCCGGGCCTCCTTCATATATTTCAGCCCTTCCTCCTCCAGCCCCTGGAAGGAGTAGGGGGAGGTCCTTGGCTTGTAAGCGCCGCCCCGCAGGAAGGTCGCCCCCGCCTTTTTCACGGCAAATGCCGTCTCCATCAGCTGTTCCCTGCTCTCAATGGCGCAGGGACCGGCCATCACGGTCATGGTGCCGGGCCCGATGTGAGTGTTGCCCACCGGGATCACGGAGTCCTCGGGGTGGAACTTTTTATTGACCAGCTTGTAGGACTCGGTTACCGGGACGATCTTTTCCACGCCCTCGCTCATCTCGATGTTGCAGCCCGCCAGCTGGGTCTTGTCGCCCACCACGCCTACGATGGTGACCTGAGAGCCCTTGGACAGATGGGCCTGCAATCCTTTGGACTCAATGATATCCGTGACTTTGCGGATCGCCTCGTCGGAGGCGCTTGGTTTCATAATAATAATCATGAGAGAAATGCTCCTTTATTCGGTATATTAAGAAAACGTATGCCGTCTGGACCGGCGCGTATGTCTTTTGCTTCTGATAGTGTAAGCCATTGGAATTAAAATGTCAACACTTTATTACGTTAAACTTTAAAACTTTGACGCGCGCCAGAAGGTGCGGACACCGGCAGGAAATTGGTAAGGGGGAGGCGGGATGTGCTTTTGAGTATTTTTAGAAAATGTTAAGACAAATAGACGGAATTAGCCGCAAATTTGTAAAATACCAATGGTATAATAAAATAAACGAATGTGCCCTTTACAGAAAGGAGAGACGGAAAATGAAACAGAAAGATGAGATAACGGAATTATTACAGCGCTTATACGGCTTTTCCGACGACCAGCTGCTTAAGGCTTTTAAGGAAGCCGAGGCCGAGGTGGAGGCGGAGGGCGGACCAACGCCCGATCCGGAAGGGTTTGAACGGCTGTGGGAAAAGATGCGGGAGCAGGGCCTGTAGTCCTGTTCGGCGGGATGCATTCCCCCTGAAACGGAAAGACGGCGTGCCGCCTAAAATTTGGAAACTGTGGATTTGAGGGAATATATTGAGAAATTTCCCTTATTTTACGGGGTTCTTTCCCGAAAGTGAAAAACGATTTTATAATTTTTGTCTAAATTTGAGCAAATTGCTTGATAAATTCCGAAGAATTTAGTAAAATAGACCCATGGATTTAAAGGGATGCTTTGTCATCTTGAAGTATACACATATAAGGAGGGAAGTTTATGAACGTTTATGGTACTGAACAAATCCGCAACGTCGTATTACTTGGTCACGGAGGTTCCGGCAAGACGACCGTTGCGGAGGCTATGGCTTTTCTGACTGGAGTTACCAAACGTATGGGCAAGGTGCCGGACGGCAACACCATCAGCGATTATGACAAGGAAGAGATCAAGAGACAGTTCTCCATCTCAACAACTCTGATTCCGTTGGAGTATCAAGGCGAGAGCGGACCCATCAAGATCAATCTGCTGGACACTCCCGGATTTTTCGACTTTGTGGGCGAAGTGGAAGAGGCGATCAGCGTAGCCGACGCCGCCATTATCGTGGTAAACTGCAAGGCGGGTATCGAGCCCGGCACGGAGAAAGCCTGGGAGATTTGCGAGAAGTACAACCTGCCCCGCCTGATTTTTGTGACCAATATGGACGACGACCATGCCAGCTACCGCGAACTGGTCGTGAAGCTGGAGACACGTTTCGGACGCAAGATCGCGCCGTTCCAGCTGCCAATCCGTGAAAATGAAAAATTTGTGGGCTTTGTAAACGTGGTCAAGATGGCGGGCCGCCGCTTTACCACTCTCAGCGACTATGAAGAGTGCCCGATTCCCGACTATGTTCAGAAGAACCTGACCATCGCAAGGGATGCCCTGATCGAAGCCGTTGCAGAGACCAGTGAAGAATATATGGAGCGCTATTTCCTGGGCGAGGAATTTACACAGGAGGAGATCTCCACCGCCCTCAGAACCCATGTTATCCAGGGCGATATCGTTCCCATTATGATGGGTTCCGGCCTCAACTGCCAGGGCTTTAAGGTTCTGCTGCAGGCCATTGACAAATACTTCCCATCACCGGATCATTTCGAGTGCATCGGCGTGGACGTGTCCACGGGCGAGCGCTTTACCGCCAAGTACAACGACGACGTAAACCTTTCTGCCAGAGTGTTCAAGACCATTGTGGATCCCTTCATCGGCAAATACTCCCTGATGAAGATCTGTACCGGCACCTTAAAGGGCGACACGGTTGTCTACAACGTGAACAAGGACACGGAGGAGAAGATCGGCAAGCTGTACGTTCTGCGCGGCAAGGAGCAGATCGAGGTGCCCGAGCTGAAGGCAGGAGATATCGGAGCAGTTGCAAAGCTGACCGTGACCCAGACCGGCGACACCATGGCTGTGCGCACCGCGCCCATCGTGTACCACAAACCGCAGATTTCCACTCCTTATACATATATGGCATACAAGGCCGTCAACAAGGGCGAGGACGACAAGGTTTCCACGGCTCTGGCCCGCATGATGGAAGAGGATCTGACCTTAAAGGTTGTAAACGATGCGGAGAACCGCCAGTCGCTGCTGTACGGCATCGGCGACCAGCAGCTGGACGTGGTGCTCAGCAAGCTGCAGAACCGCTACAAGGTGGACGTAACCTTAAGCAAACCGAAATTCGCCTTCCGCGAGACCATCCGCAAGAAAGTAAAGGTACAGGGCCGGCACAAGAAGCAGTCCGGCGGACACGGCCAGTTTGGCGACGTTATCATGGAATTCGAGCCCTCCGGCGATCTGGAGAAGCCCTATGTATTTGAGGAGAAGGTGTTCGGCGGCTCCGTGCCCAAGAACTACTTCCCGGCAGTTGAGAAGGGCCTGCAGGACTGCGTTGTCAAGGGACCGCTTGCCGGTTATCCGGTTGTGGGCCTTAAGGCTACGCTGTTAGACGGCTCCTATCATCCGGTTGACTCCTCCGAGATGGCATTCAAGATGGCAACGATCCTGGCGTTCAAGAGCGGCTTTATGGATGCCAACCCCGTGCTGCTGGAGCCAATCGCCTCCTTGAAGGTCACGGTTCCGGATAAGTTCACCGGCGACGTGATGGGCGATCTGAACCGCAGACGCGGCCGCGTGCTTGGTATGAACTCCGACCACCACGGCAAACAGGTAATCGAGGCAGATATCCCCATGAGCGAGCTGTTCGGCTACAACACGGATCTGCGCTCCATGACCGGCGGTATCGGTCTGTACTCCTACGAGTTCAGCCGCTACGAGCAGGCTCCCGGCGATGTGCAGAAGCGTGAGGTTGAGGCCAGAGCCGCAGCCAAAGAGGCAGAGTAAACAATTCATATGTTTTCTCTTAAAAATTTGTTTTTGTTGCATATATCACAGCAAATTAGGAATAACTATGATATTATCTGGATATCAAACGAATTGAGATATTTATTTAAGGAGGAAACGTAACGATGAAGAAATATGTATGTGATCCCTGCGGCTATGTCTATGATCCTGAGGTTGGCGATCCCGACGGCGGTATCGCACCGGGAACCGCGTTTGAGGACATTCCCGATGATTGGGTCTGCCCGCTGTGCGGCATGGGCAAGGACGTATTCTCTCCGGTGGAGGAATAGGGACCGGTAACAGGTGATTGACGCGATGCTTCTCCGGCGCCGTATGGGGCCGGGGGAGCATTTTTCGTCTGAATGAAATGGGACAGCGCAGTCTGGGGGCGATTGCTGAGAGCGCAATGGGTCGGCGCAGCGCCCTGCGCCCTTGGAGGCAAAAAGGAGGATTTGAGGATGTACTGTAAGAACTGCGGAAAGCAGATTGACGACAACTCCCGGTTCTGCAATTACTGCGGAGCAAGCCAGGGGGAGAGAAAGGCGGCGGAGGCCGGACAGGCGTCCGGAGCGGCACGCGCGGAACATGTTGGCGGCGGGGAGCGCGGGAGCGGCGCCGGGAATGGCAGGATGAACGAGCAATATGCCGGGAATGAAGAAGCGAACGGAGAGCCTGCCGGGGGCGGCAGAGGCGCGATCCTCCGGTGGCTGGCAGTCGCGGCTCTGTTCCTGGCGGCGATTATGGGGATGGCGGTGCTTATGCCATCGCTGTTAGGCGGACTTGCACAGAGAATGGGGGGCTCCCTTTAGACGGCGGCTTCGATGTGCAGCCGGATATTTCTTCGGTTGATTTCGATCAGTCCCTCCTCCTTCATCCGTTTTAACTCCCGGGTCATGGCGCTGCGGTCGATGGACAGGTAGTCCGCCAGATCCACCATGGTGAAGGGCAGGGTGAAGGACTCGCTTTTCTGGCGGCCGGCCATCTGCAAAAAGAAGCAGATCAGCTTTTCGCGGATGGTGCGCTGGGAGAGGACCTCCACCCGCTCGCTCAAATCCACCGCCTTCTCGGAGATCAGGGTCAGCATATTCTGGATCAGCTGCTGGTGATAGGTGCAGGCCTTGGCGCAGGGGCGGCTGATGCCGTCGTAGTTGATGAACAGCACGTCGCAGGGCTCGTCACAGACCACGGAGATGCCGTTTAAGGGATTTTTCTGGTAGGCGGACAGCAGCTGGCCGAAAATATCCTGGGGCTCCAGGCGCTCTAAAATGGTGCGGGCGCCGTTGATCTCGTAGCGGACCACCAGAGCGCTGCCCTTGCCCAGGATGCCGATGCTGTGAAACGCCTGGTCGTAGGAACAGACGGTCTCGCCGCCGGTAAAATGCTTTTCCCTGGCATTCAGACAGCCCAGCAGATGTTTGTACTCCTCCAGCGATATATTGTAGAATAAATTTTTTTGAAAATATTCGGTCATGTCCCTTTCCCCTCCTGATTTTCTGTGTTATGATATGCAGCGGATGATTATCTCTATCATACCGCATTTTTGTTGCAAATGCAACAGAAATGCGGCCGGTATTTTGTTAAGATAAGGACGATCAAGACGAAATGGGGTTTTGTAACCCTGGACGGACAGAAGAAACACTTGCAAGGAGGACATATTTTATGAGAGCGACAGAGATTCGCGAGGGTATCTATTGGGTCGGAGCCATCGACTGGCATATACGCAATTTTCACGGCTATACCACCAACCGGGGGGCCACCTACAACGCATATCTGATTCTGGATGAGAAGGTGACGCTGATCGACACCGTGAAGGAGGGCTTTTCCGGCGAGCTGCTGGAGCGCCTCTCCGATGTGATCGACCCGGCGAAGATCGACTATATTATCTCAAACCATGTGGAGATGGACCATTCCGGCGCCCTTCCCGCCATGGTGCGGGCCTGCCCCAACGCGACGATCATCACCAGCGCGCCCAGCGGATTAAAGGGCCTGAGCGCCCACTATGGCAATTTAAATTACAAGCCCATGAAGACGGGGGATTCCCTCAACATCGGTAGGCGCAATCTGACCTTTGTGACGACCCCCATGCTGCACTGGCCGGACAATATGGTCACCTACTGCCCCGAGGAGCGGATTTTGTTCTCCAACGACGCCTTCGGACAGCACTATGCCACCAGCGAGCGCTTTGACGACGAGACAGACCTGGCCGTGGCCATGGAGGAGGCGAAAAAGTATTACGCCAACATCGTGATGTGCTATGGAAGACAGGCGGCAGCGGCCTGGAACGTGGTCCACGAGCTGGGACTGGACATGATCGCTCCCAGCCATGGGATTATCTGGAGAAGCCACATCGACACGATCATGGACGCTTACAAGCGCTGGAGCGCAAATGAACCGGAATCCGGGGCGATGGTGGTATTCGACAGTATGTGGCATTCCACGGAAATGATGGCGAAAACCATCGCCGAGGCGTTTGCGGACAAGGGTGTTTCCGTCAAGCTTTACGATCTGAAGAACACCCACCGCTCGGAGATCGTGCCGGAGATTCTGGAGCGCAAATATATCGCAGTGGGCTCCCCCACGCTGAACAACCAGATGATGCCCGAGGTGGCGGCCTTCCTGTGCTATTTAAAGGGCCTTTCGCCCAAGAACCGCAAAGCCTTTGCCTTCGGCTCCTACGGCTGGGGCGGACAGAGCATCGGACAGGTGGAGGACGAGCTTAAGGCCTGCGGATTTGAGATCTGCCTGGACAAGATCTGGGTCAATTATATTCCCAAGAAAGAGGACCTTAAGGCCATCACAGAGCAGGTGGAGCGTCTGTTCGATTGATACCCCGGGTCTGAGGATTCAGTACAGATGGATGAACGTTTTGAACAGCCGGAGAGGGAGCCACACGGGGCTTCCGGTCAGCCGGACACGACGAGTCAGAGTGAGAGCGGCCGGGACCCGGAGCGGGAGCGGCTGCTGAGAGAGACACAGATTGAGATAGACCGGATGAAGGCGGCTGCCATGGAGGAGATTCAGTCCTCCACGGCAGCCTATGTCCAGATGCAGGTGCAGCAGGCCTGCGCAATGGCCCAGGCCAGGATTTTTATGGAGGAACAGGAGAAAACGGCCCGCTCCAAAGAGCAGTCCCGCCAGTTCTCACGGCTGGGCCTGGTGCTGTTCGCTTTTATGGGAGTGGCCTTTGCGGCCCAGCTGGTGCTGATCGTGATCACGATGCTGGTGGGCCTGGTGGGCGGTCTGGACGTGGATTTCGACAACCAGACCGTACAGATTGTGATCTCGGCCATCTCCATGTACGGGGTGGCGTTTCCGGTGGCCGCCCTTCTCATGCGCCTGATCCCCAAGCAGGGGCGTCCGGGGGGCGAGACGTGGAGCGCAATGCAGCTTGCGGCCTGTTTGGTGATCTGCATCGGCATCGGTTTTGTGGGTATCCTGCTCAGCCAGTTTGTGGACGTTGTGTTTCCCTCCGGAGGGGATGGGGTTCAGCCGGAGGATATGATGACAGGAGCCGGGATGCTGCTCAATATCGCCATGGTGGTGTTTGCAGCCCCGGTGGTGGAGGAGCTGCTGTACCGGAAAATGCTCATCGACCGCATCGCGGCCTACGGCGACGGTGTGTCCGTTGTGGTGTCCGGACTGCTGTTCGGTCTGGCCCATGGGAATTTCTCCCAGTTCTTCTACGCCTTCGGTCTGGGAGCCCTGTTTGCCTACGTGTACATCAAGACCGGACATATCGGCTACACCATCGGCTTTCACATGTTTTTCAACCTGATCGGCGGCGTGTTCACCGTGGAGCTGAACAAGGGCTTGATGGAGGTTCGGGATCCCGCGGGAATGGTGGCGCGGCTGGAACAGCTTTTCGGCGTGGATCTGGGGCCGGTGGTGCCCCTGGTCTGCAGCGCGCTTCTGACGGTTTATCTGGTGATGAGCGTCGTCTGCGCGGTGGGCGGTCTGGTGATTCTCATTTCCAGGCGCAAGGAGATTGTGTTCAGACCCGGGGAGAAGCCCATGGTCTGGGGACGGCGTTTTTCCGCCGTGGTGCTCAATCCCGGCGTGATCCTTTACCTTCTGCTCTGCGCGGGCCTTTTCCGGATGTCCTCCCTGGTGTAAGGGGAGATACCGCCGGAGGTTATGGCAGATATAGGAAATAGATATTTGACGGGACGGGCGGATCGCGTTATACTTTGTCTGATTGTGGCTGCCGGGAGTCCGGGCAGTTATGTCTGATTCTAATGAAAAGACAGAGGACGGATGGACATGGATTTCAACAATTTATTTATTATGCAGGGGATGTTATTTTCCCTTATGCTCCTGGGGCTGTATCTGCGCAAGATCGGAATGATCACGGACAGCAACCGGGAGCTTTTGACGGACCTGGTGGTGAATGTCACCCTGCCGTGCAGCATCGTAAAATCCTTTGAGATGGAATTTAACGGTGAAATTCTCCGCAGCTGCCTGGTGATCTTCCTGGTGGCCATCGGCATACAGATCGGCAGCTTCCTGCTCAGCTATATGTTGTACCCGGGAGTGGAGGAAAAGCACAAAAAGGTGCTCCAGTACGCGACCATCTGCTCCAATGCGGGAATTTTGGGCAACCCCATCGCGGAGGGCATATTCGGACCGCTGGGCCTTATGTACGCTTCGGTGTACCTGATTCCCCAGCGGACGTTCATGTGGTCCATGGGCCTGACCTATTTTACGGAGTGCCCGGACAAGAAGTCCCTGGTAAAAAAGGTAGCCACCCACCCCTGCATCATTGCGGTGGCCATCGGCCTGTTCCTGATGATCGCCCAGCTGCGCCTGCCCGGCTTTGTGGGGCAGACGGTGCACACCCTGGCCGGGGCCAACACCGGAATCTCCATGCTGTTTATCGGCAGCATTCTGGCGGGGCAGTGCTTTAAGTCCATGTGGACCAGGCTGACGGTCTATTACGCCTTTGTGCGGCTGTTCCTGGTGCCGTTTCTGGTCTGGGCGGTCTGCGCGCTGCTGCATCTGAATCCCCTGGTGACCGGAGTGTCCGTGGTGCTGGCGGGGATGCCCGCGGCCAGCGTGACGGCGATTCTGGCGGCGAAATACAGCTGTGACGAGGTGTTCGCAACCAAATGCGTGATCAGCTCCACCCTGCTGTCCATGGTGACCGCGCCGCTGTGGTGCATTTTTCTGGCGTAGAGGCGGCGTGAGCGGAGTTATATAGAAGTTGGTAAAAGCAGAGTGTTCTGGCCTGGGCGGCCGGTGCGCTCTGTTTTTTGCGTGTGATGGACTTTGACGGGGCTATATGATTTTACCTATCACTTCCATATTAAATCATATATTTTACTTATGAGACGCTTTTCTATATAATGATGATAAAAGGTAACGGTCCAGTAGGTCTGCGCACTTGCTGCGCTGACCGTACGAGAATCTAAGCCTGCAGGCAAAAATCCCATCGACGAAGTCGATTTTAAATGGATTTTTGCCCGTATCGGTGAAGGCGCTGAACCGATACGATAAAAGGTAACGGTTCAGTAGGTCTGCGCACTTGCTGCGCTGACCGTAAAAGAATCTAAGCCTGCAGGCAAAAATTCCATCGACGAAGTCGATTTTAAATGGATTTTTGCCCGTATCGGTGAAGGCGCTGAACCGATACGATAAAAGGTAACGGTTCAGTAGGTCTGCGCACTTGCTGCGCTGACCGTAAAAAAATCTAAGCCTGCAGGCAAAAATTCCATCGACGAAGTCGATTTCAAATGGATTTTTGCCCGTATCGGTGAAGGCGCTGAACCGATACAATAAAAGGTGAAATCGGAGGTGCGGATATTGGAGAAGGAAAGGGAACTCTTTGAGCGGCTGCGGGAGTTTACCGTACCGGAGCTGTGCGACGGAGCCGGGGTGTTCAGCGCTATGGACTACCACATCAAGCCATGGATCGGGCGCACGAAGATCGTGGGCCGGGCGCTTACCGTCAAGGTTCCGGCGGGAGAGGGAGCCATTGTGAGCCGGGCCATCGAGCTGGCCGGGGAGGGCGATGTGATCGTGATCGCCGGGCAGGGGGTCTGCCAGTGTTCCTACTGGGGAGACCACCGCAGCCTCTGCGCGCGGCTTCAGGGCGCGGAAGGAGTGGTGATCGACGGGGCGTTCCGGGATCTGGAGGGCTGTGAGGAAGCTGGATTTCCGGTATTTGCCAGGGCGCTGACCTGCGGAACCGCTCAGAAGACGGGAGAGGGGCAGATCAACGTGCCGGTGAGCTGCGCGGGCGTGGCGGTGAATCCAGGCGACTTCATCGTGGGCGACGTGAACGGTGTCTGTGTGATCCCAAGGGATCAGGCGGAGACTGTGCTGGAGCGGGCGGCGAAAAAAGTGGCGGCCCAGAAGCGGACAGCGGAGGAGATGGAGCGCACGGGAAAGGCGATTACAAGGATCCGGATGGATCAGTAGCGCGGTGAATGCGGGCCGGCCGGAAGTTGGCCGTGTTTCAATCGTCCCGCACAACCCGCACAGCGGACGGCCCCCTGCGGTATGGGGCGGATCAAACAAAAAATAGCGGCGGATTGGCCGCGGGCAGCAATCAAAAGGAGCGGATATGATACGATTATTGGATCGCCCGGTCGTGCTGGGAACTCAGGGATGCCCTGTGCCGGCAGCAGCGGGCTTTGATGTGGAACAGGGCCGGAAGAAAACCATGGCCTACAAAATTTTAAAAGCGCACAACCAGTGGGACGACATGGAAAACCTGCGGCTCAAATTCGACGCCCTGGTATCCCCGGACAACAACTATGTGAGCATTTTGCAGACCGCGCGGGCCAGCGGAATTGAGAAATTCCCGGTGCCCTATGTGCTCAGCAACTGCCACAACACCCTGTGCGCGGTGGGCGGAACCATCAATGAGGACGACCACGTGTTCGGCCTGTCCAATGTCAAACGCTACGGCGGCATTTTCGTGCCTCCCTACCGGGCGGTGCTGCACCAGTACATGCGGGAGATGATGGCGGGCTGCGGGAAAATGATCCTTGGCTCGGACAGCCACACCCGCTACGGAGCTCTGGGAACCATGGGCATCGGGGAGGGCGGCGGCGAGGTGGCCAAGCAGCTGCTTGGCCGCACCTACGACCTTAAGCGCCCGCCGGTGATCGCCGTGTGGCTTACGGGGAGCCCGAGGCCCGGCGTGGGCCCCATGGACGTGGCCCTGACCCTGGTGGGGGCAACCTTTGCAGGCGGGTTTAACAAGAACAAAATTCTGGAATTTGTGGGTCCCGGCGTGGGCAGCCTGTCCGTGGAGTACCGCATGGGCATCGATGTGATGACCACCGAGAGTGCGGCCCTCAGCAGCATCTGGACCACGGACGGGGCGGTGGAGGCGTACCTTAAAATGCACGGGCGCGGCGGCGAATACCGGCCTCTTGCCCCCGGGGAGGGCGCCTGCTACGACGGGCTGATCGAGATCGACCTCTCCGCGGTGGAGTGCATGATCGCGCTGCCCTTCCACCCCAGCAGGGCGCTGCCCATCCGGGAGTTAAAGGAAAATCTGGATGAGATTGTGGCCCAGGTGGAGGCGGAAGGCCAAAGAATCAAGGGGGAGGCGGGAGAACCCTTCCACCTGGCCGATAAGATCCGGGACGGGGAGCTGGTGGTGGACCAGGCCCTGGTCAGCGGCTGCAGCGGAGGCATGTTTGAGAACATCGCCGCCATGGCCGATATCCTGGACGGCTGCGCCATAAGCGGAAACGGAATCAGTTTGGGCGTGAACCCGGCCAGCGTGCCGGTGATGGCGGACCTGATGGATCAGGGCATCGCGGGGCGTCTGGCAGTCAGCGGAGCCACGCTGCGCCCAGCCATCTGCGGCCCCTGCTTCGGCGTGACCGACGTTCCGGCCAACAATCAGCTCTCCATCCGCCATGTGACCCGCAACTATCCCAACCGGGACGGTTCCAAGCCGGGCCAGGGGCAGATGGCGGCGGTGGCTCTGATGGACGCCCGGTCCATTGCCGCCACCGTGCGAAACGGCGGACGCCTGACGGCGGCAACGGAGCTGGACCAGGTGCATTACACCTCCCCGGAATACCATTTCAATCCCGCGATCTACAAGGGGCAGGTGTACGACAATTTTGGCGGAGGAAATCCGGCCGAGCCCCTGGTGATGGGGCCGAATATCGGGGAATGGCCCGAGATGGCGCCTTTGGCGGAGCATCTGCTGCTCAAAGTGGCGGGGGCCTACGATTCGTCGGTGACCACGGATGAGCTGGTGCCGTCAGGGGAGGCCTCGTCCTACCGCTCCAACCCGGAAAAGCTGGCCGGATACACCCTGATCAGCCGTGATCCCGGTTATGTGGGCCGCGCCAGGGAGGTGCGGGCCCAGGAGCGCCTGCGCCGGGAGAAGGGGCTGGCGGCGGTTACGGATGAGGAGGCCGGAACAATTTTACGGCGGCTTCAGGCGGAGCTCGGCTGTGAGGAGGACGAGATCGCCCTGGGAAGCATCATCACCGGCCCTCAGATCGGGGACGGATCTTCCCGCGAGCAGGCGGCCAGCAGCCAGAAGGTGCTGGGCGGCCTGGCGGATCTGGCGGGGGAGTACGCCACCAAGCGTTACCGGTCCAACCTGATCAACTGGGGGATTCTGCCCCTCATCACCGCGGAAAGTCTGGAGGACATCCGGGTGGGCGACTATCTGCTGGTCCCGGGAATCAGGCGCGCGCTAAAAGAGGGACGGAGCGACCTGCGGGTGAGGCGGGTGACGGGGGTGCAGCGGGAGATTTCGTGCACCCTGGGGCAGCTGACCGGGGAGGAGCAAAAGATTTTGCTCTCTGGCTGCCTGATTAACTATTATGCGCAGGAGCGCAGAACAATGGATGGAGGAGAAGAACATGAGCGTTGACGCGAATATTGTTGCGGCACAGGAGAAATTTGCGGAGCTGATCCGCTCCGAGTACGAACGGATCGAGCGGATGAAGGCGGATAATGAGGTGACGGATTTCGCCAAACTGGAGAAGATTGTGGTGGGCATCCTGCCCGGCGACGGCATCGGCCCCATTATCATGAAACAGGCCCTGCGGGTTCTGGACGATCTGATGGGACCGGAGATCGCTTCCGGCCGGGTGGAGGTGAGGACCATCGAGGGCATGACCATTGAGAACCGGGCCGCCAAGCTTCAGAGCCTGCCGGACGAGGTGTTCGAGGAGGTCAAACAGTGCAACGTGCTGTTAAAGGGCCCTATGGTGACGCCCAGGGCCTCCGATCCCTGGCCCAACCTGATCAGCGCCAACAGCCTGCTGCGCCGGGGACTGGAGCTGTTCGCGGCCGTGCGCCCCATCCGCATCCCGGAAAAGAACATCGACTGGACCTTTTTCCGTGAAAATATCGAAGGCGAGTACATCTGGGGCAACAAGGGCATCCAGGTGAACGAGGATCTGGCCGTGGACTTTAAGGTGCAGACCAGACAGGGCAGCGAGCGCATCGCCCGGGCGGCCTTTGAGTTTGCCAGAAAGAACGGGAAGAAGAACGTGACCATCGTGACAAAAGCCAACATCGTGAAGCTGGCGGACGGCAACTTCATCAAGGCTGTGCGCAGGGTCGGCGAGGAGTATCCGGAGATCGAGATCCAGGAGCGCCTGGTGGACGCCATGAGCGCCAAGATGCTGGATCCGGAGTTCAACAAGGGCATCGAGGTGATCGTGCTGCCCAACCTCTACGGCGATATCGTGACCGACGTGGCGGCGGAGCACCAGGGTGGCCTTGGCACGGCTTCCTCCTCCAACCTGGGCAATCAATACGCCATGTTTGAGGCCATCCACGGCACGGCTCCCTTCCTGATCGACCACAACCGGGGCGATTACGCGGACCCCTGCAGCCTGATCCGGGCGGTGGGTATGCTCCTGGCCCACATCGGTTACGCGGACCGCAAGCAGATTCTGGACCAGGCTCTGGACATCTGCACCATCACCGAGCGCAGGCTGGTGGTGACCACGGACCGGGACGGCGCCAGCGCGGCGGAGTTTACGGACTACCTGCTGGAGACCATCAACGGACTGAAAAAATAGAAGAATGGCGGACACGCCGGCACAAGCCGGGTGTCCGCCTTCCCAGCGAGAAGGTTTGGCGGCCCGATGGGACCGCCTTGTCCCTTAAACAAATTAATTTACAGATAGCCGGATGTGGAATCCGGCGGAGAGGGGTAGACAATGAGAAAATTTAAGACAGTATTTATGCGCGGAGGCACGAGCAAGGGCTGCATGTTCCTCAGGGAGGACCTGCCGGAGGACAGAAGCCAGTGGGATCCTATTTTTTTACAGGTAATGGGCAATCCTGATCCGAAGCAGATCGACGGAATGGGCGGCACCGTGTCCAGCAACAACAAGATCGTGATCGTTTGGAAGAGCGAGGAGAAGGACGTAGACGTGGAGTATCTGGTAGGCCAGGTGATCGTGGGCAAGAGCCAGGTGGACTACAAGTCCAACTGCGGCAACATGACCGCCGCCGTGGGGCCCTTTGCCGTTGAGGAGGGGCTTCTTACGATCACCCAGCCCATCACCACGGTGCGCATGCTCAACCGCAACACGGACAAATACATCAACGTCACCGTGCCCATCGACCCGCAGACCGGCACCTTCGCCCAGGACGGGGATTGCCACATCGCGGGCGTGGACGGCACCGCGGCGGAGCTGAAGGTGAATTTCCTGAATCCCGCCGGTTCCAAAACAGGCAAGCTTCTGCCCACCGGAAACGTGCTGGACGTGCTGGATATCCCGGGCTTCGGGAAAATCGAGGCCAGTATCCTGGATGTTTCCAACCCCATGGTGTTAGTGCGGGCTGAAGATATCGGCATGAAGGGCACGGAGCTTCCCGAGGAAATAAACTCCAACACCGGGGTCAGCGCGCTGCTGGAGAAGATCCGCGGCACGGCGGCCTGCATGATGGGCTTTGCAAAGGATTTGGAGGACGCCACGGCCAACAGTCCCGCCGTTCCCAAGGTGGGCTTTTTCACCGCGCCCGTGACCTTTACGGATATCGCCGGGGAGCAGGTTGAGGCTTCGGACATGGACCTCTGCGCCCGCGTGATCTCCGTGTTCAAGTGCCATAAGGCCTGCCCGCTGACCTCGGCCAGCTCCATCTCCGTGGCAGCCCAGCTGGAGGGCTCCATCATCGAGAAAACCCTGGGTATGCCGGGAAATGCCAGCGGCTGCGTGCGCATCGGCCACCCCAGCGGCGTGATGACCATGTACCCGGATATCGTGCGGCAGGACGGCGAGCTGAAGCTGCCGGGCGTGGCGGTGCAGAGAACGGCCAGACGGATTATGGACGGCACGGTGTACGTGCGCCAGTGATGACAGGGAACAGTCTGGATTGCATAGAATAAAACAACCGGGTCCGCCGGGCTTCGTTTTCGGAGAGGAAAACGCAGGGCGGATCCGGTTGTTTTTTGATGGAACGGGAAAGGGCCGGGGCGCGCCCGCAGCCCCTTATTCCGGTCTCTCGTAGCGGTAGGAGAAGCGCGATCCGATATAGTAGGTCGCAGAGTATTCGAACCGCCGCCCATCCGTGAGATAGCCGGGGTGGCTGATCTTTAAGAGCGGCTCGTCGCCGATTTCCAGCATTTGTTTCTGATGGGGGGTGGGAAGCAGGGCGCTGATTGTCCGGGAGCCGTCCGTCAAGTCGATTTCGTACTGCCCGCTGATATAATCGTAGAGAGACCCCTCCAACATTCTCAAATCAAAGGAGGGGAACAGGCTGCACGGCAGATAGGTGTAGCTCAAAGCCATCTTGACTCCGTCCCCGGTACGGATTCGCTCGATGCAGTGCACCAGCTCCTCCGGCCCGATGTCAAGGGCTTCGGCGGCCTCCGGGACTTCGGACCCGTGGAGCACCTGGTAGGAGACCAGGATGGAACCGGGAACCTTTCCGATGGAGCGCATATCATTGCTGAAGCTTCTGGTGCGGTTGGCCGTTTTGGTAATCTGAACGGAATTGACAAACGTACCCTTTCCCGGGGTTCTGACCAGGATTCCCTTGGAGGATAAAAGATCCAGCGCCTTTCTGGCGGTCATACGGCTCACCTGATAGCGGCTGCACAGCTCGCTTTCCGTCAGAATCTGGTCGCCGGTCTGCAGTTTTCCATCCTGTATCTGAGATAAGATATCATGTTCGATCTCTTTGTATTTCGCAATTTGTTTTCCCATAATCACCTCGCATATCATTCGATATCCCTATTATAAAGGGTTTCCCGAAAAAGGTCAATGTATATACATTATAGAAAATAATTGTGTACAAATTATAAAATCATAAGTAAAATTAATAAATATTTGATGAAAAAATATTGATTTATACAGTCATATGTGGTACGATGTAGGCAACTTAAATGTATATACATTTAGAAATTTCGTAGACATATCCGCGGAAATTCATGGGATAAGGCATATACATTTAACGGTTTTCCGCTGGGAGGGGACCGCCTGGCCCTGGCCTAAAACGCGGCCCGATCCGGGCGGAAGGTTTTCCTGGAAAATGTAAAAACGGAGAGAAAGGGGGGAAATGAGCGCGATGAGGCATTTTTTAACTGCTTCCCACGGTCCTCTGGCGGGGGCCATCCTAAAGTCGGCGGCGTTTATCGGGGGCGAGGATGTAATCGCCGGCGTGAGTGTGATCGAGGTGATGATGGAGGATTCCGGCGACACGATCCGGGAGCGGGTGGAATCCGTGTTCTCAGCGTACGGCGAGGAGGATGAGATCATCGCAATGACCGACGTGTTCGGGGGCAATGTGACGAACATCCTGACCGAGTACATCGGGAGGCGGCGGCTCCATCTGATCACGGGGATGAATCTGGCCATGATCCTGGAGGCCCTGCTGTCGGACCCGTCCATGGATACGGAGACGTTGGTGGACAGACTCTGCCGGTCCGGCCGGGAAGGGGTGAAACACGTAAACTATCTGATGGAAGAAAAGGGCGAGGAGGAAGAGATATGATTAAGGCGCTTCATTTGGACGACCGGTTGATTCACGGTCAGGTGGCCATTTCCTGGACCAGATTTTTGGACGCAAATGTGCTCCTGGTGATCAACGATGAGATCATGAAGAACGAGATGAGAAAGAAAGCCCTGAAAATGGCCGTGCCCCCAGGCGTCAAGTATGGGTTCCGGGGCGTGGAGGAGGGAATCGCGTTCCTCAACGGTCCGGAGAGCCAAAAGTACAGGATTATGGCTCTGGTGAGCACGCCGGTTGACGCGGCCAGAGTCTGCAAAGGCGTAAACGGCATTGAACGGCTGACCGTGGGAGGCGTCCGGAAAAAGGCGGACTACATAACGGACAATCTGAATCTGACCAAAGAGGATGTGGAGGCGCTTCTCTCGGTTGTGGAGGCGGGAATTCCGGTTGGGATGCTGCCAACGCCGAGAGACAAATTCGTGAATCTTGAGAAGCTTCTTAGAAAGGCTTCAGAAAATCGGGAGGGATAAGCCATATGTTTATGAAAGCATTTCTGGTGGCGCTGATCGCGGGCATCTGCAAGATCGATAACCGCGTATTCGGTATGACGATGATACAGCGCCCGCTGATTGTGGGAACGCTGGTGGGATTTATCTATGGAAACCCTGTGGAAGGCATGATCATAGGCGCGCAGTTTGAGCTACTGAGCATGGGACTTGTGGGAATCGGAGCGCATTCCGGCATGCCGGAGATCACATTGGGCAGCGCCCTGTGCACCGGTTTTGTTCTGGGAAGCGGTACCGGCACGGAGGTGGCGCTGGCCCTGGCCCTGCCGATTTCCACCTTCGGCACAACCATCGGATATCTGACCTGGATTCCGTTAAATCACCTGCTCAGCGAGCGGGCCAAGTCGGCGGCGGAGAGAGGCGATGCCAAAACCATGGAGATCTGCCAGTGGATGGGTCTGTTTAACTATTTCTTCTTCCCGTTCCTGGTCGTTTTACTGGGTATGCTGGTTGGCGCGCCGCTGTTCGAGTATCTGATCAAGGTGATCCCTGCATTTATCACCGACGGAATCAAGGTTGCCTCCAACATGCTGCCGGCGCTGGGCTTTGCGCTGCTGATGCAGCTGACCTACAATAGGGAGCTGGCCCCGTTCCTGTTTGTGGGGTTCGTGATCGTGGCGTTTTTGGGCATGAGCAACGTGGGTGTGGCCATTATCGGAGCAATCCTGGCAGTGCTGATCTTCAACTTCAGCGACCGTGGAAACAAGGAGGTGTCTGTCGATGTCGACGAAATCTAATACAATGGAAAACGGAAAAAAGATTACAAAGCATGACCTGCTGACGCTGTTCTTCCGCTGCTTTTTACTGCCCGCCTGCTATTCCATGGACCGTATGCAGGCCCCCGGATTTGCCTATTCCATGATTCCGGTGCTGAAAAAACTGTACGGGGACAACAAGGAAAAGTTCTCCCAGGCCCTTTCCCGCCACTCCGAGGTTTACAACAATACCTTCGCCTGCTCGCCCTTTGTGCTGGGCATCGCGGCCGCCATGGAGGAGGAAGCGGCTGCCAATGAGGAATTTGACGTTTCCTCCATCAACGCCATCAAGGTTGCGTTAATGGGACCGCTTTCCGGCATCGGCGACACCTTTTTCTGGGGGACCTTCCGAATCATCGGATCCGGTATCGGCATCTCCTTGGCCATGCAGCGGAATCTGCTGGGCCCGGTGCTGTTTTTGATCATCTATAACATTCCGAACTTTTTGGTCCGCTATTACGGGGTACAGTTCGGGTACAAGCTGGGCGCGGGTTCCATCGACACCCTGGTCTCCGGCGGACTCATGAACCGCGCCACCAAAGCGGCCTCGGTCATGGGCCTTACGGTGATCGGCGGAATGATCGCCTCCATGGTGAGTATTAAAATTGCGCTGGTGGCCAATTTCGGAGCCGACGTCACCCTTAACATTCAGGGGATCTTCGACGAGATCTGCCCCTGCATCCTGCCCCTGGGCGTCACCTTCCTGATTTACCGCCTTCTGAAAAAGGGCGTGAAGGCGTGGTGGATCATGATCGGAATCATCGTGGTGGGCATTGTGGGTAAATTTTTTGGAATTCTATAATTGGGAGGTTTGTGATGAGTAATTTTGTAATGCTGGATTATATCCACGAGACGCAGGAAGCGGCTCTGGGGATTCTGGAGAAACGCGCGGAGATCTGCGGGGAGTTCGCCCACGATTTTGCCGCCGGAAAGTATGGGAGAGTGCTGCTTACCGCCAGCGGAACCTCGTACAATTCCTGTGTGACGGCTAAATATTTTATGGAAAAAATGCTGAGGGTACCCTGTGAGACGATCACGTCTTACGCGTTTGCCCACTACGATCAGACATTTTGCCCGGACACGGATTTGGTGATTGCCGTGACCCAGGAGGGAGAGAGCACGAACACCATCGACGCCCTCACAAAGGCCAACGGTCTGGGAATCGACAATTTCGTGGTTACGGAGTATTTAAACAACACCTGCACCCAGACGGCGAAAAAGAAGGTGACCATTGACTGCGGCCGCGAGTTTGTGGGGCCGAAGACAAAGGGCTATACATGTACGGTGCTGACCCTGTTTTTGATGGCCCTGGAGGCAGCGAAAGCGTGCGGGTACGTGGACGGGACCGTATATGGGGATAACGTGGCCAGACTTGGAACCGTGCTGCGCAATATCGACCCGGTAATCGAAAAGACAAAGACGTGGTTCGAGGCGATCCGGGAAGAGTTTGTGAAATGCGAGAAGTGTTATGTTCTGGGCTACGGAGCCAATGTGGGAACCGCCATGGAGGGAGCGCTCAAGAGCATGGAGACGGTGCGGTATCCCTACTTCTGGTTTGAGACGGAGGAATTTCTCCACGGTCCCCTGGCATCCGTGAAGCCGGACGTCTACACGGTGCTCATCGCTCCCAGGACCTACGGTTACGAGCGGGCCAACGCGCTGTTTAAGATCATGCACGATCAGAATCCCCACGTCTACTCCATCGGAGTACAGGACGGCGTGGAATCGGATCACGTGCTGGACGGGGGATTTGTGGACGACGAGGATTTCTCCGTGTTTGAATACGCCATCCCGCTGCAGCTCCTGGCGTACCTGACCTACACCGCCAGGGGGATTGACCTGCAGGTGCGCAATTATCCGCGTACCAGGGAAGCGCTTCCCACCAAGGCGAAACCGTTGCAGAGATAAGGGAAAGAGGGGAGGATGGGCCGTGTATCTGAATACACCGTGCAGAAACTATGGGGAAGTCCGGGAAGCCATCGAAGCGCGAAGCCTGGTGGTGCGGGTCGTGAAAAACAGGAGCGGGGAGCTCTGCGGCCAGGTTGAGAACGGCCGGGTTGGAATCGCGATGGGATTCGCCCTGCAGATGATTCTTCCGGCGGCCTGCGCTGTGGTGTGTGCAGTCTTCGCCAGGAGCTGGGCGGCGCTGTCCGCCGTCGCAGTGTACGGCCTCCTCCCGTTTGTTTTGCCCTTAAACGGCTTTGTTTCCGCGGCTATGACCCTTGCCGGGCTGTTCGGCCTGGCGGGGGGCTGGAGTCCGGTCCTTGTGGCGCTTCTTTTGCCGGGCGTTTTTTACAGCGCGGGAAAATCAGCCTGGTGGTTTTTTATCCAGCTGGGATTGATCAAGGATATCATGGCGGGCCGGGACCGGTTTGAACGGCTCTGGAAGCAGAAACTGTTTGCGCTCCAGGATCGGGACGGAATCTATCAGTACGGCGGTTTGGACGGAGACAGAGGAGGGAAAACATGACAAATGCCACAGCGGTTGAGGCGGTGATCTTTGACATGGACGGGGTCCTGATCGACTCGGAAGTGGTCTATATGAACCGGCTGAGATGGTTTGTCCGGGATTTTCTGGGAAAGCAGGTTCCCGAGGAGCGCCTTTTGACCATGGTGGGCGCCACTGGGAACGGCCATTTCGAGGCGGTCCGGGAATACTGTCCGCCGGATTGGGATATAGAGGTGTTCCGGTCCCATTACCGGGAATTCGGAAAGGACAAACCCATCGATTATCCCGGCATCCTGTTCCCGGATGCGCTTCCGGCGCTGGAATGGTTAAAGCGCCACGGATACCGTACCGTGCTTGCCACCTCCACGATCCGGGAGCGGGCGGAGGAGATCAAAACGCTCTGCGGCTTCGGGGCCTATATGGAGTTTGTGCTGTGCGGCGATATGTTCCGGGAGAGCAAGCCCAACCCGGAAATCTATCTGCGATGTCTGGAGCTTCTGAAACTGCCCGGGGAGAATTGCCTGGTGGTGGAGGACTCGCCCTATGGCATAGAGGCCGCGGTCCGGGCGGGGATTCCCGTGGCGGTCCGGCGGGAGCGGAGGTTCCCGGTGGATCAGAGGGGCGCAGACTGGTACATCGACAGTCTGGCGGAGCTTCCGGGTCTGCTGATGGGCAGTCCGAAATAAGAGAGATAGCGGGATTCCACAGGGGTCCCGCTATTTTTGCGGTATGTACATGGCATCTCGATCCTCAAACCTGGCTTTTCCCAGGAAAAATAGCCGCGTCCGTCACGTGTGGGAGGACTGGGAGCGGCTGTAGTCCAGGGCTGCCCGGATGAAACTCTGTACCTCCGGCCGCAGGTTTTCCGGCTCGTCCGGGCATAGCAGCCAGGTGTTGCGCAGCAGGGGCGTCCCGTCCTTGTAGTGCAGCGGATAAACGTACTGGGGATGGTCCGCCATGTAGCCCCGGACGAAGAAAAAGCTGTAGCCCAGGCCTTTCAAGATCATTTCCCGGCAGATATCCCCGTGCTGGACCACCAGCCCTCTGGGAAACGGCGTCAGGTAGTATTCGGCCCACCAGTTCTCGATGAGCTGTTGGGTGTACTTGTCCTTGAAGTAGGTGATGTAGGGGTAGGAGGACAGGCGGGACATGTCCAGGGGCTTCACGCTGGCCAGGTAGGCCTGTTCGCTGGCAAAACGGTACTTTACTCCCTTAAATGGGATGTCGCCGAAGGCGAAGGCCAGATCCAGCTCCCGGCGCTCCACCCGCTTGCAGAGCTGGCTGCTCAGGCTGGTGGTGATCTCAAAGCTGATCCCCGGGTGGGATTCCTGATAGTATTGCAGCAATCCGGGCAGGGAGAAGCGGGCCATGGAGTTGGAGGCACCGATGCAGAGGGTGCCCGAGGGCTCCTCCTTCAGTTCGGTGAGATGCCGGTTGACCTCGTCCATGAGGGAGAGAAACTGGGTGGCCTTGACCGCCAGATACTCCCCCTCAGGCGTGAAGGTCACGCCGCGTTTTCCGCGCAGGGCGATCACCACGCCCAGCTCTTCCTCGATGGCCCGCAGGCGTTTGGTCAGGGTGGGCTGAGAGATGTAGAGCTGGGCGGCCGCCCGGGTGATATTGCGGCATTCGTAGAGAGTCTGGATTAAGGCCCAATCGCTGGTTTTCACGGCGTTTTCCCTCCTTTTTATCATTCGATTTTGGAATAATTAACTATACTATAATGCCATTTTACAATGATGTCAAGCTGCGGTACACTGAATGCAGAGGGAATCGTAACAGTTCAGACGGCTCATCTTCTTGACCGAAAAAGACCGGCAGGGAAGCATCGGATGTTCATCCGATGTGAAAATTGACACGAAAACCCGCTTACAAGCAAGCTTGACACGGCTTTTCGCGCCAATTTTCCCGCCGCCTGAACTGTTACAGGGAATCAACAAAATGAATTCAGGGAGGTTGCAGAATGGGAATCAGAGTAGGAGTGATCAGGGGAAATGGAATCGGTCCGGAGATTACGCAGGCCACGCTGCGGGTGCTGGAGGCCACGGATCTTGAGTTTGAGTGGGTGCCGGTAGCCATCGGGGACGAGGGGGTGGAACAGTACGGCCATCCGCTGCCACAGGAGTCGGTGAGGCTGTTAAAGGAGCTGAAGCTGGCCATCAAGGCGCCGCTGCTGGTGGATAAGTTCAAGGGCCGTCTCTACTGCGAGCACGAGGACGGCAGCGTGGGCGTATACCCTTCGCTGAACAACGCCATCCGCAGGGAGCTGGGGTTGTACGTCTGCCCGCGGCCCATCCGGGGATTCAAGGGCATTTCCGGCGCGTACGAGGATTTGGACGTGCATATTATGCGGGAGATTACGGAGGACGTGTACAGCGGCATCGAGCACATGGTGGGCGATTGCGCGGCCGAGTGCATCAAGCTGACCACCCGCAAGGCGGCGCTGCGCGTGGCGGAATACTCCTTCGACTACGCCCGGAAAAACGGGCGCAAGAAGGTAACCTGCGTGCACAAGGCCAACGCGGTGAGCATGGCCGACGGGCTGTTTCTGGCCTGCTTCCGGGAGGTGGCGGCGAAGAATCCGGATATCCCCTCCGACGACTTCATGGTGGACGCTACGGCCTACTATCTGGCCAAATGCCCGGAGAAATTCGACGTGATCGTGGCCTCCAACCAGTACGGGGATATTCTCTCCGACTTGGCGGCCGGATTGGTTGGGAGCCTGGGGCTGGCCCCGGGAGCCAACGTGGGGGAAAACGGCGAGATCGTGGTGGAGGCTTCCCACGGGGCAGCTCCGGATATTGCGGGGAGAGGGATCGCAAATCCCATTGCGCTGATTTTGTCCGGAGCGCTGCTGCTGCGCCATATCGGGCGGTGTGATCAGGCAGAACGTGTGGAACGCGCCGTGCGGGAGGTGCTGAACGAGCGCGTTTCGCTGACGCCGGATTTGGGCGGAACGGGCACGACGATGGGAGTGGCGGAGGCGATTGTGGGGAGGATGTGAGAATGGTACGCGCCCACCCCACCCGGGCGCTGGCGTTTCAGGGAGTGAGGGGAAAAGAATGAAGATTCATTATTTTAGGAGGGAAAGAGATGGATATGGAGATTTTTGGGAAAGAGCAGTTGGAGGATCTGGGATTTAGGTTGCTTTTGACCGGGGGGTTGAGGGAGGAGGATGCGCGGACGATTGCGCGGGATCTGGTGGCGGCGGATATGAGGGGGTTGAATAGCCATGGGGTTTCCAGGATTCCGATGTATTTGAAACGGATTGAGTGTAAGTGCGTGAATCCGCGGCCGGATATCCGGGTGGAACAAGTGGGGACTGCGGTGCTTCGGGTGGACGGGGACGATGGAATGGGGTTTTTGGTGGCGCATAAGGCTATGGAGGAGGGGCTTAAGCTGGCGGAGAAGACAGGGATCGCGATGGTGGGATGTACCCGGAGCACCCATTTCGGGATGTCGGCTCTGTATGTGAAGCAGGCTCTGGCTAAAGGGTATGCTTGTATGGTGTATACAAATTCCAGCGCGGCCCTTCCGGTTTGCGGCGGCAGGACGGCATTTTTGGGAGCAGCGCCCTTTGCAGCGGGGATGCCGGGGGGATTTGAGAGCCCGGATTATCTGCTGGATATGGCGATGACGGTGACGGCCAGAGGGAAGATCCGGGTGGCGATGATTAATAACCAGCCCATTCCAGAGGGCTTGGCCCTGGATCAGGAGGGGAATCCCACCACGGACGCGAAAAAGGCGTTTGAGGGGATCTGTCTGCCCTTCGGCGGTCCCAAGGGTGCGGCTCTGGCGATGCTGATGGATATGATGGCGGGAATGTATACGGGCAGCAATTATGCGGGAGATGTGAGCAGCTTGTATTACCGGTTTGAGGAACCCCAGAATCTGGGCCATATGATGTTTATTATGCGGCCGGATTTGTTTATGAGCGGGAATGAGTACAAAAAGCGCATGGACGTGTATTATAAGCGGCTGAAGGCGCTGCCCAGGGCGGCCGGATGCGACGAGATTCTGATGCCGGGCGAGCCGGAGGACCGGAAGACGCAGGAGGCGCTAAAGAATGGGATCGCTCTGACAGCGAATATTCTGGACAGTTTGTACTTGGAGTCTCTGCGCCGCGGCGTGACCTGTCCCGAGGTATTCGGAGAGAACGGGCGCGCGGTCGCGGCGGACAGCGGGGCCGTGGTGTTTGAGAAAAAACAGGGATGAGAGTGGGTTTGCCGCGGACCGTCGGGGCCGCGGCAGCGCGCATCCGAAATAGAGGGGAGGAAGGAACATGAAATTGTCTTATCCTGTTTCCGCGCCGGACAGCCAGGTGAAGGTTCAGGCGTTTTGCGGGGAATATGAGGCCGCGTTTGAGTGGCTGGCGGAACACGGGTACGCGGGGGTGGAGATACTGGTGCGGGACCCGGCCGCGCTCTCGGTGGAGCGCCTGGACGGCCTGCTGGCCCGGTGGGGGCTGAACGTATCGGCCATCGGCACCAGCCCTATGCAGGTGCAGGACCACCTGTTTTTACTGCACCCGGAGGAGGAGAACCGCAGGGAGGCTATGGCCCGCTGCAGGGAACTGATCCGGCTGGGGGAATACTACCGGGCCCCGGTGCTGATTGGGAAATACCGCGGGCAGCTGGCGGATTTGCCCGGCTGCCGTGAGGCGGATCTGGACCGTGTATTTCGTGAAATCTGTGGGTTTGCGTCCGCCGGGAAGGTGCGCGTTCTCATGGAGCCCCAGAATCCCGACAATATCAACAATCTGAACACCATCGGCCAGGCGCTGGCTTTTATCAGACGGCTGGGACTGGACAATCTGGGGATTCAGGCGGATATCTATCACATGGGCATCACGGAGGAGTCGGTGGAGGACAGTTTGAAGGCCGCCGGGGACCTGGTGGGCTTTGTGCATATGGCGGACAGCGGGCGTATGGTTCCGGGGCTGGGAGAGCTTCCGATCCGCAGGATTTTACAGGCGCTGGAGGGGATGGGGTATGAGGGTTACATCTCCATGGAGATCCGCCAGTGGCCGGACAGCCGCAGGGCGTCGGCTCTCTCGGCTCTGACGCTTAAGTATCTGCACGATTACCAGTAGAAATGGAGGAAACGATTGATGAAGAAACAAATAGCGCTGGTCAGCGTGACCCTGAACGCGGTCAATCCCATGACCGAATATCTGAGCGGGCGGGATCCCGAGCTGCATCTGGTGAATTATCTGGACAGCTATCTGCTGGAAAAGGTGGGGAACGAGGGCGGAATCAATGACAGCTCGGTCCGCCGGATGTTTGACATGCTCTCCACGGCCTGTGCGGACGGGGCGGACGGCGTGATCCTCACCTGCACCATTTTCTCGCCCTATGTTCCGTATTTTTCCGGCCTGTTGTCCAGGCCGGTGGTGTGCCCGGACGGAGCCATGCTGGACGAGGCCGCGGGATGCCTGGGGCGGACCGCCATTCTCTGCACCTTTACCGGAACAGTGGATATAACCAGGAATATGTACTGTGGGTTCCGCAGAAAGCGCGGCCTGCCGGAGACGGTGGATATGTACGTGGTGGATGGGGCCTATGAAGCGGGAAAACGGCGGGATTTCGCTGTCCACGACCGCCTGATTCAGGAGAAGATACGGGAACTGGACGGACGGTACGAGCAGATTGTGCTGGCCCAGATTTCCATGGCCGGGGCGGCGGCCGGGGTGAAGGCAAAACACGCCAGGGTATTTACCAGCCCGGAGAGCGCGTACCAGTCCCTGATGAAGGCTGTGAGCGGGGAGGGACTATGAGCGGGTTTGAGCTGGGCGTGGTGGCGGATGATTTCACCGGGGCGTCGGATGCCGCGTCCTTTATGGTGCAGGGCGGGCTGGAGACGGTGCTGTTTAACGGGGTGCCGGAGGCCGGACGGGAAAATATCCATGGGGCCCGGGCGGTGGTCATTGCGCTAAAAACCAGGACCATGGAGAGGGAGCAGGCGGTGGAGGAGAGCATGGAAGCCTTCCGTTGGCTGAGAAAGGCGGGCGCACGCTGCCTGTATTTTAAATACTGCTCCACCTTTGACTCCACGCCGGAGGGAAATATCGGCCCGGTGGCGGACGCTGTGATGGAGGAGCTGGGAATCCCCTACACCCTGCTGTGCCCCTCCCTGCCGGTGAACGGCAGGACGGTGCGGGATGGTGCTCTGTATGTGAACGGCCTCCCCCTGCATGAGAGCCATATGCGAAACCATCCCCTGACTCCCATGTGGGATTGCCGGATCAGCGAGCTGATGCGCGGTCAGAGCCGGTATCCCTGCGTGGCGGTGGACGAAAACGGACGGATTGCCGGTCTGACACGCGGCGTGCCGGAGACAAACGCGCTGTGCCCGGCTGCGGGTAAAAACGGTATTGACGCGCAGTCGGGCGCATTCGCCGGGGCAAATGCGAAGCTTGAAGAGCTGGCGGCCCGCTGGGGTCATCTCTACGCCGTTCCGGACTATGAGACGGACGGTCAGGGCCAGGGAATCGCCAGGGCCTTCAGCCATCTGCCCTTTCTCACAGGAGGCTCCGGACTGGCCGGGGCATTGAGCCGGGTATTTACGGATGAAGAGGAAAAAAATGGAAGTTTAATAAAGGAACCCAGGAGGGACGGGACGCCCGGGCGGGCGATTCTTATGGCTGGGAGCTGCTCCGCCATGACGCGCAGGCAGGTTCAAGCCTACCTGGCGGACGGAGGTTTTGGGGTGCGCCTGGTTCCGGAAGAAATTGTGGCGGGCGCGCAGTCTGCGGAAACGGTGTGGGAGCAGATCCGGGATGCCGGGAGAACGCCTCTGGTCTACAGTTCCGCCGCGCCGGAGGATGTGTTAAAGAGCCAGCAGATGGGAAGAGAGCGGGTGGCCCAGGCCATTGAAGGGCTGTTTGCCGGGCTGGCCGTCCGGGCCGTGGAAGCGGGCTGGACCAGAGTGATTTCCGCGGGAGGCGAGACCTCCGGGGCCGTGACCAGGGCTCTGGGCTGTGTGGGATACCGGATCGGCGATAGCGTGGCTCCGGGCGTGCCGGTGATGACGCCTCTGGACCGGCCCGAGCTGCGGCTGATTTTAAAATCCGGCAATTTCGGCGCGGAGGACTTTTTTGAGCGGGCGTTGAGGCTGACAGAGGGAGGAGAGCGGGATAATGGATGAGATGACAAAACGCCTGATTGAGGCGGGAAGGACGATTGCGGAGAAAGGATTGACCTGGGGAACCTCGGGCAATATCAGCGTGCGGAGACAGGAGCGCATATGGATTACGGCCAGCGGTACCAGGATCGGAGCGCTGACAGAGGAGGATATTCTGGTCTGTGATCCGGAGGGAAGAGTGGTGGCCGGGAGGAAAAAGCCCTCCAAGGAGACGGGGATGCACCTGGCTGTGTATCGGGAGCGGCCGGACGCAGAGGGAATTGTCCACTGCTCGCCCTTTTACACCACGCTTTGCGCGTGCAGCGGGATAGCGCTAAAAACCAATCTGTTCATCGAAGCCATGTACTATGACCGGAAGGTGGCGCGGATTCCCTATTATCACGCCGGAAGCTCTGAGCTGGCGCAGGGAGCCGCACAGGCTGCGAAAGAGGCGGGGGTGATTTTGATGTCCAACCACGGCATCCTAACGCTGGACGTATGTCTTGAGGAGGCTGTGATGGCCGTTGAGATCACGGAGCAGATGTGTAAAATGAATGTGCTGGCCTCCATGGGAGGCTTTGGGCTGACGGAAACGGACAGCGGTATGGTGGAGGAGTTTCTGACCGGAGGGTACTACAAGAAGGTGAAGCGATAGGAAAAACCATATAACCATTATCTAATTATATGTATTTTAACTATGGGGCGATTTCATATAAAATATAGTTAATATCCGAGGCAGGGGGGAGGTGAAGGTTGTCGGCCTTGGATCAATCGTATAAAAAATAGGGGGACTAATACATGGAAGAAAACAAAAAAAGCGGATTGAAACTGAATGGCGCACCGTGGTATATTGCGTTGGGATGCATCCTGATTATCCTGGCATCCGCGTACCTGGGTGTACTGGGGACGGATATGGCCAGTGTGCTGGCGCTCTGCGTGGCCATCGCGGTGATCTTCAATGAGATCGGCGAACGCCTTCCCATCTGGAACAGCTACATCGGCGGCGGCCTTCTGATGGTATTCTTCGGAACCGCAGTGCTGGTACAGTTCAACCTGATCCCGGAAAAGTATGTGGAGGGCATCAACACCTTTATCAGCGGTGATACGGGATTTTTGACGTTCTTTATCATTTTCCTGATCGCAGGTTCCATCCTCTCTCTGGAGCGCGACATTTTGCTCAAATCCTTCGCGGGATACATACCCGCCATCCTGGGCGGCCTGGCCTGCTCCATGATTTTTGGAGTAGTGACCGGACTTGTGTTTGGAATCGGCCCCTCGGATATCCTGATCAAGTATGTGCTTCCCATCATGGGCGGGGGCAACGGAGCCGGAGCGGTTCCGCTGTCGCAGATTTATGAGGAGGTGACGGGCGACCCGGCGGCCAACTATTACGCGTTTGCCATCATTATTCTGACCATCGCCAACATTATCTGTATTTTAGCCGGCGCGCTGCTCAACAAGCTGGGCACGGTGAAAACGGAGTGGACCGGAGACAAGAGGAACCTGCTGCGCAACAACGCAGGCCTGGCCCGGGAAGACAAAAAGGTACAGACCGGTGTCAAGGACATGGCCGGAGCCATGATGGTAGCCCTGACCTGCTACGCGGTGGGCCGCCTGTTCTCCAAGGTGATTCTTCCCACAATCTTCGGCGCCAGCATCCACCAGTTTGCGTATATGATTATTTTCGTGGTTATCCTGGCCGCAACGGGAATCATCCCGGCCAACATCTGCGCCGGAGCCAAGCGCCTCCAGTCCTTTATGACCGGCGCCTGCTCCATCATCATTATGGTGGGTATGGGCTGCGACTTCGACCTGATGGAACTGGTCAGCGCCTGTACGCCCGCCAACGTGATCATCGCGCTGATGGTCGTGGTGGGAGCCATTTTGGGCTCCGCGGTTGTGGGTTATCTTGTGGGATTCTACCCCATCGACTCCGCGGTTACTGCCGGCCTGTGTATGGCAAACCGTGGCGGAAACGGCGATATCGCGGTTCTCGGAGCTGCGGACAGAATGGAACTGATCGCTTACGCACAGCTTTCCTCCCGTCTGGGCGGCGGAATTGTGTTAATTGTGGCAAGCTTTATGTTCTCATTTATGTTATAATAAGAAAACCAAAGTATCATAACAGAAAGCCAGAGGAGACAACCGGGGCATTTTCGCCCCGGCTGTTTGGCTGTGGCGGTTTACCACTTATTTCGCGGGAGGAGAATCACACATGAGTAATTGCTATCAGTTTACCAGATGGATCAAATATGGCGGTATAGCGGCGGGAGCGGCCGCCGGGGCGCTTTTCTGCCTTATGGGCGGTACGGGGCACCTGGTTGTGCGGATTCTCTATGGGGTGATGATTTTCGCGGTCGTGGGTGTGATCAGCTTTACCGTCGCTCAGTATGGTTCTCTGAACCGGATGAACCGGGACCTGGCCCTTCTGAACCGGGATCTGGACCCGGAAGCGTTTTTGCGGGAATTTGAACCTGCTGCCAGGCGCTGCCGCCGGGATACCATCCAGGGAATCATGGCCTGGGTGTATGTGAGCAGCGCCTACGGCGCCCGGGGGGAGTGGCAGACGGCTATGAAGCTTTTGGACAGCCTTAAGCCGGAGCTGCTAAAAAACAGGGGACAGGCGGCCCGGGGTCTGGTGCTGAACCAGAAATTCCAGTGCCAGTATGCCCTGTCCGATCTGAAGGGAGCGAACGAAACGCTGGAACAGCTGCGGGGGCTGGCCGTGCAGATGCAGCGCAGACAGCCTGCGGTGGCCAAAAATCTCTCCTATAATGCCCGTCTGTTCGGGGAATACTTAAACTTTGCCGGGGGAGATCCGGTGGATACCGAATATCTGGAGGAGGAAATCCGGCTGAGCGCCAGCCCCCTCCACCGCCAGCAGGTCTGTATGGTGTTGGCGGACGTGTACCGCAGCCGCAGGCAGTTTGGGGATGAGAGAAGGCTTCTGACAGAGGTTTGCGCTCACGGCGGCGGGCTGAAACTCAGAGAAACCGCCAGACAGCGTCTGGATCAGATGGAGCGGGAAGACCGCGCCGGAGAGGAGTGAGCGAATGGATTTTCGGGAATTGGTCTATATCACCGTGGTGGCGGACTGCAAAAGCGTGACCGCTGCGGCGAAAAAAATGTACATTTCACAGCCGTCCCTCAGCCAGATCATCTCCAAGGTGGAAAACGACCTGGGCATCAAGCTGTTCGACCGGACGGCTTACCCCATCACCCTGACCTATGCGGGGGAGAAGTACGTGGACACGGCCCGGAAAATTCTGATGATGAAGGACAATCTGCGCCGGGAGCTGACGGATATCGGCAATGGGGTCCGTGGAAAAATTACTGTGGGAATTCCGGTGGAGCGGGCGGGCTATATGCTGCCGGAAACGCTCAAGGAGTTCCGCCGGGTTTACCCGGGGGTGGAGATCCGTACCCAGGAAGCCAAGGCCTCCGTGCTGCTGGAAAGCCTGCAGAAGGGGGAGACGAATCTGGTGGTGATCCCCAAAAACGAGGATGGACTGGGGCCGGAGCTTCAGGAAGAGCTGATCTACCGGGAGGAGTTGCTGTTTGTGGCCGGCCCCGGTGTGGTCACGCCGGATATGCTGACGGAGGACGGCAAGTATATCCGGATGGAGAGGGTTACGGACCTGCCCTTTATCATTCTCAAAAAGGGCCATGCCATCCGCCGGGCGGTGGACCGGCTGTTCAGGGACTGCGGTGCAACGCCCAACGTCATCATGGAGACTACCAGCAATATCAATGCGGTGCAGTTGGCCAATTCCGGTTACGGGGCGACCATTGTGCCGGAGCGGGCCGTGGAGATCTTCGGCGGCAGGGAAAAGTTCAACTGTTATCCGCTGGGGGAGGGATACGCCTGGGACGTGAATGTGATTTATCTGAAGGAATCCTATCTGGACGGGGCGGAGCGGTACTTTATCGAGGTGATGAAGAAGCTGTTTGCGCAGAGGCGGTAGGAAGAACCGGAGCGCAGAGGCGGCAGGTCCGGCCTTTGAGGAGCGTTGTTTGAAAATACAGCAAGTAAAATCAAGCGCGTATTGTTCGGTTTCCCTATAATGGATACAGAGCGGTTGAATGGGAGAGCAGACGAATGTACGAATGGCAGAAGCAGATTCAAATAATCGTCGATGAAATCGACAGATGCATCCGGAATTATGAGGACGAAGCGCTGACGCTTGGCGATCTGGCCCGCAGCCTGGGGTATTCCGAGTTCCACACAACCCGTAAATTTAAAGAGATATCGGGGATGCAGTTCCGGGATTACCTGCGGCATCGAAAACTGGCCTTCGCGCTGAAAGAGGTGCGGGACAGCGAAAAGAGTATTTTGGAGATAGCCGTGGCCTACGGTTTTTCATCCCACGAGGCATTTACCAGGGCATTCAAGGGAATGTACGGCGTCACCCCCAGCGATTACCGGAAGCATCCCCGGCCTTTGGTCCTTCGCACCAAAATAACCCTCTTCGACCGCTACTTTTTCGGATTGGGAGAAATTGGAATGATGAAATCCACAGACGACGTGAAGATTTATTTTGTAACCATTCCCGCGCACAAGTTTCTGCACATCAAAAACTATGAGAGCAATGGGTATTGGGATTTTTGGCAGAGGCAGAGTGTGATCCCGGGGCAGGACTGCGAGACCATCTGCGGCCTGCTCGACAGCATTAAGGGCAAGCTGGACGACGACGGCGGGAGTGAAGCCAACAGCGGAAGCGGTCAGATTATGGCGTACATGAACGATCCGCAGGGCAGGCTCTGCGACTGGGGAATCCCACGGACAGAGTGCTACGGAGCGCGCCTGCCCGCTGATTACAGCGGGGAAGTGCCGCCGCAGATGCTGCTGGCGGACGTGCCGGAAGCGGAATATCTCGTGTTTGAACACGGCCCCTTTGACTATGAACAGGAAAACCGCAGCGTGGAGGAAATCGTTGAAAAGGCCATGGCGGACTTTGACTTCTCCGGCACCGGCTACTGCTACGACACCACCCCGGGCAGGCTCATCTACTTTTATTTCAATCCGGAGCGGTTTTGGAAATACATCAGGCCGGTGCGGAAGCAAGATTAAAACCGCGGTTCACTTAACCGGCACCCGGTATTGAGTGAGATGATCAGCTGTGCCGACGGTTTTCGCGCATGACCCGGCAGGGGCTGCCGTATGCGATGGTGTCCGAGGGGATATCCCGGGTCACTACGCTGCCCGCGCCGATCACCACGTTGTCCCCGATGGTGACGCCCGGCATGATGATGGCCCCGCCGCCAATCCAGACATTGTCCCCGATCACCACCGGGGCTGTCTGGGTTTTGCAGAACGCAAAGGAGCCGTCCTCCCGGGCCTCCCCGAAGCGGTCTCTGGCATCGGTGGGATGGAAGGCCGTGTAAATCTGCACATTGGGCGCGATGAGCGCGTTGTCCCCGATCACGATCCGGTTATCGTCCAGAAAGGTGCAGTTCATATTCACTTCGCAGTTGTTGCCAAAATAAATATTGTTTCCGTAATCCACATAAAAGGGGGCGGTGATCCAGAGGTTGGCGCCGCGGCCTCCCAACAGTTCCCCGAGGATGCGGTCCTTCTCCGCCATATTTTCGGAATCGGTCTGATTATAGTCGCGGACCAGGTTTTTGGCTCTGTGCCACCTGTCCAGCAGCTCTTTGTCGCCGCAGTCGTAAAGCTCTCCGGCCAACATCTTCTCACGTTCTGTCATCTGTGTTCCCTCACGTTTCCCGCCCTCCTGGCGCGTCATGAATTTCCACTTTTTTCCGCCCGCACGATCACCGTGCCGCCGTTTTGATAAAGCACGTTTACAGCCTGAAATCCCCCGTATTTCATCAGTTCCACCTGGTGCTCCAGGGTTAAGGGGATGTCGAGATGGACAAATACGTGGCCTGGCAGGCCGCTTTTTTTGCGCTTGTACTCGTACTGCTCCAGGCAGAGGCGTTCCTCCTCCCCGCAGCAGACCATGTAATCGCATTCGATATAGTATCCGCCCGGTTTGAGGGCGCGGTACAGCTTTTGGTAGATCCGTTTCTTCTTTTCATATGGGAAATGATGCAGCGTCTCAAAGGAGAGGGCTGCATCGTAGCGCTCCGCCTCAAAGGGGTATTCAAAGTAGTCGGCTACAATGGCCTTAAAATGTTTGTCCCGGTAGGTCTGCTGAAGCTTGTCCAGCATATCCCGGCAGAGGTCGATCCCCGTCACTTCCGCCCGTGGAAAACGCCGGTAAACCGCGTTCAGCTCCAGGCCGGTGCCGCAGCCGATGTCCAGCAGACTGTGCAGCCCGTCCCGGAAAAAATCCGCGATATGGGCGTATTCCTCCGGCCAGTGACCCAGGTGCACGTCCTCATAGATCCCCAGGCGTTTGGAAAAAAAGTCCGTCATCTCCTCCGCAGGGGTATCACGGTCCTCCTTTAACCAGGTTTTTAATTCTTCCAGGTAAGCGTCAATCTCTTCCGGGGTGCGCTGTTTGCTTTGCAGCATGGCATTTATCCTCCTAAATAATGTCCAGGTATCTGTTATTATACAGCGGTTGTTTTAGTTCCGTCAATTTATAAACGGGGTTTGTGCAAATGGTATAAGAATGGTAAGAAACTCTAAAATAAAATATTCAAAATGACACGCCATGGATTGACAACCACATATAACCATGCTAATATAATAGTAAATAATTCGTCTCGAGTTAAAAAAGAAATATTTAATTCTTCTTAAACGCGATGTGAATGAAATATATGGGAAAATTTCAGGGAAATTCCCGTAGGAGATTGTAGCATTTGGTTCAACAATTACCAAAAGAGAAGGGAGAGAGCAAGGCGCAAATCCCTGTACTGCGCCGGGCAGAAAAACTTATGAGGAGAAGGATTGCATTGATGTTGAGTATTGCTCTGGGACTGGGGATGCTGGCGGGCTGCGGTTCGAAAGCACCGGTAAAGAGCAAAGGGGAAAGTACGGCGGCAGTGTCGGGGGAAGCCGCAGCTTACAAGAAGGATGTGGTAGTGGGCACCCAGGGACCAATCAAGACAGTGGACGTGCAGAGTGGCAGCAATGTATATCACAACGTACTATTCCGGCTGACCCACGATTCGCTGGTGTATCCCAACCCGGAGACCGGGAAAATCGAACCCAGGCTGGCTACCGAATGGAAATGGATTGATGACAATACCATTGAGTTTAAGCTCAGGGACGATGTAGTGTTCCACAATGGAGAAACATTGAAGGCTTCGGATGTGGTCTACACCATGAAACGGGGGAAGGAGCTGGGAACCACAATCTCCGTTAAATTGGACGGACTTGAAGCGTGTACAGCAGTGGATGATACAACTGTCCAGATGAAGCTCACCTCGCCTAATGTGGATTGGCTCTATACTCTGAGTGTGGCGCATATGGGGATTGTCTCTGAGAAAGCCCTTACGGAAGATCCGGAGGAAGGCGGTAAGATCGGCACAGGGGCATGGATTGTAGACTCCTATGTCCCCAGCGATTATGTCAAAGTGAAACGCAATGATCACTATTGGGGGCAGGAACCCGAAACAGAGACCATTACACTCAAATATATGCCGGAGAATTCTGCCCGTCTGATCGCACTGCAGAACGGAGAAATCGATGTCTGTCTGAATCCGAACAACAACGAGCTGCACTTTATCGAGGAGGATGATAAGCTCTCACTGGTTCAGTACGACGGGACCAACGAGGTATTTCTGGCCTTCAACAACCGCACCGGTCCGGGGACGAACAAGAATCTTCGTCTGGCCCTGGCCCACTGCATCGATACAGACAGTATCATTGCCGCTGCTATGGATGGATATGCTAAAAAGGCCTTGTCCTACTGGGGATGGAATACCTTTGGGTACTATGACGGTTTTGGAGAATACGGTTACGACCTGGACAAGGCAAAATCCTATTTGGATCAGGCGGGTTTGGCTCCGGGAGAGGCGAAAATCGGCGTGTATGTGAGCACGGCGGAGCGAAAAATCGCGGCGCAGATTATCCAGGAGAGCGCAAAGCAGATTGGTCTGGAGGTAGAGATCAAGGAGATCGACGATGCCGGTCTGACCAGCTTATCCCAGTATAAGACTGCTTCCCATGAGGCTATGATCAACGGCATCAACTGGGCGCCGCAGGGAGACGACGTCCGCAGAGCCTATGCACCGGACAGTAATACCAACAAGGGCGTGATCGACAACGCCCGTATCAATGAGTTGATGGATCTGGCCATTGCAGAGCAGGACGAGGCAAAGCGGAGCGAGTATTACAAGGAGCTTCAGGAGATTGTTCACGACGAGGCTTACGTTATTCCCATTTATTATCCGGTGGCCAGTATCGGAATAAACAAAAATGTCCAGGGTGCGGTTTTCTTCCCGGACGGCAATCACGATTTCACCCAGATGCGGGTGGCACAGTAACAAAAACAGGCGGCGGTCCGGGACATCGGGCCGCCCAACTGAAAAACAGGAGAAGATATGGGAAAATACATCGGAAAAAGATTATTGATGCTGATACCGGTCATCATAGGCGTTTCCTTCCTGATCTATTTTATCATGGATCTGGCGCCCGGGGATGTGATCTCCCAGCTGGCCCCGGATAATGCTACTACGGAGCAGATTGAGGCGCTGCGGGCTCAGTACGGTTATGACCGGTCAGTGTTCTACCGGTATGCAATCTATATGCAGGGGCTTTTTCGGGGCAATCTGGGGGTATCCTTCCTGACCGGACAGCCGGTTTGGGAGATGTACATGCAGAGGCTGCCAGCCACTCTTTCCTTGACGCTGGGGGCGATTATTGTATCCATTGCAATCTCACTTCCGCTGGGAATATTTTCTGCCATCCACAATGGATCCCTTGGAGACAACGCAGCCATGGTGCTGGCTTTGCTGGGGTTATCCATGCCGAACTTCTGGCTGGGGCTTCTGCTGATTATCGCATTTTCGCTGCACCTGGGGTTGTTTCCCTCTGGAGGCATGAGCGGGCTTTCGAGCATCGTACTGCCGGCAATTACCATTGGCACCGGTTATACCGCTATTATGACCCGGACCACGCGGTCCAGTATGTTGGATGTAATACGGCAGGATTACCTGCGGACCGCCAGGGCCAAGGGGGTGTCGGAAAAAGCAGTGATCCGCAGACACGCCCTGAAAAATGCACTGATCCCGATTATTACCGTGGTCGGCACGCAAATGGCCGCATGTATCGGAGGTTCCGTACTGACGGAGACGGTATTTGCCTGGCCGGGAGTGGGACGGCTGATCATCGACTCTGTTAATCAGCGGGATGTTCCGGCTGTGACAGGAAGCATTATCATGACCACGATTATGATCAGTGTGATTTTGCTGGTGATTGATCTGCTATACGCCTTTGTGGATCCACGCATCAAGGCCCAGTACGCGAGAGGGGGGAAGGGCTGATGAGTTCCGAGAAAAGAACAGCAAAACGTAAAAGGCGCAGCCGTGCAGGGGAAATCTGGCACAGGCTGCGGAAAAACAAGGGAGCAATGGCAGGGCTGTTTATTATTGCGCTCCTGGCACTTACGGCTCTGTCGGCTAACTGGATTCTGGACTATGACAAGCAGGTGATTGGACAGAATATCGCAGAGCGCCTTCAGGCACCCAGCAGCTCGCATTGGATGGGGACGGACGAGCTGGGACGAGATATTTTTTGCCGTCTGCTGTACGGTGCCCGTTTTTCACTGGCAGTGGGAATTGTGGCGGTGGCGATCGCACTGGCGGTGGGAGTAACGCTGGGAGCCATTGCAGGCTATTACGGTGGTACCGTGGAGGATGTGATCATGCGAGTGACGGATATATTTGCCTCGGTCCCCAATATGCTGATGGCGATTGTGATTGTATCCGCTCTGGGGGCTAACACCCTCAACCTGATGATCGCCGTGGGCGTGACATCAGTCCCACAGTTTGTACGAATTACCAGGGCTTCGGTACTGACGGTGAGAAGCCAGGAGTATGTGGAAGCTTCCCGGTCCATTGGATTGCTGGAGCCGCTTATTATCCTGCATCACATTCTGCCAAACTGTCTGTCGCCGATCATTGTCCAAACCACCCTGCGGATTGCTTCCGCGATTATATCGGCTTCCAGTCTGAGCTTTCTCGGTCTGGGAGTTCCGGCACCGGCTCCCGAGTGGGGGAGTATGTTGTCCTCGGGCAGAAATTTTATCCGCGGCTACGGCTACATGACAATTTTCCCCGGCCTGGCGATCATGATCACAGTGCTGGCATTCAATATGGTTGGCGATGGTCTGCGGGATGCCCTGGACCCGAAGCTGAAAAAATAGTAGGAGGACGAGATGGAGGACAGAGAAAATCCGGTTTTAAAGATCGAACATCTTACCGTTCACTATGAATTGGAGGAGGAGACGGTCGAGGCGGTTAATGATATCAGCTTCACGCTGGGAAAAGGCCAGACCCTGGGTCTGGTGGGGGAAACGGGAGCGGGTAAAACAACCACCGCGCTGGCGGCCTTAAAGCTGGTGCCGGATCCGCCGGGAGTGATTAAGCAGGGCCGCATCGAGGTCTGCGGTAAATCCATTCTGGAACTCAACAGCAGTCAGTTGGAGAAAATCAGAGGCAAGGAGATCTCGATGATCTTTCAGGATCCTATGACATCCCTGAATCCGGTCTTTACCGTTGGGGATCAGATTGCGGAGAGTATCGAGATTCATGAACATCTTACGAAGGCCGAAGCGTATGAGAAGGCCCGGGAGATGCTGGAGTTGGTGGGAATTCCGCGCAGCCGGGCTGGAGAGTATCCACACCAGTTCAGCGGGGGGATGCGCCAGCGGGTGGTCATTGCCATCGCACTGACCTGCAATCCCAAGCTTTTGATTGCAGATGAGCCCACTACCGCCCTGGATGTGACCATCCAGGCCCAGGTACTGGATCTCATGAACGATCTCAAGAAAAAGTACGGTACTTCCATGATCCTGATTACCCATGATCTGGGAATCGTTGCGGAGACATGCGATCAGGTGGCGGTGATGTACGCGGGAAGAATCGTGGAGCAGGGAACGTTGGAGGACATTTTTAATCGGACCAGACATCCTTATACGGAAGCGCTGTTTAACTCCCTGCCAAATATCCGGGACAGGAAAGCGAGGCTGAAACCCATACCGGGCCTTATGCCCGATCCTACCAATTTGCCGGCGGGCTGTGCCTTCGCGCCGCGCTGTCCCTATGCGACGGACACCTGCAGAGCGGGATTGCCGCAGTTCCGTACAATCAGCCCCACGCATATGGTGATGTGCAGGGCTTATGAATCCCCTGAATTTCATATAAGGAGGGAAGACCGGTCATGAGTGACAGGATTTTGGAAGTGAAAAATCTTAAAAAATATTTCCGCACCAACCGAGGAACCCTTCATGCGGTGGACGATATCAGTTTTTCCATCGAGAGAGGGCGTACTTTGGGAGTAGTTGGGGAATCCGGCTGTGGAAAGTCTACTACCGGCCGTTGTATTTTGCGTCTTACGGAGCCTACATCAGGAGAGATACTGTTTGACGGGGTGGATATTAACAAGCTTCCGCCGCGGGAGATGCGAAAGAAGAGACGGGAGATGCAGATGATTTTTCAGGATCCGTTTTCGTCGCTGGATCCAAGAAAAACCGTCAATCAGATTATCGAGGAACCCATAAAGGCCAACCACATGATTGAAGACCGCAGGGAACGGGAGAGGCGTGTCCTGGAGATCATGGAGACAGTGGGACTGGCTGAGCGTCTCTACAGCGCCTACCCCCATGAGCTGGACGGAGGAAGGAGACAGCGAATTGGTATTGCCAGAGCGCTGGCCATGAACCCGAACTTTATTGTGTGCGACGAGCCGGTGTCTGCCCTGGACGTCTCCATTCAGGCACAGATTCTAAATTTGTTAAAGGATTTGCAGGAGAAAATGGGCCTGACCTATATTTTTATTACTCATGATCTCAGTGTAGTCAATTATTTTGCCGACGACATTGCGGTAATGTATCTGGGCCAAATTGTAGAGAAGGCGCCGGCCGAGGAATTGTTTGATAACCCCTGTCATCCCTATACGAAAGCGCTTTTATCTGCCATTCCGGTGCCGGAAATCGGTAAAAAGCCCCAGCGAATTTTACTGCGGGGAGAGATTACCTCTCCGGTGGATCCGGGGGAGGAATGCCGGTTTGCAAAGCGCTGTGGCTGTGCTTCCCGGGAATGCGGGCGCTGTAGCCCGAAACTGCGGGAAATATCAGCCGGACATTATGTGGCATGCCATTTGTATGGAGATCAGGAGGAAAAATGAAGGCATTAATATTGGAGGAATTGATTTGGCCGGAATTAAAGCAGGTGCTTCCGGAGATAGAGTTGGCGGTGGTGCCGGTGGGGGCATGCGAGCAGCATGGGCCTAATACCACGTTTAATACGGATACAGCGAGGGCTTACGGCTTCTCAAAAATGATTGGAGAGAGGTTTGGCAGCCAGGTGTTGGTCTGTCCGCCTGTTCCCTATGGAATTTCCGTTCACCACATGGCGTTTCCAGGCACAGTGACGTTGCGGTGTGAGACCTACATAAATCTTCTGACGGATATTGCCGTGGCGCTGTCAAAGCATGGCATCAGAAGGATTGTGTTTCTGAATGGGCATGGCGGAAACAGCGGCTCCCTGAGTGCAGTGATCAACATCTTAAAATACGAGCACGGGATCGATGCCTACTATTCAGGAATTGGTCTGAATTTATTCGAGGAGGGCATCACACCGGAAATGGGCTGGTCGGAGAATTTGGGACATGCCAGCGAGAGCGAGACGGCTCAGGCGATGGTTCTCTGCCCGGAAGTGGTCCGAGCAGAGCGGAAAAAGGGAGAGGTTGTGGAGGGGTTTATTATTCGCGGTAAAGAGGCACCGTTTCGTTATGGCGGCTGCGCATGGAATTGGAAGGAGGATGCCTCCGCCAACGGCGCTCTGGGCGATGCACGGTTGGCAAATGTGGACGACGGCGCCCGTCTGAACCAGATCGCCTTGGAAAAGGTGGAGCATATGATTCGTCATATTATTGAGAAACGATAAAGAAATTGGTCTTTTATGGAAATTTTGGGTTGACAAGCGCAGGACTGAGGGGGAAAATAAACTGAGAACAGAGGTGCTCTGTGAGTCTGCCGGGAAGGAGTGTATGGGGGTCTGGTTCGGAGGGCGTCCGTACGAATAGAATATGCAGTTTGAAGCATTGGTGAAAGAAAAAATAGCGGAGCTGTCGGCCGGCCAAAAAAAGGTGGCACAGTATATTCTGGGTCATTTGGAGGAGACCAGCTATCTCACGCTGACTAAGATCAGCAGGGAGGCAAATGTCAGCGAAACCACGGTGATCCGATTTGCTTATTCCATTGGATTTGAGAGCTTTTCCGCGATGCAGGGAGCGCTGCAGCAGGAAATATTGGGAAATAACAGTGTGAAAGCAGAAGGGAATGCGCATGAGTCTGCCTATTATGATCATGTGCTAAACCGTGAGATTTCCATCTTGGAAAAGACAAAAAAGGGCCTGAGCAGAGATAAAGTGGATGAAGCGGTAGAGCGGTTGTACCGCGCTGACATGGTATTTTCCGTGGGCAGCCGGACGGGGTTTCCAGCTGCGCTGTGGTTCGGGATCGCTTTGGGAAGATTCCGGGATGGCGTATTTCCGGTTAACCCGGTGGGAGAGGACTTTTTTTCTAATGTAATGAAAGTCACGGAACACTCTGTGGTGGTGGCGATTTCCATGGCTCGGTATTCCAAGGCCACCTACCGGTTTATCCAGCAGGCCAAGGCGCGGGGAGCCAGCATTATCCTGGTAACGGATAGCCAGATTTCGCCTCCTGCTTTGCTTGCGGATTTGGTGTTCCTCACTGAGTCCAACCGGGATGAGACCGGAATCAATACGATCTCATCCATCTCAGCTCTGCTCAATATCATGGCTGTGGGCCTGCGGCGCAGGGATCCGCGTCAGGCGATGGAACGGCTTAAAGTTCTGGAAACCCTATATCTGGAACAGAACGACGTTATTTTTGAATAAGCTCCTGCAGCCGCGCAAAAAATATGGCAATCGCCAGCAGATCCGCGCATCCGCCCGGGCTGATATTCCGGGCCACAAATTCCCGGTTCAGCGCGGCCAGTTCCTCCATGGCCCGGTCCGTGATAATGGGGTGGGAGAGCAGCAGGCGGCGGGCCTCCTCCTGGGCGTACTCCAGGGTCTGGGGATTGGAGCGGATCAGGATGTTGGTGTCGTCCACATTGGCCATCAGGGTTAAAAGCACGTGGAGCCGGGCGCGGTTGGCATCCGGCTGCACGGCCAGGGCCTGCTTCATGGCGGGCAGCGCAAAGAGGCGCAGGGCGGGAAATCCCTCCTGGGCCTCTCCGCGGATGCCCCGGTAGCCGTACTCGGCGAACAAATGCTCCCCGTGAGTCACGGGGGGACGGGTTTTCATGCGGTCGAAGTCCTGCTCCAGCCAGTCCCGGGTGGCCAGCCCGCCCAGTTCCAGCACCCCGCACGGGTCCAGAACGCCGGTGCGCCGGTATTGGTAGCCCAGGCAGGCGGCGATGATTCCCAGGGAGAAGATGATGCCCTTGTGGGTGTTGACCCCGCCGGTGGCGGCGAACATGGCGGCCTCGGCTCTGACCCCGATGGGGCGGATTGCGGGAAACAGTTCCGACGGGGAGCCCTCCAGAGACCAGCCGGTTTCAGCCATCTCCACCAGATAGGGCACCACGGCCCCGGTGCTCGCCACAAAGGTTTCGTAGCACATATCCCGGTGGGAACCGTTGTCGTGAAGGTCCACCAGGCCCGGCTTTGGGGTGGTGCGCACCTCCTCCAGCAGGCCGTAAGCGGCCGCGTCCCTGACGCAGTTCAAAAAGTTGTCTAACCGTGTATCGTCCCGGCGGCTGTGCTCACAGCTGCTTTTTTCATTCATCAGACCGAAAACTCCCCTCCCTCAGTATGGTTTGAATCTCCTCCACCAGCTCCGCCACGCTGTGACGGCGGCTGCGGCTGCAGGCGTGGGCCGGCTGGCCGCAGAGCAGGCAGGTTCTGGGGGCCAGGCCGAATTCCTCGCGGCTGACCTTCTGCCCGTCCAGGCGGATCACGTCGATGTCGTAGAGCCGCCCCAGGCGGCCGCCGTCCTCGATGGCGGCCATGCGCTCCTTGATCTCAACGGCGTCCCCGTTCACGCTGAGAAACAGCTCGTATCCGGTTTTCTCCCGGATCACCAGCTGTCTGAGCACGGTAAAACCGGCTTCGTCCAAAACGTCCAGGATGCGCCGGCAGCCCCGGTCAAAGGCCTCAGGCACCCGGTCCAGCACCTTCACCGGGCCGGGGATGTTTAAGGTCAGACAGACAAGGGGACAGTGAAACTCGTCCAGAAGGGATCTCTGGATGGCGGCCCGCCGTTCCCTTGCGTTTAACATGTCCTCCAGCGCCACTTCTTCCAGCAGGCCGGGATTCTGGTTGTTGTTGGGGTTCAAAGCTTGTGTGTCCGGCATAATTCCTCCTGATGGTCAGTAATGTACCACATCCGCGCAGTTTTGTATCTTTTCCGCCGTCTCCCGTCCTACATCGGAAGTGAAGTAGGAGTAGGTGGACTCGGGCACCAGGCCGCGCATCTCCTCCATGCGGTTTTCCTTGATCAGCTGCCGCACCTTGGAGGCGCTGATGGCCGTGCCGCCGGATTCCTTTCTGGGGATCACCGTGAGCGTCAAGCCTGCCGCGGCCAGCTGCCCGGCCATCACCTGATTGTAGATGCCCGTGACCGCGCTGAAGGGCTCCTCGCCCACGTACCGCACCCGGATCCCCAGGGCCTTTGCGATCTTCTCAAAGATCGTGATGTCTAACACTGCATGGGAGCGGATCACCGTGTCCTTATCCTTCAAAAAGTAGGAGGGGAAGGTGGCGTTTGAGATCATATAGCTCTCCGTGCGGTGGTATACCACATTGTTCAAATGGGCGGTTCCTTCCTTTACCAGCTGTTCCCGCACCGCGAAGGGCACCAGGGAGGCGTCCTCGCTGACCACAAACAGGTGCAGCACGTCGCAGTCCGCGGCTGCGGTCTCCACCAGGTACTGGTGGCCCAGGGTGAAGGGATTGGCGTTCATCACCACCGCGCCAACGCGCGCTCCGGTGAGCCCGGACTGGTCCGTCTCCGCCAGAAGCCGCTCCAGATACCGCTCGAAACCGCCCCTGCGGTTCTCCATGAACACCACCTTGCCCTCCACCCGGGCGATCTCGTAGAACCCCAGGTCCTTAAAAAACAGGGCGGTATTGCACTTGGTGTAGAGGAACAGGTCCAGGATGCCCCTGCGGTACTGGTAGTCGATCAGATGGCTGATCACCTGATTTAAAAGCCCCTCGCCCTGGTGGCGGTTGTCCACGGCCAGACAGCGCAGGGTATTGCCGAAGCAGGAACCGGTGGCGGCCAGGTTGTAATCCTCGTCGTAGAGGCCAACGGTGTAGTCCAGATTCCCGTCCCGCTCGATGCCCTCCTGTGCCAGAAGCTGTTCCATCTGACGGACGGCCAGCTTGTCGCGATAGCGGATCTGGCTGAAATGATAATCCGACATAAATCATTCTCCTTCATTTACGGTAAATTTGTAACCAAGGCCCCACACGGTTTTGATGTAGCGGGGGCTCTTGGGATTGTCCTCGATCTTGTTGCGCAGATGGCTGATATAGACCATGATGGCGTTTTCATCCACGATGGAATTGCCCCACACCAGCTCATAGAGCTGTTCCTTGGTAAAAACCCGCCCTACGTTGCTGATAAACAGCTTCATCATCACGTTCTCCTTGGAGGAGAGGGGGATCAGCTGCTCGTTTTTGAAAAATTCCAAAGTCATGTTGCTGTAGCGGAATGGTCCGGCCGTAATGAAATTGTGGGCGTTGTAGGCGGCCTTTTTGTTCCTGCGGATCAGGGCCTTGATCTTGGCGCCAAGGACCACGGGGTTGAATGGTTTGGTGATGTAGTCGTCCGCCCCGATATCCAGGCCGTACAGGGTGTCGAAATCCTCGGTGCGCCCGCTGAGAATGACGATGGGAATGTCGTTGCCGGTGGCGCGCAGACTGCGGATCGCGTCGAACCCGTCGTCCACCCCGTTCATCATAATATCTAAAAGAATTAAGTCGAATTTCCGGTTCTGAGCCAGCGCCACAGCCTCCTGACCGCTTGCGGCGGTCATGGATTTGAAACCGTTGCCCTCCACCACTTTTGTCAGCAGCTTGCGTATGGCCGGATCGTCGTCCACGATCAGTACCTTTTCATCCGCCATAATGATTTCCCCCTTTTGTGGATAGCCCACTTGTCTATTCTCCTATTATATAGGAAAATACACGAAAATCAATCGTTAATTTTCTGTTAAAATAACAGAAATCAACAAATTATTAAAAAATTTTAAGACTATTTTATGGGATATTAAGATCGGGCATTTATAATAAAGTCATAGCAAATGTGAATCCCCGATGAAAAACGATACAATATCGAAATACCCTTTGAGCGATGTCTATAGTATAATGGATGTAAAACGGAAATACAAGCCGAAAATGGGAGGTACAAATGCTATGAAACGGTGGAGGGAAACAAACGTCCGGTTCCATCTGGGAATCGCGGCGGCGTTCGCACTGGCGGCGGCCCTGGCCCTGGGGCTGGTCTACAGCTTCAACCAATATAAGGACCAGATCATCGAGGAACAGGAGGAACAGCTTCTGACCATCGCCAAGGCGGTCTCCAACAGCATCTCCGTGTACACGGATTTCTACTTTGCGGATCTGCTGGATGTGAATACATACGACGAGTACCAGGAGGCCGGAAAGCTGTACCTGGAGACGGGGGAGGAAGGGCCGATCCGGAAATTCCTCACCGAGCACATGAGGATCCAGAACGAGGACGTGTCCAACTTCCTGGTCAGCAGCGACCCGGAGAACGACGGGGAGCACGAGGTGCTGATTCAGGGCGGAGAGGACCGGACCTACACCAGCGTCAACTATTTTGACGGAAAAGAGAAGGACTCGCGAATCGATATTCTGCGGGACGAGGAAAACCAGTTTTACCTGGGGCTGTCCATGCCTACGCTGGACGGGAGCCTGCGGCTCTACTTTGTGATCAACATCGAGCGCATGTACCAGAAGGTGGCTTCCTACATTAAGGTGGGCCAGAACGGCTATGTGATGATCAAGGATTCCACCGGCCGCATTCTCATGCACCCGGTGAAAAAGCAGATTGGCAAGGACGTGATCTCCGGCCGGGAAGCCATGTACCCGGATTTTGATCTGAGCGAGCTGGAAACCCTGATCGAGCACCAGAAGCAGGGCCGGGAGGCGGCGGAGATTTACCACTCCTACTGGTGGACCGACGAGGTCCCCAAACGGGTAAAAAAGATCGCGGCCTACACGCCGGTCTGGTTCCAGGACGATTTCATTATCGTCAGCGCGGTCATCGACTACGACGAGATCGCGGCGCCCATCAGCCAGGCGATGATCAGCATCTCGCTGCTTACCATTGCACTCATGACCACCTTTGTGGTGGTTCTCTATAAATTGCGCATCTCATCCATTGCCCGGACCAGGGCGGAGGAGGAGAATGAATATCTGCGGGAACTCAACAGCAAGCTGGAGGAGCTGCGCCGCAGACAGGAACAGATGGCGCACAATCAGCGTCTTCAGCTGATGGGTACCCTGACCGGGGGTATTGCCCACGAGTTCAACAACCTGTTGACCCCCATTATGGGGTACTCCGGCATGATTCTGGCCGAGGCCGACCCTGCGGACGATGTGTACGACAGCGCCCAGGAGATTTACAGCGCGGCCGAAAAGGCCAAAGAGATCATCCGGCAGATTGCCTCTCTGTCCCGCAAACAGCCGGGGACGGCGGTGAGGCCCCTGGATATCCGCCAGGCCACAGAGCGGGTGCTGCGGATCATCGACACCGTGATCCCGCCCAATGTACGCATGACCACCTGTTTTTCCTGGGCGGACAACTGCCATATCCGGTGCAGTGAGACGGAGTTCAACCAGATCATTTTAAACCTCTGCACCAATGCATTTTACGCCATGCGCAGCCGGGACGGCCATCTTGGCCTGGGCGGCGGGATGGTGAGCGGGGAGGAGGCGAAACTGTTGTTTCACGCTCCTCAGTATGAGAAGGACTACGCCAGCTTCTGGGTGGCGGACGACGGGGAGGGAATCCCCGAGGAACAGCAGAGCCACATTTTCGATCCCTTCTTTACCACCAAACAGGCGGGGGAGGGCACCGGGCTGGGACTTTCCACGGTCACCAGCATTCTGGAATCCCTGGGCGGAGGAATCCGCGTGGAGAGTAAACCCGGGCAGGGCAGCCGCTTTACCTTTTACCTGCCGCTGTGTAAGGGCGGGAGAGAGGAGGGCGCAGGGGCAAACCGCCCCGCCGGGGGAAACCGCGGGAGCGCCAGGCGCGTCCTTTTAGTGGAAGACGACAAGAAAATCCTGAAACTATTCGATAAAGCCCTGACGGCCGCCGGATTTGAGGTGACGGCCATCGGCAATCCACTGGACGCGGAGGCCGTTCTGCGCCAGGGAGGCATCGACGTGATCGTCACGGACTACGCCATGCCGAAAATGAACGGCGCGCAGATCGCGGCCCTGGCAAGAACCCTGGGCCTGCACTGCAAAGTGATCCTGATTACGGGATTGGTGGAGGACCAGGTATTGGAGTATTACCGCAAGAACCTGATTCACGAGCTGCTGCTAAAGCCGCTTGAATGCCAGGCCCTGATCGATGCGGTCAACCGGGAAACCGGGAGATAGGAGAATCACCTGATGGAATTTAGCTCATTGGAAGAGGGAAGCCGGCCCCGCTCCATCTGAGTTAAAAATAAATGACTATTTTCCACAAGGAGGAGAAACGATTATGCCTTTAGCATTGCTTGGATTTGCTATGATCGTAGTATTTATGGGGCTGATTATGGCAAAGAAACTGAGTCCCTTCACATCCCTGATTCTGGTGCCCATCCTGTTCGGCCTGCTGGCCGGCTACGGCTGGGATACGCTGAAATACGCCATGGACGGTATTAAAGACGTGGCCTCTACCTTCGCCATGATGACCTTCGCCATTCTCTACTTCGGCGTGATGCTCACCGCGGGCATGTTCGACCCCATGGTCGACAAGGTGGTTTCCTGGTGTAAGGGCGACCCGCTCAAGGTTTTGGTAGGCACCGCCGTGCTGGCCGCCTTCGTCTCTCTGGACGGCGACGGAACCACCACGGTTATGATCTGCTGCACCGCCATGATCCCGATTTACAACCGCCTGAAAATCAAGAAGATTTATCTGGCAAACCTGATTATTTTACAGAACTGTATTATGAACCTGATCCCCTGGGGCGGCCCCACCGCCCGCGTGATGTCCGTGATGAACCTGGATGCGGGCGAGATTCTGGCTCCCCTGGTGCCCGGAATGGCTCTTTCCGCCCTGTATGTCATCGGCGTGTCCTATTATCTGGGCCTCAAGGAGCGCAAGCGCCTGGGCGTTACCAAGGACGTGTCCTACACGGTGAACAAGGTGGAAGTCTCCGATGAGGAGAAGGCGTGGAAGCGTCCGAAACTCATTATTTTCAACCTGATTCTGACCGCCGCCATCATCGCTGCCCTGATCATGGGACTGGCAAGTTCCGCCATCCTCTTCGGCGTAGGTACCGCCATCGCCCTGCTGGTGAACTATCCCAAGAACAAGGTGCAGAGAAATGTGATCAGCTCCATTGCCCCCGACATGATCAACGTGATTATGATGGTTCTGGGCGCAGGCGTCCTGATGGGCGTGTTAAACGGACCGGAGGATGCGGGCATGTCAAACGCCATCGCGCAGTTTTTAGTATCCGTGATTCCGGAGTCCATGGGCCGTTTCTTCGCAGTGGTCATTGCTGTTGTCAGCGCCCCGGGCACCTATCTGCTCAACAACGACGCCTTCTACTACGGCGTGCTGCCGCCCCTGGCCGCAACGGCGCAGGCCTACGGCTTTACCGACCTGCAGGTGGGCTTTGCAGCCCTGATGGGCCAGGCGTTCCACTTCTTAAGCCCGTTGGTTCCCTTCATCTATCTGTTGATGGATAAGACGGAAATCACTCTGGCGGAATATCAGGGATACATCTTCAAATGGTGTGTCGGAATCTTCGTCATCTTTATGGGCATGGGCCTTGCATTGGGCTATCTGCCGATCCTGTAATCGTACCGAAACCGGGGGAACGTGCTCACAAACGTCCCCCGTTTTTCATAAGGGAAAAGGGGCCCAAAATATAGGTCAAACCTATACCACACATAAGGAATATAGTATTTGCCGAATACCGGAAAAAGGAATAAAATGAATATAGCAAATGTGAGGCCGATACCAATTTGGAGGGTACCCCCCGAGCAAAACCACAAGGAGGAGAATGGAAATGGAAATCAAGAAAGCGGCGATGGCCGGAACCTTGGAATCCAGCGATGCACAGGTTACAGTGGAGCCTGGCGCACAGGGGATTGAGCTTTCGATCGAGAGCAGTGTGATTCATCAGTTTGGAAGACAGATTAAGGCGGCGGTGATGGAGACTCTGGACCGTCTGGACGTGAAGGACGCCAAAGTGACCGTGGTGGACAAGGGCGCTTTGGACTGCACGCTGAAGGCCCGCGTGGAGTGCGCGGTTTACCGTTCCAATGATGTGACAGAAAATCTGCCCTGGGGAGGTGCGATCAAATGATTCATCCGAATAAAAAGAGACTGAGAAGATCCATGATGTTCTTAAACGCCCAGAAGCCGGGCCTGATCAAGGATCCCTATATTTACGGAGCCGACTCCATCATGCTGGACTTAGAGGACGCCGTGGCTGAGAACCAGAAGGACGCGGCCCGCTACTCCCTGTACCATGCCTTACAGGAGATCGATTACCGTTCAACCGAGCGCGTGGTCCGCATCAACGGGCTGGACACTCCGCACTGGCAGGAAGATATCCGCGTCTGCGTGGCCGGTGGAGCCGATACCATCCGTATCGCCAAGACCGAGTGCGCTCAGGATGTAAAGACGGTGGAAGAGCACGTGTTGGCCGCTGAGCGCGAGTTTGGACGTCCCGAGGGAAGCACCCTTCTGATGGCTGCCCTGGAGTCCTGTAAGGGCGTGCTCAACGCCCTGGAGGTGTGCCAGGCTTCCGAGCGCCTGATCGGCATCGCCCTGTCCGGCGGCGACTACACCAAGGATTTACAGACTGTGATCACCGGCACCGGCGTGGAGCTCATGGGCGCCAGACAGCACATGATCATGGCGGCAAGAGCTGCCGGAGTGCAGTGCTTTGACACCGTGTTCACCAACTTAGACGACATGGAAGGCTTTGAGAAGGAAACCCGGATGATCAAGATGATGGGCTTTGATGGAAAGAGCCTGGTCAATCCCCGTCAGATCTCCATTGTACATGAGATTTTCACTCCCACCCAGAAGGAGATTATCTTCGCCGAGAAGGTAGTCCGGGAAATCGATGAGAAGAAGGCGCAGGGAATCGGCGTGTTTACCGTAGACGGCAAGATGATCGATATCGCATTTTATGACGGAGCAAAGAGAACCATCGATCTGGCCAAAGCATCTGGTGTATATGAGGGGGATCTGTAATTATGATAAACGCAGTAGGAAGAGATATTCCGGAAGAAGTATTAAAGGCAACAGGCAAGGATATTTTCAGAGGCGCCTTCGCAATGGAAGGCCATGAATATAAAAAGGCCGCTCCCACGGTCCGCGCCTATATGGATCCGAACAAGTCCAAGCGGGTGGATTCCATTCACGACGTGCTGTTGAAATGCGGAATCAAGGACGGCATGACCCTTTCCTTCCACCACCACTTCCGCGAGGGAGACTATGTGGTGAACATGGTGATGGAGGAAGTGCACAAGATGGGGATCAAGGATATCACCATCTGCGCCAGCTCCATGGGTAAGGCCCATGATCCCATCGTTCCCATGATCGAGGACGGCACCGTTACCGGCATCCAGTCCTCCGGCGTGCGCGGAAAGATCGGCGAGGCCATCTCCGCGGGTAAGCTTAAGAATCTGGCCATCATGCGCTCCCACGGCGGACGCGTGAGAGCCATTGAGAGCGGTGAAGTGCACATCGACATCGCCTTTATCGGCGCTCCCACCTGCGACGAGTACGGCAATATGCGTGCCAACGGCGGAAAGAGCGACTGCGGCGTGCTGTCCTACGCTATGGCGGACGCCAAGTACGCGGATAAGGTGGTAGCCATCACCGACTGCCTGGTTCCCTCACCCAACCTGCCCGCCAGCATCTCCCAGGTGGACGTGGACTACGTGGTGGTAGTGGATGAGATCGGCAACCCGGCCAAGATTGCCACCGGCGCTGCAAAGCCCACCACCGACGTGCGCAAGATCCTGATGGCGGACTATTGCACGGAGTTCGTGATCAACACCCCGTATTTCAAGGACGGGTTTACATACCAGACCGGCGTGGGCGGCGCGTCCATCGCCTCCACCATCTCCCTGGGCAAAATCATGAAAGAGCGCGGGATCAAGATGAAATTCGGCGTTGGCGGCATCGCAGGCCCCATGTGCAAACTGCTGGAGGAAGGTCTGATCGAGACATTGGTGGACACCCAGGATTTCGACACCATCGCCATTGAGTCCATCAAGAACAATCCGCGCCACTTTGAGATTTCCGCGTCCGAGTACGCCAACCCCTTCAACAAGGGCGCTTATGTGAACCAGCTGGATTTCGTGATTCTGGCCGCCCTTGAGGTGGACGTCAACTTCAACTGCAACGTGGTGGTGGGCTCCGACGGAGTTGTCACCGGCGCCCAGGGAGGACATCCCGACACGGCGGCGGGAGCCAAGTGCACCATCGTGATCGCGCCCCTGTTACAGGGCAGGATCCCGGCCATCTGCAGCCAGGTGACCACGGTTACCACTCCCGGCGAGACCGTGGACGTGGTGATCACCGACTACGGCATCGCCATCAATCCGGCCAGACAGGATCTGATCGAGGCCATGAAGGGCGTGAAGCTGCCCTTCTGCACCATTGAGGAGCTGCGCGACAAGGCTTACTCCATCGTGGGCGAGCCGGATCCGGTACAGTTCGACGATCAGGTGGTGGGCATCATCGAGGCCCGGGACGGCAGCGTTATCGACGTTGTGCGCAAAGTAAAAGAGTATGAGTTCAAGTAAAGGTTCTTTCGGAACCCCATGATTCGATAAATCCCTAGACAGACAGGCGGTGCGCGTATGCGCACCGCCTGTCTGGCGTTTACACATTGCGTTTGGATGGGATAACGGCATAGACGTACCCTGCATTTTATGGTAGAATAGCGGGAATGGAAATGGCTGCCGGTTTCATGGCTGCCATGGCAAACGAAGGAGGACACGGCCATGCCGCCCATACAGCTTTTGATCAAACCCGCCTCAGGTTCCTGCAACCTGCGGTGCAAATATTGTTTTTACGAGGATGAGATGAGCCGCCGCAGTACGGCCAATTACGGGATTATGTCCTTTAAGACCCTGGAGGCGGTGGTGGAGAAAAGCCTGGCCTACGCGGACCGGTCCTGTGGGTTTACCTTCCAGGGCGGGGAGCCCACCCTGGCGGGCCTGGAGTTCTTCCGGGAGCTGATCCGCCTGGAGGAAAAGCACAACCGCAAGGGAGTGCAGATCTCCAACGCGATCCAGACCAACGGCTTCGGCCTGGACGAGGCCTGGGCCGCTTTTTTTGCGGAAAACCATTTTCTCGTGGGTATTTCCCTGGACGGCAACAAATACACCCACGACGCCTGCCGGGTGGGGCCGGACGGAAGGGGGACCTTCGAGGCGGTGATGAAGACCGTCGCCTTGTTTGAGCGCTTTTGTGTGGAGTACAATATCCTGACCGTGGTGAACCGGGCCACCGCAGAGCGGGCGGACAAGATATACGCCTTTTACGCAAAGAATCATTTCCGCTACCAGCAGTACATCGCCTGCCTGGACCCCATGGGGGAGCCGGCCAGGGGGAGGGATTATTCCCTGACGCCGGAGCGCTACGGGGACTTTCTGATCCGGCTCTTCGACCTATGGTATCTGGATTTGCAGAAGGGCAAGCAGCCCTACATCCGGCAGTTCGAGAACTATGTGGCCCTGCTTTTGGGCTATGAGCCGGAGTCCTGTGAGCAGAGGGGGCGCTGCAGCATCCAGTACGTGGTGGAGGCCGACGGCTCGGTCTATCCCTGCGACTTCTATGTGCTGGACCGTTACCGGATGGGAAGCTTTCTGGAGAACACGGTGGAGGAGCTGGAGCAAGGGGGCAGGGAGTCGGGCTTTGTGCAGGCAACCCTGGAACCGGACAAGGAGTGCCGGGCTTGTCCGTACCTGCGTCTTTGCCGGGGCGGCTGCCGCAGGAACCGGGAGACGGGACCGGACGGGGCTTTGGGAAAGAACTATTTCTGTCCGGCTTACAAGCGTTTTTTTGCGGCCGCGCTGCCAAGGCTAAGGGAGATCGCGGCGCGGTTGAGGGCGGATGGACGGATTAGTTAATCATTTTGTAACTTTTTTGTAATAATTAGCGAAAAAATGGATAAAATCCTCTTTGAAGAGATGCGAATGCAAATCCAACAGGAGGATTTTTTTATGTATAATAAATTGAAACAGATTGCAGCGGCGGCCCTGTTTGCGGCGTCGGTTATGGCGACAACGGTTCAGGCCCAGGAGATTCAGGCTATGGCGCCGGAGGCGGCGGCCAGCGTAAACGGTCCCGGCGTGATTTACGTGAAGTTCGGCGGGCCGGGCATGGAGACGGCGCTGGATGCCGCGCCGGAAGGAACGGTGGAGCTCTGCCAAGGGCCGGGAAGCGCTGTCTCAGGGCAGGGTGCGGGAGGCGGCGCTGTCCAGGGCTGGACCGAGGAGGACCTTTACGTGCTGGCCCACGTGATCTGCGGGGAGGCCCAGAATTGTCCCGACGACGAGCAGCGCTTCATCGGTTCCGTGGTATTAAACCGCAGAAACAGCGGCCGGTACCCAGGCACCATCAAGGGCGTGGTGTTCCAGCCGGGCCAGTATTCCTGCACCCGGGACGGCAATTACTACCGCACGCCCACCGAGGCCAACTGGGCTAACGCCAGGTGGCTGCTGGAGAACGGCAGCGTGCTGCCCGGGAACGTGGTGTTCCAGTCGGGCGGACGGCAGGGGAAGGGCGTTTATCTGCGGACGGGGTATCATTATTATTGTTATTAAATGGGACGCCAGGTGAGGGTTGAGGCATGCGGTAGGGAGATTAGGCGGTTTGCGCCGCGCCCGCCGGTCCTGCACTGCAACCCTCTGCCTCTGGGCCGCCCGCCGGTCAATATAGCATTTTTCAATACGGGATATAAGGAAAAAGATATGTCCCCCTTGCCAAAAAACGGGTGAAAAAGAGCCTGTTTGGCGGTATAATGGATAAAACGGCGGCCTTGGGGCCGGTAATGGAAAAATACGGATGGAAAGAGGGGTCGCGGATTGGAGACCACACAGGAAGCAAAGGCGGCGTGCGCGCCGGAAAGAAAAAAAGAGAACCGTCTTCTGACGATTTTTACAGTGATGTTCAAGATGGGCTGCGTCACCTTCGGCGGAGGATGGGGTATTATAGCTCAGATGCAGGAGGAGTTTGTGGATCGCAGGGGATGGATCGAGGAGGAGGACCTGATCGATTTCCTCTCTCTGGGAAGGTCCTTCCCGGGCATTATGATCATCAATACCTCCGTCATTTTCGGCTATACGGTGGCGGGCTTCTGGGGCGCGGTGCTGGCCGCCTTCGGGCTGTCGCTGCCGGCCCTGATCAGTATTGCGGTGGTTACATATTTCTATTCGGCGATCAAGAGCAACGTGATTGTGGCCCGCGCCCTGAGCGGCGTGCGCTGCGCGGTGATCCCCATTATCCTGGGGGCGGCCCTGCGGCTGCGGGAGAAATCCCTGACCGGCAAATCCAGCTACGTGCTGGCTGCAATCGCGCTGTTTGTCTGCACCTTCACCAAGGTGAACAAAATTCTCGTGGTGCTTGGCGGGGCGGTATTCGGACTTTTAGCCCTGGCCGTGAAGAGAGGGGGGCGGCACGGATGATCTATCTGCAGCTTTTCTGGTCCTTTCTCAAAATCGGCTTTTTCAGCTTCGGCGGCACCACTATGGTCCCGGTGATCAACGACGAGGTGCTGCGCTTTGGCTGGATGACCTCGGGGGAGGTGATGGACATCGTGGCCATCGCGGAGATGACGCCCGGGTCCCTTGGGATCAACTGCGCCACCTTCGTGGGCCTGCGCACCGCGGGCCTGGCCGGTTCCTTGGCCGCCAGCCTGGGGGTGATGGTTCCCTCCCTCACGCTGTGTATGCTGGCTGCCAGGTTCATTATCAAACTTAAGGACAATCCGGCGCTGGAGTCCGCCATGAGCGGAGTTCGGCCCGTATGCCTGGGAATGGTGTTCTCCGTTGGGCTGACCATGGGCCACTCCATCCTGCTGGCCAACAACCTGGTCCAGTGGAACATGGTGTTCATCGCCGTGATCACCGCAGTGGTTATGATCCGCTTTCATTTAAGCGTGCCTAAGACCATCCTGCTGGCCGCAGTCCTGGGCCTGGTCTTTGGGTAGCGGGCTGTCCTTCAGGAAGGGATTCTCCACCTCCAGCAGGATGTCGATGAAATCCTTCATGTACCGGGTCAGATAGAGATCCTTGCGGTGGCAGATATAGCAGTGGCGCAGGGTTTCCGTGTTTTTCAGCGGGTAGAGAGCCGCGCGGCTGCGCATCTCCTCTGTGTTCTCGATGTAGTTTAAGGGGCAGATGGTCACCGCATCGCAGGCCAGGGCCACCTTTTTCTCGATCTCGATGCTTATGGTCTCCAGAATGATCTTGGGCTGGATGTTGTTGGTGATGAACAGACTGTCCTGGAGCGCACGGACGCTGTGTCCGGGCTTGTTGGAGACGAATTTTTCATTGCGGGCCTCCAGGATGGAGATGGGAGTTCCGCTGGGAATCCGCCTTGCCAGCTCCGTGTTCCGGCTTGCCAGCAGCACCAGCTCTTCCCGCTCCACGATAATGTAGTTCAGCTCGTCGTGTTTGGGCACCGTAGTCATGCAGGCCAGGTCCACCGACCCGTCGAGCACCAGCTTGTCGATGGCCGAGGAGCCGTGCTCGGAGATCACCACGTCCACATGGGGATATTTCTGGAAAAATTTGGGAAGCACATAGGGGAGAACCTGCATGCCGCGCTGCACGGGGATGCCAAGGCGGATCTTGCCGTGCTCCTCGTCGTTGATCTCCTCGATCTCCCGGGCTAAGTTGGCGTTGATGGTGAGAATCTTCTGTGCGGCTTCTATGTACTTCTCCCCGGCGTAGGTCAGGGTCAGGGGATCGGTGGAGCGGTTGAAGATGGGAGCGCCTAAGTTGGACTCCACCAGCTTGATCATCTGGCTCAAAGAGGGCTGGGAGACGTAAAGCTTTTTGGCGGCGTTGGTGATGCTGCCCTCCTGATATACCGTGAGCATGTACTGCGCATGTTTCGGATTCATATAATACCTTCTTTCGTCTGGCCGGTTTCCCGCTGCGGGGAAACCGTGATCGGTTGTTTTCTGATAAAATCATATCACGATCCATTTTAAAATTCAATCGTGGGGCCATTGTCCGCGGACGCTGCCGTCAGGGCTGTTCAGTGAGCGCCTTGTCCCCGAACTGCTCCCGCACCAGGGAGATGAACATCTGGTCCGCCCGGGAGAGAAAGCCGCTCTTTAAGGTGGAGATGCACATGCTCCAGCCCGCCTCGTACTTGGCGGGAATGGAGAGAAAGGCCGGATTGAAGCTTGTCTGGCTGAAGTTGGCGTACTCCGTGGGCACCAGGGTGACGCCGAGGCCCTGGGCGGCCAAAAGCTGGGCCGTCTGGTAGCTGCGCAGGGTCAGGATGATGCGGGGCTGCTGGATCCGCGCCTTTTTCAGAACCCAGTCCACCACCTGGCGGATGCGCTGCTGTTTGTGGAGCATGATAAAGGGCTCGTCCTTTAAGCGGCGAGGGTCTAAGACCGGGTAGGGGAAGTCCGGGACAACCTTTCCCTGGGTGGCCAGGGGATGGTCTTTTGACAGTACGATGAGAAAGGGATCGTCCTTCAGGCGTTCATAGTTGATCAGGGGCTGCAAATCCTCCCGGCCGGGGGCGTGCATCACTGCGAAATCCAACTCCCCGCTGAGGATTTTCTGGTCCAGAACACAGGAATTTTCCTCGGACACGTACACCTCCACGTTGGGGCAGAGGGAGTGGAAGAGGGGCAGCACCCTGGAGAGCACGATGGTGCCCAGATGGTTGGTGATGCCCACATGGATGCGCCCTGTTTTCAGGTTGTTGATGTCGCTGACCTCGGTCTCGAAGTCCTGGTACATTTTCAGGATCTGAGTGGCCATGTGGTAGTAGCGTTCCCCGGCGTAGGTCAGGGTCAGGCCGCCCGCCGTGCGGTTGAACAGGCGTGCGCCCAGGGCCTCCTCGATGCGCTGTAAGGACTGGCTCAGCGAGGGCTGGGCCACGAACAATTTCTGGGCTGCTTTGGAGATGGTTTTCTCCTCGGCAATGGTTTTTACATACATCAGTTCCTTGCTGGTCATGGTGTGATTCCTCCTCTGTAACAGGCCGCGTGTGCAGGCTGGAAAAGTATAGGAAAACTCTATAGAGGCTATAAGATATATAGTATTTGCCTATAAACTGTTTATAGTATATATTAGAATCATCAGAAAGAAAAGTACCGAATTGAAAAAGGGCAAAAATAAGGAGGTAAATTTTTATGGTATCACTGTATGACGGGGGCGTCTACCTGGTTAACGGCAAAGAGATTGTTCCGGAAGCGGAAGCGGCCAAGGTAAAGGCTCTGACCGGGCGGGAAGCCGACCGGGAGAACGACCGGAAGGGCACGATGGCTTACTCCATTATGGAGCAGCACAACACGTCCGGCAACATGGAGAATCTTAAGATCAAATTCGACTCCATGACCAGCCACGACATCACCTTTGTGGGCATTGTGCAGACCGCCAAGGCATCCGGAATGGAGAAGTTTCCGATCCCCTATGTTCTGACTAACTGCCACAACTCCCTGTGCGCGGTGGGCGGCACCATCAACGAGGACGACCACATGTTCGGTCTCTCCGCTGCCAAGAAGTACGGCGGAATCTACGTTCCCCCCCATATCGCCGTGATTCATCAGTATATGCGCGAGATGATGGCCGGCTGCGGCAGAATGATCCTTGGCTCCGACAGCCACACCCGCTACGGCGCACTGGGCACCATGGCCATCGGCGAGGGCGGCGGCGAGCTGGTGAAGCAGCTTCTGTGCGATACATACGACGTGGCCCGTCCCGGCGTGGTCGCCATCTATCTGGACGGCAAGCCCGCTCCCTACGTGGGCCCCCAGGACATCGCCCTGGCCATCATCGGCGCGGTGTTCAAGAACGGTTATGTGAAGAATAAAGTGATGGAGTTCGTGGGCCCCGGCATCTCCCATATGACCACGGATTACCGCAACGGCGTGGACGTGATGACCACCGAGACCACCTGCCTTTCCTCCATCTGGAGAACCGACGAGGACACCAGAAGCTACCTGGCCGCCCACGGCAGAGAGGACGCTTACAAGGAGCTGAATCCGGCGGATATTGCCTACTACGACGGCTGCGTTTACGTGGATTTGAGCACCGTGAAGCCCATGATCGCGCTGCCCTTCCATCCCAGCAACGCCTACGAGATCGATGAGTTGAACGCCAACTTAAAGGATATTCTCCACGGCGTGGAGGAGGAAGCCAAGAAGATCGCAGGCGGCAGATCCACCTTCACTCTGATGGATAAGATCACGGAGGACGGAAAGCTTATGGTGCAGCAGGGAATCATCGCAGGCTGCGCGGGCGGCAACTACACCAACGTGATCGAGGCGGCAAACGCCTTAAAGGGCCAGGACTGTGGCTGCGACCAGTTCTCCCTGGCCGTGTACCCCTCCTCCCAGCCGGTGTTCGCCGACCTGGTGAAGAAGGGCGCCATCTCCGATCTGATGGCGGCGGGCGCTATCATCCGCACTGCGTTCTGCGGCCCCTGCTTCGGCGCCGGAGACACGCCCTGCCACAACGGGCTTTCCATCCGCCACACCACCCGTAACTTCCCCAACCGCGAAGGCTCCAAGCCGGGTAACGGACAGATGTCCGCAGTGGCCCTCATGGACGCCCGCTCCATCGCGGCTACGGCTGCAAAGGGCGGCGTGCTCACCTCTGCGGCTGAGCTTGACTGCTGGGGCAATATTCCGGAGTATGAGTTCGACGATACCTCCTACAAGAACCGCGTATACTTCGGTTACGACAAGGCGGAGACGGAGAAAGAGCTGATTTACGGTCCCAACATTAAGGATTGGCCGGAAATGAGCCCGCTGACCGACAACATCCTGCTGAAGGTCTGCTCCAAGATCATGGATCCCGTCACCACCACCGATGAGCTGATCCCCTCCGGTGAGACCTCATCCTTCCGCTCCAATCCTCTGGGACTGGCAGAGTTCACCCTGTCCAGACGCGATCCCGAGTACGTGGGCAGAACCAAGGTTGTGGACCAGCTGGAGAAGGCCAGAGTGAACGAGGGAGAGGAGGCTGAGACCGGCCTGGCTCCCGAGTTAAAGGGTGTTTTTGAGACGATCCGCACCATCCCCGGAAACGAGAACGTGAAGGCGGGCGAGACGGAGATCGGAAGCATGATTTACGCCGTGAAGCCCGGCGACGGCTCCGCACGCGAGCAGGCAGCCAGCTGCCAGCGCGTGATCGGCGGTCTGGCGAATATCTGTAAGGAATACGCCACCAAGCGTTACCGCTCCAATGTGATGAACTGGGGTATGATTCCCTTCCAGATGGAAGCGGAGCCTGAGTTCGAGGTGGGCGACTACATTTACGTTCCTGGGATCCGCAAGGTCCTGGAGGGCGATATGAAACACATCAAGGCATATGTGATCGGCGATACCGTGAAAGAGTTAGACCTCTACGTTGCCGACATGACGGCCGAAGAGCGGGAGATTGTGAAGGCGGGTTGCCTGATCAACTACAACCGCAACCGTTAATCCGTTATCTTCTCATTTTCGTTAGATGCGAAAGGAACTCTGCCGGACCCATTGGCGTACGGCAGAGTTCTTTATACCAATCAGTACAGCTAAAAAGCTGTGAAAACAACAACGAAAAAACTGGACAAATGTGGAAATTTATTATATAGTGTTAGACAGCGGTTTGCAATGGGGCATGGCTGAGGATTCGGTCTGCCCATTTTTAGTTGGATGCAATGGGCTGCCGGCGCGGCCCGCAGGTGATAGCCATCCGGCAAAAGGCCGGAGGATTAAAACAGATGAATGACAGTAGGAGGAAAACAGCGATGAGACAGACAATTACGGTATTTAAAGGGGATGGAATCGGACCGGAGATCACGGATGCGGTGATCCGCGTTATGGACGCGGCGGGCGCGGAGCTGGACTATGAGATTTATAATGTGGGGGAGGCGGAGTACGAGGCCCACGGGGAGCTGATTCCCAAGGCGGCGTTTGAGTCCATGGAGCGCAACAAGGTGCTTTTAAAGTCCCCGATCACCACACCCGTGGGAAAGGGCTTCCGGTCCCTCAACGTGTTCCTGCGCAAGAAATACGATCTTTACGCCAATATCCGTCCGGCTAAGAGCAACCACGCGGTGAAAACGCCCTTTACGGATGTGGACATTGTGATTTTCCGGGAGAACACCGAGGACCTGTACGTGGGAGTGGAGGAGAAGGTGGACGAGAACACCGTGCATGCCACCAAGCTCATCACCAGAAGGGCCAGCGAGCGCATCATCCGGGACGCCTTTGAGTACGCCAGGGCCCACGGCAGGAAGAAGGTGACCTGTGTGCACAAGGCCAATATCTTAAAGATATCCGATGGCCTGTTCCGTGATATTTTCTACGAGATCCGGGAAGCTTACCCGGAGATCAAGGCGGAGGATAAGATCGTGGACAACGTGTGCATGCAGATGGTCATGAATCCCCAGCAGTTCGACGTGATGGTGATGCCCAATCTCTACGGGGACATGCTCTCCGATCTGGCCAGCGGTCTGATCGGCGGTCTGGGGCTTCTGCCATCCAGCAATCTGGGCGAGGAATTCGCCATGTTCGAGGCCGTACACGGCAGCGCTCCGGATATCGCAGGCAAAGGGATCGCCAACCCCACGGCCCTGCTCTGGTCTGCCTGCATGATGCTGGAGCATCTGGGCCAGATGGAGTGCGCGGCGAAGATCCGAAAGAGCGTGGATACCGTGCTGGAGGAAGGGGAGTTTAATACGCCGGATATCGGGGGAAATGCGACGACGGCGGAGTATGTGGAGGAGATTATAAAGAGGCTGTGATGCATTTCGCCTGCCCGGACGGACAAAAACGCGCCGTCCGGGCAGATTCTGTGTAAGCAGAAAATGTGCTGATAACAGGAGGGGGAATTAATTAAAGATTGTGCAATCTGTATAAAAATAAAGCCTGGAAAATGGAACCTTTTCACATTGTAATGAAAATGGAACTGTTGTATACTATAAAAACAATGTGTATGTCAGGCTGGGAGAGGAGGTAAAGTGGTTAAAGGGAAAGCAGAAGTGAGAGCAGTGAGAAAACCCAGTCCGTTTGATGGAAGGGGGGAGATAACGGTACGGGAATTGCTGGACGGACCGGATCAGATGTATGGGAAAGGGCGTGTGTTCGCGCACACTACCGTATATCCGGGATCAGAGCTGGGGTATCATGTACACCAGGACGAGTCGGAAACCTATTATATCCTGAGCGGCGTGGGACAGTTTAACGACAACGGGGTTATGCGGGAAGTGAAAGCCGGGGACGTCACCTTTACAGGTGCGGGCGAAGGTCATGGGCTGGCCAATACAGGGAATGAGCCCATCGAGATGATCGCTTTAATTTTATACCGGTAGCGCTTTTTTATTTTTTTCACGGTTACTCAACCGGTTGAGTAAAATAAACTGACTAAATCAATTTGAAAGTGAAAAATAAAGAAAAATATAGTAAAATTGGTGTTAATAAGGCGGATATACGCCGAAAAACAGGTGAAAAGCAAACGATAGAATATGAAACCGATTGCGAAACAGCTTGATGTGCGCTGTCATACCGGCGCAAACATTGTACAGGACAAAGAAATACCAGGAGGTATCAAACATGCATCGAAGGCGGATAGACGGACATGTGCATCTGATTCCCAAACGTGAGCCGGGGTGGATTGATCCGATTACCCAGTACCGGCACGACGCCTACGGAATGCTGCGCACGCCGCTGGGGGACCGGAGAAGGTTGCCGCCCTATATGGCGGACTCGGCGTTTGAGGCCGGAACCCTGATGGAAGTGATGGAGGAGTACGGCGTGGAAAAGGCCGTACTGATGGCAAGACTTGAGAGCGGCGTGCCGGAAGCGGCGCTGGACGCCGTAAAACGGTATCCCGGCCGCATCGCCGGGGCTGTGTGTGTGGAAATTCGCCGGGAAGGCGAGGCGCAGCTCCAGGAATGGCACAGCCGCGGGATCGGAATTGTGAAGTTTGAGATGCGGGGGCTGAACGAGCTCTACGGAAAGCTGGAAATCTGCGATCCGGCGATGATGAGGCTTTTCGGAAAAGCGGAGGAGCTCGGTATGATCGTGGTGATCGATCCGGGGCCGGTGGCATTTCCCAGCTACAGCCCGGAACAGATTTCTACGGTGCTCCATACATATCCGGCGCTAAAGCTTGTGATCTGTCACATGGGACTGCCCTTTTACGGGCTGCGGGAACATGCCGGGCTGTATGAGAAATGGAGAGCCATGATTGGTCTGGGAAGCTGCAGCCGGGTATGGTTCGATGTGACGGCGATGCCGGACCTGTTTGAGGAGGAGGGGTATCCCTATTCGGAGGCGCTGACCTATTTTAAGGAGCTTCTCGACATCTGCGGGCCGGACCGGGTGATCTGGGGCACGGATATACCGGGGACGTTCCGCCGGGCCACCTACAGTCAGATGATCGAAGTGTTCGAGCGCTGCGATTTCCTGGACGGGCAGGATAAGGATAAACTGTTTTATGAAAATGCAAACCAGCTGTATTTCAATGGGGAAAATGAAAGCGAGTTTACACGATAGGAGGAGAATTACATGAAAAGAAGCAGACAAATATTGGGCCTGGCGCTTGCGGCGTGTATGTCGCTATCCGTAATCGGCTGTTCGTCGGGATCAGCCGGAACTTCCGGGACGTCCGGACAGACTCAGGCTCAGGCGCAGGAAACAGCGGCTGAGGCGGGAAACGGGCAGCAGGAGACCGGACAGGCCAAGGCTGAGGCGGGCAGTGAAGACGAGATGGTGATCGGCATCATCTGCAACATGTCCTCCACCCATGCCGCCACCAACGGCTGGCTGATCGCGGCCTGGGACGCGGCGGTCAAGCGCATCAACGAGAACGGCGGCCTGGACGGGAAAATGATCCGCTGCCAGCTCTACGATCCCGAGAGCGACGCCTCCACAGTCAAACAGCGCCTGACGGATATCAAGAATTCCGGCGCTGTGTGCGCGATTTATACCAGCGGCGACGCCCTGGCCCCGTCCGCTGCGGAGTGGGCTTCCCAGAACAAGTTTCCGGTATTCCTGATCTCCAACACATCCACCCAGATCACCCTGGGGAATTACTCGGATTACGCCTTCAACATGGGCAAGAACGCCTGGGGCTTCGCAAAAATCCTGGCGCTCCACTGTGTGGGCACGGAGGGCATGAAGAATTTCTGCTTCGTGGGCACCGACGGCGCGGCCACCATCGACGCCGAGAAGTTCCTGATCTACGAGGGGCAGAAGATCAACCCGGATTTCGAGATGCTGGCCAGCTTCCGAATCAATTTTAACGACACGGAATTTTCCAATATCATCTCATCTGTGGCTGGCATGAAGCCGGATATGGTGCTCCAACAGGGCGGCGGCCCCAACTTCGTGTCTTTCTGCCAGCAGGCGTCCATGTTCGATCTGTTTTCCAGCTGCGGCGTGTACAACGATCTGGTGACCGACAGTTCCACCAACCAGCCGCTGATCGCGGGGGAGGAGTTCCCCTACGGCCAGACCCACGGCGTTTTCACTATGCCGTTCTGGGATGAGACTATGATGGACGAGGAGCTGATCCAGTTCTGCAAGGACTACAGGGAGACGGATGTGGCCAAGGAGAACGGCTATTTCCCGTCTGACAACGGCCTGGCTATCTACAACATTTTTAATGTGCTGAAACAGGCGGTGGAAAGCTGTGCATCCGCGGGAACGGACTACAGGGATTCACAGGTTCTGACCGAGGCGATCTCCGCGGTAAAATACTCGGACTGCAACGGCGACCATTATTTCAGAACCGGAGTGGACAACCAGTTTGTCACCAACCTTTACTACGGAACCTCCAAATTTGACGAAAACTACCCGGAAGTGGTGGTGTGTGAGAATATTGAGACGTTCAGCGGGGACGAATACCTTCCCTCAGCAGACGAGATGAAGGCCTGGGCCCAGACCCAGGGGTACGACGTGAGCCGGTTTCAGTAACGGCCGGGGCAAATGATAAGGAGGCGCCGCAGGTGCCGGCGCCTCACGGATAAGCGGGGTATGACGATGGGGATCTCTTCAATTATTTTGTGTATTATGATCGGGCTTTCTTCGGGGCTGATGACATATCTGACGGCCTCGGGTATGAGCCTGATCGTGGCAGGGACCGGGAATATCAATTTCGGCCAGGGAGCGTTTTATATTGTGGGCGCTTACATCTGCTACTATGTGACCAGCGCCGGTCTGCCCTTCGGCGTGGCGCTGCTGGTGGGCATGCTGGTGCCAGGCGCCGTGGGCGCGCTGCTGGAGATCGTGCTGCGCCCGGTGCACGGTAAGGACATGACCTTCAGCTGGCTGATCATGCTGGGTTTTTCTTATATTATGTGCGACGTGCTGGTGTTTATCTGCGGCTACAAGGTGCGGGCCACGCCCATTCCCGCCTTTTTGAAAGGCGTTGTGCGGGTGGAGTCTCTGGGGCTGGCCTTCCCGATCTACTATCTCTTTACAATCGCGATTTCACTGGCGATTGGCGTGATTTTGTGGGTGGTGCTCAACTATTCCAAGCTGGGCATGTACTTCAGGGCCATTATCAGCGACCGGAAGATGGTTGAGAACCTGGGAATCAATGTGAATCTGCTTTACATCGCCATGTTTATGATCGGCACCGGGCTGGGCGGCGTGGCGGGCGCGTTAAACGCCCCCATATCAGGGATTTCGCCTAAAGCGGGGTTAACCGTATTCGCCAGTGTCATGCCCGCGCTGCAGATCGGCGGCATGGGCAATATGAAGGGCTGTCTGCCCGCCGCGGCCACGCTGGGCGTGATCACGGGCATCGCCTCCCTGGTGATCCCCACCTACTATAACTGCGTGGCCTCGGCCTGCATGGTGATCATTCTGTTTTTTAAGCCGCACGGTTTATTCAGCAAGGGGATGGAGGCGTGATGATGGGACGTGTGAAAAAGGAGTTGTGGATTGGAACGGCGGTATTTATCGTGTTCGCGGTGCTGGGCGCATTGCTGAGCGAGGTGGGGATCACGTTCCTGTCCAGAATTGTGATTATGGCGCTCTACGCGCTGAGCTTTAACCTGATGTTCGGCTACGCGGGAATGTCCAGCGTGGGCCACGCGCTGTATTTCGGCTTCGGCGGGTACGCGCTGATGGTGTATCTGACCAAGCTGCAGGTGCCCCTTCTCCCCGCCTGCATCTTATCCGTGCTGACCGTGATTCCGGTAGCCTGGTTTCTGGGCACGGCCTGCCTGAAAAACAATATGCTGACCTTCAGCTTCCTGACCATGGGACTTTGCACCACGGTGCAGCTGGTCCTCTACAAAACCGCCCAGCTGGGGGGAACTGTGGGATTTACTTACTATTTCCTTCCGTCCTGGATGTCCGGCTACCGGCAGCTGTTCTTTTTTATCCTGATCTGCGCGGGGATTTGCGCGGTGCTCATCTATCTTTTGGTGCAGTCGCCCTATGTGCAGATGTTGAAGGGGATCCGGGAAAATGACGAGAGAATGACTTTTCTGGGGGTGAATGTGCGGAAAATGCGGGTTTCCATCTTTGTGATCTCCGCCGTGTTCGCCAATATCGCGGGCATCCTGTACGCCTTCCGCAATTCAGGCGCGTACACTACCTCTCTGGATGCGAATGTATCCATGCAGGCCATCATGATGTGCGTGGTGGGCGGGCGATCCGTGTTTCTTGGGCCGGTGCTGGGGTCCGTGATCATTACCACCATCCAGAATTACCTGTCGGTCAAGACCATGTATTATGAGGGAATCATCGGCGTGATCATTGTGCTGACCGCCTATTACCTGCGGGAGGGACTGCTGGGAAAGGGAGGCCCCCTAGACAAGCTGGTCAAACGGCTGCACAGACGGCAGGACCGGCCGGCAGAACACGACAGTGAGTAGAAAGAGTGGTGGATATGGAGAAAAATACGGACAAAATTCTGCTGGAGACCCGGGACCTGTGCAGGAATTTCGGGGCGTTAAAGGCCACGGACCAGGTGAATCTGCAGATTTATGAGGGCGAGATGCATGCCATTATCGGGCCAAACGGAGCGGGGAAATCCACGCTGATGGACTTGATCATCAACCGGACCCGCCCCTCCGGCGGCCAGGTGTTTTTTCAGGGCAGAGAGATCACCTATATGCAGCCCTACGACATTGCCAATCTGGGGATTTCCAAATGCTTCCAGATCAGTAAGCTGTTTCCTGCGCTGACCTGCTTTGAAAATATCCGCATCGCGCTGATCAAGCGGAAAGGAAAGACCTATGATTTCCTTCCGAAGAAAAAAAGCTATCTGCGGGAGGAATGCCGGGAGATTCTAAAGCTGGTGGGGATGGAGGAGAAAATGGACGAGACGGCGGCCCTGCTTTCCTACGGCGACCAGAGGCGTCTGGAAATCGCAGTCACGCTGGCCATGGAGCCCATCCTTCTCATGCTGGATGAACCCACCGCGGGCGTGGCCCGGGCGGAGGGATATGAGATTATGAAAATGATCCGCCGTCTTGCCGGACAGCGTCAGATTACAGTGGTGTTTATTGAACACGATATGGACATTGTGTTTCATTATTCCGACCGAATCTCCGTGCTGAGCCAGGGAGCCCTGATCGTGACGGACGAACCTCAGCGGGTGCGGGAAAACCAGTTTGTGAAAGAGGCTTATTTTGGAGGTGCCCAGGTATGATTTTACAGTTGAACGGCGTGAACGCGTTTTATGGGGCCAGCCAGATCCTGTTCGGGGTAAACGTGGAGGTGGAGGAAGCGGATTCCGTCTGCGTGCTGGGCCGGAACGGGGTGGGAAAGTCCACCATGATGAAATCCATCGTGGGGAATCTGAACCCGAAGGAGAAGAGCCTGGTTACCGGGAGCATCCGCTACTGCGGCGACGAGCTGGTGGGGCTTCCCGCCTACCGCATCGCCAGAAAGGGAATCGCCTACGTGCCCCAGGGGCGGCATATTTTTCCAACTCTGACCACCAGGGAAAACCTGATGATGGCGGAGCGGAAGGCGCAGGCCGGGGAGAACGCCTGGAATCTGGAGCGGGTCTATGAGCTGTTCCCCAGATTAAAGGAGCGTGAGTCCTTCCTGGGCGGACGTCTAAGCGGGGGAGAGCAGCAGATGCTGACCATCGCCAGAGGTCTCATGCAGAATCCCAGGCTGCTGCTTCTGGACGAGATCACCGAGGGGTTGGCCCCCATTGTGGTGAAGGAACTGGGGGAGATTATCGCGTCGCTGAGGCGGCAGAATGTGACGATCCTTCTGGCGGAGCAGAACGTGAATTTCGCCCTTTCCGCCAGCCGGAAATGCTACATTATGGAAAAAGGCCATATTGCCTACGGCGGACTGACGGCGGAGATCCCCAAGGAAGTGCTGAACCAGTACCTGGGGCTGTAGACGGCGTTTGTTTGGAAAAAGGAGAAAATATGGCGGCAAATAAGACAATACGGCAGATGCTGGAGGCGGGAGAATTTATTTGGGCGCCCTGCGTCTATGACTGCACCTCCGCCAGGGCGGTGGAACTGTGCGGTTACAATGCCATTCTGCTCAGCAGCAGCGAACTGGAATTTTCCATGAATGGAATCCCGGGGGGATTGTACAACTGGGAGGAATATATCTGGGCCACGGAGCGGATTGCGGGTTCATCGGGGCTGCCGTTGATCGTGGACGGAGAGAACGGGGGCGGAAGTCCTCTTCAGGTCTACCGGAACTGCAAGCGCCTGGCCGAGGCCGGGGCGATGGCGATCTCGGTGGAGGATGAGGCCGGAGGCGGAATCGGCTGCGGTTATGGCTACGCCCACAAGGCGGGCTTTCTGGAGGCGGATTTGTTCGCGGCCAATATCCAGGCCGCGGTGGACGCTGTAAAGGGGACGGAATGTATAATCATCGCCCGCACCAACTGCAGGGGCGGAGGGGCGGCCCAAACCGGGGCCATGGCCCGCAGGAATGGTCTGGGAATTGAGGAAGCCATACGCCGGGCCAGGCTGGGAGCGGAGGCGGGGGCTGAGATTACCATGATCCAGAGCATCAACTACGCCGGTTGTGAGGAGGAGTGCATACGCATTGGAAGGGAGATTCCGGGTTATCATTTTTATCCGGATCTGCACGCCTCAGGAGGAACCAGCGATGTGACCTTTGAACAGCTGAAGCAATGGGGGTTTCAACTGGTCTCCAACCATGCCTGCATGAAGGGGGCCACCAAGGGGATGCTGGAATACCTCAGGGAAAATTTTCGCAATCAGAATACCGTCTACTCGGAAAACGACGAGTTTGACCGGAGGCTGGGGCATGAGTTCCACCCCTTCGGGTTTGGGGAATGGATTGAGCGGGATCAAAAATATACGGCTTACCGGGAACAGGTGAGGAAAGCCGGAGAGAAAAGGATGGAGACGGATGTACATTAAAAGTTTCAGGCAGTTGATTGAGGAAAATGACCGCTGCCTTATGGTACCTTGTGTTTACGACTGCGCTTCCGCACGGGCGGTGGAGATCGTGGGGTTTGAGTCCATGATGTTAAGCGGCGGCGAGCTGTCCATGGCCATGAACGGGATCATTGAGCACGACACGTCCAATTTTGCCGAATGCGAGTGGATGGCCGGGCGGATTGCCAGGAGCAGCAACATTCCCCTGGCCGTGGACATCGGCGACGGATGGGCCAAAAGCCCTATCGCCATTTACCGGGAGTGCAAACGCCTGGCGGCCATCGGTGTCACCGCCATCCAGATGGAGGATGCCAGCAGCTACGGAATTCTGCCGGAGGAGCTGTTCTACGCGAAGGTGAAGGCGGCGGTGGATGCGCTCAAGGATACGGACTGTATCTTAATTGCGCGGACCAACGGGGATGTGGAGACCATGATGGACCAGTGCTGTGAGCGCATGAGGCGGGCCCATGAGCTGGGGGCAGAGATGACCACCGTGGTCAGAACCAGGACGCTTGAGCAGGCCCGATATGTGGCGGAGCGGGTTCCGGGATGGAAAATGTTCCCCGACGTGACCGCGCCGGATGGAAAGCCGGAAGCCACGGTGGAGGAGCTTTATCCGTTGGGGTATCAGATTATGACCACCCACTATACGCTGAAGGCGGCCATGGACGGTATGCTGGAGCATGGCTACCGCAATGTGGCGGAACAGAATGTGACCTATACATACAATAAGAAAGGGCCTTCCGGGCTGGCGGGATTCAGCGCCGCCGCTTATTTTGACCCGGACGGGTATATGAAAATGGAGGCGGAATATACGGGCCATTATGAGGAGTATATTCTCAGCAAGCTGTACAATGAGACTTATCCGGATGTATTCCCGCCGTCAAAGAATAAGTTCAGGTTTTGAATAATTGAAAAAGCCCCCCGGAGTATGGTATAATGAGGAAACGGTGTCCCTTATCGCCAACCTGCGGTTGACGACAAAGTATAGTAAGGAAACGCATCCCTTATCGCCAACCTGCGGTTGACGACAAAGTATAATAAGGAAACGTATATTTATGCGATCAATCAAAGCCCACATAGTTTTGGAGAAGACAACATGACAATCTACGATATTGCTAAGCTGGCCGGCGTTTCGGCCAGCTCCGTGTCCCGTGTGATCAACAATAAGCCCGGGGTTGGAAAAGAGACCAGAGAGAAAATACTGGCTCTGCTGGATCAGTATCACTACAGTCTGGACGAGACGGCCCGGGGCCTGTCCAAAAAGTCCAGTAAAACGATCGGGGTGCTGATCTCCGTGATGCCGGGCCTGCATTCGGAGCACAGCATCAAAGGACTTTTCTATATGGAAGGGGAGCTGGCCAAACACGGATATCACTGTCTTTTGGTCAATACCGGCACCACGGACGGCGAGGTGGTGGAAGCCATCAGCACCGTGGCAGGGAGACGGGTGGACGGCGTGATCTTAGCGGGAGCATTTTACGCAACCAATGTGGTGAGACGCGCCATTGAACAGTATCTGCCCCAGTGTCCGGTGGTGATGATCAATGGTTTTCTCGACCTGCCCAATGTCTACGGCGTGGGAATCGACGAGACCCAGGGGCTGGAGATGGGAGTTGACTTTCTGGTCCGCAAAGGCCGGTCCAAGCTGGCTCTTTTCATTGACAGCAGGCGTCTGAGCGCCGGGATTATCAGGCGGGGCTTTGAGAACGGCATTGCCAAGTACCGGGGAGCTGTGACGGGGATTGTCTATGAGGATGTGGAGCGCTCGCTCCAGGGGGGAAGGGATACCGCGGCTCTGCTGCTGAGAGAACACCCGGAAACGGATGGGATTATCTGCGCGGTGGATATGATTGCCATCGGAGTGCTGGACTATTTACAGGAAATGGGAATTGATGTGCCGGGGCAGGTCTCTCTGATGGGGGAGGACAACTCAAACTACGCGGAGATCTGCAAGCCTAAGCTGACATCCCTGGATACAAAGATGGTGGAAAGCAACCTGATGGCGGTGCGGACGCTCCTGGATGTATTGGAGCAGAGGCCGCCCTGCCACCGGGTGATGCTGTATATGGAAATTGCGGAGAGAGGAACGACGTGAGGGAAGAGGCAGCGCAGGTTTTACTGCGCTGCCTCTTCCGGTACCAGCCCGGCCACAGCGTCCACGGGCATGGAAAACACGGTGCCGTGCTCTCCGGTTTCCCGCAGAATGGTCTGGCTGATGGCGTTCATCACGGTTTTTTTGTCCGCGGAAGGGACCAGGATGAAGAGGATTTCGCGTTCCTCGGCCATGGTCAGGCCGAACAGGGTCCGGGAGGCGGCTCCGCCGGTTTCGCGGGCCTTGACCAGGGTGCCGCCGCGGCAGCCGGCCAGGCGGGCGGCGTCCATCACGGTGTTGGACAGGCCGTCGTCGATGACGGCGGCGATCAGTTCATAGGCAGTTGGGTTTGACATGGCGGAGTCCTCCTTTGGGTGGTTTGGGGCTGTATTCGACTTTGGAGCCGGCGCCTGGAGGTCCAGGCGGCCGGAGATGGCGGCGCTGACGCCGGATAAGGGAACCGCGAAGGCGATGCCCTTGCCGGGGCGGGAAAAATTCAGCCGGGATTTTAATGCGTTAAACAAGTCCGGGGCGGCTCCGGGACCGGCAATGCCGGCGACGATCTCTTTTTCCGGCTCGTCAAGGCCCAAACAGTCCATGATCCGGGAGCTGGCGGTGCCGTGGCCGCGGATTACGGTCAGGACCTCCGCGCCCATTTCACGGAATATTTCTGCGGCAGCCTCTCCCTTTTTTCGGTCTACAATGGCTGCGATCCATTGGATTCGGTTCTGGCTCATGCTGGTTCCTCCTCGTTTAGGTCGATGATTTCCCCGGCGGCAGAGGGCGCGGGGGATGTATGGCTGGGTTTCGGCTTGCCTGCGTTTACCTTGTACAGCAGGCCGATCAGCTGGATGATGATCAATGGTGTCATGGCGACCATGGCCACGATTCCGAAGGCGTCCGTTAAGATGTTGCCGCCCACCGCTTCACAGGCGCCCATGGCAAAGGGCAGAAGGAAGGTAGCGGTCATGGGGCCGGAGGCCACGCCGCCGGAGTCGAAGGCGATGGAGGTAAAAATGGGCGGCACCACGAAGGAGAGCCCAAGGGCAAGGGCGTAACCCGGCGCCAGTAGGTACAAAAGGGGCAGACCGGTGAGCACCCGGAAGATGGACAGGCCCAGGGAGATGGCCATTCCAACGGAGAGGCCAAGCATCATGGTTTTGGCGGGAATCGTGCCGCCGGTGATCTCCTCCACCTGTTTGTTGAGCACCTGCACCGCGGGTTCGGCCTTGACGATGTAGTAGCCGATCACCATACCCACCGGTACCATGATCCAGCGGTAGGGCAGGGAAGCCAGCTGCATGCCCAGATAATTCCCCGCCGGCATGAAGCCCACGTTGACTCCGGTGAGAAACAGGGTCAGGCCGATGTAGGAGTAGAGCATCCCCACCAGGATCTTTACCACCTGCCGCCTGCGCAGCCGCAGAAAAAAGACCTGGAAGATCAGAAAGAACAGCAGGATGGGGAAGAGCGCGGAAAATACTTCCAGAGCGTACTCGGGAAACTGGCGCTGGAAGGCCAGCCACAGGTCCTGGGAGTTGGCGATCTCCGGGATGGTAAAGGGTGTGTAGCTGCCGGAGGAGGAGCTATAGGCCATACCCAGCAGCATGACCGAGAGGATGGGACCGACGGAACAGAGGGCCACCAGGCCGAAGCTGCTGCTCCCACCCTCCCGGGTGCGCCCCACGGAGGTCAGGCCCACGCCCAGGGCCATGATAAAGGGAACCGTGATGGGTCCGGTGGTCACGCCGCCGGAGTCAAAGGCCACGGCCAGAAAATCGCCGGGCACGAAGGCGGTCAAAAGAAACAGCACGCCGTAGCAGACCAGCAGTATCCTGGACAGGCTCCAGCCGAACAGGCTGCGCAGGAAGGCGAGGGCCAGAAAAATGCCAACGCCCACCGCCACCGAGACCATCAGTACGGCGTCCGGCACGGCCGGCGTCTGGTTGGCCAGCACTTTTAGGTCCGGTTCCGCCATGGTGATGACCGCGCCGATGATAAAGCAGGCCAGAGCGATCAGAGGCAGGCGTCCCGATGAGGTGAGTTTTGCTCCCACCCGTTCGCCGATGGGCATCATGGCCATGTCCGCGCCCAGGGTGAAAAAGCCCATACCCACGATCAGAAAGGCGGCCCCGGCCAGAAACAACATAAGGGGGTCCAGCGGCATGGGGGTGATCGTGATGCAAAGAAGCAGCACAATACAGGTCACCGGCAGGACACAGGAGAGAGATTCGGAAATTTTTTCATTTAATTTTTTATTCAAACAGATTCCTCCTACTAACTGGATTTTGCCTGTTCCACAGGCGCGGATCGGGCGTCCGGCGTTCCCGGTTCCGGCGCAGGCAGGCGGTCCGCTGTGGGCGGACAGTGGGAAACGCTCGCACGCATACCCGGGGCAAATCATGAAAACGGAAAAATGGACGATTGATCGAAGGTCAGTCCGTCGCCAATACTGTTGGTGCGTCTATGAGAATGTTGGAGCCGGGACCCGGCTCCGGTTAGCTCTGTATAACGATAATAGCTTAACACAGGGACGAAGCTTTTTGCAAGAACCAGGGGCGTTAGAAAAATGTTAAAAGTCGCGGAAGGCTTTTCCAAATGTAGATTGAATATCCGCTCCGGATGAAGTATAATAATGGATTATAACGATTCCAAAGGAGGATATCATGGCAGTATCGAACGTATATTACACCAACATGCGCACCACATTACAGGAAAATCTCCTGCAGAAGCTGGAGAGGCTGGTTAAAAAGGCCGGCATGATGGACATGGACTTTGAAAATAAATTTACTGCGATCAAGATACATTTCGGCGAGCCCGGGAATCTGGCCTACCTGCGGCCCAATTACTCCAAGGTGCTGGTGGACCTGATCCGGTCCAGGGGCGGCAGGCCCTTCCTCACCGACTGCAACACTCTCTATGTGGGACGGCGCAAGAACGCTCTGGATCACCTGGATGCAGCCTATGAGAACGGCTACAACCCCTTCTGCACCGGTTGCCACATGATCATTGCCGACGGCCTTAAGGGAACGGACGAGGTGCTGGTTCCCATCGACGGGGAATACGTGAAGGAGGCTAAGATCGGCCGGGCGCTGATGGATGCGGATATCGTCATTTCCCTGACCCATTTCAAGGGGCACGAGTCCACCGGCTTCGGCGGAGCTTTGAAGAATCTGGGCATGGGCGGCGGCTCCAGAGCCGGAAAGATGGAGATGCACAATGCCGGCAAGCCCTTTGTGAACCAGGAGCTCTGCGTGGGCTGCGGTTCCTGTAAAAAGAACTGCGCTCACGGGGCCATCACCATTGAGGACCGCAAGGCGTCCATTGACGTGAGCAAGTGCGTGGGCTGCGGCCGATGCATCGGCGCATGTCCCTTGGACGCGGTGGACAGCATGTGCGACGAGGCCAACGATATTTTGAATAAGAAGATTGCCGAGTATACCTGGGCTGTTTTAAAGGACCGCCCGCATTTCCATGTGAGCCTGGTGGTGGACGTTTCCCCCAACTGCGACTGCCATTCCGAGAACGACGCGGCTATCGTGCCCAACGTGGGTATGTTCGCCTCCTTTGATCCGGTGGCCCTGGATATGGCCTGCGTGGACGCGGTTAACCGCCAGCCGGTGATCAACGGCAGCTATCTGGCGGAGCAGGAGCACTGCCACCACGACCATTTTAAGGACACCCATCCGGATACCAACTGGGAGACCTGCATCGACCACGGCGTGAAGCTGGGGCTGGGAAACCGGGAGTACAATCTGATCACCATCTGATGATTTTGTTAAAATAAACATATAAAAAAGCGACCAACAGGAGGATTTGGCATGAGTACGAAACGTTCACTGGACACGATCTGCATACAGGGGGGATGGGAGCCGAAAAACGGGGAACCCCGTCAGCTTCCCATCTACCAGAGCACCACATTTAAATACACCACCAGCGAGCAGATGGGACGTCTGTTTGATCTGGAGGAGAACGGATATTTCTATACCCGTCTGGCGAACCCCACCAGCGACGCGGTGGCGGCGAAGATCTGTGAGCTGGAGGGCGGCGTGGGCGCCATGCTGACGTCCTCCGGCCAGGCGGCCAACTTTTACGCGGTGCTCAACATCTGCCAGGCGGGAGATCACATCGTGGCTTCCTCCGCGATCTACGGCGGTTCCACCAATCTGTTCACCGTCACTTTCCCCAAGATGGGCGTGGAGTGCACGCTGGTCAGCCCGGATTCCACCGAGGAGGAGCTGAACGCGGCGTTCAAATCCAACACCAAGGTGCTGTTCGCCGAGAGCATCGCCAACCCGGCGCTGACCGTGCTGGATTTTGAGAAATTTGCCAAGGTGGCCCATGAGCACGGCGTGCCGCTGATCGTGGACAACACCTTCGCCACCCCCATCAACTGCCGTCCCTTTGAGTGGGGAGCGGATATTGTGACTCACAGCACCACTAAGTACATGGACGGCCACGCCTCCTGTGTGGGCGGCTGCATCGTGGACAGCGGAAACTTCGACTGGGAGGCCCACCACGACCGTTTCACCGGTCTCACCGAGCCGGACGAGTCCTACCACGGCATCGTATACACGGAGCGGTTCGGAAAGATGGCTTATATTATGAAAGCCACCGCCCAGCTCATGCGCGATCTGGGGTCCATTCCGTCCCCTCAGAACTCCTTCCTGTTAAATCTCGGTCTGGAGACCCTTCACCTGCGCATGCCGCGGCACTGTGAGAGCGCGCTTAAGATCGCGGCTTATCTGCAGTCCCGGGAGGATGTGGACTGGGTGCGTTATCCCGGACTGCCCGGCGACAAGTATTACCAGGTGGCACAGAAATATATGCCAGGCGGAACCTGCGGCGTGATCTCCTTTGGCCTGAAAGGAGGCAGAGAGGCCGCTGCGGAGTTTATGGATAAGCTGAAGCTGTGTTCCATCGAGACCCATGTGGCGGACTCCAGAACGGCCGTGCTCCATCCGGCCAGCCATACCCACCGTCAGCTGACCAATGAGCAGCTGGTGGAAGCCGGTGTGGACCCATCCATGATCCGGTTCAGCGTGGGACTTGAGAGCGCAGACGATATCATCGAGGACATCCGTCAGGCTCTGGAGGACTGACCGTCCGGCTGACAAAGGAAAAACGGCGGCGAGGAAGGAGAAAACGTTTATGAAGAAATTGCGCGGATTGTTCCGCGTCGTGTTTGGGCGGACGGCCTTTGTAATTTTGTTTCTGCTGATTCAGGTTGGAATTCTGTTTGGAGTGATCCGCTGGCTGGGAGATTACCTGATTTACGCCTACGGACTTGCGTTGATTATCACCTCCTTCGCCGTGATCTATATTTTAAACGCTCGGGAGAACGCCAGCTTTAAGATGGCATGGATCATCCCGGTGTTGGTATTTCCGGTGTTCGGCGTGCTGTTTTTCCTGTTCATGCACGTGCAGCTGCGGACCAGGATCTTAAAGCTGCGCCTGAAAATGACCCGAAAAATGGCAGCGCCCTGCCTGACCCAGAACGAGGCCGTCACCGACCGGCTGGCCAAAGACGATCCGTCCCAGTTCCGCCTGGCCGGATACATGAACCGCTGGGCGGGCTTTCCGGTGTATGAAAATACCTCGGTTTGCCATTTCCCTCTGGGGGAGGATAAGTTTGAGGCGCTGAAGCGGGAGCTGCGGTCTGCGAAGGAATTTATTTTCATGGAGTATTTTATTATCGAGCGCGGCAAGATGTGGAACCAGATTCTGGAAATTTTGGAGCAGAAGGTGAAGGAGGGCGTGGAGGTACGGGTGATGTACGACGGCATGTGCTCCCTGATCCTGCTCCCTTACGGTTACCCGAAGGAGCTGGAGAAAAAAGGCATCCGCTGCAAGATGTTCTCGCCCATAAAGCCCACCCTGTCCACCTACCAGAACAACCGGGATCACCGCAAGATCGTGGTGATCGACGGGCGCACCGCGTTTACGGGCGGCGTGAATCTGGCGGACGAATACATCAACGCCAAGGTGCGTTTCGGGCACTGGAAGGACACGGCGGTGATGATCAAGGGCGATGCGGTGACCAGCTTTACCATGATGTTTTTGCAGATGTGGAATGTGACCGAGAAGGAACAGGACGACTATCCGGTGTATCTGCGGGAGCCGCTGCCCGTGGAGGGCGGGGAAGGCTATGTCCTTCCCTTCGGCGACAGCCCCATGGACAACGAGCAGGTGGGAGAGCAGCTCTATCTGGATATCCTGAATCAGGCGGAGGACTATGTGCACATTATGACGCCCTACCTGATTCTGGACGATGAGATGGAGAACGCGCTTTGCTTCGCCGCCAAGCGGGGAGTGGACGTGACCCTGATCATGCCCCACGTTCCCGACAAGCTGTACGCGTACCTTCTGGCCAGGACCTATTACCCGGAGTTAATCGAGGCTGGCGTGAAGGTCTACGAGTACACGCCGGGATTTGTGCACGCAAAGGAATTTATCAGCGACGACAGCAAGGCGGTGGTGGGAACCATCAATCTGGACTTCCGCAGCCTGTACCTGCACTTTGAGTGCGCCGCGTATATTTACAGGAATCCCGTGGTACTTGAGATCGAGCGGGATTTCCAGGCGACCATAACGAAATGCAAGCCGGTTACGCTGGAGGAATGCCGGAGATATCCGTTCTTTAAGCGGGCGGCGGGCAGGGCGCTGCGGTTGTTTGCGCCGCTTATGTGAGTGGTAGATGGAGAAGGAGAGGGATTCCTGGGGTGGGGGCCTCACCTTTTTATGTTATATGTTTTAAATTATGATAACGGGTGATCGCATAGACAAAGCGCAACTAAAAATAGTTGCATAAATCGAATGAAAAGTGTATAGTATTGATAAAGGGGATGTAAGGATGAGCAAGAAGGAAAAATTAATCGACAGACTCATAAAGAAACCGAAGGATTTTACATTTGATGAAATGGTATTATTATTGTCATACTTTGGATATGAGTTAAAACAAGGCGGAACCGGTTCAGGAGTGAAGTTCATCAAAGAAGGGAGCAACGAGGTAATTAATTTTCATAAGCCGCATCCCAATGGTGTATTAAAAAAATATGTATTAGATCAGGTAGTCGAGAAATTGAGAAAGGATGGCCAACTATGAGCAGCCTATTATCCTATAAGAATTATAACGGAACAGTGGAATATTCAAAAGCTGATAATTGTTTGTACGGAAAGGTAATTGGTGTAAAGTCCTTGCTTTCCTATGAGGGCGACTCGGTACGCGAGTTGGAAGCGGACTTTCGTAGCGTAATTGATGAATATTTGAAAGATTGTGAAGAGCGCGGTCTACAGCCGGAACTGCCATACAAGGGAACATTTAATGTGAGGATCAGCCCGGATTTACACAGAACGATTGCTACCTATGCAATCGAACATGGAAAAAGTTTAAATGCTGCCGTGGAAGAGGCGATTGAGCATATGGTTGGATAAAATATATTTTTTGGAGAGGGTGGGCTGATGTAGATGGGGATCGGGTTCAATTTGTTATGTAAAGAAATGTTAATTACGGATGAATTTTGAATGTGGGATTAAAAAGCAGGGAGGCGATCCGGAAAATGGGATCGCCTCCCTGCTTTTAACGCCTCACCGCCATCTCACATAATCGAAAAATGCAGAATCACTCCCGCGAACACAATGGATACCATACTCAGCAGCTTGATCAGGATGTTGATGGACGGCCCGGAAGTATCCTTGAAGGGATCCCCCACGGTGTCGCCTACCACGGCCGCCTTGTGGGCCTCGCTGCCCTTGCCGCCGTGTTTGCCGCTCTCGATGTATTTCTTGGCGTTGTCCCAGGCGCCGCCGGAGTTGGCCATCATGACCGCAAGAATGAAGCCGCAGGCCGTGGCCCCGGCCAGCATGCCGATTACGCCGTTGACGCCCAGGATCAATCCGGTGAGCAGGGGAGCCGCGATGGCGACCACTGCGGGGCGGATCATTTCCTTCTGGGCGGATTTGGTACAGATATCCACGCAGGCCTCGTAGTCAGGGTCAGCCGTTCCTTCCATCAGTCCGGCGATCTCCTTAAACTGCCGCCGCACCTCCACCACGATGCTCTGGGCTACCTCGCCAACGGACTCCATGGTGAAGGAGGCGAACAGGAAGGGCAGCACGCTGCCGATGAACAGGCCCACCAACACGGCCGGGTTGGTGATCTGCATGTCGAACACGAACTCCGGGTTGATCACCTTGACCTGATTGATGTAGGACACGATCAGCGCCAGGGCCGTCAGGGCCGCGGAGCCGATGGCAAAGCCCTTGCCCGTGGCCGCCGTGGTGTTTCCAAGGGAATCCAGGGCGTCGGTGCGTTTTCTCACGTCCTCGCCCAGGTGGGCCATCTCCGCGATGCCGCCTGCGTTGTCGGCGATGGGGCCGTAGGCGTCTGTGGCAAGGGTGATACCCAGGGTGGAGAGCATGCCCACTGCGGACAGGCCGATGCCGTAAAGCCCCATGTTAAAGTTGGAACTGCCGCCGGCCGCATAGAAGCTGACCAGCACGGACACGCCCACGATGAGCACCGGGAATACGCAGGAATACATTCCCAGGGAGATTCCGCGGATGATCACGGTGCCCGGGCCCGTCACGGAGGAGTCCGCCAGCTTCTGGGTGGGACCGTAGGTGTCCGAGGTGAAATACTCAGTGGAATAGCCGATCAGGATACCGGCCACCAGACCGGAGAGCACGGCGGCGTATACGCCGGTGTAGCCCGGGCCGAGGCCGATTCGGATCAGAGGCCAAGCCACCGCCGCGATGATCACGCCGCTGCCCCAGATGCCCCGGCGCAGTGCGGTTAACAGCTCTTTCTGGGAGGCGTCCTCCCGGGTGCTCACCAGGAAGGAACCCAGGATGGAAGCCAGGATTCCAACGGAAGCCAGGGCCATTGGGATGGTCACCCCTTTAAATTCCAGGCCTGCCGCCACCGCCAGGGCGGCTGTGGAGATCACCGAGCCCACATAGGATTCGTACAGGTCCGCGCCCATTCCGGCCACGTCCCCCACATTGTCGCCCACATTGTCCGCAATCACGGCGGGGTTGCGGGGGTCGTCCTCAGGGATGCCGATCTCCACCTTGCCCACCAGATCCGCGCCTACGTCCGCGGCTTTGGTGTAGATACCGCCTCCCACACGGGCGAACAATGCCATGGAGGATGCGCCCATGCCGAAGGTGAGCATGGCAGAGGTGATGGCCTGCACCTGGGCGCTCTCCAGGGACTGTCCGGCGGCCAGCGCCAGGTGGGCCGGGTCAGAATACCAGAATTTCAGGAAAAAGAACCAGAAGGACAGGTCAAAAAGCCCAAGGCCAACCACGGTGAAACCCATGACCGCCCCGGCCTTAAACGCCACTTTCAGGCCGGAATTCAGGCTGTCCGTGGCCGCGCAGGCGGTGCGGCAGTTGGCGGCGGTGGCGATTTTCATGCCGATGAAGCCGGACAGGCCGGAGAAAAAGCCGCCGGTGATAAAGGCAAAGGGGACGAACATGGTGAGGAATCCGCCCGCGGCCATGGCGGCCAACAGCAGAAACATGGCGACAAAGAACAGGAATACACCCCGGTACTGGCGTTTCAGATATGCGCCTGCGCCCTTGCGCACCGCCATGGAAATCCGGACCATTTCCCGGGAGCCGGGATCGCTTTTCAGAACTCCCCGCGCAAGATACGCTGCAAACAGCAGGGCGATGACAGAGCCGACCGGTGCCAGATACGAAAGATTCATAGATAAGCCCCCTTTTGATGTGAGAAAAGAAAAAAATGCCTCTTTACCTGAGTATAGAACTAAAATCAGACTTTTTCAATATACACACCATAAATATAAGAAAATATTTGGCGTTACCCAGAAAATATAAAAAATTATTGCAGATATATTGAAAAAATATCCCCGTATTAGATCTGGAAAAAAGTTGAAATTTTGAAGCTCCAATCACAAAATAAACACATTAAGGTGGTAAAGTATGAGAAAACAAAGAAATATGCGTTCGATTTGAGAGGAGCAACGGTTATGAAGAGACGATACAAGGCAGGCCGCTTTTTTTATGCCTCCCTGGCCGCGGTGACGGCGGTGACGGCCGCCGCGCCCATGACGGTGAACGCCAGCACGTCCACCGCCAATTTCGATATGCGCAAAAAGGTGGTGGATCTTCTGGGGATTTTGAGCGTCACCGATTATTCCGGCCAGGTGACGCGGTCCGAGTTTGCGAAAATGCTGGTGAACGCGTCCAGTTACCGGGAAAATCTTCCGGTATCCAGCGTTTCCGTGTTTGCGGATGTGCCGATGAACCATGAAAACGCCGTCTATATCCGCATCGCCGCCTCCCAGGGCTGGATGAGCGGTTTTCTGGGCGGGATGTTCAAACCCGACGACTATATTACATATAAGGACGCCTCAAAAGCGTTTTTGACCATGCTGGGTTACGCGGACAGCGATTTCACCGGGGATCTGGCCTCCTCCCGCATCTCAAAGTTCAATTATCTGGAGCTGAACGAAAAGGTGAGCCGCCAGCCCGACGAGGTGCTGACCCAGACGGACTGCGTGAATATTTTCTACAACCTGCTGAAAGCCAAGAAAAAGGACAGCAATGAGATTTACGGCGCGGTGCTGGGCTGCGAGCTGAACTCCGACGGGGAGATCAACCCCATCACGATCCTGGACGACGAGCGCAAGGGCCCCATCCTGGTGCGCAAGGGCTTTTCCGTGTCCGAGTCAGTCCCCTTCAGCACGGAGAACGCCAATGTGTTCCTAAACGGAGTCGCCAGCAGCCTGGAGGCGGTGAACCAGTCCCAGCGGGAATGCGGGTTTGCGGTGATTTACTACAATGTGAAGTCCAAAACCATCTGGGCCTACACCACCTCGGGCTGGGACGACGAAGACGGAGTGGGCAACTACATTCTGGTTAAGGGCGAGGTCAAGAACATTTACTACAAGTCCACGGATGTGATTACGCCCACATCCATTGAGCTGGAGGTGGATTTAAACGACTCCTCCGACTCCGAGCTGATCGACGGGGACGGCACCATCACCATTGCGCTGAATTCCTCCCAGTTACAGTATCTGTTCTCCATCTACGGCAGCGTCCAGGTGGGGGACGAGGTGGTGGTGGTGTGCCAGGGGTCGTCCGGCAGCAATAGCTATACGGCTGTGGACGCCATTGAATATTGATAGATGAGGTGCGGGATGAACGGGAAATTTAAGTTCAAATTTCGGAAAAAGGATGGCGGCAAGCCGTCCGGCGGCGGACAGGGCGCAGAGAGCCGGACGCTCTCCGGAAACGGGAAACGGCGGGGTAAGAAAGGCGGAAAAGGAGTCAAAATCATCGTTGCGCTGCTTCTGGCGGCCGCCGCGCTGATAGGCTTCATGGCTTACCGCAATTCCAGAGCGAAGCAGGCCGCGGCCACGGCTAAGACCCAGAACACAGCCAGCGTGGAGCGCCGGGATATCACATCCGAGCTGTCCTCCTCGGGCACCCTGGCGGCCAAGGACACCTACAGCATCACCTCGCTGGTGGAGGGGGAGGTGTTGTCCGCCAATTTCGAGGAGGGGGATCAGGTGGAGAAGGACCAGGTGCTCTACGAGATCGATAAGTCCAGCATGGAGACAGAGCTGACCAGCGCCAACAACTCCCTTGAGCGGGCCAGAAGCTCTTACGAGGACGCCTCCCAGGACTATGAGGACGCCCTAAGCGACTACAGCGGCAATACCTACAAGGCCACCGAGTCGGGCTACATCAAGGAGCTGTACGTGAACCAGGGCGATAAGGTGAGTGGAAATACCAAGCTGGCCGATATTTACAGCGACGACGTGATGGAGCTGCGTATCCCCTTTCTCTCCGGCGAGGCGGCGGCCATCGGCGTGGGAAACGGCGTCACCGTCACCCTGACGGACACCGGGGAACAGATAGTCGGCACCGTGAAGGCGGTTGCCAACCAGGAGCGGGTGTTGACCGGCGGCCGTCTGGTGCGCTATGTGACCATTTCCGTGCCCAATCCCGGGGGCCTGACCGACACCATGCGTGCCACGGCCCAGATCGGCGACTTTGCGGGCAGCGAGGACGGAACCTTCGAAGCCTCCGTGGATACCACCATGAACGCGGATTTGAGCACCGGCGTGGAGGTGGAAGCCGTGTTGGTCAACGAGGGAGACTACGTGTCCAAGGGCACCCCGATGTTCCGAATGACCTCCAAATCGGCGGATAAACTGATTCAGAGCTACAAGGATGCTCTGGACAAAGCCCAGGAGTCGATGGAATCCGCTCAGAGCAAGCTGGAGAGCACCCAGGACAGCTATGACAATTACACCATCACCGCGCCCATTTCCGGACAGGTGATCGCAAAGAATTTTAAGGTTGGGGACAATATTACCAAAAATACCAGCAACACCACGGTTCTTGCCACCATCTACGACCTGTCCAGCCTGACCTTTGAGATGTCCATCGACGAGCTGGATATCCGCAAGGTGAAGGTGGGGCAGAAGGTGGCGGTGACGGCGGACGCCTTTGAGGGCCAGTCTTTCTCTGGCACGGTGACCAACGTGAGCCTGGAGAGCACCTACTCCAATGGAGTCAGCACCTACCCGGTGACCGTGACCCTGGACGAGACGGGGGATCTGCTTCCCGGCATGAACGTGGACGGCGTGATCACCCTGGAGGAGGCCAACGGCGTGCTGGCGATCCCGGTGGACGCCCTGATGCGCGGCAACCGGGTGTATGTGAAGGATGAGACAGTGACGGAGCAGCAGGGACCGGTGCCCGCGGGCTTCCGCTCCGTGGAGGTGGAGACCGGCCTGACAAACGACTCCTATGTGGAGATCAAGAGCGGCCTTTCCGAGGGCGATGTGGTCTATGTGGCGGAATCCACGGCCAGCAATGTAAACAGCTTTATGATGATGCCGGCAGGAGGCGGAGGCATGGGCGGCCCGCCGGGAGGCAGCCAGGGCGGCGGAAACCGTCAGGGAAGCGGAGGCATGCGTTGACGCCGGTTCAGAGCCCCGCAGTATGAAATACAGGCCGCAGGAGGATTGGATGGAAGAGACAAACCGGGAGGCACTGGCAGCGCGCGGTGAAGGCGCGGCCGGACAGCCGCTAATCGAACTGAAGGATATCTATAAGATTTATACCCTGGGCGGCGAGGAGGTCCGGGCCAACGACGGCATAAACCTGACCATCCGCCGCGGCGAGTTTGTGGCCATTGTGGGCAAATCCGGCAGCGGCAAGTCCACGCTGATGAATATTATCGGCGCCCTGGATGTTCCCACCCGGGGAGACTATTTCCTGGGCGGGGAGGATGTGGCCGTGATGACGGATAAGCAGCTGGCCAGAATCCGCAACAAGATGATCGGCTTCATTTTCCAGCAGTACAATCTGCTGCCCAAGCTGAACCTGCTGGAAAATGTGGAGCTGCCCCTGCTTTACGCCGGAGCGGGCCAGGCCGAGCGGAGAGAGCGGGCGCTGGAATCCCTGCGAAAGGTGGGGCTGGAGGAAAAATGGCGCAGCATGCCCAACCAGCTCTCCGGCGGCCAGCAGCAGAGGGTGTCCATCGCCAGAGCGCTGGCGGGCAGCCCTTCCCTGATTTTGGCCGACGAACCCACGGGAGCGCTGGACTCCAGGACCAGCCGGGACGTGCTGAACTTTTTGAAGCAGTTGAATGATGAGGGAAACACCATTGTAATGATCACCCACGACAATTCCATCGCCATGGAGGCCAGGCGGGTGGTGCGCATTGCGGATGGGAAGATTACCTTTGACGGAGATGTGAAAGACTATGCTGCAATCCTTTAAATTGGCGATCAGAAGTATATGGGGCAACAAGATGCGCTCCTTTTTGACCATGCTCGGCATCATCATCGGCGTGGCGGCCGTGATCATTTTGGTCAGCCTGGTGAACGGCTATATGGGCAGCGTGGTGGAGAGCTTTGCCAGCATGGGCGTGAACCAGATCAATGTGAATGTGACCAATCTGTCCTCCCGCTCCCTGGACGTGGATCAGATGTACGCCTTTTATGAGGAGCACACGGACCTGTTCGACGGCCTCAGCCCCAACGTGACGGTGTCCACCACCATCAAGCACGGGGACGACTCCCTGACCTCCACCAGCGTTGCGGGCCGCAGCGAGCAGTATCTGGAGATCAAGGACTACAAGCTGGAGCAGGGGAGGAATCTCTCTTACGCGGATATCGCCGCCCGCCAGAAGGTGTGTGTGATCGGAGCCTACGTGGCTCAGGAGCTATACGGGGGAGCGGAGAAGGCCCTGGGGGAGACTCTCAAAGTCGGCGGCTACGCCTTTAAAATCGTGGGCGTGGCGGAGGCTCAGGAGGACGACCCGGACCAGGGCGGCACCGACGATTTTGTATGGCTGCCCTACAGCGTTGCCGTGAAAATGTCCCGCAACGCCAATATCAGCAGCTACACCTTCACCATCATCGACACCACCAAGGCGGAGGAATGCAAAACACAGATTGAAAATTACCTCTATGAGATTTTTAAGGACGACGACCTGTACCGGGTGACGGCCATGAGCGAGATGCTGGACTCCCTGAACGAGCAGATCGCCATGATGAGCGGCATGCTGGGCGGAATCGCGGGTATCTCCCTGCTGGTGGCAGGCGTGGGAGTCATGAATATTATGCTGGTGTCCGTGACGGAGCGGACCCGGGAGATCGGCATCCGAAAATCCCTGGGAGCGGATAAAAGCGTGATCATGCGGCAGTTCGTCATCGAGGCGGCCGTGACCAGCTCCCTGGGAGGTCTGATCGGCATTCTCATCGGCTGTGTGGCCACCACGGCGGTGGGAGCGGCGGTGGGCATAAACGCCACGCCCACGCCGGCGGCCATCATCATTTCCTTCAGCGTATCCGTGGGCATCGGACTGCTCTTCGGCTACATGCCCGCCAGCCGCGCGGCCAACCTAAATCCCATCGACGCCCTGCGTAGCGAGTGACGTTCGCGCGGCGCCATCCTCCGCGGATAAACGTTCCCCTCCTCTGGAAATTTCAGGGATAATATGGTAAGATAAGCGTAAAATATGAATGGATGAGGGTTTGTGTCCACAGCCTTGGCGATTGCCCGCCGGGCTGTGAACCGCAACAGATGGAATCCGGAAAGAGGATGGGAATATGAGAGTAGTTGATATGCACTGCGACACCATTGCCGCGCTGTACCAGGATCACAGGGCGGGGGGGACTGTTTCAGTGCTGGAAAACAATTTGATGTTGGACTTAAAGAAGATGCAGGCCGGTGATTACGGGCTGCAGAATTTTGCGCTTTTCACCAATCTGGCGTCCATCGACGAGCCGCCTTTTGAATACTGCATGAAGCTTCTGGATACATTTTATACCGAGCTGGAGGCCCACCGGGACTTGATCGGGATTGTGCGCAGCTACGCGGATATCGAGGAGAACCTGCGGCAGGGAAAGATGTCCGCTCTGCTGGCCATTGAGGAAGGCGGCGTCTGTCAGGGAGAGCTTTCCTTTTTGCGGAATTTCTACCGGCTGGGCGTGCGGATGATGACGCTTACCTGGAACCATCCCAATGAGCTGGCGTTTCCCAACGGCCGCAAAGCCCTGGAGGGCGGACATTACCAGGCGGTGCCGGACACGGAACACGGCCTGACGGAGGTGGGCATCGCCTTTGTGGAGGAGATGGAGCGCCTGGGTATGATCATCGACGTTGCTCATTTAAATGACGCCGGAATCCGGGATGTGTTCCTGCACACCAAAAAGCCCTTTGTGGCCAGCCACAGCAACGCCAGGGCTGTCTGCTCCCATCCACGGAACTTAACCGACGAGATGATCCGGGCCCTTTCGGAGCGGGGCGGCGTGATGGGAATCAACTATTACGGCGGATTTTTGAGGGACGTTCCTGCGGGCGGCGAGGATGTGAGCCGGGTTGCCGACATGGTGGCCCACATGAAGCATATCCGCAATGTGGGCGGAATCCAGGTCATCGGCCTGGGCTCGGACTTTGACGGAATGGGCGGTGATCTGGAGCTGAAAACGGCCGCGGACCTGCCAAGACTGGCTCAGGAGATGGAGCGCCAGGGCTTTACGGCGGGCGAGATCGAGGCGGTTTTTGCCGGAAATGTGCTGCGGGTTTACCGGGAACTGCTTTGACTGGCGGCTGAAACGAAAATTTTACATAGATTTTACAATTCCAAGGGGCGGATTTTACGCAGATTTGATATGCTGTTTCCAGAGGCGGCCGCGGCCGCCGGAATGAGACGGAGAGAGGAAAAGGAAAATGGACCGGATCTATATCATAGAGGACGATGAAAATATCCGCAATCTGCTGCAGATCGCCCTGGAGGGCTTTGGCTATCAGGCGGAGAGCTTTGAGACCGCGGAGGAGGGACTGGCGCGCATGAAGGAAGAGCCGCCGTCCCTGGCCATTTTCGACTGGATGCTGCCGGGGATGGACGGCATCCAGGCGATCAAGGAGGTGCGCCGCACCGAGGGTTTAAAGGATCTGCCGGTTATGGTGCTCACCGCCAGGGAGAAGGAGCTGGACAAGGTGGTGGGGCTGGACTGCGGGGCCGACGACTACATGGTGAAGCCCTTCGGCGTGTTGGAGCTGTCCGCCCGGGTCCGCAGCCTGCTGCGCAGAAGCAGGCGGGAGGACAGGAGCGATGAACTGGCCTTTGACGGGATACGGGTCAACCGCCGGACCAGGGAGGTAAACTCCGGAGGACGGCCGGTGGAGCTGACCTTAAAGGAGTACGAGCTGCTGATGTACCTGCTGGAAAACTGCTCCCGGGTGGTGACGAGGGACGAACTGTTAAACCGCATCTGGGGCTACGGGTACGACGGGGAGACCAGAACCCTGGACATGCATATCCGTACCCTGCGCCAGAAGCTGGGCGCGGACGGCGGGGCCTGCATCCGCACGGTGCGGGGCGTGGGTTACCGGATGGTGAAGCCTGAGACCGGGGAGAATGCAAATGCGTAGAGCGCTGCTGAAGAAATTCGCGCTGGTGCTGCTGGCGGCGCTGTTTTTGAACAGTCTGATTTTCTATGGGGCCAGCAGCCGGAGCATTTTAAACAGCACCCGGGAGGACATGCTGTATATATTGGAGAGCGCCGACAGCCTTCTGGAGTACGGCGGCGATTTAAACGGCCAGGTGGCCCGGCTGGAGCTGGTCACGGACCGCTATGACAGCCGCCTGACCGTGATTGCGGCCGACGGATCGGTGGCCGCGGACACGGGAGCGGATGCGGCTTCCTTGGACAACCACCTGGGCCGGGAGGAGGTGGAGGCCGCCTTGGCGGAGGGCAGCGGGTACGCCATCCGCCGTTCCGCCACCCTGGGCCGGACCATGCTCTACGTGGCCATGCGCTCCGCCCATTCGGACAACGTGCTGCGTTTGGCTGTACCCTATTCAGGGATGCGGGAATACCTTCCGCTGCTGTTTCCGGCGGCTATGGGCAGCTTTATGCTGGCTTTGGCGTGCTCCATCGCGGCGACGGAGCGCTTTGTGTCCTCGGTCACCAGGCCGCTGCGGGTGATTTCCCGGGAGATGTTAAAGGTCAGGGGGGACTACCGCTCCCTGAAATTTGAGCCAAGCCCGTACCCGGAGATCAATGTGATCGCGGACACCACCATGGAGATGTCCCGGGATGTGGAGGAATATCTGGCCCGGATCGAGAAGGAAAAACAGATCCGCCAGGAGTTTTTCAGCAACGCCTCCCACGAGCTGAAAACGCCCATCACCTCCATCCAGGGCTATGCGGAGCTGTTAGAGGGCGGGTTGATCCGGGATGAGAACATGCAGCGGGATTTCGCCGGCCGCATCAAAAAAGAGGCCGTGCGCATGACCGGCCTGATCAACGATATCCTCATGATCTCCCGGCTGGAGACGAAGGAGGCGGAGGTGGTGATGACCGACGTGCGTGTAAGCGTGCTCCTGGAGGAGATCGTGGGCGGATTAAAGCCTCAGGCCGCCGCGGGCCAGGTGTTCATCCACATCGACTGCCAGCCCCTGATGATCCGCGCCAACGCCCAGCACATGCGGGAATTGTTCACCAACCTGATCGGAAACGCGGTCAAATACAACCGGCCCGGCGGCCAGGTTTGGGTAAACGTCCGGGAGTCGGACCGCCAGATGGTGGCCCGGGTGCGGGACAATGGGGTGGGCATCCCGGAGGACTCCCTGGACCGCATTTTCGAGCGCTTTTACCGGGTGGACAAGGGCCGCAGCCGCAAGCAGGGCGGGACCGGATTGGGCTTGTCCATTGTAAAGCATATTGTGGGCTATTACCACGGGACGATACGTGTGGAGTCGAAGCTGGACGAGGGAAGCGAGTTTGTGGTGACGCTGCCGATGGAGGCGTAGACCGACCGACGGTATTGACTATTTTCAGTCGAAACCGTCGGCTTTTCGCATCTTTAAAGATGGATTTTGTTGATCCTGTATGGTATACTTTTTAAATGAAATCGGTTTAGCGGCGGAGCCGCGTGGTATAATTAAGGAAACGCATCACTTATCATCAGCCTGTCGGCTGGTGACAAAGTATAATTAAGGAAACATAAAATGGTTTAAAGGGAGCTATATGAGAATAAACGCCTTGTATTTGAATGATTTCAGAGGAATTCATGAACTTAAGCTGAGTTTAGATGGAAAAAGCATGATTTTGTTTGGCATCAATGGAGTGGGCAAGTCTACAATTTTGTCCGCTGTTAATCTGCTGTATGCGAATATTATCAATCGGATTGTTAAATTACGATTTAAGCAGACGGTGAATTTGGAACTGTCAGATATAAAATATCGAAAAGCATCGGCTAAGATTGCAGCTGATTTCATTTTTGAGCAGGAAAAAGAAGTTTATCATTACGGCCGCGAGATCACCTATGATAATAAAAGGTCACAGAACACAGCAGAATTGGACCGGCTGGTTGACCACTATGAAAAATTATATGTCGGAGAAGTTAAGATAGATGAGGAGAACAATCTAATCGAAGAAAATGAACATTTTAATTTGCCGATCTTCGTTAACTACGGTGTGAACCGTCTGGTTTTAAAAACACCACTTCGAATCAGAAGAGGTGAATCTTATGGCCAGTACTCTGCCTTTGAGCATTCAATCGAAAATCAAATCGCATTCAGTAAATTGTTTGAATGGTTTTTAGAGCAGGAGTTATTTGAAACACAAATGCAAAAACAGGAGCCCTCCTATCGGGATATCGCCCTGCAGGCCGTAAAAAAGGCAATGTTAGCGATGCTTGACGGATATTCGGATATCCACATTGTAGCGAAGCCATACTCCATGCGGGTAACAAAAGGAAAAGAAGTGCTGGATGTTTTACAGCTTTCCGATGGTGAAAAATGCACGCTGGCGTTATTTGGCGATATTGCCAGACGATTGGCCGTTGCAAATCCGTCTCTGGAAAACCCATTGCTTGGAACAGGTGTCGTTTTGATCGATGAGCTTGAACTGCATATGCATACATCATGGCAGCGAAAAGTGATTCGTGTTTTGAAAAAAACATTTCCGAATTTACAATTTATCATTACAACACATTCGCCACAGATTTTAGGGGAGGTCGATCAGGCATTTAACATTATTTCCCTATCCCATGAAGCGGATACAATAAAATGCACTTCGATTTCATCGCTGTACGGTTTAGACTCCAATACGGTTCTGGAGGATGTATTAAATACAGATTCCCTGAATCATGAGGTCAAATTGAAAATTGATAAAATGTATGGGTGCATCGAGGAGAAAAAATTTGATGAGGCGGAAATGCTGGCGGACTTTATCGACGAGATTACGATAAAACGAAACGCCGATACGGTGAAAGCGCGGCTGTTAATTAAAGTGGGTAGAAAGCGATATGCACAGAATCAGAAAAAATAGTATGCCACGTCATTTTACTGCGTGGAAAAAAGCGTTTATAAGAAGAAATGGCAGGGAGCCGTCCTACAATGATTTATATGGCACGGAAGAATATTATAAAATCAAACAAGATCTGCTGCAGGAGCAGGGATGTGTTTGCTGCTATTGTGAAAAAAGAATCAATCTAAATGATTGCAATATTGAACACTTTATGCCGAGAAATCCGGATCGGAACGTTTTGACAGAGGAAGAATGCGATATTTGCCGGAATGCTCAACTGGACTATGAAAACCTGTTTGCCTCGTGCCTGGGCGAGAAATCCGGTATTTCAGACCACTGCAATTCCCATAAAGGAAACTGGTATGATTTCCGGTATTGCATCTCACCTCTGTCCGATCAAATCGAAGGAATATTCGGTTTTCGGTTAAACGGAAAAATTTTTGCAGTGGATAATAATTCAAGCGCAGAGCAGATGAAAAATCATTTGCATTTGGATTCGTATGTTTTACGGGAACAGAGAAAACAGTCCTACTATACGGTTTTAGAACTCGAATTTGCGGATGTTGAATTGCTCGATCAAGACGACTATATAGCGGACACAATCGGATACTACAGTGAAAAAGATGAGAATGGGAAGTATACACCATTTTGCTCGATGATTACATATTGTCTGGAGCATTATTTGTAAGCGATGGGTTCATACCGTAAGTCAGCCGCCTCCCGGGGCGGCTTTCTCAATGCCCCGCCCCGTGATCGTCCTCCCGCATCTCATCGGCCAAGGCCCGCACCTGTTCCCAGTCCAGAATCCGAAGCCCTTTCGGCACCCGCTCCAGAATCCGCTCTTCGCACAGCTCCGAGATCAGCTGCATCAGATGACGGTAGGAGATGGTCAGGTACTCGGCGATTTCCGTGTATTTTACGGACAGGACCCCGTCGTTTTGCAAAAGCAGCAGGCAGGCCGCCAGATTATTGCGGCTGGGGTAGGCGGTCAGGCACATGTAACGGTGGTTCTGGGCCACGTTCTGCTTCAGCGCCATGCTGCAGCAGAACCGGAGAAACTGCGCGTCCTGCAGCAGGGCGGCCCGGCAGCCCCGGGTGTCCACCTCGATGAAGCGGCACTTCGTCTGCGCCACGATGGGAAAAGGCCGTTTGTTCTCTTCAAACAGCTCCGGTACGCCGAAAAAGCTGGGTGGCGTGAAAAAATTGATCAGGGACTGCCTGCCGTTTTTGTGAAAACCGTACAGCTTGGCCGTGCCCCTCACCAGATAGAGAATCCGCGTCAGCTGATCCGTGTTGCGGATGATGTACTCGCCCTTCTCGTACTCCGTGACGCGCAGATAGGGGCGGATATCAAAGGAAAAGTGTAGCAGAAATCCATTTTCTTTCAAAATTCTGTCCGTGGCTTCCGGACTCTTTGCGCTCTTCAATTTCATCCTCCAAAATTCTTCATAATGTGAGAAATCTCATATTTTTTTAGCTGCCCCTATTATATACTAATTTTAACAAAATGAATATGAAAATTCACATAGGAGTGCTGCAGTGTATAAAAAAATTGATTTCAGGGTGCGCCCGCCCTTCGGTAATTATCTGACTATGTTCCAAAATGAACAGGCGCATTTTGCCAGGCTCGCCGACGCCTTCGACTTAACCGTGTCCGAATCCCAGCGCACAGGCAATCTGGAGCAGTTTGTGCGGGAAATGGACCTGGCCGGGGTGGAACTCTGCGTGGTCCCGGAGCGCAAGAACCTGGGAGGGGAGAACGGAGGCATGTTTCCGCTGGTTTCCCGATACCCCGGACGTTTCATGGTGTTCCCCTACATCGACCCCATGGACGGGGAGAGCGCGCTGGAGGAGATCGACCGTTTCCGGGCGGTCTGGGATATCCGCGGGGTCAGCGCAGAACCCACCTTTCAGCCCAGGCCCTACCGGTTCGACGATCCGGTGGCCTACCCCATGTATGAGAAGCTTCAGCGGGAGAATCTGGTTCTGTTTGTGAGCTACAGCGCCAAGCTTCTGCCTGTTGTGGACCCGGACACGGTGCGCCAGTTAGGCGCTCTGCTCCAGCGGTTCCCGGAGCTTAAAATCGTCGTGGGACACGGCGGATGGCCCTGGCACCTGGAGGTGATGGCCATGGCCTTCAACTCCCCCAATATCTACATCGTCCCGGACATGTACGGCCTGACCGGCGCGGGAAGTCAGGATTACATAAAGGCCGCCAATACGCTGATGAAGGGCCAGATGCTTTTTGGCACCGCCTACCCGATACTCAACATCGTGGATGCTGCCGGATTTTATGAGACCTGCGGGATAAAAGAATCCGTAATGCCGGATTTCTTTTACAATAATGCGGCGAAGCTGCTGAAACTGTGACACATTGCGATGTATTACAGAAAAAACATCACACACTAAGAGGAGGAACGTAACATGAGAAAAGCATTATCCATCGGACTGTCACTTTGCATGGCAGCGACACTGGCCGGATGTTCAACCGGGGCAAAGACGGAGACAACCGCGCAGACCACGGCCGCCACGGAGGCGGAGACCAAGGCTCAGGAAACCCAGGCCGAAGGCACAACCGCCGGGGAGACCACGGCCGACGAAGGGGCAGGGGAAAACGCTCTGGACAGCTATGTATACGACGGTGAGCCCATTGAGATTCATTTGGGAGATATCAACAGCCAGTTCCCGTTAAACCTGGCTTACAACCTGGGCTATCTGGAGGAGGAATTTGAGGGCAGCAACGTGACCTTCACCATGGACTATTTCCAGAACGGTCCCGCCATCTCCGAGGCCTTCGCTTCCGGGGATCTGGATTTCGCGGAGTTCGGGGAGCAGGCGGCCATCGCCGGAATCTCAGCTGAGTACGGCTACAAGATCATTGGGCGCAACTGCGACACGGAAACCATGTATCCTCTGGTTGTCAACAAGGACATCACGGACGCGGAGGGCTTAAAAGGGGCCAAGATCGCCGTTTCCGTCGGAACCAGCGCGCACTATCTGCTTCTGACCTACCTGGAGTCCCTCGGCCTTACGGAGAACGATATCGAGCTGGTCAACACCAACGACACTGTGACGCTTCTGGCCTCAGGGGAGGTACAGGGCGCTGCGGACCAGCTGGCCAAATTTAACTCCATGATCGAGACCGGCGACGTGCACGTACTTGCGGACGGAACCGCCAGCGGCACCTGCCAGATCAGCGCCTTTTTAGGCCGCAGTGAGTTCTGTGAGAAATATCCTGAGATCACTGCCAAGGTGCTGAGAACCGTTCAGCGGGTGGACGACTGGATGGCGGAGAGCGAAGCCAACCAGAAAGAGGCGTTTTCCACTCTGGCCGGAATCACCCAGCGCGAGGAGAGCTGGTTCTCCACCATGTACGGCGGCTCCAACTTCGGCGTCAACCTGACCGAACAGGATTTGCGGGTGCTGGGCGAGGTTCTGGAATTCATGAAAGCCAACGACCTGCTGTCCAACCCGGATATCGAGCTGGACGATATTCTGGAGCTGAACTATCTGGAGATCGCAGGCTACCGGTAAACGCGGCCATAGCCGCCCTGCCTGCCGCACGTCGGAATATATGGAAAGGAAGTTTGTAAATGTTTAATCTTAACTCCAAAAACAGCGCGAGACAGAACAAAACCCTGCTTTGGATTGCCATTGTGTTTCCGGTTCTGGTAATTCTCTTATGGCAGTTCGCGTCAACCCACGGGCTGGTGAAAGCGTCCCTTGTGCCGGCGCCCCTGACAATCGCGAAGACATTTTTGTCCTATATCGAATCTGGGAAACTCTGGAAAAACCTGAGCGTCAGCTTCGGGCGCGTGGCGTGCGGCTATGTGATCGGTGCGGTCTGCGGCGTGGTGGCGGGATTTTTGATGGGACTGTTCAAGCCGGTAAACGCAGCGTTCAGCGGAATCGTAAGCGTGCTGCGCCCCATTCCCACCATCGCCCTGGTGCCCATCGTGATTCTGCTGGCAGGCATCGGCTTTTCCTCAAAGGTGGCGATCATCGCATTCGGCTCCTTCTGGCCGGTGCTGCTCAACACCGTTCACGGAATCCAGTCGGTGGACAACAAGCTGTTGGAGGTGGCGTACACCTACCGGATTCCCACCCTGAAGACCATTTTCAAGATCATTGTTCCCTCCTCCATCCCCGCCATCCTCACCGGTCTTCGGCTGGGCATGAGCAACGCCTGGATGAGCGTGGTGGCCGCGGAGATGATCGCCTCCTCCACCGGAATCGGCTATCTGATCACCCTTTCCCGGGAGACGGCAAATGCACGGGTTATGTATATGTGCGTGCTGGTGATCGGCGTGATCGGCCTGTTCATCGACAGAGGGCTGACCCGGTTGGAGCATTATTATCTGGCTAAAACCCGCGGCATCACGGACAGCAAATAAGGAGGGCGAATCACCATGGCTGGAAATGAAAATATTCTTGAGATACACCAGTTGTACAAAAACTTTTATATCCGGGGGCAGAAGTTCGAGGTCCTGGCCGGTGTGGATCTGACCGTCAAAAAGGGGGAAATGGTGGCCATTGTCGGCGCCAGCGGCTGCGGGAAGAGCACGCTGTTAAAGCTGATTACCACCCTGGAATCCATCAGCTCCGGCGAGATCCTGCTGGACGGCGAACCGGTGAACGGGCCATCCCCCAAGTGCAGTATGATCTTCCAGGAAGCCAGACTCTTTCCATGGCTGAGCGTGCGGCAGAACATTGAATTCGTGATCTCCGATGCGGTTCCCAAGGCGGAGAAGAAGGAGATGGTGGAGTATTACATCAACCTGGTGGGCCTGTCCGAATTCACGGATGCCGTGCCCAACCAGCTCTCCGGGGGCATGCAGCAGCGCGTCAGCATCGCCCGCGCCCTGGCCACCAGGCCCCAGCTTCTGCTGCTGGACGAGCCCTTCGGCGCCCTGGACGCCTTCACCCGCATGTCCATGCAGCAGGAGGTGCTGCGTATCTGGGAGCAGGACAAAACCACCATGATGATCGTCACCCACGACATCGACGAGGCGATTTACCTCAGCAGCCGGGTGGTGATCATGGGCAAGAACCCGGGCGTGGTAAAGAAGATCGTGCCCGTGAACCTGCCCTTTCCCAGGGACCGCACGGACCCCGCCTTTTTGGAGATCCGCGGGGAGATCATGAAGGAATTTCTGGAAACGTAAATTTGGGGACAACATGAAAACAGGAGAGAAAAACGTTCGAATCCTTTATACCAGCGATATCCACGGACGTCTGTTCGCCCGGCCCGGCGAGGCCGGGCTGGACGAGACAGGCCGGGAGTTTCGCCGGGATGGAAATACTTTGATTTTTGACGGCGGGGACCTGCTTCAGGGCGGGACCGCCGGTACTTTTTTTGCGCGGGAAATCTGGGCGGGGGAAGGTATGGGGGATGAAACGGAGCGGGGGAAAGCGGCGCGCCCGCCCGGGCGGGAACTGCCGCCGCATCCGGCCGCACAGGTTATGAACGGCTGCGGCTACGATGCGGTAACTCTGGGGAACCACGATTTTAATTATGGTCTTCCGTACCTTACATACTACCTGACCTCCCTGAACGCGGTCTGCCTATGCGCCAATATCCACAGCCGGGCGGGTATTCTGCCGGTGGAGGAGAGCCGGATCTTTACGCTGGAGAACGGGCTGCGCATCGGCGTGTTCGGGCTGTGCACGGACGCCCTGGCGGGATGGGAGCGGGAGGAAACGATCCGTCAGCTCTGCATTGAAAAACCGCTGGCCGCGGCCCGCAGGGTGCTGGGCGGACTGCGGGGGCGCTGCGACGTGACGGTCTGTATCTACCACGGCGGTTTTGAGGAAGACCCCGCTACAGGGGAAGTTTTGGATGACAGCGGCGAGAACGCCGCCTGCGAGCTTTGCCGGGAGCCGGGCCTGGACCTGCTCCTCACGGGGCATCAGCATCTGAGGGAGCCGGGCCGCCCGCTGTATGGCTCTTACGCGGTGCAGCCGGGCTGCTTCCTCGGGTGTTACGCGGAGGTTACCGGCACGGTTGGCATGGCCGGGGAGATTCGGTTTGCGTCGCGCCTGAAAGATGGGACGGCTGTGGAGGCGGCTCCTCCCATGCCTCTTCCGGCAGACTCGCCCCCGGCCTTATCCAGCCTCCGCCAGGCCCTGGAAAATTGGGAGTCCAGGCGGATCGGTACGCTGCCCGCCCCGATTCCCATACAGGACCGGGTGTACATGGCTCTCCACGGGTCCGCGCTGGCGGATTTTATCAACCAGGTGCAGATGGCGGTCACCGGCGCGCAGATTTCCGCCACCTACCTTTCCAACACGGCCCTTGGCCTGCCCGCCGAGGTGCGCGTGGCGGATGTATTCCTCGCCTACACCAGCGCAAATACCCTGTGTACGGTGCGATGCAGCGGAGCCGTGCTGCGCAGCGCGTTGGAGTGGACGGCTGAGTTTTTGAATGTGGAGAGCGGAAGTTTCCGGATCGACAGACGCTTTCTCCGACCCAAGCCCCGCTATTTCCACTATGACTTTTATGCGGGGATCGATTATCGGCTGGATTTTTCCCGCGAGCCCGGCAGCCGGGTGGTCCGCCTGAGATACGGAGGCCGGGACATCCTGCCGGAGGACAGCTTTACCCTGTGCATCACAAATTACCGCCGGGCCGGAGGCGACGGGTACGGAATGTTTCGCGCCTGCGAGCTGCTGGAGGCGGATCCGGTTCCGGTGGCAGAACACATAATCGGGTATCTGAGCGCGCTCTGAGATGGGAGACGGGCTGGAAATCGCCGCAATAAACACTTGACGTTTTTCTCCAAACCTGCAAAAATAGAACAGGAACTCATCACGCAGAGTCGGTAAGGAGAATGGATCATGCGGACAAAGGACGAGGAAAACGAGCAGCGGCAGCGGCAGCAGATTTTAAACACGGCCTGGCAGCTGTTTTACCAGAAGGGATACCAGAATACGACCATGGAGGACATTCTGCGCGGCGCCAGGTGCTCCAAGGGGCGTTTTTACTATTATTTTCACGCCAAGGCGGAGCTTTTGGATTCCCTGTACGAGATATTCGACCAGAAATACATCGAGCTTTACGGTCTGATTTGCCGGGATGCCCATGCCAGGGACCAGCTTTTGGAGATCAACCGCTATATGTTTCAGTTCCTGTCAAATGAAATCGGCGCCGAGCTTTTGACCAGTCTTTACATCAGCCAGCTATCCGGCACCACGGGAATTTCCTTCTGGGGGGAGGAGCGGGCGGTGCGAAGGATTCTGTCGTCCATTGTGTCCCAGGGCCAAAAGCTGGGGCAGCTGACGGCAAAGCTGGACTGTGGCCAGATCGTGACCGACATCATCGAGGAGGAGCGAAGCCTTTTGATATCCTGGTGTCTGGCCAAGGGGGAATACGACCTGACGGAGGCCAGTATGCCAAAGCTGGAACGGTTTTATCGGAGCTATCGTGAAGATTAAAAGAATCGAAGGGAAAAAACTGCATAAAAATTACAGTTTGACTTTATAAAATTAAGAATGGCAAAATGTAATTGCGCCGTTCTTATTTTTTGCTTATAATAAGACCACGGTCTAAAAAAGAAAATGAAGTACCAAGGAGGAATGCGCATATGAGTGAAAAAGCGATGCAGAAAAAAAGAGGGGGACGCGTGCTGGATTTTATTGAGCGGGCGGGCAACAGGCTTCCCCACCCTTACATCCTGTTTTTGTGGCTGTGCCTGATCCTGGCGGTGATCAGCATGCTCTGTTCCGCCGCCGGAGTGAGCGTGGTGAATCCCACCACCGGGGACACGGTGACGTCCAACAGTCTGATCAGCAAGGACGGATTTGTCTGGCTGCTGGAGAATCTGCTGACGAATTTCCAGACCTTCACCCCGTTAGGGCTGGTGCTGGCCATGCAGATCGCCATCGGATTTGCGGAGAAGGTGGGCCTGCTTACCACAGCCATGCGCCGGGCGATTCTGGGGGTGCCGCTGTGGTGCCTGACCGCCACCGTGCTGTTTCTGGGCATCAATGGAAGCATTGCCTCCGAGGCTTCCATCATCGTAGTTCCCGCGCTGGCAGCGGCGGCTTTTGAGTCCGTCGGCATGCACCCGGTGGCCGGGCTTCTGGCCGGTTACGCGGCGACCAACGCCGGTTTTACGGCGTGTATCATTGTGGCGGGCACGGACGTGCTGCTCAGCGGCGTCACGGAGTCGGCCGCCCAGCTGATCGATCCTTCCATGACGGTCAACGCCACCTGCAACTGGTACTTTATGTTCGTATCCGTGTTCACGTTGACAGTGGCGGGGGTATTTGTCAACAAGAAATTCATCGTGCCCCGCCTGGGAACCTACCAGGTCCAGGGAAATGAGGCCGGGGAGGCTGGTCTGACAGAGCGCCAGGGTAAGGCGCTGCGGGCGGCGGGGATTTTCAGCGTGCTGTTCATCCTGGCCTTCGCGCTCATGGTAATTCCCAGGGGCGGAATCCTGCGCGGGGAGGACGGGTCCATTTTAAACGGTCCGTTTATCGCAGGCCTGGTACCGATCCTGATTTTCTATTTCATCCTGGTGGGCGTTGTCTACGGCGTTGTGGCGGGCACCCTGAAGAACAGCTCGGACGTGCCGCTGTTTATGGCCCAGGCGCTGGAGGGTATGACCGGGTATATTGTGCTGGTCTTTGTCATCGCCCAGTTTATCAATATGTTCAGCTACACCAACCTGGGCATGATCATCGCGGTTAAGAGTGCGGATGCCCTGCAGGCCGCCGGGTTTACGGGAATTCCCTTGATGCTGTTCTTTATCCTGCTGTGCTGCGCGGTGAACCTGTTTATGACCAGCGGCTCCGGGAAATGGTTCATTTTCGCGCCGATCCTGGTGCCCATGATGATGATGCTGGGCTACAGTCCGGCCTTCGCCCAGGTGATTTACCGCATCGGCGATTCCTGCACCAACGCGATCACCCCCATTTATCCCTACATACCCATTGCCATCGGCATGGCGAAAAAGTATGATAAGGAGTTCGGCATGGGAAGTCTGATCTCCATGATGCTTCCTTATTCCATTGCGTTTTTGCTGGTATGGGTGGTGCAGATGGTGATCTGGGTGGTATTCAACCTGCCGCTGGGGCCGGGCGTCCAGGTGTTTTTGTAAGTTAGAGCGTTCAGGGAGAATGAGATGGTGGATTTATTGGAAAAATACCGGGCGGCGGAGCGGATGCTGCCCCAATATACGAGAAATCTGGTAATAAACGGCAGCCCGAAGATTCGCTGGCTGGACGGAGTATTCTTTTCCTATGGCCGGGAAAAGCGTACGGAAAGCGGGAAAGAGACGGTGAATGTGCGGGTCAACTCGCTGACGGGTGAGGAAGAGACAGGTTCGGAAGAGGCTTGGAGGGCCTGCCAGAATGAAGCCGGACCCCCCCAGGGAACTTCAGCTGGAAATGCAGATCCGGCACAGGCGCGTCGGTCGGAGAAAAGCGGCTTTAGCGTCTCTCCGGATGGTCACTGCCGTCTTTTTTACCGCGGACACAATCTTTATCTTCTGGATAGCGGCGGGGAGACCCAGCTGACGTTTGACGGCGAACCCCTCTGCGAATACGGCTGCTACGTGGACGTCTACAGCCAGATTACGGTGAAACGCCAGGGGGCGGCGGAGCATCCGCTGGTGCTGTGGAGCCCGGACAGGCGCTATTTTGTCACATACCGGGCGGACCGAAGAGCGGTAAAGAAGCTTTACGCCATCGAATCCTTTGGGGATTCGCCTCAGGACATCCGGCCAAGACTGTGGGAGTACCCCTGTCCCTTTGCCGGGGATTCCGACGGGGAGCTGCCGCATTTTGCGCTCTGCGTGGGGGACGTGAAGTCGCGGAAAATGACCATGGTGCAGGCGCCTCCGTACCTGGACCCGGTGTTCACCTCCGAAGAAAAGAGCTTTGTGCGCTGGCTGCCGGACAGCAGCGGGTTCTATTTCACCTGGTTCAGCCGGGGGTATGGGGAGGGCAGGCTGTACCTGGCTGAGGCTGCCACCGGAGCGGCCAGGCAGATCGTCCGGGAGACCACGGATACGTTTTTGAACCTGGGGGCCTTTGGACTGCTGGACGGCTTCGGCAGCTATCAGTTTTCCAACTTTGTAACCGGAGACCGGAAGCTGGCGTTCTGGCAGAGCGAACGCAGCGGGTACGCCCACCTCTACCGCTACCGCCTGGACACAGGGGCATGCGAGGGGGACCTATTCGGTGCAGAGTGCCGGGAAATGATCGTGCAGAAACTGGTAAAGGTGGACGAGGCGGCCGGACGCATTTATTTTATGGCAAACAATGTGCCGGATTGCTCTGATCCCCTCTATTATCAGCTTTTTGCCGTGAATTTTGACGGCAGCGGGCTGGTGCGGCTCACGCCTGAGGACGCGGTGCATCGGGTCACAATGGGAGAGCAGGCGTTTGTGGACACTTACTCCCGGGTGGACCTACCGCCGGTGACGGTACTCAGGAACCTGGAAGGCGCGTTGATCCGGGAGCTGGAGCGGGCGGACGTGAGCGGTCTTTTGGCCGCAGGTTATCAGATCCCGGAGCGCTTCACGGTGAAGGCGGCGGACGGAGTCACCGGACTCTGCGGAATTCTGGTGCGCCCCGCCGGTTTTTCACCGGAGGAGGAATATCCGGTGATCGATTACATTTACGGAGGAGCCCAGCTCTACAATGTGCCCAGGGAATTTACCTGGGATAACGCCATGGGGCGGGAGGCAATGGGCGGTCTGCAGGGGTTCGCCCAGGCCGGCATCGCCGGAATCATCCTGGACGGCCGGGGGACGCCTGGGCGGGGGAAACGGTTTCACGAATTCAGCTGGAAAGCCATCCACGAGTGCACCGGTCTGGCGGACCACGCAGCCTGTCTGCCGGAGCTGAGGAAACAATTTCCATTCCTGGATCTGAACCGGGTGGGCATCTGGGGCAACTCAGGGGGTGGTTACGCCACCGTGTCCGCCATGTTCCGCTTCCCGCAGATTTACCGGGTAGGCGTGGCCTCCGCGGGAAACTACGATCAGCGGATGTACGAAAACTCCTGGACGGAACGTTACTACGGGCTGTATCAGGAAGAACTCTACGGGCAGGGAGATATCACCCGCCTGGCAGGAAATCTGAGGGGAAAACTGTTTTTGGCCTGCGGCGCCCTGGACGACAATGTGAGCATGTCCCAGACCCTGCGGCTCTGCGACCGGTTGATCCGCTGCAATAAGGATTATGAGCTGCTCATTTTGCCCAGGGTGAATCACAACGTGCCTGCGGACCTGTACTTTATCCGCAGAAAGCTGGACTTCTTCGTGCGCCACCTCCTGGGCCAGGAGCCGCCGGAGTATGAGTTTAAGACTGAGATTAAGGCCGTGGAGCCGGAGAAGCCCGGCAGTGAGGCGGAAATAAATGCGTTCACGGAGGAAGAACATGAAAGAACGATATAAAATCATCCGTTGCGGACGGCTCTACGACGGCGTCTCGGCAGAGTGGAAGCCGGGGCAGAGTATCCTGGTGGACGGCGGGCGCATCGCAGTGGTGGGAACGCAGGTTCCGGAGCCGGAAAATGCCTTGGAAATCGATCTGCGGGACTGCCAGGTGACACCCGGCATGATCGATGCGCACATGCACATGGATTATATTGACTGGCGTACGGTCCGCGAGGAGGTGTACACCACCAGCGAGGAGGCCAAGACCCTGGCCATCGCCCGCTGTGCAAGAAAGGCCTTGGCCCGGGGATTCACCACGGTGCGCCATGTGGGGGGAATCACCAGCAACGGTTACGGCGTGTTGGATGTGAAGGAGGCGGTGGAGCGGGGATATCTGCCGGGAGCCCGCATCGTGGCCGCTCCGGTTTTCCTCTGCACTGCGGGAAGCCACGGCGACTTAAGCCAGGGCTTTGCCCGCAATCCGCAGCTGTCCGGGATGCTGCAGCGGCAGCGGCCGGGGCTGGGCAGCGGCCGGGACTTCTTTGCCAACGCGGTCCGGGAGCAGGTGAAGTACGGCACGGACTTTCTCAAAATTATGGCGACGGGCGGTTTTTTTACGCCTTACGATACGCCGGTCCAGCAGCAGTTAAGCGACGGGGAGCTGGAGGCGATCATCGCCACCGCCCATGAGCTGGGAAAAACAGTGACCGCCCACGTGTACACCAACGAGCTGATGCAGAAGCTGATCCGCTTCGGGATCGACGGCATGGAACACGGAAGCCTGATGAACGAGGAGACGGCCGCCATGATTGAGGAGCGGGGAATTTACCTGGTGCCAACTTTCTCGCCCTACGAGGAGGCCGTTCACTACGACCCGGAACGGCTGAAGGATAAGCAGCCGGAATTCCGCAGAAAGCTGGAGCTTTACCGGGAAGCGCTGCGGGCCGGGCGGGAGGTGATCTGCCGCAGCAAAATCCGCCTGGGTTACGGCACGGACTTCGTGGCGGTCCACCAGAACTATGAGAGCGGCTACGAGTACGAGGCCTGGATGAACAGCGGCATGAAGCCATTTGAGGCCCTCCGGGCCGCCACAAGCACCAACGCCGGTATCCTGGGACTGGAGGATTGCATTGGCACGGTGGAGGTGGGAAAGTATGCGGATATCGCGGCCTGGAAGCGGGATCTGATGACGGATTCCAAAGCGCTGCTGGACTGCGCGTTTGTGATGAAAGAGGGGGAGATTTATGGGACGGAATCTTGTTTGGGGGAGGAACAGTAGAGATAGCGTGATATGATAAAAAAGATGATCGACCCGAAAATGTGATTTCAGGAAAGATAAATTATAGCAACAGGATCCATAAGGGAGTTGTGAAAAAATGAAGTTAACGAAACATCATTTTTTCACAGCCTCTTATTTTTTTACAGTCAAATCCCTTTGTCCCCCGACATTCACTCTTAAATGATGGAAGGGGGCGATAATTTGTATATAATATCTAAAATATATGGTGTAAAATAAAAAAATATTGACAAAATTATTATATAGCGATATATTAAAGATAAGTGATATATCGCTAAAAATGAAAATAACTAAAAACAAGCATACGCAATAGGAAGAATTGCCCTATGCACAGATGATTGAACGCAAGGAGGAGGAACTATGAGAAGAAACAGGGGATTATGTGTACTTGTAATGGCAGTTTTTATGTTTCTAACCGGCTGCGGCAGCCCTTCCCAGGCTCCCACCGGAAGGGAGACAGGTAAGGAGACAACTGGTAAGACAGAACAGACCGTTGCGCAGCAGGAAGAGAAGACCGAGGAGGCGAAAACTGGAGTGGATACAAAAGCCCCAGCGGCTGAAGGCGACAAGTGGGGAACTGGTTTGAAAGCGGGCTTTGCAGCTTGCCATTATACCAATGATTGGAATATCACCAACTGCGAGACGGTATGTGAAGATCTGAGAAGCGTGGGATTTGAAGTGGTCTGGAATGAGGCAAACAATGATACTGCGACCCAGATTGCCAATGTGGAGGATCTTCTGGCTCAGGGCATCGATCTGCTGGTAATTAAACCTAAGGAGGAGGAAGGACTGATCCCTGCTCTGGAGGCCTGCCGTGACGCGGGAGTGCCTGTGATCTGTCTGGACCGGAAAGTCAGCGATCCCTCCCTTTATGTGACAGCCATTATGACCGACAACGTGGCCGGGGGAGAGACGGTGGGACAGTGGCTGGTGGACCATTACCCGGATGGATGTAAGATTGTGGAGATCGTGGGAACCGCCGGCTCCACCGGTCAGATTGAACGTTCCAAGGGCCTGTCCAACGTGATTGATAAATACGATCAGATCCAGATTATTAGCTCCCAGGTTGGTGATAACATGCGCTCGGAGGCCCAGACGGTGACAGAAAATATGATACAGGCTTATGGCAAAGAAGGCATAGACGTGATCGTCACTCAAAACGACGAGATGGCCATGGGATGTCTTCAGGCATTATGGGGGCTGGGCATTGAACCTGGACAGGAGATTACCATCTGTACCATTGGCGACGGTAACTCCGAAGTTGTGGAGCAGGTAAAGGACGGAACAGTGGGCTGTGTCTATGAATCTACCCCCTACCTGGGCCCGCAGGTTCTGGAAGTTGCACATAAAATCTTTGTGACCAAAGAGGACGTAGAGAAATATATCCCATCGGCAAACAGGTTCTTTACAATTGAAAATGCCGATCAGGAGCTGCCTACAATCACCTGGTAAAAATGCAAAAGTTGGAGGAATAGAAGGATGAATAACTGGACATATGCAGCGCGGCTGGAATCTTTTCCGGATGTGCCGGAGAAAGTGTTTGAGAAGGGGAATCCCTCTTACACCACATTTGATAAGATTGATCGGATGGCCCAGGCGAAAGGTGTTACTCATATCGAGCCTAACTATCCGTACCATTTTTATGAAAATACCCCAGAGGAAATCCGCGATCACGCCAAGGGATATGGCTTGGATGTGAGCGGGGTGGGACTTCGGTTTGTAGAGGAGTTCACCGGAGGAGAGTTGACTCATCACTGTTCCCAAAAAAGGGAAATGGCCATGCGTAATCTTCAGGACGGCATCGATGCCTGCCGCAGGATGGGCGGGACCACAGCCACAATCTGGTCTACCTACGATGGGTTCGACTATCCCTTCCAGGCCGATTATGGCAGGATGTGGAAATATCTGGTACAGTGCTATGCGGAGGTGGCAAGGTCCAACCCGGACATGAAAATCAGCCTGGAGTACAAGCCCTACGAGCCGAGACAGTTTTACTTTATCAATGATATCGGAACCACGCTTTTAGCAGTTTTGGAAGCGGATTGCGACAACCTGGGCATCACGCTGGATTTCGCCCATATGCTGATGAAAAAGGAGAATCCCGCCTATTCGCTGGCCCTGGCGGCGGAGCGGGGAAAGCTGTTCGGTTTCCATCTCAACGATGGATACGGCAGTCACGACGATGGTTTGTTGCTCGGCTCAGTGAGCTTGCTTCAGACGCTGGAATTTATTTACTATATGAAGCGATATGAGTACAATGGGGTTATTTTCTTTGACACCTTTCCGCTGCGGGAGGATCCGGTGAAAGAGCTGGAGCTGAATATTCGGGTATTTAACCGGATATCCGACTGGATTGATAACATCGGTATGGAACGGTTAGCGGATCTGGTGGCGCAGCAGGACGCTCTTAAAGTACAGGAGATGCTGGTATTGGAGGGGCTATTAAAGTAACAAAGTAATTTTCGGGCAGCCCGAATTGTCTGAACCTGCGTTTCGGACTGTCCGGTGTTTAATTGAATGCAATGGATCGCGAGGCCATTGCGTAAACGTCATCGGAGGGATGTTTGTGGAACAGGCGGAAATTTTATTGCGCATGAAGAATATCTCCAAGACATTTCCGGGAGTAAAGGCGCTGGATCACGTGGAATTTGAGGTGTACCGGGGCGAAGTGATGGGCTTGTTAGGTGAAAACGGGGCTGGTAAATCTACATTGATCAAAATCATTACCGGTTACTATCACTACGATTCAGGAGAAGCTTGTGAAATGGTCTTTGAAGGAGAAACGATCAGCCCACGGAATACGGCGGAGGCGCAAAAGCTGGGAATCGGCACAATCTTTCAGGAATTGAACTTAAGCCCTAACTTAAGCATTGCTGAAAATATTTATCTGGGAAATGCGCCGAAAAAAAGGGGATTGATTGACTGGAAAACTATGGAAAAGAATGCGGCACAGGCATTGTCTGAACTAGGGATTGAAGTGGATGTGAGAAAGAAGGTAGAGACCCAGAGCACTGCTATTCAGCAGATGACCAGCATTGCCCGAGCACTGGCGAAGAATGTGAAGCTGCTGATAATGGACGAGGCAACTTCCTCTCTTGATCAGGGGGAAACTGCGGTGCTGTTTGAGGTTGTGAGAAAGCTGAAGGCCAGAGGAATTTCAACGATTTTTATTACGCACAAAATGGATGAGGTGTATCAGATTTGTGACCGTGGAACCATTTTTAAGGACGGTAAGTATGTGACCTGCCGCCCAATGGTGGACCTTCCGAAAATAGAACTGGTCTCTCTGATGATTGGAAACAATGCGGAAAAATTGATCAACAAACGCAAAATCTATCAGGAAAATTCCGGGGAAGCTATCTATCAGGCAACTGGTGTCCGCACGGCGAACCATCGCCTGAACGGAATCGATATTGAGATAAAAAAGGGGGAGGTAGTAGGGCTTGCGGGGCTTTTGGGGTCTGGCCGCACGGAGCTTGCTAAGGTGATTTTTGGCGACGATCAGAATTACCGAGGAGAGACATACCTAAATCATAAGGCGGTGAAATTCCGGGAGCCAAAGGATGCGATTCTGAAGAAAATGTCTTATTTGCCGGAGGATCGGAAAACAGAAGGAATCTTTCCATTTATGAGTGTGGAGGATAACTTGGTGCTTCCTGGAATTTCGAAGTACAGCAAATTCGGGCTGGTTAACCGCCGGCTGGCCCGGGAAGCCACACAGGAGTATATCAAGCGTATTGGAATCAAGACTCCATCCGGATCCACGAAAATCAGGAATCTGAGCGGCGGAAACCAGCAGAAAGTCATCCTATCGCGATGGCTGGCAATGGAACCGGACCTGATCATCCTGGATGAGCCTACACGCGGGATTGATATTGGCGCGAAAGGGGAAATTGAGGAACTGGTAGCTCGGATCGCGGCTCAGGGTATCAGTATCCTGTACATATCGTCCGAAATCGACGAACTGGTGCGGGAATGTGACCGGGTAGTGATTCTGAGGGAGGGGAGGGTGATCAGCCAGCTGACAGGTGAAATGATCAGCCGTCAGGGAATTATGGACGCCATCGCCAGGCCGGAACAGGAAGGAGGGGCCTATGAGGGATAAAGCATGCTCACTCCCCAGGCTGCTGCGAGCGGATACGGCGGGGGATAATATCTCGAAAATGATCGTGGAGTATGGCGCTGCCATCGCACTAGCGCTTTTGATTCTATTTAATGCATTTTTTACAAAGAACTTCTGGCATATGAGCACGTTTCTCCTTGTGATCAAGCAGGCTACGTCGCTAATGTTTATCACAGTGGGAATGACAATCGTGATCTCATCAGGAGGAACGGATATCTCAGCAGGGTCAATGATGGCGTTCAGCGGTGTGATCATTATGCTGGCTTTGAGATACGGCCTACCGCTGTGGGCGGCCACGTTGGCCGGAGTTGTCTGCTGTTGCCTGGTGGGAATGTTTAACGGGGTACTGATCGCGAAGGCGGGGATACAGCCGATCATTCACACTCTGGTGATGCAGATTGTGCTTCGGGGCTTTACCGTGATGCTTGCCAATTCGAAGGTTGTATCGATGGCAAAATATCCGGAGATCCGCTATCTGGGGCTTACTCGTTTTGGGGGAATTGTACCTATTCAGCTATTATTCTTTGTTCTGGTTGCTATAACCGGATACATTGTACTTAAAATATCGGTGTTCGGTAAGCTGGTGGAGGCAGTAGGGGGAAATAAGCGGGCTGCAAGGCTTTGTGGCGTGCGGACCCAGTATGTGATTATCGCGGTGTACGCGCTGTCCGGCTTTCTGGCTGCATTGGGCGGCTTGATGGAGATGTCCAAAAGTGGAGCCTTGGATCCGAACCTGCTGGGATATCAGTTTGAACTGGATGCCATCGCCAGCGTGGCCATCGGAGGTACTGCAATGAAGGGGGGAAAAGCTCATATTTTGGGCTCTATCTTCGGGTGTATCATCATGACGCTGATCACAACAATGGTTAACATGAACAATATTCCGTTTGCTTACTCGAACATTATCAAATCCATCATTATTATTGTTTCGTTGGCAGTGCAAAAGGAACAGGCGGTTTAGGAGGGATTGTGATGAAAACCAGTGAGATAAGCCGCCCGTTTTGGGCGCGAATCAAGATCGACACGGCGTTCGCTGCCGTCCTGGTGCTTCTGTTTTACGGAAGTGTGCAGTACGGTCGTACTTTTCTCAGTTTCAGCAATAATTTAAGTAATGTACTGCGGACCGCCTCACTGATGGGAATTATGGCCATCGGAGTAAATTTGTGTTTTTTAATTGGAGCCAGAGATTTATCGGTCAGTGCGATCGCGGCTCTGACCAGCATGACCACTGCGTATTTTTGCAGGCAGGGGCTGGCAGTTGGAATTTTGATCGGCATCCTGTCCGGCGCATTGGTGGGAGTGGTTAACGGATATGTGGTTGGAAAATTCAATGTCCAGCCGTTTATTGCCACACTGGGGACTCAACTGGCGGCCAGGGGAGTTGCTTTGCTCATTAATCATGAATACTCCATTGGACTTCCGACGCAGGGGGAGATACTGAAGAAGGCGGGCAATCAGAATCTGTTCGGCTTATTGCCCTATCCTCTTCTGATTTTTGCGTTTTTGGTACTGTTGTTTACCGTCATCCTGCGTTATACAGCTTTCGGGCGAGCGATTTACGCGGTAGGCGGAAATGAGGAGTCGGCGGAAATGATGGGAATCCGGGTTTGGAAGGTCAAGTTTTTTGTATTTTTGATCAGCGCGGTGCTGTCCTCACTCAGCGGGATCCTTTTGACGGGCCGTTTGAACGCCGGTCAGCCAACCGCCTGTGAAGGGTGGGAGATGACGATTATGGCGGCGGTGGTGATCGGAGGAACTGGAGTGAAGGGTGGTGTAGGAAAAATATCCGGTATTTTTATGGGCGTGGTGTTTGTTCAGTTGATTTCGAATCTGATCAACTTGAACGGTACGATCAGTGCCTACTGGAAGGATATCGCAACAGGATTTATTTTGCTGATTGCGGTTTTGTCCCAGGCCTATATGGACTATAAAAAGAATAAGCTGTAGATCCGACTGACTGTAAACAGCAAAAGTTTTGGAAAATAATCGGGAAGGGGTATTGAAAAAAATCGGGATTGCTGTTAATAATTGATATAGTACGAAAACATAAGAGAAACGGAAGGAATCACTTCAAATGAAAGAGCTGGACATTATACCGAGAGAGCAGCATGAAACATCCAAAAATTACGCAAAACGCATTCTGATCCACAATATTCTCACGTTCCGCTTAGAACCGGGGGAACAGTTTCAGGACAAGGTAATTGCAGAGTGTATCAATGTCAGCCGGACGCCTGTACATGAGGCTGTGCTGGAACTGTCGAATCAGCACATTGTCGATATATTTCCTAACAAAGGAACCTTTGTCTCACCGATGAACGAGGACCTGGCGAACGATATTTACGAGATCCGCTACGCCTGTGAACCGGCTATCACCGCACGGGCAGCCGAATACAGGGAGCCGGAGGATATAATGGTACTGAAGGAGAACTTGCACATGCAGGTGTTTTACATCAGCCAGAATCTGGACCGGTATATGAAGCTGGACGATGCGTTCCATGCAAAGATATACGAAATTAGCGGGAAGAAGGGTGTGTTTAATATCATTAACAATAACAGCTTTCATTTTGACCGTATGCGCCGCTTGCGCCATCGTCTGGATCAGACAGAAGAACAGTGTCTGATCGCTCACAGGGAGATATTGCAGGCTATTGAGTCAGGTGATGTCGAGGCGACACGCCGAGCCAGTGCAAAACATTTAATTCAGAGCTTTGAGGATATCAGAGAGTTGCGGGAACTGTATCCAAGATATTTTTAACCAAAGAAAAAGAAAATAACAGCCTGACGACTGCACCATAAGCAGAAGCCAGGCTGTTATTTTATTTCAAAAATTTCAGAAAGTTCTACATAATGCAAAAATGGTCAAAAAAAACCGAAAATCTCCGATTCGGAAGAGAAATTGTAATTGATTACCAAATCAAAAGGGTCTATAATAAAAACATTCTAAATATTCAGCGGAGCTTTTTCGTGGGCTCCGAGGAGGAGCAAAACGTGATTTATAAGAGACTTGGCGACCTTCTGCTGTCGGTTGGGCTGATCAACGAGGAGCAGTTAAACCATGCGCTGCAGCTGCAGAAGGAGACGAAGGAGCGCCTGGGAACGCTGCTCATCGACCGGGGCGTGATCACGGAGAAGCAGCTGATCGAAGCCCTTCAAATGCAGCTGGGGATCGAGTTTGTGGATCTGTCCAAAATTGACATCGATCCCAGAATGTCCGCCCAGGTGCCCAAGAATATCGCGCGCAAATTCGGGGTGGTGCCGGTCCGGGTGGAGAAGGATTCGCTCTACCTGGCCATGAAGGATCCCATGAACTTCATGGCCATCGAGGAGGCCAAAACCGCCTCCCGGAAACGCGTGATTCCCATGATTTCCACTGCCAACAGCATCGACCGGGCCATCATGAACCTGTACGGAAACGAGGGCGTGGCCCGGGCCATCGAGGAGATGCGCCAGTCGGGAAATACGGAGCAGTCGCCGGAGTCCGCGGTGCCCTCCCTGGAAATCGGGGACGAGGACACCATCAGCGCGCCTACGGTGCGCCTGGTGAACTCTATTATCGAGCGGGCCGTGACCGAGCGGGTTAGCGATATTCACATCGAGCCGCGGGAGACAGACGTGGCGGTGCGCATGAGAATTGACGGCATGCTCCACAAAATTCTCACTGTGCCCAAGGATCTGCAGTCGTCGGTGATTTCCCGCATCAAGATCATGGGCGGGATGAATATCGCGGAGCGCAGGATTCCGCTGGACGGCCGCGCCAACGTGCGGATCAAGAGCCAGGACATCGATCTGCGAATCTCCACCCTGCCGCTGATTTACGGGGAAAAGGTGGTGATCCGGCTTTTGAATAAGTCCACTGACCTTTTGAATAAAGCGGGTATCGGTCTCAGCGGCCCGGACCTGGATAAATACGCCAAGCTGATCTCCAACCACAGCGGCGTGATCCTGATCGTGGGCCCCACGGGAAGCGGTAAATCCTCCACCATGTACACCATGATCGGGGAGCTGAACCGGGAGGAGGTCAACCTGGTCACCCTGGAGGACCCGGTGGAATATAATATTTCGGGAGTCAATCAGGTGCAGATCAACGAGAAGGTGGATATGACCTTTGCCAACGGCCTGCGCTCCATTCTGCGCCAGGACCCGGATATCATCGCGGTGGGTGAGATCCGCGACGGCGAGACCGCGGAGATCGCCATGCGGGCCGCGATCACGGGACATTTGGTGCTCTCCACCATACATACCAACGATGCCATTTCCACCATTGACCGGTTAAAGGATATCGGCGTGGAGCCGTATCTGATCGCCAGCGCACTCAACGGAATCATTTCCCAGCGCCTGGTCCGGCGGATCTGCCCCAACTGCAAAACGGCCTACAAGCCCACCCAGGAGGACCTGGAGATTCTGGGCATGGACCGCGACAGCGATGTCACCTTCTATAAGGGCAAGGGCTGTCCTTACTGCTTTGACACCGGCTACCGGGGCAGGACGGGGGTTTTTGAGATTCTGATGATGAACCGGGAGACCCGCCGCTGCATCGCGGAGGGCGGTTCAAAAGAACAGCTGGTGCAGGCGGCCGAGGGGGCGGACTATGTGTCTATCCGGGACAACTGCCGGCGTCTGGTACTGGAGGGCGTTACCACGGCTGACGAGGCCCGCCGCACCATCAATTCCATAGAAGGGTAGGAACACGCGTGACAATCGAAGAACTGATTCGGACGGCCGGGGACGCGGGCGGTTCGGATCTTCATCTGGTAAAAGGGCTGCCGCCAAGATTCAGACGGGACGGGCGGTTGGAAGATATGGACGGGGAAATGCTGACGGATACGGACTGTGAGGGCTATGCCAGGGAGCTGGCCGGAGAGGCGTATGAGCGGATCAGGGAGATCGGGGAGCTGGATCTGGCGGGAACCTTTGCGGGCATCCGGGTCCGAATCAATCTGTTTCGGCAGCAGGGGCATATTTCCGCCGCCATCCGGCTGCTGAGCGGGCGGATTCCGGAGCTGGACAGTCTGGGACTTCCACCTGCGGTTTCCCGGTTCCCGTCCATGAAGCGGGGATTGATTCTGGTGACGGGGGAGACCGGCTCGGGCAAATCCACCACTCTGGCGGCTATTTTGAATGAGATCAACCGCACCAGAAAGGGCCATATTATCACGCTGGAGGACCCGGTGGAGTACATTTACACGCCGGACCAGTGCGTGGTCAACCAGCGGCAGATCGGGACGGACACGAGAAGCTACGGGGACGGTTTAAGGGCCGCCCTGCGGGAGGACCCCGATGTGATTCTCATCGGCGAGATGCGGGATCTGGACACCATCGAGACGGCGCTGACGGCGGCGGAGACCGGCCATCTGGTGTTCGGGACCCTGCACACCAATTCCGCGGCGGATTCCATTGACCGCATTGTGAATGTATTTCCGGACGGTTTGCAGCGGCAGATCCGGCTTCAGCTCTCTACCAGCCTTCTGGCGGTGCTGTCCCAGCAGCTGGTGGAGCGCAAAAACGGCAAGGGCAGGGTGGCGGCCTGCGAGCTGATGATGGTGACGCCCGCCATCCGCAATCTGATCCGGGAGGCCAAGACGCCTCAGATTGCCAGCTCCATGGCCTCTGCGGCCCAGGAGGGGAGCATCACCATGGACAATTTCCTGGTGCGGCTCTACAAGGATCAGGTCATTTCCGCCAGGACGGCGAAGGAAGCCGCCCGTGACCTGGATTATATGAAACGGTATGTGCTGGTGTGACGGCCGCCGCCAGATGGGGGGTGATAGGACATGGTCACATATAAATATAAGGCGATTTCCCGGGACGGCCTGCCGGTGAGCGGCATTGTGGAGGCGTACGACGAGTACGCGGCCGTGGCCCAGATCAAGGAGACATGCAGCCTTGTGACCAGGATTACGCCGGTGCGGGAGCGCTCTGGTCTTTTAACAAAGGAAATAAATGTAAAAAAGATCGATTTGAAAGCCCTGTCCATGGTGTGTTCCCAGTTCTCCGTGATTCTGGCGGCGGGGATGCCCATCGCCAAATGCGTGGGACTGATTGCGGGCCAGTCTGAGGACAAACGGCTGAAACGGATTCTCAGCAATGTGGCCCGGGACGTGGCGGCGGGGTACGGACTGGCGGACAGCTTTGAGACCGCCGGGAAGGGGGTGCTGCCCCTGACGTTTATTGAGACCGTACGCTCGGGGGAGCAATCGGGAACGCTGGAAAATTCTTTTGAAAGTCTGAGTGGGTTTTACGAGAGGCGTTACAAGACGAAACAGAAGGTGTCGGCCGCGCTGACCTACCCGGTATTTGTCATGATTATCGCCGTTGTGGTGATGATCGTGGTGATGGTGAAGGTGATCCCCACGGTCAGCGGTATTTTTGATGAGCTGGGCGGGGATATGCCGCCGTCCACAAAGGCGCTGATCTCCGTGTCGGCATTTTTCCAGAAGCATATTCTCTGGATTCTGTTGGGGATGCTGCTTCTGACAGCCCTGTTTGTGGCCGCCGTGAGGACGGAGGAGGGCAGGGTGAAATGGAACCGACTGAAGCTGAAGGTTCCCATTCTGGGGAAAATCAGCATGCTGAACGCTTCCAGCCAGTTTGCCAATACCATGTCCACGCTGCTGGGGGCGGGGCTGCCCGTGGCCAGGGCGCTGGCGGTGACGGCCAAAACGCTGGACAATTATATGCTCTCACTGGAGACCAGCAAGATGGTCACCGGGCTGGAGGAGGGCCGCCATCTGGGAACCTGTATGAAGGAGTGCGGCTGCTATCCACAGACCCTCAACGATATGTGTGTGATCGGGGAGGAGACGGGGGAGCTGGAGGAAACGCTCAAGACCATCGGGCGGTATTTTGACAATGAGGCGGAGCACGCCACCCAAAAGGCGCTCTCCAAGCTGGAACCGGCGATCCTGGTATTGATCGCAGGCATCGCCGGATTTATCGTGATCTCCATCTATCTGCCGATTTTTAATATCTACGATATGATGTAGCAATATGCAGACCGGACCATCACAACCCGTGGCTCCAAAGTTTGCCGGATGAAAGATCAAAGAAGTACATTGATAGAAACCATAGCAGGAGGATTTAAAAATGAACAGGATGAGTAAGAAATTAAATAAAAAGGGCTTTACGCTGGCGGAGCTGCTGATTGTTGTGGCAATCATCGCAGTGCTGGTGGTGGTGTCCGTGCCGATTTTCAGCAGTAAGCTGGAGAAGGCAAGGGAGGCTGCGGATGTGGCGAATATGAGGGCGGCGAAGGCTGCGGCTGCGTCGATGTATTTAAGTGATGAAAGTAGTGCTTCTAAAGGTCCCTATTATTATGATGCTGATAATGGTGTTTTGGAAAATAAAAAAGACGATATTAATGGATATGGTCAAGGGACAAAGACCGAAGGAGGAGTAACATACGGTGATTACTATAAAGATACTATGGAATGTAAAGGTCAAATAATAGAGGTAACCATAAAGGTGCCTGAGAAAGTAGATGAAGAAGTTAAAGTTGGAATGGAATGGGTACCTGCAGGGACCACCAAATAAAATGTTATTTTTGAGAAGCCGAAGGGTTGCGGCTTCTCATTCCCCATTTATAGAAATTCTAAGTCCCCTCACTTTTTGGCTTTTAGCAAAATATCTCTATCCTGAGACATTTTGCTAAGCACCAAAACACACCTCAAAAAACAACAGACAGGTACCCCTCATGCAAACAACATCCCACAAACTAAACTCCCCCCACGCCCTATCCCTCATCGAAACAATCTGCTTCCTCTGCTTCACCGCCACCGCCCTGGCCCTCTTTGCCACCGCCTTTGCCACCTACACCCGCTCCGTCAAAATCGGCAACGACCGGCTCATGGCGGAGACGGCCCAACGGGTGGCCAGCCTCAATTCCATCGACGGCTGCATCGTCAAAGGCTGCGACGGCGGGAGCGCCTGCCCCCACACCCAAAACGGCGTGCAGACAGGCTATTTTGACCACGACACCAACACCATCACCGGGGAGATTCCCCGGGGTTACAACGAATATCACACCATGGAGACCGGCGGCAGGACATTCGAGGGCAAAGCCGGAACCATGGTGATCAGGATTGAATACGACGGGACAGCCTACACCCTGTCCTGGGTCAGAGAGGGAAACAATGCCGGCAAATGATTGGGGTTTTACCCTTTACATTACAATTTTGGCCGCCGTCACAGGCGCGGCCGGAGGAAGCTTTGTGAACTGCCTGTCCTGGCGGCTGGTCCGGGGACAGAAGGTATCGAAAGGCCGGAGCTGCTGCCCGTCCTGCGGCCATGTGCTGGGGGTCCTGGACCTGGTGCCCGTAGTCAGCTGGTTCGCGCTGAGGGGCAGATGCCGCTACTGCGGGGAGCGGATTTCCTTCCGCTACGCGGCCGTGGAGCTGTTATCCGCCTTCGGGGCAATCTGCCTCCTGTACCGCTTCGGCCTGACGCCCGCCGCGCCTTACTACCTGGTGTTCTCCCTGATCCTGCTGGGGGTGGCGCTGACGGATCTGGAATCCTATGAGATACCGGACCGTTTTCACGTGGCGGCTATCCTCTGGTGGTGCGCGGGAGCGCTGATCACGGAACAACCGTTGGGCTCATATATCATAAAAGGCCTGTTAGGCGGAATTCTCATCGCGGGCGGTATGCTGGCCGTCTCCCTGGTGTTCGACCGGCTTCTGGGCAGGGAGAGCCTGGGCGGCGGGGACGTGAAGCTGTTTTTTGTCACGGGCCTCTATCTGGGCCCGGCGGTGAATCTGCTCAACGTGATCATAAGCTGCCTTCTGGCCCTGATCCTGGCGGCCCTGCTGCCGGATTCCGGGAGAAAACCGGGGGACCCTGCGGCGATCCCCTTCGGCCCGGCTATCGCTGCGGGAACCTGGCTGTGCCTTCTGGGGGGCGGCCCTTTGGTCAGTTGGTATTTAGGGCTTTTCGGCCTGTCATAAAAAGGCGGGGACCGCGGCTTATCGCGGGAAACCTGAAAGGAGACGGAAGATGTCGGACAGTTTTACAGGAATCGAGATCGGTTCCAGGCAGGTGAAGATGACGCAGTGCGAGGACAACAGCGTGCTTCGGGTGGCCCTAGAACCGCTGCCGGACAACTATGTGAACAGAGGAACCATCGTTTCCATGGAGGCGATGAGTGAATTTTTGAAGGAGATGGCGAAAAAACACCGTTTTACGGACAAAAAGTGCGCGCTGGTGCTTCCAAACAGCGTGGCGTTCTCCAAACGGCTGACCATGCCCGCCATGACGGTGGAGCATTTGAAAATCAACCTTCCCTACGAGTTTCACGATTTCATCAACGAGAGCCGGAAAAAGTATGTGTTCGACTACTGCCTGCTGGAAATGCACTATAACGACGGCGGCAAGCCCTTTTCCATGGATCTGATGGCCGCGGCTGCGCCCAAAGAAAAGCTTCAGGAATACACCCTGATGCTAAAGCACGCGGGATTCAAGCTGACCATCGCGGCGCCGGAGATATTTGCCTACTCGAATATTATCCGGGCTTATGAGGCGGAGGAGAAGCCGGAGGAAACCAGGGAATACTGCTTTGTGGATCTGGGGTATTACACCACCAAGCTGCATATATTTTCCAGCCACCGGTTTGAGGTGACCCGGGAAATTGATCACGGCTGTTCCCTGCTGGACCGGGCCGTGGCGGACGAGCGCAATCTGGATGAGCACATCGCCCACGCCTATGTGACCGAGAACTATGAAAATGTGTGGTCGCTCCCGTGCTGCCAGGATATTTTCGACACCATCGCGGTGGAAATCATGCGCGCCATCAATTTCTACGGCTTCAACAACCCGGCCAGCAGGTTGGACACCGTGTATTTCTGCGGTGGCGGTTCATTGATCGCCCCGCTGGTGGACACAGTGGTCCGCAGCATTCCGCTGGCCCCAAGGCCGGTGTCGGAGCTGTTTAAAACCGTGGGACAGCTGTCCCCGGAAGCGTTCACCAGCCCGGCGGCGGCCGGGATCACCTACCGTTAGGGCGGGAAGGAGCGTAAGAAGTATGTTAAGTGTCCGAAAAAATGAATATCCTTCAAAACAGACGGTTAATTTAGTGTTCCGGGAGCGGTCCATCAACAGCCCCTCCAGGGCGATTCCGGCCTTCCTCCTGTTTCTGGTCTTTTTGGCGCTCTTTGTCCGCTTCGGCGTTCAGGGACAGCTCCAGAAAATGACCTCCGCCCAGGCGTTGCTGGAAAAGGTTCAGGCGGATTTAAACGGTCTGGTGGAGTACAACCGGGACTACGAGACGGTGCGGGAACAGTACAGCCAGTATTTCAACGACTATCTGAACGAGGACGAGGCCGTGCTGAGGGACCGCCTGGACGTGCTGACTCTGTTGGAGGAATGCGTGATGAATCAGGCCGACCTATCCAGCATCTCGGTGCAGGGTAATATCTGCCGGATCTCCATCACCGACGTGCCCCTAAACACCATATCCGGAATAGTGGCGGATCTGGAGCGCAATCCCCAGGTGCAGTACATATCAGTGGCCACGGCCGCCACCGAGAACAATGAGGAAGGCCAGGACCGGCAGAACGTGACGGCCAATGTGACCATCACGCTGACAGGAGGGCAGGACCGATGATGAACCGCAAATTTACGGCCCGGGAAGCGTGGCTGCTCCTGCTGCTTAGCGTGATGTTACTGGCTCTGTTTTACTATCTCGCCCTCTACCGCCCGGTGAATCTGGAGGTGGAGCGGTGCGCCGCCCTGCAGGTGCCGGTGGAGGAGGACCTGGAGCTGCAGATGATGAAGGCGACCCGGAAAAAGAAGATGGTGGATGAGCTGGAAAACGCCCCGGAGAAACAGCAGGGGGAGCTGCTTCCCTACAACAATATCAAGAACGAGATTACGGACCTCTACGAGGCCCTTTCCCCGGCCGCCACCTACAACTTAAGCTTCTCCGAGGCGGTGGCGTCGGGAAATATTGTCAGGCGGGATATTTCCATTTCCTTCCAGACAGAAAATTACCAAAAAGTGCGCTCCATTTTGGAGCAGATGCATTCCAGCCCCTACCGCTGTATCCTCAAGGACCTGTCCATTTCCGTGAACAAGAGCAGGGGGGAGGCGGGCGGCATGTCCGCGGCGGAGCTGATCAATGTGAATGTGAACATCACCTTCTACGAGACCCTGGTGGGTGCGGAAAATACCAACGGCCTGGTCTTTGAAAAGCAGGAGAGCAAACCGGAAAATGAAGGACAGGAGTAACTGATTTTTATGAGTGCAGGTTGTGGCGGCAGAAAACACAGAGCGGGCGGTTACACCCTGGCGGAATTGCTGATCGTAGTGGGGATCATCGCAATTCTGGCGGCGGTGTCTTTTCCTGCGCTCATTCATATGCGCAATTCCCTGCGGCAGACCGAGCTGGACGACCGGGCGAAGGAGATTTTCACGGTGGCCCAGAACCAGATGTCGGGCTTAAAGCTGTGCGGAAAACTGCCCGTGCCGCAGCCGGAGGGTTCGGACGGACAGAAGATGGACGAATCCATGGTGCCGTCGGACTATGTGGACGGACAGGGGGAGAAACCGGACACCTACGCCCTCTGCCACGGTGACAGCTCCTTTTTGTGGATGAACGACACCGCCTTTGCGCCCGGACTGGTGAAGGACGACGGCGGGAGCTATGTGATCGAGTACAACCGGCAGACCGGCCGAGTCTACGCCGTGTTCTACTGGGAGGAGAGGGGCGGGGCCTTCCAGCGAGACAGTCAGTTTTCCTACCCGGAACATTTCAACCAGTACGAATCCCTGGACCTTCGTGGGCCGGTTAACCGGAAGAACCGTATGCCCCCCTCGGTGGGCTATTACGGCGGCGAGGCCGCGGCGCTGGTGGAGGGGACGGAAAACCTGGAATTCGCGGTGATTCTGCGCAATGCGGAGGAGCTGCAGGTGACCATCTCCATGGACCAGCGGCTGTGGGACCGGACCGCCTACCAGATTGAGATCGGTTCCAAGACCGACCCGGAGCATTCACCGGTTTACACCTACCGGCTAAAGGGCAGAAACCTGTCCCTTCAGTCGCCGGTGGACGCGGTGCAGAGCGCGGACCTGGGATTTGACGTGGAGGCGGCGGGGGACGGGAAATCCCAGTACACCATCACCCTGGACAGTCTCAGGCCGGGGCTTCATTTTGCGGACAATTTTTCCGGCATCGCCGCGGGGGACGATCTGCGGATTTCGGTGACCGGTTACGGCGCGAGCAGCGACCAGCTCTATCTCCCGCAGGTCAGAACCGTCGAGATCAACAGCCTGTTTGCCGGACTCAGGGGCGGGGACGGGAGAGGCGAGAGCGTGCTGATTGAGAACGGACGCCATCTCCAGAATCTGTCCTGGGAGGTCTCGGGACTTGGGATGCGCCTGACGGGGACCGGTTGGAAAACGGAGGAATACTCGGACCTGGCTCCAAAGAGGGCCAGTCTGATCCGGGACATCGACTGGATGGAGCATGTCTACGGGGAGAGCGGGGCCGCGGCGTCCTGGGATCAGGTCTGCACCGCAAGAGGCGGCAGCGGGGAAACGGTGAATTTTTATCCCATCAGTAACGAGCGCACGGGACTGAAAACGTTTGAGGGAAACGGGCATGTAATCCGCAATCTGCACGTTTCCCGAAACGCCGTGCTGGATTACGGCGGGCGCGGCTACGGATACGCCGGCCTGTTCGGCTTCATGTCGGGTGAGGAGGGGGAGGGCCGCCAGGTGCGCCTGAGCGGAATTACCCTGGTCAACCCGGTGATCCGGCCGGAGCTTCCCGGCGGGGCGGCCATCGAGTCCTACGCGGGAGCCCTGGCGGGTTATCTGAAGGACGCAGATATGGAAAAATGCGGCGTGTATATCGACGGAACGGAGGAGGAAAGCCTTTCCGAGCGCTATCAGGCCAGCGGGGTCATATCCGGCAGCAGCTACGCGGGCGGGCTTGTGGGCAAGGGATGGAATCTGAATGCCTCAGATTCCTTCGCCTCCGTCAAGGTGGCGGGGGAGGCGGCGGCGGGGGGCTTCGCAGGCGCGCTGTCCGGCCGGTCTTCGGCTTCGGCCTGTTATTCTGGCGGGCAGACGGAGAACGGCTCCTACGCCCCGGAGCGGCCCAATGTGACCGGCAGGAACCGGGCGGGGGGATTTGCGGGGCTGATCGAGGACCGCTCCGCTGTGAGCCGTTCCTTTGCTACCTGTTCCGTTCGGGGAGCCGTCTGCGGTCCCTTTGCAGGTTTTGCCGGTTTCCCGGACAATTTGTCCATGACCTACGCTTTGGGCAGCGCCTTTGCGACAGCCGGAGGGGAGGTTAACTCCATCGGCTGCGGCCCGTTAGACGGCCTGGCGGAGGCGGGGGCAGCGGCTCCCGGCCACACGGGCACCTACCCCTACGACGAGATGTACCGGAAGGAGCAGGCGTCGGCCTACCCCTATCCATCCTGGCTGAAAACCTACCACGGGGACTGGGCGGGCGGCGGTATGCTGACCGGCCTGGTTTACTATGAGCGGTATGACACCGATGCGCTTGGCGGGCCGGAGTACGGCTTCTGGTCGCCGGGAATGGAGGAGGAGAGCACGCTGCGGGACGACGCGCCGGTGCGCAGCGACGGGTACGGATACCTGGGAAGCAGGAACGGGATCGGCATCACGATTTCAGGGGGAAAGGGTGGTCTGAAGAGCGTGGAGGTGGAGGTGCAGGGAAAGCCTCAGTATCTCTACGCCCTGCCGTGGGATGTGGTGCACAAGGGATTCCGGGAGTTTGAAGGCGGCAGCGGCCGGTTTTACGACACCCTGAAGCTGGAGATCGACGGGAGTCCGGCCACATTTTACTATAATCCCCATTTTGCCAAAGCCATCGCCTCCAACCAGGCGGCGGCCGAAACGGAACCGGAAACGGCGGTGATCCGCACGGTCCGGCACCTGTACGAGCTGGGATACCAGTTCAACACGGGGAGTAAGAACAACCGCGAATACTGGTCCGCCCCGTGGGATTACCGCCAGGAGCGGGATGTGGATTACGCTGCATATAAGTTGAGCACCTATGACCCGGATTTGTTTTCCGACCCGAAGAATGCCTTTGTCCAGGGCATGATCGGCGGGGATGCCTCCAGGCTTGGGGCGTTTGTAAAACAGTATGACGGCGAGGGACACGCGATTCGTAACCTGCGCATGGTAGGGGATATGGAGAGCGTGGCGCTGTTCGGGACTGTGGGCGCTGGCGGAACGATAAAAGGTCTGTCGGTGGTCAACCCGGTTGTGAAGGGCGACAGGGGGGCGGCAGGACTGGTCGTGCAGAACTACGGGACGATAACGGAAGTTTCCGTGGTCAGTCCCAAGGTCTACTCTGCCAGCGGGTCGGCGGCCGGTTTCCTGATCAACAATGAGGGCAGCGGAAGGATTTCACAGTGCTACGTGCTGCCCCAGCAGCCGGATGACCTGGGGGAATCGGACCGTTACCGACACCTCTACGACGGGGATTGGAATGTGACGTTCAACAACTATGCTAACGCCCTGATTACCTGCCGCAATGAGGCGGTCGGTTTTGTCAACAACAATGCAGGGCAGATCGAATTTTGCGGGGCCGCGGGAGCGGTTACCACCGGCATCTACGACGAGGCATCCGCGAGCGTTTTTCCGGAGTACGGAAACTGGGCGGCCGGATTTGCGAACGCCAACAGCGGAACGATCCGAAATTCTTACGCCAACTGTTATACGGCCAGCAGATTTGCGGCGGGTTTTGTGAACACGTCCTCCAATGAGATCAGCGGCTGCTATGCGCTTCGCCGTGTGACCACCCTGGGGGCCGGATCCGCCTCGGGGTTTTCGGAGGCCGCAAGCGGAATCAAAAACTGCTACGCTGCGGTGAGCAACGGCTACTCCGCCAATTACAGAATCGAAAAGGGACAGATACACTACGAAGACTGCGAGTACGCGGATGCCTTCGGTGTATTTCTGTACCCATTTTCAGCGGTTGCCGGCGAGAACTGCTATGTGCTCAGCTGGTCGGAAAATTATATAAAAGAAGGCCAGACGGTGATCGGGGCAAAGGCGGTTACCTATCGCCAGCTTAGGGACGAGATAAAGATGGCCGGACTTGTGAAGGCAAAGGCCGACGGCTCGGACACGAAAACGTTCAGCCGCCTGCTGGGCCCCGTGTTTCCCTTCCCCAAGGCGGAAGGACTGGTCCAGTACGGCGACTGGCCCAGCTACGAGTACGTGGGCGCGGAGATGGCGTACTTCGAGGTGTACAAGGAGGGAAGCGCCTCCTACTCGGTGGGATTTTACAATGAAACGCTGGGCCTGGATACCCTGAAAGATACCTCGGAGAACGGCCCCCAAATTTTCCTGGACGGCTACAGCCTACTGTTCAACGAGGAGTACATCGATATGGACGATATCAATGTGCAGAACCTGATCCAGGGCAGCTCTTCCTCCAACAAAAAGGCTTACCTCAGCTGGATGGACAACAACACAGGCGGGGACAACAATGTGAGCAGCGCCACCAATTACCTAAAATCCATGTACAACCTCAAGGACAACAATGGAACGGTGTTCAAGGACAGCCAGTTTAAGGGAAATTTGACCTACTACACCAATATCGGCGGCGGCAAGGCGGCATTTGAGCCGGATTCCGTTTACGGCGATAAGCCGGTGGCGCTGAATCTGGATGGGCGCGATGGCCGGTATTATTTCCGCATCCTGCCACCCGCGGCGGTGGTCACCAACGCCTATGTGGAGGAGGACAGTATTTATCAGGAGCTGAATGTGTTCGTGGAGAGCAATTACCGGGACGAGGGCGGCGGCCAGGGGGCCGGGGCTTCGGTGGAGAAGAGCCGGACCTTCTATTATTGTCCCCATTTTGCCAAATCGCTGATCGGAGTGGGCGAGCGGCCGGAGGAGGACGGCGCGCCGGTGGAGCTTCTGGTGCGGACCTCCCGGCAGCTCTGCACGCTGGGATTTGAGAATATCGCCAAGCGGCCCAACGGCATCGACAATTATTACAGCTATACCTTTCGCCAGGAACTGGACATTCCGCTGGGCTCGGACAATGCGTACGCATTTTACTATTCGGACGGAGCGCCTATGACCTCCAGGGACGGCAGGCCCAGGCAGAATTACCGGTGGTTTAACAGCTCCATCGGTAGCCAGAACAGCCCGTTTACGGGGACCTATCTGGGGGACGGCCACAAGATAACCGGCCTGGGGGCCTGGAGCGGCGGCCCCACGGACCTCCCGGAGTTCTCTAACATGAGCCGGTTTAATGTGAACACGCCGCTGTTTGGGTATCTGAGCGGAACGGTGGAGGATTTGACGATCGCGGCCTCCTCCATCTCGGGCGGAAGCGCCGCGCTGTGCAACAACGCCTCCGGCGCGCATGTCAAAAATGTGATTGCCCACGATATCAGGCTGCGCCCGAACAATCTGGATAAACCGTCCGGTATTCTGGCGGGCGAGGCGGAGAGCACAGTATTTGAGGATTGCCGGATTGAGGATTCCAGCGTGATCAACGACCAGGCGTGTTGGCTGGGCGGCGCGGTGGGCAAGATGTACAGCGGTTCTGTGGACGGTCTGACGCTTTCCGGGGAGATTACCGTGCAGGGCCGCAGAGCGGTGGGCGGTGTGATCGGGCAGATCCTGTCCAACAAGGAAGTGTCACTGTCCCGCATCCAAATGGAGGGGACGGCGGAGATCAGCCAGGTTCTGGCAAACCACGGAAGCGGTGAGAACCGGGGCTTTTACAATGCAGCCGGACTGATCGCGGGTCTCTGCGAGGTTAACAGCCCGGTCAGCCTGGAGGGCATAGAGCTGCGCGGAATCCCCGCAGGCGCGGGGGAGACGGGGGCAGGGGACGGGCTCTTAAAGGTGAAGAACGGCAGCGATTGCCGCTCCTATGTAGGCGGATTCCTGGTGGGCTCCCTCTACAAATCCGGCACGTCCAACGGCAATACCCTGACCCTTGGCACGGTGACCGTGGAAAACGGCCGCCTGTTGACCGACGAAACCGGCAGTGCGGGCGAGAATCCGGTGTGCTATTACGGCGGAATCGTGGGCAATGTGAAGGACGTCAACATCCGTCCGGCATCGAACCAGTCGGTGTGGGATTTTTCTGCCAGCCGCATCGTGGCGGTTTCCGATAAAATGAACAAGGATTCCGCAGTTTCCGGTCTGGCGGGCCGTTTTTCCACCTCAGGCTCGTTACTGCTACCCGGGCAGGTCTATCTGCCGGACGTTCAAGTGAAGGCGGCGGACAGCGCCGTGGCGGCGGGCGGCCTGTTAGGGCGCGCGGCGGGCACGGTGACCGTGAAACCGGCGGCCGGGGACCGGAGTGAAGTTCACCTTGGCACGATCACGGCGGAGGGCTGCCGCAACGCAGGGGGTCTGACGGCGGTTATTTCCGACCGGACCCTGTTCCAGAATATTGCGCTTTTGGGCGGTGAAATACAGACGGACCAGATCGCAGGGGCGGCGGCCGGAACCATCAACACCAAGACGGCCGTGACCCATCTGTCGGCGGAGGGAACCCGGGTGACCGGAATCCGCCGGGAGGACGGAAGCGTCACGGACAGCCTCAGCCTGGGCGGTTTTGCGGGCAGCCTGGACGGCGGGACAGTGGAGAACTGCTTCGCCTATGTGGAGGTGGAGGGCCGGGGCGGCGGGCCTGCTGGCGGGTTTGTGGGCACGGTCAACAGCGGCAATATACAAAACTGTTACGCCTCTGGCGCGGTGACGGGGGACGGTGACACGGGCGGATTTTTCGGACGTATCGCAAAGAACGGAACGCTGCGGTCCTGTTACGCGTCGGGGGATGTGAGCTTTGGCGCCGGGTTGGCGGAGAACGCAGCCTTTGGCGGGTTCGGCGGACGGTCCGGCGGCTCCGGGAACACCTCGGCCAATCTGCGGGAGTGCTACTCTGTGGGCAGAGTTCCCCAGGAGCAGCCGGAGGGCGTCAGCACCGGCGGATTCCTGGGAGCCACTGAGGGGGCCGATGCGCGGTTTGACCAGGCCGATCCCATGATTTTGAGCCTGATTCAAATCATGAAACAGGCGGAGGTGCACAACCGGCCCGCCGCCCAGAACGGGAATACAATCTGGAATATGCAGAGCCGTCCGGCCATGGATTCCTCCACGTTCGGAGCGCTGGACGGGGAGGGAAACTCGGCTCTGGTGTACAACATTCTGGGATATCCCTATTACCCCAATGTGTTAAAGGAAGGGATCGAGGGGACGAACACGCGGGCGGAGCGGGACAGGATGGTGGAGGCCTACGGCAAGGTGATCGACGGCAGCGGAATTGTGAAGGATCCGCGCACGGAGCCGGATTACGGCGCGGATACCGGGGACAGCTACTTTGCGACCATCCATGAGCCGTCCCTGACCCAGGGAGTTATGACACTGTGGAGAATCGATAACAATTACCTTTACTGGATTAATGAGGCTGAGATAAAAGAGGGGACCTACACGGCCTTCCGGGTCAGCCTTCCCAGATATGAGAGCGCGGCTTCCCGGCAGGACAGAAGGGCGCTGATCGAGGTCAACAGCCGGATGGAGGTAAAGAGTTTTAACAGCTCCTACGGCACAACCTACTATGTGCTTCAAACCGGTTCCGGCGTCTGGAGCACGTCCAATATGGGCGACTGTTTCTTCCTCAGAGAGGACGGGACTCAGCCGGGCCTGGCGGCCTACAATGCGTCCCACCAGGGGATCGACGGCCTGATCGAGGCGTGGAGCGTGGCGCAGTTTGCGGAGGAGCTCACGCGGGAGGCGGACGGCCGGGGAACGGCCAGATTGACGCAGATGCAGCCGAACATGGAGAACACCGGTCCGTCCTACCCCGGATATCCCTTCCCGATGTTGAGCGACACGGGGGCGGGGCTTGTGGGACTGTATCATTTTGGAAATAAACCTGAGGGATATCATCCGGTTTTTAAAAGTGACTGAGGCGGGAACAGCAACTGATACGAAAACAATGAGTAAACGGAGAGGAGGCGCGTCAGGTGGCAGGAAATAGAGGAATCCGAAAAATCCAGAGCACAAGGGGCGCGTCCCTTGCCATCGGGCTGGTGTATTTTCTCATATGCGCCACCGTGGGCTCCGTGGTTCTGGCGGCGGCCATGGCCAATATCAGCCATGTGAAGTCGGAGAAAGTCAACGAGGGGAGCTACCTGGCGGTGATGTCCGCAGGCATGGCTCTGAAAGAACAGCTGGAGAGCTCGGCTAGGGAGTGCTCCGTGGAGCACGGACAACAGGATACCCCGGCGGATGAGAGCCAGCGGGCGGATTTTAAGGGGGAGCTGCTGGCAGAGGCCGGTTCTGAGGCGGCAGGCACCGGGACGGAGGCCGCCCTCGCGGCCGCGCTGTACCGCGTTTATTTGAACTGCGTGGAGGAGGACAACCGGCTGCATGTCCCTCAGGACGAGGAGGAACGCAGGGATAAGGGGGAATCCCTGACCTTCACCTTCCGCCTGGGAGCGGGGGACGAGGGGGAGCCGCCGATGGGACCGGTCCGGGCGGACGTCACCCTGACGCCGGACTATGTGGTCATGGACAGCGGGGATTCCCAGCAGCTTCAGGTACGCATTGAGTCCGTTCTTTCCCTGGAACCGGATGAAGGGACGCAAGGGCAATATTACCTGCGGATGAGAGCCAACGGGGTGGTCTACTATGTGCTGGAGGAGACGGTCACAGAGGTGGAGAGCGGAGACGGGGACAGCGAAGATGAGGAGGACGGCGAGGGCGAAGATTCCGACAGCGAACCGGAATATCACTACGAGTATGCGTCCAGGGCAGTTGTATCTTCGGACCGGCCGGTGTTTTCCGGCAGGCCGCCCTATGGCGGCTCCGGCGTGGGAGGTGGAGGATTGTGAGAAAGCTGAAGAGCAGAAGCGGCGAGACCCTGGCCGAGGTGCTGGTGGCCATCCTGGTGGTGGCGGTATCCACTTCCCTGTTTTTGGGCATGGTGGCGGTATCCGCCCGTATAAACAGGCAGGCCGTGAAGGCGGACGCCTGGTTTTACAGGGCCATGTCCCTTTTGGAGTGTTTTGAGGCGGAGGAAGAGGCGGTGGAGCAGCGGAGCGGTTCTCTCCGGGTGGAGGGAAGCGGTGTCTCGGAAGAACTCCCGGTGACGGTGTTTTACGGAGACGATATGGTATCCTACCAGCTGGACGGAGGTGCCGGAACATGAGAATTCCCGGAATAAAGCGGCCGTGCGGTATATGGAAAAAATTGTCAGGCAGGAAAGGCACGACTCTGGGAGAGATGCTGGTGGCGGTTCTGATCCTGATGATGCTGACCATGGTGGTGGCCGGGGGTACGGGCATCGCGGTGAAGGTGTACCGGTCGGAAAAAGCCTACTCGGAATCACGGGTGCTGGCCAACACGGTGCTTCTAGCTATGACCGAGGAGCTGCGCTACGCCTCCGGCCTGACCATCGGGGAGGACGGAATGTCGGTATCCTACGACAGCCGGAGCTACGGGGCAGGAACCACCATGAAGCTGGAGCCCTGGAGTGCGGGGGAAGGCGGCCTGATCAAACTGACCTACAGCGGGGAAGGAGAGCACAACGCTCCCCGGACAGACGATCTGTTCCAGGAGAGCACCTACTCCGGCTATCGGATTCAGCCTCACGGGGAGGAGCCGGTGTTTGCCCTGGACGGGGAGGCGCTGGTGATCTCCTATGATGTGTGCGATCCCTTCGGTAAAGTTCAGGCGGAGCTGGAGGGGGTCAGGGTCCGGCTTCTCAATACAGGGTCAAAATAGGCTTGCAGTACCGGTAGGAAGAATTTCCGGTGCTGCAAGCCTATTAGCGTTGGATACAATGGGCCGCTGGCGCAGCCAGGGGGGTTTCAGGATATATATGTTAGGCGCAAAAGCGCGTTTTATAACCGCGTAACGCCTGCCGAAATGTTGTATGCACGATTTAAAGTGATCCCAAGCAGCCGCAAAATCTGTTATAATTTTCGTTCACCCTTAGTTTGAGCAGGCTTTGCCGCCGGTTTTTCCCTGAATGGAATTCTGGACGGCTCCTCTCGTTTTGGGGGAATCATGGAAGCCCCGTCATTGCGTTTTGGAGGAATCATGGAGGCCCCGTCGCTGCGCGCAGGGGGAATCATGGAAGCCCCGTCGCTGCGCGCAGGAGGAATCATGGAAGCCCCGTCGCTGCGTTTTGGAGGAATCATGGAGGCCCCGTCGCTGCGCGCAGGGGGAATCATGGAAGCCCCGTCGCTGCGCGCAGGAGGAATCATGGAGGCCTCTTCGTTGCGAGCCGGAGGAACCTTGGAAGCTTCTTCAGCGGGAGCCGGAGGAATCATAGACGCCCCCGCCAGAAGCTTTTCCACCGATTTCTGGGTGCGATGGGAGGATATTTTAGGGCTATCTTCGAGCTGCATATCTCTGTATGCAACGGACTTCCGAAGGTTCGCATCAGTTTTTCCGGCTTTCCAGGCAGCTTTGTTTTCGCTCAGGTGTTTCAGAGAGCCCTCAGTGGCAGAACCCTTCATGCGGCCGAGATCAACGCCTTCGGCAGCGCGGCCGGCAAGCGCGGCCTGATAGTCTTTGTGCTCCTGGCAGGCTTTTTTTGCCTCCGCGTTGCCGAACGCTGCCTTGAGTCTGGTAAAACGCCCTGGCTTCTGAGGAGGTTTCTTCAGGTCCGTTGCGCTGTTGCGGGAATGAACATCCGCCAGGCGGTTCTCCGTAATACCCGGATTTTGCGGGCTTTTAAGTATGCCCACGACCTTATCTTTATCCATCCCGATCTGGCACATCATGACTGCCAGCTCCGTTTTTTCCATGGGTGAGGCGCATAGTTTTTCATTGATCCGGTTTAGATCATTGCGTGCGGTAGAGTTCCCCATCCCCTCAATCAGCATGGAGCGGTAATGATCGGTAAATTCATTGACTGCCAGCTCCAGCTTGTCTATGGGGATGTTTGTGCAGTCCACGATTCTGCCGCCGTACTTTTCGCCCATCTCATCCGTCCGCTGCCCGAGAAAGCTTGACATGGACTCCGGCGTGGCTTTGGCGTCATGGGTATGTCCCTGTTGGTTGGCGACGCCCGGGGCGTCCGATTCAAATCCGACCAGAAGGCTGCTGCATTTATTTACGCCGCCTTTGTCCACATGCATGTACATGTGTCCGCAGCTGCCGTCGTTCTTTAAAGTCTGAGGGCCGTTGGGACCACCGATTCCGGGATTTCCGACGCCGCCGATGGCGATGTTCATGCCGTATTGATTTAACATGCTGAATTTTTTTTGTTCCTTGAAGTCGTTGATGGTGGGGCCGGAGGAAACCGAGTGGGTCGCGGCCATGCGCCGGTATACGTCTGCGCCCTTTCCAAGATCGGGGCCCAATAGGGAGTCGAACAGCTTATTCTGCTGGGCGCTGTTTCCCGGCGGAAATACATAAGCGGTTCTGGAACAATGGGCCATCATGCTGGCTATGGGCCGGTCCAGTTTTTTCCGGTCGGGGGCATTCGGCGACTTCTCTGCCCCGAGCAGCTGAGCCTCGCCCAGATGGGCTAAAAACAAAGTCTTAGCCAGGATAACCTGTTTCTCCACATTCTGTCCAACCGCGTTGTCCAGAAGATTCCCGCTCAGCCCCTGGTCTTTCAGGCTCTGAAGCCTGGATTGATCCATGGGCCGCAAAGTCTGTTCCATGAGATAGGCGTTCATATAGTCGTCGTATTCCGCGTAACGACCGGCTTCCGGCGCGTCGTCCCTGGAGCGCAGAGAGCAGCCAAGGCGGAAAGCAGGATTCATGGCCTGCTCCTTCAGCAGGTTTACCACATGATCACTGTGCGCCGGCTCTCGGCCGAGTTCCGGATAACGGGCGCAGTATTCTGCCATGTAATCCTGGGCCAGTTTGTTTCTCCTGTCAGAATCCAACTTCTCAAACTGTGAATAGTCTCCCGACCACGCTTTTTGAAAATAAACATCCTGTTCATTACTGTTCTTTGCCATCGTATTCCCTCCAATCATTTTTGCAGGATTCATATCTGGATTATACAATACGGGAAGCTCCGAAATCAATCCGCGCCAACCGATACTCACGAATATCGACCGAACGTAAGGTTAAACAGGAATACCGCTTCGGCAGCCGGGATCATGGTCACTGTATTGCCATATTTATCCTTAAAACTTGTAAAAATTTGGGAAATATACGGGCCGGCATCGATTGTACGCCAAAAAATACACTTTATCGCGTTGAATTCGCAGAAATTTAAAGTAATAAAATTGACTCTCCGATTTTTTTGTAGTATGATAGGAAACATCCTCAAAGGGTGAGGACGGATTGCGGCAGTGTTCCATAGAAACGGCCGCCAAAAATGTTATAAAAAGAGGAGAGCGAGTATTATGAAAAAATCATCCAAGATCATGTCTCTGGTACTGGCCGGCGCCATGGTTCTGTCCATGAGCGCGTGCGGCTCCGGCAAATCCGCCGAAACTTCGGCGGCGGACACCACCGCAGCTGAGACCACGACGGCGGAAAGCGGGGCCGAGACCTCCGCGGAGGAAACCAAGGCAGAGAGCCAGGCAAAAGCTCCCGCTGAGAGCGCTGTCTACAAAATCGGTATTTTACAGCTGACCCAGCATCCGGCTTTGGATGCCGCCAACGAAGGCTTTATAAAGGCTCTGGACGACGCGGGTGTCCAGTATGATCTGGACCAGCAGAACGCTTCCGGCGACCAGTCCGTGTGCCAGACCGTGGCTTCCAAATTCGCCAACGACGGCAAGGATCTGATTCTGGCCATCGCAACACCGGCGGCCCAGGCTATGGCCGGCGCAGTGACCGACACTCCCGTGCTGATTACCGCAGTGACCGATCCGGCGGAATCCGGTCTGGTGGACACCAACGAGGTTCCCGGGGGAAATGTAACCGGCACCTCCGATCTGACCCCGGTGGCGGAGCAGATCGACCTGCTGCAGAAGGTTCTTCCGGACGCGAAGAAGATCGGCATCCTGTACTGCTCCGCTGAGTCCAACTCCGAGATCCAGGCGCAGATGGCAAGAGAGGCAATCGCAGCCGCGGGTATGGAGAGCCAGGATTTCACGGTATCCAGTTCCAACGAGATTCAGACCGTGGTTCAGTCTATGGTGGGCAAGGTGGACGCGGTTTACGCTCCCACGGACAACACCATCGCGGCCGGAATGACCACAGTGGCCATGGTGGCCAACGACAACAATCTGCCGGTGATCTGCGGTGAGTCCGGCATGGTGAACAGCGGCGGCCTGGCAACCTACGGCATCGATTATTTCCAGCTGGGCTACATGACCGGCCAGCAGGCTGTGAAGATCCTCACCGAGGGCGCTTCACCGGCCGACATGCCCATCGAGTATCTGAAGGCGGAAAACTGCGAGCTGACCGTGAACGAGGAGACCGCGCAGACGCTGGGAATCGACGTTTCCGTGCTGAAATAAGCACAACCAGTCCGAACCGGATCAGAATTTAAACGGTGCTGTGAGCGCCCTGGGCAAACCGCCCGGGAGCTTGCAGCACCATCTTTAGGTGCGGGGAGAGCAGGCGGCAGATCCGCAATCCCATAGATGGTTTACTCAAGCTGTTTTGCGCGCGACGGAAGGCCGCAGCGCAGGGGCTGGAGGGAGTTTGGGCAAGCCATTTATTCGGAGTCTGTCTGTTAAGACCGCGAAACGGCGGCAGCGCCGGGCTGCAGGCGGTTTATTTGACCATAAGGGTAATTTTAAATTGATGGAGGTAGATCATGGTTATCATTCACTTTTTCTCGGGTATGGGTCCCAAGCTTCTGGACGCCACCGGGCAGGGCGTGCTCTGGGGGCTGATGGTCCTGGGCGTTTACATTACATACAAGCTGCTGGACATCGCGGATCTGACCGTGGACGGCAGCTTCGCTCTGGGCGGCTGCGTCTGCGCCATGCTCATTGTGCAGAAGGGAGTCAACCCCTTTCTGGCGCTTTTCCTTGCAACTCTGGCCGGAATGGCAGCGGGGCTGGTAACCGGCGCTCTGCACACGGCCTTTGATATTCCTGCGATTCTGGCCGGAATCCTGACCCAGCTGGCGCTTTGGTCCGTGAACCTCTGGGTCATGGGCAAGAGCAACACGCCTCTGGCGAAGGTGGACAATATGGTAAGCCTACTGGCGGAGAGCACCGGCTTCTCCCAGGCCAAGGCTTCCCAGCTGATCGGCATCGGGGCGGCTATCGCAGTGGTGGCCCTGCTCTACTGGTTTTTCGGGACGGAGATCGGCAGCGCCATCCGCGCTACCGGCAACAACGAGGATATGATCCGCGCCCTGGGCGTGAACACCAAGTGGACCAAACTTTTGGGCCTGATGATCAGCAATGGTCTGGTGGGCCTTTCCGGCGCGCTGGTGTGCCAGAGCCAGAAGTACGCGGACGTGATGATGGGCCAGGGCGCGATTGTGATCGGCCTGGCGGCCATCGTCATCGGCGAGGTGCTGTTCGGCTGGTTCCGGAATTTTGCGCTGAAGCTGGCTGCGGCCGTGATCGGCTCGGTGGTATATTTTGTGATCCGGGCCGTGGTGCTGGAGCTGGGAATGAACCCCAACTATATGAAGCTTTTGTCCGCCCTCATCGTGGCTCTGGCCCTTTGCGTGCCGGTGGCTGCCAATAAATGGAAGGCCTACCGGTCCTACTCGGAAGGAGGAGAACAGTAATGCTGAAGCTGACCAATGTGAGCAAGACCTTCAATAAAGGCACTATTAATGAAAAGAAGGCGTTAAAGAATCTGAACCTGACCTTAAATGACGGCGATTTTGTGACCGTGATTGGCGGAAACGGCGCGGGGAAATCCACCATGCTGAACATGATCGCAGGCGTGTATCCCATCGATGCGGGGCGCATCGAGATCGACGGGGTGAACATTTCCCGGCAGCCGGAGTACAAGCGGGCCAAATTTATCGGGCGCGTGTTCCAGGACCCCATGAAGGGGACCGCCGCGGGTATGGAGATCCAGGAAAATATGGCGCTGGCCTTCCGGCGCGGCCACAGGCGCGGGCTGGGCTGGGGAATCCGCTCTCAGGAGAAGGATTATTACCACGACCTTCTGACCCGCCTGGGGCTGGGGCTTCAGAACCGCATGACCAGCAAGGTGGGCCTGTTATCCGGCGGCCAGCGCCAGGCGCTGACCCTGCTCATGGCGACGCTCCAGAAGCCCAAGCTCCTGCTGCTGGATGAGCACACGGCGGCCTTAGATCCCCAGACAGCCAAAAAGGTGCTGGATCTGACCCGGGAGATGGTAGAGGAGCAGAAGCTGACCGCCCTGATGGTGACCCACAATATGCGGGATGCCATTCAGATCGGAAACCGCCTGATCATGATGAACGACGGGCAGATTATCTACGACGTGGCGGGAGAGGAGAAGCAGAAGCTGACCGTGGAGGATCTGCTGGAGAAGTTCGCCCAGGCCAGCGGCGGAGCCTTTGCCAACGACCGCATGCTGCTATCAAAATAGAAAAATCAGGATGGGAGTCCGGCAAAACCCAAAATTATCGGTAAATTTTAAGAAAGATTTCACATTTTTTTGGCTGATTTTATGGTATACTGGTTGCTGATATGTGCCGGTACACCGGCAACGCCGAACGCCACGGTACGGTTTTTGGGCGTTCGACTCCGCGGACAGGAACCGGTTTTGCCGTAGGATACGGTTCTCCGGCTCATTGTGCCCGCGAGAATAAAAAATGGAGACGAGTTGAAATATGCTGGACCATAAAGATTATCTGGAGACATTGAACAAAGCCAGAAGAAAGCGCAACCGCAGATGGGATCCCCGCTATCTTCTGATGATTCTGGGAGCCGTGGTGCTGATCGGCATCGTGGCCGCCCTGGCCATGAGTCTGAAAAAGCCGGCCAGCGGCCGCGCGGCCGGGGAACCGGGACAGGAAGCCGGCCCAGGTCCCGGAGCCACCCCCGCCCAGGCGGCGGAGCCCACTCTCTCCCAGGAGGAGAAGGAACGGCAGGAGCAGCAGGCGGCCATCGACGAGGTGGTGAACTCTTACCAGAATCTGGGACTTGTGCAGGTGTCCGGTTACCTGAACATCCGGGAAACGCCCAGTCTGGACGGCAAGATCATCGGCAAGCTGTCCGGCGACGCCGGCTGTGAGATTCTGGAGACGGACGGGGAGTGGTCCCACATCACCTCCGGCGGGGTGGACGGCTATATCAACAACCAGTACCTGCTCACCGGCGACGAGGCGAAGTCTAAGGCGAAGGAGCTGGTGAAGCTTCGGGCCATTGTGACCACGGACAACCTGAATATCCGCAAGGAGCCCGCTCTCGACCCCAACAACGTGATCGGACAGGCCCTGTTAAACGAGCGCTACGTGGTGCTGGGGCAGCAGGACGGCTGGATCCAGATCGAGGAGGGCTACATTTCCGCGGATTATGCAGAAGTGAAGTACGCCCTGAACGAGGGGCGCAAGATGGATCTTAAGGCCATGGCCATCAACCAGTACGACAACCTGGTGATCTCCAAGGTGAACAACTACTTAAACGTCCGGGCGGAGCCCAAATCCGACGGCAAGATCATCGGTAAGATGACCAGCAAGGCGGCAGGTGAAATCCTGGAAAGTCTGGACGGATGGTACAAGATCAAATCCGGTCCCATTACCGGATATATCACGGCGGATCCCCAGTACACGGCCACCGGCCAGGAGGCAAAGGATATCGCCATGCAGACGGCCACCCTGAAGGCCGTGATCAACACGGACGTGCTCAATGTCCGCACCGAGCCAAACACGGATGCCAAGATCTGGACTCAGATCGTAAAGGACGAGCGCTACCCGGTGCTGGCTCAGTTGGACGGCTGGGTGCAGATTGAGCTGGACTCCGTGGACGAGGAGGACGGCTCCGAGGGCGACAAGGCTTACATCTCCACCCGGGACAACAACGTGGAGGTGCGCTACGCGCTGAACGAGGCCATCAAGTTCTCGCCGGCCGAGGAAGCGGCAAACGCCGCGGCGTCCAGGCGCTCCAAGGTGGTCAACTACGCCCTTCAGTTCGTGGGGAATCCCTACGTGTGGGGCGGCACCAGCCTGACTAAGGGCGCGGACTGCTCCGGCTTCACCATGCAGGTGATGAGGCAGTTCGGCGTGTCCCTGCCGCATTACTCCGGAGCCCAGGCCAAGATGGGCAAGCCGGTGAAGTCCAGCGAGATGCGTCCCGGCGATCTGATTTTCTACGCCAACAGCGGCGGCACGGTCAACCACGTTGCCATGTACATCGGCAACGGCCAGATCGTCCACGCGGCCAGCAAGAAGAGCGGAATCAAGATTTCCACCTGGAACTACCGCACGCCCGTTGCGATCCGCAACGTGCTGGGCGACTGACAGACAGCAAAATAGCGAAGCGCCAATGCCTGTGGCTTGGGAGAAATCCCCAAAAGCCCCGTGCATTGGCGCTTTTTTGCAATTTTAAGGAGGTTTGGGGATTATATTTTGTGCGCCTATTGCATCGGGCTGCGCCTGTCCCATATAATGAAATTATAAGATCCGCTGTTCCTGCGGTGGAACGGGAGAGGAGGGGAGAGGACGGACACCCGGTATACAGAATACGGCGGCACAAGCCTGGTCTGAACCGCACAGCGCGGGAGGTGCCCGGAAAAAGAAAGGAGATGCAAACTGTGAGCAACGTGCTGGAATATTTTCAGATTCAAAAAAGAGGCTCCACCGTCCGCACTGAGGTGATTGCGGGCGCCACCACATTTGCCACCATGGCCTATATCCTCATCATTCAGCCGAAATACATGGGAGAAGCCGGCATGGACGCGGTGGGCGTGCTGCTGGCCACCGCCCTTGTATCCGGTCTGATCACCATTGTCATGGGCCTGGTTTCCAACATGCCCTTCGCGCTGGCCCCCGGCATGGGGTCCAATGCGGTTCTCGCCAATTCGATTGTTCTCGCCGGCATCGCATCCTGGCAGGTAGGCCTGGGAATGGTTTTCATCTCCGGCACCGTTTTCCTGCTGCTGAGTATTTTCGGGGTGCGGGAGCTGATCGTGAAGCTGATTCCCAAGGACATTAAGATCGGCATCAGCGCGGGACTGGGCCTGTTCATCATCCGCACGGCCCTGGTCAACGCCAAGCTGGTGGCGGAGAATTTTAAAGGTCTGGGGGATTTTTCCCAGCCCTCCGTAGCCCTGGCCGGCATCGGCCTTATCATCTGTCTGGTTCTCAACTACGCCCGCTTTACCGTCAAAGGGCGCACCTATAAGATCCGCGGCGCGATTCTGCTGGGGATCATCATCACCACGGTCCTGGGCCTGATCCTGGGCGTTGTCAAATTCCCGGAAAGCATCTTTACCAAGGGAGCGCTCTCATCCCTGGGCAACGTGGCCTTCAAGGCGGACGTGCTGGGGGCCCTGCGGCCGGAGTACATTGCCTTCATGCTGGCATTTTTTATCAGCGATTTCTTTTCCACTCTGGGCACGGCCCTGGGATTGGCGAACAAGGCGGGAATGATGGATGAGAACGGCAATTTCCCGCTGATCGGAAAGGTCTTTCTGGTGGACTCCGTGGGAACGATCACAGGGGCCGTCATGGGCCTTTCGGTGGTCACCACGTATGTGGAGAGCGCCACCGGCGTGGAGGTGGGCGGACGCACCGGCCTGGCCTCCGTGGTGACGGGCCTGCTGTTTATCGCGGCGGTATTTTTCGCCCCGCTGTTTCTCATGATCCCCACGGCCGCCACATCCCCGGCGCTGATTCTGATTGGAATTTCCATGATGAACGGACTCAAATCAGTGGATTTCGATCCGCTGAAGTGGACGCCGGTGGCGATTTTGATGATCGGTAGCTTGTTCGGCGGAACCCCCAAGGGCATCGCCATCGGGTTAGTCACCTACTGCATTGTCAACATCATGTACTACACGTTCACGGATGAGCGGAGCAAGGAAACGCTGCCGTCTCTGTTTACCATTGTGCTGGCGCTGTTGACCTGCCTGCAGTTCTTTATTTAACGCCAGACACAGAGGATGAAAGGAGGTAATCGTTTGAGAGCAATTCAAAATCCGGACCGCAGCAGGCTGATAGCGGCGGCGATGCAGCGGATTCCCTGTGATCTGACCATTCAAAATATCCGTCTGGTCAATGTGATTACCGGGGAAATCTACCCCGCCGAAGTGGACGTGCTGGACGGCGTGATCGTGCGCGTGCGGGAGGGGGAGAGGACAGGCGTGCCGTCGGAAACGGTTTACGACGGCCGCGGCGCATACCTGCTGCCCGGCTTTATCGACATCCATATGCATGTGGAGAGCACCATGCTCACCCCCGGGGAATTCGGAAGGGCGGCGGTGCTCTGCGGGACCACCGCGGTTTTCGTGGACCCTCACGAGATCGCCAACGTCATGGGGATTTCCGGCGTGGAGTATATGCTGGAGGACGCCGGGCGGTCGCCTGTGCGTCAGTTTAACCTGGCCTCATCCTGCGTGCCCTCCGTACCTGGACTGGAAGGCTCCGGCGCCAGCTTCGGCCCGGAGGAGATTGCGATGCTCCTGGACCGGGAGGGAGTTGTGGGCATCGCGGAGGTGATGGATGTGCTGAGCGTGGTCAATGATACGCAGCGCATGCACGGCATTCTCGCGGAGGGACTGCGGCGGGACGTTCTGATCCAGGGACATGCGCCCCGGGTCTACGGCAAGGAGCTGGCCGCCTATATCCTGGGAGGCCCCACGGACAACCATTCCGGGCGGACTGCCAGAGAGTGCTGCGAAAACCTGCGGGCAGGACTTCACGTGAACCTGCAGGCCAGCTCGCTCTCCAGCGGGAGCCTGCCGGAGATGCTGCAGGGGCTGCGGGGCCACCGTTACCATGACAATGTATCCCTTTGCACCGACGATGTCCACGCCAAAGATCTGCTGGAGACGGGCCATATCAACCGCATTATGAAAAAGCTGATCGAGCTGGGCGTGGACCCGGTGGACGCCATACGCTGGGGCACGTACAACGCGGCCAGGGAGGCCGGGATGGCGGATCTGGGAGCCGTGGCTCCCGGTTATGCCGCGGACCTGCAGCTGGTGGAGGAGCTGGATGGACGCAATCCCTTCGCCGTCTTTGTGGGCGGAGAACTGGTGTGCGAGGACGGCAGACTGTGCGCCGGACCGTCCGGCGCGGAAAAAGTCCCGTTCCCCAACACGGTGCAGCTGTCCTGGCTGCGGGGGCAGGAGGACTTCTATCTGGTGCCTCCGGGGCCGGAAAGCCTGGTCTGTATCGTCCCCTGCAACGAGGCGGGCCGGGCTCTGTCCGAGCCGCTGTACGAGAGACTGCCGGTGAAGAATGGGCGCATCGATCTCACGGATCGGGAGGAGCTTTGCTTTTTAGGCGTCTGCAACCGGCACGGCGCCCGGAACCGGACGATCTGTGTGTTTCAAAACTTCGGCCTGCAGCGCGGCGCGGTGGCTTCCACGGTCTCCCACGACAGCCACAATTTTACAGTGGCCTACAAAAATCCGGAGGATGCCCTGGCTGCGGCCAACTATCTTCAGGAGGTGGGCGGCGGAATGTGCGTGGTGCTGGACGGGCGGGTGCTGGCCGGTCTGCCGCTGCCGGTGGCCGGACTGATGTCCCAGCTTCCCTGCCATGAGCTGGTGGACCAGATCAGCGCGCTGGAGAAGGCGGTGGGACGGATCTGCAAGAGCGATAAGATGATGATGCGGATCGCCATCAGCTCTCTGCTGGCGGCGCCCATTCTCTGCATCAGCGACCGCGGACTGGTGGACGGTCGCACCCAGACGTTTGTGGAGCTGTTCAAATAACACGTTTCATTTAACCTTCATTTTGATTATGCCGGGGCTGCTGCCGAATTTATGAAATTCAGGCCGCAGCCCCGACATGCATATTTTCCCGCGCCCGGCGCAGACTATTCCCTGAACAGCCGCGGCCCCATAAACGGGTTCGCGGCCGCAGAACGAGGAAAGGAAGATAAGGCCATGGCGCAGGACAAGAACAAAAATAAGAAGAAAAATGCGGTTGCGGACAACAACGGCGGCCAGGACAATACACAGGAGAAGATAAACGAGAAGGATATCGAGGCCAAGGAGGATCAGAAGTTAGAGGAGTACGGCCAGATGACCCTGGAGGAAAACAGGAGGCATCGGAAAATCCATCTGATCACCATCATCGGCGAGGTGGAGGGCCACGAGAACCTGTCCGGCAACAGCAAAGCCACAAAATACGACCACGTGCTGCCCCAGCTGGCCCAGATTGAGGACGACGACACCGTGGACGGCCTTTTGGTGCTGCTCAACACCTCAGGCGGGGATGTGGACGCGGGTCTGGCCATCGCGGAAATGATCGCCTCCCTGTCCATGCCCACGGTCTCCCTGGTGCTGGGCGGAAGCCATTCCATCGGCGTGCCCCTGGCGGTCTCCACCAACTATTCCTTTATTGTGCCCTCGGGAACTATGATGATTCATCCCGTGCGCATGTCCGGCATGGTGATCGGCAGCTCTCAGACCTATGAATATTTTGCCATGATCGAGGACCGGATTCTGAATTTCGTGGAGAGCCACGCCCGCATCGCCTACGACCAGCTGAAGGAACTCATGCACAATACCGAGATGCTCACCCGCGATCTGGGCACTGTTCTGGTGGGAAAAGAGGCTGTGGAAGCCGGGCTGATCGACGAGGTTGGGGGCATCAAGGAAGCGCTTCACAAACTCTATCAGATGATCGACGCGAAAAATTAAATGCCTTGGCGTTGCATTTCCCCGGATTTTTTTGTATACTATATACTAACTGGGCTTATGCCCGGAGACGTGTATAGAATGACGGGAGGCTGATTTCGTGGCTGAATCAAATCGTAAAAGGCAGAGCACACCAAAGAATACGGGGAAAAGCACAAGAGGTGCGGGAACGTCCAGGAAGGGCGGTTCCGGGGCGAAGAGAGGCCAGGGAAAGTCAGCGAATACAGAACAGGATATGGGATTTTTGAGAGCAGAAGTGGTCATCATCTGCTCTTTTGCTGTTGCAGTGCTGTTGTTTCTCAGCAATTTCCGGCTCTGCGGCGTGGTGGGCGAGGCCCTGCGCCGGGCGCAGCTGGGGGTTTTCGGCATGGTAGGCTTTCTGGTGCCCATTCTGTTGTTCGTGGGGACATGCTTCCACATGTCGAACGAGGGAAATATCCATGCGGCGCTGAAGCTGGGCGCGGTGATCCTGGCCGTGATCACGGTCTGCGGCCTGCTGCAGCTTTTGTTCGGCTCCACGCCGGAGGGGGCCAAGTGGCTGGAATACTACAAACAGTCCGCGGACACCGGCCGGGGCGGCGGATGGCTGGGCGGCGTGCTGGCCTCCGTGTTGACCGTGGCGCTGGGGCGGGCAGGAGCCTACCTGGTGCTCTTTGTGGTATTGATTATCTGCGCGGTCTGCATCACGGAGAAGTCCTTTGTTTCCGTGGTCCGGTCCGGCGGGGACAAGGCCTACCACTATGCCAGGGAAGATATGGAGCGCAGGCGCGAAAACCACGCCAGACGGCAGGAGGAGCGCAGGCAGGAGCGGGAGGAACAGATGGTGCGCGGCGTCAATCTGGAGGCGACCAGGCTCACCGATCCCAGGGATTTGCCGGATATTATGGAAGACGAGGAGCCGGAGAACGTTGGATACGAACCGGCGCAGGGGGGCACAGCTCCGGCTGCCGCCGCCGCGGATGTGTTCCGGGGGCAGATCAATCTGCCGCCGGAGTATCAGGACGGAGAGCAGGAGCCGTCCTATGAGACTGACGATGTGGCTGTGCTGGCGGACTCCATCGAGCGCCACCAGAAGCCTGGGGCCCCGGTGAAGGGGACCGGCAGGGAGCGGACGGCCGCGCCGGCCAGGGAACCTGCGGACGCCTATCTGTTACATAGGGAGGACGGGGAGGAGACGATCCGGCTTCCCAGAGACCACAGAACCCTGGGAGAGCTGGAGTTCGTGGAGGACGGCTACAGAGAGCCGGGCATGAGGGCCGCGGAAGCGGAACCTGAGGCCAGGCCGGATTTCCTGCGGGATATCTCGGAGGAAGCGCCTTTCGAGGAGGACATTCCTCCCTTTGAGGAGCCGGCGGCCAGGGTGAGCCTGGATGCCCCCCTGGACGGGCAGGAAAACCTTTATGGGGAGGGATTGTCCGTCGCGGAGGAATTGCCGTATGCAAAGGGCCAGTCCGGTGTTAAGGGCGTGTCTTATGCGGGGGAAACATCTTACGCGGAGGGCCTGTCCGGCGTTTCGGGAACGGCTTACGCGGAAGGACTGTCCGGCGTAGAGGGAATATCTGATCCGGAGAAAGCGCCTTACGCGGCGAAAACAGGCGGCCGGGAGGAGACCTCGGTTTACGAGGATACCGCTCCCTGGGATACGGCTGGATCGGGGACCGGGGCTCTCTCGGTTCAGGAGGACGACTACAGCCAGGATCATTCGGAGCAGGGCGTAAACTACGACAGCATCTTTGTGCCGGAAGAACCCAAGCGGGTGGTGACGGCCGGCGGCAAGGTGATTGAGACCGAGACCGAGCTGTTGCAGAAAAAGCTTGAGAAGAAGCGCCAGGCCGCGGCAGCGGCCAGCGAGAGCGTGGAGGTGGCCGAGGAGATCCGCAAGGAGGAAGAGGTGGTGAAGAAGGAGTACATTTTCCCGCCCACCACCCTGTTAAAGCGCGGGAACCGCAACGCAGGCGCATTTTCCCAGAACGAATACAAGGCCACGGCCATCAAGCTGCAGCAGACTCTGCGCAACTTCGGCGTGGGCGTGACCGTGACCAATATCAGCTGCGGCCCGGCGGTGACCCGATACGAGCTGCTGCCTGAGCAGGGCGTGAAGGTCAGCAAGATCGTGGGCCTGACCGACGACATCAAGCTGAATTTGGCTGCCGCGGACATCCGCATCGAGGCGCCTATCCCCGGCAAGTCCGCCGTGGGCATCGAGGTGCCGAACAAGGAAAACAACGTGGTTTATCTGCGGGAACTGCTGGAGTCCGACAATTTCCAGAATCACAAGTCCCGTCTGGCGTTTGCGGTGGGTAAGGACATCGGCGGCCAGGTGGTGGTGACGGACATCGGCAAGATGCCCCACCTTTTGATCGCGGGCGCCACCGGCTCCGGTAAATCCGTGTGTATCAACACGCTGATCATGAGTATTATCTTTAAGTCCAAACCCGAGGACGTGAAGCTGATCATGGTGGACCCCAAGGTGGTGGAGCTGAGCGTTTACAACGGCATCCCCCATTTGCTGATCCCGGTGGTGACAGACCCCAAAAAGGCTTCCGGCGCGTTAAACTGGGCCGTGGCCGAGATGGAGGACCGCTACAAGAAGTTCGCCTCCTGCAATGTCCGGGATCTGAAGGGTTACAACGACCGGGTGGAGAAGCTGAAGGATGTGGAGAGCGACAACAAGCCCGCCAAGCTTCCCCAGATCGTGATCATCATCGACGAGCTGGCGGACCTGATGATGGTGGCCCCCGGCGAGGTGGAGGAATCCATCTGCCGCCTGGCCCAGCTGGCCAGAGCCGCGGGAATCCATCTGGTGATCGCAACTCAGCGTCCGTCGGTGAACGTGATCACCGGTCTGATCAAGGCCAATGTGCCGTCGCGAATCGCATTTTCCGTGTCCTCGGGGGTGGACTCCAGGACCATTATCGATATGAACGGAGCCGAGAAGCTTCTGGGCAAGGGAGACATGCTCTTTTACCCGGCGGGCTTCCCCAAACCTCAGCGCGTGCAGGGCGCTTTCGTGTCCGACGAGGAGGTGGGACGGGTGGTGGAATTCCTCACCGAGCAGGGCCTGACAGCCCAGTACAGCCCGGAGGTGGAGAACCGGATCGCATCCCCTGCGGCCGAGAGCGCCGGGAGCAAGGCGGACGACGGGCGGGATGAGTATTTCGTCCAGGCCGGACAGCTGATCATCGACAAGGACAAGGCTTCCATCGGAATGCTGCAGCGCATGTTCAAGATCGGCTTTAACCGGGCGGCCCGCATTATGGATCAGCTGGCCGAGGCCGGCGTGGTGGGTGAGGAGGAAGGCACCAAGCCCAGAAAAGTATTGATGAGTCCTGAACAGTTCCAGGAATTCCTGGAGCAGGGCAGATAGATGATGTTCACGGATCAATCCATGGTCAACACTAACATTAAGGAGGAAAAGCGGCATGAAGTCAGATATTGAGATCGCACAGGAGGCGCGGATGCTTCCCATCAAAGAGGTGGCTAAGTCCTATGGAATCGGGGAGGACGATCTGGAACTCTACGGCAAGTACAAGGCTAAGCTCACAGACGATCTGTGGGAGCAGGTGAAGGACCGCCCGGACGGCAAGCTGGTGCTGGTGACCGCCATCAACCCCACCCCGGCGGGCGAGGGCAAGACCACCACCACCGTGGGTCTGGGAGAAGCCTTCGGCGTGATGAAAAAGAGCGCAATTATCGCTTTGCGGGAGCCGTCTTTAGGGCCGTGCTTTGGCATCAAGGGAGGAGCGGCCGGGGGCGGGTACGCCCAGGTGGTTCCCATGGAGGACTTAAATCTGCACTTTACCGGCGATTTCCACGCCATCACCTCCGCTAACAACCTGCTGGCGGCGCTGCTGGACAACCACATCCAGCAGGGCAACGCCCTGGGCATCGATCCCAGGCAGGTGCAGTGGAAGCGCTGCGAGGACATGAACGACCGGGCGCTGCGCAACGTGGTCATCGGCCTTGGCGCAAAGGCGGACGGAATGGTGCGCGAGGACCATTTTGTGATCACCGTGGCCTCCGAGATCATGGCGATTCTCTGTCTGGCGGCGGATATGAAGGACCTTAAGGAGCGCCTTGGCCGGATCATCGTGGCTTACAACTTTGCCGGCGAGCCGGTGACCGCGGCGGACCTGCATGCGGTGGGCTCCATGGCCGCCCTGTTAAAGGACGCCTTAAAGCCCAACCTGATCCAGACCCTGGAGCACACCGGCGTTTTGGTCCACGGCGGCCCCTTCGCCAATATCGCCCACGGCTGCAACAGCGTCAGAGCCACCCGCACCGCGCTGAAGCTGGCGGACATCGTAGTGACCGAGGCTGGCTTCGGCGCGGACCTGGGCGCTGAGAAGTTCCTGGACATCAAGTGCCGCATGGCCGGTCTGAAGCCCGACGCGGTGGTGCTGGTGGCCACGGTGCGCGCCCTCAAATACAACGGCGGCGTGCCAAAGGACCAGCTTTCCACCGAGAATCTGGATGCCTTAAAGCGGGGCATCGTGAATCTGGAGAAGCACATCGAGAACATCCAGAAGTTCGGCGTTCCGGTGGTTGTGACCTTAAATTCCTTCACCTCCGACACGGAGGCGGAATATGAATATATTAAGCATTTCTGCGAGCAGAGGGGCTGCGAATTCGCACTCAGCGAGGTCTGGGCCAAGGGCGGAGAGGGCGGAATCGCCCTGGCCGAGAAGGTCCTTGAGACCCTGGAGAAGAAACAGAGCAACTTCAAGGTGCTCTATCCCGACGAGATGAGCCTGAAGGAGAAGATCGGCACCATCGCCGCCGAGGTTTACGGCGCGGACGGCGTGACCTACGCTCCGGCGGCGGAGAAGGCGTTAAAGCGCATCACCGAGATGGGCTACGGCAACCTGCCGGTCTGCATGGCCAAGACCCAGTATTCCCTGTCCGACGACCAGACTAAGCTTGGCAGGCCCACCGGGTTTAAGATCAACGTGCGCGACGCCTACGTGTCCGCGGGCGCTGGCTTTGTGGTGGCACTCACCGGCTCCATCATGACCATGCCCGGGCTGCCCAAGAGACCGGCGGCTGAGGGGATCGACGTGGACGAGAGCGGAAAGATTACCGGGCTGTTTTAATCCGGACATGGGTGTGCTGCCCTGCCCCGGGCGTCACCCCCCATCCCCTGCAACATGCGCTCCAGGGGAGCGCAGGCCACATGAAAATGGCTGAATCCCCGATGATTTCTAAGAAAAGAGGACATTCCGTATGGTATTGAGCGATTGGCTGGAAGGACTGGATTACGAGCTGCTGCAGGGCAGCCTGGAGGTACAGGTTTCGGACGTCTCCTACGACTCCAGAAAGGCAAAAGAGGGGGACGTGTTTGTGTGCATGACCGGAACCCGCGTGGACTCCCACCTGTTTATTCCCCAGGTGGAGGAGGCGGGGGTCAGGGTCATTGTGATCGAACGCCCCCTGGAGGAGCTGCTTAAGGCCGTTTCGCCCCAGGTGACGGTGCTCAGGGTGAAGGATGGCCGCCGGGCTCTGGCGCTGCTCTCAGCCGCCCGGTTCGGTTATCCGGCGAGAAAGATGATCACCGTGGGCGTCACGGGCACAAAGGGCAAGACCACCACCACTCATATGATCAAAGCCATACTGGAGGCGGCGGGGAAAAAGGTGGGCATGATCGGCACCAACGGCACCGTGATCGGCGACCGGGTGACGCCCAACCTGAACACCACGCCCGAGTCCTACCAGCTCCACCAGGCCTTTGCGGACATGGTGGAGGCGGGCTGCGAGTACATGATCATGGAGGTGTCCTCCCAGGGCATCAAAATGCACCGGACCGACGGACTGTTCTTTGACTACGGACTGTTTACCAACATATCCCCGGACCACATCGGGCCCGACGAGCACGCGGACTTCGGGGAATATCTCTACTACAAATCCCGCCTGATGACCATGTGTAAGGTGGGCCTGGTGAACCGCGGGGACGAACACTACGAGGGCATCATAAAGGACGCTTCCTGCCGCCTCTACACCTACTGCGTGGCGGAGGGAGACGGCGCGTCCGCGGATTTCGAGGCCCGGAACATCCGCTACGTGGCGGAGGAGAATTTTGTGGGCACGGAGTTCGATGTGACCGGGTGGCTGTCCATGGACGTGCGTCTGGGCATCCCGGGTCTGTTCAACGTGGACAACGCCCTGGCTGCCATGAGCCTGTGCAGCTTCATGGGCCTTGACAAACAGCGCATGAGTCATGCCCTGGAGCACATCCGCATAAACGGCCGCATGGAGATCGTTCACACCTCCAAACGCTGCACCGTGCTGGTGGACTACGCCCACAACGCGGTGAGTATGGAAAGCCTGCTTGGCACTCTGCGCAACTATCACCCCAAACGCCTGGTCTGCGTGTTCGGCTGCGGCGGAAACCGCTCCAAGGACCGCCGGTATTCCATGGGGGAGATCGGCGGCAGGATGGCGGACCTGTGTATTCTAACGGCGGACAATTCCCGCTATGAGAAGCCGGAGGACATCATCGCGGATATCCGCTCCAGCATCGAGAAGACCGGCGGGGATTTCGTTGAGATCCCGGACCGCCGCCAGGCCATCGAGTACAGCATCGAGAACGCCCGGCCCGGCGACATGATCGCCATAATCGGAAAGGGGCATGAGGATTATCAGGAGATCTGCGGCGTGCGCCACCATTTCCTGGACCGCGAGGTGATCGAGGAGACGGTGAAAAAACTGGGAGAGAGGGCCTGAGCATGGAACATATACGGGTAAAACAGGTTATGGAGGCGGCAAATGGCCGCCTTCTCTGCGGAAATGAGGAGCAGGTATTGGCCAACATCAGCCTGGACTCCAGAAATATGAGCGGGCTGGACCTGTTCGTCCCCATTGTGGGGGAGAAGGTGGACGCCCACCGGTTTATCTGCCAGGCCATCGGAAACGGCGCAGTGGCGGTATTTACCAGCGCCCACCGCGACATAAGCCAGGTGGAGAAGGCCATCGCGGACTGGGAGAGCCGCGGAAACGACGGGAAAGCCGCCAGGAAAGCAGCCTGGATCGCCGTGGAGGACACCAAAGCGGCCCTCCAGAGCCTGGGGAAATACTGCCGGAACCGGTTAAGCATCCCGCTGGTGGGCATCACGGGCAGCGTGGGCAAGACCACCACCCGGGAGATGATCGCCGCGGCCCTCAGCGCGGGCTACGCGGTCTACCGGACCCCGGGCAACTCCAACAGCCAGGTGGGCGTGCCCATCACCATGAGCTCCATCCCGTCGGAGGCAGAGATCGCCGTGATCGAGCTGGGGATGAGCGAGCCGGGGGAGATGGAAAAGATTGCCCGGGTGGCCTGTGTGGACAGCGCGGTGGTGACCAATATCGGCATCGCCCACATCGAGCAGCTGGGTTCCCAGGAGAACATTCTGCGGGAGAAGCTGCACATCCAGGACGGCATGAATCCGGAGGGGATTCTGTTTGTCAACGGGGATGATCCGCTGCTGGCGGACATTCAGGCCGAAGGAGGGCGGCGTATTATCCGCTACGGCATGTCCGCCGGGTGCGAATACCGGGCCGAGGACGTGCGGCTGGACGAGGGCTATCCGGTGTTCACCGCGGTCCACGGGGAGAAACGCACGCCCGTCCGGCTTCAGGTTATGGGCACCCACATGGTGGGCAACGCCATGGCGGCTCTGGCCGTGGCGGCAGAGTACGGTGTGGATATGGAGGAGGCGGCCCGGAAGCTGGGGGAATTTGGCGGTTACAAAGGCAGGCAGCAGATTCACGGGTTTCAGGGTATGACCATCATCGACGACAGCTACAACGCCAGTCCGGTTTCCATGAAAGCAGGTCTGGAGGTGCTTTCCTCCATGAAGCCCGGTGCCAGGAAGATCGCCGTGCTGGCGGACATGAAGGAGCTTGGGCCGGACACCGTGGAATTTCACCGGGAGATCGGCCGCTATATCGCCGAACATCCGGTGGATCAGGTGCTTCTCTACGGAGAGCTGGCCGCGGCCATCGGGGAAGGCCTCCGGGAGGCGGGCGGCCAATCCCCGTTCCTGCTCTGCGGCAGTCTGGAACAGGTGAAGGAGTGGCTGAAGCGGGAGACGAAGAGCGGGGACTGTATCCTGTTTAAGGGTTCCAACAGCATGAAGCTGGGGGATGCGGTGTCGGAATTTATGGGGCAGAACTGACCTCAGTTATCAGGTAATGTCCGTTGGCTGCGTCAGCATCCCACTGCATTCAAAACAACAAAAAGAGCCGGACATGGCATGAATTGTCCGGCTCTTTCTGGATCCATCGGAACTTATTTTGACGTCAACACCACGGCGAAACGCTCACACAGAGGCATAAAGACAATGAGCACCAGATAACCGGCCGCCAGGAGATAAGGCAGCGCATGGGGCCAGACGGCCAGTATGGCGCCTCCCACTGCCACGAACTGGCAGAAAAAGCTGATACAGGTGATCAGTATAAGCCCGCCGACGGCTGTGGAGATCAGATGGCAGCCCAGCTTACTCTTTATTCCAAGGTATTTTGTAAACATTTTTCCCCAGGCGGGAGCCGGAATCAAATCGCAGATGGTATAACCCACCGCCATGCTGACTACAAAACTCTGGACAAATGCCAGGGGCTGAACCGTACCGGCCATGGAGAGCCCCACGGCTGTCAGGGCCAGGCCCAATGCGACGTTGATCAGAAAGTTGATGATCTGGCCAAAATGCTGTTTTCCTATCATTTGTTTCTCCTCTCCGAACGCCGCTCTCAGGCGTAGTAACCGGCGTTAAACCCTTCGCGGGACGCCTGAATCGCCTGCCTGGCCTGGACCGCATCGCCCACAATCACTGTCTCGCAGATGCCGTCCAGCTCCTCCATCAGAGGACAGAAGGCCCTGGTGCCGATGGCCAGCACAACGGTGTCGCACGGGAAGGGGGTGTCGCAAAATCATCAAAATAGATGATTGAGCGGCACCCTTGCTCTGTATATAGAAAAAAATCAGGAGAAAATCATTTTTCGATTGACGTTCTCCTGATTTTGGGCATACTTTAATAAGCATTCGGTTTTTCTTGTATTTATGCACTCGCTTTTAGATCAAACAAATACCTTCCAGTCCGCTCATTCTGGATTTTTCTATGTAGTTTATTTAGATTGTATCCCATACTCAGCAGGAGAATCTCCAGTTTTACTTTCTTCTTACCCCGCAGCAGGAATCGTTCAAATCCATAGTCATTTTTCAATACACCGAAAGCTCCTTCTACCTGAATCGAGCGATTCATCCGGTACTTAATTCCCTTCTCGCTCTGTATGTTTTGATACGACTCCTCACGCTTCTCCAAAAAGCTTTTGGACACGTACAGACGCTTGTTCCCCTTCGCTTTGGTGCATTTTTCTTTGTAGGGACAGCCGGTGCAGTCCTCACATTCGTATACTGTCACCTCAGACTCATACCCACTTTTACTGCGCTGCTTTTTCAGGTAGATCACCCGCAGCTCCTTCCCGGCATGACAGATATAGGTATCGGACTCCTGGTCGTAACCCATGTTTTCCCGTTTACTGATATCCTGTTTAAAACTCCTTTTTTCCATTTTTCATAGGTTTGAGGTTTGATGTATGGCTGCTGCCCCTCCTCCCGCAGATAGCTGTACCCTTCTTCACTTTCATATCCGGAATCAGCTGTAACACTCGGATAGTTAAAACCCAGTTTCTCTTTCATCTGCTTTAAAAATGGCACCAGTGTCCATACATCGTTTCGATCCTGAAAAATATCGACCGCTACAATGTATTCGCTGTCCACTCCAATCTGTACGTTATACCCTGGCTTTAACTGGGCATTGCGCATGTGGTCATCTTTCATATGCATAAACGTTGCATCCGGGTCTGTTTTACAGTAGTTGTTCCTTCCCTGGAAGCTGGCTGTATGCCAGTCATAAATGGTCTGACGCTCCAGGTACCTTTGGAACAGCTCCAGATACCGCTGCTCGATGGATTTGCGTTTTCCGCGGCCGTAAACGAACTCTATGTTCCGCTCCCTGCATATCTCCTCCAGAAAACGGCAGATTTTTCGGAGGTCCTGCACCCGGTATTCGGTTCCCACACGGAAGGACTGGATAAACTCCTGGTTTACAAGCCTCACCGCCTCCTGGATTTTAATGAACATTTTTTCTTCCCATTTCCCAACGGATTTTTTCCATACGAACGTGTATTTATTGGCGCAGGCTTCTAATTTCGTCCCGTCAAGAAAGACAGTTTCTTTGGAAAGTTCACCTGCCAGTTCCAGACGGTGTACCATCTGATAAAAGAGGTCCTCACATGCCTCCTCCAGAAAACCGGAACGGAACCGGGCAATGGTACTGTGATCCGGCGCTTTTTGTCCAGCTAACAACCACATGAAGTTGATATCCCGTTTACAGGCGGTCTCAATTTTTCTTGATGAATAAATATTTTGGGAATACGCATAGGTCAGGATCTTGAACATGGTCTTTGGATCCACTGCCGGATTTCTGCCTTTGGCAGAGTAAGCCTGATAAAGCTTTGTATAGTCTAAATCCTCCAATTCGTGGCTCAGCAGTCGGACCGAATCATCGTTCGGAACCAGCCCTTCCAAACTTAATGGCAAAACCAGTTGATAAGTGCGGCCAAGTTCGGTATAATCTTTAGTAGTGTAATTATTTATTCGCATACTTAATTATACCACGGATGGCGGACTCTTCGGAGCCCGCTTTTCTGTTTTTGTACAGAAAAGGAGCTGTTGCTCCAGTAGATTATTTATCTACTTTTGCAACAGCCCCTTTTAACAGCGCGCCCTCCGCTGTAACCCCGGCCAGGCTGGTTTTGGTCAAAACATCCACGTAGCAGCGGTTCAGGCAGTCCTTTAAGTCGTCGCGGATTCCGGCTTCCATGTCAAGGGCGATTTCGTCCCGCATCTCAATCACCGTTACCTTGGATTTACACTGCATTCCCAGGTAAGCGGCTGTCTCGGAGCCGACCATTCCGCCGCCCGCCACCAGGACGTTCATACCCGTGTCGGATCTGCCCAGGAGAACATCCTCCGCCAGGACTACGTTGTCATTCTGGATTCCGGGAACCTGGGGGATAACCGGCGTTGCACCGGTGGCCAGGATGACCTTATCCGGCTTTCCGTCTCGGACCATCTGAGCGGTCAGCTCCGTGTTCAGGTGCAGGCGGATGTTGTCGTGCTTCATCATCTCACGGTACAGCCAGGCCGTGTAGGTGGCAAACTCCCCTTTGTAAGGAGGATAGGAGGCGGAAATGAACTGTCCGCCCACGGTGTTTCTTTTCTCAAACAGTTCGACCTGGTGCCCTCTGAGGGCAGCCCCTCTTGCCGCTTCCATCCCTGCGATTCCCGCTCCCACAATATAAAGTTTCTTCACGGCAGGCGCCTTGGAATAATCCAGCTCGTATTCGTGTCCGAGCTCCGGGTTGACCATACAATAAATGGGAACGCCCTGGTAAGTGGAGGCGGTGCAGCCCTGGAGACATCCGATGCATTGGCGGATATCATTGCAGCGCCCGCTTGCAGCTTTCTCCGGCCAGTGGGGATCCGCAAGGGAGGCGCGTCCCATGGCGACGAAGTCGGCTTTGCCTGAAACGATGATGTCCTCCGCCATACAAGGATCGGAAACGCGCCCAACGGTAATGACGGGGATTTTCAGGAAACGTTTTGCCTCGGCTGCAAAATCTGCGTTCCAGCCGTGATGCTGGAAAAAGGAAGCCACGATGCCAAGGGAAGAGCGAACGCCGTACATGCCGTTGGATAAATGGATGGCATCCGCGCCCATTTCCTCCATATCCCGCAGCATCTGCCGGCTCTCACACATGCCGCGTCCGCCTTCAGAATTCTCCTGGGCCGAGAAACGGATGATCACCGGATAATCCGCTCCGACCCGCTCGCGGATTTCACTGAAAATCTCGCGCAGAAAACGCATGCGGTTGTCATAGGTTCCGCCGTATTCGTCGATCCTGTGGTTGCAGTTGGGAGATAAAAACTCATGAATCAGATAGCCGTGAGCCGCGTGGATCTCAACTCCGTCAAAACCGGCTTTTTTCGCGTTCAGAGCGGTGACGCCGAAATCCTTTACCAGCTGCCGGATCTCACTGACGGTCAGCTCCCGCGGGATTTCCTTATTCCAGGGACAGGGGATCGGGGAACAGGAAACGGGCTGCATGCCGCCGTTGACCTGGCGGTTGGCCTGGCGGCCCGCGTGGTAAATCTGGCAGAAAATCCTGGCACCGTGCTGATGAATGGCGTCGGTGAGCCGTCTGTGGCTGGGAATCTGCTCCTCCTTCCACAGTCCTGCCACGGCCGGATAGCCGGCGGCATGTTCGTTAACCCGATAATCTTCGGTTATAATTAATCCCCATCCGCCCTTGGCTTTCTCCTCGTGGTAGCGGATATACTGCTCCGTGGCCTCGCCGTCCGGGCACATGTTGGCGACCATGGCCGGCACCACCAGCCGGTTAGGAATTTCACAATTTCCGATGGCGTAAGGTGTAAAAATTTGTTGGATTTTCATCTTAAGTCCTCCTGCTTGATTTGATGGCTGGATTATAAACCCGATGGTTTTTGTTAAGTCAACCCATAGCCGGAACTTAAAATTCAACAAAAATCCATGTGATTTTATTAACAAAATCCGGAATTTATTGTATACTAAGTCTAAACCGCGGGGATTCAGGCGGACAAACTCGACAGCGGCTATCAGGTTTTGGGGAAATTCCGGCAAACTTGCAGTCCGCAGTTCTTTTGGGGAAACGAGGGGAAACAATGGAAGAGAAGTACAAGATCGGAACCATATCGAAACTGCTGGGCATACCGATACAGACCTTACATTATTTTGAAACATGCGGTTTTGTGACGCCCAGTAAAGACAGTAAAAGCAATTACCGGTACTATGACGCGTGGGATGTGAATTTTTTGCTGGACAGCCGTTACCTGCGTTCCTTTGAGTTTTCCAACCAGGAAATCGGGGAGATGATCAACCGGGACGATTTTCAGGAGTTGAATCGCAGATTTGCCGACCGGGAGCGGAGTCTTTTGGAGCTGATTCAGCATTATCAGGATATTCTGGACGAAGTGCATCACGAGAAGGAGCGGATCGGCAGGTATCAGGATTATCTGGGAGTGTTGAGGCCGGAGAAAAGCCCGGAGATTTTTTTCAATCCATACCGGAAGAACAACGATTTCAAGGCCATGGCCAAGGGCGGAAGCGCGGTGCCGGACATCACGCAGTGGCTGGACAGCATGCCGTTTGTCAAGGCCACCTTCCGGATTCCGGGGGACTCCCTGGCTTCCGGGAGACAGGAGGATATCGAATACATCTGGGGTTTCTCGGTTTCCACAAAAAAGGTGAGGCAGCTGCCGTTAATTTTGGACGAAAACGCATTGTACTGCCCTTCCAGACAGTGCCTGTATACAGTTTTTAAGGCATACGGAAGAAATACGTTCACCGCCTGCTTTTATGAGCAGGTGATAAAACCCATCCGGGACATGGGGTATGAGATTTGTGAGCCGCCGCTTGGAAGGCTTCTGATGCGCATACATGAAAATGAAGTATTTACCAGATATTTTGAGGTTTGGGTTCCGGTGGAGCCAAGGATGTAACGGAAAGCTTGCCGCAGCGCGTATATCATGGGCCTGGTCCGGGGTAAACTGTTTCCATACAGACCATACTTTGGAACCAAAGGAGACTTGATATATGCAGCAGCAAAACGGTGAAAAGAAAATACTGTGGTACAGCCTGGCGTTCATGGCCTTTTCCACAGTTTGGGGATTCGGAAATGTGATCAACGGCTTCTCGGAGTACGGCGGGTTAAAGGCCATTGTCAGCTGGATCCTGATATTTGCGATCTATTTTGTGCCCTACGCCCTGATGGTGGGCGAGCTGGGCAGCGCTTTTAAAAATGCCGGGGGCGGCGTCAGCTCCTGGATCCACGAAACCATCGGTCCGCGGATGGCCTACTACGCGGGATGGACCTACTGGGTGGTGCACATGCCCTACATTTCCCAGAAACCTTCGGCGGCGGTGATTGCGGCCAGCTGGGCCGTGTTTCAGGACAAGCGGGCCAGCGACATGAACACCACGGTGCTGCAGCTGGTCTGCCTGGTGATCTTTCTCTTCGCCATGTACCTGGCGGGCAAGGGCGTGAACATGCTCAAGCAGCTGTCCACCCTGGCCGGTTCCGCCATGTTTATCATGTCCATGCTGTTCGTGGTCATGATGCTGGGAGCGCCCTTTATCACCGACCAGGGGCTTCTGGATATCGACTGGTCCGTCAAAACCTTTATGCCAACCTTTGACGCCAAATTTTTCATGGGCCTCTCCATCCTGGTGTTTGCGGTGGGCGGCTGCGAGAAGATTTCACCCTATGTCAATAAAATGAAGGATCCGTCCCGGGATTTCTCCAAGGGTATGGTGGCGCTGGCCGTGATGGTGGCTCTGACCGCTATTTTGGGCACCATCGCTCTGGGTATGATGTTCGATTCCAACCACATTCCCCAGGATCTGATGACCAACGGGGCCTACTACGCGTTCCAGCGGCTGGGGGAATACTACCATATGGGCAATTTCTTTGTGATCGTCTACGCCCTGACCAATCTGGTAGGCCAGTTTTCCGTGATGGTGCTGTCCATCGACGCGCCCCTTCGTATGCTGCTTGAGAGCGCGGACCGGGACTATATCCCGGAAAAACTGTTTGTGAAAAATGAGAATGGGGCGTATACTAATGGACATAAGCTGGTCATGGCCATCGTGGCCGTGCTGATCGTCGTCCCTGCCTTCGGCATTAAGAATGTGGACGTGCTGGTGCGCTGGCTGATCAAGGTGAACTCCGTGTGCATGCCCCTGCGTTATCTGTGGGTGTTTGTGGCCTACATCGCCCTAAAACGGGCGGGCGACAGGTTTCCGGCCGCCTACCGCTTTGTGCGGGGGAGAGGTCTTGGGATCTTTTTCGGGGTCTGGTGTTTTGTATTCACGGCATTTGCCTGTATTACAGGCATTTACTCGGAGGACCCGTTCCAGCTTGTGCTCAATATCGTTACGCCGTTTCTGTTAGTGGGGCTGGGCTTTATTCTTCCCCGCATGGCAAGTAGAGAACGGCGTGGGTAGAGAGAGGCGTTGAAACCGGCCGGGGCGGAAATGTGTCCGGGGCGGTAATACAGCCGGGCAGTAAGCTGTCCGGGGCGGAAACATGACGGTCCCGTCCGCTGTGAGCAGAGACGAATACTCCGCGGGCGGCCGTCAGACTCAGGAACTCCGGACCCTGGCGCGCTGCTGTTGCGGAAATAAAAGGAGAGTTGACAAATGGATGAGAGAGTAAACACGAGAGATATCACGGAGAAGCTGCTGACATTCCTGGAGAACAGCCCCACCAGCTTCCACGCGGTGGAAAATATGGCGGCGCGCCTTCGCGGCGAGGGGTTTGAGGAGTTAAAGGAGGCGGATTGCTGGAGCATAGAGGCCGGAGGGCGCTATTTTGTCACCCGCAACATGTCCTCGCTGATCGCATTTCAGGTTCCGTGCAGGGATTTCACCGGATTCCAGATCATTTCCAGCCACAGCGATTCCCCTGCGTTCAAGATCAAGGAGAATCCGGAAATGAAGGTGGAAGGCCGCTATGTGAAGCTGAACGTGGAGAAATACGGCGGTATGCTCTGCGCGCCCTGGTTTGACCGGCCCTTGTCCATCGCCGGGCGGCTGGTGGTGCGGACCGCGGACGGCCTTCAGACGAAGCTGGTGAACGTTGACCGCGACCTGGTCATGATCCCCAACCTGGCCATCCACATGAACCGGCAGGTCAACGACGGCTACGCCTACAACGCCCAGTCCGACATGCTGCCCCTGTACGGCGGCGAGGCTGCGGCGGGCACCCTGATGAAAACCGTCGCACAGAGCGCGGGCGTTGCGGAGGAAGACATTCTGGGCCATGATCTGTACCTGTACAACCGGATGAAGGGTTCGGTCTGGGGCGCCGGGGAGGAATTTTTCTCCTGCGGCCGCATCGACGACCTTCAGTGCGCCTTCGGTTCCCTGGAAGGCTTCCTGGCGGGCGGTAATCCTCACAGCGTGTCCGTCCACGCGGTGCTGGACAACGAGGAGGTGGGCAGCACCACCAAGCAGGGCGCGGCATCCACCTTCCTTTTGGACACATTAAAGCGGCTGAACACGGCGCTGGGCCGGACGGAGGAGCAGTATCTGACCGCCCTGGCCTCCAGCTTTATGGTCTCCGCGGACAACGCCCACGGCGTGCATCCAAACTACGCGGACAAGGCGGACCCCACCAACCGTCCATACCTGAACGGCGGTATTGTGATCAAGTTCAACGCCAACCAGAAGTACACCACGGACGCGGTATCGGCGGCTGTGTTCCGCTCGATTTGCGAGAAGGCGTGCGTGCCGGTGCAGACCTTCACCAACCGCTCCGACATGGCCGGCGGTTCGACACTAGGAAATATTTCCAATACCCACGTGGCATTGAACACCGCGGATATCGGGCTGCCGGAGCTGGCCATGCACTCGCCCTATGAGACCGGGGGAGTTTTGGACACGGAGTATCTGATCCGGGCGGCGAAGGAGTTCTTTTCCACGGGCCTGAAGGCGGACGGGGACGGGAGCTACCGGTTCGTGTCGTAGAGCCGGGAGCGGAGGAGGAATCGCGGTGAAGGTTCGTGTTTTGGACAAGGAGACGGGGCGTTACTTCAAATCCGAGGTCTACGCCCTGGTCAACACGGGATGGTATGAGCGCCGCCTGGTGCGGATGCCGGGTGAAAACGGCGGCAGCATGAGGTTCTTCGACTATCTGGACCGGGAAGCCCAGGGGCACCCGGTTCTGATCAACATGATTGTGCCGGGGAATTCTCCGGACTGGATATGGCGCAGGTCGGATAGGGGTTCGGTGCGGATGCCGGGCTTTGAGCGGGAACTGTCGGGGGAGACGAAATTTTTCGAGTACATAGGCGTCCCCTGGCTGTTTGAGCAGCGGGAGCTGCTGTGCCGCCTGCTGCGGGGAGAGTCCGTGCCCGTAGAGGGAAGCCCCTTTGAGGGCAGATGTTATACCAGCGACGAGCCGGGCTGGAATTATGTGGAAACTCCCGGGGATGCCGAGTACCTGCTAAAGGAGGTCTGCGGGTTTCACGACAGCCTGCTGCGGGAGCTTTCCTATGTCAGCGGTGCACACGCCAACGAGGACGGTACCGTGTGTCCGGTGGATGACATCCGTCGGGTGACCATGGAATTTGACTGTCAGTGGAGCCCGGGAGTGGAGCTTGTGTTCGAGGGAGTGACCGCCCTCAATCTGAGACCGGCAGAGGACAACTACATGTCGGATCTGTATGGGGTTAGCCTCTGCGTTGCGGATGGGCAGGTGTTTTTTGCCGACACGGAGGGGGTGGAGGAATTTCCGCCCGGGGTCGGCACCTGGATCTCGGCCTACAGCCTGCGCTGGCGAGTCCGCTGATACGGCAGACTCAGGGCAGAGGCTCCGGGGCGAAATGGAAAGGAAGTGAGCGATGAGACGGAGTGGTTTTTTGATGCTTGTTATGTGCACAGCGCTGGCTGCGGCGGGCTGCGCGGGGGGAGGAAGCGCGGGAGAGCGTACCGCTTCCGGTAACCCCTTGGAGCAGACCGTTCTCTCGACTGAGAACAGCCGCGAGGCGCGTCCTCTTACCACTGAGACGCAGGCGGAGGAAACCGGAGGGCCGGGACATGCCTGGGCCATCAACCCGGACGGGACCACGCTGGAGAGCCGTTTCCCGGCGCCGGAGGGATTTTCCAGAGTTCACCAGGAGGAAGGGAGCTTCGGGAGCTTTGTGCGGAATTTCTCCCTGCTGCCGGACGGCGAGCCGGTCCATCTCTACGATGGGCGCTTAAAGGGAAACCAGGAAGCGGCAGCGGCAGTGTTTGCCATGCCGGTTCTGGAGAGCGGGGATGTACAGCAGTGCGCGGACTCGGTGATGCGGATGTACGCGGAATATTTCTGGCATTCCGGCCAGCCGGAAAAGATCGGGTTCCATTTTGTGAACGGCTTCTGGTTCGATTACCCCACCTACCGGGACGGCGGGAGAGTGAAGGTGAACGGAAATTCGGTGAGCTGGAGCCAGAGCGCCTCCTACGACGATTCCTATGAGGCATTTGAGCGCTATCTGTTTATCGCGTTTTCCTATTCCAGCACCCTGTCCATGTGGGAGGAATCCAGGCCCGCCGACATCGGGGACGTTCAGATCGGCGACGTGTTTCTGAGAGGCGGAAGCCCTGGCCATGTGGTGATGGTGGCGGACGTCTGCGAGGACGGACAGGGGCGAAAGGCGTTTCTGCTGGCCCAGAGCTATATGCCGGCCCAGCAGTTCCACGTGCTGAACAATCCGCTTCACCAGGAGGACCCTTGGTACTACGTGGACGAGGTCACCTATCCCTTTGCGACGCCGGAGTACCGATTCGACGAGGGCAGCTTCCGGCGCATGAACTACCTGGACGGCGGCGGGACGGGAACGCGCTGACGGGCGGTATCAAATGGAGCCGCAATCCAACGGCCCGGCGCATTTCCGGCCAAACAAAAGGAGAATATACATATGCGAAGAAACGAACATGAACTCACGGATCAGGAGCGCATCGATACGCTGATTGGTTCCTGCCAGGTCTGCCGTCTGGGTTTTGTGGACGGGGACCGGCCTTATATCGTACCCCTCAACTTCGGATACGCCCGGGAGGGCGGCCGGCGGATCTTCTATTTCCATGGCGCCCGGGAAGGCCGGAAAATGGAGCTGGCGCGCAGAAACGGGACCGCCGGTTTTGAGCTGGACACAGCCCATGAGCTGCACGAGGGAGACGCGGCCTGCTCCTACTCCTTCCGCTACCAAAGCGTCATCGGTTCCGGCACGGTCCGGGAGCTGACGGACCCAGAAGAGAAGCGGCGGGCCCTGACCTGCATCATGGAGCACTATACGGGAAAGACGGACTGGGAGTTCCCGGACGCAGCTCTGGGCCGGACGGCGGTGCTCGCCCTTACCGTGGAAGAGCTTGCCGCCAAGGTGCGGGAGTAGGGCCATGGAGATAAGGTACAATGAAATCACAGTATCCCCGGTCACTACGCCCTATGGCTATGAGGAGCACTATCTCCTGGTGGACGGCATCTCCGTTGCGGAGCTGACGGACCGCTTTGTTCGGGAGAACGGGGACAACGATCTGAAACGGTTCAAGTCTTTAAACGGCCTCTGCCCTGCCTGGGGGCCCGGGATGCAAAACCGGGGCGAGGTCCGGTACATCCATCAGCTGCTATGGCAGGAGGAGCCGGTGAATCTGCCAATTCTGGTCTGTGAGGACGATCTGGACCTGAGCTGCATTGTGATCGTGACGGCGGTCCGCAAACAGGGCGGCGCCGTGTTCTGGGACCGGATTGGGTATGTGGATCACAGCGAATGGGATCCCGGGCGGGAAATGGTTTCCGGAATCCTGTGCCTGGAGGCATACACAGAGGATGACTGGGCCAGGTACGGCGACAACATCGCCCTGGAGCAGGTGGGCAGCCGGGACTGGCGCCTCTGGATCTCGGAACATTGGGACGAGGAGCTTTACCGGCGCAGAATGAACTACACGCTGCCTTATTGCCAGGATGAACGGCATATACGGTGGCTTAAGGATACGGGATACGCATTTAACCGCACAGCTTACGAGAACTGCATCCGATTTTATGAGGAGGAACTGCGCCGGGCGGGTAAATTCCCGTTTTGCCCCTGACCGTTCCGGCAGCCGGGGATCAAGGGCGGCAACAACAATCCATTAGGAGGTAAGACATGGAACATTCGTTCACCCTGGTCCTTGTGGCCCTTGGGGCGGTTCTCGGAATCTGGGGATTCTGTTTTCTGCGCCGGAAGATCGGGGCCGTTCTCTACAGCGCCCGGGTTCTGGGAAAGGTTCTGGAACAGCAGGCGGACCGCTTGGAGGAGACGCCCAAGTCCGTCTCCGGCATGACCAAGGTATTTCTGCCTCAGATTCAACGGGATTTTCCGGAATTTAACTGGAAGGAGTTCCAGCAGAAGACGGAAAATATGGTGAAGTCCGCGCTTCGGGCCATCGACGCGCGGGACGAGGCCCTGCTGGTGGACGCCTCTGAGGAGCTGCGCCGCCAGATCGGATTCAAGGTGGCGGAGTTAAAGGGCAGCGGGCAGCGGGAGTATTTCCGGAATATCACCGTACACCAGACGGAGATCGCCCACTATCAGAAAGAGGGCGGCACCTGTGCGATTCTCGTGCAGTCCGCGGTGGGCTGCCTGCACTACACGGAGAACGCCGCCGGGGAGCTGGTGAGCGGCAGCCGGGAGCGCAGGGTTCAGACGAAATACAACACGGAGCTGGTGTACATACAGGATGCAGCCCTGCTGCAGGACGGGGCTACCGCGGTGGGGCTCACCTGCCCCAACTGCGGCGCGCCGGTGACCCGTCTCGGCAGCAAATTCTGCGAATACTGCGGCTCCGGGCTGCGGGAAATCAGCGTCCGGGTCTGGTCCATCAACAAGATCACGGAGATTTTGTAGCCCGCTCAAATGGCGTGTGTTTCCCGATTTCAGTTTCCCGATTTCAGCAACAATGATTTGAATTTACCGGTTGAGTCTGATATACTATATTCAGCAAAACGCATGGTTTTAATACCGCATCCGGCCGGATATGCGACAATGGCCGGGCGGAATTTGCGCGTGAGGAGGGGAGTGCCGATGAAGCTAGATTCCCTTTATCTCGACCGGGACCGGACCGGACAGGGGGCGACTCTTTTTTCAACGGCTGTTGCCGGACAGCAGGGGCGTATTTTGTGTACGATTTATACCGTTGGCGGACAAGGTATGCACCCGGTGCTGATTTTCACCCACGGTTACCCCGGACATGAAAAGAACCTGGATTTAGCCCAATCCCTCAGACGGATGGGCTTTCATTCTGTTGTATTTTTTTATCGGGGGAGCTGGGGCAGCGAAGGCCAGTTTTCCTTTAATGGCAGCATCAAGGACACGCAGGCCGTGCTGGACTTTGTGCTGACGGACACACAGCATGGATTTGATAAAAAGAATATTTTTTTCATCGGCCACAGCCTGGGCTGCATAACGGCAGCCCGCATGATTGCACTTTATCCGGAGGTGAGGGGCGGCGTGTTTTTGGCGCCCTGCGATTTCGGAAAAATGTACCTGTTGGGGAAAGGCGGCAAAAGCTACAGCCAGAGCATCGCGTGTACCATTGAGGAGGGGATCCCCTATGTCAACGGTACGGACAGCCAGACGCTCATCCGGGAAATCAAGGAACATCTGGACACATTTTCCATCGAGCCCTACATTGAAGAATTGGCGAAAAAGCCGATTCTGTGGATCAGCAGCCCCGAGGACGAGGTGGTTTCCGAGCAGGCCGGAACCTTGTCCTTTATGCAGAAACTGAAAAACTATCCCGGCCATCAGATCCAGTGGCACCGCGTGGCATCGGACCATTATTTTTCCAACATACGCATGGAGATTTCCATGAAAATTGCCAATTTCCTGCTGGAAAATATCGAGCACAGCCGTTCGCGCTTTAATTACGCCACCTTTGAGGAGGAGTTAAACAATCTGATCCGGCGCAATCTGGCCGGCGTTACATTGGGGCATGTGGCAGAGTATTTTCAGGTAAGCGTTCCCTATGTCAGCGAGTTGATCCGGCAGATTACCGGGCGGAGTTTTACCGATCTGGTACTCAAACTAAGAATGGAAGAGGCGGGGAGGCTCCTGGCGGGCAGCGTCCTCCCCATATCGGATATCACCCGGCTTTCAGGCTACCAGGAGGCCTCTTATTTTATGAAAGTATTCAAGAAATACTATGGCTGCACTCCGACTCAGTACCGGAACCGCGTGCAGGAGACCGGGTCCCGTCCAGTCCCTCAAGAAACTCTGTCACGTACTCCGCAACCGTCAGACGGTAATCCGAAAAAAAGTGATCCGTAGGGAATTCCAGGCTTTTAAGCAGCGTTCCCCCCTCTGCGCGGATTGCCTCCATGAGGGGGCTGCAGTGATAGCGTCCGGGGGTGCAGGTATCCAGCGTTCCCGTGATACAGAGAAGCGGTTTCTTAGCCAGCTGCCGGGCTGCGCTTTCCAGGCAAAGCTGTCGGCCGTGTTCTTCCGCCTCGCGTAAGAGTTCTTCCCCGGTGACCCCATTCAGCCAATGGGCGCTGTCCTCGAGCACAGCCCGGATACCCGCAGCCGTCTCTTTGTTTTGAAGGGAAATTTGGCGGATCCGCCCGATATCGCAGGGCATGAGCAGAACGCCCCCTTTGATCTCCGGCCTGGCAGTCAGCTGTCCGCAGACAAATCCGCCCAGACTGTGTCCAACTGCATAGATGCGGTTCTTGTCAAAACCATAGGTTTCGTCCGACAGGACAAAGTCCAAAACCGTTTGCGCATCCTCCAGATCATTTCTCAGGGAATAGTTCCCGTCGCTCCCCCAGTTTCCGCTGTAATGAAACGTCAGAACGTGAAAGCCAACCCTGCGCAGGGCCTGGGCGAGGTCAAAATTCTGTTCGCAGCCGGGTATTCCGTGAAGAAGGATGACCGTTGGGTGAACGCCGGCCCCCTCTGCCGTATAGAGTACCGAGAGAAGGCGGCCGCGCTTGCCGGGGATGATGATTCCGTACAGATCCGGCCGTTTCGCGCAGGCCCCATAATGTTCTTCCAATAATTGTATTCGATTGTTCATATTACGGCCCTCTTTCTGTCTAAGAGTGGGATTCCGCTTTGTCATGTTCGTGATTTAAGCCTTTTTTATACCAGTCCTTTCCGTACAGGGCTCTGGTGACCAGCATGGAGGCCACGGTATCGCCGCAGGAATTGATCAACGTACACCCGGCATCGAACAGCTGGGTCATCATCATCAACACCGGCAGGGCGATGGATGGAAAACCGAAGGAAGAGATGATCATCGTCTCCATGGCCGCGCCTCCGCCGGGCACGGACGAAACCGCCACGGAACCGCACACCGCGATGACGAGCGCAAAGACGTAGTCGCCGATGCTGTTTAATGGATGGCCAAACAGCGTGCAGCAGAGGACAATCTCATAAATGGTCGCGATGCAGGCGCCGTCCATATGGCAGGTGGCCCCTACGGGGACAACGACGGAGCTGACGTCCCTGGGCACTCCCAGCTTGTCGCAGGCGTCCATTTGCAACGGCAGCGATGCGGCGGAGGACCTTGTGCCCAAAGCAGTCAGCGCGGGCGTCAGAATATTTTTAAAGAAATTTTTTACGCCCCAGGAGCCGGCGGCGATAAAGGCGTACAGGCCGAGGAAAACGAAAAAGTAGAGGATGGCGGCCGGATAATAAATCAGGAGTCCCCGTCCATAGCTCTTAAGAAGGTCGGGCCCGTAGATGCCCGTCAGGTTGGCAAAGTAGGCCATCAGGCCGATGGGAGCCAGCTTCATTAACAGGGCCACCATTTTGTAAAATACCAGCGACATGTCGTTAAGCCAGCTGGCCACGGCGCGCCCCTTCTCCCCCAGGGTGGAAACCGTGATGCCAAAAAAGATTGTAAATACGATCAGCGCCAGAATATGGTTTCTGGATATGACTTCCGAGAAATCCCCCACCGTGAACGTGCTTACGATCTGGTCGCCTACGCTGGCGGCCGCCGTCTCAATGGCGGTCTCGGCATTCCCCATCTGTACGGAGGTGTCCACTCCGAAGATGCCGGTCACAATAAACATATAAATACCGGCCAGGCCGGCCGTCGCGATAAAGATGCCGATGGTTAAGCCCAGCATCTTTCCAACCCGGCTCGTGTCGCCGATATTTGCGATGGAGCTGGAGATGGAAAAGAAAATCAGCGGAACCAGAAGAACGAACAGCATATTCAGCCAAATCTGTCCAACTGGGTACAAAAATGCCGCCTTTTCCCCCAACACCAACCCGATAATCGCTCCCAAAATGACAAACGCAATCAGGATGATCGGTTCCCGGTAGGACGACTTGATTTTTGTGGTCTGTGCAGCCATAATAATTTCCTCCTTCATGTCACTTTTGTTTGTGGGTTCCTTTCAACTTACCTTCAGTATAGAAATTTGAAAATGCCTTTTCAATCAACGCATAGAGGATTGGTACTGTAATATTTTAAGGTTGCGAAAATTATTCCGGAGAACACATCGGTGCGGTTGAAACCGCAGCGGACCATTTGCATTTTCCGGCGTTGTCATGTATAATCAAGGACGTGATAGAAACGTTAAACAAATCCGGCCATGCCGGAGCAGACAGACAGGTGACGCAAGTGGGGCAGAGATTTGCCAATATTATCATAGATATCTCCCATGAGAGCGTGGATCGGACCTTTCAGTACCGGGTGCCGGAGGCGCTTATGGGGAAGCTTCGGGCCGGGCAGCAGGTCTACATCCCCTTCGGGGCGGGCAATTCCCGCCGTAAGGGGTATGTGGTGGAGCTGACCGACCGGGTAGAATACGACGAGGGTAAATTGAAGGAGATTGCTGGGGTTGTGCCGGGAAGCGTTTCGGCGGGGTCCCAGCTTATTTGGCTTGCCTGGTGGATGAAGGAGCGCTACGGCTCTACCATGAACCAGGCGCTCAAAACCGTGCTCCCGGTGAAACAGAAGGTGAAGGAAGCGCCCAGGCGCCAGATCCGCTGCCTGCTCGCCGGGGAAGAGCTGGACCTGGCTTTGGGGGAGGCGGAGCGCAAACACTTCAAGGCCAGAATCCGGCTGCTGACCGCCCTGAAGGAGGAGCCGGTGATCCCCTATGAGGCCGCCGTGAATCAGCTGAATCTGACAACGGCCGCCTTAAAGCCTTTGGAGGAGGCCGGTGTGATCGCCGTGGAGGTAATCGCCCGCTACCGCAACCCCCTGGAGGAGATGCGGCGGCTGGCGGAGGGCACCGGGAATTTCAGCCCGGGACGGGTGGCCTTAAATCAGGGGCAGCAGCAGATTGTGGACGCCATCTCCGGAGAGTACGACCGGGGCGTGCGCGGCACCTACCTGATCCATGGCATCACCGGCAGCGGCAAGACCGAGGTCTACATGGAGCTGATCGCCCATGTGCTGGCTCAGGGGCGGCAGGTGATCGTGCTGATCCCGGAGATTTCCCTGACCTGGCAGACGGTGATGCGCTTTTACCGGCGGTTCGGGGACCGGGTTTCGGTGATAAACTCCAGATTGTCCGCCGGGGAGCGCTATGACCAGTATGAGCGGGCCAGAACCGGGAATATTGATATTATGATCGGTCCCAGATCGGCGCTGTTCGCTCCCTTTGAGCATTTGGGCCTCATTATCATCGATGAGGAACACGAGAACGCCTACAAAAGTGAGCTGTCCCCGCGCTATCACGCCAGGGAGGTTGCGCTGGAGCGGGCCGGGATGAACGGAGCCAGCCTGGTGCTGGGCTCGGCCACGCCTTCCTTAGAGTCCTACACCCGGGCTTTAAAAGGGGAGTATAAACTCTTTACGTTAAAGCAGCGGGCCAAAGCGGACAGCGCCCTGGCCAAAGCGGAGATCGTGGATCTGCGCCGGGAGCTGCAGGAGGGCAACAAGTCCATTTTCAGCCGCAGGCTGCAGGAGCTGATGGAGGACCGGCTTCAGAAGGGGCAGCAGATCATGCTGTTTATCAACCGCCGGGGTTACGCCAATTTTGTGTCCTGCCGCTCCTGCGGGGAGGCCATGCGCTGCCCCCACTGCGACGTGACCCTGACCTTGCACCGAAACGGGCAGATGATGTGCCACTACTGCGGCTACACGGTTCCCCAGCCCAAGACCTGCCCTTCCTGCGGTTCGCCCTACATCGCCCCCTTCGGCACGGGCACCCAGAAGATCGAGGAGATGACGCGCCAGATGTTCCCGGCAGCCAGGGTGCTCAGGATGGACCTGGATACCACCTCCAAAAAGGGCGGCCACCAGGAGATTCTCTCCTCCTTTGCCAGAGGGGAGGCGGACATCCTGATCGGTACCCAGATGATCGTCAAGGGCCACGATTTTCCCAGGGTGACGCTGGTGGGCGCGCTGGCGGCGGACCTATCCCTCTACGCGCCGGACTACCGCTGCGGCGAGCAGACCTTCGCCCTTTTGACCCAGGCCGCGGGCCGCGCCGGGCGGGCGGGGGAGGAGGGGGCCATGGTGATCCAGACCTACCAGCCGGATCACTACGCGGTGGTCACGGCGTCCGGGCAGGACTACAACGCGTTCTACGAGCAGGAGATGGCGTTTCGGCGGCTTTTGGGCTATCCGCCCGCTGTGGGCCTTCTGATCGTCCAGCTCTCCTCGGCGGACGAGGCGCTTCTTGAGGCCGGGGCAGAGCGGCTGGCCGGGCAGATCCGCGCCATGTGCGGGGAGGGCGTTTCCGGCGCGCCGGAGCCCCCGGTTCAGTTCATCGGACCGGTCAACGCAACGGTCTACAAAGTTAATGATATTTATAGAAAAATTTTATATATAAAGCATGAAAATTATGATATACTGATACAGATTAGGAAAAATTCCGAGGAATTTATAAAGGCTGCGGAGGAGCTTAAAAACATCTCCGCCCAGTACGATTTAACATAAGCAAAAGGAGACTATGAGGATGGCAATTCGACAGATCAGAACCATTGGAGACGAAATTTTGAGAAAGCAGTGCAAGCCGGTGAAGGAGATGACGCCCCGGACGGCGGAGCTGATTGAGGATATGTTTGAGACCATGTACGAGGCCAACGGCGTGGGTCTTGCCGCCCCCCAGGTGGGCATCTTACGGCAGCTGGTGGTGATCGATGTGGACGACGGCAACCAGTACGTGCTGATCAACCCCGAGATTCTGGAGACCGAGGGGAGCCAGACCGGCTCCGAGGGCTGCTTAAGCGTGCCGGGCAAGTCCGGAACGGTGACCCGCCCCATGCATGTGAAGGTGAAGGCCCTAAACGAGAAGCTGGAGCCCTACGAGCTGGAGGGCGACGGGCTGCTGGCCCGGGCCATCTGCCATGAGATCGCCCATCTGAGAGGGGAACTCTACGTGGATATCGTGGAGGGCGAGCTGGTGGACGTGGGTGCCGACGAAGAGGAGATAGCGGAGGAGGCGTAAAGGACGGGACGTCAGGAAGGAAGGTGTATATCGATGCGGATTATATTTATGGGAACGCCGGATTTTTCCGTGCCCACGCTTAAATCCCTGGTGGAAGCCGGCCATGAGGTGGCCGCGGTGGTGACCCAGCCGGATAAACCCAAAGGGCGCGGCAAAGCCGTGCAGATGACCCCGGTGAAGGAGCAGGCCCTGGAGTACGGGATTCCGGTGTACCAGCCGTTAAAGGTGCGGGATCCTGCCTTTGTCGAGACCGTGCGGCAGCTGGCCGCGGACGTGATCGTGGTGGTGGCCTTCGGCCAGCTCATCCCCAAGTCCATTCTGGACATGCCAAAATACGGCTGCGTCAACATCCACGCCTCGCTTCTGCCCAAGTACCGCGGCGCGGCCCCCATCCAGTGGGCTGTGATCGACGGGGAGCGGGAGAGCGGCATCACCACCATGATGATGGCCGAGGGCCTGGACACCGGCGATATGCTGGAGAAGACCGTGGTTGTCCTGGATGAGAAGGAGACCGGCGGCAGCCTTCACGACAAGCTGAGTCTGGCGGGCGGGAAGCTGATCCTGTCCACTTTACAGAAACTGGAAAATGGCACTGCGGTCCCCACGCCTCAGACCGGGGAGGGCACCTGTTATGCCAAACGCCTGACCAAGGAGCTGGGGGACGTGGACTGGAGCGCCCCCGCAGTTTCCATCGAGCGGCTGATCCGGGGACTGAATCCCTGGCCCAGCGCCTACACCTCCTGGAACGGGAAGACCGTTAAGCTCTGGGCGGCGGACGTGCTGGAGGGTGGCGAAGCCGCGGCCCGTCCGGGACAGGTGGTAAAAAGCGATAAGCACAGCCTTCTGGTGCAGACCGGAGACGGTATTCTGTCCGTACGGGAACTGCAGATGGAGGGCAAGAAGCGCATGGACATCGAGTCCTTTCTGAGGGGTTATCCGGTCCCTGAGGGCGCTGTTTTTGAGAGGAGAATGACGAATTCATGATGTACCCGATGTTTTACTTTGACCCCAGCTACGTGCTGATCCTGATCGGCCTTCTGCTGTCCATGGCCGCCTCCGCCAAGGTGAATTCCACCTACGCCAGGTACGCCAGAGTGGGAGCCCGCTGCGGCATGACCGGAGCGGAGGCGGCCAAGCGGCTGCTGAACTCCCAGGGCATCTACGACGTGACCGTGCGCCGGGTGCCGGGAAAGCTGACCGACCACTACGACCCAAGGAATAAGACGGTGAATCTGTCGGAGTCGGTCTACGGCTCCACCTCCATCGCGGCCATCGGCGTGGCGGCCCACGAGTGCGGCCATGCCATGCAGGACGCGGGCGGTTACGTTCCCTTGCGGGTCCGCGGCGCGCTGGTGCCGGTTGCGAATTTCGGAGCCCAGATTTCCTGGCCCCTGATTCTGATCGGCCTGCTGTTTTCCAGCGATTCCAGCTCTATGCTGATCACCCTGGGAATCCTGATGTTCTCGCTGTCCGTGCTGTTTCAGCTGGTGACCCTGCCGGTGGAGTTCAACGCCTCCAGCCGCGCGGTGAACCTTTTGGACCGCACCGGAATCCTCGCAGGCCAGGAAGTGGGACAGACCAGACAGGTGTTGAGCGCGGCCGCGCTTACCTATGTGGCGGCAGCGGCGGCTTCGATTTTACAGCTGTTTCGGCTGCTGTACCTGTTCGGAGGCAATCGGCGCAGGGATTAACCGCGGTTCTTACCGCATATTGAGCGGGAACCTGCGATAAGGCGCGACCCAGAGAAAAAGGGAGAGGTTAAAGTATGGCAAAGCGTACGGACAGAGGTCTGGAAAACCGGGAGATTGTCCTGGATATTTTGATGGAGGTGCTGGAGCGAGGCAGCTTTGTTCACATGGTGTTAAACCAGGCGCTGGATAAGTATCAGTATCTGGATAAGGCCGATCGCGCCTTCATCACCCGCCTGACCGAGGGCACACTGGAGTATCTGATCCAGATCGATGCGATTATAAATCAATATTCAAAGACCAAGACGCAGAAGATGAAGCCGGTGATCCGCAATCTTCTGCGGCTTAGCGTTTATCAGATTCTGTACATGGACCGGGTTCCGGACTCGGCGGTATGCAACGAGGCGGTAAAGCTGGCGGCCAAGCGGCGGTTCGAGGGCCTCAAGGGCTTTGTGAACGGCGTGCTCAGGACCATCGCCAGGGAGAAGGGGACCATCGCCTTCTCCGAGCCCTGGCTAGAGCTCTCCCTTCCGCAGTGGATGTACGAAATGTGGGAGCGGCAGTATGGGGCCGGGACGGCAACGGCTATGGGAAAAGCGTTTCTGAAAGACAAAAAGACCACGGTGCGCTGCAATCTGCAGGCCCTGAGCCGGGAGCTTCCGGGAATATCCCCGGAGGAAGCCTGGGAGCGGACGGCTGAGAGCCTGCGGGAACAGGGTGTGGAGGCGGCGCCCCTGGGGGACGGCCTGTTCAATTTGTCCGGTTACGACCGGCTGGAGGAATTGTCCGCCTTTGCCAGGGGCTGGATCCAGGTACAGGACGCTTCCTCCGCCATGGTGGGCCGTCTGGCGGCCCCAAAGCGGGGCGATTACGTTATCGACGTCTGCGCGGCCCCGGGCGGAAAGAGCTTACATATTGCGGACCTGCTGGATGGGACGGGCATGGTGGAGGCCAGGGATCTGACCTTCCAGAAGGCGGAGCTGATTGAGGAGAATATCCGGCGCTGCGGGTTTGAAAATATCCGCGCGGTGGTGATGGACGCCCTCTGGGAGGATGAGGAATCTGTGGAAAAGGCGGACCTCCTGATTGCGGACCTGCCCTGCTCTGGTCTGGGAATTCTTGGAAAAAAGCCGGACATCAAACAGAATATGACCCAGGAGAAGATGAAGGAGCTGGCGGACCTCCAGCGGCAGATTCTGTCCGTTGTGTGGCGCTATGTGAAGCCCGGCGGGCGGCTCATCTACAGCACCTGCACCGTGGATTCCATGGAGAACGAGGAGAACGCCCGGTGGTTTGCCGGGAACTTCCCCTTTGAGCCGGTGGATCTGCGTCCGGCCCTGGAGCCGCGTTTTCCGGTGGAATCCCTGAAGGAAGGCTGGATTCAGTTCCTCCCGGGAATTCACCCAATGGACGGATTTTTCATCTCGGTATTTACCCGCAAAAACGCTTAAACAGGACAAGGGATGCGGGACAGAAGCGTATTAGGAGTGTATATGTTGGATTTAAAGGACCATAACGGTAAAATAGATATCAAGTCCATGACGCCGGAGGAGCTGGAGGCGTTTTTAAAGGAGCTGGGCGAGAAGCCTTTTCGGGCCAAACAGATTTACGACTGGCTCCACGTCAAGCTGGCGGAGCGGTTTGAGGAGATGACCAGCATCTCAAAGGAGCTGCAGAGAAAGCTGGATGCGGCCTGCTCCCTCACCTGCCTTCGGGTGGTGGACGAGAAGATTTCAACGATAGACGGCACCAGAAAGTATCTCTTCGCTCTGGCGGACGGCAACATCATCGAGAGCGTGTGGATGCAGTACCACCACGGGAATTCCGTGTGCATCTCCTCCCAGGCGGGCTGCCGCATGGGCTGCCGTTTCTGCGCCTCCACCCTGGACGGGCTGGCGCGGAACCTGCGGCCGTCGGAGATGCTGGACCAGATCTACCGGATTCAGCGGATCACCGGGGAGAGGGTGTCAAACGTGGTGGTGATGGGGTCCGGCGAGCCCATGGACAATTACGACAACCTGGTGCGTTTTATCCGCCTGATCTCCCACGAGAAAGGGCTCAATATCAGCCAGCGCAACCTCACGGTTTCCACCTGCGGCCTGGTGCCGGAGATTCGCCGTCTGGCGGAGGAAGGGTTTCAGATCACCCTGGCCCTGTCCCTCCACGCGCCGGACGACGAGGTGCGAAAGACCCTGATGCCCATCGCCAACCGCTATTGCCTGAAGGACGTGCTGGCGGCCTGCCGGTATTACTACCAGCAGACGGGACGCCGGCTGACCTTTGAGTACAGCCTGGTCCACGGAGTCAACGACAATCTGAGGGAGGCGGCCGCGCTGGCGAAGTTGATCCGCCATGAACACGGCCACGTGAATCTGATCCCGGTGAACCCCATCAAGGAGCGGGATTTCGTGCAGTCAGGCCAGAAGGAGATCCAGGATTTTAAAAATCTGCTTGAAAAAAACGGTATAAATGTTACCATTAGAAGAGAGATGGGCCGCGATATAGGCGGCGCCTGCGGCCAGCTGCGCAAGGGTTTCCTGGATGAGGAGAAGGCGCAGAGCGGCAGGCGGGATGAAATGACGGAAAGGAGCGGGGAATAACCATGGAAAGCTACGCATTGACCGACGTGGGAAGGGTCCGCGCCATGAATCAGGATTACATTTACGCCTCGCCGGAGCCGGTGGGCACTCTGCCCAACCTCTTTTTGGTTGCGGACGGCATGGGCGGCCACCGGGCGGGGGACTACGCTTCCCGTTACATGGTGGAAAACCTGGTGATCTATCTGAACAAGCACAGGGGAACCGGCGTGGTGGGACAGCTGAAAAACGCCATCGACCAGGTGAACCGCGGCCTTTACAGGGAATCCTTAAGCCAGGAGGAGTTCTACGGCATGGGCTGTACCCTGGTGGCCGGGGTGGTGGAGGACAACATTCTCTACGTGGCGAACGTGGGGGACAGCCGCCTGTACCTGATCCACGGCAGCCTGATTCATCAGGTGACCCGGGACCACTCCTATGTGGAGGAGATGGTGGCCATGGGCCAGATGGAGCGGGACAGCAGCGCCTACAACCGGCAGAAGAACATCATTACCCGGGCCATGGGCATCAGCGAGACCGTGGACACGGACTTTTTTGAGGTGGATCTGGAGCCGGGGGATTACTTCTTACTCTGTTCCGACGGCCTGACCAACATGGTGGAGGACCGGGACATCTGCCGCATCGTCTCAGGACCGGGCACCATGAGGGAGAAGGCCTCCGCCCTGATTGCCGAGGCCAACCGCCGCGGCGGGAATGACAACATTGCGGTGGTGCTGGTGAAGCCCCTGGAAAGCGGGGTGACCACATGAGTTTAAGCATTGGAACATTTTTGCAGGATCGCTACGAGATTCTGGACCGCATCGGGTCCGGGGGCATGTCCGACGTATATAAGGCCCAGTGCCACACCTTAAACCGCCTGGTGGCCATCAAGGTGCTGAAGGAGGAGTTTACCTCCGACGACACCTTTGTGAAGAAATTCAAGATGGAAGCTCAGGCAGCGGCCCGCCTGTCCAACCCCAACATTGTCAACGTCTACGACGTTGTGGACGAGGGGGAGCTGCACTATATCGTGATGGAGCTGGTGGACGGAATCACCCTCAAGCAGTACATTGAGAAAAAAGGCAAAATGGAGACCAAGGAAGCCATCGGCGTGGCCCTTCAGGTTGCCAAGGGCATCGCCGCCGCCCATGAGAACCACATTATCCACCGGGATATCAAACCCCAGAACATCATCATCAGCCGTGACGGCAAGGTGAAGGTGGCGGACTTCGGCATCGCCCGGGCGGTCTCCGCCCAGACGGCCGGGGCGCTGGCGGTGGGATCGGTCCACTACATCGCGCCGGAACAGGCCAAGGGCCTGGCCTGCGATGCGCGCAGCGACATCTATTCCTTCGGAATTACCATGTATGAGATGGTCACCGGTCAGGTCCCCTTCCAGGGCGACACCTCCGTGGCCGTTGCCATGGCGCACATACAGGAACCGGTGACTCCGCCCGGAGCGCTGAATCCGGAGACGGGCCGGGCCATGGAGCAGATCATTCTGAAATGCATCCAGAAGGAGCCGAACCGCCGCTATTCCAGCGTGGCGGACGTGATCGCGGACCTGCACAAGGCCATCTTAAAGCCGGAAAGCGACCTAATGCCTGCCGCAGACGGGCCGGTGGACGAGATGGGCCAGACAAAGACCATGAGTCCTGAGGAGATGGCAAAAATTCAGGAGGGCAGCCGCCAGATGCAGAAGAAGGCGGATTCCCAGGAGGAAACGGCCGGACAGGGGGAGGACAGCGACAAGCGGGAGCCTCACCGCAGAAGCCGTCCCGCAAAAGGGCACCGCAAGCCCTCGGAGGCGGACAAAAAGAGCAGAAACGACGATGTCAGCCGCCAGTTTGAGCGCATCGTGACCGTATTCGGCATCGTGGCCGCCATCATCATCGTGGCGGTGGTGGTATTCGTGTTTTCAAGGCTGGGCGGACTGTTCAACCTGGGCAGCGGCGTGCGGCCTACCAAGGAGTCCGTGGTCACGGAGGGACCGGCTCCGGAGGTGACCATCACCAACGATCAGGTCTACGTGCCCAGCGTGCTTGGCATGCCCCAGGACATGGCGGAGGCCAGGCTGAAGGAAGAGTCCCTGGTGATGCGGGTGACCGGCTCCGAGTATTCGGACAATTACGACCCGGGCCAGGTGATGGCCCAGGAGTTTGACTCCGGAAGCGTCGTCAAGAAATGGGCTACCGTGGGCGTTACCATCAGTAAGGGCAGCGACCGGGTGGATTTGGCAGCGCTGAATCTGACCAGCCTGACCGGCGCTGCGGCGAAAACACTGTTGGAGGAAAAGGGCCTGACCGCTGAGCTGAAACCGGAGTACAACGACGGCGTGCCCAAGGATATGGTGATCCGCTGCCAGCCGGAGGAGGCGAAGGTGGGCGACAGCGTGGAGCTGTTTGTCAGCCAGGGCCCCAAAACCGTGGAGGGCCAGGTGCCCCATCTGGTGGGGCAGCCCCAGGAGGCGGCGCTGGCCATGCTGGCCGCCGTGGGATTGCAGCCGGGCGAGGTTACCTCCGAGCCCAGCGACACGGTTCCACCCGGGGTGGTGATCACCCAGTCCGAGATGGACGGCACGATCCTGCCCAAGGGCTCCCCGATCAATTTTGTGGTGAGCAGCGGAGCTGAGGGGGAGACCGTGGATGAGAGCGAAGGAAAATACTACCTCAGTTCCATCGACACTACCTGCAACCTGAGCAATTACATCGGTCCGGCTTCCCAGACCAGCAGCTTAAGAGTTGCGGTCCGATTAAAGCAGCGCGTCAACAATGAGGACAAATACGAGACATTGATCGAGGCGCGCACCATTGCGGGCAGCCAGACCATTCCCGTTTCCATCTCCAGAATCAAGGGATCCTGGGGCGTGGACACCGGCGAGGTGGAGGTGGTGGACGTGACGAACAACACTGTGATCCAGTCCTACCCTATATCATTTTTCCCAGTGGAGTAGCTCGCGTATGACCGGAAAGATTATCAAAGGAATTGCAGGATTTTACTATGTGCACGACGGAAAGAGCCGGCTGTATGAGTGCAAGGCCAAGGGCGTTTTCCGCAATAAAAAAATCAAACCCCTGGTGGGGGACGACGTGGAGTTCTCCGTGCTGGACGAGGAGGAGCTCACCGGCAACATCGACCGCATTCTGCCGCGGAAAAACGCTCTGGTGCGCCCTGCGGCGGCCAATGTGGACCAGGCTATGGTGGTATTTTCCATCACCCACCCGGCGCCCAATTTAAACCTTCTGGACCGCTTTCTGGTGATGATGGAGCGCCAGCAGGTGCCGGTGGTGATCTGTTTTAATAAGGTAGATCTGTGCGGCGGCGATTTGATGGAGCAGTACGGCCGGATTTACCGCCAGGCGGGCTACGAGGTGGAGTTTATCAGCACCATCGACAAGCGGGGGCTGGACCGGATCCGGGAGCGGCTGCAGGGCAAAACCACGGTTCTGGCCGGGCCCTCCGGGGTGGGGAAGTCCTCCCTGACCAACGAGCTGCACCCGGATGCCGCCATGGAGACCGGGGACATCAGCCGCAAGATCGAACGGGGCAAGCACACCACCCGCCACTCCCAGTTGTTTCACATTGGGGAGGACACCTTTATGATGGATACCCCGGGGTTCAGCTCCATGTATGTGGAGGATCTGGAGGCCGGGGATCTCAAGGACTATTTCCCGGAATTCGCAGCCTTCGAGGAGGGCTGTAAGTTCCTGGGCTGCGTCCATGTGGGAGAAAAGGTCTGCGGGGTGAAGGAAGCCTTGAGCCAGGGAAAGCTGGCCAGGAGCCGTTACGACAACTACCTCCTGATGTACCAGGAGCTGAAAAATAAAAGGAGATACTAGAAATGTATATTTTAGCGCCGTCTGTGCTGGCCGCAGACTTTGGAAAACTTGCAGAGGATACCGCGAAAGCCCGGGAGGGCGGCGCGCGCTATCTTCATCTGGATGTGATGGACGGGGCCTTTGTCCCCAGCATTTCCTTCGGGATGCCGGTGATCGCTTCCCTCAGGGGCTACACGGACCTGGTGTTTGACGTTCATATGATGGTGGAGGATCCGGGCCGCTATGTGGAGAGCATCCGTAAAGCCGGGGCGGATATTATCACGGTTCACCAGGAGGCCTGCACCCATCTGGACCGTGTGATCGGTCAGATCAAGGCTTCGGGGGCCAAAGCGGGAGTCGCCTTAAACCCGGCCACACCGGTGAGCACACTGGAGTGCGTGCTGGACCAGGTGGACATGGTGTTAGTGATGTCGGTGAACCCGGGCTTCGGCGGACAGAAGTTTATCCCCTACACGCTGGATAAGGTCCGCGCGCTGCGCCAATACTTTGACGGCAAGGGACTGTCCACGGACATCCAGGTGGACGGCGGCGTCAACCGCGACACCATCCGCCCGCTCATCGAGGCGGGAGCCAACGTGCTGGTGGCGGGTTCCGCTGTGTTCGGCGGCGACGTGAAGGCCAATGTGGAGACATTCATGAATATTTTCAAGGAATATGAGAGATGAGACGATGTCTGATTATCACCGGCGGAACCATTGACCTGGATTTCGCCGGGTCTTTTTTAGAACATGAACGGTTTGACAAGGTAATCGCCGTTGACGCGGGTTTGGAGCGGGCTGCGGCCCTGGGCCTGACCCCTGACATGATCGTGGGGGACTTTGACACTGTAAAGCCGGAAGTCCTGGAGAAATTCCGGCAGATGGAGCATATTGTGTGGGACGTGCACCAGCCGGAGAAGGACGAGACGGACACGGAGCTGGCCCTGCGCAAGGCCCAGGCCATCGGCAGCGATGAGATCGCCGTGCTGGGCGCTACCGGAGGCCGGATCGACCACATGCTGGGCAACATCCACCTGCTGTTTCCCTGCCTTCAGAAAGGCATACACGCCTGGCTCATCGACCCTCAGAACCGGATTTACCTGATCGACGGAGAACACGAGTTTCAGCGCAGCTCCCTGTGGGGTAAATATATCTCCTTCCTGCCCTTGACGGAGCAGGTGAATGGGATCACCCTGGAGGGGTTCAAGTACCCGCTGTTTGAGAAGGATATCGAGATCGGAACCAGCCTGTGCATCAGCAACGAGCTGACCGGGGAGACCGGGCGGATCACGTTCACGGACGGGGTGCTGATCTGCGTGGAATCCCATGACTGAGACCGGGTTCTGATTTGCGCAGGCGGAATCCCACGACTGAGTCCCGCACCATACTGGACTGGTCAAAAAAGCACAAACTGGTTATTTATAACACTCCACTTCCGTGATAGGATAAGGGACAGCAGAGAACGGAAAAAGAGGAGAGTTCAGATTATGAAAGCAACCAGCGTACATGTGACAAATCATGAGGCGGCCGCAGGCCGCAACTATAAAATCGCCCTGACAGGCCTGTTCGCGGCCCTGTCTTACGTGGTGTTCACCTTCCTGCAGATCAAGATCACCCTGCCGGGCGGGGACGCCACCTCCATTCACCTGGGCAACGCGGTCTGCGTGCTTGGGGCCCTGCTGATCGGCGGAACCTACGGCGGAGTGGGCGGCGCCATCGGCATGACCATCGGCGACCTGATGGATCCCATCTATGTGGTGTATGCGCCTAAGACCTTTATCTTAAAGTTCTGCATCGGTTTTATCACCGGTTTTGTGGCCCATCACATGGGAAAGATCAACCAGATCACGGACAAGGCCCGCATATTGCGCTGGGTGATTGCCGCGGCGGTCAGCGGACTGCTGTTCAATGTGATCTTCGATCCGCTGCTGGGCTACTACTACAAGCTGCTGATCCTGGGTAAACCGGCGGCGGAGCTGATCTTAAAGTGGAATATCGCGTCCACCTCCATCAACGCCGTGACCTCAGCTGTGGCCTCCGTGGTGATCTATATGCCGCTGCGAAGCGCTCTGGTCAAAAACGGTATGTTTGCGAAAATGAAATAAGCAGGAGATTCCCAGCTATGAGTCAATTTCACCAGAAAAAAGTTGCAATGATCAATGATCTATCGGGATATGGCCGCTGTTCTCTGACAGTGGCTGTTCCCATTTTATCGGCAATGAAGGTCCAATGCTGCCCGGTGCCCACCTCAATTCTGAGCAACCACACCGGTTTTCCGGTCTATTTCTTTGACGATTACACGGCCAAGCTTCCCGCCTACCTGGAAAAATGGGGGGAGCTTGGCCTGGAATTCGACGGTATCGTCAGCGGGTTTCTCGGCTCCGTAGAGCAGATCCGCATTGTCGAGGATATGATCGGCCGCTTTAAAGGGCCGGAGACCAAGGTGGTGGTGGACCCCATCATGGGGGACAACGGCAAAAAGTACGCCACCTACACCGAGCCCATGTGCGAGGGAATGCGCAGGCTGGTGGGGCTGGGCGACGTGGTGACGCCCAACCTGACCGAGGCATGCATTCTCACCGACCGCCCCTACCGCAGGGAGGGCTGGACCGCCAGAGAGCTGGAGGCGCTGGCGGGGGACATCCGCAGCCTGGGCGCGCGCTCTGTGGTGATCACAGGCATTTCCCAGGGCGTTTATCTGGCCAATTATGTGGCGGAGCAGGGGCGGGATCCGGTGATCTGCCGCACCAAACGGGTGGGCCGGGAGCGGCCGGGCACGGGGGATGTGTTCGCCTCCGTGGTCAGCGCGGCCTACGTCCGGGGATTTCCGCTGGAGCGGGCCGTGCGCCTGGCTTCCTCCTTTGTCCGGGATTGTATCCGCAAGTCCGAGGAGCTTGAGATTCCGGTGCAGAACGGAGTGTGCTTCGAGGAGCTGATGGACCGGCTGACCAGAATCCGCTGACTGCGCGGCGCAGCGCGGTCCAGTCTGCTCCGCCGTTTTTGTGGGAATAAAATCGCAGAATTCCGGGGAAAATCGGTAAAAGGGGCTTTTTTTTCCAGGAAAAATGTTATATACTCATAAACAGTGTTATGAAAGTAACATTGGAGCGCGTTTGAAGCGGTCTCCAGTGAAATACAGGAGGAAAACCATGTTAGATTTAAAGTTTGTCAGAGAAAATCCGGATATCGTCAAGCAGAACATTAAAAATAAATTCCAGGACGGCAAGCTGCCTCTGGTGGACGAGGTGATTGAGCTGGACGCCAAAAGCCGCGCCACCCAGAAGGAGGCCGACGACCTTCGGGCCAGCCGCAACAAGCTGTCCAAGCAGATCGGCCAGCTCATGGGCCAGGGCAAGAAGGAGGAGGCTGAGGCCGTGAAGCAGCAGGTGAGCGCCAATTCCGACCGTTTAAGCGAGCTGCAGGCACTGGAGAGCGAGCTGTCCGAGAAGATCACCAAGATCATGATGACCATCCCCAACATCATCGATCCCAGCGTGCCCATCGGCAAGGACGACAGCGAGAACGTGGAGGTGGAGCGATTCGGCGAGCCGGTGGTTCCGGATTTCGAGATTCCCTACCACACCGAGATTATGGAGCGCTTTAACGGCATCGACTTGGACGCCGCCAGAAAGGTTGCGGGCAACGGCTTCTACTATCTGATGGGGGATATCGCCAGACTTCACTCCGCTGTGATTTCCTACGCCCGCGACTTTATGATCAACCGCGGCTTTACCTACTGCGTGCCTCCCTTTATGATCCGCAGCAACGTGGTGACCGGCGTTATGAGCTTCGCCGAGATGGACGCCATGATGTACAAGATCGAGGGCGAGGACTTATACCTGATCGGCACCAGCGAGCACTCCATGATCGGCAAGTTTATCGACACCATCACGCCGGAGAGCAAGCTGCCGCTGACTCTGACCAGCTATTCCCCCTGTTTCCGCAAGGAGAAGGGCGCTCACGGCCTGGAGGAGCGCGGCGTTTACCGCATCCACCAGTTCGAGAAGCAGGAGATGATCGTGGTCTGCACGCCGGAAGAGAGCCCCATGTGGTATGAGAAGCTGTGGAAGAACACGGTGGACCTGTTCCGCAGCCTGGATATCCCGGTGCGCACCCTGGAGTGCTGCTCCGGCGATCTGGCGGACCTGAAGGTGAAGTCCGTGGACGTGGAGGCATGGTCTCCCAGACAGAAGAAATATTTTGAGGTGGGCAGCTGCTCCAACTTAGGCGACGCCCAGGCCAGGCGCTTAAAGATCCGCGTCCAGGGCGAGGACGGCGGAAAATATCTGGCCCACACCCTGAACAACACCGTGGTGGCTCCGCCCCGCATGCTGATCGCATTCCTGGAGAACAATCTGCAGGCGGACGGCAGCGTGAGAATTCCCGAAGCGCTCCGCCCCTACATGGGTGGCATGGAAGCGATCCGCTGAGTATTGCGCCCGCAGCCGCGCCGTTTCCGGCGCGCTTACATCCAAACGTGAACGTATAGAATGCAGCCGGACTGCAGGTGACGAACAGTCACTCTGCGGTCCGGCTGCATTTTTGATCCGAAAAAGCGGGAGCGCTCAAGGGTGTTGAATGTATAGATTGTCAAATATTTCCAGATCGTGTTCTGCGGTGATTTCAGGCTGCGGATCGCCCTTCTGTACGCTGATGATCAGGTTTCCGCCCTCCTCGCAGACGTTGTACAGATGACCCTTCTCAATCAGGGTGCGAATGATATCGTAGATGCGCACGCCGGCGCAGACGTAACCCCTTTCCATATAGATGTAATCCACGTCCGCAAACTGCAGATATTCCAGGAAGGCGGAGGCGCTGCTCACCACCTGGGGATTGCCCCAGTAGCCGGACACATCCACGTAGGACTGCACCCAGCAGGGGAAGGTCAGCACGCCCGGAAGATCCCCGAGCGCGATCACGCGGTGGCTGGGGTTGGCGGCCAGAATCTTCCAGATGGTGCCGCTGCCCTGGGCGGTACGCTTCTCCTGCGCTTCCTGAACATGGGAGTAATAGCCGCTGTTGACCGGATGGAGGCCGCCGTTTCCGATGGTCCAGGCCCAGTTGGTCAGGCCGCAGAGCAGCGCTCCATAGCCCCATGCCGGGATCAGGAGGGCCAGGGCGGCCTTCCGGCAGCAGGAGTCCTTTCCGTCCAGCCAGCACAGGCCGGTCAGAAGAATCAGGACGTAGTAAAGCATGTAGTAGTTCCCGTCCACCTGGGACAGAGAGTAGAGGCTGACCAGGTTGATGAAGGACATGGCCATCAGGAGCCAGGTGAGGTAGGAGAGTGGAAGGGGCTGTGCCGTTTCAGGTTTGCGGGAAGTTTTTCCGGCTCCTCCCAGGCAGGCCCTCAAGACCAGAAATACCACCGGCAGCACAGCGCCCCAGGCGATCAGCACATGGGCCATGTCGTGTCCCTGGGGATTCAGGAGGATGCGGTAAAGGCGTTTGGCCAGGAAAAACAGCCGTTCCCCCTGGGGCATATGCTTACCGGCCGGAGAGAGGCCGGCGGCATAAAACGGGTATTTGATTTCAAAACCCAGTTTTTGGAAAAGCCCATAAAAGACAGAGGTGACCGGCACGCCCACAAGCTTCATGGTACGCCCCCAGATTCCGATCAGAGCGGCGGCAGGGGGGAGTAAAATGAGCCAGACACGCATTTCTTTGGGATTCCCCGGTCGGCCGGACGGTTTGCGGCGGACCAACAGCCACAGAGCGCTGATCCCCGCCACCGCAGTGGAAAAGATCACCGCCGTGGGCTTCATGATCAGGCTGACGCCCCCGGCTGCCAGGGCAGCGGCCAGCCACCCGGTCCGGCGCTCCTCTGTGAAGCGCAGCACGCCCTGGATCATCAGCAGCTGGCAGAACAGCGTCACCATGTCCGGCTTGGCCGTGTCCGCCATGTTCATGATTCCCGGAACGGAGACCATGAGAAAGGGCAGCCACAGGGCCAGTCTGTGCTTCAGGCACAGGCGGGCCGTCTCATAGGCGGCGAACAGCGTCAGCGCGGCCATCCACAGGTTCATGGAGATGGAAAAGCTGTAGGAGGGCAGACCCGCCAGGGGAAGCCCTAACACCTCCCAGCCCTTGGGATAGGTGTAGACAACGCCCAGGGTGCCCAGATTTTCGTAAATGCTGTTGCCGCTGTTGAGCATCACGTGGGAGCGGACGCCGTACCAGATGCTGTCGAAATCCACCGCCAGGTTCATCCGGCCCGCCTGGAGCAGAAGCAGGGCCAGAATGGCCGCAAGCATGGCGGAACTTCCGGGATGGGACCGGCCACAGATGGGGGAGTCGGACGGCTGCGGAGCGCCCGCGCCGGAGAGCCAACCGCGCATGTGGTCCGCGGCCGGAGCCGTCCGAAAATCGCGCAGGCGCACCCCGGCCGTGCCCGTCCGAAAATCGCGCAAACATACCCCGGCCCATACCAGCAGGCAGAGTCCGCTGGCCGCCACCCAGATGCGCAGGTTGTGGATGCTGCCAAGCTGCGCCAGGGACAACAGACAGAAGACGGTGATTGTCAGCGCCCCGCCCAGCAGATAGTCCCAGCACAGGCCGAGGTTCTGTCTCAGCACGGTCCGGTTAAACCACCTTCCGGCCAGAATCAGGTACACGGTGTACGCTCCGGCAAAGGCCACGGGCAGAAAAATCACATGGAGCCAGCAGAACGCTGCGCAGAGAACCGCCGTCCAAAACCAGGCCGTCAGGCTGTTTTGGGCACAAAAAAAGAGCAGGAACAGAATCAACCAGACCGCCGCGGTTTCCAATGCCATGGAGTAAAAGTCCGGCTGAGCCGCGTGCCAGGACAGTACGCCCGTGCCCACCAGCTTCCACGCCGAATACAGTGTTACCACGATTGTCAGAACCGCTGCCACGAGAGCGGCTGTCTTTTCCCGTCTTGTCATAGTAATCCGATACCTTCCAGTGTCATATTACATAACACAGCGCATTTGCCCCCGCCAGACGCCCGGGAAGGACAAGCACTGCATTCCCCTAACTATACTTTATCACCAGCCGCCAGACTGATGATAAGCATTAGGTTTCCCTGATTATACTTTATCACCAGCCGCCAGGCTGATGATAAGCATTGCGTTTCCCTGATTATAACATTATTCGGGAAATATTTCCACCATGATTTGCCGTGCGCGCCCGTTATGCGCCCGTTCCGCCCCCGTTTGTCTTGGACACCGTCAGGCGGGCGAAAAAGGATTGACTTTTGCGGTCCGCGTACTTATAATACCTTCATCCGTACTATCAAAAAGGGGCGGCGCGGGTGACCGTTCATTGGCGATATCCCGCGGGCGGCTGCCCGCAGAAGGAGGTTTATGCGATGGTAAAATTTAATCATTTCAATTTTAATGTGCTGGATCTGGAGAAGAGCCTGTCCTTTTATAAGGAAGCCCTGGGTCTGCAGCCGGTGCGGGAGAAGACGGCGTCCGACGGTTCCTTCAAGCTGGTCTATCTGGGGGACGGCGTCAGCGATTTCACCCTGGAGCTGACCTGGCTTAAGGACCGCACGGAGCCCTACAATCTGGGGGAATGCGAGTTCCACCTGGCGTTCCACGTGGACGATTATGAGGCGGTTCACAGGCACCATGAGGCCATGGGCTGCATCTGCTTTGAGAATCCTTCCATGGGCATCTATTTTATCTCCGATCCGGACGGCTACTGGATCGAGATCGTGCCCGCCAAATAAACCGTAACCAATCGCTTCACAGACAAAAACACACCGCGGGCGCGTCCCGTCGGTGTGTTTTTTAACCCATTGAGATATTTATTTGTATTCGCTGTACTTTTCTTCACAGTATTGGCAGCGGTAGGTCTCGCTTTTTTCATCCGCCAGATAGAAGATGTGGGGAAGCTCCTGCTCGATGGAGGTGATGCAGCGCGGATTCTTGCAGTGAATCACATTGACGATCTTCTTGGGCAGCTTCAGGGCCTTCTTCTCAACGATGCGGTCGTCCCGGATGATGTTGACCGTGATGTTGTGGTCAATGTAGCCCAGCATGTCCAGATCCACAACGTCCAGACCGCCCTCGATCTTAATGATGTCCTTGCGGCCCATTTTATTGCTGCGGGCGTTCTTGATGATGGCCACCTGGCATTCTAGCTTGTCTAAGCCCAGGTGATAGTAGATATCAAGGCTCTTGCCGGCCTCGATGTGGTCCAGCACGATGCCTTCCTTCAGTCCGCTGATGTTTAACATGGCTTTTTCACCTCCAGTAATGTCATGATCAGTGCCATACGCACATATACGCCGTACTGGGCCTGCTTAAAGTAGGCGGCTCTCGGGTCGTCGTCCACCTCCACGGAGATCTCGTTGACGCGGGGAAGGGGATGGAGCACGTACATGTCCTTCTTGGCCAGTTTCATTTTCTTCTTGTCCAGGATGTAGCAGTCCTTCAGGCGGATGTAGTCCTCCTCGTTGAAGAAGCGCTCCTTCTGAACGCGGGTCATGTAGAGGATGTCCAGGGAACCGATGGCGTCGTCCAGGCTGCCCACTTCCTCAAAGGGGATATTGTTGGCTTCCAGCACGTCCTCGCGGATGCTGTCCGGGATACGCAGCTCCTCGGGGGAGATCAGGATGAACTTAACGCCCGGATAGCGGACCATGGCGTTGATTAAGGAGTGCACGGTGCGCCCGAACTTTAAGTCGCCGCACAGTCCGATGGTCAGGTTGTCCAGACGGCCCTGTAAGGAGCGGATAGTCATTAAGTCGGTCAGCGTCTGGGTGGGGTGCTGATGACCGCCGTCGCCCGCGTTAATCACCGGGATACTGGCCTTCTGCGCTGCCACGTACGCGGCGCCTTCCTTGGGGTGGCGCATGGCGCAGATATCGGCATAGCAGGAGATCATGCGGATGGTGTCGGCAACGCTCTCGCCCTTGGCGGCGGAGCTGGAGGTGGCGGAGGCAAAGCCTAACACGCTGCCGCCCAGATTCAGCATGGCCGCTTCAAAGCTCAGGCGCGTTCTGGTGCTGGGCTCGTAAAAAAGTGTGGCCAGCTTTTTGCCGTCACACACGTGGGAATATCCGGGAAGATTTCCCTCGATGTCCCGCGCCAGCGCCAGAAGATCGTCGATTTCTTCCGCAGAGAAGTCAAGAGGGTTCAATAAATGTCTCATGGGTTTCTCCTTCTTTATGTATTTTTATGGTTTTTGGAAATAATGGTAGACGTACCAGTGCGATAGCCGGTCCAGCCAGATATGGCACTGATTTGTGCCTCGTCATATTCTTACACAGAATGCATTATAAGTCAAGATTTTTTTAAACTTTTTTCGGATTTGTGTTATACTGGTAAACGGCTGTCTGTTTTCCGTGTAAGGAATATTTAAGGAAGTTTAAGGAAAATCCCAAAGACCATGGCGACGGGCCCATGTTATACTTGACGAAGAAATGACAAATACAGGACAAATGTATATGAAAGCGAGGGAAGCGGATGGAAGAAGAGACCCGGCGAAAGCCGGTAATCCGCGTGTCTAGGTTGTATAAGATCTACCGCGTGGGAGAGACCAAGGTCTACGCCCTCAACGGGGTGGATTTTGAGATTTATAAAGGGGAGTTCGTGGCCATCGTGGGAACCTCCGGTTCCGGAAAGTCGACTCTGCTCAACATGTTGGCCGGCCTGGAGAAGCCCAGTAAGGGCGAGATCGAGATCGCGGGCAGGCACATAGAGAAGCTGACGGAAAAGCAGTTGGTGACCTTTCGCAGGCAGCGGGTAGGCTTCATATTCCAGGCCTACAATCTGCTCAACACTATGAACGCCATCGAGAACGTGGCGCTGCCCCTGTCCTTCCGTGGGATTTCCAAGCGGGAGCGGATGAAAACGGCGCAGAAATTTATGGAGCTGGTGGGGGTGGGAGATCAGGCAAAGCATATGCCCAATCAGATGTCCGGAGGCCAGCAGCAGCGCGTGGGCATCGCCAGGGCCCTGGTGGTGAATCCGCAGATCATATTTGCCGACGAGCCCACGGGAAACCTGGATTCCAGGACCACCATGGAGGTGCTGAAATTGATGCAGAAGATCGTGCGGGAACAGAACCAGACCCTGGTGATGGTTACCCACGACAACAACCTTGCCTCCTATGCGGACCGCAGAATCCGTATTGTGGATGGAAAAATCGTGGGAATTGAGGAGGGCGGCCGGGACGCCGTCACGGAAGAAACAGGAGAAAAGGGAGAGAAAGCATGAGAGTGTGTAAAGTTTTGACCGCGTGGGCGTTTGCGCTGTTTCTGGTTGTGAGCAACGCGGCCACGGCATTTGCGGCAGACTACAAGCTGGGCTACAACACCAATGCCAGCGATAACGACTACATATTTACCACCAAAGCGCCCAAGGGCAACGTGGGTAAGAACATGACCGTCACCTTCCGCATCCGGGCCACTGACGAGGACATGGAGAACGTTCGCGTGAGCCTGGCCGAGACCACCGACTTCCAGCAGTGGGAGGAGCGGGGCAGCGGGGACTACACGGTGGACTATTATCCCTTTGAGATCACGGAGAATACCTTTGTGTCCAAGTCCGTGGGCAATATCAAGAAGGGCAATGTGAAGAGCGCTTCCATTTCCGCCCGGGTGCGCCGGGATGCGCTGCAGGGCTATTACAGTATCCCCATCCTGATCGAGTGGGACGGCGGAAACGATATCGACTATGTGAATGTCTGGATTTCCACCAGCTCCAGCACCGCGGAGGACGACGAGGAGGACGAGAAGAAAGAGGGCAAGTATTTCATTATCGGGGAGAATCAGCCCACGCCCAGGGGGACCTATCCCAATGTCATGAATTTCAATGTGAATTTCCGCAACAAGCGGGAGACCACGGTTCAGGACGTGACCATCAGCATGGGGCTGTCCGAGGACGACACCAAATTCCCCTTTGAGATTAACGACGGCAACTACGACCGCACTTACGAGCGGATCGCCTACGGGGAGACGGTGGCCGTGCCTTACAGCATGGCCATCCGCAAGGACTCCTACACCGGTTATTACCCCATCAAATATACCGTCACCTTCCGCCTAAGCAGCGAGGGCGACCTGCACACCGAGGAGGGAACCTTCTACGTCCACATCACCTCCAAGGACAAAGAGGACGATCTGGGCGAGTTCGATGCCAACGACCGCACCAGGGCCCGTCTGATTGTGGACAGCTACCACACCGTGCCCGAGCAGATCTACGCGGGCGAGGAGTTCGAGCTGATTTTAAATATGAAGAACGCCTCCAAGAACGTGGGCGCCAGCAACATTCTGTTCAACCTGGAGTCCGAGAAGGTTTCCGATAGCGCTGTATTCACCACGGAGTCCGGCTCCTCCTCCATGGTGGTGGACGACATGGGACCGGGGCAGAGCACGGAGGTGCGCGCGGTGTTCACCGCCAGGGCGGGAGTGGACCAGAGGTCCTACTCCATCACCATCAAAGAGAAATACGACAGCCCGGAGTTCAAGAACGCCGAGGAGTCCATTGTGGTGGACATTCCGGTGAAGCAGTACGCCAGGCTGAGCACCAGCAATATCGACGTGATGCCGGACAGCATCACCACCGGGGCTGAGAGCAACGTGATGTTCGGAATCAACAACACGGGCAAGGTGATCCTCTACAACGTGACCGCCACCTTCACGGCGGATTCCATTAAGACGGTGGAAACCTATGTGGGCAACATCAAGCCCGGTGAAACCGGCAACGTGGACACCATGCTCACCGGCATAAGCCCCACCATGGACGACGGCACCGTCAAGGTCACCATCACCTATGAGGATGAGAACGGCACCATGGCCGAGCCGGTGGAGAAGGAGCTGACTCTGATGGTCACGGAGGAGTCCCAGGACATGATGTGGGACGAATCCATGATGGGGGACATGGACGGCGCCGTGGAAACTGAGTCCACGGGCGTGAAGGCCGTATTCCAAAAATATGGAATCCTGATCGGAGTGGCCGTGGTGATACTGGCGGCCGTTGTGGTTGTGGTGGTGATCCGGATCCGGAAGAAGCGCAAAGCGGCAAAGGAAGAAGAGGATATAGACGATGAGATTTCCTGATCTTCTGATCATGAGCGTGAACAATCTAAGGCGGCGCAAGCTCAGGACGGCGCTGACGGTTCTGGGGGTCATCATCGGCACGGCGTCCATCGTGGTCATGGTGTCCCTGGGAATCGGCTTAAATGAGCTGACCATGGAGCAGATCGCCTCCTGGGGCAGCCTGACCACCATCGACGTGCGCTCAGGCGACTCCTACGGCCAGTCCTACGCGGTCAGCATAGGAGGCGGTTCCAGCGGAATGTCAAGCGGCGGCAAGAGCGAGCCCAACTATATCACGGACGAGGTGATCGAGAAATTTTCCCGCCTGGAACATGTGACGGGCACCTCGCCGGTGCTGAGCATCAATGTGCTGATGCGCCAGGGGGCCTACGAGGCGCAGTACGAGACCATCCAGGGCGTGGGCCCCGCCTACTTTGAGCAGATCAAACTTGGGGAAGGGGAGTATCCGCAGAAGGGCGACACCGGGCTGTTCTTCGGCAACACGGTGATCCAGGATTTCTACAACGCCAAGACCGGCAAGGGCTACTGGGATACCGGGGAGCTGCCGGACGTGGATCTGATGGGCCGGCCCTTTTTCGTCACCTTTGACATGGACGGCTATTACCAGTCCCAGTACCCCTCGGAGGACGGCGCCGGGACCAAACCGCCCAAGAAATACATGATGAACGGCATCGGCGTGCAGGAGGGCGGTCTGGACGACTGGAACAATTACTCCTACCGCATTTACATGGATGTGGATGGGATGAAGTCTCAGCTGAGGAAGGCGTTCAAGAAGGGCAAGGCCATCCCGGGACAGCCCACCAACAAGAAGGGAAAACCCTACAACTATTTCATCTACAACAGCGCCCAGGTCTACGTGGACGACGTGGACAATGTGACCAAGGTGCAGAAGGAGCTGGCGGACATGGGCTTCCAGGTCCAGAGCCAGATTGACTGGCTGGAGAGCTCCAAGCAGCAGTCCGACATGGTTCAGGCGGTGCTGGGCGGCATCGGCGCCGTATCCCTGTTCGTGGCGGCTATCGGCATCGCTAATACCATGATGATGTCCATCTACGAGCGTACCAAGGAGATCGGCGTGATGAAGGTGCTGGGCTGCGATATGGGAAATATCCGCAACATGTTCCTCATCGAGTCCGGTTTTATCGGATTTATGGGCGGCGTGCTGGGCATCGGCTTAAGCTATGGAGTCTCTCTGCTGATCAACAAGTTTGTGGGAGCCCAGGCCCTGACCGGCATGGCCGGGGATCTGTCCCGTGTGCCGCCGTGGCTGTCCTTGGCGGCGGTGGCTTTCGCTATCTTCGTGGGTATGGCGGCAGGCTTTATGCCGGCAATGCGCGCCATGAAGCTGAGCCCCCTGGCGGCGATCCGCAACGAGTAGCGGCAGGCATTGTACAATCGAAAAACGGCCGGCTGGCCGGGCCTTTCTCCTAGGAGAACAGCTCGAACAGCCGGTCGTATTCGTCTTTGTAGATACTGTCCTTGCGCCAGACAAAGGAAAACTCATGCTTGGCATCCAGGCCCGGGAGCAGGGCCAGCTCCAGCCGGCCGTCCAGCAGCTCTTCCTTCACGGCGATCTGGTACAGGAAGGTGATGCCGCAGCCGGCCAGGGCCAGCTGTTTGATCACATGGATGCTGTCCACCTCCAGGGTGTGCTCAAAATCATCCAGGCTCAAATTGGTCCCGGCCAGATAGCGCTCCAAGATTTCCCGGGTGCCGGAGCCTTCCTCACGGATCAAAAGCGGTTCGCAGAGGAGATCCCGGATGGAATTCGGCGTGTGGCCGCATTTGAACTGGTAACCGGTTTTATATACCGCGGCGTAGGGCTCCAGGGAGTAGGTGCGGTAGCCGTATTCGGTCATCGGAAAATACCCCTCGATGACCGCAAAATCGATGGCGCCGCTGTCGATCATCTCCAAAAGCTCATGGGTGTTGCGGATGGTCATGCGGATATCGGTCCTGGGATTGGCTTCCAGATAGGAGGCCACTTTGGCGGGAAAGAGGAATTCCCCCACGGTCAGGGTGGCGCCGAAGGAGAGCTTGCGCACCGGCTGGCCGGCCAGCTTCATGCGTTTTGCCAGAATCCGGTCGTCGTGCTTCATGGTCAGGGCCGCGCGGTAGAGCTCCTCGCCGGCTGGGGTCAGGGAGAGCTTGCGGTTCTTGTACTCGAACAGCTTCGCGCTGTACTCGTCCTCCAGGTAGTGGATATGCTGGCTCACCGCCGGCTGGGTGATGTTTAATGCCGTGGAGGCCTTGGTAAAGTTCATATATTTGCAGACGCATAAAAAAGTTTCAATGCGGAAATCCAACATAGCCGGGTACTCCTTTGTCATGTTCTGGCATTATCATAACATATTTTTATCGAAAAATAAATATTAATAATGGGGTTTTCTATTAAGAAAATTAATAAGTCAAACTTCTAAAAAACACTTGCAATATTAGAAAAAAGCATATATGATAGGGACAGAGGCGTGTGACTGGCGGATCGTGGAGTCAACCACAGGGAGCGCGCCGTGGATAAGAGCCGACCGCCTGGGCACGCAGTTTTTTGCGTACCCAGGCTATTTTATTGTATGCAATGGGCCGCCGGCAATCGCTGGATAAAACCTTATAATGCCACCAAATAAGAGGAGGAATCAGGAATGAACCGATTATCACTGAGAGACGAGCTGAGAGGAAACGCTTACCCGGGGCGGGGAATCGTGCTGGGGCGCTCTGCAAACGGCAGCAAGGCCGTGGCCGCCTATTTTATCATGGGGCGCAGCGAGAACAGCCGCAACCGCGTGTTCGTGGAGGACGGAGCGGGCATCCGCACCCAGGTATTTGACCCGGAAAAGCTCTCGGACCCCAGCCTGATCATCTACGCTCCGGTGCGGGTGCTTGGCAACAAGACCATCGTCACCAACGGGGATCAGACCGACACCATCTACGAGGGTATGGACCGTCAGATGACCTTCGAGCAGTCTCTGCGCTCCAGAGAGTTTGAGCCGGACGGGCCCAATTACACCCCGCGGATCTCCGGCATCATGCACATTGAGAACGGGGGCTACAACTACGCCATGTCTATTTTAAAGAGCGACAACGGCGACCCTTCGTCCTGCCTGCGCTTTACCTTTGCCTACGAGAAGCCGGCGGCCGGGGAGGGACGGTTCATCCACACCTACAAGCACGATGGCAGTCCGCTGCCAAGCTTTGAGGGCGAGCCCAAACCGGTGGCCATCGAAGGGGATATCGATCAGTTTACGGAGATGGTCTGGGACAGCCTGAACGAGGAAAACAAGGTTTCCCTGTTTGTCCGCTATATTGATATCGCCTCCGGGACCTATGAGACCCGCATTGTGAACAAGAATCAGTAATCGAAAACATACGCCAAAAGATGAGGAGAATTGACCATGAACGAATTAGAATTGAAATATGGCTGTAACCCCAACCAGAAACCTTCCAGAATCTTTATGCGCGGCGGCATGGAACTGCCCATCACCGTGCTCTGCGGCAGACCCGGCTACATCAACTTTATGGACGCCCTCAACGGCTGGCAGCTGGTGAAGGAGCTGAAGGAGGCCACCGGCCTGCCTGCAGCCACCTCCTTCAAGCACGTCTCACCGGCCGGAGCCGCCGTGGGTCTGCCCCTGAGCGACACCCTGAAAAAGATTTACTGGGTGGAGGATATGGGAGAGCTGTCTCCCCTGGCCTGCGCCTACGCCAGAGCCAGAGGCGCAGACCGCATGTCCTCCTTCGGGGATTTCATCTCCCTGTCCGATGTCTGCGATGTGGACACCGCGAAGCTGATCAAGCGCGAGGTATCCGACGGCGTGATCGCGCCCGGATACGAGCCGGAAGCTCTGGAGCTCTTAAAATCCAAGAAAAACGGCAATTACAACGTGATTCAGATCGACCCGGATTACGTTCCCGAGGAGATTGAGCGCAAGCAGGTGTTCGGCGTTGTATTCGAGCAGGGCCGCAACAACTTAAAGATTGACCGGGAGCTGCTCTCCAACGTGGTGACGGAGAACCGGGAGCTGCCCGATTCCGCGAAGATCGATCTGATGATCTCCCTGATCACCCTGAAATACACCCAGTCCAACTCCGTGTGCTACGTGAAGGACGGCCAGGCCATCGGCATCGGCGCGGGCCAGCAGTCCAGAGTGCACTGCACCCGTCTGGCGGGCAGCAAGGCGGACAACTGGTTTTTGCGCCAGGCGCCCCAGGTTTTAAACCTGCCCTTCGTGGACACCATCAAGCGGGCGGACCGGGACAACGCCATCGACGTGTACATCGGTGACGACTGCATGGACGTTCTGGCGGACGGACGCTGGGAGCGCATTTTCAAGGAGAAACCTCCGGTGTTCACCAGGGAGGAGAAGCGGGCCTGGCTGGATCAGATGACGGACGTGGCCCTTGGCTCCGACGCGTTCTTCCCCTTCGGCGACAATATCGACCGGGCGTACAAAAGCGGCGTGAAGTACGTGGCACAGCCCGGCGGCTCCGTGCGCGACGACCAGGTGATCGAGACCTGCAACCAGTACGGCATGGTTATGGCCTTCACGGGGATCCGGCTGTTCCACCATTGACCGGCTGGGTTTTATCAGAAGAATTACGCATTGTTTCAGGGAAAGCGGTTTTGCTCCGCTTTCCCTGTTTTTGTGTGAAACGCGCGGGGGTGCGGAGCGTGCTCAGCTATTTTCAGGGGTGGTGATCCCTCCTGTTTCCCACAAAATGCTTCCCACAAACGCAAAAGACAGTTGAAACCGCCGCCGGGCCGCGCTATACTAGAGCATGTCTGTAATTTTATTCCACCGTCTGCGCGCCTCCATGATCGGAGCCAAACCTTCCACAGGGCAAAATAGCCACACGGCGGAACCTTTTTGAGATACAGAGACATAAGATACCTGGCGCGAGCTCTCCGGGCTTCGCATGAAAATATGAACTTTGCGGGGGAAGTATATGGTAACGGACTTGACGACGGAACATCCGGATAAAATACTGTGGCGTTTTCTGCTGCCCATGATGGTCAGCGTGATCTTTCAACAGCTCTACAATCTGGCGGACAGCATGATTGCGGGGAAGTTTGCAGGGGAGGCGGCGCTGGCGGCGGTGGGGGCCAGCTACCCGGTGACGGTGATTTTCATGGCCTTTGCGGTGGGCAGCAACCTGGGAACCTCGGTGATCGTGTCCCGGCTGTTCGGCGCCAAGGATTACGGGCGGATGCGCACTGCGGTGACCACGGCCTTTATCGCTTGTGTGGGGATGAGTCTGCTTTTAACCGCCTACGGCCTGGCCTTCTGCACGCCTATGATGCGCTGGATTCATACGCCGGAGGACATTCTGGCGGACGGAGCGCTGTACCTGCGCATCTATGTGATGGGCCTCACGTTCCTGCTGTTTTACAACGTCTGTACCGGTATCTTTACGGCCCTTGGGGACTCCAAAACGCCCCTGTATTTTTTGATCGGTTCCTCCATTGGGAATATCGTTCTGGACTGCCTGTTCGTGGCGGTGTTTCATATGGGCGTGGCGGGCGTAGCCTGGGCCACCTTCATCGCCCAGGGGATTTCTGCGGTTCTGGCCCTGTCCACCCTGACCGTGCGCCTGCGCAGGTTTCACCAGGGCTCCAGGCCCGGACTCTTCGACGCCTCCCTTCTGTGGCGGATCGCGGCCATCGCAGTGCCCAGCATCATGCAGCAGAGCGTTCTCAGCGTGGGCAACCTGTTTGTGCAGGAGATTGTCAACCGCTACGGGTCTGCGGTGATCGCCGGTTACTCTGGGGCCGTCAAGCTGAACACCTTTGCCATCAACTGTTTCATGGCCCTGGGGGGCTGCCTGTCCAGTTATACGGCCCAGAATCTGGGAGCCGGAAAGCGGGAACGGCTTCCCATGGGGTTTCGCACCGGCGTCCGCTTATCCCTCATCGCCACCGCGCCGTTTTTTGTGCTGTACTTTTTCTTCAGCCGCGGTATGATGGGGCTGTTTCTCAACGCGGACAGCAGGGAGGCGATCCGTGCCGGGGTTGAATTTCTGCGCATCGTGTCGCCCCTGTATTTTATGATCTCCATCAAGCTGATGACCGACGGTGTGATCCGCGGTTCAGGAGCCATGGTCTATTTTGTGCTGGCTACCATACCGGATCTGATTCTGCGGATCGCCTTCGCCTACCTGCTGACGCCGCGCTTTGGGAGCACGGGAATCTGGATGGCCTGGCCCTTCGGCTGGTTCGCCGCCTCCGGACTCACCATCCTGTTTTACCGTCGGATTGTTACGGGAAAATTTAAGATCCGGCTGTGAGGCTGCGCCTGAACAGCCCGGATTCTGTGAACATTTTGTGAAATGAACACGTTGGGGAAAGTTGTCACTTGAAGTCGAAAAATCTTTGTGCTAGGATGATTCCATCTGAACGAAAAGAGGAAAATCTTTGGACAGAGAACAAATATGGAAGCGCGGAAAAACTGCCGCGCGCCGGATCGGAACCGCATGCCTTTTGTTGGTGCCCTGCGCAAGCTATGTGCTGTTTGAGCTTGTGACGGGCAATTTGGCTGCGGTTCCCTCTTATATGGCGGCCCTGAATATCGGCTGGATCTACGTCCTGTATCTGGCCGCGTTCGCCGTCTGCGGCCGCACCCGGATTGCGGTGCCCTTGGTATCGGTATCCCTGTACCTGATCTCTCTGGCGGAGGCTTTTGTGGTGGCCTTTCGGGGACGGCCCATCATGTTCTGGGACGTGTTTGCCCTTCGGACCGCCATGAGCGTGTCCGGCAACTATTCTTTTGTGATCACCAGGGCCATGAAGCTGGCTTTTCTGGGCCTTTTGGCCGTCAATCTGCTGGCCTGGGTCCTGCCCCTGCGGGTGAAGGGCCGGAAACAGAGGCTGTTGTTCGCCGGAGGCTCTGCGGGCCTTGCGGTGGGCTTTGGCCTGTGGTTTTTCGGGTATCTGGCCCCCGCCTGGGGCCTTGGCATCAACATGTGGGCCGTGAACGAGACCTATCAGGAGTACGGTTACGTGCTCTCCACTGCGGTGTCCTTCCGCTATGCGGTGAAGAAAAAACCAGAGGGCTACAGCCAGGCCAGGATCCGGCAGATTTATGAGGAGATAATCGGGGAGGACGAGGAGCTTTTGGCCTCCAACGGGGACGTGGGTATGAACGCGGAGGGGGATATAACGCCGGTCAACATCATTTGCATCATGAATGAGAGCCTGGCGGATTTGAAAACCGCAGGGGACTTTGAGACCAACCGGGAGTATTTTCCGTTTCTGAACAGCCTGGAGGAGAACGCGGTCCGGGGAAGCCTGTGCGTGCCGGTGTTCGGCTCCATGACCAGCAACACGGAATTTGAATTTCTCACCGGGGATTCCATGGCCCTGCTGCCGTCCAACTGCATCGCCTACCAGTTTTACATCCATCCGGGCACCTACGGCCTGACCAGCACCCTGAAGGACCAGGGCTACCGTCCGGTGGCGGTTCACCCCTACCCAAGGGAAAACTGGAACCGGGACGAGAGCTACCGCAACATGGGATTTGACGATTTTTTGGATATTGAGGACTTTGAGGGCAGCGGGGAGCTGAGAAATTACGTCAGCGACCGGGCCAATTACGAGAAGCTGATCGAACTGGTGGAGGCCAAGGAAAATCCTTCCGACCGGCTGTTTCTGTTCAACGTGACCATGCAGAACCATGGCGGTTACGAGAGCGCCTATGAGAATTTCGACCAGGAAATATGGCTGACAGGAGATTTGGAGGGGAAATATCCCAAAACGGACCAGTTTTTGTCCCTGATGAAGGCTTCCGACGACGCGTTGGAGTACCTGATCGGTTATTTTGAGCAGAGCGGAGAGCCCACCATGATTGTGATGTTTGGGGATCACCAGCCCAGCGTTGAGGACGGTTTTTTTGACGAGATTGCCGGACAGCCTTCGGAGCAGGTGCCGGATTCCCAGAGGATCATGTGGTATGAGACGCCGTTTCTGATCTGGACCAATTATGAGATGAAATCCGAGGACAAGGGGTCAATGGGAGCGGTCTATCTGTCCTCCGAGGTCTTAAAACGGGCCGGGCTTTCCATGACTCCGTTCAACCGGTTTATGCTGGAGATGGAGGAACAGCTGCCTGTGATCCATCCCCTTGGCTGCTACGACCGGGAGGGAAATTACTACACCTGGGAGGCCGTGGCTGGGGAGCAGAGCCCTTACCGCAAGCTCATGTCGGACTATCAGTGCCTGGTGTACAACCATTGCTTCGACGCAAACACCTACGAAAAGATGTTCACAGTCCCCGGGACATGACCCAAAGGGACAGACATAGCGCGGCAAGTCCTTCTGAGCCCGCGAAAATAGTACCAGCCTGTAAAAACTTGTAAAAGCACTAGGGAAGCTGCCGCAGCATAGAATGAAGGTAAGGAATGTTAAGGCGGCTTTCTTTGAAGACATTTCCAAAACCATTATCTGCAAGGGAAGAGAAAGAGTATCTGGAGCGTTGCAACGAGGGGGACCAGCTGGCCCGGGATGTGCTGATTGAGCGCAATATGCGCCTGGTGGCCCATGTGGTGAAGAAATACCAGAGTCCGGATTACGACATTGAGGATCTGTTGAGTGTAGGAACCATCGGTTTGATCAAAGCGGTGAACACCTTCAAGGTGGATAAGGGTTCGCGGCTTGCAACTTATGCGGCGAAATGCGTGGAGAATGAGATTCTCATGCTTTTTCGCGCCAGCAAGAAGTTGTCCAAGGAGGTTTCACTTTTTGAGCCCATCGGGGTAGACAAGGACGGCGAGGCCGTGAGCCTGGTGGACATCATCGAGATGGAAAACAAGGAGACCATTGACACCATGATTCTCAAGCAGGATGTCAAGGAGCTCTATGAAGCTTTTGACTCCTGCCTGTCGGACACGGAGAAAACCGTGATCCGCATGCGCTACGGGCTGTTTCGCGGGAAGGAACACACCCAGCGGGAGATCGCGGCGCAGCTTGGCATCTCGCGGTCCTATGTGTCGAGGATCGAGAAGAAGGCGTTGGAGAAGCTTAAGGGGGAGTTTCAGAAGCACGAGAACTAGCGGACTCCGGTTTTGACCAGGAGCGCGCAAAAATGCTCCGTTTCCGGGCGGAAGTCCGACAAATCAGCCTGAAAACGGAACTATTTTTGCAGTCCCGGCCTCTAAAACAGCGCGGCCCGACATTGTTGATCCTTCGCGCAGTGGACGGCCGGCCCGCTTTTTTGTATACTGGAGGGTGAGAAAATCGGCAAAGGAGAAAAAAACATGCGAAACTGGTACATTGCGGACACCCATTTCGGGCACTGCAACGTGATCCGATTCGACGGCCGGCCCTTCGGGGATGTGGAGGAAATGGACCGGGTTCTGATGGAAAACTGGAACGCCCGGGTGGGGGACGGGGACGATGTTTATGTCCTGGGAGACTTTTGTTACCGGTCCGCCAGAGGTCCGGTGTGGTATCTGAAACGGCTGAAGGGCAGAAAACACCTGGTGACCGGCAACCACGACCGGACGCTGCTGGCGGATACCGGAGCCGTGGCCTGTTTTGAGTCGATTGATAAAATGATGTTTGTGGAGGAGGAGCAGGGGCCTGTGTGCCTCTGCCATTTTCCGATTGCGGAGTGGAACGGATTTTACAGGAATTCCTGGCATGTATACGGGCACATCCACAACCAGAGAAGTGAAACTTACGAGTTTATGAAGAGCCGGGAACGGGCCCTGAACGCAGGCTGTATGATCAACAATTACAGTCCGGTGAGGTTTCAGGAGCTGGTGGAGAACAACCGGAGATGGCGGGAGCTCCCGTAAGGGATGAAAAGATTTTATAGAAAGAGCGAAGAATTGTGCATTGTTTTCTGGCATGCCTTTTGCTATAATGTTGGGGACATGGTGTTTGGGGCCATGTGCGGTAGGAGGCGGATGGGGATCCGTTTTCTCCGGACCAATCGAATCAGGGTTCTAATAAGGAGGACAATGTTATGGCAATTTTAGTTACTGGAGGCGCCGGTTATATCGGAAGCCATACCTGCGTGGAGCTGTTGAACGCCGGATATGAGGTGGTCGTGCTGGACAACCTGTACAATTCCTGTGAGGAAGCGCTGGAGCGCGTGGAACAGATCACCGGAAAAAAGGTGAAGTTTTATGAGGCGGACCTGCTGGACCAGGTAGCGGTGCAGGAAGTATTTGACAATGAGAAGATCGAGTCCGTGATCCATTTTGCCGGTCTCAAGGCGGTGGGAGAGTCCGTACATAAGCCTCTGGAGTATTACCATAACAACATCACCGGCACGCTGATTCTGTGCGATGAGATGAGAAAGCACAATGTGAAGAACATCGTGTTCAGCTCCTCCGCCACGGTGTACGGCGATCCGGCCTTTATCCCGATCACCGAGGAGTGCCCCAAAGGAGATATCACCAACCCCTACGGACGTACCAAGGGAATGCTGGAGCAGATTCTCACGGACCTGCACACAGCCGACCCGGAGTGGAACGTCATGCTGCTGCGCTATTTCAACCCCATCGGCGCGCACGAGAGCGGAATGATCGGCGAGGACCCCAAGGGGATACCGAACAACCTGGTACCCTACATCGCACAGGTGGCCGTGGGCAAGCTGGAGTGCCTGGGCGTGTTCGGCGACGACTACGACACACCGGACGGCACCGGAGTGCGCGACTACATCCACGTGGTGGATCTGGCCAAGGGCCATGTGAAGGCGGTGGAGAAAATGATGCGGGACAAGGAAGGCGTTTCCATCTATAATCTGGGCACCGGCTGCGGCTACAGCGTGCTGGACGTGCTGCACGCCTACGAGAAGGCCTGCGGCAAGACCTTAAAGTACGAGGTGAGACCCCGCCGTGACGGCGATATCGCCACCTGCTACGCGGATTGCACCAAGGCGAAGAACGAGCTGGGCTGGGTGGCTGAGAAGGGAATCGAGGAGATGTGCGCGGATTCCTGGAGATGGCAGTCCATGAACCCCGACGGATATGTGAAGGGCTGATTGTTTTTCGAAATATAAAATGTTAAAAACTGATTTTGGGAGCGCTTCCCGCAGATGGAACGAAGAGGGCCGTCTGTGGGAGGCGTTTTTTGCAGTTGAGGGGAGTGATGGGGGCGGCGGGGAGATTTTGGGTAACGGGAGTTTTAAGAGTGTGCTTCGGGCGGTTTCAGCCTGAGGAGTGGGAAGGCAGATAAAAACAGAATATCAGAATAAACAGAACAAATGTTCGAAAAAGCCCTTGCGTTTAGATGGAGACTGTGCTAGAATAAAGAAACAGAACGTATGTTCTTGAGAATAAAGACGACGGATGGATTCCACTATGCTGATACAGGAGAATTTGAGCATCGAACAGAAACTGAGGATTTTGACGGATGCAGCCAAGTACGATGTGGCCTGCACGTCCAGCGGGGTGGACCGCAAGGGCCGGGCGGACGGCATGGGCAGCGCCACGGACATTGGGATATGCCACAGCTTTGCGGCCGACGGCCGCTGTATCTCCCTTCTGAAGATTCTGCTCACCAACCAGTGTATCTACGACTGTAAATACTGTGTCAACCGCTGCTCCAACGATGCGGTCCGCACCGCGTTCACCCCGGACGAGGTCTGTACGCTGACCATGGAGTTTTACCGGCGCAATTACATCGAGGGGCTGTTTTTGAGCTCCGGCATTCGCTACAGCGCCGATCACACCATGGAGCTGATCTATGAGACTCTGTTGAAGCTGCGGACCACCTGCCGGTTCAACGGATATATCCATGTGAAGGGGATACCGGGGGCAGATCAGGAGCTGATCGCCAGGGTGGGCTATCTGGCGGACCGGATGAGCGTGAACCTGGAGCTGCCCACCGCCCAGGGCCTGCGGGACCTGGCGCCCGGGAAGACGCGGGACAAGATTCTGCGCCCGATGCGGCAGATCCAGCGGGGAATCGCCGCCCAGAGCCTGTATCTGGAGGGGGATAGGGGCTTTAAGAAGGCCTATGACACCGGGCGGGCCGGTTTTGCCGGCGGCGCTGCGCTGCTGGACCCGTCCCGGGCAGGCGGGGTGTGCGCCAAGGAGTCGCCTTCGGAGCGGGCCCAAAATCCCGGAGTGGGGGACGGAGCAGGAGGCGCGGACAGTATGGGCAGCGGGCCGGATGCAGGGTCTGGGGTCCTGCGGGAGGCGAATGCGGAGTATTCTGTGAAAACTCCCCGCCAACCCGCCCAACCCGCCCCATTCCGTTCATCCGGCTCCGCCGCTTCCCCATCCGCAGGAGCCTTTGATGGCCTTGCATCCCGGGACCGCAGGAGTTTTCCGCCTGTTTTTGAGGAGGAAAAGCATCTGGGGATTCCGGAAGGGCGGTATGGCAGCAGGCGTTTTGTTCCGGCAGGGCAGAGCACGCAGATGATTGTGGGGGCCACCCCGGAGAACGACTTCCAGATGTTGACGGTAACCCAGGCCCTGTACCGCAGCTATGGGCTGAAGCGTGTGTTCTTTTCCGCCTATGTCCCGGTCAACCTTGACAGCAGCCTGCCTGCTCTTCCGGGCGGGCCGCCTCTTCTTCGGGAACACAGGCTGTATCAGGCGGACTGGCTGCTGCGGTTTTACGGGTTTTCGGCGGAGGAGCTTCTATCCGAGGGGCAGCCCAATTTCAACGTGTTCCTGGACCCCAAGTGCGACTGGGCCCTTCGCCACCTGGAACAGTTCCCGGTGGAGGTGAACCGGGCCGACTACGCCTCCCTGCTGCGGGTGCCCGGCATGGGCGTCAAGTCCGCCCGCCGGATTGTGGCCGCCAGGAGGCAGGGAAAGCTGGACTTCCCGGATTTGAAAGGGATGGGAGTGGTCTTAAAGCGGGCGGTGTACTTTATCACCTGTTCCGGAAAGATGATGCCCGGCGTGCGCCTGGACCAGGACTATATTACCAGCTGTCTGGTGGGAGATGAACGGCGGGCCGCGTGGGACATTGAGCACAAGGACTGCTACCGCCAGCTGTCGCTGTTCGACGACATGAAATTGGAGCTTCCGGTGTGCGAGGAAGAGCGGAGGTCCGCGGCGGTGGGCCACCTATGAGGCCCTCTCCGTGGAGTCGCGGGCCATTCACGTTTCAATGCCGGGAATATAAAATAATAGAAAGCAGGTTTGTTATATGACCATATATTTGTGTGAACCGGATTTTGACGGAATCCTCAGTGCTGTTTACGAGGCGTGGACGAGCGGCAAGGGACATGAGAATGTGAAGCTGGAGCTGGACGGGGCGTTTCGGGAGCTGGAGCTGTTTACCCAGTATGTGACCGTGCGGACCTCCCCGGAAAATGCCCGGAAGGTGATCCGGGCCGTCTGCGGGAAGATTGGGAGGGCGGTTTACGAGGAGATTTATATCGCCTCCCTGAGCCAGGACCCAGGCAGGCCGGACAAGATCTACCGTTTCCTGATCCGGGCGTTCCGGCACGGAGCGGGGGTGCTGGATATGCTGCAGCTTCCGGAGGTGCGTGAGATTTTTCAGATGTGCCGGAACGTACGCCATGAGAACCATTTGCTCACCGGCTTTGTCCGCTTTTCTCAGACGTCAAAAGGCATTCTGGTCAGCCGCATCGGGCCGAAGAACGATGTACTGCCCATACTGGCCCCTCATTTTGCGGACCGCCTGCCCATGGAGAGCTGGATCATCTACGATGAGAATCACCGAAAGGCGGTGGTTCATCCTTCCAGGGGAAGCTGGGCCATCGTGTACGCGGACGGGGAGGGGTATCTGTCCGCGCAGTTGGATCAGGACACGGATCAGGAGGAGTACGAGGCGCTCTGGAAGGCTTTCCACGAGACTGTGGCCATCCGGGAGCGCACCAATCCGATCTGCCAGCGGACCCATCTGGCCCTGCGCTACCGGCCCTATATGACGGAATTTCAGTGAGGCTGAGACGGCGGAAACGTCCGGGGAGGCGAGCCGCTTGAACCGCTGAAAATATCAAAATAGCAGCCGTGGATCCCTTGCTATTTCACCTGGAGTTTAGTATAGTAGATAGACATAGATTCGGCGGCGGGTTTCTCTGCCCGCCGCCCTGTTCTTCTTGCGGAGCTGATCCGCGTACCGGTACAATATTCGTACCACGGTTCCAACAGTTGTGATGTTATGACAGAAAAGAGGAAGGAGCGCTTGTATGTTTGTAAAAGTGAATAGCGCGGGGATCTGCGGGATCCGCGGCCGTATTGTATCCACGGAGGCGGATGTGGGGGACGGTTTGCCCGGTTTTATTATGGTGGGTTATCTGGCTTCCGAGGTCCGGGAGGCCCAGGACCGCGTGCGCACCGCGCTGAAAAATTCGGGCTTTAGGCTGCCCGCGCGCAAGGTGACGGTGAATTTATCCCCGGCGGATCTACGCAAGGAGGGCACGGCCTTTGATCTGCCCATCGCCCTGGCTGTGCTGGGGGCCTACGGCATGACCGATATGCGGGAGGCAGACGACTGCCTGGTGGTGGGCGAATTGGGGCTGGACGGCAAGGTGAAGCCTGTGGAGGGCGTTATGAGTATGGTGATGGCAGCCAGAGAGGAGGGAATCCGCCGGTGCTATCTGCCCCAGGAGAATGTGATGGAGGGGCTCGTGGTGGAACATATTGAGATTGTAGGGGTCTCCTCCCTGGCCCATTTAGCCGCCATGCTGTCCGATCCCCGAACGATCTGTCCGGCCAGGGCAGCATCCGAGAATTTCCTGGAGCAGGAGACGGAATGTTACGATGTGGACTACCGCGAGGTGAACGGCCAGCAGTTTCTGCGGAGGGCAGCGGAGGTGGCGGCGGCCGGTATGCACAATCTGCTGTTCTGCGGCCCGGCGGGTACAGGCAAGACGATGATCGCCAGAAGGCTGCCCACTATCCTGCCTTCCCTGTCACGGGAGGAGAATATCGAGATCTCCAGAATCTACAGTATCTGCGGCCAGCTGCCGGCCGGACAGCCCCTTTTAAACCGTCGGCCCTTTCGCAGCCCCCATCACACGGTTACGCCTCAGGGGTTGACCGGAGGCGGTAGGCCGGTGCGGCCGGGGGAGCTGTCCCTGGCATCGGGCGGCGTCCTGTTTTTGGACGAGCTCACCCTGTTTCGCAAGAGCGCGGTTGAGATTCTGCGCCAGCCGCTTGAGGAGCAGCGGGTGATCGTCAGCCGGGTACGCGGGTCTTATGAGTTTCCGGCGGATTTTATGCTTTGCGCGGCGATGAACCTCTGTCCCTGCGGTTATTTTCCGGACAGAAGCCGCTGCCGCTGCACGCCTGCTCAGGTCCGTCAGTACATGGGGCGTTTGTCCAGGCCCATTATGGAGCGCTTTGACATCTGCGCCGAGGCGGCTCCCATACGCTATGAGGAGCTGAGGCAGAATGCAGGGGACAACGAAAGCTCCGCCGCGATCCGCGCCCGGGTAGAGCGGGCCAGGGAGATACAGGCGGCGCGTTTTGACGGTACTGGAATCCGGTTTAACAGCCGCATGGGCAAGGGCGCGCTGGAACGGTTCTGCAGACTGAGGCCGGAGGCGGAACATTTTTTGGAACGGGTGTACCGCACCAGGGGAATGAGCGCCAGGACCTGCCACAAGGTGCTGCGGGTGGCCAGAACGATTGCGGATCTGGAGGGCAGCAAAGCGGTGAGTAAAACGCATCTGGCGGAGGCGGTTGGTTACCGGGCATTGGAGGAAAAAATATGGGAAGCATAGAGCAGGAAAAGGAGTATCTGTACTGGCTGTGCCGCAGCCTGCCGGCGTTTGCGGTGACGATCCGCCGGATCCAGGAGACTTACGGCAGTTTTCAACAGGCATATTATATAGAAGGAATGGAGTTGCTGCGCAGAGGGATCATCAAGAACCGGAAAACCGCGGAGATTTTCGAGCAGGCAAAGCGCTGCCTGGATGCGGCAAGAGAGGAGTACAGCGGCCTTGACCGTCAGGGAATCCGTTTTGTCACACCATTAGACCCGGAATATCCCGAACGGTTGCGGCATATCTATGACTATCCAATGGGGCTTTGGATTAAGGGAAGCCTGCCTCCGGCGGAGAAACCCGCGGTCGCGGTTATCGGCGCCAGAAGCTGCACGGTGTACGGCGAGCAGGTGGCCGGGATCATGGGCCGGGAGCTGGCAGCCTCCGGCGTGGCGGTGATCAGCGGATTGGCTCTGGGCGTGGATGGAGCCGGACACCGGGGCGCCCTGTCGGGAGGCGGTGAAACCTGGGGCGTGTTGGGCTGTGGCGTCAATATATGTTACCCGAAGCAGAATTATCCGCTGTTTCGGGAGCTGGAAAAGCAAGGGGGCCTTATCTCGGAATATCCGCCCGGAGAGCCGCCGCGTCCGCAGAATTTCCCGGTCCGCAACCGGATTATCAGTGGGCTTGCGGATGCGGTTCTGGTGATCGAGGCCAATGAGAAGAGCGGGTCGCTGATCACGGCACAGCTGGGGCTGGAGCAGGGGAAAGAGATTTTTGCACTGCCGGGCCGGGTGACGGACTCTGCCAGCCAGGGCTGCAACCAGTTGATCCAGGCCGGGGCCGCATTGTTGACGGGCCCTGGTGATGTGTTGGAATTTTTGGGAATTCTCCATGAAAAAAAGCTGATTCTTCGCGAAAAAAGCGCGAAGGGACTTGCCAAGAATGAAAAAATGGTGTATAGTTGCCTAGATTCCGCACCAAAACATGTGGAAGAGATCGCCGTTCTGTCGGGGATGTGTGTCGGCGAATGTATGAGCGCGCTGCTGGATTTGGAGCTTGGCGGGCTTGTGGTGAAAACGGCCGGACAATACTATGCCCGCCGCGTCAGCTGTGACTGAGAAACGGGCGATATGGGAAAATTACTGCGAAGAGCAGCTTTTGATAATGAGGAATGACAAGGAGTTTTATAATGGCAAACCATCTGGTAATTGTTGAGTCACCGGCAAAGGTGAAAACAATCAAAAAATTTCTGGGCAGCAATTATGAAGTGGACGCTTCCGGCGGACATGTCAGGGATCTGCCCAAGAGTCAGCTTGGGTTCGATGCGGAACACGATTATGAGCCGAAATACATCACCATCCGGGGCAAGGGTGATATTCTGGCAAAGCTGCGCAAGGAAGTGAAGAAGGCTGACAAGATCTATCTTGCAACGGACCCTGACCGTGAGGGAGAGGCGATTTCCTGGCATCTGATGAAGGCTCTCAAGCTGGACGAGGCGAAGAACAAGCAGGTGTACCGCATAAGCTTCAACGAGATCACCAAAAACGCGGTGAAGGCTTCCTTCAAGAGTCCCCGTGATATTGACATGCACCTGGTGGATGCCCAGCAGACACGCAGAATGCTGGACCGCATGGTGGGATACCGGATCAGCCCACTGCTCTGGAAAAAGGTGAAGCGGGGGTTGAGCGCGGGCCGCGTGCAGTCCGTGGCGCTGCGTATGATCTGCGACCGTGAGGATGAGATCAATGCGTTCATTCCCGAGGAATACTGGAATCTGGATGCCAAGCTCCTGTTAAAGGGTGCCAAGAAGCCGCTGACCGCCAAATATTACGGCAGCGACAATGGAAAGAACGGCAAGACGGGCATCCGCAGCAAGGAGGAGCTGGATCGGATCCTGGCGGATCTGGAGGGCTGCTCCTATGTGGTGGACGAGGTGAAAAAGGGTGAGCGGATCAAGAAAGCCCCCATTCCCTTTACCACCAGTACCATGCAGCAGGAGGCCTCCAAGGCTCTCAACTTCTCCACCCAGAAGACCATGCGCCTGGCCCAGCAGCTGTACGAGGGCGTTGAGGTGAAGGGCCACGGCACCATCGGTTTGATCACTTACCTGCGTACGGATTCCACCCGTATCGCCGAGGAAGCGGACGCCACAGCCAGAGCGTTCATCAAAGAGCAGTACGGCGAAAAGTATGTGATCAAAAACGAGCAGTCCAAGAAAAATGGCGGCAAGATCCAGGACGCCCACGAGGCGATCCGCCCCACGGACATTGCCCTGACGCCCACTGTGGTGAAGGAGTCCCTACAGCGCGATCTGTTCCGCTTGTATCAGTTGATCTGGAAGCGTTTCACCGCCAGCCGTATGGACAACGCTGTGTATGAGACCACCTCCGTGAAGATCACGGCGGGCGGACACAGCTTCACCACCGCGGCTTCCCGCCTGCTTTTCGACGGTTTTATGTCGGTTTACGTTGAGGCGGACGACGAGGAAGAGCACAACCAGGCTCTGGGCAATATGGAAAAAGGTACGAAGCTGAAGCTGGAGGAGCTGCTTCCCAGCCAGCATTTCACCCAGCCGCCCGCGCATTATACCGAGGCCTCCCTGGTAAAGGCTCTGGAGGAACAGGGGATCGGACGCCCCAGTACCTATGCCCCCACGATCACCACCATCATTGCCAGACGGTATGTGGTCAAGGAGAGCAAAAATCTGTACGTTACGGAGATCGGCGAGGTGGTAAACCGCATTATGAAGCAGATGTTCCCCAGCATTGTGGATATCAGCTTTACCGCCAACATGGAGTCCCTGCTGGATAAAGTGGCGGACGGCTCTGTGCAGTGGAAAACGGTTGTGAGTAATTTCTACCCGGATCTGGACGAGGCGGTGACCGTTGCGGAGAAGGAGCTGGAGACCGTGACCATCGCGGATGAGGTTTCCGACGAGGTCTGCGAACTGTGCGGACGCCAGATGGTCATCAAGTACGGTCCCCACGGGAAATTCCTGGCCTGTCCCGGTTTCCCGGACTGCAAGAACACCAAACCCTATCTGGAGAAGATCGGCGTTCCCTGTCCCAAGTGCGGCAAGGAAGTGGTGCGCAAAAAGACCAAGAAAGGCCGTCTGTACTTTGGCTGCGAGGCCAACCCGGACTGCGACTTTATGTCCTGGCAGAAGCCTTCCACCAAGAAGTGCCCGGAGTGCGGCGCCTACATGGTGGAGAAGGGGAACAAGCTTCTGTGCTCCAATGAGACCTGCGGATACCGCACGAATCTGGAGCAGGAATAGAAAAATATGGTAAAATTGCCATAGAAAATATGAAATTCTTAAAATAATCGAAAACTTCGAAAAACTCTTGTTATTGCCACAGAATTATGTTACAATTCTATTATTAATAGGGCATTTCGGGGCGGTATACCAGTTGGATAAGGAGGTTTTCGAATATGAGCGTTCAGTTGTTGGACAAAACAAGGAAGATTAACAAGTTATTGCATAACAACAATTCCCACAAAGTGGTTTTCAATGACATCTGCAAAGTGCTGAGTGAGATATTGTTGTCCAACATCCTGGTCATCAGCAAGAAGGGAAAGGTGCTGGGCGTGAGCCTGTGTTCCGGCGTTGAGGAGATCGAAGAGCTGATCGAGGACCAGGTTGGAATGTACGTGGATAAGATGCTCAACGAGCGTCTGTTAAGCGTGCTGTCCACCAAGGAGAATGTGAACTTGGCTACGCTGGGATTTGCGGAGGAGAACGTCCGCAAGTACCAGGCGATCATCACCCCCATCGACATTGCCGGTGAGCGCCTGGGTACCCTGTTTATCTATAAGCAGGATTCCCAGTACGATATTGACGATATTATTTTGAGTGAATACGGGACCACTGTGGTGGGACTGGAGATGATGCGTTCCGTCAACGAGGAGAATGCCGAGGAGACCCGAAAGGTACAGATTGTGAAATCCGCCATCAGCACCCTGTCCTTCTCCGAGCTGGAGGCCATCATCCATATTTTCGAGGAACTGGATGGCAGCGAGGGCATTTTGGTTGCCAGCAAGATTGCGGACCGCGTGGGAATCACCCGCTCGGTGATCGTCAACGCGCTGCGCAAGTTTGAGAGCGCCGGAGTCATCGAATCCCGCTCCTCCGGTATGAAGGGAACCTACATCAAGGTTTTAAACGATGTGGTATTTGACGAGCTGAAAGCCATCAAGGCTTCCAACTCAAATCTGAAATAACGATTGAAAACCCGGCAGGGCCGCAGCGGCACAGCAGAATCACAGCTTGTGCGTTGCGGCCCTGTTTTTGATCAGGAGGGATTTGGGATGCTTTATGACAAGGATATCCGGGAGCCACTGTTCGATTTTCTGGAGGAGCGGTTCGGAAAGATCCGCATTATCGAGGAGAAGCGAATGGGCAGGTCCAGGGCAGATATTTTGATGGTGCTGGAGGGAGCGGTTATGGGGCTTGAGATCAAAAGCGACGCGGACACCTATGCCAGGCTGAGCCGCCAGGTGCGGGATTACGACCGCTACTGTGACGGCAATTATGTGGTGGCCGGTTCCACCCATGGGCTGCACATCGGGGAACACGTGCCGGAGTGGTGGGGGATCATCACCGTGGAGGCTGCGGCGGAGCGGCCGGATTTTTATGTGCTACGGGAGGCGGCGCGCAATCCCAACCTGGATTTAAAGCGCAAGCTGGGACTCCTCTGGCGGCCGGAGCTGGTGCATATCCAGGAGATCAACAAGCTGCCGGGTTACAAGGAGAAGAGCAAGAAATTTGTGGTGGAAAAGATTTTGGAGAAGGTCCCCGCCGATCTCCTGGCCGTGCAGATCAGCGAGGAGCTCTTTGAGCGGGACTATACGGCCATTGAGGAGACAATCCGGGCCTACCGGGAGGGGAAAGGTAAAAAAGTTCGCAAAAAGCGCGTAAAAACGTGAAAAACAGCGATTTTTTTCCAATAAACCACTTGCGCATGCCTGCATTTTGTGATATATTTGTAAGGCTGACAAAAATCACGTCTGTGGATTCTTTGGAAAGGTGCCTGAACCGGCAAACGGCCAGGTCTTCCGGGAAGCATGAGAAGCAGGCGGAAGTAAGCCTGACTCCCTTGCTCAGGGGGCAGGTAAAAAACCAAACGGAGGTAAAGAACATGAGCGTTATTTCTATGAAGCAGTTACTGGAAGCTGGTGTGCATTTCGGCCACCAGACAAGAAGATGGAACCCCAAGATGGCTCCCTACATCTACACCGAGAGAAACGGCATCTACATCATCGACTTACAGAAGTCTGTTGTGAAGGTAGACGAGGCTTACAAGGCCGTTTCCGACATCGCTGCCAACGGCGGCACCATCCTGTTCGTGGGAACCAAGAAGCAGGCGCAGGAAGCGATCAAGGTTGAGGCGGAGCGCTGCGGAATGTACTTTGTAAATGAGAGATGGCTGGGCGGCATGCTGACCAACTTCAAGACCATCCAGAGCCGGATCGGCAGACTGAAAGCGATTGAGGCTATGTCTCAGGACGGCACCTTCGACGTTCTGCCCAAGAAGGAAGTTATTGCGTTAAAGAAAGAGTGGGATAAGCTGGAGAGAAACCTGGGCGGAATCAAGGATATGAAGAGACTGCCTGACGCAATCTTCGTAGTAGACCCCAAGAAGGAGCACATCTGCGTGCAGGAAGCTCATACTCTGGGAATCCCGTTAATCGGTATTGTTGACACCAACTGCGATCCGGAAGAGCTGGATTATGTGATCCCGGGCAACGACGACGCTATCAGAGCGGTTAAGCTGATCGTTTCCAAGATGGCTGACGCTGTGATCGAGGCGAAGCAGGGCGAAGTTCTGGAAGGCGCTATGGAGATCGAGATCCCGGTTGAGGCGTTCGAGGCAGCAGAGGCTTAATCCCAGGAATAATATCTGATTGGAGGAATTTGAAATGGCAGCAGTAACTGCAGCAATGGTAAAAGAGTTAAGAGAGATGACTGGCGCCGGAATGATGGACTGCAAGAAAGCACTTGCAGCTACCGACGGCGATATGGACAAGGCTGTTGAGTTTTTGAGAGAGAAAGGTCTGGCCGGCGCGGCTAAGAAGGCCGGACGTATTGCAGCCGAGGGTATGGTTGTTACCACTGTTTCCGAGGATGGCAAGAAGGCTGTTGTGGTTGAGGTGAACGCTGAGACCGACTTCGTGGCCAAGAACGAGAAGTTCCGCAGCTATGCGGCCGACGTGGCTGCACAGGCGCTGAACACTTCCGCCAAGGATATGGACAGCTTCATGGAGGAAAAGTGGGAGAAGGATCCCAGCCTGACCGTGAAGGAGGCTCTGTCCTCTCAGATCGCAATCATCGGCGAGAACATGAACATCCGCCGTTTTGAGCAGATCACCGAGGCCAACGGCTTCGTTGCTTCCTACATTCATGCAGGCGGCAAGATCGGCGTTCTGGTAGACGTTGAGACCGACGTTGTGAACGATGAGATCAAGGATATGGCGAAGAACGTAGCCATGCAGGCTGCTGCACTTAAGCCCCTGTACACCTGCAGAGACGAGGTTGACGCGGAGTATATCGAGCGCGAGAAAGAGATTCTCACCGCAGCGGCGAAGAACGAAAAGCCCGATGCCAACGACAAGATCATCAGCGGCATGGTGATGGGACGTATCAACAAAGAGCTGAAGGAAATCTGCCTGCTGGATCAGGTATATGTTAAGGCCGAGGATGGCAAGCAGAGCGTAGCAAACTATGTGGCTGCTGTTGCCAAGGCGAACGGCGCAGCGATCAAGGTTAAGAAGTTCATCCGTTTTGAGACCGGCGAAGGCCTGGAGAAGAAGAACGAGGACTTTGCGGCTGAGGTTGCGAAGCAGATGGGACAGTAATCCGGATGTTACAATCATCCTGCATAGCCGCCAGGCTGTGAAAATCAGTCCAATAAATAAAAACCTTAAACCCCTCACGGACGGTGTGAAATGCATCGTCTGTGAGGGGTTTTTAAGATTCCGCGCCATACGATAACCGGCCAGCTTGGGGATTGGTTCGCCCTATTGGTACCGGTCGGCAAAACACAGCCGGGGAAGGTCCATAAGCTTTGCGGCTCCGGCCAGCGTGGTGCCATAGAACAGGATTTTGTCCTTCAGATGCAGGAAGTCCACGATGCTGCCGTTGCAGATGGTGCTGCCTGTGCAGAGCACCAGATCGGCCCATTGGCAGATGGAGGCGGTGACGCCCTCGACTTTGCCGTCCTCCACCATTACGCCGCAGCGTTCCTGGCCGGTGTTGACCGGGCTTAAATCCACAACGCGGATGGGGAAGTCCACGGACAGAGCGCTGAGCAGAGAGGGCTGGTATCCCACCAGGCCGATTTTAGGGTGGCCATAAACCTTTTTGATATATGCGGCCGCCTCAACCGCACATTGCTCCGGGCCGTCGTTGCGGCAGTGGACCGTGCACTCCACCAGGCCCAGATGCTTCATCACCGCGTTGAGCGCGGCGATGAAGAGGCCGCGGTCGTGGGAATCGCCGTTTATGTCCAGCGCACATATTTCCCCCAGGGTCCCCCGAAATTCTGCGGGAGCGTCCGTGAAGGCCTGCCCCAGGGCGCCCATGCATTCGGCCTGTACCATGACGTCTTTCCCTGTTATAATAGGATAATCCCGACGCTTAGTGGTTCCGATGGCCTCCTCCGGCGTGAGGGAGCGGCTGCTGATCATCACATCTTCCCCCATCAACCCTTCCGACTCAAGCAGCGAGGAAAAACGGGCCGCTAACTCGTTATAAAACAGTTCCGGTGTTCGTTCTGTATTCATTTCGTCAAATCCCTCCCAAGAAATTAGCTGTTTTCTCCAGCGCCGCGGAGGCGTTTGCCTATTTGAGCAGGCCGCGGCGGCTGTCAACTCAATCATACCATATTCCGAAGAGTTTGTTTACAGATTTCTACAAATAGGGGAGGAAAATGACGGGCTGCCGTGTTATACTGGTTCTATGAAAAAGGGAGGAGTGAGATTATGAAGTCATTGTACCAGTTGATTCACCGTTCGCTGACGCCGGAGGGACTGCTGCCGGAGGATTTCAGCCTGCCGAAACCGGACGGGAACCAGATTCATTTCGCGGACGGAGCCATGGACGGAATCACGATTTTTCACACTGCCAACGGTGAGGCGGACACTGGGCTGTTGGAGCAGGCGGTGTGCGCGGCTAACCGGGACCGCATGGAGGAGGCTCAGGGGCTGGTGCGGGAATTCTGTGAGACGGGCCATATGATCGGGGCCATCGATGGGATTCAGCAGTATATAATCGACCATCAGAAGGAGCTTGCGGCCGGAAAAATCTTTCGGCTGGGCGAGGAGCTTATGTTTGGCGGGACACACCCGGAGGCGGTAAAGTTCGGCCTGGCTCTGCTGGAGCTGTTCGATTTAAATGGAAAGGAGCCGGTGAAGGCGGCGGTGCGCGAGCTGGCCTGCTCGGATGAATTTACGATTTTCTCCCTGTTTCTCATGCGGTCCTGGGACGATCCGGACCGGGAAATTTTCCAGGCGGCTAAAAAGGCGAGGGGCTGGGGGCGCATCCACGCGGTGGAACGGCTGAACCCTGTGGATGAGGAGATGGAGCGGTGGCTTCTGGCGGAGGGCTGGGACAATACGGTGCTTCCGGCGTACTCTGCGCTGGAGTGCTTTCAGAAGGCCCGCTGCACCCGAATTTTGGAAGGCAACATGACCCGGGAACAGTACGGTTTTATGACTGGACTGATGGCCGGGCTTTTGGACGAGGGACCCGTCAGAGGAATCTCGGCCTGCGAGAACCCGGAGGAGGTATTAAACGCGTTTTTGCGGCAGAGCGGCCGGTTTGAGTTGACGGCTGCCGATTACTCCGTGATCGCCCAAATTCTTGACTACGCAAAGGAGCACAGTCTGGACGCGGCTGCGGCTGTGGCAGGGGAACTGCTGGAGAGCCAGGCGTGCCGGGCGGTTATGCAAAGAGAGATGGAGAAGGGGGAGAGCCTGCGGCTGGCAAAGCGGCTGGGGATGGACTATGCTCCTTACGCTATGGCGGCGATTGAGCGGGATTTTCACAGGTATTACCATTACGTTGACCTGCTCATGCCGGGGGAGGACTATGCGATGGAGTTAATCCGGCTGTTTGAGGAAAGACTTCCGCTGGAAGAGATGGCTTGCGGGAGCGCGGACGAGATGGGACTGGGGGAGGAATTTGAGAATTACCGGATTCTGATCTATATGGTCCAGCATCTGAAGGACCGGCCGGGAATGGGCGTGAGGCTGATCCGCACAGCGTTAAACGCGCCTGTGGTCAACAACCGGAACATGGCGCTGACGGTGTTGGAGGAGTGGGGGAAGCTCCGGGGCTGTCCGCTGGCGGAATGTTACCCGGAACTTGCCGGGCTGCTGCGCGAACTGCGGGAAAATGAGGTGCGGGAGGACGTCCGAAACAGGATGGATGCTCTGATCGGGGAGGGATGAGATGGAGCTGAATGTCAATTCACCGGCGTATTTTACCCAGCAATTCGGTGTAGACGATGAAGTGTACCGCATGTGCTGGGAGACGCGTGAATTTTTGCGGGACAAGGAATACAGCGAAGTTCTTCGGGTGATCGGGATTCTGCCGGTGGCAGCGCCGGAGGAACTGTTTGAAAATGGGACCTGGAGCGAGAAGGTCCGCTTTCTGAACCATCAGGCTGTGGCCGCGGTCCGCGTCAAGCTGGATTATGAACGTTACCGCGACGGCAGCAGTACGACCAGGGTACACATGATGCGGGAGGCCATTCTGCAGGCGGGAAAAAGGGTTAAAACCAGAGGGAAATTTGCGTACGGTGATTTTGAGCGGGATCTGCACGGGTTCTGGGGCGACAGCCCTGTTCCCGTGGTGGGCGGCGTCTACTCCATGTATGTGGAAGAACTGGGAAAATATGGGGCTTATCAAGTGCTGGAGGCGGGCCGGGACAGCGTGCTCTATGTGGTGCTGGACTGTCTGGATGACGAACCGCCAAAGCGGGAGGAGCTGGACGGCTTGAAGCCTCTCTGCCAGGAGCGGTTCCGGTACCATCGCCGTCCCGACATGAAATATATCAGCTCCGGGCGGATTCCCAGGGATTATACGCTGATCGGGGTGTGCCCTCCGGTTATAAACAGCCGTTGCAGCGTGTTTGCCGGCGACTGGCAGGACGGCCGGGAATATGTGTACGAGCACAGCTGGAGCCAGGGAGATTCGCAGCAGAGGGCGGAATACAAACAGTTTATCAACAGCGGCGACTCGGTGCGGGTGGGCGGGGAGTATTTTCGGAAAAATTACGGCGGCCTTAATATGCATCTGTATCGTGCAGCCGGTGGGAATCTGCCGGTCAGCTTGTTCCCCTGCCTCACCTTTGTGGAGATTGAAGGGCCGTGTCCGGAGGTGGTCGGCTGGATTAAAGGGCGTTCCCTGATCCGTACCTTCCGCTGGAAGGCGCCGGAAACCGAGGTTTTGGATTTCAGGGGAACCGGACTTTGCTTTCTGGAGCTGGACGGAACCGGAGTAAAGAAAATTTTTCTGCCGGACGGAGTGCAGAGACTTTCCCTCAGCGGCGTCCCGGACCCTGAGCTGCAGATTGCGGGACCTTTGGAGCGGGAGTTGGATATAGAGCTTTCGCTGGATTCTTCCGGGTTTGAAGACTGGGGGACGGCAATGGCGGGGCTGAGGGTCCGCAGGCTGCGCCTCACCGGAGTTAGGGAGCTGGATCTGGCCGCGGTGGCTGGTCTTTTCGGTGAGATCACCGTGCTGTCCATTCAGGGAATGCCGGGATTTTTGGTAAATTTTGAAGGACTGAAACAGATGAAGCGGCTGAGAACGCTGTCGTTTGGGGATCTGTTCGGGTACGGGGAGAAGGAGACGGAGGTTCTGGAAAGGCTCCCGGAGCTGCGGCAGCTGTGGATGGACAGCGTGCCGAGGGAGGCGGGGATGGCGGTGAAAAAGCGTTTTAAAAACCGTCTGGATTCCCTGGAGGTTCGCAAGCTGCGGGCCCTGGAGTGGATGAAAGAGAACTTAGACAATCCCTTCCGCCACTGGGATGGAAGCGATTTCGTTCCCCGGGCGGCGTTTAAAAGCGCTTCCGCCCAGTATGTAAAGACGAAAAAGCGGCTGCGGCAGGCTCGGGTTAAAGACGAGATTGAGTCAACAGTCAGAGATTACGGAGAGTGTTTTAACCGCCTGAACCGGAAGTATGAGGATTTTATCGAGACGGTGGAGCGGGAGGATGTGTTCCGGGCATTGGAACAGCTGTACCGGGAGGAGTTAGAGGGGAAATCGTCCGTGGATTTGGAAGAATTTCTGGGAATACTGGACGATGTGAGGGACGATTGGTAAAGAAAATGGGACATGGAGGTGATGAGACCGTGGAGATTGAGCTGAGACGGGAACGGCCGGAGGATTACCGGGAGACGGAGGAGATGGTCCGGGCGGCGTTCTGGAATCATTTTGCGCCCGGCTGTGATGAGCATTATCTGCTTCACGTCATGCGCAGCTGCCCGGCGTTTTTGCCGGAGCTGGACATTGTGGCGGTTTTTGAGGGCCGGATTGTCGGAAATGTGGATTATACGAGAGCGGCGGTTCTCGGGGATGACGGGGCCAAGCGGGAAGTGCTGGCGTTGGGGCCTATCGCCGTTTTGCCGGAATTTCAGGGCAGGGGCGTTGGCGGGAAGCTGATCGGGTACACAAAGGAGCTGGCCCGTAAGATGGGGTATGGGGCTATTTTCCTATATGGAGACCCGGAATATTATGGGAGGCATGGATTCGTTCCGGCGGAGCGGTTTGGCATTCGGACTGCGGACAACATGTACGCCGCAGCCCACCAGGTTCTGGTGCTGCGCGAACATGCACTGGACGGCATCCGGGGGCGTTATGTGGAGGACGGCGTGTTTGAGTTCGACAGGGCTGCCTCCGAAGCGTTTGACCGTACGTTTCCGTATCGGGAGAAGATAAGCGGCACCCCGTCCCAAAAGCGGTTTGAGCAGGTGGTGGCCATGCGCAGGGCTGCGCTGTGAGCGGGCGGTGACGGCCGGAGGACAGCCGGGGCAAAATAAGACTTTACAAAAGTAGAAAACGAAATTATAATAAAACAGGGATCACATTTTTTGGAAAAAGGTGGTAAATGCCAGAAGCCGCAGGTGGTCCCTGATAACAGTGTGGTTTGCAGAAAATGGCGCGTAACGACTATGGCGAACGCATAGAGGTTGCTGCGCCTGTTTTGTGAAGTTGGGAAATGTATGAGGAAAAAGCTATGAAAATCGTTGGGTTGGAGATTCGTCTTTATGCTCCCTGGGTGCATTCCCTGAAGGAAAAACGCATGATCGTCAAAAGCCTGGTGTCCAAAATCCAGAATCATTTCCACGTCTCCGCAGCGGAGGTGGGAGAGCAGGATGTACATCAGACGATTGTTGTCGGAGTTGCCTCCATCGTGCCCCACAGGGCTCAGGCTGACCGCTTTGCCGAGGAGGTGCAGCGGTTCGTGGAGGAGAGCACGGACGCGCAGATCATGGATATACAGACGGAAATCTACAGTTGAGATATGAAATAGGGCGAGATTTGTCGTGAGGAGAGTTGACATGAAATTCTGGGAAATTTTAGAGGACTGTCCGGTGATCGCAGCGATCAAGGATGAAGAGGGACTGAAAAAGAGTCTGGAGCTGGACAGTCAGATTATTTTTCTGCTGTTCGGGGATATCTGTACCGTGGAGCGGTATGTGGATATGGCGAAAGGCGCGGGCAAAACCGTGTTCGTCCACATGGATCTGATCGTCGGACTGAGCAACAAGGAAATCTCCGTGAATTTTATCAAGGAGCACACGAAGGCCGACGGGATCATTTCCACTAAACCGCAGCTGATCCGGCGGGCCAAGGAGCTTGGCCTGTACGCCATTCTGCGCATGTTTGTGATCGATTCCATGGCTCTGGCCAATGTGACAAAGCAGTGCGCGACCATGCCGCCGGATGCCTTTGAGATTCTGCCGGGCGTGATGCCGAAGATCATTCGGGAGCTGCACAACACGATTTCAATCCCCATTATCGCAGGCGGCCTCATCGCTGACAAGGAGGATGTGATGAACGCTCTGGAGGCCGGGGCGCTGGCGATCTCCTCGACCAACCAGAAGGTGTGGCTGATGTAAGCGGTCCCGCCGTCCAACTGATGAATAAAAAAACTTTCCGTCTCCAACCGGCTACGTGCGGTTGGAGATTATTTTTGCCGCCGGGCACGGTGCTTTGAGAGTCCGGTTTTTAATGGTTCCGGGGTTCCTACTCGATTTTAACCAGCGTTACCGCTTTTTTCTCCGTATCCGGCGCGGGCCGGTTCTGGAGCTCGTCCATCTGCACGAGCATGGCTTCAGCGTTAAATTTTAAAATTTCTGCGAACCTTGCAATGTATTCCTCCGGAATCTGATCCAGCATGGCGAAGGTCTTTTCGAACTGCCGCTTCCACAGGGAGTTCATGTATTCCTGGTAGACCTTGCGGCCCAGAGGGGAGGCCTTGAGGATGATATCCTTGCGGTTGTTGGAGCAGCGGTATTTTTCCAACAGCTGCTTGTCCATCATTTTTTTGATGTTCTTGGAAAAGGCGCTGGGGGAGAGTCCCAGACGCCTGGCTACCTCAGACATTTTCTGATTTTCTTCTTCGTTTTCCAGAATGTATTCCAGCACCTGAATCTGCGAGAGAGAGCAGGGCACCGACGTGCCATGAAACCCCTGGACCGTGTAGGCTTGTCCGTAGACATTGGTGTAAAGGGACAGATTCTCAAAAAAGCTCTTGTATTTTCCAAGCCAGATTAAACTCATAGATTGTTTTCCGCCTTTCTGCCGCGATAATTTGATTATAGCATGGACGGCGGGAGAATGTCATGTCGGTGGGCGATAAAAAATAGACAAAAATGGCAAAGAAAAATAGTGGCTTTTGTCTACTAAAATTATAAAATAGAGAAAATAAAATAATTTCTAAAGGAAATAAAAAATGCGTTTTATAGAAATATATTTTTAAGCAAAGGGAAAACGGATCATACAGCCCGGAACCGGCGCGGCGGGCCGCAGGGCTGCATGATCCGCAAATGTCAGCAGAGATCGGAGGGAGATACTTCGGGGTGATGGTATCTGGGGCGGTCTGTGAGTAAGCCGCCGATGTGTATCGCCTGTTTGGGACACCAGTGGAAACAAGCCAGACAGTGTATGCAGTTGGAACCCCAGCGGGCGCGATTGTTGGAGATGATGATGTTTGAGGCCGGGCAGACCCGCGCGCAGAGGCCACAGCCAATGCAGGCCGTCTCCACCGTGTGAAATTTTTGGGGATTCACCACAAAACGGGGGCCTATGGCGCGCACTGCCGCGGAGCGAAGGCTTTCCCACACCGGAGTTCGGGGAATAGAGGTTTGCCCCCTGCGTGCGATCGTGCGTGCGATCTGCGATAAGCGCCCGGGAAACTCGTTCAACCGCTTATCGGACGCGGCCTGGGGCGTTATCAGAGCGTTGCCGGGCATATCCAGGGAGAATGCAGCGGATAAACGTGCGCCTTTCGTTTCGAGAGCGCCGGACAGGGTCCGCAGAGTCGTGCCGGGGACTCCGTTGCAGGTGGCAATGGCGAACAGATAGGTGTTCCGGCGGAATTTCATTCTCTGGATGCATGCGAGAAATTCCCGGGGAACATCTGCAAAATAAACCGGAAATACAAAGCCAACCGCCGTATCGCCGGTCTCAATCTCAGGCAAGAGGCGGATGGAACGAAAGGACTCCAGCGTGACGTCCTCATCCAATTCGCGGGCCAGCCTACGGGCAGTGACCAGGCTGTTTCCGGTAGCGGACAGATAGTAAATTTTCATATGTTTTCCTCCTTGTTGAAAATAGTACGCCTTCAGTATAAGGTCTGTACTATAGTACAATGTCAAGAGGATTTTTCTACACCGCGTGTTTGACCGTGTTGATCCAAAATTTGGCAGGCTTCAAACACTGGGCATTCCAGGGGGGAGTCCAAATGCGCTCTCATGTCCAGAAGCCGCTCCCGCGCAAGATTAAGGGCTTTTTGGGTTTCGTCGATATCCGCCAGCTTTTTCACGATTATGGACTCCAGCTGCTCTTTTTGGAATTCCTCGCCATGCAGAGCGGAAAAGAGTTCCTTGATTTCTTTCAGCGTAAAACCTGCGGCTTTTGCCACCGAGATAAACTCCAGGAGAACCAAAGTTTCGGCGGGATAGGACCTGTAGCCGTTTGAGTCCCGTTGGGCCGGTGGGATCAGACCGTTATTTTCATAGTAGCGCAGAGTCTCTTTGTTCAGCCGGGCGGCTTTGGCAAGCTGGCCTCTCAGATAGTGTTTCATTGTGTTTGCTCCGTTTCATTTAGGGGTGTTTTGATTGGGGCACATTACATTCAGCAAAAAAACGGCCGGCGCGATGGGGCCGGCCACTTTTTGATTATGAGCGAAGGGATTTGCCGCAGAACGGGCAGAACATCGCCTTTGACTTTTTGATCATTTTGCCGCAGTGCGGGCAGAATACAGCCGGTGGAGCGGCTGGGGCCGCGTTTGTGCTTTCGGCTGCGCTGTCTGCGACGGATTCGGAAGGTGACTGCGGAGGGGCGGCTTCCGCGGACCCGGAGGATGACTGCGCAGGGGCACCTGCTACAGCCCCGGCGGACTTCGCCGGCTCAGGCGCCGGAACGCCGGTTTTAACCGTTTTCGGTTCGGCCGGAGCTGCCTTGGGTTCCGTTTTCGCCGTCACTTTGGGAGCGGTTGGCTGCCGCTGTCCGGTCCTGGGCTTGGGCTTTATTCGATGCGAGCCCTCCGGGCCGGGCGGTGTATTCCGGCGTTTTTTCAGCGCGCGGTTCAGCACCATGAACAGGATAGAGCTTGCCAGGCAGATGCCCGCGGCAGCGGCCAGGACAAAAAAGATCCGGTTTAGGTTCTCATAGTCCTTTAGCATGAGGTGGGCCTCCTGGGGCGAGCGCTGGGCCGCGCGGATGAAGGCCAGGGATTCTGCGGCCGCCCGGGCCCGTTCGGCCAACAGACGGGCAAAGGCTGCGGCGGCGGCCAGAAAACCGGTCACCAGCAGAAATACGTTGCGCAGGGTGGTCACGGTCATGACACCGCGGATCAGCGCTCTGCGCTTTCCAAGGACAACGCCGGTGAGAATTACGGTCAGAACCACCGACATGCCGATCAGCATGGTGAAAAACATGGGCAGATATCCCATACCGTCTCCGTCGCCGTTCTGACCGGCGGCTATGGCTGCGGCCGCGGGCACGTCCCCGTGGTAGATGGTCACGTTCTGGGCGGACTGGTTTCCGGCCGGATCGGTGGAGATCACGGAAAAGACGTTCTCATCCTTTTCCAGGGGCAGGTCCGCCAGAAAGCTTCCATCCTCGTTCATGGGATATTCCGTCCCGTTGACCGTGAGCTTGCAGCCGGGCTCCGTCTCGCCGGTGAGCAGGAAATGATCCTCCTCCACCGAGATGGCGTCCACCTTCTCGTAGAAGCGCAGAACCGGCGCGATCCGGTCCGAATAAATGGATTTCCGGTAAATCACATCGGTCATGTCGTCCAGGGCGCAGCGCACGCTCACCTCATTGGAAAATTCTTCCAGCTGTATGGAGATACTGTCGCTGCCTGTCAGCACCACCTGCTGTGAGGTTTCGTTCACCGAGATCACCGCGTTTCGCTGGGCGTCGGTCTCGTAGGTGATCACCGCCTGGACGCTGTTGGTATTTTCCGGAGTATCGATGGAAAGGATCAAGCCCTTTTCCCAGTCGATCTGGCGGCGGTATGGAGCGGAGGCCACGCCGTTTCGGATGTAGGTCAATTCCACGGTCATCGCATGGACATCCGAGGGCAGGTCAAAGATCACGGAGTTGTAGCCGCTCTCCACGCTTTGATAGGATAGCGGGGTATCCGGGGAGGCAGCCGTGTAAAAGGCGGCCAGGTACTGGTCGCAGGACACCTTGTAATCGCTCCAGTCCATGGTAAACAGCAGCTTGGCCGGATCGATTTCCACCTTGACACCGCCTATGGCTTCCGGCTGATGTTCGTTGACATAGCCGAAATTCTGGTCGGTGATGCGGGTGTCGTAGGTTTCCAAACCGTACTCCTTCAAGTAGACCTCCAGCTCCAGATAATAATTTTCGTAGGAGGACAAGTTGCTTAAACTGATCCGCCGGTTTTCGTCTTGGCCGGTCCGGGCGGTTCCGTGATCCAGCTCCTTCTGACCGGTTACATTGCGGTTTTCGTCCAGAAGCACCGCATACACCACATAATTGTAGGTGACGTCCTTCGCGTAACTGGTATGAAAGGAAATCTCAGCCTGACTGCCGGAAACGCCTTTTAAAACCAGGGAGTCAATGGTCAGATCGGGGGTGTACTCCGCATAGTCGGCAGTGATAGCCGGGTTGGACTTTTTGTCGAAACGGATCAGCCACTGACCGGCCAGCGCGTCGGGCAGAAAGTAAAAAGCCGTATTCTCTCCGTGTTCCACCCGCACATTCCCGGCGGCCTCGGAGTAGGCCGTGCCGTCGGGGGAAATCAGCGTAATATCCGGCATCTCCGTCTCATAGCCGATGGACACTACGATATGAGCCTGACGCGGCAGGACCATCAGTTCCCGGGACTGCTCCTCGCCAAACGCGGTCCCGGCCATTTTAAAGAGAATCATCAGGAAGAACAGCGCGCCGGTCAGATGCCGCAATAATTGTTTCCTGTCAGTTATTCCGTTGCGTACTGTTCCCATACTAAAATACCTTCTTTCCGTTCATATAGAGCCCATTTTTAGAGGCGGAAATGCTGAAATTCTGTTCCTTCTGGTTGTCGGCAGAGCTTCTAAAGCGGATGGTAAAGGTGCCAACCCGGTCGTGATCCAGGAAATAACCGGCTGTGGACATGCCCTGGGCGTTGAACCGGTTGACCAGTACCCACCAATGGATGTAGAAATGGCAGTCACCGTCCGCAGAGAGACCCACAAAGCGGTTGGTGACGGTGATCTTTCCGGTGCCGCTGAGGTTGATATCGCAGTTGTTGGTATTGAGCCCCACGCCCAGCTGTACCTCGCCGTGTATGCCATATACATTTTCTGAGTCCATGTTCAAAAGCTGGTTGGTGTAAGGGAAGTTGCCCAGTTGGAGCTGCGCGTTTCCGACTTCCATATGCTCCAGTATCTTGGCCGTGGTCTTGGCCTCCATACCGAGATAATTCAACCGCAGGGTGGAGTTCTCCAGCTTGAGCAGGCTCAAGTCCCCGATATATTCCGCTACCTGGGGCGCAAGGCTCTTGAGGGAGTAGGCGGAGGCGTCCATTTTACCCACCAGCGTAATTTCCATCCATTTCGTGATATCAAAGTTGTCCACTCCCACACGGAAATTGTCAAAGGTTATGGGCACGCCGCTGACAACTACGGTCTTTTTAAAGGGCAACATGAGTTCCATGCTTGCGGGAATCAGCTTGCCGTCCCACTTGGCGGAGAGACCGATATTCTCATCTTCCTGGAAGAACAGCACCTTGGTGTAGAGGGAAATCTCGTAGGTATCCTTCAGCGTGTCAAGGTTTAACTTACCGGACGGCCGTATTTTGAGCGGCAGGCTCATAAAATTGGTCTGGTAAGCGATATCGCTGTCGCCGCCCAGCTCGCCATTAAAGGTTACGTCAATATTATCCGGCGACAGGATTCCACCGAATTCCTTCACGCTGAACGTGAACAGTTTCCCGTCGTTGGGTTTGAAAATTTTGTCCTGGAACGGAAAGCGGGTGGTAAACGCCATTGCGTTGATTGTAAGCCGGTCGGGGTACAGGGAGTACCCGGGGGTATTCATCGCAAATGCGGAGGGGAAGGTGAGTTGCGGGATAATCCCCACGTCCACCTGGTATTCCTTGTCCGAAGCGTTGTGCTGTATATCGTTGTACAGCTTCAGCGTGCCAAGGGACGGCAGCGGCAGCACCATGTTCTTGCTGCGCAATAATTCCGCCAGGCCCTTGCTGCGGCCGGAGTAGTAGCGGATGTAGGAACCGGTGGAGTCCTCCATCTGAATCTGCGTGTTGTCCAGAGAACCCCGCAAAACCAAATCGCCCTTAAAACAGAGCCAGTTGTTTAACGTCACATACCCGCTGAGCAGCGTGCTGTCGCCCACCGTCTGCTTTTGGTAGGAGGTGAAAACGTAGGGGCCGAAGGCGGTGGTCTGTTCCGTGCCCTGGACCTGAACGGTCAGCTCCCGGTCCAGATAAGCGGTGCGCCCGCGGATTTTCACCTTCACGTCATAGACGCCGCAGGCCACTGAGGGCGGTATGGTCAGATTAAAAGTATTCTCGTCTTTGAATTCCGCCTTTACATCGTAGGTCAGCCCATGGGTTCCGTTATTGTTCATCATCATCTGGACTGTGACGGAGTCGTTTTTCTTAAAGCCGGTTCCCAGCAGATGCACGGTGGCCGGGTTCACACTCTTGAATAAAAGCCTGGTGTCCAGCCCCTGGATGGAAAGGCCGCCCAGGTAGACCAGATCGTGCTGGCCGTCCCCGCTGCTTTCACCCGCGCTGTTTTCTCCCGGCAGCGTATAAGCCTCAATATCATACAAATATTCCGAGTCGTTCAGGCTGACCTTCAGCTCCCGGTCCACAGACAGGGTGTCCGTTGCGCGGTACTGCAATTTGTATGTATAGTTCTGCTGGCTGGCCAGGTTCTGGTAAAACACGGCGAGGGAGGAAGAGTCCGTCACATACTGGTAGGTGCCGCCGGCGCTCTGGGCGATGGTCTGGAGATAATTCGCATCCACCTCGCTGCCCAGGCCAAGACAGTGTACCAGAATGGATTTGTCTTTGGCCGCTTGCCCGATGGCGGTCTGAATCTCCTCCGCAGAATGGGCGTTGTTTTCCTGGCCGTCGGACATAACAACCAGGGTGTTGAGCACTTCGGGACCGTTTTTGGGGAAACTTTCCAGCCCATGGACCACGGTGTCAAAGATGTTGGTGCCGCCGTTTGCCGTCATGGATTCGGCGGTGCTGCGGATCACATCGGGCTGCACGGTGAAATCGGTGAGGCCCTGCACGGAGCTGTTGAACAGAATCACGCCCAGCCGGGCGTTTCCGCTCATGGATTCGGCCATGCTGATGACGGCGGCTCTGGAATCCTCGATGGGGCGGCCCTGCATACTGCCGGACACGTCGCAGCAGAGCAGCATGTTGGCGGAGCTGTACTCCACCTTCTCCAGGTTATATTCTGAAATCTGAGCCCCGCAGTCCTCCACGGTGATGTGGCTTTTCAGCTCGTCGATGCTGTAGTCCACCGGGGTCTCGATCTGCACGTAGGCGGTGATCTCACTGAATGCGGAGGCATCCAGGCTGGAGATATTGACCGCAGAGCGCTGCATGCTCACATAGTCCGTCATATAGCCGGAAAACTGCGTCTGGACGGAGTCCGCGGAGACAGTCTCCGGCAGCACGATCTCCAGCTGGTTGTTCAGCACGTTGTCGGTGTAGAGGGCCACGTCCTTCAGGCTTTCCGCCTCGTCCTTGTTGGCCATGATACCCATAATCTGGTACATGGGACCGGTGTACTCCGGGTCCTCGCAGTCCGCCGCCGTGTCCATGGCCAGGCCGATGTACTCCTTGGCCTTGTCCTCCCGGTCCTTTAAAAGCTCCATCTTGGCCGTCTGCAGATAGACCTTGGAGCTGTCGGTGAACCCGCGCTCGTCCGTGCAGCTTAACAGGTTCTGCTCCATACGGTACATGGGAGCGTCTTCCTTGTAGTTTTTGTATACATTTAACAGTTCTTCCACTTGTTTTCCGGTCTGGGGATCGATATCGGCATTGAGGATCTTGCGCAGCTGGCCCGTGACCGTCCGCAGGCTTTCATCGTCGGCCTGGGCGTAGGAACCGGCGAAGTCGGACTTTTTCACATACCCGTTCAGATACAGCTCCGAGGCGACCATGATCTCATGATAATCGGATTCGTCCGTCAGGTCCGCTGCGATGGAAGAGTAGTCTCCCTGCAGGATTTTAAGCCGCATCCGGGCCTCCCGTACCTGTTTCAGGGAAAATACCTCGGGCCGGTCCGTTTCCCACTGATCCAAATCTTCCTCCAGGCTGCGGATTCTGCTGTCATCCTTCTCGCCGCTGGTCAGAAAGGTGTCGTAGAGCTCCTGGGTGGAGGCCAGGACGCGGGCCAGCTCGGAGTAGTCGGCGTCCCCGCCGGAACCGGCCTGTTCCAGATAGTCGGACACAAGCCGGGCGGCCTCCCCGGTATCGCCGGTATCCGGCACACCCTCAGGGTACAGGTCGGCGATATCAGAGCTGTCCAAATGGGCCAGCAGCACGGTGTCCACAGAGCGCGAGGCGCAGGCTTCGGTTACGGCGTTGTATTCCCTGGGCGCAGAGTCGTCCCACACGGTTTTGGCCTTCTCGTAGAGCACCCTGGCCGCTGTGAAGTCGCCCGAGGCGGCGCTGATCCGCGCCTGAGCCAGCGCGCAGGAGGTGTCGTAGCCGTGGTCTGCGATCAACTGCTTTAACATCCCGGCAGCCTCTGCGGTTTGTTTCCGGGCGGCCAGCCCGTAGATGATCCGGATGGTCTCATCCGCGGGCAGAGCGTCCGCCTGGGCCTGGGCCGATTTCACCGCATCGGTGTTCTCCGCGGGAGCGGCTTTCCAGGAGGCTGTTCTCGAACCGCCTGAAAGTGGCAGCTTGCTGTGAAATACGCAGAGAGACAGGCCCGCTGTGAACATAAAAAGGAGAATGAGAGAGGAGACAACGTTTTTTCGAATGATCATCAGATAGAGGAGCAGAATGATAAGAGCAGGCAAAATCCCCGCTCCGATTTGCAGCCATATACTCATCAGTAAAATCCCCCTAGTGCTTAATCGAGACACAAAAATTGACAATTATCTACATTATACTCTTTGAACCCCGATTCGTACAGTAGATTTGAAGATAAAAATTTGCATAAAAGCGCACCGGTCTGCCGGATGCGGACAAAGGTTTGGCCCGGCGGATGCCGGGCCGGTAATTTTAAGCCTGTAGCGGTAGTTCCTCCTGCGCCCTGCAGCGGCGGAAAAACCGGATCATGACCGGGATTGCGATCAGAGCCATCATGAGTTCCGCGATGGCCTGTGCAAAGGGAAGGCCGTAGAGCGGGAAAATGGCGTTCAGCAGAAGGAGCAGCGGAATCTCGAACACAATTTTGCGCAGGATCGCGAACACAAAGGATTCCCGTCCCATTCCCACCGCCTGGAAGGTGCCTACGCACATAAAGTCCAGGGCCAGCACCGGCTGGGCCAGACAGAACCCCCTTAAAAAGGCGGAGCCGTAGGCCACGGTGTCAGGGTCCTTGATAAACAGGCCGGTCAGGGCGCCGCTGCAGAAGAACATCAGGAAGGAGGAGGCTATGAGAAGCACTTCGGAGCAGCGGATGGTGTAGAGCAGGGCGGATTTCATGCGCTTATAGTCCCGGCTGGCGAAATTGTAGCTGATGAGGGGCATAACGCCCTGGGAAAGCCCCATGGCCACGTACATGGGCACCATGTTGATTTTGGTGCAGATTCCCATGGCGGCCAGGGCGGCGGCGCCGTAAGAGGCGGCCAGGTTGTTGAGCACCGTGCTGCCCACCACATTTAACAGATTCTGGATCGAGGCGGGGATTCCCACTGCGCACACGCCCAGCACGATGCGTTTTTCCAGGGAAAACGCCCGGGGAGAGATGCAGACGCTGGTCTTGCCGCGCTTTACGATCATATAGCCGAAAAAGTAAATCAGCGCGCAGCAGTTGGCAAAGCAGGTGGCCATGCCCGCGCCGGCCGCGCCCATGTCAAGTCCCCAGGGGAGGATGCAGATGGGATCCAGAATCATGTTGACTACGCAGCCGCCCATGGTTCCGATGCTGGCGTTTAAGGACGAACCCTCGGAGCGGATCATGTAGGCCATCACCACGTTGAGAATGGCGGGGACGGCTCCAAGGGTGACGGTCCAGTCCAGATAGGACGTGGTGGTGGCCGCCGTCACGGAGTCGGCCCCCAGCAGGGTCAAAAGCGCGGGGCGGAATACCGTGCACACGATTGCGAACAGGAAACCAAAAAATAATGCCCCGTAAAATCCGAAGGCGGAGCTTTTTTTAACCGTATCGAAATCCTTACAGCCCATTGCCCGGCTCATCATGCTGGAGCTGCCCACGCCGAACAGATTGTTGACTGCGTTGAAAGCCAGCAGAACCGGGGCGGCCAGGGCCACCGCGGCGGTCTGGACCGGTTCGTTTAACAGGCCCACGAAATAGGTGTCCACCATGCTGTAGATGACCATGACCAGGGAGCTGATGATTGTGGGGATGGACAGGGAAGCCACCGCCCTGGGGATTGGGGTTCTCTCAAATAATTCTTCTTTTGCAACTGACGCCATTTTAAAATTCCTCGCTTGTCGATTTCATGCCCTGTATTAAAGAGGGTATTTAAATATAGTATAACGTTTTGGGGGCTTAGTCAAGAAATGGTTGGGGCGTTTGTCGAATTGGCGGGCGCGGGTTTCGCAAATTGCCGCATATCCCCCCTTCCGTTGTAAGGGGGGGTTAAATATGGTATATTTAGGCTATGTTTAAGAACGGTCATATTGGACAGACGGAGGAATTTTATGTTTCTGAACAGTAATACGACAGCATGTATACTCAAAAAATTGGAACCCATATTGCCATATCCCATCAATATCATGAACTATGAGGGGATGGTTGTCAATTCCTCCGCGCCGCAGAAAATCGGCGAGTTCAATGTGGCGGCCAGCAATTATATTAAGCAGTTACATTCCGGCGGCCAGCTGCCGGTAGAGAACTTTGACGGCATAAAGTCCATGTGCGGTATCACGGTTCGCCAGCGCATCGTGGGGGCCATTGAGCTGGAGAACCTGCGCCCCTCGGACAGCGCGTATCTGGCTTTGTCGAAAACCATTGCGGAGCTTATGCTGGAACAGGAATGCATGCTGGACGAGCAGAGTGCAAACAGCTCTTCGGTAAAGGACGTGCTGTCTATCCTGGTGGGGGTCCACCCGGTTGATACCGTCCAGCTCACGGAGGATCTGCAGCGCTTTGGCGTGGACCTGGCGATTCCCCGCACCACACTGTTTATCCAGCTTTCCAAATTTGACGTTCTGGAGCTTCCGCGGGGGAACCGGAAGCTGGTTCTGGACGAGAAGCAGTATTTATACTCCGTGAAAAAATTTTTAAACCAGCTCCCCGGTTTTTTCTATAATAAGCAGGATTTTATCCTGTCGGACGTGTCGGAGCAGAATGCGGTGATCCTATCCGTAAACCGGAAGGAGAAGCCTGAGGTAAACGCCCTGTACCTGTTTGAACTCTGCACCAGGCTGATGGAGATTGCCAAGAAGGAATACTGCCTGGCCCTTCACGCGGTGGTTGGGATCCAGTGCTACCAGCTTTCCGACTATGAGCGCCAATATGAACAGCTGATTCTGCGCCTCTCCTCGGGCAGGCTGCTGTTTCCTGAGCGGAATGTGTTTATCGGCAATTCCATCGTGCTGGGCAACATGATCACTCACAGCCCCAAGAAGGTGCTGCAGAATATCGTTTCCTATGTGTACGGCCAGCTGCTTGGGTCTAAAATGAGCGACATTCTCCTGGAGACCCTTCAGACGTATTTTGAATGCGATCTCAACATAACCATGACATCCCAGAAGCTGTACACCCACCGGAATACGCTGCAGCAGCGGTTTAACAAGATTGAAAAGCTAACCGGGTTTTCCGTGCACAATGCGGATGGGCTTCTGACGCTGCGCCTGGCGCTGCTCTGTTATAACTATTTGCAGGCCGGCGGCGGGGATTTGCCCTATGTCTGAGGTGTTGGGGCATAATGCATAAAAAGAATATCGGTAAGAAAAGCCTGCGGGTTTATTGTTCAAACGAACAGTATTTCCGCAGGCTTTTTGCTTGATATGCTATCCGAATGCACAATGTAATTACCTTTTGAAATTGATATCATGGACATAATAGATAAGCAAAGCTGCCTATCTAAATAATTCAGGAGGTGTATATCATGACAGAGTACACAAAAGGACTATGCGATTTTATCACAAAGCTGAAATTCGAAGACCTGGCCCCGGATTTGACGGACAAGGCGAAGAAACTCACCCTGCATGTGGCGGGCGTCGCACTGGCCGGAAGAACTCTGCCCACGGCGGTCAGCGCCAGATCGGCTGCCAGGGCCACGGTTGGGACCCAGGCGGACCTGATGTCGACCATGTGGGGCGAGCCGGGAAAACTCCCAATGCACGGCGCGATTATGGCCAACGCCACGGCCGCGGACACGCTGGACTGGGAAGATTGCAGCTATACGGGCCACCCCAGCGCCCATCTCGTCTCCGTTTCCATGGCCATGACCGAAGCCATGCACCGTTCCGGCAAGGATTATCTCACTGCGGTGATCGGCGGCTTTGAAGTATACCAGCGCGTCGCCTGCTATATCCAGCCCACGCCGGAATTTGATTCCAGAAAATATGGATGGGGACTTGGATCCTGGCAGATATTCGCCAGCGCAGCCCCGGCGGGTAAGCTTTACGGATGTGATGCGGATCAGTATAACCTGCTGCTGGGCGCTACAGGCTGCTCCACTCCGGTGGTGAACGCTATTCTGGCCCTGCAGGGCTCCGATTTCTATCATCTGCAGTATGCAATTACCGGCCTGACCGGAACCATGGTGGCGGGGATGGCGAAGCGGAACGAGCTGGACAATATTTATAATATCATGGACGGGGAGTCCGGCTATCCTATGATGATGCGCGGATTTGCAAATGAAGGCTGGATCGACCGCAATCTGGGAACCGAGTACCTGTTCGGCCAGCTCCTGTTCAAGCACTGGCCCGCAAACATGTGGATTCAGACGCCCATCGACTGTCTGGACACCCTGGTGACAAGACACGGCTTCAAGGCGGAGGATATTGAAGAGATCTTCATGACGCCCACCTACGATGAGCGGGATAAGTTCAGCTGGGACGGATACGCCAGCTGCCGCGACGCCCAGTTCAGCGTTCCTTACTGCCTGGCCGCCTATCTGCTGCGCGGAGAACCCGGCCCCAACTGGTATACGGCGGAGCACCTGGCCGATCCCGAGCTCCTTGAGATGGCTTCCAGGGTAAAGCTGGATCCGGACAACCACATGAACCTTCAGGTGGCGTTCAAGATGTTCCGGGAGGGTTCCTTCCCCACCACCAGCATGCGCGTCACCTTAAAAGACGGGCAGCAGTTTGAAGTAACCCTGCCGTTCCCCAAGGGACATCCCAACAATCCCTTTGACTGGAATGACGTGGAGCGCACCTTCCGTGCGGGGGCAAGGGCTGCGAATCTGCCGGAGGAGAAGATCGAGCGCTACATTGAGCTGTGCAAGAAGATTGATGAGTTGGGGGACATGGCCGAGCTGGCTGAATGTCTATCCATGTAAGAGTGAAAAAATAACGGATCGGGGGAATACAGGTGAAAAAAATTGCAGTAATCGGAACCGGGGGAACCGGCTATTCCGTGGCCTCGGAGCTCTCCAACCGGGGATATGAGGTATGGCTGGGAGAGGCAGGCGGCGAGGAGACAGTGGAAGACTACGCCGTGTATGACAAGAAAATGGAGCTTACGGGCGCAATCAAGGGCACGGCGGTGATTCATGCGGTCACTACGGACCTTGGGGCTGTGCTGGAGGGGGCCGAGCATGTGATCTGCTGCACGATTTCCAACCGGGACGAGCGTGTGGCCCGTGCCATAGCGCCCCACCTTATGCCGGGCGCAAACGTGCTTTTGAGCGCCGGAAATCTCGGGTCCCTGATCTATCACCGGGTTTTTCAGGAATTTAAACTTGAAAACGTGGCGGTGGGGGAAACCTCTGGGAACCTGTTCTCCTGCCGCCGGGCGGACGAACACACGGTGTTTCTGGGAAACCGGTATAAGATCAAAAACGCAGCGGCCTTTCCGGCGCGGAATACGCAGCGCCTGGTGGAAGCGTTTAAGGATATCTATGAGCTGATCCCGGTCAGCTGCATACTGGAGACGGCCTTCAACGGTCCCAATCTCCTGAGCCACATATCGCTGACCCTGGTAAACGCGGGGGCCATTGAGAACAGCAAGGAGCCTTACTACATCTTCAAGCAGGGAATTTGCCGGACCACCATAAATCTGGCGGACGGGCTTTGGAAGGAGAAGAAGGCGGTTATGGATGCGCTGGGATTCCCCTGCATCCCGTCCCCCTCCAATTCGTTCCGCAAGTACGCGGATCCCTCCATTCATGAGTTTGACGATTTTAAAAATCTTGCCGGACCCGACAGCCTGACGCAGCGCTACATCACGGAGGATATCCCGATACTTGGCTGCCTGTTTTTATCCGTCGCAAAAGCGGTGGGTGTGGAGACCCCGCTGTACGCGGCTATGGTGAAGCTGGCGGAGGCGGTCAATCAGACAAACTATTATGAACAGGGGCGGACGACGGAAAATCTGGGACTGGGACATCTTCGTGGCATCCAAATACCTCAGTATTTTCAGCAGGCGGATTAGCGCCGGCGGACATTGCGCCATAGCTTGAAAAAACGAAAGGAGATAAGGCAGTGGCTGACAAAAAAGCTGTGAAAGAGAAAGGATCATTGCTGCAGTATTTTCATATTGCGGTATCGATCGCATTGATGTTTGGGTTTGGGTATCTGCCGCCGTTCTCGACTGTGACTCCGGTCGGAATGAGGCTTTTGGGAATCTTTCTGGGAGTGATTTACGGTTACTCCACCTGCGATATCATATGGCCCTCGCTGGTGGCGATCATCGCCTTCGGTCTGAGCGGCTATCCCGCCAATATGGCGGCGGGCGTCACATCCATGATGGGAAGCTCTCTTGTGTTTCAGGTGATCACCCAGTATTTTACGGCCGGTGCGATTGTGATTTACGGCGTGGGCAGGTGGTTCGTCCGCAAGACGCTGTCCCAGAAGATTTTCATGGGCAGGCCGCTTCTGTACACCTGGTGTTTTATGTTTGTGTTTATGTGGTCCTGCATTGTGCTGGAGACGATCCCAATGTTCCTGCTGCTCTACGGCATCTGGAACGATATTGCGGATTCCTGCGATTACGAGAAAGACAGCACCTTCCGCTATTATGGGTTTGGCGGAATCCTGGTTTCCCTGCTCCTGGGAGTCTCCATGATGCCTTATAAGAGCTGGCAGCTGGGGCTGGCCACCAGCTGGGCCAATGTGACAGGTGTGAAAATCAACCTGGGGCAGATGCTCTGCTGCACCTCGATTATCGGCACGGTTGTCATCACTGCCTACGTCCTTTTGGGCGCGAAGCTCTTTCACGTGGATTTCAGCGCCATGAAAGCCTTTGACGTGAACAAGCTGGGGGAGGAGAGCAAGGTACTGCGGCCGCGTGCCAAGCGCATCATGGCGGTTTACTTTGTCACAGTGCTGCTTTCCCTGTATGCGGGGACGTTTTCTGGTACCGCTCTCACCAACTTTATTGAAAAAACGCTGACGGTTTCGGGATTATTCTGTCTGTGCACCGCGATTCTGCTGATTATACCCGGAGGGGAGGGGGACGGCAAACCCGCGATCATTTTCAACGACATCAAGCACAGCGATGCGGCGGTCAGCTGGCCGGTGATCTTCATGTGCGCGGTCACAATCCCTCTGGCCAGCGCGCTGACCACCGAGGCTACGGGAATCCTGCCCTGGCTGAGCGATGTCTTTACTCCGGTGTTCGCAGGCCGCAGCCCGATCTTTATTATGATTTTAACCATTGTCCTGATGGTATTTCTGACCAATGTGGGCTCCAATATCGCCCTTGGAAACGCGATGATACCGGTGATCAGTCCGTTTATTTTGGCCTCCGGAGTAAATCCCATGTTTTTCGGCTGCGCGCTGGTCTACGCGGCCAACATCGGTATCTTTTTGCCGGGTTCCTCGGCTCCGGCCTCCATTTTCCACGGCCGCAGTGAGATACCCAACGTAAAGCTGCGCAACAAGGCTACTTTGCTGGGCATTGGCTTACATACGCTGGTTTCCTGTATTGTTTATACCGCGGCGTTTTTGATTACAAATTGACACGCGGCGAATCATTCTATGGCAGATCGGAGGAATTAAGGAATTTATGAACAAAGTAGCCATCATTGGCTTTGGCGCCGCCGGATACAACGGGGCGAAAGAGGTGCGCAGATTGTCTCCCGGGGCGGTTATCGACATTTATTCTGACACCGGAATCGGGCCTTACAATCCCATGCTCACCACCTACTATGTAAAAGAAGCCATTCCTTATGGCGCGCTGTTTCCCTTCGGCTCTCTGGAAGAGGTCTGTGCAAAACTGAATCTTAATTTCCACAAAAACCGCCCGGTTGCGGGGATTATCCCGGAAGAGAAGATTCTGTGCTTTGCAGACGGCAGCCGCGCCCGGTATGATCAGATTCTGATCAGCACAGGAGCCTCCGCCCTCATGCCGCCAATCCCGGGCTTAGATCAGCCCGGGGTGTTTAAAATGCGCACCGCAGAGGATGCGGTCCATTTAAAGGGGATGCTGGATGCCAAAACCGTGAAGAGCGGTCTGGTGATCGGGGCCTCCTGGGTGGGGATCAAGATTGTGGAAGACTTGGTGAATCGGAATATCCCCTGCACGCTGATAGACGGCGCTGACCGGATGTTCTGTACGGCGGCCTTTGAGCAGACCGCGGAGCGTGCAAAAAAGGACCTGGAAGCCCGGGGAGTGGCTGTTCGCTGCGGCCAGATGCTCTCGCACATTCTGCGGGAGCCGGACGGAAGTCTGACCGCGGTGATGCAAAACGGCGGCCGCTTCACCGCAGACGCGATAGCCGTCTGCATCGGCGTGGGCATGAACGTGGAGTTCCTCCGGGGAAGCGGTATCGCGCTGAACCGCGGAATTCTGGTCAACCGACGGATGGAGACAAATTACAAGGGCGTCTACGCGGCGGGCGACTGCTGCGAAGCCCTGGATACCCAAAGCGGCGCCCACCGCAACATCGGTCTCTGGTATAACGCGGTGGAACAGGGCAGGGTGGCCGGCGCGAACATGGCCGGCAAGAACTGCGAGTTCGGGACAAACGTGCTGGTGAATCTGGCCCATTATCTGGATTACGACTTCATCAGCATCGGGGATTTAAGTTCCTGCGGCGATCAGGACGAGGTTTATGAATATGAGGACAGGCGCTATTATATCCGTGGAGTTCGGAACGGAAAAAACGTCAAATGCATCAATATCATCGGCGCTGCGGACAGCAGCGGCATTGTAAAGAACGCGTTTATCAAATCCATCGAAAACCCGGATGCCGGGATGAGCATCCAGACCATCTGCTTCCTGAAAGAAAAAGGGTTTCCCGATGACTTTATCAACTTTTTAGGAGGAAGAATCCTTGACTGAATTGGAAATGAAACTGAAAGCAAAAATTCCCGGGGAGGATACCGGCATTGAAATCCGCCATTCTCTCTGCGCCATCTGCAGTCCCAGCCATCACTGCGGGCTGGACTGCTATGTGAAGGACGGGGAGATCATCCGGGTGGAAGGCACTCCCGGCCACCCCTACAGCCACGGCAAGCTCTGCACCAAGGGCTCCGCCCAGCGCAATTATATTTACCGTGAGGACCGGATTAAAACACCGCTTCGCCGCGTGGGGGAGCGGGGGGAAGGCAAGTTCGAGCCCATCAGCTGGGAGGAGGCCTATGAGATCATCGCCAGGCGGTTGAACCAGGTAAAAGAAACGTATTCCCCCCATTCCGTGGCCTTTTACAGCGGATATTCCAAATGGTACCGGCCGATCTACCACCGGTTCGCCTATGTGTTCGGCAGCGTGAACTTCGGCACGGACGACAGCGTCTGCGCGGTGGCCAAAAAGATCGCGGATAAGGTGACGGCCGGCTGCGAGGGCGCTCCGGACATGGCCCACGCAAACACCTTTCTGGGCTGGAATTACGATGGTTACTATTCCCACCACTTATCCGTGGAGGGCGTCAGGAAGCTGAAGGAGCGGGGAGGAAAGGTCATTATCATCGATATCCGGGATACCCCGGCAGCCAAAAACCTGGCCGATCTCTTTTTACAGATCAATCCGGGCACAGACGGCGCTCTGGCTCTGGGCATGGCCAAGCTCATCATCGATAACGGCTGGGCGGACATGGAATACGTGGAACAATACACCTACGGTTTTGAGCAGTACAAGGAGCTGGCGGAGGAGTATACGCTGGAGAAGGTCAGCGAAATCACCGGGCTGGACCCGGAGGATATCTATGAGGCGGCAAGGCTGTACGCCACCAACGGACCGGCCTGCACCAATTATTCCGCCTCCGCACTGGTACACCACATCAACGGCTTCAACTCCCACCGGGCGATTCTCTGCCTCAGCGCCCTGACCGGCAATTTTGACCGGGTGGGCGGAAACTATCCCATACCCGCCTCTTATCTGCGGCAGCCCGCCGGATTTAAGACCCGGGACGAGGAGTTTCGCAACAACCGGGAACCTGAGGGTGCGCCGCGCATAGGCGCCGGCCGTTTCCCGCTGTGGGACGCGAAATTTAATGAGTTCCAGACCATGGATCTGATGCGCCAGATAGAGGAGGAAACCCCTTATCCCGTCAAGGCCGTCTTTGCGCTGGGCTTAAACGCCAAGCTGTTTCCCGAGACCGACCGGCTTCTGGAGACGATGAAACAGAAGCTGGATTTCATCGTGGACGTGGACCTGTTTATGAATATGTCGGCAAAGTACGCGGACATTGTTCTGCCGGCCTGCACTTCGGTGGAGCGCAGCGAGCTCAAATGCTACCGGGGCGGATATCTGGTATACACCAAACCGGCCATAGAACCCCTGTATGAGTCCAAGTCCGACGTGGACATCCTCTGCGAGCTGGCCCGGGTCATGGATTTGGACGACGATCTGTTAAAGGGGGGATACGAGGCCTGTCTGGACTGGATCATCGAGGGCTGCGGGCTGACCATGGAAGACCTGAAGAAAAGCGATGTTCCGGTCAGGGTTCCCAGCGCCGTCTGGCCGGTGAAACCCGGCGGCTGCCTGAAAAACGGCTTTCCCACACCCACGGGGAAGTTTGAATTTTATTCCACGGAGATTGCGGCGGTGGACCCGAAATACGGGCTGGATCCGCTGCCCGGCTATCGGGATTCCCTGGAAGACCAGAACAGCCCAGAGATGCGGGAACAATATCCGTTTTATCTGTGCACCGGAGCCCGCCTGCCCTACGCGATTCACTCCCGGGTTCACAAAACCCCGTGGCTGCGCAGCCTGCGCCCGGACCCCACCTGCGAAATCAACCGGCAGGATGCCGCCTGCCTGGGCCTTAAAGAAGGCGATTCTGCGGTTCTCTCAAGCCCTTACGGGGAAATCCGCATGAAGGTCAAGGTCACCGGCAAGATCAAACCCGGCGTTATTCTGACCGTACCCGGCTACACCGAGGCCAATGTGAACAACCTCATCGGCCGGGATCATCTGGACCCGTACAGCGGATTTCCGGGATATAAGGGGATGCGCTGCAATCTCAGAAAAAGTCAGGAGGCGGAGACATGAAACATGTGTTTGTATTTGACGAGGACCGCTGCTGTGCCTGTTCCGCCTGCATGATCGGCTGTATGGACCAGAACGACACGGATCTGGCGGCGGGGGAAGCCTGTTTTCGAAAGACATACGACAACGAGGTGGAGCTTCGGGACGGCGGCGTCTATTTTGCCTATCTCTCCGCCGCCTGCATGCACTGCGACGACGCCCCCTGTATATCCGCCTGTCCGGTGGGATGCCTGAGGAAGGACCCGGAGACCGGCTTTACGGTTTACGATAACGCCAACTGTATCGGCTGCAAGAGCTGCGCTCTGGCCTGTCCCTTCGGCGCTCCGCGTTTCCGCCCGTCCGACGGGAAGATGGTGAAGTGCGACGGCTGCAACATCCGCGTGAAGAACGGCCTGCAGCCGGCCTGCGTCCGCGCCTGCTCCTTTGGCGCGTTGACCTGTGTGACGGAGGAGGAATATCTGGCGGACAACGGTAAGAAAGCCTGCAATGTGCTGCTCAAGCGGCTGGCGTTGAAGCGAAAGGGCTGACCGTCGCCCTGGCAGAGGGGAACGAGGTGAAGGCGAGGTTGTTTTAACGAAAATTTCACTCAAAAAAGGAGCTGTGCGCGCAACAGCTCCTTTTTTGAGTGAAAAAATTCAAATTGGGTCTTGCAATATACCCGATAGGGGTATATAATCAAAGATGTAAATATACCGGTAAGGGGTATCTTAAAACAGCGTTCAGGAGGAGATCAAGGATGGAAGAAACCACATGCACATGCTGCCACAAGACAAAAGAGCGCTCCCAGGAGGAGTACAAAAGCCTGCAAAACCGTTTGAACCGGATCGAGGGCCAGGTGCGCGGTATCCGCAATATGCTGGAAAAGGATGCCTACTGTCCTGATATTCTGGTCCAGGTGGCCGCGGCCGGCGCGGCGCTCAACAGTTTCAGCAAGGAGCTGCTGGCCAACCACATCAGGACCTGTGTTGCCAATGACATTCGGAGCGGAAAGGATGAGACGATCGACGAGCTGGTGGCCACGATCCAGAAGCTGATGCGCTAGCGCGTGTCTGAACATTCATTCCCGCCCTCTGCCCGGAGGAATCTGCCAGGCTTTGCCCGGCGTCCCTTAGGGTAAGAAAGGCGGGATTCAGAGAGGAGATGATTTTATGGAGCAGTATACAGTGACAGGAATGAGCTGCGCGGCCTGCAGCGCCCGGGTGGAGAAGGCGGTGTCCAAGGTGCCCGGCGTCACCTCCTGTTCCGTCAGTCTGCTGACCAATTCCATGGGCGTGGAGGGATCCGCACCCGAACAGGAGATTATAAAGGCGGTGGAGGAAGCAGGGTACGGCGCTGCGGTGAAGGGAGCGGAGGCAAAGAACCGGCCCGCGGCCGCTGGGGCCGACGATCTGTTAAAGGACCGGGAGACGCCGGCGTTAAAGCGCCGTCTGTACGCTTCTTTGGGATTTTTGCTGGTTCTCATGTATTTTTCCATGGGACATATGATGTGGAACTGGCCCGTTCCGGCCTTTTTTGTGGATAACCACGTGGCTATGGGGCTGCTGCAGCTTCTTCTGACGGTGATCGTCATGGTGATCAACCAGAAGTTTTTTGTCAGCGGATTTAAGGGGCTGATCCACAGGGCTCCCAACATGGATACCCTGGTGGCCCTTGGCTCCGGAGCCTCCTTTGTGTACAGCGTTTACGCGCTGTTCGCCATGACGGCCGCCCAGGCCGCCGGGGATATGGCCGGGGTTATGGAATATATGCATGAATTCTATTTTGAGTCCGCGGCCATGATTTTGACCCTGATCACGGTGGGCAAGATGCTGGAAGCACGGTCCAAGGGAAGGACCACGGACGCGTTAAAGAGCCTGATGAAGCTGGCTCCCAGGACGGCCACCCTGCTGGTGGACGGCGCGGAGACCGAGGTTTCCATCGACCAGGTGAAAAAGGGCGATTACTTTGCGGTCCGTCCGGGTGAAAACATCCCGGTGGACGGGATCGTTCTGGAGGGCAGCAGCGCGGTCAACGAGTCGGCGCTGACCGGCGAGAGTATCCCGGTGGACAAAACCGTGGGCGATCAGGTTTCCGCGGCCACGGTAAACCAGTCCGGCTATATCGTCTGCCAGGCCCTGCGGGTCGGCGAGGATACCACCCTGTCCCAGATCATTCAGATGGTCAGCGACGCGGCGGCCACCAAGGCGCCCATCGCCAAGGTAGCGGACCGGGTATCCGGCGTCTTTGTGCCCGCAGTGATCGCCATTGCGGTGCTCACCCTGCTGGGGTGGCTGATGGCGGGTCAGACCATCGGCTTCGCGCTGGCCAGAAGTATTTCCGTGCTGGTGATCAGCTGTCCCTGCGCCCTGGGGCTGGCCACGCCGGTGGCCATTATGGTTGGCAACGGCATGGGCGCCAGGCACGGCATCATGTTCAAGACCGCCGTTTCCCTGGAGGAGACGGGAAAGACCGAGATCGTGGCCCTTGACAAGACCGGCACCATCACAAGCGGCGAGCCCAGGGTGACGGATCTGATCCCGGCGGAGGGCGTGGACGAGAGGCGGCTTTTGGAGCTGGCTCTGGCTCTGGAGAAAAAGAGCGAGCATCCCCTGGCCCGGGCGGTCCTGGCCAGGGCGAAGGAGTCGGGCCTTAAAGCCGCAGAGGTGACGGACTTTAAGGCGCTCCCCGGAAACGGGCTCTCGGCCGTGCTGGACGGAGCACTGCTCTGCGGCGGAAATCTGGCCTTTATCGGCAGCCAGGCGGAGATCACGCCGGAGATGGAAACCCAGGCCGACCGGCTGGCACAGGAGGGCAAGACGCCCCTGTTCTTCAGCCGGGACGGCCGGATGGCGGGCATTATCGCGGTGGCGGATACCATCAAGGAGGATAGCCCCCGGGCGGTGAAGGAACTGCAGAACATGGGGATCCACGTGGTTATGCTGACCGGCGACAATGAGCGCACGGCCAGGGCGGTGGGCCTGCAGGCCGGAGTGGACGAGGTGATCGCCGGCGTGCTCCCGGACGGAAAGGAGAGCGTGATCCGCTCCTTAAAGCGCAAGGGGAAGGTGACCATGGTGGGCGACGGAATCAACGACGCCCCGGCCCTCACCAGGGCGGATATCGGCATCGCCATCGGCGCGGGCACGGATATCGCCATCGACGCCGCGGACGTGGTGCTGATGAAGAGCCGTCTCAGCGACGTGCCCGCGGCCATCCGCATGAGCCGGGCCACCTTGCGAAATATCCACGAAAACCTGTTCTGGGCCTTTTTCTACAACGCGGTGGGCATACCGCTGGCGGCCGGACTGTGGATTCCCCTTCTGGGTTGGAAATTAAATCCCATGTTCGGGGCCGCGGCCATGAGCTTATCCAGCTTCTGTGTGGTAACAAACGCGCTCCGGCTCAATTTTTTCAAGATGTACGACGGATCGCGGGATAAAAAAATAAAAGTGAAACGAAAGGAAGGAAAAAACATGGAAAAGACAATGAAAATCGAGGGAATGATGTGCGGACACTGCGAGGCCAGAGTAAAGAAATGCCTGGAGGCGCTGCCAGAGGTTGATCAGGCGGTTGTGAGCCATGAGGCAGGTACCGCGGTTGTGACCCTGACGGCAGAGCTCGGGGACGACGTGCTGAAAAAGACGGTGGAGGATCAGGACTACAAGGTGATCTCCATCCGGTAGGACCGCAGGTTTCGCCGCCCGGACGGTTGCCGGAATTTGCGGACAATTTGCAGGACCGGGCGTTTAGCCCTTGAAAAAATGCCGCAAAGTTGGTATTCTGTTCTGAGTGATTGAATTATAGAACAGATAAAGAGGGAATACAGTTGGCTAAAAAGAAGAACGAACATGTGATTAAGGAGGTATATCCCGGCTCGATCGCCGAGGAGATGGAGATCGAGCCAGGGGATGTGCTTCTGTCAATCAACAATGAGGAGATCGGGGACGTATTTGATTACCGGTATCTGATCAAGGACGAATACGTGGAGGCGTTGATCCGCAAGCCGGACGGAGAGGAATGGCTGCTGGAGATCGACAAGGAGTACGACGACGATCTGGGGCTGGAGTTTGAGAACAGCCTGATGAGCGATTACCGCTCCTGCAGCAACAAATGCATTTTCTGTTTTATCGACCAGATGCCTCCGGGGATGCGGGAAACGCTGTATTTCAAGGACGACGACTCGCGCCTGTCCTTTCTGCAGGGCAACTACATTACCCTGACCAACATGAAGGAACGGGACATTGAGCGGATCATCCGTATGCAGCTGGCGCCCATCAACATTTCCGTTCAGACCACCAACCCGGAGCTGCGCTGTAAGATGCTGCACAACCGCTTTGCCGGGGAAACGCTGAAATACATGCGGATGCTCTACGACGGCCATGTGGAGATGAACGGACAGGTGGTGTGCTGCAAGGGCGTGAACGACGGGGCGGAGCTTGTGCGGACACTGGACGATCTGGCCGGATTCCTGCCGTTTTTGAGAAGCGTTTCCGTGGTTCCGGCCGGGATCACCAAATACCGGGACGGGCTGTTCCCCATCGGGCTGTTTACCGCCGGGGAGGCCGGGGAGGTGATCGATATGATCGAGAGCCGCCAGCAGGGATATTTTGAGGAGTACGGCCTGCATTTCATCCACGCCAGCGACGAGTGGTATATCACGGCGGGGCGGGATTTCCCGGAGGAAGAGCGGTATGACGGTTATATCCAGCTGGAGAACGGCGTGGGTATGATGCGCCTGTTTATCAATGAGTTCAACGAGGCCTTTGAGGCGCTTTTGGGCAGCCCGGAGTACGAAACGCTGGCAGAGACTCTGGACCGCACCCTGACCATCGCCACGGGGAAGCTGACCGGCCCCACCATCCGCGGCTTCGCAGAGCAGCTCATGCGCGCCTTTCCGCGCCTGCACATCCATGTCTATGACATCCGCAACGATTTCTTCGGGGAAACCATTACCGTTTCCGGGCTGGTCACAGGCCAGGACCTGATCAGACAGCTGAAGGAGCGCAGGGAGGCCGGAGAGGATCTGGGCGGCGCGCTTCACATCCCGTCCAATATGCTGCGCGTGGGCGAACAGGTCTTTTTGGACGACGTCACGGTGCAGGATGTGGAGCGGGAACTGAATATGCGGGTGGTTCCGGTGGAACCGGGAGGAAATGAATTTATCCAGGCAATACTGGACAAGGAATACAGCATGGAGCGGGACAACGGCAATTTTGTCTACATCCAGGCGTATGACAGAGGTGGGGAGGCGTAGACAGCGCCTCCCCTTTCACGTATATGCGGCGGTCCGAAACGGGCGGAAGGTCCTGCCGCCATCCCTTCCCGCCGCTTAAGCCGTCCGGCACTGTCCCATGGAGGCGGCCCGGCTCTCGCAGAGCAGCCGGACGGTGTTACGGATGTCCTCCTCGGTTGTCTCCGGGTGCAGGGTGCACATCCGCAGGACCCGTTTTCCATTCAGCTCGGTGGTGAGAATCTGGGCGTAACCGCTGTCCGTGACCTCCCGGGCAATGTCCTGGTTGAGGCGATCTATACGACTGGGGGGTATATTGACGGGCGCGCAGCGGAAATTGACGATTCCCAGCCGGGCGGGGGAGACAATTTCCCAGCCGGGATACCGGCGGATCAGTTCCTCCGTCAGCCGGGCCATGGCGCAGCCGTGATCGATCATCTGTCCCATAGCCTCGCTGCCCATGACCTGGAGGGTGATCCACAGCTTCAGGCTGCGGGCGGGGCGGGTCAGTTCCGGGCCTAAATCCCAGAAGTCCGGTGCCTCGTTGAAAGCCCCGGCGTCCGTCAGATATTCGGGATGAACGGCGAAGCTGCGGACCAGGTGGGACTGATCCCGCACCAGCACCATGCTGCAGCCATAGGTCTGCCTCAGCCATTTGTGGGCGTCCCAGCTCAGGCTGTCGGAATATTCGATGCCGTCCAGGCGTTTGCGCTCATTTGAGGACAGCAGGATCGAGGCGCCGAAGGCTCCGTCCACGTGCATCCACATCCCGTAAGTCCGGCAGATTTCTGCGATTTCCGGGAGCGGATCGACGCTGCCGGTGTTGGTGGTGCCGGCGGTAGCGATCACGGCAAAGGGCTTTCTCCCCGCCGCAAGGTCCGCCCGGACCGCGGCTCTCAACGTCTCCATGTCCATGCAAAAATTTGTGTCAGAGGGTATTTTTCGGACCTGGTCGGCCCGAAAGCCGATGATATGTAAGCCCTTGGCGATGGAAGAGTGGGTCTGGTCCGAGACGTAGGCTACGGCCAGCGCCCGCTCTGCCTCGGTCAGCCTGTCGTCCCGGGCTGCGGTCAGCGCAGTCAGATTGGCCATGGAGCCGCCGGAGACAAACAGCCCGCCGCACCCCTTCGGATAACCCGCCAGACCGCACATCCACCGGATCAGCTCCCGCTCGATGCAGCCTGCGGCGGAGGCGTTCATGACACAGCCCGCATGGGGGTCAAAGGCGTTTGTCATCACGTCGCCCATCCAGGAAAAGAGGGAGACGGGGCTGGGGATGCAGGCAAAGCATCGGGGATGCTGCACCAGGGAGGTGTTTGCGTACACGTCGTCCATCATCTCCCGGTACACCTCGTCCACCGGGCGCCCCTTCTGCGGAATCCCCTTCTTTAGCAGACGGGAGATGGCCGCGCCGTCCGCCTTCCGGAACACGTCCTCCCGCTTTATATTCTCATAAAAATCGAGCGTCTGACCGATAAAGCGCTCCATCAATTCTCCGGCTCTTTGGGTCTGCGCTTCCATGAAAGAATCCATGGCTAATGCCTCCTTGCTGTACTTGACTTATTTCGTATTTTACAGTACCATACAGATGATAGATTTGTAAAATTCATAGTTTTTATCATAATATTCAAAAATTTTGATAGGTGGAGCCATGGAGATTCGGAACATTATTACCTTTGTGCGCATAGCGGAGCTGCAAAATTTTTCCAAAGCTGCCAGACAGCTGGGGTATTCCCAGTCGGCGGTGACGATGCAGATCAAACAGCTGGAGGAGGAACTGCACGCCCAACTGTTCGACCGCATCGGCAAGCACATCAGGCTGACCCAGGCGGGGCAGAGGCTGCTTCCACACGCGCTGGAAATTCTGGACGGGGTGCGCAGGGCCCAGAGCATTACCCGGGAGCCGGAGGAGGTTTCGGGCAGGCTGCGCATCGGAACGGCCGAGTCCCTTTTAATCAACGTGCTTCCGCCCGTCATCATAGAATTCAGCTGCCTCTATCCCCGCGTGGAGGTCAGCACCCAGACCGCTTCGGTGGCGGATCTATTCGCCATGGTGCAGCGCAACGAAATCGATCTGCTGTACTTTTTGGACCGGAAGACCAATTTCCCCGAGTGGATCAAGGTAGCGGAGCGCCCGGAGCCGGCCGCCTTTGTGGCCTCCGCACAGTCCCGCCTGGCGGGACAGCGGCAGATTTCACTGGAACGGCTGTTGGAGGAACCGTTTCTGCTCACGGAGAAGGGCATTAGCTACCGCTATGCCATGGAACAGGTGCTGGCGGAGAGCGGCATGGAGATCCACCCCTTTCTGGAGACGGGAAATACGGACATCATCACCAAGATGCTGCTGGAGAACCGGGGAATCTCGTTTCTGCCGGAATTTGTGGTCCGGGATTACATACAGGACGGGAGGTTGGCAGTGCTGGACACGGTGTGCCCTGAGATCTGCATGTGGAGCCAGCTGGTCTACCACAAAAACAAATATCTGACGCCTCAGATGGAGCGCTTTACGGAGCTGATGGTCCGCCAGATCGGGTCCGGGCCGCTGGCTTAACCTGCGGATGCTTGTTTCAAATGATTGCTCTTTTCCGGTTCTTTTGCTATACTGTATTAAATTGGCATATGAACAAGCTCGCATGGGAGACCGGATGGGAATGACATTGTGACACCGGCAGATAATCGTTTGCCGCAGGCTGTCAGGAAAAGAGAATGAGGAGAAGATAGCAATGAGGGATTTGGCTGTTTTATTTGCCCTGAGCAAAGAGGAAGCAGAGAGCTTCAAAACGGTCCCGCGCGCAGTGCGCTCGGATTACATGCACGACAACATCGAAGATATTTTTTTTGACGAGCATCTGGAATACACCCAAGAATTGGAAACGTCCTGGGATGCCATGCACCGCATGCTCACGGACGGGAGTTTAAACGTTCAGAACCAGCATCCGCCGCTGTGCAACGTGATTTTGGGAGGAGAGATTCTGTACGGTCTTAAAATGGAGGACCATAACCCCATATATTCTGAGGAGGAGAGCGATCAGCTTATCATCCTGAAAACGCCGGAACAGGTGCGGGAGATAGCGGAAGCGCTTCCAAAACGCACAAAGGAAGCGTGCCGGATGTGTTATGACCGGATCGACAGCCGGAATTATGGAAATGAGAAAAATGATGAGGATTTTGAATACACGTGGCAGTGGCTCCAGCGCAGCCTGGTTTTTTGGACCAGGGCTGCGAAGGAAAAGCGTTACGTGCTTTTTGCGGCCGATCAGTGAGCGGCCCGTTAAAAGGTGCGATGGACCGGCTTTATTCCGCCGTCTGTCTGCTGCAGCTGCAGCCTGTCTGGGCGGGATTGTCTATCAGGTTCCCGTCGCAGTCGAAGCGGGAGCCGTGGCAGGGACAGTCCCAGGTCTTTTCAGCTCCGTTCCACTCCAGCTGGCAGCCCAGATGAGGGCAGCGTGCGGATATCCGGTGGAGCCGGCCTGCGTCATCCCGATAGCAGGCGTAACGCTTAAAGCCGATTCGCACAATCCCGCCGTGTCCCTTTGGAAGCGGCCGGGACCGAAGGGGCAGGTGGAACGCTCCTTTTGCCAGGCCCGCCGTGCTTTCCAGCAGATCGACGGCCAGACTTTTGGCGGAAGCCCTGAGCAGAAAGCGCTGGGGGCGAAACAGTTCTTCGTATGGGTTTGGAAGGCCGCAGATCCGGTCCCTTATGATCATGGCCGACAGCATGGATGAGGTCATGCCCCATTTCTTGAATCCGGTGGCAACGTGCCAGTAGGGACGGAATACGCAGTAGCTTCCGATAAACGGGATACCGTCGTGGCTCATACAGTCCTGGGCGGACCAGCGGGCTGTGATGCTGCAGTCGGGATAGAGCTGCTTTGCAGCCTTTGCCAGGCGTTCGTACTCGCCTCCGGCGCGGTTTTTTCCGGTCCGGTGGGAGCCGCCTCCTAACAGAAGCGTGTCCTCGTTCCACCTCAGCGACAGACCGTTCCTGTCCACGCTGTAGTACATGCCGTCCAGAGGAGCGGCGCCGGATAGCCCCAGGCAGTAGCTTCTGTCCTGGTGAAGCCGCGTAAAGAAAAATCCCGGAACGTTGACAAAGGGGTAATGGGTGGCAAAAATAATATGGCGGGCGGTCACGGTGCCACGATTCGTGTACACGGTGTGCCCTTTCACTCGGATCACCCGCGTTTTCTCATAGACCGTCACCTGATCCGCCAGAGCCTTTATGAATTCCAGGGGATGGAACTGTGCCTGGTTATCAAACCGAACCGCGCCCACGGTCTCAAATGGGAGTCCGGTCTGCCCGGTGAAGCAGGCCCGGATGCCCAGAGCGGATGCAGCGCGGGTCTCGCGTTCCAGGTCCGCCTGCCTGGCCGGATCCCTGGAATAGAGATAGGACGGCAGCCGCTTAAAATGGCAGGAGATCTGCTCCTCGCGGATGAGCGTTTCAAATGCTTCCACCGCGGATTCGCCCGCGGAGGCGTACAGGCGGGCCCGTTCTTTTCCGGCGGTCCGAATCAGCTTCTGGTAGAACAGACCGTGCTGGCTGGTGATTTTGGCCGTGGTGTTTTTGGTCTGGCCTCCGGCAATCCGGTCCGCCTCCAGCACGATCACGGAGATTCCCTGGCGGCTTAAAAGGAAGGCGGTGAGCATCCCCGCCATACCGGCCCCGATGACGGCGGCATCCGCTGTCACATCGCCGGGCAGAGGCCGGCGCGGGGGAATCTCCGTGGTTCTGCTCCAGATGGACTCCCCGTTCAGGTCTTGATTGTTCATGCGTTCTCCTTTCCATTCAGGTCCCGCGGTCCCGGCATTCCCTCAGAAAGGCTTGTAAACGGAAGGCCGCAGGTATGGTTTTGACACAGATAGTAGCAGGTTCCCAGGTCCGGAACCGGATATTCCCGTGTGAAGGGCGCCAGACGGGAGAGCCTGGCTTCGTTGTCCGGGCACTTGAACAGAATGGACATTCTGCCGTGCTCCGGCTCCCTTCTATATGCGTATAATTCCCCGGGAACCTCATTTTGTGCGGACACGCACACCAGCTGGCTGCCCGGTTCCCCGGCATCCATGAGAGCGGTCAGGGAAAAGCTGTGGGCGCTTGGAAAGTCCGCGATTCCCGCCGCCAGGAAATCCAGCTGCCGGTCCGCAAAGCTGCGCCAATCCCGGTTTGCGGTGAGGTCCGCCAGGGAGGCCAGAACGTGGGCCGCCGCCGAATTTCCGGAGGGCATGGCCCCGTCGTAAAGCTCCTTGGGCCGGTCGATCAGCTCCGGCACGTCCGAACCGTAGAAATAAAAGCCACCGCGTTCCTCATCCCAGAACAGCTCCACCATCTGTTCGGCCCGGTTGACAGCCAATTCCAGATAGGACGCGTCCAAGGTGACCTCATACAGGGTGAGCAGCGCCAGACAGTAAAAAGCGTAATCGTCCAAATTGCCGGGAAAGGCGCTTTCCCCCTGGCGGTAGCGCACCAGAAGCCGCCCATTTTCGTCGAACAGTTTTTGCTCCACAAACATCTGGGCCCGTCCGGCCATTTCCAGATAACCGGGATCGTCCAACAGAAAACCCGCCCTTGCGCAGGCGATGATCATCAGGGCGTTCCAGGAGGCCAGTATCTTGTCGTCCCGGTGCAGGGGCAGCCGCTTCAGCCTGTATTCGTAGAGGCGGCGGCAGAGCGCGTCCATTTCCAGGTCCCTCTGTTCATAATCCGGATTGTGAATGAGGTTCGGAATATTGGCCCCCTCGAAGTTTCCTTCTTTCGTGATGCCGTACCGGCGGCAGAATTTCTCCTGATCCTTTCGGCTTCCCAGAACCCGACCGATTTCCTCCTCTGAAAAAACATAATATTTTCCTTCCACGCCCTGGCTGTCCGCATCCTGGCCGCAGTAGAAGCCGCCCTCCGGGCCGGTGAGTTCCCGGCGCACATAGTCCAGAATCTGCCTGGCCGTCCTTTGGTAGAATCGATTGCCTGTGAGCCGGTAACCTTCCAGATAAGCCAGCGCGAGCAGCGCGTTGTCGTAGAGCATCTTCTCAAAATGCGGCACCAGCCACATTTGATCCGTGGAATAGCGGGAGAAACCGCCGCCCAGGTGATCGTGGATGCCGCCCCTTGCCATGGAGGACAGCGTCTTTTCCGCCATGGCAAGGGCCTGCGGTTCGTCCGCCCAGGCCCGGTACCTCATGAGAAAGAGCAGGTTGTGGGGAGCGGGGAATTTGGGCGCCCGGCCAAACCCGCCATATGTTCGGTCAAAGGCGGCTCTCAGCTCTTCGTATCCCCGCCGGGCCAGCGTCTCTGGATCGGCCGGGGAGGAGGCGTCCGGCGCGCGGCGGAGAACCGCGAGAATCTGGTCGCTCATATTTAAGAGGCGTTTCCGGTCACTTTTCCAGATTTCGGAAACTGCACTCAAAAGCTCCAGCAGGCCGGTCATGTTGCGGCGGGACGTTTTCGGCAGGTAAGTGCCGGCGAAAAAGGGCTTTTTGTCCGGCGTCATGATGATGGTGAGCGGCCAACCGCCCTGTCCGGTCATGGCCTGGCAGACCGACATGTACACCATATCGATTTCAGGGCGCTCCTCCCGGTCCACCTTCACCGGAACGTAATCGGCGTTTAACCGTTTTGCCACTTCCCGGTCCTCAAAGGACTCGTGGGCCATTACGTGGCACCAGTGGCAGGTGGAATAACCGATGCTCAGAAATATGGGTTTGTCCTCCAAAGCAGCCTTCTCAAAGGCCTCGTGGGACCAGGGATACCAGTCGACCGGGTTCTCGGCGTGCTGCAAAAGATAGGGCGATTTTTCGCGGAGCAGGTGATTGGACATGACGTCTCCTTTCTTGCGGGCAGACCGGTGGATTGAAGAGGCTGAAACAGGACTGCCGTTTGGGAATAGTCTCTGTAGAAACGGAATGAATATGCATGGTTTCCCCATCTGATCCCGGAAAAGAAATGTTGTAAAAGGGCGCATTATAGGATAAGATAGAATCAAAACGTTACACGATGAGGAAAAGAAATGGATCAGATCACTTTGAGGAGAGCCGCGGCCCCTGACATGGAAGCAATCCTGAAGCTTCAGGTCGCGGTATTTGAAGGGGAACAGGGAATTCCCGGGGAGCTTGTCTGCTCTCCGGGCGATCACTTTCTGCAATGGTGGTGCGCTCTGGAAGGGGACTCGGTTGTGGGCGCGGTCGCCGCCTGGAAGGAAGGGGAACAGGTTCACTGGGGACGGTTTGCGGTCGGTAAAATGCGCAGGGGCCGGGGCATCGGCAAAAAACTGGCGGTATATTCCCTTGAAGACCTGTTTTCCCAGGGCTTTGAGGAGATTTACATGGAAGCCAGGGAGGTCACGGTGGCAATCATCTGCCATCTTGGCGGACGGGTTGTGGGCAAACCGGTGCCGTTTTATAAGGGAACCGTGACGCCGGTGCGTTTGCATCGGGATGATTATTGCTGTTTTCCGGGATAAGCGGTGCCCGGGCGGTTGGACCGCACAGGAGGGAAGAACGTGGACAGAGAGGACATCAAAAAGCAGATTACCATAGCGGTGGTTCTGGTATTTATCGTCAGTGTGATCCTGATTCTGACCGGCAGCGCCATCAATTTGAGCATAAGGGGCACCCAGGAGAGGGAAGCCCAAAAGTATATGAAGGAGATCGTGTCCCAGTATAAAAACATTATCGCGGCGCAGACCGAGGGAGATCTGCAGGCCCTGGAAGCGGCTGCCGCCTTTGTGGGGGATGGAGGCGCTGTGGATGGAAAGAAAGCGCTCCCGTATCTTAAGGATTACCTGGACGCAGTGAACGGTTCCGATGATTTTATACGCATTGGGATCGTAACGCCCGACGGCCTGGGATATTATATCGACGCAGACGGCGGGGAGCATGATGGGATCGACGTGGGAGACGAGGAATTTGTGAGAAGCGCGCTTTCGGGCAGGCGCGTGATTTCCGATCTCACCGAGGACCGGATGGCGGAGGGGGCCGTGATCGTTTACGGGGTTCCGATTACGGACGGCGGGAAGGTCATCGGAGCGGTCACGGCGACCCGCACCACCACCAACCTGTCGGATATCATCGGCCGGGAGATTTTCGGCGGAGCCGCCTATCTCCATATCGTGGACAAGGAAGGAAATTTCATCCTGCGCTCCAGCCACGCGGTGATTCAAAAACCGATGGGCAATCTGTTTGACGATGGGGACGTGACGGAAGAGACGCGGCAGTCCATACTGGCCGACCTCAAAAACGGCGGGGATTCCTTCGCCTCCTTCCGCTATCAGGGGGAAGCCTACTGGGTGACCTTTGTCCCGTTGGATCTCAACGATTGGCAGATTTTCTGCCTGGTGCCCCAGACATTTCTCAACCACAACATCGACGCCATATTTTGGGTGTTTCTGTGCGTTATGATTTGCATCATCCTGCTGTTTCTGATTCTGTTCCTGTACATATACAGCCTGCTGAAAAAAGAGCACGTTACGCTTCAGGTATTGGCGTACAAGGATGTGCTGACGGGGGCGGACAACCGGAACCGCTTTGTCACGGAGCTGCCCGCGCTGCTTCAGGCGCCGGTGGATTACGCCCTTGTGCTGATGAACGTGAGCGGGTTCAAATTTGTAAATGAGTTTTTCGGATTTGAGCGTGGAAACGAACTTTTGATCCATATCGCAGGTGTGCTCAACGGGAATATTGGAGAGGGAGAGCGCTTTTACCGGGATAATGCCGACCGGTTCGGTATGCTGATTCACTTTGACGGCAGGGAAGCGCTGACCGGCAGGATCCGCAAGATCCACTCGGAAATCAACCGCTATGTCGCCGCGCCCAACCAGGAGTACCGGATCAACTGCAACTTTGGGATTCATGTCATGCGGGCGGCAGAGCGAACGGGCCAATGTCCGTCTCCGGACGTGGCCATCAACGGCGCGCTGCTGGCGCTTAACAGCGTAAACGGCAACACATCCAATCCAATCGCGTTTTACGACGAGGCGATCCATGAAAAAGCGCGCAAAAAAGTGGAAATCGCCAGTCAGATGCATGCGGCTCTGGCAAACCGGGAATTTCACATGTATCTTCAGCCCAAATTCTATTTAAATGACAAGAACCTTCACAGCGCGGAGGCCCTGGTCCGCTGGTACGGGGCCGACGGCACGATTCACTACCCAGATGAGTTTATACCGGTGTTTGAGGAAAATGGATTCATCACGGAACTGGATATGTATATGCTGGAAGAGGCGTGCAAAAAAGTTGCGGACTGGATCCGGAAGGGGTATGATGTGAGGCCAATCTCCGTCAACCAGTCCAGAATCTTTTTTTACGATGAAACGTATCTGGATAAATTTCACCAGATTGTGGACCGGTACAGGATCGACCCGTCCATGATTATCCTGGAAGTGACGGAGAGCGTGGCCATGAGCAATCTGACCCAGGTGAAGATGGTCATTGACAAGCTTCACACCATGGGATTTTCCATCTCTATGGACGATTTCGGAAGCGGTTACTCCTCACTGAACACGTTAAAGGATCTGGATATCGCGGAGCTGAAGCTGGATAAGGAATTCCTGTCCGAGCAGTCCACGTCCCGCAGAGGCCGGATGATCATTGAGAGCGTGATCCACCTTGCCAGGGCGCTCTCCATCACAACGGTCGCCGAGGGGATCGAGGACCAGGACCAGCTTGAATTCCTGGAATCCATTCACTGCGACATCGGACAGGGTTACTATTTTGCAAAGCCCATGCCGGTGGAGGAGTTTGAGCGGACGGTTCTCCATGTTTAAATGGTAATATCAGTGGTGCCGCCCGCCGTGTCCGTCGCCCTCACGGTCGTGGGCCGGTCTGCCGGGGCATTCCGAAGATTGCTCCGGACTGTCCTGTGGGTCGTCCTGGGATTCACCCTGAGCTTCCTTACGGTCCCCGGCCTGCTCCCGGTGTTGGCAGTGCTCGGTGTGGCCCTTTATTTCCTTCATGGATTTGTCTTTAAACTCATCCAGGGTGGCCTGGGGGTCCACGGTCAAAAGCTCCTGTATGGCGTAATACTTACCCAGCGACATCCCGTGTTCGTGGGCCTCGTCACACATATGGCTGTCCACGCTGGCATATTCCGCCGTTACGCTGCCGTGGCACTGTTTCAGGACCGTGTCCACGCATGCCTGAAGGTCTGAGAGCATCGCCTGGCCGCCGTCCTCCGCCTCCAGGGTGATGGAGACAAGGGAATCCTTCTTAAAATACTTCTGCATCTCAGCGCTGCCCAGCAGAAGGGTCAGGGCCTCGCCGTATTCCATATGCTTTAATGAGAGGGACTGCAGAATGGTTTCGCCCTCCTGCCCGTAGGTGGTCTGGTCCACCACCCTTCCCCAGCGGTTGACATCCAGCTCGATGCTGGGATTCACGTCGATGCTGATCACAGCCGCCTCCGCGTAGTACAGGCGCAGGCCGCCCAGGCCGCTGGTGGCAAACAGCAGGAGACAGGCCATGGAGACGGCCCATTTCAATTTGCGCGCCGCGGGCTTACGGCCACGGCGCATGCGTCCGGCCACATAATCGCAGGTCTGTTTTTTCAGCGCATCGCTGCAGGTCACCGTATCGAACGCGTCACGTATGGTCTGTTTCACCGTCATCACCTCCCAGCATATTTTTTAATTCCGCCTTAGCCCTCGACAGATGAGTGTATATGGTATTGACCTTTTTGTGCAGAAGCCCCGCAATTTCCACGGCCGAGTACCCCTCATAGTAGTGCAGATATAGGATGATTCTGTATTTGTGGGGCAGCTTCAGCACGGCTTCCAGCACATGGGACAGGTCCGGGTCCCGGTCGTCGGCCATGGACATGGCTTCCTCGAGAGAGCAGGTGTGCGTCCTGAAAAAACTTCGGAGCAGGTCCTTGCACCGGTTTACGGTCACCCGGATCAGCCATGCCTTTTTGTGCTCTTCCGACTGAAAGGGTTCCGAAAAAAGGGCGTATTTCAAAAATACATCCTGAAATACGTCCTCCGTATCGCTTTCATTTTTCATGTAGACAAAGCAGATATGTTTGACCATATCCGCATATTGTCCGATTGTCTGCTCTACATCTGATTCCTGCCGCATAGCCGCTCCATGTGTCTGGTTTCGTTATCTGTGATGGGAACCGCCGTGCCTTTTGTGGTGTCCGCCGCCGCTGTGACAGCCGTTTCCCGAGGTGGCGTTATGTCCGTGATTCCCGTCCGGGCACACCCAGTCCCCGTCGTCGGACCAGTGCCCTTCGCAGTCACCGTGGTCGTGAGTTCTGCAGTATTCGTAATCCGTACAGTCCGCGTATCCCCTGGGGCAGGTCCAGTCCGCGCCAAATGCAAGGCCGCCTCCCGCGGCGGTTAAAAAGATACCTGTGACTGCTGCTGCCATTATAGTTCTGATTTTCATGTATTTCAATCTCCTTTTTTGATTTGTTCACTTCTAATACGATTGAGAAGGCGGAATCCGTTCAAATCTTTAAAAATTTTTTCTTGACGCGAACACCGTGTCGTGCTTTATACTTGACCAAAAGGAGGAGGTGTAAATATTATGGATCAAAGGCAGACGATCGGTACAGTATCAAAAAATCTTGGTATTTCAAGCCGTATGCTCCGCTATTATGAGCAAATAGGCTTGATAGAGAGCAAGCGCGTGGAGAATTATGCTTACAGGGTTTATGATGAAGAGGCCATACGGAGGCTCCGTCAAATTATTTTATTGCGGAAACTGCGGGTATCTGTAAAACAGATCCGGGAGCTATTCGGCAATAGCAGCGCATTGGGTGTAATTGAGGTATTTGAGAAAAATATACGGGAGCTTGACGAGCAGATGACAGATGAGACGTTGCAAAAGCTGGAGGACAAAGACGTGCGGATTATTTACCTTCCGCCAATGACCGTAGCTGCAGCCCGCTTTTCGGGGGAGGCTGAATATGGAGTGGGGCCGGAAGCGACCGGCATGATTGAGAAATTTGTGTACGAAAAAGAGCTGCTAAAAATAAAACCCGATGCCAGAGGGATGGGATTTGATTGTTCCAGGGAAGACTTGAGAGTGCAGGCAGGAGCAACTCCAACCGCATATGAAGCATGGGTATCAATCCCTGAGGATATGGTAGTTAAGCCGCCTCTGGTAAAAAAGACATTTAGCGGCGGGATGTATGCCGCCCATGTATTGAGGGACTGGAATTTTCAGGATTGGCGTTTGCTCCAGGAGTGGGTCAGTGAAAGCGAGAGATATGAAGAGGCTGGCGGACCATGCTTTGAGGAAATATTAAATTATTATAATCTTATGAACAATGGCGCGAAAATGGAAGATACACAAATGGATCTCCTGTTGCCGATAAAGGAAGTGACAAAGTAAAGGATGAGGCAATCCGTATGGGCTGCGGCGGGGCAGCGTTTGACATTAAAACGAAATCAAATGCTTCTGGATTATGTTCTGCCGAATGGTGTTGCTTAATACCGTGAAATGCTTTATAATTATGCATTGTGGAATATTGTGTTATCCCACTTGGATTTAAAACGGCTTTTGACAGCAATCAAAAATACTGTGCAGGCAGCACAATAAATAAGGAAAAATCATGAGAAAACTAGCTTTAAATGATGAAACATTACTGAGTATCCAACAGCCCGCCCGCTACATCGGAGGGGAATTTAACATGGTCCAAAAGGACCCGGATAAGGTGGATATCCGCTTTGCCATGTGTTTCCCGGACGTGTACGAGATCGGCATGTCCCACTTAGGCATCCAGATCCTGTACTCCATGTTCAACGACCGGGAGGACATCTACTGCGAGCGGGTGTACTCCCCCTGGATGGACCTCGACCCCATCATGCGGGAACAGAATATCCCGCTGTTTACCCTGGAGACCCAGGAACCGGTGAAGAACTTTGACTTTCTGGGCATCACCCTGCAGTACGAGATGTGTTACACCAACGTCCTGCAGGTGCTGGAGTTATCCCGGATTCCGCTGCACGCCTGCGAGCGGGGTGAAAACGATCCCATCGTGATCGGAGGAGGCCCTTGCGCGTACAACCCGGAGCCGCTGGCCGATTTCTTCGACCTGTTTTATATCGGCGAGGGCGAGACCGTGTATTTCGAATTGATGGACCGTTATAAGGAGAACCGGGCGGCGGGAGGCGGGCGGCAGCGCTTCCTGGAGCTGGCGGCAGAGATCCCGGGGATCTACGTGCCGGCCTTTTACGACGTAACCTACCACGAGGACGGAACCATCCGTTCCTTCACACCCAACAATCCCCACGCGGGGGAGACGATCACCAAACAGCTGGTGGTGGACATGGACAGCGTGGGTTATATTGAGAAGCCCCTGGTGCCCTACATCAAGGTGACCCAGGACCGGGTGGTGCTGGAGATTCAGCGCGGCTGTATCCGCGGCTGCCGTTTCTGCCAGGCGGGGGACGTTTACCGGCCTCTGCGGGAGCACAGCCTGGAATATTTAAAGCACTATGCCTATGACATGCTAAAGAGCACGGGGCACGACGAGATTTCCTTAAGCTCCTTAAGTTCAAGTGATTACAGCCAGCTGGAGGGCCTGGTCAATTTCCTCATCGAGGAGTTTAAGGGCAAGGGCGTGAACATCTCCCTTCCCTCCCTGCGCATCGACGCCTTTTCCCTGGACGTGATGAGCAAGGTCCAGGATATCAAGAAGAGCAGTTTGACCTTTGCGCCCGAGGCCGGTTCCCAGCGCCTGCGGGACGTGATCAACAAGGGTTTGACTGAGGAAGTGATCCTAAACGGCGCCAGACAGGCATTTGAGGCGGGCTGGAACCGGGTGAAGCTGTATTTCATGCTGGGCCTGCCCACGGAGACGGTGGAGGACATGGAGGGCATCGCCCTGCTGTCTGAGAAGGTGGCCGAGACCTACTACGAGATCCCCAAGGAACAGCGCCACGGAAAGGTGCAGGTGACGGCCAGCTCCTCCTTCTTTGTGCCCAAGCCCTTTACGCCCTTCCAGTGGGCCAGAATGTGCACAAAGGAAGAATTTCTGGAGCGCGCCAACATCGTGCGGGGTAAGTTCCGCCAGATGCTGAATTTCAAGAGTTTAAAATACAACTGGCACGAGGCGGAGCTGACGGTGCTTGAGGGCATCCTGGCCAGAGGCGACCGCCGCGTGGGCGCAGTCATCGAGGCGGCCTACAAAAACGGCGCGATCTACGACTCCTGGTCCGAGTATTTCAACAACGAGGCCTGGATGAAGGCCTTTGAGGAATGCGGCGTGCCCATTGATTTTTATACCACCAGGGAGCGAAGCCTGGACGAAGTATTCCCCTGGGATTTCATCGACGCCGGAGTCAGCAAGGAGTTTTTAAAGAGAGAGTGGAAGCGCGCCATGGAGGCCGTGGTGACGCCCAACTGCCGGGGCAAGTGTTCCGCCTGCGGGGCGCTTAAATTCGGCGGCGGCGTGTGCTTTGAGACCAGGGAGACAACAGAGGGAACAGGACTATGAAAATTCGGATTAAATTCAGCAAATACGGCAACATGAAATTCATCGGACATCTGGACGTGATGCGCTATTTCCAGAAGGCCATCCGCCGGGCGGATTTAAACATCCGCTACAGCGGCGGATTCAGCCCGCACCAGATCATGTCCTTCGCGGCGCCTTTAGGAGTGGGAATCACCAGCCGGAGCGAGTATGTGGACATCGAGCTTCTGGACGAGGAGGTGCCCGCGGGCATGAAGGAGCGCTTAAACGCCCAGATGGCAGAGGGCTTTGAGGTCGTGGACGTCCGCCTGCTGCCGGAGAACGCGGCGGGCGCCATGTCCATCGTAGCCGCGGCGGACTACACCTGCCGCCTGCGCCCGGGCCATGAGATGGCGGACCAGGGGAAATGGCTTGAGGGGCTTTTGGAGTTTTACAGCCGGGACAGCGTACCTGTGACCAAAAAGACCAAGCGCGGCCAGAAGGAGATGGATTTAAAGCCGTTGATCTATGAGCTGCGGATGGAGAGCGGAGAGCAGGGACCGGCGCTGTTTATGAAGATTTCAAACGGAAGCGCGGCCAACGTAAAGCCCGAGATGGTGCTGGACGCCTACTATGCGTTCCTGGGAGAGGAGCGGCCTCAGTTCGCCTGGATGTTCCAGCGGGAAGAGGTGTATGCGGACCAGGCGGCTGAGGAAGAGAGGGAGGCCGGGAAACACTGTTTTGTGTCCCTGGCGGATCTGGGAGAAGCGTTTGCGTGATGGACAAGCTGGTGATCACAAGGTGGAGGGATAAGGTTCTGACTGCGGTATTTTCCGGCAGAAAGCCCTTGGCGCTGACGCTGGAACCAGAGCAGGGCGGTTCCCTCTTAAACAATATATACATTGGAAAAGTACAGAAGGTGGTGAAAAATATCAGCGCCGCCTTCGTGGAGATCGGCGGGGGCCGGGTGGGCTACCTTCCCCTGGAGGGAACCTGTCCGCGGGTGTTAAACCGGCCGGGGGCAAAAAACCTGGCGCCCGGGGACGAGCTGATCATTCAAGTGGAAAAGGACGCGGTCAAAACCAAGGCGCCGGTGGTGACCTGCCGCCTGTCCTTTGCGGGCCGCTACTGCGTACTCACCGCCGGGAAACCGGGGGTGAATTTCTCGTCCAGGCTGACGGACCAGTCCTTTAAGCGCCGGGTACGGCCCGTTCTGGAGGAGGCCGTCCGGGCCAGAGGCCATGAGGCGTGCGGTCTGATCGTGCGGACCAACGCCGGGGAGGCGGGCGAAGAGCAGCTTCTGGCGGAGCTGGCCGTGTTGTTTGATCAGTACGAGTCAGTGCAAAACCAGGGGAACCACCGGGTCTGTTACAGCTGCCTGTACCGGTCTCTGCCCGGTTATATGGCAAGCGTGAGGGATTCTCTTGGCGGCAGCCTGGAGGCGGTTCTGACGGATCAGGCGGACGTCTATGAAGAACTGAAACATTATCTGGCGCTGAACCAGCAGAAGGATTTGGAAAAACTTTCCTTTTATGACGACCCGCTGCTGAGTCTGGGTGCGCTGTACAGCCTGGATAAGGTGATGGAGGAGGCCCTGGGAAAGCGGGTCTGGCTGAAATCCGGGGGGTATCTGGTCATCGAACCCACGGAGGCCATGGTGGTCATCGACGTGAACACCGGCAAGTATTCCGGGAAAAAGACGCTTCAGGAGACGATTTTAAAGATCAACCTGGAGGCGGCCGTGGAGATCGCCCATCAGATCAGGCTGCGCAACCTGTCGGGGATCATTTTGGTGGATTTTATCGACATGGAACCGGGGGAGAACCGGGAGATTCTGCTCAAAGCCCTGTCGGAGGCCGTGTCCGCGGATCCGGTTAAGACGGCGGTGGTGGATATGACAAAATTAAACCTGGTGGAAATGACGCGCAAAAAGGTGCGCCGTCCCCTGCATGAGCAGGTGATTCCGGGCACAGAAGAGTAAAAAGGGGTAAGCTTATGAAGATTATTATTGTGGGCTGCGGCAAAATCGGCGTGACGCTGGCCGAACAGTTGAACAGCGAACATCATGATATCACGCTGATTGACAGCGACGGGGCGGCTCTGCAGGCCGTTACGGACCGCATCGACGTGATGGGGGTTACCGGAAACGGAGCCGTGTACCAGGTACAGATGGAGGCGGGGATCAAGGAAGCGGACCTTCTGATCGCCACCACCAACTCCGACGAGCTCAACATGCTCTGCTGCCTGATCGCCAAGAAGGCGGGCAACTGCCATACCATCGCGAGAATCCGCAATCCCGAGTATTCGGCGGAGATCAATTATATCCGGGAGGAGTTAAACCTGTCGCTGGCCATCAACCCGGAGCTGGCGGCGGCCCGGGAGATCGCCCGCCTGCTGCGTTTCCCATCCGCCATCAAGATCGAGCCCTTTGCCAAAGGCCGGATCGAGCTGCTTAAGTTCCTCATCCCGGAGAAATCAGTCCTGAACAATATGAAGATCATGGACGTGGTGTCCCGCATGCACAGCAATGTGCTGATCTGTGCGGTGGAGCGGGGAAGCGACGTGATGATTCCGGACGGCAATTTTGAGATGCGCTCCGGGGACAAGATTTCCTTCCTGGCGCCCCACGCAGAGTCCGCCGATTTCTTCCGCAAGGCGGGGATTGTCAACAACACGGTGAAAACCGCCATGTTTGTGGGCGGCGGAAAGATCACCTACTATCTGTCCAAAGCGCTGGCGGACACGAAGATCAAAATCCGCATCATCGAGCAGAACGAGGAACGCTGCCGGGAGCTGAGCGAGCTTCTGCCCGGGGCCATGATCATCCACGGGGACGGTTCGGACCAGAAGCTGCTCCTGGAGGAGGGGATCCGTCAGACGGAAGCCTTCGCCTCCCTGACCGGATTCGACGAGGAAAATATCATGCTGTCCCTGTACGCGGCCAGCCAGTCCAAGGCCAAGCTGATCACCAAGGTCAACAAGATCGCCTTTGAGAACGTGATTAATTCCCTGAATCTGGGGAGCGTGATCTATCCCAAGCTGGTGACCGCAGACATCATTTTACAGTATGTGCGCGGTATGCAGAACTCCATGGGCAGCAACGTGGAGACACTCTATAAAATCGTGGCCGACCAGGCGGAAGCCCTGGAGTTCCGGGTGATGGAGGACTCGCCGGTGGTGGGCGTTCCGCTGGAAAAGCTTCCGCTGATCGACCACCTTCTGGTGGCCTGCATCAACCGGAAGGGACGGATCATCATGCCCCGGGGCAAGGATACCATCGAGCCGGGGGACACGGTAATCATCGTGACCACCCACACCGGTTTAAACGATCTGGGAGATATTATAAGATAAAGGCGGATAACTATGAATAGCGGGATTATTATCTATTTGCTGGGCTGGATCATGAACATCGAGGCCCTGTTTCTCATGATACCGTGTCTGACCGCTGCGGTTTACGGCGAGTCCATCGGCTTCTGTTACCTGGCGGTGGCTGCCGCCTGCGGGTTGATCGGTTTCCTCTGTGTCCGCAAAAAGCCTGCCAGCAAGATTTTTTTTGCGCGGGAGGGATTTGTGACCGTGTCCCTTGGCTGGATTATCCTCAGCCTGTTCGGCTGCATGCCGTTTCTTCTGGGCGGGGAGATCACCCACTTTGAGGACGCGCTTTTTGAGATCGTCTCCGGATTCACCACCACCGGGGCCAGCATCCTGGACAAGGTGGAGGACTTAAGCAAGGCCTCCCTCATCTGGCGCAGCTTCTCCCACTGGATCGGCGGCATGGGAATCCTGGTGTTTTTGCTGGCCGTTCTGCCGATGACCGGAGACTACAATATGCACATCATGCGGGCGGAGAGCCCGGGGCCCAGCGTCGGCAAGCTGGTGCCGAAGATCCGTTTCACGGCCAAGCTTCTGTACTCCATCTACCTGTTCCTGACGGTGGTGATGTTCCTGTTGCTGCTGGCGGGCAGCATGCCGCTGTTCGACAGCCTGTGCATGACCTTTGGAGCTGCCGGAACGGGAGGATTTTCCTGCCGCAATTTCGGCCAGGCGGGCTATACGGCTTACCAGCAGAATGTGATTACCATATTTATGCTGCTGTTCGGCGTGAACTTCAACGTGTATTATCTGTTCCTGATCCGAAAGCCCAAGGACGCTTTTAAGTGCGAGGAGCTCAGGGGGTATCTGTTCATTGTGTTCGCGGCCATCGTTCTGATCACCCTGAACACCTGGGGGATGTTCCCGGACCTTAAGACCGCGGTGCACCACGTGGCCTTCCAGGTGGCGTCCATTATCACCACCACGGGTTACTCCACCGTGGACTTCAACCAGTGGCCGGAGTTCTCGAAAACCCTTCTGCTGGGCATCATGTTCATCGGCGCCTGCGCGGGCAGTACCGGGGGCGGAATGAAGGTGTCCCGGGTGATGATCGCATTTAAGGAGATCAAAAAGGAGCTGGCCTCCGTGATCCATCCCCGCAGCGTCAAGGTTTTAAAGTACGAGGGCAAGGCCCTGGACCACAACACCCTTCGGTCCATCAACGCCTTCATCATCGTCTACTTCATCATTCTGGGCGTGTCCGTGCTGCTGGTGAGCCTGGACAATTTTGACTTCGGCACCTCCTTCTCCGCGGTGGTTGCCACCCTGAATAACATCGGACCGGGTATCTCCGAGGTGGGCCCGGCGGCCAACTTCTCAGGGCTTTCAGCCATGTCCAAATGGGTGCTGATTTTCGACATGCTGGCCGGACGTCTGGAACTATTCCCGATGCTGGTTCTCCTGTCCCCGGGTACCTGGATCAAGCGGTAAATTGTGAACTGTGAATTTACGGTGAAATAACTGTGACATTGGTTGACCATTTCCGCAGGCTGATTTATGATAAAGCCATCAATTTGCGGAGAGGAGCAGCCGGATGAGACGAAAATGCAGATACATAGCGGTGTTGTGCGCCGCAGCCTGTGTGGGAGCGGGTGCGCCTGCGCAGGCCTTTGCCCAGGAGGCGGGCGGGGCGGACTGTGCAGGAACAGAGGTGACGTTCACCGCGGGAAATGACGGTGCAATGACCGCCGCCGCAGAGTCCGGCAAGATTGCCCCGGTGAAATACGAAAAGGGCAGTTACATGGTGGGGCGGGATATCCCGGCGGGAGAGTACGCGGTGTTCGCCTCCCCGGAGGGGGACGGCAACCCCTACCGCACCTGCAGCTTTACCTTATATAAAAATGATTCGGATGAGAAGCGGATTGGAACCTTCCGCTTTGAACACCACGGTCTGGTAACGCTCTACGACGGACAGCATCTGCTGCTGCAGAGCGGCTATGCCGTGCCGGCCGGGGAGGCGGGGCTTACCCTGGCGCCCTATGGAATGTATCTGGCGGGCCGGGATATGGAGCCGGGTAGCTATCTGCTGACCCCTCTGACCGCGGATGGCGGATACTTCGCCCTGTACAACGACGTGCGCTATTATTACGATTATCAGGACGGTTACCGGAGATTTCTGGAGCCGACGGTCATCACCGTGTCGGAGGGCCAGTACCTGGAGCTGGGAAATATTGCTTCCATCGTGAAGCTCGCGGGCAGCGGCGGGGAGTGAAAGGCCGCAGTTTTTGAGGGAATTTCCGCCGTCTGAATTGTTGCCAGAAATTACAAAAAATATTTCTTTTTAGTTGACAGGTGCATTTTTTAGTGGTATTATGTTTTAGTGTGCCGCACAACGAGGTTCTAAGAGTCTGCCCACAGGCGGGCCACCAAAGTTGGCGAGTAATGATAAATAGGAGGTGCCTTTCATGTACGCGATTATTGCAACAGGCGGAAAGCAGTACAAGGTTTCTGAAGGCGATGTCATTAAGGTAGAAAGACTGGGCGCAGGCGCAGGCGAAACCGTAACATTCGATCAGGTACTGGTTGTGAACAACGGCGAACTGCAGATCGGATGCCCGACCGTATCCGGCGCAACTGTTACCGCAACGGTTGAAAAAGAGGGTAAGGCGAAGAAAGTGATCGTTTACAAGTATAAGAGAAAAACTGGCTATCACAAGAAAAATGGCCACAGACAGCTCTATACTCAGGTAAAGATCGACAAGATCAACGCTTAATTCGGGTTTGACCGCATTATGATCCAGGTAACGATATTCAGGGATTCCGAGGAGTCCGGGGATGTGTTTACGGGAGTCGAGCTTTCGGGGCATGCAGGTTACGCGGAGAGCGGACGGGATATCGTCTGCGCAGCCGTATCCGCATTGGTCCTGAACATGGCGAATTCCGTGGAGGCGTTCACGGAGGACGGATTTGAGGGAGAGATGGACGAGCAGACCGGCGGTTTTTCGTTTCATTTCACCGGAGAGATCAGTCCGGAATCGCAGCTCCTTATGAATTCTCTTGTTCTGGGACTTCGGAATATTGAGAAGGAATATGGGGAACGACATATTATCATTCGGTTTGAGGAGGTGTAAGACATGTTTCAGATGAACCTTCAGTTATTCGCTCATAAAAAAGGTGTTGGTTCCACAAAGAACGGCAGAGATTCCGAGGCGAAGCGCCTTGGTGCCAAGAGAGCGGACGGACAGTTCGTACTGGCTGGCAACATCCTGTACAGACAGCGCGGAACAAAGATCCATCCTGGCAACAACGTTGGCAAGGGCGGCGATGATACCTTATTTGCTTTAGTAGACGGAGTTGTTAAGTTTGAAAGAAAGGGCAGAGACAAAAAGCAGGTTTCTGTTTACCCAAGAGCAATCAACGAATAATGACAAGTGGACTCCATACAATAAGTATGGAGTCTTTTTGCTCTATGGGATATGGTCCGCCGGCCGGGACAAGTTACGTCCTTAAACGGCGGCTGCCATAGGGAAATGCGATAGAATCAGAAAGGTTTAGGTGCAGTATGTTTGCCGACAGTGCAAAAATTTTTATTAAATCCGGAAAGGGCGGCGACGGCCATGTCAGCTTCCGCCGGGAGCTGTACGTGCCGGCCGGAGGTCCCGACGGGGGAGACGGCGGCAAGGGTGGCGATATTATTTTCCAGGTGGACGAGGGCCTCAACACCCTGATGGATTTCCGCCATGTGCGCAAGTACGTGGCCCAGAGCGGCGAGGAAGGCGGAAAGCGCAGGTGCCACGGCGCCAACGGAAGCGACCTGGTGATCAAGGTGCCGGAGGGGACCGTGATCAAGGACTTCGAGTCCGGCAAGGTGATCGCCGACATGTCCGGGGAGAACCGCCGCAAGGTGATCTTAAAAGGCGGCAAGGGCGGCCTGGGCAATATGCATTACGCCACTTCGACCATGCAGGCGCCTAAATATGCCCAGCCGGGCCAGCCCAGCCAGGAGCTGTGGGTGAAGCTGGAGCTGAAGGTGATCGCGGATGTGGGCCTGGTGGGATTCCCCAACGTGGGTAAATCCACCCTGCTGTCCGTGGTGAGCAACGCCCGCCCGCAGATCGCCAACTATCATTTTACCACCTTGAATCCCCATCTGGGCGTGGTGGATCTGGGGGACGGAGCCGGATTTGTGATGGCGGATATCCCCGGTCTGATCGAGGGCGCCTCCGAGGGTGTGGGCCTGGGACATGCTTTCTTAAAGCATATCGAGCGCACCAAGGTGCTGATCCACGTGGTGGACGGCGCTTCCGTGGAGGGGCGCGATCCGGTGGAGGACATCAAAACTATTTTAAAGGAGCTGGAGGCCTATAATCCGGAGCTGGTGAAACGGCCCCAGGTGATCGCGGCCAACAAGATGGACGCGGTTTACGGGGACGAGGGCGAGGACGGCATCTTAAAACGCCTGCGCCAGGAGTTTGAACCTCTGGGCATGAAGGTGTTCGCGCTCTCCGCGGTCAGCGGCAAGGGCGTGAAGGAGCTGCTCTACCATGTGAACGAGCTGTTAAAGACCGTGGACGACGCGCCTATCGTGTTCGAGCCGGAATTCGAGCTGGAATTCCAGGATGACCGCAGCCTGCCCTACACGGTGGAGAAGGCGGAGAACGGCGTGTACGTGGTGGAGGGACCGCGCATCGAAAAGATGCTGGGCTACACCAACCTGGAATCGGAGAAGGGCTTCGACTTCTTCCAGAAATTCCTCAAGAACACGGGGATTCTGGCGGACCTGGAGAAGGCCGGAATCGAGGAGGGCGACACGGTGCGCATGTATGGCCTGGAATTCGACTATTACAAGTAGCGGCAGTCCCGTTGCAATGGGCAATCGGCCCATTGCATCCGACAATCCGCAGGCTGCGCCGGCGTTCCATTGCATTTAAGAAAGCGGTCTGCGTCCGATGCAGGCCGCCTGATACATGAAGGAGAAAATATGACAAGCAAACAGAGATCCTATTTGAAGGGATTGGCAATGACAATCGATCCGGTTTTCCAGATCGGCAAGGCCAGCCTGACCCCCGAGGTGACTCAGGCTGTATCCGAGGTTTTGGAGGCCAGAGAGCTGGTGAAAATCACCGTGCTCAAGAACTGCCTGGACGACGGGAGATCCATCGCCGAGGTTTTGGCGGAGCGCACCCATTCCGAGGTCGTGCAGGTGATCGGCCGCAAGATCGTGCTGTACCGCCAGGCCAAGGAGGAGAACAAACGAAAAATTGTGCTGCCAAAATAAGCGCGCAAATTGAGTGAGATGCGTCAAGTTGACATAAAAAGATTATGTCAACTTTTTTGAACCGTTGCAGTTAAAAATACGTTAAGCGGGAATGTAGGAGGAGTTGGAAGGGTAAAATGGGTAAAATCGGAATTTTGGGGGGAACCTTTGACCCCATTCACAACGGGCATCTGTGGCTGGGGGAACAGGCCTATCAGGAATACGGGCTGGACCAGGTCTGGTTCATGCCTTCCGGCCATCCGCCCCACAAGCAGGACCACCCGGTGACCGAAGGGGAGAAACGCTGGGATATGGTGCGCCTGGCCATTGCCGGCAACCCGCATTTTGCGTACTCGGACTTTGAGCTGCAGCGGCCCGGCTACACCTACACGGCCCAGACCCTGGCGCTGTTGCAGGAGGCTTACCCGGAACATACCTTTTATTTTATTATCGGGGCGGACTCCCTGTATCAGATCGAGGGCTGGTATCATCCGGAACAGGTGATGGCCAGGGCTACGCTGCTGGTGGCCGGACGCGCTTTCAAGGAGGCAAAGCGCAGCCTGGATCAGCAGATCGCCCACCTGATCGCCCGCTACGGCGCCCGTATTCTGCCGCTGCACTGCGGGGAGATGGATGTCTCCAGCGCAGATTTGCGGAGAATGGCTATGGAAGGGAAGAATATCGGCCCCTACGTGCCGGGGGAGGTGGCGGCCTATATCCGGCGCAACCGCCTGTATCAGGGGGCTGAAGTGAGCATAAACTGAAGAAAAGAGGGGTCACAATGGAGAATCAATGCAGTCAAATTATGATGTTCCGCAAGCGCTTGCAAAACCGCCTGTCGCCCATGCGCTACGAACATTCTTTAAGCGTGTCCTTTACCTGCATGTCCCTTGCAATGCGGTACGGCTATGACATGAACAAGGCGGAGCTGGCGGGGCTGATGCACGATTGCGGAAAGCGCTACAGCGACGAAGTGATTTTAAAAAAGTGCCTGAAGCACGGGATTCCGGTTTCAGAGTCGGAGAACAAGGCATTGGCCGTGCTGCACGCCAAATATGGGGCGTGGCTGGCGGAGAACAAATATCAGATACGGGATGAGGAGATTTTGAGCGCCATCGCCTGTCATACCACTGGCAAGCCGGACATGACCGTGCTGGATAAAATTCTCTATATCGCCGACTATATCGAGCCGAGGCGCTACAAGGCGGAGAATCTTCCGCAGATGCGCGCCATGGCGTACGTGGATCTGGATCAGACGATGTTCGCGATCCTGGACGGCACGCTGGAGTATCTGACCAAAAAGGGCGGGAGCATCGATCCGATGACCCGGGAAGCCCATATCTACTTTAAACAGCTACTGGAATCGAAAGGAGAATTGAATGGATCAGTCTAAAGAAATGGCTAAACTGGCCTACGCGGCCCTCAGCGAGAAAAAGGGCGGGGATATCAAGATTATCGATATCCATGAGGTTTCCGTGATGGCGGACTATTTTATCATCGCCGACGGCTCGAACCTGAATCAGGTTCAGGCTATGGCGGACAATGTGGAGGAGAAGATGGCGGAAGCGGGCTACCAGGTAAGGCAGACCGAGGGCTATCAGAGCGCCAACTGGATTCTGCTGGATTACGGCGATGTGATCGTGCACGCTTTCAACCGGGAGGACCGGCTGTTCTACGATCTGGAGCGGATCTGGCGGGACGGCAAGACCTTTGTGGATGTGAACGAGCTGTAAGAAACGAATAAGCTGTAAGAAACGCGGCAGGCCGCCGGTTTATCCGGCGGTTCCCGTGTATTCGAATAAAAAAGCCCTGCAACCGGGGGAAACTGAGCACAACGTTGGCTGTGATCTGGTTTCCGCCCGGAGGCAGGGCTTTTGATTGGTAAAAAACAGGCCGCTGGCGATTGTGCGGCGGCTCTGGCCGGCGAGCCGGCGGAATATAAGCCGGCCGGGGTCGCGCCTTTAAACGGGAGCGGGCAGGGTTTTATTTCATCCGGCGGAAGAGCCCGATGACCTTTCCCTGAATGTCTACATGATCCACGATGATGGGGTCCATGTAGTCGTTCTCGGGCTGCAGGCGGTAGTGGCCGTCCTCCCTGTAAAAACGCTTCACCGTGGCGGAATCCTCCAGCAGAGCCACCACGATATCGCCGTTCTGGGCGGAGGGGGTCTGCTCCACAATGATCTGGTCCCCGTCAAGGATTCCCGCATTGATCATGCTGTCACCTTTGACGCGGAGCATGAAGGTGTCCGCGTTGGGGAGCAGTTCCACGGGGATGGGGAAATAATCTTCTATGTTCTGTTCCGCCAGAAGCGGCTGTCCCGCCGCAACCGCGCCCACTACCGGAACGTTGGTCATCTCACGGCGGTTGAAATTGAAGGTGTCGTCGAGAATTTCGATGGTCCGGGGCTTGGTGGGATCACGGCGGATAAAGCCCTTCTCCTCCAGGGTGGAAAGGTGGGAGTGGACGGAGGAGGTGCTCTTTAAATGAACAGCCTCACAGATCTCCCGGACCGCAGGCGGATATCCTTTCTTCAGTATGGTCTCTTTGATGTATTCCAGTATCTCTTCCTGTTTTGCAGTAATTTTATCTTGAGCCATGGCTATCCTCCCATAAAATGTTAATCTGGTATTATAGTAACATATGTTCGATTAAAATGCAAACCTTTGTTCGATTTTTTGCCAAAAAAGATTGACAAACATATGTTCTGGTAGTATAGTTGGAATATACAAAAGAACATATGTTTGCTCTGCTTCCTGACAAGCGGGGCGGCAGGGGGAGGTTTACTTATGATGAGAAAGTTTATGATCACTTGTGTCGCAGTTATTGTATTCGCTTCCGTATTTTTAGGCCGCACCATGCTGACCTCCATGGCTGAGGAGGAGAAGGCCGCCACGCGCTACTACAAGAGTGTGGAGATCCAGGAGGGCGACAGCCTCTGGAGCCTGGCGAAGGAGTACCGGGAGGGCGGCAGTCTCAGCGCCAAAGAGTATGTGGAGGAGCTGAAGAAGATGAACAATCTCAGGGAGGATACCATTCACACCGGCCAGTATCTGACCGTTGTCTATTTTGCGGAAGAGTAGCAGTCTGTCCTACCAGTGCTCCCTTCAATCATAAGAAAGCCTACAGGAAAAAGTAAAGAACTTTCCGGCTTCATATGATATGGTAAAGGAAGAATGAACAGTCGGGAGGGATTGGATTGAAGAGAGGGAATCGATGGAGAGGGATCGCTGCAGCGGTCCTGGCGGGAGCGGTTATCATGGCCGGCTGCGCTTCGGCAAAGGACAGTGGGACGAGTACAGTGGACGACACTGCGGTGGGAACGGTCGAACAGTTTACCGGACAGGCCATTGTCCCCGTCACAAAAACAGCAAGTCCTGCGGCAGAACCGGCAACGGATGGAGAGACACCGGATCTGTCCGGGTTGCCTGCTATGACCGGCCGGTATCTGAGAACCAAGAATGGTGGCAATATGGTGGTGCTCGACCGGGAAGGCCCGGTCAGCTTTCAGAGTACGGAGGAGGAGCCCAGGTTTGTGCAGCTTCACAGCGGAGACAAGGTGGAGGTGAAGCTGGAGTTTATTCAGGAGACCTATCCGGGCCAGTCGGAAGCCCTGGATATCCGTCTGCTGGAGAAAGGCAGCCTGGAGGACGTGGACGCCGATACGCTGGCCTCGTTGACAGAGATGGGATGGCTGGAGCCTGAGCAGGAGAAGGACAAGCAGGTGGTCCTGGGCGGCGTACTGCTGCGCTCCACCGGCCGCACGGCCAAGATTTCCTGCGGGACGCCGGACGGAACCCTGGGCTCATCCGTGGCGTTCAACCGGACTCCGACGGAGGAGGGGCAGTCCAATTTTGGATATCGGGATATCGACTACATCTATCTGGATGAGAACGCCGCGGCGGTAAAGCTAGGCGGTAGTTATATCCTGTTCCTGGCGGATGGTACTGTGGAGTACGAGGGCAGATTTTTTGCCGCGGACCAGTTATCGCCGGAGACTCTGGAATGGCTGGAGAATTACAACAGCCTGCCCGAGGAGGGGCAGCGCAGTATCTCCATGGTTCCCCATGATCTGATCGGCGATGACGGTTTGGAGGGAGACCGGGCGGTGGAGACAGACGCGCAGAACTGAAGCGATTGTAGACTGATTTTGGCAAGAGCCTGATCGGAACCGGAGGGAGCTGTGGCTCCGGAAGGGGAGGAGAGGGCTTTTTTGTCAGTTTGAGGTGGGAAGGAATTTGGAATAGGTTTTGCACTGAAGTGATATTAGATAGAGTGGGGAGAAATGGGGTTTACCCTGATTTGGCATTAGCCAGCGTAGGGATAAATTTTCTCACTCCACAGAGATTGCATATTTGGCGTTGGTCTGTTATGATATTGCTAGATGGTTAGCTTGGGCTAACTATCTAGCGATTCATTTTATAAAGTGAGAGGGGAAATGCGGGTGAGCAGTGAAGCGATACATTTGGTAGCGACGCTAAATCGAAACGAGGTGGAGATACAGGTTGGCCTTCAGTGCGCGCCACTGCTGACCGGAATCAAGGTGTCTAATCTTCTTGGTGTGGACAGACAGCATAGGGATACCGTAATTCGTTTGTTTTGCACCACCGGCATCTCCTGCCGCCTTCTGTGTGAGTGTAGTGAACGGGTTACATTTTTCCTGTTTCGAAGGGAGAAGCTGGAAGAGTATTTAATGTGTCCTGAGGTCATGGCGCTGATGAAGGCATTCGGATATTCGGGAGTGGGATTGGTGGATATATTGAGCAAGGTAGCGGAACGGTATAGCGGCTATATGAAATGCAGAGAGCCATTTCCACATGAAATCGGGCTGCTCCTGGGATATCCGGTGGCCGACGTGGCCGGGTTCATTCAGAACGGCGGAAAAGACTTTATCTACTCCGGATACTGGAAAGTTTATGAGAATTTGGAGGAACGGCTGGAAATCTTTGAGGAGTATGACCAGGCAAAGGAGCAGGTAGTGCGGATGATTGCCGCCGGAGCTGATGTTCACAAGATACTAAAATTTCACCGTACTCCGTCACGCAAACATCAAATAGCGGTATAAGGAGGAAATGATGGACAAAATTTATGTTGTGTACTGGTCACAGACTGGAAACACGGAGGTTATGGCTGAGGCAATCGGCCAGGGCATCCGGGAGTCCGGAAGGGAGGCGGAGACTTTGACCGTATCTCAGATCACCGCGGACACACTGAAGGAAGCACAGGCCTTTGCGCTGGGGTGCCCGGCTATGGGCGACGAGGTGCTGGAAGAAAGCGAGATGGAGCCGTTTATGGAACAGCTGGACCCAATGATTTCTGGAAAACAGATCGGTCTGTTTGGCTCCTACGGTTGGGGGGACGGACAGTGGATGCGCGAGTGGCAGGACCGCGTGATGGCAGACGGCGCAGTGGTGGCGGGCGGAGAAGGTGTTATAGCCCAGGAAATGCCGGATGAAGATGTTCTTGCAGCGTGCTGCAATTTGGGTAGGATCCTGGCCGCAATTTAAGATCCTTTGGGGAAGAGGCGGTATTCGTCTGTCTCGGAAGTTGATACGGCTGTGCGATATTTGCGCATGGAGAGGAAGGAACCGGATTAACCGGCTCCTTCTTTTTATGGTTCTTTAAGGGAACGGCGGTTTGGGGCTTTTGTGGGGAGGATATAAAGTGTAAACCATGGTAGGATTTTCTGAAGAATCTGCACATTTTTGGAAATTAGAATGAATTTTGATTGAAATACATGGAAAAATTCCTTATGATTAGAGTGAAATTGCCCGTATGTCTTGGTGCGTTTGCGGTGGTCTGGAAGGAAATGGCAAGGATGCGGGGAAATGGATTAGGGGGAGGAATCGGACGTGGATGTGATTTTTCAGGTGGATGTGAGGAAAAAGGACCGGAAACTGGAGGAGCGGTACCGCAGAACTGCCTTTGATCTGTACCGGAAAGGGACGAAGCGGAGCGCGGGCGCATGGGTGTTGTTGATCTGGTACAGTATTGTATTGATCATGAGCTTGGGCGGAGGGGGAGGAGCCTATACGCTGCGGAGTTTTATCGTGGAGGCGCTGCTGGTGTTTATTTGGTTCTTGATCGCGTTCCGGCGGTTTCGCAACCGGGTTATGCTGCGCCTTTTGTTTCTTACGATTGCGCTTAAGGAACGCGGAGATACCGGAACGTTTAATGGGAACCGTTTTATGTTTGGAGAGGAAGGGTTTTGGGCAATCACGGTCGGGGATATGATGTGGAAATATCCTGCGGTGGATAAGGTTGCGGAGAGCCGGGACGCAGTGTTTCTCTATTTCAAAGAGGACTCCGGGCTGTACTTTGCGAAACGTGACTTTACAGTGGGGGACAGCAAGGCATTTCTGCAGTTCATAGCGGAAAAGACAGGCAAAGAAGTGATTCGGCTGAAAGGTAGTAGGAGATGAAAGTGGAACCTTTATTCTGCATCCGTATGGTATTGGATGATTCCGTGCTTCGGGAGTACGCAGCACGGAATCTGCAGGCAGACAGCGACGGATTTAAGCGGATGAAATTTAAAATGGCCGGATTTCTGATCGCGCTTCTGGTGATCGGCATCTTGACCAGGGATCCGGGCAGAACGCTGCTCACGGGAGGGATTGCTGTTGCCGCTTTGATAGCTCTGGAGAGGAAGCAGCGCTCGCAGAAGGGGCGACGGGAGGAATTCGAGCGTCAGGTAAATTGGATGAAACAGCATCTGGCCCCCGGAGAACTGGGATCAGAAACGGTCTACTGCTTTTGGGAACAAGAGATGACTTGGGAAAATGAACGGAGCAGGGGGAAGTTGGACTATTCTTCTATCCAAAACGTGGTGGAGACGGAACAGGGATTTTTCGTAACTGTGGAGAAGGCCAGACGGCTCTTTTTCTGGAAAACTGCTTTTACAGCCGGCGACTCTCAGGGGTTCCGGGAATTTTTGGAGCAGAGAAGTTCTGGCGCTGCCCGGGATGGGAGGTAAAGGAAAAACGGCCGCTGTTGCGCCTGCGGGAACATCTGGGATGGGCCACGCCGCAGCGCCGGAACAGATGGATCGGGCTCCGGCGTTGTAGCAGGCGAATCGATATGGCTACCACACCGCGACAGACCGATAAAGTCTGCGCATTCACCCCTATTTTACAGAGTATTCCACTCCGTCCACGGAGATGGATTTTACCTGATCCAGACGGATGATCCGCCCGAATTCAGCGGCCAGCACTACTTTGCCGTCCGGGTTGCGCATCCCGTAGGTAGTAACCACCAGCGGCCCGGCGGTTGGGTCGTCGCTGATCACGGCGCTGCCGCCGCCAAGGACGGTCCCATCGTCGCCGGAGTCAAAAGACATGGAGGAAATCAGTTCCTCGCGGCTTCCGTCCAGGAAGATGAGGTCCACAGACGGTGCTGGAAGTCCTCCGGCTGCCTCTTTCTCGGAACCGATCAAAAGCGCTCCTAAAGGCGAGATCTGGATGGACTCGACCGTCAGATTGCCGTCAATGTCCTGACCGATATCCAGCTGTCTGGCGGCCGTGGTGCTCTCCACCTTGGTATCCAGGGACAGTCCGCCCATTTCCTGGGACAGGGATAACTTCAGATCCCAACCGGTGCAATTTTCCAGGGAATCCAGCTGCAGATGATAAAAATGCCGGTTTTCGGTGGAAAATTCTTCTAACTCACTGCAAGTGTAGGACAGAGCGACCTCGTGTTCGTAGGAGCTGTTGGGGGTGAGATTTGTGTCAAACAAGTCAATGGGCTCATGGTCAAAGGTGTTTGCCTTTGCTTCACCGGACAGTGCCTTCAGAGAGACAATCAGATTGATCTTGTAACCGTCGGTCAGCATGCTCTCCAGCGTCATCTGACGGTCAGAGTCCGCGGCGGTGATTCCCGGAGATTGAATGTCCTGCTCCACATGTTTGGCCGTGTCCCCGAAAATGGACCGGAAGTAATCAAAACCGCCTGCCAAGGCGAACACCGAGGCGGCGAACAGGCAGAATACAGCCGCAATCAATAATATTTTCCAGGATTTCTTTCTCATAGGTCTCCGTTTCCCGGCCGTACCGGCCGCATTTGTCTCAGCATTCAGCTTTTGAAACACCAGATTTTCAATCCGCTGTGCCGATGGTTTCAAACTGGTTTCATTTTCCACGTCCATATCCTCCAGGTAGCGCGGGTCCAGGCGGGAACAAAGGTCACTGATTCGGATTTTATCCATGCTGATACCCCCTTTCATCAAAGATCCCCCTCAGCCGTTTCCGGCAGCGGTGCAGTTTGGTTTTCACAGTGGACGGATTTAGTGCCAGCCTTCTGCCGATGGCCTCAATGCGCTCGCCCAGATAATAAAATCGGATAAAGATTTCCCGATCCGGTTCCCCGAAGGCTTCCACGGCAGAATTGAGGATTTCCGTCTGCTCTTTTTGAATGGTGAGCTCGTCAGGATTTCCGGCATGGGAAATGGACAGGATGTCGTCGTCATAAGCGATGGGGAGCTCCTTTATCCGGCGCAGTTTGCTGTAGGCCGCATTTCGCGCGGTCTGGGCCATGTAGGGTTTTAGGGGCCGGTTCTCCTGCAGTCCGGCGCTGTGACTCCAGACGGACCAAAACACGTCCGCAGCCAGCTCCTCTATATCCTCAAGGCTGAGAATTCCGCGGGAGATGTTACAGAGTATGGCGGTGACGTAGGGGGTATACTGCCGGATCAGCCCCCTCAGGCCTTCCTCCTCACGGTTTTTCAATTTCCGAATGATTTCACTGTCATTCATGGCATCCTCCTTTTTTCGTAGTTCACCTAACAGTACGCAAATTATTAAAAAAGGTTTCACGTTCCTGTAACTATATCACAAATTGTGAGAGGCGTCATGAGAACGGCGGGGGCTGCCGGTGTTTGAAGTGATGAGTTGACATAAAAATATTATGTAAAATTAAAAACGAGTTACTGCGGCAGACAGAAAATTTGTGGTGGTATTTTTGCCTGTTTGATGAAATGGAAACCGTTTAATTCAGTTTGAACTTGACACCTACTGAGCGTAGGTGTAAACTGAAGTCAGAACCTACAAAATGTAGGTGAATATGTGGAGGAGAGGAGCGGGGCAGATGGAACGGGAGACAGCGCTGCCGGAAGCGCAGCTGGAGGTTATGGAAGTGATATGGGATCGCGGGGGGAGCGTGATGTTTGCGGACCTCAGCTCGGAGCTGGAGGCCCGCGGCAAAGAATGGAAGGCGAATACCATTCTGACGCTTTTGGCGCGCCTGGCCGAGCGGGGCATGGTATCGGTGTGTAAGCGCGGGCGGCTCAACGAGTACATGGCCCGGGTTTCGCGGGAGGATTACCAGCAGATGCAGGCCCGCAGCCTGGTGGACCGGGTGTTCGGCGGCAGCACAAAGCATCTCATATCCGCCCTCGTGAAACAGGAGTATCTGACAAAAGACGATTACGATGAACTAAAGGAGTTCTGGGAGAAAGGGGGCGGGGAGCCTTGAATCATTGGATGAGCATCCTTTTGAGCCTGTCGTTGTCCGGTGTGGTCCTTACGCTGGTTCTGCTGGCGCTTACCCGGCTTCTGGGGCGCCGTCTGGGGCGCAGATGGCAGTATTATGTCTGGGGGATTGTGGTGCTGCGGCTCCTGCTTCCTATTCCGGGGCCGGGCGTCCTGCCCGCAATGCCTCTGCCCCAGGCGGGAGCGTTTGGGGCGGTGTCGGAAACGGCAGAAAAATCGATGTCTGCTGGAATACCGGATAACACCAATCCGTCTGTGCCCGCCGGGATACCGGATCACATCGGCCAATCTATGCCCACCCGACCGTCTCCCGTTCCACAATCCGCCGCCTGGCCCTTGGCGGGCGGCGTCCCGGACGGCGGATTTATTCCGGCGGGCACCGCGGCGGCTCTGAGCGCGCTGTTGGCGGGGATCTGGCTGGCCGTTGCTGCCGTCATGTTTGGGAAAAAGCTTTGGAATTACAGGAGGGCATTGAAGCTGCTGCGCCGGAACGGGAACAAAACGGAGGCATTTAGGGAGGCGCTGTCTGACGCATGCCGGGATTGCGGGATGAAACGCTTACCGCAGATTTGGATCAGTCCCTGCGTCTCATCCCACGCGGCTGTGGGATTGTTTCAGCCTATGATCGCAGTGCCTTTGGATTTTTCAGCGGATCAGGCCTACTATGTATTCCTGCACGAGGCAACCCATATCCGCAGGCGGGATGCGCTCTACAAGTGGACGGTGGAAATTGCCGTGTGCGTACACTGGTTTAATCCGGTTGTCCGGTTGTTGCGAAAGGAGATTGCCCGCGCATGCGAGCTGTCCTGCGACGAAGCGGTGATCCGGCGTTTGGACGGAGAGCGCAAGCGCATTTACGGGAACGTCCTCTTAGATACGCTGCGGTCTCATATTGCGCCGTCCGGCGCGGAGATGGCGTTGCCGCTCAGTGAGAACGCGAAATGGATGAAAGAGAGGCTGGGGGAGATTATGGGATTTAAAAGGAGAAGCAGGGGCAGCGCCTTTGCAGCCGCGGCAGTATCCGCCGTGTTGGCGGGGGCTGCGCTGCTGTGCGGATTTGCGCCGCCTCAGAACGGCGGGAATGCGGTGGCTGCGGTGAATGTCTCCGATAAGGAGCCAGAGCAACGGCAGAAGAAAAAAGCTGCGAAAAATGCGGCTGTGCAGCAGCCGGAGGCCGAAGACGGAGAACGCACGATCATCGACGACAGCGACGTCAAGCGCCGCGCCGACCAGACCAGTCTGCAGGAGAAACTGATCTGGAAAAATGAGTATATCGTGGCATTGGCCTGGAATGTGGACCCTGCGCAGTACGGTGTGAAGCGGGAAATTGTCGGGAAAACGGTATGTTACGGCAAAAAGACGGTTCAGTACGCGGACGACCAGGCGGTGACCGAGGCGGTGCGTCAGGCGATTGAGCAGGAGAACGGGAAGCCAAATGGGATTTTGCCGCAGGAACTGGTGCTGCTTTTGGCCGACGGTCCCTTTGCGGGGACGGCCGACGAACTGGCTTTGCAGTTTTACCGGGAACACAACCTGCTGTATTTCACTGCTGTGATCGACGAGGCGGGAGATGAGACCTGGACCTCCATTTTGGAACAGTCCTACGAAAACGGAGAGATGGAATACTTCGCGATGGTTAACGACAAAAAGGACAGCAAAATTGAGGTCATGAAACGGGAGCTGGCAAGGCGGGCTGCCCGGGATGGAAAAACAGAATTTTTTGCAATCCTGTCATCTGAATTGACGGAGGAGGAGCTGGGGGCGTGCGCCCTGGAAGCCTACGAGGGTGAGAATATGGAGATTTTCTATATGGCAGCCACGGGGCTGAACTCCCAGCAGGCGGATTTAATCGCTGAACAAGCTTATGAGGCGGACCGGACTGAATATATATTCGCAGTGATCCCGCGGATGAGCGAGGAGCAGCGCAGCGCGCTGCGGGAGCGGGCGAAAAAGGACGGGAGAGATGAACTGGGCTATCTCTTTTAAAGGAGATAAGGAACGTGATGGAATCCTTTTACCAGCCGGAAAAAACAAAGCGGTTAGTTATGTGTTTGTTCGCCTTTGGCGAAGAAAAAGTATAGTTTAAAGGAGAGTGAGCAGTGAACGATTTATTAAAAGAGGAAGCATATCGTTTTGTCAGTTCTCAGGATAAGGAATTTATAGTAGCCTTTGACGCTGAAATGAATCGGCTGGGATATACCTGCAACCGGACAATCGGGGACGGGTATTGCTGGGGGCGGAAAATGATAATCTATACGAAGGCCGGGGTCAAGAGTAAAAAAAGCTTTGCCAGAATTTATATGCGTGAGAATGACCTTATTCTTCGCATGTATTTCAGCAATGTAGACAAGCAGAGACAAGCGATTGAACAGGCTCCCGACTACATTCAGCAAGCCTTTACCGGTGATTACGGCGCTTGTAAGCATTGTCATAATATGAAGGAGGACGGTTCATGCAGCCACAGGAAAAGCTATATCATTCACGGTAAACAATGTGAATTCTGTGATGGATTTGCTTTTTGGTTCTTTTCTCCCGACCTTGCAAGAATGCCGGAATATATCAAGCTGTTTCTTGCCTTTTACCCTGAAAAGAGGAAAAGGTGAGAGGTGCGGCTTTGGGGGATAAGGCGGCAATCCTAAGCGTTTACAGGCCATAAAAAAAGCCAGGGAGCGAAACAGAGACGGAAACGTCCTGCTTTTGCTCCCTGGCTTTTTTATGCGCAGCTGCTCTCGAGGCGCTGTACCTCCTGAAAAATATCCTTCACCGTGCGCACACCGATGCCAAATCGGTTGCAGCCCTCCGCGTACATGGAAAGTAAGGTGTCCAGGGAGCGAACGCCGCCGGCTGCTTTGATCTTTGCGGCGGACCCAATGGTTTTGCGGATTAATTTGATGTGTTCCACTGTAGTGGGGGAAGGTCCCCAGCCGGTTCCGGTTTTAATATAGCTGGCGCCGGCCTCAACGCAGAGATTGCTGGCCCGCGTGATCAATTCATCGTCCAGGTAGCAAACCTCCAGAATCGTTTTCACCGGAATCCCGTCTGCGGCATCGATGACTGCCTTTACGTCGCTCTTGACATACTCATACATCCCGGACTTTAAAGCCGCTACATTGATGACCATGTCGAGCTCCCGGCAGCCCAGGGCGATCAATTCCCTGGCGGTCCTTACCTTGGCGCCGGTCGTCTCAGCGCCGGAGGGAAAACCAACCACACCGGTCACTACGGTTCCGGTGACGGATTTCAGCTTCCCGATGGTATATTCCGTCGCCCAGGGCATGGGGCTGGCGCAGATACAGTTATGTTTTGCTACGATTTCAATCATTTCATCGATTTCCTGAATCGCACAGTCCGTCTTTACGGTGCTGACATCAATATACTGCCCCAGATGATCCAACTCAAGACCTTTATAAATCATTCTCCACCTCCAAAGGTAATTATCTATATCCAAATATACCCGAAAACATCTTATAAATCAAGAGGCATTGACAAAAGATAACTATCTTTGTATAATTTACATGAAAGGAGAGGTAAAAATATGGTGATTATTGCATACGATTTGGGGACCGGAGGTGTGAAGGCCGCTTTATACGATGATTCCTTAAAGGTGCTGGCGAAATCCTTTATGGAATACCGCACCTACTTTCCGGAGGCGGGACTGCACGAGCAGAAACCATCAGACTGGTGGAACGGGGTGGTGGAGAGCACGAAACAGCTGTTGGCTGCGTCGCACACAGATCCGCAAGCTGTGGGCGCGGTAGCCATTTCAGGCCAGAGCCTGACGGCGATTCCCATCGATGGCAGCGGAGCCGCGCTTTTGGAGCGGGTGCCCATCTGGTCCGACGGGAGGGCAAAGGATGAGGCAAGGCGTTTTTTTGAAACAGTGGACGAGGAACGATGGTATATGACAACAGGGAACGGTTTCCCCGTGCACTGTTATACGATCTTTAAGCTGATGTGGATGAAAGCCCATCAGAGTGAAGTGTTCTCAAACATGAAACACGTATTGGGCTCCAAAGATTATATCAACTACAGAATGACGGGAAAAATCCTGACCGACCACTCCTACGCCTCAGGGACCGGCGGCTACAATCTGAAGGAGGCGCGCTATCAGGAGGAATTCTGGGAAGCGGCTGGAATCGATATGGACATCCTGCCAAAGATTGTTCCCTCGGACACGGTGGTGGGATATCTGACGGAGCAGGCGGCAAAGGAGCTGGGGCTGACAACGGACACGGCGGTGATGGCGGGCGGCGTGGATAACGCCTGTATGGCTCTTGGCGCCACGGGCATCCGGGACGGGGCTGCTTACATTTCCCTCGGTTCCTCCAGCTGGGTTCCAGTGACGGCCTGCCGTCCGGTTCTGGACTTTAAAACCAGACCCTATGTATTCGCCCACATTGAGCCGGGAATGTACACTTCAGCTTATTCAATCTTTGCGGGCGGGAGCTCCCTGCGGTGGGTGCGGGACAATCTGTTTACGGAATTCGGACCCCAGGCATACGGGGAGATCGACCGTCTGGCCCAAAGCGCTCCGGTGGGTGCGAACGGAATCCTGTTCAATCCCAGCCTTGCCGGGGGAACCTCCCAGGATAAGAGTGTAAACATCCAGGGGGCGTTTGTTGGCCTCTCGCTGCTCAACAACCGGGCGGATCTGGCCAGGTCTGTTTTGGAGGGGATCGCGCTGAATCTGAAGCAGTCGATCACCTATTTGCAGCGGAAGGTCCAAATGGAGGACGAGATTCTGATCTGTGGAGGCGGCAGCAAAAGCGCCATTTGGCTGCAGATGTTCGCCGATATACTGGATGTAAGGGTGCTAAAGACGAACATTGACCAGGATGCGGCCTCGTTGGGGGCGGCCGCCATAGCCGCCAAAGGGATGAAACGGATCGGCAGCTACCAGGTGATTGACGGCATTCACCGGCGGGAGGCGTGCTACCGTCCGGACCGGGCTGTCTCGGACCAATATAAGACCGTGGCAAAACGGTTCAATCACCTGGCGGAAGTTCTGAGCGAATTTGGGGATTACTGCGGCGCATAATGACTTCCAAACACTGAAAAACCTCCCCGGAGCCATGTCGGTTCCAGGGAGGTTTTGCTAAATAAAGCGTTGGCCGCGCTGCAGCAGGAGACGCTTGTTATCTGCCGGAAAGATGGATGCTGTAGCTGTACTTGTCTCCACGGATTTTCAGGATGGAGTAGTCGAAGGGACCTCTGTCGCAGTAGGTGACCCGTTTGCTGATCAGCAGGGGTTCGCCGACCTCCACGTTGAGAATCTGGGATTCAATAAAAGTCGCCGTGGCGGCCATGATGGTCTCCTCAGCCTTGGTGATGATGAGGTGGTAGTCCTTTTCCAGGGTGGCGTAAAGACTGATGAAATCCGCGTACCCGGTGTGAAAATTGGGAAACATGTCCGCCACCAGGTAATTTTCCATGATCGCGATGGGCGCTCCGTCGGCACACTGAACGCGCTGGACGTTGTACACAGAGGCTCCCTCCAGGATATTCAGAACCTTTGCAATGTGCGCGTCCGCACGGACCGTCTGAATAAACGCCCCCCGGGTGGATACGGAATATCCCTTTTGCACCAGCGTTTCCGTGAATGAGGATACGGTGTTCAGCTTTTGGGTTGTGGAGTTGTCCAGCACCTCGGTGCCGCGTCCCTGCGTCACCCGGATGTGTCCCTCCTGAGCCAGCAGGGAGATGGCCTTGCGGATCGTGGTTTTGCTGACATTGAACTGCTTGCACAGCTCGGTTTCCGTTGGCAAAAAGGAGCCGGGAGGCAGGGAGCCGTCCCGAATGGATTGCTTTAAACTGGAATATACGATTTTGTAGGCAGGTATATTTTTCATAAAATGAACCGCTTTCCTGAAATTTACTATAGTGCCATTATAAGATAATAATCTTCAAATGTAAAGATCAGGGGATTAAAAATGAACTTGGGCTTATTCGATAAAAAGATAAAACTTGTTTTGTGGAATATAGACGAATATGAGAAAATAATTTATTTATTCTTGACTTTATCGCACAGAAAAAGTATGATATCTTTAAAAGATAATTATGTATTTGATAAAAACAAAAAATATAATATCTTTTGATAATCTTTTCGAGGAAAAGGAATGCGAAACGTATGAGGAATCAGTTTATGGAAAAGAAGAGTACAAAAGGCGGTCGCGGTATTTCAATTTTCAAGGTGCAGGAGCTGGGGATTTTGATGATTTTCTTAATCCTCTGCCTGGGAATTCAACTGCTGACGCCGAAATTCCTGAAACCGGCCAATCTGATCAACATTATGAGGCAGATATCCAATGTGGGGATTATGGCGGTAGGGGAGGCAATGGTAATTATCATTGCCGGAATCGATCTCTCTGTGGGAGCCACGCTGAGTTTATCCGCCTGTGTGGCCGCGTATCTGGCGCAGATGATCAATCCCTGGCTTGCCGTACTGGTCGCGCTTCTGACCGGCCTCTCCATCGGAATGATCAATGGGTTTCTCTCCGTGAAGATCGGGATCGCCCCGTTTATCGCCACTCTGGGAACCCAGATGATGGCGAGAGGGCTTGCGTTTATGGTGACTGCGGGTATCCCTATTAAGTTCTCGAACGCGGCCTCCGTGCTGGGAGGCGGCAGAATCGCCCTTCCCTGGAAGCTGCAGCTTCCGGTTCCGATTTTGTTCATGCTGGCGATCTATATAATTGGAATTGTGGTTATGACGCAGACCGTTTTCGGCCGGAATATCTATGCGGTGGGCGACAATGAAAAATCCGCCAAGCTTTCCGGCATTAATTCAGACCGGATCAAAATCACGGCGTATGTCGTATCCGGTTTTCTGGCGGCGGTTGCGGGCATTCTCTACGCAGGAAACCTGACTACGGCGGAGGCTTCCGCGGGTGACGGAATTGAGACCAATGTGATCGCAGCGGTTGTGATCGGCGGCGTTTCCATGGCCGGAGGCGAGGGCTCGGTCGTGGGTATCCTGATCGGCGCAGCGATCATGGGGGTGATCAAAAACGCGTTTATTCTTCTGAATTTCCCCGCAACGATGCAGACCTTCACCATCGGTCTGATGATCGTTCTCGCGGTCGGCCTTGACTGCGTCAACAAAAAGCGCAGAGAGAAGAAAATCGTTCTGAACAAGGCGCAGATAAAGGACCAGAAAAACGAACAGGCCAAAGACGGCAAATGACGGCTGGGGGAACGGCAATGGAAAAACAGGTTGTAATAGAAACACGGAATGTGAGAAAAACCTTCCCGGGCGTGGTTGCTCTGGACGGCATCAATTTACGTTTTAAGGCCGGGGAAGTGCATGCGATTATCGGCGAGAACGGAGCAGGCAAATCCACTCTGATGAATATTCTCTCCGGAGTGTACGCGCCGGATTCGGGCTCGGAGGTGCGCTACAAGGGCAGCAGGGTGGAGTTCCGTTCCACCGCGGATGCGGCCAAATGCCAGATTGCGATGATTCATCAGGAGAATTCGCTGGTAAAGCATCTGACGGTATATGAAAATATCTATCTGGGCCATTTTATTAAAAAAGGGGCCTTTATCGACAAACGGGCCATGAGGGAGAGTGCGGCGGAGCTTTTAAAAAAGATGCACATCGACTGGATCAAGCCGGGGACGCTGGTCAACGACCTCTCCGCTTCGGAGCAGCAGCTGGTGGAGATCGCCAAAGCGCTTTCCAGAGATCCGGAAACCATTATTTTCGACGAGCCCACAGCATCCCTGACCGTCAGGGAGAGCCAGATCCTGATGGACATAATCCGGGAATTGCGGGATCGGAACGTGGCGATCGTATTTATATCCCATCATCTGGAGGAGCTGTTTGAGATCGCGGATGTCATTTCCGTTCTCAGGGACGGGCAGTATATCGGAACATACGATATCCGGGAAATCGATATTCCACGCCTGATCAGCCTGATGGTTGGCAGAGAGTTAAAGAGCAATGTTCCGGGAAAGACGGCGGAGATGATTTGGAAGCGGTCCGCCACCCTGCAGAATGAAGTTGTGCTGGAGGCCAGGGATTTCTGCCTTCCGGGTAAGGTGGAGCACGTGGACTTTGTGCTGCACAGAGGGGAGATCCTCGGTTTTGCCGGGCTGGTGGGGGCGGGACGCACGGAACTGATGGAGTGCGTGTTCGGATATACCAGACCGTCCGGCGGAACCTTGTATTTAAACGGCCGGGAGGTGCGGTTTCACACGCCCAAGGAAGCGGTGGCCCAGGGCCTTGGAATGTTGTCGGAGGACCGCAAGTCCAACGGTATTTTGGGGCTGCACAGCGTTCAGGACAATATAAACTCGGCCAGCTGGCCAAAACTGAGGGGGAGGGGACCGTTTGTCTCCAAACCGGCGGAGAAGCGCAATGCGCTGGATTTTATTCACAAATTAAATGTCAAGACGCCCAATGCAAACGTGAGAATCAGCACGCTCAGCGGAGGCAACCAGCAGAAAGCTCTGATCGGAAGAATCCTGTCCATTAAACCGCAGGTACTGATTCTGGACGAGCCCACCCATGGAATCGACGTGGGCGCAAAGCAGGAGATCTACGACATTATCAATCAGCTGGCGGACGAGGGCATCAGCATTTTACTGATCTCCTCAGAACTTCCGGAACTGATTACGCTGAGCCACAGGATCATAGTGATGCATGAAGGGCGTATCAGCGGCCGGATGGAATTTTCTGAGTTTGCTCAGGAACAGATTTTATCTTACGCTTCAGGAACTGAAACAATTTAACATAAGAGGAGGATTGAAATGAAAAAAACGAGAAAACTTGCAGGCATTATGGTTGCGGCGGTATTGGCGGCGGGACTTTCGGGCTGTGGCTCGGGGCAAACGGCTGCAACGCAGGCGCAGACGGAGGCCGCCAAGACAACGGAGGCGCCCAAGGCGGGGGAACCGGCGAAAGAAGAGACGGCGAAAGAGGGACCGGCCTCTGAGGCGGAGACAGAGGCACAAAAGGCGGAACTGCCGGAACATTATAAGATGGCGGCGGTGAAGGCCTCCGACGAACCCATTGAAATCAAATTCTGCTACTATTCCAACAATCCGTTCTGGGATCTGATCAAAGCGGGATTAAACGATGTGACAAATTATCTGGCAAGCTATAACTGTACGGTCACCCCGGTGGATATGGGCTCGGAGGCGGATGGCAAAACCATAGCCGATTATATTGAGACCCTGGAGCTGGACGACCCGGCCGGAATCGTCTGCCCGCCTATGGCGGACGGCACGGAGGCCTATATCGACCGGGCTGTCAGTGACGGGGTTACCGTCGCCACCTATCTGTCGGAGTCCACCAACCAGACGGATACCAGAATCTGCTTTGTCGGTTCGGACGCGGTGGCGGGCGGCGCTACAGCCGCGCAGATGACCGCAGATTACACCGGCGGGAAGGGTACCGTGGGCGTTATCACCGGATATCTGACCATGAACCAGCACGAGGAGCGCCGCAAAGGCTTTAACGATAAGCTGGCGGAGCTTGCGCCGGATCTGACGCTTTTGGAGCCGGTTGAGGCCCATGATTCAGCCACGGAGACCTATGACGCGGCAGTGGACCTGATTACCGCATACCCGGACCTGAAGGTGATTTACTGTACAGCCGGAGGCCCTTACGGCGCGGCTCAGGCGGTGAAGGATCAGGGAAAAACGGGAGAGATCGGCGTTGTGTGCTTTGACTGGGTGCCGGATAACCTGCAGTATGTGGCCACCGGCGAGATCATCGGAGCCGTCTCCCAGGATCCGGAGAATATGGCCTGGATGTCGGTGATGTCCGTATTTAACTATACGGTTACCGGAGAAAAGCCGGAGAGCACCCATCTTCTGACGGATTCCGATTTGGTAACTCCGGATACGCTGGCGGAAAAGGTGCCGGATTTTAAAGCGCAGTAGCGGTTCATGCAGGAGGTGGACTATGCTTTACAAGACAGTGGGAAGAATAAAAGAACAAATCTCTGCCATCGGAATCGGGTGCTGGGGGTTTGGCGGGGACTGGGATACATCCAACGACCGGAATGCGGAGGCCATTATCAGAACCTCGATTGAGCTGGGGATTAATCTGTTCGACGTGGCTCCGGTCTATGGATGGAATCATTCGGAGCGGGTGCTGGGAAAGACGCTAAAGGACAGCGGCCTGCGGCATAAGGTTATAATCGCTTCCAAGTGCGGGCTGACCTGGGGTGACGATCATGTCACCGCCAACGACCTGACAAAGGAGAATCTGTTCCGTGAGATCGACGGAAGTCTGGAGCGGCTTCAGACTGATTACATCGATATCTGGCAGCTCCACTGGCCGGATCCCTCCACTCCGATCGAGGAGACCTGCGAGGCCCTTGCGGAAATAAAAAAGAGCGGAAAAATCCGCTACATAGGGCTGTCAAATTTTGCACAGGCCGATATGGAGGTGTTTGACCGCCTGGTTGGCGTGGACGCCCAACAGGGACTCTACAATATGTTTGAACGCAATGCCGCAAGCTACCACAACATTCCTCTGAAATACAGGACGGAGGATGAGATGCTGCCCAATGTGCGGGCACGCGGCCAGGCGTTTCTCCCGTACAGCCCGATGTTCCAGGGGCTTTTGGCAGGGCGGTTTACGCGCAGCCGCACATTCTCTCAGACAGATATACGCAACGAGAATCCAAAGCTGTCCGGCGAGCTTTACCAGAAATATTTTGACGGTTACGAGAAACTAAAGCTCCTTGCGGATGAGATCGGTCATCCCACAAATGAAATCGCTGTCAACTGGCTCCGCCAGAAACCGGAGGTTACATCGATCATCGGAGGCGCCTCTTGCGTGGAGCAGGTCAGACAGAATATTGCCGCCTTAGACTGGTCCATCGACGATGAGACGATGGCGAGAATCGGTGAGATCCTGGAACCCTACCGGGAAATGCCCTGATGGAGGTTGGCCAAATGAGAGAACATGTGAAATGCCTGCATCATGTCGGGATTCCCACCCGGGATATGGATGCTACGGTCCGCTTTTACACGGATCTGGGGGCGGAGGTTTATTTTCAAAAACTGGATCAGGAAGCCGGCGAACCGATCCGGGTTGTGATTTTTGATTTTTACGGAATGAAGGTGGAAGCTTATGAGCGCAGGGTTACGGCCGGACAGCCGGGCGCCATCGATCACATCGCCTTTCAGGTTACCGGCATTGAGGCGCTTTACCGCAAGGTACGGGAGAGCGGCTATACGCTAATGGAGGAATGCGCCGGGAGCGTTCAGCCCACCACCTACTGGCCTCAGGATATCCGGTGGTTTATTGTGATCGGACCAAATGGAGAGAAAGTGGAATTCAGCGAGATCAAATAAATAGAATATGGCACTTGTATTAAGTTGGTCTCCAGCCGCCGTAGCGCAGCTGGAGACATTTTTATGGAAAGTTTAATACAGCAATAATTTTTTATGCTTTTTCTGTCAATTTCTGTAATGCCATGTTATAATTGTAACATTGACGCTACGATCTGCGTGAGGACGACTGGGTGATCACGTTAATTCGAAAACGGTAGGGACCGATCAAAAGAGACAAGGAAACAGGGGATACAGAGAATGAATGTACAATTAACAGCCATTGAGACAATGTTCGAATTTTGCCACAACTGGTTTGAATTGCGGGATTTGGAGGCAACCGCGGCGTTTCTCTCGGAGAACGTGAGCTTTATGGGAACGGGCCTGGGGGAAGCGGCCTGGGGAAAGGAGGCGATGACCGAATACCTCCGCCAGGATATCTCCGAGCTTTCCGAGCCTTTTTCCTGTGAGATTTCCGTGGTTTACGAGCAGGCTCCGGCGGAAAGCGTTCGCAGTCTGTCGGCGGAGCTCACGCTGAGAAATACTTACTATACCTGGTATCTGCGCGGTTTTTACATATTGGCTTTAGAACAGGGACGGTGGAAGGTGTTTGGGATCCACTTGTCGGAGCCGAGCCAGAATCAGGCCGGAAGCGAGCATTATCCCCAAACTCTGGTGATGGAGCACATTGCCCGGCAGAGGCAGGAGCTTTTGAATGATTCCGTGCCGGGCGGTATGATGGGCGGGTACATGGAGGCGGGATATCCGTTTTATTTCATCAACCGCCATATGCTGGACTACCTGGGCTATGAGAATGAGGCGGAGTTTACCGCCGATATTGGCGGCATGATTTCCAACTGCAGGCATCCGGACGACCGGGCAGAGGTGAGTCGTCTGCTGACTGCCCAGCTGGCGGAAAAGGACGAGTACGCGGTGGACTACCGGATGAAGAAGAAGGACGGAACGTACATCTGGGTTCACGATCTGGGGCGCAGGACTGTGGCGGAGGACGGCCGGGCCGCCGTGGCTTCGGTTTGTGTGGACATTACGGCTCAAAAGACGGCCCAGGACGAGGTGCTGCACCTTTACAACAATATTCCCGGCGGGGTTTTCCGCTGCCGGTTTGACGAGGACTTCTCGGTCATTGACGCCAACGACGGCCTTTTTGAATTCATCGGGTACAGCCGGGATGAGTTCGCAGCCATGGGGAACCGGATGTCCGCTGTCATTTACCCGGAAGATCTGTCTGTGATGGCGCAAAAGCTAAAGGAGCAGCTGAAATATGGAAATACCATCCACAATCAGAATCGTCTGATCTGCAAGGACGGCAGCGTCAAGTGGATTTCCGTCAAGGCCCAGCTCTTTACGGAGCAGAACGGAGAGCAGCATTTTTACTGCGTTCTGGTGGATATCACGGATGAGAAGCGGCTGCAGGAGCGGAATAACGAGCTGTATGAGCAGGAAATAGCGTATTTTGCGGAGCTCTCGTCCAGGGACGGCACATTCCAGGGGCGAATCAACATCACCGGGAATCGGCTGGAGAGTTACATCTCCACGGCCGATGTGGCGGTGGGCCGGGTCGGCGATACCTATGAGCAGACGGTGGAGAACCTGGCGGCCTCCGCGGTGGACTCGGAGTACGGGGATTTTATACGGGAAACGCTGAGGCGGGAAAAGGTTCTGGCCGATTACAAAGCGGGCCGGGTGGACTACCATTTTAATTTCCTCCGCAGGCGAAAGGTTGGGACCGCTTTCTGGAGCGACACCAATTTCCGCTCCTGCCTGAATCCTGAGACCGGGGATATTATACTGTTCTTTTACACCCAGGACGTCACGGAGCAGAGGCTGCAGGAACAGCTGTTAAAGAAGATCACCAAGCTGGACTACGATATTATCACGGAGATCGATATCTCCACCGCCGGATACCGTCTGGTGGGATTTTCCGACGAGTGGATACCGTCCGTTCCGATGGAGGGGGATTTCCGGCAGGAGATCCGGCGGATTGCCGGGCTCAGTATGGGGGAGGCCGCGCAGAAGGAATTTTTGGAAAAGCTGGATTTTGGATATATGAAGCGTCAGCTGAGGCAGCAGAATTCCTACACCTTTATCCTGGAGCTTATGGAAAAGGGCGGGCCGCGGATCAAGCGTTTCCAGGTATTTTATATCAACGAAGAGCTGGGCCGGGTGTGTATGACCAGGGCCGACGTGACGGATGTAGTGCGCCAGGAACAAAAGCAGAAGGAGGAGCTGGCCGCAGCTCTGGTGGCCGCCGAGCAGGCCAACGCCGCCAAATCCGATTTTCTCAGCCGTATGAGCCATGAGATCCGCACGCCCATGAACGCCATTATCGGCATGAGCACCATCGCAGCCCAGTCCATCGGAGACGACGAGCAGGTGGCGGACTGTATCTCAAAGATCGGCATTTCCTCGCGGTTTTTGCTGTCTTTGATCAATGATATTCTGGATATGAGCCGGATTGAGAGCGGGAAAATGCTGTTGAAGAGCGAACGGATTCCCACAGAGGATTTCCTGGGCGGCATCAATTCCATTTGTTATTCCCAGGCAGCCGTCAAGGGCGTGGAGTATGAATGCATCGTTGACCCTGTCCTGAGCGATTACTATATGGGGGACGCCATGAAGCTCCAGCAGGTTCTGATCAACATTCTCTCCAATGCCATCAAGTTTACGGGCGAGGGCGGGAAGGTGACATTTTCCGCAATGGAACGCCGGAAAATAAAGTCCGACGCGATTCTGCGCTTTGTTGTGAACGATACGGGGGTGGGTATGAACGAGGAATTTCTGCCCCACATTTTCGAGCCGTTTTCCCAGGAATCCACGGGAACCACGGCCCTGTACGGGGGCACCGGCCTGGGGCTTGCCATCTCCAAGAATATTGTGGACATGATGGACGGCAAGATCAGCGTGCGCTCCATCAAGGGCATCGGCACGGAGTTTACGGTGGATGTGAAACTGGGGATCAGCGAGGAGGAGAAGCTGCGGCATCACCAGAAAAAGCAGAATCACAATTTTTCCCATTTAAAAACCCTGGTGGTGGACGACGATGTGGCGGTCTGTGAGAGCGCCGTAGTCACGCTCAAGGAGATGGGCGTGACGGCCGAGTGGGTGGACAGCGGGCGCAAAGCCGTGGAGCGTGTGAGCATGCTATGGGCCCAGGGCAGATATTACGATATGATACTCATTGACTGGAAGATGCCGGAGATGGACGGTTTAGAGACCGCCAGGCGTATCCGAAGTATTGTGGGGCCGGAGGTCACGATCATCATTATGACGGCGTACGACTGGGTGTCCATCGAACACGAGGCGAAGCTGGCTGGCGTGAACCTGCTGATGAGCAAACCCATGTTCAAATCCGCCCTGGTCTCGGCGTTTACAAAAGCGCTGGGTGAGAAAGAGGAGGAGGCCCGGAGGCCGGACACGGAGGGGTACGATTTTACCGGAAGGCGCGTGCTTTTGGCGGAGGACAACGCTATCAATACCGAGGTGGCGGTGATGTTGCTGGAGAGCAGGGGATTTGTGGTGGACACCGCGGAAAATGGGCTGCGCGCGCTGGAGCTGTTCAGCAAGTCGCCCACCGGATATTACGATGCGATTCTGATGGATATCCGCATGCCCCTCATGGATGGGCTGACCGCGGCGGCTAATATCCGGCACCTCAGCAACCAGGATGCCAGCACAATCCCCATCATTGCGATGACGGCCAACGCCTTTGACGAGGACATTGAGAAGAGCAGGGCCGCGGGGATGGACGCCCATCTGGCAAAGCCCATCGACCCCGGCCGGATGTATCAGACGTTGTATGATTTTATTGATATGGCAAGTGAGTGAGAAATGATTTTGGCCGGGCCCAGGCGATCTTTTCCGATGGGGATCACAGTGGAAGCTTTAGAGCGTGAGAGATTGCGGGGCGTCTGGAAAATTATTCTTGCAGCGCAGGAGAGTATCGGGTATAATAGAGTGATAGAAACAGGAAATGCGAACGCGTGAGGAACGTGTTCGCATTTCGACGTTTATGGGAAGATGAACAAAATCGTTCATATTAGGCAGAGCGGGAATGAAAGAAGGAGGATCATCCAATGACAACTTTAAAAAGCAGCAGGAGGAAAAACATGAGATTTCGGATAAAAAAGCAGTTGGCATTTTTATTCACCGTGATCATCATTGCGGTACAGTTTCCGTATGCGGCCCTGGCAGAGACAGACGTGCGCGATATCCAAACCGTTGCGTCGTTTTCCGCACTCGGGGACGATGTTAAAAAACAGACTGTCCCCATAGGGACAGAGCAGGAGGAGCTGATTCTGCCGGATCAACTGGAGGTGGAGATTATCGCCAGCCAGGAAGAAAGAACGGATACCGCCACGCCCTCAGAGGCAGAAAAAGATATGGTACTTGACGAAGAAACTGTGTATCCGGCGTGGATTCCGGTGACCTGGGACAGCGAGCCGGAGTATGACGGCGATACGGAGGGACGATACGTGTTTACGGCGGATACCGGCGGCTATGTGCTGGCGGACAGCGCGAAGCTGCCCGGAATTACTGTAACCGTGGAAAAAAATTCTGAAATTCTTCCGCCGGATGACAGCTCCGCCAGGCTCGTCTCCAGTCTTATGGATGGAGGCGGGATGAAAGTTTTTAAATCATATGCTGCTTTTAAACAGGCTTTCAGGGATGAGAGCATTCAGGGCGGAGACGTTATTTTAGTAAGTTTTATTCCAGACGATTCTGAGAGGGTCTATTTTTATTATCGTCCAGGTTTAATGGAGGTATCAATCATCTGGGATGTAGGAGAAGAGTTGGAGAGTACATTTGAAAATGTAGGAAGATTTACCTTAAAGCAGGGAGATATCCATCTGGAAGGCAAAGTGGGAACGCTTATAATAGAAGATGGTATTGCTAGTATTGGTGCCTCAGAGATCAATGATATTACAATGCTGGGCGGTTATTTGTACACAGGTTCATCCAACAGGATCACTGGCGGATTTATCTATCAGGGCGGTACCATAGACGGGGCTTTAGGGTTGTCCGGGGACGGTGTGTTTATAAATGACAGTGATAAAGTGGTTGAGGTCACATTGGGGTCCACCCTGTACGCTCTCTTACCCGGATCGGAACTGAAGGCAGACGGAACTGTCAGATACCCGATTGTACTGGAAACGGTGGAGGGCGGAACTGCGGCTGTCAGCCACACAATGGCAGCGGCAGATGAAGTATTGAGTTTTGAAGCCATTCCGAAAAAAGGTTATGTATTTAAGAGGTGGCTGGTAGTAGATGCTTACGGAATGTCTCAGATTTTCAGCGAAAGCACCACACCATCCGCATCGATGCCGATGATATCCTCAGGCATCACGGTAACTCCGATATTTTATAGTACCGATGCCTCGTTATCAAGCCTGCAGTATCAGGTGGAGGGGAAAGCTCCCGCCGCTGTGCCTGGGTTTACAGGGTATCAGGATACATACCACGTGTTTCTGCCGCCTGACACGCCGCAGTCTGCAGTCATTGCCTTGAAAGGAGTTCCGGCGCACCAGGAGGCGAAAGTCGTGGGGAATCCCCAAATCACCCTCTCCCGCGGAGCCGGCGCCGCATCCCTCACAGTTGCGGCACAGGAGGACACGGTACAGAAGAACTACACCGTGAATTTTACGGTGACGGGAAAGAACGGCACCTCTGACTCTTCGGGAGATTCATCGGGCGGCGGAAGCTCCACTGTGGATTTATCGGTTCTCTACGGGAACTGGGAGCAGATCGTTACGGGCGGATGGATGTTTAAGATGACAAACGGTTCCTATGCAAAAAGCCGTTGGGGACAGGTAAAAGGCCTGTGGTACTACTTTGACGCAGAGGGCAGAATGCTGACGGGGTGGTATTATGACCAGAATTACAAAAAATGGTTCTATCTTGAACCAAATGGCGATATGGCGGTTGGCTGGAGACAGATTGACGGAAAATGGTATTATTTCAATCCGGTTTCAGATGGTACCAAAGGAGCGATGGCAGCAGATACGGAGGTGGACGGATATACCATTGGGGCAGATGGAGCGGCAATGATTTGCCCAGCAATAGTTTAAATGTCGTAACTACCTGTACATCATTAAAGTGGTGATTGGACTGATGGCCGGTATCTATCTGTAATTCTGACTTGACCCAGTTTACCCTGACATACATGGCAGAAACATTTAAAAGGTGAGAAATCGCGAGGCGTCTGGATGATTTTCCTTGAATCCCGGGAGGATATCAGGTATAATAAAGTTATGGAGACAGGAATGCGAACACGTGAAGAACGTGTTCGCATTTCGCCGTTTATGGCATTATGAACGAATTTGTTCATCTTCGCGGGTCCGGACAAAAATTTTCTAAAGGGGGTTGACACCATGGACAAACGCGATATACTTCAAGACAGACAGACAGACAGACAGACAGACAGACAGACAGACAGACAGACAGACAGACAGACAGACAGACAGACAGACAGACAGACAGACAGACAGACAGACAGACACCATAAGTCTGTCCTTTTGTCATGCACAAAAGCTGAATCATTCACCACCCAAACAGGCGCTTGCCCTTCTGGTTTCGGAAGGGCGGGCGTCTGTTTGCGCGTTCAGGGGAAAAATCGGGACAGCGGCGAACAAGCCGCCCAGAAGGAGGAAAGATAAAATGATGAAAAAGAAACGAATCGGGGCGATACTCCTATCCGTTGCGCTGGCGGTGACACAGCTTCCGGCGGTAGCGATGGCGAAGAATATCGTACCGGAAGACGGGAGTATCGCGTCCTTTATGAAACTGGACAGCGGCGTGGCGAAGCAGACCGTCCCGGTGGGGACGGCTTACGAGGAGTTGGTTCTGCCGGATAAGGTGGAGGCAAAAGTCTATCATGTCACGGAGGACATGGTAATTCCTGACAAGGTGAATGGCGGCGAAGCCGACAGAGAAGGTGCCCTGGGGCACGAGGACGAGTTTGAGGAAGAAACCGGCGGCGCATCCACAGCCAGCCCCAGCGATGCGGACAGAAGCACGTCAGGAAACGGCGCGGGGCATGAAACGGACAGCGGGGAAACGGTTACGACCGTCACCACGGAAATGGAAGAAATACCCGTGACCTGGGAGAGCGCCCCGGCCTATGACGGCGATGCGGCAGGCAGTTATGTGTTCACGGCGGACGCGGACGGCTATGCTCTCACGGGCGGGGCGAAACTGCCGCAGATCACCGTGACGGTGACGGATGAAACGGTGGAAAAACCGGCGGAGAACCCTTTAAAGGAACCGCTTCCCTGCGCAAAGACAGAGGGCTGCACTTTGGAGGACGGGCATGAAGGCGAGTGCGTCATGGCTCCCCCGGAGAACAACGCACTTGTAAAAACGGTCACCGGCTGGACGTTTGCGGACAGTGGAAACTTGAACGGGGGCGAGCTGTCCCTGCCCGGCGTAAACGCGGACAATCAGGCGGATTTTGACGCGGTAGTTTTCATGCTGCCCGTGCAGATCATCGCGGAAATCGAAGGTGAAACTGACCCGGAACCGGTGGACATCACCTGGAGCTGCCCGGAATACAGGCGGGACGCGGACGGCAACTGGCCGTTTAACGGAGAGTACACCTTCACGGCAAAGCTGGAAGCGGGCTATGCCTGCGAGCCGCTGCCCACGGTCAAGGTGCTGCTGGGCGGGGCGGATTATCTGGAGGATTACGGCGGACTGAAGATTGAGGTGATTACGGGCGATACGGTAACGCGGGAAACGGACGGGCAAATCAAGCTGGGCAGCGGTACTTACAAGATTTCCGGCAAATGGACGGGAACGCTGACCTCTACCCCGTCAACAGTCATCACAGTGCCTTCCGGCGTGACCGCCAACGTGACGCTGAACGACGTAACCATTGACGTGGAGACCGAGGATAACACGTGCGCTTTCGCAGTGGCGGCGGACAGCACGGCCAATATCAACCTCTCTTGCACAAATACCCTGACCAGTGGACGAAACTGCGCTGGACTGAAGGTGCCGGAGAACGCCGAGGTAATGATTACCGGCGGCGATGCGGACAGCCTGACGGCCAACGGCGGCGAATCCGGCGCGGGCATCGGCGGCGGTAGCAGCGACTCCGGCGGAACCATTAAAATCAACGGCGGCACGGTCACAGCCAACGGCGGCGGCCTCGACAGCGGCAGCGGCGGCAGCATCAGCGGCGGCAGCGGCATCGGTGGTGGCGGCTACGGCGACACCGGCGGAACCATTAAAATCAACGGCGGCACGGTCACGGCCAGCGGCGGCACCGGCGGCAGCGGCATCGGTGGTGGCGGCGGCGGCACCGGCTCCGGCGGAATCATTAAAATCAGCGGCGGCACGGTCACAGCCAACGGCGGCGGTGGCGGCGCTGGCATCGGCGGCGGTATCGGCTGCGGCTCCGGCGACATCACTATCGATGGCAGTGCAAATGTTACCGCCGTGGGAGGTGACATTCATGCAGCAATAGCATCCGGTTCCGACAATAACGGAACCATTCGAATCGGCGGCAATGCGGTGGTGAATGCCACCGGCGCGGTCAGCGGTGCGGGCATCGGCGGCGCGGGCATCGGCGGCGGCGCGGGCATCGGCGGCGGCGCGGGCAAACCGGACAACAATCGGGTGGAAATTACCGGCGGCATGGTCACGGCCAACGGCATCGGCGGCGGCGCGGGCATCGGCGGCGGCATCCAAGGCGATGGCGGCGTAGTCGTCATTTCCGGCGCGGATACGGTTGTAAACGCTACTGGCAGCAGCGGCAGCTACGATGTGGGCGGCGGCAGCATCGGCCACGCAGGCAGTCTGTCCGTCACGGGCGGAGCTACGCTGAAAATGACAAATACCGGTACAGACGTCGCAAACCCAGAGTACAAAAACTGCACCATCATCAACAAGGACGGAGAGAGCGTAAAATACGGCAACGAGGGGAAAATATTACCTACCCTGTTGCTGAGCGTGGCTCCCACCAGTTCTCTGGCTCTGCCGGGAGAGTTGACGCTGACGGCCACTCTCTCCGGCGCGGTTTCCGGCAATTCAGGGAAAACCATTACATTTACTGCGAAAGATGAAAGCTGCGACAAAACAACAAACAGTTCCGGCGTGGCGGTTTATACCATAACAAATCCACCGCAGGGGACCTATACGTTTGGCGCAACCTTCGAAGGCGACGGACAGAACAATTCAGTGACAGCAACAGAAATAACCGGCTATACAGTCAACCTTGGCATACAGAGCGGCTTTGACATCATCGATCCCGGCGTGAAAACCTACGGCGACAGTGATTTCAGTCTGAGGGCAACAGGGGGCCAGAGTACAGGCGGCACGAGCTTTTCCGTTCCATCCGGCAACGGCGTCCTTAACGTGGAAGCAAACGGCAGTGTGAAAATCATCGGCGCGGGGACGGTGACGGTCACGGCCACTAAAGACGGTGACCGCACCTATAAACAGGCCACGGCCACGCGGGAGATCACCGTGGCCCGCCGTGATATTGCACATGTAACGGTAAACGTCACCGGCGGCCGGGTTTACACAGGGAGTCAGCTCCAGCCGGTCTTTGAGGTAAAGGACGGCAGTCTTGCCATCACCACCGGCGATTATACGTGCAGCTACGGCCCCAATGTGAACGCAGGGACGGGCACAGGCAGTATTACGTTCGCCGGGCAGCAAAACTATACCGGCACAAAGACCATACGGTTCGACATTGAGAAACATCCGCTCTCCAGCGCGGTGATTACACTTGAATCCTCATCCTATCCGCACACGGGTGGTGAAATCAAGCCTGCTGTGACAAAAGTTGAGGTGGACGGCATTACCGTTTTACCCACGGAGTACGATGTTGGTTATGCGAATAACATAAATGAAGGAACCGCAACCGCCACCATAACGGCCAAAGCGGACGGCAATTTCATGGGTTCGGCCAGTACCACCTATACGATCACAGGGAATAACCATTCATCCGGCAGCAGCGGCGGTTCCGGCAGCGATGGCAGTTCCTCCTCCACTGGTGACCGGACCTATGATGCAAAAAAAGGCTGGGTAAGCGCCCGGACCGGAATCATCACGGGAACCGGAAGCGGCTATTCCAAATGGCTCCAGGATGAAAACGGCTGGAAACTCCAGTATGCGGACGGAACCATGGCTGCCGGGGTATCCGTGGCAGCAGACGATGGCAGAACCTATGAACGTCTGACCTGGGAACTGATCAATGGGGCATGGTATGCGTTCGGCGCGGACGGATACGCAGAGAGCGGGCTGATCTTTGACCCGGACCTGGGCGGAACCTTCTACATTGACATCAATACCGGGATGAAAACCGGCTGGCAGATGATCGATGGGAAATGGTATTACTTCAATCCGATTTCTGACGGAAAACGGGGAATTATGTTCACGGACGCCTGGATCGACGGGTGGTATGTAGACAAAGACGGCATCTGGAACGGGGAAGCAAAAAAGGACTGACAGGATATCCAGGATGTACTGTGACAGCCAATTCGCTATGATATTTTTGGCGAGAAGGAAGAAGAATCTGCATTTTTTAAGAATCGAAGAGGGGAAATGTTACTCGAATCCCCTCTTCCTTGAAAATACTTTTTTACATCTCAGCTTTCCCTCAGCTTCACTTTATTTCGGGCACTGCGCCGTCTCTGGTCCTCCAGGGCTGCGTAGTGCTTTTTCGTTGTGTTTACGTCCGAGTGACCCAGCACATCCGCCACCAGATAGATATCCCCCGTTTCCTGGTACAGCGCCGTGCCGTAGGTGCTGCGCAGCTTGTGGGGGGTGATGGGTTTTAAGGGAGAGACTGTTTTGGCGTACTTTTTTACCAGATTTTCCACGCTGCGCACGGACATACGTTTTTTCTGAAGAGAGAGGAAAAGGGCGTCCTCGCTGCCGGACTCCGGGATTATGTGATTGCGTTCGATCAGATAATCTGCCAGAGCGTCCTCCACTTCCTCGCCAAAGTAGACGGTGACCTCCTTACCGCCTTTGCGGTAGACCTTGAGGCCGCCGTTTTTGAAATCCACATCCTTAATATTCAGCCCAACACACTCGGAGACGCGCAGCCCGGTGCCCAGCAGCAGCGTCAGGAGCGCGAGGTCGCGAACCCGGGTTTTTTCATGAAATTGCTTCTGCTTTGCGGTCAGTTTGTCCCCCTGTTCCACCTCGTCCAGCAGCAGCGCCACCTCGTCCACATCCAGGCGGATAATCTCTTTTTCCCGAAGCTTTGGCAGCTGGATTCTGGCAGCCGGGTTGTTGTTCAGGCGTTCCGCGCGATAAAAATAGTTGTAAAAGCTTTTGAGGGTGCTGACTTTGCGCTTGATCCCACGCTCCTTGTTCATGACCTCCTGATCCCGGTCGTTGAAGCGGTACTTTAAATATTCCATGTATTCCTCGAAGTCCCCCACCGTCAGCTGATCCAGATGTTCCAGGGTGACGGCGGTTTTGTCCAGACGGGAGAGCGCAGGATTTTCCCGTACCAGAAAGTCAAAAAATACGCCCAGGTCATAGGCATAGGCGATTCTGGTCCGGGAAGAGGTCCTGGGTTCGATTCCCCGAAAAAAATCCTTGCAGAAGGGCGGCAGGCTGTTTAGCATTTCCCGCAGCTTTAATATGTTTTCACGGTCTTTCTGTTCGTGGTATGATAAATTTGCCATGATGTTCAACTTCCTTCTCTTTGATACATTTTAGTATAGTAAAATGCGGGGACAATGTAAATCCTTTTTTCATTTTACAGGAAAGAACTGCCGGTGAGAGCGGAGATGGAAATAGATTGAAAACAGGCGGGGGCTGCGTTATGATGGAGAAAAGAAGAGAAAGGGCGGGGAAGTGATGGGAGTGCGCAAAAAAAGCAGTATCCTAAAAAAGGCAGTGTTGCAGTGGGCGCTTGCGGGATTGTTGGGGATTGGAGTGTTTGCGGGGACCGCATTTGCCGGGACCAAGGGGGAAGGGCAGGAGCAGATGCTGACCCGCGAGGACATTTATGCTGAGTATCACCGAAATGTACAGTGCAGCGTTTACCCTGCGCCGGGCGAGGATTTTGTGGAGGTTCTCTGGTATAAAGTAGGAGAGGACGGGGGCGGTTTTACCAGCGTGAATCTGGACACCGGTCAGCAGATTCTCATTCTGCAGGAGGGGTATGAGATGAGTTTCTGGTATGAGATCGACAATGGCGGGGAAGAGGTGGTGAGAACGCCGGAACAGAAGGCTAAACCGCTGTACGCCGCCCACAGAAATGAGCGCTCGTCCGGGCCGGCGGATGAATATCGTTACGAGAAGGATTTGGAGGCTGCCGAACGGTCCATCTGTTATGATCTGCCACAGAATTTCAATTACCGCAGTCTTGGGAAGGGAATTGTGTCGGTGGAGTTTGTTGCCAGGATCACGGAACAAAAGAGCGGTGACTCCCGTGTGTCCGTGAGGAAGGCGGTTTATCTGGATATACCGGGGGAGGGCGAACCGTCCATTTTTAATCTGAAGCCAACGGACCGGGAAATGTACCGGGTCAAAAAGGGCGACACGCTTCAGTCCATCGCTGAGGAACGGTACTGCGACACAGCCTTGTGGCCCGAGATTTTCCGACGCAACCGAAGCTATATCCGCAACGCGGACCTGATCTATGCAGGGCAGATGATTGTGATTCCCAAGACTGAGGCGGAGATTGCCGGGGACGTGATTGTGATACCGCAAAGGCGCGAGATCCCGGACGGAGACGAGGAGCTTCTGTACAGTGATATTTGTGAAATGGCGGACCTGGGTGGCGTGTATCAGCTGTCGGATGGGACCAGGGCAAATGTGGAGTGGAAGAATATTGAAGTGGGGGAAATGTCTGCAAAGAGCGGACAACAGGTGCTATATTTATCGCCGGAGCATCGCATGACATACTGGTTTATCATTGAAAACGGATCGGAGGAGACGGTTACGGATGTAAAAACAATCGCCCCCTTTTATACCGGGCGACTCAATGAAAATGTGACCGGACCCATCGATGAGTATCTTTACCGCCGGAATACCGCGCCGGAGGATGAGACGGTTGTCTGGGATCTGCCGCCGGAACAGGGACTGCCGGACGGGGAGATCCGCATGACCAGGGTGATCAGAATTGTAGATACGGTTACGGGGGCATACTTTGAGGAGGAGACTACCGTGGATCCGTCCCGGGAGCAGAAAGGACAGACATTATGACAGAGCTGAGTGTTGAACAGATTCGCAGATTCCGGCTGGCCGTCCATCATCTGGACAGAGTCTATGCAAATGCGGATATTCCAGCGGTTGTGGGTGCCTGCGGTATGCAGAACAGTCCGCCTGGCGCCTGGGAGACCGCGCTTTTTAACCGGGTTCCCGGGTGCAGCCAGGCGGAGATGGAGCGCTTGCTGTATGAAGAAAAAGTGCTGTTGCAGGCATGGAGCATGAGAGGGGCACCGCTGGTATTTCCGGCCTCAGAGAGCAGGACGTTTTTATCTGCGTTAATTGCCGGGGAAGGGGAACCCTGGATTTACACGCAGGGGATTGCCCTGGCGCTGGATTATTTGCAGATGGATTTTGAGGCGTTATTGGAGCAAATGGTTCAGGTGATGCCGCAGTTGGACGGCCGGCTGATTCTCAGCAAAACCGCGTTGGATCAGACGATTGCTGACTGGATGCTGCCGTTTCTTCCGGAGGAAAAACGTGAACTGTGGAATCAGCCCTCCATGTATGGCAGCCCGGATAAGCAGACTGTGGGAGGGGCGGCGGTGTCCTTTTTGCTCAGGCCCTGCGCTTATCTGGGGCTTGTGGTTTTTGGAGAGCGCTATGGAATCAGCCCGACGTTTACCTCCTACAAGACCTGGATGGGCCATGAGTTGAGGGCGGATCACCATGAGGCGGCAAGTACGCTGGTACGCAAATACCTGCACTGTTATGGGCCGGCGACTCCGGATATGTTTGTAACGTGGCTGGGGTGTTCGAGGAAACAAGGACGGCGCATGTGGGAGCTGGCTGCGCAGGATATGGAACCGGTTTCCGTGCTGGGAAAGCGGGCGTTTATCCTTTCCGCCGACCGGGATCAGTTCGGTTTGCCCGGAGAGTTGTCACGGGAACTGTTGTTGCTGGGCGGACACGATCCGTTTTTGGACCAGCGCGACTGGTTCATTTTACAGCCGGATAAGTCTCTGCACAAACAAATCTGGAAGCTGGTGACCAATCCCGGCGCCATTGTATGTCGCGGTGAGATTATTGGCGTATGGACCGGTAAAAAGTCGGGGAACAGAGGCCTGGAGTTTAAAATGACGCTGTGGGCGGAGCGCGGCCGGGCTATAAGGCAGGAATTGGAACAGCTGGCTGTCGAGTACGCTGCGTTTCGGGGGAAGGAGTTGGCGGGGATTGTCGTTGAAGAACCTCGTTAAACGTTATTCATTCAGAAAAAGAAAAGAAAGCATACCAATGAGTGAAAATTCGTTGGTATGCTTAATTATGCGCTAACTATGCGTTAAACTTGTGTTTAACGCATAGTTTCAACAATCCCCATTTATTACCAAATCCCCCACAAAACCTCATCCCCGCTTTCATCCGGGTCGTCCGGCGCATAGGTGTAGACCCATTTGGACTGTAAATCCCCCTCATCTTCATTATAAAAGGCTACGGCGGCGGAGGTGATCCCCGTTCCCGAATAGTCCGGGGCGGACGGAGTGCCGAAGGCCCATTTATCCTTCATCACGCCGTTGGCGTCAAAGGTGTAATACCGGCCATTGATCTGCTTCTTTGTTTCCCGGTAAGCCTTACCATTACTTGTCCGCAGATAGAACCATTCCTGGGAATCATAGTCCCCATCCCCCTCATCGTTCATCTCCTCATCCGGCTCAAGATACTGCCAGCCGGTATGGGCAAATCCTTCATTTTCCGTGCCCAGATAATACCAATCTGAATTATCCCCGTAGGTCTGCCAGCCGGAAAGCATATGGCCGTCCTCGTCAAAGAGATAGACCTTTCCATCGATTTTCCCGGATTCGCTCCGCTATGGAGTCTGTCTGCAAATCCGTTGCGTCGCAGACCATGATCAGGAACTGGCAGCTGCTGTATCGGGTGAATACATCCCCGGAACGCAGGGAATATTGGATCATTTCATGGAGGGAATCCATCAACGGCCCGATTTCCTGAAGCACTGGGAAATCACCGCCTTCGTCCATCAGTGTGATCAGTATGGTATAGACGCTGGATTTTGCCCTTCTCAGACGGCGCTCTACAAAACGGTAAATATTTACAAAGTTATCAAAATCCTGGCAGTAAGCGCCATTCGCCTGACCGGGCTCGGACAGCTCACGGCTAATCCGTTTTATATCGATTTCCAGACTCCGGTCAACAGGAGAACGGTCCGGTCCGGTTTCTCCGCTCCTCTTCCGCTTTCTCCGGGCCGCCTTCTCCTTCAACAGGCACTGGTCCGCACGGTCAAACAGGCGGCTGTAACTGTCCCCCTTTTGATAACAGCTTCCGCAAACCGTGAGGGACAGACTGCTTTCCATAAACTGGGAACGCGGCAGATCCCGGAAATGCTGTTCGATCTGACGGCAGCGGGATTCCACAAAATCGGGCCCTTGCCGGATCGGCATAAAAATGACAAACTCATCTCCGCCGATGCGCCCAATGACATCATTGCACAGCGTCATGTCTGTCAGCGCATGGGCTATTTCCTGAAGGACACCGTCGCCCGCCAGATGGCCGTAACGGTCATTGATTGCTTTAAAATGATCTACGTCGATCACAAACAGTACGCCGCACTGCCGTTTTGACAGCAACTCATTCACTTTTTTCTCCACGGCCATCCGGTTATACAGACCGGTCAGCCAGTCCGTTTCAGCCAGATGGCTCAGGCGTTTGTTTTCCTCTAACAGTGATAAAAACGCATCATTCATAGCTTACCTTCTCTCCTGCATCGGATTTGCGGGTGCCGGATATGAGACATCCGAAATCGACCTTGCGGCAAATGTCACAGTAAAAACAGTTCCCTTCCCCGGCGTGCTCTCCACCTCCACGGTTCCGCCCATCGCTTCCACGGTGGTCTTGACAATATACAGTCCCAATCCGCTGGAACCGTCCCTTTCTCCCCGCTCATGGGATACCTTGTAGAACCGCTCAAAAATATGGGGAATATGGCGTGCTTCGATTCCCTCCCCGGTATCGGCCACCTGCAATCGCGCCAGATCGCCTTTCTTGTGGATGCTCAACGCGATGCTGCCGCCCTTTGGCGTGTGGCGCAGGGCGTTATAAACCAAGTTATCCAGCACACTCCATATTCGAATACTGTCAATGTGAAGCTCCGTTCCCCTGTCGGCCTCCAGTCGGAAATCAAGTCCCTTATCCTGGATAAGATCGGCGTATTTGCGGGCGATCTCTCCCATAAGACGGTCAACAGAAAACCATTCAATCCGATAGGTTACAGTACCTCCCTCCATGCGGGTAACTTCAAAGAGGTTTTGGATCAGGCGCTGCAGATCCAGATTTTTGTGATAAGCGATTCCCAGATACTCCGTGCGTTCCCGTTCGCTTGAGGCGATGGTCTCATCCCCCAGAAGTTCCAGATAGTTGTTGAGCACCGTCAAAGGCGTTTTCAAATCATGGGAGATGTTGCTGATCATTTCCCGAAGGGCGGTCTGGGAAGCCTCCAGTTGTTCATTGGTGCGGTTGAGCTGGGCCGTGCGCTGCTCCACCAGGGCCTCCAGATTTGCGTTGACCCGCTCCACCTCCTCATGGGCCTGAGCATAACTGCGCGAGAGCATAACGCATTGACTGAGGAGCAGAAACATATTCGGCACGATGCCGGGGACAAACATGTCACCCTCAAACACGGTTTTTGACAGGGGACCGTAGATGACAAAGGTCACCATACTGCAAAGGTACAGCAGACGGTAGGGATCCCGGCCGATCTTTCCCGACCGGATGGCCAGCACGATGGAGACGGCGTAAGGGATCGTGGCCAGGAACATGCTGTTCACCGCTTTTGCGTAGGGAAGGAGGCAGATGCCCGCCATGGGCAGGAAAAAGCAAAATGCATAAACAAAGCGCAGAAGCCGGTTGAGCCGGATGGAAAATACCTGGATCATAAAAAGGCAGATACACAGGCTATGCAGCGTAAACAGCAGCAGAAATACCCGGCTCAGGATAAAACCGATGCCCTCTGGAAGAAAATACTGGACCAGGGCATTGCTCTCCATACCCAGGCGCAGCACTGTGGTCAGGCAGGTGATACTGAAGGTCAGATAGAGGCGTTCCCGGCGCCGGAAAAGGTAGAGAAACAGATGGTAGACGCCGATCAGAAGGATTCCGCCCAACGCCGCGGCCACTGTGGTGCGCTGCCAGAAAATGTGGTGGGCGAGAACCGTATCCCTTCCTATGAGAAGCGGATAAAAGATCCCGCTTCCATTCATTCGAAAGTTGGCTGCCTGAACAACCAACTCCAGGACGCCGTCCTGAGATCCGGCCGCCAGCAGCTCATTGCGCACACCGGTGACCGTATTTTCATCCGAATCGCCCACCTGCCCGGCCCGGTAGAATTCCTCTCCGTTGAGCCAGATCACAGATGAGGACATGATCTCCGGAATGTAGAGAAGGTAAATCTGACCTGGATCGGTGAGGATCTTTAGGCGGTACGTGGCGCAGCCCAGCGCCGGATAACCCATCCTGGTCCATGGTCCCGGAAGGTCGATCAGCTCCATTCCTTCCGGGTTTCCCTGCCGGAAATCCTCCGGAGTATAAAGGCTGCCATAATAAAATTCCCACTGCCCGGACAGCGCGTAGGCGGAAGAACTGAAATCCGTCTCGCGAAAGTCCGCTACTCCCGCCTTTGCGGCCGGGCCTTCTGAGACAAAGGGTTTTGACGTCAGAAAGAACAGGGTTAAACATAGGGCGAAAATCAACAGAAAGATGGTCCAGAAACGCTTCATAGCGGTCACCTCGTTTTTGATGTGGGCACATACCGGTATCCCTCTCCCCGCACCGTCTCAATACGGCCGACAAACTGACTTTCCTCCAGTTTGTGGCGCAGCCTGGCAATATAAACAGCCACAGAATTAGCTGCATCGGGCTTGCCGGTACACCAGACCTTCTGATACAGCTCCGTTGCGGAAATGATCCGGCCGGGATTGCCCATCAGGAACAAAAACAGATCAAACTCCTTCTGGGCCAGAGGGATAATCCGGTTGCCTTCCCTCAAAAGCTGATTTTGATGGTCGATGGCAAAGCCCTTCATGGCGCTGCGCCTCACCTGCGCATATACGCGGGCCGCCAGCTCCTTTAAGCTGTACGGCTTGGTGATGTAGTCGTCTCCGCCTGCCATCAGACCCTGGATTTTATCCGCCTCATCGTCCATACAGCTGAGAAACAGAATCGGCGCACAGGTGAGCTCCCGCACCGCTGCGCAGAGCGCGTAACCGTTCATATCCGGCAGCAGCACATCCAGGAGGATGCAGTCGTAGGTCTGCTTTTTTAATTGATCCAGTGCCTCGGACGCACAGAACGCGGTATCGACCTGATACCCGCGGGCTTCCAGATATCTGCAGTTGGTACGCTGTATATCAGGCTCATCGTCGACGGCCAGCAGCCGGTATAAACAATCCATAGACATCCCCCATTCACCAATATGAACAAATCTGTTCATGTTTCTTTAAATGACAAATGCGAACGGCATAAGCCATTCGTATTTTACTACTGTTTGTATGTAATAATTATATAACAGAATTCCGGGCCTTGTCAATGGACACTGTGGAATTTATATCCCAAGAATTTCCATTAATTCCTTGTGGGGCCTGTCTGCGTCCATCTGAAAGACATCGATCCGGCTGGGATCCCCGCTTCTGTCCGCAAAGGCGGGGAACAAAAATCCGCAAACCGGTTTTCCGGGCTCGTACTCCCCGGCCAGCGGGCAGATGGCGCAGATCATATATTCAAATACCTCCTCAGACTCCCACTGCCGCTCTCCGTCCGAGCCCTTGGCCGGGATATCGTAGCGGTCGTGGAATACCAGGATGGCATAATCCGAATTTGACCGGTAACGCTCCATGACAATATCGTAAAACGTATCCATCAGGGCGTCGTTTTTCAGTCCGCATTCATTCATGGCCATGAGCAGCTGCCACATGCTCCCCTGTCTGCGCGCTCCCGCAGGATATTCGTATTCCTTCAGGTTTACATTGGTTGCGGAAAAAGGGATTTCCTTGGCAAGTTTCAGCTGTTTCGTCTGCTCCGGCGCCGATAATTTTCGGAAGTTCGTGTTAAAACTCCCGTCAAAATCGCCGTCCCTGTCCACATAGCAGCCGGCGATCCTTGTAAAGGATGTCCGGGCAAGGGTCATCCGTCTCGTCAGTTCCAGCATATCTTCTCGGTTTATCATGGTCTGTCCATACCCTTTCTGTCATTGATCGCCTCCATTATACCAAAAGCCGGACCGTAAATAAAGCGCTGATTACAGCCAATCAGCGCTTTGGTAGACATAATATTTTTATGTTAAGTAATCAGAGGAAAATCCAACGGCTTCCGGCCAGCAGCAGAAACTCTGCGGTCCCCAGCAGGGCGATCCAGGTTTTTCCGGCAGCGTGCGGCTTTTTTACCCTGACCGGCAGCAGAAAGAACAACGCCATGGCGCACAGGGCCAGCAGGTCCATCCGGATTACTCCCCCTCCCAGCCACCCCTTCAGCGCGTATACCGCCGGTAAAATGGCGGCCGAGGTGGTCACCGGAAGCCCCATATAGCAGGTTCGCGCTTCATCGGTCTGTTCCTGCCGCTCTTCCTCCATTACGTTAAAATAGGCCAGGCGGACCAGCGCGCATAATACATAGAGCGAAGCCGCCGCCGCGCTGGCCAGGCTGCGGTCCTGGCAATACAGAATCATACCCGGCAGAACTCCAAAGCTGATCAAATCGCTGAGGGAATCGATCTGGATTCCAAAACGTTTCTCGGCAGGCGTCCGTTTTCTGGTCCGGGCGACTGCACCGTCGAACATATCGCAGGCTCCGGCCAACATCAGGCAGACCAGCGCCGCTTTTTGACCGCCGTTGACAGCGGCCAGAATTCCGGAGAATGCGGCCAGCATCCCGGCATAGGTTAAAATCACAGTATAATTATAAAATCCAAGCATATTGATCTTGTCCTCTCTTTATCCGATTTTTGCGGCTAAAATGCTGTAGGCCAGAATGCACCAGGGTTTTCCCAACAGGATAATCCAGGTGAATTTCCGAAAAGACAGCTTCATAAGCCCGGAAAAATAACACAGAAAATCGTCCGGAGCCAGCGGGAGCAGGATGCACAGGAACAAAATCAGGGTATAGCTTTTAGCGCTCTGAATCCGTTTGATCCATACCTGATAATTCTTTTGCGGAAAAAGGGATTCCACCAGAGGCGCGCCAAAGCGCCGGGCCAGAATAAAGGCGATCAGCGAGCCGAGACTGATCCCGATATAATTGCACCAGAACCCTCCGGCGGTCCCGAACAATACAACGCCCACAATGCAGCCCAGGAAACCAGGAAGAACCGGAATCACCACCTGAAAGGCCTGGATCGCAATTAGTATCAGCGGTCCAATGAGCCCGAAGCTCCGAATGTATTCCTGAAGCGTGTCCACTGAGTGGAACCGCCCGTCAAAACCTGCCTTCAAAATAAAAAGCGCGCAGAACAGGATTAAAAAAATTCCCAGCCACATGCTCCATTGATATCTCTGGTCTTTAATCAAAACGCGGTCCCTCCCTTTGCTGTCTCTTCTGATACCTGCCATTCTAAATCATATTTCTAAATGATATGCGGTCATAAAACGAAAGCTTTTATAAATATTCTCTAATAATAAAATAAGAGGGCAAAACCCAGCCGGAATGCGGTTGACAAGCCATTTGATTTCACTTATACTGCTACCTATGCTTTGAAGGAACATGCGAAAGGGGATAAAAAAACGGTTTATGGAACACAAAAGCAAATGGAATTTTAGAATAACGGGGGCATTGGGCCTGCTGTTCGCGGCGTTTACCGCCATTGTCGCAACCGTTGACGTAAGGCCCATCGGGCCGGAGCAATCCTCGGTCGGTCTGGCAGCTCTCAACCGGTTTGCGGCCGGTCTGTTGGGGGTGAATCCGTTGTGGTATGACATAACCGAATGGCTGGGCGCAGTTGCGGTTCTGTTTGCCCTGGGATTTGCCGTCCTCGGTTTGTGCCAGCTGATCCGGCGGAGAAGCCTTTTGAAGGTGGAGCCGCGCATTTTGCTGCTGGGAGCCTTTTATATCGCCGTAGCTCTGGTTTATCTGTTTTTTGAGCGGGTGATCATCAATTACCGCCCGGTGATTCTGGATGCCGGGCTGGAAGCCTCCTACCCTTCCTCCCACACCGTGATTGCCATCTGTATTTTTGGCACGGCAATCATGCAGTTTCATCATTACCTGCGGGGGAAAACGGTGTGGCACGTCATTATGGATTCCGTCACGGCCCTTCTGATGGCCGTGACGGTGATCGGCAGGCTGCTTTCGGGCGTCCATTGGTTTACCGATATTGCGGGGGGCGTGCTGCTCTCCTCTGCTCTGATTATGCTGTACGCCTCCGCGGTCTCCTATGTCGAATGCCGCAAAAAGGTGTGATAGACGGATTTGCGCAAAAACGGACCGGCACAGCGTCACGCCTGAGGGACGAAATCCCTTCGGCGGCAAGCTGTGCCGGTCCGTTTTTTATCTCATAAGGCGGGCGCATTCCCGCTCTCAGACTTTAAACATCACCCTGTTTTTAAACTCCTGTGCCTTGCCCTCGTTCCAGTCCTGCACAGGCCGGTAATAGCCGGCGATTCTGCTGTACACGTCCGTGGGCGCTCCGCATTTGGGGCAGACCGGCTGATTGCCAGGCAGGTAACCGCAGGACTGGCAGATGGTGTAAACCGGCGAAAGGGTCACACATGGCAGTTCATGTCCGGTGATCGCCTGACGGATCATATCCCGCGCCCTCTGCCACTCTTCCAGCTCCCGATCCACATAGATGTGGAATACCGTTCCCGTGGTGTAGAGAGGCTGTACCCCGTCCTGGTTGGCCAACGCGCGGTCAAGGGGCAGCGCGCAGTCCGCAGGCAATTTGGTGCTGTTGGTGTAATACGGAGTATCTCCGCTCCTGCCCGCTGTCCGGATCCCGGGGAAACGTTCCTGGTCCAGCTTGGCGAACCGGAAGGTGGCCGACTCCGCGGGCGTGGCCTCCAGCCCGAAGATATGGCCGTATTCCAGCTGGTACTTCACCAGCCGCTTCTGCATGTGCTTTAAAACCCCGGCGGCAAACCGCGCCGTGGCCTCGGACTCCATTCCCGCGTTGAGCCAGCGCGCGTTCAGACCCGCCTCGTTCATGCCGATCACGCCGATGGAGGAAAAGTGATTGTCGAAGTTGGACAGATAACCAGCGGTGTAGGGGTACAGCCCGTTTTTTAACAGGGTGGAAACTACGTCCCGCTTGATATCCAGGGAGCGGGCCGCCAGATCCATCGTCTGGTCCAGGCGCGCGTAAAATTCCTCCTCGTCCCTGGACTGGCAGGCGATCCGCGGCAGGTTGACAGTCACCACGCCCACCGTGCCCGTGTGCTCGCCGTATCCGAAAAATCCGCCGGCTTTTTTGCGCAATACATGGAGGTCTGGCTTGATTCCCTCGTAGGAAATCCGCACGTCCCCGGGCTTTAAGCCCCCATGGGCGTAGTTGACAAAGTAAGGCGTTCCGTAGTGGGAAGCCAGGGAAAACAGAAGCCGGTTTTGTTCCGTGTCGGACCAGTCGTAATCTTCGGTGATTCCGTAGGCCGGAATCGGATATTGGAAGCCCAGGCCGTTGGCATCGCCCTCCAGCATGGTCTCCAGAAATGCCCGGTTCACCATGTCCATTTCCTCCTGGCATTCCCCGTAAGTGAAGTCCATCCGTTTTCCGCCCACAACGGCCCGCTCTCCGGCCATGTCAGCCGGAACCTTCAAATCCATAAAAATATGGGAAAACGGCGCCTGGGTGCCCCAGCGGCTGGGCGTGTTCACGCCGAAAACGAAGGCTTCCATGCATTTCTTGACCTTGTCGTAGGACAGGTGGTCCGCCTTCACAAAGGGCGCAAGGTATGTATCAAAGGAAGAAAAGGACTGGGAGGCCGCCCATTCGTTCTGCATGATGCCCAAAAAGTTGACCATCTGGTTGCACAGGGTGGCCAGGTGCTTGGCCGGGGAGGCTGTGATCTTCCCGGTGATGCCGCCTAAGCCGTCCATCAAAAGCTTTTTTAAGGACCAGCCGCAGCTGTAGCTGGTGAGCATGGTCAGATCGTGAATATGGATATCCCCGTTTAAGTGGGCGTCCGAGATCTCCTTGTCGTAGATCTCCGTGAGCCAGTAGTTGGCCGTCACGGCTCCGGAGTTGTTGAGGATCAGACCGCCTACGGAATAGGTGATGGTGGAATTCTCCTTGACCCGCCAGTCTTCCACCCTCACATAACTGTCCACCACATCCTTGTAGTCCAGAATGGTTTTATCCAGATTGCGGATCTTCTCGCGCTGTTTCCGGTACAGAATGTAGGCCTTGGCCACATCGGTATAACCGGATTCCTCCAGCACCTTCTCCACGCTGTCCTGTATATCTTCCACCGCAATCCGGTTTTCCTGTATCTTTTTCTGAAAATCGGAGGTGACCCGGATGGACAGCAGTTCCAGGATATCGTCCGTGTAAAACTTATCCGTGGCTTTAAATGCTTTCTGAATCGCCATGGTTATCTTTTCCAGGCAAAATTCCACGATTTCTCCGTCCCGTTTTACAACTAAAAGCATATTGATTGTTCCTCCTTAGAGAGATTTCTTCCATTATACCAAAAACGGGACAGGAAATACAGTATCCGCGGTTATTCTGCCAGCGGTTCCGGTAAAATTTCTTCCAATTCCGGTGAAAACGGCTCCTGTGCTCTGCCGCGCACGCTCCAGTCGGCCTCCGCGCTGTTGCCAGGAACCGCCTTGAAGATGAAAATTCCCGCAAGGGCGCAGATGATGCTGACCGCGATATTGGCGTAAGCGAATACCACATAGGGTGCAAAGCTCAGCGTGGTAAAGCCGAACAGGCCCATATAGTAGATACATCCGGTGTTCCAGGGCACCAGCGGCAGGATAATGGTGTTGGCCTCCTCGATGGTCCTGGAAAGCACGCTGCGGTGGATTCCGCGGCGGTCATAGAGCTCCCGGAACATGGTTCCCATGAGCACTGCGGAGACATAGAAATTGGTCACCAGCATCACGGTAAGGATTCCGCATACCAGGGTTACCAGGATGGCCGCCCGGTCGGACCGGACGGACCCGGTGATGCGCTCCACCAGGGTGTGGAGGAAACCTGCCTCGCTCAGGATTCCGCCCAGAGCCAGTGCCAGAACCGCGGTACAGATCGTGTTCATCATGGAGGAAATGCCGCCCTTGCTGAGCATCGTGTCCACCAGTTCCATTCCACTGTTCACCTTCACTCCGTTAAACACAACCGCCAGCACCTCGGTCAGGGCGGCTTTCTGTACCAGAACCGCCAGGGCAAGCCCGGCAAATCCGGAGATCAGGATCGCAAGAATGGCCGGAACCTTCCGGATGCTGAGGATGACGATGAGGACCACGGGGATCAGCAGCAGAATGTTGAAATGATAAAGACCTGCCAGCTGGACTCTCACGGACTCAATCACGGAGGGGTCCATGGCTACCTGGGCATACTGGGCGCCCAGAAAATAGAAAATCACCAGGCTGATGATCACGGCCGGTATGGTGGTGTACATCATGGAGCGGACGTGGTAGTAGATATTGATATCGCTGGCGCTGGAGGCCAGAATGGTGGAATCGGACAATGGGGACAGTTTATCGCCCAGGACCGAGCCTGAGATCGCCGCCCCAGCCACGATGGGGATGGGGATTCCCATGCTCACGCCGATGCTCACACAGGCCACGCCCATGGTTCCCGCCGTGCCAAGAGAGGTCCCGATGCAGAGGGAAAGCAGGGAACACATGACAAAGGTCAGGGGAAGGAGCATCCGGGGCGTGATAAAGCTGAGACCGTAATAGATGATCATGGGGACCGTGCCGCATTTGATCCAGGCGCCGATGAGGACGCCCACAAACAGTAGGATGATGACGCAGTCCATGGCCCGCTTCACGCCCGACATCATACCCTCCTCCAGCTCCCGGTAAGGGTAGCCGAACAGCATGGAAATGATCAGGACCAGGAAAATGTTGACCACCAGCAGAGGGATGGTGGGAACGCCGGCGATAATTCCGGCCGTCAGTACGACGGCGATTACCGCCAGGACCGTAACGGATAAAAACAGACTGGGTTTTCCGGCTTCTTTTTTCATCGCAATCTCTCCTTTACTGATTTACTGACAGAAAAAGCCACCCGGAAATTCCGGGTGGCGAAGGCAGCTCAACAGCTGTTTGCGCGAATATGCGTACATAAAAATAGCCATTTAACCTTCCTTCGCCTACGAGATTAGCTGACGGGTTCGGGAAAGAAGGTTCCCTATTGCCGGGATACGCGATGCTCACGGTATCCCAAGGCAAATACACCCCAATAATTGGTTCTCCCGCTGCCGCTTCTGTTGGTTTACAGGGCGCGGCATTCGGCGTATATTTTTCTGTTGTGTTATGATTATATGTCTAGTTTAACAAAAAATGAGAACAGTTGCAATAGTCAACTGTCAGATAGCTGCATGAAATTGCAAAAAATGCTGCAAATTTTAACGGCTGCTCCGGATCCAGTCCACCCACACAGAATAATATTTCCCCAGAATATGGGAACCATCGGTGGAATAATTGGCGGACAGATTTCCGGTTTCATCGTCAAAAAGGCTGTTGACATCCAGGTAGCGGCAGCCGGTTTCCTCTGCAATCGTTTCAATGGCCTTGTTTAAAGCGTCGATTTTCCGGTTGTTGTAAATATCGCTTTTGGCGGCCTTCTCCCGGGTGACGTGCAGATTTGCCTCCAGAATCAGGGACGCCTGGGGCTGTTTGGCGCGGATCTGCTCCACCACGGCCCGGTATTGGCGGAGGATGCTCTGTTCCTCGTAACCCAGCTCATTGATCCCCAGCATGAGATAGATGGAGCTGTATCGGTTCGAGGAGAGAACCTCGTCCAGACTCTGTTTGGTCCCGTTTTTGAGGGTGACCTGGGTCTGAAAGAGATTGAACACCGACATGCCGGAATTTGCAAATACCTCCGCCTGCCCCAAATCACCGTACTCAAAGAGCCCTACGGTCCGCGAGTCTCCGATAAAGAGCGTATCGGAAAAAGTTTCGTTGGTTCCGGGAGATACAGTTGACGGAACTTCCGGGGCTTGGGATGTTGTTTGCGGAGCTGCCGTCTCAGGCGCGTCTGTTTCTGCCGCTTCCATCTCCGGCGCGCCCGTTGCCCCCGCTTCCATCTCCGCCGCCCCCGTTGCCCCCGCTTTTGCTTCCGCCTCCGCTGTGCCCACCGACTCTGCCTCTGCCGTGTTCGTCTCCGCCTCCCCCATCTCCATCGCACTCACCTCCGCCTTCGCCATAGCCGTCCGGACGCCCAATACATCCGGCGGCAGCTTTCCCACGGCAAGGATCATGATACTGCCCGTCAAAAGAATACTGTACCAATATCGTCTCATCTCACACCTCCGCCTAAAATCTGAAATATAAAAATGGATCGTCCAGCCCTAAACGCATACAGTACACACACATCCAGAATACGGCCAGAAGTCCAATGGCCGTGATCAGGGAATACCTGTGCCTCATATAGATCCGCCTGGGAATATCCGTCATGAAGATCAATCCCGCCGCCAGGGAGACTGCGTAGAGCTTTCCATATTTCAGATAATCACCGCTGAAATAGATAAATTGCTTCTGGCGGGCGAAAACGGGAAACAGTCGCTGGAGATACAGGGCGATCTGCTCCATGTCCGTGACCGCGAACACAAGCCAGGTGAGCGGTATCACAAACAGCATGTACAGGTGGCCCAGCAGGCTCCGCCGTTCCAGCACGGCGAGAAGCCCCAGCCGTTCGACGGACATGATCAAAAACAGCAGCAGGCCCCAGAGAATGAAGTTCCAGCTGGCCCCGTGCCAGAATCCGGTCAGAAACCAGACTGCCATCAGATTGCGGAAGGTCAGAAGCCTGCCCCGCCTGTTTCCGCCCAGGGGAATGTACACATAACCGCGGAACCAGCTTCCCAGGGTCATATGCCATCTCCGCCAGAATTCCGTCATGGAACGGGACAGGTAGGGATGGTCAAAATTGTCCGGAAGTTTAAAGCCCATCATGGCGCCCAGCCCTTTTGCCATCAGGGAGTAACCGCAGAAATCAAAATAGATCTGAAGGCTGAACGCCGCCAGACCCAGCCAGGCCAAGGGCGTGGAAATACTCTCAAAGCCGATGGCCTGGACCTGGCTCCACAGGCCGCCAATCCGGTTGGCCAAAAGCACCTTAAACCCCAGGCCGATGGTAAACTCCCGCAGGCCGTCTTCGATCTGCCGGAAGGTAACCCGTCTCCTGCCGATCTGGGCACGGATGGAGGAATAGGTCACAATGGGACCGGCGATCAGTTGGGGAAACATGCTGATGTACATGCCAAAGCCCACCAGAGAACGCTCGCAGGGAACGGATTTCCGGTAAACGTCAACCAGATATGAGATGGCCTGAAAGGTGTAGAAGCTGATTCCAACGGGCAGGACTGGAGTGCAAACCGGAAAATTCCGGGACACACCCGCCATTTTCAGAAGCAGGTTTACATTTTGGACAAAAAACGCCGCGTATTTGAAAAGAATCAGCCAGAAAAGATTGTAAAGAACGCCGCAGACCAGCCAGCGCTTCCGCAGCCGGCCGACTCTGCGCCGCCCGATTAAGATTCCGATCCTGTAGTTGACCAGAATGGAGAGGATCAATAGAACAAAATAAAAGGGGGTGTCCCTGACCCCGTAAAAATAGAAGCCAAGGCTCCCCGCAAGAAGCCACAGATTCTTCCATCTGCCCGGGATTAGATAGTAGATCATCAGGAACACCGGAAGAAACTGAAATATAAATTCCAAACTACTGAAAACCATTTTTTCACCCTCGCTTTTGTATGCACTCATATCCTTAGACGTTTTCATGAGGCCAAAAGTTGCAGGTAAAATATTTTTTGCGGCGGACAATTATTCAAAAGGCTGAATATAAAAATTGCCCACTACGTCGCTGGAGTTGATCACGTTCACAAAGGTGTCCGGGTACTGCTGATGGATCTGCTTTTTCATTTTTCTCACATCGCTGTCCGAGAGCACCGTGTAGATCAGATATTTCTTGTGGGCCGTGTAGGAGCCGAAGCCCTTCAGGATCGTGCTGCTGTGGTTGGTCAGCTCCAGCAGGTCGGCGGAGATGGCGGCCGGATTGTCGGTGACGATGAGCAGCGTCTTTTTCTTGTACTTCTTGTAAAAGGTGTTGATCACCTGGGTGTTACAGAACTGGAAAATAATGGAATACAAAGCCTTATCCATGCCGAACAGACGGCCGGAGATCAGGATGATCACGGCGCTGAACAGCAGCATGTAGTTGAAGGTGGACACCTTATACTTGTTGGAGAGAGACATGGCAATGAAATCCGTCCCTCCGCTGCTGGCGTTGTTGTTTAGGATCAGGCTCAGGCCCAGACCGTTGAGTATCCCGCCGAACACGGAAATCAGCAGGATATCGCCGGTGATGGGGATGACGGGCAGCTCGTCCACCAGTACGGAAACCACAAGCAGGCTGAGGCAGGAAAAGACGGTGAATTTCTTGCCCACCAGCCGGTAGGCGAAAACAGCCGGGATCGCGTTGAATATCACGTTCAGCAGAGTAAAGGAAATCTTCACATCATAAAAGTTCAGCCCCACCCGCTGGATCAGCTTGGACAGGCCGGAAAATCCCCCCGGCACCAATTTTCCCTGCTCCACAAAGGTGTTCATGTTGATGGCCAGAATAAAACTTCCCAGCAGAATAAAGATAATATTCACGATATTCCGCCATTTCTTGCTGTTTGCCGCCTTCTGCATATTCTTCTGATACAGATCAGACACCATCTCGTGATGTTCCATATCCGCCTCCTGCTCCATGGTTTTATCATACCCATACAAACGATTTGTTTCATTCTACTTTGTCGCCAACCGCAGGTTGCCGATAAGGGATGCGTTTCCTTATTCTACTTTGTCGCCAACCGTAGGTTGCCGATAAGGAATACGTTTCTTTATTATAGCAGAATTTGGGCAAATATTACAACACTCCGGGCAGATTTTCCGCTTAGGATACGATTTTAAAATAAACTCTGGATGTCAGGACATAGACTGCTGCGTAGACCGCGGCGAACACAGCCAGGGTTCCGGCCGTAGTGGCGGCAAAAAGGGACACGTTCGTCAGGTTCATGGCAGCCAGCAGCCTGGTAATGATGGGAAATGCAGCTGAAATGTGTACTGCTGCCGCTGCCAGGGGCAGGAAGAACATCAACAGGATCTGTGAACGGATGGACCGGCGGATTTCCGCCTTGGAGAGCCCCACCTTCTGCATAATCTCAAATCGGCTCTTGTCGTCATAACCTTCAGTCACCTGTTTGTAATAGATGATCAGCACGGTGGCCATCACAAACAGGGTGCCCAGAAAAATGCCCAGGAACAGCAGTCCCGCATTCAGGGAAAAATAAGAGGCGCGCTGGGCTGCTGCACACTCTCCCTGGATTCCCTGAGGGAGCACAGCGGCCTTTGCCATGACTTCGTCAAAGATACGGATTTGCGTCTCCTGGTCCGCATCCAGGTCAAAGCCGTAGTGGTATTGGATTCGTGAGAAGTATTTCTCATCCACATTCTGCTGCGATTCCAAAATTTCAATTTCCGCCAGGTTGGGAAGGATCAGATAATACACCTCAGGGCCAAAGGAATCCGCTCCCTCCCAAAGCCCGTAATCTCCCGCCGGCACCGCCTGGTAGGTTCTCCCAAGAAGGGTCAGGCGTTCCTCCTGATAGGGGGCCCTCTGGGTGATGACCATGCACTGTCCTTCCCCCAGCACGGCGCTGTTTCCGGTGAGCCGGTTATAGTCCTCCTGGGTTATGACGTACATGGGGGCAATCCGGTCCAGATTGCTGTTGGCATAAATTTCCTCCAGCTCAAAATTTCCTCCTTCCCCGTTTATCACGAGAAGGGAAAGATCCCGGTAGGTTAAGGTGTTCTGCTCCGGTAGTCCTTCCCGGGCGAGCACCTCCTTCACTGCGTCCGTGATCACGGATTCCTCCTCCGGTGTGGCCCGGTCCGCCGTCAGCATGATGTTGCGCGGAAAACGGTTGCGCATCACATCGCCCATTCCCGCGTAGAGCGCCACTGTGCTGGAGAGCATCACTAAAACGGAGGTGGACAGGATGCAGATTCCCGCCAGGCCGGCGGCGTTCTGCCGCATGCGGTAGAGCAGGCCGGACACGGAGATAAAATGCTCAGTGCGGTAGTAGAACTTCTTACGCCCGCGCAGGAATTTCAAAAGCGCAATGCTTCCGGCCGTGAACAGGCAGTAGGTGCCGATCATGACCAGGATGGCGGCGACGAAAAAGGCGCTGATTGCCATCGCCGGGTTGTAGGTGGTCAGAGCCAGATAATATCCAAAGCCCAGGGTGATGATCCCAATCACCGCAATGCCCCACCGCGTTTTAGGCTCCCGCTCTCCCACCTGCCCGCCGCGCAAAAGCTCCATAGGGCTGCTCAGATGCACCCGGGTCAGATTCACGGACAGGATTACCAGAAATACGGCCCCAAACAGCAGCACGGAGGTCAGGGCGGCTGTCCCCGAGAAAAAGAATCCCCACTGTACGGGAGCTCCGATCAGGCGGAGCAGCAAAAGATAAACAGCCTTTGAGAACAAAAATCCTCCTGTGATTCCGACCCCGAGGCTGATTGCCGCAATGATGAAGGTCTCAAAAAACAGGATTTTGCCGATGTGGCGCTTGCCCATGCCTAATATATTGTACAGGCCGATCTCCATCTTCCGCCGTTTCATCAAAAAGCTGTTGGTATAAAACAGGAAGCCGCCCGCAAACAGGGCGATGATGAAGCAGCCCAGGTTTAGGATGGTCCGCATATCGGAGCCGCCGTGCATTGCGGCGATCTCACGGTTGCCCGCTAAGGTGAGGATGATGTCGAACATCATCACAGAACCCGTGCAGGTGAGAATGTAAGGAATGTAGGTCTGGGCGTTTTTACGGATATTCTGCGCGGCCAGCCTGAGATAGAAGAAATGGTTCATGTTCTGTCACCACCTGTCGTAATCATAGTCAAGGTATCCGCTATGTTCTGGTAGAGCTCGCTGTTGGTCTTTCTTCCGCGGTAGAGCTGATGGAATACCTCTCCGTCCTTGATAAAGAGGACGCGCCCCGCATGGCTGGCCGCACGGACGCTGTGGGTTACCATGAGGATTGTCTGGCCTTCCCGGTTGATTCCGCCGAACATGCGCAGCAATCCGTCCGCGGCCTTGGAATCCAGCGCCCCGGTGGGCTCGTCGGCCAACAGGATATGGGGATTTGTGATCAGCGCCCGGGCGGCCGCGGTTCTCTGCTTTTGGCCGCCGGAGATCTCGTAGGGGAATTTGTTCAACAGGTCCGCCAGACCCAGCTTCCCGGCCAGTGGCGCCAGCCTGCGCTCCATCTCCTCATAAGGAGTTTTAGACAGTACCAGGGGCAGGAAAATATTGTCCTTCACAGAAAAGGTGTCAAGGAGGTTGAAGTCCTGAAACACAAATCCCAGATTGTCCCGCCGGAATGCGGCCATTTTGTGTTCTCTGATGCCGCTCAGATCCGTGCCGTTTAAGCGTACGGTCCCGGAGGTGGGGCGGTCCAGCGCTGCAAGTATATTGAGCAGCGTAGTCTTTCCGGAACCGGACTCACCCATGATCGCCACGAACTCCCCCTCTTCCACCGAAAAACTCACATCGGCCAGGGCCTGTACCCGGTTTCCGCCGAAACGGGTGGTGTATATTTTTTTCAGATGCTGTACTTCCAAAACAGCCATATTGATTCCTCCAATCTTCCGCATGAACGCGATATATGCATTATAGCCAACGCGCGGGCGGACTGCCATGGATTTGACTTACATTTTGGAAGCCAACCTTACAGTTTTGCAAGGTTGGCCCGGAGGTTACTCAACGGGCAGGGTTTCGCTGCCCAGACGGATTCTGACCGCGGTGCCGCTGCCCGGCTCCGACTCCACCCGGATATCGTGGGACAGGCGTGTTAGGATTCTACGGCACAGGTAAAGGCCGATTCCCGTGGAGCGCTGGTGGGAGCGCCCGTTGTATCCGGTAAAGCCTTTCTCGAAAATACGGGGCTGATCCTCCGGGGCAATTCCGATGCCGGTATCTCTTATGACAAGGGTTGGCTCGGGCGTTTCCTCCAGAAAGACGGTGATTCCTCCCTGACGGGTGTATTTCACAGCGTTGGAGAGAATCTGCTCCACCACAAAGACCAGCCACTTTTCATCGGTCAGGATCCTGCGGTTTATGGGTTCATAGTTCAGGGACAGGCGCTTTCGTATGAACATCCCCGCATATTTGTGGACTGCCTGCCGCACGATCCGGTCTAAGTCACACCACTGTATGACCAGGTCCTGTCCGCCGTCCAGGCGCAGGTATTGCAGGACCATGTTTACATACTCTTCGATCTTAAACAGCTGTTCCTGCAGCTCCTGGGTTTCATGGCCGTTCTGCTGTTGCAGCAGAAGGCGCATGGCTGCGATAGGAGTTTTGATCTGATGAACCCACATGGTATAATAATCCGTCATCTCCTCCCGGGCGGCTTCCGAACGGCCGCGTATCCGCTCCCTGTCCCGGCTGATCAAGGTCAGAAACTGCTGGTATTTTTGCTCCAGCAGGGAATCTGCGGGGGGATAATCATCCGCGTAATAGCGGTCAGGATCCTGAAGAAATGTTTCCTCCATTCGGGACAGCGCGGCCATTTTCTTTTGGAATCCGCGGTAGTGCCAGGCCAGCAGTAAAAGCGCGGCGCAAACACATAGCAGCGAGCCGTACAGGACCGCTTCCATAGGCAGGCGATACCCGTAAAATACCGCGGCAAAAATCGCGGTAAAAACCAAAAGGAGGCCCCAAAGCCCCCTGTATTCCAGCAGATATTCCCCAAAGCTCCATAACCGGGGGCGGTGCTTCACAGTCTGTTCCATTGGCATCCTCCTGTTATTCCCGGCAGCCGCGCTCAATCTATTAAGTAGCCGCTGCCCTTTTTCGTCAAAATGAATCCGGGCAGTCCGGCCTGTTCCAGCTTTTTGCGCAGCCGGGTGATATTTACGGTCAGCGTATTGTCGTCCACATAGCTGTCGGATTCCCACAGGCGCAGCATCAGGTGGTCGCGGCTTACAATCCGGCCCTTATTTTCCAGCAATGTCTGCAGAATCCGCTGCTCATTGCGCGTTAGCGGAAGCTTGTTCCCGGCTATGGTCAGGGTTGCGTCGTCCACATTGAGGACAGCTCCCCGATGCTCCAGCAGACGGCTCTGCCCGGCAAATTCATAGGTCCGGCGCAGCATGGCCTGAACCTTGGCAGTCAGCACGTCCAGGTCAAAGGGCTTGGCGATAAAATCGTCGCCTCCCATGTTCATCGCCATCACGATGTTTAAATTATCCGCAGCTGATGAGATGAAAATGACCGGAACCTTGGAACACTGGCGAATCTGGCCGCACCAGTGATATCCGTTGTAAAAGGGAAGGGAGATGTCTAAGAGAACAAGCTGTGGGCCAAAGGCCGCAAACTCGGACAGCACATCCCCGAAATTCACGGCGCAGCGGGCATCCCAACCCCAGGATTTCAAATGCTCCGCCATAGCTGCGGCGATCACCTGATCGTCCTCCACAATGAAAATTTTATACATGGGTCAGGCTCCTTTGCGTTTCTCTCAAATTCCGCGCAAACGGGCCGCTGCTGATGAGCGGAGGCGCGGTCGATCTTATCCCAGTATGCTTTGTCGTCAACCGAAGGTTGTCGATAAGAGATACGTTTCCTCAATAATTATAGCAGAAAACAGGATAAAATACAGGGTATTTTTGCGGCGAGACCGGGCTTACAGGTAAATCCGTTTGCCGGAACGGCAATTCAATGCTATGATGGATAAAAACAACACAGTGGGAAAGGGGGAAATGTCCTATGAACAATCAAAAAGCGCTCCGGCAGCTTAGGCTTCTTCTGATCGAGGCCGCCCTGTTTTTCTGCTGTCTCATCATCACCCCACGGTTGAATTTCGAGCGGATTCTGTACAGGGCTGCCCGGCCCGTCGATCTGGATGAGGTTCTGGCAAAACAGGAGGGACAGACCGGATCGCCGGAGTGTTACGCCGGATATCCCGGCTTAAAACCCACTCCAGGCATCGGATCGGAAGCGGATTTGCAGAAACACTTTATCGCGGTCCTGGAGGTCGATGCCAGCCAGCTTGAGGCTACCGGGATCTACAAGCAGACCGGCCACCGGCCCGGTCCCTCCACCCGGAGAGGATACTACGGCAGCCGCAGCGGCACCCTGGGAATCACGGCGCCTGCGGTCATAAGGAGCAGGGTGAAAAAGTTCTGGCTGAAACCCTATGCGGACTATGCCCAGTATTATCTTCTGACCTTTGAGGACGGCTCAAGGACCTGGGCGCTGATCGATGACGCCATCACAAAAATCCCCCGCAAAGGCCCTGTAACCCTGCCCATTGGCTATTACTGGGACGAGGGAGCCAGCCGCTTTCTCACGGACCGGGAGCGGGAGCGCTATCAGATCACGGACGGCGTCTATATGGGCGACTGCATCGATCTTTACAGCGGCTGGATGGATGGGGAAGAGATGGCGGGCTTTTCCAAACGCTTCTCATTCCTGCAATCCGTGGCGCTCGTTGTTCTGGGCCTGCTGCTGTTCGTCACCCTGATCGTTTTTATGCTGCCGGACAGGAAGAAAAGGGAGCGGAAAAAACGCTAAACCCCAGAAATCCCATGATCTCCGGCGGCTTTCTCCGACTCCTGCGGGGATTTAAAGCGCTCTGTCCGGGGAAAGCCCAGAAGCAGCTCCTGCCGCAGAACCCAACCGTTCTCCCGGCAAATCAGCTCGGACTTACTCGCCCCGTCGTACAGCTCCACGATGCGGCGGATGCTCTTTATGCCGAAGCCATGGTTGATTTTGTCGTCCTTGTCGGTTCCGAAGCCGGGATTGGATTCCAGAAGGTCGCGGTTTACCGTGTTCTCCAGCGTGCACCTGAGGTAGCCGCGGAAGTTGGTGATTGCCAGGTCCACGGAGGGTTTTCCCGGCGCTTTCAGGCTGCCTTCCCGGGCGTTGTCCAACAGGTTGCAGAGCAGGATTCCCAGATCCGGGGAAGAAAATCGTCCTACGGAGCCCATGATCCGGTAGGTGAACCGGACGCCGTCGCGCCGGCAGTCCTGAACGGCCTTGGTGACCGCACCGTTGACGCCGTCGTTGGCAGTGTATACCGCAAACGTGCCGAACCGCTCCAATTCCCCGTCAAACTGTTCCAGCCGTCTGAGCGCCTCCTCCTCCCTTCCGCAGGCCAGAAGGCCGCCCACCGCGCCCATGGTATCCTGGAGCTCCCGGTTCATTTCCTGAAGCTCCTGTTTGAGGCCGGAGAGGCTGTAGATATACGCGTCCTGGCGGGCCAGGGACTCCTCCAGGTATTCCCGCTCCTTCCGCCTGCTCTCCCGCTCGTCGGCCTGGCGGAAGCTGATGAAAATCAGGGCCAGCAGCGCCAGAAGGCCGCAGTAGAGAATGGGAAGAAACTGCACGTTCTGCCCGCCGGAGATGGTTTTAAAGACAACGCCGAACAGGGCCGCTCCCAGCAGAAAGAAGCCTAAAAGAAGCAGAATCCAGACGAGGTGTTCCCGCCGCCCTCCCGTATCCGGTCCGAGCCGCCTGTGGTGGCTGAAATACAGGATGGCCCAGGCCAAGACAGCCCGCAGCGCCATGCAGCAGACCAGACACAGGGCCCGGTACGGACTGCCGTAGCGGACCGCCTCCTCCGGCGGGCAGAGGCCAGACAGGCTCAGAAAGAGCACGACCCCAAAGCCGGACAGCATAAGGACACAGTTCCAGAAGAGGCTGAAAAATAGTTTCTGGAAAATCCCGCCCTCCAGAGCCGCCCAGGCGTAGAGAACGATCACCAGGCTGTAGAAAATCCCCCCAATGCCCTCGAACACGGAGTAAGAATTCAGCCAGGCCATCACACCGGCAAAGGCCGCAGCGCCCGCGGCAAAACAGGCGTTTCGCCTCCAGCCCTCAAAGCGGCTTCCGAAAAACAGGGTGCAGAGAAGAATGGTCAAAAAGCTGTCGTAAAGATTGGCCACGACCTCCAGGGCGGCCGAGTATGCGGCCATTGTCATGGTTTTTTATCCTCCTTGCAGGAACCTTCCATTCCGTTTCCCCTTTCATCGTCCTCCCGGGGATTTCGCGGTTTTGCGATGCCCTCCAGATAGGCGGCGGCCTGTTGGCGTTTTCCCTCTTTCAGGAGAATATGCACCGTCACCAAATGTCCTCTGGCGTCGTGGCGCAGCAGCCGCATCTCCTGGCAGAGCCGGGAAAAAGAGCGGATATACGCCGCCTGCTGTTCCATGCTCTCCCGCAGATACTGGGCCTCCCGGCTCTCCCGGCGCCCCATCATGCTCTGATAAAAGGCGTACAGCAGAATGAGGAACAGACCGGCCAACACGATATAAAAGACCAGGAGAAGCGCCGTGCCCTCCCCCTGAATCATCACTTCCATCATCATCAAAAATGCTTCCAGACTCAGCAGAAAATAGCTTAAGAGTCCCAGGGCCCTTCTCCAGCCGCTTCCCGCGGAGGAATACCTGGGTCCAAAGCGTTTCCTCATGGCAATGGCCAGGGCGATCACGCCTTTGATCAGGCAGCCGTACAGCAGCGCGACCGTTCGGGCGGAACCCAGAGGATGCCACATATCGTGGATGCTCCAGCCGGTTAAAAAGTGCAGCAGCACAAAACTGCCCAGAGCTGTGAGCAGAAGCGCGCAATTCCATGCCACGCAGAAAACCACCTTGTACTCCGCTCTCCCCTTGAGCGCAAGGCAGCCGTAGACAAAGAGCACCAGCCCGTAGAGAATGGCCGCCAGGCCCTCGAACTGGTAATTATAGTTCAAAAAGACGATGACCCCGTAATAGACGGCCACCGCCGCGGCCGCCGCGCCGTATCCCCGTATCCCGCGGTATTTCCGGCCGAACAGATAGGTGATCAGGCCTACGGAGAGAAGGCTGCTGTAGAGATTCCCAATGAATTCCACCCAGATCGCATCCATGCCGTCACCCCCCTGAGAGCAGCAGTTCCTTGATCCGCTGCTTCCGGTCCTTGCTCAGCGGCAGCACGCTGTAGTCCACCAGGGTTACGGTATCGCGGTTCACGGAAAACACCGCCTCCACGTTCACCAGGTAGTTGCGGTGGATTCGAAAAAAGCCGAAGGGCCCCAGCTCCTGCTCCATCTGTTTTAAACTGCCGTAAATGCAGAACCGCTCCGTGCGCGTGTTGATTTCCAGATTGTGTCCGCTGCATTCCAGGTAAAAAATGTCCCGGATCTTGACCGGCTTGTAGGAGATGCCGTCCCGGAACCGGTAGGCCAGATCGCGCTTTGCCGTCTTTTCAAGAAACTTTTTCAGCGCCCGCTCCAGCTCGGAGGAAACGCGCTCCTTGGGCAGAAACCACAGCGGCTCAAACTCGTAGGCGTCGAACACCAGATTTTCATGGCTGGACACAAAAATAAGAAACGGGCCGTCCTCCCGCTGACCGTCCGTTCCACAAAAGCGGATTCTCCTCGCCGCGGAAAATCCGTCCATATCGTTCATTTCAATGTCTAAAAAAATCAGATCGAATCCGCCCGTTTCCGCAGCGGCGCAGCAGTCACGGGCATTTGTGAAAATTTTCACCGAGCAGCTCTGTTCCAGCTTTCCAAGCGTTTTTTCGATCATCGTTGCGAACAGGCCTGCAAAGCAGCCGTCGTCGTCGCAGACCGCAATGGAAACTCTGCTGTCCGCACTGTTGTCATTCATCCTCTGTACCCGCCTTCCAGCACGTTTTAACGAAGTCTATTTTACCACAGTCTGATTGTTTGAACAACGTAATTTTATATTACGAGGAAGATTGGCAGCCCGAAAAGACCGGAAAGTCTCAATCCAAACTGCCGGTTGAATTGTTTGGCCCATTATTGCATAATACTACTGAAAAGCACGGAAAAATACCGAGAAGGAGGCGCGAAAGATATGAGTGAACATCAGGGGACAGAACTGCGGGAAATTTATCTGGCCGGGGGATGCTTTTGGGGAGTTGAGGAATATTTTTCCAGGATTCCGGGTGTGGCCGGGGCGGTCTCAGGTTATGCCAACGGCCGGGTGGAGCGCCCGACCTATGAGCAGGTGTGCTTGGACACCACGGGATTCGCGGAGGCGGTGCGCATTTCCTATGATCCGGATGTGGTGACCCTGCGCATCCTGATCCGGCAGTTTTTTGAGATCATCGACCCGATCAGCGTGAACCGCCAGGGCAACGACCGGGGAAGCCAGTACCGGACGGGGATATACTATACCGACGAGAGGGACCGGCCATTGATCGAGACAATGATGAACCAGGTCCGCCAAAAGTACCGGGAGCCGCTGGCCGTAGAGCTGGAGCCGCTGAAAAATTTCTATGAGGCGGAGCAATATCACCAGGATTATCTGCGCAAAAATCCTGGCGGCTACTGCCACATTCAGTTCGGCAGCCTGGACCGGCTGGCCTTGGATGAGGACGGCCGGGTGGTCGTCCGGCTGCCGGAAAAGGAGCTGCGTCAAGCGCTGACCGGCCAACAGTACGAGGTGACCAGAAATGCCGCCACCGAGCGGCCCTTTACCGGGGTCTACTGGGACCTGGAGGAGCCGGGCATCTACGTGGACCTGGTGACCGGGGAACCGCTATTCTCCTCCGCCGACAAATTTCATTCCGGCTGCGGCTGGCCCAGCTTCACAAAGCCCCTGGACCCGGCTGCGGTTACGCGCAGGCAGGACTTCAGCCATGGCATGAGCCGGGTGGAAATCCGCAGCCGGGAGATCGGCTCCCATCTGGGCCATGTCTTTGAGGACGGGCCGGCGAAAACCGGCGGGCTTCGCTACTGCATCAACAGCGCGGCCCTTCGCTTTATCCCTCTTAACCAGATGGAGCAGGATGGTTACGGGGCTTACGTCCACTTGGTTTCACATGGCGCCGTTTAAGGATCAGCCTTGCCGTTTGGCGATAATCGAATCAATCAGGCCGTATTCCAGGGCTTCCTCCGCGCTCATAAAGTTGTCCCGCTCCGTGTCGCGTTCAATCTCCAGTGGAGTGTGCCCGGTGTTCTCCGCCAGGATGCGGTTTAAACGCTGCCTGCTCTTTTGCATGTAGTCGGACATAATGAGAATATCGCTGGCAGGTCCCTGGATGCCCCGGCCGCTCATGGCCGGCTGGTGGATCATGATCTGGCTGTTGGGCAGGGCCAGGCGTTTGCCGCGGGTTCCACCGGCCAGGAGGAAGGCTCCGAAGCTGGCGGCAAGCCCGATGCAGATGGTGGAAACGTCGCAGCGGATATGGCGCATGGTGTCATAAATGGCAAAACCGGCGGTTACAGAGCCGCCGGGGCTGTTGATGTAGAATTGTACGTCCTTTTGCGGGTCCTGGGCTTCCAGAAAGAGCAGCTCCGCGATGATCAGGCTTGCGGAGGTCTCGCTGACCTCCTCGCCCAGAAAGATAATCCGGTCCGACAGGAGGCGGGAGTATATGTCATAGCTTCTCTCACCTCTGCCGGTCTGCTCAACCACAATGGGAATGGCGCTCATGCTGCAATCCTCCCCGTTATGGCGGCCCGGCCTGTGCCGGATATGACGCGCAGCCCGGATGAGGCGCAGAGAGAGAGCCTGTTCTGCCTGGGAATGAAAATTCCCCGGTCGCGGTAGACCTTGGGGGAACAGAGATAGGCCCGCTTAAAGGCCAGGGAAAAGGCCTGCTGGGAGCTATAGCCCGACTCACAGGCAATCTGCGCGATGGGCGTATGGGTCTTTGCCAGCTTTTCGGCGGCGGACGTGAGCCTGCGTGCCTGTAGATATTTGTAAATGGTACAGCCGGTCTCCCCGGCGAAAATCCGGTTGAGGTGGAATCTGGAATAGCCTGCGCTGGCCGCTATTTTCTCCAGATCCAGATCCCCCTCCAGATTGGATTCGATATAAGTAATTACTTGTCTGACAATGTCTCGCTGCGTGTTCATGCCGCTACCTCCTGGAATGCCTGTCATAATACCTTGCCGGCAGCCAAAGGATGCCGATAAGAGATACATTTCCTTAATTTTACCAGTTCTTTTGGCCCTTGTCTTAATAAAAAGTGCGGAGTGCGGTTTTACGAAGGCAGCTTTAGCAGCCTGCTGCCGGTGGGGCCGCGATCACAATGCAAGCGCGCATTCAAACGCTAATGTCAGATATTGATCGGCATTTGAGTACCCATATTCTGCCAGATCCCGGGGCTCCCATTTTGAAGTGTCCAGGTTATCGGCTCCGTACAGGAACTGAATCAGTGGAATCTGCCGGAATTGCGCTACGGCAAAGGCTGCGGCGCATTCCATCTCAACGGCGATGCAGCCCTGCGCCTTCCGCTCCCGGATCAGCTCTTCGGTTTCCCGGTAAATGGCGTCGGTGGTCCATGTCTTACCTAAAACATAGGGATAACCGCAGCGTTTCAGGCATTCGCTCAAGCGATCCACAGAATATGGATCCGCAAGAATTTCCTCGGCCGCCTCTATGTAGTGATAACTTGTGCCCTCGTCGCGAACCGCGGACGTGGGAACGATGATCTTCCCGCGGGTACAGCCCTCATCCAAGATGCCGCAGCAGCCGAACAGGACTAATTTTTTTGCGCCGTAAGCGATGATCTCCTCGATGCCCGCAGCGCAGGCGGGAGCGCCTACCCTTGACAGGTAAAGCCCGATGGGGGTGCCTTTATAGACCGCCCGGTAGATGGGCGTGGTTCCGTTGGCGGTATATAATTGGCCGATCACCTCCGGGCTGTGGGCGGAAACATACTGGTTTATGATATTCTCGGAGTAGGTTGACACGCACACGTTTGGAAGGGCGGGGTTTGGTTTCGTGAGATCCTCCGGATTGATAAACGCCCTTGCTGCATGTGAAAAACGCTGAAAGACAGTTCCCATACATAAATCCTCCTATGGCAGTAATGCTTTTTTGACGTGGGAAATAATCCGCCGTGGTATCTGTTCGTCCAACGGCATGATGGTGCTGAACATGCGCACGCCCTGATAGGAAAAAAGGATCACGTCAATGATCTCTGCGGCATCCACGTTTTTAAACTCCCCCCGCTCGACGCCGTAGGAAATGAAAGCCCTCCACAGATCCACGGAAGCGGTATATTGCTTTAAAAGCATATGGCTGCTGCTGTCCCACTGCTGTTCGCTATAAAACTCAAAAATAGCTGCGCTAAGCGACGTAAATCGGTCAGACATCTCCTGGCCGTACCGATCTAAAATTTCCTCAAGTATCTGAGGGGCAGGGCGGCCCTGATTCATCTTTTCCGAGAGTTCGTTGTCCTGAGCGCTCATCAGTTCATTGACGATTTCTGAAAAGATTTGCCGTGTGCTGTCGTAATGCCGGTACAATCCGCCCCGGCTCAGACCGGTTTCGCAGCAAATATCTTTCATCGTGACATTTTTAAAGCCCTTTTGTGCAAACAGCGAAATGGCCTTTTCCCGTATCAGCCGTTTGGTTTCCTCACCTTTTTTACCCATCGAACCACCTTTTTTGCGACACAAATGTCGCTATTTGAATTATACGACACATGTGTCGCTTTGTCAATCGGATTTCAGAGTATGCCCCGGGGACGAACCCGGGAACCTGCTCCCCGCTTTCCCGTGTCTACTCTCCCACCGCCTCCAAAAGCCGCCGTACCAGCTCTTCGGAGACCACGTCGTAGCAGTCCTCCCAGGGCGCGGGCGCAAAGGCGTAAGAGACCCCGTTTGCAACGGTGGTGGGATCCTGTCTCCAGTCCTTACAGGAGCTGTGGACCTGGGAGATGCCGGTCTCCTCCATGAGTTGTCTGGCATTGGAGGCGTTTACTCCGCTGCCCGCCAGAATTTCGATTTCTTTGCCGTAGCGCTGCTGCAGCTTGCGGATTAAGTCCCGTCCTTCCATGGCTTTTGGCTTCAAACCGCTGGTCAGCACCCGGTCCACGCCCATGCGGATCAGCTCCTCCATGGTGCGGTACGGGTCGGCGCAGCAGTCAAAGGCCCGGTGAAACACCGCTTCTTTTCCCTGGCCGTGAATCAGGTCGATCAGCCGGGCGTTCTGCTCCCGGCAGAGGGTGGCGTCCCGGTTCAGGCAGCCGAAGGCGATTCCGTCCGCGCCGTGGGAGACCAGCTGAGCGCATTCCCGCTCCATCACCTGAAAGTCCTCCCCGCTGTAACAGAACCCGCCGCCCCTGGGACGGACCATGGCGATTACGCTTAAATCGCAGTGCTCCTTCGTCAGCTCCAGGCTGGCCAGAGATGGCGTCAGACCGCCCAGGTGGAGCCCGCAGTTCAGTTCGATCCGCCTGGCGCCGCCTCTGGCGGCCTGAAGGGCGTCGTAGTAACTTCCGCAGCAAATTTCAATCATGTTTACACTCCTTATCTTAACGCCGCTTTACGGGCCTTGTGAGAGTTCACAACGCCCGTAAAACATTATCTTGTCCGATTGGTTCGCGCCCGTCCTCCTCAGAGAACGGCCAGCCGGTAAAGGGCCAGCGCGTAAATCTTCGCGTTCATCACCAGGTCTGCGGTGGTCATCCACTCGTTGGGATTGTGCCCGATGCCCTTCTGGCCCGGAAAACTGGGACCGAAGGGGACGATTCCCGGCATGGCCTTGGCGTAGGTACCGCCGGTGGTGGTCACCGGCGTTCCGTCCAGCCCGGTCACCAGCTCGTAGCATTCCTGCAGGGCCTGAACCATGGGACTGTCCTTGTCAAAGGCCACCGGGTCGTAATTCTGTATGAGGCACACCTTAAGCCCCCAGGCCGCCGCCTTTGCGCTGATCCGTTCAAGGATTTCCCGGATGGTGATTCCCCTGGGATAGCTGAGAGCGGCCTCGAAAAAGACGCTCCCCGCCTCCCCGTTTTCTTCCGCCCCTGTACCCAGCCGGTAGCTTCGCATCTCCATCATACCATATTCAGGATGGGAAATGTCAATCCCCAGCCGATCCCCGCTGTTCTTTGCGCCGATAAAATACTGGTTTACAAAGTGGAAAAACCGCTCCAATTCCCCGCTGCTCCCCACTGCGCGGATCACGGCTCTGCCGCGCTCGCCATACACCACCGGGTATTTACAGTCCGGGGTAAAGCCGTACGCGGGAGGCTTTTCACGCTCCAGATAGTAGGCCAGGTCCTTAAAGCCCGTCTCCTCGTCGCAGCCGAAGATGATCCGCACCTGCCGCTTCAGAGGCAGCTTTAACTCCTTCAGTGCGGCCAGTCCGTAGAGGCAGGCCAGCACCGGCCCTTTATTGTCCAACACTCCCCTGCCGTAAAGCACGCCGTTTTCCATATGCCCGTTAAAGGGAGGCTGTTTCCAGCCGTCCCCGGGCGGTACCACATCCAAGTGGCCGATGGCGCAGACATAATCCTGCCCTTGGCCGTACCGGGCGTAGCCGATATAATTGTCCAGGTTGACGGTCTCAAACCCCAGTTCCCGGCTGAGGGACAGCGCTCTGTGAAGGGCCGCCCGTACCCCGGGACCGAAAGGCGCGTCCGCCTCCGCCGGCTGCTCCACGCTATCGATCTGCACCAGCTCCCGTATGGAGGTGATCATGGGCTGCTCCAGGGCTTCCACGGCCCGGAAGATTCGTTCCCGGAGCGCTGTCTCCACGCCCTGAGCCGCCCGTTCACGCTCCGCTGCCCGTTCATACTCCGCCGTCCGTTCACGTCTCGCCGCCTCTTCACACTCCGCTGCCCGTCCCATCTATTCCTCCACCGGCGCCATCCGCGTCCGCATATAGTCCTCCATCCACTGGGCGGAGGCTTCCTCGCAGGTGCAGTGTCCGTCTTTGCCCCGCTTTACCAGGTAGACGGTAGGTTCCAGGGACTGGGTCACCACAGCCACGGAAAAGCCTTCGATGTTGGTGGCCGCTCCCCACTGGCCGCGGTTGTTCATAGCCACCACCGACAAATCGCCCGCCTCTCCCCTGCGCTCCTTAAGCTCCGCCTCCAGACGGTTTACCGCCGTCTCGCAGGCGTCCTGGGGGCTCATGCCCTCGCCCATGAGCCGCACGATCTCGTAGGAGATACAGCCCTTCATCAGGTCCTCCCCCAGGCCGGTGGCGCTGGCCGCGCCCCGCTTGCTGTCCGCATAGAAACCGGAACCGGAGATGGGGGAATCGCCCACCCGGCCTTTTTTCTTCATGAACAGACCGCTGGTGGAGGTGGCGGCGGTCATCCTGCCGTCCTGGTCCAGGCAGGCCATTCCCACAGTGTCGTGGCCTGAATAGGGTTTTAACTCCCGGGCCGTCATCTCCTTCACACGTTTGCGGTAATGGGCCTTGGCCCGGTCCGTCAGCATGTTCTTGCGCTCAAAGCCCTCCTTCTGGGCGAATTTCTCCGCCCCCTCGGCGACCAGCAGGTTGTTCACTTTCTCACAGCTCAAACGCCTTGCGATGGAGATGGGGTTGGCGAAGTCCCGGATAGCGGCTACCGCGCCGATGGAAAGGGTATCCCCATCCATGTAGGCCGCGTCCAGCTCCACCTCCATCTCCTCGTTGGGCAGGCCGCCGTAACCCACAGACCTGTAGTACGGAAAATCCTCCACCGCCCGGATGGCTGTCTCGACAGCGTCTCCGGCGTTTTTTCCTGCCGCCAGAAGCTCCGCTCCCGCCGTTATCCCCTCAGCGGCCATGCGCCAGGTTGCGATCATACCCCACATATCAAACTCCTCCTGTGATTAAAAGCAGATTTCCTGTTTCAGCTGCGCCGTATCCTGGCCGTCCGCCAGGGCCTTGGCCATCCTGCACATGTTGTGCAGGGCGTCGTTTAAGCCGGAACCGCCCTTTTTCGGCGTCCTGACAATGGCCACCCGGTCCTTGTACGCCTGGATTGTGTCCGTATTTTCCTCGGACATTGCGGCAAAAGCCCTGGACTTGGTGGTGCTGTTTACGTCGCAGGCCACCCGGGCGCTCATGGCGGCGTAATCGGCATAGTTGAAGGCCGGGCCACAGATCACCACGTCGGGGTTTAACTTGTTCACCATGGCGCACAGCTTTCGGCTCACCTCGCCGGGGTCCGCCAGGTAGGTGCCGCTGCCGCAGCACAGGCAGGCCACCACATGGCCGTCCACCTCTTTTAAGAAGGGCTCCATCATAACCGCCGGACCCACCGGCTCCTTCTTCCCGGTCAGGGGAACCATGGCGTCGTCCTTGGATCCCAGACCGGCCTGGATCTGATCAAATATCATGATAATTTTCATGGTCGTTTCCTCCAAATTTCACTACAGTTTTACAGGTCGTCAAAGGACAGATCGTCCAGGGAAATATCGTCGTCATCCTGGGCGGCGGTGGCCTTGGCTTCGTCCGCCAGATACTGTTTATCCATCATCTTGATGAACGGCATGTAGACAAAGATTCCAAGAACCAGCAGGACCAGCTGGAGCACGGCGCCCTGCCAGCCTGTGGACAGGAAACCGGACAGCACCACCGGCATAGTCCAGGGAATCGCCACGCCGCTGCACAGCGGAACCAGCCCGATGGACATACAGATGTAGGAAATGACGATGTTGATGGTGGGCACCAGCATGAACGGGATCAAAATCATGGGGTTTAACACAATGGGCAGACCGAACACGATGGGCTCATTAATTCCGAACAGACCGGGCACCAGCGAAAGCTTGCCAAGCTCCCGGATGCGCTTGGACCGGCAGAACAACAGCATGGCGATCATCAGGGACAAGGCGGAGCCGCAGCCGCCGAAGGTTGCGAACAGATCCTGGAACTGCTGGCAGATGATGTTCGGAATGGGAGCGCCGGCCTGATACGCCGCCAGGTTCTCCGCAGACAATGTCTGCAGGATTGGGTTGAATACCGCAGCCACCACGGACCCTCCATTTACGCCGAAGAACCAGAAGAGGTGCAGGAAAATGTACGCGATCACCATTGCAGGAAGGGTGTTGCCCAGCTTTAAAAGCGGTACCTGAAGAATGGTGAAAATAAAGTCAAAGGCGCTGTGGAATGGGGTCATGGCGAATATGATGTTGATCACAAAGAACACCAGCATGGAGACGCCTGCGGGAATCAGAGCTGCGAAGGATTTCACCACCGTCGGCGGCACGCCCTCGGGCATCTTGATGACCCAGCCCTTCTTGTTCACCCAGGCGTAGATGTGGATGGACAGGAACGCGCAGATGATTCCCACGAAAATACCCTTGGAGCCGACCCAGTCCAGCGGGATACCCTTCACGGAGCCGCCACCCTCTAACAGCACCTCGTAAGGCATGATGAGGAACCAGCTCACCATGGCGCTGGCCGCGCCGAAGAGTTTATCCACGTTCATCTGCTCCGCAAAGGAGTATCCGATTCCGACCACGGCCAGGATCGCCATGATGGAGAAGGTGGCGTCCGTGGGTTTTGCGAAGTAGCTGACCCAGTCCTCGCCGAAGAACCGCGCCCAGAAATCGCTCCACCCCGGAATCGGGAAGTTGGCGATCAGCAGGAAAAAGGAACCTACGATCAACAGCGGCATGGACAGCAGAAAACCGTCGCGGACCGCAATCAGATATTTATTTTTACCGATTTTCTCAGCCAGAGGCATGAGAACGGACTCTAATTTGCTCAACATTTTGATATTCCCCCATATCGTTCTATTTTTTTATTTTGCTGCTTTCATCAGCTTGATTGCGGACTTTAAAACCTTTTCTCCGTTCATCATACCGTAATCCGTCTGGTCGATCACCTGGATCGGGATGCCGGAGGAGCCGTACTTCTCCACGATCTCACCGTAGCGGTATTTTACCTGGGGGCCCAAAAGGATCACGTCGGGATGGCGCTCGCTGATGATCTGTGCGATCTTACCGTCCGGGAACGCCTCCACCTCGATGGGGAGATCGTGACTGTTGGCAACCTGCTGCATCTTGCTTGCCAGCATACTGGTGCTCATTCCTGCGCTGCAAAATAAATAAACTCGTTTCATGATTGATTCCCTCCTGATTTTCCATTCAATATTTAGTCTGCCAGTTTTTTCTCAAGTTCAACGATCCGCCGGTAATTGGCAATCATTTCCTCGGCAATGATTTTAAAGCTCTCGGCGCTCATCAGCTGGTCCTCCGCGTGAACCAGGATCAGGGAACCGCCCACCGGTTCTCCCGCCGCTTCCTTCTGGATCAGTTCGAAGTGTGCCTCGTGCCCGGTCAGAAACTGCTTCTGCCCCGCTTCCATACACTGGGCTGCGCCGTCGAAATCCCCGGTCTTGGCCTTCTGGATTGCCTCGATGTAACTGGAACGCGCTGCGCCCACATTGGAGATGATCTGAAAACAAATCATTTCTAACCCTTCTACCATTATGATTTCCTCCTTCTGATTTTCTGTAAGCGCGGCCGCCTATGTTTTACCGGCGCCCTGCTGCCTACAAGCAGAAAATGCAACTGCGCTTTGGGGCGCTCGCTGCATTTCTTATGAACTTGCCTTTATTATAAGGCCCTTATTCTATTATTTACCGTAACCCGTTTTCCTAACAGCTAGGAAATATTATCCGGTAATCCGGTCGATGAATTCCTCGTAGGAGCAGGAGGAACAGATTTTTGCCAGCTCCTGGGGCTGGTTCACTACATTGCTCACCCAGTCGAAAAAGATCTTGATCATGCGCCGGTCGCCCTCGTTGATGGCGAAGAGCATCACCAGCCGCACCTCGAAGCCGCCCCATTTTACGGGATTTTTCAGCTGGGCCACCGCGATGGTGGAATTCTTTGCAAAAGCGCCGAAAGCGTGGGGAATGGCAAAGGCGTTGACAAAGGAGGTGGGGGACATCTCCTCGCGCTTTCGCACAATTTCCTTGAACTCCGGCTCCACGATCCCGGCCTGCTCCAAGTCGGCGCAGAGCAGGTCGATGACCTGACCCGGTGTATTCAGGTCCAGATCCTGGTAGTAATGTTCCTTCCGCACCAGATTGCCGATGTGGGAGGCGAATTCCAGCTTGAAACGCTTCTGGTCCAGCCGGTTTACGGCCTGGAGAATGTTGGATTCAGTCTGGGAATCCACAAACAGATTGATGTTCACCGTCTCCACGTCCAGCCTGTGTTCGATGGGAAAGGTACACAGAATCAGGTCCGGGTCCATTTCCCGCACAATCTCCTCCTCAAAATAGGAGAAGGTCCTGACCACCTCCATCCGCTCCCGGAACATGTCGGAAATCTTCTTCTCACACATGGCGGAGAAGGACTGGTTGTGGGGCAGAATCATCACGGCCCGGTACCGGCGGGCCGCGTTCAGGCGCTCGCTGGCAGCGCCCAGGTGTAGGGCGATAAAACCGCTCTCCACGTCGGAGATGCTAAGGCCCAGCTTTTCTTTGAGAAATTCACCCACGTAGATCCCCATCTCAAACACCAGGGGATATTTGCGCTTGATTTCATCCAGAAAGACGTCCTCCAGCTTCACGCCGGTTTTCAGGCGGTCGATGAGGCCGTGGATGTGCATTTTCAGGCCCGCGATCAGGTCGGCGTCCTCCCGGAAATCCAGGCCGAACAGGCAGAACACCTTGTCCAATGCCTCGGCCACCAGCTTTTTGGTGTTCAGCCACCGGCCGTTCAGATTCACATAGTCGCTGGTATAGTTGGAAGCTCTCCGGCCCATGATCACCAGGGCGAACATGCCGATCTCGCCGTCGTGGACCTGGATATGCAGCCGCTTGCCGATGCGGTCGAAAAAGGTTTTGGAGATCTGGTATTCAATGGTGTCCGAAAGGCCCTGGCTGTTGTCCTCCATGTTGATGTAGTTGGAGCAGTTCATCCGCTCGATGCTGGTTCCCGCGTGGAGAATCAGCATGGGAAACAGAGCCTCATGGATGGCGTAATCGTATTCCTCCAGCACTTCCACGAAAATGTCCTTGACCTCGATCAAGTCAAAGCTGCGGTACAGGTGGGCCAGGGTATTTAAATTGAGGAAATTCTCCTGCACCTCGGCCACCAGCAGATCCCGGTAAAACCTGCGTTTGCTGGCCTCGTCGCCCTTTAGGGAGATGCACTCCCGGCTGCGCACCAGCTTTAAATTGGCATAAGGCTCCAGCATGCGCCGGATGCGCTTTAAGTCGTTCTCAATGGAGTATCCGCTCACATAAATCTGGCCCTGAAGCACGGTCAGATTCAGTTCGCGGGCCTCGAACAAAAGCTTGTGGATGATGTAAATGCAGCGGTCCCCCGGTGTCTGCGGAAGCTGGTCCTTTTGGATCCCCGCATCAAGTTCAGAGGCCGGCGGTAAAACCGCGGCCTCCGGATTCAGGCGATAACCCTGGCGAACATTTGACTCGATGGGCGGCGGACTGCTCCGCCGGTTGATGGCTTCCACATCGGACCGGATGGTGCGGTCCGACACCTGCAGAATTTCCGCCAGCTGCCGGCTTGTCATATAGTCCCGCCGTTCGGCCAGCAGGGCCAGAAGCTGTTCCTGTCGTTTGTTCTGCATGTTTTCTCTCCTCTAGCGAACTTCGCGGAACGCGAACACCTTCCACGGCTCAATGTAATCCAACAAGACGTGCTCGTAATCCGGCAGACGGCCGATCACGTTCTTGCGCCCGTCGTTTGGCATGTCCTTTAACACGATGTGTAACTCGCCCTTGTACTTGGAGTAGCCCTCGTTTAAGATCACCACGTCGCCCCGCTTCAAATCCCGGGTGTTGGCAGCGGGCAGAGGCTCATCGGCGTAGGTCACCCTGGGCCAGGTGGAGCGGATCATATACTCGCTCAAATCGCCCCGGACCACATGCTTGGGCTCATAGTAGAGAATCTTTTGCTCCAGGGGCGTCAGCTCCTTCTCCAGCTCGAGGCCGAAGGTGAGAATGGACGGATTGACCGCCGCACAAGCCGCCATCTCCTCGTCCGAGGCATAAGCGTTGGCGATGATCACGTCGTCCACCATGCCGGTGGCAAACAAATGGCGCACCTGGAAATCCATGGGCGTAAAGCGGTGCATCTCCAGGGTGCAGAGCCCCTCGTTCACCGGCCATGGGCCATAGGTGCCGGGCGCGTTGCTGGAGACAAAGGCCGCCACCTTAAGCCCCATTCCCTTCATAACGCCGTTGCAGCGGTTGAAATGTTCCAGGCTTAAACCCGTGTACTGCTGAGGATAAAAGTTGTGACAGGTGATCAGCTTGCTTTTATCCGGGTGGTGGTCCATCACGTTGGCCACATAGACCAGCTGGGTGCTGGCGTTGAGCTCGATCTTAAGCCCCTGGGGATTGTAGGTCATCAGGCTTTCCTTCATGCCGTCAAAGCCCTCGTCCAGGCGGATGCCGTCCACGTGCATCTCGCCGAACACCGAGAGATCCTCATAGGTAATTCCCATCCTGGAGAACACCGCCGGACTCACGTCCGTGATGATCTCCAGGCCCGCCTGGTGCGCTGCATCCGCCCGGGCCTTAAACTCTTCGATCACGGTCTCCCGGCTTTTCCCCTCCATACTTAAAAGGCAGGTAAAGATTCGTTTGAATCCGTACCCTCCCGCCTTTTTAATGTAAGCGATATCCTCCTGTAAATCCGAATGCTCCGGGTAAATCGATATTCCCAATCTTGCCATGGTGTTCCCCTCCTGATTAGTTTGTAACAGTTCAGACGGCGGAAAATTGGCGAGGGAAGCCGCGTCAAGCTTGCTTGTAAGCGGATTTTCGTGCCAATTTTCCCGCCGTCTGAACTGTTACAATTATTTTGCCGTCTGGCGGCTTCTGCTGTCTATTATAAGCAGATCAGCAGCCAAAAACAGGGAAATGTTCTTCCTAGCTGTTAGGAAATTTTCCCTGTGGAGCGGAAACATCACAGAATCATCTTGAGAAATCCCACCAGATATCCGATGGCCGCTTCCTCGTCCGGTCCCTGGACGGTTATAACCAGAGAATCCCCCTGGCGGGCACCCAGGCTCATGAGAGCCAGCACATTTTTGCAGTCCACCGGAGCGCGGTCTCCCACCTGAAGGGTGATGCGGCTCTCATAGCCGGAAGCCGCCCGTGACAGCTCCATGGCGTTTTTGGCGTGAAGCCCCTGTTTTACTGAAATGACATATTTAAAACGTTCCATAATTTATCCTGTCCTTTGTTTATCATTTGTATGCGTTGCGGTTCGCAGGTTACTGTACACTCCGTTTCCAGTAACACGCTTCGCGATGCACAGAAACGGCAAAAAACGCCGTTTCGCGCCGCTATCCTCGGGTTTTCTGTGACTTCCGCTGCGCTCCACTCACAAAAAACGCCTCGCGGGATATTACCTGTGAACAGTAACATTCGCAGATCATTTCCATTTTAACACAATTCACTTTGCTTGACAATGCCAAGGGGCGCGGGTAGAATAAAGGAAATGTAACAGATTGGAAAGGATTCTGACCTATGAAGCTTCAACGACTGCTCAGCCTGACGCGTCAGGCCGTGGACCATTACAATATGATTGAGGAGGGCGACCGCGTTGCCCTGGGAATGTCTGGCGGGAAGGACAGCCTGACCCTGCTCTACGCCCTTAGCCATCTGCAGAAATTTTATCCCAAACGCTTTGATTTGTGCGCCATCACTGTGGATCTGGGACTGGGCAATCTGGAGCTGGATCCCATCCGGGCGCTCTGTGAGGAGTTCGCCGTGCCTTACGAGGTGGTGCCAACACAGATCGGCAAGGTGCTCTTTGAGACCCGCAAAGAGTCCAATCCCTGCTCTCTCTGCGCCAAGATGCGAAAGGGCGCGCTGAACAACAAGGCATTGGAATTTGGCTGCAATAAGGTGGCCTACGCCCACCACAGGGACGACCTGATCGAGACTGCCCTGATGTCGCTGATCTACGAAGGACATTTCTACGCCTTCTCCCCCCGCACCAAGCTGGACCGCACCGGCCTCACGGTGATCCGGCCCCTGCTCTACGCCTCCGAGGCCGAGGTGGTGGGATTTAAGAATAAATACCACCTGCCGGTCTGCAAAAACCCCTGCCCCATGGACGGGCACACCAAACGGGAGTACGTGAAAAACCTGATCCGGGATCTGCAGCGGGACAACCCCACTGTCAAGGACTGCCTGTTCCACGCGGTGGTGAACGGAAAAATAGAAGGGTGGCCGGACGTCGAATGACGTCTGGGCCACCCTTTCAGGTGTCAGTTGCTTCCCGGTCCGCCTCCGGGTCCGTCCTCTCCGGACAAACTGCCCGAGCCGCTGTTCCCTCCGGGAGTCCCACTTCCTCCGGAGGTGCCTCCTCCGGGTGCCTCCCCGGCTCCGGGAGCGCCGTTTCCGCCGGGAGTACCTCCCCCGCCGTTTCCGCCGGGGCCATCGCCGGGCGCAAAAGAGCTGGTCTCCTTTTCCGGAGCTTTGGTCGGCTGAACGACGGGTTTTCCGCCCGGGCCTTCCGATTCGCCGGAATCCGAGGTGGTCTCCCGGGCTTCGGTGGTGGAAGTCACGCCTGGACCCACTTCCCCGGTGGTCTCAGGTTCTGTCTCCGCAGCGGTGGTCTCCTCCTGGGTGGTTTCCTCCACCGTCTCCTCGGCGGTGGTCTCCTCAGTGGGAGCCTCGGTTACCGGCTCGGTTGCCGCCGGCTGTGCGGGCGCTTCCGTCTGTTTGGAACCGCCGCCGGAGCTGCTTCCGCCGGTGGGAGCCGGTTTTCCCTCCTCGTAGAGACCGCTGTCCTCGGAAATCTTATTGCTGATCGTACGAACCTTCGACGAGGGCTTGTAATTCTCCTCGCCGTACAGGAACTGGTGCAGCTGGATCACGTTGCTCTCCAGGGTGGTGGGGATGACACAGTCCATTCTGCCGATCCGCTTGGCCTGGCGGGAGAATGGGAATCCGCCGGTCTGGGCGATATTATATTTGCTCACATTCTTGGCCATGGGCAGTACGTCGTCGATGCCGATGTCCGTGGACAGCTGTGGAAGTACCGCAGACACCAGATTGACCAACGTCTTGGTATCCGCCTGTTTGGCCTTGTCCAGGGCCAGGGAGATCACCTTGCGCTGGCGCTCCGTCCGCTGGTAATCCGTGTCCATCAGCCGCAGGCGGCAGTAAGCCACAGCCTGAACTCCGTCCAGGTGATTGAGTCCGGCGCTCTCCAGATGGTGGGAGCCGATGCCGGTGGATTCCACGGTCTCGGTGATAAAGGAGTTGATGTATTCAAACTCCGGCCCTGTAATCTCTAAGTCCACCCCACCCAGAATATTGATGGCGTCCGCCACCGCCTTCCAGTTGAAGGTGGCGTAGTTGTCGATGGATAAATCCAGATTTTCCTCCAGGGCCTTTACCGCCTGCTTATGCCCGCCCTTAAAGTAGGCTTCGTTGATCTTGTGGTAGGTGCCCTCCGAGTTAATCTTTAAGTACGTGTCGCGGTATACGCTGACCAGCTTAATATCGCCGGTGGCCCGGTCCACGGTACAGATCATCTGCACATCCGCCAGAGCGTTTTTCTCCACGCTTCCGTCCCGGGAGTCCACTCCGAATACCGCCACAGTCCATGTGCCCGTCTGTTTGTGAACAAAGGCCCAGGCCAGGCTGCCAAGCCAGAATACCAGGGCCAGCAGAATCAGATTGCGGATTATTTTACCGATACGCCTTTTCCGGCGTTTTGGCGTCTTGGGGCTCCGTTTGCTCCCCGTCATCTCCTGTTCCTCCTCATAAGCCTGCCGTCTGCGGGGAGCCGCCTTCTTAGCGGCGCCTGAGCGCGCTCCGGGATTGCGGGAATTGCCCTGGCTTCGGGAATTCCCCTGAGGCCGTGAAGCTCTGCGGGCCTGAGCTGGCGCTGCGCTGCGAGGCGGCCTGCCGTTTCTCATTGGTCTGCCGGACGGCGTCTCTTCCAGAGAAATGGGTTCCAGGCCGTCCTCATCGTCCATATATGCTTCATTGTCATATGCTCCGTCATAATCGTCGTCGAGCCAGTCCCCCTCCTCGTAATCCTCCTCATAGAAGTCTTCCGGCTCATCCCTGTATTGCTCCCGCTGCCGGGCCGTTTCCCGCACCGGCCTTTCTCCTGCGGTTCGCCGTCCGGCGGTCCGGGATTTTCTGGAACGCATGCGCTCCAGCTCGTCGTCATAATCATTGTATCGCATCGCTTTACAGCTCCTCTTTTATCGGTTAGTCGATCAGTCTGCGGTAATGGGCCCATTCGGGTGTGCAAATCCCCACTTCCACGTTGTTGATATTGCCGCTGGTCTCCTGCAGGCAGATCATCTGTCCCTCGGCGTTCCAGCCCAGGAACATGACGACATGAGCATTTTCGCCGGGGCGGATACAGATATCGCCCGGAAGCAGCTCATCCTTGCCCACGGCCGTGCCGCAGGAAACCAGCGTGCTGGTGCTCTCCCCGCCCAGACGCTTCCCGGTGGCGGACCAGTAGACCCAGTTGATCCATCCGGAGCAGTCCAGGCCTTTCAGAAAACGCCCGTCCGCGTCGGGGGATACCACCACGCCGAACCGGTTCCCCATATAGCCGGGATTTCCGGGTTTTCCGCCCCAATAATAGGGGATCCGTCCCACGGAGGCCAGCGCGTAGCGGACCACGTTCCGGCGCTCGGCGGAGACGCCGTCCGGCACCATTTTCATATAAAGGTCAATTTCCAGGGAGGTCAGGGGATTGCGGACCACCACGCCTTCCACGGCGATGCCGTAGCGCTCGTACCAATCCTCTCCCACCAGCGTGTTCACATATCCGCGGGTTTCTGCGTTCCAGCCCGGCCAGCCGCCCTCTCGCAGGTTCGCCGGATTGTTGCCCGCGGCATCCCGCGCAAACAGACCCTTTTCCTCCGTAAGTCCCGCCACCTGGAGCTGGATCTGAAGATCCACATGTCCGGGACAGGCGGACGCAGAAACTGCTGTCTCCGCTGCTGTGGTCGTGGCGTCTTCAGGCAGGGACGTCACGCCGGGGCCTCCGTTTACCCCTTCAACGATCACCCGCTCCTGGGCGGGGACGTCGGGGGATTGAGATTCTTCTCCGGATTCTGCCGTTCCCGCTGCGTCACCCCCGCTTTCACGATTAGCCGCTGAGGCTTCCGGATAAGAACCTTCCGAGGGTTGCTGCGCTTCGTCGGAAGGATCCGCCGCTGCTTCCCCATTGCCGCCTGTCGTAGCCGCTGCGCCGTTCGTCTCCCCGGCGCTATTCGTCTCAGCCGTCTCACTCACGCTATTCGTCCCGGCTGTCTCCCCAGCGCTATTCGTCTCAGCCGTCTGGGCCGCCGCCTCCGCTTCTCCCCCGCCGTCCGTCAGACAGCCGTCGCAGTAATAGACCGGGCTGATCTGGCAGGTGTAACCGTGGGAGCCGCTCCAAAGCTCCAGCGCATAGGCTTCAAGCTCCCCCAGCCCTGAATCCGGCTCATAATACTGGTACACGTTGGTCATCGCCAGGATGTCCTTGATGTTGGACCTCCACTCCGAGGCCGTCCCGTCGCCGTTTAAGTACGTCACCTGAATGCCGGAAAACTCCGGCACAATCCAGGTGGCGGGATCGACGGGATTCTGGCCCTGGGCCGACGGGTTGTATGTTCCCAGCAGCTGGTCGGCCGGCACGCCGAGTTTTGCGGCCACCGAGGAGGGCGTCTGGTTGTAAAGGTCGTAAATCTCCGAATTCCACTGGGACTCCCGGGAAGAGAGCTCCTCGTAAATCTGTTCCGCATAACTGACGGCTCCAGGGCCTCCCTGTTCCCCGTCTTCCGGGTAAAGCTCCGCCAGGTTGAGAACATCCGGCCTCGCCGCTTGTTCCGTCTCCGCAGGGCTTGCGGTATCCGGGCTTGCGGCGGCGTGGCTTGCGACAGCCTGAGACGGAGTCGCCTGCGCCGGTTTTGTACCGGCTGGCAGAGCCGCCACAGGTGCCGGAGCCATGGTGCGCACCGGAGTCCACTGCTCCGACAGCGCGCCCACAGCCAGCCCGGCGCAGGCCATCACAACCCCCACAGCCATCTTGTATCTGTATGTAAACCACATCTTGCGTATATCGATACTCATAACTTCCCCATGTCTTTTGTATACAGGTTTCAATGCACCGCATGCCATTATACCACATTGCAGTGCGAAAAAACAGAACAAATCTCTTAATAAATCATTACATGTAACCGGCAGTGCGCACAAAAAACACAGACTCCGGTCCGCCGCTTCAAAAACGGCAAAACCGGAGCCTGTCTGGCTCGTTTTCTATAAAATTGATGGTCCTCACAGGCGGCGGCAACGTCCTTACAGGACGATCAAACAGGACATTCTGATCCCCCGGCAAGCTCCTTTACCACATCCAGCAACACGTTTGCCCCGGCAACGGCGTCTTCGTCGCGGGTATATTCCTTCGGGTTGTGGCTGATTCCGCCGATGCTGGGCACAAAGATCATAGCCGTCGGACAGATTCTGGCCAGCATCTGGGCATCCTGACCTGCGCCGGAGGTCATACGCCTGCAGCTTAACCCGCGGGCCGCTGCCGCCTGCTCAATCGTACTCACGATCCCCTGGTCAAACAGGACGGGATCAAATTCCGTCAGGCGTTCAGTGGAGATTTTTACATGATCGCTCTGTTCCAACTCGTTGAAGTACCCGGCCAGCGCCTTCTCATCCGCTTCCAGCTTCGCCTTATCCGAATTGCGCAGATCCACGGTAAATACCGCCCTGGATGGAATCACATTGATCGCGTTGGGCTCCAGCCGGATGGTGCCCATCGTGGCCACGCCGCCGGATTTTTCCACCAACTGCCGCAGGAATACGTTCACCTTAGCCGCGGCAAGCCCGGCGTCCGCCCTCAGAGCCGTGGGCGTGGTTCCGGCGTGATTGGCCGCCCCTTCGATGGTTACCCTCTGCCAGTGGATGCCCTGCAGATTCTCCACCGCGCCGATTTTCACATTCTCCACGTCCATGATCGGCCCCTGCTCGATGTGAAGCTCCACAAATGCCTCAGGCTGCAGAAAGCCCGGCTGGACCGTCCCCTCGTAACCGGTCCGTTTCAGTTCTTCCCCCAGAACCGTGCCGTCCGTTCCCACCATGGCAAGTGCCTCATCCACTGCCATTCCTCCGGCGTAGACCAGGGAACCCATCATATCCGGGGAATAGCGCACGCCCTCTTCGTTGGTGAAAGCGCCGACGACAACCGGTCTTGCGGTCCTTATGCCCGCCTCCCTCAGGGTTTTGATCACCTCAATCCCGCCGATCACACCCAGGCAGCCGTCGTATTGCCCGGCATTGATCACCGTGTCAATGTGGGAGCCGGTCATCAGAGGCTTCTCCTGTCTGTTTTCCGCTGTCTGCCAGATGCCGAACATATTTCCGATCCGGTCCACCACCAGCTCAAGGCCCGCCTCCCGGATCCAGCCCGCCACCAGGTCCCGGCCTTCCTTCTCCGCGTCCGAGGCTGCAAGACGGGTTCTCCTGCCCTCCGCATCCTTTCCAATTTCTCCCAAAGCATGGATTCTCTCCATCAGTCTTGCTCCATTGATTGATAACATACACACATCTCCTGTCTGACTCGTATTTCAGTTCAAGCGCTTTCCCTGTTTGGTTGACCGTATACCGGAATTGTATCAGGAAGCGGCGTGAGATTCTATCAATAACAGACCGGCTTCTATCAGATTTATCCTGAATTTTTGTTCCGGTCTTTTATTTGCGCAGAATTCATGTAAAATAGAGTCAGAGGAGGTGTGGCGGTATGAAACAGTCGTTTCCGAAATGCAATCAGTCCGACATGGAATTTGTGATATCCACCAATGAAAAACAGCAGGAAGAGGTTCGGTTTCTCTCTGGGGATTTCCCGGTTTCCGTCTATACCCAGCACTACCGGTACGCCGCGTCCGACTATGTGCCGCTCCACTGGCACGGCGAGCTGCAGGTTCTCTGGATCGCGGAAGGGGCGTTGGAATATAGCGTCAACGGCCGCCATTTTGTCCTCGGCCCCGACAAGCTTCTTCTGGTCAACCGCCGCCAGCTCCACGGATCCCGGACCATGGGAGGGGATAGCCGGACCCTGTGCATCAACTTTACGCCTGACATTTTTCATCCGCTGATTCGGGAAAACTACGTCCTTCCGCTGCTGCAGAGCGATTCGTTCACACACTCCCTGCTGCTCCTTTTGCCCTACCAGACCGAGAAGCTTAAAACATTTTTGAACTGGAAATGCGAACCACTGCAGTATTTTTCCGTTATCAATTTTCTGTCTCTGGTTTTCGAAGATATTTTAGGCAGCAGTGAGAACACAAAAAATCCGCAAAACTATGAAGAAATCAAATTGATCCAGACCATGATCCGCTTCGTCCAGACTCACTACGCCGAACCGCTGACCGTCCGTCAGATCAGCGCCTACGCCATCACCAACAAAAACCGGTGTACTGCGCTGTTCCGCAAATACACCGGCCTGTCCCCCATCAAATATTTAAATGAGTACCGTCTCTACACTGCCAAAAATATGATCGTCAGCTCCGACAAACCGATCTCGGAAATCAGCTCGGATGTGGGCTACAACCAGATCAGCTACTTTATCGAACAGTTTCGCGGCAGCTACGGCCTGCCGCCCCTGAAATACCGGAACCAGTTTGGCCGCAGGCAGCCGGAAACGGACGCTGCTGCGGTTTCCGTCGCCTGCCAGAACAAAATTTCCGGTTGACGCATAATTTATAGTGAGCTATAATAAATCACAATCTATCTGGGAGGAATAGAGAACCATAGCATAGCTAAGCGCCAAGCACCTTTTTCCGGGGCCGTGAACAGCCCGAGGCTTCAAACGCCCTGCGCTGCCGGAGAGAAGGTTAACGAGGTGGAGAGAGAATCGAAGTGTTCGGCGGGTGCTCTCCCATGCCGTCCGGGCGTGTAATGCGCAGTGAAATATGCGGGTAACCGCAAAACAAACGCGGCGCAACCGGACGCCCTGTCCCATCGTCAGGGCCATTCAGAAACAAGTTCCAGAAACACAAAAACTGATTCGTACCCGAAAACGCCCAAGCTGTGCCAGGGTATGTTTGAAAATTCATTCCTGCCATCTGCACATCCCACTTTGCGGTATATTTGTCCCGAATTCGGTTAACGTAGCCCGCTACGCCTCCCTCATCCGGGACAAATCTCCCACAAGCTGGGACGCACAGATGTCAGAAAGCAATTTCCAAACACACCCTAGGGCGCTTTTGAAGCATGCCAAAAGCTATTTTTGGCGGCAAAACGGGCCGCGAAGCAGGAAATGCGAAAAAATGAATCGACAGACAGAGACCTGTGAAACTGCCGAAAAAATTGGCAGCTTATTTTCTGATGGCAAAAAACAGGAAGCACGACAAAAATGACCGGAATTTGAGAGAGAGGAAGTAAAAATCTATGTGTGGAATTATCGGATACAGCGGCCCGCTTGAGGCCGGAAAACTGTTGTTAAACGGCCTTGCAGGCCTGGAATACCGGGGGTATGACAGCGCGGGAATCGCCTATTTTGACGGGCAATCCAAGATCCGGGTGGTGAAAAAAGTGGGCAAGGTGGCGGCTCTTAGGGAGTGCGCCGCCAAACTGGGGGACGTCTCCCACTGCGGCATCGGCCACACCCGCTGGGCCACCCACGGCGGCGTCACCCAGGAGAACGCCCACCCTCACCGCTTCGGCAGGATTACCCTGATCCACAACGGGATCATTGAAAATTATCATCAGCTCACTGTGGAGTACGGCCTGGAGGGCAGACTGGTTTCCCAGACCGATACCGAGGTGGCGGCAGGCGTCCTGGACGCGATCTACAGCCAATGCGGCGGCGATCCCATGGCGGCCCTGAAAGCCTTCGAAGCCAGGTTGAAAGGCTCTTACGGCTTTTGTATCCTCTTTGAGGACCATCCCGGGGAAATCTATGCCCTGAGAAACGTCAGCCCCCTTGTGGCCGCCTACACGCCCTCCGGCGCATTGATCGCCTCGGACCTGACCGCGCTCATCTCCTACACCCGGGAGTATTTTGTGGTGCCGGAGCATCACATTGTGCGTCTGACGCCCTACAAGGTGCGGCTCTACGACATGGACGGCAACAAGGTGGCGCCCGAGATGATGGAGGTCAGCTGGAATATGGATGCGGCCATGAAAAACGGTTTCCCCCACTTTATGCTCAAGGAAATCCACGAGCAGCCGGAAGCCCTGAAAAACACCATTCTGCCCCGCCTGGCAAAGGGCCTGCCGGACTTTACCGACGACGGCATCCCGGACCGGATCTTCGCGGACTGCGGGCGGGTCCACATCATCGCCTGCGGCACCGCCATGCACGCCGGTATGGTGGCCAGGGCTCTGATGGAGCCGCTGCTTCGGATTCCCGTTGCCGTGTCCATCGCCTCGGAGTTCCGCTACGAACAGCCCCTGGTGGACGCTCAGACCCTGGTCATCGTCATCTCCCAGTCCGGCGAGACCATCGATACCCTAGCCGCCATGCGCCTGGCCCAGGGCCTTGGTTCGCCGGCCTTAGCCGTGGTCAACGTCAAAGGCTCCACCATCGCCAGGGAGAGCGATTACGTGCTCTACACCCACGCGGGCCCGGAAATCGCCGTGGCCAGCACCAAGGCTTACTCCGTGCAGCTGGCTGCCCTCTACATGATCTGCTGCCGCATGGGCATGGTCAGGGGGAAGCTGGACCAGGGCGGGGCGAAGGCTTTTATGGGCGATCTGCTGGACGCCGTTCCGGCCATGGAAGCCATGATCCAAAAGAAGGACCAGGTGCGAAACCTGGTGACACACCTGATCAATGCGCCGGACGCATTTTTTATCGGAAGGGGGCTGGACTACGCCTTCTCTCTGGAGGGCGCGTTAAAACTGAAGGAGATCTCCTACATCCACTCGGAGGCCTATGCCGCCGGGGAACTCAAGCACGGTACCATCGCCCTGATCAGCGACAGGGTTCCGGTGATCGCCATCGCCACCCAGGACAAAATCTTTGCCAAGACCGTGTCCAACGTGCGGGAGGTCAGGGCCAGAGGTGCCTTTGTGATCCTTTTGGCCAAGGAGAGCGCCCGGGTGGAGGAGGATATCGCGGATATTCAGATCCGAATCCCCGATCTGGCCGACCAGTTCACCGTGTTTCCCATCGCGGCGGTGCTGCAGCTGATCGCCTACTACGCATCCGTGGGAAAGGACCTGGATGTGGACCAGCCGAGGAATCTGGCGAAATCCGTGACCGTGGAGTGAGAACCTTTATTGCACATCAAAAAACGGGCCGCGCAGTTGATTCTGCGCGGCCCGTTGTGACATTCTGCCGGGGGTTACTGTTTTTTCTCCTTGTTCCATCTCTGCTTTACTTCCGCGAAGCTTAAGATCACGTCCACCGCGCCGTCCAGACCGGTGACGCTGCTGTTCAAACAGAGATCATAGCTGCGGGGATCGCCCCACTTCTTGTTGGAATAGTAGTTGTAGTAGCTGGAACGCTTCTTGTCGGATTTGATCATGATATCCTTGGCCTTGGAGAGGTCCACCTTGTAGGTCTCCTGCATTCTGGCCAGCTTGTCGTTCTCATCGCCGCAGATAAAAACGGAAACTACGTTGGGGAAATCCGCCAGCGCGTAATCCGCACATCGGCCTACGATCACGCAGGATTTTTCACTGGCCAACTTTTTGATGGCGTCGAACTGAGCCAAAAAGATCTTGTGGTTGATGGGCATGTCGGAGTAACCGGATGCCGTATAACCCATGGAGTAAGAATCCATCACCAGGGAGTATAAAAAACTGCTGGTGGGACGCTCGTCATGCTTTTCAAACAGTTCCTCACACAGCCCGCTGTGTTTGGCCGCCAAGGACAGAAGCTCCTTGTCGTAGCACTCCACGCCCATGCGCTCCGCCAGCTTCTGGCCAATCACCTTACCTCCGCTTCCACTTTGTCTGCCGATTGTAATAATCAGATTTCCGTTCATTGCACATTCCCCTTTCCGCTATAACAATTCTATAATGCATGCGATGTCTTCCATCTATACTCATATTATACCGCAAAGTTTCAGAAAAGTATAGAGAAATGAGCAAAAAAATCAAATTATTGCAAATGTATTTCCACAAAACATACAACAAAGGCCAAGAATTGGCGTATTTCCCGTAAATACAGGGGATTCCGCTCATTCTTAGCCCGTCTGTCTGCACTGTCTGATTTTCAGCCGGCTGCGCCGGAAATGCTACTCCGGAAGGGTCCGGAGCAGCTTGGCAAAATAGTCCGGAAGGGGCGCGGTGAACTCCATGTAGGCTCCGGTCCGGGGATGGCGGATGCCCAAAACCCCGGCGTGCAATGTCTGTCCCTGCAGTCCCGGAATGGGGCACCTTGCCGGACCGTACACCGCATCGCCCAGCAAGGGATGATGGATACTGGCCATGTGTACGCGGATCTGATGGGTTCTCCCCGTCTCCAGACGGCACTCCACATGGGTGTACTGCCGGAAGCGGCGCAGCACCTTGTAGTGGGTCACCGCCTCCCGGCCGTTGTTGTAGTTGATGCTCATCTTCTTGCGCTCCACCGGATGGCGTCCGATGGGCGCGTCCACCGTGCCCTCGTCCTCCTTAACCACTCCGTGGACAATGGCCTGGTAGCGCCGCGTGATGGAGTGCTCCTTGAGCTGTTCGGCCAGGCAGCTGTGGGCCAGGTCGTTTTTACAGGCGATGATCACCCCGGTGGTGTCCATGTCGATGCGGTGGACAATTCCGGGGCGCATGACTCCGTTGATACCCGAGAGCTGTCCGCGGCAGTGGTCCAAAAGGCCGTTGACCAGGGTGTGGGTGTAATGGCCGGCCGCCGGATGTACCACCATCCCTTTGGGCTTGTTGATGAGAATAATGTCCTCGTCCTCGTAGAGTACGTCCAGGTCCATGGGTTCGGCCAGAATCTCCGGCTCCACGGCCTCCGGCACCTCCAGTTCGATCAGGTCGCCCTCCTGAACCGCATAGCTGGCCTTCACACCCTGGCCGCCCACCAGCACCTGGCCGGATTTCAACAGCTTTTGCAGGTAGGAACGGCTCAACCCCTCGCAGACGGAGGTCAGATACTTGTCGATGCGCACGCCGCCGTCCTCATCCGTCACCCGGAATCGCTCCATCACTCCGATTTCTCCTCCTTCTTGTGCAGGGAAAAGCAGGCCATCTCCTCCTCGCGGTAGTAAAAGAACACCAGCAGAATCAACAGAAAGGCGGAGATGGTCACATAGCAGTCCGCCACGTTGAAGATCGGGAAATTGATCAGCTTAAAGTAGAGAAAGTCTACCACGTACCCCTGTCCGATGCGGTCGATCATATTTCCCACCGCGCCGGCGGAAACCATCATCAGACAGACGGCCATGGGCATGTAGCGCTCCGTGACCGGCATTTTCCAGAGCAGATAAACCACCGCAGCCAGCACGACCAGCGCGATGAGGAAGAAGAAAAATTGTTTGCCCTGCATCATGCCGAAGGCCGCGCCCCGGTTCTCCGAGTACAGCAGCTCAAACACACCGTCCCATATCACAAAGGGTGGCTGGTTCATCAGATGCTTGACGGCCAGACCTTTGGTCCACTGGTCCAGGCCCACCAGGATCACAAACCCGATGAGAAAGCTGGTGAAAAACGAACGTTTTTGTTTCATATGTCGATTACTCCTTTGTCTCCATGATGCATTCCAGGCCGGCCTTCATCTCAGCTTCCGTCACCGTGCGGTCCACGTAGGCTTTTCCAATCTCATTCAGCAGAATGAATTTCACCACTCCGGCATCCATCTTCTTATCGTTTAGGGTGGCGCGTATCACCTCTCCAGCCTCAAGGCCGTCCACGGTCACCGGGATGGAGAATTGCAGCATGGCGTCCCGGATATCCCGCACCTGGTCCTCTGAAATCAGGCCTCTTCCCGCGCTGATCTCTGCGGCGGCCACGCAGCCTGCGCCCACGCAGTGCCCGTGGAACATGGAGAAATCCTTCAGCTTCTCCACCGCGTGCCCCAGGGTATGGCCGAAGTTTAACAGTGCCCTCTCTCCCTGCTCCGTGGGATCCTGCTCCACCACGTCCCGCTTGATGCGGTTGCTCTCCAGAACCATCTCCTCGCAGACAGACAGGTCCCGGGCCAGTATCTGATTCCGGTTCGCCTTCAGCCAGCCATAGTATTCCCGGTTCTTGATCAGCCCATGCTTGATCACCTCGCCCATTCCGGAGGAGAACTGCTCCCCATCCAGGGTTTTTAAGGTTGCCAGATTGGTGTAGACCAGCCTGGGCATGTGAAAGGCTCCCACCATGTTCTTGTAAGCGTCAAAATCCACGCCGGTCTTGCCGCCCACGCTGGAATCCACCTGGGACAGCAGCGTGGTGGGAATCTGGATAAAGTCCACACCCCGCAGATAGGTGGCCGCGGCGAAGCCGCATAAGTCGCCCACCACCCCTCCGCCCAGGGCCGCCATCAGGTCCTTGCGGTCAAAATGATTCAGGATCAGATGCTCGTACAGGCAGCGCACCGTGTCCAGATTCTTGTGCTCCTCTCCCGCCGGAAATACGAAGGTGAGAACGGTTTTGCAGCATTTGGACAGAATCTCTGCCACCTCGTCCAGATAGAGGGCCGCCACGTTGGAATCCGTCACCAGGCAGATTTTGCGCTCTGAGAGCCCCAGCTTTTCCACCTCCGGGCCAAGGCCGTTAAAATCCGGCTCCATCACAATATCATAAATCGCTTCCCCGTCCCGGTGGACGGTCAATCTCTGTGCCATCACATTTCCTCCTTTGAAAACCAGAATGGGCAGACCGGATTCGTCTGCCCCTCCCAAAAATCAAACCATGAAGAAACAGACCATCTCTTTGCCGGCCAATCCGCCGCCCGCCTGTCAGGGCTTGGCGGGAGCGGGCCCGCACAGCTAAAAAACAGTCTGCTTGTCCATCATGTTCTGTTTATAACCGGATATTCAGCCCGGAGATGTTGTCAATGGCTCCTCCGGCTGCCAGGATGTCCTGAAAATCACCGGACAATTCCACGCAATCAGGCGTTGCAATGAAGATATAGTTGGATATCTTCTGCAGGTTCCCGTTCATGGAGTAGGTCGCTCCCGACGTAAAGTCAATGATCCGCTGCGCAGTCTCCGTATGTATTCCCTCCATATTCAAAACCACTGCCTTTCCTGCCAGCAGGTAGTCGCAGATATCACGGGAATCCTCCATGGAGGTAGGCTTGATCATGGTCACTTCCATGCTCCGTCTCATAGGTACCACTTTGGGGTTTGGCCTGCCTAAAAACCTAGTTTTTCCTTCCGGTTCGTCTTCATCTTCGTAATCGGTATTCCGCTTGGAGAACAATCCCTTTTTAGGAGCTTCATCCTCAAAGTCTTCATCCAGGTAGTAGTCGTCATCCTCTTCGTCACCATTTAATCTCATGGTATCCATTAACTTGCCCAACAGACTCATTTTACACTCTCCAATCCTATATCCGGGCGCTCCGGCAATTTGATGCGCCCTTATCGTGCACCGAAAATACTGGTGCCGACTCTCACCATGGTTGCGCCTTCCTCAATGGCCACTTCAAAGTCACCGCTCATTCCCATTGAGAGCACACCCATAGTAACATTATCGATGTTTTTGTCATTGATGTCAACAGAAAATTGATATAATTTTTGAAAAATTCCGCGATTTTCCTCAGGATTTTCTACAAAAGGCGCAATTGTCATGAGTCCCTTGATGTGCACATGGGGGAGGGAGCTGATCTGGCGGATGGCCTCCTCGGCATCTTCTAGGAAGAAACCGTACTTGCTCTCCTCTTTCGCCACGTTGATCTCCAAAAGCACGTCCACATCCAGGTTTCGCTTGGCAGCCTCCTGTTCGATCTGCTCCGCTAAGCGCAGGGAATCCACCGCGTGGATCAGAACCGCCTTACCGATCACCTGGTGCACCTTGTTGCGCTGCAGATGGCCGATCATATGCCAACGGATGTCCTGGGGCAGGGCAGGCTGTTTTTGAAGAATCTCCTGCACTTTATTTTCACCGAAATCCCGGGCGCCGGCCTCATAGGCCTCCTGCACCGCCTGGGCGGGTTTGGTCTTGCTCACTGCGATCAGGGTGACGCTCTTTGGATCCCTGCCAGCCCTGAGACAGGCCGCGTTCACCCGCTCTCTCACTTCTTCCAGCTGTTCTTTTATCATCATGATCTTCCTCCAATCTTGTTTGACAGGCCGTTTCAAACCGTTATTGATAAAGGATCTGCCCCTCGTGCACCAGCGACGCATCCAATACGATATGGTCGTACACGGACAGGCCGTATTTCATGCCCCGGGTCACGGTGTAATACTCGTTGTTGGAATCCTTGATCTCAATCTGTTTAAACACGGTGTAGCCCTTATTGATGTTGTAAACCCCCTTTAAGGAGGCGGTCCGCCCGATCTGATAGCGCTCCGTGGACTGGGGCTTCACCACATAGTCCCCGGCTTTGAACTCCGCGCTGTCCCCCAGGTCCACATAGTAATATTCGTCGTCCGACGAGTAGATGGTGGTAGGGACAAATACCACGGAGGTGCCGTTGGCGTCGTACACTTCCTTATTAAAGCCCGGGTCGGAGCTGTCCCCTCCCTGGGTCATATATTCCACGGGAATCAGGTAAAAGCTTTTTTCCGTTACCGCGCTGATGGGAATCTTGAGACCAGTGGTCTGGTCGGTCACGATCTCAAAGTTCACAAACCGGTCGGAAATGAACTGTTCCAGATACTTTGAAAAGTCCAGCCGCCCGTAGGTCTTACCGTCTTTGCCGGTGTAGGTGGAATAGCTGCCCGGCACGGTCATGGAATAGTCGGTAAAGCGGACCTTCAGGGCACTTTTTCCGTTGTAGAGCTCCCGGTCCTCGTCGGTGAGTGGAAATACAATGGACCAGTTTTCCGAGGTAATGATCTTGTAAGCTTCCTTGTTGCTGTCGATGCGGGCCCCGGACTGGTTGATCTTTTTGGAGTAGTTGGTGCGGTCGAAATCCTTCTCCTCCACGTCCTCGGGCTTTTTGCCCTCGTATCCGTCAAACCCGTAGGAAACCACCCCGGAGATGTCCGAGGTCACCTGCTCAAAACTTAAACCTGCCTGGCTGGCCAGCTTGTCCAGCTGGTCCAGGGCGCTGAAGCTGGCGTACTCCATCACCGCCGCCTCCAAATTGTAGCGGCTGTCGTATAGGGTGGAGAAATTGTCGTCCTTAAAGGAGAGGACAAAGGAGTTCAGCTGCTTTTTCAAGTCCGCTAGATTCTCGGCCGAGATCGCCTTCTCCCCCTCCGGGGAATCCTTTAACAGATCCTTTAACCCTCCGGTTTCATCCAGGGAGTAGATACGCGTGCCAACAGAGGCGCGCTTGCCCTCCCGCAGGTAGAAATTGATGTAGCCGGGGCGGTCGGTGTAACGGACCGCCTCCTCCCGCAGGATTAGTCCCGTATAGCTCTTGTCGTTGACGATGCCGCCCTCCACCACCTCGTAGAATTGGATCTTTTCCCTGCGCAGGTAGGCGGACACGGAGAATGTAAGGTACACGAAGATGATCGCGAATATGATCATGCCCACGTTTAAGTTTAAGGGCCTGCGGTACCGGACGAGCTTTTTTGGCTTTCGTTGCGCCATGAGGCCGGACCAACTCCTTTCCGGAAAATTCTTCACATGAAAAGCTGCCTCCCGGCCCGGCATACTTACGCCACAGCACGGCAGGCAGCCTATCACTCCTGTCAGTCATTTTATCATAGGTTCGTCCATCTGTCCATCACTCCTGACCGCAAAATCAGGCAGGACAGCGGTCTATTTATTACAGGGAAATCACTACATCGCCCTTGGCGCACTCCGGAAGCTCAGTGGCATCCAGCGAGATGCTCAGCACGAAGTTTACATGATACACTTCACTGATTTTTTTCAAAGTTATGTAGGTGTCGGAAATATCCTCACCTTCCAGAACGGCCAGCTTTAAAAAGCTATCCAGATACATCGTCTCCAGATCATGATCCTGAGAGATGATACCACAGATAAATCCTACAAATGCTTCACTGGTTGTAATGGGGAAATTCTGAACAGTAATCAGACGGATTTTATTGTTCAGCTCATACATGTGCTGAGAACTTTTATCGAGATAAACCACTGTGCCCTTGGCACCCTTGATGGCCGAATTCGCCATATCCAGCAGATGTTTCGTCTTGCCTTTTCCTTTTCTTCCTGCAATAATCTGAACCATAGCTATCTCCTCCTTGAGTTATATATGTTGTATAAAAAATCAAATGAGATTAATCTAATTATAGTATAAATATATATAAAACGCAATCACTTATTTGACTATTTTTGAAATTATATTTGTCATATTGTCATATAGGCCCGGACGGCTGTCCGCTTTCATCACAACGGATATGTATTCGCGGTCCTCGTCGTCGCGGCTCGCCATGACCAGGCAGTAACCTGCGGCCTTGGTGGTGCCGGTCTTTCCGCCGAAAACAGTGAGTCCGTCCGGAGTCTTGCGCTCGCCGGTCATAAACCAGTTGCCGCCCTTCCAGGTCTTGGAGACCGTCTTGCCGTCGGCGCCGCGGTAATTGGCCGTGTAGGCGGTGGAGCCGGTGATCTTGCGGAACATCGGCTGTTTCAGCGCCTCGTTGAAGATCAGGTAAAGGTCGTAGGCCGTGGTGTAATGGTTGGGATCGTTTAAACCGTGAGGATTCATGAAATGAGTGCCCGTGGCGCCCAAACGTCTGGCCTCCTCGTTCATCATATCCGCGAATTTTTCAATGCTGCCCGCCATGTGGACGGCGATGGCCGCTCCGGCATCGTTTCCGGAGGGGAGCATCAGGCCGTACAGGAGCTGCTCCATGGTCAGCTTGTCCCCGGGTTTGATCCCGGCCAGGGTGGCCCCTGCTTCCGTGATCACCGCATCCTCCGTCACCGTCACCTCATCGGCCAGATTGCCGTACTTGATCGCGACGAGGGCCGTCATCACCTTGGTGGTGCTGGCCGGATACAGGCGCTCAAAGGCGTTCTTGCTGTAGATCGTGCTGCAGTCGTCCAGGTCAAAGACCGCAGCCGCCTCGGAGGTGACGGAATCGTCCGCATAGGACTGTTCGTCGCCGACGACGCAGAGATCCCGGGCAAAGGCTGGGGCAAACAGTTCCTCTTCTGAGAGCACTGTGGGCGCGCTCAAAACGGGCATGCGCTCTTCCAGGGAATAGCTCCCGGACAGACCGGCGGAACAGCCCGCCAGCGAGACAGCCAGAAATAAGGCCGCCCCAGTGCCGAGTAATTTGGATCGCATTATTTGTAGGCCTCTCTCCACTCCAGATCTCCGCGGTCCAGAGCCTTGATCAGCAGCTCCGCAGTGGCCAGATTGGAGGCCAGGGGAATGTTGTAGCTGTCGCACAGGCGGATCACGTTGTTGACATCCGGCTCGTGGGTCTTGGGGGTGAAGGGATCCCGGAGGAAAATCACCAGGTCCATCTCATTGTGCTCAATCTGAGCGGCCATCTGCTGCATGCCTCCCAGGTGTCCGGCCAGATACTTGTGGATATTCAAGTTGGCCACCTCCTCGATCAGACGTCCGGTGGTGCCTGTGGCGTACAGTTCATGTTTATTCAGAATGCCTCTGTATGCAATACAGAAGTTCTGCATCAGCTTTTTCTTGGAATCATGGGCTACCAATCCTACATTCATTATTATACCCTCCTTAATATTTTAGCACTTGCTTGTGCACAGTGGCTAATGTCGTGTTTCGCGCTGCAGTCCAACGTTGAGAACCAGCCCCATCCCGATGAAGATACTGATGAGGGAACTGCTGCCAAAACTGATAAACGGCAGCGGCAGGCCCGTGTTGGGGAAAATTGCCGTGGCGACGGCGATGTTGGCAAATGCCTGGAACGCGATCAGCGTGGCCATTCCGGCGCAGATCAGACGTCCGCCCAGGTCCTTTGCCCGGGCCGCCATAATCAGGCATTCGTATATGATCAATAAAAATAATATGATAACTGCCATGCAGCCTATGAATCCCAATTCTTCACCGATCACGGCGAAAATGAAATCCGTCTGCTCCTCTGACAGAAAATTGCCGTTTTTAACGGAAGCGATGGTGGTGTTGTACAACCCCTTGCCGTTTAGCTGGCCGGAACCGATGGCGATGATGGAGTTGGCCTGTTGATAGTAAGCCTGCCCGTATTTTTCCGGGTTAAACCACGCCAGGATCCGTCCGGCCTGATATTCGCGGATAAATGGGATCAACCCGTTTAGCAGCAAATAGATGAAAGTCCCCGTCACCGGCAGTACCACTGCCAGCGTGCCCGCGATCCAGCGGTAACTGATGCCGCTGGCAAACACGATGCCGGCCACCATAATCACCATCACCAGGCTGGTGGAGAGGTTTGGCTGGTCGAAAACCAGATAGGCGGGCAGCGCAAACAGCAGCGCCGCCGCCCCGATCACCGACGGCTGATTAATCCGCTCCTGGTATTTCATGAAATACCAGGAGAAGAAAATAATCAGACCGATTTTGACAAATTCCGATGGCTGAAGCTGGCCGATCACCGGCACTTCAATCCAACGCTTCGCATTGTTGACTTCCTTACCCCAGACCAGCACCGCCACCAGGCTCAAAAAGCAGATGATGTAGATCACCGCGCTGAGGTTTAAAATCCGGTGGTAGTCCACCAGGGACAACCCAACCGCCACCGCCATGCCGATGAGCACGCCGAGAATCTGCTTGCTCACCATGGTTTCATTTAAGTTGGTGGCGCTGCGGATCACCAGGATCCCCAGAATGTTGAGCGCCGTCATATACAAAATCAGGCGAATATTATAGTGTTTAAACTCATAATCATAGAACATAATCAGTACAGCCCCTTATTCGGTATGGAACGAATGGGTATATTGGCACAGAGCATGGTCGGGGGCCTGTCCGCCCCCTCCAGACCGCCTGGAGTATCCATATGGATCTGGACCTTGTCTTTTTCGATCTCCATGTATTTGGAAATGACGAAAATCATGTCATTTTTAATCATTCGTATCATCTCCGGCGAACAGCCCGCCTTATCCGACACCAGCAAAAGCTTCAGTCGGGCTTTGGCGATATCCCCGGAGCGCTTTGCCTGAAAACCGCTTAACCATCCCACATTTACACCGTCCCCTCTAAGCGCGCTTTAAGATGCCGCACAGTCTGGCGAGGAACCGCTTGGGCTGCTCCGGTCCGACCACGGGAATGTTCTCTCCCAGAATCCGCCGGCAGATGTCCAGATAAGCGGATCCGGACTGGGATCCCATTCCAACCAGAGGTTCGCCCTGATTGGTGGATACGACGATGTTCTCATCGTCCGGCACGGCGCCGATAATGTTTACTGCCAGAATGTCCGACACATCGCTGAGAGACATCATATCGCCCCGACGCACCATATCCATGCGGATGCGGTTGACGATCAGGTCGATCTCCTCCATCTCCGCGTGTTCCAGCAGGCCGATGATACGGTCCGCGTCGCGGATGGCGGATACCTCCGGGGTCGTCACGACCAGGGCCCGGTCCGCGCCTGCAATGGCGTTGCGGAAGCCCTGTTCGATGCCGGCCGGGCAATCGAGCAGTATGTAGTCGAAGTCGGAGCGCAAATCATCTACCAGCTTGACCATCTGTTCCGGTGTTACGCTTGTCTTATCCCGGGTCTGCGCTGAGGGCAGCAGATAAAGATTGGGATATCTTTTGTCTCTTATCAGGGCCTGCTTCATACGGCAGTTGCCTTCCACCACGTCCACAAGGTTGTAGACAATGCGGTTCTCCAGTCCCATGACCACATCCAGGTTGCGCAGGCCGATGTCTGTATCAATCAGCACCACGCGCTTGCCAAGGATGGCCAGGCCGGTTCCCACATTGGCAGAAGTAGTCGTCTTGCCTACCCCGCCTTTTCCAGAAGTAATCACAATGACTTCACTCATGTTGAAATCCTCCTGAAAAATGATATTATAATAAGCGGTATCATACCGATGGCATTATACCACCATATTATTGTACATTAAATTTCATGAATTTACCAGTATTTTTTTGGTTTTATGTGAAATTTAACATATTGTTAAGAAATGTTTTTTTAATTGGCCGGATCAGCACCTCATCCTGCTCCACCGAAGCGATCATGGGGCCTCTTCCCAGCCGTTTGTTCTTCTCGTTGAAGCGGCTGGTGGCGTCGGAGATGCGGATCTGGGTGGGGGCCATTTCCAGCGCCACCACCACCGCCTCCCGGTTGCCGGCCATTCCGGCCGCCGCGGTGCCCTTTAACTCGCCAAGGACGATGATGTTGCCCTTGGCGATGATGCGGGCGCCGTGGTCCACGTCTCCGATGACCACGATGCTGGCCTCGGATTCCAGGCTGTCGCCCTTTTTCAGGCTGCCCCGGTAGAACTGGCCGGTCTGGGAATTCAGTTCCATCAGTTTATCGTTCAGTGCTTTTTCACATCGCTCGATCCGCTCCGCATCCGTGTCCAGGAGACAGAGAATCTCAACCTGTGAATTTCTCGTAATCGTATCAACAATCAGGAACTCTTCCTCGGGAGTCAGCTCCCTGCCCTCCAGGGTCAGGGTCATTTGAACCGAGCCCCAGAAACGGGCGCTCTCCCGGAATTTTGTTCCGATGGCGGCCAGCAGCTCGTCAAAGGGAAGGCTGTCGTCCAGAATTACCGTCATACCAGCCTTGCTGCTCTTGATTACCACTGCATTGCGCATACAATCACCTCATTCCTCAACTATCAGTCGTTAATCGTTACATTGGATACGCCCAGTGCTCCGGAGTTCTCAATCTGTTCCAGAGTGGTGTATTTATAATAATATTGATAAACCCGCTTGCCCAGGATCGCCGCGTTGGTTCCGGCGTAACCGTAGGGAATGTTTACGGTCACGCAGATTTCGGGGTTCCCGAAGGGCGCGAAGGAGATAAAGAAACCATGGTTCGCCCGGTTTAAGTTCTCCTGGGCGGTACCCGTCTTGCCGGCCACCGCCACGGGCAGGTCGGCGAAAATGGACTTGGCGGAGCTGTCGGTGATCACCCGGCGCATACCGTTCTGCACCGCATCCCAGGTGCTGTCCTGAATCTCGATTTTGGAGTGCACGGCCGGCGTGTAGTCCTCGATCAGATTGCCGTCGGAATCCGTCCGCTTATCCAATATACTCAGCTCAAACACCGTTCCACGGTTGGCCAGGGCGGCCACGTACCGGGAAAGCTGCACGTTGGTAAACTGGTGCGTGCCCTGCCCCATTGCGGAGCGCTCCGGGTCCGTGTCCGAGAGCTGGGGATCGTTCTCCGGTATCTCCACGCCGGAGGTGTGGTCCAGGCCGAACATGCTGGCGTACTCTCGGATCGTGGTCAGACCCTGGTCCGGCGAGTAGGTGCCATCCGGCTTCATGCTCATCCGGTGGGCCAGCTCGGCGAAGAAATAGTTGCAGGAGTTCTCAATGCCCTCCTCTATGGTCTGGGGGCCGTGGCGGCCCGGCCAGATCCAGCACTTGATGGGCTGGGCGATCTCGTCGTACAGGCCCGTGCAGGTGATGGTGTCGGTGGGACTTAGGACTCCGGTCTCCAGGGCCGCCACCGCCGTGATGGGCTTGAAGGTGGAGCCGGGGGCCTTTCGTGCCTGGGTGGCGTTGTTGTACAGCGGCTTGGACATGTCGTCGTTGAGCTGGGCGAAATAGGTGGCGTCCACGTAACCGGACATCCGGTTGTTGTCGTAGCTGGGGTAAGTGACCAGTGCCCTCACCTCGCCGGTGTTGACGTCCGTCACCACCACGCCCGCGGTACAGGGGTCCAAAGCCAGCTGGGCCGGCGTGATCTCGATCTGGGAGATCTTTTTGCGCAGGAAGGTGAAGGCGTAGTCCTCCCCTCCCACCGTCAGGCTGGCGATCTCTTCCGGGTCGTTCGTTAAAACGCCCTGGGCGTACAGCGCCAGACACAGCTGGCGGCCGGTGATAGTGCCGCTGTTTACCAGGTAGCGGAACATTCGCTTGGTGAATTTGCCGTCGTTCTCCAGGCTCTCGATGATATAATCCACCAGCTGGGCGAAAATATCGTCCGCGTCGGAGTATTTGGTGGTCACGTTCAGCTTGGTGGTGTCCACCCAGTTGTCTGCGATGCCGCTGTAGATATACTCCCGCAGGCTGATGCTGCCCTCCGCCCACTTTTTGTAGCTCTCGCTGTTGGGATCGATCTTGTCCTTCTGGATGATGCCCGCGGTATCCGCCAGATAGGTATAGATGTAATTCATATAGGTGGTCATGTCCTCGGGCAGGTCGGACATGGGCTGGGGATGGCTGCTCATCAGCTGGTTGCGGATGTTCTCCATAATCTGGTTCTTGGAGGACTGGTAAATGCTGTAAATCTCCTTCTCAATGGGCTCGGCATCCTCCTCCGCCATGTCCTGCAGGGAGAGCACGTTGTTGTTGATCAGCTGGTAGTAGGCGTCCTTGATGGGGATCATACGCTTGGAGGAGTCCACCCGGACGTTGGGGTCCAGATCCTCGTTGACCAGCTTTGCGGTCAGGATGCCCGCCAGCTGCTGTTCGATCAGCTTGTAGATGCCGATCTGTAAGTCCCGGTCTATGGTCAGATAGATATCGTTTCCGGCCTTGGGGTCCGTCTGCTCGATGACCTCCCTGGGGCGTCCCATATTGTCCACGTACATGCGGGCAAAGCCCTTCTCCCCCTGCAGCTCCAGCTCCAGGGATTTCTCGATACCGGTCCGGCCCACCACGTCGTTTAGGTCGTATTTGTCCTCGGCATCCGGCGGCAGGTCCTTCGCCTCCTCTGACTGACGCCACTCCTCGTTGAGCTCCGCCAGCTGGTCCTCCTGGACCTTGCCGGTGTACCCGATGATTGGGGCGAAATACAGGCTGTCGTTGTAGACGCGCACGGAGGATCGCTCCACCTCCACGCCCTTAAGATCCGCGATGTTCTCGTTGATCTCCGCCATGGTCTCCAGATTGATGTTGGAGGCTACGGTGGTGGTCTCGTACTTTTGGTACCGGGTCAGCTCCATGGTGAAAATGATATTGACCATGGACAGGGCCGTCTGATCCGGAAGAATCAGCGCGTTGCCCTTGTCGTCCTTCATCTGGTCCAGGCCGTAATCCCGTTTCTTTTTCTCAAAGGCCTCTCTGGCTGTGATGTTGGTGGGGTATTTCCCGGCCGGGTCATCCAGCTTGTCGGAGGAGGGCTGGCCGTAAAAGTTCAGCATAAAGCGGGTCTTTGCGGAATCCGACGTGGAGGTGAACACCATGTCCCCGTCCGCGTCCAGCGCCACCTCAAATTTGCCCTCCACGGTCTCGCCACGGCGCTCCAGGATTTTGACCAGGCGGTACAGCATGGCGTTGCGGTCGGCGGTTTTGGAGTAAGCGCCGATATCGCGGATGGTCACGGAGTAGGCCAGCTTGTTGTAGGCCAGTATGTTGCCGTTTACATCGTAGATGATCCCGCGGGTTCCCGGGGTGGTCACGCTGCGCTCCGTCTTCTGCAGATACTTGTCCTGATAATCGGCGCCGTTTAAAATCTGCATGTGGAACAGCTTCACCACCAGGCCGGAAAACATCAGGGTGAATATCAGCGCAAGGGCAAACAGGCGGGAGGTGAACAGCCGCTTAAAGAATTCCTGCACTATTTCTATCAGTTCGCTAAACAATCGTCGAGTCTCTCCTTTTTCCCATATCTTCCAGGCGTCTGCTGGCGGATAAGAACAGCCGGTAGACCAAAAGGGTGGTCACCACTGTAAATATGATCTCCGGCAGCATGATGTTGCGGAAGTAATACGGCAGGTCCAGCCGCCCGCGGATCAAAAACCGGAACACATACACGTACATGCTGTAGGCCAGCTCGTTGAACACGCTGAGAATCAGCGGCAGGGTAATGTAGTCTTCATAGTAGTAGCGGGTAAAAATCCCGTTGATGTAGCCGATATAGATGTAAGCCAGGGTGTAAAAGCCGAACGGGCCGCTGTAGAATAAGTCCAGCAGCAGTCCGGACAACACGCCGTAGAGCATTCCAGCCCCTTTTCCGTGGATGAAGCCGAAGGAAAAGGTCAGGATCAGCAGCAGGTTGGGCGTGGCCGCCAGAAACGGCAGCAGCGGAAACACACAGTTCTGGATGGTGAAGGCCAGCAGGATCAGCACCACGTTTAACAGGAACTGCTTGATTTTGGCGTTGGTGTGAATATTCATCTACTGTGGGGTCGCCTCCTCCATCTCCTTGACATCCGTGATCACAAATACTTCCTGGAGGTTGTCGAAATCCACCACCGGAATCAGATAGCCGGACTGGGTCAGATGCTCAGAGTCCACCGTCACGTCCACCGCGTAGCCGATCAGGATGCCGGGCAGGAATTTGGTGCTGATATTGGAGGTGACGATCTGATCGCCGTCCTTCACCACCTCGTCCTTGGAAAAATCGGTGATGCGCAGGCGTCCCTGCTCATACTGGGTCAGATCGCCTGCCACGATGCAGCTGTATTCGGAGCCCACAGGCATTGCGGACACGCGGCTGGAGTCGTCGATGATGGAGCGCACCGTGGCGTAGTTGGCGCCCACGTCGGTGACGATGCCCACCAGGCCGCCGTCGGCCATCACGTTCATATCCACCCGCACACCGTCTGCGGAGCCCTTGTTGATGCGGAAGACCTGAAACCATTTCTCGGAGTCCCGGGCGATCACACGGGCGCCGATCTTGTCGTACTGCATGTAGTCCTGGTCCAGCTGGTAAAGGCTGCGCAGCCGCTCCAGCTCCGAGCGTTCGGCCTGGAGGCGGCTGTTGTCCTCGGTCAGGCGGGCGATCTCATCCTTCAGTTTTTCGTTTTCCGCCAGAGCGCCCTTTAATTTGGTGAAATCCGTCAGCTCGTTGTAGATGCCGGTTCCCACCTTGTTCACACCGGACTGGATGGGAATCAGGAAATACCCGACGCCGGTGCGAAGCGGGTCCATCACCCCGTCCCGCAGGGAGGTGATGCCGATGAGCAGCACGCACAGGGCCGTGAGCACGATCAAGATATATTTACTGTATTTGGACTCCATGTATCATCTTCCTCTATAATAAATTCTGTTCACGGAAACTTAAGTAGCGCAGGTCTCCGATGACGATGTGGTCGATCAGTGGGATGCCCACCAGGCCGCCGGCCTCGCAGATCCGCCTGGTCAGATTGATATCCTCGCGGCTGGGGGTGGGATCTCCGCTGGGGTGGTTGTGCACCAGCACCATGGTGACGGCCCGGCAGCGCAGGGCCTCAATCAGAACTTCCCGGGGCGAGAGCACCGACGCGTTCACCGTCCCGCGGGACAGCAGCACGTCCTTTAACAGTGCCTGCTTGGTGTCCAGGAACATGGCGCGGATTTCTTCCTTCTCCAGATGGCGCATATCTTCCATATAGTAATCTGCGATCTCTCCGGGACAGGTAAACAGCGTGCGGCAGGCCAGGGTCTTCCGCTTCCAGATCCGTCTGGACAGCTCGGCCACGCAGGCCAGCTGTACGCCCTTTACCATACCGATGCCCTTCACCTTCATGAGATCGGGCAGGGAGTGGTGCAAAAGCCCTACCAGCCCGTCCCCGGGGCCGCCCAGATCCAGAATCCGTTCAGCCAGCTCCAGAGAACTCTCCTCTCTGCTGCCGGTACGGATGATGACGGACAAAAGCTCTCCGTCGCTTAAGGTTTCCGGACCATTTTTCCGGCATTTCTCGTAGGGCCGCTGTTCGGTGGGCAGATCTTTCATTCTTATTCTTTCCATATCTCTCCTAACTACGCACCTCTCCAAGCACATTGTTAAGGGATATCGATTCCTTGCCGGAATTTAGATCCAGCGGTAAATGATCAGAGCCACTGCGACTCCGATGATGCTGGCCATTGTGATCTTGATGGTCAGGCCGAAGGTGACGACCAAGATCCCGAAATTGACCACAAGGGGGGAATCCAGGCCAAAGGACTGTCCAAAATTCAGCCAGGACAGCCAGGACACCCCCTCCGCCAGCTGGCCCATAAAGCCGCCCAGCACGATGCCGGTCAGCAGCATGATAAGTAAAATCCAGAAATTCTTGTTGCGCATATGTGGCAATTCTCCTTCAGTCCGTCCGGTCTTTTAAGGGAAGCATGTCCCGCGCCAACCCGGCAGGATTCGCGCTAAACCGCCGCCGTGAACCGGCAAACTCTCATACATATTACCATAATCTTCTAGCTGTGTATACAAAAATGCAGGATTTACTGCAGATTTTTTACTACGCCGTCATTCACCAGTTCCTGGAGGGATTTGAGGATTCCCAGCTTGGCATGGTACCAGGTGAGGCCCCCCTGGAAGTAGACGACGTAGGGAGGCTTGATGGGGCCGTCGGCTGAGAGCTCGATGGAAGAGCCCTGCACAAAGGCGCCCGCAGCCATGATCACCTGGCTGTCGTAGCCGGGCATGTCCCAGGGTTCGGGGGTGACGTAGCTGTCCACCGGAGCCGCAGCCTGGATACCCTTGCAGAAGCCGATCACGCCCTCCGGAGTTCCGAAGGTGATGGCCTGGATGATGTCGTGGCGGCTTTCCGTGCTGTTTGGAACCACGGAAAAGCCCAGGCGCTCGTAAACGTTGGCTGCGAAGATGGCTCCCTTTAACGCGCCGGCAACCACCGTGGGGGAAAGAAACAGTCCCTGGTAAAGCTGCTGGTTGATTCCCAGACTTGCGCCCACCTCCTTGCCCAGGCCCGGAGCGCTTAAGCGGTAGGAGGCGCGGTCCACGCAATCTTTACGGCCCACGATGTAGCCGCCGATGGGGGCCAATCCGCCGCCGGGGTTCTTGATCAGGGAACCCACGATCATGTCCGCTCCCACGTCCGTGGGCTCCATGGTCTCCACAAACTCGCCGTAGCAGTTGTCCACCATGCAGATAACCTCCGGCTTGATCTGCTTGACGAAGGCGATCAGCTCGCCGATCTGTTTGACGGAAAAGGTAGGTCTTGGGTCGTAGCCCTTGGAGCGCTGGATGGTGACCAGTTTGGTCCGCTCGTTGATGGCCCTGGCGATATTGTCGTAGTCAAAGGTGCCGTCGGGCTTTAAATCCACCTGGCGGTAAACGACGCCGTACTCCTTCAAGGAGCCCACGGAATCGCGGATGCCGATGACCTCCTCCAGAGTGTCGTAGGGTTTTCCCACCGGGGAAAGCAGCTCATCGCCGGGGCGGAGGTTGCCGGAAAGGGCCACGTGCAGGGCGTGGGTTCCGCTGATCAGCTGGGGGCGCACCAGGGCGCTCTCGCCGTGAAATACGCTGGCGTAAACGTCCTCCAGGGTGTCCCGGCCCAGATCGTTGTAGCCGTAACCTGTGGTGGCGGCAAAATGGATGTCGCTGACCCGGTTGTCCTGCATGCCCTTTATCACCTTCATCTGATTGTACTCCGCCGTCCGGTCGATGGCCTCAAAACGTTCCTTTAACGTTTCCTCCACCCGGCGTCCGTATTCCAGCACCTGGGCGCTTATGCCCAACTGGCCGTACATTTGGTTCATTTCAGTTTGTATATCCATAATTCGGTTGATTCTCCCTTTATTTCTGTATGCGTGATCGTTATTGTAGCACAATTTTTTCCGCCACGCAATCCTCTATTATGGCGCGAAGCACCCGGTCCGGATCATTTTCGAAGTCGGGCAGGTTCAGGAAACGCACGTCCCGCTCGCGTTTGAACCAGGTCAACTGGCGCTTGGCAAAGTGCCGCGTGTCGCGCTTGAGCACGTAGACCGCCTCCTCAAGAGTGCAGGCTCCGTTTAAATAGTCCAGAATTTCCTTGTAGCCAAGTCCCTGCATGGAAGTCAGTCCCCGATGGCAGCCCCGCTCTTTCAGGCGGCGGACTTCCTCCACCAGACCGTTTTCCATCATCTGATCCACCCGGCTGTCGATGCGCTGGTACAGCAGGCTGCGGTCGGTGGTGACGGCATAATATAGGAAATGGTAGGGGGACTGCTTTCCCCTCTCGGCCTCGTTGTGAACGGAAATCTGCTCTCCGGTCTGCCGGAAATACTCGATGGCGCGGATCACCCGCTTGATGTTGTTGGGGTGGATCTGCCCGGCCGCTTTGGGATCGATCTCCTGCAGCATGGCGTGCACCCGGAGATTGCCCGCGCTGCGGGCCAGCGCTTCCAGCTCTGCGCGGATCGCACTGCCCTCCTCGTTCTCCTTGAAGTCGATGTCGTACAACAGCGCCTGGATATAAAATCCGGTTCCGCCGGCCACGATGGGGATGTTTCCGCGGCTGTAGATGCCCGCCAGGGCTTCCGTTGCCATCTGCTTAAACACCACCACGTTGAACTCTTCCTCGGGTTCCAGCACATCGATCAGGTGATGGGGCACTCCGTCCATCTCCTCCTTTGTCACCTTGGCGGACCCGATGTCCATGTGGCGGTAGACCTGCATGGAGTCGGCGCTGATGATCTCCCCGCCGATGGCCTTGGCCAGACGGATGGAGAGGGCCGTTTTCCCCACTGCGGTGGGGCCTGTGAGAATGATCAGCGGCTGTTTCATGATTTTAAAACTCCTTTTACACAATGCGTTTAAATTTCTTTTCCAGCTCGTATTTTGTCATGGAAATGATCACCGGCCTGCCGTGGGGACAATTATAGGGATTGTCCAGATGCAGCAGTTGGTCGATCAGCTCGTTTGCCTCCATGGCGGACATGGACATGTGGCCCTTCACAGCGGCCTTGCAGGACATGGAAGCCACTTTCTCGTAGATGATATCCGGGTTTCGGACCGCGGCATCGTCGGAGAGGCCGTCAATCATCTCGATTAAAAGTTCCCGCTTGGCGATGGAGAACAGGTTGGCGGGAACGCCCCGCACCGCATACTCCCGGCCGCCGAAGTTCTCGATTTCAAAGCCCAGGTTGGTGAAATAGTCCATGTATTTTTTCAGCAGCAGCTCCTCGTTCATACTCAGCGTCAGAATGATGGGAGGATTGACCATCTGGGTGTCGTACTGCCGGGTTTTTAAGGATTTCATGGTATTCTCATAGAGAATTTTCTCGTGGGCCGCGTGCTGGTCGATGATCACCAGCATTCCGTCGTACTCCACCAGCCAGTAGGTGTCGAACAGCTGCCCGATCAGCTTGTGACGAAGCCTGGACTTGGGGTCCAGAAATTTGGTGTCGAACAGGTCCAGCTGCTCCGGGGTGTTGGGGGCGGAACCGGAGGTTTCCACGCTTTGGGATACTGCCTGTGGTACGCGTTCCTGCTGAGAATCGGCGCTGTCGGAGACGGCGGGGGGATTTACCGTTTCGATCTCACGGCTTTCTGCGGTGACGCCTGCGGGCCTGTCCGCGGCATCGCTGCCAGCTCCTCTCAGCACCGCCTGTGCCAGGTCCGCCGGAAGCTTGCAGTCCGCAGGCTGGTTTTCCAGCTCCTGTGCGCCGCCGAACAGCTCCCGCTCCAGGTCGGCGGCGTGGGAAGCGGGACGGATGGCTTTGTCCGGCGTCGTTGTGCTTCCCTTCCAACTTTCGCCTGTCTCACGCAGCTGGCTTTGGGGCTTGTGTGGGATCAAACGGTAATCAATCGGACTATTTTGCACAGCTTGTGGCGGCGTATGCGCATCAAAACAGGAATTGCTTGATGAAAGTGGGGAAATTGGTTCATTCTTGCGGTCCGTTGTCCCTCCGCCCTCCAGCGTCTGGCGTCTCCGGGTCTCAAACGGCTCCGGCCTGGGAGTCAGGCGTTCCTTCTGCTGGGCCTCCTCACGGGCGCGTTTCTCCTCCAGACTCACCAGGGGAATCAGCTCCCGGTGGGAAAGGGCCTCCCCCACCGCGTTCAGCACGGTTTTAAACATCAGCTCGCCGTCCCTAAAGCGCAGTTCCATCTTGGTGGGGTGGACGTTCACGTCCAAAAACTCCGGTTCTATGGAAAAATGCAGCAGAGTGAAGGGGTATTTGTGCTGCATCATGTAGGGCTTGTACGCTTCCTCAATGGCCCTGGAAATGATGCTGCTCTTGATATACCGTCCGTTGATGAAGTAGTTTTCATAGTTCCGGTTGCCGCGGGCGATCAGGGGTTTGCCGATAAAACCGGACACCTTGATATCCTGCGCCTGGACGTCGATGGGCAGCAGGTTGGCGGTTACCTCCCGACCGTAAACCGTATACACCAGATCCCGCAGGTTGTGGTTTCCCGAGGTGTAAAGCTTGTTCTGATTATTTTGGATGAAGCGTATGGAGATTTCCGGGTGGGAAAGGGCGATCTTCTCCACCAGGTCCGCCACATAGGCGCCTTCGGTCACAGGACGCTTGAGGAATTTTTTGCGGGCGGGCGTGTTGTAGAACAGATTCCTGGCGATAAAGGTAGTGCCGTCCGGCGCGCCCACCTCCTCCAGTCCCCGCTCCGTTCCGCCCTCGATCTGATAGCGGAAGCCGGTCAGACTATCTCCGGTTTTGGTGATCAGCTCCACCTGGGCCACAGCCGCGATGCTGGCCAGGGCCTCGCCGCGAAACCCGAGTGAGGACACGGTGAACAAGTCCTCCACGGATTTGATCTTGCTGGTGGCGTGTCGCAGGAAGGCCAGGCTGATCTGGTCTTTGGGAATGCCGCAGCCGTTGTCCGTCACCCGGATCAGGGTGGTTCCGCCCTCCTTGATCTCAATGGTCACGGCTGTGGCCTGGGCGTCGATGGCGTTTTCCAGCAGCTCCTTCACCACCGAGGCGGGGCGCTCGATCACCTCGCCGGCGGCGATTTTATTTATGGTATTCTGGTCAAGTACCGTTATGTTAGCCATGGAATTTCTCTCCTTTGTCGGTCATTTGCGGCGTTCTCCCGCTGCTGCTGCCCCTACGGTCAGCAGGCCGCCCAGGGCGAAGGCGCATGCCAGAACCAGCATGGCGTTCACTCCGGACGCGTCTAAGACGATTCCGCCGCTTAAGTTTCCGGCCACGCTGCCCAGGGTGCTGGCCGCGGTCATGTATGCCTGGCCCTTGATTTTGTCGCCCGCTTTCATCACCTGGTCCGTGAAGGCCACGGAGGCCGGGATAAACAGGGCGAAGGAAAATGCCTGGAAGATCTGGGCGGCCAGAATCATGTTCACATCCCACGCCGCCAAAAGCAGCAGGGATTTCACCACGAAACCAGCGGCTGAGGCCGCCAGAAGGGTGGATACCCTGAAACGCCGGGCGAGGCGGGAAAACAACAGCATGGTGGGCAACTCGCAGACCGCGGCTACCGCAAGGGCCAGCCCCATCTCCGCGCTGCCTCCGCCGAACCGCTCCATCATGCGGATCATGTAGGTGCAGGTGATGTTGTGAAAGGCAAACAGCATCACCACCCCGGCCAGCGTCAGGGTGAAGGTCCGATAGCGGGAAAAGAAACTGCGCTCCCGCTGCCTGGGCCGGGCCGGGCGGCGGGCGGAAACCTCCCGCTCTTCCGCCTCCGTTGTTCCCGGCTTCATGGAGAACAGCCCGCAGCAGGCGAACACGGCGGCGTAGAGCGCCATGGAGGCCCATGGGATCAGGTCCGCGCCGAACATTCCGGCCAGAAGCCCCAGGCCGTAGGAAAACGCGGCGTAGGTCAGGGATCCGATACCGCGGGCCAGGCCGAAGTTGATCCGGTATCCGCGGTTGCTGAAATACACGCTGACCGCGTTGACCAGGGGCATCTCCAGGTTGGCGATCATCGCCAGTGCCATATACAGCGGGGCGATCAGCTTCAGGCTCCCGAAAACGCCAACAAGCAGGGACAAAATTGCCCCCGCTGCGGCTGCCAGCCTGATCATTTGTTTTAACGTGACGCGCCCGGACCGGTCGGCGATGCCGGCGGTCATGGGCTGGAGCACTGCGGACAGGACGTTTCCCGCCGCGATCAGCGCTCCGATTCCTGCAGGGCTCATCCCTCTCTCAAGCAGAAAGACGGAGGCGTAGCCGATCACTGCGCAGTTGACGCCATAATAACTGCCCTGAAGCAGGCAGTAGCGCCCGGTCAGCCCCTCTCCGGCTTTCATAGATCCATCAGGCCGTCCAGAACGTGCACCGTCATCCTTCCCTCATCCAGATTTACATCCAGGATGCAGTCCCCGATGGCGGGCAGCAGGAGCTCGCGGCCGTCCTTCATCTCCACGATGTACACGTCGTTGGCGCCGGTTTCCATCACGTCCTTTACGGTTCCCAGCGCCTCCCCGGCGTCCGTCACCACCGCGAGGCCGATCAGGTCCGCAATGAAATACTCGTCCTCCTCCAGCTCCACCGCCTGTTCCCGGCGGATCAGCAGGTCTTTTGATCTATATTTTTCGATGTCGTTGATATTGTCGTAACCCTTGAACTTCAGGATTACCATGTTCTTGAAAAACTTCACATGTTCAATCTCAAGCGAAATCGTCTCTTTTCCCGTATCCAGCACCACCTGCTTCAACGTTTTGAAGCGGGCAGCGTCGTCCGTGGTGGGAAATACCTTGACTTCGCCCCTCACGCCGTGGGGGGAGGTAATCACACCGACTCTCAGCATATCTTCCATAACACAGACACCTTTCCAAAAATGTGGCAGATAGAAAATGAACCGCCTCCCCATAAGGTCGGCGGTCATCCGTCTTACTGAATCTCAACGATTACTTTTTTGTCTTCCTTCGATGCAGCAGCTTTTACGACAGAACGAATTGCTTTCGCGATCCGGCCCTGTTTACCGATCACCTTGCCCATATCGGCGGCGGCTACCGTGAGCTCAATCAGGATGTCCTCACCCTTCATGGATTCCGTCACCACCACATCATCGGGATTGTCCACCAGTGCTTTCGCAATCACTTCAACCAATTCTTTCATATGTCCACCTCAATCTACATGATTACTGAATGCCGGCGGTCTTTAACAGCTTTCCTACGGTCTCGGTAGGCTGGGCGCCTGTCGCTAACCACTTCTTTGCTGCTTCCTCGTCGAACTTGATTACGCTGGGTTCCTTGGTGGGATCATAGTAACCAATTTCTTCGATGAATCTACCATCTCTGGGAGATCTGGAATCAGCAACCACAATTCTATAGAAAGGAGCCTTCTTCTGTCCCATTCTTCTCAGTCTCATCTTTACTGCCATGTCATTTCACCTCCTTATACCTTCATTCCACCGTCTGTGCGGTACATTTATTAGACATACAGGATAACCTGTTTGACTAGCGTATCTTAAAAGGGCATCTTGAACTTGTTTCCGCCCATGAGGCCGCCCAGGCCGCCGAAACCGCCCCGCTTCTTGCCTCCTGCCATTCCCGGCATCTGCTTCATCATCTTCTTCATCTGATCGAACTGCTTGACCAGACGGTTCACCTCGCTGATGTCCACGCCCGCGCCTCTGGCGATGCGCTTCTTGCGGGAGGGGTTGATCAGGCCAGGATTGGCCCGCTCATCCTTGGTCATGGAGAGGATGATGGATTCCACCCGTTTCATGGACTTTTCGCCCTCGTCCATATCTACGCCGGAGAGCTGGTTGCCCACGCCGGGAAGCATGGAGAGAATACTGCCCATGCCGCCGATCTTTTTGATCTGCTGCATCTGGGCCAGGAAATCGTTGTAATCGAATTCCGCCTTTCGGAGCTTCTGGGTCATCTCACGGGCCTGCTCCTCATCGATCTCGGCCGTGGCCTTCTCGATCAGGCTCATGATATCGCCCATTCCCAGAATCCGGGAAGCCATGCGGTCCGGATAGAACTGTTCCAGATCCGAGAGCTTCTCTCCCATACCGACATAGAGGATGGGCTTTCCGGTCACCGCCCGGATGGAAAGGGCCGCGCCGCCTCTGGTGTCGCCGTCCAGCTTGGTCAGGACGACTCCGTCGATACCGATTTTATTGTTAAAGGTCTCGGATACGTTGACCGCATCCTGGCCTGTCATGGCGTCTACTACCAAAATTGTCTGATGAACATCCAGCTGATCCTTGATCTCCACCAGTTCATCCATCATGGCCTCGTCGATGTGAAGCCGTCCCGCGGTGTCCAGGATTACCAGGTTCATGCCGTTTTTTGCCGCATGCTCCATCGCCGCCTTGGCAATATCCACCGGCTTGTGCTTGTCTCCCATGGCGAACACGGGAACGCCCACCTTTTCGCCGTTGATCTGCAGCTGCTTGATGGCTGCGGGCCGGTAAACGTCGCAGGCCACGAGCAGAGGCTTGCGTCCCTTTTTGGCCTTCAGCTGCGCGGCCAGCTTGGCTGTGGTCGTGGTTTTTCCGGCGCCCTGCAGACCGGTCATCATAATGACCGTAATCTCATTCCCCGGTTTCAAATCCACTTCCGTGGTCTCAGATCCCATGAGCTTTACCAGCTCTTCGTTGACGATCTTGATCACCGTCTGTCCGGCGTCCAGCTTACCGAACACCTCGGCGCCCACCGCCTGGTCCTGGATGGAATTGATGAACTGCTTTACCACCTTGAAGCTGACGTCCGCCTCCAGGAGAGCCATCTTCACTTCCTTGAGCGCGGCCTTGACCTCCGCTTCAGACAGCTTTCCCTTGCTGCGAAGGCCCTTGAACACATTCTGTAATTTATCGGTTAAACTTTCAAAAGCCATCGGCTAACCTCCTGCCATGCACCTAAAGGGTGCTGGTGATCTCGCCCGAGAGCCTGCGGATCTGCTCGATCCGTTCCAGATCTCTCGTCTCCATGTATTCGTCCGCCTGACTCTGGATCTCTCCCACCATCTCGCGGATCTTCACAAATTTGGCCACCAGATGAAGCTTGGCCTCGTATTCTTCCAGTATTTTGTTGCAGCGACGGATCAGATCGTGTACGCCCTGACGGCTGATGCCCTGTTCCTTCGCGATCTCGCTGGGCGACAGGTCATTGAACACCACGTCCTCATAAACGCTCCGCTGATGGTCGGTCAGCAGTTCTCCGTAAAAATCATACAACAGACCTTGTTCCACAATCTTTTCCATTTCAACCACCTGTGTTATCATACACGAAAGGAATAAGGTTGTCAAGTAAAAGTTCTTGACATATTTAAAAAATCAGAAAAACAGGGCTGCGGACTTCTGGCGGTTATCCGCCGCGCAAAAGCCCGCGGGAACGCTTTGAATCGTTGCTCCCGCGGACTCTGTCCTGTCTTACGATCATTTTAAACTACGATTATATATAGGAAGGACTTTATTAGTTGGCCCGCCCCTCCTTGGGGTATTTTCTGCCAAACCAGGTCATAATCACGCCTTTGGGCGGCTTGGGCGTGGCCAGGCTCACGGCGGCCATCACCGCCAAAGCGATCAGGCTGGCCGGGAGAACCGGTTGCATACCGGAGATCATCGCTTTGAGCGGGTACGAGAACAGGTAATAACATACCGCTCCCACAATCATGCCGGACAGCGCGCCCTGCTCGTTGGCCCGTTTCCAGAACAGACCCAAAAGCATAGGTCCGAAGAAAATGGTTTCCATGCCGCCTACCGCGAAGTTGATGAGCATCTGCAGGAACGCAGGCGGTTTGATGGAAAACAGGAAAATAGCCAACAGCACCAGGGTGGTGATAATCTGCGTCATTTTCTTCATTTGATCCGGCCCCGCTTCCGGGCGGACATAGTTGGAGTAAATGTCGTTCACCGCGCTGGACGAGATGACGATCAGCATAGCGGCGATGGTGGACTGGATCGCTCCCACGGCTCCGGCGATGATCACGCCTGCCAGCCACGGGGGCAGCACGGTCATTGCGATCACAGGGGTGGTCTGGTCGGCCACCTCGGGCACAATGTTCATCAGCCGGGCGGCCGGCCCCATAAAGGTCATGATTCCCTGCCAGAAGGTGACGAACACAACGCCTACCAGAATGGCCCCGTGCAGGGACTTCGTGTCTTTGTAGGTCAGGGCGCCCTGCACCGCGTGGGGCAGGCCCACATAGGTGATACCCACCAGCCAGATGTAGGAAAACATCACCGGAATGGACCACTGTTTGGGTGACATAATCATCTTGTGGTCCGAGGCCGCCAGCTTCTGCCAGGCCGCAGCCATGGAACCGGAGTCATTGCGAATGTAGCTCACCACGCCAAAAATCAGCAGCAGGGTTGCAAACGTCATAATAAAACCCTGAATCACGGTACTCACGGAAACGCCCTTGATCCCGCCGAAAATGGTGTAGATCAGGATGATCAGGGCAAAGATTCCCAGGCCCCAGAGATAGGGGATGCCGATCATGGTCTCGATCAGCCTGGCTCCGCCCACCAGCTGGGAAGAACAGTAAGGAATCAAAAAGCCGATGATGGCCAGAGCACCCAGAATGGTGACGCCCTTGTTGTCATTGTAGCGGTTTTTGAGCAGGGACACATAGGACACCGCGTTGGTCCTGCGGGCGATGATGCCGATTTTCTTTCCCGCGATGCCCAGGATCACAAAGTTCATGAACACGGAGGCGTAAATACACACGGTCCAGACCAGGCCTTCCTTTGTGCCTGTGGCCGGGCCGCCGATAAAGGTGCCGGAGCTGCATACCGAGGCGCCTAACATCATGCCCACGACCAGCGGTCCCATGGCGCGGCCGCCGGAGAAAAAGTTTTTCGAAAAATCGCCTGAAGTTTCCTTTTTGGATTTCTGGCGGTAGTAAAATCCTACCCCCAGCAACAGTACACTGTAAATTATGAAGATCACCAGCGTAAGCATACGCGTGCTCGCATTAATCTGCATATCATTTTCCCCCTATTCTTTGGCAGCCATTACAGCTCGTCGTCCAGTGAAAAATCCTGGAATACCCGTTTCACAATGAAGAACACCGCTCCGATGCAGCCCAGAATCAGCAGGCACACCAGGAAAAACCACAGCGGAAGCCCACAGACATAGGTGTATTCCATGGGATCCTGCACGCCGATGGTGTACATGATGATCAGCGTCAACGCCACAAACAGGCTCCAGAAGCCGATTACGGTCAGGGCCTCCTTTTTGCACGTCTTAAACCTCGGGTCCTCCGGGATATCCTCGAACTTGTAATTCCGGTCATTATACTCTTCTTTGGTCATGAACGTTCCCCTCCTCTTTTTGCTGTGATAATCTCCTCCTGTATAAACGCATCAACCTGCCGGTTGAAGGTTTCCGGGTCCGTGTAGAAAAACATGTGGCCGCCGTGGTCGTAATAGTGATAGCGGTGCGGGCATTTCATTCTGCGGCAGGCCTCCTCGGACACGCAGGCCGGCACGCCCTTGGAGTTGCCTGCAAATACCACGGTCGGGACCGTAAACTGCTCCACATAGCTCATGGTGTCCGTGTGGCAGGTGTCCAGATGCAGCTCGATGCCGGTCCAAGGCATGGTCAGGCTGATCTCTTCGGTGATCCATTTTTCATCCTCCGGGGTCAGCTCCCTGCAATCCACAGTGTCGAAGAAATACCGGTGATACTTGTCCGGATCCGTGAACCAGAGGCTTCTGCCGCTGATGTACTCTCTCACCTTGTAACCGGAAAATTTATATTTGTTCCACTCACCGTGGGCGAACGGCGACAGGAAGGCATCGATGAAGCCGATTCCCGAAAGGCGGTACTCCCGGTACTCGTGGGCGTAGACCGCCACGGCTGAAGTCCCCAGGGACCAGCCCATGAGCACAACTCCGTCCAGATCCAGAAAATCGATGAGTTCCTTTATATCTCTGGCATGGCCCTTTAAGGTGTTGCCCTGAAGGGTTTTGGAGGAAAGCCCGTATCCTCTGGGATCGAAGGTGATCACCCGGTATTTTTTGCTCAGTTCCCCAACATTCCGCTCATAAAAGCGGGTGGTGCACATAAATCCCGGCACCAGGATCAGCGGCGTCCCCCGTCCCCTGTCCTCGTAATAAAGCATGGCGCCGTCCGATGTCTGAAAAAAGTTATTTCTGTCCATATGCCCTCTCCTTTGTCTGCGATACAATCTGTGTGATTAAACAGTTCAAAATCGCCACCCACTCGTCCCGATCCTCCACCATGATCGTGTGACCGCCGTCCAGCAGATGAACCTGAGTGTCGCGCACCCCGTCCGTGATCATGCGCACGTGCTCCAGCGTCCTGGTCCGGTCCAGTATGCCGTGGGCGATTACCACCGGGCAGGTAATTTTTCCGAGCTGGGGCCGCAGGTCGTGTTCCCGCAGCGTTTTCGCCGCCTCATAGACCACGTTCACCGGAATCTGCCGCGCGTAATCCAACAGCTTTTCCCGAAGCGCCGGATCGATGGGAAATGCAAAGCACCGGTCCAGAAACGGTTCAAACAGCTCCATGGAGAACCAGTGTCCCAGGATCCGCTTCGGCAGGTCCGGGTCCCCGTGCCCCACGGTGCAGGGACCGGTGTTGGACAAAAGCAGCCCGGAAATGCGGTTTTCACGGTCCTGTATCGCCGCCTCCATGGCGATGACGCCGCCGGCCGAGTATCCGGCCAGGATCACAGGCCCAAGCTCCAACTCTTTTACCAGCTCCAGCGTCCGGTCTCCGATGTCCAACACGTCCCAGGGACCAGGCGACCTGCTCCAGTCGATCACCGCCGACTGGCAGGCCAGCGTTTCGCCGATGCCCTCGTAAACCGCCGGCGACGTGGCCATGCCTCCCGGAATCATAAGCACGGTTGGGCGGCCTTTTTGCAGATCACCGATATAGTTAAGGTGGCTTGCCATTTCAATCTCCCTTCCATTGACTTCTTGATGATCTTATTGTAATATGTGGTGGTATATTTGTAAAATATGTATTATATTGGGGTAGCAATCGGTTTGACCTATATCAGAAATGGAGATGGAAGCAGATGGAATTTAAGGATCTTCTATATATTTTGACAATCGCGAAATACGGGAAGGTGTCTACGGCGGCCTCGGAGCTGTTCATCGCCCAGTCCTCCCTCAGCCAGTTTTTGAAGAATTATGAGAAATCCCTTGGATTTCCGCTGTTTATCCGCACGAATCGCGGGCTGTTCCTGACGGAGGAGGGAAAACTGTTTGTGGAGTCCGGCAAGCAGATCCTGGCCATGCGGCGGGATTTCTTCAATAAAATATCCGATCTCCAGAACCTGAAAATCGGATCAGTCAATTTCTCAATCTCGCCCTTCCGGGCGCCCTATCTCCTGCCCCGGGTGATTCCGGTCTTCACAAAGACCTATCCGGACATCCAGCTGACGATCCATGAGGGCAGCATGAAGGAACAGGAGGAGATGCTGGCGCAGTGTGAAATCGACGTGGGCTTTTTGACACTGCCCATGGACAATGAGCAGCTCCCCTACCGCCCCGCCACGGACGAGGAGATCCTGCTGGCCGTGCCCGCAGGCCATCCGCTCTGCGCAAAGGCCCATGAGCCGGGTCCCACCGGGCGGACCTGGTTGGCGGTGGAGGATTTGTCCGGCCAGAATTTCCTCATGTACAGCATCAACCACCGGTTGAGAAGCTTTGCGGAAACGCTGTTTCGCGACCATCAGTTAAACCCGCGCATCATCCAGTCCCACAACAGCTTTGAGACCCTGATCCGCCTGGCTGAGGCCGGGATGGGCGTCACCTTTCTGCCCGAGACATATTTGGAGCCCAGAAAGGGGCTGCGCCATTTTTCACTGGGTCGTCAGGGAATGTTCCGCCAGCTGGTGCTGGGTTATGTCCCCAGCGGTTATGTCTCCAAAGCCGCGGCAGCGTTCTCGGATATTGTGGTGGAGGAGCTGAGGCGGCAGAAGGAGGCGGCGCGGCTGATCCTGTAGGGATTTGCCTCAAACCGGATTGCTGTAACCCATAAGGGATTCGTCCACCTCTCTGGCAGCCTCCCGGCCCTCTGCGATGGCCCAGACCACCAGGGACTGGCCGCGGCGCATGTCCCCGGCCGCGAAAACGCGGTCATTGCCGGTCCGGTAGCCGTCCGCCTGGGTGGCTACGTTCATACGGCCGTCCAGCGTTAAGTCGAAGGCCTCCGCCACATAGGGCTCGCTGCCAAGAAATCCTGCCGCGATCAATACCAGGTCCGCGGGAATTTCCTTCTCGCTGCCCTCCACCGGAACCATGTTCACTCGCCCCGTGGTTTCGTCCTTCTCCGGCATCAGCGTTACCAGCCCGGCGCCGCAGACATTTCCCTTTTGATCCTTTTTAAAGCCGGTCACGGTGGTCTGATAGATCCGCGGATCGCAGCCAAACACGCTTGCGGCCTCCTCCTGGCCATAGTCGGTCTTTAACACCCGGGGCCACTCAGGCCAGGGATTGTTCGGTGCGCGTCTTTCCGGAGCCTTGGGCATCATCTCCAGCTGGGTGACCGACGAGGCGCCCAGGCGGATTACTGTGCCCACGCAATCATTTCCGGTATCCCCGCCGCCAATGACCAGGACCCGCCTGCCCCGGACCAGTTCGTCCGGCGTCCCGGAGAAATTGCTGTCTAAAAGCCGCCTGGTGACCATGGTGAGAAAATCCACGGCAAACCAGATCCCCAGGGCATCCCGGCCGGGAACCGCGATATCCCGGGGTGTTCCTGCTCCGCAGGCCAGCAGCACCCGGTCGTACTGTTTGAGAAGCTCCCGCCCGCTTACGTCCTTTCCAATGTCTGTATTGCAGACAAAGCGGATACCGGATTCCTCCATTAAACGGACCCGGCGGTCGACGATGTCCTTTTCCAGCTTCATGTTGGGGATACCATAGCGCAGCAGGCCGCCGGGCCGGTCGCTCCGCTCGTAAATGGTCACGCTGTGGCCCCTGCGGTTCAACTGGATGGCCGCAGCCAGCCCCGCCGGGCCGCTGCCCACCACGGCCACACGTTTACCCGTGCGCACCTTGGGCGGCCGGGCGTCCACAAGGCCGTGGGCAAAGGCATACTCGATCACCGCCCGTTCATTTTCCCTGGTCGTCACCGGGTCCGCGTGCAGGCCGCAGGTGCAGGCGCTTTCGCACAGGGCCGGACATACCCGGGATGTGAATTCCGGCAGGCAGTGGGTTCGGGACAGCCGAATGTAGGCCTGCTCCCAGTTCCCACGATAAACCATATCGTTGATCTCTGGTACCAGGTTGTGGAGGGGACAACCGGAAACCATGCCGCCAATCGTCACCCCCGCCTGGCAGAAGGGCACGCCGCAGTCCATGCACCGCGCGCCCTGCAGGCGCTGCTCCTCCCAGGACAGCGTCCCGTGAAACTCCCGAAAATTCAGAATCCGGTCTGCGGGTGCCGTAATCTGCCCATTTCTGCGCTCATATTCTAAAAAACCTGTTGGTTTTCCCATAACGTTCCTCCTCTATCTGCCGCCGATGCTGGCGTAAAATGCCTCGATCTGCGCTTCCTGCCGGCTCATCCCCTGCTCCTCAAACTGGGCGGTTATCTGAGTCAGGCGCTTGTAGTCACCCGGTATGATCTTTTTGAATTTGGGCAGATACTCGTCAAACCGCTCCAGCACCTCCCGGCCTTTGCGGGAATTGGTGTGCTTTACGTGGGACTGAATCATTTCCCTTAGCTCCTCCCGGTCAAAACGGTTTTCCACCTTTTCCATGGATACCATCCCCCGGTTTAAGTTCTGGTACAGCCGGTTTTCCTCATCCAGCACATAGACGATGCCGCCGCTCATGCCGGCCGCGAAGTTTTTGCCTGTAGGACCTAAAACGGCCACACGGCCGCCGGTCATGTACTCGCAGCCGTGCTCGCCCACGCCTTCTACTACCGCCACTGCGCCGGAATTGCGGACGCAGAAGCGCTCTCCCGCCACACCGGCAATGTAAGCCTGGCCGCCGGTGGCACCGTAGAGGGCCACATTTCCGATAATAATGTTTTCCTCCGGCACAAACCTGGCCTTATCCGGCGCAAAGACGGCCAGCTTTCCGCCGGAGAGGCCCTTGCCGAAGTAGTCGTTGCTGTCGCCGCACAGGAACAGGGTGAGGCCTCCGGGCAGAAACGCCCCGAAGCTCTGACCGCCCGCCCCCTCGCAGTGGATGGTGATGGTGTCCTCCGCAAGTCCTTCCGGATTCTGCCGGGTGATCTCAGCGCCCAGAAGGGTGCCGAAGGTCCGGTCAGTGTTGGTGAGCCTGATCCTGCCGCTCCATTTCGTACCCTGCGCTATGGAGGTCCTGAGTTCCTTTTTCTTCAGCAGGACCGCCTCGTCCTTGGTCTGCTCCAGTCTGAAATCGTAGGCCCGTGCGGGATCGAAGACGCAGTCCTTGCGGTCCGCGTTTGGAGCCCCGGCTAAGATACAGCTTAAATCCACCTTGCTTTGGCGGCCGGACAGATGTTCCTTTTTCTTCAAAAGATCGGTGCGTCCCACCATCTCATCCACGGTGCGAAGCCCCAGCTTCGCCATGTACTCCCTCAGCTGCCGGGCTATAAAGACCATAAAATTCATCACGTATTCCGGTTTTCCCTCGAATCGCTTGCGCAGCTTAGGGTTCTGGGTAGCGATGCCCATGGGACAGGTGTCCAGATTGCAGACCCGCATCATCACGCAGCCCAGGGCCACCAGGGGAGCGGTGGCGAAACCGAACTCCTCGGCGCCCAGCAGCGCGGCCACCGCCACATCCCGGCCGGTCATCAGCTTGCCATCGGTCTCCAGCACCACCTGGTTCCTAAGTCCGTTTTTCAGCAGCGTCTGGTGGGTTTCCGCCAGGCCCAGCTCCCACGGCAGGCCGGCGTTTTGGATGGAACTGACCGGAGCAGCTCCCGTTCCCCCGTCGTAGCCGGAGATCAGAATCACCTGGGCCCCCGCTTTGGCAACGCCCGCGGCCACGGTGCCAACGCCTGCCTCGGACACCAGTTTGACGGATATGCGGGCGTATTTGTTAGCGTTTTTCAAATCGTAGATCAACTGGGCCAGGTCCTCGATGGAGTAAATATCATGGTGGGGAGGCGGCGAGATCAGGCTCACGCCCGGGGTGGAATGGCGGGTTTTCGCCACCCAGGGATATACCTTTTTGGCTGGCAGATGTCCCCCTTCCCCGGGTTTTGCGCCCTGGGCCATCTTGATCTGAATCTCCTTTGCGCTGACCAGATAACGGCTGGTCACTCCGAAACGGCCGCTGGCAACCTGTTTGATCGCACTGCTCCGATCCCGGTCCGTGCCGGCGGACACCAGGCGCTCGTCACTCTCCCCTCCCTCGCCGCTGTTTGATTTGCCGTGAAGGCGGTTCATGGCGATTGCCAGCGCCTCGTGGGCCTCCTGGGAAATGGACCCGTAGGACATGGCGCCGGTCTTAAAGCGTTTCACAATGGATTCCACGCTCTCCACTTCCTCGATGGGCACGGCCTGATCGGGATAGTTGAAGTCCATCAGACTGCGCAGGCAGCCGCTCTGCTCGCTGTCCGCCAGCCGGGTGTATTGGCAGAATTTTTCATAGCTGTCCTCACGGGTGGACTGCTGAAGCAGATGGATGGTCTGGGGATTGTAGCGGTGGACCTCACCCTGGCTGCGCATCTTATGCCGGCCTATGGAGGAAAGGGTTAAGTCCGTTTGAAGCCCCAGGGGATCAAAGGCCCGGGAGTGCTGGGCATCGGTCTGTTCTGCGATATCCTCCAGGGTGATGCCGCCCACCCGGCTGACCGTTCCGGTGAAATATCGGTCGATTACATCCGGTGACAGGCCGATGGCCTCGAAGATCTGGCTGCCCTGGTAGGACTGGATGGTGGAGATCCCCATTTTGGAGGCGATCTTGACGATGCCCTGCAGTACCGCCTGGTCATAGTCCGCAACGGCTGCGTAGTAATCTTTTTCCAGAATTCCGTCCTCCACCAGTCCTGCGATGGTCGCGTGGGCCAGATACGGGTTGACGGCGCTGGCGCCATAGCCCAAAAGCGCCGCAAAGTCGTGGACCTCCCGTGGTTCGCCGGATTCCAGGACAATCGAGAGCGCCGTGCATTTTTTGGTCTTGACCAGGTGCTTGTGCACGGCGGATACCGCCAGCAGCGAGGGAATGGCCACGTGATTTTCGTCCACCCCGCGGTCCGACAGGATCAGAATGTCGGCTCCCTCGCGGTAAGCCTTATCCACCTCAACAAACAGGTGCTCCAGCACCCGTTCCATGGGCGTGCTCTTGTAGAATAGAATGGGCACCACGGCCACCCTGAACCCGGGCCTGTCTATGGCTTTGATCCGCAACAGGTCCAAATCCGACAGAATCGGGTTGTCGATCTTTAACATTTGACAGTTTTCCGGTTTCTCCTCCAGCAGATTTCCGTTTTTGCCCACGTACACGGCGGTGGCAGTGACGATTTTCTCCCGCACCGCATCGATGGGCGGATTGGTAACCTGGGCGAACAGCTGCTTAAAGTAGTAGAACAGAGGCTGAAATTCCCGGGATAATACGGCCAGCGGCGTATCCACCCCCATGGCTCCAATGCGCTCCGTCCCGTTTAAGGCCATGGAGCAGATGCTTTCGCGGTATTCCTCGTAGGTGTAGCCGAAGGCCTTCTGGAGCCGCGCTCGCTCCTCCCTGCCGTAAGCGGGAACTTTCTCGTTGGGGATTTTCAGATCGCTTAAATTGACCAGATTGGTGTCCAGCCACTCCCCGTAGGGCTCCTGTCCGGCGTAGCGGGCTTTAATCTCCTCATCGTGGATCACCCGGCCAGTCACTGTGTCCACCAGCAGCATTTTACCCGGATGCAGGCGCTCCTTTTTCAAAATATGTTCCGCCGGGATATTCAGCACCCCCACCTCGGAGGACAGAATCAGACGGCCGTCGTCCGTGATGTAATAGCGGGAGGGCCTCAGACCGTTGCGGTCCAGCACCGCGCCAATCTGGTCGCCGTCGGAGAATACGATGGCGGCCGGCCCGTCCCAGGGCTCCATCATGGTGGCGTAATATTGATAAAAATCCCGCACCTGCCGGGGCAGGGTTGCGTTATCGGTCCAGGGTTCCGGTATGGCGGCCATGACTGCCAACGGCAGGTCCATCCCACTCATCTCCAGAAATTCCAGGGTATTGTCCAGCATCGCAGAGTCAGATCCGGTCACATTGATCACCGGCAGCACCTTGGTTAAATCGTCCGCCGGGAATTTCAGGGCGCTCATGGTCTCCTCTCTTGCCAGCATCTTATCCGCGTTGCCCCGGATGGTATTGATCTCGCCGTTGTGGACGATGAGCCGGTTGGGATGGGCTCTCTCCCAGCTGGGATTGGTGTTGGTGGAAAAACGGGAGTGCACCACTGCGATGGCCGACTGGTAGTCCGCGTCCTGAAGGTCCTTAAAAAATGTCCGAAGCTGCCCCACCAGAAACATCCCCTTGTAGACAATGGTCCTGCTGGACAGGGAGGGCACGTAGGTGTTATCATTGCTCTGTTCAAATACCCGGCGCACCACATAGAGTCTGCGGTCAAAGTCCAGACCCGGGCGGATCCGCCCGGGTTTCTTCACAAAGCCCTGATAAATCACCGGCATACACTCCCTGGCTTTGTGGCCCAGCACTTCCGGCGCAGTGGGCACCTGCCGCCAGCCGAGGAACTCCATGCCCTCTTTCTCCACAATGATCTCAAACATCTTTTTGGCCCGGCCGCGCTTCAGCTCGTTCTGTGGGAAAAAAAACATACCCACGCCGTATTCCCGCTCTCCGCCGATGCAGATGCCGGATTCGCGACAGACCCGCGAGAAGAAGCGGTGGCTGATCTGCATCAGGATGCCCACTCCGTCTCCGGTTCTGCCCTCGGCGTCCTTTCCGGCCCGGTGCTCCAAATGCTCCACGATTCCCAGCGCGTCCGCCACGATCTGGTGGCTCTTTTCCCCTTTTATATTGACCACGGCTCCGATTCCACAGTTGTCGTGTTCAAAAGCGGGACTGTACAGCCCCTGTTGTCTCCGGCTCTGACTCATGCCTGTTCCTCCTCATTTCTGTGATGGTGCGGGCAGGACCGGCTGATCATTCCACGCAAAAAGAGCGCCAAAGATGGAGTATGCTCTTAGAAGCAAGCCTTCCCTGACGCCCTTGTCAAACCTGACCGCAATATTTCTTTTGCGTTAAAATATATACGATGTCCGCGGATTTGTAAAGCGTTTTTTGAAAATTTAGGTTGACATTTTCCGGAAAATGTGTGTATACTATGTGCCATGAAAAGCAAAGGCGCTTTGGAAGTCCAACTTCCAGGGCGCCTCTTCTTTTTGGAAGCAGCACAATCGAAAGGAGAAATGAATGATGGCAAGTGGTATCCCCGAACTGTATGGCAGCCTTGTGTTTAATGACAGCGTGATGCGCGACAAACTGCCCAAAGACGTCTACCAGGCACTGAGAAAGACCATCGAAAACCACACCCACCTGGAGCTGGATGTGGCCAATTCCGTGGCTGTGGCCATGAAGGAGTGGGCCGTAGAGAACGGCGCCACCCATTTTACCCACTGGTTCCAGCCCATGACCGGTTTCACCGCCGAGAAGCACGACAGCTTCATCTCCCCTGTCGGCGGCGGGCAGGTGGTCATGGACTTTTCCGGCAAGGAGCTGGTGAAGGGCGAGCCGGATGCCTCCAGCTTTCCCTCCGGAGGCCTGAGGGCCACCTTCGAGGCCAGAGGCTACACCGCGTGGGACCCCACATCTCCCGCGTTTATCAAGGACCGCACCCTGTACATTCCCACCGCCTTCTGCTCCTACAGCGGCGAGGCGCTGGATAAGAAAACGCCCCTGCTGCGTTCTATGGAGACCCTGGACCGGGAGGCGGTGAAAATTCTTCACCTGCTGGGCCAGCGCGACGTGGAAGGCGTCTCCGCCACCATCGGGCCGGAACAGGAGTATTTCCTGGTGGATAAAGAGATTTACAAACAGCGCAAGGATCTGATTTTTACCGGAAGGACGCTGTTAGGCGCCATGCCTCCCAAAGGCCAGGAGATGGAGGACCACTATTTTGGCGCTTTGAAACCCCGTGTTTCCGCCTTCATGCACGATCTGGATGAAGCGCTCTGGAAGCTCGGCATCCCGGCCAAAACCAAACACAACGAGGTGGCCCCGGCCCAGCACGAGCTGGCTCCGGTATTCGACACGGCCAATGTGGCGGTGGACCACAACCAGCTTACCATGGAGATGATGAAAAAGGTAGCCGACAAGCACGGCCTTACCTGCCTGCTCCACGAGAAGCCCTTTGAGGGCATCAACGGTTCCGGAAAGCACAACAACTGGTCCCTGATCACCAACACCGGCGTAAACCTGCTGAATCCCGGCCGTACTCCCGCTGCCAACATCCAATTTTTGGTATTTCTCATGGCAGTCATCAAGGCGGTGGACGAGTACGCGGACCTCATGCGCATCTCCGTGGCCAGCGCCGGAAACGATCACCGGCTGGGCGCGAACGAGGCTCCGCCGGCCATTGTATCCATTTTCCTGGGCGACGAGCTGACTGCGGTGCTGGATTCCATCGAAAACGACACCTTTTTCGGCAAACAACAGAAGGTGCAGATGGAGACGGGCGCCACGGTTCTACCCCACTTCTTCAAAGACAACACGGACCGCAACCGCACCTCACCCTTCGCGTTTACAGGCAACAAGTTCGAATTCCGGATGCCCGGCTCCTCCCTGTCCGTGGCCGGGCCAAACATCGTGCTCAATACGGCGGTGGCCGAAGCTTTGAGACAGTTCTACGAAGAGTTGAAGGACATTCCGGAAAGCCGGATGGAGGAGGCGGTCCACGCCCTTGTGAAGCGGGCCATCGCAAAACACCGTCGGATCATTTTCAACGGCAACGGTTATACGGACGAATGGGTACGGGAGGCAAAAAAACGGGGACTCTACAATCTGCGCTCCACGCCGGAGGCTCTGGCCTGTTTTACCAGCCAGAAAAATCTGGAGCTATTCACCAGACACCACATCTTCACGGAACAGGAGATCGTCTCCCGCTATGAGATTTTACTGGAAAATTACTGCAAGACCATCCACATTGAGGCGCAGACCATGCAGGACATGGTGCGCAGCCAGTTCCTCCCCGCGCTGAGGTGCTATATCGATCAGATAACCGGCTCTATCCGGGGCATAAAGGCCGTGTCGGAGGCGCTGCCCAGCGCAGCTTCGGAAAAGCTTCTGGCAGCGCTCTGCGATTCCTACGAGCGAATCTGCGATGCGGAAGAACATCTGGAAGCCGACACAAAAAATGCGGAGGGAATCGACGACATGCAGGAGGCGGCTTTCTTCTACCGCGGTACTCTTATCCCCGGTATGGAAGCGCTGAGAGCCATGGCGGATGCCGTCGAGCGGTATCTGCCGGAAAATCTGCTCCCGTACCCCAGCTATGAGAAACTGCTCTTCAGCGTCTAGCTGTGTATCTGAAACATGGCCATCAGGCCCTTGCGCACAAAAAGGCAGGCCGGACCGCCGGGAATCCTTTTACGAATTCCCGGCGGGTCCGGCCTGCCTGTAAACGGCTGAAATCCGGTCGCGGTATTCACCGCAGGCTGGCTTTTTTCCAGCGTTCCGCCTGGGAGGCGTACTGTTCATTGAGCCAATCCACTCCCATAGCGATGCCGTCCGCGTCAAATGTATACTCGATTCTCGTCTTCTGCTCTTCTGAAGTCGCATCATACCCGTAAGGCTCGGGCCATACAACCACGGCCAGCATGGTGTCCGAATCTTCGTGCTCGGCCTTCTCCATACAGAAGCGCATCCCATTATAGCTGCCGGTAAAACGTTCCTTTTTCAGGTAATTGACCGGCATAAAGTCTTTCAGTTCCAGCAACGCTTACGCCCCTTTTTCTAGTTTTCGTGAAGACTCAGCTCCATGAGCTGCTTTGTGATATCGGTGATGGCGCTGTCGTCGACCTCCGAGGCCGTGTGCAGCGTGTAATTGGTTTTTCCCCACTTCCACTGCGACAGCCGTCCGCCGCTCTCCGTGGTGCGGATCACGGCCTCCGAGCTGGCGTCGGGAGCGTCGTAGGCTACGGTGATGTCCGATCCCTCCCGGAAGCGCTCGAAAATCCCGGCAAAATCAGCAGCCGTGTTGGAGGCCCGCCAGGTATAGCTCACGCCGTCCAGCTGGAATTCCATATCCGCAACCTCGTCGTTGATGATGAAAAACCTGACATTTTCCCCTTTTGCGGGCGCTACCATGTGGACGCCCAGAGTCTCAAAGGCCAGCACATCGTCAACTTCCCGCATGGGATTGGGAAGCGCGGCGGCGGTTGTGGTTTCCGGCTCAGTGGACGTGGACGCCTGGGCCGTTGCCGTGGCATCCACTGTCCCGCCGCCCGAACACCCGGCGAGCGCCGCTGTGCTCAGGGCAATAGCGGCCGCCAGCGGCAAAAGCCGCCGCGGTGCGCGGTCAAAACCTGCCGGTTCATGTTTTATTCTGTTGGAATCGTTCATAGTCTGCCTCTCTTTCTGTCTGGGGCCTTTAACGCGGGCTGGTCACCGTCTCGCAGTATTCCTGCAGCGTCCGGTGCAGCTCCCCTTCGGCCGTTTCGTCACAAAGGGTCACAATCCGGTCTCCCGCCATGAGGACCGTGTCGCCTCTGGGCACAAACTCCGCCTCGCCGCGCATCAGGGACACCACCAGACAGGTGGGCGGCCAGGCGATGGCGGCAATCTTCTGCCCTTCGGCAGCGCTTCCGTGGTAGATCATCCCCTCCACCAAAACCTTTTCACCGGTCAGAGTCACCTGCTTATCCGGATTCTGCTTTGCCAGCAGGCGGTGGAGCAGCTGGTCGTAAACCGGCGCGCAGTGCAGGATGTCCGGCACGATGTAGGCGGCCAGGGACACCATGGATAAGGTCAGCAGATGGGAGAAGGAGCCGGTCATCTCGCTGATGAGGATGATGCCCGTGATGGGCGCCCGGACGATGGCGGAGAAATAACCCGCCATGCCAAGAATGATAAAGTTGCTCAAAAGTCCGCTGATGTCCGGGCTGACAGCGGATGCCAGGTTGTAGTAGATGCTGCCGATGATGGCTCCCAACACCAGGAGCGGGAGAAAGATTCCGCCCGGCGCCCCGGAGCCGAAGCTGATCATGGAAAATGCGAATTTCAGCGCAAAGAGCAGGAACAGCCCTCCGAGCATCAGCTCACCCCCCGTCAGCTCCTCCACCAGGGAGTGGCCGCCGCCCAGAACCGCCGGGTACAGGAACCCGAACACGCCCGCCAGCAGAAATGGGATCAGGATGCGGACGAACTGTCCGGGGATCATCCCGTAGAGGTCCTGGGATTTGCCGATGCAGGTGTTGTACAGGACGCCCATCAGCCCGATGAGAGCGCCCAGAATGAGCACATGCCCGTAGGTGGACAGGGGCATCATGTGTGTGATATGGAAGGTGAACACCGGCTTTAAGCCGAACACATTCCGGGAGACAAAGTCCGAGGTGATGGAGGCGGCCATGGACGAGAGCACCAGCTCCGGGGAAATGTGCTTGTGCACCTCCTCCAGGGAGAACAGGATGCCCGCGATGGGGGCGTTGAAGGCGGCCGACAGGCCGGCGCTGGCGCCGCAGGTGATCAGCACCTTCTCCTCGGTCTTGACCCGCTTGGTCAGCCTTGAAAAGCCCTTGGCAGCCATGGCTCCCAGCTGGATGCTGGGACCCTCCCGCCCCAGGGACAGGCCGCAGCCCAGAGACAGGATACCTCCGCCCAGCTTAGCCGCCAGCACCCGCCACCAGCGCTGGTCCAGCTCGCCCATGATTTCGCCCTCAATCTGAGGGATGCCGCTTCCCGAGATCAGCGGGTCCCATTTTAACAGCAGCGTGACGATAAGCGCTGCCACGGCCAGAATGGCGAACCACACCGGGATAAACCAGTGGTTGGCCTGGCCGTAAGCCAGAATCCGGTGTAACAGCGTGTCCGTGCACCCGATCAGGTAGCGGAACGCCACCACCACCGCTCCGGAGATCGCTCCCACCGCAATTCCCTCCAGCACGAGCGCATAACGAAAACTCCGGTAACGGATGATTGTGTTGCGAACCGTACGTTCTTCCGGTTTCATACTCTTTATTCCCCCTGTAATGTCATCTCTTAAGGTCTATATGTAAAGCGCCTGCCGTCGGTCACGGCAGGCAGAAAGCAGTGAGCGGACCCGCTCTATGAATCGCTATAGGTTCCCTTGAATTTAACCAGCTTGGGACGGTAGCCGGCGCCTGTGAGGGCGGATACGATCTGATTCTTGTGGTCGGTGCCGTAGGCCTCCAGGGTGATGCGCAGCTCCACCGCAGCGTTGCGGTTGATGCTGATGAACTGGTTGTGCTCCAGCCTGATGATGTTGCCGTGCTCCTCAGCCAGCAGGGCGGAGATCTTTGCCAGCTCGCCGGGCTTATCCGGAAGCAGGACGGACACCGTGAACACGCGGTCTCTCTGAATCAGACCGTGCTGCACGATGGAGGACATGGTGATCACGTCCATGTTGCCGCCGCTTAAGATGGAGACGATTTTCTTCTTCTGCACATTCATGTGCTTTAAGGCCGCCACGGTCAGAAGGCCGGAGTTCTCCACGATCATCTTGTGATTCTCTACCATGTCCAGGAAGGCCACGATCAGCTCGCTGTCCTCGATGGTGATGATGTCGTCGATGTTCTGCTGGATATAGGGGAATAACAGCTCTCCCGGGCGCTTGACCGCGGTGCCGTCGGCGATGGTGTTGATATTCGGCAGAGTGACGACCTCGCCCTGGCGCAGGGATTCCTGCATGCAGTTGGCTCCGGCCGGCTCCACGCCGATCACTTTGATTTTGGGGTTGAGCAGCTTGGCCAGGGTGGACACGCCGGTGGCCAGTCCGCCGCCCCCGATGGGAACCAGAATGTAGTCCACGGTGGGCAGCTCCTTGATGATCTCCATGGAGATGGTGCCCTGTCCGGTGGCCACCGCCAGGTCGTTGAAGGGATGGACAAAGGTGTAGCCCTTCTCCTCCGCCAGCTTGTACGCGTAATCGCAGGCCTCGTCGAACACGTCGCCGGCCAGGACCACCTCGGCGCCGTAGCCCTTGGTGCGGTTTACCTTCATGAGCGGCGTGGTGGTGGGCATCACGACCACAGCCTTTACACCGGCCAGCTTGGCGGCGTAGGCCACGCCCTGGGCGTGGTTGCCCGCGGAGGCGGTGATCAGGCCCTTGGCCTTCTCGTCCTCGGTCAGGGTGCTGATCTTATAATAGGCGCCTCTCACCTTGTAAGCGCCGGTATACTGCAGGTTTTCCGGCTTGAAATACACCTTGTTTCCCGTCTGGGCTGAAAAATATTCGCTGTACACCAGCTTGGTCTCCAGGGTCACTTCCTTGACCAGGTCAGAGGCCTCCTCAAATTGTTCCAATGTTAATTCTTCCATAATACCCTATCCTTCTTTCTGTTTGACTCGCGGGGCTTAAAAGGCCGGGCGTGTTACTCTGCTTCGGATTTGCGCACGTTGAACAGCGCGTTCACAAAGTCGTCCGCATTGAATTTCTGCAGATCGTCTATCTTCTCACCGATGCCGATATATTTAACCGGCAGACCCAGCTCAGACTGGATCGCCACGGCGATGCCGCCCTTGGCGGTGCCGTCAAGCTTGGTCAGGATAATGCCGGTGATATCCGCCACCTCCATGAACTGCCTGGCCTGGGCCAGGGCGTTCTGTCCCGTGGTGCCGTCCAACACCACCAGGGTCTCGCGGTAGGCGTCCGCGTACTCTTTGTCAATGATTCGGTTGATCTTGCGCAGCTCCTCCATCAGGTTCTTCTTATTGTGAAGCCGCCCGGCGGTGTCGCAGATCAGCACATCCGCGTGGCGGGACTTGGCGGCCGCCACCGCGTCATAGATCACGGCAGCCGGGTCGGAACCCTCCTGCTGGGCGATGATCTCCACTCCCGCGCGGTTGGACCACTCGGTCAGCTGCTCGATGGCCGCCGCCCGGAAGGTGTCCGCTGCGGCCAGAATCACCTTGCGCCCCTGGTCCTTCAACTGCCCGGCCAGCTTACCCACGGAAGTGGTCTTACCCACGCCGTTGACGCCGATCACCAGCACCACGGATTTTTTGTGCTCGAACTCGTAGGCGTTCTCCCCCAGATCCATCTGGTCCTTGATGCTGTTAATCAGCAGCTCCTTGCACTCCTCCGGCTCCTTGATGTGCAGCTCCTTTACCTTCCGGCGCAGATCCTCCACAATGGACATGGTGGTCTGGATCCCGATGTCGCCCATAATCAGCGTCTCCTCGATCTCCTCATAGAAATCGTCGTCGATGGCGGAGAAGCCGCTGAAAATGGAGTCGATGCCGGAGACAATATTGTTGCGGGTCTTGGTCAGGCCCTCCACCAGGCGCCCGAAAAACCCCTTCTTTCCTTCTGACATAAACTTTTTCTCCTCTTAAACCTGATAAAGACAGGCCGGTTTTCTTCTTATCATAGCACAAATGCCATTTATTTGTCCAGATCATCCTCGATCAGGTTTACGCTCACCAGCGTGGATACGCCCTTCTCCTGCATGGTGATTCCGTAGAGCCGGTCGGCGCTGACCATGGTGCCGCGTCGGTGGGTGATCACGATAAACTGGGTATTGCGCGTCAGCTTGTGCAGGTAGCCTGCGAAACGGTCCACATTGGAGTCGTCCAGTGCCGCCTCGATCTCGTCCAGGAGACAGAAGGGCGAGGGCTTTAAGTTCTGGATGGCGAACAGCAGGGAGATGGCGGTCAGCGCCTTCTCGCCGCCGGACAGCTGCATCATGTTCTGCAGCTTTTTGCCCGGGGGTTGGGCGATGATCTGAATCCCCGCCTCCAGGATGTCCTCGTCCTCCATCAGCTCCAGGGCGCCACGGCCGCCGCCGAAGAGCTCCTTGAACACCTTGTCGAACTCGGCCCGGATCTCCCCGAATTTCTCCTGGAACTGGCGGCGCATGCCGGTGTCCAGCTCCACGATGATTTTTTCCAGCTCCGCCTGAGCGGCCACCAGATCCTCGTGCTGGGTTTTCATAAACTCATAGCGCTCGGATACCTCCCGGTAGTCCTCGATGGCATTTACATTGACATTGCCCAGGGCCTTGATCCTTCCCTTGAGGTCGTCGATCTGCCTGCGGACCTCGCTCAAAGAGCCGTATGCCTCGTCCCGCAGGGCTTCGGCGCTGGAAAAAGTCATCTCATACTCGTTCCACATGTAGGTAGTGGAGTGCTCCAGCCGCTCCTCCAGCTTTTCCTGCTGGGCCTGCAGCCGGAACATGTCCTTGTCCAGATCGGACATGCGGGCGGACAGCTCCTCGCGCCGGATGAAAAATCCCTTCTGACGCCCGGCCATCTCCTCCTTTTTGGCTGTCTGAGCGGTCAGCCGCTCCTCCAGCTCCTTTGTATGTACGGCAATCCCGGCAATCTTCTCCTTCAGGGCGGCGATTTCCTGCCGGCGCGCCTCGATGATTCCCTGGGCGTTTCGGTCCCCGGCTTCCAGGTCCCGATACTCGGCCGTCAGCTTTCGCATCTCAGCGCGGACGCGGTCCACATTTTCCTGAAGGAAGTCCAGCTTCTGCTTCAGCTCTGCGGCCTCCACCTGAATCTGCGCCAGCTCTGCGGCGCAGGTTTCGCGGGAAGTCTTGGCCTCCTCCAGTGCGGCGGTCTTTTCCTCCACCGCCTGACCGGAGAGGGTGTTTTTCTCCTCCAGAGCGGCGGTTTCCTGCTTCAGGGCCGCCTGGCTGCCGGAGATTTCCCGGACCTGCTCGTCAAGCTGTCCCCGCTCCCGCTCCAAATCCACGTAGGAACCGGCGATCTCCGCTTTCTTCTCCTCCAGCTGGGCCAAGTTCATGCGCAGGGTGTTCTGTTCCAGGTACAGCTTCTGGATGGCGCTTCGAACCGCTTCCAGCTCCTCCTTCTTCTCCTGGAGAATGCCCTCCTGGATGTTTAAGTCGCCCTGGGTCGTTTCCACCTGGGTGAGAGCTTTTTTGCACGCTTCCTCCAGCTCCTCGATCTCGCGCCGCCGTCCCAGCAGGTTGCTGGTGTTCTTGAATGCGCCGCCCGTCATGGAGCCGCCCGCGCTCAAAAGCTCGCCCTCCAGGGTGACGATGCGCAGGCTGTATTTGTACTTTCTGGCCAGAGCGATGGCGTGCTCAATGGTATCCGTCACCACTACCCGCCCTAAGAGATAGCGGATCAGGCCGTCGTACTGTTTTTCCGCCTCCACCAGCTGGCTGGCCAGCCCAAGCACGCCAGGTTCTTTTAAGGCGCTCTCCTGGGAAAAGGTCTGCCGGCCACCGATGGCGGTCAGGGGCAGAAAGGTTGCCCGGCCGTATTTATTCTTTTTTAAGTATTCGATCAGGCGCTTGGCCGTCTCCTCGGAATCCGTGACAATGTTCTGGATGCTGCCGCCCAGAGCGGTTTCAATGGCCACCTCGTACTTCTGGGGCACATGAATTAAGTCCGCTACCACGCCGTGGATCCCACGGATGCGGTCCCGCACCTCCATGACCCGCCGGATGCTGCCGCCGTAGCCGTCGTAGCGCTCGGCCAGGTTGCGCAGGCTTTCCAGCTTGGTGTAGGACATGTGGTATTGCTGCTGGGTGTCGTTTAAATTGCGGTTTAAACGGCGAAGCTCCTGGTCCGCCTGATTTAACTCCTCCTCGGTCTGGGCGGATTTCTCCTGGCTCTCGGCGATGCGCCGCTCCACCGCGCTTAAGGCGTCCTCCTCCTGGCGGATCTGTTCCTCCTGAACGGATTCGTCGCTCTTGAATTTCAGAAGCTTCTGGGTCACCTCGCTGCGCCGCAAATCCACCTGCTCCATCATGGTCTCGTAGCGCTGGCTGCGGGCGGTTAAGCCCGCCCGCTCGTTTAAGGCGTTTATGATGGCCGATTTCTCCGACTCGATCTCCTGCTCCAGGCGGTGAATCAGTTCGTCCCGGGACTCCAGGAGGCGGGCCGCCTCGTCCAGCCGCCCGGCCATGGCGTCGGCCTGGACGTCCATCTGCGCCTTCTGCTCCTCATATCCGGCCAGCTGGGTTTTCCGGGACTCCAGATCCCTGGAAATGGCCTCCCGACGGCTGCCTATGTGGGCCTCGTTCATCTCCTCGGTGCGGATCTGCTCGTTCAGCACGCCGATGCGGCCTTCCAGGCTGCTGTTCTCCACCGTGCAGCGGTTCAACTCGTCCCGGTTCCCGGCCATGAGAGCGTCCTCCTGAGCCAGGGCGGCTTCCAGGCGGTCGTACTCCTCCTTCAGGGTGTCGGATTCCCGACGGGTGTGTTCCAAATCGCCGGTGAGAATTTTCTCCTTCTCCGCCACCTCGGCCAGCTGTCTGCGGATCCCCTCCGTCTCCATCAGGAATTGGTTGGCATCGCAGACCTTTAAGGTCTCTTTCAGCTGCAGATACTCCCTGGCGGCTTTGGACTGGCGCTCCAGGGGGCCTACCTGCTTCTCTAACTCAGTGAGAATGTCGTTTACGCGGATCAGGCTGGCCTGCTCGTCCTCCAGCTTCTTCTGGGCGATGGCCTTGCGCCGTTTGAACTTCACAATGCCCGCCGCCTCGTCGAACAGTTCCCTGCGCTCCTCCGGCTTGCCGCTTAAGATTTTGTCGATCTGGCCCTGGCCGATGATGGAGTAGCCCTCCTTGCCGATGCCGGTGTCGTAAAATAGCTCGTTGATATCCTTTAAACGGCAGGCGCTGCCGTTTATCATATACTCGCTCTCGCCGGAGCGGTAAAGGCGGCGGGAAACCGTCACCTGGTCGTAGTCGATGGCCAGCTGATGATCCCCGTTATCCAGGGTGATGGCCACGTAGGCGAACCCCTGGGGCTTGCGCAGCTCCGTGCCGGAAAAGATTACGTCCTGCATGCTGGCGCCTCGCAGCTGCTTGATGCGCTGTTCGCCCAGCACCCAGCGCACCGCGTCGGCCACATTGCTCTTTCCGCTGCCGTTGGGGCCCACAATGCCGGTGATTCCGTTGTGGAACTCAAACACCAGCTTGTTCGCAAAGGATTTAAAACCCTGGATTTCGATACTTTTTAAATACATAATTCACCGTCGCTTTACTGTTTTTCTTCTTCCGCCTTGAGCTTTAAAATTCCGTTGTACGCGGCCACCTGTTCCGCCGCTTTCTTGGTCCGGCCCGTGCCGCGGCCGATCTCAGCGCCGCCGATGCGGGCGCAGACCTCGAAGCTCTTGTTGTGGTCCGGCCCCTCCTCCCGGAGGATCTCATAGCTGAGCCCTTCCGAGGAGCGGCTCTGCACCATCTCCTGTAAGATAGTCTTGCTATCATAAAAGAGCTGCTTGTGTTCAATATCGTTCAGGATAAAACGATGTATAAACTCTTTTGCATTAGCAAAACCACCGTCCAGGTAAATCGCGCCGATCAGGGCTTCCATGGCGTCGCTGACAACGGAGTTGCGGCTGCGCCCTCCGGTCGCTTCCTCGCCCTTGCCCAGCAGCAGGTATTCCCCCAGGCTGATGTCTCCGGCGCAGTAGGCCAGGGTCGGTTCGCATACGATGCTGGCGCGGATCTTGGTCAGATCCCCCTCGGGCAGGTCCTCGTATTTGTGGTATAAAAAGTCGCTGGTCACAATCTCCAGCACTGCATCTCCCAGAAATTCCAGACGTTCGTTGCAGCGGCTGTGGTTCCAGCGATGCTCATTGGCGTAGGAGCTGTGGGTCAGCGCCTGGACAAATAATCCGTGCTCCTTAAACTGGTAGCAGATGGTCCGCTCCAGTTCCTGCAGATTTCGATTCATGGTATTCACTCTCACTTTCTGACTAACGCACAAAGGAGCTGCGTCTGACAGCCCCTTCTAGCTTGAATGTAATGGGCATAGCCTCCCATCAGTTTAACGCGTTCTTGATCTGCTCGATGGCATCCCCCACGGTCACGATCTGCTCGGCGGCCTCGTTGGGGATCTCGATGTCGAACTCTTCCTCGATTCCCATGATAATCTGGAAAATGTCCAGGGAATCAGCGCCTAAATCATCCACAAAGGTGGACTGCATGGTTACTTCCTCCGGCTCAATGTTCAGTACCTCCGCAATGATTGCCTGCAACTTTTCAAATTCCATCGTTTTTTTACACTCCTCTTTTTGATTTCTTGCTTTGATTGTGATTGCTTCTATTTTCGCGAAAGAGGCGAGCCAAACGCCATGCTCCCATGGACATCCGGCGGCTGCCCGCAGGGGCAAACTCCCCGCCGCTTGCTGCGTTTAAGATTTATACTCCGCTTTTACTGCGGTATATCCTTCTGTGCGCCAAGGCTCTCGCGGATCTTCTCATTGATGGCCTGCTCCTTGAATGTCATGCACTGAATGATCGAATTGCGCACCTCCGTGCGTTTGGCGTTGCCGTGGGTCTTCACCACCAGTCCGTTTAGGCCCAAAAGCGGCGCCCCGCCGTACTTGCTTGCGTCAAAGGACTTCAGGGTTTCCTTGATGGCCGGCTTGACTAAAAGCGCCCCGATCTTGCTGCGCAGGTTCATCATCATGCCGCCCTTCACCTTCTTGATCAGCGTGTCGCCCAGACCCTCGTACAGTTTGAGGATCACGTTGCCCACAAATGCCTCGCTGACGATCACGTCCGCTCCGCCGTGGGGAATCTCCCGAGCCTCGATGCTTCCGATAAAATTGATCTCCGGACACTCCTTTAAAAGCGGAAAAGTCTCCTTCACCAGGGCGTTGCCCTTCTCCTCCTCAGCGCCGATATTGACAATGGCCACCGTGGGGTTTTTGATGCCCAGCACGTGCTCCATGTAGATGGACCCCATCTGCGCAAACTGGACGAGATGGGACGAGCGTGCGTCCACATTGGCCCCGCAGTCGATCAGCAGGGACACTCCGCGCTCCGTGGGGATCAGAGGCGCTAACGGGGGGCGTTCCACTCCCTTGATCCGGCCCACGATCACCTGGCCGCCCACCAGGATCGCACCTGAGCTTCCGGCGGAGACAAAGGCGTCGGCCTCCTTTTTCTTGACCATATTCATTCCAATTACAATAGAGGAATCTTTTTTCCGGCGGATCGCGTTCACCGGGGGCTCCTCGGTGGCGATCACTTCGGTGGCGTTCACCACCTGGATCTGCTCCTGATTGTAGGTGTATTTGGCTAATTCGGCCTTCACCAATTCCTCACGCCCGATCAATGCGACCTGGATTCCGGATTTCTCCCTGACTGCCTCCACGGCTCCTGCGACAATTTCACCGGGAGCGTTGTCGCCGCCCATGGCATCCACTGCTACCTTAATCATAGCGTTCTCCTTCCGGACCGGGATTTCCCCCGCGTCCAAAATATAATATACTAGATATCAATCTATAAATCAATAGTTTTTGTATATCTTTCCAGCGGCCTTAAAATGTGCTCTCCGGACGGGGAAAACAGGGCCAAAACAGTTGAAGCTCCGCCTGCGCCGTGGTAAACTGGAAAGCAGCCGGTACATCGGAATTCAACCATGAAAGGAATGGCGGATTATATGGAAATGGAACAACTCTCCCTTTTTGACGACCGAACCACCACTGCTCCCCTGGCCAGCCGTCTGCGCCCGGAAACCCTGGACGAGTTCGTGGGCCAGAACCAACTTTTGGGGGAGGGAAAGATCTTGCGTCAGATCATCGATCAGGACAACATCCCCTCCATGATTTTCTGGGGCCCTCCCGGGGTGGGGAAAACCACCCTTGCCAGCATTATCGCCAAACGGACCCACGCGGAATTTATCAATTTCAGCGCCGTCACCAGCGGAATCAAGGAAATCAAGGAGGTGATGGCCCGGGCCGAGCAGGGGCGCCGTATGGGCAAGCGGACCGTGGTATTCGTGGACGAGATCCACCGCTTCAACAAAGCCCAGCAGGATGCCTTTCTCCCCTATGTTGAGAAGGGAAGCATTATCCTCATCGGCGCCACCACGGAGAATCCCTCCTTTGAGATCAACGCCGCTCTGCTCTCCCGCTGCCGCGTCTTTGTGCTCCAGGGCCTTGGGGAGGAGGATCTGACCAGGCTTCTGAAAAACGCCCTCCAAAGTCCCAGGGGCTTCGGCTACCTGAACGTCGATATCTCCGACGCCATGCTGGGGGCCATCGCCAGATTCTCCGGCGGGGATGCCCGAACGGCTCTGAACATTCTGGAGATGGCGGTGTCCAACGGCGAGATCAGCGCGGAAAAGACCACCGTGACGCCGGAGATTCTGGAGCAGTGCATGAGCCGCAAATCCCTGCTCTACGACAAGAACGGCGAGGAGCACTACAATCTGATCTCCGCCCTGCACAAATCCATGCGCAACAGCGACCCGGATGCGGCGGTCTACTGGCTGTCCCGGATGCTGGAGGCAGGCGAGGATCCGCTCTACATCGCCAGGCGGCTGATCCGCTTTGCCAGCGAGGACGTGGGCCTGGCGGACAACAGCGCCCTGTCTCTGGCCGTCTCCGCCTATCAGGCCTGTCATTTTCTGGGAATGCCCGAGTGCAATCTGAATCTGGCCCAGACGGTGATCTATCTGTCCCTGGCGCCGCGGTCCAACTCCGTCTACATGGCTTACGAGCACGCCAAGGCCGACGCCTTAAACATGCTGTCCGAGCCGGTGCCCCTGGTGATCCGCAACGCTCCCACTGGGCTGATGAAACAGCTGCGCTACGGCGAGGGCTATGTGTACGCCCACGACACCGAGGAAAAGATCGCGCACATGGAATGCCTGCCGGAGTCCCTGAAGGGGAAGCGCTATTATCTGCCCACGGAGAACGGCACCGAGGCTGCGGCAAAGGAGCGCCTGGAAGAAGTGTTTCGCTTTAAAAACAGCGGGGAACGGTAATTCTTTCCTATGATATAGAACATTTGCGGCGTGGAGGCTCAGGCTTCCACGCCGCTTTTACGATTTGCCCCGGACGGGTCCGTTATGATGTTGCCAGCAGTTCTTCCAGCACCTCAAAAAGCTGCTGTACATTCACCGGTTTGGGAATAAAGCCGTTCATCCCGGCGGACATGGCCGCTTCCTCGTCCTCCTTGAAGGAGTTGGCCGTCATAGCCACAATGGGGATCCCGGCCGCATCCGGCCGCTTCAGGGCCCTGATCGCCCGGGTGGCGGCCAGCCCGTCCATCACCGGCATCCGGATGTCCATGAGAATCATCTGGTACCGGCCCGGAGGATTCCTTTGAAAGAGTTCTAATGCCTCGCTGCCGTCCTTCGCCCGCTCGGTTACCGCTCCCTGGAGCGCCAGCAGCTCCTGGGCGATCTCGGCGTTTAAGTCGTTGTCCTCCGTCACCAGAATCCGCATACCCTTCAGGCTGCCGGTGGCGGACAGGATTTCCCGGTCCTCATGGGCAGGCGCTTCGCCGGCCGGTTTAAAGCGCAGACGGAAGGAGAATACCGCTCCCTTGCCGGTGTCGCTCTCAAGCGTGAGCTCGCCGCCCATGGACCGCACCAGATTGCGGCTGATGGGAAGTCCCAGTCCGGTTCCGAGGCTTTTGAGTTCGTTTCCGCCCAGCTGTTCAAAGGGGCGGAAAATCCGCTCCTGATCCTCATGGGATATGCCCACGCCCGTGTCCCGGACGGAAAAATCGTACACCGCCTCCTGCCCTTCCATCCCGCAGGCTTGCACGCTCAGCTGCAGGAGACCGCCCGTGGGCGTAAACTTCACAGAGTTCCCCAGCAGGTTTAAGAGCACCTGGCGCAGGCGGATCGGATCTCCGGTCAGCCAGTCGCAGTCGATATTGCGAACGCACTCCAGCGCCAGCCCTCTCTGCTGCGCCTGTCCGCTGATGATGCTCTCCACCTCCTCCAGTATTTCACGTAGGGAGAACGCCTCCTCGTTGATGGAGAGATTTCCGCTCTCAATCCGGGACATATCCAGAATGTCGTTGATCAGTGAGAGCAGGTAGCGGGATGAGGACCGGATCTTTTCCAGTTTATCCCGGGTTTCCGGGGAGAGACCGCTCTCCATGGAAACCAGCTCCGTCATCCCTACGATGGCGTTCATGGGCGTGCGGATCTCGTGGCTCATCTTGGAGAGAAAATCGCTCTTGGCCGTACTCCTGGCCTCGGCCTTCTCCAGCTCCGCCTGCATGATGGCGCTGCGCATCCGGCCACGGGCGGTCAGAAGAACCATGGCCATCACCAGAATCAGGATTACACCGATAACCGTCACAAACGCCATGGGATTGGCGTAAATCATATCCACGGTTGTCATGGCGTAGGCCCTGGACACCAGGCTGCGGCTGAGCATGCTGTCCATGTCCTCGGACGACAGATTCCGAATCGCCTTGTTTAACGTGGTGAGAAGCCGGATATCGGCCGGGCGGTCCAGGGCAAACTTGATTTCCGTGCTCATATCCCACAGGGACACCTGGGTAACGTTGGCATAGCGGTGGCGCTGCAGCTCCTGGTTAGCCGGGGCCATGATACCGTAAAAGAAATCCGCCTCCCCGCGGTCCACGGCCTTTAAGGCTTCCGGCACCGTGGTATAGTAGCGCACCTCCCTGCACTCCACGTCCGCGGGAACATGGCGTCCCTTAAGGGCCGCTGCCACCAGGCCGCTGTCCGGGAAATTGGCCGATTTGTTCTTGAAAATCCCGCTGTTTAAGCGGATATAAGCGCGGGTGGTCACCAGACCGGAGGAGTAGGCATCCTCGTCTGAATCCGGATAAAAACCCAGTATATCCGCCGTCCCCTCCTGTACCATGCGGATCGCTTCCTCATAGGAGGCCGCGGGGACCAGCTGGAAATCCAGGCCGGTGTAGCCGGACAGGCGTTGGGACAAGTCCACCAGAAGTCCCTCGGCGGGTCCGTCCGCTGGGGCCATATAGAACGGATAGCACTCAAACGCAGCCACCCGGAGGGTCTGCTTATCGCGTATATAGGCCAGCTCCTGCTCATCCAGCTGCGGATTCTGGAGCTGGACATTGAGGGAGCGGCTGAGCATATGCTGCCGGGCGAAATCCGGTTCCGACTCCATAATATTGCCCAGAGCCATGTTAAGGCCCTCCAGAATCTCCGTGTTTCCCGGCACGGTGACCAGATAATAGGGCTGCGCATCAAAGGTGGCGACCACGCGGTAGCGGCTGTCGTTTTCCACGCTGTTGCCGAGCAGCAGATCCACGTCGCCGTTTTCCAGATAATCGTACATTTCATTGCTTGCGGCAAACTCCTCGTTGCCGTACTGTTTGATGGTACAGTTCAGGCCGTTTATGGACAGAAATTCCTCAAGACGCCGGATTTTTTCCGCAGCCTTCCCGTAGGCGCCGATGGTCATGCCGTTAAGGCTTTTCAGATCGTAGCTTTTGAAGCGGTCATCGCTGCGGCGGCACTGCAGGATCGCGAAGCTGTTGCCCATGCTGTAATCGGGATAGGCAAAATACCGTTCAAACTCAGGGGAATAGAAAGCTCCGCCCATCAGGTCGAAACGTCCCTCCAAAAACTCGTCCACCAACTGATCCGAATCCACTGGTATGTATTCGTATTCCCAGTTGGTGTATTTTGCAATCTCATTCAGATAATCCATCAACAGCCCGGTATGGCGTCCGTAACGGTCCACCTCGCTGATTCCCGGTATTTCCGGAAACGCCACGCGGATCAGACGTCCCTCCCCGTTGTCGGATGCCGGAATCTCCTCCCCCGCCGCGGTAAGGCCGGGGACAGCCAGAGACATTATAAATAAAACGGCCAGAACTGCGGCCGCGAAACGATGCGCCATCGCATGGAGCCAGGTCTTCATATTTGATCTCCTTAGTAATACCGCCGCTGCGGTTTGTGACAAAGAATGCGCACCGGAAACCGTATCGACATCCGGTGCGCTGTTAAGGCTATATTAACGCAAATGGTGGAAATTGACAAGGAATTTTATGATTCTGCCAAATTACCGCCGTTTTTCCGCCCTGCTCCCTGAAACGCTCTGTGGCAGGGGGATTTTCCGCTTCTGCTGTAAATCCATTGGTCAATTACGAAAACATGTGGTAGAATGGACTATATTATATACGGCATGGACCGGGAATAAACGGAATGTTCCGCAGGCGGATCGAACGGTCCGCTTGACGGCGTTTGTTCCTCCATGGGAAAAGACGGTTGATATGAGCAAAATTTGGGAAGCGTTTGAAAATCTCCAGGAAATTGTTTATGTGGTAGATGCCAAAAAATATGATCTGGTTTATATGAACCAGCTTGCCAGAAGCACGTTTAACTGTCCGAGGACCGAGGATTACCGCGGGCGGAAATGCTATGAGCTTCTGCAGGGACTGCCTAAGCCCTGCGGATTTTGCAGCGATGCGCGCGGAAAGGGCATCTATACTCTGAAGGAAAAATTGATCGAGCAGGATGGCCGGACCTACCGACTTGGGATGGCGGTGGATATCGCAGGCCAGGAAGAAGCAGAACGTACCCTTTACACCCTTTTGGAAAATGAGGCCATTGTCAACGAGTGCCTGCGGCGCACGCTGGCGGATGAAGATTCCGGGGAGGCATTAGAACAGCTGATCTCCTATCTGGGGGCCAGGCTGGAATGTGACCGGGCCTACATTTTTGAAGAGCTCAGGGCCGGACGCATCTGCAACACATACGAGTGGTGCGCTCCGTCTGTCTCCCCGGAGAAGGCCAGCTTCCAGTATGCCACCTGGAATACCGTGGAACCGTGGCTGTCCGTCTTTGAGCGGGACCAGTGCGTTGTGGTGGAGGATGTGGAGGGATTAAAGGACATCAATCCCCAGGAATACAACTGGCTCAAAGCCCAGAACACGAAAACCGCGGTCGTCTGCCCGCTGTTTGACGGCGGAAAGCTGATGGGGTTCTGCGGGGTGGACAACCCGCCCAGGGAGCGGGTCCGGCATATCTCCGCCATGCTCCAGGTCATCCGGCATTTCATTGTCATCCTCATGAAGCGGCGGGATAAGGTACGCCGTCTGCGGCATATGAGCTTTCACGACCCGCTCACCGGCGTGCTGAACCGCTATGCCATGGAGGAAATGATCGCAAGCCAGACCGTGCCCCGCCCTCTCGGGGTGGTCTACTGCGATATCTCCGGCCTGAAAACAATCAACGACAGCCAGGGGCATGCCCAGGGCGATCAGATGATCTTAAGCGCCAGCCAGCTTTTGGCGGAGCACTTTCCCGCCGGACTGGTCTACCGCATTGGCGGAGACGAATTTCTGGCAGTTTGCTTTGACGGCAGCCGGGAGAGTTTCCAGGAGCAGGTGGACCGGCTTCTGGAACAGCTGCAAAAAAACAACGCCCATCTGGCGGTGGGCGCCGTCTGGTCTGAGGAAGGGAGTACCAGGATCAAAGAGCTGGCCCGGCAGGCGGAGAACGAGATGTACCACAACAAGCAGCAATACTATCTCAGCCGGCAGCAGCCGCAGAATGCGCCCTGTCCCGGGCCGGGCTGCGCCAGAACAAAGCAGCCGGACCGGGACCCCGAGACGCCCTTCCAGGCATTCATCCACAACAATTATTACGACGCCGAGGCGTTTTTCCAGTCGGTGGCCATCCCCGAGGCGCCCTATTACCTGTATTTCGGCGATCTTCAGAACAACCTGTACTATATCTCCGACAATATGCGGGACGATTTCGGTTTCCCCAGCAATGTGGTCTACGATCTCATTGAAAAATGGGGGGCCATGATCGGGGATCCCCAGGACCGGATTCTGTACCAGCAGGATCTGCGCCAGATGCTGGAGCACAAGAAGGACATTCACAGCCTGCGCTACCGCGTCACGGACAGGCGGGGGTACTCCGTCTGGGTTCACTGCCGCGGCATCATCCGGTGGTCGGAGGACCGGACCACTCCCCTGTTCTTTTCCGGCTGCGTGTCGCGGCTGGAGAGCAACTTTGCCATGGATGCCACCACCGGATTTCTGCGGGAACGGGCGGCGTTAAACGAGCTGGTGACCCTGAGCGCCAGGAACAGCCCCGCTCTGGTGATCAGCTTTGGCCTGAATCATTTCACCTACATCAATGAATCCAAGGGACGGACGGAGGGCGACCGGATCCTGCGGGATATCGCCAATACGCTGGAGGAAGAGCTTGGCACCATGTTCACCTTCTACCGTCTGGACGGCATCCGTTTTATGGCGATCTCCAGGCGCACAAACGGCTGGGATCCCGGTGAGGCGGTGGCCGGCATCCGCAGAATCATCAACCTGGTTTATTCCAGGGAGCGGATTACCGCCAAACGGACCGCCTCCTTCGGCGTGCAGTCCTTTCCGCAAGGCGGCCGCCTGCCCCAGGAGATTTTGGAAAATGCCATCACATTGATCAACGTGGCGAAGCTCAACCTGGATCTGGAGTACAGCGAGTTTTCCTCGGACCTGATCGCCAGGCAGCGGGAGCGCTCCAACATGGCGCTGGTCCTCAGCGAAAGCGTGGAAAAGGGCTGCGAGGGCTTCCGCGTGGTGGTGCAGCCCATCGTCTCCCGGGACAGCGGCGAGATCATCGGCGGTGAAACGCTGCTGCGCTGGAGGTATATGGATCAGGACGTCTCTCCCGCCGTGTTCATCCCCCTGTTGGAGGAGACCCAGATGATCAAGGTCGTGGGAAAATGGGGCTTTGAGCAGGCGGTGCGCATTTGCAGCCGCGTGATCCCCTGCCAGCCGGATTTCCTGCTGTCCTTTAACGTCAGTTACCTGCAGGTTCTGGACGACACCTTCCTGCCCTTTATGCAGCAGACGCTAAAAGAAAGCGGGCTTCCGGGACGCCACCTGATGCTGGAGCTGACGGAAACCCACTTCGACGAGATGCCAAAACGCCTTCACGAATTTGTGAACCAATGCCACGAGATGGGCATCAAATTCGCCCTGGACGATTTCGGAAACGGCTTCTCCTCCCTGCAGATGCTGTTTAAATATCCGGTCAACGTGATCAAACTGGACCGCACGCTGATGAACCAGATCACCCACTCACCGGAAAATCTGGACTTCATCATGAGCATCGTCTACGCCTGCCACCGCTCCGGCAAGCGGGTGTGCGTGGAGGGAGTGGAGACGGAGGACGAGCTGGCCGCGGTGCGGCAGACCGACTGCGATATGATTCAGGGTTTTTATTTCTACCGCCCCATCGAGGCCGGGGAGTTCTACCGCTGCATCGGGGCGGACCGGCCGGTCTGACCGAACCAAAGGGAGGCGCGAAAACGCGCTTCTCAGCGGATGGTCTGAGCGTTCACCATCAGATCCTGAATTTGTTCCGCCTGGATCACCGCGTCCAGATTCACATCCTCGTGGCAGTTGATCCAGAGCTGTTCCAGGTTGGGCAGCGCTGCAAATACCGAGAGGTCACGGATTTCCGGCAGAATGATCATGACGCTCTTAAGCTGCGTCAAATTCTGAAAGACGCTGATGTCCGTCACGTTTGGATAAGCGCCTCCCCACATCATGAGCGTTTTTAAGCGCTCCAGGGGGCGCAGGAATTCCAGATCCTTGAGTTCGGGGCTTACCATCAAAGACAGGCTTTCCAGTCCGGTCATGGAGGCGATGGGTCTCACGTCCTCCAGCTCCGTCAGCTCCACATCCAGAGCCCTGAGATTTTGGAATTCCAGGAGGTCTTCAATGGACCGGACCGTAATCCCCTCTCTGGGAAGCTCCACCGTCCGGTCGTTGGTGCGCACGCGGTAAAAGTCGCCCAGCCAGCCGATCACGGCAAATTCCTCGATGCGGTCCAGATCGCTGGACATCACCGTTCCCTCCGGCTTGTCGATCACCGCCCGGACCAGAATTTCCATCCCGGCGTCGATCCAGCGGATCTCATAGTCCGTCAGCCTCCGCTCCTCAGAGGGCGGCGGAGGGGACTCGATGTCCATGTAATAGGCCGATACGGCGAAGGGATTGTGCAGGTATTTCCACGGCCAGTTCTCTCCGCCCAGCATCACCTCCGGGCGCGCCGTGGTGATGTGGCGCGGGCCGCCCAGATCCGTGAAGGAGTCCGCCGTGTTCACCGCCACCCTGCGGGACCGCGCCTGGGAATCGGGATCGATGCTGATCAGTTCCAGGGTGTAGGCGTCACAGAACCGGTAGCACACCGTCACATAGAAGGTAGTGTCTCCACGGCGGTAGGTGTATTCCATTCCGTAGATGGGCCCGCCGGCCCCGGAGTTCTCGGTAAAGGGCGTAAAGGCGGCCAGTTCCTCCCCAAGATTCTCTTCCGCCAGCTGTCTTAACAGGGAGGAGGTCCCACTCTCCCAGGTATCATGGAAGCCCCCGCTGTCCCCGTCCGTGGGCTGTACATCCGCCAGCAAAAAAGCTTCGGAGTCCTCAAACCAGATGGCCCAGGGAATCGCATCCGGCCCGGGGCCGATGGTCCACAGGCCTTCGATATTCAGCCCGTAAGCGCCGTCGTCCAGGAGGTCGTAATAGGCTGTCTGGGGATTCTGCGACGGTTCTGCCTGACTGCCCGGGTCGTTTCCGCCGGTCCCGTCGGCGCTGTAAATGCCGGATATCATAAGCCCGGCTAATAATGCCATGAATTTGAAGTTTACCATACGCTTTTACCCTTTCAGAAGAGAGGGGGTGTCGCAAAATCATCAAAATAGATGATTGAGCGGCACCCTTGCTCTGTATATAGAAAAAAATCAGGAGAAAATCATTTTCGATCGACTTTCTCCTGATTTTGGGCATACTTTAATAAGCATTCGGTTTTTCTTGTATTTATGCACTCGCTTTTAGATCAAACAAATACCTTCCAGTCCGCTCATTCTGGATTTTTCTATGTAGTTTATTTAGATTGTATCCCATACTCAGCAGGAGAATCTCCAGTTTTACTTTCTTCTTACCCCGCAGCAGGAATCGTTCAAATCCATAGTCATTTTTCAATACACCGAAAGCTCCTTCTACCTGAATCGAGCGATTCATCCGGTACTTAATTCCCTTCTCGCTCTGTATGTTTTGATACGACTCCTCACGCTTCTCCAAAAAGCTTTTGGACACGTACAGACGCTTGTTCCCCTTCGCTTTGGTGCATTTTTCTTTGTAGGGACAGCCGGTGCAGTCCTCACATTCGTATACTGTCACCTCAGATTCATACCCACTTTTGCTGCGCTGCTTTTTCAGGTAGATCACCCGCAGCTCCTTCCCGGCATGACAGATATAGGTATCGGACTCCTGGTCGTAACCCATGTTTTCCCGTTTACTGATATCCTGTTTAAAACTCCTTTTCTTCCATTTTTCATAGGTTTGAGGTTTGATGTATGGCTGCTGCCCCTCCTCCCGCAGATAGCTGTACCCTTCTTCACTTTCATATCCTGAATCAGCTGTAACACTCGGATAGTTAAAACCCAGTTTCTCTTTCATCTGCTTTAAAAATGGCACCAGCGTCCATACATCGTTTCGATCCTGAAAAATATCGACCGCTACAATGTATTCGCTGTCCACTCCAATCTGTACGTTATACCCTGGCTTTAACTGGGCATTGCGCATGTGGTCATCTTTCATATGCATAAACGTTGCATCCGGGTCTGTTTTACAGTAGTTGTTCCTTCCCTGGAAGCTGGCTGTATGCCAGTCATAAATGGTCTGACGCTCCAGGTACCTTTGGAACAGCTCCAGATACCGCTGCTCGATGGATTTGCGTTTTCCACGGCCGTAAACGAACTCTATGTTCCGCTCCCTGCATATCTCCTCCAGAAAACGGCAGATTTTTCGGAGGTCCTGCACCCGGTATTCGGTTCCCACACGGAAGGACTGGATAAACTCCTGGTTTACAAGCCTCACCGCCTCCTGGATTTTAATGAACATTTTTTCTTCCCATTTCCCAACGGATTTTTTCCATACGAACGTGTATTGATTGGCGCAGGCTTCTAATTTCGTCCCGTCAAGAAAGACAGTTTCTTTGGAAAGTTCACCTGCCAGTTCCAGACGGTGTACCATCTGATAAAAGAGGTCCTCACATGCCTCCTCCAGAAAACCGGAACGGAACCGGGCAATGGTACTGTGATCCGGCGCTTTTTGTCCAGCTAACAACCACATGAAGTTGATATCCCGTTTACAGGCGGTCTCAATTTTTCTTGATGAATAAATGTTCTGGGAATACGCATAGGTCAGGATCTTGAACATGGTCTTTGGATCCACTGCCGGATTTCTGCCTTTGGCAGAGTAAGCCTGATAAAGCTTTGTATAGTCTAAATCCTCCAATTCGTGGCTCAGCAGTCGGACCGAATCATCGTTCGGAACCAGCCCTTCCAAACTTAATGGCAAAACCAGTTGATAAGTGCGGCCAAGTTCGGTATAATCTTTAGTAGTGTAATTATTTATTCGCATACTTAATTATACCACGGATGGCGGACTCTTCGGAGCCCGCTTTTCTGTTTTTGTACAGAAAAGGAGCTGTTGCTCCAGTAGATTATTTATCTACTTTTGCAACAGCCCCTTTGCCGTATATTGATAAATTGATTTTAGCATATTCCCAGGAGAATACCAACCGATTGTTTGAATTGCGGCGAGAATTGGAAATGTGTTGGTAACGGATGTGCCGGGGCGCGCGGATCATTGAAAAACAGAGGGCTCACAACCCTCTGTTATCCACAATTAGCATATTCAGTTTCTGCCACTTCTGCAGCTCCTTTTTCGTGATCAGAAGCTGCTGTTTAAAGTGTTCCGTGTGCTCCTGGGGCGTCAGGGTCACCAGGCATTTGAAGGCGCAGGGCATCAGGTCGGCGCTGGAGATGCCGCACAAAAGCCCGTCCGTGGAATCCCGGATTTCCAGGGGGTTGAAGATATAGAGCAAATCCTCCTCCAGGGCGTTGCACTGGTTGACAAAGGAGAACCGGATCAGCATGTCGCTGTAAACTACCTTTCCGGTGTAATAGATCTCGCTGCTCCTGCCCGTGGGCGTCACGGCGCTGATGGATAGGGTTGCCTCGTAGTTTCCCGGGGCATTTTCCCGCTCATAGATATCGATGATCCCGTCCTTCAGCCTCTTATAACGTCCGTCATAAAAATAGAAATACAATCGTTTGGCCTGAAAGAACGGACTTTTGGCAGAGTGGTTCGGGGATGTTTCCGCGCTTTTGGGCATCGGCGGCCGGACGTCCATCAGCTGGCTGGGGCTGACCATCAACACCTGGGCGATCTCGAACAGTGTCTCCACATCCAGCGTGATCTCCCCGTTTTCGTATTTGCTGACGCTGGCGCGGCTCTTGTGGATCGAGTCCGCAAGCTGCTGCAAGGTCATTTCCCTGGCCTTCCGGTACATGCGGATCCGTCCGCCGATGTGTTCGCTCACCTTGCTCATAAGTCCTCCTAAAGTTTCGTTAAAATATACCCTCCCGGATATTTCGTCCAATCCGTTTCCTATCATACACGATCCGGGGATATTTTTCTACTGTGAATAAACTTTTTAGCAAAAAGTTTATTTTAACGAAACAACTCTTCATTTGCTTTATGACATATTTCTGCTAAACTATTTGAGGTTTTGCCCTTGGCAGAACCGGACAGCATATGAAAAACGGGGGCTTTTTTATGGATACCAAAAAGAAAAGCAGTTTCAGCGGATCAATCGGATTTGTACTGTCTGCGGCCGGCAGCGCCGTGGGCGTGGGAAATATATGGCGCTTTCCATATCTGGCGGCAAAAGACGGCGGCGGTCTGTTTCTGATCATCTATCTGCTGCTGGTGCTGACCTTCGGCTTCACGCTCCTGACCACGGACGTGGCCATCGGCAGAAAAACAAAACAGAATGCTCTGAAAGCATTCGGCGTGATCCATCATAAATGGAAATTTCTGGGATATCTCACATTCCTGGTCCCGGCTCTGATCATGACCTACTACTCGGTGATTGGAGGCTGGGTCACAAAATACATTGTCACCTACCTGACGGCACGCGGGGCGGATGCGGCCCGGGACGGATATTTCACCGCCTTTATCACCTCCAAGGCCTCGCCCATCTTCTTCATGCTGGCGTTTCTGGCCGCCACGGCATTTATCGTATACCGCGGCGTGGAGAAAGGAATCGAAAAATTTTCGAAAATCATCATGCCTGGCCTGATTTTTATGATCGTAGGCATCGCGCTGTTCTCCCTCACCCTGAAATACACGGACGCAGACGGAGTCACCCGCACGGGGCTGCAGGGTTTAGGCGTGTATATAATCCCGAACCTGGACGGAATCACCGGCAAGCGTTTTCTGGAAATTCTTTTGGACGCCATGAGCCAGCTGTTCTTTTCCCTGAGCGTTTCCATGGGAATCATGATCACCTACGGCTCCTATGTAAAAAAAGACGTGGATCTCAACCGCTCCTTAAGCCAGATTGAATTTTTCGACACCGGTGTGGCCTTTTTGGCCGGAATGATGATCATCCCCGCTGTGTTTGTGTTTTCCGGCACTGAGGGTATGGCCTCCGGCCCCAGTCTGATGTTCGTGTCCCTGCCCAAAGTATTTGACGCCATGGGGCGGGCCGGTTCCCTGATCGGTCTGGTATTTTTCGTCATGGTGGCCTTTGCGGCGCTGACCTCCTGTATCTCCATAATGGAGACTCTGGTGGCCAACTGCATGGAACTGTTCCACACCTCCAGACAGAAAATGAGCCTGATCATCGGCCTGATCTTCGCCGGAGCGGCGGCCGTGATCTGCATGGGCTACAATCTCCTTTACTTTGAGCTGCCCCTGCCCAATGGCCAGACCGCGCAGCTTTTGGATCTGATGGACTACATCAGCAACAGCTTCCTCATGCCCTTCATCTCCTTACTGACCTGTATTTTCGTGGGCTGGGTGATCGGGCCTTCCTGGATTGATGAAGAGATGGAACTGAATGGAACAGTATTTAAACGGAAGAAAATGTATGCGTTTATGATCCGCTACGTGACGCCGGTAATGATGACGGTGCTGTTTTTGCAGTCGGCCGGGATTTTCACGGTCATTCGAGGACTGTTCAGCTGATCGCCGGGTTAGCGGTTTTTTCGGAAAATATACCGCATTCGTTTAAATTTAAAAAGCTTTTTTATTTGTCTACTTGGATTCCTTATAGTCCGTTACCTCAATCCATTGTAGATTTCCATTGGAGTGGGTGGCGGTTCTGACCGCCTCGTCGAGGGCGTTGACGTCGCTGTAGGTGATATTGGCAGCGCCTCCCGGCGTCCCGTCCCATTTGGTGGCCTCATACCATTTGTTGTCCACAATGTTGTAGACATAAGGCACGCTCCATCCCGCCGCCGCGCTGGCGTCCGGTCTGGCGAAGAGCCACACACACTCCTCTACCGGACGGGACTTATCCTTCCCCTGGTAATAGGGCTGGATGGAATAGCTTTCTCCCCGGACGGTCAGCGTAGGCCATTTTCCGTTATATTTTTCGAGAAATGCCTCCCGGATCTGGTTATTGCTTTTGGTGGGATTCTTCTTTAAAAACTCCACTGTGAACTGCCGGTAATCCTCGGTAAAGGTCTGGGATACCTTTATATCCGTATCCTCCCCACCTCCGATCGACGCCCCATGCCGGTCACAGTTAACCTTCGCAAAGGATTCCTCCCATTCCACCGAAAACGTCCCACCGGCCGGGCAGCGGGCATCCGATTTCTCCAGAATCGCCTCCGCATCGTCCCGGGTAAAGCTGTCGTCCTCCATCTGTTCCAGAAGGATCTGCCTCAACACGATTTTCCGGTTGGCCTCACAGACCGTGGCCTTGGTGCGGTCCATCCTGCTGGTGAAAATCGGGACGGATATAGCCACCAGTACCGCCACAATCGCCACCACAATCAACAGCTCCGCCAGCGTGAAGCCCCGACTCCCTTTTATCGTTCTGTGTCCCATCATTCGTCCAATCTCCGCAATCACAGTTTTTATAACCACATATCCTGACAGTATAACACATTCTAAGGCCGTTTCGTAACCATATTTTCCCACTTTAAAAAAAAGCAACTCAAAACATCAGCGCAGGATCCGGTTGAGCTCAAACAGCAGGATTCCCAGATCAATGGGTTTGGCGATATGGGCGGTCATACCGGCCTCCAACGCCGCCTGCACATCCTCCGCAAATGCGTTTGCCGTCATGGCGATAATGGGTATGTTCCCGGCGTCCTCCCGCTCCAGACTGCGGATTGCCCGCGCCGCCTCGTAGCCATTCATATTGGGCATTTGAATATCCATGAGGATGGCGTCGTAGGTCCCCATCGCCGCATCCTGAAACGCACGCAGCGCTTGTGCGCCGTCTGAGCAGACCACGGACAACGCCCCCTGCATCTGAAGCAGCTCGCAGAGAATCTCCGCATTGATCGCATTGTCCTCAGCCACCAAAAAACGGCGGCCGGAAAGCGCGCGCTCCTGCCCCGGATTCTCCGGGCTTCCCCCGTATTCCGGCCCGGCGCCGGCGTCAGCCGGTTCAAATTCCAGCTCCACCCGGAACGTGCTGCCCATGTGTTCCCTGGTCTCCACGGAAATCTCACCGCCCATAAGGTCGACCAGGCCCTTGGTGATGCTCAAGCCCAGCCCGCTGCCCTCCGCGCGGCCAAAATCTCCGCCGCGGCTGAAGGGTTCAAAAATATGTTCCGCAAATTCAGCGCCCATGCCGATCCCCGTATCCTGCACCACAAACCGGTAGCGCGCCATCCCGGGGGCGCTGCAGGCGGGAAGCTCCTCGATCAAAAACTCCACGGTGCCCCCTTTTGGGGTGAACTTGACGGCATTTCCCAGAATATTCAGCAAAATCTGGTTGAGACGAAGCGGGTCCCCGAAAATGGCTTTGTGGCGGATATGGTTTACATCTGTGCGGAAGCGGATTCCCGAATTCTGCGCCTGTAGCGCGATGATGGAGGAAACCTGCTCCGCCAGCTCCGGCAGCGCGATTTTCATCCGGCTGAACACCAGGCTGGAACGCTCGATTTTAGCCATATCCAGCACATTGTTGATCAGGCTGAGCAGATGCCTGGATGAGAGGGAGATCGTCTGCAGGCAGTCCACCACCCGCTCCCGCTCCCCGATATGGGCGAAGGCCAGCTCCGTCATACCGATCACAGCGTTAAGCGGCGTGCGGATATCGTGGCTCATAGCGGAAAGGAAATGGCTTTTCGCCCGACTGGCCTCCTCTGCCAGCGCCAGCGCTGCCTCCAGCTCTTCCTTCTTCCGCCGCTCCTGGGCCAGCATATCCGTGACATCGGCCCGCACCAGGCAAACCGTCTTGCGGTTGCGATCCCCCCACATGACGCTGACCTGCTTATAGAGAACTTTGCCGTCCGTCTGATAGGGAGCCACGAAATCGTACCCCGCCGGTTCCTCCCTCAGCCGCAGCAGCATGGTTTCCAAGCGGAACTGTTCCCTCGCGCTGATTACGCCCTCCTGGTCCACATAGAATGAGGCGATGGACTCCACAGTCGACCGATAGTCGACAAAATAGTATGGTGACAGATTTTCCTGCACGGTCCGGCGGGTAAACATGGTCATTCCGCCGCTCTTGATGTCGATGAAGCTGACCAGGTCAAAGGTCAGGGCCAGCACGTTGAGCATGGCCTGCTGCTCCCGGAGGGAATCCGTGATATCGGACCGGGCCATGCAGACGCGCCCCAGCCTGAGATCAATGGAGGAAATGGACATGTTCTTGGTCAGAATCTCCTGCTGCTCCCCGAACATGGAGTAATGAAACCAGTAGGAGTCCTCCCGTCCCAGCCGTTCCAGAATGTATTCCGGGTCCGTCAGATTTGCCACCCGCTCCTGATCCCTGGGTACGACCTGGGTCCGCAGAATATGTGCCGCCTGCTTCTCATAGCTGCCCTCGTGCAGCTGAGTGTCTTCCATTTTTTTACTGTTGCCGAAATTGAGCACCCGGTAGGTTCCCTTAAAGAGGTCCACATCCATCACCAGATCGCAGCCCGCAATGGACAGGCGGCGCGGAATGTACTCCGCCATCACCTGCTCCGTGATATCCGTCATATTGAAGATAACGGTGACGTCCTGATCCCCGGGAACCTCCAGCCAATTTATCGTAAACTGTATATACCGCCCCGTCTCCTCCCCGGGCAGGTGTATGAAGCACCTAACGGAACGCTCGGCATCCCGTCCCGGGACGTCTGCGGCAATGGGCATGTCCAGACACAGGCTCAACAGCGCCCTGCGCTCGGCAGCGTCCACGACAAAAGCGGCTAATCCCTGAAAGAAAGCGTTTCGGTCTGTGCCGAATCTCTGCCGGAGCCCGGAACCCGTGTGATCGATCAGATCCAGAATCCGGCCGTTTTTTGTTCCATAGTGTCCCACCAGCAGCACGCCGGGGTCGCCCCTGTGGTAATGGCGCAGCAGAAGCTCCCGGTACCGGCCGTAAAGCGGCTCCTGTTCCAAATCGGATGCGTTGCTCCCGCCGGACGGTCCGCTGCCGGCGCTCTCCCCGGATGCCGGTAGGGCTGCGGATTTATGAAAAAGCGCCTCGAATTCTTCGCAGGGCATGGGCTTTGCATAGTAGTATCCCTGCACGAAATCGCAGCCGATTTCCCGCAGCAGCTCCACCTGTTCCCGGGTCTCCACGCCCTCTGCCACCACATCCACCTGCATCCATCTGGCCAGCTGCATGATAAACAGCAGGATGCCCCGGTTCACGGACCGGTCCGACTCATTCTGGAAAAACTTCATATCCAGCTTCAGCACGTCCAGAGGCATCTTGTTGAGCATGTTGAGGGAGGAGTAGCCGCTCCCGAAATCGTCCATCTCGATGATAAATCCCAGGCGCCTCATCTCATCCACCGTGTCAATGATCTGCCGCGGATTTTCCGTGTAGGAGCTCTCCGTGATCTCCAGATGAAGCCTGGACGGCTCCAGTTCATATTGATTTACTAATTTTACCAGCACCGCCGCCAGGTCGATGTTGTAGATATCCGCCCGGGAAACGTTGACCGACACGGGGATTTGCGGATAGCCCCGCAGGTCCCAGTCGTGCAGAACCGCGCAGGTGTGTTCCCACACGTACTGGTCCAGACGGGTGATAAATCCGTTCTTCTCAAACAGCGCGATAAATTCCCCCGGCGGAAGAAATCCCAGCTCCGGGTGGTTCCAGCGGACCAGGGCCTCGGCCCCGGAGAGAGACTCGTCCCTGACCCTGTATTTGGGCTGGACGTACAACACAAACTGCTCTCCCGCCAAAGCCGCCTCCATGCTGTCCGTGATCGCCTGCTCCCGCAGCAGCTTACTGCGCAGCGCCTCGTCGTAGGCAGCGTAATATTTACCATACCGGCCCTTGATGCGGTTGGCGGCCAGAAGCGCCCGGTCGCACATCTGCTCCACCGATATGCTGCGGTCGTCGATGGCGTAAACTCCCCAGCGGATCACCACATTTTTCATGTTGGTGACTTCGCGAATCTCTGCCTCCGCTCTCTGGAACAGGGCCTGGCTGTACTCCCAGCGCCGCTCTAACAGACAGGCGAAATGATCGGCGTCGATCCGTCCGCAGATCCCCCACGGGTTCACCCGCTCGGACAGCATCTGCGCGATCTTGCACAACAGCATGTCTCCGGCCGGGATGCCGGAAATATCGTTGACCAGCTTAAAATTTTCAATATTGGAGTAGAGGAGATCATAGGGCCGGTCCGGGTGCAGGACCAGGATTTCCTTCACCCGCTGATAGAAGAAGGTTTTCGTGTAAAGGCCGGTCAGCTGGTCGTACTGGGCCAGGCTCAGCATGGCGGAGGACTCCCGAAGCTTGATCTGGCTGGCCACGCGGTGCAGAATCACCTGGGAATTGTAGGGCTTGGTCACAAAATCCGTCGCGCCGTGGGACAGAGCTTCCACCTCGTCCGCCACGCTGTCGGACTGGGTGGTCACGATCACCGGTATGGAGGAAAAGGAGGCATCCGACTGGATACGGCTTAAAAAGGTGTATCCGTCCATCACGGGCATATTGATATCCAGCAGAATCAGCGCAATATCGTCCCGGTGGTCCTCCAGCACATCCAGAGCGATTTGCCCGTTTTCCGCCTCCAGAACTTCATAATTTTCTTCCAGGATGTTGCCCAGCAGCGCCCGGTTTAATTCATTGTCTTCCACGATCAGAATTTTTCTCTGCAACATATTTTTGATCCCCTTTTCGCCCACGCCGTCCTCTCCTGCAAAAGTTACGGTTATCGGGACAGACTGGCGCTCTGTGCCAGGCTGATACATGATAAGTATAGTTTAACATACCGGATATTTGAATTCAATGAAGATTTCTCCCCCTGTCCACGGATTCCGTTGCACGCGGTTCGCGAAAACGAACCTACGCAAAAGCGGCGCCTGCTGATCCGGCAGGCACCGCCTCTGTTAAATACCTTTCTCTATCACCTTTTGGAACCACTCAAAGGATTTTTTACGGGTCCGGGCAAGACTTCCGCTTCCGTCGTCCTGCCGGTCCACATAGATAAACCCATACCGCTTTTTCATTTCCCCCGTGGTGGCGCTGACCAGATCGATGGGCGCCCAGGTCAGATATCCCAGGCATTCCACCCCGTCAAGGCGCACCGCCTTTTTCAACTCCCCGATATGGCGTTCCAGGTAGGTGATCCGGTAGTCGTCCCGGACGGTTCCGTCCGCCTCCACCTGGTCCACCGCCCCCAGTCCATTCTCCGTCACCAGGACCGGCAGCCCGTAGCGCTTGTATACATAATTCAATATGTAGCGCAGGCCCACCGGATCGATGGCCCAGCCCCATTTACTCTGCTCCAGATAAGGATTCTGAACGCCGCCGAACAGCGTTTCCTCCGCCCCCTCATCCCCCTCGTGATGGGCTACGCTGGAGCTGTAATAATTCACCCCGATAAAATCCAGCGTTCCCAGCCGGAAATCCGCTTCGTCCCCGTCCTCCTTCTCCAGCCGGATTCCCATATTCCGGTATTCCTGCTCCCGGTAGGCCGGAAAGGCGCCTCTGCACATGGCGTCCACCTGGTAAAACTGACGCTCCATCTCCAGAAACGCGTCCATTACATGGTCTGGCGCGCAATCCGCCGGATAGACAGGCGTCAGGCCGAACACACAGCCCACCCGGTTCTCCGGGTCGATCTCACGGGCCAGCCGGGCCGCCTTCACCCCGGCCAGCGTCATAAGATAGCCGATCTGCGCCAACTCCCGGGCCGGGTGCTCCATGCCGCTGTACTTAACGCCGGAAATCATATAGGTAAAGATGTCCGATGCCTCAGTCTGGGGATCCAGATGGTTCATTTCATTGAAGGTGACCCACAGTTTCACCTGCCCCTTCAGAGCCCGGAACATGGTCTCGCAGTACCGCAGGTAGAGATCCACCACCTTCCGGCTTCTCCAGCCGCCGTACCGCTCCAACAGACGGAGGGGCAGCTCGAAGTGATAGAGCGTCACAATGGGTTCGATCCCATGGCTCAGCAGCTCCTCCGCCACGCTCCGGTAATAGGCGATTCCCTCCCGATTGGGCTCCTCATCGTCCCCGTTCGGGTAGATGCGGGACCAGTCCACGGAAAAGCGCAGGGCCGTAAACCCCATCTCGGCGAACAGCTTGATATCTTCCCTGTACCGGTGGTAAAAATCAATCCCCTCATGGGACGGATAGTGTTTTCCCTCCACAATACCCTTACATATCTCCCGGGGCCGGCCGCAGGCTCCGGCGGTGACCAGATCCATGATTCCCGGCCCTTTGCCGCCCTGGTTCCATGCGCCCTCGCACTGATGGGCCGCGATGCTGCCTCCCCACAGGAATTTTTTTCCAAAATCCATCGATACCCCCTCCTGTCAATAGCCCTTGTCCTTTCGGTTGGGCACGAAATCTCCGGTTTCCACCAGGAAGCGCAGGATTCTCGCCTGAAGCCGACGTTCGATCTCCCCGTACTCCGCCCGGCCCGCCAGATTCACCAGTTCCCGAGGATCTTCTTCCAGGTCGAAGAGCTGGTCCGGTTCATAGAGCCGGTACACATATTTGTAGCGCTGTTCCCGGACCATAATGGCCTTGGTGTGCTCCGGTCCTTCCTCACACTGGGTGCTAAGCCGCGGCCAGTAGAGTGAATCCGGCCCATGCCCCCGCTCCATGGCCTGAATCTCCCCATGAATCCTTCCGCCCTCGCAGAACACGGCGTCTCGATGGGTTTCCCCGCCTGCAAGCACCGGACAGAGGGAGCGGCCGAACTGCGTGTAATTTAGCGGAAAGCCCGCAAGTTCCGCCACCGTGGCAGGAATATCCACAAGCTCCGCCAGGGCTTTGCTGACTCTGGGGCGGCAGTCCGTGCCGGCCGGCGGCTTGATAATCAGCGGAATATTGCACTGGCAATCGTAGAAGGTATTCTGCGCCTTTTCCACCAGCCCGTAATCCCCGGTAAAATCCCCGTGGTCGCTGAAGAAAAACAGAGCGGTGCCGTCGTAGACCCCAGTCTCCTTCATCACCGCCACCAGCTCGCCCAACCGCTCGTCCAGCTGGCTGATCATGTCGTAATAGGTCCCTTTGAGCTCCGCGAACCGCTCCTCGCTCCACCCCTGAATCCCCTGCTTTTCGAAAATTCCCTTCAGCATGGAGGGCATCCCGTCCCAGTTCTCCGGAGTGGGTCTTCTGGCGGGAATATGGCTGCGGTCGGTGCGCCCGTACCAGGGCGGGCTGCAGCCGTAGGGCGGATGGGGATTGCTCAGGCAGAGAAACAGACAGAAGGGCTTTTCCTCTCTCCCGGTCTCACGCCGTTCCCTCAGGTATTGGATGGAATAATCCAGGCAGCTGCGGTCATTGTCGTCCACCAGCTCAGGGCTCACCTTTCCGGCGTAGAAGGAATAGAAATTGTCCCCGGAGGGTTCCCCGCGAAACTGCTTTTCAAACGCCTTGCTTTTCTCCCGGTCCCAGGGATAGGCCCCCGGGTAATAGCGGTCGCAGTATTTGCCGAAATCCCGGTTTAAGGGAATGACCTCGTCCTTCCCCGCCCAGATCACCTCGTAGCCGTTCATTTTCAGCTGCTCCAGCATGGTGGGGTCGTCCTCGTCCAGCAGAAAATGCATGGTCCGGTGCCCCTTGGTGTGGGGATACCAGCCGGTCAGCATACTGCACCGGCTGGGCACGCAGACCGGGTTCTGGCAGTAGGCGTTCTGAAAGGAAACGCCATCCCCGGCCAGCTCATCGATGTTGGGACTCGCCGCGCCCAGGGGATTTAAATGCCCCAGGGCGTCGGCGCGGAGCTGGTCCGCTATGAAAAATACAAAATTCGGTTTGTTCGCTCGTTCCAATTTACTCCACCCCAAGTTTTTCTTTTTCCAGAAGAGACTTGTCGTACACCTTTACGAACGGCATGTAGATGAGCACGTCCATCACAATCAGAGCCGCGGCCAGAATTCCCGCCTTGAAATCCATGGTGCAGAGAATGGCGTCCAGCACCTTGGGCGTGGTCCAGGGTACGTTCACAAAAATTCTTCCGATCACGTTCCACTGCATCATCAGGAAGGTGATCATGGTGTTTAACACGGAGCCCAGAATCATGGGCACTGCCAGAACGGGGTTGAACACCAGCGGCACGCCGAAGGTCAACGGCTCCGCAATGCCGAAGATGGACGGGATAATGCCGATCTTACCCACGGTTTTCATCTGGCTGGACTTGCACACCAACAGGATACAGATTGCCAGCGGAAGGGCGGAACCGCAGCCGCCAATGTTGCCGAAGGCCACGCGGAACGGAGCCGTCGCGATGGCGGGAAGAGGTTCGCCCGCCGCGTAGGCCGCGGCGTTTGCCGTGATGTTGGTCATGAAAAATCCCGCCGTCACGCTGTCCGGAACCGCGCTGCCGTAGATTCCGAAGAACCAGAGGAAGTTGATCAAAAACTGGATCGCCATCATGCCGCCCACGCTGTCAACCGCTTTGGCAAAAGGCGTAAACAGATTCATGATCGCCTGGGGAAGGTTAACGCCGAAAGCGGCCGTCACGCCCTGATCCACCAGCATAAACGCCAGCAGCACCAGAATGGAAGGGATCAGCGCTTCAAAGGGCGCCGTAACCATGGGCGGAACCGTATCCGGAAGCTTGATCTTGATGTTCTTATCCAAGAGGAACCGGGTCAGTTCCACGGTCACAATCGCCACCACCATAGCGGCGAACAGGCCTCTGGAACCCAGATAACGGCTGTTTAAAAACAATCCGCTGGCTCCCTCCACCGCTGCCGGAGGGGCGGCGATGATCAGAAACGACATGGCCGACGTGATCATACAGGACAGCGGTTCCATCTTGTAATTCTTGCAGAGATGGTATGTAATCGCAATCACCACGTAGATTCCCAAAAGCCCCAGCGTCACATTGTTGGGCAGCTCCAGAATCGCAGCGTATTTGCCCGCCCAGTTGTACCAGGCGGTTAGAAATGATTTTAAAATGCCGCTGGTCGCCTCAAGGGTTGTCGCATCCACCGGCGGATACGCCAGGATCAGAGAAATTCCTCCGATAATTGTCAGGGGAATGGTTGCCATCATTCCCTTCGTGATCGCGGTAATGTGCTTCTCCTCCGCGATTTTGCCGGCCACAGGCATAATGTGCTCCTGCATCCAGTCCATAAATTTTTGCATTGCCCCCTGCTTTGCCATACTTAAGTCCCTCCCCGATTCTATTTGTCCCGGCCCTCGTAGAGCGCCTGTGCCTGCTTTAAGATCTTAGCTCCGTTCCCCATGGCGTAATCCACCGGCGCAATGGAATCCAGGGGCTTGCCGATCTCTGCAGCCTTGCGCAGCAGCTCCTTTTTCTTGTAGGCGATCTGCGGCCCGATCAGGATCACGTCGAAATTCTCCACCACCTCGTCCATACGGTCAAAGGGATGAGCTTCGATCTTCCAATCCTTTTGATCCTCCGTAAGCGCCGCCTTCATCTTGTTCATCACCAGGCTGGTCGAGGCGCCCGCCATACACATTAGTAAAATATTCATTGTCCGTCCTCCTTGTCTTTTTTATGAGATAACGCTCTGTAAAGCTCAATCATCTCCGTGATCAGTTCCCTTGCCAGCATGCAGTCCATCAGGTGGTCCTGGGCATGGACACCGATCAGGGAGATCTGATCCATCTCGCCCCGGGCCTCCATCACCAGAAGCTCCGTCTGGATGTCATGGGCCTCCATCACCCACTGAGCCGACTCCTGCATCTTCTTCTGGGCTTCCTCGAACCGTCCCTGTTTCGCCTCTCCCAGCGCCTCGTAAGCCGCGCTGCGGGCCTGCCCCGATTTCACGACCAGGGTCATGATGGTTTCCTCCATACTCATACGCTCCCGCTCCTTCCACTACTGTATAATTTTTATACTATATTTTCGATAAACAAACCTTACCACATCCCTAAAATAAAGTCAATCCTTCGAAAAACCGCCATTTATCCGTTATGTATACGGTAATTCCTCCTGTGTATCACAAATTTCCTGAAAAACTCGCGATATACACTAATACACTAAATACATATTCATTTATCCCGATGGGGTGTGTATGACGAATCGCTCAAAAATCTATACACAAAGTGAACTTCGCTCTGAAATTTATACGCAAAAATCATTTATTAATTTTTCTTATAAATAATGCTTTATCATACAAAAATAGCGGACAAAGGAGTGAACCTCTGTCCGCTGTCCAAACTTATTCAATTTTCGCTATTTCTGCCCCTCAGAATATATAGGATATGGGCGTACTCGTTGTCGTCCACCCGAATGTGGAAGGCCTCCTCCAGCGGCACCATACACGCTCTCAGCTTTCCGTACAGCTCCCGGTTTTCCTTGAGCAGCTCTGCCTTGTGAAGGTTGACCGGCGTCTCCTCCCCGCCGATCATCCGGTTGATCCCGCAGGCCAGATGAACGCTTAAGCCCACCCGTTTTTCCGGGGGCAGCGGGCTGCCTAGAACCTCCTCCATCTCCGACACCAGGGACGGGACCCAGCGCTTGACCTGGTCCGGCCCAAAATACTGTAAGCCCTCCGCCAACTCCATGATGATCCGGTCGTTCTCCTCGTCCTCCGCCTCCCCGGGAATATCCGCCCGCAGCAGAAGCTTCAGCTTTTCCTGGGGGCATTCCAGCACTTTTGTGACCGGAATGAAGGGAATATCCAGCAGCTGCGGATCAAAGGCGCCCACGGTACAGAGTATGTGGTGCTTTTCATGGATTCGGTTGACCTCATTTAACAGCTCCTCCCGCCCGGAAATCGCCAGCGGGATGAAGGACACGTTGTCCCAATGAACCTTCTTTTCCAAATACCGCTTGATCTGGACCGCTCCGCCCTCGCCGCTCATGCACAGGGTAATGATCACGTTCCCGGACCGTGGGCGGTAATAAGCGTCGTCCCGCAGCATGGGCAGCGTGTGGTAGCGCTCCAACAGGGACGAGTAGGCGGCGTCCAGATCCGGTTCCAGCATCACCTTGCGGCAGCAGTCCAGGGCCAGGGCTGTAAATGGAAAAGCGATGGCGCGGATGGAAATCTTCGTCTCCGCGCAGACCATCTCGATCATCTGCCTCATGGACCCCATGTCGTAGAGGGCAAGGATTCCTGCGCCGCGGTTCCAGTCCGACAGGGCCTGTTTCAGCTCGGGATACGCCTCCCGGGTGCTCTTGCTCAAAGGCAGATCGTAATACCCCACCTCCGTTCCGCTGAGACTCTGGATCACCTGGGCCATGGATGAGGCCACGTGTTCCCCATGCATGGCGATGAACAGGACCGGATGGGGCTGCGCCCCCGCCATGCCGCCCCGGTCGCAGATAAACATGGTCAGGAATACTACCTCGTCGATGGGAAGGCGGGTGGAAAACTCCTTCTCCAGACGGCCGGCAAATTTCACCGCCAGAGCATACTCCTCCTTATACTTTCCGATCATCTCCATGATCCGGTCGGAGGACAGCTCCCGCCGCTTCTCTCCCTCGCACAGAGCCGCATTCAGGTGCAGGCACAGGCCGTAAAACACGGACACCGGGTATACCCGGTTAAAATCCCGGGCCGCCTGGTCCAGAAACTCCGTCACCAGCTCCATAATCCTGGGATTTACCATCTTGGAGAGCTGCTCCTTGTCCGCCACCTTTGAAACCAGGCTGTTGTTGTACTTCTTAAACTCATTTTCAATGTCAATGCCGATAATGGTATTGATATCTTCCCAGGCCAGCCCTCTCTCCTTTAACTCCTGCATCCGCTCCTCAATCCACTCGTAGATCGAGAAGCCGCCCGGCCTGTGGACCTCCTCCGCCCTGGTGTGCACGTCCTGGTTTTCCGAGAACACATAGCGGACGTTCTCCTTGATCAGCTCCTTCAAATCCGCCTTGCGCCGTTTGTACTCCAAAAGCCCTGAGCGCACCTCGTTGGGGAAATCCGACATGGCGAGGCGGATTTCCTTCTGATCCGCCTTCAGCCCCCTGACATAGGCGTTGGCGCAGGCGATCCGTATATCGTTGCGCAGCTGCTTGATCTGCCTGGGACAGCGGTACAAAAGCAGGGCAACCAGAATCTCCGACGTCAGGCTCAGGGCGTGGCCGCTCCCTGCCGCCTCCCTGGTCAGAAAACGGCGGATCAGGCCGAAGCGCTCGGTCGGCGGCCGTTCCTCCAGAGGAGGCAGGGAAATGGTCACCGAAAACCTGCTCTTGAAGGGCTCCAAAATCTCACCGGCCGCCGTCTCCTCCACCGCGCAGACCACGGTGGTCCGAAGGTTGCATCTGCGCCCCTGCCAGGTCCGGTAATTGTTCTCCACCAGGGACAAAAGGCCGCTCTTGGCCGCCGGGGGCAGCAATTCCCCGTGGTCGATAAACAGAATCCCATCCTCCGCCTGTTCCAGGAACGAGGTCTTTCCCTCGATCCCGCCGAAGATCTCCGCAGTCAGCTGCTCCGGCCGGTCCGCAAAATGGGCGCAGTTGATCTTTACAAAGGGCGCTTCCGGCTCCAGCGCGTAATTCTCCGTGGCAAAGCGGTGGATCATCTGCGCAAAACAACTCTTTCCGCTCCCGCCCGGTCCGGTGAGAAGGCAGTGAAGGCTGTGCTGTGGATAGAGCACGGCCGCCTTGGCCAGCTGGACGCTCTGGCGCAGGCTTCCGTCATACCCAACAAGCTCGGAAAAGCAGGACTCGTCCCCCGTTTGGGCCTGCCCCCCGGCCAGGCGGTAGAGAACCGGCCGCCCGGCACTCTTCTCCACCAGGCCTTCCCGAACCAGAGCGTTTAAAATCGCGCTGAGATTGGTCCGCTGCATATCCAGGCGCTTTGAGAGATACTGGGTGGTCACGCCCCCGTTCTCCTCCCCCGTACACTGACGCAGCAGGTCCAACACCATATTTTTATTGCTTTTCATCGGAATCCTCCTCCGTTTTCCACCGGTCTGTCGTGAATCGTTCAGGGATATTCTATCATATCCGTCCGGAATTTTTAACCCCAAACCGTCCGTTTACGGCATAAATATACCCGGCAACCGAAATTGCCGGGCAATCATCCATTTCTCAAATATCGTTACAATCCCAAATACGCCTTCCAGCGGTTGCACATCCCCACGGCCTCCTCCTGGGTCCGCATCTCGCAGAAGATTCTCAGCAGCGGCTCCGTGCCGGAGAATCTGGCGCTGACCCAGCCGTCGTCCGCAAAATAAACCTTACAGCCGTCCTCGTAGGACACGTGATCCACCTGGAAACCGGCCATATCGGGAAGGCCCTTCTCCTCAAAGAGAAGGCGCAGCATCCGCTCCCGGTCCTTCTCGGCAAACCGGAAGGACCGCTCCTCCATGTACCGCTCGCCGCAGAGCCCGTTGGCAATCTTGATCAGCTCCGACAGCTTTTTCCCGGTGACGGCCACCATCTCCACCAGCAGAGAGGCAGCGTAAACTCCGTCCTTGCCGTTGATATGCCCGGCCACCGTCAGTCCGCCGGAGGATTCCCCGCCCAGGATAGCCCCGGTCTCGGACATTTTGGCGGAAATATACTTAAAGCCCACCGGCACCTCGTAACAGATTTCCCCATAACGCCTGGCAATGGCGTCCAGGCGGTGGGTGGTGGAAAGGTTGCGGACCACCGGCCCGTTCCATTTCTTGTACTCCTTCAGGTAATAGTAGAGCAGCACCAGAATATCGTTGGGATGAAGGAACTCTCCCTTGTCGTCGATCACGCCCAGACGGTCCGCGTCTCCGTCGGTGGCGATTCCCAGGTCACAATACTTGTCCACCACGAAGTTCTGCAGAAGGCCCAGGGTGTCCCGTGCCGGGGCGGGCATCCTGCCGCCAAACAGCGTGTCGTGCTCCTGATGGATCACATTGAAATCGCAGCGTCCGGAAATCAGGATGGTGCTGAGGGCCGTCTCGCTGACTCCGTACATGGGATCCAGTGCGATCCGCAGATGGGCCTGCTTGATGGCCTCCATGTCGATCTTCTCCATGATATCGTCCAGGTACTCGTTCATGGGATAGAACTCGCGGACAAGGCCGCGGCTCACCGCCTCCCCATACTCGATCTTCTGAATGTCCTCCGGCTTTACCTGCCCGATATAGCGCTCGATATCCGCGGTCTGCACCTCGTCCGCATCCCGTCCCCCGGCGGTAAACACCTTGATGCCGTTATAAAGCGCGGGGTTGTGGCTGGCCGTCACCATCATGCCGTAGGGATAACCGTGCTTCATCACATAGTACATGATCAGCGGGGTGGGCACGGAGCGGTTGACAAAGTGGCAGACAATCCCCTCCGCCGTCAACACCTCGCAGCTCCACATCACCGCTTCCTTGGAAAGGAAACGGCGGTCATAACCGATCACCAGTCCCTGATCTGCAACCTGCTCCGCTTTCATTTTGTCTGCCATGGCTTTTGCCAGAATGCAGATATTTTCCCTGGTGAAATCATCACCGATGATAGCTCTCCAGCCACCGGTTCCAAATTTTATCATACGCTCACAATCCTTTCATCCTCTCCGGAGAAAGCCCGCCCCGACGGGCGGGCTTTGCCCCGTTCTCTCAACTCTCCCGCTGCTACTCTGCCGCAGCCTTAACGCCTGAATCTTTATGAAAACGACTCAAGAGCTTGTCGCGCCGTTTTTTCCGTTTTTCCTTCAGCTCCAGCCGCTCGCCTAAGTCGCGGCCGCCCACGCCGTAAACCAGATACAGGATCAGGCCGGAAACCAGCATGATAAATACCGTGGAAGCGCAGCGGCGTCCCGAAGCGTTGACATTATAGCCGTACAACCCTTCCTCCTCGCACATGCTCTGGATGATCATAGCATAGGTGGTGCCGTGGGAACTGGCAAAGGTTGCGGACATGTCGTACTCCGTAAACAGAGCGTTGAAATTCAAGGCGAACACCGCCAGAACGCTGGGCAGGATAATGGGCAGCTTCACCTTTAAGAAGGTCAGAACACTGCTGGCGCCAAGATTCTTGGCCGCGTCCTCCAGCTCCTCGTCGATGGCGTAAAAGGCCGCCTTGATCATACGGATGGAGAACGGCAGCTTCACCACCGTGTAGGCCAGAATGATCAGCAGCCTGACCCGGTCCGCATAATACAGGTTATTATTCCCCACATACCACACGGTATCGCTGTTGAAGAAGGTGCGGTAGGAATAACAGATCAGGATGGTGGGCAGCAGCCACGGGAACAGCAGGCAGTATTCCACGATCACCCCGCGTTTTTTGTTCCGGTTCTTAAAGATATAGTTGCAGGCCAGAACCACGATCAGGCAGGCCAAAAGGGCCGCGATGGCGGACATGATAAAACTGAGCTTGATGCCGCCAAGGGTCGCCTCGTTGGAGAACAAACCGGAGATGGATCCCTTTCTCACCTTGTAGGTCCCCCGGGAGGTCAGGTACTCGTAGTCTTGGGTGCCGAAGAAGTTGATCAGCGTCCAGTCCGACAGATCCAGGCGTTTCATCCGGATCGCCCCGTAGGTCTGGAACGCGAACACCACGATCATTACCACCGGCGTCATGTAGATGATAAACAACACATAGGCGTAAATATGGGCCAGCACATTGCCCACCGGGCTGCTGATCTTCTGCTTCTGGAGCTTCGCCTTGGTCTTGGAAACGGACAGGTAGTGCCCCTTCCGCTCGTAGGCTGACAGAACAGCCAACAGCACGATGGTGAACATGGCCAGAATAATCGAAAGCAGAGCCGCGCGGGCCTGCGGAAACGCCTCGTCGGCGATGGAGGAACCGGCCAGACGGACGATCTCCGGGTTGATGGAGTCATACCCCAACAGGGTCGGAGCCGACATTGCGCAAAGACCTGTGATAAAGGTCATAACCGTCAGGGAGAACATGGTTGGAATCAAGGTGGGGAAAACCACCTTCCACAGCACCGCAAAGGGCTTCGCTCCCATATTCCGGGCCGCTTCCACCGTGTTGTAGTCAATCCCTCGGATGGCGTTTCTGAGGAACAGCACGTGGTTGCTGGTACAGGCAAAGGTCATGGTGAACAACACCGCGTTGAAGCCGGAAAACCAGTTGGGGTTGATTCCGGGAAACGCGTTGACCAGCGCGCTGGTGATGATCCCGTTCCGGTCATACAGGAACAGATAGCCGGTAACCAGGGCAACGCCGCTGTAGATCAGCGTGGTCATATAACCCAGGCGCAGGATGCGGGCGCCCTTGATATCAAAGTATTCGGTCAGCAGCACGATGGAAACGCCCACCACGTTGACCGTGATCACCAGCAGCACAGCCAGCTTCAGGGAGTTCCACACGTATTTGCTCATATTACCGGCAAAGAAAAACCGGACCACCGCCCAGGGGTCCACCTCCCCGGCGGCGTTTTTCGTGGTGAAAATACTGGTCAGGGTATTTAAACAGGGCAGGAGCATAAATCCAAAGAACAGATAGGCGAAAAACGCAAAGCCCACCAGCCGGAATATGGTCTCCGGACCAAACCCCTTGGAACCTTTCTTTTTCATAGCCGCACCCCCTACTCTTTCCCGTCCGCGGGATACGCCATGATATCCTTCGGATTCATAACCGCCGTCACGGTCTCGCCCGCCTCGTAGATGTTCACGCCGTCGTTTTTCTCAATGACCTTGATCACTTCCGAGCCCAGGTTGATGTAATATTTGATATACAGGCCGTAGTATTCCATCTGCTCCACCACGCCCTCAAAGGTCATGTCGCCGGCCTTGGGAGGAACGTTCACATGGATGCGCTCCAGGCGGATGTAGTTGTGGTTGGCCGGACTTAAATCCGCCCCATGGGCGATCATCTCGCTCACCACCTCGTCCGACAGGCGGTTGATATCCCCGATGAAGTTGCAGACAAACTCCGTGTCCGAGTGATTGTAGATCTCGTTGGGGGTGCCGATCTGCTCGATGCAGCCCTTGTTGAACACGGCGATCCGGTCGGACAGCGTCAGCGCCTCCTCCTGGTCATGGGTCACGTAAATGGTCGTGATTCCGAACTCCTTCTGCATCTTTTTAAGTTCGTTTCTCAGCTGGACGCGAAGCTTGGCGTCCAGGTTGCTTAACGGTTCATCCATGCAGATGATGGCCGGGTCCGTCACCAGCGCCCGGGCGATGGCCACGCGCTGCTGCTGGCCCCCGGAGAGCTGGGAGACGGCTTTCATCAGCTGTTCGTCGGTCAGGTCCACCTTTTTGGCAATGTTGCGGACCTTTTTGTCGATCTCCGGCTTTTTCAGCTTTTTCACCTTCAAGCCGAAGGCGATGTTGTCGTACACGGTCATGGTCGGAAACAGGGCGTAGCTCTGGAACACGATGCCGATGTTGCGCTCCTCGATGGGCACGTGGGTGATGTCCTTCCCGTTGGCCAGCACAGACCCCTCCACCGGCTCAATGAAACCGGTCAGAGTTCTAAGCGTTGTGGTTTTGCCGCAACCGGAAGGTCCAAGGAAGGTGAAGAATTCCCCCTCTTTCACATGTACATTAATATTGTGCAGGGCCGTGAAATCCCCAAACTTGACTACGATATCATTGAGCCTGATCATAAGTGGCAACTCCTTTTCTCATTATAGAAGGATAGCGAACCGGTTGCCCGGCTCGCCATCTGGTTTGTCATCTGGTAACAGTTATCCGTTCTTACTGCGCTGCGGCCTGTGTCAGGGTAGCCCAGTCGAGGCTGTCCCACTGAGGCTCTGCTGCCGCGCCATTGGCATCGGCCCAGTAGAAGCCCAGGTTGGTCATGATGTTGGTCCACTCGCCGGAGTGCTCCGCCACATACTCAGCGTAAGTCATATCGGTTCCCTCTACCTTGGACAGGGCAAAGTTTTTCAGGGTATAGATTTCCGGAATGCCGTCCGGATACAGGATCGCCGCTGCTGCCTGGTTGCAGGGATAGGAGTCGAATTCCTCGCCCCATGCCGCCTGAACGTCTGCAGATCCGAACCACTCTGCGAATGCCTTAACCGCCTCGGTCTGCTCCTCGGTACGGTCCGCTTTATCCAGAATACCGATGTACTCGGCGATGTAATAGGTGCCGTCGTCAATGTCCACTAACGCCCAGTTCTCCGGCTGCATGGTTCCAAGAAGCGGTTTGTCGGAGCTCTCCGCAGCGGCATCGATCTTGCCGTACAGGGAGGATGAGTAGAAGGTGGAAACCTGAACTTCGCCCTTGTTTAACGGGTCAAAGCCGTACTTATAGTCGTCGCCGCCGCTCTTGCCCTCTTCGCAGTATTTCCACAGCATCTTCCAGCCGTCCACGGAAACGCCGCCCGCCGGTGAGGACGGATCGATGAAGGAGTAAAGCATTGCGGAGTTGATATTCGCGTTGGTGGTTCCGCCGACCTTGTTCTGACGGTACCAGGTATAGCCGCAGTCAACCAGATCGGACCAGTGTTTGAAGTGAAGCTCCTGGCCGTTGGTTCCCAGCTCGTCGTTCCGGTACAGCATCAGAACGTTCTGGATTACCAGGCCGTAGGCCTTACCCGGATAAGCGTATTCGCCTACCTCGCCGGACCAGGAAGGAGTCCAGTCGATCACGGACAGGTTCTCATATTTTCCGTTGACCAGCTGGCTCCAGCGGGTTTCGTTGAGGCCGAACAGGATGTCGCCGTCCTTGTTCTCGTTGGCGGCCTGAATTGCGGCCGTGTCGCCGGAAATAACGCTGTTGTCATCGATGGAAATGCTGAATCCGGCATCCTTTGCCGCATTGATCAGCCAGGTGGTGCGCTCGGTGGAATTGGAGTTGGAATAAATGCGGATGGTGTAATCGGAATAATCCTTTTCTTCCGCCTTCTCCTCTTCCTTCGGTGCCTCCGTGCCGGCGGCAGCGCTTGTCTCCGTCTTCTGAGCCTCCGATGCCGGAGCCGCAGGGGCTTCTTTCTTTCCGCAGCCTGCCAGCGCGGTGGCGGCCATTGACAGGGAAAGCAGTACAGCTAATGTCTTTTTCATATTACCTCTCCTTTTCTAAGATTTTGTTACCAAGTATCTTATAACAATTATTATATCGGCTCCGCCTCCGGATAGGAACCCGACAAAACTGCAATAATTCCCATTATTCTGCCATTTTTCATAATTTAGGCAGCGGTATCGTCCGGTAATCATGCATTTTTAACATTTTTGCCCCTCCGCAGACCGGGCGTTACAAAATAATAAACAAATTCACTGTTTTCAACCCATTCTGTACTTATGATGACAAAACCACCCTGTTTATGGTAAAATGGTTGCATTGATACGAATTTTGTCCATGGGGGAGGAAATGAGATGAACCTGAGTGCCATAAGGGCACGTCTGTGCCTGATGCTTGCGCTGCTGCCCTTGGCCGGCAGCCTGTGCCTGTCCGGCTGTATCCGCGCGGAGCAGACAGACTACTCTGCCTTCGCTCCCGCAGAGGACAAACGCCTGACCATATACACCTCCAATCTGGAGGAGGTCTACACCCCGATTATCCGGGAATTTGAGGAGCGGACCGGCATCTGGGTCCAGGTAGAGAACGGTGGCTCCATCGCTCTTTTAAAACAGATCGCCGAGGAGTCGGAAAATCCCCGCTGCGACGTGATATTAGGCGGCAGCGTGGAAAGCCTGTATTCTTTTCGAAACTATTTTTCTCCTTATAAAAGCGCGGAGGCCGAGAGTCTGCCCCCTGAATACGTGCAGACCAACGGACTTTGGACGCCCTTCTCCATCCCTCCCGTCGTCCTGATCTATAACCCGAAGCTGGTGCGCACCAACCCGCCCACAGGCTGGGACAGCCTTCTGGACCCGGCATGGAAAGGGAAAATCGCCTTCGCCGATCCGGAAACCTCCGGGTCCAGCTACACGGCGCTGTCCACCATGGTGCAGATTCTTCCCGGCAGGGATGAGGAGCTGATCCGCAGGTTTTACGAGAATCTGGAGGGCCGCACCATAGACCGGGCCGGTCAGGTGGTCGGCGAGGTGGCCAATGGAAGCTGCTACATCGGAGTCACCCTGGAGGAAAACGCCCTTCGCAGCATTAAGAAGGGCTACGACATCGCCATGGTCTATCCGAAGGAGGGCACCAGCGCCATACCCGACGGTCTGGCCGTGATCGCCGGATGTCCTCACGAGCAAAACGCCCGGCTGTTTGTGGACTTTGCCCTGAGCAAAGACGTGCAGACCCATCTCTCCCGCTCCTCCAATCTCCGGGCCGTGAGAAGCGACGTGCCCCAGCCGGAGGGAGTCACCGGTGAGCTTTTGACCTTTCCCTACGATGTGGGTCTGGCCGGAAGCCGGCAGGAGGACTACCTGGCGCTGTGGCACAGTCTGCGGGAGGAGGTGCAGCCATGAGATCCTGGATACGCCATTCCTTCAAAAACCGGATATTCGTCACGGTCCTGCTGGTGACGCTGCTGCCCCTGCTGTTCTGCGACGTGCTGGTGATGCAGGTTCAGAGGGCCAGAAGCGAAAGCAGCCTGGCCACCCAGGCCCAGGCCCAGTTAAACGGGCTGGAGCAGGCTCTGGACACCACCTGCCTTTCCTACCGCCAGGCGGCCAAACGGCTCTGCGGCAGCACTATGATCCGCAACGCCTTAAACCGCAAAACCGCCAATTCCCGGGTGGTCTACCAGCTGCTGTTCATGGAGACGGACCGGCTGCGCGAGCACGCCCGCTTCGACATCTTCAGTTCCGAGGGCAAATGCCTTTACAGTACGGTCAGCCCCCTGCCGGAGGAGGAGCGCAATCCACGCTGGGGCGTCCTCTACGCCGCAGGTCAGACCGATGGGCTGGCCTTCGGCAAGGGGACCGGCCAGACGGCCATGACCGCGGCCCAGGCGGTCCGCGGCTACGGCGGCCGCATCCTGGGCTACGTGGTGATCACCATGACCAGCACCGACTTCGAACGTCTCTTTGAGGGGCTATACAGCGCCACCCATGTGGTGATCCTGCTGGATCCCACCTGGCAGACCATCTACCACACCCAGCCGGCCCAGGCGGAGTCCTCCACGGCCGCTCTGAGGAGCCAGCTCCTCGCTGGCAAACCGCTTACCGGGGCGGATGGGGAATACTACTACTTTTTAACCCGCAATGAGGGCACCGGCCTTTCCCTGATTTTACAGCAGCCGAAAACCTTCAGCTCCCAGGTCATGGATACCTTCTATACGGTCAGCATCCTGATGGGGCTTATGTGCCTGCTGCTCTGCCTCTGGTGCGCCTGGCTCTTGAGCCGCCACCTGTCCCAGCCGGTTCACCAGCTGGACGAAGCCATGGGGGAAATCAAGAAGGGAAATCTGGAGATCCATATGGAAACGGACCGGGAGGACGAGCTGGGGCGGCTGACGGAGAGTTTTAACCGCATGACGGAGGAATACCGGCAGAATCTGGTGCGCTCCGTGGCCCGCCAGAGGGAACTCAACGAGACGCAGCTGCGGATGATGCAGGCCCAGCTGAACCCGCATTTCCTATATAATACGCTGGATTCCATGAAGTGGCTGGGCGTAACCCACCACGTGCCCCAGGTGGCCACCCTGGCCACGGACCTGGCCGTCATCCTCCGGGCCGGAATCTCCGGCAGCGAGTTTATCACGCTGGAGGACGAGCTGGAGCTGGTGGACCGCTACATCGACATCCAGTCCCTCCGGTTCGAGGACCGCTTCACCTGTGAGATCGACGTGCCGGACCGGCTGCAGAGCTGTCTTGTGCCCAAGCTGGTCTTGCAGCCCCTGGTGGAAAACGCCATTATCCACGGAGTCGTGGACCGGGAGGACGGCTATATCAAGCTGCAGGCCGAGGAACAGGAGGGCGATCTTCTGCTCTCCGTTTACGACAACGGCTGCGGCATCCCACCGGATGTTCTGGCTCGCCTCAACAGCAAGGATCAGAAAATCCCGGGCGAACATTTGGGACTGTTTAATGTGAGCAGCATCATCCGGCTGCATTTTGGAGAAAAATATGGTATTTCGGCGGAAACTACGCCGGGAGACGGCAGCTGTGTGCGGCTGCTGTTACCGATACAGAAGAAGGAGAACAACAATGCTTAAAGTGCTCGTAGTAGATGACGAATCCGTGGTCCGCAGGGGAATTGTCCTGGGAGTGGACTGGGCCTCCATGGGCTGTGTGGTGGTGGGGGAAGCCACCAACGGCGAGGAGGGCATCGCGGCTGTGGAGCGCTACAACCCCAACCTGATCATCACCGACATCCGAATGCCCCATATGGACGGCATCGAGATGATGACGGAGCTGCGCCGCCGGGGCTGCCGGGCCCACGTCATCCTCCTGACCGCGTACAGCGATTTTTCCTACGCCCGCAGCGCGCTCCAGTTCGGGGCCGCGGATTATCTGTTAAAACCCTTCCGGGATCAGGAACTGGTGGCCGCCATCGGCCGGGTCCGGGAGCGGGAGCAGATGCAGACCTCCCTGGCCCCCCAGGACATGCTGAGCCTCGCCAAGGGGGACAAGAGCAAGTACGTGCTGGAGGCCATGAATTATATCGCGGAACACTACAGCGACAGCGACATCAGCATCACGCCCATCGCCCGCTCCCTGGGAGTCAGCGAGAGCCATTTGAGCCATGTATTCAAGAAAGAAACCAGCTATACCATCGTCAATTACCTTACCCAGTACCGCATCCACATGGCTATGAAACTTCTGCAGGACTGCCGGTATAAGGTATACGAGGTGGCGGAGATGGTGGGCTATCGGGACGTGGCCTATTTCGGCAGCACCTTTAAGAAGCTGGCGGGCATGTCGCCGTCGGAGTATCAGGACCGGTGCCACTAATGGACGCGTCCCCCTCCTCCCCTTCCCCTTTCAGGTCAAAGCTGTATATCCGGTAATTGCCGCGCCCTGTGCGCTTGACATCATACAGGGCGGTGTCGGCCTTCTGATAAAGCTCCTGAAAGGTCCGTCCGTCCCGGGGATAGAACACCACCCCCATGCTGCACGTAATCTCCCCCCGCGCATCGTCTGAGCGCCTCAAAAGCCGGCAGAGCATTTCGATTCTGGGAAGCATTTCCTCCTCGGAGGAAATATCGTTTAAAAAGACCATGAACTCATCTCCGCCCATTCTGCCGCAGAGATCCGTTTTGCGCAGAACTCCATATATAAACCGGGCTGTCTCACGGATGACCTGGTCGCCGTACGGATGCCCATACTGATCGTTGTGCCGTTTGAACTCATCGATATCCAACATGATCAGGGCATGGCGCTTGGAGGGAGCGCTGGCGCCGAGAATTTCTGAAACCCTGGCGATAAATGTCTCCCGATTGAGAAGCCCCGTCATCCCGTCGTGCTCCATCTGGCTGCGCAGCTTAAGCTCCATCCTCTTATCCTGGTCAATATCCTGCGTCATCATAAACAGCCTCACATCGCTGCTGTACGGATCGGCCAACAGAAGTATGACGGCCCGGACCCAGAAAAATTCCCCGTCCCTGCGTTTTCTCAGATAATCGAGAACACCGGTGGTCTGTCCGTTATAATAGCGGACCAGAAGGGAATCCCGGTCGAAAAATTTGGTAAATTTCTCCAGGTCGCGCTCATGTACAAAATGTTCGGCTATATAACGGACGGTTCCGGTATACGTTTTCAGAGAACGCAGATAATCCGGCGGAGCATCCCCCTTCGTATCGTCATAGAGATTTTTGGTCAGATTGTATTCATAGACGCCGATGGTCTTTCCTTCCCGGGCTTTGAAATAATTGCTCCATTTCTGATAGGACAGTTCCTTCTCCCGCTGTTCGGTGATATCTTCGCAGGAAATGACCGCGCGTTTCACCATCCCGCACTCATCAAAGATAGAGGCGTACTTCGCTTCATACCAGCCGAACGAGCCGTCCCTGCGCCGCTTTTTGACCACGGAATGACCGCTTTTTTCTCCGCGGATGATGGATTCGTAAAATGCCACATAATCGTTCACACAGGCTTCGTCGATGGCTCCCGTGCGCAAAACGCTGTAGGGGACGTCGTCCATCACCGGCGGCAATCCGAATTCGTCGGCTGCCGACTTGGGCTGCTTCAGCCGCCGGGCAGCCGGTTCGTAAATATACATCATTTTATCCGTGAGCTGGAATGCGATTTTGCTCTCCTGCATGCTCATCCGAATCTGATCTTCCATCTGCTTGCGGTCTGCGATATCCAACAGCACGCAGAGCATGCTTCCCGGCCTGTCCGGGTCGTACGCGCACTGCACCAACAGCCACATCAGTTTTCTGGAGCTGTGGATCGCGCGGAATTCCAGCTGGAAATACCGGTCCTTTCGCCGGATATGGCATTGTATCGTGTCCATAATGGACTGGTAGTCGTCCTCCGGCAGAATAAACTTCGCGTTTGTAAATCCCTGCGCCTCCGCGTTCTCCGCGGTATAACCATAAATCTGGTAGTACGATTGATTTGCATACAGAATGGTAAGCTTTTCATCCAACGCCACATGGCAAATGCCGCATGGCGTCCCGTCAAGCATCATTTTGTAATATTCCAGTTTCTTCATAACAAACCCTCACTTCTCCCCCGGCCGACGGCCGGGCAGGATTTTGTACGGTATCTGTTTTTTTCTTTGCTCAGGTACCATATAATAGCAGTATAGCAAATCTACGCGGAAATTACAATTTTTCTGTAAAATCCCCCCCCCCATCCGTTACGTTTTATGACCAAGCAAAAGAAGGGCGCTCCAAACGCCTGTTTCCGACGTTTGGAGCGCCCTCTATGTAATTTCTGTGAAACTTATAACTGCGGGCCGGCGGAAACTAAGGCTTTTCCTGCCTCATTGCCCTCATATTTGGAGAAGTTCTTCACGAAGCGCTGTGCCAGATCCTTGGCCTTTGCCTCCCAATCCTCCGCGGTGGCGTAGGTGTCGCGGGGATCCAGAATCTTGGGATCCACACCCGGCAGCTCGGTGGGAATCTCAAAGTTGAAGAACGGCAGCTGCTTGGTCGGCGCCTTTGCAATGGAGCCGTCCAGGATGGCGTCGATGATGCCGCGGGTGTCCTTGATGGAGATGCGCTTGCCGGTTCCGTTCCAGCCGGTGTTCACAAGGTAAGCCTTGGCGCCGCTCTTCTCCATTCTCTTAACCAGCTCTTCCGCATATTTGGTCGGATGCAGCTCTAAGAAAGCCTGGCCGAAGCAAGCGGAGAAGGTGGGGGTGGGCTCGGTGATTCCGCGCTCGGTACCAGCCAGCTTTGCCGTAAATCCGGACAGGAAGTAATACTGGGTCTGCTCCGGGGTCAGGATGGATACGGGAGGAAGAACGCCGAATGCATCCGCAGACAGGAAGATCACATCCTTAGCGGCGGGAGCAGCGGAAACCGGACGCACGATCTTCTCGATATGGTCGATCGGATAGGACACGCGGGTGTTCTCGGTCACGCTCTTGTCGTCGAAGTCGATCTTGCCGTCCGCATCCAGGGTAACGTTCTCCAGCAGAGCGTCGCGCTTGATGGCGTTGTAGATATCCGGCTCGGACTCCTTGTCCAGGTTGATTACCTTGGCGTAGCAGCCGCCCTCGAAGTTGAACACGCCGTTGTCGTCCCAGCCATGCTCGTCGTCGCCGATCAGCAGACGCTTGGGATCAGTGGACAGAGTGGTCTTGCCGGTTCCGGAAAGGCCGAAGAAGATAGCGGTGTTCTCGCCGTTCATATCGGTATTGGCGGAGCAGTGCATGGAAGCGATGCCCTTGAGCGGCAGGTAGTAGTTCATCATGGAGAACATACCCTTCTTCATCTCGCCGCCGTACCAGGTGTTCACGATGACCTGCTCGCGGCTGGTGATGTTGAACATAGCGGCAGTCTCGGAATTCAGACCCAGCTCTTTGTAGTTTTCAACCTTTGCCTTGGAAGCGTTGTATACAACAAAGTCGGGAGTAAAGCTCTCAAGCTCCTCCTCGGTGGGCTGTATAAACATATTCTTAACGAAGTGGGCCTGCCAAGCCACTTCAACGATGAAACGGATCGCCATGCGGGTATCCTTGTTGGCGCCGCAGAACGCATCTACCACAAAAAGTCTCTTGTTGGAAAGCTCATCCAACGCGATTTTCTTCACGGTATCCCATGCTTCCTGGCTGGCCGGATGGTTATCGTTCTTATATTCATCAGAGGTCCACCACACGGTATCCTTGGAGTTCTCATCCATAACGATGAATTTATCCTTGGGAGAACGTCCCGTATAGATACCGGTCATAACATTAACCGCGCCAAGCTCACTCACCTGTCCCTTTTCATAACCTTCCAGGGTAGGTTTGGTCTCCTCCTCGAATAATGTCTCATAAGAAGGATTGTAGACAATTTCTGTGGTTCCGGTGATGCCGTACTGACTTAAATCGATTTTTGCCATCTTTGATTCAACCTCTCTTTTCTTAAAAATTTAAATGTCATTACTAACTTTAGTACATTCAATCGAAATAGTCAATAATTTATCAAATTTTTTTGACTTAAATTAACTTCTTCTTTTCCCAGTTCTCGTAACGGATCGTCATTGTTTCGCGCCATTCCCCGCTGGGGCAGAGTTCGATCAGCTGCCGGTAACCGGGATTTGAAACGGCAAATGATTCCACCAAATGCAGAATCCCCCACTCAACCTCATACATAGTGCTTTCAGGGAACGTCTGCATCAATACTTTGACCTCCTCCGCTGTGAGGGGAAGCGTTACCCTTGCCAGCAGTTCCTCGTACCGTCCGACGATTTCTTCCGGCGGTTCACAGTCCGTCGAGTCCGGCATCCGGCCCAGCGCTTTCAGTTCGTCAATGGCCCACTGCATGTCCATTCCTCCTACCCTCCATCATTTTACCCTCCATCTCCCTGTACGGCGTCCATCACGCCATCAGCCGGCCCAGCGCTTCGACCAAAACCTGCATGTCGATGGGCTTTGCGATATGATCATCCATTCCGGCGCTGTGGGCTTTACCCAGGTCCGCCGCAAAGGCATTTGCAGTCAGCGCTATGATCGGGATTTCCTTCGCGTCCGCACGTGGGAGGGCCCGAATGGCCTCTGTGGCCTGGTAGCCGTCCATGACCGGCATCTGGATATCCATCAGGATGCAGCTGTACTCCCGAAGACCGGAGGCTTTAAACTTCTCCAGCGCCTTCTGCCCGTTCTCCGCCGTCTCCACCAAAATCCCCTGCATCTGAAGCAGTTCAGCCGCAATCTCAAGGTTCAGCTCGTTGTCCTCTACCAGCAGGAGGCGCTTACCGGCCAGGGCGGACGGCGCAGCCTCGTCCGGAGAAGCCGTCTCCCCCGGAACGCTCCGGCAGAATTTATGGAAGGCGCACGCCATCCTGGATTTAAACAGCGGTTTCGCGATAAACGCATCCGCTCCCGCCTTCAAAAATTCATCCTCGATGTCCGAATAATCGTAGGCCGAAATGATAATGATCGGCACATCCCTGCCCAGTTTCGCACGGATCGCCCGGACGGTATCCAGCCCATCCATGTCCGGCATCTGCCAGTCCAGGATCACAAAGTAATAATCTTCTCCCCTGTCATGGGCAGCCCCAATCCGGACAATGGCCTCCCTGCCGGACAGCACCCAGTCGCCGTGCATCCCCAGATCCTTTAATAATTCGGCAGCGCTCTCGCACACCACCCGGTCATCGTCAACCACCAATACCGGGAGACCGGCCAGTTCCCCGCTGCACGACTCCTCCTCACAGACTTCAAAGGACACGGCAAAAATAAACTGGCTCCCCTCTCCCAACTGGCTCTTCACCTCAATGGTGCCGTTCATCATGCTCACAATGTTCTCCGTGATGGTCATACCCAAACCCGTGCCCTGTATCTTGCTGATGCGGGAATCCTCAGCCCGCGTGAAGGGCTCAAATATATGCGGCACAAAGTCCTCCGGCATTCCGATTCCGTTGTCCGATACGATAAATTCATACTGTCCCCGCCCCGGTACAATGGACGGAAGCTCCCGGAGGCGCAGGCTGATGGTCCCGCCGTCCGGAGTGTATTTCACCGCGTTGGACAAAAGATTCATCAGAACCTGTTGAAGTCGGTTCATATCCGTCACCACCTTCTCGTGGCGCACATGATCCGCACTGATGAACAGCTGGTGATGTTTCTGGTTGGACAGGGGACGGCATATGCCGATCACCTCCTCAACCAAATCCGGCAGGGAAACCATCTCGGAGGACAGGTCGATTTTCCCGCTCTCGATTCTGGACATGTCGAGTACCTCGTTGATCAGTCCCAGCAGGTGCCTGCTGGAGGTGCTGATCTTGCTCAGACAGTCCGTTAGCTTCTCGGGATTTCCCAGATTCGCCTGGGCGATAACGGCCATGCCCATGATCGCGTTCATGGGGGTGCGGATGTCGTGGGACATGGAGGAGAGAAAATTGGTCTTGGCGTCATTTGCCACACGGGCGGCCTGATAAGCGTCCTCCAGCGCCCGCCGCTGACGGTCCTGCTCCGCCCGCTCTCTGGTCACATCGATTCCTGCGCTGTAGAAGGAAGCGATACCGTCCCAACTGTCCTCTGCGCTGACATAGGTGTAGGTCATCGTCAATATCTTTATCGTTCCGTCCCGGGTAATGATGCGTCCCTCCACCACGGTCTTTTTGCCGGTTTCTCTGGAGCTTGCCATAATTTTGGCTGCCCGTTCAATATCGTCCGGATGTACATAAGTACACTCGCTGTGCAGCTCGCACTCAAACTCCTCTTTGGTATAACCGATCAGATTCAGGAAATCGCCGCCGTACCAGAGAACCGTCCTCATATCCTGGGCGTCCACCCGCGCAAATCCCCCTGGAATGGCCCGGATAATGGCATTCAACTCCTGATCCTTTTTTGCCAGCTTATACTCCGGGCTCTGGCCGTCGTGGGACAGCTCGATGCGCGCCCGGCGGCCGTCCCAACAGATCTCACGGTTCTTGATCATAAAGGTTTTCTGCAAAAGCGGGTTGTCGAACTCCCAGTCATAGTCCGCATCCTCTCTCAGCTTATCGTTGGTGCAGAAGGGACAGGGAGCGGTTCTGCCCTGAATGACCTCATAGCATTTGCGCCCCAGCACCTGGCTGGCGCTTTTGCCCAGCGTTTTGTAGGAATTTTGGTTCAGATACAACAACTCGTAGGTATCCATATCGCTGATATAGACATTGCCGATGTAGGTGTCCAGCATCCAGTTAAAATACTGCTGTCTCTGACGGTAAAGGCGGTCCAGCTCTTCCGCTTCAGACACAAATGCGTTCACATCCGCAAATTCACCCTGAAACAAAAGGCCGTCTGCATCCCGGTCCTCAAAGACCGAACCGGAAAGCTGCGCCCAGAAAAAACCGCCCTCCTTTCTGGGCAGCCGCACGGTCAAATCGATCTGAAACTCGTTCTCTTCCCGGGCCTGTGACAACGCCCGGCGTATCCGCTCAAAATCCTCAGGATATCCGGCATAATACTGCCTCAGATCTGCGTAGAGGCGGTGATACTCCTGTGCCGGATAGTGGATTCCTTTAAAAAAGCTGGCATTTCCCCACAAAAAAGTCAGCCCCTCATCCAGACGGCAGCTGATGACGCTGGTGCGCAGCGCGTTGATTGCCGCCGGGCATGAAGCGTCCGCGCGGCTCGGACATTCCTGTCCCGAAAAGATTGTCTCCATAATGTTAAACCACATCTCCTGTATCGTTTCACTCAGAGCGATCGAAATACGGCTATTCGTTCACATCCAATATTATTAAGAGTATAGCAAAGGTTGGCAAAAATAGCAACAAAATGGCGTATTTTGTAGAAAACAGGCGCGTAAGATGGTATAGTGTTCAGAGACACGTGAAAGTGGAGGAAATGACAGTGAACAGCGGCATGGAACTGCATCAGGCGATTTATCAGTTTTACCGGACTCAGATTCAATTCGGTCTTTATCAATACGGTGAGAAGCTGCCATCCCTGGAGGAGACTTACAAACGGTTTCACACATCCCTGGATACGGTGAACCCCGCCTATCACCGCCTGTGTCAGGAGGGATATATTACGATCTCCAAAAAGTCCGGCGCGAAAGTAGCGGTCCGCTATGGACCGGAACAGATCCGGCGGCATGTCCAGACATTTTACGCCGAACGCAGGGAATCCCTGACCGACATAAGCCGCTGCATATGGCCGTTGCTGGGGCAGGCGCAGTGCCTGGCCCTGAAAACCGGTTCCTTGAACGCTGCGGATTTAGAAGCGTTTGCGGACGCCGGAAGCCATTCGGCCATCCTGACGGTCTGGAGGGTTCTGGACCACAAATACGGCAATCTGGGAAATGAACTCCTCATGCGGCTGATTCGTTACCTGTATCTGTATTTCTACGGTTCCTTCTGGGGAATGGCAAGCGATGAACGCCTGCACGAAATCACGCTAAAACAACTTAGAACCGCTGCCGCCCTCTGCCTGGAAGCGCGTTGGGGCGAACTGCCGGATGTCCTGCGTGTGATCCAGGAGGAGTTTTACCGCTCCCTATGTTTGTTTTACAGGGAAAATATCACCCCGGAACCATTTTGCCGGCAGGTGGCTTTTTCCTGGGATGCCTACAAAAAATCCTCCCAACTGCGCTACTCCCTGGCAATGGATCTCCTGACCGAAATCGGCCGGGGCGTGTACCCCGTTGGGAGCTACCTGCCCTCCGCCCAGCGGTTATCCGCAGAAAAAGGCGTTTCCGTCAGCACCGTGCGCCGGGCGGTCAGCCTGCTCAACAGCGTCGGAGCGGTGAAATCCTCCCGGCCGCTGGGCGCCCGCGTGCTCCCGCCCTCCCAGAGTGCTGACCACTGCGATTTTACCCAGCCGGACCTTCGCAGGCGTCTGCTGGATGTGGCGGAAAGCCTGCAGATATTTGCATTGTCGGGAAAGGACGTGTCGGCGCTGACTCTGACCTCCCTGAACGAGACCTCGCTTTTCAGCTGGAAACAATATCTGCTGGATTTGAAGAGCCGCGGACTCAGCCGGCGGGTGATATACGCATCCCTGTCGTTGATTTCCCGGGATGCCCCCTCTCAAACCCTGCGCACGATCTATTCGGAGCTGCTACGGCTGCTCTTTTGGGGAAATCCCATTGAGGCGTTGATGAGGGATGCGCTGAAGGATCCTCTGTTTTTTGTCTCCGGCTTAGACCGCATGACCGCTGCGCTGGAGCGCAGGGACGCAGACGGATTCTCCTCCACCCTGGAATTCCTGCTGATCCACGAGCTGCGCAGAACCGTGGAGGTGCTGCTGGGGCTGGGAATCCGGGAGGCCGGAAATATTTTGATTCCCGATATAAATAATGAATGGAAAACAATGAATACATGGAGGTAACTATGGAAAAAGAACATGACCTGTTTCTCTTCCTCGGCCAATCGAATATGGCGGGGAGGGGCGTGACGTCCCCTCAATGGCCCGAGTCCGCGCCTGCGCTCACGCCCGGAGCCGGGTATGAATACCGGGCTATTTCCGATCCGGGGCGGCTGCATCCGGCGAGCGAGCCTTTTGGCGTCAATGAAAACAATCCGGACGGCATCTGCGAACCCGGAATGAAAACCGGTTCCATGGTAACCGCTTTTATCAACGCGTACTACGCCAGGACCAAAATCCCGGTGATCGGGGTCTCGGCGAGCAAGGGCGGTTCCGCTATCGGCCAGTGGCAGGGAGACGGAGACTATTTATCCGACGCGCTCATGCGCCTGAAACGGACGGGGAAGTTCCTGAAAGAACAGGAAATCACCGTCCGCCACCGCTATATGCTCTGGTGCCAGGGGGAGACGGACGGTGACCTTGGAACGTCTCCTGAAGATTACAAAGCCAGATTCACAAACATGTTTTCCCAGCTGAGGGAAAAAGGAATTGAGACCTGCTTCCTGATCGCCATCGGGGAATACAACGGCCGGAAGGGATTTGACTACTCGGAGATCCGCCGGGCGCAGCTGGAGCTTCCAAAGGAGCTGCCGGATGTGGTTCTGGTCTGCGACGCGTTCCACGCCATGCGCGCCCGAGGTCTGATGAAAGATGATTTCCATTACTATCAGACGGCTTACAATGAGGTGGGAACCATGGCGGGAAACGCGGCCGGGGAGTTTGTAAGGCGGTTATAATTCAGTGATATACAATCAAATCATTCATTGGGACGCCGGGCAGTAAGCTCAGCGCGAGGAAATTATCCAGCGTGGGCAGGGACTCTCCCTCCAGCAACTTGTAGAGTCCAAAATACTCCTTAAGGCTTGCCACGCTGAGCCCTCTATCCTTACGGAACATATCAATTCTCCGGAGCCAGCATCAAAAAAAGACCGCCATGATAGACATGACGGCCTTTTTGATCTTATTCGACGGATCAGAAATTAGTCCTCAACGCTGATGATTTCTTTCTTGTTATAAGATCCGCAAGCCTTGCACACTCTGTGGGGCATCATTAAAGCACCGCACTTGGAGCACTTTACCAGGTTGGGAGCGCTCATCTTCCAGTTTGCTCTGCGGCTGTCTCTTCTCGCTTTGGAAGATTTATTCTTAGGACAGATAGACATGGTTTACACCTCCTTCAACTGTTTAAAAATATCCTGGATAACTGACATTCTCGGGTCAAGTGACCTGGTATCGCAGTCACAAGTCCCACGGTTGAGATTTGTACCACATCTATTACAGATTCCCTTGCAGTTTTCGTCGCAGAGAACTTTCATAGGCAGGCTCAAGGTCAACTCATTGCGAACCATTTGGTCTACATCCAGATTGTAACCATTTACATAGAACTGTTCGTCAAGCGCTTCCATCCGATCCTTGTCCGTCTGCTTCATGTCGATCTCGTCGTCAATCTCCAGATGGAAATCCACCTTCACCGGGTCCAGGCAACGGCTGCACGGCATCTCCAGGGATACATCCACAGAGCCCGTCACAGAAAATACCTTGTTCCCCTTGTTGGTGATATCCAGATTCACCGGCGTTTTCTCCACGACCGCATAGGTGCCTTCCGGCACGCAAAACTCGGAAAATTCCAATTCACAGATGTAATGCTTCACTTTTCCCTCTACGGAAAACAGTTCTGTTAAATTAATCAGCATACGATTATTCCTCCATATGCACCTATAACATTATACATAGAGGCATGTGGTTTGTCAACATAATTTTTCCAGTTTGACGAACTTTTCCGGCAATTACGCCAAGTTTCGCATTAAACCAGCGCCAGGGTCTCTCTTGCGATGGCCAGCTCCTCGTTGGTGGGGATCAACATCACCTTCACCTTGGAGTTGGGGGAGGAAATCACGCGCTCCTCGCCGCGCACGTTGTTGGCCTCGTCGTCGATCTCAACGCCCATGAACGCCAGGCTGGAGCAGATGTTCTTTCTTCCGGTCTTGTCGTTCTCACCCACGCCTGCGGTGAACGCGATGGCGTCAACACCGTTCATGGCTGCCGCGTAAGCGCCGATGTACTTCACAACACGGTAGATGAACGCATCCAGGGCTACCTCAGCCAGGTGGTTGCCGTCGGCCTTGGCGTTCTCGATATCGCGGAAGTCGCTGGAGATACCGTTTGTCATGCCGTAAACGCCGGACTTCTTGTTCAGGATATCCAGCATCTGGTTGATATCCAGGCCCTCTTTGTTCATGATGAACTGCAGCACGGCCGGGTCCACATCGCCGCTTCTGGTACCCATGATCAGGCCCTCAAGCGGGGTCAGGCCCATGCTGGTATCCACGCACTTGCCGCCAATGGAGGCAGATACGCTGGCGCCGTTGCCCAGGTGGCAGACGATCACCTTAGCGGTCTCGGGATCCAGGCCGCCGAACCGGATAGCCTCGGCGGACACGAACTTGTGGCTTGTTCCGTGGAAGCCGTAACGGCGAATGCCGTACTTCTCATAGTATTCGTGAGGAATGGCGTAAGTATACGCTTTCTCCGGCATGGACATACCGAAGGCGGTGTCGAACACGGCTACGTTGGGGGTGCCGGGCATCGCGGCCTCGCAGGCTTCGATTCCCATCAGGTTGGCCGGGTTGTGCAGCGGGCCTAAGTCAAAGCACTCGCGGATCACGCGCTTCACATCCTCGTTCACAACGATGGAATCGCTGTAAACCGTGCCGCCGTGCAGCACGCGGTGTCCGATGGCGGAGATCTCGGAAGTATCCTTGATCACGCCGTGCTCCGGATCCTGCAGGGCTGCCATAACCATCTCGATGGCGGTCTTGTGGGTGGGCATGGGGTTCTCGATCACATACTTGTCCTTGCCGGCCGGCTGATGGGTCAGCTTGGAGCCTTCGATGCCGATGCGCTCGCATAGGCCCTTGGCCAGCACGCTCTCATTGTCCATATCGATCAGCTGATATTTTAAAGAGGAACTTCCGCAGTTGATAACTAAAATCTTCATAATATGTCCTTCTCCTTTAACCTTACTATTTAACGATCTCGCCGTATACTTCTCTTCCGCAGCCTGCCGCGTTGGACTCGTCGGTGTCAATGTGCATGGCCAGCGCGTAGGTGTCGCTGACGCGGACCACCACGTCGCCGAATACCAGGCTTCTGCCGTCGGTGTCGATCTTTACGTTCACGATCTGGCCGTTCTCAACGCCCAGGGCCTCAGCATCGGCGGGAGTTGCATGGATGTGGCGCTTGGCCGCGATCACGCCCTCGGTGATCTCGATCTCGCCCTTGGGTCCGATGATCTTGCATGCGCCGCTTCCCGCGATGTCGCCGGACTCTCTGACGGGGGCCGCAACGCCGATGGAGCGTGCGTCGGTCAGGGACAGCTCAACCTGGGTGGCCTTTCTGACCGGACCTAAAATGGATACGCCGGGCATTTCCTTCTTGCCGCCCACGATGGTGACTCTCTCCTCGCAGGCATACTGGCCGGGCTGGGAAAGATCTTTCTTCTTGGTCAGCTCATAGCCGGCGCCAAAGAGGATCTCCAGATGTTCCTGGCTCAGATGTACGTGACGTGCGGATGTCTCAACTAAAAATTTCATAATTAACGCTCTCCTTTTATCCTTGTAAATTTTAAAATGACTCACAGTTCCCGCAAAAAAGCACAGTTCTGTATTCTGTATACTATTCTATTGGTTTGTCCCAAATTTTGCAAGCCCCCGCCGGGAAATATCTTGCATTTTTTTTAATACGCTGGCAAATAGCGGTAAAATCACTGCTTTTTCTGCGGCAACCGCGCTCCGGACAGGCCGGCGGCCCGCCGCATGGGCACAATCACCGGTCTCCCGCGGCCTCCTAAAAAAACGGAAGCTGTCCAAGAGGCAGCTTCCGAACCCGCCCGCGGGAACCCGGAGGTCCCGCGGCGTACATGATTTACTTGAAAGGTCAAATCTTCTCGTAGCGATCCACATTGATCACGAAAATGGTGGCGCCGCCCACCTCCACCGTCATGGGCATGGTAGCGTAGTTGACCATGGTGGTACCGGAAATATAGGGCATGTTCACGGTGATCTTCTGGTGCTGGCCACACTCCTGTTTGATGATATCGATCACTTCCTGAACCTTGTCATCTTCAGCGCCGATCATCAGGGTGGTGTTCCCCTTCTTCAGGAATCCGCCGGTGGTGGAAAGGCGGGTGATGCTGTAGTGGTGCTGAGTCAGCTGGCTGACAACATCGTCCTCGTTGTCATTTCTCACGATCGCGTATACTAATTTCATATCGATGACCTCCTCTACTCTCTGATTGAGATATATTATACCACAATTCAGAGAATAAAGTGTTAATTTTTCTTAAAGATTTACAATTAATGAATTTGTGCCGTAACAGTTCAGGCGGCGTGAAAATTGGCGCGGGGAGCCGCAGCAAGCTCACTTGTAAGTTGTAAGCGGGTTTCTGTGCCAATTTTCACATCGGATGGACATCCGCCGCCCCTTAACCGGTCACTCCGCACTCTGTCTCTGACCAAGGGTGATCAAAACCTCGTGCTCCACGTATTGGCCGTTTACCAGGGACTGTACGGTCAGGGTGACGGTGGAACCGCTCTCGTAGTAGGTCAGCATCCGGGTCAACTCCTCCATGCTGGTGACGGACTGGCCGTCAAACTTGGTGATGATGTCCTTTTCTTTTAATTCAGAATTGGCTGCCGCGCCGTTCTCCATGATCTGGTACACGTAAACGCCCACCGGCATTCCGAGCTCTTTTGAGGTGGCGGCATCCACGTTGGTCACGCGGATTCCCAGGGTTCCCTGGGCGTCCTCAGACACGGCTACCCGGGTCTTTTTGGTCATCAGGGTGTTTAAGATATCCTGTGCCTTGGAGATGGGAATCGCAAAGCCCATGCCTTCCACCTCGGTGGAGGCGGTCTTGGCCGCATTGATGCCGATTACATTTCCGTTTAAATCCAGCAGAGCGCCGCCGCTGTTGCCGGGGTTGATGGCCGCGTCGGTCTGGATAAAGGTGCGGCTGATGCCCTTCTCATCCTCGATCTCACGGTCCAGAGCGCTGACATAACCCACGGTCACGGACTGTCCGTAGCCCAGCGCGTTGCCGATGGCAATGACCTGCTGCCCCACCTTGATCTGGTCGGAGTCGCCCATGGTGGCAACCTTGATCTTGCTCATGGTGTCCGCCGGGATGTCGGAGAGCTGAACCGCCACGATAGCCAGATCGGTTGCGGAATCGGTGCCCTTCACCGCGGCGCTCACATCCTTGTTGTCCACAAAGGTCACCTTTAAGTCGCTGGCTCCCTCCACCACGTGATTGTTGGTGGCGATCAGCAGCTCGCTGTCGCTCTTGGCCACGATGATGCCGGAGCCGCTGGACTTGGCCTCAAAGGTCTGGGGCATACCGAAGAAATCCCGCTGCTGGACCGTCATGGTGTCGTTGATCGCCACCACGGAGGGCATTGCGTTCTCAACGATTCCCGATACGTCGTTTACCGAGGAAACCGGCGTGGCAGCCGTCTGGTTTGAACTGTTGTTGGCAGTGGTCAGCGCCGGTGCAGGCGCCTGGGATTCGGCCGGTGCGCTCTGGGCATTGTTCGCCGCGTAGAGTCCTGTTACCCGGCTGCCGATCAGGCTCACGCCGGTCATCACTCCGCCGGACACGGTGCCAAAAAGTACGGCCGCCGCTGTGATTCCAGCCACCTTCTTGGCCATTTTTCCTTTCTTACCCGGTTTCGGAGGTTCCCCCGAAGGTACGCCCGGGCGGTACGGATTGTTGTTCATCCCGCCGCCGTTTTCATTTCCATTTAAATTTCCCTGCTCCATATGTTCAAAATTGTTCATCCCATTTTCATACATAATTGTGATCTCCTTTCGCTTTCCTTCTATTTAGTTTCGCCTTTCGGCTCGCTTTCCTTTTGATATTTAACAATATACCCGGGAATTGTGGTGGAATTGTGAAGCGATTATGGAAAATTTGTGTTCGAATTACGATTCTTCACACTGGTCCGCATGCGATGCATACCATAGATTATAGTTCAATTAGGAGGAGTGATTCTTATGTTCGATACACCGGTAATGCTGACTCCGCTGCATTACGCCTATCTGATCGGAGTAATCGCGATTCTGGCGGTCATGGTTCGGCGGCGCGATACCCCGGCGGTCTGCATCGCCTTTCTGTTTATACTGGGAGTCATCGGCCTGGGCTCTGTGGCCGGGGGCATCATGACCGTATTTAACGCCGTGCTGTACGCAGCCCGTGAATTTATGGAGGTGATCGCCACCATTGCGCTGGTCACGGCACTCTCCAAATGTCTAAAGGATTTAGGCAGCGATTATCTGATGATGGTTCCCATGTCCAGGGTGATGAAAACGCCCTCTCTCACCTGGTGGATTCTTGGCCTGACCATGTTCTTGTTCTCCCTGTTCCTGTGGCCCTCGCCCTCCGTGGCTCTGGTGGGAGCCATCATGCTTCCCTTTGCCGTGAAGGCCGGTCTAAACCCGCTGGCTGCGGCCATGGCCATGAACCTGTTCGGCCACGGCTTTGCCCTGAGCTACGACTTTGTGATCCAGGGTGCGCCCGGCGTCTCGGCGGGAGCCGCAGGGGTGAGTTCCGCCGATATTCTCACCCAGGCCGCGCCGGTATTCTGGGTCATGGGCATTGCCACCGTAGTAAGCGCCTTCCTCTTAAACCGGCGCACCATGGGGATACAGTCGGTTGTTCCGGCAGGCCCGCGCCTCTTTGGCGGCGGGGAAGGGGCTGACTCCGGCGAATTGCCGTCCGGCGGGGACGGCGGCGTTTCCGGGACCGGTGGTCTCTCCCGTCAACCCGCTCCCTCCCGCAAAGCGGCCATGACCCTGGCAATTCTCACGCCGCTGGCTTTTTTGGCCGACATTCTGATGATGTTCGCGTTCAATTTAAAAGGCGGGGATGCCACCAGCCTGGTTTCCGGAACCGCTGCCCTTGTGATGTGCGCCGGAGCGGCGCTGGGTTTTAAGGGGCGTTTCCTGGAGAAAGTCACGGACTATGTGACCGACGGCTTTCTGTTCGCCATCCGCATTTTTGCACCGGTGATTATCATCGGCGCGTTTTTCTTTTTGGGCGGCAGCGGAATCACCACCATCATGGGCGATCAGTTCCAGAGCGGGATCATGAACGACTGGGCGGTCTGGCTGGCCCACAACGCGCCCTTAAACAAATATATGGCCGCATTGATTCAGATGGTAGTGGGCGCTCTGACCGGCTTAGACGGCTCCGGCTTTTCCGGACTCCCTCTGACCGGCTCCCTGGCCCGCACCTTCGGCCTGGCGGTGGGCGCATCGGTTCCCGTGCTGGCATCTCTGGGGCAGATCACCGCGATCTTTGTGGGTGGCGGGACCATCGTCCCCTGGGGATTGATCCCGGTGGCGGCCATCTGCGACGTGAGCCCTCTGGAGTTGGCCCGAAAGAACCTGCTGCCGGTGCTGATCGGTTTTATCTGCGCCTTTTTCACCGCCTGCCTGTTGCTGTAAACTGTTTCTTGACAAGGAGGATTTGCCATGTGCGGAATCGCTGGCTTTTACTGTGCGAAAAAACATTACCTGAAAGAACCTGCCCGCTATGAGTCCATCCTGTCGTCCATGGCCTCGGTGCAACGCCACCGGGGGCCGGACGATGAGGGGATCTGGCTGTGGGAGCACGCGGGGTTTTCTCACGCCCGCCTGTCCATCATCGATCTGGCGGGCGGCAGACAGCCGATGACCAAAACCGACGCTGGTCAGACCTTTGCCATTGTCTACAACGGCGAATTGTACAACACCGGCGAGTTACGGAAGGATCTGCGGGACTGCGGCCACACCTTCCTCACCTCCAGCGACACGGAGGTCATTCTCGCCGGTTACATGGAGTTCGGGCCGGAGTTTGTCAAGCGCCTGAACGGCATCTTTGCCTTCGCCATACTGGACCCGGTGAAGGACAGCCTGTTTTTATTCCGGGACCGCAGCGGGGTCAAACCTTTGTTCTACACGGTCCGGGATGGGGAGGTGGTGTTTTCATCTGAGTTGAAGGGAATTTTCGCATTTCCGGGTATCGAGCCGGAGCTGGACCGCAGGGGATTGAACGAAGTGTTCTCCGTCGGCCCGGCCAGAACGTCGGGCTGCGGCGTATTCAAGGGCATAGAGGAGGTGCTGCCGGGGCATTTTCTCTGCTGCTCCCAGGAAGGAATCTCGGACCGTTTCTATTGGCGGCTTGAGAGCCGTCCCCACACGGACAGCTATGAGCGCACGGTGGAACAGACTTCCTTCCTGGTGACGGATGCCATCCGCCGCCAGATGGTTTCGGATGTGCCCATCTGCACCTTTTTGTCCGGCGGAGTGGACTCCAGCCTGGTCTCAGCAGTCTGTGCGGCGGAATTAAAGAAACGCGGGGAGAGGCTGAACACCTTTTCCTTTGATTTCGTGGACAACGACCGCTATTTTAAGGCCAACTCCTTCCAGCCCTCCCAGGACCGCCCCTTTGTGGATAAAATGGTGGAATTTCTGGGCAGTCGCCATCACTATCTGGAGTGCGACAATCTCACCCAGGCGGACCGGCTCTATGATTCCGTGCTGGCCCACGATCTGCCCGCCATGGGGGACATCGATTCCTCCATGCTTCAGTTCTGTTCTATGGTGAAGGAGCACAATAAGGTGGCCCTGACCGGCGAGTGCGCGGACGAGATTTTCGGGGGATATCCCTGGTTTCACCGCAAGGAATGCTTTGAGGCCCACACATTCCCCTGGACCATGGATTTGAACGCCCGCAAGGTGCTTCTCAGCGATGATTTTATCCAATTTCTGGGGATGGAGGACTATGTGCGGGAAACCTACGAGCGCTCCGTGGCCGAGACGCCCCGGCTGGACGGGGATACCCCCGAGGAGGCCCGCAGGCGTGAGATCGCCTACTTAAACCTGCGCTGGTTCATGCAGACCCTGTTAAACCGGATGGACCGGGACAGCATGTACTCCGGCCTGGAAGCACGGGTGCCCTTTGCCGACCACCGGATCATCGAATACGTGTGGAATGTGCCCTGGGATATGAAAACCAGGGGCGGCGTGGTGAAAAACCTGCTGCGCCAGGCGGGCCGGGGCCATCTGCCGGACGAGATTCTCTTCCGCCGCAAATCTCCCTATCCCAAGACCTACGACACAAACTACGAGGCCCTGCTGGTGAAGCGGGTGCGCGAAATGGCCGCCGACTCCAACGCCCCTGTCATGCAGTTCCTGGACCGAAAGAAACTGGAGCGTTTTCTTCTCAGCCCCTCGGACTACGGGCGGCCCTGGTACGGACAGCTGATGGCCGGGCCGCAGATGCTGGCTTATATTTTGCAGGTTAATTTTTGGATGGAGCACTATCACATCAGGATTGCCCTTTAAAAAAGGGGTGAAGAGCGGCAAACGTCGGGCTGCACTCCGGCCCCCTTCGTTTTCTGAAAAATCAAACTCTAAAAATAAACCCGGCCCCGTCTGGACGCGCCGCCTGTTTGCGGGTATAATATCAAAGAATCACCAAACGATTACGGAAAAAGGAGGGCCTGCCATGAGGGTGACGGGCGTTATTGCAGAATACAATCCATTTCACGGCGGCCACCAGTATCAGATTGCCAGGGCAAAAGAACTGTCCGGCGCGGATTACTGCGTGGTCGCCATGAGCGGCGACTTCGTACAGCGGGGCGAGCCGGCTGTCTACTCCAAGTATCTGCGTGCCCGGGCCGCCCTGGCCTGCGGCGCGGATCTGGTGCTGGAAATCCCCTCCCTGTTTGCCACCGGCAGCGCCGAGGATTTCGCCTCCTGCGGCGTGGCGCTGCTCTCCGGACTGGGCACGGTGGACACCCTCTGTTTCGGCAGCGAGTGTGGCGACACCGCCCCTCTTCTCAGAGCGGCCCGGTATCTGACCGACGGTTCCGCGGAATACGAGGCCCTGATGAGGGAAGGTATCAAAAGCGGTCTCACCTGGCCCGCAGCCCGCAGCCGCGCCCTGAAAACTCTGGGCGTTCTGGATCCGGACACCATAGCCCTCATCGAGAGCCCCAACAACCTTCTGGGCCTGGAATACTGCCGCGCCCTACTGGTCCAAAACAGCGCTCTCACACCTCTGGCTGTCCTGCGCCTGGGAAACGCATACCACGATCAGGACCTGGAAAACGGACAGGCTTCCGCCTCAGCCCTCCGAAAAGTCCTGTCCCAATCCCCTTTGGGACTTGCAGATCCGGCTATTATATCCCATATTCCCCAAAACGCCCGGGAGATATTTGCCCGCTCCGCCCCGCTTTTTGCCGGGGACTTTTCCGCTCTTTTAAATTTCGCCATCTCCGGTTGCATCCACGAGGGTATCTCTTTTGACCGTTTTGAGGGAATCAGCGATGATCTGGCGCGCCGCCTCGCCCGCATGGCTTTAACCACTGCCAGCTGGGAAGGCCGCATCCGCCAGTTAAAGACCCGTCAGTACACCTACACCCGGGTGAGCCGCGCGCTCTGTCACCTGCTCCTGGGCGTCGACGCCCAACTCACCGCCAAGGCTCGGGCCTGCAGTTACGCCCCCTACGCCCGGGTGCTGGGATTTAACCGCTCGGCGGCCCCTCTGTTAGCTGCCGTCAAGCAAAAAACCTCCATCCCGCTGATCACCAAAACCGCCGATGCCCGGGAACAACTCACCGGCACCCCGCTGGATCTTTTGAATCAGGACTTCCACGCTTCCCACCTCTGGCAGTCCGTCTACTGCACGAAATACGGCTGTTCCTTGCCCAATGAATTTACGCAGAAACTGACTATTCTCTGACGTGGAAGCCTCTCTGCGTGTTTCCACGCCTGCGCCGGAACGTCTTGCCGCACCGAAGATGCTTGCCTTTCCCCCACACAATGCACAACCCAAAAAAGAGCCCGGGCTGCCGGGCTCTTTTTCCATATATTTACAATTTTTCAAAGAAAGCTTTTTGCCTCCAGCCTCTTACTCCGCTTCAGTTTCTCCCATCAGCTCCCGCATGATGGTCGGGCTTACGTTCAGGAACTTCACAAGCTCCCGGATCTCCCCCTCGTTGTCCTTTCGCTTTCCTTGTTTCACCGCCCGAATCAAAATATTCTTAGGCGTATGTTCCATATCTATAAATTCCAGAATCTGGGTCCTGTAGCCCATATGCTCCAGCACTTGTGCCCGGATCGCATCCGTGTACAGCGCCGCCATCCGCTCCTTGATCAGCCCGTACTGGAACACCGGTCCCATCAACTCATTTTCCATCTGTCCGTTCAGCTCGTGCTGGCAGCAGGGCACCGACAAAATCACCTTTGCGCCCCAGCCCACGGCCTTGGCCAGGGCGTAATCCGTGGCCGTATCGCAGGCGTGCAGGGTCACCACCATGTCCACCTGGTCCACGCCCTCGTAGCCCGCGATATCCCCGCAGGTAAAGCTCAGTCCCTCGTAGCCGTAGGCCCGCGCCAGCTTCTCACAGCGGGCGATCACATCCTCCTTTAAGTCCAGACCGATGATCCGCACCTGATACCCTCTCAGCTCCCGCAGATAATAGTACATGGCAAAGGTCAGGTAGGACTTTCCGCAGCCGAAATCGATGATTGTGTTCTCCCGTCCCTTGTCCAGGCCGGGCAGCACATCCTCGACCATCTCCAAAAAGCGGTTGATCTGCCGGAATTTGTCGTACCGGCTGTTCACCACCCTGCCCTCCTTTGTCATCACGCCCAGATCGACCAGAAACGGCACCGCAATCCCTTCCTCCAAAATATACCGCTTCTGCCGGTTATGGGACATGGGGGTGATCCGCGCGGGCGCAGCCTGGGCTTTGCCCCGGCCCCTGACCTTGACCGTCACCTTCCCCTTTTTGCTGACCAGAATCAATCCGCTGCCCAGGGCGGAGGCGATCTCCGCCTGCCGAAACTGTCCGTCCAGGCGATCCGTCACATAGGCTGCCGCCTCTTTGGCGTCCAGATTGCGGTGAAACGCCTGTTTTCCCGCCTGCTCCTCCACCTGGAAACGCAGCTCCCCTTTTATCAGCAGCGGGCGCAGCCTGGCCCGGGAGAGCTGCTGTGGATTGACTGGATTACTCAGTAAAATCCGCTCCAGGGATTCATTTAAAAACTGTTCCACCGCCCGGGTGGTCTCCTCGCGCTCTGTCTGGTTCATGGATCATTCTCCTGCTTCTCAAGATTCTTAAGGCGCGGACTCCTGATCCAGCGGTCCAAAATGCCGCCGGAAAGCTCCGCGCCCTCGCACAATTACCACAGCGGACCTGCCAACGCCGTCACGCCAGAATATTCTTTGCCAGCTCTACAAGATCCCCGATCTCCCCGATCACGCCGGCCGGCTCCACCGCCTGCCCGAACCCGTAGGACACGTGCACGAAGGGGACGCCCGCCTTGTCAGCCGCCTCCTGATCCATAGCCGTGTCGCCCACGTAGAGCGCCCGGTCCAGGTGGTTTCGCTCTATCACCAGGCGGATATTATCCCCCTTGGGACGGCCGGTGCGGCCAAAGCACTCCATATCCCGGATCAACTCCTCCAGGCCGCAGACCTTCATCAGCACCTGGATGTAGCCATCCTGGCAGTTGCTGACAATGTACAGCTCGTACTCCCCGGCCAGCCGGCAAAGCGCCTCCCGTACGCCCGGGTAAAGCGCCCCCGGATGGGTCAGGAGATACTCGTTCTCATATTCCATGCAGCGCTCCATGATCTCCCAGCGCCGCTTGTCCTCCAGATGCGGCAGCATCATGCGGCTGATCTCATCCATAGGCCGCCCCATATATTGGTACATATCCTCCACCGTGATGGTTCTCCCTGCATCCGGGCAAGAGGCCAGGATATCGTTCCAGGCCTCCGTCACTTGGGGAGCTGAGTCCCACAGGGTTCCATCCACGTCAAACAGAATTCCCTTTTTCATCTAATTCTCCTCATCCACCCAGCCGCTCCGAAGGAGTTCGGGATAACGCTCCAGGTGTGCATAGTCGTTTAAGCGCTCCACATAAAACCGCCCAGTGTCCTCGTGGTAGTCCAGCTCCGAGATGCTGCAGTTCTCCAGGTCCACGGCAAGCATCCGCCATTTTGCCAGATCCATGCCCAGAAAATGGGCAATCAGGGAACGGATCACGCCGCCGTGGGTCACAACGGCGACTCGCCGGTAGCCGCTGCGCGCCATCTCTTCGAACACAGGCAGCGCACGGGCCACCACGTCCCCGGCACACTCACCGCCCGGGTAGGCCAGATCCCGTTCCATCTTCTGCTGTTCCCGCTTGAAATCCCTGTATTGTTCCGCTATGGCCGCGTCGGTCATTCCCTCCATGTGGCCGAAGGAGATCTCCCGCAGGCCCGGGCGCACGAAATGCTCCACGTTCCAGTAAATATTGGCCGACTGGGCGGTCTGCACGGCGCGCAGCAGGTCGCTGGAATACACGGCGTCGATCTTTGCCGGCACCAGCCGCTCCCCCACCAGAGCCGCCTGCCGAAAGCCCGCCTCGCTCAAATCCACGTCCACGTTGCAGAGCTTGCTGCTCTGCCGCCCGTGGCGGATCAGATATAACTTCATGGCATTCTCCCCTAGTTCTTAAAGCTGTGAATCGGGGCCGGGATGCGTCCGCCCCGGGTGACAAACTTCTCGCAGGAGAAAGTGTTCACCGGGATAATCGGCGCGTAGCCCAGCAATCCGCCGAACTGGGCCGTGTCGCCCACGCTCTTCCCGATCACCGGGATCAGGCGTACCGCCGTGGTCTTCTGATTCACCATACCGATGGCCGCCTCGTCGGCGATGATTCCGGAAATGGTGGACGCCGGCGTGTCGCCGGGGATGGCGATCATATCCAGTCCCACGGAGCAGACGCAGGTCATGGCCTCCAGCTTCTCCATGGTGAGCGCTCCCAGGCTCACCGCGTCGATCATCCCCTGGTCCTCGCTGACCGGGATAAACGCGCCGCTCAAGCCGCCCACATAGGAGGAAGCCATAACGCCGCCCTTTTTCACCTGGTCGTTGAGCATGGCCAGAGCCGCCGTGGTGCCGGGGGCGCCCACCCGCTCCAGGCCGATCTCCTCCAGAATCTCCGCAACGCTGTCGCCCACCGCCGGGGTGGGAGCCAGAGACAGATCGATGATTCCGAAGGGAATTCCAAGACGTTTCGAAGCCTCCTGAGCCACCAGCTGGCCCACGCGTGTGATCTTGAAGGCCGTTTTCTTGATGGTCTCGCAGAGCACCTCGAAGTTGGCCCCTCTGGCCTTCTCCAACGCCACCTTTACCACTCCGGGACCGCTGACGCCCACGTTGATCACGGCATCCGCTTCGGTGACGCCGTGGAAAGCGCCCGCCATAAAGGGATTGTCGTCCGGGGCATTGCAGAATATCACCAGCTTGGCGCAGCCCAGACTGTCGTTATCCTTTGTGGCTTCGGCGGTCTCCTTTACGATGCGGCCCATGATCTCCACCGCGTCCATGTTCAGGCCTGTTTTAGTGGAGCCCACGTTTATGGAGCTGCAAACCCGCTCAGTCTGCGCAAGAGCCTGGGGAATGGAACGGATCAGGTTTTGGTCCGCCGTGGTCATACCCTTGCTCACCAGGGCGGAGTATCCGCCGATGAAGTTCACGCCCACCTCCTTGGCCGCCCGGTCCAGCGTCCTGGCGATGGTCACAAAATCCTCCGGGGTTTTGCAGGCCGCGCCGCCCACCAGAGCGATGGGGGTTACGGAGATACGCTTGTTCACGATGGGGATGCCGAAATCCCGCTCAATGTCATTTCCCGTGGCAACCAGATTCTTTGCCATGGTGGTGATTTTCCGGTAAATCTTCTCGTTGACCGCGTCCAGATCGCCGTCCACGCAGTCAAGCAGGCTGATGCCCAGCGTGATGGTGCGCACGTCCAGCTTCTCGTGCTCAATCATGTTGTTGGTCTCGTTTACCTCGTATATGTTTATCATGCTCATATGTCCCTTTCTGTCCTGAGTTTAGGCAGTGTTGTGCTTCGCGCCCGGATCCCGCGGCTTCATCCGCTGTCCGGGCCGGTTCCCGGCGGGCCGCCGGAGATCAGATCCGGTGCATCTTGGTGAAAATGTCCTCTCTCTGAATCTTCACCTTCACGCCGATGGCCTCTCCCACCTGCTCCAGCTCCTCCGCCACATCACCGAAGGACTGGGAAATGGAGGTCACGTCCACGATCATCATCATGTTGAAATAGTCCTGCACGATGGTCTGGGAAATATCCAGGATGTTGATCCGGTTTTCCGCCAGATAGGTACATACCTTTGCGATAATTCCTACGGTGTCTTTTCCTACTACGGTAATAATTGCTTTGCTCATTCCAGCTCTCCTCTTTTTACTTTATAGTATGATCGTAACTGTTCAGTAGGTCTGCGCACTTGCTGCGCTGACCGTATGAAAACCTAAACTTGCTGGCAAAAATCCCATCGACAAAGTCGATTTTAAATGGATTTTGCTCGTATCTGTGAAGGTACTGAACCGATACGTATGATCTATGTAAACGCTGTCTCAGCTTACAGATTGACAATCTCACTCATCTGGTCCCGGCCCGCCACGGTGATGGAGAAATCCGCCGCGCCGTAAGGGCAGTCGCCCTCGTCGATCTCCAGGCGCACCGTCTCGTAGGCCAGCTCCGCATAATTGTTTTCCTTGCTCAGATGGCCCAGGAGAATCTTTTTCATGCGGTCGTGGAGGATGCAGTTTAACAGCCTGCCCGCATTCTCATTGGACAGATGGCCATGATCCCCCAGAATCCTGCGCTTCAGATAATAGGGATAGGGGCCGCTCTCCAGCATCCGCACGTCGTGGTTGGATTCCAGCAGCAGAGCGTCCAGATCCCGCAGATGGTCGATGATATACTGGTCGTAATGTCCCATATCCGTCGCCACCGCCACGGACCGCTCCCCGCACTGCACCCGGTAGGCCACCGGATTGGCCGCGTCGTGGTCGATGCTGAAGGGCTTAACCGTCAGATCTCCCACCACAAAGTCCACGTCCGGGCACACGGGGTGTAAAAGCTCCCTGTCATAATCCCCGAGGCTGCTCTTGGAACGGATCTCGTCCAGAGTCTCCCGGGTGGCGTAGATGGGGACCTGGTACTTGCGGGCCAGCACGCCCAGGCCCTTGATGTGGTCCGAATGCTCGTGGGTGATCAGGATGCCGTCCACATCCCCGCCTTTCAGGCCGATATCGTTCAGTCCCTGCTGGATGCGCTTGTTGCTGATCCCCGCATCCACCAGAATATGGGTCTTATCAGACCCTATGTAAATGCAGTTGCCGCTGCTGCCGCTCGCAATGCTTACCATTCTCATATTGTAGGTTCCTCTGCTTTTCATTCCGTGAGAAGGCCGTTTATCTGCCGCCTGGTCTCCTCCAAAGTGCCGTTGTTGTCGATCCGGCGGTCACAGAACGCCTCAAATTCCGCCTCCGCAGCCTGGCTCTCCATAATCGCCCGGGATTTTTCCTCGCTGTAGCCCCTGTTTTTTGCCAGGCGCAGCAGCCGGTTCTCCCTCGATGTATAAACATACCACATTTCCTGGCAGTTGTCACGAAATTCTTGACCTAAAATCGCAGCCTCGATTACCACCAGGCGGTTGGGGGAGGTCTCCGCTTCCCTCCGGATTGCCTGCCATACCGCGGGGTGGGTCAGCCGGTCCACCTGACGCCGTTTTTCCACGTCCCCAAAGATCAGGGCGGCCATGGCCTGCCGGTCGATGGTCCCGTCCCCCGCCAGAATGGAATCCCCCAGGTACTCCACCACACGCCGGTAGCACTCCTTCCCCGGCTCCATCAGGGACTTGGCTACCTCGTCAGCCTGGATAACATGGGCGCCAAAATCCCCGGCCAGAATTTTTAATACCCGGCTCTTGCCGGCGCCCACGCCCCCGGTCACGCCGATGATCCGTTTTTCCATATCGCTCACCTGTCTGTTTGCAGGGCCCCAGCTGTCGGCTGCGGCCCTGCGCTCACTGTAATTTTATTTAGCTGCAAACCAGGAATCGCCCACCTTGGCGTCCACCTCCAGGGCTACCTTCAAATCCGCGGCCCCCTTCATCTGTTCCTCCAGCAGGGCTTTCACCGCCTCCACCTCGCTGCGCTCGGTCTCCACCAAAAGCTCATCGTGGATCTGCAGCACGATTCTGGACTTCATGTTCCGCTTTTTTAACTCCCGGTCCACCCGGATCATGGCGATCTTCATCACGTCCGCCGCAGTGCCCTGGATAGGGGAATTCATCGCCACGCGCTCGCCGAACTGGCGCTGCATGAAGTTGGCGGATTTCAGCTCCGGAATGGGACGCCTGCGGCCGTAGAGGGTGGTCACATACCCCTGTTCCTTGCCCTGGGTCACCAGTCCGTCCAGAAAGGTCTTGACGCCCGGATAGGTCTCAAAATATTTGTTGATATACTCCACTGCCTCCTTGCGGGAAATGCTCAAATCCTCGCTGAGTCCGAATGCGCTGATGCCGTAGACGATACCGAAGTTCACAGCCTTGGCGTTGCGCCGCTGCAGGGGCGTCACCTGGTCTAAGGGAATGTGAAACACCTCCGAGGCCGTGATGGCGTGGATATCCTGAGCGGAGCGGTAGGCCCCGATCAGCCGGTCGTCCCCCGACATGTGGGCCAGGATGCGCAGCTCGATCTGGGAGTAGTCCGCATCCACAAACACACTTCCCTCTCTGGGCACAAAGACCTTGCGGATCTCCCGCCCCAGCTCCATGCGCACCGGAATATTCTGTAAATTCGGCTCCGTACTGCTGATGCGGCCGGTGGCCGTGATGGTCTGGTTGAATTTGCCGTGAATGCGGCCGTCCGAGCCAATGAACGCCGCCAGCCCTTCCGCGTAGGTGGAATAGAGCTTGGTCAGCTGGCGATAGTCCAAAATCTTCTGAACCACCGGATAGTCCGGGGCCAGCTTCTCCAGCACGTCCGCAGCGGTGGAATAGCCGGTCTTGGTCTTTTTGCCGCCGGGCAGCGCCATATCTCCGAAAAGGATTTCGCCCAGCTGCTTGGGGGAATTGATGTTGAATTCCTTGCCCGTGTCGCGGTAGATCTCCTGCTCCAGCACGTCGATCTGCACCTTCAGGCGGCTTCCGTACTCCTTTAGCTCCTCCCGCTCCACCTTCACGCCGGCCTGTTCCATACTGGAAAGGCTGTAGATCAGCGGCATCTCGATTTCAATGAACAGCTGGTACATACCGGTTTGTTTCAGACGCTCGGTCAGAGGCGCGGCCGCCTTCATGGCCACATACCCCATATAGCAGGCGCAGCTGACAGCCTTGGGGTCCTTCATCCAAAGGGCGTCGCCCAAGGACTGTTTGCCCAGCAGGTCCGCCCTGGAGGGCACGGTAAGTCCAAGGAAGTCCCTTGCAAGATCGTCGTACCCGTAGGAGTCCTTCAGGGGATTTAACAGGTATCCCGCCACCCCTGCGTCAAACACCGGGCCATCGTAGGGGATATCCAGATAGGGCAGCTGTTCTTTTAAATCCAGCACCCAGGCGCCCGCTCCGCCGGTCAAGCCCTGCAGCAGTGCGGATATCCGTTCCAACAGCCACACCTCGGTGAGCTCCCCGCCGGTGACAATACAGCAGATATCTTCCTCCCCGGCGCACAGCGCTGCGGCGGCTACGGGTAAAAGGCCCTCCTTGGCCTTTTCGCCGGACTGTAGCGCGCCGCCCTCGTCAAAGGAAAACGAGAGCTGCTCCATCTCTCCCGCTGCCCTGGCTGCGCTGCGGCTGGCGGTGATCAGCTGTACGCCCACCACCGGCTGCTTTGCGGCCTTTGCAAACAGCCTTTCCGCCTCCGCCTTCTCCGTCACCAGACGGAAGCCGTCCTCAAGGCTGGAGGTCTCCCCTCCTCCCATGGAAGCGGCGTCAAAGCGGGTGAGAATGGACTTGAACTCCAGCCGCTTCATGTACTGGTACGCCTCCGGCGTGTAGAGGTTTTCGATCTGCGTTTTCCCGTATTCGAATGCCACCGGGCAGTCCAGACAGATGGTGGCCAATTCCTTGCTCATCTGCGCCATGTCGTAGTGCTCCTCCAGAGCTTTTTTCGCCCTGGGCGGACGGATCTCTTCCAGATGCGCGTAAGCGTTTTCAATGCTGCCGTAAGCGCTTATGATGGCTGTGGCCGTCTTTTCACCGATGGACGGAACGCCGGGAATATTGTCCGAGGAATCCCCCATCAGGGCTTTCACATCGATGAACTCTGCGGGCGTCACCTGGTACTCCCGTTTCACGTCCTCCGGGTAATAGTCGTGGACCTCCGTACCGCCTCTGCTGGTCTTGGGGATGCGGATTTTGATGTGCTCGTCCGCCAGCTGCAGCAGGTCCCGGTCCCCGGAGACAACGGACACCTGGATGCCCTCCTTCTGGCTGCGCTTGGCCACGGTGCCCAGAATGTCGTCCGCCTCATAACCCGGCAGCGTCAGAATCGGCACGCCCATGGCCGTAAGCACCTCCTTCATCAGCGCCACCTGCTCGTGGAGCTCCTCGGGCATGGGCTTGCGCGTGCCCTTGTAGGCTTCGTACATCTGGTGCCGGAAGGTGGGCTCCTTCAGGTCAAAGGCCACCGCCAGGTGATCCGCCTTCTCCTCCTCGAGAATTTTAAACATGATATTTAAAAAACCGTACACTGCGTTGGTATGCAGACCCTCCGAGTTGGTCAGGTCCGGTACCCCGTAAAATGCGCGGTTTAAGATACTGTGTCCGTCGATTAAAACAAGTTTGTCCATCTTGATTTCCTTTCTGCCTTGTGCGGGGCGGGCCCGCAGATTATAAGCCTAAAAAGCCCAGCTGTCCCCAGATGCGCAGCTGTAAAATGAGCACCACCAACACCGCCCAGAAGCACAGGGTATTCACCGCGTACCTGGCCGTCTGCAGCAGATAGAGGGTGTGAATCCGCTGCCGTGAGATCTCCAGGGCCGTCTCCAGGGCCCCCTTGATGTTGTAGGTGCCGGTGCCCTCGTCCAGCTGCCGGATGCCCACGTCCACGGTAAAGTAGATCTCCAGCTCTTCCCTGCAGTCTTCACAGGTATCGATATGCTTTAAAAATTCCGCCAGCTCTGCGTCGGTAAGTTCCCCGTTGATATAGGGCATCACCAGGCGCTCCGCCTCTCTGCAGGTCATAAGCCTTCCTCCTCGCTCTGTCTCAAATCTCCCTCCATCATACAATAAATTATCTTCTTTTTCAATGCAAAAAATACTTGCCAAAGTGATTATCCTGTGATAGAATAATTAGCGTTGCAAACAGTTTCCGGCCGGCATGTCGGAATGGCAGACGATGCGGACTCAAAATCCGTTGGCGGCAACGCCGTGTGGGTTCAAGTCCCACTGCCGGCACTACCTGTTTCTGGAGAATGTCCTAAAAGTGACGTATTTACGTTGGTTTTAGGGCATTTTTTGTGATGGTACCGCCGGGCCATTGCATTCAACAAAAAGAGTGTAAACCCTGAATTCCGTCGGCTTTACACTCTGTATGGTGAACTATTAATTATGCGGTATGCTTTTTGGTATCGTGAATGTGGTCCTCACGCTTTTTTAAGCCGTCCATTCGCCCGTTCATCGCCTGCATCTGAACAATCAATAAATCAAGTTTTTCGCTATCCGTCATTCTATCACCACATTCCTAAGTTGGGATTGAGGCAGATTGATTATACCATTCAATCATCAATTCGAAATGACGGTCACACCCGGGCACGCTCCCCGTTTTTCAAAAAGCGTTCCTCAAATTCCTCCACAGGCATTGGCCGGTAAAATACATAGCCCTGCACATAATCACAGCCGAGACTTTTCAGGTACTCCACATATCCCCTGGTCTCCACACCTTCCGCTACGGTTTTCAGTTTCAGTTCCTTGGCCGATTCCAGAATATGGCGGATCAAGACCCGCTCTCTGGGATCATTCTCGTTCCGAAACAGGGAGCGGTCGATCTTTAGCGCTTCCAGCTGGGTATTGGTGAGCACACTGAAGGAGGAGTATCCGCTGCCGAAATCGTCCAGGGAACAGGAAAATCCAAAGCGTCTCAGCTGCTCCACCACCTTCTGCACCTGATCCACCTGGTTGAGCACGATGCTTTCCAAAAGCTCAAACTCAATGCAGTCCTTGGGACAGGGAAACTTCTCATATACTTCCTCATAATATTTAAAGAAATACCGGTAATTGAACATATCGCTGGAAAGGTTCACGCTGATGCGGATCTTCTTCCCGTACACCTCCAGCCAACGCCTGATATGCTTGCACACCCGCTCGAACAGATACAGGTCCAGATCACCGATTAATCCATTTTTTTCCAACTCCGGCAGGAATTCCGCCACCGGAATCATCCCCTTTTGTGGATCAATCCAGCGCACCAACGCCTCCGCCTGAGTGACCTCCCCTGTTTTCAAATCCACCTTGGGCTGCAGATAGAGCTTAATATCCTCGTGGTCCATGGCAGGCCGGATATTCTGCTCCATGTTGTAGCTGCCCAGGTTCGTGTCATGGTGGGTTTTTCCATACACCTCGAAGTGGGAGTTGCGCAGAACACTCTCCGGGCTCTCCACCCGGCAGATGTCCGCATTGTACTGAGCCGTAAAAAAGTCTTCCGGTTGATTCGTCAGGCGGTAAACGCCCATCCCGCTGTAAACCTTCCCGTACGCCTCGCCGTATGGCCAGTCGCGGATCTGTGCGTTCAGTTTGATAACGCACTGGAAGATCTCATCGTAATCTTCCGGCATATGAACCAGCAGGTTAAAATAGCCCAGCCGGATATGGGCCACATATTCGTCCTCCCCCAGCCAGGTGCGGATGGCCTCGTAAACCTGCCCGGCCAGCCAGTCCCCCGCCTCGCGTCCGAACAGGCGGTTGAAGATGCGGAACCGCTTTATTTTCAGGCTGATGAGGGCGTACTCCTCCGGATTTTTCCGGCAAACCTCCTCATACCGCTCTTTCATCCACTGTTCATCGTTTCGACCAGACATCGCTTTTCCTCTGTTTTCCAAAATTATGAAACAGTTCCATTTTAACATCCTTTTACAGACTTCGCAATGTCCATCGCTTTTTTCTTGCGCGCTTTATGAAAGAGTACAACGAATCAGCGGGTCAGATCGTAGCTCTCCGCGATCATCCGGCGAATCTCCTTGTCCGGCACCGTGCCGTCCAGAAGCACAGTGTTCCAGTATTTCTTGTTTAAATGATAGCCCGGAAGCACGCCCGGATAAGCCTTACGCCAGAATTCCACCCACTGGGGATCGCACTTCACATTGACGCAGACCTGACCCTCCCGGCGGTAAATCCAGGCGAACACCCGCCGGTTTGACCGGTGCCGGATCACCGCCCACTCGTGATCGTGGAAGGGATAATCCTCATATACATCGGGGTACGTCAGACAATGGGCAATCAGATCCTTTTTTGTTTTCAGCATTTTGCCGCCTCCGTATTTTATACTGCTACCCTTACTCCCGCCCCTTCAGATACCTTGGCTTCACGGCCTTCGTCAGCCACACGCCGTTGCAGGAGAGGTAAAACGGTATCCCATCCCGGTACATCCGCCCGGACTCCACCTCGAACACCACCGGTTTTCCGTGACGGCTTCCCACTTTTACCACCGTTTCCACATCCTTTGAGAGGTGGACATACAGCCGGCCCATGGGCAGCAGGCCGCCCTCACGGATCGCATGCGCAAAGCGCTCCGCGGTCCCGTGATAGAGAATCTCCGGCGGCTGGACCGGGCTTAGCTCCACGTCCACCGGGACGCTGTGGCCCTGGTTGGCCCGGATCTTCGTCCCGTCCTCGCTCAGGCTGTAGCGGCCCTTTTCGTCGGTTCTCACGATCTCCTCCAGCATTTCCCGGTCAATCCTGTGACCGGAGGCGTTCATGCCCGCCATCATCGTTTCAATATCGGCCCAGCCGTGTTCGTCCAGGCTGATCCCGGCCGCCTCGGGCTTATGCCGCAATACCAGGCTGATCAATACGCTGAGGCTCTTTAAATTACGATATCCCATCTTCTCCTCCTAACCGGCGCAGAATCTCCCGCTTGTATGCGAGAAATTCCTCCGTCAAATTGAAATCTTTGCGGCGCGGGCGCGGCTCTTTGATCACCAGCTCCCCGGTGATTTGTCCCGGCCTTCCGGTGAGCAGATAGATCCGGTCCGACAGCAATATGGCCTCGTCGATATCGTGGGTGATAAACAGAGTGGACAGGCGGATGCGCTCCATCACATCCAGATACCAACTGTGCACCGCCCCCTTGGTCAGCATGTCCAGCGCTGAAAATGGCTCGTCCAACAGCGCCACATCCGCAGAAAACAGATAGGTCCGCAGCAGTGCGGCCCGCTGGCGCATACCGCCGGAGAGCTGGCCCGGATACTTCATCTCCGTTCCCTCCAGTCCGAACTGGCCGAAATAGGCGGACGCCTTCTCCCGCGCCTCTTTCTTGCCCGCGCCCTTGATGCGCAGGGGCAGAGCCACATTGTCCACGATGGTCCGATACGGCAGCAGCAGGTCCTTCTGGAGCATGTAGCTCACATTTCCCGGTTGTCCGGTGATATCTCTGCCGTTCAAAAGCACCTGTCCCTGATCTGGCAGGCTTAAGCCTGCAATCACGTTGAACAGCGTAGTCTTTCCGCCGCCGCTGATCCCCAGGAGGGAGACGAGCTCCCCCTCCCGAAGTTCTATGTGGATGTCCCGGATCACGCTCTCTCCGTCAAAGGATTTGCTCACGCCCAGAACCTTCAGCTTCTCCATTGGGTTTCCTCCCTCACTGCGGTAGATAGTCGTTGGAAAAACCGGCGTTTTCCGGAATCTGCGTGTCCAACAGTTGATTCTCGTTCAGCCAGCCGTAGAACGCATTCCAGCGGGCCGGATCGATGTAACCCCACTGCGCTGCATCCGCCTGGTACTTGTCCGCCAGGTATTCCTGGCTGGCCGCCGCCAGCTCGGGATCCAGCTCTGGGGCAGCCGCGCAGAGAATTTCTGCGGCCTCCCGGGGATTTTTGACCGCATCCTCATAGCCCCGGCTCACGGCGCGCAAAAAGGCTCTGGCCGTATCGCCTTCGTTTTCCAAAAACGGATTGTTTGCAATGATCACCGGCGTATAATAGTCAAACACAGGGTTTAAGTCCGCAAATGCAAAATAGTCGGTTTCCAGCCCTTCCAGCTCCATCTTCACGCCGGCCCAGGCATAGAAAATCCAGATGGAATCCACGGATTTCGTCCTCAGGGCGGAAACCTCGTCCGTCACCGTGCTGGGCACCAGTTTCACCTTGCCGTAATCTCCTCCGTCGGACTCCACCACATTTTTCACCATGGCCTTCTCGATGGGCATCTCCCAGGTGGCGTAGGTCTTTCCCTCCATGCCTTTCGGCCGGTCCATGCCCTCCCCCTTACGGGAAACGATGCCCGAGGTGTTGTGCTGGATCACGGCGGCTACCGCAGTCACCGGCATAGCGCTCTCCCCGGCCACCGCGGGGGCCAGACTGTCCTGGAAGGACATCCCAAACTGCGCCTTTCCCGAGGCCACCAACACCACGGCCCCGTCCTCCGGCGGCTGGACAATCTTCACATTCAGTCCTTCCTCTTGAAAATATCCCTTCTCCCGGGCCACGTAAAGTCCGGTGTGATTGGTGTTTGGGGTCCAGTCCAGCACAAAGGTGATCTCCTTTAAGCTTCCGGACTCCATGTCCGTCTCAGATCCGGCTATGCCTGTCCCGCTTGGCTGTGTCTCATCCTGTTCTGCTCTGCCGCCCGCGTTGCAGCCGGTAAGGGCCATTCCCATGACCGCAGCAACCACAGCGGCAGCAATCCAACGATGTCTTATCATCTGCTTCCTCCTCAGTCCCACGTCCCGGGCCGTCAATCCCGATTGGAATTCTCCCAGGGCATGCATTTTTTCTGTAACCGCTCCACCGCCCACATGAGCAGCAGGCTGATGGCCGAAATCAAAATAATCACGGCAAACATTTTATCAAAGGCAAAGGCCTTTTTCACCCGCGTCATGTAGACGCCCAGCCCGCCGAAACCTCCCAGCCACTCCGCGATCACGGCTCCCACCACCGCGTAGGAGGCGGAGATGCGCAGGCTGGAGAAGAACTGTCCCAGGGCGCCGGGGAGCTTGATGTAGAAGAAAATCTGGCTCCGCCCCGCGCCCATGGCCCGCAGCAGGTTTACCGCGTCCGGGTCGGCGGACCGAAAACCGGTGAGCAGGCCCACGGTGATTGGGAAAAAGGTGGTAATCACGATCAGGATCACCTTTGGAGCCATCTCATAGCCGAACCACAGCACCAGAAGGGGCGCGATCGCCACCGCCGGGACAGTCTGGGTCAGCACGATTAACGGATAGAATGCCTGATAGAGCCGGTCAAACCGGTCCATCAGCACCGCCATCACAAATCCGGTCAGAATTCCCAGCGCCAGGCCGAGAAAGGCCTCCGACAGGGTGATTCTGGCGTGCCCCATGAGAGCGGGAAATTCCTGCACAAAGGCCCTCGCCACGGCGTTCGGCGAGGGCAGCATAAAGCCTTCCACAATTCCAAAACCGGTCAGAACCTGCCACAGAATCAGAACGGCCAGGACCGCGGAACAGGACCACAGTTTACTTGTGATGTTTGGTGACTTTCTTTTCAATGGTCAGCACATCTCCCTCCGGATGATAGGAAACCTTGATGTAGGCGGCCACGGACGGCGCGCCTGCCCGCACGGCAATGTGCTGGCATTCCTTCACAATGTCCATCAGTTCGTCGTAATCGCCTTCAATGGTAGTCTCAAAAGGACCCACGTAATAATTGAGGCCCGTACTCTTAATATAGGCAATGACCTCGTCCACAATACGGATCAGTTCCTCGTTGTTGTCCGCCTTCGGCAGAGACTGGATCGCTACGCTTGCATTCATGGTTGACTCTCCTCTTCTATTTCAGATGATTGTAATGTAAAAAGCCTGCCCGGATAAATCTCCGGGCAGGCGGTTACAGGCAGGGCCTTAACAGTTGACTACGCTGGCATTATCCAGATCAGCTTCCAGGGTTCGGGGACTCGCCTCGTCTCAGCCGGATCGCTCCAGCACCCCTTTTATTTTCCGGTAATCAGCATACTACAAGATGGGCGGTTCGTCAATGGTTTTATTCCAGTGCAGTCCCCCTGCATCCGCTTTTGCTTCTATTAAAGAAGCGCCCCGTGGGGCATATTGCCGCCGCAGAGCGCCTTTTACAACATGATTCAGTCTTTTTATTTCAGGAAAGCCCCAAAGAGGATACTTCCGATGATCAGCACAATACCGCCGCCCAGACGGGAGGAAAGCTGTGCGTATGCGATCAGGCCCATTCTCTTGGCAGCGCCCAAAACAGCCAGGTCGCCGGAACCGCCGCGGTTGGCCATACAGAGGCCTGCGGTGATGGCGGAGTCGATGGGGAAGAAGCCTACCAGGTAGCCCACGATTGCGGAGCCAATGATAGCGCCGATTACGATCGCCAGAGCGATGACCACGTTGCCGGGGGTGATGGCCTTGGCCAGCTCGATGATGTTGGTGTCAACGCCCACGCCTACCATGATGATCAGGATCAGGTTGGTGGTGAAGAAGGACTGCAGCTTCTTGGCGGCAGCGCGGATATTGTCCGGGACAATGCCGGCGGCAGCAACGATCGCCACGAAAATGATCATGTAAGCGAACTGGTGGATGGCAACACCGCCGATGGTGGGAAGCAGGGCCTTTGCAAACAGTCTGCCCAGAGCGTAGAAGCCTACAGCCAGGAAAAACGCGCCGCCCAAATCCTTCATGGAAACTTTTACCTTCTTGTCCTCGGTGGCAAAATCGCCGCCCTTGCGGATCAGGTTGGTTCCGTTGCCGGTCCAGCTGGGCTTAATCTCGCCGATCTTGCGCAGGATAGCTGCGGTCAGGATGGCAAAAATATTGGCGATGGTCAGGATCGTGATTGCAAAGGAATAATAATTGGCCGCCGCGTCGCCGGTGACGGTCTCATAAATCTGGCTTAACGGCACCGCGCCTGCGCCGTTTCCGCCGCCCATAACGGGAAGCACATACTTTAACATAACATTGGTGGGGGAAACCCCAAAGATCAGTCCAGCCAGGATTCCCAGCACGCCGGCGCCCAGCAGGCCGCCGAAGATCGCGGGGATGTAACCTGCGAAGGAGCGGATTAACAGCTTGCGGTCCAGGGCGAGAATGGAACCGGTGATCAGGAAGATGATAAAGAAGGACAGGAAGTCCGCCTCGTCCATCACCATGATCATGGCGTCCGCGTACTTCTGCGGAATTACGTTGTAGGTGAACAGGAATGCGGATACCAGGAATGCCAGCACCAGGCCGCCGCCCACATAGCTGTTCCAGAACGGAATGCGCTCGCCGATCTCATTGCAAAGGATACCGATGGACAGCATCAGGGCAAAGGAACCGGCCAGATCCGTTGACAGTGCGCCGGTCGCCGCCGCCGCAATGACAATGAGCATGATCGCGCCGCAGAGCCACCACTGGAGTCCATAGGGTTTTACTACTTTTGTTTCTTCAGACATAAATTTCCCCTCCATAAATATAATTTTCGTTAGATGCAGTTCAGAATAGCAGGCGAATATAAAATATGTATAAAGAATATATATTTTTTGTAAATTCGCCGTGAATATTCCGTTAATGGGATCATAACATAAGGGCAAATTGATTGCAATTACAAATATGTTTATGTAAATCATAGGAGAAAACTTATAGGTCGGTCCGCCGTTCTCCTTGATCTTCCGGCGGAACAATGATATCATCTTACAGGGGACGGAAACGCATCTTAGAGAATTTGTAAGTTTTTCTTCAAAATCCGTCCATGAATGTTTCATATACTATAGAAAAATAGAGTCAAACCCTGCGCCCGTACGCGTCAGTCCCTGCGAAAGAAAAGGAGGAATTACATATGAATACACCCCAGAAAGTTTTGATCGGAGCAGCCGCGGCTGCCATCGTCATCGGAGGCGTGGCCATCGGCCTGACCTTGCAGAAAACCCCGGACAAGCTGGATATCTCCACCATTCACACGGAAGCCCCCACCGAGACCATGGCTCCCACCACCCAGGCGGTCACCACCGAGGCACCTACTGCGGCGGAGAAAACGCCTGACGACGCGGGAACCGCCACCAGCGTGACGGCCACCCTGGAGACCTACACAAACGGTAAGGTGTCGATCCAATATCCGGTCGTGGATAAGATGGACGATGCCGGTATGCAGGCCAAGGTCAACGAGCTCCTCAAGAACAACGCCCTCTCCTATATCAAGGCCGTGGGCGTGGATGAGAGCAAGGATGCGCTGTCCGTCAAGTGCGAGGTTATCTCCGTGGACCGCAAGCGGTTGACCGCCACCTACACCGGAACCTATTCGGCGGAGGGCGCGGCTCACCCCGTGAACGTGTTTTACGCCAACACCGTGAATTTGAGCCAGGCGCTGGATCTGGGCTTCAGCGATTTCACCGACGCCTACACCATGGCGGGTTACGTGCTCAGCGAGGATGTGGAGTTCGCCGGGCTGTCGGCCGAGGAGGCCAAGGCGGTGCTGGAGTACCGCAGCACCCTGACGCTGGAACAGCTGACCGAGATCTTCAACAACGCGGACTTCCCTCTGGCATCGGCGGACAAGTGGCCGGAGTCCTTCAGCTATGAAAAGCGCGGAACCGTCTGCTTTTCTCTCCCGGTTCCCCACGCCCTGGGCGATTATGTCATTGTTACCTTTGATCCTTCCACCAAATAGGTTGCCATCTGATTACGCCTGAGCTATAATAGTTATAATTCTAACAGATAAAGGAGCAGTTATTATCATGGAAAACGTAATGATCTTTGACCACCCGTTAATCCAGCACAAGATTTCCATTCTGCGCAACAAGAACACCGGCACCAACGAGTTCCGCGCCCTGATCGAGGAGATCGCCATGCTGATGGGCTACGAGGCCCTGCGCGATCTCCCGGTGGAGGATGTGACCGTGGAAACTCCCATCGAGACATGTGAGACTCCCATGATCGCCGGCCGCAAACTGGCCGTGGTGCCCATCCTCCGCGCAGGCCTGGGTATGGTAAACGGCATCCTGGCCCTGGTTCCCAGCGCCAAGGTCGGACACATCGGACTTTACCGCGACGAGGTGACCCACGAGCCCCACGAGTATTACTGCAAGCTTCCCAACCCCATCGAGCAGCGCACCATCATCGTCACCGATCCCATGCTGGCTACGGGCGGGTCCGGCGTGGCTGCCGTGGATTTCATCAAGGAGCACGGCGGCAAGCGGATCAAGTTCATGTCCATCATCGCTGCTCCCGAAGGCTTAAAGCGGCTCCACGAGGCTCATCCGGACGTGCAGATTTACATCGGCCATCTGGACCGCTGCCTGAACGAGAACGCTTACATCTGCCCCGGTCTGGGCGATGCCGGCGACCGCATCTTCGGCACAAAATAAATCAAGCTCCGGGCTGTCAAAAGCCGGGCATACCGTCATCGGGCCGCAGGTAAATCCTGCGGCCCGCTTTATCCGGCAAAATTATATTCAAGTCAAAATCCCCCGGGAACCGCCTGACGCGGCAGCTCCCGGGGGATTTTATCACATTTTACTTTACAACCTTTAAGCCCTTCTTGCCCTTCTCAGCCTCCGGGATCTCCGGAGCAGGCGCTTCCTCCACCTCGCGCACTTCCTTGATCACGATGTCGTCCTTAGCTTTGTAGATGGAATTCGCCGGAACGCAGCCGCGCACGCTGGATAAGGGATACACATTGGTGTTGCGGCCAATCACGGTTCCGGGGTTGAGCACGCTGTTGCAGCCCACCTCCACGCCGTCGCCCAGCATGGCGCCGAACTTCTTTAAGCCGGTCTCCTGGTCGCCCTCCTCGGCGTGAACCATCACCAGGGTCTTGTCGGACTTCACGTTGGACGTGATGGAACCTGCGCCCATGTGAGCCTTGTAGCCCAGGATGGAGTCGCCCACGTAATTGTAGTGGGGAACCTGAACGCCGTCAAAGAGAATCACGTTCTTTAACTCGCAGGAGTTGCCCACAACGCAGCGCTCGCCCACGATGATGCGGCCGCGCAGGAACGCAGCCTGACGGATGTCGGCTCCGGCGCAGATGATGGCCGGTCCGCCGAGCGCGATGGTGGGGGCCATTCTGGCGGTTCTGTGCACCCAGATATTCTTTCCGATCTTGCGGTACTCCTTCTCCGGCAGGGTGGCGCCCAGCTGCTCGATAAAGCTGCCAAGGTCGGCCAGAACTTCCCACGGATAGGTTTTGCCCTCAAACAGACGGGCCGCAATGGTGTGGCTGGTATCAAACAGCTCTGTAATCTTCATCTCTTCTAATTTCATGATGGTTCTCCTTTTTTATAAATACTGGCGGGCGGAAAACCGCGCCGCTGTTATTCCTGTTTTGAGGTGCCTGTCCTGGACTTTCCGGCTTTGGGGTTGTAGTAGGCGGCCGCCCGGTCAAAAAACTGCCGCATGTGATACTGATTGTCCATCCGGATCACATTGACGGTTCGCCCCGCCACAAAGCGCTCCAGCTTCTGCATGTACTCGTCCGGGGTGATGGTCCCCTCCGCCACGTAGGTCAGGCCCTTCTCCCAGCTGGCCGTCAAATCCGGGTTCAGCAGCTGGCGGATGGAATTGTCCACCACGTCGTAGACCATCTCCCCCAGCAGCGCGGGCGTGATCACCTGGGTTTTCTTGTTCAGGGCCAGGTAGTTGATGTTGAACAGCTTTTTCAAAATCTCCGCCCTGGTTGCGCTGGTGCCGATGCCGCTGCCCTTGATCTGGGCCCGCAGCTCCTCGTCCTCGATCAGCTGGCCCGCGTTCTCCATGGCCAGGATCATGGAACCGGAGGTGTAGCGCTTGGGCGGCGAGGTCTCGCCCTCTTTGATGAACAAATCCGCCAAGGTTAGTATATCACCTTTTTTCAATTTCGCAAGCATCTGGAGCAGCGCTTCCTGGCTGACCGCCTTTTTCGGCGCGGTGTTCACAGGCTGTCCGCCGGGTTCTCCCCCGCCTTCCGCGGTCTCCTTCTCCCCAGCCGGCGGCTCCTCGGCCAGGGTTTCCTCCACGGCGGCCTTTTTAGCCAGGTTCACATCCGCCACCTTCAGATATCCGGGCTGATCTAAAACCTTAAAGTTGGCGAAGAAATGCTCCTTCTCCCGCTCCAGCTCCAGACTGTACTTCTGGTAAATAGCCGCCGGGTAAAAGATACTCAAAAAACGGCGGCAGATCACCTGATAAACCTTCTCCGACAGGGGCGGCAGGCTTCTCAAATTGCCCAGTCCCTGCCCGGTGGGCACGATGGCGTAGTGGTCCGTAATCTGTTTATCGTTGACATAGCGAGTCTTTGCGATGCCCTTGTAGCTGCCCGAAGCCAGCACCTCGGCCGCGTATTCCGCCATGGGTCCGTAATTTTTCAGCCCCCCGATGTTTTTGTGAATCTCCTTGGCCACGGCCGTGGAGAGCACCCTGGCGTCGGTTCTGGGGTAGGTCACCATCTTGCGCTCGTAGAGCTCCTGAACCACCTTCAAAGCCTCGTCCGGGCTGATCTTGAACATCTTGGAACAGTCGTTCTGCAACTCCGCCAGGTTGTAGAGCAGGGGCGGGTTCTTGGTCTCCTTCTTTTTCTCCTTGGCGGCCACCGCGGCCGTCATAGGCGGATTGGCTCTCAGTTTGGCGATCAGCTCCTCGGCGGTCTTTCGCTCCTTGAAACCGTTCTCCTTGTAGAGGAAGGGCGTGCCGAAGTAGGCCGACCTCTCCACCGCCTTCCACTCCGCCTCAAAGGGCACCGGCTCCGGCTGGGCGGGGGCCTCAAAGGCTCCGATCACCCGGTAGAAGGGCGTTTTCACAAAATCTCGGATCTCCCGCTCCCGCCGCACCACCATCCCCAGCACGCAGGTCATAACCCGGCCCACGGACAGCACGGTGTAGCGCTCCCGCAGATAATTTGCCATGACCGGGCCGTATTTCAGGGTGAGGGCCCGGGAGAAATTGATCCCCATCAGGTAGTCCTCCTTGGCCCGCAGATAGGCGGAGGCGGACAGGTTGTCGTACTCTGTCTCATCCTTTGCCTCCCGGATTCCCCGCAGAATCTCCTCCTCGGTCTGGGAGTCGATCCACACCCGCTTCTGCTTCTTATCCTTTACTCCGGCTAACTGGGCCACCAGCCGGTAGATGTATTCTCCCTCCCGCCCGGAGTCCGTACATACATAGATTGTATCCACATCCGGCCGGTTTAATAACCCTTTGACGATCTGAAACTGTTTGGAGACGTTTCCGATCACCTCATACTTGAATTCCCTGGGCAAAAACGGCAGCGTGCCGATGCTCCACCGCTTGTACTTGGGATCATAGGCCTCCGGGTAACTCATGGTTACCAAATGGCCCACGCACCAGGTGACGACGGCCTCCTCCGACTCAATATAGCCGTCGCCCCGCCGTCCGCGGATCTTTAGGGCTTCCGCAAACTGCTGGGCTACGCTGGGTTTTTCCGCTATGTATAATGCTTTTGACATCGAATCCCTCATTTTCTGCTGGTTCCGGCCCCCAAAGGCCGGACACGTATCTATCAGTATACCATCAAACCTCCCGGCTGACAACGAAAAATTGTTTTACGATTGTCTGAACCACGGCGCAAAGGTCCCGCCCCGCGGCTTTTAAACCGCGCAGGCGGGACCTTTTCCGAACGTTATTCTGTGGTAAATTGTAACAGTTCAGACATCCGATGTGAAAATTGGCGTGGAAACCCGCTTACAAGCGAGCTTGACGCGGCTTACCGCGCCAATTTTCTGGCCGTCTAAACTGTTACGGTAAATTTATATACCGTCACCGTGTGGCAGGTATCGCCCGCTTTCAGCAGCGGGGATGGAAACTGGGCCTTGTGCACCGCATCCGGATAATACTGCGTCTCAAAGCAGTACGCATGGCGGTAACCGTATACCGCGCCGCCCTTGCCGGGCAGTTCGTCCGTGAGGAAATTCGCCGTATAGAACTGCATTCCCGGCAGATCCGTGTAGACCTCCATCATCCGGCCGCTCTCCGGGTCATAGGCCTTGGCAGCCAGGGACAGTTCTCCCTCCGGGTGGTCCAGCACCCAGTTGTGGTCATACCCCTTTCCCAGCACCAGCGCCTCAAAGGGCTCGCCGATATCCCTTCCGATCTCCTTCATCTCCGTGAAGTCCATGGGCGTTCCCGCCACCGGCGCGATCTCTCCGGTGGGAATGGAAACCTCGTCCGCCGGAGTGTAGTGGGAGGCGTTGATCCAGACCTGCTGCTTTAAAATGTCCGGGCAGCCGTGCCCCGCAAGGTTGAAGTAGCTGTGATTAGTAAAATTGGCCACCGTGTCCGCGTCGCTGACCATGCGGTACTCCAGCTTCAAACTGTCGTCCTCCGTCAGGATGTAGCTCACCGTGATCCTGGCATTTCCCGGGTATCCCTGGTCCCCGTCCGGGCTTTCCAGCGAAAAGTCCAGGCGGCTCCCCCCGGCCGTCTCAGACGCCCTGCAGTCCCACAGGCGGCTGTGGTAGAAATCCGGACCGCTGTGAAGGTTATTGGGGCCATTATTGGCCTCCAGGGGGTAATCCTTCCCGCCGATGGTGATCACCGCCCCGCCGATGCGGTTGGCGTTGCGGCCGATGGGCGCTCCGAAATGGGGCGGGTTTTTAAGGTAGCTGTCCAGATCGTCATAGCCCAGCACTACGTCCGCCATCTGTCCGTCCCGGCCGGGCACCAGCATGGAAACCCACACTGCGCCCAGGGTGATAAAAGCGGCCGAAACCCCGTGACTGTTGGTCAGGGTGTACTTGTACACTTCCGTTTTGTCGGGCATCTGCCCGAATAATTCCTTTGAAATTGCCATAGCGGTAAAAACTCCTTCTCCGATATTCTGTCTGTTCCGCAGGCTCAAAAGGGGCGCGGACCTATTTGGCCTGGATGTACCCCTTTGCGGTGAGCAGCTCCGCGCAGAGCAGAGCGCCGCCCGCAGCGCCGCGCAGCGTATTGTGGGACAGTCCCACGAACTTGAAATCGTAAACCGTATCCTCTCTCAGACGGCCCACGGAAATTCCCATACCCCGCTCAAAATTCACGTCCAGGGATACCTGAGGCCGGTTATCCTCCTCCAGGTACTGGATAAACTGCTTAGGGGCGCTGGGCAGATCCAGCTCCTGAGGAAGCCCCTTAAAGTTCACCAGCTTCCCGATCAGCTGCTCCTTGGTGGGCTTCTTTCTAAACTTCACGAACACGGCCGCCGTGTGGCCGTCCAGCACGGGCACGCGGATGCACTGGCAGGTGATCACCGGGCTCTCAGCCTTGACGATCCGGCCGTCCTCCACCTTGCCCCACAGCCGCAGGGGCTCCTGCTCGCTCTTCTCCTCCTCGCCGCCGATGTAGGGAATGATGTTCTCCACCATCTCCGGCCAGTCCTTAAAGGTCTTTCCGGCTCCGGAAATCGCCTGATATGTAGTTGCCACCACCTCGTAGGGCTCGAATTCCTTCCAGGCGGTCAGCACCGGGGCGTAGCTCTGGATGGAGCAGTTGGGCTTCACCGCGATAAACCCGCGCTTTGTGCCAAGCCGCTCTCTCTGGTATCGGATTACCTCAAAATGCTCGGGGTTGATCTCCGGCACCACCATGGGCACGTCGGGAGTCCAGCGGTGGGCGCTGTTGTTGGAAACCACCGGCGTCTCCGTCCTGGCGTAGGCTTCCTCGATGGCCTTGATCTCGTCCTTGGTCATGTCCACCGCGCTGAACACGAAGTCCACGCCCGCGGCTACCTTCTCCACCTCGTTTACGTTCATCACCACCATCTGTTTCACCGATTCGGGCATGGGGGTGGACATCTTCCAGCGTCCTCCCACCGCCTCCTCGTAGGTTTTTCCGGCGGAACGGGGGCTGGCAGCCACAGTCACTACCTCGAACCAGGGATGATTCTCCAACAGGGAAATAAAGCGCTGGCCTACCATGCCCGTTGCGCCTAAAACGCCGACCTTTAACTTCTTTTCCATAACATCATTCTCCTCATCGTCCTATTTTGTTCCGCCGGGACGTCCGCTTTTCTGCGGTACAGCGGCGAATCTTTCCCTATCCTATACCAAAGTCAGGAAAAAATCAAGGTTTATTCGCGAGAAAAATACATTTGTACGTGTCACACAAACAGTCCCGTTTTTTTGTTTGTGAAACCGGCATTTTTTCGTCCCGAAACGCGCCCTATGCCAGGGACAGCGCCACCTCCATCATCTGGGTGAAGGAGGTCTGCCGCTCCTGGGCGTCCGTGGCCTCCCCTGTGACCATGGAATCCGATATGGTCAGAATCGTCAGCGCATTGGCGCCTGCGGCAGCCGCGTTGGCGTACAGGGCGGCCGCCTCCATCTCCACGGCCAGCACGCCCATGTCGGCCCATGTCATGCCTCCCTTGGCCTGTTTTTCCGGCGCGTAAAACATATCGGAGCTGAGCACGTTGCCCACATGGAAGTTCAGGCCCTTTTCCCGGGCGGCGGCCACGGCCTTCTCCAGCAGTTCAAAGCTGCAGACCGGCGCGTAGTCCCCGGGCAGTCCCATCAGGCGCACAAAATTGCTGGTGGTGCAGGCCCCCATGGCAAATACCAGATCCCGCACGTGAACGGATTCCATAAGCGCGCCCGCCGTACCCACGCGGATCAGGTTTTTGCAGCCGTAGAAATGGATCAGCTCGTAGGAATAGATTCCGATGGACGGACAGCCCATCCCGGTTCCCATGACGGACACCGGGCGGCCCTTAAAGGTTCCCGTGTAGCCCAGCATGTTCCGGGTGCCGTTAAACTGCTTCACGTCCTCCATAAAGTTGTCCGCAATATACTTGGCCCGCAGCGGGTCTCCGGGCAGCAGAATGGTCCGGGCGATCTCGCCCTCCCTGGCCTCAATGTGCGGTGTCGGTGTGTTGGATGTTGCCATAATCATTTCCCCTTTCATTGGACAGGTTACAGTCTCACCTTGCTGCCCTTGCCGTCCCGTTTGGCCAGCTTCAGGCGGTTCATGTGGACCTCCTTGCCCTTGTAGTCCACCACCGGGTCCTCGCCCAGCAGGTAGAGCGCCTCCAGTTCCTCGCCCCGGGCCAGCTTGATACCGCGGACGCCACGGGCATTTTTCTTCATCACGGAAATCTCCTCCAGCATAAAGCGCAGGAACACGCCGTTGCTTGTCCGGAGCACCACCTCGGTCTGCCCCTCCACCGGGGTCACGGACACCAGCGCATCCCCGTCCTGAAGCTTGGTGGCCGCCACCGTGCGGTTATTGGTCTCAAACTCCTCAGCCGGAACCTGCTTCACCATGGCCGTCCTGGTGGCGAACACCAGAACTTTGCCCTTAAGTTCCCGGGAATCGGCCAGATAGACGATGGTTTCCTTCCCGCCGTCAAACTTGCTCAGATTGTCAATGGGCGTGCCCTTATCCCGCAGCTTTCCGGCCGGCACGTCCATCGCCTTCAGCTGATGCAGGTTGCCCGTATCCGTGAACAGCAGAATCTTGTCCGTATTCAGGCAGCGCACCACGTGAACCTGCTCCGTGTCCACAGTCTCCCGGTTCCGCTCGTAGGTTGCCTTGTCCAACAGCTTGCAGTAGCCGAACCGGTCCATGACGAAAACCACCTCCTGAACCTGCACCGCAGTCTCGTCGTAAACCGCCTCCGGCCCGTCCTCGATTTGGGTTTTCCTGGGCAGGGCGAACTCCTTTTTGATGGCTTCCAGATCGTCCTTGATCACCTGGTTCATGGTGGCGCGGCTGCCAAGGATCTTCTCGTAGCGCGCGATCTTGCGCAGCGTCTCCTTGTGTTCCTTTTCCAGGGCCAGAATTTCCAGGCCGATCAGCTTGTACAGGCGCATCTCCAGAATCGCGGAGGCCTGCCGCTCGGTAAAATGCAGCTTCTTTGCATCTGCCTCAAAACCGGGCGTCTTAAACTTGATATTGGAGACGTCCCCCGTGGTCAGGCAGGCCCGGGCGTCCTTTAAGTTCTTAGACCCTCTGAGCACGGCAATGATCAGGTCGATGCAGTCGCAGGCCGCGATCAGTCCCTCCTGGACCTCCTGCCGCTCCCGCTCCTTCTGCAGCAGAACCCGGTACTTTTTCTCCGTGTTCTGGTACTGGAAATCCAGGAAATTCTTCAGGATACCGCGCAGGCTTAAGGTCTCGGGGCGGCCGCCGGCGATGGCCAGCATATTCACGCCAAAGGTGTCCTCCAGCTTCGTCTTTTTATAGAGAATGTTGCGGATTTTCTCGATGTCCGCGTCCTTGCGCAGCTCCAGCACGATGCGGATGCCCTCTTTGTTGGACTGGTTGGAAATGTCCACCACGTCGGTGAGCTTCTTGCTCTCCACCAGGTCGGCCACGTCCATCAGAAACTTGTTGATGCCCGCTCCGATCATGGTGTAGGGGATCTCGGTGATCACCAGCTTGTCCTTGTCGGCCTTGCGCTTGCCCAGTTCCACCTCCATTTTCCCCCGCAGCTTGATCTTGCCGCTGCCGGTCTCATAGATGGCCGGCAAATCGCTCTTGTTGGCGATAATGCCGCCGGTGGGGAAATCCGGCCCGGGCATGAGTTCCATCAACTTCTCCGTGCTGATATCCGGATCGTCGATGTAGGCGTCCACCGCGTCCACCACCTCGCCCAGGTTGTGGGGCGGGATGCTGGTGCTCATACCCACGGCGATTCCCTCCGCGCCGTTGATCAGCAGGTTGGGCACCCGCACGGGCAGCACCTCCGGCTCCTTCTCCGTCTCATCGTAGTTGGGCACAAAGTCCACGGTCTTGTCCAGGTCCTTTAAGTAGACCTCCTCCGCAAACTTCTCCAGCCGCGCCTCGGTGTAACGCATGGCGGCCGCCCCGTCCCCCTCGATGGAGCCGAAGTTTCCGTGTCCGTCCACCAGGGTCATACCCTTCTTGAATTCCTGGCTCAACACCACCAGGGTTTCGTAGATGGAGCTGTCGCCGTGGGGGTGGTATTTACCCATGGTATCGCCCACGATACGCGCCGACTTCCGGTGGGGCTTATCGTGGTTTAAGCGCAGCTCGCTCATATCGTAGAGGACCCGGCGCTGCACCGGCTTTAAGCCGTCCCGGGCGTCCGGGATGGCCCTTGCCGTGATGACGCTCATGGAATAGTTCATGTAGCTGCGCTGCATTTCCTCGCTGTATTCGGTTTTCAGTATCTTTTCTGCCATATCGCTCACAATCTCCTGGTTCGTTCATTCTCAAATACCTGTATCCCGGGCGCAGGACCAGCCGCGCGCCCGGGCAAACACATCCCTCTTTTAGGCGTCGATCTCCGCCTCGTCGGCGTGCTCGTAGATAAACTCTCTTCTGGGCGCAACCTCGCTGCCCATGAGCATCTCGGTGATCTCCGAGGCCATTCTGGCGTCCTCGATCTCCACCTGCTTGAGCACCCGGCGCTCCGGATCCAGGGTCGTCTCCCACAGCTGTCCGGCGTCCATCTCGCCCAGACCTTTGTACCGCTGAAGGGTGAAATCCCCGGTGTGGGTTCTGCGGTAGCGCTCCAACTCCTTCTCGTCGTAGAGGTACTGCTCCTCCCCTTTCTTGGGGATCACCTTAAACAGAGGCGGCATGGCGATATACACGTGGCCGTCGTAGATCAGTTCCGGCATAAAGCGGTACAGAAACGTCAAAAGCAGGGTGTCGATATGGCTTCCGTCCACGTCGGCATCCGTCATCAGTATGATCTTGTTGTAGCGCAGCTTTGTGATGTCGAAATCATTTCCGTAGCCCTCGGAAAAGCCGCAGCCGAAGGCGTTGATCATGGTCTTGATCTCCGCGTTTGCCAGAACCTTGTCCATGGAAGCCTTCTCCACGTTGAGGATCTTTCCGCGGATAGGCAGAATGGCCTGATACATGCGGTTTCTGGCGGTCTTGGCAGAGCCGCCGGCGGAATCTCCCTCCACGATGAAGATCTCGCACTTCTCAGCGTCGCGGCTCTCGCAGTTGGCAAGCTTGCCGTTGCTGTCAAAGGAGAATTTGGACCTGGTCAGCATGTTGGTCTTGGCCTTCTCCTCTGCCCGGCGGATCTTGGCCGACTTCTCGGCGCAGCCGATCACGCCCTTTAAAACCTCCAGATTGCGGTCGAAATACCGCTGCAGCTCGTCCCCAACCACGGCGAACACGGCCTTGGTGGCGTCTGCGCTGGCCAGCTTGGTCTTGGTCTGGCCCTCAAATATGGGATCCGGGTGCTTGACGGCCACCACGGCGGTCATGCCGTTGCGGGTGTCGGCTCCGGTAAAGTTGGCGTCTTTTTCCTTTAAAATGCCTAGTTCCCTGGCGTAGCTGTTGATCATGGCCGTAAACTTCGTCTTAAAGCCGGCTAGGTGGGTGCCGCCCTCCTGGGTGAAAATGTTGTTGCAGAAGCCCAGAATATTTTCCTCAAAGGTGTCCACAAATTGCAGGGCCACCTCTACCTCCACCTTGTCCACCGTGCCCTTGAAATAGATGGGATCGTGGACCGCGGTTTTGCCTGTGTTCAATTCCTTCACATAGGACACGATGCCCTCCGGCTCATGGTAGGTGATCTGCTCGGACTCTCCGGACCGCTTGTTGGCGTAGAAAATCATCAGGTTGGGGTTTAAATAGGCGGTTTCATGCAGACGGCTCTTGAGCCAGTCCGCCTTGAAGCGGGTGCGCTCAAAGATCTCGTCGTCGGGCAGGAAGTTGATCTGGGTGCCCGTCTCCCGGGTCTTGCCGATCACCGGCAGCAGTCCGTTTTCCAGCGGAATCACCGGCAGTCCCTTCTCGTAGGCGTCGTGGTAGATGCAGCCGTCCCGGTACACCTTCACGTCCATGTGGCTGGAGAGCGCGTTGACCACCGAGGAGCCCACGCCGTGCAGGCCGCCGCTGGTCTTGTACGCCTCGTTGTCGAATTTTCCGCCTGCGTGCAGGGTGGCGAGCACCACCCGCTCCGCGGAAACGCCCTTTTTATGCAGTTCTACCGGGATGCCGCGGCCGTTGTCCCGAACCGTGCAGGAGCCGTCCGCCTCCAGGGTCACCCACACCTTGCTGCAGAAGCCGGCCAGATGCTCGTCCACCGCATTGTCCACGATCTCGTAGATCAGGTGGTTTAAGCCCTTGGTTCCCACGCTGCCGATGTACATGCCCGGGCGCTTGCGGACCGCCTCCAGCCCCTCCAGCACGGTGATGCTCTCGGCATTGTATGTTTGATTTGCCATGATGAATGTTCCCTCCAATGATATGTTCTGATGTCGGCGGGCAAGAACGCCTGCTTAGGCGCCCGCGTTTTGACAGACATTATCAGACACAGGTAACCTTTGCCCTCGTCCGCCCGGAAACCTGTGCCTGATAATGTCCGCTTCATATGCCCGTCGTGCATATTATACACAACACAGCCGCCTTTTTGCAAGGCAAATTTAACCTGAAGGCCGGCCTTCCCCTCTTTTACGGCCAAGGGGGGACGTTTTACAACCATATCTTATAAATTCTTTACAAAATCTATTTGTATATTGCGCGGTTTTCTCTTATAATAGAAGTTGCGTGTTCTGATAGAAGAATTTTGCAAATGAACCATAAATGTAAAGGAGTGTTTTATTATGGAAGAACGTTTAGTAGGCACAATATCCCGAGGCATCCGCTGCCCCATCATCCGTCAGGGAGACGATCTGCCACAGATCGTGGTGGATTCCGTCCTGGCTGCGGCCGCAGGTAAGGACTACGGCTTCCCCATCCTGGACCACGACGTAATCGCCGTGACCGAGGCGGTGGTGGCCAGAGCCCAGGGCAACTACGCCACAACGGATCAGATCGCTGCGGACGTGAAAGCGAAATTCGGCGATGCAACCGTGGGTGTGATTTTCCCGATTTTAAGCCGCAACCGCTTTTCCATCTGCTTAAAGGGCATCGCCAAGGGCGTGAAGAAAATGGTACTCATGCTCTCCTTCCCGGCCGATGAGGTCGGCAACCACCTGATCGACGAGGACGAGCTGGACGCCAAGGGCGTGAATCCCTGGACCGACGTACTGTCCGAGGAGAAATACCGCCAGCTGTTCGGCTACACCAAACACCCCTTCACCGGAGTGGACTACGTGGAATACTACAAGGAGCTGGTTACCGCCGAGGGCGCCGAGGTGGAGATCATCCTGGCCAACGACTGCCGCAGCATCCTTGATTACGCCGATCAGGTGATCTGCTGCGACATCCATACCCGCGCCAGAAACAAACGCCGCCTGCTGGCCGCCGGCGCGAAGAAGGTGGTCTGCCTGGACGAGATTCTCACCCAGTCCGTGGACGGAAGCGGCTTCAACGAAAATTACGGCCTGCTCGGTTCCAACAAGGCCACCGAGGACAGCGTAAAGCTGTTCCCCAGAGACTGCCAGCCTTTCGTGGACCGCATCCAGAACATGATGCTGGAGCGCACCGGCAGACATGTGGAAGTGATGGTCTACGGCGACGGCGCCTTCAAGGATCCGGTTGGAAAGATCTGGGAGCTGGCCGACCCGGTGGTATCCCCCGCCTACACCTCCGGTTTGGAGGGTCAGCCCAATGAGATCAAGTTAAAATACCTGGCGGACAACGATTTTGCGGATTTAAGCGGCGACGCGCTGAAGGAAGCCATCTCCGAGCGCATTCGCACCAAGGACGCCAACCTGGTAGGCAGCATGGTCTCCCAGGGCACCACGCCACGCCGCCTGACCGACCTGATCGGTTCCCTCTGCGACCTGACCTCCGGCTCCGGCGACAAGGGTACCCCCGTGATCTACGTTCAGGGCTATTTCGACAATTACACCAAATAATACTGCGCGGCAGTTCAGACGCTTCCCGACCGGCTTCCCTGCCGGGAAGGCAGTTGTCCGGGCCGCCGCACTTTAGTATCCGGCTGTCTTTTGGAGGAATTGAGTTATGAAAACATTGATCAAAGGCGATCCTGTAACGGCGGCAGCGCGCACAGAGGTGGGGATCATCCCCACCTTTTTGATTTTCAGCCTGGGCTTTATGGCCGGGTTTGTGCTGCTCGTCATGCTGCTCACGGACTGGTCCGTGGTGATGCCCTACTATCACGCGGACGGCCCGGAGCAGATAGCGATATTTGACAACAGCCGGGGGAAAACAGCGCTGATGGGGACCGACGGGCTTGAGACCTTCGGAGAGACCGTCACGGTGACCACCAGCTCCACCACGCTGATCTCCATCGGCGGAGCCGTGGGACCGGCGGGCACCTCGTCCAACGACAGGGTCTATCAGCTCTATTACCGGTATTTTCCCGGCGGGAACGGCGCAAGGGATACCCTGGTGGTTTTGGCCGGACCGTCGGAGGAGCCGGTCACAACCGAATACGTGAATGTGGAGAAATTCAGCCGCGAGTTGACGGATTCCTTTCTGCGAAACGTACCGCCGGAGGAACAGGAGGCGTTTGACATTCATTTCTTCCGCATGAGCCCCCATACCCGGCCAATCTGGCTGAAATACGCGGTCTACCTGGCCTTTATTGTAGCCATGCTGTTCTGGATATTGGTACTGCCCGGCTTCAGCCTGATCCAGAGACACACGAAAATCGGCAGGCGCATCGCCGCCTTCGGACCCTTTGAGGAATGGAAACAGCGGATTCTGGAGGACTGGCGGCGTCCCATCTACTCCTCCTTCACCCAGTTTGTGGGACAGCGCTGTCTGATGCTCAATGAGCAAACCGGACGCCGCCGCACGGTGGTCTGGTATTTCTATCCCATAACCGAAGTGACCCAAGTGAGCCTGGAGCCGGATCCGGCGGATTACGGGAACTGCTTTGTGCTCACGCTGACGATGAAGGACAAAAAGCAGTTTCGCATTTTCCTCTATACGACCGAACCGGAAGCCCGCGGTACCGAGGCTGCTCTGCGGCTTCACGCAGGCATGCCGGAAAATACCATGCAAACTGTATAATCCCGCCAAAGCTGTCCATAATATCCTTAAATTTCCAAACAGCGGGCTGCCAAAGGGCTGCAACACGCAATCGCCTGCAGCCGTGACCGCGGCCCGCTGTATTTTATGGATCAAACTGAGCGTCCCGCTGCCAGTGGACGCAAACGGAGGATTATTATGAGAATACCGCAACACATCGGCATCATTCCCGACGGCAACCGCCGCTGGGCGGTTCAGAACGGCATGGAGAAGCAGGACGGCTACCGGCACGGAATCTCCCCCGGCCTCTCCCTCTACCGCACCTGCCGGGATCTGGGAATTCGGGAGATGTCCTTCTACGGCTTTACCGTGGACAACACCAAGCGAGCCAGGACCCAAAGACACGCCTTCACCGCGGCCTGCGTGGATGCCGTGGAGGCCATCTCCAAGGAAGAGGCCAGCCTGCTGGTGCTGGGAAACACCGAGTCCCCCATGTTCCCGCCCGAGCTCCTGCCCTACACCCGGCGCCACGACTTCGGCTCCGGGGGCATGAAAATTAATTTTCTGGTCAATTACAGCTGGGAGTGGGATCTGGGATTCCAGAAAGGAGCCGTAGGGCCCTGCCTCAAAACGGAGGACGTCTCCCGCATCGATCTGATCATCCGCTGGGGCGGGCGCCGGCGCCTCTCAGGCTTTCTGCCGGTCCAGTCCGTATACGCGGATTTCTACGTGGTGGACGATTACTGGCCGGACTTCACCCCCGACCACATCACCCAGGCCCTGGAGTGGTACTCCGGGCAGGATGTGACGCTGGGGGGATGAGGGCGGGATAGCGGACCCAATAAGAAAAACGCCGGAAGCCAGTTGCATTTCCTGGAAGTTATTCTTCTTCCTTTGATTGTATCGAAAAACAGCCAGGCAAAATCAGAATACCGGTCTGATTTTACCATATATTTCATGGCTGAAGTTCCGCTAATTAGTAAAATTGAGAAGAATTATATCATGAATACGGGTTTTGTCAACGAGAGGGAGGCCAAAGGCCATGCCTGACGGTAGAAATCCAGGAACAGTTAGGAGCTGTAAAAATACGGTCTCCATCCGCAAATTCACAGCTCCTTCTTTTTTAATTACCCTCTGAAATTCTTAGCATTTCCAGCTATCTGGCAGATACTTTTCCGTATTATGCAGCATTCTTTCAAATAGCTCTCTACCCTCATCAATGGTGAGGTTCACCTGAGGATCATTCATAAAGGTAGTAAACGCCAGCTCTTTGTCACAGGAAAGCGCTGCCTTCACTGTGTTTTCTTGATTGCATACATGGCGTTCTATTAAGGCAAGCACGTTTCCGGGCAAATGCCCTGCGCATACTGGGCTAATTTCATCTCTCCTAAACAGAGCGTTTGTTTCTACCACTACATCTGCGGGAAGATCCGGCATTTGTCCCCGATTTGGAATATTGACATTGCTGACCATATCTCCTAAGCCCAGCAGAGCCTTCATCAACAGATGCCCCTCCTCTCCAGATGGTGAAAGTTCAATGACCTCCCCCCCACTAACCAGACGGCGGCTTCTCTCCAAGCGTTCTTGAAGATCCTTCTCTCTCCAGTCAACGGATGTCAGACTAAATTTCCAATATTTTACTGTCTCTGGGGTTTTCAAATACCACGGCGGCATAAACTCAGCTAAATGGCGGTCCCCCGCTGCTGCAATGATTCCGTAGCGTTTTGTCAGGTCAATTTTTACCCTCTGACAGCTTTCAAAATGGCTATTCATCCAGTTTTCGCTTGGATTTTCTATAAATCCCTCTTCTGCATATTTTTCGCAGAATTCTTTCCATATTGGCATCAGATCTAACCCTTTATAAGATGCTTTATCAATCCAGGTAAAATGGTTGATGCCTAGTACATTCGTTCTAATCTCTTCTCTGCGAACTCCCTGAATTCCTCGCAGGTCATTCAGCATAGCTGCCATAGTTTCCTGAACTCCAAACACCTCATGACAACAGCCAAATGCCTTGATTTTCGGGAATACCTGATACAGCGTACGGACACACACCGTCATCGGATTGGTATAATTAATGACCCATGCCTGCGGGCAGTATGCTGCTATCCCTCGCGCAAACTCAGCAAATATTGGAAGAGTACGCATAGCCCGAATTAACCCGCCAGGGCCTACTGTATCTCCTACCGACTGATAAATCCCAAATTGTTCTGGTTCGTGGACATCAGAGCGCATTTCCTGAAACGTCCCAGGCAGGATGGAAATTACTACGAAATCAGCGCCCGTCAGCGCTTCCTCCAAGGAGTCCGCAACCCGATAGCTCCACCTTGCCTTTGCGTCTGGGTGAGCACTGATTTTATTTCCGATAATCTTATTGGCCTCTGCTGCTTGTCGGTTAATATCATACAGAACTACTGTTCCTTCCATCTGCCCGTCCATAGCAAGATCCTTCATAAATCCCCACGCCCAGCCGCGGGAGCCGCCGCCTAGATAGGCCACCTTCAAATCTGTCACTCGATTTTCCTTCACCTGAAACTGCATCATATTCCTCCTTTTAACCCTTTAATCCAGATGTGGAAATACCTTCCACAAGATACTTCTGGAAGCAGAAAAACAAAATCAATACCGGTAATACGGATAATGTAGCCATCGCATAAGATGCTCCCCAATCCGACTGGGCAGCAGGATCAGTAAACATCTTCAATGCAACAGACAGTGTATACTTCTTAATATCTGTCAAATAAATCATTGGCGAAAAGAAATCGCCCCATTTCCAGTACGCTGCAAAAATCATGGATGTAACCAAAGCCGGTTTAATCAAAGGAAGAACAATCCGTCTAAAAATACTATATTTACTGCAGCCATCGATAAATGCGGCTTCATCTAATGCCTGAGGAATATTCTGCATAAACTGATAAATCAAGAATATGAAAAATGGCATTCCGAAAAATCCTGGTACAATCAGCGGCAGCCACGTATTGATCCATCCAAATTTGTTGAACATAATATACTGCGGGATAATCAATACTTGTGATGGCATCATCATCGTTGCAACCATAATAGCAAACCAGACGGTTCTCCCCTTAAAACGTGTACGAGCAAAGCCATAGGCTACAACTGCGGAGGAGGCAACCTGTCCTACAACCGACAGGATCGTAATCATAAAGCTGTTTAAAAAAAAGGTCGCAAATGTCGTATTTCCGAATCCCTTCCACCCATTAAAAAAATTTTCCAGCGTCCAGGAGGCAGGCAAAAGGCTGGTAGGGTTCTGAACAATATCCTGCTGCGTTTTAAACGATCCGAAGATCATATATAAAAAAGGATAAATCATTAAGAAACCCAAAGAAACTGCGCATATATGGAATATTGCATGCTTCAGGCGTCTGGATGTCGTCATTCCCATCGTCTTTATACCCCTCCTTTATTCTCATAATGAACCCATTTGTTCTGAGATTTAAAGATAAACAAGGTCAAAATACCGACAATTACAATCAGCACCCATGCCATTGCAGAACCATATCCCATCTGGAAATTCGTAAATGATTTCTCATATAAATACATCACATAAAGCATAGTGGAATCATTAGGCCCGCCTCGTGTAATAACAAACGTTTCCGTAAATGCCATGAATCCCTGGATCAGCTGGTTGATAAGATTAAAAAAGATAACTGGAGTCAAGCATGGGAACGTAATCTTCCAAAACTTCTGCCAGGGGCCTGCTCCATCCACTTCCGCTGCCTCGTAAAAATCAGCAGGAATATCCTTCAAGCCAGCAAGAAATACCAGCATCGGCGATCCAAACTGCCATACAGATAAGACAATCAGACTAAGCAACGCTGTACCTTTTGTCGCGATAAATGACATTTCCGTGTCCATAATTCCAACCGCCATCAGTACTTTATTAATAATTCCTCCATATCCCCAAAGCTGCCTCCATACGACCGCTACGGCGATAGAACCTCCAATAACACTTGGAAGGTAATAAATCGTCCGATAAACCGATGTCGCACGGCTGCCACGTTTAAACATCATTGCGACAATTAATGCGAACATAAGCCGCAGAGGCACATACAAGCCTACATACAAGAATGTGATTCCAAGGGATTTTAAAAATCTTGGGTCCTTAGTAAACATCCGGATATAGTTCAAAGGCCCGATCCATTTTGCTTCATTTAGCCCAGAATAGGATGTAAAAGAAAGGTAAAGCGAATAAAGCAACGGATAAAGTGTAAAAACCAGAAATCCAATAATAAATGGTGCAATAAATACATATCCGACGGTATCATCCCGGTTCATAAACCGGGATAATTGTTCTGTTTTCCAGAAACAAGCTGTTTTCTGTGCGTTTGATGTTTTCATACAAAGAGCCCCTTTTTTCATCCTTCTTCCGATGTCATTTCAAATTCTGTCATCGCCTGTTCGTAGAAGCTATCATATACCTCGTTCGGCTCTCCCCCATTATCCACCACATCCTTCATCGCGTTGCGGATCAGCGTCTCAATAGCTCCATAAGAAGCAGGTTCCGGCATCTCCAGCTCTCCTGCCTTGGCTGCCATTCGATCCACATAGTCGAATGTTTGAAGAACCGCCGAGTCCTCTTCCATGGTCTCCGCTAGGGCTGCTCGCACCTTCGATGAGATTGGTACTCCACGCTCCGCTTTCAGCTCTAAATTCATATCCACATTATTTGTCCACTCGTTAATGAAGAGAGCTGCTTCCTCCGGATGCTCCGAATTTGATGCCACGCACAGCAGCTGGGAAGGGCGCATAGGCTGTACTCTTTTTTCTGTATGGTTCGGCATGCTGATAATCGTCAAATGATGTCCGGCAGCTTCTGTCATAGCCTCCAGCTGGTTGGTCCAATGGCCGGTATCCATGATCGTTTCCCCTCGGATAATTGAGCCATTTTCTACCCCATTAACACTGATTTCATCACGAATTGCCAACGGCGCAATATACCCTTTTTCTATCATATCCTTCATGGTTTCGAAATAATGGACAAAAACCTTTCTGCCTTCTTCTTTGTCAAAACCAAACGTATTGTTTCCATCCTGGCTAAACAGATTACAATCTGCTTCCAGCATCTCAAATGTCAGCTGATTGATATCAATGGCCGCTTCACTATACTGATCCGCCCATTTGATGCCGAGCTCATCCTTTTTTTCCATAATCTGAGAACACAACTCTGTATAGTCTGTCCACGTCCATTCATCGTCCGGGATTTCCAAGCCTGCCTGCTCCATCAATTCATCATTGATCACAGTAACCATACTGTTCGTTCCCACGCTGACTCCCAGCAGCTTGTCATTAATGATACCGCTTTTCCATAAAGATTCCTCGCAGTCCGACAGGTCAATGATCCCGCTCTCCACATGGGGCATCAGATCGATAATCAGGCCGCCATTGTCGTATTGAACTACCTTGGAGTAATCCATCTGTATAATATCTGGCAGCTCTTTAGAGGCCGCCATAGCTGCAAGCTTTTGCCAGTATCCATCCCATGATGTAAACTCCAGGTTAATCGTAATACCAGGATGCTGCTCCTCAAACACATCTATCGCTTTCTGTGTATATTCCTGTCTTGTCTGTGATCCCCAGCAGATCATACTTAATTCCACATTTTCTTCCTTCTTCCCTGTCTTACCCGTTTCTGCAGCGCTTTGGGAATTGCCTCCCGAACAGCCTGACAAACTCAATACCATAGCCAGGATCATTAAACCTGCTGCAATTTGTTTCTTCTGCATAACCATTTCCTCCCATACATCCAATTTGTAATATTATTTTCAGTCACTTCATCGTTTGTAGGTACAGTATAGCATTTTGTAAGAAGGAGCTGTCAGGATAGATCTTCTTGTTTATCTGGACAAAATTAACTGTTTTATATTCTAGGCCATTTGCTTGGGGGAATTCCATATATTTTTTTAAACACACGGGAAAAGTAATTTGAGTCCTCATACCCCACACGCCTTCCAATCTCCCCTACTGACAGGCTCGTGTATTCCAGCAGCTCACGTGCACGTTCCATACGAAGATTTTCTACAAACTGTGTAATTGTGGCTCCTGTTTTGTCCTTAAACCATTTGGAAAGATAAGTAGGCGTAATAAAAAAAAGGTTCGCCAGGTCCTTCAGGGATAAATCCTCATCATAATGCTGCTGCAGATATGCAGCCACTTGAAATGCCAATCCCCCACTCTGCACTCGCTTTCTAATGCTTTTGTTGATCCCCTCCGCCTGCAAAGTCAAACTCTGCTCAAGTACTGTGATAGATGAGAATTTTGCCAGCGCAAACACCCTAAGTTCATTCTTCAATGACTCTGTAATCGGGATTTCATAAGCCATCATTTTTTCCATCATTGCAAGGCAGAGCGCCCGGTAAAGCTGAGGCAGCGTACTGCATAAGCTTGGCGAGGAGCAGCAGCTGTCTAGCTCTCTGTGCAATAATCTGGTAAACATACCTTCATCTGATGACTCTAATGCATCGGCCAATACATGAACGACCTTGTCTTTATGAGATGGGAATTCTACCGCCTCCGTCAAGCGGCCTTTCTCTCCAAAAAAACGTTTTGCATGAGCTTCGTCCAGACGTTCCAGAACTCTGTGCAGTTCGCTACCGTCCAGCGTCGTGCCTGCCGCCATTCCATAGGTGAGAGAACGGAAAAAGTTATCCGCTCTGTTTGCATTCTCTTGGTTAAAATTTTCTTCCGCCAGGAAAAAGCAGGCCGCAGGTGCATCCCTCAGCGCAGCGCATATCAATAGTTGAGGATGCACGACCTTCTTCAGCTCGTTCTCTACGGCTGCAATACCACCCCTAGCTTCCAACCCTAAAGACTCTTCTGCCCGCCAAAAATACGCTCTTCCCGGAAGCGCCCGCAGCTGCTGCTCCATCTGCTGACTCTGAAGCAGATCATCCAAAAAAAGTGAACGCTTTCCCTCTTCTTCCTTACCATAAAGCTTTCTTTCTTTTTCGATTTCAGCACATATTTCGTCCAGAACAGTCTGTAGCTCTTCCTGAACCACGGGCTTTTTTAAATAGCTGGCCACCCCTAAGCGAATAGAGCGCTGTAGGTACGCAAAATCATCGTATCCGCTAATAATCACGAATTTTGTTCTCGTAGCTCCTAACTTTTTGGCCTCCTCTATCATTTCCAGTCCGCTTAGCCGCGGCATATTGATATCGACAAAAAAGATGTCCGGAGACAATGCTCTGTAAAGCTCTACCCCCTGAACTCCGTCATCCGCACTACCTGCCAGCTCAAAGCTTTGTCCGCACTGTTCTAACCGCTTTTCCAACCCCTTTCGAATAAACTGTTCATCCTCCGCAATACACACCCGATACGTCATGGCTCTTATCCCCTTTCTTTAGGAATATCAATCATAATCCGAGTTCCAAATCCTTGCCTGGTTTCAATTCGAAACTCTAGACTGCGTCCATATTTTACAAATAGTCTTTCATAAATATTTCTCAAACCAATCCTTCTGCGCCTTTCCCCAGCCGTCGTTTGATTCCGCTCCGGAGGAATTCCTTTTTGCACCGCCCATTTCATATTCTCCAGCTCATCCACTGTCTGAGGCAGCATTCCTGCGCCGTTATCCATCACGCATATGGAAATTCTGTCCCCTTCATCCTGAGCGCAGACGGATACCAGACATTCTCCCCGTTTCTGGGCAAAGCCATGTTTAATCGAATTCTCCACCAAAGGCTGAAGGACAAACCTGGCGATCTTTAACTTCCGTATAGACTCATCGCAAACCAGATCCGTATTCAAGCCTTGTATTTTATATTGTATGATCTCCAAATACTGTTTTGTATGGTCAATCTCCTGCTCCAGTGTTGAATCCTCTTCCCCATTTAAGTTGTAACGGAACATCAATCCCAGCATTTCGCAGACACGCACAGCCTCATCCTTTTGCCCGTTTAGAATCAGTCCATTGATGATATCCAATGTATTATATAGGAAATGTGGATTAATCTGCTGGCAAAGCATTTCAAACCGAATTGCACTGGACAGCTTACATACGGCCTCATTCCGTTTTAGCAGGATTTTAATTGAATATGTCATATCATTAATTCCGTCAATTAGCTCACCAATTTCATCCTGATAGCTATTTGGAATATGGATATCAAAATCATTGTCTCTGATTCTCTTAATTGCATTTGTACAAGCAACAATCGGTTTTGTAAGGTAACAGGAAAACCCTAATGCAGCGAAAAAGGCAAACAGTCCCAGGGCGCCAATCCCTACCAAAAGCCACAGAAACGATGTAGACAAATTCTCTTTCGAACCTGAAAGCAGCGCGGTCGTAATCGTCCACCCAGTATTCTCATCCATCTGACTTGCTACAAAATATGATTTTCCATCAATGCTACTTTGTATCGGCAGCTCTTCCCCTTGGTCCAACACATGCTGATCTGAAGTGTATATCACCTGCCCCTGGCTGTCATGTACCGTAATCAACCGTTCTGTAAATGTTTTTTCCGATGCAAAATTCAGTTTATATGGTTCAATTCCATAAATCAAGCAGCCTATATATTTAAAATTTGCATAATCCAACACGGGATAATAAACAAAAATCCAGGGAGACTCCAGTTCTTGACGAAGAAACGGAGCTCTGTTTCCATATTGAATAATCCTTTTCCCCGCCATCAGCTCCATGCCAAAAGACTGTGCAGCTACATCAAACCTATCAGTCAAAGGGAGCTCATACACAGATGATGGCAGACAAATTCCATTTTTCCCATAAATAACCATCGGAATTCCCTGATTCATCTGAGCGGCAGTCTGGAGAAAATACATACTTTCATAGTACCCATATCCAATTCCATTTTCTCTTCGTAGCAGTCCCTGCGCCCAGTTGCTGTATGCCACCGTATAGGCTGTACGATCCAGCTCTTGGAACTGCTGGTCAAGCTTCTGAACCGACTGATTTGTAAACTCCATGGTGTACCGGGCATTGGTTCTCTGTATTTCTTTTACATATATTTTCTGCATCAGCATTACGCATACCAGACAGATCCCAACAAATAACGTACCTGTCCCCAAAATCATCTTTCTTTTCAGTCCTAGTTTTCTTAACATAGAGGCAAATTTTTTTAAATGAATCCCTATCATATCGTTTTCCTCTCTCACCACAAATTTTTGCGGGTAAATGCATAAATTCTGCTATATATCCGGTTCTTTTCACATGATATACTAACCGCAAAATACATTGCCGCTGCTCACAGCAGCGGTATATACAGGAGGTCTTTAATTTGAAAGAATGTAATTTTTGTGGAACACCAATGAAAATAGGCATCGCTCATGGCGCTCAGTTTGCCCAAGATATCCAGCGCTCCTATCAAATTCACTGTCAAAAATTTGAAGGTTCCCCTTCCGCCAAGCAGTTCTGTGCAGATATGTATGACCGACTTCACCAGCAGCTTCCCCTGGCAGAGGAGGAATTACTTGGCATCGCTCAAGGAAGCGGACTCCCTTTTGAGTCCATTCTGCGCCTTAACTACTGGGAAGAATTAGAAGCTCTTTTACACGGTTCATATACTCCAGCCTGTAGTTCAATCGCTTTTAAAACTTCTGACCGGGGGCCGCTGCTTGGGAAAACTACTGATATTGAATTTGAGCAGCGCAGCGATTATATCCTGCAGCATATTTGTCCCTGCGACGGTTATTCTATCGTACAATTAGGTAAGCTGGGAACCGTCAAGTCCGAAATTGGTATGAACAGTGCAGGTCTATGTATTGGAACCAGCTCCAGCATGCCCGATGATCTGGATCAGGAGCCCGGAGTCGAGCGCATGTCCCTTGTGCGATATGCTCTACAGTACTGTGCGACTATAAAAGAAGCGGTTGAGTATTTTTCGCGCTTTCATTTTTACCGTTTGGGACTTAATATCGTTCTTCTGGAAAAAAGCGGTCAATGTGCTGTCCTGGAAAAATCAATTGGGTACCAGGAGCTTCGGACCAGTAACACTAATTATTTATATGCCACCAATTTTTATGCCCACCCAAACATGAATCGTGTTTATGATCACAATGTTTGGTATTTTGACAACGCATTCTTCCGTTACGCAAATTTGCAAAAAATTGTAGACTACCAGAAGGTGCCCAATACTTTTGACAGTATTCTTTCTATCCTAAGTAATCATTCCCCTGAAGGTGCCATTTGTGACCACAGTAATTATGGAACTTTGTATGCCAGCATACTCGTTCCGGCTGAACGCAAGCTATATGTCTGCGACGGACATCCTTGTGAAGCTGACTTTAAGGAGTTTTCGTGCTTCTGACACCTACACCAAAGAATTTTAAACGCTTGATACTCCTATTATAAAAAGATTTTGATCTGATTAGGAGGAAAAAATCAAGAATTCACCCGCACAAAATCATCTTTCTAACATCGGAAAGCCGAAATAAACTATATACCGCCTCCAAACTAGCATAACTCTCTTTAAAGCAGACGTAACTCTGACTGTTTGTTATACGTAGGATTAAGCCTCTACCCGAAAATCAAACGGTTCTTTGGACCACTTAAAACATCTGACTTCAAGGATTGTCTGTGGCAGTGTTAAGAAGTCTCTTCACTCAAAGGACCGCTGGATATTCAATAGCGTTTGAGAAAGGATTATATCGGATCATGGGGAATGAAAAAAGGGGGATGGGGAATCTGCCAGACAGCTGTTTACGTTTTGTGAGGTATCCCAACCGCCTTAACATTCAGAAATTCAGGTGGAATTTTCCCATTTACCACCATACGATGCCGCTGGGATTGGCTGACGGGTTTCGGAATTTTCCAACGGAATTGTGCTGTTTCTGTTTAACCGGGCGATCCTCAGGCTTTGGGGGAGGGATAGGTAGTCAGCTATCCAGTAGTGAGATATGTAAATACGTGGATTCTGATAATGCTGTCAGGGATTGCCCAGGGGACTCAGCCGATTTACAGCTTCTATTATAGGAATGGTGCAAGAAAGAGCCAAGAGTGTTTGTTAAAGCTGACGCTGGGAATGACGGTACAGCCTGCACTGGTCTCATGCAGAAGCTTCCGGCGTTTTCGCGCTCATAATTTCCTCCCGGGCCGCATAAACATATAATACAAGCCATCGGAAAGGAGATCCCATATCATGAATATTCACCCGTTCTGTACCAACCTGATGAAATACAAACGAATCCAGTCTCTCGCGGAATTTTATTACCGCCGCAAGGTGGGACGCCCCTGTTTTATCATGCGTCAGAACGAGCGGTGGACTCTGGTGACTCTGGAGATGTGAGCGGCGCTCCCTCCGAAGGGATGCCTCACGCCTCGTACCCAAGCTTCAGCGTGATCAGCGCGTCCTCGGTGACCACCTCGTCCGGAGGCGCCGTGTACCCAGCCAACACATAGTGGAGATTCTCATCGATCTCCCCGCACTCCTCAAGGCAGCGTTTCCGAAATACGTCGATGTTTTCCCCCACCTCCGCCGCAGGCATAGGGAGCCCGGCCTTCCGGTACGCCATGCCCGCCGCGCAGGTCAGCTCCTTGTTGTTGATCAGCTTGGCCGGGGGATTAAAAATTCCGGTTTTCAGCTGCACCGACGTGAGCGTCAATTCATAGACCATCTGATATACCCTCCGTTTTCCAACTCCGCTTTCACCGCGCTTTTCCCGCGGGAAGGGGGAGTTTTTAATTTTGTCTATTTTTTCACTTGAAAAATTTTCCATTTTGCCATATATTATTAACTGATTTTCGACAAAAGGAGAATGGTATGGAACTAGAAACTTTATTAAGTAAACTTAAAACAAAATATTCCTTTGACCAGGCAGACTACAAGAAGCTGTCCGGCACCCCGGATCTGGAGATCCGCCTGAAGCTGAACGACTCCCACATCGCCGCTCTCATCGAGCGGGCGGGCCGCCTGGACGCCATTGTGGAATCCTGCGCCAACCTGGTCACCATTTTCGACGCCTCCACTCCCAAGGAAGATTTGTTAAAGACATCCGTCCGCTGCGTGGGAAGCAACGAACTGCACATCTTCACCCATCAGTCCATGATCGAACTCCTGGTGGAAGCTCTGTTCAACTGATTCCGGCTCAAGAGCCCGGCTTTGCCGGACTCTTTCTTTTTGGGTTAAAATGAACCTCCGGCGCAACCTGTGGGCGATTGCTCTCAGAATCAATGGACCGCGTATTAAAAAAGCCCCTGAAACTCAGGGGCCGCGTCTAAGCAGATGACGGGAATCGAACCCGCCTCCTCAGCTTGGGAAGCTGATATTCTACCGATGAACTACATCTGCACAACACTGATATTATATCATATTATTGAAATTAATCAAGAGGTTTTTTACAATTTATTCCGGTAATTATTCCGGTAACAGCCAGGACGGCGGGAAAATCAGGGAAGAAAACAGCGTCAAGCCCGCTTGAAAGCAGCTTTCCTCCCCCATTTTCCCATCGGATGGACATCCGGCGCTATCCCGCCTCAGGAATCACAGCACCTTATCCAAAAAGCTCCTGGTCCGCTCTTCCCTGGGACTTCCGAACACCTCCTGCGGCGTTCCCTGCTCCACAATGTATCCCTCGTCCATAAAAATCACCCGGTCCGCCACTTCCCTGGCAAAGCCCATCTCGTGGGTCACCACCACCATGGTCATCCCGTCGGCGGCCAGCTGCTTCATAACCTCCAGCACCTCCCCCACCATCTCGGGATCCAGAGCCGAGGTGGGCTCGTCAAAGAGCATAATATCCGGGTTCATGGCCAGAGACCTGGCAATGGCCACGCGCTGCTTCTGCCCGCCTGAGAGCTGTCCCGGGTACACGTCCGCCTTGTCGGCCAGGCCCACCCGCGCCAGCAGCTCCTCCGCTCTCCGGTTGGCCTTCTCCTTATCCAGGATCTTCAACTCCACCGGGGCCAGGGTGACGTTCTCCCGCACCGTCAGATGGGGGAACAGGTTGAAATGCTGGAACACCATGCCGATGTTCTCCCGCACCTTGTTGAGGTTGGTGTTGGGATCGTTCATGGGGTGTCCGTCCACCACCACTTCCCCGGCGGTGATGCTCTCAAGCCGGTTCAGACAGCGCAGAAATGTGCTCTTTCCCGAGCCGGAGGGACCGATCATGCAGACCACCTCCCCCTCGGCGATCTCCACGCTGATATCCTTAAGGACCTCAAGCCTGCCAAAACTTTTCTTTAAATTCCGGACAATGATTTTACTTTCCATAGGACACCTTCCTCTCTACGATCTTTGCCACTCTGGACAAAATGGTGCACACCACCAGATAAAACAGGGCGACGGAAAGCCAGATGGGCATCACCAGGGAAGCCGAGTTGGCCGCGATGATCTTGCCGTTCTGAGTCAGCTCTCTGGGGCCGATCACGGACACGAGGGAGGTATCCTTGAGCGTAATGATAAACTGGTTGATAATGGAGGGCATCATGGTCCTGAACGCCTGAGGCAGTATGATCTTGCGCATGGCTTTGCCGTAGGGAAGCCCCAGGCTGCGCGCCGCCTCCATCTGTCCCTTGTCCACCGCCTCGATGCCGCCGCGGATGATCTCCGCCATGTAGGCGCCCGCGTTTAAGCTCAGGGCCACCATACCCGCGGTGGAAGCCCCGCCGATGGCATTCCAGGAGAAGCCGTAGGGCTTTAAGACGGAACCAAGGCCGTAGTAGATGATAAACACCTGCACCATCAGGGGCGTTCCGCGGATGATATCGATATAGATATCCGCAATCACCTTGAGAATCCCCATGCCGGACACTTTAAAAAGTCCGAAAATGGTGCCGAGAACTGTGGCGGCAATCAGGGACACCACAGTCATCTTGAGAGTCACACCCAGAGCCTGGAAAAACAACGGATAATACTGAACTAAAACATTAATAACCTGCATACGCTCATCCCAACCTAATCATTATTCTCGCCAGGGCCGCGCACCGTAACGATCCATGATGGCATGGACTCCGGGCAGCTCCTTCGCGGGCAAAATACCCCGTAGCTCGCTGCGGGGTTTTGACCTGGCGGCACTCCGGCCTTGTGGTGGAGCGCCGCCGCACAGTTTGTTCTTTCGTATCTGTCCAGTGCCTTCACCCATACGAGCAAAATCCATTTAAAATCGACTTCGTCAATGGAATTTTACCTGCAGGCTTAGATTTTCATACGGTCAGCGCAGCAAGTGCGCAGACCGCCTGAACAGTTACGTTCTTTTTTTAATATTATTTCGCAATATAGGTGTCCAGGATCTCCTGGTACTTGCCGTTCGCCTTAATGTTGGCAAGCCCCTTGTTGAACATCTCCACCAGCTCGGGGTTTTCGCCCTTCATGGTGGCGAAACCGTAGGAGTTGCCGGCCTCGATGGTGGGAAGGAGCTTCAGTCCCAGACCGCGGCTGATCTCGTAGCCCACTACCGGGTAGTCCTCAAAGCAGGCCACGGCCTCCCCGGCCAGAACCGCCTGGTACATGGTGGCGGAGTCCTCGTACTGGGTTACGGTGAAGCCGTACTTGTCTGCGATGGACTCTGCAAACTTGCAGCCCTCGGTGCCGATCTTAGCAGCCACATTCTGTCCGTTCAGCTTTTCGTAGGAGTCGATGTCGGAATCCGCCAGCACCGCCATACCCACACCGGAATCAAAGTAGGGATCGGAGAAATCGTATTTTTCCTTGCGCTGGTCGGTGATAGACATTCCGGCAATCACGCCGTCGCACTCGCCTGCCTCCAGAGCCGTGGTGGCTGCGGAGAAGCCAACCGGAACTACTTCATAGGAAAAGCCCTGATCCTCAGCAACCGCTTTTAAGATATCCATGTCGATTCCCACCAGATCGCCCTTTTCATTCTCAAACTCAAAAGGAGCAAAGGTCGTATCCGTGTTGATGATGTATGTTTTGTCGGAAGCCGTCTTCTCAGCTGCTGTGGTGTCCGCCGCAGCCGTATCCGCTGCGGTAGTATCAGCCGCCGTGGTATCCTTTGCCTCTGTAGCAGCCTCCGTAGCCGCAGCTGTGGTAGCGCTTGTACCGGAGCCGCAGCCCGCCAGAGCCAATGCCGTCATCGCTGCCAGTGATAATGCCATGAACTTTTTCATAATTCTTATCCTCCTCTGAACATAAAAAATAGGGGTGACTTAATAAACTTAACGTCCCCCTTGACATCGTGTTGCTGCCTCGCAATCACTTGCTACACTATAGCACAGCATCGAGCTAAAGTCAAGTGGTTGTGGAGGCAACAACATAAAAATTGTGACAGTTCTGGAAACTTCTGTTATTTCCCTTTTATTGGAAAACGTTCCACGATGGCGCCGGACCGGTATGCGCCCAACAGCTTTTCCAAATCCTGTATTTTCTCCTTGATCTCCCGTCCGACATCCGTGTCACCCACCAGCTTGCGCTCGGCCACGCGCTTGACCACGATGCTGTCGGAGTGGATATCGCTCTCCTTCTCGATGGCCGCCTCCGTGGACTCAAAGGGCTCGTGGGCCGCCAGAATCAGGCCGTAGGAGTTGTAGATCAGCGTGTAACCGGCGATGCCCGTCTCTCCCTGGTAGGCCTTGGAAAATCCGCCGTCGATGACCAGCACCTTCCCTCCGCACTTCACCGGGCTCTCTCCGCTTCCCTGCCGGACCGGCACATGGCCGTTGACAATGTGGCTTCCCTGGGAGGGCAGACCGAACTCCGCCAGGATGCGGTCCGCCACCTGTTCGTCCTCCAAAAGCCGGTAGTAGGGATTTTTCCGCTCCCGGTGGGTCTCCTGGTCGGACAGGAAATACCGCTCAAAGGTGGCCATCTTGTCTTTGCCGAACAGCGGGGAATTCTCGTGGAGCCAGATATACCACATGGTGTCGCGGCCCCGCTCCCGCTCCGCCTCATCCACCGCCACAAACCCCTTGCGCACATAGCTGTCCAAGACCTCGTACAGTTCCTTTCCGCAGTAGGTTCTGCCCCAGAGCTTAACGTTGCGGAAGGTCCCGTCCTCGTTTAAGGGAATGCAGCCGTGGTACAGCAGATTTCCGTTGTATACCTTGTAGAGGCTGCCCTTGGCCAGCAGAAAACGCATGTGCTGCTGCAGCTTCTCGCAGTTGCAGAACGCCCGCTCCAGCCGGTCCATGATCTCCTGCTCCTGGTCGCTCAGACGGTAGGGATCAGCCGGGTCCACGGTCGGGAAATTGCAGTCCAGCATCGGATACTCTTTTCCCTCTAACTCCAACACTCCCCGTTCAAAATCGATGTGGTGCAGAAGCATGCGGGATTCCAGGCCGAACTCCGGGTACCGCCGGATCAGCTGCCCCTCCACCTTGAACTGGATCACGGAAATGGCCTTGTGCATGCGCATGTTCAGCTCCGCCTCGCCTCCCTCCGCAGCGCCTGCGCCCTTTAACATGAAACAGGCGCAGGGATCGTCCCCGTAGGTTTCCAGGGCAAAGGTGGCCAGAGGCAGCAGATTGATTCCGTAGCCGTCCTCCAGAATATCCAGATTGCCGTACCGGGCGCAGATGCGGATCACATTGGCAATGCACCCTCGCTGGCCGGCGGCGGCTCCCATCCAGAGGATATCGTGGTTCCCCCACTGGATGTCGATGGAGTGGTAGGTCATCAGCTTATCCATAATGATGTGGGGGCCCGGCCCCCGGTCGTAGATATCCCCCAGAATGTGCAGGTGGTCCACGGTCAGGCGCTGGATCAGCTCGCACATGGCGATGATACACTCTCTGGCACGGTCCACCCGGATGATGGTGTTCACGATGGCGTTGTAATAGGATTCCTTGTCCCTGACATCCACCTTCTCGGTGATCAGCTCCTCGATCACGTAGGCGAACTCCGGCGGCAGGGCCTTCCGCACCTTGGAACGGGTGTATTTGCTGGAAGCCCGCTTGCTGATCTCAATCAGCCGGTAAAGGGTGATCTTGTACCAGTCCTCCGGGTTCTTCGCAGTCTTTAAAATCTGGGCCATCTTCTCCCTTGGGTAGTAGATCAGCGTGGCCAGAGACTGTTTGTCGCGGTTGCTCAGCGTGTTGCCGAACACGTCGGCCACCTTGCGCCGCACCGCGCCGGAGCCGTTTTTCAGCACATGGGCAAACGCCTCGTACTCCCCGTGAATGTCCGTGAGAAAATGCTCCGTGCCCTTGGGCAGGTTCAGAATCGCCTCCAGGTTGATGACCTCCGTGGACGCGGCCGCGATGGTGGGATAAAGCTCCGCCAGCCGTTCCAGATACCTTGTTTCCAAATCCCGCATTTCGTTCCTCCCTGTTTTTTACTGTCCATTCAATACTCACTGTAAATCTACTATAACACAGGGATGCAAAAAGCTCCAAGTCCTTTTCCGTGTACAAAAAAGGCCCGGAGCTCAAACATTTTGTTTTTAAGCCTGTGCGGCTGCGGCCGTCTCCTCCACCGGAGCGCCCTCGATGGCCGCGAAGGCCTGGGCGATGTTGAGCACATGGTCGCCGATACGCTCGTAGTCGGTGAGCATTTCCGAATAGAGGATGGAGGATTCCACATTGCAGTGTCCCACCCGCATGCGGGCGATCTGGTTCTGCCGGAACTGTACGGTGGTGTCGTCCATCGTCTGCTCCAGCTCCTCCGCCCGGGCGAGGTCAATGTGTTCCCCGCGGGAGGCGGCCAGCAAAATATCCATAGCTTCCCCGCAGATTCCCTCCATGGTCCTGATCTCGTCCCTGGCCGTGTCCGAGAAGCCCAGATTCTTTTCCTTAATCGTCTGGGCGTACTCCGCCAGGTTCATGGCGTGGTCGCCGATTCGCTCGATGTTTCCGATAATGGAGAACATGTTGTTGAGGGTCAGAATATCCCGGGGCGTCTGATCCAGCACCAGCACCTTGGAAATCTTCTGGGACAGCCGCACATTCCAGAGATCCAGCTCGTCCTCCCGGGCCTCGATCTCCTCGATACCGCTCTGTTTGCCCTCCACCGCCTGGAAGCTGTCTCCCACGTTGTGGGCGGCGGTCTCCAGCATCTGGCGGATATCCCCGCCGATCTGGGCGATGGCCAGGGTGGAGACGCCCAGCACGTGCTTGGAGGCCATCAGGCCCTCAAACCACTGATCCGCATCCATAACCCGGGTCTCCCGGTCGGGAAGCAGCTTCACGGCCAGCTTCACCAGCAGACTGCCAAAGGGCAACAGCAACAGCGTTGTGGTCAGGTTGAACACCGTGTGCACGTTGGCGATCTGGGCCACCGGGTTATCCGGGGTCAGCGCAATCATCCAGTCCGTAAACGGAGTCACCAGACAGAGGGAGACGAACAGCACCGTGCCGATGATGTTGAACATCAGATGGATCATGGTCGTCCGCTTGGCGTTGCGGTTGGTGCCCACAGAAGCCAAAAGCGCCGTGATACAGGTGCCGATGTTCTGGCCGAACAGCACGAACACCGCGCTGTGCAGTCCGATCACCCCGCCCATGGCCAGGGCCTGTAAAATACCCACGGAGGCGGAGGAGGACTGGATGATAGCCGTGAACACCGCGCCCGCCAGGATTCCGATCACCGGGTTGGAAAACTTGGTCATCAGATGGATAAAAGCGGCGTTATCCCGCAGCGGCACCATGGCGTCGCTCATCATGCCCATGCCGATAAACAACACGCCGATTCCGGCCACGATTCCTCCCACATGCTGCACTTTCTTGCTCTTCACAAAAATCAGCAGCATCACGCCCACAAAGGCGATTAACGGCGCCAGGGCTCCGATGTCCAGGGCGATCAGCTGGCCTGTGATGGTGGTACCCACGTTGGCGCCCATAATGATCCACACGGCCTGTTTTAAGGTCATCAGGCCGGAGTTTACAAAGCCCACCGTCATCACCGTGGTGGCGGAGGAGGACTGGATCAGGGCCGTTATACCCGCTCCCACCAGCACGCCCAGAAAACGATTGGCAGTCAGGCGTTCCAGAATCTGTTTCATCCGGTTGCCTGCCACCGCTTCCAGATTGTTGCTCATCATCTGCATGCCGTACATGAACAGCGCCAGGCCGCCCAGCAGGCTCAGAATCACTTCAATTCCCATCTCATTTCTCCCTTGTGTTTTTTGAAGAGGCTGTGTAAACGGACCAGTGCATTCAAAAATAAGGCAGTGCCTGCCATCCGAAAGGATCGCAGGTCATGCCTTATCCGTCAATCGATCATATGCTTTATGAGGCCAATCTTCCACTGTCCGGTGTTCATCTCGCTCGTATAACCTCTTCCTCTGTGCTCAATTTTTCACTTGTCTCACACCGGTTCATTATACGGGAAATTGATCAAGCCGTCAATCCTCTGGATATTATCCAGTTTCTGCTAATATCGCGGATTTTATACATATCCCAGCAGTCCGGGCAGCCACATGGAGAGAATGGGAACGTAGGAAACCAGCAGCAGCACAATGAAAATAGCCGCAAAATATACCAGCAAAGGCTTGATTACGTTCTCGATTTTCGTCTTGCCCACCTTCACGCCAACAAACAGCGTGGTGCCCACCGGGGGCGTGATGGTTCCGATACACAGGTTGAAAATCATCATGATTCCGAAGTGCACGGTGTTCATGCCCAGAGCCTGGCAGATAGGCAGGAAAATGGGCGTGAAGATCAGGCAGGCAGGCGTCATATCCATAAAGGTTCCGATGATCAGCAGCAGAATGTTGATAATAAACAGGATCACATAGCGGTTGTTACTGATGGAGAGCATGGCCTCCGACACCGCAGTGGGAATCCCGGTAAAAGCCATCACCCAGCTCATGATGCTGGACACGCCGATGAGGAAAATAATGATTCCCGTCATCTCCGCGCTGTCTAAGAAAATGCGGGGCAGCTCGGAAAATTTGATGGACTTGTAAAAAAACAGGGACAAAATCAGGCTGTACACCACCGCCACCACGCTGCCCTCGGTGGCCGTGAAGATACCGGAAATGATGCCTCCGATTACGATCACGATCATCATCAGACAGGGGATGGCCTGGAAAAACACCTTGACCCGCTCGCTCTTTTCGTACTTTTTGGCGCTGCGGTAGCCCTTTTTCCTGGCAAAGTAATAGATCACCAGCATGCAGGCCAGACCCCAGAGGATGCCTGGGATGTATCCGGCCATAAACAGGGCCGCCACCGAGGTGCCGCCGCTGACCAACGAGTAAGTAATCATCACATTGCTGGGCGGGATCAGAAGTCCCGTGGGGGCCGTGGCAATGTTGGCCGCCGCGGAGAAATCCCGGTCATAGCCCTCTTCCTCCTCGATGGGTCCGATGATGGAGCCCATGGCCGAGGCGGCCGCCGTGCCGGAGCCGGAGATGGCGCCGAAAAGCATGTTGGCAACCGCGTTGGTGTGCGCCAGCGCGCCGGGGATATTTCCGGTGAACAGCTTGGCAAAGTTGATCAGCCGGATGGCGATTCCGCCCTTGTTCATAATATTTCCGGCCAGAATAAAGAACGGGATGGCAAGCAGGCTGAACACGGAAATTCCGGAGAAAATACGCTGCGCCCCGGTCAGCACGCCGCGCCCCACATCCAGCACGGGCAGGATGGCGCAGATGGAGGACACCGCAAGGGCCACCGAGATGGGCACGCCCGCCAGCAGCATCACCAGCAGCAACACTAAAATAATCAGTCCGCAGACAACTGCTATATTCATAATCCAGCCTCCCCTCTCTCATTAAAATCCTTGTGCAGCATATCCATGGCGTTGATCAGGCTGAAGATCATGATTAACGCCCCGGTCACCGGCACGATCACGTAGATGTAGCCCATGGGCACGCGGAGGGAAGCCGTGTTCTGGATCATGGTCAGCCGGGTGATGGAGACGCCGCCGTAGACCATCACAACGCCGGCAAAGGTGAAGGTGAGAAGGTCGATGGCGATTTCCAGGCATTTCCGGGCGCTGCCGGTAATCTTGTCGGCCAAAAAGCCCATGCGCATGTGGTCGCGCTTGCCGAACACGTAAGCGGAGGCCAGCAGGGCCATCCAGGTGAAGGAGTAGGTCAAAAGCTCCTCGGACACCGTGCTGGGCCGTTTGAAGAAATAGCGGGTTACGATCTGGTAGGTGCCGATCACGGTCATCAGGATGAACAGAGCCACGATCAGGACTCCCAGCACCTTCATGATTCCCGTGCGGATCTTATGAAGCGTCTGCATTTGTCTGTCCTCCCTTCGCGTTTTCGTTGGCCTGGCGGATGTGCTCGTAGAGATCCCGGATCTTGGGGTTACTGTCCAGCATCTGCTGGTGAAGGGGCAGCACCTTCTCCTTGAAGGCCTCCACATCCACGTCGATGAACTCCACGCCCATGTTATCCGCTGCGATCTGCTTGGCCTCCTCGATACTCTTGTCCCACTCTTCCATCTCCACCTGGGTGGAAAGGGCCGCCGCGTCCTTGAAGATCTGATATTCCTCCGGGCTTAAGCCGTTTAGGAATTTTAAGTTGGCCACCAGCATATCCGGGACCATCTGGTGCTTGTTGTAGCAATAATACTTGGCCACCTCGCCGTGCTTGTTGTTGGTCAGCGCCAGCTCATTGTTCTCAGCGCCGTCGATCACGCCCTGCTGGATCGCGGTGTAGACCTCGCCAAAGCCCATGGGGGCCGCAGCCGCTCCGAAGGCATTGACCATGGCCACGCTGGCCGGGCTTTGCTGCACGCGGATCTTTTTGCCCTTTAAGTCCTCAGGGGTGCGGATCGGGGTTTTTGCGTAGAAATTGCGGGTTCCCGCATTGTACCAGGTCACCACCCTGAATCCAGCCTCGTCGGTGGACTCATAGATCTTCTCCATGTAGTCCGTGTCCTCCATTACCGATTTATAAACGTCCTCGGAATCAAAGAGGTAGGGCATACTGAAAATTTCGTATACGCCGGCGAAATTTTCCAGATTGGCGGTTCCCGCCACCACAAAATCGATGGCTCCCGTCTGGGTCAGCTCAATCGCTTTCTGGGCGGAGCCGAGAATCTCGTTGGGGAAAATCTGCACCTCGTACTTGTCCCCCAAGCGCTCCTCCACATAATCTTTAAATGCCAGCAGTCCCAGATGCTCCGGGTGTGTTTCCGACTGGGCATGGGATATACGGATGATACGTTTCCCCGACGTCACCGCCCCGCAGCCGGAAAGACCTGCCGCCGTCACAGCCGCCAGCGCGGCCACAGCCAGTCTTTTCAACATATTATTCAATGTAAACCAATCCTTTCCCTTACAGCGTTCCATATTTGCAGCGTTCCTATTCCACCAACAGCTCGCGATTGCCGTTTGTGAAGTTTTTCCCTTTTTTGCGCAAAAAAATCCCCCGGGCTCTATAATTGCTCCGGAGCTGTTAAGATTTATTGTCACGTTCTTAACAACATGTTAATTATAAAGCGGGGGGATGAAAATGTGTACCGTAAAATTTTGACATCCGGGAAGAAGATTTTGACATAAACGGTATTTTTTTGTTTGACATGTGAATATGCACAATTTTGATACACTATTTTTGTGTAAATTGACTATCCCGAAACTCGGACGGGATCATACCCGTGATCCGTTTGAACACTTTGGAAAAATAGTTGGAGTCGGAGTACCCCACCAGGGCGCTCACATCCTTCACGTTCATCTCCTGGTTTTGCAGCAGCCGTTTGGCCTCGTTCATGCGGAAATGCGTGAGATAAGTGGTAAAGTTCTGATCAAAACACTGTTTGAACAGCTTGCAGAAATAGGCGTCCGAGTAGTTCATGGCCCTGGCGGCGTCCTGCATGGAAATTTCCTTCATGTAATTGCGGCGGATGTAATCCAGAATAGAGGCGGCCACCTGGGTCATCCGGTTTTCCCCGCTCTCTCCCCGCTCCTCCCCGTCGCGGACCTGGGCGTTTTCCGGTCCGGCCGGGCGGAAATAGCCGGCCTGCCTTCCCTGGGCGTAAAGTCCGGCCAGGCGCACGGCTTCCTCCATGACGGCCACCAGCTCGTCCTCCTCGCAGGGTTTTAACAGGTAATCCAGGGCGCGGATCACCAGGGCACGCTTAGCGTAGGAGAACTCGTCGTAGGCGGTGAGGAAAATGATCACGCAGCCCTCGTCCAGCCTGCGGATCTGCTCCGCCGCCTCCACGCCGTTTAACACCGGCATGGCGATATCCATGATCACGATCTGGCTCTTCTCCCGTTTAAACAGCTCCACCGCCTCGGCTCCGTCCTCCGCCTGGCAGATGCGCAGGGTGTCGCCGAAATGCTTTCCCAGCCTTCTGCACAGCGCCATGCGCTCAATTCCCTCGTCGTCCGCGATCAGCACACGAATCATAGACTTTTCTCCTCCTTATATTGCGTTTGCGGTTTCAGGCGGGGGTGAGACCGGGGGCATTTGGCCGGATCACTGATCCGCGCCTGCCGCCCGGCAGAACACCGGCCCACGCCTGCCACCGGGCAAGTCGCTGACCTATGCCTGCCGCCGGTGAACGGGTCACTGCCCCACGCCTACCGCCAGCCGGATTACCGTTCCGCACCCGGCCCGGCTGTACACCTCCATCTCCCCGTCGGGGTACATGGCGTGGATTCTGCGGTAAATATTTCCAAGGCCGACCCCGGTGGCCTTCTCATCCCCTGCGGCCAGCGCGCCGCGAATCTGCGCCAGGCGCTCTTCTGCCATTCCGCAGCCCGTGTCGGACACCCAAAGCCACAGCCGCCCGTCCGCACGCCTGGCCCGGATATGGATTTTCCCGCCCTCCTTCTGCGCAGAGAGGCCGTGGACAATGGCGTTCTCCACCAGGGGCTGAAGCGCAAACGATGGGACCAGGTGATCCAGAGTGTCCGCCGGGCAGTCCGAGGTAAAACGCAGACGTTTGCCGAAGCGCATCTGCTGGAGATACATGTAATCGGACACCACCTTCAGCTCCCGCTCCAGGGGCATCACGCTGTCTGTGGACTTTAAATTGTAGCGGAACAGACGGCTCATGGCCGTGATCATCTGCTCCGTGGTTGCGGCATCCTCCACCTGGGCCATGGAGGCGATCATGTTCAGGGTATTGAACAGGAAGTGGGGGTTGATCTGATTTTTCAACATCTGCAGGCGGACCGCATCCAGCTGCTTCTCCGCCTCGTGCTTGTCCTTGAGCGCGGCGATATAGCCTCTGGTGGCGCCCTTCATATGGTAGAAGGCCCGGATCAGCTGGGCGATCTCATCCTCGCCCAGGGCCTTAACCATTGGCCCGTCGAAGTCGCCTGCCGCGATGCGGGCCGAATCCCGGGCCAGCTCCACCACCGGCCGCACCAGGTTTTGATCCGCCGTGCGGTTTAAGCGGCGTACCCCGGCCACAGCGGCCGCCCCGAACAGGACGGCGGCCGCAGGGATCAGCGCAAACAGAGGGCGCAATGCCTCGTAGCGCCTGGTGCCGTCCTCAACCGTCAGAAATTCCAGTTCTCCTGCGTAGGACTGAAGGTAGGTCTGAGCCCGATTCAGGGCGTAAAGCTCTTTAAAATATCCTTCTTCCCCTCGGGGCGCGGCCAGGAAACGGTCGCGGCGTTCCCGGTAGTTTTCATACAGATTGCGGATGGACCATGTCCTGGCGTACCGCTCAGGGCCGATTTCTTGATAGTCGAAGGGCAGCTGCGCCACGGCCTCTTCCGTGCGGTCCCTGGCCGCCTCGTATGCCGCCCGGGATTTCTCCGTGCGGTCGGCGGCGTAGGCGTCAAAGGTGCGCATCTCTTCGCCGGCCGCCTTCCAAAGGTTCAGCCCCCGGGAATTATTGTCCAGAATTTTTTCAAATCCCAACAGGCCAAAGCTGGATACCGCCAGTGTGCCCGCGATGGACAGGACCACCACCGCGGCCGCCAGACCGGAAATCCAGCGCATTTTTTGTTTTAGTGAAAGACCGGGAAAGCGGTTTTTAAACCGGCCCAAACCGGGCCGCCCCATGGTGTCCATATGGTTCCTCCTGCAAGCAATCGACTCATTTCCATCTATTATATACGATTTTCCTCGATTTCGAAAGCTTAAAAGCGTTTACAGGCGGAAAATGGCAGGAAATCATACCCAGGGCAGGCAGGCCATATATTATAAAAATACCGTTTTGAGGTTTACCATGCAAACTATTTCTAAACTCACTCTGTCCGATACCATGTATTTTGAAAATACGCCCGCGCTGAACTACAAAATCGACTATCCGCAATTTACCAGCACCTGCAGCCGCAGGGCCGCGGCGGCTGTCAACAGCTTTTACCGGCTGCGGGCAAAATCCCTGGAGACATACTGCCGCTTCACCCTGTATCCCCAGGCGGTGACGGACTTAAAACAGCTGCGGGAAGACCGGGACCCGCTGTTGGGCTTTGAATTTCTTGTCACGTTTCAAGTGACCTACAATTCCGGGTGCATCGTCAGCCTGTACATGGACCAATATGAGTTTGAGGGCGGCGCCCACGGCTCCACCCAGCGCACCTCCCAGACCTGGGATTTCTCCACCGGAAAACGAATGCAGCTTTCCGATTTTTACCCCCACAATCCCTCCTACCGTGAGGAAATCCAGACTCAGATCCAGTCCGGTATCGGACGCCGCCTGGAGCAGGAGCCCTCCACCTACTTTGAGGATTACCCGGAACTACTGCGAACCACCTTTAACCCGGAAAGCTTTTACCTGACCCCCGAGGGCCTGGTGATCTATTATCAGCAGTACGACATCGCGCCCTACTCCACCGGGATGCCCCAATTCCTGCTGCCGTTTAACGAGTAACCTCAGTAGTCAAACAGCATTTCCTTCCGCTTTTGATAGTATAGAAGGCCGATTGCATCCGCCAGCGCCCAGCCGATGGGCACGGACCACCAGATTCCGGTGACGCCCAGGGCCGGAACGGCGGACAGCACGTAAGCCAGGGCCACCCGTGTCCCCAGGGAAGCGACGGTGAGTACCACCGACATCCCCGGCCTTCCCAGGGCCCGGTACAGGCCGTAGAGCAGGAACAGACAGCCGATGCCGCAGTAAAACGCGCCCTCGATGCGCAGGTAACGTACCCCCTCGGCGATGATGGCGGTCTCCTCTCCCCGGACAAACAGCAGCATAAGCGGACGTGCAAAGATCCAGACCAGCAGGGATACCAGCGAACAGAACGCGAAGGCGGTGATCACCGCGCCCTTTAGCCCCGCGCGGATGCGGTCCTCACGCCTGGCTCCGTAGTTCTGGGCGATAAAGGTGGAGAACGCGTTGCCGAAATCCTGCACCGGCATATAAGCGAAGGAATCGATCTTTACCGCGGCAGCGAAGGCGGCCATCACCGTGGTGCCGAAGCTGTTCACCAGGCCCTGGACCATCAGGATACCGAAATTCATCACCGACTGCTGAAGGCAGGTGAGAATGGAAAATCCGGCGATCTCCCGGACGCTGCGCCATTTCACCCGGCAGTGCCTGCGGCTCACCCGCAGATATGGGCAGAAGCGCCATGTGTACAGCGCGATCCCGATGCCGGAGACATACTGGGCGATCACCGTTGCCAGAGCCGCCCCCGCCACGCCGCGGCCCAGGCCCAGCACAAACCAGAGGTCCAACACAATGTTTAACACCGCCGAGACGGCCAGAAAGATCAGCGGAGCCAGGGAATTGCCAACCGCCCGCAGCAGGGAGGCAAAATAGTTGTACAGAAAGGTTGCCGCGATGCCGCAGAAAATGATCAACAGATACTCCTCCATCAGTCCCTGAATCTCCTGCGGCACCTTCAAAAATGCGATAACAGCGTCCGTGCCGGCGAAAGCCAGCAGATTCAGCGCCACAGTCAGAGCGGCGATCAGGGCAAAGGAAGCGCACATGCACTCCTTTAAGCCCTCGTGGTTCTGCTGCCCGAACCGGATGGAAAACACAGCCCCGCTGCCCATACAGAGTCCCAGCAGTATGGAGGTCAGAAAGGTCATCAGCGTGAAGGAGGACCCCACCGCCGCCAGCGCTCCCGCGCCCAGAAAACGGCCCACGATCAGCGTATCCGCCACATTATAGCACTGCTGCAGAAGGTTCCCCAAAATCATCGGAACCGCAAATCGCAGCATGGTTTTCATCACATTCCCCTGAGTCAGATCTCCCCGCATCTCGCCTTTTCCTTTCGAATCGAAATTTTCATCTTACGTTTCGCAATCATTTTATCAAGAAAACCCACACAAGTCAATTAACAGATTGCGTTTGTTATACAAATCCGCTATAATCAAGGAAATAAACGTATTTCAGAAAAGGAGGCGGCGATCATGTTTCTTGACGGACTTGACGAGCTGGATCAGAAAATTGTCCGGCTGCTGATCCAGAACGCCCGCATGTCCTACTCGGACATCGGCAAGGAAGTGGGCATATCCCGGGTGGCGGTGAAAACGCGGATTCAATCCCTTGAAAAGCGGGGAGTGATCGAGGAGTACACCACAATCATCAATCCACAGAAGATAAACGGCGCGGTATCCTGTTATTTTGAAATTGAGACGGTACCGGACACATTTTCCCAGGTGACCGGACTTCTCCTGGAAAATGAGACCGTTACCCAGATCTACCGGGTCACCGGCCGCAATAAGCTGCACGTCCACGCGGTGGCCTCATCGGGCGGGGAGATGGAAGCATTGATCCGCGACCTCATCGACCCCCTGCCGGGGGTGATCAACTGCAGCTGCAATATGATACTCTCGCGGATTAAGGATATCAAGGGGCTGCGGCTGTGATGGTTTCTGCGGTTTCCACAGGCTGCGTCGGCAGCCTATTACACTGAAACAGGAGGCCGAAGGTGGATTTTCTCCCCTTCCGGCCTCCTGTTTCCCTGTCATTCTCTGTATCCGTTTCCGATTATGTCTCTTCCTCCGGATACTTCATTCCCCAATCCCTGTGGATATCCGTCAAAATCCGCAGCCCAAATCCTCACTTGGTCTGGTAGCTCTTGTCGAACTTGTGCATCACATCGACATCCGACAGCACGCCCTTGCTGTACTCAAACCGGACGGTGTAATCCCCGGATTTCAGATAGTGGAACAGATAATCTCCATCGTCCTCATCCATTTCCAGGTCTGGAAACAACTCCTTAAGCTCCTCCTGGGTTTTGCCGATGGGATTGACGCCGTTGATGGAGATGTTCAAATCCTGATTCGCGTCGTCGAGGGCGTAGAAGCCCAGCTCCTCGATCACGCAGTCCTTGGCTGGTTTTGTCTCCTTGCTGTCGTTCACCAGCACCAGCATGGCGTAATTTGTCCCCTCCTTTCCCAGAAAAATCGACGATGTCCAGGATCGGTCCGGCAGCTCGAAGATCATTTTCCCCAAATCGTCCAGCTCCCAGTTCTCACCCGCCAGGTCAGAGGGTTTGGTCTGTCCCACCACCACCTGGGTGCCGTCCAGAAGCACCTCCGGCGGTGTTCCCGGATCCTTACTGCCGCAGCCCGCCAGCGCGGCGGCCGCCAGCAACGCGCCGACAACCAACATGTTTTTCAACTTTTTCATCTCACAATTTCTCCTTCTCTTGTCCGTTTTACAGCAAAAAATCCCTTGATTACTCAAGGGATTTTCTGTAAAGCCACTGGCCGGACTCGAACCGGCGACCCACGCATTACGAATGCGTTGCGCTACCAACTGCGCTACAGTGGCACCTTTGGATGAAAAAGGCTGCCGCTTATGCAACAGCCTCTTCATCAATGACCTGACCGGGAATCGAACCCGGGTTTACGCCGTGAGAGGGCGTCGTCTTAGCCGCTTGACCATCAGGCCATAGGTGAATCGAGGCGACGTGATTCGAACACGCGGCCTCTGCGTCCCGAACGCAGCGCTCTACCAAACTGAGCCACGCCTCGATACCTTTGGTAGTATAATACAAAAAACACTACTTGTCAACGAAAATATTCAAATTTTTTGAAATAATTTTGCCAATTTCGGGAAGCCTTGAAACTGCGTTGTTTTTGGCTCTTCTTAGTGGTTCAGCCCCCGCTTATGTGTGGCCGTCTTTCCCCCTGCACCCAGACAGTCCCACCATCATCAGGGTCCACATAACCGGCGTCACAATGGGCAGGTTGATATTGACAACGGCCTGAGCGCCGTAGCACAGCATTGCGAACAAGGCGGCTATCACGTATGGATTTCCGGCCCCACGTCTCACCATCCGCACTGCGGATGAAATCAACAGGCCCAGGTACGCGGCCAGCCCCAGGGGGCCTATGGTGACAAAATACTGCAGATACTCATTGTGCGCGCTGTCAAAGGTCTCGCCGTAACGCCGCGCCATTTCACTGTAATTATTTTTGACAGTCAGAATGCCAAAGGTGTCCGGCCCGTAGCCGATCAGCTTCTGCACCGGAGTAAACTCCCTGTAATTTCGGATGGCCAGGCGCCAGATATATCCCCTGTGCGTTCCCCATTCGTCGTCAATCACCACATAATTGCGCAGCGCCCCATAGCGCTGGCCGTTTCCGGCAATGTTGGCATCGAAAAGCACAAATAACAGCGTCAGAACCCCCGCCGCAAAAACAATCCCCCAGACCCTGCGCGGCCAAACCCCCGGATCCTCCCCCTTCTTGTTCCGTAAATACGCCTGCGCGTACAAAAAGCCTGCAACGGCCCATAAAGCGGCCGGAAGATACGCCAAGCTCTTAGAATTCGCCAAAACGCTGAAGATTCCCTGAATTTCCAGAACCTGCCCCGGCATGGCCCGGCCGATCCCTCCGACCAGCTGTACCACGGTAAAAAAGCTTGCCAGCACAACCGCATACCGCCTGATTCCGGTTCTGCTTTTGAACATATAAAAGGGCAGCGCCGCAAACAGCGCCAGAAGCGCCAGATAGGCGTTGTCGCTCTGCCCGGTAATCATAGCGAAGAAGGCCAGCACCAGGCAGAAATAATGCCAGATACACCGCGCCCTCCCCCGGTCGGAGGCGAACAGCAGGCCGGACACGCCCAGCATCAAGCTGAGATACGCCGTATATGTATTGATGTTTCCCATAAACGACATGAAAATGCTGTATTGTCTGGGATCGATATGATCCTTAAAATGCAGAAGGTTCAGATTGAAATAATCTGTGATTCCAAATGCGCAGACCAAAACCGACGAAACCAGAAAAAGCTCCAGATACCAATTCCGAAAGTCGGACAGCCTGCTGATCACCAAAAACGAAACGCCGTAGAGAAGGAGCAGGAACAGTCCGGAAAAGCGCCCCTCATTTCCCCAAAAGGCTTCAAACACATAGTCCGACAGCACGGTTGACATAGCGGCCACCGCCAGAAAACAAATTAGCGCCACATCCGGAGCCGTCAAAGTGCGCCCTATCTTTTTGAGGCTGAAACGGTCAAAAAACGCGGCCGTATAGCGCCCTCGACAGTGGGCCAAATCCACAATCATCATCGAAAGCGCCGTTGCCGTAACGCCGGCAAACATGGCAATCACACTGATATAATAGAACTGATACTTCACTTTGGGAATATCAAAATAATAGTCCTGATAATAGATGGGAAACACCAACAGGATTGCGACCAAAAAAAGCGTCGTCACAATCCGAATCACCCGCTTTCCATTTATCAGGAACGCGGGAGTCTCCGCCGCCGCAGGCTGTGCCGGTGCATGACTGCCCTGGTCATTTGTTTTCTCCATACCAACGTTCTCCGTTCGTTTCGTAGTCAAGAGCAAAGAAATGCTTTCACACAGTATATCATCCACCGGCGCCCCGGGCAACCAATTTTAATTTTTATCGTTCCGCCGGCGTAAAGCCCAGGTCGGACAGAATTTCCGCCGCCTGGCCCGCGGGTCCGTCCACCGTCACCGTTTTGTTCTCCAGATCCACGCTGTGCCGGATTCCGGCCGCGTCCAAAGCCTTGTCGATCCGGGCCGCGCAACCCCCGCATGCAATCTCTTCACAGTAAAATGTTTTCATCTCGTTCCTCTCTTTCTCACAGTTTTAATGTTTTCAGCCGCAACGCGTTTCCCACCACGCAGACGGAGCTTAAGGACATGGCCAAGCCCCCGATCATGGGACTTAACAGCGGCCCTCCCAACAGGTACAGAGCGCCCGCGGCCACAGGGATTCCCAGGACGTTATAGAAAAAGGCCCAGAACAGGTTCTGGCGGATGTTGCGGATAGTGGCCTTGCTGAGCCGGATAGCCCGGTACACATCCATCAGATCGGATTTCATCAGCACGATATCTCCGGACTCCAGGGCGATGTCGCTGCCCGATCCAACAGCGCAGCCCACATCCGCCTGAACCAGGGCCGGGGCGTCGTTGATCCCGTCCCCCACCATCATCACGGTCTTTCCCTCCCGCTGGAGGCGGCTGACCACGTCGGCCTTGTCCCCGGGCAGCACCTCCGCCACCACCTGGTCCACGTGGGCCTGCCTGCCGATGTGCTCGGCGGTCTTCCGGTTGTCTCCCGTCACCATATACACGGCTATTCCCATACCCCGGATTTGTTTTACCGCTTCCAGGCTGGTCTCCTTGATGGTATCCGCCACGCAGATGATCCCGGCCAGACGGCCGTCCTCCACCACGTACATGGGCGTTTTTCCCTCATTGGCAAACCGGGCCGCCTGCTCCCTGGTCTCATCCGACGCGGTGACGTGAAGCTGATCCAGCAGCCGGCTGTTTCCCACCGCCACGCGTCTGCCCTCCCATTGGGTGAGAATCCCCGCGCCGGTGATGCTCTCAAAGGAGGCGGGCATTGGCAGCTCCATCTGCTTTTCCCTGGCAAAATTCACGATGGCCTGCCCCAGGGGATGTTCGGACATCTGCTCGCACGCGCCCGCCATTCTCAGCAGCTCCTCCTCCCTACCCTGGGGGCATTTTCCCACCGCCTCCACATCCGTGACCCTGGGTTTGCCCTCGGTGATGGTTCCGGTCTTGTCCAGGATGACCGCATCCACCTTGTGGCAGATCTCCAGAGCCTCGCCGCTCTTGATCAGGATGCCGTGGCCGGCCCCCACGCCTGTGCCCACCATGATAGCCGTGGGCGTGGCCAGGCCCAAGGCGCAGGGACAGGCAATCACCAGCACTGCAACAAAAATCGTCAGCACAAAGGCCAGATCCCGGCCGCCGAAAATCCACCAGGCCAGGGCCGACACCAGAGCGATCGCCATCACCGCAGGTACGAAATACCCCGCCACCTGATCCGCCAGCTTGGAGATGGGCGCTTTCCGGCCCTGGGCATCCTCGATCAGGTGGATGATTTTGGAGAGCATGGTATCGCTCCCCACATGGGTAACCTCCACCTCCATGGCTCCGTTGTAGTTCATGCTGCCGCCGATCACCCGGTCTCCCACCTGTTTCTCCACCGGAACGCTCTCCCCGGTCAGCATGGACTCGTCCACACTGCTGCTGCCCTGCACCAGGATGCCGTCCAGCGGAATCCGGCTGCCCGGTTTAATCAGAATGTGCTGTCCCAGAGTCACGGAGGACGTCTCCACCTCCCGCTCCATCCCGTCCTCATAGAGCACCGCCGTGTCCGGAGCCAGCTCCATCAGCTTGCGGATGGCCTCGGAGGTCTTGCCCTTGCTGCGGCTCTCCATATATTTCCCCAACATCACCAGGGTCACCACCACGGCTGCGGACTCATAGTACAGATGGTGGGCGTTCATGGGATTTTGAGGAATCCGCACTGTCATCACCAGACTGTAGATAAAGGCGCTCCCCGTGCCGATGGCTACCAGGGAATCCATGTTGGGATGCCCCTTGATGAGCGTCCGCAGTCCCACGATGTAGAACTTACGCCCGCAGATCAGAATGGGCACTGTCAGGATCAACTGGGCCAGCGCAAACCCCAGCGGGCTCTCATACATGTCGATCAGAGACGGAAGGGGCAGGGGAAAGGGAACCATGTGTCCCATGGAAATATAGAGCAGGGGCAGGGCAAAGAGGACCGCCGTGATCACCCGGCGTCTCACCTCGTCCAGCTCTTCTCCTTGGCGCCTCCACTCCTCCTCGTCCCGCGCCCTGGACTCCCGCTCCCCCGCCTCCTCCACGAGGCTGGCCGAAAATCCCGCTTTGGACACCCGGTCCTGAATCAGTTCCGGGTTCACCCGGTCCTCGTCGTAAGTGATCGTCATCCGGCCGGTGGTCAGATTGACGTCGCTGCGCTCCACCCCGGCCAGCTTGCGCGTCACGCGCTCCACCGCGCTGCTGCAGGCCGCGCAGGTCATGCCGTCTATGTGATACTGCTGTGTTGTCATGTGCTTCGCTCCTTTCGCGTACCTGCGGAACCGCCGCCCGCTAATCGGTTCCCGGGCATTCTTTTATGCCCGCAATCCGTTTTGTCAGTAATATTCCCGAAAACAGAGCTTTTTATCAGCGTCGCACCACAGCAATGTTCCCCAGTCTGCGCCGGCTGCATTTTGCAACAAAAGCCCGCAAGCTGTGCCAGCGCCCCATTGCATTCAATCAAAAAGCGATCCCGCGGCCTGTCCGTTTTGGGACGGCAAACAGCGGGATCGCTCCGAAAAAGTCAATTCAATTATCCGGCAAATTTTGACCAGTAGCCCTGAATAAAGATCAGAAGCACGATCAACGGCAGAATATAGCTCACGTAAATTCTGGCCCAGGCCGGGAATTTTAAGCCCTTGCCCTCGTTGGCCTCGGCCAGGAAATTTTTAAATCCCCACCCGTAGCGGCTGGTGCAGAATACCAGGTATACCATACTTCCGATGGGCAGCAGATTGTTGCTGAGTACAAAATCCTCCAGGTCCAGCACCGTGCTTTCTGGTCCCAGCGGCATAAAACCGCTCCACAGATTAAAGCCCAGCACGCAGGGGATGGACAGGATGATGATCAGCACAATGTTCACCAGCACCGCTTTTTTGATGGTACAGCCGGTGAGATCCGTGGCAAAAGAAATAATGTTCTGAAACACCGCAATCACCGTGGAGAACGCGGCAAAAGACATAAACAGGAAAAACAGCGTGCCCCAGAGTCTGCCGCCAACCATGTGATTAAACACATTGGGCAGGGTGATAAAAATCAGGGAGGGACCCGCCTGGGGTTCAATATTGTATGCGGAGCAGGCCGGGAAAATGATCAGTCCGGCCATGAACGCCACCAGGGTATCGAGTATCGTCACGTTGACCGCTTCGCCGGTCAGACGCTGCTCCTTTCCAATATAGCTTCCAAAAATTGCCAGCGCCCCGATGCCGATGCTCAGAGTAAAAAAGGATTGTCCCAGAGCCGCGAACACCGCCTCGCCGATTCCGGTCTCCACCATTTTTCCAAAATCCGGCATCAGATAGAACTTCAGACCCTCGCTTCCGCCCTCTAACAGCACGGAATGCACCGCCAATACCACCATCAGGCACAGCAGGCAGAGCATCATAGCCTTGGTGATCCGCTCCACGCCTTTTTGCAGGCCCAGGGCGCACACGCCGAAGCAGATCAGCACGGTGATCACCATGAACACCATCATAAGTCCCGGATTGCCCAGCATGCCGCTAAACTCTCCGGCCACGGCCTCCGCGCTCATGCCGGTGAAGTCGCCCTTGATCGTCTTGAAGAAATACAGGATCATCCAGCCGCCCACCGTGGTGTAAAACATCATCAAAATATAGTTTCCGGCAATGGCGATTCCCTTCCCGAGGTGCCACTTGCTGCCTTTGGGCTCCAGCACGTCGAAGGACAGTGCCGCGCTCTTGCGGCTGGCCCGGCCCACGGAGAACTCCATGACCACGATGGGAAGCCCCAGCACCACGAGAAACAGCAGATAGATCAGCACAAAGGCCGCTCCGCCGTATTTACCCACAATATATGGGAAACGCCACACGTTTCCCAAACCGATTGCACAGCCGGCCGAGATCAGAATAAATCCCAGCCTGGATGAAAATTTTTCTCGTTCCATTGGACTCATAAACCCCCATTGTTCTTTTTTAATTGTTATTCTATAACGGAAACCCAAAAACGTCAATCACCGGCCGACAACTTTCGCGCCGGTTTTTCATTCTGCTCTCAGAGCGCTTTTGCGATCTCCCCGGCACAATTTTCCATAATCCGGGTTAATGTTTCCGGGTTAACCAGACCTATTGCCTTAAAAGGCTCCATATCTTTCCCGTGTCCGCCCAGATTCTTTTCATACCAGGCCACGTCCAGCCACCTGTCGAACTTGTAGCCCATCTGCGGGAACAGGGCGCGCTTTGTAAAGCCCATGGCCACATGGAGCCGCTCGCTGTTTTCGTTGGGCGAGGTGACGATGCCGTAAACCGTTTGAACGTTCTGGAGCTTTAAGATCTCCATCACCGCCTGGTAGAGCGCCCTGCCGATGCCCCGCCGCAGCTGTCCCCGGTCCACGTACACGGAGAGTTCCGCGTTCCACTGGTAAGCCGCCCGCTCCATGTGGCGGTGGCCGTAGGCGTAGGCTGCGATGCGGCCGTCAATCTCGCACACCAGGTAAGGATACTCGGCCGCGATGGCCTCAATACGCCCGGCAAATGTTTCCTTCCCGGGCGTCTCATACTCAAATGTGATGGTCGTTTCCCTGACGTAGGGCGCATAGATTTCCAAAAGCGCCGCAGCGTCCGCTGCCACCGCAGGGCGTATTTTTACCCGATCCATTTTCTCGTCCTCCTCTTTGTCTTCTTTGCGTGGACCGACCACGCTTCCCGGCCTCCAGGCCGCAAAAAGCGGACCGCCCCGCGCCCTCCATGGGGCGCGCTGCGATCCGGCTTGATCTCTCCTACCTCTGTCCCTTGTCGTAGGGTACGCCCGACGCCCTGGGCGCCTGGGAATTTTTGGATGTAAAGATCAAAACAATCAGGGTTGCAATATAGGGAATCATCTTGTACACATAGCTGGGAATCCCCGTGGCCGCCAGGAACGGAATCCCGGAGTAAGCCGCGGCCACCGCCTTCATCAGCCCAAAAAACAGGGAAGCCCACATGATCCGCACCGGCTTCCACTGTCCGAAGATCAGCACCGCCAGGGCCAGGAAGCCGTATCCGGCCACATCCGCATTAAAATTAGTGGAGGTGGGAACCACAAACACCAGGCCGCCCAAACCGCCCAACACCCCGGAAATCAGCACCCCGGCATACTGCATGCGGTACACGTTGATACCCGCAGCGTCCGCCGCCTGGGGATGTTCGCCGCAGGAGCGCAGGCGCAGTCCGAATCTGGTCCGGTACAGCACCACCGTGGATACAATCAGGATCAAAATTCCCAGATAGGTGGTGACGTAGGTGTTCTGGAACAACAGCGGCCCCAGAAATGGAATCCGCCCCAAAACCGGCACCGACTCGATGCGGAAGGTGTTGTTAAACTGAATCTGCTGCACGCCCTGGATCACCCGGGCCACAAAGATCGCAAAGGCCGGAGCGAACATGTTGAGGGCCGTGCCGCTGATGGTCTGGTCCGCCTTCATGTTAATGGCCGCGTAGGCGTGGAAAAAGGCGAAGGCCGCGCCTGTGGCCGCCGAGATCAGGATAGCCAGAAACAGCTGGGTCTGGCCGCTCATCCTGCCCCCCGTCATGTTGAGGAACAGAATGCCCGTAAAGGCTCCCATGGTCATGATTCCCTCCAGCGCGATATTGACCACGCCGCTGCGCTCGGAGAACATACCGCCAAGGGCCACCACCATCAGCGGGATGGTGAACAGCATCGTCTGCTGGAATATGAAATAAATCACACTCATGTCTGTCCGCCTCCTTTCTCCCGGTTCTTGCGGATCCGGGTCAGGATGGTCTTCACAATCAGCGCAAAGGCGCTGAAGTAGATAATCACAGCCACGATAATATCAATAATTTCCGTGGAAAATTCAAACAGCTGCAGATAAAATCCGCCTGCTGTCAGGTAAGCAATAAATAACCCGGAGAACAGCACGCCGATGGGATGGCTCAGTCCCAAAAGCGCCACGGAGATTCCCGTGAAACCTTCGCTGGCCAGCACATCCTTAATCTCTATGTGCTTTCCGGTACCCGCCAGGTACAAAAGCCCTCCGGCCATTCCCGCGATAGCGCCCGCGATCACCATACTCATCACAATGCTCTTTTTCTCATTGATTCCCGCGTATTTGCTGGCGTCCCGGTTGAGTCCCACCGCTTTCAGCTCATAGCCGAAGGTAGTCTTATTGAGGATCACCCAGATCAGAAGCACCGTCACAATGGCGATCAGGATTCCTCCGTTCACACTGGACTCGGGGAACAGCTTATCCATCCCCATCTTGGGAATCTGTGCGGTGACAGCCACGTTTTTCGACTCATTGCGCATGTTGTTGAATATGGGTTTATAGCTTTTCACGATCCAGTTGACCAGATACATGCCGATGTAGTTCATCATGATGGAGGCAATCACCTCGTTCACGTTAAAATACGCCTTCAGAAGTCCCGGCACCAGGCCCCACAGGGCGCCGCCCAGCACTGCCGCCAACAGGGCGACCGCCCAGTGGACGCTGCCCAGGCCGTCCCACATGATCCCCACGTAGACGGCGGCAAAGGCTCCCACAATAAACTGGCCCGGTGTGCCGATGTTAAACAGTCCGGTCTTGAAGGCAAAACCAACCGACAGACCGGTGAGGATAATGGGGGTTGCGTAATAGAACACCTGCCCCACTCCCTTGAGGCCGTGGGTCAGGGCTCCGGTCAAAATGGTGACAAAACCCGGCAGGGCCTGGGCCGGATTACAGATTACCAAAATCACCAGTCCCACCAGAAGTCCGATGACAATGGCAAATACGGAGGAGAGCACGCCCACATAGTTTTGCTTACCCCGCTTTTTTGGTCCGCTCATCAAGCCTCACCTGCCTTTCCCGCCATATCCTGCCGCTTGGATCCGGCCATGTAAAGTCCCAGCTCCTGGACGGTTACCTCCTGGGGATCCAGCTCCGCCACAATGGAGCCCTCAAACATCACCAGAATCCGGTCGCTGAGATTCATCACCTCATCCAGCTCCAGGGAGATCAGAAGAATCGCCGCCCCGGCGTCCCGCTGCTTCACCAGTTCCCGGTGAATGTACTCGATTGCACCCACATCCAGACCGCGGGTTGGCTGAACCGCCAGCAGAATATCATGTTCCCTGGCGATCTCCCGGGCCACGATGGCCTTTTGCTGGTTACCGCCTGACATGCTGCGGACCACAGTGTCCGCGCCCTCTCCGCTGCGGATATCGAACTGTCCGATCAGTTGGTCCGCGTACTTGTAAATCTCTTCGTTTTTCAGAAAACTGGCCTTCTGGAACCTGGGCTCGAAATACTGCTGCAGCACCAGATTGTAAGCCAGATTATAGTCCAGCACCAGCCCGTGCTTGTGGCGGTCCTCCGGCACATGGCTGAGGCCGTGGGTGTTGCGGTGGCGGATGGTCTTTTTCGTCACATCCTCCCCGTTCAGCGCGATGGAACCGCTGCTCATCGCACCCAGACCGGTGATGGCGTGGACCAGCTCTGTCTGACCGTTGCCGTCGATCCCGGCGATGCAGACGATCTCGCCGCTGCGCACCTGAAAGCTCACGTCGTTCACCAAAAGCTTTGCATGTCCCTCCAGATGGGACTTGACGGAAATGTGATCCACCTCCAGGATGGTCTTCCCGGGGGACGCCGGAGTCTTCTCCACGGTCAGGCTCACCTTGCGGCCTACCATCATCTCCGACATTTCCTCCTTGCTCACCGAAGCCACATCCACGGTGCCGATATATTTTCCGCGGCGCAAAACCGAACACCGGTCCGCCACCGCCTTGATTTCATCTAACTTGTGGGTGATGAAAAGGATAGATTTCCCTTCCTCCACCAGATTCTTCATGATCTGCATGAGCTCGTCGATCTCCTGGGGCGTCAGCACCGCGGTCGGCTCATCGAATATCATGATCTCATTGTCGCGGTAGAGCATCTTTAAGATCTCCACCCGCTGCTGCATGCCCACCGTGATGTCCTCAATCAGGGCGTCCGGATCAATGTAAAGCCCGTAACGCTCGCTGAGCTCCATCACTTTTTTGCGGGCATCGTCCATTTTCAGCAGACCGTGCTTTACGGTCTCCATCCCCAGAACAATGTTCTGCAAAACGGTAAAATTGTGCACCAGCTTGAAATGCTGGTGAACCATGCCGATTCCCAGGGCGTTGGCGTCCAGCGGCCCTTTGATCTTTACTTCCTGTCCCTTCACCCGGATCACGCCCTTCTCCGGCTGGTAAAGGCCGAACAGAACGCTCATCAGGGTGGATTTGCCTGCGCCGTTTTCTCCCAACAGCGCGTGTATCTCCCCTTTTTTTAGCTGAAGAGTAATGTTGTCGTTGGCAATGATACCGGGAAATTCCTTCGTGATGCCCAACATCTCAATAATATAATTGTCCATACGGTTCCCCTCTCGTGTAAAACCGGTTGTCTGCCCTCCACCGCCCGGCGGGATGAAGGGTGCAGGCGAGCGGCCCCAGGCCGCGCCCGGGCTAATCGCCTGAAATACCACAGGGTGCCGGACGCGCCGGCACCCTGTGTGTGACTTGCTAAATCTCTGCCGCAAATTATGAACTTGAAGTGATTACTCTACAAAGGTCACCTTTGTGTTGGCCAGCTCCGTCAGATCCTTGGTGGGATCGTTGTTATCCTCGGAGAACTGAATCAGCGTGATCTCTCCGTCCGCCAGCTTCTTGTAGATGGCGTCATACTGTTCCTGATTAAACTTCTCAAACTTGGAGGTCTCCATCGGAAGTCCCACGCCGCTGTTAGCCACCGTAAATACGGAGGTCTTGCCGCCCGGGAAGCTGCCGTCATAGAAATCCTTCACGCCGTCGTAAACAGAGTTGGAAAGCAGTTTCATAGCGGAGGTGATCACAGTATCGGACTCGCTGCTCTGATCCACGTCCACGCCGATCACCTTGGCCCCCTTCTCCTGCGCAGCCGCCATCACGGAGTTGCCTACCGCGCCGCCGCAGCCGAATACCACCTGTGTGCCGTTCTGGTACCAGGAAGCCGCCATGGACTGGGCCTCCGGGGTAGCCGCAAACGCGCCGGTGTAGTTGTAGATAATCTCTATGCCGGTAACGCCGTCCTCAACAGCCGCATACTCTGCGCCCTGGACAAAGCCGTAGCCGTAGCGGATAACCGCCGGAACCGCCATACCGCCCATGAAGCCCAGCTTGGTATAACCGTCCTTCACCGCCGCATATCCGGCCAGGAAACCGGCCTGGTCCTCCTGGAACAGGATGGGCATCACATTGTCGTTTGTCTTGTAGGTGTAGGACGCATCGTGGGGCTCGCCGTCCAGCAGGATAAAGTGCACGTCCGGATACTTGTCCTGAGCCATATAGATGGGCTCCTCAAACAGGAAACCGGGGCAGACCACTAACTTCGCGCCGCCCTCGATGGCCAGACCGATGGTCTCTAAGTAGGAGTCCGTGGTGCCTTCCTGGGGCTGGTAATATTTATAGGAGATGCCATTCTCCTCCGCATATTTCTTTAAGCCCTCCCAGGCGCCCTGGTTGAACGACTTGTCGTCGATGGTGCCCAGGTCGGTCACCAGCGCCAGCTCATAGCCGCCGGAAGCCGCCGCCTCTGTGGGTGCCTCCGCGCTCTCCGCTTCTTTACTCTCCGCTTCTTTACTCTCCGCCTCCTTACTCTCCGCCGCAGCGGTCTGGGCCTCCGTGGGGGCCGCGGTGGACTCCGTCTTGGAGCCGCCTCCGCAGGCGGTCAGAGAACCGACCATGGCGGCCGCAAGGGCCAGCGCTAATACCGTTTTCTTCATAAGCTCAATTCCTCCTTTTTTGATTGTGAAAATACTGTTTCAAGTATGGTTTTAATTTACCACAAATTATGCGTTATTACAACCTATAAGCCGAATTTTCGTATATTTTGCCGGAATTGTCTATAAATGTACAGAGCCCTACAGGTCGAATAAAGAGAGCTGATTGGACTTTGGCAGATCCGGCAGCAAACCCAGATCCGCCATCAGCGTACAGATGGTACCGTTGACCTTACTCCGGTTGCTGAAATCCTCGATGGACAGGAACGCTCCATCCTTCACCGCGTCCACCACCGCCTCCGCCGCCTTGTCTCCCAGACCGTCGATGCTGCTTAAGGAGGGCATGATCTTGCCGTCGATGACCTGGAAATCTCTGGCCTTGGCCCGGTAGATATCCAGGGGCATGAAATCGAACCCGCGGGCGTACATTTCCTGCACAATCCTCATATCGCGCAGGGTATCCTGCTCCTTCTTGGACAGAGTGTCAACCCGCTTCTTATAGTCCGCCAGATAATACTCCAGCTTATCCCGTCCCTGGCACATGATCTCGTAGGAAAATGCGCTGGCGCGGATGCTGAAAAACGCCGCGTAGTAGGCTAGGGGATAAAATATTTTACAGTAGGCGATACGCCAGGCCATCATAACGTAGGCCGCAGCGTGGGCCTTGGGGAACATGTATTTGATCTTCTTGCAGGACCAGATATACCATTCCGGCACCCCGTGGGCCGTCATCTCGGTGATCCAGTCGTCCTTTAAGCCCTTACCCTTACGCACGCTCTCCATGATGGTGAAGGAAAGGCCCTCGTCCATGCCCTGGGCGATCAGATAGATCATGATGTCGTCCCGGGTACAGATGGCGGTCTGAATGGTGGCCTTGCCCTCCTGAATCAAAGTCTGGGCATTTCCCAGCCACACGTCCGTGCCGTGGGCCAGTCCGGCGATCCGCACCAGATCGGAGAAATACTTGGGCTTGGTATCGATCAGCATCTGCATAGCGAAATCCGTGCCGAACTCCGGCACGCCAAGTGCTCCCAAGGGACACCCGCCGATGTCGTCCGGCGTGATTCCAAGGGCCGCGGTGCTCTGGAACAGGCTCATGACCTCCCGGCTGTCCAGCGGGATATCCTTAACCGGGTCGATGCCCGTCAGGTCCTGCAGCATTCGGATCATGGTGGGATCATCGTGTCCCAGTATGTCCAGCTTCAGCAGGTTGTGGTCAATGGAGTGATAGTCAAAGTGCGTGGTAACCGTGGAGGTGGTCATGTCGTTGGCCGGGTGCTGGACCGGCGTGAAGGAGTAGATCTCCTCCCCCAGGGGAAGCACGATGATTCCGCCCGGGTGCTGTCCCGTGGTCCTGCGCACACCCACGCAGCCCTGAACGATGCGGTTGATCTCGCAGTTGCGCTTGCGGCTGCCCCGCTCCTCGTAATATTTCTTCACATAACCGTAAGCCGTCTTGTCCGCCAGGGTGCCGATGGTGCCTGCCCGGAAGGTCTGGCCCTTGCCGAAAATAACCTCCGTGTAGTCGTGAGCCTTACTCTGATACTCACCGGAGAAGTTTAAGTCGATATCCGGTTCCTTGTCCCCCTTAAATCCCAGGAAGGTCTCAAAGGGAATGTCGAACCCGTCCTTCTCCAAAGGCGTCCCGCACACCGGGCAGGCCTTGTCCGGCATATCGCAGCCGGCCATACCGGAGAACTTTTTCACTTCCTCGGAGTCAAAGTCATAGTACCGGCATTTGGGGCAGTGGTAATGGGGGCTTAAGGGGTTTACCTCCGTGATACCGGACATGGTAGCCACAAAGGAGGATCCAACGGAACCTCGGGAACCTACCAGGTAACCGTCCTCGTTGGACTTCCACACCAGCTTCTGGGCGATAATGTACATAACCGCGAAGCCGTTGGTGATGATGGAATGCAGTTCCCGCTCCAGCCGGTCCACCACGATCTTCGGCAGGTCCTCGCCGTACATCTCGTGGGCCCTGTCGTAGCAGATCTTGGTCAGCGTCTTGTCCGAGTCCGGGATCACAGGCGGGCACTTATCCGGCCGCACCGGGGAAATCTTCTCGCACATATCCGCGATCTTCCGGGTATTGGTCACCACCACCTCCTGGGCCTTGTCAGGTCCCAGGTAGTCGAACTCCGCCAGCATCTCCTCGGTGGTGCGCAGGTAAAGGGGCGCCTGGTCGTCGGAGTCCTTAAACCCCTGTCCCGCCATGATAATCCGGCGGTACACCTCGTCCTGGGGATCCAGGAAATGCACGTCGCAGGTGGCGCAGACCGGCTTTCCGAAATGCTCCCCCAGGTTCACGATGCGGCGGTTGATCTCCTTTAAATCCTCCTCGGTTTTCACCGTGCTCTTCTCATCCCGCAGCATGAAGGAGTTGTTTCCCAGAGGCTGGATCTCCAGATAGTCGTAAAAATGCACCAGTCTCGCCACCTCCGAGGCCGGAGCGCCCCGCAGCATGGCCTGGTAGAGTTCACCCGCCTCGCAGGCCGAGCCGATGAGAAGCCCCTCCCGGTACTGGCTTAACACGCTCTTGGGAATCCTGGGCCGCCTGGCGTAATAGGTCAGATGGGACCAGCTCACCAGCCGGTAGAGATTGATGCGGCCGATGTCATTTTTCGCCAGTATGATCACATGGTAGGTGGGCAGCTTGCGGATGGTGTCCTCGTTCATGGCGTTTAAGGAGTTTAACTGGTCCAGAGTCTCCACGTCCCGGTCCCGCAGCATCTTCACAAAGGCCGCGAAAATTTCCGCCGTACAGCCCGCGTCGTCCACCGCCCGGTGATGGTTGGCCAGGGAAATGTTCAGGGCCTTGGCCACCGTGTCCAGCTTGAAACGGTTTAAATTGGGCAGCAGCAGCCTTGCCATGGTCACAGTGTCAAGCACCGTGGGGTTGAATGCAAGGCCCTGTTTCTCCGCGTAATGGCCGATAAATCCCACGTCAAAGGAAGCGTTGTGGGCCACCAGCGCCGCATCCCCCACAAATTCCAGAAACTGGGGGAGGATTACGTCGATCTTGGGATAAGGCAGCACCATGGCGTCGTTGATGCTGGTCAACTTCTCAATGTCAAATGGGATCGGCACGTCCGGGTTCACAAAGGTGGAAAATTTATCCGTGATCTTCCCGTCCGTCACCTTCACCGCCCCGATTTCAATGATCCGGTTCTTTTCTGGGCTGAAGCCCGTGGTCTCGATGTCAAAAACCACATATGTATCGGCAAAGCTCTGGTTCCTGGAATTCTCCACCAGCTGCTTGGTGTCGTCCACCAGATACCCCTCCACGCCGTAGATGACCTTGAAGGTATCTCCCTTGTCCAGGGCGTGGTTGGCGTCCGGGAAGGACTGTACACAGCCGTGGTCCGTCACCGCGATGGCGGACATTCCCCATTTCTTGGCCCGCTTGATGATATCCTTCACCTCGGAAACGCCGTCCATGTCGCTCATCTTGGTATGGCAGTGCAGCTCCACCCGCTTCTCCAGACTTCCGTCCATGCGCTTGCTTGTGAAATCGTCGCACTTCTTGATGCCCACAATGGAGCCAAGGGTCAGCTCTCCGTCGAACTTGTCGATGGTGGTCACGCCCTTGATGCGGATGAAGGAGCCCACGTTGATCACGCCCTTGACCTCCTCGAACAGCTCCGGCCGCACGAACATTTTCACGCTGATGGTGTCCGTGAAGTCCGAGATGTCGAAGGTCAGGATGAATTTCCCGCTGCGCAGCTCCCGGCTCTCGCAGGTGAGGATCTTGCCCCGCAGGGTCACCTCGCCCATCTCCCCGTCGATCTTCTCGATTTCCAGGAAGTCGTCCTCGAAATCGCGGCCGTAGAGCACCTCCGGGTTGTTGGACTTTTTGACCGTAAAACCCCGGTCCCCGAAACCTCCCCGGTCCTTTCCCCAACTGCCCTTCTGCTGGCGTCCGCCTTTGTTGAGCTGGCCCTCCCGGCCCTTGCCCTGGGAGATGCCGCCGTTTCCATTTCCCGCCTTTGCATTCCCCGGCGCTGCCCCGGAGCCTATCCCAGCCGGTGAAGAGCCCGGCACGCCCTGTAAGTTGGCGCCCATGGTCTCTAAGCCCTCTCCGCCAACGTCGCCAGATGCAGCCTGCTGGAGCAGCATGTCCCAGGGAGCCGCATCGTTGCCGCCGCCCACAAAGTCCTGTCCTCCGTCGGTGGGGGACTGAGCCAGCGCCACAGCGGCGGGCGCGCCTGCCTGGCCGCCTTCGCCCATGGCTTCCAGCTCGTCCCGGTGGTTCTTCCAGTAAATGGCCCTGGCCTCCTCCTCCATCCGCTCTTCCAGCTGTTTGCGCAGCTTGCTGCCCTGGGCGGGCACATAGCGGTAGCTCACCTCCATGGGCAGGCCGCAGCGCTCGGCGAAAACCTTTTCCAGCACGCGCTTTAATTCACCGATCCGGTCCCGGTTCACCATGGTGTCCTCCACCGTCAGCGTCATCCGGTCCTGGCCCTCGAACTCAATCTCCGCCTTGCGGAAAATGTTGTACTCCACAATGCTGTAGTGCTTCAGTTCCAGCAGCAGGCTGTCCTTGTATATCTCCAGCAGCTTTCTGGGGGTATACTGCTCCGACAGATTATATTTTTCCAGGACCTTGATCTCCAGCTGTTTGTCCGGAAAAAGCTGGTCCTTGATGCCTTTTTCCAGATCGTAGATATTTTTCTTGTGAATCAGACGTGGGCTCTTCAAATACACGCGAATCTGACTTCTGTCCCTGGTGCTGGTCACCTTTTCCACCTGCACCAGATTCAGGAGCCCGCGCAGCTGATCCGTGATCTTTAACTCCGGAAATACTTCAAAAAACGGTTTTGCCATGCTTATGCTTCTTTCTATTCAGTCAAAACAGCCGTCCGGTCCGGGTCGCCGTCCCGTCGTAAATACGGGTCGCCTGCCGATGCCCGGGCGGTCTGTTGCGCTCGTCTCCTGTTATATCCGGTCCGTTCCGTCAACCCAGAAATTCTTCCCAGGCCTCGGGCTTAAATCCGGTAATCACCCTGGTCCCATCCACCAGGATCGGGCGCTTTACCAGCATCCCGTCGGAGGCCAGCAGCTTTAACTGCTCCTCCTCGCTCATATCCGCCAGCTTGTCCACTAAGCCCAGGGATTTGTATTTCAAACCGCTGGTATTAAAAAATTTTTTTAAAGGCAGGCCGCCCTCTTTGGACCAGCGGGCCAGCTCCTCAGCCGTGGGGTTCTGCTCCACAATGTGCCGGTCCTCATATACCGCACCTTTGGCGTCCAGCCACTTCTTCGCCTTCTGGCAGGTGGAGCACTTTGGATATTCGATCAACAGCATCTGCACATTCCTCCTATTCGTTGACATTCCGCCCGGCAAGGGCGCAAAGCTCCGCCCGCAAGGCGTTTAAAAGCTCGTTCTCCGGCACTTTGCGGATAATCTCTCCCTTGCGGATCAAAAGGCCCTCGCCCACGCCGCCGGCGATGCCCAGATCCGCCTCCCTGGCCTCGCCCGGCCCGTTGACCACGCAGCCCATGACCGCCAGCTTGATGTTTAACTCGTCAAATTCCGCCGCCATGGTCTCCACCTGGTTTGCCAGTGAGATCAGGTCGATGCGGGTGCGCCCGCAGGTGGGACAGGACACCACCTCGATGCCGCCCGTTCTCAGCCCAAGGGTTTTCAAAATCAGCTTGGCGGATTTCACCTCCTCCACCGGGTCCCCGGTGAGGGACACGCGGATGGTGTCGCCGATGCCCTGGTAGAGAATGATCCCCAGGCCCACGGAGGACTTGATATTCCCGCTGGTCAGAGTGCCCGCCTCGGTGATTCCCACATGGAGGGGATAATCGGTCTTTTGGGCGATCAGCTCGTGGGCCTTCACACACATCATCACGTCCGAGGACTTGATGCTGATCACCAGATTGTGATATCCCAGGTCCTCGATGACGGCAACCTTGTCAAGGGCGCTTTCCACCAGGCCCTCGGCGGTGACGCCGCCGTATTTGGCCAGAATCTCTTTTTCGAGGGAGCCGGAGTTCACACCCACCCGGATGGGGATTCCCCGCTCCGCGGCTTGATCGACCACGGCTTTGATCCGCTCCCTGGAACCAATGTTCCCGGGGTTGATGCGGATTTTATCCGCGCCGTTCTCAATGGCGGCCACAGCCAGCCGGTAGTCGAAATGGATATCCGCCACCAGAGGGATGTGAATCTGCTGTTTGATCTCTTTTAACGCGGCCGCGGCCTCCATGGTGGGCACCGCCACCCGGATGATCTCGCAGCCCGCCTGTTCCAGACGCAGGATCTGCCCAACCGTGGCCTTTACATCCTCCGTCTTTGTATTGCACATGGACTGGATCAGCACCGGGTTGCCGCCGCCGATGAGGCGGTTACCGATTTTTACCGTCTTTGTGTGTTCTCTTGTCATGTTGTAGTCTCCTTAATAGAAACATATTCTATATTACATACTGTTGGTCTTTGCTGGCTGTGACTTGACGTTGTATTAGCTATTGGTCCAATGGAACATATTTCAATCCACACAACCTTCGCAGACCTCGACCCAAAATAGCAACATCGTTCATGATAAGCTTCGGGATTTCAATCCACGAGGCCTTCGCAGACCTCGACATAATCTCCCCGGTCCATTCCCCCAGCGGCTTTAAATTTCAATCCACGAAGCCCTCGCAGGCCCCGACGTTGAATATATCTATGGTGATACCGGTACAGGCATTTCAATCCCCAGGGCCCTTGCAGGCCCTGACTACTTTGTACCATCAACGAAAAATCACCACAACATTATCAATTCAACCAAATCTTTCGCCTTAGGATCATAATTATTCATCAATCGACTACCTGCAATTTTCCTTAGGCCAAAAATCAAAACAGCTTTCTCACATCATTAAACAAAACCAAAACCATCAGCGCCATGAGAAGCATCATCCCCGCCATATGGACCATGCCCTCCTTCTCCTTGTCGATGGGCTTCCCGCGCACTGCCTCGATGAACAGGAACACCAGGCGTCCTCCGTCCAGTGCCGGGATGGGCAGCAGGTTCATGACGCCTAAGTTGGCGCTGAGCAGGATACAGAAATTGATCAGCGTCAGAATCACTACGGTTCTTCCGTATGGGATCACCTGGTCCACCGTGTCGTCGATGGTGGTCACGATTCCCACCGGGCCGCTGAGATCGTTCAGTGACACCTCCCCGTGGAACATCATGTAAAAAGCGTCAAACACGTACTGAATCCAGTATTTTACCTCGTACGCGCTGTGCACCAGCAGCTGGCCAATGCCGTTTACCGGCTTGGCTACGCCGTCGAAGCGCACGCCCATGAGGTATCCCCCGTCCTCCTCAGAGTATTGGGGAACGATCACCGCGCTGCGGCGCTCCACGCCGCCGTTTCCGTCCGCGCGCTTGTATTCCACCTTCATGGTCTTGCCCGCGTGCGTCTGAATATAAAGCGTGATATCATCCTTGGAGTGTATATTTCGGCCGTTGATCTCCGTGATCATATCCCCGGGTAAAAGCCCCGCTTCCTTGGCCGGATATCCGTCCATCACCTCCATCACCGTGGCCGGCTGGTAGCCGGTCAGACCCACGATCACCATGGACAGAAGAAAGGCCAGCAGGAAATTGAAAATGGGGCCGGCGGCCACCACGGAAATCCTGGCCCAAACGGATTTATTGTTAAATGCAGACTGGTCCGAATTCTCCTCATCTTCTCCCAGCATCATGCAGGAGCCCCCGAAGGGGAGTATTTTGACGGAATAGCGCGTTCCGCCCTTCTCGAAACTGTACAGTCTGGGACCCATGCCCAGCGAGAACTCGATCACGCCGATTCCGTTCAGCTTAGCGAACAAAAAATGTCCGAACTCATGAATCATTATGATGATACCAAATATCAGCACCGCTGCAACAAAACTCATTCTGCTTTCACCTGTTTTCTTTCCTTCAATTTAAAGCCCACTTCGCTTTGATATACTCATATGTCTCCCGCTCTGCGGCCAGAATCTGGTCCACATCCGGGTTCTGCACCGTCTTGTGGTGTCTCATGGCGCTCTCGATCATGTCCGTGATGGTCAGATAACCGATCCTGCGGTCCAGGAACAGGCCCACCGCCAGCTCGTTGGCCGCGTTGAACACGGTGGGCAGGGATCCGCCCGTGGTTCCCGCCTCGAAAGCCAGGGACAGGCCGCGGAAATTCTCACAATCCGGTTTCTCAAAGGTAATCTCAGACAGCTCCCAGAAGTTTAAGCGCCCTCCGGGTAAATACCGCCGTTCAGGATAATACAGTGCGTACTGGATGGGGAGCTTCATGTCCGGCGTGCCAAGCTGGGCGATCACCGCTCCATCCGCAAATTCCACCATGGAGTGGATCACGCTCTGGGGCTGGATCACCACCTGCACCTGATCCATTTCCACGCCGAACAGCCATCTGGCCTCCATCACCTCCAGACCCTTGTTGACCATGGTGGAGGAATCGATGGTGATCTTATGGCCCATGGACCAGTTGGGATGCTTTAAGGCGTCCTCCACCTTCACATCGGCCAGCTCCGCCCTGGCGCGCCCCCGGAAGGGGCCGCCGGAGGCGGTCAAAAGGATCTTTGCCACCGGATTGCCCGCCGCCCCCTGGAGACTCTGAAAAATCGCCGAGTGCTCAGAGTCCACCGGCAGTATTTTTACATTTTTTTCCTTAGCCAAGGGCATGATGATGTGGCCCGCCGTCACCAGGGTCTCCTTGTTGGCAAGGGCAATATCCTTACCCGCCTCCATGGCCGCGATGGTAGGGCGGATACCGATCATCCCCACCACAGCCGTCACCACGATCTCCGCCTCCGGCTCCGTGGCCGCCTGGATCAGTCCGTCCATGCCACAAACCACTTGAACCTCCAGATCCGCCACCTTTACCCTCAGCTCAGCCGCCCTGGCTTCATCCCAGACGCAGGCCACCCTGGGAGAAAATTCCCGGATCTGCTCTTCCAGCAGGCGGATGTTGCTGCCCGCTGCCAACGCCGTCACCTGAATATCGCGGTTGTACCGCACAATTTCCAGAGTCTGGGTGCCGATGGAGCCGGTGGAACCCAGTATCGCAATCTTCTTCATATGTTTTATTATCTCCTGTTATATCGGTATCTTAAACGCAAAAAGTCCGGGCAATCCATTCCCCGTTCACTTTAAGAAAGTGAGCGCGAAATAGATCGCCGGAGCCGTAAAAATCATGCTGTCGAACCGGTCCATGATTCCTCCGTGACCCGGTATGAGATGCCCGTAATCCTTTATATTGTGGTTGCGCTTGACAGCCGACGCCGCCAGGTCCCCGACCTGTGAGATCACGGCCGCAATGGCGCAGGCCAGCGTGCAGGCCAGCTGAGGATTCTCGATCTGCGCCATGTGGCCGCCGAAAACGGTGGAGAATATAAGGCCCAGGGCCGCCGCTCCCAGCGTGCCGCCCACGGCTCCCTCCACGGATTTCTTCGGGCTCAGCACCGGGGCCAGCTTGTGTTTTCCCAAAAGCATGCCGCTGCAGTAAGCGCAGGTGTCGCAGCCCCAGGAGCTTAAAAAAATCAGCCACACCAGAAACGCGCCGTCGTCCATCACCCGGGTCTGATACAGAAAGCTGAGCATCACCGGAACGTAACAGACGCCGAAAAATGCGCCTGTGATCTCCTCCGTCCGGTACTTGGGAAATGTAAATACATACACCGCCATCAATAGCATCAGGGAGGCAATGATCATCAGCGTAATGTACTGCTGCCCCTCAAACCACAGGATTCCATAGTAGGAAACCGCAGTTCCGTAGCCGATAAAGGCCAGAGGCTTTTTGTGTATATCCAGTACGCGGTACAGTTCGAAGAGCCCTACCAGGGATATAGCTGCCGTGACGGCAAAGAGCAGCGCGCCGCCCTGCCCCACCACCACGATGGCGATGGCCACCAGTATGATTCCACTGATTAACCGTGTTGTAAACATGGTGTTCTCCTTTCCGCATCCTCCATTTTATCTCTTGTCAGCCCTTTACGCCGCCGAACCGCCGTTCTCTCCTATTATATTGCACAATAGCCTTTTCCAATTCCTCTTTATTGAAATCCGGCCACAGGCAGTCGGTCACCACGATCTCGGTGTAGGCCAACTGCCACAGCAGATAGTTGGACAGGCGCAGCTCGCCGCTGGTGCGGATGAGCAGATCCGGGTCCGGCATGTCCGCCGTATCTAAATAGGAAGCAAAGGTTGCCTCGTCGATCTGATCCGCGTCCACCTTCCCGGCCGTGCAGTCCTGGGCCAGGCGCTTCGCCGCCCGGCGGATCTCGTCCCGGCCGCCGTAGTTGACCGCGATCACAAAGGTCAGGCCCGTATTGTCCTTTGTCTCTGACTCCAGGCGGTTGATTCCCTCGATGATATCCCGGTCAAAACGGGCGCGGTCGCCGATCATTTTCACCCGCACATTGTTGGCGGAAGCGATTTTCAGCAGACGCACCATGTAAAAACGAAACAGCTGCATCAGGGCGCCCACCTCGTCGGCGGAGCGCTTCCAGTTCTCTGTGGAAAAGCCGTACACGGTCAGATAGCGGATTCCCATTCGGGCCGCGATCTCCACCGTTTTCTCCACGGTAACGCAGCCCTCCTTGTGTCCCATGGTTCTGGGCAGCCCGCGCTTTTTTGCCCAGCGGCCGTTTCCGTCCAGAATCAGGGCCACGTGCTGCGGAATTACCATTTGTTCATCCAATGCCATATCTTCTGTTCACCTTTCTATCAGGCCGCGCCTGCGGCCCGCCAGATTCTGCGATCACCCGCGGATGATCACATTCAATAAGGGAGCAGGTGTCCGCCTGCCCCCCGCTTTTGTATGATTGAAATCGATCCTCTGACCGCCTTAAACAGTCATAATCTCCTTAGTTTTTGTCTCCACCGCTTTGTCGACCTTCTCGATCATCTTGTCGGTAAGCTTCTGCATCTTCTCCTCAGCCAGATCGCGGTCGTCCTCGCTCATGTCGCCGCTCTTCTCCATCTTCTTGAATGCATCCATGGCATCCCGGCGGATGTTGCGGATAGCCACCTTGGCCTGATCGCCTTTTTTCTTAACGTCCTTGGCCAGCTCTTTTCTGCGGTCCTCGGTCAGCTCCGGGAAAATCAGACGGATCGCGTTGCCGTCGTTGTTGGGGTTGATTCCCAGCTCAGAGGTGAGAATCGCCTTCTCGATGGGCTTAATCAGGCTCTTCTCCCAGGGCTGAATCACGATCATTCTGGCCTCGGGCACGGAAATGTTACCTACCTGCTGAAGGGGCGTGGGGGTGCCGTAGTAATCCACTTTGATCTTGTCCAGCACATGGGGGTTGGCCCGTCCTGCGCGGATGGCGCCGAACTCGTCTTCCAGCACGTCCAGTGTCTTGTTCATCTTGTCCTCATATTTTTTTAATTCTTCCATACGCTCCTCCTGATTTCATGCGGCATTTGGCCGCGAATTAAGTTTAAGTTCTGGATGTTTAAAATTGCATTTACGCGGTCACGATGGTGCCCTTAATCCGGCCCTGCATGGCGCTTGCGATGCCGTCCGGCTCGTTTAAACTGAACACCGCCATAGGCATCCGATGCTCCATGCACATGATGGAGGCGGTCAGGTCCACCACTGCCAGCTGCTTGTCAATGACCTCCTGAATGGTGATGGTGTCATATTTCTTCGCAGACGGATTCACCTTGGGATCGCTGTCGTAAACGCCGTCGATGGCCTTGGCTAAAAGAATACAGTCCGCATCCATCTCAATGGCCCGCAGCGCGATTCCGGTGTCCGTGGAGAAATAGGGATGTCCGGTTCCCCCGGCAAAGAACACGACCATACCGTGCTCAAAATATTTGTTGGCCCGGTCCTTGGAGAACAGCTTGGTCATGGAGCCGCACTCAAAGGGCGTCAGAATCTGGGTTTTCATCCCGGCATTGCGGAAAATCTCGGACACATAGATGCAGTTCATCACCGTGGCCAGCATGCCGATCTGGTCCGCCTTGGTGCGGTCGATGGCCTCGCTGGTGCGTCCGCGCCAGAAATTGCCTCCGCCGATAACGATGCCAACCTGTACGCCCGCGTCCACGGAGATCTTTACCTGACGGGCCACTTCCTTTACGGTGTCCTCGTCAAATCCCGTATGCCTGGGACCGGCCAGCGCTTCGCCGCTTAATTTCAAAAATACGCGATTCATTTTCATGTGGATGTGAATCTCCCTTGTGATTAAGTTTTTAAGATGTGTGCTGTCCCTCCGGGGGAAACACACGGTCCGGTCGGTACGTTTCCTCCTGTTGATCGGAACCGGACCGGCGCGGTGTAATGCCTGTGGACATTATACCATATCTCCCTCATTTTGCAAAGAAAAAGAAAACTTTTAATTGTTTTCTGTTATTTTTTCATATTTGTCGAAACATTTTACAATTTCTCTTTGAGATTTGGGGAGATATGTAATATAATAGGGCTAATAGACAAAACAGACAAAGGAGGATTTTCCGTGGATTGGTTTCAGAATAAAAAAAAGAAGGCGGTTGAACAGCCGGAGGCTGAGGCGGCCGTTCCCCGGTCTGAGGCGGCCGGGGGAGCCCGCGGCAAGCTGAATGAGATCATGTCGGCAGGTCCTGCGTCCAAAGGCGTCGTCATGAAGCTCTATCTGGAAAATTTCAAACATCTGAACAAGATTTTCGGATACGATTACTGCGAGGAGCTGCTCAGTCAAATCACCGCCTATTTAAGCGAGACGGCGGACGGTAATGTATACCGCCACATCGGTGTGGAGTTCATCATCGTGCTGGAACAGTTCTCAGAAGGCCGGGCTTCCGAGCTTGGAGAGGAGATTCTGGAGCGTTTCGATCACGTTTGGACCATCAATGGAATCGACTGTCTCTGTTCCGCTCAGATCGGCCTCTGTTCCTATCCGGGACACGCACAGACGACAGATGAACTGTTAAAGCGCCTGGATCTTGCGGTATCCAGCGCCTCTGAGTCCGGTCCCAACCAGCTGGCGGTCTACGACAGCGTGCTGCACACACAGTTCATGCGCAAGCAGGCCATCGCGCTCTATCTGCAGACCGCTCTTGAAAACCACGAGATCGAGGTGCGCTACCGCCCCACCTACAATCTGAATACCGGCCGCTTTACCAGAGCGGACTTTTACATGCGCGTATTCATCCAGGGAATCGGTCTCATCGGCGCCGGCGAGTTCCTGCCCATCGCGGAGGACTCCGGACAGATTCGCGCCATCGGCTACTACGCCCTGGAACAGGTTGGCCGCTGCATCGCGGAACTGACGGAAGCCGGAAAGGAATTTGACTCCATCTGCATGCCGGTGTCTCCCATTCTGTTCCTCCAGGAGAATTTCCTGGACGAGGTGTCCCGCATCATGGAGACCTATCACATACCGGCCGGGAAGCTGGCCCTGGAGCTGGACGAGAGCGCCCTTGGCTCCGCTTACTTAAATATCAACATCATCATGCAGGAGCTGTCCGACATGGGCGTGGAGCTGGTGCTCAACGGCTTCGGCTCCGGATACACCCCCATCTCCAGCATCCTGGACCTGCCGGTACAGACGCTGAAGCTGGAACGCATGTTCGTGTGGCAGCTTGAGACAGAACCGCGCTCCGCCAGCATTTTCGGAGGACTGATTCAGATTGCCAGGGATCTCGGACTGCATATCATCGCCGAGGGCGTTGAGACGGAGAACCAGCTGAACGCCCTGAACAAGTTCGGCTGTGAATACCAGCAGGGATTTTACTACGCACCCACTATGAACCAGGATGTACTGATGAAGGTGATCGGCACGTCTTTGGAGGAATCCCGCCTCACCATTGAAGAAGAGAAATTAAAACTGAAGCGGTGACGGCGGGCGACAACGGATCATACAAAAAATAGCCGGAGGCAGGTCTCAATGACCTGCCTCTTCTGATGGTTCGCCGTATGTTTTCTCCGCAGTCTGGTCCATCACCACCTGCAGATGCCGGTAGGGGATCTGAATTCCCGCCGCGTCAAAGTGCTGCTTGATCAGCCTTCGGATATCGCTGCAGGCCGTAAAGTTGTCGTCGATATTCTGGGTCCACACTGTGGATTTGAGGATGATTCCATCCTCCCCCAGCTCCTTCACGGACACCTTGACCTTCTCTCCCTCCTCCTTATTGGCCCGAACGTCCATCACCAGCGGATGTTCGGAGATCGTGCGCTGCATGATCTCTATAGCCTTCTCCAGATCGCTCTCATAGCTCACGGAAATCTCCATGTAATTGCCGATGTAATCGTTATTATAATTGCTGTTCTCCACAATGGCCTTGTTGATCACGCTGTTGGGGATGATCATACGGCTGTTGTGGTAGGTGCGGATCACGGTGTGGCGCACCGTCATATCTTCCACGATACCGGAAATTCCCAGGCTGCTGATGTTCACCTTCTCCCCCAGGTTGAAGGGCCGCGACCAGCTGAGCATAACGCCGCTGACCACGTCGGCTAAAACCTGCTGGGCCGCAAAACCGACGATGGCCACCAGCAGCGAGGAGCTGGTCAACAGGGTGGCGCTGAGGGTCTTGGTGGTGTTGAACAGGCCGCTGGCACAGATAAACGCGATGATGGTCAGGATGGCCTTGGAGATGCTGCGCAGAAATTTGATATGGATCTGCTCGTTGCGCTTTAAAATCATGCTGAACGTTTTGTTCAGCACCAGCATGCCCACAAACCAGAGCGCGAAAATAATCGCAAGCTTAATTAAAATAATCTCCAAAATCTTCTTCCTTTCACACTGAGTTTAACGGTCCCAGTATACAACATTTCATCCGATATTACAACCCGGGGCACATTATGACATGTGTCCCGGGCGAAAACGTAAATTTCTGGAATTTCATTTAGTACAGTTTCTTCTCAAAATGCTGGTAATCCTTGGGATTGTTCCAATCTCCGCCCCAGGAAAAGCCGTGGGCCGAAAAGACCTTGAAAGCCAGGTCCTCGTGGGTGATCACATGGGGCAGGCCGGTGCTCCGGTCAATGTAATCGTTGGCGTTCTCGTGGGACCAGCGGGCCTTTCCGTCCCGGTAGGAGACGTAGGGGTTTTGCTGCGGGTTGATATCGATGGCAAAGCCGTAAGCGTGGTTGGAAAGCTTTCCGCCTCCCGTCACCGGGCGGTAGTTGAAGCACGAGGTATTGTTCTTGTCGATGGAGGCCGAGTCGGAGCTCTCCCCGTCGCCGGTCCAGTAGTTGTCCACCAGATGCATGGACTGAATCTCGTACTCTGCATCGTAGAACTCCCGGAAAATCTCCAGCGCCTCGTCTGCCAGCCCTTTGTTTACAATGATCTCGCCCACCTGAAGTTCATGGTTAAAATTGTAATGCAGCACCTTTAAATACCGCAGGTCGCTTAGGGCCACATCCGGGTTGTCCCGGTAGGACTTCCCATTGATCCTACCGTAAACAGCGCCCTCGGTCTTAATCTCATAGGCCTGGAAATATTTCTCCAGATGGTCCATGTCCAGTTCCCGGCTGGTCACCACGGTTCCGGCCGCCACCCCGTCCAGAGTCTCCCACTTGGGCGGCTCGGTTTCCGGCGGCTGCGTGGTCTCCGGTTCTGCCGTCTCCACCTCCGAGGACGCCCTGGCCGCGGCCAGGCATTCCGCTTCCAGACTGGCTTCCATTTCCGCTCTCATATCGTCCGCCTCCCGGGATACATCCAGCAGACTGGCGTTTTCCGCGCTCATGCGCTCCATCTCTCCGTTCAAAGAGGACACTTTGGCTCCCAAAAAGATCGCGGAGACCAGGAGGCCGACCCCTGCGGCCCCGATGAGTCCCGAAACCAAATGGTTCCGGTTTCTTCTTCTGCTCTGTCTCATGGTCACTCCCCTACCTTACAGTACATCCCCAGCTCCGCGATACAGGTATCGTCGTAGGAGGAGCCCTTATAGACATCGTCGATCCGATACTCGATATAGCTAGCCGGATAGGGTGGGTCCACCTGTACCACATACTCCCGCTGTTCCGCCGGGAAGGTGATCTGGAAGGAATAGTCGTCCAGGGTGATGGTCAGGGTTCTGGGGCGGTTGTTCCCGTAAAAATACTTGTCATTGCGCCAGTTGCCCAGCTTAAATGTGAGGTAAGTGATGGGCTGCTCCTGATCCAGCTTATAGTAGATCGTCTCGCCGATCCCCGGGCCTTCCACTCCTTCCTGCCAGGAGGTGACCTCATCCCCGTCCACGGCCATCTCCGGCCCGTTCTGATTATTTTCCTGCTCGATATTGGAGGTGGAACCGGACTGGACAATGCCGACTCTGGCGTAACCGGTCAGGTCCGGAGAACCGTCCAGCAGCCACGCAGAGGTGGTTTCAGGAGCGGCGGCGGTGGTCTGTTCGGCCGTGGTCTCCGCCGCGGTCTGCGCGGGTGTCGTCTCTGCGGCGCTTGTCTCCGTCTCGGAGGCTTCGGTCTCCTCCTTTTTCTCCGGCTCGTCGTCCTCCTTCTTGCCGGAATCCCAGTTCTTGTCCTCATCTTCGGCAATCTCAGTCTCTGTCCCACCCTTGCCGGAAATGGCGTCCAACACCTTCGGCGCCATCAACGCGGCCAGGATGCCAATCACAAGGCAGATGGGGAAAATCAACAGCCAAATTGGAAATTTCTTTTTGGGCTTATCCGGCTTTTTGGGGGAGGGAGCCGCTGTGGACGCCTGTTCCATTCTCCCCTGGTCCGCAGCCTCCTGTCTCGCCCCGCACTTGGGACAGAATTTTGCTCCGTCCTTCATTGGAGCTCCGCAATTTTTACAAAACATTCCTGTTTTCTCCTTTTTCTGATGGTATGGCCACCCGCGGCTTACGCCGCCGGTTCACCCGTTTTCGTAAAAAACGCTGCGGCGTGTTATAACACGGCCCTCACTCCTGGAGAAGCACGTCCCACACGCCTATATTGGCCCGCCAGACCGCCTGAAACTGGGATGGCGGCACCGGCGACGTTTCCGTTCCCACCTCGATGGTCAGGCTGGGGATCCCCTTTTTGGAGATCGCCCAGTCCTTATAACCGGCGGGGTCCAGCTTCTCATAGTTGGCATCCGTGGGGTAACCTGTCAGCGCGCCCACCTGATTGGCCAGCGCCATGGTCGCCTCCTTCAGCTCCCCGGTCTGGCCGAAATACCAGTAGATCACATTTCCCTGCGTGTGATAACTGACCGTGCGCGCAAAGGGATAGCGCTCCGTCAGGGCGATCAGGGCGGCGGCTTCCGGCTCGCTTCCGGGGGCGGTTCCCTTGTAATGGTCCGCGCTGGGACGTCCCAGGCCGTCGTTGTAGCTCTCCCAGAGAGCGTCAAAGTTACGGTTCAAATCCACGCCCCGGGAGTTGGATTTCCAGCGCCGCAGGTAAGCATTCATATCCTGGGCGCCGTCCAGGCGGCTGATCTCCAGCACCCGTTCCCGGGTTTCTTCCGTCAGACAGCCCTCCAGCCCCATCTGGCTGATGGACACGCCGTCCGGGTTGATCATGGGCACCACATGGAACGCTGTGGTTCCCTCTGTGATCTCCGGGTAATTCTGAATATTCCCCAGAAATTGGGATGTCTGTTTCATCACCAGCTGGGTGGTCATGTATTCCCGAGCATGGATGGAAGCCGTCACCAGAATGTGCCTCCCGGCCTTCTCAGGGTCCCCGATCACCAGATGCCACAGAGAACGCCCGTCCGGCGTATCCGTCAGGGAATCCAGGGTGACCAGATCCGGATAACCGGCCTCCATGGCCTGAAGGTCCCGGGTCATCTGGTCATAAGTGTACATCTGCGGATCGGAATCCACGATCAGCGCCTGTGGCCGGGCCGCCTCAGCGGGCGGCTCCGCTCCGGACGTTTGGCCCGCGCTCCCGGCCTGATTTACGCCGTCCGTCTGTCCCATACTCCCATTCTGGCTTTCGCCCGACGTTTGTCCTGCCTTCCCTGCCTGGCCTTCCGCCCTCTCCCCGGGCGTACCGGCCTGTAAAGTTTCCCGGTCCGCGGCAGCCAGTTGAATTTCCGTCTCCATTTCCGCCTTCTCTTCCCCGCCGGAAACCGCCGCGCGGCCGGAAGGTTCGGCGGAGACCGCGCAAATGATTCCTGTGCAGACCGCCGCTGTCAGGACGACAGCGGTGATTCCTGCGATCCATACGGTTTTTGACATGGCTTCCTCCTAGTAGCTTAAGTATGAAGCCAGGGCATAACCCGTGTAACCGTTATAGATGATCTTATAAAATCCGTTTCCGGCAGTGGACACGTAACTCACGGCAGCCCCAAGGGGGATCTTGCAGATCTCGCCGGCGCTGGTGGAATCGCTGGTCCGCAGGGTGATGAACTCGTTGCAGTTTACCACATACATCGTATCATACGCCGCGTCGCCGGCGGCAGCGCTTCCCGGAGTCTCGCTGAGGTAGGAGGCAAGAGCATATCCCGTCTGCCCGTTGTAAACCACCTGATAAAATCCGTTTCCGGCAGTGGACACATAGCTCACGCTAGCCCCAAGAGGAATCTTGCAGATTTCCCCGGAGGTGGTGGAATCGCCGGGCCGCAGGGTGATAAACTCGCTGCAGTTCACCACATACATCGTCTGATACGTCGCCCCATTGCCGCCTGGAACCTGGGCCGGGGCCGTGCTCCCGGCTTCCGGCGCTGTCTGGGAATTCCCTTCCGGCTGCTCCGTGGACGCGGGCTGGGGCTGATCGGAAACCGTGGTTCCCACAGCGGCCGCGATGGTTTCCGGCTCCGTTTCACCCTCCGCCGCCGGGGTTTCCTTCTCTGCGGCGGTGGTTTCCGTTCCGGCCGCTTCCTCCTCTGTCTGCTTTTTCTGGTCGCCGTCCGAAGAACCCCATCCGTCGCTGCCGCCGTCCGCAACCTGGGCCGCTGCGCCCTTGTCCTTACCCTTGCTCCAAACAAAATAAGCGGTTCCTCCAGCCATGGCTGCTACCAGCACCAGACAGATGATAATAAAGGGCGCCGCGCTCTTCTTTTTCTTCTCCACAGGGGACGCGCCGCCGGGCTGTCCCGCCGGTTTTGGCGGCCGCTGCCCTGCCGGGCCCTGGGGCCGCTGTCCTGACGCCCCCTGGGGCGGCTGCCCCGCCGTCCCTCCGGCCTCGCCGGCCGCCCCGCAGGACGGGCAGAATTTGGCGTTGTCCTTCATCTGGGCGCCGCATTTCTTACAGTATTTCATAATCCTTTTCCTCCGCTCCATCAAAACTTCTTTTCACGCTCCGCAAACAGACTGCGGGCGGGACGCCGTCCCACGGCTGCCCGCCCCTGTCCGTCCGGCACCGGTCCGTCAATAGTAGGTGCCGTGCTCCACATCGTAAATAAACTCTTCAATCTCCCAACTGTCCACCAGATAGTCGGCCAGTTTCTTTCTCACCTTGCTCTCCCAGCTGGCGACCTTGCGGTCCTTGGTCGTGCCCCTGGACAGGCCGCGGATCTTCTCCCGGTACTCGTCGGACAAATCCGACTTTAGATCGTCCACCGCCTCGGAGATCGTGTTGTCCGTGCTCTCCTCCTTCAGCTCTTTCTCGCTGAGCACGTACTGCCACGGGTCAGACCCGTCGATTTTGGCTTTCAGCTTGGTGGCCTCGCTCTTGTACATCATGATGCCGTTGGAATCATACCGCACGGTGCGGTCCCCCAGCTCCACGGTCTTGTTGCGGATCAGCACGCCGTTGGCGTCCGCCTGATAAGCGTACTTGGACCCCGAGGTGGAGTCGCTCAAATAGAACAGGCCGGTCTGCAGCACGCCGTTTTCATCCAGATAATAGCGGTCCTTCCCGATGTCCAGCCAGTAGGTGTACATGGCTCCGTTGTCATTGGGATCCAGATAATACCATTTGTCTCCCACCTGCTTCCAGCCTATGGCCATGGCTCCGCCCTCCGGCTCGAAATAGTACCATTTAAAGCCGATGTACTGCCAGCCCTGCAGCATGTAACCGTTCTGGTCAAACGCATACTGCTGGTCTCCGATCTGGCGGATTCCGGACTTGGCGTAGCTGCCGTCCTCATACTCATACCACCAGCCGCCCGCTCCCTGCTGCCACCCGGCCGCGTAAACCGTGGCAGCCCCCGCAGCGGAGATCATCAGTGACAATAATGCAATTCCTACGCTTTTTCTCATTGCTTTACCCTCCTTAAATGTTTATAATCAGCGGTTGTGCTGGTCGTGCTCCTCCAGCAGCCGCAGCAAATCATCATTTCCGTTGTCCGCCGTAGTCGTCTGCGCGGTCGTGGGCGCCGCCGTGGTTTCAACCGGGGCTGCCGGAGTCTGCGCCGCGGTTTCAGGCGGTCTGGCCGGGGTCTGTCTTGCAGCAGTGGTTTCGCGCTGCGTCTCCTTAGGCGCACCGGTGCTGACCACAAACGTCACCGCCGATCCTTTTTCCACCTGGCTTCCGGCCTCCTGTTCCTGCCGGATCACGCTGCCCGCCGCCACGTCCCTGCTGGCTTCCCGGACCGCGCTTGCCTCCAGCCCGGCCGCGCTCAAAAGCTCTGTGGCCTCCGCCTCGGTTTTATACTGTAAATCCGGAACGCGGATCAGTTCTTTTCCGAGGCTGACCGCCACCCGGATGTTGGAATTCTGGTTCACCATGGTGCCGGCGGGAATCTCCTGGCTGATAATACCGCCCTCAGGCACGCTGTCGTCATAGCGCGCTTCCCCCTTGACCAGATATAAATAATCCTGCAGCAGCAGCTGGGCCGCCTCTTCGTAATCCTTGCCCGTCAAGTCCGCCATCGCCAACGTTTTGGAAGCGTCCCCGCCTCCAATGCCCTTGGAGATGAGAATTTTGATCTCCGTGCCGGTGGTGCACTCCGTCTCCGGCTCCATGGACTGTTCCGCCACCGTTCCCGGAGCCGCCCGGTATTCCTGCTCCTCCTCCACCGGGATCAGTCCTGCTTCATCCAACAGCGCCTTCGCCGCCCCGGCCTCCATTCCGATCACGTTGGGCACGTAAGTTTTCCGGATACCCGCGCTGATGGTCAGATGAACCGTGGTTCCAGCCTCCGCCAGCTCCCCGTGCTTGATCTCCTGGCGCAGCACCTTGTTCTCCGGGACCTGATCGTCGTAGTCCTTATCCCCGATGAGCACCGCCAAACCGGCCTCCTCCGCCAGCTTCCTGGCATCGTCAAAGCTTAAGTTCACCAGATTGGGAACCCGCGACTTGCCCGCCTCTGTGGTGGGAGCCGAAGGGGTAAGGACCCGCTGGGGCAGCGCCACCAGGGCCACCGCAAGGCCCGTGACCGCGGCGATCCCCACTCCGATGAGCACCTTGACCCAAACCGGCCATTTCCCCAGGTCCTCCCTGCGCTTTTTCTCAGCCACCCGCTTGACGTTGGAGGCGGCCAGGTCCTGCTCAAACCGGTTGATGGTCTTGGTCCTGTTCTCAATCTGCACATTTAAGGCGTTCATCAGCGCCGCCTCCAGGCTGGGGGAAATCTTCACCCCCAGCTTAGACGGCTCCTTCAAAGTATCCTGGGCCGCCCGCTCCATGGCGTCCTCGGGCACCTGTCCGGTCAGCATGTTGTAAAATGTGGCCGCCAGCGCGTAGACGTCGGTCCACGGCCCCTGATCCCCGCGGCTGCGGTACTGCTCCACCGGCGCAAAGCCCGGCTTGATGATCACGGACAGGCTGCGGCTGTGCTTGGTGGTGGCGAAACGGGCAGCGCCGAAGTCCAGCAGCTTGGTCCGGCCGTTTTTCAACAGATAAATATTGTCCGGCGAGATGTCCCGGTGCAGGATACCGGCGGCGTGGACGGATTTTAACGCCCCGATCACCGCCATAATCACGGGCATTGACTCCTCCACGGTCATTGCGCCATCCCGCTCCAGTTTTTCCTTCAGGGAAATACCGTCCAGGTATTCCATGATAATATATGCCGTCCGGTTGGTCTCAAAGCAGTCGTAAATCTGCACGATGCCCGGCTGGGACTGGAACTTGGCCAGACGCCTGGCCTCCTCCACGAACTTCTCCCTGCCGGCCAGAAACTGCTCCTCCTTCTCACCGGAATAGATGGTCACATCCTCCTGCTGAGGCATCCGGGTGGCGAAATCGCTGGGCAGATATTCCTTGATAGCCACCTTCTGCTGCAGCACCTGGTCGTAACCGATGTACGTCACGCCGAACCCGCCGAAACCCAGGACCTGACCCACAATATAGCGCCCGGCAAGGAGCGACCCGGGCAGAATGTGGTACGCCTCCTTTGCCGGAGTCCCGTGCACGTACCCGCAGTGCGGGCAGCGCTCCAGGGTTTCCTCATAAAGTTCCATACAACCCATACAGCGGCGTTCCATGGCCGTCACCTCCTCATTGCTCTTGCTGTGCTATTTCCTGATAGATCCGCGCCTGGGCTTTTTCTGCGCCCTGATCGCTCATAAATTTCAGTTCTCCCAGCTGGCCGTCCACAAATTCCAGTTCGCGGTTGACCCCCAGATAAATGCGGTATACCTGTTCGTTCACCGGCAGCGCCGTGTCGTGGCGCAGGTGCAGGATATCCTGGGCCGGCTGGCGCAGCAGGAAATACAGCAGGCGTCCCGCGGCAGCCCGCTCCACCGCTCCGGCCTCACCGTTCACGGACCATACATCGGTGTATCCCGCCGGGACCTCCCCGTTCTCCAAGGGGCGCACGGCGTAACGGCCGGCAATGTGGGCCTGCACCTGTGTGAACTCACTGGTATCGGACACCCAGGCCCTGGAACCGGCTTCCAGAAAGTCCCGGCCGCTGTTGTCCGCCTCAAATTCCGCGCCGGTCTTCTCAAGCTCCGTATTCACATACAGCACGGAAGCTTTAAATCCCAGCGGTACCTGATTCGGGTTCAGAACCTCCCTGGACTGCGAGTCCAGCACTCCCGCAACCGGAGCCGCCGCGCCGTCCTGTTCCAGGCGCTCATAGACCTCCTGTTCCAGGCTGGCCATCCGGCCGCCCAGCTCGTCCGCCAGACCGGTGCTCTCAAAGAGGGACGGAAACTCCTCCGTACCGGCCGCTTCCTCAAGCCGGTCACGGTAATTTTCCTGGGGAATACAGGTGATATCCAGCTGCACGCCGGGATAATTTTCCAGAAATTCCGCCGACATGTCCAAAAACAGCTGTTCTGTCTGGCCGGAATCCATGCCGTCCTTCACCGGCATCCAGACCGACAGTTCCACCTGGTCCAGATTCCGGATGAGCTTCTGCTGCCGGGAATAGAGAAGTCCGGCCGCAGCGCCGGCCGCAAGAATCATCAGGGACGCGGCGATTCCCACCGCCCGTCTGCGCTTTCTGCGCCGGATCTCTCTGGCAAGGTCCGCGTAGCTCTTCTTGTTCTGCAGGGCGTCCGCCATCTGCTGGACATTCTGGAAGCGCAGGGTTGGCTCCAGCGCCATGGCTCTGAGCACTGCGTTGTCCAGATATTGGGGGATTCCCTCCACAAATTGGGACATGGGCTTTAGCGTATCCCCCTCGTTGTGGTTTATGGAATCCTGACGGTTGACCGACTCGTCCGGCGTCAGACCGGTGATCGCCCGGTACAGGGTGGCGCCCAGGGCGTAAATATCCGTGCAGGGGCCCTGCTGGCTTTTGCTGCGGTACTGCTCCGGCGGCGCGAACCCCATCTTGAGCACAATGGTCCTGGTTTTCTCGTCGTCCAGCCCCGTAAACCGGGCCGCGCCGAAGTCCAGAAGCTTGATCTTGCCGTCGTCGCACATGAACACATTGTCCGGGCTTAAGTCCCGGTGAAGGATTTTCGCCCCGTGCACATCCTTCAGCGCGTCGATGATGCGCAGGCCGATCTCCACCGCCTGCTGCCAGGGCAATCTGCCTCCGGCCCTTGAGATGTATTCCTTCAGGGAAACGCCTTCCAAAAACTCCATCACCATGTAGGCTGTGCCGTTCTCCTCGAAGAAATCGAACACGTTGACAATATTGGGGTTGCTGCTGAACCTGGCCGTGTTCCTGGCTTCGTCCAGGAAACGGGTCAGGCCGTTCTTGTACTCGTCATTTTTCTTTCCGGTATAGAGAATGACCTCCTTCTGCCCAGGGATACGGGTGACCATGCCAGCGGGATAATACTCCTTGATCGCCACCATATGCTCCAGCTTCCGGTCCCAGGCCCGGTACAGCACGCCGAAGCCGCCGAAGCCCACCACCGTACCGATGATGTACCGGTCCGCCAGCTCCATCTCCGGATACAGGTGATAGATTTCCCTGGGCCGCGTGCCCCGGACATAGCCGCATCTGGGGCATTTGGCCGGTCCCTCCTCATACTCCTTCATGCAGTTCATACAACGGACTTTCATAGCTGTTCCCCTTTATTTCCAGAATTCAAACCATTTTTTCGGCTGTCTCGTTCCTCCCGTAAACAGCCCGACGGCGGAATAATTGTCCATATTCTTTCCGATGCCGTTTTTCTGCACTTCCTGCTCCATGCGTTCCAGCCACTGCCTTGGGGTGGCGGAACGGGCGAGAAACGCGGCCATCTCCGCCTCCTCGATGTACTCCCAAAAGCCGTCGGAGCAGAGCAGAAACGCCTGATTCTCATCGAATGGGATCGGCGGGGCGATTTCGTAGGTTTTTTTGCGCCAAGGGATTCCCATCACCCGCAGCAGGCGGTTGCGGTCCTCGTGATGCCGGATATCCTTCTCCCGGATCTCGCCGGAAGCCACCAGCATCTGCGGCACGCTGTGGTCCAGGGTTCTGGAGACCAGGCGGTTATTCTTAAAATAGTACAGCCTGGAATCCCCGATGTGCCCCCACTGGACCGTGGACTCGTCGGTTGCCAGCACCACCATGGTGGTTTTCATCTTATCCTGGGCCCCCCGCTCCTCCTGGGCGGCCATCAGGCTGGCCTGTGCAGTCTCAAAGGCGGTCCGCAGATACTCCTCCACGGTCCCGCCGGTTCGCTCCCTGAACATGCGCGCCGCCTCGTCGCAGACCAGACGGGAAGCCACCTCGCCCATGCCGTGGCCGCCCAACCCGTCCGCCAGGATGCAGCAGGCGCCCTCCGGCGTTCTGGCCACAGCGGTGGAATCCTCATTCACTTCCCGCCCGCCCTTGTTGGTCAGGCAGTAGCAGCTCATTTCTATCTCACTCATCCTTTGTCTCCCCCGGACTACAACTGCAGCATCCGCTCAAATATATTCTGCCGCTCCAGCATCACCTGGATAATCTCCCGCACCAGCGCGTGCTTGACCGGAGGAATGGTGCCCACCACGGGAAGCTCCACATACTCCAGGCGGCTGCTGGATTTGCTGCTGCTGAAGCAGTTGTAGAGCAGAACCATCCTGGCGGTCAGGTTCATCTGATTCTGTTCCTGAAGCTCCAGCACCGCGTCGAAGGCACGGTAAAATTTGGTGTTGGCCGGTTCGCTTCCGTCCGTCACCACCACGATCTTGTCCGCCGCATCCATCATCGCCAGATGGCGCTCGTCCAGTCCGAAGCCGCAGTCCACAAAGATGCGCTCATAGGAGCCGGACTGCTTTAACGCGTTCAGAAGCCGCAGCCAGTCTTCCGCCGTCAGCCGCGCCATGGCCACCGCGTTGGCGCTGGGCAGAAAATAGGACACGCCGGTTCCGGCATCCGTCTGCGCGTGGCTGGCTGCAAAACCGGCGAAGTTCCCGGTTTCCTTCTGCATCTCAGCCAGCACGCCGTCTATCCGCTCCGATCCCTGGGCGGTGAAAAAATCCTCAGAGCTTCCGGAATCTTCCAAATTTAAGTAGAATGTGCGCGTTTCCTGGGAAGCGCTGTACATGGAAGCAGCCGCCGCGAAGGTGGAAGCCCCTGTGCCGCCGGAAAAGCTCTGAACCAGAATCACCTCACAGGGCCCCGCGGGCTCCGGCTGAAACTCCGGTTCCGGCTCCGCCTCCGGCACTGAAGCGAGTCCGCCGTTGGCGTAGATGTCCATGATCTGGGCATAGATGGCGTCGGGGCGCTGGTATTTTCCCACCGTCTTATAGCCCTTCAGCACCGGCATATCGTTGCTGTCGCAGAGATAACCGCAGTTTTCCTGCCCCAGCTCCCCTGGGCCCACTCCGAAATTTTCATCCACCAAAAACACATCCCCGCCGTTGTTTCGCACGTATTTGAGATAAAACTCCGGCTTTGAGAAGCAGTGGGCCTCAATATACTCCTTGAAACCGTTTTCCATAATATTGACCAGATGAACCAGGAACTGTTCGTCCTGCTCTCCGATTACCACATGAATTTTATTCATACCCTTCCTCCTGTTATTGTTGATCCCATGCAAGCTTCATCCGGCCGATCCGCCGGACCGAAAGGTCCAGCCGCTCCCGGGTGATCGTGCCGTCCTCCACGGCCGCGAGCACCGCCTCATAGGCCGCGTTAAAATCGGCGGGCATCAGAAGCAGGTCCGCCCCCGCCTCCACGGCCGCCACAGCCGCTTCGCCCGAGGAGTACAGATTCTGAATCGCGCCCATATTCAGCGCGTCCGTCACCACCACACCGTCAAATCCCAGTTTTTCCCGCAAAACCCCGGTGATCAGGGCGTGGGACAGGGAGGCCGGAGTCTCGTCCCCCGTGACGCCGGGGGCCGCAATGTGGGCGGCCATGATGCAGCTCTCCCCGTTTTTCACCGCGTTGGCAAAGGGAACCAGTTCCGCCTCCAACAGCTGGTCCAGGGTCTTTTCCGTGTAGGAAAAGCCGTCGTGGGTATCGCCCAATGTTGCGCCGTGACCGGGAAAATGCTTGTATACCGGCTGGATTCCCTGATCCTTTAAGCCCTTTGCCACCTGGCTGGCCATGGACCAGACCAGCTCCGGGTCCGACCCGAAGGAGCGGTTCCCGATCACCTGGTTGTCAGGATTGGTCAGCACGTCCGCGTCCGGGGCGAAATCCAGGTTAAAGCCATACCCGGAAAGGTAGGAGCCGATGGCGCTGCCCACCTCATAAGCCTTCCCAGGGTCATTCTGCGCGCCGATCTCCCACATGTTGGAAAACACCGGCACATCAAACCCGGCGCGGCCGCCGATTCGGGTGACCTTTCCGCCCTCCTCGTCCACGGACAGGATTAACGGCAGGCTGCATACCTCGCGGCCGATGCGAGCGGTGTTCTCCGTGAGGTCTCTCACCTGCTCCGGGGTTTGCAGATTGTTGCGGAAATAGATCAGGCCCCCCACCGGACGGCTCTCCAGGGCTTTTCGTGTGCTATCTCCGGCCTGCGTCACCGAATCCACGCCCGTGAGCGCTTCCGGCGTCACGATGAACAGCTGGGCCACCTTCTCCTCCGTTGTCATGCCATCCAGAATCCGGTCCAGCCGTTCCTCCAGCAGACTGTCCTGGGCAGGGGAGGCCGATTCCGAGACGGATGGAGCGGATCCAGCTGCTTTCGAGGCTGAATCCTCAGAGGGATCCCCCTCGGAGACAGACAGCTTTGGCGGCGTCTCCGTCACCTGAGGCCGTTCCTCCCGGGCTGAGGCCGCGGCGGGCGGCGATTCCTGCCCCGAAGCCCCGGCTTTATTCCCATTTTTTTCCATATTCAAAGAAAGCCTGCCGGCCAGCGCATAGATGCCGGTCCCTGCCAAAACAGCTACTGCCACCAGCGCTATGCCCATCAGCCAGACAGGCTTTCTTCTGTGATATTTTCTCTGCCTTTTTCTTGAACGCCCTCTATTTTCCACCTGAGTTACCCTTACTTCACATTATTTTCGCCGGAGCGGCGAAGATTCGTCTCCGCCGCCTGCAGCTTATTTTCATACCGGCTTCGCATTCCGCTGCAAAAAATACCGCATTTCCCGTCACTGGTCGTACTCGCAGATGTAACCCACCGACCCCTTGTAGCTGTCCACCACGGCGATTATGTCGTTTGGCACATCGTTCCACACCCAGCGGTTTTCCTTGCTGTAATAGAACAGATTCAAATAAAACTCGTCCTGGCTGATGCTGTCGTCGCGGAAGCTTGGTTCTCCGGTCATCCACACGCCGGGATAGGCGTCGCTGTTTAAGACTTCCTGACCCAGAGTACCGTCCACATTGGCCCAGTGGTATTCGTAGGAACCCGCAATCCGGGCGCCGCCGATCCAGAGCTTCAGCTTCCGGCTGGCCTCCGTGTTCAGCAGATTGGAACGGATGTAGTCGTACTCCTCCATACTATCGATGTGAACCAGATAGCCGCCGTTTGCCTTGGCCTCCTCAAAGGCTTCCGTCCAGGTACAGTCCTTCAGAATGATTTCATAGCGGTGAGGTGTATCATCGCGCTGGGGAACCACAGCGGCCTCAGATGCCGGTTCCGTCTCATTGTCCGTGCTCTGCGCCCCGGTGGTCTCCTGATCCGCCTGGGATTCCCCTGAACCGGACTCCGGAATGGATTCCGCCATAGTCTCCCTGACCGTCTTATCAGCCGTGTTCCGGTCTTTTTCGTCCTCCCCGTCCTCATCCTCGTCCTGCTTCGCGCGCTCGTCCTCCCCGGACCGCCCGCCGGCCCAGCTGTCCTCATCCCGCGCCGGGGCTTCTTTATGGTCCTTCTGCCATACCAGCTTATAGTAGGCGAAGCCACCGGCAGCCCCGCCGGCCAAGGCCACGATCAGAAAGAAAATCACAGCGGTTAGACACCCCTTTTTCCTGGGCTTTTCCTCCTGACCGGGACGCTGCCCTGAGCCGGGGGCCGGACTGGCCGGCGAAGGCCGCCCGGCCGGACCGGAGCCGCCCTGGGCCGTCATCTTGCCGCATTTTGGACAGAATTTGCTGTTTTCCTTTAAATCTGCTCCGCAATATCTGCACTTCATACGCATTTCCCCCAACCGCGGGCTGCGGCCTCCGGCCGGACACCGCGGATTCTTCTGTATCTCTTACTGTAACTTTGTCCCGCACTTTTTACAGAACTTCACCGGCGTATCGTAAGGCTGGCCGCAGTTGGGGCAGAAAATCCGCTCCGGCTTTACGCCGTCCCCGGTGCCCAGAATTTCTTTTTCTTTTCTCGCCAGCTCCTCGGCCGCCTTCGTCTGCTCCTGAATGATCTGCTTTTTCTGGCTGATGGTCAGCAGCTGCTCGCCGATCAGCTGAAGGGACACATCCCCGGTGGCGTTCCACTGCTCATAGACAATGGTGCCGATCTCCTTCTGCAGCGCCTCGATCTCCGCATTCAGCGTCGCAATGTATGTCTGAATTTTCTTGGCTTCCAGAAAGGAAGAAGTTTTAACATTGATTGCGGTAAGACCCTTTGAAAATGATCCCTTGATATCCGCCATGATTTTACCCTCCACATCTGTCGTATTCTTTCGTAATTCCGGTCAGTTTAAAACCGCCTCCCGGGCCTTGATTAGCTCCAGGTTCTTCCGCTCCACATCATTGAGCAGCGCGTCGTCGCTAAACCGCTCCGGTTCAATCGTACCGGCGTACCAGGACTTGCTGTTAAAATAGGCCTGCAGCGCCTCGTCCTTGAACTTTCTGCCGTGTCTTGCGTAAATCTCGTTGCGCGCCAGGCGCAGTTCCTCGGAGGTGAGACCGGCGATATCCGTGCCGGTCAGATACCGGGTGCTGCTGTCCGGAAGGATGTACTCGTCCGCAGCGGCGGATGCGCTGTTGATATCCCAGGCTGCGGTGGTCTGCGCCTGATTGATATCCCAGGCCGCGGTAGTCTGGGCCGCATTGATATCCCAAGCCGCGGTAGTCTGCGCCGCATTTATATCCCAGGCCGTTGTGGCAGCCGCTCCCTCGCCGTAGGCGGTCGTTCCCAGAGCCGCGGACGTGGTCTGGGCCGGAAGCGTTTCCTCCGCCGAAGTCTCCTCAGCCGTGGTTTCCTCCTCAGCCGTCTCCTCCTCGGTGGTTTTCTTCTCCCGGGGCTTCTCGTCCTCTCCCCAGTCTTTATCCTCCCGGTCCTCATTCCGGCTCAGGGTGGTCTGGCCTGCAAGCTTCTGATACAGGCGGTAACCGACGTAACCGCCGCAGGCGCAGAGCGCCAGCACCAGAACGGTCACCAGAACGGCGATCAAACCGTTTTTCGACTTTTTCTGCTTCGGCGGCTTTCCCTGAGGGGCCGGCTTCGGCTGCTGCTTATGGCCGGCCGGGCCGCCGGGGGTACCGGCGGCGTTGATCCTGGTTCCGCACTTGGGGCAGAATTTTGCCCCATCTGATACGTTTGCTCCACACGATGGACAATTCATAAGCGTTCGTCCCTCCCGTTCTAGTCCGTCTTTCCGATATTAATAGGTGCGGAAGAAGTTGCGGACATCCGTGTCAACCATATAGGTCTCCTTGCCGTTATAGTATCTCAGATCGCCCTTCATCCGGTCGTAGTTGTACTCGGTCAGCATAGCCACGGAGTTCTCGCCGAAGGCATAATAGTCGTTTACATCATCGCTCAGTTTCTCAGCCTTTTTGCCCTTGATCATAGTCAGGGTTCCGCGGTCCTTATCCCGGTTGGGATCGGAAATACAGATCACCGAGCTGCTGCCGGGTACGGACTGCACGCTGTATACGGAAACGTCGGACAGAACGGAATCGCCGTTGCAGTACAGATCTCCCACATTCTTGTCGTTGGTATCCTTCAGATAGTACACATTGCCTTTGGAAACCAGTTCCAGATTGTCCACATCACTGTCGCGCTCCTCCATCTTGCCCAGGTCGGAGGCGTTGAGGCTTAAGGAGTACAGGTCGCCGCTGTCATCGTAGTCGGCGTCCTCGTCTCTCAGCAGCAGATACACCAGATTGTTCTTGGCGTCCTTCATGGTGTTGCCCACGCTCTTTCCGTCCAGATCGATCTCCGCTTCCTTGCCCGCGGCGTATACGCAGTAGGTAACGGACTTGTCTCTGGATTCACTCAACATATAAGAGACATCGCTGGCATAGTTAATCTCGGACAGTTTTACTTTTTTCATCTCCTCAGAGTTTGTCTTTGTATACATCAGGTAGGAACCAAAATCCTTATTGGCTTCCCGGTCAGCCTGCGTAATGTAAAAATAGGAGATAGAGTTCATAAACTCGCTGGTCACCAGGGTTTTCTCACCGTTTGCGTAATAGTACAGCTCTGTGTAGGGGGATGCGATCTCCTCCTCCTTCAGCTGCTCGCGCAGGCGGTCGCGCTCCTGCTTTTCCTGGTACTTGCTCATGTCCTCATAATATTTATCGTCCACAACGGTTCTCTCATAGGTGAAATATCCGCTGCCCACGGTCTCCGTGCGCTCATAGTCGGAACGCACCGGCTCTTTGAGCTGCGCGTCGGCTGCCGCCATGTCGTCGTCCACAAAGTCCATAGCCTTCACCTTGCTGTCCACGGACGCAGTGTAGAAGAAGGTTCCCTTTTCGATATCCAGCGCCATGATTTCGTCCACGTCGCCTACCAGCTTTTCCTTATCTCCCTGATTCTTTACCAGATAGATGGAATCCTCCTTGCGCAGCATGATCTTGCTCAAATCACCGGACATTCCGATTACGCTGGAATCGCTGTCAATCTTGATCTTATCCTTTTTCTGTGCCAGATCCTGATAATAAATATCATCGGTGCCGTCGCTGTTGCTCACTTCCCACATCACGTTCTTGCCGGCCTTGTCTAAATAGAAATAGTCGATGTCGGATGCCAGCTTGGTCTTATCCTTGAGATCGCTGACGTAGAGGTTGTCGTTCTTCATGTAAACGATCTTATTGTCCTCTGTCACCCGGTAATAGCCCTCGATGCCGCTGTCGATTTTCACCGGATCCTTTTTGCCCTTGACATAGGACAAGGTGTAGGTGGGCGTGCCGCTGTAATCCACATCCTCGATGATGAAGTGGTACTTGCCGTCGTCGCTGATCAGCTTGAAGCCGGTGTCGAAATCATCGACTGCGTTGTACAGGGCATCGGAATCCGCAAAATTGTCGGTGTACTCCACCGGCTTTTTCTTGGAGTTTTTCAGACTTACGCCGTAGATTCCCTTGTCCTTTATGTACATCAGCTCGGTGGGGATGTCGGATTTTCCCTTGCCTCCCATCATATCCATGACCTTTGGCAGGGCGAAAATGCCGGCCGCGGCCACCACTGCTACCGCCGCAACCCCGCCGATGATCAGCGGGAGCCTGGATTTCTTCTTTCCGGCAGGAGCCTCCTCCTCCGCATAACTTTGGGGTTCCTCCTGGGTACCGTCCATGCGGTAGCCGCAGAACTCGCAGAACACGGAACTGCTCTCAATCTTGTTGCCGCAGTTAGGACAGAAACAGAGCTCCGGCTCCTCACCGCCTCCCACAGGCGCGCTCTCCTGAACCGGTTCCTGCACCGGCTCCTCCTGCCTGACCGGCTCCTCCCGGCTCACCGGCTGCTCGTAAACCGGCTGCTGCGCCTGATCCGCCTGACCCTGGCGGACCGGATCTTCATAAATTTTGTGTCCGCCCGCCGGCTGCTCGTTGGCAGCTTCCTCTACGGCATCCAGATCCTCCTGCAGAACAACTGTTTTATCCGAATCGTTGTCGACCCTCGCCCCGCATTCCGGGCAGAACAGCGTTCCTTCCTCCAGTTCAGCCATACAATTCTTACACTTCATCTCCTACTCCTCCAGTTTCACATTCATTGATTTATTTAACATAAGCGGGGCGATTCCTCGCCTCCCTCTGTAAAACCCAGGATATCCCGTACATTTCATCCTTTTATCTTATGAATCCGGGCCTCCCGCAAGCACATTTTTTATGTGCTATACTGATAAGACGCCCATCGTCGGTCTTTGGTTTTAATTTTTTATAATTTTTTTAAAAATTTAATCTCTGCTAGTTATTATAATGAATTTTCCGTGTAGATTCAAGCGCATTATGCAATCTCTGGGGTTTTTTGTAAAAACAATTTCCCCCAGGACCGGGCCATTCTGTTCAATAAGGGAAAAGCATTCCCCGGCCCGTTTGGGTCCAAGGAATACTTTTCTCAAAATTCATGCTCAGTTTGCATACTTCCGAACAATCTGCACCAAGAGCTCCGCTATCTTCTCCATGGACTGAACGCAGGTAAATTCATATTTTCCGTGGAAATTATGTCCGCCGGTGCACAGATTCGGGCAGGGCAGCCCCATAAAGGACAGTCTGGCCCCGTCGGTGCCGCCCCGGATGGGGGTGATAATCGGGGTGATGCCCAGCTCCTCCATGGCCTCCCTGGCGTTGTCGATCAGGTACATGTGGGACTCGATCACCTCGCGCATATTGAAATAGGAGTCCTTCACCGTGTACTCCACCGTACCCTCGCCGTATTTCCGGTTCATAAAGTCGGCGCAGAGCGCAAAGGTTTTCTTCTTCTCCTCAAATTTGGCGCGGTCGTGATCCCGTATGATGTAATCCAGGGCCGCTTCCTCCACGGTGCCGGACATCTGATCCAGATGGATAAATCCTTCGTAGCCCTCCGTGTACATGGGGTTGTCAAATACGGGCAGGAGCGACTGGAACTCCATGCCCAAAAGCAGGGCGTTTTTCATCTTCCCTTTGGCGGTGCCGGGGTGGATGCTGGCACCGTGGATGGAGACCTTGCCGGAAGCGGCGTTAAAATTCTCATACTCCAGCTCTCCCAGACTGCCGCCGTCCACCGTATAGGCGATATCCGCGCCGAAGGCCTTCAGATCGAAACATTTTGTGCCGCAGCCCACCTCCTCGTCGGGGGTGAAGCCGATACAGATCTTCCCGTGGGCCACCTCCGGATGGGCGATCAGCCAGGCCGCCGCGGTCATGATCTCCGCCACTCCGGCCTTGTCGTCGGCCCCCAGCAGGGTGGTGCCGTCTGTTGTGATCAGATCCTGCCCCTTGTAGCGGGTCAGGTCCGGGAACTCCGAGACACGCAGCCAGATATCCAGCTCCCGGTTCAGGCAGATATCCGTTCCGTCGTAGTCCTTCACCAACTGGGGATGGATGTCCGCCCCGGAAATGGCAGGCGAGGTGTCCATGTGGGCGATCAGCCCCAGGGCCGGGGCATTCTCACAGCCCGCAGTGGCGGGAATGACGGCGAATACGTAGCCGTGCTCGCTGAGGCTTACGTCCTGGGCCCCGATGGATCTAAGCTCGTCCGCCAGCTGTCCGGCCAAACTCATCTGGCCCGGCGTGCTGGGAACCTGATCCGCGTCCTCCGCGGACATGGTATCAACGGATATATAGCGCATAAAACGGTCAATTACTTCAGACATACAAAATCCCTCCTGTTTTTAGACTCAATGGGTTCAGTATACCATATTCAGGAAGTAAATCCAAGGCTGTATCCGCGCTTTTCCCATTTTCCTGCAGACAAATAAGGTACCGCATTTAAAAACGGCGCAGCCGCCCCCGAAGGGCGCCGCGCCGCATACCTGTTCAAATTCCGGCCGGTGCCGGTTCACTAAAATACCGCCTCAAAGGCCCGGATGCAGGTCTGTCCGGCGGACCGGTCCAGAACCGCGAACAACACCTGGTCAAAGCAGCCTCCAAAGCCACCGCTCAGAAACTCCTTCCACCATCCGGCGATCCTGACCGGATCGTTGCGGAACACTCCGCAGCCGTAAGCGCCCAGAATCAGGTTCCGGTCGCCCTGGTGGGCGAACAGCGCCAGCGCCAGTTTCATCCGGTGCCGCATCGCCTGCTCCGCCTCCCGGACGTCCTCGCCCTTCAGCACTACCTGCCCCATATTGACCGCGGGCAGCGTCAGCACCGAGGCGGTCACCGGCTCAGCCAGCAGCTCAAAGCGGCCGTCCCGGAAGAACACCACGTCCGGCGAGTAGATGGCGTGGTCCGTGTACATCATGGTCTGGCAGCCCCGGTTCACCTGGTAATAGCGCTCGTTGGCCCTCAGGGTATCATACAGGCCGCCGGAAGCCGCCAGGCTCTCCTCCTGGGCCATGGCCCCGTTTAAGAACCCGCCGCCCGGATTCTTGGCGCTGGCGAAATTCAGCACGCCAATGTGCCGGTCGCCCCGCCGGGCAAACTCCAGCACCGCGTCCACAGCGGAACAGTTCTTGTATCCCCAGGTGGGAATCTGTTGCGCCTGCCGTCCCTCGAAGGAGCGCAGAATCCGCTCCCCCTCCTCGGGCGTAAACAGACGGCTGCCCTCCACGGAGCGCTTGTGGGCGGCCGCGATCTCCACCGTCCGCCCTTCCTGTTCATAGCTCCCTCTCTTTAAAATCTCCAGCGTTTGCCGCGCAACCGCTTTTCGGTCCATTTCTATTCCTCCCATCTTCTCCGGTAGAGCCTGGATGGCCTGTGCCCCTCGTTTTTGGTGTAGGAGTCCGTCTCCTGCACCATGGAAGCCACCTTGCGGCGGAAGGCCGCCTTTAACAGGCTCTTATCCCAAATCACCTCGTAGACCTGCTGCAACTGCGTGAGGGTAAACTCCTCCGGCATGAGATGCAGCGCAAGATCCGTATATTCCAGTTTGCCGCGCAGCCGTTCCAGCGCGGCCACAATAATTTTGGCGTGATCAAAGGCCAGACCGTCGTTCTCACAGATCCGGCACTCCGCCGCCTCCTCGTATTCCGACTTGCGGATCCGCTTCTCAAGCTTGCACTTAAGCCGGATCTCCCCGCGTGCCAACTCCAGTTCCAGATGCTGGGTGCGGATCAGCTTTACCTGTCCAAAGCCCGCGTCCCTGCAGTATTCCACGTGCTCGTCCAGAAGCCGCAGGGAAACCTTGAACCACTGGGCGTTGTCCGCATCGTCCCCCGCCTCCAGGCGGATCTTGGTGCCGTCGATCAGCGCCATGTGGGCGCAGCTCATAACCCAGGTGCGCGGGTCGCGTCCGGGATCGCTGAAGGTGTAAAGCTGTTCCAGATACACCCGATCCAGGCCGGTCTCCTCCCGCAGTTCCCGCTTGGCGGCATCCTCCGTGGTCTCACCCGGCCGCACAAAACCTCCGGGCAGCGCCCAGTCCCCCAGATAGGGGTGGCCGCCCCGCTGGATGAGGAGCAGGCACAGGGAGCACTCCGGCAGCTTCCGGTAGTTCTCCTCTTCCTCCTCCAGCACCGTAAAAATCACCATATCCGCGGCCACGGAGGGGCGCTCGTAATCCCCCGCGTTGTACCGGGCGAGAAATTCCGCCTCCGTCAGCCCGCTTTTATCCCGCAGCTCAGGGTTTCTCATCTCCCGCTCCCTCCGCTTTCTTTCGCCAGCAGAATGTCGCGCACCTCGGTGAGGGCAAAGCCCAAAAGGTTGGTGCCCCTCCACTTGGCCGGGTCTGCTGCGTCGGGATTGGCCTTTCCCATACCGATGCCCCAGATGCGGTCCCGGGGGCTGGCCTCCACCAGAATCCTGGTCCCGGTGGACCTAAGGTAATCCCACAGCTGCGGGTTCTGGGAAAATTTTGCCAGATTGCCCGCCTTCACGATATCGTAGCAGGCCGCGTCCCACCGGTCCGGGTCGAAGTTTCGGACCGCCCGGCCATAGGCCTTCATCGCCTTGGGGTGGCCCGCCTCCAGAATCTTGGCAAGCATCTCGTGATCCCCGAACATCCGTGCCTTCTCCGCCATCATGTATTGCTCGGCGCAGGAGTACCCCACCCCGTCCACCGCAAAACGGCAGCCCCACCACTGGCTCAGGCAGGACGGCCCGATCTGTCCGTCCGCAGCCGGGGTGTGCCCCCAGAAAAATATATATTTATACCGTTTTCCACGCTTTGTCTCCGCGATCAGATCACTGCGGTTGTATACCATCGTTCTGCCTCCCCGATTGTTAATATCAATTAGTTATTATCATATCGTTAATAACATAATACCGCAGAATCCCGCCTTTGTCAACCTTCCTTTGGAAACTTGTGCCATCGTTATGCCCTAGGGTGTGTTTGGAAATTGCTTTCTGACATCTGTGCGTCCCAGTTTGTGGGAGATTTGTCCCGGATGAGGGAAGCGTAGCGGGCTACGTTGACCGAATTCGGGACAAATATACCGCAAAGTGGGATGTGCAGATGGCAGGAATGAATTTTCAAACATATCCTAGAGCCCCTTTCGTCCTGCGGCGGCCAGCGTCCCATAGATTCAACAAAAAACGGCCCCACGCCGCGATCCCGGCTCTGCCATAACCTGCAAAACCGCGTATCCCGGCGTGCGCCGTCCTTTAACTTTTGACAATGGCGCTAGCCTTGCATGGCCGTCAAGCGGTTGCTTAACGGTTGGCCAACTCCTCAGTGATTTCCTCCCAGGTGACGCCCTTCTCGGCCATCAGTACCATCATATGGTACAGGAAATCGGAAATCTCATACTTCACTTCCTCCGGGTTGGGATTCTTGGCCGCGATCACGATCTCCGTGGCCTCCTCGCCCAGCTTCTTTAAAATCTTGTCAATGCCTTTGTCGAACAGGTAATTGGTGTAGGAACCCTCCTTGGGATGCTCCTTGCGGTCGAGAATCACGCCGTACACGTCCTCGAACACCTTCAGGGGATTGGTCTCCTTATACTCCTTCTCGGCCAGGGTCTGGAAGAAGCAGGTCCGGCTGCCGGTGTGGCAGGCCGCCCCGATCTGGTGGACCAGAGCCAGCACCGTGTCGTTGTCGCAGTCCAGGCGAAGAGACTTCACATACTGGAAATGGCCGCTGGTCTCGCCTTTCAGCCACAGGCATTTCCGGCTCCTGCTGTAATAGGTCATCTTTCCGGTGCGCAGAGTGCGCTCAAATGCCGCCTCGTTCATGTAGGCCAGCATCAGCACCTGGGACGTCTTATAGTCCTGCACGATTACCGGCACCAGACCGTCGCCATTCAGCTTGAAATCCTTCCAGGCCACGGTGCTCTCGAAGGTATCCATGGGGAGGCCCCTGCCCTTCAGCTGCTGTTTCAACTCCATAAAAAGATCCATATCCGGCTCCGCCGGCGACAGAACCGCGCCAAAAACAGTCGGGATGGACAGATTCCCCGCCAGACTGTCTTCCCGGGCGGTTCCGGACAGCAGCAGGCAGGGCAGGTCCGCGCGCTCCAGACGCTCCGCAAGGCCGCCGGAAATTCCCCCGCCCCCGCATTCCAACGCCAGGGCGCTGGCTCCCAGCTGGGCGTACTCCTCCGCCTTGTCCAGATAACCGGCGTCGGGCAGGAACGCGTAAATCTTCTCATGGCCGAATCGGTCGGCCGCTTCTTTCATCAGGTCCACATTCTCCTGTACGCCCACATCCAAAAATACGGCGCTGGCCCCGGCGTAAAGATACTTCTTCACATCCTCGAGACGATGGATCCGTCCGCCTGCCAGGATGGGCGCATCAACCGCCCGTGCCGTCTCCTTAATCAGTCCGATCACCGCCTCGTGGTCCTCATCCGTCTCAGAGCTGTCCCGGATCCACACTTCGTCCGCCCCATTGTCGCAGGCCGCCGCGGCAAGCGCTGTGAGCGTTCCACCATAGAGACCGCTCCCGTCCGCAGCCGCCGCGCGGCCCTCCTTCACCTGAAATCCAACAATCAGCTTTTTATATTCCGTCATAATCCATTCCCCGTCCTATCCGCTTGATTTTACATGATGGGCGAAACGGCATGCCAGGGCCGTTCCGCCCGGCGTCCCCCGCTTCCGGCAGACTACAAACCATCCGCCTGAAATGCCCGGACCGCTTCCCGCAGGTCCACCCGATTCTCGTACAGCGCCTTGCCGATGATCGCGCCCTGAATTCCGGCGTCGTAAAGCCGTCGCAGATCCTCCATGGAGGAAACGCCGCCGGAGGCGATGATATCCAGACCCGTGTCCGACGTCAGCTCTCTGGTGGCCTCCACGTTCGGCCCGTTTAACATCCCGTCCCGGGCGATATCCGTGTATACAATATGCAAAACACCCAGTTCCTTCATGTTCAGGCACAGCTCCCGGGCCGTCACAGAGCTCAATTCCTCCCAGCCCTGGATCGCCACCAGGCCGTCCCGGGCGTCCACCCCGGCCACGATGCGTTCCGGCCCGAAGGCCGCAACCAGCTCGCCCATAAACTCCGGCCGTTCCACAGCCTTGGTCCCGATAATCACCCGAGCCACGCCCAGGTCCAGCATATTTTGGACTGCCTCTGCCGTGCGGATGCCGCCGCCGATCTCCACGGGAATATCCACCGCCTCCACGATGGAGCGGATCACCGCCTCGTTTACGGAACGCCCGGCAAGGGCTCCGTCTAAATCCACCAGGTGCAGAAAGGTGGCTCCCTGATCCCGCCACATCCGCGCCATGTCCGCCGGAGTGTCGGAATACACCTTCACATTGTCAAAAAGTCCCTGGGTCAGGCGGACGCACTGCCCGCCCCTAATGTCGATTGCCGGATATAACTGCATAGGTTCCTCCTTAGAAAATGAAATCACAGGGTATTACCTGCTGCCGCCTTTTGCCCTGCTTCCGGAGCCGGGGGCCTCCCCCCTGGCCGCGCCATATCGCAGACCCAGAACTACCATCATAAGCAGGCCCCAAACAGCCCTGCTGCAGAACAGCCGCCACAGATTGTGGGTTTTCAAAAGCGTCACCAGGTGGGCGGCCACGTACCCGAAGGTATAACCGAACTCCCGGTATCCCGTCGCCAGCAGAATCACGTGGTAAGCCACCACCGAGGCCAGAAGCAGGACCAGGGACACTCCCAGCACCGGCCGCACCTCCTGCTCCGGGTTCCACTGGCTTAAATCCTTATGCCGCGTGAACAGTCCCCTGATTCCGAAGCCATAACCGATGGAGATCAGATAAAACATAGCCATCGCGCCCAAAAGCGGTCCCCATACGGCAAAACCGCTAAACAGCATCCAGATGGCGATGCCTGGCACGGCCAGCACCAGGCCGCCTGCCAGCGCTTCCCCTGTGCTGGGCTTTGGAAGCTTTTTGAGATTCTGCCGGAGCTCCTTCCGGTTTTTGGAATCGCTCAAAGATTCCGCCTTGCCCCCGGACTTGCCTGTCCCGGCCTTTCCCGAAGCCGCCTTCTTGTTCCGGGCGCGATCAGACGCCGTCCGGGCGATTCTGGACTTTATCTCTGCCTCCAGCTCCTTCACCCAGGCTTTTTGCTCCGCATGGGCCGCAATCACATGGGCCTTCTGGCCGGTGGTGGCCACCGCCAGCAAATCCCCCGCGTAGTAGGTGCGTTCAATGTCCTCCCAGGGCACCACGTCGAACTGGTAATCCCCGGTGATCAGAAAATGCTCCGTCAGATAGACCGCGGTTCCCGGCGCAAAGGGCTCCGTCCCGGCCAGTTCCTCGTCCGCCCGGCGCAGCCGCTCCCCGTCCAGGCCCTCCAGCCTGGCCCTGCGCTCCGCCACCCTGCGGATGAAGAAAAACAGCGCCATGAGCCCCGCCGCAAGCACCAAACGCGGCAGATAGTAGGTTGCAGATGCCGCAGCCCCGGTCACTCCGCCCACGACGGACACCAGGGCGGGCGTACATATAAACAGAAGGCAGGCCGCCCCGATCAGCCCCACCGCCACATACAGGCTGGGTTCCCGCTTCTGCAATCGTTTCATCTTGTTTGAATATGTATATTTCATGGCCGGGTCCCCTTACAGCGCGCCCTTGGTGGACAGCACGCCGCTCACTCTGGGGTCCATGGCACAGGCGGCATCCAGCGCTCTGGCAAAGGCTTTGAAGGCCGCCTCGATGATATGGTGGTTGTTGGCGCCGGACATCTGGCGGATATGCAGGTTCATGGCCGCGCCGTAGGACACGGCGTAAAAGAACTCCCGCACCATTTCCGTCTCCAGATCCCCCACCTTCTCCCGGTCCAGGGTCAGGTCGCAGACCAGATAAGGGCGTCCGCAGAGATCCAGGGCGCACATTACCAGAGCCTCGTCCATGGGCAAAATCTGGCTGCCATAGCGGGTGATCCCCTGTTTGTCCCCCACCGCCCGGGCGATGGCCTGGCCCAGCACGATGCCCGTGTCCTCCACGGTGTGGTGGGTGTCCACCTCCAGATCCCCCTCCACCTGAAGGCTCAAATCAAAAAAGCCATGGCGGGTAAAGCTGTTCATCATGTGGTCGAAAAATCCGATTCCCGTGTGGATATCGGCCTTCCCGCTCCCGTCCAGGTTCAGGGTGCATTTGATCTTCGTCTCGCTGGTATTGCGCTCGATTGTGGCAATTCGTTCCATTTTATGGCTCCCTCCTGTGTTTACTCAAACCGCACGCGGATGGAATTGGCGTGGGCCGTCAGATGCTCGGACTCCGCGAAGGCCTCGATGTCCCTGTGGGCCTTCTCCAGCGCTTCCCTGGAATAGTAGATGATGCTGGACTTCTTGATAAAATCGTCCACGCCCAGGGGGGAGAAGAATTTAGCCGTGCCGTTGGTTGGCAAAATGTGGTTGGGCCCCGCGTAATAGTCCCCCAGCGGCTCGGAGCTGTATTCCCCGATGAAAATAGCTCCGGCATTCTGGATCTTGGTCATCACCTCAAAGGGGTTGGCCGTGACGATCTCCAGATGCTCCGGCGCAATGGAATTGGCCGTTTTCACCGCCTCCTCCAGGGTGTCCACCACCAGAATGTAGCCGTAATTGTCCAGGGATTTCTGAATGATCTCCCCTCTGGAAAGCTCCCGCACAAAGCCGTCCACCTGCTCGGACACCTTCTCTGCCAGTTCCATGCTGGTTGTCACCAGGATCGCGCTGGCCAGCTCGTCGTGCTCCGCCTGGCTCAGCAGGTCTGCCGCCACGTACCGGGCGTTGGCCCCCTCGTCTGCGATCACCAGAATCTCGCTGGGCCCGGCGATACTGTCGATGCTCACATGGCCGTACACGGCCTTTTTCGCCAGGGCCACGAAAATATTTCCCGGGCCCACGATCTTGTTCACCCTGGGAATAGACCGGGTGCCGAAGGCCAGGGCCGCCACCGCCTGGGCGCCGCCCGCCTTGTAGACCTCTGTGGCTCCCGCCAGATAGGCCGCGGTCAGGGTCACCGGGTTCACCTTTCCGTCCTTTCCGGGCGGCGTCACCATCACAATGCGCTTCACCCCCGCCACCTCCGCAGGCACAATATTCATCAGCACAGAGGAGGGGTAGGCCGCCTTTCCGCCCGGCACGTACACGCCCACGCTCTCAAGGGCCGTCACCTTCTGACCCAGGATGGTGCCGTCCGGCTGGGCGTCGAACCAGCTGTTGCGGCGCTGCTTCTCATGGTAGCGGCGGATGTTCTCCATGGACGTTCTCATCACCGCCAGAAGGCCCTGCTCCACCTGCTCCATGGCCTCCCGGATCTCCGCCTCCGTCACCCGGACATTGTCCGCGTCGAGCTCTGCCCCGTCGAACCTGCGGGTGTACTCAAACAGCGCTTCGTCTCCCCGCTCCTTCACGTCCTCCACAATGGCCTGGACGGTCTCGGTGTAGCTGTCATAGTTGTTGGGATCACGCTTTAACATGTCCGCCAGAATATTTTCCATGGACTTCTCGTCCAGCTTTACGATTCTCATGGTCTTCGCCCTCCTGTATTTATGCCTGCTGTCCCTGGGAATTCTCCTCCCGCAGCAGGTCCTGGAATCCCCGGATAATGGACGTGATGCGCTCATTTTCCGTCTTCATGCTCACCTGGTTCACCACCATCCTGGCGGACAGGGTGCAGATCTCCTCCAGCACCAGAAGCCCGTTCTCCCGCAGGGTGGAACCGGTCTCCACAATGTCCACAATCACCTCGGACAGGCCCACAATGGGCGCCAGCTCGATGGAACCGTTGAGCTTGATAATCTCCACGGTCTGGTACTTCCGGTTGTAAAAGTAGTCCTTGGCGATGCCCGGGTACTTGGTGGCCACCCGGATCAGCTCGTGGTGGTTTAAGCGCTCCCTGGCCGACTCCGGTCCGCACACGCACATGCGGCATTTCCCGATTCCCAGGTCCATGACCTCGTAGAGCTTGCGCCCCTCCTCCAGGATCGTGTCCTTGCCCACGATGCCGATGTCCGCGGCTCCGTACTCCACATAGGTGGGCACGTCGCTGGCCTTTGCCAGGAAAAAGCGGATTCCCAGCTCCTCGTTGACAAAAATCAGCTTGCGGGAGCCCTTGTCCTTCATCTCCTCGCAGGAAATGCCGATGCGGCCGAACAGCTCCATAGCCTTGTTCGCCAGCCGTCCCTTGGCCAGCGCTACTGTCAGATATCTCATGATCTCAACCGTCCTATCTCTCTATGATCGCGGGGCAGTAAGCACCCTTCTCCCGCTCCTCACTCATATTCCGACAGCAAAATTATGTCCTCGCTGCCCTTCACCATATCCATAACCCGGACCGTCCGGCCGTCCCCCTCCAGGTACAAAAGATTGCGCTGCCCGCGCCGCCTCACCATATCCTGGTAGTCCTCCAAAGCCCGGCCTGTGTTCCGCTTCATGGACTGCACCGCCAGATTCTGCCGCCGGAAATGCTCCGCCAGCCACAGGGCCCCGGTTCGGGCCTCCTGCTCGTATAAAATCACGGTGCCCGGCAGCACCACCGGCACGTCGATCTGCTGCCTGGACAACGCCGCCATCAGCTGGTCCACCACAATCACAAAGCCCACCGCCGGGGCGTCCTTGCCGAACTGCATGAGCAGCTTGTCATAGCGCCCCCCTGTGACAATATAATCCCCGGTCCCGTAAGTATACGCCTTGAAAATGATCCCCGTATAATACCGGTAATTGCTGAGCATCCCCAGGTCATAGGTCACATAGTCCGCCAACCCCCGCTCCGCCAGAATGGCGTGAACCTCCTCCAGCCGCCCGATGGCCTTTAAGGCCCGGGGATTGCCGGTGAGCTCCGCCGCCCCGCGAATCTGCTCTACGGAGCCGAACAGCCCCGGCAGCCGCAAAAACAGCTCCTTCAAGCCCGCATCCATGGGGATATCCTTCAAAAGTTCCTCCACGCCGAAATTGTTCTTATTCTCGATCAGGTGGTTTAACGCCTCCTGGGTCTCCTCGTCCAGACCCGCCTCGTCCACCAGGCTGCGGTAAAACTCCACCTGGCCCAGCTCCACCTGGAACTCCTGCAGACCCGCGGCCCTCAGGCTGTCGATGACCATGGCGATCATCTCCGCGTCCGCGTCCGCGCAGTCGTCCCCGATCATCTCCGCCCCGGTCTCCGTCCGCTCCTTGAGCCGTCCCTGGTAGCTGGAATTATTCTTAAACGTCCGCTCCAGATAACACAGCCTGAGGGGCATGGGGTCCTCGCAGTGATACTTAGCCACAAACCGTGCCACCGCCGGAGTCATATCCGGCCTCAGCACCAGCGTCTCGTTGTCCCGGTCAAAAAACTTAAACAGCTCCCTCTGCCCCACACTTCCCCGGTCCTTGCTGAAAATATCAAAATATTCAAAGCTGGGCGTCTGAATATGTTCGTATCCGTAGGAATAAAGCACCTGCAGAATCTTCTCCTGTACTGCCAGCTTCCGCCTGCACTCCGCCCCATAAATGTCCCGGACGCCCTCCGGTGTATGAATCAAATAATTTTTCTCCGCCATAATCTCTCCCGATCTCTCTCGCTCTGCCGCTTTCACATGGTAAAGTGATAATTCAATAACGTATGCGTTTCATTATAGGGGACAATCCCGCGCTTGTCAATCATTTTTACTCCCATCCGCCTCTTCCCGCCCATCCAGATCCATCTGAATCTGTTCCAGATAATGGACCAGCATATCCCGGCACCCTCTGACGCGGAACCGCTTATCCACCTCGTCGTAGGTAAAGCTCTTGCGCCCCCCATCCTCCATCCGTTTCCAAAACGCTTCCACCTCCGCCAGCGGCAGATAAAAAATCTCATCTCTGGCCGTATACGACAAAATAATAAAGGAGATACCCCCCTGCTTCTCAAACTCCCTCATAAACTGCATCTGATGAGGGTGTATATTCTGAAGCGGAAATGTAGACGCCGCGCACTCCTTAGCGTCAAAACACACCGGAATCCCCTGGACCGCCCCAATATAATCCACCGTACTCTTCTGATCAAAATAAGCAAGGGTAATATGCCGGTTTTGTTTATCAATCTCTATGGGCGTAATGGGCGTCGGAATCTTCTGAATCAACGCCAATCCCTTCTCCCGGTAGCTCTCATTGGTATGATTGATCAAATCCTCCAGCGTAGATCCTCTCAATCCCCTGCTATTCCAGGTCCCCATACCCACATCATCCTTTCGTCCCGTTCATTCGCTGAAAACCAGTATACCAGATTCCCCCCCGAATCACAACCCCCGAGGCCGCCAAAGGGCGCCTTCCGGCGCCCTCATAACGATCCCCATATTTCACTCTATCTGCATAAAACACATTTCTCCACCCATCTTTTTTCTTCCCACTCCCCATAAAATCCAGCGGCCGCCCCAACCAGGCAGCGGGTGAGCGTCAGGGGCGCGGAGACCGGAACCTCAAGCCCCGCGCCCCTGACGCTCACGAACGGATGCATCCCCCACGTCCGCCCCCTTTTACCCTTGTCTCTTCACCGGGAAATAAATATCCGTCACCCACTCCTCCGCCGCCACCTTATCAAACTGCGTCTTAACATAAATCTCATAGGGCATCCCATTCATCTCGTACCCATTGGCGTTAATCCAGCCCACAATCGCCCCATACGCATCCGGCAGCCCGGAGTAAGGTCCCACATGGGTGGTTTTCGCGCAGGTCTGCACCGGCAGCACGCAGGTCGCCTTTTCCCGGTCGCAGATTCCCACCCCCAGCTCGATATCGCTGAAGGCCGGGTCGAACTCCTTGTCGTGATAGATCGCCAGCACCACCCCGTTCACTTCCAGATGCTCCCTGGCAACCTTCTCATAAATTTTCCCGTAATAACGCCCGAAATCCTCCACCGACATAGTAGCGCGACAGGTCAGAAGCACCTGCTCCCCGCTGTCAACGACCTCAACCTCATAATTATTCTGATAACTCATAATATCGCCTGTCCTTTCAAACTGGCCGAGGTGCTGCTCCATCTCCCGGATGGTGATGGAAATATGTTCCATCTCCCGCTCCAGGCGGAAGCGCTGCTGCCTCAGCTTTTTCATTAAAATGTGCTGGTCTTCAATTCCCAGAAGCTCCTGGATCTGTGACAGAGAAAGGCCATACCGCTTGTAGCGGGCGATCAACAGCATAATCCCGATCTGGGACTCATCGTAATAGCGGTAGCCGGTAAACACATCCGTCTGTTCCGGCCGCAGCAGCCCGATTTTGTCATAATGTCGCAGGGTCTTGACGCTGACCCCGCAGGTCTTTGACATCTGTCCGATGCTCAACATAGTATCCTTACCTCCGTCACAATCATTTCCAATTCGTATCTGTTCAGTACCTTCACGGATACGAGCAAAAATCCATTTAAACTCGACTTCGTCGATGGGATTTTTGCCTGCAAGTTTCGGTTTTCATATGGTCAGCGCAGCAAGTGCGCAGACCCACTGAACAGTTACTCCGATTCGAATCTAATGAAAGTATAGGCTCTGCCCTTAGGGAAGAGTCAAGCGGTATTTGATAAAATCATTCACAGGCCAGACTCACGCCCCACCGCAGCCAAAAAACGGCCGGCGTCATTTTCATGCTCGCCGGCCGGACTTGTCGCCCTCCTGTGCCAATCTCTCTCAGACCTCGGCGTTAAACCGCCTGGCCTGCTCCTCGATCAGCTCCATATCTTCGAAATAGTTGATCTTCATAGCGCGCTTCATATCTGCCAGAGTCTCGGAGGCCTTGGCCCGCGCCTTCTTGCTGCCCTCCTCGAGAATCCGGTATACCGCCGGAATATCCTTGGCGATCTCCTTGCGGCGCTGACGGATCGGCTCCAGCTCCTCCTGGAGAACGCTGTTTAAGAAACGCTTCACCTTCACATCGCCCAGGCCACCTCTGGTGTAATGCGCCTTCAGCTCGTCCAGATTCCGGTAATCCGGCAGATACTTGGCAAAATGTTCGTCGCGGCAGAACGCATCCAGATAAATAAACACCGGATTACCCTCCACACGCCCGGGATCCTCCACCCGCAGATGGTTGGGGTCCGTGAACATGGACATGATCTTTTTCTTCACCTCGTCCTCCGTGTCGGACAGGTAAATGCAGTTGCCTAAGGACTTGCTCATCTTGGCCTTGCCGTCGATTCCGGGCAGGCGCAAGCAGGCCTTGTTGTCGGGCAGCAGGATGTCCGGCTCCACCAGAGTCTCGCCGTACACGCTGTTAAACTTGTGGACGATCTCGCGGGTCTGCTCGATCATGGGCGCCTGATCCTCTCCCACCGGCACGGTGGTGGCCTTAAAGGCTGTGATATCCGCCGCCTGGCTGATGGGGTAAGTAAAGAAGCCCACCGGGATGCTGGCCTCAAAGTTGCGCATCTGGATCTCAGACTTAACGGTGGGGTTGCGCTGCAGGCGTGAAACCGTCACCAGGTCCATATAGTAGAACGTCATCTCACAGAGCTCGGGAATCTGAGACTGGATGAACAGCACGGATTTCTCCGGGTCCAGACCGCAGGCCAGGTAATCCAGCGCCACCTCGATAATATTCTGGCGAACCTTCTCGGGGTTGTCCGCATTGTCCGTCAAGGCCTGCGCGTCCGCGATCATGATGTAGATCTCATCAAATTCTCCTGAGTTCTGAAGCTCCACTCTGCGCTTCAAAGAACCCACATAATGTCCTACGTGAAGCCGTCCCGTTGGGCGGTCACCTGTCAGTATGATTTTTCCCATGTCTATCATGCCCTCTCTATCTTCTAAGGCGCCGCGGTCCTGCCGCTTACGCCCTTTTGTCAGCTTGTATTATCATAACCCGCAAACCGCCGGTCTGTCAAGAACCGGTGGAATTTCCTGGGAAATATTAGTATCCGTTCGGACAGCTCATGTTTTTGGCCGAAAAAGGCTGACGGGGAAGCATCCGTTCCCCCTCCAGAACCCGGTTGAATTTCTCAGGCAGCGGGGCGAAAAACTCCCGCCCGGCCAGGTAGTCAAGCGGTACGGCCAAATCCTCTGGCATCACTAACTTCCAGGAATGCAGCAGCTGGGCCCGCAGCCCGTAGCGCTTTTTCATCTCCTCATTTACGGATCGGTCTCCGTACTTGAAATCTCCCAGAATGGGATGGCCGATGGAGGCCAGGTGGGCGCGGATCTGATGGCTGCGGCCGGTAATCAGCGTCACCTGAAGCAGGGTAAAGCCGCCGCCCCAGGCCAGCGGAAGGTATTCGGTCATGATGGGGACGCTGTTCTCCACCTCTAACGGATAGATGTCCACCGTGTTGGAAGCCTCATCCTTGCGCAGGAACCCGGCGATCAGCTGCTTCTCCTTCAGACTGCCCTTCACAATGCACTGGTAGTATTTGTGGATGCTCCGGTCCTTGAACACCGCGTTCATGACCTGAAGCCCGGCTAAGGACCGCCCCGCCACCACCAGCCCGCTGGTGTTGCGGTCCAGCCGGTTGCAGATGGACGGGCGGAAGGTACGCAGCTGCTCCACTGGCATACGGCCGGAATCGATGAGATAATTCAGGATCGCCTCGTTCAGGGAGGTATCGTCCTCCCGCGCCTTCTGGCTCAAAAGCCCGGCCGGTTTGTTCACCACCAAAATGTGGCTGTCCTCATAAATAATATCCGGTTTTGGATAATATCCGGAAATTGGCTTGGCGGCCCCGCCGCCGGTGAATTTCGCGATGGTCTCGTCGGCCAGAAACAGCCGGATCTCATCGCCCTCGCCCAGGCGCTCCGAACCGTCGCATTTCTTTCCGTTCAGGGTGATGTTCTTCTTGCGCATCATCTTGTACAGGAACCCTTTTCCGGCCTGATTCATATATTTTGCCAGCAGCTTGTCCAGACGCTGTCCGGCTTCGTTGGGGGTGACAATCAGAGTCTGCATAGGCCCTTTTATCTCCTGTCTCTCAAAATTTTCTCATCACGTACAGAAGCAGCCGGTGAGGCACCACCTTGGTCAGAAGGTGAAACGCCTTCATGGTCAGGCCGTACACCGAAATATCCCGCTTCACAATGCTGTCCTTTATGGCTTTGCGGACCACGTGCCGCGGGTTGGCCATCACCAGCATCTTATACAGCGGAATCTGTCCCGTGGTCTCCGCAATATCGAAAAACTCCGTCCTGACCGGCCCGGGGCACACCGCCGTCACCGCGATATCCCGGTCTTTAAGCTCCTCGTTTAATGCCCGGGAATAGCTGAGCACAAAGGCTTTGGTGGCCGCGTACACGGCGAAATCCGGCTGGGGCAGGAAGGACGCCGCGGAGGCGAACATGAGAATCCGGCTGTTATGGGTCATATAGGGCAGCACCAGATGGGTCACGGCCACCAGGGCCTCGCAGTTTACCCGCACCATACCCGTCTCATCGCCGGACGCGATGGAGCCAACCGGGCCGATCTTGCCGAAACCGGCCGCATTTACCAGGTACTTCACATCCGGCGAGCAGGCCCTCAGCGCGGACTCCAGGACTTTCAGATCCTCCGCCTCCGCCAAATCCAGCTCAAAGCGCCTCAGCCGCACCGGGCACTGGGCCGCCAGCTCCTTCAGCCGCTCCTCCCGCCGGGCGATGACCCACATCTCGTCAAAGCCCGGAAAATGGTCCGACAGCTGCAGCACCGCCTCGCGCCCCATGCCTGAGGACGCGCCCGTAATCACCGCTATCTTCATTGAATAACGCCTCCTTATGCTTCCTTCAGATAATCCAGCATCTCATAATAATCGTTGATATAGTAGTCCGCCAATGCGGCCTTCTCATCCCGCATATGCCGGGAAAACTCGTCCTCCACCGCAAACACGGTCATACCCGCCCGCTTTCCGGCCTGGATGCCCGCCGGAATGTCCTCGAATACCAGACAATCCTCCGGGCTCACGCCCAGCCGCCCGGCCACATTCAGATAGATGTCGGGCGCAGGCTTGCCGGCCGCCACCTCGCAGGCCGTTGCCACCACCTGAAAATACCGCCGGATTCCCAGGGAATCCAGCACCGCATCCACCATGGCCCGGCCGTTGCTGGTGGCGATACCCGCCTTCATGCCCAGACCCGCCGTGCGGTCCAGGAAATCCCGAACCCCCGGTTTTAAAGGCACTTCGTTCCGGTACTTTTCAATGGACATCTCCGTCCAGGCCGCCTTGATCTCCTCCAGGGAGTCCGGCAGCTCAAACCGCTCCTTGAAATAGGCGGCTGTCTCCGAAAAACTCATGCCCTCGATGGACTTCTGCAGGTCCTCCGGACAGGCGTACCCGTAGCGGTCCAGGTATTCGACGTCGATGCGCTTCCACATCCACATGGAGTCCACCAGAGTTCCGTCTAAATCAAAGATAACCGCTTTTTTATGTTTTAATCCCATTTGTCCTCATCCTTTTTATTCTGTCCGTCTGTTTCAGGGGCAAAACCGCCCTCTCTATTGTTATACTTGCTTTTGCCCCGTCTGACAACCCTGAAGATCCTGGATTTCCTGCTCGGTAAGCGGCCGGTACTCCCCCGGAGCCAGCGCCGGGTCCAGAACCAGCGGCCCCATGGACAAACGTTTTAAATAGGTCACACGGCAGCCCATGGCTTCGAACATACGCTTGACCTGATGGAATTTGCCCTCCCGTATGGTCAGACGCACCTGGCCGGGTTCCAGGATTTCCAGCCGGGCCGGAAGGGTTTTCGTGCCGTCCTCCAGCACCAGGCCGGCCGCCGCACGCCCGACGGCGTCCTCCGGAAGCTGACCTTCGATGCGTGCAAAATACACCTTGTCCACATGCTTCCTGGGCGACAACAGATTGTGGGCCAGGGACCCGTCATTGGTTAGAAGCAGCAACCCCTCGGTGTCGATATCCAGCCGCCCCACCGGAAAAATGTCTCCCCGCAGCGCCCCGGTGATCAACTCCGTCACGGTCTGGTAGCGCCCGTCCTCGGTGGCGGAAACCACCCCCTGGGGTTTATTGAGCATGTAATACTCCGTGCGGGCGTAAGCTACCGCCGCTCCGTCCAGGCAGATTTGATCCGCCTCGGGGTTGATTTTCAAATCCGCCTGGCGGACCGCCTGACCGTTCACCGTTATTCTGCCCTTGCGGACCATCTCCTTGACCTGGCTGCGGGTGCCCCGCCCCATTTCCGTTAAAAATTTATCAAGCCGAATCATTGCCTTCTTCCGCTCCGCCATCTGAATTCGCTCCTTTCCCGGCGCGGGCTTCTACATCCACCGCCATCCCGGATAATATTTATTTTTCAGGACCGGGCCGGCGCCCTTGGCCCACCCCAGCGGATAACCGCCGGCGCAGACCAGGCACCAGCCCTTCACCGGTCCCTCACCCTCGGCCAGGGCCACGGTCTCCCCTTTGAGATAGCGGACCGCCCGCTCATCCTCCATGGGGAAATCCACCGTGACCGGATATTGTTCTTTTTTCAGTGCCATTGCCAGGGCCTGGGAAGGCTCAAACCGTCCCTTTTTCAGCTCGCCAAGCAGCAGACCCGTCCGCAGAAAACGCAGGGACGGCGGCTGTTCCATTCCATCGGGCAGCAGATACACGCCCTCCGGCCGCACCGACAGACGCTCCCGTGGGACCGGAAGGGAGAGCTGTGCCAAAAATGCCTCCAGCTCTTCGATATCCGCCGCCGCAGGGGTGTTCCGCCCTTTTTTCACCTGTCCCGGGAAATTGCGGACCATGCCTCTGCCCTTCGCCGTCTCCCGCGCTTCCGCCTTCTCCCGGCGTTTCCCGCGAAGGTCCGCGGTTCCCGTCCGGGCGCTGTCTACAGCAACCTTGCCCGCGCGATACGCCGCCATGCCGCAGTCTCCGGCAAGCCTGCCCGCGCCGCCATCCCCGGCCACTTCGCCCGCGCTCCCCGCCGTTACGCCGCCGTCCCCGGCCGTTACGCTTTCCCCACCGCGCTCCTTCTTCCGCAGCAGCGCCAGAAAATGCCCTTCCCCCTTGATCCTATGAGGAAACAGCCGCATGCAGCCGTCTAACCCGATCCCCCCGCAGGCCCCGGGCACCAGCCCGGTATCAAGGGGCTTAAGCTCCAGATCCGGGAAGCGGTTCAACGCGTACTCCACGGTTCCCTCATCCTCCTCCCGCGAGAAGGTGCAGGTGGAGTACAGAATGGTTCCCCCGGGCCGCAGCATGGTCACGGCGGCGGCTAAAATCTCCCGCTGCAGGGGCGCATAGTAAGCCGGTCCTTTTAAAGCCCAATCCTTCACCATCTCGCCGTCCCGGCGGAACATACCCTCGCCGGAGCAGGGCGCGTCCACCAAAATCTTGTCAAAATAAAGCGGAAACACCTGTGAGAGCCGTTCCGGGCTCTCGCTGGTCACGCAGATATTGGGGATCCCGGCCAGCTCCAGATTCTTAAGCAGCGCCCTGGCCCGGGAATTGCTGATATCGTTGGACACCAGCAGTCCCTCCCCCAAAAGCCTGGCTCCCAGCTGGGTGCTCTTGCCCCCCGGAGCGGCGCACAGGTCCAGCACCCGGTCCCCCGGCTCCACGGGCAGCAGCTCCACGGGCGTCATGGCGCTGGGCTCCTGGAGATAGTAGAGGCCCGCATAGTAGGCCGGATGCCTGGAGGGCCTGGCCTGATCTCCGTCATAGTAAAAGCCCGTTTTCACCCAGGGCACCGGCTCCAGCCGCCAGGGCAGTATGGCCGTTAGCTCCTCCGGCCGGATTTTCAGCCCGTTGGCCCGCAGCCCCGGCTTCCAGTCCTCCCCAAAACTCTTGATATAAGATGTATATTCCTCGTCGCCCAGCAGCGCCCGCATGGAATCCGCGAAGGCTGCCGGCAGCAGTTCTGCTCTCATGGTTCTGAATGTTCCTTTCCCCAGCCGGTCCGTATCGTCCGGCTGCACTATATGGAATACCCGGGACGGCAGGCAACAGGCCGGTCAGGCCCGGCCCCGCAAAGGCCGCAGGGTATTTAACGTTCGGTTCAGTTTAGCATACTTCCGTCAAAAATTACAGATATTTTTTCAAAAACATCGCAAAGTCCCCATCTGAAAGTTTTCTTGACAGGCATGTCCCGCTCTCCTATAATAAACCTTGCGGACTCTGCCGCAATATGAGAAAAGAGGAATTGACATTATGACATTTGTTATGGATATGATCAAGGGGATTTTCATCGGCGTCGCCAACATCATCCCCGGCGTCAGCGGAGGGACCATGGCAGTCTCTCTGGGAATCTACGATAAGCTGATCGGGGCGGTCTCAAACCTGCTCTCCAACTGGAAGAAAAGCCTTCTCACCCTGCTGCCCATCATCCTGGGCTGCGGCATCGGCATCGTGGGCTTCACCTACGCCATCGAGTACCTGCTCAGCAAACACACCTTTGTGACCTGCATGGCCTTCGTGGGACTGATTCTGGGCGGCGTCCCCGTGCTGGTTGGCACGCTGCGCCGGGAACTGCGCCACCGCCGCCGCTCCATCGGCTTCGGCGGAATCGCCGCCTTTCTGGCGCTGTTTGCGCTGGCGGCCTTCCTGCCCATGCTGAGTTCCGGCGAGGAAGTGTTAAAAACCTTTTCCCCCACCCCGGGAACACTGATCTCCCTGTTTCTGGTGGGCGTGGTGGCCTCCGCCACCATGGTGGTGCCCGGGGTCAGCGGCTCCCTGGTGATGATGATCCTTGGCTACTACTACGGCATCATCGAAACCATCAAAAATTTCCTGGACGCCCTGAAGGTCCTGGACATGCCGGGCGTGCTCCACGGCGTTCTCCTGCTGACCCCCTTTGGCATCGGCGTGCTGCTTGGGATTTTTCTCATCGCCAAGCTGATCACCTTCCTCTTTAAGCGCTACGCCGTTCACACTTACTGCGCCATCCTTGGCCTGATCGCGGCCTCGCCCTTTGCGATCTTCTACAACACCGGGCTGTTTGCCCAGCTCGGCAATCTGACGCCCCTGGCCGTGATTCTGGGCGTTGGAGCGGCTGTCGCCGGAGCGGTGATCACATTTCTCATGGGCGAGCGCTCCCACTGAGCTCCCGGTCAGGCAGCGCTCAATAGCGGTATGTAAAGCGGTATTTTTCCAGATATTTTAAAATCCAGTACGGATCCACGCTCAACTCGTCGAAATGGTCCGTCTTAAAGTAAATTCCCACGTGGAGGTGGACGTCGAAATTCCCGGTCGTCCCCTCCACTTTGCTGTATCCGGTATCTCCCATATACCCCAGCAGTTCCCCCGCCTTCACCACATCCCCTTCCTTCCAGTCCCTGCTGTAGCCGTACAGATGGGCGTAGTACAGATAAGCGCCCCGGGGCGAACGGATTCCCAGCCGCCAGCCGCCAAGCTCCAGCCATCCCACCTTTTCCACCACGCCGTCGCTCATGCTGACCACGGGATAAAACCCCCTTGGCTCCTTGGCTCCCATGATGTCGCAGCCCTCGTGGCCCCGGCCCTTGTTCTCCCGCCCGTCCGCCGCCTCAGCCCCGTCTGCACCGTCCGAACCGCTTTGCCCGGCCCCGCTCTTGTAGGTCCGTTTGTCCATCCAGCCGTCCTCAAACTGCACGTCCGGCACCGAAGGGTCGCCGCTTCGCGGCACAGGAAAATACTGTAAATCTCCCAACACCGTCTCATAAGCCTGTTTGAGCTTCCGATAGTCCGCAGGCCGTCTGGCCTGCAGCAGGCGGGAACTGTAGTCCGTGGATTTTAGTTCCCGCAAATCGTAGTCGTTCTGGATCATCAGCGCGGTGAGCATATCAAAATCCAGCTCCTTCTCCCCGGCGATCAGCTGTCCCAGGCGCATGGAGCGGAAATCCTCAGTCTCGCAGGTATAAGCCCCCAGCTGGTAATAATCCGGGTTCTCCACCAGGTACTGGGTGATGGTGCACTGAAACACGGCGAGCAGTAAAATGAGAAACAAAATCATACAGGCACCGCCTCTACAATATATTGTATAAACCATTGTATTCAGGTGTCTATGAAAAAATCCATCGGACGGCTGCTGCCCGTCCTCTGCCTCATACTGCTCTTAGCCCGCCCCGCCCTGGCATTCACCGGCGCCCGGGACGGGCTCGTGCTCTGGGCAACCGTGGTGCTGCCCACCCTGCTGCCCTTCATGATCTGCTCCGGCGTGATCGTGGCCTTAGACGGCGTGGGCCTCCTCACCAGGCCCTTCGCCCCTTTTTTCAGCGGACTGCTGAAGCTCTCCCCAAACGGCTGCTTCGTGCTCATGAGTGGCCTGCTCTGCGGTTATCCCATGGGGGCCAAAACCGACAGCGAATTTTTAGACAGCAGGCGCATCTCACCGGCCCAGGCCCGCTATCTCCTGGCCATCGCCAACCATCCCAGCCCCATGTTCGTGCTGGGCTACGTGGCGGACCGCCTGGCCCTGGTCCAGGGCGGCTCCGGCTGTCCCCTCTGGGCCGTCGCCCTGGCCCTGTACCTGCCCGTGATTCCTGTCGCCCGGCTGGCCCGGCGCATCTACGGCTATCACGGCGAGGAGGATCCCAGCCCGGCCGCAGACGAAACATCCGCCGCACCCTTCTCATTTGACGTTCACATGATGGGCTGCTTTGAGACCATGGTGAAGATCGGCGGCTACATCATGCTGTTCTCCATCCTGGCCATGTACCTGGCAAACCTGCCCTTTGATCTTCCCCTCATGCGCCCGGCGCTGTTGGGCGCAGTGGAGATCACCACCGGCATCCAGGCCATCGCGGCCAGTGTTCCCGGTTTCCCGGCCGCGGTTGTGATCGCAGCGGCCACAGCCTTCGGCGGCTTCTCCGGCATTTTCCAGACCAAAAGCGTACTAAAAAATGCCGGACTCTCCATCCGGCATTATATACTGTGGAAAGCGCTCCACAGCCTCATCACCTGTATGCTGTTGATTGGGCTGCAAAGCCTGCTTCTCATCTGCGGCTGACAGCACTCTAACGCTGGGGGCCGTCCTCCACAGGAAGCTCCTGCTCCTCCGGCTCCTCCTGCTGAACCAGGCCGCCGGACAGCTCGTTGCGGTTGGTGGAAACGATGTCGTAACTGGACTGCATGGAGCTCATGAACGCGTCGAAACGCCCCTTCGCCCCCTCCATGGTGTGGTTGATAATGGTCTGAAGGCTGCGCAGCATGTCGTCCGTGTACTGGATAGACCCTTGGCGGATGGTGTTGGCATCGTTTAACGCCTGGTCCACAATGGCCTGGGCCTGCATGTTGGCCTGCTCCACCACTTCGTTGGCATGAGCGTAGGCCCGCTGCATGATCTCATGCTCGTTGACCATCTCGCTGGTCTGTTCGTCCGCACGGGCCACCAGGGAATCCGCCTGCTTTTTGGCCTCCTCCATCATGGCGTCCGCCTGGGCCTGAGCTTCCCCGAGAATGGTATCCTGCTGGCTGATGATCTTCTGGTACTTTTTGATCTCATCGGGGATGCGCAGACGCAGCTCAACCAAGAGCTCCTCCAGCTCCTCCTTGTTCACGATGATCTTTGTATTGGATAACGCCTGGTATTTACAGGTATCTATGTATTCTTCAATTTCACTGATCAACTGTTCAATTCTGCTCATCATCTTAACCTATCTCCTCATTTTCCAAAATCGCTCATAGCTGCCTGATGCCTCACAGCTACAGTCCGCTTACAACAAATTCATCTTTTGTGCAGCGCCGTCGCGGCTCATCGCCTGGCGGTCAGCTTTTCCCGCACTTTCTCTGCCACAGCCGGATGCAGGAACGCGCTGATCTCACCGTCGAACTCGGCGATCTCTTTGACGATGCTGGAACTCAAGTAGGAATATCTCAAATTGGTAGTCAGGAAGATGGTGTCCACCTCCGGGGCGATCACCCGGTTGGTCTGCGCCATCTGCAACTCATATTCAAAATCCGTAATCGCCCGCAGTCCGCGCACAATCACCCGCGCGTCGTTCTTGCGGACAAAATCAATCAGTAATCCCTCGAAGGACTGAACCTCCACGTTGGGCAGGCTGCTTGTCACTTCTTTTAACATATTAACACGTTCTTCCACAGAAAACAACGGAGACTTTGATTTATTATTCAAAACTCCGATGATGACCCGGTCGAACATCTTGGAGGTGCGCTCGATGATATCCAGATGACCCAGGGTCACCGGATCAAAGCTTCCGGGGTATATGGCTTTATTCATGTTTTTCTCCCTTTGCAACAAAGACATGCTTGTTTGTCTTGTATTCTTTACTCTTAATCAGATCGTATCCTGCGGCCGTAAGCCATGCAAAGTCCGTCTCCTTTGCAGCCTCAATGATAATGGTCGTGTTTTCGTCCGCCATGGGCGAACCGGACAGATAGGTTAAAACCTGCTGTTCCCAGCCCTTATTGTAAGGCGGGTCCATAAAGATGATGTCGAACACGTAGTTCTTTCCCTCCAGCTTGCGGAGGCTGGAAATCACGTCGTTCCCCATCACCACAGCCCGGTCCTCCAGCTTGGTTCTGCTTAAATTCTCCCGGATGCAGTCCACGGCTTTGGGATTGTTCTCCACCAGGACGGCCAGGCTGGCTCCGCGGCTTAAGGCTTCGATGCCGATGGCCCCGCTGCCGGAAAACAGATCGAGAAATATACAGTCCGGAATGGACGGCTGCAGCATGTTAAACAGCGTTTCCTTGATCCGGTCTGTGGTCGGACGGGTGTCGAGTCCGTCCACGGTCTTTAAAAGCAGCCTTCTGGCGCTGCCTGCGATTACTCTCATTTTGACTCCTGAATAATTTCGTATGATAAAAAGGGATCGGTATGCAATCCCGCCAAATTTGTTTTCCCAACAAGTATAATATGAAAATCCCAGTTATACAAGGGGTTTTTTTGCGTTCCGAACAAAATTGCACCCTTTCTTTCTATAATTAGATGCCGGAAACGCCGCTATATGCAGGGTTTACATTCCTCCCATTTTTTAACAGAAAACGAAAAACCTTCTAGTGTATTATTTCCGCATGAACACATAATAGGATTGTAACACAAAACAAAGTCATGCACCACTTATAAAACAGCATGACAAAACGATTAAAGGAGGAATGTTACAATGTCTAACAATTCTAACAGAACAAACGTACCTGAAGCAAGAGAGGCAATGGACAAATTCAAGATGGAAGTTGCAAATGAGATCGGCGTACCGTTAACCAACGGTTACAACGGCAACCTGACTTCCGCTCAGAATGGTTCCGTAGGCGGTTATATGGTTAAGAAGATGATCGAGTCCTACGAGCGTCAGCTGGCTGGCAAATAAGATCACGCCCTTTTCGGAAGAAAAAATGTAATTGAATGAGAGCTCCCCGGACTGAAGCAATTCGGCCCGGGGAGTTTTTGTTTCGATTCTGTTCTATATTCCGATGTAATCAGTCCGCATACACCACTTTGCCGGTTCTGGCCTTATCCGCCTTCACATCGTCCGGATATCCCAGCGCCGCCATGCCGTAGACCACGTGGTCTGCCGGAATGCCAAGCTCATCCAGAACCTGCCGGATGGCCGGAACGTCGCAGACGTCCTGAAGCTGGTTGATCCACACGGAGCCGATGCCTAAAGAATGGGCGGCCAGGAACATGTTCTCCATGGCGCAGGCGTCGTCCTCCCTGCCGTAGGGACTTTCCTTCAGGTTCGAGGGGATGACAAGAGCCTCAGGCTCATACATATTGTAACCCTTCCGGCCCAGCACCTCCCGGATCGCCGTAGCCAGCTTCTGGATCTTCTCACGGTTTCTCACCACCGTAAACTGCCAGGTCTGCAATCCCTTGGCGCTGGGCGCGTGGAGAGCCGCCTGGACGATCAGCTCCATCTCCTCCTCGGGAATGGGTTTGCGCAAAAATTTGCGCGTGCTTCTTCTGGTAAGTATTGTCTCAAGTGTCTGATTCATATGAAATACTCCTTTCCAATGACTGCTTTACCCTTTATTGTATCCTGCCGCCGGCCTAAAATTGACGGCCGGCCCGCAGAATTTTCAATTATACGTTGCGCGGCATGTTCCCGGAAGCCCCTTCCAGGCGTCCGGACGCAAATTTCCCCCGCAAGTTTCCCCCGGACCGCAAACCGCCCGGTCCGCCGTTCACCGAAGGCAGGCGCGTCCTACAGGTTCAGCCGCTCGTAATTCCGCCCCAGATACTCGTCCAGCTTCCGCTTCAGCTGCGAGTGCTCCTCTTCCTCCAGCTCCGGGTCGCCGTCCAGCAGGCGGTTCACCTCCTCGGAGACGGATTTCAGAATGTTGGCGTCCGTAAAAATGTCCGCCAGCTTGAATTCCATGTCCCCGCTCTGGCGCATCCCAAAAATATCTCCGGGGCCGCGCAGCTTTAAATCCTCGGAAGCGATGTAAAATCCGTCGTTGGAGCGGTTTAAGATGTCAAGCCGCTCCAGGGTGCCCTCCTCGTCCGAGCAGTTTACCATGATGCAGTAGGACTGGCTGCTGCCCCGGCCCACCCGCCCGCGCAGCTGGTGGAGCTGGGCCAGGCCGAAGCGCTCCGCGTTCTCGATCATCATCACCGTGGCGTTGGGCACGTTGACGCCCACCTCGATCACCGTGGTGGACACCAGCACCTGGATCTCGCCAGCCGCAAACCGCTCCATGATGCGGTTTTTCTCCCTGCCTTTCATCTTTCCATGAAGGTACTCCACCGTCACCGACGCAGGCAGCTCTTTCCGCAGCTTTTTGGCGTAATCCAGCACGTTCTCCGCCTCGATCATCTCGCTCTCCTCCACCATGGGACAGATCACGTAGGCCTGACGGCCCTCCTCCACCTGTCTGGCGATAAAGGAATACGCCTTGGGGCGGTATCCCGTGTTCACCACGCAGTTTTTGATGGGCTGGCGGCCCTGGGGCAGCTCGTCGATCACGGAAATGTCCAGGTCGCCGTAGAGGATAATCGCCAGGGTCCGCGGAATGGGCGTTGCGCTCATGACCAGCACGTGGGGATCGCCGCCCTTGCTGCTGAGCAGCTCCCGCTGTCCCACCCCGAAGCGATGCTGCTCGTCCGTGATCACCAGAGCCAGGTTGTCGTAGTGAACCTTCTCCTGGATCAAAGCGTGGGTTCCGATCACGATATCCGCCTCGTGGCGCTCGATCTGTTCGTAGGCCAGGCGCTTTTCCTTGGCGGTCATGGAGCCGGTGACCAGCACCGGCTTTTTCTCAATCTTGTAAGTCTCAAACAGCTGGGTGATGGACTCGAAATGCTGCTTTGCCAGCACCTCCGTGGGCGCCATCAGCGCGCCCTGATAACCGTTGCAGGCGGCCATCAGCAGCGCCAGCACCGCGATAATGGTCTTGCCCGAACCCACATCTCCCTGGATCAGGCGGTTCATCACCAGGCCCCCGCTCAAATCGTCGAACACCTCCCTGAGGGTCCGCTCCTGGGCTCCGGTCAGCCGGTAGGGAAGAGCTTCCTGAAACCGCGCCACCTCCTCCCGGAACTCCATCACATAGGGTGAGCGCTTATCGGCCCGCTTTTCCTTCAGCTTGCGCACGCCCACCAGAAAGAGGAAAAACTCGTCGAACACCAGGCGTTTTCTGGCGTAGAGCAGCTCGCTCTGATCCGCGGGGAAATGGATGTGCTCCACCGCGTAGTTGATCTCCGCCAGCTCGTACCGTTTTCGCAGCGTTGCAGGCATGTACTCCCGCTCCATCTGCCGCAGCTGCAGCGCCTGGGTCTGAGCCTTCACAATGGCCTTGTTTCCCAGTCCCCTGGTCTGTCCGTAGATGGGCTGCATGGAGTGCACCAGCTCGCCGTAAGCCTGGGGTGTAAACACCTCCGGCTGCTCCATGATCAGACGGCCCCGCTTTCTCACCACCCTGCCCCGGAACACATACATTTCCCCCGGTTTTAAATTGGCCCGCATATAGGGCATATTATACCAGGATACCTGCAGGGAGCCGGTGAGGTCCTTAATCTGCAGGGACACCACCTGCATGTGATTAAAACGCAGCAAGTCGGCATGCTTAACTAATGCCGACTGTACTGCCATAACGCTATTTTCTTTTAACTGTCCGATGGCCACCGGCTCCTCAAAGGCATCGTAGGCCCGGGGATAATAAGCCAGGAGATCCGCCACCGTATATACGCCCAGCTTCTCAAAGAGCGCGGCCGTCTTATCCCCGATGCCCTTTAAGGAGCTGATTGGTTCCTGATTTAACATAACGCGTCCAACCCCAGCTTGATGCAGCCCATGATGCCCTGATCGTCGTGGAGGCTGGCCGGCACAATATAGTGGTCCAGATCCGCCAGCTCAGTGGTGTTTAAGTAGCCGCCGATCATCTCCCTCACCTTTTCCCGGATCATGGGGAACAGCTGCTCCTGGTGCATGACGCCGCCGCCCAGAATGATCTTCTGCGGGGACAGGATCATGATGTAGTTCACCAGGGCCTGGGCGATGTAGTAGCTCTCCAGCTCCCAAACCTCGGGTTTGTCCACCAGCTCCACAGCCTTTTTGCCCCAGCGTCGCTCGATGGACGGTCCGCTGGCAAAACCCTCCAGACAGTTGGGATGATAGGGGCAGATGCCGCCTTCCGGGTCCTCGGGATGTCTGGCTAACAGGATATGGCCTCCCTCGGGGTGCAGCATACCGTGCAGCAGTTTTCCGCCCGCGCAGACGCCCACGCCCACGCCGGTGCCGATGGTTATGTAGATGGCGCTGTCAAGCCCCTGGGCGCAGCCGTAGGTCATCTCCCCCAGGCAGGAGCCGTTTACATCCGTGTCCAGGCCCATGGGCACATCCAGCTCTTTTTTCAAAGCTCCCAAAAAGTCAAAGTGGCGCCAGGCCAACTTGGGCGTGTCCAGAATCCGGCCGTAGGTGGGGGACTGGGGCTTCACATCCACCGGACCGAAGGCCGCAACCCCCAGGGCTTTGATGTCCTTGTCCTTAAAATAGCGCACGATCTGCTCCACCGTCTCCTCCGGTGTGGTGGTGGGGATGGATACCTGCTCCAGAATCGTTCCGTTTTCATTTCCCAGGGCGCAGACCATCTTGGTGCCGCCCGCCTCCAGTGCTCCGATCAACATATGGCTTCCTCCTTATAATCCAATCTGTCCGCAGACTGCGCCTGCGGTCCATTGCATCCAACAAAGCTGCCAAACCAACGGTCCGGCAGCTGCGCTTTTAAATGTATTAGTTTCTCTTTCTGCCAAGGATCCGCAGGATGTACAGGAACAGGTTGATAAAATCCAGGTACAGCTGAAGCGCGGAGAAAATCGAAGCCTTGGCCGCCATCTCCGGCGCCTGCCCGTAATACTCGTAGTAAGCTTTGATCTTCTTGGTATCGTAGGCGGTGAACAGCAGGAAGATGAAAATGCCAACCGTGCAGGCGATGGTCTCAAATGCGGACAGGTTGATGAACAGGCTCAGCACCCAGAATCCGCAGAGGAAAATCAGGCCGCCGGTCATAAAAGGACGGATTCCGCTGAAATTCACATTGGCAAAATATCCGATCAGCGCCATCACTCCGAAGAACAGGGAGGTCAGCAGGAATACGGACCAGAGAATCATCAGGTCGTACACATAAAAATAAGCGGAAAATACGATGCCGTTTAAGATCGCGTAGACAAAGAACAGCACCCGCGCCGTCACAACGCTCATCTTGCTGATGCGGGCGGACAAAAACAGCACCACGCCCAGTTCTGCAAACAGCAGCACATAGGGCCATGCGGGCACGTAGTTCAGCAGGAAAATCGCGCCGGTGAAAACGCCTCCCACCGCCACCGCAAAGGTAACCAACAGGCCTGCAAACATCCAGCCAAAGGTTTTAGCCGTGTAGCGTCCCAGCGATTCGCTGTAAGCGCCGGCCTGTGAATAGGACTGGTTCATCATCTCTTCGTTCATAAGATTGTTCTCCTTTTATTTGATTCATTTTAGAATAACAAAAAATTCAGGATAATGCCGCCGATCCAGTTGAGCAGCGATATCACCATACCAATGGTTCCCAGAATCACAGCGGATCTGGCGATCCCGTATTTGGACGAGTTTCTGGCCCGCTGTCCCAGGGACATGGCGATGCCGGAAAGAATCACACCAATGATGGGGATCAAAAGCCCAATCGCGATTCCCAGGATGCCCAGCACCATAGCCGGCACAGCCGGTCCTGAGTGATCCGGCACCTGCACCACAACGGGCTGGCCCGTCTGGTCCATACCGTTTTGCGGAATCGGCTGATGGAGCAGGCGCAGCAGCTCCTCCAGGCTTTCGCGGTAAAACTTTTTGGGAAGGCTGCCCGCAAAGCCTTTGAGCGCGTTCTCACGGAACAGGCCGACCCAGGCTTCCAGATGCAGGACTCCGTTGATGTAGGAGTATTTCAGAAACCGCGCCATTGAAAAATAGCCGTCTCCCTCCTTCCACACCTGCTCTCCCTTGCGCTCCGTCTGCTTAAAGCCGTTTTTCATCAGATAGTCATTCATCAGAAAATCGACAAAATCCGCCGGCTGGTTCAACACTTCATCGCGCACCCATCTCGCCATCGGCATCCTCCTTCCGTTGTAGAAAATACGTATCTGTTCAGTACCTTCTCAGATACGAAATAAATACAACATTTGTCTTTGTCAATAAAATATCACATTTTCCAGTATATTACAAGTAAAATCCGGCTTTTTCTTGATTGATCCGCCTCTTACTCCACGGAAATCAGATAATAGTAAATGGGCTGTCCACCGTACTGCAGCTCGATCTCAGCCTCCGGGAACTCGGCCCTGGCCTGATCCGCCATGCGCTCTGCGTCCTCCCCGCCGATATCGCTTCCATAGTAAATGGTCACCAGCTCGGAATTCTCGTCGATCATGGCCTTTAAGGCCGCCATGGCCGTGCCCTCAACGGACTTGCCCACAGCCAGCATGCCGTGATCTCCCAGGCCCATGATATCGCCCTGCTCGATGTCCATGCCGTCGATGTTGGTGGTGCGCACCGCGTAGGTGATCTGGGCCGTCTTGACGCTGCCCATCTCCCGCTCCATATTGTCCACGTTCTCCGTGACGGACAGGTCCGGCATGAAGTTCACCAGCGCGGTGATGCCCTGGGGCACTGTCTTTGACGGGATCACGATAATGTTCTTGTCCTCCACCAGGGAGCTGGCCTGCTGGGCGGCCAGAATAATATTCTTGTTGTTGGGAAGGATGAAAATGTTGTCCGCAGAAACCTTATCGATGGCGTTTAACATGTCCTCGGTGCTGGGGTTCATGGTCTGGCCGCCCTCGATCAGGTAGTCCGCTCCGATCCCTTTAAAAATCTCCGAAAGTCCCTCCCCGCAGGAGACAGCGATAAAGCCGTACTTTTTATGCTCCGCGGCAGGCTCCGGCTCTACAGCCTTCGCCTGAGCCTTCTGCTCCCTTGCCAGCTTCTCGGCGTCCTTGATCAGGCGTTCCTCGTGCTCCTCGCGCATATTGTCAACCTTCATCCGGGACAGGGAGCCAAAGGTCAAAGCCTTCTCAAAGGCCAGACCGGGATGGTTGGTGTGCACGTGCACCTTGACGATCTCGTCGTCGGAGACCACCACCAGGGAATCGCCGATGGACTCCAGGTAGGACTTAAAGACCTGCTCGTCCTCGTCGCCGAACTCCTTTTCCAGATTGATGATAAATTCCGTACAGTAGCCGAAACGGATATCCGCCGTGTCGATCTCCGAGCGCTTCACCGCCTCGGTGCGGGAGGGGCCCAGATCCACCGTCTCACCGGGAATCTTAAAATCAGAGACCTTGCCGGTCAGGCCCTCAAAACCGCCCTTCACCACCTGCATCAGTCCCTGGCCGCCGGAATCCACCACGCCGGCCTGTTTGAGCACCGGCAGCATCTCCGGCGTCTGGCTGAGCACGTAGTCTCCGTGGCGGATCACTTCCTCCACCATCTCCAAAATGTCGTCGGTCTGGGCGGCCAGCTCCATAGCTTTGTCGGCCATCCCCTTGGCCACGGTGAGAATGGTGCCCTCCTTGGGCTTCATCACCGCTTTGTACGCCGTCTCCGTGCCGCGCACCATGGCGTTGGCCAGGGTGGTGGTGTCGATGGCGTCCACATTCTTGATCTCCTTGGTAAAGCCTCTGAACAGCTGGGAGAGAATTACCCCGGAGTTTCCTCTGGCGCCGCGCAGGGAACCGGAGGAAATGGCTCTTGCCAGATCCTTCATATTGGGGTTCTCCAGGGCGGCCACCTCTTTGGCCGCCGCCATAATGGTCAGGCTCATGTTGGTTCCCGTATCGCCGTCCGGTACCGGAAATACGTTCAATTCATTGATCCACTCTTTCCTGGCCTCAAGCTCCCTGGCAGCCGCCAGAAACGCGCGCTGCAAACTCGCTGCGTCAATACAATTTATACCCACGGGTTGCGTCCTCCTTAATCAATCACTCTCACACCTTCCACGAAGACGTTGATCTTCTCAACCTCCATGCCGGTGAATTCTTCTACTTTGTACTTCACGCTCTCGATTAAATTGTCAGCAACCGCCGAGATGCTGACTCCATAGGAAACGATCACATGAAAATCCACGGAAATCCTGTTGTCGTTGATCTGCACATTAATTCCATGAGTCAGGCTTTCACGTTTGAGCAGCTTTACAAGGCCGTCCTTCATGCTCACCGCCGCCATTCCTACAATTCCGAAACACTCTACCGCGGTGGTGCCTGCATACAGAGCTATCACATCCGGGTTGATCTGAATCTCGCCCATCTTATTACTGATTCGTCCCTTCATACACGTGCCTCCAATCTGATTTATGTTTTTTTATGGGCCAATTCTCCCGAAAAAGGGCAGTCTTCACCCATAAAGTGATGTGCTATCAAACAGTATACACTATTTTCTACAAAAAAGAAATAAATTTTTGTTTTTCACTTGCAAATTTTCAAAGTTTCTGGTATCATACATTTGTTGTGGATTTTTATGTAAAGATCCAATATGCGTAATTAAGGAGGTGCAAGTATGGCTAAGTGTGCAATCTGCGAAAAGGCAGCTCATTTTGGAAACAGCGTGAGCCATTCTCATAGAAGAGCCAACAAAATGTGGAAAGCGAACGTAAAATCTGTTAAGGTTAAAGTGAATGGCGGAACCCAGAGAATGTACGTTTGTACTTCCTGCTTACGTTCTGGCTTAGTAGAAAGAGCTTAATGGGAAACGGACTTTGGGAGAGACTGCTGTGACGGCGACATGTTTGCCGGACAGCAGTCTTTTTTGTTTGAATGCAATGGGCCGCTGGCGCAGCCTGCGGGCGATTGTTGTTGGATACACGCAAAAATACCGGGCGCGGAAGCGCACTCCCTGCCCGGCTCTCTCTCCGTCCCGTTTTCTGCCTGTTTCCGGCGGTTTCGTCTCCCCGGGTCTCTTTCCCGGCACAGGCGCAGCCGCCTTGTCCCGACAATCTATACAAATTCTGTTCCGCCCGCCGGTATTTTAGCAGGGCCGCTCAGCAGCAGAACAGATTATATCCCACCACCAAGCAGCACACGATAAACAGGATGGTAAAAATTGTTTCCGGAATAAATAGCAGCACCGCCATCCCGGATGCAAAGCAAAACAGCATCAGGCCGCATATCCTTCTCATGGCATCCTCCCGTCTGCAAAAAGCTATCATTTTGTCACCGTTCGCAGCAGGCTCCCGCCGGGGGCACTCCTGAGACCGGTCGTATATTTTATAACAGTTCAGGCGGCGTGAAACTTGATACAGGAAGCAGCGTCAAGCTAACTTGTAAGCGGCCTTCCGTATTAATTTTCACATCGGATGGGCATCCGATGCTTCTTGACCAGTTTTTCAGTCAAGAAGATGAGCCGTCTGAACTGTTACTATATTTTATCATATGCGGAAAAATATTTTTCATTACTGCTTGACATATCGAAAAGTTGTGGTATACTACTATTTGTATGAAATTGGTAAATACATACATGGAAGCATAGCTCAGCCGGGATGAGCGCTCGCCTCACACGCGAGAGGTCAGGAGTTCGAGCCTCCTTGCTTCCACTGAGAGACAATCCTTCAACGGGTTGTCTTTTTTGTTTTCTGAAATAATCGGATCAGGCGCAGCGCCTGCCATCAAAAAATGTCCCGCAGGCAAATGATGTCTGCGGGACGTTTTTTTACTTACAGGAACAGGGACAGGAAAAAGTTGTAAGCGGTCGCGGCCAGCACGCTGGCGGGTACTGCCAAAAACAACAGCCGCGGGAACATCGCGTTGCGCTCCTCTTCCGTCGCACAGGAACCGAGCACCAGGCTTCCACCGGAGGAGAACGGCGAGATGGCGGAACTCTGGGAACCGACCACGATGCAGGTGAACAGGATCATGGGATTGATCCCGGTTCCGGCCGCCAGAGCTGGTACCAGCGGGAACAGGGCCGGACACACCACGCCCAGGGTACTGGAGAAAAAGCTCATGATGGCGCCGATGATGCTGAAGGCGATGGGAACCACCCACACCGGCAAGTTGGATCCCGCCCAGGTGGACAGCATATCGATGGTGCCCGCCTCGATGGCCACTCCGATCAGCATTCCCACGCCGCAGATCATGATGATGGTGTTCCACGGAATCTTGGCGATCACTTCCTTCTGGGGCGCCAGCTTTAAGAGCAGCGCGATCACGGAGAAAATGATTGCCACCAGGCCCACGTCGATCTTGCCGTTAATGTTGGCGATCAATGCGTTTCCGGGCAGAACGATGTGCAGGATGGGGAAGATTAACACCAGCGCGATCATGAGAATGATCAGGCGCAGGTTGGTCTTCTGCTGCTTGGTAAAAGGCTCCGGCTTTTCAAAGGTAACGCCCTTTCCGATGTTTCGGTTGCTCTTGGGTATGTAGCGGAACGCCGCAATCAGCAGCAGGGAAAAGATCACGCTGGTGACAAAAATCACTGCAGAGTAGTTGAAGGAGACGTCGCTCAGCCCCGCCTCGTCCATCAGTCCCCGGAAAATGATGCCGCTGCCGCTGGTCATGAAGTTTGCGCCGGACAGAGCGCCGCAGTTCACGGCCACTGCACCCACCAGCTTATCCATCTTGGCCTCCTCGCAGATCAGAAGTGTGATGGGAGCCATAAACGCCATCACCGTAAAGAAACCGGCTCCCAGGGCCGCGATGCCCGCCGCCGCCAGATAGATGGCGAAGGGGAGCAGGCCGGGAAATCTGCGGCAGGCGTACAGCAGATAGCGGGCTGTTTTTTCCAGTGTCCCGTTCACCAGAGCGAAATTGTAGAACAAAGACACGGAAAAGATCACAAACATGGTGCTGACCGGCCAGGTCCCGATCACGGCCTTGGTTTTCATTCCCAGGGCAAAGCAGCCGATCAGATAGGCGAACACGATGGCAAACAGACCCGTGTTGTATTTAGTCTTGTAACCGATCGCCACGGAAATGGCGATGGACGCGATAATCAGTGCACTTAACATAGTAGTTTCCCCCTTATTTTCTCATCAGTTTTCAATGCCTAACAGTCCGGCCGGGATATCGTGGGTCATGTAGCGGACCTGCTCCTCCGGGATGCCGTGGTCCAAAAGATACTGCATATACGCTTCCATGGCCAGCTCCCAGTGGGGATTCTCCACCTGGCCTCCGTCCGTGTCCACCATGACGTTTTTGTAGCCCACAGTCTTTATGATCTCCAGGTTGTCCGGAAGATTGCTCTTGTACTTGCCGCCGCCCAGGTTCTGGGCGTAGCAGCGCTCCAGGATCACGTCGTAATCCTTCACCAGGCGCACCTGATCCTCCACGCTCATGCCCACCAGCCACCACTCCGGATGGGTCACCACGAGCTTTTTCACACCGGCGTTTCTGGCGGCTTCCACCACGATCTTACATTCCTCCGGGGACACGTGGGCCGTGCCAAGCACTCCGTCATAATCCTTCACCAGACGAAACACGTCAAGCAGTTCCGGCACCACCCTGCCGTCCTTCACCACCTCCACGCACTTGGAAGTGTCTAAGCGCATTTTCTCCAGATGGTTTTTGGCGGAGGCTGTGGGCAGCCAGACCACCTTGGCCCCCAGCTTGAAGGCGGTCTCAACAGCTGTGGGATTGATCCCGCCGATCACCCGGTTCATGGTCACGCTGCCAAACATGGTGAAGTCGTTGCTGCCGTGGTACATCCTCTGATTGTAGGCGTTGCACAAATAGGCCCGGTCCATGGTCACGCCCTGGTGGGTCTTGATCACGATGGCTCTTGCGCCCACGCGGATCGCCGCATCCGTCAGCTCAAAGTCGTCGTAAGCACGGCGGCGGATGTCAGGATTGGTGTGTACGTGCATGTCGATGACGCCTTTTAATGATACTTTTGACATAGGTCTGAATATCCCCCTTTTTATGATTGAGTAGTTTTGTCGCTTTACCGGTATTCTCCGGTTGTTTTTTCAGCAAATTTATTATATACTGTCTTTGCCATCCTGGAAATGCAGAAATCCTTATAGGGTACATCGGCAAAACCGATGGCGGTTAGGAGACGACAAATGGAATTCAGAGAACTAAACTACCTGATCACAATCGCCGAGGAGCGCAGTATCTCCAAAGCGGCTGAAAAACTATTTATGGCCCAGTCCAGCCTGAGCCAATCCCTCCAGAGTATGGAGGCGGAGCTTGGCGGAAAGCTGTTCATCCGCACCTCCACCGGCGTCCGCCCCACTCAGGCCGGGGAGATCATGCTGGAGCGGGCCCGGAAAATGCTGGTGGATTACCGGCAGGTACGGGATATTATACAGGATATGGAAGAGCTGAAGGCCGGGCAGGTGGAATTTGGCATCAGCACGTTCCGGGGCAGCTACCTGCTGCCGGGGGCTCTGCGCAGCTTCAAGCGCCTGTATCCCCAGATTCATGTGGAAATCACGGAAGCCAACAGCATGGCTCTGGAGCAGCTGCTGATCGAAGGCCGGCTGGACCTGGGCCTGGTGGTGCTGCCGTTAACCAAGCTGAAATCCGACGTGCGCCTGCTCATGAAGGACGAGCTGGTGATCACGGCGGAGGCGGACCATCCGGTGCTGGAGTGCGCCCGGGAGACGGTGCGAAACGGCCAGACCGTGTTCTATGTGGAGCTGGAGGACACCATTCAGTTCGACTACATACTCAGCGACTACGACACCATCATGGGCGCCATGGCGCGACGGGAATTCTCCAGGCGCGGTCTGGTCCCCCGGGTGGTGAACGGCAACCTGACGGCCCCCTTTGCCGCAGCCATGGCCCTGTCCGGGCTGGGACTGTCCTTCACCTACGCCTCCTGCCGCGAGCCGTTAAAGGGAGCGCGCTACCTCTCCATCGGGAAAGAGGGCGTTTTTCTGGACCTGGCCCTGGCCTCCCCGCCCGGCCACTACCGGTCCAAAGCGGCACTGGCACTGGAGCGCCAGCTGATTCGGGTGTTAGGCAAAGGCGGCGGGGCCGGCCGTTAACCGGCCGCAGCATGCAAAAAGCGCCGGGCTCAGGGATTTCTCCATGCGCCGGCGCTTATGCCGTATCTGTCTCATTATTTCACATCGATGTGCTCGGCCGTCCCCATGTCGTACGCGGCCGCCGCATCCTGGGCCGCCTGGGCGGTCTCCTCGGACACGGGCGGTTTGCCGCCCAGAAACTTATTAATAAAGTCCGGGGCCATATCGATCACCTTGGTGATGGCGTCCTGATTTTTCACATTTACCAGCCGGGTCACTCCGTTCTGGATCACCAGCACCGCGCTGGGGCTCATTTTGGCGCTCATGCCGCCTCCGCCGTTGTGTTTCTGCTTCGTCCCTTCGGAAAATGCGCCCGCTCCCATGCCGCAGGTCACGTCGATCAGCGGAATAATGGTCACGTCGCCGGCCTGAACCGGCTCCCCCACCACGGTTTTCGTGGTCACAAACTGTTCCAGCCCTTTAAACAGGGTTTCCATTGTGGACGAAAAATGATTATCTGCCATATTATATCCTCTTCTCTCTTATTGGATGCAATGAGCCGCCGGCGTAGCCTGCGGATAATGATTGAATGTAATGGGCCGCCAGCAACGCCTACGGGCGATTACTGAATGTAATGGGCCGTAGGCAACGCCTGCGGGCGATTACTTTCTGAGTTTGCGAATCAGATTCCATGTATGCTTGTCCCGGTAAACCGCAAAACACAGCCAAAGCAGGCTTGCCAGCCGGATCCTTCCCCGGATATCCGCCTCCCCGCACAGGACGCTCCTGTCAAATACCGGATGCAGCTCCAGCACCCGCCCGTACAGCGAGTAAAAGGGGGAAAGAAACGTCAGCACCTGTCCGGTGACGCTGGGATCGTCAAAGCCGAAGGTCACCTGGGCGTGGCCCTTTCTGGGCAAAACGTGCTTTAACAGACGCTTTGCCTGGCGAAGCAGCAGCCGGACGCTGGCTTTGTTTTTCTCATCGCCGATCCACTCCCGGACCGTACATGCCATTTCTCTCACACTTTTCAGCTTATCACAGAATGCGCGAAAAGAAAACCGAAGTTTTTGGAGGATTCCCTTAATTTTTGAGATTACCCGTGAAAACAGTCCGGCCCTGGAGGCGGTCTCCGGCTCCGGATCCCCTTGAGCTTCGGTCCGGAAATGATCCTTGGACGCCCGGGCCTCACCACTTTTTTTGCCGCATTTCCCGGAATCCCCGTCGTCTGTCTGCTGTATCGTTCCTGTTCCGAACTCAGGCGCCGTTCCAGACTCTGTTGCTGTTTTAGGCTCCCCCGAAGCTCCTGCTCCGGCCTCCGGCGAAACCTCTGCCCCAAACTCAGGCGCCGTCTCCGCCCCGGTATTGTCCTCCGGCCGCCCGATCTCCTGGGCGCTCAGCGCACCGTACCGCTCCTCGTCGTCTGCCCTCATCTCCTCGTACAGCGCCTGCTCCTCGTCTGAGAGAACCGTCTCAACGGCCTCGTCCGCCGCCTCCCGGCTCTTGTCCGAGCGCCAGAGGCAGATCCCGCAGATTTTAACCTTCTGCACCAACCCCGCTTCCCCATACTCCGCCCGGTAGGTCAAAAGATGCAGCAGCCAGGAAACGCCTGCATAGCCTCGGGGCGTTCCGTGATAATCGGCTTTCAGCCGGTAGCGCAGGGGCACGAAAAGCAGCGCCAGGACCAGGGCCAGAGCGATTGCCAGGATGATCAGAAGCAGAATCCCGATTATTTTTAAGATCATCAGCAGTATATGAACCATTCTACTCTCCCATCTGCTCTTCCATATCCTGCCCGTCCGCCTCCGCGAGTTCCATATAAGCGTTCCAGTCAAAGGCACCGGTGGCCCGGTACATATCGTCCACCATGCGGCGCACCACCTCCCCGGCCTCGCCGTAGCCGCAGGCCACGCCCAGCACCAGAAAGTCCTCCGACGTCCGCTCCTCCGGCCGGAGTAACATCACCGGACGGATATCAAATAAATGATGCCCATAGCTGGACGGAGTAATCACATAAGTGTCCGGCAAAATTTTTTGTTCCCGGATATTCCGCAAAACCGCAGCCCCGCGCTTCGCCGCCCGGTCTCCCATATACAGATGTGTCCACCAGCGCATATCCGCCCTCCGCTTCCGTCTCAACTGTCTTTTCTTTATCCGGCCAGCTCCCGCAGCAACCGCATGCACACCGCCTTCTCCGCCTCGTCGGCACAACTGTCCAGGCAGCCCCCGACATAATCACGCACTTCGTCCAGAGAGCCGAAAAACACCGGCAGACTGGATAGAACCTTGGCCATCAGCGCCCTGACCACCAGGCGGGAACGCCCTGCAAAGCCCTCCGCCATCCGGCCGGTCAGCTCCCCCACCAGGCAGTCAAGCTCCGCTCTGTCCACAGGCTCCTCGCCCGTTTTCCGGGGTTCCAGCGGCACAAAGGAGCTACCCGAGAGCAGCAGACTGATTCTGCGCAGTGTCTCCGCCTGGGGATCGCGCTCCGCCTCCTGCTCCAGAATATCCATGGGCGAAGAATACCGCTCCCACTGGTCGCAGCATACCTCCTGGCGCCCCTCCAACTGCCGCAAAAGTTCTGTATCCAGCTCTGCGCCGGAGGAAAATGCCTCCCTCACCGCCCGCAAAACCGCCTGCAGCCGCTCCTCCTCCGCCACGTCCATCACCGCGCCCGTGCGCGAAAGAAACACCACGCAGAGATCGTTGATCAGATCCATGAGCAGCATGAGTTCGCCGGTGTAGTCGGCCAGAATCTCTCCCGCTTCCTTCATCCGTTCTGACAGAAGGCAATATTCCTCCTCCGTCATCTGCCTGTAATCCGCGCGCTCAAAGGGCGCCAGCATCCCGGCCAGTTGAGGGAAGGCCAGGGTCATGCCGGCAGGCTGGTTTAACAGCGCCTCGGATCGCAGAATGTAAAGCATATCCTCTACATTTTTGCGGGGGCTTCCCGCGTAAACCGCCATCCCCTCTCCCACCAGGGCAAAAAATTTCTGTTTGGTCAGCCGGACCGGCAGCTGGCTCACCACCATCTGAATCCGCTCATTGATCACGGCGGACTCCCCGGTTTCCGTGATATAACGCATAATCCAGGCCAGGCGCTCCTCGTCCGTCTCCCGGTCCCCATCGGTATCCCCAGCTGGAATCAATCTGCCCTCCAGACGGTTTAACACGTACTCATAAGCCTGGAAGCAGTCCGTGTAGGCAGTGGCCTGCTCCATCCGTTCGATCACCGCCTGGCGCAGCCCGTAGAGCTCCTCAAGCGGCTGCTCTCCCCGCAGAAGCCCTTCCAACAGCGGGTGAAAACGGCTGCCCAGATCCCGCACCGGCGGCTCCCCCGGCCCGTTCTCCCGACCGCAGATCTCGTAATACATATCGTAATTCAATGCCAAGCGGTTGTAGGAATATCGGCATGCCGCCGTCAACTGCCTACTCACATTCTGTAATTTCAAATTCTAAGCCTCCTGTTTAGGCAGCTCTTCCCCGCGCCCGTAAGCAAGAATACACCGGCGCGCCAGATCCAGCGCCTTCATCACTGACTGTTCGCGGATCTTTCCGCGGTTTCCCTTGAACTGGTAACGGGCCAGGCTCACCTGTCCCTTTAACGCGCAGGCCATATAAACCAGGCCCACCGGCTTCTCAGCCGTGCCGCCGTCTGGTCCGGCCAGACCCGTGATGGACACGCACACATCCGTGCCCGCCGCCTTTGCGCCGCCGATCGCCATCTCCTCCGCCGTCTGTGCGCTGACCGCTCCCCAGGCCGCCAGAGTCTCCTCCCGCACGCCGAGCAGCTTCATCTTGGCCTCGTTGGAGTAGGTGACATACCCTTCCATAAAGACCCGGGACGCGCCGGGAACATTCACCAGCCGTGCGGAAACCATTCCCCCGGTGCAGGATTCCGCGGTGGATATGGTAAGCCCGTGCCCCGTCAAGAGCCGCACCACCGCCATTTCCAGGGTTTCCCCCTCGTCCTCCGTGTAAACCGCATCTCCCATGCGCCGCTTCACCTCAGCCGCCACCGGCTCCACCAGAGCCGCGGCCTTCCCGGTCTCGTCCGCCCGGGCCGTGATGCGCAGGTGCACCTCGCCCACCTTGGCGTAGGTCGCCAGGGTCGGGTTGGTCTGGCCGTCGATGAGATCGATCAGCTGATCCTCCACCTGGCTCTCCCCGTGACCGCAGATCTTTAAGGTCTTTGACACCAGGCTGGCGTTCTCCCTTGTCTCCAGGTACGGAAACACCTGCTGCTCAAACATGGGGTACAGCTCACCGGGCGGGCCGGGCAGCAGAATCGCCGTCCTGCCCTCCTTCTCCAGAATCAGGCCGGGAGCCATACCATTGTGATTATCCAACACCCTGGCTCCCCGGGGAACCGTGGTCATCTTCCAGTTGTTGGCCGGGATCTCCCGGTAGATATTGTTGTGAAAAAATTCCTCTATGTGCTGCCGCGTGTGCGGATCCTCCACCAGCTCCATCCCCATGACCTCGGCGCAGACCTCCTTGGTCAAATCATCCTCCGTGGGCCCCAGGCCGCCGGTGAGAATCACGATGTCCGCCCGGCTCACCGCCGTGGCGACGACCTCCTTCATCCGGCCGTAATTGTCGCCAACTGTCACCTGGTGGTACATGTTAAATCCCAGCATGGCGCATTTTTCCGCCAGATATTGGGTGTTGCTGTTCAGAATATTTCCCATCAGAATTTCCGTTCCCACGGAAACCAGCTCTACCGTCATGTTTACATGCTCCCTTCCGTCAGCACCTTGTGGTTCTTGTAAATATAGTCCGCCAGACTGATCACGGTCAGCGCCACGGCGATCCACAGCACAATGTCCGCCACCAGCTTTAAGGGCTCCAGATTGAGGATCAGCAGAATCACCGCGGTCATCTGGAACACGGTCTTAAACTTCCCCCAGTAGCTGGCCGCGATGACCACGCCGTTGTCCGAAGCCACCAGGCGGAAACCGCTGATAATGAACTCCCGGCTGATGATGATGATAACCACCCAGGCCGGAATCTGACCCAGCTCGATAAGGCAGATCAGTGCGGAGCAGACCAGCAGCTTGTCCGCCAACGGGTCCATAAACTTGCCGAAATTGGTGACCAGGTGGTATTTACGGGCGATCTTGCCGTCCAACAGATCCGTCAGACTGGCCACGATAAAGATCACATCCGCCACGATCCGCAGGGTCTGGTTTTCACCGCCCTGGCACAAAAGAACAGCCACAAAAAACGGTATCATGCAAACACGCAAAATTGTCAATTTATTGGGCAGATTCATCGTATATCTCTCCTATCAGATCATACTCCGCGGAACCGGTCACCCTGACGCGCACAAAATCCCCGCTCATCAGTTCCACATCCGCATTCACGAAAATCAGTCCGTCCACGCTCGGCGCATCCATATAGGTCCGCCCTACGTAGGCCGGCTCATCCACAACCTTACCCTCGATCAGCACGGTGAGCACCCGGCCCACCATAGCCTCGGATTTCTCAAAGGCGATCTCCTGCTGCAGCTGCATGATCTCGTCCCTGCGGTCCTCCTTGACCTCCTGAGGAACCTGGTCCGGGAACGAGTAAGCCGGCGTGTCCTCCTCCGCCGAGTAGGCGAAAACGCCCAGCCGCTCAAATTCCATCTCATCCACAAAGGCCATGAGCTCCTCGTGATCCTCCTGGGTCTCCCCGGGAAAGCCTGAGATCAGGGTGGTCCGAAGCGCAATATCGGGTATCTCCCGGCGAAGTCTTGCGATCATCTCCCGCAGCTGGGCCTGGTTGGTCCTGCGCCCCATGCGCCGCAGAATCCCGTCGCTGGCGTGCTGGATGGGGATGTCCAGATAGTGGCAGACCTTTTCCTCCGTCCGGATCGCCTCGATCAGCTCGTCTGTGATCTCCTCCGGGTAACAGTACTGAAGGCGGATCCACTGGATCCCCGGCACCTTGGCCAGCTCGTGCAGCAGCTTCGGCAGAGCTTTCTCACCGTAAAGATCCTTTCCATAGAGCGTGGTCTCCTGGGCCACCAGAATCAGCTCCTTCACCCCCTGCTCAGCCAGCTGTCCGGCCTCCCGCACCAGCTGTTCCATGGGAACGCTGCGGAACGATCCGCGCAAATAGGGGATGATACAGTAAGTACAGCGCTTGTCGCAGCCCTCGGCGATCTTTAGATGTGCGTAATAGCCGCCGGTGGTGACCACCCGGTTCTCTCCGCCGGTGGGCGGTTCGGCCAGATCGTGGAAACACGACACCGGCGCTGGCTTTTCCCGTCCCAGAATGCCGTTTAACACGTTCACGATCTCATCGCAGGAGGTGGTGCCCAGAATTCCGTCCACCTCGGGAATCTCCTCCAGAATCTCTTCTTTGTAGCGCTGGGCCAGGCAGCCCGCCACCACCAGGGCCCTGCACCGGCCTTCCTCCTTCAGCCGGGCCATCTCCAGGATGGTGTTAACGCTCTCCTCCTTGGCATCTCCGATGAAACAGCAGGTGTTGATCAGGATGGCGTCAGCCTCCCCCTCGTCGTCCGTAAACGCGTATCCCTCGCGATTTAAGAGACCCAGCATTTTCTCCGTGTCCACCAGGTTCTTGTCGCAGCCCAGGGAAACGCAAAACAGTTTTATTTTTTCCATAAACACTCCTTAACCATAACCGCCGGCAGAATGCTAAGGCGGTCCATTACCTCCAGCAATCGCCTGCAGACTGCGCCGGCGGCCCATTGCATTCAATAGATTAAGCCGTCTGCGGAGACGGCTTATGCGTTGTGTTATTTCTGATCGTCCTCCGACACTTCCTCTTCTTCGGGAAGAATCTTCACCTTCTGATGGTACAGCTCGTCGATGGCGATGGACAACGGCTTCTTGCCGTTGCTGCCGGCCACCAGGGGTTCTTCCCCGTCGATCAGCTGTCTGGCGCGCTTGGAAGCGGCTACCACGATGGAATAACGGCTCTGTACCACCGGCTGCTCGCCCGGCTCTACCTCGCTGTTTACGGCATTGATTAAATCGGTGTATGATGGATGTAACATATTACATTCCCCTTTCAAAAATAGAATTCATGGTGATAGAATGGACCGGCCGCAGCGGGTCCCGGTTCTCAGTCGTCCAGATGGTATAATTCCTCGCGCATCTGGTTCAGGAAATCCAGATGGTAGGAGGTCCTGCGGTGCTGCAGCTGGATCAGCTGGTGCATCTCCTCCACGCAGGTCTCGATCTCATCGTTGATCAGCAGGTAATCGTAGGCTTCCATACCGGCTGCCTCCTCGGCGGCCCTTCTGAGCCTGGCGTTGATCACCTCGATGGTCTCCGTCCCCCGGCCCACCAGGCGGCTTTTCAGCTCCTTTGCGCTGGGCGGCGTCACAAATAAAAGCAGTGTGTCCGGGAAACGCTTCTTCACCTTCAGCGCTCCCTGGATCTCGATCTCTAAGATCACATCCTTGCCGGAAGCCATCTGCCGCTCCACGTACTCCCTGGGGGTTCCATAGTAATGATTGACATATTGGGCATATTCAATCAGCTCGCCCTCTGCGATCATCTGCTGGAAACGATCTTTGTCCACGAAGAAATACTCTCTCCCATCGAGTTCACCCTCCCTGGGGCTTCTGGTGGTGGCGGAAATGGACAGCGCATAGTTGTCGTACCGCTTTAGCAGCTCCTTCATCAACGTTCCCTTACCTGCTCCGGAAAAACCGGAGACAACCACTAATATTCCACGCTGGTTCATGGCAGTTCTCCCATCTGTTTTCAAAGTCCTCATTCAATATTCTGTATCTGCTCCCGGACCTTCTCGATCTCGGTCTTTAAGGCGATAGCCTTGTCGGCGATGGCCAGGTCCGTGGACTTGCTCAGAATGGTGTTGGCCTCGCGGTTCATCTCCTGGGCGATGAAATCCAGCTTGCGTCCCACGCTCCCGCCGGCTAAAAGCTCCGCCCTGGTGGCCTCGATGTGGCTCTTTAAGCGGACCATCTCCTCGTCCACGCAGATCTTGTCCGCGTAGATCGTGACCTCGGCGGCGATGCGGCTCTCATCGATGGCCGCCACTGCCAAAAGCTCCTTCACCTTCTCCTCCAGCTTGGCGCGGTACTCCGCCAGAATCTGCGGGGAGCGCTCCCCGATGTAATCCACCAGGCTGTCCATATAATCCAGTTTGCCCAACAGGTCGCGCTTCAAATTCTCGCCCTCGATCTGTCTGGACTCCACAAACTGTTTCGCCGCCTCGACCAGAGCCTCGGAGAGAATCTCCCACAGGTGCTCCTCGTCGTCCGGCACCCGCTCCATGGTCAGCACCTCGGGGCACCGGGACAGGCCGGAAACGGTCATATCGTTGGCGATGCCGAACTGCTGGGACATTTTCTGAAAATAGTCCATGTACTCGGCGGCCAGAACGGAGTTGTACTTCAGACAGAGGTTTCCCTCCGTGTAATCCTCGTAGTTGATAAACAGATCTACCTTACCGCGCTGGATATACCCCTTCAGCAGCGTGCGGATCGAAGCCTCAAAATAGTTGAATTTCTTGGGCATCTTGATGCTTAAATCCAGGTATCTGTGGTTCACGGCTTTCATTTCGACAGAGATCTTGTACTCGTTGGTCACGTTCTCGCATCTGCCGAAACCAGTCATGCTTTTTAACATTATGACAGCCTCTCTTTCACCTTAGTAGCTCTTCATCCCATGCGTCAGGTCTGATCACATAGTTAGTTTGTATTATAATTCATCTGCTGAATCAAGTCAACTAAGTCTTTCTTATTTTTCTAAACTGTGGTATTCTAATGGTACTGTTCACAGGTAATATCCCGCGAGGCGTTTTTTGTGAGTGGAGCGCAGCGGACGTCACAGAAAACCCGAGGATAGCGGCGCGAAACGGCGCTTTTTTGCCGTTTCTGTGCCTCGCGAAGCGTGTTACTGGGAACGGAGTGAACAGTGACATTCTAATGGTACTGTTCAGTCAGCGGGAATATCTGAAACTTCCGGACCGTTTTCCGGCCGGGAAGGGGAACCGCCTGCACTGTTTCATTCTAACGGTTATAGTAGATAGGAGTACACGACAATGGCATTTGACGGAATTACAGTGGCAAATCTGGTAAAAGAGCTGAAGGAAACCGTGGAGGGAGCGCGCATCTCCAAGATCGCGCAGCCTGAAAAGGACGAGCTTTTATTCACCATCAAACATCCCAGGGGCAATATGCGGCTTCTCCTGTCCGCCAGCGCCAGTCTGCCCCTGGTCTATCTGACCCAGACCAACAAGCCCGGGCCTCTGACGGCGCCCAATTTTTGTATGCTGCTTCGCAAACACATCGGCAGCGCGCGGATCGTGTCCGTGAGCCAGCCCGGCCTGGAGCGCATCATCGAATTTTCCCTGGAACACCTGGATGAGCTGGGGGATCTCTGCAGGAAACGGCTGATCGTTGAGATTATGGGCAAGCACAGCAACATCATCTTCTGTAAGGAGGACGGCACCATCATCGACAGCATCAAGCACGTGTCCGCTCAGGTCAGCTCCGTGCGCGAGGTGCTTCCCGGCCGCAGCTATTTCATCCCCCAGACCATGGCTAAGGAAGATCCTCTCACCGTGGAGGAGTCCGTGTTTAGGGAAGCGCTGATCCCGGCCCCCATGAAGGTGCAGAAAGCCCTATACAACCACTTTACCGGCATCAGCCCCATCATGGCAGAGGAGATCTGCCATCTGGCCAGCGTGGACGCGGACCTGCCTGCCGCCGACCTCTCGGAGGCGGCGCTGACCCACCTCTACCGCACCTTCACCCTGATGATGGAGGATGTGGCGGAGGGGAATTTCTCCCCCAATATCGTTTACGAGGGCGACACGCCGGTGGAATTCTCCGCCCTGCCCCTGACCTGCTACAGCGACGCGGGGCGTTTTAAGGCTGTTCCCTTCTCCTCCATCAGCCAGGTGCTGGAGCATTACTACAAATCCCGCAGCGACATCACCCGCATCCGCCAGAAATCCTCGGACCTGCGGCGGGTGGTGCAGACGGCTCTGGAGCGCAACTACAAAAAGTATGATCTTCAGCTCAAACAGTTAAAGGATACGGAAAAGCGCGAAAAATACCGGATCTACGGCGAGCTGCTCAACACCTACGGCTACGAGCTCTCCGGAGGCGAGAAGGAATTTCGCTGCCTGAACTATTACACCAACGAGGAGATTACCATCCCCCTGGACCCCCAGCTCTCCGCCAAGGACAACGCCAAAAAGCATTTCGACAAGTACAACAAGCTCAAGCGCACCTACGAGGCCCTGGTGGATCTGACCAAGGAAACCAAACGCGAGATTGACCATCTGGAATCCATCAGCGCCGCCCTGGACATCGCCATCAGCGAAAACGATCTGGTTCAGATCAAGGAGGAGCTGATGGAGTACGGCTATGTGAAAAAACGCCGCGCCGGGGATAAAAAGCCAAAGATCACCAGCAAGCCCTTCCACTACATCTCCTCCGACGGCTTCCATCTCTACGTGGGCAAGAACAACTACCAGAACGAGGAGCTGACCTTCAAAGTAGCCGGCGGAGGCGACTGGTGGTTCCACGCCAAGGGCATCCCAGGCTCCCATGTGATCGCCAAAACCGGAGGACGCGAGGACCTGCCGGACCGTCTCTTCGAGGAGGCTGGCGCTCTGGCCGCCTTCTATTCCAAGGGGCGCGAAAACGAGAAGGTGGAGATCGACTACATCCAGCGCAAGCACATCAAAAAAGTGGCCGGATCGGCCCCGGGATTCGTCATCTACCACACCAACTATTCTCTGGTGGCCGAACCCCGCTGCGATTTGCCGGAGGCGGAGGGCTGACCGCACCGTCCCCGGTCGCAAAACCCGATTCATTCAAAAAGACCGCGCAGTCCCCGCTGCCGGTCTTTTTTATTGCTTTGGAAAAGAAAATCAGAAGCCGCACTCAGTCCTCAGGCGGACGCAAAAATAGCCGGACCGTCATATGTTCAATATGACAGCCGGCTATTTTGACATCATAACATAGCTGACTAACCAATACGGCTTGAGAAAGCCGGATTAGTTGTACTTGCGCTTACGAGCAGCTTCAGACTTTTTCTTACGTCTTACGCTGGGCTTCTCGTAATGCTCTCTCTTACGAATTTCCTGCTGAATGCCAGCCTTTGCGCAGTTTCTTTTGAATCTGCGTAATGCACTGTCTAAGCTCTCGTTATCTTTAACAATTACGTTTGACATCGCTCACACCTAACCTCCCTCCAGTTGTGTAATTGTGCATAATACAACTGTTTGGGTATTTTTAGCACTGCTATGATTATAGCATAAAAATACCGTACGTCAAGAATAATTTAATAAAACTTTCATTTATTTTGTTTTTTAAGGGAAACAGGCGTTATTTTGTCTGTTCTTCCACTACCTCAACCGCCTTTTTCAGGGCCTCTTCCACGCCGGCGGGATTCTTACCGCCCGCCTGCGCCATGCCGGGACGGCCGCCGCCTCCTCCGCCTACCAGGCCCGCAATGGCCTTGATCAGGTTCCCTGCGTGAGCGCCTTTCTTCTGGGCGCCGTCGGTGGCCGTAGCCATCAGGTTTACCTTGCCGTCCATCACGGAAGCAATGAGAACCACTCCCTCTCCCAGCTTGTCCTTTAACTGGTCGCCCAGGCCGCGCAGGCCGTTCATGTCAACGTCCGCAACCTGGCTGGCCAGAACCTTGACGCCGTTCACTTCCTTCACCTGGTTCATCACGTCGCCCAGGGAATCCTTGGCGAGCTTGCTCTTAAGCTTCTCATTCTCAGCGCTCAGAGCCTTGATCTCCTCCAGCAGCCCCTCGATCTTCGCGGAAAGGCCCGCAGGCGTGGTCTTGGCGGTCTTGGCAGCCTCGTGAAGCTCCTTCTCAACCTCCTCATAGTGCTTCATCAGCCCCTCGGAGGTCAGCGCCTCGATACGGCGCACTCCGGCGGCGATTCCCGTCTCGGAAAGGATCTTAAAGGAGGCGATGCTGCCGGTGTTGGCCACATGGGTTCCGCCGCAAAGCTCTGTGGAGAAATCCCCCATCTTCACAACGCGCACGGAGTCGCCGTACTTCTCGCCGAACAGCGCCATGGCTCCCGTCTTCTTAGCCTCGTCCAGGGTCATTACCTGAGTTTCAACCGGAAGTCCGGCCCGGATCTCCTGATTTACCAGCTCCTCCACTTTCCCCAGCTCTTCGGGAGTCATTGCGGAAAAATGGGTGAAGTCAAAGCGCAGACGCCCTGCATCCACGTAGGAACCGGACTGCTTTACATGCTCGCCCAGCACCAGGCGCAGCGCCTTCTGAAGCAGATGGGTGGCGCTGTGGTTCTGACAGGTCAGCGCGCGGTTTCTGGCGCAGACGGACAGGGTAACGGTGTTGCCGTTCTGCAGCATGCCGTGGGTCATCACGCCCACATGACCCACCTTGCCGCCCTGGAGGTGGATGGTGTCCTCGACCTTGAACTCGCCGTTCTGGCCGGTGATCACGCCCACATCCCCCTGCTGGCCGCCCATGGTGCCGTAAAACGGAGTCTGCTCCGTGATCACGGTGCCTCTCTGGCCGTCGGTCAGAGCTTCCACGATCTCGTCCTCCGTGGTGAGAACCGTGATCTTCGACTCTGCCGTCAGATTGTTATATCCCACAAATTCCGTGGTGATGGCGGGATCGATGGACTGGTAAACCGTCACATCCGCGCCCATATAGTTGGTGGTCTTTCTGGCATTTCTGGCCTTGTCCTTCTGCTCCTTCATGGCGGCGGCGAATCCGTCCTCGTCCACTCCGTAGCCCTTCTCCTCCAGAATCTCCCGGGTCAGATCCAGGGGGAAGCCGTAGGTGTCGTACAGCTTGAAGGCGTCGGCGCCGGCCAGGGTATTCTCTCCCTTGGCCTGCATGTCCGCGATCCGGTCGTTTAAGATGGACAGTCCCTGGTCAATGGTCTTATTGAACTTGTCCTCCTCCTGCTCGAGTACCTTGAAGATCATGGCCTTGTTGTCTTCCAGCTCCGGATATCCGTCCTTGGAAAGCTCGATCACAGTGGCGGCCAGGCCTGCCATAAACTGGCCCTCGATGCCCAGCTTTCTGCCATGGCGCGCGGCGCGGCGCAGCAGACGGCGCAGCACGTAGCCGCGGCCCTCGTTGGAGGGCATGATGCCGTCGGAGATCATGAAGGTGCAGGATTTCACGTGGTCGGCCACAATGCGCAGGGATACGTCGGTCTCATGATCCTTCTGGTATTCCGTGTGCGCCAGCTCGCAGACGCGGTCCAGCAGCGCCTTGTTCGTGTCCACGGTAAACAGGGAGTCCACCCCCTGAACCACCACCGCCAGACGCTCCAGGCCCATGCCGGTGTCGATATTTTTGTGCTCCAGCTCCGTGTAATGGCCCTTGCCGTCGTTGTCAAACTGGGTAAATACGTTGTTCCACACCTCAATGTAACGGTCGCAGTCGCAACCCACCGTACATCCGGGCTTGCCGCAGCCGTACTTCTCGCCTCTGTCGTAGTATACCTCGGAGCAGGGGCCGCAGGGACCTGAGCCGTGCTCCCAGAAGTTGTCCTCCTTGCCGAACTTGAAAATGCGCTCGGCCGGGATGCCAATCTTCTCGTTCCAGATACGGAAGGCTTCGTCGTCCTCCAGATAGACGGAAGGATAAAGCCGGTCCGGATCCAGTCCCACCACCTCGGTCAGGAATTCCCAGGTCCAGCGGATGGCGTCGTCCTTAAAGTAGTCGCCGAAGGAGAAGTTGCCCAGCATCTCAAAGAAGGTGCCGTGGCGGGCGGTCTTGCCGATGTTCTCGATATCGCCGGTGCGGATACACTTCTGGCAGGTGGTCACGCGCTTTCTGGGCGGAATCTCCTGGCCCGTGAAGTAAGGCTTTAAGGGGGCCATGCCGGAGTTGATCAGCAGCAGGCTGTTATCATTATGCGGAACCAGTGAAAAGCTCTTCATAGCCAGATGGCCCTTGCTCTCAAAGAATTCAAGGAACATCCGGCGCAGCTCGTTCACGCCGCGGTACTGTGGTTCTTTCACTTTATTTTCCTCCATATCTTTACATCATAAATTGGCGCAAGCCACAGCCTGGCCGCGAATCACTTGCCGCCGGCCGCCGGACATACGCCGTATTTCATAACCGTCATTTTACCATATCGTTATCTATTAATCAAGCGGGAATTGCAGAAAGAATCCCGATTTCAGGGCCTTTTTGACGATGTTTTTCCCAATTTCAGGCCCGGTCCCTCCGCCTGCGGATCCGTGCAGGCAGCAAAAAAGCCCGGTTCCCCAGGCTTTTTCCGAACGCTCGGTCCATTGTTCATTTGCTCTGTATCAGTTCTTCGTAGCGCTCCACCAGCTCGTAGGCCCGATCTCTGGTGAGCGCCGTCAGGGAAGTGGTGACGCCCACGCCCTCCAGGCTGCCCGCGTTGTTTTTGGCGTTGTTCTCAACCGCCCGGGCTTCCCGGCTCTTCATCCACTCCTGCTGCTCCGCGGCCAGTGAAGCGGCGTCCTCTTCGTTCAGCTTATCCAAAAGCGCGTTGTAGACGGTATTCATCTCGCCCTCCCAGAGCTTAAGCTCCGACTCCGCCGAGGCTTTGAGCGAATAGGCGCTGGAGTCCTTATCCTCTTCCCGCAACTTCTGAATCTGATTGTCCAGATCCACAAGGCGCTGCCGGTAATCCGTGTCCGGCACCAGAGTCGTATTCTCAGCACGGCTGCCGACGCCTTCCAGGGGAGAAGCCGGCATGGAAGCTGTGGTCGAAGCCGCCCCTGGGCCGGCTCCCGGGCCGTTTCCGGCATCTGAGGAGGCTCCCGTTCCGGAGGAGGCTCCAGGCGCACCTGAAGCGGCTCCTGAATCCGGGGCGGCTCCGGTTGCGGCTGTCGCTCCGGGTCCGGCCGATCCCGACGCTGCCGCTGCAGCCGGGTCTGCCGCTTCTCTGGCCCCCGGTCCCCCTGCGGTCCCGGCGGCCGGCGTCTCAGCGGCCATGGCGGGCGCCGCCTCCGCAAACGCCTCATCCTCCTGAACGCCGGTCATCCCGCTTTCTTCCACCTGAGTCGTCGGCGCGTCCTGCACAGAGCGTTTCTCTTTAACCGCCGGAGAGGGCGATCCGGCAGTGGTCTCCGGCATAGCCCCTGCTCCCGCCGCCGGCGCTGCCTCCGCCTCAACCTCTGCCATCCTCATCTCAGCGCCTCCCCCTGCCGCCATCTCCTGCGACGGCTCGCCGCGGTTCACCACCGAGCTCGTATACCTGGTAACCAGCACTCCCACGACCAGAATACATACGATCACCAGCCATATTCGTTTATTTTTCATATGCCTCATTCCTATTCTCGCACTTCAATAACTCTACATTAGCACAAAAAAATGGGAAAGGGAATAGCGTTGAAAAAGGAGTAATAGATTGTAAGAGATATGTAAGAAAAGGAGGGGGAGGCGGGAATTGGATTTCCTTTTTTTGAGGGGGATTATAGATGAGACCGTTCGTGAGGGGGCGGGAGGGGAGATGGATATGCCGGATTCAGTCGTAAGGGAGTCTAGCGGGTTGGGGAACGGCTAAATGCAAGAGGGAAATTGCTCAACTCGCTTCGCTCAGACACACGCAATTTCCCTCTTAACGCCGCTCCCCAACCCGCAAGACTCCCTAACTCCCTGCATACGCATACCCACCTCCCCCTCCCGCCCCCTCACCCGCTGGGTATCGGTTGGTGCCGCGTTTTTGGGAAATGTTGCCCGCGTTGGAGAAAAAAAGGGGGGTTAGGATAGTTTGTAGCCGGCTTGATTTACTAGGGTGAGGCAGGTGGGTGTATTGGGGGATTTTGGTGGAGGGGGCTAGCTTTCTATGACTCTTCCCTGATCCAGGTCTTCTTTCACAATCGTACATCCTAAATCCAGCGCTTTCTGCGATAATGATAAGAAATTGTCATAGTCCATCCAGTAGTTTATTTGTTTTCCCATTGTTTGGATAATCAACTTTCGTTTTTTACTTGTGAACGGTTCTATTGGGTTAACAGGATAAGGGAATTTCATAGCCGATTTGTTTTAGGATTTCGATTCCGTCTAAACGTTTATAGCCGTCCTGCGGAATTTCGTTTTCTGTTTCCCGGCAGTGGTGAATGATTTGAGATACATAGGAGGGCTGGTTGAGATTGATTACAACCTTTTTTCCTTGAAACACTGCCGGTAAGCCGCTGTTTAATAAAAAATGTTCCGCTATCGGAAAGTTTATGCGCAGTGCTGCTTTTGGTGTGGATTTCATTATGATTAACAGATAGGGGGCATTGCAGTAATCGTAATCATCATATCGAAAAAGCCATTTATACGCAACACCGTCAACTATGATTTTCCTGAATCGCCGCATTCTTTTTCCTTTAACCGCTCAATATAAAAGTATCTTTTCGCCTTACCCTTAGCAGCGCCCCCTAAACTCATTTATCATTTTTTCCTCAGCCAGAAAGCGCCAGCGTCGGAGGGGGAGATGGGGGAGCGGGCTTGGAGCAGTCCGGAGAGGACCGCAGACCCTTGAGTCCGGGGCGGGCGGAAAATGGGGAGAAATCGTGTTCTCCAAAACACGATTTCAGGCGACTTGAGCGGAGAAAGCCTTCAGGATTTCTCCGCGAATGGAGCCGGTGCCCCATTTTCCGTCCGTTCCGGACTCTAGGGTCTGCGCTCCTCGGAGGACGCCCAAGCCCGCTCCCCCATCTCACCCATCCGAAGCGTACCCTTTACGCCTCCACCCCTTCATCCACCATCAGCCCGTCCCCATCCGCCGCGCTGGTGGCCAGCTGGTCACACCGCTCGTTTTGGGGATGCCCTGCATGTCCTTTCACCCAGATAAACCGCACCTGATGCTTCTCCTTTGCTTTCAAAAGCCGTTTCCAAAGATCGATATTCTTCACCGGCCCGCTCTTTCCCCGGTTCCAGTTCTTCGCGATCCAGCTGTCGATCCAGTGCTGGTTGAAGGCGTCCGTCAGGTACTTGGAATCGGAGTACAGTTCTACCGCGCAGGGGCGGTTTAACGCTTCCAGCCCTACAATGGCGGCCATCAGTTCCATCCGGTTGTTGGTGGTCCGCACATAGCCCCCGGACATGGTCTTTTCGTGGAGCTGCCCCTGGCTGTCGGTAAAGTGCAGGACCACCCCGTAGCCTCCGGGGCCGTCCGGGTTGCCTCTGGCTGATCCGTCGGTGTAGATCTGTACGTTCGTCATGTGTTTTCTCTCCTGTCTGTTCTATGCTTAAAATTCTGTCGTTTCCACTCAGCGTTCCCACTTCTCGCAGAGCGCCAGGATCTGATCGGTAAACTTCTGCAGGTCCTTGTTGGCGCCGCCCTCGTTGTTCCGGATCACTTCCATCAGCTGCTGGCCCGCATTCACCAGTCTGGTGTAGATGCCCGTAGCCTTGCGGCGCTTTGCCGTCTCCTTCTCGATGAGCACTGGCGCGGTCTCCCTGATCCAGCAGCCGCGGATCAGATCAAACTCGGAGCCGGAATAGGGGGCCTTGGCCTGATATCCCATCTCCTCCCCCAGCACGCGGGTGAACTCCGTACAGTTCTCCTCATCCCCGTGGACCGTGAATACATACCGCGGCCGCTCCTTAAAGGACAGCAGCCAGGTCAAAAGCCCGTCCTTGTCCGCATGGCCGCTGATGCCCTCCATGTGGGCGATATGGGCGCGCACGTCGATCTCCTCGCCGAAGATCTTCACCGCCGGGGCTCCGTCCTCCAGCAGACGGCCCAGAGTGCCCTCGGCCTGGTAGCCTGCGAACACAATGGTGGATTCAGGCCGCCACAGGTTGTGCTTTAAATGGTGGCGGATCCGGCCTGCGTCGCACATTCCGGCTGCGGAGATAATCACCTTGGGCGTGGTGTCGAAGTTGATGTTTTTGGACTCGTCGCTGGTAATGGAAAGCTTTAAGCCCGGGAAGTCGATGGGGTTGATCCCCCGCTCCACCAGAGCCTTGGTCTCGTCGTCGTAGCACTCCGCCATGTTCAGCTTGAACACGTGGGTGGCCTCCACGGCCAGCGGGCTGTCCACATACACCTCAAAGCCGTCGTGGCCCTGGATCATGTTCTCTTCCTTGATTCGGCGGATAAAATACAGAAGCTCCTGGGTTCTGCCCACCGCGAAGGCGGGGATCACCACATTGCCGCCCCGGTCCAGGGTCTCCTGGATGATCTGCGCCAGCTCAGGCACGTGATCCACGTGTTTCTTGTGATGGCGGTTTCCGTAGGTGCTCTCCATGATCACGTAATCCGCCTCGTCAATGTACTGGGGATTGCGGATCAGGGGCTTGTTCTGGTTGCCGATATCGCCGGAAAAGACGATTTTCTTCGTCACACCGTCTTCGGTGGCCCAGACCTCGATGGACGCCGAGCCCAGCAGATGGCCCACATCCGTAAAACGCAGGGTGATGTCGCTGTTCAGCTTGAACATCTGGCTGTAAGCCACCCCTTCAAACAGCTTCAGCACTCCCAGCGCGTCGTCGATGGTGTATAACGGTTCCACCTCCGAGCGGCCCGCCCGGCGCGCCTTCCGGTTCTTCCACTCCGACTCCATCTCCTGAATGTGGGCGCTGTCGACCAGCATAATGTTGCACAAGTCCGCCGTGGCGTAGGTGGTGATGATGCGCCCCTTGAAGCCTTTGGCGTACAGCCAGGGAAGCAGTCCCGCGTGATCGATGTGGGCATGGGTCAGCAGCACGTAATCGATCTGGTTGTAGGGCACGGGCAGGGGTGCGTTTTCATACACATTGTTCCCCTGCTCCATGCCGCAGTCCACCAGAAGCTTTGTATTCCCAACCTCCAGGTAATGACAGCTGCCGGTAACCTCGTGGTCCGCCCCAATAAATGTCAACTTCATCTGCATTCTCCCCTCTATTTACATTTTTTCCAGGATCAACAACGGTAACATTTGAATTTTCTGTCAATTCTGGTTCTAGTATAGCATAATCACTGAGAACAATGCAAACATTCTTTTGTGAAAAATAATTTTGAACAATTCACCGTGAAGTGTCATTAAACGGACCAATTATATGATGATGCAGATCATACCGCCATTGCTGTCGTTGATAATTTTTTGCAGCGTATCCTGCAGTTTCAGCTGGCAGTCCTCGGTCATCTGGGAGATTTTGGCCTGGATTCCGTCCTCCACGATCTGTTCCACGGATTTGCCGAAAATATTGGCGTTCCAGATGCCGTCGTCGCTGTCCTTGGCATTTTCCTTTATGTAGGCGATCAAATCTTCGGCCTGCTGTTCGCTGCCCACAATGGGCGCGATCTCCGTCTCGATATGAGCCTTGATCAGGTTGATGGACGGCGCCTCGGCCTTCATCTTCACCCCGTACTTGTTGCCGTGCTTGATCACCTGGGGTTCATCCAGCACGATCTCCGAGCGCTCCGGTGTCACAACGCCGTAGCCCTTTAAACGCACCTGGGCCAGGGCGCTCTGGACCTTCTCATACTCCTTCTGCATGGCGGCCAGGCTGCTTAAGGTCTGCATAAGCTGGTACTCGCCCTCGATGGGCAGACCCACATAGTCGCTGAGAATCTGGTAATAGTAGCTGTCATCCATATCGACCTGGACGGCAACGCTTCCATCCGCCATACGCATGTTCTTGATGGACATTCCCCGGATTGCCTCCGCGCTCTGCCCGGCCAGCTCACCAGCCACATCCTTCATGTGGGCCACCTTCTGGACTACGCCCTTGGCGGCCTGGATCACCTGGGCCTTCAGCCAGTGGGTGGACGGAAGGATTTCCAGCCATTTGGGGATATGGAAATCAATCTCTGTCACCGGAAACTCCTTCAGAACGCGTTCCAGAATATGGAAAACGTCGTCCTTCTTCAGCTGCTCGCAGTTCACCGGCAGCACGGACACCTGGTAGGTCTCGGACATCTCCTTGGCCAGCTTTGCCGTCTCGTCGGAGTAGGGTTTGACGGAGTTTAACAACACGATGAAGGGTTTCCCCAGCTTTTTCAACTCGTCGATGGTCTGGTTTTCCGCCGCTATGTATCCGGGCCGCTTCAGCTCGCCGATGGAGCCGTCGGTGGTCACCACGATTCCGATGGTGGAGTGGTCGTTGATCACCTTGCGGGTGCCGATCTCCGCCGCCTGGGTGAAGGGAATCTCGTTCTCGAACCAGGGCGTCTTGACCAGCCGCTCCTCGCCGTTCTCAATGTGTCCCGCCGCGCCGTCCACCATGAAGCCCACGCAGTCGATCAGACGGACCTTGGCTTCGATGCCATCCGCCAGGCTGATGCTGGCCGCTTCCTTGGGAATGAACTTGGGTTCCGTGGTCATAATGGTCTTTCCCGCCGCGCTCTGAGGCAGCTCGTCGCGGCTCAGATTGCGCATGTTCTCGTCCTCCATGGCCGGAAGCACCAGAAGCTCCATAAAGCGTTTGATAAAGGTGGATTTGCCGGTGCGGACCGGTCCCACAACGCCGATATAGATCTCCCCTCCTGTTCTGGCCTGGATATCTTTGTATACATTAAAATTGTCCATAAATATACCCCCTTGCTATGCTGATATAGTATATGCAAGAGGGTATGACCATATGCTGTAAAGAATGCAGGGCTAATGATGTTCCAGCAGCTTCAACGCCTTTTGAGCCCGTTCTTCCAGGGAAAACGTGCAGAAACTCATCTTGTTCACCCGGACCGCATCCAGATTATCCCGGATCTCAGCGGCCTTGACCCTGGCGGCCAACGGGTTGCAGCTGATATCCTCTATGTAATCGAAGTACGTGATATCCGGCCGCTTGGTCAGCTGGCCCACCGCCTGCACCACCCGGTAGGGAAAACCGGCGTCCTTTAATTCCCGCAGGGAAATGTCGCCGTCCTCCACCACATCGTGCAGAAGCGCCACCATCTTTTCATCTTCCGTCTCCATCTGCTCCATCACCCGCAGCGCGTGATCCAGATACGGCTTGCCGTCCGGTCCGGTCATGCTGCCCAAGGCTTCATTTGTGATTTCCATTGCACGCTTTAGCATACTTGCAACCTCCTCCCGGTTCATGGGGACCTCACACCCAAAGGGGCAGTAAAACGCCCCGCAGGTGTATTTTTATTATACCAGCAGGGCGCATAAAAATCTATTAAATTCCCAAAAATCGGTCGACTTTTTATAACATTTTTTTAACGGTTCAGAGGTTAAGCCGTCTGAACTGTCACAACACCGGCCATCACTCGCTGAGGTAAGCTTTCTTCACCTGATCGTTGTTTAACAGATCTCCCGCGTCGCCGCTCAGCACAATATTTCCCGTCTCCAGAACATAGGCGCGGTTGGCGATGGAGAGGGCCTTCTTGGCGTTCTGCTCCACTAAAAGCACGGTGGTGCCGTCTCCGTTGATCTTCTGGATAATATCGAAGATCTCGTTCACGTAGATGGGTGAGAGTCCCATGGAGGGCTCGTCCATGACGATGAGCCGCGGGTGGCTCATCAATGCCCTGCCCATGGCCAGCATCTGCTGCTCGCCTCCGGACAGAGTTCCGGCAGGCTGATTCTTGCGCTCCTCCAGCCGCGGAAAACGGCGGTAGATCATTTTCAAAGTCTCGTCCAGCTCATTCTTGTCCTTGCGGGTGTATGCGCCCATCTTTAAATTCTGGAGCACCGTAAGGCTGGAAAATACACGGCGTCCCTCCGGCACATGGGCGATGCCCATGCCCACCAGCTTGTAGCCGGGTATCCGGGTCACGTCCGTCCCCTCGTACAGGATAGAACCGCTTTTCGCCGCGATCAGGCCGGTTATGGTGTGCAGCGTGGTGGTTTTCCCCGCTCCGTTGGCGCCGATCAGCGCGATGATCTCCCCCTGGTTGACCTCAAAGGAGATCCCTTTTATGGCCTGGATTACGCCGTAGTAGACTTCCAGACCTTTGACTTCCAACATAGCCATCTCGTTCCTCTCCTCCTTATTCGCCAAGATATGCCTTAATCACTTCCGGGTCGTTGAGAACGGCTGCGGTTTCGCCCTGGCAGAGCACCTGGCCGAAATTCAGCACGGTCAGCTCCTCGCAGATGCCGCTCACCAGCTTCATGTCGTGCTCGATCAGAAGGATGGTCATGTCAAAATTGTCCCGCACAAAGCGGATGGTGTCCATCAGCTCCGCCGTCTCGTTGGGGTTCATGCCTGCGGCAGGCTCGTCCAGAAGCAGCAGCTTGGGACCGGTGGCCAGCGCCCTGGCGATCTCCAGCTTGCGCTGCTGGCCGTAGGGAAGGTTGGACGCCTTGTAATGGCAGTATTTATCCAGGTCGAATACCTTTAAGAGCTCGATGGCCCTCTCGTCCATCTTCCGCTCCACCTTGTGGTAACGGGGCAGGCGCAGGATTCCCTCGATGGTGGAGTAAGGATTGTTGTTGTGAAGCCCTACCTTTACGTTGTCCAGCACGGTCAGATCCTTGAACAGACGGATGTTCTGGAAGGTTCTCGCCACACCGGCTTTGTTGATGTCAATGGACCGCTTGCCCGTGATATTGTTGCCGTTTAGGACAATGCTTCCGGCGTTAGGCTTGTACACACCGGTTAAAAGGTTGAAGATCGTGGTCTTGCCGGCTCCGTTGGGGCCGATCAGGCCGTAGAGCTGCCCCTTCTTCACATTGATATGGAAATCATCCACCGCCTTCAGTCCGCCGAAGGAGATGCTCAAATGGGTTACATCCAGCATATTCATGTTTAAGCGGCCTCCTTTGCGTTCTTCTTGCGAAATTTCTCCATGATCCGCTCCCGCATGGCGATGGCCTTGGGCGCGGAGTTAAAGAGCATCATCACGATCAGCACCACCGCGTAAATCAACATGCGGTAGTTGTTCAGTCCGCGCAGAAGCTCAGGCAGCAGGGTCAGGATGACGGCGGCGATAATGGAGCCGCGGATGTTGCCGATGCCGCCCAGCACCACGTACACCAGAATCATGATGGACATGTTGTAGCCAAAGCTCTTGGGCGTAGCCGCAAGGCTGGAAAGGTTGTGGGCGTACAACACGCCCGCCACGCCCGCGAGGGAGGCGGAGATGCTGAATGCCATCAGTTTGTATTTTGTAATATTGATTCCCACGGACTCCGCGGCGATGCGGTTGTCGCGGATGGCCATGATGGCCCGCCCGGAGCGGGAGTTCATCAGATTCAGCACAATGAACAGGGTCAGCAGCACCAGGACAATGCCGATGGCAAAGGTGGCCGCCTTGGGGGTGCCCGTGATACCCTTGGCTCCCTCGATAATCACCTGGCCGCCTTCCTGGAGGTTTAAATCCGCTTTTTTCATGGCGATGTGGATGCCGTTTGCGTCCGCTCCAACATACAGCACGTTGATCACATTCTTGATGATCTCGCCAAAGGCCAGGGTCACGATGGCCAGATAGTCGCCGCGCAGGCGCAACACCGGAATTCCGATCAGAATTCCAAACAAAGCCGCCACCAGAGCGCCGATGATCAGAGCCAGGATAAAGCGCACCTGCAGGTTGGGAATCGCTTCCGCGGTCAGCTTGGTGAAAAACGCTCCGCTGAACGCGCCCACGCACATGAATCCGGCGTGGCCCAGGCTCAGCTCGCCCAGGATGCCCACCGTCAGGTTTAAGGACACGGCCAGGATCACGTACATGCACAGCGGCACCAGCAGGCCCTTCATCAGGCTGGTCATATGGCCCGTGGCCATCATGATCTGCACCACCACCCAGCAGGCGATCACCAGACCGTATGTAAGAGAGTTGTCAATCAGTTTTTTCTTCTTCATGCTATCCATCCCGCGCACCTACACTTTCTCGTTGATCTTCTTGCCGAGAATTCCGGTCGGACGGACCAGAAGCACTACAATCAGAACGGCAAATACAATGGCGTCCGAGAGCTGGGAGGAGATGTAGGCCTTGGACAGCGCCTCGATCACACCCAGAATGATGCCTCCGATAAACGCCCCCGGAATCGAGCCGATTCCCCCGAACACAGCGGCCACGAAAGCCTTGATACCCGGCATGGCGCCGGTATAGGGGGAAAGGTTGGGGTACGCGGAACAGTACAGCACGCCGGCCACAGCCGCCAGGGCGGAGCCGATGGCAAAGGTCAGGGCGATGGTGCCGTTGACATTGATTCCCATCAGCGTGGCCGCACCGTTGTCCTCGGAGACCGCCAGCATAGCCTGGCCCATCTTCGTCTTGTTGATGAAGGAGGTCAGCGCCACCATAACCACCACGCAGGTGAGGATGGTGATAATGGTCACTGCAGAAATAGAGAGCGCGCCACCGGCCAGTTTTAAGGTGGGCAGGTTCACCACAGAGGTGAACTGCTTGGTATTGGAACCGAAAATCAGCAGCGCCAGATTCTGAAGGAAATAGCTGACGCCGATGGCGGTGATCAGAACAGCCAGCGGAGAGGCGCCGCGCAGCGGCTTGTAGGCAATCCGCTCAATGGTGACGCCCAGCAGCGTGCAGACGATAACCGACGCCAGCACTCCCAGCACCGGAGGCATGCCCAGGGTGCTGATCACGGTGAAGGCGGAAAACGCTCCTACCATTATAATATCGCCGTGGGCGAAGTTCAGCATCTTGGCAATACCGTATACCATCGTATAACCTAATGCGATAATCGCATATACACTGCCCAGGCTAATGCCATTGATTAAATAGGACAGAAAACTCATAAGTGCAACACCTCTCAACTTTTTCTATTTTACCGTAACCGCTCAGACGGCGGGAAAGTTGGTATAGAAAGGCGCATCAAGCCCGCTTGTAAACACCTTTCTATGCCAATTTTCACATCGGATGTCTGAACTATAGTCTCACAGGATGGGGCCTGCGGCCCATTACATTCCGCAATCGCCCGCGGTAAAAACCCGCGGCCCATTACATTCCGCAATCGCCCGCGGCAAAAACCCCGCGGCCCATTACATTCAACAAGAGGGTTGCCGTTGCGACAACCCTCTTTTGGGTCTATTGTAAATGAATTTACTGCATCACGTAAACGCCGTTTACAATCTTCGCAGCCTTAGGAGCTTTCTCGGGCTCGCCTGCCGCGTTCCAGGTCATCTGAGCGCCGGTCAGGCCGTCCACCGTGATCTCGGTCATCGCGGTCTTCATAGCGTCGCAGATATCGGAAACGGACATATCCGGGGTGATTCCGGCTTTCTCAGCAGCAGCCTTGATGGCGTAAACCGCGTCATATGCGCCGGCGCCAAACTGCAGCGGAACCTCGTTATAAGCAGCCTCGTAGGCTTTTACAAAATCCTGGCTTCCCGCCTCGTCAGCGGAGAAAGGAGTCAGTAACATCAGACCCTCGGCCAGGCTGGTGTCGAAGTTCTCAACGCTTAAAATTCCGTCCATACCGTCGCAGCCAAAGAAGATGGGAGCGAATTCCTTGTCGGAAGCCTGCTTTAAGATGATGGACGCCTCCTGGTAGTAGATGGGCAGGAATACCAGCTCTGCGCCGGCTTCTTTACACTTGTCCAACTGTACGGAGAAATCGGTGTTGCTGTCGGCGGTAAAGGCTTCCTCAGCTACAACCTCAAGGCCCTGCGCGGGAGCCTCGGCCAGGAAGGACTCGTAGATACCGCTTGAATACTCGGTGGAGCTGTCGTAGATCACGCCGATCTTGGTAGCCAGCTTGTTCGCGCCGATGTACTGGGCGGAAGCTTTACCCTGATCCGGATCGGAGAAGCATACGCGGAAGGCATTGTCGTTGGCAACACACTCCACTGCGGAACCGGAGGGGGTGATCTGGAACATATTGTCGTTCACGGTCTCGGCAGCCACTGCGATACAGGGCTTGGAGGTAACGGTGCCGACTAACATCTGCATATGCGCATCTTTCAAAGCATTATAAGCGTTCACGGATTTCTCCGGATCGTTCTCATCGTCCTGGAACTGGTACACAACCTGGTAGCCGTTGATGCCGCCGGCCGCGTTGATCTCTTTTACCGCGAGATCGATGCCGTTCTTAACAGCGTTGCCGTAAGCTGCCGCAGCTCCGGTGATCGGGCCGATTCCTCCGATAATGAACGCCTCGCCCTCTGCCGGCGCCGCAGTCTCACCCTCTGCCGCTGCGGTGGTGTCTCCCTCCGCTGCCGCGCTGGTGTCCGCCTCCTTGGCGTCCGCTGCCTTGGTGTCCTCAGTCTTTTCTGCCGCTGCACTGGTCTCGGTCTTGGAGCCGCCGCCGCACGCCGTTAAGGATGCAGCCATCATAACTGCCAGGCCAAGACTTAAAAATCTCTTCTTCATAACTGTGATCCTCCTCTTTTTGCTTTTTTGCTTCCCAGCTTCCCCGCGTTAAAACAAAATAAACGCAAAGTGTGCCGGAAAAATATAAAGCTTTCTATATTATAGAAAGTCCGGGAAGGATTGTCAACCACTTCCCGGGGAGAAAAAAGAAATTTTTTGGCTTTTTGCGGGGATTACAGGAAAATTATTGTCTTTTTTTCTGCACATTCTTTAAAATTTAGGTTCAGTCCGCTTCCCAGTCCATTCCCGCATTCTCGATGCGCTTATCCCGAAGCATGAGCTCGGTCACGGATTCCCTGGCGGGCTGCCCGTCAAAGAGGACCGCGTTGACCTGCTCCACGATGGGCATGGACACGCCGTACCGCCTGGAGAGGGCCAGGGCCGCCTTGGCGCTGTGCACGCCCTCCACCACCATGTTGACCTCCTTCATGGCCTCCTCCATGGTATGCCCCTGCCCCATCAGGATACCGGCCCGCCGGTTACGGCTGTGCATGCTGGCGCAGGTTACGATCAGATCGCCGATGCCGGTGAGCCCGGCGAACGTCTCCGCCCGTCCTCCCATTTCAATGCCCAGGCGTCCGATCTCCGCGATGCCGCGGGTGATCAAAGCCGCCTTGGTGTTGTCGCCGAAGCCCAACCCGTCGGCCATACCGGCCGCCAGGGCGATCACGTTCTTTAAGGAGCCGCCCAGCTCCACCCCCTTTAAATCAGGACTGGTGTAAACGCGGAAAATCCGGCTCATAAACAGGCCCTGGACATACTCCGCAACATGGCGCTTGTGAGCCGCGGCCACGCAGGTGGTGGGAAGCCCCAGGCTCACCTCCTCCGCATGGCTGGGGCCGGACAAAGCCGCCACCTGGACTCCGGGCAGCTCCTCCTCGATGATCTCCGTGAGCGTCTTTAACGTGTCCTCCTCGATTCCCTTGGCCACATTGACCACAATCTGGCCCGGGCGCAGAAATTCACGCATGCGGCGGGCGGTGGAGCGCACGAACACGCTGGGCACCGCCAGCACCAGAAGATCCCGCTCCTCCATGGCGGATTTTAAATCCCCGGTGATTTCGATCTCCGATGGGATCTTGGCCTTGGGAAGGTTCCGGTGAACGCGGGTGCTGTTCAGTTCCTCCACCTCACCGGGCAGAGCCGACCAGATGGTCACCTGATTTCCATTGCCGTGCAGCAGGATGGCCAGGGCCGTTCCCCAGGTTCCCGCTCCGATTACGCTGATTTTTGCCATAATACGCTCGCTCCTCTCCTGATATAACATACGCCGCGGCGCTTGTGATTTCCGTGCCTTCCGTCCGGTCCATCACCCTTCGGAAGGCATTCTGCGCCCCGGCGTCAAAATATTGCTGTGATATTATTTTTTATTGCCCCAGAGCTTGTTCTCCGTGCCGTGGACCAGGCGGACAATGTTGGCCTTGTGCCGCCAGAACGCCAGAACCGATATAGCCGCCGCAACTATGTAGTAGTCCGTCAGTCCGGCCTCAGGAATTCCGTAGGACCCGGCCATCACACAATTCCAGGCCAGAAAGATCGTCGCCACCACCAGGGAGCCCAGGGACACATACCGGCTCACCGCCACCACCAGCACGAAGCTGATCAGACAGATCACCATAAGCCGCCAGTCCAGGGAGGTGAGAATCCCGGCCGTGGCCGCAATCCCCTTTCCGCCCTGAAATTTCAGGTAAAAGGGGTAGTTGTGACCCAGGATCACGCCGAGGCCGGTGTACAGAGTCAGAAGATACCCCATGGGCGGGTCGTCCCGGAACAGGATACGCACCGCGACACAGGGGATCATGGTCTTTAACACGTCGCCGATAAACACCACCAGACCGGCTTTTTTGCCCAGCACCCGCAGCGCGTTGGTGGTGCCGGAGTTGCCGCTGCCGTGCTGGCGGATGTCGATCCCGTTCATTTTCCCGTAAAGATAACCGCTCTCAATCAATCCAAAGGCATATCCCACCACCAGGCAAATGATTCGCTCCATAAATACACACCTCACATTTTATTAATCCTTTTCCTTGCGCTCACGGATGACGAACTTTAAGGAAGTTCCCCGGAAGCCGAAGGCGCTTCGGATCTGATTCTCCAGATAACGGACATAGGAAAAATGCATCAGTTCCTTGTCGTTGACAAAAGCCACAAAGGTCGGCGGCTTCACGGCCACCTGGGTCATGTAGTAAATCTTCAGGCGCTTGCCCTTGTCGGAGGGCGGCTGCTGCATGGCGACGGCCTCCGCCATAATCTCGTTGAGAACGCCGGTGGAAACCCGCAGGTTCTGGTTCTGTCTGACCGCGTCGATCACTTCAAACAGCTTTGGCAGCCGCTGTCCCGTGGCGGCGGAGACAAAGAGGTACTCCGCGTAGGGAATGAAGGACAGGATTTCCTTCAGCTTGTTGGTGTACTCGTAAATGGTCTTGTCGTTTTTCTCAATGGCGTCCCACTTGTTCACGGCCACAATGATGCCCTTGCCGCGCTCATGGGCAATTCCGGCGATCTTGGCGTCCTGCTCGGTGACGCCCTCCTTTGCATCGATGACCACCACCACGATGTCCGCGCGCTCCACCGCAGTCACGGTGCGGATGATGCTGTAGCGCTCCAGCTCCTCGTGGATCTTGCTCTTGCGCCTGAGTCCCGCGGTATCAATGAACACGTAGGGCGTGCCGTCGTGGACGATCTCCGTGTCCACCGCGTCCCGGGTGGTTCCTGCGATGTCGGAGACGATCACGCGGTTCTCTCCCAGCAGTTTATTTATAATAGAAGATTTGCCCACATTGGGCTTGCCCACCACGGCGATGCGGGGGCGCTCATCCTCCTCTTCCTCCAGCTTGGCGCAGTCGAAATACTTGACCACCTCATCCAGCAGGTCGCCGATTCCCAGGCGGGAGGCCGCGGACACCGGCACCGGATCGCCGATGCCTAAATTGTAGAACTCGTAGACGTCGTTGCCGAACTTCTCGTAGCTGTCCACCTTGTTGACGGCCAGAACCACCGGCTTGCGGGACTTGCGCAGCATGTCCGCCACCTTGGTGTCCGCGTCCACCAGCCCCTGGCGCACGTCCACGATAAACACGATCACATCCGCGGTGGCGATGGCGATCTCCGCCTGTTCCCGCATCTGCGACAAAATCACATCACTGGTATCCGGCTCGATGCCGCCGGTATCAATCAGCGTGAAATTCATATTCAGCCAGCTGCAGTCCGCATAAATCCTGTCCCTGGTCACGCCGGGCGTATCCTTCACGATGGAGATCGTCTCCCCGGCCAAAACATTAAACAACGTGGATTTGCCCACATTGGGGCGTCCCACGATTGCTACCACTGGTTTACTCATTCTAATCTTCCTCCAATTTCTCGGTCCATCACATCTGCTTTCGCACGATCCGGTACTCATCGCCCGGCTGGTAGTACGGGCAGGCGAAATCCCTTCCGCTTAAAAAGCGCACCATCTCGTCCTCGTCTAAGTTCACCTCGCAGACATAATAGTCATTTTCCTCGTCATATGCGTAATTGCCACAGTATTCACAACTGTTTTTCTTCGCACTCTGTCTTTTCATATCCGGCATCTTCCTCCGTCTGCCAGGCATTATCCGCTTGATTTTACTATATTGCGCCTTACTTGTAAAGCCTTTTCCACAAACGCCCGGCCGTTTGCAGCGCTCCTCTTCCGATATTGGAACGCGCTGTCGTAACTTCTATCATACCAATTCCGCACATTTTTGTAAATGCCTGATTTTTCGTAACAGTTCAGACGGCGGGAAAATTGGCGCGGGAAGCCGCGTCAAGCTCGCTTGTAAGCGGATTCTCGTGTCAATTTTTCCATCGGATGGACATCCGATGCTTCTTGACCGATCTTTTTCGGTCAAGAAGATACGCCGTCTGAATGGTTAGGATTTTTCCCACCGGCCGAATTCCGCCAAAATATCGGGTTCTACGGGAAAAGCTTTTGTATTTTTTAAGAAAATTATTACAACCACTTGACGTTTCCGATTGATCGATGGTATAAATCATATGTGATTATGGCTCATTGTCGGAACACAAACTTTTTTACAATTCACATAAAGGAGCACGCTCTCATGGCAAACAATTTTGTTTTCAATGATTCGCTTCCCGTGGCGCCCTTAAAAATCGCCGCCCTGGAAAGCTGCAAGGAGCTGGCCGGTATGGTCAACGACCACATCGTCCGCTTCCGCAGAAATGATATGGAGGAATTAATGCGCCGCAAGGAGGATCTCCACTACCGCGGCTACGACGTGGATTCCTACCTGTTAAACTGCCGCTGCCCCAGATTCGGCACCGGCGAGGCCAAAGCGGTGATCAACGAGTCGGTCCGCGGCACGGACATCTACGTGATGGTGGATGTGATGAACTACAGTATCCCCTACACGGTCAGCGGATACACCAACCACATGTCCCCGGACGACCATTTCCAGGACCTGAAACGGATTGTGGGAGCCTGCGTCTCCACCGCCCACCGGGTGAACGTGGTGATGCCTTTCCTTTATGAGAGCCGCCAGCACAAGCGCAGCAAGCGCGAGTCCCTGGACTGCGCCATGGCCCTTGAGGAGTTAGCCAACATGGGCGTGGACAACATCATCACCTTTGATGCCCACGATCCCCGCGTACAGAACGCGATTCCCCTGATCGGATTTGACAATTTCATGCCCACTTACCAGTTCGTGAAGTCCCTGTTCGCCCACGATCCCCACATCGAGATCGATCAGGAGCACCTGATGATCATCAGCCCGGACGAGGGCGCCATGAACCGCGCCGTGTACCTGGCCAACAACCTTGGCGTGGACATGGGCATGTTCTACAAGCGCCGGGACTACTCCCAGGTGATCGGCGGGCGCAACCCCATCGTAGCCCACGAATTTTTGGGTTCCTCCGTGGAGGACAAGACCGTACTGATCATCGACGACATGATCTCCTCCGGCGAGAGTATGCTGGACACCGCCAAGGAACTGAAGGAGCGCAAAGCCAAGAAGGTGATCGTCTGCTGTACCTTCGGCCTGTTCACCAACGGTCTGGACAAGTTCGACGAATTCCACGCCAAGGGCTACTTGGACTACGTGATCACCACCAACTTAAACTACCGCCCCGCGGAGCTGCTGAACCGCGAGTGGTATCTGGAAGCCGATATGAGCAAGTACATTGCAGCCATCATCAACTCCCTGAACCACGACCGCTCCATCAGCGCAACCCTCTCCCCCACGGAGAAAATCCAGCGCCTGGTGGCAAAATATCAGGCCGGCGGTTATGAGTATTTCCAGAAATTGGTATAAAAATCAGATGAATTCATAAAAACGGGAGATATCGGACCACAAAGATCCGGTATCTCCCGTTTTTACCGGCCGGGGACATTTCCCCCGCCGGCCCGCCCATTCCCGTCTTAAAGCGCTCCGCCCTTCAGGCACAAAAAGGCCGCCAGGTTTCCCCGCTCCTCTCCCACCGTGCGGTGGGAAAACAGATAATCGCTGTTGCACTTGGTGCAGATGTTTGTGGTGTGGATCTGTTTTGCGGGCACGCCCGCCTCCTTAAGAATGATCCGGTTGGCAGCCCACAAATCCAGCTGATATTTGCCGGGCCCCACGCCCTGCCGGAAGAGAGCCGGGTGCTGCTCCGGCGCAAAGGCCTGACAGAAGGCCTCCACCACTTCCCCGCCCACTTCGAAACAGTCCTCGCAGATGCTGGGGCCGATGCAGGCCACCAGATCCCCGGGATCGGTGCCGAATTCGCGCTTCATGGCCTCCACCGTCTCCCGGCCCATCCGCGCTACGGTGCCCCGCCAGCCGGAATGGCTTAGGCCGATGGCCTTTTTCACCGGGTCCACCAGGTAGAGGGGCACGCAGTCCGCATAGAAGGTCACCAGGGTGACGCCGGGCAGGTTCGTGATCAGTCCGTCCACATCCCGGTAGTCCCGGGTCCTCACCACGCCTTTGCCCAGGTCCTCTTCTGTCACGCGGCGCACATTGGTGGTGTGGGTCTGGTAGGACGCCACCATCCGGTCCCGCTCCACCCCCAGGGCGGCGGCCATGCGCGTAAAATTCTCCAGCACGTGATCGGGATCGTCCCCCCGGCTGTAGGAAAAGTTCATGGTTGCAAACTTTCCGCGGCTGGCTCCGCCCATGCGGGTGGAAAATCCATTTTTCACCATTCCCAGGTCATCCAGGGCCCGAAACGACAGGTAGGGCGTGCTCTCCTGTCCTTTGGTTTCAAATATCTCCAGGTCGTTTTTATACTTCCATTGTATCTTCATTGTCCGGTCTCCTTTCTATTCATTGACAGCTCAGAACGCATTTTGAATCAAAAGGATCTCATTCCCCGTGATGGAGACCACGTCAAAACGGCAGGGTCTCTCAAGGCCCAGACCCTTGCTGTAGAGATAGAACGAAGCGGCCTGGCGGATGCGCCTCTGCTTTGCCGGCCCTACGGCCTCCGCCGGCGCTCCCTTTGCCAGGCTGCTTCTGTATTTCACCTCAACAAAAACCAGATAGCTGCCGTCCCGGGCGATCAGGTCGATCTCTCCCTGGCGGCAGCGGAAATTTCGCTCCAGTATCCGGTAGCCGTTGGCGGTCAGATATTCCGCCGCCCTGGCCTCGTATTCACTTCCCGTCCGGCGGTTGTTCATCGCTGGCCCCCATTTTCCCGCTCACATTCTCTGGCGATAACCGAAGCGGTCAATCGCTTCTTCCACTTGCTTCGCTCGTATCGGTTCCGTATCTTCACCGATACGGGCAAAAATCCATTTTTGATCAGTTACCTTCACTCCATATATTCCGGATAAAGCTGCGCCGGTGGATGGGACAGGGCCCCAGCTCCTTGATGGCCTGGATATGGGCCGCGGTGCCATAGCCCTTGTGTTTGGCAAAGCTGTAGTCCGGGAACAGCTGGTCGTACTCCGCCATCATGTGGTCCCTGGTGACCTTGGCTAAAATGCTGGCGGCGGCGATGGACACGCTCTTGGCGTCCCCCTTGATGATGGGCACCTGCATAATGTCCACGCCGGGTATCTCCACCGCGTCGTTGAGCAGAATATCCGGCTTTACGCCGAGACCTGCAATCGCCTGGCGCATGGCCTCGTAGGTGGCCTGCAAGATGTTGATCTCATCGATGCGCTCCGGCCCCACGATGCCCACGCACCATGCCACGGCCTGCTCCTTGATCTGCACAAACAGCTCCTCTCTGCGCTTCTCCGAGAGCTTCTTGGAGTCGTTCAAATGCAGCAGGGTGCAGTCCTTTGGCAGAATCACCGCTCCGGCTGCCACAGGGCCCGCCAGGGGGCCTCTGCCCGCCTCGTCGATGCCGCAGATCATGGCGCAGGCCGCGTAGGTATTCTCATACTCCCGCATCTGCTCCAGGCGCGCCAGTTCTTTTTCCAGCTTTTCACCGCTTAACGTCCTTGCCATCCTGATTCTTCTCCCCTTTATCCTGTGCAATCTCCGGTTCCTCCAGCGTGATCCGGCCCAGCCGTCCGCTGCGGAAGTCATCTAACAGCAGTCTGGCGGCCTTGGGCAGATCCAGCTCTCCGCCCTTTGCCAGGCAGGAGCGCTGTCTGGCCACCTGCTCCAACACCTGGATCGTATCGCAGTCCCCGGCGTTTTCCAGCTGATAGCGCTCCGCCAGAACACCGGGATACCTGCGGTTCAAAACATTCACCAGCTCCAGCGCCAGCTCGTCCCGGTTTAAAATCTCATCGTTGATGGAACCGATCAGCGCCAGCTTGAGTCCCACCTGCTGGTCCTCGAACTTGGGCCAGAGGATTCCCGGAGTGTCCAAAAGCTCCAGAGTCTTGTTCAGGCGGATCCACTGGTTTCCCTTGGTCACGCCGGGCTTGTTGCCGGTCTTGGCGCAGGCCTTTCCGGCGAAGGAGTTGATAAAGGTGGACTTGCCCACGTTGGGGATTCCCACCACCATGGCGCGGATGGGGCGGTTTAAAATACCCCGCTTCCTGTCGCGCTCAATCTTCTCCTTGCAGGCCTCCTGGACCACCGCCTGGATCTGCTTTAAGGTCCCCTTGTTCCTGGCGTCGATTTTCACCACGTGCATGCCGCGCTCCGTAAACCACTGAGCCCAGCGGCGGTTTAAAGCCTCGTCCGCCAGATCGGCCTTGTTCAGCAGCACGATGCGCGCCTTTCCGGCCCCCAGATCGTCGATATCGGGGTTACGGCTGGAAAGCGGCACCCGGGCATCCACCAGCTCGATCACCAGGTCAATGAGTTTTAAATCCTCTTTCATGGCCCGTTTGGCCTTTGTCATATGTCCGGGATACCATTGTATATTCATTCTGAATTCTCCTGTTCTTTAAAACGGCTGTTCCTAAGAATGGATCAGGTCCAGCTTCAGCAGGGGCAGGATGCGAAACCATACCTTTCCCTGAATCTGTCCGCGTTTTACATTGCCGATATTGGCGAAACGGCTGTCCTCGCTGCTGTCCCGGTTGTCGCCCAGAAGGAAATACTCGTCCTCCCCAAGGCGTATCGGCGTGTCCGCCATTCCGGCCAGGGACACCTGCTCCAGCCCGTCCTCGGCGGGGAGCAGCTCGCCGTCGATAAACACCATGCCGCCCTTGATCTGTACGGTCTCGCCGGGCAGTCCGATCACCCGCTTGACATTCTTCTGCTGGTCCTCGCGCTCGAATACCACCACGTCGAAGCGCTGGGGCTTGCCCAGATCATAAGCCAGACGGTTAATTAAAACCACATCCTCCGCATCCAGAAGCGGCTGCATGGAGTTGCCCGAAATGCGCACCTGCCCGCAGAAGCCGTACACCAGAAACCACGCCAGCGCCACCGCCACCACCAGGTCCACGACCCAATGCACAATCCGCCTGAGCCACGCCGTATCCTCATTCATAAAATATTCCACGTAACCACCACCTGCCTGTGACCGTGCTCACCTGTTCTCTGTTCAAAAAAGGGACAATTTTCATTGTCCCTTGTACTGCACTGCTGAATTATTTGTATCTGTTCAGTACCTTCACAGATACGAGCAAAAATCCATTTAAAATCGACTTCGTCGATGGGATTTTTGCCTGCAAGCTTAGTTTTTCGTACGGTCAGCGCAGCAAGTGCGCAGACCTACTGAACTACAATTATTTTACCAACTCTTTTACCTTCGCAGCCTTACCAACTCTGTCTCTCAGATAGTTCAGCTTCGCGCGTCTTACTTTACCCTTGCGGACAACCTCTACGTTGTCTACGTTGGGGGAATGTAAGGGCCAGGTCTTCTCAACGCCGATTCCGTTGGAGTTCTTGCGGACGGTGAAGGTCTCTCTTGCGCCGCCGTTCTGTCTCTTGATCACGGTTCCCTCAAATACCTGGATTCTCTCGCGAGCGCCCTCTTTGATCTTGTTGTAAACGCGCACGGTGTCGCCTACGTGGAACTCCGGCACGCTCTCCTTCAACTGAGCTGCTTCAATCTTCTTGATAATTTCGTTCATCGTGTGAACCTCCTTATTATATTGGATGTTCTTAATACGTCCGGCGGTAAGTTTCCCATTCACCGCCCAATCTGTAACAGAGGACCATCTCTTTCTTAGTCACAACAATTAATTCTACCATATCTTGTCTTAAAAAGCAAGCGTTTTTTAAGAAGCCTGCTGCTGTTTTTCGCTTGCCGGCAGGTAAATGCGGACCTTGTCGATGCGGTTGCGGTCCACGGCGTCCACCACCATGCGGATTCCCTCGTATTCCATGGATTCACCGGCCTCCGGCAGGTGATCCAGCTGCTCGATCATAAAGCCGCCGATGGAGTCGTAGTCCTCAGAGTCCAGCCCCAGGTTCAGGCGGTCGTTTAAGTCGTCCAGCTTCATGGCGCCCTCGGCCACATACTCGCCGGGAGCCACCTCCACCAGCTCTTCCTCCTCGTCCCCGTCGTACTCGTCGCGGATGTCGCCCACAATCTCCTCCAGAATGTCTTCCAGGGTGGCAAGACCCGCGGTGGCTCCGTACTCGTCCAGCACGATCACGATGTTGTTGGAGGTTTTGCGCAGCTCCAGCAGCAGGTCGGAAATCTTTTTGGACTCGTAGGTGTAGATGGGCTGGCGCAGATAATCGCGCACGTGAAAGTGCTCCCGGTCCTCCACTAAAAGCAGATCCTTGACATTGATGATGCCGATCACATTGTCCGTGGTCTCCTCGTAGACGGGCAGACGGGTGTAGTGCTCCTCCCGGAAGGTTTCGATCACCTTCTGGTAGGAGGCGTCCACGTCCACAAACACCATGTCGATGCGGGGCACCATGATGTCCTTGGCTACGCTGTCGTCCAGATCGAACACGTTGTTGATCATTTCCTTTTCCTCAGACTCGATCACGCCCTTTTCGTGGCCCACTTCCACAATGGTGCGCAGCTCATCCTCGGTCATATCGTCGTTGCGCTTGTTGGGGTCCACGTGCAGCAGCTTTAAAACCCCGGAGGACATCCAGTTTACCAGCAGAATTAGGGGCGTAAGCGCGATCATCAGCGTGTAAATCACATGGGCGCAGCGCAGGGCGTTGCGCTCCGACTCTAAGGTCGCCACGGTCTTGGGCGTAATCTCGCCGAAAATGAGAATCAGCAGGGTCAGCACGCCTGTTGCGATACCGGCGAAGCTGCTGCCGAACACGTCCGTCACCAGTACGGTCACCATGGAGGAGGCCGAAAGGTTTACCACATTGTTGCCGATCAGAATGGCGCTTAACATGCGCGCCTGGTTCTCTCCCAACTTCATCACGTACCCGGCCTGCTTATCCCCCGCCTCCGCCAGATTGCGGATGCGGATTTTGTTGACCGTGGTCAATGCTGTCTCCGAGGAAGAAAAAAAGGCGGACAGCGCCAAAAGAATCAAAATCACAAACAATCGTATGCCTACTGTGTCACTGGACAAGTCCATCATCAACTCCTGTTATTCTCAATTTTATTAATCCCGGCCTTCCGGGAGGGTTTTACCGCCCGGGGGCGGTGTTTTCATCCGATTCTACAACATTTGCGCTTTTCTGTCAATGGCTATCCGGCTCGTTTTCCCCGGTTTCCTGCTCCCGGATCAGCTCTTCCAGGTATTTTTGCTCTTTTTTCGAGAGATTCGCCCCTTTAAGCAGGTCCGGACGGCGTTCCAGGGTGCGCCTTATGGACTGCTCCCTGCGCCATTTTTCGATATTCTTGTGGTGTCCGCTGAGCAGCACCTCCGGCACCGCCAGCCCGTTAAATACCTCGGGTCTGGTATACTGGGGGTATTCCAGCAGGTTGTCGTGGAAGGACTCCACCTCGGCGCTGACCTCGTTGTTGAGCACCCCGGGCACCAGCCGGGAAATACAGTCGATCATCACCATGGCGGGAAGTTCCCCGCCGGTGAGCACGTAGTCCCCGATGGACAGGTAGTCCGTTGCCACCAGCTCCAGAGCCCGCTCGTCAATTCCCTCGTAGTGGCCGCAGAGGAACACCAGCTCCTCCTCCCGGGCCAGCTCCTCGGCGATCTGCTGGGTGAACACCCGGCCCTGGGGCGTCATATAAATCACCCGGGGCCTTCGGCCCGTGCGGGCGCACAGGTCCTCGTAGGCGTCGCAGATGGGCTCCGGCTGCATGACCATGCCGGCTCCGCCGCCGTAGGGCGCGTCGTCCACATGGCGGTGCTTGTCCTTGGAATAATCCCGTATGTTCACGGCCTCCACGGATATGATTCCCTTTTCCATGGCCCGGCCGGTGATGCTGGTGCTTAAGCCCCCCATCACCATCTCGGGAAACAGTGTCAATATATGAAAGTTCATGGCATCTCCTGATTGTCAGCTGTCCTTCCACCTGTTTTTCAGCTTGTTCTGCAGGCGGTACAGCGTATTCATGGCGTCCACCGGAGTCATACTGTTGATCTCCAGCTCACTCAGTTCCTTGATAATGTCGTCGTCCTTTACCGTGTCGAAGAAGGTGAGCTGCTGCATATCCACCTCGTCGGGCCTGGGCACCGCCTTGCGCTGGGCGATGTTGGCGCTGACCTCGGCGATCTCCTTGGCCCTGGCGGTGATGTCGGCGTTGCTCAGCTCCTCGGCGATCTCCTTGGCCCTAAGGATCACCGACTCCGGCACCCCGGCCAGCTTGGCCACCTGGATTCCATAGCTCTTGTCCGCGCCGCCCCGGACGATCTTGCGCAGGAACACGATATCGTCCCCCTGCTCCTTGACGGCGATGCAGTAGTTCTTCACCCCGGCGATGGTGCCCTCCAGCTCCGTCAGCTCGTGGTAATGGGTGGCGAACAGCGTCTTGGCCCCTAAAAGACGGGTGCTGCTGATGTGCTCGATCACAGCCCAGGCGATGGACAGCCCGTCGAAGGTGCTGGTCCCCCGTCCGATCTCGTCCAGAACCAGCAGGCTGTTGCGGGTGGCGTTTCGCAGAATATTGGCTACCTCGGTCATTTCCACCATAAAGGTACTCTGGCCGCTGGCCAGGTCGTCGGAGGCCCCCACCCGGGTGAAAATGCGGTCGCAGATACCGATGTCCGCCTCGTCGGCGGGCACGAAGCTGCCCAGCTGGGCCATGAGCACGATCAGGGCAACCTGGCGCATGTAGGTGGATTTTCCGGCCATGTTGGGGCCGGTGATCACGGACAGCCGGTTCTTGCCGTTGTCCAGATAGGTGTCGTTTGCCACGAACAAATCGTCCCGCATCATCTGCTCCACCACCGGATGGCGTCCGTTTTTAATGGAAATGGTGCCCTTCTCGTTGATAGCGGGCTTCACGTAATTGCGCCGCGATGCCACGGTGGACAGGGAGCAGAACACGTCGGTGCCCGCGATGGACTTGGCGGTCTTCTGGATACGCACCACCTGGGAGGCGATGTGGTCCCGGACCTGACAGAACAGGTCGTACTCCAGGGACACCAGCTTGTCCTCGGCCCCCATGATGATCTCCTCCAGCTGCTTTAACTCGTCGGTGGTAAAGCGCTCCGCGTTGGTCAGAGTCTGTTTGCGCACAAAATAGTCGGGCACCATGTTCTTGAAGGAGTTGGTCACCTCGAAATAGTAGCCGAACACCTTGTTGAACTTGACCTTCAGACCCTTGATCCCGGTCTTTTCCCGCTCCCTGGCCTCCAGCTCGGCAAGCCACGTCTTGCCCTCGGTTTTGGCGGCCCGCAGCTTGTCCGCCTCCTCGTTGTAGCCGTCCCGGATGATTCCTCCCTCCCTGAGGGTGATGGGCGGCTCCTCCACGATGGCGGAACGGATCAGCTCAAACAAGTCCTCCAGGGGATCCATGTCATCCGCCAGAGCCTTCAACAGCGGACTGGAAAATTCTTCCAAAAGTCGTTTGATGTAGGGCAGCATCTCCAGGGAATTGCAGAAGGAGATCAAATCCCTGGGATTGGCGGTCTTGTAGCTGATGCGCCCGATCAGGCGCTCCAGGTCGTAGACGGGGTTTAAATACTCCCGAATCTCCTCCCGGGAAATATAGTTCATGTTCAGCTCCTCCACGGCGCTCTGGCGGGCGATGATCTCCTCCCGGTGGATCAGGGGCTGCTCGATATAGGCTCTCAGCAGGCGGGCGCCCATGGCGGTTTTGGTCTTGTCCAGAACCCACAGCAGGGTCCCCCGCTTCTGCTTCTCCCGCATGGTCTCCACCAGCTCCAGGTTCCGCCTGGTGGAGGTGTCGATGATCATGAACTGGCCGGTGGAATAAGGCTTGATGGTGGTGATGTGCTCCAGGGTGCTCTTCTGGGTCTCGTACATGTACTGCAGCACCGCTCCGGCGGCGATGATTCCGGTGCCGTAATCCTCCAGCCCCAGCCCGGACAGGGATCCCACCCGGAAATGCTCCCGCAGCACCTTGTGGCAGGACTCCTCGCCGAAAAAGTGGCTGTCCAGAGCGGAGACCGCCACGTGGTAGCGGTTCTTCAGCTCCTCGATGTCCACCCCGGACACATAGAAGGCGTTGTTGCAAATGATTTCCGAGGGCGAAAACTTATTGATCTCGTCGAACAGCTCCCGGTCCGTGGACACCTCGGTCACCAGGAAATCCCCGGTGCTGATGTCGGCCGTGGACACACCGTAGCCGCCGTCCGTGCACACGATGCCCATCAGGTAGTTGTTCTTGGTCTCATCCAGAGCCTGGGCGCTGGTGATGGTACCCGGCGTCACCACCCGGATGACCTCCCGCTTCACCAGGCCCTTGGCCTGCTTGGGGTCCTCCATCTGCTCGGCGATGGCCACCTTGTAGCCCTTCTGCACCAGGCGGTTTAAGTAGGAATCCACCGCGTGGAAGGGCACGCCGCACATGGGCGCGCGCTCCGGCAGGCCGCACTCCTTCCCGGTGAGCGTAATTTCCAGCTCCTTCGATACGGTCAGCGCATCGTCAAAAAACATCTCGTAAAAGTCTCCCAGACGGTAGAACAGAACACAGTCCGGATACTGTTTCTTGGTCTCCATGTAGTGCTGCATCATCGGGGATAATTGTGACTGTACCAACTTTATGCCTCTCTTCTCTCGTAATTTTCCATTTTATCGGTTGCCGGGCCGGTTTTAAACCGGACGGGCCATGTAGTAAAATCCTTTGCTCTCCTCCAAATACACATCCATCAGCGTTCCGATCATGGACGGATCCCCCGGGAAATGGACCACCGTGTTGTTGGAAAGCCGCCCGGTCATATAACCCGGCGTGTGGTCGTTCTCCTCCTCCACCAGGACCTGCTGCACCGTGTGGACGTCGCGGCCACAGATTTTTGCAGAAATGGACTGGACCTCGTTTAACAGCCGGTCGAAGCGTTCCCTGACCACGTCCTCTGGCACCTGGTTCTCCATGGAAGCGGCAGGGGTGCCCGTGCGCTTGGAGTAGATGAAGGTAAATGCGCTGTCAAATTCCACCCGCCGCACCACGTCCATGGTCTCCAAAAAGTCCTCCTCCGTCTCCCCGGGGAAGCCCACAATGATATCCGTGGTCAGGGAAATCCCCGGCACGGCGGCCTTGATCTTCTCCGCCAGCGTCAGGTACTGCTCCTTGGTGTAGCGGCGGTTCATCTCTTTTAAGATGCGGCTGCTGCCGGACTGCAGGGGCAAGTGCAGGTGGCGGCAGATTTTTTTGGACTGGGACATCACCTCGATCAGCTCGTCGGAGAGGTCCTTTGGATGGGAGGTCATAAAGCGGATGCGCTCGATGCCGTCGATTTTCTCCACCTCCCGCAAAAGCTGGGCGAAGGTCATGGGCTCCTCCAGGTTTTTGCCGTAGGAGTTGACGTTCTGGCCCAGCAGCATGATCTCCACCACGCCGTCGGCCGCCAGCCGTTTGACTTCTTTTAAAATCTCCTCCGGCCTGCGGCTTCTCTCCCGGCCGCGCACGTAGGGTACAATGCAGTAGCTGCAGAAGTTGTTGCAGCCAAATATAATGTTGACGCCGGATTTGAAGGGGTATTTGCGCTCCACCGGCAGGTCCTCCACGATCTTGTCCGTGTCCTTCCAGATGTCGATCACGGTCCGGTGCTTTTTCCCCTGCCGGGTGTCCAGACAAGTGCTCACCAGCTCTGCCAGCTTGAAAATGTTGTGGGTGCCGAATATCAGATCCACGAAGTGGTAGCTGGTTTTGATGCGCTCCACCACCTCCGGCTCCTGCATCATGCAGCCGCACAGGGCGATCATCATGTGGGGATTTTTTTTCTTGTAAGCCCCCAGCTGGCCCAGACGGCCGTACACGCGCTGGTTGGCGTTTTCACGCACGGTGCAGGTGTTGTAGAGCACGAAATCGGCGTGCTCGGAGTCCGTGGCTTTGTAGCCGATGGATTCCAGGATGCCGAGGAGTTTTTCGGAGTCTCTGGCGTTCATCTGGCAGCCGAAGGTATTGATACAGCAGGTGAGGGGGCGGCCCAGGGCGGCAGAAAAAGCGGACAGCTGTTTACGGGCTTTTTCCATGTAGTATTGCTGGCGCTGGGGTTCCTGAATCGGAGCTGCGGCAGCGGACTCAGGCGTCCCATTTATCGTGATAGCGGTTGGTTCCATTCATATGCTCCTTAACGTATAGGAGGCTGGACCACGCGGTCCAGCCATTTGTAATTTTGGATTGACAGTTGAATTTTACTTTAAAATCGGGTGGAAGTCAACTGGTTTTGGGGGGTGGGTTGCCGTTCGTGAGAGGCAGGGGGACGGGGGCTGAGGTTCCGGTTTCCGCGGTAGGAGCGGCTAAGGCGGAAGGGCCTGGAAAGGACGGGCACCGCTCCGAGCTACAGCGCCGGCCTTATGCCGGCCCCTCCGCCTGCGCTTTGCTCCGGGCTTTGAGAGCCCTGCGCAATCCCGCCCTTTCCAGGCCCTTCCGCCTAAGCCGCTCCAAACCGCTCCAAAGTCACCTCCGCCCCCGTCCCCCTGCCTCTCACCCACTGCGGATTGGAGGAAGCCGCTGGGATTTTGGGGTGGGGAAAGAAAAAATCCCCGGCGGACGAGGTGCATGAGCGGAGGTGCACCTGGAGGACTGGGGATTTTTGGAAAATATGAAAAATATCGAAAAATTAGTGGGGTTGGCCGTAGTAGGCGTTGGGGCCGTGTTTGCGGTGGTAGTGTTTGTCCTGGAGGGATTGGGGGGCGGGGCGGACTTGGGGATTGATTTGTTCGCAGCGGGCGGCCATTTTGGCTACCTCTTCCAGGACTACGGCGTTGTGGACGGCCTCGTGGGCGTCTTTGCCCCAGGCGAAGGGGCCGTGGTTTTGACAGAGGACGCAGGGCACGGCTTTTACGTCCAGGTTTTTAAAATGATCGGCAATGAGACGGCCGGTGTTGGCCTCGTAGTCTTCCAGCTCGGCCGGGGTCAGACAGCGCAGGCAGGGAATTTCGCCGTAGATGTAGTCGGCGTGGGTGGTTCCGTAGCAGGGGATGGCGCGCCCGGCCTGGGCCCAGCTGGTGGCCCAGGGGGAGTGGGTGTGCACGATGCCGCCGATTTGCGGGAACGCCCTGTAGAGCTGGCAATGGGTGGCGGTGTCGGAGGACGGGTTTAGGTCGCCCTCGATTTTGTTCATGTTGAGGTCCATGACCACCATACGCTCGGGCGTCAGCTTGTCATAATCGACTCCGCTGGGTTTGATGATGAAAAGGCCGCTTTCACGGTCGATGGCGCTCACGTTGCCCCAGGTGAAGGTGACGAGGCCGTGGGCGGGCAGCTGCATATTTGCTTCGTAGACTTGCTTTTTGAGGGATTCAAGCATTGGGAGCCTCCTTTAGGGGGTGGTGAGGTATTGGGCGGCCGCCCGCTGGAGGGGGAGGCAGTTTTTGAAGCGCCCGATGTAGGCTTCAAAGCCTTCCACGTCGGTTTCCAGGGGGGACACGGTTACGCTGCGGCTGTTTTTGAAGATGCGGGAGGCCAGGTAGTCCTGGAGGCTCTGGCCTTCCTCCCTGCCGTTCATGTAGGCGGCTAAGAGGGCCATTCCCCAGGGACCGCCTTCTCCGGCGGTTTCCAGGACGGAGATTTTGGCGCCCATGGCGGCGGCCATGATGCGCTGGCCTGCAAGGGGCGTTTTGAAGAAACCGCCGTGGCCATAGATCTGATCCACCTGCACCTGCTCTTCCTTGACTAAGATGTCCATTCCGATTTTCAGCGCTGCCACGGCTCCGTAGAGGTGGGCGCGCATGAAGTTAGCCAGGGTGAAACGGCTCTCCGGCGTTCGAAGGACCATTGGGCGGCCCTCGGACACGTCCACCAGGTTTTCACCGGACAGATAGCCGTAGGCCAGCAGGCCTCCACAGTCGTCCTCTCCCTCCAGGGCCTTGGTGTAGAGGGTGGAATAAAGCTGGTCCGGGTTCACCGCCAGCCCCAGACCTGCGGCGAACTCCCGGAACAAACCGGCCCAGCCGTTGATGTCCGAGGTGCAGTTGTTGGCGTGCACCATTCCCACCAGGCTGCCGTCCGGCGTGGTCACCAGGTCGATCTCCGGGTGGATTTTCTTCAGTTCCTGCTCCAGGACCACCATGACGAAGGCGGAGGTTCCGGCGGACACGTTGCCCGTGCATTTGGCCACGCTGTTGGTGGCCGTCATGCCGGTGCCCGCGTCGCCCTCGGGGGGACACAGGGGGATTCCGGCTTCCAGCTGTCCGCTGGCGTCCAGGAGCCGGGCGCCCTCCCCGGTGAGGCAGCCCGCCTGGGCGCCGGCCGGAAGGATTTGGGGAAGAATCTCCGGCAGCTTCCAGGGGAAGTTTTCAGGCGCGGTCAGGACGTCGAATTTCTCCAGCATAACAGCGTCGTAGTTTTGGGTACGGATGTCGATGGGGAACATGCCGGAGGCGTCGCCCACGCCCAGCACCTTGCGGCCGGTCAAGCGCCAGTGGACGTAACCGGCCAGGGTTGTCATGTAACGGATTGCGGGCACGTGCTCCTCCCGGTTCAGGATGGCCTGGTACAGGTGGGCGATGCTCCATCTCTGGGGAATGTTGTAGTGAAACAGCTCCGTCAGCGCAGAGGCGGCAGGGCCGGTGGTGCCGTTGCGCCAGGTGCGGAAGGGCGTCAGCAGCTCTCCCTCCCCGTCAAAGGCCAGGTAGCCGTGCATCATAGCGGAGAATCCGATGGCGGCAAGCCGCTTGATTCCCACGCCGTATTTGGAGCGGATGTCCCGGATTAAGTCGGCGTAACAGTCCCGAAGCCCCGCCCAGACCGCATTAAGCGAGTAGGTCCAGAAGCCGTTTTCCAGCCGGTTCTCCCACTCGTGGCTGCCGGAGGCGAGGGGCGCGCCGTCCGCTCCGATCAGAACCGCCTTGATTCTGGTGGAACCCAATTCGATGCCGAGGACCGCGTTTCCGCTTTCAATGATTTCTCTCTGCGTTTTCATGTCTCTCTCCTTCAACTATTTTCTGTAGGCGATGCTGTTCCAGCGCAGCTCGTTCTTCAGCTGGCGGATGGTGGTATTTTCGTCGATGTAAACCGCCTCGATGCCCATGGCCCCGGCCCAGTCGCCCATCTGCTCCGCCGTAAGATCGTAGGTAAATGCCGTGTGATGGGCTCCGCCGGCAATGATCCATGCCTCCGCTCCGGTCCGCAGATCCGGCTGCGGAGTCCAGAAGGCGGTGGCCACCGGCAGCTTGGGCATAGGCTTTTCCGTTTTTTTACAGTCCACATTGTTGATGATCAGGCGGAAACGGTCTCCCAGATCGATCAGGGAGGTGGCGATGGCCGGACCTTCCTTGGCGGTGAACACCAGGCGGGCCGGGTCCTCGCGGTCGCCCATGGACAGGGGCTGCACCTTGATGCCCACCGTCCCGTCGGCGATGGTGGGGCACACCTCCAGCATGTGGGCCTGCAAAATGCCTTCCCTGCCGGGCACCAGGTTATAGGTGTAATCTTCCATAAAGGAGGTGCCCTTGGTCTCATTCATTCCGCCGGTCATGATCTTCATGATGCGCACCATGGCGGCCGTCTTCCAGTCGCCCTCAGCGCCGAAGCCGTAGCCCTTTTCCATCAGGCGCTGAATCGCCAGCCCCGGAAGCTGTTTTAAGCTGCCCAGGTCTCCGAAGTGGGTCACGATCGCCTGGTAGTTCTTCTCCTCCAGAAAGCGCTCAAATCCCAGTTCGATGCCCGCCTGAACCGCCACGTGCCGCCTGAACTCCCCGGCGTCCCGCCCTTCGGTGAGAATCTGGTATTTCCCGTAATATTCATCCACCAGGGCGTTGATGTCGCTCTGGGATACCGCTGCGACCGCCTCCGCGATCTCCGTCACCGGGTAGGCGTCCACCTCCCAGCCGAATTTGATCTGAGCCTCCACCTTGTCGCCCTCGGTGACGGCCACGTTGCGCATATTGTCTGCGATGCGCATCACCCGGACGTGGCTGCTCTCGATCACGCCCACCGCGGTCCGCATCCAGGCCGCGATCCTGCCCTGAACGTCCGCGTCCGCCCAATAGCCCATCACCACCTTGCGCTCCATACCCAGCCGTGTGAAAATGTGGCCGTACTCCCGATCCCCGTGGGCCGCCTGGTTTTCGTTCATGAAATCCATGTCAATGGTGTCGTAGGGGATCTCACGGTTGAACTGGGTGTGCAGATGCAGCAGGGGTTTGCGGTACTCCTGAAGTCCCAAAATCCAGGATTTGGCCGGGGAAAAGGTGTGCATCCAGGTGATCACGCCCGCGCAGTTTTCGTCGTTGTTGGCCTCGTTTAAGGTCTTGCGGATCAGCTCGTTGGTGATGAGCGTGGGCTTTAAGACCACCTCAAAGGGAAGATTCCCGGAACGGTTGAGCTCATTCACGATCACCCAGGAGTGCTCCGCCACATGGGCCAGGCACTCGTCCCCGTACAGGTCCTGGGACCCGGTACAAAACCAAAATTCATATTTTTTTGCATTCAGCATGATAGATTCTCCTTTTCATTCTCGATTCAGCGCTTGCGGGCCAGGATGACGCTCTGGATCACAAGGAACAGGCAAAGCATGGCCGCCACGGTGATTCCCGTCCACCAGGCCTGGTCAAGACCGATGGAGGATACGATGTTCTGAATGGTGCTCAGCGACAACACGCCCACAAAGGTTCCGAAAATATTGCCGACGCCGCCGGTCAGCAGGGTTCCGCCGATGATGGAGGACGCGATGGCGTTCATCTCCATACCCATGGCGTGGGAGGCGGAGCCGGACCCCACGTGGAGGAAATAGACGTATCCGCCGATCCCCGCCAGAAGCCCGCAGAACAGGTGGGATAAAAACCGGGTTCTCTTCACGTCCACGCCCAGCATCAGGGCGCTCTGCCGGTTGCCGCCCACCGCGTAGAAATTGCGGCCCAGTTTCGTCCATTTTAACACACAGAACAAGATCACCACAATCAAAAGCGCCACGATCACGCCGATTTCCACATAGGCGTTTACATATTTCCCCAATTTATTGACCGTACCCAGACCCGGCACGTTGATCCGGGTATCCTTTAACCCCACGAAGGCTTCATTTGCCACGTTGAATGGAGCCGTGTGGACGATGGTCGTCATGCCCCGGGCGAAGAACATGCCGGCCAGGGAAACGATAAAGGGCTGAATATCCAGGTACGCCACCAGAAAGCCCTGCACCGCGCCAAAGGCCAGGCCGATTCCCAGGGCAATGAGCAGCGATGTGACCAGGCTGCCTCCGTGATAGTCCAGGTACACGGCGCAGCTCATGCTGACCAGGGCCACCACGCCGCCCACGGAGATATCGATCCCGCCGGTGATCATCACCAGGCTCATGCCGCAGGAGGTGATGATCAGGGCCGCGTTGGCGTTGAGAATGTTAAAGAACGTCTGGGGCTTCAAAAAGCCTTTCTTCAGAAACAGCATCGCTCCGATGTACATGACCAGGAATACCACAACCGTGATGGCCAGAAGCAAATTCGTGTCCGTCAGACGGTTGGTCCGGCCGGGCTGCGCCCCGCCGCCCGCATTTTTCATTTTTACCATATCAAGCGACCCCCCTCTGCTTTGTAAGTCTCTTCCCCAGGCCCGAAAGTTTCTCTTTTACCGCCGGCGCGCTGATCACCACCAGCACGATCACCACCACGGCCTTGTAGGCCGGAAGCGCGTCCGAGGATACGTTGAACTTGTAAAGGGTCGTGGTCAGAAACTGGATCACGTAGGCGCCCAGAATGGAGGCCATAATGTTGAACCGGCCGCCGCTGAGCACATTTCCCCCCAGGGCCACCGCCAGGATGGCGTCCATCTCGATGTCCTTGGCGATCACCGAGTAGTTGATGGTGGAGAGCCGGCTCGTCTTAATCAGGGCCACCACCGCCACGCACAGGCCCAGAATCACAAAGCTCAGCCACTTGATAAAGGTGGGATTCAGGCCGTTGAGCCGGGAGGAGCTGGCGTTGATTCCCACGGCCTGGGTGTACAGGCCCAGGTTGGTGAATTTTAGCACCAGCATCGTGATGATCACGCACACCACCGCCAGGAAAAAGGGCGTGGGCACGGGAATCCCGGGGATGAAGCCGCCGAAATAGGTAAAGGTTTTGTCCGTCACGATGGGCAGCTCGTTGTTGTTGATCCAGGCCGCGATGGAGCGCCCGGCCGTATAGAGGATCAGGGTCGCCACCATGGGCTGGATTTTAAAGATCGCCACCAGCACGCCGTTGAACGCGCCAAAGAACATCGCCACCAGACAGGCGGCCAGAAATCCCACGATAATCGGGGCCCTAAGGGCGCCGTCCCCGCCCAGGCCCACCAGGACCCGCAGGATCACGGAACCGGCGATGGCCACCGCGGCGCCCACGCTGATGTCCTGCCCCCCGGAAGCGGCTGTGACTAAGGTCATGCCGATGGCCAGGATGGCGACCTCGGAGCCGTAGTCCAGAATGGTCATCAGATAGCCGGTCAAAACCGGGTTTCCGGCGCTGTTGGTCCCCAGCGTCACCTTGAAAAAGGACGGGTCCACCGCCAGATTAAACACGGTCAAGAGCAGCAGCGCGGCGATGGGAATAAAAATCTGTTTTCTGAATAAATCTGCAAATGCACCGGATGCATCCGCTTTTCTCCTGTCCGTCATCCCATCTCACCTCCTGCGATTGTCTCCATGATTTTCACCTGATTGAGGTCATCCCCCGAGAGCTCTCCCACCATCTTCCGGTCCCGCATGACGATCAGCCGGGAACAGGTATGGAGCATCTCATCCGTCTCCGAGGAGATAAAGGTCACGCTCATCCCCTCCGCGGCCAGCTTGAGCACCAGCTTTTGAATTTCGATCTTGGTGCCGATATCGATGCCGCGGGTGGGTTCATCCAGAATCAGGTATTCCGGGTGGGTCAGAAGCCAGCGCGCCAGGATAACCTTCTGCTGGTTTCCGCCGGAAAGGGATTTGATGGGCGTATCCGCGGAAGCGGTCTTGATCTCCAGCAGCTTGATATATTCCTCCGCCAGCCGGTTGGCCTCCGCCCTGGAGAAGGGCTTGAAAAATCCCTTCAGGACCTGTGCCGCCAGGATAATGTTCTCACGCACCGAGAGATCTCCCACAATGCCGTCGTTTTTGCGGTCCTCCGGCAGATAGGCGATCCCGTTTTTCATGGCGTCCAGGGGTTTTGTGATTTTGACCGTCTTTCCGTTCTTTTTAACCGTTCCGCCCGTCACCTTGTCTGCGCTGAAAATGGCGCGGACACATTCGCTGCGCCCGGACCCCAAAAGCCCGGTAAAACCGTTGACCTCGCCCTTGTTGATGTAGAAGTCGAAGGGCTTGATCCCGGCGTCGCTCTGCAGGCCCGAAACCTCCAGCACGCGCTCCTTTGCTCCGGAATACCCCTCTGCCTTCTCCTTGATATTTTCCAGGTCGTTCAGCTCCTTGCCCAGCATCTTCGCCACCAGCTTCACCCGCGGAAGCTCCTCGATGACGTACTCTCCCACCAGCTGGCCGTCCCGCAGGACCGTGATCTTGTCGCAGACTTCGTAGACCTGGTCCAGGAAATGGGTGACAAAGATAATGCCCACGCCTCTGGCCCGCAGGTCCCGCATAAGCCCAAAGAGTTTCTCCACCTCCGACTCGTCTAAGGAGGAAGTGGGTTCATCCAGGATCAGCACCTTGCAGTCCATGTCCACCGCCCGGGCGATGGCCACCATCTGCTGGATCGCGATGGAGCAGTCGGACAGCTGCTGCTGCGCCCGAGCCGGTATTCCCAGATTCTGGAGAATCCGGTCCGCGTCCTCGTTCACCTTTTTCCAGTCCATAATCCGTTTTTTTCCGCGTCCGATGTACATGTTCTCCGCCACTGTGAGGTTGGGGCACAGGGTAATTTCCTGGTACACCGTGCTGATCCCTAAGTTCTGGGCATCCTTGGGGGACTTGATCGCCGCCGCTTTGTCCATGCCCTTCAGATAAATCTCGCCCTCGTCCTTCTCGTAGACGCCGGTGAGCACCTTGATCAGCGTGGATTTGCCCGCGCCGTTTTCGCCCATCAGCGCGTGGATCTCCCCCTCGCACAGTGTAAAATCCACCGCCTGCAGGGCGCGCACCCCCGGAAAGCTCTTGTGTATATTTTTCATTTCCAGTACAGAATTCTCTTTCACCAGCGATATTCACTCCTTTTTATGGGGAAAGAGCGCGTAAGCGCGCTCTTTCCGTTTTCGATCACAGAAACTCCCGGATAACCGGTTCCTAGATCCCGTATTTTTCCACGTCGTCCGCCGTGATGGTGGTGGCGTCGAAGCCCTTCTCATCCATGATGATGGTCTTTTCCGTCAGCTCCTCGCCGCTCTGCACCTTCTTGATGATCTCATCGATGTAGGAAGCCTGGAAGGGGTTGCACTGTCCGTCGTAGTTCCAGTTCTGGTCCAGCAGCTCCTGAAGGGCCCACTTGTTGCAGTCAAATCCCATCACGATCACGTCCTTGCCCACGCCGTGGGAAATGTTGGCTTTGTCCAGAGCCGCCACAGCGCCCTTGGCCATGTCGTCGTTCTCAGCATAGATCACGTTGAAGCTGGTGCCGGAATCGATGACGGACTGCACGATCTGCTGCGCCTTCTCGGAGTTCCACTCAGCGGTCTGCTGGGTTACCAGATTCCAGGAAGCCTCGGCAGCCACCTTGGCGTCCAGCGCGCCGGTTCTTCCCTGCTGCGCGGCGGAGCCCATCACGCCCTGGATGTGGATGATGTTGTACTCGTCCAGGCCCTGTCCGGCCAGCCAGTTCACAGCGGTCTCGCCTTCTTTGTTCATGTCGGACACGATGGAGGCCAGGTAGAGGTCCTCGCTGGCGTCGATGGTGCGGTCAAAAAGGATCACGCCGATGCCTGCATCCTGGGCATCCTTGAGCACGCTGTCCCAGCCGGAGGTATCGGCCGCGGACAGGAGCAGGTAATCCACCTCGTCCTGGATAAATTTCTGAGCCGCCGTAATCTGCTCGTCGTTTTTCAGGCTGTAAGCGAAGGAGGCGTCATAACCGTTTTCCTTGGTAAACATCGCCTTCATGTCCGCGTCGTTGGCGGTCCGGTATCCGGACTCGTTGGGGTCGTTGTTGATAATTCCCACACGGATCAACTCTCCGTCGGCCACCGCGGGAGCCTTCTCAGCTTCGGTGGCCGCCTCGGATTTGGCTTCGGTGGCCTCAGTGGCCGCTGCCTCCGCCGCCGCTGCCGTGGTGGTGGCCGCAGCCTGGGTAGCCGCCGTGGTGGAGCCGCCGCAGCCCGCCAGCCCTGCCGCCATCATGGATACTGCCAACATTGTAACAAGAGCTTTCTTTTTCATTTTACTACCTCCGCTTTTATATTTTTTGACTTAAAACTGCTGTTTCCTTATGACTCAATCTTAGCAGGGCGGAGAGTTTCTTTCAATTCAGTTTTCCCTTTATATATGCGGTTTGTAAGTTCTTTACAATACAAATTTAACGTGCTATAATTCAATATAAATACAAATTTGAGCCTGATGTGATTTTTTTACCGGAATGGTTGAAAATTTTTAGATTTGCGCCGGTTTTCCCGTGAAAACGAGGAATTTTGCCCTTGTGCATCTTGACATTTCCGGCCGGAAACGCAGATTTTTTATGACAGGTATACAAATTTTATATTTGAACCGGGAAGAATTTGTGCGATTTTTTAATATGAATGGGGAGGTGCCTATGGCGATCAAATACCGCTGGGTTGCGGAACGTTTGGAACTGATGATCGAACGGCAGATTCAAAAGGGGATTCACAAGCTGCCGACGGAACAGGAGCTCTGCGGCCGGTACCGCGTGAGCCGCCAGACCGTGCGCACGGCCCTAAAACTGCTGGAGCAGAAGGGTTTGATCGCAGGGAAACAGGGAAGCGGCTACTACATCACGGGCCGGTCGGCCAAGCCCCAGGGAAATGTCATCGGCATCCTGATCTCAAGCGACCAGGAGTACATTTACCCGGGCGTGATCACCGATATCCGCAGCATCCTTTCCCCGGCCGGCTTTACCGACCGGGTTTTCACCACGGACAACAGCGTTTCCAGGGAACGGGAAATCCTGCTGTCTCTTCTGAAAAATCCTCTGCGCGGCCTCATCGTGGAGGGCTCCAAAAGCGCACTGCCCAACCCGAATCTGGACCTGTACCGCAGGCTGATGAAAACCGGCTGCCGCCTTGTATTCCTGTTCAACTACTACCCCGCCCTGCCGGACTGCCTGTGCGTCAAGGACGACAATTATTACGGAAGCACCCTTCTGGTCCAGTATCTGGCCGCCCAGGGGCACCGGGAAATCGGCGGCATTTTCAAGGCGGACGATCTGCAGGGCGCCGAGCGGTATCAGGGCTACATGGAGGCTATGCGGGATCTGGGCCTCCCCCTCTCCGATGAGCGGGTCTGCTGGTACGGCTCCCGCGAGCTGGACCGGCTGCTCCACAGCAGGGACACGAGGTTTTTGCGGAACATGGTAACGGACTGCTTATCCGGCTGCACCGCCGTGGTCTGCTACAACGATATCATCGCCTATTACCTGGTGGACGAGCTGCTCCTGGCAGGCTACGAGCTTCCCTCGGGTATGGCCATCGCCGCCTTTGACAATACCTATTTCAGCAACTCCGATGTTCTCACGGTGACCACCCTCTCCCATCAGCCTCACGAGATGGGTACCCGGGCCGCAGAAGCGATGATCCGGCAGTTAAGCGGGCTCCCCGTATCATCACAGGAAGCCCGCTGGAAGCTGAATCTGAAGGAGAGCACGCAGACTCAGATGTAGCACTCAGCGCGTTACTGTTCACAAATAACATCACGCAAGGTGTTTTTTGTGAGTGGCGCGCAGCAAACGTCACGGAAAACCTCAGCGCTTCTTCTCCCCGCGGTATTCCCTGGGGCTGCAGCCCTGAAGTTTTTTGAACACAAAGCTGAAATAGTGGGAATCCTTGTACCCCACCTCTTTGGCGATCTCGCCGGAGGTCTTGTCCGTCTGCTTTAACAGCTTTTTGGCCTTCTCGATGCGCTTCTCCGTCACGTACTCCACAAAGGTTTTCTGCATACTCTGGCTGAAGATGGCGCTGAGGTAGTTGGCGCTCATGCCGGTCTGCTCGGCTACCAGATTGAGGGACAGAGCGTCCCTGTCGTAGTTGGTGTCAATGTATTCCAGGGCCTTTTTCAGCATTTTCCCGCCCTGATAGCTGTTGATCCGGTCGCGGATGCCCATGGCGGTTCCAAGCATGTCCACGAAATACTCAAACACCTCCGTGTCCTCATTGCGGATCAGGCGCACGGCGTTTTCAATCTCTTCCAGATACTCCGCCTGCTCTGCGCCGATGGACTCCAGAAACGCCACCACCGCGAAGCGGATGTTGAGGATCACATAGCTGCGGAACATCCTGGATTTTAAAGCGTTTCGGATATTTTCAAGGTAGGCCTCCACAAAATCGTGGATCTCCTTCTCGCCTCCGCGGGCCAGGAAATCCCGGATGATTTCCGGGTCCATCTGCAGAAAGTCCACGGACCCGATGCTCGTCTCCTCCTGCTCCGGCAGATGGTCCGGCAGGGTGGCGCCCGATAGAATGTGCAGGCCCGGGAGGATAAAGCGGTAGGCAAAATAATGGTTCACCCCGCGGTAGCACTGGGGCAGCAGACTTAAGCGCTCCACCGCCGATCCCACCGCAACGTACCACTCCAGCCGGGCCTCCTCCGGCCCGCAGACCTTTTTGAAATGGGCCAGGCTGTTCTCCACCAACTCCTCCATCTGCCACGGCTCCGACTTGATCAGGACCCCGTAGCTGTCGATGTTCAGGCGGAACAGGATATACTGGGGGTGGCGCAGGAAAAAGTGAAACACCTCCTCCTGCCTGCGGATCAGCTGTTCCCCTGCCCCGCTGGCCGGCCGTTCCCCCTTCTCGTAGATGGAAAAAAGCAGCAGATTGTAACAGGGGGCCGTAAGCTGCAGGGAGCGGGCGGCCGCCTCCTCGTAAATCTCCTTCACGGAGAGAGTACCGTCCAGAAGCTTCTCAAAAAACCTCCGCAGGGAAAACTGCTCGAACTCCCGTACCTCGTCCCGGTATCGGGTCTGATAATCCTTCTGCTCCATGTCCTGCTCGATCTTTTCCTTCAGTTCCAGCAGCACGTTGCGCAGGGTCATCCGCGTCACCGGCTTTAACAGATACTGGTCCACCCCCGCCGTGATCGCCTGGCGGGCGTACTCAAAATCGTCGTATCCGCTGATGATGATAATCTTGATTTTAGGAAATTCCTCCTTGACGATCTCACTCAGGGATAGGCCGTCCATAAAGGGCATTTTGATATCCGTGATCAGCACGTCGGGTTTCAACTTCCGGATCAGCGGCAGGGCCATCTCCCCGTCGTTTGCTTCCCCCACCAGCCGGAAGCCGTACTGTTCCCAGGGTATTTTATCCCGGAATCCCTCCCGTATAACGCGCTCGTCCTCAACCAGAAATACTTTTAACATTCCGCTTCCTCTTTCCTGTCAATAGGTTCTCTCCTCCAGGGCTTTTGTCACGTTCTCCCTGGTAAACACCGTCTCCGGGACAACATACATTTTCGCCACCGCCTCGTTATTTTCCATTTTTTGGATTACCGTCTCCACGTACTCGCCCTGATTGGGGTTGCACTCCACATCCGCGGCGATGTCCCCGCTCTCCACCAGCTCCAGGGCCGCCTTCACGGCGTCAAAGGAGATAACGATCACGTCCCCTTCCTCCCCCGGCGTCAACCCGGCCCCGCGGATGGCCTCCAGTGCGCCGAAGGTCATATCGTCGTTTTGTGAGATCACCACGTCGATGTCCGGATGCAGGCGCAGCAGCCGCTCCATCTGCTCCTGCCCTTTTGCGGTGGTAAACTCCGCGTCCACCTGATCCAGGATCACCCAGTTCTCATGCTCCCCGGCGATCTCGTTGAAACCGCTGGTTCGGCCGATTGTGGCCGTGGCCCCCCGGGTGCCCTGAAGCACCACAATCCGAATCCTGTCCTCACCGCGGTTTTGGCGCTTTAAACACTCGTCCAGCGCCGTTGCGGCCATCCGGCCTTCCTTGTAGAAGTCGGAGCCGATCCAGGTGGTGTAGAGCGAGTCGTCCGGCACGTTCACCTTGCGGTCGATCAGAATCACTGGAATCTGCGCATCCTTTGCCTCCTGGAGCACCGTGTCCCAGCCGTCCTCCGTGATGGGCGAGAATACGATGTAGTCCACCCGCTGGGAAATAAAGCTGCGCAGCGCCTTGATCTGATTCTCCTGCTTCTGCCGGGCGTTGTTGAAGATCAGAAAATATCCGTTTTCCTTTGTGAAAATATTCTGGATGGACGCCGTGTTGGCGGTCCGCCAAACAGACTCGCTGCCCACCTGGGACACGCCCACCACGATCAGGTTGTCGTCCACGGGAGTGCGGGTGTCCTCCGGCTGCTCCACCCCGTGAGTTCCGGCACAGCCGGTCAAAAGGAGTACAAGGAGCGCCGTGATCACAATCCGGCCTGCTTTTATTCCTGCTTTCATTCCTGGAACTCTCATCTCTCATCTCACCTTTTCCCGATCCCGGCCGGTTCTATTTCCTCTTTGACCGCCGGAATCGTCAGATTTACAACCGTCCCCCCGCCCTTTTGGGACTGAATCTCCATCCCATACTCGGGGCCGAAGTACATGTGAATCCGTTCGTTGACATTGGCGAGGCCGAACCCCTTCTCCGTCTCCCGGCAGGGACGCCGTATCTCGCGGCGCAGCTGTTCCAGCTCGCGCTCGTCCATCCCCACCCCGTCGTCCCTGACCGACAGGCGGAGCACATCCCCTTCCTTTTCCCCTGAAACACGGATGTAACCCTTGGCCCGCTTGTACTTGATGCCGTGGTAGAGCGCGTTCTCCACCAGGGGCTGCAGCGTCAGCTTCAGAATCTGGTAATCGTACAGCGCCGGATCGATCCGGATGTCGTACTCCAGTATGTCGTGGTAGCGCATCTCCTGGATTTCCAGGTAGCTCCTGATGTGCTGCTCCTCCTCCCTCAGGGAAATAAGCTCCCTTCCCCGGCTGAGCACCAGGCGGAAAAAGTTGGACAGCGTCACCACCATGTTCACGGCCTCGTCGGCCTTGTTGTCCTCGATGAGCCAGACGATGGTGTCCAGCGTATTGTACAGGAAATGGGGATTGATCTGCTCCTGCAGCAGGCGCAGATCCAGCTTCCGCAGCTTCTGCTCGTCCTCCTTTGTCCTCTGGACCAAAAGCTGGAGATTTCCCGCCATGTCGTTGAACCCCCGGGCCAGAATCTCTATCTCGTCCCTGGAAGCCACGTCGGCCCTGGCGCTTAAGTCTCCCTGGGAAACCCTCTGGGTAGCGTCGTAGAGGACCTTTATGGGGCGCAGAATATCCGCGGTGATCAGGTAGGTGACCAATACGGTCAGAACCAGCAAAACCATGCCCAGCAGGCCGCAGGCGATGACAAAGTTATGGATCTGGCGGTTTAAGTCCGTTGTCACCGCCTCCATGCTCTTTGTCTGGTAGTAGATGTAATACTGGATGTTGTCCTGAATCAGCTCGGTGAGAATGTAGATGTTGTTGTCCAGCTCCTCAATGTTCTCATCGTACCGGCCGCCGATGCGGATGTTCTCCATGATGTCGTCCACCCGCTTTTCCAGGGTGTCGATGTTGCGCAGAAGGCTTTCCAGCCACAACCTGCTCTCCGTCTCCGTGGTGATGTCCCGCAGGGTGGTGAATTCGCCCCGCAGCTCGCCAATCAGCGCGTAGGGATCCTTCAGCGATCCATTTTCTGAGATCTCCTCGTAATCCACGTACCCCACAACCAGCTTGTAGAGGCTCTCGTCCATCTCCTCCTTGAAGTTTAAGTTGTAATTGTTGGCGATTGTCATGTTGCCCACGATTTTATCGAATCGGCGGTTGTATCGGGTCATGGATACCAGAAGAACCGCCACGAAAATAAGAAACGGCAATACAATCGCCGCCGAGAGGATCAGGATTTTTTTATTGATCGAAAACCGGATGTGATTTTTCTCTGACGCTTTTTGCGGAAAAACGCTGGGCTCCATAGTCTGCTTGTCCTCGGTGGTTGGTTATCTGTTATCACTATTATAAGCGGATTTTCGGGCGGGGGCAACCGGTTTTAGCGCCGGAGCGCGCCCCCGCCTCCCGCCCCCCGCGCTCCCGGCCGGATATAGGTCTCGCACAGCGCGGAGAGGGCCAGGGAAATCAGCCAGGTGAGCGATGCCGCAAACAACATCTGGGGAATCCCCGGCTCCCACAAAAACACGTTTCTCATCAGAATGTCCAGAAATGACAGCACTCCGCCGTGAAAGAGGTAGAGATAAAAGGTCAGGCGGCTCTGCCGGCTCAAATCCACCGTCACCCTGCGCCCGGCAAAGCCGGCAAACACCAGCATACTGCTTAACACAATCAGGCCGGACAGGGGATGGATCACCTCATACTGCGGCAGAATCCCGTACCAGAGCTTGCGGTGAAACAGCCGGGCAGCCGCGGCCAGGCAGAAAAGACCCGCGCAAAGATATCCGTTTCTCAGAGGGTTTTCTCCCTTTTTCCGGAAGTAGCAACGGATATAAGCCCCCATCATAAAGTATCCCAGGTACAACAGCCACTGGAGATACCAGGGCAGAGCCGTGCGTGCCGACAGCGCCATCCCGGCCAGGGTGCAGAGGACTCCGGCGGCCAGCCACGCCCGTTCCCCCATCCGCTGCTTCAGGGAAGCTAAAACCGGCGTCACCGCGTAAAGCCCCGCCAGCATGTACATGAACCACATGTGAAAGTACGGCACGCCGTTCAGCCACATCGCAAGGGGCTGACCCAGCTGGCCCGTTCCGGCGGTGTGCTTGATGTAGATTTTTGCCAGCAGCACCGCGTAGGCGTAGGCCACGTACAGTGCGCTGAATACCAGTGTAGGAACTCCCATTTTCTTCCAGGACTTCCGGTAAAACTGCCGGAAGTCACGGCTTTTCGGGTCCGGCAGGAGAAAGGCTCCGCTGAGCATCACAAACAACGGAACCGCGTCCCGGGTCAGGCTCTGCATGAGAGCCGCCGCGGTGCGGTTTACCGCAGGCATGCCCGGCTGCCACCCGGCCAGATAGATGCTGCCCGTGTGCAGCACCACCACTGCGGCGCAGCAGATCACCCGCAGCAGATCGTATTCCCGTTCATGCGCTCTCTCCATCTTGTACGGCCCTCCGGTCTCTATATCTGAAACTGCGCCTGGTACAGGCGGTAATAAAATCCCTTCTTCTCCATCAGCTCCCCGTGGCGGCCCTGTTCCACAATCTGCCCCTGGTCCACCACCAGAATCGTGTCCGCGTTGCGGATGGTGGAAAGCCGGTGAGCGATGACAAAACAGGTCTTGCCCCGCATGAGCTGCCGCATGGCGGCCTGGATCTGCAGCTCCGTCTCCGTGTCCACATTGGAGGTGGCCTCGTCCAGAATCAGGATGCGCGCGTCCAGCAGCATAGCCCTGGCGATGGTCAAGAGCTGCTTCTGCCCCTTGGACAGGCTGGCCCCGTCCTCGGTCAGCACCGTATCGTAGCCCTGGGGCAGCTTTTCGATGAATTCGTCCGCCATTGCCATCTGCGCGGCCCGCTTTACATCCGCCCGGGTGGCGTTTTTGCTCCCGTAGGCCAGATTTTCGTATACCGTCCCGTTGAACAGCCAGCTGTCCTGAAGCACCATGGCGAAATTGGCCCGCAGGCTGGCCCGGGACACCGACTTCACCGGCCTGCCGTCCACCAGAAGCCGCCCCTGGTTCGCATCGTAAAAACGCATGAGCAGGTTGATCAGCGTGGTTTTTCCCGCTCCCGTCGGTCCCACGATGGCCACCAGCGCCCCGGACGGCGCTTTAAGGGACAAGTCCCGGATCACCGGCCGCCCAGGCTCATAGCCGAAGGTGATCTGCTCAAAGTCCACCTCTCCCTTCCGGCAGTCCAGTACCTCCACGCCCTGGGCCTCGTCCGCGGTCTCCGCCCGCTCGTCCAACAGCAGAAAAATCCGCTCCGCGGCCGCCAGGGAGGACTGCAGCTCGCCGATGATATTGGCGAACTCATTGATGGGCCCGGAGAATTTCCGGGAGTACAGCACAAAGGAGGAAATATGCCCCACCGTCAGGAAGCCGCCCAGATACAGCAGAGCGCCGAACACGCTGATCAGCGTCAGGGACAGGTTGTTGACGAAATTGACGCAGGAGCCCACAATATTTCCATAATAGTCCGCCCGGTAGCCGGCCTTAGTGGCCTCCCCGTTCTTTTCCTCAAAGGTTCGGATGGTGCTCTCCTCCCGGCAGTAGGCCGCCAGGGTCTCCTTGCCGGTGACCATCTCCTCCGCATATCCGTTTAACTCCCCCAGTGAGGCGGAGCGCACCCGGAACAGGGGCCGCGTCCTGCGCGTGATCTGACGGGTCATGAAGATGGACAGTGGAACCGTAAAGGCGAACACCAGCACCAGCTGCCGAGAAATCCGCACCATCATGGACAGGGCGCCCACCACGGTGATCACGGTGGTCATCATCTGTACCGCGTCGTGGGACAGGGAGCCGTTGATGGTGTCGATGTCGTAGGAGATGCGGCTGATCACATCTCCGGTGGCCCTGGTGTCAAAATATCCCACCGGAAGTTCCATCAGATGGTCAAACACATCCCTGCGCATGCGCCGCACGATGCGCTGGCTTACATGGATCATCAGGGCGGCCAGGCTGTAGGAGCAGACAAAGGCGGCCCCATAGCAGACGATCATCCATTTCGCATAGTAGAATACCTGGTTAAAATCCACCCGGCCGGGACCGGGGCTGATGGCGTCCACCGCATAACCGCTGAGCATGGGACCGGCCAGGGCCAGCAGGTTCCCCGCCACCGCCAGACAGACCGCAGCCAGCAGATACCACCGCTCCGCCGCCAGATAATGTCCCAGCTTTTTTAAGGTGTTCCAGTTGATTCGTTCCCGTTTCTTTCTCTCACCCATGTCCGTCACGCTCCCATCTGCGAGCGGACAATCCTGCGGTATGCCTCGCAGTCCGCCAAAAGCTGCTCGTGATTTCCCAGTCCTGCGGCCCTTCCGTTCTGCAGCACCAGGATGCGGTCCGCATGGAGGATGGAGCTGACCCGCTGGGCCACGATCACCTTGGTGGTTCCCGGATACAGCCGGGCCAGGGCAGCCCGCAGCCTGGCGTCCGTGCGGTAATCCAGTGCGCTGGAGGAGTCGTCCAGGATCAGGATTTCCGGCGCTCCGGCCAGTGCCCGGGCGATGAGCAGGCGCTGTTTCTGTCCGCCGCTCAAATTGGCGCCGCGGATATTTAACTCCTCCTCCAGTTCCCCGGACTTGCCCCGCACAAATTCCTCCGCCTGGGCCGTCTTTAGGGCCTTGTCCACCGCTTCCGGGGTCAGGTCCCGCCTCAGCCGTACATTTTCCAGGATACTGTCCTTAAAAATAACGTCGTTCTGAAACACTACGCCGAACTTCTCCCGCAGCTGGGTCAGGCCGTAGGAGCGGATATCCCGGCCGCTGATCCTCACCGTGCCGCCGGTGGCGTCGTAAAACCGCAAAAGCAGCTTAAGAAGCGTGGATTTACCCGCGCCGGTGGCCCCCACGATTCCCAGGGTTTCCCCGCGCTTCAGGCAAAAGCTGATGTCCTCCAGATTTTTCTTTCCCGGCGTGTAGGAGAAGTCCACATGGGAAAAGCAGATATGCCAGGACTCCTCCCTCTCCGTTTCTCCATCCGCCTCCTCCGTCACCGGGAGCACGTCCTCCATGGAAAGCACCGCCTCGATGCGGTCCGCGGAAGCGATTCCCCGGGAAATGATGGCGATCATCTTGGAAATAGACAGAAGCGCGTTCAGGATGATGGTAAAATAGGTCAGAAAGGCCAGTATTTTTCCGATCTCCGTGTCCCCGGCATTGACCCGGTAGGCCCCGGCCACCACCACGGCCACCAGACCGATGTTCAGCACCAGGTTCATGACCGGATTGATCACCGCCATGGTCAGGCCCGCGGCCTTTTCCCGCTGCACCACCTGGTCGTTGATTCCGGCAAAGCGCTCCTTCTCCCAGTCCTCCTTGGACAGGGCCTTGATTACGCGGATGCCGGCGATATTTTCCCGGACGGACATCACCAGGCGGTCCAGGGCCTTCTGGAGCTGCCCGTACATGGGCACGCTCCTGCGGGATACCGTCACCACCACCACGGCAAGGATCGCCAGAGCGGCCAGCAGGATGCAGGCCAGGTGGGCGTCCAGTGTCATGGTGATGCACAGACCTCCGATCAGCAAAAGAGGAGCCCGCACCCCCAGGCGCTGGACTCTCCCGATCACGTTGTAAACATTGTAGGTGTCCGTGGTCAGCCGGGAGATCAGGGACGGCTTTCCCAGCTCTCCCGACTGGCTGTCCGACAGATACATCACCTTGCTGAACAAATCGGCCCGCACCGCCTGAGTGGACCCGGCCGCCACCCGGGCGGCCATACGGTTGGCCGTGATATTGCAGATCGCCGCCCCGGCCGCAAGCCCCAGCATCACCAGGCCCCAGGCAAAGATGGCGCGCCTCTCCCCCTGAGGGATCACCACGTCGATCATCCGGGCCAGAACCCAGGGCAGGCAGAGATCCAGACAGGTCCCGCTGAATTTGATGGCAAACCCCACCAGCATGCGGCCGTAATAAGGCCGCAGATATTGCGTCACAATGCGTTTCATGTTCTACCTCACGCGATAAAGGAAATAAGAGGGATGGTCACCAGGGACACCAGGGATGTCAGAGCGATGCCGCCGGCGGACACCCGCCCGTCGCCGCCCCCGTACTCCATCTCGATCAGCGTCACCGTGCTTCCCACCGGCATGGCGATCAGGAGAATAAAAATGCCGTAGGACATGGGATCGATGGGCAGCAGGTGAAGAAAGGGAATGCAGACGAGCGGCACCAGCAGCAGGCTGAACGCCGTAAATCCCAGCTGGCAGCGGTCCATGAAAATGGACTTTAAATCCGCCTGGGCTACGGTCATCCCCACGGTCATCATGGACAGCGCCACCGCCGCGTTCCCCATGTATCCGAAAAAGGAGCCCACCGCCTCAGGAAGTCGCAGGCGCAGGGCGAAGATCAGAATCGCCAGGACGCTGGCCCCCATGCCGGGGTTGATGAGGCGGCGCAGTGGAAAACGCTCCGTTCTCCCGCCTTTTCCGGTGCTCAACAGAATCCCGTAGGAGTAGATGAGAAGATTGTAGCCCACAATGTAAAAGGCCACAAAAATCACCGACGCCTGGCCGTACACGCTGGTGATCAGCGGAATCCCCATAAAACCCAGGTTCGGGAAAATCACCATCAGCCGGTAAGTGTTCTCCCGATCCTTCCCCGGCCGCGCCAGGCGCACAAACAACAGGCTCAGGGCAATGAGAAGGGCGAACATCAAAAATACCAGCAGCAGATTTTCCAGAATCAGCCTTGGCCCGTAGGTCACCTCTTTGTTCATCACGCCGCTCAAAATCAGGCAGGGATTTAAGATGTTCACAATCAGGGAGGAAAGGCTTTTGGTCCCCTCCCTGCTCACCATTCCCCGCCTGTATGCGCCATAGCCTGCCACCATCATCAGGAACAGGACCATCATTTGATTTGCAATAATCGATACATTCATCTGCGTTCCACCTTATTCGGATTCCATATTTGCAACCGCCCCATCTGTCCACCCTCACACAAGATTTGTTACGGTTCAGCCTGAGGCAAGCAGCACGTTTGGCGTTCCATCACCGGTGAGCCGTAATCATAATTTACTATTTTAGATCATTTGCCAGGGATTTTCAACTGAAAGGTTGCCGGTTTTCACGATTTGCCTTTTGCGGTCCTTGGCTGCCGCCGTCTATTCCGGTTTATTCCGTCATGGACACAGCGGAAAACGGGCGCCTTCTGCCGCGGCGCCCGTCACAATCTCAGTCTGCAATTTTCTTCCCTGACGGCCCGACGAACGGCCTCAGTCCTGTGTATCCTCCTCAAATTCCTTCTCCAGCCGCCTGGCACGCTTTTCCTCCCGGGTGACAATCAGCAGGCGGACCGCCTGGAAGGATACGATAAAGGCCACCAGTGAAATCAGAGCTTCCTTTACATCCAGCTCCGAGCGGGTGAGCATCACCACAATGTATACCACCACAACGACAAGCATCACCACCGCTTCGCGCTTCCAGTATCTGCGCTTGTCGGTCATCATGTTATACGCCAGCTTCAGCTGGTGCATGCGAAAGAGCTGGTAGATCGGCGCTCCGATCATGATCACGTACTCCAGGATACAGTCCTCCAGCTTAAAGCCGAAAAACAAGCACTTCACAACAAAGGAGGCCGCCGCCAGATAATAGGCCAAACGTCCGATCTCTCCCCAGATTTTATTCATCGACTGCATTACTCTCTCATCTTTCATATCGTTCCATCCTTTCACTCTTCCCAAAACAAATCGTCCAGTGTCTTTCCCAATACCTTGCAGATCGCAACACATAGATTCAGCGTGGGGTTATACTTTCCCGCCTCGATCATGCCGATGGTCTGCCGCGTCACTCCAACCTTTTCCGCCAACTCCTCCTGGGATAAGTCCAGCGCCGCACGGGCGGATTTTAATTTCAGATTCTTCAAATGGCTGCCACCTCCTCTATATTGCATATTATAATATATATAATTCTAAATGTCAATTATATTTTGCATTTTGTTTGTTTTGGAATGCACGTTGGTAAATAGCAAGGCGAGAGTCCCGTTTGTAACTCAAGAATCCTGTTTTGTAAATGAAAATCCTGTTTTGTAACCGAGAGTCCCGTTTTGTAAATGAAAATCCCGTTTTGTAACCAAGATTCCCGGGTTTTCATTTGTTCCTCGTTATGTTACAATAAGTTCAGCAATAAATTTGCGTACAGCAACCAGAGATCAATTCCCTCTCGAAATGCACGGCAGCCGCCAAAAAGCCGGCGCACACGTTTTTAATGGTCGTATGCGCCGGCTTCTCTTCTCTTTATGCTATTGTTCTTTTCTTCTGCTTTTACCCAATGCCGTGTAGACTGCCAGCAGCACCCCGGATACCAGCATGGTCAGCTCCGCTGCCGCACTTCTGTTTCCGGTCTTGGGAATGGCCGCCAGGGGAACTTCCCCGTCGTCGATCATTGTCATGGCCTGCTGTGCCGCCGATGAGGCGTTTGCGGGCATAATCGCCAGAGGCGTCTCGCTGGGAGCGATCTCCTTCACCTCATGACCCGGGCCATTGGACACATACGTTGCGCTGTTCCCGGGACCGCCCGAGCTGCCGCCTGAGGAACCGCTACCGCCTGAAGAGCCATTTCCGCCGCTCTGGTGGTTTCCGGAGTCCGGGCTGTCGGGAGTTTCCGGCGTGTCGGGGGTAACCGGCGCGTCCGGCGTCTCGGGGGTAGACGGCGTTTCCGGCGTATCAGGATTGGCGGGCGTTTCCGGTTTGGCCGGTGTATCCGGCTCTTCCGGCGTCTCTGTGCTTTCCGGAGGAATCGGCGCCTGGGCCTCCTCATATACCGGGTAAACATCCAGGTCTGAGGTGATACCGGTCAGATCCTGATCCCATTTTACAAAGTTCTTTCCCTCCAGCTGCGCTGGGCTGGGCGGATTTTCAACCGCCGCTCCGGCCTCCACCCGACGGGTGTCCACCACGCTGGTCCGGTCCTCCTGGTAGAAGGTTACGGTGTACATTTGAGGCTGGGGGACGCTGTAGTTATTGATGAAGGAAACCGCTACGTTGTAGAGGAACCCGTTACTCTGGAAGGACCCGGAAGCGCTGTTGTTATCGTTGTCGGTAACTCCCGTGCTTGTGCCGTCCATCAATTCCGTCCAGCCGTACGTCCGGACAAACTGCAGCGCCGTCATATTTAATAAACCGGCCAGGGACTGGGGATTATCCGATGAGTTTGGATTCTCATACCATTTCCCGGTTTCCTGATCATAGAGAATGAACGCGCGCCATTTGTTTCCGCCATTCAAGGTGCTTTCCAGGGAGATATAGGGCACTGCCTGGGCGCGCTGGGTCTTTGCACCGGTTTTATCAAACTGCGCCGGTTTCACATAAACATTTAAATAGTAGCTGTCCAGATAAACCTTTGTTTTGTTCTGATACCCAATTCCGTAGAATTCCTGCTTTTCCCTGTCATAGCGGTTGGACTTATACAGAAGTTCACTTAAACCTTCGTTTGCGGCTTTTGGCCATTTACCGTCCAGACCCAGCCCCTCTGCCAAGCAAGCTCTGTATTCCTCATTTTTAATGGAATTGATGTTGGAGGCATGCAGCAGTTCCTGCAATTCACCCCAGTTTTTACATTTGTTCGCGGCCCTCGCCAAATCCTCGGCCATCTCGATCAGGGAACCATAACATTCCCGGTCGTACTGATAACCATAAGGAACCGTCTCCGTCACCTCACTGTCCCCGTCCTCCGTTTCACCGGAAACCGATCCGGAAATCTTAGTGTGGTCATAGACAATATCCACAAAGTGGTTGTGTTCCATTTCCCGCTGCACAATCGTATAGGTAACCGGCTGCGTGAGATCCAGCAGTGTGACCGGAATCTGAATGCTGCCGCCCTGAGCCAGCTCTGCGGTCAGCTCCAGGGTATCCCCGTTGTCCGTGATCTCCCAGCCCTCATCCTCCGGAATGCTGATATTCTCCGCATTGGAGAACGTCACCGCATACTCGTAGAGATTGCTTGTGGTACCGCTGCCCTCGCTGCGCACGTTCTTGATCGTAAATGTCACTTTATTTCCGTTGCGGATTCCAAAGGGAAGGCTGTTCAGGCTGAACGCCGTCAATCCGACTGCCGCGCTGGCCGCTATGCTCCTCGCGGATGTTTTTAACAGCACGGGATCCAGACATTCCACCGTGTCGATGGTATCGTCCGCCGCCGCCACAACCGGCACATCGCGCCTGGACATAGACAGGGACACGCCGTCGCCGCCGGAGCTGCTGTCGGAATCGGAACCGCTGTCGGAATCGGAACCGCTGTCGGAACCGGAACCGCTGTCGCCGCCGGAACCGCTGTCGGAGCCGGAACCGCTGTCGGAACCGGAACCGCTGTCGGAACCGGAACCGCTGTCGGAACCGGAACCGCTGTCGGAACCGGAACCGCTGTCGGAACCGGAACCACTTGCGCTGCCGGAATTTTCATTTGCGCTGTCACCGTCTGTACTGCCGGAGTCTGCGCTGCCGCCTGCATTGCTTCCACTATCGGAGCTTCCGCTGCCATCCGAGCTGTTTGCGCCGTCGGAGCTTTCATTGTCGCCTGCTCCGCTTCCGTCATCAGAGCTCCCACTTCCGTCTCCCATATCCGCGCCGCTCTGGCTGCCGGAACCGGTGTTGTCATTACCGGACTCCGCTTTGTCTGTTTCGCCGATTTCTTCGGAGCTGCCGGAACCGCCGGCTGTTTCATCCGATACGGTCTTGTCTTCCGTCTGATCCTCAGTGCTGCCGCCGGTCACCCCCAGTTCCCCGTCCGCTCCCGGAACTTCTGTCTGATCCATGACCTCTCCGGCTGTGGGATCTTTCTCAACCCCGGCCGCCTCACCGGTGCCGCCACCTGCGCCGCCGGCCGCTCCCGGCTGGGCCGGTTCAACGACTTCCACCGCCGCTGTTGACTCGGGAACCTTTTTCTCAGGCTCCAGGGCGTCCTTCATCTCTTCCTTCAAGGTATCCGCACAGTACACATACGTCTTTTCCGTCAGGTACCCATTGATATTAAACTGATATGCTATATCTTTGTTGGATTTGTTGGTGAACAGGACGATCAGCTGCTCATTTCCCGTGATCTCATAACCGCGGTCCGCCTCCTCCGCGCCTGTCTCTGTGGAATCCATTGTCCCGGACCCGCTCCCGTTAACCGGAGCCGCCGCTTCCGCTTCTACGCCGCTCTCCTCATCCGGAGCCGCTGCGTTCACTTCAACTTCGCTCTTCTCAACCGGAACCGTCATTTCCGCTTCTACGTTACGCTCATCAACAGGAGCCGAATCCCCCGCTTCCGTTTCATTCTCTTCCGCCGGACCTGCAACATCCGCTTCATTCCCCTCAACCGGACCTGCAACATCCGCTTCCGTTTCATTCCCCTCAACCGGAGCTGCGATATCCGCTTCCGCTTCATTCCCCTCGCCCGGACCTGCCACATCCGCTTCAATGCCCGCTTCCGCGCTGTCAGCCTCCGGTTCCTTTCTTTCATCGTCGGCCAGATCCACGGCCTCATCGCGACCCTCAGCCTCGGAACCTTCCTCCGCTTCCTGCTGCGTACCGCCGCTCACATCATTCCCCTGTTCATCTGCTGCCTGAGCCGGGGTTGCCGTCGGAAACTCCTGGTCCTCGTCCCCATCCGTCAGCTCCGCTTCCCAGCTTCTGTCGTCGTATGTCACCCCGGCGTTTCCATCCCGGCGAACGAACAGCTGGATGGACGTCTTGTCCGGCAGATCCTTTTTCTTGAACTTGTAATCCACCGTGTACAGCGGATTTTCCTTGCTGGCCGCCAACAGCTGACGGTACTGAGCCACCGTGTCGGCATCGTCGCTCACAAAAAAGAAATCCGATTCATCCTTTAAAATGCGATTGCTGCGGATGGCGTCCTCAATGGATTCCTCCAGTTTTTCCCAATCCAGATCGATGACACACTCCACCAGCTCAATCTCATCGTCCTCCTCAGCCTCGCGCACCGCAGCAAAGGCATTGCCCATGCAGGATGTGGAGGCGACACAGAACGCAAGGATCGCCGCGGCTCCCTTTCTCAATTTCGTTTCCAACCGATTTATCATATAAGATTCCACCTTATCCATTATTTGCTACGCCAACTATAACATACTCCGGTTACATTTCGGTTACAAATTAATAATTATCAAATGTTTTTTATACTTTTCAGCTTTATGTGACCACAATTTACCCATTATTTTACAATTTCGCAAGAAAAACAGGCCCGATTCCCAAATCCAGGAAAATCCTGTTTTGAAAATCGGGCCTGTATCCCATTCACTGACGCCGGGCGCCGGTCTATACCACCTTCTTGAACTTCGGGAAGTAACAGAACAGCACCTTGGCGATAATCTTATCCTTTTTCACGTACTGGTTTTCCCAATAACGGGCGTCCAGAGAATTATTCCGGTTATCTCCCATCATGAAATAGCTGCCCTCCGGCACCTCGTAGGGACCCCAGGAACCTTCCATGGGTTCCGCCAGATAAGGTTCATCCAGCGGGGTGTCCGAACCGTCGATGTAAACCTTGCCGTCGACGATGTCCACCGTCTCCCCCGGCAGTCCGATAATGCGCTTTACATAATAAGTCTTCCCCGTGGGATCGTCCGGGAAATGGAAAATCACCACGTCGCCGCGCTCGGGATCGCTGTTGATGTAGGAAAGGCGGGAGCCGATCACTCGGGTTTTCGCCATAATGGTGGGGATCATGGAGCCGGTTGGCACGCGGCTGTTGGCAATCACAAAGTTGTTAAGCACAAAGGCAATCGCCACAGCGGCTACAATGATCTGAATCCAGCTGATGATCTCCGCCTTCCAGCTAAACGGTTCATTCTCTGTCTTTTCTTTATCTGACATGAAACATTCCTCTTTTCCACAACGGCAGACTAACGGATCTGTCCGTCTCCGTAAATAATATATTTGGTCGTGGTCAGCTCCTTGAGCCCCATGGGACCTCTGGCGTGCAGCTTCTGAGTGCTGATGCCGATCTCCGCTCCGAAGCCGAACTCCTCGCCGTCCGTAAACCGCGTGGAGGCGTTGACATACACGGCCGCCGCGTCCACCTCATTTAAAAAGCGCTGGGCATTGAAATAGTCGCTGGTCACAATCGCCTCGGAGTGGCCGGTGTTGTAACGGTTGATATGGGCGATGGCCTCGTCCAGGGAATCCACCAGCTTTAAGGACAGAACATAATCCAGATACTCAGTTCCCCAATCCTCCTCCGCTGCCGGAGTAAAGGACGGCTCGATGGCGCAGGCCGCCTCGTCGGCGCGGATCTCCACCTGCTTATCCTTCAGCTTGCGCTTCAGAAGCGGCAGAAAACGCTCCGCTATGGCTCTGTGAACCACCAGGGACTCACAGGCATTGCAAACGCCGATCCGCTGGGTCTTTGCATTGTAAATAATATCCAGCGCCATATTGAAGTCCGCAGACTCATCCACATAGATATGGCAGTTGCCGGTTCCCGTCTCGATCACGGGCACGGTGCTGTTTTCCACCACCGCGCGGATCAGGCCCGCTCCCCCTCTGGGGATCAGCACATCCACGTACTGGTTCAGGCGCATGAGCTCCCGGGTGGTGTCACGGTTGGTATCCTCCACCAGCTGCACCGCATCCGCAGGCAGCCCGGCGTGAACCAGCCCCTCCCGCAGGCAGCGCACGATCGCCTGGTTGGACCGGATGGCGTCGCTACCACCCTTTAAAATCACCGCATTTCCGCTCTTAAAGCACAGCCCGAAGGCGTCGGCCGTCACGTTGGGCCGCGCCTCATAGATCATTCCGATTACGCCCAGAGGCACCCGCTTCTGGCCGATCTGCAGCCCGTTGGGGCGCAGCTTCACGGAGAGCACTTCCCCTACCGGGTCCTCCAGCGCCGCCACCTGCAAAAGACCGTCCGCCATGGCCTGGACCCTGGCCGGCGTCAGCATCAGGCGGTCCAGCAGTCCCTGGCTCATTCCGCCGTTTTTCGCCTTCTCACAGTCCTCCTGGTTGGCTAAAAGGATTTCCTCCTCCCCTTCCAGCAGCGATCTGGCGGCCTCCTCCAGGCCCATATTCTTTTCCCGGGATCCCAGGATGCCCAAAAGCCTCGATACTTCCTTGGCCTGACGGCCGATTTCATTTAATGTCATAAGAATCTCCCTCACCCATTTTCACAAAGATCAAAGAGCGCCAAAGCCCGGCCGGGATCTCCCGCCCGGAACTTACAGTACATGATACCACAGAGGCAAGCCAAAAGTCTACCGTTTCAAATCAATTTCCGGGCCGCTGCCATATTTTATGGTAACAGGCCGGACGTGGTGAGAATCTTCCCCACCGGGAGATCGTATTCCTCCACCGGGAGCCGGGGCACCACCTGGAAATCATAGGCCAGCCCCATGGTCTCATGGCCGGGCTCCCGGGCCATAAACCGGTCGTAATACCCACCGCCGTAGCCGATGCGGTATCCCTGCAAGTCAAAAACAGCACCCGGAACGATCACCAAAGCCCGCTCCTCCTCCGCTTTCTCACACCCGCAGACAGGCTCCGGTATTCCCCTGTACCCGGCCGTCAGGTCTGATTCGCTGCGGATCCGGTAAAATTCCATCCGCCCGTCCTCAGTCCGGGGCGCAGCCACCGGAATCCCCCTCTTCCAAAGCTCCCGAACCAGCCTGCGGGTGTCCGCCTCACGGCGGTAGGAAATATAGGTGTAGACCGGCATGCCGCTCCAAAGCTGCTGATACCGCTCCATCTGTTCCCAGAGCCGCCGGTTTAACTCATCGGCCCTTGCCGGTTCCATCCGGTCACGCCGTGCAAGCATTTCCCGCCGCAGCCGCTTCTTCTCCTCCGCCGTCCTCTGCTCCCCCATCATTCCCCCTGTATTTTGCCGTACTTCCTGCCCAGGTCCGTGATGGACCCATCCGGCTCCTGAATGGAAATGTTGTTGAGCGTCCCCCTCAAACTGGCACGGATCGCCGCTATGTACTCCTGCCGCAGCGCCGCCTGCTCCGCCTTCTCTTCCTCCGTCAACCCGGCGGACTGGGATTTATGGTAAAGTTCATTGATCCGGTCAATGCGTGTCGTATCCATTTTCTCTGTCTCCTTCTGTCGTCAATATTCACTGTTCAGATAATGCATCAGGTCAAAATCCAGGTTGGGATGGGCCAGAAATAAGGTGCCCTTCTCCTCCCCGGCCATAATCTGCTGGATCACCTCCACATGGTCACCGTTGGCGATCACCATATCCGCCCCGCTGTCCGTGGCGATGCGGGCCGCAGCCAGCTTGGCCGACATGCCGCCGGTGCCCACGCTGCTGCCCGAGGTGCTTTTCCCCATGGAGAGAAACTCCGGGGTGATCTCCGGAACCAGGCCGATAAACCGGGCCTGGGGATTTTTCCGCGGATCGTCCGTGTACAGGCCGTCGATATCGGAGAGCAGGATCAGCAGATCCCCGCCGATGAGAGCCGTCACGATGGCGCTGAGCCGGTCGTTATCGCCAAAGCTGTCCACGTAGGGAATCTCCGAGGTGGACACCGTATCGTTTTCATTGACCACGGGGATGGTTCCCAGCTTCAGCAGTTCCTCAAAGGTATTCTGGGCGTTGTAGCGGGAGGCGTCGTTGACCATGGTATCCTTGGTCAGAAGCACCTGGGCCGCTGTCTGGTTGTACTCGGCAAAAATCTTCTGATACACCATCATCAACCGCGCCTGCCCCACAGCGGCGTAAGCCTGCTTTTGGGCCAGGCTGTCCGGCTTTCTCGTGTGCCCAAGGGCCTGGCGTCCGGCCGCAATGGCCCCGGAGGACACCAGCACCACTTCCCGCCCCTCGCCCCTCAAATCGCTGATCAGGCGGATCAGGCGTTCTATTTTCAGTAAATTCAAGGCCCCCGTCTCCGGATGAGTCAGGGATGAGGAGCCGATCTTTATCACAACACGCTTCTTTTGCTTCAGCATTTGCCGCTCTTTATTCTGCATGGTTGGATTCCTCTCTGTCAGTAAATATTGAATCGTTGGGATGAACTGGCGGGGCGAACCGGCGGATCATCTCCTCCGCCGTTTTGAGGCCGTCCATGGCCGCGGAGGTGATTCCCCCAGCATAACCCGCGCCCTCGCCGCAGGGATAGATTCCCCGCACCGGGCTCTCCAGCCCTTCGTCCCGTGGGATGCGCACCGGCGAGCTGGTGCGGCTCTCGATGCCCGCCAGAATGGCGTCCGGGCGGGAGAAGCCCCGGATCATTCCCTCAAACGCCTCCACGCCCTCCATCAGCGCCTGGGACAGTTCCTCCGGCCAGAGCTCCCGCAGGTTGACGAAGGCATAGTCCCCCTTAAACTGGGGCTTCACCTGGCCGAAGCGCTCCTCGCCCACCCTGTTTTCCCGGAAATCTCCGTAGAGCTGAACCGGAATTTTCCCGCCGCCCAGAGCGTACGCCCGCTCCTCCAGCTGCCGCTGGAAATGCATCCCGCCCAGAGCCGTGCCGTCCGGGAAATCCTCCGGCGTCACGGTTACGATCAGGGCGCTGTTGGCATTTTCCCCCGCCCGCCCGTGATAGCTCATTCCGTTGACCGCCAGACGCCCCGGCTCCGAGGAGGCGTCCACCACATAACCGCCCGGACACATGCAGAAGGAGTATACCCCGCGCCCGGAGGCCGCCTTCCAGGTCACCTTGTAGTCGGCCGCTCCCAGCTCCTCCACCTCGTCCTGTCCGTACTGGCTCCGGTTGATCATGGACTGGGGGTGCTGGATGCGCAGGCCCACCGCAAAGGCCTTGGCCTCCATGGGGATACCGCGGCCGCACAGCATCTCAAAGGTATCCCGGGCGCTGTGGCCGATGGCAAGCACCGCAGTCTCAGTCTCCAGCCGCTCAGAGCCGCCCACTATCAGCGCGCGCAGACGCCCTTCCTCCAGCTCCACATCCGTCACCTGGCTCATGAAGCGCACCTGTCCGCCCAGGCGCAGAATCTCCGTACGGATGGCCTTCACCACCTGGCTCAGCACATCCGTCCCGATGTGGGGCTTGTTGAGATAGAGGATGGACGGGTCCGCGCCGAATTCCACCAGGAGGCGCAGCACCTCCCGGTTGCGCCCGGAGGCGTCCTTCACCAAAGTATTCAACTTTCCGTCGGAAAATGTACCCGCTCCGCCCTCGCCGAACTGCACGTTGGAGGACGGGTTTAAGGTTCCGCCCTCCCAGAAGGCAGTCACCTCACGGGTGCGGGCGTCCACGTCCTGCCCCCGTTCCAGCAAAATGGGGCGGTATCCCTTTCTGGCCAGCAGCAGGCCGCAGAACAGACCCGCGGGACCGGCTCCCACCACCACCGGCGGGTGGTCCAGCCGCTCCCCGCCGCACTCCGGACAGCGGTAAACCTTCTCCTGGGAAATTCCCACGTTCCGGTCCCGGAGTCTATGTACCAGCTGCTGCTCCCCGGCCCCGTCCAGACCGCTCACCGCCACATCCACCGCATAGCTGTAGCAAATCTCCGGTTTCTTGCGCGCATCCACCGACCGCTTCACGATTTTTAAGTCTGCAATGCGGTTTTCCCTGACCCGCAGAGTCCTGGCGGCCCTGGCCATCAGGCTGTCCGCGCTGTGCCCCAAGGGCATTTTTAACTGATTAATCCGAATCATCGACTGTCTGTTCTCTCCTGTCACCATTTATTCCTGTGATCCGCATCCGGCTTTCAGGGCCGCTTTGCGGTTTAAATTGTCCGCTCTGTTCGCACTGACGCTCAAACGTGCCCCCGGGCCGCATTTCTCCCCGCGACGGCGCCGCTGGACCACGCAAACTGCAGGTTGTATCCCCCACAGATGCCGTCCACATCCAAAATCTCCCCCGCCAGATACAGGCCGGGCCTGCAGCGGGACTCCATGGTCGCCGGATCCACCTGCCGGGTGTCCACGCCGCCGCAGCAGACCTGGGCGTTGGCAAAGGGATTCACGCTCATGACTAGGGCCTGGTAGGATTTGAGCTGTTCCAGCAGTCTGGAAAGCTGCTTGTTCCTCAGTCCGCCCGCCGGCTGGGCGGGATCGATCCCGGCCGCCTGCAGCAGCACCGCCGCCAGCTTCCGGTTCAACAGCCCGACCATCATCTCCTCCGCGGTCTTATAACCCAGGCGCGCCGCCCGTTCCCGCAGGCGCTCAAACGCCTCATGCTCCGGCCAGGAGGGCAGGAAATCCACCCGGACCGTCACCTTCTGTCCCGCGTCCAAGGCCCTGGCCGCAAACCGGCTGATCTGGAAGGTGGGGATGCCGGACAAGCCGTAATCCGTCAGCTGCAGCTCTCCCGTGTCCTCCGCCAGCAGCGAACCGTCCGCGTACAGGCTCAAATGAGCCTCCGTGCGGATGCCTGCCAGCTGCTTGTAGTGCCTTCCCTGACAGCGCAGCTGTACCAGGGCGGGCAAGGGCCTAATCACCTTGTGTCCCAGCCCTTTTGCCAGCTCATAGCCGCTGCCGTCGGAGCCGGTGTTAGGCGCCGCCTTGGAACCGGCCGCCAGAATCACGGCGTCCGCCGCCAGATCGCCCTGGCTGGTTTTTACCACAAAGTGCGTGTCCCTGGGCCGGCAGCCCTCCACAGCGCTCACCTCCCTGACCTCGCAGCCCGTGAGCACCACGACTCCCAACCGCTCCACCTCCCGGCGCAGCACGTCCAGAACAGCGCTGGCCTGGTCGCTGCCAGGGTAAATATAGCCGCCCCGGCTCCTGGTCTCGATGCCCAGCTCCCGGAAAAATTCCAGGGTCTGTTCCACCGTGAATCCCTCCAGCACCTTCATGGGAAACGCGGGTTGGCCGCAGCGGTAGCACTCCGGCCTCATATCCAGGTTCGTCATATTGCAGCGGCCGTTTCCGGTGGAGAGAATCTTCTTCCCCACCCGGTCCATATGTTCCACAATCGTCACACCGGCACCCTCACGGGCGCCGCAAATGGCGGCAACCAGACCGCTGGCTCCGCCTCCGATGATGATGATTTTCCGTTTCATTTGTCACTTCCCATCCCTTATTTGGGACTGCAAGTCCCGTCTGATGTTCGAAGTACATTTTATCTGTTTTCGCCGTACATTTCAACACTTTTCACATAATTCTCACACCCGGGCCCCAATCCGCCGCCTGGGGCCTCATTTCCCGGTGGGTCAGCTGGTATAGGATTCCAGATAATGGTAAACGTCCATCATGGTGGGAAACCAGATTCCCTCCATCAGCCGCTCCCGCTCCGTTTCAGGAAAATCCGTGACCGGAATATGGGTGTAAAGGCAGATGGTGCTCTGATCCTTGCTGAACACCAGCAAAAAACCGGACTCCGCCACCAGATAAAACTCCTTCTCAGGGCCTGTCTCCAGGATGGGTTTGACCTCGTCCTGGTTCACAGCCACCTGGTTTTCCAGTTCATTAACCGTCTCGGTCTCCACCGCGGTTCCCGGCAGCGCCTGTTCCTGGCGGAGGCTGTAGCGGGTCACGGCATAGCCCACGATCAGGCAGACAATGGACGTGGCAATAAATAACAGAAAGCAGTACATATACTTCTTCATGGAATAAGTCCTCCTTGTAGAATCCAGTATTAGTATCTGCTTTCTGTTCTGTTTTTAATCATGAATCCGGTTTTTTCTGAGAAATATTTACAGCAGCCGCGCCCGCTCCAAAAGCGGAATCAGCCGCCTTCCGCCCGGCATCGCCGACAGCTCTTTTCGGCCCACGCCCTTAAACTTTACCAAAAGAACGCCGTAAACCACAACCGCAACCGCAATGGCGGGCAGAACCTGCACCACCAGCCACAGCCTGCGGTCCGCGGCCCCGGTCGGAACAGCCAGGCGGATCAAGCGGTAAACCGCGTAGGCGGCGGCTCCCATAAACAGGGCGCTGACACCCGGCGCCACAAAGGTTCTGCGGTACTCCTGGCGGTAGCCCGCAATACGCGCGATGGCCGCGCCGTTGAGCAGGCACATAAAAAATGCGAACAAAATATTGGCGAACACCACGCTGTAAATGCCCCATTTCGCCCCCAGCAGCATGGCCTCCAGAGCCGCCACATGGAGAGCCAGGGAGATACAGGCGTTGCGCAGGGGCACGTTCATGTGGTTGAGTCCCTGCAAAATGGCGTTGGTCACGGTGGACAGGGAATAGAACACCACCGCCAGGGAACCAGCCATGGTCAGACGGATCACGGTGAGGTTGTCCTCGCTGCCGAACAGCAGGTTGTTGATGGGCGCGGACATCACGGTCAGGCCCACGGCCGCCGGGATGGCAATCACCATGGAAAACCGCACCGCGGCGTCGATGCGCTCCAGCGTCTGCTCCCGGTTCCCGCTGGCCACCGCCCGGCTTAAGGAGGGGATCAGGGAGGAAGAAAGCGCATTGGAAACCGCCACCGGGATGTTAAAGAGCAGCTGGTACTGCCCCAGAATTCCCCAGAGGGTGGCGATGGCCGCCTCGGAGCTGCCCAGGTAATCCATACCCTGACCAAAGAAATAGTTGTCCAGCACATTGCTGATGTTGTACACCGTGCTGCTGAGCACGATGGGCAGAATGGTCAGGGTCAGGGTGTGGGCCAGCTGCCGGTAGGACTCCCGCCTGCCGCTCACATCCGCCTCCGCCAGCCTGCGCCGCTCCGGCGCACGGGACATGGTCAGGAACATAAAAAAGATCAGCGCGGTCAGCGCTCCCGCGCCCGTGCCGATGGTGCCCCCCGCCGCTCCCAGGGCGTAAGAATACTCCGTTGCACCCGTGGCCTGGTTCATGGAGGTGCCGATCCTAAACAGCAGGGCCGCAGCGCCAACGCTGACAATGGCGTTTACAATTTGTTCCAGAATCTGGGAAATCGCCGTGGGAACCATGGAACCGGTGCCCTGGAAATATCCCCGCAGCACGCCCAGATAGGCCATGATCCAGATAGTGGGGGCCAGAGTCTTTAAGGCGTACATGGAAAAGGGCGTCTTGATCAGCTGGGCGAAGGTCTCCGCCCCAAACCAGAGCACCGCGGCCGCGACGCCGCCGATCACCGTGGCGTAGGCCAGGGCGGCCCGCAGGATCCTGCGGCTGTTCTGGTGTTCCTCCCTGGCGATCCTGGTAGCCACCATCTTGGAGACGGCCACCGGCATGCTGTAGGAGGAAAGGATCAGCAGGATATTGTAGACGCCGTAGGAGGACGTATAGTATCCATTTCCCTTTTTCCCGATAATGTTGATCAGAGGGATTCGGTAGAGCATCCCGATCAGGCGGACCACAATGCCCGCGATGGCCAGGATGCTGCCCTGGATCACAAAATTGGCCGCTTTTTTGCCGCCCGGCGTTGATGCCTTTTTGTTTCCGGTCTGTTCTTTTGTCGTTGTGCTCATGTATGGTTACTCTTTTCCTGTAATTTCAATTTTATCAAAATCCCGGGTGGGAATGATGCAGACCCAGGTCTTGCCCTGGTTCAGAACGATCTCGTTGTGCTCCAGGTCATAGTAATGGGTCACGCCGAACTCCCCGTCCTTCTCCCAGCTGATAGGGATGGCCTGTCCGCCGGTGATGAAAAAGCCGCACTCCGCCGCATGGACGTTGATGTTCAGATATTCCGTGGTGGCGTAATGTCCCATCTGACAGCACTGGAAGATCACGTTCTTCACCGTGATGGGGCCTTCGTTCCCCTGATGCACGCCGCCGTACTGATAGCGGTGATACAGGCCGTCCTGCGGGTCGTACTGAAAATACGCCTTGTTCATAGTATACCCCGGTTTCACCGTATCAGCCGCCATCACCCCGGGGCGGTCAGCCAAAAGATCCGTCACCCCGTCTCTCGCAAAGAGATAGTGGCCCTGGTAGGACGTGTCAAATACCTGGGAATACCCCAGCTTCTCGATGGACTGCTGCAGACGCGGTCCGCTGGTGTAGGCGTTGTGGGGCTGTTTCCGGTCGCTGGACCGGTAGTAGGCCACGGTGCCTATTCCCTCCAGGCCGTTGATATTGTCCACATTGTTCAGATAGGGCTTTGCAAAGGTGCTCTGTCCGTAGTGGGCGTAAATCGCGTCGAACTCCCGTGCAAAATAAGTGTAGTAGGTCCGGCAGCTGCGCACCGAGCCGATGCGCTCCAGGTCGTCGAAATCTTCGATAATGGACATATAACGGTTCATGTCCCCCTCCACCGGCGCCTCGTAGACCACGCCGGCCCGGTTGATACCGTACTGGGGCAGAGCCTGCTTGTCGTTGCTCATCATGACCGCGATAGGGCGGCGGTTGGCCTTGGCGGCGTCCGTCATCTCCCCGGTGAGATAGCTGCGGATGAGGCCGTTCTCCTCCACCCGCTCCTCGGGCAGGTAATAAGGAGGCTGATCCGGGTCCACCTTCTCCGCCTCCGTGGTCGCGGTCTCAATGTGGATCTCAGCCGACGTGGCGGCGACCGTGGTCTCCTCCGCTATGGTGACCTCCACATAGGTCTGTTTGGCGCAGCCGCTCAAAAGCGCAGCCGCAAACAAAATTCCCGTTATCCGCTTCCACCCTGCTTTTCTCATCTCGTGTACCCCCTGCGCTCCAGAATCTCATTCTGTCTGGCTTCCATCAACAGCCGCTCTTCCTCCTCCATGTGATCGTAACCGCACAGATGGAGCATGCTGTGAGCCACCAGAAAGGCCAGCTCCCGGGTCTGGGAATGACCGTACTTTTCCGCCTGTTCCTCCACCTTGTCCACGCTGATCACAATGTCCCCCAGCATCAGCTCCCCCGTCTCGGGGTTGAAATAGTCCTCCACCGCGTCCTCCACGTGGTCGAAATCCGAGGGCGCTTCGTAGTCCACCATGGGAAAGCTCAGCACGTCCGTGGGCGCGTCGATCTGCCTGTGTTCCCGGTTGATCTCCTGAATCGCCTGGTTGTCCGTCAGAATCACGTTGACCTCCGCCTCATAAGGGCATTTCTCGTAATCCAGGGATTCGTTCACCACATCCCGGATAATATCCTCATAGGGCAGGTCCAGCTGTTTCTCCGCCTCATATTCAATGGTAATGGTCATAGCTTGTCTTCTCCTTTGTCCGGCCGGTTCTTTGGCCTTTACAGGGCCGCGGCCTCATTTCCCAGCTCTCCCTAAGAGCGGTCCCGCTCCCTGGTCCGGCGGGCGTGGGGCGTCGCCTTTCCCTTCTGCTCAAAGTCGTCGTAGGCCTGTACAATTTTCTGAACCAGGGGGTGGCGCACCACGTCGGAGCTGGTCAGATAGCAGAACCCGATGTCGTCGATCCGCCTCAAAACCTTGATGGCCGTGTCAAGTCCCGAAGTGGCCCCACTGGGCAGATCCTTTTGGGTCTGGTCCCCGGTGACGATCACCTTGGAGCCGAAGCCGATCCGGGTCAGAAACATCTTCATCTGAGCCGGAGTGGTATTCTGGGCCTCGTCCAGTATGATATAGGCGTTGTCCAACGTCCGGCCACGCATGTAGGCCAGGGGCGCCACCTCGATCAGTCCCTTCTCCGAATTGTGCAGGTAGCTCTCCGCCCCCATGATCTGATACAGGGCGTCGTAGAGGGGCCGCAGATAGGGGTCGATCTTGCTCTGGAGATCTCCGGGCAGAAAGCCCAGCTTCTCCCCCGCCTCAATGGCCGGACGGGTCAGGATGATCCGTCCCACCTCTCCGTTCTTAAAGGCCTGGATCGCCATGGCCATAGCCAGATAGGTCTTGCCCGTACCCGCGGGGCCGATGCCAAACACGATCATCTTCTTGCGGATGGCGTCCACGTACTGCTTCTGCCCCATAGTCTTGGGCTTCACCGGCTTGCCGGTGATGGTGCGGCAGATAATGTCCTTGTCGATCTCCAGGATCTGCCCGTCGCTCTCCGTGAAGGAGAGGGACAGGGCGTAGTCCACATTCTGCTCCGTGATGGCGTTGCCCCGTCTGGACAGCTCCACCAGGTTGCTGAAAACACTTTTGGCCTGGCGGATGGTCTGCTCAGGCCCGATTAACTTGATTTCCCCGTCCCTGGCGATGATGGTCACATGCAGGGTGCGTTCTATTTTCTTTAAGTATGAGTCAAACTGGCCGCATACGTTGCGTTCATGTTCAACCGGGATGTCGATCATAGTCTCGATAACACTCATTGCGTCGCTTTCGTCTCCTCTGGTTCGATATTGGGAATGATCTCCTCCTGTGCCAGGGGCACCGCCTTCTGGATCTGCTCCAGAGTCACAAACTGCCCGGTAATGGTACATTTGGTTGCACTCGTTTCTATTCTATCATTATTTTCAAGAATTTGTACCCCTTTTTCTGTTAATTTTTCCGCAAACAACTCTTTTTCCCGCCCCGCGATGTCCTTAAGCTCCTCATCCGTATACTTTCTGTCGTAAGCCGACATCTCCTTCCCCTTAATATCCCCCAGATAAAATGGAAGGTAAAAATTGGAAAAAAGTTTCAGCTGCCGCTCCTCCATCACATAATCCCACTGATTCTCCCCCCAGGCAGGCATCAAAAACGTGAACGAAGCCTTACCCGCCTTCACATACCACCCCTTCCGCGTCCGTCCCGTCGCCGCCCGCTCCGTGTGCATCAGCGGAAACGACTTGCTGTACCCGTTCACCGTCCTGGCCGTCACATCCGCGTCCGCCCGCACCGCATACCGGTTCACCTCTTCCTCCGCGTCATTCACAATGGGCACGATGCCCTTCACCAGCACCTGCCCCTCCTCCACCTCATCTCCGATGGCCACCTGGGCGATACCCTGGCGCACGATCATGGACGTGATCACCCCCGGCTTGGCCGCCACCAGATCGCAGGGTGTCTCATCCTTTTCCGGCAGCGTGGAAATCACCTCGTTCTCCTTGATATGGATCAGCAGACGCGTGCCCGAAACCCTGGCCGAGACCCACGTAATTTCCGGAAAATGCGCCCTGAACCCGCTCTCCAGCTCCTCGCAGTCAATCCGTTTCTTATACATCCCATAATCCACATCCTGCTCCGCCAGATACCGGATCAGCGTATCATAGGTATAATGATAATTTCCCTCAAATTCGATATCCCATACAAACAGGCTCATCACATACAAAAACACAAAAAAGCCGGCCAGACCGGCTCCGAACAATTTGCGTTTCCGGTTCCGGTACAAAAAGAAAGGCAATCCGTACCGCTCCAGAATCCTAAGCCTCACCCTGGATTTTCTCACCAGCGGTTTCACCTTCCGATATCCCGGAACCGTCATAAAAAACTCATAATCCCCATCCTTACAGAGAATACCCCAGATTTCCAGCTTTCTCGCATTACAAAGATTCAAAAAACGCTCCGGCGAATAACCGTGAAGCCTCAGCTTCACATATCCGTGCCAGTTATGTAGCAGCCGTTCCACCACTGCAGCCTCCTCCTCTCCACGCTCAGGCCGTCAAGATTCAAACTCCAGAGACTGGATCTGGCCCGTAATCTTCATTTCCTCGCTGGTATAATACGCAATCGCAAGCCGCGCCCCATGCACAATCACCTTACAGGTCCTGGCCTGCACCTTCACCATGGTATCCGTATATAAAAGGATGCTGCGATAATTCTCAATACAGACCTCCCTGCGCCCCACAAAACTGACCAACACGTCCCCCAGCAACACATCCCGCGGAAGCCCCAGCGCAGACACCGCCGCCGCCTTCGATTCCCCTAACATAAGCCCTCACTCCCGACACACTGGTTCCCTTTATTATATGCACCCTCCTCCTAAAAATACCCATTTCATTCTCTCCTCTCTCAAAGGTAACTCCTTTTTTCCACTCCGCCATAGGGCCCCAGCGCTGCCGCCGCGGGAGGGGTGCGCCGGGCGATTGCGAAGCGGACCGCAGGATCTTATGTCCGGGGGGCGGCAAAACCGTGGAGAAATCGGGGCCTCAAAGCCCCGATTTCAGGCGACCTGAGCGGAGAAAGCCTTCAGGATTTCTCCGCGAATCGAGCCGGTGCCGCGGTTTTGCCGTCCCCCGGACATAGGGTGTGTTTGAAAATTGCTTTCCGTCAGATGTGCGTTCCGCTTTGTGGGAGATTTGGCCCAAATGAACGCGTCGTAGCGGGCTACGTCAAGTGAATTTGGGTCAAATATACCGCAAAGCGGGGCGTGCAGATGGCGGAAATGAATTTTCAAACACACCCTAGCTCCTGCGCTTCGCTTCGCAGTCCGGCGCACCCCTCCCGCGGCGGCAGCGCGTACCCCCTACGAAAAAAAATTTCACCTCCCCTCACAATTCCCCACTTCCCTGAATACACTATACTGAATCAATCAAACACAGTGAGGTAAACATGAATCGTCAGTCCTATTACCCCGACAACTATGACGATGCACCCATCGTCAGCACCGCTGCAGTGGACAACGAAGCCGGAACCCCTGTCATTCCGCTTCCCAATCCCGGTGAAGGCGGCCCTGTCGCCGACGGCAATACATCCGTACCGGACGCCAACGTTCCGGTTATTCCCCTCCCCAATCCCGGTGAAGGAGGTCCCGTTGCCGACGGCAATCCCCCCATCTACCGTCCCATTATTCCCGGCGTGGGCGGCGGCGTAACCATCATCCCCGGAGTCACCTTCCCCTGCTTCTCCTGCAACAATAACAGCTACGGGCGGGTCCGCTTCTTAAACGCCAGCAACGGCTATCAGCCCTTCTTTGTCTACCTGGGCAACTGGCTTGTGGCCAGCCGTTTCGGCAACGGAGACATGACCACCTATCTCCAGGCCACCTCCGGCAGCCAGACCGTGACCATCTCCGGCTCCAACGGATACGTCTACGTGCAGAAGCAGATCACCGTGCGGGCAGGCAGCTCCATGACCGTTGCCATCATCAACACATCCAGCGGTCTGGACATCATGGAGATCTCCGACATCTCCTGCAATGCGCCCACCGGCACCAGCTGCCTGCGGGTCAGCAATCTCTCTCTGAACCTTGGGCCCTTCGACGTGTCCATCGGCAATCAGAACAGCAACTACACGCCCTTCACCAACGTGCGCTACCGTGAAGTGACGCCCTACACCAGCTTCTATCCCGGCTGGTACCAGCTCTACATTTCCAGAACCGGCTCCCTGCCCAACGTCTCCGTCGCCACGGCAGCCGCCAACATGAGCGCCAACACCTCCTATACCCTCTACATCTTCAACGCGGCAAACGCCACGGACGGGTTGAGGACTATGGTGGTGTCCAACTGACGCAATCTCGTATGAATCGTTCCACAGACAAAAGCACAGGGAATCGCCGGAACTCCCGCAATTCCCTGTGCTTTCCTTATTTCAAAAACCGGGCCGATGCCCCTTCGCATCCGCCCGGTTTTTGCCTGTTTACAACACCTCAAACTCGCAGTTTAACACGCTCTGGTACGCCTCCTCCTCGGTCCGGCTCGCCTCCAGCTCCCGGATCAGGCCCGTGGTCTTGACCATGCGCATAAGGGTCACCACCGCGGGGATGTGCTCCTTGGAATCCCGGCTTGCCAGGCAGAAGATCACCCGCACCTTCTTTTCCCCGAAATGAACCGGTGTTTCAGTGATCAACAGGCTTAAGCTGGTCTGGTGAATCCCCTCCACGCCCTTTCCGTGCAGCAGCGCGAAGGAGTCGTCCGATACCGCGTAAAAGCCCTGCTCCCCGATAAAGCCGATCATGTTCTCCACATAGCATTCCTCGATAAATCCCCGCTTTAACAGCGGCTCCGCGCTTAAACGAACCGCGTTTTTCCAATCCGGCTCCTCCCGGCACAGGCGGATGCAGTCGTACTTTAAAAAGCTGCTGAAGCTCTTGGGATTGGTGAAGGGCTTGACCGTCTGGTATCCCAGCTCCTTCTCGATCACATCCAATACTCTGGCCCTGGTGGCTTCGTCCAGAAACCCCAGTTTTTCCTCAATGGCGTAGTAGCTGGATAGAATTGTCTTGCGCGGAACGCCCAGCCGGTCGATGGCGGCCCGGTCCTCGGGCTGCAGGATGGGGTTCACCACCAGACAGGGCCTGGGCAGGCTGTTGTTCAGCTTGATGGTGGAGAGCACATAATCGATGGACGCCCAGTCCGGGTAGGAGGAGACCTTGTAAATGGGAATGGTGTCCAGTATATGGATCTGATACTCGCTGAGCAGGGACTCCTTCAGCATGGTGGTGGTGCCGTAGCCGTGGCCGCAGACCAGAAGCACCCGCTTGTAGGGCACGCTCTTCATCCGCTTTAGGCTGGCCATGAAGCATACGGTCAGGTAGACGATCTCGTCCTCGTTGCTGATCTCCTTTAAAATATCGGTCTCCGCGCACACCTGCGCCATAAGGTTGTACATCTGGCGGTCCTGGGGCCGCAGCAGGGAGATCATATTGTCCCGGATGCTCACATGGTTGTTGATGCGCTGGATCAGGGGGATCATGTGGTTTAACAGACCTTCCACCAGCGTCCGGTCCTTGTCAAAGGGCATATTTAACCGCTTGGACATGGCGGAGATCAGGGAAAATGTCACCGCTTCCGCCTGCACCGGGTCCACGTCCGCATTTCCCCCCGCGATCTTGTTGGTGAAATCGAACATTTTCGCCATCATGCGGATGTGTTCTTCGGAGACCTCCCGGCCGATGATCTCCTCCAGCCGCTTCCCGAATCGCCCGAAGGCTTCCCGGTTGAAGTCCGGGGCTACGGTGATGTCCAGGGGATAGACCTTGCCGTGAAGAATATACCAGACCAGAACCACCACGTTTGACATGTACCACAGGTAGGAGCTGCTGGTCAGCGTGCACTGAAGCTCCTCCAAAAGATCGTCCACCGCCATCACCACATTGGCCACGGACACGCCCTCAAATGCCTTGTGAATGATATGAATGCAGTAAAATTCGTAGGAATTGTAGCTGGTGAAGGGGTTGATCAGATACTCGATGTATTTGCGGAACTCCTGGTTCAGCAGGGTGGCCCGCTTGATCTTTGGACCGGCCAGGTAGAAATGCCCGGAATAGCCGATGCCCATCCCATCCTTTTTCAGCTCCTCGTCCAGGGCCGCCATGTCGTTCTTCACCGTGGACCGGGATACCCTAAACTGCTCGCTCAGCTGGTTGATTTTCAGGTCCTCATTGCGGATCATCAGGATCAGAAGCAGGATGGACATGCGCTCCTTACCGGTGTATATGACCTCGTTTCCATCCTCCATCCCCTTAAGATCCAGGTGCTCCGGGTAAACGAGCACGCCCTTGGAATGCTTTTCGATCTCCGGCAGGCGTTCCAGGGACAGAATATCGTTGATGCGGTCCACATCGTAGCGCACGCTCCGCTCGGAGACGTTCAAATCCCTTGCCACCTCCTTGTAGGAGGACTGGCCGTGGGATTTGAGGTAACGGATAATGTTCAGCATTCTTCCATTAAACATATCTGCCTCCCCCATCCGCCGGCGCAATCACTGCGGGCTGCGCCAGCGGCTTTTTACCTGCAACAGGACAAGAGGAGATGCTCCCCTCTCCCCTCGTCCTGATTCCCATATGTAACATTTATCGCTCCGATACTCCCCTGACCAGCGCCTACTGGAACGTATCCTGAATCTTCTTCATCACTGCGTCGGACTTCTTGATCAGATCGGAAACGCCCATCTTGAGCACTTTTTTGCCCTTGAAGCGGTCCAGACCCTCCAGCGCCACGTCGTTGACCAGAACCACGCAGGCCGCCTCGTCGATGTCCTTCTGCTTCAGCTGGTTCTCCACGCCCGCTCCGCCCTGGGTCTCGATCAGAACCTCGATTCCCAGCTTCTCGCCGGAGAGCTTTAAAGCCTCCGCTGCCATATAAGTGTGCGCCACGCCCGACGGGCAGGATGTAATACCGACTACCTTCATGTTTTTTCCTCCTAAATTTCTGCTGTTTTACAGTTTTATATTCATTGTGTGTACCGCCCCCGGCGCCTTTTGCCCGGCTGACGGCGGATCTTATAAATCGTCAAATGTGATCTCGTCCAGATCGTCTTCCTCCACGGCTTTGACCACCGCGTCGTCCATGTTGTTCTTCTTCAGTAAGTTTACCATAATCGCAGTCACAAATCCACCCACAAGCACGGAAATAAAGTACCAGATCCTGCCCTCGACCACCGGCAGTACGATGAGACCGCCCCAGGGCGCATGGTTTAACACACCGGTCAGGAAGGGGATGATGTTTCCGACCACCGCTCCCACGATCAGGGAGGGAATTACGCGCAGCGGATCATTGGCGGCAAAGGGGATCGCGCCCTCGGTGATACCCACGCAGCCCATCAGAATGGCCGCCTTGCCTGCTTCCTTCTCCTCAGCGTTGTATTTCTTGGGCGCCAGCAATGTGGCGATCCCCATACCGATGGGAGGCGTACAGATGGCGACGCCCACGCCGCCCATCAGATAGGGAAGGGTGTCCACCTGGGTCTGTGCAAACAGCGTTGCAACCTTGTTGACCGGGCCGCCCATGTCAAATGCGGTCATAGCGCCCAGAATGGAAGCCAGCGGAACCTTACCCACGTCGCCCAGGCCGGACAGCCAACCCGTCAGGCCGTTCATCACAGCCGCGATGGGTCCGCCGATGCCCCACACGATGATTCCGCCGGTGATAAAGGTGCCCACCAGGGGATAGATGAAAATGGAACCCAGCGTCTTAAGCGCGATGGGAAGCTTGATCCGTTTTAACTGCTTTACCACCACACCGGCGATCAGGCCGGCCACCATGCCGCCTAAAAAGCCCGCGCCCATCTCTTTTGCCAGGTACGCTCCGATCATGCCGGGCGCCAGACCGGGCTTATCGGCGATGGAGTAAGCGATGTAGCCGCCCAGGATCGGAACGAACAGCGTCAGTCCGCCAAGACCGATCTGCGCCAGACCGGCCAGCCAGCCGGTCTCCGGGGTAGCCGCTCCCGCAGGGTTTAACATAACCGCCAGGGAAAACAGGATACCGCCTGCCACGATAAACGGGATCATGTGGGACGTGCCCGTCAAAATGTGCTTTTTCAGTGTTTTTAACTGCTCTTTCATCTCATTATCCCTCCAAAACTTCCGTTAAAATTTGATAGACCTGCTCTTCATCGCTGTTTCTCAGCGACTCCCGGAACTCCTCGTGCATGAGCTTTCTGGACAGATTCGCCAGGATCTTCATATGGGTGTCTCCGGCCTCCGCCAGGGGGCAGGCGATGAGGATGATCAGGTCCGCGGTCTCGCCGCTCTCCTCATTCCAGATCACCGGCTCTGCGGTGCGGCCGAAACATACGCTGGCTTCCAGCACGTGGTCGGTCTTGCCGTGGGGCAGACCCATGTCAAACCCTACGAAGGTAGGGGAAATGGCCTCTCTGGCCAGAACGTCCTTGTAAAATTCCTCCGTGTCCGTGATCGTCCCGGCCTTTCCAAGCTCTACGGCCAGTCTGTGGATCACATCTTTTTTATCTCCCCGGATGTCAAACACGATGCAATTCTTGTTGATTAATTTACCCATCTGATAACCTCCTGCCCGGCCTCGCCGGATCTTTTTAAAGTCTCTCTCAAGCGCTTGAAGAAGAACTGTTTATCTCTTACATGGGATATCATAAAGCCTGACGTGCATTTTGAACAGATAGAAGATTTGAAAAAACTTTTTACACAAATTTAAAGAGACCGGAAGGCAATGTGCCGCAGGCGGCGCAGGCAGCACATTACATCCGGCAATCGCCCGCAGGTGGCCCATTACATCCATCAAAAAGCAGGCGGCCGCACCCATCGGTGCAGCCGCCCGCCACAATTTGGATCACTCAATTTTCGGCCTTCTCACAGACCAGCTTCACCGTCAGGGCGTCCCGGGATGAAACCAGAAAAGCGGTCGTCTCATACCCGTCCCGGGCCTCCCGCTTCAGAACCCGGACGTTGCCCCTGTAGCCGGACTCGTCCTCCTCATGCCGTGCGAATCCCTCGTTTTGGATCAGGTACTCCATATATTGTTCCAGGAGTTCATTTCCGTTCCCCCGGACCACATACTGGTACTGCGCCTCGTAAACGCCGGAGCTGCTGGAGGAGGAATATCCTGCCAGACGATGTTTTCCCAAAACCGTGTAGACGGACGGGATCTTCTCGTCTCCCACCGTATAATAGGCCTCTTGATTCACACTGCTTAACATCAGGGAGGCGGCGGAGAACACCAGCGCGAAGAAAATCACCACACCCGCAGCAATTTTAAGCAGCGTCTTCCAGAGCGGAGCCTTCCGGCCCTGCACGTAACAGAGACCCAGCTGTAAGTCATAGGGCATCCGGCCGCCAAGGCAGAGGTATAGGATCAGGGTCGCGGGCCAGACGATGATCAACAGACATTTCAAAACCGTGTGCAGAATGGATCGGACCAGTCTGGTATTCCCCTCTCCCTGGTCCCAGATCAGGTGCAGTCCCAGGAAACGTTTGCCCAGCGTTATTCCCTGAAACCAGTAATCAGCAGCGAAAAAATATACCAGATAGACCGCCATCGCCGCCGGGAGTCCGATCCGGGACAAGCTTCCCCCTGTCCATATGCCGCTGTTAATCGCCAGAAAAACCGGTCCCATCAGAACGGCCAGCAAAATCATATAGTCAATCAAAAATGCGAAAATCCGCTTCATACTCCCTGTCCTCCCCGGAGAGCCGCCCTGCCGGTTCCGGCTGCCCATCCGATTCCATTTTCATCTGTTCTTATCCCTGAATATCCGCCTGCTCAGGACCGCCCTCCAGCGTCCCCTCCACCGTAATGGAGTGACCCCAGAACAGCTCCCCGTCCGCAAACCAGAAGCAGAACTCTCCCTCAGGCCGCACTTCGATGCTCTCCAGCTCCAGACAAGCCTCGAACTTCTCTGCGTCAAGCTCCTCCTCGTCCTCCTCCAGCCAGCTGTCATTCTTCAGCTCCAGAAGGTCCTCCGAAGCCCGGGACAGCACGCGGCGGTTCCACTCCTCCTGATCCGCCATCAGGGCCTTCGCCGTCCTGAGAGAGTCCTCCATGGCCTCGTCCTCATCCCAGTCAAAGGACAGGCGCACCGTCTGCCCCAGCCAGTCCACGTCCGCCTCAAACCAGTTGACCTGCCGGTCCAGGGTAAAGCGGCCCAACACCTCGTCCTCTAAGTACACCGGCTTTTTAAGCTCCTCCAGGATCGCCTCAAGCTCCCCATCCCGGGCCGGAGAGATTTCTCCCACCAGCATAAAACGTGCCTGGCGCTCACGGCCGGCCCGCACTGCAGCGCGGACCACACTGTACGGCTTCACCTGCGCCTGCAGGCGGTGGAGCAGATCGTCGTCCGCTTTCAGCGTCAGAGTTCCGTCCTGCCGCACCGCCTCCTCCCCGGAACGCTTGTACGCCGCCAATCCGATGGAGGCGGACCAGAGCTTCTCCCCCGGCACCCTTCCCCCTCCAAAACCGTTTGGACCGGTCAAAAACAGCAGTTCCTCCGTCCTTTCCTCAAACTGCGCTTCAAACTGTCTGATCTCATTCTGAATCTTCATCTTCTGTTCTCCTTTATATCCCCAGCTTTTATACTGCCGCAGAGGCGCGGCCGTCCGGGTACGCCGCAATCACCCGCAGCCTGCGCCGGCCCCTCGCTGCATTCACCTAAAAAGCTCCTCCCCGCGCGCCGTTACGGCACAACAGGGAAGAGCTCCTTCTGTTTAATCCTATTCGTCCCAGTTGTGGTACACCGCCTGCACGTCGTCGTCCTCGTCCAGCAGGTCCAGAATCCTGGTCAGCTTTTTGATGTCCTCCGGGTCGGAGAGCTCCACCCAGGTCTGGGGGATCATGGTCACATCCGCCTCCAGCATGGGGATGTTCTCAGCCTCCAGGGCCTCGCGCACCTTGCTGAAATCCTCGGGCGCAGTGTAAACCTCATAGCTGTCCTCCTCCTCAGAGAAATCCTCAGCGCCTGCGTCAAGAGCCAGCATCATCAGATCGTCGGGATCCATCTCGCACTCTTCCTTGTCGATGATGATCTGTCCCTTCTTATCGAACATATAGGAAACGCTTCCGGGAGTTCCCACGTTTCCGCTGCCCTTGGTGAACGCGCTGCGCACATTGGCGGCGGTGCGGTTCTTGTTGTCGGTCAGCGTATCCACGATAATGGCCACACCGCTGGGGCCGTACCCTTCGTATGTAAGCACCTCGTAGTTCACGGCGTTCGCGTCTCCGGCGGCCTTCTTGATCCCGCGGTCAATGGTATCGTTGGGCATGTTGTTGGCCTTAGCCTTGGCGATCACGTCGCGCAGTTTGCTGTTGTTGGCCGGGTCCGCTCCGCCCTCCTTAACGGCGACGGCGATCTCACGCCCAATCACGGTGAAGATTTTACCCTTCGCCGCATCATTTCTCTCTTTCTTATGCTTAATGTTGGCAAATTTTGAATGTCCTGACATTCGTATAACACCCTTTCTTCATTAAATTCTGTTTTTCACAACATCGGCCCCGCGCACACCGGCGGGCCTTTTGTCTCTGGCATGTAAACATCTTTTCCATCTTAGCACGATTTTTGGCCCATGACAAGGGGAAATTACAGGGTTTTCACCGGGTTTTCGCCGGAAATTCCCCATTTCGGAACCCTTCAGCGGATTTCCACCGCCAGGTTGCGCAGCCACTTTTTCTGCCGGTACCGGATGTACCCCAGAATCATCTTGTAGACCTCCTCAAACATCACCAGGGCGTATACGGTATAGATCGGCAGCCGCCAGACCAGCGCCCCCAGGAAGGCCAGGGGAACGCCGATGAACCACACGCCGCTGGTGTCCAGAAACAGGCACATCTTCGTGTCCCCGCCGCTTCTGAGCACGCCCACCACGTTCACAAAATTGAACATCTTGGCCGGCATATAGAGGGCGAACACCAAAATACAGAGGTTCACGTCCCGGGCCACCTCCGGCGTGATGCGGTAAAGCCCGATGAGCGGCCAGCGGATTCCCACCACCACCGCGGCCGCGGCCAGGGTGATGATAAACTGCAAAATGAAGAAATTCACCGCATACCGCTCCGCCCGCTTAAGCTTTCCCGCGCCCATCTCATTTCCCAGGATCACGGCCGTAGCGGCGGAAAGCCCCTGAAACAATACCACCACGATATCCTGGATGGTGGTGGCAATGGTGATTGCGGCCACCGCGTTATCCCCCATGCGCCCGTAGGCCAGGGAGTACATGGTGGTGCCCAGCCCCCACATGAACTCGTTGGCGATCACCGGTGCCGCGGTGTCCAGGAAACGGCGGATAAATGGCCCCGGCCAGCCGAACAGCTCCCGAAACGTCCCGGCTATCGGGGACCGGGTTCCGTACACATAGCCCACCACCAGCGCCACCTCAATCAGGCGGGCGATCATGGTTGCCAGAGCGGCTCCCACCACCCCAAGCCTGGGCGCTCCAAAGGCGCCGAAGATCAGGATATAGTTCAGGATAATATTGATCACAATGGCGATGCAGCTGGTGCAAACGGGAACCACCACCTTGTTGACCGCCCGCAGCAGCGCCACGAACACGTTGGTCAGCGCGATAAAGGGATAGGTGAGGGCCGCCACCCGAAGGTAGCGCGCGCCCAGGGAGATGCTGGCCTCGCTGGTGGTGAAGATGCGCATCACCTTGTCCGGAAAGGCCACCGCCGGGATCACAAAAAACGCTGCGCCCACCATGGACAGCACCACGGACAGGCCCAGCACCTTGCGGATGTGTTTTACATCGCCGCTGCCCCAGAACTGGGCCGCCAGGATGCCGCTGCCGCTGACAATCCCGAATACCAGCAGCGAAAACACAAAAAAGACCTTGTTCGCCAGTCCCACCGCCGCAATGGCCGTGGCCCCCAGAGTGCCGATCATCAGCGTGTCAACCAGGTTGACCACGGTGTTTAACATCCCCTGCAGGGCCACCGGACAGGCAATCTGCACGGCCTTTTTGAGAAAAATTTTATCCCGGAACATCTCCTTTGTGTTCTGTGCGATCTGCATCATCCGAATCCTTTATTTCCTTTCCTGTTTCCCCTTTGCCGGATTTTGGACCGCAGATTCTGCTCACATGGACGGACTCGATCATCTTGTTGCCCACCTTGGTGACCTGGAAGCGGCAGCCCGCAAATTCCACCAGCGGCTTTTCGTGCTCCTGGGGGATGCGGTCCAGCCGGGAGATCAGAAAACCGTTCAATGTGTCGTAGGTGTCGCTGTCCTCCTCGGAGAAGCGGATGCTGAGGGCAGCCGTCACGTCTTCCAGCGGAGTCATGCCGCTCATGCTGAAGCTGCCGTCCTCCAAAGGCGTGATAAACTCCTCCTCCTCATCGTATTCATCCATGATATTGCCCACGATCTCTTCCAGAATATCCTCCATGGTCAGCAGGCCCGCCGTCTGTCCATACTCGTCCACCACGATCTCCATATGTATCTTGTTGGACTGCATCTCTTTGAACAGCGTATCGATGCTGCGCGTCTCCGGAATAAAGCTGGCTTCCCTGAGAAGCCCGGGGATCCCGATTAACTGCCGTTCCTTGTTCTCCGGCTTTTCAAAATACGCCATGGCATCCCGCAGGTGCAGGATGCCGACAATATCGTCGATATCCTCCCCGTACACGGGATACCGTGTGTTGGTTCCTTCCTTCAGTATGAAGTCCACCGCCTCCCGAAGCGTGGTATCCGCGGAGAGCACCACCATGTTGGTGCGGTGGGTCATGATGTCCCAGGCTTCCTTGTCGCCGAGTTGGAAAATATTGGTGATCATTTCCGTCTCTCCGGCCTCCAGAACGCCCTGCTCATGGCCTTCATTAACCATGGACATAATGTCTTCTTCCGTCACATTCTCATCGTCGGCCGTCATATCTACGCCAAAGGCTTTGAGCACCAGCCACGCCATTGCGCTGATCAGCTTGGTGAGCGGCAGCAGAATGGCCGCGACAAACAGCACCATGGGCATCATGCGGTAGCCCCATTTCTCCGGCTCCTTGGCGGCCAGACGCTTGGGGATAATGATGCCGAAGCTGACGATAAACGCCACCGCGGCCACGGTAAACAGCACCGTAAGCCCCGCCCACATCCACCACAGCGGGTCCGCATACCAGGCGGGAGCCGTTCCCCCCACCGCTTCCATGGTCCGCGCTGAGCTAAGCAGGTTCATGGTCCTGAATTTACCGGCCGCCGCGTTCACCACAACGGGCAGAATAAAAATACCGGTGATAATTCCCACCAAATGGGTGGTAATCTGGATGGTGTTCACAAAACGGGTGGGCCGGTTTACGATCCGAAGCAGACGGGCGGCCTTTTCATTGCCGTTCTCCATCTCCTCCTCCAGCTTTCCCTCGTTCACATTCTGGATAGCGGAACCGAAACCGTAAAACACCGCCTCCAGAAAGATCAGGCCGATCAATACCAAAATACCGACAGGCGAATAACCATCGTCCATAGATGTAAAAAACACTCCCTTCGTTCATGAAACGATCCAAAATTCCCGCAGCCTGCGCCGGCGGTTTCCCCGCCCGTTCACAGAAAAACAGAGCTCTGCCCTGTAATCCGCGGCATAACTCTGTTTATCATAACATTATTACCACTTTTCGTCAATGGCCGGGCATTTCCCGATTATGACAGCTTTGACTGAATATATTCCGCAATTTTCTTGCGGCCCAGAACCGACAGCTTGTAGCTTTTGCCGTTCTTCATCGTCACCTTGACGCCGGTGGGCATGAACGGGATAAAGGGGCCCACGCTGCAGGTCTTCACATCGTCAATCTCATCGTAGGGCAGGTCAAGGGAAGCGGTAAACCCTCCGCGGAACAGAATTCGCTGGTTGGTAAACCAGTATTTTCCCGACTTCTGGCTGTACATACAGAGCGTTTTCTCCCAGTAGTCTCCCTTTACCTCGCTCTCCACAACCTCACCCTCGTGCAACTCCAAATTGTCTGCCATCTCTCTTCTCTTCCTCCTGTAGAATGATCAAACACATTATATAGCAAAGAGCCGCAAAAGAAAAGCAGAAATTTAACAAGCGCTGTTTTTTCCTATGTATCCAGCGCCAGACTGATGAGCAGCGCGTCGTTCACCCGCTGCTGCAGTTCATCGTCGATATGGCATATTTTTTCTTTCAGCCGCTGCTTGTCAATGGTCCGCAGCTGCTCCAGCAGAATCACCGAGTCCTTCACCATGGCGCATCGCCTGGTGTTCAGCTCCACATGGGTGGGAAGCTTCGCCTTGTTCATCTTCGAGGTGATGGCGGCGCAGATCACCGTGGGGCTGTGTTTGTTCCCGACATCGTTCTGTATAATCAGCACCGGACGGACTCCGCCCTGCTCGGATCCCACCACCGGCCTTAAATCCGCGTAATAAATATCACCACGTTTGATTATCACAGTCTTCACACTCCGTCAATCTATATTTACCATTAGTATTGACACTCTCCGACCATATATTCACTCCGTTTCAGGCGCAGCCTGCGCCCGGAAACGGCGGTCTACTATTAACATATGATTCAAACGTGAAAACGGAACCGCCCGGGAACTACGGACGGCGAAAGCCCTCATAGACATCCTGAAAATAATCCTTTGTTCCGGCGATGCGCCCGCCCCGCAGATAGACCCTTGGCACCCGCTTGCCCAGATCGCAGATCAGCTCATAGTGGAATCCGCCCCCAAGCCGGGCCAGCTCCTCCACGGAAATCTGATCCCCGCCGTCCCGGCCGATCAGCGTCACCACGTCCTCTTCCTCCGCCTCCGGGATATCCGTCACATCCACCATGAACTGGTCCATGCAGACCCGCCCCAGGATCGGCGCCCGCCGTCCGCGTATGAGCACACTTCCCCGGGACGAGAGGCTGCGGGGATATCCGTCCCCGTACCCCACCGGGATGGTGGCGATGCGCGTGGGCCGGCGGGCCACAAAGGTGCCTCCGTAACTGACCGGCGTACCCGGACGGATGGTCTTTATGTAGGAGATACGGCTCTTAAGTTCCATGACCGGGGTCAGATGTACAGTCTCCCGGTCCACCTCGTCCGAGGGGTATAGCCCGTAGATGGAAATCCCCGCGCGCACCAGATCCAGGCTGTTGGAGGGCAGTCCCTCCACGATGCCCGCGCTGTTGCTGCAGTGCTTAAGCGGGATTTCAATCCCCCGGCTCTTTAATAGCTCTGAGAAGTTCAGGTACGCCGCCAGCTGGGCCCGGGCGGATTCCTTATCCCGCTCATCGGCCCTGGCAAAATGGGTGAACATGCCTTCGATCTCGATCCCGGGCAGACGGCTCATGGACAATACCATCTCCGCCGAAGTTTCGTCCGGCTCCATGCCGATGCGGCTCATGCCCGTGTCCACCGCCAGATGGAGCTTCGCCCGCACGCCCTCCCGGCACGCCAGCTCCGAGAGGCGCTCAGCCTGCCGGAGCGTGAACACGGTGGGACGGATCTGATAACGGATCAGCTCCCCGTATTGGTCCGGATGGGTGACACCCAGGACCAGAATCATTTTCCCGATTCCATGGCGCCGCAGGATCACTCCCTCCTCCACCGTGGCAACGGCGAAGCCCCTGACGTAAGGGTCCACGGCCATCGCCACCGGAACGGAGCCGTGGCCGTAGCCGTCCGCCTTCACCACGCCGATCATCCCGGTGCCGGAGGGCAGATTGCCCGCCATCTCCTTCATATTGTCAGCCACCGCGTCCAGATTCACGGTGGCGTACACCCTGTTATATGGTCTCATCTTTTTTCCTCCGAATCCCTGCTCTGCAAAACGGCCTCCGCCGCATTTCCGGCCTTTTTGCCGCCCATGGCGCTGCCGATGGCCTCCGCCAGATCCGAGGCCAGCATGCCGTGGCAGCCGGTTTTCACCGCTGCCACCTCGCCCGCCCGGCCGTGGATATAAACGCCCAGCCTGGCGCTCTCCGTCTCATCCATGCCCAGGCCCAGAAGGCCCGCGATGATCCCGGTGAGCACGTCGCCGGAACCGGCCTTGGCCATGGCGCTGGTGCCGCTGGTATTGATGTAGATGCCGCCCTCCCGGGAAGCGACCACCGTGGCCGCATCCTTGAGCACGCAGGTGAGTCCGTAGTGGGCCGCGTACTCGGCGGCCGTCTCCACCAGATTCTCCCGGATCTGCGGGATGCTCTGCCCGGTCAGCCGGGCCATCTCCCCAAGGTGCGGGGTAATGATAATGTTTTCCGTATAGTAGGAAGTCAGGTAGGGATGGGCCGCGATGGTGTTGAGGCCGTCCGCATCCACCACCACCGGCGAGCAGGCCATGGTGAGAATGTCCTCCACCAGGTACTCCACATAAGCGCCGCAGCCCAGACCGGGCCCCAGCACCACCACGTCGGCCCACCGGCACTGCTCGTCGATCAGCTTGCGAAATTCCTCCCGCCCTTCCATCAGCTGCCCCGCGGTGTAGGTGGCCAAAATGGCCTCGGGCAGCCTGGACTGAAGAATCAGCCGGTTCTCCTCCACAGTCAGAAGCTTCACCAGCCCCGCGCCGGTGCGGTAGGCGGCCAGAGCGCTCAAATACGCTGCGCCGCACATATTTTCCGAGCCCGCAACGATCAACACCTTGCCAAAGGTCCCCTTGTTGGAGTAGGCCGCGCGCTCAGGAATACGCTCCAGATCCCCGGGGCCGTAGGTACAGGCGTATGGGGTTTCCTCCTCGTCCTCCCCGTCCCGGACCTCGGGCTTCAGGGAATCCAGGGGCGGAAATCCGATGTTCTCCACCACCACACGGCCGGCCAGGCTGCGCCCGGGGTAGAGCACCGTGCCCCGCTTCTCCCAACCGAAGGTCACGGTCAAATCCGCGCTCACCGCCTCCCCCATCACCTGCCCCGTGTCGGAGTGGACGCCCGAGGGGATATCCACCGCCGCTACGCATTCAACGGTCCCGTCCAGGCGCAGGCCGTTGATCCGCCGGATGCACTCCGCGTACGCGCCCTGCACCTGACGGCTCAGACCCACGCCGAAGATAGCGTCGATCAAAACCCGGCATTGCATCCCACCCTGGCTGCAAAGCTCCTCCCACTGTTCCCGGGAGAGAATCTCCATCCCCAGATTACGGGCAATTTTCAGCTGTTGAAGAAATTCCTCCGTACCCTTCTCCGGCTGACCAATGAGCACTACACCGGCGCTCACGCCCTCTAAAAACAGCATCCGTGCCGCGGCGATACCGTCGGCCCCGTTGTTCCCGGTGCCGCATACGGACCAGACCGCTGCGCCGCGGTCCGGGCGGCCCGTAACGCCCTCCTCCAATATCCCTTTGACCTCCCGCGCCACCGCAAAGGCCGCCCGCTCCATAAGCACCATGGACGGTATGCCGACGGTAACGATGGCGTGGGCGTCCACAGCCTTCATCTGTTTTCCGGTCACCAATGTTCTCATCCGCCAACCTCCTTTTCACCTGCCCGGGGCGCGCCCTCCGCCACCGCGAAGGCCATGGCGTGCTCCGCCGTATTGCTGATGGAGACCTCGATGCGCTCCACGCCCAGCTCATGAGCCAATGCCTTGGCTCCCCGGTACAGATTCACATAAGGCTTTCCAAGCTCATCCCGCGCCACCTCGATATCGATGGGCATAAACGCGCGAAAGCCCGTACCAAGCGCCTTGGCCACAGCCTCCTTGACAGCAAAACTGCCGGCAAAGCGGGAGATTTTGTCCCCCGCCTGCCGGCGTTCCAGTTCCGTAAATGTGCGCACCACAAAAGAATCCCGCTCACAGGCCTTCCGGACGCGGTCAATTTCCACTAAATCCGTTCCAACACCCAGTATCATAGCTCACGGCACCCCGTCACTTGGAGGATTTTTCACCGTCGCCCTGGTCCTGCATGCTGCACACGCGGTAGGACAGGCGCATCAGGCTCTCGGACAGATGCACGTTCTCCACCACCACGTCGTCGGGCACCACCAGGTCGGTGTGGGCGAAATTCCAGATCGCCTTGATTCCCGCGTTCACCAGACGGTCCGCGATCTCAGGGGCCTTCGTCTTGGGGATGGTCAGGGCCGCAATCTGAATCTCGTTGTCCTTGATGAATGTCTCCAGGTCGTCCACGGAACGGATCTCGATTCCACGGATCACCAGGCCGATCAGCTTGGGGTTGATGTCGAACATTCCTTTGATCACAAAACCGCGGCGCTCGAAATTGGTGTAGTTGGCGATCGCCTGGCCCAGATTTCCGGCTCCGATGATAATCACATTGTGCTGCTGGTCGATTCCCAGGATCTTTGAGATCTCCGAGTACAGGTATTTCACGTTGTATCCGTACCCCTGCTGGCCGAATCCTCCGAAATTGTTCAGGTCCTGGCGGATCTGCGATGCGGTCACCTTCATCCTGGCACTCAGCTCATTTGAAGAAATCCGCTCCACGCCCTCTTCGATCAGTTCCCCCAAATATCGGTAGTAGCGCGGCAGCCTTCCGATCACTGCCTTGGAGATTTCTTTCCGTTCCATTTATCTTGTCACCTTCCCTGAAAAAATATAGTCATCCGTTGTATGATTTTAATAGTTCTATTATACGCACGTGTCAAAAAAATGTCAAACACGTTTCATGATGTTCTTGAAAAAAATATAACCCTATATTATACTTGAATAGGCCAAACAGCCGCAAAAAGCCCCCAACCCCAATCTGATCCGGGGCTTTGTAAAGGAGAAACACCATGATTTTGTCGTGCAGCAACATAACCAAATCCTTCGGGGACAACGATATTTTAAAACACATATCCTTTCATATAGAGGAACATGAAAAAGCAGCCGTGGTCGGCATAAACGGCGCCGGCAAGTCCACCCTGCTCAAAATTATGATCGGAGAGCTGGCGCCCGACGAGGGCAGCGTCACCGTTTCCAAGGGCTCCACCATCGGTTATCTGGCCCAGCACCAGGACCTGGAGGGCGCCGAGACCATCTACGACGCGCTGCTGGAGGTCAAGCGCCCCATCCTGGAGATGGAGGAACAGCTGCGCCGCCTGGAGCTGGAGATGAAATCCGCTTCCGGGGACGAGCTGGAGGCCAAGCTGGCCCAGTACGGCCGCTTAAACCACGAGTTTGAGATGGCCAACGGCTACGCCTGCCGCAGCGAGATCACGGGCGTCTTAAAGGGCCTGGGCTTTGAGGAGGATGAGTTTACCAAGCCCATCACCGCCCTGTCCGGCGGTCAGAAGACCCGGGTGTCCCTGGGAAAGCTGCTGCTGACAAAGCCCGACATCCTGCTCTTGGACGAGCCCACCAACCACCTGGACATGGAGTCCATCGCCTGGCTGGAGACCTACTTAAAGAGCTACACCGGAGCGGTGCTGATCGTAGCCCACGACCGGTATTTTCTGGACCGGGTGGTGACCAAGATCGTGGAGCTGGACAACGGCGTCGGCACCGTGTTTTTGGGCAACTACTCCGCCTACTCCGACAAGAAGGCCATGCTCCGGGACGCCCAGATCCGCGCTTACTTAAACCAGCAGCAGGAAATCCGGCACCAGGAGGCGGTGATCACCAAGCTCAAATCCTTCAACCGTGAGAAATCCATCCGCAGGGCGGAGAGCCGCGAGAAGATGCTGGAGAAAATCGAGCGCATCGACAAGCCGGTGGAGGTCAACGACTCCATGGACATCCGCCTGGAGCCGGACGTGGTCAGCGGCAACGACGTGCTGACCGTTAAGGACTTAAGAAAATCCTTCGGCTCCCAGCTCCTGTTCGAGCACGTGGATTTTGAGGTCAAGCGCGGCGAGCGCATCGCCATCATCGGCAACAACGGCACGGGCAAGACCACCCTGTTAAAGATCATCAACCGGATGCTCCCCTCGGATACCGGCGAGATCCGTTTGGGCTCCAAGGTGCACATCGGCTACTACGACCAGGAGCACCAGGTGCTGCACATGGAAAAGACCCTGTTTGACGAGATTCAGGACACATACCCCACCATGAACAACACCCAGATCCGAAACACTTTGGCCTCCTTTCTGTTCACCGGGGACGACGTGTTCAAGCTGATCCGGGATTTGAGCGGCGGCGAGCGGGGCCGGGTATCCTTGGCCAAACTCATGCTCTCGGACGCCAATTTTCTACTCCTGGACGAGCCCACCAACCATCTGGACATCACCTCCAAGGAGATTCTGGAGAGCGCCTTAAACCGCTACACCGGCACTGTGCTGTACGTGTCCCACGACCGCTATTTCATCAACCGCACCGCCACCCGGATTCTGGATCTGACCGGGCGCAGCTTTGTGAACTATATCGGCAACTACGACTATTATCTGGAGAAAAAGGAGGACGTGGAGGCCGCTCACTTCCAGCGCCTGGCCTCTGTGCTTCCCGGGTCCGTCCCCAGCTCCGTCCTGATCCCGGGCGGCAAGGCGGCAGCCGCTATCTTCGCCCCGGAGGCGGGTCCGGTTTTATCCGAGAAGGAATCAAGCGCCGCTCCTGCGGGTAAACTGGAATGGAAGGCCCAGAAGGAGGAGCAGGCCAGGATCCGCAAGCTCCAGAACGATCTCAAAAAGACCGAGGACGAGATCCACCGCCTGGAAACCCGGGATGCCGAGATCGACGGCCTTCTGGCTCTGGAGGAAGTCTACACCGACGTGGCCCGGCTGATGGAGCTGAACAAGGAGAAGGAGGAGGGTGCCTCCCGCCTGGAAGAGCTCTATGCCCGCTGGGAAGAGCTGGCCGAGGAAATCTGATGCGGCCGGCTGAAAGGAGAATCCAATGAAATTCAAACGCGTTGCGGCTCTGATTGCCGCTCTTCTGTTCATCGCACTGTCCGTCGCCATCCTGGTGCTGGCCATCACCGGCGCGCCGGCCAACTATCTCATGGCCGCCCTGCTCTGCCTGGTGCTGGTGCCGGTGTTCTTCTACGCCATGAACCTGATCGGAAAGGTGTTAAAACGGGACGAGGACCCGGACGGTAAGGACCGCTCTTAAAATCGCCCGCAGGCCGCGTCAGAGGCCCATTACATTCCGCAATCGCCCGCAAGGCGCTCTGCGACAAAAAGGACGCCCCCAGGCTGTAACCAAAGCCTGCGGGACGTCCTTTTTGACCCTTTGCTCCCTGCCACGGGGAGTATTGCCTGCGGGGAATATTACTTGCGCAGAATGATATCTTCGCGCCCCGGTCCGTTGGAGACCATGGTGATCTTCACGCCGATCTCCTTCTCCACGAACTCGATATAGCCCCGGCAGTTCTCGGGCAGATCCCTGTAGTTTTTGATGCCGCGGATATCGCACTTCCAGCCGGGCAATTTGGCATAAACCGGTTTCGCCCGATTCAGCTTGCCTGTGGTCGGGAAATCTTTCGTGACCTGTCCGTCGATCTCATAACCCACGCACACGGACAGCTCGTCCAGATATCCCAGCACATCCAGCACCGTGAAGGCCGCCTCGGTGGCTCCCTGGACGCGGCAGCCGTAGCGGGTGGCCACCGCGTCGAACCAGCCCACCCGGCGCGGACGTCCGGTGGTGGCCCCGTACTCCCCGCCGTCACCGCCGCGGCGGCGCAGCTCCTCCGCCTCGTCGCCGAAAAGCTCGCTGACAAAAGCGCCCGCGCCCACGGCGCTGGAATACGCCTTCACCACGGTGATAATGTCCTTGATCTCATAGGGCGGAATCCCGGCTCCGATGGCGCCGTAAGCCGCCAGCGTGGAGGAGGAAGTGACCATGGGATAGATGCCGTGGTCCGGGTCCTTTAAGGAGCCAAGCTGTCCCTCCAGCAGAATCCGTTTGCCCTGACGGATGGCCTCGTACAGGTAAGCGGAGGTATCGCACACATAAGGATCCACCATGGCGCGGTACTCCAGCATCTCCTCAAATACCTCCTGCGGGTCCAGAAGCGGCTTGTGGTACAGGTGCTCCAGCAGCACGTTCTTCATCTCGCAGACGCGGTATACCTTCTCCTTCAGGCTCTCCTCCTCGTAGAGCTCGCTTACCTGAAAGCCGGTCTTGGCATATTTATCGGAATAAAACGGCGCGATGCCCGACTGGGTGGAACCAAAGGACTTACCCGCCAGACGCGCTTCCTCGTAGGTGTCAAACAGCACGTGGTAAGGCATCAGAATCTGCGCCCGGTCCGATACCAGGATGTGGGGCTGAGGCACGCCCTTCTCCACCAGAGACTGAACCTCCTTAACCAGATAGGGGATGTTGAGCGCCACGCCGTTTCCGATGATATTGGTGGTGTGCTGGTAAAACACGCCGGACGGAAGCAGGTGAAGCGCAAACTTACCGTAGTTGTTGATGATGGTGTGGCCCGCGTTGCTGCCGCCCTGAAAGCGGATGATGATGTCCGATTCCTTGGCCAGCATGTCCGTGATCTTGCCTTTTCCCTCGTCTCCCCAGTTCGCTCCTACAATCGCTTGAACCATTTTGATAATCCTCCTTTGGGCAAAGCCCGCAAACCTTGTCGTGTAACCGTATCGCTTGTCATTGGACCGCCCAAACCGCCGGACCAAATCCTTTTATACTTTACTACAGCGGTTGTCATAAGTAAAGACAGTCTTTATTATATTTTCCATAAGCAAGGATTATATCATTTGTATCAACCAGGTTCCTGCTGCGGGCGGCCCGGGACATACGGCAAGCACGTCCTGGTGCGACGTACCGAACGTCCTAAATGCGGATTTTCGTCCATTTTCCGGATTTGAAGCGCCAGTTGGTGAACAGAAAACGGCTGATCTGGTCCGCCAGAATCCCCAGCCAGATTCCCATCAGGCCCAGACCCGCCACGTAACACATGACGTAGGAGACCGCAGTCCGGATGATGGTAACGCTGACGGTGGAGGCGATGGTGGTGAAAATCACGTCCCCCGCGCCCCGCAGGCAGCCCATGTAGATCACCTGGGCGATCTGCACGATCACGATCAGCACAATCACGCGCACCAGCGTCACGCCCATGTCCACAATGTGCGGTTCGTCGAAATAGATCTGGTACAAAAAGCGCCCGCACAGAAGAAAGAACACCGAGACCGCCAGAGAGATCACATTGCCAATGCGCTGGCAGATCTGCCCGTAGAGGCGGGCCAGCTGAGGCCGCTTCTCCCCCAGGCTGCGGCCGATCAGGGCCACTGCCGCCACCTGCATGCCGTCCCCGAAGGAGAAGGAGATGCTTAAAATGTTCATGGCCGCCTGATGGGCCGCGAATGCCTCGGTCCCCAGTTTGGCGGTCATCACCGCGGTGGACATGAAGCCCGCCCGCATGAGAAGCTGTTCCAGAAACACGCTGGAGCTGAGCTTTGCGATGGCTTTCACCGGCCGCAGGGACAGCCGCACCTTGTCCCGCACCATGGTTCGGATGTTCACAAAGCTGTCTCTCCGCAGCAGGGAAGCGATGCTCATGACGCAGGCCACCACGGTGCCGAACACCGTGGCGATAGCCGCCCCCTTGATCCCCAGGGCCGGGAAACCGAAGTGGCCGCCGATTAACAGGTAGTTTCCCACAATGTTGAGCAGGTTGGAGGTCACGTTGGTGGTCATGGCGATGCGGGTGTTACCGGACCCCCGCTGGGCCGCGTTGATCACCAGGGAGATGATGTTGAACATCATGCCGCCCATGATGATGCGGAAATACAGCACCGCTCCCTCGTGGGTGTCCGCCCCTGAGCCGCACAGGCGGATAATGGGGTCCGCCAGATACACGCAAACCGCGCTGACCACCGTCCCCGCAATGGCGGTGAACACCAGGGCGGTCAGCAGGGTCTCGTTGGCCCCGTAAGCGTCCATCTCCCCTTTTCGCCGGGCCACCAGGGCCGAAACCGACACGTTGGTGGCGATAAACAGCGCCAGGCCGATGAATTTTGGCTGGGTGGTCAGGCCCACGGCCGCCACCGCGTAGGCCCCGATGGAACTGACCATCATGGTGTCCACCATGCCCGCCAGCGCCACCAAAAAGGACTCCAGCACCGACGGCCACGCCATGCCAATGGCCGTGCGGATTCTCCCCCGGTTCTTGTCCAGCCAGCGGTATGTGTTATGCAATATCATTTCCCATTCTCCTCTGTATCATTCCCGTATTTCCTCTGCTCTCCCCCGGTGATCATCTGAAACAGGCTCCGCCCGGCCAGGGAGATCAGATTTTCATCCCCGGTCACCACGCAGATCTGCCTCTGGGGCATCTCCCGGCGGAATTTCAGCTCGAACACTTCCCCCCGTTCCAGGGCTTCCCTGGCGAATCCCTCCATCACGCAGCCCACCCCCATGTTGCGCTTGGCAAACTGGACCACCATGTCGCTGATGGCCAGCTCGAACTCCGGCGTCAGACGGATGGAATGTTCTTCCAGAAACCGGTCCATGAAGGTCCTGGTGCTGGTATTTTTTTCCAGAAAAATGCAGGGAAGACCGGACAGCACCGTGTAATCCAGCTCCTTTCCCTTCAGGTACCCGAAGCGCTTGCCCGCGATAAACACGTTGCGAAACGGCATCACCGGAATCTGCCGGATCCCCTTTCCCGCCTCAACGGGCGTGGTGACCACGCCGAAATCAATTCTCCCCTCGGTCAGGCTCTCGATGGTCTCCGGCGTGGGCGCGTTGGAGACATTGACCTTGATGTTGGGAAACTGCTGGTGGAACTGTTCTAAAAACGGGAGCAGAAAAAACTGGAGGGTCATATCGCTGGCCCCGATGCGCACTTCGCCCATGTCCATGCCCAGCATCCGCTCCAACATCCGCTGCCCCTCCAGCAGGCTCTCCACCCCGCTCTTCACATAGCGGTACAAAAGTTCCCCCTCCCGGGTCAGCAAAACGCCCTTGGAGGTGCGGGAAAACAGGCGCGTACCCGCCTCCTTCTCCAGCTGCCGCACCGCCTGGCTCACCGCGGGCTGGGAGATACACAACTCCTTTGCCGCCGCGGTCAGGCTGCCGTAGCGGCTCACATAGTAAAACACCTTGTAATACTCAAAATTAATGGTCATCGCCATTTCCCCCGATCCTTCGTTCCTCCGCTCTCACGCCATATTTCCCATCATACCACAGGTAAGGGCGCCCCGTCAAAACCGGAACGCCCTTTGGCTGTATTTCTGTCACGTTTTTTATACGTTAATCTGCGCGGTCATCCCCAGAAGGCCGCGGTTCTCCTCCAGCAGCGGATTGATCACCTCGCTTAAGAACTCCTCCACCTGCCGGGGCGCGCGTCCCACGTAGCGAGAGGGATCCATCGTCTGCTTCAGCTCATCTAAGGACAGGCCGAAGGCCGGGTCCGCGGCAATCAGCTCCAGCAGATTGTTGTCCAGCCCGTTCTCTTTCACGTTCCGCCCCGCCTCCATAGACAGCTCGCGGATACGCTCGTGCAGTTCCTGGCGGTCGCCGCCGGCTTTCACCGCGTCCATCATGATGTTCTCGGTGGCCATAAACGGCAGCTCCGCCATCATGTGTTTCTCAATCACCTTGGGGTACACCACCAGGCCGTCCACCACGTTTAAGTACAAATCCAGGATGCCGTCCACCGCCAGAAATCCTTCCGGCACGGACAGTCGCTTGTTGGCGGAGTCATCCAGGGTCCGCTCGAACCACTGGGTGGAGGCCACCAGCATGGGGTTCATCATATCGCTCATCACATAATTGGCCAGGGAGGCGATGCGCTCGCTGCGCATGGGGTTGCGCTTGTAGGCCATGGCCGAGGAGCCGATCTGTTTCTTCTCAAAAGGCTCCTCCACCTCTTTTAAGTGCTGCAAAAGCCGCACGTCGTTGGAGAATTTGTGGGCGCTCTGGGCGATACCCGCGAGAACGCTCAAGACTCTGCTGTCCACCTTGCGGGAATAGGTCTGGCCGGATACCGGGTAGCAGCCGGAAAAGCCCATCTTCTCAGCGATTCGCTGGTCCAGACGGCGGCATTTCTCATGGTCGCCGTCAAAAAGCTCCAGGAAGCTGGCCTGGGTGCCGGTGGTTCCCTTGGAGCCCAAAAGACGCATGGAACCGATAAGGTAGTCCAGATCGTCCAGATCCAGCTTCAGCTCCATCATCCACAGAGTGGCCCGCTTTCCCACCGTGGTGGGCTGGGCCGGCTGGAAATGGGTGAACGCCAGAGTGGGCTGAGCCTTGTACCGATCCGCGAATTTGGCCAGCTCGGCGATCACGTTGATCAGCTTGCTGCGCACCAGCTTTAAGGCCTCGGTCATGACGATCAGGTCCGTGTTGTCCCCCACATAGCAGGAGGTCGCGCCCAGATGGATGATCCCCTTGGCCGCCGGGCACTGTACGCCGTAGGCGTACACATGGCTCATCACGTCGTGACGCACTTCCTTCTCCCTGGCAATGGCCACCTCGTAGTTGATCTCCTCCGCGTGGGCCTTCAGCTCGTCGATCTGCTCCTGGGTAATGGAAAGGCCCAGCTCCCGCTCGGTCTCGGCCAGGGCGATCCACAGCTTTCTCCAGGTCTTGAACTTCTTGTCCGGCGAGAAAATGTACTGCATCTCCTTGCTGGCGTAGCGCTCGGACAGCGGGCTTACATATTTGTTGTATTCACTCATGGGATAGTTCGTCCTCTCTTCTATTTTCCGGCCGGCGCGGCGCGGGTTTGCTGTCCCGCCGCCGGTCCTGATTCTCTCTTATGTTCACACGTCCCCAGGAACAGCCCCGTGGAGGCGACTCCTCACCGCTCGTAGTTTCCCCGGATGTCCTCCCTGGGCGGCTCGATGGGATAGATTCCGCTGAAACAGGCGGTGCAGATGGGCTTTCCCCCGGCCATCTCCTTAAGCCGCTCCATCCGCAGATAAGCCAGGGAATCCGCGCCGATAAGCCGCCGGATCTCCTCCACAGAGCGTCCGTGGGCGATGAGCTGGTCCTCGTCCGGGATATCGGTTCCAAAGTAGCAGGGGTGCAGGAAAGGCGGCGCACTGACTTTCACATGCACCTCCTTCGCCCCGGCATCCCGCAGCATGTGCACGATCAGGGCGCTGGTGGTGCCCCGGACAATGGAATCGTCGATCATGATCACCCGCTTTCCGGCCACCGCCTCCTTTAGCACATTGAGCTTTACCCGAACCGCGGACTCCCGGCTGCTCTGCTTGGGTTTGATAAACGTCCGGCCCACATAGGAATTCTTCACAAAGGCGGTGCCGTATGGAATCCCGGACTCCATGGAATAACCCAGGGCCGCCGCATTTCCGGACTCCGGCACACCCACCACCAAATCCGCCTCCACCGGCGAATCCATGGCGAGGAAGCGTCCGGCCTGCAGCCGGGCCCGATACACGCCCACGCCGTCAAAGGCGCTGTCCGGCCGTGAGAAATAGATGTACTCAAACACGCAGCGGGCCTCTCTGTCCGGATCCGGCAGGCACATTTCCCGGTTGGAGGCGATGCCCTCCCGGGTGATGGCCACGATCTCGCCCGGCTCCACATCCCGGACAAACTCCGCGCCGATGGTCTCCAGGGCGCAGGTCTCGGAGGCCAGGATATAGGCGTTGTCCCGCCTGCCGATGCACAGGGGCTTGAAGCCGTAAGGATCCCGGGCCCCGATCAGCTTTCTTGGGCTCATAATCACCAGGGAGTAAGCCCCTGAGAGTTTTTTCATGGCGGCGGCCACCGCGCTCTCCACATTGGGGGTGCCGATGCGCGCCCTGGCGATGTGGTAGGCGATCACCTCGGAGTCAATGGTGGTCTGGAAAATGGCTCCGGTGTACTCCAGCTCCTTCCGCAGCTGGGGCGCGTTCACCAGATTGCCGTTGTGGGCCAGCCCCAGGGTGCCCTTCACGTAGTTGAGCACCAGCGGCTGGGCGTTCTCACGGGTGCTGCTGCCCGCAGTGGAGTAGCGCACGTGGCCCACCCCGATATTTCCGTGCATCCGCTCCAGATGCTCCGTCTCAAACACTTCATTGCAAAGCCCCATTCCCTTGTATGCGGAAACCTTCCCCTTGGGTCCCTCCGTATCGCTGACTGCGATGCCGCAGCTCTCCTGCCCCCTGTGCTGCAGGGCGAAAAGCCCGTAATAGATGGTCGATGCCACGTCTGCGCCATCCAGGTCGTAGATTCCGAAAACCCCGCATTCTTCCCGCAGCTTGTCCCCTCCAATGTCAAAATCCAGCTCGTTCATCCGGTCGTGTCCTTTCTGCCTGTAGGATTGGTTAATCCCCTCTGCCGGTCCGACAGGGGGGAATGGGTCTTTTCATTATACAATTTTTACTGGATTCCCAGTCTGCGGAACACTTCCTCATAAGCGTCCTCAACCCCGCCCAAATCTCTTCTGAAGCGGTCCTTGTCCAGCTTTTCGTGGGTGTCCTTGTCCCACAGACGGCAGGTATCCGGGGAAATCTCATCCGCCAGAATGACCTTGCCGTGGTAGCGGCCGAACTCGATCTTGAAGTCGATCAGATCGATGTTTAAGGCGTCAAAATACTGCTGAAGCACCTCGTTTACCTTGAAGGCGTACTTGGTGATGTCATCGATTTCCTCCTGGGTTGCCAGTTCCAAAGCCAGCGCGTAGTAGCTGTTGATGAAGGGATCGCCCAGATCGTCGTTCTTGTAGCTGAACTCCAGGGTGGGGCATTTGAACTTCACGCCCTCCTCCATTCCCATCTTCTTGGCGAAGCTGCCTGCGGAGTAGTTGCGGATGATCACCTCAAGGGGAACGATCTCAACCTTCTTAACAGCGGTCTCGCGGTCATTTAATTCCTCAACCAGGTGGGTCGGCACGCCCTGGGCCTCCAGCTTCTTGAAAATGAAATTGGTCATGCGGTTATTGATTGCACCCTTGCCGACGATGGTTCCCTTTTTCAGTCCGTTGAACGCGGTCGCGTCATCCTTGTAGGAAACGATTAATACATCCGGATCCTCCGTTGTGTAGACCTTCTTAGCCTTTCCCTCGTAAAGCATCTCTTTCTTTTCCATGGGTATCCACCTGTCCTTTTCTATGTATTCCATTAACTTATAAGTTGACGCTATAAAAGAGCGCCTTTTCAGTAGAAATTATAATACAATCCCACAGTGAATACAAGCCGGACAATCATTAAAATTCCTAATGAATTGTATACACGAAAGCTAATCACTCCCGAAAACCGCCCGCTCTTCCACCTCAAAGAGGCTCACCGCCCCGTCATCCAACCGCAGGCGGATGCCCCGCCCGGTTCTCTCCGGCCCCGGATCGGTCTTGTAAATCCCCTGCGTTTCTTCCACCCGCTCCACCGTGATGAAGGAAGCGGCGAACCAACAGGTCTCCGCCAAAAGGGCGGCCAGCAGACAAAATTTAAACAGCAGGGAGAGACTCCTGCGCCAAAGCCCCCGGCTTTGGTCCTCTTTCCACCGGCGCACCTCTGCCCTGCGCCACCTTCTCCGCTGCATTCCATAAACCGTCGCAGTTATCATCATCCGATCTCCTCCCGCCACACCCCCATTATAGCGGAAGGACGCCTCGGGCACAAGCAGAAAATGGACCTTCGCTCCCGCTAACAGGAGCAAAGGTCCGCGTACATCTGAAACCAGCTTATTCATTGGCTCCATTGCTGGAGGTGTTCGCATTGTCGCCGGCACTGGTGGACTCCATGTCGTCCATGCCGTTTCTCACGTCGTCGGCACCTTTTTCAATATCGTTGACAACGCCGTCGATGATCCCGCCGTCCTCCGAGGTGCCGTCAACGGCAGCGGAACCGGACTCGCCTACCCGGCTGGTTTCCTGAGCGGCAGTGCCGGACTGCTGGGTAGCGGACTGGCTGGTGCTGGTGCTGGACTGGCCGGAATTGTTATTGGAGCTGCCGCAGGCTGTGGCGGTCATCACCATAGCGATCAGCAGCATTGTGAAAATAATAGGTCTGATTTTTTTCATAATCGCATTCTCCTTTCGATTTCTACCCTTATTATGTGCGTCGGGAGAATGGATTATGGTGGAAATATTTTCTAATTTTTTGATTGGAAACAGCCGTTATCGGGTCTGTCGGAGCTTCATGCCCTGCTACAGGCCGACCACATCCGCCATATCGTACAGCCCCGGCCCCTTGCCGGCCAGAAACTTAGCCGCGGACAGGGCGCCCTTGGCGAAAATCGCCCGGGAGTACGCCGTGTGGCTGAAGGTGATCACCTCGTCGGTGCCCGCAAAAATCACGTCGTGCTCGCCCACAATGGTGCCGCCCCGGACCGCCGAGATGCCGATCTCCCCGGGATCCCTGGGCGCGCTTCTGTCGCTGCGGTCATAGGTGTAGCGGTATTTGTCCTCCATCGCGGTGTTGATGGAATCGGCCAGAGCCAGAGCGGTCCCGCTGGGAGCGTCCTTTTTCCGCCGGTGGTGTTTTTCCACAATCTCAATGTCAAAACCAGTCCCCGCCAGCACTCTGACCGCATCCTGCACCAGCTTCATCAGCAGGTTCACGCCCAGGGACATGTTGGCGGAGCGCAGAATCGCCGTTTTCTCAGCCGCCGCTCCCACGCGGAGAATCTGTTCCTCCGACAGCCCGGTGGTGCACAGCACCAGGGGCATACCGTGGGCCTCACAGTAGTCCAGAAGTCCGTCCACCGCCTTCGCGGAGGCGAAATCCACCACCACGTCCGCCTGCACATCACAGTCATTCAGGGAGGGGAACACCGGATAGCCCTGGTCCGGGCCGGGGTTCACATCGATGCCCGCCACAATTTCAAGTTCCTGATCCTCGGCGGCCAGGCCGGTGATCACCCGTCCCATGGCGCCGTTACACCCATGCATTATCACTCTTACCATATGCTTCTTCCTCCGCCCTCTCGTCGCTTCACAGAAGCCCGTAAGCCGTCATGGCGGCTCTCAGCTTCTCCTGGTTCTGGGGTTCCATCTCGGTCAGAGGCAGGCGCAGAGGGCCTACGCCCTTGCCCATCAGGTTCATGGCGGCCTTCACCGGGATCGGATTCACCTCCCGGAACAGCTCCGCGATCAGCGGGATGGCCGCCAGCTGAAGTCTGGCGCTCTCAGCCGGATTCCCGTCAAAGAAGGCCTGGCAGATGGCGTGAGTCTGAGCCGGGGCGATGTTGCTCAGCACGGAGATCACGCCCTTGCCGCCCAGGGCCAGCAGGGGAACGATCTGATCGTCGTTTCCGGAGTACAGATCCACCCGGCCGTCCGCCAGGTTCATCATGGTGGCCATGGCGGAGAAATTGCCGCTGGCCTCCTTGACGCCCACGATGTTGTCCACGTTCTTACACAGGGAGGCGATGGTCTCGGGCTGGATCGTCACGCCGGTGCGCCCGGGAATGTTGTACAGCAGGATGGGGATCTTAACGGCCTCCGCTACCGCGCTGAAATGGCAGATCAGCCCCTTCTGGGTGGCCTTATTGTAGTAGGGGGAAACCAGCAGCAGTCCGTCCGCCCCGAACTTCTCCGCCTCAACCGACAGGTAGACCGCAGTCTCCGTGCAGTTGCTGCCGGTGCCTGCAATCACGGGAATCCGCTTCTTGGTCACCTGGCACACATAGCGGACCACGTCCAGATGCTCCTCGTGGGACATGGTGGACGCCTCGCCGGTGGTGCCGCAGGCAATGATCGCGTCGGTTCCCCCTGCGATCTGCTCCTCCACGATCTCCTCCAGCTTCTCATAATTGACCTCGCCGTTCTCCTTAAACGGGGTGACTAACGCGACTCCTGCTCCTTCAAAAATTGCCATAATCCTTCTCTCCTTTTTCTTGAATCAATCATGGGCTTGCCCCTTCTGCCGTATATGTCGGGATCAACGTTTTTGTCTCGCCCGCTGGCTTCGCCTGGGGCCCATTACATTCCGCAATCGCCCGCTGACTGCGCCTGCGGCCCATTACATTCCGCAATCGCCCTCCGGCTGCGCCGGAGGCCCATTACATTCAACAAAAAAGGACTGACGGTCAGTCAGCCCTTATACGTTCGATCCATAAATCCGCATCGTCTTTCAGGTAGCTCACCATCCGCTCGGGATGACAGTTATATGGCTGTTCGCCATATCCCCAGAGCAGCATGCCGCGCAGGCGCATCCTCTCTTCGGCGTCGTTCCCTTTCCCAAACCTTCTTCTGTGCCTGCCACATCCGGCTTGTTACTGATGATTGACGCAACCTCTACTCTATGATTGTTGGTACTATATTAACATTGAACCTTTTTCTTGTCAACAATTATTCTTCCGGCTTCACTTCCTCGTAGCGGGTCTGAAGGCGGGTAACCTCGTCCACACGGCCGTCCAGCTCCTGAGGGTAAACCGTGCCGGTGAGAATCAGGCGGATCTCCACCTGGCGGGCCTGCTCGATCACATTGATCAGCTCCTCCAGGGAAATGATCCCCTCGTCCAGAATGCCCAGAATCTCATCCAGGATCAGCACGTCGCATTCCCGGGTGGCCAGCACCTTTTTGGCGAAGTTTAAGCCGTTGCGGATATTGATGCAGGCCTCGTTCTTCTCCTCGTCCGTCAGGCGGTCGAAAATGACAGAGGATTTTTCAAAGCGGAACAGCTTGAACTCCGGTTCCAGCCGTTTGATCACCTCCGCGTTTTGCAAATCCAGCGATCCTTTTAAAAACTGCACCATGATGACCGACTGGCCTTTATTCAGGGCGCTGATGCCCCGGCCAAGCGCGCCGGTAGACTTTCCTCTTCCCGGTCCGCAGATCACCTGTATCATGCTTTCTTTCATCGTATTGCACCTCGTATGCTGATAAACAGCTTTTTTCAAACTAAAAGATCATTCTTAGCGAACACGGCCCATAATAGCACAGTTTTTCTGTTTTTGCAAACTTTTCTTACATTTTTTTTAATTTTTCGTAACGGTTCAGACGGCGGGAAAATTGGCGCGGGAAGCCGCGTCAAGCTTGCTTGTAGGCGGCTTTTAAACTGATTCCACCTCGTCGCACTCCAGTTTGCTGATGCTCACCTCGTAGGCGATGCGCTTCTCGCATTCTGTCTCGCTGATCTTTTTGGTGTATTCCCGGCTCTGAACCCGGCCCCAGATCCGCACCCTGGTGCCTACGGTGAAGCTGGAGGCAAAACGCGCGTTCCTTCCCCAGGAGATGCAGGGTATGTAGTCGGACTTGCCGTATGGGCGGTTCACCGCCAGCAGAATATCGGCGATCTCCCGGCCCAGCGGGGTTTTCCGGTAAATAGGCGCTTTGCAGATATATCCATCCAGAAAAATCTGATTGGTTTTCGTGTAATCCGTGAACTCCTCCATGAAATGAACTTCCCGCACAAAGATGGAAAGCATCAGGCGGTTTTTTACGCCCTCATGGCGGTTGTAGGAGCGGAACTGGCCCAGAGCCTCAATGGTGCAGCCTATGTAATCCTCATGCACGTCGATGAGCCGCTCGGACACCATTAAGGGTATGATATCGGCCTGCTCGCTGAGGCGGTTTACCGCCACATCCACCATATAAAAGCCCTCGCCGAATACCTCATGGCTGAAAGTAAATCCCGATACGATTTTTCCGATCACGCTTACCTTGTTGTTCTCAATCATTTTTTCTGACATTGTACTTCTCCTCTTCGCTTCGATTCTATTTTTGTTCGCGGACAGAGGTCCGCCCGTTTTCGTTCCGCCGCAGCAGTCCCTCTGCGGCACATAAATAGTTTATGAGGCGATTCCGGATAATAGACCAAAAAAATTGGCGAATCCTGAAAAACATTTCGACAGGATTCGCCATATTGTGCGATGAAACGGAACTTATTTGTTGAAGGAGGCGCGCTTGCGCATGGTGGGATCCAGGATCTTCTTGCGGATGCGCAGGCTCTTGGGGGTCACCTCCAAAAGTTCGTCGGTATCGATGAAGTCCAGACACTGCTCCAGACTCATGATCTTGGGCGGAGTCAGCTTCAACGCCTCGTCGGCGCTGCTGGAGCGGGTGTTGGTCAGCTTCTTGGTCTTGCAGACGTTGATCTCAATGTCCTCGGCCTTGGGGTTCTGCCCCACCACCATTCCGGCGTAGACCTTGGTACCGGGCGTGATAAACAGGGCGCCCCGCTCCTGAGCGTTAAACAGGCCGTAGGTGATGGCCTCGCCCGCCTCAAAAGCAATCAGAGAGCCGGTGGGACGGTAGGTCAGATCCCCCTTGTAGGGAGCGTAGCCGTCGAAGATGGTGTTCAGGATGCCGTTGCCCTTGGTGTCGGTCATGAAGTCACCGCGGTATCCGATCAGTCCTCTGGAGGGAATGGAGAACTCCAGGCGGGTGTAGCCGCCTGCCGCCTTGCTCATGCCCTGCAGTTCACCCTTACGGCTGGTCAGCTTCTGGATCACCACGCCGGTGAACTCCTCCGGCACGTCGATGTAGGCGATCTCCATGGGCTCCAGCTTGCGGTTGCGCTCGTCGCACTTGTAAAGCACCTCGGCCTTGCTGGCCGCAAACTCAAAGCCCTCCCGGCGCATGTTTTCGATCAGCACGGACAGATGAAGCTCGCCGCGGCCGGACACCTTGAAGCAGTCCGCGCTGTCCGTCTCCTCCACCCGCAGGCTGACGTCCGTGTTCAGCTCCCGAAACAGCCGGTCGCGCAGATGGCGGGAGGTGATAAACTTTCCCTCCTGGCCGGCCAGCGGGCTGTCGTTGACCATAAAGTACATGGCGATGGTGGGTTCGGAAATCTTCTGGAAAGGAATGGCCTCAGGCTTTGCCGGGGAACAGATGGTATCTCCGATGTGGATATCCGCAATTCCGGAAATGGCCACGATGGCGCCGATCTTCGCCTCCTGGACCTCCACCCGGTTAAGCCCGTCAAACTCGTAGAGCTTGCCGATCTTGATCTTTTTGAATTTGTCCGGGTCGTGGTGGTTCACCAGCACGCACTCCTGGTTGACCTTAAGGCCGCCGTTGTCCACCTTGCCGATGCCGATGCGGCCCACGTACTCGTTGTAGTCGATGGTGCTGATTAACACCTGGGTCTCCGCATCCGGGTCCCCCTCAGGAGCGGGGATATAGTTGATGATGGTCTCAAACAGCGGGCTCATGTCCACTTCCGGGTCGTCCAGCTCCTTCTTTGCAAAACCGGCTCTGGCGGAGGCAAATACAAAGGGGCAGTCCAGCTGCTCGTCGGAGGCGTCCAGATCCATAAACAGCTCCAGGGTCTCGTCGATCACTTCCTCGGGCCTTGCCTCGGGGCGGTCGATCTTGTTCACGCACACAATCACGGACAGATCCAGCTCCAAAGCCTTCTGCAGCACGAACTTAGTCTGGGGCATGGGGCCTTCGTAGGCGTCCACCACCAGGACTACGCCGTTCACCATCTTTAACACGCGCTCCACCTCGCCGCCGAAATCCGCGTGTCCGGGGGTGTCGATGATGTTGATCTTGGTGTCTTTATAATACACCGCCGTGTTCTTGGACAGGATGGTGATGCCGCGCTCCCGCTCGATGTCGTTGGAGTCCATCACGCGCTCCTGCACCTCCTGGTTGGCCCTGAACACGCCGCTCTGACGCAGCAGCTGATCCACCAGGGTGGTCTTGCCGTGGTCTACGTGGGCGATAATTGCAATGTTTCGAATATCTTCTCTTTTCATTTTCATACTGCGTACTCTTCCTTCACTTTACAGATAAAATCGGGTATCTACTTATTTATATACACATTTGTCACGGTTTACTAGTATAACATTGGTATTCCCGGATTGCAAGGAAAAATTAGGCCCGCGCCTGTATTTTCCTCTATTTTTCGAACAGGATCAGCTCTCCCTCCGCCAAACCGTAATAAACCGTTTCGGACCTGTGCAGAACGGCCCGCCCGGCCGTGGCCTCGGTGAGCTGGGCCTCAAAGTCCTCCGCCTGCTCCTCTGGCACCATGTAGGTGAAGCTGGCCCGGTCCGTGTAGACGCTCTCCAGGGCCGTGATGCCCGTCTGGGCGGCAATGTACTGGATCTTTCCCACGCTGTTGTAATCCGTGTCCACGCTCAGGCGCACGCCCGGGCGTTTCTCCACCACCAGGCAGTTTTCCAGGCCCGCCTGGACCGCCTGGGAGTAAGCCCGCACCAGGCCGCCGGTGCCTAGCAGGGTGCCTCCGAAATACCGGGTAACCACCGCGCACACGTCGTGGATATCCCGGCCCGCCAGCACGTCCAGCATGGGCTTTCCCGCGGTCTGGGCCGGTTCCCCGTCGTCTGAGAACCGCACCGTCTGGCTGCGCTCCCCGATGCGGTAGACGTAGCAGTGATGTCTGGCGTCCCAGTATTTTTTCCGTATCTCCTCGATAAATGCAAGGGCTTCCTCCTCGCTTGACACAGGCTTTAAATCCGCGATAAACCGCGACTTCTTCTCCGTAATCTCCCCGCTTCCGCCCCTGTATAGTATTTTGTAGGCTTCTTCCACTTATTCCGCTCCTTTTTACATTTTCAGGTATTATTTTCCCACTTTTTGTCTAAATACTCATAAATTTAATCATAATATAGATAACCCCGGATGACAAGGGCTTATTTAATCCTTTTCATTTCCGATAAACTGTTGTATAATATGAGCACTTGGTGAGGTCATTTGGCCGTTCGGAAACCCACATTCCGGCACAGTCCCGGCCCGGACCATTTGCGGACACGCCTCCAAGAACGAACATAAAAGGAGCAGTTTCATGAACTATGGGAAGTATGAGACAGAGCGCAGGCTCAAGTCTCTTCACTCAAAGTCAGCCAAATATACGTCCAAGCTGTTTTTAAACATATTCAAGGCGCTGTTTGTGCTGTTCTTATTCTGTGTGGTGGTGGGGGCCAGCATCGGGTTTGGCATGGTCAAGGGAATCATCGACAATGCGCCCACCGTGGACATCCTGAACATACAGCCGGACCGGTTTGCCACCACCATCTACGATGCAAAGGGCAATCTGACCGATACCCTGGTGACCAGCGGTTCCAACCGTGAGGCCGCCACCTACGACGAGCTTCCTCCGGACCTGGTCAACGCCTTTGTGGCCATCGAGGACTCTCGTTTCTGGTCCCACAACGGCATTGACATCCGTTCCATCGCCCGCGCGGCCAAGGGCCTGATCAGCGACGATTACGCCGGCGGCGGAAGCACCATCACCCAGCAGCTGATCAAAAACAACGTATTTGCCGGCGGCATGGAGTCCGGCTGGGGTCCCCGCATCGAGCGAAAGCTTCAGGAGCAGTACCTTGCCGTGCAGCTGGAGAAAAACTCCGGCATGAGCAAGGAGGACACCAAAAAACAGATCATCACCAGCTACTTAAACACCATCAACTTAGGAAGCAACACCCTGGGCGTGAAGGTGGCTGCGCGGCGCTATTTTAATAAAGAAGTCTCCGACCTGACCTTATCGGAGTGCGCGGTGTTAGCCTCCATCACCAAAAACCCCTCCCGCTTAAATCCCATCACTGGGGCCGAGGCCAATGCGGAACGCCGGGCTATCGTACTGCAGTACATGTACGAGCAGAAAAAAATCACAAAAGCCCAGCAGGAAGAGGCCCTGGCCGACGACGTCTACAGCCGCATCCAGAACGTGGACGCGGTAAAAAAAGAGAGCGTCAATCCCTACAGCTATTTCACGGACGAGCTGATCGAGCAGGTGATACAGGACCTGATGGAAAAGCTGGACTATACGGAGAGCCAGGCCAGCAACCTGCTCTACTCCGGTGGCCTGCAGATCTACACGACCCAGGACCCGGACATCCAGGCCATTGTGGACGAGGAGATCAACAACCCGGACAACTATGACGCGGCCAAGTATTCCATGGAGTACCGCCTCTCCGTCACCCACGCAAACGGCGACACCCAGCACTACTCCAACAAGAACGTGGAGGCGTGGCGCAAATCCGTGCTGGGAGACAGGAACTTCAACGGGCTCTACACCAGCACCGACGCCCTTCAGCAGGACATCGACCAGTACAAGGCATGGCTGTTAAAAGAGGGTGATGAGGTGATCGGCGAGCGCCTGAACACCAATCTTCAGCCTCAGGCTTCCTTCGTGCTCATCGACCAGCACACCGGCGAGGTGATCGCCATAAGCGGCGGACGCGGTGAGAAAAAAGACAGTCTGACCTTAAACCGCGCCACCAACGTGCCGCGGCAGCCCGGTTCCACCTTCAAGGTGATCTCAGCTTTCGCGCCGGCCTTGGATGCCTGCGGCGCCACCCTGGGAACAGTCTACTACGACGCCCCCTACACCGTTGGCACGAAGTCCTTCCGCAACTGGTGGGGCGAAAGCCGTGGTTACACCGGCTACTCCAGCATCCGGGACGGCATCATTTATTCCATGAACATCGTAGCCGTGCGCTGCCTGATGGAGACCGTGACACCCCAGCTGGGCGTGGAGTATGCGGAAAATATGGGCATTTCCACCATGACCAAGACCGATCTGGGCGCGGCTACCGCTCTGGGCGGCCTGACTCTTGGCACCACCAACCTGGATTTAACGGCGGCCTACGCCTCCATCGCCAACGGCGGCACCTACATCCGTCCCCGGTTCTACACCAAGATTCTGGACCACAACGGCAAGGTGCTCATCGACAATCAGCCTGAGACGCGCCAGGTGTTAAAGGATTCCACCGCCTTCCTGCTGACGGACGCCATGACCGACGTGATGAAGGGCAACCGGAAGTTTATGCGCCCGGGCGTTTCCCCCATCAGCGCGACCGGTACGGCGGCGGCTTTAAACAATATGACCACCGCAGGAAAGAGCGGCACCACCACCAACAATGTGGACGTCTGGTTTGAGGGTTTCACGCCCTATTACACGGCGGGCATCTGGGGCGGTTGCGACAGCAACCAGAAGTTAAAGGACGGCAGTGTCAATAACGGCGGTACCTCCTTCCACAAGGCGATCTGGCGCAAAATCATGAACCGGATCCACGAGGGTCTTTCCGATCCGGGCTTTGTGATCCCGGACAGCATCGAGACCGCGCAGATCTGCCGCAAATCCGGCAAACGCGCCGTCTCCGGCGTCTGCGACCACGATCCCAGAGGCAATGCGGTGTACACCGAGTATTTCGCCAAGGGAACCGCGCCCACGGAGGTCTGCGACAAGCACGTAGCCGTGACGGTGTGCGCTGAGTCCGGCATGCGCCCCACTCCCTTCTGCCCGGAGAAGACCACGCGGATCTGTATGGTTCTCCCAAGCGGCGAGGACGGGACCACGGACGATTCCTACTTCGCGATCCCCGGAGAGTGTCCGATCCACACGGATGCCTCCACCATTATCGTTCCGCCCAATGAATCAAACGGCGGAGAGTCACCGGGATATGAGATCCCCCTGGGACCGGGCTATCAGCCCTCCAGGGAGACCTCCTCCGAATACGGACCCGGAATCCAGTAGAGAACTGCTCTCAGCTATTCCTTGCGAATTTCTGAGAGCAGTCTTTTTTTCAGCAATTCGCTGTCTGTGGGGAATACAAAAAGCGCTCCCTGTGGTACGATCTCTCTCAAGGAGGTGATCTCTTGGATCAAGTGCAAACCGGAAAATTTATCGCAGAACTGCGAAAAGAAAAATCATTGACCCAGGCGCAGCTGGGGGACCTGCTGGGCGTGACCAACAAGACCATTTCCAGATGGGAGAACGGCAACTATATGCCCGATCTGGCAGTCCTTCAGTCCCTGTGCGCCGTATTGGATGTGAATATCAATGAAATGATCAGCGGCAGGCGATTGGATGAGGCGGATTTCAGGCAGCAGGCCGACAACAATCTGCTGCTCTCCCTGGACCAGGCCCGGCGGATGCGACGGGAATATAAACTGATCGACTTTCTCACCGGGGCCGGCACCGGCTCTCTGATCGGTATGCTGACCGCCCCGGACTCCGTCCGCCGCAATGTGGTCATTCTGATCAGCCTGATTATGATCGTCATCGGCCAGGTGAAACAGTGGCATTTTGGCAAACAGCTGATGGAGCTGTTGGACAAGGTGCGGTAAAACCAGGACAGGGTGGGCGGCGAAGGGCCCGTCATACTGAAAAAGGGGAGGTTCCCCCTCCCCTACATTTACCTGCCCTGCACGCTCTCCCGGTACAGGCTGACCATACCCGCGATATCCCCCCTGGTGTACGGCTTGGGCACAAACCCGAAGGCCCTGATATTCCAGGTCTTGATGGACAGCCCCGGGATATCCGACAGCAGCACCACCTTGGGCGGGTGGGAAACCTCCGCCAGCCGGGCCGCCAGGGTGATCCCGCTAATATCCGGCATCACCACGTCGGAAAACACCAAATCCACCGGCTCCCGCTCCACAATGGCAAGCACGTCCGCCGGGTGTTCGAACCTTCCCCGCAGCTCGATCTCCTCCGTGTCCTCCAAAATGCCGGTCAGCTTGTCAAGCAGCTCCGGATCATTGTCCACAATTACGGTTCTGATACTCATTGTTCCTCCCATATCCCCTTATCATTTGGCAGATTCCCCCTGCCGTGCCCCTTCCCAATCAGGGCGCGGCAGGCAAACAGCCCGCTCTTGCTTACCGGGCGGGCCGCGCTATTCTCTATTATAACGGCTTTAGCCGCCTGTTTCAATCAAAATTTACCGTTCCTGCTCTATTTCATTTTCGGCTTAAACACCAGGCTGGCCAGGTAGCCGAACACCAGGGCCCCGCAGATTCCGGCGGATCCGGCGGTGAAACCGCCTTTAAACACGCCCAGAAGCCCGTCCTTGCCCACGCCTTCCATCACGCCCTTCCACAGAGCGTTTCCAAAGCCCAGAAGGGGTACGGAGGCTCCCGCTCCCGCCCACTCCACAAAGGGCTGGTATAAGCCGATGCAGCCCAGAATCGCGCCGCTGACCACCAACAGCACCATGATGCGGCCCGGCATCAGCTTTGTCTTCTCCATCAGGATCTGCACCAGGGCGCAGATGATTCCGCCCACCAGAAATGCTTTTACATAATCCATTGTTTTGCCTCCTTAACCGTCGATGTGCTCGATGACAACCGCGTGCGCGATCCCCGGTATGCTCTGTCCTTCGTTGAAGCTGATGTTGGACAAAAGCGCCCCGGTGGGCACAAACAGCACCCGTTTCCAGGTGCCGTCCTGGATTTTCGGCAGAATATAAGAGCACAGCGTCACTGCGGAGCAACCGCAGCCGCTTCCGCCTGCATGGGTGTCCTGCTGCTCCTTATCATAAATTTCCATTCCGCAGTCCATGTGAAGCTCGCTGAGATCCCGGCCTTTATTCTTCATGAAATCCAGCAGAATGGTCCGCCCGATCTCGCCCAAGTCCCCGGTGATGATCTTGTCGTACCAGGTTTCGTTGACCTGGAAATCCTCCAGGTTCTGCTCGATGGTATGGAAAGCCGCCGGAGCCATGGCCGCGCCCATGTTCATGGAGTCCTTGGTCCCCATGTCCACCATGCGGCCCGTGGTGATTCCCGTGATCTTGGCAAGCCCCTCCTTCCGATCCCCGGCCAGAGCCACGCACCCGGCCCCGGTGACCGTCCAGGTGGCGGACATGGGGCGCTGGTTGCCGTACGCCAGCGGGAAGCGGAACTCCTTCTCCGCTGTGGCGAAGTGGCTGGAGGCCATGGCCAGCACCTGATTCGCGTAGCCCGCGTTCACGGCCATGGCTCCCAGACTTAAGGCCTCGCCCATGGTGGAGCAGGCGCCGTAAAGCCCGAACAGGGGGACTTCTAAATCCACCGTTCCGAAGGAGGTGGCGATCAGCTGTCCCAGCAGGTCCCCGGCAAACAGGTATCGCAGGTCTGTTTTGCGCAGCCCGCCCTTCTCAATGGCCTTGTCCGCGGCCTGTTTCTGCAGGGCGCTCTCCGCCTGCTCCCAGTTGTCCTTGCCGCACATGTCGTCCTGCTCCACCTGGTCGAAGAGCGGCCCCAGAGGGCCCTCCCCTTCCTTTTTGCCAACCACCGAGGCCGCGCTGACGATCACCGGCGGATGCTCAAATTCCAGACTGGCCTTTCCTTTCATTTCTCCCATTAACATTCACCTCATCTTTATTATCGTTTTGCCGTCCCTTTTCCGGAAGGCGGCCATGTCGTTTTTTCCTCTATAAAATTCCCAGGGATGTGAGCATCCAGTACCCCAGCCCCAACACCCAGCTGGTCAGCACCCCGTAGAGGATCACCGGCCCGGCGATGGTAAAGATCTTGCAGCCCACGCCGAACACCTCGCCCTCGGCGTGAAATTCCAGGGCCGGAGCGGCCACGGAGTTGGCAAAGCCGGTGATGGGCACCAGGGCACCGGCGCCGCCGAACTTTACCAGTTTTTGGTAAATATTGAGCCCGGTGAGGATCACGCTGAGGAAAATCAGCTCCAGGGAGGTCCATGCCGCCGCAGCCTCCTTCTCCATCCCCATCTTGTCCGTCATAAAGGTGTTGAAAAACTGGCCCAGACAGCAGATGATTCCACCCACTAAAAAGGCGCAGGCCATACTCTTACCCAGACTGTGGACAGGCGTCACTTCTTTGACATATTGGTCGTATTTTTGTTTGTCAACTTCCACTTTTAAACTCCTTTCTCAACAACGGGCCGCACATCATTTCTGGGCCCCGAATCCATTCCAGAAATAGGTCAGGCATCCGATCAGCTTTCCGGCCGCGATGGATATAATCATGTACTGGAGTCCCACCGCCAGGTGGATTCTCCGGCTGATCACCGGCAGAGCCTTCAAGGTTTCCGCCAGGCTCATCACCAGACAGCCCACAAAAATACCTGCGGTGAGGCCGAAGATTCCCAGAAACAGCGTTCCGAAAAAACTGCCCATGGGAAGGGGAATCTCGTACAGATCCGACACATTTCCCAGGATTCCTCCCGCCACAATGACGGTTTCATAGAGGATCAGATGCCTTCTGGTCCCGGTCCGGCCCATCAGGCGGGGAAACACGCCGATGATCGCCAGAAATGCATAAACGCCGGCCGCGATGATGCCGCCGGCGCACAGGCCCGTAAAACCGAGAAATATCTGTTTAAGTAACATCAATCTTCGACTCCTTTCTCCCGTTCTCCGCGATCAGGGTCTTGCTGATGTTGTCCTCATACAGGCGCATCTCCACCTCCAGAGGGGTGGGATCGGTGTTCAGCTTAAACGCGGCCACATGGTTGAAAAAGACGATGATTCCCAGTGCCAGTCCGATGGAATAGCTGATTTCCAGAATGGTGAAGCCGTTTGATTCCTGTCCCATGACCAGGCGGTACACCTCGCCGAACACGTCGGTGACGCTGGAATCATTGTTGAAGGTCATGATGGCAAAGGCCGCGCCGCAGAAGCAGACAGCGCAGACGAACAGCGTCTTGGCCCACTGCCAGGCGTACATGGGGGGAGTTGGCGGCTGGTAGGCGATAATAAAATCCACCTCCCCCACATTGTTCACCTGTATGGCGCTATCCAGCTGTTCCAGCTTTTCAATAACCTCCAGAGCGCTCATCACATAGCGGTGTTTCCGGTCTCCGGTGATATGCTTCACCTTCATGGCGCTGCATTTATTCTGAATGTTCTTATCTTCGCAGTAAACCTCCGCCACGTCCTTTAACGCCACATCCTTGCGGTGAATCTCCGTGATCTGGTTCAGCTTTAAATAGACGGTCTTGCTCATAACGCCTCGTCCACCACAACGGATGCGGGGTTCGTCACAAAGGCGGGAACCAATCCGCTCTCAAGGGGCGCTTCCATCCGCACCAGGGTGCCTTCCTGCTCCACGTCCCGTCCGCCAAATCCGGACAGGCAGTACCAGACGGCTGCGCACGCAAGTACCAGTGCGGCCGCCACGGCCAGCAGACTCCATACATGTTTTCCAAAGCCCATCATTTGACTTCACATCCTTTCGTTCATCTCGCAGAAGCGGCGGTCCGGTTTCCCGTAAACCAACTCTGCGGTTTCGGTTAATTGGCTTCTGAAACTAGTATGGTTGTCTTTTTATTTTTTTATACGAACCGTTTCTACATCAAGCGTTACGACTCAAAACGTTTCCGCATTGCTTTTAAAATTCGTTTTTCAAGACGCGATACCTGCACCTGGGAAATCCCCAAATCCTGGGCGATCTGAGTCTGGGTCTGGTTGTGGAAATAGCGCCGCACAATGATCTCCCGCTCCCCTTCCTCCAGGGAGGATAAAAGTTCCTTTAACACCATTCGGTTGATCAGGGCCTCGTGCTCGTTGTTCTCCTCCTCCAGCCGGTCCATGAGACACAGCTGGTTGTCGTCGCTTCCTCCCACCGGGCGGTATAGGGATTCCACCTCCGCTCCGGCTTCCATGGAGGCCGCCACCTCCTCACGGCTGACCCCTACCGACCCGGCGATCTCCTCGATGGTCGGCTCCCGGCCCAGCTCGTAGGTCATTTCCTCCCTTGCGCACTTTACCTTTAACCCCAGCTCCTTGATGGAGCGGCTGACCTTGATCATGCCGTCGTCCCGGAGAAAGCGCTTGATCTCCCCGGTGATCATTGGCACCGCGTAGGTGGAAAATTTCACCTCAAAGGTAGTGTCGAATTTGTCGATGGCCTTCATCAGGCCGATGCTGCCGATCTGAAACAGGTCTTCCATCTCATAACCCCGCCCGGCAAACCGGCGGACGATACTCCAGATCAATCCTACGTTATCCATCACCAGCTGATCCCTGGCCGTTTTATCCCCTTCGTGAGCCCGCAAAATTAATTTTAAGGTCTCATCCATGGCCGTCACCTGCCGATGAACTTTTTCATGGTCACCAGCGTTCCGCGGCCGGGCTCGGATTCCACCTGCACCTGGTCCATAAATGCTTCCATGAAGGAAAAGCCCATTCCGGACCGCTCTCCCGAGGTGTCAGTGGTGTACATGGGTTCCATGGCCTGTTTCACATTGGGAATTCCCACGCCCGCGTCCCGGACGCAAACCGTCAGGCTCGTCTCCTCGCCGGACTGGGCCGTGATGTCCATGTAAATGGTCCCCGCCTCCCCCTTGTAGCCGTGGATCACCGCGTTGGTCACCGCCTCGCTGACTGCGGTCTTCACGTCGTCGATCTCCTCCAGGGTAGGGTTTAAGCGGCTCATAAACACCGCGGTCACCACCCTTGCAAACTCCTCGTTCTGCGACAGGCTGTCCAGCTCCAGCCGCAAATGTTCCTTCTTCGTCTCCATCCTCTTATCCTCCATTTTTTCCTTCCTCCTATCCATTAATGGCTGACTCTTTATCTTCAAATCCGCGGATCAGTTTCGCCATCCCGCCCACGGTCAGGATGCGCGCCACCTGCGCGCCCGCGCCGTAGTAGGTCACCGCGCCGCCGCTGGCCCTCATCTGTTTGTAGCGTCCCAACAACACGCCGATGCCCGAGGAATCCATAAACTGTGTGTGCGAGAAATCAAATACAATGCGCCGGATATAGTTCTCCTCCAGCAGAAGATCGGTCTCAATCTTTAACTTCTTGCAGTTGTGATGGTCGATCTCGCGCGGCAGGTGGATCACCAGCGTCTGCCCTGCGGCCTCATAGGCAAATGTTTTCTGCTCCATTTTTGTCACTCCTTTTTCCTTCTATGTTCAGGCAATGGGCCGCAGACAGCGCCGGCAGCTCATTCCATACACCAATCGCCCGCAGGCTATGCCCACGGCCCATTGCATTAAAAAAAGACACCACAAAAGATCTGTTTCATCTCTTGTAGTGTCTTTTCATTCCAATATCGTCTTTTGCTGCCGGTGTCAATAGCCTCTGGCGTTTTGAGCCCTGGAGGCATAGTCTGAATCGGGGTAATTGCCTACCACCTGGTCGAACATGGCGTTGGCGTTGTCCGTATCCCCGGCGATCTGGTACAGGCGGCCCACGTAAAACATGGCCTCCGGGTTGTCCGGCTTGATCTTTAAGCTGGCCTGGTAGTATTCCATGGCCTCCGACGTGTTGCCGGCGTTCCACAGCTCCGTTCCCCTGGTCACCAGCACCTGGTACACGTTGGCCGTCATATCCGCCCGCACGTCGTTTACAATGGCCTGAACGGCCTCGTCGGTGATCAGGGAGAAATCCGCGTCCGCAAAGGATTTTGCCGCCGTGATCATATCCCCGGCCCGGTAAGCCTGGAGCACGCCGATCAGGCTCTGGTACTGCACCATAACGGAGGTATTGCCGTTCACCAGCTCGTCCAGCTGGGCCTGCACCTTGGCGGCGCTCTCATCCAGCTCATCGTACTGGTTCTTTAAGGTCTCATACTGCTGGCTGGCGTTGTTGAGCTTTTGCAGGTAAGGGATCATCTCCTGGTTGTGCTTCTCGTTCAGCGCCTTCTCGTTGGCCGGCAGCACCAGGAAAAAGAATGCGGCCACGCCGATCACCAGACCGATCACGATGTGCAGCACCGTGGACAGCCCTGTGTTTTCCTTGTAGGTGGGCGGCATGATCACGTCGTCGTCCTGCATCTGGCGGTGGGAGAACGCCTTGGCCATGCGCTTTCTCTCTGCCTCCGCCCGCCCTGTATTCTGCTTGACAATGGACATGTAGTACAGGGCCTTGGGGTTGCTCTTGTCGATCTGTAAGATTTTATACAGGGACCGTCCCGCCTTGGTGTAATCCTCCCGGCCCATGTACAGCAGTGCCAAAAGCAGATGGGCCTTGACGAAATGGGGCTTCGCCTGGACCACCCGGGCCAGCTGCATGATGGCCAGGTCGTCGCTGCCGTTCTGGGCGTGCCACAGCGCCTGGTTGAACGTCTTGATGTTCTGGCTCTCGATCTCCAGCTGTCCGGGCTTGCGCTGAATCTCGTCCAGGTAGTGGTCCGCCAGGTTTTTCTCCGGCTGCAGATTCAGGCTGATCACCCACTGGACCAGGGCGTCCGAGACCTCCCCGCTCTCATAGTAGATCAGCCCCAGAAGATTTCTGGCATCCGTCTGATATTTATTGAAATGCAAACTGTCCTTGAGCGACTGGGCCGCCCCGGACAGGTCGCGCATTTTTGCCTTTTCCAGGCCCAGATTGTAATAACTGTTGGCTATCTGGGCATTTCTTTTCTGTATGTCCATAGTCACCGCCTATTTGTCGCTCATATTCTCCTTGATCAGTTCCATCATGATGTCCGTCATATCCGTCAGATCGCTCTTGACAATGGCATCCTCAACATCCTCTACGTCCAGGCTGGGTTTAAAACGCTCGATTTCCTCTTCAAAGTCTATCACTATTTTTCACTCCTCATGTATTCAGCAATTCTCTCAGTTCTCCGATCAGATACAGGGAACCGGCGCAGAACAACAGCTGTCCCTCAGCCGCCGCCCGCATATCCGCAAGGGCGGTTTCGGCGTCCTCATACTCCCGCACCGGGCAGTCCGCAAAGCTCCGGAATACCCCGGCAAGCTCGGCCGTGTCCAATCCCCGGCTGCTCTTCATACGAGCGATTCCGATCCCCCGCCAGGGAATTCCCCGGCAGATCGCTTCCGCCATGCTCCGGTAATCCTTGTCCGCCACAGCGGCGAACAGCAGGTACGGCTCTTTTTCCGTCCGCCCGGTCACGTCGCGTACCGCCTCCTGAAATGCTGCGATGCCACCGGGATTGTGGGCGCCGTCCAGATAAAGCCCAGGGGCCGCCTGCTCCATTCGCCCGGGCCAGCGGGTGGCCCGGATGCCGCGCCGCAGAGCCCTGTCGTCCACCGCAATCCCCGATCCCCGAAGGATCTCCAGGGTGCGGACCGCCAGCATGGCGTTGCGGGCCTGATAGCGGGCCTCAAAGGGCACCGCGAAATCCAGATTGCGGCCATCCCTCATCCGGGCGCTCATAAGGAAGCCTGTCCCGCCGTCCAGGCTGCCGCGGATCGCAAAATCGTCCTCCCCCACCGGATATCGGGGCGCGTCCAGAAAATAGGCCCTGCCCTCGATCACAGCGGAGGCTTCGGGCTGTCCGCCGTCGAAAATCACCGGCGTCCGCTCCTTGATGATACCAGCCTTTTCCGCCGCGATGGCGGAGATGGTATCTCCCAAATATTGGGTATGATCCAGGCTGATGGAGGTGATCACGCAGGCCAGCGGGGACTCGATCACATTGGTGGTGTCCAGGCGGCCGCCCATACCGGTCTCCAGCACCGCCACATCCACCTGCTTCTCCCGAAACAGCACCATCGCCATATAGAACAGAAACTCAAAAAACGTGGGGTGGCATTTCCCCTGCCCCACCATGCGCTCCGTCACGGCTAACACTGTGGAAAAGCTTTGCTCAAAGCTCTCCCGGTCCGCCATCTCCCCATTGATGAGAAAACGCTCCCTCACCTGCTCCAGATGGGGGGAGACGAAGGTGCCCGTGCGGAAGCCCGCCTCCTTAAGCGCGCATGTCAGAAACGCGCATACGGAGCCCTTCCCGTTGGTCCCGGCCACATGAACGGCCTTCAGGGCACGGTCCGGATTGCCCATGGCCTCCAGATATGCGCGCACATCCTCAAGTGAATTTTTCTGTTTGGTCCACATCGGAATTTCCAGCAGATATTCCTCCGCATTCACCATAAATCTACCCGTCTTTCCAGTCCGTCTCACGGACCTTTATCAGTTTACCCCAAAATTTCCCGAAGCGCAACCGGATATTCCCGACAGACTTCGACACTGGAGCCGTGGGGCCGGCCGTCTATGCACGCGGAGCCCGGAGGGCCGGCCAATTTCCCGCCGTCCCCTCCCGGGCCCCCGCTGTCAATTCTCCGCCACCGTATTTTCCCGCTTGCTTCCCACCGGCACCTGCGCCAGCACAATCGCGCCGAACATGATCACACAGCCGGTGATCTCTTTGGCGTTTAACTGCTGGCCCAACAGGAACCAGCCCGCCAGCACCGCGATGCTGGACTCCAGGCTCAGAATCAGGGATGCCACGGTGGGATTCATCCCCTTCTGCCCCACGATCTGCAGGGTATAGGCCACGCCGCAGCTCATCACGCCCGCGTAGAGCACCGGCACCCAGGCCGCCAAAAGCTGACTGAGCTTCGGTTCCTCAAAGAGAAAACCGAACAGCCCGGAGAGCACTCCGGCTACCAGAAACTGGATACAGGAGAGCTTGACTCCGTCCGCCATGGGTGAAAAATAGTCGATCACCAGAATGTGCACGGAGAACAGCACCGCGCACACCAGCATCAGCAGATCGCCCCGGTTGATCCCGCCGCTGCCGCCCGTCATGCACAGCATATACAGGCCCACCACGGCCATTACCACGGCTCCCCAGATCAGAGGGCTGCATTTTTTACCGAAAAACAGCCCCAGAAGCGGCACGATCACAATGTAACAGGCCGTGATAAATCCGGCCTTGCCCACCGTGGTGTACTGGATGCCGAATTGCTGGAAGTTACTGGCCAGAAACAGCGCAAGGCCGCAGCAGACGCCGCCCAGAATCAGGACTTTTTTATTTTCCACTGGGATCTCCCTCTGCCGTTTTTTCCCCCGGTCCATGAAAAAGATTAACGGAACCAGCACCAGGGCGCCGATCAGACAGCGGGCGCAGTTGAAGGTAAAGGGCCCCACGTAGTCCATTCCGGCGCTCTGGGCCACAAACGCCACGCCCCAGATGGTGGCGGTCAACAGTAACAGCAGTGAATTTTTCAGTCTCATGTTTTCCTCGTCCTTTATAATCCGTTATCCCGGCAAAATCGGGCTCAGGCTGTAATTGATCGCAACATCCTTGCGCACGTAATTGCGGTTGAAATTCCCCAAAATCCTGCGCACCACCCGCTCCCCGTTCTCGTAAGTGGTGGTGGGCAGAAGAATGATGTACTGGCTGACACTGTAGCGGGAGAAGGCATCGCTGGAGCGCAGGGAACACTTTACGGACTGTTTCAGCCGCTCCATGGCCCGGGACTGAATCTCCGGCCGCAGCATCCGCCCCTGCCGGTCGCTGACCGTCAGAAGACAGAGATAGATGGAATCCCCGCTGCGCTCCACGCCCCGCTGCTCGATCTGAAACAGCCGCTTGAACACCGCGTACTCGCAGAGGTACGCTCCGTCCTGCCCGGAGATCGCCTCCCCCAGCTCCCTCTGGATCTGATCCAGCTGGGCTAAGGCCGGCCGCTCCCTGATGCTGATCACCCGGTACAGTTCCTTGAAGGACTCCGACGGCGTGATCAGCTTGTCGCGGTAAAACATTTCCGTAGTTTCGTTGTAGAGCTTTAAGGCCTCCTCCTGGCGTCCCTCCAGAAAACTGGCGTAGATCAGGTGGTAGTAAAAATGCTCGTCGTAGGGGTCGATGGCCACCGCCCTCCGGCAGAGGTCCACGGTCTCCTCATACCGCTTCTCCCCGGTCAGGTAGGTGGCCGTCCGGCACACCACCTTCTGGTAAAGGGAGTGATAATAGGCGCTGATGGGGATCACCCAGGACTCGTCTCCGGACTTGGGCAGGAAATAGCCGCGGTAAAGCGCAACCGCCTCCATGGCCTCCGCGTACACCCCGGCCATGGGCCTTCCCGGGTCCAGCACCAGGTGGCAGAGCTCCTCAAAGCGCTCTGCGTCCACCCGGCAGCCCAGGCTTTCCGAGCTCCAGGCGTAGGTGCCGTGCCGGTTCACCAGCAGCTCCTGGGCCGGAAATCCCGCTGCTTCCAGCATCTTGCGCACCCGGAACACCAGGGTTTTCAAAGCGCCGTAGGGATTGTCCTGGCTCTCGTCCGGCCAGATGGCGGCGAATAGGTCCCCGATTCCCAGCTCCTTTTTGCGGTTCATGATCAGGAAGCACAGCAGGCTCCAGGCCTTCCGGGAACGGTTGTCGTTGTCCCCCATGTTCTTCTCCCCAAGGGTAAGGGAGAATCCCCCCAATGTGTTGACCTGGATCACCGGCCGTTCTTCTGATGTATAATTCATGTCTTATCTTCCCCCTTATTTGTCAAAACCAAATGTTACAATTATCCCAACAGCTGGGCCAGTCTCGCTTTCACCTGTTCCATCATCTGGGAATACTTTTCCAGTTTTTCCTTCTCCGCATCGATCTTGGCCTGAGGCGCACGGCTGACGAACTTCTCATTGTTCAGCATGCCATTGGAGCGGGCAAGCTCGCCCTCCAGCCGTTTCTCCTCGCCGCGCAGGCGCTCGATCTCCTTGCTGATATCCACCAGGTCCGCAAAGGGCATGTAGATGGCCGCTCTGGGGATCACCGCGGACACGGCGTCAGGGGCGATGCCCTCCTTGTCCTTCTGCAGAACCACCTCATTGGCATAACCCAGGGAGGCGAAAAAGCTTCTGCTGTGCTCGAAGATTCCGAGCAGCGCTTCGTCCTCGCTGACCACGTACACCTTGGCCCGCTTGCTGGGCGGAACGTTCATGTCGGAACGCACGCCGCGGATGGCGCGTACCGCCTCCTTGATGGTCTCGGTGGCGTTCTCCTCCTCTTTGAAATTCCAGTCGTCCCGGTAAAGCGGCCACTGGGACACCATGATGGTCTGCTCTTCCTCCTGGAGGTTACAGAAAATTTCCTCCGTGATAAAAGGCATAAAGGGATGGAGAAGTTTTAACGCGTTGATCAGTACGGTCTTTAAGGTCCATACCGCCGCAGCCTTGGTGGCGTCATCTTCATTGTACAGCCTCGGCTTCACCATTTCAATATACCAATCGCAAAATTCTTCCCAGATAAAGTCATAAACCTTCTGGAGGGCGATGCCCAGCTCGTAGCGGTCCAGATTTTCCGTCACGTCCCCCGCCAGTGTGTTGACCTTGGAGAGAATCCAGCGGTCCGCCATGGTCAGGCTGTCCGGGGTAACGCCGGACACATCCGGCGCTTTTTCGATGTTCATCATAATGAAGCGGGAGGCGTTCCACACCTTGTTGGCAAAGTTGCGGCTGTTCTCCACTCGCTCCCAGTAGAAACGCATGTCGTTGCCGGGCGCATTTCCGGTTAGAAGCGTCATGCGCAGGGCGTCGGCTCCGTACTTATCGATCACCTCCAGGGGATCGATGCCGTTGCCCAGGGACTTGCTCATTTTCCGGCCCTGGGAATCCCGCACCAGACCGTGGATCAGCACGGTGTGGAAGGGGCATTTCCCGGTCTGCTCAAGGCCGGAGAACACCATGCGGATGACCCAGAATAAAATGATGTCGTATCCGGTCACCAGCACGTCCGTAGGATAGAAATACTCCAGGTCCTCAGTTTTTTCCGGCCAGCCCAGGGTCGAGAAGGGCCACAGCGCGGAGGAAAACCAGGTGTCCAGGGTGTCCTCATCCTGCACGAAGGAGGTTTTGCCGCACTTGGGACACTTGCAGGGCGCTTCCTTGGCTACCACGATCTCGCCGCAGTCCTGGCAGTAATAGGCCGGAATCCGGTGGCCCCACCACAGCTGGCGGGAAATGCACCAGTCGCGGATGTTCTCCAGCCAGTGCAGATAAGTCTTTCCGAAGCTCTCGGGCACGAATTTCAGCTCGCCGGTCTTAAGCGCCTCGATGGCGGGTTTTGCCATCTCCTCCATCTTTACGAACCACTGCTGCTTCACCATGGGCTCCACCGTGGTCTTGCAGCGGTCGTGGGTGCCCACGTTGTGGGAGTGGGGAACTACCTTAACCAACAGGCCCAGGTCCTCCAAATCCTTCACGATGGCCTTTCTGGCCTCATAGCGGTCCATGCCGAAGTAGGGGCCGGGCACGTTCACGGTGGCGTCGTCGTTTAAGATCACGATCTCTTCCAGGTTGTGGCGTTTGCCCACCTCGAAGTCGTTGGGGTCGTGAGCGGGGGTGATCTTCACGCAGCCGGTGCCGAACTCCCGGTCCACGTACGCGTCGGCGACCACCGGAATCTGACGGCCGGTCAGCGGCAGCTCCAGCATTTTCCCGACAATGTCCCTGTAGCGCTCGTCCTCCGGGTTCACCGCCACGGCTGTGTCGCCCAGCATGGTCTCCGGGCGGGTGGTGGCGATCTCCACAAAGCGTCCGGGCTCGCCCACTACCGGGTAGTTGATGTGCCAGAACTTTCCTTCCTGCTCCACGTGCTCCACTTCGGCGTCGGAGATGGAGGTCTGGCAGACCGGACACCAGTTGATGATGCGGGAACCCTTGTAGATGTATCCCTTCTCATACAGCTTGATAAATACCTCCAACACCGCGTCGGAACAGCCCTCGTCCATGGTAAACCGCTCCCGGTCCCAGTCCGCAGAGGACCCCATCTTGTGCAGCTGGTTCACGATGCGGGTGCCGTACTCCTTTTTCCATTCCCAACACTTCTCCAAAAAGCCGTCCCGGCCCAGATCGTGCTTGTCGATGCCTTCCTGCTTCAGCTTGTCGATGACCTTGACCTCGGTGGCGATGGCCGCATGGTCCGTACCCGGCTGCCACAGGGCCTCGTAGCCCTGCATGCGCTTGTAGCGGATCAGGATATCCTGCATGGTGTTGTCCAGAGCGTGTCCCATGTGAAGCTGTCCGGTGATGTTGGGCGGGGGCATCACGATGGTGAAGGGCTTTTTGTCCTTGTTCACCTTGGCGTGGAAATACTTTCCGTCCAGCCACTTCTGGTACAGGCGGTCCTCAATGTCCGCCGGATTGTAAGTTTTTTCCAATTCTTTCATTGATCTCACATCTCCTTTTCTGTTCGGTTTGGGGCGAAATATTCCGCCGCTGTCTGTTTCTGCTGCAGAGGGTTGAGATCTCCTTCCGGGCCTTCCCAGGTTACAAAAACGCCCTCTGCAAACCGTTTAAAGTCTGCAAAGGGCGATCAAAACCGCGGTACCACCTTTGTTCACCGGAATGTGCTTCCGGCCTCATTAGGGCTTTTAACGGGGGCCGCCCGGGAACACCTAAATGGCTGCGGCCGCGCCGCCCTTTCTGAGTGTTCCGGCTCCGAAGCTACCTTCCGCTGCGCCTCTCCGGGACGGCCTTTCAGCCTGTGAACCGTCCTCTCTGCCGGCGGCGTGCGCGTACTCCTCTTCATCACTGCCATTATTCCAATATATACTTTCTCATGATAATGACAATCTGCAAATTTGTCAAGCAGTTTCTTGCACCAAAAACAGCCTGGAATCCAGAGGCCCTCAAAATAAGAGATTCCCACGGACACCTGAATGTTGTTTCTGATAACGCCGCACATATCCACACCAAGGGTTCCTGATAAAACGCTACGCCACCATTGTGCCCACTGTTATCCGGTCAGCGTGGTCATCCGGCCGGCGGTTCTTTGGCACTCCCTCGCCATGGTTTCGATAGCCTTGGCCTGCCGGTACCTGCGTTCGTGGGCGGCCATAGCCTCCGGGTTTCCCTGGCATTTGGCCCGGCTTCTGTCAAACCGCTCATCCAGGGACACTTCCCGCTGTCCCTGGGTCCGCTTATCCGCCAGATAAACCACGGCGGTTTCATTTAAAATTTCGTGCTCCAGGTCGTGATGGCAGCGGATAATCTCGGCTAAGAGCGGGTATCCCTCTCTCATCAAAACCTTTGCGCCCTCCGCGGCATGATCCTTTCGATCCCTGACCACGTCATGGAGAAGAGCTGCGCTTCGGATCAGCCCTAAATCAATCCTGCAGCCCGCGTCCGAAAGCGCGATGCCAAGACGGACTGCTTGGTGCGCCACGGCTATGCAGTGGCTCCTTACGTGCTCCGGCGTCCCATAGCGGTCCCAAATATCACGGCATTCCCGGTCCTCCGGATATATTCTGGGCTTTCTGCCGAAGTCAGCGGCAAAGACAACTCCCCGGTCGTCTATCATAATCCGGCTGAAGCCTCCATAGGGCTGGCTTAAAGCTCTGGATGTCTCCAGGGGACGGCCCATCAGACCGGCCAGATAGCTGCAGTTGATCCCTGCATGGGCAACCACCACTACATCCCCTGTCGTTTGGGACAGGATATCCCGGATGGCGCGATCCATGCGCCATCTCCCATGCTCCCTCCCTTCCCCGTGCAACGGTTCTGACTCCAGATCCTTTTTAAGGTCGCAGAGAGGAACGTTTTCCCACTCCCCCATATCCAGCTCTGCCAGTCCCTGCCGCTTAAGCACAGGAAGCCTTCCGCCCGCCAGGATCCCGGCTGTCTGCACGGATCGCTTCAGCGGACTACAAAACACAGCCTCCACAGGACGGCCGCGAAAGTAATCCCCCAGATCCTCAGCCTGGCGGATACCGATATGATTTAAAGGAAGATCCGTGCGGCCAATACACCGCTTCTTACCCTCCGGAAATTCCACCATTCCATGTCTCACCAGATACACCGTTCTCATACTACATCCTCCGTCAGACAGGAATCGCGCCCATTTCCCGCCTGTAGCTCCACTCGATCAGCTTTTTATACTCTTCCTTCGTATCCACATCGCGGTAGATTCCTTCGTCCTTTACCGCCAGATCCGTAACGCCCGCGCCGTACGCCTCGATGGCGCCCCGCAGTCCGCCGTCCCCCGTGTAGGAGCACAGCTGCTCTGCCGTCTCCCGCCAGAACATGATGGGATGCCCCGGTTCCCCTCCGCACATGGTCCGCACGATCCCGGCATCGATCGTCAGCACCTGGCGGATGGTCTCCGGCAGGATAGCCGGCGTATCCAGGGGCATCACCATAATCCGCTCGCAGTCAGAAAGAATCGCTCGGACCCCCATCTTCACCGAATCAAACATCTGTGTTTCCCCGAACCGGTCATTCCTCACAAACCGGACGCCGGTATGGGTAAGATGACGCTCCAGTTCCTCCGCCCGGTAACCGGTCACCACCACAATCGGCTCTACGCTCATACGCTTTAACATGTTAACCATATGCAGCGCAATCGTGGAATCCCCAAATGGCAGCATGGGCTTAAAATCACCCATTCTGGAGGAAAGTCCCGCCGCTGCCAGCACGGCACCTGTTTTCTTCATCCAATCACCCGCTTTCATGATGTTTTAATTATAACAGGGGCGTGGTAGGAAAATAAGTAGTGTGGATTACACTTTAAGGAAACAAAACGACTGCTGCACGAAACGTGCAGCAGTCGCAATAAAGCTTCTTACTGGCAAATCCTCTCCTGATGGCGCTTTAACTGTTCCAGGCTTCTGATACAGTAATATCCGTTGATCTGTTCGATCAGAGCCATCTCCTTTAACTCCTTGATCGCCCGCACCGCCGTCACCCGGTTGATGCCCAGCAAATTGGAAAGAAGCTGCTGGCTGATCTTCTCCTTGATCAGGATCTTGCCGTCATAGGGCACGCCGTAATGCTCCGCAAATATAAGAAGCAGATCGCAGATCTTCCATGCGGCATTGTGAAAATTACTGTGGCGGATCTGTTCCATGGATGACAGGAACTTGGTAGAAAGGGATTCCATAATATCCATGGATAACTGCGGATCCCTGGAAATGCCCTCCAGCAGCATCTCCTTCGTTATCAGGATCAGCTCCGATGGCAGTACCGTCTTAAAGTTGACCGCAGATTCCTGGTCAAACAGAACATTCCCCTCCAAAAGGATGGAATTGCTCTCGTTAAAGTTATAGATGCGCTCCTCCCCGGTAACCGTAGTTTCAAAAGCAGCCACCCTGCCCTTCTTCACGATATAACAGTAGCTTGGCCTGATTCCCGCCTGGACTAACATATAGTTCTTGGGATATACTTTTCTCTGTCCCAGCTTTTCTAATCTGGATATGCCTCTCGGAAGATATAAAAGACGCGAAACAAAATTCGCATGCGGCATCTGCACAGCGTCTTTTTCCGATTGGTCAAACAACGGACTTTCCACAGTATTTGATCCCCGACTCCCCATAACCCCTCCATTTTATGAATCTTTACCAAAATGTTCCCAGATGATCCCCTATTACTTATAATAAAATTATAACACCGTTATGTTTTTAACAGCCAGTAGTATATGCTACATTATATCAAATTTTAACATCTGTTGTAAATGTTATATCCGTTGCATTTTCACCTTTTATGGAACAGGGCTGTGTGGTATGATAATAAAATATATATTCACGAAATATGAGGATTCGTTGATGAAAACAGTTGTAATATTAGGAGCCGGACAGTTCGGGCGCGCCGTGTCCAGGCTGATCAATACGGAAGAACTGCGATTGGTTGGATTTGGTGACAATAACACCGGCCTTCACCATATGAGCGAAACAGAAAAAATCGGCATGGGATTCCCTGCCCATGTTCCTGTGCTGCCGGTGGCACAGGCTGTCTCCATAAGACCTGACTATATCCTTACCGGCGTCACGGATGGTTCCAGAACCGGACAGCTCATGGACCAGGCCCGCTCTCTGGGCTTTCAGGGTGATTTTATATGCCTTGGGGAGCTCTACCGGCACTTTGACATACGCAGCGCCACATTGAGGCAGATCGCCGCGCGGCTTCATGAGCAGGGGATACCCGGACAGATTGCGGAGCTTGGCGTTTACAGGGGCGATATGGCATGGAAGCTCAATGCCCTGTTTCCAGACAGGTTTCTGTATCTGTTCGACACCTTTGAGGGATTTGATCCGAGAGATATTGAAAAAGAAGAAGCGTATGGATGTTCCCGCGCAAAAAAGGGGGATTTCTCCGATACCAGTAAGCAGGCGGTTTTAAACCGGCTTCCATTCCCGGACCGGGCCGTGGTGCGGGAGGGATATTTCCCCGGAACCGCATCCGGGCTGGAATCCGAGACTTACGCCCTGGTGAGCCTGGACGCGGATCTCTATGCCCCGCTCTTGGCAGGACTTGAATACTTCTATCCCCGCCTGTCCCCAGGCGCAATGATTCTGATGCACGATTATAACAATGAGCGCTTCCGCGGCGCAAGACAGGCGGTGGCGGACTATGAGAAACGCCATCACCGGCTGATTCTGGTTCCCCTGTGCGATCTGCACGGAAGCGCGGTTATCGTCAGGCCTTAAGAGGACTCAGGGCCGGTGAAACCAATAACGCCGACCCTGAGTCCTTTTAAGTACACTTCCTCTTAGCTGCTGCGTCCCGCCCTTAAAACGGCGCTTCGCATCAGATCCTTCATCATAAACAGCTTATATTCATTCTTGCCCATGGGACTGGCACCACCGACAGCCAGTCCGGCCGCCTGATCCGCCGTTTCCTCTGTTACCGCTTTTCCCTTTAAAAATTCCTCTACGTGTTTCACGCGAAGGGGCACCGGGGCCACACCGCCGAATACCAGGCGGGCGTCCTGTATCACATTATCCTTAACGTCCAGGCAGGACGCCAGGGATACAATGGCAAAGTCAATGGCATTTCTCACACGCTTCTTGTCATAATGCATCTGGCCGGACCGCTTCGGCACCCGGATCTCCTTTACCAATTCACCCGGGGTCAGAATATCCTGAACCGTCAGTTTCTTTGTAAACAGCTCTTCTGCCGTCAGGGTCCGCTCTGTGGTGACAATATCCGCCCCCGCCATCACCAGCACCGGGCTGATATCCGACGGGCTGACCGCATAACAGCCGCAGTTCATACACCGTCCGGCTTCCGCCATGGCCGTCTCCCGGTCAAAGGATGAAGCGTCCTCTTTTATCAGAGTGCGCTCGCTTGCGGGAATCTCCTTAAGCTTATGGGATTCAGTGTTTTCCACTGCTCCGGGGTCAAAGCGGAGAAATGCTGCCTCCTGGGGATTCCCATCCGCAGATGGATTCTCCCGGCCGATTTCCTCGCAACCGGCCTTCTCACAGCCGCATTCCCCACAGCCTCCCAGGTCCCGGTTCATTCCCGCTGCCGCCACGCGGCCCGCCAGTATGGCCCGGATGGCAATATCCGGCCCTGTAACCGCATCGCCGCCCGCATAAACGCCGTCCTTCTTTGTCTTAAATGACTCCGTGTCCGCGTCAATCAGTCCCCTGGCTGATTTTAGCTGCCCTCCAAAGTGTTCGCCCAGGAAGCTTAGGTCCACCCGCTGGCCTGTGGCAAGGATGATGGTATCCGCTTCCAACACAATCCGGTCGGCTTCATCATACACAGGTGAGAAACGGTGCTCCTCATCAAACACGGCCAGGCATCGCTTCGCTTCCAGGCCGGCCACTCTTCCGTTCTCATCGGTGACGATGCGTCCAAGCCCCCAGCCGTTGCAGATCTCAACCCCCTCTTCTCTGGCCCTTGCAATCTCCTCGGAAGCGGCAGGCATATCATGTTCCTGTTCCAGGCATACCAACTTTACCTGCCCTGCTCCCAGGCGGACGGCCGTCAGGGCCACGTCCATTGCCACGTTGCCGCCACCGCATACCAACACCTTGTTTCCAATGGATTTCTCCAGGTATATATTGACCTGGGTCAGGAAATCCAGGCCGAATTGCGTAAGATTTTCTCCTTCCAGTCCCAGCACCGGCTGCTTCCAGGCGCCGGTTCCCACATACATGCTGTCGGAGCTTTGTTGTATCTCCTCCACTGTAATGTCCTGTCCCACCTGAACGCCCAGCCTGAAGTTTACACCCATGGCAGAAAGCGCATTCACATAGGCGTCTACCATGTCCTTGGGCAGACGGTAATGTGGAATACCGTACCGCAGAACGCCGCCTGCTTTCTCCATGCGGTCATAAACCACCACGCTGTGGCCTGCTTTTCTCAGATAATAGGCTGCGGACAGACCGCCGGGGCCTGCGCCGATTATGGCGGCGCGCTTTCCTGTTTCGCGCTCAGGCGCGCAGTAATACCGGTCCGCGTGCTCCAGAATATAATCCCCAAGAGAGCGCTCTACGCCGTGGACATTAACGCTGTCCCCGTAGGTACACTGGTTGCAGTCATCTTGACACGGGTGAGGGCAGATGCGGGAGGTCATCATGGGCATGGGATTATAACGCATGATAATTTCTGCGGCCTCGTCCCATTTCCCTTCCCGCAGCTTTGCCATGTAGGCGGGCACATCGGTTCCTGCCGGGCAGGATTTGGCGCATGGTGTGCCGTGGCAGCTCATGCCGCCAAATACGGAATGGTATCGGTTCTCACCGTTGATGGCATAACAGGTCCCGCCGCCCTTGCGCTTGCAGTCCATGGCCCCTCCCATGGAATCAGGATATCGGTAATACCAGCAACGCACGTCCTGGCAGATATTGCCGCCGATGGTACCAATAGAGCGGATCAGCGGAGAGGCAACTGAATAGGCGGCCTCCGCCAGCGCGGGACAGGCTTCCTGCACGGCCTGGTTCTGCGCGATCGTGTTCAGTTTACATCCGGCGCCAACCTTCAGGCAGCCGTCCTCTTCCTCAAGCGCCGCGAATCCCGGGATTTTTTTTAAGTTGACTACGGTTTCGGGATATGTTTTTAACAAATTGTCCTTATATGTTCCAAGCAGGTCGGAACCTCCGGCCATGGCCTGGGCCGTTCCCCCTGATTCCTTTAATATCCTTCCGGCTTCCTCAAAGCTGGCGGCATTTACATGTTCAAATTGTTTCATGTGGCTCACCTTCCTCTCTATTTATTTAATCTTTCCCATGGCTTTTAAGACAACGGTTGGCGTGGTCGGATATTCCTTCACCTCGACGCCAATGGCGTTGGAGACAGCCATCAGGATGGCGGAGGGCGCAGGTGAGCCGCTAATCTCGCCGAATCCCAGAGCGTGGAAGGATTCCGTGTCGAACCGGCTTTCCAGTATCACGGTGTCAAAGGGCGGAAATTCGTTGAATGTACGCCATTTGTAATCGATCATGTTTCCGCTGACAAACCGTCCCAGCTTCTTGTCCATGACCATTTCCTCAAAGAGAGCCGTGTCCGCGCCTGCCGCGCCAAAAGAGCCTTCGGCCTGCATCCGCACATTAACTGGATCGATAATCTGGCCCACGTCCGTGCCTTCCAGCGCCCGTATGAGCTTCGTCTCCCCCGTCTCAAGATTCACTTCCACTTCTGCAAAATACAAGGCAAAGTTGGGCTTGTCAAAATTTTGTTTGTAAATTCCCATGCCGGTGATAGTCATCTCCGGTGTTCCCGTGATCGCAATCCAGGGAAGGCGCATCTGCGGTTTGGATCTCTGGAATACCAGGAAGTCCTCCGTATCCAGCTCATCCACGTCGATATTCAGCTTCTCGGAAGCCATCATAAGCAGCTTTCTCCTGGCGTCCTTCGCCGCTCGGACCGCGCATGTTCCCATGGTGATGGTGCCTCTGGAGCCGATCATACCCGCGTCATACCCAGTTCCGTGGGTATCGGAGTTCACCAGCTGCACACCGTCAAAGGGCACCTTCATGATCTCGGCCACCATCTTCTGGATGGCATGACGCTGGGCGCCTCCAGTCTCTCCGATACACATTTCCACCGTCACGCTTCCGAATGGATGGAGCTTCACAAAGCCCTCGGTGGGGTCCTCGCCGATGTCGGCATTTCCGTGGACGCCCACTCCCACTCCGACGGCGCGCTTGCCGTCCTCGCTGACCCAGGTTGGCTTCTCCCAGCCTTTCCACTTATCCTTCCAGCCAAACCGGGCGGCCGACTCCTCAAATGCAGCGGTAAAATCTACAGAGCGCACGTCCCACCACTTATAATCACGCCAGATATAGGAGTCCCCGGCCTTTACAAAGTTCTTCTTAAATACCTCATATGGATCCATCCCGGCCGCCCGGATCGCCGTACACACGAGAGGGATCAGGGCGCCCTTTAATTCCTGGCCGCCAAATCCGCGGATGGGCGCCTGGGAGCTGTGGTTGGTGGCGATCAGCATGGTCTCCAGATCCCAGTTCTTACATTTGCCGCAGAATGCCTGAGCTTCTCCAAGACCGACCGCCGTCATGGCCTGGGCATAGGTGGAAGACATGCCGGAATCAATGTACCACATTCCCTGGATCGCGTTTATGAGGCCGTCCTGTGTAATTCCCACCTTGCCGCGGATGCGGCTGCCTTGTCGAAGTTCATAGGAGAGCATATGGTCGGTGCGGTCCATCATCAGCTTCACGGCCCGCCCTGTCTCCCGCGCCAGCGCAATAGCCTGGAGCGCCAGATGGGGAATCAGCTGCTTGCTTCCGTAGGAACCGCCGGAATGGCATGCGATCACCCGCACGGCTACGCCCGGAATGGACGCCTCGGTATTGAATTTCTGAAGGTGGGGCGCGCCGCCGTTGTAGTACAGGGTTACGGCGCTTGGGCTGGTCCACTGTGCAATAACCCCCGGGGATTCCGGTGGCAGGGGGTGGGGAAGTTTATCATAGCAGTAATACCCTTCCGCCACATAGGCCGCTTCCTCAAATGCCTTCTCCACATCGCCCACATGGATCTGGTTAAATGGCTCCTCGGAGAAGGGCGTCACCTTTGGCAGCACATTTCCCGGGAACTCATCGTAAAGCTGGGGCGCATCCGGTTTAATCGCTTCCTCGCAGTCCAGGACAAACGGAAGCTCCTCATACTCCACCTCGATCTGTCTGCACGCCTCGTCGGCGGCCTCCAGCGTTTCCGCAGCCACCAAGGCTACGCTGTCTCCGGTAAAGCGCACCCGTTGGTCCAGCACCTTCCTGTGCTGCGGCAGGCCGCATTTCCAGTCAGGAGCGTCCTTGTAAGTCAAAACCGCCCTGACCCCAGGGGCGGCTTTTGCCTTTGTTGTATCGATCTTCACAATATTGGCATGGGGATACGGACTTCTGAGAACCCTTGCCATGAGCATCCCGGGAATGCGCACATCGTCAATGAACGGACGGCGGCCCGATACAAGATCCCTGCCGTCCGCGCGGCTTACATGCTTTCCTATGTACCTGTAGTTATTGTCATCCATACTATGCCTCCCCCTTTGCCCTTAAATCTTTCATTCTTCCAATGGCGTCCCCAATCGCGATCTCCACCTGGTAATGGCTGATGCAGCGGCAGTAGTTGCCGGACAGCGCCTCCCTGATGTCATCCTTTGTGGGATTCGGATTTTTATCAAGCAGCGCCTTAGCCGACATGATAATACCCGGTGTGCAGAAACCGCACTGGAAGGCGGAGTTGTCCACGAACGCCTGTTGCAGAATGCTAAGTTCACCTGTATCCTGATTTTCCAACCCTTCGATGGTGGTCACCTCCGCGCCGTCGCAATCAGCAGTCAGAATCATGCAGGACGCCACCGGATTCCCGTTTAAGATCACGGTGCAGTTGCCGCAGGCCCCGTGATCACAGCCGATCTTAGTGCCTGTCAGGTTCAGTCTGTCCCTCAATGTGTGGACCAGCGTCTCGGACGGCTTCACACATCCTTCCGCTTCATCGATAATAAATGTCCGCACCACTCCATTAACCCGAATTGAAACCTTGTCCATAGTTTCCTCCTGTATCTCTTATTCCCGGCCAAGCCCCGTTACGCCGGTTGATATGGCTTTATCATACCATCCACATCTCCAATCTTTAAGTATGCCAGACCACATGTGAAATCAAGACAACACTTGTAATATGGTATCAGGTGTAACCTGCGCTACTTGCCATTTTGTGCCTTCTCCCCTACACTGTTGGTAACAATATTGGGGCGGACGGTCCGCAATATTTTGTTAAAAAATTAGCAAGGGGGTGCGGACAAATGAAAACAGTTGTAATTCTGGGCGCAGACAGTCTGGGTATGGCTGTGGCGCAGATGTTAAATCCACAGGAAATGAAACTGATTGGTCTGGGAGATACCAGGCCGGATACCTGGAATGTATTCTCCGATCCGCAAAAGGGGGAGCTGAAAGAGAAAATCGACGGTATGCCGGTAATGCCGGTGGACCTGGCAGTGGGATTCCAACCGGATATGATTGTCATCGCCACTACGGACGCGGAAAAAAGCCACGCGCTGGAATACATGGCTATCCGGGCCGGATTTCTCAATGACATTGTATTTATCAAAGATATTCATGAACAGTTTTCCATCCGCTGCGGCGTCCTTCGCCGTCTCTGCAGCCGACTTGACGGTTTAGGAGTGGAGGGAAATGTGGCGGAACTTGGATGCTGGCGAGGTGACACCTCCTGGCAGTTAAACGCGCTGATGCCGGACCGGAAGCTCTATCTGTTCGATACATTCCAGGGATTTGATCCAAGGGATATCGCCAAAGAGCTGGAACTGGGATGTTCGGATGCATCGCCTGGCCAGTTTTCCGGCGCGGATGAGGCGAAGCTTCTGGAGCGTATGCCTGCCGCAGCTCAGGTCATCATCAAAAAAGGCTGGTTTCCCGAGACCGCCTTTGACATTGAGGCGGAGACGTTTGCCCTGGTCTACATGGATGCCTGCCTCTATAACCCCACCTTGTCCGGACTGGAATTCTTCTTTCCGCGTATGACAAGAGGGGGCGTCATTCTGCTGGCCGGGTGTGATCACGAGAAATACAGGGGCGTTGCAAAAGCGGTGGAAGATCTGGAGGCCCGATACGGCGCCCTGCTGATGCTGCCTGTGGGCGATCTGGAGGGAACGGTGATGATCGTGCATCCGTGATGACGGTTCATCCGCTATGACTGCAACGGTCAAAACGGCTCGAGGCTGCATTTTCCATACCCAATATACGTTCTCCTGGTATCACGGTGCAAGCCTTAGGATGGAAAAGGACGGTGTGATGTCCGCCGCCAAATCAAACGGCGTCTGAATAGTTTCCATAAATTTAGAAATATATGTCATGCGCTGTTATAAAGGAAGGAGGGAAGGGTGCGTTTTACAGAGCTGTAACGATAAAACCGGCACACTGTCCCGGACCTGGTTTTAATTGCCTGTACCTGGTCCGGCCCGCAAAAAAGTTCCGGTTATCCATCCCTGGTTCAAAGAAACAAAATAGCAGGAAACCTGTCCGTCAGGCTTAAGATGCGTTTGAAAAACCAGAAAGGACGATTGATATGAATTTTTACAAAAATCATTTTGGTATGATTATATCTTCCGTTGTTGCCATCTGCATCTCCTTAATCATGGCCACATCAGCAATCTTTGTAGACAAACTTACATTTACAGTACCGCTGCTCGTTAAAAACTGGGGAACCGCTTTCCTGGTAATCACCCTGACCGGCATGATTTTTCCGCTGACGGACTGGTCCTTTGCCCTTGGAAGAAAGCTGGGACTCCGGCCCGAGACCCTGCCTCATGTGCTTTTGGAGAACTTTGTTGCCACTCTGTTTTTTAACACCACGGCAACCATCGTGCTGACCGCGGTGAACGTGTTTAACAATCCCGAGATTGAAGGAGCCGTGGCAGCAGGATTTCTTCCCAGCACATCAGCTGTATTTGTCCAGGGAGTCATACATGACTGGCCCATCATGTTCGTCATCAGTTACATATTTGCTTTCTTTGTGACCAAGGCGGCCATCAAAATCGCAAGAAGCGCGGTTGGGGAGCTGAAATCACCTCATTCTCCCCAGAATGCGCAGGCGTAAGGATACGCTTCCGATATTATAATTACATGCTTCAGACTCAAAAAAGTCCACCGGCTTCTGTCAATACAGGGCCTGATGGACTTTTCTCTTCGTGGGCGATACGTCATCCCATAGCTGCCTTTCCCTCATACAGGCACTCGCCGGACACCCCTTGAAATTCGCAGGTACTACATTCCGTGATATAGCCCATATACGTTTCAGTTTCCCTATAAGCCCCGCACAATCCCTGATGGCGGGCATACACCTGAAGGCACATATTGGCCACAAAATTACAGGCAGTGGCCCTTCCTCCACAGTATTTACAGACATAATCGCCGCAAGCTTTCTCTGTTGCATTCACGCCTCCCGGCAGAAGCATTTTCTTTAATTGTCGGCTCATTGAGGGCCTCCTTTCCAGTATTCCGGCCGAAAATACATCCGGCCCGGAACGCGTTTGTAAGAAGGCGGCATGAAAGCCGCCTTCCGTTTCCATCTAACAATTATTTAGAGTTCCTGTCATCTTTCATTCCGTGCAGCGCTCTCCAGATATGCTCCGGATCCAGGGGCAGTTCGGTAAAATAAACTCCGGTCGCCATGTTAACCGCGTTGGCGATAGCCGGCGCCACCGGCGCTGCGGAGCCTTCGCCGGCTTCCTTGGCGCCCAGCGGTCCTTCCTCGTCCGGCGTAAAGTCGTAGAACGTGCGCATCTTGGGCATATCCAGAGCGGTGGGCAGACGGTAATCGCGGAAGTTGGGATTGAGGATCTTACCTTCCTTCGTTACATTGTGTTCGTAAACCGCGTATCCGAGGCCCATTCCGATGGAGCCCTCCAGCTGGCCTTCTACAGCCCTCTTATTCAGTGCGCGGCCGCAATCATGGGCAAATACGAACTCGTCGATATCCAGCACGCCGGTCTCCTCGTCCACGGTCAGGTGGGCCGCGCCAGTGGAGAAGCTATACGCAGGAGCGTAGTTGGTGGTATTGGTTCCGTTGTACTGGGAGTTGTCGGTGCGGTGGTAGTAGGAACCCACACCGATCAGCTCATCCCCGCCCTTGACGGTCATGTACTTGAACATAGCGTCTCCGATGGGCATTTGAAGTTGGGCGTTCTCCCTGCTGATCACCTTGCCGTCCAGGCACTCCAGGGTTTCGGGCATCACGCCCCACATGGGAGCAATCACCTCAAACAGCTGTCGTTTGGCATCCACGGCAGCGCGGCGGGCCGCATTGCCTGCAAGGAATGTGACGCGGCTTCCATATGAACCGGAATCCCAGGGTGTCAGGAAGGTATCGGACATAAATGTCTTTACCATGTTCATGGGCAGACCCAGTTCCTCTGCCACGATAGCGGTCATAACCGTGTCGGAGCCCTGGCCGATATCATGAGAACCGATGTACAGGGTCGCCATACCACGTTTATTCATACGAAGGGTGACGCATGCGGAGCTCTGGTTGGGAGCTTCCAGCACCGCGAAGCCGGTTCCTGACACAAACCCGGTTCCGGCAAAGCCAATGCCTTCGCCCTTCTTCATCTTATCCTTCTTCTCATTCCAGCCAATTTCCCTGGCTGCCGTATCCAGCGTCTCCTTGTAGGCACAACTGGTGATGGCCAGTCCGGCGGGCGCCACATAGCCCGGGTCTGCTGCGCTGATCTTGCGGAATTCCACCGGGTCCATGCCCAGCTGATCCGCAGCGAACTGCATGTTCAGGTCATGGGCAAAATGCACCTGGCATGCGGTATATCCTCTCATGGCTCCGGCCGACGGGTTGTTGGTATACACACGCCTTGCCAGGAAATCCACGGAATTCATCTTATAAGGGAAGTTAGCCCACAGCGTAGACTGCGCGCACGCCGCCACACCAGAACCGCCGTAAGGGCCGCCGTCCAGCACGTGATAGCATTTCTTGGCCAGAAGCCTTCCGTCCGCGCCGAATGCGGTATCAATGTGCATATAGATCGGATGGCGGTTACGTGTGGTCTGAAACACTTCCTCTCGGGACAGAATCATGCGCACTGGGCGTCCTGTAATCTCGGACATCTTGGCCGCGCACAGGCCGAAGGAGTAGGAATCCAGCTTACCGCCAAATCCTCCGCCTACTAACGGCTTAATCACACGAACCTGGTTCTCTCCCACCCCCAAACAGCGCGCATACCAGAACTGATCCACAAAGGACATCTGTGTGGACATCCAGATCGTATAAGTACCATTTCGGTAGGTTGCTACAGCTCCGTGCGGCTCCATGGCAGCATGGACCATACGGTGTGTCTTATAATCCCTGTGCTGCACATAAGATGCGCTGTCAAATTCCTGGTCGATATCCGTGCCCGCCTTCATCACGGACTGCATACCGATGTTATGGATGCCCTTGCCCTCCCAGTTCACCTCGGGAGCGTCGTCCTCCATGGCTTCAAACGGATCGAACACGCCGGGAAGCACTTCGTACTCCACCTTTATGAGGTCCACTGCCCTCTGGGCTGTCTCTTCATCCACCGCCGCGACGGCAGCAATATCGTCGCCAACCTGGCGTACCTTTTCCGAGCAGAGCACTTCCTTATCCGCAAACTCTGCCGCGAACTCACCGTTTCCCACCAGGGATTTCCACTCAAAATCCTTCGCTGTCAGGATACACTTTACCCCGGGCAGCTTCTCCGCCGCACTTGTGTCGATGGAAATGATTCTGGCGGAAGCATATGGACTTCTGACCATTTTCCCGGTCAGCATATCAGGGAACATAATATCGCCCACATACTGGCCGTGTCCCGTTACTTTGTCTTCCGCGTCAATTCTCACATAATTATTACCGCCGGTGAGACGGTAGAATTCCGGTTTCTTAAAATAATGCTTGTCACAATCTTTATGCATTCTCTGATTCCTCCTCCCAGTTCATTTCGTCCGCAGCTGCCTGGATCGCTTCCACGATCTTGGCATAACCGGTACAGCGGCACAGGTTGCCCTCGATGGCTTCCCGGATCTCCAGCTCTGTGGGATGCCTGTTCACATCTAACAACGCCTTGGCGGACATAATCATGCCAGGGGTACAGTAGCCGCACTGCATGGCCCATTTTTCAATGAACTGCTTCTGAATCGGATGAAGCATCCCTTCTTTGGCAACGCCCTCCACAGTCAAAATCTCATGGCCGTCACATTCCACAGCCAGAGTACAACAGGAGTTGACCGGCTTTCCGTCCAGCATAACGGTACACGCGCCGCACTCCCCTTCCTCGCATCCCTTCTTCGTGCCGGTCAGAAACATCTGGTCACGAAGGAAATCCAGAAGCGTCAGATTATCTTTCACAATGGCATCAACCGGATCTCCGTTGATAATTAAACTTATACTATGTTTCATATTCCCGTCCTCCTATTCATCCTATAAGCTTTCCATGGCCTGTTTAATGGCACGTTTGGTAAATACACGAATCATATCCTTCCGGTATTCGGCCGACGCACGGATATCGGAAATTGGATGACAGGAATTCATTGCCTCTTCTGACGCCCTCACAATGACTTCGTCGGTAAGGGCCTTCCCGATCAGGGCTTCCTCCGCCCTGGGAGCGCGGATCGGAGTTGCAGCCACTGCGCCCAGAGCAATCTTCGCATCTGTGCAGATACCGACCTCCACCCTGATTTTAACCGCAACGCCGATAATCGCCAGATCCATGGCTTTTCTGACAGCGTGCTTTATGTACGCGGCTCTCTCATTCTCTGCCAGAGGCGGGATCACAATACCTGTTACGATCTCTCCCGGCTCCAGGGATGTTTTTTTCACTCCCAGGAAAAAGTCGTCTATTTTGATGACCCGGTCCTTGTTGGGGCCCTGAACCAGGATCTTCGCGCCCTGTGCCAATAGATTTGGCGCCGTGTCGCAGGACGGGGATGCGTTGCAGATATTTCCCGCCATGGTACCCTTGGCGCGAATCTGGGTGGATGCCACCACCTTGGCCGCATGTGCGATGGCCGGATTTTTCTCTTTTACAAGAGGAGAGGTCTCGATGGCGCGCAGGGTGGTGAGCGCTCCGATCTTAAGCCCTTCCTTCTCGTCATACTCCAGATCATCCAGACCCGGAATCTTCTTTAGGTCAATGATATACTCCGGCGCAATAACCTTATCCTTCATAGGCGGAATCAGGTCTGTTGCGCCTGCCATGACTTTTGCCGTGCTTCCAAGCTCGAGGAGCAGATTGCACGCCTCACCGATGGTCTTAGGGGCCAGATACTCAAATTGAGGTAATACCATTTACGTTTTCCTCCTTACATTTCCTTCATTTTGCCTGTTGTTGGTTACGTTCTCCTTATGGATTGATTTTAAAAGGAAATGAAGGAAGATGCCAGAAGTGTATATCACAGATGTTACAATGGCTACATCTGTATGCAATTTTCGTCTCAGTACACAAAAAGAGGGAGTATTCATTACCCCCTCCAATCATAGAAGTTATGCAAAAACATATGGTACATTCTGCCCATCCCGGGTCATGATCTCTCTTATCCTGGTTCTTCTACTGCTCCCGCCAGCCCTTGCACACGTCCACCCATTTCTCGCAGCCCGAGGACAGCTCCAGCTCCGGGATGCTCAGGCGCACGGCGCTGTTGGCGCTGCCGCAGGCCGGGTATACCTCCTCAAACCGTTTCAGGGACTGGTCCAGGAATACCCGCACGCCGGGTTTTACGCCAAAGGGGCAGACGCCGCCCACCGCATGGCCTACCAGGTCCTCGGCCTCCTGGGGGGTGAGCATCTTCGCCTTGGTTCCGAACTCATCTTTGTATCTGCGGTTGTCCACCTTGGCGTCCCCGGCCGCTACCACCAGCACGGGCGCTCCGTCTACCATGAAGGATAAGGTTTTGGCGATGTGGGCCGGCTCACAACCTACTGCCTGCGCCGCCAGATCTACCGTGGCGCTGGATACGTCGAATACCTGGACGCGTCCGCCCAGGCTGAACTGGTTTAAATGCTCTTTTGCTATGTCAAATGCCATGTTTGGTTCCTCCATTTTTATGATGTCGGTGGGGGGGGGTGATACATACTGACCGCACGACATTGTATTTCCTGGCGTTAGGGACGGGTGTGTTCCTGCCGCCCGACGGCTTATCTTCTTGACCGGAAAAGACCGGTCAAGAAGCATCGGATGTCCATCCGATGGAAAAAATGCATGAGAAAGCCGCTTACAAGCGAGCTTGACGCGGCTTTCTCATGCATTTTTTCCGCCGTCTATTCTGTTGCGTTATATCATTACCCGATATTCCTGTTTCCATTGTTGGATCAGTTTCGCGGATCCCTCGGCTCGCTTGACGGGGTCCTTTTTAAACAGTTCCCGCAGGCGCACCACATCCTCGTTTACAAGGGCGCTCTGGCGGGCCGTCTCCAGCTCCCGCTCCCACTCTTCGATCAGTTCCCTGGTAAACAGGGCGTGGTAGCGCTCCCCTACGGGCAGCGCCGGTTCGAACACGGTCAGGTAGTAAATCTGCTTCAGGGTGCCCATGTCCTTGTTCATATTGTAGGATTTATCCAGAGCCTTGAAGGCCCGGTCAAACTGGAACATCTGGGCATAGGAAGCTCCCAGATTATGGTAAATCCCAGCCAGAAAACCGTCGTCCACTACCTTGTCCCTGGGGTATTCCAAAAGCCGCTCGTAGCGTTGGGCCGCCTTGCCGTACTGCTTTTTGTGGAACAGGTCGTCCGCCCTGGCCTTGGCGTACTGGGCCGGGTGAAGCTTTCTTAAGCCCGCCACGGTCTGACGGAAGCGGCTCTGCTCCTGGTCCGTGTAATAATCGCACTCGGACAGAATCAGAAACAGCAGATCGTCGCTTTTTGATTTGCCGTCCATCAGCACCTTCAGCTTGTCCGCCAGATAGGCCATATCCAGCTCTTCCCGGATAAAGACCAAAAGGGATTCGTCCACAAAGTCCTCCATCACCAAAAGCGGGTGATTGTAGATCACATAACACAATTCCTGGGAGGAGTGGATATGGATTCCCAAAATCTCGATATAGTAAGGATGTCTCACCGGCTCATACCGGCACAGCAGCAAACTCATAACGTCACCTCTTGCTTAATCACCGCGTCCGAGGCCGGAAACAACTCCCCGAAGCCCTTGTCCCGGATCACCGTCACCATGGTCCGCTCGTCCAGAAAGGCCAGGCTCATCTGGATTCTGGTGGTTCTGGGGGGACGCTTGGGGAATCCGGTCAGGGGAATCCGCACCAGTTTCTTTTTCTTGGAATCTAACGGCGTGATCGTAAATTCAATTTCGCTCTGGTCGTCCAGAATAAAATCCATGGTGCTCTTGGACTCGTACCAGTTGTCCCCGTAGGAAGCCAGCACCAGCCAGCCCTCCTTCTGCCCTCTCATCACCCGCATGGACACCTCTGTCTTGAGCCTGCCCTCGCAGATGAAAATATAGGGGTAGGATGTGGTGCTCTGCTGGCAGTCCGCGCCCTTGTAGGCCGCTCCCCGGGCGAAAAGTACCGGCTCCGCGAACACCTTCTTGCGGTGGCAGACCAGTTTCATGAACTCGCCCGCCCAATCCGTACGGTCGAAGCCCTTTCCCGTCAGAAAGATGGAGGAAAACAGCTTCTTGGACAGCAGCCGCTCCCCGCAGGAGCAGAGAATCCGGTCCGCCAGACGGCTTCCCGACGGGGAATCCAGGATGTCCAGGTTGAACGCCTCCTCCATATTCTCGCTGTCAGCCTGAACCATGTTCCGGCGCAGCCCCCGCTGCACCTTCATCTCATAGTAACAGAGGCGCTGGTTGGATAAATCAAACAACCCCACCTGGTTGGTCCACAGATCCTTTTTCTGGCTCAGCACATAGTAGACAAAACTCTCCATATGGCTGATCACGTGAACCTTCTCTCTGGGAATGCCCAGAAAATCAGCGCAGTACATCAGCGTATCCGTCATCTTAGCGTCCACCTGCTGAAGGGAAATCACCAGCTGGTCCACCTCATTCTCCCCGAATTCCTTCATGGGGTACTCTAACATTTTCCGGACAAACAGGTTTAACAGCTCCCGGCCCGTGTAACGGATCCCCCCGATGGTGGAAGTTCCGTCCTTGCGCACCATCTTCAGAAGCTTGTCCACAATCACACCCTCGCCGACCAGGGTGCAGGCGTAGGCATCCTCCCCCGCCAGCCAGACTTCCTCCTGCTTCTTGCGGCATATCACCGTCGGAATCGTCCATGACTTTTCCTCATCATAACAGCTGATCCTGGTATAGTCGTCATTCAGGTCCAGCCCAATCACAAGCCCGTCCATAGACAGCCCCTTTCCTCACAATATATTCCTCATAACCGGACAAGGCTCCGCCCGGTTGTCAATCCTCAGACAATCAATTAATGGGAAACAGCTCCGAGAGAACCGCAGCCTTCTTCAAGTAGTCCTCCATGGCCTTTTTTAAGGCTTCCTCGTCCTTTTTGCCCTGGGCGGCTCCCATCTGGTTTAAGAGGGCAAAACGGCTGTTTTCCTTTCCGTCCAGCTTGTGGTCGCAGGTCACCCGGCCCTCGGCCGCCAGAACGCGTTTTCCCTCGTCATAGTCGTAAATCCGGTATTCCATGGACTCTCCCTCAAACAGCACCTTCTGTTTGACAAAAATCCCCTGATAAACCCGGCGTATCTCCTCGCTGTGGTACTGCTCCTCGTCCGGCAGAATCCGCACCAGAAGCTCCGGCCTGCCGTCCCGTTTACCGATATACTCCACCATAGCCTTGTCCATGATGTCCTCCGGCACCGCCATGTGCCGGGACAGCTCCCGGGTGTAGGGGAACACCAGTCCCTCCGAGATCAAAAGTCCTCCGATCAGGCGGCATAGCCTGGCCTGCTCCTCCGACAGCTTTGGACAGCCCGCGTAGTAGTAGGTGAGGGCCAGCAGATAGATGGTGGGAACCTTGTCCTTCTCGATGCTCTGGTTCACGGCGCTCTCCAGGTACTCGAACACCCGCCCGTCCACCTTTTTGCGCTCCAGGAAGTAGGCCACGCTCTTCTCGGTGAAATAAGCCTTCACCACGCTCTCCCGGGTCTTTTTGCGGTTCACGTAGAGCTGGAACACGGAATCGATCTGGTCCGTGCTTCCGGTGAACATCATCTGAGCCAGAAGCCGCTCCTCCAGGTCGTAGGTCTCCACGTGCTCCTCCACGCCCCGGATCAGCACCTCGTACATCTGGCTCACCGTGCCGTTATAGTGCTCGCAGAGATAATCCAGGATCACGCTGTCGTACCGCCCTTCCCGGAACACGCCGTAGGCCAGGTTTAACAGGATTTCATCCTGGTCGAATAAGTTCTGTAAAATCATCTTGGCGCAGAGCTTCATCCGCCGGCCCGGGCTGATCCGGCCGCTTCCGTAGAGGCGGATCATCTCATAGGCTTCCCGGTAATAATTCTGGCTGATCAGTGTGCTGCAGATCTTCTGCCGCTGCTCTGTGGTCAGCTCCTCCTTGTCCATCTGCACCAGATAGGCGCAGTCAAAGGCTGCCCCATCTCCGCTCTCATCCTCGGCCTTGCGGCAGTAATAGTCCGTCACCACGGTGGACAGCCTGCGGGCGAACACCGGGTTTAAATCCAATCCCTGCAGAATCTGCTCCACAAATTCCGCCTGGTCGTCGTCTGCAATGCCGGTCTCTAAAATCCGGCGGCATTCCGTCAGCCGCAGCATGGTGTGCTCCGGGTAGACCTGGTAGCATTTCTCCAGAAGCTCCGGCTTATCCATCACCGGAACCTTCCAATATTGTACATCCGCGTACCGATTGCCGAAGGCGTCCTGGAACAGCAGCACAATGTTGTCCGCGTAGATGGGCACATAGGCCGCCTGGTCCTCCAGCAGGTAAGCGTAATCCTCATTCAGTTCCTCATAGCGCACGATCACGTATTTCATGCGGCTGTCCCGGCATTTGATGCGATAGGACCGCAGAATCCCGGGCAGAACCCGGGCCACCCGCCGGTCGATCATGTCCCGGTAAATGATGTGGTCGTAAATCACCGCCAGACGGCTGTCGATGCGGGAGGCGAACAGCTGCTCCATTGCGAACTTCTCCATGTGCCGGGTGTAGGTCTGGTACAGCTCCAGGGATGGGTTCATGTACAGCAGAATGTTCTTGTACAGCACCTTCCGGCTGTGTTCGTCCAGATCCTTCTCGTAGGAAAAGTACAGCAGCACCTCCTTGGGCAGCAGATGGCCGTAATCACCGGGAAGGGAGTAGAGAAAATACTCGTACAGCCGCGTCAGATTCACGCCGCTCTCCAAAGCCAGTTTGTACCACTGGAACGCGCCCGCCCCCCTGCGGTCCCCCTTGATCAGGATACTGCAGACTGCGGTCAGAATCTCCACCCTGGGGTACAGCTCGTACAGCCGCGTCATCAGCCGCTCGTACATCCTGCGGTAGTGGCGCAGGGACAGAGCCAGATGAGCGGCCTTTTCGGCCAGTTCCCGGCTCACCATGGCCTTTCTGGCTCCCAGGTACAGCGCCTGGACCTCAAAATCTCCCAGGGAGGACATAAGATCCGGATGGTCCTCCAGCAGGCGGCAGGCCGCGGTATACAGGAAGGGGCTGCGGCAGCCCTCCTGGTGCATGGCTTTCATGCGCAGATACAGCTCCAGCGGATTCTGCTTTAAGGTGGGGTCCAGCTTTAACAGCAGGAAAAACAGGTATTCCCTGGAAGAGTCTCCCTCCTCCAGATATTTCCCGATCAGGCGGATTAACGACTCCCGCTGGGACTGTGAAGGCGACAGCTGCAGCTTCAGATACTGGTAAAAGCAGTAGTTTTCCACATACTTTTCCCGCCGCTCCATCACGTGGTCCCGGCACTCCTCCAGAACGGAGACCGCCGCGTCCTTCCTGCCGCCCTCCAGAAACAGCTCGGCCTGCAAAAGCCGGACCAGGTCGTCCTCCCGGTAATTCTCCCGCAGCTGCTCCACCTCCGCCGCCATCTGGTTGCGCAGCAGGGCCGGCTCGTAGACGCCGGTCTCGTAGTTTAAGCGCAGGGACAGGTAGCGCAGCAAGCTGTCCTTGTCGATGTGGCTTTCTTCCTCCGGATCCCGATGGGTGATATCCACCGTCTCGTCCCCCTCGGCCTCAACGGTTACCGTGAAGCGCTCCTTCAGGGAAACGATCTGGATCCGCCCGAAGTTCTTCCCCCGGTGCAGATGCCTGGGCTGGATGCGGTAGGAAACGGTGCAGCGCCCGCCGGAGAAATCCCGGTCCGTGATATGATCCGCCTCCAGCTCGATAAAGGGCTCGTCCGCCTCGATCTGGGCCGACACATACCCCCAGCCGTTCACCCGTATCTCAATTTTATCTTCAATGGTATTTAATGGATTCTCATAAACTCTGGACTGCGTGTCCACCGACAGCTCCACAGGCTCCTTGACCCCCAGGGCCACCAGAAACTCCTCCAACAGATTGCGCCTTCCGGGCCTGCCCCTGAGGCCGTCGTAGAGCGTCCTGCAGCGGACGTCCTGCATAAAGGGCGCCTCCACAAAATCCTGGTACTCAAAGAGCTGCAGGGCCTGCTCCAAATCCCGCTTGGCAAGCCGTCCGAAGTCGTCCGGGGTGGCCAGGCTGTCCAGGATTTCCCCCGCACTGCCGGCCTGAATGCGCAAAGAATAAGGAATCTCTTTCTCACCGCCATTCGTGACCAGATAAAAAGATCCCTTGATAACTTCCCCATGTTCGCAATACTTGCTGTTGACCTCGTACACAATGCGGTTGCGCAGGCCGCCGAAGGCGTTGTTTGCAACCGTGACCCGCGGATTGCCGGAATAAATCAGTCCCTTGATGTGCAGGCCGTTGCCGCTGACCACCATCAGTTCCCCCCTGGCCGTGGTGCCCGCGGGCACGCTCCCTTCCAGTGAGGACGGATTGATCACAAGCTTCGGCACTTCGCTGTCAATGATTCCCTTGGCAAGCCGGTTGATCCGTTCTCTCATAGTACCACCTGTATCTTTATCCTTCGCTCATAATGTATTATGATACCACATTTCATCTTGAATTAAAAGTCAAAAGTTGATATGATAGAGGAAAATGGAACGACAATGGAGAGTGCGCGCTATGCTGAATGAACCTATGACCCTATACAAATTGATGAATCTGTATATGCTGAAACAGGTTAACTTTCCGCTGACCAACGCCCAGCTCACCAATTTTTTCACCGAGCACGAGTACACCACCTACTTCACGCTCCAGCAGGCGTTAAACGAGCTGGAGGACGCGGGGCTGATCCACAAGGAACCCAGCCACAACAGCACCCGCTACGAGATCACCCGCGAGGGCGAGGAGACTCTGAACTTTTTCGGCAAGAACATCTCCCCCGCCATCGTAAACGATATGGACCAGTACCTGAAGGAGAACAAATTCCGTCTCCGGGAGGAGGTGGGCACCAGCGCCGACTACTACAAGGCCACCGGCCAGGATTACATCGTCCACTGCGAGGTCCGCGAGGGCAAGACCGTGCTGATCCGCCTGGACCTAGCCCTGCCGGACAAGGAGCAGGCCGAGGCCATGTGCAGCAACTGGAAGGAAAAAAGCCAGGAGATCTACTCCTTTGCCATGAAAACCCTGCTGTCCTGAACCGTCTGTGAAATTTCAGGGAGCAGGGCCGCTGATCAAGAACCCCGATCAACGGCCCTGCTCCTTTTATGATTCCTGCAGGTTTCGCAGCTCATAAATTTCCATTTTATTACAATCTTTCCAGTTTTCCCTCAATGGCCGCGGCGGCCTGATCGATATCCTTCTTCTTCACAAAGATGCGGTACTGAATGCTTCTTGTGGGATCAGTCCCGAACCGGCTCACCGCAATGGGGCCGGAACCGTAGTTGCGGGCCATATCACCTGTGGTACTGATCACGTAGTCGATGCCGTGACGCTCCAGCGCCGCCCTGGCCTTCGCCTGGCTCTCCATGGAGTATGTGCTGTACACTTCCTTCCGGTTGAATATGGTGATCATAACGCCGCTCCTTTCCCCCGAATCCAATCAATCTGCTCTGTCATCTACAGTATAACAAATCCGCCAAAAAAAATCTTTACATTTCACGGATGCGCATATTAATTTTTTCTGCCGGTTCAGGCCGTCTCTCCCCGGAAGCGAACCTTACTCCCCGTCCGCGCTCTCAGCTCCGGGAACCGTCTCCGCCATCACACGCTCGATCAGGTCCCAGATTTTCTCCCGGCCCTGTTTGGTCTCGGCGGAGAAGGGGATCAGAATTCCGTCCTTGTCCATGCCCAGGCCCTGGCGCAGGAGCTTCACCTGCTTCTGGATCTGACTGCGGTTGATCTTGTCCAGCTTGGTGGCGATGATCACCGGGTGGTAGCCGTTGTACACGATCCAGTCGTACATGGACTTGTCGTTGGCCGACGGCTCGTGGCGGATGTCCACCAGCAAAAACACCATTTTCAGCATAGGGGACTGGCGCAGGTAGCGCTCAATCATTTTCCCCCACTTCTCCTTGGCCTCTAACGCCACCTTGGCGTATCCGTAGCCCGGCAGGTCCACGTAGTACAGGGCGTCGTTGATGTTGTAAAAGTTGATGGTCTGGGTCTTACCCGGCTGGGACGAGGTCCTGGCGTAGGCCTTCCGGTTCATCAGCGCGTTGATCAGGGACGACTTGCCCACATTGGACTTGCCGGAAAAGGCGAACTCCGGCAGATGGTTTTCCGGCAGCTTGCTGGTCACGCCGATCACGGTCTCCAGATTTACAGTCTTGATAATCATATCGGTGAATTCCTTTCTCTATGAGGCCAGAGCCTCGATCAGCACCTGGGACATGTCCTTGACGTACACGATCTCCAGTCCCTTCGTGATCTCCCGGGACAGTTCCGCCATATCCGGCCGGTTCTTTTCCGGCACCAGCACCTTCTCGATGTGGGCCATCCGGGCCGCCAGGATCTTCTCCTTCAGTCCCCCGATGGGCAGTACCCGGCCTCTCAGGGTGATCTCGCCGGTCATGGCCAGCTTGGCGAACACTTTCCTGCCCGTCACCGCGCTGACCATAGCCGTGGCCATGGTGATGCCCGCAGAGGGGCCGTCCTTGGGCACCGCGCCCTCAGGGATGTGGATGTGCAGGTCATGCTTCTCAAAATAATCGTTGGGCACCTGGTAGTCCGGGCAGATAGACCGCACAAAGGTCAGGGCGGTCTGAGCCGACTCCTTCATCACATCGCCCAGCTGGCCGGTCATCAGCAGGTTTCCCTTGCCCGGCATCACGTTGACTTCGATCTGCAGGGTGTCTCCGCCCACGCTGGTCCAGGCCAGGCCGCGTACCACCCCCACCTGGTCCTCCTCGTTGGCGTCCTCAAAGGTCACCTTCTCCTTACCCAGGTACTTCTCCAGGTTGATCTCCGTGATCTTGATGGACTTGCGCTTATTTTCCAGAAATTCCCTGGCCGCTTTGCGGCAGATATCCCCGATGCGCCGTTCCAGATTGCGGACTCCTGCCTCCCGGGTGTAATTGTGGATGATCTTCTCCAGCGCCCGGTCGGAGAAGGAGACTTCCTCCCGGCTCAGGCCGTTGCGCTCCAGCTGCTTGCCCACCAGGTAATCCTTGGCAATGTGGAACTTTTCATTCTCCGTGTAGCTGTTCACCTCGATCAGCTCCATGCGGTCCAGCAGCGGGCCGGGGATGGTCTGGGTGGTATTGGCCGTGGCGATAAAAAGCACCTGGGATAAATCGATGGGCTGCTCCACGTAGTGGTCGCGGAACTTCACGTTCTGCTCGCTGTCCAGCACCTCCAGCAGCGCGGAGGAGGTATCCCCCTTGTAGTCGCTGCTGACCTTGTCGATCTCGTCCAGAAGCATCAGCGGATTGCTGACCCCGGCCTGTCTGAGCCCCTCCACGATGCGGCCCGGCATGGCGCCCACATAGGTCTTGCGGTGTCCGCGGATCTCCGCCTCATCCCGCACGCCGCCCAAGCTGATGCGCACGTACTTCTTGTTCAGCGCCCTGGCAACGGAGCGGGCGATGCTGGTCTTACCCGTACCGGGCGGGCCTACCAGACAGATAATGGGGCTGGTGCCCTTCTTCGTCAGGGTCCGCACCGCCAGGTACTCCAGGATGCGCTCCTTGACCTTGTCCAGGCCGTAGTGGTCCGCATTCAGAATCTGCTGGGCATGTTTCAAATCGTCGTTGTCCTTGGAGGTCTTTTTCCAGGGCAGCTCCAGAAGCGTCTCGATGTAGGTGCGCAGCACGTTGGCCTCCTGGCTTCCGGCCGGCATCCCGCGAAAACGCTCGATCTCCTTGCGCAGCTTGTCCTTGGTCTCCTTGTCCGCCTTCAAAAGTCCCAGTTTTTTCTGGTACTCGTCCGCGTCGGACATGGAACTGTCCTCCCCAAGCTCCTGGCGGATCACCTTCATCTGTTCCCGCAGGATATACTCCTTCTGGTTCTGGTCAATGTCCGCTCTTACCTTTTCCTGGAAATCCTTCTTGATGCGGTAAATCTCCATCTCGGACATCAGCGTCCGCAGAATCACCTCATAGCGCGCTTCCAGGGAGTTACTCTCCAGCACGCCCTGGCGCACCGTGTAGTCCCAGGGCATCTGAATGGCGATCTGATCCAGCAGTTCTTCCAGGCTGGAGATCACCTTGAGTCCCGGCAGCACGTCCTGGCTGAACTTGGCGTTCACCTGGCCGTACTCGTCCAATTTATCCTTTACAATCCGCAGCATGGCCTCCTTGGTCAGGCTGTCCAGATACTCATCTTCCTTATCCATTGAGCCAACCTGGGCGATCAGCGCCGGCTCCTCGCTGTCAAAGCAGAGAAGTTCTCCCCGCTCCAGCCCTTCCACCAGCACCCGTACCACATGCTTGGGAAGCTTCACCATCTGTTTGACCACTGCGATGGTTCCCACCTGATACAGGTCGTCCAGTTCCGGCTCCACCACCTCGTGATGCTTCTGCGTCACCAGAAAAATTCTCTGGTCCCCGATCATGGCTTTCTCCACCGCGGCCATGGACCGCGGCCTGGTGATGTCGAAATGCATCACCATCTTGGGCAGTATGGTCAGCCCCCGTAATGCCACCACAGGCATTGTCTTTATTTGTTCTTCCATACTTGTTCGTTCACCTCTTGTACCCTTTAAAAGGCCGCTGCAACCTTTGGGATAACTGGTTTCTATCCTGTTTGCAGCGGCCTTTTTTTCACTTGTTCTATGCAATTTCCCCAGTCTTGCTGTCCCCGCGTTTCCGGTCCGCGCGGCCCTTCCGCGGGTTTGCCGGCACATCTCGGTATACCAGCTCCGGCTGGGCTCTGTTTTTCACCACGTCCCGGGTGATCGTGCAGATGCCGATGCTCTCATCCGAGGGAATCTCGTACATCAGATCCATCATCACGCCCTCGATAATGGAGCGCAGGCCTCTGGCGCCAATCTTGCGGTCCACCGCCAGCTGGGCGATCTCCTCAAGGGCCTCCGGCGTGAATTCAAGCTTCACATTGTCCAGCTCCAGAAGCTTCTGATACTGCTTAATCAGAGCGTTCTTGGGTTCGGAGAGGATTCTCACCATGGCATCCCTGGTCAGAGACTGCAGGGACACGTTCACCGGCACGCGGCCGATAAACTCCGGAATCAGGCCGAACTTGGTCAGATCCTTGGGCTCCACCTTCTTTAACAGCTCGTCGATGTTCATGTCGTTCTTATCCACGATCTCAGCGTTGAAGCCGATGGAGCCGGCGGAGAGACGCGCCTCCACGATCTTCTCCAGTCCGTCGAAGGCGCCGCCCACGATGAAGAGGATGTTGGTGGTGTCGATCTGCAAAAGCTCCTGGTGCGGATGCTTTCTCCCGCCCTGGGGCGGCACGCTGGCCACGGTTCCCTCCAGGATCTTTAACAGGGCCTGCTGCACGCCCTCGCCGGATACGTCCCTGGTAATGGAGACGTTCTCCGATTTCTTGGTGATCTTGTCGATCTCGTCGATATAGATAATGCCGTACTCCGCCCGGGCGATATCGTAATCCGCCGCCTGGATCAGCTTCAGCAAAATATTTTCCACATCCTCGCCCACGTATCCGGCCTCGGTCAGCGCCGTGGCGTCCGCGATGGCGAAGGGCACATTCAAAATCTTGGCCAGAGTCTGCGCCAGATAAGTCTTTCCGGAACCCGTTGGGCCGATCATCAGAATATTGCTCTTCTGAACGTCCACATCCACATGCTGGCAGGCGGTCACGCGCTTATAGTGGTTGTAAACCGCCACGGAAAGCACCTTTTTCGCCTCGTCCTGTCCGATCACATATTCGTCCAGAAACGTCTTGATCTCCTTGGGCTTCAACAGCCGGATATCCGAAAGGCCCGGAGCGGTCTCTTCCTCGATGCCGTCTAACTCCTCCTCCAGAATCTCCGAGCAGAGCTCAATGCACTCGTCACAGATATAGACATTGTTGTTGCCTGCTCCGGCAATCATCTTTCGCACCTGATCCTGGGTCCTTCCGCAGAAGGAGCAGCGGATCGTGTCATCTGTCCTAATTGGCATATTTTTCCTTACCTTTCATTCACAGGTTTGGGGCGACGGTCAATGGTTGGTGATAATCTGGTCGATCAGGCCGTATTCCCTGGCCTCCTCAGCGCTCATGTAGTAATCGCGCTCCGTATCCCGCTCGATCACCTCCAGCGGTTTGCCGGTATTGGCCGCCAAAATCTCATTCAGTTTCCGTTTGGTCTTTAAAATGTTCTCGGCAACGATCTTTATCTCCGTCGCCTGGCCCTGGGCTCCGCCTGAGGGCTGGTGAATCATAATCTGGGAATTGGGAAGCGAGAAGCGCTTGCCCTTTGCGCCGCCGGAAAGCAGGAACGCGCCCATGCTGGCCGCCATTCCGATACAGATGGTGGACACGTCGCTTTTGATATAGTTCATAGTGTCGTAGATCGCCATGCCGGCGGTCACAGACCCGCCCGGGCTGTTGATGTAAAGATTGATGTCCTTGCCCGGGTCCTCAGCCTCCAGAAACAGCAGCTGAGCCACAATCAAACTGGCGGACACATCGTTCACTTCCTCGCCCAGGAAAATGATCCTCTCTTTTAACAGCCGGGAGTAAATATCGTAGGAGCGCTCCCCGCGGCTGGTCTGTTCAATGACATAGGGTACTAAACTCATAATCAGATCCTCCTGTCTGTCATGTTGTTTTCACTTGACATTCCGTCTCATAAAACCAAGGAGGCTCCCAGCAGGCCATTTGGACACCAGGAATCCCCCTTGCTCTCAAAACGTGTTTAAACTAACTTGGCCTCTGCTACCAGGAAATCAACCGCTTCCTGAACGGCCAGATCTTCCTTCATCTGTTTCTTATCCTGCTCGCTCATGTACTCTTTCAGCTTGTCGGACTCCATCTGGTAAGCGGCCGCCATCTTGACGATCTCCTCATCCAGACGCTCGTCGGAAACTTCGATGTTCTCCTGCTTTACCACTTCCTCCAGAACCAGTCTGGTCTCAATGCGCTTCACAGCCTGGGGACGCATCTGCTCCTTCATCTGATCCAGGGTCATGCCGGTGTATTTCAGGTACAGCTCCAGGTTCAGGCCCTGGCTCTGCATTCTGCGGGCGGTATCCTGAAGCATGTTCTCCACCTGTCCGTCAATCATGGGCTCCGGGATCTCCATAGTGGCTCCGGCCACTACCTTTTCGACCACGCGGTTCTCATTCTCAGTGGCGGCTTCCTTCTGCTTCTTCTCAGACAGTTTCGCCTCGATATCCTTTTTGTATTCATCCAGGGTCTCAAATTCGGAAACTTCTCCGGCGAACTCGTCGTTCAGCTCCGGGATCTCCTTGACCTTGATCTCCTTGACCGTCACCTTGAAGGTAGCGGGCTTGTTCGCCAGCTCAGCGGCATGGTACTCAGCCGGGAAGGTTACGTTTACTTCGCACTCCTCGCCGATGTTCTTGCCGATCAGCTGCTCCTCGAAGGTGTCGATAAAGGAGTGGGAACCGATGGTCAGGCTGTAGTCCTCAGCCTTGCCGCCGTCAAACGCTTTGCCGTCCACATAGCCGTCGAAATCGATCACAACCTGGTCGCCGTCGGCAACCGGTCTGTCCTCAACGGTCAGCAGTCTGGCGTTCTGCTCCTGAACCTTTTTCAGCTCCGCCTCAATGTCCTCGGCCTTCACGGTCATATCGGCCTTCTCGACCTCTAATCCCTTGTACTCGCCCAGCGTCACTTCCGGCTTCACAGCCACGGTAGCGGTATAGATAAAGGGCTGGCCCTTCTCGATCTGCTCGATGCTGATGGCGGGTCTGGAAACGATGTCCAGCTCGCTCTCCTTCATGGCGTCGGCGTAGGTCTCGTTGATGGCCTCGTCCGCAGCGTCCTCATAGAAAACGCCCACGCCGTACATCTTTTCGATCATGGCCTGGGGAGCTTTGCCCTTGCGGAAGCCGGGAATGTTAAAACGGTTCTTATTCTTATTGAATGCTTTCTTGATTGCCTTCTCAAACTGCTCCGCCGGCACCTCCACGGTCAGCTTCGCCATGTTTTTTTCTAATTTTTCTACTTGTAAACTCATTCTATGGGTTCCTCCTTAAAATATATGTGATTCGCCCATATCCCGAGGGCGCTACACTTCAATTTACCATTATAGCATGCCCGTTCGCAAAATTCCAGTATTATTTTACGAAACTGCGCAGCTTTTCCAAAAATTTCATTTATCTCCGGAAAGTCTGCACAGTCTCACCCGCGCAGACGTCTCAGCACTGGTCGTACTGGATGGATTTCTTAATTTTGGCCGACTGCTGGGTTCCCTGAAGCAGGCGCACCAGCTCCAGCCCCAGGTCCAGCGCGTAGCCCAGGCCTCTGCCCGTGGTGATGTTTCCGTCCGTAATCACGCCCTGCAGGGTGTAGGAGACGCCATGGAGCCGGTCCTCGTAGCCCGGGTAACAGGTGGCGGTACGGCCCTTGAGCAGTCCCAATTCTCCCAGCACGCTGGGCGCGGCGCAGATTGCGGCCACCCGGCGGCCCTGTTTGTTGGCCTTCACCAGCGCGACTGCAAGCCCCTCGTGGGCTTTCAGATTCGGAGTCCCCGGAACGCCGCCCGGGAGAAAGAGCAGGTCCGCCTCGTCCGGATTCACCTCTTCAAACAGAGCATCCGCCTGAATGGTGATATTGTGTGACCCGGTTACCATACGGTTCCCGGTAATGGACACCAGGCGCGTCTCCACCCCGGCTCTGCGCAGCACGTCCACTACAGCCAGACATTCCACCTCTTCCAAACCTTCCGCTAAAAATGCAAACACCTTTGCCATGACAATCTCCTTCCCTGTAATTAATCTCATATCTGTTCAGTGCCTTCACAGATACGAGCAAAAATCCATTTAAAATCGACTTCGTCGATAGGATTTTTGCCTGCATGCCCAGATTTTCGTACGGTCAGCGCAGCAAGTGCGCAGACCTGCCGAACAGTTACTTAATCTCATAGAACATTCTAGCATGGCTGAGGAAAATTGCCAGTCCTTTTTTTATTTTTGATAATTTTGCTGTTCTAACGAAAAACTACGTGTTATGATACTGTCAGAATGCATATGATCCAGGAGGAAAACAATGGAAATTGAACGAAAATATCGGATTGCGGCTTTGCCGGAACATTACAGGTCCTACCCGGTCCGGGCCATTGAGCAGGCCTATCTGTGCACGGACCCGGTAGTGCGCGTGCGCCGGGACGGAGACGAATACTATCTCACCTACAAGGGCCGGGGCCTGCTGGCCAGGGAGGAATACAACCTCCCCTTGAACGAACAGGCCTACAGGCATCTGCTGGAAAAAGCCGACGGCATCGTGCTGACCAAGGACCGCTACCGGATCCCCATGACCGGAACGTACGCTCACCTGACCATCGAGCTGGACGTATTTTCCGGGGTGTATGACGGCCTGATTCTGGCCGAGGTGGAATTCCCCACCGTGGAGGAGGCGGAGGCCTTCGTACCCCCGGAGTGGTTCACCGAGGACGTCACCATGTCCGGCGAATACCAGAACAGCCGGCTCAGCAGCGGGAAGGTGAATTTTTGCTGATTCCGGTCCGGGGCGTTCCTCCTCGGAGCCGCGGCTGCCCGCACTCCGGTCATTCGAACGTGCGCCCGCCGGCGCACCTGCCAAAAAACGCTGCCGTCCCACAGACAGCAGCGTTTTTTGAATGCAACGGGCCGGCGGCGCGCCCCATATTACCGGTTGGACATTCCCAGGATCAGCACCACCACAAACAGGACGCAGAGGCAGCCGATGATGATATCCATGGTCCGGACGGAGACGTGGATGTGGTCGTAGAAGCTCTCCTTGAGCGACTTGGATTTGAGCTCGGTGTTCTCCTCCAAAAGCCGCCGGTTCTCCTCCTCCAGCTCCCGCAGGCGCTCTTCCGGAAGTTTTTCTCTCTCTTCCATAGGCGTTTACTTCTTCACGATGTACTTGCGGATATCCAGAGCGATTGCCACCACGATTACCACGCCCTGAAGGATGTACTGGTAGTTGGGGTCCACGCCCAAGAACTGCAGGGTGGATTTGAGCAGCTCGAACACCAGCACGCCGACGATAACGCCGGAAATCTTACCCACACCGCCATTTACAGAGACGCCGCCGATGGTACAGGCTGCGATTGCCTCCAGCTCATAGCCCTGGCCCATGTTGGTGCTGGCGCCCGCGGTCTTAGCGGCCAACAGAAAGCCTGCCAGCGCATACAGAGCGGTTGCAGTCACGTAAATAATGATTTTTGTCTTTTTAACGTTTACGCCGGACACCTCGGCAGCGCTCTCATTGCCGCCGATGGCGTACATGTATTTGCCGTGGCGGGTCATATTGTAGACGAACCACATGATCAGGCCCACGATGGCAGCGATGATAAACAGGTAGGGGATACCCGGGAAATTCGCGGTTTTAAACAGGGCGCCGGTACCGACGTTGACAAAATCCTTGCGGAAGCCGCCCAGCGGCACGTTCTTGGTGTAAACCTGTACAACGCCGTAAACGATCAGCTGCATGCCCAGGGTGCCGATGAATGCGGGCACGCTCAGGAAGGAAATCACCATACCGTTGATCAGACCGAAGATACAGCAGACCGCCACGCAGATCAGCAGTACCAGAACCACCGGGAGGTCCGGCAGGTTGGGCCAGAAACGGCCCGCAAAGTTGGGGTCCTGAAGCAGGGTGCCTGCGATACAGGCGCTTAAGCCCACGCAGCGTCCTGCGGAAAGGTCGGTTCCGCGGGTGATCAGACAGCCGCTGACGCCGAAGGCGATGATGAAACGGGGCGCGCAGTTTAAGGCGATACCCTTCATGTTGTTGAAACTGAAGAAATTATCCTTGGTAATACTCACATATGCCACCATGATGACCAGCAGCATGATAATTCCATTGTTAATCAAAAAATCTTTTACATTTATTTTCTTCTTATCCATCCCTACGTCCTCCTTCGGCTAAAACTTGGTAGCCAGGCTCATGATATTCTCCTGGGTTGCTTCTTCACCGGACACCTCGCCGGTAATCCTGCCGTTACACATTACCATAATGCGGTCGGACATGCCGATCAGCTCCGGCATCTCGGAGGAAATCATGATAATGGCTTTTCCCTGCTTTGCAAGATTGATCATAATCTGATAGATCTCGTACTTGGCGCCGACGTCGATGCCTCGGGTGGGCTCATCCATGATCAGCACATCCGGGTTGTTGGCCAGCCATCGGGAGATGATTACCTTCTGCTGGTTGCCGCCCGACAGGGACTGGATTGTGGTCTTGCTGCTGGGCGTCTTGATGCTCAGCTTCGCCACGTTGTCCTTGACCAGCTGCTCAATCTTCCCGTGGTTCAGCACGATTCCCATATCCAGGTACTGGTTTAGCGAGGAAATGGACACGTTGTCCGCGATGGACAGACAGCCGATGATGCCCGTTCCGCGGCGGTCCTCAGTGATCATGCCGATGCTGTTGCGGATGGCCTCCTGGGGCCTCACCATCTTCACGGTCTTGCCGTTCATCAGGATCTCTCCGCCAGCCACATGACGCATGCCGAAGATGGCCTCCATCAGCTCGGTTCTCTGGGCGCCCACCAGGCCGCCGAAGCCGAGGATTTCGCCCCGGTGCAGCTCAAAGCTGCAGTCCTGGAAGGAGCGCTCGTGGATGCTGGATAAGTGTTTCACCTCCAGAATCACGTCGCCGGGTTTGTTGTCCCTTGGCGGGTAGATGTTGGTCAGTTCGCGGCCTACCATCTGCTTTACGATCTCCTGGTCGCTGATGTCCTTCACGGCCCAGCTGCCCACGTAGGTGCCGTCACGCATGATGGTGATGTCGTCCGCGATCTCGCGGATCTCCGCCATCTTGTGGGATATGTAAATCAGGGAAACGCCCCGGTCCCTCAGATCGCGCACGATCCGAAACAGGGCCTCCACCTCATTGTCCGTCAGGGAGGACGTGGGCTCATCCAGAATCACCACCTTGGCGTTCATGGATACTGCCTTGGCAATCTCAACGGACTGCATCTGCGAGATGGACAGAGTTCCCAGCTTGGCCTTGGGGTCGAAATCCATCTTCACGTCCCTCAGCCACTTCTGCGCTTCCTCGTTCATTTTCTTATGGTCGATTACCTTCAGCGGGCCATAATTTCTGGTCGGAAACCTGCCGCAGTACATGTTCTCAGCGATGGAACGCTCCGGTATGGGCTGCAGCTCCTGATGCACCATGGCCAGACCTTTGTGGAGGGCGTCGTCGGGATTTAAGATATTCATCTTTTCCCCGTCCAGGTAGACCTCCCCCTCATCCATCTTATAAATTCCGAACAGGCATTTCATCAGCGTGGATTTGCCGGCGCCGTTCTCACCCATCAGAGCGTGTACGGAGCCCGGCCGGACTTTCAGGCTGATCCCGTCCAGAGCCTTGACGCCGGGGAAGCTTTTGCTGACACCCCGCATTTCCAATCTGTACTCTGCCATCCCGTTATCTCCTTTCATAAAATCAGGTGTGCCGGACAGACACACCTGAAAAGTTTCTACTCTGCAAACCGATTATTTCACGATATCGAGGATCTGCTGCGCGTTCTCGTTGGTAACCTTTACATAGTCAACCATGTTTACATTCGCAACGTCCTTGCCGTTTAAGAAATCGCAGGCAATGTCAGCGGCGGTCTTAGCCTGGCTGATGTGATCGTTGAATACGGTGCCGGTCATCTTGCCTTCCATTACGTTCTGAACGGCCTCGGTCAGAGCGTCAACGCCTACGATGTAGATGTCCTCGCCCACTTTTCTGTCGGCTGCCTGGATTGCGGCCAGAGCGCCCAGAGCCATAGCGTCGTTGTTACAGAACACAACGTCGATCTTGTCGCCAAACTGAGTCAGGGCATCCTGCACGATCTGCTGGCCCTTAGCCTGATCCCAGTCGCCTCTCTGCTTCAACAGTTCCTCAACCTTTACACCAGCGTCGGTCAGAGCCTTCACGGAATACTCGGTTCTGTACTGAGCGTCTACGTTCTCGGGATCGCCCTGAACCATGATGTAGGACACAACGCCGTCGCCATTGGCATCGCCGTGGTTCTCAAGCTCTGCGATCTCCTCGCCCTGGAAGGTGCCGGACTGTCTTGCGTCAGCGCCAACGTATGTAGCCTTGATTCCTTCGTCTTTCCATCTCTGCTCTTCAGCGGCATCCGGCTCACGGTTGATGTAAACAACAGGGATTCCGGCCTCGTTACACTTGTCGGTAACGGAAGGAGCGGAGGAGGACTGAACCAGGTTCAGGATCAGAACGTCTACGCCCTGGTTGATGAAGTTGTCGATCTGGTTGGTCTGCTCGGCCTGATCGTTCTTGCCGTCCATGATGGTGATGTTCTCTTTCTTGAAGCCCAGGTCCTCGGTCAGGTATCTCTCTAACTCGGTGCGGTACAGGGTCATGAAGTTATCGTCGAATTTGTAAATGCTGATGCCGACTTTCTTGTCCGCATAGTCACCCGTGGTCGCTGCTGCTGCCTCGGTTGCCGCCTCGCTGGCTGCCGCTGCCGCCTCGGTCGCTGCCTCTGTGGCCGCCTCAGTTGCCGCTGTGGTCGGAGCCTCGGTGGCTGCCGCGGTGGTCTCTTTCGCTCCGCCGCCGCATCCGGCCATGGAAACTACCATTGCGGAAGCCATTGCAACTGCAGTAACTTTTCTTAATACTCTCATGTTTGTATTCCTCCCTTTGCTTTGTTTTCGGTTTTCTGTCGTATTTGTTACTTTTATCTTAACGACAAGGTTATTATAGTTCCGAATTATGCATTTTTCCATATGATTTTTTACGGTCCATTATGAAATTTCTTTGATTTTCTGTCTAAAATGATATTTTTCCATGATTTTCTCTAAACTTTCAAAGCATTTTTCCGCTGCGCCGGGGGCAAAAAAGCCCTGTGCCAGGGAGCTTTGCTCCATTTTGCACAAGGCTTTCGCTCTTTTTCATTCTATTTCTCACCAGTCAGCGCAATCTGCGGGCATCGGTAGTATTTTCCGCCGTCCAAATGGATGTCCTCCGGCACTCCCTTCCCCAGGGCAAGGGCTGCGGCGATATCAAAGATCACCCTGGCGTACTGCTCCCGGTCGGACTCCACCGTGCCGAACAGATCCCCTGCCGCCAGGGCTTCCTTGCCCACCGGCGTGCCGTCGATGCCCACCACCTTGATGGCGCCCTTGGGGATATTCGCCCGCTTGATGGCGTCGATGGCTCCCAGAGCCATGTCGTCGTTGTTGCAGATCACCAGCTCGATCTGTTCCGGATACTCCGAGATCCACTGCTCCATCCAGGCCGACGCCTGGCTGCGCTCCCAGTTGGCGATGCCGCCGGTGAGCTTTTCCAGGGGCACTCCGCCGTCCTTTAAGGTCTGGATGGACCACTCGGTGCGGATCAGGGAGTCCTGATGGCTGCTCTCCCCCTCCAGGAGCACGTAGCTGACCATGCCGTCCCCGTTCCGGTCCAGGCTGGTGGGGTCCTTTTTGTAGGCGTCCACCAGAATATTACCCTGGAGCACCGCGGACTCCTTGGCGTCCGCTCCGATGTAATACAGTTTCTCCCACCGGTTCATGTCCTCCTCCACCGGCTCCCGGTTGAAGAACACCACGGGGATGCCCGCGTCCATGGCCCTGTCGATGATGATGGACGCCGCGGAGCGGTCCACGATGTTCACGCACAGAGCGTCGTAGCCCAGGGAGATGAAGCGTTCCACCTGGCTGTTCTGGGTGTTCTGGTTCAGCTTGGCGTCCACAATGTCCATGACCACCTTGATTCCCGTCTCCTGCTCGTAGGCCTTGGCCCGCTCCTCCAGGGCCGCCCGGACCGTGCTGATAAAGGTGTCGTCGCCCCGGTACAGGGCCACCCCGATGCGGATCGAGGTTTTGGGCGGCGGCACCCGGCTGCTTCTGAACCAGCACACAATCCCGGCCACAGCCAGAGCCAGCGCAAGGGCTGCCGCGGTCCCGCCGCACAGCCAGCGTTTTTTGTTGACCTCCATATGGTTTCCTCCCCGATATTCTCTCTTTTCCCCATCAATCCATGGGGTAGAGCATCTTCTCGTACTGCTTGTCCCGCAGCTGCGGTTTTTCAATGTAGTAGGAGTCCAGAAGAATCTGTTCCCTCTGCCGGCTTCCCTCGATGGCCTCCACAGCCCGCTCCACGCTCAAATATCCCTCGTCGTACCGGTTGTAGGTCACAAGCCCCCGGATGATCCCCTGGTCCAGCTGGTTGAGCAGGGCCGTGGTGCCGCCAACGCCGTAAAGTCCGGTGATGTATTGGTGGTAAACGCTGCTGTCCTCCAGAATCTGGGCCGCCTCCCCCAGGGACGGCGTGTCCAGGGCCACGATGGCCGCCCTGCCGCTGCCCGGATAGACGGTCTCCTCGATCACTCCGCGGTAGGTGTCGCCGTCCTGGCGTTCCACCAGCGTGCAGGTGAAGCCCGCCTGTTCCAGAACGGTCCGCACGCCGTCGTACACCCGCAGGTTGAGCCCGTATTCCAGCCCGTCGGTGAACAGGTAGACCGGATTTTCCCTGGGTTCATGGGCCGCCACCGCATTTCCCAGCTTTTCTCCCATCTCATACCCGTCCACCGCCACGTTTGCCACCACGATCTCATTGGGGACCTGGGAGCCCAGCACCACCAGAGGACTGTTTAAACTGGTGCGGTCCAGCGCCCGGATCGTCTCCCGCTCGTTTACCGGGGTCAGAATCACGGCCTTGGCCCCGTCCTTAATCTCCCGGTTGACCAGCTCCAGCTGCTGCTCCTGGTCATTTCGCTCGTATAAGGTGATAAAGCTGATATCCGCGTGGTACTCCAGAGCCGCCTTGTCCATGCCCTTGCGGAAATTCCCGTAAAAGTCGTCGTTGGAATCCTCTATAATCACGGAGATAGGGTGGATCTCCACCTTTTTCTCCTTGATGATCAGGTTGGTGGACGACATCAGAAACAGCAGGACCAGGGCGCAGGCCGACAGGGCCCACAGCATTTTCTCATTTTTTGACATTGCATTCATGTTTCAATCCCCTCCGCCCCGCTGTTTACGTGACCTTCTGTGCCACCTGCTCATAGGCGACCGCAGGCAGGTGGGCCGTTACCGTGGTCCCCTCGTCCGGCTCCGAGTCGATGACAAGCCCGTACTCCTTGCCGAAGTACAGCTTGATGCGCTCGTTCACATTGCGCACGCCGATGCCGGAGCCGCGCCTGGAGGGCACGTGCTCAGCGGCCGCAAACAGGTTTTCCACCTGCTCCTGCGTCATGCCAAGGCCGTTGTCCCCCACGCTCATGTAGAGGTCGTCTCCCTCCCGCCACGCCTTGATGAGAATCTCGCCGTCGCCGTCCATGAATTCCATGCCGTGGTAGATGGCGTTCTCCACCAGGGGCTGGAGCATGAGCTTTAAGCTGGCCAGCTCCTCCACGCCCTCCCCCGCCTCGATGGAGTAGGTGAATTTGTTCTTGTAGCGCATGGACTGGATCATCAGGTAGTTGCGCACGTGCTCCAGCTCGTCCCGCACCGGGATGATGCTCTTGCCCTTGCTTAAGCTGATTCGGAAGAACCGGGCCAGGGCGGTCACCGCCTTCACGGCCTCGGACTGCCGCTCGTTCTCGATCATCCACACGATGATGTCCAGGGTGTTGTAGAGGAAATGGGGGTTGATCTGGGACTGTAAGGTGTCGAACTCGCTCTTTCGCTTGGACTCGTGCTCCGCCACAATGTCGTTCATGAGCCGACGGATCTGCCGGGCCATGTTCTGGATGGAATTGCCCAGGTGTTGGATCTCGTAGGAACCGCCCGCGTATACGTTGGTCTCCAGATGGCCCTCCTCGATCTCGTTCACCGACTTCTCCAGCTCCTTGATGGGATCCGTGATCCTGGAGGAAATGTAGGAGTTGATGATGGACAGGATGAACAGGATAAAGGCGATGATAAAGACCACGAAAAGCTTGGTTTTCAGATTGTTTAAGGACACCCCGTCCATGGGCGTGACGCCCACGATCTTCCAGCCGGTGTAACCCACGCTCTTCACCGTCACCAGGCGCTTTTTCCCCTCAAACAGCTCCTCGTGGTTGCCGTCCCGGTACTCCGACGCTTTTACGTTGTTCTCCCTGGCGATGCCGGAGTCCAGCAGCTGGGCCCTGGGATGGTAAATAATATCCCCGCCGCTGCTGATCAGGTACACGTAGCCGCCGTTTCCCAGGCTGACGCTGTCAAAGAGCTGTTCCAGGCTGTTGTAGCGGATGTCGATGAGCAGCACGCCCTGGTCCGTGTAGGGGCCCTGGGTGATCTCCACGGCCCGGGTCACGGAGATCACCCAGCGGTACTGGTTCTCGTTGGCGTCAAAGATGTACTGGACCTGCGGGATGGAGAAATGCAGGTTCTCCGTCTTTTCCAGGGTGTTCTGAAACCAAGGTTCCGCCGTGACGTCCAGATTGGTCTTTAAGCGGGCGGCGGGAACCGCCTCCAAAAGCCTGCCGTCGTTGGACAGGAGGGCGATATTTTCCACGTTGTCCTTGTTGTTGTCGTAGAGCAGCGTGATCTCGCGGTTGATGGAGCTGTCGGAAAGGTCCGCGTTCTTGACGGCCCCGTAGTACAGGGAGTCGGACAGCTTCATGATGGTGCGCAGGTAGGTGTCCGTGGTCCGGGAGAGCTGGTTGATCAGGATCTGGTTCTCCTCCTGGATGGCCGCGGACATCTGCCCGGACATGCGGCTGTACATGGACAGACCGATGAAGATGCTGGCCGCCAGGGCGGACACGGTGAAATAGATAAATATGGTGTAGCGGATGCTGGTATTCTGGAACGGATACCGGCGCTTTTTCAAAGGCATGGCCGCCCTCCTCGCTTACTTGGCCCCCCGGAATTTGGTGGGCGATACGCCGAAACGCTTTTTAAACACATAGCTGAAATAGTTCTGCTCCTGATAGCCCACCTTGGCCGCGATCACATAGGTCTTGTCGTCGGTTTTTCCCAAAAGCTCCACCGCCTTGTCCAGGCGCACCTCGGTCAGGTAGGCGATGTAGGCCTGACCCGTCTCCTTCTTGAACATGGTGGAGAAATAGGCGGGGCTCATGTGCAGGTGGCGGCAGATTTTTTCCACGGACAGGTCCGGGTCCTGGTAATTGTCCTGAATGTACTGCTTGGCCTCCTTGATCACCTGCTTCATGGTGTTGTCGCGCTCCTGGTTCATGGCCTGGTTCATGCGCAGGGCGATTGGCAGCAGCCACTGGCCGAACTCCTCCTGCTTCTGCATCTTGGGGATCACGGTGAAGGTGTCCGCGTAATCCCGGCCCTCGCCGAACATTTCCGCCATATCCAGATCGTACTGCTGAATCAGCTGCACGATGCAGTTGGCCACGCTCAGCATGTAGGCCTGATGCTGCCGGAAATGCACCTTGGCGTCGTTCATCCGGTCCACCACCCGCCTGACCGCGGCTTCGATCTTCTCCTGGGGGCCGAATTTCACGGCCGCGATCAGATCGGCCTCGTCCCGGCTGTCAAATGCCAGCTTGCCCCCGTCCCCCGGCTCCACGTCGTTGATGTAGATGGTGCTGCCGATGCCCACGATGGCCTTGTAGCCCAGGGCGTCCACCGCCGCCTTGTAGGAATCGCTGATGTGGACCAGGTCCGTGCAGCGGTGGCCGATGCCGATGGTGATGGGCACCTCCAGAATCTTGCGCGTCTCCTTGCAGATGTCGCCCAGCACGTCGATGAGGCCGGTCTGGGTGTTCTCCCGGTCGATGGCGGCGATCACCGTCATGCCGGACTCCGGTCCCAGATTGGAGGTGAACAGGGTGAAACGGCAGTAGTCCTTCAGCTTTTCTTCCACGATCTGCATGACGGAGATGGGGATCAAATCGGCCTCCTGGTGCAGGGGAAGTTCCTTGCCCTCCTTCTGCTCCGCCGGTTCGATATCGATGACCGCGGCCACCCATTTCTGGGCTCCCGCGATGGGAATATCATACTCTGAGAGGCGACCCGCCAAAAGCTCCCCGCTCACCCTGCGGTTGATCAGGTCGTTTAAGAACTGTTCCCGCAGGATGGGCAGGCTCTTGCGGTAATTCTCCCGCAGCAGGCTGACATTGCGCTTCTGCTCGATCTCCTCGTCCAGGTTGGCTTTGATCCGCTTTAAAATGGCGGTCAGCTCCTCCACGTTGACCGGCTTTAAAATATACTCGGTGACATTGAGCTTGATGGCCTGCTTGGCGTACTCAAAATCGTCGTAGCCGGAGAAAATGACGATCTTGGTGGAGGGGAAACGCTGGCGGACCTTCTCCGCCAGGGTCAGCCCGTCCATGTAGGGCATGCGGATATCCGTCAGAACCACGTCCGGCTCCAGGGCCTCGATGCGCTCCAGTGCCTCCTCGCCGTTCTCCGCATCCCCCACCACCTGGAATCCGGCCGCGTTCCAGTCGATCTTCTTGATGATGCTCTTGCGCACCTCTTCCTCGTCGTCCACCAGGATAATCCGATATAAGTCCATATCCAAAACCTCTTCTCCATCATGATTCGCCATTTGATTTACAGCTTATTTACAGATAAGTATACAATATTTGGGCGGCTGCGGCAACTGTTTCCACGGTTGTGGGGGAATGAGGGGGCTCATGGGCGGGAGCGCGGGCGAGCCGCTCCGGGGCCCGTGGGAGCGCGTCAGGCTCCTCCCCTCCCTTATATGCGGTACAGCAGCGCGTTGCAGATGGCGGCCGCCACATTGCTGCCGCCTTTTCTGCCCCTGGCCACGATATAAGGCGTGTCGGGCAGCGTCAGAATCAGCTCCTTGGACTGGACCACGTTTACAAATCCCACCGGCACCCCGATCACCAGCGCGGGCTTCAAACGTCCCTCCGTCACCAGTTCGTACAGCCGCGCCAACGCCGTTGGCGCGTTTCCCACCGCAAAGATGCAGGGAATCCGCTCCCGGGGGCCGCCCGTTCCGTACAGACCGGCCGCCTTGTCCATGCTGGCCGTGGCCCTGGTGCAGCCCTCCCTGGCGGCAATCTCCGCCACATCCGGGTCCGCCATGAAACAGAGCGCTTCCCCGCCCAGTTTCTCCAGCCGCCCCTTGTTCACGCCCGAGAACCCCATCCGGGTGTCCGTCACGATGTGCGCCCCGGCCTTAAGGGCCTTAAGGCCCCGCTCCACCGCCCGGTCTGAGAAAACCAGGCTGTCCGCGTACTCAAAATCCGCGGTGGTGTGGATACACCGCTTGATCACCGGCTCCTGCTCCGGGTCCAGGACCTTTCCCATCTGTTCCAGTTCCCGGCCGATGATCTCAAAACTTCTGGCCTCGATCTGCGACGGCAGCACCTGCTCCAACTCAATTTTCACGGCCGTTTCCTCCCTTTATTCCCATGATCTCGTAGATCCGATCCATGTCCAGACTCTCCCGCAGCCCTTTTGCCAGGGCCGCGAACTGCATCTCCTTAAACGCCCCATAGTCGAAATCCACCGTACCGTCCAGGTCCGCGCAAAGCCCTTTTTTCGCCAGCAGCGCCTCCGTCAGGGACCTGGCGATGCCGGGGTCGTCGAATACGCCGTGAACGTAAGAGCCGTACACATTTCCCCGGTTCCAACCGTCGGTTTTGACCTGCCTGGAATCCGACTGCGTCTCCAGAAGATAGGCCATTGGGCGGCAGATCTCCGGCTCTGCCCGATAATCCACCAGCCGTCCCGTATCCTCCGGTCCCCGCCCTCCGGAGATTGCGGTGCGGCCCATATGAATCTCATAGCCGTTGAGGCATTTCCCCGACAGGGCGGACAGAGGCCCGTCCAGCTCCCCGAGAGAGCCGGTGACCTGGGTGCGGACCTTCTCCGCCTCGAACCATGTGGTCAGGGGCAGAAGGCCCAGACCGGCCGCGCGATGGACCGGCGCGCCCTCCGCTCCGGCCTCGTCGATCACTTCCTCGCCCAACATCTGGAAACCGCCGCAGATTCCCCAGATGGGAACCCGGCGGGAGGCCAGCTTTAACACCGCCGCCTCCAGCCCGCTGCCGCGCAGCCACAGAAGGTCGCTTATGGTGTTTTTCGTCCCCGGAAGCACCACCAAATCCGGCTCCCCAAGCTCCGGGGGCCGCGACACATAGCGGACCCGCACGCAAGGGATAGCGCTTAAGGCGTTAAAATCGGTGAAATTGGCGATCCGCGGGAACCGGATGACGGCGATATCTACCAGCGGAGCCGCTGCCGTGTTCCCTGCCTTGCCGTCCAGCGCGCCGCTCAAGCTGTCCTCGTCCTCCAGCTCCACCTGCATATAGGGCACTACCCCGGCCACCGGAATTTTACAAAGCTCCTCCAGCATGGAAACGCCCGGGTCCAGAATCGTCTTGTCGCCCCGGAATTTGTTGATCACCAGACCCTTCACCCGGGCCCGCTCCTCCTCTTTCAGAAGGGAAACGGTGCCGTAGAGCTGGGCGAACACGCCTCCCCGGTCGATATCCCCCACCAGCAGCACCGGGGCGTCCGCCATGGCCGCCATGCCCATATTCACGATGTCCTCATGGTTTAAGTTGATCTCCGCCGGGCTTCCGGCCCCCTCGATCACGATGATGTCGTACTCCTCTGCCAGCCTCCGGTAGGACTCCATCACCACCGGGACCAACTCCTTTTTGTACGCAAAATAATCCCGGGCCTTCATATTTCCCAGGGGCACGCCGCGCACGATCACCTGGCTGCCCACGTCCGTGGTGGGTTTGAGCAGAATGGGATTCATATCCACAGTGGGCCGGATTCCGGCCGCCTCCGCCTGAACCACCTGGGCCCGGCCCATTTCCAGGCCGTCCCCGGTGATAAAGGAGTTGAGGGCCATATTCTGGGATTTGAAGGGAGCCACGCGGTAGCCGTCCTCCCGGAAGATGCGGCAGAGTCCCGCCGCGATCAGACTTTTGCCCACATTGGACATGGTTCCCTGCACCATTATCGCTTTTGCCATCGTTCTATTCCTGCCTTTCCAAATGATCTCTGCCCGTCAGAATCCGCTTAAGTTCCCGGATGAGAATTTCATTGTCCTCATGCAGCCTGACGCAGACGCGGTAATAGGTGTGATCCAGCCCCCGGTAATTGGCGCAGGAGCGGATCAGAATGCGCCGCTCCAAAAGCGCTTCATACAGCCTGCCCCGCGCGGACCCGTCCGCCCCGGCCGGATCGCGGAAAAAAATGTAGTTGGCCTGCGAGCCGTACACCGTAAGTCCAAGGCGGGTCAGCTCCCCGGTCAGCCACCTGCGCTCCCGCGCAATGGCTTCTGTGGACGCGCGCACATATCCGGTCTCGCCAAGAGCCGCCAGCCCGGCCGCCTGGGCCACGCTGGAAACGCTCCAGGGCTGGCGCACCTGCTTTAACCGCTCCATCAGTTCCCCGTCGGCACAGAGGCCGTAACCCAGACGCAGCCCCGCCATAGCGTAAAGCTTGGTGAATGCCTTGAGCACAAATACATTGGGATATTTTTCCAAAAGCGGGATCAGAGAACAGGCCCCCGGGGCGTCCAGAAAATCACAAAAACACTCGTCCACCACCAGACGGACGCCCTGTTTACGGCAGACCCCGGCCACCCACTCCATATCCTCCCGCGGGATGGACACGCCGGTGGGATTGTTGGGATTGCAGAGAAACAGAAGCTGCGGCTCACCGGACAGCTTTTCCAAAAGCTCCCGAGGGGTGAGCCGGAACCCGTCCTTCTCCCGCAGGTCCAGCCAGGACACCCGGCAGTCCACGCTAGCCAACGCCTGCTCGTATTCGGAAAAGGCCGGGGCCGTGACCAGGGCGCGCTCCGGCTTAAGCGCCAGCGCCAGCCCGAAAATCAGGTCCGCGGCCCCGTTTCCACAGATCACCTGCTCCTGCGGCACGCCGTGATACGCGGCCAGGGCAGCCGTCAGCTTCCGGCTGCTGCTGTCCGGATAGACCGTGCAGTTCCCCAGGCTGTCCGCCGCCGCCCGCCGCACCGCCTCCGGCAGGCCAAACGGGTTTAAATTGGCCGAAAAATCCAGATCCACCTCCTGGCTGTAGATATCTCCTCCGTGCTGATATTCCATGGTCCTATCCTCCTTCACAAAACTGCCCGCAGCGCGGGAATTTCCGCCAACTGCGGCTGCGTACCGCCCACAGCGCCAAGATTACGGCTCACAATATCAGCGCTGCCGCCCACAGCGCCAGAACTACCGCCCACAACGCCAGGAACAACAGCTGCGCGCCAAACATCAGCCGGTTAATTCTGCGCACGTCCGCCGCCTCGATGGCTCTCCTGTCATCCCCGATATAGGGCTTGGAACAGAGCGTGCCGAAATACCAGGCATCCCCGGCAAGCCGCAGGCCCAAAGCTCCGGCGCAGGCCGCCTCGGACTGCGCGGAATTGGGGCTGGCATGGTTAAACCGGTCCCGGCAAAACACCTTCAATGCCCCCCGGCCGTCAAATCCCGGGAGCAGCGCGGCGCAGGCGCAAAACAGCAGTCCGGTGAGCCGGGAGGGTACCAGGTTGACCAGATCGTCCAATTTAGCCGCCGCCCGTCCCAGTTCCCGGTAGCGATCGTTTTTATAGCCTACCATGGAATCCATCGTGTTCACCGCTTTGTAGAGATAGCCGCCCACAGGTCCCAGAAGAGCTATGTAGAGCATGGGAGCGATCACGCCGTCGGAGGCGTTTTCCGCCACCGTCTCCACCGCCGCCCGCAGGATGCCGCTGCCGTCCAGGGGCGCGGTATCCCGGCCCACAATCATGGAAACGCTTCTCCTGGCCTCCTCCACGTCGCCCTTCTCCATGGAACGGCAGACCTTCATGCTCTCCGCGCAAAGGTCCTTAGCGGCCAAAAGCTGGTAACACATCAGACTCTCCGCCGCCAGCAGAAAATACGCGCCCGCCCGCCCCGGCAGATACAGCGCAACTCCGCCCAGGGCCGCAAGAAGCAGACCGGGAACCACAGTCCAGAAGCAGCACATGAGGGCCGCAAGAAGCAACCCCGCGGCCCGCTCCCGGCCCGAAAACCGCGGCCGCAGCAGTCCCTCCAGCCAGGCGATCATCCGCCCCATCAGCCGCACCGGGTGCGGCAGCCAGCGCGGGTCGCCGAACAGCCAGTCCAGCGCGCAGCCCCCCAACAGGGCGCCTCCGTGAAACACAAACATTCCAAACCAACCTGATTCCAGTCCAAACATGCAGTCAATCTCTCCCGTCCTCTGTTCTGTATCGCCGCCGGGCGTCCGGCTATTTGATTCTCTGACCCAGCCCGCAGTTTACCCGCCAGACCTGCCCCGCCGCTGCCGCCAGGCGGCAGCAGACCCGCCCCGTCTCCTCCCGCCAGGTCCGCTCCAGCGGGTCTGTCGGAACGATGCCTCCGCCGATCTCATCGGTGACGATCACGCGGTCCGGACGGGCCTTTTGCATCAATTCCGTAAGCTCCACCAGATCCACCGCGATCTCCCCGGACACGATCCTGCGGACAAAAGCCTGGAGGTTATGGCAGAATGGCGCGGACAAAAAACAATCCGGCTCCGCGGCCGCACCGTCCACCCATATCACAGCCCGGCCGCCGGCCGGCCTACCGGCCATTCCGCCGGTCCTCTCGCCAGCCAGTTCACCAATCAAGTCCCGTTCCACAAACTCCCGCTTTCCCTGGGCTGTACCGCCTGTCACCAGAATCATATCATCTCCGCCTTTTCCATTATCTTCATTTTCCTCCGTCCCCTATCCGGCAAAGCCCATGTGTCCGGCCACCGCCAGCCAAAACAACCCCGCCAGCTCGCAAACCTGCAGAAAATACCCGGCCAGATCCCCGGTGATGCCTCCGAATTGCCCGGCCGACCTCCGGCGGTAATAGGCGAATACCAATAGCTGCACTGCCAAAAGACCGAGCACCACAACCGGGCTTCCGCCCGGAATCACCGCGCCGCCAAGGCACAGGGCCGCGGCCAGCCAAAGGCTCAGGCTGATTCCCGCCGCCCGGCGCTTGGCACCATCCGAGAAGGTTGCGGCCAGGCCGCTTTTTTTTGCGCAGGGAAAAAATACCACCGACAAGCCGCTGAACGCCCGCTCCATCACAAAAACCGGAAGCGCTAACGGCCAAAGCCCCAGGACCGTAACCTCATACGCTGCGGCCGCATACAGGAGCAGATATCCCCCGCAGCCGATCACCGCAAAGGCTCCCACATGGGGATCCTTGAGAATCTCCAGCTTCTTCTCCCGATCCCCATACGAGTGGATGGCATCCATCGTGTCCAGAAATCCGTCCATGTGGATTCCCCCGGTGACGATCAGAGGCAGGGCCGCAGCCACCAGAGCGTTGCCCGCGTCCGTAAATCCAAGCCGCCCGCCCGCCCATTGCCAGAACCACAGCGCCAGCCCCTCGATCACTCCCACCACCGGAAACCAGCACATCACGTAGCCCATGCGCTCCCTGGTCCAGTTGACCGTGGGAACCGGGAATTTCGAGTACATGGAAACAGCGATTAAAAGAGAATACAAACCGTTCATATCCCACCTCCCTGCCCGGCTGCACCGTTTTCCTTAAGCACCACCGGAATGCCGTAAACCACTTCCACCACCCGGTCCGCAAGCTTTGCCAGGCGTTGGTTAACCCTGCCCATCAGCCGGATATACTCCATCGTCTCTACCTCATAGGAAATCCCGTCAAGTCCCACCTCGTTGGTGACGACGACCAGCTCTGCGGCCTGGCGGGCCAGGCTTCTGATCCCGTCCACCACCGCCTCCCCGGCGGTCACCGCCCGTTCCTGCCCGCAGTCCGGTAGCGTTTCCCCGCCAAACATCTCATTGGCGGCCAGATTGGACACGCATTCCAAAAGCACCGCCGTCTGTTCCGGGCTGCCGGGAATCCGCAGCGCTTCCAGACCTCTCGGGCGCTCGATCGTGTGAAAGCCCTTCCCGGCCCTCTGCTTCCGGTGGCGCTCCACCTTTCTCCGGTCTTCATCCCCCCAGACCTCCATGGTGGCCACATACCATTTGCAGGGGCAGCCGCTGCCCGCCAAAAGATTCTCCGCATACTCCGATTTTCCGCTTCCGCAGCCCCCAGTCACCAGTGTGATCATGTACTCCTGTTCCTCTCTGTGTTATTGCTCACTCCGTTCCCAGTAACGCGATGCGCGATGCACAGAAACGGCAAAAACGCCTCGCGGGATATTTCTTCATTTCAGTGGCTGGTACTGTTCCACCTGCATCTCCCCGAAGGTGCTCATCCCGTCATAAACCGCAAAGGCCATGTCCAGCAGCGGAAACAGCGCCGCCGCGCCGGTGCCCTCGCCCAGGCACATACCGGCGTTGATGGCCGGTTCCAGACCCAGCGCCTCCAAAGCCATGGCCCCAGCCGGTTCCGCGGACACGTGGGAGGCCAGAAGGTATCCGCCCACAGCCGGGCAGATGCGCACCGCCGCCAGCGCGGCCGCCGCGCAGATCAACCCGTCCAATACCACAGGAATCCCGTAGTACGCGCAGCCCAGATAAAGTCCTGCCAGCCCGGCCAGATCCAGTCCTCCCACCTTGCTCAGAACATCGATCCCATCCCCCTTATCCGGGCGGCGGAGGCGGATTCCCTCCTCGATCACTGAAATTTTCCTGCGGTAGGAGGTTGTGTCCAGCCCGGCTCCCCGGCCGGTCACACGGCTGGGCGGCTGCTCCAGAAGCACTGAAAGCACCGCGCTGCTGGTTGTGGTGTTTCCGATGCCCATCTCACCGGATCCCAGAAGCGCAAAGCCCCGACGGCTCATTTCCCCCGCCACGGCGATCCCCGTCTCCAGAGCCTGTACCGTTTCCCGGCGGCTCATGGCCGGTTCCTTCAGGAAATTGCGGGTTCCGCAGGCTACCTTCATCCGTAGGATGCCGGGAGAGGACGTCTCCCCGGCGATGCCGATGTCCACAGGGACCACCTTTGCCCCGGCCACCGCGGCCATCCGGCAGACGCAGGAGGTGCCGTCCCCCATGTGCTCCGCCACGATGGCGGTCACCTCCTGCCCGGTCTGAGTCACCCCTTCCTCCACGATCCCATTGTCCGCGCACATGACCACAATGGCCTTGCTGCCGATGGAGATCCGGGGCGTTCCCTGAACCCCCGCAATGCGGACCAGATCCCGCTCCAGCGCGCCCAGGCTGTTTAACGGCTTCGCCACACTGTCCCAGCGCCGCCGCGCCAGGTCCGCCGCCTCCTGATCCGGTTCTTTTATGGAATCAATCACATTCTGCAATGTCAGCATTTCTCTCTACCAGCTTTCCGTTTTTTTCATTATCATACTGCCTGCACTGCTCCCCAAAACGCCGGACAAACTCCGGGCAGGAGGGGTAATACAGATGGGGAAATCCCGCCAGCACCCGCTTTTTCTCCCGCATGGCCGGCCAGCTCCTACGGCCCGTGGGCTTGACCGCCCTCATCACCGAACGCTCACTGTCCCGGGTGCAATGCCAGTAGTGGAACTCGTGGGCGCGGACCGTTTCCCCTTGCTTCAGATAAAGCCCGTCCCGCCCGGAGGAAACCGTGATATAACCGAACTGCCTCAGCTTGTCTTCCCGCTGTCCGGTCCCTTCAAATACCCCGGCCATGGGATAAACCGCTCCGTCGGCCCCCTCCAGCTCGTCCAGAAGATACAGATACCCGCCGCACTCGGCCAGAATCGGCATACCGTCCTCCGCCGCCCGGCGGATGCATTCGCGCATCTCCTGATTCGCGGCCAGCTCCCCCGCGTGCAGCTCCGGGTAACCGCCGCCCAACAACAGACCGTCCGTCTGTTCAGGCAGCTTGCAGTCATGGATGGGACTGAAATAACACAGCTGCGCCCCGGCATCCTCCAGCGCCCGCAGATTTTCCCGATAATAAAAGCAGAACGCCTCGTCCATGGCCACTGCCAGGCGGAATGAAGGCCGGGCGGCCCCATTTCCGCGGGGTGAGGCATTAAACGGATTTTTCCGGCAGTTTACCGCTTCCGGCGATTCAGCCGCCTTCTCAGAGCCGGAACCGGCCCCTGTATCAGCCGCCCTTTCCTCCGCTCCCAGTGCCAGAATCCCTTCCCAGTCCAGCGTTCGCTCCAGTTCCTTCCCCAGGCGCTTCACCAGCCCCTTCAGATCCGCAATCTCATCGGGCAGCACCAGCCCCAGGTGGCGGCTCTCAATGTTCAGCCAATCCATTTTCGGTATATATCCCAGGCATTTGACCGGCAGTTCCGCCTCAATGGTCTTCTTTAACACGTCATACATCCCGCCGCCCACGCGGTTGAAAATCACTCCGGCAATGCGGTTTCCCCGGCCCGTTTGATCCGCCGGAGCGTAGTTCAAAAAGCCTTGGATCAGAGCCGCCAGGGATAAGCTGGCGCCCCGCCCGTCCACCACCAGAATGGCCGGAAGCCCCAGAATCTGCGCTATCTCCCAGGAGCTTCCCCGGGCCGAGACGCCCCCAAGACCGTCGAAATACCCCATCACGCCTTCCACCACTCCGAAGCCCTCCGGCCCGGCGGTCTCAGCCAGCGTCCGCTCCGCCAGAGCTCTCACCTGGTCCGCGGGCAGAAAAAAGCTGTCCAGATTGCAGCTCTCCACCTCCAGAACCTTCCGGTGAAACAGCGGATCGATGTAATCCGGCCCGCACTTAAACGCCGCCAGGCCCACGCCCTTCTGCTTCAGGACCGCCAGAAGCCCCATGACCGCCACCGTCTTGCCGCTGCCGCTGGAGGGCGCGGCGATCAGCACGCCTCTCACAGCCCGTCCTCCCCGCGCTGGGGGTTCTGCATCAGCGCGATGCAAACCGGGTTGCCCGCGCAGGGCATATGGTAATTCCCGGCTGCGCGGAACGTATCCACGCGGACCTGAACCATCTCCCAGACCGCGAACCGGAAACGTTTCCGGCACTGCAAAAGCTCCGCCACCGTCTCCGGCGTGACGGCGTTGACCACGATTCTGGCCCCGGGCGCTTTCTCCAGTACCTGCTCCACCACCGGAAGGAGCGCTCCCCCGCTTCCGCCCACAAACACATGCGTGGGAGCCGGCAAGCCGGCAAATGCCTCCGGCGCGCTACCGGGCACCACATGGAATCCCTTCCAGTTTCCCAGAAACCGCTCCCCGTTAATTCTTGTGAGCTCCAGGGCCTCCTCCTTTTTCTCCACCGCATAGACCGCGCCCGCGCCCCAGGATTTCAGGGCCAGACCCATTTCCACGGACACCGAGCCGGTGCCGGAACCCACGTCAAAACACACCGCTCCCGGCCGCAGCCCCAGCTTTGTCAGGGAGAGGGCCCGCACTTCGGACTTGGTCATGGGAACCTTTCCGCGGACAAACGCGCTGTCGGGAAGGCCGAAGGAGCTGAACGCTGTGTTAACCGCCCGGGCATTCTCCGCCATCGCGCAGCACAGGCTGCCGAACGGCCGGTTTGTATCGCTCAATAAAATCTGCTCCGGGCTTCCCGCCTCGATCCGCTCCCCCGCTGCGGCGAGATTTTCCCCGACCCAGAGACGGCAGTCCGAAAGTCCGCCCTCCAACAGGGCGGCACACAGCTCCCGCACACCGATTTTCCCGCCCAGAAGTAAAAAGCTCTCCCCATGGCTGCGGACCCAGTCCGCCGGGTCCACATCCCTGCCGTGGCAGCTGAGAACCGCCATGTTCTGCCATTTTTTCCCAAGTCTGGCTGCAAACCAGGACATGCTGGAAATTCCGGGCACCAGCTCAGTCTCCCAGCCCTGTTTTTCAAACGCTGCGGCCGCCCCGGAGGCTGCGCTGTAAAATCCTGTGTCCCCGGACACCAGAAATACCGCCCGGGTCCATTTTTCATTCTTCAAAAATTCCACGATCTCACCGGTGCGGTGGGTGGCCAGGACCGCATGGCCGGCGAGCTCCCCTGAAAGTCCCTCTGTCAGCCGGGGCGCGCCCACAACCACCTGCGCCTCCCGCAGGCGGCGGCTTCCCAGGCCCGTGAGCTGGTCCGCTGTGCCCATTCCCGCGCCCACAATCGAAATTCTCTTATCACACATGCTGTCTCCTCCACTGTTCATAGCGCTCCATCACCTGGTCCGCGCTCAAACCCTGTGCCTCGCTCAGTCCGCGCTCCGTCTCCGGCCGGTCGATGACCAGAGCCACCGCCCCCGCCTCCCCGGCGGCCCGCACCTTTTCCCGAAAACCGCCGTTGTCCCCCGCATCCTTTGTCACGAGAAAACGGCAGTTGAATTCCGCCAGCTGGGACCGGTTGGTCTCCCTGGAAAACGGTCCCTGCATCGCGATGATATGGCGGCCGGGAAGCCCCTGGTCCAGACACGCCCTAAGGGACGGCAGCGTGGGCAGCACCCGGGCGTAAACCCGTGTGGCGAAATCCGGAAGTTGTGAGAAAGCGGCCAATTCCTTGCTGCCGGTGGTAACCAGAATATTCCCCTCCCGGGACGCCAGCCATTCCACGGCCGCCTGCACCGAGGGCACCCGCACCATGCCGCCACCCCCATACTCCGGGCCGGAGGGGGTGTGCAGCTTCCCCAAGCATTCCCGGTCGGACAGCGGACGCAGATCCCGGAAGCATTCCTCCCCGGACGGCGGTCGCATGCCCTCAAGGCATTCCAGCCCAGACGCCGGGCGCAGACACCGCAGGTATTCCCGGCCGGTCTTTTCGCAGGCTTCCCGCACATTCCGGGTCACCTGATCCGCGTACGGGTGGGTGGCGTCCACCACCAGGCCCGGCTCTTCCTCCAGAATCAGACGGCGCATCTCCTCCGCGTCCATCCGCCCGATCCGCACGTCCAGGCAAAAATTGGCTAAAAGCTCCGGCTCCAGCACCTCCCGGCCATAGTCCGTGGCCACGCAGAGGATCGTCCGCTGCCCTCTGCCCGCCAGGCGGGCCGCCAGCTCCCGCCCTTCCGTGGTGCCGCCGAACAGCAGCACCGGCCGCAGGCGCTCAACCGCGCTGCCCATGACGATATCCCCTGGGCGTCACCATATAGTCCCCGATGCGGCGGGTTTGGGAATTCCCCACAAACACCGTGGTGAACATGTCCGCCTTCCAGTCCCGCAGCTCCCGAAGCGTCATCACCCGGTATTCCTGGCCTTCCCGACCGATATTGCGCACAATCCCGCAGATCCGGTCTCCGCTGCAGCGGGCCAGCAGGCGGTCGCAGGCCATGGCCAGGTAATCCCCTCTGGCCTTGCTGGAGGGATTGTAGAGGCAGATCACGAAATCCCCCTCCACTGCCAGTTCCAGGCGCTTCCAGATGGTCTCCATAGGGGTCAGCCGGTCGCTGAGGCTGATCACCGCAAAATCGTGCATCAGCGGCGCGCCCAGCACGGCGGCTCCGGCGCAGGCAGCCGTCACGCCGGGAATCACCCGCACCGCCACCTCCGGATACTCCGGGGCCAGCTCTAAAATCAACCCCGCCATGCCGTAAACTCCGGCGTCCCCGCTGCACACCATAGCGGTGCTGCGGCCCCCGGCGCAGCACTCAAAGGCCAGGCGGCACCGCTTTTCCTCCTGGGTCATGGCGGTAGTCAGTACCTCCTTGTCCGGATAGCGCTCCCGCAGCAAATCCACATACACCGTGTATCCGGCCAGCACCTGGCTCTGACGGACCGCCTCGTCCGCCTGAGGCGTCATCTGCGCCTCCTCCCCGGGTCCAATTCCCACCACATATAAAACTCCGGCCATCACGATTCCTCCCCTTTTCTGAATTCCGTGGTAAACTGCGGGTGATACAGCAGGGACCGGTCGTATCCCGCCTGGGAAACGCTGTCCCCAACGATCACCAGCGCGGTCTTTGAGATGCCCTCCCGCCCGGCGGTATCGGCCAGCTGGTCCAAACGGCAGATCACCGTCTTTTCCTCCGGCCAGGTAGCCTTGTAGACAATGGCCGCCGGGGTGGAGGGCTTATATCCTCCATCCAGCAGCTCCCGCTGCAGCCCGTCCAACAGGCCGGCGCTTAAAAACACCACCATGGTAGCGCCGTGGGCCGCAAAGCAGGACACCGACTCCCGGTCCGGCACCGGGGTCCGCCCCGCCATCCGGGTAATCACCACGCTCTGGGAGACGCCCGGAAGCGTGTACTCCATGCCAAGCGCCGCCGCCGCGCCGCAGAAGGAGCTGACCCCCGGACAGATATCATAGGAAATTCCCAGCCGGTCCATGGCGTCCATCTGCTCCCGGATCGCCCCGTACAGGCAGGGGTCCCCGGTGTGCAGGCGCACGGTGTCAAGTCCCTGCTCCTCCGCCTCCCGGATCACTTCCAGGACCTCCTCCAGCGTCATGAGGGCGCTGTTATAAACCCGGCAGTTTTCCCTCAAACCGGCCAGCAGCTCTGTGTTCACCAGAGAACCCGCGTAAATCACCACATCCGCCGCTTCCAACAGCTTCTGTCCCCGAACCGTAATCAGATCCGGCGCTCCCGGTCCGGCTCCCACAATATGTACCATCGTTTATCCTCCTGCCTTTATCTTCTCAATCAATCCGTCCGCACCTTTTGTGCGGCCCAAAAGCCCTCTGGCGTTGGTAAAGACCACCGCCTCTATTTTCATGGACGTTCCGGCTCTGCGGCGCAGGCAGCCGTCCATGCGGCGGATCACCCGGTCCATCACCGCCTGCCCCAGGCCGGGAACCTGCTCCATATATTCCAGGGCCTGGTCTACGGTGATGGACTCCAGAATCTGTTCCACCAGCTCCGGTCCCGCCCCGCAAGCCGCTCCGTAGGCGGCCAGTATCTCCATGCGCCCGTCCGCCACCGAGGAGTGGGTGTTCATAATCCCGGCGGCCACCTTAACCAGCTTTCCGGCGTGGCCCACCAGAAGCACCTCCCGTATCCCCTCCTCCACCGCCATGTCGATGGAAGCGCCGATGTAATTGCTGCACTTCACCGCCCGGTCCAGATCCAGCCCCAGGCGTTCCCGCACAAAGGTCTCGCCGTAATTTCCCGGGGTCAGCACCAGCGTCCCCGGTCCCCCGGCCGCCTGCTGCCGGATATCCAGGCGGATCGTGGCCAGCAGAGCCGCCTCGCTCATGGGCTCCACGATGCCGGTGGTGCCCAGAATAGAGATTCCTCCCCGGATTCCCAGGCGGCCGTTAAAGGTATCCAATGCCCGCGCCTCCCCCTCCGGAGCAAAGATCACAATCCACAGCGTCCCCGCAAAATCCCGGCCGGCGCAGACCCGTTCCACATGCTTAAAGATCATGTCCCTGGGCACCGGGTTAATCGCATGTTTTCCCACTTGGCAGCTGAGTCCAGCCTTTGTAACGAGTCCAATCCCCACTCCGCCCTTTATTTTCAGCGTCAAACCGCCATTTTTATATTCATACCACCCACCAGGTATTTCCGGCTCAGGAGGCGTAACTCCCACCCGGGCGCAAATCTGCATGCCGTGGGTCACGTCCGGGTCGTCCCCGCCGTCCTTGCGGACCGCGCAGCTCACCCAGCCGGAGGCCCGCCGTATCTCCTCCACGCTCAGAAGGAAACGCACTCCGCCCGGCGTCTCCACCGAAACCTGTTCTACGGCTTCCTCCCCCAACAACATGGCGGCAGCTGCCATGGAAGCCGCTGCCGCGCAAGTGCCCGTGGTGTATCCGCACCTTAACTTTTTCTGCTGCTTGTAAATATATGTATTTTCCATTCCTGTCCTCTGACCACTCTGATCTCACCAGTAAGTTATACCATATCAAAAAAAAAATCTCAATCTTTTCAAAAAAAGTGTTTACCTTTTTGGAAATTTGTGCTATGATATCAAACGGTGGTTACGGGATCGTAGCTCAGTTGGGAGAGCGCCTGCTTCGCATGTAGGAGGTCGAGGGTTCGAGTCCCTTCGGTTCCACTCATTTAGTAGCGGTAAAAGCCTTGTGTTTTCAAGGGTTTGCCGCTATTTTTGTGCAGAAAAAGAGTGGGTCCAATATTCCCTCACTCCTCCTCCGTCCCCTCACTCCGCCCGCAGCCGCACCTCCCGCACAGCCAGCGCCACCGTCACGCCGTTTGCCGCCTGTTTTCCAAGGATCAGACGCCCATCCCCCGCCGCAGCCACGGCGGCCCGCTCACACACGCAGTCCACGCCCACCGTCTCACGCACAAAGCCGGACTCTGAAAATTCTCCCGGCACCTGCATTAGCTCCTCCGCAGAATATGTAATAAATTCCCAATTATGTTCCCGGGCCAGCTCCAGAATGCCCTGTTCCTCCCGTTTCAAATCGATGGAGGCCACACAGGCCACAGCCTGCTCCATGACTCCCGCGCGCTCCAGGGCCAGCTGTACCTGCTCCCGCAGCGTTTGAACCGGCGTACCCCGGCGGCAGCCAAGTCCCACAACCACAGCCCTCGGAACCAGCCGCAGCGTCTCCCCGGACACAGCCGGATTTTTCTCCACACCAATGTAAATATTGCGCCCGCAGGCCCGCGCCGTGCAGCCCTCCGGCGTCCAGCCGTCCACCAGCGTTGTGCCGCATTCCACCTGACAGGAATTCAGAAATCCCACCTCCCTGCCCTCCAGCAAATCCATCGCCACATGCCGGGCCGCTTCACGGTCCGCGATTATCAGGCTGTTTTTGGCGGCAAAGACATCCACCGCGAAAACCCGGTTCACGTCCGTGGCCGTAGTGATCACCGGCACAGCTTGGCAGAGTCCTGCGATCAGGCGGGCCAGCTCGTTGGCCCCGCCCACGTGGCCGGATAAAATCGGGATCACAAATTGTCCCGCCTCGTCCATCACCAGTACGGCCGGGTCCGTCAACTTGTCCTTCACCAGGGGCGCGATGGCCCGCACCGCGATTCCTGCGGCTCCCACGAACAGCATGGGCCGCCCTGCGGCGAACATTTCCCGGGCGAAAGAGGCGGCTCCCCCCTCCGGCGTCCGTTCTATGCCCTCCGCCTCCATCTCAGGGGTCAGAAACCGCTCTGGCACCCTGCAGACGCAGTCCGCCCTCCCGCGTAACAGCCCGGAAAGCCGATGCAAAAGCCCGGTTCCCCGGGCCGTAAAGCTGATCATTCCCAATTCCATGCCGTATCTCCTCCGTCCCCGGCCTGACGGCCGGGTTCATTTCTCATCTAAGTATACGCGATTTGGCCGCAGTTTTCAATCACAGCCCGGCAAACGCTCAGGCCCCCTGCTCCTGCTCCAGGGCTTCCCGCTTCATCTCACGCTTTTTCTTGGTGATCAGGCCGCCGATCTTGCCGCTCTCCTTGGCAGTCAGGCTTCTCCAGCCCCCTGCGATCACCTTGTCGCCAAGGCCAAGCTCCTGGGCAATTTCAAATTTCAGCTGCTCCTGAGGGGTCAGATCCTTGGGGTTAAATGGTTCGTTTTTCTTCGCTTTCGGCATAATTCAAATACTCCTTTCATGGTCCTTCGCAGGCCGTGAAACAAGGCCCAACGAATCCTACCCCAAGTATGCCCAGGCCTACCCCATGTATACAGGTCTTCCCGATAATCCTTGCTTTTTCATAGGTTCTATACTATAATGTTTCACATATTATACCCAATATCGTTCCATATGGCGGCTATGCCGCAGCGGACTTTTGTACGAAAGGATAAATGCCGTGAATATCGCAATTATAGACGACTCCATGGAAGAAGCGCGCCAGTTATCCGGTTACGTTCAAACCTATTTCCATTCCGTCCACATCTTACAGCGGACCGAGCTCTTTACCGCTGCGGCGGATTTTCTGCAGGTCTGGAAAAAGGATTCCTATCAGTTGGTTTTCATCGATATCTACCTGGGGCAGGAAACCCTGGGACTTGGAATCGCGGAGCAAATACGCCGGGAGGACAAGAGCTGCGTCATCATTTTCACCACCAGCAGCAGCGATTTCGCCCTCAAGGGCTACGAGGTCCGCGCCCTGGACTACCTGCTCAAGCCCATCGGCTACGATCGTTTCTGCCGCGCCATGGAGTACGCCCACAGGGAGCTGGAGAACACCGGCCGCTACATCGAGGTCAAGGTGAGCCGCATCATGGTCAAAATTCTGTTGGACGATATCTGTTACGCAGATTACTCCAACCACTACATACAGATTCACACGCCGCAGCGGATGTACCGCACCTACATGCGGTTTGAAGATTTTTCCAAACTACTTTTATGCTATCCGCGTTTTCTCTGCTGCTACCGCAACTGCATCATCAATATGGACCGGGTTGTGGAGATGGAAAAGAACGAATTTCTTCTGGCCACCGGGGACCGGATCCCCATCTCCAGAAGCATGCGTCTTGCCATTCACCAGCAGTATGCGGATTATCAATTCAAACATTTACACGACGGTATAAGCGACGGCTGACCATTTTGTCTCCCGCCGCTTTTTCTGTTTCACTCCACTATCCCATTTTCCAAATACCCGCGCCGCCTTGGTCGCCAGGTCTTAAAAAGGCAGCTCCCGCAACGGGAACTGCCTCTTTCATGTCCTACTGTCTTTTGCAATTAATAATTGTTGATGTCCACATCCGCCACGTCGGAATCTTCCATACGCTCCTGGCCGCCGCCCATCAGGGCTTTGATGCTCAGGCTGATCTTGTGGTCGTTCTCGTTGAAGTCCACGACTCTGGCCTCGATCTCCTGGCCGATTCTCAGAACGTCGGAGGGTTTCTCCACGTGCTCTCTGGAAATCTGGGATACGTGAAGCAGTGCGTCCACGCCGGGCTCCAGCTCGATGAATGCGCCGAAGTCGGTCATGCGGGCAACACGTCCAACTACAATATTGCCGGCCGCATACTTCTCAGCAGCGGTCACCCAGGGATTGGCCTCCGGGAACTTTAAGCTCAGGGCAATCTTCTCGCCCTGGATGTCTTTGATCAGAACTCTCACCTGCTCGCCGGTCTTGAACACCTTCTTCGGGTTCTCAACTCTGCCCCAGCTCATCTCGGAGATGTGCAGCAGGCCGTCCGCGCCGCCAAGGTCGATAAACGCGCCGAAATCGGTCACGTTCTTCACAACGCCGTCGGTCACGTCGCCGGGCTGGATTCTGGAGAACAGTTCCTCCTTCATCTTGGCCTTCTGAGCAACCAGAAGGGCCTTGCGGTCGCCGATGATTCTTCTTCTCTTGGGGTTGAATTCGGTGATGATGAACTCAATGTCCTGTCCCGCATACTTGGACAGGTCTTTCTCGTAGCTGTCGGAAACCAGGCTTGCGGGGATAAATACCCGTGCGCCTTCCACTTCCACGCTGAGGCCGCCGTCCAGAACCTGAGTAACCTTTGCGGTCAGCACTTCCTGGTTCTCAAACGCCTCCTCAAGACGGCGGTTGCCTCTGTCGGCAGCCATACGCTTATAGGATAATGATACCATGCCCACGCCGTCGTTCAGCTTGATGACCTTCGCTTCCATCTCGTCACCAACCTGTACCTTGGTGGTCAGGTCTACATTGTTGTCGTTGCTGTACTCGTCCCGGGTGATAACGCCCTCGGACTTGTTTCCTGCAATACTCAGAATAATCTCATCTTTGCTGACTTCGATGACCTGACCGGTAACTATCTCTCCTGTACGTATTGGTTTGGTGGATTCTTCCTCTTCTTTTAATAACTCTGCAAAACTCTGCTCTGCCATTCTGGTATGAACCTCCTCAATAATCTTTTTTGGGGTGGATGCCCCAGCTGTAATACCTACGCTGCGCACAGAAGATACACTATCAGGATCTAAGTCGCCGAGTGTCTGAATGTAAAAGGTGTTTTTACATTCCTTGAGACAGATCTCGTACAGCTTCTGGGTGTTGGAAGAATGCCTGCCGCCGATGACGATCATGGCTTCCACCTGCGAAGCGATACGCGCCGCCTCCACTTGTCTTTCCTGTGTTGCATTGCAAATCGTATTTAAAACACTACTATCATAACCCTTTTTCGAAAATTTTTCAACTAATTCTTTAAATTTGTTGTAATTAAATGTCGTTTGGGACACGATGCACAGCTTTTGGCCCTCTGAAAGATTAAAATCTTCAGCTTCGGCCTCGTTTTCCACCACCTTTGTATCGCGGTTGCCCCATCCGCGGATGCCCTCCACCTCCGGGTGGGAAGCGTTCCCGATGATCACCACAGCCTCCCCGGCCCGGGAGTGCTCGTCCACGATGCGGTGGATCTTTTTTACAAAGGGGCAGGTGGCGTCCACTACCGCGACGCCCCTCTCCTCGAGAATGTCGTAGATGTGACGGCTGACGCCGTGGGAGCGGATGATCACCGTGCCCTGTCCCGGTGGAAGAGCCTTTAAGTCCTCCTCGGTTTCCAGGACCGTGACGCCCTTTTTCGCCAGGTCGCCCACCACTTCCTCATTGTGGATAATGGGACCGTAGGTGTAAATCGGCCCCGAGGCCTTGCCCTGCTCCACCAGCCCGATCTGCTCGTAGACCTGATCAACGGCCCGCTCCACGCCAAAGCAAAATCCCGCGGTCCTGGCCACAATCACTTCCCGGCTCATCACTCCACCTCAAGTCCGCGACTCTTCGCCGCTTCCAGAATGGCCGCGATCACCTGCTCCACCGTCATGCAGGAGCTGTCCACCAGCACCGCGTCCTCAGCCTGGCGCAGAGGGGAGTTCTCCCGGTTCATATCCCGGTAATCCCGGTCGATGATGTCCCGCTCGATCTCCGCCAGATCGCACTCCATGCCCTTTTCCACCAGTTCCTTGTAACGGCGTCCCGCCCGCACCGCGCTGGAGGCGGTAAGATAAATCTTAGCGGGCGCGTCCGGAAGCACGCAGGTGCCGATGTCCCGGCCGTCCATGACCACGTTTTCCCGCCTGGCCAAGGCCTGCTGCAGCTGTACCAGCTTCTCCCGCACGGGCTTGTACACCGACGTGGCGCTGGCCATGTTTCCTACCTCCTCGGTGCGGATCAGGCCGGTTACATTTTCCCCGCCGAGCAGCACCTGCTGGACGCCGTTCTCATAGCGCAGGGACACGTCCACATCCCGGCAGGACGCGGCCACCGCCTGCTCGTCCTTCGGATCGATCCCGCTTCGGATAAAATGCAGCGCCATCGTCCGGTACATGGCCCCTGTGTCCACGTACACAAACCCCAGTCTCCTGGCCACCTCCTTTGCGATCGTGCTCTTTCCGGCCCCAGCCGGGCCGTCGATTGCTATATTGAAATGCTTCATTGTCTCTGATCTCCTGTTAAAATTCGATTTTGCTGCCGGCGGCCCAGCCCGTGGACCAGGCGATCTGAAGGTTATACCCTCCGGTCACCGCGTCCAGATCCAGAACCTCCCCGGCAAAATACAGACCCTTCACCAGCTTTGATTCCATGGTGGAGGGGTTGATCTCCTTCACGGACACGCCGCCCTGAGTGATGACGGCCTCCTTGTAATCCCTGAGGCTGGTGAGCGTCATGGTGAAATGCTTGGTCAGTCCGCACAGCCGCTCCCGCTCCGCCTTGGTGATCTCGTTGACCTGCTTTTCCGGGGAAATGCCGGAGAGCCGGATCATCACCGGGACCAGCTTGGCCGGATACAGGTGGTTTAAGGTGTTCTTGAACTGACGGTTTTTCGCCTCCCCGAAATCCCGGAGAATCCGCTCGTCCAGCTGCTTCTCCGACAGGGCCGGCTTTAAGTCGATCTCCATGGTCAGAGTATGTCTGCGGATCGCCTTCGCGCAGAAGCTGCTGGCGGAGAGCAGCACTGGGCCGCTGACCCCGAAGTGGGTGAAGAGCATCTCGCCGAACTCCCGGTACAGCTCCCGCTTGCCGTCCAGAACCGTGACCTCCACGTTCTTTAAGGCCAGGCCCTGAAGCTCCCTGGCAAGTTCGGCCTCCTTCACGTTGAAGGGGACCAGTGCGGGCGACAGCTCCGTCACCTTATGCCCCGCCTCCCCGGCGAAGCGCAGTCCGTCCCCGGTGGAGCCGGTGGTTGGATAGGAAAGACCGCCCGTCGCCACCACCACGGCGTCCGCGGGTATCTCCTCCCTGCCGCCCCGTATGCGCACCCCCCGGATGCAGCCGTCCGTAAGGATCAGGGAGTCCACCTCCGTGTTCAGCCGCACCTGCACCCCCAGGTCCCGCATGCCGTCGGCCAGCGCCCGGATCACATCCGAAGAGTGGTCGGAAACCGGAAATACCCGGTTTCCCCGCTCCACCTTTAAGGGGCAGCCGCAGCGCTCCAGAAGGTCCATCATATCCCGGTTGGTAAAACCATAGAAGCTGCTGTAGAGGAACCGGGAGTTGGTCACCACCCCGGCCATCAGCTCCTCCATATCGCAGGCGTTGGTCACATTGCAGCGCCCCTTGCCGGTGATAAACAGCTTTTTCCCCAGCTTTTCATTTTTTTCCAGGAGCAGGACGCTGTGTCCGCTTCCCGCAGCCGCCATGGCGGCCGTCATTCCGGCGGCTCCGCCGCCCACTACCACTACACTACTCATTCTGCCGTACCGTTTACTTCCTTTATCTTTTGTTCCAGGGCCTCCACAACGGTCCTTAAGACCTTGACTCTGGCGTAATACTTGTCATTGCCCTCCACGACGATCCACGGCGCGTAGGTGGTGGAGGTGCGCACCAGCATCTCGTTGACCGCCTCCTCGTACTCATCCCACTTTTCCCGGTTGCGCCAGTCCTCGTCCGTGATTTTCCACTGCTTGGCCGGGTTGTTCTGCCGCTCCGTAAAACGGCGCTCCTGCTCGTCCTTGTCAATGTGCAGCCAGAATTTCAGGATTACCGCCCCAGCGTTGGCCATGTGGGACTCCATCTCGTTGATCTCCTGGTAAGCCCGCCGCCACTCGGCCTCGGTACAGAAGCCCTCGATGCGCTCCACCATGACCCGGCCGTACCAGGTCCGGTCAAAGATGGCGATGTGGCCCGCCTTGGGCACGTCGTTCCAGAAGCGCCACAAATAATGGTGCACCTTCTCGATGTCGTTGGGCGCGGCGGTGGGGTTCACCCGGTAGCCCCTGGGGTCCAGATGGCTGGTCAGCCGCTTGATCGCGCCGCCCTTGCCGCCCGCGTCCCAGCCCTCAAAACCGATCACCACCGGGATGCGCAGCAGATAGATCTCGCTGTGCAGCTCTTCCAGGCGCTTTTGCAGTTTTTTCAGCTGCTTCTTGTAGTCGTCTTTCTCCAGCTTTTTGCTCAGGTCAATGCCGGAGAGCACGCCGTTCTTGAATCGCTGCCTGCCGGGAAGCTCCGCCTGCTTTTGCGCTCCCGCCTCCGTCTCTTTCCGCCGGTTCAGCTCGTACTCCAGCCGGTCCGCCACTGTGGTCATGATCTTTAAGGCTGCGAAATCCCGGTCCACCGCCTCGATGAGGGTCCAGGGCGCGTAGTCCGTGTCCGTGTTCTCCAGCATCTCCTCGTTCATCTGCAGATACCGGTCGAATTCCTCGTTACGCTTTAAATCCTCCGGGGTGACGCGCCAGGAATTCTCCCTGGACCCGGTCAGCTTCTTAAAACGCTTGTCCTGCTCCTTTTTGTCGATGTAGAGGAACAGCTTGATGATCACCGTCCCGTCGTCGCTTAGCTGCTTCTCAAAGGACAGGATGTCCTGGTAGGCGTCCGCCAGGGACGACTCCGGCGTCAGACCGTCAAAGCGGTCCACCTGCACGCTGCGGTACCAGCTGCGGTCAAAGATGGCGATGCGTCCCTTGGCCGGCGTCTTGGTCCAGTAACGCCACAGAAACGGGCGCATCTGCTCGTCCTCCGTGGGGCGGTTGCAGGCGTAGACATTAAAGCCCCTGGGGTCCAGCGCCTGGATCAGACGGTTAATCTGCACGCCCTTTCCCGCAGCTCCCATGCCCTCGAACACCACGATCACGGGAATCCCGGCAGCCTTTAACTCCCGCTGCAGAAGGCCCAGCTTCTCACCGGCCTCCTCCATTCCCTTCTTATAAGTATCTTTCGCTACTCGTTTGGATAAATCAATTTTTTCCAACATAGTCCCTGCCTCCTTCTAAGGATCAGTCTGCCCAAAAAGTACCGCCGCACACAGCGGGCCACATGGATCCCGCCCGGGATACGGGCACAGATTCCCGCCGGACGCCTGCGGCACCTCCTCAAGTGTTCATATTGTACCACGAATGAAACGGATTTACCATATTTTTTGCCGCGCGGCCTGAATTTGGGACTGTGTAAGGACGTCTGCGCCGCAGGAAAACAAAAACAAAAAGGCCGGAGGGCAAGGTTTCGCCGCTCCGGCCGGACGTTCGCTGGAAGCAATGACCCCGGGCCGCTTTCTACAGCTCCGCTGTCACAAAAATATCGTAGATCGCTTTGATGGCGGTCTCAAAATCATCGTTTTTCACGCCGATGATGATATTCCACTCGCTGGACCCCTGGTCGATCATCTTCACGTTGACTCTGGCGTGGGCCAGGGCGGAGAAAATCCTTCCCGCAGTTCCCCGGGCGCTGCGCATTCCGCGGCCCACCACCGCCAACAGGGCCAGGTCGGACTCCATCTCCAGGGTATCCGGCTCCACGGCGCGGTGGATGCCCGCGATCACGGACTGCTCGTAGTCCTCGAACTCGGACTGGTGCACGTAGATGGTCATGGTGTCGATGCCGGAGGGCATGTGCTCAAAGTTGATGCCGTACTGTTCGAACACGCTGAGCACTCTCCGCCCGAATCCCACCTCGGAGTTCATCATGGCCTTCTCAATATTGATGGAACAGAAACCCTTCTTGCCCGCGATGCCTGTGATGGTGTGGCGGGGCTTGCGGCAGGTGCTCTCCACGATCAGAGTGCCCTTGTCCTCGGGGCGGTTGGTGTTGCGGATGTTGATGGGAATGCCCTCCTTGCGCACCGGGAAAATGGCATCCTCGTGGAGCACGCTGGCGCCCATGTAGGCCAGCTCCCGCAGCTCCTTATATGTAACGGTTTCGATTACTTCCGGATTCTCTACGATGCGCGGATCGGTCACCAGCATGCCGGAGACGTCGGTCCAGTTCTCGTACATGTCGGCGTGAATGGCTTTGGCCACAATGGAGCCGGTGACGTCGGAGCCGCCCCGGGAGAAGGTCTTGATGCTGCCGTCGTGTTTGGCCCCGTAGAAGCCCGGGATCACGGCCCGCTCTACATTGGCAAGGCGTTCGGACAGCTCATGGTCCGTGTACTCGGCCTCCAGGTTGCCGTTGTCGTCGAAGAAGATAACCTCCGCGGCGTCGATGAATTCATAGTTTAAATAGCAGGCCATCACCAGGCCGTTGAGGTACTCTCCTCTGGAGCCCGCGTAATCCCGGCCCACCGCGGCCACAAAATTTTCCTCAATCCGCTGGAACTCGTGATCCAGATTCAAATCCAGCCCCAGTCCGTCGATGATGTCGTTGTAACGGTTTTTGATCTTTTCCAGGATTTTTTTGTAGGACCTGCCCTGGGAAGCGGCATCGTAGCACTGGTACAGAAGGTCGGTCACCTTCTCATCCTTGTCGTTGCGCTTTCCGGGCGCGGAGGGCACCACATACCGTCTGCTCTTGTCCGACCAGATGATCTCCCCCACCTTTTTAAACTGTCTGGCGCTGGCCAGCGAACTGCCGCCGAATTTCACCACTTTTTTCATCTTTTAAGTCTCCCTCTTCCATTCTTAAAACCGTACATCCGCCTTGAAATCGAACCGCGTTTGCTTTAAGGCGTTACAAGTGCAAATAATACCGTATTTCCCGGGGGATGTCAATAGGTTTCGGGCAAAAAAATTTGCCTGTGACCGACATTTGTCTGTCACAGGCGTACTTTCCGTAAAAAACGTGTGCGGCGAGCGGCTTCCCGCCGTCTCAGCCCAGCGCTTCCATCTCAGCGGCCACCTGAGCCTCACAGGAGCGCATGGCCTGGATGGTCTTATCCATCAGTTCCTCCAGGGTCCAGCCTAAGGCCTCCGCCCCCTCAGTAATCACGTCTCTGGAACATCCGGCGGCAAATCGTTTGTCCTTAAACTTCTTTTTCAGGCTGGACACCTCCATGTCCATCACGCTCCTGGACGGGCGCATGCGGGCGGCGGCCCCGATGAGGCCGGTAAGCTCGTCGGCGGCGAACAGCACCTTCTCCATCGTGTGCTCCGGCTTGACGTCCACCATAATGCCGTAGGCGTGGCTGCATACCGCGTGAATCAGCTCGTCCTCAGCCCCTCCGGCCTTTAAAAGCTCCGGTGCCTTCAGGCAGTGCTCCTCGGGATACTGTTCAAAATCGATGTCGTGCAGCAGTCCCACGATCCCCCAGAAGTCCTCCTCGCCGCCGTAGCCCAGTTCCTTCGCGTACCAGCGCATGGTCCCCTCCACGGTCAGGGCGTGAAGAATGTGAAAGGGTTCCTGATTGTAGGTCTTTAAAAGCTCCAGAGCTTTCTCTCTCGTCAACTGCGTTTTCATATGGTTCGCTCTCCTTTTTGTCATCATTTAAAATACTATGAAATCCAGTATAGCATTGCGGCGGGAAAAATCAAGTCCATGGCGGAAAAGTGTCTGCAAACGCCGCAAAACAGGTACTTTTTGCCCTCCTCCGGAATATACTGTACCATATGGCCGCAGCCGCGCCTCCCATGGGCCGGGCCTGCGGCGAACGCTCACATTTTGGAGGTTACTTATGAGCCGTTTTCGATCTGTCACAGGCACAATCAACCACATCGGCCCCATGCAGTCCTGCTCCCGGGAGTGGTGCAACTGCGCATCCCTGATCTCCCTTCACACGGAACAAGGCCCCGCGGACCTGGTGATTTTCGCCGACACCTATATTCTGGGCTGCGAACCCCTGCACCCCGGCCAGCGCATCACTGCCTTCTACGATGCCAACGCTCCCATGCCCCTCATCTATCCGCCCCGGTACAACATCCTGGCGGCGGCCCGCCTAAACCCCGCCCAGACCGCGCTGCTGGCCTACTTCGACGAGCAGCTGACCGACGAGGACAACACGCTGCACTTAAACATCAGCCGCTCCACCAAGCTTCTGACCCCCAACGGCCAACTCTATTACGGTCCCCTGGGAAAGCAGGTGCTCTTAGCCGTCTACTCCAGCTCCACCCGGAGTGTGCCGGCCATCACCACCCCTGAGACCGTGATTACCTTCTGCGGCCGTCCTCCGCTGGAAAACAGTTGACGCCTCCCTCTCTTCCCCGGTATACTTAAAAAGTGCCCGCAAAATAACGCGGGCTTAAAAACATCCATATCGGGAGGAAAAATACATGATATACCGTTTGGCAGCGAACGAGGATCTGGATCAGATGATGGCCATGGTCGACCAGGCCAAGGCCTCCTTCAAAGCCCGGGGCATCGACCAGTGGCAGAAGGGGGAGCCGGACCGCGAGGGCCTGGCCGCCGGCGCGGCAAAGGGACAGATCCGCGTGCTGGAGGAGGACGGGCGGGTCATCGGCATGATCACCCTGCTGGAAGGCCGGGATCCCAGCTACGCTAAAATCGACGGAGCCTGGCTCAACGACCGCCCCTATGTGGGCTTCCACCGCGTCTGCGTGGCGGAAGACTTAAAAGGGCGCGGCATTGCCGCCAGGCTCTTTTCCGAGTCCGAGGCTTACAGCCGCAACCTCGGGTATGACGATATCCGCATCGACACCCACCCGGACAACCGCTCCATGCAGCGCGCCCTTGACAAAAGCGGCTACAGGCCCTGCGGATTGATCCGTCTGTCGGGAGGCTCGGAGGACGGAGAGCTCAGGATCGCCTATCAGAAAACGCTGCAGGCGCGCTCTCAAAAGAGCTGAACCGGATCCGCCAGATTGGCCAGCAGGGCCACCACGCTCCAGGCCGTCATGACGCTGGATTTGGGGTTGTCCGCATCCGGTCTGGAGGCGATCTCCACCACCGCCGTCACGCTGTGGTTCTCCACCACAATCTTGTGCACATTGTCCTCCATACCCGGACAGCTGTCGATGGTCACCCGCATCCGGTCCACCCCCACGCTGGCCAGGGCCGAGGCCACCGCCACGTTCACATTCTTTGGGAAGCCCACGATGGCCTCCCTGGCCGTGCCGTCAAAGATCCGCTCCTGCCGGTCCTCCGGCAGCTCACGTCCCTCCAGATGGGGCGCGCCGTTTAGGCTGGCGGGCGCTTTGTAGTTCTCGATGCGGCCGCTGGCGCCGCCCATGGCCGCGATGGTCTTTAACACGTCGAAACCTCCCACCGCGCCGGAGGTCAGATGGACCTTTCTGCCGCCGCTGCGGGCCGCGTCTCTCAGAAGCCGGTACAGGCCGTCGTCCGCCAGGGCTCCTACCGAGGTGACGACCAGATCGCAGCCCGCCTCCAACACCTTGGTCCCATAAGCCTCCACCGCCTGGGCGCTGGCGATCTCCACCACGTAATCCGGTCGATCCTCCAACAGTTCCTCAAAGGACCCATAAGCCTTAAATCCCTCCCTCTCTATAGCCTCCCGGACCAAATCCATCCGAAGCTCCCAGACGCCGGACACCCGGTAAATCCCGTTCAGCTTCTCCCGGATCCCCCCTGTGAGGATTTTCCCCAGGGCTCCGTAGCCAATCACCGCAACTCGCTTCTCTCTCATCGCTTCCTCCATAATTTATTCTATGCAAGTTGTAACAGTTCAGACCGGTCAAGAAGCATCGGATATCCATCCGATGTGAAAAATGGCGCGGGAAGCCGCTTACAAGCGAGCTTGACGCGGCTTCCCACGCCATTTTCCCCGCCGTCTGAACGGTTACTGCAAATTCCTAAACTTTTTCTAAATACTGCATTTTCTCATTGAATTCATAAATTTTTTTCTATATACTGGTAGTATAAAACATTCCGGTGTGAAAATCAATCACTGGTGCAAGGAGAAACTCATGCATCCCATTTTAGAAAATTATATTCCGGTAGCCAAACTGATCTCCCAGACCTTCGGGAGCCACTGCGAGGTCATCATCCACGACTTCGACAGGCCACAAAATTCCGTGGTGTACACGGAGAACAACGTTGTCACCAACCGTGCGGTGGGCGAGAGCTTCACTGAATATTTTGTGAAGGAGGTCCTGCTCTCCCGCAAGTTCAACAACGACTGCTGCGCCAACTATATTATGGAAGGAAAGGACGGCAAAAAAATCAAATCCTCCACCGCTCTGATCCGCGACTTAAACGGCAAGGTCATCGGCGCCCTCTGCGTCAACATCGACCTCTCCCGCATCGTCCAGTTTATGGGGGATATCAGCACGCTGCTCGGTATGCCGGACGCCATCGTTCCCCCAGCGGAGGAGGTGGACGTGGTGTCCAGCATCCGCGAGATCGTGGACGACATCATCGACCGGACCATCGGCGATCAGGACGTGGAGTCCATGAGCCGGGACCAGAAGATCGCCCTGATCCGCTTTATGAACGACCGGGAAATTTTCACCATCAAGGGCACCCTGGACAAGGTGGCGGAGCGGATGAAGATTTCCAAGGTCACCGTTTACAGCTACCTGGACGAAATCCGCAAAAACGGGGGCTGATGCGGCGCGCAGACCCCCGCCGGAGGCCGAGGGAGAGCCCGGGCGGCAGCGATCTACTCACTGCCGTCCGGGCTCTCTTTTTGTGCCTGTCTATTGCATGTTCCCGTAATGATGCTGCTGTTGGGTGTCCACAAGGTACTGGAGATACTCCTCCTTGCTCATCACCGGCCGGAACTGTCCGCAAATTTCCTTCGCCCGGGAGGCGCCGCCTGCCAGCAGGTCGATCAGCGTGCAGGCCATGATCTTCATGGGCGTGATGTATGCGTCCTCCTCGTCCACGATGCGGTAATCCTTAGAGTGCAGGCCGCCCTCGATGCCCGAGGTGATGCCGTGGAGCACCGGCATGAACAGGGATAAATCGCCCATGTCAAAGGACGCCGTACTCTTTAAGCAGGGCAGAATCTCCTCCTCCCGGTAAAAGCGCAGGGCATTTTCCTTGAAACACTGCGCCAGGCCCGGGTCCGCCTTCAGGGGCATCTGCCCCGGCATGTCGGTCACCTGGGCCTCGCCTCCCAGGGCGATCACTGCGCCCTCGATGCAGCGGTTGATCTTCTCGTTGGTCTCCTTCAGGGCTTTTAAGTTCCCGGCCCGCACCGTGGTCTCCAGATGCACGTCCGCCGGAACCGCGTTGACGATGTCGCCGCCCTTGTTGATAATCTGGTGGACCCGGACCGTGTCCTCCTCCTTAAAAGTCTCCCTCTGGTAAGCCATGGCGCTCATGGCCAGGCTGGCCATGTTGAGGGCGTTGATGCCGTCCCAGGGCGCCGCGCCCGCGTGGGACTGCCTGCCCATAAACACGGTGTTCTTGCCGATAAAGCCGTTGCCCGTGTTGCAGGGCGCCAGGCGGTAGCCCCCGGCGCTGATGGGGAAGTTGTGGACCATCATACACATGTCCGCGTCGTCAAAAGCGCCGCGGTAGGTCAGCTCCGCCTTGCCGCTGAAATAGTGAAGCTTTCCCTCCCTGCGCAGCCCTTCCCGGTAGTCCATCTCAATGTACTCCTCCGCGGGAACCGCCATAAAGTCGATCTTTCCGTCCAGCTCGTCAAACAGACCCGCGTGGGTAAACGCGTCCGCGATCCCGTACATCACAGTGGTCTGAATATTGTGGCCGCAGGCGTGGACCGCTCCGGTCCGGCGGTCGCAGTCCGGGTGGTCCAGACAGATCACGGAGTCCAACTCCCCCATCACCACCACCTTCGGCCCCTCCTTGTGGGCATTTGCCCGGGCTCTGCACCCGGTAACCGCGATATCCCGCTCCGTCTCAAGCCCCAGCGCTTCCAGCGCATCCGCCAGGGTCTGTGTGGTCTTCACCTCCCGGTAGCCGGTCTCCGGGTTCTCGTAAATTTTCCTGCCCAGGGCCAGGTAAACCTCCCGCCTTTGGTCAATCGTTTGGATGGCTTTCTGTTTTAATTCCTCGATGTTCATATCCGTCTCTCCCGTGGGGCCTGTCAGGCCCTCATCAAATAATTCCCTGCAGTTTCAGAATGAGTTCCGCCACAAGAGCCGATCCGAAGAACGTGCCGATGAACACCACAAAGGCTGTCAAAATGATTTTCCAGCTGAGTTTTTTGATGTCGTCCAGTTTGCAGCCGATGGAAACGCCTGCGATGGCCAGGATCACGGTGCCGATCTGGCCCGCGGAAATCTGCTTGGTCAGGTCCAGGATCAGGCCCTGCACCGGGCTCCAGGGGGTGGTCAAAAGCAGCGACAGCAGGGAAGCCCAGGCGAAGGCCGGAATCTGCAGGGGCAGCGCCTCCTTGATTTTGAGGGCTGCGATGGACACTGCGATGATGATGAGCATACCCAGGGTGGCGGGCAGAATGTCCAACTCGCCCTTTAAGTTCACCGCCTGCGTGGCCAGAACCGCCAGGCCGCAGAGGATCAATACCTTAAGCTGATTTAACATATTTTCAAGTTTTGCCGACATATCCATTCCCTCCCTTTACGCTTCTTTGCGCCGCAGCAGGCGGCTGTAAACCCGGTACATTTTATTGGCCAGCGGGATGGCGATAAAGCACTCCATGTACAGGCCGGTCACATTTGTCATAATATTGGAAGTAGCCGCGTAGGCCAGTATCTCGTCCTTCATATTGGGAAGAATCTCCGCAAGGGACGTGCTGGCCGCGGTCATCATGGAGCCGGAGCCCATGCCGCTGGCCATGGCCAGGGCGTAGGGGTGAATTCCCGTGTTCACGGCCAGGGAGGCCAGAAGGCCGAAGAACAGCGTTCCGAACAGGTTTCCCACCATGTAGGTTCCCATGACGCCCAGGCCCTCGGGGGAGTTGATTCCGTATTTCTCGCTGATCAGTCCCAGGGTTGGCTCGCGGCAGATGCTGACCGTGGCGCCCACGGCCTCACGGCGCATGCCCAGGATCATAGCGAAGGGCAGGCCGATGAGCATGGTTCCCAGGTTGCCGAACTCCTGGAAGATCAGAGCCGGTCCGGCCTGAACGATCTTGAGGATGTTGGGCCCGGCGCTGGTCCCCAGCTTCACGCCCAGGATCAGCAGCATGAGCATGATCACGTTCTCGCTCAGCTGGACTTCCTTCTCGCTGCACAGCTTTTTTAAGGGCTCGATCACCCGGCCCAGGGCATCCGGCGTGAACAGCACCGCGATGATCATGGAGAAAATCATGGGGATGATACTGATCTTTCCAATGGGCCCTAACGGGATGGTGACGGTGCCGATCAGCTCCGCCAGCACGCTGGCCGCGATCAACAGGATAAACAGTTTGATAAAGATCGGCCACCGGCCGTCCTTTGTGCTCAATACAGGATCTACGGTCTCCGCCTTCTGATTCGTATTTGACATTGTGTAACCTCCGTTCTCACATTTTCTTTTTCCTGTGTGTTCCTAAATCCCCTCAGCACTCCTCAAGACGGTACATGTCCTTCCTTCTGTGCTTTAACAACGGCAGCTGGTTCCGGACCTCCCCGGCCCGCTCCAGATCCAGGGTGTGGATCATACACCCCTCCCGCTCGTCCATCTGCCCCAGGATATCCCCCCAGGGCGACACGGCAATGGAGTGACCCCAGGAGGTGTAGCCGCTGGACGGATCCCTGGCCGGGGCCGTGCCCAGCACAAAGGCCTGGTTATCCAGCGCCCGGCAGCGGAACAGAATCTCCCAGTGGGCCGGGCCGGTGGTCATGTTGAAGGCCGCGGGCACTAAAATCACCTTAGCCCCCTTCTCCACCATCAGGCGGGCCAGCTCCGGAAACCGGAAATCGTAGCAGATGCACAGCCCCATTGTCCCGAATTCCGTGTCGAACACCGTCACCTGATCCCCGGCGGTCAGGGTGTCGGATTCCTTAAAGCACTGGCCGCCCTTCACGTCGATGTCGAACAGGTGGGCCTTGCGGTGCTTTGCGATCTGTCTGCCCTGCCGGTCGAACACATAGGCCGTGTTGTACACCCGGCCGGTCTCGTCCACCTCGGGCATGGAACCGGCGGAGAGATAGATTTTGTGCTTTCTCGCCAGGTCGGCGCAGGCCGTCCACGCCGGGCCGCCCTGGGGTTCCGCGTATACTGGGAAATTGGGGGTCTGATACGGACAGTTGAACATCTCCGGAAGGGTCACCAGGTCCACCTGTTCTGCCTCCAGGGCTTCCAGCTTACGCCCCGCCTCCCGGATATTCTCCATCTTGTCCGCGAACACCCGCGTCTGCAGCATGGCTGCTCTCAGTTTTGTCATCGGATTCCTGCCTTTCCCCGGAGTAATCGTCAGCGTGGGTTGCAAACGTCAAACCCGCCTGAAACTCCGGCATATGATTTTACTTCAGCTTGCCTCTGCAGGCCACCGGGATCTCCTCCACCACTTCCCCGTCCGTTACCAGATAGGCCGTCTCGTGCAGGTTCACCACCGGGCAGATGTGGTTGGGAATGATCTCCACCTTGTCGCCCACCCGCACTCCGTCGTGGAAAGCCTTGTTGTAAATAATGGCGTGCTCGTCGTACACGTCGAAGATCTCAACCTCGGGCCAGCCCTTGATCAGCCCCAGCCCTCTGGTGGCGCAAAAGCCCTTGCTCCGGGTCTGGGCGGTGATGCCCTTGGCCCCCACGTCGGTGATCACCCGCTCCAGGGTGGGACGGCTGATCACGGTGGTCAGAATCGTGGCCGCATTCCGCGCAAGGCTTCCGTAGGCGTTGGCCTGGGAGGCGTCCATAAAGATGTAGGTTCCCGGCCGGATCTCCGTGACGCCGTCCAGAATGGGGAAGTCGTGCATCATGGACGGAGTGGACCCGATGCTCACGGTCTCCAGCTCCATGCCCGCTTCCTTTGCCAGCTCGGCAAACCGCAGGGTCCGTCTCTGGGCGGTCAGGTGAATCTCCCGGCACTCCTGGATATCCGCTGCCTGGTAAGAATTGCCGTCGTGGGAGAAAATGCCCTTCAGGGAAATATTTCTGCACCCCTTTAAGTATTCCAGCAGTTCCAGATAGTCCGCCTCCTCAATGACGCCGGAGCGCTCCTCCCCCACCTCGATCTCGATCAGCACCCGCGCGGGCTTTGGGGCTCCCGCAAAGGCCCTCTCGATCATCTCCGCCTGGGGAATGGAGTCCAGGCCAAAGGAGATGTCCACGGTTTTCGCCAGCTCCCGAATCCGGGCCAGCTTGGATTCGCCCACGATCTCGTTGGCAATGAAGATATCCCGCAGCCCCGCTTCCGCCATGACCTCCGCCTCGCCCACCTTGGCCACGGTGACGCCCCTGGCCCCCAGCTCCTCCTGAATCAGAGCAAGTCTCGGCATCTTGTGGGTCTTCGTATGGGGGCGCAGCGCCACATGGCGCCGGTCTGCGTACTCCTGCATAAAGCGCAGGTTGTCCATCATGATTTCCCGGTCAATGATCAGGGCCGGAGTGTCCAATTCCATGTAATTCATAATCTCATTCCTTTCCGCATGCCGCTATCGCCTCAACCTCCACCAGGCAGCCGTTATACAGCCTGTTGGTGGGCACCACGACTCTGGCCGGGCAGTGACTCCCGAAGAATTCCGCGTACACCTGATTCAAGTCCGGCCAGTACGCCACATCCGGGATGTACACGCGGCAGTGCAGCACGTCCTCCCGGCTGGCTCCGGCCTCCTGAAGCACCAGATCCAGATTCGCCAGAGCCTGTCTGGCCTCCGCCTTTACCCCTCCCTCGGGTACTTTCCCCGTCTCCGGGTCAATGGACAGCTGGCCGGATATGTACAGCACCTGATTATGCTTTACACCAGGCACGTAGTGGCCGCCGTCGCGGACGGAGAACTTTGTCTCGACTGTTTCCATTGCCGTCTGCTCCTCCTTTCTGTTGTTATCTTGATTATAGAATATTTTCTACGTCATGTCAATAATATTTTATACATTTTCTCCTATCATGTCCGGTTCAATTAGAAAATATTGGCTTTTTTACCATTTTAAACGATCATTTTGTATATTTTTTTCTATCCTATCTTTCTTTTTTTCTGTTTACCGTCTATATTTTTTTATAGCCTTCCGCTCTATTTTAAAAAAATTGATCCGGAAAACCTCCGCTGATTTATGGAAATCGTAAGATAAATCACCGGGAACTGTGATAGAATGAAAGAAACAAAGGAGGGCGCGCCATGGAACCTTACACACTGATCCTACTGTGCATTTTAGTTATGGCCTACATTCTGATCCGCCTGGAAAACCGCCGGGACTTTGGCAACGGAAAAAAAGCCCTGCTGCGGCAGAGCTTCGGCGCCATTCCCCAGCGCGAAAACCGGGATTACGGCGGAATTGAATATGACTGGGACTTTGAGCAGACGAACCTCTCCGAACAGGAACAGATCGACGAAATCACCTGGAATGATCTGGAAATGGATGCCGTCTACCTGCGCATCAACAACTGCCGTTCCTTTGCCGGAGAGCAGGCGCTGTACACGGCTCTCCACCGCCTTAGCCAGAACCGGGAGGCGGAGGAATCCCTGCGTGGGAAGATTCGCTATTTCGGGGAGCACGAAACCGAGCGGGAGCGGGCAACGTATCTGCTCCACTGCCTGGGAAAAGAGCACGGCAGCTACTATCTGCCCGTGTTCATCCGCAATCTGAAGGGGTTTGAGATCCCCAATATCCAGTTTTACCGGTTTATGAGGGGGCTGCTGCTCTGCTCCTTCCTCCCCAGCGCCCTGCTCTTAGACACCCGCTATCTGGTGTTCCCGCTCTTTGCCGCCCTGTCCAACCTGGTGATCTACTCCTTCCAGAAATACAAGTACAGCGCCAATCTGTCCATGCTGCGCGCCACTCTGGGGATCATCCGCACCGCCAGGCTGCTGTCGGACCCCGGAAAGTCCGGCGGCGTGGAACCCTCCCCCGACCTCGGGGAGCTGGCCCAGCGCTTCTCCCGCTCCGCCCGCAAAATCATGAGGCTGAACACCCGGGAGCAGAGCGGCCTGTCCGGCGATCTCTTCAGCCTGTTAAACGCTTACCTGGTGGGCGTCACCCTCAGCGATTTCATCCGGTACAACAAGCTGCTCCGGGAGCTGGACGGCCGGAAGGAGGACCTGCTGGCCTTATACCAGCGTGTAGGCGAGATCGACATGGCCATCTCCGTGGCCTCCTTCCGGGCCAGCCTGCCCCACTGGTGCGAACCGTCCTTCACAGAGCAGGACGCCCCCTGCCGGCTGGAGGCGGAAGAGCTGTATCATCCCCTTCTCAGCCATCCGGTCAGCAACTCTGCGTCCATCCGCCGCAGCTGCATCGTCACCGGCTCCAACGCCTCCGGCAAATCCACCTTCATCAAGGCCGTGGCGGTCAACGTTCTGCTGGCCCAGAGCATTTTCACCTGCTCCGCAGCCCGCCTGACCCTGCCGCGGACCGGCCTGATCACCTCCATGGCGCTGCGGGACGACATTCTGTCCGGGGAAAGCTACTATATTAAAGAGATCCACTATCTGAAACGCATCATCGACAGCCTGACACCGGAAACGCCCACCGTCTGCATCGTGGACGAAATCCTGAGGGGAACCAACACCCAGGAGCGCATCGCCGCCTCCTGCGCGGTGCTTCGCTACCTGGCAAAGCATAACTGCCTGGCCATCGTGGCCTCCCACGACATCGAGCTGACGCAGCTGTTGGAGAGCCAGTACGACAACTTTCATTTCAGCGAGCAGATCACGGACGGCGGAATCGCCTTCTCCTACAAGATCCATTCCGGCCCCGCGGATTCCAAAAACGCCATCCGGCTGCTGGAATACATGGGTTTTCCGGAGGAAATCACCTGGGAGGCCAGGGAATTGGCGCAGACTCATGGCTGATCTGGCCCGCGCCGTGCGCTCATCCAAAGTGTTTCGCCAGCAGCAACAGAAGCCAGGGAGCGCCCACTGCAATCATCATCACCAGCCACACCAGGCAGATGGAGATGGAGGCCCAAACAAAGAAGAATACCCAGGAAAACACGATGATTCTGGTCACTCTCCACGGGAAAACCGCCCCCTTGACCGCCAGGACGCCGATAAACTTCCACACGCCCGCTCTGCTGTAAAGAACCGCCAGGCCCACCAGATAGGCGAGAAACAGCCCCAGCCCCAGCGCCGAACCGATCCACTGGAGGATACCCCAGGCGTTCTCCGACGCAACCCCCAAAGTAATCCCCGCAAGTCCCACAAGGGACAGCTGGAATCCTCTCATCACCAGTCCGTTCCCATCGATCCTGTCCGCTGCGCTCATTCCCATTCCACTGTTGTTACTCATCATTATTTCTCCTTTTCGTGTGATTTTCCGGCCGGTTTCTACCGCCATCTGATTACAAGACGATCCGGAGCGCCCATCAGTTTTAATTCATTTAAAATTTTTTATCTTTTTATTTGGCCCGGCTGCGTTGAACCAAAACAGGCGCCTCCGGGCCCGCCGCCAAAAGCAGGGCCGGACAGAATACTCGCGATCCTGTCCGGCCCTGCCGGAAAATTCATCTCGATCTATTTTTCATCAAATCTTAAAGTAGTTCACGCCCGATTCAAAAATTCTCATATCCTGCTCCCCGTAAATATTCATGGCGACCGCCTGCCCGCGGCGCTCGGAGTGGGCCATCTTGCCCAGAATGCGTCCGTCGGGGCTGGTGATACCCTCGATGGCCATGTAAGAGCCGTTGGGGTTCCAGTATTCGTCCATGGTGGCGTTGCCCTGATCGTCCACATACTGGGTGGCCACCTGTCCGTTGGCAAAGAGTCTGGACAGCCAGGCTTCATTTGCCACAAAGCGGCCCTCTCCGTGGGAGGCGGGGTTGCAGTACACGCCGCCCAGTCTGGCCTCAGCCAGCCAGGGGGACTTGTCGGACACCACCTTGGTGTAGACCATCTTGGACACGTGGCGGCCGATGGTGTTCATGGCCAGGGTGGGGGAATCCGGCCCCTGGTCGGCGATTTCGCCTCCGGGCACCAGGCCCAGCTTAATCAGCGCCTGGAAGCCGTTGCACACGCCCAGAATCAGGCCGTCCCGCTCATTTAACAGCTTTTCGATCTCCTCCTTCATCACCGCGTTGCGGAACACGGTGGCAAAGAACTTGGCTGAACCCTCCGGCTCGTCGCCTGCGGAGAAGCCGCCGGGGAACATGACGATCTGGGCTTTTGCGATCTCCTGCCGGTAGACCTCAACGGACTGGCGGATGTCCTCAGCGCTCAGGTTGCGGAACACCCGGGTGACGGCTCTGGCGCCGGCCCGCTCAAAGGCTTTCGCGCTGTCGTACTCGCAGTTGGTGCCCGGGAACACGGGGATGAACACCGTGGGGCTGCCGATCTTGTGGTCGCAGATGTAGATTGCGTCCGTCTTGTAGAGGCGCTCCACAAGCGCCGCCTCCTCCCCGCGCTTCTCTCTGCCCGTGGCAGTGGGGAACACGTCCTCCAGGGTTTTGGTCCAGCTCTCAAGCGCTTCGTCCAGGGAAACGGACACGCTGCCGTACTCAAACGCCGCCCGGTCCGTCACCTCGCCGATCACGGTGTAGGAGATGGAGAGCTCTCCCACCAGGCCGTCCGGCACCTCGCAGACAATGTCGCCGTAACCCGGGGCGAAGAAATCCCTGGGATCCAGGCTGTGCTCGATCTTTACGCCCAGCTTGTTGCCGAAGGCCATCTTACTGACCGCCTCCGCCATGCCGTGGCCCTCCACCGCGTAGGCGGAAATGATCCGGCCCGCTTTGATATCCTCAAACAGCTTCCCGTAGCCGTCCATCACCTGCCCGTACACCGGCAGGTCGTAGCCGTCCCGCTCCGCCTTAAACACAACGATCTTACTGCCCGGCTTCTTGAACTCGGGGGTAATGATATTCTTGTAGCTGTTTACGTCCACTGCAAAGGAAACCAGAGTGGGGGGCACGTTGACCTCGCCGTGCTCGTCGTCGAAGGTCCCGGACATGCTGTCCTTGCCGCCGATGGAGGGCAGGCCGAAGCCCATCTGGGCGCTGTAAGCCCCAAGGAGCGCCGCAAAGGGCTGGCTCCAGCGCTCCGGATTCTCGTTCATCCGGCGGAAATACTCCTGGAAGGTGAAACGGATCTTGCTGTAATCTCCGCCCGCAGCCACGATCTTAGCCACGGAGGTGAGCACCGCGTACACAGCCCCATGGTAGGGGCTCCAGCTGGACAGATAGGGGTCAAAGCCGTAGCTCATCATGGTCACAGTGTCCGTGCTGCCCTTCAGCACCGGAAGCTTGGCCACCATGGCCTGAGTCTCGGTGAGCTGGTATTTTCCGCCGTAGGGCATAAACACGCTGCCCGCGCCGATCGACCCGTCAAACCGCTCCACCAGTCCCTTCTGGGAACACACGTTGAGTCCGGCCAGCATATTGGTCCAGGCCGTTTTCACGTCGCTTACCTCTTCGCGCTTTAAGGGGCTGTTCTCACGACCCGGCACCTCCAGGGTCACGTCCGCCTCCTGGTGCGCGCCGTTGGTGTCCAAAAATGCGCGGCTGATGTCCACGATGGTCTTCCCCCGCCAGTTGAGCACCAGCCTGGGCTCCTCGGTGACTACGGCCACGGTCACGGCTTCTAAGTTTTCCTCCGCCGCATAAGCCAGGAATTTATCCACGTCGCCGGGGTCCACCACCACGGCCATGCGCTCCTGGGATTCGGAGATGGCGATCTCCGTGCCGTCCAGGCCGGCGTATTTCTTGGGAACCTTGTCCAGGTCGATCTGAAGGCCGGCCGCCAGCTCGCCGATGGCCACGGACACGCCGCCCGCGCCGAAGTCGTTGCACTTCTTGATGATCCGGCTCACCTCGGGGCGGCGAAACATGCGCTGGATTTTGCGCTCCGTGGGAGCATTTCCCTTCTGCACTTCTGCGCCGCAGACCTCGATGGAGGCCGTGGTGTGCACCTTGGAGGAGCCGGTGGCGCCGCCGATGCCGTCCCGGCCGGTGCGCCCGCCGAGAAGGATGATGATGTCGCCCGGATCGGAATTTTCACGGATCACGTCTTTTCTGGGAGCAGCGCCCATTACCGCGCCGATCTCCATGCGCTTGGCCACATAACCCGGATGGTAAATCTCCTTCACATAACCGGTGGACAGGCCGATCTGGTTGCCGTAGGAGGAATAACCCTGGGCGGCGCCGTTTACGATCTTGCGCTGGGGCAGCTTGCCCTTTAAGGTCTCGCTTAAGGGCCGGGTGGGGTCCGCCGCGCCGGTAACGCGCATGGCCTGGTACACGTAGGTTCTGCCGGACAGCGGGTCGCGGATGGCTCCGCCCAGACAGGTAGCCGCGCCGCCGAAGGGCTCGATCTCCGTGGGGTGATTGTGGGTCTCGTTCTTAAAGTTCACCAACCACTCCTCGGTGACGCCGTCGATCTCCACCGGCACCACAATGCTGCAGGCGTTGATCTCGTCGGAAATCTCCATGTCCTCCAGCTTTCCCTCGCTCTTTAACTTCTTCATGGCCATCAGGGCCAGATCCATAAGGCAGACGTACTTGTCGTCCCGTCCCTTGTAGATCACCTCCCGGTCCGCCAGGTACCGGTTGTAGGTGTCCTCGATGGGTTTTCTGTAATCCCCGTCGGTGAAGCGGACATTCTTTAACTCCGTGGAAAAGGTGGTGTGGCGGCAGTGGTCGGACCAATAGGTGTCTAACACCCGGATCTCCGTCACCGTGGGATCGCGGCGCTCCTCATCCCGGAAGTACCTTTGAATATGAAGGAAATCCTTAAAGGTCATCGCCAGGTTCAAGGTATCGTAGAGCGCCTTAAGCTCCGCCTCAGGCGCTGCGGCAAAGCCCTCGAAGTTCTTAATGTCCTCCGGGACCTCAAACTCCGCCACCAGGGTGGATGGCTTGTCCTCCCCCGCCTCCCGGCTGTCCACGGGGTTGATGCAGAAGCCCTTGATGGCCTTCTCCTGCTCCGGGGTCAGGACCGCGGTAATCACGTAGGTGGTTGCAGAACGGATCACCGGCTCCTCGTCCTCCTTTAACAGCTTCACGCACTGCTCGGCAGAGTCCGCCCGCTGGTCGAACTGGCCGGGCAGGTACTCCACGGAAAACACCAGATCACCGGGGTTCTTTGGGAATTCCTCCTCGTACACCTCGTCTACCGGCGGCTCGGAGAAAATGGTCACCAGCGCCTTCCCGTAGGTCTCCTCAGACAGATTTTCAATATCGTAACGGATCAGAACCCGCACATTTTCCACGGTATCGATGCCAAGATAGCTCTCCAGCTCCTCCCGCAGCTCCCCGGCTTTTACCGCATACGCCGGCTTTTTCTCTACAAAAATTCGTCTTACGCTCATTTATAAACCTCCTGCTTTTCCATAGAAACCCTAAGTCTAAACCATCTGTCCCCTATCATATCACAGGAAAGATAAATTAGTAAAATTAATATATTTAATTTCTTTTTTGTTATTTACTTATAAATATTTCAATATCGCGGCTTATATACAGGAGTTCTCTCCGCGGCAGACCGTCAGCCCGGTTGTCAACCCATTCAAAACCGGGTATAATGTAGGCGGTATTACATCAAACCGAAAACCGGTCTATGGAGGAAGTCCGTCATGAATCCTAAAAAGATATTATCTGAATGGTTTATCATCACATTTGGCACGGTGATCGCGGCATCAGCCGTTTTCTTCTTTCTGATTCCGAGCCATTTGGCAGTCGGCAGCATATCCGGGCTTGCAATCATTCTTGCAAACTTTATACCGCTGAAAATATCCGCGATTACCATGGGGTTAAACGTAGCTCTGCTGGTGGTCGGCTTACTTTTGATCGGACGTGATTTTGGGATCAAAACAATCTACACATCGGTTCTGATGCCTGTGGTTTTGGCGGTTCTGGAAATTCTGTTTCCGGACATGCAGTCCATTATGGGCGATGTGTTTTTAGATATGCTGCTTTACATTTTTACGGTCAGCATCGGTCTGGCGATTCTATTTAACAGGAACGCTTCCTCCGGAGGTCTGGATATTATTGCGAAGCTGTTAAATAAATATCTGCGCATGGATTTGGGAAAGGCCATGTCGCTGGCAGGCATTTGTACCGCCCTTACGGCGGCCCTGGTGTACGATGCAAAAACCGTGCTTTTAAGCATCCTGGGAACGTATCTGAACGGGATTGTGCTGGATCATTTTATTTTTGGATTCAATATCAAAAGGCGGGTCTGTATCTTGTCGAACAAGGAAGCCGACATAGAAGCGTTTATACTCCACACGCTTCACAGCGGCGCCACCATCTACGAGCCGGTGGGCGCTTATGACCATCAGATCCGCCGGGAGATTATCACAATCGTGGATAAAAACGAATATATACAGCTTATGAACTACATTTCCAAAACGGATCCCAGCGCGTTTGTGACGGTTTACAATGTAAATGAAGTTTTTTACCGCCCGAAAATTCGTTGATTGAAGCTGCGGCGCTACCCGGCCAGGCTCCAGCGGGCGGAATCTGCGGGGTTCAGATTCCGCGGCTGCTCCTGGCCGGGTAAACTCTCGGCTCCGATTCCTCATCCTCCCGGACCAGGAGCAGAGGGGTCTCGCTCTCGATCTCCTTCCCCAGCATCCAGGGTACCCACAGCTCCCGCAGCTTCTCCCCGTCTTCTGTTTTGAGATTGACGTAAAAGTTGTGCCAGGACCTGCGGCGGACTTCCTTTGTCCCCGTACAGACCGCCGTCCGGACCTTTAGCGGTCCCGACAGATACTTCCTGGTCCGCCATACGGCAAAGTAATAATACCCCCCATAGCCTGCCGCCGCCAGGATGCACTCGATCCAATAGAGCCTCCGGTATTTCAGCTTCATGCGCGCTTCCCGCACCAGCTTCTGCTGCCTGACCGGATTGTCGTCCTTGCCGCCGTTTCCCAGATCGTACAGCACCTCCAGCAGAAATTCCCTCTCCCATTGGGCGTTTTTCTCCTGCTCATAGCAGGCGGACGTGACCAGCGCGAGAAATCCCAGAGCCAGAACCGTGTACCCCAGTGCGGCGATCCGCCTGCTTTTCCACATTTTCATCTCCATGCGCTGAACGTGCCTGCGCTCCCGCCCGCTGATCTCTCTCCACATCCATCGTTCCTCCTGCCGCCTACGGCCCCGCATTTTCATCCATTTTATTTCATTATAGCTGGGACAGGCAACGATTGCAATGTTCTCTGCGGAAGCGTCCGGGAAATTCGCATCCGTTCCGGCAGCCGATGTGAAAACTGATAGCACACCCGCCGGATTTATGGTATACTAAGGAAATGTATTACTTATGGTCAATTTTAAAACAGGAGATTACAAAAAGATGAAAACCGGATTTGACAATGAAAAATACCTGAAGCTCCAATCAGAACATATCAAACAGCGCATCGGCGAGTTCGGCGACAAACTGTACCTGGAATTCGGCGGCAAGCTTTTCGACGACTTCCACGCCTCCAGGGTTCTCCCCGGCTTTGCCCCGGACAGCAAGTTGCGGATGCTGCTGCAGATGGCCGACCAGGCGGAGATCGTCATCGCCATCAACGCCGCGGACATCGAGAAGAATAAAGTCCGCCACGACCTTGGGATCACCTACGACGTGGACGTGCTCCGTCTGATCCAGGAGTTCCAGGACAAGGGCCTCTACGTGGGAAGCGTTGTGATCACCCAGTACAGCGGCCAGAGCGGGGCGGATCAGTTTAAGACCAAGCTGGAACACATGGGCATCAAGGTGTACCGCCATCACTGCATCGAGGGTTATCCCAGCAATGTATCGCTGATCGTCAGCGACGAGGGCTACGGCAAGAACGATTACATCGAGACCACCCGCCCCCTGGTGATCATCACCGCCCCCGGCCCGGGCAGCGGCAAGATGGCCACCTGCCTCTCCCAGCTCTACCACGAGAACAAGCGGGGCATCAAGGCCGGATACGCCAAATTCGAGACTTTTCCCATCTGGAGCCTGCCCTTAAAGCATCCGGTGAACCTGGCCTACGAGGCGGCCACCGCTGACTTGAACGACGTGAACATGATCGATCCCTTCCACCTGGAAGCCTACGGCAAGACCGCGGTCAACTACAACCGGGACGTGGACATTTTCCCGGTGTTAAACGCCATCTTTGAGGGAATCTACGGCGAGAGCCCCTACAAGTCCCCCACGGATATGGGCGTAAACATGGCGGGCTTCTGCATCGTGGACGACGAGGTGTGCCGGGAAGCCTCCTACCAGGAGATCATCCGCCGGTATTACCACGCCCTCAACCGCCTGGCCAAGGAGGAGGGTTCCGAGGACGAGGTCTACAAGCTGGAACTGCTGATGAAGCAGGCCAAGATCAACACCGGCATGCGCCGTGTCATCGCCCCCTGCATGGAACGGGCCAGCCTGATCCAGGCGCCCGCCGCAGCCATCGAGCTGAGCGACGGCACCCTGGTTACCGGCAAGACCAGCAACCTGTTGGGCGCCTCCGCCGCCGTGCTGTTAAACTCCATCAAGATGTTAGGCGGCATCCCCCACGACCAGCATCTGATCGCGCCCTCCGCCATCGAACCCATCCAGACCTTAAAGACCAACTACCTGGGAAGCCGCAATCCCAGGCTGCACACCGACGAGGTGCTGATCGCCCTGTCTATGAGCGCGGCCACGGATCCGGTGGCCAAGAAAGCCCTGGACCAGCTGCCCAGGCTTCGCGGCTGTCAGGTGCACACCTCGGTGATGCTCTCCGACGTGGACATCAAGGTCTTTAAAAAGCTGGGCGCAGAGCTGACCTCCGAACCGGTTTACGAGCATAAAAAACTGTATCATTGATCCTTACCGCAATGGACCGGCGGCGCAGACTGCCGCAGACCGCGCCGCCGGTCCGCCGCGCTGAAAAAGAGCCGGCGTCCGGGAGAATTCCCGGCGCCAGCTCTTTTTTCTGTTCCTGTTTTTGTAAAGCCGCTCTTACAGTTCGGCCTTCAGCCATTCCACCGACTTACGGATGGACTCGTGGGGGTCGTCCCAGTAGATGGAGTCGTTGATCTCCAGGTCCACAATCCCGTCATAATCGTATTCTTCCAGGGTCTTTAAGTAATCCTTCAGGGGCAGCTCCCCGTCTCCCAGGATATAGTGGCAGGTATCCGCAAAATGGATCAGCTTGATCCGTTCCCTGCCCAGCACCTCAAAGTAATCCTTCAACTCCTCTCCCGCCACTGCCATGGCCACCACGTCCACGCAGATGTACATGGCCGTGGAATCCACTTCGTCCAGCACCCGCTTGATGTCCTGAAGGTTCAGCACCAGATTGCTCTCATAGGGCTGAAGCTGCTCCAATACCAGCTCGATGCCCTTCTGCTCCGCGATGGCCGCGATCTTTTTGTAGGTATCCACCAGGCGCGCGAAGGATTCCTCCCGGGGCAGATCCAACAGGCCGCAGCCGGAGTTTAAGAACACCTTGTTGGTTCCAAAGAGCAGGGCATCGTCCATGGCCATGCTGAAATAGTCCACCGTGCGCTTGCGCACCTCCTCCTCGGGGTGGGAGAAGCTGTAGGGATAGGCCAGGGTCTCCGGCGTGTAGACGGAAACGTCCAGACCTCTCTCCTCCATCATAGCCCGGATGGAGCCGATCTTCTGTTTGGCGTCCTCGGCAAACGGATAGTCCAGGCGGCAGTAATGAGGAATGCCGCCCCACAGGTCAACGTGCCTCAAGCCGTTTTTCACCATGGAATCCAGATAATACTCCAGGGAATAGTGCACATACTGCACGCTCATCACTGCAAAATTGTCCATCGTAATCTTCGACATATCAAAATACCTCCTGATTCGTTTTATGGTTCATCCGGCTGGCCATAGTAGCCCCGCTCAGCCGATTCGTCGGCAATCTGCTCTGCCGTCAGCTCCGGAATCGTGCGCCCGCTGGCCAGCGCGGCCAGATAGGTTTTGCTCGCCTCCTCCAGATACACCGCCGCGGTCAGCGCCTGTTCGATATCCTTCCCGTAAGCCAGCACACCGTGATGCTTTAAGATCACCGCCAGGGCATCTCCGGCGTACTCCACCGCGGACACGCCCATGCCCTCGTCCGAGCTGGGCGTAAAGGGCGCGACCTTCACCTCACCGTGGAGCTCGTCGATCACCGTCACCAGGTTAGCCGGCAGACGGTCGCTCACCAGGCCCACCGCCGTGGCATAGGGCTGGTGGGTGTGCAAAATCACATTCACCTCCGGCATGTGCCGGAACATATACAAAACTGCGTGCTTATCGCTGGTGGGGCGGCGTCTGCCCTCCACCGTCCGGGTCTCCCCGTCGATCAGCACAATATCATCGATCGTCATGGTGTCGTAGCTCATGGCCGAGGGCGTAACCAGAAAATTACCGCAGGGCATGCGCATGCTGACGTTTCCACCGCTGAGCACCACCAGGCCGTGGCGCTCCATGGCCCGGGCGCAGTCGATCAACTGTTGTTTTTCTCTCTCATACATCTCTAAACCTCCCGGCCGGCCGCTTCTGCCAGCTCCAGCAAATCCCGGTAGGCTCTCACCGGGTCCTCAGCCCCGAATACCGCCCGGCCCACCACTACCCCCGTAGCTCCGGCCCGGACAATCCGGCCAAGATTTCCCGCGTTTACACCCCCGTCCACCCAGATATCCGTCCCCGGCCCCAGAAGCGCCCTGGCCTCCCGCACTTTGTCCAGAACTCCGGGGCGGAACGGCAGTCCGTCATGATCCGCCTCCACGCTGACAAAGAGCACATAATCCAGCTGGTCTGCATAAGGGACCAGCTCTGCCACCGGAGTTTTTAGGTTCACCGCCAGCCCACAGGCCGCAGCGCCGCCCTTCCTGGCCGCGCTGAGAAACAGGCTGGGATAAGGCAGGGCCTCGATGTGGGCGCACAAGCGTTTCACCCCGCAGCGGCAAAGCTCCTCCACATAGTCACAGGGGTTTAACACCTCCAGGTGAACATCCGTCGGAATGTCCGTGTAATCCACAATCGCCCGCACCGTGTCCATGCCAAAGCTGATTCCGCGGACAAAATTGCCGTCGTCAATGTCCAGATGCAGATTCCCCAGACCGGCCAGGGCATCCAGCTGACGCTCCAGATTCAGCAGGTTTCCCGAGAGGATGGATGGGCTCACTGTGAACATGTCTGATCCTCCTCCGGTTGTGCCGTGTGGAACACGTCCAGGGCCTTCAGCGCCCGCTCAAATGCGGCGTACTTTCCGGCATAATACTCCGCGTACTCCCGGCGCGGCTCAAACACCCCGCCGGTCTGCACCATGTGCTCCACCGCGTCCTCCAGGGAGGCGAAGGCGCCGCAGGCAACCCCCGCGCCCATGGCCGCGCCCTGGGCGCTGATCTGGCCGCTCTTTAATACCTCTATGGGCATCTGCAGGATATCCGCCATCATCTGGGCCCACACCCGGCTCTTGGCAACGCCGCCGGACAGCCGCGCGGTGCGGTAGTCCGTCACCGGCCTGCGCAGATTCTTCACGTGGTACATCGTGCTGAAGGCCACGCCTTCGTAGACGGCCTGCAGCACATGACTTGAATTGTGGTAGCTGGTCAGGTTGAAAAACGCTCCCTTGGCGTCTGGGTTGGAATTGGACCCGTACAGGTAAGGCACGAAAATAATGTCGTTGTCCGTGGTAAAACAGCGCTCCAGCTCCCGGTCGCACTGCCGGTACAGCTCTCCCGGAGCTACCCCCGGATGGCCCGGTTCCAGAAACGTCCGCACATACCAGTCGAAATTGCTGGCCGAGGTTGGACTGGAATCCTCCACCAGGAAATATCCCGGCAGGAAGGACAGGGTCACCGTGTTGCAGTTCTTGTCATAGTCCGTGTTGGCCTCAGCCCTGAGATACTCGTTGATGGACCAGGTCCCGGCGATCAGGCACAGCATATCCGGCCCCAGCACGCCGCTGGCCAGGGCCCCGGCGTCAATGTCGAAATACCCGCCCGCCACCGGCGTTCCCTCCGCCAGCCCGGTGCGCTTTGCCGCCTCCTCCGTCACATAGCCGGACACGTCCGTGCTCTCCAGACAGGGCGGCATCAGGCGGCGCAGCCCCCCGATGCCCAGAGCGTCGAAAATTTTCTGGTCAAACTCCCGGGTGTGCAGATTTAGCAGGCAGCCCGAGGAGGCATCCGTCATCTCGCAGGCAAATACTCCGGTCAGCCGGAAGCGGATAAAATCCTTGATAGACAGATACCAGGCGCTCTTTTCAAGCACCTCCGGCCGGTTGTCCTTAAACCACGGCAGCAGCGCCGCCGGCTGGGCCGACCAGATGGTCTGGCAGGTCATGGGATAGATGGCCCGCTCCGCCCCGTTTTCAGCGAACCGCCGGCAGTAATCCGCCGCCCGGTTGTCCGTGGACACGATGCAGCTGCAGGTCGGCTCCCCCTTACCGTCCACCAGACAAAGGCCGTTTCCGTAACCCGTCAGCCCCACAGCCTTAATCTGCTTCCCGGAAATGCCCGCCTTCTCAATGGATTCCCGGATGGCTTCGGCGTTGGCCTCCCACACCTGGAGGGCGTCCCGCTCCGTGAATCCCGGCGCAGGCACCGAGATGGGCAGGCGGCGTCCGGCAACCGCAATCTCCTCCCCGTCCATCCCGAATATGGCGCACTTGATTTCCGAGCCGCCGTTGTCAATCCCCATAAGATACTGTTTCATACTACTCTCCTTTTACCCGCAAAGCGCGATGGCCGTTACGGTTCACAGCTCTGCAAAAACAGGGCTGCGGACGGCGGCGCGCTATGCGGGACAACCGCTGTAACTGGCAGCGGCGGATTACAGGGTTTCGCGGAATCTGTGCACGACTTCCATGAACTCCTTCACACGGTTCACATCCACCCGCACGTTCTCCAGCTTGTCGTTCTCCAGCTTTCCGCCTTCCTTGAAGTAGGTTCCCACCACCGCGGCATCCGCCGTGGTCAGCTTGCGCTCGATGGTATCCGGGCGGCAGCCGGTGTTGCACAGCACCACCACGTCGGGCGCTCCGGATTTCACGCTGGCGATCAGCTCGTCGTCCACGTCCTGACCGGCGGCGTTGGCGGAGATGCAAAGCCCGTCGGGATGAGCCTTGAAGATGGTGGACTTGGCGATATCCACCAGAGGTCTGGTGTCCATACTGCGGTCGGACTCAGGGTTGATGAAGTAGAGCATCTTCAGATCGTCCAGGTGCAGCGCTGCCTTGCGGCGCAGCAGGGCGGAGAAATCGTTGTTGTAGAAGCCGCCGTCCCCAACATACACGCCGGAGAAGGTTCCGCGGATAAACTTCGCGTCCACAGCCGCCGCCAATTCGATGCTGGCCTGGCCGTCGGAGATGCAGTCCACGCCGTAAGGCACGCGGATCTCGGATTTGAGCTCGCCGATCACGCGGGCCATGGCGGCCGGTGTAACAAAGCTCATATGACGCTCATAGGGCAGGCTGAACTCGTTGCTGAACATGATTCCGTCCACGCCGCCCTCCTGCAGTGCGTGCAGATCGGCTCTTGCGTGCTCCACCACGCGCTCCATGGTGTCGCCGTAGTGGAACCGGGGATCTCCGGGCAGCGGATCCAGGTGCAGCATCGTGATAATCGGTTTCTTAACCCCAAACATTTTTTCAGTCCAAAGCATAATTTTTCTCCTTTTTGCTTACAATATTTTCCATATTTCTGTAAAGCGAAAGCGGGAGAGTCAAAGACCTGCACTTCCCGCTTTTCGCTTTTCATTCACTATTTGCTATATTGCGCTCGTTATCAATAATCCAGCTGACGGTAGTAACGGCGGATCTCCAGGGGATGGCACAGCTCCGCTTCCATGTGGGCGTCCACGCGGTTGTTCACAGCGTGCATCACCAGGTGGGAGATGGAACCTCTGAACTCCTCGCTGATTCCCTTAAGCTCGTAGTCCTTGGTGTCGATGATGGTGTAGTTCTTGCAGATTCTGGGCAGGAAGTTCTTCACCCGCTCTGCCAGAGGACGCTGCTCATCCTCGCCGATAAACAGGGTTACCGGGGTCTCGGCCTCCACGATCTCCAGCATGCCGTGGAAGAATTCGGGACAGGTGATGGACTTGGTGCGGATCCACATCTGCTCCTCCCAGTAGCACATCGCGTAGGAGTAGGTTGCTCCCCACTGGTTGCCGCTGCCCACGAAATAGTGGGGCATATCCGGATGGGCCTTGAAATACTCGTACTTCTTGCTGGCAAACTCAGCCGCCCACGGATCGGCTTCCTTCTCCACATCCACCAGGGCCTGGGCCAGATGCGCTTCCATCTCAGCGTTGTACTTGTCGTACTCCGGGAACTCGCCGTTGTTGTACATCAGACGGTTGGCCACCATATAGAACTTCAGCTGCTCGTTCATGGGATAGGAGATGCACCAGTCGCACTGCTTTACCATGGGAGCTTCGGGCTTGTCGATGAAACCGAACACCTTTGCGCCGATCTCGTGAGCCTTGTCAACGGCCTTCACCATCTCGGAGGTGCTGCCCGTCACGGATGAGAAGATCACGATGGAATCCTTGGTGAAACGTTTGTTGCCCGTGGTCAGAAATTCCGCCGCATTCTCAACATATACCGGAATGGAGCTTCTGCCCCGCATATAAACCTCAACCTGCATGCTGGAGGCCCAGGTTCCGCCGATGCCGATAAAGAAAATCGCGTCAAATCCGCGGTTCTGGATCTCGTCCACTACCTTTTCAATCTCCGGTCTCAGGGCCAGAGCGCCGTTTACACTGTCAATCTGTTTCTGCTCGTCAAATTTTAACATCGCTGATATTTCCTTCCTCTATTTATGAAAATGTACCGTAAAGTTGCATTTGTCCCCCCGCGTATAGGACTTGGAATACTCGATCACGCGGTTATGGTCGTCGTACGTGGTGCAGCCGAACAGAAACACCGTCTGATCCTTGTTGATGTTGATCAGCCGGGCGTCGGACTGGGTAAGCTGTACCAAATCCAGGGTCTGCCAGGCCCGCACCGGATTGATGCCGTAAAACTTGTAGATCTCGTACATGCTGAACACCGACAGGTCGATCCCCTCCATCTTGGGAACAAGATTGTAGGGAATGTAGATCTCCTGGATGGCGATGGGTTCCTCGTCCGCATAGTCCAGACGCCTGATAAAATACAGCATGTCGTCCGGTTCAATCCCAAAAATCGCCCCGTACTTCTCCCCGGCTCTGCGCTGGCCTTTGGACAGAATTTTCCTTCTGGTCTCCACATTCTTGGCGTTCATGGTCTGTGTGAATCCGCCCAACACCTCCAGGTCGCGCTCGATCTGCGCCACCACGTACACGCCCTTACCCTGCACGCGCTTGAGCAGGCCCTCGTTCACCAGCGCATCGATGGCGCTGCGCACGGTCAGGCGGTTGATGCCATAGGTGCTGGCCAATAGATTCTCGGAGGGAATCGCCGTTCCGGGCGCATACTCCCCATCCTCAATTTTGGAACGCACAACCTCTCTGAGCTGCAGATAGATCGGTGCATTGTAGGAAACCTCTGCCGGTTTTGCCAACGCAATAACCCCCTTTACGCTTCTTACCAGGCGCCGTTGTACTCCAGCGTCACGCTGGAATTGGCTGCGCCCATTTTCATACACTCTTCAACCGGTTTCTCTTCCAGAATCCCCTTTAAGAATCCGGCGATGAAGCTGTCCCCGGCTCCCATGGTGTCCACCACGTTGCAGGGAATGATTCCGAAGGTGGTGTATTTCTCTCCGTCGTAGACAATACTGCCCTTTTCGCCCAGGGTGGTAATCACCAGCTTGGGCCCCTTGGCTTTAATCTGTTTCATGGTCTCGCGCAATTCCGGCGTATCCCCGTCGTCCGTGGCAAAGAACAGGTAATCCACGGAGGGGATCGCGGTGACAGCCGCCGGATCCTCCGGGCGGGTAGCCGCGTCAAAGGCAACCTTCACGCCTCTGGCCTGGATCTTGGCCAGATCGTCATGAACATTTCCCCAGAGACCGGTCACTACCATATCATGACTGCAGAGGAAATCGATCTCCTCGTCGGTGAGCTTGAAGTCCGCCAGAACGCCTTCCTCGTACTCTCCGAACACGCGCTCTCCATCCACCAGTTCCACATGGGTGATCGCCGTGTTGCCTTCCATAAAGCGGATGTGGGACACGTCAACGCCCTTCTCCGCAATTTTTTCCTTCATCAGTTTTCCGTACTGGTCGGTTCCGACCACTCCCGTGTAGGAGGACTCTCCCCCCAACCGCACAAAATATACGGCCACATTGACGGGATTTCCGCCGGGATATGCTTTTCCGATATTTTCGTAAACGTCCATACAGTTATCGCCAACTGCAGCTAACTTCATGTTTATACCTCCCTAATTCCGCCCTGCGGGCAATCTGCGGGGCCGCCTTACCGCCTCGTCAGCTCGCTGGCATAGCAGATGTACTCCGAACGGGTAATCTCCTTAAAATACTCAAATACAATGTCTTTCTCATCCATGGTCACGCCGGACTGATAGATCACAGGGGCGCCCTCTTCCATCTCCAGATAACCGGCTTCCTGGGCATCGCAGTAGGTGATACTGAGCTTCTCATGGCCGCCTGAAATCTCCACGTTATAGCGCTCCTTCAGCAGGCTGTACAGAGAGTTGTTCTCGAAATCCAGGGCTTCGAGGCCCGGAAAACGCTCCGCGTCCAGAAAGGCGGTGGAAATCATCACCGGAATCCCGTCCAGATACCGGATACGCACCAGGCGGAACAGCTTATGCCCCAGCGGGAGCTTCATCTTCCGCCCGATGTTCTTCGGAGTCTCACAGAAATCCATGTGGACCACCTTGGTAGTGATCTCACGGCCCGAACGCTTCACGGTCTGGTAAAAACCGTCCGTGTCCTGCAGATTTCGCACCAGCTTTTCACCGGACACGTAGGTTCCCGATCCGTTCTTATTATAAATCTTCCCCTCGAGAATCAGCTGTTTGATCGCGCTTCTCAAGGTGGAACGGTTGAAATCCCACATATCGCACATGCTCCGCTCAGAGGGAAGCCTGTCACCCGGTTTTAAATGGTTGTGAATGATATAATTTTCAATTTTTTCAATGGCCTCGTCCCGAGGCTTCTGGCGTTCTATATTCATGGCAGACATTCCTTTTTCAGTCGAAAATCATGTAATACTTCATTCGTTAAACGTATTCCTACAACTCATCTTAGAACATCTGCCACAAAGTGTCAACCTTGCCGCGGTTAAAAACCCATTATTTACCGGCTGCCTTCTTATTCTTGCTCTCCCAGAAATAGTAAACTGGAAGACCGGTGACCACTGCGATCACTGCGCAGGCAATACCAGCCAGAGGAGCCCAGATAAAGGTGGACCAGATCAGGGTTCCGGTGATAACCATAGCGATGCCGACCATCAGAGGTCTGGCGGGCATACGGTATGCCGGTTTGTAGTGCGCTTTGTTGCGCAGCACGATGATGGTGCCGAAGGTCAGGAAGTTCTTCAGCAGAGCTACCAGGGTGAAATATCCCAGCAGATCGGAGAGGGAACTTGCAAAGATCAGAACGATTGCCACAGCGCACTGTACCAGGATGGAGAAGTACGGAGTCTCATATTTGGGATGTACTTTGCCGAAGGACTTGAAGAACAGTCCGTCTCTCGCCATTGCGTACTCAATTCTGGGCTGGAACATAATACAGCTGGACAGGGAGCCGATTACCACGATAACCGCCATGATCGCCACGATGGTTCCGGCGTAGTTGCCGATCACCGGAATCTTGGAAGCCAGCAGAGCGATGGGGGCCTCGGAAGCGGCCAGCTCATCCACACTCAGCAGACCGGAAGCGACTACGGTCAGGCCAACGTACAGGCCGAGCACGATAAACGCGGTCAGAATCAGACCCTTGGGCAGGTTCTTCTTGGGCTCGCGGATCTCGCCGGACATGTAGCAGGCCGCCGCCATACCGTCGAAGGACCAGGTGGTAGCGGAGATACCGGCCATCAGAGCGGTAAATCCGGTTGCGGTCACGGTAGCCAACGGTGCTGAGGACAGGAACAGCTCTCCCTTGATGAAGAAGATACCAATTCCGATGATCAGCACGAAGGGAATGATCTTCAGAGCCGTGATGACGGTCTGGAACTTACCGCCACCCTCCACCGAGCGCAGATGCATCATCATAAAGATCAGTACAAAGGCCACGGCTACAAAACGCAGCACCAGTCCGTGTACCGGAATGAAGAATGCCAGGTAGTTGGCGATTGCCAGAGCCATGATGGAAATGCTGGGCGGATCGGTGGCCCAGAAGCTGATCCATCCGCAGAGGAAGGCCAGGGGTCTGGAACCCGCTTCTTTAAAATAAACATACTGCCCGCCGTCCTCAGGGAAGGCGCTGGCAAGCTCTGCGTAGCAGAAGTTTGCCGGAATCTGTAAGAGACCTCCGATCAGGAAGGCCAGCACCAGGAACAGGCTGCTTCCGGCGGCGTTCGCCACCTCTCCCAATGAGGAGAAGATACCGGATCCCACGGTGGTACCAACGCCGAGCGCGATAACCGCTCCCAGCCCCAGTTTCCTCTTCAGTTCATTTGCACTTTGTTCCGGAGTTTTTGGATTTGACATACTCATATCTCCTTTTTTTGTATTTGGTTTATAGGAACCTTAACCATATCACATCGCGCCATTGCGCGTATGCTTCATCACATATCGGGCAATCACTCGCCCATGATCTGTACCATCACGGTCCGCTTGGCCGGACCGTCGAATTCACAGAAATAGACCTCCTGGGCTCCGCCCCGCTCCAGCTCGCCGCCGCTCACCACCAGGTGGCAGTGGTTCCCGGTCATCAGGGATTTGAGATGTCCCGTTGGATTACCGGCCGTGGAACCGTAGTCCCGCAGCATCCGCGCATGGGCGTAGGGCCAGTCCTCAGGAGCCAGCCGGGAAAGGAATTCCGACATATCGCTCTCCAGGCATTCCAGGGATTCATTGACCGTGACGCCGGTTGTGGTGTGGCGGCTGATCACATTGACGATGCCGTTCTGTATTCCACTCTCCTTCATCACCTGCTCGATCTCATCCGTGATCCGGATCCACTGGTTGTACTGTGTTGTCAGCACCATAATTTCTTTTAAAACGACCATTCCGAATCACCTCCCTACAGTCCGCCCAGGAACTCGATGGCGTTTTCGCCCTTGATCAGTTCCAGGGTGCTCTCTCTGAATCCCAGCTTGCCGATGGCGTCCGCCATGCGAATCTGCTCGAACCGCGGATTGTTGCTGCCGAACATCACCTGGTGGCGCAGGCTGCGGTCAATCCAGGTGGCGGGTAGATCCTGGGTGAACACCCGGCGGTAAAACTCCCAGGCGTTGTCAAAATACAGGATTCCCGTGTCCGCGTAAACGTTGGGGTACTTGAGCATCAGCATGGCCGTCTCCTGTACCCAGGGCCAGCCGAAGTGGGCCAGGCAGATCTTAAGGTTCGGGCGGGTGGCCGCCAGTTCCTCGAACTCGGTGGGTCTGGAATACTTGGTCAGCGTGTTGGGTTCCCAGGAAAGCCCGCTGTGGAAAATAATAGGCTTTTTGTAGGTCTCGCAGACGTCGTACACCGCGTTCAGGCGCTCATCGCAGGGATAAAAGTGCTGTCTGGACGGATGGAGCTTCAGCCCCTTTAAGCCCAGGTCGCCAAAGGCGTGTTCCAGCTTTTCCGCCGCGTCGGGCAAAAACGGGTCCACGCTGGCAAATCCGATGAATTTGTCCGGGGCCAGGTCCACAAGGGCTTTTACCTCCTCGTTGGTCACCACGGGCCTGCCAAGCTCCGTGGTGTAATCCTCCGGTAGCAAGCAGAGCCTGTCAAGTCCGGCGCAGCGCATCTGATTGAAAATGTGTTCCAGGGGCGCCGTGCCGTTTTTGTGGATATCCAGGGCGCTGTGGCGCATCTCCTCCACCGCTTCATCCCCGTTTATGGGATCATAAAAGGCCGGATGCACGTGAATATCAATAAACATCGTATGTCTCCCTTCCAAGCTGTACTGTTATTGTATGAAACTAAAAGCCGGCCTCTTTCATGTACTCTCTGGCCCGGTCGATGGCCCTTCTGGCGTACAGGCGCGGCTCGTTGATGTAGCCGGTCACCAACTCCAGGGTTGCGGTCCGCTCATAGCCCGCTTCCTTTAACTCCTTGAACAGCTCAGGCAGCGGGATGGATCCCTCGCCCGGAACAATATGGCTGTCCGTGCCCTGGTCGCCGTCGATGATGTGCATGTGGTACATCTTATCGCCCAGCTTGCTTAAGTACGCCATGATGCTCTCGTGCTGCACGAAGGGCGGAACGATGTCAACCATCCCCACCACGTAGGGGGAATTCACACGTTTGAACAGCTCCACCGCGTCGTTGGCGCTCTTGAACGCGTTGCTCTCGTAGGGAGTCAGCGTCTCCACCACCAGCTTCACGCCCACCTTCTCAGCGTGGTCGCCCAGCTCCCGGACGGTCTTTTCCATACGGTTCCAGATCTCCTCGTAGGTGGTCTCGTATCCCGCGTGGGCCGGAGAGATCAGCATATAGTCCGATCCCAGCTCCTTGGCCATATCCAGGCTGAGCTTTAAGTATTCCACCGCGTCTCTTCTCTGAAGCTCGCTGCCGATCATGAAGTTGTACGGATAGCCGTTGTGCTCCGGCGTGTAGCCCAGCACCGGAATCTCGTACTTGTCAATCAGGCGCTTCACGTCGTCCAGCTCTCCGGCCTTTAAGTCCGGCGCGTAGGCATGAGGTCTTCCTCCCCAGAGTTCGATGAAATCATAACCAAAACGCTTGGCGTCCTGGAAGCAGTGCTCCAGCGGATTGCGCTGGTAGCCGGATGTAAACATACCGAGTTTCATAGTAAATTACCCCCTTTATTCATTTTCTTTTATGATTGCTGCAATCGCCCTTCCAAGGGCGCTGTGCGCGTTGGCAGTCAGATGGATTTTGTCCCCTCCGACTTCCCTGGTCACGGTTTTGGCGTCCAGGTACAGACAGTCCCAGGTACGGGCCAGCTCCCGGTACACCCCGCCTAATTCCTCGCTCTTCTCTGCGGATTCGGGACCGAACATGGGGTCGTCCTCCGGGCAGATGGGAACCGGCGCCACCAGCAGGATCTTTGCCTTTGAACCGCGGATGCGCAGGATGTGCTGCGCTTTGATGATCAGCTCCTCCATCCCATACCCGATCTCCTTAGCATTCACATGGAAATGGGTCTTGGTGTCGTTGGTGCCCAGCATAATGACCATGTAGTCCAGCGGAAGCTGCGAGAGGATAAATGGCAGCAGGTGCTCGATTCCGCACCGCTCCGGTTCCATCCGGTCGGAGAAAACGGTGGTGCGGCCCACCAGGCCTTCCTCCACCACCCGGTAGTCCTCTCCCAGCTCCCGGGCCAGAACCCCGGTAAAGCGCTCATCCTCGTCGTAGCGCTCCCCGGTCACCGGCTTGTAGCCCCAGGTGTTGGAATCCCCATAACAAAGAATCCGTTTCTTCATATATTTAATCCTCCCAGGGATTAAAGGTGCTGACAACCTTGGCCGCCACTCTGGCTCCGGTGTCCAGACACTTCTCAATGTCCGAACCCATGAGAATCTCGTACAGGAAACCGGCGATGAAGCTGTCCCCGGCGCCCACGGTGTTCACCAGCTTGGCCGGATAAATGCCGCCCTCGTAGAACTGCTTGCCGTCGTAGGCCAGGCTTCCCTTGTCGCCGAAGGTCGCCACCGCGATCTTCATCCCGCGGTCCACCTTGTCCTTTAAGTAGCCCTCGATAAAGGGATCCCGCTCCTTGTGGTAGGAATAAAATCCGTAATCCACGTAAGGCAGCGTCTGCTCCACCAGCTCATGGTCCAGGCGGTCCGCATAGTCAAAGCTGATCTTCGCACCGGACAGCGCCTTGATCTTCGGCAGGGCGTCCTCCGCCTTTCCCCACAGCGCGGTATGGACCAGATCGTGCTCCGCAGCGAAGCGGATATCCTCGTCGTCAAAAACGATGTTCTCCAGCACGCCCTCCACGTAATCGCCATGAACCCGGTCAAGGCCGTCCATATCCATGTATGTAATGGCGGTGGCTCCGTCCCCCACCTTGAAGTGGCTTAAATCCAGGCCTTCCTTTGTCAGCGCCTCCACCATCCAGACGCCGTTCTCGTCCGACCCGGTGGTGCTGATCACGGAAACCGGAATTCCCAGCTTCTGAATGTTGACGCCGGTATCCACTACATTGCCGGTGGGATACTTTTTGCCGATCCGCTCGTATACGTCGATGCAATTATCGCCTATTGCCGCAACTTTCATCGTTCTCCTCCTTGCCTTATATATGTTATTCAGTTTTTTATACCGCTTGAAGTATAGCAGATTCACTTCCTTGTGTCAATTTATTATTTTCTACATATTTGAATTTTATTTATATGCATATTGCACATAGATTTTTCCATTTTTTCTCATTAATCCTCCACAAGCTAAATAGGGACCCTAAATTTTTATACCAAAAAGGGATCCCAGCAGGACGGCGGCATCAATCGATCCGCTCTCCTACGGGATCCCCTCACTTCAGCTTCTATATAATCCGAACGTCTACACTGCGTTTTTCAGACAGAGCCCGGAGGTTCTGCCCAACACCAGCTCGTTGATCATGTCCGCCACTGCTCCGGCCTCGTTGTCCCGGACCGTCACGTAATCCGCCCGGGCTTTCACGCACTCCCTGGCGTTGCCCACCGCAACGCCGATCCCGGACTGCAGAATCATCTCCAGGTCGTTGTCGTAGTCGCCCACAGCCACCACGTCCTCCCGCTCCATCCCGATCCGGCGCAGCAGTTCCTTAAGACCATTCCACTTGTTGACCTGCGGGTTCATCACATCCACACAGAAAGGCTCGGAGATCACGGCGCGCAGGTTGAAGCCCTGCTCCCTGATGGCCGAACACACCGGAGCCGCCTCCCCCAGGATGGTCATGCCCTCCACCCGGTCCGTGGGCACCTGGGAAATATCCTCGAAATAGTGGGGACAGCAACCAATGGAATTCATGTAGCGCTCCAGGCGCTCGCCGCGCTTGCTGGCATAGCATTCCCGGCCGCAGATCACATACACCTGGATATCCCGCTCCTGACAGAAACGGATCAGCCTCTCCACCTCGTCCCGGTTTAAGACTTCGTTCTCCAGCACGGTCCGGTCGTGTCCGCGGACCAGCTTCGCTCCGTTATTTAATATAAGATAGTCCACGAACTCGTATCCGCAATCCAGCGCCGCCATATCCGTGTCCGCCCGCCCGGTCACAAAAGCGACCATATGCCCCTCCGCCCTGGCGTTCACAATCGCTTCCTTCACGCCCGGAGCCAGTCTGCCCTCCGAGTCCACCGCCGTGCCGTCCAAATCCATTGCGATCAGTTTCCGTCTCATCTCATTCATCTCCTCACCCCTGTACGATTTCTGTCCGATGTTTCAAGTGCTTCTATCATTATACATGTTACATAATTTTCCGATCCGCTTTGAGCATACCATGATCCCTGTTTCTTGTCAATGACCATCGGCCTTTTTCAACCGCTTCTCAATATCGAATGTACATATTGCACAAATTACAAGCCGTTTTTTGGCCTTTTTTACAATTCTTCCGCCAACAGGCTTTTTTTTATTGAATCTAAAGCTGGTCTGTGTTATGATTTGCACAGAATTGGTATGAAAAATCTTTTATCTTATTCACATTATCCATCTATCAAAGGAGGAATTCACATGCAGAAAGCAGACCTTTTATTGCGCTCCAACGCCATTTTCGACGGCTCCGGCAGGGAACCCCAGCCCGGCTTTGTGGCCGTCGCAGGCAACCGGATCCTGGCCTCCGGCCCATCGGACGGAGCTGAGTACGCCGGGGAAAACACCGAGATCCACGAGCTGGGCGACCGCCTGATCTGTCCCGGCTTCGTGGACGTACACTGTTTCTTCACCGGTTATCTTCTGACCATCACGGGCGCCGACTTAGGCGGCTGCTCCACGGAGGAGGAAGTTCTGTCGGCGGCCAAAGCGTACCAGAATACGTTAAAGCCCGGCGCCACCGTACTGGCCCGGAACGTCAGACCCGGCTTCGGCGGCCTGACTCAGGAAAAGCTGGATCAGGAATTCGGCGCCACACCGGCGATCCTGTTCATGGAAGGCGGGGAGACCTGCTATATGAACAGCGCGGCAGGCGCGGCCTACGGCTTCACCCCGGACACCTGCTGGTCCGAGAGCTACTGGAAGCTGCTCCGCTACATTCTCAGCGATCACAGCTATTCCGTGCCGGAATTCAAGAAATACCTGGCCATGATGAACTCCCGGGGTATCACCTCGGTGAAGGAGATGGGCTTTGACGACTTCTACGGCTTCACAGAGGCGTTAGCAGAGCTGGAACAGGGGCAGGAGCTGACCGCCCGCGTTCATTTTATGAGCCAGCCCGTAGGCGCGCCTATGAATCTGGAATACGGAAAATCCATGCGCGACAAATTCCAGGGCGACTTTGTGTCCTTCTCCGGCTACAACCAGATGACCGACGGCTCCATCAGCCAGCTGGAAGGCGAGATGAAGAAGCCCTACCTCTGCGCCGACACCTGCTGCGCCAAGGACATTGATTGGGAAGGCTTAAAGCGGGACACTTTAGCGGCCGACAAGGAGGGCTTCCGTTTCTCCCTGCACGCTCAGGGCGACGGCGCCATCGGCAAAACCGTAGATATTTTTGAGCAGTGCCAGAGGGATGAGAACGGGAAGATGAAGAACCGCCAGGCCATCACCGACCTGGAGTGCTCCGATCCCGCGGACCTGGAGCGCATGGGCCGTCTTGGCATCATCGCGGAGGTCTATCCGCAGATCATGTCCATCGCGGACCGCGCCGGCAAAATCGCCATGATCGAGGAAAAAATCGGCATGGACCGCGGACGTTTTTACTGGAACCGCCGGAAAATGGCGGACAGCGGCGTGACGATCTCCTGCGGCACCGACCTGCCCCTGCTCTACGACGATATCCCGGAATCCGTTTACCACACCGTGGGCGGCCTGTTCCCCGAGGGCGGCGAACCTTTTAATAAGGAAAACACTCTGACCGTTGCCGAGCTGTTAAAGGCCTGGACAAGCGGCGGACAGTATAATCTGGGCCGCGAGCAGGAGCTTGGCACCCTGGAAGCCGGAAAGCTGGCGGACATCGCCGTTCTGGACGGAAATCTGTTCGATGTCGACCCGGCAAAGGCCCGCGGAATGAAGGTCTTTATGACCCTCGTGAACGGCCGCGTGGTTTACCCCACAAATTAGCAAAACTAAGATCAGGAATTAAAGGAGATTGGAATCGTGGAACCATATTACGCTGGGTGGCTCTCTCTCGTACCGCCCGTACTGGCAATCGCTCTGGCGCTTGTATCAAAAGAAGTTGTATCGTCACTGCTCGTCGGCATCATGGCCGGAACCTTTATCTACTCCATGGGCATGGGGCTCAACCCCATCGCAGGCACAGTGGGCACCGCATTTGACCTGATGGTGGGCAGCGCGGACCTGTACATCATCCTCTTTGTCTGCATGTTGGGAGGCCTGGTATTTGTGATCTCCATGGCCGGAGGCTCCAAGGCCTACGGGAAATGGGCTGCGACCAAAATCAAGTCCAAACGGCTCTCTCTGCTGGCCACCGCGCTGCTCGGCATCGTCATTTTCATCGACGACTATTTCAACTGCCTGACCGTGGGAACCGTCATGAAACCGCTGACCGACAAATACAAGGTGAGCCGCGCCAAACTGGCCTATATCATCGACTGTACCGCAGCGCCCGTGTGCATCATCGCACCCATCTCTTCCTGGGCAGCCGCAGTGGGCAGCAACCTGGAGGCCACAGGCTACTACCAAAACGGATTTGAGGTATTCCTCTCCACGATTCCTTTAAATCTTTACGCCCTGCTGTCCATTGCCATGATCTTCATCATCATTCTGACCGGTCTCGACTACGGCCCTATGGTGGATGCGGAGGCCATGGCCGCCAGGGGATACTTAGGCGCCGTGAAATCGGAGAACGAGATGCTCTCGGAATCCTCCGACCGCGGCACGGTGGCGGATATGCTTTTACCCATCGTGCTCCTGATCTTCTTCGCCATCGCGGCCATGCTCCACACCGGCGGTTTCTTCGTTCCGGGCGGTGAGTCCTACATGAACTTAGGCAGCGCCTTCGGCAGCTGCGAGACCTCAAAATCCCTGGTATGGGGAGGGTTCGGAGCCCTGGCTGCGGCTCTCGTCATGTTCGTGCCCAGAGGGCTCATGACCTTCCGCCAGTTTATGAACGGCGTCACCGAGGGCTTCAAGACCATGATTCCGGCCTGCTGCATCCTGTTTCTGGCCTGGACCATCGGCTCCGTGTGCCGCGACATTTTGCAGACGCCGGAATTTGTCAGCGATTGCCTGGCAAAGGCCAGCTTCCCCATTTTCCTGCTGCCCGCCATCGTGTTCGTGATCGCCGCGTTTTTGAGCTTCTCCACCGGAACCGCCTGGGGCACCTTCAGCATTCTGATTCCGATCATCGCGCCGGTGGCCTACGCCCTGGCCCCGCAGCTGCTCACCGTCTCCCTGTCCGCCACCCTGGCCGGCAGCGTGTTCGGCGATAACTGCTCCCCCATCTCGGACACCACGATCCTGTCCAGCGCCGGGACGGAATGCAACCACATTGACCATGTGACCACCCAGCTGCCCTACGCCATGACCGTGGCGGGCTGCTGTTTCGTGGGCTATATCACGGCGGGGCTTTCCGGCTCCAACGTGATCCTGACACTGTCCGTCTCCTTCGCCTGCCTGATCATCGCCATCAAGTTTCTCCACAGCTATTATCTGCGGAAAACGCCCGGCAAGGCGGGAAAACAGGGATGACGGCCAATACAACCGTAACAACAAATTTGGAGGGTTACTATGAATAACAAAAAGTATTTTATGGGAATCGATACCGGCACCAACTCCAGCAAGGGCGTGATTATCGACCAGGAGTGCAACATCATCGCCACCGCCAGCGCGGAGCACGCCATGACCAACCCCAAGCCGGGCCACTATGAGCACGATGCCGACGAGGACTGGTGGGGCGACTTCTGCCGGATCAGTAACAAGCTGATCGCGGACAGCGGCGTGGACCCCCACGACATTCTGGCCGTAGGCGCCAGCGCCCTGGGAGCGGACTGCCTGCCCGTGGACGAGGAGTGCCGTCCCCTGCGCAAGGCCATCCTCTACGGAATTGACTCCCGCGCCACCAGGGAGATGGCGGACTTAACCGAACTCTACGGGGAAGAGCAGATCAAGAAATGGTACGGCCGCCCCTTATGTTCCTCCGACGTGATGCCCAAGATCCTCTGGATCAAGAACAACGAGCCGGAGGTCTACGCCAGGGCCCACAAATTCATCACCGCCTCCACCTTCATCACCGCCAAGCTCACCGGCGAGTACGTGGTGGACCGTTTCCTGGGACTGGCCAGCTTTAACCCGCTCTACAACAGCGACGGAACCCCCAACCCCGAGCTGTGTAAGCCCATCTGCCGTCCGGACCAGCTCTCCGCTATCAAGGAGGCCAACGACATCGCAGGCACCGTCACCGCCAAAGCCGCGGCTGAGACCGGCCTGGCCGAGGGCACTCCGGTAATCACAGGAACCGACGACTCCGGCGCGGAGGCCATCAGCATCGGCGTTGTGGCCCCCGGAAAGATGATGATCCAGTTCGGCTCCTCCATCTACATGATTCTGGGCACCAAAGAGCTGGTGGACGACGACCGCCTGTGGCGCGAGGAATTCATCGTTCCCGGTCTCTGCGACATTTCCGCCGGGACCAACGCCGCCGGTTCCCTGACCAAGTGGTATCGCGACAACCTGTTCCCGGATGCCCTGGCCATCGAGAAGGACGGCGGACCGGACGCTTACCAGACCATGATGGAGGGCGTGGAGCAGATCGCCCCCGGAAGCGACGGCCTGATCACTCTGCCCTACTTTGCAGGCGAACGCACCCCCATCAACGATCCCCTGGCCTGCGGCTGCCTGCTGGGCCTGACCCTGGCCCACACCCGCGCCCATCTCTACCGCAGCGCCTTAGAGTCCGTGGCCTACTCGGTGAACCAGCAGATCCGCATCATGGAAGCCCACGACAACGTGGACATCGACCAGATCTTCGCAGTGGGCGGCGGCGTGCAGAATCCCCACTGGATGCAGATCGTGGCCGACGTCACCGGCAAGGAGATCAACACACCCCTTGTGACCATCGGAGCCAGCTTCGGCGATGCCATGATGGCTGCAACAGCCGTGAAATACCCGGGCTTCGAGGACTTCGCCGCCCTGACCAAGTTCATCAAGCCCGGCTGCACCTTCTACCCCAACCCTGAGGCCCACGAACAGTACAAGGCCTTCCAGGAGGTGTACGACAAGCTGTACCCGGCTACGGTTGAGCTGATGCACGCGCTGGCAAAACAGTAAACACAGCTTTCAAAAGGTGCGCCGCCGGGCGCGCCGAAACATAAAGCAGGCGGCTTTGTCCACAAAGGGCAAAGCCGCCTGCTTTTCTCTGGTTAAATGCAATGGGTCACTGCAAAAGCTCCTCCAGGTGGCTGCAATCGTTGAGCTCCAGCAGCCGGCAGATCCCGGTCTCCGGGTCGTACTCCACGGTGGTGATGCTGGCGTTTCCCACCACGATCTCCTCCGCGTCCGGCTGCCCCTTCAGCAGATGCACGATAAAATGGGCCAGGGTGCCGCCGTGGGCCACCACTGCCGTGTCCCCGGTCATATGCTCTTTGATGTAGTCCCAGGCCGCAGCGCAGCGCCCGTCCACCTGATTTAAGGTCTCGCCTCCCGGAGGCGCCACCGTGGCCGGGTGCTCCCACCAGGCGTTGTACAGCTCCCGGTCCGTGGTCATGATGTCCTCGCCGGTGCGCCCTTCCCAGGTTCCGTAGCCGATCTCCACCAGCCATGGAAGCCGGGTCACCTGGGCCGTCTGGCTGTCCGCGATGGCCTGGGCCGTCTCCAACGCCCGCTTCTGGGGGCTGGAGAAGATCATGGACACCGGCCTGCGCTCCATCCCCTTTGCAAGGCAGGCAGCCTGGCGGCGGCCGGTTTCATTTAACGGGATGTCCTGGCGGCCCTGGATCTTGCCAAGCACGTTCCAGTCCGTCTGTCCATGGCGTATGATGTAGAGCCTCATTCCGTCTCCCCTCCCGCCGCAGCCGTGTCTCCGCTGACCGTCAGCGCGTCCAGCGCCAGCTTCATGATGTCCCGAATCTCCTCCTCGGTCATCTTCATCTTCTCTGCCAGCTCCGTCACGGTCGCCTCCCGGCCCAGTTCCCCGGCCAAATGCTGGGAAACGATCTGCAGCGCGTTGACCCTGGCCGCCATGTTCTCCTCCACCTCCAGCTCGGCTTCCTGCTCCCGGACGGCTTCCTCCACCGCTTCCCGGACTCTTTGGTCCAGGAGGGCTTCCCACTCCGTGGCGCCGTCGTACTCCACCGCAGCCAGGGTGAGGGCGGTGTTGGCCTCCTGCACAATGTCCGCCATGGGAAGCCTGCTGCCCTCGTACTCTTTGGCGATGGAGAGAACCTTTTGCAGATTCCCCTCCACCAGGCGCTTGCGGGCCTGAACCTCTCCGGCGGCCGTCCGCTCCAAAATCCGGGCTTCCTCCTCTGCGCTCATGGGAGCGATCTGCCCCATCTCCTCCAGATACATTTCATAAAAATCCTGTGCCATATTCGATTCTCCTGATCTCTCTTGCTTCCGGCATTTACTCGTGGAGCCGCCGGATAATTTTAAATACAACCGTCCCCTCCATCACCAGAGGCGAGGAGTGGGCGAAAAACACGATGCCGTCCGTTGGGGACAAAATGCGGCTCACCGTCTCCCCCACCTGGGGATCCACCACGCTGGCCAGCACATCCCCTCTGCGCACCTCCTGGCCCGGCGCAAAGCCCTGGCAGTAGATACCCGGCCGGTCCGCCAGCACGTCCGTCATGTCGCTCTCGTGAACCACGCTGGCGATATAACCGCTGTGGCTGGTGTAGCGCAGGATACCCATGCGGGTCAGAAAGCGCAGCACGCTGGCCACTCCCTGGCGGGCGCTGGCCTGGTCGATCCGGTCCGTGGCGCTGGTGTACACGGAGAATGCGCTGGTGTCCCAGAGCTGCCAGTTGTAATTCAGGGTGGTGGTGTCGTAGGGCTGGGGCGTGCGGATCACCACATAGGGCAGGCCGAATAAATTGGCCAGGCTGGGGCTCTGCCGCCCCGTCTCCATCATCCGCACGTGGGGCACGAACTCGCCGGGCATGTAAAAGCTGGTGAACTGCACGCCGTAGCTGTACTCCCGGACCCGGGCGAACACGCCGTCCGCGATCCGCTCCGTGGTTTCGCCCCCGGCGCGGCCGGGAAACATGCGGTTGATATCCGAGCTGTCCGCGGCCCAGAACCGTTTGCCGATGTTCATGGAATAGTAATTGACCGCGGGGATCACCAGGATTTCATTGTTGTTCACAATGGCCCCCTTAGCTTCCAGCTCGGTCAGGGCCTTCACCAGCTGGGAGCAGACGTACATCTGCTGCACCTCGTTGCCCCTCAGGGCTCCCACCACGCAGGCGGCCTTGTCCCCTCTGCCGAAATGGTAGCCGTAAACCTCCATATCCTCCCGGTACAGGCCGGGCAGGGACCAGATCAGTTCCTTTCTCACCGGTAATCACCTCCCAACACCCGGGCCAGCAGGGAACCCGGGGACACCACCGGGTATTCCCGCAGCGTGAACAGCATCCCCTTAAGGGGGGAGAACACCTCTTCCTCCACGGTTCCCTCCAGGGGATTTAAAATACGGCCGATCAGCTCCCCCTTCTCCACATTGATCCAGTGCCGCACACAGGGCGCAAAAATGCCGGGGCGGCCTGCGCTTACAAAGCCCACCTCCCCGTCCCGGGACACAATGGGCTCCTTGGGCTTTGCGGTCTCCCCTTCCCAGATTCCCATTTCCTTCATCAGGGCGAAGATTCCGTCCACCAGCTGAAAGACGTATTGTTCCGTGATGCGCATCCCCACGCCCATCTCCACCACCAGGGTGGGCACACCCATGGCGTTTAGGCTGTGGGCCAGGGTGGATTCCAGCACCGTGGCCGCCTCGTACACCCAGACAAAGTCCACGTTCAGCTTCCTTGCATAGGGCAGCAGGCGGTCCGCGGTCTCCGCACTCATGCGCACCTGGGGAATCTCCCGCAGGAAAATATTGCTGGCGTGGAGGTCCAGGCACAGATCCGCGCCCGCCAGATCCATGACAATCTTGTGGGCCACGTGTTCGGGCATGGAGGTCTGCGCTTCCCCGGGGAAGGTGCGGTTCATATCCAGGTCAAAGCCCGGAACGCCGCGGGTGACGGAGTCCAGCCCCAGGGGGATTTAACGCCGGATACAGCTCTACCACCCCTTTTAAGTTCTCCATGCGCTCCCGGATCCTGCGGATCAGCTCATAACACACGTACTGCCCCTCCAGCTCGTCCCCATGGATGCCGGTCACCACGCAGAAGCGTTTTTCCGCTCCCGTAGGGGTCAGGGGGCGAATCACCTGCTTGCGGATTTTTAAATGCTCCTGGACGGCCAGGCCCACGCTGACCACAGTCTCCACCATAATCTCTCTTCCACCTTTGTAAGTATTGTCAGTACCAGCAATATGTCCAAAGAAACGGGAATCCCGCCGCTTTGGACACTCGCCGCACCGCCTTTTGAACTAATAATAAGGATAATCGATGCGGCTGCATAAGTCAAGATCTTCCAAAACCCGGAGACCGGCGCCTCCTCCCCGGCCTCCCCCCGCCGCATCCCGGCATAATTTGCGAAAATACCATGGGAACATCTTTACAAAGCTTCTGTAAACGTGATAATATAGAGCTAGTTTATAAGGAGGGCTTAATAATGGATATCAATTATGAACTATATAAGGTATTTTACCACGTTGCCACCACACTCAGCTTCTCGGAAGCCTCCAAGCAGCTGTTTATCTCCCAGTCCGCGGTCAGCCAGTCCATCAAGGTGCTGGAAAAGAAGCTGAGTCAGCCCCTTTTCATCCGCAGCACGAAAAAGGTTCAGCTCACCCCAGAAGGCGAGATTCTGTTAAAGCACGTGGAGCCCGCCATGAATCTGATCCGCAAGGGCGAAAATCAGCTTTTAGAGGCCCACACCTTAAACGGCGGGCAGCTGCGCATCGGCGCCAGCGACACCATATGCCGCTACTACCTGGTTCCCTATCTGAATCAGTTTCACAAGGAATACCCAGGCATCCACATAAAGGTCACCAACCAGACCTCCATCGAGTACGCCCGTTTCCTGGAAAACGGACAGGCGGATTTTATCGTGACCAACTATCCCAACTCCGCCCTGACCGGCAATTTAAATATCCGGGTAATCAACGAGTTCTCCGATGTGTTCGTGGCAAACGCGGCGGCATTCCCCCTCACGGGGCGTCCCATCTCCCTGGACGAGCTTTTAGACTACCCCATCATGATGCTGGACCGCAAGAGCACCACCAGCGAATTCCTCCACCAGATCTTCCAGAAGAGCCAGCTGGACCTGGTGCCTGAGATCGAGCTGTCCAGCAACGACCTGCTGATCGACCTGGCCCGCATCGGCCTTGGCATCGCCTTTGTTCCGGACTTCTGTATCCCGAAGGACGACCCGGACCTGTTCATCCTGGAGCTCACCGAGAGCCTTCCCACCCGCCAGATGGTAGTGGCCTACAACGAGAGTCTGCCCGTTTCCCAGGCCGCCAGACAATTTATGGAACTGCTTTAGGGCGTTTGCAGATCGGTACGCAGATCGTCTTTCGGAGCGCCGGGCGTTTCATTTCCCAGATGTTCCCAGAAATCAGCGACCGCCCGGCGCACGTTGCGCCGGTTAACCACGGTGTAACGCTCCCACTCCCTGGGAAACAGGGCCTGGTAGTCGGATTTCAGAAAGCGGTCGTCCAACAGGGCGATCACGCCCTGGTCCGTGGCCGTGCGGATCACCCGGCCGGCCGCCTGCATCACTTTGTTCATGCCCGGGTACTGGTAGGCGTAGGAAAAGCCCTGGCCGCCGTGCTCGTCGAAATATTCCCGCAGGATCTCCTGCTCCACGTTCACCTGAGGCAGCCCGGTGCCGATCACAATGGCCCCGATGAGCTGCTCTTCTTTCAAGTCGATTCCCTCGGAAAAAATCCCCCCCATCACGCAGAGCGCCGCCAGGGACCTCCCGTCGCCCGGCCTGGCGAACCGCGCCAGAAATTCCTCCCGCTCCTCCTCCCGCATGTGGCTGGACTGGGAGATCCAGGCAAAGGGAAGCTCCCCCCGCTCTTCCAGCTGCACAAACACCTCCTCCACGGCGTGGAGGTACTGGTAGGAGGGGCAGAACACCATGTAATTCCCCTTTCTCGCGCCCACGATCTCCACGATGTAACCGGCCACCCGCTCGTATTCCCGGCGGTTCCTGCGGCGGTAGATGCTGCTGACGTCGGAGGCGGCCACAATCAGGCGGTTTTCCGAATCAAAGGGCGAGTTGGCGTAGACCGCGTACTCCGACTGGTCCCCGCTGAGCAGCTCCTTGTAATACTGGATCGGCAGCAGGGTGGCGGAGAAAAACAGGGTGGAGCGGCCCTGGTCCAGGCATTCCCGCAGGTTCACCGAAGGATTTATGCACATCAGCTTAACCAGAAAGCTGCCGTCCTCCAGCAGCCAGGAATAGATCCGGTAGTTATCGTCCAGCCGGTCGTGGACGTAGAGAAAGTCCCGCACCTGGAAATAGAAGTCCAGCACCAGATCCCGGTCCCCGAATTCCAGGTGTTCGTTCATAAAGGCTTCCAGCTCGCTGAACAAACCGGACAGCTCCAGATACAGCAGGTTCACGTCCTCCAGAAGCTGGTAGTCCCTTCCCAGCACGGAGCGCTGCCGCACTCCCTCCTCGCCGCCCTCCTCAGCCGCAAAGGCCCGCTTTAAATTCAACAGTTCCTTATTGCACCGCTCCAGCTGGCGCACCGTGCGCTCCGCTCCGTCCTTGCCCTTTAAAATCCGCTTGACCAGCAGAAAATCCTCCTTCAGCAGGCCGGCGCTGAACATCTCCCTGGCCCGGGGCACCAGGTTGTGGGCCTCGTCCACCAGGAACAGGTACTCTCCCGGCGTGCTGCCTTCGGCAAAATACCGTTTGAGCCGCACATTGGGGTCGAACACGTAATTGTAGTCGCAGATGATGCCGTCCGCCCAGTTGGTGATATCCAGGCAGAACTCAAAGGGACACACGTTGTGGCGCTTTGCGTACTCCAGCACCAGCTCCCGGGTGATCCCCATCTCCTCGTGGAGAATGTCGTACACCGCGTCGTTCACCCGGTCGTAGTGCCCCTTGGCCACCGGACAGGTCTCCGGGTTGCAGTCCGGCTTGTCCAGGACGCACAGCTTTTCCTTTGCCGTGATGGTCACGGTGGTGAAATAGAGCTGCTGCAGATCCCGCATCACCCGAAAGGCGTCCTCGGCCACGCTGCGGGTGATGCTCTTGGCCGTCAGATAGAACAATTTATCCCCCGAGCCTTCCCCCATTGCCTTGAGGCTGGGAAATACGGTGGACAAGGTCTTGCCCACGCCGGTGGGCGCCTGGATGAACAGGTTTCGTCCCTGGTCGATGCTGCGGTAAACCGCAGCGGCCAGCCCCTTCTGACCATCCCGGTAGGCGTAGGGGAACTGCAAATCCTTCAGGGACTGCTGCCGCCTGAGCCCGTGGAGATACTGGAACCTGGCCCACTTCACGTACTCGTGGACCAATCCCAGAAACCACTCCTCAAGCTCCTCAAAGGAGTAGTCGAAGCGGAACCGCCGCACCTCCTCGGACTCGATGTTGCAGTAGGTGATCTGCACGCCCATGGCGGCAAGCTCCCGGTCGCAGGCCAGGAAGTAAGCGTAGCACTTGGCCTGGGCCAAGTGGACCGGGTCCGCATCCTCCAGGTATTTTAAATCCATATAAATGCACTTGATCTCGTCAATCACACAGCCGGCCGCCTCCTCGATCACGCCGTCGGCCCGCCCTTCCACCAGAAGCTTAAACTCCTCCTCGTCCACGGTGTGCTTTAAGCTCACCTCGGCCCGGTACTCACTGCCCATGCGCTTCTGAATCTTGCGGTGCAGGCGTCCGCCCGCCTGCATGGCCTCCTTCTTGGCTCCGGCGGTCCGGCGGTTGTCCAGGTCTCCGCTCCTGAGGACGAACTCCACCAGATTGCGCACCGATATTCGAATGACTGACAGCGATCTCTCCTCCACAGCGGGCCTCCTCACAATTCTTGCATTTATGCCGTCCTTTCATGATAACACAAAACAGGGCGGATTGCAAACACACGTTCACAATCCGCCCTGTCCTGCTCGTTCAAGCGTTGGTTTTCAATTCAGTTATGCCACTGCAGTCGCATTCTGAGGGTCAATGGTCTCGAGGTATGCCTCAAATTCCGCACTGTCGCCGTTAAACTGTACGGTCAGAATACGGGTCAGGTCCAGGCTCAGCACTCCCAGGATGGACTTTGCATCAATAATAATCCGGTTATAGAAAACATCGATATCAAAGTCACACCTGGTGGCCTCCTCGACAAAACGTTTTGCCTCGGCCAATGACGGTAACATGATTCTTCTCTGTTTCATATTCAAAACTCCTTTTTTGGTAAACCCGGTCACATGAACCGGGCCGCCGGCTGTTTGTTTGCCGTTGGAATACTTATATCACGATTAAGCAGAGTTGTCAAATTTCATTTCATGGAAGATTTGTCCATTTATGTCGAATTTTCTTGTGCAATAGTTCCAGATTCGTCCGTGTTTCCGGTCATATTTTGCACAGATTCCCGATGCCATTTCCAAAAATATGGGAACCGGCGGATTTCCCCCACCGGTCCCCGATTTTTCTTGATCTCGGATTTATGGAATATGCGAAATTTTTTCAGCAAAGCTGTGAAAACAGCGATGAAAACACGGTTTTAAGCGGGTTTCCCGGCTTGTCCGGGACGCGGCGGCGCAGCGTTCCGGGCGGGATGCGCCGCTTTATCTCCGCTCTCCCGCCGGGCGCGGCCCCGTACCCCGGTCGGGCGCACATGCGTCCCCATCCCCGCTCTCCCGCGAGATCACTGGTTTAAATCGTCGTCGTAACCGTCATCATCCTGTCCGTCGTCGTCATATCCGCCGCTCATGAACTCTCTGGAGGCCACCCGCTTGCGGTCCCGCTCCTTCTCCACCAGCTCGGAAATCTGCTCCATCACGTCGGCGCTGCGACGGATGTTGGTGATGTCAAAATTCTTCAGGGTCTTGTCGCTGCTGACCACGTGGATGGTCCCCAGGCCCAGCATACGCTGCCACAGGCTGCGGCTCAGGGTCAGGTCCAGAATCCGGTAAAGTCTCACCTCGTCCTCATGAACCGTCAGCACGCCGGATTTCACAAAGAGGCGGTCCTCCGCCAGGCCGTACACAGTGAACGTCCAGGGCAGGCCCAGGGCGTTTCTCTTTCGTTCGCTCCAAATCATATTTTCTCGTTTCATGGAATCATCCTCGCTGTTCTGTTGATCTATGGTAAACTACAAATTCTGTCACTGTGCCGCAGGCAACCCTTTCGTCTCCTCACAGTTACGTTCATTGTACTATATGATTCTGAATATTACCAGATACCAGCCCCAAAATTTCATTTTTCTTAAACTTCTTTCACGATTTCAAAGGTATCGGCCATGAGCATGAGACCGGCGCGGAACAACTGCATCATCTGCCAATACCCCACCCCCTTTAACCCCAGCTCCCGGATCAGCGCGAACTTGGCCCGGTAGCTTCGCACGTCCTCAAACCACACCTCGTGCCGGACGCCGTTCTGGGCGTAGTGGAAATAGGGGGACTGGGCCTGCTCGTCAAACCGGATCGACGCCCCATGGGAGATGGCTAACTGCACGGCCTCCACGTTGCCGATGGTCCGGGCCTTGGTGGTGCCCCGCACATAGGGCAGCGGCCAGTCGTAGCCGTAATTGGGAATTCCCAGGATGATCTTCTCTTTGGGAATCTGCGTCAGGGCGTACTCCGCCACCCTGCGCACCATGTTAAGGGGCGCAACGGCCATGGGCGGCCCGTAGGTATACCCCCACTCGTAAGTCATCAGCATCACCTGGTCCGCCGCCTCGCCCAGCAGCCGGTAATCGACGCCCTCGTAGAGCAGCCCCTGCTGGTCGCTGGAGGTTTTTGGGGCCAGCGCCACGGAGACCCGGTAGCCGAAGGGGCTCAGAATATGCCGCACCAGGGCCACAAACTCCGCAAAAGGCACCCGGTCCTCCGCTGGAATATACTCGAAATCGATGTCGATGCCCTGAAATCCCTTCTCCTGCATGGTCCGGCCCAGCTGCCAGATGATGCGCTGCTGCAGCTGTAAATCCCCCAGCAGCGTGTGGATCAAGGAGCTGTGGAAACGCCCGTCCGGTCCGATGGAGGTGAACGTGAGCACCGGACGGGTTCTCTGCCCTTTCGCAGCCTCTATCATCCAGGCGTCGTCCAGCACGGGCTCCACCAGTTCCCCCTCCTCGGTAAAGCCGTAGGAAAAGACGTACAGGGATGAGAGGTAGGGAAGGCTCTCGGAGAGAACCCAGGGGCTGATAAACGGGTAGGCGTAACCCAGAGACTCCGCAGGCACGCGGGACTTTGCGGTATTTGCAGCGGGAATCAGAAGGGCCTGGCCCAGCGCAAGGGCGTAGGGGTAGACCATCTGGTTGATATAGATGAGGGAGTCCACAGGGACTTTGTAGGTGAGGGCAATCTGATCGATGTTGTCGTTGGGTTTCACAGTATAGATTTCCATTAAATGGGATACCCTCCGCAGGGGTAGTCTTAAGGTATGTATATGTGGGGGGAACGGAGAAAATGAGGAACCGGACGGAAACAGACGGATATAAAACCCTTGAAGTGTAATCACAGTCCGGTATAATGAGGACATGGAGGTGATTCTGTGTTTCGAATTGGAGAATTTTCCCGGCTGACCCAGGTGACGGTCCGGATGCTGCGGTATTACGATGAGACGGGGCTTTTGAGACCGGCGAGGGTTGATTCCCGGACCGGGTACCGCCTGTACGAGACCCGGCAGATACCGCGTCTGAATCAAATCATCTATCTGCGGGACAGCGGTTTCAACGTGGCGGAGATCGCCGCCGCCCTGGAGGCGGAGGACGAAGGCCTGCTGGCGGAGCAGCTGGACCGGAAGTCCGGGGAGATCGGAGCGGAAATCGAAGCCTGCCGCCAAAAACTCAGAAAGTTGGAAACAGCCAGAAGAGCGCTTTTAAACGGAAGCGGGATACATTTTGATATCTCGGTCAAACCCGTTGCAGAATGCCTCGCGCTGAGCCTGCGCCGGACGATCCCCGATTACTACGGTGAGGGACTTCTGTGGAAGGAATTGGCCGGTTTCGCCGGACAGCGGGGGATCGCCCTCGCCGGTGAACCCTTTTCCATCTACCATGATCCGGATTACCGGGAAAAACAGGTGGATGTGGAGCTGTGCGCTCCGGTCAAACAGTCCGTTGCAGACAAGGACGGATTCACCTGCCGGACGGTGGAGGCGGTGCCGGTGATGGCCTTCACAATGGTGTGCGGAGATTTCTCCAACATTGCCGGGGCCTTCCAGGCGTTTGCCCGGTGGCTCCAGGACAATGAGGTTTACCGGATGGCAGGGCTGACCCGCCAAATCGTCCACCGCGGACCTTGGAATGAGGGCGATCCGGATCATTATCTCACGGAATTGCAGATTCCTCTGGAAATGGCTTGACTCTCACACGGTGTGAGGCCTTATGATGAACGCACATCAAACGAAACGGAGGAAACATCATGAACCATTTTCAGGTAAATCCCATTGGAACCATTCACCACAGCGAAGAGGGCCCCTGCATCCGGGTGGACAACGCCTACATTCCCGCCCTGAAGGCTCTGGAAGGCTTCAGCCACATCAACGTCATCTGGTGGTTTGACCGCCTGGACGACGAGAAGTCCCGCTCCCTACTGCAGACGGAGCAGCCGTATAAAGGCGCTCCCGCTGTCATGGGAATCTTCGCCACCCGCTCCCCTCAGCGCCCCAATCCCCTGGCTCTGACCGCATCTCAGGTCACCGGGCTGGACCCGGAAGCAGGCATCATCCGGCTGGCCTTCATCGATGCAAAGGAAAATACGCCGGTGCTGGACATCAAGCCCTACACCCCCAGCTTTGACCGCATCGAACACCCCGGCGTTCCCGCGTGGTGCAGCCACTGGCCCCGCAGCTCGGAGGAATCCGCGGAATTTGACTGGGATGAAGTCTTTTCCTAAATAAGTCCGCGCTATAAGCGGTTGTCAGGCTTTAAGCGGCACTCGCTGCATTCCCGGCTGTGGATGGATACAATTCCCTCCGCAGGCCGGGCAGGTATCAGTGCCGGTAACACACCGCGCAGTTCATTCCACAAGGTGCAAACAGGGCCGGTTCGATTCCATCCTTTGGCATTTTCACGGCAAATCCCTCCTCATCCTTCATTTGTTTATCTTATAATACCACAGAAAACGAGTCAACTGTCTGTCACCTTATAGGTGAAAAGGCGGGCGCAGATTATTTTCTCTGCGCCCGCCCTGTGAATCTCACACGGTATCAAACGACTGCCCTCCCACGGACGGCTGCCCTCCCAGTCATTCTTGTTCCGTTTTCCTCTTACTCCTCCTTCAGCATCCAGCGGTACCCGCCCGCAGTCTTCTGTGCTCCGTTCAGCGCGCAGGAAAGACTGCGCCGGCTGATGCCTGTAGCACGGCTGGCGTGAGCGATGGAATTGAACTGGCAAATCTCCGTTCCCTCCAGATCCATCTGGAGTACCGGCCGCTTGTCGTGGTATCCGATGCAGCTCTCCCCGCTGATCTCGATGTTGTCCTGAGGGGTCTCCTCCTTCACCTTTTTCCAGATAAAGCCTCCTCCGGTCTTGCGCTCTCCGTGCGCCGCTCTGACCACAGCTCCGGACGATGTACCGGCCGCCTCAGCGGCCTCCCTGGAGCTCTTATAATCCGCCATGAAAATGCCATCTTTCGTATACTGGCGGTACACAAATCCTACATTCGATGTCCGACTCATATGTACGTCCTTCCTCTGCTAAATTTCGAATATAGTCATTATAGCAACTACAAAAGTATTTGTCCATATGCATCGGGAAAATATTCACAAAGCCCCCGCTGCCAATTTTATCCAGCAGCGGGGGCTTTGCAAAATTCATATCGTCAATTTTTATAAATCCAGGTACATGTGCATGGGATAGGACAGGTACTCCACGTCGTCCAGCTTCTCCACCGTAATGTATCCGGCGGGCGCGTTTAAAATGGTGGGGATACGGTTCACAACCGTAGCGCAGGTGTGCTCCACCGTCGCAGGCTTCTGTACAAAGAAGGTGGTGTCCGGCTCGCCGATGATCTTCCAGTCGCACATATCGCCGTCCTCCGGCCCGTACACCTTTCCGATACACTGGGTCTCGATCACCGGCCCCTGGAAGGTCTCGGTGGTGACCACCGCGCTCATGCCGATGCACTGGCCTTTGGGGATCACCCGGCCCATGGTCTCGGAATACAGGTCCTCCGGATAGAAATAGGGAACGCATTTCTGGGTCTGGGACTTGATGGTCCAGCCCATCTTGTTGCAGAGGGCCTCGTTGGAGTTCCACACGTAGCTGGGCTCCAGGGTGGTGGGATGGGCGATCTTCTCCTCAAATTCCTCGGGCGTCAGTCCCACGCCGTGAGCTTCCGCCAGCGCCAGTCCGTAATCCTCCACGTTGTAGCTGATGGCGCCCTCGATGCGGTCGATGCGGTGCACGCCGCCCGCCACGCAGCCGATCATATTGATCCAGTAAATATCCTGCATTCCTGCGCCCACGATAGTGCAGCCGGTCTCCTTAGCCAGTTTGTCCAGGCGGTTGGTGATGGCGGAAGCGGTGGTCCAGGGATAAATGGCCTCCTCGCAGGTGGTCACCACGTTGATTCCCCGGGAAACGCATCTCTCAAAGTGGGGATACACATCGTCCATAAAGCTGAACAGCGTCAGAACGGCGATGTCCGCGTCGCACTCGTCCAGCACGGCGTCCGCATCGTCCCGGATCACCACGCCCAGCTTCTGGCCCAGTCCGGCGAACTCGCCCACATCCATTCCAACTACCTCGGGATTCACGTCGATGGCGCCCACGATCTCCGCGCCTTTCTCATACAGGTAACGCAGAATGTATTTTGCCATCTTTCCACAGCCATACTGCACAACACGGATCTTCTCACAATTCATCATTTTAATAACCCCTTTCGCGATGGTTTTGTATTACCTTGTGAGTTAATTATAAGGCTTATACAAGGTATCAAGTCAACAGGGAAAATCCGCTGCTTCCTGGCCGGCTTTTTCGGTCAAGAAGAAGAGCCGTCTTAACGGTTCAACGCTACAGCCGCACCGGGATTTGCAGGCGCAGGAACATGCCCCGTTCCTGCATGTCCATGGGCACCTCCGCCACCACCTCGCAGATGTAATCCCCGGTAATCTGATACCCTCTCTGTTCTATGGTTTCCAGCAGCCGGTCTATGTATTCCTTTTCTTTGTCAAAGCTGTTGCAGTAAATACACAGATAGGGACTGGGCGGAATCACGGTGATCATACTCTCCTCCACCGCGCCCTCGTCCACCAGCACAAAAATCTCCGTGGAGTCGTAGTTTCGGGCCAGAAGTTTGTCCTTTCGCAAAATCGTGCCCGCGTTGTAGAAATAGATGGGCGACAAGCGGTGAGCCAGCAGGTTTTTCTTCAGGTCCCGGAGTATTTTCTCATAGACGTCGATGCCATAGGCGTAGAAATTGATCCCGGAATCCACCATGTAGGTCAACCTTCTGGGAATATATTCCAATATAATGGCCCCGTCCGGCGGCGCGTTCTCGTACCACTCATAGCTCTCCAGAGTCCGGCGGATAGCCCGCTTCTGGTAGTGCAGCTCCTGGATCTGCTCGTCGATGGCACGGGAGTTTTTCATCAGAATCTTTTTAAACTGGTCCAGGTCAAAGTCCTGTAACTGGGCGCGGATATCCTTCAGGGACATACCCAGGGACTTCATGTGCTGGATCATGTCCAGCTGGGCGCTCTGGCGGATGTCGTAGTAGCGGTAACCGTTCTCCTCGTCCCGGTACATCGGTGAGAACAGACCGGTCCGGTCGTAGAGTCGCAAGGTCTGCTCCGACACTCCATTCAGCCTCGCCATCTGTCCGATCGTCAGTTCTTTCACAGTATCTCCCGCCCTTTCTTTGTGTAATTATAATAAATTTTCTGAATATTTCCGATATTTTATAACCCGATTATACCAAAATAACCTGATACCTACAATAAGGTTTTGAGTATTTTGTCATGTTTTTAACAGTCCTCATTTTTTCTGCCGGCACGCCGGTGACCAGCCAGGAAGATCCCTTCCCCGCGCAAATAGCGCCTCAGAACTTCGGGTCCGCCCATGAAAAAAGCAGAGCGACTAAGCGCTCTGCTGTGTATTCCGGCCCTGCTCCAGCATTTCCTTTAAATCCGCAACCGTCATCCCCTGCTCATCCAGAAGCGCCATCACGGATTTGAGCTGTTCCAGCTCGATCTGCTCCTTCAGCTGCCGCTCCTTCTCTTTCAGGGTCTCCATACAATCCTTATACTGCTCCAGCGCATCCACCACCTGTGCCAGCTCCTCGTTCAGCTTCTCCAGGGGCGTTTTCCGAACTCCACGTGCCATATCCAGTTCTCTCCTTTATCTCCGCAATATTCCATGGTTTGTACCACTGGTTACATTATATGCGGATTTTGGAGAATTTATGACGGCGGCGAAAAAGATTCCCAGATTTCTACTCCTCGTCCTGCTTTGAGCGGATTGGCTTCACGGAAATGCCGTTGATCTCCACGTGCTCGTTGACCTCGATGACGATGCAGGAGCGTCCCTCCACCATCTTTGTCTGCACCAGATAGGTCTTATCCGGGGCCACCTTGATGCTCACGTCCGGGGTTTTGATCTCAAATCCCCGGGTGCTGACCACGTTGGTGGCCACAAAGCTGGCCTCCCGGCTCTTCTCGTCGGTGGGATAGATCGTGTCCAGCTCCTGCAGCTTCTCCGGGTCCGCGCCGTTGTTCTCCAAAAGACGCTTCACCTGGTATTTGTCCAGGGTCAGGGGCTCCGGGTCCTCCTTGCGCTCCTCCAGCATTTCGCTCAAGCTCTCGTGGATATTTTTCACGGTCTCAAAGTCACAGTTCTCGCCCAGGGTCTCCTCCACAATGGCCTGGAAGGTCTCCTTCTGGCTCTTTGCGGACAGGGGAATGGTGCAGCCCAGCACCTCGTCGATCAGCTGGGTGCTCAGCTCCTCCGGGTTCTTGGAGTAGTACAACAGGCTGTGCAGGTCCGTGTTCCGGTCGTTGAAGGCCGGGAAGAGAAAGCCCAGGTCCGGGGCCTCCACCAGCCAGTCCCGGTTGCGGTTCTCGATGGCGTTGGTCATGGGATTGTAGCTGAGACCAGCCTTGGAGAGCTTCACCGGGCAGACGCTGCACTGGATGAAGGAATACACATAGTCCGAGGCGTCGAACATCTCGATGCCGTCCGTAGACTTGGCCGGGATGTCGTAGGCGCAGTGGATCAATATAATATAGTAGTTTTCGCCGTAATCATAGTTGGCGATCACCTTGTCGTAAAATTCCTCAAGCAAAACGTCGTCCTTCAGCTCGCTATCCCGCAGCCGCAGCAAAAACTCCTGGGTTCCGCCCTCCGCCTCGGTATGTAAGGGAAATTCCATGTTGATCAGATTCTTCCCTAGGGTGCCGGACATGGCTCCCCGGAAAATGGTAAAATATTTAAACGCTTCCTCCTCGGGAAGGGATAGAAACGCCTCCTTAAGCTCCGTGCGCTTCTCCTTCTCCGCGTCCACGTAACAGCCGCAGATTCTGGTGATGGCGCAGCCTGCGGGAGTGAAAAGTTTCTTGATTTCGCTGACTTCTTTCTTATTCATATGGCATGTCTCCTGTTCTGTACGTTCGCACCGCGGCCCTGCCCTGCTGCCGGTCCGCCGCGGCCTCATCTGTAATACTAGATCAGATTGGAATATAAGTCAAGTTGTGTTATAGTGATGAGGAAATGAAACAGTCAGTAGGAGGTAAGGTTATGGATTCAAAACAAAACCGGGAGCGCATGGAGAGCGGAAAGCTCTATTTTCCGGCCGACGAAGCCGTGATGGCGGAGCAGACCGCCTGCATGGAGCGGCTGTGGGAATACAATCATACCCGCCCCTCGGAGGGAGAAAAACGGGCCCGCATGCTGGAGGAACTGTTCGCCCACGTCGGAAAAAACGCCTATATCGAACCGCCCCTCAGGGCCAACTGGGGCGGCGCGCGGGTCCGCCTCGGGGATAATTTCTACGCCAACTTCAACCTCACCCTGGTGGACGACGCGGACATCAGCTTCGGGGACAACTGCATGGTGGGTCCCAACGTGACAATCGCCACCGCAAGCCACCCCATCCTGCCCCAGCTGCGCTGCCAGCTATTGCAATACAACCTTCCCGTGCGCATCGGGGACAACGTGTGGATCGGCGCGGGGGCCATTCTCCTGCCCGGCGTGACCGTGGGCGACGGCTCCGTAATCGGCGCGGGCAGCGTGGTCACAAAGGACGTGCCCGGGGGCGTGGTGGCTGCGGGCAATCCCTGCCGGGTGCTGCGGGAAATCGGGGAGCGGGACCGGGAATATTATTATAAAAACATGCGGGTTGACCTGTAAAAGCGTCAGCCCGCATGTTTGGGGACGGCCAGGCAGCCTACTCGTCGTCCTGGTTGTCCCCTGTCTCGTATTCATTTACATAAATCAGGTGGTTTTTAGCTTCTTCCACCACCGACCGGACCGCCTCCCTCGTGAGGGGGACGTCCTCCGGCTGAAGCACCAGGCTCAGAGCACAGGGAAGGTTGACGCCGCAGATCAGATGGCAGCGGTCGCTCATGTATTGGCAGAACTTCTGGTTCACGCTGCCGCCCAGCATGTCCGTCATGATCACCACCTCGTCCTCAGGCCCGAATCCCGCCAGGGCTTCCCTGATCTGCCCGTCCAGGTCGCGCTCGTCCACATAGGCGCTGATATCCACGATATCCGACCTGGAGGTGAGAAATTCCAGGGTTTCCTTCAGTCCCCGGGCCATCCGGTGATGGGATGCAATTACGAATCTTCTCATACGCTCTCTCCTCGCAAATCCTCGATTATCTGCTCCACATACAGCTCCGCTTCCCCCTGGGGGAACGGGGTCTGCATGCTCTCGTAGCCCTTGCCGTACTCCTGCCGCTCCACGATATAGCCCGCGCTGTAGTTGGCGTAGCCCCAGACGATCCGAACCGGCCCTTCCATGGCCGCTTTGATCCGCAGCCCGAAGGTGGAGAACAGCTCCCCGGGAATCGTCACGATCTCCAGGTCTCCCAGGTGGAACATCACGGACTTCAGTGTGACGTCCACGCCTCCAGCCTCCAGCTTGCGCTTCATGTGCCGCAGCCCGGACCACAAAAGTTTTTTCTCGTCCTCCCCCACCGCGGCCGCCAGCTGCTTTTCGCTGTCCGCGATCTGAGCCCTCAGGGCCTCCGTGTCATAGCGGTGGCGCACGGTATATTGGGACGTTCCCACGCCGCCGGCTTTCAGCTCCAGGGGCCGTTCCTCCGCGCCGAAGCCGTCGATCTGGTCCATGATCTCATCCCGGACCCGCCACAGCTCTGCCTCGTCGTTGCCCCGGCGGTACTGACGGTTGCCCATATCCCCGCAGGCCCCCTGCATGGTGAGGAAAATGGTGTTGTATTTCTCATCCAACGCCTTTCCAATATTTCCCAGCAGGTCGGAGCTGATCTTCATGTTGTGGATGCCCAGCACCGTGGGATGGCAGGTCAGGCTGGCGATTCCCGCCACCACGTGGTTCTCGTTCCGAAACAGGATCAGATTCACATCCTTGTCGCTGGGCTTGTCCCTGTAGTTGCGGTTCCCGTAGACTCCCTCTATGGTTCCCTGCACCACGCTGGAGGTGACCTTAAGAAATCCCCGGTCAAAGCACTCGTCCACCGCAGCCAGCACACGGCCCACCAGAAAGCTCCGGTAGTCCGCCTTTCTCCGGTTGCGATCCTCCCCCTCGTCCTCGAAACTGATGTCCGGGCCGGAGTGGGTGTGGATGGTGGACAAAATGACGTGCTCAACGGGCACGCTGTATTTCGCAGCCACCACCCCGCGGACGTAATCGCTGATCAGCTCCTCCAGGCGGCACAGATCCAGCGTCATCCACACGAAGATTTCCCCGTCTATCCGCAGGCACAGGGCCCTGCAGTACAACCGGTCCAGCACGCCGATGGATTTTCCCGTCCGCATGGCGTAGCCCCGCATGTACATGGGAAATTCCGGCGTTATGTCATATTTTGCCGCGCTTACCTCTACCATCTGCACTCACCCGCCTTTACGCCAGGATCCCGAAGGCGGAGCAGACCATGGAGAACAGAATCACCAGCAGGATAATGGTGGTCACCTTCATGCCCTTGCGGCCGATCAGCTTATACAGGGCCCAGACAGTGAGCACGGAGATCATGGAGGGAAGGATCTTGTCCAGCAGATCCGCCAGCGCCATATTCACCTCTCCCATCTGGAAGGTCAGAGGCGTTTTCGCCGTCACCACCGTGGCGGCCAGAGCTCCCACCACCGTCAGTCCCAGCACAGAGGCAGCGTCGGTAATCTGGGCGATCTTTCCGCCGAATTTGGTGATCAGCTTGGTGCCCTCGCGGTAGCCCACCCACATGAGCTGGGTGCGGACCGCGATGAAGAATACGTTGGTCAAGAGCCACAGAATCGTGCCCACCGGGTTGCCCTCCAGGGCCATGTATCCGGCGATGGAGCCCAGAATGGTGGGAAGCAGGGTCCAGATCAGGGTGTCTCCGATGCCGGCCAGGGGGCCCATCAGGCTGACCTTGATGTTCTGCACCGCGTCGGCCGCGGAGATTCCCTCCTTGTCCTCCAGGGCCAGGGTCGCGCCCAATACCAGGTTCGCCACCCAGGGGTGGGTGTTGAAATACCGGAAATGGTTGTTTAATGCCTCCACATACTCATCGTCGTCCGGGTAGATTTTGCGCAGAAGGGGGCCGATGCCGAACACCACGGCCGGAGCCAGCTGCGTATCGTAGTTAAATGTGGTTACCGCCATCAGGGACCATCTGCAGGCTCCCTTCACACAATCCTTTTTTGTCAATACCGGTTCTCTATTCATCTTCCAATCCTCCTGCAAATCCAACTGTGGCTCTCGCCTCATTATCCGTATAGAACTTGTACGCCAGCGCCGTTCCCAAAAGGGCCACGCCCAGAACCGGAACCTTTATGTAAGCGCTGACCACAAAGCCGATGAGAATGTAGTTGAAATACTTCTTCGCCGGCATATAATGCAGCAGCATTGCGATACCAAGTCCGGGCAGCAGCTTTCCGGCCACGGCCAGCCCGCCGGTCACCCAGACCGGAAGCACGTCCAGGATCGCCTGCACCAGAGGCGCGCCCGCCGTCAGGGCCACCGCTGTGGGGAAGGACATGAACACCGCCACCATCACCGGGCTCAACAGCATAATTCTGTACATTTTCTTGAATTCCTTGGCGTTTGCGTAGCGCTGGGCCTTCTGGGCGATAAAGGAGTTGCAGATTTTAAACAGCACGTCCATCTGCACGCCCAGCATACCGACGGGAAGGCCAATGGTCAGGCCCACCTCCGGTCCCTGGCCCGTGGTCTGGGCAAAGGCGCAGGCGATAATGGTCGCCACGCCGTAGTCCGGCACCGAGGAGCCGCCGATGGCCGCCACGCCAAGGGACATCAGGGTAAAGGTACCGCCGATGTAAAGCCCGCTGTTCACGTCCCCCAGAATCAGGCCGCAGATCAGGCCCACTATAGCCGGCCGGGCGTGGGTCAGCGAAAGTCCGCGGCGGTCCAGGTTGATCCCCGCGGCCACCAGTATCAGTGCAATTATCTGCCATACAGCTAATGTCATCTCTTTTTCCCTCCTGCTATCTCAAAAACTCATCCAGATTTACCACCGAGTCCGCCGGAACGTACTGGGCGTAAATTTTGGTTCCGTTTCCCTTCAACACCTTGTAAGCCTCGATCTCCCGATCCGTGGCGTAGGCCCTCTGGTACAGCTTGACGCTTTGCGCGGACTCGTCCGGGCGGGTGGTTCCGCCCACCACCAGCTCAGGGATCTTCACCCCAGCCTCGGACAGGCTTTCCAGGGTCACCGGGCTCTTCACGATCACAAACACGTTGTGGTCCTCATATTTCCCGGCCTTAAAATTGTTCAGCGCCTTCTCCAGCGTAATGATGGAGATGGCCATGCCCGTAGGGCGCGCCAGCTTCATGCTGGCCTTGGTCAGCTCGTTGTTCGCCACCCCGTCGTCGATAATCATGATGCGCTGGGCCCCGGAGCGCCCCGCCCACTGCGTGGCCACGATTCCGTGCAGCAGACGGTTGTCGATTCTAGCCAATGTGATTCCCATAGTTTCATTCCTCCTCTATTCGTCCTCGCGGTCCTGGTCAAAAGCCGGCCGCCCGGTCATTTTATTCTTAGAATTCAAATGGATATAGTCATAAATGTACGCGATCTCGCTGACCGGCAAATCCACCTTGTAGTGGTTGGATATGTCCTGAAAGCACTCCTGGACCCAGCCGATAAAATCTCCGTGTTTTTTCTGGAACCCTTCCAGATCCTGGTAATTCTCGATGGAGGTCTTGGTCACCAGCCGCTCCACCAGGCAGCACAGATGGACGTAAAGGCCGATGATGATTCTCCCCTCCAGCTTCTGCCCCGTGATCCGGGAAAGCCGCGTCACCGAGTGCTCCACCTCGTCCAAGAGCTTTGCCGGATTCAGGATAGTGATGGATTCCACCACGTTCTGGAGGGTAAAGTTCTTCAGCATGTTCTGGTTGAACACCTCCAGCTGCTTCTCGTCCAGGTAGGCGGAAAAGATCCGCTTCAGCTGCTCCGCCCCGTCCATGGAGATAATGTCCTCCAACGCGATAAAGGGAACTCCCTCGATCTCCGGGTTGAACAGCCCGATGATGCATTTCACCCGGTATCTGGCGAAAATTTCGTCCCGGCTCCCATTTTTTACCAAACGGTAGTAATCGTAGGCGATAAACCGGAGCGGTATGCAGGCGTCTGAGCTCTGAAGAATCAGCTCCTTGATCTTCTCCGCGGTGTCGATGCCATTTTCGCCGCTGAAAATGATGGCGTCCTCCTTGCGCACATTGTTGATAATCCGGTAGGTACAGATATTGTTCTCGCTGGCCCTCTTTAAAATCTCCTCCATATCCATGTTTCCGCAGATTCCAAGGCCGATGTCCACGGCCAGGGCCGTGCTGATGTTGTTGATGATTCCGATGTTCACATTGGCCAGATTCCGCATTTCCTGGTGAATCTGCTCCAGAGAACCCATGTCCACCATGAGCACGATATCCCGGCAGGTGATGTAGCGCTCAATGTGTTTTTCCAATATCCCGGCGATATCCCGGCTCTGGACGTCCAGGGGCATGTCGATGGCCTCAAACACCTTCTTTCCGATGATCTGGTTGGCCGCGTCCGCGATGCTGGTGGCCGTGGAATAGCCGTGGCTCAAAATGACCCCGGCCGTGGAGGCCACCGTGATATGCTCGTTCTGGCTCTTCACATTGAGCAGAAGGAACAGCTGGTTCAAGCTGTTGACCTCCACGTCCAGATTCTGCTTCACCAGCCCGGCAATCTGGGCGGTGATGGCCGCCTCCTTGGCCAGCTCCTGCTTCATCACCCCGAACAGGGCCCCGATCTCGTCCCCGTTGGTCTTCACCCACTTGGATACGATATGGTCCGCCCGGAGCTGGATGTACAGGCACCGGGCCAGGAGATAGCTGTACTTTTTGGAGAGATTGATCCCATAGGTCTCCCCCACAGTCTCAAATATCTGGTTGATCATCTGCTCGTAGCTGGCGATCTTGTTGTTGACCAGCTTCTGCCCGTAGATCAGATAATCATAGTAATTCTTTAAATGCTGCTGACAGCCCTTTAACATGCCCTCAAAGCCCTGATCCCCGCTCTTGAAATCCTGGTACTCGTCCAGGATCATCTGGAAATACTGGATAGCCTGCTCAAAGGAATTGTCCCGGTTGTAGCTGCTCATGCGGATCAGCCGGTCGTCCTCCTCCTCCGCTCCGAACCGGAGACTGGACATCATGTAGTCCGGCAGATGGTAGGTGCGGATGGCGATCTGGCCCGCGTCCCGCTCCAGGTAGGCCCCGGCGCAGCAGCTGGTGATGCAGAACAGCAGCTCGTCGATGTTGTTCTCGAAGGGGTATTCCAACATGCAGTGGAAGGCCCGCTTGCTGATGCTCACGTCCACGCCCATGCGCTGCCCCTCCCGTCTCAGGAATGCGACCAGCATCTCCTCCTTCTCGTCGATGGTCCGTTCATTTAAGGAGGGCACCTGGATCACAATGGGAATCCGCCTGGCAAAAGCCTTAAACAGCGCTTCCCCCGGAGGTCTGGAGGTGGCGAACACCAGCCTGGCCCCCGACTCATAAATCTCGTCGCCTCCGCCCACGGTCCTGTACTGTCCGCTGACCAAATAGGAAAAGATCAGCTCCTGCCCCGCCGCCGGCAGCCGGTCGATCTCGTCGAAAAAGATCATTCCCCCGTCGGCCCTGGACAGCCATCCCTTCCCGTCCCCCTCGCCCAGCAGATTCCGGGCAAAACCTTCCGTATTCTGGGCGTACTCCGCGCAGTCCACCGCGATATAATGCCGGTCCGCCTTGATGACCTTCTCGTTCTTCCCGTACTCAAACATCAGTCCGGACAGAAAGGATTTACCCGTGCCGTTGGCGCCGTACAACAGGGTGGGAAGGCCGTTTGGCGGGTACTGAACCGCCGCCTTGCACTGCTCGATACAGGGACTTAAACTCAGGTAATGTCCCACCGCCTTCTGGAAATCCCGTTTGGACTCCCCGCTGCGGCTCTTGATCAGAAATTCATCCAGCCCGGAAAAGATACAGGTGTCGAAGGTCACCTGCGCGCTGCGCTCCACGTTCCGTTTGTGAAAAAAGTACACCGGCCTGGAATTGACCTTGATCGCCCGCGTCTCCTTCACCAGCTCGTTCAAATACTGGCTGGCCAGGTTCCTGGATATATTCAGGTTTTCGCTGATATCGTTGGCCGTAAACTGCTTCAATTCCTTTGTAGAGAAATTCCGGCTGATTTTTTCCAGATATCCGTAAACTTCTTCCTTGGTGCTGAGCATACTCATCTCTCCTGTTCTGGGGGATTTACCTGGTACATGTTTCATTATAGTAACTTTTTCAGATTTGGGAATAGGGTTTTGTGCATTCCGCCACTCATGTGGGGATTTCAGCAGTAGGATATGACTTTTTTGAACAAACTTTTGTATTTCGACACTAAAATTGACACTCTGAGGGGGGTAGACATGGTATAATTAAGCAAACGTATCACTTATCGTCACCCGTGCCGGATGACGACAATGTATAATACCTCTCATAATTCCCAATGTTCGAGGAGGCATCTGATTATGAACCCACACAACATCCGACTGGTAGCTCTGGACATGGACGGAACGCTGCTCCACGAGGACAAGCGCATTTCCCGGCGCACCTTACAGACGGTGCAGAAACTGGCGGACGCAGGAATCCGGGTAGTTCCGGCCACCGGGCGCGGGCTGGACGGGCTGCGCGGCACCATTTTGCAGGTCTCCCCCATCTGCCACGCCATCTGCTCCAACGGGGCCGCGATCCAGGACCCGGCAAGCGGGGCCGTGCTGGAGGAGACGCCCATCCCCATCCCCGAGGCCATCCGCCTGTTGGAATATTACAGGGACCGCCCGCTCTTCTTCTACCTGCACACCAGCCAGGGCCCCGTCCGTCCCGAGGGCTGGAAGGAAAGCGGCCTGGCGGCCCGGTTCCCCTACCTGCGTTTCGACACCTCAACCGTACCGGATCTGATCCAGTGGCTGGGCGGGACAAAGGCCTCCCTGTGGAAAATCGGCGTGTTCCCCCACAGCGACCAGGCGTTTCAGGAGATGCTGCGGGAGGGCAGCCCGCTTCCTTCCATGAAGCTCATGCGCACCGGGGAGTGTAACATCGAGATCAACTCTGTACACGCATCCAAGGGGAATGCGTTGAAATCCCTCTGCGCACGCCTGGATATACCGATGTCCTCGGTTCTGGCCATTGGGGACAATCAGAACGATATTGAGATGCTGCGCTTTGCCGGGGTGTCCGTGGCTATGGGGAATGCCAAAGAGGATGTGAAGTCCGCTGCGCGCTTTGTGACGGGGAGCAATGAGGCGGACGGGGCGGCGGAGTTTTTGGAGCGGTATTTTTGGGGGTAGGAGTGCGTCGGACGCACCATTATTAAAAGGGGCGCCGTTTGATCACGATGCCCCTTTTCTGCGCTGAACAATAAAAAGAGTGTAGGCCCTGTATCAGTTGATAGGCTTACACTCTGTATGGTTTTTGATTATGTGATTCTGCTAACTTACTTTCAAGCTGTGTTACCCTTTCTTTTAATTCCGACATTTCTTCAGCTTGTCTGTCAATCAGCTTAAGAAGCAGTGTAGAATTATCAGCTTTTAAACGTAACGTATCATATTTCGCATTCAGAACTTTTATGGCATCTTGATTTTTCAAAACCTCACGTTCCACATTCATTAATTCTTTGAATGTATCCGCATTCTGTTTTTCAATCTGGCCTATATGACCATTTATGCCCTGTATCTGCGCAAGTAACAAGTCAAGTTTTTCGCTATCTGTCATAGTATCACCACCTCTACACTTTGGCTTGATATAGATAGATTGTACCACATCGAGGGGGCAAAGTCTATTCAATTATCAGCACAAACTATTTCGGTGATCCACATCCTTCTCCACCTCTTTTTAACTGCCGTTTTCTATTTTGAAATACTCACCCCTGCCCTGCCGCCCGCTGGATATGGATCGCCAGAAAGCCGATCTCCTCCTGGGCCACGGGGCATTTTAACTTCCGGCCGATGTCCTCGCAGACCTGTGCTGCCACCTCATAGGCCCTGGGAAAATTCTCCCTGGCGTAATCGCCCATGTTCAGATTTGTCTGCTCCTTTTTCCGGGTTCTTGCGATCATGTACCGCAAATGGCTCATCAGGCGGTTGTAGCCCAGGGAAGCGGCGGGCAGGGTCATTCCCATGCCCTCCTCCACCTGGCGGATTCCGTCCTGCACCAGCCGGGCCAGCTCCAGGGACTGGGACACGTTCTCGTCGGAGAGGCCGCCGTGTATGTGCAGCGTAATGTAGCTCACCTCGTCCTCTGAAATCTCCACGCCCAGCTCCTGCCGGATCAGCTCCCGCCCCTTAAGGGCCGCCTCATACTCCTGGGAAAACAGGGCGCGGATGTCCTGGCTGAAGGGATTGGGCAGCTCGCAGCCTTCTTTGGCCCGGCTGACCGCCAGGGCGATGTGGTCGGCCATGGCGATGAGAATATCGTGCCGGATGGGGCCTAAAAGCCCTTCCGCCGCCTCGATGATTCTGGCCGTCACCTCAATGTAGACCGGGTCGATGCCGTTCACGGCCTGGAGGGCGGAGGTCTCTTTTTTCACCAGCTCATAGCGCCGCGCGTCCGGGCTCCCCCCGAACCGCTGGCCCATCTTCTTCCCAAAGCCCACGCCGTTTCCCAGCAAAATGACCTCCTGCTTTTTCTCCATATCCAGGGCCAAAACCCCGTTATTGTTTAAAACCTTGATGACCCGGTACATAAAAACCCTCCCTGGTATGCGTTCTCTGGCTATGATGCGTTCTTGCTTTTACCATGCCATCGGCCGACAGACCGATCACATGGATTCATTTCCTTGATTATACCCGAAAATTTGGAAAACCGCCACCGGCCGGAGAGAGTTTTTTCTATTCATACCACGCGATCTCATCCAATGCGTTCACCTGTCCGGTGCGCTCCATGTGCACCGACTGTCCCTCAGACAGGCCGGTAAACACCGCCATGCAGGCGTCCGAAGCCGCGTTCGCCCTGATATAATCCAGATCGAACTTCATGAGAAGCTGCCCCTTACTCACCTTCTGACCATCCTGGACGAATACCTCGAATCCCGTTCCGTCCAGCTTCACCGTGTCCACTCCGATGTGGAGCAGATACTCCATGCCGTCCGCCGTCTTCAGTCCAATGGCGTGCTTGGAGGGGAACACGAACATGACCTCCCCGTCCTCGGGCATCACCACCTGGCCGTCCGAGGGCTTCACCACATACCCGTCGCCCATCATCTTGCTGGAAAACGCCTCGTCCGGCGCTTCGGTGATGGGGGCCGCAGTGCCGTTGAAGGGCGAGCAGAGGATGTGTCGGGCGGGCGGCTGGTTTGCCTGCGGCGCTTCCTGAACGGCGCCTGCCCCAGGCTCATTTGCCTGCCCTACGCTCTGGCCGTCCGCCCGGCCGCACTGCCGGTTTGCGTTCCCTGGGGCTGCGCCCTGCACCTCCTCGCTCTCATCCCCCGCCTGCTCCAAATACCCTTCCAGCTCCGCCTTAATCACCGTCACATTCGGCCCGTAGATCACCTGGACGCCCTGGCCTTTCTTGATCACGCCCACGGCTCCTGTGGCCTTCAGGCCCTTCTCATCCACCAGCTCCGGCCGCTCCACGGAACAGCGCAGCCTGGTGGCGCAGCAGTCCACGGAGGTGATATTCTTCTTTCCGCCCAGGAAACGTGCGATATCCGCGCTTCTCTGGTCCACAGCGGCACTTACCTGCCCTGCCTCCGAGCCATTCCCGGTCCGCTTCGCGTTCACATCCGCCTTGGTGTAGAGGCGGGTTTCCTCGTCCTCCTCCTCGCGGCCCGGCGTTTTCAGGTTAAACTTCTTGATCAAAAAGCTGAAAATAAAGTAATACAGGAAGAAATAAACCACACCCACGGGAACAATCCACATCCAGCTGGTCTTCGCGTTCCCCTGTAAAATTCCGAAAATCAGCAGATCCAGCAGTCCGCCGGAGAACGTGAGCCCCACCGCGATATTCAGCATATGGGCGATCATATACGCAGCGCCCGCCAGAATCACCTGCACCCCGAACAGCATGGGCGCCACGAACAGGAAAGAAAATTCAATGGGCTCCGTGATGCCCGTCAGCATACAGGTAAGCGCCGCCGAGAGCAGCAGGCCGCCCGCAGCCTTCTTCTTTTCCGGCTTGGCGCAGCGGTACATGGCCAGGGCCGCGCCGGGCAGGCCGAAGATCATGAAAATGAACTCGCCGGAGAAATACCGGGTTGCGTCGGCGCTGAAATGGGCCACATTGGAGGAGGCCAGCTGTGCGAAGAAAATATTCTGTCCGCCCTGGATCAGGCTGCCGTCCACCATCATAGTGCCGCCCACCGCCGTCTGCCAGAAGGGCAGGTAAAACACATGATGCAGGCCGAAGGGGATCAGCGCCCGCTTCACAATCCCGAAAATCAGGGTTCCCACATAACCGGTGCCCGTCACCAGACCGCCCAATGCAAAAATGGCATTCTGCACCACCGGCCACACAAAGTACATCAGAATTCCCACAAACACGTAGGTGATGGTGGAAATGATCGGCACAAACCGGGAACCTCCGAAGAAGGACAAAGCGTTTGGCAGCACGATCTTGTGATACCGGTTGTGAAGCGCCGCCACTCCAAGGCCCACGATAATACCGCCGAACACACCCATCTGCAAGGTCTGAATCCCCAGAACGCTGGTGATCGTCCCCTCCAGCACGCCCTCGGCCACAGAGCCGTCCGCCAGCACCTTGCCGGTGTTCTGAAGCACTGCATTGATGGAAACGTTCATGACCAGGAAGGCGATCATGGCGGAGAGGGCCGCCACTTCCTTCTCTGCCTTCGCCATGCCGATGGCCACGCCCACGGCAAAGATAATCGGCAGGTTGTCGAAGATCACGCTGCCCGCCTTGCTCATGATGGTGAGCAGGCTGTGAAGCAGGGTTCCGTCTCCCAGGAAAGCCTCCAGTCCATAGGTTGCGATGGTCGTCGCATTGGTGAAGGAGCTGCCGATGCCCAGCAGAAGCCCCGCCACCGGAAGAATCGCGATGGGCAGCATAAAGCTTCTTCCCACCCGCTGTAATACGCTGAAAATTTTATCTTTCATCTCACACATTCCCTTCCGTGCGCCCTTTTCATGCCCGTCTCCCTGATCTGCGGCCGCAATGATCTTCCCGGAAACGCTGTGTGATCCCCGCGGGTAAAGCCCGCGGTTCACCACACGCAAAAAGGCATTAACTAATAAGAACATTTCCATGTTCTCAATAGCTAATGCCTGCATGACCAGTAACACACTTTGTTTTGTTTTTAACTAGATATAGTATAAACAGAAAACAGCATGAATGTCAATTTAAAATGCGCACAAAATGCGGCGTCCATTTTTATCTATTTTTCACAAACATTCTTCCAGGATACCTGCTTGTGCATTTCCACCCCATATCCTATAATGAACTACAGAACCGCTTAAAAGGGAGGAACCGTCATGAAACAACGCACCGACTACACCTGTCCGCTGGAGCTCACCCACGACATTATCCGCGGGAAATGGAAGCCCATCATCCTGTGGCAGCTGAACAAGGGAACCTCTTCCCTGTCCTCGCTGGAGAAATCCATCCTGGGCATCAGCCGGAAAATGCTGATCCAGCATCTGAAGGAGCTGGCGGAGTACGGCATCGTGGGCAAAAAGACCTACGAGGGTTATCCCCTGAAGGTGGACTATTTTCTCACGGACCGGGGGCGAAGAATCTTTGAGGCCGTCTCCATATTGCAGAGCGTGGGCATCGAGCTCATGCTGGAGGACAACCGCGGGGATTTCCTGCGTGAAAAGGGACTCTTGTAGTTACAAAAAAGTGCCTTCTTTACGGTCCCGCCGCCCTGGGCTATAATGGGAGGAAAAGGAGGCATTTTATGAGAGACGCAGAAAAAACCATCGGAAATCTGATCGACAAGCAGGGGGTATCCTTCATCGGCTCCGTGGACGAAAACGGCTGGCCCTGCACCAAGGCCATGCTGCCGCCCCGCAAGCGTTTGGGCATCGAGACCTTTTATTTCACCACAAATACCTCGTCCATGCGGGTATCCCAGTACCGCCAAAATCCCAAGGCCTGCATCTATTTCTGCGACCGCAGATTCTTCCGCGGGGTGATGCTCACCGGAACCATGGAGGTTCTGACGGACCGCGCTTCCAAGGAAATGATCTGGCGGGACGGGGACACCATGTACTATCCCGGCGGCGTCACGGACCCGGACTACTGCGTCCTGAAATTCACCGCCAGCCAGGGCCGTTTTTACAGCAGCTTTCATTCGGAAAACTTCGATATCCCCTCGTATACCGGGGAGATGGAATAGACGCAGGGCGCATCCCGATGATCCCATCACCGGGGCGCGCCCTGCATATTTATGTCCGTAAATTCTTCTTTACAGCAGAATCACCCGTACCTCTTCCCCCGGTTCCACCGCCTCGGTGCCTGCCGGGATGTCCACCAGGCAGTTGCAGCCGCTCATGGAGCTTAAAATACCGGAGGCGTGCTTTTTCACCTCGGGAATCCGCACCTGGCCGTTCTCGCAGATTCCCCGCAAAAACCGCCTGGATGGGCTGGCCTTGGGGAAGCCCTGGGGCATGACCGCAAGGCAGGATCCGGGATTTAAAGCCGGGTTGTGGCCCGCTTTGGCCAGCATGGGCCGGACCAGGAGCTCGCAGTCCGCCAGCGCGCCGAAGGGATTCCCGGACAGACTGACGACAGGCGTGCCGTCCAACACCGAGCCGATGGTGGGCATGCCCGGCTTCATGCGGATCTTCCAGAACAGGCGCTGTGCGCCGCACAGGGCCAGGGCCTCGTGCATGATGTCCTTTTTACCCACGGAAACGCCGCCGGTGGTGATGATGAGATCCGCCTGCCCGCAGGCCTCCACCAACCGCTTTGCCATCACCTCAGGCCGGTCGGGAACCCGCTCCAGAACCGTGATCTCCACCTCCAATTCCCGCAGACGGGCCGCCAGGAAATACAGGTTGTTGTCGTAGATTTTGCCCGGAGCCAGCTCCGTGCCCGGCTCCGCCAGCTCGTCCCCGGAGGCGAACACCGCCACCCTGGTTCTGCGGTACACCTTCACCTTCTCCCGGCCCAATCCGGCCAGAATCCCCGTCTCCACGTAGGTCAGCGCCGTGCCCTCCCTCAGGACCACAGCGCCCGCCTCTATATCCTCGCCCTTGAAGCAGTAGTTTTTCCAGGGATCACAGGGCTTGTACACCTGAACCTGCTCCTCGCCGTAATCCGTCTGTTCCTGGTACACGCAGCAGTCCGCGCCCCGGGGAATGGGCGCGCCGGTCATGATGCGCATGGCCTGGCCCGGTCCCACCTCATCCTCGGACCAGCCCCCGGCGTCCACCTCTCCGATGACCTGGAGGACGGCGGGATTCTCCCGGGACGCCTGGGCGATATCCGCGCTGCGCACCGCGTAGCCGTCCACGGGCGAACGGTCAAAGGGCGGGTTGTCAAAACCCGCTCTCACGTCCTCCGCCAGAACCCTGCCTGCGCAGTCCAGCAGCGGCACCGATTCCATTTCCCGGATCACCTGACAGTGGGCCAGCAGAAAACCGGCCGCCTCCTCCAGGGATACGCGGTCCGCGGCACCGCCCTGCCGGGCCGTCTCCCCGCCGCCGTCCGCTCTCCCCTCTGCAAATTCTCTCTCCGTCACTCCGTCTCCTGCTCTCATCTTTCGTCCGTCCTCCTCATGTTCTCCTGCAATGTCCACCGGAACTTACCTGTGGCCCATTGCCTCCAACAAATCCGGCCGGCCTGGTAACCCCATGCCGGCCGGATTCTCAATCCTCATTCGTTCCGGGCAGCGCCCCGCAACACTCAGGACGCCGCTTTCATGCTGTTTTGCCACATTTTAAAGAAGCAGAACAGTACCATCCCAATTATAGCAGTTGTCAGGTAAATTTGGAAGCCCGCAATTTGCTTAATCACATTTCCGATCATCTCCTGCCCCGCTCCCGAAAAATACGCGGCTGCCTTGTTGGAGGCCACGACGCCGATGGCCATTGGGAAGGTCAGCCCCGCGAATCCCGGCGCAAAGGGCACGGCGTAGAACGCGGGAAGTTTGATTACGATAAACGCCAGGGAGGCCATCACGCAGACCGTGAGAATCGAAACCACGATCTGACTCGGCTCCTTCACCACATTCAGGTAGCTGACCAGGCACAGGCTGCAGGGAGCCAGCACGATGGCCTGGGTGTGGAAAGCCGCGGGCTTCACCTCCCGGGTCGCCAGACGCCACACCATGAAGGGGATGGTGACGGTGTAGATGAACAGGCCCCAGCAGAGCACGGCTTTCGCCATGATGGGAGGCAGCACCGCAGCCCCCGCCACGGTGGACACCATGATGCCGTTAAAGGTCACAAACCAGCTGGGCACAAAGGTGTCCAGATTCACGCCGTGGAACACGTTTCTCCAGAGGAACACCAGAATATGTACCGCATGGACGCAGACAGCCGCGATCAGCAGAATCCGCATGGGGCCGGGAATCCAGTCCCGGTAATAGCTGGTCAGGATCATGGTCACCATGGTGATTCCGGCGTACAGGCTGGCCGGGATGGTGTTCTTGTACTCATTGTTCACCACGCCGGGAAAGCGGATGATTTTCACGATATAGCAGATCAGAACCACCGTGGACACCCACATGGTCAAATGGCGCACCCAGTCGTATCCAAGGGACTGGTACACATTGGCAAGAGTTGCGGCTCCCAGCATGGTGGGAACAATGGCGATGGGCATATTTTTTAATTTTCCGTTCATTTACGTCACCTCGTAGTAGAATTCAAAATTGTCGCCGGTATGGAAGAAATCGGAGTAATCGATGGAGAACAGGGGCTTTTTCACCCTGGACACGTCGATTTTCCGGGCGATCAGCTGGGTCAGCACGCCGCCGTAGGCCAGATCTCCCTGGAGAATGGCTCCGTAGATCGTTCCGCCCTTGTGGATCACCTTGCGGTACTGATCCCCCGTGTCCTCCACAATCTCCTCGTAGGTATCGTCCGGTTTCTCCGGCAGACCTAAGGACATGGTGGGAATGTCAAGAAAATTCATGGTGGACTTGCTGGCGAAAAAGTCCTCCATTCCGGTTTCGATCCCGGCCATATTGTCCGCCGCCACCATCCCCTGCTTGACCGCCGCAGGCCAGATGGGGGAACGCCCGGTCACGTCCCCGGCTCCGTACACATCCGCCACATTGGTGCGCCCCTGAGGATCAATCACCAGGCCGTAGGAATCCAGTTCCAGGCCGGAGCCCTCCAGGAATTCCACGTTGGAGCGCACGCCCGCCGTCACCACCAGCAGGTCGCAGGGAATCTGTCCGCCGTCGGAGAGCGCAAGAGAAACGACCCGTCCGTCATCGCCGCAGCGCACTTCCTCCAGGGCGCAGCCCAAATGCAGCTTCACGCCCTTTGCCTCCAGAGCCTTTTGATAAACCGAAGCCGCTCTCTCGTCCAGCTGCTTGACCAGCAGCCGGTCCGCCAGCTCCACCAATTCCACGCTGCGTCCCATATGGAGAAAGCCCGTGGCCGCGTCCAGCCCCGTAAGGCCGCCGCCCATGATCACGATATGCTTCGCGTCCTTTGCGGCCTCCATGATGGCCTCCGTCTCCTCCATATCCCGGAAACCGTACACGCCTTTGGCCTCCCGCAGCCCCTTCACCGGCGGCAGGAAGGTGTGGGAACCCGTGGCGATCAGCAGCTTGTCGTAGGAAAGCGCCGTGCCGTCGGACAGGGCCGCCTCCTTTTTCCCGGTGTCCACGCCCGTACAGGCCACGCCCTTTCTCCAGTCCACCCGGTAACGCTTTGCAAAATCCGCCTCCGCGAAGCAGAGCTGCTCCCTGGTGCGCAGATTCCCGATCAGGTGGTGGAGAATGCATCGGGAATAAATCTCCTGATCCTTGCTGACCAGCACGATTTCCGCCTCAGGACAGCGCTTTCTCAGCTGCCTTACGCCGTTCACTCCGGCCGCGCTGGCGCCCAATACCACATACCTCATGCTTCCACCTCCTCCATCGTAATCGCCTTCATGGGACAAATTTCCACGCACATGGGAGCCGGGGAACCGTCCGAACTGCGGTGCACGCACATGTCGCACTTCATGATCTCCTTGTGCTCGATGCGGTCGCTCTTTAACACGCCATAGGGGCAGGCCATGACGCACATGTAGCAGCTGGCGCATTTCTCCCGGTCGTACTCCACAAAACCGTTCTCCGGGTTCTTGTGCATGGCCCCGGTCATGCAGGTGTACACGCACTCCGGCCGGTCGCAGTGGCGGCAGAAAATGGGGGCGCATTTGCCCTCGCTGTCGATGACCACCCGGTTTCTGGCGTCGTTTGACTCATGGCTGACCACGCAGGCCGTCACACAGGTCAGGCAGCCGATACAGCGGCTTCTGTCAATTTTGATCCGATACATGACCGTTCCCTCCTTCTGCTTTCTCAAACCAAACCGGCGTCGCCTTGTAGGACGGCTCCTTGGAATAGGGGTCGTAAATGGACGGCGTCAGCTTGTTGCACTCGATGTAATGAATGGGCGCGTACAGCTCCTGTTCCCGCACATGCCCGGAAATCCGCGCCCGGAACACGGCGCTGTGGCCGTTGGCCGAGTGCACCCGCAGGAAATCGTTCTCCCCGATGCCCTTCTCCTGTGCCGTCAACGGATTGATATACAGATACGCTTCCCTGGCCGACACGTCCTCCACAAACTGGACTTCCCTGGTACGGGACTGGGTGTGCCACTGCCCCACCGAGCCTCTGCCGGTGTTCAGCAAATAGGGGAATTCTTCGGTCAGAGGCATGGGATTCTCCCTGGGCGCCTCGAACTTGAACTGGGCCTTCTTGCTGGGGGTGAAGAAATTTCCGTCCTCGTACAGGCGGCGCTGGTCCTCGGTCAGGGTCTCCCCCTCTCGGAAGGGCCACTGGACGCCCCGGGAATTTTCCAACATCTCCCAGGTAACGCCGGTGATGTCGCCGGGCATACCCTTGGAGCATTTCTTCATCAGCTCAAAGCAGTCCTTCGGCGTCTCCCAGCCCTTTAACAGTTCTCCCATTCCCAGAGCCCTTCCGACTCCCAGAACGGCCTCGTAGTCGCTGATCTCGTTCTCCCCTCTGGGCAGGCAGGGGCGCATGCCGGAGAGGCGGCGCTCCAGGTTGATGTAGGTGCCCTCCTTCTTGATGCCCGGAACCACGGGGAAAAACACCGTGCAGTGCTCCGCGCTCTCGATGGTGTCGTAGATGTCCTGAACCACGAACAGCTCCAGCTTTTTAACCGCCTCCGCAAAGGTCTCGTTGTTGGTCCAGCTGTGCCGCGGGTTGGTGCAGAGAATCCACAGGCCCTTGATCCGGCCCTCGTTGATCCCCTCGATGATCTGGTTGTAGGTGGCGGTGGGCTTCTCCGCCAGAACGCTCTCGTCCACGCCCAGGGCGTTCGCCACCGCCGTCCTGCGGGCCGGGTTGGTGAAATCACCGCCCGCGTAGAGTACCGCGGTGTTGGAATATGCCCGGGAACCCATGGCGTTGCACTGGCCGGTGATGGAGTTGGCCCCGGTGCCGGGACGGCCGATATTGCCGGTCATCAGCGCGATGTTGATGATGGCCTGGGCCGTGCGGACCGCCTCGTAGCCCTGGTTCACACCCATGGTCCACCAGAAGGACACCCGTTTTCCCTCATGGATCAGCCCGGCAAGCTCCAGAATCTGCTCCGGCGCAAGACCCGCGGTCTCCTGGGCCTTCTCTAATGTGAAATCCTTCACGAACTCCTTGAATTCCCCGTACCCCTCGGTGTGGGCCGCGATGTAATCCTCATTCACCCAGCCCTTTTCGATGAGCACATTTGCCAGGGTGTAGAACAGGCAGAGATCGCCCTTCCAGCGCACCGGATACCAGTAGTCCGCGTTCATGGCGGTCTCGGACTCCCTGGGATCGATGACGATGACCTTCTTATTCGGGTCCGGGTTCAGCTTCACCCGTCTCCAGAGGATGGGGTGGGCCACCACCGGGTTGGCTCCCACGAACACGATGGTGTCGGACAGCTCCAGGTCCTTTAAGGTATAGCCCGGCGCGTCAAAGCCGTAGCTCTGCTTGTGGGCCACCACGGCGGTGGCCATGCAGAGGCGGGTGTTGCCGTCCACGTTGGTCTTTAGGTAATTGCGCATCACATGGCCGAAAATGGCGAATTCCTCCATGGTCAGCTGGCCCGTGCTGATGCCCGCCACGCTCTCCCGGCCGTATTTTTCCTGGAGCGCTGTGAGCTGATCCGCCACATGTTGAAAGCCCTCGTCCCAGGACACTTCCTTCATGGTGCCGTCCGCCTGGCGGATCTTCGGCAGCGGAGAGGTCTTGACCACGGTCTGCTGTTTGTCCAGGGACAGGCCCTTGATGCAGCAGAAACCGTCGTTGACCGGATAACCCTTGGTGGGCAGCACCTTGACGATGCGCCCGTCCTCCACATAGAAATCCATGTTGCAGTCCAGGGCGCAGTAATTGCAGGTCGATTGTACCCGTTTCATCTAAATTTCCCCCTTCTCAGTATTTGACGCCGCCCCAGTAGATCCGCTCCGAAACCTCGGCAATCTCCGGGAGCACTACACCTCTCAGCGCCCATTTTTTAAATTCCTCAAACCCCGTCCGGTCCACGATGTAACCGATGTGTTCCTTGCCCCCAGGGGCGCTTAGGTCGATGTATTCCCGGACGTAGTCGTAGGTGTTGGTGATGATCTTTAAAATGCTCTCCTCGTCGGCCCACTTGATGAAGTCCTCGCCCAGCCGCGGGTTCTTCTTACCCGTCCTTCCGAGGAGCGTCAGGCGGTAATACTTTTTATCACTGCGCACCCAAGCCCTGGTGGGACACTGGATCACGCACTCGCCGCAGCCGATGCATTTCTCGTGATTGCGCTGAATCCGGTAATTCACCATGGACAGTGCGCCCACGGATTTCCTTTTACAAGCTTTCTCGCAGGCCCCGCAGCTGACACAGCGCTCGGCCCGGTACTGCGGCTCGGTCATGCCCATGATTCCGAAATCGTGCATGCGCACCTTGGCGCAGTCGTTGGGGCAGCCGGTCAGCGCCACCTTCACGTGCAGATCGTCGGGAAATATGGCCTTCTCGATCTTAAACGCGAACTCGCTGGTGTCGTAGCAGGCGTAGGGACAGACCTTATTGCCCACGCAGGCGGAAATGTTCCGGGTGCCCGAGGAGGAATACCCCTTTCCCGGCTCCGGCTGGTTGATCTTAAGCCCCTCGATGATGGGCTGCAGCAGCTCGTTGACCTTATCCATGTCCTCGTAGCGGATTCCGGGAATCTCAAAGCCCTGGCGCACGGTCATGTGCACGGAGCCGTCCCCGTAGGTCTCGGCGATCTCCTGGATCATGGACAGGTACTTTGCGTCCAGATGACCGCCCGGCACCCGGACCCGGGAGGCGGTGAGGCCCCGCTCCTTTGTGACGCGGAACGCATTTTTCTTCAGCTTCTTTGTATTGACATCCATTCTCTCACGCCTCCTAATCTACCAGTTCTCTGCCCACGGTGTAGGGGAATACCGGACCGTCCGCGCAGACGTATTTGTCGCCGATGCGGCAGTGCCCGCATTTGCCGATGCCGCAGCACATCTTCCGCTCATAGGAGACCCAGATGTTTTCCTCCAAAATCCCCCGCTCCAAAAGGGCCTTCACGGAAAAGCGCATCATGGCGGGAGGCCCCACCACAATGGCTTTGGCGGTCCCCACGTCCTGAAGCTTAAGTTCCGGGATGTACCTGGTCACCAGCCCCACGTTTCCGGTGTAGCCCTCCCCGGCGCCGTCCACGGTGAGCACCAGGTTCATTTTCCCGGCCCAATCCGCGAAATCGTCCCTGAACAGCACATCCTCCGGACTCTTAAAGCCTGCGATCAATGTCATGTTCCCCCGCTCCTCGGGATGGTCTGCAAAATACCGGATCACGCCCCGGACCGGCGAAACCCCGGTACCCCCGGCCACCACCACCAGCTCGCCGCCGCGGTAGTCCTCATAGTCGAACCCGTTGCCGTAGGGTCCCCGCATAAACAGGCTGTCACCCTCATAGCGCTCGAAAATCTCATTGGTCACCTTGCCCACCCGGCGGATGGTCAGGTCCACGGTCCCGTCCCCGATGCCGCTGACGGAAATAGGGGCTTCGCCGAATTTGGGGATGGACACCTCGAAGAACTGGCCGGGCTTTACCTCCCCCTCATAGGTCATGGTGAAGGTGTACTCGATCTCGGTGTGCTTTCTGACCTTCACAATTTTGGATAAAAAGGGCATGTATTCATTACGACTCATGTCGGTTCTCCTCCTTTGCCAGTGCTGCCACCCGGTTCACGCAGGCGGAAAACGATATGTATTCCGGACAGATGTCGTCGCAGCGTCCGCAGCCCACGCACATCTGATCCCCGAACTGTTTCTTGAAATCCGAAATCTTATGGAGCACCTTAAAGCGCATCCGCTCCCCGTTGGCCTTCCGGTAGCAACCGCCCCCGGCCACGTCGGTGTAGCCGTCCACCATACAGGAGGCGTGGACTCTGCGCCGCTCTCCCGCCCGGCCGTTGTCCGTGTAGTAAATGTCCTGCATGGTAAAGCAGGTGCAGGTGGGACAGACGAAATTACAGCGGCCGCAGCCCACACAGCGGCTGTCGTACTCCTTCCAGAGCGGCGCCTGGATCACCGAATTGTCCAGGCGTTCCGGGATCTCCACCTTCACGGCGTTCTCCTCCGGGAAGTCCGGCCGGAACTCCACCGCCGCTCCCAGGCGCTCCAGCTCCCGGTCCAGCTCTGCCCACTTGCTGGCGATTCGCACACCCTCCGCCCCGGGTCTCACGGCCGCGTCGTAGTCCTCCGTCCGGTTGGTCCCCATGGATACGCAAAAACCGCTGTCGCAGGACAAAGGACAACCCATGAGCACCAGCTTAACATTGTCCCGCAGACGCCTGTAGTATTTGTCCTCAAAGCGGTTGCGCAGATAGATTTCATCCAGCCGCTTGATGGCGTGGATATCGCAGCTTCGAAGGAAAATCAGAGCCGGTTTGCGCCGCTCCGGCTGGGCCTCGGTCACCGTTTCCTCGGTAAAGTAAAATAAAATCTGGGTGATGGGAAGCACCGCCTCCTTGAAGGAGTAGTGGGAGCGCTGTTCCCATTCCAAATCCTCCCAATTCTCCAGCTCGCCGTAGCGTATTACGTCCGTGTCCGAGTACATGCCCTCCCCCGCCATGCGCCGGGGGCCGAGCAGGATGTAGTCCGCTTTCCACCGGCCGAACAACTGCTTCATATCCTCAATCTGCAACTGGTATCCCATGTAGACGTTTCTCCTTTCATAGTAACTGTTCAGGACATCCGATGTGGAAATTGGTGCAGAAAGCAGCTCACAAGCAAGCTTGACGCTGCTTTCTGTACCAATTTCCCCGCCGTCCTGAACTGTTACCTTCCATGTTAATATTTTAACTATAGCAGAAACGCACAAAAAATGCCGTGATTTTCATCACGGCTGCTTAAAATATTCTCGAAGTTTTTCCATATCCGGGATGCTGACATGGTTCTTTTCCATAGAAATCAGCTGAAGCTCGGTAAGCTTTTTTGCCTGCCGCGACACCGTCTCCCGCTTGGAGCCCAGCATATCCGCCAGATAGGTGATGCTTAAGTTCATATCGATCAACGTGCCCTTTTCCGTCTCCACGCCGTAATCCCGGCCCAGCTTAAAGAGCTTGGCGGCCAGGCGCTTCTCGCCGCTTAAGGCGTTGGTGGTATTTTTCAGCTGGCGGTACAGGCGGCGGATTTTTAGAGCCATGGACTGCACCACCGCCCGGGTCAGGGCCGGGTCCCGCTCCATCACGGTCCAGAGCCGTTCCCTGGGGATCATGAACACCAGGGAATTCTCCTTGGCCTCGCAGCTCACCGAGGCCGGGAGATTCTGAAGCATCTCCTCGTTCAGCAGATTCCCCGGCCCGTAGGCGAAGATCACCTTCTTCTCGCCCAGGGAATTGATCTTGTAGAGGGAGGCCATGCCCTCCACCAGGAAATACAGGGCGGACGTCTCCTCCTTGTCCCGGAAAATGTGCTCTCCCCTCCCATACTTCTTCAGGCAGCCAAAGGCTGCCAGCTCCTCCCGGCCGGAAGCGGAGGCGCTGCCAAGCACTGCGGACTGCCGGATTGCTTCCGAACACGTCATAATTCCAGCCCTCCCCTGCGGGCTTCGCCGTCCATAAAGTCCACAACAAGGGCCGTGATGCGCTCCAACTGGTCAAAGTAAAAGACAGGGACCTCCGCCCCTTCCACGACCGGACATCCCTGTCCATCCGTCAGGTCCGTCACATAGGCCAGCACCGTCTCCTGCGGACAGACCGGAGCAGCACTCACGTCCCGTCGCAGCAGCTCCAGCTTGGGGTAAGCGGAATATTTCTGCCCTTCCAGGAGAATCAGATCCGCCTCGGGAAACAGGTTTAGAAAGTCTGCGGCGCAAAGCCCCGGCTCTTCCTTCACCGCCAGATACCGCTTGTCCGAATAGACCACGGTTCCTTAGGCTCCGGCCTCCTGCATTCGGCGGCTGTCCGTGCCCGGCACATCGGCCTCGAAATCGTGGCCGTCGTGCTTGACCACCGCCACCCGCAGGCCCCGGCTTGTGAGAGAAACCACCAAACGCTCTAAGAGAGTGGTCTTTCCCGTATTCTTGGTTCCGCTGACCGCCAGCACCGGCGGCCGGAATCCAGACAGCGCCCCGTATGTCTCCTTTGAATTCACGTTGCAGAACCAGAAGTCCGGAATCTGTTCAGCGGAGGTTTCCACCTGAGCGCAGGAAATTTTCCCCAGAAAATGCATCAGGCGGTAATCTCTCTGCTCCGCGCATTCTCTCAACGCAGGCAGGCAGGAGCGGGCGTACAGCCCGCAAAGCGGCTGAAGCCTTCCGCTTCTGGTCCGCCAAACCAGGGCGTCCGTTCCCGGCGTCCACAGTTCCAGCAGCCGCGCCGCCATCCGCCGGTGAAACAGCGGCATGTCGCAGGACACAAAAAACAGCAGATCGCACTGGGTCTGCTCAAAACAGGACAGAATTCCGCCCATGGGACCGATGGGCCCCTCCTCTCCCTCCACGGGCAGGTCAGGGATCACCTTTAACCCGGATTCCTCAGGCGGCGGATAGGCCCCCGCGGAAAAAAAGCAGTCCATCCCCAGTCTGTCAAATTCTTCCCTGATCCGGCCGCAAAAGCTTTTCCCCAAATAAGAAAGCTCCGCCTTGTTCACGCCTCCAAACCGCGATCCCCTGCCTCCGGCCAGGATCACGGCCCCACATTTCAGCTCCATATTTCACTGTCCTTTCCTCAGCCCGCAAAATGTCCGCATTGTACGGACAAGCTCCCCTGAGCAGCGGCTCGTATAAGGACTATTATAAAATTGAGCGCCAATTAAATCAACATAATTTTAACAATCTTTTAATCTGCCTCCCCCGTTTTCAGCTCCCCTGTCGCCCGCAAACTGCTGGATCAGCCTGGTCCGGTCCTTTCCCAGAATATTGGTCAGCTCTCCCACGGTCAGCTGCCCTTTCAGATACATTTTCGCCACGTCCAGCGAGTCGTTCCCGATCTTTGCCACCAGTTCCAAATGTGTCATAACCCTCACTCCCTCATCCGTTTCCGGCAAACCTTAAAATTGCCAGCACAATAATATATGCGGCATAAGGGCTATGTATGATTACTTTTTGTGATTCAGTGCAAGCCGGTACAGCGCCGAGACGTCCTGGGAATACTTTTTCAGCAGCACGCTCAGGTAGGGAGCTCCCTCCACCTGCGCCGACACCGGCACCGCCCGGGCCGTGACCGGCTCCTGCCTCATCCTGACGCAGACCATATTTCCGGCCTCCTGGATCACATAGCTGCACAGGGAAGAAAAATGCTCCAGCGCCGCCGTGTCCCCAATCTCCCGTTTTCGCGCCGCCGTAAGAAACAGAATCTGCTCCATCTCGCTGGACATTTTCCAGAACAGCTCCAGAAGCCGCCTGTAATCCGCCTGCTCCGGCGCCGGGAGATGCGCCTGGAGATATTCCTCAACCTGCTCGTAGATCAGCTGGAAACGGACCAGGCCGTCCCGAACCGCCCCGTAGTCAAGGGGCACGTGCAGGCTGGCCACAAAAATCCTCAAATAGGAGTGCTGCATGTGAAACAGCGCCCTGATATTGTCCTGGAACTGCCCCCTCATGCTGGTGGGAAAGAAAAACCGGTTCACCGCCAAAACAAACACGGTAGCCAGTCCCACATAAACAAGCCGCAGCTCCATGGCCATGGTCTCCTGCATGGCCAGCGAGGCCAGGGTAATGGAGAAGGCGGTGGAAAATACGGCCTGCTGCCAGGTCCCTGGCAGGGTGCAGTACATAAAGGCCACGATCACGGAGGCCAGGGCGAAATGCCCCTGCACTCCCGGAAACAGCGGCAGCGCAAAATACAGCAGCGTGCAGCCCGCCACAGTGCCGATAAAGCGGTTTTTCAGGCGGAAGGCGCTGTCCTCGTACATGGGCTGCAGCAAAAGAAATGCGTTGAGCACAAACCAGTAAGCGTGATTACAGCCGGAAAGGCGGCTGAACAGAAAGCCCAGGGTCAACACGGAGCTGAGGCGCAGGGAAAAACGCATCTCAAAGGTATCCGGCCGGAACCTGCGGAGAATCCAGGACAAAGACCGGCCCGTTTCCCCGGACCGCCTTCTTACGGCTGCATTCGGGAAATCTCTCTGCTCCAGGCGGCTTAAAAGGGTGAGCAGCAGGGAAACCGTCTGCTCCCCAAAGCGGCCGATTCCATCCTCCCGCATCCCCGCCTCCCGGGCCAGCTCCTCCCCGTGTTCGCGCAGCGCCCGGGAACCGCTCCCCTCCCCATCCTCTCCGGCCTTTGTGCCTGTGCCGGGCCAACACCTGTTGAACTCCCGCAAAAAAGCGCATAACCGCAGAAGAAAACGCTTCTCCTCCTCCCCAATCCCTTTCTCCCTCAGAACCATAAGAAAATAGGCGGAGCGCTGAAACAGCAGCGCCGCCATATAGTGGATCTGCCCCTCCCGTTTTACCGCATAGGAAATCCCCCGGCTCTGCTCCACCTGTTTGCAGAGCGCACGCTGGATGGAGAGCAACTCCCCGGCCTCCGCATTTTCCTCCCCCGCCGCCCAGGCTGAAAGATGTCCCGCCAGAACCTCCAGGCCCCGCCGTTCCAGCCCGTAATCCACATCCCGCTCCCTGCCGCGGGAGTAGATGAGAAGCGCCCCGGCCAATAGCAGCAGGCCGTAGGTCATAGCGCAGAGAAAACGTCCGAACTCCGAAACAGACACCGGATTCAGCTGGAAAAACACAAAGCCCATGGCGCTGGTGAAATAACCTTTCTGATTGAATTGAGTGGATTGCAGGAACACCAAAAGAAACGGAACCAGAATATTGAGAATCACACACAGGATCAGCCAGTGGCCCGCAAAAAATGCCAGCACGGCCAGCGACAGCTGCACCGCGGCCATTGAGAGCAGTTTGGCCATTGTCTGCCGCTTCCGGCACCGCACCTTGAACAGGGTGGCCAGAACCGACACCACAATGATGTACTTCACCCCAAACAGCCAGAGAATCGAATAAAATGCAATCAGAAAAAACAGAATCACCGGCGCTGCATCCGTAAACGCCAGTTTTGCGCGGCCCGCAAAGGACCGCAGCGCTTGACTTGCCAAGGAACGTTCACTCCTTCTCTTTTCATTTCCACATTCAATCAGGCGGCCTGGCATCGCGCCAAACCGCCTGAGTCAAATTCCGTATGCCTGTACGCCCGCAGAGCTTTCTGCTCCCGGCGCAAGTCTTGACTTCCATCTGCAATCATACCACATTGTCTGCCGTTTTCAACCGGTTGACCCGGATTTTAGCGGCATTCTAGCGGGCTGTTCTGCCAGTCTGTTCCTCCAGCTTCCAGATCTGCACCGTTCCGTCGTAGTCCCCAAATACCCGGCGGATCATCTCCTCCACGATCTCCCAGTCCCCGCCTGCGCTCCCGCAGCCGATCTTATAGGGAAACGCCACGGTCTCGTGTTTTTCCCGCACGTCCAGAAAACCGCGGATCTCCGTCATGGCCTGCTCCAGGGCCGCGTAATCCGTGTAAAGTCCCTTTTTGCCGTAATCGTCCTGGCCGTATAAGTTGGCGATCAGAAACCACCGGCCGTCCTGCTCCACCGGCTGGGCGCTGACCCGGCCCAGCAGCTTGGAGGTGTCTCCGTTCTCCTTCTCCACCCACTGCCTGGTCATCTTTTTGTAGGTTTTCTCAACCTCCGGGAACCTCTGCCGGATCGCCCCGGCCATGCCGCGGCCAAATGCCCCCTGGCAGTTCACCTGGTGGCAGATCAGATCCGCTCCTGAATCCAGAATATCCCCATTACAATACTCAATCATACCGTCCTCCTATTCCACCCCGGCCTCTCTAAGGATCCGGTTCAGCTCTTTTGTGGTCAGACAGAACATCCGCTTAATGGACCGTTTGTCCTCCGAATTTCCGGAATACGCTTCCACAATATCCGCGTCGCTCCAACTGAAATCAACCGGTTCGTTCATGTACTCTTTCATTGGCTCTCCTGTTGTCAATCATAAGCTTTGCTATGTGATGTGTTTCCTTATTGATGATAAGGAATACGTTTCCTTATTATACTTTGTCATTAGCCGGCAGGCTGATGATAAGGAATACGTTTCCTTATTATAACTGGACTCGGGCAAAACGGCAAGTTCTAAATTCTGTACGTTGTAGAATAGGAAGAGAACGCTATGTTTTTATTCCGCAGAATCTGTCTTAATATCGATCAGTCCCTTGGCCATGGCGGTCAGTTCATCGATGGTCACCTTCTGATTGATATCCAGCAGAATGTAGATGTTTTCCTCCTGAACCCAGGCTACGGAATTCCCCTGCATGTCGCTGCAATACAGGGTAATGTCGCCGTATGTGACAACCGTGGAATTCTCCGTCCCCGTCAGTGTGGCCGAGGGCTCCACCGAAAGACTTACCGTTTTCGTGACGCCGTTTAGGACTTTGGCATACCGGAAGTTCAGGCCTTTTCTGCGGTTGACCGGATTTCCCTTGGAATCCAGATCATAGGACTCCGTGGCGGAACCGCTTTCAAACCGGAAGTCTCCCGCCAGCGTCTCTGCCAGCCTGGGCACAAAGCCCACATCCTGTTTCAGGGTATCGGCGTTTGGGAGGGCAGAATACTCCTCCGCACCGGAGCCTTTCACCATCACAACGCCCTGGGAGGGCGCGGCGTAACCGGGAATCGCGCTTGCAAGCATCAGCGCTGCGGCAGTCATTAGAATCAATCGAATCTGTCTCATAGCAAATCTCCTTTTCTGTGATTAACTGTTTTCTGACTCTAAGTCTACCAGCCCTATCTCTAAAAATCCTCAAAAAGGAGAAATTTCCGCTTTATCGGTCCGACTCCGATTGTGTTCTTTCAGGCGCCTTTACCGCGATTCCACCTCCACCCCCGCCTCCGCGCCTGGAATCACCACATTTTGGGCGATGGCGAGGCGGACCTTTCCGCCCTCAAACGACAACTTGTATGTTTTGACATAAGCCGTATTCAACAGATAGTGTCGCATCACCAGGGTATTGCCGGACGTCCAGGCGTAGGCGAACGCGTGGTCCTGCAAAATTTCATGACCCAGATCCAGCTTTTCCTCCGTCCACATCTGATAACCCGCTCTGAATTGCACATCCCGGCCGTGCCAGCCCATTTTCACCTGGATTGTGCGGTCGTCCAAACGTTTAAAGCTGAGCGCTTCAATTCCGCTGTCATTGTCCGGAAAACGCCACAAACTATCAAATCCGCCGCGTTCCACCGCTTCCATCCGGCTCTCCCCCCGCGGATATTCCATATCCCTGCTCTCCAGGGCTTCACAAAGCTGCCTGTAAGCCAGGTCATCCCGTTTTAACGGCTGCCTCTGGACTTCCCCCACCAACGTTTCAATTACCGCCAGCGCCAGCCTGCGGTTGTCCTCAATGGACAGCCCGGCAGTGGTAGCCACATACAGGTTTTTCCGGGGAGAACAGATTATCAGCTGCCCAAAGGCCCCAAAACAGCCAAAGGTATCGTCGGGCCATCTCCAGAACAAAAATCCATAACCGTAACACCACCCAACTCCGGGATCATCCAGGGTTGGAATCAGCTCCGACACCGCTTCGCTCATGTATTCCCGGGAGATCAACTGCTCCCCGTTCCAGCTTCCCAGATTGAGAATCAGCTGTCCCAGTCTGACATAATCGCCGGCCCGCATAAAGCAGTCCCATCCCCCGGTGATATTTCCCTCCGGGTCAGTGGACCAGACGCAGTCCTTGATCCCCATGGGTTCGAACACATACGACTTAAGAACCTGTCCGCAGGGCTGTCCCATGGCTTTTGACACCATACAGGCCAGCATATACGGCGCGCCTGTGTCATAGTGGAACGCCTTTCCCGGGTCATCCGGCAGCGGCAGACCCAGGTAAAGCGTTCTCCAGTTACAGTCCTTCCCCCTGAAGGTATTGCTGGTATAAGCGGAGCTGGCGGACATGTTTAACAGATTGCGGACCGTGATATCCTTCACGCTCGGGTCATACTCCTCCGGTAGCTCCTCCGCAAAGAAATCCGCCGGACGATCCTCCAGGCGCAGCTTTCCCTGATCCACGGCAACGCCTACCGCCAGGGACACCACGCTCTTGGACACCGAATAGAGATCCCGGTAAAGCTCCCGGTGAAAGGGTTTGAAATACCGGTCCAGCAACGTCTTTCCGTCCTTCACCACCGTCAGGCTGTACAGCGATTTCATATCTTGTGTAGCTGCCAAAAAACGTAAAACCGTTTTGGGCGAAAGCCCGAAATCCTCCATCCTCATTTCCATTTTGCTCCTTCCCGCCCTAATAGAACATCATGCCCATGACAATGGCAATCACCGTCAGCACAAGCGGCCATAACAGAGATATGACGAAAATCGGACCGTAGCTCTCCTTATAGCTGCAATCGCAGGCTCCCAGATAGGTGATCACTCCGCCGTTGTGGGGCAGCGTGTCCAGTCCCTGGGAGGCGATGGCGATAATCCGGTGCACCAGATTGGGGTTCACCCCCATGGCCACATAGCGCATGCCCACCATCTCCGTGGCCGTCGCCACCGCCCCCGTGCCGGAGGCCATGGCCGCCGCCAGAACATTGGAGGAAATCCCCAGGGTAATCAGCGGGTTGATATCAAAATTGAGCACCCAATCCAGCACCATCTGAAATCCCACCGTATTTTTAATAACGGCTCCAAAGGCCATACAGGCTCCAACGCTCAAAATCACGGAAACACCGCTCCACCCGCTGCTGATGCTGTTGATCTTGTCCAGAATATAGTTCCAGAACATGACCAGCGCCAGAATACAGCTGGCCCCCATTGCATAGACCAGATTCCATTTCAGGAAATTCAACGTCACAAAGAGGAAAATCATCGGCGTCACCGCCATGGGCAGAGGCATGGTATTGGTCTTGCGGGACTGCTCCTCCTCCATCCGTTTTCTGTCCTTTTCCGTCTCCACATAACCTTCCTGCTTTCTCCTGGCCTTTTTCAGCAGATACTCAAAATAAAAGTAGATGAACGCAACGGATGCCAGGCTGGTGACAATACAGATATCCAAACCGGCGAACAGGTCCGTGCCCAGGATCTGCGCCGGAATCATATTGATGGTGGACGGCACCCCCGGCAGCGAGCAGGACACAAAGCCGGCCGAACCGGCCCAGATGGACACCGGCAGCAATTTGCGCGGTATATTCAGCTCGCGGAAAATGGACAAATAAATGGGCAGTACCGTAAAACAGATGATAAAACAGTTTACGCCGCCCCAGACCAGCAGCAAATTCACAATCATACAAACATAAAGGGACCATTTTCCGTGTATGTACTGCATGATACAGCGGGCGAACTTGTCGGCCGCGCCGGAGCGGTCCATCAGGCCGCCGAACAGCGCTCCCAGCGCAAACATAAACAGAAAGCTCTGGATCGCGCCTGCAAACCCGGAAACGTAATAATCCGTCAACGCCGTGGCCACGGGAATTCCGCTGCACAGCGCAACCGCGCAGGTGCTTATAACCGTGGCGACTCCGGTGTTAAGTCCTTTGTAAACAAGTATTCCCATCATGGCAATGCTGAAAACGATGCCGATCACGCTTAAAATACTGTAATCCATTGTACCCCTCCTCATTTCTTCAGTGAAAAAACAACCCCTCTAACAATCCATAAAAATCCAGCGCAGCGCATCCGGAAAACGCAGCTTCCACTCCAACTGTGAGTGGGTGGCTCCGGGGTAAAGATTGTACTTGATGCAGTCTGCACTTACCCCTTTTTGCAGGTAGGTTCGGTAGATCAGCTCCGCTCCCTCCAGAAACTCTTCCTTTGTGGTAAAGCGCCCGAATTCATTGGTTCCCACATCCATATAAATGCGCTTTAAGTGGCCAAAGGACGCTGTGTCCAATAGCTCCTGAAACTGATCCAGCCAGAGATAGACCGAACTGCTGAGCGCTGCAACTCTTGTAAAAATATCCGGCCTTAAAAGCCCTGCACAGAGTGCAAACAGCCCGCCCGTGCTGTACCCCATGATCCCGGTATCCTCCCGCCCGGACCGTGTCCGGTAAGCCCCGTCGATCCATGGTTTCAGCTCTTCGGCGATCCATTTCAGATACTCCACACCCTGTCCCCGGATCATTGCGCCCCCCTTCTCCGGCTTACAGGTAAACGGTGAATAGAGCGCAGTGCGCTCCTCCCGGTCCCGCGGGCACACCAGCGCCACAATAATAATGTCGGGCAGGAACCTGCCATAGGACCTGTAGTAATTTTCATAGTCCATGCTGCACTCCCCCCACAGAATGTCCTCATCCCGGAACACATCCTGCCCGTCGTTGATGTACACCACCGGGTAACGCTTTGCGCCGCTCTCGTAACCGTCCGGCGTCATAACTCTCACCGTGATGTCCCGGCTTCCCAGAGAAGTTATTTTTTTGTGATATTCTGCAATTTGCACTTCTATTTCTCCTAAGCTATAACTCTTAACCTGTTTATCATACGCGCCTATGATTTTTGTCTTGACGTCCGGAATAAATCGTCTACAATTATATTATAGCAGTTATTGTATTGTGTCCATGGTGGGATTTTCATAGGAATTATAACCAATTAGACATAACAGAACGAGGGGGAGAATATGGATCATGATAAATATAAATACATCTTGGCCGTAGCAGAATATCAAAGCTTTTCAAAGGCGGCGGACGCGCTTTTTATCTCCCAGCCCTATCTGAGCAAGGTCGTGTCCACCATTGAGCGCGACTTGGGGGTCCGTCTGTTCGACCGGAACCACATGCCGCTTTCCGTCACCGCCGCAGGCAAATGCTACATCGACTATATCAAAACCGTTTTGCACGCGGAACAACAGATGTACGCTGGTCTTACCGATATCAGCGAGCACAGCTCGGGAACCATCAGCCTGGGAATCGGCAGCACCCACTGCTCCTATCTGATGCCCGATGTATTCCGGCGCTTTCAGGATCTGTACCCCCATATCCGCATCAATTTCACAGAGTGCAGCAATAAAACCATGGTGGAGTACGTGGAGAACGGCCTCTTTGACTTTGCACTCTATACCTCGCCGGACATTCCCCGGAATCTGGACCACACCTCCATCAAAAAAGAACGCCTTCTCCTGGTCTTTCCGCCCAGCTACCCAATCCGCGAGATATTCGGCAAAAATCCCTCCCAGGCAGTTCAGACGCTTGGGAGGGACGATATGCATAAATTATCAAATGAACAGTTTATTATTCTGACGGAGCATCAGGGAATCGGGCAGTTTATGCGAAAAATATTTGAAATCTACGAGCTCTCCCCCAAGGTCATTTACGAGGTAAAGAACGTGGAAACAGCCTTCCGGCTGGCAGCCGCCGGATTCGGCCTCACCATCGTTCCTGAGATATGCCTGAAGTTCCTGTCCTTTCAGGCGGCTCCCCACTACTACCAGATCGGGAATCCTCCCCTGGAGCGCCATGTGGTCATGCTGTACCAACGGGGCCGGAAATTGTCGGCTCCTGAGCAAACTCTGTGTGAGATCATTCAGGGCTTTGCCTGATGGAACCCTGGGAGGAGTTTTCAGCCCCGGCGATCCAAAGCTCCGGCTCCACCGCTTCCACCCACCGGTCCGCCAGCCGCTCCAGGGTAAAAATGGCGTTGGACGGGCTGGTAGAGGGGCACTTCACCGCCTCCCTGCCGGTGTACTCACGGCAGTATTTCTGGTAGAGCCGGTAGGCCGTATCCCCGTTGGCAATCACGGTCTGAATCTCGGCGGCGCGCAGAATGCGGTTGATGTCCGCAGGCACCACGTTGCGGATGCTCTGTTCGCTGGAGCCCTTGATGTCGCAAACCGCCACCACATCCCACAGGGCGATACCGCGGCGCAGCAGCAGGGCCTTTCGCGCAGCGGTATCCGCCGGAACCGGCTCTCCAAACAGCCTGGCCAACAGCTTCCAGAAGCGGTTTTTCGGATCTCCGTAGTGGAAACCATTTTCCCGGCTGCGCGCAGAGGGAAAGCTTCCCAGAATCAGGATACGGGAATTTTCATCGTACACAGGTTCCAGTGGATTGTGCATCCGCTCATAACCGGCGGGCAGCTCATCCTCGATATAATCCCTGGAATCCAGCTTCTGGCGCCGCCTGCTCATGGGTGCAGCCACTCCCCCGTCCTTCGCAATGGCCAGTACAAAGGCATTGATCTGAAGCTTGTTCTCCTCGTACAGATCCATGCTCTGATACAGCTCCTTGTAGGTTTTCAGGAGCTGGAACTTAAGCTTCACCGCGTTGGCTTTTTTCCAGTCCGTGCTGACCAGGCTTCCCTTGCGTTTCATGTAGTAGTAAATGGGAATCTGGATGGCGGTGAAACGCTCCGCGTGGCGGATAAAGCTCAGATTGAACAGAAAATCCTCGCACCACCTGAGATCCCGGTCCATCTCGAGCTGTTGTTCCTCGATGATTCTGCGCCGGTACAGCTTGTTCCAGAGCACGCCATAGTAGAAGTCCGCCGGATCCCGCATCATGTTCTCCGCGTACTCCTGCCTGGTCAGCAGCCCCCGCTTTCGGATGTGCTGCTTCTCCGTGAACACCGCGCCGTCCACCCGGTAAAAGTCCGCTATCACCATATCACAGTCATATTTCTCAGCGGCGTAAACCAAACTTTCCGTGGCGTCCCGGGTCAGCCAGTCGTCGCTGTCCATGAACTGCAAATATTTCCCCGCCGCCATTCGGATGGCCTGATTCCGGCTGTCCGAGACCCCGGTGTTGGCCTTGTCAATGACGTGGAACCGCTCGTCCATCTGCTCGTACTCCCGGCAGATCTGGAGGGTGGTATCCGTGCTTCCGTCGTTGATAACGATTATCTCCATATCCCGAAAAGTCTGCTCCATGGCGCTGTTGAGACAGCGGCGGAGATATTTTTCGGCATTGTACGCGGGAATTATCAGTGAGACCAGTGGCATATCAGACAGCTCCTTTCGCTTCATGGGCACATCGGGCGGCTACGCAGCGCCTCAGTGAACCGGCACCTGTTTATCAAAGCAGATTACCTGAAGGATCACCTGCTCTTTTTTTCGATTGTTCAATGAAACCAGCAGTACATTTCCATTCTTTAACGGGACTAATTTTAAACAGTACCCTTTTATCTTATGTCTCAGGACACATTCCATATTTTCTTGTAGATCCAGAAAAAACAGTTCCCGCTCTTTCTTGACAAAATACAGCATATCATTTGGCAATACTCCCCATGAGCTAATCTCTATTTTATCAAAGGGGATCGGATCGATACGCTTTTGTCCGTCCATTATATTGACCCGGGTTACGATTCCATTGCCCAGCACGTAAAAATGTTTATTATGGGAATCAAACCACACCTCATAATTAATCCGGTTGGAGTCCACATCATATCTGCCAATTTCATTTAAATTGAAATCAAATAGTATTACCTCTGCCGGGAATCTTGTGTTTACAATCGGTTGAATAAAATAAATATAGTTCTGTGCAACGCCCACATTGTGATACGCATAGAAAATAGGCAGAGAAACGGAGCGCCTAATATTTCCCGACTGATCCATTAATGAAATTCATCCTCTTTTGTCAAAAAACCAATCATCCCATTTCCGGCATAGTTCTTTGTCCAAAAGAAGGATGGCAGCAGATCGGAAGGCACGCTTAAGATCTCCTGTATCTCCCCTGTATAGCTGGCGGACTTAAAAAAGGCTCGCCCTTCCCGCGCCTGATACAGGATCACATGATCGGAATCCATGCCGAGAAATATCCCGTTGATCGAAACTGGCTTGTCTGCAAAAATATCCCCCATACATTACCTCATCTCCAGTCATCCCCGCGGCCTATCCGGTGTCCCCGGCTTTTACCGCAATAAAAAGAAAAATCCAGCAAACCTCTAAACAAGGCTTTCTGGACTTCCTTCGGGTTGGGCTATTCTTTCAAATAGTCAGCAGGGGAAGAGGGGCTCGAACCCCCATCTACGGTTTTGGAGACCGCTGCTCTACCATTGAACTATTCCCCTTCAGTGCGCTGTATCTCAGCGCGCTAAATTATAATACCACATCCTTTTGGGCTTGTCAACAAAATTATCCAATTTTTTTATTTGTTTTATTTGTTCAAACAATAACTGCAACATTTTCACAGAGGGAGAAATTTACGCTTCCTTCCCCCGTTACAACAGCCCAATGGCCTCCCGCACATTCCTCACCCCATGGAGCTTGATCCCCTCCACCGGTTTCATCTTCTCCAGGCATACCTGTGGAAGGATGCAGGCGGTGAAGCCCAGCTTGGCGGCCTCCCGGACCCGCTGTTCCGCCTGGGATACGGCCCGGACCTCGCCGGATAATCCCACCTCGCCGAAGATCAGCATTCTCGGGTCCACCGGCCGGTCCTTGTAGCTGGACATCAGCGCCATCACAATGGCCAGATCCAGGGCCGGCTCGTTCATCTTCATGCCGCCCGCGATGTTCACGTAGGCGTCCAGCCGCCCCAGATCGTAGCGGCACCGCTTCTCCAGCACAGCCATCAGCAGGTTCACCCGGTTGTAATCCGTGCCCGCCGCCGTGCGCCTTGGCATTCCGAAACTGGTCTCCGCCACCAGAGCCTGAACCTCCAGCAGAATGGGCCTGGTGCCCTCCAGGGAACAGGCCACCACCGCGCCGCTGGCTTCCTCAGGCCTGCCGTTCAACATAAACTCCGAGGGATTTTCCACCTCCACCAGGCCCTGCTCCGCCATCTCAAACACGCCGATCTCATTGGTGGAGCCAAAACGGTTCTTGACGCTGCGCAGAATCCGGTAGGAGGCGTTGCGGTCCCCCTCGAAATAAAGCACCGTGTCCACCATGTGCTCCAGCACCCTGGGTCCGGCCACCACGCCTTCCTTGGTCACGTGTCCCACCACGAAAATAGCGATGCCCTGAGTCTTGGCGGTCTGCATCAGCATGCTGGTGGACTCCCGGACCTGGCTGACGCTGCCGGGCGCGGAGGACACCTCCTCCCGGTACATGGTCTGGATGGAGTCGATGACCACGATCTCCGGCTTCTCCGCCTCGATGGTCCGGTCGATGCGGTCCAGATTGGTCTCGCAGAGGAAACGCAGGTCGCCCTGCACCTGGCCGATACGGTTGGCGCGCATCTTAATCTGTTTTAAGGACTCCTCGCCCGATATGTACAGCACCCGGTGCTCCGCGCCCGCCAAATGGCGGCACACCTGCAAAAGCAGCGTGGATTTGCCGATGCCGGGATCGCCGCCCACCAGCACCAGGGAACCGTTCACAATACCGTCCCCCAGCACCCGGTCCAGCTCCTTAAAGCCGGTGGAAATCCGGTCTTGCTCCTGCAAATCGATCTCGGACAGCAACGCGGGCTTCACCGCCGGAGCCAGACTCCGCCTGCCCGCGCCCAGGGACGAGGCCGCCCCGGAGGGGGAGGACTTTGCGATGGGTTCCTCCACCATGGTGTTCCATGCCTTGCAGGCCGGGCACTGCCCCATCCACTTGCTGGACTCGTACCCGCACTCACTGCAGAAAAACGCTGTTGTTCTCGCTTTTGCCATGCTGCTGTTCTCTCCTTTAAATCAAGTATACGCAAAGGCCGGAACAGAATCGTTCCGGCCCTTTGACTGATAAGCCCTTCAGGGATTTACTGGCGTTTCACCGCGCTGACCTTTACCGCTTTTCCCTCTTCCAGCTCCACGCTCACGCTCAGTTTGCCGCTCATATTCGTCATCATGCTGCCTACAGCCATATCGTCCACATAGACTTCGTAATCCGTGTCGTTCTCCAGCTGTACCGTAATCTGGGCATCCCGGCCGCCTTCCACCATGAATTCCACCGCCGTGTCGGTGACCTTAAAATGCTCTGCCGCCGTGCCCGGAACAGACTCATACACAAACATGTCATTGCGCTCCAACTTGGTAATCTCACTGAAAGTCTTCACCTTGTACAGGTCGCCCTTGTATTCAAAATCAGACTTCTTCGCCTTTGCTCCCAATGTATAATTGCCAAAACTGATGGTGCCATCCTGCTCCGCACGGATTAATTCTTCAATGACCGGCATCTTTCTTATCCTCCTGCTCTTGTACTTAAACCTGGTTGCTTTTAAAATATAACAGTTCAGACATCCGATGAAAAAACAGGTTCCCGCCGTCCGGTCTGTTATTCTAAAATTATACAACAAATTTTCACGGTTGGCCAGCACAACTTGGTGCCGGTCCCGCAAATAGTTGTTTACGGCGATACCACGGACGTTTCTTCCTTTTTCGCCTTAGCCGCCCTGGTGCCGGTCCCCTGCGCCGGACTGCGCCTGCGGGCCGCGCGGACAGAGAATGTCAGGGCCTCGCCCGAGGCTCCCACCTCCACCTTGCAGCCGGTCTTGATCGTTCCGTCCAGCATAGCCTCCGCCATTTTGTCCTCCAGCATGCTCTGGATGGTGCGCCGCAGGGGTCTGGCCCCGTATTTCTCATCGTAACCCTTGTCGATCAGCAGGGTCTTGGCCTCCTCGCCCACCGTCAGGCTGATCCCCAGCTGATCCTTGGCGCGCTTCACAATGCTGCGCAGCATGATCTCCACAATGCCCTTCATGTGTTCCTTGTTCAGCTGGTGGAACACGATGATCTCGTCAATCCGGTTCAGGAATTCCGGCTTGAACAGGCGTTTTACCTCCTCCATCACACGGCCCTTCATGAAATCGTAGTCCGCCTTGGCGTCGCTTGCCATTCCAAAGCCCAGACGCTTGGGGGAAATAATATTCTCCGCACCCGCGTTGCTTGTCATGATGATGATGGTATTTTTAAAATCAATCTTTCTGCCCTGGGCGTCCGTAATATGGCCGTCGTCCAGCACCTGCAGCAGGATGTTGAACACATCCGGGTGCGCCTTCTCAATCTCGTCGAACAGGATCACGGAATAAGGATTGCGCCGCACCTTCTCGCTGAGCTGGCCGCCCTCGTCGTAACCCACATAACCTGGCGGAGAACCGATCATCTTGGAAACGCTGTGCTTCTCCATATATTCGGACATGTCCACCCGGATCAGCGCGCTCTCGGTTCCGAACATGGCCTCCGCCAGAGTCTTGGACAGCTCCGTCTTGCCCACGCCGGTGGGGCCTAAAAACAGGAAGGAACCGATGGGGCGGCTGGGATCCTTAAGGCCCACGCGGCCTCTGCGGATGGCCTTGGAAACCGCGGTCACCGCCTCCTCCTGGCCCACCACGCGGCCGTGGAGGATGCCCTCCAGGTTGCGCAGGCGCTCGGATTCCTCCTCCGCCAGCTTCTGCACCGGAATCTTGGTCCAGCCGGATACCACGGCCGCAATCTCATTTTCCCCGACCACCAGCTTTCTGGTCTCCCGCTCGGACTGCCACTTATTCTGGATCTGGGTGATCTTCTCCCGCAGCTTCTGCTGTTTCTTCTTGATCTCCCCGGCTTTCTCGTAGGCCTCGGTCTTGATGGCCTCCTCCTTCTCCTCCTCCAGGGCGTCGATCTGCTCCTCCAGCTTCTTGATCTTCTCCGGCTTGGTATAGCCGATCAGCCGGGTCCGGGAGGATGCCTCGTCGATCAGGTCGATGGCCTTGTCCGGCAGGAAACGGTCGTTGATGTAGCGGCTGGACAGCTTCACCGCGGCCTCCAGGGCCTCGTCTGTAATCTCCACCTTGTGGTGGCTTTCATAACGGCTTCTCAGTCCCTTCAAAATCGCCAGGGACTCCTCCTCCGTGGGTTCATCCACGGTCACCGGCTGGAACCGGCGCTCCAGAGCGGAGTCCTTCTCGATGTACTTGCGGTACTCGTTGATGGTGGTGGCGCCGATCAGCTGGAGCTCGCCTCTTGCCAGGCTGGGCTTTAAAATGTTGGAGGCGTCCAGCGCGCCCTCCGCTCCGCCCGCGCCGATAATGGTGTGAATCTCGTCGATGAACAGCAGCACGTCCCCGGATTCGATCACCTCGGAAATCACCTTTTTGATCCGCTCCTCAAACTCGCCCCGGTATTTGGACCCGGCCACCATGCCGGACAGATCCAGGGTCATCACCCGCTTCTCCAGAATCGTCTCCGGCACGTCGCCCAAAACGATCATCTGCGCCAGGCCCTCCACCACGGCGGTCTTGCCCACGCCGGGCTCGCCGATCAGGCAGGGGTTGTTCTTGGTCCGGCGGCTTAAAATCTGCACCAGGCGCTGGATCTCCGCCTCCCGGCCGATCACCGGGTCCAGCTTGCCCTCCCTTGCCATCTGCGTCAGGTTCCGGCTGTACTCGTCCAGGGTCGGGGTGGCGTTTCCGCGCTTGCCCGCCCGCGGGTTCTGCAGTTCCTCCTTATAGGCGGGGGCGTCCTCGCCCATGGCGGCCAGCAGATCGATATAAAGCTTCTGCACGTTCACGCCGATGGTGTTGAGCAGTCGGCTGGCCACGCAGTCGCTTTCCCGCAGAATCGAAATCAAAATGTGCTCGGTACCGATCTGATTGGCCTTAAAGCGCACGGCCTCCCGGTAGCTGTTCTCAATGACCCGTCTGGCTCTGGGCGTGTAGGCGTTTTTGTCCGCTGTCTGAAGGGTGGGATTGGGCGCGATCAGCTGGCTCACCAGGTCGATCACCCGGTTCTCCTCCACGCCGTTCTCCTCCAATACCTTGGCGGCCACGCCGTTGCCCTCCTGAAGCAGGCCGATCAGCAGATGCTCCGTCCCCACATACCCGTGGTTTAAGGACTCCGCAACACTGACCGCAAGGCTTAACGCCTCCCTGGCCTGCGGTGTATATTGATCCATCATGTCGTGTTTTCCTCCTGTCTATTTCATTACAATCTCCGGAAGGTGCTCCCGGATATAGGCCGCTCTGGCCTGGTCCAATTCCTCTTTCTCCAGCGGCCGGTCCGCGCTCAGACGCAGGCTGGCCGGTTTGATGCCCAGAATCATGCTGTAAATGCTGCATGGGGTCTCAAACTTCAGCAGGCCGTCCGCCTCCCCCGCCATCAGCTGGGATAAAAAGATCCTGGCATCCTTCTCAGCGATCCTGCGGGCGTACCTAAGCACCCCGTAGGACTTCCAGGCCTCGTCCTCCCGCTCCAGCCGCTGGGAGCTTAAGGCCGCCTTGCGGACCCGCTGCTCCTGGTTGTTCAGCTGTGCCGCGGCCTTGGTCACCAGATCGATAATCTCCCGCTCCGACTGACCCAGGGTCCGCTGGTTGGAAACCTCGTACATACTGCCGTAATTGTCGCTTCCCTCGCCGTACAGTCCGCGGATCGCCGTTCCAAACCGGCTCATATCGGCCACGATGCTCTGGAACTTGCGCACCTGGGACAGCACCGGTAAGTGCAGCACCACGCAGGCCCGAAGCCCTGTCCCCACGTTGGTGGGGAAGGAGGTCAGATAGCCGTATTTGTCGTCAAATGCGTAGGAAAAACGCTCGTTGACGTAATCATCCATCCGGTCCATCCTGGCCCAAAGCTCATCTAAATTTAAGCCCGGGGACAGAAGCTGGATGCGGATGTGGTCGTCCCCGCCCAAAATCAGGCTGGAGGCCTCGTCTTCGGAGAGCATAAGCCCCGCCGGTTCCCGCTTGCTGACCGTGGCGGAATTCAAAATCCGCCGTTCCCGCAGCGCCATCCGCTCCAGATCCTTTATCTGGTTCAAATCCCGGCAGACATAGGTGTTCCCATCCAGCCCGCCGATCTCCTTGAGTCCTTCCTTCAGGCGCTCCAACAATTCCTGGGCCTGCTTCTGGTCCAGCTTGGCCGGAAACGCGTACTCATCCCAGTTTCTCGCCAGCCTGACCCGGCTGTATACCACATTGGAGCCGGTACAGTCCGTCTGTTCAAACCATTTACTCATGCTCCTCATTCCTCTCTTTCAGCGCTTTGATCTGATCCCGGTACTGGGCCGCCAGCTCGTACTCCTCCTGGCGGATCGCCTCCTTCAGCCTGGCATCTAACGCCATAATCTGTTCCTCGCTGCTTCCCCGGCCTGCTCCTCCGGCCTCTGCCTGGTCCTGAAAGGACACGGGACCGCCCGGAATCCGCGTCTCGCCCCGCCCGCGCTCAAAGCGGCTCTGAAACTTGGGGTGCTTGCCCTTGTGGCTCTCGCTCCCCTGAAGCTGCTTCATCTTGTCGCTGATAAACAGGTCGAACACGCCGTAACAGTCCGGACAGCCGAAACGGCTGTTCTCCACGAAATCCTCAAAGCTGGTGCCGCAGGTGGGACAAACCACCCTGGCCCGCTCGTCGGTCTCCTCCTCATCATCCTCAATCCCGAGAAGCCCTGAGAGCAGCTTTCCCAGCGGAAACTCCCCGTCCAGCAGGGCGGTGTACTGGCCCAGGTCCAGCTCTCTGGCGCATTGGGAACAGAGGTTGTGCTCCGTCTTGACGCCGTTTATGATCTCTGTATATTTAATATTGGCTTCCCGGATCTTACATCTCTCACACAGCATATGAATCCTCCATCCTTCTACAGGCGCTTTTCGTCTAATTGGTTATGTGTATTCCAAAAAAATCCGTTTTATGCGGTCTGCCGGAAATCAGATTCTATTCCTCATCCCCGCTGCACTCCGGATTTCCTCTGGTGTAGGTATCGTATATCATGTCCACCAGCTGGTGCACCTCGCTGCGGCTGATATTCTTGCAGATTCCGCAGGCCAGTACCACGTCCAGATTCTGGCGCAGTTCCTCCATGGCCTGAATCTTATCCACATCCAGCGATACCACCGCTCCCTTGCGGCGGTCCAGCTTCACAAAGCCTTCCTGTCGTAGAACGGAATAGGCTTTGTTCACCGTGTGCATGTTGATTCCCACGTACTCAGCCATCTGGCGCACCGAGGGAAGGGTGTCCCCCTCGCGGATGCGGTCCGTGGCGATGCCCATGATAATCTGATTGCGCAGCTGTATATAGATTGCTTCATCGCTGTTAAAGTCGATCTTCAATACCATAATGCCACCATCTTTCGTTATATCTGTTATACAAGCAATATAACAATGCCTGCTACCATAACTATATCAAGATGTATTTCGTTCGTCAAGTGGAACTTTCATCCGCCCCTTTATGGCCGTTTACCTGCCCGGAGCGTAAAAAACCGCAGACGGCAATCTCATCGCCGTCCGCGGTATCCGTTGACCCGGATCAATCCAGGTCAAATACTTCAATCTCTTCGTCCTCTTCCACTTCCGCGGGTCTTGGCTGTACCGGCCTGGTCTGCACCGGCCTTGGCTGCGGCCGCTCCGCCGGTCTTGCCTCTGGTCCGGCCTGAGGGTGCCGGGCCGTCTGGCCCGCCTGGGGACGGCTCTGGCCCGCAGGGCGCTCTAACCCGGGCTGGGAAACGCCCTCCGCCGCCCGGCGCGCAGGTCTTGCCGGTGAAGGCTCCGCCATCTGGCGCTGCGGGCGGCTCTCCGGTGAGGACTCCGCCATCTGGCGCTGCGGGCGGCTCTCCGGTCTGACCGGCCGGCCCCCGTTGGCCTCTGCCCGGTTTACTGAGCGACTCTGTCCTGCTCCTGCTTCCGGACTGGCCTGGGGATGCGCTCCAGCCGCTCTGCGCTCCCCGGCAGTGCCGCGGGGATTCCCGGCCGGAACGCGGGGCTCCCTGACTTCCCTCGCAGGTGCGGGCGTACGCGCCGGTTCTCTCGTCACCGACGTCTGGCTCCTGGCTGCCTGCTGGGCGTTGACGGCCTCTGCTGCCTCCCTGGCCCTGCGCACCTGGGGCTCGAAGCGGATGGATTCCGCCTCCGGGTCCTCATCTTCTTCCAGTACGTCCACCACGTCCAGCCCTTCCCCGGCTTCCTGCTCCTCATAGGGCTCATAGTCCTCTTCCGGGTAATCCTGGGGAATCTCCTCCCCGTACTCGTCCTCGTCGCCCTCCTCCAGGCGCTCATCCGCCTTTTTGCCGCGGCTTGTCCGTCTGGGACCTCTGTCCGGATCGGAAGGTTTATTCCTGGATACGATCTGCCAAATCGCCAGAATCAGGAGGATCACCGCGATCACCGCCAGAACGATGATCACAATCAGGCGCATCTCGTAATCCTTGCAGAGGTTGTTGTACTCAACCACCAGCGCGTCGTACTTACCGGAGATATCCGCAGTTGCGGGATCCTCGAAGTAGCGCTGAATCGTGTGTTCATTGATGTTCATGTCATAGCGGTAGAAGTTCTTCTCTCCCGCCTCGTTCATGCCGTAAACCACGCAATACTGAGGATTGTTGTCCACGCCCCAGGTCCAGCCCTTCACCTTGTTGCCGTCGATGTCGATGCTGGATTCCACGAATCCGGACGGCAGCTGCACAGACGGATCCGGCTCTAAAATCGTGATGCTCCGGTTCATGGCCGTCAGCTTCACCCCGGTCGCGGTCCCGCCGTTTCCGCCGGTTCCCTCGGTGCTGCTGGCGCCGCCCTCGGCCTTGGTCACCACAATCACATATTCCTTGGCGGTCTCCCCGTCCTGCGCCGTTACGCGGCAGGTGACGCGGTTCTCGCCCATCTGCAGGTCCTCATTGCCCTTGATGATCTTGGTTGCGTTGTCGTCCGTGCACTCCGCGCTCACGATGATCTTGTTCACATCCGTGCCCACGGTCACCGCGTAGGTGTCCACATCCGGCGAGAATTCCGGAGTCAGACTACCCGGAGACACCTGCAGGGATTTTAAAGTCGCATCCTTGGAGGCGGTGGCCAGTGCGCTCACCGTCACCGTGGAGTTGCCCTGCTTATCTACGGTCACAAGTTTGGAGGAGGTGTCGTAAATCTCCTGGCTGGTTATCTCGATCTTTGTGGTACCCGCCGCCCTGGCGTTGAACTTCAGCACAAAGGTCATGGAGGACGTGTTGGGTGTTCCCGCATCCCCGTGAACCCGGATCGCGCCCGAATCTCCCGAGGCGTCCGTGCCGCTGACAAACTCCAGCGCATTGGCATCATAGGACAACATGATATCCGCGCTGGACAGGCTTTCCCCTCCGGCGGTGGTAACCTTCATATTGACGCTGACCTGACCGCCCACTGTGGCGGAGGGATCGGAAAATGCGATCCTCGCATTAGCCGCATAAGATGTAAGCATATTGACCGGCGCGCAAACCGCCAGCAAGCAGGCCGCCATCAATGCCGCAGCCACACGTTTCATTCGTTCTGTCATAACAATTCTCCTGCTTTCTGTTACAGAATATTTCAAATCTTATCCGCCTTATACGGCGGTTTCGGGACTGCCCTCAGTGCAAAGCGGAAACCAGCGCCAACGTCACAAACAGCTTCCTCGTCAGGCTCCAGAACCATGATGGTAATTTCCCTGGTTGTTAGCTTGACGGGAGACTGCTCTGCGGCAGTCTCCTCCGCCGGAGCGGCCCATACCACCCCTGTTAAGGACAGGGACAGCAGGCAGGCCGCCGCCAGAATGGTCTGCCAAACTCGTCTCTTCATACTCGGCCCCGCTCTGTGACGCCCGCCGGCCGCGCTACGGGCTGACGGTTACGATCGTCACATTGCTGCCTCCCGGGCCGCTGCCGCCGGAATTGTTCTGGCCGCCTCCCGGGCCGCCTGAGCTTCCCGGACCCTGGCCGGAGTTTCCGGGACTTCCGGAATTGCCTCCGGGCTGCGTTCCGGGACTTCCGGGCGAGTAAGTTCCGCCCGACGACGTGGGACCGCCGCTCTGTTTCGCCACATGGATGGTGTAAGTCCGCGTGCTGCCGTTCTGGGCCGTCACCGTAACCGTGACATCCGTGGTCCCCGCTCCCAGGTTCACCGTTCCGGTGCCGTTGAGGGAAGCCGTGGAATCGGCTGTGGAGGCCTGAACATTGACGGCCGATACGGAGGTATCCACAATCAGGTCGTAGACTTCGGTATCCTTGTTAAAGGTGGGCGTCAGGCTGAAGCCGTCCACACCCAGACCGGATAACTTGTTGTTGGGACTTCCGTCACCGGTGGGCGCGGCGCAGGGCTGATCCGGCATGTTGTTGTATACCGGAATGATAAATTCCAGCGCCGAGTTCTTTACCTCCGGGGTGTAGGCCTGGGCCAGCTTCGCGCCCTCCGAGGCCGCCGCCTGGACATTGCTCATATACTGATGTTTGTACAGGTTGCTGCCCTGCACATTGAACTTTTTCAAATAGAATGTATTCTGTCCCGCTTTCACGTAGTTGTCGCCGTAATTGAGCGCCCCGCCCAGAATGGATTTCTCCACCGTGTTCCACGGCCGGCCGTAGCTGCCGGACTGGGACGCGTACCAGAGTCCCCGCTCAATGGCGCTCATGGAACCGGACTGGTAGGCCTCCACGTTAAAGAAGTTGTAATAGCCGCTGTATCCGGCGTAATTCCCGGAGATCAGCGGGCTGGTTCCCTTCCCCTGCTCCTGCATGATCATGGAAGCCAGCACATAGGGATTGACTCCGGACTGCTCGCCCGCCCGCATGATGATATCAACATAGGAAGCCGTGCCGGTGGAACCGCCTCCCGAGGGGGACGTCCCCGGCGAACCGGTGCTCGGCCCGGAACTTCCCGGCGACGAGCCGCCGGACGGAGACTGATTGGAAGCTCCGCCTCCGGAGGACGGGCCCTGACTCTGGGCGCCGCCGGTGCCCGATCCGCTCTGTCCCGGCCCTTCCAGGCTGACCGTGGCGCTGACCAATACCCGATCTCTCGACGTCACGGAAGCCTGAGGCGGTCCCTCCAGACTGACGCCGCCCGTACTGGAAGAAGGAGCGCTGCCGCCGGACGGGGTTTTGCTCCCCTGAACGCCGGGTCCGTACTGGCTGTCGTCGTAAGAGCCGCCGGAGGATTTCGAGGTGCCGGAACCTCCCGGTCCGTAGCTGGAGCCTCCCCCCGGCCCCCCGGAGGTACCTCCCCCGCCTCCGGTGCCCGTGGAATCCGTGGTTCCGGAGAGGAAACTGTCCTTCACCAGGGTTTCCAGGCCCTGGCGGGTCTGGGTGCTGCCGTTGTACTCCTGTGACAGAAACTGGAAAATGTATGTCTCATCCAGGAAATTCCTGGGGTCCATATAATAACGGATAATCCCGTCCGAAGCCGCAACCCAGTTGCTGCCGTCGAAACCGGTCCAGGTGCTGTTGTCCCAGTTGTAAGCCCCGCTTTCCACGGACTTCCACGAGGAAATACTCCCCGTGTTGACCAAATTGCGCGGAGGCAGGCTCTCGTTCTCAATCACGGTATTCCAGTCCAGGCCGGTTTTCAGCGACCGAAACACCCAGTTGGGATACTGGGCGTGGAGCTGGCGCAGGCCTTCTTTATAGCTTTCCGGAAATCCCTGAGAATTCAGATATGCCTCGAAATCAGAATCTGTGGTGTAGGACACGGGTATCTTGATGTAGACGGAGGACACGTAACCGGTCTTTACGGTCCCGTCGCTGCCGGTATACTGGATCTGATACCACTTGTTGCCGTCGGTGCCGGTCTGCTCGCCGCGGATCGTCACCGACTGTCCGCTGGAAAGCTTTCCCACCGCCGAATAATTGGTCCCTGCGCCGCTGCGCACATTGAGGGTCGCCGCCTTGACAGTGGCGGAACCGGTGTAAGCGTAGGACACTCCCGGACCGTCGGCGCCGAATTGAGCCAGAGGCTGCGCGGCAGTCAGCAGAAGGCCCAGCGCAACCGCCAGCCCCCGTTTAAATCGCGTGTGCTTCATTATGTATATCTCCTATTGGATACGATTGACAGGAACGGCCGCATTTCCTATATTCTGCACGGCCATCCAACATCCGTAAATTTTGCTAATTTATGACATTACCACTATTATAATGACAATTTATACAGTATGTCAACCAAATCGGAGAAAGTTCACACAAAGAGTTCGATTCGTAAGAAAACCTTAAAAAATATGGAAAATACTGCCGCATCCCATAAAAATCCTGGCAGACCCAGGCGGGCGGGCGCCGAAACGTTCCTGCGGATTCCGACAGGAGGCGGCTCACCCGGCAGGCCGCTGTCTCTCCCACAATCCTCCAAAAAGCGCTCCCACGCGCAGCAGACAGCGCTTCAGCGTGATCTGCTCCACCCCATTTTCCGTATATACCGGAAAGCTGCGGACGGTCTGGCCGTTCAGCCGGTACTCCACCGTTCCGACTTTCTGGCCCGCCTGCACCGGTGCCGCCAGTCTGACCGGCAGGTTCTGGCGGATCTCCACCTGCTCATTCTCGCCCAGCAAAAGCTTCAACTCCCGGCCTGTGCTCTCCTGCCCCATCGTCAGGCTCACATGATCTGTTCCCGCGCCGCTCCCGTCGTCCCAGCACAGGCCCCCGGTCACCGGAACCGGTGAAAATCGCTGTTCTTCATAGACATCCTTCATCTGATAATGCTCCAGGCCGAAATTGAACAGCTTTCTGGCATCCGCCCATTTCCAGGTCTTGTGAGGCGGCCAGCCGCAGCCCAGAAGTGCGATGACATACGGGCGGCCGTCCTTCTCCATTGCCGCCACGTAGGAATAGCCCGCGCCCCCTGTGAATCCCGTCTTACCGGAGACAACGCCGTCCATCATGGTCAGAAACGCGTTGTGGTTTGTGCAGTTATAGGAGTGTTTGCCCGGGACATCGGTGAAGAAATAATTCTGAGTCTGGGTGATTTCCAGAAATTCCTGGCGCTTGGGGGACAGGTTCACACAGTACGCCATGATCCGGGCCAGATCCGCCGCGGTGGTGGAATGCACGTGCTCCACCCCTGCCTCGTCCGTCTCCTTGGCATCCAGCCCGTTGGGCGTGATGAAATAGGTATTTTCGCACCCCAGCGCCTTCGCCTTCTCGTTCATCAGCCTGGCAAAGCCCGGGACGCTGCCCCCGATGTGCTCGGCAATCATCACCGCTGCGTCGTTGTGGGATTCCAGCATCAGGGAGTAGAGCAGGTCCTTCAGATAAAAGGTCTGCCCGCTCTGGACGCCCAGATGGACCTTAGGCTGTCCGGCCGCCTCCTTTGTGGCCGTGACCACATCGTCCGGATTGCCCAGCTCCAACGCCAAAATGCACGTCATGATCTTCGTGGTGCTGGCCATGGGCCGGATCGTATCCTCCCCTTTCCCGTAGAGCACCCTTCCCGTAAGGCCGTCCGCCAGCACCGCGGACTGGGCGTTTAATTTCAGAGGGTCGGGCTGGGCCGGCCGATCTCCATCCTGGGGCTGGGCCGTGGCCGGCTGCTCTCCATCCGGGGTCCTGTCCTGTCCTTCCTCCCAAACCGTCACCGTTTTACTCCCGTCCATGGCAAAAGCCCGGACACAAGGCCCCAGGCCAAGTCCCAGGCAGACCATCCATATCATCCATTTTCGCATCCGCTTAAGCCGCCCTGCTGCTTTTGTTTAATATCCTATTCGGAATCGAAAACCATTATGCCGGAACCGGCGGCATTTTTCAGCATCACAGCCCGCCCCGCGGCCGCCCGCGCACTTCTTTGAGTTTCCCCTCTTGAATTCGAACATACATTCTGTTATGATAGGGGTACTGAATGAATTCGGAGGCGATTTGATGGAAGAGCCCTTGAAAAATGAACGTCTGATCTTTCATATTGATGTAAACTCGGCATTTCTCAGCTGGGAGTCCGTGTACCGGCTAAGCGCGGACCCACAGGCCCTGGACCTGCGCACCATCCCCTCGGCCGTAGGCGGCGATGCCAAGAGCCGCCACGGCATCGTGCTGGCCAAGTCCACCCTCGCCAAGCAGTACGGGGTCACCACCGGCGAACCCCTGGCTCAGGCCCTGCGCAAATGTCCTCAGCTGACCGTGGTGCCCTCCCGCTTTGACTACTACATCAAGTGCTCCCACCGGATGATGGAGCTTTTGGAGACCTACACCCCGGATCATGAGAAATTCAGCATTGATGAGATTTTCCTCGACATGACCCAGACCATCCATCTCTTCGGGCAGCCCCTGGAGGCGGCCAACCGGATCCGGGAGCGCATCCGGGATGAACTGGGCTTTACCGTCAACATCGGCGTGGCCCCCAACAAGCTGCTGGCCAAGATGGCCTCGGATTTCGAGAAGCCGGACAAGTGCCACACTCTGTTCGCCCACGAGATACCCTCCAAGCTGTGGCCGCTGCCCATCCGGGAGCTGTTCTTTGTGGGCGGCGCCGCCCAGCGCAAGATGGAAAACCTGGGGATTCACACCATCGGCCAGCTGGCCTCCTGCGACCTGGCGGTGCTCAAAGCCCATCTGGGCGAGAAATACGCCGTCACCATCCGGGGCTACGCAAACGGCGTCGACGTCGACCCGGTGGCCGAGAAGGACCCCATCAACAAGTGTTACGGCAACAGCGTCACCCTGTCCCGGGACGTGTCGGACTACGAGACCGCCTGCCAGGTGATTCTCTCCCTCTGCGAGACCGTGGGCGCCAGACTGCGGGCGGACCGGGTTCTGTGCCGGAATGTGTGCGTGGAGCTCAAGGACTGGGAATTTCACACGCAGTCCCATCAGATGATCCTGCCGGAGCCAACGGACTCCACCTCCGCCTTGTACGGCTACGCCTGCCGCCTGCTGCGGGAATTCTGGGACCGCACCCCCGTGCGCCTGATTGGCGTCCGGGCCGGCAAGATCGACGACGACAGCTTCAGCCAGCTGAGCCTGTTCGACAGCCCGTCCAACCGGAAAAAGAAGGATCTGGAGAAGGCCGTCGACCAGATTCGCAGCAAATTCGGGGTGGACAGCATAAAACGCGCCAGCTTTCTCAAGGAAGATTCCATCGTGGACCACGCCGCCAGCAAACGCAAACACTTAAACCGTCAGGAGGACATCCGTTAAGACTATGATTAAACGAGTTCTGAGCTACGCCATACCCGCGGACCAGGGCGGGCGGACCGTGGAGGAATTTCTGCGCGGCCTGGGTTACTCCCACCGCCTGGTGGTACATTTGAAACAGACTCCCGGCGGCATTCTGGCCGGAGGGGAATCCGTATTTTCCACTTACCGGCTGCACCCGGGCCAGGTCCTCACCGTCACCCTGACCGAGGAGGAGCCGTCCCGGAATATTCCCCCGGCCGATCTGCCCCTGGCCGTAGTTTACGAGGACCCCGACATCCTGGTAGTCAACAAGGAGGCGGGGATCCCGGTTCACCCCTCCCAGGGCCATCACGGCAACACCCTGGCCAACGCCGCCTCCCATTATTTTGCCCTCAGGGGAGAACCCTTTGTGTACCGGGCCGTCAGCCGTCTGGACCGCGACACCAGCGGCCTGCTGGTGCTGGCCAAACACATGCTCAGCGCCTGCTCGCTGGCCGGACAGATGGAGGACCGCCGCATCCGCCGCCGTTATCTGGCCTTTGTCCGCGGCCTGACGCCGGACTCCGGCACGGTGACCGCCCCCATCGGCCGGGTACCCGGCTCCGTAATCCAGCGCCGCGTGGATCCGGAACAGGGCGAGCCGGCCTGCACCCACTACAGCCGTCTCCTGTACAATCAAAAAAAGGACCTGTCTCTGATCAGCCTCTCCCTGGAAACAGGGAGAACTCATCAGATCCGGGTCCACATGGCCTCCATCGGCCACCCGCTGCCGGGCGATTTTCTCTACTGTCCGGACTACCGCTTAATCAACCGCCAGCCCCTGCACTCCTGGCGTCTGGAATTCTGCCACCCCGTAACCGGAAAGCCCATAGAATTCACCGCTCCCCTGCCCCAGGATATGGCGGCGTTGCTGCCGGAAGGGGAGGAAGAAACGGCGGCATGGCTGAAGGCAGCCCAGACGCGGCCGGAAGGGGCTGGGGAGGAGCGGGCCCCGGAACCGGGATGCGGCGCTCCTCTTACATCCAGCGCAGCCCCTTTGGATAGTGATTCTTAAAAATCTGCCCTGTGAGCTTTGCCCAGCCCAGGCTGTATTCCCCGGCGCAGACCAGCGCCCAGCCCTTCCCGGCTCCGGCGGGCGTAAGTTCGCCCTCCAGGCTGTTTAAGTCCAGAGTCTCCCCCTTCAGGTAGCGCAGCACCGGACCTTCCTGAGGTTTTAGCCTCAGGCTGATCCGGGCCTGATCCGGGCGCAGGGCCAGAGCCAGGGCATGGGAAGGTTCAAACCGGTTCTTCTTAAGAGTTCCCAGATGGAGACCCGGCCGCACCACCTTCAGACCGGCCATCTCCGGCATCTCCCGCGGCGTCAGATACAGCTGATCCCCGAACAGCACGTAGCTGTCCTGATCCGCCAGCCACTCAGTTTCCGCCAGATTTTCCCGGCAGAAATCCGCAAAATCCTTCAGCAACTCCTTCTGTTTCCGAACCGCCATCCGCGGACCGCCCCAAAACGTAGCTGCTTCCGGGGCTTCCCCCCTTTTTTTCAGCACCGCCATGTAATGGCCTTCTCCCTCCAGCCGGTGGGGAAAGAGGCGGAACGTCCGGGCCAGCTGCCGCCCCAGATCAGTCTCAGGGTCAACCCCCGCCCACCTGGGCTTTCCACAGTCAAAGCCCTCATACCCGTTTACCGCCTCCACCTCGAAATCCGGGTGGCGCTCCAGGAAATGCAGCACCGTGCCCTCATTCTCCTCCGGGGCAAAGGTACAGGTAGAATAGACCATCCGGCCTCCGGGCTTTAGCATCCCCGCAGCCTGGTCCAGTATGTCCCCCTGGCGCGCAGCGCACATGGCCACGTGGTCCGGGCTCCACTGGTCCGCGGCCTGCGGGTCCTTGCGGAACATTCCCTCGCCGGAGCATGGGGCGTCCACCACAATCTTGTCAAAAAACTCCGGGAACCTGGGTGAGAGACGCTCCGGCGCCTCGTTTGTCACCACTGCGTTCTGAACGCCCATGCGCTCCACGTTTTGAGAGAGGATCTTCGCCCGGGCCGGATGAATCTCATTGGAGAGCAGAAACCCCTTCCCCTTCAGCCGGGAGGCGATGTGGGTGGTCTTACCGCCGGGCGCCGCGCACAGGTCCAGAACCCGATCTCCCGGAATCGGGTCCGCCAGCTCCACCACCGCCATGGCGCTGGGCTCCTGAATATAATATGCTCCGGCCTCGTGGTAAGGATGTTTTCCGGGCCTGTCCTCCTCCCGGTAATAAAAGCCGTCCCGCACCCAGGGAATGGGCTGCAATTCAAATCCGGTCTCCCGCTCCATATTCCGCGCCAGCTCCCGGGGACTGCTTTCGGGTCCGGCCGTTTTCAGCCCATTGAGCCGCAGGCCCTGCACCCGATCCCTGTCATAGCTGGCGATAAATTCCCCATACTGGTCCCCCAGCAGCCCTCTCATCCGTTCACAAAATGCTTCCGGCAGATGTATCATATCATTTTCAGTCCTTTTCTCCATGATTTAATCCCCACCCTGTCAGGCGCCCGCCCGCAAACCGTGCAATATCAGATTTGCCGCCGCGCGCACTCGAAAATGGGCCGCCGCGCTTCTCCTGCGCGACAGCCCGCTTCATCCTTCACTACTCTTTATCCTGCGGACACAGCCGTTCATACGGCCATGCGCGCCTGATCTCCGGCGTCCGCCTGCGGATGGCAATTCCACGCAGTCCGCTGTGAACACTTCGATTTTGACGCTGCTTACAGCATCACCTTGAAGTCGTCTCCGCCCTCGCCGTTTACCACATAGTAAGCGGCGCTCTCATTGGCGACTATGTAGAGCTGAATATCTTTGATCTCGGTATCCTTGTGGCTCTTTTTGTAGGAAGCGATGGCCTGGTCCAGAATGTCCTTGGCGATCAGATCTTTTCCGTCAAACTGGAAATGCACGCTCGCCTTGGGCTCAGCCGCTTTCTTCGCGGCGGGCTTTTTCGCCGCCGGCTTTTTGGCCGGTGCTGCCTTCGCGGTGGTCTTAGCCGTTGTAGTCTTGGCCGCGGCCGGCTTCTTCGCCGCCGTTTTCTTGGCCGGTGACGTCTTGGCCTCTTCCTTGGCCGGAGCGGCCTTGGTCTCTTCCTTTACCGGAGCGGCTTTAACTTCCTCATTGACGGCTGCCTTGGTCTCCGGCGCTGCCTTTGCTTCTTCCTTCACATTCGCTTTTTTTACTGCTGCCTTTGTTGTCTTGCTAGGTTCTGCCATAGTTCATGTTCCTCCCTGTCTTAAAAACATTAAGTTCAGTTACTCAACATAACCCCTCAACTGTCCCCCGTCTGTGTTAAAGGCATTATAAAATGCTTTTTCGCGTTTGTCAACTAAATCGCCCGAAAAGCCCCGCAGATACGGCATTCTTTCTAATTTTTTCCAATTCCGTCTACAAAAACTTCAGAATCCCGGAGTACGCCTTTACCAGCTCCTCCAGACCCACTCTGCAGTTGGCCGGGCTGGTGGAGGGAAGGGCAACTGCGGCCCTGTCCGTGACCGGCAGGCAATAACGCCGGTAAAGATCGCCCGCCCTTGCGCCGGTGGTAAATACCGCCTGTACCGGCGCAGACTCCAGAATCCGGCTCATATCGTTGGCCGTAGGGCAGCGGATGCTGGCGTCGTCCGCGCCGTGGATTTCACAGCCAGCCAGCACATCCCACAACGCCACATGGCGGCGCAGCGCCATTGCGCGCTTTTCTTCCACGGTCCGAGGTTCCGGCTCGCCGAGTACCCGGGCCAAAACCGGCCAGAACCGGTTTCTTGGATGGCCGTAATAAAATCCGTTCTCCCGGGACTTCGGGGAAGGGATCGAGCCGAGGATCAGCACGCGGCTCTCCTTGTCGAATACCGGCTCAAAGGGATGGCTCACATATTCCAGCTTTTTTGAGACTTCTCCCTCTCCCGTCCCCTGTTTTTTTCGGGTTTCTCTCTCTTCCATCGATGATTCTCCTGTCCGTTTCTCTTTTCCCGGGTCACGATACCCCCGGCCCGCCGCCCTCCGTGGACTGGGCGGAGCCGAAAGCAGGTCCGTACCCGCCGCCGGAGCCGCCGCCCCCGGCCGCAGTGGTTCCATTCTCCACGGGAGTGATCTCCGGCCCTCCGGGCGTCCCGGATGCCTGGGTTGGCTCCGGCTGAGGCGGCTGTCCGCCCGGCTGCGCCTCCTGCCCGCCCGGCTGTGTCGCCTGATCACCCGGCTGCGCCTCCTGTCCACCTGCCGGCGGCTGCACATTCGGCTGCGTCGGCTGCACATTTGGCTGCGTCGCCGGCACATTCGGCTGCGTCGCCGGCACATTTGGCTGCGCCGTCTGCCCACCCGGCGCCGCCGGTTTCGTCGGCTGCGTCGCCTGTCCGCCTGCCGGCGGCTTACCCGAGGCTTTGGTGGGCGCCTTGCTCTCCGTGCCCGGAAGGTTATAGCAGATCACCGGCATTCCGGCGTACACGTTCTCATACAGCTCCTTGGCAGCCGCGTAGGGCATGTTCACACAGCCGTGTGAACCGCCGGTCTTGTAGATAGAGCCGCCGAAGCTGGAGCGCCAGCTGGCATCGTGGAAACCGATCCCGCCGTTAAAGGGCATCCAGTATTTCACCGGGCTGGCATAGCCCTCGCCCTTTAACACCGCATCCCGCTGCTTGTAGGTAAGGCTGTACAGCCCCGCCGGCGTGGTGTGGCCCCTGGACACATTGCCCGACACAAAATCGGACTCCAGAATCTTGTTGCCATCCTTGTAAAAAAGCAGATGCTGGGCCGTCAGATTGACCTCGGCGTAGGTATTTCCGTAGTCCGCGTCCCCATGGGCAGCAGCGGTCTGGGAGTAAACCGGCTCTCTGGTCACGCTCTCCCCCGCCTCCAGGATGCCCTTTAACTGGGCCGCCTCCTCCTTCTGGTTGATACGCCAGCCGTAGCTGCCGCTGACATTCACCGTGGGACCGTAGCTGGTCTTGAAGGCGCGGGGCTTATAGGCCGTATTGTAGGTTTTGGCCAGCTCCGAAACATACTCGGCGATCTGCGCCTCATCCAGGGCGATATCGGTTCCCGTGCCGGTGAGCCATTCATGGGTCCGGCTTCCGTTTAGAACTTCCGTCCGGTCGCCAAAGGTGTAGGTCACCGTCACGTTGACATACCGGTTTCTGGCGTCCCGCTCAGCCGCCAGTCCGGGATCATCGGACCTCACCGACGGCTTTTCGTAACATCCAAGCTCCTCCAGGGAGATCTCCGGGTCCAGGCTGCGCACCGCGGCCGAGGCCGCAGTCTGAACCGCCTCCGCCTTCAAAGCCGTGCCCTCCTCCTCGGGAACCACCTCATACCCCCGCCCCTCTATGTAGTCGGAAAGATAGGCGTCTCTCGGCCGGACCATGGCGCTCTCATCCATGCATTCCAGGCCGTTTACCTCCCGGGCCAGCGCCTCCTCATCCCATTTCAGCATAGTGCCGATCTGATAAACCCTGGGGGTCCGCAGGTGGAACACCCAGCGGTACGGATTCTGGGCTTCAAGGATTTTCTCCAGCCCTCCGTCAAATACGGTGTGCAGGCCGATATCCTGTCCCGTGATCTCCTCCCCGCTCCCGTCTCTTGCCACAACGGTCAGGCGGTAACGGTCGGCACCGGCTGAGAACGCGGCCTTCACCTCATCCACCGTCCGGTCGGACACATCCGCCCCATTGATCACCGTATTGGGGAAAAATACGGTCTTGTATGCCTGGGCGGCGTACACGTAAAATGCAATCCCCGCGCACAGCAGCACGCCCACAAAGCCGGCCAGGGCCGGCAGCCAGGCCGTCCGGCTCTTCTCCCGGCTCCCACCGGCAGGCTTCTTGGGGAAACCGCTATCGCTTTTGCCCTGCTCCCCGGCTGGAGCGCCCGCAGCCGGCTCCGACGACGCCCTCTCCTTCTCCGCCCTGCGTGCCGCGGCGGCCTCCCGGCTGCGGCTGCGCCTCACGGGCTTTTTTTCATGTTCCGGACCGGAATCCTGCAGCTTCTTCTGATCCTCGCTCATCTATACCTGCCTTTCTAAGTCTTTCAGCAACTGCCCGATGGAGGACTCGCCGTACACGGTCAGTCCCTCCTCCCTGAGGCGGGCAGCTGCCACACCGTCCCCGGGAATCAAATTTCTCGTAAAAGTTCCGTCGTATATCCTGCCGCTTCCGCAGGAGGGGCTGCGCTCCTTTAACAGCGCGTACCTGCAACCGAAGAGCTTTGCCAGCCTCACGGCCTCCTCCGCTCCCCTGAGATACGCCCCGGTCACGTCCTCCCCGTCCTGTGTCACCACACGGCCGTCCTGACGTTCCGCAGGCGTGCGCGGCGTGGCCAGCCCGCCCATGATCTCCGGGCAGACCGGCACCGGATGGCAGCGCTCCATGAGCTCCCGGATGCCCGGGACCAGCTCGCCGCCGCCGTTATATCGGCATTTGACGCCCATCAAACAGGCGCTTACCAGTATATTCATATTTCATCCCCTTATCAATTATGTAACGGTTTGCTATACGTCAGAACCTGCGCCCGTCTTTCAGAACCTTTCCGGAGAGCAGCAGGTATGTGCTGGAAGCGGCGATGGAGGCTACAATGTCGGAAATCGGCTCCGCGTAAAAGATGTTCTGGGCTCCTGCCACGGCGGGCAGAACCAGCATCGCAATCATATAGACCATTTTGCGGAACATGGACAGACTCACCGCCACCTTGGCGATTCCCATGCCCGTAAAGCCGTCTACCACCGTGTACTCAATCGCCAGCGGAATAATGCACAGCGTGTACACCCTGATCGCCCAGTTGGTGATGCTGGTATACTCGGGATCCTGGGTAAATATCCGCACAAAATACTGGGGCAGCAGATTGGCAATCAGAAACATAACCGCGGTGAACGCGATTCCCAGCAGCAGGACGTGCTTCTCCGCCCTGCGGATCCGGTCCGGCCTGCCCGCCCCATAATTATAGCCCATAATCGTCTGGGTTCCACCGGTAATTCCTCCCAGCGGCATGGTGATCATCAGCATGAAGCTCTGCACAATGGTATTGCAGGTCAACAGCATGTCGCCCTGTAATTCCCCGCCGTAGCGCTGGATAATGGTGTTCATCATAATAATCAGCACGCTGTCCGAGGCGATAATCAGGAAGGGGGAAAGTCCCACCACCAGCACCTGTTTCATCACACGCTTACGGTAACCGCCGAAGGTGATGGGTACCAACGGCCGTTTTCCCAGAAGGAACCACAGCACAAAGGCGCAGGAAGCCATCTGGGAGATCACCGTGGCGATGGCCGCTCCCTTGACGCCCATGCCCAGCACAAAGATAAACACCGGATCCAGGGCGATGTTGGCCGCCGCCCCGATGATCACGGAGAACATCCCCGTCTTGGCAAACCCCTGGCAGATGATAAACTGGCACATTCCGGTGGAGATCAGCGCAAACACGGTGCCCGCCAGATACCAGCTCAGGTAATCGTTGGCGTAGGGAAAAATCGTCGGGCTGGCGCCAAACCAGGTCAGGAGATAATCTTTAAAGCTGTAGGCCAGAACCGTGATAAAAAACGCCATGGCCAACAGCAGGCAGAAGCAGTTGGCCACAATCTGCCTTGCGCCCTTTTCATTTTTCTGCCCCAGGCGGATGCTCATAAGCGGAGCGCCGCCCACTCCGATCCAGCTGGCAAAGGAGGTGATCAGGGTCACAATGGGGCCGCAGACGCCCACTCCGGCCAGCGCCAGGCCGCCTGTGCCCGGGATATTGCCGATATACATACGGTCCACAATGCTGTAAAGCACGCTCACAAATTGAGCCAGCATGGAAGGAAATGCCAGCCTCCACACCAGCCCTCTGATTTGATCTGTATCCAGACTATTTTCTATCTTCACGGTAAATACTCCCTCACTGTACCGCAGTCTGCGGCCCGCCCGCGGGCAGACCCGTAAACCGCGGCCTTATTCTCCTTTTCGGAACGCATTGATATCCCGCACCAACGTCAGGAAGCTGTGGATCATGGAATCAAATGCCCCGTATTTATATAAATTCATAAAGAACAGACCGATGGGCACCGCCAGAATCATTCCGGCCAGGCCGCTGATCTTAAAGCCCAGAAACAGCAGAATCAGGGTGAATAGCGGGTTTAATCCCATACTGTCCCCCACCAGCTTGGGCTGCACCAGCTGGCGGATCACCTGTGTCAGGACATACAGCAGAAGCAGCCCCGCCGCAAAGGCGTACTCTCCCGCCAGAAGCTTAACCACGCCCCAGGGAAGCAGCGCGGTTCCGGTGCCGAACACGGGCAGAAAGTCCAGAAAGGCGATCAAAAAGCTGAGCACAGGGGCGTAACTCACACCCAGTACAAAAAATCCCGCCATCAGGATCAGCCACACCACGAACATGATCTTGAACTGGGCCAGGAAATAGCCGCCCACCAGGTGTTTGACCTCCCCGGTCAGGTAACGGTAATACCGGGTGCACCATTCCGGCAGAAGCTGCTTCCAGAATGCGATGATCCGGTCCCGGTCCACGATAAAGAAATAGGAGGAAAGGATGGTCACCACAGAATACACCAGCGCGCCGGGTATACTCTTGGCCACAGTCCCCGCCGCCTCCATGGTGGGCGGGGCGGCCTTCTGCACCAGCATGCTGAGGGCATCCCCGATATTGGCGGTCAGCTGATTCCACGCCTGCTGCACGCCGGGCGGGAAAAACTGGAACAGGTGGGAAATCTCCTCCATATTGGTCTTGACGTCCGCCTCCAGCGCGGTGTAGAGCTGTGGAAGCGTCTTAAAAAGCGCGCTGATCCCAGCCGCCGTCCGTGAAAAAAGCAGATACAAAAGCCCGATCACCATAGCCAGCACCAGCACCACGATGAGAATGGAGCTGTGTTTGCGCACCAACTTCAGCCGCCGCTCCAGAAACCGCACCGGCGGATTGGCGATCAGTGCAATGATCCAGCCGATCACAAAGGGCATAAAAAACCGCAAAAGCTTCGGCCCCAAAAAGCACAGGAACACCCACCCCATAAACGGTATCAGAATATTGAGCACAAGCCTCAGATAATGTCTCCATCCTGTATTCTCTTCCATTCCCTTCACCTGCCATTCCCGGTCCGCCGGACCTGCAGCCGTCAGACCGTTTTTAGATAATTTTCCAGGAAAGCATACAGAGCCTCCATCTCCCCGTCGGTGCCGATGGTGATGCGCAGGCTGTTGTTAAGCCTTGGCTGGTCGAAATAGCGCACGTAAATCTGCTCCCGCTTCAGCGCCGCAAACAATTCCCTTGCGCTGGCCCGCTCATGGGTCACAAACAGGAAATTCGTCATGGAATCCGGAAAGGTGAAGCCCAGCTCGCCCAGACGTTCCTTGGCCCGCTCCCTGGTCGCTATAATCCTGGACGTAATTTCCTGAAAATATACCTGGTCCTTCACCGCCTCTGCCCCCAAAATCTGGGAGGGCAGGTTCATGGTGTAGGAGTTGTAGGAGTATTTCACATCGCTCAGAGCGCGGATCAGATCGGGATGTCCCACGGCAAAACCGATGCGCATGCCGGCCATTGCCCGGGATTTGCTGAAAGTCTGTACCACCAGCAGGTTCTCGTATTTCTCCGTCAACGGCAGCGCCGAAATCCCGCCGAAATCGATGTAGGCCTCGTCCACGATCACCACCACGTCCTGGTTGTGGCGCAGAATGTCCTCCACCTGATTGAGCGGCATGAAAATGCCCGTGGGGGCGTTGGGGTTGGGGAACACCACGCCGCCGTTCTCCTGATAATAGTCCTCAGGCCGGATCCTAAACTCCCCGTCCAGGGCGGGAGTTTTGTGCAAAATCCCGAAAAGGTCCGCCCACACCGGATAGAAGGAATAGCTGATATCCGGGAACAGCACGGGCTTTTCAGAGTTGAAAAAGGTCAGAAACGCCATGCCGATCACATCGTCCGAGCCCACGCCCACGAAGATGCGCTCCTTGTCCACCCCGTAGCGGGCGGACAGCGCCTCCACCAGGCAGGAGGAAGAGGGATCCGGATACTTCCGGAACGCCTCCGGGTCCATTTCCCTCAAAGCCCTTGCCACCCCCGGCGCGGGGGGATAGGGGTTCTCGTTGGTGTTCAGTTTGATCAGGCGGCTGCCCTTCGGCTGGTCTCCCGGCACGTAAGGCACTACCCGGCGGATATTCGCTTCCCATGGTCTCATAAAATTGTCCTCCTGTGTTGTGATCCGTCCGTTACAGGCCGTATTCCGCCGCGATCTTCGCAAAGGCAGGCAGGGAGCGCTCAATCTGTCCGTAGGACACGCAGTAGGAGATGCGCACGTATCCCGGGCAGGCGAAGGAGCTGCCCGGCACTACCAGTACATTATGCTTTTTGCAGGCTTCACAGAACTTCTTTTCGTCCGCCTCCGGCGATTTCACAAACAAATAGAACGCGCCCTGGGGTTTGATGCACGCAAAGCCCAGATCCTTAAGGCCGTTGTAGAGCAGGTTGCGGTTCTTGTCGTAGGCTTCCAGATTTACCTGCTCGTCAATGCAGCGTTTGATCACCCGCTGCATGAGGGAGGGAGCGTTGACACAGCCCATCACCCGGTTGGCGATGGTGGCGGCGTTAAACACCTCCTTACTGTCTTTAAGCTCATCCGGGATCACCAGATAACCGATTCGCTCGCCGGGAAGGGACAGGGATTTGCTGTAGGAGTAGCAGATCACCGTGTCGTCGTAAAATCCGGTCACATAGGGAACCTCCACCCCGTCGTAGGCCAGCTCCCGGTAAGGCTCGTCGGAGATCAGCACGATAGCCGTGCCGTACTCCTTCTCCTTGGCCCGCAGGATATCCGCCATCCGCTCCAGCGTCCCGGCGGAGTACACCACACCGGTGGGGTTGTTGGGGGTGTTGATGATCACGCCCTTGGTCCTGGGGGTGATCTTCTGCTCAAACTCGTCCAGATTGGGCTGGAAGGTCTCCGTGTCGGGGGAAACCACCACCAAAACGCCGTCGTAGTTTCTCACATAGGAGCCGTACTCCACGAAGTAGGGCGCAAAGGTGATCACCTCGTCCCCGGGATTTAAAATGGTCTTGAGAATAATGTTTAATCCGCTGGCTGCGCCGACTGTCATCAGAATGTTGTCCTGGTTAAAATGGGTGCCGAAGCGGCGGTTTAAGGAGTCCGCCACCGTTGCGCGCACATCCTCATAGCCGGAATTGCTCATATAGCCGTGGACAAAGGTGGAATCCTCCTCGTCCAGAATATCCTTTATAGCCTGGTTGACGGCCGCGGGCGCGGGCACGTTGGGGTTGCCCAGACTGAAGTCGTAGACATTCTCCGCCCCGTAAATGGATGCCAGACGCTTGCCCTCCTCGAACATGGCGCGGATAGCCGAGTTGTTGTTCACCAATGGTTTCATTTTTTCTGATATCATAATCCGATCCTCTCCTTCATCTGCAGCTTAAACGCGCAGAACAGACTGCGCTGTGGTCCCGGCCTCTTTTTAAGCGGCCCGCCTTGTTGATATGATTGTAGCTTTCCTTGATCGGAATGTCAATTATTATCCTGACAAAAATGGGGGCCTCTTCCATTTCCGGAAAAAGCCCCCTGAATCAAACCTGTCAGTCAACCACAACCGACTCCGCCATAACCGGCACATCCATTGCCATCTCGCCGTCCGCCGTTTCTCCGGTCAGATCGTACTCCTCCAGAGGCGTGCCCTTAAACAATGCCTTGATCTCAGGCGTAATTTTGTTCGTCTGCAGGTAACCGCCGGTGCGTCCCGTCATCGCGGCGGTATCCGCGGTAACATACACCGCCACCTGGGCGTCGCACAGCCCGTTAAAACTCAGGCACTCCTCATCCACCATGGCGTCCATCAGCAGGCGGATGTTCTCCGGCTCCTCAAACACCAGAGTGGCCCCGGCTCCCGACAGGGGATAGCGTGCCGCCAGCTCCTCTTCCTCCAGTTCCCGCAGTCCCAGCTCCCGCATGACGCCGGACATATCCAGCATCACGGAGCGGATCTCATCATCCGGCACCACATCGCCCACCGGGATGCCGTGGGCCTCAAGGGCGCTCAGGGTGCGCTTAAAGGACGGATACACCGGCCAGGTCTGGCTCGAGTCCAGATCGTAGTTATACATCCGTGTTTTTACGCCCGCGTTCCGCTGCTCGTACAGTTTGAACTGCTGTTCCGCGTAAGCGGACTCGTAGCGGCTCACAAACCAGATCTGCCCAATGGGATTCTCCTCCAGGCGCCGCGTCGTGGTCAGCTCCGCCAAATCCGCCTGGTAAGCCGTGAGCAGGTCGCCGTAGCCGCTGTTTCCGTCGGGATTCACGCTCACGCGCTTGTTCCGCTCCGAATAGCTGACCTTGGCCACATCCGAAGGCTGTAAATCCATCACCCGGTAATACAGTCCGTCCTTGTACTCCGGGCTGTCATACAGGGCGCTGTAATCGTCCATCACCTGGGACAGATAGAGATCGTACTGGCGGTAAACCTTTCTTCCGCTCTTTAAGGTATAGACGACCGAAACCCGCGTGTTATACCTGCCGCTCTCCCCTTCTTCCCCATCGCCCTCATAGCCTATGATAAAACTGGAAGAACCGGCCGCCGTTTCGTGGTCCGTAAAGCGCCGCATCTGCTTATCCCGGCGCTCCAACGCCTCATCCCGGCCCTGCTCGGCGATCCGCAGCACAGGGGCCAGGTTGGTGATATGCATGTGATCCGGAAGGATCTCCACCCCATCGTAATATGTGATCCCCAGGGTGCCGTCCTCCTTCGGTTCAATTTCCAGGAAATTGGCCCAGCCGCTGTCCAGACGGATATCCACCGCGGCCTCCGCCACCTTGCCCTCGTCCGGCACATAGGAATCATAGCGGAACCAGTCGAAGCGGAACGCCATCACCGCTAACAGCACGCAGGCCAGGCAGCCCGCGTACTGGAGCTTGTGGGACAACAGCTTTTTAAAATCAAAGTTGTAGATGATCTCGATCACGCAGTGGGAAATCAGGCTTCCCATCACCGCGCCGAACACCAGCCACACGATTGTGCTCTGGAGCAGCCAGAAGAACATGGCTCCGCCCATGCCGAAGGCGAACACCAGCAGCACGCGGATGGGCATCATGCTCCACTTGAAGGCCATCGCCTTTCCCGCCGACTCGGAGGGGCGCTTGCGGTACAGCTCCAGGGCAAGAAGCGCCAGGGCCACGGCAGCAAACAGAGCGATGAAAAGCGCCGGAATGTGCTTGCCCAGCTGATTGTCCATATTCCAGCCGATGGCCGTAATGTACGCGGCTACCGGGGACGTCCATTTGATGGCTGCCATAAAGGGGGAGCCGTCTCCGGTCAGGAAATAGTAGTGAATGGTCTCAAAGAACGTACTGCAATAGCCCACCAAAAGGGTGATCATGCCGGGCATGTAGAAGAAAAACACGCCGGTTCCCAGGATACCCACCAGCATGTTCCCGGTCATGATCATGGCGATGGATACCACCGCGTACATGAGCAGGAAGAACAGCAGGTTCAAAAGCCATCCCGCCATGGCCGTTCCCAGAACAGAGGACAGCGGAACCTGGTAAGCGCAGCTCACAACCATGAGAATCCCCAGATTGACCAGGTAAGCCAGCGCCACGATCAGAAATCCGCCCACGTACTGCACGGCGAAGAGAATCTCCCTGCGCACCGGGATGCTGTGGTAAAAGTCCACCTTTCTGCGGTTGTGCAGATAGGAAAAGCTGGACACTCCGATCACCACGGCGGCCACAATCATTAGGAACGCGATGAGTCCGTTGCCGAACTTCACAGAGTCCAGCACGATCTGCGTCTTGATCTCCAGAATCTTCGCCAGCTTTTCCGCCTCGGATATGCCCTCCGCGAAAATCAGCTGCTCATAATCGTTGTAACGCCAGAATTTGGTTTTAATGGCGTTTTCCATGGTCAGAGCCAGGTTGATGGGCAGGGAGAAGAAAAATCCCAGCACCGCCAGGGCGATGGCCCAGGCCCTGCGCTTAACGTTCTCCCGGAGCAGCTTAAAAAATAAGCTTTTTGATGTCATAACCGGCCACCTCCGTTTCACTGATAAAGATTTCCTCCAACGACAGGGGGATGCACTCAAAGAATACCGGGTTGTAGGAGGCCATAATTGCCTCCACCTCTTCCCGCGTGCCGCGGACCACCAATGTGATCAGGCTGCCGCGCTGCTCGACGTTCAGTTTATCCAGGGCCACCAGATCCTCTGCGGACATGCCCGGCTGCAGCACGCACTGAAGCTTGTGGATATTGAGCTTCATATCGTCCAGTTCCCTGGAGAGCAGGATGCCGCCCTTGTGGAGCAATCCCACGTGGTCGCAGATGTCCTCCAGCTCCCGCAGGTTGTGGGAGGCGATGATGGGCGTTAAGTTCCGGTCCGCCATATCGGCGGCGAACAGGCTCTTTACCGCCTGGCGCATCACCGGGTCCAGCCCGTCGAAGGTCTCGTCGCAGAACAGGTAATCCGTTCCCGCGCAGATTCCGCAGATCACGGACACCTGCTTTTTCATTCCCTTGGAAAAGGTGTGAATCTTGCGCTTCTCGCTGAGCCCGAAGCTTCCCATAAGCTTATGGAACCGGGCCTCGTCAAAGCGCGGGTAGATCTTCTGATAGTAGCGCAGCATCTCCTCGGGCGTTGCGTTGCTGAAAAAGAACTGCTCATCCGATATATAAAAGAAACGCCGCTTGGCCTCCGTGTTCTCGAACACCTCGTGCCCGTCGATGGTCACATGGCCTTCCTCCGGCTTCAGAACGCCGCTCATCAACCGCAGGAACGTGGACTTGCCCGCGCCGTTGGTGCCGATGAGGCCAAACACACAGCCGTCCTTGATGGTGGCGTTTATGTGATCCACGGCCACGATATCGTCAAAGCGTTTTGTCAGGTTTACCGCTTGAATCATCACTCATTCCCCTTTCTCCATCCGGTTCCCCGGTTTTTTCATACTTCCGGCGCACCCGTTCCACCACGGTCTCGCACCCGATCCCCAGCTGCCCGGCTTCCTCCACCAGGCCGTCGAAGGACCTCTCCCACTCCCGGATACGCCCGGCTTTCATGCGTCCCGTATCCGCCACAAAGCTTCCCTTGCCCTTGATGGAATAGATGAATCCCTGGCGCTCCAGCTCAGCGTAAGCCCGCTGTATGGTGTTCGGGTTGATGGACAGATCCGTGGCCAGGCTGCGCACGGAGGGCATCTTCTCATCCTGTACCAGCACGCCCTTAAACATCAGGTCCTGAAACCGCTCGATCACCTGCTCATACAGCGGACGCCTGTCCCTGTAATCCAATGTAATCATCTTTGACCTCCCTCCTGCATCTCATCCGGCCCCATATGGTCGGCCGGCGCATATCTGTACTAATCTTATTAATACAGTTGTTGTATCTTACGATATCATAGGGAGGATGGAAATACAAGGAAGATTTTCTTACGATTTCCTTTATTGGAAAGATAACCGTTCAGACGGCGGGAAAATTGGCGCGGGGGAGCATTTTCACGCGTTCCCACAAAAAAGCCGCAGAGGTTGCGCTCCTCTGCGGCTTTGCGGTTCCCGTAAAATGGGACCTATAAACTCCATGTTCAAAACTCCCGGCAACCACTCAGTCATTGTCCGGCAGCAGCTTGATCCGCACCATAATCTGCCGCACAAACGCCCCTTCTGCCAGCTCCATATCCTCAGCGTGGGTCTGCTGCGGGAAATCCCCGCCTTCCTCCCACTCCAGGCTCAGCCAGTTGTAGGCCGCGTCCCGGGCCGCCTCGATGGCGTCCTCCAAGTCCGGCCCGTCCGCCTCGCAGAGCTCCAGGTCGGGGAATTCCGCGTGGAATCCCTTATCATCTTTATGCGGTGTGAACACCGCGGGGTAAGTAAATGTCATAATCGTCCGTCTCCTGATTGGATTCTGTTCCATATTTGCCGAAGGCCGTCCCGGGCCTCCGCTGTCTATTATAACGATTGGCGGACGGTATGTCAAATGCCGATTTTTTCCGGTTATACACCGGTTGTATACCCGATATCCGGCTTATACCCGAAACCTAAGGCCGCTCCAGGCGAAAGAAATCCACGCTGGCGAAGCGGTCGATCACCGCCAGGGCGCCTGACCCGAACCGCTCCTCAAACTCCGCCCTGACCCCGGACACCACCTCTCCCCGGGTCTCCGGATCCAGCAGCTTCTCAAACACCTGGCAGAAGGCGTAATACATGTGGGCGGTATGGTACTCCCAGTCCAGCACTCCGTCTTTCCGGTTCAGGGTTTTCACCCTGGCGATCTCCGCCTCGCTTTCCCCGTTTAGATCCGCTCCGTTCCAGGTAAAACCGCAGCCCGAATCGCCCCTGGCCATCCAGCTGTCCATATCCAGCGCCAGCCCGCCGTCAAATCCCTCCACCAGGGCAAAATCCGCATAATCGCAGTAATGTCTGGCGTAGTCCGACAAGCCGTATTTCTTCCAGGCCGTCATCCAGGGGCACTTCACCACCAGGGTCCTGTTCACCGGCGACTTCTGTCTCGTTCTGATTTCCATGGTTCCCGGCTCAGGCGTCCACTCCCCGTAGGCCATGTAATGAATCATGTCCGTGGGGTTGCCGTCCCGTTGGCAGCGCAGCCGCATCCGGTGTCCCCGGCCATGGGCGTAGTGCCTGGTTCCCGCCTTCACGATCTCCCGGCCGGATTCCCCGCACACCTCCAGGACCGCCCGCGCCAAAAGCCCGAACATCACCGCATGGTGCTCCACCGCAAAACGGCCTTCCCCGGCTCCGGTCAGATGTTTGCTGTGATCCGCAACCTGGGCGGTGATGGAATAGGCCTGCTGCTCCAGCCAGGAACACCATTCGTCGGACAAGTTCACATCCGGCCACTGCTCAAAGGTCCGGGCCAGCTCCCGCTCCACCTGCCTTGCAAAGACCAGACAGCCCTTTTCCAGCACCCCGCCCTTGGTAGCGTGCTGGATTCCACTGGCTTCAATGACACTGCGATCCTCCTTCTGGTGCAGGTGCAGATGGAGATCCAGCAGGGAGACAAGAATCCGCGAAGCCGTGTCCTCATCCATCCCCGCGTCCTGATAAAACCGGTAAATTCCCCTGAACCAGTGGTATGTCACCTTGCGCAGCGCCAAAAACAGCGGTTCCTCCACCTCGTCCTCCCTGCAGGGCGCGCTCCCGGCAGGGCTGTAAGACCACTTTTTCTGGTGGTAGGCCCGCATGGCTCCGGCTATGCGGTGGAAATCCACAGGGCTTCCGCTGCGCTCCAGGGCGTCTGAAACGGTGAGAATGATCTCCGAGATATTGTGCACCGTGACCGTCCCGGCCAGCATCTGCATCACGTGGGCCGGCTTCACCTCGATGCACCCGCCCAGAGGCGAGAAAAACTCCAAAAGATAGTCCCGCTCCTCTTTTGGCCACGGCCCCTCATCGGGGAAGGTCAGATAGGTGAGCCCTTCCCCTGCCAGCGGCTCACCGGCGATGCGGCTCACCATGTTGGGAAGAATATTGGCCACCAGAATATCGCTTCCCAGCATTTCCAGATAAGCGCGCCCCTCCGGTTTTGGGGGAAATGCGTACAGCACCGGCAGCTTTCCTCCCCGCTCCCGCACCTTCCGGTAATAGGGGGCCAGCACCTGTTCCATCAGCCCCGGAGCCACCGCGGGCGGCGGCGCAAAGAGGATGATCTCCGGCTCCATCTGTTCCAGCGCGCCCGCATTGTCGTCCAATATGACCGGAAACTCAAATTTTTCCCGTTTTCTGGCCAGATCCGCCCCGTCGGCGGTAACTGCCGCCATACACCGCCCGGCGGCCTCCCCCAGCATATGTTTGTAGCAGGGGTAAATGTACTCCATAAGATAACCCATGCCGAGTATCACCATGTTCCGTTCCTGTCTCAAAATCTCCGCCTCCTTATATACCCAGATATGCTTTTTTCACGTTCTCGTCCGCCAGCAGGTCGCGCCCCGCGCCCTGGAGGGTGATCTCGCCGGTTTCCAGCACATACCCCCAATCCGCGATCTGGAGCGCCATGCTGGCGTTCTGCTCAATCAGCAGGATAGTCTTGCCCATCTCCTTGATCTTTAAGATCAGCCCGAAAATCTCCTCCACCACGATGGGCGCAAGGCCCATGGACGGCTCGTCGAACATGACCAGCCTGGGGTCGAACATCAACCCCCTGGCAATGGCCAGCATCTGCTGCTCGCCGCCGGACAGGGTGCCGCCCAGCTGGCTCTTTCGCTCCTTCAGCCGCGGAAACAGGTCGTACATCTCCTCCACCTTTTCCCTCACCTTCACCCTGGAGATCGCCCGGTCGCCAAAGCTTCCCGCCACCAGGTTTTCCTCCACCGTCATCCGCGGGAAAATATGCCGCCCCTCGGGCACGTGGCAGATTCCCCGCTGCACGATCCGGCTGGCTCTCTCCCGGGTAATGTCTTCCCCTGCGAAGGAAACGGAGCCGCCCGATTTGGCCGCCAGGCCGGAAACCGCCATCAGGGTGGTGGTCTTGCCCGCCCCGTTGGCCCCGATCAGGGACACGATCTGATTCTCCTTCACCTCCAGGCTGACGCCCCGAAGCGCGGAGATATTTCCGTAATCCACCGAAAGATTCTCTATTTTCAGCATATCATTCCCCCCTTAAACGGCAATCGGCTTGCCGAAATACGCCTCGATCACTTCGTCGTTGTTCTTCACTTCCTCCGGCGTGCCGGAAAAAAGTTTTTTGCCGTAGTTCAGCACCATGATGCGGTTGCACAGGTTCATAATAAACTTCATGTCGTGCTCAATCACCACGATGGTGTAACCCATGCCATTGAGCATCCTGACAAAGCTGAGCAGCTGCATGGTTTCATTGGGGTTCATGCCCGCCGCAGGCTCGTCTAAGAGCAGAATGTCCGGCTTCATGGCCAGGGCCCTGGCGATCTCCACCTTCCGCTGGGTGCCGTAGGCCAGATTGCCCGCCTTGGTGAGGGCGTATTCGCTCAGCCCCACCATCTCCAACAGCTCCATGCCCTGCCGCTCCACCGACTCCTCGTCGGCCCGGTAGGCCCTGGTGTGGAAAATCGCGTCCCACAGCTGGGTTTTGGTGTGCATGTGAAAACCGATCTTGATGTTGTCGAGCACCGTCATATTGTTGAACAGCTTGATGTTCTGAAAGGTCCTGGCCATCCCCTTGGCGGCGATCTGCTCCGGGCGGATCCCCGTGATGGCCTCGCCCTTTAAGAACACATCCCCGTGGGTTGCCGCGTAATTGCCCGAGCAGACGTTGAAGAACGTGGTCTTACCGGCTCCGTTTGGTCCGATTACCCCAAAAATCTCCCCCTTCTCCACCTGCATATCCACCTGCTCCACCGCCTTCAGGCCGCCGAAATACATACAGACCTGTTTTGTCTCCAATATCGTCATGTCCCGCTCCTTTCGGCCTTTTTGCCGTTTTTCTTGGTACGCTTTACCGCAAATACGCTGTTGGACGCGCCCACCAGCCCCTGGGGCCTGAACCACATCATCACAATGATCAGCACGGCGTACATCACCATCCGGTAATCCGCCGCGAAGCGGAACACCTCGGTGATGGTGTTCACCACCAGGGAACCGGCCACCGGCCCGATCAGGGTGCCCTGACCGCCGATGATCACCATGGCCAGAATATTGAAACCCTCGTCCATGGAGAACATATCCGAGGAAATGAACTGGTAATAGTAAGCCGCAAAGCAACCCGCCACCCCGGCGATAAACGCTCCGAAACTGAAATTCAGGGATTTAAACCGCCTGGTATTCACCCCCAGAAAGGAAGCCGCAACCTGATCCTCCCGGATGGCGATCCATGCCCGGCCGATGCGGGAGCTCACCACCCGGCGCATCATAAACAGCACCAGCACCGCCAGCACCAGGGCCAGGTAGTAAAAATGCACCGGTTCGGAGAGCCTGAGGCCGAAAATCTCCGGTCTGGGAATCCCCTTGATCCCCATGGGTCCCCCGGTCAGCCCGGTCCAGTTTAAGGCCACCAGGCGGGTGATCTCAGAGAAGCCGATGGTCACAATCGCCAGGTAAACGCCCGCCAGCTTGATGGTGGGCAGGCTGACCAGAAAGCCGAACAGCGCGGTCACAAACCCGCTGATGAACAGCAGTGGCAGGAAACCCACCTGGTATTTCACGGCCAGGATTCCCGCAGTGTAGGAGCCGATGCAGTACAGGCCCGCATGGCCCAGGTTCATCTGCCCGGAGTAGCCGTTGATCATGTTCAGGGAACCGGCCAGCATGGTGTAGAGCAGGATGCGGATTAAAATTCCCAGCAGGTAGCTGCTGTGCACCACCACCGGCAGCAGGACCAGCAGGACGCCCAGCGCCGCCAGGGCCATATTCCGGTGGTTTTTGATCCATTCCATCATAATTTAATACCTCCTTTTCGGCCGAACAGCCCCTGGGGCTTGACGAGGAGCACCAGGATCAAAAACACAAAGGCGATGGCATCCCGAAGCCCGGTGGTCATAAACATAATGCCGATATTTTCACAGATTCCGATCAGCAGGCCGCCGATTGCGGCCCCGGCCACATCCGTCAGGCCGCCCAGCACCGAGGCGCTGAACGCCTTCATTCCCACCGTGCCGCCCATAGTGGGGACGATGGTGCCGTAGTAGATTCCCAGCAGCACGCCGCCCACTCCGCCCAGGGCGCAGCCCAGCACATTTCCGGTCAGGGTGGACCGCTCCACGTCGATTCCCACCAGGGCGGCCGCCTTCTTATCCTGGGAAACGCTGCGCAGCGTCATGCCGGTTCTGGTTCTGTTTAAGAAAATGCTCAGGGCGGCCGACAGACCGATCACCAGACCGAAGATCAGAAGCTGGAGAAAAGAAATCCGGATTCCCCCAAGGGAAATGAACCTGCCCCCGAAAAAGGTGGGCATCCCTTTCACCTGGCTGCCGAACAGAATCTGCGCCAGGTTTTTGAGCAGCATGCTCATGCCGATGGTGCAGATCAGGGAGATGTGGCGGGGCGCGTCGAAGAAGTGCTCGTAGCAGACCTTGTGGATCACCACTCCGCCCAGGCCCGCCATGAGAAATCCCGCCAGCAGGGCGGGCACCAGATGGGCGCCGAAAAACTCAAAACAGTAGTACGCGGCAAAGGCTCCGATCATCACCACCTCGCCGTAGGCGAAGGTCACCAGGCCGGTCACGCCCACGATGGTGCTGTAGCCGATGGCCATCAGCGCATAGATCATTCCCTGGCAGACGCCGTTTAAAATTTGTTCCAAAAGATACATGATTTTCCCCTCTTTTTTACAATTTTTCCGATTTTAGGGTATCAAAAAAGGCAAGGCGCATTGGCATTGCCTTTTGAACGATTGCAATGGTCCGCGACGCAGTCTGCGGGCGATTGCTTGATTGCAATGGGCCGCTGACGCAGTCTGCGGGCGATTGCGGTTGCCGGATGAATTTATTCGTCGTAGTAGTCGTATCCGGTGAGCGCCACCCACTTGCCGTCCTGAATCGCCATCACCCGGTATTTGCGGTGCACGTCCCCGTCCTCGGTGAAGGTGATGGGGCCGGTGATGCCCATAAAGTTGTCCGTGGCAGCCAGAGCGTCCCGCACCGCGCTTCTGGACACTTCCTCCGCGCGACCGATGGCATCCGCCACCAGAAGAGCCGTGTCGTAGGCGCTGGCCGCCTGGATGTTGGGCTTGAAGCCGGCTCGCTTCTCAAACTCCCTTGCGAACTCCATAGCCTTGGGATCGCTCTCCTCGATGATGAACGGAGACTCCGCGATCAGGCCCTCCACGTCGGCTCCGCCCAGCTGAATCAGCTGATCCGAGTACATGGCGCCCGCTCCCATAATCTGCACGTCCCAGCCAGCCTGCTTGACCTGTTTGGAAATGATGGCCGCCTCGTTGTACTGGGTAATCAGACACAGCGCGTCCGGATCGGTCTGGCGCACCTTGCTGATCACGGCGTTAAAGTCCTTCTCGCCCTCGATAAAGCTCTCGGTAGCCGTCACCGTGACACCGCTCTCCTCACATGCCTGTTTGAAGTTCTCTGAGGTCACCACGCCCCAGTCGTTGTTCATGAAAATTACCCCAACGCTCTCGGCTCCGATATACTTCTTGGCCATGTACTTCGCCATAAAGGGCCCCTCATCGTCCTGGCGTCCCACCACGCCGAACATGTAGTCGCCCATCTTGGCGAAATCCGGGTGGGAGGCGCTGGGAGAAATCTGAACCAGACCCTTCTCCTGGTAAATGGGCGCGCTGGCCATACAGCTGGAGCTGCTGAAATCGCCGATCACCGCCACGATGTCCTCCTCCTCGCAGAAGATTCTGGCCACGTCCGCGCTCTCCTTGGCGTCCCCCTTGCTGTCCTTGACCACCATCTCGATGGGCCGGCCCTTCACGCCGCCCGCCGCGTTGACCACCTCTGCCGCCATCTGGGTGGCCACCTGGAACCCTTTACCGTACTCCGCGCTGTTGCCCGTGATGGGAGCTGCCACGCCGATCCGGATGGGATTCTCCCCGGATTCCCCCGCCCCCTGGGAGGCGTTCTCCCCGGTCTGTCCCCCGCTTGTCTCGGTTCCCGCCGCCGGAGCCTTGGCTTCCGCCCCGGAACAGCCTGCCGTCACGGAGGCCATCATGGCTACAGCCAACAGTACCGCAATCCTCTTTCTCATGTTCTACTTCCTCCTTGTTTTTTGTTATCTTTATTATAGAACATGTGTCACAGGTTCACAACGTCACAATTCAACGCTTCTGTGGACTTTTTACAGGATCTTGTCGCGGTACTCCTTCGGCGTCATCCCGGCGTACTCCTTGAACAGCCTGGTAAAATAGCGCACGTCTTCGATGCCGCACTGACAGGCCACCTCGTAGATTTTCCGGCTCACGTCTGCCAAAAGCCCCTTGGCCCGCTCCATGCGCTTCTCATTGAGGAAACGCACAAACCCGGTTCCCGTCTCCTCCTTGAATCTGGCGGACAGATAATTGGGCGAGACCATCAGCGTCTCCGCCAGAGTCTGCAGCGTAAATTCCGAGCGGAAATAGTTCCGGTCGATCTCCTCCAGGGCCGATTTGATCAGCGCGGAACAGCTGCGGTTTCTGGTCTCTCCGATGAGGCGGACGCAGCCCATAACGGCCCGCTCCATAAACGGCAGAAGCTGTTCCGGCGGCAGCGCCTTCACCTTCTCCGCCGGATGCCCGGTTTCGCACAGCTCCCCCAGCTTCCGGTTGTATCCGGCGAGAATCCCCTCCAGGGAAACCAAAATCTCGCAGCATTGGCGGACTCTCCAGGCCTGGCTCACGCGGCCCTCCTCCCAGAAAAGCCCGATCTCCCCAAGCCGCTCCGCTGTCTCCTTCTCCTCCCCGGCGCTGATAAAGCGCACCAGCCGGGCGGTCATGCCCGCCATACGCGCCCCGGTTCCGGCGGACTCCTCCGTCCGCTCCACCGGCGGCACCAGGATGGAGTGGCGGCGTTTTAAAATCTGCTGCCCGGTCTTTGCCAGCACTGCCTCCAGCTGCTCCAGCTCCAGGGGCTTAAGCACGTAATCCACCACGCATTTTAACTTCACCGCCTTCTGGGCGTAGGCGAAGTCGCTGTAACCCGAGATCAGAATAATCAGGGGCGGTTTTTCCTCGCGCTCCAGCTGCTCCGCCAGCTCCAGCCCGCTTATGCCGGGCATCCGGATATCCGTGACCAGCAGATCCGCCTGCTGCTCCCGCACCGCCGCCAGGGCCTCCTCGCCGTTTTTGGCGCAGCCCACAAGGCAAATCCCCAGTTTATTCCAATCCACCCACTCTGCGATACCCTCGCGGATGATCTTCTCGTCATCTGCGACCACCGCCCGAATCATTTCCCCCTCCATAAGCTTCTCCTCCTGTTTTTTCCAACGGGATTCGGATCACGGCCACCGTCAGGTCCCCCTGAATCCGGTACTGCAATGTATACTCCTCCCCGTATTGGTGCCTCAGCCGGTCATTGACATTTTTGATCCCATAACTCTTGGGCTTCACATCCTCCGCCGGATAAAGAATCCTTTGAATCACTTCCAAGTCCGCCTGATGCCCGTCGTTCATCACCCGGAACACCATGTGCCCGCTCTCGATCTCCCCGGTAATGGTCAGATGGCCGTTCTCATACTGTCCCTCGTCGAAACCGTGGATGATGGCGTTCTCCACCAGGGGCTGCAGCAGCAGCTTGATGATGATGCAGCTATTCATCTCCTCCTGTATGCGGATTTCAGACTCAAAGCAATTCTCAAACCGGATCTGCTGTAAATTGATGTAGCTCTGTACCTGTTTGATCTCGTCCTGCACCGCGATGAGATTCTGGCCGTTGTTCAGGGAATAGCGCAGCATGGTGGCCAGGGAAACTACCATTTTCTGGATATCCCTGGCTCCGTAGCGGATGGCCATCCAGTTGATGGAATCCAGGGTATTATAGAGAAAATGGGGATTGATCTGCGCTTGAAGCGCCGCCAGCTCCGACTGCTTTTCCCGGATTTTCGCCACGTATACCTCCTGGATCAGGTCCCCGATCATGTCCATCATGTAGTTGAAGCTCTGGTACAGGGTTTTCATCTCACCGGTCTGGCGCGAAGAATCGATGCGGATGTCCAAATCCCCCTCCCGCACCTGGTTCATCACCTGGGAAATGTGTATGACCGGCCTGGATATGTATGTGGAAAAATAAATCGCCAAAAGCAGGACGGCGGCAATGGCCACGGCGCTGATCGCCATCACATGGCCGCGCAGCGCGGAGCCGGCCGCCAGAATCTCTCGCATGGGGACATCCGCCGCCACCCGCCACCCCACCGTGTGGATGGGCCGGATAATCACCATGTGCTTGTTCCGGTCAATAAACGCCCCGCTGCGCGCTTCCCCGAACCGCTCATTGCCGTCCTGGTGGTAATGGGAATAGGGCAGAAGAATCCTGCCCTGGTCGTCCAGAAGGTACACCAGCCCCTTCTGGACGCTGATCTGGTTCAGACGGGTGGACAGAATCTGCACATCGATGTTGACCTCCAGCAGCGCCAGATCCCGCATATCCCGGTCGTCGCTTAGGATCACCTTGGAAAGCCTGAGAAACGTCCGGTCCGCTCCTTCGTTCTCCGTCAACACAAACTTTCCTCCCGCGGCCCGGGTTTTCCGAACCCACTCCTCCCCGGCCAGATCCGGGGCTGCCAGGAATCCGCGGACTGCTTCCCGGCCGGCCGGGCCGCCGCCGGGATATCCGGCCTCATCCCGGTAAAGCTCCCCGTCCCGCACGGGGTATAACCCCACCTTCTCCACCGTCAGCTTCCGCCGCAGCCCGGAAATGGCCCGCTCTCCCTCCTCCCGAACCGCCCGGCTGGCGGCTTCGCCGCCTCCGTCCGCGAAATCCGTGAGCGCAGCCTGCAGCTGCCGGTCCACGCAGAGGTTCAGCGTCTCAGAAAACATATCGCTGAACAGGCTGTTGATATCGCGGACTCCCACCTCTACCGCCTCGCGGGTCACGCTCTCCATCTGGGTGTCGATGGTCCCCGACACCGCCCGGTTCACCGCCGTCAGCACCACAATCATAAACAGGCTGATCAATACCGTATAGCTGATAAACAGCCGCTTTTTCAGCATATTCCCTCCCGCCCCGAAACGCCTATTCCGCCCGGGTCAGATATTCCTCCCTGGCCCGGCTCAAAAGCCCGGGGTCCTCCAATAAAGCTTTTCCCATCTCAGCCAACACGCCTGCCGCGTACAGCATCCCTTTCCTGCCGATGGACGAGCAGGACTGGGCCGTCACCGCCCAGTGGTGCCCCGGCGTTCCCCGCGTGAAACAGACCGTGTTGATCTCCACCGAGGGAACCGTCTGGCTGACCGCTGAGAAGTCCGTGGAACCGCTGCCGGGGAGCTCCCTGCCCTCCGGCGGAGTGAGCTCCCCGCAGATCGTCCCCGGAAGCCCCAGACTCTCCCCAAGACCGGCCGCCAGCCGCAGCTCCGGCTCCTCCCACTGCGGCAGCGAAACCCTCCGCATACAGCCGTAAGCCAGATCCGCAAGGGTGGTATTGATTCTGGTAGCCTTGCCGCGGGCCAGAAATTCCCACTCTACTTCCGTCCCGCTCATCATGGCGGCTCCCCTGGCCACCTGGATCAGCCGTTCCGTCACCTGGTCCACGATCCTGCGGCGGTTGCTCCGCACAAAATACCACACCTCCGCGAAATCCGGCACCACGTTGGGCTTTTCCCCTGCGGACAGATAGCTGTAGTGAATCCGCACGCCGTCCGGCACGTGCTCCCGCAGATAATTGGCTCCAACGCTCATCATTTCCGCCCCGTCCAGGGCGCTTCGCCCCAGCTCCGGACACACGGAAGCGTGGGCGCTCCTGCCGTGGAACCGGAAGCGGATGGAGTCCATTGCCTTGTGGCAGACTTCCCCGCAGCAGTAATGGTCCTCCGGATGCCAGGCCAGCGCAACGTCCAGTTCTTTAAAATACCCTTCCTCCGCCATCTTTGTCTTCCCGAACAGCGTCTCCTCCGCCGGGCATCCGTATATCACCAAGGTCCCGGAGAGACCGCGCTTCTCCATCTCCTCCCGCAGGGCCATCGCCGCCGCCGCGGCTCCCACGCCCAGCAGATTGTGACCGCAGCCGTGGCCGCTCGTCCCATCCCCGTTGTAGCAGGTTCCCTCCGTCTGGTTCAGCTTGGGCAGGGCGTCATACTCGCAGAGAAAACCAATCACCGGGCCGCCGTTTCCGTAAACCGCCCGGAAGGCCGTGGGCTGGCTTCCCAGGCCCTGTTCCACTGCAAATCCGGCCTGTTCCAGCATGGCGCAAAGCTCCGCCGCCGATTGCCGCTCCTCCCCCGCCAGCTCCGCGTAGCCGTGAATCTTCAACGCCCGCTGCCAAAATTCCTCCCCGTGACCGTCTATGTAGTCCGCAATCCAATTCATGATCCGTCTCTCCTCCGTCTTTTTCTGCTTCTATTATCGCATATGAGGAGGCAGTTATGGAGTGTAAAAAATAACGATTCTGTGGACTTTTCTACTTTCCCCGGGTCAACGCCGCCATTTCCGGACGGCACAAAAATACGGCGCTTCACAACCTCAGCTGCAAAGCGCCGTAAGGGGCGGGCCATCCCCAGTATGAACAAGCCGCCGGGTGGCAGTCATGCAAAGCAAGCCGCCGGGTGGCAGCCATGCAAAACAAGCCGCCGGGCGGCGGACACGCAGAGCAGTTCCGCCCCCCACACGCATTTACCCGATCCTCCCCTGGTCCATAAACTTCGCCAGTTCCTTGGCGAAATACGTCAGCAGAATCCCGGCTCCCGCCCGGTAGATACTGGTGGCCGTCTCGCAGATGATGCTCTCCTCGTCCACATACCCCAGGCTGGCCGCGGCCTTCACCATGGCGTACTCGCCGCTGACGCTGTAGGCGGCCACCGGCACGTCGATCTGCTCCGCAGCGTCCCGGATCACGTCCAGGTAGGACAGGGCTGGCTTGATCATAATGATGTCCGCCCCTTCGTCCAGGTCGGAGAACACCTCCTTCACGGCCTCCTTCCGGTTATGGTAATCCATCTGATAGCTCTTGCGGTCCCCGAAGGCGGGGGCGGAACCGGCCGCGTCCCGGAAGGGCCCGTAAAAGGAGGAGGCGTACTTGGCCGCGTAGGACATGATGGGCACCGTGCAGTAGCCGTTCTCATCCAGCTTTTCCCGGATCGCGGCCACCCGGCCGTCCATCATATCCGAGGGGGCCACCATATCCGCCCCTGCCTGAACCTGGCTCAGGGCGATCCGCGCCAGATACTCCAGGGTCTTGTCGTTGTCCACGTACTCCCCGTCCAAAATGCCGCAGTGGCCGTGGGAGGTGTACTCGCACATGCACACGTCGCCGATATAGTACAGGTCCGGCACCTCCCGCTTGGCAAGGCGGAACGCGCGCTGGATGATGCCGTCCTCGCTCCAGGCCCCGGTGCCGCACTCGTCCTTGTGGTCCGGGATGCCGAAGAGCATCACGCTGGGCACGCCCGCGTCCGCCACCTCAGCCAGTGCCTGGGGCAGCCGGTCCAGGCTGTAGCGGTACTGGCCCGGCATGGTGGGGATCTCTTCCTTTATGTTCTCTCCCTCCCGCACGAACATGGGATAGATCAGGGAGGATTTGTCCATCCTGGTCTCACGCACCATTTTGCGCAGCGCGGGGCTGGTTCTCAGTCTTCTGGGTCTGTTCGTCAGTTCCATCATTTTACCTCCCTGGCCGCGGCCTCGATCACGCGGCACGTCTTTTCCATATCCTCCTGCGTGTGAGCGGCGGAGAGGAACAAAATCTCAAACTGGGACGGCGCGGTGTAGATGCCGTTCTCCAAAAGATAGTGGAAATACCGCCCGTAAAGCCCGGTATCCGAGGTCAGGGCGCTCTCGTAATCCGTCACCGGCTGTTCGGTGAAAAACACGCTGAACAGAGAGCCAGCCCGGTTCACCTGGGCCTTGGGCAGAGCCGCCGCCAGAGCTGCGGTCAGACGGTCGGCCTTTGCGTTCAGCTCGTCGTACAGCTCCGGTCCGTCCATCAGGATCTTTAAGGTAGCGATGCCCGCCGCCGTTGCGATGGGATTGCCGGACAGGGTTCCCGCCTGGTAGACCTTTCCCAGCGGGGAAACCGCCTCCATGATCTCCCTGCGGCCGCCGTAGACGCCCATGGGCATACCGCCGCCCACGATCTTGCCCAGGGTGGTCAAATCCGGCGTCACATGATAATATCCCTGGGCCCCGCCCAGCCCCATGCGAAAGCCCGTGATCACCTCGTCGAAAATCAGAACCGCGCCGTTTCTCGTGGTGATCTCGCGGAGAAACTCCAGAAATCCCGGCTGCGGGGGAACCAGTCCCATATTGGCCGCCACCGGCTCCACCACCACGGCTGCGATCTTGCCCGGATGCTGGCCAAACAGACGGGTCACGGACTCGCGGCTGTTGTAATCCGCCAGCAGCGTGTGCTTGGTGTAGGAGCGTGGAACACCGGCGCTGTCCGGGGCCGAGCCGGTCAGCGCGCCGGAGCCGGCCTTCACCAAAAGGCCGTCGGAATGGCCGTGGTAACAGCCCTTGAACTTGACGATCTTATTCCGTCCGGTATAACCCCTGGCCGCCCGGATGGCGCTCATCACCGCCTCGGTGCCGGAGCTGACCATACGCATCATCTCCATGGATGGGAGGCAGGCCTTGATCATTTCCCCTAAGGTCAACTCCTTGCGGGTGGGCGCGCCAAAGGAAAGGCCGTCCGCGCAGGCCTCCTGCACCGCCCGGATCACCGGCTCGCAGCCGTGCCCCAGAATACAGGGCCCCCAGGAATCCACATAGTCGATATATTCGTTGCCGTCCTCGTCGTAGATGTGGGACCCGTTTGCGCGCTTGACAAACACCGGCGTCCCACCCACGGAACCGAAGGCCCGTACCGGACTGTTGACGCCGCCCGGAAATACCTCCCGGGACCGGTCGTATAAGATTTTTGATTCATCCAGCTTCATCGTCTCTCGTCTCCTTCTGATCTGTCGTTTAAGATGGCTTCGGCCATGCCGCGGACGGTAAAATCCTTCGCCAGCACGTCCACACGGCGCCCATGGCTTTCAAGGGCTCCCGCCGTCACATCCCCGATGCACACAGTGCGTGAATCCGCCAGCCGTTCCATGGCTTCGCCGCCCATCTGCTCGAAATACGCTTCCACGCCCGAGGCGCTGGCAAAGGTGATGTAATCGCAGTCCGTCTGCGGTCCGGCTGCATCACCGCCCGGAAGCCCGCCTGTTACATCATACAGGACAATGTCGTCAAAGGCAACACCCGCGCGGGATAAAATTTCCGTCAGCTCCGGAGAGCCGCCCCGGGAGCGGGGGATCAGAATGCGCGGGAGCATCCCTTCCCGGGCTGTGGGCTTTATCCCACCGCCTTCGTTTTGGCACACCTGCGCCAACAGCTCCGCCAGCTCCCTTGTCCGGTACACCCGGGGCATATAGTCCGCCCGGAAACCGTACTTGAGCAGTTCCCCGGCGGTTCCCGGCCCCACCACGGCAAATTTCACCTGGCCCAGGGCACGGAAATCCCGCCCTGACTTTAACAGCCCGTCAAAAAACAGCCGTACGCCGTTGGCGCTGGTGAACACAATCACCTCATACCGGGAAAGCCGCCCGTAAGCCGCCTCCATCTCCGGGGAGTCCGCGTGGGAGTTCACCTCCATGGCTCCCGCGCACTCCACCTTCGCGCCCAGGCTGTTCAGCAGCGCTCCCAGACGTTCCCGAAACGATGCAGTGCCGGTAATCCCGACCCGGACTCCCCCTAAGGGCCGCCCTGATTTGCAAGACAGATCCAGGGCTGCGGCCTCCCCGGCCACAATGATGGCCGGCGTGTGAAGCCCTGCCTCCAGCACTTTCCCCTGAATATCTCCCAGACAGCCCCGCACGGTTCTGGCATTTTCCAGGGTGCCGTTCTCGATCACGGCGGCCGGCAGGCTCTGCGGCCTTCCGGCCTTCAGAAGTCCCTCCACAATGGCGGGAAGGCTGTTTAAGCCCATGAGAAATACCAGGGTGCCGGGCAGCGCCGCCACCTGGCCGAATTCCGGGGGCAGTCCGCCTTCCGCTCCCTTGGTGTGGCCGGTAATCACGTGAAAGCTGCGGCTCAAACTCCGGTGAGTCACCGGGATACCGGCGCACTCCGGCACAGCTACCGCCGAGGTGACTCCGGGAATGATCTCATAGGGAATTCCCTCCGCCGCCAGGGCCAAAGCTTCCTCTCCGCCCCTTCCGAACACGAAGGGATCTCCTCCCTTCAACCGGACCACATAGAGGCCCTCCTTTCCCAGCTCCACCAACAGCCGGTTGATCTCCTCCTGCTTCATGGAGTGCCGTCCGGCCCGCTTGCCCACATATACCTTCCGGCAGTCCGGGCGCGCCGCGGCCAGAAGCTGCTCAGAGGATAAGGAATCGTAAACCACCGCGTCGCAGGCTTTCAGGCAGGAAAGCCCCTTAACAGTGATCAGCCCCGGATCGCCGGGGCCGGCCCCCACCAATACTACCATACCGTTTCTCATGCTCCGCCAAGACCCTCAGCCGCACGGCGGGCCAGCTCCCCCGCCTCCTCCGGCTGTCCTTTCAGATGGATTTTGTATACCCGGCCGTTCCTGCCGCTGATTCCAAATACCTCCAGCAGCCCGTCCTCCAGCCGGGAGTAGACGCCGATGGGCTCGTGGCATCCGGCGTCCAGGAGCTTTAACACCTGCCGCTCCAGATTCAGACACAGCCAGGTTTCCCGATGGCTGATCCCGCTTAAAATTCCGGCCGCCCTGCCCTCCGCCCTGCCCTCCACAGCCAGGATCCCCTGACCTCCGGCCGGGACAAAACTCTCGCATTCCAAAAACTGGAAATTGTAGCGCGGATCCTCCAGCAGTCCCAGCCGCTTCAGCCCGGCCGCGGCCAGAATGATGCCGTGGTACATGCCGCTCTCCAGCTTTCCCAGGCGGGTCTGCACATTTCCCCGCAGATTCTCACATCGCACCGAGCCGCCGGGCCACAGGTTTGTTCCCAACAGCTCGATCTGAAGCTTTCTGCGCGGGCTGGAGGTGCCGATCACAATCTCACCGGTCTTTGGAACGGGCCGCCCGGCCGCCGTCACCAGCACGTCCCTGGGGTCCTCCCGCATGGGCACGCCCACGATGGAAAGGCCCTCTGCCAGTTCCATCGGCATATCCTTGGCGCTGTGGACCGCCAGATCCAGACGGCCCTCCAGAATTCCCTCCTCAAACTCGGAGACGAACACGCCCTTGCCTCCAAACTCCTGCAGGGGTTTGTTCAAAATCTTATCCCCGGTGGTCATGCGCGCTTCCAGGGAAACCTGAATCCCCGGAGCGGCCTCCCGCAGGGAGGCCGCCACCATCTCTGTCTGTATCATGGCCAATCTGCTGTTTCTCGTCCCAATGCGTATGGTATTATCCATGGCTCTCTTCCAACTTTCTTTCGATCATTCCTTTGACGGTCCCGTCCTCAAGGCCGCCGCCCGCGCTCATGGCCAGCTCGGCAAGCCGGTAAAAGATTTCTTCCCGCACCGGCTGGGAATCCACCAGCGCCTTAACCATTTCCCGGTTCTCCTTCATCCACCCTGCGGCGGCTCCCGCCCCCTCGGGGATGGCGGCCCGGACCCGGTCCTTCAGCATCCGCGCGATGGCAGGACTGGCCCCGCCGGTGGATATGCCCACCACAATATCCCCGTCCTTTACCAGGGCGGGGAAAATAAAGCTGCACTCTTCTTGAACGTCCACCACATTGACGGGAATCCGCATGCTTTTGCAGCGCCGGGAAATGGCCCGGTTTAAAACCTCGTCGGAGGTGGCGGCGATCACAAAATCCGCTCCGTCCACATCCTCCGGCACGCAGGCCCTTGCCTCATAGGAGATTCGTTCCATCTCCGCCAGGGCGGCAATCTCCTCCTCCGCCTCCGGCGCGATCACCCGCACCGCGGCCCCGTACTCCAGCATGGTAAAAATCTTGCGGGAAGCCACCTTGCCGCCCCCCGCGATCAGACAGACCATACCCTCCACATCCATATAAAAAGGGAAATACGCCAACCTTACGCCTCCTTTACCCAGGTCTCCAGGCCGTCCAGCACCTTTAAGACCACCTTCAGTTCCTCGCTGTCCACCCGGTCCCGGATCATAAACAACAGGCTCTCCGGGCTGCGCCCGGCAAAAGCGGCCCGAAGCTCCGCCAGGCGACCGATGTACGGATGAAACAGAATCTCCTTCACCGCCCCGTCCAGGTCCTCCTCCATAATGGCCCTGGCCCGGTCCAGCTCCTTTAAACGGATCTGCTCGTTGTTTTTGGAAAGTGTGTCAAAATAATCGATGTCCTTTAAGGTCACGCCCGGCAGCTTCGCCGCCTCGGGGTCCATATCCAGGGGCACCGCCACGTCGATCAGAAGGCGCGGCCGGTCCGGTTCCCTCCCGGCCATGGCACGGGCAAGCTCATCCCGGGTGATGGTGTAATGCGGGCTGGTGGTGGCGCTGATCACAATGTCCATCTCTGCCATATATTGGTAACGGTCCCGGTAGTCCACCAGTTTCACCCGATCCCCCTTTGGCGCAAAATCCAGCACCGCATGATGGCTTCTCACCGTGCCCGTTACCTGAATTCCCGGCTTGGCCAGAATATTCTTGGCGATGGTGGTTCCCATCTTTCCGGTGATGCCGATGATCATCACCCGCTTGATCCCCTGCGCGGGGAAGTGGAACACCTCATTGGCCACCAGCGTGGCCACGGACAGCGGCGTGGTGGAGATGCGGGTGTCCGTGCGGATCCGCTTGGCGCAGGCGATGGCCCTCTGAAACAGCACGTTGAGCTCATAGTCCACATGCTTTTTCTCCAGGGCCGCCTGGTAAGCGTCCCTCACCTGTCCCAGGATCTCATCCTCCCCCAGGACCATGGAGTCAAAGCCACAGCACACCTTAAAAAGGTGTGCTGTGGCTCTTTCACCGCTGTATATGTTCAGGTATTTGAGCAGCTCCTGCTGCGGAACCGCCTTTATGGAGGCCACCGCCTCCTGGAGCGCCCGGATGGCCGCCTTTCCGCCGGATAAGTATACCTCGCTGCGGTTGCAGGTGCAGAGCACCACGCAGCCGTCCACGGCCCCGCTCTCCCGCAGCGTTCCGGCTAACGCCTCCTTCTCCCTGGCGTCGAAGGCGAACCGCCCCCGGATCTCCGCCGGAGCTTTCTTGTAACTTACACTGATACAGTACATACTGGTCGTTTCCTAAGCTTTCTCTTGATTGGCTGCAATCCGGCCCCACGGTTTTCCGGTTCTGCCCCTGCCGCCCCAGGGCCGGATGTCAGCTTTAGTTCTGAGGTCCTGCCGTCTTGTGCTGGGAAACCGGCATCACGTGCATATTGCCGCGCTGCTCGTTCTCAGCCCAGAAGATATCGTCCGCAACCTTCGCCTCGGGATTTAACTCCACGCCCTCCAGGATGCGCTTCTTAAACTCCTTGTAACCCGCCCGGTCGATCAGATGGCCGCCATGCAGGTACTCAGGCTTGTAATCCAGCACCCAGGCGGAGAACTTCTGCCAGTTGCCGAACATGGCCAGGATCACATCCTCGGTCACCCAGTTCATAAACAGCTTACCCGCTCTGGGATTCTGCTTGCCGGTACGGCCGCCCAGGGTCACGCGGTAGAGCTGCTTGGTGCCTCTGCTCCACGCGCCGGTGGGGCAGATCAGGGAACACTCGCCGCAGCCCACGCAGCAGCAGGTATCCTTGTCGACCTTGTTGTTGGCGTTTAAGCTCAGCACGCCGGTAGCATGATGCTGGCAGGCTTCCACACAGCAGCCGCAGCCGATGCAGCGGTCCACGTCGTAGACCTGCTTATTCACGCCCATAATGCCGAAATCGTTGAAGTTCGCTTTCACGCAGTCGTTGGGACATCCGGCCACAGCCACCTTGATGTGGTAGTGGGACGGGAACACGATCCGCTCAATCTTGCGGGCCAGCTCATATGTATTGGCGTTGCCCTTGATACAGTGGGCGTTGCCGATGCAGCTCATCACGTTGCGGGCGCCGATGGTGGGATAGCCGCCGTCGTTTACATCCATGTCCACGTTACACATCTCCACGTCCACATCCTGAATGTAGCCCTTGATGAACTTGTTGACCTCTTCAATATTTTCGTATTTAATCCCGGGAATGTCAAGTGTTTGTCTCGTTCCCATGTGAAACGTTCCATTGCCCCAGCGCTCACAGATCTCCTGAACCATGCTCAGGTGCTTGGCGTTGATCAAGGCTCCGGGTACACGCATCTGCAGCATGAACTCGCCCTTGACCTTGGACTGTCTGAAACAGTTAATCCGTACCTTCTTTATGTTAATATCGTGATTCATAACCGATCCGCCCCTTTCTTAATCCACCAGATATTTTGCCTGGGTATAGTTGAATACCGGGCCGTCCAGACAGACGTATACCTCGTCGATCCGGCAATGTCCGCATTTTCCTACTGCGCAGGACATCTTCCGCTCAAAGGACACCCAGATCTTCTCCTCCGGCACTCCGCACTCCACCGCTTTTAAGCCGGTGAACTTCATCATTGGCGGCGGGCCTACGATCACTACGGCGTAGTTTCCGTCAAAGCTGTCGAAGGGAATCTTGTCAACAAACTCCGTCACAAAACCGGTGCTCCAGCCTTCCTTCTGATCCCTGTCCAGGGCGTAAATGGTGTTGAATTTCTCTTTCCAGCGCTCCAAATCGCTCTTGAAAATAATGCCTTCCTCGTTCTTGAAGCCGCAGATCAGATGTACGCTCTTCACAAAATCCGGCTGATCGTAGAACATGTTCAGCATGCTCTTCACCGGCGCCAGACCGGTTCCGCCGGTGATCAGCACCACGTGCTTGCCCGCAAACTGCTCCACAGGCCAGCCCTTGCCGTAAGCGCCGCGCAGGAACAGGGTGTCTCCGGGCTGTTTGTTAAAAATCTCGTCCGTCACCTTACCCACGGAGCGGATGGTGAAGTCCATCCAGCCGTCGCCGAAGGAGCTGACGGAGATCGGAGCCTCGCCCACTTTGGGAATGGAGAGCTGTAAAAACTGTCCGTGCTGAGGCTTGATATCGGTTTCAACTTTAAATGTATACTCGTGCAGGCTCTCACGCTTTACATCCATAATCCTGCATGCAACTGGTTTTACGATATTTTCCATTTTTCCTCCACCTCGTTTCTTTAGCTTTCAGTTCCGGTGATCTCGTCGATAGCCTTCGCCATCTTATTCACCGTGGCCACAATGGAGATAAACTCCGGACAGCGGTCGATACAGCGCCCGCAGCCAACGCACATATGGTAATCCTTAAAGCGCGCTTTGTAGTCGTGGAACTTGTGGAGTACTTTGTAACGCATACGGTCTCCGGCCGTGTGGCGGAACGCCATGCCGCCGGCCATCTGGTCAAAGCCCTCGACCTGGCAGGAAGCCGTGGTGCGCTTGCGCTCGCCCACATTGGAGTTCTCATTGTAAATGATATCGGTGGTGGTGAAGCAGGTACAGGTGCTGCAAGCCACTGTGCAGGCGCCGCAGGAGATGCAGCGGCCGTTGTATTCCTGCCACATCGGATGGGATTTCAGCTTGGTGAGAACGTCCTTGTCCGGGATCTCCGGAACGGTCAGGGAAATTTCGTTCTCCTCTATGTAATCCGGCTTAAAGCCGTTTTCTTCCATCTTCTCAAAATAGGGCGCCAGGTCCTGGTCTTCCACGTCGAAGAGAAGCTCGCCGTCGCCGAACCGGACCGCCGCGGCATAGCCGTCGGCCTTGTTGGTTCCCATACTGACGCAGAAGCATGTATCCCATCCTTCTGTGCACTCCATCATCACGATCTTCACTTTTTCGTTCATGCGCTTGTAGTACAGATCCTCAAAACCGCCGTTGCCCAGGTAAATCCGCTCCTGGTGGTGCTGTGCGTGGATATCGCAGGGGCGCATAAAAATCAGCAGCTTCTTGCTGGTAGCCTTGCTCTCGATATACTCGTCTTCCGTAAAATAAAACAGAGACTGAGTGATGGGGCTGAGCACCTCCTTAGCCGGCATATCCGACTTCTCCCTGTACTCAATGTCCTCCGCGCGACAGACTCTGTCGTAGCGGATCAGATCGGTCTGAGAATACCTGCCCTTTCCCTTAAACCGCTTGGGAGCCCAGATTTCGTATGTTTCACTGAGCTTCTCAAAGATCTTATCCGCTTGTTCATAGCTTACTTTGTAACCCATTTGACCATTGTCCTCCTTCTGTTCATGCCATGTACTTCCAGTATAACAGCAAGGAATGATAATGTACAATTATAATAAATAATAGATCAATAAATCAACGTTATTTATGTAACGATGTGAACCAGGCAGCCCTGAAACCGCCCAAATCCCTGCATTTTATGGAAAATACGGCAATCCGCCCCGGACCGGGACAGCAATCTGCACCTGGTTCCCGGACCGTTTTTGATGGAAAGCCGACATAAAAGCCGGGTATTCGACCTGTTAAAAATCTAATTTTTCACATAAAATTTTCTCACCGGAGGCGGGAACACCGTCTGCAAGGGCCTGGCTTTCCCCATCTGTCCCCGTCCGGCCTCAATCCTCCTGAAATTCCAGAATGTCCCCGGGCTGGCATTTCAGCGCCCGGCAGATGGCCTCCAGGGTGGAAAAACGGATGGCCTTCACCTTTCCGGTCTTTAAATTGGACAGATTTACATTGGAGATTCCCACCTGGGCGGACAGCTCGTTGAGAGACATCTTCCGGTCCGCCATCACCCGGTCCAAACGAAGTATAATCGCCATGGCAGCCCCCTTAAAGCGTAGCGTCGTACTCGCTCTGAAGATACGAACCATACTCAAAAATCCGGGCCAGAACCAGCAGTAAACCGCCGGTAAACGCCACCAGATAGTCGAAGAGAAAGCTCATCCCCGAGACGTCTCCTTTAAACACCAGGTAGGTGATGCCCAAAAGGTAAAGGATCTTTGAAGCCAGCCCCAGAAACAGCAGGATAAAGCCCACGTACTTCACCGCGCGGATGTTCTCTGTGCAGAAGGGGGATTCTCCCGCCATCACCCGCCCCAGAATCCGCAGAATCTCCCAGATCACGGCGGAAAACGGCACCAGCACCAGGACAAATCCCAGCCCCATGTTCACCATCTGAAGCGTCTTCGGGGAATACGCTCCCCGGATACCCACGGGTGAGGCGTAGGACGGAACGGAGGCCCCCACCTGGAAATTCTGCCCCGCCATATCCACGGACAGCCCGCCGAACCGGTTTTCCGCCGCCGTGAAGGCCGACTCCGGAGCCGCGGCCACCTTGATGCCATACCACACGTAGGATACGGCAAAAAGCGCCATCACCCCCATCATAATCCACAAAAAACCCCGGATCACCCGACAACTCGTTTTGATCTTTCTCAATCGTTCCATCTGTTCCTGCATACTTTACCTCCATCCTGTGGTTTCCCACCGTGGGCCGGAATCCGGAATCCGGATTCCGGATTCCGCCTCCGGCCCGGCGCACTCCGGTACTGTTTCGCAATTTCGCAATTTCTTCTCTCTTTCTTCCAGTATATCAGCATGGAGCTTTGAATGTCAATAATTTTTTAACGATAATCATTAAATTAAATTTTCCGGCAAGTACATTTTGGGTAAATAGCAAGGCGAGAGTCCCGTTTGTAACTCAAGAATCCTGTTTTGTAAATGAAAATCCTGTTTTGTAACCGAGAGTCCCGTTTTGTAAATGAAAATCCCGTTTTGTAACCAAGATTCCCGGGTTTTCATTTGTTCCTCGTTATGTTACAATAAGTTCAGCAATAAATTTGCGTACAGCAACCAGAGATCAATTCCCTCTCGAAATTTTTGTATTCGGAGAATCCATCCCTGTTATGACCGGGTATGATTGTTCTTTTCTGGCGGCTCCCTGCAAATTTATCTGTTACTTTTTAAGAAGTTTGGGCTTTAAGATGATGTTCTCGGCGGCTACCGGTGAACATCCCAGTTTCTTAAGCACATCTTCTCCGTAATAAAAGCTGAACGCTTCGTATGGGCTACGGTTGTTCAGCTTTTTTCTTTTATAGGAATTGATATGGTCCATCATCTGAAAAATATCTTTCTGCGTTAGATCATCAAAGCTGCTTCCCTTTGGCAGAATACGGCGTATCAGTTCATGGTTCACTTCACAGGCGCCTTTTTGATATGGGGCACTGGGATCACAATAGAATACATTTGTTCTGTTACACGGAACAGTGGCACGTCGTTCGATTTCTTTTGGGTTCGAGAACTCACTTCCGTTATCTGTCAGAATGACTGGAAACAGACGGTCAAACGTCTCAGTTCCCAGAACTTTATCCAGCAGGTTTATAACCTGTATCACAGAAGCAGATGTATTTGCATTCCGTAAAAACGCTAACATCAAACTGGTTTCCACAAAGTGTATCGTGAGGAGGCATTTGCCCCCTGTACGCCCGATAACGCTGTCCATCTGTACAATGGTCGTTTCTGGATGGTCGCCCAGGAACTTCTGGAAATCCGTGTAGCTCCGGCCAATACGGCAGCCCCTGTCGACTTTGAATTCCGGTTTCTTATAGCGTGGACGGTATTTTACCTTACGGGGCAGATCAATGTTTCTGATGTCAAACAGCTGGGCATCGACATAATTATACAGAGTCTTTTCACTGCACATCAGCTCATCAACATGGTCCAGGTAGATCTGATGGAGGGACTGCCCATTTCTGACCAGGGGACTGATGATCCGGTTGATTCTCGCTATATCATCTTCATTAGACAGAATACCGGTTCTGGCTTCTGAAATAGCATGATGTGCCATTTCATGTGCATCTGCCGGATCATAAATACGTTTTAGCAACGTACATTTTGGGAGCTGACGGCATCCATTACAAACATAGGGTGGCTTCGTTTTAATAGAGCAAATATCTTCTGCAAAATCAGGACAGTGAAGCGCGCACTCAGAGCATAAGCTGCATTTGTAAGCAGATGGATGCGTACAGTTCGTTCCACAAAGTTTTTTCGCTTTGCAAGTGGTACGGAATTTACACGGATTATATGGATATCCGGGGCGGCCGGTTTTCTTTTCGTAAGAATACTTTTTAATTTCCTTAGCGATGGTTGTCCGGTCTTTCCCTAACTCTTTACCAATCGCACCAAAGGAGGCGTTCTCCTGAAGGCGCTGAGCAATGACCATTCGATCTTCATAGGATAAAAACTTTGACATGGTGGCTCCTTTCTGGCCGCCAGAAATCAAAGCATAACAGAAAAGAGACCAACTATCCAGTCAGTCTCATTCTATTTGTAAAAGAAAATCCATACCTTTCTTTTGCATCAATAACGATTAACTTTTTATACTTATCCGGGATGGCGGGTATGGAATCTCGGATTACATTTCACGGCAAGTACATTTTGCAATTTTTACCTATTTTCTGGTATAATCAAGGAAACGCATCCCTGCCCATGCGAAAATCCCTTACGGATCGGAGGAAGCCTCTATGCCCAACACCATGTTTTTCAGCCTGCTGCTCAATATCGGACTGCTGGTGCTGATCGCCACGCTGCTCACCCATGTCCCCTTCGTGCGCCGCCTGCTGCTCAACTCCAACAATCCCGTATCCGGCCAGATCGCCCTGGCGCTGATCTTCGGCGCGATCAGCATCGTGTCCACCTACACCGGGGTGCGGGCCCAGGGCGCAATCGTCAACACCCGTGTCATCGGCGTGCTGGCCGCCGGGCTTTTGGGAGGCCCCTACGCCGGCATGGGCGCGGCTGTCATCGGAGGCATGCACCGTTACCTCTTTGACATCGGCGGCTTCACCGCCGTCAGCTGCGCGGTGTCCACCTTCGTGGAGGGGCTTATCGGCTCCGCATTTTCCAAACGCTTCAAGCAGGGCCGACTGGACGGAACGGGCATCTTTCTCATCACCGCAGCGGCGGAGGTGGCCCAGATGGCGATCATCCTCCTCATCTCCCGCCCCTTCCAGGCAGCCCTGGATCTGGTGCGGCTGATCGCATTTCCCATGATCACCATGAACGCCCTGGGTATGGTGGTGTTCATCCGCACCTTCAACCGGGTGTTCATCGAGGAGGACAGCGTGTTCGCCGGGAAGATGCGCCTGGCGCTGCGCATCGCGGACCAGAGCCTGCCCCATCTGCGAAAAGGGCTGTACAGCACCGCGGATATGGAGTCAACCGCCCAGATCATCTACCAGTCCATCTCCTGCGCCGCGGTGATGATCACCGATACCCGGAAAATACTGGCCTTTTGCGGCGACCCCAAATACACGGACCTGAAAACAGACCGGATTCTGGCGCCCATCCTGAAATCCATCCAGGATAAAAAGGCCACCACCTTTGTGAGCGCCGAGAGGCAGGACCCGCTTTACAGTCTGCTAAAAGGTCACACCATCATTGCAGCTCCCTTAATCGAACACAACGAGCCCATCGGCAGTCTGACCATCATGGTAAAAAAACAGTGGCACACCTCCGAGGCCAACGTGAGCTTCGCGGACGAGCTGGCCCGGCTGTTCTCCACCCAGCTGGAGCTCTCGGACCTGGAATATCAGAAAAAGCTGCGCCGCAAAGCCGAGCTGCGCGCCCTCCAGTCCCAGGTAAACCCACATTTTCTCTATAACGCGCTGAACACCATCTCCTACGTGTGCCGGGAGAACCCCAACCGGGCCAGAGAGCTCATTCTGACCCTGTCCAGCTATTACCGGCAGACGCTGGAAAACGACCGCTACATGCTGAGCCTGCACACGGAGCTCTACCATGTGAACAGCTATCTGGAGCTGGAAAAAGCCCGGTTCGAGGAAAAGCTGTCCGTGGAAATCCATGTGGACGAGAATCTGGACTGCATGGTCCCCTCCTTTATCCTTCAGCCGCTGGTGGAAAACGCCGTGCGGTACGGGGCGGACAAATCCGGCAGCCGCTTCGTCTCCATCCGTGCCGTGCGCCGGGGCGGCCTGGCGGAAATCTCCGTCTCAGACCACGGCCCCGGCATTCCGCCCACCGTGCTTGAAAATCTGCAGTCCGGAGCGGGAAACGAAGGGGTGGGACTGGAGAATGTCCACCGCCGCCTAAAAAGTATCTACGGAGAGGAAAACGGGCTGCAGGCTGTCAATACGCCGGAAGGTGCCTGCGTCTACTTCACCGTTCCCGCAGAAGGTCTTCCAAAGTACGACGCCGTCTGAGCGGACACGTTGCAGATTCAAACGAAATGATCAATACAGGGGGAAATTTCTATGAAAATAGCGGTTATCGACGATGAGCGCCCGGCGCGCCGGGAACTGATCCATCAGATTCTGGAGGTGCTGCCGGGCAGCCAGATCGGGGAGGCGGACAGCGGAGCCTCCGCCCTGGAGCTTATCAGCTCCGGCGACTTCGACCTGCTGTTCATCGACATCAATTTAAACGATATGGAGGGAACCACGCTGGCGGCGGCCGCCCGGCGGATGATGCCCCGGGCCCAGATTGTGTTCGCAACGGCCTACTCACAGTACGCGGTGAAAGCCTTTGAGCTGGGCGTCAACAACTATATCTTAAAGCCCTTTGATCCGGAACGGGTGCGCCGCGTCCTGGAAAAATGCCGGAAGGATCTGGAACGCTCCTCCCCGGCCCAGCCCGCCGGACGCCTGGCCATCAGCTCCGACCGTAAGATCGTCCTGCTGGATATCTCCCGGATCGTGTATGTGGAGACCTGCGGGCGCAGCTGCCTGATCCACACCACCGAGGGGGACCACACCGAGAACCAGCTCCTGGGCGAGTACGAAAAGCGCTTGAGCCCCCAGGGGTTCTTCCGCATCCACAAGAGCTACCTGGTGAATTTGAACTATATCAGCGAGATGTTCCCCTGGGCCAACAACAGCCTTGCCGTGAAAATGCAGGGCTTTGAAAAGAACATACTGCCCGTCAGCCGGGAGAAGGTCAAAAACCTGCGTCAGTTGCTTGGACTCTGACCCTTCCCCCTCTGCCGCGGTTCTTCCGGAAAAGCGTATTAACGTCTGTCTGCTAAGAAAACGTTAATGCGCTTTTTTCAACCGTTTGTGCACAATACACTGCATTTCACCCAAAAACTATTTTCTTTCATCTGATTTCCCCTATAATAAAAGCATATAAACGGCCGTTATAAAATTGATCGTGGAGGTATTCAGTATGATAAGTTTCTTTGCTTGTTTGGCACTGTTGATTGTGGGATTTACCGTTTACAGTAAAATCGCGGAAAAAGTGTTCGGACCCGACGACCGCAAAACCCCGGCCATCACCATGGAGGACGGAAGCGACTACGTTCCCATGGGAACCGCCCGGATCTTTCTGATCCAGCTGCTCAACATTGCCGGCCTTGGGCCGATCTTCGGCGCTCTGGCAGGTGCCTGCTGGGGACCCAGCGTGTTTCTGTGGATCACCTTCGGAACCCTTCTCGGCGGGGGCGTTCACGACTATATGGTAGGCATGATGTCCATGCGCCACAAGGGAGCCAGCGTATCGGAGCTGACCGGCACCTATCTGGGAACCACCATGAAGCAGGTAATGCGGGTATTCTCCGTCGTGCTCCTGGTGCTGGTGGGCGTAAGCTTCTCCACCGGCCCGGCCAACCTGCTGGCCATGCTGACCCCCAATGTGCTGAACACCAGGTTCTGGCTGGCTGTGGTTCTGATTTATTACTTTATCGCCACCTTCGTGCCCATTGACAAGGTGATCGGCAAGATTTATCCCATATTCGGAATCTGCCTCATCGTGATGGCCCTGGGCGTTGGCGGCGCAATCCTGCTGGGCGGCTACACCATCCCTGAGATCACCCTGGCAAACCTGCACCCGGCCAATACCCCCATCTGGCCCACAATGTTCGTGTCCGTGGCCTGCGGCGCGATCTCCGGCTTCCACGCCACCCAGTCCCCGCTGATGGCCCGCTGCCTGACGAACGAGCGCGACGGCCGCAAGGTGTTCTACGGCGCCATGGTGGCCGAGGGTGTCATCGCCCTGATCTGGGCCGCTGCGGGCGTGGCGTTCTACAACGGCACCGGCGGGCTGTTGACAGCGCTTGGCGGCGGACAGTCCAGCGTGGTTTACGAAATCTGCTTCAAGCTCCTGGGACCGGTGGGCGCGGTCATCGCCATGATCGGCGTCATCGCCTGCCCCATCTCCTCCGCAGACACCGCTTACCGCAGCGCCCGCCTGACCCTGGCCGACTGGTTCAAAATCGATCAGAAGCCCATCAAAAACCGCCTGCTGCTGACCATCCCCCTGCTGGGCGTCGGCTCCATCCTGACCCAGTTCGACGTGCAGGTAGTGTGGAGATACTTCTCCTGGAGCAACCAGACTCTGGCCATGATCGCCCTGTGGTCCGCGAGCGTTTATCTGTTCCGCAGAAAACGCTTCTACTGGATCACCGCCCTTCCGGCCACCTTCATGTCCGCGGTGTCCTGCACCTACATACTGATCGCCAAGGAAGGCTTCCAGCTCTCCACCTCCATCGCATACCCGGCGGGAATCCTCTTCGCCGCCGTCTGCCTGGGAACCTTTGTGTTCACCTGCGTGCTGGGCAAGGGGAAAAACGCGACGGCTCCCACCCTGGAAGAAGGCGCTTCCGCATAACCACAGAGCAATGGGCCGCAGGCTGCGCCAGCGGCCCATTGCATTCAACAATTTGAGTTGGCGCTCCTCACGAGCACAGCATCTCCGGCAGCCGATCCTTCCCAAAATCCAGAAACGATACACTGTAAAAGCTGTGGGCCTCCTCGTCGGCGGCCTGAGCCTTGTACCAGATATCCAGCGCCTTCTCAACGGTAATCTCGATATCGTGGTAATAATACAGATTCGCGCTGGTATGGCTTACCACGTCTTCAATCAGCAGTCTGGCGTCATGATTCTCGAACATGACTTCATCTAAGTTATCCCTTGTAATCTTCACTCAGTACACACCTCCAACTCTCCTGCGTCCCTATTCCGGCAACAGCAGCAACGGCAATCGTCAAATATACATCCCCAAAAAGAACATGTGTTCTATCTACGCTTATATTATCACGAACATATGTTCGTGTCAATAGTTAAACAAAAAAGAACTGCCCGGAACGCCAAAACGCTCCAGACAGCTCCTCTCCATTCACTTCCCGCCGTGCAACTCCTCCAAAAAAACCTCCACCGCCCGGTTGAACGCCTCCGGCTCTTTCGACGCCACAAAGTGATCTCCCCCTAAAATCACCAGTCTGCTACCCGCAATCCCCGCCGCAATGCTCCTGGTGTGGGCTTCCCGGATCATGTCCCGGTTTCCTGCGATCACCAGGGCGGGGACCCGGATGCCGCCAAGCTCCCGTTCTTCCACATGAGGCTGGATCACCATCAGCCCCAGCAGTTCCCCATTCTTTCCCGCCCGGGACGAGAATGGGCTTAAAAGCCGGCACAGACCATAGCCCAGCACAATGGGAGCCTGAACTGAGAATTTCACCCCTGAAGGCCGCAGATTGGCCCCGTTCAGAATCAGGGAGCGAAGCAGCTTAGGCCAGCGCAGGGCAAACGCCATGGCAATATTGCCGCCATCGGAGAACCCCAGCAGATGCACCGGCTCCGGCGCGATCTTCTCCAGGGCCTGCCGCAGGTCCTCCGCAAACTGGACGATGGTAAACGGAGCGAAACCCCGCTCCGATTTTCCGTGCCCCCTGGTGTCCAGGGCGATCACCCTGTATTTTGCGGAAAAATACTCCACCTGGCGGGCAAAATAACCGCAGTCCTCCCCATTTCCGTGGAGCAGAACCAGGGGTTCCCCGCTTCCCGCCTCCTCATAATGAAGCCTGCAGTCCGAAATACGAACCTCCATGTCCCCTCCTTGTCAGTTTACGCTCTCCCGGTATTTGACGATATTTTTGAACACTACATCGCCCTCCGCTTTCTTTCCGTCCAGAATGTCCATCAGCTCCTCCGCCGCTTTCACCCCCTCCTGGTAGGCGGGCGTGATGATCGCGGCCAGGGGCGGCGTGGTCATACGGGTCCAGCCGTCGCAGTCAAAGCCGATCAGCCCCACTCTCCCCTTCAGTAGCTCCATATAATCCGGGTAGCGGCGCAATGCCTGGTACACCACCTGGTACAGCGGCGGGTCCGCCACATAAATCAGGGTGCGGCGCTCCAGGTTCAGATTCTGGCTCAGCACCTCGTACACGTCCCCGGACCGGCGGCCCTCCGCCATATAGAAGGTTCCCCCGTCCCGGACCGCGTCCTGCAGCGCGTCCTTGTAGCCCTGCATGCTCTCAAATCCCGTGCTGGAGGTGGAAAAATCGTCCGAGAACATCATAAAGTCCTCGTAGCCCTTTCCGATGCACTCCGTGATCACCTGGTAAACGCACTCGTAATGGTTGCTCTTCACACAGCGGCCCCGATAGTCGTAGGGCTTGGCGTCCAGATACACAATGGGACGGCGCTTTTTCTCCAGGCTGCCCGCCATCATGCCGAACCGGTAGGTGGACTGGATGATAAATCCCTCCGCCCCCATCTTCAGCATCCGCTCCACAATCTCCTTCTCGCTGTTGAAATTCATGCCGCTGCCCGCCACCATCACCTGGATGTTCTGGGAACCGGCCGCATCCTCCAGACCTTTTAACGCCTGGCAGGAATAGGGGTCTGCCAAATCCCCCAGAATCACTCCGATCATTCCGCTGCTCTTGGCCTTCATGGCCCTGGCCGCCGCATTGGGCTCGTACCCCGTCTCATCGATAATGTGCTGGATTCTGCGCTTTGTCTCATCCGACATCTTGTTCGTCTTGCCGTTTAAATAAAAGGATACGGTGGTTTTGGAGACTCCCGCCCGCTCCGCAATTTCATTGATCGTCAACTTTTTCATCGTAACCTCCGCCCGTCTTTGCCTCCGCTGCAACAAACCGCCGGTCCACGGGCCCCGCTTTTTCTCGCCGCAGCCGTCCTGCATTTAAACCGGGCCGGACAGCCGCATCCCAACTCCTATTTATCATAACACAGAACGATTTCCAACGGAATCCTAATTCCGGAAAAAATGTGTTTTACAGCCGCAGACGTTCGCACAACTCCCCGTCCCGGACATGCAGCGCCACCGCGCGCCCGTATACGGGAACGCCCCGGCAGGTGAGAAGCTTGGTCCCCCGACAGATTTCCCGGTTCCATATCAGAATGATCCAGGACTCCCGCTCCCCCAGCAGGAATTCCACCGCCGTGACCGTCTCCTCCCCCACCTCCCGGCTGTCCCCGGCCCTCTGCACCGGCACGGACTTTACCTGGATCCCATCCCCGGCAAAGGCGGTCCAGCCCGTAAACCGGTCCTCAAAGCGGCGGACGCCCGTCAGCCTTCCGCTTTTTTCCAGACAGTTGTACCGCGGGGACACCCAACAGGGCTCCAGGCTAAAATCCTGCTGTCCCCACAGGTTCAGGCGGACATCCCCCGACAGAAGCCGCCAGCGCGGGACCTCTCCCGTCCCTGCCTCCGCCTGCGCCTCCCGCTCTGTCCGAACCGATCCGTCCAGGTGATAGCATTCCTCCACCTTATGGCTCCCCTCGCAGCAGATGTCGTTAACAATCAGCCAGAATCCGCTGTCGTGAACCGCCACCTTGCGTTTGACGAGACAGGGCCGCCCCTGTTCCGTCAGGCCGTGGTAGGCCAGCTCCGCAAAATGCAGCGGGCCCTTCTCCCGGCAGCTGTTCCGAAATGCCTCCCCGTAAGAGCGGTAACTCCAGGAACCCTCTGCCCTGGCCTGGGACGCTCCGTCGATGGTGCACACGTTGTGGGCCCCGGCCTCCTTGAATTTCACTCTGAGCGGCTCGTCCTCCCGGTAGCTGTAACGCCCGCTGTCCACCAGAAAGGGCCTGCCCTCAAAGTACAGGCAAATCTGGGTCAAATCCCCGTGGCCGTGGGAGCTTCCCAAAGGGCCGCAGTGCAGATAGGTGTAATGGGCGTCCTCCCCCCAGCCGCTGCGCAAATAGATATTTCCCGTGTCCCCGCAGACCAGGGAAGTCTCTGCGGGCCTTCCTTCCGCCAGGTTCTCGTATACCCGCAGCCCCCAACTCCCCAGAAGCCAGCAGCTGTCCAGATCAAGCGCCTTGTATCCGCCCCCTTTAAATTCCGGACTGCAGCAGAGCACGGCCGCCTTTGTCAGCACGTCCCGCACGTCCGTGACGTCGCTGTCCGCCTGAGCCAGCTGCCGGTGATCCGGCCCGGCCGCAAACAGCACATACCGGCTCATCCGCTCCACGGTCCTTCTCAGCCATCCCGGCGTTTCCTCCCCGGCAAACCGGCAAACCGCCCACAATTTCATACAGCTGTTCAACACCTCCATGTGATACATGATGGATTGTTCCCAGTGGGAACCGTCATCCCCCACCTGAAGCTCCAGCTGCGTTTCCAGTTCCTTCCAGGCCCATTCTTTAAGCCCTCCGCCCGGCAGATACTCCTCAAACCAGCAATAAGCGGCGCACATGGCCGTGGTCTGCAAAAGTCCCCAGTTGCTCAGGGTATATTTTCCAATGTAAGCCTCTCTCAGGTACCGGAATTGGTCCCCCATACCCGCAAGAATCCGTTCTGCCTCCTCCTCCGATACCAGGCCGCCGTCCAGAAAAAACAGCAAAAACACGGTCCAGTTCATACAGCGGATCCCCGTGTCGATGGTCCGCACCGTCTCGCCTCCCGGTATCAGGGGGTTGTGCTCCATCCAGTGGAACAGATACCATTTGAGTTTCCCGGCGTACGCCTCGTCTCCGGTCAGCCGCCAGGCCTGCAGCAGCTTTTGCAGGCTGTCGTGCCGGTTCAGCATGTACACCCACTCCGGGTCCCCATTGGGCGCCTCGTCCCACCGCATTTCCGGAAAGGCGTACGGCTCCCCGCAGGGTTCCATATCCCAGGGGTCCATAAACACAAAGGTCTGGTCCATCAGACGCCCCGCCGCTTCGATTACCTGCCCGGCCTCCCCGCCGCAGCGCTCCCGCAGATACGCCGCAACCTCCGTTGGACCGTACTCCGCCCTCCATACCTTAACCCGTTCCAAAAGCCGGGCAAATCTTCCCTGTTCCGCCATCGTTTCTTCCTCCCTCTACCCATTCATACAGCTCAAGGAGGCGGCGTCCGCGGCAATCCCCGCGGACGCACACCCCCTCAAACATCCGGAATATGTGTCTGTTTCACTTATGCGATCAGATGGAGCACGGACAACACCACGCCCAGGATGATCGTCAGGATCACCAGCTTGTAGGTGGTCCACTTTTTCACCTTGATCAGGTAGAAGATCAGGCCGGTGAAGAGCACGGGCAGGAGCCTGGGCGCGATGGCGTCGATCATCTCCTGGATCGCCACTACCTTCTGCTGGTCGCCGGGCATGCTGGCCACGTACTGGATGGGCGTCGTGATCTTCACAAAGTTCACAGCCAGGCCGGAAATCACGGTCACGCCGATCATGCTGGCCACATTGGATATCTGCTCCATTCTGGCGCTGAGGGTTTCAATGATGTTGGTGCCAAGCTTGTATCCCCAGATACCGGTCAGCAGCTTCACCGCCAGCAGGATGGCGTTCATTGCCACGAAAAACAGGATCGGGCCCATGATCAGACCTTCCTGGGCCAGGGAGGCGCCGATGGTGGCAAACAGCGGGGCCAGGCAGAACTGGGCCAGGGAATCGCCGATTCCGGCTAAGGGGCCCATGAGCGCCATCTTGATGTTGCGGATTTCCTTGGCCGGAGTTTTGTTCTCCAGCATAACCAGATGAAGGCTGGTGATAAAGGGCAGGAAATGCATGTTGGTGTTGAAGAACTCGATATTGTCCTTTAAAGCCGCCTGGAGCTTATCGTCGTCGTCCTTATACATCTTGCGCAGAGCCGGGTACATCACGTTGGCGTAGCCAAGTCCCTGATAGTTTCCATAGTTAAAGCCGTTCTGCAGGAAATAGGCCCGCAGGGATGTTTTTACATAATCGTTTTTTACCAGCTGATTAGATGCCATCTTCAAATTCAACCTCCACTTCTTCTACAGTTTCACTGCCGCCCTTGCCCATATGGAAGAACACCAGCAGCGCGATTGCGGTTCCCACGACGGCCACGCCCATGGTGGGAAGATTTAAGTAAGCGATTGCAATGTAGCCGATCAGCACGAAGGGGATCAGCTCCTTCTTTGCCATCACGTTCAGGATCATGGCAAATCCGATTGCCGGAAGCATTTTTCCAGCCACTCCCAGTCCTTCGGACAGCCAGGCCGGGATCAGGGAAATCACCTTCTGCAGGCCCTCGGAGCTGAACGCACCGCCGAAGCCGATGACAAAGCCGACCACTGCGAAGATACACACGGTGGCGTTGGCCGCAATGCGGAAGCCCTTAAAATTCTTCCGGTCCAGCGCCTTGTAGGCGTAACTGGTCAGCGTGGTTGCGAAGGTGTAGGTGGCGGTGATCACGAACTGGAAGGCCACCGCAAAGGGGAAGGAAAGCGCCAGGGCGGAGCCCACGTCGATGCCCGAGCCCTTCATGGTGATGGCGATGATGGTGCCAACGATGCCGGGCCCCATGGGGTTGGGCGGCACGGAGCCTCCCTGGGAAACGCCGAAGCCCATAAACGCCAGCTCGCCCACAGCGCCCATAGCCAAACCGGTGGGCAGGTCGCCCAGAATCAGGCCCACTCCCGCGGCCATCACCAGGCAGCGGTTGGTGTAAATGCCGAACAGCATGCCCGCCAGACAGAAGGCTGTCCACAAACCGATTAATACACATTGAAAAATACTGATTGTCACGATAAACCCCTCCTTTAGATTATAAGAACTTATTTAAATCCACCTTCGCGGAACCGTCGTCCCCGGAAGCGGTTGCTCTTGTGTTAAATACCACGCCGTATTTATCCCGCAGTTCCCGCAGAGCCGCCTTGTCATCAGGCCCCAGGGCGATGTATTTACTCACTTCCTCCTTGCCCGGCCCGTGGTGGATGTTGCCCACATTGATCTCCTTCACCGGAACGCCTCCGGCCACCAGTTTAAGCGCATCCTCCGGCGTCTTGCACACGATGAAAATGCTCTGTTTGGGCGATGCCTTCATGATCACGTCACAGGTGTGCTGCACGGAAAAGAACCGCATTGCGATGGTTTTGGGCACCACCGCCTTCATCAGCGTCTGCTGCATGGAATCCTCGCTGGCCGAATCATTGGCTACGATCACGGTGTTCACCCCAAGGGCTTTGATCCAGAGCTGTCCCTGCCCGTGGATTAAGCGCTCGTCAATTCTGAATGCTACGATATTTGGCTCTGCCATTATAAAATCCTCCTCATATTATAGTTTGTCTTGTCAGGTAATCGCCCGCAGGCTTTGCCCGTGGCCCATTACATTCGGTAATCGCCCGCTGGCTCTGCCTATGGCCCATTACATTCGGTAATCGCCCGCAGGCTTTGCCTGTGGCGGCCGCCGTTTACCAGTACGGGTTCCAGTCCTTCCAGAACCGCACCAGCGCTTCCATATAGAAATAGTCTCCCCAGATATTTCCCTCGTCCACGCCCTTGCCCGAATGCCAGGAGTAAACGCCGTGGAGCAGAACCGGTTTCCCCGCGCCCGTCTCCGGGTTCACGTAACGCTCGGTCAGGGACCGCAGAATCCGGTGCATGGCGTACCGGTAGGTTTCCTTGTCCGGGTGGATCTCGGGCAGGTACTTCTCCATCTCGTGAATCCCGCAGACCGCCACGGCCGCCGCCGAGGAATCCCGGGGCTGGCCGGAACCGTCTCCGAAAATCAGGTCCCAGTAACACACGTCGTCCTCCGGCAGCCGGTTTAAGAAGTAATTGGTCATGCCCTCGAACAGGTTGAAGGCGCTCTCATCCCCGGTGTAGCGGTAGTTTAAGGGCAGTCCGTAAACGCCCCACGCCTGCCCCCTGGCCCAGGCGGAATCGTCGCTGTAGCCCTGTCTGGTCACGCCCTTAACCGGCTCCCCGGTCTCCGGGTCAAAGTAAAAGGTGTGGAAAGCCGAGGCGTCGTCCCGGATCACGTTGTTGCAGGCCGTCTGGTAATGGCGCCTGGCCGCGCTCTCATACCGTTTGTCCCCGGTCTCCCGGGACGCCCAGTAGAGCAGCGGAATGTTCAGCAGGCAGTCGATAATCAGCCGGTAATGATCCCTGGCTCCAAGCGTTCCCCAGGCCTGGATGAAACCGCCCGTTTCCCGGAACCGCTCCATCAGCTTATCCGCAGCCAGAAGCCCGGCCCTCCTGGCCGTCCCGGAGCCGGTCAGCTTGTACCCTGCCACGCAGGAGAGGGAGTATAGGAAGCCCAGATCGTGGTGATCCAGCTCGATGCGCTGTTCTACCCGGTTTAAAAAGGATTCCACATTGCGCTCCGCCAGTTCCCTGAAGGCCGCGTCCCCGGTATACTCGTAGCAGAGCCACAAAAGTCCGGTCCAGAAGCCGTCCGTCCACTCGATGTTGTCGATCACGCCGTAGCTCCCGTCTTTAGCCGCCGGTGTGGGGAAACGGCCGCCTATGTAGACCATGTTCTGCCGGACCTGCTCCACTACCCGGTCCATGGCATGTTCCACCTCCGCTTTTGTCAGGAGGTTTGTGCTCAAATATTTTTCCCGGTACTTTACCGGTTCAACCAGAATTTTCTTGATCATTTCAATCTCCCCTGTCCGCTCCGGGCTTACAGCCCGTCCTCAAACTCCGGTTCCTCGCCGGGCCCTTCCAGATTCTCCAGGTTTACGATTCCACTGTGTGCCGCCTCGGCCACCATGCCGGCCAGCTGCCCGAAATCCGCCATGGCTCTGGAAAATACCGCCTCAACCATACCTGCCATGTTGATTCCTGCCAGAACCTTCACCTGCTTTCCCGGAATCTGTTCCCGGATCGTGGAGGCCGTGTTAAAGGGGGTGCCTCCCACCAGATCTGCCAGCACCAGCACCTCATCCCCCTCAAGTCCCCGGATGGCCGCGTCCAGCGCGGTCTGTAAGTCCGCCTGACTCTGTCCGCCCACGAAGTCAACCGCAGCCACGTTCTCCGGTCTTCCGACCACCAGCTCAATCGCGCTCAGCAATCCGCTGGGAAAATGCCCGTGCCCTGTCACCACAATACCAATCATTTTCACGTTTCTCCTTCCGCTCATTTAGTAAACCAATTTACTTGTAATTGCAGTATAGTATTTTTAACGACCTCTGTCAATCGCTTTTTGCAAACTCCCTATTTTTTGTATATTATATCTATATTTTATTTACATTTTTATGCTAAATAACTATCATTTTTGGAATATACTAGAAATTATCCCTTGTTTTCTTTCCACACCTTTTTTCTTTTTTTCAAGTAAACCATTTGCCATTTACTTAGTAAATCTTATGTTTCATCCTGTTTATTCACTTTTCCGTCTCTATTTCCACAAAAAACCTGATCCGCAACGGATCAGGTTTACTTGTTTACTCATTTTGTTTACTTCCCGTTTCCTCCCCGGCAATTTTCCGGCTGTCAAAATACACGAACCGGTCAATGGCGTCCAGAATGTCCTGGAAATCCTCCCGCGGCGCGATATGGATATATTCCCGCAAAATCTCCTGCTCCCGCTCACGGTAAGGCCCGTAAAAAATATCGTACAGATTGTGGCCTCTCATGTAAATGCGGATCTCCTCCATGTGTTCCCGCATATCCTCCGGCGAGGTAAAGTCCCGGCCCAGAATCCGTTGCAGCTCCTGCCCGCTGCGAATCCGGCCCAAATACTCCCCCCATTTGCAAAAAAGCGTCCGGTAAAATGCCTCCTCGCTCTCCACAATCCCCAGCTTCGCCATCACCTGGGGATTCAGGAAATAGTTCTCAAAGGAATAGTATTTTAAAATCAACACGTTCCGGCGGGTCACCTTGGGCAGCCGGTCCACGTCCTCTAAGTTCCGCTCGTCGTAATACCGGCACAGCTGCCCGGCAAGCTCCTCCGGGTCCTTGCCGTCCCCGTCCCGGATCATCAGAAACTGGTCCCGCAGATAGACCTGGTTCATGTACTTTAAATTAGCGTAGGTTTTGATGTTGGTACAGCTGTTGGTGGTGATGATGGAGATTCGCAGCAGGCGGCCCTGGCTGTCGTAGACCTCCGAGTAATACCGCTCCAGCAGCAGGGGCAGCCGGCTCTTGTCCTGCTTGCCCTCCACGATAAACACAAAGCTCACATTCATCAGATCGCTGGCCCCGTACCCCAGATCGTCTAAAATGCGGCCGATGTCCGTCTTTTCCCGCAGCACGGAGTACCGGTCCCCGTCCAGAACCACCTGGCGGATCTGACGGCTGTTAAAATTGAACAGCAGCGTGGGGGAATGGGTCTTGAAAATCACCTGGTTCTTCTTGGACAGGCGATAGAGCAGCTCGCTGCAGGCCTTCTCCAACTGCGGGTGCAGAAAGATCTCCGGGTCCTCCACCATAATGATGCTGGGAAGGCGCCCCGGCTCCCCGATGTAGGTCTCCAGCAGGGACAGCATGTAGATGCTGCGCATGCCCTTGCCCATCATCTCCACCGGCTGGGAGACGCCCCGCTTCCGGTTGAAGGCCGTGACCTCCAGATCGAACATCTGGTCCACATCGCAGGTCAAAGCATAACTCAGCTCCTCATAGCCGCCGTTCTTGAAGAAATTCTCATTGATCTTCCGTGCGAAATCATTCAGGTTCAGCTGGTAGATTTTGTACTCCAGCAGCCGGGCCGTCTCAAAAGCCGTCAGCTCATCCGGTTTTTTCTGGTTGATCAGGCCGATGCACTGGAAACAGTGGCGGCACTTCTTAGCCCGCTCGAAAATACAGCTCCCGGCGCGGATCTGCCGCAGCTGGTCGTCCTCCTGGAACATCAAAAGATCGTTCTGCAGCTGGTTCAGCTCCCGCTCCGCGTTGATTCGGTAGAGTCTGGGCAGAACCATGGGGATGTAGGGGTTGCTTTTGCGGCTGAAATCCTCATACCGCTGTTTCCCGTCGAAATTCACGTGGAGCGTGAAGGACAGCACCCCGTCCCGGTAGGAGGGAAGGCGCTGGCAGAAGGTCTTTTTCCACGCCTCATAGCGGCGGTACTGGCAGACCACGCCCATGTGGTGGAACAGCTTCAAATCCTCCTCACCGATGGACAGACTGGCGTCGATGCGCACCGCCTGTTTTCTCTCGTTGAAATCCCGCTCCTGCACCTGATAGCCGCCGCAGACCGCGCTGAACGCGTCCAGCACCGACGTTTTTCCGGTATTGTTCTTCCCCACCAGAATCAGGGCCGCCTCGATATCCTTAATCTCCATATCCCGTATGGATTTGAAGTTCTGTATCCGCAAATAGGTAAACTGCATAGAACGCTCCATTCTCTCTTCGCCGCCCGAAAAAGGACGGCCTCAAACTCCCAACCTCGCTCTCTCACATTCCAGTATAGCGGATTTAAGCCCGCCGCACAACCACAATCTTGCCATTCCCCGCCCACCTCCCTTTCCCGCAGCACGCGCCGCTGCGCAAACACCGGGAACTCAGAAAAGCCCCCGGAAGAGCTTGCGCTCCCCGGGGGCCATTCAATGCTTGGGCAAATATTAAATTGATATCAACGGACCGGATTAGTCGTTTCCGTACAGAGTAACCAGCTTCTCCAGGTAAGCGTAACGCTCCTTGGCCTCCTGCTCGTTCTTCGCGAACAGGTTCGCTGCTCTCTCGGGATTCTTCATAGCCAGGGACATGTAACGAACCTCGCCCTTTAAGAAGTCCTGATAGCCCTCCATCTTGGGAGCCTTGGAATCCAGGGAGAACTTCTTCTCAGCAGCCGGATTGTAGCGGAAGTTGTTCCAGTAACCGCACTCAACCGCCAGCTTCTCCTCGGTCTGGGCCTTGTCCATACCCTTCTTGATGCCGTGGTTGATACAGGGAGCGTAAGCGATGATCAGGGACGGACCCGGATATGCCTCTGCCTCTGCGATGGCCTTAACGGTCTGAGCCATGTCGGCGCCCATACAGATCTGGGCAACGTACACATAGCCGTAGCTCATTGCAATGCTGGCAAGGTCTTTCTTCTTAACGTCCTTACCGCCTGCAGCGAACTGAGCAACAGCGCCGGTCTTGGTAGCCTTGGAGGACTGACCGCCGGTGTTGGAGTAAACCTCGGTGTCGTAAACCATGATGTTGATGTCCTTGCCGGAAGCCAGAACGTGGTCAACACCGCCGAAACCGATATCGTAAGCCCATCCGTCACCACCGAATACCCACTGGGACTTCTTGGCCAGGAAATCTTTGTGCTTCACAATATCCTTGCAGATCGGGCAGTCAACGCCGGACAGAACCGCAACCAGCTTGTCGGTGGCAGTGCCGTTGAGAGCGCCGATACCAAAGGTATCCAGATACTCCTTGCAGGCAGCCTTCACTTCGTCGGTCGCGCGCTCGTCGTTCATCACCTTCTCAACCTTGGCCTTTAAGCCGTCGCGGATGGCGTTCTGAGCCAGCAGCATGCCGTAACCGAACTCAGCGTTGTCCTCGAACAGGGAGTTGTCCCATGCCGGGCCCTGACCCTTGCAGTTCACGGTGTAAGGAGTGGACGGTGAGGAGTTGCCCCAAATGGAGGAGCAGCCGGTAGCGTTGGCAATGTACATTCTGTCGCCGAACAGCTGAGTGATCAGCTTCGCGTAAGGAGTCTCGCCGCAGCCTGCGCAAGCGCCGGAGAATTCCAGCAGAGGCTGTCTGAACTGGCTTCCCTTAACGGTGTTCTCTTTGAACTTCGCCAGAACTTCTTCCTTAACCGGCAGGGACTGGCCAAAGTCGAAGATAGCCTGCTCGCCCAGGTTCTCTTCCAGGCTCTTCATCTCCAGAGCCTTGTTGCCCTTCATGCCGGGACATACGTTGGCACAGGAGCCGCAGCCGGTACAATCCAGAGCGGAAACGGTGATGGCGAACTTGTAGCCGGGCATGCCGGTCATATCTTTCAGCTTCATATCAGCCGGAGCCTTGGCAGCCTCATCAGCGCTCAGGACAGCCGGACGGATAACAGCGTGCGGGCATACATATGCACAGAAGTTACACTGGATACAGTTGTCGGGATTCCATACCGGAACCTTCACAGCGATACCGCGCTTCTCATAAGCGGAGGAACCGGACGGAGTGGAGCCGTCAACATAATCCTTGAATGCGGAAACGGGCAGGGAGTTGCCTTCCTGAGCGCTGACCTTGGTCTGAATGTTGTTGACAAAGTCGATAACATCCTTTCTTCCGTCGGTCACAACTGCGTAATCCAGACCCTCGTCCTCGCAGTTCTTCCAGCTCTCCGGAACCTCAACCTTGTGCATGCCCTTAGCGCCTGCGTCGATTGCGGCCCAGTTCTTCATAACGATGTCCTCGCCCTTGCGGCCGTAGGTAGCCTTAGCGGCAGCCTTCATCAGCTCGTTGGCCTTCTCAGCCGGGATGATGCCGGTCAGCTCGAAGAACGCAGACTGTAAAATGGTGTTGATACGGGTCGGGCCCATGCCGGTCTCGATACCGATCTTAACGCCGTCGATGGTGTAGAAGTTGATGTTGTGGTCAGCGATGAACTTCTTAACCTGTCCGGGTAAGTGCTTCTCAAGTCCCTCGGCATCCCACGGGCAGTTAAGCAGGAACGTACCGCCGTCTACCAGCTCCTGAACCATGTTGTACTTGCGGATGTAAGCCGGGTTGTGGCAGGCAACGAAGTTAGCCTTGCGGATTAAGTAGGTGGACTTAATCGGGGTATGTCCGAAACGCAGGTGAGACATGGTCACGCCGCCGGACTTCTTGGAATCGTAATCAAAATATGCCTGAGCATACATATCGGTGTTGTCGCCGATGATCTTGATGGAGTTCTTGTTCGCACCAACGGTACCGTCAGCGCCCAGACCCCAGAACTTACAGTTGGTGGTTCCCTCGGGAGTGGTCACAAGGGGATCGCCCAGTTCCAGAGACAGGTTGGTAACGTCGTCCACGATGCCAACGGTGAACGGAGACTTGGTCTCGTTTCCGAATACGGCAACGATCTGAGCCGGGGTGGTGTCCTTGGAACCTAAGCCGTAACGGCCGGTCAGGATCTTCACCTGGTCGAACTTGGTGCCCTTTAACGCGGCAACAACGTCCAGATACAGCGGCTCGCCCATGGAACCGGGCTCCTTGGTTCTGTCTAATACATTGATCACCTTAACGCTGTCCGGGATCGCGTCGATCAGAGCCTGCGCGCAGAAAGGTCTGTACAGACGAACCTTCACAACGCCGACCTTCTCGCCCTGCTTCAGCATGTAGTCGATGGTCTCCTCGATGGTGTCGTTCACGGAACCCATGGCGATGATCACACGCTCTGCGTCCGGAGCGCCATAGTAGTTGAACAGCTTGTAGTCGGTGCCGATCTTCTCGTTAACCTTGTCCATGTACTTCTGCACGATTGCGGGCAGAGCGTCATAGTAGGGGTTGCAGGCCTCTCTCGCCTGGAAGAAGATATCCGGGTTCTGAGCGGAACCTCTCTGGCAGGGATGGTTGGGATTCAGAGCGCGTGCGCGGAACTCGTCCACTGCGTCCATATCAACCATCTCTTTCAGATCGTCGTAATCCCAGGTCTCGATCTTCTGGATCTCGTGGGAAGTTCTGAAACCGTCGAAGAAGTTGATGAACGGAACCTTGCCCTCGAGAGCTGCCATATGGGCAACAACCGTCAGGTCCATAACTTCCTGAACGCTGGACTCACACAGCATCGCGCAGCCGGTCTGACGGCATGCGTAAACGTCGGAGTGGTCGCCGAAAATGGATAATGCATGGCTGGCGATGGCGCGGGCAGATACGTTGAACACGCCCGGGAGCTGCTCGCCGGCGATCTTATACAGGTTGGGGATCATCAGTAACAGACCCTGGGAAGCGGTGTAGGTGGTGGTCAGCGCACCTGCTGCCAGAGAACCGTGAACGGCGCCCGCTGCACCAGCCTCGGACTGCATCTCGGTAATCTGTACTTCCTGGCCGAAGATATTTGTTCTTCCGTCAGTTGCCCACTCATCTGTGGCTTCCGCCATGGGTGAGGACGGCGTAATCGGATAGATAGCCGCTACATCGGTAAATGCGTATGACGCATGTGCCGCTGCATGGTTACCATCCATGGTTTTCATTTTTCTTGCCATTTTACTTTCCTCCTGCAAATAGTGAATATGTAATGGTATTCATGTTAGTCTCTAAAACAGAGACTGACCTGTATACTATTATAGCAATTATTTAACAAATTGCAAATTAAAAATGTGATTGTATACAAAAAAGTCCACAGCGCCGGCCGGCGCCTGTTTCAGGCGCTCTGCGGGCAGACAATGCCCCCAGGCTGCGCCAACGGCCCTCGCATCCAATCATGCCGCTGCCGCGCCTGCGGCTCACTGACGGTCCAGATACTCTTCCAGGGCGTTCAGCGCATACTCCTCGTCCGGGCCGTTGGCGATGATTACGATCTCATCTCCGTTTCTGGCTCCCAGGGCCAGCATGTTCATGATGCTTTTCCCGTCGGCCCGCTTCTGGCCGAACTCCACATGTACATTGCAGTCGTACTGGTTAGCCAGCCGCACCAGCTGGGCCGCGTGGTTCGCGTCCATACCGCCGTCATGCCGGACAACAAATTTTTTGCTTACCATATCTCTCACTCTCCTGTCTTGCAAAGATTCTTTTTTATCATAACACAATCATAGCACAATGAGGAGAAATTTCACTAAAAAAACGGCAAATTTATTCTAAGTACGCGAAAAAAAACAGGAGACGCCTTTTTTGACAAAGGCATCTCCCGCATCATCCGTCTGACGGAATTTATCAGGCCTGCCGGCGCAGCCGGCGGGCGGTTGTTCTGAAATTCATCCGGATCAGGGTCCCGGATTCGGAGCCACAACGGGCGTATCCTGGGGCGCCGGAATTCCCGGCTCAGGCCCTCCCGGCCCCATATTGCTCTCCGGCGCGCTTGTTCCCGCATCCGGCGCAGGCGCCGCTGGGGTGGTACCCGTAACGCCAGGTCCCTGGCTCATGTCGCCGTTTCCGGCGGGCGGCGGGGTGCTCTCTCCCGGCACGTATCCATCCGGCATACCGTCCACGGTGGGAACGGTGGAAACCTCGGCCGTGGTGGTCTCATCCGGCGGAAGCACAACGCCGGAGGTGTTGCGCAGAATCACGGGCGCGTGGCCCTTGTAGGTAGTCTTGTGGTCCACTTCCTCGCTGACCGTCTTGCCGTCCTTGATAACCACCTTGTAGGTCACCCAGCGGCTTCCGTTGGTGCCGGCGCTCTTGAGTTTCTCAACGCCCGGCTCCAGCGTCTGGTCCTCCTCGTAGGTGGGCGCAGGCGGATCCAGGGTCTCCACCTTCTCGGAGCGCAAATCCCACTTCACGCCGTCCTCAAGAATCGGAATCCCGTACACGGAAACCGTCATCTTCTGGTTGGCGTAGCTGGCCTTCAGGCCGATGGCCGTCTTGGAGTTGTTGATAAACCGGAAGTCCGGCTGGTCGTAACTGACCGTGGCGTCCTGTCCGGGCGTGATATAGGAGGGTTCAAAGGTGTGGGAACGGCGGTAGCTGATCTCCAGCCCCGCGCGCACCACCGCGTTGTACAGGGTGGTGGACACCTGACACACGCCTCCGCCGATCTCCTGAACCACCTCGCCGTTGTTGTAGGCGGCAGCGCCCTTATAACCCTTCTCCTCAGTGCGCTTGCCCACCGTGCCGTTGAAGGAGAACTCCTCGCCGGGCTTTATGATGGTGCCGTTGATGGCCTCCGCGGCCAGACGCACATTGGTGTTCCGGTTCTTGTTGGCCGTGGTGTCCGTGGTGAAGGTGCTGATGGTCTTATATTTCTCCTTAGCGGAAGCCTGGGTGATCTCCGGCTGTACTTCGCCGCCGTCCGCCGTAATCCGGGCGTCGAACTGCTTATCCGCCAGAGCCTTCAGAATATCGGCCGCCAGCTTGTCCTCGTCAATGGCAAAGCCCGCCTTCTCCCCGGCGAACACAAAGGTATCCTTTTCCTTGTCATAGCTCTCGATGGCGCCGTTCTGGGCGCTCTTGTTCCACTTGCCCGCAGCGGCCTTGGCCTCTGCGGCGGCGGCCTCCTCAAACCCGGTGGTATCCAGGCTGTAGGTCTCCTGAGGCTCGCCGGAATAGATCTCGGTCAGCAGGCTGTCGATCCTGGAAGCCATCAGATTGGTGACCTCGTAGGAGTCCTCGCCGAACACGACGGTCATATTCCAGGGATATTTTTCAAGAATGGCGGCTCTGGCCTCGTCCCGGGACATGCCCGTGATGTCCACGCCCTCCACCGACACGGATTTCGTCATCTCGGCCTCCGTGGTCTGGACCTCGGTGGTCTCAGGGTCCTCCACGCCCGCCTTCTTCGACGATTTCACCATAAATACAATCACGGTGATCAGAATCAGCAGAATCACGCCCACAATGGCGATCTTCTGGTAATCCGGCCCCTTTCTCCTGTGGTGGCTGTTTCTGCGGCCTCCGCTCCTGCCGCCCGAACCGGACCGGTAGGAGGAAGAGGAAGAATGATTCCGGCCGGAGGAACTGCTCCGCCCCGAACCGGCTCCGCTTCTGGAAGAATTTCTGGAGGTACTGTATGAACTTCTATCATTTCCTCTGGCGCGGCTTCTGCCGACAGAGCTCTTTCTTCTGTTTTCGTTCTCTAATTGATTCATCTTTTTTCACCTGTTATCAAAACTGTTTCCGTGCTTACTTTTTGAGTCCAGATTGTAGTATACCATACTTTATCAGAAATGGAACTGTCTTTTTTTTAAATTTTCCAACCGATTTTACTTATTATGAAATTCGTGTTACTATAGTATTACGAAATTATTTCACGAGGTGATTTTCATGGGTTTTGTGGATTTACATGTTCATTCCACGGCCTCCGACGGAAGCTGTCCGCCGGAAGCCGTGATTTCACTGGCGGTGCAGGCGGGACTTGATGCGATCGCCCTGACCGACCACGACACGGTGGACGGAATCCCCGCCGCACAGGACGCCGCGGACGCCGCCGGCATCCGGCTGATTCCCGGCATCGAAGTTTCCAGCATTTACCACGGCACAGAGATCCATATTCTTGGCCTGTTCGTGACCCCCTCGGACCCGGCCCTTGGAAGTATGCTGGAGGATTTCCGCCGGATCCGGGACGACCGCAACCGGCAGCTGCTCTCCAGCCTGGAGAAAGACGGTATGCCCCTGACCCGGGCGCAGCTCACCGGCTCCAACCCGGACACCGTGATCACCAGGGCCCATGTGGCCAGAGCCATGGTGGAGGCCGGTTACGCTTCGTCCTTGGACCAGGCCTACAAGCGCTATCTCCGGTACGGAGGGAAATACTGCCCCCGCAAGGCCTCTCCCGCCCCGGAGGCGGTGGTCTCCGCCCTGCTGTCCGGCGGCGCTTTCGTCTCCCTGGCCCACCCTTACCAGTACAACCTGGGGGACGGCGGTATCCGCACCCTGGCAACGCAGATGAAGGAGATGGGTATGCAGGGCCTGGAGGTGTACCACTCCTCCCACAACCAGCACGAGAGCGGAAAGCTGCAGGTGCTGGCCAAAGAGCTGGGCCTGCTTCCCACCGGCGGTTCGGACTTCCACGGCGCCAACAAGCCGGATATCTCCATCGGCACCGGCCGTGGCGGCCTCAGGGTGTCCTCCCTGCTGCTGGACGACATCGACCGCCTGCGCGCCGGGCGCTGAATTCCCCCGGAAATGGCATTTATTGGCACTTGTGATCTTCCCGCCGGGCGCATTTTCTTAAATTTTTATGAATTTTTATAATTGTGCTCCCCCAGAGTCTTTGCTATAATCAAGGCAACGAAACGTATTTCTTGTCATCAACCTGCCGGCATACAACCGGCGGCGATCAAAACAGGAGGATTCACCATGAAAATTCAAAACATTTCCGACGTGGATAAATTTTTCAAAGTAATCGATGAGTGCAAGGGAACCGTTGAGCTGGTGTCCCCGGAGGGCGACCGCATCAACCTCAAGTCCAAGCTCACCCAGTATCTGTCGATGGCTACGATTTTCTCCAACGGGTATATCAAAGAATTAGACCTTGTTGCCCACGACCGTGAGGACATCGAACGTTTAATCAAATACATGTATCAGGGAGAATAAAACCGGACGCAGACAGGCGTTCAGACCGTTTTGTTCAAAACAGCCGCAGGCCCCCATGGGTCCGCGGCTGTTTTTTGTTGGATGCAATGGGCCGCTTGCGCTGCCTGCGGGCGGCTATCTACTCCCCGGAGCGTTCCCCGCCTTCGTCCCTCTGCGCCTTCTTTTGCGCCAGACGGCCGTGCACAGCCTCCCGCAGAAGGGCGTAGAGCACGGAACACAGGGGGATGAACAGCAGCATTCCCACGACCCCCATCATGCTGCCGCCCACCGTGACGGCCACCAGCACCCAGATGGAAGGAAGACCCACGGAGCCGCCAACCACGTGGGGATAGATCAGATTCCCCTCGATCTGCTGGAGCACGAAAAAGGTAATGGTAAATATCAGCGCATCCATAGGATTGACCATGAGCATCAGAAACGCGCCGATTCCCAGTCCCACAAACGCCCCGAATATAGGGATCAGCGCTGTGAAGGCGATCAGCACACCCACCAACAGGGCGTAGGGCAGGCGCAGAATGGACAGGGCCACGAAAAACATGACGCCCAGGATCACCGCCTCCACGCACTGTCCGGTGAGGAAGCTGGAAAAGGTGCGCTCCGCCAGGGCGGCGATGTACAGGGTCCGCTTCACCGCCGGTTCCGGCAGAAAGGCGTTCATCAGGGAGCAGAACTGTCTGCTCAGAACCTCCTTCTGAAACAGAATGTAGATCGCAAAAATAAATCCGATGGCAAAGGTGGACACCCCGTTCACAATGGACACCGCCGCCGACATGGTGGTACTCAGCATGGAACCGGCTCCGGTTTTCAGAAATTCCGCCATATTCTGCAGAATCTGATCCCAGTCCACCTGCACGCTGCCCAGATATTCCAAAATCTGGGGATTGCTGGCAAACAGCTCCTCCGCCTGGTTTTTTACCCCGGCAAAGAAGATGGGCACACTCTTCTGCAGGCCGCTGAAGGTGTTGATCATCTCCGGCGCCACCACAAAGGTCACCAGAAACAGCACCCCAGCCACCGCCAGAATGGCCAGGCTCATGGCCGCGGGCCGTTTGAGCTTCTCCAGCTTCCCCTTCCAGGGCAGATGCCGCTCAATGTTGCGCATAGGTACGTTGAGGACAAAGGCGATGGCCGCTCCCAGGATAAAGGGGGAGGCGATGTGCACCAGGCTGCCCAAAAGCTCCAGCAGCTTCCGGTAATTGACCCCCGTCACCACCACGACCACCGCAAACACGATCAGCCATCTCAGTTTGTTAATTGTATCACGATTTAACTCCATACGTTTCGTTCCGCACTCCTCTTTTCTCAAATAGGCAGCTTTCCCGCCTCCGCGAGAAATACCTGCCGGATCGATTCCGCCTCCGCCCGGAAGGTTCCCTGGGCCATCAGCGCGCTGCCGCCTCCGCGGCCCGCCAGACATCCGTTCAGCGTCCGGCTTAAGGGCCTCATATCCGCCCGGGCGCTGCCCAGAGCGTAGGCGTACTCTCCCGTCTCGTCCGTTCCGGAACACACCAGCACCACATTCCCCTTGTTCTGCTCATAGAGCAGGGTGCACAGCTGGCGCACCCGCACGGGAGGAAGCCCCTCCTCAAAGCAGACCAGTGGACTACCACTCTCAGGGCAGGCCGCCGCTTTAAAGGCAAACAATTTCTGGTAGAGGCCGCCGATCACAGCTTCCCGGTCCTGACCGTCGGCCTTCAGCTTCTCCACCGCATCCCCGATAGCCTGGGGCTTGGCCGACAGCAGGTTGGAAATCCTGGTATCCACGTTCACCCGGCGGCGGTAGTCCAACAGCGCCTTGCGCCCGCAGAGGATGGAGATGCGCACGCCTCCCTTGTAGTGGATCATGCCCGTCACTTTGATTATACCCACCTCTCCGGTGTTTGTAACATGGGTTCCGCAGCAGGCGCAGGTATCGCCGCCGGGAATGTTGATGATCCGCACCTGGCCGGTCAGCTCTTTTTTGCTCCGGTAGTCCAGGGCCGCAAGCTGCTGTGGCGTGGGGAAATGCTCCTCCACCGGAACGTTGTCCCAAACCACCCCGTTGGCCATATCCTCCAGCTCCTCCAGCTGTTCCATGGTCAGAAGGCCGTTGAAGTCGATGGTCACCTCATCCTTTCCCATGTGAAATCCCACGTTGTCGTAGCCGTAACGGCGGTGAATCAGACCGGACAGAATGTGTTCCCCCGTGTGGTGCTGCATGTGATCGTAACGCCGCTCCCAGTCGATAACGCCCTCCGCCAGGCGGCCCGGCTCCAGGGGGGCATCCACCTGGTGCCAGACCTTCCCGTCCTTCTCGCAGACGTAGCGCACCAAAACGCCGTCCAGAGTGCCGGTGTCCGAGGGCTGTCCGCCTCCCTCCGGGTAAAAACCGGTCTGGTTTAAGGCGACCATCCAGGTGCCGTCCTTGCCGGGGCGGCACTCCTCCACCGTGCACATAAATGACTTGACGTATGGCAGCTGATAATACAGGCGTGACTTGTCCATGGTTACTGCTCCTTTATCCGTAAAATTCATAAGCTCCCGCTAAATGCTCCTATTATACTACAGAAGACGGCCCGTACCAAGAAAAACTTTCTAAAATTTTTACAAAACATAGAAACTCTGGCAAGCTGGGGGTCATATGATGCAGTGTAATCAAACATTGATGATGGAGGAACTAATAATGAGTGATGTAGCGGCAACAAACTGCGGTTGTGATTGTGGATGCGGGTGTGGAAACGGAGGAAGCGGGTGCAATATGATCTTCCTGATCCTGATCCTGTGCTGCTGCTGTGGCGGCGGCAATGGCGGATGTTTTGAACATAACAACTGCGGATGTGGTTGCGGCGGCGGTGGCGGCTGCGGATTTGATCTGATCTGGATCCTGATCCTGTGCTGCTGCTGCGGCGGCAACGGCGGCGGCTTCTGCTGCTAATGTACAGTCGGCGGAGCGCGCTCTGCGCTCCAAACAGGCGGCGGCCCCTCCGCCGCCTGTCTCACAGCAATTCAGGCAATGTGCCAGCGGCCCATTGCATTCAAACAGAAGGCTGTTTTCCCTACCGGAAAGCGGCCTTTTTCACCGCCTGAAACAGGGGAGGCAAAACGCGCCTCCCCAAAACCGGCAAACCTTGTTATGATTCTCGGCTCCCGCGCCTGCAGCCGGGGACTTCCGGGCAGGGGCTGCATTTCCCGCCATTTCCCTTCTTGCCCTGCTTGCGGCTGACGCATTCGTCGTCGATCTCATACACCGTATTGTCATCTATCACTAACCTGTACCACATGGTGTGTTCATCTCCTCTTGTCCGTTCTCATAGAGGCGGTACGACGGGCGTCCCGCCCTACCATAATATATGCAAAATACCAACCCTTGCGCTTATTTTCAGAAACCCCGCATGAATTCCGGCGGCGGATCATATATTGGGAGCAAAGGATCTTGAAAGGCCGGTGGAATGACAATGAACCCATCTGACGATTATAAACTCACGGACCTGGATTACCTGGTCGGCGACCACCACCTGCAGATGATGAAGGCGGCGCTGCCGTTCTTAAATGTACCGGAACAAAAAACGCTCTCCCTGATGGTAAAATTTCAGGAGTTAAAGCGCACCTATGATCTGTTCAAAGACGAGGAAGTGGCCTCCATGGGCATCTGCTCCCTGGACCGCCAGGAAAAGCCGGGCTCCATGCGGGATATGTTAAAAGCCATACGCCCCTACGGAAATCCCTCCGAGCGCGAGATGATCGACATGGCCGAGAGCTTTATGGACGGACATACGCCTATGGATCAGCTCATGCGCCTTCTCAGCCCGGAACAGCAGTCCCGCTTTGAAACCATGCAGATGCTGATGCAGGCGTTTCAGGCTATGCCCTAAAGCGCATAGGGCTTAAAACCTCACTGTTTTTCCCGGCAGCCGCTCCCGCACTGCCCTGGACGGCATGCTCCGGACACCATTTTTATAGAAGAAAGGAATTACATAACTTATGGAAGCAGATTGGAAGAGAGATCCCCGCTTAAAAGCGATGAACCCGGAAAAAATCAAGCTCCTGGAGCATTTTGCCGACCGGGTCCAGCACACGGAAAAAAATCAGCTGATGCAGGCATTTATGGCCATGAACATGGAGGCCAAACAGCGCGGCCTTCAATTCAACGACAAGGAGACAAATCTGATCGTTTCCATCCTCACCTCAGGCATGGCGCCGGAGGAGAAGAAAAAGCTGGATATTCTGAAAATGTTGTCAAAAAAAATGGCAGGGCCGCGCTGATACAGCGCTCCCTGCCATTCTTTATCGTCTTATCCCACGTTCAGCACAGACGGATCAATCTCCTGATACCCCTCGGTATCCGGCAGCGTCACCTCCACGGTCTTACCCGGATCGTGAACCTCTGCGGTCATCTCCATCTTCAGGCCGATGGTCTCTCCCTGCATGGTCATATCCATATCCATGGTCATCTTCATGTTGGTATAGTAGCCTTCTTTGTTCAGAGTCAGATCGCCCTCCACGGTTTTGATGGTGAACTGAGCCGTATCCATACCCTGCATCACGCCTCCCATGGACTCCATCATTTCCTTCATATAGGAATCCATCTTGGCCGGATCTGCGGAGAAGGTCAGGATGGTGGTGTCTCCATCTTTCTTGGCCTGAATGTCCTTCATGTACTCAACGTTTAAGTTTCCATTGTCCGTGGTCTGCTTTACCTGCTCCATCAGCTTATCCATGTCCATGGCGTACTTCATCTTCTGGCCCATCATATCCATGTAATAGTAGCCGTCGGTATAGAACATGCTGGTCTCAATGGACTGGCCCATCAGGGAGGTGGAACCCTTGGCGACATACTTCATCTTATCCGTATTCACATCCGCCATCTGAATGTCCATATCCACATCCACATCGATGGTCTCCTCGCCCTGGCTCATGGTCATCTTCACCACGGAGGACATATCCATGCTGGACAGCTCCTGGTTCTTCTTGATCGCCTCGGTGTACAGTTCCTTGGGATCCTTCTTTTTCGCACAGCCGGCCATAGACATCGCCAGCAGGGCGCTCACTGCAATAATGGCAGCGCGCTTCACACTTTTTCTCATCTTTCTCCTCCATTAAACTTTTTATATGTGTTAATACTGTGTTACCATGATACGACATAAACGGATATTAAGCAATGACTTTTTCTTAACAAAGTCTTACTATTTCCATAATTTCTCGTTTCAGCGCAGATGTTCTAAGTCTCTGGCAATGATGATCCGGGTCTGCTCCGTGGCGGACATCACCAGTTCTTTGGCCCGCTCCTCCGGAAGGCGGATACAGCCCGCGGAGCCGTTGTCCGGATTGGCGGTAAAGCAATGCAGAAAAATAGCCGAGCCCTGGCCCGGAACGCACTCCTCGTTATAGCTCAGCGCCAGCGCATAATTGTAGACCGTATAGGCCGTGGCCAGGTTCTCCGCCGAGTTCCAGTCCTTGGCTGTCTCCGACGTGTTCACCAGCCGGTTGTAGTGGGCGCTCTGTGAATCGTCCACCCAAAAATCACCCTGGCGTACCTTGTGATAGGGCAGTTTCGCGCCCGGATCGTCTTTTAAGCCAAAGGGCATGGTAAACCGGTAGGTTCCCTCCGGCGTCTTGCCGTCCCCTTCCCGCTTCTCATCCGTGATGCCGCCCCGGCCCACAATGCCCGCTTCCTTCCAGGCCAGCTGCCACGCACCATTCTCGTCCTTCCGGTAATACGACACGTCCGCGTTGCAGCCGCCGGTGCCGACCACCACCACCATCTGGTCCGCTTCCCCTGCCACTCCCAGATTTCCCGGGATAATCTCCCCGTTTTCCACAGGATTTCCAACCGGCGCAGGCGCTGCGATTCCCGGCCCCTTGGCGGCCGTATCTTCCGCCTCCCGGGCGGCCTGACCCGCGCCAAAACTTGTCATCGCCATGCTGAGCGCCATCAGAACAGCCCCGGCGGCGGTTTTATAAATGTTCCGTTTCATTTGACATTCCCTCGTTTTTGTATCATTCTATGGTTTCGGTTGTCCCCGGCCTCCGCCAGCCCCGGCGGCGCCTTGTTTCTCTGATCATTATAACGTTTATGGACCTTCTATGTATTTCTTTTTTCTTACGTTTTTTGGAAAATGGACGTGTGCCGGGGATCGAAATAATACGGCGGTCCGCCCTTCCTACTGCACAAGGCCGATCTCGCAGCGGCTGTCTCTTGTCACCCTGCCGTTTTCCAGAATAAAGTCATAGTAAAACGTGCCGTCATTGCACCCAAACACCAAATCTCCCGTCTCCGAGAAGGATCCCTCCACGCTCTCCCCCTCGTAGGTTTCGCCGCCTGTGGTCCCCAGATACGCCTCCACCTCGTCCAGCGTATAGGAATCCTTGGACATTTCAAACACCGTGCCCGCGTTGCTGATCAGGCAGCGCACCGAATCGACGGACCGGCGCAGGTCAAAGAAACAGAACGGGTTCTGGTAGGTGTACCAGTTGGTATCCGCCACCTCCCCCTGATCCCCGTAATAGAAGTCGTCCGGGTCCCCGAAGGTGTCGGTGAGATACGCCCCGGTGTTTCCGAGGGCCTCCCGGTAGGCGGACCGGAACCTGAAATCCGCGTCCTTCACCGGCGCGGAGGAATCCGCTGCAACGCCTCCTTCTGCCATCTGATACAAAAGATACGCATTGTACAGCCCCATCTTGTGCCACTGGATGAATTCCTCATCCTCATAGGCGGCATCTTTGATCGTCTGCTTTCCATCCACCTGCGTATTCAGGCGGAACAGGGAATCGTTGTGGTAATACAACCGGTATTCGCGGCCTTCCCCCACATAGTAGGCGAAAATCAGCTTTCCATCCTCAAACTCATAGGTTGCTGAATAGGGATTATTCTCATTTCTGATCCCAACCTCGATCATCACGATCTCCCCATTGTCCTCGTATACATCCATGGTGCTCTCCGAGCGCTTGTCGTACCGGCCCGCATCCATGGCTTCCCGGTCTCTGGTCCAGGACGCCCTGACCTGCTTCACCATGTCCTCCACCTTGGAGGCGTTGACCCGTTCCGTGAAGGGATATTCCAAATCCGCTGCACTGGCGGCCGGGGTCTCGTTGCCGGACTCCTTCCCTTCGCGTTCCCCCGTTTCATTCGACGCATCCGATGCGTTCCCCGCCTCTTCCTCGCCGTCCTTCTCCCGGGTCTCCCAGGCTACCTCCTGATCTTCCCCGGCCTTCCCGCTGCTGCCGCAGCCCGCGGCGAAAACAGCCAGCGCGCACAGAGCGGCAGCCAGCAAAAACCGCTTAAAGTGTCTCTCCCGCTCCGCCCCTTTTGTTCCGGCCAGTGTGATTCCTCGTCTCATATCACCCATTTCCTCCCATTTTCATTTGTACTTACCTGTATTATAGCGTCCGGGCCGGACTCATTTATTTCTTTTTTCTTACATTTTCCCGTTTTTGCCCACAATATAACCGCCTACTGGCTCCACCAGCGTCCCATTCAACAAAAACAAAGGAGATCTCCGCAAATCCTGACCGGATCGCCGGAAATCTCCTGAAACTTAAACCGCTATGAATGTTCAAACACGCTCTAGCCTTTTACCGCTCCTGCAGTCAGCCCCTGAATAAAATACCGCTGCAGGAACACAAATACAATGGTCACCGGGATCGCCGCCACAATGCTGGCCGCCATCATGTAACCCCAGTTGGTGGAAGCCTCCCCCAGAAAGGTCATGACCAGCCCGGAAGCCAGGGTCCGCTTTGTAGCGTCCGTCACCAGGGTCATGGAGTAGAGCAGGTCGTTCCAGCTCCACACAAACCCGTAAATCGCAATGGATATCATACCCGGAACCGTGATCGGGAACACGATCTGAAACATAATTTTTAAGTTCCCCGCCCCGTCGATTCTGGCGCTCTCAATCAGGGAATCCGGCAGCTGGTCAAAATAGGATTTGAGCGTCCAGGTGCCCACCGGAAGCGTGAACACCACATAGGAGATGAGAAGGGCCCAGTAACTGCCCAAAAGCCCCGTCTTCTGCATGAGCACGTAGATGGAGAGCAGCAGGATCGCCTGTGGAAACGCCTGGCTCATCATAAACAGCCCCATCACCAGCTTCCTGCCCCGGTAACGGAACTTGGAGAAGCTGTAAGCCGCAAACGCGCAGACAATGGTTGCCATCAGGCTGCTGCCGAAGGAGACCAGCAGGCTGTTGCGCAGATAGCGCATGATTTTTCCGTCCGTTACAATATGAGCGAAATTCTCCATCGTCTTCGTGCCTGTGAAAAAGTCCAGCGTGAACGTCTCCGCCGCGGGCTTCAGCGCAGTGTTGATCATCCACAGCAGGGGAAGAAAGATAAATCCTCCGATTGTGACCGTAAAAATCCAGAAAAATACGCGAAATCCCGGTGTCTTTCGAAACATATCCTTCCCCTCCTATTCCGCTTCATTGACCTGGCGCAGGTAAACAAAGGAAAACAGCGCCAGCAGCACGGCCCAGATGGTTCCGATGGTGGCCGCCTTGCCCATATTCCAGTTCTTAAACGCCGTGGTGTACACCTCGATGGACAGCGTGGTGGTGGCCCTGGCCGGCCCGCCCTGAACCACGGTCCAGGGCAGATCAAAGTGCTGCAGGTTTCCGATTGTGCCCAGAATCAGCACCAGAAACGCGATGGTCTTCATAGACGGCAGAACCATGTACCAGAAAACCTGCCAGTTGTTGGCCCCGTCCACTCTGGCCGCCTCCACCTGTTCCAGGGAAACCCCCTGCAGACCGCCCAGCAGGAACGCCATGTACCACGGCAGCATCTGCCAGGTTCTAGCGATCACCACGCAGGCCAGCGCCGTGCCGGTCTGCCCCAGCCAGGGGATTCCGGCCTCCAGCACCCCCAGCTTCATGAGCAGGCCGTTTAAAACGCCGTACTGTCCGTTAAAAATCCAGCTCCAGAGAAATCCGATGGCCGTGCCGGGGATGATCCAGTTCACCAGCGTCACGCCCCGCAGAAACTCAGAGCCCTTAAAACCCTGGTTTAACAGGATGGCCCAGATGAATCCGAGGGTAAACGGGAGCAGCGTCGAAAAGATCACAAACACCACCGTGGTTCGCACTGTTTTCATAAAATACGGATCCGCGAACACCTTCCGGTAATTCTGCAGCCCGATATACTGGTATTCCGGCGACAGCATGGTCCTGTCCGTGAAGGACATGATAATCGCGCTGATAAAGGGATAGAGTATAATCCCCGCAAATATCGCCAGGCCCGGCACTACCAGCAGAAATCCCACCTGGCCGTTGGTGAGGCGAATGCCCGTTTTTCCCTGTTTCATACGAACCTCCTGAATCCTACAGCGAATTTAACCGTGCCGCCATATCCGCAACCGCCTGCTCCGCGCTCTTCTGTCCCAGAAGCGCATACTGAAGCTCTTCCGTGACAATGGATTTCACCTCGCTGGCGTTGGTCATACGCGCCGTCTCCTCCAGCCTTGCCGTTGCCGTGGACTTGATGAAGCCGTTGAGATACGCATCGTTTTTAACCTCATCCTTTTCCATCGCAGACCTGGTCACCGGAGGCATGCCGTTGTTCTTAAAATAATCCATTGCGATCTCGTCGCTCACCAGCGTCTTGGCCAGCGAAACCGCGGCATCCTTGTGCTCGGAATCCTTAAAAATCACCAGCATATGGCCCCACATGGTGCTCTGCGGCTGGTCTCCATCCTTTAACACCGGGCGCTCCATGGCGGAACACACCTTTACCACATCGTCAGGAGATACGCCGTTGCTCACCGCCTGGCCCTTTGCCACTACCGCGTCGTCGTAGAACGCCACCTTACCCTGGGCAAACAGCTGTCTGGCCTCGCCCCGTCCGGTATCCATGGCGATATACCCCTTTGCCAGCATATCCTGATACCATTTCACGCAGGACACCGCCGCCTCGCTGTCCACGGCAACGCTGCCGTCCTCATTAAACAGGGATCCGCCGAAGGTCCAAAGCCACGGCATGAAATCTCCCGCGCAGGTGGCGTCCTTGGTGGAAACCGCATAGGGAATCACATCGCCGCCCAACGCCTTCACGTCCGCAAGGCACTTCTCAAACTCCTCCATGGTGGCCGGCACGCTCTCCCAGCCCGCTTCCTTTAAAATGGTGGGGTTGTAGACCATGCTGATGCTGGCCATGCTCCAGGGCATCCCATACTGCTTTCCGTCGATATTTCCCACCGCCAAAGCGGATTCCTGGAAATTCTCCTTGAGATAGTCAGCGCCCATCACCTCGTTTAAATCCGCAAGCACCCCTGCGTTGGCGACGGTGTTGAAGATTCCGATATCCACTTGGGCAATGTCCAGCTGCTCGCCGCCCTGGGTGCGGATCAGCAGCTGCTGCGCCGTATCAGCCCAGGTCCAGCCCACCCATGTCACTTCATTTCCCGTATCCTTCCGGTACGTGTCCATCATCCGCTGGAAAATATCCTTGGAGGCCTCCTCCTCGCCGGACCATCCGGCCCAGACGATATTCTCCGCCTCTTTCGCCGCCTCTGTTGCGCCGCTTTCCGCTTCCGTCTTCTCCTCCTGCTTGGTTGTCTCAGCTGCGGGAGCCGCCGATTGCTCGGTTTTTACCCCCCCCCCCGTGCATCCAACCAGCATTCCCGCTGTCATCGCTGCCGCCAGCACGACGGCCAATGTTCTTCTTTTCATGGTAATCCTCCTCTTTATTATGATAATAGAATTGCTAATACACACAAATTTCAAAGATCTCGGCCCGACTGGCTCCGTATGTCCCCCGGATTTCCAGGATCAGCCCCGTCACCGTAATACCGTCCGGCGGCAAAACCCTCCAGGTTCTGCGCCAGTTTTCCTCAAGAACCGCGATCTCTCTCCTGCTTCCGTCCGGCAGGATTCCATCGATCACCGCGCTCCTTACAAGTTCCGGCGGCATACCGGTCCGCGGAAGGAATTTATGGTGGTCGTCCCACATGGAAGCTCTGGAGGAATTCAACTCCCTGGACAAGTCCGGATTGAAGAATACAAGAATCTCCCTGACAGTCTTAGGCTCCTGAAAATCCAGTCTGATCCACGGAAACTCCCCTCCTTCCCCAAACGCCGGCCCGGACATCCAGGAGCCCGGCTCTCTCCACGGGCGGTTGTAGCCGTTCACCACGTTGGACTCGCCGTAAAGTCCGCAGCCATCCGGCAGCTTCAGGCAGGGATAGCAGTACCGGGGGCTGTCCTCCCGCCCCAACAAAAACCCGGTCAGCTGCTCCTCTCCGGTCGCAAAGATCACGGACTGGTTTTCGGAAAACTCCAGGGTAATAAAGCCGTCCGCAACCCCCTCCGGAATCGGAAATCTGACCCAGCTTTTCCCCTCCGGAATCACGGTTTTCATGGTTCCCACCCGGCTGCCCAGAGCCAGCCTGGAAGGCACGTCGCTCCGATAGCACTGGTAAGAGACCTCTGTGGTTTGTCCGCTCTCCACCAGGAACTCCGTCCCCGCCGCCCGCCGCGGAAACACCAAAATTCCGCCGTCCGACAGGGAAAATGTTCCGGTCTCCAAAAGCGCCCCCCGGCACTCCGCGCCGGAGGAGGAAACACCGGCTTCCCGCGCCAGATCCCGCTCCTCCCGGTGCCGGATTCCAGGGATCATCATATCGTTTCTCAAAAGGGTCTGCTGAACGCCCTGAATCTCTTCCGCTTCCAGATCCCCCGGACGCTTCCCCAACTCGATGCACCGTGCCGCCAGCGTACCGGCCGCCTGGCCGGACAGAGCGCAGGTATTCATAATCCGCGTGGAGGCGAAGGCCACATGGCTCACGCCGATGTCCCTGCCCGCAAACAGCAGGTTGGAATCACAGGTTGGATAAAGGCAGCCCAGGGGAACGGCGTACACCTGAACCGGAATCTGCGTACAGTTGTCCTCCTCCGTCTTGAATCCGTGGGACGGGTGAAAATCCAGGTACCACCCGCCGTAGAACGCGCCGTCCTCAAACGCTCTGTGCTCCAGAATATCCTGCTGGGTCAATATTTTTTTCGTGATAAAACGCCGGCTCTCCCGCTTGCCCGGCATGTTCCCCTCCCAGCTGAGGGTCAGACAGTCCGCGTCGTACCGGCCGCTGTTTTTGATATAGTCCCATACCCCGGCCGTAAACCGCTTCAGCTCCAGACCGATCTCCTGGGCCTCGCGGATGGTGTCCGCCATTCCTCCGGTCTCAAACCACCAGTAGTCGCAGCCGTCCATCTTCTCATTGGCGATCCGGCCGCCCTTTCCCAGCAGTTCCTCGATGGTTTCCCGTGGATAAGCATAGTCGGGGGCGATGTAGGAAACCGGATGGTCTTCCCTCTTGGTAAAGAAAAACAGCGTGCTCCCAAAGGTGGCGCGCTCCTCCTCCACCGGCGCAAAGGACTCCCCGTAGGTGTCTCTGCTCTCCTTGCCCATCCGGTAGGGCAGCCCGGCCATGGCTCCCAGGGACCCGTCTCCGGTGGCGTCGATATAATACGCGCCCTCAAACCGCAGCTCCTTTTCCGTCATCATCTGAAACCCCGACACCCAGGCGATCCGGCCCTTGCCGTCCGTCTCCATCCCGCTGATGTGCGTATTCAAATACAGTTTCAGATTGGGCTCCGACAGGACCTGTTCCAGGAGCACGTCGTCCCAGAACACCGGATTGCCTTCCTGATTCAAATAGAGATTGCGGAGCTTTAATTCTCCCCAGACCCCCATCTCCTCGCCGTAAAGATTGCCCGCCCCTGTGGCGCCTCTTGTCCATACCCGTATCTCGCTGCTGGAATTGCCACCCAGCACCGGCCGGTCCGTTGCCAGGACCGTTTTCTTTCCCAGCCTTGCGGCCGCCAGCGCGGCGCATATCCCGCCCGGCCCTCCGCCTGCTACTACTACCTCTGCCTCTACCCGTTCCGTCACCGCAAAATCCCCCTGTGTTTTGTACAGAATAATACTTTTAAACAATTCTGGATATCGGAATTATTTATAGTATTTCTGATTTGCGCTTGCACTTTTTTGTGTTTTTTGCTATCTTTTCTATATAGTAACACTTATAAATCCGTCGTGCATTAAATATCCTGCTCTATTTCTGGATTATTCTGCAATCTAATCCACATTTGTGCCGGACCGGAAGGGGATTTCCATGAATTATCATTATCAGAAGATCGCGAACTACCTCGCATTTGCGGAAAAAGAATACAATATTTCCATCTGCATCAAGGACTACTCGGGGTTTATCCCGGTGAACCGGGAGCTGGACGAAGCGCTCCAGCCCTTTCTCACCCACGCCAACGCGTTTTGCATGTACATCAAGTCCGACCGCCATATCTATCACAAATGCCTGACTATGATCCGGAAGATGAACAACCGGTTCCGAAAGGATCGCTGCACATTTTTCGGCATGTGCCATGCCGGGCTCTGCGAGTATGTGACCCCCATCATCAACGGCGACTTTATTATCGGAACCATCAATATCGGATTTTTCGGCGGATACGACGCCCTGGCGCTCAACCGGATTCACCACGTGTGCGCGCAGTCCGGACTGCTCCTGGAGGAGGAGGCTGTCCGGCTCTACCGCAAGAGCTTCACGCCGCCCACGATCTCCCCGGAGGTGCTCATCCCCACCATGGAGCTGATCGCGGAGTATCTCTCCATGACCTACGACACCATCAAAGACACCCACGACGCCTCCATGCGCCGGCGAAGCTCCAACGAGGACACGATCCTGTCCCACGCCTCGGAATACATCCGGCAGAATTTTACCGAGCAGATCCGCGTCTCGGAGCTGGCAGGCTTCTGCCATTGCAGCGAGTCCCACATCAGCCACATTTTCCGGAAACGGTTTCACGTCAACATCAATTCCTACATCAACAAGGTGCGGGTGGAAGCTTCCAAGGACTTCCTGGTGGGTTCCCAGACCTCCATTGCGGACATTGCCCTGAGCGTGGGCTTCTGCGATCCCAACTATTACTCCAGGGTCTTTACCCAGCTGATGGGGATCCCGCCCACGGAGTACCGCAGGCGGTTCCGGAAGCAGGGTGCGCAGGACTGACGGCCGTTCACCCACAAAGAGCCGCTGCGCGGTCCGGATTCCTCCGGCCGTGCAGCGGCTCTTGTTGAATACAATGGGCCTCGGGCGCAGCCCGCGGTCAATGATTTCCCATTATTTGCAAACAATATTGATAATCCGCCCCGGAACATAAATTTCCTTCACAATGTTCCCGGTCAGCTTGTCGGCCACAGCCGCCTTACCCGCGGCGATGGCGTCCTCCTTCGCGATATCGGCGGCCACGCTGATCACTGTTTTAGTCTTGCCGTTCACCTGGACGGCAACCTCCACCTCGTCCTCCTTCATGGCCTCCTCGTCGAACTCCGGCCACTGGGCGTGGAACACAGTGTCCGTGCCGCCCAGCTGCTGCCACAGCTCCTCGCCGATGTGAGGGGCGAAGGGTGCCAGCAGGATCACGAAGGTCTTTAAGGTTTCCTTGTCGATTCCGCCCTCTTTCTTGGCGATCTCGATCAGCTTGTTGTTGTGCTCCATGAAGCCGGAGATCACGGTGTTCAGGCTGAACTGGTTGAAACGCTGCTCGATGTCGTAGACCAGCTTGTGGCGCTCCCTGAGCATTTCCCGGGTAGGCTCCACATTCTTATCCTTGTTGTCCATCACCAGGTTCCAGAAGCGGTTTAAGAAGCGGGAAACGCCCTCGATGCCACGGTCGTCCCACTCCGCATCCAGCTCCGGCGGTCCCACAAACAGCTCGTAGAGACGCAGGGAGTCGCAGCCGTAGTCCCGCACCAGGTCGTCCGGGGACACCACGTTGCCCTTGGACTTGCTCATCTTGATGCCGTTCTTTCCGGTAATCATCCCCTGGTTGAACAGCTTCTTAAAGGGCTCGTCAAAGTCGATGGCTCCGATGTCGCAGAGGAACTTGGTGTAGAACCGTGAGTACAGAAGGTGCAGTACCGCGTGCTCCACGCCTCCGATATACATGTCCACGGGCAGGTACTTGTCCGCCTTCTCCCTGGATACCAGCTCCTCGTCGTTGTGGCTGTCCACGTAGCGCAGGAAATACCAGGAGGAACCGGCCCACTGGGGCATGGTGTTGGTCTCCCGCTTGGCAGGAGCGCCGCAGACCGGGCAGGTGGTGTTCACCCACTCGTCGATGGCAGCCAGCGGGGACTCGCCGGTGCCGGTGGGCTGGTAGCTCTCCACCTCCGGCAGGCGCAGGGGCAGCTGGTCCTCGGGAACCGGCACGCAGCCGCACTTGGGGCAGTGGATGATCGGGATCGGCTCGCCCCAGTAGCGCTGGCGGGAGAATACCCAGTCGCGCAGCTTGTAGTTCACCGTCTTGTGTCCAAAGCCCTTCTCCTCGATCATGTGGGGGGCTTCCTGTTTCAATACCGCGGACTCCATGCCGTTCCAGTCGCCGGAATTGATCATCACGCCGCTGGCCTCGGTATAAGCCTCGGTCATGTTCTCGATCTCCTTGCCGTCCTTGGAGATGACCTGCACGATGGGCAGTCCGAACTTCTTGGCAAATTCAAAGTCGCGGTCGTCGTGGGCGGGCACGCACATGATCGCGCCGGTGCCGTAGTCCGCCAGCACGTAATCGGACAGCCAGATGGGCGTCTTGGCCCCGTTTAAGGGGTTCACGGCGTAGCTGCCGGTGAACACGCCGGTCTTGTCCTTGGCCTGCATGCGGTCTACGTTGGAGCGCATGGAAGCGTCAAAGATATACTGCTCCACGGCCTCGCGGGTCTCGTCGGTGGCCAGGCTCTTCGCCAGAGCGTGCTCCGGGGCCAGAACCATGAAGGTGGCGCCGTAGAGGGTATCGGGGCGGGTGGTGTAGACGGTGATCTTCTCATCCCTGCCGTCGATGGTGAAATCCACCTCGGCGCCGTAGGATTTGCCGATCCAGTCGGTCTGCATCTTCTTGACCTTCTCCGGCCAGTCCAGCTTGTCCAGATCGTTTAACAGGCGTTCCGCATAGGCGGTGATCTTTAACATCCACTGGCGCAGGTTCTTTTTAGTCACCGTGGTGCCGCAGCGCTCGCAGCAGCCGTTCACCACTTCCTCGTTGGCCAGTCCGGTCTTACAGGACGGACACCAGTTGATGGGGAACTCCTTCTCGTAGGCCAGGCCCTTCTTGAACATCTGCACGAAAATCCACTGGGTCCACTTGTAGAACCCGGGGTCCGTGGTGTTCACCTCCATATCCCAGTCGTAGATCGCCGCGATCTGCTTGATCTGGCGCTTGATGTTTTTGATGTTCTCCTCCGTGGATTTGGCCGGGTGCACGCCCATCTTGATGGCATAGTTCTCAGCCGGCAGACCGAAGGCGTCCCATCCCATGGGATGGATCACGTATTTGCCCTTTAAGAGCTGGTATCTGCTCCAGACGTCGGAGATCACGTAACCTCTCCAGTGGCCCACATGCAGGCCGCTGCCGGAGGGATAGGGGAACATATCCAGGCAGTAGTATTTCTCCTTCTTGCCGTCATTTACGTTGATGGGCTTCGCTTCCCAGTTTTCGCGCCATTTCTTCTCGATGGCGCTGTGGTTGTACTGTGTAGCCATAGCTTGCTTCCTCCATTGTTCTTGCTCGGTACGTTTCGTGAGAGGGCGGACGGTTCCTTCCGGCCGGCAGGCCGTTGTACGAAAAAAGCCCTGCGCCCCTATTGCTAGAGACGCAGGACATAAGCTCCCGCGCGGTACCACTCTGATTCACGCGCCATTTGGCGCATGCGCTCGATTCCTTGTATAACGGTCAGGGGCCGGCATTTCTTACACAGGCTGGATCGCCCTTGGGAAAGCTACTCAGGGGCCAGTTCAAAGAATCCTTCCCGCCGGCTCGCACCCTCCGCCAGCTCTCTGAAGTTCGGAATTCCTCTACTACTCCCCGTCTCAGTATTTATGCTGACTATAAATTTAACATATTTGCAGCGGGGTGTCAATGCGTATTCTTAACGATTTTTTCCATGATTTTTCCCGCCGTCCGAGCGTTTCCACAAGACATAGGAGTAAACCGTGGGAATCAGGATAATTGCCACAACGATTGCAAAATACGGGCCGGAACGCCCCATAAGGCCGAAAGCCAGCATGGCCAGACCGCCCAGGGTCCACACGTACCCGGCCAGCCGGTGGGTCCTGTTCCAGTTGTCCTCGTCGGCCAGGGTCCAGGGCAGCTTGATTCCCAGGGTATAATTCTGTTTGCATTTGGGCATGTAATTGCCGATGACAATGAACAGAATCGAGATCGGCACGCTGGTGAGCAGCCCCACATTCAGCTCCACCCCCACGCCGGACAGCATGGTGATGCACTGGACCAGCACCGCCAGAATCACGATGAACCAGCGGGTGATCTGCTTCAGCTCCCGGGAGCGGGCGATATTGGCCCGCTTAGGGTCCGCCATATAGGCGAAATTGATCACCACCGCCATGAGCAGCATAAAACCCGGTATCCCGAAGCAGGCCATCAGCCGGCTGGAGTAGCCGTTAACCTCCCCCGCGCCGTTCCAGTGGGTGGGCACCCGCTCCGGCAGCCTGCTGTAGAAGGCCAGTGAGATGGCGAAGGGGACCAGGGCCATTCCCCAGTAAACCCAGTCGGAAAATGTCATATTTTTGATCGAACTGCTAATCTTCTTCATGTTTTTCCTCCATTAAATCCTGAATCCAGGCCAGCACCTCCTCAAACACGGAGAGGTTCAGCTCATAATAGATATATTTGCCGGATTTGCTGTCGTCTATCAATCCGGCATGCCTGAGGATGGACAGATGATGGGAAATGGTGGCTCCCGTAGTGTCAAAATGAGCCACAATCTCCCCGGCTGTAAGCTTTTCCTGCTTCAACAGGTTCAAAATCTCCCGGCGGGTTGGATCGGACAGCGCTTTAAAGGTATCGGCAAAGGACATGGAGTGCCTCCTTTCTCCCGTTTGACGGTTATCATTTAGATATTTCTCTAAATATCTAAACGTATTGTACCACAGTAGATGCAAACTGTCAATCTGGAAATAACTGGGGGGGCTACGTAAAAAAGAAGCAGAGGCTTTGGGCCCCTGCTTCTCGCTCTCACTGCTGTTTATTTACACAATTTCTTAAACTCATCCGCCACAAACTGAACCTGTGTGCCGACGATTACCTGCACGCTCTTCTGGCTGGGACGGATCACTCCGGCGACACCTGCGGATTTGATCTTCTTCTCGTCCACCTTGGTGTAGTCGTTGATCTCCAGTCTCAGTCTGGTGATGCAGTTGTCAATGCTCTTAACGTTCTCTTTGCCGCCAAGACCTTCCAGGATAATGGTTGCAACCTGGGTGTAGTCGTTGTTGGCAAGCTTGGCAGCGGAATCATCCGCCTCGTCGTCATCCTCACGGCCGGGAGTCTTTAAGTTAAAGGTGGTGATCATGAACCGGAATACCAGGTAGAATACCGCAAAGGCAGCGATGCCAAGCGGGATAATCAGCCAGGTCTTGGCAGCAGCCGGAAGCACTGCTGAGAACAGCAGATCCGTTGCGCCTGCCGAGAAGGAGAAACCGGCGCGGAAGCCAAGCAGTACGGTCACAAAGGTAAAGATTCCATACAGGATTGCGTATACTAAGTAAAGTGCGGGAGCCATGAACATGAATGCAAATTCAAAGGGCTCGGTAACGCCGCAGACAAATGCGCACAGCGCTGCGGATGCAAGGATACCAATGGCAATTTTCTTCTTGTTGCTCTTTGCGCAGTGGATCATAGCCAGAGCCGCTCCGGGAACGCCGAACATCATGCAGGGGAAGAATCCGGACATGTACATTCCAAGGCTCCAGGTAACGTCTGCGCTGGTTTTGCCGGCCCAGAAGTTGCTCAAGTCGCCTAATCCGATGGTATCAAACCAGAATACGTTGTTCAGCGCGTGGTGCAGGCCGAACGGAATCAGCAAACGGTTTAAGAACGCATAGAGACCTGCGCCTACCGCGCCCATCTTTGCGATGGACTGCCCCAGTGCCGTAAGTCCACCGAACACGATGGGCCATACGAACAGCAGAATCGCCGCTGCGATAATAGAGAACATTGCCGTAACAATAGCAACACAGCGCTTGCCGGAGAAGAAAGCCAGCCAATCCGGCAGTCTGGTATTCTTAAATTTGTTGTAGCAGGTAGAACCAATGATACCGGCGATAATACCGATCAGCGCATTCTGGATCTTGGCGAACGCCATGCCCTGAATGGTGTCAGGCGCAATACCCGCCAGAGTCTGAACCACTCCCGGAGAGAGCAGATGGGTAATCATCAGCCAGGAAACCAGGCCTGCCAGACCTGCGGTTCCGTCATGGTCATCCGACATACCGACCGCAACGCCCACTGCGAACAGGAGGGCGATAATTGCGCCGTCGATCAGCGCCAAAGCCGCCTGGGTGAGGAAGTAACCGATCATGGGAATCGCACCCGTGATATCTCCGCCCTGCATAACCGCCGGGCAAAGGAAGTAGCCGATACCGGACAAAATACCTGCAACCGGTAAAACAGCAACGGGCAGCATCAAGGATTTGCCAAGCTTCTGTAACCATTTCATCATAATAATAAATCCCCTTTCTTTAATAAGATTCACACATCTATCTAAACCTTTACAGGTTTAAATCAATTTCGGACCGTCAGCAGTCCAGTTCCTTCATAACCCGACGGATCGCTTCCATGGCCTTCTCTTCGTCCGGCCCCTCCGCCGTAAAGGTGATCTGATCCCCCTGCACACATCCCAGGGACAGAATCTGAATCACATCCTTACCGTCCACCTGTTCCCCGTTGCCGCTGATGGTCACCGCGCTCTGAATATCCTTCAGCGCCATCATCAGCTGGGCCGCGGGCCGGGCGTGAAGCCCCATGGAGTCCTTCAACACAAAACGTTCTTCCAGCATATCCGTCCTCCTTTTCCGCCTATATAACCTAGTTCAGCTCGATCACGGTGTCGCCTTCCCGGACATCCATGCCGCTCTTTACGGTCATGTCGGGGAAATTGGGCGTGTTGCAAACGATCACCGGAGTCACCACGTCGTAACCGGCCGCCTTGATCTTCTCCATGTCGAACTCCAGCAGCGGGGTTCCCTTGGACACCTGCGCGCCGGCGTTCACCAGTGCGGTGAAATACTGTCCCTTCAGCTCCACGGTGTCAATCCCCACGTGGATGATCAGCTCCACTCCGCTCTCGCCCTGCATGCTGATGGCGTGCTTGGTGTCGAACACCATGGTAACCGTGCCGTCGATGGGGGCTACGATGCGCCCTTTATCGGGAATGATGGCCACGCCCTTGCCCAGGATTTCCTGGCTGAAGGTGGGATCATTGACCTGACTCATGGGGATCGCCCTGCCGCTCACCGGCGCTCCTACAACTGCCTTTTCTTTTCCTCCGAAAAGCCCTTTTAAACCTTTAAACATATATAAATCCCCTTTCCAGTCTTCCGCCGCTTTAACGCGTGCGGATCCTCTTGATGTGCAGCGCCAGATACGCCGCTTCTTCCTCTGTCATTTTGTGCCCGTACTTCTGATCAATCAGCACCTGTACCTTTTGGCTGCAAACATGTTCCTCCGGGTACATTTTCGCGATCATCTCCTGAAATTCCGGGTTATCCGACTCCATGTGCTCCCCTGTGAAAATTCTCTGGGCCAGAAACCGCAGATGGGTGATAAACCGCTCGTAGCTCAGCGAGTCTTCATCAATCTGAATGTTGAAATACTCGATCACTACCTCGCTCACCTGCTGGATCAGATTGGTAATATCTATGGTGTCCCGCATAGGTGCATCATATTCCGCATTGACGATATGAAGCGCGATACTGGCCGCCTCATCCACCGGAAGCATCACTCCAAGGTCCCTGCGGATCATGGCAATGGCGTACTCTCCAATCAGGTATTCCGCGTGGTAAAAGCTTTTCACCTCGTGGATCAGCGGGTTGGAGAACATCATCTTCTGCTTGAAACGCTCCAGTGCAAAATTGATATGGTCTGTCAGCGTGATATACACGTTGGGATTGATGGGGCGGTTTAAAACGCTCTTGGCATAGCTGATGATCTCGGCGGAAATCTGTACGTGCTCGATCGGAAGATTCACGACCAGCTCTTTAAACTGATCCATCGAGGTCTGGCTGTCCAGGCGGAAAATTTTCTCCACCTTGGCCTCGTTCACGGCCATTCCCTCTTTGGCCTTGAAACCCACTCCCCGTCCCATGACGACGACCTCCCTTCCGTCCTCGTCAAAGGTGCTGACCACATTATTATTGATAATTTTACTGATTTTCATGACGCTCTTGCCAGTCAACGGGTCCTGCAATTTTCTCCCCCTCTCTGTGCAGCAGTCCACAGCGCTGCGGATAAGCTCAAAAAAATAAAAAAACCAACTTTGTCAAAGAGATAAACGATTCGCCTCTCTCCTTTACAAAATTGGTTTTGCCTGCCGAACAGTAACAATCCAAGTATCAAATTGTAGGTTGGAATGAGACAAATCTCACTCACTAAACCAAATTATAGCAGTCCGTAAGAAAAAAGTCAACGATTTCTTTATAAAAAGTTTACTTTTTTTACATAATTTACATATCTCTTCCAAAATAAGGCAATCCGTGACCGACGAACCAATATGCTGCGGCCGTCACCGCCAGATAAAACCAGGTGGACGGGTTGGAGAACCAGGTGGTGAAAAATGCCAGGGCCATGTACATGGCGATCTGGGCGTAGATCACATGGCAGACGGGATTGGATGCCCGTGTGCGCAGCCGGTACAAAAGCGCGCAGACCGCTCCGGTCAACAGGCCGAACAGCAGAATTCCCAACATCCCGAAATCGTAATAGGCGTCGTAGATCAGTGTCACCGTGGTCAGCTCCTCCTTTGTCACAAAGATCGGAAAACTCACCAGGGACGGATTCAGGAATTTGAGGCCGGTCAGCGCCCACACCGGGAACAGCATGCGAAGTCCCATGCTGTGGCTTCCCAGCTGCTCCACCAGACAGTTGAAATTGTCGTAATTGTTTGCGATATACATGTAGGGCTGGGTGACAAAGATCGGCGTGTGCGGATTTTTCATCTCAAAGATGCCGTTCAGGTAGGATACGCTGTGGCTGCGCAGCACCGTCAAAGCCAGGTAGGCCGGAACCATGAGGGCGCACAGGATCAACAGGTATTTGAGCCGGAAGGTTCTGCGGACAGAGATAAAGGTGAATACCGCCATGCCCACCGCCAGGATCAGCTGGAAGCGGGAAACGCACAGCAGCGGAATGAGAATCGATATCCCGGTCACGGCCGCGGCCAGAATCAGTCCGCGGTCAGGCGCCGCCGTCCCCGTTCCCCGGCGTTCCGATTTTTCCCCCGAATGGCCCTCCGGCTTTCTGAACGGCCGGCCGCCGCTTTCCCCGGCGCCCTCCGCCCGCGAAAACAGGTAGAGCACGAACAGGCTGGGCACCAGCACGCAGGACACCGTGAAATAGTGCACGCCGCTGACATGGAAATAGGAGTAGGCGTGGGGCACGCCGTAGGAGAACATGGGGATAAAGCCCAGCTTCACCGCCTCAAAAACAAAGGCCAGGGCCGAGACGCCCGTGATGCCGGCCATGCAGACGAGAATCCGCTTCGAGCTGCCGCAAAACGCTCCTGTGGCCCCCGCTGCCGGAAAATGGTTCGGATTGGAGTTCCGGCTGCCATGCTCCCGGCTGCCGCACTCCCGCTTTCGCGATGCCATCCGCTGCACCGCCTCAAAGGCCAGCCAGAACGCTAAGACCGCCAGCAGAAAACACAGCCAGGTCTCACCGGCCCAGTCGGTCTGCAGCCGGCTGAGCTTAAAGCAGGACACGCCCTGGCCGCCCACAAAGGCCAGGCAGAACAGGCCCCGCAGGTGAATCAGATCCCGGCTGGCGCGGTAGTCCCGCCAGTACAGCCACAGGGCCGCTGTAATCAAAACCAGCCCGGACAGCATGTAAACATGCTGCCGGGCCAACAGGTAACTTAATGCGTAACAAATCAAATAAACTGCCATTAAACCGTTCCGCTCTCCACAAATTCTTTCATGTACTGCTCCACCTCAGCCGTGGTCGCAAAGCTCATGGCCTTGTCCGCAACCGCCTGGAGTTCCTGCACACTGTACTCGGTTACCATCTTTCTCGCCCGCAGAATGGCAGACGCGCTCATACTGAACTCATTCAATCCAAACGCCAGAAGCAGCGGGATCATCATGGGATCGCTGGCCGCCTCGCCGCACATGCCGACCATGATGCCGGCCTCGCGGCCGCAGGCGATGATGTGGCGGATGCTGCGCAGCACAGCGGGATTGAAGGTGGAATACAGGTAGGAAACCTTCTTATTGCCCCGGTCCACGCTCATGGTGTACTGGGTCAGATCGTTGGTGCCGATGCTGAAGAAGTCCACTTCCCTGGCAAAGATATCCGCGATCAGGGAAGCCGCCGCGGTCTCCACCATGATGCCCACCTGGATGTCCTTCTTGTAGGCGATGCCCGCCTCATCCAATTCGGTTTTCAGCTCCTCCACCAGTCCCCTGGCTTCGCGGTACTCCTCGATGCAGGTCACAAGGGGAACCATGATGCGGATGTTGCCGAAGGCGCTGGCGCGCAGCAGGGCGCGCAGCTGCGGTTTGTAGATATCCTCCTTGCGGTCCAGACAGAAGCGGATGGCGCGGTAGCCCCAAAATGGGTTCTCGTCCTTCTCCAGGCCCATGTAGGGAATCTCCTTGTCGCCGCCAATATCCAGGGTGCGGATGATCACCGGCTTGCCGTTCATAGCGATGGCCACCTTCTTGTACGCCTCAAACTGCTCTTCCTCCGTGGGCATGGAGGTGCGGTCCATAAACAGGAATTCCGTGCGGAACAGGCCCACGCCCTCGCCGTCGTACTGGAGCACCTTCTCCGCGTCCTCGGGCTTGCCGATGTTGGCCACAATCTCCACCTGCACGCCGTCCTTGGTGACGGAGGGCTTGCCGATGTACTGCTCCAGCTCCTTTTTCTCCTTTAAGAATACGTCACGCTTGGTCTCATACTCCGCTCTCACCGCCGCGTCCGGATTCACCATCACTTCACCCGTGCTTCCGTCCAGCACCAGGTCGTCTCCGTCCTTCACCTGCTCCATCAGGTTCTCCACAGCCACAACCGCCGGAATCTCCAGGGCGCGGGCCAGAATGGCGCTGTGGGAGGTACGGCCGCCCAGCTCGGTGACGATACCGGTCACATTGGCCGGGTTGATCCCTGCCGTCATGGAGGGCGTCAGATCCTTTGCGACAATCACGCTGCCGGCCGGAAGGGACGCGATATCCACAGAGCGGACACCCAGAAGGATCTTCTGCATCCTGGTCTTGATGTCGCGCATGTCCGTGGCTCTCTGCTGCATAAGCTCGTCCCCCATAGAGGCGAACATGTCGGCGTACATATTGCAAACGGTCTCAATGGCAAACTCGCTGTTGACGCCGTCGTTTTTGATGGAATTCTCAATCTCGCCGGTGAGCATGGGATCGGACAGCAGCATGATGTGCCCCTGCAGAATCTCCGCTTCCTTCTCTCCCACTCTGGTGGCCAAATCCGCCGCCAGCTCCTCGGTGTCCTTTACGCTCTGCTCAAGCGCCCCCTTAAAACGCCCAAGCTCAGCCTCCACATCCGAAACGTTCTCCCGTTTGATGACCAGCTCAGCCTCTTCCACAATGACTGCCTTGCCGATTCCGATACCGGATGAAGCGCTCGTTCCCTTTTTCATAATGATTACCTCCTTATTGTATTAAATATTTATACTCACAGCATTCGGGGTGCCGAATCGGCACCCCGTCCGCTGTTACTCACCCAATCCGCTCTCCACGATTCTGACCATCGCGGCCAGCGCCTGCTCCTCGTCCGGTCCGTCGCAGATAAACTCAACCGCGTCGCCGGATTTGACGCAGGCCCCCAGCACGCTCAGAACGCTCTTGGCGTTGGCAGTCGTACTTCCGATCTTGAAGGTGATCGTCGACCGGAACAACAGCGCCTCCTTGCACAGGATGCCGGCCGGCCGCAAATGCAGACCGGAGGGATTTTTAATAACTGTTACCGCACTTACCATAAGCTATCTCTCCTTACCTACTGCCATATTCTCAATCGGCGGCCGTCGTCTCATCCGCCGCGGTTTCACCGTCGTCCGTTCCGCTCGTCTCATCCCCGCCGTCGGTGGCGCTGGGTCCGATCTCCCGCACCGTAATCTGCGGGTGGTCATAGTACACCACCTCATAGGCGGAATTTTCGTAAAACGCCTGGAACATCACTTCACCGTCGTTCTCCCCCGGCGTCATGGCGCTGACGTCGATCTCCGCGCCGAACTGGTCGGCGGTCAGCTGGTCCAAATCTTCCTTAAGACCACGGATCAGCACATTGATCGTACTGCGGTCATACTCGTATTCATATTGGCTGGAAGCTCCCACCTGCTTGATCTGGCTGGTGGGCAGCACGTAGGTCCTGCTCTCCAGAGGTTCAACCTTGATGGTCACTGTGATTTCCTTGTTCTCGTCCTCGGACAGCTGTACGCCGTTTGGCAGGTACTTGGTCAGGTCGATGGTCACCTCCCGGTCGCCTGTGGCCCCGTCCATATTCAGCTCGGACGGCGGTATCGTGACTGCGGTGACATCCGCCAGATTGGATTTCAGGCCCACTACGGCCACGGAGTTCACGCTGCTCTCCACGCCCGTGTAGCGGTAGCCGTCGGCCACCCTGCCCTCCACCTTCAGGTCCAGAGCCAGGCGTTTTTCCTTCAAAATCGCCAGCTCATAATCCACCTCGGAGTGGTTTAAGGTCACCCGGTCGTCCGTCTCCAGATCCACCAATTCATTTTGATTGGCATCGTAAAATTTAGGCACAGCCGTACCGGCCCGGTTAGAGTTGGCATTTTCCACATCGATCTCAATGCCCACCTCGCTGATCTGTCCCACTTTGGAAACAGGCCCGCTGACATACACATAGGTGGGGCTGATGGTAGCAGTGCCTACCGTATAATCAGCCTCCGGTTTACCGACGGTGGATACCTGCAAATCAAACCGTTTACGCTGCAAATTCTCGGTGCTGATCCGGATCACGCCCGGCCTGGCCACCGGCTGTCCGATCAGCAGATTCTTGTGGCGCAGCACCTCCACCTTTACCTGCACCGCTCCGGTGGGCTCATACATCTCCGCCAGGTCGATGTAAGCGCGGAAATCCGACGGTTTGATGGTGCCGGTGTCCAGGGTCTGAACCTTGTAGCTGACCGTAACCGTGTTCTTGCCGCCGACCACCTCGTAGGTAAGGTTGTTGGCCTCCAGCACGCCTTCATTTACAATTTCTAAGGGGACCTCCTGATAATCCGAAACCTCCGGGTTTGAGATGTTGACCACGGCCAGCCAGACAAAGAACGCCAGGAAGACGGAAATGATTTTCAGGCCCAGATTATTCGTCAGCTTTTCTTTCATTCTTCAGCCTTCCCTTCCAGATTTTTAATCGGCTGCCGGTCTCAACCTGCCCCTTCACCCCTGCCAGGATGGTGCGCAGGCCCTCGGCATCCGTCACTCTCTTAAGCGTTCCCCCTTCTGCTACCGTCACCCTGCCGGTCTCCTCCGAGACCACGATGGTGACGCTGTCCGTCACTTCACTCACGCCCAACGCCGCTCTGTGGCGGGTGCCCAGATCCTTGCTGATGGACATGTTGTCCGACAGCGGCAGGTAACAGGTGGCGGCCGCCACCCGGTTGCCCCGGATGATCACAGCGCCGTCGTGAAGCGGTGTGTTGTGTTCAAAAATGTTGATCAGAAGCTGGCTGGACACCAGTCCGTTGACCTCGATACCCGTGCGCTCGATCTCCTTTAAGGAGGCGGCGCGCTCGATCACCATCAGAGCGCCGGTCTTTACCTTGGCCATCTCAAAGGTGGCGCGGACCAGCTCGTTGATGGTCTTGTCGTCAAAGCTCCTGTGGTCCTTCGCATCGTCAAAACTCAGGATATTGGATATAATATTCTGGCTGCCCAGCTGCTCAAGCGCCTTGCGCAGCTCCGGCTGGAACACCACCAGCAGCGCCGTCACCGCGATTCCCGTGGTCTTCTCCAAAATCCACAGGATGGTGTTCAGGTGCAGCACAGCGGCGAACACGGCAAATATCAGAATCACGCCCAGGCCCTTCAGTACGGTCCAGGCCCTGGTGTTCTTCACCCAGAAAAGGATCTCGTAGACCAATATGGAAATAATTGCCACTTCCAACAGGTTGATCATCGTAATCCTGGGCAGCAGCGACAGCCAGGAGGACGCCTTTTCCATCAGTTCCGCCATGCCATCACCTCCCTCTCTATCTCAAAAATTTTCATCATTATTTATGCCCGCTCTCTTCCACTCCGCTTGCGGGTACTGATTTTCTGCACCTTGACGTCCGGTGTGCTCACCGTCATCTTGGGCACTGCCTTCACATAGTAGTAATAATCGTCGTCCTCAAACTGCACATACTCCGTCCTGCTGTAATCCACAGAAAAAATAAAGAAATCGTAGACCAGCGCCAGCAGCGCCGAAGCCGTCATTCCGGCCAAGAGCTGTCCCGTGGGCACGGACACGCCGAACACGAAATCCCCCACAAAGATCACCAGCAGCTGTGCCACGCAGCCCGCCACGATGGCGATGCTCCAGGCGTAATTGAGGGACAGGCGGCGGATCAGGTACACGACCAGAATCCCGGCCGCGCAGGTGGCGATCATCACCATCATGGTCTTGTTGAAGGTCACGGACTTGATAATCTGACTGTACTTCTGCACAATATCCACCGAGGTGTCGTTGGTCAGCACCCCCGCGTTCTGCTTCACATACATCATCATGTAATAGATGAACACGCCGCAGCCCACCGGAATCACCGAAGCCAGGCTTCCGCCAAGCCCCACTAACAGCGGCACCGCATAGGGGATCTTCATCATAAACGCCATAGGTGTGAGAAGCATCAGGAAGCAGTCTCCGGGCCGGAAGCCAAAGTAAAGGATGGCCACAATCAGGATCAGCACCAGGGCGATCAGCGCCATCTCAAAGGAAACCGCATAGATGTGGGCGATCATAAAACAGCCTGCAAAAAATACAATAGCCCCGTAGGGCAACAGCGCCCCCGCCAGAGATAACAGCAGCGGCACCAGAGGATTCTTCAGCCTGGTCATGTAGCCGATGTTGGTGTTCAGGCAATAAAACGCGCACATTCCCAAGATAAATCGCAGAATCGGCTGTATCACGATATTGTATTTCGCATAAAAGGCCTTCAGATGTTCCTTCATTACGAGGAGACTTGTCATACGGTCTTCCCTCCTTTATGATTCCCCTTTTCCTGTCTGTCATAGCGCTTGACCAGATGTTTCAGCTTTGCCGAGTACATGATCTGGACCCGGGAAGCGTAGTCGTAGCGCCTGGCGTAGACAGTCCGCGTGATGAGCAGGTACGCAGCAAGCCCGGCCAGGTACCAGAATCCCCACTTTTTTCCAAGAGCGGTCAGCTCCTCAAAGGAGATCGCGCCCAGAAGATCCTCCAGTCGGTACAGCACCCACAGGAGCATCACCAGCAGATAGGAAAACGTGTAAGCGAAAAAGGAGCGGAATAATTGTCCGCTGATGTAGTCTCCCTTGAAATAACGGTTTATGGAAAACATTTCCCTGCCTTTATTCTTTTCAAAGATGGCCAGCTCCGTCATATATCTGACCTTGTCCTCATTCAGCATAGGTACTCCTTACAATCAGTAGTCGCATATCGCTTGACATACCATTTTAGTATACCACATCTTTTTTGTTTTTGCGACACCTTATGCGAATTTTTAATATTTCGTAATGTTCCCGCGCGTGGTCAAAGCATATTATAATAGAACGGATCTTCCGTTGTCAACGCCAAATCAAGGCGGTCCGCTGGTTGAATTTCCAGCTGAAAACGTTGTCACCGTCCAATCCGCGGAAAGTCCGCACACAACCACAAGGGGACATAGAGGGGGAAAAATGAATAAAATCACAGAAATGCTGTTAAAGATACTCACCGGTTTTAAAGATGAATTTGCAGGAGCCTACAACATCCGGGAAAACGGCCTCTGCGCCGCCAGGCAGTCCTCGCCCAACATCCGCATCACGGTGAAAACGGATGAACCCGGCCTGGATATCCGCATCGACTCCCGGGCCCGCGGGGAAACCGTCTACATCCCGGCCTGCGTCACCCAGGGGGGCGTGGACGATCTGGTATACAATGATTTTTATGTGGACGCCGGAGCCGACGTAATCATTGTGGCGGGCTGCGGCGTGCACACCGACGGCGCGGAGGACGCGGCGCACAACGGCATTCACCGTTTTTTCCTGGAAAACGGCTCCCGCGTCATTTATCGGGAAAAGCACGTGGGGACGGGTACCGGCTCCGGTTTAAAACGCATCGATCCGGTGACCTTCGCCGTGCTGGGCCCCGGATCCGCTCTGGAGATGGACACCGTGCAGCTTGGCGGCGTGGACCGCACGGTGCGAAAGACCAGCGCCCGGCTGGCGGCGGCCGCCCGGCTGACCATCCGGGAGCGCATTCAGACCGACGGAAGGGATACCGCCCGGACTGATTTCACGGTTTCCATGGACGGGGACGGATCAGCCGTCAATCTTATCTCCCGCTCCGTAGCCAGGGGCAGTTCCCGCCAAACATACCGCTCCAGACTCATGGGAAACTGCCGCTGCAGCGGGCACTCGGAGTGCGACGCCATCCTGATGGACCGGGGCAGGGTGGACGCTTTCCCGGAGCTGATCGCGGGCTGCCGGGACGTCTCCCTGATCCACGAGGCCGCCATCGGCAGGATCGCCGGGGAACAGATCGTGAAGCTGCGCACCCTGGGGCTGTCGGAGGAGGCGGCTGAGAGGCGGATTATTGAGGGGTTTCTGAATGGATAACCGGCCCCTGCTTTAAAAATTCAGTCAGTTTTTCCCCGGGCATGGGCCTGGCGTAATAATATCCCTGAATATACTGCACCCCGGCAGAGGTGATTATCGCCTGCTCCGCCTGGGTCTCCACGCCCTCCGCCACCACCATCAAATCGTTGATGCGCGCCATCTCCACAATGGATTTCAGCAGCGCAAATTGCTTTTGATCAGTCAGGATCTGCTTGGTCAGGGACCGGTCGATCTTGAGAATGTCCACCGGAAGATTGGAGAGATAGTTGAGGCTGCTATAGCCAACGCCAAAATCGTCCAGCGCCACGTGGATTCCGGCCTGTCTCAACTTTCCCAGCACCTGTGCGGCCTGGTCGATGGATTGGATCAGGATGCTCTCCGTGATCTCCAGCGTGACTCTGCGGGGATCCATGCCGGAGGAGCCGATCAGTTCCAGCAGATGACCGGCGCTGTTGCCCACCAGAAGCTGCTGCACGGAGAGATTGATCCCCATGCGCCGTATGCCCAGCCGGTCACCATACTCATGCAGGAACGCACACGCCTGCGTCAGCACATAGTCGCCCAGCGCCTCCACCATACCGTTTCGTTCCGCCAGCGAAATCACCTGGCCCGCGGAGAAATAACCTCCTTTTCCATTGGGCAGGCGCACAAGGGCTTCAGCAGCCGTATATTCATTTTCTTCCAGGAGCATAATGGGCTGGTACCAGACTTCCAGCGTCTTTTGTTGGACCGCGTCCTTCAACCGGCCCAGAATATCGGCCTCTGTCCGGATCATCTCGTCGAGCCTTCCGTTGTATATGGCGATCGCCTGGCCCGATTCCTTGGCAAAGCGCAGCGCGGACTGGATATGGTCTAAAAGCTCACCCGGCGTTTCCCCGTGTTCCGGGTACCAGCAGGCCGCAATGCGGATCTGCAGCGGAAATGAGAGCTTACCCACCGTAATGGGCGCGGCAAACAGGTCCTGCAGCCTGGCGGCAACGGACTGTGCGCTTTCCGTTGAGAGAGACACGCCAAGAAATACGTCGCCGTTGATCCGGTAGAGATAAGAGCCAAAGGGACGAGACAGCCGCCGCCGCACCTCGTGGAGAATCTCGTCCCCGATGCTGGCGCTGAACAGGTCATTGTACTGGCTGAAGGAACAGATGTCCACACAGTACAGGCTGAACCGCCTTTTTCGGTCATAGGAAATCAACATATTGGTGTCCCGAAGGAACTTCGGCCGGTTGCCCATGTTAAACACCGGATCGGAGTAGGCCAGCTGTTCCACCTGCTTTCGGTACCGGTTAAAAGTTTTCGACAACTCCATCATCTCAAGGTCCGTGTACTCGTCAAAGGTCACATCGCTTTTCCCCTCTATGAGCTGCCGGCATTTTTCCGTCAGCATGCGCACCGGGGATTCCTGGGACACGCGGATATAGTATGCGTGAATCAGATCAGAAATCGCCTTCCCTGCCTCGTCCTCTCCCGGCCGGCAGCAGGCATACTGGTAACGGGCCATCAGAAAGTTCTTTTCTTCATTGATCCGCACCTGGAGCAGGAATTCCAAGGACAGCCCCCTGGCAAAATCTTCCTGCTGGGTTTGGTCCATCTCTTCCCGAACCGCTACAATATAACTTCCCGCATCCAGCCTGCCCGCGAGAAACGGGTTGTGGATAAACCCGTCGATCCGCCCGGAAATGCCCTTTAGAAACGCCGTCTCCTCCTCCGGTCCGATGCGCCGGATCGCCTGGGTATATCCCTCGATTGAGAAGTAAAACAGCATAATGGGAGTGTTTCCCTGTTTCAGCCAGTCGCCAAGAGCGGCCGTAAAACCAATCCGGTTGTAAAGCCCCGTGTCTTTGTCCACATACGTGGCCTTAAGCAGCGCGCGCCTTTGCCGTACATTTTTGCCGGCCAGATAAGCCAGCGACAACAGGACTGCTCCAAACACCGCGCACAGCAGGATCAGTCCCAGACGCTGCCCCGGGCTGAGCCAGCCCGCAACCGGCTGGATGCTGAGCGTCCACTGGGTCGGCAGATGAAACACCGTTTTCTGCGCCTGGGAAAAGTCGATGTCCGCCCGGGAACCGGCGATCACTTCCTTGTTCCCGTTCTGAGGTTCCACACGCCAGAGCTCGTAATCATATCCTTTGGCGTACAGCTCATCCAGACCGATCTGCCCCAGCACATAATCCCGATCCAACGCCACGGCCACCTGTCCCAGATAAGCGCCCTCCTCCACAACCGGCTTTAAAAACAGAAACACCTCTTGCTGTCTATTGTCATGTTCCATGACAATGGGACCTTCTACCACAAGGTCCTTGACCACCTTTGCCATAGTATAGATGTACGAGAAGTCCTGCAGTCCGCTGCCTATCAGATCTCCAAATTCATCCCGCGGCAGGGCGCTGGCCAGAATATCCCCCTCAAACCAAAAAGCAAAACAGACCTCCGGCCGTTTTAACGAATGCCCGGCTGCGCGTTCAAACCAGAACAGCTGGTCCGGCTGCTCCATCTCCATCACATACGCCGTCTGAGCCAGGGAGTCGGCCTCGTTCATGGTCCCCTGCATCTGCAGCAAAATCTTCTCACGGTAATAAAAAAGGATATTTTCCGCCTCTCTCTGGCGTACCTCCACAATGGCGCAGCGCAGCGCCACCCCCGGCAGGGCGGCTACAACAAAAATCAGCAGCAAAACCGCAGCCCGCGATATCCGCCTTCCAATTCGCTTATTCATAGATTCCTCAATTCTGGTGGATGTGATAATACCCTTTTCCATTTTGCTTCACATAGTAAAGGGCCTCGTCGGCGTCGGCGATCATCTGTTCCAGCTCAATCCCCGGCCGGTAGACCGCTACACCGATGCTGCACTGGACCGGAATGCTCTGTCCGCCCGATTGAACGCTGCTCTGGAGGCGGAGCACAAGCCCGTCCAGCACGCCGCGCAGCTCCTGTTCGTCATCCAGTCCGGTCAGCAGGACGACAAACTCATCGCCCCCATACCGGCCCACCACGCCGTCATACTTTTTCTCGTATTCCCGGAGAATGTAGCCCAGACTTTTTAACGCGATATCGCCGCCCGCATGTCCACAGCTGTCGTTGATATATTTTAAATTGTCCATGTCCACAAAGCACAGAGCCTTGAGCTTCTGCGGGTCAGCCTTTTTCAGCAGGGCGGCGCCCTGGTTTAAGAATACCGACCGGGTGACCACGCCGGTCAGACTGTCGGACAGACCGTTGCTGGTCAGGCGCAGCACTTCCTGGAAATCCACATCCTCCGGCCGCTCATCCTGATAAACACGTTTTTCCAACTCCTCCACCGAGTGGACCAGCATGTCCACAATCTGCATCTGCCCGGCAATATAGCGCCGTACAAACCATAACAGGCACAAGCATCCAAGAACTGTCAGCCCGGCCATAAGTACAAGGGCCGGAACCGTTTTCTCAAAGGTAGACCAGAAATCAACGGAACACAGAATGTCCCAGTTGGTATTCTCCACTCTCTGATAGGCGGTATAGTACAGGTTTCCGTCCCGTATACTCCAAAAAGCTCCGGGGCTTGCGGCCAAAAGCTGCTCCTCCAGCTGGTCCGCCGTGGTGCCGAACAGCACGCCCTTGCGTAGGGTGTTCATAATGGATTCCCCATAGGGTAACGCGTCCGTGGAGGACATAACCTGCCCCCGGGAGCCGACCAGCGTGATCCCTGTGCCGCCATTTCCGGCAGACTGCCTTAAAATGTCCACCACCTCGTCAAAATAAATGGCGCAGAACAGGCAGCCCGTGATCTGTCCCTTCTGGTCCATCAGAGGAACGGCCACCGTATAGTTTAACGTGACGCCATCCGCTCCCGCGGCGAAGCTGTCCGTCACCTGTCTGCGGCCGGTGGAAAACAGCTGTTGCATATAGTCCCGGCTGGCCAGGCTGGCCGGCTCTGCCCCGTCGGAATAGACGGTGATATCGGAGTCCACGTAGCAGATCATCATATACCCGAAATAAGGGCTGATCTGATCCAATTTTTTTACTTTATCGATGGGCGGTATATCCGGGTCATAATACTCCGGCAGACTGGCCAGGGATTCCAGTAAATCAACGGCTCCGGCGACCTTCTGGGAAATCTGCCCATGGCTCGCGGTCAGAGCCGCCTCCGTCTCCGATCGCAGCCGGCCGGCGGAGAGCACACAGCCTCCCATAAAAGCGATGCCCATAAACAGAGCGCAGAATACCGCACTGTAACGGGTAATTGGAGCAAAGGATATTTCCCATTTTCCACCTTTATTCCGCTTTTTATCTCGTTTCATGGCAACAGTGCCCTCCTTCTTCTAAAAAAGACAGATTCATGCTCCCCTTCATTGCCACAGCGCTCTCCCATCATACACTTTCATGGCAGCCTCCCAATAACCCAGCCTCCTGCACTCCTCCCTGACCAGACATCGGATCTTCTCAAACATTCCTGCCGCCCGCCTGCCGAACAGAGCCCCGTCTCCATCCATTAAAATCGCTGCAGATTCCATACATTGTCTGTAAATCTCGCAGTTCTGTGGATTTTTGTTCGGGCTGACCAATTTCGGAATACTTCTGCCGATGCTGAAGTTCCGGGCCAGCACTCCGTAGATTGAGCGCAGAGCGTCGTACTGAATGTGCTCTGTGATAAAGTCCAAAAGGGTGCGCGGTATCAGCTGATGCTCATAGGACTGCTCCCACTGTCGCGCCAGCGTGCCGCAGAGCAGACGTACCCGTCCGGACTCCGCCTGCGCCGCCGCATGGACGGCGACCTGTTCCACGGTCAGTGACAGCAGATCCAGGCTGTCCAGATACCGCCGTACATGACAGGCGATGGATTCCGACGTGATCTGTATCTTTTTCAGGTCCGATAGGTCCATCACCACCGAGATCCCCCGCCTGGGAGCCGCCGTCACCACGCCCCAGTCCTGTAGCATGCGGATCGCCTTGACCGTGGTATCGCGGCTGACGCCGTACCATTCCTGCAATTCATCGTGGGTGGGCAGGCGGTCGCCCGGCTGATAGCGGCCAATGGCGATCAGTCCCAGCAGGTCCAGGCAGACGCTGGAATAACGCTCCTGTGCCAGGCTGAGCTGTTGGCCCAGCCCCTCCGCCTCCGCCAGCATGGGACAGCGGGGCAGCAGGCGGAGAAATGGATGCTCTTCCGCCTGCTCCGCAATCCTTCGGTATTGAGAAAAAATCGCCTCCAGATCGGCCCGCTCCGGCTCCCCGGCCTTCTTCACCGTCTGAAACAGGTTCCTGATATTCCCGCAGTAGCGCTCCCGGTCCTCATAGGAGCCGTGAGGCGGCTCTTTTCCTCTGAATCCCAGGCTGTCCACAACCCGCAGGAGCAGTTCATTTTCATTCCTGGCAATAAAAAAACGCCAGAGCCGGCTGGAAAGCTGCCAGAATTCTTCCGGCCTTCCCGGGTCCATGCGTGCAAACAGCGCTTCCGGCGTATGCCAGTCGCTTCCGGTGCACCGATGCAGCCCCCGCAGATAAATCGGATAACAAAGCAGAATACTGGTCTGCAACAGATCATTTATCTGGGCGGCATCCGCTTTTCTGGTTCCATCTGCCGCCCGTGAAGGCGGGGCGGCAAAGGCCGAAATCACAACGGGCTTCTTCCGGGGCGCAATCTCCAGGTAGCCATCCTGTTCCAACAGCTCCAATGCGCGCCGGATTGTCCGCTCGGACGTCCCGAACTCTCCGCACAGCACGGACCGCCCCGGCAGCCTGGCGCCAACCGGGAGTATCCCGCTCTCGATCCTGTTCTTCAGCAAATTGTAGATTCGCTCGTACTGAATTACGTCATGTTTCATATCCGGCTTCCATTTCTGTCAAATTTTAGTTTTCCACCCGTAACGGAGATTTATCCGGCATCGGTCCGGCCCTTCTCCAGAGCGGCATTACAGCCTGCGTCAATGGCCTCCCCAGCCTCCCTGGGAGTTTTTTGGCCGGTCAGAAGATCATTGATCTGGACATAAAAAACATCCCGCACGCCCTGCCAGTTACGATTACTCTGCACACAGTTCACCACATGGGATGTATTCTCCCCGTAAGCTCTCAGCATCCAGATCTCATCCTGATACTGCCGGATGACAGAATTGTTGACCGGAATCGTACCCAGGGTATATTTCATCAGTTCCTCGTCCGTATAGAGATATTGCAGAAAATCTTTGGCCACCCGGATCTTCTCCTTATCCCCGTTGTCAAACAGGCAGAAGCCGTTGGTGGAGGCAACACAATATCCCTCCCCGTCCAGGCTGGGAAAATTCGCAGCAAAGACGTCTATCCCACGATTCCTGGTATCCCACATATTGGTCAGATTTCCCATGCAGATGGCCAGCTACCGGTTGTAAAACAGATTGATACAGTCCAGCAATTCCAGATTCTCCGCTCCCTGCGGGATAAGTTCCTGTTTGTCCATCTCCCGGATCCACTCAAGAGCCCGAATGCCTTCCGGGGTGTTGACGGTAAAGTTCCCATTCTTGTCATACAGTGGACAGCCGTACGCCCTCAACAACATCATAATGTGGCTGTCCCCTCTGATTGTTGGCGGCGTACATCATAAACGCAAAGGTATTTTCATCGGTCAGGCTTTTTGCCAGCTCACGGCAGATCAAGCGGAATTCCTCCGTGGACCAGCACGCCACCGCCCCATCCTCCGGAATATACGCCTCCAGGTCCGCTGCCTCCATCATCTCCCGGTTTACCATCAACGTATTCTGGAGCTGATGAAACGGCAGCGTGTAAACTTTACCGTTGATTGTATTCTGCCTCCAGATCGATTCATCGATATCAGAGCGCAGCTCCTCGCTGATGATATCGTCCAACGGGACCATCCAGCCTCTCTGTACATACAGCGGCAGATTCTATTCTCCCCACTGCTCTCGGCTGATCTCATCATATCGGGTCAAAAAACTGCTGTCCGCCTGCCGGAATTCGTCCGCCAGGGCATATTTTCAAGCGGCGTTGTCAGGTAGGTGCTGCTGTACACCTGGTCATCCTCCAAAATCAGATAAAGGGTATCGAAAGAAGAACGTGGTGCTATAAACAGCGCTCTCGATACTCTGATAATACATCCAGTAGCCGCCGCCCAAAATCGCAAAAGCTATCAGCAGAATTACTCCCCATACCCACCATTGCCGCTCATGCTTTTCCACCACCTTGCGTTTCATCTGATCTCCTTTTACAATCGATCTTTTCACTTTATCCCAGTGCCCCAATCTAGGATCTCATGCAGACTAATCGATGTACAACTACATTGAAGCTTATTCGATCATTATATCATCCTATCGCCAGTATTGCAATATTGGACCAAAGACTTCGCCGGAGTCCGTCCACATTTCCCCATTTCCCGCAAACTTCCCCGGCTCCTGGGATCACCAACTAAAAAGGCCCGCGCCTATGGAGATAGGCGAGGACCTGAATCGATCACTTGACTCAAATTGTTCGGACGCCGGCCTTTTCTTTCTGCGCGGTCCTCCGGTAGTTCACCCCAGAGTAGCCCAGCACCAGGGTCGTAACCGCGCGTTCCTTCCGCTTCAGCCCCAGCAGGCGGCGCAGGGGGCGGGACCAGTTGGCGGCCATGGAGAAGAATCCGCTGTAGAGCACCCCCAGGCCGCAGGCCTCCGCCATCAGCTCCATGTTGGCGGCGGCAAGGGCGCCGTCCACCTGGCTGGGGGCCACGATCACAATGGCGGCCGGAGCCTTTTTGAAAAAGAAATGGTCGTCGATGGACATCCGCCTGGCAAGGGGATTGACCAGCTTCATCAGAGGAAGCAGCCGCCGGAACAAACCCACGGCCAATTTTTCAGCGCTCTCCAGCCGGTCGTTTAACACGATGAAGGACACGTTCTGGGCGTTCCCGCCGGTGGGCGTCAGGCGGCCCGCTTCGATGATCTGCGCGATGAGCTCCGGTTCCACCCGGCGTTTTGTGAACTGCCGGATGCTTCTTCTCGTCTGAATGGCCTTGAGCAGTTCGCCGGGGTCTAGGGCCGCCGGCTTTTCAATCTCCTCCGGCGGTTCCTCAAAGCCGGTCATGGAGACTGCTGCCTTGGGGCAAATCGCCACGCAGTGCCCGCACATAATACAATCCTGGGTGATGACCTTCGCCTTTTTATCCTTGATCCGGATATTGCCCGCCGGACAGTCCCTCCGGCAAAGTCCACAGCCGATGCACGTTTCCGGGTTGATTCTGATCTGATGTTTGTTTTTCATTTTTCCTGACCTCCGTTGTTCCAGCATAAGGAATCATCCATGATATAGTGGCGGTGCCGCCCCCTGGATTTGGACTTGTATTCGATGGCTGCCGTGGGACAGCCCCCGATACAGGCCATACAGTGGGTGCAGTTTCCCTTCCACACCGGTTTTCCGTCCGCCATTTCGATATTGTTAAGTGGGCAGCGCCGGGCGCACTTCCCGCAGGAGACGCAGCGGTCTGACACGGTAAACCCTCTGTCGTTCACAAAAAGCGCGTAAAACAGAGGATTCACCGGCCCGCTTTCCAGCCTGCCGCCCAGGGATACTCTTTGTCCGTCAAAGTCCCGCCCGGCCCGGATCCGCTCCCCCAGCCCGGCGATGGACGGCTCCGCTTCTTCTATAATCGCCCGGCATTTCGCCTCATCCGGGGTGGCGAACATTGCCACATAATTTTCCGGCATAACCACAGGGGCAAGACCGCGATAACGCATGTTCTTCCCGGCGCACAGCTTTTTGGCGTACGTGGCGGCGTTGCCGCAGCTGCCGCCGCAGGTCAGTATAAACCAGGCGTCCCGGTTCCCCTGGAAATCGGTTTCCAGAATCCAGCGCTCCACAACCCTGGGCAGCCGCCAGGAATAGGTGGGTGCCACAAACACCAGCGGTCCCTCCGACCAGATCACCGTTTTCTCTCCGGACTTAATCGCACGGTTGATGGAGAATACGTGGCCGTCTCCGATGATCTCAGCAATTTTAACCGCAACATACTGACTGTTTCCAGTGCCGCTGAAATATAAAATCATAATGCCCTCCTCTTGACAAACAAACCCTTCGCTTATATGATACATATTGTATCATATATGGTTTGATTGTCAACGTCCCAACCTGAGACAAAATGAGGAGATTTGTATCATGGACAAACGTAAAATCGCCAACCAAAAGGTAAAGGACCGCCTGTTCGCGGCCCTGATCGAATTTGCGGGCAGCAAGGACTGGTCCCGGCTGACCGTGACGGAGCTGATCGAACAGTCCGGCGTGGCCCGGGCCTCCTTCTACCGCAATTTCAAGTCCGTGGATGAGCTGGTGGACTATGGGATCCAGCAGATCGCATTGCAATACCACACCGGTAAGCCGTCGCCCGAAAACGGTTTCTACAGCCAGGAAATGATGCTTTACAAATTCCGCTTTTACAAAGAATACGTGGACCTGGTGCTGGCCTTTCACCGGGCAAAGATGGCGGCTACGCTTCTGGACGTGATCACCGACTGCGAGATTGACGCCCGGGGCGATATGCCGGTGAATTCCATCGAAAAATATGAGCTCTACTATTTTTCAGGCGCCTTTTACAACATGCTGCTGTGCTGGCTGGAGAGCGGTATGAAGGAGACGCCGGAGGCCATGGCGGAGGAGTTTCTGCGGATTGCCGGAAAAAAGCCGTAGGGCCCAGGAAAATTCCATCCTGCGCCCTTTAATATTTTTATTCTCCAACTGCATTTTTCTAAGCCGGACCTTCATTGTATCTTAGTCTGCAGGTGATGATATCCGGTCGTTGCCCTGGCCTCTTTAAGAGAATGTCCCTCTTCAACCAGCTTTAAAATCTCCTGCTCCTTGCGGTCGATGTCCTCCGCGATTTGGGCCACCTCCTCCCCGCGCTTTTGGGGAACAACAATAACACCGCTGTCATCCCCTAATATAATATCACCGGGATAAACCGGAATATCCGACAAGGTGACCGGCACATTGACGCCGTCCACATAAACGCGGTCCTTTCCGGTTCTCATGTAATATCCCTTGGAATAGATAGGGTAATCGCACGCAAGAACCGCGGGAATGTCGCGGCATACGCCGTCTATCACCGTACCGGCGATTCCCATTTTCCCGGCTGTTTTAGCCATAATATCGCCCCAGACCGTACAATTATCCCTGCCCGCATTGTCGATCACCACAACCTGGCCCGGTTCAACATCGTCCAAAAAGTCTCCCACATTGCCTTTGACGGCTCCGCAGGGGGCGTAATGGACAGTAAAAGCCCTGCCGCAGATCTTCCAGCCAAAACGGACCGGCTTTACGCCGTAGGCACTGCATTCAATTCCGATTTTATCCATGGCATCCGACACGCAGGTGGTGTCCAGCTTTTTAAAACGCTCTACTAAATTATCCATTCCCGCTTCTCTCCTTTTATGTCCTGAGCATTTTGTTGTAGTTATACTTTGCATCGACTGAAAGGATATCCTCCCCGGACCTGATCTCCGCTACCATATCCTCTTCTTTGCGCCAGAGCTGTTCCGCTTTTTCAAGAACCTCGTCCACATGCTCCTTGGGAACGATCACGATTCCGCTGCTGTCGCCTATGACAATGTCCCCGGGGCGCACCTGAACACCGCCGAACTGGATCATCTCATTGGTGCTCTCTTCAATCACCCGGCCACGGGCAGTCTGCACCACCGTCCCTCTGGCGTACACGGCGTAATCGGCCTCAATACAATCATCCAGATCACGGCAGCAGCCGTCAATGACGGTACCCGAGATTCCTTTCGCCTTTGCACCGTTAGCCAGGATTCCACCCCAGCAGGAGGTATCCATGCGGCCCCCATTGTCAATCACAATTACATCCCCCACCTTAGCGGACGCGATGGCATTCATTCCCAAATGCGTTTTCTGCGGGGTCTCGCCTGCCGCCGTCATGCGCATGGTAACGGCCGGCCCCACAATCTTATTCCACTTCGGCATCAGTGGACGAATCCCGCAGGTGGCTCCCCGCAGGCCAAGCGCATCCAGAGCATCGGAAATATTGGTGGATGAAAGAGCTTCGAAACGCGCCCGGTATACCTCATCAAAGTGACTCATACTTTATCCCCTCTCTCCATTAATCTGCTCCAGACTATCCCTCATAAACTTTCGTCTTCAGCTTCTCCGTGATGATGTCATAAATCGCTTTATGTTTCTCAGCATTATTTCCAACACTGCGATAATAGTTCAGCTTTTCCTGCTCTCCCTCAAATTTCCTGCGGACTTCAACCAGAATCTCTTCCGCGTCCGCCGGACGCACCACGCAGATACCGTCCGCATCTCCGACCAGAATGTCTCCGGGAAATACCACCTTTCCCCCGCAGGACACCGGCACATTGATCTCCCCCGGTCCGTTTTTATACGGCCCCTGGGGGGTGACCGCCTTTGCATACACGGGCAGGTCAATGTGCGCAAGGGAATCATGATCCCGGATCGCTCCATCCACAACAATTCCGGCAATTCCGCAGTTTTTTGCGTATGTAAACATCACCTCCCCGATCAGAGAACGGGTTGTGCAGCCGTTTCCGTCAATCACAAGGATATCCCCCGGCTTCGCCAAATCCAGCGCCTTATGAATAAAGGCATTGTCTCCATCCGGCACCATTACCGTGAGCGCTGTGCCCAGCATATTGACCGGCTGAGGGTTCATCTGACGGATATACTCCCTCATACAATACAGACGGTTCATCATATCCCCCACATTGCTGGAGGGCAGATCCTTAAATTGTCCAACCAACCCGGGATCCGGCCGGTCAACCTTCAGATAGATCCGATTTCCTACTTCACTCATCTCATTTTCCTCCTCTATTCAATACGCGTCAAACGAATCAGATTGTTTTCATTTGCCTTATTTGTGGCCAAATATAAGTTTCCTTTGTCATCCGCACAGATTCCGTGGGCCTTAAATACCCCGTCCCCCGGGACGCCGAGCTGTGCGGCCACCTCCAATGTATCCAGACCGATCAGGGTAACGCCGCCGTCCAGCTCCGCCGCATACAGGTATGTCTCATCCGCAAAAACCGTGCCGATTCTGGAGAGATTGCCCTCTGCAACGGCCAAAAGATTCCCTTTTGTATCAAAGACCTTGACCCTGCAATTTTCCCGGTCCGCAACCCATAAACGCCCAAGCCGGTCCATACAGATGCTGTGCACCACCCGGAAGTCCTCCGGCGCGCCCCACGACGTTACATACACCCCATCTGCATCGAAGTGATGGACCGCGCAGTTTCCATAGCCGTCGGCGGCAAAGTATTCTCCTTCGGGAGTCATAATCATGCCGCAGGGGCGGCAGAAAGGCTGTCCCCGCCTCCTGATGCTGTCTATCCTGGCATTGCTTGCGGCGTTTTTGTTCCATCTGGTCCCGGTGGGACTTTCGCCGCGCTTCTGCAAAGTCTCCAGATAGTCAAAATCATAACCGCTGTCCCCGGGAACCCCTTGCGTCCCAAATACCCTCACTTCCTTCCCCTCGGTTGTGATCTCTTTTATCACATGCGCGCTTTTATGCGCGTCGGCCAACAGCAGGGTACCGTTTTTCGTGCAACTCACGGAATGGGATTTTCCGAACCTTCCCTGGGCAATGGTCCTGCAATACTTCCCATCCCTGTCAAAAACAACCACCGGCGCGTCCGGTTTCCCTGTGACCACATAAAGGAAGCCGTCCGCACCCCAACAGCAGTTGAGCGCTGTCATATGTTCCATCTGATCCGGCCACTTGGCCCAGTCCGTTTCCACGCGGTAAGCCAGGCTTCCGCAGCGCAGGATATCCCCCGCGCGCCCGATTCTCTCACCTTCACATTTAATCCGTCTCATCTCTTCTCCCGTCCGATATATGTTTCTTCCCATCCACTGTGTTTATAGTACCATCTCGACAGCAGCCCGCAGCAGATCCAGCCCACCGGATACCCCAGGCCCACCGTGTAAACATTGTTGACAAAACGCGTAATTACAAATAAGTATACCTGCCTGCAAATCACAAGGCTGAATAGCATGATCAACATGGAGGCTTTTGTATTTCCGGACCCCCGCAGCGCGCCCGCGTAAGTCTGGTTCCAGGCGCTGAAAAATCGGAACGGAATCGACATCCAGACGAACAAAACACCGTAATAGACCACTTCCGTGTCGCGATTGAACAGCTTCACCATATTCCCGGACGTAAACGCCAGGATCACGCAGATCAGAAGCAGCAGGCCGGTTCCCATATAAACCGCGGTCCTCACCCCCGCCTTCGCCCGTTCCAGCTTTTTCGCCCCTAAATTCTGACTCACAAACGTCGTCACCGACTGACCGATACTCATCACCGGCAGAATACAGAACTGGTCGATCTTGATGTGGCAGCTCCATCCCGCCATGATGGCGGCGGAGCCAAATGCGTTAATATAGGACTGTACAAATGCATTGGAGAACGCTGTCAACGACTGCTGCACTCCGATTGGCAGTCCCAGCAGCAGAATTCTTCTGCACAGCGCCGTATCCATACAGATGCGTTTTACACGAAGCTTATAGGCTTCCTCCGCCCGCATTAAGGCCGCGCAAACCAGTATCGCGGACACTGCCTGGGAGAGTACCGTCGCAGCCGCAACACCGGCGATTCCCCAATGAAACACCACCACGAACAGAAGATCCAGCGCGATATTCAACAGACTGCTTGTGATTAAGAAATACAGCGGTCTCTTTGTATCGCCCACCGCCCGAAGGACGCTGCTTCCCATGTTGTATGTAAACAGAAATACAATCCCCAGAAAATAGATTCTCAGATATACGGAGGCGTAGCCGATGACATCGTCCGGGGTGGATATCATCTTCAGCATAAACGGAACCCACGGGACCGAGAAAAGTGTGACGCCAACTCCCAAAATCACGGTAAGCGACGCGATTGTGTGAATGGTTCTCTGAAGATTTTCCTGGTCTCTTGCCCCATAATAATTGCTGATCAGAACGCCTGCGCCAATGGAAATACCGTTAAAAAAATTCACCATGGTGTTGCAGATGACCGTTGTGGAACCCACCGCCGCCAGCGCGTTCTTTCCGACAAAATTTCCCACGATGATACTGTCCACCGTGTTATAAAGCTGTTGGAACAGATTTCCAAACAACAGCGGCACTGCAAAGAGGGACAGTAGCTTCCAGATATTACCCTCTGTCATATCCATTGATTGGCGTTTCACCGGAATCCTCCGCCTTTCACTCAATATACAAAATATCCGTCCTGCGCAATGGGATAAACCGCTGCGTACGCCTCGGCGTACAGACAGCCCTTTCTTCCAAAGCTTCCTGCGTTTACAGCCCTGTACCCGGCCCGGTTCACATATCCTTCCGCCAGCTTCGCTTTTCGCTCAAATGTGGCCATTGCGGCTTTTTTGATCCCGATCACATCGGTGATATCCACGAACAGGTTGGGTTTAAAATCGTTAGCCTCGCTGGCATGGGGCTCAAAACAAAAAATGGGCGCGCGTTCAATGGGTTCTGTTCCATCCACAAAAATCCCCTGGCCGGTGGCCGCTTCCAGGGAAGCGTTGACATAGGGAAACACGGTTCCGTGGTCCGGATTAAACAGATCCTTATCCCAATGGGTCAGGATCAGATCCGGTCTGCTCTCGCGCATAAATTTTACCATCCTGTAAATTTTTTCCTGAGTGATCTCGAAGCGGTAGTCCTGTAAATCCCAGAACTCAAACCGGGATATCCCAAGAATTTCCGCGGATTTGGTAAAATCCTTCATGCGCTGTTCCCTCGCCTGCTCCACAGTGTACCCGGCCTTGAACAGCTCGTTGGCCTCTCCGCCCGTGCCATAGGTCAAAACCACAACATCAACTATTCCGCCCAGTTTTACATGCTTTGCAATCGCGCCGGAGCATCTCCACAGCACGTCGCCCGGGTGAGCGGCCACCACCAGCATTTTCGTTCCATTCATATCCATCGAATTCTCCTCCACTCTCCGCCCGATCTGCCGGCCCTATCTTCAAATCGTAATCTGCCACTTAATTTGATCGTCATCCACATGGTTATTGATGTACCTCCCACTGTCCGGGGAGAGGTGGAGTTCGCCGGTAAATTTCATGCCGCCGCTCACCATTTTCTCATATTCCTCCCGGCTTTCAAGGCGCAGACATGCGTGGTTAAAACCAACTCCATCCTGGGGGCGCTTTGTGCAAAGCTCGATGATCAGCCCCTTCTGGGAGGGGTCCTCCATCTCCACGGAGCCGCCGTGATGGGGCGTTTCCCGATATACCTGGTATCCGAATTGTTCCAAAAGAGCGGCGGTTTTCTTTGGATCCGCCACCACAAACGCAATATGGTCGATCATAAACTCTCCTTTCATGAATATCAGGGAACGGCTGCCAGTAACGCCGGCGTTCCCCGACTGGTCAGTTTGTTTTATCTGCGGTTTACGCTCCCATGGCGATCAGTCCCACCAGAATCGACAGCGTAAACTGAATCGCTAACATCAGCAAAAGCTTGGGGAAGCAGAATCGGAACACATCCTTAATATCACGGCCCAGCATGCCGCAGGCAAGGTGATTTACGGCGGATACCGGAGTGATGAATCCAAAGGCGTTCTGCGTGATCTGCAGGGTCGCAATGGTGGAAAGGGTGGAAACGCCCATGGTCGTTCCAACCTCCAGAAGCAGCGGGCTAAAGCCGTAGTAATAGGCCTGGGACCCAAGAGCAATGCTCATAGGAGTACAGATTACCGCAAGCAGTACATTGTAGACGCTGTGCATGCTGTCCGGAATCAGGGATACGATAAAGCCGGCCATTTCCGTAAGCATACCGCTCCCGCTCATGACGCCCACGAATACGCCTGCACACATCATAACGGCCGCGATGGGATAACAGTTTCCCGCGCAGAGCTTGACTACATCCTGTTTTGCCTTGTTTCCCTTGTAGTTAAGCAGGAGCGCGATCATAAATGCGATCATAAACACGAAGTAGGCGCGCACAATGTCCATAAATACCACAGCGACGGTGACCAGCGTCAAAATCAGGTTGGCCCAATATTTGAGGTCCATTTTGATCTCCTGAAGCTCGGTTCCTTTGCGTCCCACTTCGAGGAGAGCGCGGTACTCATCGTCCTGGGCCCGCTTGGACTCATCCGACATTTTTGCGATGCGCTTCTTCTCCATTTTGCTGTAAACCGCCACAATCAGGATAATATTGATACCCCAGCCGACGGCGATAACCGGAACGATCTGATTAAACAGCACGCCCACGTCTATGCCGGAGACAGCCGACAGTCCGATGATCCCCCCTCCCATTGGAAGCAGATTCATCATAGCCACCGCCATACCGATCATCAGGAACATCCACTCCACACGAATATGGAATTTGCGGTACAGCGGAAGCATCATCGGGATCGTCAGAAGGATTGTGCTGGTCGTTCCCGTGTCAAAATGTCCGACAGTTGCGATCAGATATGTAATCAAAAAGATAATCGTAACGTTTCCCGCGTATTTGGATAAAAACCGGACCAGCGGATCAAATACGCCAATGGATGTCATGATGGTAAAAAACGCGGTTGCAAACATTGCCATACCCACGCTGTTAATCACTGTTTTTACGCCATCCCCCACAAAGGTGCTGATATCGGGAAGCGAAAATCCCGCCAGCAGCGCTCCCACAAACGACACAAGCACGAATGCAACCATAGGCACCGTTTTACCGCTTAATAATAAAGCGATTAGAATAATGACCATTGCAAAGCCTATTGCAACTAAAGTAGTGTTCATACCGAACTCCCTCCTCAATCGTTAATATACAAGAAACTGTTTCCCCGTAAAAATTCAAACGTGATGTAGCACTTTTAACAATAAGCTTGCAAACTTGTTAGTTTTATTATACACTATTGATAACTTAAATAAAGTTATGTATTTTTGTGAAAACCACAAAATTTCTTATGGTATAAAGGAGAGCACTTTATGGAGCTGGAAAGCCTGAACTACTTTATGGAAACCGCTAAATCCCTCAGCATTACCGAAACATCGGAGCGGCTGTTCATCAGCCAGCAAACCTTAAGCAACCATATCCGCCGGGTCGAGGATTACTACGGCACGCGCCTGTTCAACCGCCAGCCGCGCCTGCAGCTGACCGCCGCAGGACAGGAAGTCTTAAAGTATGCGGAAACCATCTTTTCCGATGAAAAAAGACTTTTGGCCGTGCTTGCCGACCTTGGCAACAGCGATTCCGGCCTGATCACCATCGGGGTAACCTCTCCCCGGTGCAACGCGTATCTGCCCCAGGTGCTGGAAAAATACAATGCGCTTTACCCCAAAGTATTGGTCAGCACCATCGAAAGCACCAACAACGAGCTGGAGCGCCTGATTCAGAAAAACCAGCTGGACTTTGCCGTAGGCGCCTATATCGAGGGGACTTATCCCAATATCCAGTCCCACTCCACCCACGAGGATCCGATCTACTTCTGCGTGTCCGACAGGCTTTTGTACAAATATTACACGCCGGACGAGACGAAATTCCTGAAGGAAAACTCGCTTAAGGGCGCTGATATGTCCAATTTCAGCCGCATTCCCTTCATGATCCCCACCATACAAAACCGCTTGGGCGAACGGGTTATGCAATGCTTTCAAGCCGCCCGCTGCACCCCTGACATCCACTATACGTCCAAACACACCACCATGATTATCCCTCTGTGCAACCGCGGATTGGCCGCGGGCTTCACTTCCCACATGAACCTCTGCAACTGGCTGCCTCAATTAGCGAGAGACGTGAACGTCTTCCCCCTTTGCCAGAACGGGAAGCCGGTCACCACCTCAATCACGCTGATCTACCATAAGCAGCGCTATTTAAACCACTTCGTAAAGGATTTTATCCAGCTTACCGTGGAAGCGCTGGACACGCTGGAGCGTCAGGATCTGAGCCGGCTTTCTGCGTGTCCTCCTCCCCAGCAGGGGTAAGCCGGTTTATTGCAGCAAAAAAGGGATTGCGGCTAATACCAGGTATTAGCATGCAATCCCTTTTACTTCATGTGTTTTAAAATTCTGTATATACGTTTCCGGCGTTATCCCAAAGCTCCCTTAGTACAGCTTCGCCCCCGCCGGAATCCGGTCGTCCACCATCAAAAGGTTCAGCCCTTCTTTTCCATCCTCCTCGTGCACCGCGGAGATCAGCATCCCACAGGAATCGATCCCCATCATCTTGCGGGGCGGCAGGTTGACGATGGCGATGGCGGTCTTTCCGATCAGCTCTTCCGGCTCGTAATACTCGTGGATGCCGCTTAAGATCGTGCGGTCCGTGCCGGAGCCGTCGTCCAGGGTGAACTGGAGCAGCTTTTTGCTCTTGGGAACGGCCACGCAGTCCTTAATTTTAACCGCCCGGTAATCGGACTTGCTGAAGGTGTCGAAATCAACCTGCTCCTCGAAGAGCGGCTCGATCTTAACCTTGGAGAAGTCGATGGGCTCCGGAGCCTTGACGGCAGCTTCCGGGGCGGCCTTCTCAGCCTTCTTGGGCGCGTCGGAGCCGCCCAGGGTCTTCATGGTCGGGATTTGAGTTCTGACCGTTTCATCTTGTTTCAACATAGCCTGTTGTGCCATAAAACCGCCACCTTCATGACATTCTTCATACAGCTTTGATTCCATTTCATGCCTTCCTGCGCCGTTTGGTTTTGAGCAAAAGTTGTGGGAAAGTTGTAAAAAGTTGTAGTGGCTCAGAATTGGCTCGAAGATGGCTTAAAATTGGCACAATGAATGGCTACATTGCTTTGAAAGGCAACAGCCCCAGGAAGAGTAAAGCCTGCATGGATACTGCCAGCATCAGCAAGCAGATTCATACAGAAACAAGTATAGCATAAGCCCCAGAGATGTTCAAGTCAACGATTTTTTCGCAGTGCAATCCAATTTCATACCTTATATATAAAAAGGAGATTCTTATGCCAGCCTATCAATTACAAATTAAACAGGTGGTGGACTATCCACGTTGTCGGATTTACCGACAGTTTATCCATCGTCTGATAGATGACCGGAGCATTCGCGCAAGCGGCGGCTCCGGCCTTTTTTATTATACCGTGCTTTGCAGCTTTGCAAACTTCCGCACCTCATACCGGCGAATTGATGGCATCAGCTACACCGTCTATCCCGGCGAATGGGTCTGTACGCTCAAAGAGCTTTCTCAATGGTTTCGGACTCGTTTCCAGTGTCAGGCGCTTTCCATCCTGGGAGAGCTTCAGCAGCGTCATCTCATTGACTTCTCCTCTCTGGGGCGAGGGAATGTGATCCGCTATAAAATCCGGAACTGGGCCCGGCATAACACAGTTCTGGAGTATAACGCTCCCTGTCAAAAGGACACCGGTTTTTTCTTTCTGCCGGTATCCATCGTTACTGATCTGATCAGCTCTGACCGCTGTTCTGAAATGGACATCGTGCTGGATCTATGGGTCTCAGCCATCTACAACGACAGTCAAGTGCAGGGGTCGGCGCTTGGGCCTGTAGCCTATTTTCGCAACGGCACCGGCAACCCTTTGGTCACCTATACGGAACTTGCTGCTCGCTGGGGCCTTTCCCGGGCCACCGTTGGCCGTGTTCTTAAAAAGCTGTCCGCCCTGGACTATATTTCCCTCATGTCCTTCCCCGGCCGCCACGGCAGCGTGATCTATCTTAAAAACTACTTGTCCACCATGTTTGAAATATCTGATGTGCTGGTGGACAAAGAGGAGGTCGCTATGACACTCAATATCCGTCTGGAGCTTCCTGCGGAGGGCTGTGTTGACCAGGAAGCGCCCACCATGGAGCATGAGGTCATCGTTTCAGACGAACTCTCCAGCGTTTCAAAATCTCACATTGAAATCATCCTGCAGAAAATGGCGCAAATCCTGATGGCACAAGGGATTTCGTGCTTTGGATGCTCCCTCTCTCACTACAAGTTATATCCTTTATCGGGCGACTGCCGGGAAGTATTACTACCCCGCGCGCGCGATCAAACGGTGCTGCGCTTAGGCCTGGCTGTGTTGTGCGGCAACAAGCAGGTCGCAAGTTTTGAACTTACTCTCAACCCCATTGTTGAAAACGATTAAGGAGGCATAACCATGAAGAAATTTGACGAAAAGAATGTTGCTGAAAACCCGCTGTACCACGACACCTGGAAGCTGCTGAAAAAATACCGTGATGTGGTTTGGAGCCTGGAGCTGTCTGTTCAGCATGTCCGGACAAAATTTGAGATCGAGTATGGCACTTCCATCGAGGATTTTCTGGATTCTGTCTACCTGGCCGGCGCCGATCTGGCGGGCAGCGATATTGAGCATCACGCCAAGTGCATTGAGCGCAGCCACAAAATGCTGAAATTGCTGGATTCGGCAGTCGATCTGCTCCGCACCAAGCACAAAAACGGTGAAGCATACTACTGGCTTCTGTACTACTCTTTCCTCTCCCCCCAGCAGCTGAAAAATGTGGAGGAGATCATCGAGAACCTGCGTCCTCATATCCGGGATATTTCCTTCCGCACCTATTACCGTAAGCGGCGGGAGGCCATCGAAGCCCTCAGTTCCGTGCTGTGGGGATATACCTCCAAGGACAGCCTGGATGTGCTGGAGCAATTTTTCCCAGACTTGAAGGCCGGCGAAAACAAGCAGGGCAAATAATTGGCACATATCGGGAAAATAATTGGCGCGTTTCTGCCCTTGAGGCGTAAATCTCCATGTGTTAGACTGAATATGCTCAAACTTGCACCCAAAACCGAATACGGACAGAGAACAGCGCCTTTTTCCGAGGTGCTTTTTTCTGTCCAAACGGCCGTCCGGCCCGGGAATAAGCCCGCATCTGTAAATCAGGTGTGGGCTTATTCTTTGCTTTTTGAGCAACGATCATCACATTTGGATTGGAGGTCCTCAAACATTGAAGAAACTGAAACTTCCCCAGCCGAAGCGGAAAGATGCTGACCGCACGCCTCAGCATCATTTTTCCGCTGCCAAACTCGCCTATATGGCTTTTCTCTGTGTCACGATGTCGCTGGTCTTCTGTCAGCCGGCCTTCGCTGCAACCGATGTTTGGTCTAAAGCCAAAGAGATCATGCAGGATGTCTACACGCAGATTGTCGCCATTTCCACCATTGCGGCCATTGTGACCGCCTCGGTCGCCCTGCTGTTGATGAACTTCTCCCGCTCCGGCCGGACCGTCGATGAAAGCCGTGCTTGGCTGAAGCGCATCTGTATCACCTGGGCGATCCTCAACGGATTGGGCTTTATCATGGCTTATGTGACGCCTCTGTTTGCCGGCGGTCAGTGGGCTGGATGACAGAGACAACTCTACACCCGCTGGAAGGAGGCGTAATTTATGGGTATCCTGGATGGCATCGTTGAATGGATTGCAGAGCAGATCATGGCAGGTCTCGACCTTGTGACTACTTCGGTTTTGGGCGCGCTTGGTTGTGACATGACCGTTTTTCTGCGCTATTTCCCCGCCGCAGAGACGATGTACGGGATTTTTGTAGCTCTGGCTGTCGGTCTGATTTTGCTCAACTGGGTATGGCAACTGTTTAAGAATTTTGGTCTGAGCGCCGGTATCGAGGCAGAAGATCCTGTGAAGCTGAGCATCCGCTCGGTTCTCTTCATTCTGCTGGCACTTTTTTCAGACGAGATCATCAACACAATACTGACCATCGGCGGCACCCCGTACCGCTGGATCATGGATTCGGAACTGCCGCCCCTCAGCTTTGCTGATTTCAATTCGGTGATGCTGGTGATCATCGGTGTATGTGCCAATGGAGCCGTGGCCTTGATCACTTTGATTCTGGTCGTCATTTTGGCATGGAACTATCTGAAACTGCTGCTTGAAGCAGCGGAACGATATGTATTGCTTGGTGTGCTGGTCTATACTGCACCAGTCGCTTTTGCGATGGGGGCAAGCCAAACCACATCAAACATCTGGAAATCCTGGTGTCGGATGCTGGGCGGGCAGATTTTTCTGCTGCTTATGAACGCCTGGTGCCTGCGCCTATTTACGAGCATGGTTGGTTCGTTTATCTCCAACCCGCTTTCGCTTTAAGGAGGGGCGTAATGAAAAAACTCAGAAGAATTCTGTTTCTTGCGCTCATGGTCGGGCTTCTTGCCTGTCTATGCTGCCAACCCGCTTTTGCCGCCGTTACGGAGGAAGAAGTGCAGGCGCAGGTAGATGCCGTAGGCAAAGAAGCAGTATCCGGCAATGTCCTGATTTGGTTCATGTGTGCGATTGGTTTTCTCAAAGTATCACAGAAAATCGACTCCTTCATGGCAAGTCTGGGAGTCAATGTAGGCCACACCGGCGGCAGTATGTTGGCGGAAGCCATGATAGCCGCCCGGGGCTTCAGTGGATTCAAGAGCTTTTCCAGCCACCATTTCGGCGGTGGGCACAGCAGCAATTCCACCCATGTGAATGCAGGCGGTGGTGGTAAGGGCGGCGGCTTTGGTGCCGGCTTTGCCAGCGGCGGTCTGGCCGGGGTAATTGGCCGGAAGGTCACGAACAATGCGGTAAAAACAGCGACAACTCCCTCAGAAACAAAAGCCTCCGGCCTTGGTGGTCTCGTAGGCGGTGCTGCGGGGGGTATCGGCGGCCACATCTATACTTCGTCCGTCAGCAAGGGCGGCAATTTCGCCAACAATGTGATCGGTTCTGTTGCCACCGGGAACATCACCCAGATGGGTACAATTTCCGGTGAGAAAGCTGTTGACGCTCTTCACTCTTACATGGGGCACGCTGCTTTGGAAGCTGGCGCTGAAAACATTCCCCAATACCAGAATGTTGAGATCGGCGGCGGGCGTATCACAGGCACCGAAGTTACCGCCGAGCATCCGGAGGGTATCGCTTTCGGAATGTATCATGCAGATCAGTATGTTGCACCCGAGGGCCAATACACAACGGTTCATTCCGCCGACGGTGCGGCATGGTATAAGCAATACGCTGTTGACACTGTAGAGAAATCCCCCTACATGGCGCCGGATGGTTCGATAGCCTACAACGAGTCAATCGTCAAAAAGCTGCCCCCCACTCCCCGCAGAAAGGACAGGCTCTAAATGGATGAAGAAAAAAAGACTGGTCTTGCCGACGCTGTGGAAACCGGAGCATCCGCCGCCCACACGATAAAAGGCGCCATTAAGGCAGGCAAGGCAATTTCCGGTGCCGCAAAAGGAGCCGCCGCCGGCGGCCCGTATGGTGCCGTGGCCGGGGCCGTTTGGGCCGGACGCAAGCACATCGGCAAGATCATTGCCGTCATTATCATTCTGCTTTTGCTCCCGGTACTGTTTATCCTGATGCTCCCGGGGCTTATCTTTGGAGGTCTGGTTAACGCCTTTTCTCCGGCAGATTCCGAAGCCCCTGTCCTCAACAGCGAGACAGCTATCGTGGAAAACGCCAATGACATCACATTCACCATCAATTCCATTCTGGGCGAGGCGCTGGATGATGTGATGGCCCGGATCGAGGAAGATTTTGCTTCGTCTGGTGCTGACCACATGGAGATCAAGAATTCCTATTCCTCCGGCCCTGTTTTCAATGCCAATCTCATCATCTCTCAGTATTGTGCGGCCCGGGATGAGGATTTTGAAAGCATTTCACTGGATGATTTGGCCGCTGTTCTCCGGGATAATAAGGAACACCTGTATTCCTACACCAGCGTCCAGGAATCCCGTGAGGTTACTACCGAGGACCCGGAAACCGGCGAGGAAACCACCACTACCGAAACATGGATCATTTACACGATCCGGTATAACGGTGAATCCTATCTTGCGGACCATGTTTTCGCACTCACGGATGAGCAAAAGGAACTTGCCTCTGACTACGCTTCTAACCTAAGCACCTTTTTGGGTGATGGGTTGCTCCAGAACATGACGGAGTGGACCGGAAACAGCATCCCCTCTCTTGGGGATGTAACCTTTACCGATGGTGTGACACCGGTGGTGTACTATAACCAGCTGGATGAACGCTATGCCAGCCAGCCCTACGGAACTGACAACATTGGCGGCTACGGCTGCGGGCCGACCAGCATGGCAATCGTAGTGTCTTCCCTTACGGACGATACGGTTGATCCCGTGGAGATGGCGCAGTGGTCCTATGAAAATGGATACTGGTGTGACAACAGCGGCTCCTATCACGCCCTGATTCCTGCCGCAGCGGAGGCCTGGGGACTGCCGGTATCCGGCTGTACGACATCCGAGCCGCAACGCATCGTCGATGCTCTTTCCGAGGGAAAGCTGGTTGTGGCAATCATGGCTGAAGGGCATTTCACTTCTTCCGGCCATTTCATCGTTCTCCGAGGCGTAAAAGACGGTCAAATCATAGTGGCAGACCCGGCCAGCTATAAGCGCAGTGAGCAACTTTGGGATCTGTCCATTATCTTAAACGAGGCCAGCCGTCGTGCAGGCGCCGGCGGTCCGTTCTGGATTATCGGTTGACCTTCCTTCGGTTACGGAAATGAGGTATGTATGAGCAACAAAAACGACCATGATATTTATATCATACCGCCGAATTTCATTGAATCAGGCACATTTTTCGGCGGTATGTTCCGTGCGCGGAATGTTATTGAGGCCGGTATCCTGGCTTTTGCCATCGGGGTGCCGGTCTTCATGTTTGTTCCTTTCGGGTTGACGACCCGCATTATCATTTTGTGCCTGACCGCCCTTCCTGCGGCTCTGGTCGCATTGATCGGCATTTCTGGCGAGAGTTTGTCGGAATTTCTGATTATCTTTTTGAAATATCTGCGGAATCGCCGCATCGTCGGCGGCGATGGTCAGCAGCCGAATGAGCAAGCGCCCCCTATGAAACGCCCCGGCAGACATCTCAAGCAGAGGGCTCCGAAAGAAAAGGAGTCTCGGCCTCCGAAGCGCAGGCGTTCCGGTGAATCGGATTTTCCAGCTGAGTTTGACGAGGTTCGCAGTTACGAGATTCGTGAGAAGCTCCGGCCCAAGAAAAAGCCGAAGAAAGAACTTTCGTCCAAAAAAGCGAAGAAAAAACCCAACAAGCGTAAGGAGAAGGCACGTCCGCCCAAGCGCCCCGCTCATATCAAAGAGCAGCCGCCCGCCTGCCTGAATCCGGTGGCAGACTATCTTCCCATCGAAAAGATCCAGAACGGCATCATCTACACCAAAGACCACCGGTATGTCAAGGTGGTCGAGGTGGTTCCCATCAACTTTATGCTCCGCAGCGCGAGAGAGCAGCGCAATATCATCTACTCTTTTGTGTCGTATCTGAAAATCTCTCCCGTCAAGCTGCAGATCAAGGTGCTGACCCGTCGGGCGGACATCAACCGTCATTTGGACACAGTACGCAGGGAGATGGCTCAGGAGAAAAATGAGCAGTGCCGTTTGATGCAGGAAGACTATCTGAGCTTTGTGCAGCAGATCGGCGCCCGGGAAGCTGTCACACGGCGCTTTTTCCTGATTTTTGAGTATGAGCCCTGGAACAACACCCGGCGTTCGGAACAGGAAGAGGAAGCTATTCAATCCCTGCAAAGCGCCGTACATACTGCATCCAATTACCTCCGGCAATGCGGTAATGAAGTGATTATCCCCGAAAACGAGGACGAATTTACGGTTGATGTTCTTTATAATCTCCTCTGCCGAAATGAGAGCGCCATCAAACCGCTGGCACTCCGGGCACAGGAGGTTGTTGCACAGTATGCGGCAAAAGGCCGGGAAAGCGAGATTGACCATATCCCTGCAGCCGAGTTTGCCGCTCCCAAGAGTATTGATTTTTCTCATGGGCGCTATCTGTGCATAGACGGGCTGTACTACGCCTATTTGCTGATTCCGTCGGATGGTTATAAGACGCAGGTTCCCGCCGGATGGCTGAGTTTAATCGTCAACGCCGGCGACGGCATCGACATGGACATGTTCCTTTCCAGGCAGCCCAAAGAGCGCATCATCCAGCGGGTAGGCCAGCAGCTCCGCATCAATCGTTCCAAAATCAAGGACGCGAGCGACACCAACACTGATTTTGACGACATCGACGGCGCCATCCGAAGCGGCTATTTTCTGAAGGAAGGTCTTGCCAACAACGAGGACTTCTACTATCTGAATCTGTTGATTACCGTTACTGCCCCTACTGAGGAAGATTTGGAATGGAAGGTCAGCGAGATGAAAAAGCTTCTGCTTTCGCAGGATATGGATGTCCGTTCCTGCCATTTTCGTGAGGAACAGGCATTTCTCTCCGCGCTCCCGCTGGTATCCATGGAGAAAGGACTTTTTGAGCGTGGCAAGCGCAACCTGCTGACTGGCGGCGCCGCAAGCTGCTACCCCTTCACTTCCTTTGAGATGTGTGACGACAACGGCATCCTTTTGGGGGTCAACAAGTACAACAGTTCCCTCATCATCGTGGATATTTTCAATTCTGCGATTTACAAAAATGCCAACATTTCGATTTTAGGTACCAGCGGCGCAGGCAAAACCTTCACAATGCAGCTCATGGCGTTAAGAATGCGGCGTAAAAATATCCCTATTTTCATCGTCGCTCCCTTGAAGGGGCACGAGTTTCACCGCGCCTGTGCAAATGTGGGCGGCGAGTTTATCCAAATCTCCCCGGCAAGCCCTCACTGCATCAATGTTATGGAGATCCGCAAGGTTGATCGGTCTGTCAATGAACTCCTGGACGGCCCCGGAATCCAGCTTTCTGAATTGGCGGCAAAAATCCAGCAGCTGCACATCTTTTTCAGCCTGCTCATTCCCGATATGAGCCATGAAGAGCGTCAGCTTTTGGACGAAGCGTTGATCCGCACTTACAACACAAAGGGCATTACGCATGATAACGCTTCACTGGATGACCCGGCCAATCCGGGTCAGTACCGGGAAATGCCGGTGCTGGGCGACCTGCATGAGATTCTGAAAGCTGCGCCGGAAACTACCCGCATGGCTCATATTCTCAACCGTCTGGTTCACGGTTCGGCCAGTACATTTAACAAGCAGACCAATGTAAGTCTGGATAACAAATATACCGTGCTGGACATTTCCTCGCTCACCGGCGATCTGCTGACTGTAGGTATGTTTGTGGCGCTTGATTTCGTGTGGGACCGGGCAAAGGCCGACCGCACAGAAGAAAAAACCATCTTCATCGATGAATGCTGGCAGCTCCTTTCCGGCGCCGGCGCCACAGGCACACGACTGGCCGGCGATTTCCTCTTGGAGATTGCAAAAACGATACGTGGGTATGGAGGCTCGGCGGTCTTCGCGAGCCAAGACCTCAACGATTTCTTCAATCTGGATGAAGGTCGCTTTGGCAAAGGTATCATCAACAACAGCAAGACAAAGATCATTCTTAACCTGGAAGATGATGAAGCGGAACGGGTTCAGGAGACCCTGCATCTGTCCGATGCGGAAACGATGGAGGTCACCCATTTTGAGCGTGGCAATGGCTTGATCTCGACCAACAACAACAATGTCATGGTTGAGTTTAAGGCCAGCCCTCTTGAGAAGGACCTGATTACCACCGACCGGCGTGAACTTCGTGAAATTCTGGAGCGCAAGCGCCGTGAACAGGAGTCTGCATAACCCTTGTTCTCCTACATTTCTTCAAAACACGCCAAATAGACGCTGCGATGACGCCTTTCAGCGACTATTTTTGAAAGGCGCCCCGATGGCGTCTTTTATACGTCATCTATTTTTACAAACAGGAGGTGAGCTCATGAAGACCAGGGCTGAAATCTATGGAAACGAAGCTGCAACGCTACTACGGACGGTGACTATGTATCCTGGTCTCAGCCAGCAGCAGCTTCTTTGCTTTCACCCTGGCAAGTCTGAAACAGCGAAAGCCCTGCTTTCCCATCTGGAAAGGCAGGGCCGCATTTTCCAAAGTGATAACGGCGGATATTTTCCTGCCGGCTATTCGCCCAAAGCTGATCAGGCGCTTATCAAGGCGGTGTGGGTCCTTTTGGATTTCATTCAGCAGGCTGATTATCATGCACCTGCGGAGTTCCCTGTCAAACTGGTCTTTTTCGCCGACGGGGAGCTGTATGAAGTCGCCTATGTCGCCCATGGACAGGAAGCGTTAGTCTGTCATGCCCTACGGGGCAACAAGGGCGGTAGCCGCCGCATCATCGTGGTCGATTCTCCGACACAGATTGCCAAAATCGACTGTCCCGACATATCCGGTTTTTGCACCGTATCCCAAGATGGACAAACCCAGTATTTCAAGAAAGCAGGAGGCACATGATTTTTGGATCGAAAACTGATTTCCCGCAGAATAGGGAGCATTCTTGACGATATATCCCGTTTGAGTAATGCGCTGTATGCGATGGACACAACAGACATCCAACGCTATCCCGACAATTACGAAATTCTCTCTACGGATGCTGCGCTTCGGGCGGAACGGATCGCCTGCCGGCTGCGGCATTTGATATATTCCAGCACCTCCATCCAGAAGGGCGAGTATCTCCAATCCGCCAGCGTGGCGCAGGGCATCTCGATAGCCTATGAAAACGGGGTCCTGGAAGTGACCCTTCCCGGGCTTCTCCCGAAGCGCCGGCAACGGCAAAGTTCCGAGTTCCTGTTAGACCCGCTCTATTTCGCTCTGGAGCAGTACGCAAAGGAACAGCCTCTCCCCCATTACCGGAATTGTGTTGTCTGCTTTGCCCAAGTTTACGATCAAACACTTCCCACCAGGCGGGTGCGTGATTATGACAATCTGGAGGAAAAGCAGTTGCTGGATCTGTTGTCCACCTTTGTGATGGCCGATGATACCGGTTTGCTATGCGACGCCTATAATACCACAGAGCTGGGAGAGCAAGACTGCACCAAGATCTTTGTCATGGAAAAGAAGCGGTTTCCCCAATGGCTTGCAGAGCGCAAAGAGAGCTTGAAAACCATCTCGGATTTTTGAGCCTTTTGGCCCTTATTTTTCCCGACATACCTTGATGGCACAAAAAAGCCCGGATTTTCAACGCTTCCAGACTTGCGCCACCGCAGAATTTTACCGAAGTTCTCAGTCATCACGGTAAAAAAACACTTCACAAGGGAGGTGATCACTTGGGAAAAGCAGCCGGACATTTCCACAACCGGACACGCTCCCATTCCGGCTTCTGGCGTTGACAGCCATCTCTGGAGAGTTCCCCACCAGCCAGCTCAACCGTCTCCCAGCCAGTCCTTACTATTTGGAGTCGGTTGTGACCGATCTGAAAAAGAGCGGGCTACTCCGCACCTATTACCGAGACAAACTCCGCGGCTATCGTTTAGGCGTTCGCGCCAAAAACAGGCTGCTGGACAACTGGCCTGAGCGTTTTGCTCCCTATCTGACAGGCGATACCGACACCAACCGGCTGAAAAGCGAGATTGGGCGTCGGCTTCGTCTTCACCGTCTGGCAGAAACCTATGTCACGATGGACAATGCTGGGGTGGGACTTTTCCAAGATGAAAAACCGAAGGTTTTTGCCCCGCAGGGCTATTCCGATGGGGCCGTGGAGTATCCCTCATTTTACAGTTCCCGTGAAGTCAAGGAGATGGGGGTGGATACCACGCAGATCCGCAGTTCTCGCTTCACTGGTGTGCTCCTTACCTCCAGCGGCATCTATGTCACTTACAACAGCAGCGCAGCTCTGATGAAATGGCGCTACAAGTCCGAGATGCGGGTAAAGGCTCTGATGTGGAGCGTTCTGTGTCAGCAGCGCCTCACCGGGCAATACAATGCAGACGCTGTGCAGGGGGTCGTTCTGGGGGAAAGCATGGAACTCGCTTACCAGATGCTGACCAGCACTGGCGGCGCCAAACATGATTATTTCATGCTGGACGGAAGCTACGACCATTTTTTCTTTTTTACCAACGACCATCAGGGAGAAGTGCTGCTGGCCTTGCTGTGCGATTGCGCCAAGACAGCGCAGCTCAACGACATCTTGAAGCAGGGCCTTACAACCGGGGCTGCGAGCCGAGCCGTCGAACACGATGCCTTTGAAGCGGATGGAACACCTGTTTTGTTTTGCTACTTCTTCGATTTGCCCAGGATTGCACGCTTCAACAGCGCCCTCGATCTTATGGACAGTTCCGGAACGATCATTTGCTTTGATTTTCAGGCAGATGTACTGCGGCGCTACTGCGGCAGCAGGGTGCGCTTTCAAACCATTGACTTCATCAAATTTGAGAGGAGGTTCTTCCCATAAACAAAAAGAAAATGATTGCCTGCCTGATGGCTGCTCCTTTGGCCATCCTCGCCATTCTCTATTCTGGCGGCTTTCTGGGGCAGATATTGGGCAATTACGCAGCTTGGAAACAGGGCGGCGGCGTTCCCGGGGACGGCACATCTCCGGTGGCGGCGTCGCCCGACTTTTTTACCTGCCTGACCTCAGTGCTGCGCCCTCCCTATGGGGTATACGGCGTCCTGATCTGCATCGGCCTGCTGGCTATCCTGCTCCTGATGGTGATGAAGATGGGCTACAGCGATACGGGCGAATATGATACCGACCGGAATTTCATCTATTCGGCCAAGGGGACCTATGGCACCTCTGGTTGGATGAGCCGCAAGGAAATGGCGGGTGTGCTCGATTTGGTGCCCGACCTTCGCAAGCATAAAGGTGTTGTGCTGGGAATGTTAGATGGGAAAGCGGTCTGCATCCCTGAAAATCCCAAAATCAACGGCAATCTGGCCGTATACGGCTCCAGCGGCAGCATGAAAACCCGCTCCTTCTGTATGAACCGCATCCTTCAGGCGGTGATTCGCGGGGAATCTCTGATCATTTCTGACCCCAAAAGCGAGCTCTACGAAAAATCCAGCGAGTACCTGCGCGATCAAGGCTACTGTGTCAAGGTGTTCAATCTGGTGCTCCCGGAAAACTCGGACAGCTGGAACTGCCTTTCCGAAGTGGAAGGGCAAGAATTGATGGCCCAACTCTTTGTGGATGTCATCATCAAGAACACCAACAGCACCGGCAAGGGTGACCACTTCTGGGACAGCTGCGAAATGAATCTGCTGAAAGCCCTTGTCCTTTATGTAGATCAGAGTTATGCAGCGGAGAACCGCAATATTGGTGAGGTGTACCGTTTGCTGACGCTGAACGGAGAATCCGATCTGGACAATCTGTTCGATGTTCTGCCTCCCACTCATCCTGCCAAAGCTCCGTACAGTCTGTTCAAGCAGGCCAGCGATACCGTGCGCAGCGGCGTCATCATCGGTCTGGGGTCCCGCCTGCAGGTATTCCAGTCAGAGCTGATCAAGAAAATTACCACCCGGGATGAAATCGATCTGGAACTTCCCGGCCAGGAGCGGTGCGCCTACTTCCTTGTTACCAGCGACCAGGACAGTACCTTTGATTTTTTGGCAAGCCTGTTTCTCTCTTTCTGCTTTATCAAGCTGGTTCGGTATGCGGACAAAAACTGTGAGGGCGGCAAACTTCCGATTCCTGTCCACATTTTAGGAGAAGAGCTTACCGCCTGCGGCACCATCCCTGATCTCTCGCGGCGACTCAGTGTGATTCGCTCTCGCAACATTTCCATGAGCTGCGTGTTCCAAAATCTCGCGGGTCTTCAGAACCGCTACCCGCTCAATCTCTGGCAGGAAATTCTGGGCAACTGCGACGCGCAACTCTTTCTGGGCTGCACGGACGGCCTTACAGCCGAGTTTATCTCCGAGCGCACCGGTCTGGCCTCGGTGTCAGTATCCAGCAAATCCAAGCAGCTGGGCACCTGGCGCATTTCCAACTACACTCCGGAATTCCGGGAAACTTCCGGCGTTGGCAAGCGGCCTGTGCTCACCCCGGATGAAGTGCTGCGATTGCCCATCACGCAGGCTCTGGTCATCATCCGCGGTCAGAAGGTACTGAAAGTTGACAAGATGGACTACTCCAAGCACCCGGAGGCACCTAAGCTCCATTCTTGCAAAGCCTCTTCCCACATTCCTGAATGGCGGCAGATGGAGCAGGAACAGCCGGCTGCCCCTGTTGCTCCTCCCCCGCCGCCCGCCGCACCGAAAAAGCCAGCACGAAAAAAGCCCAAGCCTTCCGCTCCTGTTACTGCTGACGTGAAAAAACCTGGAGCCAAACCCCCGGAGGGCATTGTTTCAACCGACAAGGATTCGATCCTTTCGTAATACACCAAATTAAGGAGGTTTTACTTATATGGCAACCAAGAAAAAAGAACTTCTGGAACAGGAGGCCCCTGTTCCTGAGACCACCGCATTGGAGGATTCCCCCGTTCCCTCCGAGGATACGACTGCTCCTGATTCTGCCCCGGTTGACGGCGAGGACCTGAACGCTCTGTTGGCCGCTATGGATCAGCCCGACAGCGCGCCCCCTTCCGATGATACCACCGGTGATTTGCCGGAGCTTACGGAAGCCGAAGTGTTCGGCGATGATGCTGTGAGCAGCGACGAGGACGCCGCCGAGGCTACTTCTGACGAGAACGCAGACTTCGAGCAGGACGATGAGGCAACAGCTGACGGCGACGGAGATCTCCCCGCAGAGGAAGACAGCGCAGGTGACGATACCGCTGCCTCTGAGCCGAATCCCCAGGCCGTCGAAGAACCGCCTGCCGCAAAGCCCAAGCGCACCTCCCGCAAGAAGAAGGTATCGGATACCACTGCTGAGGCGGAGGCCCCTGTTCCGCAGGCAGACGCTGAGCCGCTTCCGATGGATGAGGCCCCGGCCGAGGATACTACTGCAGAGGGTGAACCCGTTTTGGAGGATGATTCCGCCCCGATGGAGGAGCAGGTGCCTGAAGCCACCACTCCCCGGGCGCCCGCTCGCCGGCGGAATGTGCAGACGCGCCGTGAGCCCTCTATCCTGACCATTCGCAGCCGTGAGGATGTAGAGACGGCGGAAGACCGTGAGGATGTCATCTGGCATGAGATTCATAACGCCTATCGCACCCGCCGTATTCTGACGGGCCAGTTGGGCGGCATCGAGCAGCTGGACAACCGTAAGACGGTGGCCGTGGTGGACTACAAGGGTTTCCGCATCATCATTCCCATCAAGGAAATGATGATCAACCTGGGCCGCAGCCCTTCTGGCCAGGACTACGCCGACCTGATGCTGCGCCAGAACAAGATCCTGGGCAACATGCTGGGCGCCGACATCGACTTTGTGGTGCGGGGCATTGACTCCAAGACCCGCAGCGTGGTCGCCAGCCGCCGGGAGGCGATGATGCGTAAACGCCAGATCTTCTACTTCGATTTGGATGCTGACGGCATGTACCGTGTCTACGAAGGCCGCATTGTGCAGGCCCGTGTGATCGCCGTGGCCGAGAAAGTCATCCGCGTGGAAGTGTTCGGCGTCGAGTGCTCCATCCTGGCCCGGGATCTGGCCTGGGACTGGATCGGCGACGCCCATGAGCGGTTTGCTGTGGGCGATGAGGTGCTGGTCCGCATCCTCAGCGTGCGGCGCGAGAGTCCGGAAGACCTGAGCATCCGGGCTGACATCAAGAGCACTTCGGAAAACACCGACCGGGACAACCTGCAGAAGTGCCGCATCCAGGGCAAGTACGCCGGCAAGGTCACCGATGTCCACAAGGGCGTCGTCTATGTCAGGCTTTCCAACGGCGTCAATGCGGTGGCCCACTCCTGCTATGACTACCGGATGCCCGGGAAAAAGGATGATGTGTCCTTTGCCGTCACCCGCCTGGACATGGAGCGTGGCGTAGCCGTGGGCATCATCACGCGGATCATCCGGCAGAACCTGTAATGTAAAAGTCGCCTGGGAAGTATCGAACACATACTTCTCAGGCGACTATTTTTTCGACTTACAGCTCACTTACATAGATAGATACAAAGCGCCCTCGACCTGACAATCGCACATTACTTTTTGCAAAATCGATGTGTTATTGTCATGCAAGCGCAAGTAGGATCTCTCTGAGTTTTTTCCATTGTTCTACTACATAATCAAAAGACAGCACATCTTCTTCTGAAAAAACATAGTTCCGCTGCATATGCTGATAATCTTTACGCAATGCAGCGTTATCACCGAACCCTCCAAGCAGTTGAAAATCGGAAAACTTCTTTTCTGCCAAGTCGCTGCCTGTTCGTCTGGTTTCTTCCAGTCTTTTATACCCCAGCATTTCAAGAAACATCTGTTGGTTTCCAATCATTTTTTGAATCTGCTCTAAATCGAGCATGACACTGACATCATAAAGATGTTTTGCCACATCAAAATACATTTTACGTTCATAATAAAACTCAGCTGCAAAAATTTTGTCTGCAAAAATACGCTCCAGGCGGATTGTATTGATCCGGAAAGGTCCAACATCATATTGCGCTTGAAGGATTTGGCGTTGTTCTTCTGTAGCATAAGTATAAAGTATCGGTTCAATTTCAAGTGGAGTAAAGGGTTCGCTGACAGTGAAAGAGGTGCCTTCTACTTTCACATATCCGAAACGCTGTAGTGGATCATCTGAGTCAATCCCCACGAGTGGAGCATAGTCGTAAACTGCTGTGATACTGCCTTTACGGTCGTCCTCCAGTTCTTTTCTGGATGTGCGGGGGAGCGATTGATATTTCTTTGTTGCCAGTTCCAGTCGTTTCTTTGCCTGATTATTACTGCAGTTATCAATACATACCGTCAAATCAATATCCTCAGAAAAACGACGGATGCTTTTCTGTGCTTTATACAGAGCTGTTCCACCTTTAAAATAAGCCGGCAGCTCTGCTTGCTTGCCTGCCAACTCTCTAAGCAGTAGCGTAACATAATAGTCTTTTTCCAAAATATCGGATCTAATACCGCTATCTTCATGAACTAGATTGATGATATTCAAAAAAGCAAGCTTATCCTCGTGCAGATTCATAACTACCCTCCAACATAATATCTATCGTCCGAACTAATGTCTTTTGCCCATAATACTTTCGAGCCATCAGAATCAGCTGATCCGTTTCTAACGCAAATTTCTGAACTGTTGCTCTTACTACATCAACCGGCCTCGCTGTATCGACAGGTGCCATGTCCAGTTCTCGAATTGCATCCAAAATTTGCAGATATCGAAAGTTGTCGGCATTGACTATAATTGGCGGTTTCCGAATCTCTATCTGCATTCCTTTCGGAATCCTTTTCATGTGCAAGTTTGTTGCAATGCACCTTTTTTTGGGCATCTGAGATACCAGACCAATGCGATTGAGGGCAGATAATCCTGTTTCATATCCAATCACTTCGTTTTCATTGCGAAGAAGTTGCTTACAAAAAAGCGTTTCTTTATCCGGGGTATAGTATCCAAATGCTGTTTTTACCTTCCTACAATAAATACCTTTTGTCAAACGCACAATTTGCCCTTCTTTTTCAAGACGGGCCATATTTACATTGACTGTCTTTTTTACTGTTGCTGTTTCGAGTTGAAGTTGTTCTGCGACATACTGAGCAACTTGTTCTGTTGTAATTACTTGATTCGGGTCCAATGCAGTAAGATACCGCATGATCAAATCTCTATATTTTGTCTTCTCCATACAGTTCTCCTTCCTGCCATAGATACGCGCTTGTTATTATGATACTCTATTACCACTTATTTTATGCTCTTATAATAACATCTTTTTCTGTTGTGGTCAATGCTGACCGAGAAGACATGTTGAAATACTTTCCGCAGAACCGCATCAAAGGAATTCTTTTCACGGTTCCCAGTTGATTGGCACAATCTTGCCCCTACATTGGCGCAGTCCTGCCCTTTCGCCGTAAATCCATATCTGTTATACTTGGTACAGTCAATACTTTGTAAAGCAGCCGCTCCGGCAGGGGGCGGCTGCTTTCATTTGTCAGAAAAGGTGGTGGTTCACATTCATACTTTCCTGCAGAAAGCCCGCAGGACAATGAAGAGCGAGCGAGGTGAGGCCAACTATTTCTCCACGGTGTTCTTCATCTTTATCGCCGTTGTCCTGCTGGCATTTATCATCGATCTGTTCGGTATCATCTCCACGAAACAAGAGTTGGATCACGCAGCCGATCAGATGGTAAAGCAGATCCAGCTGTCCGGTGGCATCAACAGCGAGACGGATTCTCTCTTTGAATTTCTGTGCTCGGAGATCGAGGGAGCAGAAAACATAACCTACTCCATTGACGCCACATATAAGTCGCCCACACCGGCCGGAATGTCCAGGGCCATTCAGCTCGGGACTCCTTTCTATATCACCATTGAGGGTGAAGCAAAGCTGGGCGGCTTCTGGAATCTGGATTTGGTCAACATCACGGTGGTGGCCCGCGGCTCCGGCGTCAGCGAACACTACTGGAAGTGAGGTGGCCTATGAAGCATTTTATGCGGTGGCTGCGACGGCCACTCCGCAACGAGCGGGGTGAGATCACTTTCTTCGCCTGCTTTTTTGTGGTCGGCGTAGTGATGCTCATTTCCTTTCTTTTGTTGTACGCCTCAGTGCGGATCACTTGCATCAACATCCGAAACGGCGCTAAAATGGAGCTGAACAACCTGAGCGCCACCATCTATGCGGACACTTACCGCTCCCAACGGGAAACTAACTTTGAAGAGTACCTGCGCACCCTCTATTCCAGCAGTGACTACACGGAAATGCTGGAGGCCACGGTGGCAGGCGGACTTGCCTCCAAAATTCCGCTTTCCACGAACGACTATCAGGTATCCGACATCAGCCTGGAGTTCAATGTGGTGGGCGATCGGGTCGAGTATATCTTCTATTGTGATGTGGAGTTCTATGTGCGGATGTTTGGGCACAACTACCCTACTATCACACAGCGGGTAGAACTGACTGGCTACCATAATACCAAATTTTAGCGGCGCTGTTGAAACATCAGTAAGTTCCGCAGTATATGCTTTATATAACAGTAAAGAAGGAGTGTGGACACACATGAAAAAGTTTTTCCAATCCAAAGGCTTTATCGTTTCGGTCCTGGTCGTCCTCTGTGTTGCGATCCTGGGCGTCTGCTGGTTCGTAAGCCGGGATCGAACGGAGAATTTTAAGCCGGATGAATCGCCTCCCAGCAGCACCACCAGCGATTGGTCGGACGGCGGTGCCCAAAACGGGGACGATTCCGGCGGAGTAGATGCGTATTCCCCTGGGCAGTCTCCCAGCTCTGAGGAGGAATACCCCAAGGTAACCTCCGAAACGGAAAGTGAAGTGGTGATTGACTTCACTGATACGGACAAGCCGGAGGAAACTCCGCCCCCTGCTCCGGAAGGCAAGACAGAGATTGCAGACCCCGGCGAAGATCACGATGTCACCCCCGACCCGTCTGTACCTCAAGTCACGGCGCCGCCGGCAGAAGAATCCACTTCCAGCAATGAGCCGGCCCCCGGCTCCAGCAATGGCAGCGGCGCCGTCTACGATCCCGTCTTTGGGTGGGTGGTGCCCGGCGATGTGCAGCAGTCCACCGGCGGCAGCGATGGTGACCTGAACAAGCAAGTCGGAAACATGGGCTGATTGCCCCACAACTAAATACGGATCTCCAGGGCCGTCACAGCTATGTGGCGGCCCTTCAATTTTATATGATTGGAGTGTGATGTCATTTGAAACGACTTCTCGCCCTCCTGTGCAGTCTGGCGCTGACCCTGTGCCTTGTTCCTGCCACTGCTTTTGCTGCCGGCGGGAACGGCAACATTGACGGCGGCGGCGGTGGTATGGGCCAGGGCACCAGCACCAACTTCTGGAACCCGGGCAATGACGGTGTTCGCATTACGGTGGTAGATGCAGCGAGCGGCTCTGCCGTCTCTTCTCCGATTGACTTTTCCAATCGTACGCAGAACAGCAGCATTCTGCACTTTGGTAAAGTCAATAAACTGCAATATCTGGCCGGTACCGGGCTTTCTCTTCAATCCGGCGTGGCCTATACCTGCATCAAGCCCACCCAGTCTATGCCCACAATCGTCAGCAGCAGTGGGCAGAATAATATTGATGCCATCAAACGGTACTTCTGCTCAGAATATGCCTGCATGATGGTTGCTCAAGCAGCAGGTGTGGACTACGAGCGGATGATTGCCGGCGAATATAAGCTTCTTATCGAGCCCATCGCCTACTTTACCCACAATGGCCAGTATTACTGCATGACAGCAACTGAAGCTGGCCTGTACGATCAGCTGGCGGGTGGTTCACTGCGAAGGACTATGACCTCGCTCACCCATAAGAACTTGCCCTTGAGCATGTTTCTGGAGTTCAGTGACCTGGGCATTTCTGCATGGGGCGGCAGCACCACCGGGACGCAAAACAACTCCGACATCATCAATACCCTCGGCGTTGGCATCGTCTGGTTTGATGAAATCCCGCCCGAAGGCGAGATTGAGGCCCCAGATGTAGAGTATCGGGTAGATACCGATGTAATCACGACCGTGACACTTCGGACTGACACCGACCTTACACCGGATAACCCCGCCTCGGTGACTTTTTCTATTCTCGGCACATCCTACCGGGTCAACAATATCGTGATTCCGGCTGGCGACAGCCAGAAAGTCTGGGTCAAATGGCACACTCCCTCCACTCCCCAGACAGTCACTATAACGGTATCCGTCAGTGGCGCTTATACCGCTCAGGATACCTTTGTGGCGAAGATCGTAGATCTGAACGAACACATCCCGCCTGATCCCGTAGCTACGGATACCAATCCGAGCTATACACTGCCGTCCCTTCCCAGCGAAACACAGAAGCTGACCGCCAACTGGGGTGTTTGGAGCTGTTACTGGGTGCCGGTGTGGGTATGGTGTGACCACGGAGAAGACGGCGGGCACTGGGTTGATGAAGGCTATTGGGAGTATGAATACACCGGTTACTCCGCTTCGATCAGCGGTGTCATGTCCTTGATGCCGGATGATATTGTACCGACTGCCTCCGGCAAGGCCATGAAGAGCGGGTATGGCGTCAAGCAGGATGTGACCGCAACGCTCTCCACCGATGCACCCACCAGTCACATTACTCATCCGCAGACGGCGTTTTCTGTGTTTCCGGAATTCCAGTACCAAACCTATCTGCGTCTTCTGCAGCGGGTGTCCAGTGGTCGAAGTGCAAAATTCACCTTCCAGCCCAACGACTTCTCCACTTACAACAGAACGGTGCATTTTACGCCTATCTGGTTCCCGGATTCTACCAACTACACAGTATTTACTCAGGTTTGGGACACGTGGACGCCGGATGGGATGCTGAGCATCAACCTGAACGATTATGTATCGATCAACGGGAGCCTCTATGATGACTGGTATACCAATCGAGAATAGTATCTGGTCGGCATATCTGCTCACCGCATTTTTGGTGATTGTCGGTTTTGCCTTCTACGATATCTTTCATCGGCGAGTGCCCGACCGGGCGCTCGTCTTTTTTATCCCGCTGGCTGCGGCGGCGCCGCTGATCAAAGCGTGGTTCGCCCTGGACTGCGGACAACCTCCGCTTTGGCTCTGGCCGATATTCGCAAAGTCCTTAATAGGCGCTCTGCTTGGATTCAGTATTCCTCTGGCTGCTGCCATGGTGACTGGAGGGACCGGCATGGGCGGCGGTGACATCAAATTCTGCGGTGTGCTGGGACTCATCTATGGTCCTTTCGGTATGTCCATCGTTTTTCTGGTTTCCGCAGTATGTGCTATGCCCATCATTTTGATGATTCGGCGGATTTACCGGGATCGGCGCCCTTTGTCCATCCCGTTTCTACCTTTTCTGGCCTGCGGCTGCTCTGCGGCGACATTGGCCGAACTATTTTTGCATTAGGAGATTATGCTTATGAAATTGAACAACCGTTTTATCTTCGGCATTTTGTCCCTGGTCCTGGCAGCAGTCATTGCCTTTGTTGCCCTCCCCACCATCGCCCGTCAGACCAACGGAAAAGCCGAAATCGTCCGTATCACGCAGCCGGTGCTGAAAGGCGAAAAAATCACCTCGGACAATGCCGAGGTTGTGGAAGTTGGCGGCTACAATCTGCCCTCCAATGTTGCGCACAGTCTCAGCGATGTGGAGGGCCTGTATGTAACCGCGGATCTGGCTGAGGGTGACTACATCCTTACCAGCAAGGTCAGCAGTGTTCCGGTTTCTTCGGATGTGGCACTCAATGACATCCCTTCTGGAAAGGTAGCTATCTCAATGACTGTTAAGACGCTGGCCTCCGGCCTCTCTGACAAGCTCCAGCCCAACGACATCATTCGGATCTATCACTTCCTGGAGACAGCAGAAGAGGTCCCGGAACTCCGCTTTGTTAAAGTGCTGTCGGTTACCGATTCCGATGGCGTCAATGTGGACAACACCAAGGAGCCCACGGAGGATGAAGAGCGGCAGCAGTCTGCCACTATCACAGTTCTGGCAACGCCTGAGCAAGCCCGGATCATCACAGAGATGGAAAACGACGGCGTCGCCCATGTGGCCCTGATCTCCCGTAACAACGATCAACTGGCTGAAGAACTTCTGGCAGCGCAGGACAAAACCCTGCAGGAGATCTATTTTCCCGAAACGCTGACGGAAGATGGTGAGACTACGGAGGGCAGCGAGCCTACGGCCGAGGACGGTTCTGAGGCGCCGGACAGTGGCGCCGAAACGCCCCCCGCGGACACCAGCCAACCGGCTGAGTAACAGAAGGAGGTCGGAAACGATGGGAAAAGTCATTACTGTCTGGGGCAGTCCCGGAAGCGGGAAAAGTATGTTTTCCTGCATTCTTGCAAAAGCCCTGACCCGAGATAAGCGGAAAGCCATCATCATCAACGCGGAGATCAGCGTTCCCATGCTCCCGGTCTGGCTGCCGGATCAGATCATTCAGACCAACGCCTCGGTGGGCCAGGTTCTCAGCAGCGTAGAGATTGATACCTCGCTGGTGGCAAGCCATGTCACGGTTCTGAAAAGCTATCCGTTTATTGGCCTGATGGGGTATTCCGCTGGTGAGAATCCTCTGAGTTACCCGGAAATCAAATACGCCATGGTACTCCAGCTGGTCAATGCGGCAGCCAAACTGGTGGATTTCGTCATTTTGGACTGCAGTTCCAACATGACCAATGTGTTCACACCGGCGGCCATTGAATCCGGCGATCTGGTCGTTCGGTTGCTCACCCCTGATTTGAAAGGGATCAACTACTTGAAGGCCCATCAGCCGCTGCTGGTGGATGGACGTTTTCACTACGATCAGCACCTGACCTTTGCCGGTATGGCCCGGCCGTTCCACGCTCTGGATGAAATGGGGTATATCATCGGAGGGTTTGATGGTTTGCTCCCCTACGGCAAGGAAATCGACCGTTGTGCCACTGAGGGTGGCATGTTCCAGGCCATTAAATATTGCAATCCCAAGTACACCGCTTCGCTCAACAAGGTGCTGGATGCGCTGGAGCAGATGGAGTTGGCGGAACAGGCCGCAGAGGAAGATCCTGACGATGAGGAAGAGTTCGAGGAGGACGATGCCGATGAATAACCTCAACGACATATTCTTTGCGCCTGCCGCCAATCAGGAGCTGACCTATGACCAGGTGTTGGAGGATGTGCAGCGGTATTTTGCTGAGAATCACGCATCCACCATTGCCGAAGCTGGCGAAGCCAATGCCGAGCGGGCCACAGCCTTGCTGAAAGAACTGATGGTGCAGTACATCGTCAAACGCAAATATGCTATCAGCGGGCTGACCACCGAGCAGCTTTGCGAGCAGCTCTATGAAGATATGGCCGGGTACTCCTTTTTGAAGAAATGGATCTACAAGCCCGGCATCGAGGAAGTCAATATCAATGCCTACAATGACATTGAGGTGATCGAGGCCGGCGGCCGCAGCATCAAGATCCCGGATAAGTTCTCTTCTCCGCAGCACGCCATTGATGTGGTGCGGCGTATGCTCAACGCCTGCGGCATGGTCATCGACGATACGATGCCCAGCGTGGTGGGGTTTCTGGATAAGAACATCCGTATCTCCGTGGATAAGACCCCTATCGTGGACCCGGATGTTGGTATCAATGCCTCCATCCGTATCGTCAATCAGCAGACGGTCTCTGAACAGAAGCTTCTGGATTCCGGCAGCGCCACAGCTGAGATGCTTCACTTCCTAATGGCCTGTATTCGGTACGGTGTCAGTGTGTGCATCGCTGGTTCCACGGGTTCCGGCAAGACTACCATCATGGCCTGGCTGCTCTCCAATGTACCCAACAATCAGCGCCTCATTACCATCGAGGAGGGCAGCCGTGAGTTTGATCTGGTCAAACGGGACGAGAACGGCAACATCCTGAATTCTGTCATCCACCTGCTGACCCGCCCCAGCGAGAATCCGGCTCTGAACATCAACCAGGACTTCCTCTTGGAGCGGGTTCTGCGCAAGCATCCCAATGTGATCGGCGTTGGTGAGATGCGGTCTGCGGCGGAAAGTCTGTCTGCGGCAGAGAGCTCCCGAACCGGCCACACGGTCTGTACCACTATTCACTCCAATTCCTGCAACAGCACATACCGCAGAATGATGACCCTCGCCAAGCGCAAATACAGTATGGATGACTCTGTGCTCATGGAGATCATGGTAGAGGCCTACCCCATCGTGGTGTTCACCAAACAGCTGGAGGATCGCTCCCGCAAAATCATGGAAATCCTGGAGGGTGAGGACTTCCGAGATGGTCAGCTCGTCTCCCACACACTATATAAGTTTGAGGTAGAGGACAATGTGACCGACAGGGATGGGAATGTCCGTGTGGTCGGGCACCATCGGAAGGTCGGCCTGATCTCCGATACTTTGAAAAAGCGCCTGCTGGACAACGGTATTTCCAACAAGGAATTGGCCGAGTTCATGCAGCCCCCTAAGGAGGTGGATTAAGCATTGCAGTGGATCTATATCATATGTTTTTCGCTTATCAGCGCGGGCCTCCTGGCTTTGTTCGGTGTGCGCCCGGGCGATTTCATTGACGCTCTCTTCCGCTCCCAGCGCAAAGCGGCCACATTGTCTGATGAACTCAATGTTCTGATGGGCACACCCGCCAAGGGATTCTTCAATCAGGATTATGAGCTGAAGCAGATCCTGAAAGGTACCGGCCGGTCTGACCGTTATGAGGCCGTCAAACGGCTGTCGCTTATCCTATTTGCGGTGGGTGCCGTACTGGCGCTGCTCATCAATAATGTGTATATGGTGCCGATTCTGGGCATTGGATTTTCCCTTGCCCCCATTTGGTACCTGCGAAGCACCGCCGCCAGCTACAAGAAGCATCTCAATGAGGAACTGGAGACCGCCATCTCCATCATCACCACCTCTTATCTGCGCACCGAGGATCTGATCCGGGCTGTCAAAGAAAACCTGCCCTACATCAACGAGCCGGTAAAGGCCAATTTTGAAGCTTTCGTCTACGAGGCGGAGCTGATCAACGCCAATCTGACAAGCGCCATCAACTCCCTCAAGATGAAGATACCCAACCGGGTCTTTCATGAGTGGTGCAACATCTTGATTCAGTGCCAGTCTGATCGTTCCATGAAAAACACGCTGCCCACCATTGCCCAAAAGTTCAGTGATGTGCGTGTGGTACAGTCTGAACTGGAAGCCATGATGCAGGGGCCGCGCCGGGAAGCTATCACAATGATGTTCCTGGTGATTGCCAATGTGCCGCTGCTCTATTTCCTGAACAAAGACTGGTTCCATACCCTCATTTTTACGACTCCCGGTAAAATCGCTCTGGCGATCTGTGCAGCCATCATTCTGTTTGCTTTGACCCAGATCATGAAGCTGAGCAAACCCATTGAATACGGAGGTGACGGCGCATGACGCTTCTGGCTCTTTTGGCAATCATCTGCTTTGGGTTCGCCACCTATAACCTGACTTGCGCCTTCGTGGACATTCCCACTAAGAAGACCTCCCGGATGATGATGCTAGCCCGTAAGCAGCAGGGCATCAAAGCAGAAAAGCTGCTGGACGTCTACACTACCAAGATCGCCAGGCTGCTCGCTCCTTATCTGAAACTGGATAAGCTCAAGCGCAATAAGCTTCAGCGGGCACTGGACATTGTCGGCCTGGAACTGTCACCGGAAGTCTATACCGCCCGGGCATGGGTCCGGGCGGGTTCCGTTGGTCTCTGCGCTTTGCTCATGGCGCCGCTTATGCCGCTGGCCGTTCCGATCCTGATTGGTTTGGCGGTAGCACTGTGGTTTTCGACCTATTACAGCGTTTTCGATTTTGTTAAGAAGCGTCGCAAACTCATTGAAAGCGAAATACCCCGATTTGCTTTGACCATTGGGCAGAATCTGGAGAATGATCGTGATGTACTGAAAATTCTCACCTCCTACCGTCGCGTTGCAGGTAAGGATTTCGGTGCAGAGCTGGATCAGACGATTGCTGACATGAAAACTGGCAATTATGAAAACGCTCTGATTCACTTTGAGACCCGCATCGGCAGCCCCATGTTGTCTGATGTGATCCGAGGCCTGATTGGCGTACTACGCGGTGACGACCAGCGGATGTACTTCAAGATGATCTGCTTTGATATGCGGCAGATTGAACAGAACAACCTGAAAAAAGAAGCTGCCAAACGGCCCAAGAAGATCCAGCGTTATTCCATGATGATGCTGATCTGTATTATGATCATCTATCTGGTTGTCCTCTGTACGGAGGTGCTGGCTTCTCTCGGGGCTTTCTTCGGCTGACAGGTTCCCGCTCACACTTCAAGTCTGAGCTTTATATAACAACTCCCCCGCTCGGGAACCAACCCATATTGGAGGTGATACCGTGTATGTCAGCGGGTTCCCATAGCAGCCGGCGTACCGGCTGCTATCAACTTTGCCACAAGGCCGGCCTGTCAGCAGGCCGGCCTTGATTTATCGTCTGAACAGGAGAATTCCATGGCGAAGAAAAAGTTTATTCCGCCTGACGGCGAAAATCGGATTCGCCGCCGGTTCCACCAGCTTCTGCATCAGAAGCCCAAGGTATATCCTGACAAGCCCCGTTCCAACAAAAACGGCCTGCTCAAGCCGATCCGTCGCTCCTGACAGGCTGCACCCAACCATTCAATAATCACACTCTCAGGAGGTATTTTCATGAAGAAGTTTACCAGCTGCATCTGCAACAAAGTCAACGGCCTCGTCCTTCGCGCCCGCACGGCGCTCTCCAACCAGCGCGGCGATTTCTATATCTCTGACGCTGTGAAGATCATCATCGCTGTCGTCCTCGGTGCGCTGCTCCTGGCGGCTCTGACCCTCATCTTCAACGATACGGTCATCCCCCGGATCACCCAGGAGATCGAGGGTCTGTTCGCCTAAGCGCCAATATGCGGGGGTCGGTTTGTGGATATCCACAACCGGCCCCCGCTTTTTGTTTTTCAAAAAACGAATAACGGAGGTACAGGATGAATACACCCTGCAAATTTTATTCCTTTCTGCGTGCCACTGGTGGAAACTGGCGCAACGCCATTTTTATCTCCTGTGATTGTGAGGTCTGCACACATGAACATGAAAAACCATGCTCGGGTTTTCTGTTTACCGTGGATGAGTGCGGGCAGGTCATGCTGCTGTCTGCCGAATCGGTTCATCAGCTGACCGGCGAGCAAGTTGATCCCGCCGAGTGCAGCGCTGTCCTGCCGCGCCGTTCCTTTGAATCTGCCTTTTCAAAATACATTGAATGGCACACGCCGGACCCGTCTAACTGCACACTTCACCAGCTTTGCTCTGCGTGGTCCTGTGGCAGCGCCCCCTAATTTATACCCAAAAAGACGTCATTGCGCCGTCTTCGGCGCGTTTTTGGAGGTGATGATTTTATGATGAAGTCAAAAAAAATTAAATGCCCATACTGTCACGCCAACGCTTCGCTTCGCCCCGCTAGTGTTGTATATGGGCACAACCGGCGCTCTCGGGGAAAATTTCTTTATCTCTGTGATCGCTGGCCTGCCTGTGACGCTTATGTGAGCGCCCATGATCGGACGCACCTGCCCATGGGTGTCTTGGCCAATGGTGATCTGCGACACAAACGGATTCTGGCGCACCAGGCGCTTCGTCAGCTGCAACAGAGCCGGAACATGGAAAAATGGGAGGTCTATATCTGGCTACAGGCCAAATTGGGCTTAAACGAGCACCAGGCTCATATCGGACAATTTTCTGATTGGATGTGCGATGAAGTGATTCGTCTGTGCAAACAGGCGTCTGGCCCTCCCGCCGACATGAAGGCGGCAGCCTGATGGGGGCGAAAATATGAATAGCCTAACGAAAGCACAACAGAAACTCGTTGCACAGAATCTGCCTGTGGTACATTGGGTGATTTGTGACTATATCCATGTCAATCCCACCATTTGCGGCCTGGAGTATAGCGATTTGTTTCAAGAGGGATGCCTCTGGCTCTGCAAAGCTGCAGCCACTTATAAGGATGACGGGCGGGCACAATTTTCCACCTACGCCAAAACAGTCGTAAAAAACGGTCTCTTATCCTACTGTAGAAAGGTATGCAATCACCGGAGCCATTTCAGCCGTCTTATCATTGGCGAGCATGGCGAGTTGGCGGCAGACGGTGAGGCGTTGGAACCGCAGGCCGATGATTTTGATGCTCGTATGTCCCTGGTAGAAACACTGTCGCTCCTGGAGGCCAGCAAACAGGAATATGACGGTGTAGCCAGACTCGGTATTGAGGCGCTTGCTCTTAAACTACAAGGGATGCGGGTCACAGATATTGCGGAAATCTATCATGTGCCTCCTTCTCATGTAGGCGCCTGGATCTCTCGCTCTGCGGCCAAGCTGCGCTGTGATCCCCGCTTTTTGGCAAGTCTGCTTTGAGTCTGTTGAAAACCGCGGTCATACAGCAGTAAAGGATATTTAAAAGGAGGTTTTGAAGCTATGGAATTAAAAAAGCTGTATACTGCGGTCGGCCGTCTGGAGCGGGAGGCCAACGGGTGCGGACATTCCTGCCCGGTCATTGTGCTGGGTGGGGAGCGATACATGGTGGATATGCAGGAAATGGTCGTGTGGACTGCACTGAACTGGCGGATCTCCAAATGGGATGATATTTCCTGCCAGTGTGACAAGCTGGCCTCCTCCCTTGGCGGATGTGTTGCCCGTCCCTGGGATGCCTGCGTCAACCGTTTGCTCATCCGCGGCCTTCTGGTATCCGGATGCGGCGAAACAGAATTCGATGCATTGTACGACCTGCTCAGCTCTCTTGGGGTCATCCCCACCAATGGCTCCGCATTTGTACGCGGCGTGTCCGCTGCCAAGCTGGTACTCAGCCGGCGGATAACGATGAAGCAGGCTATGAAGCTATTCCATAAAGACCGCCGGACTGATTATGAATCCCGTGTAATGAGGCTGGCCCATCAGGCGCTTCTTTCCACCGCCGAAATCATCAAATGTGTGGAGCAGGATGTCTTCTCTCTCCCCAGTGAACGGGTCCTGATGGAAAAGGTGTACGGTGACAGCGAGACCACCTGCCAGAATATCGCCAGCATGATGAAGAACAGCCGGAGCAGTCAGGCTGTCACGCTGGCCGTGGCCAACCTGTACCTGCGCCAGCAAATCATTTTTGAAAGGATCAGCACATGAAAAAACAATGGGATCAATTCCCCTTTGTGCTGCGGCGTAAGATTCTACTGACCGCTTTGGCCGGGCTTGCCAGCCTCGCTGTCAGTCTCGTAATTTTTACCGCAACCACAGATCACATCCTTCTGGCATTGGGCGGAATTATTTTCATCGCTTCGCTGGTGTTGAGCGGAAGCCTGTGGAGCACCGCCGCTTGTGGCCGGTATGAAGTAGTCGAAGGAGTTTGTACCAGTGACACCGCCCCCGCATTGCATCGTTATCGCAAGGTACAGTTAGTAGATGCCCAAGGCGCAGAAACCACTCTGCTTTTGAGCAAAGCTTCCAGGTTTCGGATTGGTTCCCACTACCGATTCTATTTCCAGACGGGGAGCCGTCCCGCAGTTGGAAATGACTACCTGGACGCAGCCCTTTCTACCAATAGTTTTCTGGGGTATGAAGAGCTTGAAACGACTTCCTCTGCGGATGAAAACCTTGAATAAGAACCCACGGAATAAGGAAAAAGCTGCGGTGCCGTTCAAACCGTTATGGTGCCGCAGTTTTTGCTTGCCTTTTCAAATTTAATCTACATTGCAGAAAAGTGAAAATACTTCCCTATTTAATAAGCGGAACATCAAAAAGGAGGTTTCGCCAATGTATAAGCCACACACCATTGAGCAATACAAAATCCAGCAATTCCTGGATGCCAATTTTGTCATGGAACATTTTCTGGTATCTCCGCTTTCCCGAACTTCTCTTCTTCTGGAAGATAAGACCGGCGAACAGATTGCTTTTGGATTTTTTGATAATAAAGTACAAGAAATCCCGATCCCGCCGCCGGCAAAACTGGAAGATGTGCAGGCCTTTCTCCAAACTTTCCGTGCGCTTGATCCAAAGCCGAAGCTGCATTCCTTTGAAGATGTCACACGCTGGTGGTTAAGTCATTCGAATCCTTTGACCTACCAGCAGGCCCTGTGCCTGTCGGACGAACTCTATCGCCGCTTTCTTTCCCGCCCAATGCTCCAGGAAGAAGATTGCTGCCGACTGGCCGCCTCCGGCCTTGTAACCGAGGAAGAATACCAGGACATTCAGCTCTGGTTCTTTGACGAGGGCAAAAACTACTGCTGGCTGGGTCCCCTTGGAGTGGATGGTACCGGAAACATCTACGGTCTGACAATTCACTATGGCAAAACTTATGCCAGAAGATTGAAGTTTTACCTGCTGGATGACTACTATCGTTACATGAACCATATGTTGTAAGTCGCCGCGCGAAAATATCTATATATAGAATTATACCACTTGACAGGCACAAGATATAGTGTTACACTTACCTTGTAATTGATTTTTGTGCGCTTCCCGTATGGGATACAGACCGATGTTCTGTACCGCAGGCCAAAAGCCCGCATTGCACACGCTGTTAAGTTTGTATGCAAGTGTCAGTGGTATCTCCGCGCCCATTTTGTGGCCGGATTGCTGCTGGCACTTTTTATATATAGATAGTAACGCCAAAGGCGAAGAAAGGAAGTGTTATGGCACAGATCCATGTATTTGGCCGAGTCATGCATGATCTTGTTCCCAAAGAAGGCCAGACAAAACAACCGTATGTCTGCTTTGACCTTATGGAGCGAAACGGCGGTAACCAGCCGGACTTTTATCAGGTATGGGCCCGTGGCGACGCTGTTGCCAGGCTCATGAAGCTCAAGGTCAGAAAGGGCAGCATGATCTGGCTCACCGGATCGCAAAAACTGGTGGATGTCCGCCAAAAGGACGGAAGCACGGTCAAGAAGCTGAAAGTATGGCTGACTGACTTTGGCTACCTTCCCGGACAAACCTCCAGAGCAAAGCCGGAAAGTGATCAGAATGGCTCCGACCAAGCGGAGACTGTTCCTGCACCCGCAGAGGTGATGGACGGTGACCGCGAACCCCTGCCGGGATAAGTACCGGCACCTCAGAGGGACCGTATCAAGTTTTCAGAATGGACTGAAAAACTTGGTGCGGTCCCTCTTTTTTTGTTTTCAGGCAAAATTTACAGGAAGGACGGCAAAAAATGAGTAACGACAAAGGACTTTTGAGCGGCAGCATCACCATTCTGATTGGTGCTGTTATCGCCATCATGGCTCTGGTGCGCGGACCGTGGCAGGCTTGGCTGCTGATTGGGGTATTCACCCTCTGGGGGCTTTGGGTCGTACTGATCCTCCTGCTCCCCTATATGCAGCAGGCCAAACGCCGCCGGCAGCGCCAGCAGCGGGAACGGCAGCTTCATGCCGAAGGCGTTAGTCGGAGCACATTTCAGGTCCCGGAACTGGAGGAACCAATTTCGGATGATCTGCTGCTCCGCTACGCAAATCACCGCATCCTGACCTACCTGCGCTCCTCGTATGCAAACGCCTGCTTTGAGTGGTGCGAACCCAAGCCGACCGAGCTGATCCGCACCAATGGTACCGGACGCATCCGACTTTACAATGTGGATGATTTTGACCATGCGGACATCACCTTCGGCAAGGACGCAGCTATTCGCTGCGATCTGCTCCGGATCGTACCGCTGTCCAAGACTGAAACAGGGGCAGACGACCCGAACAATATTCCGCCCAACAAGCAGCCAATCGATCCGCGCATCTGGTATGAAAACAGCGGACGCACGGTTTTGGAGGCACTGGTGGCGGATTTGAACTCTCGTGGCCACAGCAAGCTCACTCTGCGTGAAAACGGCGATATCTGCATTCAGCAGGGTGAGGAGTTGGTGCCGCAGGAACACCTCTCCAACTTTCCGGCGAAGGTCTACTGGCCCCGTCTGGTGGAAGTATTTGAGAGCAATGGTCTTTCTGCCGAAACAACGGCGCAGGGCATTCAGGTCTCCTGGTAAGCACCATCATACAAAGAAGGGAGTGAAAACACAATGAAATCCGGGATAAGCCTTGTTGAGATGGCAAAGGAGATCCAGCGTCAGGCCGAACTGAAGGCCGATTATGTGATGGATACCCGAAGCCTCCGTCTGGAGCCTTTTGGCTCGGACTTATATCTCAATGCCTATACCCCGTCTGGCGAGATGGCTGTGGAGCCGCTGGAGATCAATGCCATCGCCCACAGGCAGATCGGCACCCATCTGAAGATCCCGGCGGCCTACTACGACAAGATGCTGACACAGCATCCCCAGCTGCTTTCGGAAAATGTGAACGCCTGGTTCGAGCGTGAGCCCGCTGTGCGCTTAGTCCGCACTATTGGCGGCACCGCCCGGGCATTCCTTAGCAACCGCTACCGGCGTATCGACAATCTGGATATTGCCGGCATCGTTCTTCCTGTCCTGCAGGATATGGAAGGGATGCACTTTGAAAGCTGCCAGCTCACCGAAAGCCGTATGTATATCAAGGTGGTGAACACCCGGCTGCAAGCAGAGGTCTCTCCCGGCGATATCGTCCAGTCAGGCATCATCATCAGCAACAGCGAGGTGGGGCTTGGCTCGGTGAATATCCAGCCGTTGGTCTACCGTCTGGTGTGCAGCAATGGCATGGTGGTCAACGACGCCCAGACGCGCCGCAACCACGTTGGCCGTGTCAACGAGGCCACGGAGAATTATCAGCTATACTCCGATAAGACGCTGGAAGCCGACGATAAGGCGTTTGCCATGAAGATTCAGGATACGGTACGGGCCGTGGTGGATGAGGTGCGTTTCACTCGGGTGGTCAACCTGATGAAAGATGCCAAAGACGCCCGGATGAATACCGCGGATGTTCCTGGTGTCGTCAAGCTGGTCAGCAGAGACTTTCATATCACGGAAGAAGAAAGCTCCGGTGTGCTGCAGCGGCTGATTGAAGGAAACGATCTGACGCTGTATGGCTTGTCCAACGCAGTGACCCGCCACAGCCAGGATGTCGAGGACTATGACAGAGCCACCGCTCTGGAGGGCATCGGCTACAACATTCTTTCCATGCCGGCAAGGCAGTGGAGCCGTATCAATCAGATGGCCGCCTGAGTGGCTGCCAACCAGTCAATTCTAAGGAGGAACGAACTATGTACGAACAGAACACTTCCATGATGAACATTCCCGAGCAGAACGCTTTCCTGCTTCCCGCCATGGTAGAGGGCGACTTCAGCAGCGAGGAGATCGCGGAGGATGCCGACGGTCTGCAGATGATGAGTTTCCAGCGGGTGAAGATTCCCGCCGGCGGCCAGCTGCAGTTCGAGATCCCCACCGAGGACCCGGACAATCCGGACTATGCCCGGACGCTGGAGGGCGTGATTCTCTATAATCACGCCGCCTGCACCCTCTGGCCGGAAGGCAGTGAGTATGACGAGGACACCAAGCCTCTCTGCTCCTCTGTGGACGGCAAGACGGGAATTGGTGAACCTGGCGGCGCCTGCGCCACTTGCCCGATGAACGAGTATGGCTCGGCCCGAGACGGCGGACGGGGCAAGGCGTGCAAGAATATGCGGGACATCTACCTGCTGCGCAGCGGCGAGTATATGCCTCTGCTGATCTCGCTCCCGCCCACCAGCATCAAGCCGTTCAAAGAGTTTCTGAACAGAGCCTTTGTCTACCGGCGGCGTGCCACCTATGGCAGCCTGGTGCAGATCTCGCTGAAGAAGGAAAACAACGGCAGCAACGACTACAGCGTTGCCACCTTCCGTCTCGTGCGCGACTTCCAGGGCGAGGAGTTGAGTCAGATCCGTGCCTATGCCAATGGCTTCAAGGAGCAGATCAAGCTCATCAACATCCAGCGGGCCCTGATCAACGAAGAGCAGCGCACCAACGACTGCGAGTATGAGATCCCCGCATCCGCCACCGAAGCCGCAAATCCTGATGGGAGCTATGCGGTCGGAGCGATCAACGGCGACTACGAAAAGCTGCCGGCATAATGGATTTTCTGCGGGCATAACCGCATGACATGTCATCAAGGGATACCTCTGGCTCACGCCGGGGGTATCCCTTTTTTTGTTTTAGACTGGAGGAAATATATATGTTGTGTGAAGTACCGTTAACAAAGGAACAGCAAGAGTTTGCCGCCGAACATCACGGCCTGGTTTATAAATTTCTGAATGATAACCATCTCTCTGAAGACGAATTTTATGACGTGGTTATTTTTCCCTATTTAACTGCAGTCCGGGATTACTGTAACAGTTCGTCTGCTCAGAAATACTCGTTCAGCACCATTGCCATGAGGCAAATGAAATTTCGGTTATGTGATTATTTTCGGGCTCAAGAGCGTCACAAACGAAATGCCGAAATCCTCAGCATCCACCTTGGCCTGTATCCCGACGGCACTCCTTTGGAAAATACACTGGCGGTGCAGGACAAACTGATGCAGGAATTCGAGATGGGCCAGCTGCTCCATGATCTGGCTGGTCGCATTTCCAGACAGCAGATGAACATTGTCCGTATGAAAGGTTGCGGCTATGGCGTACGAGAGATTGCCAAAAGCGAAAAGCTCCCTGTCCGGTGTATCAAAGATCTTCTTGAGGAAGCCCATGTGGTGTTTCTGGAACTCTGCCGCGAGTAATCTGCCCCGGCGGGAAATCAAAATCATTTTGAATGGAGGTCGAATACTATGACGAAATCGAAGAAATCCATCGTGATGCACGGAACGCTTCTGTGCCCGCTGGTTCTGGGCCACTGCGCTTTTCTGCGTGCCAACGGCACCACCTACCGCACCTCGACCGTCGTGGCGATCCACGAGCAGTCGGCGGATATGATCCATTTTGAGACGCTCAATTCTGACTACTACCTCTCTATGGACCCTTTCCCGATGGCGGCCGTCTTCCCGGCTTATACGGCCCTGGCCGCGTGCGCGTAGAATTCAACAAGTAAGGGGCCACGCCCCATAAGTCCCGGCCGTGGCAGGCGTCTTTGTCTGCCGCGGCCTTTTTTATGGAGGAATACGATGGAAGAGCAATCCAAAACCCTTGCCGTGTCGGTACGAGCAAAGGAGTTCGTTTCATATCACTGCAGTTGCTGCGGTCATTGCTGCCGTCATATTGAAAATTGCGTGATGGTTGAGAGCCTGGATGCCTACCGGATGGCTAAGCACCTGCGTAACCAGCATTGCGGTATCAGCAGCACGGACGATGTGCTGCTCCGATACTGCGAACCCATGCCGCTTACCGATGAAGGTTATCCCATTTATGTACTCAAAACGGTCGGCGCAGATGCCACTTGTATTTTTCTGCGCGAAAACCAGTGCAGCATCTATGCTGCCCGCCCTCGAACCTGCCGCCTTTACCCGTTCTCGGTGGGGCCTGGTGAGCGTGGACGGGATTTTGAATACTGCCTGTGCTTTGATGATAATCAGCAGCATCACTTCAACAGCGGAAAGGTATTGGTCAAAGACTGGCTGTACCACAACTTTCCCAAAGAGGACAAGGAATTTTTGAAGCAACAGTATCTGGTCATCCCAGAGATTGGCCGGCTGATGCACCGTATGCCGGAAGAAATGCGCCAAGCAGCTGTATTCAAGATATTGTTCTATCACTACTATCATTTTGAGCTGGATCAGCCATTCCTGCCTCAGTACGAGCAGAACAACCGCAGCTTGCTGAACGAGCTTCGCAAATTGGCTCCTTCAGAGTGAGGTGGTACCCGTGATTTATGTGCTGGAGCATCTCTCGTCACAGAACGGTAACGGTCAACCGTGCCATCAATGGTTGCAATATGCCGTCTGCGGAAAGCATGAAATTTTGCAAAAGATCTGCCGAAGCCAGCGTCACCCGGAAGAATGGCGTGTGACACCACTGGCTGTAAGCACAGCAGAGAAAAGGAGCGTTGCATGAGTACCAATCAATATCAGGAGATGCGTAATCGCCAACAGGCGGAAATCAACGCATTCCCTATGTTCTTTGCGTTCAACAAACAACAGTTTGCCGAAGGGATGCGCACACTGGGCCTCTCTCTTTCGGACACCTGCCAGATGTGCAGCATTTTCGGTGGCGGCTACTGCCGCAAAAGCGATGCTGCCAAGCTGGGTGAAATGCTTGCCCGACATCGCAAAGAGCTGGAAGATGCCATTTCCTCGGATAAAACGGGGAAAGGCTTTATATTCGATATGTTCCTACAGGAATTGGAGAATCACGAGTATAGTTACACCGGCGATGTGCAGGAAGCATTGGATGCTTTGGGTATTACGCCCCAGTATATGGAGGCTATGCCGCAGTTGATGACAGGCCTCTCTCTGGCCTGCAATAAGGCTATGCAGCACGACTGTTTTGGCTGATTTTCAGTATCTATTATGGATGGTCTATGACCTTATCAGAGGTCTCAATCAGTAACCACCGCAGCTTTTGTACCGTCGGTGGTTCTTTCATTGACAGGAGGTGCCAACCTTTGAATTTCCACGAAACGATATACGGTCACCGCTTTTTTGAGGCCCAGCTGCCCAATCTTATCAAGGCGATGGAACGAATTGCTGACGGACTTGCGCATCTTGAAGCGGGTTCGCCGCAGAGTACAACTCCTACATCCAGTTTTCTGCACGACCTCTACTACGGTGACTATGAGCCGAGCGTGTTCAAAAAGCAGAGCAGTGAGCAGAAAAAAATGGACAAATCGGTTTCCGCTGCCGAAGCAGTCCTGCGAAACATCCTGCAGAAATCCCCGTCAGCCATAAAAGCGTTCGAGGCCTATCAGATCGCTGTTGGTGCGCAACACGGCGCCGTTACTGAACAAGCGTTTGAATCCGGTTTTCAGACTGCCTTTCAGATGCTATTGGCTGGTCTTCCGCTACCTGAAGGCACGCATGATGACGAGTTTCCTCTCACTCTGCAGGAACTCAGAAAAATGAACGGCCAACGAGTGTTCTGTCTCGAAACAAATGAGGAAGTCCAGGTCGTGGCCTACAAAAAGGGATTTATCCGAGTAACCAATGACAAAGAGAACCTCCCTATCCATGGCTTGACTTTATATCGTCGTCGGCCAAGCTGGTGTGAATAGAACCAATGCCTCAATCAAGGAGAATACGGCATGAATATTTGCGAAGATAAAATCAAAGTGTTTCTTGAGCGGCTTTTACCCCTTCAGGAATCGGAACAACAGATTCTCTGCCCAAGGTGCGGCCACAATGAGTTATATACCGGCAATTACTTTTTTCTGAACCCGCTGAGCCGATACGCTCATGTTTATATCTGTGAAAAGTGCTGGATGGATGAAGCGTTGCGGGAAATAGACCGCCAACCAATTCCTCTCAGGATATGGAGTGCGGCACTTCCCCTGGTTTTAAACGGAGAGTTACCGTCATCTATGAATCCAACAGCTGAGGAACCACATCCATGAAGTATGAGAACTATAGACTGCCCGGTGGGAAAACCCTCTCTGAAGCTACATTCGAGGATATCCGCTGGCAATATGGAGTGTTCCGCTGTAACAGCACCGGTGCTGGCCGAGATAAAAAATATACTCCTTGGCGGGCTGTCAAAACCAAATTAGGTGAGATCGAAGAATGTGACTGGTGCAAGCTGGTGGAGGCTGTCATCGAGCGGGAAAATGAGGTCCCGCTGCTGAATGCGCTTATCCAATGGTGCAATGAGCACAACTATGTCTCAGCATCTGTGTCTGAAATGCGGAAGGAGGCGCTCCAGCTTCATGCTTCCCGGATCTTCGACAATCCTCAATGGATCGGTTTTATCCCCTTTAACGCAAAATATCGGCCAGAAATACTGAACACTGCCAACATCGTTTTTGTTCGCATGGCGTGCTGCCCCGAAGCCGGCGCAGTCACCCAAGAACAAATTGACCGCGCTTGCAGCGGCCAGATTTCTTGCCCACACTGTGGGCGTTGGAACAGCTTCACGATTTTGGAGCGAGGATCTGTCCCTGGTACTTATCCTTTCGATTCAGAGCACACCAGCGTGGAGCACATGGAGCATATGACAAAGAAGGAGGCTGACACAAATGATGCAGATTCCCCTTGGGAAGAAGATGACGAACTTTAAGTGTAAACCGCCTGAGAATCGGCTGAACCTACCCGGCAGGGGTTCCGTCAAGCAGTCCTCTAAAATGCAGGCGTACCGCGCCTATGGTGCCGCCCATTTTTATGTTCAGGAACGGTGCCGCCACTTCCGGCGTGGATAGCCAAAATCAATCCAGGGGCAAGGATATACCCCTACCCTCTAAAGAAGGAGGTATGACCTACGATCTACCAAAATGAAAACGAAGAACTCTGGCACGAAGGCATCTGCTTCAAAATCGGTGCACGGGTCTTTGCCAACGATCAGAGCGAATACGAAGGACTCTTTGGAATCATCTTCGAGATTCGCACCGGAACCGACAAAGAAACTGAAAACGACACGCCGGATATTTACTGCAGGTTTGACCTGCCTGTTCTCTCCGCTGACCGCAAAGCTCTGGAACGGACTTTTTCTGAACTCTACCATGAGCCAAAGAGCGTGGAGGATCTGGGACTTGATTTTGTTATCATGTCACCGGAAATGTTGATTCCTTTGCCGGCTCCGAAACAGGATTATCCCCAAGCAACACTTTATATTGTAGCTTCCCACTGGGCCAGCGACGGAGAATATGGCTCTTATGAGATCCCATTCACCAGTCTGATCGATGCCCAGAGGCAGTTCCATGATGATCTCCGGGAGGAACAGGACGGCGGCAGCATTGATAGTTGGCGCCAAAAGAGTCAGTTTGTGGAGGAAGAGACGCAAAATAGCTATGAATGCTATCTGGACGGTGAGTATTGTGAAAACCACTTTTCCATTGAGCTGAAAAGTTTTTCGTTGCCGATGGCCCCCTGCTTTATGGAAAATGTGGCTGGTCTCTGGCAGGGAAAAAATATGCAAGAGGACTTCAGAGAGCAGGTTGAAGACTGGGAGGAATTTCAGGAGCTTACTGTATCCCAGCGTGAAAGATTGCTGGCCTCTCCGGATTTTCCCCGGCGCCTTCTTGCACAGTTAAGAAGCAGTTCTGCTTATCAGGAGGCCTATTGGGAAGCGGTGTCTGAAGTAGCGGCGGCGCTTTTGACGGAAATTAGCCGACAGCCTGATACTGATAAATGAATGGAGGGATATGTTTTTATGGACGAAATGGAAAAGGCTCTTCGTGAAGAATTGGAAAAGCATCTGGACACACTCCGCCGCAATCTGGAGGTCGTGCCTATGGATGTGCTGAAAACCAAGTATAAGAAACCCTATCAGGAGTTGAAGGAAAGCATCTGCAAAGCCGCTACGGCGTACACCCGCCATGTGTCTCTCGGGGGTATTCGCATCAAACAAAAGTATGGCGATGAGGCAACGAGCTATGCCAACGAAGCGGTAAAAGACTCCCAATGTCTGAAGCGGATTTCCGAGGCTGCTTTTGAGCGGCAGGACATGAATGAGATCGCTGCTTTGGCGAAACAGCTGAGAGAGGAAATTCTTCAGGTCCTCCATGTTTTTTACCTGCAGCATATGTGCATTTATGTGTCCAAAGAATGCATGAGCGACCATCATCTGGCGCCGGAGGTCTATAACGACGCTACCGCACAGGTTTGGCGAAACGGAGAATGGCAGACTATGGAGGATACTTCCTGCGGTGCGTTGCTTCCCGTTGAGGTCATCTATGAGGTTCCTGGCCCTGTCGAGGCAGCCGCATGACAAAAAAGCAGAAATATCTGAACAGCGAGGCCCATGGCTATCTGTTGGAATCGGACGCCTGTGCTCTTCTGATCAAAGAATTGGAGCGAGTTTGCACCAAGTTTCAGCGCCGCATAGACAAGGAAAATGCCGCACGGCAGGCTGATTTCGATGCCGCTATGGAGTACCACAGTGAAAATGAGATCCAGGATGCTTACGGCTGGGAGTTGATCACCGAAGCACAGTACCATGCGTATATGGACCTGTTCCACCGCGGCCGGCAGGCTCTTGAGGAACACGCCCCCACCGTATCTGAGCTGGCATTGTCCATCGCAAGGCGGGTCATCTATGATTTGGAGTCCGATCAGCGTGAGTTTGCCTTCTCTGCTCTCACACCAGAACAGCAGACTGCCGAACTGCTGCGCGCAGAGAAAGCTCGCAAAGAGTGGAAAGAACATATTGCCCGGTTGAAAGAGCAGCAGGGGCAAATCGTCAAATGGGAAGACAAAGACGGCACATCAATGTTGACTCTTTGACTATGAGAAAAAGACCCTTCTGGTTCATTCAGAGTAAGTGTCAAAAGCCCGGCAGATTGTTTTCTTGCAATCTGCTGGGCACTTTTATGGAGGGACAGTTTTATGATCATATACCATGATACATCTTATGTGAAACCATCCAACGCAAAGTGGATCGCCAAAGGATATGCAATGGAGGACATCTATTCTCTGCGCCTGCAGTTCTTATATACGGAAGCGCAGCAGGAAGAAAACAGAATGGCTCATGCGGCCGGAATCAGGGATACCGTTCAGCTCCGGCAGGCCGCCGAACACAGAAACGCGGTTATGGCTCCGATCATGGCTGCCATTGCTCATAATTTCATTTGCTACGGCTACACAGAAGAGGAGCCGGCCCCCTACCTCAGCGATGGTTGGGAAGTCTATTTCTGGTGCAACGATTTCAGCAATACTGCACACGGCTGTGGGCTCTCTGGCAGAGATTATTCTTATTTTACGCTGACCTTCAATGAACGGCAGACCGTTTCTCAGCGCAGGGTGCTTTGTGAGCGGCTGCTGGAATTTCTGGATACGGAATTTAAAAGCCATCCGAACCTGCATGTGGCGGTACAGTATTCCACCTGGTATGACACCAAAAAAATTGAAAGAGACGCCCGAAAGATGCAGTATCTTCTGGATGGGCGGCGCCATATCTACGGTGGGAAGGAGGGGCGATTTTTCCTTGAAAGCGGCGAATTACTCTTCCGCCCCAAATATGCAAAACGAACTGTATATCGGGTAGACCGGGCAGACATTCTCACAATCTGCTGGGAATTGGGGCTAATGGCTGATAGTTGTAGCGAAGATAATCATCCCACATCTGCGGAAACCGACTCTGCCACCACACTTCTCCCCTATGAGAAGTATGGCTCTACCCACCAGATCCAGCTCGCAGTTACCTCCTATGTCGGCGGCAATCTTGCAATTCAAATGGTGGCCTGGGAGGACGGCTATCCCGAGCCGTGGGCATCTCTGACTGTCAATTTGGACGGCAAGCGTCAGAAAGACTGTGCATTCATTGACACCAACGGGGACCCCGACTTTCCTGTTTGGATCATCCGCAACGGGCTGGCAGTCCCTACTGGCATCCTACAGCGCAGCGGGTTCTGCGAGTACCCGGAATACCGTTTCCGAGCAGATCGGCTGCAAGAGCTTGATCCGGATGGGTACGCCTCTTACCTTGCTTCACAGCAAAGCGGGAAAAGCGCATAAACAACAATGACGACGAGGCTGCTCTCCCCTATCCTGCACTCTGGAGTCAGTCTTACAACACAACGACCGGTGGGTTGCTTTTTGCAGCCCACCGGTTTTGCTTGGAGGAAAGCAATGCAGCCAATACCATTCAAAATGAAAGGAACAGACTATGCCATAACCATTAAAGTTGCCACCTACCCGGAAGGCAACCTCGCTATCAAACTTTATCAAGAGAATTTCGGGCAGTTGATATTCTGGGACACTCTCACCACAAATCTGGGTGGTCTGCGGCCGAAGGACTGTGGTTTTGTCAACACAAAGACCACTGGCAAACGGTTTTATGCATGGATTAAGCGCAACGGACTAGGAGAACCAACAGGCCAAATTCGCTCTGAAAACGGAGTGGATAATGTGGAATATCTCTTTAATAGCAAGAAGCTTAAAAAGCTTGACCCAGACGGCTATACCTACTATTCCAGGCGATTGAAAGGAGAACTTGGCCGTCAATATGAACGCTTGTATTTGGCACTTCGCCGGCTCGCAAATCATGTTCCTCACTTCCACTACACGGATTACAGCGGATGGCGAAAACTCCAAGGCTCTGATGATACGCTCCCATTATGGATTGAGGCCGAAGATCCGGCTCACTGTTTGCGGTATATTTTTGAGCAGCGCGGAATTATGCTGCGGACCACAATCATTAACTGCGAGGCCCAAACTGTGCAACACTATATTCACCGCCGCAAAGAAGATATGGCCACCAACCTGCTTTCGTTTTATCAAGGGGAACTTCCTGTATACGCGCCTTGGTCAGAAGATCGGCGGCGCCAGAGTGACACAAGACATGAAAATCCTCTTATCCAGACTTTCAAAGAAACCGCAGAAATCCGCCAGCAGGCAGGAAAGAAAAAGAAATCTCAAAAAAGGAGGACTTGACAATGAAACTGCTGCTCTACCCCAAGGGGCTGTTGGAAGCAGCCTGGCGCAAAGACAAGAAACTTTATGCGGACGGTGACGCCGCAGATCCGCCCAAATGTCTGCGGTGTGGCGCCCCGTTGGCTCCGCATTTGATGGTAAACGCCCTTAGCCGCTATGTGGATGTCCAGATCTGTGAGGCCTGCGGGATGGACGAAGCTCTCCGAGATGCAGCGCATATTCCCTTGCCTCTTGAAGAATGGGACGCGATTAAGCAGGGTCGGCTGTTGAGGCTGAAAAAAAGTCGTGACTGCTATCTGAAGACCACCTGCGGCTTTGATCAAGTGTTCCAGCACACCTATACTCCCCCCATGCAGGCCACCAAGCGACCTGTCAGCGAAGTGGCTTACTCCCGCTCCGATTATGACGGGTGCCGGTGGTGGACGACCTGGCATGATGAGCGTGGGCAAAAACCGGCTCCAGAGCTGGCAAAAGAAATTGACGAGTTTCAGAGTGCCCTGTTCAAACTGCCGGCCTTCAAGACGCTGGAAACCATGCGGCGGTTCTGCCGCTATGCACAGCCTACCAACGAGGCAACGGAATTCAACCTTTATTCCGAGACCGATCATCTGTATATCTGGGTTCGTTTGATCACCCGGTTTCGGGACTACAATGTCTATGTTCACTATTATGATAAGAACTACCAGTAAAGTGTGAAATGGGGCGCAGATTTATGTCTGCGCCCCATAATCATTACAAGCAGATATATCGGCCCCGCCTAACTGTAAAATGTTGTGGGGCAGGTGGATTAGTGCATTTATACTACATAATCAAGGGCCGATGCTTTTAAGTTTCCGTAAACTCAATCGACGGCAACTAGACCGAATTTCACAGCAATATCTACATATTTCAGTTCAAACTGTGAGACGTACATTGCACTGAACATCATGTCAAACCCTCATGTTTTCTTATTAGATGAACCTACTGTCGGCATGGATATTTAGTTACATATGCTGAAAGCACAGGTAGAGAAAAGTATACAGTGTGAATTTGCCTTGACGAGAACGAAAAAACAATTTAGTATATAGTTAGCTTTAGCTAACCACGAAAGAAGGAGATTGCCGTGAAAGAGCTGCGTGGAACAGAATGGTATGGCGAATATGCTACGTTAACTGATGAACATAATGATTATATTCAAATCGAATATAAATGTAATGGAACAGGCCGTCTGTATGACTACGCCCTTTTCCCTGGTATTGACTTAATTTTTATGGATTTTAATTGCCCAGATACTTTCCATGAGCCTATTCCTAATAAAAATATCATTGAAATCCGTCATTACCAAAAAGGACGTGTTGAGTTTGAGCTAAGAAACAACAAAGTTTTCCACATGAAAGAAGGCGAATTTTGCATCAATGCTCTTGCTAATGTTCCTGCAGCATATTCTTTTCCTTTTGGAAATAGCGTAGGGCTGAGCTGTGTGATTGATAAAGATTCTGTCGATTCTGAAACACAACAACTCTTTTCTTACTACAACATTGATGTTCTAAATCTCGGACGAGAATTAGAATTAGAAAAAAAGTGGTTTTTATGTCGAACACCACAGCGCTTGTTGCATATCTTTGATGAATTGTATGCTGCAAAAGGTTCTGAAGGGCGAGACTACTTCCGTATCAAATTATTGGAACTCTTTTACCATATCAAACAATTGCGGATTGAAGATCAGTATGAGGCACCATATTATTCCAAAGAGCAAATTGAAATCATTAAGCGTATCCGACATAAACTTATAGAAAACCTGGACAAAAAAATATCCATAGAAGAACTCCTGCAAAGAGAGCCAATGAGCAAGGTCACATTTCAGGCTATTTTCAAACAGATTTATGGTGACACTCCCTATGCGCATATCAAGAATTACAAAATGAATCTTGCGGCTGTTTATTTACAGGAAACAGATCAATCCATCACTCAAATAGCTGGTGAACTTGGATATTCAAATATTAGTAAGTTTGCGAGAGCTTTTCAAGCAGTGTTTGGCCTGCTTCCAAAGGATTATCGTAAAGCAAAAAAAACGAATTAACTTTTGGGCTGTTTTCGTAGTTTATCTTTTCCTTCGGAGTAGTTAGCGGATGCGAACTGTTGTAAAATAGCGGTGTGGTTAGTTAATGCTAACCACACCGCTATTTTATTATAGGAGGGTTCTGGAATGGAACAAACGGTGAAGAAAAAATTTGGCATTCGGGACATTATGACGATTGCGGCAATGATGGTAATTACTTTCCTCATCGCAATGGTTATCGGCTCTGTTACGCTGCCTTTCCCGGTGGTGTACCTGTACGGCTCTGCTGGTATTGATGCCTTTATCGGCGCCATTTTTTATTTGGTTGCAGCAAATCGCGTCAACAAACATGGGCTGCTGTTCGCATGGGCCGCTGTTTATGGCCTAATTCAAGGCATCATGGGCTATATGTTCTTGATCCCGTATTTTCTGGTGGTAGCACTTATCGCCGAGCTGACCATGATTGGCAAGGATACATACCGTAATGCTGTCCGCAATCGAATTGGCTGGACGGTCAATGCTATCGGCAACTTTGTCGGTTGCGCCGTACCGCTGTGGTGGGCTTGGGACAGCTATCAGGAAATGGCAGCAAGCAGCGGTTTTGATGCAAATACCTTGAATATGCAGCTCTCTATGGTGACTTCTCCGGCACTGATGCTTCTGGGTGTTGTCATTACTGCGGCTCTTGCAATTCTTGGTACATTGTTCGGCCAGCGGTTGCTCAGAAAGCATTTCCAAAAAGCAGGCATTGTAGGATGATGGCCAAAGAAAAAAGGCAAAGACGGATTGACCAGATCGACGGGCGCACAGTTCTTTTTCTGACGCTGTGCGCCTGCCTTGTGACCTTCCTTACAACAAGTTTTTTGGGGCATGGGATTTTTACCTTTTGGATTTTTTTGATCCTTTGCTGGTTCGGCTTATATAAACAAGCGCTCGGATGCTTTGCGGTCTATTTAGTAGCTATTGTATGGCTGATGATTGAGACAAAGTATCAGTTCAGCATCCCCTCTCCGCTACTACTCAGCATGATTTACAAACTGTTACTCCCCGCCATGCCAGCCTATCTTCTGGCTAAAATCCCGTCCGGGAAATTGACAGCCAGCCTGCGGAAAATGCCGATCCCTACCCGTATCATGCTTGTATTGATCGTCATGCTCCGTTTTGCTCCGACTGTGCTGCATGAATTTGGAGAAGTCAAAGAAGCCATGAGAATTCGTGGCTTCTTAAAATCGGTTAGCAATGTTTTGAGGCATCCAATGGACACATTGGAATACGCCATTGTTCCGATGGTGTTCCGCTCCTTAAAGATCGCGGACGAGTTAGCCGCTTCTGCCATAGTAAGGGGAATTGAAAGCCCCTACAAGAAAGAAAGCTACTATGTCAGCCGGATTGCTGCGCTGGATTGCTTTTTGATTGTTGTCAGCGTGGGAGTTGCTGTGTTCTGCTGCCTTTTGTAGGAGGAATGGAATGGGAAAAGAAATTATGATCCGCGACCTGACCTTTTCCTATGGCGGGAACGGAAATCAACTGGAACATATATCGTTAGACATTGCCGCCGGAGAGGTCATTGTTATGACTGGTCCATCAGGAAGTGGAAAAAGCTCTTTGACGAGAGTGATCAACGGGCTAATCCCCTACTTTTACGAGGGGGAATTAAGCGGGGAGGTTTTTGTGGATGGAAAACCGCTGAAAGAAATTCCTTCCTGGGAGCGCGGCAAAATCGTGGGGAATGTATTTCAAGACCCCAGGAGCCAGTTTTTTGCCAATGAGGTTGTCGGTGAGGTTGCTTTCGGCTGTGAAAACTACGGTTATTCCCATGAGGAAATTCGGAACCATGTACACCGGGCGGCGGCGGACATCAAGATTCAGGATATTCTGGATCATAGCCTGCACAGCTTGTCCTATGGAATGCGCCAGAAGGTTGCGATTGCATCGGTAGAGGCGATTGACCCGGAAATTTATGTCATGGATGAACCGTCCGCTAATCTGGATATTGCATCTACTTATCGTTTTGCAGACATTATCCGAGAGCTGAAACAACAGGGAAAAACCATTATCATAGCGGAACACCGGCTTTATTATCTGATGGATCTGGCAAACCGTTTTCTGTGTGTGCAGAAAGGAAAAATTGTGCGAGAATTTACCGCACAACAAATGAAAGCTCTGACTAATCAGGAAATTCAGGCGCTGGGGCTCCGCACTCCTGACCTACATCAGATTGAGCAGACAGAAATCTCATCTGCGGCAACCAGCGAGGTTGTCCTAGAAGTGAAAAAACTAAACCACTCTTTTGGTGAAACGATTGTAGCAAAGAATATTGACTTTCAATGCCGTCAGGGTGAAGTGATAGCCCTGATTGGCCCCAACGGGACGGGCAAAAGCACCATAGGGCGAATATTGGCAGGGCTTTTGAAAGAGAAATCCGGCGAAGTTATTTTATTCGGAAAGCATTGTAGACCCAAAAGCCGCTTGGGGAAGGTTTGGTATATTCCCCAAGATTTAGACAGCCAGCTTTTTGGTGAGGATTTGCTGGATGAACTGACTACCGGCTCAGAGGTCAGCCCGGAGCGGAAGCAAGCGGCAGAAGAAATTCTGGAAGCCCTGGAACTGACGCCGTTTCTCAAACAGCATCCCTCTACGCTGTCAGGAGGGCAAAAGCAAAGGCTTGCTCTTGGCGTAGCTCTGATGCACGAAGCTCCTATTATCATACTTGACGAACCTACAAGTGGGCTGGACGGCACGAATATGCGGAATGTCAGCCAGATGATCCGCAAACTGGCAAAGATGAGGCGTACTATTATCGTCATTACCCATGACGCAGAGTGTGCGCTTGCCTGCTGTGAACGGGCAATACGCCTTGAAAATGGTTGCATTACCGATGATTTTCAAATCAGAGGAGCCGAGATTCTTTTAGAAAAAATAGGATATAACCAAAAGGAGGGTTAGGAATAGCACGACAAAATAAGAAGCAGCCAAGGGCAAAAATCAGGCTGGCGCGTTACCTGGAATTAGCTTCAGGTCATAAAGGGATTGTGCTTCTATCCGGATTTTTGGCTGCACTGGCTGCAATTTGTCCTTTTGAACCTTATTTATCAATTTATTACATCACTCGGTAAATCTTGTTTGTTTACCCGAATCTGCGGAGGACTGGCCCTGGTTGAGATATAGCAAAACTGGTGGAGGGCAAGGCGGTCATGATGATTACACTCCGGCTCCGTACTGGCGTTAATTCCGACCAGATCATCGTTCTAAAAGATGGCAAATTGGCCGAGCTGGGACCACATGAGAAATTGATGAAAAAGAAAGGGCTGAACAAAAAATCGTACCATATTTAGCAGGAAAGCCTTAGCTGGGCGATATAGCTTTAGGAAGGGGGATCTATGAAACTTCATGCGTCCGGGGAGGACTATTTGGAAGCTATTCTTGTCCTCCACAAGAAGATGGGTATGGTGCGCTCTGTAGATGTGGCCCGGCACATGGATGTGTCTAAACCCAGCGTGTGCCATGCGGTGGCTACCTTGCGGGACGGCGGCTTTCTCACGATGGACGAGGATCACTTTCTTTATCTGACCGATATAGGCCTGGAAGTTGCTGAAACCATCTATGAGCGTCATTGTTTCTTTACAGAGCGGCTTATCGCCGCAGGCGTTGACCCTAAGACTGCAGAGGCTGACGCCTGCCGGATGGAACACGTTATTAGCACCGAGAGTTTTTTGCGGCTGAAAGAGGCAGCCGCCCAAGAGCAAGAACAAATCTTATAAGACAATCCATTCTGCTGCACAACAGAAAAAAGCCGTCGTACAATAAACCTTTTGACGCACCCATATAACCAGCGGCAGCTATGAGAAATCAAGGCCACCTCTTTTTTATGAAGGCTCACAAGGGAGATACTGCCATGAAAAAGAAGATCATTATTCACCTTGAAGATCTCACAACAGCCCAGGAAGTTTTGCTCCAGGAGCTTCTTCAGACTTTTTGTGTAGAGCAGATTGAGGTGCTTGAAGATATCACCTCTACCCTGCTGGTCGGTGACCTGCAGATTGATGTGCGGCGGCGCCAGGTATGGCGGGCTGGCAATCTGATAGAACTGACTTCGATGGAATTTGATATTCTTTACCTGTTAGCCCACCACCCGGGGAAGGTATTTTCCGCTCGGCAGATTTACGAAGCCGTCGCAGCAGATTCCTTTGATGCCAGCTGGACCGGGATTTCCAGCATGGTCTACAAACTCCGGCGCAAGCTGGGTGCCGGTATCATCGAAACAGTCTGGGGACACGGGTATAAATTCATCGTCCCAGGCATCTCAGCCAAATTAAAATAAGCGCACAACGGTTTTCTTCCGCTGTGCGCTTATTTTATTCCTCGCGCCGGTAATGAGGTTCCGGTAAATAAGGCTCTTTCTGGTATTTGCGGTATTTCTCCGATATTTCGGCAGGCCCCTCCAGGCTTTCCTCGCTGTAATCAATCGGCTCATCACAAACTGCGTCCAGCAAAATGCGCTCCAAATGCTCAAATTCTGAAAACTGATCCAGGGAAGCCATCACAAAAGAGTCGCGGACATAGCCGGCACTGGCAGCCATCAATTCCTGATCCATAAAGTATCCATGATGCTCCACAAAAAAGGTCATCATCATTACAACCGTTCGGGTATTGCCCTCCCGGAAAGGGTGCACCTGCCAGATCGGCGGAAAGAGGCTAATGAGCTGATGGACGAATTCTTCCCGGCTGATGCCATCCCATCTAACATTTTCCAGCCGCTCAAAAGCCTCATTGAGATCTTCTTCTATCCTGTCATCGTTGCTGTACCAAACGCTTCGGCCTGCCAGCAGTTTCTCCCGTTTTTCAATATTGATAATGCGGTACTGGCCGGCCCACTCATAAATGTCGGCAAACAGGGTCCGATGAATCTCCCGCAGGCCATCCGGAGAAAAGTCCTGAAAGCCCTGTTCGTACAGCAGCATCATATTTGCTCTGGATTGCTCGGCCTCGATGCGATCCAATGTTTTCTCATTTTTGATGCCCAGCTCGTTTTTCAGGACAGGCACATCTTCATACAGGTACGGGTCAGACACGGCTCTGGCGCTCCTGCTCCGCGATCCGGCGATGATGTGCCAGCAATGCCTGCTTCATCTGTTCGCCCGTCAGTTCGCCGCGGGCCCAGCTGGCAGATAGCGACCGTGCATAGCTGGAAATCGGTGCGCCCTCAATGGCGTTGATTGCATCGGCCGTCTTGACTGCCGCAATTCGTTTCTTTACCAATGGACTCATAGCGCCTTCACCTCCTTGCTGATTTTAGTATAACACAAGGAAGGCCCTGTTGCCAATAGGCCAGGTCAATACGAATCTTGCTACACTAGGTCAATGCGAACCTTGCTGGTTTTGAAAGCGGATTGCAAAGATTTTAAGTCCACGGGAAAGACCCTGAGACAGCAATCTCAGGGTCTTTCTCATAAACTTAAATCCGGAACAGTTCAATCGCCCGCACCAGTGTGATGCACAGCTCCTGGTACAGATCCTCATCCAGTCTGCCGTTGGTTACGGCATACTTGAGCAGCAAGGGGCGGTACATGAGCAAAATGCTTGTAACGGCCTCTTGGTCACCGCCCTTGGCTCGCCGCAGCATCTGTTCAAATGTCATATCCGTTCACCCTCTCGATGCTCTTCTTCAATTTCCGAATGGACCGGTAATACACCGCGGCCGCACCCTTATACGACAATCCCAGCTGCACGCCGATCACATCGAATGGGCGCTTGTCCAGTACATGGGCAAGGAACACATACCGTTCCCGCTCGTCTAGCTGTTTCAAGGCATACAGGAGCGCACCGCTCTCAATGTTCTCCCAGAGGGGCAGCCGCTCCATCACTTCCTGCTCCAGCGTCTGGCTCACAGCGCAAAACACTTCCGTAAGTATCTCGTTTTCACCATATTTGCAAAGAGCTCTCAGATAGTCCCGCTGTGTGCGCCTAACCGCCTGGATTAAGTAACCTGTAAATCTGATTTGCAGTTCTTCCCTTGCTTGTCCATTATTTCGTTGCCACATGACCTTTTCCTCCAAATCATTCAAGAAGTCCAACAGGTTTCTTGAACTTTCGGAGGAGACCGGCATCGAACTAACGGGCGTGTGTGTTTGTTACATAAACAAACACGGCCAACCACACACCGCAAAAGTGAACGGTCGGCCGTGTGAAACACATAAAGAAGTCCGTCACGACTTCCGCCGCCCACAGGAGGAGGCTTGTCGCTCGATTTGCGATGTTCCCGCCTGCTCCTGTGAAAAGGGCGGCGGAAGAACCGTATTGTAAAGTAAGCTGTGTGTCGAAATGTAAGCAGATGGACGAACCTCTTTATGTGCATGATCCATCTTTCTCTCATGCACCTTTGGCTCCCTGCCATCTGAACCACACTTTGCACACGAGCCCGCAGCTATCAAGACTAGGTAGCGGGCCTGCCAACGATTTGGGTTCAGTATCGCTCTAAAAATATTGTCGTTTTTTGTCGCCTGCAAAACAAAGGGGCGACCTTATTCATTTACGAATAAAGCCGCCCCCGATATCTTGAAATTTCCTCTGCTATTTCGATTCTTGGTTTTCATACTTATTTCCCCGTTTTCAAAAGTACGATTTCATGTTAAACCGTCTAAAACTCCATTTTTATGATAACTGGCAAATCTGACTGAATTCTGACCAAATCTCCATTTTCCCTTTTAATTGCAGCTTTTTACATAAAAGGAAAGTGCAGCCCCGCTGATAGAATAGACAAGAGCTACACTTTCTTTGGTTACTTCTTTTCTGTCAAAGTCTTTTTTAAGCGTTGAAAACTACTCTCGCTGATGACATGCTCAATCCGGCAGGCGTCCCGCTCGGCAGCAATGGGGTCTACCCCAGCATTTGTCAGCATTTTTGTAAAGAAGCGGTGCTTTTCGTAGATTTGTTCCGCCACTTCCCTACCTGCATCGGTCAGGTGAAGGAAATAATCCTCGTCCATCGTGAGAAATCCCCCGTCCCGCAATGTCGCCACCGCATGACACACGCTGGGCTTCGACACATCCATGTGTCGGGCCACATCTACGGAGCGCACCATGCCTTTCTCTTTCTGAAGCATCAATATAGCTTCCAGGTAGTCTTCACCGGACTGGTGCAACGCCAAACAATCTCCCCCTTTTTTTGGAAACACATCCTTTGACAAGGAGCCGATCTAAGCAGACCGGCTCCTTGTTGCATATTCTGTTGCTCAATAATGGATGCTACGCTCCGTTACTCCGCCGGCTGGATCAACCGCACATCAAAGAACATGGGGGTGCTGGAGAAATCGTAGCCCGCAATCTTGTCCGTGTTGTAGACGATCATATCCTTAACGAACAGCAGAGGCAGATCCAGTACATTGTCATTGTCGAAGTTCAGCAACTGATCAAAAATTTCCTGAACTCTGGCGGAATCATCTGTGGTCTGGAACTCTTCAATCAGTGCCAGAAACTCGTCGCTGCCTTCCACAGCGGGGAGACTGGGCACATGGGGAGACCGAGACAGCATGGGAATGAAGTAGTTGTGAGGACTGGTATAGGGCTGCTCGGTGTTCCACATGATAAGATCGTAGTTGCCGGCAACGCCCTCCTGCCACCAGGTCATCATTTCCTGGCCTTCCGTCTCTACATTGATGCCCACCGCCGCCAGCTGGCTCTTGACTGCTGTGGCCAGAGACTTGTTCAGAGCGTCTCCCGAGTCATAGGTGTATTTCAGGGACAGCGCCTGCCCATCCTTTTCCCGGATGCCGGTGGACTCATTTATCACCCATCCAGCTTCATCCAGAAGCGCGTTGGCTTTTTCGGGGTCGTAGGTGCGGATCACATTCAGCTCCACATCTGTATAGGGGATGCCATCGGGGAACAGGTGGTCGGCGGGCGTTTCCTCGCCGTAGGTCAGCCCTTCGGAGAGGGTTTCCTTGTCGATGGCATAGGCTACTGCCTCGCGCACTTTCAAATCGGACAGAACGCCGGATGCATTGAGCACCAAGTTACGAGTTTTGGAATCGCTCTCCGCCACCGCTCCGGCGATATTGGGGAGGGAGGTAGCCTGCTGATAGTCATCCCAAGTCAGAAGCGCGCTGCCGTAGATCAGGTCGATCTCACCGCTCTGGAGTGCCTGGAGCCGTGCTGAAGCGTCGGGGATGTATTTGACAATGACTTCATCGTAGTAGGGCTGTTCTCCCCAGTAGTTTTCGTTGCGGACAAAGCGGACATAATCACCGTCCACGATTTCCTCATACACATATGGGCCGGTGCCTACCACGCCATTCATGGATTGGTAGTTCCCCTCCTCCAGTACGGCGGGAGATACCAGGACCATGGTTTCCGGATAGCAGAAGTCCATCAGATAGGCGAAGTAGGCATTGGGATAGTGGAATGTCACTGTGTACTCATCCACGACCTCAATGCTCTCCAGTTTGGCTACAGCGGAAATGTTGCTGAAATTAGGATTGGGGTGTGCAAACTCAAAGTCTGTCTTGACAGCCTCTGCATTGAACGGCGTCCCATCGTGGAAAGTAACCCCCTCTTTCAGATGGAAGGTCAGAGCCGTTCCGTCATCGGAAAACTCCCAGCTCTCCGCCAGACAGGGGACAATGTCCCCGATTTCATAGTTGACAAGGCCCTCATAGCAAAGCTTTGTTCCGATATTGTTCTGCACATCCATGTTGAGTGGATAAAGGGTGTTCAGCTCTGCGCCGACCGCGGTGGTTAGAATCTTCGATTCCTCTGCCGCCTGGCTGGAGGACGGTTCCTGCGAGGCAGAAGTCGTTTCATTTCCACCGCAGCCTGCCAGTGCGCCGCAGAGCAGAGCGCCGCAAAGGGCAAGAGAAAGCAGTCTCTTTTTCATGGTTTACTTCCTTTCGTTACTGTTTTATGCCAACACGGACGATTTGTCCGGCTTGCATCGTGAGAATGGTATCGGACAGGCGATAGGCGCTGTCCATATCGTGAGTGATAAGCAGAAAAGCACAGTCGAATTCCCGGTGATATTGTTCCAGGACGTGCATGACGGCATCAGCGGAGATCAGGTCCAAGCCGCTGAGTACTTCATCTAAAATAAGGTACTTGGGACGGATGGACATGGCCCGCACCAAAGAGAGCCTCCGTTGCTCCCCGCCAGATAGCTGCCGGGCGGGAATCTCCAAAAGCCGTTCTTCCATGTGGGTCAGTTCCATGAGTTCGCCAATGCGCTCCCGGCGCTGCCGCTTTGAGAGAGAGGTAAGGTTGACCATCGCCTCCTCTACATTACTGCGGACAGAGCGCATGGGGTTCAGTGTTCCGCTGGCATCCTGAAAAACCGCCTGGAGCTTTGTACGCCGTTTTCGCCAGTCCTCGGTGCTCCAGCTGGAGGTGTCCTCTCCATCCAGGAAAATCGTCCCTTGATCCGGGGGTTCCAGGCCGACCAACAGACGAGCCAGGGTACTTTTCCCGGAGCCGGACTCTCCAACCAGAGAGGTAAAGGAGCCGGGTTCCAGACGAATGGATACATTCCGAAGTGCGGAAAATGAGAGTCCGTGTGTGCCGGTATAGGTTTTGCTGATGTTCTCGGCAATCAGTCCGTCCATGTCCATCCCTCCCTGCTCATCGGGTGATTTGCTGCGGCATATTCCTTTGTCCACGCCTGTTTCGGGTGTCCCAGAAGTTCCTGCATCGTCCCCTGTTCGGTCAGCATTCCATGCTCCATCACATAAACCGTCCCGCAGAGAGTGCGGAGTGCGGCAACATCGTGGGAAATAAACAAGATGCCGGCGCTTTCCCGCTGCTGTTCCAGAAGTTCCAGCAAAAGCGTCCGATTTTCCGCATCCAGTGCGGAGGTGGGCTCATCGGCTAAAATGTATCTGGGATGCAGGGCCAGCAGCAGAGCGGCTGCCGCCCGTTGTAGCATCCCTCCAGAGAGCTGGGCGGGGTAGCTGTCGAGCACCCGCCGAGGCTGGGACAATCCCAGATCCGCCAAAAGCGTTTCCGACAGCTCCAGCGCCGTTTTCCCAGAGGCACCTGTTCTCAACCGCAGGGTTTCTTCCATCTGCCGTCCCAGCTTGAGCCTGGGGTCAAAGGCGGTCATTGGGTTTTGCGGGATAAAGCCCAAGGTCGTTCCGCACAGCTCCCGGCGTTTCCGTGGGGACAGGGCCCATAGCGATTGTCCGTCCACCTGGATTGTACCGCCGCTGACCTGGCAACCGCCGCTTAAAATGCCAAGCAGAGCCTTGAGCAGTGTAGTCTTGCCTGCCCCGCTTTGCCCGGTCAGGCCCACAGCCTCTCCGGTCTCGATTTGAAAAGAGATCTGCTTCAAAAGCTGGGCGCCGTTCCGGGCTGTTACAGATAAGTTTTGTACCTCAAGCATGAGCGGACACCCTCCTTTCAATCCAGCGTCCCAGCGTATGGAATGCCATGGTACACACCACAATCATCAAAACCGGGTACAGCGTGAGGCCGGGATAAGAGAGCAGATAGTGGTGTGTCTCCGACACCATGCTGCCCCAGTCCACTACATTGTCGCCCATGCCCAAGCCAATGAACGAAAAGCTGACGATGGACAGCGTCATATCCGCACAGGAGAGGCAGATAAAGTGAAGGACATCCCAGACCAGATTCGGGAGGATATGGACAAACAGGATGCGGTGCGGCCTTGCACCGGAGGCCACCGCACACATCACATAGGCTTTCCCATGTTCGATCCCAGTCCGTGTCTGAACCAGCTTGATGACCCGCATCATCAGGGAAGCGGACACCGCCACTACCATAGTGAACACACTGTTGCCCCAGGCGGCAATGAAAATAATCAGGTAAGCGATGGGCGGGATTGCGGTGACCGCATTCAGTACACCCTCCAAAATCAGGTTTTTGCCGTTCTTTCCGCCGCCCATGAGCAGGCCGGCCAGCGTTCCCAACACGGAGACCGTGACAGAGCCCACCAGGACAATCCCCAGTGTGGTCCGTCCGCCATAGAGCAGGCGGGACAGCACACAGCGCCCCAGGTTATCCGTGCCGAGAGGGAACTCTGAACAAGGGGATAGAAATTTCTTGGTTAGATCCACCAGATCAGGATCATTGGGGGCGAGCAGGAATCCAAAAGCACAGACGCAGAGCACCAGAAGCGGCAGTATCAGCCCAGCCTTTGCCACAAAAGAATGTTTTCTCATGCTCGGCCTCCCACGGCCCGCATATCGCTTCTCAGGCCATATTGTAAAAGCTCCGCCGCTGTGTCCAAAAGCACCAGTGTCAGCGCCAACACCAGAACTGCGGCGTGGATCACCGGCGAGTCCCGCTTTACCACCGCGTCAATAATCAGGTAGCCCAGCCCGGACAGGGAGAACACCCGCTCTACAATGGCTGCATTGGCAAGGCACAGCCCCAGCATCTGGGCGAAGCTGGGTAAGAGGTCCACCACGGCGTGGGGGAATGCATGAAACAGAAGGATGCGCCCTTCCCTCAGTCCGCGGCACCGTAAGTACATGGCATAGTCCTGCTCCATTTCTCGTTCCAAAGAGGCCGCCAACATCTGCCCATAGAAGCAGATACCCAGGACCGACAGGCAGAGAGCCACCGGAAAGTAGCGGGTAAAGCCGCTGTTCCCCGACACGCTGATCCAGCCCAGTCGCACCGCAAACAGGTCGATGAAAGCGGTGCCCAGATAGAAGCCGGGCACGGAAATGCCGATCATGGTCAGGAATGAGAGAATCATGCTTCCGGCCTTCTGTCGCCAGAGATACCCCAGCATCCCCACTCCCAGAACCCCAAGGGACATGATTACGGCGGAATACGCCACCACCGTCAGGGTAACCGGCACCGTTTTCGCCAATTCCTCCGTCACCGGGTTTCCTGTCCCCAGTGAAATACCAAAGTCCATGTGGAGCGCGTCCACCACCCAATCGAAATACTGCACCGGCAGCGGCTTGTCCAGGCCCAGCATGACGCGTGCTTCGTCGATCTGCTCTTGAGTGACGACGGCGGAATTGCGCTTCACATACGCTGTGGCCGGATCAATGGGAGAGAGGCGCATCAGCAGAAAAGAAAGAAGCGTGACCACAAACAAGGTCAGCAGGACGACAACAGCCCGCCGAATGAGATAGCGTCTGGTCCGCTGTGCCATAAGATCACCTCCGAAAGTTAGTTGTCGCTAATCGTCTGTCAAGGAAAAAGCGCACCGAACTCGATGCGCTTTCTGGCAAATGTCCTCGCATGCAAGGGCATTATAGACGATTTTCTGTTGTTTCACCACTCCCGCAGGACGCTGTCTGCTCCTATAAGACAAAAAGTTTTTCGGTACTCCGTTGGGGTGTGCCCTGTGTACTGCCGGAACACCTCGGAAAACTTACTGGCGTTCTGGTACCCCACCTTGCCGGCAATCTCCGTCACATCCAGCTTCGTTTCCCGCAGAAGCCCCGCCGCTGTGTGGATGCGGTAAGACTGCAGGTAGGAATTGATGGTGGTCCCATATACCTCCTTGAAGCATTTTTTCATGGAGGTCAGCGGAAAGGAAAAGGTCTGGGAGAGTGCTTGCAGGGTAATGCGGCGATCCAGGTGCTCTACCAGATACTGCCGGACTGATTTGATCTGTTCCACCTGGGTTCGGTCTACATACGGCCGTTCTTCTCCGCGTGTCGTGATCTCCGGGGAGCCGAGGAAGAGGAACAGCTCCATCACCTTGAGCTTGAAATAGCCCGCCCGCAGATTTTCCGGCGCATGGTAAAGTTCAGAGAAAATGTGCTGAATGGACTCAGTGGCCCGCATGATGAAGCAAGAGTTGCGTGCGCACAGACGGTCTCGCATGGCGAAGAGGTCGCAGTACATCCCTTCACCCAGTGCCTCCGATACCTGACGCAGCACCCTGTCCGCCACCGGAATATCCACCGCGATGGTGATGCCGTGGTAGTGGGACAGGGGGAACCAGGTCTCGCGGGTCCGGTTGGTCATGACATTGACGGCCAGATCACCCTCTCCCAGATAGACCGCGCTCCCATCTGAAAATTCACACTCAAATCGGCCAAGCCGGCAGTGATTGATCTCCAGCAGGTCAGCCCGGGGGTCCTCCCGGTGCGCTACCCCGCAGGACATATGAATATCATCATAGAGCAATTCGATTCCGGGGAACACTGGGTATCGGGTAATGACGCCCTCCCCGGTTTCGTTTTCTATCTTGTAGACAGAACAATTCTCTCCCTGAATGATAGTTTGAGCCGCCTCTCCATGCAGAACCTGGGTTTTAATCAGCTCCTCGTCCGCAAAGCGGACATGATTCAAGCCGCCTCGTTTCTCTTGGCTGTACTCCATCAACCACACCACCTCCTCTGATGCGCTGCAAAAAACATACCTCGGCGCTCCTGTGTTAAGTCCGCTTAGGATTTTGGGGAAACCACCCCCGCTCTACCCGCCGTGCCTGTTCTTTCAGTTCCCGGATGCTCCAAAGAAAAGCCACGCACACAAGGCCCAAAAGAATGGAGAGCAGCCTCCGCATCAAGCCTCCAGCTTCCAGCTGTTGGCCTTGGCCCGGACATATACGAAGTCGGCATATAGGCCCGGTTGGGCGATCAGTTCCTCATGAGTACCCCGCTGGACAATGTGCCCGCCATTGAGAACCAGGATCTGGTCGGCATTACGCACCGTTTTCAGCCGGTGGGCGATCAGGATCAGGGTTTTCCCCTTTGTCAGAGAGGAGATCGCGGCCTGGAGTTCCGCTTCGTTCTCCGGGTCTACACTGGCCGTGGCCTCGTCCAGAATTACGATGGGCGCATCCTTGAGCATGGCCCGGGCGATGGAGATACGCTGTTTCTCGCCCCCGGAGAGAGAACCGCCGCCCTCTCCCAAAACTGTGTCGTAGCCATCCGGCAGAGCCGTGATGAAATCGTGGCAGCAGGCGGCTTTGGCGGCGGCCACCACCTGTTCATGGGTGGCCGTCGGGCGACCAAACTTGATGTTGTTCTCCACGGTATCGTTGAAAAGATACACCGACTGGAACACCATGGAAATGTTCTTCATCAGGCTGTCCAGCTTGTACTCCCGCACATCATGGCCGCCCACGGTGATCCTTCCGCCCTGGACATCCCAGAAGCGGGCGATAAGATTACACAGAGTGGTCTTGCCGCCGCCGGAGGGGCCTACCACGGCGGTGGTGCTGCCGGTGGGGACTGTAAGGCTCACATGATCCAGAATGGTCCGCTCCCCATAGGAAAAAGAGACATCCTCAAACCGGACAGAAGCATCCTCTGGACAAAGTTCCGCTCCGTCAATATCCATCACCGGCGTATCATCGATGGAATTGGCCTTATCCATAGAGGCACCCAGCATCTGGAGATTGTCCGCCATATTCCCGGCGCTCTCCAGCTCCGCGTAAAGCATGAAAGAGGCAACAAGCATCAGCAGGCACCGTGTCAGAGGCAGGCTCCCTTCGGAATAGAGTGCCAGGGCGCACACGGCCAGCGCCACGGCAAATACGCGCACTGTGATCTGCCGCGCCCCCATCCAGGGGACTACGGAGCGTTCCAGCCCCAAGGCCTTTTCACAGCTTTCATCCACGGTTTTTTGCACAGCCTGGCCGCTGTCCTTATCCAAGCCGTAAGCCTTTACCACACTCATGCCCTGGATGTACTCCAGTACCGCCTCCACCAGCTTCATCTGGGCGCGCTGGCGGGCAGGCCCCGTCTTGAACAGAGACCGCTGGCTCAGTTCCGCAACCAGCAGATAGGCAAGAATCCCCCCGATAGCCAGCAGGCCGAGCCGCCAGTCTACAAGCAGGATTGCAAGACTCATGGCCAGAGTGTTGAGGAACCCGCCGATGACACTGACCAGGCAGCGGGCGGCGTTATTCTCCACATCTCCCAGTGTGGTGGTGACTACGGCGGTAATGTTGCCCAAGGAGTTGTCATTGAAGTAGCCCATGGGGATATAGCGCAGCCGGTCTCCGATATGAATCCTCTTTTCCGCCACCATGAAATAGCCTGTCTCTGTCTCCGCATTGGTGGACCAGTAGGAGCAGGCGGTCCGTCCTGCCACAGAGACCAGCATGACGCCGATCACCGGCCATATGCTCAAGCTCGCGCCGGCCACCAGGATCTCCAAGGTCAGCATCAAGGCCCAGAACTGGAACGCGGTGAACACAGCTCCCAGGAAAGCCACGAGCATAGATTTTTTTAAAAGACCTCTGCGGCTGCCTGCAAAAGCGGAAATTTTCCGAAGTACGCTGAACATCTTTTATTCCTCCTCTCCGTCCCGCACGCCCAGATAGGACTGCCACATTTGCCGGTACAGCGGGCAGGAGGCCAGCAATTCCTCCTGCTTTCCCTGAGCAACGAATCGGCCATCTTCCACCACAACGATGTTGTCTGCGCCGGCCACCGTACCCAGCCGGTGGGCAATGACGATCAGCGTCTTGCCCTCTGTCAGCCGGGAGATAGCCTGCTGAATGACCGCTTCATTCTCCGGGTCGATGCTGGCAGTGGCTTCGTCGAGAATGACGATGGGTGCATCCTTCAGCATGGCGCGGGCAATGGAAATGCGCTGCTTTTCGCCGCCGGAAAGATGGCCGCCGCCCCCGCCGCAGATGGTGTCGTAGCCCTGAGCCAGTTGGCGGATGAAATCATCGCACCCGGCAGCCTTGGCTACCGCCTCGACTTCCGCATCGGTGGCGTTCAGGCGGCCCATGCGGATGTTGTCCCGCACCGTGCGGTCAAAGAGGTAGTTGTCCTGAGATACATAGGCAATCTGGCGGTTGAGCTGCTCCAGCGGGATCTTCCGCAGATTCACACCGCCCAAGGCGACAGAGCCACCCGTCACATCCCAGAAACCAGCGATGAGCTTAGCGATGGTGCTTTTGCCGGAGCCGGAAGGACCCACCAGAGCGGTGACCGTCCCCGGCTGGATGTCCAGATTTACATCGTGGAGCACTTCACCGTCCTCCTGCCTGTAGGCAAAGGACACATGATCCATTCGGATACCCAGCCCATTCAGCTTCATCTCTGCGGCGGGGCGCTCCAGTTCCGGAGCCTCCAGAATGGCGGAAATCTCACCCACATTGGTACCCACCACCGCCAATTCATCCACAAAGGTCATGGCCGATACCAGAGGACCGGTAAGCCCCAGGGACAGCACTACGATGGTGAGGAATACAGCAGTGCTCAGGCTTCCATCGCCCCACAGTAGCAGTCCCACCGGCAGGACGGGTAGCAGCACCGAGGGGATGACTGCCTGCATGATCGCCATATACTTCTGATTGTCCGCCATCCAGTCCACATAGTATTGGGCGTTCTCGGTCACAGCATCGGAGTACCGCTTATAAGACCCAGCGGACTGGCTGAACGCCTTGACCACCTGGATGCCTCCTACATACTCCACGATGGCATTTGCCATACAGCGGCCCACCTCTACGGCGCCCTGCCAGCGGTCGGCGTAAGTCTTGCCGCTCTGGGAGGCTACTGTGAACCCGATCCCCGTGGTCACCAGGGAGGCGAGCCCCATTCGCCAATCCAGGACGAAGATATAGACCGCGATGCTCACTGGCACCAGCAAATTGGAGGTCATCTCTGGCAGCAGATGGGCAAGAGTGGGCTCCATGCCTTCCACACGGTCCACAATGGTAGTCTTGTACTGGCCGGAGGGCGTGTCCAGAATCGTCCCCATTGGCACCCGGCTCAGTTTTGAGAGCAGATTTTGCCGCACACGCCGCAGCGTGTGATATGTGGCCGTGTGGGACAGGCTGGTAGACCATGTGGAAAACAGTGCCTTTCCCGCATAGCCTGCCAGGGCCAGACCACACCAGGGCAGGCATTCCGCAAGGCCGCCTCCTTCCAGCAACAGCCCAATCATAGCAGCCACGCAGAAGTATGGCACCATACCGCAGGCCACCCCCAGCACCGCCAGGGCTACCGAAGCATAATATCCGCCGTGCTCACCACTTGCCCACCCCCACAGCACAGCAAAGGGTGAAGGCGCTTTCTTGTTATCCATAGCTTAAAACCCCTTTCTTGCGGTTAGCAAATGCTAACTTAAAATCAAAAGGAAAACCCTTTATTCAAAGGGTATTCCAAGGAGACGGAACCAGCCCGCGGAGTAAAAATTCCGTAGGTCATCCATATAAACCATCGCTTTCTCCCGTGGCATATCATGGCGGATTGTTTCAAACATGCCGTTGAAGAGTGCGGTAGACATGATGTGGATCAGTTCATCATCCAGACGGCGAATGGGATAGCCGGCTTCCACCATTCGATCCACCAGCAGCCGTCCGGAGTGATCTTCGATTTCCGCCAAGGTATCCAGATAATGCTCGTACTTTGTTCCAGAGGAACAGCAGGCGATGAGCTTGAATGCGTCAAAGTGGTCGTAGAGAAAGTTCATCATCCAGGAGGCTTCCTTGTCCGGTACCTCCGGAAGCTTTTGAAGCTGCTCCTCCAAACTTCTGCCGGCAAAGGTCTGTTGAAGGGTCCGATAACGCTCTACCAGTTCTTGGGCTGGCTCTCTCACCAATCCGTCAAACAATGCCTCCTTGTCCGTATAGTAGCGGTAAATCGCTCCAGTCGTTACTCCAAGAGAAGCCGCGATGCTCTTTAAGGATGCCCCTCGAAAGCCGCTCTCCATAAACTCCCGCTTCCCGGCCTCCAACAAATCCACCCGCAGCTTTTCGTTTACAGGACGCATTTCTTTCGCCTCTTTTCGATAATTATATTATCCAATAACGACATTATCTTAAAACAAACGACTGTATTTGTCAAGCCACAATTATAATGGCTGGACCGTATGCAGGTCAGTGTATTCTATTCATTAAACAAAAAATGCAGCTGCCTTTGGTGAACGCCGATAAGGAAGTATCAAAGACATACTAACTTAACGGCTGACAAACAGGGTTGCTAAAATGAACCGGCGTGTTATTTCGCAATGAAATGACACGCCGGTTTTCTACGCATTTCAAACGGCATTGCAGGAATAAGAATGGTAAGATACTTCCGGCTATCCAACCATGCCCAAAAGCCTCGGTAACATTGGGCTTTTCGGCCCTCTAAATGCGTAGACATAAACACCATAATGGCAGCGGGCGCAAGCGGATTTCTGCTTGCGCCCGCTTGGTTACCACACAGCAAAGACGGAGGAAGCCGTCAAGGGCGCGGAGCGTTCATCTCGACCCTTGACCGGCTTCCTTTGGCTTTGCTATTTCTTGACTACAATGGCTTCTGTCAGCTTTGCCTGCAAGCGGTGCTTCATGTACTCATCAATACCGATGTGCGGCAAACCATCTTTGTCATAAAGCGTTCGCGTACAAAGCTTATTGATGTAGCCCTCATAGTACCGCAAGACGCGCTCCACGGCCAGAGGATCACCGGCACGGGCCGCTTCGATCGCATCCATGGGTAAAAGCACTCTGCCGTTAAAAGTTGGTTGCTTCATGTTAGTTTCTCACTCCTTTGGATTGTAAGTCTTTTTGCAACTCGTTCAGCACCTTTGTTCTATGCCGTTGGACGGCGCTGCGGGACATTTCTGCAATACGACCAATCTCACCATCTGTCAGCTCCAACACACAATACAGGATCAAAATGCTTTTCTCCCGCTCCGGCAGGCTGGCAAAGACGTCGTTCTCCATAACTATCAGAGCTATACTTCATCTTCTCACCCCCGATCCGCGGGAGAGTGAGAAGCCGGGGCTAGTTGCGTTGCCCCTTGTGTCTACGTTGGTGCGGCAGCTCCGGCCCGCTCCGAAATGCCGCAATATCAGCCCTGTGGAAGTTGATATAATTTGAAGATTATATCGTATCGAGGCCGGAACAGGCAGTACAGGCCAGTAAAGAAACAGCAATCAGGCAACATCCAATAATTTTCCCAATTTTCCGCATAGCAATTTCCTCACTGAACGAAAGTAAGGAACATGGCAAGCGCAACAATTCCCACCATCAGCAGCGCCCAAAATGCGCTGATTGCTGTGGATGCGATATTGATAACGCTGCGGCTTTCCTTGCTCCGCACACATACCACCGAAAGGATCAGGCCCAGCAGGACAAAAACGATATTGGCTCCGGCCCAAGCGGTTCGGACTCCGTCCGATAGCGAAAGGTGCAGGAACGATGGGGCAAGAGCCGCCAGCGGCAGGATGCTCACAATGAGCGCAGCGATACTAACTGATTGAAGTTTTTTCTTTTCCATAGTTTTACCTCATTTCTTTTTTTCCAAATTGGGTGACAGCCAGCGCAAAAAACAGACCAAACACGACGATCGCGCACGGCAGGAACGAAAACATTGAGAAAGCGGCGTCGGAAGTTTCTGTTGTAAAGTCATGGAGAGAGCAGGAAACGAGATAACCGCTGTAACAGTACGGGTAGACGATCCACAGCGGCGTATTCGCAACCAATACGCCGGGAATCACAAGCAGCAAATTCAATCCCACAGAGAGAAGCGGCTTTTCAAACAGTACGGTGATGGCCCACATAGCCGCAATGCACGGCAGCATAGTCAGAAACAGCCCCAAGCACCATTTCAGAAGGTACAAGATTGGCAAGGTTTCTGTTACTCCCATTGTCTGTGTTGCAATCAACCCAGCGATTACGAACACAACAAGAAATACCACCATTTCCATGAACAGATAAAAGGTAAGCACACAGAATTTTGCAATGGATAATGCGCAGCGGCTGACCGGCAGCGCCAGCATTTTCAGAATCCCGTTATTTCCTGTTTCTCGTCCTGCGATCATCACACAGACTACTATCATGCTGAACGGGAGCAGATAGTAGGCGTAAACAAGCGCACTTTGAATGAACATGGCAGGCCACGCATTGGTGTATTCCGGTGTAAAATAGTTGCTCAAACTCGCAACCCCGGAAACTACCACCAATAAAGGTGCAATGAAAATCAGGGGTACGATTTTGGAGCGTTTTACTTTCATAAACTCGATTTTGAGTAAATCCAAAAAGCTCATTTCTTATTTATCCCTCCTTACTCGTAGCGTCTGTACTTCGCCAGCCACAAGCCCACAGCAAGGAACAACAGGGTTTCCGCCAAAGCGACAAGGGCAACCGTCGGATCAGGCTGAGCGCTCATGGCTACCGCAGGTTTCAGAATAATCACAAAAGGATGCACCAGCAAAAGCGCCAGCCCCGAATTTGCAAGGGCCATACCACTTAGAAAACCGGCAACACCAATTCCAAGCGGCACCCACATATTTTCAAAGCGCGAGGAAATCAGCAGCATAAACGACAGTACCGGCATGGATGTGAGAAAAGAGTATCCGGCAAAGCGTACCAGCGTACCCATCTCAAACGCTCCATCCGGCAAATCCGTCATACCAATCTGTGCAAGAGCCAGGTTTTGCAGTACGATTGCAACCAAAAACAGGATCGTCAGAATCAGGAATTTGCACAGGTACATGCCCGGGACGCTGACGGGAAGCATATACATCTTCTTTACGGCGCTTCCCTTGAACTCCATGTTGTAGATCATGCAGGCAGCAACCACGATGCCGAACAGGTTCAGCACCATAATCATGCCGTAGAGCTGGGTCAACAAGACATCCATCGGGGCCAGCGGCAGATTTAGAAGCGTATCTTTCCGCACAATGAAATTGACAAATGCGTAGGCGGCTCCCAAGACACCAACGGCCAGCAGCACGGGAATCACGCCGCTTCGCTTTTCTTTCCGAAGTTCGATTGCCAGCGTTTTCATAATTTTGCCCTCTGCTTTCTGTCCATGTTATCTTTCTCAACCATAGAAAGGAACACATCTTCCAGATTGTCCGCAGCGAAGCCGGATTGCAGGGCGTATTGACGCAGATCATTCATGCTTCCCTCAAACAGCAGCCGCCCGTGGTTGAGAATCCCGATGTCATCCGCAATCAATTCGATTTCAGACAGCATATGGGACGAGATCAGCACCGTGCAGTCGTAAAGGCTGGGCAAGGATTTTACCAGATTGCGGATTTCGTGGATACCGGACGGGTCAAGACCGTTGGTGGGTTCGTCCAGAATCAGGATTGGCGGACGCCCCAGCAGCGCCCCGGCAAGGCCCAAGCGTTGCTTCATTCCCAGCGAATACTTTTTTGCCAGCCGGTCGCCAAACTCGGTCAGCCCCACCAGTTCCAGCGCATCTTCCACATCGGCTTTCGGCAGTCCCAAAATGCGGCGGATAATATCAAGATTTTCCCGCCCGGTCAGGTTTGCGTAGAAAGACGGCGCTTCGATGAAAGAGCCGATCTCTTTGAGAATGGCAATCCGATCATTTGGGAACTGCTTCCCATCAATAGTAAAGCTGCCCTTTGTCGGCGCGGTCAGGCCCAACAGCATTTTCATGGTCGTAGATTTCCCCGCACCGTTGGGGCCGAGAAAACCATAAATGCTGCCCTTGCGAATATGAAGCGAAACATGATTGACCGAAATGAAATTCTTGTACTTCTTAGTCAACTGTTCCGTTGTGATGATATAGTCCATAGAAACATCTCCTTTCGATGTTTTTATGGTACAATCTCAACCTGACATCTACATTCTCTCGTCCTTACTTTTACCTTACTTTTTAAGGGACAAGATCGCAGAATGGACAGCCTATGATATAATAGAAACAAAGAAAATCAGATTGGAGAGGATGCTATGGATAATTCTTTTTTACATAGTAAAAGGCTCCTGTTAGTAGATGACGAACAGGAACTATTGAAGATGGTATCAGATATATTGAAAGATGCGGGATTTGAAACTGTCCTTACCGCTATGACGGTCAAAGAAGCTATTTTGACCGCAAAAGAGGAAACTCCTGATTTAATTCTTTTGGATGTCATGCTGCCGGATGGGGATGGCTTTTCTCTGATGCAGCAGCTCCGCACCTTTACCAATGTGCCGATCATTTTCTTAACAGCAAAGGACGAAGCAGCAGACAAATTATCGGGATTGGGGCTTGGTGCAGATGACTACATTTCTAAGCCCTTTATGCCGCAGGAACTGTTACTGCGTATCTATGCGGTACTGCGGCGAACCTACAAAGAGGATTCGCCTCTGCTTGTATTGGATGGATGTACGATTGATTTCAGCCGGGCCGAAGTCCATAAGGGCAACGAGATTATTTCACTGACAGCCAAAGAACACACCTTACTTGAAACTCTTGCCCGTAATGCTGGAAAGATTGTTACCGTAGATGCGCTTTGTGAAGCCCTCTGGGGGGACAATCCTTTTGGTTATGAAAACAGCCTCAATGCTCATGTCCGGCGCGTCCGAGAAAAGATTGAAACTGATCCATCAAAACCCGTATCCCTGATAACCATTAAAGGTTTGGGCTATAAGCTGATAGCAAGGAAGTGAAGCCATGAGATCATTCGGAAGTTATATATCTAAATATCTTGTGTCGTTCGCTGCCTTTATTCTGATATTGCTGTTCCTTAACGCGGTGGTATTCGGCCTGACATTTCAAAAGATTGTGACCGAGGATTATGGAGATTCATCCCCGCAATCCATGTTGGAAATGACTGCTGCTGCCGCCACGCCGGAACAATTGTCGGATGATGCGGTGCAAAAACTCCGGCAGAATCATATTTGGGCAATCTACCTGGACGCAGATGGACAATGTTATTGGTCGGTTGATTTGCCGGACAATGTGCCGGAAAGTTACACCATTCAAGATGTTGCACTATTTTCAAAAGGATATATTGAGGATTACCCGGTTTTTGTTTGGAACACCGATGATGGGCTGTTGGTGTTGGGCTATCCCACAGACAGCTATACAAAACTCACCAGCAATTACTATTCCATTGCGGCGCTTCGACGGCTTCCTCTCTTTGTAGTGGGGATGCTGGGATTGGATGTGCTGTGCCTCTTTTTAGCCTATTACTTTTCCAAACGCAGAATCATTCACAATACCGAACCGATTGTGTCCGCTGTGGAAACTCTTGCAGACGGAAAGCCGGTTTCACTTCATATCAGCGGAGAACTGTCGGAAATTGCAAGTAGCGTAAACAAGGCTTCTTCCATTTTGAATAGGCAAAATGAAGCACGGGCGAACTGGATCAGCGGCGTTTCCCATGACATTCGCACACCGCTCTCCATGATTATGGGGTATGCGGGCCGTATTGCGGAAAGTGAAGCTGCCAGCAAGAGCATCCGGGAACAGGCAGAAATAGTACGGAAGCAAAGTGTAAAAATCAAAGAGCTGGTACAGGATTTGAATTTAGTATCGCAGTTGGAATATGAGATGCAGCCGCTTCATAAAGAGGGGGTTCGCCTATCTAAACTGCTGCGCTCCTATGTAGCAGATCTGTTGAATACGGGAATTTCTGATAGCTACAACATTGAAATTGAAATTGCTCCCGACGCCGAAAATGCTGTGTTGGAATGTGATGCCAGATTGATTTCACGGTCTGTAAACAACCTTGTCCAGAACAGCATGAAACACAACCCAAAAGGCTGTGAAATCTGTCTTTCTCTTGCAGCATCACAAAATCAGCTTATCTTGGCGGTTACGGACAACGGAACGGGTCTGTCTGCGGAAAAGCTGCAAGAGCTGGAAGAAAAGCCTCATTATATGGAAAGCACAGATGAACGGCTTGACTTAAGACATGGGCTTGGGTTACTGATTGTTGGGCAAGTCGCTATAGCACATCATGGGACTTTTGCGATTGCATCCGTCCTACCACATGGGTGCAGTGCAACATTGACTTTCCCTTGTTGATGATAAATAAACACCAAAATAATTTACAAACAGCACCGGGAACAGGGCCAAAAGATATCGCCCCCGGTGCTGTTTATCTTATATATTTATTTTTTGAATATACTGATTTTGCGGGTAGTTTCCGTCCTTTCCAGCGTAATATTGGCGAAGCAAAAAACAAGGGTTTGGGAAAGCGAAAGTGATACAAAGCCAAAATCCAAAGAATCATTCCAAAACAGTATGTGGGGAGGCATATCTGCCTCCCCACATACTTATTTTATATCCGCCAGCCCTCAGCCCGCTGTCGGATCTCGATAAAGTTCCGGTAAATTCCCTCCTGGCTCATCAGCTCCTGATGGGTGCCCTGCTGAGCAATGCGGCCATCCTCCACCACTAAAATCCGGTCTGCGTTTTGGATTGTAGCCAGACGGTGGGCGATGGTGATGATGGTCTTTCCCCGCACCAGAGCAGAGAGCGCCTCCTGGATCTCATGCTCATTCTCCGGGTCCACGCTGGCGGTGGCCTCATCGAGAATGATGATGGGGGCATCTTTCAGCAGACACCGGGCAATGGAAATGCGCTGCTTTTCTCCGCCGGAAAGGTTGGAACCGCCCTCTCCCACTATGGTGTCATACCCTTGGGGCAGCGCCATGATAAAGTCATGGCAGCGGGCCGCTTTAGCTGCAGCGATCACATCCTCCTCGGCAGCATCCGGACGGCCAAAACGGATGTTATTGCGGATGGTGTCGTGGAACAGATACACATTCTGAAATACCATAGCAATGTTGCGCAAAAGGCTGTCGCAGGTCATCTTCCGGATGTCATAGCCGCCCACGGTGATGCGTCCCTGATCCACATCATAAAACCGGGCCAGCAGTGCGCAGAGGGTGCTCTTCCCGCTGCCGGACGGCCCTACAATGGCGGTGGCGCTGTTTTGCGGCAGCTGGAAGGAAACATTGTGGATCACCTCCCGTGTTCCGTAACCGAAGGAGACATGGTCGAAGCAGATGTCGTAATGCTCCAAAGAGATGTCTTTCCCATCCTGATCCGGCAGTTCCGTTCCCTCCAGTTCTTCCAGACGGTCCAGCACCGAGTCCGTGACAGAAAGGATGTGGGCGGCGTCGTTGATGGACTCCACACTGCCGAAGATCGTGAAGGAAAACATGGCAGCCATCAGGAGCACCGGCAGCTCCAAGGTTCCGTTCATAGTCTGCCAGCCGGCGGTGAGCACCAGGCCAACAGCTGCGGCCTTCAGAGAAAACAGGTGCAGGCAGTTCCAGGGCACAAAGCCAAACTCATTTTTGATACGGATGTCCTTATTGGCCCGGCATGCCTCAAAAAAACGCTGGGAGGACACCCCCTCCTGGCCAAAGGATTTGACCACCGAAAGGCCATGGATGTACTCAATGGCCGCCCCGGACAATGCCTCTTGGGCCCGATGTCCCACCGGAGCGGTGCGGGCACTCTGCCGCCCGATGCCGCGGAGGGCAAAGGCGGACAGCAGCACGCCCACCACTGCCACCAGCGCCGCCTCCGGGCAGAAGAACGCCATGCACAAAACGATGACCAGTACCTGCAGATAGCCGTTGATGACTGCATCCACCATTTTCATGCTTTGCAACTCCAGGGTACTCAGTTCCGTAGTCAGAGCAGCCAGAATGTCGCCCAGGTTATTCTTGGAGAAATACCCCAAGGAAACCCGTTTGAGCAGGTCACCAAGTTCCAGTCTCTGCTGCGCCGCTCGCTCTGTTCCGATACTCTCCTGGAGCCGGTTTTTCCAGTAAGCACACACGAAGCGCAAAAGGATCAACAGGATGATCCCGCCCAGGCACAGCCAGGGGAGCTTGGCGTCCAGCGCCGTCCCCTCCTGGGCACTCTCGATGACCAGCCCAAGGGCCCAGGCCGCCAGCATCACCGGCCCGGCGGCGGCCCAGGTGGCAAGAAACGAACAGAGGCTTCCGAGATACAGCCGTCTGTGGTACCCCTTTGTCCAACGCAGAATCCGATTCATACTCTGAAACATCGTCAAGCCTCCTTTCCAACTGCCCAATTCTGGGCACCCACATGGGCCTGCCATAGCTTTTGATATAGCGGGCATCGGCTGAGCAACTCCGGCTGTGTGCCTTTGTCCACAATACGGCCTTTCTCCAGCACCACGATCTGGTCGGCGTTCTGAATCGTGCTCAGCCGGTGGGCAATAACCAGCAGCGTTTTCCCTCGGGAGAGCGCCATCAGGGAACGCTGGATCTTGTCCTCATTCTCTGGATCGGTAAAGGCGGTGGCCTCGTCCAGAATGACAATGGGGGCGTCCTTCAGAATCGCGCGGGCGATGGCGATCCGCTGCCGCTCCCCACCGGAGAGCTGCTTGCCCGCTTCACCCGCTGGGGTATCCCATCCATGCTCCAGCCGTCCTAAAAACTCCTCACACTGAGCAGCCCGGGCAGCCGCCCAAACTTCCTCCTCCGTGGCGTCCGGCTTCCCCAATCGAATGTTTTCTTTCAGAGAGCAGTCAAAGAGGAAATTGTCCTGTGTCACGAAACTGACCTGATCCGTCAGCTGCTTCAGTGTGAGATTCCGAATATCCACACCGCCTATGGCAATGCAGCCATCCGTCACATCCCAGAACCGAGCGATAAGCCGGGCTGCTGTAGATTTGCCGCCACCGGAGGGACCCACCAGAGCGGTGAAGGTGCCGGCGGGAAGTTCCAAATCAATGTGACGCAGCACAGTGTCCTCTTCTTTCCCGCTATACGAGAAGGACACATCCCGCAAAGTGATACCGCTGCCGGAGAGGCGGGCGGGCTCGGACGCCTCGGGCAGCTCCTCCAGATCCAGCAGATGCCGAGTGTCCCGGACGGCAAATTCCATGCTCTTCATGGAATTGAGAAAGGCTGCAGCCTGCACCAGCGGGGACACGATACCCAGCACCAGCATCAAGCACAGAGCCAGCCGGGCCGGGTCCAGGACGCCGGTCTGATACAGGGCGATCCCAACTGGCAGGGTGGCCAGCAGCGTGGTAGGCAGGATAGACAGGCACAGGTTCATGGACTTCCAGGTGCAGCGGAACCAATCCAGCGTGAAGTCACGGAAACTGGTCACTGCCCGGACGAATTTCTCATAGGAGGCACCGCTCTGGTTGAAAGCCTTTACCACCTCGATGCCCTCTACATACTCCACGATGATACTGTTGACCTGAGCATTGGCTGCCATATAGGCGGCATACTTTTCGTTGTAGGTCCGCAGGCTCGCCGCCATGGGGATCAGCGCGGCCGGAATCGTAGCAAGGGAGGCAAGGCCCATCCGCCAATCCATGGCAAAGAGGGCGATCACCACCACGATAGGCAGCAGCACATTGGAACTCAATTCCGGTATCATGTGGGCCAGCGGCGGCTCAATGTCCTCGATCCGATCCACGATGGTGCTTTTGAGGGAACCGACGGGCTTCGACAGCACACTCCCCAAGGGGGCGTGCATCAGCTTATGGGCCACTTGACGGCGCAGGCCCTCCAAAATGGTGTAGGCAGACACATGAGCCAGCATAGTAGAAAAGGCGTAAAAAGCCACCTTGACCGTATATCCCGCCAGACACACTCCAGCCCATCGGAGAAGCTCCGTTCCGGAGGCCGACTGATGGATAAACAGGCGAAGGATCTCATAGACCCCCAGATACGGCACAAAGCCCCCCACCACGCTGATAATTGCGCATATAACAGACAAGACCAGCTTTCCCCGGCAGGGACCGGCAAAGGAGAGCAGGATGGCCAGCCAGCTGCGTTGTTTCACAAAACCACTCCTTTCAAAAAATAGGGCATGGTGAGACATCTCTCACCATGCCCTATTGTATCGGTTCTTACCCGTGCTTGCCGCTCCGCACAGCCAGCGTCACTCCGTTTCGTCAGGAAAAGAGAGAACGGGATTCCCGCCGCCTCGCCGGTATTCCAGCGGAGTTTGTCCCTTCACCGCCCGAAAAGCCGCGGCAAATTTGCTGGAGCTGTCATAGCCCACCGCTCCGGCGATCTCTGTAACGCTGGCCTCCGGTTCTTTCCGAAGCAGCAGAGCCGCCCGATCCATCCGCAGTGCCCGCATATAGGTGTTCACCGGACTGCCATATACACTTTTGAAGCAGGCCTTCATGGTGGTCAAAGGGATCTGGTACTGTCTGGACAGAGCCTCCAACGTGATATGCTGATCCAGATGCTCCACCAGATAGGAGCGGATGGCCTTTACCGTTTCCACCTGGGAACGGTAAAAATATGGTTTTTCCGTTCCGCTTCCCAATTCCAGGGCGTCGAGATACAGCAACAACTCCAGAATCTTTACCCGAAAGTAGGGCATTTTGATCCGCTCCGGTACGGTACACAACTCCTGAAAAATGTGATCCACCGAGGGTGCTCCGTGAATGACCCGTGGCCGGGCATCCGGGCAGAATTTCCGCTGAATGGCAGCCAGATCCAAAGGATAGTCTCCCGCCAGACGAGCCAGCTCCATGGGGATCATGGACAGGTCAAAGCACATGGAGATGCCATGATAGTGGGACAACGGGAGAGAAAAGTATCCTTTGTGCTTCAGGCGGCGATCCACTTTCAGGTCACCTGCCTCCACATAGGAGAACGCATCGTTGCCCACAGCGTATTCCATCCGGCCCTCCCGGCAATAGTCGATGCAGAGGAGATCCTGTCGGGTTTCAAAAGAGGAGTCGCAATAGGCCATGTGGAAATCGTTATACAGGATGGTAGCGCCGGGGAACACCTCATAGACGGTCATGGTTCCCTCGCCGCTCTCATTTCGCAGCTGATAAACGCTGCACCCACCACTCTTGGCCAAGAGGCACAGATCCGGTTGGCTGTCCTGTAAAAATGCCACTGCGGCTCAGCTCCTTTCTCAAAGTTCCAGGACTCGATCACAGGCGCACTGGAGAAATTCGCGGTCATGTGTCACCACCAGAACCACCCGACCCTCGTCCGCCAGTTCCCGTGCGCAACAGGCCACTTCCTGCATTCTTGCATAGTCCAGACCACTGGTGGGCTCGTCGAATACCAGCAGCGGCTTTTGGGACAGCATGGCGGTAGCCACCGCCAAACGCTGTTTCTGGCCGCCGGAGAGAGACATAGGGTGCTTTTCCCGGAACGCAAGCAAATGGAGCCGCTCCAACACCTCCTGGATGCGCTGGTCAGAGAGTCCTTCCATAGCCAACTGACACTCTCCCCATACGCTGTCGGAAAAGAGCTGATGGTTTACATCCTGCATGACGCAGTAGGCAATCCGCTGCCGCTGCTTCGCACCAAGGATGCGGCCGTTGAGGCGGATCGTTCCGGCACTCTCCCGCATCAGGCCGCACAAGCAGCGGGAAAGGGTGCTTTTTCCCACGCCATTGTCACCCGTGACGGCCAGCACCTCTCCCGGGCGGGCGGAGAAGGAAAGGTTTTGAAATACCGGCGGCTCCCGCTTGTACCGGCAGCTCAGTCCCTCCACAGACAGTCCATCCTGTTCCCCCGCGGCGCGGGAGGGCGGCAGAGTCACCTGAGTAGGCGTGAGTGTGCGAAGGCCCAGAGCGATCCGTTCTGTCTCAGCCAGCCGCCGGAATTCTGCTCCGCTCCAGATCCGCTCCACGATCCCGTCCCGCAGATAGACAGCCCGATCTATGAGATCCGCCAGAAAGTACAACCGATGCTCCGCAATGAGAATGGTGTGTCCCCGACTTTTCAGGTATGCGATTTGATCATGGAGTCTTTCGATGGTTTCCCGATCCAAATTGGCCGTAGGCTCATCCAGAATGTAGAGCTTCGGCCCCATGGCATAGACCGAGGCAAAGGCCAGCAGCTGCTTTTCTCCGCCCGACATGGCGAAGATGTTCCGCCCCCTCAACCGCTTCAGATGCAGGCGGTCGGTGGTATCATCCAGCCGACGGAGGATCTCACCCCGGGTCATACCCTGATTTTCCAGGCCAAAGGCCAGCTCACTGTCGGAATCCATGTTGAAAAACTGACTTTTGGGGTTCTGGAAAACAGACCCCACCTGCCGGGCCAGCTGGTAAAGAGGTTGTTCCCGCACCGGCGCGCCGTGGAGCAGGACCTGTCCGGTCAGCGTGCAGTCCTCCGTAAATGCCGGGATCAGGCCGTTGACCAACTTCGTGATGGTGGTCTTTCCGCAGCCGGAAGCGCCGCAGAGCAAGACACACTCGCCCGGTCGGATGGTCAGATCCACATGGGTGAGGGTGCCCACTTCTTTTGTATAGGAAAAGGACACATCTTGCAGCTCTACCATGGAAACACCCCCAATTTGGCCGCCAGAAGGGCAGCAGTCAACCCCACGCCCACGACAAATGCGGCGCTGTCCACCGGCGAGGCCCGCAGCTCCACCAGACTGGTCTTAGGCGCCGGGTCCTCGATTCCCCGGGTTACTGCCGCTGCGGACAGCTCCTCCGCAGTGCCGGTAGCGGAGACCATCAGGGGAACCATGATTCCCTCCAGCTTTGCCAATCCCCGGATGCCCCGCAATCGCATCGCATCGCGGATATAGCCTGTCTCTTCCCGAATGGCTGGGAAGTACCGCAGCGTCACCGAGACGGCTACGATCAGCCGCTGAGGGAAATGGATCTTCCGCATTCCAGCCACCAGATAAGGCATAGGCGTCCGGCGAAGCATCAGAAAGCCGAGCATCAGGCAAGGCATCATTCGGCGGGCATAGTTGGCAAAAATAGAGAAGCTGGTAGCAACCCATCCCGGCGCAGCCGGCAGAATCCAGTATTGCAGGCACAGGATTCCTCCGAAGATCAAGAGGCTTTTCCCCACCATGGCAAAGCAGCGATGGAGCAGCATCAGGAGCAGGAGAAAACCGATCCATATCATTTCCATCCAAAAAGGTTGCTCACTAAAGGCTGCCAGATTGGCGAAAACCAGCAGAGCAAGACCCACCCTGGGGTCGAACACCAAACAGCGCCGTGCCTCCTCCATGTTACAGAATCCCCGCCTTCTCAAAGTGCTTGCGGAACATTCCCTTGGCCAGCAGGATACCCAGTATCGCTCCTATAATAGGAGCCCCCACCAGAACCACGATCATACCCGGGGAGGTCAATGCTGCCAAGGTAGAGACATAGGCTTCCGGCATTCCCTGCTGGCTGATTTGCGCCAGGAAACTGTCCCGCATGATCCAGACAGGCAGCGGGGAGCCGATCATCCCCAGCGAGAAGAACACATAGGCCAGAGCGTTGCCGCGGAAAGACCGGTAATGGCTACAGATCCGGCAAAGCTCCGCCAGGATGCAGCTCACCGCAAAAGCAATGAGAATTACCACCGTGAATTGGCCAGTAACAAAGTAGATCAAGGCCGTAATAAAGCCCATCAGAACCACCGCACCGGTCTTTGGCACCTTAGTACACATCATCAGGAATGGGATACCCGCAAATATGGCGATCAGGCCAGGCATCAAGATCCAAAGCAGAGGATGCAGACCGCTGAGAAGCATAAAAGCAAAGTTAATGACAAAGTAGATGGCGGAGAAAATTCCCACCGTAATGATGTCCTTTCCCGTCATCCCTTTTTTCTGCGTATTCATGATGTACCGCTCTCCATTCATGTGGTTAGATTATGCTAACCATTATTTCTGAGAAAAGGCGCTCAGCGCGCCCCTCCTTACTGAGTATAGCGGCACATCGCAGTTCTTTCCGCTCCGATTGGACGACTTTATCCTGTTTGGTCATGGAATTTAGCGCTGTGACAGAGATGTACCATCTTCACCATACAGAATCGGTCCGAAACTGCCATGCTGACCTTGGTGGACAGCTTCAATCCGGTTCGGGTGATATGGCGGTAATAAGGCTCCTCAGCCAGCACCCTGACCCCACTGCCGATTTTTCCGGCCAGCACCGATGCGGAATCCACATAGAAAAACATCTGCGCATCTCCGTGGCCCACTTGCTTCATGTACTTTTTCCGCATCATGGCCATACCGCTTTTGCTCACGGTATCAAAGACGATTTCAATCTCTCCAAACCCCGTGAGCATCCGCAGGAGGCCCACAACCTTGCTTTCCTCAAAATAGTGGAACAGGCCGCCGGCGGTGACCAGAATAGGAGCATCCGGCACATCGGCGCGGATCTGCCTGATCCAGTCCTCGGCAAAGGCGTCTCCGGCGAGATAGGTCTCCCGCTCCGGCTCCGGCAGCAGCTCTCGCCGGTACTCCACCACATGGGGCAGATCCACGGTATACCAGTGCGACCTTCCATTGTCGCAGCGGTAATAGGCCGTCTCCAGACCGCAGCCGAGTTGAACGATCACACCGTCCGGCCTGCGCTCCAGAAACGCCCGGATGTACCGATCCATATTGGCGGACCGGGCGGCGGAGGCCAGCAGAGTATACTGGCTCTGTCCGTCCTGCTCCGGCAGGCTGGAAGGCAGTTTCTTTTTCAGTTCCAGCGCCTTTGGATCGTACAGGATCTGCGGGCAGTACTCGCTGGCATAGATCCTGCCCAGCATGGGGACAAACAGCGTGTCCTCTACAACACCCAACTTGGACATGGTCAACCCTCCTATTTGGACGAATTACTTTCTGCCCACAAGCAGCCGGGAAGAGCCCAGCATCATCATGGCAGCCCGGCGGTGGGAGCCGAAAGCTTCTTCTGCGGTATCAATGAGCCGGACGTCCTGATAGCCCATCTCCCGCAGTTTTTGGGCAAAGACATCCATATCGCCGTACAGCTTGGGCTTCATGTCATCATTCAGAGCGAAGACGCCGCCTTTTTTCAGCACCCGCAGGCTCTCCAGCAACAGTTTGTGCATATCGGCTCCCATGACATTGTGGTAGACATAGTTGCTGATGACTGCGTCAAAACTCTCATCGGGGAAATCCAGATGATTGGCGTCGCCATGCCGGAACACACACCGGGAGGCCACGCCTTCACTTGCGGCGTTTTTCTCACAGAGGGCCTTGCTGTAATTGTAAACAGCTCCCCAGTAGTCCATGCCAGTGACCTTTGACTCCGGCCAAGTCAGGGCCGCACGAATCGACAGGGCTCCGGAGCCGCAGCCGACTTCCAAGAGACTGCCCTGGCCGTCATAGTCCAGATGAGAGAGAACGACCCGGTGAACCTGTTCCATAATCCCGCCGCCGCCAAAGGCATACTGGCGCCTGATCCATGTGATCCAGACCAGCAGGGCTGCCAGCGCCGCCGTAACAACTGAGAACAGAACGCCGAGAGCTGTGATGTGGAACACCGAAAAGGAGAGTATGGCCAAAACCACGGCCAGAGCCGTGATGCCGCCGATAATATAGAACACGGGATTGGACATCCAGCTCCCGTAGTCTTCGCCGTGACTGCCGAGACGAATTTCTGCTTGTTGATTACGCTTTTGCTGCATTTGATTTTCCTCCTGTTGTTCAATATTTGTGTACAATTCGTTTACGGGTGTTTCTCCTTCGCCTTCCGGCAGACAAAAGAGGCTATGCCCTGAACGGTGCGAACCTTTGCCGGCCCGAATGTTTCCTCCAGACGCCGCCGCAGGCTCTCCGCCGTCTCAAAGGGCGGGGTGAACCAGCCCTTTGGCACATACAGCCTGCGGATTAGCCAGTCCGTGCGGCGGTTTTGTCCCCGCACATAGAAGCAGCCGCAGAAGGTCCCGCCGGGCCGCAGTACACGAAAGATCTCCCGCCAAGCGGCCTCTTTGTCCGGGAACGCATGAAAGCCGTTGAGCGAGAGCACGATGTCGAAGCTGCTGTTCCCAAAGGGCAGCGCCCCCACATCCCCCTGCTGAAAGCGCACATGGGCAAGTCCCTCGCCCCGGGATTTTGCCCGCTCCAGCATCTCCGGCGAGTAATCCAGGCAGGTGATCTCCGCCTCCGGCATTTCCCGATAGAGGGGCATGGTCAGTATGCCGGTACCCACGGGGACTTCCAGCAGTCTTCCGGAAAAACCCTCCGGTATTCCGGAAAGGGCGGCGCAAAGGTAGTCCTGGGTTTCCGCACGGCCCATTTCCCATACCAGACTGCACACCGCCCGGCCTAACAGGGTGGAACAGGTGATCATGCCATCATAAAATGTCCGTTTGCCTCCCAATCCCCGGTAGGCGTTTTGAATCCGCTCTTCTTGTCCCATTTTTTCACCTTCACTCACTCAAGCACCCAGCGCCACATCCAGCGTCATCATGAGGGTAAAACCGACTGCAAACAGAATAGTCCCTATATTGGAGTGCTTTCCCACTGACATCTCCGGGATCAATTCTTCCACTACCACATAGACCATCGCTCCGGCGGCAAAGCTCAGGGCGTAAGGCAGTACCGGAACCAAAATCCCCGCCAGAAGGATGGTCAGAATCGCACCTATGGGCTCCACTGCGCCGGACAGCGTCCCATACAGGAAGGAGCGGGATTTGGAGACCCCCTCCGCTTTCAGGGGCATGGAAATGATCGCGCCCTCCGGGAAGTTCTGAATGGCAATTCCCAGAGAAAGAGCCAGCGCCCCCGCCAGCGTGATACCGCTGTCTCCGTAGAGCCACCCGGCATAGACCGCCCCGACCGCCATTCCTTCCGGAATATTGTGCAGCGCCACAGCCAAGGTCAGCATGGTTGTTTTTCCAAGACTGCTTTTGATGCCCTCGGCCTCCGCGCTGCCGCGGTGCAGATGCGGGATCAGCCGATCCAGCCCCAGCAAGAAAAAGATTCCCAGCCAGAAACCCACAACGGCGGGGACAAAGGACCACCGCCCCATGTCCGCTGCCTGCTCCATCGCGGGCAGCAGCAGGCTCCAGATGGAAGCCGCCACCATGACCCCCGCCGCAAAGCCGGTGAGCGCACGCTGTACCATCTCACCCAAATTGTTCCGCATAAAAAAGACGCAGGCCGCCCCCAGCGTCGTCCCGGCAAAGGGAATCAGTAGCCCTTGCCATAGTTCAATCGGCATATTCTCCTCCAATCTTGCCGCAGTGGTTTTCTGCAAAGTCGATCCGGATGATTCGGAGGCACATCGATCTGTCGGTCAGCTTTGCCAGTGGCTAACAGGTGCAACCGAACACTGTATAAGAATCTCCGGTACAGAGCCCTTATCAATTTTACATTTTTCTATAGTCGCCTTTCAAAAGGTATGATACTCTATGCTTGATTATAGTTAGCCGTCGCTAACCAGTCAAGTCATTTTCCGTTAGGGACAGTTAATTTTCCTATCAGCTGTGTAGAGTGTCACGCAAACTCTCACCTGTAACCTTCAAAGTGTGCGAGATTCAGGGTTTCTTTTTTCTTTCTCTGGGCGTAACGCAGAGTTTGATATGCTCCGCCGCTGGAATGATCCACACAGAATACCACAAGGTCGCTTCGATCCACCATCTGCCGGTTGCGAATCTGAATGGCACCCTTCGGATGGCTGCCAGCGGCGGCGCTGCACAGTTCAATTTCATCATAATATGCTTCAAAGTTCTCCAGATTGTCCCGTAGCTCTGCCGTCGGATACGGAAGTACCAAAATCAGGGCGCTATTGTCATCCCGCACACGGCGCTGTTGGCGCTTGACGGCAGAAGAGACAATCTGATCAAAGTCTCCGTTACGGCCAACCAGAAACTCCACATATTCCTTTTCCAAAAGCAATGTGTGGATCAGCGACTCCACACGCTCTTCCGCTTCCCGAAATTCCGGAACGATCCGATGTCCAAAGAAACTGACGGTAAATAGATCCATGTCGTTCTCGTTGGCATTTTCTGACCAACAGCTCCCTTAAGTAAATGTTCCACCTCTTATTATATATAAACATTTACTTAAAGTAAATAATCCTCTAATTGGTTTCAATTATATTTTAACTGTTCTGTTGGTAGCATAATGTTGGGAGGTGAAGTGATGCAGACAGAGTTTCCGGAACGATATATCACTCTGGGCTTAAAAATCGCCTATTACAGAAAAAAGGCAGGATTGACACAGGAGGTTCTTGCTGAACGGATCGGAAAAAGTGTTAATTTTGTCGGCCAGGTAGAAGGAACAGGAACAATTCGGGGTGTATCCTTGGAGACCCTGTTCAAAATTGCCCAAGTATTGAAGATTCAGCCCTCCAAACTGTTGGAGGACGACTGATTAACATTGTAAAAAGAAAGGGAGTGCCGCCACCGGAATGTATCCGGTGGCGGCACTCCTCTTTTCATGATGGTTTAGGCGCTCCTCCTCTTAGAGCTTCCACTGACCGGACTCTTCACGGCCAGATACGAACGCTTGATACAAGCCCTCCTGGGCCATGAGCTGGCTGTGTGTGCCTCGCTGAACGATCTGTCCGCCGTCCAGCACCAGGATCTGGTCGGCGTTACGGACCGTCTTCAGCCGGTGAGCGATCATCAGAATGGTCTTGTCCCGGGTCAGGGCTTCGATGGCCTTCTGTAGCCGGTCCTCATTCTCCGGGTCCACATTGGCGGTGGCCTCGTCCAGGATTACGATGGGGGCGTCTTTCAGGATGGCCCGGGCAATGGAGATGCGCTGCTTCTCGCCGCCGGAAAGGCTGGAACCACCCTCGCCGATGACGGTGTCATAGCCTTGGGGCAGGGTGAGAATGAAGTCGTGGCAACAGGCTTTCTTCGCCGCAGCCACCACTTCCTCGTGGGTGGCATTGGGGCATCCAAACTTGATGTTGTTTTCCACCGTGTCGGCAAAGAGATAGACCTTCTGGAATACCATGGAGATCTGATCCATCAGGCCCTCCAGGGTATAGTCCTTCACATTCTGACCGCCCACAAGGACGGCGCCGCTCTCCACATCCCAGAACCGGGCGATGAGATTACACAGTGTGGTTTTCCCGGAGCCGCTGGGGCCCACGATGGCGGTGGTGGTTCTGTCCGGGATGGTGAAGGATACATCCCGCAGGATGGGCCGCTGGTCATAAGAGAACGAAACATGGTCGAAAGTAATGCCGTGATCCCTAGGCATGCCGGCTCGACCGGTCTCTGCCAGCTGAGGCATAGCGTCCGTCTCATCGGCATGAGCCATGCAGCTGCTGACGATACGCAGCAAGGACATACCGCTGCCCGCCGAGGAGATCTGAGCAAAGACCAGAAAGGACATGATGACCACCATCAGGGCGTTGGCCAGGATCATGGTCCCGGAAAGATAGAACCATACCGCCGAGAGCATCATGGCCACGCTTCCCAGCTGGAGTACGATCCCCTGCGCCATAATATAAGGGGTGAACATCTTTTCGATGTTCAGGTTGCTACGGCAGTTGTATTCCAGTGCTTCCTGCAAGGTGCGGTCACCCCGTCCGGTGAGGTTGAAGGACTTCACCACGCTCATGCCCTGCACATACTCCAGTACCGCCTCAACCAGCTTGGCCTCGGATTTCTGACGGTGCGGGGCGAGCGAGGCGGATTTTTGCTCCATGGCAGAGGTGATGAACAGATAAACCACGGTGGCCGCCACCACAATAAGACCGATCCGCCAGTCAAAAATCAGGATCATCACCGTAAAGACCAGAGCGTTGAGCATCCCGCCCAGCATGGTCACCAACACCATGGGGGCCACAGTCTCCACATTGTCCAGTACAGTGGTGCAGACCCCGGTGAGCTCTCCCAGGCTGTTGTCGTTGAAGTAGCCCATGGGGACGGATTTCATCCGCTGCCCGATGGCCACGCGCTTATTGGCCGCCATGAAGTACCCGGCGTGGGTCTGCTGAAGCTGGGAGAAATACTTGGTCACGGCGCTGCCCAGAATACTGACTGCCAACAGACCCAGCGCCTGCCACGCCGTGGCAGGGCCGGTTTTTCCATCCAGCAGAGCCAAGATGGTGTAGTAGATGGCGGCGATCTCAAACATATGGAACACCGCGTTGAAAAAGCAGGCGATCACCGAGCGCCGGATGTTGCGCTGTTCCTCACCGGCAAACCGCCAGATACCTCTGAATGTCTCGATCATACCGTTTCTCCCTCCTTTACACCCATGTGAGCCTGCCACAGATCGGCGTACAACGGGCAATGGCGCAACAGTTCTTCATGTCTGCCCTGTGCCTCGATGCTTCCATCCTTCACCACCACGATCTGATCTGCGCCGGTGATGGTGGACAGGCGGTGGGCAATGACGATGACCGTCTTACCCTCCACCAGTTTTGCCACTGCCCGCTGGACCACCGCTTCATTCTCCGGATCAATGTAGGCGGTGGCCTCGTCCAGAATCACCACAGGGGCGTTTTTCAGCATGGCCCGGGCGATAGCGATACGCTGCCGCTCTCCTCCGGAGAGATGGGCGCCTCCGCCGCCCACCCGGGTGTCATAGCCATGCTCCAACTGGCGGATGAAGCCGTCGCATCCGGCGGCTTTGGCGACTTGTTCCACTTCTTGATCCGTGGCATTTACCCGGCCCATGCGGATGTTTTCCCGGATGGTATCATCAAAGAGGTAATTGTCCTGAGAGACAAAGGCCACCTGGTCGTAGAGTTGTTCCAGAGGGATACAGCTTTCCTCCACGCCGCCCAGGGTGATGCGGCCCTCGGTCACATCCCAGAAACCGGCGATGAGCTTGGCGATGGTGGACTTGCCCGAACCGGAGGGTCCAACCAAAGCGGTGAGGCTGCCGGCCGGAATGGTGAGGGAGATGTTGTGGAGGATCTCCTTGTCTTGGGCATATCCAAAGGAGACATGATCCAAGGCGATATCCGGTTTTCCCAGCTGTGCCGGCTGTGTTCCGTGATCCTGCTCCGGTTTCAGCAGGATCTCATCCACCGAACCTACGATGGTACCTACCTTGGCAAGATTATCCACAAAGCCCATGGCGGCAATGAGAGGTCCCACAATACTCATGGACAGGATGATGGTGGTGAGAAATACCTCTGCGGACAAACTGCCGCCAGTGTAGAAGATCCAGCCCACAGGCAGCACCGTGATAAGGGTGGTGGGCGCGATGGCATAGGCCAGAGCCATCCCAAACTGGCATTTCTTCATCCAGTTGTAATAGTAGGCGGCATTGGCCCGTACCCGGGAAGAGAACTTCTCATAGGAGTTCTTTCCCTGATTGAAGGCCTTGATGACCTCAATGCCGCCGATGTACTCCACAATGGTCTCGTTCATGGCCTGGGTCGTCTCCACCGCCCCCTGATAGTCCTTGCCATAGCTGCCCATAATGGCCATCATAAAAGCCATGCCCACAGGAATAGACACCAGACTCAGCAATGCCATGCGCCAGTCCAGCGTGAACAGATACACGAGAACGCATACCGGTGCCAGCAGATTGGAGGTCATCTCTGGCAGCAGATGGGCCAGCGTCGTCTCCATACTCTCCACCTGATCTACCACGATTTGTTTGAGCCGTCCGCTGGAGGTGTCCAGAATGTCTCCCAAGGGTAAGCGGGGCATTTTAGACAGAACCATCTTCCGGATGTCCCGCAGGATCTGAAAGGTGGCCTTGTGGGAGAGGGAAAGTGCCAGATTGTAAAGCAGGGTTTTGGCCAGATAGCCCCCCAGAGCCACCATACACCACAGAAGATAGAAGTTCCAGTCCTGCTGCCCGGTCAGAAGCGCTACCAGGATGTGCCCCGCTGAGAGATACGGCAGCAGCCCCAGCAGGACACCCGCCACCGCGCAGAAGATGGCGGCAATCAGGCCGCCGTGATGTTCCCTGCCCAGCTGCCACAGCCGCAGCAGCGGGCTTTGCGTTTTCTGCATAAATAAGCCTCCTTTAGTTAGTTATTGCTAACCTTTGGTTCTATGAAGGGGGTGTCGCAAAATCATCAAAATAGATGATTGAGCGGCACCCTTGCTCTGTATATAGAAAAAAATCAGGAGAAAATCATTTTCGATCGACTTTCTCCTGATTTTGGGCATACTTTAATAAGCATTCGGTTTTTCTTGTATTTATGCACTCGCTTTTAGATCAAACAAATACCTTCCAGTCCGCTCATTCTGGATTTTTCTATGTAGTTTATTTAGATTGTATCCCATACTCAGCAGGAGAATCTCCAGTTTTACTTTCTTCTTACCCCGCAGCAGGAATCGTTCAAATCCATAGTCATTTTTCAATACACCGAAAGCTCCTTCTACCTGAATCGAGCGATTCATCCGGTACTTAATTCCCTTCTCGCTCTGTATGTTTTGATACGACTCCTCACGCTTCTCCAAAAAGCTTTTGGACACGTACAGACGCTTGTTCCCCTTCGCTTTGGTGCATTTTTCTTTGTAGGGACAGCCGGTGCAGTCCTCACATTCGTATACTGTCACCTCAGATTCATACCCACTTTTGCTGCGCTGCTTTTTCAGGTAGATCACCCGCAGCTCCTTCCCGGCATGACAGATATAGGTATCGGACTCCTGGTCGTAACCCATGTTTTCCCGTTTACTGATATCCTGTTTAAAACTCCTTTTCTTCCATTTTTCATAGGTTTGAGGTTTGATGTATGGCTGCTGCCCCTCCTCCCGCAGATAGCTGTACCCTTCTTCACTTTCATATCCTGAATCAGCTGTAACACTCGGATAGTTAAAACCCAGTTTCTCTTTCATCTGCTTTAAAAATGGCACCAGCGTCCATACATCGTTTCGATCCTGAAAAATATCGACCGCTACAATGTATTCGCTGTCCACTCCAATCTGTACGTTATACCCTGGCTTTAACTGGGCATTGCGCATGTGGTCATCTTTCATATGCATAAACGTTGCATCCGGGTCTGTTTTACAGTAGTTGTTCCTTCCTGGAAGCTGGCTGTATGCCAGTCATAAATGGTCTGACGCTCCAGGTACCTTTGGAACAGCTCCAGATACCGCTGCTCGATGGATTTGCGTTTTCCACGGCCGTAAACGAACTCTATGTTCCGCTCCCTGCATATCTCCTCCAGAAAACGGCAGATTTTTCGGAGGTCCTGCACCCGGTATTCGGTTCCCACACGGAAGGACTGGATAAACTCCTGGTTTACAAGCCTCACCGCCTCCTGGATTTTAATGAACATTTTTTCTTCCCATTTCCCAACGGATTTTTTCCATACGAACGTGTATTGATTGGCGCAGGCTTCTAATTTCGTCCCGTCAAGAAAGACAGTTTCTTTGGAAAGTTCACCTGCCAGTTCCAGACGGTGTACCATCTGATAAAAGAGGTCCTCACATGCCTCCTCCAGAAAACCGGAACGGAACCGGGCAATGGTACTGTGATCCGGCGCTTTTTGTCCAGCTAACAACCACATGAAGTTGATATCCCGTTTACAGGCGGTCTCAATTTTTCTTGATGAATAAATGTTCTGGGAATACGCATAGGTCAGGATCTTGAACATGGTCTTTGGATCCACTGCCGGATTTCTGCCTTTGGCAGAGTAAGCCTGATAAAGCTTTGTATAGTCTAAATCCTCCAATTCGTGGCTCAGCAGTCGGACCGAATCATCGTTCGGAACCAGCCCTTCCAAACTTAATGGCAAAACCAGTTGATAAGTGCGGCCAAGTTCGGTATAATCTTTAGTAGTGTAATTATTTATTCGCATACTTAATTATACCACGGATGGCGGACTCTTCGGAGCCCGCTTTTCTGTTTTTGTACAGAAAAGGAGCTGTTGCTCCAGTAGATTATTTATCTACTTTTGCAACAGCCCCTTGCACTACCGGAAATTTTCGGGATGAAAGATCGTCTCAAATCCTGCCATGTGATAGCGGTTGAGCTGGCGGATATAGTGGAGCGCCCGGGCCTTATCCATGCGGTGCCGCACCGGCTCAAACATTCCGTTGAAGTAGGCGGTGGTAACGATATGGATCAAGTCCTCGGTGACCTGACCGGAGCGGACGCTCTCACAGCCGATGACCTCCATGTATTTGTAGGTGTAACTGACTTCGATCTCCACCAACTCGTCAATATAGTGGGCATATTCCGTCCCGGCGGCCCGGCGGAGCAGCAGTTCAAACTCCGGCAGGTGCTCATAGATGTAGTCAAACAGTCCCTCCTGGGCATGGGCAGTGTAACGCCCCATCTCCTCCTGCTGGGTTTGGCCGTCAAACCGGTGAAAAGACTCCTGAATCTCCAAAAAACGGCGCTTCAGCTCTCCGGCAGCAGGCTCCACCAGGGCGCGGAACAATCCAGCCTTGTCGGTAAAGCGGGTATAGATGGAGCCGGTGCTGGTTCCCGCCGCCTTGGCGATGTCCCGCAGGGAGGCCAGAGCAAAGCCTTTTTCCAAAAATTCCCGACGGGCGCAGCGGAGTACATTTTCATAGACCCCTTCGATCTGCTTTGCCATGGTATCACCTCTCAATTCAAAACACTGTTTCATAACGATGTTTTGAATATACAACCAAAAAGCAAGTTTGTCAAGAGAGGATTTCTCCTTGACAGTGATAGAAAGTGATGCTATATTGATAATTAGATTATCGGTAATCAAATTATCAATCATTGGGAGGGATGTTATGGCAAAACCGGATACTTCCATTGACCCTCGGATCATGGACAGCGCCAAAGAGGAGTTCCGGACGCTGGGCTTTGAGAAGGCTTCCCTGAAATCCATCTGCCAGCGGGCTGGGGTGACAACCGGCGCCCTTTATAAGCGTTACGCCGGAAAAGAGGAGCTGTTTCGCGCTGTGGTGGCGGATACGGTGGCGGATTTGGATGCTGTTTATGAGGAGCGGACGGCGGTGCCGGCATCCGCTCTCTCCGACGAAGATCTGATCCGGGCGTGGTATATGGATGAGGAATATATGCTGTGGTGGTTCCGCTTTCTCAATGAGCGGCGGGATGGCTTTGTGCTGCTGCTCACCGGAGCGGAGGGCACCGCCTACGCCAACTTCCAACACGACTGGGTGGGGAAAATGACGGAAGGCACCTGGACCTACTACGCCGAGGCCAGACGCCGGGGCTTGTGTACGGTGGATATGACGCGGGAGGAGCTTCATGTGGTCCTGTCCGCCTTCTGGACCACCATTTACGAGCCCTTTATCCACGACTTCACCTGGCCGGAGATCCAGCGCCACTGCACTTTGGTCTGCCGTCTCTTTGACTGGTACGCTGCCCTGGGATTCCCCAAGGGGTGAAAAACGCCTCTGCGGAGGCTTTTTTCTCGCTAATAAGTTAGCAATAACTAACTAAAAAAGGAGTGATACTGTGTTTCAAAAAGTCCTGCGCTACACCGGACGCCACCGGAAGACGACTTATGCCTCCATTCTGGTACTGGTGGCCGGCGTGGCCATGAGCGTGCTGCCCTATTTCTTCCTCTACCGCCTGCTGCGGCCCCTGCTGACTGGGGGCAGTCTCACTTTGGAGGAGACCCTGTTAAACGCCGGGGCCATGGCTCTATGCATGGTCCTCTACGGCCTTCTTTATGTGGAGGGGCTGGCACTGTCTCATCGCTCCGCCTATCATACGCTGGAAAACCTCCGGCTCCATCTCCAGAGCAAGCTGGAAAAGCAGCCCCTGGGCGCGATCCAGGAGAAGGGCGTTGGAGTTTGGAAGAAGATGTTCATTGACGACATCGAGAGCATGGAACTTCTGCTGGCCCACGCCCTGCCGGAAGGGCTGTCCAATCTGGCGGTGCCGGTGGTGGTATTTGTGGCCATGTTCCTCACGGACTGGAAGCTTGGTCTGCTTTCCCTCTGCTCCCTCCCGCTGGGCGTGCTGGCTATGGGCATGATGTACCGCTCCGGCATGAGCAAGATGGGAGACTACTACGCCGCCGGGCAGAAAATGAACAACACCATCGTGGAGTACATCAACGGCATGGAAGTCGTGAAAGTCTTCAACCGGGACGGAGAGTCCTATCACCGCTTTGAGACCGATGTAAAAAACTACCGTGATTTTACTCTGGATTGGTTCCGGGCCTGCTGGCTGTGGATGGCCCTCTACACCAGCATTTTGCCCTGCGTGGCGCTGGTGCTGCTGCCGGTCGGCGGCTATCTGGTACTCACCGGCGCCTCTACCTTGCCGGATTACGCGCTGGTATTGTGCATGTCTTTTTCCGTGGGACCGCCTCTGATCCGAGCCATGAACTTTATGTCGGTGCTGCCCCAGCTGAGCTACAAGATCGACCAAATGGAATCTCTGTTCAATATTCCGCCCCTGAAAGAAGGAAAAACGCATTTCAACGGAAACGATTTGCAGATCCGCTTTGAGAATGTGCGGTTTTCTTATGAAAAGGACGAAGTCCTCCACGGCATCTCCTTCTCTGTCCCACAGGGGAGCCTCACTGCTTTGGTGGGAGAATCCGGCAGCGGGAAATCGACCCTTGCCAAGCTGCTGGTCCACTTTTACGATGTGACGGACGGACGCATCACGCTGGGGGGGCAAGACCTGCGAGAGATGTCCCTCGCCTCTCTGAATGAGCAGATCTCCTTCGTCGCGCAGGAGCAGTTCCTGTTCAACACCAGCCTGTTGGAGAACATCCGGCTGGGAAGACCCGGTGCCACCGACGAGGAGGTGCTGGCGGCGGCGGAACGGGCTCAATGCGGAGAATTTCTGAAACGGCTGGAAAAAGGAATCTATACCATGGCCGGCGATGGCGGCAAAGGGCTTTCCGGCGGCGAGCGGCAGCGGATCGCCCTGGCCCGGGCGATTCTGAAGGACGCTCCCATCGTGGTGCTGGACGAGGCCACCGCTTTTTTGGACCCGGAGAATGAGGAGAAAATGAACGCCGCCATTGCCGAGGTGATCCGGGGCAAGACGGTCATCGTCATCGCCCACCGGCTTCAGTCCATTGTAGGCGCCGATCAGATTGTGGTGCTGGATCAAGGAAAGGTGGCAGGGATCGGCCGCCACGATACATTGCGAAAGACCTGTTCCGCCTATGAAAAATTGTGGCGGGCTGCTGAGGGAGCCGCTGCCTGGCGTGTCTCCGCGGAGAAAGGAGGCGACGAAGCATGATCACGCTGATGAAACGAATCCTGTCCGTATCCGGCCCCTACCAGGGGCGGATCAAACTGGCTTTCATCTTTGCTTTTTTGAAGGCCATGCTGTCCAAGGCTCCGATAGGCTTGTCTTTCCTGTCCCTGAGTGCCTTTCTCCAGGGAACCATAACGGCACGGTGGTGCCTGTGGCTGGCGGTGGGCACGGTGGGCTGCGTGCTGCTGGAGTGCCTGTGCCAGAATATCGCCGACCGGCTCCAGGCCGCGGCGGGATATATGGTGTTCGCCGATCTGCGCATGGAACTGGGGCGGCATCTGCGCCGCCTGCCCATGGGCTATTTCACAGAGGGCAACATCGGCAAAATCAGCTCCGTTCTGTCCACCGACATGGTGTTCATCGAGGAGAACTGTATGCACGATATTGCCGACATGATGTGCTATACCTTTGCCCAGGCTATTCTGGTGCTGTGGCTGGCCTTCCTGAATCCCTGGCTGGGACTGGCCGCCCTGGTGGTGGTGCTGATTATCTGGCAGCTGGGCCGCGCATCTCTGGGGAGCACCCTGGCCCACTCCGACATCCGACAGGAGCAGAGCGAGGCGCTCACACGGGCGGTGCTGGACTATGTGGAGGGCATCGGCATCGCCAAGACCTTCAACCTGCTGGGAGAGCGTTCCGCGCAGCTCACCGAGAATTTCGCCCGGAGCCGCAAGGTCAGCATCGAGTTCGAGGAGAGTCAGGCCCCCTGGATGCGGGCCCTTTATCTGGTGTGCGGTCTGGGCTCGGTGCTGATGATCCCCCTGTCTCTCTGGCTCTATGGCCGGGGGCAGCTCTCCATCACCTTCCTGCTGGGTGTCCTGCTCTTCGTCTTTGACCTCTTCGGCCCCATTAAAGCGCTCTATAGTCAAGCCACCCGCCTGACGGTGATGAACGCCTGCATGGACCGGATCGAGGCAGTGTTGGCTCAGCCGGAACTGCCTGACCGGGGCCGGGAGTCCTTCCCCAAAGTCGGCAGCGCCCCAGAGGTGGAGTTCCGAAATGTCACCTTCGCCTACGGGGAGAAAGAGGTTCTGCATGATGTCTCCTTCACGCTGGAGAAAAAACGGATGCTGGCCCTGGTGGGGCCTTCTGGCGGCGGTAAAAGTACGGTAGCCAACCTGCTCTCCCGGTTTTGGGATGTCAAACAGGGACAGATCCTGGTGCGGGGCAGTGACATCCGCGATATTCCTCTTTCTGATCTGATGGATCAGATCTCTATGGTGTTCCAGCGGGTCTACTTATTCCAGGATACCGTCTATAACAACATCGCCATGGGACGGACAGACGCCACACGGGAGGAGGTCTATGAGGCAGCCAGGAAAGCCCGATGCTATGACTTCATCATGGAACTGCCCGACGGCTTTGACACTGTCATCGGCGAAGGTGGAGCCAGCCTATCTGGCGGAGAGAGGCAGCGAATCTCCATTGCCCGCTGCATTCTGAAGGATGCTCCCATCGTCATTCTGGATGAGGCTACCGCCAGCGTGGATGCCGACAACGAGAGCTACATCCAGGAGGCCATCACCCAACTGTGCCGGGGCAAGACCCTGCTGGTCATTGCCCACCGGCTCAATACCATTCGCCACGCCGATGAGATCCTGGTTATCGACCAGGGGCGCATCGTTCAGGCCGGCGACCATGAAACACTTATGGCGGAGGAGGGCATTTACCACCGCTTCATCACCGCCCGCTCCAATCCCACCGGTTGGCGCCGGTAAACACAGTGAGCCGAACGAAACGGAAAGAATGGCCGGGAGATGTATCCCGGTCATTCTTCGTTCTCGCTTCTTCCCTTGATTTATCCCAGAGAACATGCAAAACCAATATGGCGGCATCTTGCAATTTCGTGCGACAAAGAGTATGATGTAGTTAGCAATCGCTAACCATCATTGAGGTGACCATATTGTATGGATGACAACAAGCAGTTTTGGGAGCGGTTTTCACGACATTACGCCGGCTTCATGCGCCGCTCTCAGGCGACCTATCAGCAGATCTGCAAAGCAATGCACCCTTTTCTGAAACGGGATATGGATGTGCTGGAGTTGGCCTGCGGAACAGGTCAGCTGTCCGTGCCGCTGTCTCCATGTGTCCGGAGCTGGGAGGCAACCGACTTTTCATCTGAAATGATCCGTCAGGCCAAAAAGCAGGTATATTCGTCTCGGCTCCATTTCTCCGTCCAGGACGCCACCAAGCTGCCCTACGGGCCGGAGAGCTTTGATGCGGTCGTGATCTCCAACGCCCTCCATGTCATGCCTCACCCGGAAAAGGCTCTGGCGGAAGCCTGGCGGGTTCTAAAGCCGGGGGGATGGCTGTTCGCCCCCACCTTTGTCTGGGGCAAAAGCCGCAGCGCCAGACTCCGGCTCTGGTTCATAGGGCTGTCCGGCTTTCGGGTATACCATGTCTGGACTGCCGGGGAGCTGATGGCATACCTGTCCGAGCGCGGCTATTCCATCGTTCGCCATCAGCTTCTCGGAAGCTCGTTGGCGCCGCTCTGCTGTCTGATGGCCAGAAAGATCCCGGATGAACGGACTGCGGCACAGCAGGCCCGCATCCGATCTGCGCTGCTCGATCATACAAAAGTCAAGAAGGAGTGAGAGAATATGTGGAAGTACACAGTGGAAGTCAACGGAATGATGTGCGGGATGTGCGAGGCTCATGTCAATGACGCTGTACGCAAAGCCTGCCCGGTCAAAAAGGTAAACTCCTCCCGCAGCAAAAACCAGACTGTAATCCTCTCTGAAACAGAGCTGGACACGGAGGCTCTTATGAATGCTATTCGCAGCACGGGGTATGAGGTCGGCACGATCCAGAAGGAGCCGTACAAAAAAAGAGGATTGTTTGGTTGAGTTCCTTGGCGGCAGCGGTCAGAAAAGAGGCGTGAACATGAACACGGCAATGCAGTCATTTGGATATGGATTAACAGCTTTGCTATTTTGCATCGCTATTCTTGGCGTGTGCCATAAAATCAAAAAAGCTGCCCGAAGGCTTTTGAAAAGACAGCAGCCACATAAGGGCGATCTGTCGTGAGCGGTTGGATTTGCGGTTGAAATGGTCACAAGCGAATGAAGGAAACCTATTTCCAATGTTAAGTAATTCATAAATTAGTTATCATCAATCCAGACACAGAGCCGAGCAGCACCAATCACTCAATAAGAAACAGGACGGGCGATTGCCCGTCCTGCTCTTCTTAAATAGTGGGTTCACAGTCTTTCATAAAGAATCGTAGGGCCATTGCCGTGACAGCGATCTCATACTTCGAGTAGATGTCAACTTCCGCGGAAAGGCCAGACAGCATTTTCTCAACATCCGCCACGTCAACACCTGACATTTTCGCAATCGCAGTTGGCGAAAGATGGTGGCAGGAAACCAGCACTTCTAAAAATGCACTTGTTTTCAAATCGGCATCTTCACAGGCCACAGCATAAAGAAACATGATTTTATCTAATACTTTCCGCTGCTCTAAAAGGCTTCCCATCTTTCCATGAGCAATGTCATTCACCTGCTCCAGGGAGAGTCCCAAATACCTTGCAAGGGTACTTACATCGAACTCGTATTTTTCGAGCAATGCCGTCACTTTTCCGGCCACATCTTCGATTACCGTCATCAGCTGCTACGGCTTTATGGGAGTTGGCCCACCAGCAGGATGGATTGATCCGGATGTAATGGTCACGATGAGGATAAATCCGAAATAGATGGCAAGGACGGCCAGTAAAACGATAAGCAGTCCCTTGTCTTTAGAAGCGAGGGTCTTTCTTTTCCGGATCAATACAGCCAGGATCAAGACGAATGCAATGCCGGCCACGCTGAGAGTAATGTAATTTAACAAGAAATTCAGCAAAAATTCCATAACAGAACCTCCTTTTTTATCTTGCCAGCATTAAGATGGTTCTTCAAAGAGGGACTCTAATTCATGGTAGAACGACTCATCGATCTGGCGGAAAGTACGGCCATTGTCTGGGCGGTCGTCAATGAGGTAGTAACTGCCGTCCTGCTCAAATGCCAGGCAGGTGATCATGTCCGCATGGCTGAGCAGCTCGTCGTGTGTCTGGTACTCAATCCGGATCTCAAAGCCATCCTTGAAATCATAGCCGCCGGTCCCATCCGGTTTCCCGTAGATGTCATGCTCCAGGTCGAGATAGGGGGCGCTGTCAATGCCCACCAGGATGTCAAAGGCCACATCATCCTCCTGAATCTCCGCAACGCCCACATTGGAATTGCCGACGATTTGGACGACCGAAATCCGTTCCGGCACGAAGAAGTCTGCAGCATCGGGGTCTAGTTCGTCATACTGCGGCACAATATAATAGACGGTGGGGTTGAAGTCCACGGTATCTACATAGCAGGGAATCCGCTCTCCGCCCAAGGTGATCTTCAGATTCGGCGCATTTTCCGCAGTGGACAGGATGCTGAACAGTGTCCCGTCGTTTCCGGTCTCCTCCAGCTCCAACTTCACCGTTGTTCCAAAGATGCTGGTGGATTGGCCCAGGCCGGAGTGAGAGGAATCTCCACCGCCGGGAACATAGACGAGGAAGTAATACGCCGTGTTGCTGCCATTAAAATAGTCATAACGCAGGGCATGGGCGCGGGTTCCCTCCTGATTCAAGCCAGCCAGCCATTCTTGCACCTTTTCTACAGCTTCCTCTTGCGACAGGCCTTCCACCTCTGCGAAGTACTCATCCCGGCTCAATTCCTGCATACTGACGGAGCCGCTGCCTCTCAGTCCCATAAGCCCGAAGGCAGCAAGCAGAATCAGCAGCAGCGAAACCAAGAGGATCACCAGAAGGATCTTCCAGCCGGTCCGGTCCTTGGGGCGCACCGGCGTCTGGATGTCGTCCTGGAACTCCGGGAGGGGCGTGGTGCATCTGGGACAGACCTTCCAATCCAGCTCCACCGGGGCCTTACAGTTTGGGCAGGAGGGGCGTAGTTTGGCGCCGCACTTGGGACACACCACATAGGTTTCCATGACTGGGGTGCTGCACTGTGGGCATCTGAGGTTCATGTAGTTTCCACGAACCAGGAGATACACGATGAGGCCGATGAAAGCAGGGGCCAGGGCTGCGACAAGGGCCCAGAGGATGGCATTCATATTCCGCTGTCTGGCGTCACGATAGACGAAAAAGCCGACGATAAACGGCAGAAGAATGATGAGGACCAGCACAATCATGACAGGGACAGTCGCAACGGTACTCATGCTGTTTTCCCTCCTTTACGAGAATAGACGATGGCGATGACACCACCGCCGGTTGCCGCAATCATGATATATCCAAAGCATAGCAGAGAGAGTACAGGGTACCAGTCGATTGCTGAGTACCCCAGCAGGACAGCGGCTATCATTAAGAGAAAGCCTGCCAGAACTGCGACGGCGGTCTGAATCCGCAGTTTGCGCCGCTCCAGCTCCGCCCGGAGCATTTGCTCGTTGAGGACCGGAGGCGTGCGCTGTTCAAAATCATAAATCTGTTTCATTTCCAAGCGCCTCCTTCAGGAGCTTTCTGGCTTTGTCCAGCCGCGATTTGACGGTTCCGCTGGGAATTCCTAAGATCTGCGCGGTTGCTGCAATATCCCTATCGTCAAAGTAATAGAGGATCACAGCCAGACGGTATTTTTCAGGGAGATGGTCGATTGCCTCATAGAGCGGCCTGTAATCCACCTTTTCGGGAGCAGGTATGGAGCAGAGCAGGAACTCCTTTTCCTCATTGCTGCGGAAATGAAGAAAGGGACTTTTTGAGAGGCGCCGCAGGGCGTTCCGGTACAGGTTGACACAGATTTTGGTGGGCCAGGGTTCGAAATCCTGGCTTGTATCATATCGAGAGAAGTTTTTGACCACCTGCAGCCAGGTATCCTGGTACAGATCATCTGCCTCCAGCGTGTTGGCGCAGAGCGTCAGGCACAGGCCATAGAGGCGTTTCCCGTATTGGTGGATGTACTGATCTATCACACGCTCTGCACCTCCTCTCACCTACATATACAATCGAGAGGGCATTTGGTTCGCCCAGCAAAAGAAAATTTCCATCATAAAATAAGTAATGCAAACAATCTTTCATTTTTTGAAAAATAATGCTATTCGATGAATTCCTTAAAGCATCCTTTTTGCTGTTTCACTGGTTACTTCACAGCATCCCTCGCTGCATGGGACAGTCAGGCGGAAATAGAACCGGCCTTTCCTGATGTCAAACTTCCTGAGTCCCATTTCCAGGTCTGCGTCGATCAACAGATAGCCATGTAGCGGCTGTCAATTCCTCACGGGTTTTCTCTTTTGGTTTCGTCACAGCTGGCCGTCCATTTTTGCCTGCAAACACGGGAAAAGGGCAGTCGATTACTCGGCCGCCCCCCAAGGTTTGTGAACTACTTGTATATGCCATTGCTTAATAACAGTCCGCCAAATTTGCATAGGCTCATTGCCCGTGAGCATCTTCCCGCATTTTCGTTACCTGCTCCAAGTGCGCCTGCACCGCCGCAAAGGATTTTTCGCTGATCACATGCTCAATCCGGCAGGCATCCTCGGTCGCAGTCTCCTCGTCCACGCCCAATTCCATCAGCATCTGGCTCAACACCGTGTGGCGGGTGTACATCGTCTTAGCAATGGCAAGCCCGGTCTCCGTCAAGGTGATCGCACCGTCAGCGTCCACATTCACATACCCGTCCTTTTTTAAAATGGACATGGCTCTGCTGACGCTGGGTTTGGTGAAGCCCAGCTGTTCTCCCACATCGATAGCCCGAACGAAGGCGCTGTTCTGAGAGAGAATATAGATGGTTTCCAGATACATCTGGCCAGACTCGTGAATCGCCATAGGAACCTCCATAAAAAACGGGTGTTTTGCATATTATAACACAGGTATCTGATAAGCGCCATTTTTTCTGTCAGCAAAATCCATACATCCTCTTGACAAGCGAATTTGTCCTGTATATAATTGCATTAGTTAGCTACCGCTAACCAAAGGGCGGCAGCTATATTTTCGACGCGTTAGTTAGCTATCGCTAACCTGTCTTAAATTGTCATTATTCCATATTTCACCGCACTGTCCGCATATGGACATGATTTTGTGAGGGAAACGCCTATGTCAGAGGATCTGCTGATTCGTCACTGTTCTCCCACCCTGGCCGGAATCAAGACGGGAAATCTCTTTTCCTGCGCCTGCCCCAGCCGGAAGGATCTGACGCGAGACTTGTGCCGGCTGAACAAGAAACTGGTGCCCAAGGGCATTCGCATCCTGCCGCTTCGGGTTTGCAAAGGCCGAGCTTTGATTTACGCCTACCGGCCCCATGCGCTGGAGAGCGATCTGACCGATCACCGCGCCAGAGCATTGCTTCTGAAATACGGCTATGTGCCGGAAAACCCCAATGGCTGCGTGGTTCACCTCATCCACCGGCTCCGGAGCGAGGGGGAATTTCCCCATGAGATCGGCCTGTTTTTGAGCTATCCGCCGGAGGATGTCCTGGGCTTCATCTGCAATCGGGCGTGCAATCACAAGTGCGTGGGCTGCTGGAAGGTCTACGGCGACGAGCAGACCGCCAAAAACATCTTTGAAAAATATGAGATGTGCAGCAAGATCTACTCCCGGCAGTGGCAGCAAGGGAAATCCATCGAGCAGCTCACTGTAGCTGGTTGATGTTTCTACCATAACAAATCCAGAAAGAAAGGTCGCTAAAATCTTATGAGTAAAGTTGCAGTTGTGTATTGGAGCGGCACGGGAAACACCGAGGCCATGGCCATGGCGGTAGCCGAAGGCGCCAAAGGCAAGGGCGCCGAGGTATCTGTAATCACCGCCGCAGAGTTCTCACCGGAGCAGGTCGGCGAGTATTCCGCCATCGCTTTCGGCTGCCCCTCCATGGGGTCGGAGCAGCTGGAGGAGAGCGAGTTCGAGCCTATGTTCACCGCCTGTGAGGGCAGGCTGAGCGGGAAGAACATCGCTCTGTTCGGCTCCTACGGCTGGGGGGACGGCGAATGGATGCGCAGCTGGGAGTCCCGCTGCAACGACGACGGCGCCAATCTGGCCTGTGAGAGCGTGATCTGCAACGAGGCTCCGGACGATGACGCTCTGGCAGCCTGCCGCGAGCTGGGCGCATCTCTGGCCTGACAAAAACACCGCAGAAGGCAGGAGGATCTCGTCTCCTGCCTTCTCTCTGTATCCCCAGCCAGCATAGGCGAAACCAATTTCGAACTCAGAGAAACAGGTCGTGAGAAATCATGTTGAAGGAATATTTATTGAGCCAGGGCTCCGGCACGGTCCGCTGGAGCCACGGTATGCCGGGGGTGCAGATCTGCCGCTTTTCCCTGCCGGAGCCGGTGCAGGAGCCCTTGCGGCCCATCCCGGTGTGCGGCGCACCGCTCCAGTTTGAGGTGCTGTTCTGTTTGACCGGCCGCCTTGCCGTCCGGCCATTACAGGGGACTTCCTACACGGTGGAGGCTCCGGCCATTTTCCTCCTCTCCGACAGCTCCGCTCTCCGCTCGTGTCAGTATAGCGAAAATCTGGGCGGCATTTTGATCGCCGTAGACGCCAAAGCCGCAAAAGAAAGCCTTGTGACGGTCTGCTCCACCCTGGGGATGAGGTTGGACACCAGGATCGTCAAGCAGAAGATGACGGCGAGGAACGGCTGCATGGCCCTGTGCGGCACACCTTGGACGCAGTCATTTTTTGAAACGGTTCGCTATCTGTCCGAGCAGGAGCAGGAACGCTACTCTGTTTTCAAGTCGGTGGAACTGCTGTATCTGCTCTGCACCGAGGTATCTGAATCGGACGAATCTTTCTCCGGCTCAGGCTGCCCAGTATCCCACAGTCTGTTGGAAGTCAAGGTATACATCCAGACGCATCTGTCTGATAAGCTCACCATTGCGTTCCTCTGCAAACAGTTTTCCCTTTCCCCGACCTTCTTGAAAGAAGGTTTCCGCCGCGCCTATGGCATGCCGATTCACAGCTTTTTGGTTCAACAGCGCCTCCGTCGGGCACAGGAGCTGATCTGCACCACCCGGATGCCCATTCAGCAAATTGCGCAGGCTGTGGGGTATGAGGGTATGAGCCAGTTCAACGCAGCGTTCAAGCGGGAGTATGGCATGACCCCCGGCCAGCACAGAAAAATGTCGGAAACCGCAACTCTGCGTCCGTTTTGACAGCGACAAACACCCACCTTTTCTGCTACAATAATCAGACATTCCAAAGCATTCAAAGGAGTGACAGCGATGAAACAGCATCGTTTTTGGGCGTGGGGCGCTGTGATCTGCATGATTATGGTCATGGTCACCGGCTACAAACGGAAATAAGGGAAAGGAAGGATCACAATGAGCGTTTATACGAAACTTGCCTGCTTTGCGGGTGGTGCGTTGTTTGGTTCTTTTGGCATCAAGCTGCTGTCCAGCAAGGACGCCAAGAAAGCCTATGTCCATGTCACGGCCGCCGGCCTGCGGATGAAGGACTCGGTCATGGGGACTGTGACCACGGTGCAGGAAAACGCCGCGGACATTCTGGCCTCCGCCAAGGAGCTGAATGAGGACCGGGCTGCGAAGGAAGCGGAGGAAGCCGCCGCTGCCAATCTGGAGAGCGAAGAAGCCTGATTGACCCAGAGGGAGCCGCCAGCGGCTCCCTCTTTTCGTGAAGGAGGAACCTATGAACGCAACCATATTGCACGAAAGCCGGGGGCGCATCCGGTTCCGGCTGCGGCAAAAACAAATGACACTCGCTCAGGCGGATCTGCTGGAGGCATGGATTCAGGGAAAATCATGGTGCCGACAGGTCACCGTCCATGAGCGAACCTGCTGCGTCATCCTGTACTACGATGGGACTCGCCAAGCCGTGCTGAACGAAATTCGGCATTTTTCCTGGCAGGAGGCGGAGCAGACCACCGCGCTGCCCGCCCACAGCAGCCGGGCGCTGAACCGGGAATTTGAGGAGAAGCTGGTGGCAAAGGTGGTGTGCAAGGCCGCCTGCACCCTGTTTCTCCCGCCTCCGCTGCGCCTTGCCCGCATACTCTGGCACATGGTCCCCTTTGTGCGGCGGGGCATGGGCTGCCTGCTGCGCCGCCGCGTCAAGGTGGAACTGCTGGACGCCCTGTCCATTTCCATCTCGGCGTTCCGGGGCGACTTTGATACCGCCGGCACCGTCATGTTCCTGCTGGAGGTGGGTGAGCTGCTGGAGGAGTGGACAAGGAAGAAATCTGTGGCGGATCTGGCCCGGTGCATGTCGCTGAATGTGGACCGGGTCTGGCTGCGCACAGCCCAGGGCGAAGTGCTGGTTCCTGTGTCCCAGATCCAGCCGGGGGATGCGGTAGTCGTCCGCGCCGGAGGCATCGTCCCCGTGGACGGTCTGGTGCTGGAGGGGGAGGTCACCGTCAATCAGGCGTCCCTCACCGGCGAGTCCATCCCGGTACCCAAGCGCCCCGGAGGCGCAGTCTATGCCGGCACTGTGGTGGAGGAGGGTGAGTGTGTGCTGGAGGTGAAGCAGGCCTCCGGTCAGAGCCGCTATGACCAAATCGTTCACATGATTGAGCAGTCGGAGCAGATGAAGTCGGAGGCTGAGAGCAAGGCTGCCAATCTGGCGGACAAGCTGGTGCCCTATACCTTTATAGGGAGTCTGCTGAGCTTCGTCCTCACCCGGAATGTGGCACGGGCTTTGTCGGTGCTGATGGTGGACTTCTCCTGCGCATTGAAACTGGCTATGCCTCTGGCCGTCCTCTCCGCCATGCGGGAGGCGGGACGGGCCCATATCACTGTCAAGGGCGGCAAGTTCCTGGAGGCGGTGGCTGCGGCCGACACCATCGTTTTCGACAAGACCGGCACCCTGACCCACGCCTGTCCCCGGGTGGCTCAGGTGGTGTCCTTCGGCGGCAAAGAGGAAGCCGAAATGCTGCGGCTGGCTGCCTGTCTGGAGGAACACTTCCCACATTCCATGGCCAACGCCGTGGTGGAGGAGGCCAAACGCCGGGGCCTGCGTCATGAGGAGTACCACTCCAAGGTGGAGTATCTGGTGGCCCACGGCATCGCCAGCACCGTCGATGAGGAGCGGGTCCTCATCGGCAGCGCCCACTTTGTCTTTGAGGATGAGAGCTGCATCATTCCGGAGGGCGAGCAAGAACGCTTTGACGCCCTGCCGCCGGAGTATTCCCACCTGTATCTGGCGGTGGGGGGACAGCTTGCCGCTGTGATCTGCATCTCCGACCCGCTGCGTGAGGAGGCGAAGGAAGTCCTATCCGCCCTCCGCGCCCTGGGGATCACCAGTACCGTCATGCTTACCGGAGACAGCCGCCGCACCGCCGAGGCCATCGCCCTGCAAGTGGGGGTAGACGCGTTTCGCGCCGAGGTACTGCCGGCGGATAAGGCGGACTATGTGGCCCGGCTGCGCCGGGAGGGACATACTGTCCTGATGGTGGGCGACGGCATCAACGACTCGCCGGCCCTGTCCGAGGCGGATGCGGGCATCGCCATCAGCGACGGGGCCGCCATCGCCCGGGAAATCGCGGACATCACCATCGCTGCCGACAGTCTCTGGGAACTGGTAGAGCTGCGCCGGATCGCCATGGCGCTGATGGCGCGCATCCACTCCAACTACCGCTTCGTTATCGGCTTCAACGGCACCCTGATTGCCCTTGGTGTGGCCGGTGTTCTGCCGCCCGCCACCTCTGCCACGCTGCACAATCTCTCCACCCTGGGCGTCAGCCTGCGGAGCATGGGCCGGCTGACTGCTCAGACGCAGTCCGCTCGGGGCAACAATTCGCATAATGGATAAAAAAAGAATCCTTTCCGCTTGGTAGCTTGTGCTTTTTGCGTGGTTGCACACGACTAACTCCGTGTGCTATAATACACTCACGATGCGCAGTGCGTGATGCATGGTAAGTCCAATCGCCGCTGCGCATCGTTTTTTACAATACGGTTAGCCATAGCTAACCGTATTGAAGAAAGGGGAGGATTGTATCAGACCGTATCGTTCTACCATAGTTCTCTTGGCTCTGTTGCTTGTCTTGTCCTGCTGCTCGCTGTTTGTAGGTGTGATCGATCTGACGCCGGGCGAGCTTCTGGCAGGCAATTTTGAGCAGCTGGAGATTTTCATCATCTCCCGGCTGCCCCGTCTGCTGGCCATTTTGTGTACCGGCATCGGCATGAGCGTGGCGGGGCTCATCATGCAGCAGCTGTGCAGCAACAAATTTGTGTCGCCCACCACCGGCGCGACAATTTCCTCGGCGCAGTTCGGCATCCTGCTGGCTCTGCTGTTTATGCCGGCCTCCACCCTATGGAGCAGGGCTATCTTCGCCTTTGCCACGGCGATTCTGGGCACCTGGATCTTCGTCTGGTTCATTCAGCGCATCCAGTTCAAGGATGTGGTGATGGTCCCTCTGGTGGGCATCATGTTCGGCAATGTCATCGGCGGCATTACCAACTATCTGGCTTACAAATATGAGATGACCCAAGCTCTGTCCTCCTGGCTGGTGGGCCACTTCTCGCTGGTGCTGAAAGGCCGGTATGAGATCGTCTGGCTGACGGTTCCGCTGGTGGTGCTGGCCTTCCTCTTCGCCAACCATTTCAACATTGTGGGACTGGGCAAGGATTTTTCCAAGAACCTGGGTGTCCCGTACAACCTGGTCCTCTTTTCCGGGCTCACCATCGCTGCCATGATCACCGCCAGCATTGTGGTGGTGGTTGGTTCCATCTCCTACATCGGACTGATCGTGCCCAATGTGGTGGCCATGTACAAGGGAGACAAGATCCGTGGCACGCTGGTGGATACCGCTCTGTTCGGCGCCATTTTCGTGCTGGTGTGCGACATGATCGGCCGGATCGTAATCGCCCCCTACGAGCTGCCCATCGAGCTGATCGTGGGCATTCTGGGAAGCCTGATCTTTATCGGCCTGCTCTTTTACCGGCTCAAGCACGGCCGAAAAGCCATCCGTCTGGGCAGCGCCGGAACAGGCTGCTGCTCCGCTGTGCCTAATCTGAAGGGAGGTGCGGACCAGTGAACACCGCTGCCGTGCGCGCCAACCGGCGCAAACTCCTGATCCTGGCTGCGATTGTTCTTCTTTGTGCGGCAGGATATATGTTGGTGAATGTCAACTTTTCTAATCCCAAGCTTCTGGCCTACGCCATGAAGATCCGTACCCCCAAGCTCATCGTCATGCTGATCACGGCCTTTGCCATTGGCGGAGCGTCCATCGTGTTCCAGTCCATCATCAACAACACCATCGTGACTCCCTGCCTGCTGGGGATGAATTCCCTCTATACCCTCATCCATACAGCGGTGGTGTTCTTTCTTGGATCTGCCAGCGTGGTGGCCTCCAACGCCAATCTGTCCTTTGCAGTGGATGTGGTGCTCATGGGTATCGCCGCCACAGTAATCTACAGCTGGATCTTCAAAAAGACAAAGCATAATGTGCTGTATGTGCTGCTGGTGGGTACAGTACTGACCTCCTTCTTTGGCAGCATTCAAACGACGCTGACCCGAGTGATGGACCCCAATGAGTACGATAGTCTGCTGAATACCTTGGTGGCAAGCTTCAGCAATATCAATTCCGAGATCATCGTCTTTTCCCTGATTCTTCTGGCAAGTGTCATCTTCGCTCTGCGCAGGGAGCTGGCCTTGCTGGATGTGCTGACATTGGGCAAGGAGCAGGCCATCAACCTGGGCGTGGACTATGACCGCTGCATTCGCCGCCTGCTGCTGGGCGTTACCCTCTGCATCGCCGTGGCCACCGCCATGGTGGGACCCATCTCCTTTTTGGGGCTCATCATCGCCAACCTGTCTCGGCAGCTCCTCAAGACCTTCCGCCACACCCAGCTGGTGCTGGGTTCGGCCCTGTTTGGCATGATCGTGCTGGTGGGCGGGCAGCTCATCGTCGAGCATGTGTATTCCTATTCCGTGCCGGTGAGCGTGTTCATCACCGTGGGCGGCGGTCTTTACTTCCTCTACCTCCTCCTGACAAGAAAGAAGGTGTGACCATGCGTGTACAAGAATTGACAAAACAGTATGACGGGAAAACCGTGGTGGACGGCGTGAGCTTCGCCATTCCCAAGGGCAAGGTGATTTCCCTGATCGGCCCCAACGGCGCGGGCAAGTCCACCGTCATGGGCATGATCTCCCGGCTGATTGCCCACGACAGCGGACTGGTAGACTTTGAGGGCAAGGACATTGGCAAATGGAAAAGTAAGGAGCTCTCCAAGCGTCTTGCCATCCTGACCCAGTCCAATAACATCCAGATGAAGCTGACTGTGCGGGAGCTGGTGACCTTCGGGCGCTTTCCCTATTCGGGCAACCGGGTCACCCCAGAGGATCAGAAGATTATCGACCGGGCTATTCACTACATGGAACTGGAGGAGTTCCAGGATCGCTTCATCGACGAACTCTCCGGCGGCCAGCGGCAGCGGGCTCTGATCGCTATGGTCATCGCCCAGGACACCGAGTATGTGCTGCTGGACGAGCCCACCAACAACCTGGACATCTACCACGCCACCAATATGATGAAAATCGTCCGCCGCCTCTGCGACGAGCTGGGGAAGACGGTGATTTTGGTGCTGCATGAGATCAATTATGCGGCATTCTATTCTGATTACATCTGTGCCTTCAAGGACGGAAAAATCGCCAAGTTCGGCACTGTGGAGGAGGTGATGACGAAAGAGAATCTGTCGCAGATCTATCAGGTGGACTTTGAGATCCTGACCATTGCAGGTAAGCCACTGTCCATCTACTATTGACCCTTATTTTCAGTACTTTTCAGAAAAGGAGTAACCAAAAATGAACATGAAAAAGATGCTTTCTCTTGCCCTGGCCGGTGTGATGGCCCTGAGCCTTATGGCCTGCTCTGCGCAGAACGGCGGCGATTCTTCCGAGAATACCTCCTCGCCCAGCAGCAGCCAGTCCAGTGAAGAAACACAGAACAACGAGACCCCCGAGTCCGTGACCATCACCAGCCTCAATGCCAACAAGGAGGCGGCGGAGCTGGAAGTGCCTTACGATCCCCAGCGCATCGCTATCCTGGATATGGCGTCCCTGGACATTCTGAACGCCCTTGGCGTGGGCGACCGGGTGGTGGGCACCGCCTCCACCAGCCTGGAGTACCTCCAGGACTACATCAATGACGATATCGCCAACCTGGGCACCATCAAGGAAGCCGATCTGGAGGCTGTCATGGCTTGTGAGCCGGACGTCATCTTCATCGGCGGTCGCCTTTCCTCCAGTTACGACGCCCTCAGCGAGATCGCTCCCGTGGTCTATCTGGCCACGGATACCGAACTTGGCGTGGTAGAGAGCGTGCGACAGAATGCTACCACCATCGCCTCCATGTTCGGCCTGGAGGATAAGGTGGATGAACTGATGGCTGACTTCGATGCCCGTATCACCGCTCTCCAGGCCGTCTCCGAGGGCCAGACTGCCATCGTGGGTATGTGTACCAGCGGCAGCTTCAATGTGCTGGGCAACGATGGCCGCTGCTCCATTATCGGCGTGGAAGTCGGCTTTGAGAACATCGGTGTGGACGCCAACATCGATACCTCCACCCACGGTAATGAAGCTTCGTTCGAGTTCATCGTGGACAAAAACCCCGACTACATCTTCGTTATGGACCGGGATGCCGCCATCGGCACTGACGGCGCGCAGCTGGCGCAGGATATTATGGAAAATGAGCTGGTGATGGGCACTGAGGCCTACAAGAACGGCCATCTCATCTATCTGGCTCACCCCGCCGTGTGGTACACTGCCGAGGGCGGTATCACCGCACTGGACATCATGCTGCAGGATCTGGAGAGCGAGCTGCTGGGTTAACGCTGTTTCAGTAGAGTATTACGGCCTTTCTCCAAAGAACTCATATATCGTTTTCATCCAACTTGACTGCTAACAAAGGGAGCGCATACCATGGATCAGGAAAACAGAATACCTCTTATTGGCGACAAGGCCCCGTCCTTCGAGGCTGTCACTACGCAGGGCCCTATCAAATTCCCGGAGGATTACGCCGGCAAATGGGTGATCCTCTTCTCCCATCCCGCGGATTTCACCCCGGTCTGCACCACGGAGTTTATGACCTTTGGCTCTATGATCGACGAGTTCAAGGCGCTCAATACTGAGCTGGTGGGGCTTTCGGTGGACTCTATCTATTCCCACATTGCCTGGCTGCGGAAGATCCAGGAGCTGGAGTGGAACGGCAAGAAACACATCAATGTGACCTTCCCTCTCATCGAGGATATCCGCATGGAGGTGGCCAACAAGTACGGTATGATCCAGCCGGGACAGTCCAACACCCAGGCGGTGCGGGCGGTGTTTGTCATCGACCCCAACGGCGTGGTACGAACCATCCTGTACTATCCGCTGTCCACGGGCCGCAACTTTGACGAGATCAAGCGCATCGTCCTGGCGCTCCAGAAGGCAGATGCCGACGCCTGCGCCACCCCGGCCGACTGGCGACCCGGCGATGATGTCATCGTACCCACCGCCGGCAGCTGCGGCGTAGCCAAGGAGCGGATGGACAACCAGAACGAAAATCAGTATTGTCTGGACTGGTTCATGTGCTTCCGCAAAGAGTCGAAATAATATTAAGTTTATTCTCCAATAACAGAAACCCGGTCGAGATTTCATGCACGAGATCTCGACCGGGTTTTATAATATTTTCAGTTATACTTTTCAAAGCGATAGCCATATCCATATACAGTTTGAATCGCATTGATATTTAGTTTTTTTCGTATCTTGCATATCCTGCTGGTGACGCTTTCCGGGCCAGCAGCAAAATCATCCGGCATAGCATATTGATAAAGCTGCTCTCGGGTAAAAGTCCAACCGGGATGTGAAGCCAGATAATACAAGATGTTAAACTCCATTGTAGTCATCTTTATGACGCGACCATTTACATAGACTCTGCGTTGGTTTGGGTCTATACACAGATTGTCATAGTGCAGCACTGCCATCCCGGTCAACAGTCTCACCTCCCCCATTATTTCTTTTCTGTCAAAGTCTTTTTTAAGTGTTGAAAACTACTCTCGCTGATGACATGCTCAATCCGGCAGGCGTCCCGCTCGGCAGTAATGGGGTCTACCCCAGCATTTGTCAGCATTTCTGTAAAGAAGCGGTGCTTTTCGTAGATTTGCTCGGCCACTTCCCTACCTGCATCGGTCAGGTGAAGGAAATAATCCTCGTCCATTGTGAGAAATCCACCGTCCCGCAGGGTCGCCACCGCATGGCACACGCTGGGCTTGGACACCTCCATGTGCCGAGCCACATCCACGGAGCGTACCATGCCCATCTTCTTGTGGAGAAGAAGTATGGCCTCCAAGTAATCCTCACCGGAAGCGTACAGTTTTTTATCCGGAGGCATTGCACACACCAGCTCCTTGCTTGCGGGAGAAGAAAGCCCGCAAGAGCCCTACAGCATCCCCGTCCATCGGCCGATGCCACAGCACCTTGCTCCCCTGAATGAACAACAGGTAGGTGCAGCACTTATAAATGAGCTCCGGGTCATGCGTAATCAGAAACAGGCTCTTTCCCATCTTTTTCAGACGGTTTAAGTTGTCCGATACCTCCAGCATATGACGGTAATCCAATCCGCTGGTAGGTTCGTCAAATATCAGGACCTTTTTGTCCGATGCTATTGCACTGCCAATCGCCACCCTCTGCTTTTCTCCTCCGGACAGGGACATGGGGTGCAGTTTTGCTTTGCCCAACAGGTCAAGGCTGTTCAGTATCTCCTTGGCGCGGGCTGTGTCTGCTTTCTCGTCCTCGCCATCCATACTAAGCATCAATTCGTCCAGTACATCTTCTGTGAATAGCTGGTGATTTACATCCTGCATGACCATATAGGAGATATGCCTGCGCTGCTTCGCGTCATAGGAGGCCCCATCCATTTCAAGCACACCTTTCGCTTTTTTATCCAGACCGCACAGGCACCGGGCGAAGGTAGATTTTCCCGCGCCGTTGTTTCCGATGATGCCGATGATCTCCCCTTGGGGCAGGGTCAGGTCTGGAATATCCACATTGAGGGGGCCGTGCTTTTCATAGGAGAACTGGAACCCCTTGATATGTAATTGCGGAGCGGCCAGCTTGGGAGCGGCCTCCGGGGACAGGTGGAATGGGTCCAGTGCCCGCAGCCCCATTCCCTGCAATTCATCGGGCGGTAGTTTTTGAAACTCCGCCCCGGTAAATTCCCGTACAATACTTCCGTGTTTCATATAGAAAATTCGATCTGCATAGGGAACGAGATAATAAAGCCGGTGTTCCGCGACAATCACGGTCTTTTTCTCAGACTGCCAGTGCCGGATCACACCAATCAAATCTTCGATGGTGGCAATATCCAGATTGGAGGACGGTTCGTCCAATACGAAAATGTCCGGGCGGATTGCGTCAGCAGATGCACAGGCAATTTTTTGCTTTTCCCCGCCGGACAGGGCAAACAAGCTCCGGTTCAGCAGTTTTTCCAGCTTGAGGCTGTGGGCGGTTTCCTCCAGACGCTTCCGCATCTCCGGGACCGGCAGGGCCATGTTTTCACACCCAAAAACAATCTCGCTGGTGGTATCTACATTGTAGAATTGTGTCCTTGGGTTTTGGAATACAGATCCCACCCGCTGCCCGATTTGATAAAGAGGATAGTCTTTTAACTCTTTCCCGTCTAAAAGGACTTGCCCGGTCAGTTTCCCTCCGTAGTAATGAGGGATCAGACCGTTGATCAGCCGAGTCAGCGTTGTCTTGCCACATCCGGACTCTCCGCAGAACAGAATAGTTTCGCCATCCTGTATTGTTAGATTTATATGGCTCAGGTTGTTCTCGGTTTCCCCGCTCTCATAGGTAAAGGAAACATCTTTTAATTCGATCACAGTATCACCTCCTTACCACGGACTGAAAAAGTATGTGGAGAGCAGTGCGGCTCCGGCAATCAGCACCGCCAGCAGATCCCAGCCAGTAAAACCGACCTTTGTGATATTGGTGCGCCGGACCGGGTTATCCAGGCCGCGGGTCAGGGCCGCCGCGGAGAGATCATCCCCAATTTTGACCACCGAGATCATCAGGGGAATAAAACGGTATTCAATCAGGGCAGCGGGGTTTTGCCAGAATTTCTTTGTCCCGAACTGGACCTCCCGCATCCGCATGGCGTCCTTGATGGCGGCCGACTCCTCCTGCATGGTAGGGATAAAGCGAAACAGGACGGAGAGCGGAATGGTGATCTGCCGCCCAATGTGCATCCGGCCCAGTGCGGTAATGCACTCGCTGGCCGTGGTGGATTTGATGATGTAGGCCCCCATCATAAAGGCCGGAAACAGTCGCAGGACCAGTCCCACCAACAGGACTACCAGCATATTGACGATCATGGGAAACTGGACGGAGTTCTGGATGGCCTGCACAAACAGCCCTGCTGCGAACAGACAGAAGAACACTGTTGCTGTCTTATACTGTCGGTTAGTCAAGAACAGGACAAAGGGAATCATCGCCACCGCGATCATAAAGGCGGTGTGGCTGTATAGAAATTCTGCGGTAGCGACAACGGCCATCAGCAACAGCTTGGTTCGTGGGTCCAAGCAAAAGCCTGTTCTATTTTCAACAACCGCTTGAAGCTGCTCCATTACACAATTCCAGCTCTCTCAAAGTGTTTTTTCAGCATTTTATGGCCCAGCAGTGCGCCCAGAATACCACCCACAAACAGCAGTGCAAGGCCCACATACAGCATCCAGGAAGGCATCAGGGATTGCAAGGTGTTTGCGTACTGATCACCCATGGAGGTGTGGATGTTTTCCCAATACGCTTCGCCGGCAAACCAGAGGTTGGCGGGGCAGCCCATGATACCGAGACAAAAGCAGGCATAGCTCAGAACAGTGACCTTGAATTTCTGATAGCCTCCGATTTTAAGTACCACATCGCTTAGAATGCCGCCGAGCACCCAGCCGAGAAGGCCGATCCAACCGTAGCCGATCAGATAGAAGAAGATGCCGCCGATAATACCTGTGATAGTCAGCATACCAAACTTCTGAATCTTGGTATAGTAAAGCATCATAGGAATGCCGCAGACAATGGGCCAAATTATGAACAGGAACGGGTAGACCACAGGCAGTGCGGTAAGCAGACCGACAACAAAGAAAATAACGAGGGTCATGGCTGTGTAAATGCCGACATTGATGAGATCTTTACCTGTGAGTTTCTTTGTGTTTTCCATTTTTGAATATTTCCTTTCTGAAAAAATTAAGTGTTGAAATACCTTGTGCGAATGAGACGCTGCGGTTTCACCTCCACATCATTTGGTTAGTATATGCTAACTATTGTGCAAAAATTTTGGGGATCAGATCTCCAAAACTGTCTGCCATCCGGAGTTGAAAAAAGAGGCAAGCGTGTGAACATATCTCAGTGCGGCCTCCTTTGGGAAGTTGTGCATGACCACTTCAGCCAGGGATGCAAAATACGCATGGAGCAGAATATGCCACTCCTCTTCCGCCAATTCGCGGACCTGGATGCCCCGAGATTTCAGTTCCGCAAAGAACTTCAGTGTGACCCGGGTTTCCAGACAGACAACATCATCCAAAAAGGAGGAATACCGCGTGCCCTCCGCCCGCATGAGAAGCAGACGGAACACATCAAAATGTTCATAGATGTATTCAATAATGACCGACAGCGTTTCCTCCGACAGTTTCCAGAGGGATTTTAAGTCGTCCGTCTTTGCCAGTTCTATGTGCTCATTTACCGACGCCTCATAGATGGCCTTGACCTCCTGGACAACAGGCTCCACCAGCGCGCCGAACAGAGCTTCCTTATCGTCAAAGTGGTTATAAAAAGCTCCGTTAGTCACATGGGCGTCCTTGCAGATCTCCCGGATGCTGGCCCGCTCAAAGCCATATTCCAAGAAGTGCTTTTGGGCGCAGAGCAAAAGATTTTCATGGGTCTGCTGAAAGTCTCTTGACATTCGCCATCCCTCCGTCCTATACTAAAATTACACTGTAATATTACGATGTAATTCAAATTTTAGCACAGGGTACTTGAAATTGCAATACCCTCCTTGTATTTTTTGTGCCTGAAAGGAGGCTGGTTATGAAGTCGAAAGAACCGGGAACGATTCGGCAGCTATTCGCTTTCGTGGGAGAGAGCAACGGTAAAATGCGCCTCTCCATCTTCCTGGCTGTCTTGGGAGAACTGTTTGGCATGGGGCCATTTCTAATGGTGGCTGTCCTCGCGGACGCCTTGTACCAAGGGACTGCAACGCCCACGCTGGTATTGTTTCTCTGTGGAGGCGCCGCAGTTTGCCAGATCATAAAAATGCTGCTTACCTGGCGGTCCTCCCTGATGTCCCACAAAATTTCTTTTACCATACTAAAAAATATCCGGGAGGCTATTACCGACCGGATGGCGAAGGTCCCCATGGGCATCATGCTGGAAACACCCACAGGGGCTTTCAAGAATCTGATCGTGGACAATGTGGCAAAGTTGGAGGACTCCATGGCCCATTTCATGCCGGAACTACCCTCCAACATCGCTGCGCCCCTATGCAGTATTCTTCTGATCTTCCTGCTGGACTGGCGGATGGGGCTGGCCGCACTGGTGACAATTCCGCTGGGCACCCTCTTTTTTGCCACCATGATGCGGGGATATGGGCCCCGCATGGAGAACTACATGCGATCTGCCAACGAGATGAACAGTACTCTGGTGGAGTATGTCAACGGCATTCAGGTCATCAAGGCGTTCAACCGGTCTGCAGCTTCCTATGGAAAGTATGCCGATTCTGTCCGCTATTTCCACGATTCCACCATGGCATGGTGGAGCCAGTGCTGGCTTTGGAACGCGGCGGCCCGGGCGGTCCTCCCTTCTACGCTTCTGGGGACCCTTCCAGTGGGAGCGTGGCTCTACATGGAGGGAAGTCTTTCTCTCCCTGTCTTTCTGGTGGCCTTGGTGGTGCCTCTGGGTTTTATTGCGCCGCTGATGAAGGTCTCCGCGGCTATGGAGCAGGTCAGCATGATCAAGGGCAACCTAGAACAGGTCACCACTTTTTTGAAAACCCCGGAGCTTGTCCGCCCCACAGAGCCTGCGGAGCTTGGGGAGCGGTGCTATCAATTTGAGGATGTCCATTTTGCTTACAATGAATCCGAAGTTCTCCACGGTATCTCATTCCAGACACAGCCCGGTACCATGACCGCCATTGTTGGGCCATCCGGCTCCGGGAAGTCTACGATTGCCAAGCTGATGGCCGGCTTTTGGGATGTAACCTCCGGTACAGTACGCTTTGGTGGGCAGGATATTCGCAACATTCCGTTTGGACAACTCATGAGTGAAATCAGCTATGTAGCCCAGGACAATTTTCTCTTTGACAAATCCATTCGGGAAAACATCCGCATGGGAAACCCTGATGCCAGCGACGGGGAAGTAGAGGCTGCGGCCAAGGCTGCCAACTGCCACGACTTTATCATGCAGTTAGAGCAGGGCTATGATACCATGGCTGGCGATGCCGGGGACCGCCTCTCCGGCGGAGAACGGCAGCGCATCACCGTTGCGCGGGCTATGCTCAAGCAGGCGTCCGTCATCATTTTGGACGAGGCGACCGCCTATGCCGACCCCGAGAACGAGGCGCTGATCCAGCAGGCTATCAGCAAGCTTGTGGCGGGAAAGTCTCTGATTGTCGTGGCCCACCGGCTGAATACGATCCGCAATGCCGACCAGATATTGGTTGTTGCCAATGGAGAGATTGTGGGCCGGGGCCTCCAGGAGGAGCTTCTGCAGAACTGCCCCCTTTACCGAAAGATGTGGCAAGACTACGCCGGCTCTATAGAAGGAGGCGCAGAAGATGTTTGAAATGATTCGCCGTGTCTTTAAAATTGCGGGAAATAGCCGGGGAAAGATCGTGGCAGGCATCGTCTGCAACATACTGAAATCGTTCTTCAACGGTTTTATGATGTTCGGTGTGTTCTGGATTTTACTTCATCTGGATAATCTGACACCAACTATTATTGGGCAGGCATTCTGCGTAATTCTAGGCAGTGTACTGGGCCGCTTTTGCTTCCAATGGATGTATGATCGCACCATGAGCGGGTCCGGCTATGACATTTTCCGGGATTACCGTCTGAAGATTGGGGATTGGCTGAAGCAGGCACCCATGGGATATTTCTCAGAACAAAATCTGGGCACCATTCAGGCCATGCTCACCACTACGATTGCCGACCTGGAGGGGTACTCCATGTTGGCTATTGAGCAGATGACCAGCGGTGTGGCTATGGCTGTACTGATGTCCGTGATGATGTTCCTTTTCAGCCCGGTGATTGCGGGATTGAGCCTTGTGGGGCTGGCACTTGGGATGCTGGTCCTGCGTTGGGTGAGGCTTCGCGCCGCCCAATATGCTCCCATTTACCAGGAGGCCCAGGAGCATCTGGTCGGTAAGGTGATGGAATACATACAGGGTATTTCGGTGTTGCGTTCTTTCTCTAAAGGTGAAGAAGGACAGCGGGAAGTCCGCGCTGCGTTCCAGAAAAAATGGGACGCAGACTACGGCCAGGAAAAGGCTACGGCTGGCGTCCTCCGTTTCTATGGATTGACCTTTAAGCTCATGAGCTGTGTGCTGATTGCGGCGGCGGCTCTGCTGTATCTGGCGGGGCAAATCAGCCTGCCTTATTGCCTGACTTTCTTGTTCTGCGCTTTCACAGTCTATTCCGACTTGGAGACGATGGGCAACAGTGCCTTTCTGAGCAAGAAGATCAATACGGAATTGGATCGGCTGGAGGAGGTCACCGACATTCCAAAAATGGATACCAACTCGGAGAAACTGGTTGTGTCCCACTATGATATTTCTCTGGAGCATATCTCATTTGGCTATGGGGACCGCCGGGTGATTCATGACATTTCGCTGGAAATCCCGGAGCACACCACCTGTGCGATTGTAGGCCCCTCCGGCAGCGGCAAGACCACACTCTGCAATCTAATCGCCCGCTTTTGGGATGTGCAGGAGGGGATAGTACGAATTGGCGGGAAAAATGTGAGAAACTATACCGCAGACAGTGTGCTGGAACACATCAGCATGGTCTTTCAGAATGTATATCTCTTTCATGATTCTGTGGAAAATAACATCCGGTTTGGACGGCCAGAAGCTACCCATGAGGAGGTGGTAGCGGCTGCAAAACGAGCCTGTTGTCACGACTTTATTTTGACCCTTCCAGATGGGTACGATACGATTATCGGGGAAGGTGGCTCCACCCTCTCAGGAGGTGAAAAGCAACGCATTTCCATAGCCAGGGCTATTTTGAAAGATGCGCCTATCATCATTCTGGATGAAGCCACCTCCAGCGTCGACCCGGAGAATGAGCAAGCGCTCTTGTCCGCAATTCAGGAGCTGACAAAGGATAAAACTCTAATTTCTATTGCTCACCGCCTGAGTACCGTTCGGAATGCTGACCAGATTATTGTAATAGACCATGGACGGATTATTCAAAGAGGAACACACGAGGAATTATTGTCAATAGACGGAATGTATCGAAGATTTTTATCTCTGCGCACAGAAGCTGCTGGATGGCATCTATAATGGATAGCACACCATAAAGGATGGCTGTGGTGGTCTTAGTTCCACCACAGCCATCCTTTTTACTTCTTATAGTAATAGTCATATCTATTTGCGATATACTTTTATTAACCTATTCTACTAATTTTCCCCGTATTTGGATGAATCAGCACAAGCGGCAGTCTGCGGGTCTTTGCAATCCGCATTGCTACCCGTATGCTACCCGCTCCCTGCGGATCATTATTATACACTGCCACCAAGCAGTCGGCGCATTGCACCATGTAAACTGTGCGCTCTTTATACCCCTGCGCTCCCACTCCCCTGCTACCCATTACAAATTGGTCGCAGTTCTCCTTTAGGCGATGCAACCTTTCACGACTTTTGGGGTCCCATCGTTCGTCATGACCTGGAAAGGGATACACAAGCACAATTTTCAATTCCGGGCATTCTTTCTGCCATCGCATTTCCAACAGGATCTCACCGGCCCATAGATCGACACCAAGTGCTCCACCGACATAGTACCGACGTACTCCACGCCGATACAGTTCCATAAAAACATCATGCAACCGCTTCTTCAGACGCTTGCACGAAGTCATATATTCTTGATATTTGAATTTAAACTGCGTAGGCCGTTGACTAACAACAGCACACGAATAAAACTTGTCCATCTCATCTCCTCCTTTTTCAATAGTACAGTAATATAGCTCATTATACCTGCTATGGCTGAATAAGTTCAACTATGGACGCTTAATTTTTTGTGTTATGGCGGATAAAATATAGCTATAGCATGGAGGGCTGCCAATGGGTGAATTATTAAAAGAGATGGGCCAGCGAATGCTGGATCGCCGCAAACAACTGAGATTAACACAAGAAACTCTGGCTAAAATGGCACATGTAACCCCGCAAACTATTTCAACTGCCGAACTGGGAACAAAAGCCATGCGGCCTGAAACTATACTGAATGTCTGTGAAGCATTGGACATCAGCACAGACTATTTACTGCGCGGTCGGGTCATAGAAGACGATGCACGCCTGCTTCATCAAAAGATTTCTTCATTGACACCCAGCCAGTACCGCCATCTGGAAGATATTATTGACAGTTATATTGCTGCCATTCAAGAACAGAAAGAGGTATAGGATGAGGCTTTATCTGTCTCCCCTATACCTCTTTCTTTATTATCTACGGAATGCAGCCATTGTACTGGCTATCAGGTTGCGGGTCACATCATCAATCTCCGGCGCTTCTCCCACTTCCGGTATATACTCTGGCTTCTGCGCCTGTACATTTGATGTCGAAGCCGCTTTCCCTTCTTCCATTCGACAGACGCCCGAGGCAGGAGCAGGCTTTTCGGTTTGTCCTGTCTCTTGCCGCATGATCTCACGTACAATGGCTTCGATGGCGGCTCTGTCAATGACCGGAGCCATCGCTTTCAAAGGCTGTGGGTCATCTGCAAAATTCGCATTATAGTATGTGATTGCGTTGGCAATATACTGGGATTTGCTATGAGGAGGCTGAAGTTCCAACAGTTCAACGGCAGCCCGCTGTACGGGGTCGCCAATATTGAACCGCAGAGAAAATCGCCCCCGTTCCTTTTTGGCCGCCATACCCATCACCTACCCGCCGTTTCCAGTCGATAGAGGTATTCAAAACCGGCCGCATTGGCATTGATGTTCGTGACGAACAGCGGCGTCCCCACCTTACCAGAAGCTTCAATCTGCCGGCGCAACAGGATCGCGCCGCCGCCCACAAAGACCACCTTACTGTAGCGAAGATCCAGCATCCGCTCCCGGAGCGTACTGAACAGGTCGTTTACAAATTCCTGTGCCAGCCGCTCCACCAAGCGCACGGCTTCAGCCGGATACGAGGTCTTCCTGCCAGCAAGAATTGCATCCACATCGCTTTCATCCAGCAGCAGATCCAGTTCCGAGTTTCCTCTGGACCTGATCTTATTGTAGAGCAGAATCACGCCGTTTTCCAGCGAATCGCAGGAGGTAAGATCAGCTTTTCCGTTTTTCAAAAGAAGATAATCCGCCGTGAAACCGCCGATATCCAGCACCACCGCTTTCGGGTCATCCATGAGCGTGTGAAGCATGGTTGCCGCCGCCGCGTACGCCTGAGGGTAGCAAACCACATCGGTAATGCGGATGGCGTAAGGCTTATCCCGGTACACGAATTCCACGATTCCATCTCTCTTGAAATAATCGGTAAACTTTTTTGCCTGGGCGCCAAAATGTGCCGGCGGCAATCCTACCGGCAGCTGGATATTGTAGAGTTCCTGCTTACCGATTTGACGCGCCTCCAATTCCTCTGCGATAGCAATCAGCGTAAGTACAAAGAAGCGATCATCTTCCGTCTTGTCCTTCCGGAACGGGATGCGCTCGTTGGAAAGCGTGTAGTAATTTCCCCGGTATTGCAGGCTCTGGCCAAAGGGTTTTGTAATGCTCTGCTGCAGGCCGGAAACAAACGGGCTGCAGTGGACGGTTTTGATTTGCTTGTTGCCATGATCGACACCAATCAACATAGGTAGTTGCCTCCTTTTTTGCTTTATACATATCCTTTACGCCTGGATGACGCCTTTCTCAACAGGAGGACAAAAAAACACAAAGCCTATACCATGGTAAAACAACGATACCGCCGGGAGAAGAATTTTTTCTTCTCCGGCGGTATCGCATCCATCCGATGTAAATCAGTATATATTTTATGTGTGTACGCTGTATCGAGCCTTTGCTATGTCTTCTATTCCATGCAGGATGACGGCGCCGCAGATTCCTCTGCCATAAGGCGTATACTCCTCAAAAAAGAAGCTGTACGGCTGGCTGTCATCATAGAGGACAATCTTTTCCGTGCCGCGCCACTGGAAATGCTGTTCCAGGATCTTCCCCAATTTGTGACGCAGAAGCCGGCACCCGGTAACCTCATGGAGATTTTTCCGGCAGCGGAATTCATATCGGCGTGTTACCAGTTCCGGGATGGAGAGCTGGCGCCACTCGGCACCATCCATATCCTCTCCGGCCCCTGAAAAGGCGCGGAATGGCTCATAGGGAATCCGCACATCCTCTTTCCAGCCATGCACCTTGTCGTTGCCATCTTCCTGAAGCCATGTGAACCGGATTTCCAGAATCTGTGTACCATCCGGCCCCTTTGTCAGCCGCAGACTGGCAAAGGAACCGCAATCACTCGTCAGTACCCTTTTATTCGGCTCCTGCTCCAACTTTTGCAGTTCGCTGCGCAGGATGGCAAACCGATGCGGAGACTTTTTCTGCCATGAAATGGTGCGAATATAAAGCAGTTCCTTGTCGCACCGCACTTTTATCATAGTCCGGTCATTCATATGTTCATTCCTCCTTTTCAGGGAGCGCCCCTGCGGTATGCAGGGCCGCCCGTTCTACCAAAAATGCACCTTCCACATATTTTTCTTTGCGAGAGGTCGTTGCTGCGCCGCCCAGGGAATCGAGATACTGCTGCCCGTTCTTAGATTTAGAGATATACACATAAAACGGGCTGCTGACATACTGATCCCGTGCATAACAGTTGACATACCTCCTTGCCAGAACAGAGACTGCCCCCAGCTCCGCAGCCTTCTGCGTTGCCAGAGCGACGGCCATCTCCATGACCACTCGTTGCTCATCGTCATTGATGCCGGTGGTGTAAATGCGCTCCAGAAACAGCACCAGCTTCTCACTGACAATACGACCGCTCTCGGTTGTGTTCTCTCCGGCCAAATCAGCAAAAGAAAGCATCAGTTCTGTCGGCTTTTGAAACGCCCCTTTCGTCAGGCGAATGCAGGCGCGGGCCACGATCTCATCACCTTTTCTGATCAGGATGATTTTCTTGTTGGAATCAAAAGCCGCCAGCAGGCACTCTCGTTGGCTCCCCGTTCGGTAAGACAAGCAGGTGCCATAGGGCAGCTCGCCTATCTGAATGGTGTGGTAGAAATCATCCGCTTCTTCGGCAATAAACTTGCCTCGCTCCAACGCAAGGTTCTTTTGCCATGCGGTCTCCTGCTGCTCACTGATTGGGTGGTTAATTTCCCTGCGCAGATCGTCTGCGAAATATTTCAGCACATAGAACTGGCCCATGAGTTCAGCCTGCACGATTCTTCTGAGTGCCTCGATAGCCGCATCATTTCCCTGCAGGTAGTTATATAGCGGAGTCACCAGGCTACTGCCTCCGCGAAGCAGGAAGTCTGTGATACGATTTTGGTTCTGTTTCACAAACTCGTCTGAAATGGAGAGGCTTTCTTTCAACTGGGCCCAATCCATATCCGTGGTCAGGACAGAGGCGCGAACCTGCGGCCAATTTTCACACCCGGCAAGCAATGGCAGGTTTCTGGCCGCAAAGACCGCATCCGTTTCCGTCTGGAGATCTGGGACAAAGGGGCAAAGCTGGGTGTAATGAAACAGCATTTGCATAGCTGTCCGCCTCGTCAGCCCGCGAATATGTCCGAATCGCTTCCGATACCATTCGCTGAACGGTTGCTCCAGCAGGCATTGAGCCAGCTGAGTCAGTTGCTCATCCTCCGTGTATCGGCTGACCAGATCCCGCTTGAGGAGCTGGCGAAGCGTGAGCATACGCTGGTCTACCGGGAGCGGGGTCAGCTTTGCATACAGGCGGACATAGATTTGGTCCTGCTGCCACAGCAGCCGCATCTCTTCAAAGGTGTATTGCTGTCCTTCCTCCAGGCAGTCAAAATAGCTGTCTGTGCGCTTTGCAGCATCGCAATCCTGCAAATTCTTTTCTGACAGGGAATTGAGATTGCAGTGCTCACAAAAGCAATCTTCAAACAGGAGCGCATAGCGGCTCAGAGAAAGGAAAATCTCACTGTTCTGATCCACCAACTGTAAAAAGTGCTTTTTCCTGTGTTCCACCGCATAGACAAGGATTGGAAACTGATACGAGCGGATCGCGTCAAAATCCAGATGGAGGCAACCGGCATACAGCGCATTCAGGTAACTGACCTGGTTGCACAAGATTTCCTCACGCTGTTCTTTGTTCAGCGGTGCTTCCTGTCTGATGAACCAGTTCAGGTCATACTGTCCCGCACGGTTTTCAAACCAGCGTTGGAAAAAGATACTCAAATCATCTGCATCATGTTCAAAGGCCTCCAGCAGCTGGCGGAACTTCCCGATATCGGTTTCCCGCAGCCATTGAAGTGCTTTCAGCCGGCCAGAATCAAGAAACACGGTCACGCCCTGCTGGTACAGCAGGCCGAGGATCTTCTGCAGCGGTGTATTCTGCTCCAGAAGTACCAGCGTCTCTTTTTCGTTGCTATGCCAGTTAAACAGGCAGGCGCCAAGAAATGGAAAGCGCATCATGTCCCGCTGATGTGCGGTCAGTGAAGAAAGCCCTTTCCAATCTGCAACAGGAAAAAGCCAGAGATTATCCAGAATAGCTTTTTCCTCTTCTTCGTACTTGACATAGGGCAAATAGTATTTCAAATACTCAAAAGTCAGCGCCGTTGGAACATTCAAAGACGCTGCCTCCAGTACCTGTTCCATCGGATACTGTGTCAGGCTCTCATGGCAGTCATCTGCCGATTTGAGCATCGGTTCGATCCTGTCATCCTCGATCTCACAGGTACACAAAGCATGGTACAAATCTGCGAACTCACCGCATTCAACCAGTTTCCGCTGAATTTGGGAGCTCCTGTTTTTCTTCAGCCGCGCCTGCAGTTCCAGCCGTTCGACCTTTTCGCACGCCCCGTCCAACTCGTTCTCAGAAAACAAGCCCGTTAGGCTCAGCATCAGGCCGTCAGTTTCCATGCGGCCCAGCAGAGACAAATGTTTCATCGTATTGGTCATGCTGCTGCACCTCCTTCGATCATGTTTTTCACCATATCCAATAGTTCTTGTTTTGGCCTGGTCTCGTACTTTGCCAGCATTCCGCACAGCACAAAGAAATTCTGTGTGTCTATCGGCGTCAGTTCCTGCACACAGCCGGCAGGCCATTCCAACAGTTTTTCATAGACCATATTCATGGCTTGCTGTTTATCTTCTTTGTAATAATACTTGTCTGCAAATTGAACCAAAGACATCGCACTTCCGTTATAGATCTGTGCCAGCTTTTCCTTTCTTTTCAAAAATTCCTGCTGCTTTTGCAGCATCTGCTCCTGCTCTTTTTTCTCTGCAGCGGCTTTTCGGTCGGCTTCAAGTTCTTTTTTGGAATAGAACCGCTTTTTCAGGCAGTTGCCATCATAGCCTCCGCTGTTGCCCTGGGCAATCAGCTGCCGCAGTACAGAGGCCAGGGTGGGCCTGTCGTAGAGCCGCTGAATCGTCGGGTCCTTCAGTGCGCTCCAGACAAATGCCGTATAGTGTTCCGGCTCCATTTGAAAAAACGAAGAGTCCACCCATTCGTAGAGCTTTCGGTGCTCCTCTAGGCCAAGGAAAGGCCGGGCAATTATGGTGCGAAAATTCTCGTTTCCGTAACCACCAGTATTCTCGCAGAAAAAGCGGTGAAAATAGAACCGATCTCCGAAAATCTCCTGCAGCTGTGTAAATCTGTATTGGTTCAGCAACTTTTCGACAAACCGATAGCATTTCCAGCTGGAAATACGCAGGGCATAGTCCTGAAGAAGCTTCAAAGGGTATGCGTATTCACCCTCCGCTCGGTGTTTCTCAAAAAAAGCCCACAGGTCGATTTTCTTCGTTTCCACCAGAAGGGTAAACGCCTCCTCGGTGTGCTGCCGAAAGCAAGTGAAATACTCCATGTAGTCGGCACCGGTCAGTTGCTTATACCGGGCAAGCCACTGTCCAGTAGTTGCCGATCCAAGCGAGCGAAGCATTTGCATCGTGAACAATTCCAAATAGGTGTCCCGCTTTAACTCGACTGCCAGGCAGTCATACTGCGGATCAAACACATCGAACCGATAATTAAATGACTGCTTGATGTTTCGGTTCATCCAAAGGATAGTTTTGGGGGAAGACGGTGAAAGGCTTGAATTTACAGCCGCCCACAAATCCCGATTGCCCTCATATTTGATGGAGAAATCCTTGTAGCGGGTAAATAGCCAGCCAACATATCCATAGAGCGAATCCGGCAATGCTTCCGGGCAGTTGAGCAACATCTTGCAGCACGCCGCCGCAAGTTTCTCGGCAGGAATGCTGTTAGAGGATAGCCGATAAGAAATTCTATCCATCCACATTGCGAGTGAGTTTGTCAGAATGATTTCATCTGCTCCGTACCCAGCTGCGGTCAAAACTGCAAACTCCCTGCTGTCCTGTTTCATATTCATACAAGGAAGCTTTACCAGTGTTCGCAATACAAGATCTGCCCTTGACCGGCAGGCCTTCACCTGCTCAGCGTATGTGCGGATAAACCACTCCAGCACACCACAGTTAAAAGCCAGCGGCATCGTCCGCTCCGGACCAAACAACCGGAGCAGCTGTGCGTGCATCACCTGATATCCTTCCTCCCGGTCATCAAACAGAGAAAGGACAAACAAGGCTTCTTCTGTCTTGGTGTATTCCGTCTTTGCCAGGGCATCCAACAGGGCACGCTGGCGCACAGTATCTTCCTCCAGATGATACAGAGCACCGCTCAGGTACACATCCCCATCAGCGATTCGCCGGATTTTCTGGAGAAAGCCACTACGCTGACTGCCCACAAACATCTGGTCTGCGTGGAGTGTGCGTGTAACGGCAAGTGCCAGTGCCAATGCACGGACAATACGGATATCTGTGCCCAGCTTTTCCTCAAACCGCTCCAGCACCTCTCCGGGATAGCGCAGGCTGTACTGCTCAAAATAGACAGAAACATCTACATCTTGCTGCCAAATCTGGGCAGCTGCGATCTGGCGATAGTGCATCCTTGCCTTGTCGTCCTGAGAAGTCTGTACCACCAGTTCGGCAAAAGCATGATACAATGTCAGATCAATGGCTTTCTGATAGGCCGCGTATGCCGGCATGATTTCTTGATTCACAGTTGTCCCTCCTTTCGTGATTACCTGGGCCAGTGGCCCCCAGTGGAGTAGTTCCATTCGATGGTTCCATCGTCGTACTGGAGAATTCCATGCGCCTGCAGGCTCCAGCCATCGCGCACTCGCGTGAAGAGCGCCGTCGTTTCACACGGCCGGATTGCTTCGGCAACACTGGTGCAGCGATATTCACTGCCGTTACGATTGGTATAGGTCTGGTTCACGATTGGCGTGATATAGGTTCTATCCATATCAATTCCTCCATAAAAACAGGGGGAGAGCGCCGATTTTTGGCGCTCTCCCTGTTGTTATTGACTGGCCTGGTGTTCAGGCCACACCCGCCATACGGAAAAATTCCTGCGGTTCCAGCACAGGGATACCCAGCTCCCGCGCCTTGGACAGTTTGCTGCCGGCCTTCTCGCCGCAGACCAGATAGTGGGTCTTACGGGTCACCGAGCTGCCAGCAATCGCCCCCAGCGAGGCGATCAGGCTGTTCATCTCATCGCGGGTGTAGGGCTCCACCTTTCCGGTCACCACAATGGTTTTCCCGGCAAAGGGATTGTCCTGCGTGTTGTTTTCCGCAACCGGCTGCACCGGCTTCTGGATCTTCATCATCATCTGCAATTCCTCCCAAATACAGAAATTTTCTTCTTTGCTGAACCACTCATGAATATTATTGTGCAGCGTATCTCCAAAGTCCGGGAGCTGCCGGAAGTCGTACCCGGCATAAACGGCATCCCGGAACTCGTCCAGATTACCGTGGAATACCTGGCAAAGAACGCCGCTGGCGGTGTTGCCGATCATGGGGATGTCCATAGCAATTACATACCGCTCAAAGGTCGTATTCCGGCTCTGCTGAATAGCACTCCAAAGGCGCTGCCAGGATCTTTCTCCAAAGCCGTCCATACGCACCAGCTCGTCTTTATGCTGATCCAACCGGTAGATGTCCAGATAGCTGTGAATCCAGCCCCGGCCAATCAATTTTTCCAGCGTTGCTTCGGACAGTCCCTCAATATTCATCGCCTTTTTGCCGACAAAATGGACAAACTGCTTGAGCTTTCTCGTCTCGCAGCCAGCATTGTCGCAGAACAGCGTCTTGATCGTGCGTTCCTCGCCGTTCTCATTGCGCCCTCTGGTTTCGTGGATACGGGTGGGTTCCCCGCAGCAAGGGCACCGGTGAGGGTATGCGCTTTCCAGCACAAAGCCGCCGCGGTCCAGATTGTCTTCCACATGAGGAATGATGAGATTCCTTTTCGATACCAAAATGCGGTTTCCCGGCATCAGCTCCAGATCTTCAATAAAGGAAAGATTGTGCAGGCTCGCTCTGGACACCTCACAGCCATCGATTTCCACCGGCGCAAAGACTGCGACCGGGGCAATCTCGCCGGTGCGTCCGGGCGTCCATTCAATCATCTGAAGCTTTGTTTCAAACAGATCATCCTCAAATTTGAACGCCAGTCCGTCCTTATAGTGGTGGCCTGTACGCCCGCAGCTCTTGGCGAAGGCCACATCATTGTAGGTGACAACGATGCCGTCGATAGGAATATCCTTGTCTCTGGCATACTGCTGCAGCTGCTTGATTCCATCCTCCGCCTCTGCCTGCGTCAGCGTTCGCTTGGTCACCAGATACTTGCAGGGGGTAAATCCCAGCGCAGAGAGCTCTTTCAGCCGCTCCGACTTGCGCGGCAGGTTTTCAAATCCCTCCAGCACAGTGAACGGCATGAACATCAGACGCCGCTCCATACAGGTCTTGGCATCCAGCAGGCGTACCGAGCCAGCCGCCAGATTGCGTCCGTTTTTGTAGGTCTCTCCGTTATTGTCCACCAGCGAGGCCTTCAGCTGTTCAAAATCGCTGGGTCGAATGAATGCCTCTCCAGTGATCACCAGACGATCTTCATATCGGATATGCGCAGGTATACCGCCAATGGCGCGGGTATTGTGGGTCACGATTTCGCCCACTTCCCCATCGCCTCGGGTAGCAGCTTCCAGCAATTCGCCACCCTCATAGGTTAACTTGATGGTGAGCCCGTCCAGTTTGAGCATGAACATCACCTGATGCTCGCCCATGAAACGGCACACCTCCACAATGTTTTTTTCCTTATCCAGCGACAGCAGCGGGATTGGATGGTTGGTTTTCTCCAGCTTGCTGATTGCCGGATACCCCACCGTACTGGTAGGAGAGTTCGCCATCTGGATGCCCGTCTGCCGCTCCAGGTCTTGAAGTTCCTCAAACAGCCGATCATAGACAGCATCACTGATGCTGGGCGCATTGAGATTGTAATACTCATGGCGATAACGGTTGAGCCGGGCAGTCAGATCCTGCTGTTTCCTTATCAATTCCTGATTCATCACGCTACCTCCTCATTCAGTACACGAAACGCAATGATCAGCGTTTCTTTTCTGTTGCCGCCGTAGGTGAACGAACTGCACACACCATTTTCAAATGTCCAGGTGCTGGCCGGCCCCCACCAGAGCATGGCGCCGCGGCCATTATTGCCGGCATCGATCTTGTCAGCCGGCTGATTCAACACCTTCGTGCAAAATCCATTTGAGGTAATCCATGTGACCTCACGCAGTTGATTGATGCACTCCGTTCGGCGATGATCAACGATTTGCAGACGGATTCCGGGCCGCAGCGCGCGTTTCAGCTGATTCAAATTTTCGATCATGCGACATTCTCCTTACTGTTCCGTTTTTCCTTGATAGCGTAGCGGCCAAAATTCAATTCATGGATAATGCGTTGCATCACTTCGTCATCATCCCATGCGGCAAAAAGAGAAGTCCGCTCCGGCCCTTCCCCCACATGGACACTCACCTGTCCACCATAGATCTGCATCAACACATCCGTGCGTTGGGCACAGACGATTGACAAATTTCCAAGCTGTTTCATAATTTCTCCTTGTTCACACAACATGCAGCCAAACCATGACAGGACGGCGAAGGTCTGCAGTCGCATAATGCTTTCTGATATTGACAGGACGGTAGTGCCCATCCAAATCGCATTCAACGCTTTGCTCCACTCGGCCTTTATCCCGGGCCAGTTCTTCACGAACCGCCTGCAAAATACATAGGCGAGTTTTCAATGTGTCGCTTTCTCTGCAACGAAGCGAAGGGCAATACACATATTCGTGCGGGTTCTCTTTGAGCATGAAGCCATAGGTCATATACTGACGGCATTTACGCTCCCGCTCCCGCTCGATGTGTTTCACATAGTCCACGGCGCTTTTAACCCCCTCCGTCAAACAGAGGTATCCCATCTGCTGGCGCTGTTCATCGGACAAGGGAATCTCTTTTTTCTTTTGTCCCGGCAGCCCCTTATAGATGTGGAAGCTCTCGGGAGCATAGCGATAACCGCGGATGTTGTACTCAAATTTCAATTTGCTCAATGTAAAACCCCTTTCTTAAATGAATGTCCGGACGCCCAAGGGACGCCCGGCCATTGAACCTGTCTCACGCGACTGCAGGGAGTGCCTGCGGCTGTATGACTTCCGTATTTTCCATTAAGTCGGCCAACAACACATCTGCCAGCAGACGGCCAGCCAGATGCCCAGTGTGGATAATCACACGGTCTTTCTGCATCTGGATAAATTCTTCATTCCGCAGCTCACGGCTCCGCTCGGCCAGCTTCAGGTCGCGGCCGGTAAGACGGGCTGCTATGACCTTCTGCCACTTCAGCAGGAATTCCGTTGCCTGTTCGATGTCCTCATATTGGCGGTCAAACAGGGTACGTTTCTGCCTCACAGTACCATCCGGCTCGATTTCAAGCGTGTAATAGGGGTCTTCCGGTTCATCCGTCCGGCGAAGGAACATGATGAAGCTCTCCCGGCGCTCGATGCGCTCATAATACCGCTCGCCGCTTCCGTCATTTCCGACGCAATGGTGGAGCATACGCCCCTCTTTGATGATGGCAAAGATGTTTTGAGGCGCAAGCACTGTGTAGTCGCCATCGCTGTAGGCATATTTTTCCTGCAGTTCCATGCAGATGTCGTTGACATGGGGATATTTCGCCGCCATTTTCGACGCCTGCTCTTCCAGACTCCCAGCTTCACTCTGAAGGACCAGTTCATCGTGCCGCTGGCGCAGTTTGCGCACACGGTATACGATCTCATCACTGGTGTCATAGTGCAGCCGTTCTGCCATAGCAAGGTAGTCTTGCCAGGTGGTCAGCGCCTGCTGGCAGCTGCCATCGAAATACTTCTTTTGCCGTTCCAGATAATTTTTGATCTGTACCACGCTCATGCGGTCTGCGATAAACACCAGATCCCTGGGGCTGATCCGTTCTTTTTTGCTCCAGCACAGCATTTCATTCGTGATACACTGTCCCGTCCGCTTCTCAAGCTGCAGCCAGGCTAAAGTTTCTGTGTCTCCGTCCAACTGGCGCAGGCGGCGGAATTTGGGCGTATCAAGACCAAGAGCTCGAATCAACCCCGGCTCGTTCGGATGCAGAACCAATTTTCGCACACGATCACAGGAGTTGAAGCACTCGTTGGTCAGCTTCGGCAGTCCAGCCTTCCAGATCTGCTCCATCTGGGGAAGTTTTTCCCATACCGCCAAGTATTTTTCAGGATCAGTGATGGGATGGCTTCGTACCCACTCAACCAAGCCGGTCTGGCGAAGTTCTTTTTTCCCCAGGCTGGGCAAAGTCTTTCCATACACCCGGCCAGACTGATTCCAGCTATAGTTGTAATAGCAGGGGCTTCCCATGATCCAGCGCACTTCTCTTTGGCAGTACATTCCCCAGTAATAAGATCGGATTTCTCCGCTGCGGTCATAAATCGAACGCCGGATCTCATGCCAATAAGGTTCACTATTGGGCAAACTGTGCTTTCGATAGGTCCTGTTCGCCCAGAATTCTCGGACAACAAACCCATCTCTACACCGCTGGATAAGATAAGCATAATGCCTCTGCGTCTGAAAATAGCCAGTGCGGCCCAGCGCCTTAAAAACAACGGGATGCCGGCAACGGATGCAATGTCCCTCTTTGTTGTGGTAGGGATGCCCGGAAATAGGCACCTTCTTCCCGCAGAAGGTGCAGTAGCCAGTTTTTGCTCCGCCGCGTTTGTAGTTGTAAAATATAAAATTTTCCCGCACGGCCACCTTGTCGGCCCAACGGCCCCAGTCTTTCGGCAATTCCGGTACCTGAGCAAGATCTTTGTCCCACGGGTCGGTGATTCGCCTATGACGCTGATCCAGCTGTTCTTCTCTCACTTTTCTTTGAAAATCGAGGATGCCGAAGTATCCGCCACGTTCGCTGGAAAAATACTGCTGCACCATATCTGAGTCTCCTGTACTCACCCAGCAAACCGCATCATAATCCTGTCCAGGCCATTCCAGTCTGTCCAGCTTGGCATCTCGCCACTTCTTATCCAAATAGTCATAGGTAAGGAATTGGCGCTTCTTTTTATCAAGAAACACCTCATAGGCGGGATTGTCCCCATCCAATCGAAGATGATCCGGCAGATAAAGCGCCACCTTCAAAATGCCGTTCTGAACCATGCAATTCATATAGCATTTATACTTCCGACGAATGCGGGTGTACCCGGAGTAGGTTCTCACTTTTTCCGGCTCGTCTTCAAGTGCCACTTTTTTCATTTCCGGGGATGCCGTCAGTTTTGGCATCCCCAGAAGAATAGATTTCTTCAATTCATTTCACCGTCCTTTTTTCAAGATCGGCTCCATACCACTCATTGGGTCGGAGTTTCTTCCCATCAATGGTCGCCACCACAATCTGCTGGATACAGCCGGTGACCGGATCTTCCTTGGCAAACGCTAACACATCACCTTTCCGGCTGCCTTGTGCAACAGGGTCAACACCACGCACAACAGCGTATCCACAACACGCCACAGCTTTGTCCTTCTTCACATGGCTGTTCCATTTCCGTTTCGGATGATCGGCCATAAACGCAAGGCCAAGGGTGAAAAGTTCTTCCTTGGTCAGCCGCCTAAGAACCGTCAATTCAGTGCAGGAAATCTTTGAGTCGAATTCGTCTTCATCAATGTCGCCGCCAGCGTTGACGATATAGTATTCCGAGTGATCCACATCACTGTAATAACTCAGACAGTCCAGTGGGTCTTCCGCACAGTGAAAACCGTTTTGGCGGCAGTTGGCTTCTTTGGTCACGTTCAATCCCATCTGGAACTGATAGCCGATACAAACCATGCCAGGATGAAACCCTTTGTACGCGATCATACGCTACCTCCTCGTATAATAAGTTTGAAAGTTAATAATTCAGATATCAGCAGGCTTAGAGATGCCCGTGATACAATAGCTGTAGGACAGCAGGGTCAAGTTCTCTACCTCCTGGTTGAGCCGTAGGGCTGCTTCAAAATAAGTCAGTTTCCCTGAGCCGGAAGTTAGCTGCAAACTCATTGGCTGTTTGCCAGAGTGTGGGTCGCCCTTTCAGCAGTGAGGGATATCGCATTGGTCTGCTCTGGAATGATTCTGATACGCGAGGTTGCGGATGCTCCGGTTATCATGGGTATCTCCAAGCCTGCTGGCCTGAAATCTCCATGCGGGGAGGTGAAAATCGTGAACCCATTATTCGTTGGCATTGATGTGAGCAGCAGGAGCAATGTCGCCTACCTGATGAAGCCGGATGGAAGCAAGCACAGTAGCTTTTCTGTGCAGAACAATCTTGGTGGTGCTAAAATGTTGTCAGAGAGAATTGTGTCGGCACTCAGCTCCATGCGGCTCAGTGATGTGGTGATTGGCCTGGAAGCCACCTCTATCTACGGGAACAACCTTGTGTATGCCCTCCGGGAGGATGGCAGCCTGAGTCGGTTCCAGCGGAAGATCCATGTCCTCAATCCCAAGCAAGTCAAAAAATTCAAGGAAGCCTATCCAGATCTGCCCAAAAATGACTTTGTGGATGCCTTTGTGATTGCCGACCATCTCCGTTTTGGCAGAATCGCCAAGGAGGTCTATATGGACGACTATCGCTACCAGGCTCTCAGAACCCTCACCAGAGCCAGATTTGATGTCATTCAGAATCTGACACGGGAGAAGCAGAGGTTTGCCAACTACTTATTCCTAAAATGCTCTGGTATTGCTCAGGAGAAAGACATTCAAAACACCAGCGCCACTACCATTGCTCTCATGGAGCATTTTGAAACTGTGGATGATCTGGCAAATACTGATCTGGATGAACTGACCGACTTTATTGCTCAAGCAGGCCGGGGCAGATTTGTCGATCCAGATGCCACTGCCAGAGCAGTACGGGCTGCGGCCAAAGGCTCTTACCGTCTGCCCAAGACAGTGAACGACACCGTGAACCAGGCAATGTCTGTTTCCATCGCCTCTATGCGGGCACTGAAGGAACAGGTTAAGGTTCTGGACAAAGCCATTGAACAACAGCTTGAAATTATCCCAAACACTCTAACTTCCATCCCTGGCATTGGTAAGGTTTACTCCGCCGGTATTATTGCTGAAATTGGTGATATCCACCGTTTCGATTCCCAAGCCTCTGTCGCCAAGTTTGCCGGCCTTGTCTGGACACAGTACCAGTCCGGTGAATTTGAAGCGGAGCACTCCCGAATGATTAAATCCGGCAACCGCTATCTCCGCTACTACCTGCTGGAAGCTGCCAACTCTGTGAGAAGATGCGACTCCGAGTTCCGGCGTTACTATGACCTTAAATTCAAAGAGGTCAACAAGTACCAGCATAAACGCGCACTCGCTTTAACTGCCAGAAAACTGGTTCGGTTGGTCTTTCGGCTGCTGAAAGACAACCGCCTGTATATCCCATCGGAGGGCTAAGCGTACCGCTTGCCACTCTGATGTCCAAGCCCTGTTTCAAATTTTCTTAGGGGCAGGGCTTTGGTTGGTGTTGCCTTTTGGCTGCTCACATAGCTCTCCTATGGCGTTTTCTTCTGTTGTTTCCGTGAATCACCCTCTTGACTTAATACCATTGGACTTACCCAGCTTTTGCCACGCTGAAATCCAGCAAAGACATCTGGCCATCAGTAGAAGGCTTCTTTTCCGGCGCCGGTTTTGGTTCCGGCTTTTTCTTTTCGGCGGGCTTCTTTTCCGCTTTCTTTTTCTTGCCGGTATTTCCGGTAGTCTTGCCAATATAGGGCTTCGGCACAAACTTTTCCTCCTGCTCCTGGTCCTCCTTGGCATCCGAGTCGCGGAAATAATCTTCCGCCCACTGGTAGCACAAATCGTCAGGAATATCGCAGCCATAGCCTTGGCCGCCCTGTCCGGGCTGGATACCACTGGCCTTGAGCTCGTCCTGAACATAGTCCCACGCCTTCCGGCTGATGTACTGGAAGCAATGGATCATGGTTTTCTTCGGGTGCATGGTGAGCCGGGCAAAAGCCGGATCATCCAGGCAGAGCGTCTGGATATACTCCGAAACACACTCCTTCATGTTCCGACGGGTCAGCTTTTCCACATCCTTACTGACACGTTGCATGGAGGCGGATACCACTTCATCATCGCTCATAGCGGCAAGGCGGTCCATCTGCTCCTGCAGGGCCCGCTTTTTTTCTGCCTGCTTGGCCTCCCATTCAGCCTTGCGTTTTGCTTCGGCAGCCTCATGCTCGGCACGGCGCTTTTCTTCATCGGCATCCTTGGACGCACCATTTCCGACGGGCACATCCGTTTTGATGTCAACTGCATCGTCATACCCGCCATCCTCTTCCATGGGGTCATCCTCCGGCGCTTCCATCATCTCAGCGGAAACGGAGGAAGCCGCATCAGAACCAGGCTGTGGTGCAGCTTCGTTCAGGGGCTGGACAGACGAACTGCTGACCGGAGGCACCGGCAGCTCGTCAAAGCTTTCCTCTTCCTCAAAGGCATTTTCGCCCGTGAGTGCAGTTGCCGACGGTTTGCGTCCCTCCTGCATATCCAGCGACATCTCTGAAAAATATCCCATAGTGAACTCCTTTCTGTAAACAAAAAACGGCATGGACGGGCCAAAGCCCATTCCATGCCATCGTTACCTGTATCACAGCACATAGAGCAAAGTGCTGAAGCTGTCAAAGCAGTAGCAGACCACATTGGGGTACTGCTCCGCCCATTCTTTGATTTGTTCCTGTACTGCCTGCGCCACCAGCTGTGCCGAAATATTCCAGGGCGGCGGAACTGTCACCGTGAAATATCCCTGTTCTATGTTGGGGCGAACATCCGCATTCAGCTGAACGCATTGCTCTAAAAGTGCTTCCAACTGTCCCTTCTTCGTTCCTTTTACAACAACCATCGATCTGCTCATGCTCCTCCCGAAACCTTCTTTTTGGCGAGCATCGGAGAAAACTTTACCTGCTGAAACTGTGTATCTCCGTTCACATAGTAGTAAATTCGTTTCATGGGATACTCCAGCTCCACAACATCAGAAAGAGACATTGGCCGTCCGTTGCAACCCTCCGGTAATTCCACGCTGAGTTCTGAAAACAGGCGCTGCAATATCTCGGTATCGCTTTGGCCTGTAGGACAATAGACTTCTCCCGTCCAGACCATGCGATATTGAGCCGCAGGCGGCTGCTCATAGCCGGCCTTTTTTACCGCTTCCATATCCTTGAACGCAAACGGAATCGCTTTCTGCTCGTCCAGTTCCAGCTGGTAGAGCACAAATCGCTGACTTCTGCGCTGGGGTTCCAGAAGGACGCCAAGCGCCTCCCGGCCATGGCGCAGAAATGTTTCATGCTCTTCCCGGGTCAGACCCAGATATTCGGTCAAACCGATGTTACTCTCCGCCCGGTGTTGCCATTGCTCGGTGCAGTCCTCAATATGCGCCAACTCACACCAGCCATTGAGGTACTGTTCTTTGAATGTCTTTCTTTCCAACTCCTTTCTTCGCTGATTTTCCCGGCGCAAGGCAAGCTGCCAATCATCAAATCCCTTATAGTTGGGGTTCCAGGTCAGCCGCCTGCAATTCATTCCGTACTTTCGGGCTGTCAGATAGATTTTTGATGCTCCCGCCATGGTCATTTGGTTATTGTACTTGTCCATATCGTGGGCTTCGATGATCTCCTCTGTACCGCTCTGCGCCAGAAGGGCAAATAATGGGTCCAGCGGACTTGTGTTATTGGCTCCGGCAATCGCAGCAAATGTGCGTCCAGTCAAACAGTGGGATATGTCGGCTTTCAGCAACCCCTCAATGACATACACCACACGGGCAGACGGATCACCAACCAGGTGTACCGGGCTTCCCGATGAAGCGCCGTCCCTCTTGGAAGAAGAAGAGAACCAGATGTATTTGGCGCCAGCTTTTTCCGGCGGGTCATCTTTGTCCTTCAGCGGCACATCCAGCATGATTTGAAACCCCTGTAATCTGCCGTCAAAACCAACGGCTGGAATCAAAATTCCAGATGTTTTTTTATAGAAGGCCATGGTCCAGTAGCCGCAGTCATCGCGGTAGAACCCCGGGACACCTTCCACCTTACAACCCATTTTTATCAGACGCGCCGTAATAGAGCGGCACAAAAAGGGCGGTGGAGTGCTCTTAAAGCCCAGCGATTCGATTTGTTCATCAGACAGCCCGCGCTTGGGCGAACGAAGATGCTCCCTATGAGCTGGCCGCAGTGTAAGCTGGGCCAACAGCAGGGACAGCGTCTGATGGATCTCCGCAGGACTTGCTTTTTCTGACTGCGGCACAGTTTTTCGCTCGGAAGTAGAATGACAGCCGGCGTCAGCCCGGGCCCCCGAAAGCGAGGACCCGGTGCTGACCGTCAGCTTAGGAGCTTCATTCCCGGAGCGTATATGTTCTTCATGGCAGTTGTCGCACAAAGCTTCTGCTATTTCCCAATAAGCGTCCGAGGTCGTCGTATTGTTGAGCCGTGCATACAGCCCAAGCATTCCGCCATGCTCGCCGCAGTAATTGCAGCGCCACACATTTTTGACGAAATTGACATTCATCTTACCCCGACGGTCGCCACAGAACGGGCAATCCACATAGACACTATTTGACTGCTGGCGTCTGATACGCAGGTGCAGCAGTTCCACGACATCCATGATATTGAACGGAAATTCATCCGGGTATGAGCCCATCTGTCATTCCTCCCTTTGTACCCACGCTGGGGTTCATATCAGCCGGCCTTCTGGAGAGAATCGAGCACCAGCTGGGCGGCAGCGCGCACCAGGTTGTTCTTGCTCTTGCCCGGAATGAGATAAAAGCGCAAATTGACCGGGCGTTTCTCCGCCACCTGTGCAATCGTCATGCCACGGCAGATGCCATCATCCACAACGACCTGTCTGGCCTGTTCCAGCGTCATCACCTGCAGAAGCTCTTCCACAGGAGTATTCTGCGTGTAGGCCGGAGCCTCGTCCTGCGCAGGCGCATCGTTGCCCTTGGGTTCGATTCGCATCTCAGCCTTTTGGGCGGGCAGCGGCAGTTCATCCGTCTGCTCCACAGCTCCCGGTTCAGCGGCAGCCATCACAGTATCCGTGGGCACCACTTTCTCCGCCTTAACAGGCTCCACCGGCAGCCGCTGTTCCACCGACTCCACATGCGGGGCCGTCACAGCCGTTTTCGGGGCCACAGACGCCCTCTGCTGCGTTTTAAGGTCGCTGGCAGGGGAATCACCAACAGCGGGCGCAACAGGCTTCTGAGGGGCGTTGACAGGCGCCTGACGCGGTTCCGTGCGCTCCACCTGAACAAGGACAGTCTCAGCCGCCTTTTTCTCGGCGGCGTTGGCTTTCTTCTGCTCGGCGGCGGCCTGTGCGTCGGCGTTGATGAGCTGAATACCGAAGCCGGCATCCGTGAGAGCCTGACTCAAAGCCTCATTCTGTGCGCCTCGGATAAAGTCACGGTTGTCCTGAAGCTGCTGTTGGGCCACGCTCATGCTGAAAGGCTCGGCATCGCCACGATCCAAAAACACCCGGGCCTCGAAAATCGCCATCTGTTCGGTGATCCGCAGCGCCGTCACGCGCATACGGCCATTGGGATGGGCCATACGGAACCACAGCTTCTGATAGGGCAGATCCAGTCTCATGCTGTCCTTGGTGCGGCGGAGGAACTTGAGCGGGTCAAAGCCCGGCACCTTGTTCAACTCTGCTACGGCTGGTACGGCCTCATACATGGTTTTGGGATTGCTGCTTTCGTTCATCTTGCAAACTCCTTCCTGTTAAATAAAATAGGAGACGCACTGTGCTTTTTCTGCACTTTGCGTCCCTTTTTAACCTGCATGTTTCAATTCTTTTTTCGCTTCATTCGGGAGCGGAATACCGGCACGTCTGGCATAGGCCTTAAAGTACATGTCGATGCGTGCGCCCAGCAGCGTATTTCGCTTGCTGATCTCGTTGCGGTGAATCGCCATGAACAGCACCTGCTTCTGTCCAATCAGCACCACACGCTTTTTAGCACGGGTGATTCCGGTATAGAGCAGGTTGCGGTAGAGCATGATGCTATGCGCTTTCAAAAGCGGCATGATAACCGTTTCATACTCAGAACCCATAGACTTATGGATGGTGGTGGCATAGGCAAGGTCCAGATTGACCATATCCTCTACGCTATATTCCAGTTCCCGGCCAACTCCAAAATCGAGGCCCACACGCTTTCCGTTCTCACCGTCTTTGATATAACGGATAAAGCCCAGATCGCCATTGGATACCTTTGCGGTGTTCTTGGTCTGCATAATACGGTCATTGACCCGGAAAACTTTGACGCCGATTTTGATCTCGTCTTCGGCGGAGCGAAACGGGTTGACCACTTCACGGATTGCCTCATTGAGCTGTTCCGCCGACGCCGCACCTTCTGAGCGGAAGGGCGACAGTATCTGCACCCGGTCGATGCCGCTTTCCTCAATCTCTCTGCAATAACGGGAGATAATCCGCTCGGCGGCATCCGCCTGGTTATCGCTCGCCATGAACATGAAATCCGGCCCATAGTACAGCTTGGTATTGCCCTCGTTGATAAACTTGGCATTGTAGGCTATCAGGCTGTCTTTGGACTGGCGAAAAATCTGATCCAGCACAGTGACAGGCACCAACTCACAGTCGATCAGCTCACGGAACACATTTCCGGCTCCCACGCTGGGGAGCTGATCCGGGTCGCCTACAAGTACGATTCGTGCACCGTCCTTGATGCGCGAGAAGAATTTATCTGCCAGCCACATATCTACCATGGAAAACTCGTCCACGATGATCAGGTCAGCCGACAACGGCTCCTGTTGTTTGGTTCGGTTGACATCGTCCTCTTCGCTGCCGAGGCCCAACCCGCTGTGAAGCGTCCGGGCCATATCAAAGCCGGTGCTCTCTGCCATACGACGGCTGGCTCTGCCCGTCGGCGCCATCAAGACGATTTGGCCGTCAGGGTACAGCCGGCGGTGTACCTCCAGGATCGTTTTCAGAACCGTCGTTTTGCCGGTACCGGGAGAGCCTGTGATAATGGAAAGATTGTGGCGATACGCCGCATAGACGGCAGCCTCCTGTTTGGAGGACAACACCACGCCCATCTCACGCTTGACCCGTTCCAACACCCGCTCAATCCGCTCCGGTTCTGACGGCTCCACCAACCGCATGGCAATGCGGCGGGCGGTTTCGTCCTCCTGTGCAAACACCCGGGGCAGATAGATGTTATCCTTGACTGCCACCACTTCTCCTTTAAGGATCATGTCTTGCAGCACATCTGCGACTTCCTGCGCCTGAAGGCGAAGTGCCGGCACCGGAATCTTGTTATTGAGCAGCCGAAGCGCCTCTTTCTGCAGGGTTTCCCTGAGCAAGAACAGGTGCCCTTTAGCTCCTTTACCATCTTCCAGCGCCCAGAACAGCGCACCCTTGACCCGCATGGGGGCATGAAGGTCACCGCCGTTCTTCTGAACAATGGCGTCTACACGCAGAAAGCCGAACCCGGATATCTGGCACAGCTCAAACGGACTCTTTTTCAAGATGTCTACGCTGGCAGGCCCGAAATACTGATAAATCTTGAGCGCAGTTTTCGGCGTGATTTTGAACGGGGAAAGCAGGGTCATCAGATCCTGCAGCATCCGGCTCTCCGCATAAGAGGTCTTGATGTCCTCCAGCTTGCTTTCCGTGATACCTTTGATTTCCAAAAGCCGTTCCGGCTGGTTTTGCAGAATATCCAGCGTGTCCTCGCCAAACCGGGCGACAATCAGCGCGGCGGTTGCGGGCCCGATGCCTTTGATAAGACCCGATGCCAGATACCCCTCCACACCGCTTTTGGTGCGGGGGATGATCTCGCGCCACTGCTCCACCTGAAGCTGCATACCATACTTGCCCTGCTTCCATTCACCATCCAGTTCCAGCTCCACCGCATCCGTACGGGGCAGTTCATAACCGGTCGCCACAAAACGGATCAGATGGTCTCTGTACCGCCGGGTAGAACGGGCCTCCTGCGGCACCTCTTTGTCGGCAGTCTTCACACTAATAATGCAGAACCGATTTGCCGGGTTGTGATAAATCGTCCCGTCATAAGTTCCTCTGTGGATCACTTCTTTTTCCCTCCTTTAAGCCGCCTTGGTATCAGCTTTCACACTGAACCGGCGAAACTCCGAAATTGTGACATACTGCTCGTAGATATCAGGATGTTCCAGTTTCAGCCGGATCAGATTGTCCTTGTCGATGTTAGGCTTCCGCACCGGATTGTAGGTGACCGTATAATTTACGCCATCCTGCTGGCAAATAGCTTTGCAGCTCTTGCCCATTTCGGCAATCAGTGCTCCCTTCAGTCGCTGCATATCCGCATCGATTTCCTTGCTGTCCTTTTCAGCACGTTTCTTTTCTTCTTGAAGCTGGAGATACCGCATCAGCTTGGCAGTCAGAGAATAATCAAAGGTCACCACAGGGGCGTCCTTATCCGCAGGACCCGTATGCCGGCGCACGCTTTCAATTACAAGATCGCCATCCTCGGTATAGGGCGGCGGTGTTTTGGCAAGGACGTGGTTCTCCCAGAAATGCTGTTCCAGAAAAATCATCTCATCCTCATAAGCTTCGTCACGGCGAATCTCACGAATGATGGTTTCTTCCTCGTTGTTGCCATACAGGCAGCAGAAGAAGCAGCGATCCACATCCATGACCGCCATATAATGCCGCCCCTGGGTTTCGTAGTAGACCGGAACAGTTTCTTCCCCATCCAGCCACCAGTGATCCTTAGCATTGTAGTTTGTGGTTTTGATTTCCAAAATTGCGGTCGTGCCATCCGGAAGTTCTACAAAGTAGTCCACATCAGCCAGCATCCAGGGATACTTGGGGTGCTGGAACATCTTCTTGACCTGATAAATCTTGTAGCCGGTCCGATGCTGAAAAATTTTTGCCACCAGCGGCTCCAGCAGATGCCCCATTTCCAGAGCAACCCAGTTGTTTTCGTTGTCCTCAACCGCTGCAATATTCAGCTTGTCGTAGTAGAGGTCACGGGCCGTCCGCCAGGGCGATATCCCCAGCAACGCAGCCACATCACTGCCGCCAATTCCTTTTCGCCGATAAGCGAGCCATTCCTTTTCGGATAAGCCTGCGGTCTCGACCAATACCTGCGGTTGATGTGTTTCTTTCAATGCCGCACAGCTATCCGGCATACTCAGCACCCCCTCCTCGTCGGGCGAGGAACGACGTGCGCCTTCATCACCGGGCACCGTCTCTTGATAGGCTGCTGCTGTCTCTTGGACTGCCTCCAGCTCTCGTTCAATTTCTTCTCTTTCACCATGATTTCATGGTTCGACATTTTCGTGTTCATCTGTATACCTGCCTTTCTTATTTTTGATATATCCTCAAAGCCGTTTCCGGCGTTTGGGCAAAAAATAAGCGAGGCTGACTGCGGCATACGCCTGATGTCCACAGTAACCTGTGAACCAAAGTCATCCTCGCAAATAGGGAATGGATACTCCCTGAAAATAGAAAAAGCCAGTAATATACCGTCCCATACGGGCGCAGTAATACTACTGGCACAAGTACAATCTTAACTGCGTGTGCAATGCGGGCTTTCGGCCTGCGGTACAGAACATCGGTCTGTATCCCATACGGGAAGCGCACAAAAATCAATTACAAAGCAAGTTTAGCACAATATATAGTGTTAGTCAAGCATCGTAATCTACATATAGCGTTTCAATTATTTCTTCGTAGCTGTTTGAGCATAAAAAAACGGGAATCTGCAGAATTCAACCCGTTCCGTCCCTATATATAAGGCGTATAGACATGGCGTGTGGTTCCACTGCCTGTCTGTACGCCTTTTGTACCTTGACAGCCCCTATAAACCTTTTCCATTGGAGTTATACAGGCGCTGCGGACAGTGTGCTTCTGCGCGCCCACAGCTTAATTGCCGCATAGCGGCTGCCTGAAAATACGCGGCGGAAAAGCCCGGCGCAGGAAATGGCCTTTGGAAGAGTCCTGATACTTCCCGATGAATTTTAATGACTTCATTGTTTTTGTTGAAAACCTTTCCCTACAAACAGTAGAGGATATATGTAATTGCAAATAAAGGAGGGCAATTATGGAGAAAAGAAAACCCAATGACCTTTCGCCTGAGCAGTGCTTGGCGGTAGATACGGAATCGCTCTGCAAACTGCTCGACTGCGGGCGGCACACCGCCGTTCAGATTGGCGACCTTGCCCATGCTCGCATCACCATGAATTCTCGTGTCCTTTGGAGCGTTCAGCGCGTAAAGGAATATCTTTACGAGATCTCATGCTGACAGAATCCTGCCCACCAGGGGCGCAACAGTACACCAACCATCGGGAGGTATCAATCTATGCCAAAAATCAGGAAAGACAACAAAGGCCGCAATCTGCGGCCAGGTGAAACCCAGCGATCAGACGGCAGCTATATGTTTGTCTACAAGCTGGGAAAAAAGAAAAAGTACATTTATGATTCCGACTTAGCTGCTCTTCGTGTAAAAGAAAAACAGCTCACGAAAGATGCCGATGACGGCATTCGTACCCAAGAGGCCATGAAAATCACCCTAAATGATATGTTCAAAGTTCTCATGGATACGAAACTCCAGTTGAAGGCTTCCACGCGAGCTAATTACGAATACCTTTGGAGCAACTATGTTAAAGACGAGCCGTTTGCTAACATTCCCCTGCCCAATATTCGTAAAAGCGATATCCTGACATTTTACACGAAACTCTTGAAAAAGGGCTTTGCAATCAACTCACTGGAAAACATCAATAATCTGGTTCATCCTGCACTTGAATTGGCAGTCGATGATGACTACATCCGGAAGAATCCCAGTAAAGGCGTTTATCGTTCCCTAAAAGCAGAGGGCGCCGGGAAACCTGCGAAAAAAAGGATCGCTCTTACGATGACGCAGCAGAAGAATTTTCTTCGCTTTATTTCCAAGTCACCGATGTATAGCCACTGGCTACCAGTTATGGTCGTACTACTCGGTACGGGACTGCGTGTGGGAGAGTGTACTGGGCTGACCAAAAACGATGTAGATCTGGAGAACAACACTATCTCTGTGAATCACAACCTGATTTATCGAGTTATTGATGGAGAAGCAGGCTTTCACATCACCACTCCTAAAACGGCGAGCGGCACACGCACTATTCCCATCCTGTATCCGCAGGTTGCCGAACAGCTCCGCGCTCTGATTGAAGTGATGGACGCCTTGTATCCGGAGGATCTCGTAATGAATGGATATCATGGGTTCCTCTTCCGCAACCGCTCTGGCTATTTTCTCAGCGCCCATAACATCAATCGGGCCATTGAGCGCATCTCCATCGCCTATAACGCTGAAGAAATGGATCAAGCAGAATTGGAAGACCGTGAACCGAATCTCTTGCCTCATTTCAGCGTACATAATTTACGGCACACCTTTTGCACCAGACTTTGCGAGAAGACAAACGACATTAAGTTCATCCAGCAAGTGATGGGACATGCTGATTTCTCCACCACCATGGATATCTACACCCATATCACGCAGGAAAGCATGAAGGAAAAAGCTGAAGTGATCAAGGACGATTTGGTACTAATGTGAAAATTACAAAAAAGGGCAAATCCGCATTTCAAACGCGGATTTGCCCTTTATTTTGGCCCGTCTGGTGTCGTCTGGTTTCAAGCAAAAGTTGTAAAAAAGTTGTAGTAACACGAATTTCAGTGTTAAACGACCTCTTTAGTACAGCTTCGCTCCCGCCGGGATATTGTCATCCAGCATCAGAAGATTTAAGCCTTCCCGTCCGTCATACTCGTACACTGCGGAAATCAGCATACCCTCGGAATCAATCCCCATCATCTTCCTCGACGGCAGGTTTGTGATTGCCACACAGGTCTTACCAACCAGTTCTTCCGGCTCGTAATATTCATGAATACCGCTTAAAATCGTGCGTTTCCGGTCTGTTCCGTCATTCAATGTGAACTTCAGGAGCTTCTTGGACTTCGGTACAGCCTCGCAAGCTTCGATCTTGACCACTCTGAAATCAGATTTGCTGAATGTTTCAAAGTCTACTTCATCTGCAAACAAAGGCTCGATTTTCACCTTGGTAAGATCAATCTGTACGCTCGGCGCGGACACGCTTGCAGCCTCCGCAGATACGTTTACAGCTGCATTTCCAGCCTTGCTTTCATCCCGTTTTTGCTCCAGTGGCTTCATTGTGGGGAACAGCAGCACGTCGCGGATGGCTGCGGAGTCGGTCAGCAGCATCACCATGCGGTCGATGCCATAACCGATGCCTCCCGTGGGCGGCATACCGATCTCCAGCGCGTTTAAGAAGTCCTCATCCGTGTGGTTGGCCTCCTCGTCGCCCTGGGCCAGCAGCTCCTCCTGAGCCCTGAAACGCTCCCTCTGGTCGATGGGATCGTTGATCTCGGAGTAGGCGTTGGCCATCTCCCAGCCGTTCATAAAGAACTCAAAGCGCTCTACAAAGTCGGGGTTGCCCGGCTTTTTCTTGGTCAGCGGGGAAATCTCCACCGGGTGGTCCAGCACAAAGGTGGGCTGGATCAAGTGCTCCTCGGCGAACTCCTCGAAGAACAGGCTTAAGATATCGCCCTTCTTGTGGCGCGGCTCGAACTCCACGCCCTTCTCCTTGGCGACGGCTCTGGCCTCCTCCAGGGTCTTAATCTGGTCGAAGTCCACGCCCGCGTACTTCTTCACCGCATCCACCATGGTGATGCGCTCAAAGGGCTTGGACAGATCCATCTCCACACCCTTGTAGGTGATGGTGGTGGTGCCCAGTACCTCCTGGGCCACATAGCGGTACAGGTTTTCGGTCAGCTCCATCATGCCGTTGTAATCCGTGTAAGCCTGGTACAGCTCCATCAGGGTAAACTCCGGGTTGTGGCGGGTGTCCAGGCCCTCGTTGCGGAACACGCGGCCGATCTCGTACACGCGCTCCAGTCCGCCCACGATCAGGCGCTTTAAGTACAGCTCCAGGGAGATGCGAAGCTTCAGATCCTCGTCCAGGGCGTTAAAATGGGTCTCAAAGGGTCTGGCCGCAGCTCCGCCGGCGTTGGACACCAGCATGGGGGTCTCCACCTCCATAAAATTCTGGCTGCTCAGATACTTGCGGATGGCCGCGATAATTTTGGAGCGCTTCACAAAGGTGTCCTTCACCTCGGCGTTCATGATCAGGTCCACATAGCGCTGGCGATAGCGCATATCCGTATCCGTCAGGCCGTGGAACTTCTCAGGAAGCACCTGCAGGCTCTTGGAGAGCAGGGTCAGCTCCGTGGCGTGGATGGAGATCTCGCCGGCCTTGGTGGTGAACACGGTGCCCTTCACGCCGATGATATCGCCGATGTCCATCTTCTTGAAGCCCTTGTACTCCTCCTCGCCGATGTTGTCCCGGGCCACGTAAATCTGGATGCTGCCCTTCAAATCCTGAACGTTGCAGAAAGAAGCCTTTCCCATCACACGTTTGAACATCATGCGGCCGGCGACGGACACTTCCTTCCCCTCCCACTCCTCATAATGCTCCTTGACGTCCGTGCTGTGTGCGGTAACGTCGTACTTCGTGATCTCAAACGGGTCCCGGCCCGCTGCCTGAAGCTCCGCCAGCTTCTCCCGGCGGACCTTTAAAACGTGATTTAAATCTTCAACCTGCCTCTGCTGCTCTGCCACTTTTTACACTCCTTTGTGATAATATAAAAGATGAGGCGGTACGGTTCACCCTGTGAACCGCTGCCGCTTAAGATACTCTCTGAATGTTCAACACCTTGTACTGGATGGTACCCGCCTGAGTCTCCACATCCACGGTCTCGCCCACGCCCTTGCCCAGCAGCGCGTGGCCCACGGGGGACTCGTTGCTGATCTTGTTCTGAAGGCTGTTGGCCTCGGTGGAACCTACGATGAAATACTCCATCTCCTCGTCAAACTCCACGTCCAGAAGCTTCACCTTGCAGCCGATGTTGATCTTATCGGTGTCGATCTCGTCCTCGACCACCACCTCGGCGTTCTTAAGGAGCTTCTCCAGCTCCTCGATGCGCAGCTCGATATCGCGCTGCTCATCCTTGGCTGCGTCGTACTCGGCGTTCTCGGATAAGTCGCCCTGTTCTCTGGCCTCTTTAATCTTCTGCGCAACCTCTTTGCGCTTTACCACCTTTAAGTTCTGTAACTCGTCCTCGTACTGCTTCAAACCTGCATATGTCAAAATATGTTTCTTATCCGCCATAATCCCTTATTTCCTTCCTTCTTCCTTTTTATTCCGGCCGCAGAACGGCATGCTCCGCGCGCCTTATCCAGAAATTTCTCAACCTCCGGATCATTTTCATGTTCGTACATTCAGTGTATTATATAAGAAAAAAACCGCATTGTCAAGCCGTTTTCTCAGGTCAAAACCGTTCAAAAACGCCGGTCCAGCAGGTCAATCAGCCCCTCCATGGTCTCCACGCCGTTGATCTCCCGCCGTATGGACGCTGAGTGGGCAAGACCGGAGGTATACCAGGCCATATGGCTGCGCATCTCCCTCATGGCCACCCGCTCGCCCTTGTAGTCCGCCAGCATACGGCTGTGGCGCAGAATCATCTCCCGGATCTCCTGGACCGAGGGACCGGGAAGCGATTCCCCGGTTTCCAGATAATGGTTAATCCGATGAAATATCCAGGGATTGCCCTTGGCTCCCCGGGCCACCATGATGCCGTCGCAGCCGGTTTGCTCCAGAAGCCGCCCGGCATCCTCCGGCGTAAACACGTCGCCGTTTCCGATCACCGGGATCTTCACCGCCTCCTTCACCCGGCGGATGATGTCCCAGTCCGCCGTTCCGGAGTAATACTGCTCTCTGGTCCGCCCGTGCACGGCCACCGCGGCCACGCCGCAGCTCTCCGCCATTTTGGCGAACTCCACCGCGTTTACGCTCTCGTCGTTAAAGCCCTTGCGGAATTTCACCGTCACCGGCTTTTTCACCGCCCGCACCATGGCGGAGAGCACCGCCTCTGCCCGTTTGGGGTCCTTCATCAGCGCCGAGCCCTCCCCGTTGTTCACAATCTTGGGCACCGGGCAGCCCATGTTCACGTCGATCACGTCGTAAGGGCCGTCCTCGATCTGAGCCGCGATCTCCGCCATGATTTCCGGGTCCGAGCCGAACAGCTGCACTGCGGCGGGCCGTTCCTCAGACCGCACGGTCAGCAGCTCTTTGGTATTTTTGTTCTTATATAAAATGGCCTTAGCGCTGACCATCTCCGTCACCACCATGCCGCAGCCCTGCTCCCGGCAGAGCAAACGAAATGGCAGGTCGGTTACCCCTGCCATCGGCGCCAGGATGACGTTGTTGTCCAGCGTCACAGTTCCGATCTTAAGCTTCATGCCTCCTGCTCCTTTGCGGTGAAGTCCAGGTCTTCGCCCAGGAAAAACGCACGGTAGTACAGCTCCAGGGATTCCAGCAGCTCCCGCTTCTCCTCCTGGTACTGCTTGATCTTGAGCACGCTTCCGATCTCGTCGAAGAGGTAGTCCTCCTCGGGCGCCGTGACCTTGAACTCCAGGTTCCCGTCCGGCTCAAACTCCAGGGTCAGGATTCCGCCCACGTCCTCGGTGTAGAGCACGCACATGACCTGCAGTTCCCGCTTTACCGACTCCGGAAGGGAGTCGAAATCCTGGTTAAAATAGTATTTCTGCTCGTAGGAATTGGCCCCGCAGAGCACTGTGTTTTCTTCCATATATAAACCGCCTTCAAGTTTGAAAAGTCCGCGGCCAGCGGCGGCGGACTTTATGGTGTTCGATTATATGCCGGCAGGCTTAGCGCACCAGCAGCTTTGCAACCTCGTACTGTTCCGCAGGGATATCCTTGGTCATGTTTAATGCCTCCTGGATGTCGTAATCCACGAACTCTCCGTTCCTGTAGGCAACCAGACGGTTGCTCTTGCCCTCGCTGAGAAGAATCGCCGCCCGCGCTCCCATAATGGAGGCGTACACGCGATCCTTGCAGGTGGGAGTGCCGCCCCGCTGCATGTGGCCCAGGATCGTGGCCCTGGTCTCGATGCCCGTGGCCGCCTCGATGCGCTTGGCCATGGAACTGGAGTGGCCGATGCCCTCGGCGTTCACGATGATGTTGTGCTTCTTGCCGCGCTTGCGGTTCTCAATGATCCGGTTGATCAGCGCCTGCTCGTCGCCGTCGTAGCGCTCCGGCAGCAGAATGTCCTCCGCGCCGTTGGCGATGCCGCACCACATGGCGATGTAACCGGCGTTGCGGCCCATAACCTCCACGATGCTGCACCGCTCGTGGGAGGTGGAGGTGTCGCGGATCTTGTCGATGGCTTCCATGGCCGTGTTCACCGCGGTGTCAAAGCCGATGGTGTAATCCGTACAGGCGATGTCCAGGTCGATGGTGCCCGGCAGCCCGATGGTGTTGATCCCCAGAGCCGAGAGCTTGCCCGCGCCGCGGAAGGAACCGTCACCGCCGATCACAACCATGCCGTCGATGCCGTGCTTGCGGCAGATCTCCGCGCCCTTCTGCTGGCCTTCCGCCGTGGTAAATTCCTTGCATCTGGCGGTATAGAGAATGGTGCCGCCGCGGTTGATGATATCGGAAACGCTGGTGCTGTCCATATCCACGATTTCCTCTTCCAGCAGGCCCGCATAGCCTCTCATAATTCCCTTTACCTTAAGACCCTTGCTGATCGCCACTCTCACCACCGAGCGGATGGCCGCGTTCATTCCCGGCGCATCCCCGCCGCTTGTGAGTATACCGATGGTCTTTACTGCCTTTGCCATAGCAATTTACCTCCTTTGATTCTATGAGCGACAAGCGCTCCCAATGCCTTCTTGACATGAATCTTTTTTCTCATTAAATGCTCAACGCTATTCTAATGCATTTTCCCCTGCAATGCAAGTGGTTTTTCCACGACTTTGACATTTTTTTCACCAAGTTTTCTGGAAAGCTCTTCCACCAGAACACCTGCTGCATCAACGTTCCAGGAGGCCGGGAGCATCTTTTTCGCCCGCTCTTTTCCCAGGTAAATCACCACCCGGTCCGGTCCCTCGCTGGTCTTTAAGGTTTCAAGCAGCTCCTTCTCCCGGGACACATACTGCTCCTTGTCCGCGAACTGGATCCAAAGCTCACGTGGGATTTTGGAGAAGGGCACCACCTGCTCCAAGACCAGTTTTCCCACCGGATCGTCCCCGATGGAAACCCGTCCCCGGATGAACAGCTTGGCGTCCTCCACGAACAGCTCCCGGTTGGCCTCGTAATCTTTCGGGAAAATGATCACCTCCACCGAACCCATCAAATCCTCCAGGGTGATGAAGGCCATGAGTTGGTTGGTGCGGGTGGTCTTGACCGTCTTTCCGGCCACCAGGCCGCCGATCACCACCCTGGCTCCGTCCGTCACCCTGGCTCCGCCCGCCTCCTCGTCCACAATAAAGTCCGACGCATTGGCTGTGACGGTCTTCTGCCACACATCCTTATAGTCCTCCAGGGGATGGCCGCTGATGTAGACGCCCAGGATTTCCTTCTCAAATACCAGCAGTTCCTCCTTGGTGTACTCTCCCACCTCCGGGAAGGTGATCTGGAAGTTGTCCCGCTCCTCCTCCCCGGCGATATCAAAGAGGCTAAGCTGTCCCTCGATCACGGACTTACGCTCCCTGGCCTTGCTCTCCAGCAGCACCGGCATCACGGCGATCTTCTGCTTGCGGGTGCCCGGCAGGGTGTCCAGCGCTCCGGACTTGATGAAATTCTCCAGGGTCCGCTTGTTGACCTCCTTGTGGGTCATGCGGCCCACAAAGTCCTCCATGGACCGGAAGGGACCTCCCGCCTCCCGGTCGGCGATGATGGTGTCCACCACGGACTTGCCCACGCTCTTGATGGCGGAGAGGCCGTAGCGGATGGCGTTGCCCGAGACGGAAAAGCCGCTCTCCCCCTCGTTGATGTCCGGGGGCAGGATGGGGATTCCCATGATCTGGCGGCAGGTGAGAATGTACTCGGAGAACTTGGTCACGTTGTCCATCACCGAACTCATCAGCGCCGCCATGAATTCCAGCGGATAATAATATTTCAGGTATGCGGTCTGGTAGGAAACCACCGCGTAGGCCGCGGCGTGGGACTTGTTGAAGGCGTACTTGGCGAAATCCGTCATCTCGTCGTAGATGTGGTTGGCCGTGCGTTCCTCCAGGCCGTTGTTCACGCAGCCCTTCACGCCCTCCTCCTCATTGCCGTAGACGAAATTTTGACGCTCCTTCTCCATCACCGAGGCCTTTTTCTTGCTCATGGCACGGCGCACCAGGTCCGAGCGGCCCATGGTGTAGCCCGCCAGGTCCCGCACGATCTGCATCACCTGCTCCTGGTAGACGATACAGCCGTAGGTGGGTCCCAGAATGGGTTCCATCTGGGGGCAGTCGTAAGTGATGGCGCTTCTGTCGTTCTTGCCCTTGATGTACTTGGGAATAAAGTCCATGGGACCCGGGCGGTACAGGGAAATTCCGGCGATGATATCCTCCAGGCTGCCGGGCTTCAGCTCCTTCATGAAGCTCTTCATTCCGCCGCTTTCCAGCTGGAACACCCCCTCGGTCTTGCCCGTGCCGATGGAATCCAATACCTTTTTGTCGTTGTAGTCGATGTTGTCCAGATCAATGGACACATGGTGGTTCTTCTGGGCCATGTTCACCGCGTTCTGGATCACCGTCAGGGTCCGAAGCCCTAGAAAGTCCATTTTTAAAAGCCCCAGCTCCTCGATGGTGGTCATGGTAAACTGGGTGGTGATGGTGCCGTCCGCCGCCCTGGACAAGGGCACGAACTCGTCGATGGAACGGCTGCCGATCACCACGCCCGCCGCGTGCATGGAGGTGTGTCTGGGAAGTCCCTCCAGACGCTTGGACATGTCGATCAGGTTGTGGACCGTCTCATCTTCATTATACGCTTTTTTCAGATCGGGATTCATGACCAGCGCTTTATCCAGCGTCATGCCCAGATCATTGGGGATCATTTTCGCGATGGAATCGCAGAGTGCGTAGGGCAGATCCAGCACCCGGCCCACGTCCCGGACCACGCCCTTGGCCGCCAGGGTACCGAAGGTGACGATCTGCACCACCTGATCTTTTCCATATTTTTCCACCACATAGTCGATGACTTCCTGCCGCCGCTCATAGCAGAAGTCCACGTCGATATCGGGCATGGACACGCGCTCCGGGTTCAGGAAACGCTCGAACAGCAGATTGTAGCGGATGGGATCGATGTTGGTGATGCCCAGGCTGTAGCTGACAATACTGCCGGCCGCGGAGCCTCGCCCCGGTCCTACGGAGATTCCCTTGGATCTGGCGTAGTTGATAAAGTCCCAGACAATCAGGAAATAGTCCACATAACCCATGGTGCGGATCACGTCCAGCTCGTAGTCCAGGCGCTCCCGCAGGGTCCCGTCGTCCTCCGGGTAATGGCGGTTAAAGCCCTGCATGCACAGGTGGTTTAGGTAGGTCCAGGAGTCAAAGCCCTCGGGCACTTCGAACCTTGGCAGCTTGAGCACCCCGAACTCGATCTCCACATTGCAGCGCTGGGCGATCTTGTGAGTGTTCTCAATGGCTTCAAGGGCGTAGGGGAACAGGGCGCGCATCTCCTCCTCGGACTTGCAGTAATACTGCCCGCCCTCGTAGCGCATACGGTTTTCGTCCGCCACCTTCTTGCCGGTCTGGATGCACAGCAGGATATCGTGGGCCTTCTCGTCCTCCGCATAGGTATAGTGGACGTCGTTGGTGGCCACCAGGTCGATGCCCAGATCCCGGCTTAAGCGAAGCAGGCCCTGGTTCACCTGCTTCTGCGCGTCCAGGCCGTGGTCCTGAAGCTCCAGGAAAAAATTCCCCTTGCCAAAGGTGTCCTGGTAGCGCAGAGCGGCCCGGCCCGCCTCCTCGTACATCCCCCGGGAGAGGTAGCGCTGCACCTCGCCCGCCAGGCAGGCGGACAGGGCGATGATCCCCTCGTGGTAGGTCTCCAACAGTTCATAGTCCACCCTGGGCTTGTAGTAAAAACCGTCCACAAAGCCCTTGGACACGATCTTCATCAGGTTCTGGTAGCCCTGGTCGTTCTCAGCCAGCAGCACCAGGTGGTAGTAGCGGTCCTCGCCGTTTACATTCTCCCGGTCAAAACGGGAGCCGGGGGCCACGTACACCTCGCAGCCCAAAATGGGCTTGATGCCCACTTCCCTGGCCGCCTTATAAAAATCAATCACGCCATACATGACGCCGTGGTCCGTGACCGCCATGCTGTCCATGCCCAGCTCCTTGGCCCTGGCCACCAGCTCGCGGATCTTACAGGAACCGTCCAGCAAACTGTACTCCGTATGGACGTGCAGATGTGTAAATGCCATTGGTCTTCTCTCCTTAGTAACTTATGAAAACAAGTCTATCATAAAACGGACAAAAAATAAAGGCCCTGCCAAGCGGCACGGCCTTTTAACATCTATGAGATCTACTGGTTATTCAGATACTTTTCAATTTCAGATACAGCGGCCGTCTCGTCGTTGCCGTCCGCTTCCACCATGATATCCATGCCTTCCATCAGTGCCAGGGTCATCATGCCCATAATGCTCTTGGCATTCACGCGCTTGGAACCCGTCTCCAGATAGATGGTGCTCTCATACTGGCTTGCAACCTGTACAAGCATGGCAACCGGCTTCGCCTCTGAACTATTCTGTCCCTCGATTGTGATCACTTTCTTTAACATAATTATCCTCCTCATTGCTGTGAATGGGCCGGGGCACTACACGCCCCCCATTCTGATGCCTTTACTGAATGTACCCGTTCCTACTGTTTCACGGAACGCTCTCTCAGATCGTCCGCCAGAATTCCCAGCTTTCTGAGCCGGTGATTCACACCGGATTTGCCAACCGGCGGATTCAGCGCCTCTCCCAGTTCCTTCAGCGTCGCGTCCGGCCGTTCCAGCCGGACCAGGGCCATCTCCCGCAGATTGTCAGGAAGCCCGTCCAGACCAATCACCGCCTGGATATAGCGGATGTCGTCCATCTGCTTCACCGCAGCGGACACGGTCTTGTTGATATTGGCAGTCTCACAATTCACCTGGCGGTTCACACTGTTGCGCATCTCCTTGACAATCCGGATGTTCTCCAGCTCCATCAAAGCCACCGGCGCCTCCATCACATTCAGGATGTCCACGATCTGGCTGCCCTCCTTGATATAGACCACGTAATACTTCTTACGCCGGACGATCTTCGCCTCGATATCAAAGGTGGCAATCAGCTCCCGAAGCTGCTCTGCCTTGGGTTGTGTCGCGCATACAATCTCGAAATGGTAAAACTTTTCCGGATCACTGATCGAACCGGAAGCCAGAAATGCGCCGCGGATAAACGCCCGGCGGCAGCAGGTATTCTGCACCACTACGTTGCGCACCACCGACAGATTCTCCGAAACCTCACCGTACTCGTTGAGAAGCTTGGCGGCCTGGAGCACCCGGATGGCATCCTCATGTTCCCGGACTGCTACAATATATGTTCTGTTCCGCTTCAGATATGCACCTCTGCGAATGGAAACATCAGTACCTATATTAAATGTTTTTTTTAATAATGTAAAGTACTTTCTTGCAACTGCCACATTTTCTGTGTGAATTTCAATGGAAAAATGGTCTTGATCCGAGATTTTTATTTTTCCGCAGAGACTTAAGATCGCGGCGATCTCCGCGATCTGGCAGTGCCGCGCCGGGTTCACCTGGCGCGACAGCTCATCCTTTACTTTTGAGGAAAACGACATTTCTTCACCTCTTTTTATCTGTGCAAAGCGCTCAGAACTCGCCCCAGCGTCGCACCTCCATCTCCAGGTCCACGCCGAAGTTCTCCTTCACCGTGGCCTGCACATGGCCGCACAGCTCCAGCACGTCGGCCGCGGTGGCGCCGCCGCGGTTGATCACAAAACCGCAGTGCTTTTCCGACACCTGGGCCCCGCCCCGGCTGACGCCCCGCAGGCCGCTGTCCTGAATCAGCTTCCCGGCAAAGTATCCGGCCGGGCGCTTGAACGTGCTGCCCGCACTGGGATATTCCAGGGGCTGCTTTTCCCGGCGCCTGGCCGCCAGATCGTCCATCCGGGCGCGTATCTGTTCCCCGTCCCCCGGCTCTAAGGCCATCACCGCTTCCAGCACCACGTAGTCCAAACGGGCCACGCAGCTGGTCCGGTAGCCGAATTCCATCTGTTCCCTGTCCAGGACATGGATTTCTCCCTCCCGGTCCATCACCCGGACGGAGGCGACCACATTCTTCATCTCCGAACCGTAAGCGCCCGCATTCATCATCACAGCGCCGCCCACGGTTCCGGGAATTCCCGCGGCAAACTCCAGGCCGGTCAGGGAATGCGTCAGGGCCAGGCTGGCCGCCTTTGAGAGCAGCAGACCCGCGCCCGCCCGAAGGGAATTCTCCCCCTCCGGCCCGCCGTAATTCCAGTTTTCCTCCATCGCTACCACCACGCCGGAAAGCCCGCGGTCACTGACCAGCAGGTTGCTCCCGTTGCCCAATATCCGCACGGGCACGTCCCGCTCCCGGCACAGCCGCAATAAAGCCGCCAGCTCTCCCTCATTTCCCGGCGCAGCGTAAAGCGCAGCCGGTCCCCCGATGCGGAAGGTGGTATGCCGGCTCATGGGCTCCATCTCCTTCACGAAGGACCGCTCTGAGGTCAATATGGCCTCAAGTTTCTGTTTTAAATCTTCCATCCGTTTTATTCACTCCATCAATCGACTTTAGACAGATTGGCCTGTACTCTCTTGTACAGCTCCTGGGCCGCGTTGTAGCCCATCTTTTTCTGACGGTAGTTCACGGCTGCGGACTCGACGATAATCGCCAGATTCCGTCCCGGACGAATGGGGATGGTGTGACACACCACCTGGTTGCCCAAAAATTCCGTATACTGGTCCTCTAAGCCAAGGCGGTCGTATTCCTTCTCCTTGCTCCAGTCCTCCAGCTTGATCACCATATCGATGGACTGGGTGTCCTTTACGCTCTCCACGCCGAACAGGGTCTTCACATCAATGATCCCGATGCCCCGCAGCTCGATAAAGTGCTTGGTGATGTCCGGAGCGCAGCCGATCAGAGTGTCGTCGCTGACCTTGCGAATCTCCACCACGTCGTCGGTGACCAGACGGTGGCCGCGCTTGATCAGCTCCAGGGCCGCCTCGCTTTTGCCGATGCCGCTCTCGCCCATGATCAGCACGCCCTCGCCGAACACGTCGATGAGCACGCCGTGGATGCTGATGCAGGGGGCCAGCTTGACGTTCAACCAGCGGATGATCTCCGCCATCAGGGAGGAAGTGGTCTTGTCGGACACCAGACAGGGAACGCTGTAGTAATTGCAATATTCCAGCAGGTCCTCATCCGGCTCCTGATCCCGCGAAAATACCAGGCAGGGAATCTGGCTGGAGGTCAGCTTGTCGTACATCCGGCGCTTGTGCTCCCGGTCCATGGTATTAATATATGCCTGCTCCACGTATCCGATGATCTGAACCCGCTCCCGGTCGAAATGATCGAAAAAGCCGGTCAGCTGTAAGGCGGGACGGTTTACATCCGGATGGGTCAGCACGATCTTCTCAGCGTCGATCTCCGGCGTCATATTCTTAAGTTTGAATTTTTCAATCACTTCCGCAATGGTTACTCCATGCATGATGGTACCCCCTTTGGTTTTTAAATTCCCGCGGTTCGACCCGGGCGGCTGCCCGCGCTGCGGACCACGGCTTGATTTTCTTCTATCTATCCTATCACAAGTTGTGAGGCTTGTCATGTGTTTCGCGCAATTTCCGATGTTGTGGGATCGCTGTCCGGCGCTTCTGAGCCGACGGCCGGCTTGCGGAAAAACTCGTAAACCTGGCGGGCCGCCCGCTCGTTCATCTGGGGCACCTTCGCAAGATCCTCCACCTCCGCTGCACGGATGGCCTCGATATCCTTAAACTCCCGCATCAGCGCCTTGCGCCTTGCCGGGCCGATGCCGGGGATGTCGTCCAGCACGGACTTCACCTGGCCCTTGCCCCGCAGGCTTCGGTGGTACTCGATGGCGAAGCGGTGGGCCTCGTCCTGGATCCGGGTAATCAGGCGGAAGCCCTCGCTGTGCCGGTCAATGGGCACCTCCACATTGTTGTAGTAGAGTCCCCGGGTCCGGTGAAAATCATCCTTCACCATGCCGCAGACCGGGATGGACAGTCCCAGGGAGTTCAGTACCTCCAGGGCGATGTTCACCTGGCCCCGGCCGCCGTCCATCATGATCAGGTCCGGGAAACGGGTGAAACTGCCTGCGGACAGATCCTCCCCCGATTCCCGGTGTTCCCGGACCTCCCGCAGGCCGTGGGAGAAGCGCCTGGTCAGCACCTCCCGCATGGAGGCGTAGTCGTCCGGCCCCTTGACCGTGCGGATTTTGAATTTGCGGTAGTCGCTGCGCTTGGGCCTGCCGTCCTCGTAGACCACCATGGAACCCACAGACTCCACGCCGCTGGTGTTGGAGATATCGAATGCCTCGATACGCCGGACGCCGTCCAGGCCGATGAGCCCGCCCACCTGGTTCATGGCTCCGATGGTGCGCAGCTCCTCCTTCTTGATGCGCTCCTTGTCCTGGGAGAGCACCAAAACCGCGTTTCGGGCCGCCAATTCCACCAGCCGCTCCTTCTCGCCCTTCTTGGGCACCACGATCTTTACCTTCTGGCCCCGCCGTTCGGTGAGCCAGCGGCTGATGACTTCCTCGTCCATTACCGGCACCTGGAGCCACAGCTCCCGGGGGATAAAGGGGGTTCCGGCGTAAAACTGCTTGATAAAGCTGTCCAGAATCTCCCCGTCGTTTTCCGCCGTGGCCGCCTGCAGATGAAAATGGTCCCTGCCGATCAGCTTGCCCTCCCGGATGAAGAATACCTGAACCACCGCGTCCTGCTCGTCCCGGGCCATGGCGATGATATCCCGGTCCTCCCGGCCGCTGCTGGTGATCTTCTGTTTCTGGGCCACCTGCTTTACGCTGTTCAACAGTTCCCGGTACTCGATGGCCCGCTCAAACTCCATGTCCTCGCTGGCCTGATTCATTTTCTCCTCTAAGGATTTGATCAGGGGCGCGTAGCGGCCGTTTAAGAAATCCAGGGCCTGGCCGAAGGATTTTAAATAGTCCTCCCGGGAAATGTAGCCCTGGCAGGGGGCGTCGCACTGCTTGATGTGGTAGTTCAGGCAGGGGCGCTCCTTGCCCGTATCCCGGGGCAGGTTCCGGTTACAGGTGCGGATGCGGTACAGCTTGTGGATCAGGTCCAGAGTGTCCTTCACCGCCCCCGCGCTGGTGTAGGGGCCGAAATACCGGCTTTTCCCGTCCTTTTTCATGTCACGGGAAAAAAGCAGCCGGGGAAATTCCTCGCCTACCGTGGCCTTGATATAGGGATATGTCTTGTCGTCCTTGAGCATGGTGTTGTACCTGGGCCTGTGCTCCTTGATCAGGTTGCACTCCAGCACCAGAGCCTCCAGCTCCGAGTCCGTGAGAATATATTCGAACCAGGCGATGTGGGACACCATCTGCTCGATTTTGGCCGTCTTGTTGCGGCTGCTCTGGAAATACTGCCGCACCCGGTTCTTTAAGCTGATGGCCTTGCCCACATAGATTATCTCGTCCCGGTTATTGTGCATCAGATAGACCCCCGGCGAGGCCGGAAGTTTTTTTAATTCTTCTTCTAAATCAAACAACTGTTCATCACCCTCTACTATCTTAACCTAATTCAGCCGATCCCGCAAGCGGGAACCGTCGTAGCGGCGCTGCATTTCCAAATATTTCCTAATATCCGTCAGCTGTTTGGATATGCTCCCGCCGCCCGGTCCCATCTCCAACACCACCCGCAGGCAGTCCACCTCCTCCTGGCCCACATGACCGTCCATGGCCATCAGCGCGGCCAGCTGGCCGTCGGCGTTTTCCGCTTCCAGGAAGGCCATGAGGTAGGGGTTGGGGGTTGGCTCAGAGGGTTGGACGGAGACCCGGCCGGGTGCCGGGCCCCGGGTTGAGGCAGCGGATTGGGCGGTTACCGGGCTTGGTGCCGGGCCCCGGGTCGGGCTGCCGGAGGAGTCCAGGGTGGCGGACCGGGCGGTTACCGGGAGGTCTGCGTCAACGGTTTGCGGGCCGGACGATGTGGTCTCTGCGCTCACAAAACCTCCCTCCGCCCCCGGCACAACCCGTTCAAAGCGGTATTTCTGGGCAGCTTCCGGATATTTCTCCCGGTCCACCTCGCTGACAAACATGGTCAGGGGGCGCACGTAAAGGCCGAAATCTCCGTAGAGAGCCTGGTACACCACCATGGCCTCCCCTGTCTCCGAATGGGCTGCAATTCCGATAATCTGATAAAGCTTGTTCTTAAAATGCCGGTAAAATTCTCCCGGCCTGGGTGTTCTATCCATCTGTGTCCTTCCTCTCTTCCAAAGCGTTACACGCTAAATGGGGCAGAAACAGGGGGACTTCCCTGAAATCCCCCTGTCTGCCGTATATCCATTGTTAGTAATTTCTTGTTCCGCCTGACGTTGTTTTTGCTGCCGCCTGCCGCGGCTCAGCTGCCGTCTGCCGCAGCTCAACTGCCGCCCACAGGCGCTCCGCCACTGTCTGCTGCCGCTGCCCCGCTCTCCGCCGCCGCGCTGCTCTGCGCGGCCCGGCTTTCCTCCAGCCTGGCCTCCTCGGCCCTGGATTCCTGAATCTCCTGTTCCTCCCGGGCTGCTTCCTCCGGCGTCAGCAAGCCGCCGTAGTGATAAGAAACCCCGGCGTCCCACAGAATCCACTCGTCGTAACCCGCGTCGTAGACCGCCTGGATCTGGGCCCGCACCTGTTCGTCGCCGTAGTCGATGTAATTCTTCAGGTAGGAAGCCGTAAAGTCCTGAAGCCATGGGCGCACAATGGCCTGCCTGCCGTTTTCATGTTCCGCTTTTGCCTTGGCCAGCACGTCCTTGGAGCCCTTGAGGGCGTTCAAAATCGTGTCGTAGGGCTGCGTGTCCGGGTGCTCGATGCCAAAATTCCCGTCCCCGTAATGGGAGGGGTAGATCATGGGACACAGGTAGTCCAGATGTCTGGCCATCTCGCCGTAATCCTGACCCACGGCCTGGGCGTCCTCGCCGCTGCGGATAATGGTTCCGAACACGTCCGCGGACACCATCAGGCCCTCCCGGGCCAAAGCGTCGTAGGCATAGCTGATGAACTCGGTGATGGCCTCCTCCTTGCTGCGCCCCTTCGTGTCCTCCGGGTCAAAGACCACGTCCTTCATGGTGCGGTCCACTGCAAAGCGGATGTAATCGAACTGAATCTCGGAAAATCCGATCTCCCCCGCCTTCTTGCCCACCTCCACCAGGTAATCCCACACCTCCTGGCGGTAGGGATTCACCCAGGCAAGCCCCTTGTTGTCCCGATAAATGCCGCCGTCCGCAACATGGAGGCTCCACTCCGGCTTCTGCTCCGCCAGGTAGGGGTCCCGAAAGGCCACCACCCGGGCGATGGGGTAAATATTGTGATCCTTCAACTTTTGAATTAGGGCCGGCATGTCGTTGATAAACACTTTGCTCGCCCCGATTTCATTGACCGTGGGTGAATCCATGGCGAATGTAATCCTGCCCTGGTCGTCCTTTACGTCGATGACCATGGCGTTTAACTCCGTCTGGTCCATCTGCTCGATAATGCGGTCAATCATATCGCCGGTGCCGGCCACATAGGCCGAGACATAAATCCCCTTCACCTTCACGCGCTCCCGCTCCGGGTACGCGGAGATGGAGATCACCGCTTCCTCCCCGCCTTCCGTCTCAGCCTCGGTGCTCTCCTGAGCGGCCTCTGTGGCGGCGGTACTGTCGTATTCTATGTCTGGGAATTCCTCCACCGGTTCGTATCGGGTGCAGCCGGTCAAAGCGAGCGCAAGCACGCCTGCCGCTATCCACTTTCTCATACGAAACCTCTGTCTTTCTCAATATTCTATTTCGCCCAAACGGGCATTTGAAATCTATATTAAAAGGCAAACGCCTGTATTTTCAAGCGGATTTCACCCCATCCGTCGTTTCTCAATATAATATCACAGTTTTTCCAATTTGTACATGAAAATATGACAAAAGCATTACAAATTCATTAAATTCATCCCACATTTCTGTTAAATGCAACTTGTATCCAGTCTCCCTCCTCCACTCTTGCCTTTTTTTTAAATCATCGCCAATAGCCCATTCCGCTAAAAAAAGGAACCCCCTCGCACGGAGGGGATTCCGACCATCGCCAGCGGTCCGCGCCGGCGGTCTGTTATATCCGGTAAAATGAACGGTTCAAAACAGCGGTTTACGCTTCGGCCAAATGCTTTTTCAGCGTTGCTCTCACAGCGCCGGGACCGGCGGCCAGCTCGGTGAAGATGTCCTCCACCCTCTCGCCCAGGCCAACCTCGTAGAGGTTTACGCCGAAGATCTTGGCGTTGCTCAAAATCGGCTCCAGGACCTTGTGCACGTCGCAGGCCTCCCCGACCTTCACACCCTCAAGCTGCTTTGCCAGGGACTCGTACATGGGATCCGGGCTGACGGTAAAGGTCTTGCCCTCGTCGTCCACGCCCAGCAGATAACGACACCAGCCGGCCTGCACCATGGGAATGAATTTCAAATCGGAAACCTGTAACTCCGGTCTGGCGGCGTACTCCTTGATAGTCTCGCCAAAGCGGATGGACAGCTTCTGGGAGGTGTCGCAGGCGATGCGCTGGGGCGTGTCCGGCATGAAGGGGTTGGGAACGCGGATCTGCAGCACCTCGTCGATGAACTTTTTGGGGGAGAGGATGCCCGGGTCGGTGACTACCGGCAAACCTTCCTTGTAGCCGATGATCTCCACCAGCTTCACCAGATCCTGGTCCTTCATCTCCTCGCTGATCTTGGTGTAGCCCAGCAGGCAGCCGTACACAGCCAGGGTGGTGTGCAGGGGATTTAAGCAGGTGCAGACCTTCATGCGCTCCACCTTCTCAACGGTCTCCCGGGTGGTGAACATCACACCGGACTTCTCCAGAGCCGGGCGGCCATTGGGGAATGCATCCTCAATCACCAGGTACTCGGCCTCCTCCGCATTCACAAAGGGCGCCACGTAGGTATTCTTGCTGGTGACGATGCTCTCGGTGTCCGTGAAGCCCACTTCCTCCAGCATCTTCTTCACGCTGTCGTCCGGCCGGGGAGTGATCTTATCGATCATGCTCCAGGGGAAGGAGACGTTTTCCGGGTTCTCGATGTAGGCCAGAAAGCCCTCGTCCACCAGGCCGTTTTTGGTCCAAGCCTCAGCGTATGCGTGCACCGCGGCGTAAAGCTTGTCGCCGTTGTGGGAGCAGTTGTCCATGCTCACCAGAGCCAGCGGCAGCCTGCCGTTTGCATAGCGGTGGTAGCAGAGCGCCGCCAGCTTGCCGATATAGCTGTCCGCCTTGTCCGGACCGGCCTCAAAGTCCGCCGCCACATCTCCGCGGTAGTTTCCGTCCATTCCGGTCAGGCTGTAGCCCTTCTCAGTGATGGTGAAGCTGACCATCTGCAGGCTTTTGCTGGCAAAAATCTCTTTCAGCCGGTTCCAGTCCGCCTCGTCGTGGCGATCCACGGTCAGGGACTGTGCCAGACTGCCGATCACGGTCTTCTCAATGGTCCCGTTGGCCTTCAGGGTCACCAGCAGGCTTAAATCATCCTGGGGACGGTAAGCCTTTTTCACGATCTCATAGTCATAACCCTCCGCCACGATGATACCGGTTTTCTCCACGCCCTCGTTTAACAGCTTCTGCTGAAGGGCCGCCGGAAACGCCCGGAAAATATTGCCTGCGCCGAAGTGTACCCACTGGGGGCATTTCGCGGTCTCCGCCTTCATCACCTCGCGGTCAAACCCTGGCAGCTCAATGCCGGCTTTCTCCCATACGCTCTTGTCTTTCAACTCACGATCCAGTAAACGCATAACCTTTTCCTCCTGATTCTTGTTGTGGAAACTTCCTGTTTCTGATGGTTCTATCTTACCACCCCGCCGTCCGGGAATCCATATCCGTTTTTGTTGATTACATTGCAAAAGTTGTGCTATCGGCCGGGGATAAAATGGGCGGATGGGAAAATATTTCCCAAAACAAAAAAATCGGGAGCGCAATCCCTGCGCTCCCAACTGCATTTCAAGCTTTGACATCATGGGGTTTCACAAGATGTCCGGCACACGGTATTCTGAACCTCATACGGTTCCGTAACCTGTGCGTCCGCTGCCACGGCGTTGAACAAAACCAAGCCAGCCGCCAGCATGAACCAGGCGACGCCGCCCAGTATTTTACGGATTCTCATACACTTCTGCCTCCTGGATGCATAAGCCTCACCTTTGAGTTGCTTACCCTTAGTCCGTTTCCCATTATACAAACTTTACCAAAAAAAGCAAGTCCTTTTTGGTTACGCAACCTTACATTTTCCTTAAAGGGCGCGGCCGTCCGGGCGGCTCGTCAATGGATTTCGATCCTGGGCAGCACTGCGTCCAGATCCACCGCGTAGTGGTCCGGCCTGCCTTCTTCCAGGTATACCGGAATCTGAAGCCCGGTCAAAAGCCCGCTGGGATCGAAATTCAGCCCGTCGCTGCGGAATATGTGCATGGTGCCGCGCTCGTCCATATACTGGCAGCTCACCCTCCACAGGTATCGCCCGTTCACTGCGACGGAGGTGTCCTGATAAATCTCCCCCAGCTGTGCATAGACGCGGCGTCCATTTTCAAGCAGCCTCTTTTTTCTGCGGGCGCGGAACACCTGCAGCAGCAAAATAGTGTATCCAATCGCCGCGAACAGGCCGCCAAGTCCTGTAAACATCAGGTTTAAAAAGGCCGGCTGCGAATCCGCGTTCAGAAATCCCACAAGCCCTGTCACCAGAAAGATGGTTCCCACTACGGCCCAGATACCGCCAAACAGATACATAAAGAGTGCCATCCCGTTCATTTTCCTTCTTCTGCCCATCTGCTCTCCCTCCCTTTATCGCCGGTCCGGCGGCGAATCACGTTCCGGCCCCCGGGCCGCCGCTATCCCATATCGCCCGATCCGTTCCTCCGCCAGTTCCATCTCATTCGGCAGCGGCACAAAACCGCAGGCCGCGTAGAGGGTCCTCCCCATTTTGGTGGCCTCCAGGGAAATACGCTCCACGCCCCGGTGCACGGATTCCGCCACCAGAAGCTCCACCATGCGGCGGGCGATCCCCCGCCTGCGGTAGCCGGGTTCTGTGTACATGTTCATAATATATGCCTTTTGTCCGCTGGGATTGTGGCAGGTGGGCAGCACCTGGAAAAAGCTCACGCCCCCGGTTCCGATCAGCACATCGCCGTCATAAGCCAGATAGGCCACATGGCTTCCGTCCGCCAGGGCCCTCCGGTAATACGTGTCAGATTCAGACTCCACCTCCGAAAGTTCCGCCCCTTCCTCCAATCCGTTGGCCGCCCGAAGGACCATCAGACGCGAACGCACCAACTCGTCCAAATCCCTTATATCCGCTTTTCTGTACTTTATCCCCATGGCTGTCCCTCCGTCGTTCATCGGTTCCTTGATTATACTTTGTCGTCAACCGCAGGTTGACGATAAGGGCTGCATTTCCTTGATTATACCATCCCACCGCCGCTTTGGCAAACAGCGCTGAAATTTATCCGACAAAATTGTGCAAAATTTAAATTGACTTTTTCCGATTAACGCGGTAAAATAACCGCAACAAATTGAACAGCTACAGCAGGCTATGACGGGGAAAAGTATTCGGACCGTCTCCTTACAGAGAGCTGCCGGCAGGTGGAAGGCAGCAGGAGAATCCGGTGAAAATCACCCCTGAGCTTTCGGACTGAACGGTTTTCCTGTAAGTCCGGACGGCTGGCGGCCGTTACACCGTCACACATTGTTGGATGTGGCTAAGTGGCTGCCTTTGGCAGCAATCAGAGTGGTACCGCAGAGGAATCGAGCGCCTTTGTCTCTCAGAATATGAGGGACAGAGGCGTTTTTTGTTGAATGCAATGGGCCGGGAATCCCCGGTTCCCCCCTCTCCGCCCGTCTGCTGCGGCAAATCAAGGGAAACTGAAAGGAGAAACAAATTATGAACGCACTGAAAAAACTCAGCAATCTCTTCGGAAGGTACATGGCCGTCATTGTGATCGCCGTGGCGGCCCTGGCTCTGCTGGCCCCCGGGACGGTCAGCTTTATCAAGACCTCCTACGTGAACACGCTGCTGGGAATCGTCATGTTCGGCATGGGCCTCACCTTAAAGCCCGGCGACTTCAAGGTGGTATTTTCCCGTCCCAAGGACGTGATCATCGGCTGTATCGCACAGTTCACCCTGATGCCCCTGCTGGCATTTCTGCTGGCTAAGCTCTTCCGGCTGCCGCCGGAGCTGGCAATCGGCGTCATCCTGGTGGGAACCTGCCCCGGCGGCACCTCCTCCAACGTTATGACCTACCTCTCCAAGGGCGACGTTCCCTTGTCTGTGGGCATGACCGCGGTGTCCACCGTGCTGGCCCCCTTCCTCACCCCTCTTCTGACCTACGTGTACGCGGGTACCAAGGTGGATGTGAATATGGTCAGCATGTTCATGTCCATTATCAAGGTGGTGATCGTGCCCATCGCGGCCGGTTTCGTGATCAACCATTTCTTCTCCCGCTTCACCCAGCAGGTGGTGGATATCCTGCCCCTGATCTCCACCACGGCCATCGTTGCCATTGTGGCGGCGGTCGTCAGCGCAAACTCCGCCAAGATCCTGACCAGCGGCCTGCTGATCGTGGGCGTGGTAATCCTGCACAATGTGCTGGGTTACGCCACCGGCTACAGCGTGGGCAAGCTGTTAAAGCTGGAGCCTGCCAAATGCCGGGCGATCTCCATCGAGGTGGGTATGCAGAACTCTGGCCTGGCCACTTCCCTGGCCGCCACCCACTTTGCCGCTTACCCGCTGGCGACCATCCCCGGCGCGGTGTTCAGCGTGTGGCACAACATTTCCGGGGCCGTGCTGGCCAATCTCTACGCCCGCACCGTCCAGACCGACGAGAGCAAAGCCGAGAAGGCAGTCTCCTGCTAAACCGTCTGAGACGCCGGTTTCCGGCCCGGTCCATTGCATTCAATTAAAAGGCCGTCCGCCGCACAGTGCATTGACTGCGCGGCGGGCGGTCTTTTAATTGAATGCCGCAGGCTGCTGCTGCCTGCGGATGATTGTTCTCTTATTAAGCCCTGGCGGCACGTTGTTCCGGGAATTTCGGATTTTCAAACGTTCTTCTATTATATAGTCGTCCTTTCGACTATGGTCAGGATTACAACTACATTCTATGCTATTATATATCCTGACCAGAAGAGGAGAACCTGTGTGATTACATATGAGCCATTCTGGCGAACCTTGAAGGAGTCCGAAGAATCCACATACACGCTGATTTACAAGCATCACATCTCCAGCTCCACCATTGATCGCCTGCGCAACGATAAACCCATCAACACGACCACCATCAACGACCTCTGTCGTATTCTCAACTGCGATATTCAGGAAGTGATGCGTTACACACCGTCGGACAGAGATCAAAAATTATAAACGCTCCACCCTGAAGCCTCTGTTCGCGCAGGTTTCTTTTTTTTGAATTCGGACGCACTTCCCTACTACAGAATAACGTTTATGCCCCCGCGCAGTCTCCGCCGGAAATAAGCGGCTGGGAAAATATTTTTAACTATACCTGAAAATCCTCTCAACCGCAAGGGCTCTAAAGGTTTTAGAAATCATTTCCAACTCCTTTTGGAAAATTTTTTAAATTTTTTTTAATTTACCTCTTCACAGATGAGAATTTTTATGCTATACTACTTTTCGTTCGGGGCATTAGCGCAGCTGGGAGCGCGCCACACTGGCAGTGTGGAGGTCACGGGTTCGAATCCCGTATGCTCCATTGAGAGACAAGCCATCCATTGCGGATGGCTTTTTTGCTGTATATTTGAATCAGTACCACCGCACCAGGGGCAGATCGTTATTCACGCCCTTTGTGGCCAATACCTGATGCAGGTCGATCACCCCGTTGTGGAAGGTGGCCGCGCAGGAACACAGGTACAACTCCCACATGCGGACGAACTCCTCGTCGAACATGGTCCGCACCTCCTCCTTGTGGGCCCGGAAGTTGTCTGCCCAGCACAGCAGGGTGCGATTGTAGTGGTTGCGCAGATTTTCTACGTCAAGTACATGGAAATTCTGCTCTCCCAGGTAGTAGACCATCTCCCGCAGGCTGGGAACCACGCCGCCGGGGAAAATATATTTCTTAATCCAGGGGTCTCCGGCGTGCTCCTGAAGGCTGCTGATAAAATGGAGCAGAAATACGCCGCCCGGCTTCAGGGCCCGGTCCACACAGCGGATAAACTGCTCGTAGTTGTCCCGCCCCACGTGCTCCACCATGCCCACGCTGACTACCCGGTCAAAAGCGGTTTCCAGGTGCTCCACATCCCGGTAGTCCAGAAGCTCCACCCGGATCAGGTCCTCCAGACCCTCCCGGCGGATGCGCTCTTTACAGCCCTCATACTGTTCCCGGCTCAGGGTGATGCCGGTGGCCTTCACCCCGTACCGCTTCGCGGCCCGCAGGATCAAAAAGCCCCAGCCGCAGCCGATGTCAAGCAGGCTCATGCCCTCTTTTAAGGCCAGCTTTTCCAGGATGTAGTCGGTCTTGTTCACCTGAGCCTGGTACAGGCTGTCCTCCGGGCTTTTGAAATAGGCGCAGGAATAGTTCATGGTCTCGTCCAGCCACAGGCGGTAGAAATCGTTGCCGATGTCGTAATGGGAGCAGACCTCCTTCTGCTGGTTCTTTTTGGAGCTGGAGGTGAACAGTAACTTTTTTAGCGCCGGGGCTCCCGCCTCAAACCGGCTCATCTGCCCAAGGAAATGGTCCAGAGCCTGGTATAAATCCCCCTCGATCTCCAGATCTCCCCGCATATAGGCCTCGCCCAGAGCCAGGGAGGTGCTGGACGCCAGCTCCTTCACCGGAATCTGACGCTTCAGATTCACCACAAAGGCCGGCGTCCCCTCCCCGATCTTGTCTTCATGCCCGTCCATCCGGATCACAAAGGGGTGATCCGAGAAACGGTCAAAAAAATGCACCATGGCGCGCTCTTTAATCAACATTGCAATCTCCATCCTCTCAATCTGTTTTACAGGGGCGTTCCCGACGGAACGGGCCTGTTTCTCTTCCTATTGTTTCCAGATTGAGGGCGGTTTATACGTGGAGGGATGAGAGGTCTTAAGCCGTGCATACCCCCCTGGGCATCGGCAGATCAGCGCTGTCCGCCAAAACGCTTCAGCAACGGTCCCGCCCATGGCCACGCTAAAAATACGGCGCAGATCGCAACAAGTGCCAGGCTGATCGGCCTATGCAAAAAGATTGTCGCAGATCCGGTATACACCATTGCGTTGATATAATTCTTTTCCATCATATTTCCCAGTATGCTTGCCAATATGAAAGGTGCCGTAGGAATATCCAATTTATAGAACAAATAGCCTACAATACCGAAAAACACGGCCACTCCCACATGGAAAATATTATTCTTATAAGCAAAGGAGCCTGCCATACAAAGGGCAATAATCAATGCAGAAAGAATTATCGGATTGATTTTAAGCACCTGTGCAGCTAAATACTTGCAGTACAACAATGCCAGGGGAAGCATAATGATATTTCCAATCAAAAACGCCACCAGAATCAGATATGCAATATCAGGACTCTTGGTAAACAGCGTTGGCCCGGCTACCAGACCATGGATCGTCAGCGCGCCAATAAACAGCGCGGATGTAGAATTTCCGGGAATACCCAGAGAAAGAAGTGGCACCATGGAGCTGGCAACTACCGCATTGTTGGCAGCTTCCGGCGCTGCAATGCCCTCCCACTCGCCCGTACCGAACTTTTTATCCGGATGCAGCTTTTTCTCCATATCATAGGCTGTAAAGATCGCCATCGTCATACCAGCGCCGGGCATACAGCCCAATACACTGCCGATTGTGGATCCGCGCAGCCATACCGGCAAAAGCTGTCTGCACCTTGCCCTGGACGGAAACGCAACCCTGTCCTTTTTCTCGAAAGACACCCCCTGCTGCCGCTTCAATACATCATGTCCGGAAACCCTGTCAACCTTCTCGGCAATCTTAATCACCGACAGAATACCAAATAAGCCAATCATACGCGGGACCAGCGGAATACCGTCCATCAAACTCATGCTTCCAAACGTAAAGCGGCTTAAGCCGGTGGCCGTGCTGATTCCGATGCAGGAAAGCCACAGGCCGAACAGCATAGATAAAAAGTGTTTCCAGCAGTTCCTGCCCGCCATGCCCACAACCGTAGCCAGTCCCAGCACGCCCAGCATAAAATACTCCGCTGGTCCAAACTTCAGCGCGGCAGAAGCCAATACCGGCGAAAGGAAAATCAATACCAGAGCGCTGAACAAGCCGCCAAACACGGAGCTGGTCATGCAGACGCTCAGCGCTTCCAACCCGTGGCCCTTTTTTCTCAACTGATATCCGTCGTATGCTGTCACAACCGCAGATGCCGTTCCCGGAATCTCCAACAGGATTGCCGGTATTGAACCCCCGCATGCAGAAGATACATAGATTCCCACCAGAAGCGCAATCGCAATAGATGGCTGCATGCCAAACGTCACCGGTATCAGCACCGCAATGGTTATACTGTCGTTCAGCCCTGGCAACGCGCCTACCGTAAGTCCCAGCAAAACCCCTGTAAACAGCGCGAGGAATACGGCCGGATCTGTCAGCTGTGCAAGTCCCAATACAAGATTACCCATGCTTCTCTCCTTTTTCTTTTACAATTTAACTATATGTACAGTCTCCTCCGTCCTTCTTATCAGCCTCTCTCATTAAAAAAACAGGGTGGGAAGAGGCACCTTAATCAGCACGTAGAATATCACAAAGACTACCGTTGTGATCAGCAGAGAGGCCATAATCAAAACTATTTTTCTTCGATACCCCAAAAGCCACATGATCGCCATACTCAAAATCAGGGTATCAAAATAAAAACCAATTTTCCCCAGAAGAAAAATATAACCAAACAACGCTGCTATGACTTCTGCCACCTTTGCAAGATTATTTCCGGCAAAGCGGAACCCAACCTGCTTTTTCCGCCACTCTGAAATTCCTTCAATGACGCTGATCAAAAGCATGATCCAGGCAATCAGATTGGGAAACATGGCATCCCGCTCTGACATGAAGCGTGCTGAAAACAAAATATAGGCAGCCAGCAGGAAAAAAGCGGCTGGAACCAGAAATGTCCCTATCTTCTCTTTTTTCATTCCTTCTCCATTTCCCTTCAATCATCAACAAAGCCGGTCTGATTATTTCACATCACCCGACAACAAATAATCCTTCAGTCCGGTGACCAGCTCAGTCTTTTTATCAATAAATTCCTGATATTCCTGGGCGGAGATGCAGCATGGGGTCAAATTTGCTTCCGCCATAGCCTTCTTGAATTCATCACTGCTGCACAGCGCGGTAAACTCTTTCTCCAGATACGCGTACACCTCATCCGGAACCTTGGAATTCACAGCAACGGCGCGGCTGGAAGAATCCACGAGATCATAGCCCTGCTCTGCAAAAGTCGGCACATCCGGGATCGTTTCGGAGCGCACCTTGTCCATCAGCCCAATGGCCTTTACATTGCCGGAAAGAACCGCATCCGCCACTTCTCCTACGGACAGGGTTGCAATGTCCACATGGCCGCCCATCAACTCGGAAATCTGGATTGCGCCCGAATCCTCATGTACGCTGCTGTATTCTATTTTCCGGCCGGATGACTTCTCAAGCTCTGATGTCCATTGCAGCACGCGAATGTGGCTGGATGTGCCAAAACCGGTATCATTGATAATGATCGTGTTATCCTTCGCATATTCAAGAAGTCCTTCCACATCATCAAAGGGGACATCCGGACGGGCTATCATCACGATGGGATCCGTATTCGAACAAATCAGCACCTTGAAATCATTCATAGTGAAAGAGACATCCTTCAGAATCGGATTAGTGATGGCCGAAGCCGCCAGCCCCAGCAACGTGTATCCATCCGGCTTCGCTGTGTTGACAATGTAATTCTGGGCAATGACTCCCCCGCCGCCCGGCATATTCTCCACTACAATATTGGCGCCGTCAAAATATCCGTTTTCCATGGCTACCTTGGCCATTACTCTGGCGTAGATATCGTTTCCTCCGCCCGCATCGTACGGGACGATAATCCGAATATCATTCTTCGGAAAATCCAGGTCCGATTCCATTTTTACAGCTTCCATAGCCGCTACCGTCACTGTTTTTGCCGCCGTATCCGCCGCCGAATTGCCCTGGCTGCACGCGCTCAGACATAAGGCTGCGATCATTCCCGCTATAATCCATCTTTTTTTCATGTTCATTACCTCCTCATCTTATCTATAGTCCTATGTTTCATATCCCGACAGACGTTTCAGATACTCCTCCGGCGCGTTGCCAAACACATGGTCTTTGGCAATCAGCACGGTCACCGGCGCGTTGGAATGCCGGATAAACAACGTGTCATGTCCCACGCATAACCCCAACACAATATTGAAATCTGTTTTTGCTTCATTCAGCATCTCGGCCTGAGCGATTGGATTACACATGGCTTTACAACTGGGTGGCGCGCCAATCTGCGCCCTGTCCATATGACCCACCTTGCAGATGATGCTCTCCACTTCAAAGCCTTCCGCTTCCAACAGCCTGTCCAGCGCTCTTGCCGCGTCTTTCAGGGTAATGCAAAACGCCAGGCCGATCTTTTTGAATCCGCATTCTCTTGCAAAATGTATTGTCTTGAGTACCCGGCACTCGCCGTGGTCCGGGCTGACCATTCCCGACACCCGGGCCATCAGCAAATTTAACGGTTCCTGGTACTCCTCCATATAAATATTATGTTTTGGCGAATACGTGGGACACTGCTTCGGATAACTTCCCTCTTCACCAAGTTTTTTAGCGCAGTTCTTAACTCCGCATTTCGCACAATACAGCATAATTACCCCCTGTTATGTAGTTCTTTAAAACCGCTTCCGATACTGTTCATAAATCCGATCCAGTCCCTGCCGCAGCGTGCTGATCGGACAGCCGATATTCAACCGGATAAAGTCTTTTCCCTCCGGCCCAAAACTGTCTCCTCTGCTGATGCCGACCTTGCAGTTATGGATAATAAAGCCCGCCAGCTCGTCTCCACAGATGCCAAGCTGCGAGCAGTCCAGCCACAGTAAATATGTCGCCTCCGGTTCCACCAGTTTAATTTTAGGCATCCTCTCGTTTAAATAATCCCGCACAAAATCAACATTATTTTCCAAATAAAGCAATAGCTGTTCCAGATAATCGTCGCATTTTGTGTAGGCCGCCTCCAGAGCAGGCATGGCGAAAATATTCTGCTGAATGCTGCGGTTTTTCTTAAACCGGCTGTTCAGCATTTCCCTCAGCCCTTTATCCGGCGCTACAATAACAGAAGTTCGGATTCCCGCACAGTTAAAGGTCTTGGACGGCGCAAAGCATGTGATAATATTCTTCTTCATAGCCTCAGTTCCCAAGGTCCCCATTGGTACGTGCTTATTTCCGTAAAGCATGATATCCGAGTGAATCTCGTCACATACGACCACAACCCCATTTTCCTTGCAAATGCTGGATATCTGATACAGCTCTTCCTCCTTCCATGCGCGTCCTACTGGGTTGTGAGGACTGCACACCAACATAAGCTTTGCCTTCGGATCCTCCGCTCTCCGGCGCAGATCCTCAAAATCCATCGTATAAGCGCCGTCCCTGTAGATCAGGGAGTTGTCGCTGATCTCCCGTCCGTTATCCTCAATGGCAAATGCCATAGGGTGATAAACCGGCCTGGAAATGATCACTTTATCTCCCGGCTCTGTGACCGCCTGAATCATCGTATTGAATACCGGAACAATTCCCGTGGCAAATACCAGCCACTCCGGTTTCAGTTTCCACCCATGCTGCTTGTCAATCCAGCGGATGGTCGATTCAGAAAATTTCGGCGTCACATAAGGATAGCCGTAAATAGGGTGCTTTGCCCGTTTGACGACGGCGTCAATCAACGGCTGAGGACAAGCAAAATCCATATCCGCCGTCCACATCGGAAGAGCCTGCGCCTCCCCGATCCTTGCCTCCACATTATCCCACTTAGAAGAACCGGTATGGTACCGGTCGATCACTTGGTCAAAATCATAAATCATAATTGGCTGTTCCTCATTTCTGATTCTTAACGCGTATCGAATCTGGTTGATAGCCTTATTGTAAGAGAATACGGGGCAGAAATAAAATTCATTCTTTTTCTCGCGCCCATAAATTGTTTTTATCGCTCGTTCTCCTCAATCAGACGAATAATTTCCTGCGCTGCCACGGACAGATATCCATTTTCCGGACGGACCAGACAAACGGTCCAGAACGGCCGGTATCGTTTTGGAATCGAGTACACCTCGCAGTTTGCCACGTCGATCAGCTCCCCTATATACTGTTCATTGATAAACGCCATTGCGTAGCCGATCTCCACAAGGCGCTTGGAGGTTTCAAAATTTTCAATCTCCATCACGATCTTCGGAATCACGTTCGCCCGATTTAATATGGCGTCCATACAGCGGCGCAGACAGTGCTTCCGGCTCTCCAGAACAACCGGCTGTTGTTCCAGATGCTTCAGATCCAGAACTGGATACGGATATCCGGTCATACGGGTCGCCTGGCCGGCATACCCGCTCCCTCTGTGCGTCAGAATACAGATGTAGTCCTTTTTCAACACCTGATAGGACAAAAACTGCCCGCCCATGCAGGCAGCAGCCTCCTCCACGCAATGGACCACAGCAAAATCCAGCTGCCGCAGGCTGACCATCTCCTCCAGAACAGAAGAACTCCCCTCTTTGATCTGAATTTCCACGTTGGGATATTTGGCAGCGAATTCTCTCATGATCATTGGCAGCAGCATCGTGCAGATATTGCGGGTCATGCCGATGCGCACGCGCCCGCCGCGCATCTCGCTGATATCCACCAGCTTCTGTTGGAAATCGTTGTATATATCTAAAATATCCACTGCCATGGCATAGTATATTTCCCCCGCGTAGGTCATCTTCATTCCCTCCTGGGTCCGCTCAAACAGCCTGGCACCTATGCTCTTCTCCAATATTTTCAGACAGTGGCTTAGAGCTGGCTGGGTCATAAACAGCTTACTTGCCGCTGAAGTAATGTTCTTCTCCTCTGCGATGGTTTTAATATATAAAAGTTCTTTATCTGTCATTTTTCCCCCTCCCAAAACACGGTTTATGGACTCCATAAATTTTTGCGAAAAAGCGGCAGGTATCGCCCATGGTGAGCGAAACACTGCCGCCTCTGTTAAAATATATCTCTACAGATACAACGGATATACAACTGCAATGTAGACTATGGAAACAACTGTGGCAATCACCGTCAGCAATACGCCGGGTTTCACAAAATCCATAAAATTGTAACCTCCCGGCTCCACCGCCATGGCGTTGGCCGGCATAGCGATAGGAGTCGCAATCGCCATAGTGGCCGCCATGCGGACACAGATCAGAACGGCCTTCGGGTTCATGCCAAGACCGGCTGCGATTGTCAATGCAATGGGTGCGAACAGATACACAGTAGCCGAGTTGGACATGCATAATGTCACAGGCACGACCAGCAGAAAGAAAAAGCAAATAATCAGCACCGGATTCTGAATACCGGACAGAAATTTCAGGGACATATCTCCGATCATCTGCGCAGCCCCGGAATTTTCAAGCGCCGTAGAAACCGGCACCATACATGCGTAAATCATAATACCGCTGATCGGAATTGACCGCGTAGCCTCTTTCACTGTAACCAATTTAAAGACGACCGCAATCCATGCGCCGATTACCGCCGTAACCGCCAAATTCACGCCGATCTTTTCCTCGAAGTACATGAACACCACCGTCAGAATCAGAACCAGATAGCTCAGATATTTCTTCCATCGCGGAGCAGAGGCAACACCATCATTTCCGTCTTTACTGCCGGCGTAGTTTTCATCCAGCTCATTTCTGGGTTGGTCCGGAAGCAGCTTATAGCCGATTGTGGCCATATAGACGGCGGAAATCACAATCAGAAGCAGGGATAATGGCGCCAGTTCGAAAAACGACATGGTCTGGCCGATATTCATATCTTCAAGAGACTGTTTCAAGAACAAGGTAGAATTAGAACCCACCGTTGTGATGCCGCCGCCAAAACAGCAGCCCAAAATAATCGGATACATCAACTTGCTTCTGCGAAAACCAGTTGATGTACAGATTCCCAGCACCAGAGCAATTAATAGGGCAGCACATCCGGTGTTGGACAAAAATCCTGAAAGCACACCGGATACAATCGTGATTGCAAAAATAAACGACCGCTCTGTCCTGGCGATCTTCTTCAGCACAACCCCAATCTGAGCGGCAGCCCCAGTGCGGAACATCGCCTCACCAATGATCGCCATCGCCGCAATAATCATAACATTGGTACTTCCAAATGATTTAAACGCTTCCTTTGCATCAATGGCGCCAGTAAAATAACATGCCACGCACACCAGCATTGCCGTCGCAGGCAGGGGAATCAGCTCTGTCACAAACAGCACTAATGCCACCGCAATAATTATCAAAACTAATACACTTTGATCAATCCCCAACATAAAACCCTCCATCTCCTGTTTTCTTGTGTCTGTTTAATTTTTTCTTTAAGGCCTTAAGCTTTCCAACGAGATCATTATAAAAAAACATCCTGAAAATCCCACAAATAAGAATCTTATGTTTTTTTAAGAATTCCTCAGTTTAAATTGAAATTTCATATAGAATCGTTTAAAATAGGAATAGTTTTGGAAGGAGCTTATGATATGAGCGCGACTCGCATCCTGATTGCAGATGATGATCAAGAAATTTTAACAATTACCTCCCGTTCACTTCAGAGCCAGGGATATCTGACGTTTGAATGCCGCAACGGAATCGATGCCTATCAGGCCATTGTCAGTCAGCCTTTTGACCTGATTCTTCTGGATATCAATATGGAGGGTCTGGATGGTTTTCGTATCATCCAGAAGGTGCGGGAACAGCAGATCTTCACCCCGATATTGATTATCACCGGCAATGCCGAAGAGTACAACGAGGTCTTCGGACTAAGCATCGGAGCAGACGACTATATCATCAAACCGTTCCGCCCTTCCGCACTGTGCGCAAGAGTAAAAGCACTGCTGCGCCGCCAGCAGCAATTCCAAAAAGACAATGCGACCCTGAAGGCCGGCCCCTTTCAGATGGACAGAGAGAGCTATTCCTTTTATAAAAATAATGTTGAGCTTGTCCTGACCCCCAAAGAGCGCCTTCTCATGCAGCATTTTCTCCATAACGTCAATCATGTCTTTTCAAAGGAGCAGCTTTACACCGCTGTTTGGAAGGATAACTGCGTGGATGACAACACGGTCATGGTCACGATTCGCAATCTCAGGCAGAAAATCGAAGATGACCCCAAGTCGCCCAAATATCTTTTAACCGTTTATGGGATCGGGTATAAATTTGTTATTACACAGTAATGAGCCGTTGGCTTCACCAACGGCTCATTACATCCGGTTAATCGCTATATTTATGGGAATTGATTGGTTAGCGCTTCCACATCTGTGCTGGAAAATGGTTTCTTCAAATACCCTGCGATAATTCCCCTCTCCTTCAACTCCATAATTTGTCTGGTTACTACGTCCGTAATGATGAAGATATGGATTCCGGGGTGATTCCGGCAGACATACATAAAAAATTCATTATCTTCAATATCGCAGTAACCGCTCTCCAGAAAAATATATTTGTACTCACCGCCATGGGCTTCTAATTCCTTCACGCCTTCCCTGGTTACATTGACCACCTTGCTCTCATAGCCAAATTTCTTGAAATACTTTACCTCATCCAACTTTTTTCTGTCCGACAACAGCATAATTGAGCGGGTCGTTCCATTCTGTTCCGCCTTGGGTTTCTGCCCTCTGCATGGCAAATATACGGTAAAACGGCTGCCCGCTCCCACCTCGGTCTCGACCTTAATATCCCCTCCGTGCTGGCAAACTATATCATAAGAGATGCTGAGGCCAAGGCCGCTTCCCTCTCCCGCCGGCTTTGTGGTGTAAAAGCTGTCAAAGAGATGCTCCAAAATGGAAGTATCCATCCCACAGCCTGTATCCGCCACTAGGATGCGCAAAAAAGAGCCGTCATATCTGGAGACGCCGACGTTCTCGGGAACCGCCCCTCTCTCCACCCGGTCAACCGCTACCAACAGAGTCCCCCCTGTCTCTTTCATTGCATCCCGTCCATTGCTGCACAAATTCCACAAAACTTCCTGGAGCTGTGTCTGATTTCCATACACCCAGGCCTGATCCAGCAAAATATTCATCTCAAACTGAATCTGTTTCGGCAGAATCATGGCCACTGCCTCCAGCCATGCAGGCAGTTCCTTGATGATATCAAAGTATTCGTATTCTGCGGCCGCCTTCTCATGGCGGCTTAATTTTGCAATCTGGTCCGTCAGCTGGGAGGCTTTTTCCGCATATTCCATGATCTTTTCCACATCCCGCTTAGCTTTATCCGGCAAACGCTCATCCAGAAGCAGAAACTCCGCATGACCCAGAACCGGCATCAGGAAATTCCGGAAATCATGGGCTATCTTACCGGTCATGGTGCCGATCTGACTCAATTTTCTCGCATGCATCCTCTGTTCCCGCTCCCGCCCCAACTCGCTCATGGCTTCATTTAATTCATGGAGATAGTGATTCTCACGAACCATCTTTTTATGTTCCTCCCCCGCCCGGTTCAAGCGAAACAAGAGCCCTCCAAACAGCAGCAGCACGCAGGCGCTCAGCCCGATTCCTTTGTACATAAACTGCTGAAGCGGAACCATATAAGTCTGATAATCCAGATTAATGGTCACTACCCAGAACTCATGATCCAGATACAGAGGAGTGAAGGTCGCCACCTTCTTTCCACGTTTAATTTCCTTTTCTCCGAACCAGTAGGAATCATACACATAAGTGTCTTCCTTCCCCGACAGCTGCATCGCTTCCAGCCTGTCCAGATACGTCAGATCAAGATCCGGATATTTTTCCTTTCTGTCCCGGACCATATGCAAACCAACTTGCTCTGGATTTTTATGGGAGAGAATATAGCCCTCCTGATTTTTCAGCGCTACATATCCGTTCTCCTTCTCATCCTCCACCACCTTGTTAAGGTAACCGCGTATTTCATCCATATCCATCAAAAGAATCAGATAATATTCCGGTTCTCCGGTCAACGGCTTTATAATGGGAATGGTATATTCATGGGTACCGATCAGAAAGGCCTTTCCCAGGACCGTCTTGTCTCCCAGTTCATTGGAATTGGGGTAAGTTTCCTCTGTCCAAAAAGAATCCTCACCCTCGGCCCTCACGTCTTTTATGATTTTTCCAGCCCGGTCGGCCAGCAGTATCTGATGTCTTCTGTCTGGAGCCATGTCCAGATACTGGCTCATCCAATGCCCCAGTTCCTGCAATTTTTCCTCTCCCGCCATAGCCGCCGTTTCTTTTGCCAACAGATAGGGATTAAAAAACTGGTCCAGTCCATCCTTTTCCCCATCAAGCCGCTCCTCCAGCCCATAGGTCACTACTTTGGCCAACCGCAAAAATTCCTTCTGCTGTTCTTCAACCAGATACCGGTTGTATGCATAGAAATTTTTAACGATCAAAATAAACAGCAATACTGTAGCAATTCCTATCAGAAGATATTCCTTTTTCAAATGAATTTTTGGTCTCACCCTCCACCATCGTCCTTTACCTGCAATTTAATGTCGCGTATTTTTATTGTACATGTTTTTTCCTTATCGCGCAAGAAATTACATTATAGCCCACATACATAAAAAACGCCGCCGGCTCACAAAACGCGCACCGGCGGCATATCCTATGTTCCTTAATCCTCTTTAATTTTAACGATCACTTTCTTAATCGGAGCCGGCTGGCCGTTCATGGCCTTTGGCTTATGTGCATCCCATGGATTGAAAATCAGATACTGGTCGGGGCCTGCCACAATCTGAAGGCCGGGAGTGGAATTCTCAAAGAACACCACATCCTTGTCCGGATTGTAGGGAGTTTTCACCGTCATCTCGTGAACCGGCGCATAGGTCATGATCTCGCTGCCCTCGATCACGTACTGGATGTCGGTGTAGTGCTCATGAGCCTCATACTTGGCCTCGTCCCAGGGAATCGTGGTGTAAGCGGTCACGTTGGCGTAAACGTCCTTGCCGTCGATCTCGTACTTGCCCGGCTCCAGTGCCTTTAAGTCGGTATTCTGCAAAAATGCGACCGCCTTGGCATATCTGCCTTCGATTCCTAAGTTCTTGTAAAAATCCAGGTTCTTCTTCTCATCAAAAATCATCGTCCCAATTCTCCTTTATCCCATGTGCCCGAAAACATTATCCCGCCCCGGACCACATCTAGTATACACCCAAACCACGGACAAACTCAATCCCCGGATTCAAAAAATCACGTTCCCACATTGTTTAGAGGGACACTATTTAAAAAATTCGTGGCCGTCATGGGCGAACAGATAGTCCAGGTGGCGGTCAAACCACGAGGCCGCGCTGCCCGAGCCCTTGCGGTTCATAAAAAACAGGGCTCCCTGAGAGTAATCCTCTCCGTCCAGGGCACGGTTCACACATTCGATGGTCTCCGCCGTCACCTTCACGGAATTGATGCTCCCGTTGGATACCGGCTGGAACTGGGATGGGGCGTAGACCACCTCGGTCACGCTGTCCGGAAATTCGTCCGACAGCACCCGGTTAATGATCACATCCGCCACCAGTATTTTTCCGCGCGCATCGCAGATTCCGGCTTCGGCCTGGACAATGCGCAACAGTACCTGGTAATCTTCCTCGGTGTACTTGATGCGCCTGGCCGCTCTGCGCTTCTCTTCCGCCTCACGCTTTGCCGCCTCCGCCTTCTTTTTTGCTTCCTCCGCTTCTCTGCGCGCTCTCTCTTCTTGCTGCTGCTTTAAAATCTGTTTTTTGAGGGCTTCGATCTCCGCCTGGGCGGCTCTCTCCTCCTCCTGCTTTTGTCGGACGCTCTGCACAAGCAGGTCGCCAACTAATTGCTGTCCGACACTACCCGCGTCTGTGAGTCCGATTTGTATTTTTGCTTCTGTGCTACCTGTGATTCCCTGGTCCGCGGGTTCTTCCTCTGCTTCCGCTTCGCTGTCACCGTTTTCTTCTATAACAGGGGCCGCCATGGCGTTTTTACCGCTGCCGCCAAATCCATTGGCTGAAAAAGAGATCACGGCTACCACCATAACTCCGGTGACGATCACGGAGGAGGAGCGATACATCTGTTTGGTCACCTTGACTGCAAGGGACTTCACAAACAGAAATACGGACTCAAAGAATGAACGCAATATCAGCATACATACTCCTCTTTCCTGAAAGTCGAAATTTCTTATTTCTCGCTTTCCTTAATTGTGGGCTTTCTCCCACTTTTACCTCATTTTCCGGGGATGTATGGGTAATTATATGGGATTTGATCCCGTGCTGTCAATGGTGATTTAATATATTTGTTACATTTTTCCGCAAGGTTTTTTATCCCCCTGGTCTTATTGTATGTTTATGATATATTTTGCTTTGTTTTATCGTTATATATCATGCATTTTTGCCATTGATATTTTACAATAGTGTTACATTATTATTAATTTTTAATCGATGTATATTTTTTACTTTTTCTGTAATTAAATTTATGTAAACTTATTTTTACTAAAATAGTATATATTTTACATTTTAGTTCCTGCTTTTTCCTGTCATATTCTGTCGTTCAAAAAGTATGCATCCCCCACTTTGGGCATTTTTTCATAAAAATGGACGGGCGGTTCTGCTGATTTTCCGTCCCTCCAATCGAATCTGCCCGGATGATGGATCCGTCAAAATTTTGTCATATCTTTTGTGCACTTATTCCAAAATGTGGTTTCTTCATTGAAAAGTGTTTGACTTGGAGCGAATACTTTGATACATTAAAGTTCAGAACTTTTAATCATTAAAGTTATCAAAACAGGCCAACGGATGTTCTCCCCGGCGGCCGGGCGAAACACAGGAGGAACATTCCATGTTTATTAAAATTATGCTGCTCGTCATTTTCTTTTCCATCATGATCATTGTCGGCTTCTGCTCCCGCCGGCACGCCACCAACGTGAACGATTTCGTGCTGGGCGGCCGGGGCGTTGGGCCCTGGCTCACGGCCTTCGCCTACGGGACGTCCTACTTTTCCGCAGTGGTGTTCATCGGCTACGCCGGACAGTTCGGTTGGAAATACGGGCTGGCCTCCACCTGGATCGGCCTGGGCAACGCCCTGATCGGAAGCCTGCTGGCCTGGGTGGTGCTGGGAAGGCGCACCCGCGTGATGACAAAGCATCTGTCCGCCTCCACCATGCCGGAATTTTTCGGCAGCCGGTTCGACAGCAAAGCGCTGAAAATCGTAGCCTCTGCGATCATTTTCGTGTTCCTCATCCCCTACACGGCCTCCGTGTACAACGGCCTGTCCCGTCTGTTTGGGATGGCCTTCGACGTGCCATACACGGCCTGCGTGGTGGCGATGGCTTGTCTCACCGCGGTCTACGTGATTCTGGGCGGATACATGGCGACGGCCATCAATGACTTTATCCAGGGAATCATCATGCTGGCCGGGATCGTGGCCATTATCGCCAGCGTGTTGAACGGCCAGGGCGGCTTCACCGCCGCGGTGGGAAAGCTTGCCCAGATTCCCAGCGAAGTGCCCGCCACCCTGGGGCAGCCGGGTGCGTACACCTCCTTTTTCGGCCCTGACCCCTTAAATCTGCTGGGAGTGGTCATTCTGACCTCCCTGGGTACCTGGGGACTTCCGCAGATGATCCACAAGTTTTATACCATCCGCAGCGAGAAAGCCATCGCCACCGGCACGGTGATTTCCACCGTATTCGCCATCGTGATCTCCGGGGGCAGCTATTTCCTGGGCGGCTTCGGCCGGCTGTTTGACGGCCCGGCTGTATACAACGCGGCAGGGGGCGTGGCCTACGATTCCGTTATCCCGGCCATGCTCTCCGGCCTGCCGGACCTGTTGATCGGAATCGTGGTCATGTTGGTGCTCTCCGCCTCCATGTCCACCCTATCCTCCCTGGTGCTGACCTCCAGCTCCACCCTGGCGCTGGATTTCATCAAGGGGAACCTGATTAAAAACATGAAGGACAAGACCCAGCTGATTCTCATGCAGGGGCTGATCCTGGTATTTATCGTGATCAGCGTGGTACTGGCCCTGGACCCCCCGGACTTTATCGCCCAGCTCATGGGAATCTCCTGGGGCGCCCTGGCCGGAGCCTTCCTGGCCCCCTTCCTCTACGGCCTGTACTGGAAAGGCGTGACCCGGGCCTCCGTCTGGTTCAGCTTCCTCATCGGCGTGGGAATCACGGTGTCAAACCTGTTCCTTCATTATATAGCTTCGCCCATCAATGCAGGCGCAATCGCCATGGTGGCCGGACTGATCGCCGTGCCCCTGGTATCCTTAATCACCCCCAAGCTTCCCCAGGGGCTGACGGACGGGGTGTTCTCCTGCTACAATGATCTGGTGGAAGCTACTACAAGGAAGGTGCTGCCGGAGGATAAGGACTTTGACTCGCCGGCGTTTCGGAGGAGAAAAAAGTAAAACTGTCAAAACTCATCAAAAAAGACAGGGAAACTTGGCAAAACTCAAGTATCCCTGTCTTTCCGCATCCGAATCGATCTGTTTCACCCCACCCTCAACTTCATCACCACCTTCAAAAACCTCTGCCTCTCCTCCGTATGCGCCACAGCCTGGTGCCCGTCCCAGGGAAAGGCGGCGTAAAACATGCCTTTTGTGATTTTCACCACATGGTCCCGTTTTCCTGTCAGCCGCTCGGCGTCCTTCTCCTCCTGGTAAGGTATCACGGTCTCCAGTTTGCGGATATCCTCCCAGGCCATCTCCTCGCTGCCCTCCGCCATGATCTGGACGTCGATGTAGTTTCTGTGGGCCTCGAAGGTCCCCTCCGAGATGGGCCTTGTCTCGCCCTGCTGCACCAGGAAATATCCGCCCTCAAACTCATACCGCCCGGGCACAAGGCCGGCGGCGTTTTTCACTGTTTCAACCGCCTCCAGACCCTTCCTCAGGTTCGGCAGGAGCGCCTCATACTTCAAAATATTGTCCACATGATCGATTATCATTTCACAACCGCCTCCTCTCTCACAGCGAAAACTGAATTCCGCAGAAGGCGAAATACAGCACCGGCAGCAGCACCCCCTGTACCCGGGAAAGTCTGCCCCGGATCAGAGCCGGAACCGTCAGCAGCAGCATAGCCGCCAGCATAACCGGGATGTCCAATACCAGGGAAGCGTTCTGCCCGAAGAGCACTGCGCTTTTGGGAACGCTGAAGGGGGCCAGGGATACGGAAACGCCGCTGACCAGCACCAGGTTGAACAGATTGGCGCCGATCACATTTCCCAGGGAGAGCGCGCCGTGTCCCTTCACCAGGGAGGTGATGGCCGTCACCAGCTCCGGCAGGGAGGTTCCGAGAGCCACGAAGGTCAGCGCGATCACGGATTCCGGCACGCCCATAGCCTGGGCGATCAGCGTCCCGTTCTCCACCAGCAGCTTAGCGCCCACCGCGATGAGTATTGCGCCGATTACCAGCAGCACCAGATTGATCCCCAGTGACCGTTCATTTTCCTCCCCGTCCTCCGGGGCCTGGGGGCTGTTTTTCATCTGGGACACCGTGGTAAACATATAGACCACAAAGATCCCCAGCAGCACAAACCCGATGGTCCGGCTGAAATATCCCAGGAAATAGGCCACCCCGGTGTAAATGACCGCTGCGATGAAGAAAAACAGCACCGGCGTGCGCAGGGTCTCCCGGTTGATTTTCCCCGGCTTGATGGCCACGGTGATGGCTGCGATCAGCGCGGTATTGCAGATTACGGAGCCGATGGCGTTTCCGTAGGCCATCTCGCTGTGGCCCGTCAGCGCGGAGGTGGTGGAAACCATAACCTCCGGCAGCGTGGTTCCGATGGAGACCACGGTGGCTCCGATCAACAGCTCCGGCAGATGAAATTTACGGGCAATGCCCGTGGCACCGTCCACAAACCAGTCTCCGCCCTTGATCAGGCAGATCAGGCCCACGATAAACAGCGATACACAAATAAACATGCTCATTTCTCCTTTGACTTAGGGACGGCTGGCCGGAAATTGCTTCCGGCCAGCCGTCTGAATTGTTACACTGGGAAAACCTGTTACTTCGGAAAAAACTTACTGCAGCGGAATCTCTCTACATCGGGAAAATCACAGCCGCCGCCACGCTCAGCGCGATAATGCGGATCAAATACATGGGCACCGTAAATTTCCAGAATTCCGGCAGCTTATATTTGCCCATGCCCATGATCATGGCGGGCATTCCGTCGATGGGCATGTAGCCGCCCTGCCATCCCGATACCACCACTGCGGCAGCGGCTGCGGTGGGGTTTAAGCCCAGGCTCATGCAGGCCGCGATGGCGATGGGGGCGAATATGTAGACGGAACCCATGTTGGAACCGGTGAAGGTCGCGCAGGTACTGGTCAGCAGTGCGAACAGGATGATGACCAGAAGCGGCGCCACACTGGTGCCCAGGGCGGTTGCGATGGCTTCGCCGATCATGGCCGTAAAGCCGGAATTGGCCAGGGCGTCGGCCACACCGATGACGCCTGCCATCATCAGGATTACCGGAGCGAACATATTCTCGCGGAACTCCTTAAAATCAACCACTTTCATGAAGAGCAGGGCCATGGCGGACAGGCCGGGGATCACATAGGCCATGTTGCCCAGGGTGTTGATGAGCATCATGCCCACCACGCTGACCACGAAGGCCACAACGGTTACTTTTTCTTTCCAGGGCTCCATGGGAACCGCTTTGGTCTTTTCAATCTTAGCCTGAGCATCCATCTCGGCCGCCGCGATGGGGTGGTCGGGAAGCAGCCGGTAGGCCACCAGGGACCAGACCAGGAAGGCCACGGCCATGGCGAAGTTCACCGCCGAGAATTTGATCATGGAAACCGGCTCCATAAAGCCCGCGGTTTCCAGAACAGAGCTCACCACGCCGTAATAGAGGGCCACGTTGATGGGGATCAACGGATGGTTGGTGGCGAAGCCCAGAGGCATCATCAGCTTGGAGGTGGGCATTTTCTTGGTGTAGGGGATGGTGGAAATCAGGGACAGAATCAGCACATAGTAGCCGGTATTTCCGCCGCCCACCAGACTGGCACCCACCATGACCACGATCACCAGCAGTGCGTAGCTCTTGTAGCCGCCTCTGTTTACCAGGGCGATCAGGGCTTCCTTTACCTTATCCATGGCCCTGGTCTTCTGTACGCCCGCCAGTACCACCATGAAGCTGGCGATCATAATCACGCTGGAATTTGTGAATCCGGCAAATGCCTCGGGCACGGTGGACAGTCCCGTTACCACCAGCAGCATACAGGCCAGAAGGGGCGGCGCGCCGAAGGGGAGTACGTCGAACATGATCAGCCCGATCATGATCACCAGGATTGCGAGGGCAAGAATCATTTGAATTGTCATTTTATCTTCCTCCTTCTCACTGGACCTTGGCTGAGGTCGGATTGTAGAGGCCTACCGTCTCGCGCTTTTTGCCCATGACGTCCTCCTCCGTAAAGCTCATATATTTCACGCTGAGGCGGTCCTTGTAGGCAAAGGCCAGGTGGAGCCTGCCGTCTCTGCCCTGCATGATATAGGGATACTCGTACTGCCGGTTGTTGGTCTTGTTCTCGTCTCCCATGTAGCCCTCGCCCCGCTCCATATAGCGGATCATGGGGAAGGTGAGTCCGCCGTCCTCGGACAGCGCCACGGCTACGGGGCAGCGCAGGCCAGGCCAGGAAGCGATGCCCGGCGTGGGACAGGGCGTGCAGGTGGGATTGTAGGCGACGGCAATTCTTCCGCTCTGCAGCTTCACTGCGCTGATGCTGGAGTTGTTGTTGGGCAGAACCGTGGGAACCGGCTTGGTCCAGGTGTCGCCGTAGTCTAGGGACTCGCTGCGGTAGATATTGTCCGCAGCGCGGCTTCTCATAAAGGCTGCCAGATGGCCCGGCTCCAGCTCCACCACGTTGGCGTGAACCGCGCCGTTGCTCTCGGGCATATCCACCATTTTCCAGGTTTTACCCTGGTCGTCGGAGATACGGAAGGCGGTGGGATCGCCGGTGAGCCCCAGTTCGGAGTCCGTGCAAATCCAGTTTCCGAAGATCCAGCGCCCGTTGGAGAGCACCTGGATGGGCTGCCGGCAGAAGCTTCCCTCCTCCGGGAATACGGTCTCGTAGTCGCTCCAGGTCTCGCCGCCGTCCGCGCTCTTCTGGCAGCGGATCACAGAGGTAAACTGCATGTTGTCCTTGCCCTCAACTCTGGAAAGCTGGGAGGTGTACATGGCCCAGACCATTCCGTCCGGCCCGGAAAACAGCGACGGGTTCTGCTCGCTCCGCTCGGGATCATGGGATACCAGAACCGGCTCCTCCCACCGGTCCGCTCCCTTTTTCAGGCGGGCGCAGATCACGTTCACATCCGCGTTGCCCTCAAAGGAACCTGCGAACCAGACGCACAGCATATCCCCGTTTTCCAGCTCCAAAAGCCCCGGTCCGTGGGCGGTCTTGTAGCCCCCCGGCGGAAGAACCGCCTCCACAGTCCCCATTTCCTCGTTCCAATACATTGTTCCGTCCGGTGTCAACCCTGGCAATTTTGCGTATTCCATAATCGTTCCCCTTCCTTTTTTTACGGTATTATTCTTTGGTTTCAGCCATGCGGATGGCGTAATCCATGGCGTTGATCAAACTCAGCTCGCTGGCAAGGCCCGTGCCCGCCTGGTCAAATGCGGTTCCGTGATCCACGGAGGCCCGGATGATGGGCAGGCCCAGGGTGATGTTCACTCCGGCCACCGCGTCCCATTTCTGTGCTTCGTGGTTGTATACAAAGCCCACCACCTTTAAGGGAATGTGCCCCTGATCGTGGTACATGGCCACCACAATGTCGTACCAGCCGCCCCTGGCCTTGGAGAAAATGGTGTCCGGCGGAACCGGTCCGTCCGCCAGGATGCCCTCGGCTCTGGCCGCCTGGATGGCCGGGGTAATCTCCTCGATCTCCTCCCGTCCGAACATGCCGTTCTCGCCGCTGTGGGGGTTGAGGCCCGCCACGCCGATCTTCGGCTCCGGAATTCCCAGCTTACGGCATGCCTGGTGGGCGATGCGGATCACCTCCAGAACGCGGTCCTTCTTCACCCGGTCGCAGGCTTCCCTGAGGGAAACGTGGGTGGACACATGGACCACTCTCAAATTCTCGTGGGCCAGCATCATGGTGTATTTCTTTGTGCCGGTGTAGTCCGCGTAAATCTCGGTATGGCCGGAGTAATGATGTCCCGCCAGGTTCATTGCCTCCTTGTTCAGCGCGTTGGTCACCGTGGCGTCCACCTGTTTGTCCATGGCCAGCTCAATGACCTTCTTCACATACTGGAAGGCCGCGTTTCCGGCCATTGCGGAGACCTCTCCCCGCTTCAGCTCCTTCATGTCCACCATACCCATGTCGTAGACGTCGATGCTGCCGTATTCGTACAGCGCTTCGCTTACGTCCCCGATCTTATGGATTTTCAGCTTGCCGGAGAGTCCGGTAATCTTTAAGGCCTCCTCCATCACTGCGGCGTCTCCCACCACCAGCGGCTTGCAGCGCTTATAGACCGCCGGGTCGGACAATGCCTTCGCGGTGATCTCCGGGCCGATGCTGGCCGGATCTCCCATGGTAATACCGATTATTTTCATAACTGCCGTTCTCCTTTCCTGGACTGTCACTTATTTTTATACTCCCCGTAGTAGGTGTCGATGGTCTTTTGGATCGCTTCCACCGCCTCCTGGGGCAAGATGCCGAAGGGCTTTCTGCAGGGCCCCACCGGCTGTCCGATCAGGTTGGTGGCGCACTTGACGACGGAGTTGGGGTTGCCGTATTTAAAGCATTCCCGGATTTTAGAAATGGCGTTCTGGGCTTTCTTCGCGCCCTCCATGTCCCCCCGCAGATAGCTCTGGTAAATGTCCACCATAACCGTGGGAAGGATGTTGGCGATTGCGGTGATCCCGCCCTTGCCGCCTGCCAAAAGGGTCCAGAGGATCAGGGCGTCGTTGCCGGAGAGAACCGCGAAATCCATCCCCTCGGTCTCCTGGATGTACTGGAGAATGTTGTTAAAATTGCCGCTGGAGTCCTTGACGCCTGCGATATTTTTAAATTCGCCCGCCAGGCGCTTCACGGTGGCCGGAGCCAGGGAAGCCCCGGTTCTGGCCGGGATGTTGTACATCACCACCGGAAGGTCCACCGCCTGCGCCACCTGGGCGTAATGCTGGTACAGCTCTTCCTGGCTGATGGCCGCGAAATAGGGGGTGATGACGGAGAGTACGTCCACGCCGATCTCCTGGGCCTTTCTGGACAGCGCCACGGTCTCCTCTGTGCTGATGCACCCGGTGCCCGCGTACACCGGAACCCGGCCCTTTACCTCGTCCACGAAAATCTCCATCACCCGGATTTTTTCCTCAGCGGACATAATGTAAAACTCGCCGTTGGTGCCCAGGCAGAACACCGCGTCCACTCCCGCGTCGATCTGCCGGTTGATCTGTCTGCGGAGCTCCGCCTCGTTGATGCTGCCGTCTTCATGCATGGCGGTCTGCATTGCCGCGATAATTCCTTTGATCTCTGTCACGTTTAATCCTCCTTCAGCACGTTCAAATAGATGGAACGAATGTCTTCAAGGCTCAATTCCTTCATGTTGTTGACCAGAAGCCTCTGCTGCCTGCTCCCCGCGTCCACCAGGAAGTCCAGGTCCTCCATTTTGACGCCGAAGGCTTCCAGATTCGTGGGGATATCGGTGTTCTTCACGATGGCGGCGATCCGCTCGATCATGTAATCCGCCTTTTCCTCCCCGCTCCCCGCCGACTGTTCCGGGTACACCGCGTCGCAGAGCTGCGCCAGCCGTTCTGCGCAGGCGTCCTTGTTAAACGCCATCACGTGGGCAAACAGTATGGCGTTGGACACGCCGTGGGGGATGTGGTACTTGCCACCCAGGGGATAGCTCAGGGCGTGAACCGCGGTGGTGCCGCTTCCGGTGATGGCCACGCCGCCGTAAAACGCGCCCAGCAACAGGTTGTTCTTGGCCTCCATGTCGGAGGGATTTTTGTAAGCCTGCTCAATGTTGCGGAAAATCAGCTTCGCGCCTGCCGCAGCGTAGGTATCGCTCAAGGGGGTCGCTTTCTTCGAGGTATAGCACTCCACCACATGGGCCAGGGCGTCCACGCCGGTGGCGGCCACGATGGAGGCTGGCAGCCCGGCGATCATTTGGGCGTCCAGTATCACGTAATCCGGTATCATTTCCGCGTTCACAATGCCCTTTTTTGACTGCTCCTCCGGGATGGCCACGATGGCGTTGCAGGTGGCCTCGGAGCCGGTGCCGCAGGTGGTGGGGATCATCACGGTTTTGAGCTGCTTTGACGCCAGAAGAGGATTGTCAAGCAAATCCTTCACCGTGTAATCGGAGCCTTTTAACAGGGAGCAAAGCTTGGCTGCGTCCATGACGCTGCCGCCGCCGATGGCGATGATGATGTCGCCATTTTCCCGGTTCATCTGCTCCACCACCGCCTCCACGTCGCCGTAGGCGGGTTCCGGCTTCAGCTCGTCGAACACCTGGTAATCCACGCTGCAGTGTTCCAGCACGGCCAGCAGCTTGTCTAAAAGCCCCGCTCCGGCCACTCCCTTGTCGGTGAACACCAGGGCCTTTTTTGCGGACTCCTGTTTTAAGATTGTCTGAACATCCTCAATGCTTCCCATTCCTGAATATACGCAGGAAGGAATTTTAATCTGATATCCCATTTTCCTCGCCTTTCTGTTTTCCTTTTAATTCTTCCGTCAGCTCCGGCAACAGGTTTTCATCCCCGAAGCCGCCTGATTTTGTGATCATATGATATTCCCGGCCATTGTAATCCAGCTTCGTCAGCACGCAGCCCGGCCGGATCTGCCGGATGGGCTTAAGCTCCCACTGCCCGATCTCCTTCATGAACCCCAGCAGCGTGTCCCCGCCGGTGACCAGCCAGACGGCGTTAAGTCCCTGATCCAGCATTTGTTTTAAAATGATTCCCAGGGTTTCCGGGATTCTCCGGCGCACCGCCTCGGTGTCCATGCCGAGCCTTCCGGCGTACTCCAGGGTGTCCGGCGTTCCCTCCCGGTCGTTGGTGTCCAGGATGACGCAGTCCTTGCCGCTTCCGGCCTCCGTTATCTGCCGGACCCGCCGTTCTCCGTCTCCTGATCTCCAGAATTCCCGGTCCAGCTTTTCCTCCGGCCTCATGTAGAATCTGGGAAATCCCGCCTGCTCGCCCCGGTCCAGCTGCTTTTTCGTGATGGGGTTCACGCTGCCGCAGATCACAAACAGCCGGTTCTCCAGCGCAGCCGCCTCCGGCTCCCGGCGTTCCAGGCCCAAAAGCGTTGGCAAAATGGAGGCGAAGCCCGCGCAGCCGGCCAGCAGGCGGCTCTGTCCCGACGCGGCCAGCTTCGCGCCGATCCGCTCAATGTCCGCTTCGCTCCGGGCGTCGTAAGCCACAATGCCGGATTCTATACCGCTTAGCTGTTCCGGGTCTTCTGCAATGGTTACGGGAATCTTGCTCTGCAGACCGATGATTTCCTCTATGTCGTCCCGGGTGACCGGCTCGAAGGGATCTTTTCCGAACACGCTCCGGCTGACCGGAACGCCGTCGATATAGTGTTTCCCGCCTTTGGTGATCCGGTTCATCCGGGGCAGGGCGGGCACAAAGCTCAGAACCTGTTCCCCCGACGCCCTCAGGGCCGCCTCCAGCTCGCTTCCGATGTTTCCCCGGAGGGCTGAATCTGTTTTCTTATAAATATAAGGGATTCCCGCTTTTTTGCCGTCCGACACGATGGCGTGTACCTTGCGTCCTGCCTGCTCCGGCGAAGCGTGCCTGGTCTCCGCGTCCACCACCAGCACCGTGGTCTCCCCGGACTTAAGGCCTTCCTCCCAGCTTCTGTCGTCCTCCATGCTGACAATCACTCTGGTGCGGATTCCTCTCTCCGCGAAATGCACCCCTGAATCCAGGGCGCCTGTGAAATCGTCCGCAATAATCATCAATTCAACCAATGTCTCACCTCCCGCCAGCTTGCAATGTGTTTTGATTTGAAACATGTATCTCGGTTTCTCTCTGTGGTTATAGGATAACGCTTTTCACTGTAGGTTTCAAATAAAAACAAATGATTTTTTGTTCTTTTTTGAAACATTATTGTTTTTCTTTTCACTTTATGATATTATATTTTCATAATGAAACAGTTCGACAAGAATTCAGAAAGCATGCAGGAAAGGAGAATCAAGTCCTATGGGAACGAAATATCGTATACTGGGAATCGCGCCATACGAAAATTTGAGAAACGCCATGGTCGCGGAGGCTGCAAAATATGAGGAAATCGAGATGGTGGTCTACACGGGGAACCTGGAGGACGGGGTTCAGCTGGCCCTGCAGCATATGGACGAAGGTTTTGATATTCTGATCTCTCGGGGCGGAACCGCGGAGCTGATCCGGCGGGTGGCCACCATCCCGGTCATCGAAATCACATTGAACATCAACGACATTCTGCGGGCGATCCTGCTGGTGGGGAATCTCACCGAAGCCTACGCCGTGGTGGGCTATCCCACCGTCACCCAACCGGCCCGCGTCCTGTGTGAGATGATGAATTACCGCATGAACATCGTCACCATCCACAGCCCTGAGGAGCTGGGCCCTGTGCTGAGAGAGCTGAAGGCCGGGGGATGCAATTTCATTCTCTGCGACGTGATCACCGAGATGATGGCCCGGGAAGCCGGCATGGAGCCGATTCTGATCCTGTCCGGGCCGGAGAGCATCGATATCGCCATCGAATATTCCGTCAACATGTGCCGGGCCGTGGCGGAGACCAAGGCCAGAAGCCGCCTGTTCACAAAGGCCCTGGACATGCAGGGCATGAAAACCGTTATCATGAAGCGGGACGGAACCATCCTGTTCTCCACCTACAATGAGAAGAACATTACGGCCGTCACCGGACATCTGAAAAAGCTGATGGAATCCCCCCACTCCATGTCGGCAAAGGCATTTCACATGATCGAAAACGACCTCTATTCCATCACGGCGGAGGAGGCCGGTTTCCTGGATGAACCCTGCTGCATTTTCTGCCTGGAGCAGAACCCCTTCCCGGTGGGAGGCAGCAAACACGGCATCCGTTTTTCCAACTATTCCCAGGTCTCGGTCATGTATTCCAGCAGTTTCTACTCCCTGACCTCCAGCGCCAGGCTGATGGAGGAGAAAATCCGGCTAATCAACCAGAATACCCTTCCCGTGATGATCCTGGGGGAGCGGGGCTCGGGGAAAAACCAGCTGGCGGCCAAGCTCTACCTGGAAAGCTCCATGCAGAAATATCCCTATATCACCATCGACTGCCAAATCCTCAACGAGCGGACCTGGAATTATGTGATCAGCAACTACAATTCGCCTCTGAACGATAAAAACAACACCATTTTCATCAGCAACATCCAGGCTCTGTCCAAAAACCAGCAGGAACGGCTTCTGTCCTTTCTGGTGGACACCGGGGCCCACAAGCGCAACCGGATCATCCTCTCCTGCTCCCAGACCCTGGAGCGGGATTCCCCGGACCCCTCCAGAAGTTTTATCGACTATCTGCCCTGCACCACCATCTATATGCCGCCGCTGAGAGAGCTGACCGACGATATCCAGAGCTCCAGCAACCTGTATCTCAACGCCATGAACGTGGAAATGTCCAAACAGATCGTGGGCTTCACGCCCGAGGCCCTTTCCCTGCTCATGAGCTACCAGTGGCCGGACAATTTTATGCAGTTGAAGCGGGTGCTGGCGGAACTGGTGATGCTCACCTCCACCGCGTATATTCAGCGGGATACAGTGTACGAGGCCATTGAGAAGGAGAAGCGCCAGTACGTCCCCACCACAGCCGACTTTTTCGACTACAACCGGCCCTTAAACGAGATGACCCGGGAAATTGTAAAGGTCGTCCTCTCCCAATGCGGCGGCAACCAGACTCTGGCTGCAAAACGGCTCGGCATCGGGCGGACGACCCTGTGGCGGTATTTGAATGAGGAGAAATACACGCCCTAATCCGGCAGATATTCCACCTGCCTGCTCCCCTCAGGGCGGCGGAAATGCCGCAGGAACTCCCAGGCGGCCCGGCTCTGCTCGCGGATGGCCCCGTGGGGCATGTTCTTCATCACGGTGAACGCCACCCGGGGCAGCCCGTCCAGGCCGTGGTAGACGAAGGTTCTAAACCGGTCTCCCTGGAGGTAGCCCCGGGAGGCAGTGTAGTAGTTTTCGCCGGTGCGGATTTCATCCGGAGGGAAGCGGGTGGGGCGGACGGGGCCCTCTTCGGAACAAGCCTCACCGCAAACGGCGTCCCCCTCCTCAGAACTACCCATCCAACGATTCGCCGCCAGCATCACCTCCAACTGCCCGTCCACATCCGTCCCTGCGGCGGGATCCCTGTCCCCAACGCATACCCAGCAGGGCAGCTCATACCCGGACGACAGAAACCCCGGGTTCACAACCTCCTCCGCCACCAGCCCCGGCGCATTCACGGGCGCGTTAAACGGTGCGATGGCCGCGAACAATTCCGGCCATGTAGTCCCAACCTCCCGGGTGATTGCGCCGCCGTTGGAAAACCCAGTCAGATATACCCTGGTGCGGTCCAGCCCGTAATCCCCGCAAATCTGCGTAATCATCACTTCAAAGGCCAGCCCGTCCCGCTCCAGCTGCCAGATATTCCCCGGAGAATCCGGGCAGACCAGAACAAAGGCCCGGGTCTCATCCGCCAGCAAGTCCCAGCCATTCTTTTCGGCAAAGAGCCAGGCAGGCTCTCCCCTTCCGTGAACGCTGAACAACAGCGGCAATCCTCTCACATCCTCCGCGGAACACCCCTCGGGCAAATGCACCGAGTAGGAATACTCCAGGCACCCCACCGTCACAGAGCGGTGGATAAACCGGTTAGACTGGTAAAAATCCGTCCGCCCCAGATGAAGGGCCAGCGTCCCGTCCGGCCCGGTTTTCCAACGGACGGTGCGGTCAAAATACGCGTCCAGAATGGCGTGGGCCAAGGACATACCGGATATCTCCGCCGCGTCCGAAACCATCAGCCGCTGAGCCGGGTTGGCCTCATTTTCATAGCAGACCGCCGTGAACGTCCCCATGGAAATCTGCTTTGGCTCCCGTCCAAGACCGCCCGACGCCCCGAAGTAATCCAAGGCCCGTCCGGCCTCCTCCTTCTGCGCTCCAATCAGCCAAAGGCTGCAGGGAATCTGATCGTTTCGCACCACATAATCATCGCTCACATCCGGTACCATCCAATGACCGGACGGTTTCTTCCCGGCCGAATAATCCTCCGGCGCGCCCCCGATCAGAGCCGCGGCCGCAAAACGCCCCGGCTCCGCCACCAGGCAGTTTCCGGCAAACACCGCTCCGTCGCCGTATCCGGCCAGGTAAATCATCGTCTCCCAGCACCAGATCTTCCCGCCCCGCCCGAACAGGCTCTTTCCGTTACGGCTCTCCACTCCGCCCCGAATCCGTTCATAAATCCGTCCCGGTAGAGAGACCGGCTCTGTCTTCCATCCCGCCGGGGCCAGCGGAAGGATCAGCACCGCCCCGTCGTACTCGGCCAGCGCCTGCCAGCCCGACCGGACGGCGAACCGCTCCGCTAAAGCTAGCTCCCCCGCCTCCTCACCGGGCGCAAAGACGAAAATGGTCTTGGCCGGATCATAGCAGGCCCTTGTGGAGACATACATGTAAAATCCGTTCCCATCGCTCACGTATCAAGCCCTCCGATCACAGTCTGTTTTTCAGGAAACTGTATGCGAACTGGTCGATTTCCTCCCCAAGGGACGGGCCGTGTCCACCGCCGGAATAGGCCACAAAGGTGGCGTCCGCCCCTGCCCTTGCCAGCGCATGGTACAAAAGCTCGCTCTGCTCCGGGTCCACAATGGGGTCCCGCGCGCCCTGGAAAATAACCACCGGCGGGCAGTCCGCGCTCACATGGGTGATCGGGCTGCACAGCTTTGTCAACTCGATAAAATGCCAGTCCGGATGGCTGGGATCGTTGCTCTCCAGCACCTGGTTCAGCGTGAGAAGGCTCCTTCCCGGGCCGGTATAGCCCACAATCAACGCCGGGATAATATTCGCCTTGTCATTGCCCACATTTTCAATCTCCGTCCCGGTCAGATCCTTGGGCGGGCCGGACAGAGCCGCGGCGCTGGTTCGGATGCTCTGGCAGAGGTCCGCGGGGGCGTAAAAGATCGCCGCCGCCTTGATGGAGCTGTCATACTCCAGGTTGCCGCCCACATCCCCCTCCAGCTCCTCACATTTCGAGCTAAATGCCAGCATTGCCGCCAGGCAGCCCCCGGCCGAGTTGCCCAGAGCGCCGATTCGATCAGGGTCAATGTGATACTTCTCCCCATTTGCCTTCAGAAAGCGCACCACGCCCTTGACGTCGTTGATACACGCCGGAAAAATGGACTGGCTCACCAGCCGGTAGTCCGGGCAAACCACGGTGTAGCCCTCCCTGGTCAGTCGGACCAGGTCACGACAGTAAACCGCCTTCTGGGTAACCTGCTTGTACTCTCCCCACATAAAGCCGCCGCCAAAAATATAGATGATACAGGGGCCCGGCTTATCCTGCCCGGCAGACTGGTAAATGTCAAGTCTCAGGGTATAATCCTGCCCGTTATCCAGCTTAACTGCCGCATAGGCCACATCTTCAAACCGCGGCTTTTCCTCCGGCGGACACAAAGGTTTTACGGTTGGCGGAACATACATAATCAAATACCTCCCATCTGAAATATTTACTATTTTATAGGGATTTTGAGGGGAAAGCAATCGAGTGATGTCTCATTTTCGTTTCATGTCAAAACACTTTTGATTATTTCTTCTGATTCGAAACCCAGCTCCTTATTATTGTTCTCAAACGAAACACTTCCGATTTAAAATTAAAGATGCTGCCTAATCGTCAAACTCCCGATCAGGCAGCATCTTCATTTTTCTCATTCAGAAATAACCTTAAAAAATGCCATCGCTATCTCTAAAATTCCGCACTTACAAAATCACCTTCGCCGGACACTTCACCGCGCACTTTCCACAGTTGGTGCACTTCTCATAATCAATCACAGCCAGGTTGTTCTCCATATGGATGGCGTCGAACTCGCACTGCTTGGTGCAGAGGGTACAGCCGATACAGCCGGCCGCGCAGGCCGCCTTCACGTCCTTGCCCTTGTCGTGGGAGTTGCAGCGCACCAGGTGCTCGGCCTTGTAGGGCACCAGCTCGATCAGGTGGTTGGGGCAGGAAGCCACGCACTTGCCGCAGGCAACACATTTTTCCTTATCCACCACGGCCACGCCGTCCACCACGTGGATGGCGTCAAAGGCGCAGGCCTTTACGCAGGAGCCGTAGCCCATACATCCGTAAGCGCAGGCCTTCTCTCCGGCTCCCGGTACCACGGAAACCTTCTGGCAGTCGTCCACGCCGTAGTAGTTGTACTGCACCTTGGTCTTGTCGCAGGTGCCGGAGCACTTGACGAAGGCCACCTTCTTGTCGGCGGCTCCGCCGGCAACGCCCATGATGGCGCCGATCTTCTCCGCCGCGGAAGCGCCGCCCACCGGACATGCGCCCACGTCGGCCTGGCCCGCCGCGATGGCCTTGGCCAGGGCGTCACAGCCCGCGTATCCGCAGCCGCCGCAGTTGTTGCCGGGCAGCTCGTTGCGGACCAGAATCTCTCTCTCATCCACTTCCACTTTAAACTTCTCGCTGGCAACGCCTAAGAATATTCCGATCAGAATGCCCAGAATACCGACGACCGCTGCCGCTAAAATAATGCCTGTAACCATTTTCCTTCTCCTCCTTCTAAATTAATCCGGAAAATCCGAAAAATGCGATTGCCATAAGTCCCGAGGTGATCAGAACGATGGGAGAACCCTGGAATGAGTACGGCACGTCGTTGTGCTCGATCTTCTCGCGGATGCCGGCCAGCATGATAATCGCAATGGTGAAGCCCACGGAGATACCCACGCCGTTCACAACACTCGTCAGAATGTCGTAGCCCTTCTGTACGTTGGTCAGAGCCACGCCCAGCACCGCGCAGTTGGTGGTAATCAGGGGCAGGTACACGCCCAGCGCCTCGTAAAGAGAGGGCATGGACTTTTTCAGAAACATCTCTACAAACTGAACCAGAGCCGCAATCACCAGGATGAACACGATGGTCTGAAGAAACGCCAGATCCACCGGCTTGCCATTGATGATGAAGTGCTCGTTGGCCAGGATGAATTTGTAAATCACGCTGGTCACAAACGACGCAATGGTGATAACGAAGATAACGGCCGCGCCCATACCTGCCGAGGTCTCTACCTTCTTGGAAACGCCGAGGAACGGACAAAGCCCCAGGAACTGGCTTAAAACCACGTTATTGACCAGAGCGGATCCAATGGCAACTAACAATAATTCTTTCATCTATCCACCCTCCTTAATCTTCCTTCTTGGCTGTCGCCGCCTTCAGTTCCGCTTCTTTCTTGGCCAGGGCCGCTTTCTTCTTGGCCAGAGCCTCTTCCTCCGCCTGACGCTTTCTGGTGTCCAGAATCTCATGGTTTGCCATGCAGGAACTACCGGTACAGGTGGAGCAGTTTCCGCCGCAGGCCAGCTTGGACTGGGGCACGGAACCGTTGGTTGCGGACGGCGCTTTGAACTTGTTCTGAAGCGCCGTCAGGATCGCCAGCACGAAGAACGCGCCGGGAGCCAGAACAAAGATGGCGATGTGGAAATCCTCGGGGATCAGCACCTTGCCGAACACGGCGCCGGAGCCTAAAAGCTCGCGGACCAGTCCGATACAGGTCAGGGCCACGGTGAAACCAAGACCCATGCCGATTCCGTCAAACGTGGAAGAAACGGCGTCGTTCTTGGACGCGTAGGACTCCGCGCGGCCCAGGATGATACAGTTCACCACGATCAAAGGAATGTAAATGCCCAGAGCCGCGTACAGGAAATCCACATAGGCCTGGAGCAGCAGCTGAACGATGGTAACCAGGGACGCCACGATTACGATGTAAGCCGGAATACGCACGCGGTCCGGAATGATCTTACGCATCGCGGAAATAATCATATTGGAAAACAGTAAAACCACGGTAGTGGAAAGTCCCATGCCCAGGCCGTTGATTGCGGAGGTCGTTACCGCCAGGGTCGGACACATGCCGAGCATCAACACGAAGGTTGGGTTTTCTTTCACAATACCGTTATATAAACGTTCTGTACATTTGTTCATTTTCCCACCTCCTACTGATTGATACAGTTATGCACAAAATATAACGCAGCGTTCACCGCATTGGTCACCGCGCTGGACGTGATGGTCGCGCCGCTGATGGCGTTGATCTCGGTCTCGCCTGCGCCGCCGCCCTTCTTTACCGTCAGGGCCTCCGCGTTCTTGCCGGTGTACTGGTTCTTGAAATCCGGCTCCTTGGCCTTTAAGCCCAGGCCGGGGGTGTCGCTGATGGTCAAAAACTCGATCCCCGTGACGGTGCCGTCCTCCTTCATACCCACGGAGATTTTCACCTCGCCGCCATAGCTGTCGTTGGAGTGGGAAACGATCACGTAGCCCAGCTGGTTTTTGTTCGCGTCGTTGGCCTTCAGCACCGTGTCCACCGCTACGTTTCCGTAGTTCATGGTGGCCAGCGCCGTGTTGCAGGCCTCCACGGCCGCGGTCAGGCTGTCGTCCGGGTCAAAGGTTTCGGCCTCGTTAAAAACGGCCTTGTAGGCCTTGTTGTTGGCCTTGATGGTGGCAATCTCAATGGGCTTCTTGGTCAGCTGATATACGCCGCCCAGCAGAAAGCCGGAAATCAGGGTGATTGCAAACAGAATCACTGCGTCTTTCATAAATCCTGACTTGCTCATATTACTTGCCCTCCTTTCCGAATGCCTTGGGAAGGGTTACCTTCTCAATCAGCGGAACCAGGATGTTGCTGATGATGATAGCGTAGGACACGCCCTCCGCGGAACCGCCGAAAAGACGGAACAGTCCGGTAAGCACGCCGAGGAGCACGCCGAAGGCGATCTGTCCCCTGGGTGTGATGGGGCTGGTCACATAGTCGGTCGCCATGAAGAACGCACCGAAGATCAGGCCGCCGCCGCACAGGTGAGCCGCGATAAAGTTGAAGTCCAGGCCGTGTCCGCCAAACAACACGATAAAGATTACAAAGGTGATGATGTAGGCCGCCGGAATGCGGATGGTGATAACCTTCTTGACCAGCATATAAGCCGCACCCAGAAGCAGGGCGATCACGGACACCTCGCCGATGGTTCCGGCGATATTACCGGTAAACATGGCCGGTACGTCCACCACGCCGCCGCTCTTTAAGGTAGCCAGGGGGGTGGCGCTGGAAATGCCGTCGAACTGGAAGGTGCTGCCCTTCTTGCTGGTGAAGTCCGTCATCTTGCCCGCAAAGGAGATGAGCAGGAAACATCTGGCCGCCAGCGCCGGGTTCATAAAGTTCTGACCCAGGCCGCCGTAGAGCTGCTTCACCACGATGATGGCGAACACGCCGCCCAGGGCGGGGATCCACAGCGGAATCTCCGGGGGCATGTTGAGCGCCAGGATCATGCCGGTCACAACCGCGCTCATGTCGCGCACGGTGATGGGCTTCTTCATATACTTTTCAAATATGTACTCGCTGAGGACACAGGCCGCAACGGTTACAAGCAACACAAGCAACGCATAGAAGCCGAAGTGGAACACGCCAAAAGCGGCTGCGGGAATCATGGCGATCGCCACGTCCATCATAATGCTCTGGGTGGTCTCACTGCTTCTCACATGCGGGGATGATGATACGTTTAATAATTTACTCATGACAGTTGTCCCCTCCTACCCTTTCTTCCTGCGGTTTGCCGCGACGGTACGCCGCATATCCTTAAAGGCCTGCGTCAGCGGGCGCTTCGCGGGACATACATAGGTGCAGCTTCCGCACTCCATGCACTCCATGCCGTTCAGCTTTTCGAACTTTTCGCAGTCGTTGTGCAGCGCGGCTTCCATCATCATAACCGGAATAATCTTGCTGGGGCACACGCTGACGCACTTGCCGCAGCGGATACAGGGAGTCGGCTCCATGGCCGCCACCTGGTCTTTGGTAAAGCAGGTCAGCGCGGAGCTGGTCTTGCTCACCGGGATGTCCAGATCGAACAGCGCCTGGCCCATCATGGGGCCGCCGGACAAAATCTTCTCCGGCTCGGTCTTGAAGCCGCCCGCAGCCTCTATCAGCTCCTGATAGTTGGTTCCCAGCTTCACATTGAAGTTTCTGGGATCCGTCACCGCATCCCCGGTCACGGTGATGATCTTGCGCATCAGGGGCGTGCGCTTACAGACCGCCATGTAGATGGCGATCACGGTGTCGATATTGTCCACGATACAGCCTGCGTCGGCGGGCAGCATAGAGGAATTCACCTTCCGGCCGGTGATGGCGTAGATCAGGGAACGCTCACCGCCCTGGGGGTACTTGGTCTTTAAGGGGCACACCGTGATGCGCGGCTCGTCCTTGACCATCTCCGTCAGCTTTGCGATGGCCTCGGGCTTGTTGTTCTCGATGCCGATCACGCCCTTGGCGTTGTCAAACAGCTGAAGGATCACCTTCAGGCCGCCCACGATCTTCTCCGGCTCCTCGATCATCATGCGGTAATCGCTGGTCAGATAAGGCTCGCACTCCGCGCCGTTCACCAATATGTACTCGATTGCGTTCTCATCCTTGGGAGTCAGCTTTACGTGAGTCGGGAAGCCCGCGCCGCCCAGTCCCACAATGCCCGCTTCCTTTACGATGTCGCGGATCTCCTGCTTGGAGAGCCCGGACGGATCACGGTCTTCCCCAAGACCCTCGATCCCTTTGTACTCCCCGTCGTTCTCCACGATAATGGAAGGTACCATCGCGCCATTCGCCATGCGCCTCGGTTCGATCTTTTTCACAGTACCGGATACGGAAGCGATCACATTGGCGGAGATGAACCCGCCCGCTTCTCCGATCTTCTGGCCAGCCAGGACATGGTCTCCTACTGCGACCAGAGGCTTCGCCGGGGCCCCGATGTGCTGGGACATGGGATAAACCAGCTCGCCCTTAGGTTCCAGAACCTGAACCGGTTTGTTCTCTGACAGTTCCTTGCCCTCGTAGGGGTGGATGCCGCCCTTAAAAGTTGCCAAACCCATGGAATTCTAACCCTCTTTCTTCAATAATTTTCCGTAACGATTCAGCTGTGCAACAGTTTTGGGTGACACCGGCGATATCCGTATCACATTCCTGCTCGCAGAAAACCTGAGTCCGCGCAAACTGACGCACGGCTGAATCGTTACTGTTGTGTATACATGCTTTCATAGTATACCACAATTTAAAATTGTATACAATTCATTTCCCATCGTTATTTTTTTAATTATGTCATTAATTATTTACTAAATTGCAAAATCAGCCCCATTTTTGTCTGAAATTGTCAAAGTTTTTCATTCAATTTCCAACATTCGACACACTGTATCTCAAAAAATACAATGTGCGCAGTGTTCCCTTATTTTTCCAGTCGAATCTCTGGGAACGCAGGGGCTTCCTTTCGCTCCGCTCCCACAAACCGACTTTGCCTATAAATTAACGATTTTTCGGCGTTTTTACACCTTTTTAACAGAGCCCGGCGGTATCCCAAAATGGGAGCCGGGCCGTCCGGCAGGTGGTATACCATCATTTTCCAGCATGTATCCGACCGTCATTCCACCGATCATCCCCCTTTTTCGGAGGGAATTCGAACGGTTTCTTAGGAAAATCCGCCCGGAGCGCTGTGGAAAGTTCCATGTGGTATACCACTATTTTCCGGCTTTTCCGCACAATCCCAGCCCTTTCCCCTGATCTGCATCGCCGTGCCCTCCTCCATAACCTCAAAACCGTGTTTCAGATAGAAGCCCACGTTCCGTTTCTCATCCGGAACCACGTCCACATAGAGCAGCTCCCGGTAATCCTCCAACAGCATTTCCAACAATGCGGACGCGATTTTTCTTCCCTGGTACTCCGGGTCCACCAGCAGACAGTCGATGGACGCCTGCCACACGCCGTCGTCCAGCCCGCGGATCAGCCCTACCAGGCACTCCCCATCCCAGGCCGATATCACCCGGCTAGAATTGCCCATAGCCTTCTTAAGCCGTTCCGGGAACCTGCCGGAGTACCAGCCCACCGACCGGAACAGCCCGCCGAGCTGCTCCTCCGTAAATTCCCTGCATCTCCTATATTCAATCATATAGCCAGCCTCCTTTCACAGGTTCAATATCCATACAGCCCAACCCGAGTAGATCGTTTAATCCAGCTCCTTCAGTCCCGTATACAGCTCGTAATACCGCCCTTTCAGCTTCAGAAGCTCATCGTGGTCGCCCCGCTCGATGATCTCGCCGTGCTCCAGCACCATAATGGCGTTGGCATTGCGCACGGTGGAGAGGCGGTGGGCGATGACAAAGGTAGTGCGGTCCGCCATCAAACGGTCCATTCCGTGCTCGATGTGCTTCTCCGTGCGGGTATCCACCGAGCTGGTGGCCTCGTCCAGAATCAGGATCGGCGCCCTGGAGATGGCCGCCCTGGCAATGTTTAACAGCTGCCGCTGGCCCTGGCTCAAATTGGCCCCGTCGCCCTCCAGCATGGTGTCATACCCCTCCGGTAAGCGGCGGATAAAGGAATCGGCGGAGGCTGTTTTCGCAGCCTGAACCACCTCCTCGTCCGTGGCGTCCAGCCTGCCGTAACGGATATTCTCCATCACGGTACCGGTAAATAAGTGGGTGTCCTGGAGCACCATAGCGATGTTTTTGCGCAGGTTCTCCCGGCTGATCTGCCGGATATCCACGCCGTCCACGGTGATGGCCCCGGACTGAATGTCGTAAAACCGGTTGATCAGGTTGGTGATCGTTGTCTTTCCCGCGCCGGTGCTGCCCACAAAGGCAATCTTCTGCCCCGGCCTTGCGTACAGGCTCACATCCTTTAAAATGATCTTCTCCGGGTCATAGCCGAAGGTCACATGATCCAGCACCACATGGCCCTTCATGGGCTCCAGCACCATGGCCTCCGGCCCGTCCGCTGGCTCCGGCTCCTCGTCCATCACCGCGAACACCCGCTCCGCGCCCGCCAGAGCGGAGAACACATTGCTGACCTGGGCGGAAATCTCGTTGATTGGCCGGGAGAACTGCCGTGAAAAGTTTAAAAACACGGTCAGGCCACCCACGTCAAAGCCCCGCAGCACGCAGAGCAGGCCGCCCACAACCGCTGTAAGCGTGTAGTTGATCTGGCTCAGATTGTTCATCACCGGCCCCATAACTCCGCCGAAAAACTGGGCGCGAATCTGATTCTGCCTCAGGTCCTCGTTGAGCAGGCCAAACTCGTCCGCCACCGTATCCTCGTGACAGAACACCTTGATCACCTTCTGTCCGGTGATCATCTCCTCCACATAGCCGTTGACCGCTCCCAGGGAGGACTGCTGGGCGGAGAAATACTTCTGGCTCCGCCCAGCCACCGCCCCGCCGGCCCGCATGACCAGTGGAATCATCACCAGCGTCACCAGGGTCAGCCAGATATTGGTGTAGATCATCAGCGCCAGGGTGCCCACCAGGCTTAAAGCCCCGGAGAACAACTGCACCAGGGTGGAGCTTAACATCTGCCCGATGGTGTCCACGTCGTTGGTAAAGCGGCTCATCAAATCGCCGTTGCTGTTGGTGTCGTAAAAGCGCACCGGAAGCTTCTGCATCTTCGTGAACAGGTCGTCGCGGATCTTCTGTAGGGCGTTCTGGGCCACGGTCAGCATCACCTTGGCCTGATAATAGTTTGCCGCCACTCCGGCCAGGAACACGAATCCCAGAGCGATCAGCGCCCGGGCCAGCCCCTGGATGTCGCCCCGGCTGCCGTTCACCGGCGCGATGTAGGTGTTGATGATGGGGCGCAGCATGTAGGAACCGGCCAGCATGCAGACCGTGTTGGCGATCACGCACACAAAGGCCAGCGCCATTTTCGCCTTATCCTCCTCCAGATAACGCAGCAGACGCACCACCGTCCGGCGGCTGTCCTTTGGCTTGCCGCCACCGGGTAAGCCACGGCCGTGCCTGCCACCTGGGCCCATGCGCCTGGGGGCCGCCGGCGCGCCGGAGGACTTGCTCTCATAGCGGTACTTCAGGTCCCTTAATTTGTCCTCTTGTTTTTGAGTCATTGCCATCAGGCGCTCACCTCCCCGCTCCGGTCCTTCTGGGAATAATAGATTTCCTGATAAGCCTCGCAGGAAGCCAGCAGTTCCCTGTGGCTCCCCATTCCCACGATCTGCCCTTCGTCCATCACCAGAATCTGGTCCGCCTCCTCCACGGAGCCGATGCGCTGGGCGATAATGAATTTGGTGGTATCCCTTAAAGTCGTGCGGAAGCACTCCCGGATCTTCGCCTCCGTAGCCGTGTCCACCGCGCTGGTGGAATCGTCCAGTATCAGGATTTTGGGCTGCTTGAGCAGCGCTCTTGCGATACAGAGGCGCTGCTTCTGCCCGCCGGAAACATTGACGCCGCCCTGGCCCATCTCCGTGTCATACCCCTTTGCAAAGGAGGTGACAAAGCCGTCCGCCTGGGCGCTGTCCGCCGCGGCCCGGATCTCCTCCCGGGTGGCTTCCTCGCCGCCCCAGCGCAGATTGTCCTCGATGGTTCCGGAGAACAGCACATTTTTCTGCAGCACCATAGCCACGCCGTTGCGCAGGTGCTTCAGGGAATACTCCCGTACGTCCACGCCGTCCACCAGCACCTGCCCGGCCGTAACGTCGTAAAGCCGGGGAATCAGCTGCACCAGGCTGGTCTTTCCGCTGCCTGTGGAGCCGATGATGCCGATGGTCTGGCCGGGTTTTGCGGTGAATCTGATGTCGCGGAGCACTGTCTCATTCTGTCGCTTTCCGTAACCGAAGCTCACATTCCGAAACTCCACCAGCCCCCGGCTCACCGTCAGATCCTTCTGCTTTGCCTCCTCGTCGGTCAGATCGATGTCCACGTCCAGGACCTCGTTAATCCGCTTCAGGGACGCCATGGCACGGGATGCCTGGAGAAAGATCATGGCCAGCATCATTAAGGACATGAGAATCTGCACAATGTAGGTGGTAAACGCGCTTAAGTCCCCCACCTGCATGGTGCCCCCGATGATCATATTTCCGCCGTACCACACCACGGCCAGCATGGTCACGTTCATAGCAAGCGTCATCATGGGCATGGTTACAATCACCACATTCATTGCCCGCAGGCTCATGTCCTTCAAACGCTTGTTGTTTTCCTCAAATTTCTGTTCCTCAAAATCCTCCCTCACAAAGGACTTGATCACCCGCACATTGGTCAACGCCTCCTGCACGCCGGAGTTCAGCTGGTCAATGGCCTTCTGCATCACCGTAAAACGTGGGAACGCAGTCTTTAACACCAGCCCGATGCCCACGGACAGCAGCGGAATCACCACCAGAATCACGAGGGCCAGACGGGCGTTCATGGTAAACGCCATGATTAAGGCCCCCACAAACATTCCCGGCGCCCTAAACATCATCACCAGGGCCATCCGCACCACCATCTGCACCTGCTGCACGTCGTTGGTCAGGCGGGTCACCAGGGAACCGGTGCTGAAATCGTCGATATTTTTAAACGAGAACTGCTGGACCTTGTGAAACAAATCCTTTCGCAGGTCTGCCGAGAAACTGACTGAGGCTTTTGCCGCGCAGAAAGTTCCCCCCACGCCGCCAAGCAGCATGAGCATGGCGAAGCCGATCATGGCCGCCCCGATGCGCAGAATATAACCCACATCGTGGTTCGCCACCCCATTGTTGATGATAAGCGACATCATCTTGGGCAGGGCGATCTCCCCCGCCACCTCCGTCAGCATCAGGATCGGACCTGCGATAAACGCCGCCCGATACGGCCTGATATAATTGCGATACCGCTCCATGTTACTGCTCCTTCCATATTATAACGCGCGCTCCCGCGCCCTATGCCAATATCCGCAGAATATCCTCCCGCGTCAGACCGCCAAAGCTGCCACCGTCCCCGGTAATCACCTGATCCGACAGCCTGCTCTTGGATTCCTGCAGGGTCAGAATATTCTCCTCCACCGTATTCCTGGCGATCAGCTTGAACACCGTCACCTGCTTGTCCTGGCCGATACGGTGGCTCCGGTCCGTGGCCTGGTTCTGGGCCGCCACGTTCCACCAGGGGTCGTAGTGGATCACGATGTCCGCCGCCGTCAGGTTTAATCCCGTGCCTCCGGCCTTCAGGGAAATCAAAAACACCGGCGTTGCGTCCGACGCGAACTCTCCCACCAGGCGCATCCGCTCCTCCTTGGAGGTGGCTCCGGTCAGCTTGTAGCTGGCGATGCCCTCCTGGTTCAAGCGGCTCTCGATCAGCTCCAGCATGGATGTGAACTGGGAAAACAGCAGAATCTTGTGCTCTCCCTCCACGCCCCGGCGCACCAGGTCCATGCAGGTCTCAAGCTTTGCCGAGCCGCCCTTGTAATTCTCATAGCACAGCCGCGGATCACAGCAAATCTGACGCAGCCTGGTCAAGTCCGCCAGCACCTGGAAGCGCTCCTCGCCCAGCCCTTCGCCCTCGCTGCGATCCAGGCGCTCCTTGAGCCTGGCAGCTCCCGCCGCGTAGAGATTCTTCTGCTCCTCCTCCATTCGGGAATAGACCACAGTCTCCAGCTTGTCGGGCAGCTCCCGCAGCACGTCCTTTTTCACCCTTCGAAGAATAAACGGTCCGGTGATACGGCGCAGGCGGTCCAGAGCCTCCCCGTCCTGGTCCCGGACAATGGGAAGCTCATATTCCTTGCGGAAATGCTGGGCTCCAAACAAAAAACCGGGCATCAGATAGTCGAAGATGCTCCACAGCTCGCCCAGCCGGTTCTCCACCGGAGTTCCGGTCAGCGCAAAGCGGGTGCCGGCGTTCACCGCCTTCACCGCCCTGGCGCTCTGGGTCGCGGCATTTTTGATATACTGGGCCTCGTCGATGATCTGGAACCGGAAATGAAGCTCCCCGTACTGCTCCACATCCCGCTTCAGCAGGTCGTAGGATGTGATAAACACAGAGGTCTCCCCCGGAGCGGCCGACGCTTCCCGAAGAATCTCCTCCCGCTCCCCGGCGTTTCCCACCACGGAACGGATCGTCAAATCCGGCGCGAACTTGCGGATCTCGTGCTCCCAGTTGTAGACCAGGGAGGCCGGGCACACAATCAGCGACGGCTCCCGTTCCTTCTGCTCCCCGCCGTACGCGTCCTCCAGAAGGGCGATGGTCTGGATCGTTTTTCCCAGACCCATGTCGTCGGCCAGGATGCCGCCGAACCCATTGGCATCGAGCGTCTTCATCCAGTGAAAACCCGTTTTCTGGTACTCCCGCAGCACGCCCTGCAGTTGTTCCGGCACCGGATAGTCGCTGTCCTCCACGGAACGCAGGCCGCGGACCAGAGCTTTCATGAGCTGATCCCGATAGTAGGCCACTCCCGGCCCCTCCTTCAGCACGCTGTCCAGGTACATGGCCCGATAGGCGGGCAGACTGACCGTCCGGGACTGCAGCTCCTTCCGGCTGATTCCCAGTTCCTTAGCCAGGCGGGCCACCGTGTACAGCCCGCCCTCTCCCAGCTGTAAAAACTCTCCGCGCTTTAGGCGGTAATATTTTTTCTTTTGGCTGTAGGCTGCAAGAATCTTCGCCAGCTCCTGGTCGGAGAGGCCGCCGGTATCCACCGTCAGGTTCAACCAGCCCTTGTTCACGGAAACGCCCACGCTGACCTTGGGCGGGGCAAGCACCTTCCACTGTTTCAGCTCCTCGCTGATCATCACCTCACCCAGCTTCCGAAACTCCTCGATCCCCTCGGTCAGCAGGCGGTACACCGCCTCCTCGTCGTCCCGGATCACCAGCCGGATGCCGTCCGGCTCCTTGTAACGGAAATACCGGTTGATCACCTGGCTGATCTTAAACTCTCCGGGCACGTCGCGGCAGACGGACCGGGGCAGATTTTCATCCTCCACCGGGTGGAAGCTGAAATCCCCGTAGGACAGGCAGGGCTCCATCAGCAGCTCCTTTAAACCGCGGCTGTCAAACTTAAACTGCGCGCGCAGCGGTTGAGGCTCGTAAGACTTCCAGTCCACATCCTCCGCCCGCACCGCGGCGTATGGGGCGATGCTCTTTAGCACCCGGGCATAAAACAGGGGAATATCCTTCTCCCCCACCAGCAGCGTCCGGCTGCCCTCCCGATTGATCTGCTCCAGAAACGGCTGCATCGCCTGGGTGAAATCCCGGCTGCACTGGCAGAGCCGTTCTCCCTGCGCCAGGTAAAGGTGCTGCTCCCCGCCAAATCCCGCCGCAATCCGCCGGGGCTCCTCCCCGTCCAGAACGCCGTCAAAGCTGATCTTGATTCCGTCCCTGCCGTATCTCCGGGCGGTCAGCTGCATCCTGGGATCTCTGCGCTCCACCCAAAGACGGGTTCTGGTCCCGCCCGGCAGCTGGACCTCGATCATCCGGTCCATCACCAAATCGAAAAAGCGGTCCCGGTGCACCGGGGCCAGCTCCGCTTCCCTCTGGGGCTTCACAAGCTCCGCCAGCTCCATCACCAGCGTCAGAAGCCCCCTGCTCTCCGGCGTGAAGGCGGCCGCGCAGTGGTGGAATCCGAAGGTCTTGCTGTACTCCACGTAGGAATTTTCCCGCACCGCCTGGGCGAAGGCAGTCAGATCCTTCACCAGATAATACCGGTCCCTGCCCACCTTGAACTCCAGCTGCACCCGCCGGGCGGACAATAGCAGCACAGGCACCAGATCCGCCTTTTCCGCCTCCTCCGCCGCCATAATCCGGGACACCTGCCGGTTCGTGTACTCCCGGATCATGGTGTGGACTTCCTGGGAGGTGTGTACCGGAGGCTGCCCGGCCCGTTTTGCATAGTCCTCATAATACGCGAAAAGGGCTTTCCCATGGGCGCACATGCCCTTGTAGGAATTCCCCTCCGCGCAGGAACAAGAGTAGTCTTTCACCCGGCCACCCTTGACATACAAACTCACATTGTAGGTCTGGGCCTGGTCCTCAACCAGGCCCCTCACACCAACCTCTCCCTTCCAGAAGTTGTTGGTCTGCATTTTTATGACTTCCATGAAATCAACGCTCCTCCGGCATGCCGTGGAACCGCTCTTACATGCGGTCCGGCGCCTCAAAGCCCAGCACGTCGATGCAGGCTTCCAGAACCCGTCTGGCGAGCGTGATCAGGCCGATGTAGCTGTCTTTTCTGGCCTCATCCCCCTCGGACAGGATTTTCGTCTCGTGATAAAAGCTGTTGAATGCGTTTGCCAGCTCGAACACATACTGGCAGATCTTGTGCGGAGCGGTCTCCGCAAAGCTGTTCTCCAGCACCTCGCTGTACCGGGTCAGAAGGAGCATCAGCGCCTTCTCCGTCTCGCCCGCGGGGGGCAGAATCACCTTGGTTTCAGCCGTCTCGTCCACCTGTCCGCCGTCCTCCCGGTACTTGTTCAGAATGGACTTGATACGCACGATGGTGTAGAGAATGTAGGGGCCGGTATTACCCTCAAAGGAACTGAACCGCTCCACGTCGAAAATGTAATCCTTGGACGCCTGGTTGGAGAGATCGCCGTACTTGAGCGCCGCCAGCCCGATGATGGTGGACGCCGCCCTGGCCTCCTCCTCGGTCATGGAACGCCTCTCGCTCTCCATAATCCGCTGGTACACCGCCTCGTCGATGTCCGAGATCAGGCGCTCCAGGCGCATAACGCCGCCCTCCCTTGTCTTGAAGGGCTTGCCGTCCTTGCCGTTCATGGTGCCGAAGCCCAGGAAAATCATGGGCACATCCTGCTCCACAATTCCGGCCTTTTTCGCCACCCGGAACACCTGGACAAAATGCATGTCCTGACGCTTATCCACCACGTAAATATACCGGTCCGGATGGAAATCCTCCTCGCGCTGGATGATGGTTCCCAGATCCGAGGTGGCGTAGAGGGCCGCGCCGTCGGACTTGCGCACCAAGCAGGGCGGAATCTCCTTGGTATCCGTCTCCTCGGCCACGTCCACCACCAGGGCTCCCTGGCTCTCGTAGGCCAGACCCTTTTCCGTGAGCAGATTGATCAGCTTAGGAATATAGGGCTCCGCGTCGCTCTCCCCTTTCCAGAGGTCGAAGGTCACGTTCAAATTGCTGTAATTTTTCTTCAAATCCGTAACGGAAACCCTGATAATGTGGTTCCAGATGGCCCGAAACGGCGCATAACCGTTCTGAAGCTTTAAGGTCGCCTGGTGGGCCCGCTCCTTAAAGGCCTCGTCCTCCTTGGACTTGGCGCTGGCCGCGGGGTAAATTTCCTCCAGCTCGCCGATGGTGAAGGGCGCCTCCTCAGGGTACTCCCCGGTGTAGCTCTCGTCAAAATAGACCAGCTCCGGCTTGCGGTCCCGAAGTTCCTCGATAATCAGGCCCATCTGCAGGCCCCAGTCGCCCAGATGCACGTCGCCGATCATGTGGTGGCCCAGGAAATTGCCCAGGCGTTTGATGCTCTCGCCGATCACGGCCGCGCGCAGATGGCCCACGTGCAGCGGCTTGGCCACATTAGCCCCGCCGTAGTCCACGATGATGGTCTCCGGCTTTTCCGGTTTCTCCAGGCCCAGCTTCTCACCAGCGGCCATGCCCTTCATGTAGTCCGCCAGGAACTGTCCCGAGAGCTTTAAATTGATAAATCCCGGCATCACGGCCTGTACCATGGAAAACATGCCCTGGCCGTCTCCCAGCTGCTCCACCACGCCGTTTGCGATGTCGATGGGCTTTTTGCGGTATGCCTTGGCCGCTGCCATGGAGCCGTTGCACTGGTATTCGCACAGGTCCGGCCGGTTGGACAGAACCACCTTGGCGAAGGTCTCATCGTAGCCGCAGGCCGAAAACGCGGCCTTCAGCTGTCCTTCCATCAGATCCAGAATCTTTTTCACGACATATCTCCTTTTTCAAGTTAAACACTCAACTGTGAACAGTAACAAAAAAACTGCTCCGGAAGCGCGCCGGAGCAATTTAATGTAACAGTTCAGACGGCGGGAAAATTGGCGCGGGAAGCCGCGTCAAGCTCGCTTGTAAGCGGGTTTCCATGTCAATTTTCCGCCGTCTGAACTGTTACAATTTAATACGTCTATCAGGAATTCTGCGGATTAAACGCGGGACAGATACTCACCGGTTCTGGTGTCGATCTTGATCTTGTCGCCGGTCTCCACAAACAGCGGAACGTTTACCTGCGCGCCGGTCTCCACAGTGGCGGGCTTGTTGGCGCCGGTTGCGGTGTCACCCTTGAAGCCGGGCTCCGTATCGGTGATCTCCAGCTCTACGAACAGCGGGGGCTCTACGGAAAACACATTGCCGTTGTAAGAGCAAACCTTACATACTTCGTTCTCCTTCACGAACTTTAAGGCATCGCCGATGATGTCCTTGTTCAGGGCAACCTGGTCATAGGTCTCCTGGTTCATGAAGTTAAACAGCTCGCCGTCAGCATACAGATACTGCATGTCCACTCTGTCGATTCTCGCAGCCGGGAATTTCTCGGTGGGACGGAAGGTGCGCTCTACCACGCCGCCGTTGATTACGTTTTTCAATTTCGTGCGCACGAAAGCAGCGCCTTTTCCGGGCTTAACGTGCTGGAATTCCATAATCTGTACAACCTGTCCGTCAATCTCCAGCGTAACACCGTTTCTAAAATCTCCTGCTGATATCATAAAGATATTCCTCCTCAACTCGTTCAATGTCTCTAATCTTTATTATTTTATACTATGTATGCTGTATTTTCAAGCCCTTTTTTATTCATTGACATATTTTGTGGATTTCCGCGGCGATTTCCTCCACGGTCCGCCCGTTTACATCCACCGTCCGGTGGCACGTCTCCCGGTAAACGGGCCGGCGGAAGGCCATAAGCTCCTCCACCCGGCCGCGCACGTCGTCCCCCCTCAGCATGGGCCGGGAGGACACGTCACCACCCAGGCGCTCCAGCACCGTGTCCACGGACACGTCCAAAAGCACCACGGTTCCCAGCTGTTTTAACAGCTCCCGATTTTCCGCCCGCAGCGGAAGCCCGCCGCCCACGGAGATCACCCTGGGTTCGTTCTCCTTAAACAGCTCCCGCAGCATCTCCGTCTCCAGGGCCCGGAAGGCCTCCTCGCCCCGGGAAGCGAAAATGTCCTTGATGGGCATCCCGGCCATCTCTTCGATGCGCTGGTCCGTATCCACCACCGTCAGCCCGTAGTCCGCGGCATAGCGGTCCGCCACGCTGGTCTTACCCGCGCCCATAAAGCCGATCAGGACCACGCTTTTCCCCCTGCCCGGCTCCAGCTGATCCAGAAGCATCTGTCTGGCGATGGAGGCGGTCTCCTCGTCGACCACAGTCCCGGGATTCCACAGCTCGTAGGCGATGATCCCCTGATAGAGCAGCATGTCCAAACCGCCCACGGCACTGCCGCCGGAGGCTCTCACCAGCCTCATGAATTTGGTCTCGCTGGGAGTGTATACAATATCCACTCCGGTGTGGATCCGCTGGTAAAACGCCTCATCCTCGATGACGGCCCGGTCCGTGTCCGGATGCATGCCAACGCTGGTGGACTGGATACACAGGAAGTCCCTTCCCGTTCCAGGAAGCCGGCCGTAATCCGCCAGGGCCATGGGCCGGATCACATCCCTGCCCGTCAATCCGTTGACGCAGTCGGCCAGCTGTGCCGCCCGTTCCAGATTCCGGTTCAGCAGGAACACCTCATCCGCTCCCTCCCTGGCCAGCAGATAGGCGGCGGCCTTGGCGGCTCCGCCCGCGCCCAGCAGCAGGCAGCGCTGTCCCCGGATGGCGATGCCGGCCCGGTCCATGGCCCGCTTCAAACCGGCGGCGTCGGTGTTGTAGCCCTTGTAGCCGCCCTCCATCCGTACCAGCGTATTCACCGCTCCGATGGCCCTGGCGTCCTCGTCGATCTCCACCAGATACTCCATCACCCGCTGCTTGTGGGGCACCGTCACATTGAGGCCCAGCAGATTTAGGGCGTAAGCCCCCTTCACGGCGTCCCCCACTGCCTGGGGTTCCACGCGGAACGGAACGTAAGCCAGATTCAGCCCGGTCCGGTCCGCATAAAAGTTGTGCATCTGCGGCGACATGGAGTGCTCCACCGGGCACCCGATCACGCCGCATACTCTCGTCTTACCATTCATCGCTTCCAGTCTCTTTTCTCTCCAGTTTTCTTCAGATGTCTTGCGTAGGACCACAGCACCGGCTTCTCCAGGTAGCGCTTGAGCACGATCTGAATCTCCTCTTTGGGATTGATGGGCTTCACCAGAACGCTGTAAAGTCCGGTCCGGTTTGCCCCGTACACGTCGGTAAACAGCTGATCCCCCACAAATATGGTGTTTTCCGTGGTGGTCCCCATCCGCTCCATGGCCGCCAGATAGCCCCGCCGGGACGGCTTGCCGCCCTTATACAGGTAAATACTGTTCACCTGCCCTGCAAAGGACTTTACCCGCGGCTCCTTGTTGTTGGACAAAAGGCAGGTGCTCATCCCCAGGGCACGCAGGCGTTCAAACAGCTCCAAAGCCCGGGCGTCCGCCGGCGCGTCGTGGGGCACCAGCGTGTTGTCAATGTCAAAAATCACCCCCCTGTACCCCTCCGCCCGGAAGTCCCCATAGGGGACCTCGTAGGCGGAATCCAGATACAGGCGGGGATAAAATTGTTCCAGCATAGATTGTCTGTCTCCCACTATTGTTTCAGAAGCTTGGCCAGCTCCTCCATAAATGTGTTCACGTCCTTAAACTCCCGGTAAACGGAAGCGAAACGGACATAGGCCACCTCGTCCAGCTCCTTTAATTTGTCCATGACCAGCTCGCCGATCACCGAGGTGGGCACTTCCTTCTCTTCCATATTAAAAACGCGGTTCTCGATCTCGTCGATCACGGAGTTGATCTGCTGGGTGGACACGGGCCGCTTGTGGCAGGACTGAATGATCCCAGCCTCGATTTTGGAGCGGTCGTAGGCCTCCCGTGAATTGTCCTTCTTGATCACCATGAGCGGCATGGTCTCCAGCTTCTCATAGGTAGTGAAACGCTTTCCGCAGCGCTCACACTGGCGGCGTCTGCGGATGGAGCTGTTGTCCTCCGCGGGTCTGGAATCGATTACCTTTGTATCTGCCTCATTGCAGTATGGGCATTTCATCCTTTATACCTCCTTGTACTCCCGCCGTTTGCCACTGGCGGGGGGCCTGATCTCTCTGATTGAATTTATTTTAACCCAGGAAACGGGGATGTGCAAGAAGATTTTACAATTACCGCCTTCTCACTGGACAGACCGCGCTTTTTTTAATATAGTAATAGCGGTAAACAAAATCTGTTTACAAATACCGCATCATCGGCGGGCCCTCCCCGCCGGAAAGGATCTTGTTATCTATGAATACCGTACATGTGAGAAATATAACCATCGGCGAAGGAATCCCCAAAATCTGCGTCCCCATCGTCGCTTCCTCAGGCGATGCCATCCTGAAAGAGGCCCGGCGTTTCGCCGGACTGCCCGCGGACCTGGTGGAATGGCGTCTGGACTGGTTCGACGGGCGTTTTGACCTGGATGAGACCCGCCGCCTGCTTGCCGGGCTGCGGGAGGCTCTGGGGGACAAGCCGCTGCTTGCCACCTTCCGCACCTTTGCCGAGGGCGGCGCCTGTGAAAAGACCGGCCCCGGGCACTATGAAGCTCTGGTCCGCAACGCCGTGGACAGCGGCTGTGCGGATCTGGTGGACGTGGAGCTGGCCGCCGGAGCCGGCTTCCTGGCGGATCTCATCCCCCGCGCCCACGACCGCGGGGTGAAAGTGATCCTCTCCCACCACAACTTTTCCCGCACGCCGGAGCTTTCCGCCATGCTGGACACCCTGGCGCGGATGGAACAGAGCGGGGGCGATATCTTAAAGATCGCCGTTATGCCCCAAAGCCCGGAGGATGTGCTGACCCTTCTTTCCGCCACCTCCCAGGCCCGGGCCCGTTTTACCCGCCCCGTCGTCACCATGTCCATGGCCGGGATGGGCGTGATCAGCCGCCTGTCGGGCGAAGTCTTCGGCTCCGCCCTGACCTTCGGTTCTGCCGGTCAGGCCTCCGCTCCGGGGCAGATCGGAGTGGAGGAACTGAGGGGCATGCTGGAACTGCTGCACCAAAACCTGTAGGCGAGGGAACCCTTAAAGCTGATCGCCTGAAGCCAACCGCCCTTCCTGCGGCTTCAGCAGCTTTTTGTAAGTCCGCTCAATCAGGAAGGAGCCCAGCGGCGCGGTGATCAAAATGGAGAGCACCGCCACCGTGAGGACGATCTGTCCACAGGCCAGCCCCATGGACAGCGGGATGGCCCCGATGGCAGCCTGAACCGTAGCCTTCGGCATATAGGCGATCATACAGAACAGCCGTTCCCGGCGGTCCAGACTGGTGCCCAACAGGCACAGGAACACACCCGCCATCCGAAACACCAGCACGCCGAAGATCAGAAGCACCGCGGCTCCCCCGGAGGCCAGCGCGTAGCCCACGTCCACCGTGGCTCCCACCAGCACGAACAGCAGCAGCTCCGCAGCCACCCAGAGCTTGGAGTATTTGGCGGACAGCCTGGCCGCCACCTCCCCCCTGCGCCGCTGCAGGGCGATGCCCATGCCCATGACCGCCAGCAGGCCGGAGAAGCCCAGCGCTCCGCTCAGGGAGTGTTCCAGCGTCACCAGCAGGAAGGAAATACTCAGGATAATGATCACCTTGGCGCTGTCGCGCATGTGGATCCTTCGGAAGGCCAGGGCCAGCAGCAGGCCGCAGAGTGCTCCCGCGGCCAGACCAAGGACGATGGAGGTGGGAATCCGCAGCAGATCCAGAGCGGAAGCGGTCCCTCCCTGGGCCAGACCGGTGAAGGAGGTGAACAGCACGATCACAAACACGTCGTCCACAGACGCCCCCGCCATAATCAACTGGGGGATGCTCTCCCCTGTGCCGTACCGCTCCTCCATCAGCTTCAGCATCTTCGGCACAATCACCGCCGGCGACACGGCGGCCACCACCGTGCCCATAATCGCCGCATCCAGCAGGCTGATTCCCAGAATCCGCGGCGCCAGCGCCAGCATTCCCAGAATCTCAAAGGAAGCCGGCACAAAACACATCAGCACCGCCGCCCTTCCCACCTTCTTTAAATCTTCCACATCCAGATTCAGACCTGCCCTGGTCAGGATAATGATCAGCGCGATCTGCCTCAGGTCCGCCGAGATGGACAGGATGGAGCCGTCCAGCAGATTAAGCGCATACGGCCCCAGCAAAATTCCGGTCAGCAGCATCCCCAGAAGCTGCGGCAGGTTCAACCGCCTGAAAACAGCCCCCATTCCCATTCCACACAAAAAAATCACAGCAAGACTCAATAACATTTCTTCTCTCCTCTCTGCAGGGCAACAAAAAAAGCCAATGCCCCTGCGATCAAAATCATCACAGAAGTCATCAGCTCATAATCTGCCTTACAAGCGGTTCTGGCTTTCGCCACGGGAGAACCTCATTCCCTTTGCGCTGACAGTATAACGCACATTTGCCGGTCCCGTCAAGCATTTTCTGCGCCCTTTTTCGGTCAGGAAGATCGGTTTTGTGTGGCTTCCGCTGCGCTCCACTCACCAAAAACGCCTGCGAACCGTAACGATGGACCGTCTGAACGGCCGCCGTAAGGACAACACAGAATTTTCATATTTTCTCCACAAATTCATCACATTTCCGGCTTATATTAGAAAGCGTTAAAGCGAATGCTTTTCATACAACTTTTTCTCACAAACTGGCCGCCGGGCGTGCTTCCCGACGGCCACTCCTCCGTTCAAGGGGCCTTTCGGGCCTCCTTTTTGATACGGCGGACCGCCGTCACCGCTTGCGGTTCTTTTTCTCCCACACATACAAAATCAAACAGAATACCGCCACCACCAGTTCCGACGCGGGCATGGACAGCCAGACGCCATCCAGGCCCAGAGCTGCGGCCAGGATAAACGCCATGGGCAGGATCACCACGAAACCGCGCAGCATGGACACAGCGAAGGACCTGCCCGGCTGCGAAACCGCGCTGAAAAACGCAGCCGTCACCACGTTGACCCCGGCGAAGAGAAATCCGGCAAAATAGATTCTCAGCCCCCGCACCGCTATGGCCTCCAGAACCGGGTCCCCCTGATGGTTGAACGCCCCAACCACCGGGCGGGCAAACACGGCGCATACCGCGTAAATCCCCAGAGCAAACGCGGCGGAAGCGGCGATGGCCAGGCCGTAGACCTGGTTCATTGCCGGTTCATTTCCCTCCCCGTAAAAGCGGCTGAGAATGGGCTGGATTCCCTGGCCGATTCCCGTGAAAATAGAAGTGATCACCAGCGCCAGATTCGCCAGCACACCATAGGCGGCGATCCCCGTGTTTCCCGCGGCCGCGGCGGCCAGACCGTTGAATATGATCATCACCACGCCTGCGGATACCTCCACGATCAGGGAGGACATGCCCAGAGCCGCGCACTCCGCCATCAGGCGGGGCCGAAGCCGTCCCCGCCGCAGCCCGAAACCGCAGCTGCCGCTGCGCAGATGACCGGTCAGAACCGCCATGCTCACGATGGGCGCAATCCCTGTGGCCACCGCGGCCCCAAACATTCCCCAGTGAAACACCATGATGAACACGTAGTCCAGCACGATGTTGGACAGGCTTCCCAGCACCATGGCCGCCATGGAACGCTTCGGGTTGCCGTCATTGCGCACAAAACACACCAACAGGTTGTTGAACATAAACATGGGCGCAAATATCATGAGAATCCGCAGGTACACCGAGGTTTTCTCCAGCACCTGGCTGTCCGCCCCCAGCGCTGCGGACAGCGGGGTGGCAAAAAAGATTCCTCCGGCGGAAAACAGCAGGGAGATCACCAGGTCCACGCATGCCACCTGGGTAAAAATTGTCCGCTTTTTTCCGTCGTCCGCCCGTCCGCCCGCGATGGCGAAGGCGGTGGCTCCGCCCATACCCGTCATCAGTCCCAGACCGTTGATAAAGCTGTACACCGGGATCGCCAGATTTAAGGCCGCCAGCCCTTCCGCCCCGGCTCCCGCCGCCACAAAATAGGTGTCCGCCAAAATATAGCAGGACAGCCCCAATGCGCCCATCACATTGAATGCCACATATTTTCCAAACACCTTTCCCACTCCCTGTTCCATTCGCTTCCTCCAACTTTATCGTTTTCATCTGGCCCTTTTCCAAAGCCGTTTTTCCACACAAAAAGGCATCTGAAGTCCGCAGATACAAAGGCCTAAACCCGCGGATTCCAAATGCCCGTACCACAGCCGCCCGGCGGCGGCTGCGAAGCGTTTCCGATTTATTTTTAATTTACGTTCACCAGGCCGGTTCCGGCCCAAAGCCGTCCCGATCTTACAGCGAAATTCCGCCCCGTGCGCGGGCTCTCCGGTCGCGCACCGACTGAATCACCGGCACCATGAAAATGGCCACGATACCTCCGGCAAAACCGTTGTTGTACAGGTTCATTCCCCCGTAAACGATTCCCACGTTCAGGGCCACCGAGGAGTGAAGGTATCCGGCCACCAGACCTGCGATCACGCCGAACTCCCCGGCAATGGGCGCAAGCGTGGTGGAGAACAGCAGCGCCAGCATGGGGGACGGATCGGAAATGTTCCAGTATTTCGTCATACTGGCCAATACCACTCCCATCATAATCGGGGCGATGTTGCGCAGGTGTTTTCCCGTGGCGCTGAAGCCTACGATGGTGAAAATGCCGCCGATGGTGGGGCCGTTTAACGATCCGCCCACCGCCAGCACAAACAGGGTGGCGAACAGCCCGTTCACGCCCATGTTAAAGATGGTGGAGGCTCCGCCCTCGTCAGCCAAATAATCGGTTCCGGACACGCCGGAGGTCCGCAGAATCCGCCGGTAGGAAGCCCAAATCTCCTTCCCCCGCGCCAGCGCTCCTGCCAGAATCATACCGCCGAACAGGATGGACAGCAGCACAAGAAACAGGCGGTCGTACCCGGTGGCCCAGATCTGTCTGGCCTTGGTTTCAATGCCAAAGGATTTGAGCAGAGAGACGATCACCGTGGCGATAATCCCGGATGCAAACCCCACGTTGTAAAGGGAGTACCCCTTGTGGGCGTAATGGACGTGGGTGGCTAAGGGCGGCAGCACAAAGCCGATGACCACGCCCACCACAATGCACATGACAAAGCGCAGGGGCACGGCGACGCTGTCAATCTGCATCACCTGGGTGATGATGGGCGACAGGCTGGTCCCGTACAGTCCGATATAAATGTAGCGCGAAGGCGCGGTTTTATGGTAGTGAGCGTAGAGATATACGCCAAACAGGATTGTCCAGATATTCAGCAGATTTTTTCCAAACAGTGAAAATCCAAACATCAGGCAGCAGGAAGTGATGGTGTGTCCATCCATCTCCTTGCCGAGATAATAGATAATTCCAATGCTGATCAGGGTCAGAATACCTGCGTTGATCAGCGCGGCTCCGATGCCGCCTACCAGAAAATAGTCCGTAATCAGGAAATCCGGTTCCCGAAAAATATTGATGATGCCGGGGATGATCTCATTCACCGGCTGAATCACCATTCCTGCCACAATAAAATAGATGGGGACCAGGGCCAACAGGGCAAACCTGGCATTTCTGGAAAGGGGCTCATGTTCTCTAATCGACCTCAATACGTTCATTCTTGTCTCCTTCCAATTAGCCTCCCCACTATCATATCGTAATTCAGGAAAATAATAAAGAAATTTTCTTGTTTTTTATTTAATACTTATTAATACTTGCCAATTTTTCCCTCTTGTTTTTCGAACACATGTTCTGTACAATGAATTTAAACAATCACACAGGAAAGGAGGATCAGCCCTTATGGAACAATCTGATCCCATTCTCAACATGCCGGTGGATGTGATTTCCTCCTGCGGGGCGGACGGCAGACTGCGGCCTTACCGGCTCCGCCTGGAGGAAGATCACGCCCTGCAGGTATTTTCCATCCTGCAGATTCTCTCGGACAAGGAAATCAAGCCCGCAGGCCAGCCCATGATCTCCTACATTTGCCGCATCGGCTCCCAGGAGCAAAGCCGTCTCGCCGAGCTGCGCTACCACATTTCCCGGCATCGCTGGTGCCTGTACCGCCTCCTATGAGCGCCGTCTATTTCCACATCGATGTGAACAGCGCCTATTTAAGCTGGACTGCGGCCAAACGCCTGGTGGACGGGAATCCGCCGGATATCCGCCGGATTCCCTCCGTGATCGGCGGGGACGAGAGCTCCCGGCACGGCATCGTGCTGGCGGGGAGTCTGCCCGCCAAGGCCCTGGGGATTCGCACCGGGGAACCCCTGATCGTAGCCCGCAGACGCGCTCCGGGCCTGCTGATCCTGCCCCCGGACTACGGGCTCTACGCCCAGTGCAGCCAGGCGCTCATGGAGCTGCTCTCCCAGTTCTCCCCGGATGTGTTCCAGTACAGCATCGACGAGGCATTTATCGACATGAGCCGGAGCGTCCGCCTGTTCGGTTCTCCTCTGACCGCCGCGGAAACCATACGCAGCCGGGTGCGGGAGGAGCTGGGCTTCACCGTCAACATCGGCATCTCCTCCAACAAACTGCTGGCGAAAATGGCCTCCGACTTCCGCAAACCGGACCGCTGCCACACCCTGTTCCCCGAGGAAATCCCCCTGAAAATGTGGCCTCTGCCCGTCTCCGCCCTGTTCTTCGCCGGTCCGGCCGCCAGACGCAAACTGCAAAATCTGGGCATCCGCACCATCGGGGAGCTGGCCCGGACCGACCGGGCGCTTTTAACCGCCCATTTGAAAAATCAGGGCCGTGTCCTGTGGGAGTACGCCAACGGCTTTGACACCTCCCCCTATCTGATTCCCCTGGACCGGAACAAGGGCTTTGGCAACAGCATGACCATGCCCCTGGACGTGGGCAGCCCCGAACAGGCCCGCCAGTTCCTGCTCTTTTTGAGCGAGACGGTCAGCGCCCGGATTCGTGCCGACCAGGCGAAAATTTCCTGTGTCAGCCTGTCCCTGGTGGATTGCAATTTCAGCCGCTGTTCCTGCCAGGAAACGCTGGCCCGCCCCACCGACTTAACGGAGCCCATCTACCAGGCCGCCTGCCGCCTTCTGATGCGCGCCTGGGACAAGACACCGCTGCGGAAGCTAGGCGTTCACACCAGCCGGGTGGTGCGGGAGGAATACAGCCAGCTCACCCTGTTCCCGCCGGGGCGCGAGGAAAAACTAAGGCGGCTGGAACTGGCCCTTGACCAGATCCGCGCCGCCTATGGCTCCCAGGCCGTAACCCGAGGATGTTTTTTGAACGAGCGGCCCGAAAAGCCTCCCTCCCTTTCCATCGGAAGGCCTCCGGACCGCTCCTCTTTCTGATTTATACCAGCCATATGGCATAGCGGATTCCAACTGCCGCCACGGCCATAAGGCACATGATGAGAAACTCCTCAACTCCATGGATGACAACCTTGCGCTTCATATGGCAGACCTCCTTTTGATCCTTTCTTTTATAACTCCATCATAGTCCTGAGCTGTTAAAGATTCCATAGGGATTCAAATCTGCCGCATTAAGATTGCATTAGTCTCCTCAGCATTTGACCGCCTCGGACACCTCCTTTGGTTTTACATCCACCAATATAATATCATCCCCTACCTGACAGATATCGCAGAAGGGGATGATATATTCTTTTTCCCGCCCCAGAAAGCCGCAGATGCAGCCCGGTCCCGGGACAATAATCGCCAGCATGCAGCCGGTTTTCATGTCAAAATCCACGTCCCCCACAAACCCGAGACGTTTACAGTCCTTTACATTGATAACTTCCTTCTGTTTCAGCTCGCTGATTCGCATTCGCTCACGCCCTCAAATACTTCCTCACTGTACTATATGAGGGCGGGCGGCGATTAAGAAGCGCCGGCTGGATTTTTCCCGGCCGGATCGGGGCGCCATTTGATCCCAAGCCGCTCCTTCTCCGCTTTTAAATCCTGATAAAATCCGAAGGTCGAGCACTCGATATAGGGCATGATCCACAGCGTTCCGATTCCAAAGGAAAGCTGCCCCAGAATGTGCCAGCCGATAAAGCTCAAATGGAAACAGAACAGCTTCCACCTGCGCCTCTTTGTCAGCTTTGCGCTGGCCTTCAGGCAGGCAAAGGTTCCCAGGTCCGGGCAGTCGATCATCACATAGAGCGCCAGGCCCCAAAACAGGGAGAGAACAATGGCGGCGGCTATAAACAGCAGCCAGGACAGCACCACCAGCGCGATCCCGGTTGCGGTCGTGTCCAACTCCAGGTTCACCCGCATGTAGCACACGAAATAGGGAATCATAAAAATCACCTGAATCAGGCCGATCACAAAGCTGATTCCCAAAATATGCCAGGGCGTCTTTCCCTTAAAGCCGTAAAACATATCCCCCAGCCGGATGTCCTGCCCGCGAAAGGCCTTGTATGCCATCTTCAGAGTGCCGCCCTGCAGCAGGACCTCCGTGACCATCATAATCACCATCAACAGCGCAATAATAATGGACATCAGCACCACGCCGAAGGGAATTCCCCCTCCGAAACGGCTGACGGACGCCGCCATGATATAGGTCAGAGTATAGGTCGCCATGACCACCATTACAATGGCGGTCACAAATATCATCAAAAATCCCAACAGTCTGGCCAGCACGATGTTGCCATACCTGCCGAACAGATATTTCCTGGCCTGCGCGCGGTATTCAGCTGCTTTTTTCATGATCCGATCACCTCCGACATAAGGGAGGAGGCGTCCATGAGCAGGAACAGGACAATGGCGATTACCGCCAGAACCAGGCCGATGATGGACAGCGTCAGGCCGGTTTTCGCCTGGCCGCTCATGGGTTCATCCCGCTTGGACAGCAGGGCGAAAATGATGCCAAGGGAGCCGAAGGCGATTCCCACATATCCGCACCAGCAGCAGACCAGGGACAGGATACCCATCACCAGGGAGGCGGTGGCCATGCCGTTGGGCGCGGCTTTGATCTCCGTCTGGTACTGCATCTGATACTGCGTCCCCTGGTTATAGCCCTGTTGGGGAGCGCCGGTGGAGGGTTGGTAACGGTTGGGATTGTAGCCTTGTTGGTTGTAGCCCTGCTGGTTGTAACCGGGCTGGTTATACCCCTGCTGGTTGTAGCCGGGCTGGCCGGGTTGGGGTCCGGGCTGGCCCGGCTGTACGCCCTGGCCGTAGGCTCCGGGCTGGCCGGGCTGGGGTCCGGGCTGACCCGGCTGCGCTCCCTGGCCGTAGGCTCCGGGCCGGCCGGGCTGGGGGCCGGGCTGACCCGGCTGGGCGCCTTGGCCGTAGGCTCCGGGCCGGCCGGGCTGGGGGCCGGGCTGACCCGGCTGTACGCCCTGGCCGTAGGCTCCGGGCCGGCCGGGTTGGGGGCCGGGCTGACCCGGCTGTACGCCCTGGCCGTAGGCTCCGGGCCGGCCGGGTTGGGCTCCGGGCTGACCCGGCTGTATGCCCTGGCCATAGGCTCCAGGCTGGCCGGGACGCATCGGCTGACCCGGCTGCCCCCCCTGGCCGTAAGCCCCGGGCTGCCCAGGACGCATCCCCGGCTGACCCGGCTGTACGCCCTGACCATAGGCTCCAGGCTGGCCGGGACGCACCGGCTGGCCCCCGGGTTGACCGGACTGTACTCCCTGGCCATAGGCTCCAGGCTGGTCAGGCCGCATCCCCTGGCCATAACCGCCCGGCTGGCCGGGACGGGCTCCCGTTCCATAGGCTCCGGGCTGTCCACCCGCAGCTCCCTGTCCGTATCCGGCATAGCCGCCGGTCTGTCCGCCCGCAGCGCCCTGACTTTCTGCGCCCTGTCTGCCGGACTGAGCGTCAAATGGTCCAGACTGCGCCCCCGGACCAAAGTCCCCGGACTGAGCGCCCGTCATAGCGCCCTCTCTGCCTTTTACAGATTCAGACTGGGGATTCTTCGCTTCCCCGCCATAAACCCCATCCCGGCCCGCAGAACCGCCCTCACAGGGCGCAGACTCCACAGCACGCCCCGGCGCTTCGGCCTTCTCCGGCTCCGCAGCGCTCTCTCCGTCCGCTTCTTTCCCATCCGCAGAAGCTTCCCCGTCCCCGGACGTCTCGCCCTGATCCAAACTGTATGTCTCCAGAACCGGCGGAATATCGGTCACAACCGGCGGTATCCCGGTCTCCTCTAAAGACGTGGCAGGCGCATCCGCCTGGCCGCCGTCAAGAGGGCTCCCTCCGGATATCTCCTGGCCGCCGTTCAGTTTATCGTTGTCATAATCCATCTGAACTTTCTCCTTTCGCTTACAGGGACCGAAATCCCCGCTTTCTCCAACACGCCGTCCGCCGGATACGCTGACTCCGAAATCCGGCTACAGAAAATCCGCGCCGCCCTGCGCACTCAGAGGTGTTTTGAGCCAGCCGCATATGTTCCAACCAGGCGAAGCATCTTCTCGCCAAGTGCTCACAGTATAACATATCTGACAAAAAAATACAATCCGCCGGAATTTCCCGACGAATTGCATTTTCCAAAATGATTACTGTCAATTCTGCGAAGCGTCCAAACATGCGCCCGCCGCTTTAGAACATGGGAACAACGGCTCCCTCGTATTTATTCTCCATGAACGCCTTCACCTCCGGGCTGGTCAGGGCCTCGATCAACGCCTTGATATCCTCCCGGTTCTCGTCGCCCTCGCGCACGGCCACCACATTTCCGTAGGTGGTAGCTGCCAGGGAATCGCTGCTCTCGGTAGCCAGAGCGTCGGCAACCTTCAGGCCGGACTCAATGGCATAGTTTCCATTGATAACCGCGATGTCACAGTCCGCCAGAGAACGCGGAATCTGCGCCGCCTCCAGCTCCACGATGTCCAGGTTCTTGGGATTCTCCACAATCTCATTGCGGGTGGCTTCCAGGCCTGCGCCCTCCTTCAGCTTTAACAGTCCCTGAGCCTCCAGAAGCAGCAGCGCTCTGGCCTCGTTGGTCACGTCGTTGGGTACCAGCACGGTCGCCTTGTCCGGCAGCGCGGACAGGTCCGTGGTCTTACCGGCGTAAATGCCGAAGGGCTCATAGTGGATCACGCCTGCGCTCACCAGCTTGGTCCCGTTCTGCTCGTTAAAGGAATCCAGATAAGGCTTGTGCTGGAAATAGTTGGCATCCAGATCGCCGCCATCCAGCGCCTGGTTGGGAATTACATAGTCGGTGTACTCCTGAATCTGCAGATCATATCCCTTGGCTGCCATCACCGTCTTGGCCGCCTCCAGAATCTCGGCGTGAGGAGCCGGGCTGGCGCCCACCACGATGGGCTTTAACTCAGCCGCCGTTGTCTCCGCAGCCGCCTCGGCGGTAGTCTCCTCTGCATTTGCCTCCGCAGCGGTGGTCTCAGCAGCGCTCGTTGTGCTGGAAGCCGCCGTTGTCTCCTTTGCGCCGCCTCCGCAGCCTGCCAGTGTTCCCGCCGCCAGCGCTGCCGCCAGCAGTGCCGCTCCAAGTGCTCTCTTCTTCATAATTGTTTCCTCCTCATTTTTTGATTCCCCTTTCGGGGGGTATTTTTATCATCAGCCGGAGCTTTGCGCCCTCAGCGGATTCTCTTGTCGCTCTTTCTGGAAGTTCTCATAAACGCTTCCTGGATCAGCTGCACGATGATCACCAGCAGCGCCACGGTCACCAGCATCATGTCCGTCTGATAACGGTGATAGCCGTACCGGATGGCGATGTCGCCCAGACCTCCGGCTCCCACGGCTCCCGCCATGGCCGAGTAGCCCAGGATCGTAGTGATGGAAATGGCCGCTCCCACCAGCAGAGAGGGCTTGGCTTCCGGCAGCAGTACCTTCCAAATGATCTGCCAGGTGGACGCCCCCATGGACTGGGCCGCTTCCACCACCCCGGCATCCACTTCCTTTAAAGAAGATTCCACCATGCGCCCTATGTAAGGAGCCGCCGCGATAATGAGCGGCACCACCGCCGCATTGGGGCCGATAATCTTGCCCACCACCAGGCGCGTGAAGGGGATCACCATAATCATCAGGATCAAAAACGGTACGGAGCGCAGCAGGTTGATGGCCAGGCCCAGCACCTTGTTGAACAACGGCACCGGCCGGATTCCGTCCTTGTCCGTCACCATCAGGGCGATTCCCAACGGAATCCCTATTAAATAAGAAATAAGGGAGGACATGAACACCATGTAAATGGTCTGCATGGTCCCTTCCTTCAGCATATTGATTGTCGTCGCGTCAAACTGCATGTCATCGCACCTCCTCAAACGTCACCCTGGTGGTTTTTAAGTAATTTCGGATCCGGTTGGCGTCCGCCTCGTCCTCCGGAAGCTGGATCAGCATCTGGCCCATGGCCTTACCCTCGATATCCCGGGTGTCCGCATGCATGATGTTCACCGGCACCTTGCAGGCCAGCACCATATTGGAGATGATGGGCTCCGAGGACTCACGGCCGTCGAAAATGATTCGGATCTGGCCGGAATTTCCGAAGTTTACGGCCGGGTGTCCGGCTTCGCCCAGAATCAGCTGCCGGCCGATCTCGGACTTGGGGCCGGAGAAAATATCCGAAACCTTCCCCACCTCCGCGATATGGCTGTGGTCGATGATCGCCACCTTGTCACAGATGGCTTCGATCACCGCCATCTCATGGGTGATCACAATCACCGTGACGCCCATTTCCCGGTTGATCCGTTTGAGAAGCTGTAAAATAGACTTGGTGGTGTTGGGGTCCAGCGCGCTGGTAGCCTCGTCGCACAGCAGCACTCTGGGGTTGGTGGCCATGGCCCTGGCGATGGCCACTCTCTGCTTCTGGCCTCCCGACAGCTGAGCCGGATAGGCCTTGGCCCGGTCCTCCAGACCTACCAGGGCCAGCAGCTCCTCCGCCCGCTTTTTGGCCTCAGCCCGGCCGGTACCTGCGATCTCCATGGGGAAGCAGATGTTCTGCAGCACGTTGCGCTGGCTCAGCAGGTTGAACTGCTGGAAAATCATACCCATGGACTGTCTGGCCAGGCGCTTCTGCTTGTCGCTCATGGCCGACAGGTTTTTGTCCTGAAAAATCACCTTTCCCGAGGTGGGCACCTCCAGATAGTTGATACAGCGCACCAGCGTGCTCTTTCCGGCTCCCGAGAGACCGATGATTCCGAAGATCTCCCCGCCCATGATCTCCAAATTGATGTCTTCCAGCGCGGTTACCGTGCCGTTTGCGGTGGAAAATTGTTTTCCCAGGCCCTCCAGCCGAATGATCGGCTCCTGTTTGTTTCCTTCCATTCCTTCCATTCCTTTCGTATGTCCTGTCAAGCCGCCCCCCGGGGGCTCTTAAACTCAATAAGGGCCGCATGTCTTGTTAGACTTGCGGCCCTGAATCTACACGATTCTGTTCAAAGCGACATTGATCAATTCTCACAATCCATACAGATGAAACCCGGATTCAGTTTTCGGCGCATGCGGATACACAGCACATGTACATGCTGTTCATCATATCCATATTCATCTGCATGGCTTTGAACTGTCTCATGGTCTCCTCCGATCCGAATTGATATCATAGCGTTTGACTAGGATTTATCTTAGTTAAGAAGATACAACGCCTGACGCCTTTTGTCAAGCTTTTTTTCAAAAATGGCCCTCTCCGGCTCTTTTTAGCTGCACAGATCCACAATTACCTGGGCGAAAATCTTCGCGCTGACCATCAGCTCGTCGATCACAGCGAACTCATCCGCGCCGTGCATCCGGTTGTCCGTGCCGGGAAGCGCCGCGCCGAAGGCCACGCCGTTCTTCAGGTCGTGTACATAGGTGCCGCCGCCCATGGACTCGCAGCCGCCCTTAAGGCCGGTGTACAGCTCATAGGCCGCGTTCAGGGTGCGCACAAAGTGGGAATCCCCGTCCACATGGTGGGGAGCGGTCATGGTCTCATTGTGCAGGGTAACGCCAATATTTGCCATATTTTCCCGGATCACCTTCAGCACGTTGTCCTCGTTTGCGCAGATGGGGCAGCGGCTGTCGAACTCTCCGTCCAGGCCCTCCCCGTTTACCGTGAGCATGCTGAACGCCAGCGTCAGGTCTCCGGACAATTCATCCCCCATCTTGACGCCCAGGGACTTGCCGTCGGTCTCGCCGTGAGGCATAAGGCCCAGCAGCTTTTTTAAGGTTTTGGTCTGTCCGCACTCCGCCAGGGGCAGCCGGGTCAGGTAGGAAAGCAGGCCGGTCAGAGCATTTTTGCCGTCGTAGGGCAGGGAAGCGTGTGCGCCCTCTCCCACCGCGGTGATGTGCATTTTGCCGGACTCCTCCCCGAACTCAAAGTGAATCCCCGTCTCCTGTTCCATCTGAGCCGCCGTCGCGGTGAGAACCTCCAGCTCCACGCCCTCCACCACAGCGTGAGCCTTACCGGGCACCACATTGGTTTTCACGCCGGCCTTAAAGCTCACCAGGCGCGGCAGCTGTTCGGATTTCTCCCAACCGGCGGTGAAATGTCCGGGCAGGCGGCCCTTCTCAATATTAACCACCGGGAATTCTCCGTCGGGTGAGAAGGTCATGGGCGCTTCCTTCTCCACGCTGTAGTAGTGCTCAATGTCGGAGCTGCCGCACTCCTCGTCCGTTCCCATAATCAGGCGCACGTTCTTGGACAGGGGGATGCCTAACTCCTTAACCGCGCGCATCGCGTACATTGCGGCTACCGCCGGTCCCTTATCGTCGGCAGTTCCGCGGCCGTAGAGCTTTCCGTCCTTCTCCACCGGCTCAAAGGGTTCGGTCACAGTCCAGCCCTCTCCCGCCGGAACCACGTCCAGGTGGGCCAGAATGTCCAGCTGGGCTTCCTTGTCGTTTAAGTCGGCCGTGCCCACGTAGTTGTCGTAGTTCGTGATGGAAAAACCATAACCCTCGGCCATCTCCAGCGCTGCGTTTAAGGCCGCAAAGGGGCCTTCGCCGTAAGGCTTGCCCTCCACATAGGGCATCTTCTCACTGTTGATCCGGCACAGAGTGCAGATATCGTCCAGCATCTCCTGGCGGTGGCTGTCGATATATTGTTCAATCTCTTTTTTATACATGACGTTCTCCTTTTTGAAATGGGTTTATGGGTCTGGGACAGAAAATTATTTCATCATGGAGGCCAGGGTCTCGTTGACCACCTTGCCGTCGGCCTTGCCCTTTACGCGTGGCATCAGAACCTTCATAATGGCGCCCTTGTCCTTGGCCGCGGGCGCTTCGATGTTCAGCTCCGCCAGAACCTGGGCAATCACTTCCCGGATCTGATCCGCGGTCATGTCGGCCGGAGCGAACTCCTTATATACCGCCAGGCGCACGGCGGCCTCATCGCGGATGTCCTGACGGTCCGCAGGCGCGGTGTCATAAGTCTCCTGAGTCTGCTTGATCTCTTTTTTCACCACCACGTTTGCCTCGTCCTCGGTCAGAGGCTCGCGCTTGTCGATCTCAGCGTTTTTCAGCGCGGAAAGAAGCATGGAAAGGGCGTTCTTGCGCGGTTTGTCCTGGGCCTTCATGGCAGCCACCATGGCGGCCCTTACGGTTTCGATTTTAGTCATGACAGATATAGTTCCTCCTTTTTAAGAGATTTCGCAACGGCCCGGCAGGTCCGCCGGGCCATTGTAAGCTTTAAAATATCCTCGGGGCGCGGTTTAGGCTCTGCCGAATTCCGACAGCTTTAACCCCGGATTTCGCTCCAGTACCATCCCAACGCTCCAGCTGTTGATGAACAGCAGCAGCGGGTTGTCTCTCAGATCCTTGATCCGCTTCATATCGGAAGTTCCCTGGATGCGGGCGACGTCGATCTCCTGGGGATTTTCCACCCAGCGGATGTGCTCGAAGGGCAGCTTTTCCAGGGCCACCTCCACGTTGTACTCATTTTTCAGACGGTAGGTCAACACCTCGAACTGCAGCACGCCCACCACGCCCACAATGATCTCCTCCATGCCGGAGTTAAACTCCTGGAAAATCTGGATGGCGCCCTCCTGGGCGATCTGATTCACGCCCTTAATGAACTGTTTGCGCTTCATGGTGTCCACCTGGCGGACCCTGGCGAAATGCTCGGGCGCAAAGGTGGGAATTCCCTCGAACTGAAATTTTTCATTGGACGTGCACAGGGTGTCGCCGATGGCGAAGATACCCGGATCGAACACGCCGATAATATCCCCGGCGTAGGCCTCCTCCACGATTTTGCGGTCCTGGGCCATCAGCTGCTGGGGCTGGGTCAGGCGGATCTTGCGGCCGCCCTGGACGTGGTTCACCTCCATGCCCGCCTCAAACTTGCCGGAACAGATGCGCATGAACGCGATACGGTCCCGGTGCGCTTTGTTCATGTTGGCCTGGATCTTAAACACAAAGGCGGAGAAATCCGGGCGGAAGGGGTCGATCTCCCCGTCCAGGGTCCTTCTGGAAAGGGGCGCCGTGGTCATTTTCAGGAAATGCTCCAGGAAGGTCTCCACACCGAAGTTGGTCAGCGCGGAGCCGAAGAACACCGGGGACAGATTGCCCCGCTGCACCCGCTCCATGTCCAACTCGTCGCTGGCCCCGTCCAGCAGTTCGATATCATCCTGAAGCTGCTGATAGTAAACCGGCCCCACCAACGCATCCAAATCCGTGGAATCCACATCGTACTCCTGGCTCTCCACCTCCCTGGCTCCGCCCATTGCGGCGGTAAAGGTGGTGATTTTCCGCTCAAAGCGGTCGTACACGCCCTTGAAATTCTTCCCACAACCGATGGGCCAGTTCACGGGACAGGTGCGGATGCCTAACACGTCCTCGATCTCGTCCAGCAGCTCGTAGGGATCTCTGGCCTCGCGGTCAAACTTGTTGATGAAGGTAAAAATGGGGATGTGGCGCATGACGCAGACCTTAAACAGCTTGATGGTCTGGGCCTCCACGCCCTTGGAACCGTCGATCACCATGACCGCGGAGTCCGCGGCCATCAGGGTGCGGTAAGTGTCCTCGGAGAAGTCCTGGTGTCCGGGCGTGTCCAGAATATTGATGCAATACCCCTCGTAGTTGAACTGCATGGCGGAGGAGGTGACGGAAATCCCCCTCTCCTTCTCAATATCCATCCAGTCGGACACCGCGTGCTTGGCGGCCTTTCTGCCCTTTACCGTTCCCGCCAGGTTGATGGCTCCGCCGTACAGCAGAAATTTCTCCGTCAACGTGGTTTTACCCGCATCGGGGTGGGAAATGATGGCAAAGGTTCTTCGCTTGTTGATTTCCTCTTTCATCTGATCTAAGGTCTGTGACAAATCGTTCGTCCTCCATACTGTTTTTCGCTCAAAAGATGGACGTCCTGCCTTGGTCCGTCCATATCCATTCTATTCTAGTATGATTATTTGCCAAAGTCAAGGTATTTCCTGGGCGCGGCGCGGTGTGGCGCGGTGAAATGGGTGGGCGCGGCCGGCCCGGGGAGCGGCCACGGCACAAGGCGCGGCAACGGCTCGGGGCCCGGCAACGGCTCGGGGCCCGGCAACGGCTCGGGGCCCGGCGGCTCCGCGACATGCAGCCGGCCGCCGCAGAGCGCTACAGGCCCATAAGCCGATCCAGCAGCCTGTGGGCCACCTCATCCTTCGTCAGAATCGGCAGCTCCTCCGCCCCATCCTTTGTGATAAACGTTACCACGTTGGTGTCCGTGCCGAACCCGGCGCCGGAAACCTTCAGATTGTTGGCCACGATCATGTCCACGTGTTTTTTCTCCAGCTTGGCCGCGGAGTTCTCCAGCATGTTCTGGGTTTCCATGGAGAAGCCGCAGAGGATCTGCCCCTCCCTGCGGTGGCTTCCCAGCCAGCCCAGAATATCGTCCGTCCGCTCCAGAGCGATGGACATGTCCCCGTCGGACTTCTTGATCTTCTCTGCGCCCACGGTGCCCGGCCGGTAATCCGCCACCGCCGCGGACTTCACGATCATGTCCATCTCCCCGCTTCTGGAGGTCACCGCCTCAAACATTTCCCGTGCGCTCTCCACCGGCACCACATCCACAAACATAGGCGGTTTCAGATTCACTGGGCCGGTCACCAGCGTCACCCTGGCCCCGCGGTAAGCCGCGGCTCTGGCCACTGCATAGCCCATCTTGCCGGTAGAGCGGTTGGTGATAAAACGCACCGGGTCAATGGACTCCCTGGTCGGCCCCGCGGTCACCAGCACCCGCTTGCCCGCCAGGTCCTTCCCGAAGGCGATTTCCCGCACAATGTACTCAAACAGCACCTCCGGCTCCGGCATTTTCCCGGCCCCCGTGTCCCCGCAGGCCAGGTATCCCGTGGCCGGGGCGATCACCTCCATACCGTAGCGCTCGCAGACCTTTAAATTGTCCTGGACGATGGGGTTCTCATACATATTGGTGTTCATGGCCGGGGCGATGATCTTCTTACACCGGCAGGCCAGCACCGTGGTGGTCAGCATGTCGTCCGCCAGCCCGTGGGCCAGCTTGGCGATCACGTTGGCCGAGGCCGGGGCGATCATCACCACGTCCGCAGCCTTGGCGATGGAGACGTGCTCCACGCTGAACTCGAAGTTCCGGTCAAAGGTGTCCACCAGGCATTTGCGCCCGGTCAGGGTCTCAAAGGTAATGGGATTGATAAAATTCGTGGCGTTTTCCGTCATCAAAACCTGTACCTTTGCCCCCTGCTTCACCAGCATGCTGGCCAGGGAAGCGATTTTATAAGCGGCAATGCTTCCGGTCACGCCCAGAAGCACTGTTTTGTCCTTCAACATTTCCAATCCTCCTCATGCATTTTTCGTAACCGCTCAGACGGCGGGGAAATCGGATGGACATCCGCTGCTTCCCGGCCGGCTTTTCCGGTCAGGAAGACGGACCGTCTGAACGGTTACTATTTTTCTTGTATCCAATTTCCATCTATGCTACAATCATCATGATATCGTATCCGTTCAGTACCTTCACAGATACGGGCAAAATTCCATTTCAAATCGACTTCGTCGATGGGATTTTTGCCTGCTTGCTTAGATTTTCGCACGGTCAGCGCAGCAAGTGCGCAGACCTACCGAACAGTTACATGATATCATAATTTCTCAGACATTGAAAGGAGTTCCCTCATGATTTTAGCCATAGACATGGGCAATACCAATACTGTCATCGGCGGCATCGACGAGAAGAAAACGTATTTCATCGAGCGCGTCACCACGGACCAGAACCGCACCGCCACAGAGTACGCAGTCAGCATCAAAAACATTCTGGAAATGTGCGACATCGACGTGGCGGACATCGAGGGCGCCATTTTGTCCTCCGTGGTGCCGCCCTTAAATTCCGTGATCCTCACCGCAGTTGAGAAGGTCACAGGCCTGCGCCCGCTGCTGGTTGGGTCGGGGATAAAGACCGGCATGAATATTCTCATGGACAACCCTAAATCCGTAGGCAGCGACCAGATCGTGGACGCGGTGGCTGCCAGCCACGAGCATCCGCTGCCCCTGATCGTCATTGATATGGGCACCGCCACCACTATGTGCGTGGTGGACAAACACGGCAACTACATCGGCGGCATCATTCTGCCGGGCCTTAAGGTTTCCCTGGATTCCTTAAGTTCCAAAACCGCCCAGCTGCCCTACATCAGCCTGGAGGTGCCGGACCGTGTCATCGGAAAAAATACCATCGACTGCATGCGCGCCGGGATCATTTTCGGCAACGTGGACATGATCGACGGAATCATCGACCGCATGGAACAGGAGCTGGGTCAGCCGCCCACCGTTGTGGCCACCGGAGGACTCTCCCGCTTCATCACCCCCATGTGCCGCCACAAAATCATCTGCGACGACGCCCTGCTGCTGAAGGGATTGCTGATCCTTTATCAGAAAAACAAATAATCTGTTCGCAGCAGTTTGCCCGGCTCATCTTCCTGACAAGCCGCGCTGTTACAGAATTTTCCAATTTTTTCAAAAGAGCCCGCAAGCCTTGAAAATTGCGGGTTCTTTTTATTTTTGCAAAATACTGGAAAAGTTTTTCTGCCCCCATGTCGTATAAAACCATTTCAATCCGTACATCATTCCGTTATAGCAACCGGCCCGCACGGCTGTCATTTTTTTCGCCGCGCGGCCAGTATCGCAACAGCGGAGGTAAGGATCATGTCGGGTTACAAAGTGGAAATATGCGGCGTAAATACCGCCAAGCTGCCATTGTTAAGCAATGAAGAGAAAGAGGTACTGTTCAAGCGGATTTTGGACGGCGATAAGGAAGCCAGGGAGCAGTACATCAAAGGGAATCTGCGCCTGGTGTTGAGCGTGATCCAGCGTTTTTCCGGAAATCAGGAAAACATCGACGATCTGTTTCAGATCGGCTGCATCGGCCTGATCAAGGCCATTGACAATTTCGATATCACTCAGAATGTGAAATTTTCCACCTATGCGGTTCCCATGATACTGGGAGAAGTCAGGCGGTATCTCAGGGACAACAATTCCATCCGGGTGAGCCGTTCCCTGCGCGACACGGCCTACAAAGCCATTTACGCCAGAGAGCAGCTCACCCGCCTCAACTCCAAGGAGCCCACTCTGGCGGAAATCGCCCAGGAGATCGGCGTTTCCAAGGAGGATATCACCTACGCTCTGGACGCCATCCAGACCCCGGTGAGTCTCTACGAGCCGGTTTACACCGACGGAGGCGACCCGCTCTACGTGATGGATCAGATCAGCGACAAAAAGAACCTGGAAGAAAACTGGGTGGAGGACTTATCCCTGGGGGAAGCCATGAAGCGGCTGCCCGAGCGGGAGCGGCACATCATCGACCTGCGTTTCTTTGAGGGAAAAACCCAGACTGAGGTGGCCGAGGAGATCCACATCAGCCAGGCCCAGGTCAGCCGTTTGGAGAAAAATGCGCTGAAAACCATGAAAACTTATTTGAGCTGACGCGGTTTGTCCTTGAAGGCCGGTTCCGGATGTGTTAAACTGTCTTTGGATGAAAATTTTTCCAATCATTCAAATTATATGAAGAGAGAACACAAATTATGGAACAGAACGACCGCAGATTTGCAGTATTAATCGACGCTGACAACGTATCACCAAAGTATATCAAATACATTCTTGATGAAGTCTCCGACCAGGGCATCGCCACCTACAAGCGCATTTACGGCGACTGGACGGACAACGAAAAGCGCAGCTGGAAGAACGTCCTCCTGGACTGGTCGGTAAACCCCATCCAGCAGTACAGTTACACCACAGGCAAGAACGCCACGGATTCCGCCATGATCATCGACGCCATGGACATCCTCTACTCGGGAAATGTAGACGGCTTCTGCCTGGTAAGCAGCGATTCCGACTTCACCAAGCTGGCTCAGCGCCTGCGCGAGTCGGGTATGTTCGTCATGGGCATCGGAGAGCAGAAGACCCCCAAGCCCTTCCGCACCGCCTGCGACACCTTCAAGCTCTTAGAGATCATCTCCTCCGAGGATGCCTCCGAGGTCGTTGAGAACGTCAAGGGCCGCGGCCCCGTGGTCACCATCAAGGAAGACCCGGCCAACATCGCCGCCATCCAGAAAACCATCACCGGCATCGACGAGATCCAGAGAGCCATCTCCAAGCTGCTGATGGAAAACAACGGCGTCAACCAGCCCATCGGCCTGGCCCGGGTAGGCAACTTCCTGTCCAAGCGCTTCTCCGACTTCGACGTCCGAAACTACGGCTACTCCAAGCTTTCCACCTTCCTGGAGAGCATGAACAACAGCGAATTCCAGCTGGTCAAGCTCCACGGCGGCTACTTCGTCCAGGAAAAGAGCGCCAGCATCTCCAAGACTGAAATCGAACAAGAGCTGATCCGCATCATCCAGGGTTCCGGCGGCCACGTGGACAACCTAAGCATCGTCCACGACGAACTCAAAAAAGCCTTCCCGACCTTCGACGTAAAACAATACGGCTTCAGCCGCATCTCCAGCTTCATCCGAAGCTTCGGAAAGTTCAAAATAAAAGACAACATGATACAGCTAAAATAATTCCTGTACCATTTTTCATCTCCCTCAACCACAAATGCCCTCCGATCCCAGCAGCGTGCTCCCACACGCCGCCTCCCATCGGAGGGCGTTTTTCTATCCACCAACAAAAAGCTTTCTGAAATGTGACCCGTCCTTCCCCCGGTCTCACCTCAGAAAGCTTTTTCTTTTCTCACTCCCTGCAATCCCCAGCGTCCGGGCGGGGTGGGCTTTCACGGTCAGGTGCGCGGCGATTTGTTGAATGTAATGAGCCGTTGGCACAGCCGACGGGTCATTGCTTATGGCAACAATGCCGCTTGGGCGGACGGGGTGGGAAAATGCGGACCAAAAACCGGTTCTCAAAACCGGTTTTTGCTGAACCTGAGCGGAGAAATCCTTCAGGATTTCTCCGCGAATGTGAAGGCAGTCCGTATTTTCCCACCCCGTGCGCCTTAGCGGCATGTTGTCAGAAACCATGAGCCGCGCACCTGACCGTGAAAGCCCGCCCCGCCCGGACGCGTACCCATTGCTCTCCCCCCCTTACTCGAACCTCACAATCTCCTTCCTCAACCGCTTCATAATCTTCTTCTCCAACCGTGAAATATACGACTGCGAGATCCCCAGCAGATCCGCAACTTCCTTCTGCGTCATCTCCTCCCCATCCTCATTGGTCAGTCCATACCGCAGCTCCACAATTTTCCGTTCCCTGGGATTGAGCCTGCTGATGGCATTATTCAGCAAATTCTTCTCAATCTCATCCTCAATATCGTGGTAAATCACATCCTCATCCGTGCCCAGAATATCCGACAACAGGAGTTCATTTCCATCCCAATCCACATTCAGCGGCTCATCGATCGACACCTCCATCCGTGTCTTGTTGTTCCGTCTCAGATACATCAAAATCTCATTCTCAATACATCTGGACGCATATGTAGCCAGCTTAATATTTTTATCCGGCTTAAACGTATTGATCGCCTTGATCAACCCGATGGTACCGATGGAGATCAAATCCTCCACCCCAACACTGGTATTATCAAACTTCTTGGCAATATAGACCACCAGCCTCAGGTTGTGTTCGATCAGCGCCGCCCTCGCCTTCTGGTCCTCCTCACCGCTCAACATGCCGATCATCCGGCTCTCCTCCTCCGGTTCCAGAGGCGCGGGCAGGATATCGGCTCCCCCGATATAGTGTACCTCGCTCTGTTTGGGCATGAGCACCGTCTTAAAGCTGGGGACGGTTTTCAGTTGAAAGCGGTTTGGAATGGATACTTTTATAATCATGGAATTTCCCTCCTGTATGTTGCGAACACTCGTCGTATGATGCCTCGTCCTTTCCCCACTGTTCCTCTTGAAGCAGCATCTGGTATTTCCCGGACGGGGATAAAGATTCCCGGATGACGGCCACCAGAGGCCGTTCAAACCTGTATCGTTTGTAGTCCAGCTCCACCTCCATCCAGTCCAGAAAAATCGCTGGAAGAAGGCCGTGGCTGGTGCCTACCGCCTGGTAGGGCACATAGATCACCCCGTCCACCCTGGGGCACAGCCCGGCGATCGCCGAGGCCGTCACCACGTGGACCGGACGGCCGCTTACCGGTTCCTTCAGGCAGTTTCCGGTATCGATGAGAGCGGTCAGCCCGGCTTCACTCCCCTTGAAGCCCAGCCTCACCCTGCAATACCTTCTGCCCTTTATCCGCCCCTGTAACAGATTCTTTCCCAGGCCTACAAGTCCGTAAGCCCCCGCTGCTCCTCCCGCCGCCACCAAAAACCAGGCCAATGCCGGAAGTCCCATGACCCGCTCCCCGCGGATCAGTAACTCCAGATAATACCCGGCCCTGGTGTGCTGGTAAATCGCCAGCATCACCCCCGACAGCACGGCGGTCACCAGATACATTCCCAGCACCGCCCTTGCCAGAGCCTTCAGTCCGGCCGGCCGAAAGGCCAAAAAGACCATCAGGCCGCTCACCCCCAGGTAAGTCCCCATCCCGCGAAGCCAAACCGGCATCCCCGGAAGGACACTCACCAGGCAGGCCCACAGCCCACCAACAGCCGCGCCGGACAGAAGTCTGCCCCATCCGGCGCCGGAATCCAAAATCCTGTTTAAAATCGCCAACACCACAAAATCCATCACGGCATTGACAAAAAACACCACATCTATGTACACCGTATACGTCACGCGACTCCGGCCCCACCTCCCTGTGAAACGTTCTGAATGACATTATAGTCATTCTCACGCGCAAATGCTGTCGAATTAAGGGACCTGCCGCCACAAAATTTTTCGATCATATTCGACAAAATCTCCCACAAAACCCAAAAAGGAAGGCCCTAAGCCCTCCCTCAAAAATCCCAACACACTCTCTCCCCTTCCCTCAACCACACAAAAAAAGGGCCTTTCCGCCCTCAATTTCACCATAATTTTCCATTTCCCAAAACCTGTCATTTCCTGTCGAATCCCGCGAATTTTTTTGGCATAAAAATTGCAGTAAAAAACTGGAATCCCCTGCTCTTTCCCCTCAGCCAGAGAACGCCAGCGCGGCAGCGGGGCGCAGGGGGATGGATTGCGGGAGCAGTCCGGAGCGGACCGCAGGATCTTAAGTCCGGGCGGGGCCAAAAAGGAGGAGAAATCGTGTTCTCCAAAACACGATTTCAGGCGAGTTGAGCGGAGAAAGCTCATCAGAGTTTCTCCGCGAATCGAGCCGGTGCCTTCTTTTTGGCCCTGTCCGGGCTTTAGACCCTGCGCTCCGCGTAGGACGCCCCGCAATCCATCCCCCTGCGCCCCGCTGCCGCGCGTCCCTTCTCCTCCCCAACACAAAAAACCGCCACGCACCTCCCAGCGCGCAGCGGTCCACTTCACCCTTATTCAATTCCTAATCCACTCTTACTTCCGATTTCTCAAAAAATCCGGAATATTGATCGATTCCTTATTCGCGCCCGGCCGGAATGTAGTTCCGCTTCCCTGGCCTGCGCCCTGCTGTCCATATCTGGAGCTGCCGTAACCGGGATTATATCCCTGTCCCTGACTCTCCCCGGACGGTCTCTGATAGCCCTGTCCACCCGCGTTGCCCTGTCCGTAATTCCCCGTGTTGTAGCTGGGGGCCTGACGGTACGGGTTCGCAGTGGCGGCCGCCTCCTGATCGCCGTGCAGCGGCTGAGGCTGCGGTTTCACCGGCGCAGTGGGAACCTTGGGCTGCTTGTAATTGGCAAACTTGGACATCGCGGTCTCCACAGAAGCGGTGGCCTCATGCTCGTCCAATCCGGTGGCGATCACCGTGATGGTCGCCTCATCCTGTGCGTTCTCATCATACATCGCACCAAAGATAATATTCGCATCATCTCCGGACAGCTCCTGAACATAGCTGGCGGCCTCGTTGGCCTCGATCAGGCTGATATCGCCGGAAATGTTGATAATCACGTGGCTTGCGCCCTCGATGGTGGTCTCAAGCAGCGGGCTGGAAACAGCCTGCTTCACCGCCTCGATCGCCTTGTCGTCGCCCTTGGCCTTGCCGATGCCGATGTGGGCGATGCCCTTGTCGATCATGACGGTCTGCACATCCGCGAAGTCCAGGTTGATCAGTCCGGGAACATTGATCAAATCCGTGATGCCCTGCACTGCCTGCTGCAGCACCTCATCCGCCTTCTTCAGCGCATCGGGCATGGTGGTACGCCTGTCCACGATCTCCAGCAGACGGTCGTTGGGGATCACGATCAGGGTATCAACACTCTCTTTTAAGCTGGCGATGCCGTTCATGGCATTGGTCATACGGGTTTTCGCCTCAAAACGGAAGGGCTTGGTCACCACACCTACGGTGAGGATGCCCATATCCTTTGCAATCTTCGCAACTACGGGGGCCGCGCCGGTTCCGGTTCCGCCGCCCATACCACAGGTCACGAACACCATGTCCGCTCCCTTTAACGCCTGGGAAATCTCCTCAGAACTCTCCTCAGCCGCCTTCTCACCCACATCCGGGCGGGCGCCTGCACCGAGTCCCTTGGTCAGCTTCTCGCCGATCTGCATGGCAGTGGGGGCTTTGCAGAACTGAAGAGCCTGCTTGTCCGTATTGATGCCGATAAATTCGACGCCTGCGATGTTCTCCTCAATCATACGGTTCACCGCATTGTTTCCGGCGCCGCCTACTCCTACCACAATAATTCTGGCGGCATTCTCTGACTCATTTATCTTAATCTCTAACAAGATGATATCCTCCTTTTATTCCCTTACTGCCACTGTCAGCCATACTTCCCGCTTCTATATATAATATGCCTTCGGTATGATATTCATTCCATCAGCTTCTGAATTCTAGTCTACCTAATACTATATTTGATTTTAGAAAAAATATCAACTGTTTTTTTCATAAAATGGCGGACTTTTTCAGTATTTGATCTCTGCCTTACAATCTCGGCATATCCCGGACCATAGAAGCTTTAGTTGTAACACGTTATCTAATTTTAACAGATTTTTGGCGGGTGCGCAACAGGATGGTGCCGGGTTCGGCCTTGAAATATTTACAAGAATTGCAAAATTTTCGCTTATGGTTCCATTCCCATGCTACTTCTTCTTAAACGTAATCCCTCCCCCAATCCCCTCTTCATTATAATTCTCCAGCTCGATCACGCCCTTCATTCCGACCAGCTGTGGATGGGCGGCCAGTATATCGCTGAGCACGGAGATCTTGCTGTCCACGTTGGCGTCGTCGCCCAGGGACACCTGCATCTCGCCCATGTAGAGGGTGGCCTTGTTGTGGGAGTTGTACTCGATGCGGTCCACAACGATATTGTGCAGCGAAAGCTGCTGGGTCAGGTTTAAAATGTCCTGGAACACAGTCTGGTCCTTCACGGGCAGGGGGCGATGCAGGATCAGTTGGCCAAAGTCCAGGCCCGTAATCAGGGGCACCCCCTCCAGCTTGTTGCCGGAGCTCTCCACGACGATCCCGTCCTTGTCAAAATACATGTAGCTGCTCATGTCCGTGACATAACCCACGATGTCCTTCTCGTAAACGATGATCTCCACGCTTGTGGGGCCGTGAAATACCAGCTTGTAATCCTCAACAAAGGGAATCTGGCGGTGGGGTTTGAAGCGGTTGGAAATGTAGAGGTAAGCAGAATTTTTGTCCCATTTTCCAGGGAACAGAAGCTCCTCCATCTGCTTTTCCGTGTAGCGCTTGCTGCCGGTAACCGTCACATTGGTGACGCGAACGGACAAAAGCAGGATAGCGGCCGCTAAAACCGCCGCCGCTGCTATCCATATTCCGAGATTTTGTTTTCCTGCATTTCGTTTCATGGTCAACGTACCTCATCTCGCCCTTAAGCTTCCGTCATTCCCAATACGCCTGGGCGCCCAGCGCCCTCAAATCCCGGCACAGGTCCTCATAGCCCCTCTCCACATGGCGGCAGTCCTCGATCACAGTCTCTCCCTCGGCGGCCAAGGCCGCCACCGCCAGGGCCGCGCCACCGCGCAGATCCCTGGCCGTCACCCGGCCGGCGATCAGGGGATAGAGCCCCTGGATCACCGCCTCCCGGCCCTCGGTGTAAATCCGGCCGCCCATGCGCTTTAACTCCTCGACCGTAGCAAAACGGCCCTCAAACACCTGCTCTCTGATCCGGCTCTCACCGTCCCCAGCCGCCAGAAACGCCATGAAGGGCGACTGCAGGTCCGTTGGAAAAGCCGGGTACGGCCCGGTCTCCAGCAAAAGCCCGCCGGGCCTTTGGTTCATGGAAATGAAAATCTCTTCCTGTACCTCGTCCCTCCGGATCACGGCCCCCGCCTGCTGCATCAGATTTAACGGCAGCTCCAGCTCCCCGGGCCGCACCTCCTTTAACCAGGCTTTGCCCCCGGCGGCCATGACCGCGCTCAAGTAAGTCCCCGCCACGATCCGGTCGCCGCGCACCGCAAACCGGCTGTCCCTCAGCTCCTCCACGCCCTCGATCACCAGGATTCCGGTACCCGCTCCCCGCACTCTGGCTCCCATGCGGTTCAAGCAGTCGCAGAGCTGGCCGATCTCCGGCTCCCGGGCCGCGCCGTAGACAATGGTCATCCCTCTGGCCAGAACGCCCGCTAAGAGCGCCTGCTCCGTGGCGCCCACGCTGGGGTAGCGCAGGCGGATCTCCGCTCCCACCAGCCCGCCGGACGGGGCCCTGGCCGTAATCTGGCCGTCCTCCTCCAGGATACGGGCTCCCAGGCATTCCAGCACCTGAAGATGGATGTCAATGGGTCTGGCGCCGATAAGGCAGCCTCCGGGATAACGGCTTTCGCCCTCCCCCACCCGGCCAAGCAGCGCGCCCAACACAATGATGGAGGAGCGCATCTGACTGACAAAGTGGTCCGGAATTTGAGCGCACTCAATCTCCGTTCCGTCGATCTCCACCGTGCTGCCCTTTCGGTTGCAGCGGCATCCTATGTAGTTCAGAATGCTCACCATGCAGTCCACATCCTGTATCATGGGCACATTGGTGAGCACCGTAATTCCCTTGTGCAGTATCGCCGCCGCCATCATGGGCAGCACGGCGTTTTTAGAACCTTGTATGGATATCTCGCCCGACAGGCGGGCGGGGCCTTTGATATGGATGGTGGACAACCGGGCACCTACTTTCTGCCGCCTAAGGCAGCAAATTCTCTCTACCCTCAGCATATGCCCGGATTTGCCCCCTTGTGCACGAATCCGCTATTTTTCCAATCGTATTTGGTTGGACACACTCAAAACCATACCCATCTCCATCATCAAAAATAGGACCGACGTGCCCCCGTAACTGATGAAGGGCAGGGTGATTCCCGTGTTGGGGATGGTGTTGGTCACAACGGCGATATTTAAAATCACCTGGATGGCGATGTGGCCCATCACTCCCACCACCAGCAGCGCGCCGAACAGATCCGGCGCATTCCCGGCTATCAGCATAAACCGGTAAATCATAAAAAGAAAGATTAAAATAACGGAAATTGCTCCAAATAATCCCAATTCCTCGCAGATGATGGAGAAAATCATGTCGTTCTGCGCCTCGGGAAGGAAACCTAGTTTCTGGATACTCTCGCCCAGCCCCTGGCCGGTCAGACCGCCGGTGCCGATGGCGTACAGGCCCTGAAGCACCTGGAAGCCCTTGTCCGTGGGATCAGATTCCGGGTTCAGCCAGGCCTCGATCCGGCGGAACTGGTAGTCCTGCAGAAGGCCGATTTTGTTTAAGGCCAGGCCGATGGGACCGGCCCCCGCCAGCACGCCCAGGCCCAGGGCTCCGGCCGTGAAGAAGGGCCATTTCACCTTGCAGGCCACAAACAGCATCACAAAGGCGATTCCAAAGATAATGATACCGGAACTTAAGTTGTTCCCGGCCACAATTCCGGCGATGGGAATGGTCAGGAGCATAATAAATCCCATATTTTTCCATTTATTAATGTTGCTTCCCAGCTCCGTGATCAGCGCCGCCAGCATGACGATCAGCGCGATCTTGACGAACTCCGTGGGCTGAAAGCTCAACGGTCCCACTCCCAGCCAGCGCCGTTTGCCGTTCACCTCTTTACCCACAAGGCTCACCGCGATCATCAATATGTAAGACATGCCGTAGGCGGGCAGCGCGAACTTGCCGAAGAAATGATAATCCATCTTGGAAATGATGATCATCAGAACAAATCCGCCCGCCGCGATCTTGGCCTGGCGCATCATGAAGTACGCCGCGTTCCCCTTGTATTCCAGCTGCGCCGTGTAGGCGCTGGCACTGTAGATCATCACCAGCCCGAAGGCTGTTAAAAAAATGATGCAGAACAGCAGGCTGTAGTCATAAAAATGCCGGACTTTCTTTTTCTTTCTCGGCTGTTCGTATGCCTGCTCCTGCTGCATCCTCTGTGCGGTTCCGGCCGCGGGCCGGCCTTGCGGCCTGCCCTGCCCCTGAACCTGTTCCTGATATCCCACTGCCGAGGGCCTTTTCTTTTTCTTCGCCATGTATAACTACCTCCCCTCGACGGTTGTGTAGCGCCTGACTCTTATAAATTCATAACGCACTCTTTAAAAATCTCGCCCCGCTCCTCAAAGCTCTTGAACATATCCCAACTGGCACAGGCGGGGCTCAGCAATACATAATCTCCCGTGTCCGCGTACACCGCGCTGACCTGCACCGCCTCGGGCAGATCCTCCGCGTACATAATCTCCGTGAAGCCGTGCTTTTTCGCACAGGCCGCGATCTTATCCCGGGTCTGGCCGATGAGGATCAGATAACGTACCTTGCCCTCAAATTCCGCCACCCAGTCGTCGTACTCGCTGTTCTTGTCGTATCCCCCCGCAATCAGGATGGTGGGGCCGGGCATGGCTCTTAACGCCTGGATCGCCGCGTCCGGGTTGGTTCCCTTGGAGTCGTTGTAATACTTGACTCCGGTCCGCTCCCGCACGAACTCGATCCTGTGCTCCACCGGGCGGAAGTCCCGGATCACCTGGGTGATCTTCTCGAGGGGCACGCCCATCTGCATACTCATAGCAGCCGCAGCCATGACGTTCTCATAGTTGTGGCGTCCCAGAAGGTGCATGCTGTGCACGTTGATCACCGGCGTCTCCCGGCCGCTCTTGCAGTACACGATGGTGTCTCCGTTCATGCAGAAGCCGTCCTTCAGCTTCTCCCGGCTGGAAAACCAGATCACTCTGGGTTTTAACTCCCCGCTCTCCCCGAATTCCCGCAGCACCGGATCGTCGTAGTTTAACACCACGGCGTCCTCCTCCGTCTGGTTTAAGGTGATAGCCTCCTTGATCTGAATGTAGTTCTCCATGGTCTTGTGACGGTTTAAATGGTCCGGCGTGATATTTAAGATCGCGCTGACCTCCGGACGGAAGTCCAGAATCGTTTCCAGCTGGAAGCTGGAAACCTCCGCCACGGTGACGCTCTCCGCAGTCATGGTCTCCACCTTTGCGGTGTAGGGCTCGCCGATATTCCCCACCACGTACACGTCCTCGAACTGGGCCTTTAAAATCTCGCCGGTCAGCGCCGTGGTCGTGGTCTTGCCGTTGGTGCCCGTGATGGCCAAAAGCCGCCCAAGGCTGCTCTGATAGGCCAGCTCCAACTCCCCGATGATGGGAATCTTCGCCTCGTCCACCACCGCCACAAACGGACTGTCCAGGGGAATCCCGGGACTGATCACGCAGAGCTCCACGCCCAGCAGATCGCTGCGCTTGATCTCCCCAAGCACCAGGCTCAGCTTGGCGTTATCCCCCACCTTGGCCTTCACCTCTTCCGGGTTCAGGCCGGCATTGCCGTCGTAAAGCACCACTTCTCCGCCCTTGTCCAGAATAAGCTTGGCTGCCGCGATACCGCTGATTCCGGTTCCCGCAACTAATACTTTCTGACTCTGGTTCATTTGTTCAACCTCCTAACCTTATCTACAGCCCCAAATACGCCAACAGGCAAAGGATTGCGGTCACGATGGCAAACACCGCCACCACCCGCGTCTCCGACCAGCCGCCCAGCTCAAAATGGTGATGGATCGGAGCCATACGGAAAATACGCTTCCCGCCCGTCTTTTTAAAATAAGTCACCTGGATGATCACCGACAGCACCTCCACAAAGTAGATGAAGCCGATAATCGGGAGAAACAGGGGCATGCGCATCATAAACACCGTGGCTGAGACAAATCCACCCAGGGCCAGCGATCCCGTATCCCCCATAAACACTTTTGCCGGGTATACGTTAAACAACAGAAAACCCAGCAGGCTCCCCACCACCGCTCCGGTGATGGGACTGATCCCCGCGTTCTCCCCGATGGCCACAATGGTCAGGAAGGTGGCTACCAGAATGGTCACGCTGGTGCACAGGCCGTCCAGGCCGTCTGTAAAGTTCACGCCGTTGTCCGTGCCCAGCACGATGAAAAACAGGGCGGGCACAAACAGGATTCCCAGGTGCAGAAACTTCCCGTGATCAAAACCGCCGGTGAAGGGGATCAGCATATCCGTCCCCACCTCGCCGCTGTTCACCACATACCAGGCGAAAATCCCTGTGATCACAAACTGTCCCACCAGCTTCTGCATGGGCTTTAAGCCCTCGGAACGCTTCATCACGATCTTGATATAATCGTCCAGGAACCCGATGATCCCGAAGCCCACCGTCATGAACAGCACGGGGATCACCTTGGGATAGCGGGAAACATAGAACAAGGACGTGATGATAATACTGGTGAGAATGATCAGGCCGCCCATGGTGGGCGTTCCCTGCTTCTTCAGATGGGCCTGGGGACCATCGTCGCGCACCTGCTGGCCGAATTTCAGCTTGTGCAGAAAGGGTATGATAATGGGACACAGCAGCGCGCTTATGGCAAATGCGATAATAATTGCAAGTATGGTTTCATGAATCATATAGGGGCACCTCAATTTCATATGTATGGTCAGATTTTGTGTCTCTTTGGCCGTCCGATCTGGAAATTTTCGGAAACTCGGCCTGGTTCGCCACAGTAAATAGTATACGTCTTTTTCCGGGAATAATCAACTACCGTTTGGGGAGGGCGAGACAGATTCTTCCTCCTCTGCCGGTATTCCCAGATACGGCAATATATTCTTAAACAGATCTCCGACCACCGGAGCTGCTATGGTTCCTCCGTAGTAAATACCCTCCGGCTCGTCGATGGTGATGAGCGCGATAACCTTCGGATCATTGGCCGGCGCGAAGCCCAGGAACGAGGAAATGTATTTTTTTAAACTTCTGGGAAGTTTTTCCGAGGTGGCGGTTTTACCGCCGATGCGAAATCCCTCCACCTTGGCCTTCTTGCCGCTGCCCTCGGCCACCACCTGTTCCAGAATAAAGCGCATGGTCTCGCTGGTTTCCGGGGACACGATGCCCTCCTTCACCGGGTAGGTGAATTTGTGCACCGAGGTTCCGTCCGCGCTCACCGCCTCCACCCCGAAATGGGGTGTCACCCGGTTGCCGCCGTTGATGATGGAGGCCGCCGTGGTCACCAGCTGCATGGGCGTGATCTGGAAGGACTGGCCGAAGGCTACGGTGGCCAGCTCCACATTTCCCATATTTTCCTTTTTGTGCATGATGGTGGCCGCCTCTCCGGGCAGATCGATTCCGGTCTTGCCCTTTAAGCCGAACTGGGTGAAATACTTGTAGTAATTGTCCACGCCCAGCCGCAGCCCCACGTCGATAAACACCGGGTTGCAGGAGTTCATTGCGCCCTGCAAAAAGGTCTCCCCGCCGTGGCCTCCCACCTTGTGGCAGCGGATTTTCCGGTCGTCCACCACCCGAAAGCCCGGGCAGGAAAACTGGTCCGTCAGCTTCACCACTCCCGCCTCCAGACCTGCGGCCGCCGTGATGATCTTGAAGGTGGAGCCCGGCTCGTAGGTATCGTTGATGCAGCGGTTCCGCCACATTTTATTGAGAAGGTCCTGACGGCCCGCCGCGTCCAGATTTTGATCCCGCTCCGCCGCCTGCTGACGCAGGGCTTCGCTTCGCAGGTTCTGGTCCAGGGTGAAGGGATCGTTCAGGTTGAACTCCGGCGCGTTTACCATGGCCATGATCTCCCCGTTCTGAGGGTTCATGACGATAATGGACACGGCCTTGGCGTTCTTTTTCTCCAGCACCTGGTAGGCCAGCTGCTCGGCGTATTTTTGAATATTCACATCCAGACTCACCCTCAGGTCGTTGCCCGCAATGGGTTCGATGCGGTCCTCGGCCGCATTTTCCAGCTCCACGCCGCGGGCGTCGGTCATGGTGAGAATGGTTCCGTTGCGCCCTTTCAAGTAGGGCTCGTATTTGACCTCCAGGCCGATGATGCCCTGGTTGTCTCCTCCGGTGAAGCCCAGGACCTTGGAGGCCAGGCTGTCGTAGGGGTAATAGCGCTTGTAGTCCTCATCCACCTTGACTCCGTTCAGCTTGCAGTCCCGGATGGCGTCCCCAAGGGGCTTATCCACATTTGTCTTGATGATCTCCCTGGAGCTGCGTTTTTCCACTTTCTTCTGCACCAGCTCCCGGTCCAGACCCAGCTTGTCGCAGAGGGTGGAGACCACCAGCTCCGGGTCCGTGATCTGGCTGTGGATGACGGAGATGGTGCAGACCGTACGGTTGTCGGCGATCACCACGCCGTTGGCATCGATGATGCGCCCCCTGGCCGCCTTGATCGTCCGCTCTCTCTGGTGTAAATCCTCCGCCATCTGGCTGTAGTGTTCGGAACAGAACAGCATGAGATAGCCAAGCCGTCCTGTGAGGACGATCATCGCAAGGCTGATCAGTAGTCCCAGGACGGCTGTACGTTTTCGGTGGCTGGTAAGATTGGTATACATATCGGCTGCTCCGGCGTCCATCATTGTTAATAATATATTGGAACAGCCGCGGTTTTATGATACATTTCGGTTGGACGGGCGAAAACAGGCCGTCAGTCCCCGGGCTTGACCGGGATCGTCTCCCCAGGACCGTTTTCAGCCGGGCTTTCGGTTCCCTCCGGCCGGCCCTCTGCGGGTCTGGAGGCGGCCGTGGGACGGTCTGGGTCCGCCGCCGTGGTTCGGCCGGAATTCGCCGCCGTCGTGGCGCGCCCCGGATCCGCCGCAGTCGTGCGGCTTGAATTTGCCGCCGTCGTAGCCCGCCCCGGGTCCGCCGCCGTGGTGGACTGGTTCGGGTTCGCCCCCTGCCCGGACGGGCGTGTCTGGGTTCCTGCGGGAAGCACGTTCCCGCCTTCCGACTCATCCGACACAGGGACATTGTCGGGCAGTCCGCTGCCCGCTTCCTCGCCGCCCTCCACAAACTCGTCGGTCTCGTACTGTTTGGTCTCAGGCTCCTGTGCGCTCTCGCTCTCCCCCTCCTGTCCGTCTTCGCCTACATTGATGCCCTCCGACTCGGGCAGACTGCCCTGCACGTTCTCCTCATCCGGCAGATCCTGGGTGGGGAATACATTTAAATAAGGAAGAGTCTCCGTCATAATCTTGGAGAAAATAGCGCTGGCGTAGGAACTGTGGGCCTGCTGGGGCCCGGGCGGATAGTTGGGCACGTCGATGACCACGTAGACGAACACCTGGGGATCCTCCACCGGCGCGAAGCCCGCGAAGCTTACCAGATAGTTCTTGTCTTTTCGGGGCAGACGCTCGGCGGTTCCCGTCTTGCCGCCCACCTCGTAACCGGCCACCGCAGCGGCTCCGCCGGTACCATTTTCCACAGTCTCAAACATGGTCTGTTTCAGGAAATTGGCGGTGGACTGGGAAACGGTTTCCCGCACCAGCACCGGCTCCTTGCGCTCCACAACGGAGCCCTGTTCATTTAAAATCTGCTTCACCACGTGGGGCTCATAGTAAGAGCCGCCGTTGATCACGGAGCAGTAGGCCGCAGCCATCTGTACCATGGTACAGTTAAAGCCCTGTCCGAAGGAGCTGGTGGCCAGCTCGGTGGGACCCATGTTATCCGCGTGGTAGACCAGACCGCTGGTGTCCGCCTCGCCGGGCAGGTCGATGCCCGTCTTGTCGCCGAAGCCGAAGATGGCCTGGTATTTGGTGAAACGGTCCACGCCGATCATGGCCGCCATATCCATCAGGCACACGTTGCAGGACTGCATCAGCGATTCCTGTACATTCAGCCAGCCGTGTCCGGTCCGCTTCACGCAGTAAATATCCCGGTCCGCCACATGTTTGAAGCCCGTGCACTCAAAGGACTCGTTGCCCTTCAGCACGCCCTCCTCCAGTCCGGCGGCCACCGTGAAGATCTTGGAGGGGGAACCCGGCTCGTAGGTATCGCTGACACAGAAATTTCTCCAAATCTGGTTCCAGGCCACCTGGGTGCCGTAGCTGATCACGTCCTCCCGGCTGTAGTAGTCCAGAACCTGGTCCTCGGTAATCTTCTCCCCGCCGTGTTCCCGCTTGTAAACGGCCACGGCCTCCTTTTTGCCCAGCTCCAGAAGTTCCTCGTCCGTGTAGCCGTTTAACTCCCTGGGATTGTTCAGATCAAAGGTGCGGGTGCTGCCCATGGCCAGCACCTCCCCGTTGTTGGGGTTCATGACAATGGCTGCCGTCACATTGCTGCCCACGGTGGTCTGCCACTCGTCGATGTATTTTTGGAGAATATTCTGGATGTTGACGTCAATGGTGGACACTACGGTCCTGCCGTTGACCGCCGGTTTGATCACGCCCTCCAGGTTGGCGTTCTCGTCCAGGTAGCCGTACTCCCGGCCGTTGGTGCCGGTGAGCTGATCGTTGTAAAACTGTTCAATGCCCCCGGTGCCCGTACTGCCGTCCCCGCCGGAAAAGCCGATGACATTGCAGCCCATGGAATTGTATGGGTATACCCGGCGGTACTCGTCCTCAAACCAGATCCCCTTGACCCGTTTTTTGGACTCGTTGTCGTCCTCGCTGGCTTTAAACGCCGCGTTGGTATCCTTCTGAAGCTGTTCGAAAGCCGCCTTCTGATCGTAGCTCAGCTGCCTGCCCTTGCTGTAGCGCACATAAGGACTTTTGCTGCGCTCCTCGATCAGGTTCTGCAGCTCCGCGGCGTCGTAACCGAAGGTCTGCACCAGCGCGTCGATGGTGGGCTGCAGGTAATGGTCCTTGTCATAGAGAATCTGCACCGGGTCGATGATCAGATTGTACACCTTCTCGCTCTTGGCGATGTAGGTGCCGTTGCGGTCCACGATATCCCCGCGGCGGTACGGGATCATGCGGCTGTCGTATTGCTGCTGCCTCTGGGACAGCACGATCTTGTTGTACTGCTCGTTGTTGTCCCTGATAATCCGGTAAAGCACCATCACTAATGCAAATAAAGCCAGCGTAATCACCAAAACAGTGATTGCCAGCTTTTCCTGCATGTATTTTTGAAATACCTTTTTATCGGAACGTTTCTTATTCTTCGGTCCGGGGGGGCCGCCATTGGGGCCGCCACCCCGGTTGCCTGAATTAGTATTCCGGGATGTCCTCATACTGTCTTACATACTCACTTTCTGACTTGTCGAATAACAGAACCTGGTTCTTGTTGGCGTAAACCATCCCCAGCTCCTTGGTGGCGATCTCATAAATCTGATTCAGATCCACGCTGGTGTTGATGGCCGTCTCCAACGCGTCGTTCTCCGAGCGCTGTTTCTCCAGGTCCGCTTCCATCCGTTCAATGGCATGCATCCGCCCCGTGATGGAGGACTGCAGATGCAGATAGTTCACACAGAGGTATAAGGTGCAAAGCGACGCGATGGTCAGCATGATCACATACGGAAGATCCATATGCAGTGCTTTTTCCTGGTTGCGGCGAATCCTCTGGTTGCTGCGCACGCTGTTCGCATTCTTAGGCTTGCGCCTGGGCTGTCTTTTGTCCGGCTCGTAAGCCGGCTCCAGCTTCGGGACAGCCGATCCGTGTACATATCCGTCCCTGTAGGAAACTGCAGCCTGACGGTTCATCTGTCTGTAATTGCGTCCCCTGGACGCCTGTGTTCTGGCAGCCATAACACCTTTCCTCCTCCCTTTTTGAAAATCCGAAAATCCTTAAAAATCCTACAACTTTATCCTTTGTACGAACGGACGCCCTTTACGCCCGCTCGAAAACCCTCAATTTTGCGCTCTTGGAGCGGCTGTTTACCTCCAATTCCTCCTCGGAGGGAAGAATGGGCTTGCGGGTGATGACCCGCCCCCTGCTCACACGTCCGCACACGCAGACCGGAAAATCCGGTGGGCAAATGCACGGGTGCTCGCTTTCCCGGAAACGCTTCTTGACGATGCGGTCCTCCAGGGAGTGGAACGTGATGATGCTCAGCCTTCCGCTGGGATTCAACAGATCGATCATGGTGTCGATGGACTGTTCCAGCACGGTCAGTTCCTGATTGAGCTCGATGCGGATGGCCTGGAACGTGCGCTTGGCGGGGTGTCCGCCTGTGGCCCGGACCTTGGCCGGTATGGCGGCCTTTATGATCTCAGCCAGCTCGCCGGTGGTCTCAATGGGCGCGTTCTCCCTGGCCCTCACAATGTGCTTGGCAATGTTCTTTGCAAAACGGTCCTCGCCGTAATCACGGATGATGCGGTACAGCTCCATCTCGCCGTAACCGTTCACGATGTCCGCGGCGGTCCGGTCGTTTCTCTGGTCCATGCGCATATCCAGCGGCGCGTCCTCGCGGTAGGTAAAGCCCCGCTCCGGCGTGTCCAGCTGATAGGAGGAAACGCCCAGGTCCAGGTAAATCCCGTCCACCTTCTCAACACTCAGTTGTTCCAGCACGGAGCGGATGTTCCGGTAATTGTCCCGCACAATGGTCACCTTGTCCGCAAATGCCTTCAGGCGCTGCCCCGCCGCGCGGATCGCGTCCTCGTCCTGGTCGATGCCGATCAGACGCCCGTGTCCCAAGCGCTTCAGGACCTCCAGGGCATGTCCGCCGCCGCCCAGGGTGCCGTCCACATAGCAGCCGCCGGGGATAATATTCAGGCTTCCCACCGTCTCATACAGGAGCACCGATGTATGTCCAAATTTCAACTCTTCCATCAGATTCCCAAACCTTCCATATGCTCCGCAATCTCTTCCATATCGTCAAACGTATTGGCTTCCAGCCACCGTTCCTTGCTCCAGATTTCGATGCGGCTGCCGACTCCGACCAGCACGGAATCCTTCTCGATGCCGGCGAACTCCCTGAGGATGGCCGGCAGCAGAATTCTGCCCTGCTTGTCCACTTCACAGGTGGTAGCTCCTGCGAGCAGGAAACGTGAAAACTTACGGGCGGCGGTGTTTGTAAGGGGTAAGGTGCGGAGCTTTTCTTCCAGTTTTGCCCACTCGGAATTCTCATACACAAAAAGGCAGTTGTCCAGGCCCTTCGTCACAACGAATTCATCGCCCAACTGCTCTCTGAACTTCGAGGGAACGATCAAGCGCCCCTTCGAGTCAACTGTATGATTGTACTCACCCATGAACATAGCTCATCACCTGCCGTACATCACCGCGGTACGCGGATGGGCCGTGGGGGATAATCCGAAACCCCCACTTCATCCACTTAACAACCATCCTCTACCACTTTGCACCACTTTCTACCACTTGTATGTCCATAATAGTACAGATTCTGGGAAATGGCAAGGATTTTTAAAGAAAAAGTAAAAAAAAATAAAGCAGCTGCAAGGAGTTTTGCAACTGCTTCTAAATATGGGAAATTCTCAAAAAAATATACTAGATGTAGGCCTTATCCAGTTTTTCCCTGGACGATATTGGGTTTTCCCCCCACTTTCAAGGCGGAACATAAACCTCCCCCACACAGTCCCAAAAGTGGGGGACAGGTGGGGGAAATCGTTCTGAACGGTCAATTTAAGATTCTGACCGCACGTTCTCTTTTTCCGCCTTCAGCTTCCGGTGGCGGGTCACAATCACGGCCGCTGCCACGCAGACCAGCGCCGCGGAGAGGAGCTGGGACACGGCCATCCCTGTGCCCGGAATCTTTAACTGATCCGTGCGCAAGCCCTCGATCCACACCCGCCCCAGGCCGTAGCCCAAAAAGTAAATCCAGAGCATCTCGCCTTCAAACTTCTTGCGCTTGCGGTACCACAGCATAAAGGCCAGCACACCCAGATTCCACATGGACTCATAGAAAAAGGTGGGGTGTACCTGAATATAAGCCACTCCGTTTTCCACGATCTGCTTGTCCACCAGCTCCTGGGAGATCATGGAAGGATTCACCAGGCTCATCTTGATGCGCATGGCTAACAGGTTGTCCGTGAAGCCGCCGAAGGCCTCGCAGTTGAAAAAATTCCCCCACCGTCCGATGATCTGACCGGTGATCAGACCCAGAACGCCGCTGTCCGCCATGGAGAAAAAGGACTGCTTGCGCACCTTGGTGAACACGATCAGGGTCAGGGCCGCGCCGATGACGCCGCCGTAGATGGCCAGGCCGCCCGCACGCAGGTTAAAAATCTGCAGCAGGTTGTCCTTATAATTGTCCCAGTCAAAAATCACATAGTAGGCTCTCGCACCAATAATGGAAATGATAATGGCGTACAGTGCAAAATCCAGGTACATGTCCGGGTCCTGCCCCCTGCGCTTGGCGTCGGACAAAGCAACGCAGATGCCCGCCAGCATCCCCAGCCCGATGATGATTCCGTAAAATGCGATGCGGAACCCAAAAATCGTCACGCTGTTGCGCAGGTGGTCTATGGTAATTCCCAGATTGACAAAACTCAAATCTGCTCCATTCATAAATTCATATACTCCTTTCACTGCCAATGAGATTCTTTCCCATTTTACAGCGAACCAACGCAAAAAGCAATCCTATTTCCCTCAAAAGCCCGGGCGGCGGGTAAATTGTGGCGGAAAACCTCGTCAAAAAGCCGGACGGCGCACCCCCGCAACACCCCCGCCATCCCTCAAAACCCCCTGGATTGGGGCTTTTCTTTCCATTTATTTTATGCTATGATAATAAGGCTGTATCACTGAGTACAATAAGATAGGAAGGTAATCACATGAAATTAGGAATTGTAGGACTCCCCAACGTAGGTAAGAGTACCCTGTTTAATTCATTGACAAAAGCCGGCGCCGAATCCGCCAACTACCCGTTCTGCACCATCGATCCCAACGTAGGCGTCGTTCCGGTTCCGGACGCCCGTCTCGACAAGCTGACCGCCATGTACGATTCCGCCAAGACCACCCCCGCCGTGATCGAATTTGTGGACATCGCCGGTCTGGTAAAAGGCGCTTCCAAGGGCGAGGGCCTGGGCAACCAGTTCCTCTCCAACATCCGCGAGGTGGACGCCATCGTCCACGTGGTCCGCTGCTTCGACGATCCCAACGTCATCCACGTGGACGGCAGCGTAGACCCCCTGCGTGACATCGAGACCATCAACTTAGAGCTGATCTTCTCCGACATCGAGATCCTGGAGCGTCGCATCTCCAAGCAGTCCAAGGGCGCCTTTAACAACAAGGATCTGGCTAAGGAAGTGTCCCTGTTAAAAGCCATCAAAGCCCACTTGGAGGACGGCAAGCTGGCCCGCAGCTTCACCCCCGACGACGAGGACGACAACGAATTCATCGCCAGCTTAAACCTGCTGACCGGCAAGCCCGTGATCTTCGCCGCCAACGTGGCTGAGAGCGACTTGGCCGACGACGCGGCCAACAACCAGTACGTGAACGCGGTCCGCGAATTTGCCTCCGAGAACGGCTGCGAAGTATTCGTCATCTGCGCCGAGATCGAGCAGGAGATCGCCGAGCTGGACGAGGACGAGAAGAAAATGTTCCTGGAGGACTTAGGAATCACCGAGTCCGGCCTGGAAAAGCTTATCGCCGCCAGCTACCGCCTCCTGGGCCTGATCAGCTACCTCACCGCCGGTCCTCAGGAAAGCCGCGCCTGGACCATCAAAGTGGGCACCAAAGCCCCCCAGGCCGCCGGCAAGATCCACAGCGACTTCGAACGCGGCTTCATCCGCGCTGAGGTAGTCGCCTACGACGACCTGATGTCCTGCGGCGGCATGACCGCTGCCAAAGAAAAAGGCCTGGTCCGCTCCGAGGGTAAGGAATACGTGATGAAAGACGGGGACGTGGTTCTCTTCCGCTTTAACGTCTAACCCAATTTCCCGTGACCTCCCCGTCTTTAAAAACACTTTTACGCCTGCCCCAGCCCCGCCGCTGTGGCAGGCATTTTCCTCCCCTGACGCTTACGAACGGCCGCATCTCGCCCCTCGCTTCAAAAAAGGATGGTACCCTATGACCCTAATCAGCACCTTCATCGAAACCTTCAACAACTACCTCTGGGGCGCCCCCATGATCCTTCTCCTCCTGGGCACCCACATCTACCTCACAATCCGCACCGGCTTTATCCAGCGCAAAACCTTCACCGGGATCCGCCTCTCCGTAACCCGCGACCCGGACTCCCAGGGAGATATCAGCCAGTTCGCGGCCCTCACCACAGCCCTGGCCTCCACCATCGGCACCGGCAACATCATCGGCGTGGGCACCGCCATCGCCCTGGGCGGTCCCGGCGCAGTGCTCTGGTGCTGGCTCACCGGCGTGTTCGGCATCGCCACCAAATATTCCGAATCCCTGATCGCCGTCAAATACCGCGTCAAAACCAAGGACGGCACCATGCTGGGCGGCGCCATGTACGCCCTGGAGCGGGGTCTGAACATGAAATGGCTGGGAAAGATTTTCGCCGTTCTGGGAGCCTTAACCGCCTTTGGCATCGGCTGCGGCGTGCAGGTCAACGCCATTTCCAGCATCGTGAACAGCAGCCTGGCTCCCGCCCTGTCCGGCGCCTCCGAAAAAGCCTCCGGCCTGCTAAATACATACCCCTGGATCATCAGCCTGGCCGTTGGCCTGATCGTGGGCGCAGTCACCTGCCTGGTCATCTTCGGCGGCGTCAAATCCATCGCCCGGGTCTGCGAGCGCCTGGTGCCCTTCATGGCTTTCTTCTACGTGGTGGGCTGCGTGGCGATCCTGATCTTTAACCGCGCTTATCTGGCAGAGACCTTTTCCATCATCTTCCGCAGCGCCTTCACCGAGGTGAAATCCATTGCAGGCGGCCTGGTGGGCACCGGGATTATGATGTCCGCCCGCTACGGAATCGCCCGCGGCCTGTTCTCCAACGAATCCGGCATGGGCTCCGCCCCCATTGTGGCAGCGGCCGCCCAGACCCGCAATCCGGTGCGCCAGGCCCTGGTATCCGCCACCGGCACTTTCTGGGACACGGTGGTGGTCTGTCTGATGACCGGGCTGGTGCTGGTCAGCAGCATTATCGGAAACGACGCCATCAGCGTGGCCACCCTGGAAGGCGGCGAGCTGACCAGCGCCGCCTTCAGCCAGATCCCCTACATCGGCCAACCCATCCTGATCGTGGGTATCATCACCTTCGCCTATTCCACCATTTTAGGCTGGTCCTACTATGGAGAGCGCTGCCTGGAATACCTGGCCGGTAAAAAGGGGCTGATCCCCTACCGCGTGGCCTGGATTCTGGTCCTGGTGATCGCCCCTGTGATCCAGTTGGAGCTGGTGTGGAGCATCGCAGACACCCTGAACGCCCTGATGGCCATTCCCAACCTGATCGCCGTGCTGCTGCTTTCCAACGTAGTGGTCCGGGAAACGAAGCATTATCTGAATCATCTGGATGAGCGGGATGAAACTCCAATCCCGGTGATCCAGGACTGACGGAATCATTTCCACAAAAATCCAGCCGGAGCTGCACACAGCTTCTCCGGCTGGATTTTTCAACCTCTTTTGGCGGCTTCCACCAGCGCGCCAAGGATATCCCGGTTCTCCCGGCTGCTCCGGTATGAGAACTCAGGATGCCACTGAACGCCCCAAACAAACCTGCGGTCCGGCATGTAAATCCCCTCGATCAGGCCGTCCGCCGCCACCGCCATGGACTTAAAGGGCCCGGCCAGCTCCTTCACGGCCTGGTGGTGGCAGCTGTTAACCGGCAAATCCTCCCTGCCAAGCAGCGTCTGCAGCGGAGCGCCAGGCAGCAGCTTTACCATATGGGCGCAGCGGTCGTAGGGCGGTTTCATGCGGTGCTCCACCTCCGAGGGAGCTTCCGATGGCAGGTCCTGGTAAAGAGTCCCGCCGAACACTGCATTCATCAACTGATGTCCCCGGCAGATGCCGAGCACCGCCTTGTCCCGCTCCACAGCGCCGCGCAGAATGTACGCGTCCATGCTGTCCCGCAGTCCGGACACGATCCCGCAGTGTTCGGACGGCTCCTGTCCGTACAGAGCAGGAGAAACGTCCTGTCCGCCGGTCAGGATGAATCCGTCGCAGCTCTCCAGAAAATAATCCAGCATATCCTCATTTCCGGTGAGCGGCGGCATTAAGGGAATTGCTCCCTGCTCCTCCAGACCTCTCATGTACCCGGGCAGCATCCAGTAGCTGTCCCGCTCCTCATCCAACAGGGGCATGACCCCGATTACCGGCTTTCCCTCAAACATCCCTCGTCCTCCGTCCCGGCCCATTACAGCGCCATTTCAAGATTTTCATAGTATAGCGCGTTTTAAAAAACGTGTCAAGATTTCCGCCGGCAGCCGGCAGCGCGCAAAAAGGGCCCGGCGCAAAGGAAACAGCGCCGGACCCCGAATCTCGAGTCTTAAATCAGATCAGACTCTTATTTCTTTTTATTTGCAATTTTCCCCATCAAAATCACTGCGATCATGATGATAAAGATGGCGGCAAAAATTCCGACCATACCCTTGCCCATAATCTCCAGGGCGATTTCCACATTTGTCATATTCATATTATTTCCTCCTCACGCCGGACTTACAGGTACTGGGTAACAATGCTGATGACAAGACCGCCTGCGATTACGGAGGCAACCTGGCCGGACACGTTGGTTCCCGCCGCCTGCATCAGGATAATATTTCCGGGCTCCGCTTCCGCCGCCATCTTCTGCACCACGCGGGAGGACATGGGGAAGGCGGAAATGCCGCAGCCGCCGATCATGGGGTTCACCGGGGGCTTGCCGGCCATCTTTAAGAATACGTTGACCACCTTGGCAAAGAGCACGCCGCCGATGGTATCGAACACAAAGGCCACCAGGCCCAGAGCCATGATCATCAGGGTGGCCGGGTTCACGAACTGCTCGGCCCTCATACTGAAGGAGATGGTGATGCCCAACAGCAGGGTAATGATATTGGCCAGCTCGTTCTGGGCCGCCTGGCTGAGGGAATGAAGCACGCCGCACTCGCGCAGCAGATTTCCGAACATCAGGAATCCCACCAGGGCCACGGACTGCGGGGAGATGAAGCCTACGATGATGGTAACCGCGATGGGAAACGCGATTCTCATGCCACGGCTCACGTCGCCGGGATTGTACTGCATGTGGATGCAGCGCTCCTTTTTCGTAGTCACCAGCTTGATTGCAAAAGGCTGGATAATGGGCACCAGGGCCATGTAGGAGTAGGCGGCCACCGCGATTGGGCCCATGTAGTTGGAGCCCAGCACCTGGGAAACCAGGATGGAGGTGGGGCCGTCCGCCGCGCCGATGATTCCGATGGAAGCCGCATCCTTTAAGTCAAAGCCCATCAGGCAGGCGATCAGAATCGCCGCGAAGATACCGAACTGAGCGGCTGCTCCGAACAAAAACAGTACCGGCTGGCTGAGCAGCGGTCCGAAATCGATCATCGCGCCGATGCCGATGAACAGCAGAATGGGCATGGCCTCGGAAGCCTCGATTCCCACCTCGAAAAGCCACTGGATAATCCCCGCTGCCTCCACCTTGTTCTGTACCAGCTGATCGATCACGCCGGAATAGGGCAGGTTCACCAGAATTGCGCCGAAGCCCAGAGGCAGCAGCAGGGAAGGCTCATACTCCTTCTTGACCGCCAGGACAATGAGGGCGATTCCCACAATGTACATTGCGATCATTTTCCAGCCGCCCGGCCCCAGCACCGCCATGATACCGTCTAATAAAAACTCCATTTTTTAATCTCCTCCCTTGAATTGGTATACAAGCAATTTATCGATGTTCCGGCCCGGAGCCCGTCAGGGTCAGCCGCACGTGGCCGATCACCCGCTCCTCCTGGTCCAGAATTTCGTACTCCGCCTCCGGCGTCACCACCGTTAAGGGCAGCTCCCCGGATTCCGGGATATAACCCAGTTGTTCGATCAGATAACCGGACAGCGTGTCGCAGTAGCTCTCAATGTGCAGATGAAGTTCCTCCTCCAAATCATAGATCTGAGCGCTGCCCAGCACCCGGAATATTTTATGGGGCTCCAGGACCACAATGTCCGGCTCCTCGGTCTCATATTCCTCCTGGATCTCGCCTACGATCTCCTCGATCAGGTCCTCCAGCGTGACCATTCCCGACACTCCGCCGTACTCATCCACCAGAATGGCGATCTTCACCTTATTTTTCTGCATTTCCCGAAACAGAGCGTCCGTCCTGCGGTTTTCCGGAACAAAAAACGGTTCCTTTAACAGCGGCCGGATCTCCACCTGGCAGAAAGATTGATCCTTGGCGCAGATCACAAAATCCTTCATGGACAGAATGCCCACAATATTATCAATTTCCCCCTCATAAACGGGTATTTTGGAATGCATGCTCTTTAAAATTCCGTCGATGTATTCCTCCATCGGATCTTCCAGATTGATGGCCACCATGTCCTGCCGCGGCACCATCACCTCCTTGGCCCGCTTGTCGTCAAAGGAGAAAATGGACGTGATCATCTCCTTCTCGATCTCATTGAACACACCGGTCTCGCTGCCCGTCTCCAGCATAGACTTGATCTCCTCCTCGGACACCTCGGCCTCCAGCGTCTCGCTGTGCATGCCAATGAGCTTTAAAAAGCCGCTGGTGGAGAGGGATAACAGCCGGATAAAGGGATTTAACACCCGGGAGATCATGAAGATCGGACGCACGCAGAACAGGCTGAAGGTTTCCGCCTTCTGCAGCGCGATGCGCTTGGGCACCAGTTCGCCGAACACCAGGTTGAAGTAGGCCAGCACAATGGTGACGCACACGCCGGCAATGGTCTGGCTGTAGGGAATCCCCCACTCCAGCATCCGAACGCCCAGCACCTGGGAAATACCCGTGGCCGCCGACGCGCTGGAAAAGAATCCGGCAAATGTGATCGCCACCTGGATGGTGGATAGAAATACAGTCGAGTCTTTCATCAGGCGTTCGATCAGCGCAGCGCGTTTATCGCCCTGCTCCGCCAGACGGTGAATCTTGTTTTTGTTCACCGAAACCACCGCCATCTCCGCTCCCGCGAAGAACGCGTTGACCGCCGTCAGAAATACCAGAAACAACAGTTGGAATGCAATACCGCCCGATAGAGGGTCGCTCTCCATAATAAAATCATTCCTCCTTTTGGAAATTATTATTAGCGCCATTCTCTGCGCTTTTGCGTTTATTATACAGAATCCACGGCTTTCTGTCAGCAAAAAATTTCTGAAAATTCTTTCAGAAATAGTGCCGGACCGGTCAAATGCCATTGGTTTTTGTTGCATCCGCGGCCTTTCCGGGCTATGATGAAAAAGCAAACCGGGTAAAAAACCGCTCATGAAACGGAGGGATAACGTCATGAAACCTGCACTGATCATCGGCTCCACTGTAGCCGACGTCACAATTCGTCTTCCCCGCCTGCCCCGCACGGGCCAGGATATCAATATCAGCAGCCAGTCCATGACCCTGGGCGGCTGCGCCTTCAATGTCTCGGAGATGCTGCGCCGCTTCGGCCTGCCTTACCGCCTCTTCTCACCGGTGGGCGGCGGGATTTACGGGGATTTCGTGCGCAGCAGGCTGTTGGAAAAGGAGATTCCGCTGCTGATTCCATCCCCGGAGGAGGAAAACGGCTGCTGCTACTGCTTTGTGGAATCCACCGGAGAGCGAACCTTCGCGGCCCTCCACGGCGCTGAGTACCGTTTTAAACCCCAGTGGTTCGATCTGCTGGACCCGGAAGCGCTGGGGCCGGTCTATGTCTGCGGTCTGGAGCTGGAGGAGGACACCGGGGAGGTGGTTCTGGATTACCTGGAGGCCAACCCGCCACAGACGCTGTATTTTGCGCCAGGGCCGCGGATTTGGGAGATCGGGCAAGAAAAGCTTGAGCGGATGTGGAATCTGTCGCCGGTGGTGCATTTGAATGGGCAGGAGGCAAAGGTGTGCGCGGGGATGATGGCCAGGGTTGATGGTGATCGGACGGATGCACCAGATGAGGATACCGTGCATGCTGCACAGATCATCTGCCACCGCACCGGAAACCATGTGATTGTAACCCTGGGCGCGGACGGCGCTCTGGTCTGCCACCGCTCAGGCTGCTGGCGCCACATTCCCTCCCGCCCGGCGCGTCAGGTGGATGCCAACGGAGCCGGGGACAGCCACGTCGGGACAGTTATCGCATGCGGAATGCGCGGAATGTCCCTGGAGGATTCGGTCCGCACCGCCAACCTGGTGGCTGCCGCCGCGGTGGAGCATCCCGGAACCGGATTGCCGGACGAGGTGTTTGACCGGTTGAAGTTGAATTTCAAGTGACAGGTGAGGCTGCCGGTTTGCTCCCATTATTCCCGCTCCCGCAGCACTACCCGCACCATATCTCCGGGCTGTTTGCCGATGGCGGCCCGGATATCCTTCCGAACGCCCAGAATGTGCCCCGGTGTTTTCATCCGCACCAGGCTGCCGTCGTAGGCCGCCCCGTCAAACCAGGCGTGCACCTTCACTCTGCCCTTCCCGAACTCTTTTCGCACGTCAAAGGGAATTTCCACATAGGCCCCGTCCATATCCGGTACCTTTTGGATTTCCGCCTCGAACACATACTCCTTGTCATTCACCCGCACCGCACCTCCCGAAATTGGATTCTTCTCTCAGGATTTCCAGAATCACGCCGCTTTATCCGCGGCCAGGCCGATTGCCGCCCAAACTGTAAGCGAAACTTAATGATATAACAAGATTCCCGCAAAACAAAGTGAGGCCGGGCATGATATGATAAAAGCAGATACCCCGCGTGTTTTTACAACAACAGAAGGAGTCAATCCCATGAAACCTATATCAATCAAAGGCCTGCGAGCGGCCTCATCCATTTTCGCCCTACTGTTCATTCTCAACGCCTCCGGCTGTGCGGGAGCCGCCGGTTCCCCCTCCGTTCCGGGGGCGGTTGGAACCACGGCGGCAGACGGAACCATGGCGGCGGCCGAAACCACGGCGGCAGACGGAACCACAACTGCGGCGGTGCCGCAGACTTCGACCAGCGCCGTACAGACAACAGAAGCCGCAACCACAAAAGCGCTTGAAAAAACGGCTTCCGAGGAGACCGGTGCCCCCTCTTCTCCGCACAGCGACCCAATATCGGAAAGCGACCTGCCCACTCTGAGCGTCATTTATCAGGACGGCACCGCTGTCGCTGAAATCCCTTCACAGTCCGGCGGGTACACCCTCACGATTCCCCAGCCCGATGGTACCGCCCAGTCCATCATCGCCTGTGGAGCCGATCCTCTGGCCGACCTGGCGCAGCGCACCAAAGAAATCCCCTATGTGGAGTACGGCGGACAGATGATCCTTTCCTTTGAGGATGGCTCGCAGCCTGATTCCGTAGAGCTGACCGACATGATTCTGCGGAAAGACGGAACCTCCCAGTTCGGCGAACGGACCTATGTCCACACCACGTTGGAATGCATCGACGGCAAAGCGGAATTCACCCTGGAAGAAAACCCCGTGGTGTATCTCAGCTCCACCATCAATCCAGAGGGTTTTTATCGCGGGTTTCGTGTAAACTGCACTTGGGAGAATGGTTCCGCGGCAGAGTATGGGTTTGTGTTCCGCGCAGGAACATGCTTTCCGATTGAATCGTCGCCGGAAACATCGGCTGTATCGCCTACCCAGGCATAAATTTCCAAAAAGAGGGTCCTCGCAGCCAGTTCATGGCGCTGAGGACTCTCTTTTGTTAGTTGCATTGCATGAATATACTGCTACACGGGTGAACCTCGCCGCCACCTCCGATATTCGATCGCCGGTCTGATGATTTTAGTCCACTGCTGCTATGCGGCTGAACACGACGATCATGGGGAGCTGTTCCAACAAGCTCATTATTTCAATTAACAGCTGCTACGCGGCTGAACACGGGAGTCTTAATCGACTCCCCCTTTGTCATGAGTATTTCAATTCACAACCGCCACGCGGCTGAACACAGCAATATTTCACAAATTCTTCACTATATTTTACACATTTTCACCAAATCCACCCCACCTATTCTCACTTCTCCCCTTCACCCCCTTCAACAAATCAACTCTCACCCCCATTTTGTTCATTATCCCGGTGCGAATCTCCCAGCAAATTCATGTTCACTCGGTATTCGCACCGGCATTTTACCCGCGTCGCCCTAATTCTTTCCAATAACGCCTTTAAAACATCCCAAAAGTTCCGCATCATACTGCCCTGGCGGGAGTGCATACAAGTCTTCACCGTTTACAATCGGTGACAATTCCAGACGCGTAACCTGACTCTTATAAAGTGATACGCTCTTTCGCTGAAGCTCTGCTCTGTCACAGTACACTCCGGCCCGTATTGCCCTTACCAGTTTCGGATCAACGACAGCCAGCGCCTGAGATTCATTAGAAATTATCTTGAAGTCCCGGGCCATGGTGCTGAACTCAAAAGTCCCTTCCTTTTCCAGAAAAAATCGTTGCCAGTCTGCCAGTCCGGGCCTTCGCTTTGATTCTTCTTTGAACGCATAAGACGCTAATTGGGACGGCGGCAGACTCCAGACCGGGGTACCGCCGTATTTGTTGCGGATGATTTCCCGCCAGACACCCTTGCCGGCTCCTATCCCTCTATTTTCCGGCAGTTTGGGATCAAACAACTCAAATGCCCATAAACCGGCATCCGGATACTCCTGGTTACGGCTAATCCTTCCAAGCAGCTGCAAATAGATGTCGCATGATAAAACCTGGCAAAATCCATTCCTGAACGAAAGATCTAGGCCCATTGCCGCATAAGTCGTTGCGACCATGGTCCAATCATTTTTTTCCGCGTCCGCTTCAGACCGCCCGAGCACTGCTTCGATTTCCTGCAATTTCCTTTCACAATCCTCGGGTGTAAACGCATTGGACAGATGAGAAACTTGTTTGCCGCGCTGCTTCAATTCAAACGCAATTCTTGCAGCCGCCTCTCTTGTCTCCGCCAAAATCACCCTTGGTCCTTCATGGGCCAAGGCAAAATCCAGCAAGTCATCAATTTGTGAAAACTGGCATTGTTCTAAATCCTCAGGCGAGAGCCGTTTTTGAACCCGTTTCCGGTCCATCTCCTCCATTTTTCTTTGCAGTTCTTCAGATAAAATGGGCTTTGGAATGGGAAATGGTTCATTCTTTCCAAATAACCTCTTAAACCGTTCATTTTCCCAAAAATGAACCATCGTGCCGGAGGATAAGATCACAGAACACCCCCAATTCCTGCTCAGTTCCCCCAGCCATTTCCAAATAACCGGAAGACATTCCGCGGGAGCCGAGGCGTGAAATTCATCTAAGATGATCACCGAGCCCGGCAATTCATGAAGCTTCTTCAGATGCGCCGGTTCATTGGCCGCCAAGGTCTCGTAAAAAGCCACTGCCGTAGTCAGAACAAACGGCGTCTCCCATGAATTTGCCAGATCGCGAAGCCGCGGAGTATGGTATTCAGCTCTGGAGTGGACAACCGACACCGCTTCGTTCCCCTGTTTCTCATCGGGAGCAACTGCCTTCCTGACAACCTGTTCCACATATTCGAGCAGCGCGATCATGGGTGAAATAAGAAAAATATGTCTCAGCTGATTCTTTTCCGCCAGGCGGAGCGCCAAAGCGAGAAACGCAGTTGTCTTTCCTGTACCCACGCAGGCGTCGCCATTGTAGACCGCCGCCCCCTGATCTACAGGAAAATGCGCTCGGCACTCCTGATAGAATTCTGTACGCAGATCATTTAATATCCGTCTGTCTTCATTTTCCTCTGAACTCACTTTATTCTGAAGTCTGGCCAAATAGCTGTCCAGCCGCTTCAAAAAAGTCTCCCACTGCGGCAGAGTTTCGTCGGTGTTAAATCCTTTCCTGGCGGTATCGTTCCAATCGGCATTTACCAGGCAGGAAAGCATCATTCTTACCTCCAGGGAAGAGGCGGGGCGATCTTTCATTTTTTCAAATTCCACCGCGTCTCTCCCCGTTGCCTCAAGGTGCGTGCTCAGGAGCTTGTCGATCATATTGTCCGTATATGTTTGAAGCGCTGTTCGTTCTTCCTCATTTTTCGTGAATGCACTGCAAAACGGCGTGCTGTTTATTCTCTCTGCTCCCCAATTCGGCAGCCCCGGGCGGTGATGTCCGTAAATCAGCATCGCTCCAAACATATCCCCGTATATATGATACAAATACCTCGCTCCAGCATACTGATGAGGATATGGAAGCCTTCCGCAATCATTTTCATCGTGTAAACGGGCCTGATTCTGATCCTCAAGTTTTCCCAGATCATGGAATTTCAGCGTCAGCAGCAGCCATCTCTCCACCCGGCGGTAGATATCTTCCGGCAAAAATGCTTTCCATTTTGCTAAAGTATGCTGTCCCCATTGATACACGCCCCAAATGTGTTCTCCATATGACTGATCATAACCGCAGTATGCCTTACTGTGAGCAAGATATTTCACCCTATACCTCCATCAGATCAATAACCGGTCCCGCTTTTCCTTCCATTTCCTGATTCAACCGCGCAATCCGCTGTTCCACCGCCTCCACATCGTAGTCTTTGATACTGTGGGCGACCGCGTCCGCCGGTATCAGCAGATCGGGTGTCAGCGCCTCAATAATCTTAAAGTCATTGTAACATCCCCTGGCCTTTGCATGCTCCACATAATAAGCGTGGCGGATGTTGACCTGCGGTCTGATGTAGGAAGCGGTGGCCTCATAGGCATAAGGGATCATACGCAGAAGCAGCTGAATATCCCTATATGTACACTGCGTCTTTCCCGCCATGGTTGCGTTTACAAAAAATGGCATCAGATACAGCCCATAGGGCACGACGCGGAATGCCAGAGGCGCCATTCCCTTTCCCTTCCCCTCCTCTGCCGGCAAAACCTTTGTTGTGGTGAGACGCTCGACTTCAATGGGAGAAAGTGAAAGTCCCAGCCCAAACTGCACCACGCCGGTATGGATGAATGTCCCAGCCTGGGGATTATCAGCTGCAACGGACTCATCCTTTATCTTTCCCTCCAAAAATGTGGAACCAAACACACGGGCGTCCCAGTAACGGTCCAGAAACTCCTGTGAGGAGAGCCTTTTTACCTCTGACCGCTTGGTCTCTTTTTGCTCCAGAATGTCATAGTGCCCCATCTCCGACGGCTTGATCCCCAATTCAGCGCTGATTTCCTTCCAGATCGGCCCCTCTTTGTACGCAACCAGCTCCCGGACTTTGTGTTTGAAGGATACCGGGGAAATTTCCCCACGCTCATCACTGCGCTGTCTGGGTTCGCTGTCCTGATCGGGATTTCCATTGGGGTTCGAGTTGATCGCTTCAATCCAAAGTAAACCGGTTCCTCTGTGCAGTTCTCTCTCCATCATGCTTCCTCCTCCTGACTTTTTTCTTGGTCCGCAGAATTTTTATAATATGGTTCTCTGGGAAACGAAAGTTCGCTTCCATATCCGACAATCAGCTCCACCTGCTCATCGAGAGTCGGTCTTTCGGGCAGGGCAATGCCGTCCACCTCAATTTCTTTAAATGTCTCCGATATCTTTTTGATGATCCACCCGCTCTGGCTGTCTGGATTTGCCGAAGCCCAGTTGATATAAATCTGCATTTTTCCGAACAGCATTTTCAGAGCTTCCTTGGGTCTTTGCAGCGCTGTCTGATAAACCGCGCTGCCCATCAGCTGTCCTGGAATCGGTTTCGTATGCGTCTTGAGTGTTTCTTTATTGCGCTCTATGATGCAGTAATTTCTGTGGAGGCAGTCTGCAAGTCCCATCAGCCTCCCCAAAAGGAACATTTTGCTTTTCATATAGTCCTCCTTTCTGATCCCCTTCTTGTAAAGGAGAATTCCCAACAATTCCAGTGCCGCGCAGGCCCTCCACAGCATTTCCTTCGTAAATGGGTGCCCCTTAGAGGCGACTCTTTGAAACCGGAACGCATCCAGCAGAAGTTCTCCGCATGTCCGCAGCGTTTCCTTCATACAGGTCTCAATCAATTTCGCATCTCTTCGGCCTCCGTAGGTATCGGGAAGAAACAGGCGGAATACCTCCTCCTCGGTTATCGGACAAGATCTTCTGTCCTGCATTCGTCCAATGTTGCCGCTGTTTTGTGTCCGGTACTGCGTCCTCAAAACACTGCTGATCGCACCCGGCCCCGGGCACCATGGGCGGACAAAATGAACCGGTTTTCCATCCTTATTTTTCCATTTCACATTAAATTTTACGGATGGGATGTTTTCAGCCGCCTCCATCCACCCCGCCACATTTTCATAGACCTGTTCGACTGTCATAGTGCGGCTGTAAACGATCTGCTTGCGCCCTTTGTCCAGGGTTTCAAACAGCTGCAAATGGACTGGGTCCTTCCGATTCGCACTTAATTTGCCCCGCAGCATTTTCAATACCTTTTCACACATATCCTCATATATACTGCTTCCCCCGTTGTTCGCAAACACATCCGCCAGGTCCATTTCTCCGCTGGGATCACTTTCCAACCATGCCAAAAGCAGCAGCGGCGTCTTTGACGAAGTTCCCCAGAAGCTGGTCCAGGTCTTTCCTCTGCGCTCTTCCTTCATCAAGAATCCCAGGGCATCATTCATTCTGCTAACCTGCGCTTCCCCTGCGGGGAAAGCCCCCGTTCTCTCCAGATTATAGCGGGTAAGACAAGGGTATGCTCCTGTATTGTTGGAGTACAAATAAGAGGGACCGATCACCTGAAACGCCGGGTTGGGATATTTATCCCGGACCAGCGCCATCCTCGTCCCGGAAAGCGCGGATATTCCCATCATTTTCCCGGACGTCTCCCCAGCCTCTTCCGGGTTTCCTTGCGCTTTCAGCAGCAGCTGAACCAGCGCATTTCCCGTATCGGGATCCGCCACCTTATAGTCCAGCTCGTCATCTTCTATATCAAAATAACAGGCGCAGAGCGAGGTGTATTGACGTTTCTTTGAATCAAAGGTTCCTACCAGGAGTTTTTTGAAAAAATCAATAAAACGCTCTTCTCTCCAAAGATTGTCATAAATAGCCTGGCGGAAATCATCATAAAATTCCGACACATTTTCCTTTTGCGGGAAGCGATTCAAGAGGCGTCGCACGCTTTCCAGGCAGATATCATCCCGGTCTTCCAGAACCGGTCTCATCTGCTCAAGCGTCCATGGCTTTACCTGGATATCATCGCTTTTGGGATTTCCGACCGTGTAATCCAGTTCCAACAGCATTTGTCGCTTTTTCTCACAGTCCGCTTTCTTCCAGGCTGCTTCATCAAATGAGGCGGAAATATGTTCCGGCAGAAGCGGCTTCTGTACTTTAATCGCAGGAAAACGGTCATGATTTCCATGGCTGTGCAGCCATAGCCTGGATGTCTCCTCTTTGCCAAATAAATCATTGATGGACGGTTTTCCATCCCGGTCCAAATAAACACAGAGGCATTCGCATTTGGCCATCTTGTGCACATCGCGGTGGGTGCTCGCATAAGGCAGCAATCCCTGTCTCCCCAGCAGATTTGAGAGTTGATACAATTCATTCAGCAAAATGCAGCACCCCCTCCACTATTTTTACATTCTGCATGAATGTTGGCGACAGCTGTCCGTCCGTGGGCCGATCAAACATCGTGTCCAGCAGCGATGGTATCTCCAAATTGATAGTCCGGTCCACCTGCGTGTCGTCCCGCAGGGGCCCAAAGTAGGAGGGGATAAATTCTGAAAGCCCCAGCGACGGAGTCCGATAGAAAAGGCCGCTCTTCAACCGGCGCATGAACACGTCCCTGAGTTGATGCATCGGATTATGTAATGCAGTGGGCGGGGCATATCCCTTCACGGTGCCGTATATCTTGTAGTCCACGTTGATCAGTACGGTTGCCATGATCTGAAATGGCGCCTGGGATTTGCGGAGAGGCCCGTTATAGTTTTGCGTATACCTGTGGTACATTGGGTGGGCGCACAGTTCTATGCGCTCTGGCCAGAAATATGCCTCCCGGCTGAAGGCGACGCAGGTCATCATTCCTATGATCGCGGAGCGGGTTGGTACTGCCGAGCTGATGGGGGACGAACCTGCATCCGGACGTGCGTACGAGGCCGCAGGGCCTGCGACCTCAAAAGCCCACTCATATCGTTTGTTGACCATTTGAATTTCCTCCTTGTGTATGCGGTAATCCCTGTTATTATTGTTTTCTCAAACTCTAGTATTGTTGAGTGGATAATAATGATGGCGGGAGAGCGTAATTCTCCCCAAGCGGAAACTATATGATTACCTTTACGCATCATTTTGATACTCTTCCCCCACACTACTTACTACATTAATTCACAAAGGACTTCCCATCGTCCATTTCTTTTACCATTAAGTCGCCTGATATATCCCTTTTCTTGTAATTCTATTGTTCTTTTTTTTATAGTTCGCTCAGATTTTCCAACTTTAAGAGCCAGCTCTTTTTGTGTAATCGTTGGTTCCTGTTTTATAATCTTCAAAAGTACCAATTCATCCAAAGTGCAATTCAAAGTGCATTTTTTGCCCTTTGAAATATCTTCGCCTGCACTTTGAACCGTTTTTTCTCCCGTATCAGAATGATATTCCAAATGTAAATACCGATTTTTTAAATCATGATGTTTATCCAACAACAAATTCTCAAAAAACAATTCCAAATATATCGTTGTTGCATAAACGCCATTTCGTAAATTATTATAATTAGCTCTTACAAGAGCATTCCTAAAATACCAGGAATTCGCTGCAAAAACTTCATTATTGACTTGAAAACCAAATGTTTTCAAATACTTGATAATGAACACTGCCGTTGCTCTGGTATTCCCCTCACAGAACGGATGAATCTGCCATATCCCGGATGTAAACTCTGCGATATGCTTTACAGATTCCAAAATACTTAATCCCTTATATGAAAATTGCTTTTCTCTATTAAAATCATAATCCAGGGTCGCTCTTATACTCTCATAGGATGCGTATAAAACCGTATCGCCTTTTAACACCCACTCTTTTTTTGTAATATTATAAGGTCTGATTTTTCCAGCTCCGTCAAGAACACCATCAAATAACCTTCGGTGTATTTCCTGCCATTCCGCTGGTGAAAACTGAAATGTTTTTTCGCCAAGAATTGCTGCAATTCTTGATGAAACAACATCTGCTTCCCTCGCCTCATCTTCTATTTCCCCCCGTTTTTCCCTCTCCTCATAATAACTTTGAATTCTCTTTTGTGCCGCATCAATGCTAATCTTGCCTTCAATATGTGCCTTCGCCGTTTCAAGCAAATACTCAGAAGTCCTTAATCCATCAACTGCCTGTAAGCCAATCGCAGTTTGCCAGGCTTCGCTTTTCTCAGCTTTTTCCGGTTCTCCCTGTTTAATATATTCTTCTAATTCAAACTTCCAATTCATATCTTCCCGCATCCTATACACATCCCCTCTGATTCAATTTCAAAAAACGCTTTTTTCATATCCCCACGCCCACCATTTATTATTGCATTTATTTCTGGTACAATTTCACGCAAACTTCGCAGTTTGTTGTGTGGATGATAATGATGGCGGGAGCACATACTTCTCTCCAGGCGGAAACGGTATAATTATCTTTACAAGTCACTTTGATCCACTTGATGTTCTAATTCTAATAGATACTTATCATAGTCTGACATAAATAATCGTTCCTGGATAATACGATATTTTTCAAACTCAGTCTCCGCATGAAGTTTCGCCTGTTCCTCACTGACTTCTCCCGATCCCATCAACAATTCGTTTCCATTAAACTCCAAAAATGCATAAACGTGTCAGTCGCCTACTGTCTCAGTAAAAGCGCATGAGAATGTGAAACAGCAGCGATTTATGGTGACAGAAGAACACAGAAATCTATCGCGGATCCGAAATGGATTAGAAACTGTCCCATCGATTCTCGGAAAGAAATACAATCTGAACAGAATGCCAGCCAGAGGATTGACCTGGGGCCGATTTTTCTTCGGTTGCAAAATAGGAGCAATAAATTTCAGAAAGCTCTTCACATACTGGAAGAGCCTGGGACATAATGCTCAGAATCCGGTACTAACCAAATATTTCCAAGGTATTATTGTTGGGATAGTGAAAAGATTTTTGACTGGCCTTTTGACGAGGTCACTTCATAATTATCTAGTTCATGTTTTTATAGTAACACGAATAAATGATTTTGTAAATAAGTTCATGTAATTTATTATAATATTCAAATTTAAATATTGATTTAATTTGATTTTAATTGTATAATATAAAAACAGTATTCATTACTGGTGAATTGAAATATGTAATTTAGTATTTAATGCAAAAAGCCTGTTTTTACCTTTTATCACAGGCTTTTCAGTATTGGACACACGTGGATGATTCTTTAATAAATGATCCTTTAGTAATTAGGATAATGTGCTCAAATTCCAAAAAATGGAGAATAGGACAGATAGCCTCACAGCCATCCGCCCCATTCTCCATTTTTCCATTCATCAAACCACCCACTACTTACTAAAACACTCCACCTGCCCCTTATCGCTCAAAACCACCAGCTCCTCCCCATACAAGAGCATACATCGTGGCGTGGCGGAGACCTTCTTCTTTTTCATCCTCTCTTTTCCACTCACAGTATCCAGACAATAGAGATACCCGTCCTCCGTCCCAAACCACAGGACTTCACCGTCAAGAAGGGCCGGGGTACTGATCTTTTCGTCTGCCTGATACCGGAAGCGCTCCCGAAGGCCCCGGTCCGCCCCGAATTCCCAGCAAATCATATTCCCGCCGTCATTTCCCAGGTAAACAGCTCCCTCATGGATCAACGGTTCCATATAAAGGGCGCCGCCGGTGTTCACCTCCGAGAGAAGAACTCCGTCCTCCGCGTCCAGAAGCAGAATACTGCCGCCTGCGGTGCAGGCCATCAGCGTGCGCTCGTCGAGAAAGGCGCAGGACCTCACATACTGCTTCTCACCGTACTGCCAGAGCATAGTCCCGGTATTCTTCTCCATACAGTACACCGGACCGCCGCTGACGCCGTGGAAGAGACGGTCCCCGCGGATCAAAATATGACAGTTGGCGTGCTCGGGATTTTGCCCGCTGCGCCAGAGAATTTCCCCTGTCTCCCGGTTCAGGCAGTACATCACTTGGTTATAGGCGAACAGCCTGCCGCCGTCCACGCATATATGCCAGTCCGGATTCCCGTCTCCCAGGCTTGTCTCCCAGATCACCCTGCCGTCCGCCCTGTTAATACAGTACATCATGCCGCTAAAGGCATTAAAATAGAATCTCCCCTCCAGGGCGATCCCCATACTGCGGATCACATGGGGCCTCGCAAACAGGACCTCAGGTTCCCGGTCATTCAGGTTGAGGCGGATTAACTGGCTTTCAAAAAACGATCCTTTGCGGTAACACAGTACAAAATACAGCTGGCCGTCCATCAAAACGCCATCCGCCGAGACAATCGCCTGCCTGAGACCTTTTATCTTATATTCCCACTGTTTTTTTATCACCATATCCTCTCCGGCCCTACTCCGTCACCGCCCACTCCGCCGCCCGCGCCGCATGTATCTGCGTCGTGTCGAACACCGGCAGTTTAGTGTCCGCCTGGCTGATCAGAAGCCCGATCTCCGTGCAGCCCAGGATCACGCCCTGTGCGCCCCGTTCCTTCTGTTCCTCAATAATCCGCAGATACTGCCGCTTGGACTCCTGCGAGATCACCCCCAGGCAAAGCTCCCCGAAAATGATCCGGTTCACAATTTCCATGTCCTCGTCCCCGGGAATCATCACCTCGATGCCCCGCTCCACCAGCTTTTCCTTGTAAAAATCCTGCTGCATGGTGTAGCGCGTACCCAGCAGAAGCACCCGGGTGATTCCGCTGTCGATCAGCGCCTGCGCCGTAGCCTCCGCGATGTGCAGGATCGGAATGGAGATCCGCTCCCCGATCTGCGGCGCCACCTTGTGCATGGTGTTGGTGCAGATCACGATACAATCCGCCCCCGCGCCCTCCAGCCCCTTGGCCGCGTCCCCCAGAATCCGGGCGCTCTTCTCCCAGTCGCCCCGGGTCTGGCACTCCTCGATCTCCTGGAAATCCACGCTGTAGAGCAGAATTTTTGCCGAGTGCAGCCCGCCCAGGCTCTTCTTCACCGCCTCATTGATCAGCTGGTAGTAGGTCACCGTGCTCTCCCAGCTCATTCCTCCGATCAGACCAATGGTTTTCATCTCTTTTCCCCTCCTATACAAACCGCACCGCGGTGCCGTAAGCCATCACCTCTGCCGCGCCCTGGGCCACGGAGCTGCTGTTGTAGCGCGCCGCCACGATGGCGTCCGCGCCCATGGACTGAGCCTGCTCGATCATGCGCTGGGTGGCCAGGCCCCGGGCGTTCTCCATCATCTCGTTGTAGGAGGTCAGCTCTCCTCCCACCAGCGTCTTAAAGCTGTTCATGATATCCTTCCCCGCGTGCACCGTCATGATGCTGGAGCCCCGTACCAGTCCCAACTGTTCGAATCTGCCGCCGTTTACGCTCTCTGTGGTCACAATCAACATCGCATTTCCCTCCTGATTTCTGCCGGACAAGCCGGTCCGTTTTCTTCTAGTATAGCGTATCCGTGTCCGGCTTTTCTTACGTTTTCTTTAAGTTTCACAGTCGCTTTGGAGGCGGATTCCGGGGAAGCCGCGGCGTCATGGCCGGGAGCGGTGATTCCCGCCGCCTCAGAACCGGGGCCAACGATTCTAGCCGCCATCGCAAAGCCAAGGCCGGCAGACCTCTCCCCCACCACAAAACCAGGGCCGGCGGATCTCTCCGCCGGCCCTGGGCTCCCGCATCTTCTACACACGCTCCAAACGAAACGCAAATGCAATATCTGTTTCCCCGTCGATGTGGTAATCCTTCTCCACATCGCTGCCCCAGCTGTCGATTCCTCCCACGCCGCGCACCGCGCCCAGGATACACACCACCGTCCGCCTGGCCGGGGGCAACTCCTCCTGGTGGGTGGCGCTCTCCAGCTCCAGCGCCGTATAGGGCAGGCAGGAAAATGCAAAGGGCCGGTCCACCATAGAAAATTTCACAGAAAACCTCTCTCCGCCGCACTCCCCTGCCGTTACAGATGAGTTCCGTCCCGCCCTTTCGTTTGCCAGCACCGTCCTCCGGGTAACGGTCAGGGATTCCGTCTCCATGTGCACGCCGCAGTCCTGCGGAACCAGGTAGGGCGTCACCGGAAGCCCCTTCACCTCATAGCCTGCTCTCACGCCTCCGGCCATGCGGTCCGGGTAGGTTTCCCCGGAAAGTCCCTGGTAGGCGTAACCTTCCGCTGCCGTGGGCATGATAAAGCGCAGTCCGAACACCGGCAGCTCCGGCAGCCCCTTGGCCCCATGGTAGAGCACATCCACCCGCACCGCTCCGTCCGCGCTCACGGTATAACCGACGTCCACCGTGGTTTTTGGCACGGTGGGCGTACGGTAGGTGTATTCCACACGCACCTCGCAGGCGGACACCTGGTGCTGATGCCGGTTGTTCTCCGGCGCAATCACCGCCGCCTCCCGCCGTCCATCCGCAAATACCCGCGTTTCCACTGTCTCCACAAAGAGATCGGCCCCCATCCACATGGCAGATGTAAAAGAGAAGCCATTTCCTCTGTCATTGTCCGTGGTGGCCCGCCAGAAGGTGGGCCTGGGCGCGCGGTACAGCCATTCCCGGCCATTAAACACCATGGACACCGGTCCGCCCGCGCTATGGGAAAAAATATAATCAAAGCCCTCGCCGTGAAGTCCCAGGGTCACATCCCCGTAGACCACCCGCAACGTTTTTGGCCCATGTTCAGTCGTACAAGCCATAATAATACCTCACCTCCTGCATCGCGGGCTTGGGCGTCCGGTCCGCAAACACAATCCCATTTCCGGAAAACTCGTAGTCCGATGGCCGGTCGTCAAAGTCGCCGCCGTAGCGCAGCACCTCCCGCCCGGTGGCCTCGTCCTTCACAAACAGCGCCTGGTCGATAAAATCCCAGATATAGCCGCCCTGGTACATCTCGTAGCGGTCCAGCAGGTTCATGTAGGACTTGAGGCCGCCCAGGGAATTGCCCATATCGTGCATGTACTCACAGAGAATAAAGGGCTTTTTCGGCCGGTTTCTCAGATATGCCTCCACCCGCTCCGGCGGGGCGTACATCTGACTCTCCATATCGGAGATCCCATCCTCATACGCCCGGTTGTGGAAAACGCCCTCGTAGTGCACCGGCCTTCCCGGATCGGCCTCCTTGAAAAACCGATGCATTTCCAGAAGGTTATCCCCGGCGTAGGACTCATTTCCCAGAGACCAGAACAATACGGACGTATGATTCTTAAAGACCTCGAAGTTGGACCTGGCCCGGTCCATCACCGCCTCCCGCCACTGGGGCAGGCTGCCCGGCACGTTCCAGCTGGGCTCCACCGCTCCCATTTTCTGCCAGGAGCCGTGGGATTCCAGGTTGGTCTCCGCCATCAGGTAAATTCCACAGGAATCGCACATGTAATACCAGGAAATCTGATCCGGGTAATGGCAGGTACGCACGCTGTTGATGTGGTTGGCCTTCAAAATCTCCATGTCACGGATCATGTCCTCCATGCCGATGACCCGGCCGGTCCTGGCGTTCCACTCATGCCGGTTCACACCGTTGATGATCAGGCGCTTTCCGTTTAGAAGGATCACCTGATCCCGGATCTCAATGCGCCGGAAGCCCACGTCGTAGGGCACCGCCTCCACCTCTGAGCCGTCCGGTCCCAGCACCGTGATCTCCAGATGATACAAATACGGGTTGTGATGGTCCCACAAGCGCACGTTCCCCACCGCCGCAGGGCCGAACCGGAGGCTGCCCGCCGCTGGTGCTTCGCCCCGGGCCACCTCCCGGCCGTCCCCGTCAAAGAGCGACCAGCGGACCGAATACCCGGAAAATCCGCCGTTTTTCGAATCCGGGCCGGGTTCATTTTCCCGGGAAAGCCGCAGATCCAGTGAAAATGAACCCGTCCGGCAGTCCTCTTCCACCTCCGCCCTGGCCCACATGTCCTCCACATGGACCTCAGGCTTTGCGTACAATGTCACGTCCCGGAAAATGCCTGAGAACCGGAAAAAGTCCTGGTCCTCCAGGTAGGCTGCGGTGGAACGCTTGTGCACCTGCGCGGCCAGCACATTTTTCCCTTCCCGGATATAGGGAGTCAGGTCGAAATCCGAGGGGCTAAAGCTATCCTCCGCGTACCCCACAAACTGTCCGTTGAGCCACAGGTAAAGGGCCTGCTCCACGCCTGCAAAGGAGATGCAGACCCGTTTCCCCTTAAGTCCCTCGTCCAGCTCAAACTCCCGGATGTAGGAGCCCACCGGGTTGTACTCCGCTTCGGAAAACTGTCCCTCCATCGCCTCCCCGCCGTCCCCCGGAAGGGACCAGGCGGGCCTCCGGTAAAGGTGCCCCTCCCAGGGGTACATGGTATTGATGTAATGAATCCGGTCGTAACCGGCCAGCTCAATGTGCCCCGGAACCTGGATGGAATCAAACTCCGAAGCGTCATAATCCTGACGGTAAAATTCCGCCGGACAGGCCGCGGCGCTCTTCGACCACTGAAAGCGCCAGGTTCCGTTTAAAGACTGAAGCAGTCCGCATTTTCGCTGTTGACATTCTGCCGTTGAACCATAAAACAAGTGGTCCGAATGGGCCGGAAGCCGGTTTACCGCAAATACCCGCGGATCGTCCAGCCATCTGATGTCTGCCTGCATAATAGTTCCTCCTCGCTATTCCTTCACAGCTCCGGCCGCCACTCCGGCCAGGATGTATTTCTGGAAAAACAGATAAATCAGGACCGTGGGCAGCATAATGATAATGATTCCGGCCGCCAGCGTCTGCCAGGATCCCTTCTGAGCGTTGGAATAGTCCATCAGGAAGGTGGTCAGGGTCCGGAGCTTGTTTTTCGGCATGTACAGATAGGGAATGTACATGTCGTTGATAATGTTGATGGCCTTGATGATGCAGACCGTAGCCGTGGCCGGAGCCAACAGCGGGAAAATAATCCTTGTAAACAGGCCGAAGTAGGAACAGCCGTCCAGCAACGCCGACTCGTCCAGGGACACGGGCAGCGTGGAAATAAACTGCCGGTAGATGTAGAGCTGCATCAGGTCCGAGGCCACGTAAATCACAATGGGCGCGCCCAGGGTATTGTAAAGGTGAAGTCCGTTGATAATTTTGAATCTGGCAATCTCCGTCACAAAGGAGGGGATCAGCATGCCGATGAAAAACAGGGCGATGATGATCTTTTTCCCGCGGAAATTAAACCGCTCGATGATAAACGCCGTCATGGTGCCGAAGAGCACGTTGAAAATCAGGGACACCACCAGGATGATACCGGTATTCTTAAAGCCCACCAGCAGATATTTGTTGGAGAACACTTTTTGGAAATTGTCAAAGGTCAGCCGGTCCAGGGCCGGAAGGCTTAAGGGGGAGGTTTTCACCATATCCACCTTGTTTTTCAGCGCCGCGAACAGCGTCAGCAGAATCGGCGCCATCACCACGGCCACCATACACAGGCAGATGATCTGTTTGAGAATCTGCGCGATTGTCTTCTTTTTCATAATCCGCTTACTCCCGTCCTTTCAGTATGATTCCGTGAATGATCTTGTTCTGGATCAGGTAAATGAGCACGATCAGCACCATGATCGCCACCGCCATGGTGGAGGCCAGGCCGAAGTTGCTGTAGGTGAAGGCCGTGTTGATGGTGTACAGCGTGAAGGTGCTGGAGGCGTAGCCGGGGCCGCCCGAGGTCATGACGAAGGGAATGTCGAACACCTGGAGCGCGCCGCGGATATTGTCAAAGAGTACGAAATCCACCATCAGCATGATGGCCGGGACCTGGATGTATTTGAACAGATGCCAGGCACCCGCGCCGTCCACCCGCGCCGCTTCCTCCACGTCCTGAGGCAGGGACTGAAGCGCCGCCATAAACAGAATCACGTGATAGCCGGAGAAGCGCCACAGCGAGACGCTGGCCAGCACGAAATTCACGATCCGCTCGTCGGACAGCCAGTTGCGGACCAGAAAGTCCAGGTGCGCGGCTCCTAAAATCGCGTCAAAGGCGCCGTTGATGGGTGAAAAAAAGTAAGAAAACGCATAGGAGATTGCCACGCCGTTGATGATGTAGGGCATGAACACCATGGTCTTGTAAAATTTCGCAGCCCGCAGCTTGCTGGTGAGCAGCACCGCGAAGGCCAGCTCCACCGGAATCATCAACAGATGCACGAAGAAATACACCGCGTTGTTTTTCAGGGACAGCCACAGGTCCGGGTTTTGAAACATTCTTACATAATTTTCCAGTCCAATAAACTTACTGCTGCTGGCCAGCCCGTCCCAGTCGGTAAAGCTCATGCGGATCAGGTCCACAGCCGGGACCACCACAAAACCGATCAGCAGCGCCATGGGGATTACCAGCGACAGAATGATAAAATGCGTCCGTTTTTTTGAAAGTGTACTCACATCCAACTCCCTCTCTATAAAGCGGGAGCTGCCGTTTCCGGCAGCTCTTCTTTTATGTTTTGACGTTGCTTTTACTGGATTCCCAGCTTCTGTCTGGCAGCCGCCCACTTGGTGTTCAGCTCATCCAGGGTCTTTTGCAGGTCGAACCCGTTGGTCAGCATCTGAGCTCCCAGCTTCTTGTAGTCAAAACTGGTCTCGTTCTGGATCGCCGTGAAGTCGTCTCCACCGCCGTCATACATTACCAGCTTCATGTCGGGGCACAGCTCGTCGGCCTGGGCCAGAATCGGATCCTTCTCCTTGGGGAAATTGGTCATGGAGGAGGAGCTGGAAACGTAGTTGATATAATCCGGATACCAGGCGTCGGAGTAGAACCATTCTACAAATGCCTTGGCCAGCTCAGGGTTCTGGGAGTGAGTGGTCACGCCCATAAAGGAATCGCCCTGAACGATCACGTTATAGGGGTCGGACTCGCTGTCTCTGGTGGGCAGGTAGAAGGTGCCGAGCTGGGACGTGTCCTCAGCGCCGGACTGGATGTCCTGGAGTCCCCAGTCGCCCAGAGCGGTGATGGCGGCTTCCTTGGCGGAGAAGAGGGTCGTCACCTGATCCTTGCTCAGTCCCAGGGGATCCTTGCCTAAAGCGCCGGAGGTGAACAGCTCGTTTACCTTATGATAAGCCTTGTTGATGTCGGTTCCCTCCGCAAAGGGCGCATCCTGGGCGGCCATGGAATTCCAGTTCTGTCCGTTTCCGGACTCCAGAGCGGGCATGAACTCCATAAACGGGTAGTCCGGCCACTCATCCTTTAATCCGCAGGCGATCGCCATAAAGTCAGGGTTGTCTTTTCCATAATAGTCCTGAAGCTTTTTTGCCACTTCCACAAATTCCGGCCAGGTCGTGGGCACTTCCACCCCCGCCTCCTGGAACATGTCTTTCCAATAATACACGTACTCATAACCGGAGGTCATGGGGATTCCCAGAATCTTTCCGTTCACCGCATACCCGGCCGCCAGTTCATTGTTCTTGGCCGCCTCCGTGTCGGACAGATCCACCAGATAATCCTTGAATCGGGAGAGAGTGAAGGTCTTATTGAACATCACGTCCGGAAGCTGGTTGGCGGAAGCGCGCATCTTCATGGCGTTCCAATACTCGCTGTCGTCCTTGATCTTCTCCACCTCAATATCCGCGTTGGGATAGGTCTCCTGGAACTTGCCCACCATATCGTTCTGTTCAATAAAATCGTTTAAGTTGTTATCCCATATTGTAAAGGTAATCGTGCCGGAGAGTTCTTCGCTCTTGGCAGCCGCCGTATCGCCCGCGGCCTCGCTTCCCGCCTCCGTCTTTGCGCTCTCCGCCTGCGTGCCCGCCTCCGTCTGACCGGAACCGGATGAACATCCTGCTAATAAGGAAGCTGTCATCGTGCATGCCATTGCCGCTGCAATCCATCTTTTTTTCATTTTCTGAACCTCCCATATAAAATTTTGATCGATTGGATCGATGAGGCCAGTATAGCGGCTTTTCCCAGCGCTTTCCATGCTTTTTGTTCTTTTTTCTTGTCTTATTTTCAGATTTGGGAAATTCATAAACTTGATGATTCGTCAGAAAAACCGGTAATTTCGTATGTTTTTTGCCAATTTCCCCTTTTGTGCCGGATATCCCGACCGTCCCCACACATTTGTTCACGGCCATCGGCGCACGGCGCAGCTACTCATGCAGTTCCAGCGGCAGCCCGTCCGGATCCCTGAAAAATGTCATCTTCTTTCCGGTAAACGCATCGATCCGCACCGGCTCTACCTCCACGCCCTTCGCCTCCAGCTCCTCAATCACCTTCCCGATCTCCTCCACCTGAAACGCCAGGTGCCGCAGACCGCGGGCCTCCGGGTAAGAGGGCCGCTTTGGCGCTCCGGGAACGCAGAAGAGCTCCAGCTCACAGTCCCCCAGCTTCAAGTCTATCTTGTAATCCCCCCGCTCCGGCCGGTAATTCTCCCGGATCACCGGAAGTCCTAAAACCTCCGTATAAAAACGTCTCGACGCCTCATAATCCGACGCGATAATGGCAACATGATGTATTTTCTCCAGCTTCACGGCCTAATCTCCTCCTTCTCTTCCTCCCCCGGCGCTTTCCGGTACTGGGCCGGGCTCATGCCCGCCAGCTTGCGGAAGGTGCGGTTGAAATGCTCCGGGTTATTGTAGCCCACCATCTCCGCGATCTCGTACATTTTGAAGGTGGTGGTCTTAATCAGCTCTTTGGCCTTCTGGATGCGCAGGCCGGTCAGGTAGGACAGAAACGTCTCCCCGCACTCCTTGGTGAATTTGGTGGTAAAATATTTCTCGCTCAGGTCCACATAGTCCGCCACCTCCTTCAGAGTCAGCGAGGGGTTCTGGTAGTGCTCGATCACATAGTGCTTGGCCCGGGTGACCGCGTCGGCCCGGGACACGTCCAGCCGTCCGCGGCTGTAATCCGATACCCAGGAGCAGTAATTGGTCACCCACAGCCTGAGGCTGCGCCCGTCGCTGATGCGCCTGATCTTCTCAAAGTAATCGATCTTCTCCCCGAATATCTCAAAGAAGTCGGCATTGGCCCCGGAAAACTGCCTGGCTGTGGCCAGAATCACGGCCAAAACCCGGTTGCCCGCCTCCTCCATGTCCAGGGACTGGAACTGGCGGAATAGAATTTCCTTTTCCTGGGAAATCGTTTTTTCATCCGCGATGTAAAGTGCGGCCGCCAGCGCCCCGAACTCGGGGGCGAGGCGCGCAATCTGCCTGCAAGGGTCAAAGCATTGGTTGAAATCCAGCACGCTCCCCTCGCCTTTCAGCATGTACAGGTCGTGCAGGTCCATAACCTCCTCCAGCTGTTCGGCAAATTTCAGGCAGTCCGACTGCGCGCGGCCGATGCAGAAGGAAAGCTCCGCGCCTGTTTTGGACTTTGCGAAGCGCTTCATATCCCGCACCAGATCGTGGAGCGCGCTGGAAAAATCTTCCTCCCGGATCCGGTAATACACCAGAAAACAAAACGGCGTGAGCACGGCCAGCGTACAGCGGGAGGCAAATCGCGGGATGGTGTCAAAGCCCTGGGCCAGCTCTACAGACAGATGGGAGGCCGCTCCCTCCCTGGCCTCGCCTTTCCCCACAGTCACAACCATCAGCAGGTAGCGGTCGGAGAAAAATTCCGCCGCCTGGGACCGGACCTCGCCGGGGCTCATCTCGCCGCGCACCAAGGCGTGCAGATAGTCCGGCATAGTCCTTGCCCCCTGCCTTACACGCTCCTCGTAGTCCGCGATCAGAGCCTTCAGCCTGCGCACCATGGCGTTGAAGGAATGGATCATGGCCCGCACCTCGTACTGCCCCGCCGGCGTCAGATGGACGTCCAGCACGCCCTCCTCCACCTGGCGCAGTCCACGGCTCATCTGCTGTACCGGCTGAATGATCCGTTTGAGGAAATACCTGGAGAACACGGTGAACAGCGCGAGCACCACCGTCGTGGCCAGCAGCAAAAGCCCTGCCACGCTCCAGTAATCGGAGGTGAGGTCCGCGGTGCGCACATAGCTCTCCACATACCAGTCGTTCCCGTAAACCGCCAGGGGCGTGAGCACCCGGGTGTGGCCCTTCTCCACCATGGCTCCGTCCGGAATTCCCTCCGGCTGGTAAACCACATTTCCCGACCCGTCCACGATCCGGGTGTAGCCGATCTTATTTTTCTTCTGGCCATAGCCCGCATTGTAGGACTTGATCTTGTCGGAGGCCCCGGTGGCCTGGAAGAACGTCACGGTCTCGATTTTCTCGGAGCGGTCCAGGCGCACGTCGGGACTCAGGGCCGCCACCAGCACAAAGGAGTCACGCGTGCCGCCGGAGTAGAGCCTTGTATCGTTGGTATCGTAGCTGCCCACCACCACCCGGTCCGGCCCCGCCACTGCGGTCTGATACCATTTTTCCCGGCGCATCTCCTCCAGGGGCAGCAGTATTTCATTTTTGAAAAAGATCTTGCTGTCATCCTTCATATAAAATGCCACGGCCACGATGTCCTTCACCGGCTCCGTGGCGTAGCTGGCCGCCTCGTTCAGGCGCTGCTGGTTTTCATAGCGGCTGTCCGCATCCTCCGTGTCCACTGCCGCGGCGATGGAGAGCAGCTCGTTGTCGTTGGCGTAAACCATGTGGGACAGACGCATGGAAATCTGCTCGATATCGGACTCCAGCTCCGAGGCCACGGCCTCCTGAGCCCGGTTGATATTCTCCACGGCCTGGGTGCTGAACACCTGATTTAAGACCGTCAGCGAGATGATCAGCACCACCACGATCGGCACCACCACCAGTCCCAGAAAGGAGGTGTAATATACGGTTTGTAAGGGAAGTCTCTTTTTTCGTCTGTCTGTCATCTGTCTCCACCCGCATTCCCGGACACGCGCCCGTTGTTCCCTGTAATAGTACAATGGGAGGGCACAAAATGTCAAGAAGGGCATGTTCCGGGCGGCGGCGCGCATGTTTCGGAGACGGCGCGCATGTTCCGGGCGGCGGCGCGCATACAATGATTGTGAATATGGTTCTAAGGCGTATTTTCGGTCTGCGTGTCCCCGGCGGTGCGGCAATCTTCAAGCTGCCGCCCGTTCCGCTTCCCTCCAGCGGGGACAGCGGCTTCAAAATTCCCTTGGTTGGAGGTATATCTTGTCCGTGTTTCTGCAAATCGTACTCATCAATCTGGCCGTCTCCTGCGACAACGTGGGCGTGATCGCCATGGCCACCCGCGGGCTGCCGGACAGGCAGGCGGCCTGCATGCGCAGGCTGGGAATCGGCCTGGCCCCGGTGTTCACCCTGGCCTTCATCTGGGCCGCCGGACGGCTGTTGGATATCTCCTGGCTGCACTTGCGCCTTCTGGGCGGGGCGGCCATGCTCTACGTCACCTGGCAGATGCTGAAGGACGGGGCCTGCTGCGGGACCTCAGGCTGCGCCGCCGGGGCAACGGATTTCTCCGCCGGACCAACGGTCTGCCCGGCCAGGTCAACCGTATCCTCCGTCCCCGAAATCCCCTGCTCCTGCGCCGGCAGAACCCGGCTGGCGGCCGTCTCCATTCTGGCCTCCGACCTGACCATGGCCATGGAAAACGCCATCGCGGTGCTCTCCCTGCTCTCGGAGGGCGGCCGCGTCCCGGACAGCCGGGGTTTTCTGACAGCAGCGTTCTCCCTGCTCGTCTGTCTGCCCGTCCTCTTCTGGGGAAGCGGCCTGGTGGCGCGGATGATGGAGGAGGTCCCGGCGGTGTCCTCCCTCTTTGCCGGCTACATGGCCTACACCGCCGTCACCATGGCGCTCCAGGACGAATCCGTGGTTCTGTTTCTGTCAGCCGTCCATTTCCGCCACAGCCTGCCCGCAGCCGTGGCGGCGGGAATCCTGACCGCAGCGGCCGGATGTGACATGCGCAGGGAGCAGGAGGCCCGGGCCGCCCTCTGCCGGACCGGCGCTCCCAGGCGGCCCCGCGGCCTTCCCCTTCTCCCCTACGCCGCGGTACTGATCTACGCGCTGGCCACCGTGCACGTTTTCTTCCACCTGGCGAAAGGCCCGGTAATCCACGGAATCGGAGTCAGCCCGGAACTCATGTTCGGCTTCACCCCTTCCGGCGCCGACGCGGTCCGTGCGGTGGGGGCGCCGCCCCATCTGCTCTCCCTGTTCACCTGCCTCCTGGCGGTTCGCTCTGCATCCTCCGGCGCCGGACGGGCGCGGCCCTGGAGCGCATTCCGGCTGGTATGCATGCACACAGCCGCCATGATTGCGCTCTATGTGCTGCTCTGCGGCGTTGGCTTTTCCCTGCTGTTCGACCCCGGCATACTCTCCCCTCTGGACCTGTTGTGCCGCCTGGTATTGCAGATCCTGCTTCACTGTTCCTATGCGGCCCTGTTCTGCGCCCTGGCCGTTCCGGTCAAAAACCGGGCCGCCGCCACAATCCTCGGTATTTTCTGCCTTATGACGGAAGACATTCTGGTGGATGTGTTCTGCTACTCCGGCCACCTGCGGGTCCTGGCCGGATTCCTGCCGGAATACTACATTCACGCCCTGTCCTTCCGCCCCTTAAGTGCGATTCTGGCCGCGCGGTGCGCGCTGGCAGCCGGTATCCTTATTCTGCTCTTCTCCACTGTGGCGAAAAGGCGGCAGCGAGCGGTCAAAGCATCCGCCTGATCAATAACTCCCGCAAAAAAAACAGGGGATTCCCGCATCCGCACGATTCCCCTGCCCCAGCCGCCCGTTCCGGGCGGCTTCTATCAAATTGTCTTAAGCAAACTGGCTGTAGTAAAGCTGTGCATACGGTCCGTTGGCTTTTACCAACTCCCGGTGTTTTCCCTGCTCGATGATATTGCCGTTCTCCATCACCAGGATCAGGTCCGCATCCACGATGGTGGAAAGCCGGTGGGCGATCACAAAGCTGGTCCGGTTCTCCATCAGGGCGTTCATGGCCCGGTTGATCTCCATCTCCGTCCTGGTATCCACGCTGGAGGTAGCCTCATCCAGAATCAACAGCGCCGGGTTGCTGAGCACCACCCGGGCGATGGTCAGAAGCTGGCGCTGGCCTACGGAAATATTCTCCGTATCATTACCCAGAACCGTATCGTACCCCTTTGGCATGGTCCGCACGAAAAAATCCACCCGGGCCGCCTTGGCCGCGGCCACAATCTCCTCCCGGGTGGCATCCGGTTTGCCGTAAGCGATATTCTCGGCAATGGTTCCCTCAAAAAGCCAGGTATCCTGCAAGACCATGCCGAAGTGGCTGCGCAGCCAGGACCGGGACATGGTTTTCGTGTCCACGCCGTCCAGCAGGATCGCCCCGCCGTCCACCTCATAAAACCGCATAAGCAGGTTGATTAACGTGGTCTTTCCCGCTCCGGTGCTGCCCACCACCGCAATCTTCTGGCCCGGGTGAGCGGTAAAGCTGATATCCTCCATCAGCACCCGCTCCGGCGTGTAGCCGAACCGCACGTTCCGAAACTCGACTCTCCCTTCCGTGCGTCCGGTAAGCGCCGCCGTCTCCGGCTCCGCCCCGATCTCCGGCTCGTCTAACAGCGCGTAAATGCGCTCCACCGAAGCCAGGGCCGACTGCATGGAGTTGACCATGTAGGCGCCCTCGGTCAGCGGCTCCGCGGACTGGTTCACGTACTGGAAAAACGCCTGGAACGTGCCCACGCTGAGCGCCCCGTCGATCAGGAGCTTTCCTGCCGTCACCGCGATCAGCACCTGGCCCAGCCGGTTCACCAGGCGGATGGCCGGGTTGATGGCATTTACCAGAAAATCCGCTTTGCGGGAGACTTCAGCCAGCTCCTCCGTGGCCCTGTGAATCTCCCGGGAGCTGTTCTGCTCCCGGCCAAACGCCTTGATGATCACGCGGCCGCTGTACGCTTCCTCCACCCGTGCCGTCACATTGCTCACGCACTGCTGCCGCCGGGCTGCCAGCTGCAGGGTTTTGGCCGCAAACAGCTTGGTGGACAGCAGCGCCAGACCCATGAAAAACAGGAAAATAAGCGTCAGCCACACCTGCATCTGAAACATTACCACCAGGGAACCGGCCACCATGCCCGCCGCGGTGAACAGCCTTAACAGGCCGGTCTGCAGCGCCTCCGACATCTTATCCAGATCGTTGACCGCCCGGCTCATCACCTCGCCCGTCCTGTGATTGTCGAAATACACCAGAGGCAAGCGGTTTATTTTCTCACTGATCTCAGTCCGAAGCCTCAGGCTCAACCGCTCCGCAAAGCTGGACATGAGAAAACTCTGCAGGGTATAAAGCCCGGCCGTCGCCGTGTAGACGGCCAACAGAACCGCAATCTCCCTCCCGCCCTGCTCCCAGCTCACCCGGAACACCGTTCCCTGGGTATGGGCGCTCCGGATGCCGTTCCACAGAAAGTCCACGATGCGGACGCTATAATAAGGCGCATAGATGGAGAGCAGGGTGTAACATGCAACCGACATCAGCACCACCGCAAGCCGGCCGTGCTGATCGCTCACGGAGCGCCAAAGCCGTCTGATTGTTTTACCGGCGTGATCCGGCAGCTCGTAGGCGTAGTCGTCCTCGTAAGGTATGTTCTGCTCATCCTGCATCCCGCTCATCTCCTTTCATCTGCGACCTGGCAATATCCCGGTAGACCGGGCAGTTCTCCATCAGCCCGGCATGGCTGCCCATCCCAACCATGCGCCCGTTGTCCAGCACAATGATTTTATCCGCATTCAAAATCGTGCTGATCCGCTGGGCGATAATCAGCACCGCGGCGTCCCCGGTCTCCGCGGCAAGAGCCTTTCTCAGCGCCGCGTCCGTTTTAAAATCCAGAGCGGAAAAGCTGTCGTCGAAAATGTACAAATCCGCCTGTTTCATCAGCGCTCTGGCGATGGAAAGGCGCTGCTTCTGGCCTCCCGAAAAGTTTGTGCCGCCCTGGGCCACATGGGCGTTCAGCCCCTCCGGCAGCTCCTCCACAAAACCGGCCTGAGCCACCTTAAGAGCGTGAAACATCTCGGGCTCCCGCGCTCCCTCCCGGCCATCGCGCAGGTTATCCGCAATCGTCCCGGAAAACAGCCACGCCTTCTGCGGGATGTAGGCGATGCGCCCGCGCAGCTCATTCTGAGTCATACCGCGCACGTCCTGCCCGTCAAACCGCAGCTGGCCGGAGGTCACGTCGTGGAACCGCAGAATCAGCTTGGCGATGGTGGATTTTCCGCTTCCGGTTCCCCCGATGATGGCGGTGGTCTGCCCCCGCCTGCAGGTGAAGGTCAGGCCGCCCAGGGTATCCTCGTCCGCGTCCGCAAACCGGAAAGACACATTATCAAATGCCACCACCGCCTCCTCCCGTTTGGAGTCCGGCAGCAGGGGCGCCTCCCCGTCACAGATCTCCGGCTTCCTGGACAGAACCTCCTCCATCCTGCGCAGGCAGACCCGCGCCCTGGGCAGCAGGATAATAACCATCTGTGCCATAATAATATAGTAGAGAATGAGAATCGCATATTCGATCAGAGCGGTGATATCTCCGATCTCCATATAACCGGCCCCGATGCGGTTGCCGCCGATCCAGAGTATGGCCACAATACACAGATTGATCATAAAAAACGCCGTGCTGTCGAGCCCCACAAACAGCCGGTTGGCCTGGATGGACGACTCCGCGTACTGCTCGAAGGTTCTGCGGATGCGCGCCTCCTCCCTGCGCTCCTTGTTGAACGCCCGGATCACCCGCACACCTGTGATATTTTCCCGCAGCACCACGTTCATCCGGTCCAGAAAACGCTGAAGGCTCTCAAAAATCACGGAAGCCTTTCGCGTCACCAGAACCGCCAGAACAATGATCAGGGCCGTCACGGCGATCAGCAGATATCCCATGGTGGCGTCGATGGCAAAGGCCATGACGATTCCCATGGTGCACAGCGCGGGCACCGGGATCACCATCTGGATGCACCAGACAATGGATTGCTGGATAATGTTGACGTCGTTCAACGTCCTGGCAATCATGGACCCGGTCCCAAACTGCTCGAAGTCATGGGCGGAGAAGGCCAGGGATTTATCGTAGACGGCGTTTCGCATGTCCTTTCCCACTTTGGCGGATAGATCTGCGCACAGCCAGCTGCCAAGCAAGGTGGCGGCTCCGGCCAGCACGGTGACCGCCACCATAGCCAGCCCCCGCTGGACAATAAAGTTCAGATTTCCTCCGCTTACGCCGATATTGATCATATCCGCCGTCAGCGTTGGGATCAGAAGCGCCCCCGCGGCGTCCACCAGCATGGTTAATAAGGTCAGAATGCACAGTCGTTTATACGGTTTCAGGAACCGCAGTACGGTTTTCATAAAAAGTCCTCCAATGTCAGTCAAATTCCGCTTTTCTCCGGCCGGGCGGGCTCACATCCGCCGCTCCCGCTCCCGGAAATGTTCCAGGTACTTCCCGGTCAGGCGCAGAAGCTCGCTCCGTTCTCCGGGCGTCAGCTCCAGAAATGCCTGGACCTCCATCCCCATAGCAGGGCGAATCCTGTTCTCCACAAATTCCCGGCCCTGCTCCGTCAGATAGATGTGCATGTTTTTGCCCTTTCCGCGCCTTAGATACACGGTTCCCTCCCGCTCCAGCTTGCGGATCGACGAGTTGATGGTCTGCTTGCTGCAGAAGGACTGGCCGCAGATATCCTTCTGCAGGCAGCCGTCCCCCAGCTCACAGATCGCGTAAAAAATCGTGAGGGCGCTGTCCGACAGCCCCAGCTTCAGCGCGATATCGTGGTAAAGGTCGTCCATCTCCTTGTACAGCCGGTTGAACTCGTTGACGTCATTTTGCTGTCTCTCCTCCAAATCCGTTCCCTCCCTGCGGCCCTTTCGGGCTTAATCCGATTTCGTACTCGTTATTATAGTCCGATTTCGTACTTATGTCAAGGGCCAGGCAAACAGCCGCTTGAAGGCTGCGCCGACGGTTACTGTACACTCCGTTCCCAGTAACACGCTTCGCGATGCACAGAAACGGCAAAAAACGCCGTTTCGCGCCGCTATCCTCGGGTTTTCTGTGACTTCCGCTGCGCTCCACTCACAAAAAACGCCTCGCGGGATATTGCCTGTGAACAGTAACCGCCTATGGCCCATTTCCTCCAACACAAATGGCACCGGATTTCTCCGATGCCAGTTCCATTTTCTATGGTTTTATGGTCGTGACAGACCGTTTTGCGTGATCCGCCGGCCGTTCCGTCATGCTCAAGCGCTGCGGCCGCCCTGTGGATTTCCAGGTTCCGATCCCTCTGCGGCAAGCGTATTCACATACCGCTCCAGCCGTTCTTTCAACTGTGTCTCCTCGTAAACCGCTCCGGCCAGTTCCCGCTCAAAATTGCTGTGGTCCTCGCGGGCCTCCGCGTCGGAGTACAGCCTGGCCTCGCTTATGCGCTCCCCCTCCACACGGAATACCAGCTGGTAAATCCCCGCTCCCGAGGCGGCTTCCATCTCCATCTCACAGTCCGGGCTCTCGCCGTAAATCCAGTCCGCGGCAGCGTAAGCAGAGGAATCCCCCGTCATGTCCGCCTCCCCAAATTCTATGGTTTCCACCGGCCCCAAGGCGCCGGAAAATCGCTCTGCCAGTTTTTCCAGGACCTGGTTCACCGATATTCCGGGAACAAATTCGTTCAGGTTGACCACCCGTTTTCTCACCGAGTCCACCCCGTTGGAGCGCAGCTTCCCGGCGCTTACGGTGAGGGCCTGACTCATGGCCTCCATGTCCGCATCCACCAGAACCGTGCCGTGCAAAAGCCTTCTGCCGTCCTCCTCGTAACCGGCCATACCGCTGATCTTTTTCCCCTCAATGAGGAAATCGTTGCCCGAGGATATCACAGGCCGCCCCGCCAGCTCTTCTATGGCGCTGCGGGCCAGCTCCCGGAATTCTTCCTCCCCCGCCCGTCCCGGCCAGTAAAAGAAGGTAAAATTCAGATTTCCCCGGTCATGGTAGACCGCTCCGCCTCCCGAACGCCGTCTGGCTACCGCAATCCCGCGGCTACGGCAGATTCCGGGGTTGCACTCCAGGTAAGCGCACTGGTTATTTCCCAGGATCACCGAGGGATCGTTCACCCACAGATAGAGACCGCACTGCCCTTCCTCCAGCTCCCGCAGCAGCGCCTCCTCCAGCGCCAGGTTTTTGTACACCTGGCCGGTGCCGGAGATCACCAGCCTATTCATGGTAATGGATGGCTCCCACCGTAAGCCCCAGCGCCGCCTCGTGGATCACCTCGCCCAGCGTGGGATGGGGGAATACGGTGGAAATAATCGCCTCCGGGGACAGGCCGTTTGTGAGCGCCAGCGTCAGAACGGAGATCAGATTGCTGGCATCCGGCCCGGCCACGGCGGCTCCCACCAACTTTCCGTCCTCCTCCCGGGCGATCAGCTTGACAAATCCTCTGCCCTCATCCATGGTCAGGGCTTTGCCGTTGGCTGCGAAGGGGAAGCGGCTCACTCTGTATGCGATGCCCGCCTGTTTTAACTCCCGCTCCGTCCGCCCCACCGTGGCAATCTCCACTCTGGAGAAGATCACCGAGGGGATGAAATCATACTCCATGGACCTGTCTTTTCCCAAAATGCAGTCCACCGCAACCAGCCCCTGGTGGGAAGCCGCGTGGGCCAGCTGGATTTTCCCGGTGACGTCTCCGATGGCGTAAATACCGGGAACATTTGTCTCCATGGAACCGCCCACCGCGATGGAGCGTTTGTTTTCCGTCAGCTCCACCCCGGCCTTCTCCAGCTTCAGGCCGTCCAGGTTGGCAGAACGCCCAACCGCCACCAGCACCTTGTCTGCAACCAGATATTTCGTACGGCCGCCGGACTCAAACGCCACGATGCACTGCCCATTCTCGCTCTCGTGGATCTCCTGCACCCGGACTCCGGTACGGATGTCCACCTGGCCCTTCAGATCCTCCGTCAGCACCTCCACCAGATCCGGGTCCGTGGTTGGCAGAATCTGCTTCTCATACTCCAGCACATAAACCCGCTTGCCCAGAGACGCGTAAATTCCGGCAAACTCCATACCGATCACGCCGCCTCCCACAATCGCGATGGAGTCGAAATCCTCCTCCAGATCCAGCGCCGTGGTGGAATTGAGCACATTGGAGCCGTGGATCCCCGGGATGGGAAGGTCTGCGATCCGCGATCCGGCGGCAATGATCACATGACCGGCCTTGACCGTGGTGCGGTTTAATCCCTGGGACACCAACAGTTCCTTGGGCCCCTGAAATGCCGCCGTCCCCCGGACCAGGCGCACGCCGTTCGCCTCCAGCAGCGACTCAATTCCGCCCCGCAGCTGTTCCACCACCTGGTTTTTGTGGCCGATCACCCGGTGCATGTCAAAGGAGGCCTGACCGCAGCTCACGCCGATGTCCTCCAGGCCGCAAAGCATGTGATACTTTTCCGCGCTGTTGACAATGGCCTTGGTGGGAATGCAGCCCACGTTCAGACAGGTTCCCCCTACCTTGCTTTTCTCGATGAGAATCACGTCCTTGCCCTGCTTGGCCGCGTAGATAGCCGCCTCGTAACCGCCCGGGCCCGCTCCCACCACGGCGATCTCGCAGGACAGTTCCTCTTTTTTGCCGAACAGGGAGAGGGCGGGGTTCGGGGTGGCCTTTGCCGCGTCACGCTGGCTGGCGGCCGAAGAACTCCCGACCGTACCACGCTGTCCGCCCGCCGCGGAAGTCCCGGCCGCGTACTCCGCCTGGGCGAAGATCTCCCCGCTGCCGATCTCCTGTCCTTCCTTCACCAGAAGCTTTTTCAGCGTTCCTGCCTGTTCCGCCTTGACCACCGTGTTCATTTTCCCGCTCTCCGCTTTCAAAAGAGGAGCTCCGGCCTGAAAGCTTCCGCCCTCCGGCACGTAAATTTTCGTAATCTTATAGCGCTTACTGCCGTCTGCGGCCTTAAATTGTAAATCCATCTTCTTCCCTCCAAATATTGTGTTTGCGTACAATGCCGGATATCTGAACTGGTATAATACCGGCGCCGTTTTGTTCCCCGTGACAGGGAAAAAGGACGGCCGCGAAAGTCCCTCCCGCACAGCCGTCCTCTGCCCTCAAATTCCCCGCTTACATTCAATCAAAATCGTGCTCAAATTCATTTACCGCATCCATCAGAGTGGTAACGGAATACGCCATGCTGGGTCCGCCGCCGAATGCAACCGCGATCATGGCAGCCTCGATGATCTCTTCCCTGGTAGCGCCGGCCTCGTACGCTTTGTACACATGGTAAACGATGCAATACTCGCAGCGGTTGTACGCGCCGATGGCCACGCTGATCAGCTCTTTTGTCTTAACCGAGAGAGCGCCCTCCGCGTAGTTGGTCCCCAGCAGATTCATAAACGCCTGGACATGCGCCTCATTGGTTTCGCCCAGTTTCCCCAGACCGCCGACAAAATCATTCAGCATTGTTCTTACATCTTTCATGTTTTAGCCCTCCAAATCGAATTTTGCTTTTTCTTGTAACACTAATAATTAGCAATGCAAGTATTATGATAATAATATAACACGGAAAACGCGGTCTGTCAACCCTCTTCCGTGTTGGCAAGCATCTGATTCAGAACTTCTTTGAATACCTCCAGCTTCTCCTCACCGATCCCCCGGATGGCGTCGTCCTTGAACTGTTCCGCCCGCTGGGACAGCTTTTCGTAGAGCTTCCTGCCCTCCGGCGTCATCTCCAGATACCGGACCCGCCGGTCGTCCTGGCAGCAGACCCTGCGCACCATGTTCTCCTTCTCCATCCGGTCCAGAAGGCGCACCACCGTGGATTCCTTGGAGTTCATCCGCTCCGCCAGCTGCTTCTGGGTAATGGACGGGCACCGGTCCACATAATACATGGCGATCCACTGCACCCGGCTGACCCCGCTGCCGGTAAACCGGTCCTCCAGGCGCTCCGCCAGGGTCTTGGCCCCTCTGCTCGTAATATAGGCAATACAATCTTCCAACTGGAACATTCCTGATCCACCTCTCTCCATGTCCCTTTGTCATGTTTTGTTCTGAATCTGAGTATAGCATCCGGGCAAAAAGGTGTCAATCACAGGATTTTTAAGAAGCCGGGCGCAAAGGCAGGGCGGCACGCCGGTTTCCCCGCCCGCCGCCCTGCTTCCGGCCTCAGCTCAAGCAAAATCCTTCCAGATCGTACAGCGTCACCCGGGCGTCGCAGCCTTCCAGACAGATACCTCCCTCACGGCCGTAAACCCGCGTGGTGAATACTTCCCTGCCTCCGTTCACAAACACTTCCAGAGACGAAGTATCGGAGAAAATCTGCAGATGCTCCAGACGGTCGAGCTCCACGCTGCGGCTGGTCCGTCCACTGCCGCAGGGTCCTAAATCCAGGGTCAGCAGCCCTTCTTTCCAGCTCAGCGTCACCCCACTGCGCAGCGTCATGGTCATGGGCCGGCAGTGTTCAAAATCCGCTTCCAGCTCGTAAACCAGCCCCCGCTCGCCGGCCCGGTTCAGGCTCCCCACTTCCCACACCCGCGGGTTTCGCCTCAGCGCCTGAAGCTCCTTTAGGGGCGTCTGGACCAACCGGCCGTCCGCTATGTGCAGCTCCCTCGGCAGCGTCAGCGCATGCTGCCATCCGGCCTCCACGGTGGGGTTGGTATAGTCCGGGTCCGGAATTCCCATCCAGCCGATCAGGATGCGCCGCCCTTCTTCGTCCTCAAAGGTCTGAGGCGCGTAGAAATCACAGCCCCGGTCCACCATTCGAACCTTCGCCATATCCTCCAGAACATACTCGCCCGGCGCGAAATCGTAATCCAGCATAACCGCCGTGCACTGATGCACATTGGCAAAATCCACCCCCCTCTGCGGCACGCCCTGGGGACAGCAGATCAGGCAGAGCCTGCCGTCCAGGACGAACAGGTCCGGACATTCCCACATATAGCCGAAGGCCTCCCGGGTGGTGATCCGGCCATGATACTCCCAGCCGGTCAAATCTCCGGACCGGTATATCAGCACCAGCCCTTTCCCCGCCGTGTCCCGGGCGCCCAGCACCATGTAATACCCGTCTGCGCGACGGATCACCTTGGGATCCCGCACATGTCCGCTCATATCCGCCGGATAGTCCCCGTTCGTCAGCAGCAATTCTTTTTCCGAAAAATGGAAACCATCCCGGCTCGTCATATGGATCGTGTTGCTGCCGCGGCCGGTGAGAATATAGTCGTAGTCATCCCGGTCGAAATATTTTACATTTCCGGTGTAAAAATAATGGATCAGGCCGTTTTCCACAAATGCGGAGCCGGAGTACACGCCGTGGGCGTCAAAGTCCTGGTCCGGATACACCGCAGGTTCGCACTGCCGGTAGTGGACAAAATCCTGTGTGGTGCAATGCCCCCACAGCTTCAATTCTCCGGTGGGTTCAAAGGGCGTGTACTGGTAATAGATGTGGTAAACGCCGTTCACCTGGCACAGCCCGTTGGGGTCGTTGAGCCACCCGGTTTCCGGCATCAGGTGGTAGGCCAGACGGTTCTCATCCGCCGCCACCTGCTCCCGGTACGCCTGATTCTCCCGGTACCACTGTTCATACATTTCCCGGTATACCTTCTGATATTTCTTCACAACCATTCCTCCCACCGCTATTTTCGTCTGACAATTACTGCCTCGTGGTCCGCTCCTCCGTTCGCTGCGGGGAATACTTCCACCTCAAGTACCGCTCCCTCTGTGAAAATCATCATGGTCTGAGGGTTTAATCCCTTACTTCGGATAAAATCCAGATCCATGCGCAGCAGTCTGTCGCCCTTCTTCACGTGCTGCCCCTGCTCCACAAATACCTCAAATCCCTCGCCGTTCAGCTTGACCGTATCGATTCCGGCGTGAATCAACACTTCGAACCCGGAGTCTGAGGCGATTCCCATAGCATGCCCGGTGGGAAAAATCATGGTCACGGTGCCGTCGCAGGGCGCGCACACCAGTCCGTCCGCCGGGTCCACCGCCATGCCGTCGCCCAGAGCCCGGGAGGCGAACATCTCGTCCGCGGACTGGGATACCGGCAGAATGCGCCCGCTCATGGGGGAGTAGAACAACGCCGAGGCCCGCTCCGGTTCCGACGGCGACTCTGCCTTAACCGCACACTCTACAGTGCCTTCGCCCTCAACCGTTCCCAGCGCAGCCGTGCCTTGCACGCCGCTCTTTCTCCCGGGCTGTTTCCCATTTCCGTTCCCGTCCTGCCGCTCCAGCCCGAATTTTTTCCAGAACACGATGGTCAGCCCAAAGGATACCGCCATAGACAGCGCCAGGCCGATGGCAAAATTCAGATAGTGGTCCGGCTTCATGGAGATAAAGCCGGGCAGTCCGGCCGCTCCCAGGGCCTGGGCCAGGGTCCTGGTTCCCGCCAGGTAGGCGCTGCCCACCGCGGAACCGGTCATAGCCGCGTAGAAGGGATACTTTAATTTCAGCGTCACGCCGAACATGGCGGGCTCCGTAATTCCCAGCAGAGCGGAAATACCGGAGGCGGAGCAGATGGATTTGATCTTTTCATTCTTCGTCATCAGCAGTACGGTCAGCACCGCCGCGCCCTGGGCCACGTTGTTCATGCTGGCAGTGGAGAAGATAAAGCTCCCGCCGGTCTGGGCGCTGTTGGCCAGAAGCTGGGTTTCAATGGCGATAAAGCTGTGGTGCATGCCGGTCATAGTGATGGGCGCATAGACGAAACCGAACAACGCGCCGCCCACCGGCCCCAGCGTGTTGTAGGTCCAGGTGATCCCTGCCGCCAGCAGATTTCCGGCCTGTCGCAGGATGGGGCCTACGAAGATAAACGTCATAAAAGAAGTGATCAAAATGGACAGCAGCGGCGTGGTCAGATTGTCCAGCCAGGTAGGCGTCACCTTGTGCAGCCGCTTCTCAATGGAAGCCAGAATCCAGGCCACCGCCAACACCGGCAGCACGGTTCCCTGGTAGCCGATGGCCGCGATCTCAAACCCGAAAATATTCCAGACCGGCGCCTGTGCCACTCCGATCTGGTAAGCGTTCAGCAGATCGGGATGGACCATGATCATCCCCATTGCCGCGCCCAGAAACGGGTTCCCGCCGAATTTCTTCGTGGCGCTGAAGCCAATCAACACGGGCAGGAACGTAAAGGGCGCGTTGGCAAAGGTATTGATGGCCGCGGCCAGCCCCTGCCACTGCGGGTAAAGCTCGATCAGGGACTGCCCGCCGATCAGCGGGGAGGTCAGCAGGTTGTTCAATCCCATCAGCAGACCGCCCGCCACAATGGCCGGGATAATGGGGACAAAAATATCGCTGAGCATCTTGATAAACCGCTGCACCGCGTTCCCCTTCTCCTCCGGTTCTTCCTCTCTGCTCTCCTGCACGGTTCCCAGCTGCTTTTGCACCTCGTCGCAGATCAGATTCACAAGGCCCGCTCCAAAAATGATCTGGAACTGGGACTGTGTCAGAAACACGCCCTTGACCCCCTCCACATCGCTGATGGCCTCCTCATTCCGCAGATCGTTGTTCCTCAGCTGCAGGCGCAGTCGTGTGGCACAGTGCGCCACGGAGCGGATATTGCTCTTCCCGCCCGAGAGCTCGATCACCTGGCTGGCAATTTTTGCATAATCCATAATTTTTTCCTTCCCCTTTCGAACATTTCCGGTATCGGTTCCATGCTTAAATATTATAACTTTAGCGACATTTTGTCAATATTGTTTATGGCACCGGTGCCATATTTAGGTGTAAAAAATCAGCGCTGTTTTTTGTGCATTCTATCCAAAACCAGCGCTGATTATTCCGTTTCCATCTGTTTCGTCTCCGGCAGGCATACGGTTTGACCGTTTTCCTACCGGTTGGTTCCCCGATAGCGCCCCATTCCGCTCCGAAATCCTACCTCTCCCTCACACTTTTACCCTCAATAAACGCGTAATCCACAATCTGCTTTTTTGGCACCGGTTCCCCACGGATCATCTTCAATACGGTCTCTGCTCCCAGATAACCCATGGCGTAGGAGTCAAATTTCAGCGTGGTCAGCGGAGGCTTTAACAGCGCGCTTTCGTCATAGCCTCCGAACCCGGCCACCGACACGTCCTCCGGCACCCGCAGGCCGTGCCGCTCCAGCACAAGATATGCGCCGAACGCCAGGCGGTCCGTTGCGCAGATCATGGCGTCCACCGGACCTTCCGCCAGGATCGCCTCGGCCATGCGCTGTCCGCTCTCATAGCTGTAATCCCCCTGAAGCGCGACTACCTCCGGATCGCCCTGCTCCCGCAATCCGTCCAAAACTCCCTGCCGGCGGCTGATTCCCACCGCCAGGTCAGACTCCTCCACTCCCAGATAGCCCACCCGCCTCGGGCCGGTCCGCCCCACGTAAGCGCCCATAGCCCTGCCGGCGCCGTAGTCGTCGGCCACCACCACCGTTCCCTGTGGGTATTCCTGAGCCAGGACCACCACCGGCACCGGGCAGCTCTCAATGGCTTCCCGCAGCTCCGGCGTGATGGTGATGGCGCTGACCAGGATGCCGTCCACGTTCAGCGTCATCAGCCGCTGCATATTTTTCAGCTCCAGCTCCGGGCTGTGGTCCGAATCCTTGATCAGCGTCTCATACCCCTGCCCCCGCAGATACCGGCCGATGCTGGTGACGACCCGGCTGGTCACCTTGGAGTTCAGAGTGGGCACCACCACCCCGATCACATTGCTCTCCCTGGCCTTCAGGCGCGCAAACGCATTGGGTTCGTAGTTGTACTCCCGCGTGATCTCCTGAATCCGCTCCCTGGTGGACTCCTTCACATATCCTCCGTTAAAATAGCGGGACACCGTGCTCTTGGTCACTCCCGCCATGTCGGCAATATCGGCCATGGTGATTTTTCTCGGCATTTTCCTTCACTCCGTCTTTCCGTTGTCCGCAGGGGGGGGTGAACCGGCCACCATCTCCCCGGCAGTTTCCCTTATTATACTGAAACGTGGAGGTTTCAGCAACAGGTTTTGTCATTTTTCTCCGGCCTTTTTCTCCGGCCCGAAAAACGGCGTCGAAAGCCTCCGGCTTCAGGCTGGCGCCATAACAAAAACAACAGAAACGCCGCCCGCCTGCGTCCCCGCAGCTCCCGGGCGGCGTTCCCGCCGCAAACAGTTTCAATGTTAATTTCAGGATCCTTTAATCTCCAAACACCGTATTGTACCGGTCAACGCACTCGTTCATGGTGTTGATCACATGGGAGATGGAACCTAAGGGCTCCAGGGAAACGTCCTCAATGGGCTTTCCGCTCTCCACCTGCTGGATCATCCACTCGATGGCCTGAAGCTGCTTGTCAAACAGCATATCAAAGGGTTTGGAATTGCTGAGGGACTCCTTGACCAGCTGGTCGTTGTCCGCACAAACTGTGTTGAATTCCTCAACGGAAGCCACCAGTTCATCGTACAGAGGACGGACCGCTGTCAGGTCCATGTCGGTGATGTTCTCGTCCCACACGTCCTGTTCCTCAATCGCGCTGATAATCTTCCGGGTCAGGTCAATGTTGTTGCTGGCGTAATACTGGATCATGTATCCCTCGCCCTTGAGCTCCTCCCGGAACTGCTCCGCACGCTCGTTGGCAAATACCGTCACTGCGTCGTAGTATTCATAGGCAATGGGTCCAAATTCCATGGCCGCCTCCAGAATAACGGGGTGCAGCTCCTTTGGTTTTGCGTACTGGTTGTCCGCGTAAGCTCCGTGCATGCTGCTGATCTCGCTGAAGGACTCCATCAGCTTGCGCAGCGGATCGGCCATCTCCTTGACCATGGCATCCATTTCCCCGTAGGAGGGCTCCATATCCGCCAGCTCCAGGGCCATATCCAGCGTTTCCGTATTCAGGCCCACGATGCGGTAGCCGTAGGTGAGTCCGGTATCCGGCAGCAGCGCGAACTCCTCCCCGTCTCCCACTACGACAAAATAGTAGTCGATATTGTTGAGGACTTCCAGGATATCATTGTTCAGCTCAATGTAAACATTGTACTTGATTAAGTCCATGGTCTCCTCGTCCAGCTCCGGCTCTGTTTCGGCCTCCGTCTCAGCCTCGGTGGACGGGGCCACGGTCAGCCCCTTTTCTCCTCCGAACTTTCCGCCCGCTTCCGGGGATTTGGAGCCGCAGCCGCCAACTGTCAGGCTGGCTGCCAGAGCCGCGGCGGCCAGGATTGTCATACTTCTCTTTCTCATCTGTGTATCTCCTCTTTTATCTACATAATATTTGTATATTACCACAGTCTGAGCTGTTTTTAAAGTCCATTTCCAAATATTGCATGATAATCCCGAATCATTTTCCAAACATCCCGCCCCGCGTCACTCTGTCTTGTTTCCCTCCACGGAAATGATCACGTATTCGCAGTGGCGGCTGGTCCGTATGGGGTATCCCCAGCCCCCGATGCCCGAGGAGACGATCACCTGGAGGTGGTCCAGTTTCCGATATCCGTAATTCCATTCCACGATGCCTGCCGCCTGGCTGATCAGGCCCGTGGGCCAGATCTGTCCGGCGTGGGTGTGCCCGGAGAGCAGAAGATCGTACCCCGCCCGGTCTGCGGCCTCAAGCTCGCTTGGCTGGTGATCCAGCAACAGCAGAAAGCTGCTCCGGTCAGCTCCGTCCAGAAGCTCTTCAAGCCCTCTGCGCCGCCCGTCTACGGGCCTGGAGCGGTCGTCCCGCCCGATCAGGGTCAGATCCGAAGCCGCCTGCACCCGCCGGTCCGTCAAAATGGTGATTCCCGCACCGCGGATTGCGTTTTCCAACTCCTCCGCCGTGAAATTTGGCGTGCGGGTGTAGCTGGCTCTGTCGTGATTTCCCCGGACAAAATAGACCCCAAGGGGACATTTGACCGTGCCCAGTATCGCCATGGCCTCCTCCATCTCCTCCCGGGTGGTCGCCTCGTCCACGATATCTCCGCACAATACCAGCAGATCCGGCCCGGCGGCCTGGATCTCCCCGGCGTATCCGGCCAAATCCAGGCCATCCATGGTGGTGCCGAAGTGAAGGTCGCTCACCAGCGCGATTCGGTAGCCCTGCTCGCGGATCGGTTTGTCCGTCTCCACCCGGTAATCCGTGCGCACCACCCGGTGAATGTTCCAGTAACCGTAGCCCAGCAGAAGCGCCGTACAGAGAAACGGGACCAGACCGCAGCGGTAGGCCCTCTCCCACCTCCGGCCGCCGCGCTTTGTAAGCCGCAGCAGGGCGTTTACCAGGTCCAGGCATACTGCAAAGCCAAACAGGTGCATCACCACCATGGCCCAGGTATTCCACACCTGGAACACCTTAAAGGCGCTCACCGCCCCCAAGGCTGCGGCCCACACCCCGGCCGCCCGGTCCGCAGGCTTTTTCCTCCACCAGGAGATTGCGCGTTTGAAATAGAAGTAAAAATAGATGCCGACCGCCGCCGCTCCTCCCAAAAGCGTGCCAAGAAACATTGCTCTCATTGTCCGTCTCCCTCATCCCGCGGATCGCTCCGCCTTACTCTACGCCCCCAAACAGCTCCGCCGCCCGGCGCATATTCTCCCGCACCGGCACCCGGAACGGGCAGCGGGTCTCACAGGCCCCGCAGGCGATGCACTCGGACGCCTTGTGCTCCAACACCCGATAGTGTTCCCGGACGGTTTCCGGCATATGTCCCTGGGCCTTGCAGAGATTTAAGAATTTTGTCACCATAGCCACGTCGATCCCCTTGGGACAGGGCGCGCAGTGGCCGCAGTACATGCAGTGGCCCTCCCAGCGAATCTTCGGAAACCGGGCAAATGCCGGAGCGAAATCCTTCTCTACCTCGGAGGCGTCCGAATAACCCGCGCTTTTCACCAGCTCTGCCGGCGTCCTTGCCCCGGCCAGCACGGTGGCGACCCCCGGACGGGTCAGACAGTAGTGCAGGCACTGGTAAGCGGTCAGGGCCTTGCCCGCCGGGGACAGTTTCTCATCCAGCAGGTCCCCGCCCCCGAAGGCCTTCATCACCGTGATGCCCACGCCCAGACGGTTGCAGGTCTCGTAGAGGGCCTGGCGGTCCGGGTTCATATTGGTCAGCTGCTTCTCATAATTGGCTTCGCTCCACAACGCCTCGCAATCCTCTCCTGCAGGCTGAAGATCGTAGCAGGGGTTGATGCTGAACATCAGCACTTCGATCAGACCGCTCTCTGCCGCCGCAAGGGCCACCTGGGGATTGTGGCTGCTCAGGCCGATGTGGTGGATCCTTCCGCTCTGTTTCAGTTCCCGGGCAAAAGCCCCCACCGGCCCGTCCAGAACCGCCCTCCAGTCTTCCATGGAATCCACATAATGGATCATACCCACATCCAGGCTGGGCACGTCCAGCCGTTCCATCAGGTCGGCAAAGCCCTCTTTTACCTCCTGTATCTCCCGGGTCCGCTTGTACTGGCCGTTCTGCCAGACCGAACAGAGATGGCCCTGCAGCACAAAATGCCCCGGCACCTCCTTCAGCGCCCGGCCCACGCTGCTGCGCACCTCCGGGTCCGCAGTATAGAAATCCAGATAATTGACGCCCATAGTCCTGGCCGCCGCGAACATTTCCCGGATGTGCTCCTCACCGCCCGTCAGGCCCTCGCAGCCCATGCCGATCTCGCCCACCAGCAGGCCGGTATTTCCCAATGCCCTGTAATTCATCTCTTTTTGCTCCTCTCTCGTTTCACGCGCCCGGCGAAACGCCGCCGCGGCCTCTGCCCGCGCGCTGTCCATTAGCCTCAACCACCAGAATACTCCTTAAAGCGCACTCCAAGTCAACTACTTTTTTTCCGGAGACAATTCGTTAAGACATTCGATCCCCACACAACCCGTTTAAGGCCCCAGGGGGAATGGGACTATTTTCTTTCATAATTATATCAGTTTTCTACAATTTGCAGAAGCCCCGCATATTAATTCACCCAAAAACTGCCCGGATTTCTCTCACAACCAGAAATCCGGGCAGTTCCATTCGGGCGATTGCCGTTTCTATCTGAATCCCTTAATCCGCCATAATCACTCCCTCGCCGCCCAGGCTCCGTCTGCCCAGGTTATACACCAGCTTATAGTAGGTAGGCAGCAGAATCAGCGTCAATACCGTGGCGGCCAGCAGGCCGCCCACGTCCACCAGCGCCAGGCCCTGCATCATCTTGCCCGCCTTGCCGTAGGCCAGAGCGTTGGGCACCATGGAGATCACCGTGGTCAGCGTGGTCATCAGGATGGGGCGCATTCGGATGGCGCCCGCCTCCACCAGCGCCTGGTCAAGGGGCATCTCGGGCAGCATCTGGTTCACCGTCTCCACGTAGAGAATGCCGTTGTTCACCACCGTACCCACCAACATCAGGAAGCCCAGCATGGAAACCATGCTGATCGGGCTGCCCGCCAGGTACAGAAGGCCGAAGGAGCCGATCAGGCTGAAGGGGATGGTGGTCATCACCATCAGGGAGAACTTGGGCGACTCGAACTGGATTGCCATGACGATGAAGATCAGGAACACGCCCGTTACCAGAGCGCCTCCCAGAGCGCCCAGCTCCTCGCCCATCATCTCATCCAGGGAGTTGGCCGCCAACTCAACCTCCGGCGGCATTTTCCACTGGGACACGAACTCTTTCACGTCCTTCTCCGCGGTTTTCTTGTATTCGGCCTGGGGCTCCATGGTGATGGACACCTGGTACTGTTTATCCTTACGGGAAATCTGCTGCGGGCTGTCCTCATAGCGGATCTGTGCCAGGTCCTCCAGGGGAAGTGCCGTGCCTGAGGCCGTGTTGATCATCATTCCCTGCAACTGATCAATGGTGTCGTACCGGTCCTTCGCATACTCCACCTTGATATCCACGTCCTCGCCGTCCACACGGATGGTGGACGCCTTGATGCCGCTCAAATTGCTGTAGATCGCCGAGCCGATGCCCGCGGGCGTCAGCCCCTCCGCCTGGGCGGACACGGGGTCGATATCCACCTTGACCACCGGGGCCGCGTTTTCTACCGAGGAATGAACCTGCATCACATCCCCGCGCTGCCGCAGCTGCTCCGTCAGATCGTTGGCAGCGGCCTTTAAAACCTGATAGTCCGTGCTCTGCAAATCAATCTCAATCTGATCGCCGCTGCTCATGGAGCCGGAGCTGGTGGTGCTGCCCTGTTTCAGGGTCACGGACATATCTTTATAGCGCTCCGTCTCACGCCGCCACTTGTCGATCACCTGGTCGGTAGACAATTTACGGCCGTCCTTCAGATACGCGTTCAGGGTGACGTCGCTGCTGCCGCCCATACTCAGACCGCTGGAGCCGTAGGTCAAGAGATAATGATCCACGTCCTCCTCGCTCATCACCATCTCCTCCAGCCCGGAGAGCGTCTCGTTGATCGCCTCCACGGACAGGCCCGGCTTGGTTTTGACCGTCATCTGCACGATGCCCTCATCCACGGTGGACATCAACTCCATGTTCAGCCGGGAGGCCATGAGCAGGGCCAGTACCAGGAACAGCACGCTGGTGCCAAGGACCAGCTTCGTCCTTGGAATAATGGACGGCATATGGCTGCGGTACCAGCTCTGCATGGATTTCACCATCCCGTTTGCCGGCGCCCGGTCATTTTCCTTTGGATGCCACTGGTAAAAGCACAGAGGCACAATGCTCACCGCGGAAAACAGGGAGGCGATCATACAGAATACAATGGTAAAGCCCAGCTGCTTAAACAGCTGGCCCGACAGGCCGTTTAAGAGCGCCAGCGGCAAAAACACCACGCAGGTGGTAACCGTGCCGCCGGTGATGGCGCCGATCATGGTGCGGCTGCCCTCGATGGCGGCGTCGTAAAAGTTCATCTTCTCCTTGGCCCGGAAACAGCCGTCCAGCACGTTGATGGAGTTATCCACCATCATGCCGACGCCCAGCACCAGGGAGGTCAGGGAAATCACGTTCAATGAAAATCCCATGGCGCTCATAGCGATCAGCGCCAGCACAATGGAGATGGGGATGGACGTTCCCACGATCACGGACGCCCGCAGGTCCCCGTAAAACAGCCACAGGATGAGCATGGAGAGCAGAACCGCCACGATCATGGTCTGGAACACATTGGAGATAGACTCCTCGATCATCTCGCTGGAATCATTGATCACCGTGATGTGGATCCCCGGGTTGGTCACCCGTATCGCCTCAATCTGTTTCATAACCTCCCTGGAAACATCGATGGCCGTGGCGCTCTGCTGCTTTTTGATTCCCAGGGAAATGACGTCGTCCCCGTTGTAGCGCCCGATGGAGTCCGCGTCCTTGACGGCGCTGTACACGTTGGCCACATCCGAGAGATGGATCACGTCCCCGCCCGCCAGGGGAATTGCGATGGACTTAAGGCTTTCTGCATCATCGTAGTCGTTCCCCACGCTGACGTCTAAGTCCTGCCGGCCCACGTGGACGTCCCCGGCCGGTATGGTGAAGTCCGCGGCTCCCACGATCTGCGCCACTGCGGACATGCTCAGATGGTACTGGGCCATTTTCTCCGGGATCAGCTCCACCCGGATGTAGCTTTCCTGGCCGCCGGACAGGGATACCTCGCCCACGGAGCCCAGCTTCTCAAACTGCGGCACAATGTTGTTGTCCACATATGTATACAGGTTTTCGTCCACCTGGCCGCTGACCGCCAGGGTGACCACCGGCTGGGCGTTCATATCCATTTCCAGGATATTCGGCTCCTCAATGTCGTCCGGCATCTGGCTGCGGATTCCGTCGATGGCTTTTTTCAGGTTAATGTAGGCGGTGTCGATGTTGGTGCCGTACTTGTACTGTACCAGGACGACAGCCACATTTTCCTGGGAAAAGGACTGAACCGTGTCCACCCCGTCCAGGGACGAGATGGCGTCCTCCTGCTTCATGGTGATCAGATCGTTGATGTCGTCCGGGCTGGCCCCCGCGTACACGGTGCCCACCACCAGCATGGGCAGTTCCATCTCCGGAGTCAGCTCAATCTTGGTTCCCAGCAGGGACTGAAGCCCGAAGTAAGCGATGGTAATGAGGCACAGTACAATGGTCACCGGCCGCTTCACCGCAAATTTTGTGATATTTACCATTCTTACTCACCCGCTTCCTGCTGCGCTTCTTCCAGAAGGACGTTTGCCCCGTCCACCAGCTCGTTGCTCCAGCTGGTGATCACCTGGCTGTCCGGCTGAAGCCCCGATTTCACTTCCATGCGCTGCGAATCGTAGATTCCGCCAAGAATCATCGTCTTTTTCGCCACGCCGTCCTCATAACAGTACACAAAGGGCTGGCCTGCCGCGTAGTTCACCGCGTCCACCGGCACTGTCATCACGCCCCGTGCCTGGTCGAGCACCGCAGTCAGCTTTACCCTGGTGCCGCTCGTCAGGCCGTCCGCCCGGTCCACCTCCGCCTTCACATCGTACAGCCCGGTGGACGGATTCACCATGGAACCGATCTCCGTCACCCGGCCGCTGTAATCCGTGCCGTTCTTCGAGATCGCAACCGTATCCCCGGCCGCCAGATTGGACCTGGTTTTCTCCGTCACGCCGAATTCCACCTGAACCTGGTCCCCGGCCGAGATCACGCAGACCTCGGTGCCGGTGGAAACGTGGTCGTGGGGTTCCACATTCCGTGTCTCCACCGTGCCGCTTATGGGAGCGGTCACCGAAGTGTACTCCAGCTGCAGATCGTACTGGTGCTTGGCGGCCTCGTAGGCCAGCCTGGCGCTCTCGGCTCCGTCCCTGGCCTGTTCCATGGACTGCTGGGACGCGTAGCCCCCGGCGTAGAGCGGCTCAATCCGCCCGTACTCCCGGGCCGCCTCGTCGGCCGCCACCTTTGCCGACTCCATCTGAAGCTTTAAGGAGGTCAGCGCGTCGGAATCGATCTTTAGCAGCGCCTGCCCCGCCTGAACCTGGTCCCCGGCCTGGAAATACACCTCCAGCACCTCGCCGCCGATTTTCGGCATAACCGCCGCCCTGGACTGTGGCTCCACCGTGCCCGTCAAGTCCGTGTACAAAACAATATCCCCGGTCTGCGGAGCCTCCGCGGAAACCGTGGGACGCGTCTCATACTCCGCCGGTTTTTCCATTCCTTTGATCACGCGAAAGAGAATCCCTCCGGCCGCCAACAGGACGACCGCCCCCGCAATCAATATCGTTTTCTTCTTCATCACAATCATCTTCCTTTCTATCCGGGCCGTGCTTCCTAGGCCCTGATTCCCTGTTCCAATATGCCAAGCTGCTTTTCCACCGCTTCCTCCAGCTTCTGAAGCCCGGAGCATTGGTCAAAATACAGCAGCACCGCCTTGTATAGAATTGACATCCCCATGTCCACGGCACAGGCCAGCCCATCTTCATCCAACCGCGGATAGAGGGCGCGGTCCAGAACTTCAAAACAAGCCCTGCCCCGGCTTTTCCATTTTCCCGCCCGGTAATACTCCTGTTCCACCTGTACGAACGCCGGCCTGCAGCCCTCATCCTCCAGAATATGCTTGCCGACCTGTGAATACATCCGTCCCACATCATTTTCCGTCAGCAAACGGAACAGCCCCGCCATACTGTCGTTAAAGACCCCCTTCTGCCTGCGGAAGGAATCCAGCAGCATCTCCTCCGTCTCCCCCTCCATCGACCTCAGCATACAGGAAAACATATCGTCCTTCCCGTCAAAATACGTGTAAAAGCTGGCCCGGGAGATACCGGCCTGGCGGATCAGCCCGCTCACCGTGATCTCTGCATAGGGACCACTGAGAAATGCATCGCGCATGGCCTCCAGAATCATCTTCTGTTTGTATCTGCCCAGATTTAAAAATTTCTGTGTCGGCACACTGTCTCACCTCCTCTGCATGGCGTGCCATTGCAGGCAGTCATAATCATACATTATAGTTTGATTTGTCTAACTGGCAATAGACAGATAGGGGCCCGGTGCACAAGTTTTGTGCACCGGGCCCCTATCTGCCCAAATTTTCTCCCCGCATCCCGCTGCGGGCTATGTTACTCCGGCTGTTCTACGCTGCGCCTGAGCGCCTCCGTCACATCATCTCCGAAAATGACGTTCAGCCGGTGCAGGGTCCGCTGTATAGGCGGCTTCTCCCCGCTCTCCAGCCACTCCATCATAAAGCCCTTGATTGCGTACTGGTAAAAGCGGCTGATCAGCGCCTTGTCCTCCTCCGTGGCTGGAATTCCCTCGGACAGGATATCCACCAGACGTTCAAAGATCACGGAAACGGCCTTATCCATGTACCGCTTGACCTCGCTGCCGGAGGACTGGTTCAGGTTGTAAAACAGCGCTCTGTGGCTGATCATACTGTCCAGCCCCCGCACGATGAACTCCTCCGGATTGCAGCTGCTCAAATCCTTTTCAAGCCGTTCCACCATGCGTTGGGACTCCAGGCGTAAATACTCCTCCAGCACCTCGTACACGTCCTGATAGTGGTAATAAAACGTATTTCTGGAAATCTGACAGTTGTCGGTGATCTCCTTTACCGTTATTTTATCCACGGGTTTTTCCGAAGCCAGCTCGGAAAACGCCCGCAGTATCTCCCGTTTCGTCAGTGTCGTCACGCATATTCCCTCTTTACTTTTTGAATGTGGGAATATTATACAGCAAACGATTCTGAGATACAAGTGCCGGCTTTCATATCGTTCCGCTATAGTTCCGTTAACGGTTCAGACGGTCTGTGGAGAATTTTCTCAATCCAGCGCCACCAGCTCGTATTCCCGCCGCCCCAGCCCAAGGGCCTGGGCCGCCTCTACCGTATGGATGCCGTTGCGGCTTTCCATCCGTTCAATAAGCGCCGCCTTGCCGCTGTCCGGGGAATTGTAGACCGCATCCACGCAGGCCTGGTCCAGAGCCACCGGGTCCAGGGAGGCGAAAATGCCGATGTCCGCCATCTCCGGGTCGTGGGGATGGGCGTCGCAGTCGCAGTCCACGGACAGGTTGTTGGCCACGTTGATGTAGGCGATATTCTCCCGCCCCATAAAGTCCATCACCGCCTTGTCCGCGTCCGCCATGGACTCCAGGAAGGAATCGTGGTCCGCGGTGAGTACGTAGTCGAAGGACAGGCTGGCGGCGGAATTGTGAATCCAGACCTTGCCGCGGGCGGAAGCCACGCCGATGGACATATTTTTGAGAGCGCCGCCGAAACCGCCCATGGCGTGCCCTTTGAAATGGCTGAGCATCAGCATGGAGCCGTACTCCTTCAGATGGGTTCCCACGTAGTTCTCCCGCAGATGCTTACCGCCCTCCACCGGAAGCGCCATGTCCCCCTCCTCGTCCAGAAGATCGCAGGGCGCGATGGCCGTGAAACCGTGCTCCTCCATGGTATGCCAGTGGGCCATTGAGGTATTGCGCCTGCCCTCGTAGGCCGTGTTGCACTCCACAATAGTGCCCTTAAGCTCCTGCACCAGGTCCTTGATCAGGTTGGGGTTTAAAAAATTATGGCCGCCCGGCTCGCCGGTGGAGATCTTCACCGCCACGCTGTCCTTAAGCTCTGCGCCCAGGGCCCGGTAAATGCGGACCAGGGCCTGGGGCGTGATTTCCGGTGTGAAATATACCTTTGACTTTTCCATTTGTACCTCCTTGATGGGTGTGTTTCTCATTGCTTATTCGGTATCTTACACCTTGGAGTGTACTCTAAGTCAAATGGTTTTTTCGTTTTTTTACAGGCGGGCGGAAAACAAGCGGTCGAAACCTTCCCGCGGCGCCGTCACGCCTGAAATATCCGAATTCCGCCGTATCGGACAATGTCGTCGATCCAGCGCTCCACCTCCGCCTGCTCAGGAGTCCGTACATCGCTCAAATACAGGGAGGAACCGATATTTTTCGCTTTCCCCTTTCCCATGTCGTGATAGGGAATGATTTCAACGGCAGAGACTCCCGATCTGCTCAGGCCCGCGATGGCCCGCAGATGTTCCTCCGAAAGGTTGTAGCCGGGTATGATCGGACAGCGCAGCCGTACATTTTTCCCCGCTTCTAAAAGCAGCCGCAGATTCGTGAGGATCAGGCCGTGGCCCACGCCGGTCAGACGCCGGTGAAGCTCCTCCCCCGTAGCCTTGTAGTCGAACAGAAACAGGTCCACATCGGGCAGAAGCCTTTGGTACGCCTCCCAGGGCGCGAATCCGCTGGTCTCCATGCAGACGTGAAGCCCCGCTCCCTTAAGGGCCCCGGACAGCTCCCGGGCGTAGTCCGCCTGTGCCATGGGTTCCCCGCCGCTGATGGTCACCCCGCCCCCCGAATCCTCATAATAATCGTAATCCTTCAGGACTTCGGCCACGACCTCCCCGGCAGACCTCTCCCTTCCGTATACCCCCAGCGCGCCCTGGGGACATGCCTCCACACACGCTCCGCACAGTGCGCAGCCGGAAAAACGGATGCGATGGGCTCCTTCATCCATCTCATGGACCCGCTGCCCGCAGACAGCCCCGCATGTTCCGCAGTGGACACAGCGGTTCCACTCACAGTACAGCTGCCGTTTGATGGAGTTGGATTCCGGGTTGTGGCACCACTGGCATTTTAGCGGACAGCCCTTTAAAAATACCACTGTGCGGATTCCGGGGCCGTCATTTACACAAAACCGCTGTATATCAAACACAATCCCCATAGCGGCGCGCTCCTAATTCAATGTCCGGGAGATTACCTCCCGCTGCACATCCTTTTCCAGATTCACAAACTTGGCGCTGAAGCCGCCCACCCGCACCAACAAATTGGGGTACTTCTCCGGATTTTGGTACGCGTCCTCCAGCTCGCCCTTACTCACAACCGAGATCATGATCTGCCCTCCGCCTTTGCGGAAGTATGTCTTTAACAGCGCGTTGACCTGATCCCGCTTCTGCGTAAACATAGAGCGGCTGAACTTCATATTCTGGACGGAACCGGCGTGGATATCGGTTCGCAGCTTCACCAGGCTGTTGAGCATGGCCGTTGGCCCGTTTTTGTCGGCCCCGCCCTGGGGATTATTTCCATTGTTCATGTACATGGAACTGAGCCGTCCATCCGCCGAAGCGCTGGTCATGCGCCCCCACTCCGTGTTCACCTGGTTGTTGATCACCACCACATTGTAGGAGTGAAACCCGTTGGGTTTTGCCTGATCGCTTACCTTACGGCAGATGTACTCGTGGAGCGAGACCGCGATATCGTCCGCGTATGGGTCGTCATTTCCATATTTCGGCGCAGCCAGCAGATCCCTCCGCAGCCTCTCTTCCCCCTCAAAGTTTTTGCCTGCGGCGTCCACAATCTGGCGCAGCGTGTATTTTTTCTTGTCAAACACCCAGTATTTGACGGCGGCGAGGGAATCGGCGGCATTGATATTCCCGTACGTTTCCAGAGTTCCCCCCAGATATCCGGCGCCCCCGTCCAGCACCGCCTTCCCCCTGGCAACGCAGTCGCTGATCAAAAGGGAGGTAAAGAGAAATTTCATCCGGCGGTTCATAAAATCATAGGAATACCGGTGCGCCTTCGCCGTCCGCTCCACGTAATCATCCAGAAGAGCCGCGTACTGCTTCCACACGTCGTCAAACGTGTCCATGTTCTCCGGCGGAAGGAGCGCCAGGCCTCCGCTCTTGTCCTTTCCGTCCCAGGGATCAATGCCGCCGTTTAAGGAAATATTCAGGATCTTCAGCAGATTTAACAGCACATTGGGCGTTCCGATGCTCTGTCCGGAGATGACGAACTCGCCGCAGCCAAAGGGCACGTAATCCTCGGCCGTCTCCGGATCCACCCGAAGGGCCTTCCCGGCCGAGGGAATGTTCACGTCGTCGTTGTAGAGAAGCGGGTAGGTGCAGCCCGTTGAGATGGCCTCGATGGCCAGGTCGTACACCTCCCGGTCCATGCCCCGGTAGATTCTCAGGGTAAACTGCGGCTCAATATCCCGGTTGATCATCAGGGCCCGGATGGCCAGCTTGCAGAACAGGTCCTTTGCCTGCGTTTGTTTCCTGCCCTTTCCCCCCAGAACCACGCGCCCGTTGACATTGGTCCTGCGGGCCTCCATCAGTTTAAAGAAGGAGCAGATATAAGCCACCGCCTCCTCCCCGGTGTACAGCCCGCGGTCCAGGTCGCGCTCCAGCAAATCGCCCAGATAGTCGTCGATGCGGCCGTAATTGACCACACCGGCCAGCAGGGAGTAGATCCAGGCCAGCTCGATCCCCTCCACCATGGTTTCCGGCCGGTCCGTCAGAATGTGTTCCAGCGCGTCTTCTAACACCTGCAGCTGCCGCCTGCGCCCGGGATCCGCCGCGCGGTCCTTCTCCTCCCTGCACATGTCCCTGTGAAATGCAATGGAATCGCGCAGAATCCCAAGGCATTCTAAAAAGCACTCGTACAGATCCCGCTTTTCTTCCTCCGTCTCCCGCTCCAGATATTCCCGAATCTCCTGTTCCAGGCCCGGGATTCCCAGGCGGATCAGTTTCGGGTAATCCAGGTAGGTTCCGCTCAGCCGGGCCGTAATCACGGCCGGGTACTTGGCGTCCACGAATTTTCCGACGGTATTTTCCGTCAGCGTTTCATTGTAAAACAGGCTTCTGGTATCGTTCTCATCCCAAAACCGTTCCAGCTTATTCAGGCGTTCGATCAGAGTCCGGTCCTCCGTACTCTTGCGCAGTTGTTCCATTTTGCTGAACACGCAGTAATGCCCCACCCCGCCCACCGAGGTCACGCAGCCGAAGCCGATGGGCAGCACGTCGCTTCTCCCCACTACCAGGTCCTCCGGTTCCATCGGACGGAACATCCGCGGAAATAAAACCTTCATGCACTCAATTTCCCGGCGCGCCGCCGACTGCCCGCTGTATTTGATAAACGCGTCCGTATACGCTTCCATAATTTCGATTTGCTCCGCCAACGGTTTGCAGCAGGGGATTTTTTTGCTTACCTCCACAATTTCCGCCACGCTTTTATCATTTTTTCCTTTACCGCTCATGATTCCTGTCCTTTCCTACAGTTTGCCGGGGCCCTCCCGCCGCGCGGCCTGGCCGGATCACCCGGCCTTTCCGGTCCTGACGCTCTTCATCAGGATGATCAACACCGCGGTGACGATCGAACCGACTGCCAGAGCCGCCAGAAACGCAACCGCGTTTGTGATTGCATTGGGGATAAACAACAGGAAAATGCCGCCGTGGGGCGCCATAATCCCCGCCTTCAGCGCCATGGACACCATTGCGCCCACCGCTCCGCCCGCCATACAGGCCGGCAGAATCACCTTGGGATTTTCCGTGGCAAAGGGGATCGCTCCCTCCGTGATATAGCTCAATCCCAGAAACAGAGCCGCTTTCCCCGCTTCCCGCTGGTCCTGGTTCCACAGCGCCGGACGCACGAAGGTCGCAAGCGCGATTCCAAGGGGCGGAACCATCCCGCAGACCATAACCGCCGCCATGGGCTCATATACGCCCTCTGCAACCATGCCGATGGCAAACGCGTAGAGAACCTTTGAGAACGGTCCGCCCAGATCCCAGTACAACAGCCCGAATAGTATGCCCAGCACCGCGATGCTGCTGCCGCTCATGCTGGTAAGGAAGGACGTGATTCCCGCCTGCATGGCGCTGATGGGCCTTCCGATCACATAGATCATCATCAGTCCCACAACCGCCGTTGACAAAATCGGAATTACCAGAATATCCTTCACGCCCTGGAGCGTTCTGGGAAACGGCAGCTTCCGGCTCAAAAACAGAGTCAGATAACCGGCTCCAAAGCCCGCCAGAATACCGCCGATGAATCCGGCTCCCACCTGTCCGGCCAGCCAGCCGCCCACAAGGCCGGCCGCAAAACCGGCTTTGTCCGCGATGGAGTGGGCGATGTACGCGGACAGCACGGGAACCATCAACCCCAGCGCCCCCGCCGCGCCAATCTGGTAAAAGGCCCACGCCAGGCTCCCCTCCTCCTGAAACGCGTAAATCCCGAAGGCAAAGGAAATCGCCGTCAGAATACCGCCGGCCACCACCACCGGAAGCATGTAGGAGACGCCGGCCATCACATGCTTATAGATACTTCTGAATCCCTTATTTGCAAGGGACCCCTGGCTGCCCGCAGTCTCCACCGCAGCGCTTTCCCCGTCCACCACAACGGTACCGATCCCATTCAGCGCGTCTTCCATGATCTTCTGCGGCTCCCGGATCGCCTGGCCCACATTGACCTTGAGCACCGCTTTCCCCGCAAACCGGCTCTCGTCAATCTCCTTGTCAACCGCCAGTATGATGCCGTCCGCTCCGGCGATCTCCCGGGCGGTCAGTGCGTCCTGGGCCCCGGTTGTGCCCTGCGTCTCCACCCGCACCTCGTAGCCCAGCTCCTTTCCCACGTTCCGCAGCTTTTCCGCGGCCATATATGTGTGGGCGATTCCTGTGGGACAAGCAGTGATTGCAACAATTTTCTTACTCATAACTTCCACCCTCCTGCATGCTTGTTTTTGCTCGTTTGTTATCATTTACGAGGATATATTACCATAACGCGCGCGCGTTTTCAAGTTTTTAATGCTCATTCAATCATTTTATCAAGCATGATATTGCCATTTGTGCTCATTTCTGGTAAAATAAGTTTATCCAGGGGGGCGGGAACACGCTGCCGGCCGTTTTGCTTCCCGGGAGAATCTGATTATGATTTGTGCCGCGGGCAGCGGCGGCGGATGGGAGATCAGTATGTTTGAAGAAGAGAGAAAGATATCCATTCTGAATAAAATCCAGTCGGACGGAAAAGTATCCGTGTCCGTGCTCGCGAGGAAATACAATGTCTCGGAGTCCACAATCCGCCGCGATCTGACGTCCCTGGAAAATTCCGGCTTCATCAAGCGCACCCATGGCGGCGCCATATTGCAGGGAGCGGCAAACAAGGATTACTTTTACAATGAAAAAAAGAATTTCTATCTGAGCGAGAAAAAAGAGATGGCGCGGGTTGCCGCCTCCCTGGTGCGCCCGGGCAGCACCATCTTTCTTGGAACCAGCACCTCCACCAACCTGATGGCCCAGTGCCTCACGTCGGCCAATCTGACGGTGGTGACCAATTCCCTGGACGTGATGAATGTGCTGTCCCAGCACAGCGATTACAATCTGGTGATTATCGGCGGCAATTACATCAAGAGCGCGCGCACCATCGAGGGAATGACAAGCCTGGAGCAGATCTCCAAGCTGCATTTTACCCAGGCGTATCTGGGCGCCAACGGCATCGATCTGAAGTTCGGCCTGTCCACCTCCAGCGACATCGAGGCCAACAGCAAAAGCGCGGTGATGAAAAACAGCTCGGAGGTGTATTACCTGTGCGAGCCCGCAAAATTCAACCGTATTTCCGCATACAAGATATCCGACCTCAACCAGGTCACCGGCCTCATAACCGACGCTTCCCTGGACGCGGATATCCGGGAAGCTTACTCCAAGCTGTGCAGGATTATTACGGAAATATAAACGCGGCCTTCGGGAGTCAGCAAAAAAAGGGGGGCATTGGGGCTGCGATCGCATGAAGGAGCGGTTTTTGTTTCGCGCTCCAGCGGGTTTAAGACCGGCGCAGGCGACATGGGCGCACGGTAAAATGGACGCACGGTAAAATGGGCGCATGGTAAAATGGACGCATGGTAAAATGGACGCACGCTAAAACAGGCGCAGGGATGATTCCCCGCGCCTGTTCTGTGCATTTCCCTGTACATTTACATTTCCCTGTGCATTCCCCCCAAAGGGGCGTTTCATAATTACCGGATAAAATTCGTCCACTCATTCGGCTCGTACTCCGGCGCCGGTACGCCGCACTTCCTGCCAGCTTCAATGCATTTGAGCAACCAGACCATGTTCAGGGCCAGGGTGCGCATGGTCTGAAGGCCCTCCAGGTCCTGCTCCACCTCCCCGGGCTCATTGCCGTGCACCTGGTTCCAATACTGGGACGACACCACCGGCATGTTGCTGATGGTGAAATACTTGTTCAGCCGGTCAAAGGCCGCGGTGGCGCCTCCTCTGCGGCAGGACACCACGCTGGCTCCCAGCTTTCCCGCCATGCGCCCTCCTGCGCTGTAGAACAGGCGGTCGAGGAAGGCCGTCAGCTGGCCCGACGGTCCGGCGTAGTACACCGGCGAGCCCACCACGATGGCGTCGAACTCGTCCAGCCGCCCCGCCACCTGGTTGACCAAATCGTCGAAGACGCAGCGCCCCGTGCGCTCGCAAGTCCCACAGGCGATACAGCCCGCCACCGGCATCTTCCCCAGGTACAGAATCTCCGACTGGATACCGTTTTCATTCAGAATGCGCTCCACCTCGCTGAGGGCGGTGTAGGTGCAGCCCAGCTGGTTGGGGCTGCCGTTGATTAATAGTGCTTTCATGGGGGTACCTCCTTTTATCTTCTTATGGTTGATTTATGATGTTTGATTATGTGTGGTCCTATAAAGCAGCGATATAACCGCAATGCTTATGCCTGCTGTCTGAGCTCCCCATTCAGAAACACCTGAAGCAAAGGTAACAAGGCCCAATTTTGCACTTGCAATATCAGTAAAGCAAATACAACCGTCATGTTCTTCTGTAAAAGCAGTAACGTACACGTCTTGAACCATAATAATCCTATTATTTCCCTGATTACTTGTAATACGATTTAAGAGCAGGTATAATGAAATTGCTGTTGACTCTTTCCAGTGGAAAGGGGGTGGCGCAATGCAATACATAACATCTTTTCTCATTTCTGTCCTGGCCGGTGTGACTTGCTATTACATCGGCAAATGGCTAGACAGAAAGTAACGCTCAACAGCTAGCCTGGGATATTCCCTCCCTAAAAGGAAAAAGAATCCCCGAAGGGTTGCCGCTCTTCGGGGATTCGCTTGTGTTACAATGCACACAACATCTTTTCTCTGCTGATATTATCATACCACCGCTGCCTAATATGTGTCAAGACTATATTGATTTTACGCTTTCTTCAGCAGATACTCTATGAATCATCTGTCAATCACTGCACCCAGGGTTGTGTCAAGGAAATGACACCTTTTATCTCATCTCTTTGCTCTATTGCAGCATCAATTAATTTTTCATTCCATATTTGCTTTTTTGTATTTTCACTATCGCTAATATCACCAATCACATTTTCCAAAATACCTATTATTTCTTCAACAACAATTAAATATCTATCCTGATCGTATATTAAATGATTAATTTGATCACAATAGCTAACAATTTTACGTGAATTAAATGGAGGCATTTTTGTTTCTCCATTAATTATGTATTTTAACATCATTAATATATGAAATCTATATTTACGAAATTTAATGTCAATATTTTTGCTTCTAAATAAATACTCAAGTTTGTATAAAGCAAACGAAGATGTATAATATGGCATCAATTCATGCTTTAGCGAAAATATATCATCTATATCTTTTACCAATCTTCCATAATATCTACTAGCATTGTATGGTTTGTCACAAAACATTGAGGCAAATGCTTTCAATTGAGTATTTATTGTAACTACCCTTACCTTTTCTACATCATCTTGATAGCTATATTGTTTAGAACGTCTTTCATAGTATAATCTCTTATTCCCTTCAAAGGTATTATAAAAACTTTCTAATTTCTTATGAAACCCTGATAAGGCAATAAATTGTTCATCTAATACTTCCGTTTGTCTATTGGTAGCTCTTATAATCTCATTTATTGTATCTTCATTAGAAGAAGAAATAATTTTAATTGGCAGAAATACATTGTTTAAATTTTCTTTATCTTTATTTTTGTATATTACATGACTAGTTTGGCAACCATTTACTACCTGATAATCCGATATTGAAAATGTATTTCTTACATATGTCAACTCTTTACAAACTACTGTAACACCATTATTAAGTAACACAAATTTGTCTGGATTTGATCCCAATAGTGTTTCATTTATTTCTCCATTAACAGGATTCTCTCCCAAAAAATCTCGCACATTATCATAAAAAATATGTTTAATTATTCCGCCTTCTTCATCAGTAATCAATTTAACATATTCTTTAAGTGGTAATATCCCCAAATATGCTTCAACAACATTGTGGATATCTGGTAATTGGATTCTTGAATTAAATTCAAATGTTCTACTAATGCTATCTTTAGTATAACTATAATACTTTTGTATTAAATCTGCATCCACAGGACAAAAATTGACATTTTTAAAAATGCCAGTTCGCATCAAATCATCTTTGACCACACTAATGCGACCTGCTAATGTTTGATCGTTTGTCCACTTACCCGTCGTTACATAATATAATAAACATTCAGGCCTTTCCTTCATATTAGGCAATTTACTAATTAATAAATCCACTATTTTTGCTCTATCCGTAATTTGTTCATTTCGCTTCATTTTTGGAGTTTCAGAGAAAAAATCACACACTCCTACGCCAAAATTCCCAATCTCACTGGCTGAAAAATTTGCTGACGTCTTTGCCTGTATAAATATAAATCTCGTGTTTCTAATCGCAGAAGATATTGACAAGATGTCTTCTAACTCTTCCTCCGAACTTATAAGTCTGTCATTCACAATAATGCCAAGTACATCTATACCACAATCATTTCCGCCCCCAACTATACAATCAAAAATATCAAACGTATCACCATATTCTTTTGATATGATACTATATCCGGAAAATAATTCAAATTGAACACTTTCATCTAATTCTTTAATCTGTTGCATTTTCAAGAAATCCGTTATATATGTTTTAGTTATCCGATCCATCTTTTCTCCTCTGTAAAACATTAATCTTAAATCATAAAATTCTTACCTTTACATTATATCAATATCCTAAAAAAGCAGTGAATAATTATTGCTTTTAGCTTCTTAATATATAAATACTCGTATCCAGCTCTAATTAACTGCACCCAGGGTTATGTCAAGTTAACGACATCCTTCTTGCCATTTTATATACCATTCTGGAACATTCCTCGATAATCTGACTATCTTTCCGTTTTTATATATAGCAAACCGGTGAAATTCATTCGTGTTATCATATAATGCTGCCAGATCACACAAACCAATAATTTCATGGAGATTTTTCAAACTCTCTCCATATCTTTTTTCAACATCCTTGTCCGGTATTCCATGTCCTCCCATTTTCACCCGTTCAGCAATTCTCCGCTTTGCTATCTCTGGAGAATCTACACCAACATAATGTAATTCTATACCATAGCCAGATTGTTTTGCTCGGCATATAGTACGCAATATAGTATGTCCACACAATGTAGTCTCCTGATTGAATGTAATTCCCGCCTGCAGGTAAGCATTTAACCGCTCAATCGCAATCTTGCCTGCTTTCATCAAATCAGCAGTATTTCTCCAATCTCCAAATTCTCTCAAGATTTCATCCGTATTGACCCGAGGCATCGTATTTTGATAATGCGTTGTCCTATATAAAGTTGACTTACCCGCCCCATTTACCCCGGCGTATAAAATATATCTATTCATTCAAAACCTCTTTTGGGCTATCACTTTTTTTTGCTTTCTTTGCAAAATATAATCACTTAACATAGAGAAAAAGTCTTGTTCCTCTTCAGTCTCCGCATTTAAGACCAGTTCCATAGTTTCATCTATATCCATATCTTTACATTCTTCATATAATTTCTTTGCAGCTTCGGCTTTCAACATAAAATGTGCCTCCTTCTACCTCTAAAAACAGAAGAAAATCTGAATGTCCTATCGATTGACTCCTTCAGCCCTTCAATCCACACTACCTCCACAGATGGCGACCAGGAGGATATCATACTAACAAATTCATCATAATCGCTTTCAATTATTATACAAGAAAAATAACCAAAAGAAAAGGCGTAAAGAAATTTTCTTCACACCTTTCCATATTTATCAAATTTCGTCAAATTCACTGCACCCACGCCCCATCACTCCCCACATAATACCCATCCGGCGTAGTCGTGTCGTGCAGCATCTCCCCGTTCTCGCAGCAGTAATACCATTTCCCATTCCAGAGAATCCATCCGGTCTTCATATATCCCCGCTCATCGAAGAAATACCAGTAATTGTTGATATACTGCCAGTTGTTGGTGGTATAGCTCTTATCAGCGTTGCAGTACCACCAGCCCACGTTGTCCCTCAGCCACGCCCCCGAGTAAACCCCCGGGCCGCCGGAAGTGCTGGGGCTGGTGGAGCTTGTTGGGCTGCTGGAGGTGTTCCTTGCGTTGCGCCGGATATCCGCTGCCTCCGACGAGCTCACATACCGCTCATCCGACTCCTCCCAGCTGCCCTTGTTGGAGGCGTTGTAGACGCCGCGCACCCGGAAATAATAGTATCCGCTCTGGGTGAAATGGCTGGAAAAATCATAGCTGGTATCGGAGGTGGAAACGACGGATGTGACCGAGTTGCCGCCCCGGTAAAGGCGCACCTCGTACCGCTTGGCGTCCTCGGCGTCATCCCAATAAGCGTTGCCGTCGGATTCGTCCCATTCCAGGCCGTCCACGTACAGATCATAATCGTTGTCGTCGTCCAGCGCATCCAGGGTGATGTTGACGTAGAACGTGTAGGAGCCGGACCTGCTGACGGAAGTCACCTTGCCGTCGTCCCCGCTCAAGTCCACGTCGCTCTTGGTCAGGCCGCTGGACGGAAAATAGTACCGGTCCCCCGCCGTCAGGGTGACCTTCAGCTTGGGCTTATCCCGGCCCTCCCACTCGTCCCTCGGCTCGTTGGTGACCTCCACCTCATCCACATCGTAACGGCTGGAATTGGTGGTCACGCGCACATCCGAACTGCTGTCCCCCGCTGTAATTTCCGAATCAATGTGCAGGGAAATGCTGGTGATCTTGGTTCCGCTGGCCGCCATTGCCGAACATGGCAGCGCCGCAGTCAATGCCGCCGCGAGCAGGCAGGCGGCCACGCCCTTTGTCCCCCTCATACGTTGCCCTCTCCTTCCCTTTTCTTTTTATAATACCTGAAAAATGTTATAAAATCATAACTTTTTTCTGACTTTTTTCAATCAAAACACTGTATTTTGATTTTCTTTTTGCCCTAACGCTTCATCTGCCGTTCCACCTGCACGCTGCCCCGCTCATAGTTCTCAATCTTGTGATCCAGCAGGTCCAGGGACTCCTGCATCTGGGCCATGCGTTTCACCAGCTGTTCCCGCTGCTCCACCAATATCGCCTTGCGGGCCGCCTCGGTGTGATCCCCCTCCCGAAACAGCGCCACATACTCGATCAGCGCCTCGATCTGGACGCCAGCCTTGCGGAAGCATTTCATCAGATTCACCCAGCGGCAGGAGGCCTCGTCGTAATCCCGGATCCCGCTCTGCGTCCTGGGCACCGGCGGAATCAGCCCGATGCGCTCGTAATAGCGCAGGGTGTCCGCTGAAATATCGTACTGTTCGCTTACCTCTTTGATCGTCATTTGTACCTCCCCTTCACAGCAGCTCGTTTAAACGCGCCATATCCACCTCGCGCATCTCTTTCTTCACAATCTTAAAAAAGCCTTCCTTCTCCATCAGCTTCAGCTCCTGATTCAGGGAAGCCCGGCTCACGTGGAGCATGTTAGCCAGCACAGCCTGGGAACAGGGCATGTGAACCGCCTCGTTGGGGGTCAAATTGTTCATTCCCACAATCCAGTAAGCCACCCGTTCCCGGATGGTCTGGTAATTGAGGCAGTGGAGATACAGCTGGTTTTTCAGCCCCCGCTGGGATATGTAGAGCAGCAGCGCGTACATCAGCTGCTGGTCCTTGGAGAGCATCTCCTCCATCACGCAGACCGGCACCCAGATCACCGTGGATTTCTTCTCCGCATACAGCGAATACGTGTAATAGCGCTCCCCGGAAAAGTAGAGAAATTCCGGGAAAATATCCTTGGGTTCAAAATAGGCGTGACACATCTCCGTCCCGTCCAGGGTATTGTCCACCGCTTTCAGGATTCCGGACACCACGATGCCGAAATGGTTGATCTTCGTCCCCTGCGGGTGAATGCACTGTGAGCCCTGATACTCCTTTTTTGTAAAATAGGACTGGTATCTGACATCCCTCCTGCACAGATCCGCAAAGGGAATCCTGCAAGAATTCCCAGTTATTGTAAAATAATCATGCATACAAAAACCTCCCTGAACGTGCCACAAAGAGGGGCTGTCAAAAACAGCTCCTCTTCGCCTCTAACTCATTTCCTTATCTTAATCTTATGCCAGCGGTTTATCCAGAATGTCGCAAAGGTCGTCGTAATCCTTCTCGCCGTTGAACCGCTGTACTTCCTCTCCGTTCTTGAAGATCGCCACCACCGGGATTCCTCCGATGTGACAGGTGTCCACCAGATCCTGGTTGGCGTCCACGTCCACGTAGCGGATCTCGTACTGTCCCTCATACTCTTCCTTCAGCGCTTCCTCCAGAACCGGGTGCAGGGCCTTACAGTGTGTGCAGCGCTCCGCTCCGAAGAGCACCAGCACCGGTTTGTCTTTCACCTTCAGCACTTCGTCGTTCCAGGTGGAGATGGTCACCGGCTTGAAGAAGGAGGTGTCAACCTGGAATACCTTCTCCCGCTTGGTCACGTCCTCCTCGTCGTCCGTTGCCACACAGAGGGCTACATCTTGATAATACGGCAAAGTTCCGGGAATATCAATGATTTTTTTCGCTCCGAAGGCGCCTGCGCCGGGAACGCGGTAGGTCACGTTGTCGATGGGCTTGATTTCCACCTCCACAGGGGTCGGCTCCTGGGGCACATAGCTGTAGGGATAGCGGTAAGCCCGGTAAATCATGTTGTTCTTCGGTCCCTTCTCGTTGTGGGTGTAGTACGGGGAAATCCACTCCCAGACGATCTCGTGGTCCGGCGTCACCTCGATCAGACGGCCGTCGGAGCCCTCGGTGATCAGGGTGTTGCCGTTTGGCAGACGCTGTGCGCTGCTGACATAGGGACTGTAGAACTTGCTGGCGTCCGTAGGGATGGCGTGGCCCAGCTCCTTGGGCGTCACCTTCCAGACGATCTCCAGAGTGATGGGGTTGAACTCCAGCACCCGGCTGTAATCCCTGTGGGCGTTCTTGGCGCCGATGGGTGCCGCCGGGTTGGGAACGCCGTAGCCGCCCCAGCCGCCGTTGTCAAATACCATCAGGTTTCCTTCGCCCGGAAGCCCCTTGGGGATCATGTGGAAATGATGCTGGCCGATGATCCAGCCCAGCTTCTTAAGCTCCGGGGTGGCGTTGAAGTCCGGTCCGATGCGCCATACGATCTTGCCGGTCTCCTTGTCCAGGATCGCCAGGATGTTGGCCTCGCGGCAGTCGAAAATGATGTTGTCGGGTTTAAAGCGCATGTCGCCCTGGTCGTACCACTTGTTCGGCCCTAAGTAGCTCATACAGTTCACGTGCAGGTAGTCGCCCACGCCTCCGTCGGAGGAGCGCATGTTGGGATCGCGGAAGAGCACGTTCTTAGCGGCCTCGTCGAAGCCCAGCTCGTCAAAGTGCTCGCTGATGGACCATTTCCAAAGGATATTTCCCTCCCAGTCCACTTCGATCATGGCGTCGTCCAGCAACTTCTTGTCGGAAATCTTGGGGTTGCGGATGGTCTGGTGCACCAGAATTAAGGTGTTGCCCTCCAGAGGCTTGGCGTCCATGCCGGGCACGTAGTAGCCAACCGGGTTGCCCTCTCTCTGGTAGTCGTGGTGCTGGCGGGCCATCCAGCGGTGATCCCGTCCCGGATCGTCGATATTTTCAAAATGGTCGAATTCCCACACGATGTTGCCGTCGTAGTCGATCTCCATCAGGTTCACGCCGTCCTGCATGCCGTAGTCGGGATGACGGTAACCGGAAAGGCCCATCACATACCCGCCGGGCAGCAGCTTGGGCGGCATAGCGTGCATATTCCAGCGGCGGATCTCATTTCCGTTCATGTCGAACAGCAGCACGCCGTCGTTGATCAGCGGAACGATGGTGTACCCGCTCCAGCATTTCTCAGGGTTGTAAATTGTAACTCCGTGTGGAAAAACAAGTGGTTGTCCCATAATTCATATCCTCCTGAACTATATTTAATATGATAAATTTAAAATCATTTTGATTTTCAGCTTCCCGGGCGGCCCGGCCCTTTGGCTCCGGACCATTTGCACCGTTTGCACGGCTTGCGCCGCTTCATGTTCCGGCTTTTAATACCGGCGGCAGCGTGTTTAGCAGTTCTCCGCCGCCTTCACCTCTTCCAGCACGCCGTTCCGGTAAAATGCCGCGGACACGGTTTTCTCCACCTTCAGATTCTGGTACAGAAGGTTCTGCCGGGTGATGTCCTGACGGTATATCTTCCAGTCGCCGGCCAGCTTCTTCTCCAGCTCGCCCACCGCCTGTATCTCCTCGTTGCTGTAGGGGTTGTAGAACAAAAACGCCACATTTCCCGATTCCGGGCTTAAAATGTCCTGAATCTGGTTTAACTCCTTCACATACCGCTCCGAGGCCACGGCCGCCACCGCGCCGTCCGCCGCCGAGGTGATCACCTGACGAAGGAATGTCTGGGTACAGTCGCCCACCGCGTACAGGCCGGGCACATTTGTCTCCATCTTCTCGTTGACCTTTATGTAGCCGCTGTGATCGCATTCCACCATATCGCGAACCATCTCGGTCTGGGGAACCATACCCACGAAGAAGAACAGTCCGTCGGCCTTCACCTCCCGGATCTCGCCGGTGTCCACATTCTTTAACACCAGGGATTCTACGTGGTCTCCCCCCTTAATCTCCTGCACAGTGGAGCTCCACACGAAATCGATCTTGGGGTTCTTATAAGCGTGCTCCGCCGCCACCTCGTTGCAATCCAGATGCCCCTTCTCGTGGAGCACGATGATGGTCACCTTGGAGGCGAAGCCGGTCAGGTAATCCGACTCCTCGATGGCCTGATCTCCTGCGCCCAGGACATAAATCTCCTTGCCCTTGAAAAATTCCGCGTCGCAGGTAGCGCAGTAAGCCACGCCGTGGCCGGTAAATTCCTGCTCGCCTTTGATTCCCAGCTCCCTGGGGCGGGTGCCCAGGTCCAGGACCACGCTGTGGGCTTTAAAATCCCCCCTGCGCTTGGTTTCCACCACGAACAGGTCGCCTTCCTTGCGGATCTTTGTCACCGTGGTGCGCTTTAACTCCACCGTGGGATGGCTGGCCGCGTGCTCTCTGAACCGCTCCATCAGGTGCTGGCCGCTGTCCACAATGGTGCCCGGATAGTTGCGGATCTCGTAGGTATCGTTGATTCGTCCGCCGTAGCTTCCCTTCTCAAGAAGCAGGGTCTGCCGCTCGGATCTTCCTGCGTAGATGGCCGCCGACAGACCGGCAGGGCCGCCTCCGACGATAATCAGATCATAAATTGAATCCATAAATTCCATCTCCTATCTATAAAAAATGATTATACATGATTGGTTGCCGAAATTTTACCCATCTTCTTCATCCTTCCCGGCTCCCGTCCTATTCCGGTCGCCACCCAGAACACGCAGATTCCCGTGAGAATCAGACAGTAGAAGGAACAGCAGAAGATTGCGAACGGCGTCACATGGGGCAGATAGCTGTGATTCTGCACCATCTCGTTGATGATGGTCACGCTCCCCATGACAAAGGCGCTGTTAATTGGGACGATGGAGCTGAAGTTGGTGGCGTTGGCCGTCAGGAGAATACTTCTGCGCTCCGGCGAAATGCCGCTCTCCTGCCCGATCCGGTCCGCCATATCCCCGAACATCAGGATGGACGGAAGCACGCAGCCCGCCAGCAGAATGTTGATCACAATGGTTCCGCCCATGAGCACGGCTTCGGCTCCCCGCTTGGTGCCGGTGAATTTCCGGGACAGAATCCAGTTGCAGCACTTCTCCAGCATTCCGCCGTCCACCGCCACCGCGATCAGACCGTACAGCAGGATGGTGGAAACCGCCACGTCCAGCATGCCGTAAATGCCCTCGAAGATCATTCCCTTTAACCCCGATGTTGCATAGTCGATGGATACGATATCCGAAAATGTGAACAGTCCGCCAAGAAGGCCCACAACCAGGCCGGTCACAATGGCGAAGGACAGTCCCACAAACAAGTTTCCCGTCTTAAAGCAGATGGCCAGCAGCACCGCGATGGGAATCAGCATGAGCAGACCCTTTGCCTGGGAAAACGCCTCGATCTCGGCCATATCCCCCATGGTTCCGCCCTGCGCGCCGAAGATGAAGAAAATCACCATGGCCGCCGCACCGGCTAACAGAATGTAGGGGGTTCTCTGCCGCAGCGTGGCCAGAAGTTCAGCCGGCTTCCCCGTGGCCTTGTCGTGCTGGATCATCACCGTGGTGTTGATCACCTGGGAGCTGGGGGATAAAGCGTCCCCGAAGAAAATGCCGCTGATCAGCGCTCCGGTCAGCATGGCCGGGCTGGCTCCCAGAAGAATCCCCGGCGGATAGAAAATGGGGATCACCGCAAACAGCGCCGCGATGGGCGCACCCGCTCCCATGGAGATCACCGCCGATGCCAGGAAGCTGAACACAACGAAGGCGCTTCCCCGGATTCCCAGATTTAAACTCAGCCAGATGAAACCGTTTCCGATCTTTCCGGTGTTCATCATTTTTGAGAAAATGCCGATGATCAGGAAAATAAAGATCAGTCTGGAATTCCCGTACTGGGCCAGGCCGTGAACCACGGAGTCCCAATATTTCCCCTTGTTCCTGCAGACGAAAAATCCGGCCAGCAGGGAGATCACAGCCGCAAAGATCAGACCCTTCATTGAATAATAGTGATATCCCACCGAAAATATGCCGCCCAGGAGTATGTACAGCCCAAAGGGCAGCATGGCGAACGCCGGACTTCCCCAGAATTTTAACTTCGGTTCCTCCGCTTTCATTCTCTCCACCTCGATTCCTTTTGCTAGTTAAAATTATAACAGGCTTGGCGGATGATGTCTGTCGGACTCCCAACACTTTTGTAAATTTTTATAATTTTCTTCCGCAAGGGCGCAAAAAAACCACCACAATTACTTGCAGCGGTTGGGCCGGGCAGCGTGAAAGCCGCCTGGACAGGAGCTTTTCGCCTACTGATCCGGCAGGCCGGGCGGACCTTTTGTTGAATCCATCTGGGCGCTCCGGACGGGCGGCGCGCCACCGGCGGCATGATACCGGCGGATCGGCCGCTAAAACAACCGTCCGCTGCGCAGACCGCCGCCTCGGCGCGGCGTGGTTCGTTAAATTTCTCACTTTTCCAGCTGTCTCCTGTAGAGCTCCAGGTCCCGGTCCGTGAACACGTCGAAAATCACCTGCTCTACCGTATCGTCCTGTTCCAGGAACTGTTTCACCGTCTCCACCGCGATTTCAGCGGCCCTTTCCTGCGGGAAGCGGAACACGCCGGTGGAGATACAGCAGAACGCAACGGATTTCAGGCCGTTCTTCGCGGCCAGCTCCAGGCAGGACCGGTAACAGCCAGCCAGCAGGCGGCAGTCCTCCTCCCGCAGCGGGCCCGTGATCACCGGACCCACGGTGTGCAGCACATAACGGCTGGGCAGATTGAAGGCGGGGGTGATCTTCGCCCGGCCCGTGGGTTCGGGGCGCCCCTGGTCCCGCATCAGGCGGTCGCAGGCCAGCCGCAGCTGGACTCCGGCGCAGGTATGGATGATGTTGTCGATGCAGGAATGGCAGGGGATAAAGCAGCCCAGCAGGGCCTCGTTGGCCGCGTTCACGATGGCGTCGGCTTTCAGCCTGGTAATATCCCCCTGCCAGAGAAACAGCCGCCGCTTCACTCCCTCCGCCCCCGCCGGAGCCAGCTCCCGGCAGTCCACGATCCCCCGGCGCAGCGTTTCCTCCTTCAGATATGCGTCCTGCACATCCAGAAACCCAGGCGGGGCCGGGGACGGCCGGCGCTGGTTCATCAGGGCGCGCAGCAGATGCTTCTGCTCCTCCCCGTCCTCCGGTATACTCATTTTACAGAACTGAGGCCGCTCTCTCAACAGCGACCGGATGAGGAAATACCGCCGTTCCTCCTGTGTCGCCTCATCTACTTTCTTCATGGCAGTTCCTCCGCTTTCATCACAGCTTTTCCAATATCCGGGAAAGATCCCCGTTCAGGCACAGGGAGCAGTCCCGAATCTCTTCCGGCGCCCAGGCCTGATCCAGATTGACGCAGATGTAAAACGCCTGGGGCCACCGGGCGGTCATCTGCCAGAACGGGAACTTGATGATGCCCGGGGTGTTCATCCCCACCCCAAGCTCCAGAAACACCACCCTGCGCCCCATATTTTCCCGCAGGAACTCCCGGTAGCGGACCGACGCCCGCTCCCAGGCCCCGTCCTCCACAAAGTTTCCGTCACAGCGCAGATTCACCTCCATCTCGCCCCCGCAGACCGGGCATTTTGGCACCAGCTCTGTGGGAATCCTGCAATCCTTCTGGCGGGCGATCATCTCCCGGACCTGAGCCTCGTTATCGTACAGCGTTTTATGGCAGGCCCCGGCGCACTGAAACAGCCCGTAGTCTCCCTGGGTGGCAAAAATCCGCCGGTTGTCAAATCCCGCCAGCCAGAATTGGTGGTCCACATTGGTGGTCAGCACAAAATACGGTTGATCCCGCACCAGACGGTAAAGATCCAGATAGGTTTTTCCCGCCGGTTGGTCGTAGCGGTTGTAATAAATATGGCGGCTCCAGTATGCCCATTTCTCCTCCTGGGTCTCAAAGGGATAAAAACCTGCGGAATACATGTCCATCATCCCGTATTTGCGGATAAAATCCCCGAAATACCGCCGGAACCGCTCTCCCCCGTAGGTGAGTCCCGCCGCAGCGGAGAGGCCTGCCCCTGCCCCAATCACGATCGCCTGTGCCTGCTGCAGCGTTTCCCGGATCATCTCCACGTTTCCGTTCATTTGCTTCCTCCCCTGGCCGCCTTTTGCGGACAAATTTCCACGCAGTTTCCGCAGTGCAGGCAGTGCTCCGCCTGGATTTTAAAGGGCGTCCGGCTGCTGTCGATGCAGTTCTGGGGGCATTGGGACAGACAGAGGCCGCAGCCGTCGCAGTCCTCTGTGATATGATAGCCCTCCTGCGGCTCCGCCTGTCCGTCCCCAGCCCCCAGGCGGAAGCTGCGGCGGATGATGGGCTTGGCGGACAGATCGAAATACTCTCCCCAGCCCTCGCACAGCCGGAACACCTCCAACGCCCGGCGGCTCTCCCGGGTAGGGTAAATCTCCGCCATGTAGGGATTCTCTGCAAACACCTGATCCAACAGGCATTTCCCCATGTTCGCCACCCGGCCGCGGACGGACACCGCTTTTTTCTGCATGGAGCCCTCGCCGCCGGTCATACCGCTGACAGCCACATAGCGCCGGTTCATCAACTGCCGGTAAAACTCCTTCCCCTTGGCCGTGATAAAATACAGGCTGTTCTCATCCGCAAGCATGATATCGATCACCCGGGTCACGGGCAGCCCATCCTCGTCCACTGTGGCGAACACGGCGGAATGAATCTCCTCTTTTAAAATCCGCAGATAATCACTGGTTTCCATAACGTTTCATCCTTTCCTGATTCCATATCCTTTATTCCATTTTAACGCCGCTGTTCTTTCCCGTAAATTACGCACTGAAAAGTGGCATAGTATCAAAAGTATACTGTTAAGCTTGCCGGCGATCCCGCAATGGTATATAATGGTTTCAAACAGTCATTTGGATACCAAGGAGGTGCTGAATCAATGGAAGCCAATACCAGGAAAATGCCGGATTGTCCCGTGGAAATCACCCTGCAGCTGATCGGCGACAAGTGGAAGGTGCTGATCATCCGGGACCTTCTGACCGGAACCAAACGCTTCAATGAACTCATGCGCTCGGTCACCGGGATCACACAGAAGGTTCTGACCAGCCACCTGCGGGCCATGGAGGCTGCCGGGCTGGTCAACCGAACGGTTTATCCCGAGGTTCCGCCCCGGGTGGAATACAGCCTGACGGAGACCGGCTACAGCTTAAAGCCCATTTTAGACAGCATGGTGGCCTGGGGCGACGGCTACAAAAGAAAAATCAACTGATCTCAGTCCGACCAGCCCTTTAACAGCCGTCTCAACCGCTTGTAAACAAAAAACGCAATAACGGAGACGCTTGCGTACTTAAACAGGTTGAAGGGCAGCATGGAGAGCAGCATCATGGAAAACAGGTCCGTCACCCACGGGGAGGCGACCCTTGCCATGGCCACGATGCTGTCCATGCTCATGCCGTATAGCCTGGCGTAGACCGGAAAGATCAGAAACAGGTTGTAAAGCAGAGCCGAGGCGGCCGCGCAGGCTGTGGCCGCGGCCAGGGAGAGGACCGCGCCCCTGCGGGTGTGCCACCTGCGATATAGGAGCACGGCGGGCAGCATGTAGCTGACGCTGCCGATCATATTCGCCAGCTCTCCAACCCCCATGGTGACGGTGCCTTTCAGCAGAAAGCTCAGGCCGATCTTCACCGCGATGATCCGCATACCTGCCAACGGTCCCATGATAAATCCCCCCAGAATCACCGGCAGGTCGGAAAAGTCCATTTTCACAAACCCCGGCGCCAGTGGAACCGGAAATTCCATGGCCATCAAAACCGCGCTGACGGCTCCCATAAAAGCGCTCAAAACCAGGGGCCTGACCGCGATTTTTCCGGCCCTGTTCGTTGCTGCTGTTTTCCCTGCGCACACTTCCCGCGCTGCATTGCGGCATGTTCGTTTCATCTTGACGCCTCCTTCATTTTTACCCCCCGGTCCATCGCATACGACAAAAAGACCCGGGGTCTCATCTCCCGGGCCGGAATGCCGTCCAATACGCCGCCTGCGCTTCTCGGCGTGGCCTGATATCCACGCACAACGCTGCGGCATCGATCGCCGTTTTTCCTCTTTTCCCATCCGGACTATACCGTCGGTTCCGGAATCTCACCGGATCAACCGCAGCCATTGGCCGCCGCTCGTGGACTGTCACCACCGGTCAGGAATTTCACCTGCCCCAAAGAGATTGTTTTATATAATTTAAAATCAGAATTCATAAGGCGGATTGCCGGAAAAATCAGCGATCACGCCATGGGGATCTTCCAGGTAAAATACCTCGAAAATCGGATTGGCCGCCTCAGCGTACTGCCCCTTTACAATCGGGTTGGCCATGCAGGCTTCCTTCACCTCCATGTTGTTCTCAAACACCGCTTTGCCGTTCAGGCGCAGCCAGGCGAAACCGGCGTCGGACACGCTCACCTCCACCTGCGGGTTGGCCTGCATATCCTGATAAACGTCCTTTTGGCTGTTGGTACAGAACCAGAGCTTCCCGTCCTTCTCGAAACAGAACATAAACGGGCGGCACTTTGCCTTCCCATCCCTGCCCACGGTAGCCAGATACTGCACCGGATTTGCCTGCAAAAATTCTATCACTTTTTTCATGAAGTTTCAATCCTTTCCCTCAAATCAATTTTTAGTCAATCTTTATTCCGTCAGGAACCGGCCGTTTCCTATGACTGTATTATAGATCGGTATCGCCTTTGAGGGAAGAACGCACTTTCAAGTGGGATAGGCGCCATTAGGATACTTGGTATCCTTTTGATACTATTGGACGTCGCATACCGGAGCGGATAACCGTTTTCTACCAGATTCCAACCCGCTGTTCCGGCGCGAGATACATTTTGTCACCCTCCCTGAGCTGAGGATAGGCCAGGTAAAATGCGTCGGTGTTGCACAGAACCGCGTTGACCCGGACTTTTGCCGGGGAGTGCACATCCGTGTTCAGCCTCCGGATCATGGCCTCGTCCGTATATTTAGAGGCCCAGATGGTGGCAAACCGGGTGAACAGCGCCCGCAGTCCATCCGTGTCGTCCCCCACAATGGAGGTGATGCAGGACAGGCTGCCTAAGTCCGCGATGTTCTCCCCCAGCGTCTGCTCACCGTTTACAAAACGGCCTTCAAATCCCTCCTGTCCGTCATAATAGTCCGCCACCTTCCCGGCCAGGGCCCGGAAATTCTCCAGATCCTCTTCGGTCCACCACATCTTGTAATTTCCCTTCTCGTCGTACATGGCCCCGGAGGAATCAAATGCGTGGCTGATCTCGTGGGCGATGACCATGCCGATCCCGCCCATGTCGGTGGCCAGATCCGCCTCGGGACTGTAAAATGGCTCCTGCAGAATCCCCGCCGGAAATACGATCTCGTTGCCCGAGGGATTGTAGTATGCGTTGACCGTCTGGGGCGTCATGGCCCATTTTTCCTTGTCTACCGGCTTTTTCCCTTCCTCCAGGTCGAAAGCGGTCTCCGCGCGCATAAGCGCCAGGACGTTGCCGATCAGCGTCCCGCCCTCCTCCGGCGGAGTGATCCTGGCCGCGGCGTGGATGTCCGTAAAATGGTCGGGATATCCCACTTTGAGCGTCATGGAATCCAGCTTTTTCACCGCGTTAGCCTTGGTCTCATCTCCCATCCAGTCCAGGGCCAGTATCCGTTTCTTGTAGGCGGCCAGAATCTGCCGGATCATGGCGGTCACATTTTCCTTGTCCTCCTCGGAAAAGCTTTGTTCCGCATACAGACGGCCGAACTCAAAGCCGAACATGGACTGCGTCATCTCGCCCGCCAGCTTATCCGCGGCCTTCATCTCGGCGATTCCGTTCTGAAAATTGTGCCAGGCCAGGGCGTTGCCTTGCATCTGCGGCGTCAGATACAGGCTCATATCGCTCAGCAGGCTGAACACGGTGTAATTTTTCAGCAGCTCCAGGTGATCTTCGGTGAGCCAGTCGTTGCAGGCTTCAAGCGCCTTCACATCCGTCACCACGTAAAAGTCCCGTCCTGCTATCCCCAGAGCGTCCAGGTAAGCCGGTACGTCCACATTTGACAAAAGCTGCTGCAGCTGGGCTGCGGTGTACGGATTGTAATAGACATCCGGGTCCTGCCTGCGGCTCAGCGGCAGCGTGGCCGCGGCCAGTTCCCGCTGAAACGCCAGAATTTCGGACGCAGCTTTTCCCGCATCCCCTGGTTCCATGCCGCTGTACTCCATCACCCGCCCGATATAACTCTGGTATTCGTCCAGAAACGATCCCATGGTCCCGTCCTCCAGAATCTCCTTCCCCGGTCCCAGGTCCGGTTGAAAAAAGTAGTACACGTACTGGCTGGAATCGCGCAGATCCTCGGTTTTCTGGACGTTGATCAGACTGGCCAGCCCCAGATCCCGGCGAAGTCCGGCCAGGCTTTCCAGATATTGGGGAATGGTGGCGGCACTGCGGACAGACTCCAGGTAAGGGGCCAGACCGCCGAGCCCGGCCGCGGCGCGGGCCTCCTCATCCAGCGCAGTCCGATAAAAGTCCGCGATCTTCTGCTCTGTGGATCCCATTTCCAGGGACGGGCGTTTCTTCACAGTCTCCTTTAACAGCTGATCCAGCGTCGCATAGGCATCCTGGTCCAGCTGGTAGAGATAACTCCAGGAGCTGGAATCCCCCGGAATCCGTGTCTCGCTGAGAATATCCCAGTTGACGTACTCGTAATAGTCGTCCTCCAGGCGGGGGCGCAGCCGGGACTTCGCCGCCTGTCCCTCCGCGGCCTGTGCGGCTTCCGGGGCCTGTGCGGCTTCCGGCGGGTTTGTCGTGGAACCGGTATTTTCCCGGCCTTCCTCAGCGGCAAAACTGCCTGCGCCGGAGCTCTGCCCGGATGGCGGGGCCGGGGATTTCGCCTTGCAGGCGGATAGAACGAGCGCAGCGGCCCCTACCACCACAACCAGCCACAGTTTTGCGTTTTTCTTCATCATATGATCTCTCCTCACAGTCATCCGATTTTCTCCGAAGCGCCACACCCTCAGGCAGGTCCGGGCTGTGGGAATCCGGCTCGCGCCCCGTCAACAGCGCCGCGCTTTCACACGCGGCGGAGCGGTAAAGACAAATACCCAAAGAACAGTCTGCGCTCTTTGGCGATTTGTTATTCGATTTCCTAATCGCATACGTTGAAATTGGTGTAGCGGTACCCGGCCAGAATATCCGCCATCTCCCTGCCGTAATCCTGTATAAAATCCGCCATCACGTTACTGCTCACAGCCTCTCCCCCGCTTTTAAAAACAGCAGCGGCCACCTCGCTGTAGGTCCAGTAGGAATGGGCGCAGTGGTATTCAAAATCTCTCAGATTTTCCGGCTTTTTGCTCAGATCCGTGTCCCCGTCAAAATCCACGTCCTTCATTCTGTGAATACAGTACTCGGCGGTCTGCAGGGTCTGGTCCACCTCGTAGGTCAGATAGGGGTTGAAGCCCCGGACAATGGAATTGTCCAGGTGTCTGCAGTATTCCGCGCCTGCCGTAGCGTTTAATCCCATCTCCTTAAACTGGGCGCACCAGGGACATTGGGTGATGTGCATCACCGCCTCCGGCAGGTAGGACTGGTAGGTCATGGTATTGCCGCAGCCCTCAGCCTTCATATCCTCCGTGCCCACCCACTCGCCATAGCGGTAATAGTTGGCGGGCGTCAGCGGCTCACCGTCCCGGATCGCCCGCTGGGCCATCCTGCGCCCGCGCTGCTCCGCGTAATACTGGGTGGCGTGGATAAACGCCATCTTTCCCCGCTCTCCAAACGCTTCCGTCAGATACACGTAAAACTTCGCCGCGATATACGCGTGCACTTTTTCGTTAAATCCCATATGGTTGTTCCTCCATTTTCCCTCACTGATGTCATGCCGTCCGGCACCCATGCGTTACTCCATCACAACCGGCTCCATCGGAATCGTCTCCACCCGGTTGTGTTTTTCCATATATTGGATATAAGACTCCTTTGTGAGAACCGCCTCATGCTGTTCCATCAGCGCCCTGGCATATGCGCCGTTGTTTTTCAGCAGGTTGTACGCCGTGAGGGCAAATACCTTAGCGGTCACCACATAGGCCAGATACTCGTCGACGGGGTGCATCTCTTTATTGTGCAGCTCGTTGGTGTAGCCGCCCGTGTTGAACTGCAGCAGCGGAAGAATCTGCGACACCTCGCCGAAATCCGTGGAGCCGCCCATGACGATGCCCGGGTCGTGCTTTGCCACCTCGTAGCTGCCCGCCGCGGCCAAAATAGCCTCCTCGACGGCCCGGGTATCCCCGGCCGGCATAACGGGCAGATACCCCGGCATCGTAATGATCTTGGCGCCGCAGCCGGTGGCCACCGCGCCGGAACGCATGGCGCGGTCGAACTTGCGGCTGGCGTCCAGAATGGCCGGTATATTGTTGGCCCTCACGGAATATTCCATGGTCACATTGTCCGCGATCACGTTCATGGCCTCCCCGCCCTTGGAGATAAATCCGTGGACCCGCACGGTGTCCTGATCCCGGAAAAACTCCCGCTGGGCGTTGACCGCCTGGATCCCCAGAGCCGCGGCGCTCAGCGCATCCACCCCGCTCCAGGGCGCTTCCGCCGCATGGGCCGGTATCCCGTGAAAGCGGACGATCTTACTCATAAAGCCGTTGGACCGGTGATTGGACAGCGCCAGGGAAATACCGGGCGCAATGTGATGTCCCACCGCAACGTCGATGTCGTCAAAGGCTCCCACCCGGATCAGCTCTGATTTTCCTCCTCCGAAGGCGATCTTCCCCTCCTCCATCAGACCGTGTTTGAACTCCATCTCCACAAATTCCTCAGCCGGCACCGCAAAAAACACCACATTGCCGTCCATCGCCTCCTGCACCCGGGCATCGCAGAGCGCATACAGCGCGCCCATCATACCCGCCATCTGCGCATTGTGACCACAGCAGTGGGCCGCCCCTGTCTCCCGCCCGGCATAGGGACTGTCCGCCATTGGCAGAGCGTCCATTTCCCCGATCAGGGCCACGGTTGGCCCCGATGCGCCGGCTCCCTTTAAATAGCCTTTGGCCCCCGTGATTGCCAGCCCGGTTTCCGCCTCGATTCCAAAGTTTTTAAGATGCCGGCAGAATTTCCCGGCCGTCTGATACTCCTTGTATCCAAGCTCGGGTTCGTTCCAGATATCTCTTCCGATGGCGATAATCTCATCTTTATGCCGTTCGATTAAATCCATGATTTTCTGTTCAATCTTGTCCATTCTCTCTCCTTTTTGGATGCCGCAAATAGGATATAAATTGTGGGGTGGCTTCCTTATAGTGTAATATTAGCGAAAACGCGGGGATTTGTAAAGTTTGTGTTTTTGTGTTACCGGGATGACGGTCAAAAAAGCCCCGGTCCTGGGAGGCGCATGTTCGTATGCGCCTCCCAGGGCCGGGGCTCTGCTGTTTCCATATTCCCTTAAATTTGCCTTTCCCTCACCTTAACTCCACCCCATTCTTCTCCACATCCAGCCTCTCCGGCATATTCTCAATTCGAATCCTGCCGTCGGTTGTGACCGGGGCCAGGACTCCGTTTTCGCTGTGGCGCTCAATGTAGGCGATGACCGCGTCGATGATGTTGGGCTGTTCGCCGGCCCAGTCCGTGATCTGCCGGTACTGCTCCTCATAGGTGTCCAGGTTCAGATCAAACATCTGGCTGGCTGCCCCGCTCTTTGGGTCAAACGTCCGGTAGATGGCGATGCCGTCCGGCAGCTTGCCGGGCTTCTCTGCCGGGATGAGGGTGAATGCCTCCCATAAGTCCCTTCCCCCAAGCTCATAGTCCGTGGTTGTGACCGTGTACCAGGCCTCAGGGTCCAGCGGTTCCCCGTTTGCCAGGCGCACATCGCGGATCTGCGCCCTTGCGCCATATTCGTTCCCATCCACCGGCTCGTAGGCGATGGTGTAGGTAAATCCGGAGGGAATCACCATGCCCCCGTATACGCCGGACTGGTCCACACGCACCGTGCTTACCAGGTTGTTGGTGGACAGAATGGAAATGAGGTTGGCGCCCTTGCAGCGCACGGTGACCACGTGGTTGCTCAGGCCGTAGAGCATGGCCGTGGCCAGGTCGGACTCGGTGATCTCCCCCGCCTCCAGCCCCGCTGTCAGCGCCCCGGCGTTGACAACGGCAAGCTCTGCGCCCGTATACTCGCGCATCGCATCGGCCAGCAGATTCCCCAGCGCCGATTCGTTGGAACGCGAGTAAATGCGCACGTAGCCGTATTCCTTTTCCGTGTACCCCACCACCCGGTCCGGCACCTCGTACGGATTTTGTCCCGTAATCCGGTAATCCTCCAGCACGGCCAGTATGTCCTCCGCAGTGCCAATGTCCTTGTAGGCGGAACCGCCGCTTAACCCCGCGTAATATTTCTGGTCGCAGAGGTAATGCCGCAGGGAGAAGGTGAAAAGGCTTGAGCCGTAAAACTGGTATGGATTTTTGATAATGGAGTTTTCCGTCAGGCACTGGTAAACCTCCGGGTGCCGTTCCTGAAAAAAGCTGTATTCCAGGGTGTCGTCCCGGCGGTAATAGGTGGTGGCTCCGGCCGGAACCGAGGCGCTGTAATACTCCGGCGCAAACTCCGTGGAGGCCACGTACTCCAGATACAGGCGGCTGGCTTGCAGGGTGGCCTCGTCGGCGACGTTCGCGTTGATCCCCAGATACCAGTCCCCGTTGGTGGCCAGCCAGCTTTCACCGCGGGTTTTCCCCATATAGGGGATGAACACAAAGTCTTCGGCGGGCACATAGATCTGCCGCCCGTCCTTCGCCACCCGGAAGCTGGGTACGCCGTTCACTTCGGTGAGCTTATCCTCGAACCGGACGGCAAAATCCACATAGCTGACCGAGCACATCAGCGCGTCCCCCCGGATTACCTCCTGAAGATTCTGGGAATCGCTGGTCAAAAAATCGCTGCTCTGGCACAGCCCCAGAGCCTTTAGCTCCTCAAGCTCCTGCAGCACCCGGACAAAAGCCGGATCCTGAAAGGAAACCGACGACGGATCGCGCCGGTACTGGCTCAGCCACTGCACATAAGCGCTGTCCGTGTACGCATCCAGAAAAAACGGCATGGCCCCCAGAGCCGCCCTCTCATCGTAGAGCATGCCAAAGGCGTAAGCCCTCACCCCGGTCTCCTCCCTGCTCTCCTGGAGCCTGCCGCAGAGCTCGACGAACTCGTCCTGGGTCTGCGGCAGCTCATAGCCCAGCTCCGTCAAAAGCCGCTGATTGACCATCAAACCGGAGATATACCCGTTGCCCACCGGCAGCGCATAGACCTTTCCGCCCACCTCCGCATCGCTCAGGGCGCTAATCATGTAGTTCTTTAAAAATGGCTCGGAAGTCAGATCCTTCAGATAGCCGTTCTGCACGTATGTATAATAGTCCTGCGTGTAGAGAATTTCAGGCCCGCCTCCCCCGCGCACCGCCGCCAGCTGGGCGTTCTCCATCTTAGGGGCGATTTCGTAGGTGCTCTCAATGGTCACGTTGGGCATGGTGCGGCGGATATACTCCTCCGCCCGCTCCATACTGACCGTTTCTCCCAGAGTGTTGTATACGTGAAGCGTCACCGGCGTCTCGTTCAGCCCGGTCCCGCTCTGATGTTGCGGGTTCGTCTCCGTCACATCCGGGATTTTTGCGCACCCAGCCGCCACCGTCACAAGCAGCGCCAGCAGAACCCCGGTTCCAACCCGTTTTCTCATACTGTACCTTCCTCTCTCACTGCGTCCGTTTCCTTCATTCCCAGCCCACGCCCGTCAGAGCAGCAGGCCCCGCAGCTTTTCCATGTCGATGGGTTTTGACAGAACCGCTCCGAATCCCGCCCGGGCGGCTTCCCCGCGCACTTCGTCCTCGCTGCTGGCTGTCAGCGCGATGACCGGAACCGCGGCGGCGCTGGTTTTTTTGCTGCTCCGGATCGCGGCGGCGGCCTCAAAGCCGTCCATCACCGGCATGTGCAGGTCCAGCAAAATAGCGTCATAGGTGTGATCGGGAGCGCTCAGGTAGGCGCTTAATGCCTGGCTGCCGTTTTCCACCGCCTCCACAGTCTGTCCGTCCATCCGGATCAATTCCACAGCGATTTCCCGGCTGACCTCGTTATCCTCGGCCAGCAGCAGATGCAGGGGGCGTCCTTCCCGCCGGACCCGTTTTATTTCCCGGGTCAGAACGGTAAAGTCGATGGGCTTTGACACAAAGCCGTTCATCCCAGCTGCCAGCGCTTCCCTCCGGTCCTCCTCAAAGGCATTTGCCGTCAGGGCGATGATGGGAATATCCGCCGCCTGGGGATGGCTGCTCCCCCGTATTCTGCGGGCCGCATCCAGACCTCCCAGAACCGGCATCTGCAGATCCATCAGGATCACGTCATACGTGTGTTCCGGCGCCTGAAGGAACGCCGCGCAGCCCTCCTCGCCGTTGCGGGCTTTGTCTACCTGCGCCCCCAAGGGGCCTGTGAGCATCTCCACGGCGATCTCCATATTCATCGCATTGTCTTCCACCAGCAGCAGGCGCAGGCCGCTCAATTCCCCGCTCAGGCTTCCGGCGGCGTCCTCGCTCTGCCCCATCAGAACGGTGATCTTCCGGTAAAGGCTCATCCGGAAGAGCGGAAGCGGGATTGTCTGGGTAAATTCTTCCCGCTTCATCTGCTCACACAGCTCCTGCTCGTCTGGCTTCAGCCCCAGAAGCAGCCGCATTTCCCCGCCCAATTCCCTTCGCAGGCGGCTGCCGCTCAGAGTCTGGTCGAACCGAAGCAGCTTATAAGGGATAAAGGCCAGAGCAAACGGCCTCCCCGCCTCCCGCTCCTCTGCCGCCAGGGCCACCGCGTCCGCGTACCCCACCTTGCAGACGGCGTCCACGCCGATCTCGTTCAGCTTGCGGACCGCATCCGCGCATTTTTCCCCGCTGCCCGGCTCGCCGATCACTAACATGCGGCAGCCAGCGGCCAGCGGAATCTGGCGGCTGCTGAGCCGGACGGAGATCTCCACCGTAAAAGTGGTTCCCTTCCCAGGCTCGCTCTCCACGCGGATGGAGCCGCCCATGAGATCCACGATCCGCTTCGTGATGGCCATGCCCAGACCCGTACCCTGGACGCCCTGGCTGTAGGCGTTCTGCTCCCGGGTAAACATTTCAAAGATATGGCTCAAATATTCCCGGCTCATGCCCACGCCCGTGTCGCTGATCCGGAACACAAAACGGGCGGACGCCGGATCCGGCGAGGGAATTTCCGAGATCTCAAGGTAGATTTCCCCGCCTTTGGGCGTAAATTTTACCGCGTTGCCCAGCACATTGGTGAGCACCTGGCTCAGGCGCACCGTATCGCCGCACAGAAGCTCATGGGTAATGTTCCAGGCGTTGACGTCAAAATGCTGTCCGCGCACGCTGGTCTGGGACTGGATCACCGTCACCACGCCGGCCAGCCACTCGCCCAGCTCGAACTCCGTCTCGGCCAGCTGCATTTTGCCGGACTCAATTTTGGACATATCCAGTACATCGTTGATCAGCCCCAACAGCAGCTGGGAGGAGTTGGCGATCTTCTGCAGGCACTCCATCACCTTTTTGCTGTCATTTGGCGTACAGAGGGCCAGATTGGTCAGGCCAATCACCGCGTTTAAGGGCGTGCGGATGTCGTGGCTCATGCTGGCCAAAAAGGTGCTCTTGGCGGCGCCCGCGCGCTCCTCGTTTAACAGGGCTTCCTCCAGACGTCTGCGGGACTGCACGCTTTCCGTGATGTCCTCCAGCGTCAGGGTGATAAAGCTCTGGCTGCTGTCCTGCTCCGCGATCCGGTAGGCGTTCAGGGCCAGAATGATATCCGCCTGCGTGTCCGGCCGCGTAAAATGCATGCTCAGACTGCCGCTGCTCTTCCTGCCTGCGCGGACCTCGCGCACCAGCTCCAGAACCGCCTGGCGGTCCCGCGGGGCCACGCAGCCTAAGGTTCTCTCGTCAATGATATTGTCAAACGTATCCTCAATCCCCAGCACCTTTTCCGTGTTGCGGGAGGCGTACTCGATGGCGCCCGTGCCGCTATCCGCAATGACAATCACATTTGGCACATAGCGGGTCATCAGGTTGAACAGCCGGTCTCTGCGCACAGCCTCCCGTGAGGCGTTGGCGCGCACCACGAACACCAGCATGACCACGATCACCCCAAACATTCCCAGCATCAGTACGATGATAAACATGGTCAGCTCAATGGTTTTCTGGTTGATCCGGGCCGCCTCCGCGGTGATGTAGTCGTAGGAGACGCAGGAAATGAAATTCCAGCCGGTCTGCGGGATGGGCGCATAGACGAGTTCGTAGCGCGTTTCCCCGAAATACAGCTCCGCGCTGCCGCTTTGGTGCGCTTTAAAGTCTGAAAGCACCTGTTCATAACCGCTCATGCCCTGATCATCCGGCGTGAAAAAACCGGCGTTTTTTGGATTTTCCCGGAAATATGCGAACAGATTGAGGGATTCCTCCACCTCCTTTGACACATGGGTGCTGGAAAGCATCAGGCCGGAATCCGTGGTGATCATATAGGAGGCGTTATCCCCGAAGATGGCCGAGTCGTACAGCGCTTCAAACGAATCCTGGCTGTAGATTCCGATCAGAATCACGGAGCCAGCGCGGCAGGAAAATGCCACCACATCCTTGCCGGAGGCGCTGAAGGGATCTGAGATAAAGCTGATGGCCGATCCGTCCGGGCTGGAAATACAGTCCACATACGCCTGGCTGGAGTAGAGGTTGATGGGCTTGATATAGTTGCCCTGGCTGTAGATTCCCCGGCCGGATTCATTTAACAGAACACAGTAGTCAAAGACTGATATCTGGTTGAAATCCCGGATGTAATTGCGATCGTCCGGGCTGATCTCGTCCGCGGCCGTAAAGCCGTTCTGCTTCAGCTCCTCGGACATGCCGATGCCCAGCACGCGTATCTCGTGCCGGCAGTGGTCAAAACCTTCTGTAGTTTTGGAAATCAGTGTGCTGGTCGTCTCCTTGAGCGCGGAGATATTGGAGTCGATGATGCGGTCATAGATATCGCTTCGGTAGCCCCCCAGAAAATAGGACAGCGCCAGATAGAACACCAGCGCCAGGGCAATACCGACCGTGACGGTCACCGGCAGGGAAAACTTATGCTTTTTTCGATTTCGGTCCATCTGCCGTACCTCACTTTTGATAAACGATTGTGGCGCTATAACACCCATTATAGGGTTCCTGAGGCCGTTTGTCAAACAATGGGCCGCAGAGACCCATTGCATTCAACGAATGGTCCGCCAACGGCCCACTGCATCCCAAGAATGGCCCGCCGAAACAATCGGCAGGCCATTCCATTCAGTTTGGGCGGCCCCAATCCCCCACCTGCGGGGCAGGACCGTCCATCCGCTCATCAGTCTTTCACATGTTCCATATAAGCCAGCGCCGCCTCCAGGCAGCCGTCCACTCCGGTTCTGCCGGTGTTCAGACAGAGGTCGTACCCCTCCATCTCCCCCCAGTCCTTGGTGGAATAGTATTCGTGGTAGGCCTTGCGCTTGCGGTCCACGGAAATGATCCGTTTCTCCACCTGATCCCCGGAGAGCTCCGGGTGAAGCCCGGCGATCCGCTCCCTGCGCCGGTCCATTCCGGCGTAGATAAACAGATGAACGGCGTCCGGCAGAATGGCGTCCGCGCAGCGCCCGACGATCACGCAGGGACCTTTGGCCGCCAGATCCAGAATCACGCGGCACTGGGCTGCGTACAGCTTCTGGGTCATGGCGATCTGGTAATCCGGCGGCACGTCCCGCAGCGAATAATTGTCCAGGTCCGGCTCCACCTCGTCGTAAGCCTCCAGCACCGCAGTCTCGATCTTTCCCTCCCTGGCGATCATACCCACCAGCTCCTTGTCGTAGAAGGGAATCCCCAAACGCGCTGCCAGCTTCTCCCCCAACTCCCGTCCTCCGCTGCCATACTGGCGGCTGATTGTAATCACTCTGTTCATAAATCCCAACCTCCTTTTCCCCAATGTTCAGTTTCCGTACTGCATTTATGTCAGACCGCCGTCAGGGCGGCGGTTCTGGTCCCAATGACGGCCCACGCTCACCGCGTACTTGACCACGTTGTCCCGCTTCTCCTCAAACACCCGGTATGCTTCCAAAATGTGGTCCAGATCCGTGCGGTGGGTGATCAGACAGCCGCTGTCAAGCCTGCCCTCCGCGATGAGCTCCATGATCTCCCCACAGCGGCAGCCGTCCACCCCTCCGGTCTTAAAGACCAGGTTTTTACCGTACATCTGCGGCAGCGGCAGGCTTTGGTCCTCCTCGTACATGGCGATCACGCAGACCACCGCGTTGGGGCGGGCAATCTGCCAGGCCATTTCAAAAGTCCGCTCTCCGCCTGCGGCCTCCATCACGCAGTCCGCGCCCCGGCCGCCGGTAAGCGCCAGAATCTCCGACTTCACATCGCACTCCAAGGGGTTTAAAACCACGTCCGCCAGGCCGTTCTCCCGGGCCAGCCGAAGCCTTCCGGGATCCACGTCCACGGCGACGATGTGGGCGGGCTCGTACAGCTTCACGCACATCATGGCGCACAGCCCGGTGGGACCCGCGCCGATCACCGCCACCGTGTCCCCCTTGCGAATCTCCCCAAGCCCGGCTCCCCAGTAGCCGGTGGAAAGTAAATCCCCGGTAAACAGGGCCGCCTCGTCGGTCACGCTGTCCGGGATCGCCGTCAGTCCGTTGTCCGCGTAGGGGATGCGCACGTACTCGGCCTGGCCGCCGTCGATCCGGCAGCCCAGGGACCATCCTCCCTGGGGATCGGCGCAGTTGTTCACATAACCCCTGCGGCAGAAAAAGCACTCCCCGCAGAAGGTTTCCACGTTCACCGCAACCCGGTCTCCCGGCCGGAAGCGGCAAACGCCCGCACCCACCTGCTCCACAACGCCCACAAACTCGTGGCCCAGAATCACTCCCGGAACCGCCCTGGGCACTGCCCCATGTTTGATGTGGATATCGCTGGAGCAGATGGTGGTCAGGGTAACGCGCACCAGCGCATCCCCCGGCTCCTGTAATACGGGCATCGGCCGTTCCTCCAGCCCGATCTCTCCCACGCCTTGAAACACAACTGCTTTCATGATTCCTTCCCCGCCGTTTTCCCGGGCTTAAGAGCCCTGAATTTCGAAAAAGCCGCCCCGGGACACCGGGACGGCCTTCCTGTTTCTTCCATTTTATCATACCAACCGCTGCTGTGCAATGACAGAGACGTTAAAAACTAATACCAATAGGGTTCCCAATCCGTCACAAGCCTTGTGAGCGCTTCCATATAGAAGTAATCTCCCCATGTGTTGCACTCGTCCACGCCCCGGTCCGTGCAGGGGTTCCCGGCGCTGGCTCTGGCATAGGTGCCGTGAAGGAGAAGGCCGTTGGACTCGCCGGAACACTTGACCGCGCACCGCTCGCTGAGCGCTTTCACCAGACGCCCGGCCATATCCCGGTAGTAAGCGGCTTCCTCCGCCTCCATGAACTTCGCCATCTCCAGCATTCCGCAGGCGGCGATGGCAGCGGAGGAGGAATCCCTCGGCTCCCCGCTTCCGTCGTCAAAATCGAAATCCCAGTAGGGAATCAGATCCGACGGCAGATGCGCCAGGAAATAGTCCGTCACCTTCCGGAACACATCCATGTACGCTGCATTTTTCTCGATCCGGTAGCTCAATGCGCTTCCGTAGATCCCCCAGGCCTGGCCGCGGCTCCAGGCGGAGCCGTCCCGGTTGCCCTGATGGGTGACGCCCTTCACGGGTGCCCCGGTCTCCGGGTCGAAGAAATACGTGTGGTAGGTGCTGTGATCCGGCCGGATCACGCAGTTCATGGCCGTCCGGATGTGGGCCTCTGCCTTTTCCCGGTACCGTTTGTCCCCGGTGGTCTCGCTGGCCCAGAACAGCAGCGGCATGTTGAGAAGGCAGTCGATGATCAGGCGGTAATTGTCCCTGGCTCCCAGCTGGCCCCACGCCTGGAAAAACTGGCCCTTTTCCTGGAATCTCCCCATCAGGTTGTCCGCCGCCAGCAGCGCGGCCTCTCTGGCGGTCTCATTGCCCGTCAGACGGTAGGCCGCCACGCAGGAGGGGGTGTAGAGAAATCCCATGTCGTGGTTGTCCACATCCACCCGCTCCCGGATGCGCTTTAAGAACGATTCCGCCTGTATGGTTCCGGCTTCCCGGAAAACAGCCTCGCCGGTCCGCTCGTAGGCCAGCCATATTTCCCCGGTCCAAAATCCTGTGGTCCACTCCCGGTTGTCGCTCTGGGGATAGAAATTGTTCCGGCTGTTGGAGTCCGGAAAACAGTGGGTGAAGGTCTTTAAATTTTCCCGCACCAGATCCACCGCCAGGTCCAGGCAGGCCCCGGCCTCCCCCTTTTCCATGATTTTATAAGTCTTTAAACTGTCCTTTGTCTGCATTGTCCGCTCCTTTACTATATGCGCATGTTACCACTGGAGAACGGTCAACCGGCTTCCCGGCTCTGTCTCGTCCATAACCATCACGCGCCCCAGGCCGTAATGGCCGTCCGCGCCGATGTACTCGCCGTCCGCACCCGTTTCCAGATGGTTCAGGATAACCAGCCAGGAATGCCTGCCGTCCCGGATCCGCAGTCCCTCCGCTTCCCCGTCCCCGAGCTGTCTGCCCGTGACAGGGGCTGTGACCGGCACCCGCTCCACCGTGTAGGGATTGGGATCGCCCGCCTCGTATCCGGCGGCCACCGTGATCATGGAGACAAACAGAGGCGCTTCCCTCCACAGGCTGACGCAGGGCGCGTATTCCAGCTGGTTGTAGTGAAATGAAACCGGCGTCTCCTCCAGCTCCATTCCCTCCGCTTCTCCGCCCTCGGACGGTTTTAACCGGTAAAACGCGGTTTCCGCCCTGGCTCCGCGGTAGAGGAAGCCGTCCTCCCCCAGTTCCACCCTTCCGGCCGGGTTCAGATGGAACATCTGGCCGCACACATGGGTTCCGGCCCCGTAGAACTCATCCGCAATCACATGGATCCGGGAGCCGATGGAGAGGATCCTGCGGTTTACCAGAACTCCGGCTGGCAGATACCCCAGATGGGAGCCCTGTAACAATGTATACGGCCCCTTTTTGCACCAGTCCCGGGCAGCGGGCGCCGTCCGCCCCTTCACCTCCCAGGAACCCGCGCACTGGGTGTATTCCTGCCAGTCCACCACCGGCACATTGTGGGCGCAGGAGGATTTGAGCTGCCTGCGCAGGCTTCCGTCCACGTAGGTGTAACGGCCGGAATCGATGAGCACGTCCTCCCCGGCCACGCAGAGATCCATGTGGAGCTTGTCAAAGTGGCCGTGTCCGCCTCCCAGGGAACCGCATTTAAAATGCAGATAGTCCCCATCCCAGCCCCAGCCGGACCGCAGACACCAGTTTCCGCTCTGCTCCATGGGGTAAAAGAGCCGTTCCGGCGCTTTGGACTTCATACTCCGATACTCCAGGGCGGCCTCCTCCCCCAGGTCCCAGACGCTGTCGAAATCCAGGCGCTCATATCCCGCAAAACGCAGCTCCTCGTCCTTTAACAGCCAGGCCGCCAGGGTGAACACGTCCCGCAGGTCCGTCCGGTCGCTGTCCCCGCCGCAGGGCTGGGTCCTGTCCGGCTTCATCCAGGCCAGGTCCGCTAAGGCCATAGCCCGGGCCTGTCCGGTGAGGGCGGGCGGCAGGCTGATTCCCCGGCGTTTTGCCATCCGCAGCACCTCCAGCACGCAGCGCAGCACCTCGTTGTGGTACATGGGAGACTGCTCCCAGTGAACCCCGTCGTCCATAACCTGGATGGCAAGCTCCCGTTCCAGGCGCACCAGGGCCTCCGCCACGTACGTTTCCCCGGCCTCCGCCAGGCCCGTTCCGGCGCTTAAGCTGCCGCCCCGGCCGTCTTTGCCGTGCTCCATGAGATACGCGCCGATGTCGAACAGGCCGTGGTTCTCCAGCACGCCCCAGTTGCTCTTATCGCTGAAGGGCACCCTGCAGTCCAGGAGAAACTGCCCGTGCAGGTGCAGTCCGTGCAGAAACCGCTCCCGCACCTCCTCCGTCACCACCGGACAGTCCCGGAAGTATTCCATGGCCTTCACCCAGTTTTCTCCCCGGATTCCGGCCTCGATGGTCCGCCAGGTGGTTTTGACCGTCCCCGGATTTATGGGATTTTCCTCCAGCCAGGATGTCAGCTGTCCCACAAAACACGCGGCGTACTTCTCATCTCCGGTCAGAGCGTAAGCCTGGCCCAGACAGATCCAGTACCGGTGGCGGTTGAACTGGTAGATAAATTCCGGATCGCCCTTGGGCATATACTGCCAGTCAATGTCCCCCGCAAACTCCACGGCCTCCGCGGTCTGTTCCATATCCCAGGGCAGGTCGAACAGAAAGCGCTGTTCTACCGCATCGTCTGCAATCCGCAGGATGTGGGCGCACTCCTCCGGCCAGAATTCCCTGCAATACCGGGCGCACCACTTCATATCGATTTTCTGCATCTCCATCTGTGCCCTCCTCTTTGTCAGCCTTTCACGCCTCCGGCCGTAATTCCTTCCACAAACCATTTCTGGCATATCATGAATATGATCAGCACCGGAATCAGGGAACAGACAGACGCCGCCGTGATCAGGGCGTAGTCCGCCCCGTACTGGGAGATGAACATGCGGATGCCCAGCTGGATGGTCTTTAATTTGGTGCTGTTTAAGTAGATCAACGGACCCATAAAGTCATTCCAGATATTTACAAATGTAAAAATAACCAGCGTGGCGATGCCCGGTTTTACCAAAGGCAGCGCAATCTTGCCGAAAATCCCATACTCGGTCAGCCCGTCGATCCTGGCCGCCTCCAAAAGCTCGTTGGGGATGCCGATCATAAACTGCCGGATCAGGAACACGCCAAAGCCGGAAAACGCCTGCATCAGGATCAGTCCCAGATGGGAATCCGTGAGTCCCATTCTGGAGATCAGTGCGAACTGGGGCACCATGTAGGCCTGCCAGGGCACCGCGAAGGTGGTGACCGACACCAGGAACAGGAAATCCCTTCCCTTAAACTCCACCTTGGAAAAGCCGTAAGCCGCAAAGCAGCTGGTCAGCACCTGGAGCGCGGTGGTGCACACTGCGATCTTGAAGGTATTTTTAAAGAAGGTCAACAGCGGAATCTTATCCCAGATTGTCCGGTAGTTCACCCACTGGAACTCCTTGGGGAACAGCTTCATGGGGATGCTGAACACCTCGTTGCTGGTCTTTACGGAGGCCAGGAGCATCCACCCAAAGGGGATGACCACCAGCACCGCCAGCACGGTCAGCAGCGTATAGATGAATATTTTACTTTTTACCGTTCTCGTTTCCATCTCATGCCCCTCCTATACATAGTCCGTGAACTTCTTCTCGCCTCTGAACTGAATCACCGTCACCACGAGCACGATGGCAAAGAGCACAAGGGCGCTGGCGCTGGCGTAGCCGAACTTGAAGTCCACAAAGGCCGCGTTGTAGATATGGTTTACCAGCACATTGGTAGACCGGCCGGGACCGCCTCCGGTCATGACGTAAATCAGGTCGAATACCTTAAAGCACTGGATGGTCATCATGATGATGACGAAAAAGGTGGTGGGCGTCAGCATGGGAATGGTGATGTAGCGGAACTTTTTAAAGCCGGTGGCTCCGTCGATGCTGGCCGCCTCGTACAGATCCTGGGAAATGCCCTGGAGGGCCGCCAGATACACCACCATGTAATACCCCATGTATTTCCACACGCTGACGATGATGATCACCGTCATGGCCCAGTCCGTGGAAGCGCACCACTTGGGCGGATTGGCGACGCCGATGAATTTGAGGAACTCATTGATGGGGCCGAATTCTGGCTGGAACAGCATGTTCCACACAGCGCCCACCGCCACCAGGGAGGCAACGTAAGGGAAGAAAAATGCGGTGCGGTACACCACGATGCCCTTGATCTTGGAGTTGAGCAGCACTGCGATCAGCAGGGACGCCACCATGGTTAAGGGAACGGTGAACACCGCGTAGTACAGCGTATTCTTCACCGATATGCGAAATCCGCTGTCGCGGAACAATTTGGCAAAGTTCTGAAGCCCCACAAACTCCAGGGGCGCGCTGGAACCGTCCCACTTCATCACGCACAGGACGAAGGTCAATATAACCGGGACGAAAATAAATATAAAGTATCCGATAAAATTGGGAAGGATGAAAGAGTAACCAATGATATTCCTCTTCAATGCTTTTTTCTGTTTTCCCGTCATTCTGATCACCATTTTCCTTATTTTAAGGCGCAAAAAGAGCGTCCAACCCTCGTTGACACGTTAATCAGACGCTCTTTGCTTGTTATCTTAATCGCTTATGGTTTAATGAATTAATCTTCTCTGGCTTCCTGAGCTCTCTGGTTCATGTTGGCGATACCGGTATCCACATCCTCCTCGCCGATCATGATCAGGTCATGCTCTTCCTCCAGCACCTTTCTCACAGCCGCCATCTTGGCATCCAGCGGACGGTCCAGAACCCAGCTGGTGGTCTTAAGGGCAGCCTGGCCGTCCTCGGGGAATCCGGGGATTGCCGCAAGCTTGCTGCTGATTTCATCAGATTCTGCTGCCGGGAAGATTCCGTTGTCGGCCAGTACCATGGCGCCCTCTTCACCGGTTACGAACTTCACATACTCCCAGGCCAGATCAGGAACATCGGTCTTGGCGTTGATGGCTACGGGCGTAGTGGAACCAACGGTGGCTCCCGCCTGAGTGTCCGCCGGATGAGGAATGGTGGTTACGCCCCAGTTGAAGTCATACTTTCCGGCTTCCTTGTCCTGAATCAGCGTTCCGATGAACCAGGAACCCATGGGAAGCATTGCGCACTGCTGCTGCTCAAACACGCTGATGTAGTGGATGCTGCCGGTCTTTAAGTTGGCGTAGCTCTGTACAACGCCCTCGTCCTGCATCCGCAGCGCCTGCTCATAGTAAGGCTTTAAGAAGCTGTAGTCCTCGCTCATCAGGGTGTTCTTGCCATCCTGAACGGCCCAGTTGGCTACCAGCGCCTGCCAGGTGTGGTTGTGGCTTCCGTATACCTTCTCGCTGCCCTCGCCACTGGTCATCTTCTTAGCCAGCGCCTCGTACTCATCCCAGGTCATGTCAGCGGAGGGATACTCAACGCCGGCCTTGTCGAACAGATCCTTGTTGTAGTACAGCATATACCAGTCTTTGCGGAAGGGAAGGGTGTAGCTGCTGCCGTCCATCTTTAACTGATCCGCAACGCCGTTGTACATGGTCAGGTCGATGCCGTCCTTGGCGATATACTCATCCAGGTTCAGGATCTGGTTCTTGTCCTTCATGGTCACCTGGTTCTCAGTGTCCTTTACAAAAATGACATCCGGATCGGAATCTCCACCGGCCAGCATAACCGTCACCTTGTTGTTGTACTCGTCGGACGGAGCGTCGATGAACTCAACCTCAACATCCGGATATTTCTCCATAAATGCCTTTGTCACGGAAGAGAACTGGGGCGTCGCGTCGTTGTCCCAAACGGACACGGTCAGCTTCTGCTTCTCTCCGGAAGCGGCCGCCGTGGTCTCCTTGCTCTCCGCTGCTTCGCTTCCCGCAGCCTCGCTGCCCGCCGCTGTGGTCTCGGGAGCCGCAGATCCCTTGTCGGATGAACCGCCGCCGCAGCCTGCCGTCATGGTCGCCGCCATAGCCGTTACCAGCGCCAATGCCACTGTTTTCTTTAATCTCATAATAAAACCCTCCTTTAAAATTTGCAGTTTCAAATTCTGATATAACTATACCAGAACCGGCATTAAAACCGAATCGACCCGTTTCATGGTTTTTGCAATATTTTCAGGTGGATTTTATTTTTTTATATAAAATTTTCATATTTTTATACTTTTTTCTGTTTCAGGCATTGGGCCTCATACTCCTTGGGCGACATGCCGGTGACCTTTTTGAACACCTTGCTGAAATAAAAGGGCGTGTCAAAGCCCAGCAAATCCGATATCTCGTACATCATGTACTGATGCCCGGCGATCAGCTCCTTGGCCTTCTCGATCTTGATTGCGGACACATAGCTGGTAAAGGATTCCCCCGACTGCTTTTTAAAGGCGGTGCTCAAATACCCCTGGCTGATGTTCAGCGCCTCCGCCGCCTGCCCCAGGGTGATGCGCTCCTTGTAGTGCTCCATCACGTACTCCCGGACCATCTCCGCGATCTTGTCCACCCTGGTGTCCCTGCGGCGCTCCAGAATGGCGGAAACCGCCTCCTTGAACCAGTTAATCCACTGGATGATCTGGCCCAGGGTCCCCAGCCGCCCCAGCTTTTCCATGATATTGACCTCGTACGGAAAGTCCGGCTCCTCCCCGTCCTCAAAGAAGGAGGACAGGAAGAAATACAGGTTGGCGCAGGCGTTGACCGCCTGCTGCCTGGAGGGGTTGTTCTCCCTTAACAGGGAGGCCACCTGGTCCAGTATCTCCTCCAACCGCGCGCTGTCGTTTAAGGCCACGGCCTGGGACAGATCCTTTTTCAGGAATCCGATGTGGAAGCTCCCCGTGTGCCTGGCGCTGGTCTCGCATTCCCCGGAATAAAACACCACCGGGTCCAGGGAGTGGTAAAAGTAGTGGTTGGTGGCGCTCATGGCCTCGTACAGCAGGGCCCCGAACTCGCCCATACTCTCCTTCTTGCTGCTGACGGCCACGGAAACGGACACCTCGAAATAGTCCTTCACCACGGACAGGATCTTCTCCCCCAGGCTGCGGATCTGCTCCCGGTAATCTTCAATCCCCTCCGTGGACACCACCAGCACCAGGCTGTTCAGCTCCCGGCGCACCAGACAGCTGTGGTCAAAATACCCCTTCACCATCTGTCCGATAATATTTTCCGCAAAGGAAATGACCTTCTTTTGATCCTCTTTTGTAAAATCAGCGGAAAATCCCTCGTATCCGTAATTAAAGCTGACGATGGCCAGCACCGGTTCCCGCAGAAAGGAATCGAACTCCCCGTCCCGGCCGCCGGTTCCATCTTCCCCGCTTCCGCCGTCGCCGGCCAGCAGCCGCTCAATATATCCCTTCAGCGCCTCCTCCCTTGAAACGGTTCCGGCCGTTCCGGCCGCATCCGCCTTGCGCTTTAACTCCTGCCGCTCCATAGCAAGCCGTAAGCTGTCCGCCAGCTTTTCCTCCGTCAGCTCCATCTTCACCAGATACTCCACCGCGCCCAGTGACAGGGCCTGCCGGGCCAGGCTGAACTCCTCCAGATTGGTCAGCAGGATGAAGCTCACATCGTCCCAGCCACGCTCCTTCACGGCCTTCATAAATCCTATGCCGTCCATTCCGGGCATCTTGATGTCCGTAATCACAATATCCGGCATCTGCTCCTCCATGAGCTTCAATGCCTGCTGACCGTTAGCCGCCTTCCCGGCAATCTCACATCCGTATTCCTTCCAATCCAGCAGGGACGCAATTCCCGCCAGAATGAGCGGTTCGTCATCCACGATCATCACACGATACATATGTCTTTTCCCCTTATCTGTTTCATCTATATTCCCTACCTGCGTGAGCCGGGCTTTGCGATTCCACCCGCGTGGGCCGGACTTAACCGGCTGCAAATTCCAGCGGCATCCGGATGGTTATCTCCGTAAAGCTGCCTTCCTCGCTCTCTATGGTAAGTCCGTATTCATCGCCATAATTGAGCTTGATGCGCCGGTCCACATTGGGCAGGCCGATTCCGCTCATGGAGCTGCCCTTCACTTTCTCCGTATTGTTGAGAATAGAGGCCATCTTCTCCCTGGGAATGCCGACTCCGTCGTCCCTCACCCGGATGACAAAGTCCTCCCCGTCCCTGTATGCGTGAATCAGTATGGTTCCATGCTTGCCTCCCGGTTCAATGCCGTTGAAAATCGCATTTTCCACCAGGGGCTGCAGGGTGAGCTTGATCACCAACGCCCCGTAAAGCTCCGGCTCGTCCACCTGAACCACCAGGTCAAACAGCTCCACATACTTCACCTTTTCAATGGTAACATAATCGTTGAGGAAATCCAGCTCTTTCCGGAACGTCACCTTCTCGTTGAATCCTTTTGCCATATTTTTCAGCAGCCCGGACAGCGCCGTCACCATCTTGACGATCCCGCTGCTCTTCTGTATCACCGCGATCCAGCGGATGGAATCCAGGGTATTATACAGAAAATGGGGATTGATCTGGGCCTGAAGCATTTTCAGCTCCAAATCCCCCTTCTCCTTCTCCACCTCCAGGCGCTCCGCCATCAGGGTGTCGATCTGCTCCGACATGTCGTTGACCACCTTGCCCACGGTGCCGATCTCGTCCTCCCCCTCGATGTCCGGGTCCCTGGTGAAATCCCCGGCAGCCACGTCTCCGATGTGCCGTACCAGCCGGTCGATGGGCTTTTTGATCTGGTTGGTGATCAGCACGGACAGGATAAACCCGAAAATCAGGCAGGCCGCGAACATGATAATCACGGTCTGGATGATCATGATCCGATCGTTTTTCAGGCTGTCCAGGGTGATGGTCTCGTAGACCATGATTCCGCTGCGCTCGTATTTTTCAAAGGCCACCAGGCTGTTTTTGCCGTGCAGCCGCATCTCCAAAAGCCCCTTGTCCTGTCCGGACTGCTGCAATTTGCGAATCACCCGGTCATTTTCCGCCCGGTGATCTTCCGGCTCGTAGAGGGAGGCGATCCGTTTGCCGCTGTTCGTCACCACCACCGCCTCCTGGCCCCCGGTGGTATCTCTCAGCACGTCCTGAAACAGGTCCGTGGACAGGCACAGCACCACCCAGCCGCCCGGATTCGTCCGGCTCCCGGTCAGCGTTCTGGCGATGGGAAGCACCTGCCCCTCGTGCTGGAAAAAGGGCGACTCCACTAGATCCAGCTCATAGCTGTCCATGGTCTTGTCCAGCTCCCGGTCGAGCCAGCCGCCTTCCAGAATCCCCCGGGCGTCGTCCGTGCTGCCAAAGGAAGATCCCGTCTGCACCATGCCGCCCTGGTCGTCAAACACGGACAGCTTCACAATATAATCCCCATATTCCGTGATCGCACAGTAATCCTTGATCAGCTCCGCGTAATCCAGCCCCTTCTTCCTGGCCCCCGGCGTCAGACCCCTTCCAATTTCCCCCAGATTAAAAGTCTTGCGCTCCGTGCAGTTGAGGACAATATTGATCATCTCCTCATAGGCCAGATGGTACCGGTAGGAGATGCTCTCCACGTGATGCTGCAGCGAATTCTTCGCCACCTCCAGCGTCTTCCGGCTGGCCGTAATATAGCTGCACACGCTGACAAAAATGGCGATGACGCAGATTATAAAGAAGTTATAGCGGATCAGCCGCGACCGCAGCGTCTTCCCCCAAACCAATTCCCTCATACAAATTTCCCCCCTCGAACTCTAAGCATCCGGCCGGTCATGTTCCTGAAACTCCCCTCCATTTTACCATGAACCGGCTCTAAAGTCAGCACTTTCTCCCAATTTGTCCCAGAGAGGGGGCTTACGCAGCTTGGTGGAAATCAGGCGCGCAGAATTGAAAAGCCGGAAATTCATTGGAAGCGATGTTCCGCTTTTGAATCTCCGGCTTTATTATGGATCGAAAAATATTCAGTTTAATCCGCTCCGGGAACGCCAAACCCAATGGAAACGCCGAGGGAGCGCCGGCTGCAAGTACCGGCGCTCCCTCATCATTTCTTCAATCCTTTTTTAATCCTGTCAATCCTTTAACATGGAACCCATTATAGAAAAACGTTAAGGATTTGTCAACTTTTTTGAGTCAAAAAGATAAAAAACATCATTGTGCACGAAATTCAGGCGGATTCCCAGAAAATGTCTCACGGACCACGCGCTCTGAACTCTAATCACAATCAAATATTGTTTTAGACTCCAAATATTGCCCGAATCCTGCCTTCCATTTTAGATGGATCTCCGAATCGTCGAACAGGCGGAGGGACTCTCGTTCCATCTCAACGCAGATCATAAGGTCGTACCGGTTGGGCAGGTCAATCACCGAGGTGTGCACGGACACCCCGTGAACCCCTTTTATGTCTACGGATTCCCGAAACAGCGCCTCAATATCTTGAACCAGATTCTCCCGCTGTTTTCCCTCCTGGTTAAACTTTACGATAATATAGTGTTTCATCTTTCTCCTTCTCCCTAATCTGACGCCTGTGGCAGCCATCCGGCCGTTCCCAGCCACGCTCCCGCCAGCTTCTTTAAGTAATCCATATATCCCGCTTCCTCCACGTCGGCGGCGGCCAATACCCGGACCTCGCCCAGCTTCTTTCCGCCCAGGGTGTAGGTGATCACACCGGCGGCCTGACCCTTTGTCACCGGAGCGGGCAGCGACTCCTCCAGCACCAGATTCTTCTCCACCTGGTCCAGATCCTCGCCGCTTAAGCTCAGATAGGAAAAGCTTCCTTCATAATAGAGGGGAACCTGATCGGCAACGCCGCCCGTCACGGCCATCTGCGGCAGCGGCAGCATCTCTTTGTCCTCGTAGAGGCGGCAGTTGGCGTAACCGTAATTCAGCATGGTCTGGGCGTCGGCAAACCGGGCCTTAAAGTCCGGGGCCGCCATGACCACGGCGATCAGCCGCACCCCGTCCTTCTCCGCCGTAGCGGACAGACAGTATTTCGCCAGGGAGGTGGAGCCTGTTTTCAGGCCCGTCACCGTAAAATTGGTGGCCATTTTCAACAGCTTGTTGGTGTTGGACAGCCCGAATTCCTTGGTCCCCTGTTTGGTCACGTGGGTAATGTTCTCCATCCAGATGGTGGAGTAATTGTGAATCTGCGGATACCGGTTGATCAGCTCCCGGGACATGATCGCGATATCCCGGGCCGTGGTCACATGGTCCGGGGAATCGGTCAGACCGCAGCAGTCCACAAAATGGGTGTTGGTCATGCCCAGGCCCGCGGCCCGCTCGTTCATCATGCGCACGAACTCCTGCTCCGTGCCCCCTATGTATTCCGCCATGGTCACCGAGGCGTCGTTTCCCGAGGCGATGATAATGCACTTGATCAGCGTCTCCACGGTCTGCTTCTCGCCTTCCTCCAGAAATACCTGGGAGCCGCCCATGGACTTGGCGTAGGCGCTGGTCACCACCTCGTCGGTCATCTTGATCTTGCCCGACTCCAGGGCGTCGAAAATAAGGATCAGGGTCATGATCTTGGTGATGCTGGCCGGGCTGCGCTTCTGGTCCGCATCCTTCTCGTAGATCACCTGCCCGGTGCTGGCCTCCATCAGCAGGGCCGAGGGCGCCTGCACCTCCACCGCGGCGGCCGGGGCGGCAGCCATCACCGCGTCGCCCGGCTCCTGGCCGGTGGTGTCGGCCATCACCGCGGTGCCCGCATCCGGGCCCGAAGCGCCGGCCATTATGGCGTCGCCCGCATCCGGGCCAGGTGTGTCGGCGGAGGCAGCAGCGGCCTGACCCGGCGCGCTCACGGCCGCATCCGGGCCACCCTGGACCTGTGCTCCTGCGGCCTCCGCCGCGGCAGCCACCGCCTTCATCCGGCTGCCGTCCTCATCCCCCACTTCCAGCCTGACTTCACGCGCCCAAACGACATTTGCGGCCGCCGGCTGCAAGACCAGCAGTGCGGCCAGTATCAGCATACATATTCCTTTCATGGCATCTCCTGCGAAAATTCATTCTACTACCAAATTTACGCCGGAAACCGTGAAAGTATGCGTCTCCCGCCCGGAAACGGCCGGAATTACAGCTCTGCCAGAGCCTTCCGCAGGGCTTCTGCCATCTCCTCGTACTCTGCGTCGGTGAGGATGGTGCGGCCGCTGTTCATCTCAAAGGTGCCGCCCCACTCCTCGCCGCCCTTGTACTTGGGCACGATGTGGAAATGCAGGTGATGTCCGGTGTCGCCGTAAGCGCCGTAGTTCACTTTGTCCGGGTGGAACACGGCGTGAACCGCTCTCGCTACCTTGGCCACATCGGCAAAAAATGCGTTCCGCTCCTCATCCGTCAGCTCGATCAGCTCGCCCACATGCTTGTTGTGGGCCAGTACCACGCGGCCTCTCTTGCTCTGCTCCTTAAACACATACAGAAACCCCGTATCCATGGGGCCTACGGGGTAGGCGAACTTGGCCACCAAATCTCCCTGCATACAGTACGCGCAATTCGGATCTCTCATCATCTCTTCCATAATTTAAGTCAACTCTCCTTTTCCTGAAGCGGGCCTGAAACGTCATTTCCGCCGGACGGCGGGTATGAATTTTAGGACGCGCTCTTATGTGATATCAATAAGATACCACGTTCCGCCCCTTAATTCAACGAAAAGGTTTCTATTTTTTCCCAATGTCATTTTCCCGCAAATTTTGTCTGAATGATGTACCATCTTCTCGCATTTTATGTTATACTAAGGAAACGCAGGTCTTATCGCCAACCTGCGGTTGACGGACAAAGTATAGTAGAGCGTGTCTGAAGATTCCTTAGGGCTGCGTTGACCGAATTGGGACTCAATATGCCCTGGGGTTTATTCATAGAGAATGAAGTTATGAGTTGAGGTTGTAATGATGAGTAAAAATGACTATAGACGCAGAGTATCCCGCCGGCGCCGCAGCAGGTTCAGCCGGCATCTCCCCACTTTTATCGTACTGTTTGTGCTGACGGTTCTGATCGGCGGATGTATCTTCGCCGTAAGCCGTTTTCTATTCCATAAAAAGAGCGGGCCGCCCAAGGACACGGAGGTGATCGCCTCGGCCTCCGCCGGCACCGCCCCCGACGCGGAAGTCACACAGCCCACAGAGCCGGCGCTGGATGAGGTGGACCGGCTGATCGCCCAGGCCGACCGGCTGGCCGCCGGTTACGACTACGACGGGGCCGTGGCCCTGGTGGAGAGCGATTCCGCCGCTTCCTCGGACCCCCGCGGTCAGGAGGCCATAAACGGCTATCTGGCCACCAAGGACACGATGGTGGAAGCGGATCACACCCAGATCACCCACGTTTTCTTCCACACCCTGATCATGGACACGGCCAAGGCCTTTGACGGGGATGCGGATTCCAAGGGCTACAATTCCGTGATGACCACAGCGGACGAGTTTAAGCGCATTTTGAACGCCATGTACGAGCGCGGTTACGTGCTGGTGCGCCTCCACGACGTGGCCTATGAAGAGCCTGACGAGAATGGAAATCTCCGCTTTGTCTACGGCAAGATCATGCTGCCGGAGGGCAAAAAGCCCTTTGTCATGTCCCAGGACGACGTGTGTTACTACGACTACATGCTGGACGACGGCTTCGCCACCCGCATGGTGATCGGCGAGGACGGAAAGCCCACCTGTGAGATGACGCTGGACGACGGCACCGTGTCCACCGGCTCCTACGATCTGGTTCCTCTGCTGGAGGACTTCATCCAGGAGCACCCGGATTTCTCCTACCGGGGCGCCAGAGCCGTTATCGCGCTCACAGGCTACCAGGGGATCCTGGGATATCGCACCGCATCCAACTACAGTGACAGCCCTACCTATGAAGCGGACCGGGAGCAGGCTGCCAAGGTGGCCCAGGCCCTCCGGGACAACGGCTGGGAGCTGGCCTCCCACAGCTTCGGTCACCTGAAGCTGGGTGTCAGCGACAACCCCGAAAAGTCCTTCAACGGCTTTGCCATCGAGGATGAGCGCTTCCGGCACGACACGGACCGCTGGGAAGCCGAGGTGGAATCTCTTATCGGACCCACGGACATCATCCTCTACCCCTTCGGCAACGACATCGCGGATTTCCACGCCTACACCGAGGACAACCCCCGGTTCAAGTATCTGGAGTCCAAGGGCTTCCGCTATTTCTGTAATGTGGACGCCAGCACCCCCTACTGGATGCAGAAGGGCACCAGCTACTTCCGTATGGCCAGGCGGAACCTGGACGGCTACCGCCTGTATCAGGACACCATTCAGGAGGATCCCGCGAAAAAGCGTCTGAGCGATCTGTTCGACGCCAGGGACATTTTCGATTCCGCAAGACCCACACCCGTGACCTGGTATTAACGGGAGGGCACATTCCGCCATGTTACCGGTCACCGGGAGGCAGGCTTGACTTTACGCCTACAACAGGGACAGATCCCGGAATCTGTCCCTGTTTTTTTGAACGCATTGGGCCGCTGGCGCAGCCTGCGGACGATTACCGCTGTCAAACGGACTTCCTTCCCCATGTGCTAAAAAAGCTTCACAGGGCCTGCCGCCGTGGAACGGTTCAAATCCCCTGTCATATAATAAATCAAGCAAATGATTTCTTATCTGAAAGGAGCTTCCCCTATGATTCCCAAACTGGAAGTGAGCGGGGTCAGCTATTCTTATCACTCGTTAGATGGTGAGACGCTGGCCCTTTCTGATATATCCTTCACCGTAAACACCGGTGAGTTCCTGGCCATTGTGGGACCCTCGGGCTGTGGAAAGTCCACGCTGCTGACTATGCTGTGCGGGCTCACCACGCCTGACTCAGGGGCCATTCTTCTGGACGGAAACCCCCTGACCCGGGACGCCTCCGCCATCGGCTACATGCTGCAGAAGGACCACCTGTTCGAATGGCGCACCATATTTTCCAACGTATCACTGGGCCTTGAAATTCAAAAACGATTGGACGAACCTGCCAAGCATGAACTTCAGGCGATGATCAATACCTACGGATTGGGCGGCTTCGAAAATGCCTACCCCTCGGAGCTGTCCGGCGGTATGCGCCAGAGAGCCGCCCTGATCCGGACGCTGGCCTTAAAACCGGAGCTTCTGCTCCTGGACGAACCGTTTTCCGCCCTGGACTACCAGACCCGGTTGTCGGTCTGCGACGATATCAGCTCCATCATCCGCAGAGCACACAAAACCGCCATTCTGGTGACCCATGACCTGTCCGAGGCCATTTCCGTGGCGGACCGCATCGTGGTTTTGTCCTCCCGGCCCGGCAAGGTGAAGGCAATCCTGCCGATCACCTTCGACAAAGGCTGCACCAGCCCTCTGGACCGGCGGAACTGCCCGGAATTTTCCAACTATTTTAATCTGGTATGGAAGGAGCTGAAAGAAAATGACTGAATTGCGCCCTTCTCTGGCCCAACAGGAATTTATTGCAAAAGAAATCCGCCACCGCAGGCAGGTGGTCATCGTACGCTTCATGCTGCTGGTGCTGCTGTTAGCGCTCTGGGAACTGGCTGCGGACTTCGGCTGGATCAACAGCTTTATCTTCAGCAGTCCCTCCATGATCGCCAAATGTCTGCTCGGCATGGCGGCGGACGGAAGCCTGTTTCTCCACACCGGCGTGACGCTGCTTGAAACCGTGGTCAGTTTTGCCCTGGTGGTGGCGGTCGGCCTGGCCGTTGCCCTGATGCTCTGGTGCAGCCGCAGCCTGTCCGAGATCCTGGAACCCTTCCTGGTCATGCTCAACAGCCTGCCCAAGTCCGCCCTAGCTCCCCTGCTCATCGTATGGCTGGGCAACAACATGCGCACCATCATCGTGGCTGCCATCTCCGTGGCCCTGTTCGGCTCCATCTTAACCCTGCACACCGGCTTCTCCCAGATGGACGGGGAACAGGTGAAGCTGATCTACTCCCTAGGCGGAAGCCGCAGGGATGTGCTCTTAAAAGTACTCCTGCCCGGCTCCCTGCCGCTCATCATCAGCAACATGAAAGTGAACATTGGCCTGTGCCTGGTAGGCGTAATCATCGGGGAATTCCTCTCCGCAAGAGCGGGGCTGGGGTATTTGATCACCTATGGCAGCCAGGTATTTGCCATGACCATGGTCGTCACCGCCATCGTGGTCCTCTGTCTCATGTCCGTGGTACTGTACCAGGGAATCGCTCTGATCGAGAAGCATTATTCGCGCTAGGCGGCAGGGCGCAGGCCCTGCCCGCAGTCCAGCGCGCAAAAGAAAACCAAAAAGACCTCCGGCCCAAAGAGAATTTTCTCCGGGCCGGAGGTTTTATTGAATGTAATGGGCCGCTGGCGCAGCCGGCGGGCGATTGCTGAATGGAATGGGCCGCCGGCGCAGCCAGCGGGCGATTGCTGATTGTAATGGGCCCCCGGCGCAGCCGGCGGGCGATTACCGCGGTTATGCTTCAAAGACGCGGTACTCTCCGATCACAATCCCCCGGGCGTCCGCGCCGTGGCCGATCAGGTCCGTCCTGGCCACCGGCAGATCCCCGGCGTATTCTTTCACTATGGCCAGCAGATCCGGCAGACGCCCGGCCTCCTCCATTTTTGTGAACGTGCCAAGCAGAATGCCGGAAACCCGGTCAAAGGCCCCCAGCAGCTTCAGATGGCATAGATAGGTCCGAATCTGCGCCTCGTCGCCTTTAAACGCCTCCAGCAGCAAAATCCGGCCCTCCAGCTCCGGGAAAAATTCCGTTCCCGCCAGCTTCAGGAAGCAGCGGATATTTCCGCCCACAATCGCGCCTTCCATCCGGCTTCCCTGGACAAAAGTGCACGGGAGTTCAAAAAGCGTCCTCTCCTGTCCCAGAACGGCCTTGGCAAATTCTCCGCATCTGGCGCGTCCCTGGCCGCGGACCAGGTTCCGGATTTGATACAGCACAGAGGTTTTCCCGGTTTTGGCGTAGATCGCATTGAGAATCACCGTTAAGTCGCTGTAACCCCAGAACTGCGTTCCGCTCCGTTCGATGACTTCAAAGTCCAGGTACGGCAGAATCTCATTTGCCACATCCCCTCCGGAAATGTCAAAGACCGCTTTGATCTCCGGGTCCCGGTAAAAGTCCATCAGCGCGCTCGCCCGCTGCGCTCCGGTGCCGCTGACCACAGATCGCCGCGCGTATAGATACTCGCCAAACACCGGACGCAGTCCCATCTCCTCCAGCACGTTTTTCAACTGCCGGATCGCCTCCCGGCTCTCCGGCGGGCGGCCGTTTGAACAGCCTACGATGGCGATTTTATCACCTATATCCATTGTTCATTCCTCTGCCTTTCTCACAAGCGCCCCACTTTCTCCCGCCGCCTGTTATCTACCTAACAGGATACAATGAAATCGGAACCGGATCAATATAAACTTAGGCCAGTTCCGGTAATTTTTATTGCATACCGCACCTGGACCGGAGGCGGACCGCCGGAAGCGCCCCACTATACAACCTCCCGCGTTTTTGGTATAATGATGAAACGTATCACTTATCATCAGCCTGACCGCTGATGACAGGGGATAATCAGGAAACGCAACCCTTATGGTTACCAAATCGGCTGGCGGCAATGGATCGTGTGCGGAGACGCCGGGCTGCACAGGCAGTCCATCACGGTGCGGAAAGGACGAATCATGAACTATTATCTTGGACTGGACAACGGCGGCACTTCCACCAAAGCCGCCATTTTCGATGAAAACGGCCGGGAAATCGCCTCAGCGGGTATGGACACCGCCATGTTGATTCCCAGACCCGGTTTCACGGAGCGGGATATGGATGAGATGTGGGAGGCCAACTGCCGGGTGATCCGGGAGGTCCTGAAAAAGGCCGGTCTGTCCGGATCGGACATCCGCTGCGCTGCGGTCTGCGGCCACGGCAAAGGCCTGTATTTGTGGGGAACGGACGGACGCCCGGCCCGGAATGGAATCATTTCCACCGACAACCGCGCCTGGCGCTACCCTCTGGAATGGGAGCGGAACGGCACGGCGCAATGGGTTTTCCAGCGTTCCTGCCAGCACATTCTCAGCAGCCAGCCGGTCTCCCTGCTGGCCTGGCTCGGGGAGCACGAACCGGACGTCCTGGAAAATACCCGCTGGATCTTCGCCTGCAAGGACTATGTGCGTTTCCGCCTCACCGGGGAGGCATTTGCGGAGCGCACGGACTACTCCGGCTGTAATCTGATGAATCTGCACACCGGAGCGTACGACGGAGAACTGCTGGCGCTGTTCGGACTTTCCCAATGCGCGGACAAGCTGCCGCCGCTTCGCAATTCCACGGATATCTGCGGCCGTATCACGAAAGAGGCTGCGGAAAAAACCGGACTTTCCGAGGGGACGCCTGTGGCTGGCGGCGCTTTCGACATCGACGCCTGCGCGCTGGGCGTGGGACTCACCGATCCAGGGCGCCTCTGTATGATTGCCGGAACCTGGAGCATCAATGAGTATATTGCAACCGCGCCCATCACCGACGGCAGCGTGCTGATGAACTCCCTGTTCTGCCTGCCGGGATACTACCTCGTGGAGGAGTGCAGCCCCACTTCCGCAGGGAACAATGAGTGGTTCATAAAAAATCTGCTCCCGGAACTGCGGCGGGAGTGCGCTAAAACGGATCTTGACCTCTACGAGACCATGAACCATTGGGTGGAAGAGATACCGGTCCATGAATTTTGTCCCCTATACCTCCCCTTCCTCATGGGCAGCAACGTGCATCCCAACGCCTGCGGCAGCTTTGTGGGGATCAATCACTTCCACACCAGAAAACATCTGCTGCGAAGCGTTTACGAGGGGGTGGCATTCTCCCACCGCTGGCACTTGGAAAAGCTCCTCCAAACCAGGCGAGAGCCCCCTGTGTCCATCCGCCTGGCCGGCGGCGCGGCCCGTTCCCCTGTCTGGACACAGATGTTCGCGGATGTGATGAAGCTGCCGGTGGAGAGCATCGCTGCCGGAGAGACCGGCGCCCTGGGCTGCGCGGTGTTGGGCGCAGCGGCCTGCGGGGATTATCCCGACGTAAAAACCGCGGCCCAGGCTATGTGCCACATATCCCGGACCGCAATGCCGGACAGGACCCGCTCTGTTGTCTACGACCGGAAATACGAACTCTACTGCAAGACAATCGCGGCCTTAGACGGAGTCTGGGACTCCATTCAGGCTTACAGGGACGAGTTCTCCGGCCAGGGCTAACGCACGCCTAAAAAGGCATAACCCGCAAATCCTCCTGACTTGCAGATTATGCCTTTTTCGTTACTCCGCTTCCTTCGGAAGCCAATTCGCTTTCTTATAATAACAGAACATCCCAATCGCGCACACCACCCAGGTCAGCGGCCAGCCGGCGATCACCACCAGCAGGTCGTTGGTTCTGGGCACCGCGATGGCCAGGTAGATCTGGCGCAGCACCACAAAACAGCCCAGCATGAAGAACATGGGCACCTTGGAGAGACCCGCGCCGCGCAGGGCCCCGTTGAGGATCTGGACCACCGGCAGAACGATGTAGGCGGCTGAGAAAATGCGCAGCATGGCGGTGCCGTTGGCGATCACCTGCGCGTCCTTGGTGAAAATTCTGACCATAAATCCCGCGCCGAAGAACATGCAGACCGCTCCCACCAGAATGATCGCAGAGCTCATCAGCCAAGCGGCCCGAATCCCCTTCTTCACCCGCTTGTACTGGCGGGCTCCGATGTTCTGGCCCACAAACGTGGTGATGGCCATGTTAAAGCTCTGCAGCGGCAGCTGAAGAAATCCGTCGATTCTCAGAGTGGTGGAATAACCCGCGATAGCGGCCGCCCCGAACCGGTTGATGTAGGACTGTACGATCACGTTGGAGAAGGATGTGATGCTCTGCTGCAGCGCGGCCGGAAAACCGATGGAAACGATGCGCAGGGTCATCTTGCGGTTAAAGCGTATTTTGCGCAGCTCCACCCGGTATTCCTCCTGAGAGCGCATGAGTTTGGCCATGACCATGGCCGAGCTGACCGCCTGGGCGATGATGGTGGCGATGGCCACCCCCGCGATGCCCATGTGGAAACCGCAGACAAACAGGAAATCCAGAATGATGTTCACAATGCTGGCCACGGCCAGATAGATCAGCGGATGAGTGGAATCGCCCACCGCCCGCAGAATCCCGGCCCCCATATTGTAAAAGAGAGAAAATGTGATGCCGCCGAAATAGATCATCAGATACAGGGATGAGTGCGGCAGAACCTCCGCCGGCACCCCGATCCCCCTCAGAAGAGGCCCGGTAAACAGCATGCCGGCCAGCGTAAATCCGATGCTCAAAACTCCGGTGAGCGCCAGGGAACTGTGCACCGCCCTCTGCATATCGCCGGTGCGCTGCGCCCCGTAAAACTGCGAGATCACGACCCCCGCGCCGGTGGACAGCCCCATAAAGAATCCCACCAGCATGTTGATCACCGGCGTGGACGCCCCCACCGCCGCCAGGGCGTTGGTGTTCACAAAGTTTCCCACCACATAGGAATCCACCGTATTGTACAGTTGTTGGAAAAAGTTTCCAATCAGCAGCGGTATTGAAAAGAACAAGATGGAACGGAATATTCCTCCATCAATCATGTCTGAGCCTGTCTGTCGCAAAATAACTCTTCATCTCCTGTCTGCAGCCTTATTTGTAGATCACCATTGCCTCCACCGTTTTCTCCACGTCCAACAAAAACGTCAGCCCGCGCCCGGCTCTCAGAATCTCCTGCACCTTCCAGATGCCTTCGAACTCCGGCTGTTCCGGATGCTCGATCCGTTTCAGTTCTTCAAATGAGATCACGTAGGGATCGCCGGGGATCACCACTCCCAGCCGGTAACCGTTGCAGCTGAACACCAGAAGAACCTGGCGCTTTTGTTCGTCTTTACTCTGCTCCTCCAGCCGCGCCACGGGAAGAATGGCGCCCCGGTAGTGGAACATCCCGATAAAGTAGTGGGGCAGACAGGGAATCTTGGAAATCTTGATGTCAAAGCAAATCTCCTCCACATAGGTCAGCTCCACCGCGTAATTCCGCTCCCTGCCCGTAAATCCCAGCAACTCCCGCTCATAGTCTGCTTGCATACGCGCCCTCCTTCTCGTACCGGCTGATCAGAATCTCCGCATCCAGGGCGGCGCAGATTTTTCCGTCTCCCATGATGCTGCACCCGCTGACTCCGGTATTCCGCCGGAAATCGATGCCGAACAGAGCGGGAAGCTGCTTGATCACGATGCGCTTCTGCTCGTATAGAGAGTCGGCCAGAATAAAGCCCTTCTGTTTTTTCCCCTGCACATAGATCACGATGGAGTTCTCCGGAACCTCGCCGCCCAGGCAATAAAGCTTGCGCAGATCGATAAATGGCACCATGCGGTTCTCGTACAGAATATACTCCTTCTCCCCTATCAAACGCACCGAATCCCGGCTGGCGCTATAATCCAGGAACTGGAAAACCTGTCTGGCCGGCACGGACATCCGGTAATCGCCCACCTTGAAGCGGACGCATTCCATGTTTGCCAGAGTCAGGGGCATGGTCAGGGTGAAACAGGTTCCGGTACCGCGCTCGCTCTGAATGTACAGATTGCCGCCCACGCCCTCCAGAATATTTTTCACCACATCCAATCCCACGCCGCGGCCGGAGTATTCCGTCACCGCATCGCTGGTGGTAAAGCCCGGACAGAGGATCATGCCGATCACCTCCTGCCGGTCGTAAGTCTCTTCCGGCCGCACGAACAGGCCCTTGGCCCGCGCCTGCTCCCGCACGCGCTCTATATCGATGCCGCAGCCGTCGTCCTCCAAAGAAACGATCAGCTCTCCCACCGTACTCTCCACGTTGAAGGTGATCGTCCCCTTCCGGTCCTTCCCCGCCGCGGCCCGCGCCTCCGGCGCCTCGATGCCGTGGTCCACCGCATTGCGGAGCATATGCATCATGGCCTCGGAGATAATATCCACCACGCCGGTGTCCGCCTCGATATCCCCGCAGTTCACCACCAGCTCCACCTCTTTTTTCTGGTCCCGGCAAATATCTCTGAGAATCCTCCGCAGCTTTGGCACAATCCGCTGCACTGGAACCATGCGGATCGCCATGACCGTACGCTCCACCTGGGTCACCAGCCGGTTAATCTGGTGGGCAATGCCCTCCTTGACCTCCAGCAGTCCCCTCTGATCCAACGCCTCATCCAGCAAAAGCATCTGAATCATCATCTCTCCGGCCAGGCTTTGCAGCTGGTCCAGCCGCTCCGTGCGCACGCTGAGAAACTCCGCCTCCTTACCGCTTTCCGCAGCCGGAAGCTCCGCCTTTTTCTCCGTCTCCGGCAAAGGCGCTTCCCACTCCAACTGGCAGCTCTCCACAAACAGGCCGTTCTTTAACGTTTCCAGCACCTCGTCCCGCTTATCCGTCTCAAAGCGGATAAAGGCGCCGTTTTCCTTGATGTAATCCACCGTGGCCTCAGACCGCTCGATGTCCCTCGGAAATGTCTCCACCTGGCTGCACAGGCCTGCGATCTGCCTCACCAGCATGAACACGCGGACATTCTCCATCCGGCACTCCGGCTCCAGGCGCAGCCGCACCACAGTGCCGCCCCTGTTCATAAGCTCCTCGGGAACCGGCGCTTCGCTCCGGGTTTGGGCTGCCTCCGCCTCCGGTTTTTCCTCCGTCTGCCCGCTGTCCGGCGCGCCGATTCCGGAAGGCGCACTCCTGATGCGCTCCAGGTATGCCGTTGTCCGGGCTTCCAGCTCCTGCGTATCCGCAGGCCGGTAGTCCTGGCGGGTCATGACCTCCAGCTCCTGTTCCACAAAATCCGAAGCTGCGAACAGCAGATCGAACAGCGCACCTTCCGCCTGATCGATCCGGCCTCCCATTTCCCGGTAAAACGCAAACAAGTCCTCCAGCTTGTGAGCCAGGGAGGACAGACCGCTTAACCCCATCATCGCCGATGAGCTTTTAATTGTATGCATCACCCGGAAAATATTGTGAATATCATCCCCGGTAAAAACGCCGTTTTTTTCTGTTTCCAGGAGCACGTCGGCCAGCTGGCCGATCAGCTGGTGTGTCTCCAACAGGTACACATCCAGCATCTCCTGCGCATCCGCGTCAAAATACCCCATATGCTTCCCCTATCAGACCATCATATTCTCATACCAGACGCTGCGGTTCTTACCGTTTCGTTTTCCCCGGTAAAGCGCTTTGTCCGCACGGTCAATACTCTCCTCGATCCCCTCCTGATCCTGGTAAGCGTGTAAGCCCAGGGTGAGGGTACACCGGAACTCAATCCCATTGTAGAAAATCGGGAAATTCTGCACCTCCCGGCGAATCTGTTCACTGATCTCAAACGCCTCGTTCCTCGTCACGTTCAGCAGAACGATCAGGAATTCCTCGCCGCCCCAGCGCACCACCTTGTGTTTGCGGCAATGACCTTCCAGTATGTGGGCGATGCAGACCAACGCCCGGTCCCCCGCCTCGTGTCCGTAAGTATCGTTGACCTTTTTAAAATCGTCGATATCCGCCAGAATCATCACATTGCAGGTCTGCTCGCTCTGCTGGAAGCCCCGTATGTCCTCCAGGAGATCGCCCACCACGTAGCGCCGGTTGTACAGCCCGGTCAGGCCGTCCCGAAAAGCCATATAATTAAGCTTCTCCATGTCGGAGCGCAGCTCCTTGTTCTGGCGTTTCAGCTCATCCTTCATCTCCTTGGCCTTGAGGTGCGCGGCCACGCGGGACTGCAGCTCCGCCTTGCCGAAGGGCTTTTTGATGTAATCGCCCGCTCCCATGGAGAATCCCCGCATCACATCCTCATCCGTATCCTTGGAGGTAAGAAAAATAATCACCGCGTTCTCCTGTCCCGCCGCCTTGAGCTTGTTGAACAGCTCGTAGCCGTCCGTATCCGGGAGAACCACATCCAGGAGAATCAGGTCCGGCTGGTACTGCCTCACCATCTCCAGAGCCTCGTCACCGTTGTGCGCTTCATAAACCAGGGGCCCCCGGTCCTTCAGTGCGGATATGATCTGCTTGCAGATCAGCATGCTGTCATCCACCACCAGAACAATCCGATTGTCATTTGCTTCCATCATCAAAACCTCCGTTAATCTCCTGCCGACGCGCAGTGCGGCCAGGTTTTTGACCGCTATATTTCAAATTTTTCTACTAATTCCCGCAATATTCCCGCCTGGGCCGACAGCTCCTCGCTGGCGGCGGCGCTCTCCTCGGACGTGGCGGAATTCCCCTGAACGATCTCAGAGATGGCCTCCACGCTCCTGCGGATCTGGTTGATCGAATCCGCCTGCTGCACGGAAAGGCCGGATATCTTCGTCATCATCCCGATCACCTGCCCCGCGCCCTCCACGGAGCCGCCCAGGGTGTGGGCCGTGGTATCCACCGCCTCCATCCCTAAATCCACCGCTGCGGAATTCTTCTCAACCAGCCCCGCCGTCATCTTCGCGGCGTCGGACGCCTTCGCCGCCAGGCGTCTGACCTCGCTGGCCACCACGGCGAACCCCCGGCCCGCCTCCCCGGCCCTGGCCGCCTCCACCGAGGCGTTGAGGGACAGAATATTGGTCCGGAAAGCGATATCCTCGATCTCAGACACGATGCTGTTGATCTCATCGGAGTTGCGGCGGATCGCACGGATGGCCTCCAGCGCCTCCTCCATCTGTTTGCTGCACTCCTTCAGGCTGTCGCCCACCTGGCCGGCCACCTGGCTGGAGAGAACCGCGCTGTCGGCGTTGTGCTGAACGCCGTCCGCGATCTCATTGATCCTGGCCGCCAGCTCCTGGATGGAACCCGCCTGCTCGGAAGCGCCCTGAGCCAGAGTCTGGGCCCCGGTGGACACCTGGGCGGCGCCCCCTGATACCTGAGTGGCGCTGGCGCTGATCTGCTGGATGGACTCCCGCAGCAGACAGCTGATCTCGTCCAGAGCATCGCCCATGGCCACAAAATCGCCTTTGAACTCCACCTGACGCCGGTAATTCAAATGCCCGCTCCCAAGCGCCGTCATCCCCCGCCGGATCTCCGACACATAGGTCCCCAGCGCGGAGGCAGTGCTGCGGATATCTTCCGCAAGCAGGCCCAGCTCGTTCCCGGACGTGTACTGTAAATCTATATTCAGCTGTCCCTCGGCGATACACTCCGCCGCCCGTCTCACTTCGTTGATGGGGTGCGTGACGCTCCGGGTGAGCAGCACGCACAGCACCACGGAACATGCAATAATTCCAATGGACCCAGCGCACACCGCAACAATAATGTCCTCGTTGATCTCCTTTGACCGGTCCAGACTGTTCTGAGCGTCCTGAATCGAAAGCTCCACCACTTCCGCCAGGACTTCCCGGACCTTGCTGGACTGGGGCGCATATTCGGCGGTGTACCGGTTCAGAGCCTCCTGATCCTTCCCCGCGCGCCACAACCTCAAAACCTCATCCCTGGGGCCGGTCAGCAGTGCGAACTGTTCCTCCAGCTCCCGCACCTTCTCCGGCCCGCTGACATAGCCGGTGCTCAGGCGGATCAGCCCTTCCTCCTCCTGCCGGATGAGGGTTTGTATTTCATTGTAATAATGTTCCTCATCCACCACTCCGTCCGTGGCCACCAGCATAATCAGGTATTTCCCCACCGACTGCAGGTTTCCGATCAGCTCCTGGGAGGTCTGAACATTGGCGAAGGGTTCGCTGTAAAGGCGTTCCATCCTGCGGGATATGCTCCGCAAACTGACAACCGTCATCACCATGGTGACACCGCAGAGCAGTATCACGATACAAAAGGATATGGTCAGCTTTTTTCCGATTTTTAAATTTCGAACAAATTCTCTCATGCAATGCCCCCGTCCGCGCACTTACCGCAGATAATGCGCCACCGTGCGCTTGAACTCATCCGGCTTGAACGGCTTTACGATGAAATCCAGCGCGCCCAGCGTCAATGCCTGCTGTACCGTCGACTCCTGGCCCACGGCCGAGCACATCACCACCTTTGTCTGGGGACGCCTGGCCAGCAGTTCTTCCAACACCTCCAGGCCGGATTTGCCCGGCATAGTGATATCTAACAGCACCAGATCCGGATCAAAGGGCTCAAAAAGTTCCAGGGCGGTTTCTCCGTCCGGGGCTTCCTCCACATCCGTGTAGCCACCTTCCATCAGTATCTTGCGGATCATCTTCCGCATAAACATCGCATCGTCTACTATCAGTATTTTCTTCCCCATAAACGCTCCTCTGTCGACAGCCCTCCGTGCCGATTCTCAAAATTTCACTATTCTAATCATACTTGATTCGCTCATAAAATACAAGCTTGATTCCAGAAAAGCCCAATATTTGTATGCGCGCCCTGAGATATTGTATTCCCAAAAATGCAAAGCCGACATTGACAACCGGTTCCCGCGCCCTTATAATAGTTGAGAAACACAACCGTTGTATAAAGCAACGTTTTAACACAGTAGGAGGGAATATGAACCGCTATTTAGGAATTTACCGGCGCTGCGAACTGCATTATATCCGGGAAGAGCTGGAGAAATACGGGATGCTGTCGCTGGAGGGCCGGCTGCTGCCTCTGATCAAGGACAAATGTATGAGTCAGGAAGAGTTGGGCTATATGATGAATCTGGACAAGGGCCGCATCGCCAGAGCGGTGTCCCTGCTGGAGGAAAAAGGCCTGGTATGCCGTCAGGTGAACGAGAAAAACCGCCGTCAGAAGCTGCTATCCCTGTCGGAAGCCGGCGTGGAGATGCTCAAAAACATCGAGGAAATTTACCGGAAATGGGACAATATCTGTTACACCGGATTCACCGAGGAGGAACGGGCTCTGTACCAGGATTTCATCAAACGGATGGCGGAAAACGCCGCCGAGTATCGACGCAAGAACGGAGGATGTTTAAATGGTTAAAAATCTCACTGAGGGCAATCCCCTCAAATTGCTGTTTTTCTTCGCACTGCCCATGGTGGTGGGAAATCTGTTCCAGCAACTCTACAACATGGTGGACTCCATGGTGGTGGGCCGTTTTGTGGGCGAGGACGCCCTGGCCGCGGTAGGCTCCTCCTTCCCCGTGGTCTTTCTCGCCGTGGCCGTGGCCGCCGGCCTGTCCATGGGATGTACGGTGGTCATCTCCCAGCTCTTCGGAGCCGGGCAGATCCGCGAGATGAAGATCACGGTGTCCACCGCCCTCATCTCCCTGGGCGTGGTCGGACTGGTGATCATGGGACTGGGCGAGCTGGCAGCCGAGCCCCTGCTCAACCTGCTGGGCACCGCCAAAGACATCATGCCCGACTCTCTGGCCTATCTGCGGATCTATTTCGGCGGCGCGGTGTTCCTGTTCCTCTACAATTCCTTAAACGGCATCTATAACGCCCTGGGCGACAGCAACACGCCCCTACGTTTTCTGATGGTATCCGCGCTGACTAACATCGTCCTGGACCTGCTCTTTGTGATCAAGTTCAACATGGGCGTGGCCGGTGTGGCCTGGGCCACCCTGATCGCCCAGGGCCTGTGCGCCTTCATCTCCTTCTTCGTGCTGGTGCGCCGCTTAATGCGCATGGAAAACGAGGAAGCCAAGCGGGGCTTAAAGTTCACCTTCTTTGAGCTGCCCGCGGCCAGACGGATCGCCAAGATCGGCATCCCCTCCATGCTGCAGCAGTCCATCGTGTCCTTAAGCATGATGTTCATGCAGGGGCTGGTCAACTCCTACGGCAAGGTCTTTGTGGCCGGTTACACCGCCGCCACCAAGATCGACACCCTGGCCATGCTGCCCAACATGAACTTTTCCAACGCCATGTCCAGCTACACGGCCCAGAACATGGGCGCCCGCCGGGACGACCGGGTACACCAGGGCTACAAGGCCTGTATGTTTATGGTATTTATCTTCTCCCTGATCATCACGGCCATCATCTACCTGTTCGGCCCCCAGCTGCTGGGCCTGTTCCTCAACCAGGGCGCCGAGGGCAGCGCCATGAGCTACGGCCTCAGCTACATGAAGACCGTCTCCGTCTTTTACATACTGATGGGCTTTCTCTTTGTGGGCAACGGCCTGCTGCGCGGCGCGGGCGATATGGGCGCCTTCATGCTCAGCTCCATGTCCAACCTGGTCTCCCGCGTGGCCATCGCATACCTCCTGGCCCACTTTATCGGTTCCAGCGCCATCTGGTGGTCCATTCCCATCGGCTGGGGCGTAGGGTCCATCTTCTCCTTCCTGCGGGTAAGGAGCGGGAAATGGCAGTTAAAACGGCTGGTTGAATAAGACCTTTGAAGGGCCGCGGATATCGTCCGCGGCCCTTTCTGTTCACGCTCCCCTGTTGTTCTGTCTATCGGGCGGCCTGGCTCCAAAATCTCCCCAAAGCCCACGCCACACCGTCCTCCACATTGGATTTTGTCACAAAATCCGCCGCGGCCTTCACATGCTCCGGCGCGTTTCCCATGGCCACGCCCAAACCGGCGAAGGCCAGCATGGAAATATCGTTCTCATTATCCCCGATGGCCATCACCTGCCCGGCCCCCACTCCCAGGAGGCCGCAGAGATGTTCCAGGGCATTTCCCTTTGACGTTCCCCTGCGGTTAAACTCCAGGGAGAAACGGCCCGTCTTCATCACGTGGAACTGCTTCAGTCCGGCCCCGTAAGCCAGAACCCGGGCCTCCGCCTCCTCGTCGAACACCATGATTCCGATTTTCTGAATCCCATCCCCCTGTTTCCCGGCAAAGCCCAGCAGATCCTCCTGTCCGCCGGTGCGGTTCAGTCCCGCCAGCGCCATGTAGGGATGGATCAGGGCGGCCGTCCGGGACTGCCTGCTGTCCTCGTAATAGCGGTCCCCGCACTGGAAATAGGTCTGTCCGTTCTCAGTCAGGAGGTACGATAGAAGCTCCATGGCGTCCTCGTGTCGGATATTCCGTTCATATACGCGTTTCCCGGTGGCCGCGTCCACCACCGAGGCCCCGTTGGCCGTGATGGCGTAGGGTACGCCAAGCCCTAGAATCTCCTCCGGAATCCCGCCAAAGACTCGCCCTGAGGCCGGAATCACCAACGCCCCCTCCTCCATCACCCGCTTCAATGCCGCCAGGGTGGACGGCGTTACCCGGGCGTCCGGCAACAGCGCCGTGCCGTCCATGTCCACAGCCAAGAGCCGCAGCTTTTCCAGTTTATCTGACATAGGCTTTTATCAAACCGATCCTTTCATCCGCGTTTTTCGGCCTCACCCGGTAAGCGCCCACGGCGGCGGGCACGATAAAGGTCTCCGCGTAGTGCACCTCATAGGGCTCGAAGGCGCCCTCCGGGCTCTCCACCACAGCGGCGGCGCCCTCCACCAGATTCAGCATATGGACGGTCCCCTCCGTGTTCAGGTCAATGGGCCGGTCGAACCAGTACCGCCTGGTCTCGATGAATTCCAGCTCGTGGAGCCCGGTGTGCTCCTCCACAGCGCCGTCGGCCTCGCTGACCGTATAGAAGGCGTTCACAAGGTTTTGCTTCACCCACTCCGTGGTGCGGTCCCATTGGATCACCTTTTCCCCGTGTTCAATGTGGATGGGTCTGGGCTTCCCGTCCAACCCCACGCGCCCCCAGTCCCAGAGTTTGAAGGTAAAAATATAGGGGGTGGCGCTGATCTCCAGCACCATGGCGTTTTTGCCGGAGCAGTGGCAGGTGCCCGCGGGAATCAGGAAATGGTCGTGTTTTTTGGCCGGGAACCGGTTGATATACCGGTCTGCGTCAAAGGGGTGTCCCCCTTCCTGGGCCCTCTTTAAATCCGCAATCATCTCCTCCCGGTCGATCCCATCCTTAAGCCCCAGATAAACCACCGCGTCGTCCCCGGCGTCCAGAATATAGTAGCTCTCATCCTGTGTATACTGCATCCCGAACTGTTTCTTGATATATTCGGTCAGAGGATGAACCTGCAGGCTCAGATTCTGACCGCCCATGGTATCCAGGAAGTCGAATCGGATGGGAAACTCCGCCCCAAACCGGGCGAACACGGCCTCCCCAAGAAGGTTCCTGGGCTGGTACAGCACCAGGTCCATGGCCGGGATCTCCACCACGGTTCCGTCGAAATCAAAGAGCAGGCTGTTTTCCTCGGGCACGCCGTCAAAGCTCCAGGCAAAATTGGGAGCCTGCGCGTCCAGGCCGCAGACCTCCTTCATCCACTGGCCGCCCCAGACGCCCGGGTCGAAATAGGGCACCGTGCGGAAGGGACGAACCGCCGTCTCCCCCAGGGCGGCCCTGAAGGCCCGGCCGCTGATCATCTTCGGCCGGCCGGAGCGGTTGGTGTCCAGCAGGTATCCGATGGACTCGAATTGCTCCGCCTTGTGCTTATCCGCAATCCGCCATTCCACGAAAAAGCCCCGCTTGTATTTTTTCAGGATATCCTCGTCGCCGTTGTCCGCCCGGTAGTTGCCCATTCCACGGCGGTAACGCAGCTGAATCTCCCATCTGGCCAGATCGGCGTACACCAGCAGGTCGCCGGGTGACACCAGGGCGGCCCCGAAACCGTAGATGAGTGTAAGTCCGGAGGCGTCCTTTACCTCCTCCTCCGCTTTCCCAAGCTTCTCCTCATCCATAAAATCCCGGATCTCTCCGGCGTAGAGCTTTCCGAACACCCGATCGTCGGTCAGCTGGTATTTCAGCTGCTGGCGGATCGTCTGCTCGCCCTTGAAAAGCTCCTCCGTCAGAATCACCCGGTCCACTTCCAGGGCCTTAAGCGCCCCCAGAAGCTCCCCGTCGTCCACCCCCGGATAGCAATCAACCGTCAGCACAAAGGGCCGTTTTGCGCACCTTTTTTTCAGTTCCTCTATAATGTCTTCATACCCGGAGAATACCTCCTCTTTAAAACCGTGTATTCTGGTACGCGGATGTTTTTCATAATTGGATTCCCTGTTCAGATACATATGATCTCTCCATTCTTTTTAAAAACTCTCACCGGAAACGGGTGGTCCTCCACCCACTGGTAGTCGTGCCCTGCCGTAACCGGCCAGCAGGCTCCCACCTTCAGCACCCCGTCCCCCGTATTGACCAGCCGGTGGGCCCACCTTCCGTCAATATAATGCAGGGAACCCTGACACACCTTCTCCGCCCATGCTCCGCCATCCTGATCCATAAACAGCAGAAGCCCTTGCCCGGCAAGGCCGAAATAAATCTCCGCACAGCTCCGGTCGGCGTGCACATGTCCCCTTGTAAAATTACATTCCTCTCCCACAAGCTCCGGGTACATCACCGTAAGCCCCCAGTTCAGGTTTCCCGCCCGGGCGGGATCCCCGTTTTCAAAGGAATAGACCTCGTACATCACCCGGTCCAAATCCTCCACCTCTCCGGCCTCACTGTAGGCCCCGACGATGTCCCTGAGGCGTTTTGTGCCCATTTTCACCGCAGTCCCGGTGATCACCCCGCTGTAAAAATCATGCACGGCGCTCGGTTCCATTATCTTCATGGTCTGAATCCCTCCCATAGGTGCTGATAATCCTGGGGCCTCGTCACAAAATCAAACCGGTCCCTCTGTTCCCGGAACTGGGCGTACACCGGAACGCCCCTGCGGATTCCGAATTCCGTATATTCCCTTGGTCCCCTCTCCGTCAATCCCCGGCAGCGGTAGGCCGGATTCTCCCTCCAGCGGATGACTCCGTCCTCCACATAGGGAAAGTAGGCGATCCCGCCGTGGGCCCTGACCTGGCCGTACTCAAACCCGTAATCCCGCACGCACCAGGCCCCGAACGTCATGGGCCGGTTCGCGCCCCCGTTGACCGTGGCATGGACCCAGTAAGGCGGTACGATGACCACGTCCCCGGGACCGGCGTAAATTGCGTAGCACGCCCCGGGATCGTCCTCCCCGGACTCCTGCATATAGATAATCGCCCGGCCGTCCCAAATCTCGTACACCTCCGGCGTGGAGGAACCACAGGAAATGCTCACGGCGTGGATATGTCCCTGGGAGCGCACCGGCTCCCGTCCCAGAGTCCCCGCGGCGTAGGTGACCGCGCCGTACAGAAGATTCCGCTTCTCAATCTCCTCCCGGTCCTCCTCCATGCCCACGTCCATGGAGATGGAGTAGACCGCCTCCGGCCCGGTGCAACCCGGGTCCTCCAGGGACGCCCGGATATCGTCTAAGCGGCGGATCTCCGCCTCCGGCCCGAACACACCTTTGCCGTAGCAAAAGCCGAAGGGCTCCTGCTTCGGACTTATATCAAATCCCGGATAAAATTCCATGTCTCTCCTCCTGTCAAAAACGGGAGCGCAGCAGACTTCCTGCCGCGCTCCCGTTTTATCTTCCAATAAAACTACTGCCTTGTTGCCTATTTACTGATCTCTACGGAATAAGAATATCGGTCCCCCCGGTACAGGCTGACGGTATACTCCACCACCTCGCCGGACTCGTCGTAAGACGTACGGATTCTGCGGAGTATGGGAATCGTCCGCTGGACCTTCAGCAGCTCCCTGGTATGGGCGTCCGGCATAATACAGTCGAACTTTTCCTTGATCCTCACCGGATGGATGTTCATCTCCTCCAGCATGGCGTACAGACTTCCGTAGTACATGCTGTCATCCAGGGGAAGGTTCCTGCCCATGTGGAAGTAGGTCTGGAAAATAACGATGGGCTTCCCATCTCCCGTTCTCACGCGTTCCAGGCGGTACAGCGGCACGTCCGGCTCCACCTGAAACACCTTAGCCAGATGCTGGTCCGCTTTCACCAGTTCCATATGGGCGTAGCTGGTTCCGGGCACGATTCCCAGCTCCTTCATCTCGTCTGTGAAGCTGCGGATCCTGGTCAAAAACTCCTCAATGTGCTTTTGGTAGATGACAACGGTGCCTTTCCCCCTGGCCCTGCTGACCAGACCGTCCTTTTCCAGCTCCTGGATCGCCTGTCTGGCCGTGATGCGGCTGACCTGGTACATGCCCTGAAGCTCTGTCTCGCTGGGAATAATCGTGTCGAAGGCGTATTCCTTCGTCAATATCTTATTTCGTAAAATTTCGCTGATTTGCAAATATAAAGGCGGAGCGCCTTTTGCGCTATTTAATTTTTCCATATAAGCCCCTCTGTTCCCATTGCCTCAATCGTTATAACAATATAATAATTGATCCTGTTTACCCTGTCAATGTTTTGCTGAAAGGCTTTTGATTCTTTGATGTTAAAGTAACCGTCAGAACAGTCCCAGGGCCACGCCCACGATGGACACTCCAACCAGAATCCCCATCACTTTGAGGGCCGACATTTTCTTTCTGGACATCAGCCACCAGCAGAATATGATCGCCACAAGGGGAAGCAGTCTGGGGAAAATGCCGTTGATCACATCGTTTACCACCACGGTGGCGTCCGAGTTGCCGGTCTGGATCTGTAAAATGGTATTGATGCTCACGTAGGACGCGCCCACGCCGCCCACTACGATGGCGCCCAACAGGTTAAACGCTTCCCGCACTCTCTGGGACGCCTCTCCCACAATCAGCCCCACGGACTTGGTGCCCATCTGATAGCCCTTCATGAACAGGTAATAGGTGCCTGCCAATACGGTAGCCAAAAACGTGACGATGTAAAAGATTGGTCCCATCACATTTCCGCCGTCCGCAAGCCCGATGCCGATGGACAGCAGCAGGGGCAGATACATGCCCGGAACCATGGCGTCGCCGATCCCCGCGATGGGTCCCATCAGGCCCAGCTTGATGCTGTTGATCACCTCGTCGTCCAAATCCGCGCCGTTGGCCTTCTCCTCCTCCAGACCGCAGGCGATGCCATTTACGATACAGCCCAGCTGAGGCTCCGTGTTATAAAAGGCGCAGTGCCTTGTGAGGGCCTCGGCCTCCTTTTCCTTATCTCCGCCGTAAAGCTCCTTGATCGCCGGGGCCATGGAATCGGCAAAGGCAAGGGATTCCAGCCACTGGAAGGACATGGAACACAGGTTTCCGCACATCCACCGCAGCCAACATTTTCTCAGAGTACTTTTGCTTAACTTTTTCATCCTACAGTTCCTCCTCCATATCATCCGCTACAGCAACCGCTGCCCCGTCTTTTTTCATATATAAGAAATAGCTGTACGCAAAGAATGCGCCGAAGATTGCGATGGTAATCATGTTGATGCCCAGTGCTGCGACCAGGGCAAAGCCGAACAGGAACCGCACGATCTCGATGTTCTTCTTCGTAACCTGCTTTAACAGAATGGCAACTCCAACCGCGGGAAGCATTCCGCCCAGAGCGGTCAGCGCCCTCATCACAAAGGAGTCCACAGGGAACATTGCGATGATATCCGTAGCCAGATTCTGTCCAAGGTAGAGGACGGCCACAGTGGGAATCACCCGGTAGCAGAACTGGAGCAGCTGGGGACCCACCCAGTGGTTAAACGCAAGGCCCTTGTAATCGCCCTGCTCCGCGGCCTTGATGGCTCTGGCGTTCCAGAAGGAGTTGGTCATCATCATGAAGTTGTGGAAAATAGTGCCGATGGCGCCCACCGCCGTGGCGATGGCAACCGCCGATTCCACGCTGGCGCTGGCCTTTACCGCCATAACGCCAAGGCCCACGCCTATGTATGCCGCCGCGTTTAAGTCCTGGGGCATCTGGCCGCCCGGAGTGACCAGGGCGATGTAAACCACCTGCACGGCCACGCCTACGATGATACCGGTCTGGACGTCTCCCATGATCAGGCCGATGAGAAAACCGGAGACTAACGGCCTGGACAGGACGTACCAGCCGCCCGTAGTTCCCAGCACCCACGGACAGGACAGAGAACCGAGATACGATAAAATGCCAATCATAATGGCTTGAAACAGATTAATCTGCATAAGAATTTCCCCCTATATCGTTCGTTAGATAAGTTTTTCTCTCACATCGCTCCAGCGGACCTTGGAAAAGTCCGGCACCAGCTGAAATTCGATCTGGTAGCCAGCGCTGTGGATCTTCTCGTAGGCCGCAATATCTTCCTTGGTGATATCCGCGTTCTTGCTGACCCGGACCGTGTCCTTCTTGGCGCTCTGGGGACCGATGTTTAAAGTCTTTGTATTGACCTTCATACCCCAGTCCACCAAAAGCTCCGCCATCGTTTCCGGGGTCTTGGTGATTACGAAATAATTCTTGCTGCTGGCCGCGGCTTCCTCCATCTTGGCCTTGAATTTCTCCCTGGTCCAGATAAAGGTTTTCTTGGTGGACGCCGCCAGAAGCGCGTTGCGGATCACCTCGCTGGAGGCCGCCTTGTCGTCCACGGCGATGATTCCGTCGCACGGATACTCCGTGGACCAGCGGATAATGATCTGCCCGTGGATAATCCGGTCATCCACTCTAATAAAACTGATTGCCATAAAAATCCCCCTTCCTATAATTCCTCGTCTTCGTCTTCCTGCCTGGGCTCAAACATCTGAATGCTGTCCCTGGCCCCGTCGATGGCCGCCTTTACAGTCTCCCGCCCGCTGTCCTCCGCCATCAGGAGTACCAGCAGAAGAGGCAGATTCATACCCGACACCACACTGGCCGTCTCAAGGCGTCCCATCTGCTCCAGAAGCCGCAGAGACGTGTTGTAAGGCGATCCTCCGTTTACGTCGCAGAGCACGGCCACCGGCTCGCCGCCGGGGAGCCCTTCAAACACCGCGGACAGCTCCGCCTCAAACTGGGCAATTCCCTTGTCCTCGGACAAGCACACGTGGCGGACATCCGGCAGGCTTCCAAACACCATTTCCGCCGCCCGGCGCAGCCCTTCCGCCATGGTTCCATGGCTGACTAACACAATCTGTCTGATGATGATTTCCCCCTTTGTTTGGTCTTTAATTGTTATAACAATATAATATTATAATCATCCGATCTTGTCAAGACTCATTTTAGAAATTTTTTATAATTTTTTCAGAGATACCCAGCCTGTGGTCAGACAGATTGACGGTTTTCCCAACCGCCCCTACCGCCGAAACCGAAATCTGGAAAATTTTCGTTGAATATGTATGAATATCCGAGTATAATGGACAAGAAAAATAAAAAGTTGAAAAAAATAAAATGATTTTAAAACCGGACGCCCCGTTCATTCGTCTTGTAATCAGAAATCAAAAAAGTATCTGAAAGGAGAGTTTCATATGACCAACCAAAACGAGATGGATTTAATCCCGGACGACCTCACCCAGGAGGAGCTTTTAAGCCTGAACGAAATCCTCTTAAACACCCGGGAGCAGTGCCAGATGACCGCGCAGCTCATCGAAAACCAGATTAGGCGGAAGGACCAGCTGATCGACCGCCTCCACCAGGAGCTGGAAGCTTACAAACAAGACCAACCAGCCCGCCTGGTGGAACAGGCGATGAAGGAGTTAATCGGGCTGCGGGGCCGGCTGCTAAAGCGCCAAAGCTCCCCGCAGTGGACCGAACTTGACGCCGAAAAGCTGCGGGAAGAATTCACCTACCTGGACGAGGACATCCTGGACCTGCTGGAACGCCAGAACATCGAACCCTTTACCACCCAGCCGGGCCAGCCCTTTGACGGCGGGCGGCACCGGGCCATGAACGTGGTAACCGCCGCCAGCCCCGAACTGGACCGCACGGTGAAGGCCAGCCTTGCCCCGGGTTACGCCAAGGGAGATAAGGTACTGATCCCCGAACACGTGACCGTGTACCGTTTCCAGTAACCGGCGGATGTGGACCGCATACTCCGGCGCCCTGCGCCGTCCCGACGGCGCACAGCCGAAACACAGCCGGCATACAACCGATGAATTACAACCGATAACCAGAGATTGAAGGGAGAATATGATTATGAATTACGTTTTTGGAATTGACCTTGGAACCACTTATTCCTGCATCGCCTACATGGACGAGTACGGCAAACCGGTGGTCTTAAAGAACAGCGACGGGGATCACACCACCCCCTCCGTGGTCATGGTGGAATCCGCGGACAACGTGGTGGTGGGCATGGAGGCCAAGCGCTCCATCGAGGTGGACCCGGACCGGACCGTCCAGTTCATCAAGCGCAAAATGGGCAAGGAGAACGACAAGGTCACGCTGGCCGGGATCACCTACAGCGCTCCGGAAATCTCCGCCTACATCTTAAAAAAGCTGGTAAAGGACGCCAACGACGAGCTGATCCAGACCGGCGTGCTCTCCGAGGGGCAGGAGGTCCGGGACGTGGTGATCACCTGCCCCGCTTACTTCGGCATGAACGAGCGCCAGGCCACCAAGACTGCCGGGGAACTGGCGGGCTTAAACGTGCTCAATATCATCAACGAACCCACGGCCGCGGCCATCAGCTACGGCGCGGCGGGCAGCGCCAAACATGAGACCGTGCTGGTGTACGACTTAGGCGGCGGCACCTTTGACATCACGGTGATGGACATAAACGGCAGCGACATTTCCGTGGTCTGCACCGGAGGCGACGACACCCTGGGGGGCAAGGACTGGGATGAGACGCTGATGGATTATGTGACGGAACGCTATGAGGAGGAAAACGGCGAGGATTTGTCCGAGGACCCGGACGCCGTGGCCGCCCTGTACGTGGATGTGGAGACCTGGAAGAAGTCCCTGACCGCCCGGGAAAAGGTGAACATTTCCGTCAACGGCAGCGGCGGACGCTTCCGCGAGGAGCTGACCCGCGAACGCTACGAGGAACTGACCCACGACCTGCTCAGCCGGACCAAAAACCTGCTGGACGAGGTGTTAAAAAACGCCGCCCAGAAGGGCTGCCCCCAGGAGAAGATCGACAAGATCCTGCTGGTGGGCGGCTCCTCGCGGATGCCCCAGGTGGCGAAAATGATCGAGGCGGACTATCACATTACCCCGGTGCTCCAGGACCCCGACGAGGCCGTGGCCAAAGGGGCCGCCATCTACGCCCGCAATGAAAAACAGTACAGCGATTTTCTGCTGGAGGAATCCCAGAAAACCGGCAAAACCGTAAAAGAGCTGACCGAGGAGAACTTAAAGACCGGCGGCGCCCTGGACAAAAAATTCGCGCTCTCCACCTCCGGATACGGGGCCATAAAAATGAACATCACAAACGTGCTCTCCCGCACCTACGGCATCAGCGCCTACAACGAGGACGACGAGCTGGTCATCTGCAACATGCTTATGAGCAACGACAAGCTGCCCGCCACCACCACCCGATCCTTCTGGACCGGCCAGAACAATCAGACCGGAACGGAACTTCCCATCTTTGAGACAAGAAGCATGGAGCCCACCCTTCCTCTGGGGGACCGCGAACCCATCACCACGATCCACATGCGCTTCAACGAGCGGGTGCCCAAGGGGACGGAGATCACGGTTATGCTGGCTCTGGACAATTCCGGGATTCTGCACGTGATGGCCGAGGAGCTGTGCCGGCACAGCAAGCTGGAGACCACCTTCGACCTCTCCAACCAGATGACGGAGGACGAGCGGATCACGGCGGTGCGCAGGACCGCTGAGACCACCGTGGAATAAGGAGGAAACCGGAATGATCTGTCTGCTTGTGTTTATCTGCTGCCTGGCCGCGGTGACCGCCCTGACCGTCGGAATGGTGTTGAAAGTCGTCACCACGCTGGTGGAGGCATTTCTGGATATCGTGGTCCGGTACGGCGTGATCCTAATCTGCACAGCCCTCATCTGTCTGGCGGTGTTCATCCTGGCCGGCATGGTGATCGAGCTGATCCACGGGGCCAACATTCTTCTGCTTTTGCTCTCCCTCGGCCTCTGGGTCCTGTCCCTGGGCCTGGCGGCATTCTTTGCCTCCCTGATCGGCTCCCTCGCCTATTTGTTGATTGCGCTGGCCTGCGCCGCCGTCATGTTCTTGTCCGATCTGCTGGGAGAGCTGTCCATGAGCCTGTTTAACGGTATGCTGGGAATCATGGCAAAACAGTCCGGGAGGAGGTAACACGTTAAAATGGCCGATATCAGAGAACAAATCAAACGGAAGTACGGGGTTGACATCGAAACGCTCAACCTGTTTTTCCTTTACAAAATCAGCGGTCCCGACGTGACGGACCAGGAACTGGAACAGGCCTTTGCGAAAAAGCGCAAAAGCTGGAGCCAGTTTTTGAACAGTCCCAGGGAGGACAAGGCCGCACAGGCCAGGCAACATCTGGAAGCCGCGGACCGGTATGAGGCCGTGCTGCGGGACCCCTCCCTGCGCAAAGCCCTGTACGCCTATTATCAGAAAAGCGGGGACGGGACCGGGGACGCTTCCCTGGACTTTGCCCGGGAATTCTTCGGCATCGTGGGCAAAACCCGGCGCATCCGCAGGCAGGAGATCGATTTCTTCTTCGAATATTTCCCGGAGCAGCGCAAATCCAGGCAGTCCATTCTGGAAATGCTCAAAACCGAATTCAAGGTGTCCAAGCTGGACGCCCGCGGCGCGGACGGCGGGGAGGATGAGCGGGACGAAAAGAAAAAGAAGAGCGCGCTGGTTGCGGACCAGTTCGACCGCTCCACCCTGTTGGGAATCCGCAAATGTCAGGCTTACCTGACAAAAGCCGCAGCCATTGGAACCACAGCCGTACAGTTCCCCGGTGTGTCGGAAAGCCTTTACCGCTTCCTGGATCTGGAAAATTGCAGGGACATCGAGTCCCTCCGCACTTTGGTGAAGGCGGGGCGCGAAAAGGCCTCCGGCCTGCGCCTGGACGGCGGTCAGGAATACACGCCGGTTCTGGACCTGTACAACAAGCTGGATGAGCTGCTGGATCAAAACGATGTATTTTACAATTTTAAGGAGTTTAAGCTGTTGGTCAAGTTCCCAAACCTCACCCCCTACATGTATGAGATCGTGGAGGCCAGGGAACGCACCATCGCCGATCTGGCCAGGGTTGCCCAGCGGGAGTACGGCTTCCGGGACCAGTACGATTTCCTCTTCTCCTACTTCCTGACCATGTATTCCAAGTTCGGCATCTACGACAACGGAATCCGGAAAATGATGAAGGATGCAGAACGGAAGCAGGGACGCCAGAAGTTCCTTGACAAGGTGGACCGGATTCTGGGCCGTGAAAAAACCGAGCCGCTGCCGCCGTGCTTTACGCCGCTGTTTTTCCTGGCCTACCTGCCCGTCTATCTTACCTTTGGGGTGTTTGAGCTTGTGAAGCTGATCGTCTGGAACCTGCGCTACATCGCAATACCCGCCGCCGTTCCGGCCGCTCTCTGGCTGGCCCGGGCCACGTTCGGATTTGTCGGCTATGAGCTGCCGTCCTGGTCCCGGTTCAGCCTCCGGGAGTTAACCGCCCGCCTCTGCGCCGGCATGGGGATGCCCGCCGCCCTTGAAATGGCGGTCACTCTGTTTTTTATAGCGGCCGTGATCGCGCTCCCCGTGATTCTGGGCGTCTGCTGCCTGTGGGATTCCGCCACCAAGCTGCGCAAGGAATTTGACTGGAAAGGCATCGAGCGCACCTTCTGGATGATCCTGAACCAGTTCAAGCGACAGTTCAAAAACCGCCTTGAGCGGCGCAGGATTTTCACCCTCACCCGCATGCTTCTGGCGGTCCTTATCAACGCGGTGCTGTTCACCGGCGTGTTTCTGTACGCCCGCGACTTATCCGGCAACCTGTCCTGGAAGCTGCGCCAAATCCTTTGGGAAATGAAGCAGGATCCGGAGCGGAAAACAGCTGCCAAAGAGACCTCCGCCACCTTTGCCGAAACCCGGGCCGAGACTGAAACCACGGAGGCCGCCCCGCCCCTGTTTGAGATCACCGCCTCCGCCGCCAACATCCGCTCCGGCCCGGGCACCGGCTATGAGGTGGTGGCCCAGGCCCCCCAGGGCCGGCAGCTGACGGGCACCGGCAACTGGCAGCTGATGGATTCCGTGTGGTATGAGCTGTACCTGGACGACAGCCGCACGGCCACCGGCTGGGCCAGCGAAAAGGTGCTGAAACAGATCCAATAACCGGCTTATCCCCCACCCTGACGCCACAGACAGGCGGCCCTTACGGCACGGAAACCGCAGACAGCGGATTCCGTGCTGTATTTTTTTCCGGGCTTCTGGTATACTTAAGGAAATGCGAAATGAAATGGAGGAACTTTCATGGGATTTTTAGACCGATTCCGCAAGCCGGAGAAAGCGGAGTCCCAGAAACCGGCCGGGGCCGGGGAGGCCGGGTACCGCCAACCGATTCTGGAAATCGCCCGCCTAATCTCCGACGGCGACCAGGAGGTCATGGGCGAGGCCGCGGAATGTGTTTCCGACCCCAAACGATATTTTGAAGTTCACATTGACCGGTATGAGGAGCGCGGAATCGAGGACTCGGATGACCTGGAGCTGATCCAGTGGCTGGGGCTGGTGGATATTCTGGAGAGCCGCGGCTGGGTGTGCGAGCGCGATTGGAAGGATGAGCTGGGGGATTTCCTGCATTTTATGGGGAAACTGACCGGAATGGCCGCCAACCGGCTTTCCCTGGAGCGGGAGTGGTTTGACGAGGATGGGGATATCCAGCAGTGGTGCCGTATCCTCGACGGCAAATGGAGCGCCCGGGAAATCTGCACCGCCGCCCTGGATCTTGAGAGCGATTGTTACGTCCTCTTCCCCTGCAAGAAATCCGACCTGGAAGAGCTGCGGCACTTGGCCGGATCGATCCACCGCCGGATTGACCTGGCCGCGCGGATGTAACCCCCGACCCAGGCAGGTTCGGGCCTGGAGCGTGTCTGAAACGGGCAGCGCCTGCCCATCATAGAAGAATTGGAGGAATAACTTATGTGGCATTATACAAAATGTACGGCAGCCGACCGGGACAGACGCCTGGGCGAACTGTCCGAGGCGTTTAAGCGGGAGACGGACTGCCTGAAGTATTTGTCCGAAATCCAAAGCCATATCAACAGCACCCAGACCACGGCCGTTCTGCTTCAGGATCTGGAGGCCAACATGCTGATTGAGATGGACTACGTGCCGGTGAACAACTACGTTTTCCATGTGATCGCCATCGAGGAAAACGGCATCAAAAACAACGGTCTGCCCTGCCAGACCATCGAGCAGGCGGTGGAGCAGTTTGTCATGCAGCTGCGCGCCAAATGAGACAGAACAGGGAGAATTAAGATGGACACACTGGAAAAACAGATTGCATTTATCTGTCAGGCACAGCGGCTGAAATCCGTCACCCGGGAGGCCTGGACCTCGGACGGGCGGCGGGAAAGCACGGCCGAGCACTCCTGGCGGCTGGCGCTGCTTGTGGGACTTCTGGCCCCGTCCTTCCACGTGGATGTGGAAAAGGCGCTGATGATGTGTCTGGTCCACGATCTGGGCGAGCTCTACATCGGCGACATTTCCGCCGCCACCCGCCCGGACGAGGTTCAAAAACATATGGACGAGGAGCGGGATGTGCGGCGCGTGCTCTCGCTGCTGCCGGACGGCCAGAGGGACTATCTTCTGGCGCTCTGGCAGGAATACAACAGCAACACCACAGAGGAGGCGCGGCTGGTCAAGGCGCTGGACAAAGCGGAGACCATTTTGCAGCACAATCAGGGGAAGAATCCGCCGGATTTCGATTACGCCTTCAATTTGGAATATGGAAAGCCCTACTTTTCCTTCCACCCGCTGCTAAAGGAGCTGCGAAGTCTTCTGGATGCGCAAACTGCCGCCCGGATCCGCGAAGGGGAGTCTCCGACGGAAGAAACGTAAACAAGCAACCGTCAAAGGCCGGGCCAGCGGCCTACAGCAATCAAATCATGAAAACAGCAGGGCCTTTCGGTCCTGCTGCCTGCTTTTGGGGAGCGCGTCCGTCACAGACGGTCTCCGTTATCTCTCATAAATTTGTACTCCGCCACCGACCGGTCAAATGTCCTTATGTGGTAGTAGAGCCATTCGGTCACGTTCTTATTGACCTGCTCCACAAATTCCGGGGTGGGGCCTTCCTGGTCCTCCAGCATTCCGTGAAGCTCCTCCACGGTCTTGCGCAGCTCCTCGTGCTTTGCCTTGTGCTCTGCGATGCCCGGATAGCCGATCTTCTCCTGGAGTCTTTCCTCTTCCCCAAAGTGGAATTCCGTGTAATCCGCCAGATAGTTCAACATCTGCACCGCAGCTCTCAGGTTTGCATTCTCCTCACAGCTTCTCAAAAGATCGTTGATCTTGCCGATCAGCTCCCTGTGCTGGGAATCGATCATCTCATCTCCCGTCACCAATGTATCATCAAATTCTGCGTACATCTGCATACCTCCTCGAATTTTCTAATGTTGATTCATTTCACCGTGCCTCCGCCGCCCGGCGGGTGGCAGGCAATACCTGTATTGTTTTCTTATTGTATCATAATGCGGCTGCTTTTACTATGGCATTTGCAACAGTTTCCAAATTTTTAGTAACAGTTCAGACGGCGGGAAAATTGGCGCGGAAAGCCGCGTCAAGCTCGCTTGTAAGCGGGTTTTTGTGTCAATTTTCACATCGGATGGACATCCGATGCTTCTTGACCGTTCTTTTTCGGTCAAGAAGATGAGCCGTCTGAACTGTTACAATTTTTAAGCTTCCCCGTTCCGCTTGCGCATAAACCACACGTAGTAGGGAACCTCCAGGAGCAGCATCATGCTCCACCCCACCGCGCAGGCCCAGGCCGCGCCCTGCATCCCCATCCGCGGCGTCAGAAGATACACGAAAATCACCCGGATGCTGGTCTGCGTGAAGGTGCCGAGCAGGGTGATGCTCATATTTCCCATCCCCCGGAAAAATCCCTGGATTCCGTTGGTGAAGGCCGGGAACAGGTAGAAAAACGCCATCAGCGCCAGATAGTTGCTGCCCAGGGCCACAATCGCATCGTTGCCCTCGGTAACGAACAGGCGCATCACCGGCTCCCGCACCAGCGTGATCACCGTGAAAATGAACACCCAATAGCAGGCCTCCAGGAGCAGGCCGCAGGCGAAGCCTTTCTGAATGCGGTTCGTTTTCTTCGCCCCCCGGTTCTGGGCCACGAAGGTGGTGATGCCGTGGGAGATGCTCTGCTCCGGCGTAAACGCGTAGTCGTCCACCCGGTTTACAGCGTTGAAAGCGGCGATCATATCCACGCCCAGGGGATTGATGGCCCCCTGGATCAGCAGCTTGCCGATGGGCTGACAGGACTGCTGCAGCGCGGTCACGCTGCCGTAACGCAGAGTCTGGCGCAGCAGACCGGCATCCATGCGAAATTCCCCCACGCGCAGCTGCAGCATGGGAATCTTCCGGTAAACATAACCGATGCACAGAAGGGCCGAGGCCGCCTCGGCGATCACCGTGGTGGTTGCGGAGCAGACGATGCCAAAGCCCAGCCAGCCGATGAAAATCAGGTCCAGTACTGCGTTTAATACCGCGGAAAACGCCAGAAATTTCAGGGGCGTCCGGGAGTCCCCCACGCTCTTTAACGCCGAGGACACCGCGTTGTAGAAATAGGTGAAGGGCGCGCCCAGAAAAATGATCCGCAGGTAGGTGGAAGCCATGTCCAGCAGTTCCTCCGGCACGTTCAGCGCAGCCAGCAGGGGCTTTGCGAGCAGCACGCCCAGGACGGCCACGGCCAGGGAGAAATAGCAGCCGAAGATCACCGTGGTGGACATCTCCCGCTTCAGCTTCCCGTACTCTCCCGCCCCGAAAAACTCGCTCATCAGCACGGAAGCACCCATGCAGATTCCGGAAATCCCCAGGATCACGATGCTCATCACTGGGTTGGCGGTTCCCTCCGCCGCCAGGGCCTCCTTGCCGATAAACCGGCCGGCAATGATGGAATCCACCACATTGTAGGTGAGCTGAAACAGGTTCCCCGCGATCAGGGGCAGGGAATAATTGATTAAATGCCGGGGGATACTCCCCTCCGTCATGTTTACGGCTGCCATTGTCTGCATTCTCCTCACCGCGCACCAAACGGCTGCCCGGCCCGGCGGACGGGCTGGTGGGAGGCCGTTTGTGTAAGCGCTTACAACATTTTTTACTCCATTATAGTTCGGGGAGGTGGAAAGCGCAAGCGGTTTTTAGAGGCGGCTGAGTGGTTTCGCGGCCGGGGACGCGGCGGCTCCTCACAACAGGCCCTCCCGGACGCGGCCCCTCTTTCCTCCCCCTACACCTCCCCCGACACCAGATGGACTTCAAACAGCTCCACCGGGATATAGTGTTTGCTGCTCACCAGAATCTGCCTCTCCCGGCCGTAGATTGTCTCCTGAACCAGAATAAAGGCGGAATCGTGGGATAACACGTATTTCACGGCGGTAAAATTCCCCGTGGTGGTGTAGGTCAGGGCGCAGGCGCTGCCGTATTCCCCGCTGTAGACCGCAGTCTCCAGAAACGTCTTCAATTCCTGCTCCCGGTTTAAGTCCAGCCCCTGTCCGGCAATCACCTCGATGGGAATAAAGCTCAGGGAATAGGCGGACACCGTGTCCCCCTGGCGGTACCAACGGTCCGCGATCACCACGGCCGCGGACTTCTGCCCCAGACTCTGGGTGATGGCTTCCGTGGGCGGCTCGATGCGCAGTTCCAGCTCCACCTCCTCAAAGGGTTGAGTACAGCAGCTGTAGATCGGATGCCGCGCCCTCCCCGTCTCAAAGGGCGGCGTGCAGCTGGAGGGCGCGCAGATAAAGTTCCCTTTGCCGCGGATATTTTTGACCAGATGATCCTCCTGGAGTAAGGCCAGAGCCCGCCGCAGCGTCATGCGGCTCACCGACAACTGCCCGGCTAACACCGGCTCCGAGGGCAGCTGGCTGCCCGCGGGAAACACCCCCTCCTGGATCAGCCTGTATAATTGATCGTAAACCCGCACATGCTTCAACCGTGTCTCCTTTTTCCCGTTCGCCTCGTACGCCATATTCTCTCCTCCTCATACCTACGTCTAAGTTTATACAACCTGCGGGAGAAATACAAGGGTTTTAGGGTAAAAAAGGGACAGGGATCATACATTTTTTAGACTTGTCCTTCAAATCATTCTCAACTTGTATAATTTTTCGCTGCGCCATTCGGCGGTTTCAGCCGATTGTTCTGGTATTCAACCACATATATTTCAATATCTTGCACAAATAGTTATGTAAAATACTGTGTAAATTTCCTAATTGATTTTAGACAAGTTCAATGTTACCATACAAGATAAGAGCAAGCGTTCCCAGGCTGCGACGGCGGTCCGCTGCATTGAAACAAAATGCGGCCGCCCGCGCGACTTGCCGGGGCAGGCCGGAAACTACCATTACAGTGATTCAACCATTTAAACCAAAAAGGAGAGACAGCCATGCAGAATTATTCGGGAGATATCGGATTACAGTATCATTTGCAGATCAGACAGGGAGACGTGGGCCGCTATGTGATCATGCCGGGCGACCCCAAGCGCTGCGCTAAGATCGCCGCCTACTTTGACGACGCCAGGCTGGTGGCGGACAGCCGGGAGTATGTGACCTACACCGGATATCTGGACGGCGTAAAGGTCAGCGTGACCTCCACAGGCATCGGCGGTCCCTCCGCCTCCATCGCCATGGAGGAGCTGGTCCGCTGCGGCGCGGACACCTTTCTGCGCATCGGCACCTGCGGCGGCATGGACATGGATGTGAAGGGCGGCGACGTTGTGATCGCCACCGGAGCCATCCGCATGGAGGGCACCAGCAAGGAGTACGCGCCCATCGAATTTCCGGCGGTGGCGGACCTGGACGTGACGAACGCCCTGATCCAGGCGGCCAAAAAGAACGGCTACACCTACCACGCCGGAGTTGTCCAGTGCAAGGACGCATTTTACGGACAGCACGAACCGGAGACAAAGCCGGTGAGCTATGAGCTGATGAACAAGTGGGAAGCTTGGCTGCGGCTTGGCTGCAAAGCGTCGGAGATGGAGTCCGCCGCCCTGTTCATCGTGGCCTCCTACCTGCGCGTCCGCGCCGGTTCCACCTTCCTGGTGGTGGGCAACCAGGAGCGCGACAAGGCTGGTCTGGAGAACCCCATTGTGCACGACACGGAATCCGCAATCAAGACAGCGGTGGAAGCGGTTCGGATTTTGATCAGACAGGACGGTGAACAGGCATGACCGGGCGCGATAAAGAAATTTTAGTGGAAAAGGCCCTGGAAGCCCGCAGATTTTCTTACGTTCCCTACTCCGGTTTCCGGGTCGGGGCCGCCCTGCTGGCGAAGGACGGCCGGATCATCACCGGCTGTAACATCGAGAACGCTTCCTACACCCCCACCAACTGCGCGGAGCGGACCGCCGTGTTTAAGGCCGTTTCCGAGGGCATCCTGGATTTTGAGGCTATCGCCATCGCAGGCGGCCCCGGTTTAGAGCCGCCCGGGGACTTTGCGCCTCCCTGCGGCGTCTGCCGCCAGGTATTGATGGAGTTCTGCGATCCCGACCGCTTCCTCGTCCTGCTGTGCAAGGGGGATAAGACCTGGAAAGAGTTTACGCTGGCAGAGCTGCTGCCGTTGGGGTTCTCTGGAAAGAATCTGGAGGGATGACGGCGACGGACAGTGAAACAACCGCAAATCCTCACAATGAGAGCCGCGAAGCGAAGAGCAATTCGTTTCGCGGCTCTCTTCAGGTAATAAGCTGTTTGACATTATCATGTGGCAATATTAGAATGAAAAGGAAACGGTCATATGGTTTGTCCGCCGCAGGCGGATAAGGCGTATCAGACAAATCAGCATTTGCGGGAGCGCAGCGTGAATAAAGATGAATATTGCATTTGTGATGAATGCGGGAGCAAATTTCTAAAATCTTCTTCAAAAATGATGACACTGTGCCCGGAGTGTGCCCATGTTCTGTATGGCTATCCGAATTGTGCCCATGCTTTCAAAAATGGGCGCTGCATATATTGTCATTGGGATGGGAGTCAAAGTGAATATGTAAAACGGCTGAAACGTACTGAATAAGCCCACAGCCTCCCGATAAAGCGTAAAAAAACACGGACTAAGCCGGATAAAAAGGAATGCTATAAGGTGATGGACAGGTTTTAGAAAAAAAGAAATTGACGGAGGGACGTATGAAAACGCCAACATTGGAAACAGATCGGTTGATTCTAAGAGAGATTTATCCGAATGATACGCAGGCCATTTTTAACGGTTGGATGAATGATGAAAATGTATCAAGATATATGTGGTGGAACGCAAGCAATGACATAAACGACGCAAAAGAATTTGTGGAATTTGAACTTGGAAATTTGGAAAACGGCAAGTGGAACCGATGGATAATTGTTCTGAAAAGCATTCCAGTTATAATCGGTACTTGTTTGATTTTTTTCAATGAAGATGAAGGACATTGGGATATTTCCTATAACCTTGGAAAAAAGTTTTGGGGCAACGGATACGCCACCGAAGCCATGAGAACCGCAATGAAATATGCCGTCGAAGAAATGAACATAACAGAAATCAGTACGGCATATGCTGCGGAAAATCGGGCTTCCGGCCGTGTCCTTCAAAAATTGGGATTTCAGTTTATACGAGAAGTTTCTTACGAATGTAACGGCGGCGATATCGTTACAGTGGGAAGATATTGCAGCTACAAAGTGGGGTAAATTCCCGGAAAGGAATGGTTGATCCGATGAAGCAGAAAAAGCAGCTATTTCTATCCATTTTACTGATTCTGGGAATTGCCCTCTGTCTGTGGACCGGCAGAGACCGAAAGCCGGATCCCCTGCCCCAGGCCAGCCGCCCCGGCACCGTGACTCTGGCCAGCAACGGCTGCTGCTTCTGGGCGGAAAACATCCGTGTCTGGCTGGACGGGCCGGAAAGCGGGCCGGTGGAGATCTCCTTCGACCCGGCACTCTCCGAAAACGACGTATTCTCCCACCCTCTGACCGACGCTCCCGGCGGCCCGCTGGAGCTTAATGTGGAGTTTCACTGCTTCTACGGAGACGACTGCCTCTTTTCCATGCCGGTCAAACATTTTGATTCTTTTGACGAGCTGGAGCAGAACGGCGTACTGCTGTACTTCCAGGAACACGACGATATGTATCTGAATGTGATTTCCGGCGATTATCACGGCCGCTATAAAATGGGTTCCTCTGATAACCGCTGGAGCTTCTCAGCCGCCCCTAATCTCTCGTTTTGATCGGATGCCGTATCACCGTCCTCCACTTTTCCGGCGCAGACCGTCTCGGGTCGGACAGATAGATTTCATGGTGCAGGCGGTCCCCGGAGAAATCGTTCTCATATCCGTTTTCCTCTAAAAACGCATCCAGCGCGGCCACGGTCGCCGGTTCGTCGTCGTAGGATCCAAGATGCATGACCTGCACGCACAGCCCCTCGTCAACCGTCAGGAACTCCGCCATGGAACAATCCATCTTTTTCTTCCCGGAAGCCTCCTCCACCGCCCAATCAAAGTCCTCCCGCTTCACGAAATCCGGCAGGCGGATCACGGAAATCCAGTTAAAGCGGCTCTTGTCCGAATAATCCACGCCCGGAGTGCCCTCCTGCCACCAGAAGCCCTCCAGAGGCGGCACCACGTACTCGAAAAAGCCCTCGATCCGGCGGGAGCCCTTGTAGCTCATCTTGATGGTGTAGGCCACGGCGTACAGAACGCCCACCGCACGCTGATAGTCCCCGCCCTCCTGATTGGGATCCCCGCTCCCCCGGACCGCAATGTAGCCCGCCCGCGGCACCGTGACAATCTCCGGTTGATTCCCGGGCATATAAAACTCCCTGTACTCTTTCTTGAAATCAAATGCCATCGGTAATTTCCTCCTTTTCCGCTATCATACCACGCCAAACACGACATCATTCTGTCATGTTATTGAAGTTTGTGCGGAAAATCACGCCCCCTCTTTCCGCGCAGGGATCAGAAGCTTCGCAGCGTCTCCTCCTCGCCCTCGGTGGTGGTGTCGATGGAGCGGATTTCCACCTCGTAGCCGAAGCGCTCGTCCACCTTCACATACACCGTCTCCCCCGCCTTGTGGCCCAGCAGCGCCTTGCCCAGGGGCGAGTCGATGCTGATCAGCCCCTTCAGGGAATTTCCCCGCACCGTGGTGACGATCTTATAGCGCTCCGTCTCGTCGTCCTCCGGAATATACACCTCCACGGTGTCGTTCAGGCCCACCTCGTCCGAGGAGGACTTGTCGGAAATGATCTTCGCCGTCTTGATCATGCGCTCCAGATAGCGGATGCGGCTCTCGTTGCGGTTCTTGTCCTGCTTGGCCGCCTTGTACTCGAAGTTTTCGCTCAAATCCCCGTGAGCCCTTGCCTCCTTCACCGCCTCCAAACATTCCCTGCGCACCACCAGCTTCCGGTGCTCGATCTCCTCCATCATCTTGTCGATGTCGCTCTGGGTCAGTTTATCATACATGGGTTTCCTGCCTTCCTTCCAAAAGATTTTCCTGTTCAATTTCCAGCCCGTATTGTAAAATACAGGCTTTTAACTCCTCCAGCTCCGGCACGTCAAGGGCCAAAAGCTTCTGCCGCTTCTTCTCCTCCAACGGAATCCCCGCCCCGGCCAGCCGGTAGCGCTCAAAGCTCCCTGCGTCCATGTGAAACGGCTTCACCCGCGCAAACACCTTTTCCTTCATAAACCGGAAAATGCGGATTCCGCCGTAGTCCATATCGCTCCAGTGTAAAAATTCCGTCTCCGGCCCTGCAAGCTCCTCCGCCCTGCGCAGGAAACGCCGCTCCTTGGGCGAGAAGAATCCATGGCAGTAAATGTACAGGGTATCCCCACTGTACTCCATGGACTCGTAATTCGCTTTATTCTCAATGGTAATCATCCGCCGGACGCCAGGCAGTCCCACCGGGCTTGCCGCCGCCAGCGTGCGGGCGTTGAGCACCATCCCCAGGGGAAAATTTTCCCCGGAGGCCAGGCGGCGCTTCCCCTCCCGGTCCGGCGTGTCCACCAGAAGCGGCCCCTTGCACTCCAGCTGCTGGGAATAGCTCATGATCCCGTACTCGGCAAACACCTCGTCCTCTTCCATGCCGTCTTCCACAGCGGAGCCGTAGCGGCACAGCTTGCGCAAAACCGGTTTCCGAAGATTCTTCCCAAAATACTTGGCGTTTCCGAACACCCGGGCGCTGAACTGGGTCTCCCACAGGCTCTCCCGGTTGTCCGCAACCGCGTTGAGAGCCCGAAAAAAGTCCTCGTTCTCAACGTATTCCGGCAGACTCCCTTTCCCGATCTGCTCCAGCAGTTTATCGTAAAAGGGCTTGAAATCCTCATTCTCCAAACACGCCCGGTACTGTCTCACCAGACTCCCTGCCCGGGCCAGCGCCTCCCTTGGATCGGGAATCCCGGCCATCTCATACATCCGGCCCACGTCCTCCAGGCGGTAGTGGATTCTGGCGATATCGTTTCTCATCTCACGCCAGTCCACCGCGATCAGTCCGCTTCCCTCCAGGACGGCCGCCTGTTCCAGCAGCTCCCGCTTTCCCACGGCTTCAATAGCCTCCTGGGTGATCTGTGGGTGGCGCTCACCGGACGAGACGCCGGTCCGCCAGCCCGGGGTATTATTCTGTTTCAGTATCCATTCCAACAGCGTCATTTTCCCGCTGCGGCTCTCGCTGCTGCCTTTGCTCCGTTTCCTGCTCTGGCTCTGATTCGTTTCCCTGCTCATCCGATCCCTCCAGCATATCCAGATAGCTTCCCTTGTCGATCATCAGCATGGAAATCTGATTCTTGTATCTGCGGAAGCCGTACACGCAGTCCACATTTTTCACCAGGGTCATCAGGCGCTCGTCCGGCACGCAGATGATCACCTGAAGTCCCAGCTTTCTGGCGTAATTTAAACACACCGAACTTCTGGTCTTGTCCATCTTGGAGAAAGCCTCGTCCAGCAGCACGATCTTGATCCGGCTGTCCCGGTGGTTCTGGTGGGCGAACAGCAGGGCAAAACCTGCGAACAGCGCCACGTACTTGGGGTTCTGGCCCTCGCCGCCGGAGTCGTTGCCCGCCATCTCGTCCACGGGAATCCGTTTCTCCTGGCCGCTCTCATCCACGGTCACCTCGTACATGTTGAAGGTCAGGTAATTGCGGTAGTCCGCGAACTTCTCCATCTCCGCCCGCTTTTTAGCGGACTCCCGCTCGTCCCCGGTGCGGTCCGGGATGAACTTCTCCACCAGCAGGCTGATTTCCCGCTCATACTTGCGCTCAAACACGTCGTCGCCAAAGCTGATCTGCCCCTCCACATCGTCCTCGTTCACCACCTTGCTGTCCAGCTCCGGGGCGGTGAGCATCTCGTAGAACTGGTTGTTCTCGTTGGACGCGGGCGTGATGCCGATCTTGTAAACGCTGTCCGAAAACGCCGTGGCGCCCAGCACCCGGTTGACCTCCCGCACCTGCCGGTAGGCGGCCTTGATGTCCCCGTGGATGGTGGCGATCACGTTGTCCCGCAGGCTGCGGTACACCTCCCGGCATTTCCGCTCGAACTCCTCCTTATACTCCTCCACATACTGGCGGCTGTAGCGCTCGTACAAATCCTCGTAGGGTTTGTTGGACTCCTCGGTGCCCGTCAGGCCGCAGGCGCTGTAGGCCAGGTTGAACTTCATCCGCGCCGCCTGGCGCTCCCCCGTGTAGTTCTCCACATCAGACTTGGCGGACTCCAGGGCCCGGGCCGCCTCCGCCCGGTAGCCGTTTAAGCTGCGGCCCTTAAGGCGCTCCGCGATCCGTTCGTCCTCGGCCTGGTTGGGGGTAAAGCCGTACTCCGCCTCCGCGTGCTGGGCCTTCTGGTTGCGCAGGTCCGCCTCGATGGTGCCCAGCTCCCGTTCCGCGGCCGCGAACTCGTTCCCGGCCCGGGTGTACTCGTCCTCCTTGAGGGCGTAGCGCTTTTTCGTCTCCTCCAGGCGCTCCCGCAGCTCCCGCATGGCCCCCTGCTCCAGCTCCGAAATCTCCCGTGCCAGCTTTTCCCGGCGGAGCTCGTGCTTCTTCCGCTCCTTCTCAGCCCCGGCCAGGTCCAGATAATAATCGTTCTCCTGGGACAGATTTTCGTAGCTCCGGGCCTGTTCCAGGGCCGTGATCCGCCCGGTCAGCTCCCGTCCGGTCTCCTCTAAAGCCTTCACCTCCGCCTCCAGCTGGTCGATGCGGGACTTGGGGATGGTCTTGCCGATGCAGGCATTGTCCCGGTAGTCCTTGCTGAGCAGGTGGCGCAGGGTGTAGTTGCTGTAGGAGTAGCAGTCCGCGGTCACGCCGTCGCGCACCTGCTCCAGCTCCTCCACGGTCCGGCATTTGATCACCCTTCCCAGGAAATGCCGCAGGCAGGCGTCCACATAGTCTACATCGGTCTCCACCGCCTCGTAGAGGGCGTTTTCCCTGGCCTCCTGCCCGTCCCTCACGATATTGGCCACGTGGAGCAGATCCACATTTTCGAATTGCTTCATCTCCCGAAACAGCACGGCCGCTGTGTGGGAAAATGCCGGCGGCGTGATCAGGCTGTATTTCACCCGCCCCAGACGCCCCTCCACGGCGTCCTTCCACTCCGGGTCCCGCACATCAAAGGTGTCCGCCAGGATGCTGACCCTCACCTTAGAGCCGGTCTCCCGGAACAGGGCCTGTTCCAGCTCCCGCCTGGCCTCCTTTAAGCCGGGCCGGTTGCGGTAAGACTTTTGGCCGCTCTTCCAGTCCGCCAGCCGGTCCCGTTTCTCTTTCAACTCGCGGTTCACATCCCTGCGCTCATCCGCCAGGTTGTCCCGGGCCTCGTTGATCTCCTCCATGGTCTCCTTGAGGGCGGTCCGCAGGGCGTCCAGGGTGTCCGCGTCCGCCTTCCGGTCCCGCAAATCCTCCATGGACTGGAGCGCGGCGTTGCTGACCAGATCGTAGACGGCCTCATTTTCTTCCCATTTGGACAGGGATGCCACGAAACGGTCCCAGGCGGCGCAGTTACGGTTTAACAGAACGATGGTCTCGTCCAGCTGGGCCAGCTGTTCCTTCATTTTCCCGTAGTCACTGGCCTTTAAGCTGGACTCGGTCTCCACCAGCTCCCCGTGAATCCGGTCCATCTCCGCTTTTAACAGGTCCCGCTTCTGGGCCAGGGAATCCCGCAGCAGGTTTTTGCCGGACCGCTCGATCTCCAGCCGCGTGAGCTCCTCCTCAATGGCCGTCAGACGCAGGCGCTTTAAAATGTACTCGTTCTGGAGCACGGCGGCCTTTGCCACCGTCAGCCTGCCGTCGGACTCCCGCACGGCGGCCAGCAGGTCGATCCGCTTCTCCATATCCAGCACCGTGTCCCGGATATCGGTGTAATCCCCCAGCTGGCGGCTGATCTTCTCGATGGCCTCGCTGCTGCTCTTGGGGAACATGTAATCCTTGATGAACTGGCCCACACCGTTGGACATTTTTAAGGCCACGGCGCTCTTCTCCATGGTGATGAAGCGCTTGCCGTCGATATAGCCGAAAATCTGGTCGTACAGCGCGGTCTGGTAGGCGTCGTTGGTGGGGTAGGTCCGGTTGATGTCCTCCCCCCGCAGACGGCCTTTGGGGTCCTTCTGGTGCCTCTTTACCAGATCGGCGATCTCCTTCACCATCAGGGGAATCCCATCCTCATTGCGGTACAGACTGTGATCCAGCATGCCGTCGTGGGAGAAAAATGTGTACTTGTTGATGTCCAGGTCCCCGGATCGCACATCGAAGGCCACGCCGATGCAGCGGTAGGACTCGTCCTGGGTGTCCCGTATCTCCATCACCAGATTGGCGCAGAAATCCCGGTTTCCGCGGTTGGAGGTGCCGTCCTTCTGGGCGCCCCGCAGATAGGTCATCACGGTCCGCCGGTTCTTCTCGTCCGCCGCCTTATTGAGGAAATTCTGGGACAGGCTGCCGTAGAGCAACACCTGGATCGCGTCCATAACCGTGGACTTTCCGGAGCCGCTCATGCCGGAAAACAGGTTCACGTACTCGTTGAACTCCATCACCTGATGGCCGATTCCGCCCCAGTTGTTGATGCACATGCGGGTAATGATCTTCTTACAGGGTTTCATCCTGGGTATCTCCTTCCTGGGCCGCGTCCGGCGCTGCTTCCCGGATCAGACCGGGCGCTCCTTCCCGGGCCGCCCCGCCCTGCTCCTCCAGCCTCAGCCGCTCCTGCAGCAGCCCGTCCGCGGCCTCCTCCTCGCGCTTTTTATACCTTTGGTACAGCTCCGTGACCGCCGCGCCCCGGCAGAACACGTTGATCATGTTGTACAGGTAAATGGGCGTGTCGTCCTCCAGATCGCCGATGGCGCAGGGGATTTCGAGCATCTGGTGGGTTTTCATCACGGAGACGGCCTCGTAGACCTCCCGGTCCGTCAGCTTGCGGTTTAAAATCCCCGTGTCCACGCCGTGGCGGCGCAGCTCCTCCAGGTTGGTCACCGTGGCCTTAAGCCCCTCTCCCATGATCTTTTCCTTGTAGATCAGCTTCATCAGCAGAATAAAAAGCGTGGTGGTCTCGCTGAACTTTTCCAGCCCCACCCCGTCGCCGGACAGGCGGAAAAAATGGTCCTGGGGGTCGAACACCAGGGTGCAGCCCATGATGTCGAAATAGTCCGTCAGGAATTCCCGATGCCGCATGCAGACCCGGTAGCGGGGATTGTCCTTCAGACAGTCCCGGTCCGTATCGTACTTGGTCTCAATGATGCAGCTCTGGCGCATCAGATCCCGGATGGTTCTTTTCAGTTCCTCCGCCTCCTGGGGCGTTAAGCTGTTCACGTACTCAATCATCGCTGTTCTCACTCTTCTCCATGGTGAATTTTGTGTATTTGCAGCCAAATTTGCGGATGGGATCGCTGTCGGTGCCGGTGATCCTCATGCCGCCGTCCCCGGCCGCCGCGTCCCGCCAGACAAAGAGCAGCTTTTCCAGGTCCGCAACGCCGGAAACCGTGTCCTCCGTGACGGAAAACGCCCCGCCGCGGCTGTTTTTGAGGATGAAGGCGTCGATCTCCTTCTGGGTGTACTCCGGGCGCACCACAAAGTCCGTCAGATCGCTGCTGTCCGGGGCGGCGGGAAGCTCCGGCGGCGCAGGTTCAAAGGCCCGCTTCTCATCCCGCCTGGCGTAAAAGCTGTTCTCCCCCACCACGCGGCTGAGGGCCGTCAGAGCGTAGCTCTCCCTTAGCTTTGCCAGAATCTCCTCCTGGTCCGGGCTGCGGCGCAGCACGCCGATAAAGGCCATCAGATTGTCGTCCTCCTCCTCGCCTTCCCGCAGCAGGTAGCGGATTCTGGCGTTGGCCCGGGCGGCGAACACGGCCTTCTGCTCGATCAGCCGGTTGTATTTGACCTCGATGAAATCGAATTCCCGCAGCGTCTCATATACCAGTGAGTCCGCCTCCCGGCTGCGGTCGATGTTCTTGCGGCGGCGCAGAGCCTGGGCGCTCTCCGGCTGCAGGGCGGTTAACTCCCGCTCCATCCGTTCCCTGCGGGCCTCGTTGTCCTCCAGAATCTCCTGCACGATCTCCTTCACCGCCTCCTTGTAGCGGTAAAAGCTGTCCGTGCTGGTGAGCAGGGCGTACTTGCGGCTGTCCGTGTTATTGATCTCGTCCACCAGCACCTCCTGGATGCCGCGGATGTCCTTCTGCCTGGACAGCTCGTCAAAATAGCTGCGCATGCCGTCCTGCATGTTGGACAGGAGCTGCAAAAGCCGCTTGGAGGCGTTTAGGGCGTCCGCCAGGATTTCCACGTCCTTCTCCCGGTCCGTCAGGTAGGTGTGCAGCAGGCTGTAGACCGAGCGGATGCTCTCGTGGCTCAAATCCTCCTCCTCGCTCCACAGCTTGCGGAAGGTCTCCAGGTAGGTCAGGCTGTAGCCGGGAAAGGAATAAAAATAGCTGTTGGTCCGCTCGTCGAAATCCCGCTTCAGCCACCCCCACTGGGCCAGATTGTACAGAAAGCGGGTGGAGCCTGGGCTGTAAACCAGACTGTCCCCCTCCTCGAACTCCTCGTCCTCGGAGGGAATCAGGCCCTCGGCCTCCATGCACTCATCGATCACGGCCCGGCACTCCGCCTCCGTCAGGCAAAGCGCCGAGTAAAGCCTGGTCGTCTCCTCGTAAATGGCCAGCAGAAAACATATGTAATTGTCCCTGTATTTGCTGGCGAACAGCTTATAGAAATCTCCCGGTATTCTGTCTTTCAGTCTCATGGGAAAGCTCCTTTCGCGCCCTGGCCGCATTCTGTCTGCGGCTTGCCGCACCGACTCCAAGGGGCTGTGCCCGTTCCCGCTGCGGCACAGCCCCCTGTAGCTTGTCATTTACTTACATTTCAACCTGTACCTTGCTCAGGTGCCAGATATCTCTCACATATTCCTCGATGGTGCGGTCGGAGGTAAACTTTCCGCAGTGGGACACATTGAGGATAGCCGACTCCGCCCACCAGGCCTCGTCGCGGTACGCCCGGTCCACCTTTTTGTGGGCCTCGGCGTAAGACCGGAAATCCTTCAGAATAAAGTAGGTGTCCGCCCGGTCGCTGCTCTTGGTGTTTAACAGGGAGTTGTAGATATCCCGGAACAGCTCCGGATCCTGGGGTGAGAAGTAGCCGTTGATCAGCTGCATCAGCACCCGGCGGATGTCCTGGTCGTTGTTGAATATCTCCATGGGGTTGTAACCGCCGTTGTTCTCATAGCGGATCACCTCGTCGGAGGACATGCCGAAGATGAACGCGCGGTCCGCTCCCACTTCCTCCACGATCTCCACATTGGCCCCGTCCATAGTGCCCAGGGTCAGGGCGCCGTTGAGCATGAATTTCATGTTGCTGGTGCCGGATGCCTCCTTGCTGGCCGTGGAAATCTGCTCGCTGACGTCCGCCGCCGCGAAGATCAGCTCCGCGTTGCTTACCCGGTAGTCCTCGATGAACACCACCTTCAGCCGCCCGTTAATCGTCTTGTCGTTGTTGATCACATCCGCCACGGAGTTGATCAGCTTGATGGTCAGTTTGGCGCGTTTGTAACCTGCCGCGGCTTTAGCCCCGAAGATGAAGGTTCTGGGAACCATATCCATATTCGGGTTATCCTTCAGCTGATTGTACAGGTACATCACATGGAGAATGTTCATCAGCTGGCGCTTGTACTCGTGCAGGCGCTTGACCTGTACGTCGAAAATGGAGCGCGGGTCCACATCCACGCCGTTGTGCTCCTTGATGTACTTGGCCAGGCGGATCTTGTTCTGGTACTTGATGTTCATGAACTCCTGCTGGCACTTGTAATCGGAGGCGTAGATCGCCAGCTTTTCAATGTGGGGCAGGTCAGTGATCCACTCGTCGCCGATCTTATCCGTCACCCAGTCCGCCAGCAGGGGATTGCCGTGGAGCAGGAAGCGGCGCTGGGTGATGCCGTTGGTCTTGTTGTTGAACTTCTCCGGCATCATCTGATAGAAATCCTTCAGCTCCTCGTTCTTTAAGATCTCGGTGTGCAGTCTGGCCACGCCGTTGACGGAGAAGCTGGCCGCGATAGCCATGTAGGCCATCTTCACCTGGCCGTCGTAGATAATGGCCATCTTCTTGACCTTCTCGTAGTTGCCCGGATATCTGGACTGGATCTGCTCGATGAAGCGGCGGTTGATCTCCTCCACGATCTGGTAGATTCTCGGAAGCAAACGGGAGAACAGCTCGATGGGCCATTTCTCCAGTGCCTCGGACATGATGGTGTGGTTGGTGTAGGCGCAGGTCCGGGTGGTCACCGCCCAAGCCTCATCCCAGGTCAGCCCCTCCTCGTCCAGCAGGATGCGCATGAGCTCGGGAATGGTCACGGTGGGGTGGGTGTCGTTGAGCTGGAACACCACCTTGTCGGAGAAGTTGCGGATATCCTCGTGCTTCTCCTTATACTTTTTGACTGCGCGCTGCACGCTGGCGGAGATGAAGAAATACTGCTGCTTCAGGCGCAGCTCCTTGCCCGCGTAGTGGTTGTCGTTGGGGTAAAGCACCTCCACGATGGTCTTTGCCAGGTTCTCCTGCTCCACCGCCTTCTGGTAATCGCCCCGGTCAAAGGAGTCTAAGTTGAAGGTATTGATGGGCTGGGCGTCCCAGATGCGCAGGGTGTTGACCACATTGTTGCCGTAACCGATCACCGGCAGGTCGTAGGGCACAGCCATCACGGACTGGTAGCCCTCCTGGATAAAGCGGTTTCTGCCGTCCCGGTTCTCAATGCGCACATAGCCGCCGAACTTGACCTCGGTAGCGTACTCCGGGCGGCGGATCTCAAAGGGATTGCCGTCCTTCAGCCAGTCGTCCGGCACCTCCACCTGAAAGCCGTTCTCGATCTTCTGCTTAAACATGCCGTAACGGTAGCGGATGCCGCAGCCGTAGGCCGGATATCCCAGGGTTGCCAGAGAGTCCAGGAAACAGGCTGCCAGACGGCCAAGACCTCCGTTGCCCAGAGCCGCATCCGGCTCCTGATCCTCGATCACGTTTAAGTCGAAGCCCAGCTCATCCAAAACCTCCTTTACCTCTTCCCTGGCGCAGATGTTGATAATGTTGTTGCCCAGGGCGCGGCCCATGAGAAACTCCATGGAGAGGTAGTAAACGGTCTTTGCATCCTTTTTCTCGTATTCCTTATGCGTTGCGATCCACTCGTCGATGATCACGTCCTTCACGGCGTAGGCAACCGCCTGAAACACCTGCTGAGGGGTCGCTTCATCGATGGTTCTGCGGAACATGTTTTTCACATTGTCCACCACAGTGCGTTTAAATGTCGCTTTATCGAATCCTTTGTTCATGTTCGATCCTCCTGATTCCCCGTCCGCCTCAGGCGGACGTTTTGATGGCACCATTATTTCCAAATTATACCAATCTAAAAGCGGGGTGACGCCACTTATGTTCACCCCGCCTCAAGCTATTCTACCATTATTTCACGGTCTTTTCAACACCAAGCATGACATTTTCCCCGTTAATGTTCCACTCCTTGGCGTATCCGCCGGTCCGGCCCAGGAAAATATCCGTGGCCATAACCTCGCTCTTGATCTGGTCCGCATGGGCCTTGAAGATCTCGGCGATGTGGTCGTTGTTGTCCTGGAAAATGTTGATGCGGTCCATGACCTCGAAGCCGGCTTCCTTGCGCATGGTCTGGATCTTGCTGATCAGCTCGCGGACAAAGCCCTCCTCGATCAGCTCCGGTGTCAGATTGGTGTCCAGCACCACGGTCACATAGTTGTCCTCCTCTGTCACATAGCCGTCCTTCTGGGCCACGTCGATCAAAAGATCATCCTTTGTCAGCACAACCTCCTGGCCGTCGAAGTCAAAGGCCAGCTGTCCCTTCTCGTTCAGCTCATCCATGGCAGCGCTGCCGTCGATCTCCGTCAGGGTCTGGCGGATGCGGCCCAGCAGCTTGCCGTACTTCGGTCCCACGGTCTTTAACTGGGGCTTGAAGGTGTAGGACGTAAACGCCCGCACATCGTCGGTGAAGGTCACCTGCTTCACGTTCAGCTCGTCCTCGATGATCTCCACATAGAATCGGGACAACTCGTGGTCAGCCTTCACGTACATCTGCGCGATAGGCTGGCGGTTCTTGATATTGGCGGTATTTCTGGCGGCGCGGCCCATGACCACGGTCTTAAGCACCTCGTCCATGTCGCTCTCCAGCTTTGCGTCGATCCAGCTCTCGTTGACCTCCGGGAAATCGCACAGGTGCACGCTCTCCAGGGCGGAGGGATCGATCTTTCTCACCAGATTCTGGTAAATTTGCTCGGTCATGAAGGGGATCATGGGGGCGGCGGCCTTGGCCACGGTCACCAATGCGGTGTACAGCGTCATATAGGCGTTGATCTTGTCCTGCTCCATACCCTTGGCCCAGAAACGGTCGCGGCTTCTGCGCACGTACCAGTTGCTCATGTCGTCCACGAACTCCTGGAGGGCTCTGGCAGCCTCGGGGATCATGTAGTTGTCCAGGTTGGAATCCACGGTCTTTACCATGGAATTCATCTTGGACAGGAGCCATTTATCCATCACGGCCAGCTTGTCGTACTCCAGGGTGTAATCCATGGCGTTGAAGCGGTCGATATTGGCGTACAGTACCCAGAAGGCGTAGGTATTCCACAGAGTACCCATGAACTTGCGCTGTCCCTCGGTCACGGCCTTGTCCTGGTAGCGCTTGGGCAGCCAGGGGGCGCTGCAGGTGTAGAAGAACCAGCGGATGGCGTCGGCCCCGTGGGCCTTCAAGGTATCGAAGGGATCCACCGCGTTGCCCTTGGACTTACTCATCTTCTGCCCGTTCTCGTCCAGCACCAGGCCCATAACCACCACGTTCTCGTAGGGGGACTTGTTGAACAGCAGGGTGGACTCGGCAAGCAGAGAGTAGAACCAGCCCCTGGTCTGGTCCACGGCCTCGGAAATGAACTGGGCCGGGAACTGGGACTCGAACAGCTCCTTGTTCTCAAAGGGATAATGGTGCTGGGCGAAGGGCATTGCGCCGGAGTCGAACCAGCAGTCGATCACCTCGGGCACCCGCTTCATCTGCTTTCCGCAGTGGGGGCAGGTGATGGTCACGGCGTCGATATAGGGCCGGTGCAGCTCGATCTCCTCCGGGCAGTTATCGGACATGCTCTTAAGCTCCTCGATGCTGCCGATGGAGTGCTGATGTCCGCACTCGCACTCCCAGATATTTAAGGGAGTTCCCCAATAGCGGTTTCTGGATAAGCCCCAGTCCTGGATATTCTCCAGCCAGTCGCCGAAGCGGCCCTTGCCGATGGAATCGGGAACCCAGTTGATGGTATTGTTGTTGCGGATCAGATCCTCCTTCACCGCGGTCATCTTGATGAACCAGGACTCTCTTGCGTAGTAGATTAACGGCGTGCCGCAGCGCCAGCAGTGGGGATAGCTGTGCTCAAAGGCAGGCGCGGAGAACAGCAGGCCCCTCTCCTTCAAATCCTTTAACACCAGCGGATCAGCGTCCTTCACGAACTTGCCCGCAAAGGGGGTCTCCGGGGCCATGTCGCCCTTGGCGTCCACCAGCTGCACGAAGGGCAGGTCGTACTTGCGGCCCACGTTGGCGTCGTCCTCACCGAAGGCGGGAGCGATATGCACGATTCCGGTACCGTCGGTCAGGGTCACGTAGGTGTCGCACACCACGTAATAAGCTTTCTTGTGCTGCTTCTCGCAGAAGGGCACGGAGCAGTCGAACAGCGGCTCGTACTCCTTAAACTCCAGATCCTTGCCCTTGTAGGTCTCCAGAACCTCGAAGTCCTCGCCCAGCACGGTCTGGGACAGGGCCTGGGCCAGATAGTAGGTGTAGCCGTCCCCGGTTTTCACCTTCACATAGTCCTCGTTGGGGTTCACGCACAGAGCCAGGTTGCTGGGCAGCGTCCAGGGCGTGGTGGTCCATGCCAGGATGTAGGCGTCCTCGCCCTTCACCTTGAAGCGTGCAATGGCGGAGCGCTCCTTCACGTCCTTGTAGCCCTGAGCCACCTCGTGGGAGGACAGGGGGGTGCCGCAGCGCGGGCAGTAGGGCACCACTTTGAAGCCCTTGTACAGAAGGCCCTTGTCCCAGATCTGCTTTAAGGCCCACCACTCGGACTCGATAAAGTTGTTGTCGTAGGTCACGTAGGGATCGTCCATGTCCGCCCAAAAACCCACGGTGTTGGAGAAATCCTCCCACATGCCCTTGTACTTCCAGACGCTCTTCTTGCACTCCTGGATAAAGGGCTCCAGGCCGTACTGCTCGATCTGCTCCTTGCCGTCCAGCCCCAGCTTCTTCTCCACCTCCAGCTCCACCGGAAGTCCGTGGGTGTCCCAGCCGGCCTTTCTGGGCACCATATAGCCCTTCATGGCGCGGTAGCGCGGAATCATGTCCTTGATCACCCGGGTCTCCACGTGGCCGATGTGGGGCTTGCCGTTGGCTGTGGGCGGCCCGTCATAGAATACATAAGGCTTGCAGCCCTCTCTCATTTTGATGCTCTTCTCAAAGATGTGGTTGGCTTCCCAGAACATTTCCACTTCTTTTTCCCGTTCCACAAACTTTAGGTCTGTGGGGACTTTGTCATACATTGCCTCTTCCTCCGTTCTTAGAATAAAATACTGGGTTTGTTTTATGATGGATGTAAAAAAATTCGATAAAAAGCAAAAAAAGCTTCCGCCCCGAACAGGACGAAAGCTTCAAAACGCTTCGTTTCACCACCTATTACTGCATACCATCATATGAGTTCCTTTAACGCAGGAATTGCGTCCCGGCCTACTGCGCGGCAAAACCGCGGCCCTTCGGCCGGACAGCTCCGGAGTGATCTTCAGTTCTGCGCTACTTGTACCGGGCTTCCACCCTCCCCGGCTCTCTGTCACGTTCCCACAGGCCTACTGTCTCCATCACAGCTTTTCCTTATTTAACCTCTATATTATAATAACACTGTTTGGAAATGTCAACCGGGTATGGCATAACTTCTTTTGCAACCCGGAACAAAATACATCAATTTCAGATAAAATTCCAAAATTACGGCGCCTCAATCTTAAAGATATGTTTCTTGCCAATCCTCAGAATATTACCACCGGCATTTAAATTGATATCCTTTATTTCAGCAACCCGGTCTCCGTTCCATTTAACGCCCCCCTGTTTGGCCAGGCGTCTGATTTCGCTTTTCGATTTGAATTTTCCGGTTTCCAATAGTGCGGCTAAGATCATTTCTTCCAGATTATCTTCATTTCCGATATGCAGGATTTCAATATCTTCTGGAATCAAATCCCTCTGGAATACGTCGATAAATCGTCTCCGCGCCGCGGCGGCCCCGTCCTCCCCACAGTACAGCTTTGTAATCTCGTAAGCTAACTCCATTTTTATATCGCGTGGATTCTCGCCCTCCTCCAAACGCTTCGCGATCTCCCCCACTTCATCAGGATGTATATCCGTGCATAAATTATAGTATTTTATGATCATATTGTCCGGTATCTTCATCACCTTTTCATAAATCGTATGGGGCGCTTCATCGATACCAATATAATTTCCTAAACTCTTGCTCATCTTTTCAATTCCATCAATGCCTTCCAGCAGCGGCATAAATAAAGTGAGCTGCGATTCCAAACCATAATCCTTTTGAATATATCTCCCCATCAGAATATTGAATGTCTGATCAGTGCCTCCCAGCTCGATATCTGCTTTAATGGCAACCGAATCATAGGCCTGCATCAGCGGATAGAAAAACTCGTGAATTGAGAGCGGCAGGTGATTCGTGTATCTTTTGTGAAAGTCGTCCCGTTCCAGCATTCTGGCCACGGTACATTTCGATGCAAGCGTAAGGATATCCGAAAAATTCATTTTCTCAAACCATTCGCTGTTATACCGGACTTCCGTCTTGTTTTTATCAATAATCTTAAAAATCTGATTCTGATAAGTTTGCGCGTTGATTAATACTTCCTCCTCCGTTAATTGCTTTCTGGTTTTCGATTTCCCTGTAGGGTCTCCAATTCTTCCCGTGTAATCGCCAATGATAATCACCGCTTTATGTCCCAAATCCTGTAGTTGGCGAATTTTTCTTAATACCACGGAATGCCCCAGATGAATATCGGGAGCGGACGGGTCAAGTCCTAATTTTACGATTAAAGGCCGGTCCTCGTCTGCTGCCTTCTGTAGCTTTGCGCGGATCTCTGAAACCGCCGTATGCTCTGCTACCCCCTTGAGCATAACTTTAATCGCATTTTCAATATCCTTCTCTTTTTCACTAAAATTATTTTCTCCCATCCTTTTCCCCTCCCAGTCATTTCATACAACCGCCCGCAGGCTACGCCAGCGGACCATTGCATTCAATAAAAAAACGCCCTCTCTATAATATTATAGAAAGGACGAATTTCATCTCGTGCTACCACCTTCATTCATTTTATTCTCGCGAATAAAACCTCTGCAAGTATATAAAATACTCCTTGCTGTAACGGGCAAACCCGGATTCTCCTACTAAAAGTTCAGATAACGGCTCAAAGACGTATTCGCATTCATCCAATCGGAGTTTTTCACCAGCCAACTCTTCTCTGAGATTTTCATAAATGTTACTAATTCTTGTCATAGCCTTTACACCATATGATTGTTATTCATGATACTAAAATCGCCGCTGCTTGTCAACCCCGGATTTTCTAAGCGCCCGTTCAGCCATTTGCCCGGGCGATTTTCGCCGCCCCGGCCTCCCGCTCCTCCTCCGCCTCCGGCAGAATCAGGTTCAGCGTCACGGCGGTGATGGTGGCGATCACAACCGCGGACTCCCCGAAAATCGTCCGCGCCCAGTCCGGGAACAGCGCCAGGCAGCCGTTCGCCTGGATCACGCCGATCCCCAGGGCCACGGCAAGGCCCACCACGGAGGTATTTCTGGCCGTCAGCTTCTCTTTTGTGATCAGCTTGATTCCGGTCATGGCGATCATGGCGAACACGGAAACCGTGGCTCCTCCCAGCACGCAGGAGGGGATGGTGGTCAGCAGGGAGGCGAACTTGGGAATAAACCCGGCGGCCAGAATGATCAGGGCGGCCAGGCCCAGCACAAAACGGTTCACCACCTTAGTCATGATCACGATGCCTACGTTCTGGCTGAAGGTAGCCGTGGGCAGTCCGCCCATAAACGCGCCGATGATGCTGGCGATGCCGTTTCCGATGATTCCGCCGCACATCTCCCGCTCCTCCGGTTCCCGGTCCAGGCCGCCGCCCGCCGTGGAGGTGAAGTCCCCGATAGCCTCCACCGAGCTGACGATGTACATGATGAGCATGGAAATGATGGAGGTCAGCTCGAATTTCATGCCGAAATGCATGGGCATGGTGAACTGGAACCATCCCGCCGCGTTTACATTTTCAAAAGACACCATGCCCATCACAAGGGCCAGGGCATATCCGAAGACCATCCCCATCAGGATGGAGGCCAGCTTGCAGATTCCCCTGGTAAAATAGTTGAAGAACAGCACGATTGCCAGGGTGACCACAGCCACCAGCCAATTCCTTGGGCTTCCGAAATCCTCGGCTCCCACGCCGCCCGCCATATAGTTTACCGCCGTGGGATAGAGAGACAAACCGATGGTAAATACCACCGTGCCCGTGACCAGGGGCGGAAACAGCCTGGTCAGCTTTTTGTAGAACAGCCCCACCGCCACGGCCGCCAGGCCGCCCACCAGCTGGGCCCCGAAAATGGTGGGCAGGTCAAACCTGCTTCCAAGGGAGATCAAAAGCGGTATGTAGGCGAAGCTGGCTCCCATAATCACCGGAAGTCCTGAACCGCAGAACCGTCCCAGCGGAAACAGCTGAAGCAGGGTGGCGACGCCTGAGATCAAAAGCGCCGATTGGATCAGGATAATCTGCTCGGAGGCCTCTAAGCCTGTGACCCCCGCCAGGATGATCGCCGGGGTCACGCAGCCCACGATCATGGCCACCACGTGCTGCATGGCCAGGGGAAGCGCCTCCAGCAGGCGGGGCCTTCCGTTTAATTCCGTTACCTTTGCATATCTGCTAATTTTTTCCATATCTATGTTCACACCTCTCTGTTATGCTGGTCTTTGGCCCGGACGGAGCCTGCGCCCCCGCGTTCCGGCGGGCGGCTTGTCAACAGCAGAGCGGCGGCATCTCCCGCCGCGTCTGCGCCTCCGGCCGGGAAAATGCTTATCCGTTTATATAGTTTTCAACAGCCGCGTTGGCTTTCTCCACAATCCGGTCCTCGTCCACGTTGACCAGTCTTCCGTCCCTGACCGCAATCCGTCCGTTTACCACCGTGTAGTTCACGCTGCCCTTCAGGCCCACCGTACAGAGGGCCGAGGCCGGATCGAACTGCGCGCCCACCATCTCAATGCGGTCAAAATCCACCAGGAAGAAGTCCGCCGCCATGCCGGGGCTGATCTGGCCCAATTCGTCTCTCCCGAGAATCCGGGCGCTGCCCCTGGTGGCCAGCTTTAAAATCTCATAACCCGACGGCGCTTTTCTGCTCCAATTCAGCCGGTGCAGCAGGTAGGCCACCCGCATTTCCTCAAGCAGGTTCGACCCGTCGTTGCTGGCGGAGCCGTCCACGGCAAGTCCCACCGGCACGTCCAGTTCCAGCATCCGCGGGATCAGCGCCACGCCGGAGGCCAGCTTCATGTTGGAGACCGGACAATGGGCCACGCCGGTCTGGGTCCGGGCCAGGAGCTGTAATTCCTGGTCGTTAAAATGGATTCCGTGGGCGTACCACACGTCCGGCCCGGTCCATCCCAGGCTTTCCATGTACGCCAGAGGCCGCATCCCGAAGTGGGACAGGGTGAACTGCTCCTCGTCCCTGGTCTCCGCCAGATGGGTGTGAAGCCGCACGCCCAGCTTTCTGGCCAGCACCGCGGACTCCCGCAAAAGCTCCCCGGTCACGCTGAAGGGGGAACAGGGCGCGAGGGCTACCTGCCCCATGGAGTACCGGCTCCCGTCGTGATATTTTTTCACGGCAAGCTCCGAATCACAGAGAATTTCGTCCACCGTCTGAACCACGCTGTCCGGCGGAAGCCCTCCGTCCTTCACGCTTAAGTCCATGCTGCCCCTGGTGGCGTGAAACCGCATGCCCAGGGCACGGGCCGCCTCAAACTGGGCGCCCATCAGGTCGCCGCCGGCCCCTTTTGGGAACACGTAATGGTGGTCCAGGCAGGTGGTGCACCCGGTTTTTAACAGCTCGCCCATGCCTGTGAGCGAACTGTAATAAACCACGTCCTCATCCACGCGCTTCCAAATCTCATATAAAGTTTTTAACCATGGAAACAGCTCCATGTTCTGTACTTGTGGTAAATTGCGGCTGAACGTCTGATATAAATGATGGTGCGTATTGATCAAACCCGGATACATCACCATATGAGATGCGTCAATCACATCCTCCGCTGTCTCTTCCACATGCCCGATGGATTCAATCACTCCATCCCGGACAAACACATCCACCCCGTCAAGCAGTCTGTCATTCGCGTCACATGTCACAAGATGCTTAACGTTCTTTACTAACAGGGTTCCTTTCATGATAACCTCCTGATGTAAATTCCGAAACAATCTTTGCTTCATAGACTATACGACTGGTATACTGCCGGCGGCACGGGTGTCCACGATGCACCCTCATACGCACTGCGGTATATATGATACCGCGGGTATGCCGCGTGGTCCCAGCTATGTTTTAAACAGCTATATAGATATGATTTTTCGTAACAGTTCAGACGGCGGGAAAATTGGCGCGGAAAGCCGCGTCAAGCTCGCTTGTAAGCGGGTTTTTGTGTCAATTTTCACATCGGATGGACATCCGATGCTTCTTGACCGGTCTTTTTCGGTCAAGAAGATGAGCCGTCTAAACTGTTACGATTTTTCAAAGAACAAATGATACGTTAATAATATAGCAACCTTTGGTCACAAAATCAATGTTCAAAATCTCACAGACTTTTCTAACTATTTTTGTATAATACTAACAAAGTTTTTGATTTTCAGGCCGGATTTATAGATACCGGTTCCGCAGCAGACGGATCAGCTGCTCCTGGGCGCCCGAAAGCACCGCGTCCTCCCGCCGGATGGCTCCGATATTCCAGTGGAAACCGGATTTCCCGATGGAATAGATTCTGGGGATTCTCACCGGGTTCATCATCCGCACCACGGTCTCCGGCACAATGGCCAGGGCCATGCCGCTGGTGGCCAGCATGTAAACGGTCATGTTGTTCCGGGACTCCATCACGGTCCGCGGCTTCACGCCGTGCTCCAGAAAGACGGCGTCCACCGCCCTGCGCAGCCGGTTATCGCCTGTTAGCAGGGCGAAATCCCGCCCCGTCACCTCCTCGATGTCCACCCATGGGCGCACGTTCCCCCGCTCGCAGGGAAGGTCCTCCGAGGACACCAGCAGCAGCTCCTCGTCGTAGAGCACCCTGGCGCACAGGTCCTCGCCGTAATCGTAGAGCGGGATAATCCCCAGGTCCACGACGCCGTTACGCACGTTGTCCTCCACGGTCCTGCTGCCGGACTCCACGGTCTTTATCGTGACGTTGGGATAGAGGCGTCTGAACTCCGGCAGGGCAAAGGGAAGCAGGGACGTGGCCCGCATGTCCGAAAGCCCCAGACGGATCTCCCCGTCCCGGCTGTTGTTCAGATCGTCGATCTCCTGCTTTAAATTCTCCTCCAGCGCCATCATCATACGGGCCGTCTTCACGTAGTGCTCCCCAGCCTGGGTCAGGGTCAGGGGCGTGGTTCCCCGGTTAAAAATCTTCGCCCCCAGCTCCTCCTCCGCCTTGGAAATAAAATGGCTGAGCGCAGGCTGTGACACGTGCAGCTGTTCCGCCGCCCGTGTGATATTCTGACACTCAGCTACTTTTAAGATATATTGAATCTGTTTCGAGTCCACCGTGACACCCCCGGAAATTTTGCCGTCGCACCGGCTATGCCGGTCTATCTATGATTATAGCAAACAGGGGAAAATGATGTCAACCGCAGATCACCCGGTAAACGCCCAGGGCCGCCATTACAACTCCGATCAGCATACAGATGATGGAAAATACAAACAGCTGCACAAACATTTTGTTCTGGGAGTAGGTCTCCTCCACCTCCGGGAACTGGGAAACGCCTGCCAGGATCAGGGCGCCCGCGGTGGAGATGGGGGTGAACCCGGCCACCGTCCCGCCGATTACCACGCTGGCCATCAGCTCCGCCGGGCCCACCCCCGGCATACCCGCCGCAATTTTACCCACGGTGGGAATCAGAGTGGGGAATACCACGCCCAGACCGGAGGCAAAAAACGACATGACGCCTGCCGCGCCGCAGACCATAGGGGAGATCGTGCGCTCGCTGCTGATCCTGGTGATGGACTCCGCCAGCAGATCCACGCCGCCGGACAGTTTCACAATATTCATCAGCACACCCACGCCCAGCACCAGGAGAATTGTGTTCCAGGGCAGATCCCGGACCACCTTTTTCTCATCCGCGCACCCCAGTAGAATCAGCCCGCAGCCGATCACCAGGCTGATCAGGCCAACATTCAACTCAAACACCACGACGCAGAGAATCATCAGGCCCAGTCCCGCCAGGGACAAAATCTGTCTGCCCGAAAATTTCTCCTCCAAACCCTGCCCTGCTGCCGTGGCCAGCGGTTTGTCAAATTTCCAGCCCTTAAAGTAAATGAACGCGCAGGCTATCATCACCAGCTCTGTGGCCCACATGCTCCACATGGCCGGAAGCGTATTTCCGTCCAGCCCCTGCTCTGTCATCAGCCCGGCCACCACCACCGCCTCCGGCGTGATGGGGCACATGCGCACGCACTGGGCTCCCATCTGCCCGATCAGGGAGAGCAGAATCGGGTTGATTCCCGCCTTTAGCGCCACCGGAATGGCCAACACCGGCACGATGGCCAGCGTGGGAATCGCGCCCGGGCCCACACCGGAGAGAATGGCCCCGATGGCGTAGACCGCCACATAGAGCAGGTATCTCCGGTTTCCCGCCAGACCGGTGATCTTTTTTGCCAGCAGCTCCAGGGTGCCGTTGCCGCTGACAATGGCGAACAGGTACATGACTCCGATCATCGTCATGGCCATGGATGAGCTGAAGCCGCCGGTGATCTTTCCAGCCCCGATTCCGTACACGATTCCGATCAGGTAGGCCATGGCGATGGCCACAATCCCCACGTTCACCTTTTTCACAAACCCCAGCACAATCGCCGCCGCCAGGGCAATCAACGATACTACCGCCATATTCATCATGAATTCCTCCCTCTGTCTTCGCGCTGCATCATAACCTGCAGTGCATGCATTTATCCTATCAGAAGATGGCGCTGCGGTAAAATGCATTTTTTAATATAGCAATATATGCCCCCCTTCCGCCATTTTGGGCTGTTTTCTATCTATATGTCACAAAAACTCATATTTCTTTTTATGCACCTTGTCCATTGCACTTCCCCGCCCCGCCAGTTCCCCGTTCTCCCTGTCATCCATTTTTTTAATACAGACATATGGGAATATGAATTTTACAGACCGTATATTGTTCTTTATAATGAACGCAGACGGCAACGAAAAACACCCGACGACCCCAATCAATTTTGTAAAAGAAAGGAAAATGCTATGAAATACGCATATGTAGGCTGCCGCACCACCAAAGCGCGCAACGCCCGCGGCAACGGACTTATGGTCTATGAAATACAGCCGGACGGCAGCTGGAACGAAACGCAGTGCCTGTTTGTGGAGGACAATCCCAGCTACCAGTGCCTGGACCTGGAACAGAAATACTTGTACAGCGTCCACGGCGACCTGACCCTGGTCTCCTCCTATGAGATCCTGGCCGACGGCACCCTGCGGCACTTAAACACCATTGACATCGGCGGCAAAAATCCCGTGGACGTCACCGTGGACGCCGCCAACCAACATGTGATCGTCGCCACCCTTCAGGGCGGCACACTCTACACCATCCGCAGGAACGCCGACGGCTCCCTTGGCGGGGTCGTCTCCACCTTCACCTACGAGGGCAAGGAGGAGGGCAAGGTGTCCACCATCCACCAGTGCCTCTGGGATCAGACCGGAAGCTATCTGTTCGCCTGCGCCCAGGGCCGGGGCAACGGATACGGCCAGATGCGCGCCCTTAAGTACGACCAGGAGACCGGCAGCTTCGCCGAGGCGGACCGCTTCCTCTCCCGCACCTGGGACGAGCCGCGCCACGCCGCCGTCCACCCCAACAACCGCTGGGTGTACATGTGCGAGGAAAAGGGAAATAAAGTGCTCTACTTTGATTTCGACCAGGAAACCGGCAAGCTGAAGGCGCTCCAGGAACTCTCCACGGTACCCGAGACCGTCACCGGCTACTCCGACGCCAGCGAAGTTTCGGTGGACCCCACCGGCCAGTGGGTGCTGGTGTCCAACCGGTACACGGATATCCTGTCGGTCTACCGCATCGATCCCCTGACCGGTTACCTGCGCGTCACAGGTTTCTACCCCTGCCTGGGCAAAACGCCCCGCTTCTGCTGCTTCGGGCCGGATGGAAGGTACTACGTGGCCAACGAGGACAGCGACACCATCGTGCCGTTTGCCTTTGACAGCGTAACCGGGCAGCTCTTGCCTGAGCTGGATATCGTGCATACGGGGAGTCCGGTCTGTATCACATTCCGGGAAAACTGAAAACGCCGGGCGCACCGGCAAACGGGCGGGGCCTGCGATCCATTGACCGCAGGCTCCGCCCGCTTACTCTCTAAAATACCTGCTCTCTAACATTTTTCCCGCTCTCATCCCTCAAAAACCAGCCAATGCCCGCGCTCCTCGTCGTCCACGATGGACAGCGGGCGTCCCAGCCGTTCTGCCAGACTCCGGTATTCCCCGTCCGTAAGCGCCATGGAGGCGTCCTTCTGACGGCCCATGCAGACCAGGCCCAGCTCGTCCATCCGCTCCATAATGGCTTTGCGCTGCCAGGGCCTGCCCAGTCCGCCGCCGATGTAGGTCTTGCCGCCCGGCTTTAAAACCCTCAGAATCTCTGAGAACGCCCGCTCCTGGTCCTCCCAGAAAAACATAGAACCGCGGCTGATCACCAGGTCAAAGGACTGGTCCTCAAAGGGCAGCGAGACCACATCCGCCCGGTAAAACCGGCTGCGCTCCCAGACCCCCAGCCGTTTTGACCGCTCCTCAGCCAGCCTTACGGCCGTGGCGTTGATGTCCACAAAATCCCCTGTCAAATCCGACTTTCCCATCACTGCAAAGCCCAGATGGCCGCCCCCGCAGCCCACGTCCAGCATGGACCCGGAGACGATTCCCGTCTCCTCCAGCAGGTCCTGTGCGATCACATCATAGATGGGATAAAACACCTGCTCCGCAATATCGTCGAATTCATAGTCCGGGTTCGTAAAGTCTATCTTCTCCATCCTGCCTTTCTCCTTTCGCATTCCGATCCATTTCCATCCGCCCTCAGCAATCGGCCACGCAGACCCGCTCCGCCTCCCCGTCTCCGCGGTTCAGCACCACGATCCGATTGTCCACACCGTACATCCTGCGGATCAATTTCTCCGTCACCACATCCGTGCCCCTGCCCGTGCAGATCACGCCGCCGCGGTCCAGCAGCACCACCCGGCTCTCCGGAAAAAAGGCGTGGTCCGGGCAGTGGGTGGTCATGACCACGGTCTTGCCCATGGCCGTCAGATCCCGCACATGCCTGAGCACCCGGGCGTGGTTGCCAAAATCCAGGTTGGACACCGGTTCGTCCAAAAACATCACCGGCGTCTGTTGGGCAATCGCCCGGGCCAGAAGCGTCAACTGCCGCTCCCCTCCGCTGATCCTGGTGTAAATTTCCCCGGCCAGCCGTTCGATTCCCAGAATTTCCAGGGCTTCCGCCACAACTCGCCGGTCCTCCCGCGACAGGCGGCCTATGCCCCGCTGGTAGGGATTCCGCCCCATGGCCGTCACCTCCCACACCTTAAACGGGAACGGCGGCGTATGCCCCTGAGGCACATAGGACACACGGCGCGCAAATTCCGCCCGGCTCCACTGCTCCACGGGCCTGCCGTCCACAAGCACAGTCCCGCCCATGGGCTTTAAAAGCCCCAGAAGCGTTTTGAACAGCGTGCTTTTCCCCACTCCGTTGGCGCCCAGCACGCACCACAGCTCCCCCGCCTCCATAGAGAGGCTGACATTTTGCAGAACCATCCTGCTGCCGTAACCGCAGCAGAGCTTTTCCGTCCGAATCATCCAAATCACCATCCTTTGTTCTGCCTGGTCAGCAAATAGAGAAAGAACGGGAGCCCGGCCAGGGAGGTAATGATTCCCAGGGGTATCTCCACCGCAAACGCGCTGCGGCACAGGTCGTCCATGATCAGCAGGTAACTGCTGCCCAACAGCAGGGAGGCGGGCAGCAACACTTTAAAGTTGGGCCCCACCATCATCCGGGCCAGATGGGGAATCACCAGCCCCACCCAGCCGATCATACCGCAGAGGGACACGCAAAAAGCGGTCAAAACCGTGGCTGTGACGATCACCGCCACCTGCAAAAGCCCCGTATTGATCCCCAGTGTCCTGGCTTCCTCCTCCCCGAGGGCCAGGATGTTCAGACGGCCCGCGCAGAACACCAGCACCGCCGTGCAGAGCACAAAGGGCACAAACATCACCTGCACGTCCTTCATCACCGCTTTGGACAGACTGCCCATGAGCCAGAAGGTGATGGCCGGCAGCTTGTCCGTGGGGTCCGCGGCGTATTTCACCAGCGAGATCAGGGATTGAAACAGGTTGGATACGATGATCCCGCCCAGAATCAGCAGGAACAGGCTGTCGTCCCCCTTTCCGAACCGGCGGCTGATCAGCCAGGTGATAAACACCGCGAACAGGCCGAAGAAAAATGCCGCCCCCTTGATCCCCGCCACGCCGAAGGACAGCAAAATCGCCAGGGCGGCTCCAAAACCGGCGCCCGCGGAGGAGCCCAGAATATCAGGAGAAACCAGCGGATTCTTAAACATCCCCTGATACGCCGCGCCGGACACCGACATGGCGCCTCCCACCAGCACGGCCGCCAGCACCCTGGGCAGGCGGACCACCATCAGAACCTGTCCGGTCTTATCCGGCACCCGTCCTCCGGTAAAGGCGGTGAACAGTTCCGACACCGGTATGTAATAGCGCCCCACCGCCAGGGACATGATAAACCCAACCGCCAGCAGCAGGAATAAGAGCAGAAGCCTGATCCATGCCCGGCTCCCCTCCCGCTCCAGCATCTCGTCCATTTCCTCTCTCATCGGTTCCACACCTCAATCCCGCTTCATCTTTTTATAGTTGCCCTTCAAATACGCCTCGCCCATCCGGGTCTCCCCCAGACAGCAGGAACACAGGACGGAGGGCATGGTGAACCGCAGGCATCTGCCCGCCGGCCCCACTCCCAGCTCCGGTCCATCTCCCAGGAAATCCCCACGTCGTCCAGGATATCCTCATCCGGCGCCTCTATATCCCGATCCAGGGAGGGGGGAGAAAAATCCATATCTCCCAGCCCGCTGGTCTGAAAAAAATCCTCCGCATAAGGACAGCGCTCCAAAACCGCCCGCCATGACAGCGCGAAACGTTCCCGCCCACTCTCCGCCATATCACTGCGCTCTCAGCGATCGGGCCAGAAGGCTGTCCACCTCGCCGTCGCTCAGATCATAGTGGTAAAACAGGGAATAAAACGCCTTTGTCTCCTCCTTAATACTGTAATCCGTGTATTCCGGATACAGCAGGTTCTGCACCCACTTGATCCCGATGATGGTATTTACGCTGGGCGGACGGTCGAACCAGTTCTGGGGCACGGTCGGTGTCTCATACACATGGCCGTCCTTCACCGCCCGGATCACGGCCCACTGGGAATTGTTCATAATCGCGCTGTAGCTGCCGGAATCTGCAGAACCGTTGTCCACGCAGGCGATGATAAACTGGGGATCCCAGGCGATCACCTGCTCCATGGACACCTCGGTCCTCCCGTATCCCGGGGAAATCTCGCAGTCCGCCACATTGATTCCGCCGCACAGGTCGATCAGGCGGGAATGGGGAGAGCCGGATGGGTCTGTGTTCAGCCCCAGGGCCTCCTCCGCGTAATACACGGTCACGCGCTTGTCCTCCGGGATGGAAGCGGTGATCTCCCTGGCCCTTTGAATGGTTTCCTCCGTGTACGCGGCCAGTTTCTCGCCCCGCTCCACATTGCCGGTGATCCGGCCCACAAAGCGGTAAGACTCGGCCATGGAATCAAAATCCGTGTCGATCAGCACCACGGGAATTCCCAGCTTTTCCTGAAGCTGGTCTGCAGTGTCGATGCTGGGCTGGTCCACTCCGGAGGCCAGAACCAGGTCCGGGTCCGCCTTGATGATTTCCTCTATATTCCCCTCATTACCCTTGCCGTACCAGCCGCCAAGATTTGGAAGATTCTGGTAATATTCTGCAGTAAAGCGTTTCTCCTCATCGGAGAGATCCACGTTGAGACCGGCCACCATCCTGTCGTCAAACGTGTACATGAAATTGGTTCCCACCGGGCTGGTGGAGTACACCGATTTCACCACATCCGGCACCTGGATATCGCGCCCCGCCATATCTTTTACCGGTTTTTCCGTCAGGGATGCGCTTTCTGTATGAGTCCCGCTCTCCGTCTGGGTCCCGCTCTCCGTCCGGGTACCGCTCCCCGCCTGATTTCCGCTCTCCGTCTGGTTCCCGCTCCCCGACTGCCCCCCGGCGGCCGTCTCTTTCCCCGGTTCGACGGCCGTTTCCGCCTGGGTCTTAGGCGTAACGGACGACTGCACGGTTCCTCCCGTCGCCGCGCAGCCTGCCGTCACGGCCAGCGCCAACGCGAATACGGTTCCCAATACCCTAAAATTTTTTCTCATGCTTCTCCTCCATTTTTGTAGATTCGATTTGTTTATCGTTATTCTTTTTTAAGAATAACGATCGTTATGTATTTTATCACATAACGCTGGTAAAATCAACCAGTTCCGGAAAATACATGAAAACGCAGGCATCCGTCTTTAGCGTGTGTCCGCCGCCGGAACGCAACGAGGGCGTCAAAACCGCCTTCCGCGGTCTTAACGCCCTCATTTCTCGTTTTCAATTTTACGGTCTGATTTACAGCGCCTGCCAGAACAGCCCGTGCCTGCTGCAGTTCCACACCAGCATCCCGTGGCCGAAGCGTGGAATGCGCGTCTGCAGGTTCCACTCGGGATACAGCTTGCGCAGCATCAGGCTGTCCCCGGTCAGAAGCGCCACAAAGGTGATGTAATGATCCTTGGTCATCTCGTGGTCCGTAGTGATAAAATAATCCTGCTCGATCAGCTCCACCTTGAGCTTTTCCTCCGCCCCGGCCTTCTGAAGCTCCATAGGCCGCAGCTTTTTGCCGCAGCAGGACACGGCCGCCTCCACCGTGGCGGTTATCAGGTTCCCGCAGGTGGGGCAGACGTAAAATTTCAGTTTCTTCATGTTTCCTCCTACCAGATCGTTGGCGTCCATCTCCCCGGAGAGCACTGTCTCCGGACTGACGCCCAGGACCTCCGATAATTCCGGAAGTAAGGACACGTCCGGGAATCCCAATCCCCGCTCCCACTTGGAGACAGCCTGCTCACTGATGTTCATTGCCGCGGCCAGCTGTCTTTGCGTCAACCCCTGGTCCTTGCGCAGCGCGCGGATCAGCTTCCCGATTTTTACACAGTCCATGTTCGTTTACCTCCTGATTGAGAGTTTAGCAGACAATGGGGCAAAAGCCAATCAACGCTCCGTTTAGTTGGGGGACTGGCGGCACTTCAGCCCCTCATCCCTCCCCCAGCCACAGCATGGACGCTTCCAACTCCCCGGTATTTTCATCCGTCCGCCACGCTTTGATCCGGAAGCCCTGCCGCAGGTAAAACCTCAGCGCCCGCTCATTTTTCTTGTAAACGCTCAGGCAAAGACAGTTTCTCTGCTCCTTGGCGAACCGCAGAAGTTCCCCGCCGATGCCGCCGGACTGCCGGTCTGGCCGGACGAACAACCCCGCGATATAATTCTCCTGCAGCCCGATAAAGCCCACGGGAACTCCGTCCTCCTCCCGGACATAAACCGCCGCCTCCGGCAGCAGACCGCGCACCTCCCGGGCGTTGTCCCGCCAATATTCCTCCGGTATGAAGGAATGGGCCTGCAAATTGGCGCTCAGCCAGATTTCCATCACCGCATCCAGATCCCCGGCCTGAAAGGGTCTCACCGCTTTCCCACTCATGTTCCGTCCTCCTGACCCAAAAATAATTACCGCAGCGCCGCCACCAGAAGCGCCAGCCCGCCGCCCACGACGATGGCCATAACAAAGCTCCGGGAAACCCGCCCCGCCATGTCGTAGACCTCTCCGTCGTCCGTCAGCATAAATTTCTCCGGGTCGTTTAAGTCATAGCGGATTTCATAATACCACCCGGTTTGGTACGTGTGCTTTTTATCGCTGAATATGGCGCTGGTTTTCTGATACGTCCTGCCCTCCGCCTCAAACCGGAACACAGGCCAATAAAAAGTGGTCGAGCGATCCACGCGCTCCTCCTCCACATCCGCAATCTGGGCGGTGGCGGTTCCCCTGTAGGATTCCCTCGCACGGGCTATCTCCTTTTTCAGCTCGCTGCAATAATAGAAGATGCTCACGTACCGCAGCGCGATAACCACCACCAGCAAAATCATCACAATCGCCATATCAAATCCTTTCTGCGTCCCCCGCCACAATCCCTCTGTACCAGGGCGCGTCTACGCCTTTTTCGGTTTTTTCCGCAGCTTCAGCGAAATCCCCCGGCTGTCCGCCATCTTTAGAAAACAGTCCGCCGCCGCGGCCACCCGCTCCTTAAGCCCCTGTTCCGGCCCGGTCCCGGCTTCGATCTGTTCCATCACCGCCCGCGCGTCCTCCAGTTCCAGCAGGTTGACCGCGGTGCAGAAAAATGTCTTGCGCCGCCCGTCGTTGTACTGAAGCAGCAGCTTTCGCAGAATCTCCATCTTCTCCTCCAGCTCCGCACGGTAAGCCGAATATCCCATCTCTTCCGCCCGTTTCAAGTCCCGCAGCATATTCCGGTGGGACAGAAAGGAATCGTACCCCGTCAGCCCCTCATACCGGGCGCATGGAAACTCCCCGCACTGGGAACAGTGCGCCGGGCCGCCGTGTTCCAGGCTGCAGCGGGCGATGGCGCAGGACTGATTTCCTTCCCCGCCCCCGCAGCCGGGGCAGGGCTTTTCCATGTGATACATCGGGCAGAGACCGCAGTTTAAGCCGCAGAGCGCAAAGGCGGTGTATTCCCGGTTGAAATTTTTCATCGTTTTTCTCCCCTTATATTCCAAATTTACATACGGATTGTCCGGCTCACAGGATCTCCCGGCAGAACAGACGGCCGCAGTTGTCCACCAACACCGCTTTGGCCCCCCGGAAATGCAGCCGGTTGAACGACAACGTTTTTCCGTTATACACCACATCCACCGGAGCCTTGTACGCCAAATTCATTCCTCTGAACTCATAGTAATGGAATTGTCCGTGTTTCCCGTAGCCGCCGTCGGTCAACAGACCTCTGCCGCTGGCAGTGACCAGAAATGCCGTTATCCCGTCCCTGCGCGGCTTAAAAACCCAGTCCTTCGACTTGAAATCCGTCCGCACCAGGTTAAACTCATCATAATAGTAGAACCATAGATTTTCCTGATCGTCCAGATTCATGGCATAACAGTCACAGATGGAGTAAACCCTGTTTTTCCAGACCGCGTTTCCATCCCGGTCCCAGACGATCAGGCCGCAGCTTCCCACCGGCTGGTCCCAGCCGAAATTGCCGAATACGCCCTCGTCAAAATAGCTGGTGATCATCCGGCCGTCCCGGGTGACGGCGCAGGACTCAATGCCGTCGCCCAGGCACATTTTATGAAGCTTACGGCCATACCGGTCCACAATCACGGCGTTTTGATCCGCACTCCCGTCCCGGTAGCGCCTGGCCCTTGCTCCCAGCAGCAGAATGTCCTCCCCAACCGGCTGTATAAAATGGTAATTCATCTCGTGCACGCCGAAGTCATATTGTTCCCAGCCCAGAATCGTCCCGTCCTGCCAGTCCGCCGCAATCGCCAGTCCCCGGTATTCCGTATTCGCCCGGGTGTCCACAAACATCCCGTTGATCCGCTCCGGCACACAGGCGGAAAAGAGCAGGTAAATCATACCGTCCGCCCCCACCGAACAGTCCGCCATCGCCCAGGTCTCCATCCCCAGTTCCCGCTGTAATGCCGCCAAATCCAGAAATTCTGTCATTACAATTTCCATGCCAAATATCAAGCCTCCCCGCTCATTCCCGGTTAATCCCCAGATTTTTAAAGGCAATCACCAGGTTGGAGCGCATCACCTTGTCCTCCTTGTACGTTTCCCACATCCACTCATAGGTCTCAAGCAGTTCCATGCAGGGCGTTTTTGCCACGGCCTGGAGGGCGGTGTGAGCCAACCAGTAGGAATCCCCCCGCATCAGAGCCTTAAACAGCGGCAGAAAATCCATCCGGTCGGGGCAGCAGCCCATCACATAGACCGCCGTTTTCCGGCTCTCCTCATCATTTTCCGGATCGGCCGCAAAATCAGCCAAATCCTTTGCCCTACGGCAACCACAGTCGTGGAGGAAAAACAGCAGCCGGCTCTTCTCCCTCACCTCCGGGCTTCCCAGAAGTCCGGCCATCTGAGAATAATACCGGTCCTTATTCTCATCCGGCATCCGCCGGGCACAGTCCACCGCTGCGGCGGGATTTCTCCCGCCTAAAAGCTCCTCGAACACCTGAAAGCCTCTGGCAGGATCGAACCGGAAGAGCAGCTCCGTCCGCAGCCCGTCAAGCTCCGGGTCACGCAGTCCGGTGAGAAATTCCACCGTGCCCGGCTCCACCCGGTTAAATCGGAAAAATCCCATCAGAATCTGCCGCCGCTCCTCGGACGTTTCCACGGCCGGATACAGCGCGGCCAGCTCCTCTTCGGATTTCAGGCTGCGGTAGCCGTAGGAGGTAACGTTGTTGCCCGCGATAATTTCCTGAAAAAAGCGCTCATACCAGTCCAGAAAAGACATCCCGGTCAAAAACGGACCGTACTCCGGCTCCAGATTCCAGTCGATGTAAACGATCTTCCCCTGCTCGCTGCCCTTCCACATCAGAAGATTGTCGTAGGTGCAGCCCTGGGTTCCGATCACCAGCAGCCCGGCGCAAACCTCTCTCATCACCTTGTCGTAGGCCGTATCGTCCTCCGCCCGCTCCATCGCCGCAGCCCAATCCTCCCTGGTCATCTGCCGGTCAATAAACGCCGGAAGCCCCAGCATGTCCTCCTTGGCGTACCGTTCCAGGTACTCTGTGTACACCGCCAGCTTTTCCAGCGGATACAGCCCGTAGTATGGCCCTGCCCCGCCGTTTCCGACCTGGGTGATAAAAAATACATACTCCGGGGGCAGCTTGACATTATACCGCGCTTCAAACCGTTCAACCTCCTCCCGGGAAACCACCGGATTCAAACGGTACTGATGTTTCTGCGCCCCAAACACGCTGCGCATGGGGTCCGCCTTTCCCGCCCGCTCTACCACCTCCCGCAGATGGGCGGCGTGTTCAGAGGACATCCTGAGCGCGCCTTTGTCTGCCTCCAGCTCCTCCTCCGGCCCAAAGGTCTTCACCACCTCGATCCGCCCCAGGATGTGCCGGTTAAACTCCTCCAGCTCCCCGGCCGGGATCCAGAATTCCTCATGCCAGGAAGCCCCCACAACGTGGGACTCAAACCGGGAAATGTACCGGTCCTCCACCTCAAACCGGGTCACATAACCACGATAGCCGGACCTGGCGTCCCGGGTATTCCAGCGTCCGGCGATCTCCTGGGCATATCGCTGATTCAACACCGGATAAAAAATCGGCTGTTCCGGCAAACGCGGCGGAAACGCCCTGTATCCGCTCTGCTCAATCAGTTCCAATTCCCGCTTGCCCACGGGTCTGTACAATATCATTCCGCCCGCCTCCTCTCTTCCCCTTATTCTACACCATTTCCCCGCCCCACGCCATGTAAATCCCTCAAAAGCCCCATTTATTTCCTCTTGATGTCCCTGCCTCCTCCCTCTGCCGCCCGCACTGGATTGTTATTTTTTTATCAATTCATTTGCCTTTTGTAAAATTTATGCTATACTACTGTACAATAACCGCGCGGACCTCCAAAATTTTACTGCCAGTGGCAGGCTGCCCGCGCCATAGGAGGAAACAACATGGAGCAAAGGAATTTAACCCTACTGACCGACCTGTATGAGCTGACCATGATGCAGGGGTATTTTAAAGAAAAAGACGCCAACGAGACGGTGATCTTTGATATGTTTTACCGCACCAATCCCCACGGCAACGGCTTCGCCATCTGCGCCGGGCTGGAACAGGTGATCGAGTACATTGAGAACCTGCATTTTACCGACGGCGAGGTCGAATATCTGCGCAGCCTGAACATGTTTGAGGAAGATTTTCTGGACTATCTCCATGAGTTCCACTTTACCGGCGATATCTACGCGATCCCCGAGGGCACCGTCGTATTCCCCAGGGAACCCCTGGTGAAGGTCATCGCCCCCATCATGCAGGCCCAGCTGGTGGAGACGGCCCTGCTCAACATCATCAACCACCAGAGCCTGATCGCCACCAAGACCGAGCGCATCGTCTACGCTGCCAAGGGCGACGGCGTCATGGAGTTCGGCCTGCGCCGGGCCCAGGGACCTGACGCGGGAATCTACGGCGCCAGAGCCGCCATGATCGCCGGCTGTATCGGCACCTCCAACGTGCTCACCGGCAAAATGTTCGACGTTCCGGTAAAGGGCACCCACGCCCACAGCTGGATCATGAGCTTCCCGGACGAGCTGACCGCCTTCCGCACCTACGCCAAGCTGTACCCCACCGCCTGCATCCTGCTGGTGGACACCTACGACACCTTAAACTCCGGCGTGCCCAACGCAATCAAGGTATTTAAGGAGATGCGCGAGGCAAAAATTCCCCTGACCTTCTACGGAATCCGCCTGGACAGCGGCGATCTGGCCTACCTGTCCAAAAAAGCGAAAAAGATGCTGGACGAGGCCGGTTTCTCCGACGCGGTAATCTCCGCCTCCAACGATCTGGACGAGGAGCTGATCAACAGCCTGAAAATGCAGGGCGCGACCATCAATTCCTGGGGCGTCGGCACCAACCTGATCACCTCCAAGGACTGCCCCTCCTTCGGCGGCGTGTACAAACTGGCGGCCGTCTACGACAAAGCCAGCGGTCAGTTCATTCCCAAGATCAAGCTGTCCGAGAACGCGGAGAAAATCACCAACCCGGGCAACAAAACCATCCAGCGGATCTACGACAAAAACACGGGCAAAATCATCGCCGATCTGATCTGCCTGGTGGGCGAACAATACGATTCCAGCAACTCCTTGCTCCTGTTCGACCCCATCGAGACCTGGAAGAAAACCAAACTGGCCCCCGGATCCTACACGCTGCGGGAGCTGATGGTTCCGGTTTTCCTGGAAGGAAAATGCGTGTACCGCTCCCCCAAGGTCATGGACATCCAGGCCTACTGCAAAAAAGAACTGGACACCCTGTGGGACGAGTCCAAGCGCCTGATCAACCCCCACACCGTACACGTGGACCTCTCCAACGAGCTGTGGCATATGAAAAACCAACTGCTGGATTCCTATCACGTATCCAAATAAGGCGTCTAAATGCAGCGATAGAAACTTGATAAAAACGGATCAGCAAGGCTGAAGGGTGCCCCAGAATCATCAAAACAAATGATTTTGCGGCACCCTTCTTTCAGGACTGATTTTAGATTAAATATCTTTTTAATAAGCGGGTCAATTCCATAACGTCAATCGGCTTTGCAATATGGGCATTCATACCGCACGCGAAACAATGTTGTATATCGTCAGAAAAAGTATCTGCACTCATGGCTATAATCGGAACGGATAGGGCATCCGGATGATTCAGTCCCCGAATCGCTTTTGTAGCCTCATATCCTCCCATATGCGGCATTCGTATGTCCATGAGAATCGCATCGTAATAACCCTCCGGTGATTTTTGGAACTGATCCAGACACATTTGGCCGTCTTCTGCCCAATCCAGCTCCACCCCCAAATCGGACAGCAATTCTCTTGCGACCTCCCAGTTAAGCTCATTATCCTCGGCAAGCAGGATACGGCGTCCGGATAAATCAATCGTTTGGTTCAATGTGCGGTCATGTTCCGTTTCAACGTCCATATACTGACGCAAAGCGTGATACAGCGTAGATTTAAAAAGCGGCTTGGAAATAAAACCACTAATCCCCGCTTCACGGGCTTCCGCTTCAAATTCACTCCAGTCATATGCGGAAATCAGCAAAATCGGTACGTCATCTCCCAAATTGCGCCGTATTTCTTTTGCTGCCTGAATCCCGTTGATGCCAGGTAATTTCCAATCCAATAGAATGATTTGATAATCCGTTCTCTTTCTGTGGTGTTGGTTTACCAGTTCGATTGCCGCTTCTCCGCTTAATGTCCATTCAGCTTTTATCCCGATGGATTTTAGTGCGTCCACGGCTGTCCTGCATAATAGTTCGTCATCATCAACCACCAGCATATTCCAGGAGGGAAGAACCAGATCCATTTCCATTGCGGCCGCTTTTTCAAAATCAAACATAAGAAAAAACTCGGTGCCTTTATCCGGCTCACTTTGTATATCAATGGTCCCTTCCATTGCGTCCACAATGTACTTTGTAATCGCCATTCCCAAACCGGCACCCTCGGTTTTGTGTACTCTGGTTCCATCCGCACGGCTATAGGATTCATATATTTTTTTCAGAAAATCCGGCGACATGCCGATTCCATTATCTTTGACCTTGATAGAAATTCGGACATAGTTTTCTCCTTTCGGAGATTTTTCTTCCGAGAGGGATAATTGTATGGAACCGCCCTCCGGCGTATACTTCGTTGCATTTGATAAGAGATTCAGCAAAATCTGATTCAAGCGTACGCCGTCGCACCACACGTTTTCTGTTAAGATATTTTCAACATGTATGTCGAAGTTTTGCTTTTTTGCCTTAACCTGCGGCTGCATAATGCTGACAATTCCTTCAATAACCTCTTTTAATGAAATTTGTTCGATTGTTAACGTTAATTTACCACTTTCAATTTTAGACAGATCCAGAACATCATTGATCAGCCCTAACAGGTGTTTACTTGACAATGTGATTTTTCTAAGACAATTCTGTACCTGTTTCCGGTCGTCTATGTGGGCCGTGGCAATGGCGGTCATTCCTACGATTGCATTCATGGGCGTACGGATATCATGGCTCATATTTGCTAAAAATTCGCTTTTCGCCTTGTTCGCTTCAAGGGCCGCCTGCCGGGCCTTCTCCAACTCATGAAGCTGAGAACGGGTTATGGAGAAATACCGGAGAAAAATCAATGTCAGAATGATTAAAACGGAAGCACAGGACAACAATGTCATGAGCACACGCTGGCTGCTCAGATCGTTTATGGTACCGTCCAATCTGCTATAAGGCATCACCGATACTAAATACCACTCCGAATAAGGTAATGATATCCCATAAATTTGCCGTTCTTCACCATTTACTTCAACTGTTGTAGCGTATTCTTCACGATTTTTTAGAGCAATGCCGAATTTTTCAATGGAGTTTTCCGCAGATTCTTCACTTGCTGTAAGATTAAGCTGCTTTTGTAATTGTTCAAAGAAATACCATAACTCCGTGTTGGCGTTTTGTATTACAAAGCTGCCATTGGGCCGGATAATATGATAATACATCAGCTGCCCTTCGTCCTCTAAGGAAAGGAAATCGGTAATATATTCCAGGGGGACAGCGGCTATGAGGCCGGTGCTCCGATTGCCATTATCCATAGGATAATCAGCGTAAGCGCCAAACAATACCACTTCATTTCCGGCAGAATCAACGCCCACCGCCACTCTTTGTTCCCCTTGTAATAATGCCTCTACAAAGGGTTCCGGGTTAAGCGGCTGTATTGATTGTCCATAAAGCGTCTGAAAATCTCCCTCGGCAGAACAAAGCGCTAAATAGTCAAAATCCCTGACCTGCGCCCTGTAAATAAGTTCCTCATATAGCTTCCCTTTATCGCCATCTTCCGTTGAGACGACGGAAACAATGCCTCTGACCTGATCAAAGCGCAATTTTATAACCGTTTCAAAGTGTCTGGACATTTGCTCGTTCATTCCGGACATATAGATTTCCCCAATCTCGTAAACGGCCTTTTTACTCTTTCGGCTCATATAGATTCCGAGCAGACTGAAAATAATCATACTAAAGATCAAAAGCCCAATGAAACTGCATATCAAAAAACGCGTTGTGGGATTCCTCTGTTTACTGTTTCCCATTGATGTTAATCCTCCCTGGATTTCTTTCCTGACAATTTTACAGTATCATTATAAAGGTTCTCCCTACTGACCGGCAACACCAAAATTGGTAAGGTGTGCAAATAGGTATAGCCCTTTCATACTGACAAAATTGGTCCGGCATGATATAATTCATCCGGACAGGAGGCGCGTTATGAAACCGCAAGAAACAAAATTTACATTTGTATATAACGAAATTAAGCAGTCCATTTTGGAGGGCCAAATACTTCCCGGAAACGCCCTGCCATCTTCAAGAATGTATTGCGATCAATTTCATGTGAGCCGATATACGATTAACCGTGTCTTCGACGCATTGCGTGAGGAAGGACTGATCGATATTCAGCCCTGCCTTGCACCGGTCGTTGTCTCAACAAACGATACCTGCAATTCATCAAATACGGTTTTCGAGATTTTAAAACAAAGGGATGGAATTTTACAGGTATATCAGACCTTTGCCCTGATACTGCCTTCACTTCTGGTTTTTGCTATGCAGGGCTGTGACGTGGAGATCATGCCCCACTATAAACAGGCTATGAAAGTATTGCGTTCCGGGCATACTCCTGGCGGATGGCGCCCTCCTTCTAAATTAGGATATGATCTATTAAGAATCGGCGGCAGTCCCCTGCTGAGCGAACTCTATTCGACATTTGGCCTTTATAACAAGCTCACATTTTTTGCAGAAAATTGTCCCTATTTCTTTGAGCGCATTTCACAGGGATCTGCATCTGCAACCAATGCGATAATCGATCTGTTAAAGGGCGATGATCCGCTTACAATGTACCATCAGTTATCAACCATGTATCAAAAACTTACAGATTCCATTGAAGATACCTTAAATTATCTGTCCGATACCACGCCCAAATGTCCTGAACAAATTAGATTGAAGTTTTCGTGGAATCCCATGCGTGGCCGGGATTACCATTACTCAAAAATTATTGATGATATGAATCTAAAAATTGGCCTTGGGGAATATTCCGTCGGGAGGTTTCTTCTGCCTGAAAAGCAGCTGGCCCGTCTATATGACGTCTCTTTATCGACGGTCAGAAAAGCTTTGGCAGAACTCGAACAGAGAGGTTTTGTAAAGAAATTAAATGGGAAAGGCACGATCGTTATAGAACCGGATCACACGAAACTTCATCAGCTGGCTCTTAATTCCGGGTATGTGGAAAAGGCGTTGCGTTACATTCATGCCCTACAGTTAATGGTACTGATCATCCGCCCCGCGGCTCTCGCAGCCGCTCCACATTTTACGAAAGCGGAACTGGACGGGTTAGCCCATCGTTTTACGTCTTCCGACTCTATTTATTTAGCGGATATTTTCGAAGCCATCCTGAAACATACCACGTTGGAACCTCTGTATATTATATTATCCGAAACCGGCCATCTGCTCGAATGGGGGCATCATTTTGCTTATTATCCATCCAAGAGACATACGCTTTTCCATCTCAACAAACAAGTTATTCTGGCGCTCCAGCAACTAGTTGAAGGGGATGCCGATTCCTTTGCAGATGGCATAGCGGACTGTTACCGTTACCATTTAGTGCGTATGAGGAAGCATATGTCAGAAAAATATAAGTTTCATAATGCAGCTAATATTCGAATTCCGGAGAAATACTAGCCGGCAAGCAGTCCTTATACGCCGCTTTTTTCAAGGTAGGGGTTTTCAGCCCGCATTCACGGCCCGGCTGCTTTTGGAAATCAGCGCGGTATGGTGGTCTTATTTCCGCTCCTCCCAGCGCCTATGAGGCAAAAATCTTCCTTCCAAATTCATATGCCTCATGCAAATGACGGGTCTTGTCAATCTGAGGCCCATCATTTGTATCGCCGCAGCCTCCGGCAAGCAGCATTCCCCGGTCATGGAATCCAATATAATTGACAATCGCATACTGGTAATAGGAGGCCACCTGTTCAAAGGTCCAGAAAAAATTGTCAGCCGCCGTAACCAGCAGTGCGGAATCTTTGACCGGATACCGTTCATAGCGGCCCAGGGGCGGGTCCGTATCTTTTTCCGCAATACAATAAAACCGTTCAATCAACGCCTTGATCCGCGAGGACAAGGTCCAGAAATACAGTGGCGACGCGAATACGATCAGGTCCGCCGCTTTTATTTTCGGCGCCAGTTCATTAAAATCATCTTTTTGGATACAGGGCTTTCCGTACCGGCAGGCATTACATCCCAGACAGCCTTTAACCTCCTTTTTTATCAGAGATACCACCTCCACGTGATGGCCGGCTTCCTCCGCTCCGCGCTTAAAAGCGGCAACCAGCTGAGCCGTGTTTCCCTTGGGGCGTCCGCCGCCCTGTATGATCAGAATCTGTTTCATATCCGTTTCCTCCCGTTTTTGATTTGATGCAGCGCCCGCCTTCTCCCTCCCGGCAGCAACTCACAATTTGCAGCAGCCCTGATTTTATGCTATGATGAACATATTCTCAGGAAAGGCGGCGGCGTTCCATGCTGATTCCACGTTATTATTTTGCTGACGACTATGCAGATTTTTATGAATATTTCCTCTCCCACCCCCATATCCGCAAGCGCTTTCGCAAACACGAATACCTTTGGGCGCCCGGCGAGCCGCTGACCCATGTATACTACATTATTTCGGGTATTGCCCTTACTTCCCTGGAACATGAAGACGGTTTCCGCAAAATTTCGTCCATGCACAGCAAAGGCACCTTATTTCCCGGCTGCCACCAGGTAGAATTTAAGATTGAGCAGTCCATCGTCACCACTGCGTTATCGGAGATGGAAGTTCTCTCCTTTACCAAGGCGGAGATGCTCCGCATGTTTTATGAAAACCGGGAACTCAGCGTCCGTATGCTGAACTGGTACGCCGCCTACATCAATCTTCTGCTGTACGAGAGCGCGCATCAGGAATACAACAGCACCTTTATCAAGCTGTGTAATCTGCTGTATCTTTTTTCACAGAACGGTCCCGAAGGGAGCGGTCCTAACATTTACCTGACCCAGGAAAATATAGCAGAAATCCTTACCACCACGAGAGTCAATATCGCGAGAAGCCTTGCGCGCCTGCGCGATGAAAAAATCATTATCCCACACCGCAAGTGGATTGAGCTTAGCGACCTCAACCGGCTGGCGTCCTACTGTTCGCGGGAAACCCTGAAACCTTGAGCGCCTGGATTTCTCAGTTAGAAGTATACGCCTAAAAACGTTTTTTTTCTGTATCAAATGTTACAGTTTTCCATGATCTTTTCGCAAAAGAAACGCAAGCGCCGCAAAAGCCGGAACTGATTACTCAGCCCCGGCTTTCGCCATTTCCCTATGCTGCTTAAAATACTCAGCCGCCGTCTCCTTATCCCTTCCGATCTGCTCCTTCAACTCCCCAAGGGACGCGAAGGTCCGCTCCGGGCGGATAAAGGACAGCAGCTGCACCTCGATCACATGACCGTAAATGTTCTGTTCCAGGTCGAATATGAAGGTCTCCACCCCCACCGGATTCTCCCCGTCGATGGTGGGCTTGCGCCCGATATTGGTGACTCCACGGTAATACCTGCGGTCCACCAGCACCCGGGACACGTAGACTCCGAACCGCGGCAGCAGCTTGATCTCCGGCGGTATCAGATTGGCGGTGGGAAATCCCAGAACGCTGCCTCCCATGTGGCGGCCGTGAACCACGGTCCCATGGATGGCGTAGGGTTCCCCCAAAAGTCCGTTGGCCTTCTCCACATTCCCCTTTTCCAGCTCCTCCCGTATGTAGGTGCTGCTGATGTCCCGGCGATCGTCCTTCTCCTTCTCGATCACGTAGAGCTGGTAGCCGTACTTGCCCGACAGCTCCATCAGCACCTGGGCGTTGCCGGAGCGGCGGTAACCGAAACCGCAGTCCGTACCCACCACAATGGCCCTGGCGTTCATGCGGTTTACCAGGACTTCCCGGACAAATTCCTCCGGCTGCATGTGTTTCGTCTCCTCTGTAAACGGATACTCCACCAGCCAGTCGATGCCCGTCTTTTTCAGATTGTTGCGGCGCTCCAGGTTTGTGGTCAGCACAGGCTGGCGCTGTCCGGTCACCATGACGGCCGGCGTCACGCTGAAGGTGAACACCGCGGTCTCATACCCAAATCCCGCCTTGATCTCCATCATCTTGCGCATCAGTTTCTGATGCCCCCTGTGCCTTCCGTCAAACTTTCCCAGCGTCACCACGGTGGGGACATCGATGTGAAATTCTGTGGTATCCGCAATATACTTCATCCCTTATCTCCCTCAGCTTCCTTGTGTGTCAGGGTCCGGCGCAGACATTAAGACAGGAACATCTTCTGGGGCTTGAACCAGCGCTTGTCCGTCCGGTACTCGTATATTCCGATAAAGCGCTGCCCGCTGTCGTACAGGCGAAAGCCCTGCCCCTCCTGAGGGCTGGCGCTCTCCTGCACCTGGTTTTTAAACAGCGGGTTGCCGTTTCGGGCCAGGTTATCCGCCTCCGTTTTGGCATGGATGGCCGGATAGTCCGCCAGCACCTCTTCCACTCCCAGAATATAGGGCTCAATCTGTCCGGCCCTGGCCAGAGCCTCGATCTCGTCCAGCTTCAGGCTGTCCTCCAGCAAAAAGCTTCCCACCCTGGTTCTGGTCAGCTGTTCCATGCAGCCCCCGCAGCCCAGCGCTCTGCCGATATCATAGCAGAGCGTGCGGATGTAAGTGCCTTTGGAGCAGGTGACGGACATCACCACCCGCGGAAGCTCTATGGACTCCACCTGAAGTTCGTAGATCGTAACCGGGCGCGCCTTGCGCTCCACTTCCTTTCCGGCTCTGGCCAGCTCGTAGAGCTTTTTGCCGTCCACCTTCAGGGCGGAGTACATGGGCGGAATCTGGTCATAATCGCCCAGAAAGCCCATGACGGCCTCCCGGACCCGCTCTTCCTCAAGGGCCAGCGCCCCGGCCTCGTCCGCAAACACCGTCTCCCCCGTGGTGTCCTGGGTGTCGGTGTCCCGTCCCAGAAGCAGCACGGCCCGATAGGTCTTGGTCCGGTCCGTCAGCATGTCGCAGAGCTTTGTTGCGGTCCCCAGGCATACCGGAAGCACGCCCTGAGCGGCCGGATCCAGAGTCCCCGTGTGCCCGATCTTTTTCTGTTTTAAAATGCCGCGGAGCCGGGCCACAACGTCGTGGGACGTGTAACCCGGTTCCTTGTATACGTTTATCAATCCGTTTATCATGGCCCGCTCTCCTACTGCTGGTCAGCCTCAGTATCCGGCGACAGCTGCCTGGAAATATGTATGGCCAGGTTGTTGATCACGTCGTGAATACTGCCGCTCATGGTGCAGCCGGCCGCATGTACATGGCCACCGCCGCCGAAAAATGTGGCGATCCGGCTCACGTCCACTCTGTCCTGGGAACGCATGCTCACCTTGTACTCCTGAGCGCCCGACTCATACAGAAACAGCGCGCACTCCACGCCCTCGGTCAGCCTCAGCTGGTCGATAATTCCGTCCAGATCCTTGCTGTCCACGCCGTAGAATTCCATGTCCTTCTTGCGGACCGCGCTGAAAATGCACTTGCCATCCATAAAGGTCACGCTCTCCAACAGAGCTCTTCCCAGAATCTGGTTCTGCACGTAGGTTTTGCGGTAAAAGCTGTTGTCGATGATGGCGCCGAAATCGATGCCCTTCTCCATCAGCTTGCCCGCGATCTCCATGGTCTTAGCCGAGGTGCAGGAATACTTGAACACTCCGGTGTCGTGGATCAGCCCGGTGTACAGGCACTCGGCCACCGTCCGGTCGATGTACGCTTCGTCCAGCTGTCCGTAGAGCACCTCACAGGTGGAGCTGGCGTCCGCCACCACCAGGTTGGCGGCAGCGTAGCGGGTATTGGTCACATGGTGGTCCAGACAGATGCTGTCCTTGGCCCGCTCAAAATAGCAGGAAAATTTTCCCAAACGTCCCATATCCCCGCTGTCCAGGCAAACGCACAGGTCATAGACCCTGTCGTCCGGTTCATGGCGGATCTCGTCGAAGCCTTTGAGGTATGCAAACTTCTCCGCCGCCTCCTCCAGGTAAACCCGGGCGTGAATCCCCGGATATTTATTACCCAGATAATTGTACAGGCCCAGGGTCGATCCCAGACAGTCCCCGTCGGGGCGGATATGACCCAGGATCGCGACGCTCTTCACGCCGTCCAGCATAGATTCCAGTATACGGCTCATAGGCTTTCCTCCTTGCGATAAGCACCAGACGCCTGTGTGTTCAGGCGCTTTCGTGCGGTTAATGTCACTTTGTCCGGAAATGTTACGGCCGCGGGATCAGTCCAGCGGCTCGTCGGACTCCGGCTCATGAGACTCCGGCTCCCCGGCGTGCAGGTCCTTTGTCACCTCGTCGATCAGGTGGGACATATTCACGCCGTACTCGATGGACTGGTCCAGAATGAACTTGATCTGAGGGGTGTTGCGCAGGTTGACCCGTCTGGCCAGCTCCCTGCGCACATACCCCTCGGCGCTCTTTAAGCCCTCGATGGTCGCCTTGCCCGCGTCCTCATTTCCCAGGACGCTGATATATGCCTTGCAATACTTGAGATCAGGGGTTACCTCCACGGCAATCACGCTGGTCATGGGGTGAATCCTCGGATCCTTGATTCCGCCCCGGATGATCTCGCTTAACTCCCGCTGTACCTCCATGTTGATTCTCGTATTTTTAATGCTGTTCTTGCGCATAATTTCCCTCTCTTTTCTTCCCGGAGGGCAATCTGTCAGGCGCTACTATCTCGGTACCTCTACCATAGTGTAAGCCTCGATCTCGTCGTCCTCCTGGAGATCGTTGAACTTCTCAAATACCAGACCGCACTCGTAGTTTGCGGCCACTTCCTTCACATCGTCCTTGAAACGCTTTAAGGAAGCCAGCGCTCCATCGAAGAGCAGTTCGCCCTGACGGGTCACACGGCACTTGCAGCCGCGGGTAAACTTGCCGTCCAGCACATAGGAGCCCGCAATGGTACCCACGCCGGAAGCCTTGAAGGTCTGGCGCACCACCGCATGGCCGATCACCTGCTCCTCGAATACCGGATCCAGCATACCCTTCATGGCAGCCTCCACGTCCTCGATGGCCTGGTAAATGACCTTGTACAGGCGCACATCCACTTTCTCGCGCTCCGCAACGGATTTGGCCATGGCATCCGGACGGATGTTGAAGCCGATGATGATCGCGTTGGAAGCGCTGGCCAGGGATACGTCGGACTCGTTGATCGCGCCCACGCCGCCGTGAATCACCTTGACCATAACCTCCTCGTTGGAGAGCTTGGTCAGGCTCTGCTTCACCGCCTCCACGGAACCCTGTACGTCCGCCTTGATGATGATGGGCAGTTCCTTGATGTTGCCGGCCTTGATCTGGCTGAACAGATCGTCCAGGGACAGCTTCGCCTTGGTATCTTCGATCAGCTTGTTCTTGCCCTCGGAGATGAAGGTCTCGGCAAAGCTTCTGGCCTCCTTCTCGTTCTCCGTAGCCACAAACACCTCTCCGGCGTTGGGCACGTCGTTAAGGCCCAGAATCTCCACCGGTGTGGAAGGTCCTGCCTCCTTCACCCGGCGTCCCCGGTCGTCCATCATGGCGCGGATCTTGCCGTAGCAGGCGCCCGCCGCGATGGTGTCGCCCACATGCAGGGTGCCCTTCTGCACCAGCACGGTGGCAACCGGACCCTTGCCCTTATCCAGCTCGGCCTCGATCACCAGGCCGCGGCCCTTGCGGTTGGGGTTCGCTTTCAGCTCCATCACATCCGCGGTCAGCAGCACCATCTCAAGCAGATCGGTGATGCCTTCTTTAGTATGTGCAGAAACCGGTACAAATATTGTGCTGCCGCCCCAATCCTCGGAAATCAGTTCGTATTCGGACAGCTCCTGTTTTACTTTATCTACATTGGCGCTGGGCTTATCGATCTTGTTGATGGCAACAATGATCTCAACTCCGGCTGCCTTGGCGTGGTTGATGGCCTCCACGGTCTGAGGCATCACGCCGTCGTCCGCTGCAACCACCAGGATCGCGATATCCGTGGACTGGGCGCCGCGCATACGCATTGCGGTAAACGCCTCGTGTCCGGGCGTATCCAAAAATGTGATCTTGCGGTCGTTGATCTCGATCACGGAAGCGCCGATGTGCTGGGTGATTCCGCCCGCTTCCCTGGAGGTCACGTTGGTCTCGCGGATGGCGTCGAGCAGGGAGGTTTTTCCGTGGTCTACGTGACCCATTACGCACACAACCGGCGGTCTGGGGCTCATGTCCTCGGTGCTCTCATCCTCCTCTTTGAGCAGTTCGGCAATCACGTCAACTTTTACTTCCTTCTCACACAGGACGTCGAACTCCATGGCGATCTCCTCGGCCTTTTCGTAGTCGATTTCCTGGTTTAAGGTCACAATCTGTCCCTTTAAGAACAGCTTCTTCACAATCACGGAGGGCTGCAGCTTCATCTTGTCGGCCAGCTCGCGGATGGTCAGGGTCTCCGGAAGGGTGATGGTCTTAACCTCCTCAACCTTGGCGTCCTCCTTCTTGGGCGTGGGCATGATGAATGCGCCCTTGCCGGTCTTAACCGGCTTCTTTACGTCGTCGCGGTCGCGCTTGTCGTAGCGGTCATTCCGGTGCGCGTTCTTATTCTGGCGTCCGCTGGTGGGCTTTGCCTGGATCGGCGTGTCAAAGGAAGACTTGCCGGCTCCGGGTCTGCGGGTATTGTCTCTGCCCTGCCCTCTGGTGTTGCCGCTGGCATCGCGGTCTTTATCCATGCCGCCCTGGTAGCCGCCTCCTCCGAAGCGGTTGCCCTGGTAACCTCCGCCCTGGGGACGGTTGCCCTGATAGCCTCCGCCCTGAGGACGGTTACCCTGATAGCCTCCGCCCTGGGGACGGTTACCCTGATAGCCTCCGCCCTGAGGACGGTTGCCCTGATAGCCTCCGCCCTGGGGACGGTTACCCTGGTAACCTCCGCCCTGGGGACGGTTGCCCTGATAGCCCTCGCCCTGGGGACGGTTGCCCTGGTAGCCTCCCTGGCCGCGGTTGCCCTGGTAGCCCTCGCCCTGAGGACGGTTGCCCTGGTAGCCTCCGCCCTGGGAACGGTTGCCCTGGTAGCCCTCGCGGTTGCCCTGATAGCCTCCGCCCTGGGGACGGTTGCCCTGATAGCCTCCCCCCTGAGGACGGTTGCCCTGGTAGCCCTCGCGGTTACCCTGATAACCTCCGCCCTGGGAACGGTTGCCCTGGTAGCCCTCGCGGTTGCCCTGATAGCCCCCGCCCTGGGGACGGTTGCCCTGGTAACCCTCGCGGTTGCCCTGATAACCTCCGCCCTGGGGACGGTTGCCCTGGTAGCCCTCGCGATTGCCCTGATAGCCTCCGCCCTGGGGACGGCTTCCGTCACGGTTGCCCTGATAACCTCCCTGGGAACGGCCGTCGCGGTTACCCTGATAGCCCCCCTGGCGGCCGTCGCGGTTGCCCTGGTATCCTCCCTGGCGGCTGTTGTCGCGGTTACCCTGATAGCCGTCCTGACGGTTACCCTGGTAGCCCTCCTGGCGGGGTCTGCTCTCCTGCTGGGGCTGCTGGGGCTGGGCCGCGGGTGCCGCCTCGGTCTGAGGACGCGCGGGCGCCGGAGCGGGCGCGGGCGCCGCCTGCTGGGGCTGCACGCTCTGAGCCTGCACTGCCGGGGTCTCAGGTTTCACCGTCTCAGCCTTGGGAGCCGGCTCAGCCGCCTGGGGACGGGCCGGTGCCGGTGCCGCCTGCTGCGGGCGTGCCGGCGCTTTCGGTGCCGGGCGCTTGATCTGCTGCTGGGCGTTCTGCGGTCTGAACACAGCGGTCAATTTCTTCTTGGCCGGCTGTCCCGCGGGCTTCTCAGCCCCCTCGGGCGCTTTTGCAGCCGGTGCCGCCTTGGCCTCCTGGACCGGCGGAGCCGCCTTCTCCTGATGAACCGGAGCGGCCTCCTTCCTGGGCGTGAGCGCTCTGCGTACCGCCGACTCCTGCTCGGGCGTCACCTTAGACACCGCATACATGCTGGACGACGGGTCCGACTGCTTGATCAATTCCAATATTTGTTTGCTGGTTTTCCCCAGCTCATTCGCCAATTCATTTACTCTCATTCACACTACCTCCATTCACATTCATTAGTCCTGCCATTGACTTTGCAAACCCGGCATCCTCCACGGATACAGAAGCCCGAAACTCCTTTCCCATGGCGTGCCCCAGCTCATCCTTCGTGCCAAACAGATAAATCGGAACCTTATAGTAAGCACACATGTTGGTAAACATCTTCTTTGTATTGTCCGATGCCTCCTCCGATACGATCACCAGATGGGATCTTCCGCTCTTCACTGACTTTTCTGTGGAAAATTCTCCGCTTACCACCTTTCTGGCCCTGGTGGCCAGCCCAATCATGTTTAACAACTTTTTCTTATCGACCAAGCGCTTCCATCTCCTTTTCCAGAGCGTCGTACACCTCTTTTGGAATCGCCATCTTGAAGGAGCGCTCCAGGCCCTTGCTCTTTACGGCCTTTTTCATGCACTCCATGGACGGACAGAGATAAGCGCCGCGGCCGTTCTTTCTCCCGGTGGCGTCCAATAAAATCTCCTCGTCGGCGGTCTTGATCACTCTGATCATTTCTTTTTTGCTCTTCATCTCACCACAGCCAATACACTGTCTGAGCGGAACTTTTTTCATGCTCACCTACATCACTCCTAACCTATCTGGTACCACTACTGCTGGTCTGCGTCCTCCTGGCCGGCTTCACTGTCATAATCCTGGTAGTCTTCCTGAATTTCTTCCTCATATGTGTCTTCCGGGGCGTCTCCGTACTGCAGTCCCATCTGCTCGAACAGCCCCATCTCGCGCGCCTGCGTCTCGCTCTTGATGTCGATCTTAAAGCCCGTAAGCCTTGCCGCCAGCCTTGCGTTCTGGCCTTCCTTGCCGATGGCCAGGGACAGCTGGTAATCCGGCACGATCACCTGAGCCTCGCGCTCCTCCTCGTCGGCCACCACGCAGATCACCTTGGCCGGGCTCAAAGCGTTCTCGATCAGGTAGGCGGGATTCTCATCCCAGTTGATGATATCGATCTTCTCGCCGCGCAGCTCATTCACAATGGAATTGACCCTGGAGCCGTTTAAGCCCACGCAGGCGCCCACCGGATCCACGTTGGGATCGTTGGACATCACGGCGATCTTGCTTCTGGACCCCGCCTCCCTGGCGATGGCCTTGATCTCCACCGTGCCGTCCCGCACCTCGGCCACCTCGGACTCGAACAGGCGCTTCACCAGGTCCGGATGGGTTCTGGAAACGGAAATGCGCGGTCCCTTGGGCGTATCCTTCACCTCGAGAATGTACACCTTAACGCGTTCGGTGGGCCGGAAGGTTTCACCCTTGACCTGCTCGCTCTCGTTCAGGATGGCGTCCACGCGTCCCAGGTTGATGCTGACGTTCTTGCCCAGCATACGCTGCACGATACCCGTCATCACATCCTTTTCCTTCATATAGTATTCCTTGTAAAGCGAGGAGCGCTCTTCCTCGCGGATCTTCTGCAGGATCACGTTCTTGGCGTTCTGCGTGGCAATGCGCCCGAATTTCTTGGAATCCAGCGGAATCTGCACCGTATCCCCCACCTCGTACTTGGGGTTCATCATCTTGGCGTCTACCAGACTGATCTGCAGCTGATCGTCCTCCGGAGTCTCCACCACTTCCTTTTCCATATACACGGCGAAATCGCAGGTATCCGGATTGATATTCACCCGGACGTTATCCGCTTTTCCGAAGTGGTTCTTGCAGGCAGTGAGCAGGGAGTTTTCAATGGCCTCCAGCAGGGTTTCCTTGCTGATGTTCTTTTCCTTCTCCAGCACTTCCATTGCCTCTAACAGTTCCTTATTCATGTTTATCCTCCTATCCATGTGTCCTACATGTGAAATCACATCATTTTACGGGCGTTCTGGGCTGCCCGCCATACCTCTAAAAATCGAAGGCCAAACGGATCAGGGCGATGTCCGCCCGGTCGAATACCATCTGGCTTCCATCCTCCATATCCAGCGTCACCGTCTGCGCATCATATGCGCTTAACGCGCCGGTGAATTCCTTTTGCTTATCCCGCATGCGGTAAAGCCGCACCTCCACGTCCTTGCCCAGACTGCGGACAAAATCCTTTTCCTTCTTAAGCGGACGTCCCAGTCCCGGGGAGCTGACCTCCAGGATGTAGCTCTCGCTGATAAAATCCTCTTTGTCCAGCCAGTCGCCCAGCTTGCGACTGATCACCTCGCAGTCGTCCACCGCGATTCCGCCCTCTTTATCGATATAAGCCCGCAGATACCAGGTACCCGCTTCCTTAACGTACTCCACATCCACCAATTCAAAATGATGTTCCTCCATCAGCGGGAGCAGATAGGCCTCCACCCTGGATTCGTAAGATTCTTTTTTTCCCATCATTTCACCACCTTTCCTTCAAAATCCGGTCCCTACACAAGACGAAAGAGTGGACCGCCGTCCACTCTTTATCAGTAATCTACACTAGTTATCATACATACTATAGCACGGGGGAGGCGCAAATGCAAGCGTTTTCTAAAACTTCTCCCCGCTTCTCCCCATGTTTGCAACCGTTCTTTCCCCGGATCCGCGCATACCCTGCCGGGCGTTCCTAGAGCATTTTCGCTCCTCTGCACCAGGTCTGCAGAACCCCGTAGTCGTCGGCCAGCCGGACCAGGTCCGCGTCAAGCCCTGCGGCGATGCGCCCCTTGCGGTCATCCACGCCCAGGCAGCGGGCAGGGTTGATGGTGCAGGAATTCAAAGCCGCATCAAAGGGCACCATGGCCTCCTCCACCAGAATCTTCAATCCGCGGTTCAGGAACAGGGTGGATCCCGCGATGGTTTCCGTGCCCTTTAAGCGCGCCAGCCCGTCCTCGCCGATCTCGATGTCATGGCCGCCCAGCTGGTACGCTCCTCCCGGCGGGCAGTGCTTGGCTCTCAGGGAATCGCTGATCATGATGGAGTAATCCCGGCCCTTGGCGGTAAAAAAGTTGTTGAGCGCCGCCAAATGGGAGTGGCAGCCGTCGCAGATCACCTCTCCGTAAATGTCCCGCACCCGCAGGGCCGTGCCCACCAGTCCCGGCTTGCGGTGGTGGTAGAGCGTCATGCCGTTGTACACGTGGGTCATGGAGGTCGCGCCGTTGGCGATACCGAGGAGCGCCTGCTCGTAGGTGGCTGAGGAGTGCCCCATGCTGACCACCACGCCGTTCTGGCTGCAGTACCGGGTCAGGGCGAAGTCCTCATCGTGCTCCGGAGCCAGGGTAATGTACTTGATCATGCCCTCCGCCGCCTCCTGGTAGCGCTTGAACTGTTCCACCGTGGCCCTTGCGATGGCTTCCGGCGGCTGGGCGCCCTTGTACTCCATGTCCAGATAGGGACCTTCAAAATGGATTCCCAGCATCTGGGCTCCCTCGTAGCCCTCTCTGGCCACAGCGGCCACATTCGCCACGGCCTTCTCCAGCACATCTGGCATCTGCGTCACAGTGGTGGGAAGGATGGAGGTCACGCCCTCCTCGGGGATGCGGCGCATCCACTCCCGCAGTCCCTCCGGTTCCCCGTCGTTGGTGTCAAAATTGTAGGCTCCGTGGGTGTGGATATCGATAAAGCCCGGTACAATCCGGTCATTCCCGCAATCCTCGTCCGCCTGTCTGCTGCCGTAAGGGAGCACCCGCAGGATCTTTCCCTCCTGAATTTCCAGCTGGGCCGCAATAAACTGCCCCGCAATCCAGATCCGTTTACTCTGAATGATCATAGTATGTCCTCTCCGCTTTCTTATATTTATGATTATCGTATAGTTGCCGTCTCAAAATGCCGCGGTCTCCCGCTCTGTTTAAGTATAGCATTCCCACATTTTTTTTCAACCCTCCCGGGCTATTTCTCTGTTTTTGCGCCAAAATAACCGGGAGCCAAAAACGCGCTCTCTATTTCTGATATTTTCCACAAAACTGACAGATTTATTCCCTGCAAAATGGACTGATTTTGAAAAGTGAACCCGGCGCTCTTGACTTGTCCGAACAGCTCCATTATACTAAATATTGTCAATTATTCATGTCGCGGATGGGTATGGTAGGTCATTTGCGATGTAAAAAAGAAAACGGAGGATAAAACTTATGGAGACACAAAGCAGCGGATTATCGATTGCTTCGATGGTTTGCGGAATCTGCGCCCTGGTATTTACCTGCTGCATTCCCTACGTTCCGCAGATTTTAGGCATTCTCGGCGTTATTTTTGCAGGTGTAAGCCTGTCCAAGCACATGGGCGGAAAGGGTATGGCCATCGCCGGTTTAGTGTGCTCTCTGATCGCGCTGGCAATCTACGCGATCGCATTGGTCACCGGCTATGCGTTCCTGTCCAGCCTGAGCAGCCTCGGCTGATCATCCCGGCGGGTTTGACCGATGAAGCAAAAACACAGCCGATTTAAAAACTGTTTTTACCGTGCGGCCAAATGGGCGGAGCCATCCGTCCTGCCGTTTCCGGAGAAAACACAAAAGGCCTTTTATGCGGCAGCCCTGATCTTTACAGGCTGCTGCGCAATCGGCCTTTTGTTCTTTCATGTGATGGGATACACTGCGGAAACCTTTCTGCCGGGCTGTTATCTCTACCGCCTGACCGGTTATTACTGCCCCGGCTGCGGCGGAACCCGGGCCATCCGCGCGCTGATGCACGGACATGTGCTGTCCGGCCTGCGGATGCACCCCTTTGTGGTTTACACCGTTTTTATGATGTTCTTATTTTTATCCACTTACACTCTGCACTATGTATTTCCCGAACGTTCATTTCCCCGGCTCAGGCTGAGGCCGCTGTATTTCTACGCCGCCATCGCGCTGATCCTGATCAACTGGATTCTGAAAAACATTCTGATCTATCTCGGATACTGGTCCTGATCCCTGCGGCTGTTCTACGGCCTGCGGTTTCGTTCACTCCCGCCGGGCGTCAGGACCCACCAGCGCGGCGATGTCCGGAAACGCCTGGACGCTCCGCTGCAACATCCCCTGCATATACGCAATCAAAATTCCATAATTTGTCATCGGAACCCCCTGGTCCTGGGCGCATTTGAGGCGGTATTTCATCTCCCGCTCATTTAACATGCAGGCGCCGCAGTGCACCACCAGCCTGTAGGGGCTTAAATCGTCGGGAAACGCGGTGCCGGAGGTGAACACAAATTCCGGTTCCGCCCCGGTATATTCCCGAATCCAGCGGGGCAGCTTCACGGTGCCGATGTCCTCGCACTGGCGGTGATGGGTGCAGCCCTCGCAGATCAGCACCTTGTCGCCGTCCCCCACCTGCTCCACCGCCCTGGCTCCCGCGGCGACGGCCGCCAGATTCCCCTTGTAGCGGGCAAAAAGGATGGAGAAGGAGGTCAGAAGAACATCCTCCGGCGTCTCCCGCGACACCCTGGCAAACGCCTGGCTGTCCGTGATCACCAGCTTTGGCTTTTTCCCAAGGCCGGATAGCGTTTCCTTAAGCTCCGTATCCTTCACCACCACGGCAACGGCCGAGGCCTCCAGCACGTCGCGGATGGTCTGCTGCTGAGGCAGGATCAGACGGCCCTTGGGCGCGGCCGAATCGATGGGAACCACCAGTACGGCCAGATCCATAGGCTCCAGCAGGTCCGCCACGATGCGGCGGCTGTTCTCCTGGGGTTTGCCAAGCGCAGCCAGACGTTCCTTCAATTCGGCGATGCCCTGTCCGGTGCGGGCGCTGATATAAAGCGGCTGTAAGCCGTCCCAGGGCTGGGTGGCGGAGAGGCCGGAGGCAGGCGCTTTTTGTCCGGCCGGTTCCGCCGTCGGCTCCGGAACCGAGCAGCCCGGCTGCTTCGCCGCAGACTTTAGCGAATCCGCCTTGTTGTACGCTACAACCACCGGAATCTGTTTCTGGCGGATGCGGCCGAACAACTCCAGATCCTCAGGTCCCGGCCCGGCCGCCGCGTCCACCACCAGCACCGCCACGTCGGTTTTGTTCAGTGTCTGATAACTCTTTTTCACGCGCAGCGCACCCAGCTCTCCCTCGTCGTCGATGCCCGGCGTATCGATCATCACCACCGGCCCCAGGGGCAAAAGCTCCATCGCCTTCACCACCGGGTCCGTGGTGGTCCCGCAGACGTCGGAGACCACGGCCAGATCCTGGCCTGTCACCGCATTGAGCACGCTGGATTTCCCCGCGTTCCTCTTTCCGAAAAATCCGATGTGTACCCGGTCCGCGCTTGGCGTATCGTTCATTCCCATAGGGCTCCTCCTCTCATCAGAACCGGAAATCCCGGATTCCGCTTTCTATCTGAATCAGACGTTCGCGCACGATCTGCTGTACCTTTTCTTTGGGAATATTCCCGATCTCCCGCTCAATCAAGACCTCGCCGATGCGCCTGGTATCCTCGGACGCATAGTCCATCAGATACTCCTTGAGCGTCATCAGAGCATTGGGATGACAGCAGTTCTGAATCTGCCCGCTCTTGCACAGGGACATGAACCGGTCTCCGGTGCGCCCTTCCCGGTAGCAGGCGGTGCAGAAGCTGGGAATATACCCCATACCCATGAGCCAGTTCACCACCTGGTCCAGGGTGCGGTTGTCGCTGACGTCGAACTGGGCGGAACATTCCTCCTCAGGTTCCGGCTCGTAGTAGCCGCCCACGCTGGTCTTGGAACCGCCGCTGATCTGGGAAATCCCCAGGTGCAGCACCCGCTCCCTGGTTTTCTGGCTCTCCCGGGTGGACACGATCATGCCGGTGTAGGGCACGGCAATGCGGATACAGGCCACGATCTTGGCAAAGGTGTCGTCGTCGATGCCGTTGTCAAAGGTATCCGGGTCAATGTCGTCGGCGCGGCGGATTCTGGGCACGCTGATGGTGTGGGGGCCCACGCCGAATACCGCCTCCAGATGCTCCGCGTGCATCAAAAGCCCGGCGAACTCATAGCGGTAAAGCTCCAGGCCGAACAGCACGCCGCAGCCCACGTCGTCAATTCCGCCCATCTGCGCCCGGTCCATGGCCTCGGTGTGGTAATCGTAGTCGTGCTTGGGGCCGGTGGGGTGTAGCTTCAGATAGCTCTCCTTGTGGTAGGTCTCCTGGAACAGTATGTAAGTGCCGATGCCCGCGTCCTTTAACTTCCGGTAATTCTCCACCGTGGTGGCGGCGATATTCACGTTGACCCGGCGGATGGCGCCGTTCTTGTGCTTGATCCCGTAGATGGTGTCGATGGACTCCAGCACGTACTCGATGGGATTGTGGACCGGGTCCTCGCCGGTTTCCAGGGCCAGGCGCTTGTGGCCCATGTCCTGAAGGGCGATGACCTCCCGGCGGATCTCCTCCTGGGTCAGCTTCTTTCTGGCGATGTGCTTGTTCTTAGCGTGGTATGGGCAGTAAACGCAGCCGTTCACGCAGTAGTTGGACAGGTACAGCGGCGCAAACATCACGATGCGGTTGCCGTAGAAATCCTTCTTGATCTGCTCGGCCAGGGCGAACATTTCCTGATTTTTCTCCTCCAGATCGCAGTCCAGCAGCACGATTGCTTCCTTGTGGGTCAGCCCCTTCCTCAACCTGGCTTTCGCCAGAATCTCGTCGATCAGAGCCTCGTTGTGCTTGTTGGCCTCCCCGTAGGCCAGTGTTTCCATGACTTCACCGTGGTCGATAAAGTCGTCCGCATGGGGTGATTTCGGATCATACATAATTCTCTTCTCCTTTTCTTTTGGGGTCAGGCTTCCTTCCCCCTCAATGATTGCGGCCCCGGCTTCCCCTCCCCCATCCTTGATCCGATGGGGAAAATGGGGACGTCACAGCCATTTATAGCTCCGAACCTTCCGTCCTGGAATGTCCGGGAGCATCTCCACGGTCAACGGCCACCTCATACCCGATGGAGGACATGGCTTGCCTTAATTGGTCCAGGCACTCGGCGGCTTCGTTTCCCGTACAGATCTTATTGTCATAGAGCAGGTATTTCTCCCGCACGTCCCCCGGCGAGAGGTTGGGCATCACCACATTGGCGCCCGCCAGAATCCCCTGCTCCCTGCCCCCCGGCGAAATGGTCCCCAGGGCCGTGGTCGCTGGTAAAAGCACCCGCGGCAGCATAAGCCGCACCAGTCCCAGGAGATACACCGTCAGCTCCAGCGTCCCCGCCGCACAGGCGGCAAAGGGCGTGTCGTGGTGTGGGATAAAGGGGCCGATCCCCACCATTTCCGGCTCAAAATCTCTTAAAAATTCCAAATCATCCAGAATACAGTCCATGGTCTGCCCCGGGGAGCCCACCATAAACCCAGCCCCGGTCTGAAAGCCGATGTCCTTTAAATCCCGCAGGCATTCCATGCGCCGCCTGAGGGACAGCTCTGCCGGGTGCAGCTTCCCATAGTGCTCGTGGTTGGCCGTCTCGTGGCGCAGCAGGTACCGGTCCGCTCCTGCCGCGAAGTAAGCCTCATAGCTGGCCCGGTCCTTCTCGCCGATGGAGAGCGTCACCGCGCAGTCGGGATACCCGGCCTTGATCGCGCGAACCAGGCCGGTGACGCGCCCGTCGGTGAAATACGGGTCCTCCCCGCCCTGGAGCACAAAGGTCCGAAATCCCAGCTCGTACCCGGCCCGGCAGCACTCCAGAATCTGCTCCTCTGTCAGGCGGTAGCGGGAGGCGCAGCGGTTGTCCCGGCGGATGCCGCAGTAATAACAGTTGTTTTTACAGTAATTGGTAAATTCGATGAGGCCGCGTATGTAGACCTTATTGCCGAAAACCCGATGCTGGATTTCTCTGGCCCGGGCGAACAGATCGTCCCGGTGCTCCCCGTCCCGGTGCTCCAGGAGGCAGGCCAACTCCCGCCGGGTCAGCTTCTCCCCCGCGGCCAGGCGGTCGATGAGGGGGCGGAGGGGCGGGGCGTTCCGGCCCGTCAAGCCTGCTTCTCCCCTGCTTTGGAGTACAGCGCCTTGGAGGTGATGCCCGGCAGGCGGCCCAGCTTTCCGGACAGGGCGCTGATGGCGTCCTGGGGCGCGTCCACCACGATGCTGATGATGTTCATCTTCTTTTTCTCATAGGGAAGCCCCATGCGGCCGATAATGTACTGGCCGTACTGATGGAGAATGGTGTTCACCGCTTCCACCGACTCCCTGTTCTCCACAATAATTCCGATTACCGCGATTCTTGTCTCCATTTTTCCCTCCTGGTTTTGCTGATCAATTCCCGGCGGCGCTTTGCCGGGACATTTAAAAAGGGCACGCCCTGAAGGCGCACCCTGAACAGACACATCTGCTGTGTATTGTCGTTTCTACCGTCGCCTTTCCCGTCAGCTCTGCTTGGGGTCAGTATCATAACTATGAATTTACAACTCCTTTGCCGGAAGAATCTCTTGCGGCGCAGTGTTATCTATTATGATACGGGATCAGCGCCGGTCTGTCAATCCGGCTTTATTGACTAAAATGTCGGACAATTCTTGTACAATCTGACGGATCAGCAGAGGGATTTGTCCCCTACCATGATGCGGATAATCTCCTCGTTGGTGGCCTTCATGCCGTCCTTGCCCAGGCGGCCCACGTTGGCGATGGTGGCTTCCACGCCCTTGGTCACGATGCCGTCGCCGCCGTAGAACTGCTGGCCGCGTATGTACATGTTGTAGCCCAGAATTCCTGCGTCCACGGCGGAGGCGATCTTCGCCGCGCAGGAGGCCTTTGCGCCGTCGCAGACGATGCCGGACACCACCGCCAGGGCGTTGACCACGGTATGCACCACCTCGTCGTAACCGCCGCCGCAGAGGTAGGCGATTCCGGCCCCCGCTCCCGCTCCCGCGCTTACAGCGCCGCAGTAGGCGGACAGCCGGCCGATTCTGGTTTTCTGGTGGATGGCGGTCAGGTTGGATAACGCCAGGGCCCGGTACATTTTATCCGCGCCGGAGTTCAGCTCCTTCGCGTACACCACCACCGGGATGGAGGCGGTCATCCCCTGGTTGCCGCTGCCGGAGTTGATCACCACCGGGAGCTCGCAGCCGTTCATTCTGGCGTCGGAACCGGCGGCGGCCATGGCTTTTGCCCTGGTGCGCACGTCGTTACCGTAGGTGTCAAGAAGCACCTTGCCGATGTTGGCGCCGTAATTCCCCTTGATGCCCTCGTCGGCGATTGCCATGTTGTAGTTCACCTGGCGGTCCAGCAGCTCCTTCACGTCCTCCACGTCCATGGTGGTGATGAAATCCCAGATGCCCTCCATGGTCAACAGGGTGCGGTCGGTCAGGCCCTCCTCGCTCTCGTCCGCCACCGGAATGTCAAACAGCACCTGACCGTTCTTCTCCTTGCGCACGATGTTGGTGTGGTAGTTGGCGATACGCACAAGGGCGCTGTCCCCGTCTTTCCAAAGGGTCACGATGATGTCGAAGGTGATGTTGTTGTCCACGTACTCCACGTCAATAGGGATGTTCTCCATAAATTCACGGATTTTCCCCACCCGGTCGGGATCCACATGGGCGATCACCTCCAGCTCCCGGGAGGCGTCGCCTGCCACGATACCGGCCGCCGCCGCCGCGGGGATTCCCTTCAAATGGCCGGTGTTGGGCACGATAACGGACTTCACGTTTTTGATAATGCTGCCGCTGGCCTGAACCTTCACCCGGTCCGGCATGCCTCCTAAAATATCACGGGCTACGGCGGCGCCGTAGGCGAGGGCAATGGGCTCCGTACATCCCATGGCGGGCACCAGCTCTTCTTTCAAAATCTGAATATACGCACCGTATCTCGCATCTGTCTTCTCCATCTTCATCTCCTGACCTTTCGTACAAATTTAAATCGTTTTGGGTTGAATTGTTGTTGATTTTAGTGTAGCATAGAGGGGATGAGATGTAAATTTTAATGATTTTATGATATCGTTTAAAATTTTTTATAGAAGGAAGCGCACAGGAAGATACTGCCATCACAATGTTCAATATGTTTGGCGAATGTTTTCGCCCATAACAAAAGAGCGTTGGAATACCGCGATTCCAAACGCCCTCTCGTATGCAATCTGAGCCGACTTAAACATTACACGGCGGCAAAAAAAGACTATCTCCGGCCAAGAACATTTGTTTTTATTTTCCGTATTACGTGTTATACTTGACAAGGCATAAATCTCCTTGCTGTGTAATTGTTTCCCGACAATTCCGCTATACCGACAGCGCTGGTTTGTGCTGTTTTTGCGGACAGAACTTGATCATAAATGTTTCCGGTTGATCCGGGTCAGGCAGGTGGATTGGATGGAGTTTCGTGAGATTGTCACCTTCATGGAGGTGGCGCAGCTAAAAAGTTTCAGCCGGGCGGCGGAGAAGCTGGGGTATTCCCAGGCGGCCGTGACCATACAGATCAAGCATTTGGAGCAGGAGCTGGGGGCGCGGTTGTTTGACCGGATCGGAAAGCAGGTGACGCTGACCCACCAGGGGGTAGTGTTCACGGAGCACGCGGGGCGTCTGATCACGGACATGGCGCGGGCCAGGACGGCGCTTTCGGAACCGTCGGAGCTTTCCGGACGGCTGTGCATCGGCACCATCGAATCCATCTGCGCCACGATTTTCCCGGATCTGCTGAAGGAATATCACCGGCTATATCCCAGAGTTTCCGTGAGCATTGTCACCGGCTCGCCGGACAAGCTGCTGGATATGATGAACTGCAACGCCCTGGATATCGTGTATTTTCTGGACAAGAAGATGTACGACCCCAAGTGGGTCAAGGCCCTGGAGGTGCCGGACCGGGTCATTTTCGTCACCAGCGCGGACAATCCTTTGGCAAACGCCAGCATTTCACTGGAGGAAATGATCCGGCAGCCTTTTATTCTGACGGAGAAGGACGCCAGCTACCGTCTCCTGCTGGAGCAGCATCTGGCGTCCCTTGAGCTGGATATCCATCCGTTTCTGGAAATCGGCAACACGGAATTTATCGTCCGCCTGCTGCGCGACAACCAGGGCGTTTCCTTTCTGCCGGAATTCACCGTGCGCCAGGACATCGAAAACGGCCGCCTGGTCCCGGTTCACGTCCCGGGCTTTACCATGCGCATCTGGAAACAGATCGTCTACCACAAGGATAAGTGGGTGAGCCGGGAGATGGAGGCCTTTCTGCTGCTGGCCTCCCAGTCCGAGCCGCCGGTCTAAGGCGCTCTGCCGGACAAAAAGTGGAGTTCTCCTCATGTGGGAAGAACTCCATTTTTTTAACTATTTTAATCCAGTTCCGCCGCAGTGCGTACATTTACCGCTGCCTCCGCATTTACCACAATAGCCGGATCCATGGCAGAGACTGCATGTCTGCGAGCCGCTTCCTCCGCATCGCTTGCAGATGCCAAGTCCACTGCACCTAGCGCATTTTACCCACCGCACATCCAATCCTGTATAGTGGTTTTCTCCACCCTGTCCGTCACATTTGGGACAGTCACCGCCTCCGAAACAAGTTTCGCAACTCACTTCCCCATTGCCGAAGCATTCGTCACAGCTGCCTAATCCCAGGCACTGCCCGCAATCACCCAAGCCGCCGCAGTAATCACAGTATGGATCCGAGGTGCTCTTTTTCCCGCCAGCGGTAGTTTCTTTTGGAACTGTTTCTTTTGGGACTGTTTGTGGCACCGTGCTATTGGCGGCACCGGTAGCCCCGGCGGCGCTTCCCTCCTCCTTGGAAACGGTCTTGGGATGAGCCGCTCCAATGGTAAAATTAAATTCGGCTTTCAATTTGCGTTTTTCCTTAAAGATCGAAAAACCGTCCAGATCGACCACTTTGCATTCCGCGGTACCGGAATAGGAACCGTCTGATTTTAGCTCCAACGACATTTTCACATCGTCGTCTGAGGCGGAGTAGTCCTTCTGCTTCCCGGTGTAGTCCGGATATCTGCAATCCAAAACCATGCCGTGGCCGGAGGCCTCAATCTCGCTGACAATCACCTGTAAAATGGTATCTCCGGACTCATTATAGATCATGTAATATGCGTGAAATTCCGTGTCCGGGTCCCCATCCGCCTTTCGCAGATAACCGGTATACGATTCTTTGTCAATCGTCACCTCCATCGTATTCGCCTCCACAGCCGCCATTGCCGGGAAAGCCCCCATCCACACGGCAAGGGTCGTACCTAACAGTAGTAACCATTTCTTTAAACGTCCCATTTAACTGCCTCCTGTACGTTGTGTGATTTGTTTTTTTATTATACCACACAACAACTTCTTTTTCTGCATTGTTTTTCCGTTCCTTCACAGCGGCGCCTATCATTCATCAGACAACAAGCAGGCAGGGCTTCCGGTGCGCTCCGTTTTCCCTGCCTGCTTGTTTCAATATCGCGGCGATTGTATCCGCTATTTCCCGTTGATATAGTTCACCAGCCCGCCTGCGCTGATAATCTTCTGCATAAACGGCGGGAAGGACTGTCCCTGGTAGCGCTCGCCCTTGGTCTTGTTAGTGATCAGACCGGAGTCAAAGTCCACCTCCACCTCGTCCCCGGCCTCGATGGAACGGGCCGCCTCCACGCACTCGATGATGGGGAGGCCGATGTTGATGGAGTTGCGGTAGAAAATCCGGGCAAAGGTCTCCGCGATCACGCAGCTGACTCCGGCGCACTTGATGGCCAGAGGCGCGTGCTCTCTGGAGGAGCCGCAGCCGAAGTTCTTATTGGCCACAATGATGTCGCCCTTCTGCACCTTGTTCACAAAGTCCTTGTCAATATCCTCCATGCAGTGCACCGCCAGCTCCTCGCCCTTGGTGGCGTTTAGGTAGCGGGCCGGAATGATTACGTCCGTATCCACATTATCTCCATATTTAAACACATGTCCGCATGCTTTCATCTTCTATCCTCTCCTTTCTCAGTCCAGCTCGCAGGGGCAGCTGATCTTGCCGGTCACGGCGCTGGCCGCGGCAACCGCGGGGCTTGCCAGGTACACTTCGGAATCCACATGGCCCATGCGGCCCACAAAGTTGCGGTTGGTGGTGGATATGCAGCGCTCGCCCGCCGCCAGAATGCCCATGTAGCCGCCTAAGCAGGGGCCGCAGGTAGGTGTGCTCACAATGGCGCCCGCCTCCACAAAGATCTCCAACAGACCTTCCCGCATAGCCTGCAGATAGATGGCCTGGGTTGCGGGAATCACGATACAGCGCACGTTTTTCGCAACCTTTCTGCCCTTTAAAATCTCAGCCGCCACCCGCATGTCGTCGATGCGCCCGTTGGTGCAGGAGCCGATCACCGACTGGTCGATCTTCACGTCTCCCACGTTGTCGATGGTCCTGGTGTTGGAGGGAAGGTGGGGGAAGGAAACCGTGGGCTTAAGCTCGGACAGATCGATCACATAGGTGGCATCGTATTCTGCGTCCGGGTCCGCCTCGTAAACCTTGAAATCCCGTTTGGAATGCTCCTTCAAATATGCCACGGTCTGCTCATCCACCGGGAAGATGCCGTTCTTTCCGCCGGCCTCAATGGCCATATTGCAGATGGTAAACCGGTCGTCCATAGTCAGGTTCTTTACGCCCTCGCCGGTAAATTCCATGGATTTGTAGAGAGCGCCGTCCACGCCGATCATGCCGATGATGTGCAGAATCACGTCCTTGCCGCTGACCCATTTTCCGGGCTTGCCCACCAGCTCAAACTTGATGGCGGAGGGAACCTTGAACCAGGCCTTGCCGGTCACCATTGCGGCCGCCATGTCCGTGGAGCCCACGCCGGTGGAAAATGCTCCCAGCGCGCCGTATGTACAGGTGTGGGAATCCGCGCCGATCATTGCGTCCCCCGCCACAACCAGGCCTTTCTCCGGAAGCAGGGCGTGCTCGATCCCCATGTCGCCCACGTCGAAATAGTTGGTGATCTCATGCCGGCAGGCAAATTCCCGGCAGCATTTGCAGTTCTCGGCGGACTTGATGTCCTTGTTGGGGATAAAATGGTCCATCACCAGCGCGATCTTGTCCTTGTCAAATACCGTCTGCTTGTCGATCTTTTTCATCTCGTTGATCGCCACCGGTGAAGTGATGTCGTTTCCCAGCACCAGATCCAGATCCGCCTCGATCAGCTGTCCGGCTTTCACCTCCGAAAGCCCCGCGTGGGCGGCAAGGATTTTCTGGCTCATCGTCATTCCCATAAGTAATTCCTCCTTGGATTCTTCTTTTATAGAGAAAAATTTATTAAAATTTATTTTCCACGCTTTACATTCTAACACAAGAACTGCTATAATAAAAATACATAATATGAATGGTATATATGAAAAGAAGTTATATCATTTTTGCGTCAAATTTATCCTATGAGAGAGGATTGATCCTATGGAACAAAACCTGTCACAGTACAAAATTTTTTATGAGGTGGCAAAGGCCGGCAATATTTCCAAAGCGGCCAAGGAGCTCTACATAAGCCAGCCCGCCATCAGCAAGGCCATCGGCAAGCTGGAGGACAGCCTGGGACTCTCCCTGTTTACCCGCAGCTCCCGCGGGGTACAGCTGACCAGCGAAGGGGAAATCCTGTTCGAGCATGCCAGAGAAGCCTTTGAAGCCCTGGAGCGCGGCGAGCAGGAGCTGCGCCGGATCCAGGAATTCGACATCGGCCACCTGCGCATCGGCGTCAGCAACACTCTGTGCAAATACATCCTGCTGCCGTACCTGAAGACCTTTATCGACCAGTACCCCCACATGAAGGTGACCATCGAGAGCCAGTCCACGGTCCAGACCTTAAACCGTCTGGAACAGCAGAAGATCGACCTTGGGCTGGTGGCGGAGCCGTCCCTGCGCAAGGACCTCTCCTTCATCCCGGTGATGGACATCCAGGACATTTTCGTGTCCACCAGGGCCTATCTGGAAAACCTGTACCTGCGGGAGGGTTCGGACACCAACATCTTTGAGACCGGCAATATCATGCTGTTGGACGAGAACAACATGACCCGCCACCACGTGGACGAGTACATGGCGGAAAACGCCATCTTCCCCCACCAGATTCTGGAAGTCACCACCATGGACCTGCTGATCGAATTCGCCAAGATCGGCCTGGGGGTGGCCTGCGTGATCCGGGAGCTGGTGCAGAAGGAGCTGGACACCGGCGTGCTGGTGGAGATTCCCCTGCAGAATTCCATCTCCCGCCGCACCATCGGCTTCGCCTACCATCCCAGCAACCAGGCCATGGCCTTAAAAACCTTCCTGGAATTTCTGTATTAGAACACGGGCGGATAATGGTGAAGCGGAACGGCATAGCGACATTTGTTAAATGTCATTTGACACTTTGTCAGTTAAGTGTTATACTCTAAAAAACGATCAGGAGGTGAGACATGCGCGACGTAAAGGAATCGGAAGTGCGTCAAGCCGAGATTATGGACGCGGCTTTATCGCTGTTCATTGAAAAGGGGTATTTAAACACCACAACCCAGGACATTATTGATCGGGTAAAGATCTCCAGAGGGCTGCTCTATTACCATTTCAAGAACAAGGAAGATATTCTCTACCGCCTGATCGAGCGGTATTCCGAACCAATGCTGCGGAAGTTATCCTCCATCGCATACGATCCGGAACTATCCGCCCCGGAGAAAATCAAAGCGTTCATTGAAAGTACCCTCGTTCTGCCCGGAGATGTCACAAAGGAGATGACAACGCTCCAGAAAACCGTAAACCTCGGACAAAACCGCTATTTGATCGACCAGTTTTCCCACAACTTCATAAACAAGCTGACGGAATATTTTTCCGCCATCATTGAGCAGGGAAACTCAGAAAATGTATTTCATGTAGCCTATCCCAGGGAGACCGCTTCCTTTTTAGTGACGGGATATGTGTTCGTATCCAACGAGGTAAAGGCGGCGCACATGGACGCGGACGGGCAGAACCGATACATTGCCGCTTTCAAGGCAGTTCTCGCGCGTACATTCGGCATGGACATGAATCTTTTTGAAGATTAACGGCCACCGGCAAATCGCCGGTGGCATCATTGGCGCCGCAACTGACAAAGTGTCAGTTTCATTCAAAAAAGGAGGACTCACGATGTTGAACATCAGCCATCTTAGCAAATCTTACAACGGAACGAAAAAAGCCGTGGACAACCTTTCCCTCACCATTGAATCCGGGGACATATACGGCTTCATTGGCGCAAACGGCGCGGGGAAAACCTCAACCATCAAGGCGGTTGTCGGGATTCATGATTTTGAAAGCGGAAGCATTCGGATTTGCGGACATTCCATCCAGGAGGACCCCCTCCTGTGCAAAAGCGTTCTGGCCTATATCCCGGACAATCCCGACTTGTACGAGCATTTAACCGGATATCAGTATATCGGCTTTATTGCCGACCTATTCCGGGTTTCCGGCGCCGACCGGGCCGAAAAAACCAAAAAATATGGGGATATGTTCGAGATGACGGATCGTCTGGGCAATCTGATTGCCTCCTACTCTCATGGCATGAAGCAGCGGACGGCCATTATAGCCGCTTTGGTACATTCCCCAAAACTGCTGATCCTGGATGAACCCTTTGTTGGGCTGGACCCCAAAGCCGCATTTGCCCTGAAACAGATTATGCGGGAATTGACTTGTGAAGGCGGGGCCATCTTCTTTTCCACCCACGTCCTTGACGTGGCGGAAAAACTCTGCAACAAAATTGCCATTATAAAAGACGGCAGATTGATTGCCAGCGGCCGGACCGAAACGGTCAAAGGAAACCAATCGTTGGAGGATTATTTTATGGAGGTGCAGGGCGCATGAGACGGACGATGCAGCTGTTCAGGATACAGCTATTCAATCTTTTTCCGATCCACGAAATCCGGGAACCGGGAAACAGGAAGAAACGCGCGGCTGTCATTTTAAGCATCGGCGGGACGGCCGCCGCATTGTTCCTCTGCGCTTACAATATTTTAACCGCAGGGGCGTTAGCCGAAGCCGGGGAAGGCGCGTTAATCCCCGCCTATATGGTTTCCATATCCAGCTTCGCAGTTCTGTTCCTGACAATGTTTCGCGCGTGCGGAATCCTGTTCGGAACCAGGGATATGGATCTGCTTGCCTCCCTTCCTGTAAAAAACAGCGAAATCATTGGCAGCAAGTTTCTGTTGATGTACCTGATGAACCTGTTGATCAGCATAATCTTTATGATACCGGGCGGAATCGTCTGGATTGCAGATGTGAAAACAGATTTGCCCCACTTCGCCCTTTTTCTGTCTGCCGCTTTTTTTGTTCCGCTGGTTCCAATGTGCCTGGCGTCGGCTATCAGCCTGTTGATTGTGCTTGCGTCCTCGCACTTTAAAAACAGAAATATCGTGTCTCTTTTATTATCCTTTGCCGCTTTAGGCCTGGTTGGATACATTGCGGTTTCCAGTATGCACAGTGAGGGGGATATGGGCAATGTGGGAGCAATGCTGGCAAAGCAGATAACCGGACTTTACCCATTATCAGGCCTCTTTTTAAAAAGCGCGGGCGGCAAAACCGGCGTCGGACTGTTCCTCGTCCTGTCCGCCGCTGTTTTCTCCCTGTTCATAAAGGTTACCTCCGCCAATTATTGCAGGTTAAACGCGCTGGCAGGCGCGGGTTCAAAATACAGCAAACGCAGATTCCCGTTAAAAAAGCATACTCCCTTTTCCGCCCTTTTCCGAAAAGAGCTTGGACGATTTTTCAGCTCCTACACGGCGGTTCTCAACGCCGGTTTCGGCGTGCTGCTGCTCTGCGTTTTCAGCGTCCTGCTACTGATCCTGCCCCCGGAGCAATTAGGGGAATACGCCGGGATTGAGAATATGAGTGGTTTTCTCTCCGACTACGCCCCGGTTGTAGTCGCGGCGCTGCTCTCGTTAAGCTGTCCGGCTGCGTCCGCTGTCTCTCTGGAGGGAAAAAATGTCTGGATCCTGCAAAGCGCCCCGGTTGCCATAAAAACCTTGATCGACAGTAAACTTGCGGTCAATATCCTATTACACTTATTTGGCTATTTGCCCGCCGTATGCTCCATTCTTATCCGTCTGCATATGACGGCGCTGCAAACTGCCGGACTGTTATGGATCCCGGTTTGCTATTCGGTCTTCATTGCGGTGCTTGGCCTTTTCCTCAACCAGAGATACCCCAATTATGATTGGGACAGCGAGGGAATGGTGGTAAAGCAAAGCCTGCCCGTCATCGTTGCCGGGATCGCCGGCATGGTCTGTGTGGCCGCTCCCGTCCTGCTGAGCTGGATTTTATCCGTGCCCATCCTGTCTGCGCTCTGGATCACCGCCGGAATCCTTACGGCTGCCGCCGCCATCATGTACCACAAATTATGCTGCTTAAATTACCTGTAACATTCGCGGCGGCAGCGCCATTCACCTAAAAAACCGGGGCGGGCAACGCTGCGACATCCATCGCAGCGCTGTCCCGCCCCAGCTAATATTTTCCCGGATTATTGTTACAATTAGTTGTTGATCAGCTTGTCGGTGTCGTTCCAGCTGTACAGCTTTCTCAGCTCCGCGCCGACCTTCTCTAAAGGCTGCTCGGCCTCGTTCTTTCTCATGGCGTTGAAGTGCGGGCTGCCAACCTGGTTCTCCAGCAGCCACTCCTTGGCGAAGGAACCGTCCTGGATATCGGACAGGATCTTCTTCATGGCCTTTCTGGTCTCGTCGGTCACGATCTTCGGTCCGGTGATATAATCGCCGTACTCAGCCGTGTTGGAGATGGAGTAGCGCATGCCGGCAAAGCCGCTCTCGTAGATCAGGTCCACGATCAGCTTCATCTCATGTACGCACTCGAAATACGCGTTCTCGGGAGCGTATCCGGCCTCAACCAGAGTCTCAAATCCGGCCTTCATCAGCGCGCAAACGCCGCCGCACAGCACAGCCTGCTCGCCGAACAGATCGGTCTCGGTCTCAACGCGGAAGGTAGTCTCCAGAATTCCGGCTCTCGCGCCGCCGATGCCTTGGCCGTAAGCCAGCGCCATATCGAGAGCCTTGCCGGTTGCATCCTGATGAACCGCAACCAGACAGGGGGTTCCTCTGCCTCTCTGATACTCGCTTCTCACGGTGTGGCCGGGAGCCTTGGGAGCAATCATGGTCACGTCCACATCCTTGGGCGGAACGATCTGGCCGAAGTGGATGGCAAAGCCGTGAGCGAACATCAGCATCATGCCGGGACGCAGGTTGGGAGCGATGGACTCCTTGTACATGGCGGCCTGCTTCTCGTCGTTGATCAGAATCATGATCACGTCGGCCTTCTTGGTGGCCTCCGCTGCGGTATATACCTCAAATCCCTGCTCCTCCGCCTTCTTCCAGGAACGGCTTCCCTCGTACAGGCCAACGATCACGTTGCAGCCGGATTCCTTAAGGTTCAGCGCGTGGGCGTGGCCCTGGCTGCCGTAACCGATGACGGCAATGGTCTTGCCCTCCAGCAGTGATAAATTACAATCTTCCTGATAAAAAATCTTTGGCATTTCTTTATCCTCCTTATACCTCTTAGAAAATATATGTTAAGGTAACAAAACCGACGACTCTCTGTCCGCCTTTGGCCGCGCCCTTAGCTCACAATGTAATATGTAACAACTCCGCCTACGGCAGGTAACGGATATCCTCGGAACCGCGCTCCAGGCCTGTAAGGCCCGTCCTGGCCAGCTCCAGAATCTCATAATCCTCCAACAGGTTGATCAGCGCATCCAGCTTGGACTGGTCGCCGGTCAGCATAACGGTCAGGGAATCCTTGCCCACGTCCACGATGGTGGCGCGGAAAATGCTGGAAATCGCGCTGATGGACTGACGGTCGGCCGCTCCGGCTCTCACCTTGATCATCATCAGCTCCCGGTAAACGGAGCGGTCGGGCTGCAGTTCCTTGATATCCCGCACATCCTCCAGCTTGTTGAGCTGGTTCTTGATCTGCTCCAGCACCGTCTGGTCTCCAAGGGAAACCACGGTCATTCTCGAATACCGGGGATCAGCAGTGACGCCCACAGTCAAACTCTCAATATTATAGCCGCGCCGGCTGAACAGTCCGGCCACGCGGGCCAGCACGCCGGCGGTGTTATCAACCAGCAATGACAATACGATTCTGTCATCCATCATCATCCCACCCTCTCCATACCATGCCCCTTTGACCGGGCATTCGTGACTTTCTTAATAGTAATTTCAATCATAACAACCATTATTCTATTTGTCAATTATATAATAGGAATGGTCATTATGAATTCAAGTTATAGCAAGGCCGGATTACATGGCGAGAAGCAGCTGTTCCAGCTCCCTGGCATCCCGCACCACCGCGCAGGCTCCGCTCTGCTCCAGCTCCTCCAGGCTGCCGTAGCCGTGGAGCACGCCCACGCATTCCATGCCCAATTCGGCGGCTCCCAGCACGTCGTGCTCCCGGTCTCCCACCATGACCATCCGGGCGATGCTCTCCCGGTCCGTTCCCAGACCGGCCCGCTCCAGAAGGTAGCGCATCACGTCCGCTTTTTTCACCCGGGTTTCCTCCAGGTCGGCTCCGGCCACATGCTCAAAATACCCGTCCAGGTTGAAATGCTTTAAAATCCGCATGGCAAATACCTCCGGCTTGGAGGTTGCCACCATCAGATGCTTTCCCGCAGACGATAGCCGCTCCAGCATCCCGCGGACGCCCGGGTATTCCAGATTTTCAAGCCATCCCCGGTCCGTGAAATACTCCCGGTACACCAGCACCGCCTCCCTGGACTGCTGCTCCTCGAAGCCGTAAAACCGCCGGAAGCTCTCTGAGAGCGGCGGCCCGATAAACGGTATCAGGCTGTCCAGGTCGTCCACCCGGATTCCATAGCGCCTCAGCGCAAACTGCACGCTCTTGGTAATCCCTTCCTTGGGATTGGTCAGCGTCCCGTCCAGGTCAAATAGTATGTAATCCTTCAAATGTGTGATCCTCCATCCCGTTGTTCTCATTTCCTTGGCTTGAGGCCTTGCGGCCGGCGGCAGGCCCCGCTTTTTTGCGCTTTTGGCGGCAGGCCCCGCCGATCCATCCGCCTACAGCGTCCCGCTTTTAAACGCGCGCATCATCTCATGTCCCACGCTGATGCAGGGGCTGTAATCCTCCACCTGATCCCGGGTGTACCACCCCGCCTCGGAGAGTTCCTCCTCCTGGAGCCGTATGGTGTCGTCCCCGTCCAGCTCTGCTGTGAAGCCGATCATCACCGAGTCGGAAAAGGCCCAGGGCTGGCTCTTGTAATAACGGATGTTTTTCACCCTCAGGCCCACCTCCTCCATCACTTCCCGCCGGACGCACTCCTCAAAAGTTTCCCCGACCTCCACGTAACCTGCGATCAGCGCGAAATGGCGGTAGGTGCCATGGGCGTAGCGGGACATCAAAAGCTTGTCCCCGTTGGTGATGGCCACGATCACCGCCGGGCTGATCTTTGGGTATTCCGTCTGCTTGCAGCCGGGACACACCATGGCCCGCTCCGTCTGACTGTACTCCATCCTATGTCCGCAGCGGCCGCAGTACTTCCGGCTCTCCCGGAAGCGGTAGATCTGACCGCCCGTGATCCCGGCAAAGCCCTGGTACATGGGGTCAAATTTCCGGAAAATCTGCATCCCCTCCAACACATAGCCGCCGAATTCCGGCACCGCCATGTCCGGCATGCCGAAATAGGCACGGTCGTCGATGGAGAACAGGTATTCCGCCTTCGCGGCGATCTCCGGCGCCTCCTCCAAAAGCTCGCCCACGGTGGGGATCATAAGGCGGTCCCCCTCCCGCTTCAGCATCACCTTGTTGTACTCATAATGCAGCAAAAAATCCCTGTCTTCCGGCTTTTGCTGCCGGAAGGCGGGATCAAATGTCTTTGGTGCTATCTCCTGTATCATGTGCCGTCACCTGCCTTTTATCGCTGGAATCCAATTTCTGAATTCTCTCTCCGCTTCTTCCAGCCATTTTAGCACATCTTCCTTTCCTTTTACAAGCCATTTTCACAATTCCCCATCTGCCCTTACTTTTTCCCCCACAAGGCGTTTCCCCCGGTATGTCCCACCGAATGCTGGTCAGTGGATACCAGGTCAAAGGATCCGGTCTCCGGATTGTGATTCCAGGTATACCCCTTGGGAGCATATCCCTGCGGAAGATCCATCCGCTCCATATCTCCGAACTTGATCCCCTCCAATTTCTTCCCCGGATCATATAAGTGATCCTGGAAATCTTCGCGGCAGGCGTTGAATTGCTTGTGAAGGCTCATATCATTTACATCTTTTCCCAGCTCCACATGGTGGATGGAATCAAATTCCGGGAATACCCCCTCCAGGCACAGCCCGTCCTCCAACTCCACCTCTCTGCGCGTAAAAGCAACACCATTTTCGCTGATATCATCCTCCAGGTCCTGGTTCCGGGTCGAAATGGGAATCGGCCTGGACTCATCAAACTCCTCACCGTCAAAGTGATGTTCCACATAGTCCGCCGCTTTCTCAAATCCCTCAAACGAGCGCACAAACTGCGCCGCTTTCCCGGCCTCCGACCACTCCTCCTGCTCCAGCTGTTCATTCACTTCCTCCTGATCTTCAAGTTCCGCAAACTCACTCACAGACGGCACCTCCCTCTTTCAGCGCATGACAGATCATCGGAACCGCCACCTTCAAAGGCAGGCGGATTCCATAGGATCTGCTGATCTGCCTTACCAATGTGGCAGCCGTACAATAACAGAGCGCCCCTGTCTCCGTAAATCCCTGCTCTTTGCAATACGCCGGTATTTTGACCAGCTCCCGGTACAGGGAAGCCGCATCTCTGATTTGATCCGGCTTTTCTTTGTAGATCGCTGCTCCATAGTATGCCGCCCTTTCTCTCGTAAACCGGTCGCATCCCTTACAGGCTTCCGGACATTCCGCGCATTCCAGATAAGGCAGAAGCTCCCTGGCATGGGCCCTCCGGTAGGCTGCAAACCTGCGGTCAACCTCCTCGTCCGGGATGAAATCCCGCATTTTTTTTGAATCCCGGAAATTCCATGCGTATACGGGCAATGGTCTCCCCTGTCCCGGTATGGTCACGACCATCTGCCCCTTCTCCAGCCGCATCAGACCCTGCAGCCCTCTCTCGTCCAGATCCATCTGCCCCCGCATCAGCGCTGCCTCCTCCAGACTGCCCAGATGCATGCAGATATTTGTGGAGGAGCAGGCGATGATCCTGCGCCCGACCCGGGACGGCAGCTGATCCGCCACAATCAGGCCAATCCCCAGCCCTCTCATCTCGGCCGCCATGGTTTCCAGAAGATTGACCATCATTTTTCCCGACGGATGATTGCTTTCCAGGTCCATAAACGCGTGCGCTTCATCCAGCACAATCACGTTGCGCAGCGTCTTGCTGCTCTTAAATCCGGACCTCACCGCAGCAAGCAGGCGGATTAAAAGCAATGCGGCGACAGTACAGCGTTCTTCTCCCAGCACATTGGTCAGATTTACAATGGACAAACCGCTCAACAATTCCTCTGTCGGGGTAGCGGACACTGTGTCAAATGCCGTCCCGCACATTTCCAGGAGGCGTAGCAGCCGGATCTCTCCCGCTGTCTCCAGATTGCCCTTTAGTTTTCCTTCATACCGGCTCGCCCGTATCACCTTTTTTAGCACGTCCACAAATTCGGCCATACCAAAAGGCTCTGCGTCGCGGTCTCCCGCCTTTGAATCCATTTTCCAACCAAATCCGGAATAGGCCTGGCTCAGCGCCCGTTCCACCAGACTATCCAGCGGCGGCTCCAATACGAACGCGGCGGCAAATGCCTCCCGCAGGCACGGGAGATAGCGGGACAGCTCAATTCCGGCCGGCGGCAGGAAAGGGTTTAATTTCAGTTCAATTCCCGCATTTTCCACATGAAACAGCTTGGCTTCAGGCGCCAGGTCAAGCAGCCCCCGGAACTCATTCTTCGCGCACTCCAGCACCATGACGTCAACGCCGCGTTTTCTCAGTTCAAGGATCATATTGATGATCAGCGTGGTCTTTCCGTATCCCGGCGCGCCAAAAACATTGCAGTTCTGCGTCAGCACGCCTGGTGGTAAAAATACGTTCGCGCCGTCAAACGCCCGCCCCAGGTAGATGCCTGCGGAGTCTGTCATAGCAGGTTCCGGCCCGTTGAGCGGAAACAGGGAAAACGGATTGCCCCTAAACGGTATCCCATTCCCATCCTCCCGCGGCTTAAGCGCAATCCTACCGCCCTCTTCTCCTGTACAGGTGCTTATCAGCCATGGGCTTCCAGACTTTCCCAAATTCAGCTCATATCGATCCACATCCCACGGAAAAAAACTCACGCTGGACTGCGCTCCATACGAGTATAATCCCCGTGAAAACGAAGACACCACTTCCCCTCCCGGCATCCTGAGCGCCGCGGCGGCGCTGGCCGACAACTGCGCCGCGGACGGCCCGTTTAAGACGATATGAATCCGAAACAGGGAACGATCCATCGCCCGGACGTAATATTCCAGATTGCCTGCAGCCCGGTCCTCCTGCGCATCCCGCTTTCCCGCAGTCCCTCCGAATAAATCCCCTGCCATAGACTTGTGCAGTTCCCAGGCCGTCAACAGATAGTCCCGGTCCTCCTCCGGCAGAAGTACCGGGATATACTGGATCGACATACAGTTTCCCGGCTGCTCTGCCAAAAGCCGGTACAAATCCCCCAGTTCTTCAAATCCTCCGACGACATCCCAGACGTATTCCTCCGCTCCCTCCAGTCCCCCTCCGGCGAAAACCGGCTTTTTCTCCAGTCTGACCCCGGCCGTATCCCGGAACTGCAACAGCCGCCTCAATTCTGAGACCGGCAGATAACGCGTTTGATACCCCTGTCTCAGATAATTGCCGCAGATCATTTTGGCTGCCCCTGCCGCAGCCATCCCGGCCGCTCCCGAAGTCCGTCCGCAGCAGTGGACAACCGTAATCAATCGCAGTCCCACTCCCATGCGTTCACCATCCCGCAGGCAGATTTGCTCAATGGAAACCCATGGCCCTTGAGCCATCTGCCACACTGCATTTAAAAGGACTTCAAATTGCATGTTGCCTGCAAAATCGCCGCTTTTGCCAATGGGAACCGCCTCCTGTTCCACCCCGCAGGTCATGCAGAAAAGTCCGCCGCGCTGATCCTTTATGAAATATTCCACGCTGTCCCCTCCCTTCGAAATGCCCTGTACGGCCCAGACCGCCGCTTCCCTCATAAAGCCCGGATTTCTCAAAACAAAGCATGATTGCAAACCGGGCAGAACGCCGCATCATATTGTACCTTCCGTCCGCAGGCTCCACAGTACCGCTCGCGGCCGGCGCCGCGTACCGCAAGGGGACGTGGGCCCTGAACCGCCCCTTTTTGCGGAGCACTCTCTGCAAAATGCACTTGCGGCGGGGCCTGATATACCTTGGCCATCTGCTTTCCCATGGAAAGAGCCATGGGCCACATGGCGGGGTTGGAATTCACATTGGGATTGGAGGCCCATGACTTCATAATCCCCGCCATGTCGGCTCTGCCGGTATCGCCGCCGTAAAGCTGACCGATACGGTTCTTTTCCACCGCCGTTTTCATCATTCCTCTGCGGCCGTCCAGCTTTATCTCCATGATTTTCCGGTTCAATTCCCGAATCTGTCCGCTGAGCTCTTCCAGCTCCTTCTCACCGGCAGACAGCGCCTCGACGGCAGCACGTTCCAGGGATAATCCACATTCCGGCATGACCGCCCTCAGCTCCCCGGTCAGCCGGTCAGACATCCGGTCGAGTTCCGAGACCACCTGAAAGTAGGGCCTTTTTTGGAATGCCTCCCCCACAATCCGGTACACGGCAGGCTGTACCTCCGGTCTGAGAAATTCCACCAGTGAAGCTGCCGTACATCCCTCTTCGCCGCCAAGCCGGTCGACCAGCATTTCAGGGTCCTGAATCCACACTCTGAGGGACACCCGGCCTTTTACGCTGAGCGGAATATGCGTCATCTGGTCATATACCAGCAGACTGTCTGTCTGGATATTTATATGATAATATTGATCTGTGTCCACAAAGTATACATTGGCGGAAAGCAGCGGAACTCCTCTCGAGGCCAGGCACTGAGCCCACCCGAAATATGCGGACAATCCTGTATCCAGGACATGACGGCCAGGGCCATAGAGCTGCCTGCTGCCATTTATATCCACCAGCGCCGCACTGCCGGGTTTTACCAAAAGCACGCTCCCCCGAGCAAAATCCACAACGGGCGATTTGCGTATTAACGCTTCCCCTCCCGGATCGCAAATTCGATCAACCGACATTTAACCTCCTCCTTATTTTGTTCCTACGCCACCTCTGCGAAGGCATTCAGTCTCAATTTTTCGCCGTTTCTGACAAAGTCTCCCATCGGAGAATTGTCCACCGGGCAGGTTTCATCCCGCACATTCGTGAAAAACGGCCGGAATCTTCCTGATTTCTGCAATGCCTCCAAACCCAGCGCCTTCACCATCACATCGCATACGCTCTCCTTCGTGTCATAGGGATGGATTTCCATCTCCACCGAGCCTCCCCCCTGCATACAGGCTGCCTCAATACGGATCGCGCTCCCATCCCCGGAGTAGGCTCCGGCCTCAGCATTAAACTGATCAAATCCTTTCATCATATCACCGTAATCGTTCATATCCTCTCTCCTTTCCCTGGAATGGTTCCGTTTTTCAAGCGGTTCGGGTGCAAGAGAACCGCATCTCTATGGCATCTGATCCGCAGTTTTCCGAAAGACCGGCATATCTTATAATTTTTCCCGGCCGGCATTCGAATTACCATATATTCCCAATTCCCATCCTGATCCCGCATCTCTGCGCCGGTTCTCTCTTTTCCGGCTGCCGCAAAAATCTCACACTTTCTGGCCGCGGGGCCGCCAAAGGCAGCCAGACCGCAATCCGGCGGCAGCGGGTTCGCAACAATATCAACCCAGAATTTGTTTGCATTGGCATGCCCAAGCCGGTCCGTACCGGAGAGAAACAAACCCATTCCGGGATGAGTATGCAGCTTTCCCACCAGGCCCACCTTACCCAGACGCCGGTAAAATGGATTAATATCCGTCGGATGCTCCTCTGAATTGATCACCTCCAGCTCATTTAATATCTGCCCTTCCACCAGGGCCTGTCTCTCCCCCTCGCCCTGACCGGCTCTAACGGGGCTGCGGTCACTGCAATAAGCATAGAGGCAGAAACAGACAATGATAAAATAACAGTTGCGCCCCGGATCACAGCAGACATACCCCGCCAGCATCACTTGCTGTTCCTTCTGATTATTCGGGTGGACCTGGTTCCAGTGAATCTGCTGAAACAACTCCGCCCTGGCCTCCCCGGTGAAAATCACAATACCCGCCGAACGTTCCGGCTGCGGCGCCATGGGCCTTAAGCCGCCCAAGGACCGTTCCACATCCTCAAGCGTCATTTCGTGGATCTTGGGATAACGCACGCTCAACACTTTGGCCAAAGTCTCACCTCCCGTTCAATATGCGAATCTGCCGGCCGGTAAAAAACAACGCCGGATCAACCGTCGGAAAAGCTCCGGACGCTTTCATCTGCTTGTACCAGTCCAGATGTCTGCTGCAGGCAATGCTGTCCAGACGCGCGATCTTGGTATCAAAAATTATCACCCTGAACGCCTTTTCCACTACCTCCCACAAGCTGGTATGATCCGTCTGCGTACCGGTGCAGAGTCCTCCCGATAAAAATACATTGGGATGCGGCACGCGCCTGTCAAACACGACGGTTATGGGGCCGGGCCGTTCATGGAGCCGGGCCCCGAAATCCACCACAAAACTGACCGTTCCGGCCGGCTGCGGCAGATCCTTCTCCCCGGCCCCTACCTGATAGGAGAGAGGCCGTACCGGGTTGAGCCCCCGGCAACGGTTGAATTGGACCGAATCCACGGTCAGCCGGAAGCTTGTCCGGCTGACCGGCTCCCACCGGATAAACGCCGCGCTGGGCCTGAGTTTTACAGCCAGTTCCGCACAGTCTTCCTTCATCATGTTGATTTTACACTCCAGATCCGTCATGTGTCTTCCTCCTCCCCCATCAGATATCCGTTGTCACTCATTTGTTCATCCAGCGTAAAGACCATCCCCTCCGCCTGACAGCCGTCCCAGAAATCGAGTTCCTTTTCAACCTGTATATAACCCCAGGGACGCATTCCCAGCTCGCTCAGTTTCATCTCCCTCAAGCGCGGTTCACTGTCCATGGAATAGGCATTTACGAATTCTACCGCCGGGAGGTCCTGCAGCGGCAGCTGTTCACGGCATTGCCCGCAGATCAGCTGCTCCCTGTTTAACCACCTGGCCGGCCTGTACACCTCTTTTTTTGCGCCGCAGCGCGGGCAGTAATCGTGCAGCAAAAAACCATCTCCCAACGCCCAGACCGTATCCCAGCCGGTCCGTTTCCTCACCTGTTTCAAAAATGTGTCCAGGGTCATATCGAAAACCGATCCCTCCATACTGACAACCGATTTGGGCGCGGAAACCGCGCAATCCGGGCAGTTCTGCTTCGGAAGCGGCCTGGAGGTATACACGTCAATCCCCGTTGGGGATACAAAGGCTTCCTTTCTGGTATTCAGCACCTCCTCATGCCCCTCCGCCAAGGCGTTCATCTGTGAAAATGCCAGCAGGCCCGCCAGGGCGCTGAGCAGTTTGGAGGTCGGAATCACACCGGCTTTTTCCTGAGCCTCATAGGCAAACCGGCAGCTTTTAGGCCCCGTCACATCCTCCAGCCAGCTTTCGGACCACAGGCAGCGTGTACAGAGCCTCTTCATATCCAGGCATATGCTCTCCGCCTTGTCCGTCCCGGTTCCGGTTGTGATCACCACCGGGGTGTGCTGCGACTGCCGCACCATTTTGTTGATATGCAGCCTCGCCCTGAAATTATCCACGGCGATAAAGATCACATCGAATCCCGAAAAGAAGGCTTCCCCCAATTCGCAGATATCTGTGTTCATCGGTATGAAGTACCCCTCATTTCCCACAATCCGGTTGATGCGCCGGGCCAGGGCAATGGCCTTGGGCCTCCCCAGGTCCTCCGGCCCATAGAGACCGCTCTGTTTGGTATAGTTGGAACCGTCCACGCCGTCGTGGTCCACCAGCGTGACACGGCCCCCATACAATCCGGCTCCGTGCTGGTACAATGCCTCCGCAATATGACTGCCCACTGCGCCTGCGCCCAGGATGCAGATTTTCATGCGCCCCAGCTTTTTCAGATTCACGGAAAGCTTCTCCTGGCGGTACTCAATCACCGCCTGTTTGCCAGCTCCTTTACATTCCGATCCCGCCCTGATTTTTTCAAGCTGCATATGCCTTCCTCCTCTCCGGCCGTTAATTGATATAATGAAACTTCTGCTGCTTTGGACTGTTCTCCCTCCCGCAGTTAGCGCAGCGGAACACCGGCCCCACGCTGCGGTTTAACGCCCTGCAATGCCAGCACCTCCGGTCCTGACACCCGGCCCTCCCGGGGACTCCCCGGCTCCCCTCTAACGTCACATGCTCTTCGCCTCTGTAGACCCGGACGATTCTGGGGCCCGGACGATTTTCCTTGTCCCGCTGCCGCGCCGGACGTTCCGGTTCTTCCTCTTCGTCCATATTCACCCAGATCAAAGCGCCGATCAGCAGCAGTATTAAAAAAATCCATAAAAACAACACTCCCCTCATCTCCTTTCCGGTCTCTCTTCTCCTACTGTATCTATATCATATCTCTGTCCGCCCCAATTCTCTATGTCACGCGCTGATCATGTGATGATCCAAACTATAACGCGATTCCTCGAAAATATGACATCGTCAACCGCATTTTGTAACATGCCCCCGCTCAGTGCCGCAAAAAATGAGGAGGACCTTTGTCCTCCCCAAATTCCCGGCAAAACATCTGTTTCTACCGGCGCTCTGTTCCATTTTCATACTCTTCCAGAATACGGGAAATCTCCTGCCTCCCGCCAAAAGGTGTTTCGTCAATGAATCCTGCCTCCATAAGCCAGCTCAAAACCAGAAATCCCTCACGCTCCTTTTTTAACGCGGCATGGATCCACCAGTAGAAAATCCCCTTTACTTCATCAGGATCAATTCTTCCAATATACGCGCGTGCCGCCGCAAAGGAAAAATCGCCTTTTTCAGTGCACTCATACAGCGCCATATTGACCAGAGAAAAGCCCTCTCCGGCTTCCACTCCCGCCTTCAAAAGCTCTGGAACCGAGTATTCGATTCCCTTATATGCTACAGAGCCGATCTCTCCACGCCTCAGCATATATGCGAGATTGTTCATGGCGCCGGTATTTCCCCACGCCTTCATAAATGTATCCCTGGCTTTTTTGATCTCTCCCGCCTGATATGCCTCGATTCCCTGGCTCAACAGATCCCCCAGCGCGTAGACCTGCCGCCTTAACTGAGACATCTTGATTCTTGCCGCATCGTCCATTTTGTTCCGATTCTGGCTGTAATACCCCTCCAGCGTGACAAGCTCGTCGGTAATCCCGCGTTTCCACACATCCCAGCACTTGCACAGCGCACAGATGGTGAAGGCAAAGGCTTTATCCACCGGATCTGCCTCCTCGTACGCTTCCCGCGCTCTGTCCCGGATTTCCTCGGTCACCTCCACATCATACATCAGCGATTCATACGTGATAGGGAACATGGAGAGCAATTCTTTTCCAAATTTGGGCGAATCGCTGCAATATACCTGAAACGCCTTACAAAAGACAGCTTCATCCAGCACGGCCTGATCTGAGAGCAGGCCGGCCAGAAGCATATCCTTGACACTGGACACCAGGTCTTTCCAGCCGTATTCCTCTTCCAGCAGAGCTTCCCTTACCGCAGCCACAAATTGCGGATGAAATGTAAATTGGTAGTAAAGGGACAACGCGCCTTTAACGCCACAATACTTGCACCAGGAAATGATGGTCAGCATAAAGACCGCTTCTTGTCTTTTGATATCATTAAAATTCAAAAACATCTCCTGCGCCAGTTCCAATGGATGTTCCTTCCGCTCAATACACTCGAATATCCGAATCACCGCATCCGCAAAGGCAAAATCCGTATCCTCCATCTCATAACTTTGCCTGTGCTGTTCCGTAATATATTGTACAAAATCGCCAGAACGGCTGTCTCTCATAAACTCGCCGATTCTCCGAATCTCATAATCCGTAATATTGGCCCGGAACAGCAGGTCATAGATGCGCCTGCGCGTGTCCATGCGCATGGGAACAAAATTGACGATCATTTCAAACAACAGATTTGAAACGTAATAATTGTCATCGGGATTGTTTTCTGCGCAGGCCAGCAGCTCCTCCAGCAATGCCGGTGTGACACGGTTATCTCCCTGCAGCGCAACCATCACGATAATCTCCCGCCAGGCCGGCTGGTCAAAGTATTTTTTGAGCACATCCACCGGGTGCAGCTGATTGTCCTCCGGGTCTGAGCAGCCAAAAAGAATTGCCTGCGCCGTCAAATATTCCTGAAGCTGTAAATGTGTAAATTGATAAACCGGTTGTCCTGAGACATGAAAGCAATTCTCCAGAACGCACGTCCGTTCCTCCAGCTTATCGATAAAACAGCCCGGTTCAGCCGGAAGGTATATTCCTTCCAGATCCTGAGCGCACTGCTTGAGCACTTCCGTCAGCATATGCCTTGTAAGGCGCAAAAGCCCGCGTTTCGTCATGAAGTGCGCTACATATGATAACTGTATGAGAATATCCCGCAGCTCATAGCAGCCGTCGGAATGCCAGTTCAGAACCAAATCCATGTACTGTTCATACAGCTTATTTTTATTTTCCGGCAGCAGCCCCGACCTTCTGGTCACCACCAGAAGATTTGAAAGATGCAGCGGCACCCTCGTCATCTGCTCCAGATACTGAAATTGCGGCTTGTTTAGCTGGCCAATGATTCGCTCCGCACACTGCTGTACATCCGGCTCTTTTGAAAATACCACGCGAAACCATTTACGGCAGTACGTCTCGACCATCGGTCTGTTCAGAGGCAGAATCCGGTTAAAGCGGATTGCTCTGATCCGGCAGAGGATTTCCACTGCGTCTGTATTCCGCTGCTCAAATGTGGTCTCGCGGGATGTCAATACCAGATGAGCCTTCGGCCATACCGCCATAAACTCAGACAATCTCCGTGCGAATACCAACTGTTTCTTTAAATCGAATATTTCATCGAAACCGTCGATCAGCAGCAGCAATTTACCTTCCGCCGCTTTTGTATGGATCATATCCGAAAATGCTTCGGGATTTATGTGCAGCTCGCAGACAGACCCTGTCAACTTCCAAATGATCTGTTCAAACCGGATCGAATCATTCTCCTCCGTAAACTCATCTGCAAACGCGTTGTTCATTGTCCGGCACAGCAGCAGCAGCGGAAACATCTGCCCGGGTATCCCCGCCTCCTGCAGAAAGGTTTCATCGTTTTGCGCGTATGCCAGGGCGATGCGTTTGATCATCGTCGTCTTACCGTACCCCGGCCCGGACAATATGATCCGCCGCGACGGCTCCCCAAACCGCACGGGGCCCACGGGCTTGTTATCATATTGTTGCCACAGCGCGTCTTGGTACGGCTCGTCTCCCTGTGGAACGGCAGAATAAATTTCATAGATACGGGAATCCCGGGGCTGTCCCAGAATATTTTCTTCTGTCACAGGCTTTATGTCCCGCAGTTCACACAAATTCAATTCCCTGTTGATCAGCTCCAGAAGCTCCTCTGCCTCCCCTTCCTCTTTCGGGGATTTGAGTTTTTCCAGTTCGCAGTCGAGAAGCGCAATCAGTTCCCAGGCATCGTCTTCCATAGCCTCCAGACGTTCCCGTTCAAGCGCTTCCTTCTGCTGCTCCATTCTGGTGATTCTCTGGTTGATCACTTCCAGTTCCTGTTCAGGCGACATCTGTCCTTTTTCACTCAAAACCGGGGACCAGATAGAAGAATTATTCTTCTCCAGCGCCTCTTTTGTCTCCGCAGACGGCGAGAGTTCCAATGGCAGGTAGATGTTTGCCAGCGCGATCTCGCGGTACAGCAAATCCCCCGCTTCCGGCAGGCCGTCCAGCCGGAATTCCGAACAAAACGCAGCGACGGCATTTAAATAAATCTGTTCCGGCGTATTCTCAATATCCGCTACATTCATGTCTCATGCCCATCCTTTCAGCGTTTACCGGCTGAGAGCCACCACCATTTTCTTAAGGTTTTGGAAATAGGTCTTGCGCTCATCATCGCTCAACCGTCCTGTTGCGAATCGTGACAGTTCCCGGGCATACTGGTCTACTGTAAACATACACGTCTCAATATATTCCCCCATCACATCATCCCGGTATGAGTCTTCCGTATATAAATAGCTGTGCCGGAACGTGATCTCACCGGCATCCCTGCTCACATGGAACGCCCCAAACCGCAGCTTATGGTTGATCTGCATGATATAGTCGCTGAACAGTATAAAATACTCTTCCTCGCAGATAAACGGGAGTGTGATATTCAGGCTGATACACGCGGGCATCTCCTCCACTGTAATCTGCAGGCGGGCCGACAAGTTTTCCATCTTAAATCCCAAGAGAAAGCTTCTCCCGTCTCCCCTCATATTCACAGCGTGCCAGCCTTGCTTCTCCAGGTACTGCTCCACAAGCGCCGCCGTTCTGTCCGCGATCCTCCGCTTCTCTCTGACCGCTTTCAGCTGCTCCTCCAACTGCGCCGCCTCTCCCCCCTGGGCTATGCGCTCCAGAAGTTCGTGTAGCTCCTCCGGCATCTCTGCACCATTTCGATCCAGCATCTCTCTTGCCATCTGCTCAATCTCCGCCCGCTCCTCCTGATGTGCGTTCTGTTCAAGATTCTCATCCTCTGCAAATTCCTTATCTTCCCTCTCCATCTCGTTCGTTTCCCTCCTTCTCACTGATCAGATCTTCTGATACAAGCAGTTCAAACTCCTCCTGAAATACCGTTCTCTCAACAATCGGTATCGTCCACTCCTCCAGCCGCTCTCCCGCCATCTGCGTGATCATCCTGAGCATCTGGCTTCTGGCTGTGTTGTACTTACGACTCCTGTAATCGGTCAAGGAGTTAAAGCCGAATACATTTCTCACGATACTGGCGAATATGTTGATAATCACAGCGCTCTCAACGCTATTTAAGGTCAGGGCCAGCCTTCTCGCCAGAATTTTGTACAGCACCGGGCTATAGTAGTCTTTTTTGTTGTACTTACCCGCAATCGAAAAGAACATGATCAGGATATCCTGCCAATATTCAGGCTCCAGCTGTTCCGGCAGCAGCCGGTCAAACTCCGCTTCGATCTCATAAGGATTCTGCGTTCCGTTGCGGACGTCGAATTTCTCCCTCAGAATCTCCAGCATCCACTCCGCCGCCAGATAACACTCAATCATGCTCAGCTGGAACGTATACCCCCCGTAACCGGGAATTAAAAGCCCGGCCCTGGCGTTCATCTCGTTCACCATGGTGCGCCACACCTCGTCCGGGATCTCCGTCCAACCTCCCAGCCGCCCGGCCGCGTCCTGAAACCGGCTGCTCAGCTCTCTCGCCTCAATCCGGTGCTCATCCGAATCTACCATCTCCCAGGCAATGCAGGAGAGAATCCTGCGCATATATTCCGCCGTCACATTATAATGACGGTACCGCTCCATCGGCCAGCGCTTCACTATGAGCCTGGCGATGATATTCGACAGTATGGTATTGGGATTCGCGTTCAGATCAAAACTGCGGATATAAAGGGCCTGGCTGAACATATACGGGTTATTCGACAATTTGTGCAAATATGGATTTGAGATAAAATATTGATAAATCTGCTCACAGTTATTTTTGACGTTATTTGTGATCACATGGTCATACCACCGCCTGATCAGTTCCAGAATCTGCCCGTCGTCAAAGAGCTTTAACGTCCACTGCTCCATGTCCCCGAACATCGCATAATCCTTCAAAAACGGCTTTTCGATCAGGCGGGTGGTGATCAGCAGGCTTGCCTTCTTGTGACTGGATAAAAAGTGATCCAGCTGCCGCAGGAACATATCCCGCTCACCGTCGGCAATCTCGTCCAAAGCATCGATGATCAGAAGCAGACGGCCTTCACGCTCCGCCATTTCCACCAGATCAGAGAACCGGTCAATCTCCCCGTCCTTCACTCCGCAGGCCGCCCTGAGCAGATATCCGCCATCCGGCGCCGCATTCAGGTCCGTTCCCCTGATCATAACCGGAAAATATTCCCGTTGGCAGGCAAACTGCTCTTTGAGACTTTCATACCGTCTCATACGCTTACCCGCTGTTTCCGGAAGACATTGACTCTCAAAGTCTTTCAGCGGCCCCAGGATGCTGGTCAACACCACTGCCTGGACCAGACTGCTCTTGCCAGCGCCGGAATTGGCGCTGACCATACGGTAAAACCGTTTTTTCCCCATCACCGGCGATTGCCGCGGCACGCCAGAAAAGGAAAATTCTGGAAATACATACAGATCGCAGATGTCATAACCGCCGGTCAGGCTGTCCACAATATCGCGCAGCTCCATTCTGCAGCAGGCCGTCCACAGCCTTTCATAATAGTTCTTCATGGCCTCTCTCTTGGACGTTTCCCGCACGCGGCGGCCGAGATGCTCCATATATCCGCACACCCAATCCTTAAAAGTGTGTTCTCCATTTTGAAATTCCGTCCTGTTTTGAAAGCAGCAGCTGCACATCGCGCCAAATACCACCGTCGTGGTACAGACCTCATGAAGCTCTTTGACGAAAAGCTCCGATGTTATATTGATCTGTAAGATCCCGCAGCAGTATTCCAGCAGTTTTTCGGACGGCGGCGCGGATTCAAGGCTACACGGCTTTTCCCTGCCATAGAGCATACAATAACAGACCACTGCCGCAAAGGAGGCCAGATTGGGCAGCTGGGGAGCCGTTCTACGCCTCCATCTATTGACCATAGTTCGGACATTACTACAGTCAAAGGATATGCCTCCAACCATATGGATCATGTTCTGATGGCAATCAGAGGTCCATTTCCAAAAATCATTGATGTCTTTCAATATTTGATCACGCCTCGCCGCAACTAAGGGCGACTGATCAGAGGCCAACAACTCCCATACGTCATACAATGTCTGCTGTTTCAGGCCCGCCCCTTTCCATATTCCCAAAATCCCGTCAACGCATTCGCTAAAGCATTTCATACCGCGCACCTCCCTCCCCGGCAATCACGATCCCTGTTTCTATTATTATACGCCAGGAATTTACATAAATCTACAAAAGGGCAGGGGGCAATTCGACGAATATTTCGCATGCATACTGTGCAACTTGATAAGAGCACATACGAAAAAGCAGTACCGGAATTCCTCTGAATCCGATACTGCCTTCCTCAATCTACTTTTTATTCTAATTCTCCGGTTTCTCATGAATCGTCACATGCAATTTTTTGTGGATTCCCAGGCTCAGCACGCCCAGCAGCGATTTCCCGTCCACCATACAGCTGCCCAGGGACACGTCCACGTCGGAGGGCCAGCGCTCCGCCTGGCTGACAAAACGCTGGGCGTCCTCCACCGAATTGAATACAACATCCTGTACAATCATGAATATTCCTCCTGCCTTAATTGTTTTCTGCCTGGAGTATTCCCCGGAGCGCAGGATACTATTCACAATATTTTAAAATTTTTAAAGTGCCGTGCCGCCGCCATCCCGTCAATCAGGTCATATCATCCCGCAGCGCGTCGATAATATTCTCCTTGCGGATCCGGCCCACCGCGTAGAGCATTGTGACGAACACCGCCAGGAATACGCCGAGCACGCTGATTCCCATACTGTCCCACGGGAACATAAAATCGATCTCAGCGCCTCCCCAAACCATCCACCTGTAGATCAGCCAGGAGAGGACTCCCGCCATGGGAAGCCCCAGAAACAGCGTCCGCGCGCCGTATAATATGCACTCGAAACTCATCATTTTCCGGAAATCCCGGTCGGACATCCCAATGGAGCGGAGCATGGCCAGCTCCCGCCTGCGCAGTCTGATATTGGTGGAAATGGTATTGAACACATTGGCGACGGCGATCAGCGAGATCATCGCCACAAACACATAGGTGAACACGTCCACCACAAAGGTGATGTTGCGGTTTTGCTCAAGCATTTTCTGCATATTGTAAAGGGTGTAACCGCAGGCGGTTCCCGTGCCCCGGATCATGGTCTCCATCTCAGCCGTGGATTGCGACGGATTTTCAGACCGGAAGGTCAAACCCAGGTCCGTCCGCGTCCCAGAGCTGACAAAATCCGCTTTCAACCCATAGGGCGCCACCGCCAGGAACACGTACGGCGTCACCTCGGACGGCGGCTTGGGAAGCGTGTCAAGGGGGATAGTGTCCACAAAGGTCAGGACCACGTTCCGCCCCAGCCCGGCCCTTGTCTCCGCCCCGCCGTCCATCACCGGTTTCAGGCTCAGGCTTATGCCCGGTTTCGCAAACATATTGATCAGACTGCTCTTCCCCGTCTCCCCTTCATCCGCCTTTTTGGCCTTAGCCACAGCGAGCAGTGGAGCGTCTGGCCCGGTAAATTTCTCCCGGGGTAGTCCCAGGCTTTCGATAAAATCCCAATATAGTTTGTCCTCAATGAACTGGACGTCCATAGGCAGCTCCACGACTTCGCCTCCGGGCCCGTAACCGGCGGATTCCCGGTATCCCTCTGAGAAATCTTCCGTGTTCACGGCCGCCGTATAAGCTGCCACCGCCTGATAGGAGCTTTCATATACTCCGTCCGCGGTCCGAAGCTTGTCGTAGAGTGCGAACAGCTCTCCCTCGTCCATGTCCCGGGCGCAGAAACAGATATCGTAATCGCTGTCCACCACGGCCCCCTCGGCCGCCCGTTTCAGATGGGAGCTGAAGGTGCTGGCCGTCACCAGCAGCACCACGCTCAGGGTGAGGGACAACACGATGCTGCGGTAGCGCCGTCTGTTCCGCTTGAAGTTTTTCAGCGCAAGCGTCCCCTCCAATCCCAGAATACGCGCCGCCAGCTTTGAGGTTTTCACCATCCCGGCGCTCAGCCTGACCTCGCCCGTCTGGCGGATGCACTCCATCACAGGAGCGCCGGCCGCCTTCCTGGCCGGGATATAGGCGGAAATCAGGATCGTCGCCATGCTGACCGCCGCGGCCGCCGCAAGGACGGGGACGGAGACCTTCAGGGTTAAGGGTACGGTGTCGTACATAATGTTTCCAAAATTAGCCGACACCAGCGAGAGCACCAGCTTGATGCCGGGAATTCCCACAAGAATCCCGATGGGGATGCCCAGCGCGCCGATACAGAGACCCTCAAACAGCACGGAATTCTGCAGCTGCTTTCGGGTGGCTCCCACGGACAGCAGAATTCCAAACTGGCGTACCCGGTCGTTCAGCGAGATGGTGAACGAATTGTAGATCAGGAAAATGGACCCCGCCATGATCAGGGCTACCAGGATTCCTACCACGGAGTACAAAAGCCCGTTGAAGATCGCATCGTCGGAAAGGCCCATAAACCGCAGCACATCGTCGTTAAAGACCCGGGCGTAACTTCCGGGCACGCCCTCCGCGTAAGAGCGGACCTGCCGCGGTTGCTTCAGCGTGACAAACACGCTGAGGTTATCCCCCGTATCCGTCCCGTCCCACCGGGTGATAACGGTATACCCGGGCGCTGTGGCCTCCTCGAACGCGGGCCGCTCACAGATTCCCACAACCTTGTAGGTTTTCTCCGCCCCAAGCGCCAGCGTATCCCTGCCCGCCGGTTCCACCCCCGCCAGTGTCTCCTCCGGGCTGTAGGGGTCGTGCTGGCCCAGCACCGCGCCGCCCTTTCTGCGGCTTCCCACCTGAAGGGTCAGCCGGTCGCCCACCTGGTACCCCACGCCGCCGTTTGCCGCCACATGGGCCGGAATCAGAATTTCCCCGCTGTTTTCCGGCAGCCTCCCGGAAATCAGATTCACGGGAAGGGAGGCGTAGGTATCCGGGCTGAAGCCCGCAAGGAACAGATAGGGCTTATCCGGATTTTTTCCTCCTTCCAGCACCGCGTAACCGATCTCCTCAAAGGCGGCGGTATCCGCAACCCGGCTGTCTGCGGCCTGCTCCCGGACAAAGGAGGGTGGGACATCCAAAAACTCCACATGCCAACCGCCGTATTTTTGAATTGCGCCGTTCACCATGTAGTTCTGCAGCGAGACGGCAAAAGTGGACACCGCCGTGATCATAGCGGCGGACAGAGCGACGCCGATCACGGTCACAATGGTCCGCGTGCGGCTCTTTTTCATACTTTGCAGGGTGACTTTATTGAAAATATTCATGGCCTCACCCGCTCATCCCGCACCACTCTGCCGTCCGATATGCCGATGATCCGGTCCGCCTGCAGGGCGATATTCTCGTCGTGGGTGACCAGAATCAGAGTCTGCCCGTATTTGATATTGCTCAATTTCAGCAGCCGGACAATCTCCTGGCCGTTCCGGCTGTCCAGACTGCCCGTCGGCTCGTCCGCCAGCATGACGGCCGGGGCGTTCATCAGAGCGCGCCCGATAGAAACGCGCTGCTGCTGTCCCCCTGAAAGCTGGTTCGGCAGATGGTTTTTCCGGTCCGAAAGCCCCAGCAGCTCCAAAAGCTCATCCAGCCGCTCCTGGTTGACCTCCCGCCGGTCCATCAGAATGGGCAGGGTAATATTCTCCACCACATTCAGGGTGGGGATCAGATTGTGAAACTGGTAGATCAGCCCCACCTGACGCCTGCGGAAAATGGCCAGCGTTTCATTGTTCTGAGCGTACACGTCCTGCCCATCCAGATATACCGCCCCGCTTGTGGGCACGTCCACCCCGCCGATGATGTGCAAAAGCGTGGACTTGCCGGAGCCGGAGGCGCCGATGATTGCGGTGAACTCCCCCTTTTCGATGGTAAGCGAGACATGGTCAAGGGCGGTAACACGGCTTTCGCCTTTGCCGTAGACCTTGCACAGGTTTTCAACCTTTAAAAACTCCATTATGTGAGCTCCCTTCTTTCCTAATAACATCTACTCATATAATAGAACCCTTGGCTTACAGTTTCGTGACTTTCAGGTGACAGATCCGTCACTTTGGGAAGCGGATGGAGAATACCGCGCCGCCCTTGGGGTGATTCCCGGCGGTGACGGACCCGCCCTGGCCCGCGATAATCATCCGGCAGAGCGCCAGTCCAATCCCGTACCCCGATGCGCCTGCGGTTTTCCCCCGGTAAAAACGGTCGAACAGCCTGGGCAGGTCCTCCGGCTCAAAGCCCGCGCCGCTGTCGCGGATGGTTAGCTCGGTAAACAGCGGATTGTCCGCACAGGCAATCTCAATCCGGCCGTTATCCCCGGCGCTCTCCAGACAATTTTTGAGGATGTTTTCCACCGCCTCCGAAAGCCATCCGAAATCGCCCCAAAGCTCCACCCCCTCCGGCACCTTGACCTGCAGCCGGATTCCGTGCAGCTCCATTGGGATCAGAAGCGGGCGCAGAGCGGCCCGGATGAGTTCGTCCACCGCAATCCGCCGGCGCTGAAACTCCACAATTCCTGCGTCCAGCCGGGATATCTTCAACAGGGAGGTGAGCAGCCAGTCCATCCGCACGAGCAGCTCCTGCGCTTCCCGCGCCAGGGCCTTGCGCTCGCCCTCCTCCGGGTTGTCCGCCAGCAGCGGCAGGATCAGGCCCGCGGATGTGAGCGGGGTGCGCAGCTGGTGGGCGATGTCGGCCAGGGAACCGGCCAGATTGGACTTTTCCCGCCTCAACGCCTGGTTTTGCTCCCGGATGCGCAGCGTCATCTTCGAAATCTCACTACTCAGAATGGACAGCTCGCCCTCCTCCGCTTCCTCGAAATACAGGTGATCCGCATTGTGGAGCACCAGGTCGATCTGACCGGAAAGCCGGGCGATGCGCTTGTACCGGTTTCTGGTGAACACAAAAAACGCCGCGCCAAAGGCAACGGCGATGGCGGCAGCCAGGACTGCAGCAGCCGGACTGCAGCAGCCGGACTGACGGCCAATCCAGCAGTAACCGCGGCCGCGCTCATCAGGGCAAAGAGAACGGCAAACCTGCGAAACTCCCTATTCCGAAGCATACGCGCCTCCCAACCGGTACCCGGTTCCGCGAACGGTCAGAATGATCTGCGGATTGGCCGGGTCCTCCTCAATCTTCTCCCGCAGGCGTTTGATGTACACGGTCAGCGTGTTGTCGTTGACATACTCCCCCGCCGCGTCCCACAGTTCGTCCAGCAGCCTGCCTCTGGTCAGGATCATTTTGGGGTTGTTGACAAATACCAGCAAGAGCCGGTATTCCAGCGCGGAGAGAAAGACGTCGCCGCCGTTCTTCTTCACAACGCCGCTGGCCGTGTCCACGGAAAGCCCACTTATTTTAAAGACCGCGCCGGAGCGCCCGCTTTTCCGCAGAGCCGCCCTGATCCGTGCAACCAGCTCCCGGGGGCGGAAGGGCTTGGTGACGTAATCGTCCGCCCCCATATGAAACCCCGTCACCACGCTGGCCTCATCGTCGGAAGCTGTCAGAAAAATGACGGGAATATCTCCGTTTTCCTTAATCTCCGTGCAGACCGCAAAACCGTTTCCATCCAGCAGCGAGATATCCACCAGCGCCAGGTCAAACCGGTCCCCGGCAAGGGTCTCGTGGGCTTTTCCGCGGGTGAGGGCGTGCGTGACGCTAAACCCCTCGGCGCGGAGCAGACGTATCAGATTCCGGGCGATTGCCTCATCGTCTTCAACCAAAAAAATCCGTAACATTCCGATTCCTCCCAGGCATGATCCGCCTGCTTATGTTTTGTTTCTTTTATCAGTCTTTATTTTCGGTTCAAACGTGATTCCGCTGAAATCCACCACCGCTCCATCCGCACATTCGACAAAAATCGTTAAAAGAAGGGAGCGCCTGTGCCAGCGCCCCCTTCCGGCGGTTACCGGTAAATGAGATTGGAATCCTTTTTGCTGTCCTAATTTAAAATCTCGGCAAGCGGAAATATTTCTTCAAGTTAAACCGCTTCAACCGGCTGAAACAGTAGTAATACACCACAAACGCCAGGGACGTGATGGTCCAGGTCAGCGGGTAGCTGAAGGCTGCGGTGAGGATGTGGGGACGTACCGGCAGCGCCACGATAATCCACAGCACACGCACCGCGCAGATTCCCACTCCCGTGATCACCAGCGGCATCCAGGCGTCGCCCACGCCGCGCAGGGTTCCCGAGAGCACCTCGATGGCGATGTAGGTGATAAAGGTGGGAACCATGAAGCGTACCAGCTCCATACTGATCCGCCGTACCTCCGCGTCCTCGGTGAACAGGTCCACCAAAAGATAGCCGCCGGTGTACAGCACCACGCCCACAATGGTGGTTAAAAGCACGCCGATTCCCATACAGACGCTGGTTCCCTTGCGCACCCGGTCCATACGGCCCGCGCCGTAATTCTGGCCCACAAAGGTGGTGGCGGAGATTCCCAGAGCGCTGATCATCATCCAGAACAAACCGTCCACCTTGCCGTAGGTGGCCCAGGCCGTCACGTTGTCCGTGCCCAGGGTGTTGACGCCGGTCTGAATGATCACGTTGGAGACATTGTACATGATGGACTGCATGCCCGCCGGGAAACCGATTCGCACGATCCTGCGCAGCATCCTGCGGTCGATGCGCACCGCCTTCCACACCAGCTGGTAAATGTCTTTGGTCCGCATCAGGCACACCATCACCATGGCCGCGCTGATGCACTGGGAAAGGATCGTAGCCAGGGCCGCCCCCGCCACGCCGATCTTTAAATACGCCACAAAGAACAGATCCAGCGCAATGTTGATAAAACAGCTGATGATCAGAAAATACAGCGGCCGCTTGGAGTCGCCCACCGCGCGCAAAATGCCCGCTCCCATATTGTAGAGCAGGTTAGCCACAGTGCCTATGAAATAGATGCGCAGATAAATCATGGAGTGTCCCATCACGTCGTCAGGCGTTTTCATTGCCACCAGCGCCGGATGGGCGCAGGCAATGCCCACCACCATCATCACCAATCCGCCGACCACGGAAAACGCCACCGAGGTATGTACCGCCCAGTGCACCTTATCCGCCTTGCCCGCCCCGTAATACTGGGAAATTACCACCGTGGCGCCGCTGGATAAGCCTATAAAAAAACCAACCAGCAGGTTGATCAGCGTGCTGGTGCTGCCGCCCACCGCGGCCAGGGCCTGTTTGCCCACAAAGCGGCCCACCACCATGGCGTCCGCCGTATTGTAAAGTTGCTGGAAGAAAGTTCCAAATAAAATGGGAAAGAAAAAAAGCAACAACTGGCCGAAGATACTGCCATTGACAATCTTGTTGTCCATGGCGGCGCCTCCGGCCTGTTCCTGCAGCTTTGTCCCCTGTTTCGTGGATTGATCGACTGCTTTCATAACACGTTTTCCCTGTCCTGTCATGATAATATTGGTTGGGAGGCGCGTTCATCACCAACGGCGCTGCCGGCCTCCTGTCAAAACGTTCTTACTTTTCCGGCATCTCCGCTTTTTCGGTCCCGGCCACCTCGGCGATGGACTTCACCAGACCGGCGATTCCCTGAATCTCCGAGGGAATAATGATCTTGGTGGCTTTGCCGTTGGCCGCCGCCGCGAACGCCTCCAGACTCTTAAGCTGCAGCACCGCGTTGTCGGCTCCTGCTTCCTTGATGAACCGGATACCGTCTGCCTGAGCCATCTGCACGGTGCGGATCGCTTCCGCCTGGCCTTCCGCCTCCTTGATCTTCTTCTCCCGCTCCGCTTCCGCGCGCAGGATGGCCGCTTCCTTCTCGGCCTGAGCATTTAAAACCGCGGATTCCTTGTGGCCCTCTGCCACCAGGATCATGGACTTCTTCTCGCCCTCTGCTCTCAGGATCGACTCGCGGCGTTCCCGCTCCGCCTTCATCTGCTTCTCCATGGCTTCCTGAATGGCGGCCGGAGGCATAATGTTCTTTAACTCAACGCGGGTGACCTTGATACCCCAGGGATCCGTGGCGATATCCAGGGATTCCTGCATCTTGGCGTTGATGGTCTCGCGGGAGGTCAGAGTCTCATCCAGCTCCAGATCGCCGATGATGTTTCGCAGCGTGGTAGCCGTCAGGTTCTCGATGGCCTGCAGGGGACGCTCCACGCCGTAGGCGTACAGCTTGGGGTCCGTGATATAGTAAAATACCACCGTGTCGATCATCATGGTGACGTTATCCTTGGTGATTACGGGCTGAGGCGGAAAATCCTCCACCTGCTCCCTCAAATCCACTTTTCTGGCCACCCGGTCGATAAAGGGCACCAGAATATGGAGTCCTACGCCGTAAGTCCCCAGATAACCGCCCAGCCGCTCCACCACCAGCGCACGGGCCTGAGGCACGATGCGCACGCAGGATGAGACGATGGCCAGCACGATTACCAGAATGATAATTACCACCAAAAATGTTCCCAGTCCTTCAAAAAACATACTTTTCTCCTTTCATACCTCTTACATTATGCCTTGACGATCAGCTTGGCGCCGCTGATCGCAGCCACTTCCACCACAGTTCCCGGCTCGAAGATCTGTCCTTCCACCGCAGAACGTGCCAGCCAGGTCTCTGCTCCCAAAACCGCCGTGCCGGTGCCGGCCAAATTGTCCACCCGCTCCTTAACCACGGCCTTGCGTCCCACCAGGCCGTCCACATTGGTCTTCGTGTCCTTCCCCTTCATAAAGCCGGAAGCCAGGGGACGTACCAGCAGGAGCAGAATAAAAGAAACTAAAACGAACACAATAAGCTGTGCCTTTACGCCCAGTCCCACGGCCGCCGCCGCCAGCGCGGCAAGCGCTCCCCCTGCAAACCAGATACTCGCCAGGGATGTGGTCGCCGCCTCGACTCCAAGAAAGATCAGAAACGCGATCATCCAATAGATTACTACCATACAGAATCCCCTCCTTTCACGAATTTAATTCCATTCTACCATGAAACCTGCTAAAAACCAATGAGAGGATTGTAAATTTCAGGTTTTCGTAATAGATTCTTAAACTGCGCCGGGCGGCGCCCGGGAAATTCAACCGGCGCTTCCCCTGTTCCGATCCGGTTCAGGCTATTGACAAACGCCGAATATCGAATATAATCGCATTGGAACATACCGGCACACCGTTCTCAATTTACCCTTCAAAGGAGAAGTCTATGAAACACATATTGATGTTAGGAACCGGCGGCACCATCGCGTGCAAGCGCAGCGACGCGGGCCTTAAACCGGTGATCACGTCCGAGGAAATCCTGTCCTACGTTCCGGACAGCAAGCGCTACTGCGACATCGACAGCCTTCAGGTATTCAATATCGACAGCACCAACATGCAGCCCAGCCACTGGCTGGCCGTCGCCCGGGCCATAGAGGAGCACTACGACCGCTACGACGGCTTTGTGATCTGCCACGGCACGGACACCATGGCCTACACCGCCGCGGCCCTGTCCTACCTGGTTCAGGATTCCCCCAAGCCCATCGTGATCACAGGCGCCCAGAAGCCCATCGACATGGAAAATACCGACGCGCGCACCAATCTGGCGGACAGCCTGTTTTTCGCCTCCAACGACCGCGCTCACGGGGTGAACATTGTCTTTGACGGCAAGGTGATCGCCGGAACCCGCGGCAAGAAGGAGCGGACCAAGAGCTACAACGCATTTTCCAGCATCAATTTCCCCTACATCGCGGCCATCCAGGAGGACCACATTCTGTTTTACCTGGACGACAAACCGGAACACGCCCAGGTGAAATTCTACCATGAGATGAGCTCCGGCGTGGTGCTGTTAAAGCTGATTCCGTCCATGGACGCCTCCCTTTTGGACTATATGGCCGAACACTACGACGCGGTGATCGTCGAGTCCTTCGGCGTGGGCGGCCTGCCCTCCTACGACTCCGGGGACTACTACCGGGCCGTGGGCCGCTGGACCGCCCTGGGCAAGACCGTAGTCATGACCACCCAGGTCACCAACGAAGGCAGCAACATGTCCGTCTACGAGGTTGGCAAGAACATCAAACAGGAATTCGGGCTGCTTGAATCCTACGATATGACCCTGGAGGCGACAGTGACAAAGATCATGTGGATCCTGGGCCAGACTAAGGAGCCTGAGGAGATACGCAGGCTGTTTTACCGGACGGTGAACCGGGATATTTTGTGGAAATCATAAGAAACATCCTGCCGCGTCGACACGTTTTTCCGCTGCGGGAAACCGCCGAACCGCCGGTGACTCACGCCGCCCCTTTCGGCTTCAGCTCATTCAGGATGGTGAAGCCCAGAATCATGGCTCCGCCGGCCGCCTGCAGCCAGGTGACGGACTCCGCCAGCACGGTCACCGACACCAGCACGGCCACCAGCGGGTCGATGTAACTTAAGATCGCCGCCTCCTGCCCCTTCAGATAGCGCAGGGACGAGAAATAGAGAGTGTATGCGATCCCCGTATAGCCGACGCCCACCACCAGAAGGCTTGCGAGGCCCTTGGCCGGAAGCTCCGCCAGATGAAAGCCCCCGGTGAAGAGCACGTAGGGAAGCAGCACCGCGATGGACGCCAGGAACTGCAGGTAGGTGCGGTTGATTCCGGTCACGTTGCGGATTCCCTTGTTGCAGAGCACCACGGCGGCATAGAACACCGCCGCTCCCAGGCCGAAGAGCACCCCCGCCGTGTCCCCCGCTCCCGCGCCGCCGCTGACACCGATCACCAGCACCAGGCCCAGGGTAGACATGACAAAGCAGAACATCTGCCGTCCGGTGAGCCGTTCCTGAAACAGCAGGGGACTTGCCACCGTGACCAGCACCGGTGCAAAATAGTAGCTCAGGGTGGCTAACGCCACGCTGGTGTATTTGTAAGCCTGGAAAAACAGAATCCAGTTCACGCCCATGGCCGCCCCTGAGAGAAGCAACAGGGGCAGCTCTTTTTTTATGTCCTGAAAGCGCACCATGGTCCGGGTCAGAATCTGCCATATAAGCAGGGTGGCTGCCGCGATCACAGCCCGGCACAGCGCCAGCTCCGCGGAGGGCAGCGGAATGTTCCGCACAAAAATGGAGATGGTGCCGAATACTGCCATCGAGAAGACGATTTCTGCTTTTGCGATCAGATGCTTGCGTTCCATTGCGTATCACTCCGTGTATATTTTTCTTTGGCGGGCCTGCGGGCGGGAAAGACAGCAGCAGTGCCCTCTCCGGCCGCGGCAGGCCGTATTAATTTATAACACTACTACAAAAACGCGAAAATGTCTATCTATGTTTTTGCGCGCTGTACCTGCGCGGCAGGCCGGGGCATCCGGTACAGGCCCGAGAGGGGCAGCGCGCGGCCGGGCGTACTAAAAACCGCCCCGAGGCCGGCAGTCCCAGCCTCAGGGCGGTGGTATGGATCCATTCACATCTGCGGATCCGGTAAAACCGATCCATTTTCTCATCCGCAGGCATTAAATCCCCTGCGCATTTTCTCCGGCCACTCTCCCAGATATTCTTCCGTAAGATCCAGCTGCCCGCGCCCGGTTCCCAGATTCACGCCCGGCTTGCGGCTGCCGTGGTAATCGCTGCCGCCGCTTCTCAGCAGGCCGTGCTCCCGGCAGAAACCGTTTAAATCCAGTATCTGTTCCGCCGAAAACGCGGAGTGGGCGCACTCCACGCCGTCCAGGCCGAATTCCCGGACGATCTCCCAGAGCCGCCTCCGGAATTCCGGCGCGTGGGCGTAGATGTACAGGTGGGCGAGAAACGCGATCCCTCCGCTGCGGTGGATCATCTCCACCGCGGTGCGCACATCCGGATACAGGGGCGCTTCGTCCACGTAAAGGCGGCTATCCGGGTTGTAAATCTCCTCCCGCGTAAACGCCTTAGAGCTCTGCCATGTCTCATCGCTGCTGAAAAAGCGGCGGTTCTCCGGAAATTGATTCAGATGGCGCAGAAAGGCTTTCCGGCTGGATTCCTTCGTGGGGTCAAAGGATATTTCCGCCGGGTCGAAGACCGCTCCCGCCCGGCGGAAGGCCGCGCAGATCAGTTCAAACTCCCGCTTCTGCTTCTCCTCAAAGGTCAGCACATGGCGGGAAAGCTCGGCCTCCATGTCCTCCAGCCGGTAGCCGTAGCCCAGGACCTCCACCACCTCGCCCTGGTACATGCAGGTGATCTCAACTCCCGGGATCAGCGTCCCGGAGTATTCCAAAATCCCACGGCCGCGGTAGGCCGCGACCGTGTTGTGGTCTGTGATGGACAGGACGGACAGCTTCTGTTCCTCCGCGCGCCGCAGAAGAGTTTCCACGCTGTCGGCTCCGTCCGAACAACAGGTATGGGTGTGTAAATCAATCATGGACTTCGCTCCTATGCGTTCTCGATATCCTCAACCGGAATAAAGATATAGGTGATCACCGCGGCTGCGATGTAGGCGATGACCATACCGATCAGATAATTCAGCATGCACTCCGGCAGCATATGAGTGACTGCCAGCAGACCCGAGGGGCTGTATGCCGTACTCATGACATGAGTCAGCATGACGTAGGCTCCGCCGAAACCGGCTCCCAGACCGGCTGTGATAAAGGGCTTCATTAACGGCAGGGTGACGCCGTAGATCAGGGGTTCTCCGATGCCCAGAATGCCTGCGGGCAGAGCGCCTGCGATGACGCGGTTCAGGCGGTGGTTGCCCACCCGTTTTGCCTTGATGTACAGGGCGATCGCCGCTCCCACCTGTCCGGCGCCCGCCATGGCCACTGCCGGAAACAGGGTGGTGCCGCCCAGGGATTCAATCTGGATGGCGTAGATGGGTACAAGCCCTCTGTGCAGTCCCAACAGCACCAGCGGCAGGAAGGTAGCCGCCAAAATATATCCGGCAATCACGCTGACCACGGGATTGGTGGAATTGATAAACAGGTTCAGGAACGCCGAAACCAGGGTGGACAGCCAGCCGGTCACCGGCATCACGATCAGCACAAAGAGCGGCACTGCAATCAACATGGAAATCAGTGGCGTGAAGGACACGTCCAGCACCTCCGGCATATGCTTGTGCACCCTGCGCTCGATCTGTGCCAGAATCCACACGCCGATCACAACGCCGATGATGCCGCCCGCGCCGGTCGCCAGCACGGAGTCGTTGACCACGTCCTTGTTGTACCAGCCGATGGCTGTGGAAATGGTGTTAATCACGGAGTTTAAGGAGGCCGCGCCGATCATACCGCCCAGCATCTCGTTGACGCCGAACTGTTTGGCGGCCCGCACGCCGGTGAAGATCGCCATGTAAGAAAGGAACGCGTTGCCGATCAGAACGAAAATGTTGTAGATAACCACCACGGCCACCACATCCGGCAGCACGCCGTTTGTCATCAGAATCTTGATGACCTTGCCCAGTCCGTTGCAGATACCGGAGGCGATGAACGCCGGGATCATGGGCGTAAAAATGTCGGCCAGGACGCGCACCTTGTTGATCAGCTTCTGGTGCTTCTGGTTGCTCTTGACGGCCTTCTTGTTGGCCTCCCAGTCGCCCACCTGACCCTTGGGCTGCTCTTTGCTCCCCTGACCGGGGGCCTGTTCCTTCACGCCCAGCTTGGTGGTGCAGATCTGCATCACGTCCCGAACCTTGCCCGGTCCCAGCACCACCTGGATGTAGTCGGGTTCGTCTCCCACCACGCCCAGAACGCCCGGCGTGTTCTTGATGGCCTGGCGGTCCGCCTTGGACCCGTCCTTCACATTGACCCGGATGCGCGTCATACAGTTTTCCGCGTTCAGAATATTATCCTTGCCCCCCAGCAAGTCGACGATTTTCTTTGCGAGCTCTTCATTACTCATAGAATTCACCTCTCACTTTCTTGTTTTTTTGCATTGCGGAACCCATTGGGCCCGCATTCCCCTATCCGTCAAAGGCATTTTCGGATATGCCCATGAGCGCGTTTCAAATTCTGTTCCGCTTCCTTTGCGGTACAATTTAACAGTTCCATCACAATGGCGGTCTTGGCGTTTCCCCCCGCCGCCTCCAGCAGCCGGCAAGCCTGTTCGTCCGAACAGCCCGTGGCCTCCGTCACGATATTTCTGGCCCGGACGCGGAGCTTTTCGTTGGTCTGCATCACGTCCACCATCAGGTTCTGGTAGACCTTTCCGATGCCCACCATTGCGCCGGTGGAAATCATGTTGAGAATCATTTTCTGGGCGGTTCCGGCCTTTAAACGGGTGGAACCCGTCAGCACCTCCGGTCCCACCACCGGCTCGATGGCCAGGTCCGCGGCGTTTCCCACCAGACTGCCGGCGTTGCACGCGATGGCCACGGTTTTGCAGCCCAGGGATCTGGCGTATTGCAGCCCGCCGATCACGTAGGGCGTGCGCCCGGAAGCCGCAATCCCGATCACCACGTCCCGCCCGTTTAACGGCAGGGCCTTAAGCTCCTCAAGGGCCAGGGCTTCGGAATCCTCCGCCCCCTCCACGGCCTTCACAAACGCCCGGTCGCCTCCTGCGATCAGGCCCACCACCATTTCCGGCGGAACCCCAAAGGTGGGAGGACACTCCACGCTGTCCAACACCCCCAGGCGCCCCGACGTCCCGGCACCCATGTAGACCAGTTTTCCGCCCGCTTCAAAGGACTCCTGCACCCATCCGATGGCGGCGGCCACCTCCGGCAGCACCTTGCGGACGCCCGCGACTACCTGTTCGTCCTCCCGGTTCATCACCGTCGCGATCTCAAGCGGCGTCATGGTGTCCAATCCGGCCGTTCCCGGATTGCGGGCCTCCGTGGTCAGTTTATTCAGTTCCAGCATAACGCTTGACCTCCTTGGCATTTTTATAGTTTGGCTTCTCAATGTGCGTCGCACAGAGACGCGCCATTGAACGTTCGTAATCCGTATTCGCGTAGGCGGTATACAGGATATCGATCATGTTGAGCTGGCTGATCCGGCTGCTCATGGCCCCGTTGCGGAACAGCGATTCATTGGCCGCCACATACAGGTTGTAGTCGGCTAAGTCCGAAAGGGCCGAGGCGGCAAACCGGGTGATCAGAATCATCTTCGCGCCGGATTTTTTCACCGCCTCCGCGCATTTGATCAGCTCCTCGGTCTGGCCGGAATAGCTGATAAACAGCCCCACATCCTCCGGCCGCATGTTGCGCGCCTGAAGCAGCTGGGAATGCCAGTCGTCGTTGAGAACGCAGGCCTTATCCAGGCGCAGGAATTTCAGGTAAGCGTCCCGGGCCACACAGAGAGACGAACCGATTCCGAACAGGCAGATATTCCGCGCCACGCACATGAGATCCACACATTTCTGCAAAACCGGAAGATCCACCAGATTTTTCGTCTCCTCCAGGGAAACGATATTCTTGTAAGTGATCTTATCCACCATCTGTTCCAGGGAATCCTCCCGCGACACTTCGTCCCGCTTCTCCATCTCCGACTGCTTGCGCACCGCCAGCTCATACTGGAGCGAACGCCGCAATTCCTTATACCCGTCGAACCCCAGCCGGCGGCACATCCGCACGATGGTCGCCGATGAAGAGAACGCCCGGGCCGAAAGCTCGTGAACCGACAGCTCCGCCGCCTTCTCCGGGTGATGCAGTATGTACTGGACGACCTCGCTCTCCGCCGGCGTCATCTGTAACTGGTATTCGTTCAGCCGCACCAAAACACTTTTCATGTTTCTTCCTCCTGTCTCTATCATATGCTTAACAAAACAATAATTCAATAAAATCAAGCCCACATGCAACATTGTTTCTTCATATGAATGATTATACCATGTTCCGGCATAAAATGTGAAACAATTTGCTTTTTATGTTAAAATTCCATGAACATTTGTGCACCTTCACCAATTTTCCTTCGCTGGGTCCGGGGAAATGCGGGGAGTCCGGTTCGCCCGACAGAGGCTGTCCCACATACTGGACTGGTTATTTATACTATAACTGGCTATTTTGTTCGGTCCACTTTTCCGATATAGTAATACCAACATTTACAGAAAACCGGGAGGTAATCAATTATGAGACAGACGAAAAAAATGGTAATCGCCGCCATGTTCGCCGCGCTGGCCTGCGTGGCAACCATGGCAATCCGCATCCCAACGCCGGGAACCGGCGGCTACATCCATCCGGGCGACGCGGTTGTGATTCTGTGCGGCATCTTTTTAAATCCCGGCGCGGCGTTTCTGGCGGCGGGAATGGGTTCGGCCATGGCTGATCTTTTAGGGGGATATTTTCTCTATGTGCCGATCACATTTGTCATCAAGGGACTGGTGGCATTTCTGGCCGGCCACGCCTTCCGGCGGCTGTCCGGGCATCTAAAAAACCGCACGGTTGCGGTTGCAATCTGCGGTCTGATCGATGTGGCCCTGGTGGCGGGCGGATACTGTTTCTGCGAGAGCTTTATCTACGGCACAGCCGCGGCCTTTGCCAGCGTACCGGCGAACCTGATCCAGGGCGCCAGCGGGCTGGTGATCTCCACCGCCCTGTTCCCGCTGCTGGCGGCCGTGCCGGATATGAAGCGGATGATGGCTGCTAGGTAGGACGGCTGCCGAGCTGCCAAAAGGCGACGGCGCTGGCGGCCGCCACATTTAACGAGTCCACGCCGTGGGCCATGGGAATCCGGACCGTGTAGTCGCAGTCCGCAATGGTTTCTTCTGCCAGCCCGTCGCCCTCCGTTCCCAGAATCAGGGCCAGCCTGTCCTCCGCCATAAGCCGCGGATCGTCGATTCTGACGGATTCGTCGCTGAGGGCCATAGCCGCGGTTTTAAAGCCCAGGCCGCTCAGAAGCTCCATCCCGTGCTGCGGCCACTCCGTGCCCTCCAGAAAGGTCCAGGGCACCTGGAATACCGTACCCATGCTGACGCGGATTGCCCTGCGGTACAGGGGATTGCTGCATGCGGGCGTCAGCAGCACCGCGTCCATGTTGAGCGCGGCGGCGGAGCGGAAAATCGCGCCGATATTGGTGGGATTCATCACGTTTTCCAGCACGGCGATGCGGCGCGCTCCGCGGCAGACCGCCTCGACGGCGGGCAGCTTAGGGCGATACATGGCGCAGAGCATGCCGCGGGTCAATTTAAAGCCGGTAAGCTTTGTCAGCACGTCAAATTCAGCCGTGTAGACGGGGATTTCACCGCACCGGCTGATGATTTCCTTCCCCTGCCCTTCCACGTGCGCGCGCTCAAGAAGCAGGGATATCGGAACGCAGCCCGCATCCAGGGCGCGCCCAATCACTTTGGGACTCTCGGCGATAAAAACGCCTTTTTCCGGCTCGTGGCGGTTTAACAGCTGTACTTCCGAGTACCGGGCGTAGACGTCCAGCTCCGGGGCGGAAAAATCGGTAATTTCGTTGATGTTTGGCATGTGAGACTCCTTTGGCAGGCGCGGGACGCGCCTGATTCTGAATAGCAAACTATTTACAGAAAGTATACTACATTTTGCGGCGCTTGAAAACGGGAAGCGTTTCAAAAAACGGCGTCTGAGAGCCTCTGGCCTCCGGCGCCGTTTTGATGATGATCCCGCATTCAATTCTACCGTTTCTTATTTTTCCGCAACCTACTGATCACCATCCCCCCGAAGAATCCGGCCGCAATCGCGATCAAAACCGTCTCCAGCCCCATGGACGCCGTGCCCGTCTCCTCCGCCTGAGCGGTCTCAGCACCCGCCGCCTGGGCCGCGGGTGTGGTTTCCGGTTCCGTCTGCCCGGCTGCGGCGCTCTCCTGAACGGCGGCGGTCTCCTTGTCCGTCGCCGCTTCCAGGCTGTCGGCTGCCTGGCTCTCAATTTTGTTTTCCCGCTGGAAAATGATCTGGTTTTCCATGGTGCCGTCGTCCCGGGGAACCTGTAAATAAAGGGTGTCGGACAAATCTCCGTGTTCGAACGCAAACCGGTAGTCCTTCCCTCCGGAATGCACAAACCGCTCCCAGGCTGCGCCGTACATGTTTTTATCCTCATCGGCCTGGAATTCCAGAGTGGACGTGTCCAGGCTGCTGACCTCATAGGGAGGCCACAGCGCTTTCCACTCTCCATTTTTTCCCAGATCAGCGCTGACCAGCAGACACTGCCCGGCCTGCGGCTTCTCCACCTTATTGTACGAGATCAAATACGGCCTCAGGTCCGTCACTTTCAGGCGTTCCGGCACCTCCTCCGGCGGCAGCTGGCGGTCGTTCACCCCGTCTTTATCTCCGCTGGGCAGCGCCTTAACTTCCTTTAAAACAGCCCAGTCCTCCCCTGCTTCCTCCACAATCCCTAAAAGCAGGCCGTTCTGTTCCCCTGTCCACATCCCGTACTCCGCATCGTGGGCGTAAGCGGTTCCCGCGCCGACCGCCGCCGTCAAGAGCATTGCAGCCGCTACTGCCGTCCATCGTTTTTTCATCTGTCTCCTCCTCGCCGAGCTTTTGCTGTTGCTTCTCTCCTGCCGGCTGACGGCAGGGACTGTGTTTCCATCATGATACCGCGGCGCCAATCGTCCGGCCCATGCCAGGCTGATAACCGGCGCACCATTTTTCTTAAATTATAGCATAGACCCTCTGCAAAGACTTTACGGCCTTCTTAATTTATCCTGAATCCTGTCACCCGCGTGCGGGCCGGTCCGCCTGCGCCACCCCGGGAGCATTCCTCTCACCCCCCTCTGGTCCTCGAAAATGCCAGGAAAATAAACAGCAGGCCCGAAAGCCAGGAGAGGTCCAGCCCGTCCCTGGCAATCAGACGCTGTCCGGCGTAAAGCCCGGCGTACATAAGCGCCATCCCCATTGCAAAGCAGGTTGCGACGGTCAGAAGAGCCGGCAGATCCACAAATGCGGCCATGGTTCCGGCCACCAGCGAGTCGATGGACATGGCCAGGCCCAGGCAGATCGTCTCTTTCCAGGAGAGGGATTTGGAATCGTCCCAGTCCGCCGCCATGGGATCCCCGTAAATGTTGATGATGATTTTCAGCCCCGAAAGGGAAAAATGAAAATTTTTGTTGAGCGTACAATGATTGTTGATATATCGCTTGATGCTGTAATCCAGAAGCTTTACCACTCCCAGGAAAAACAGACAAACAAATCCCACCGACCGGGCCAGCTCCTGGGGCACCAACACCTGAATCAGGGTTCCCAGGCCCAGCGCCAGCCCCAGGCAGCCGCTGCAGATGCCGTTTAAGGCCACGGCCTTCTGCCAGGAAATCTGCACCTGGTTGGCGCCATATGCCAGACTGGCCACAAAAGTGTCCGTGCAGAGCGCAAGGACAAAGGTAATGATTTTCAGCATATTGCCATCCGTTGCTTTTTCTTTTAGTATATTCCCGCCCGTTTGGATTGGTAACTCCCTGTCCCCTCCCGGAGCGCGCAAAAGAGAGCTCCCCTGACGGAAAGCCCTCCCGGAATGTCTGCCTGTAAACGCCGTCTTCTCCCCTGCCTTCACGGCTTTGTTTCTACAATATTCTGGATCCAGATCCCGTTTTTCACCAGTGCGAAACCGATGAAGCATTTGATCAGGTCGATCATCTGGCAGGCCAGATAGAGCGGCACGATGGGAAGCCCGGTGTATCTGCTGAGCACATAGGCGAAGGGAATATTCACCAGCCACATGAACACGCTGTCGAACAAGAAGGTGACGACGGTCTTTCCGCCGGAGCGCAGCGTGAAATAGGACGCGTGGATGAACGCCCCCATGGGCATGCAAAGGGCGATGATTCGGATAAATGAAGCCGCCAGCGCTTTTACTTCCCCGCTGGTATTGTAGATTTCCGGAAACAGAGGCGCTAAAAGGGCCAGAATCGCTCCGATGCAGACGCAGGCCGCCACGGAGAACGCGATCAGCTTCGTGTCCGTTTCCCTGGCCTCCTTCATCTTTCCCGCCCCCAGCAGCTGTCCCACAATGATGGAAACCGCATTTCCGAAGGCCAGATAAACCACGTTGAACACATTGCCGATGGTGGAGGAAATGTTGAGCCCTGCAACCGCCTCCAGCCCCCGCAGAGAATAGCACTGCATGATCGCAGCCATTCCCACGGCCCACAGCGCCTCGTTGATCATCAGCGGAGTGCCCTTGACCACAATGCTCTTAACCAGGCCGGCCGGTATGTAAAAGCTCCTGTACGCCCCTGCAATGAAGGGATTTCTCCTGGTGTGTCGGTGCGTCCAGATAATTACAATGGATGCCTCCACGTATCGGGAGATCACGGTAGCCACGGCGGCCCCCACCACCCCCAGGGCCGGGGCCCCGAATTTGCCGAAGATCAGAATATAGTTCAGCACCAGGTTCACGAAAACCGCCGCGATGCCCGCTTTCATGGGAATTACCGTCTCCGCGCACTCCCTCAGGGTGCTGGTATAAACCTGTTCCACGCCAAAGGGGAGCAGGCCCAGCAGCATGACCGCCAGATATTTTTTTCCCTGTCCCAGGGCAAGCCCCAAAGCGGCCTCGTTGCCCTCCCCGTGGAGATACATGGTAATCAGGCCCTCGCCCTGAAACAGGAGCAGCGTCGCGGCTGCGGCAGTCAGAATCAGGCTGGCGATCATTTTAAACCGGAAGGTGTGGCGGACTCCATCATGGTTTCCGCCGCCGAAAAACTGGGCGCCAAAGATTCCAGCGCCGGAGATCACCCCAAAAATGCTGATATTATAGACAAACAGCAGCTGGTTCACAATGGCCACTCCCGTCATCTGTTCCGTGCCCACCATACCCACCATAATATTGTCCAGCAGGCTGACAAAATTTGTGATTCCGTTCTGAATCATGATCGGCACAGCGATCAGTAAAACCCGCTGGTAAAATTTTTTGTTTCCGATTAGCTGTCTCATCTTTTCCCCCCGGCAGGAACGCGCCCGCCCCTCTCACGATTGCAGCCTGCAGTTCCCCAAAACGCCCGGAAATGCCGCCGTATCGTTTCAGTATATCACACCCCTGTCCTTAGGACAAGATTCGCCTTGTTGGGGAACCTACACGCCTTGTTGGGGAACCGGGATTAGGGACGCGGGATAACCGGGAATCCGGCTTAACGAAAAAGCGGACCGCCCTCGGCAGCCGGGTCCTCACAGAGCCGGCCGCCGAGGGCTAATCCGCGTTGGATTTTATTTCTCTAAAATTTCGGCGTGGCGCCGACCTTGGCCAGATCCTGCTTGATGGCCTCAAAGCTCATGCCGCCCACCGCGTCGATGGTGGCCACCACGGCCCCTTCCACCAGCGGGCAGTCCACCATCTCCACCTTCTGCCCCTCGAACAGCTCCACCACCATCTCCGTGGTCATCACGGCGCTGCCCAGATCCATGATCACCAGCACGCCGTCCTCTGACCGCACGGACTCGATGGCGTCGCGGATCTTCTCAAAGCAGGTGCCAAAGCCCCCGTCGGCCATGCCGCCGGCCGCGGCTACCGGCGCCGCCGGCGCCATCAGGGCCGTGAGCTCCACCACGCTCTTCGCCAGATTCTCGCTGTGGGATACTACAACCAGACCTACCATTTTCCCATCCCCCTTTTATCCTTCTTGTATACAGTGTGCAATCGTCTCCAACAGATAGGAGTAAGACGTGGCCCCCGGGTCCTGATGGCCCAGTCCCCGCTCGCCCACATAGCTGGCCCGCCCTTTGGTGGCGACCAGATCTTTGGTGTGCTCCGCTCCCGCCCAGGCCGCCTTCACGCCGGCTTCCAGCATGGGGCCTGCGCCTTCGCCCCGGATCCTGGCCTCTTTCATGGCGTCCAGGGACGGACACATGGCATCCAGCATGGTCGCCTCCTCCACCTGCGCGCGGCCCCGCTTTTTAACGGCCTCCACCGCCGCATCCAGCATGGCCAGAAAGTCCTCCGCGTCCACCTCCGTCTTTCCGGCGGCGGCCGCGCCCGCCTTCATAAACGCCGATCCGTACAGAGGCCCGGAGGCTCCCCCCACGGTGGACACCAGGGTCATGCCCACGTCCTTTAAAATGGAGCCGATGTCCTTTTCCTCCATTCCGGGCAGTTTCTGCTCCACCGCCTGAAAACCGCGGTCCAGATTGATCCCGTGGTCGCTGTCGCCGATGGGCTGATCCAATCGGGTCAGATAATCCTTCTCATCGGCAATGGTCCGGCCCATGGCTCTCAAAATCTCCAGCACCTTTTTTGTATCCGCCATCTCCAACCGCCTCCTATCGCCATGCCGGCGTGTCCGCCGGAGCGTCCAGCAGCGCCTTCATCTCATCGTCCAGGCGCAGCAGGCTGATGGAAAAGCCCTGCATCTCCAGGGAGGTCATGTACTCGCCCACAAAGGTCCGGTATATGCGGACGCCCTTTGCCGCAAGCACGTCGGCCACATGGTTGTTGATGATGTAGAGCTCCATCAGAGGCGTCGCTCCCGCTCCGTTGATCATCACCGCCACCTCCTGCCCGCTGTAGTCCAGATCTCCCAATATCTGTTCCAGCAGCATGCCGGCAATCTCGTCGGCTGTGCGCATGGTTTCCCGGTGGGTTCCCGGCTCCCCGTGGATGCCGATGCCCACCTCCATCTCTTCCTCCGCCAGCGTAAATCCCGGCGTTTTGGCAGCGGGCACCGTGCAGGGGGCGATGGCCGCTCCCATGGTGCGCACGTTGTCGATGACCCTCTGCGCCATTTCCTGCACCTGGTCCAGGGAAGCGCCGGTTTCGGCCAGCGCTCCGGCGATCTTGTGGACAAAGACGGTTCCCGCAACGCCGCGCCGTCCCACCGTGTACAGGCTGTCCTTCACAGCCACGTCATCGTTTGTGACCACCTGACGGACTTCGATTTCATCCATGTCGGCCGCCATCTCCGCCGCCATCTCAAAATTCATCACGTCGCCGGTGTAGTTTTTTACCACCATCAGCACGCCCGCGTCCGTGGCCACCGCCTTGATGGCCTCGTAGATCTGATCCGGCGTGGGGGAGGTGAACACGGCTCCCGCCACCGCCGCGTCCAGCATGCCGGTCCCAACGTACCCGCCGTGGGCCGGCTCATGGCCGCTTCCACCCCCGCTGATAATGGCTACCTTGCCCTCCTTTTTCACCGCCCGGACCACCACATTGCCGCAGTCCAGCTTGCGCAGATGCCGCGGATGGGCCTTGACCATACCCTGAATCATCTGTTCCTCCACCATGGAAGGATCGTTGATAAATTTTTTCATATTGAACCGTCCCCTTTCCCTGACTTCGCCCCACAGGCGCTTCTATTCGTCCTTTGCCCAGCCGTATGAGCATTTCACCGCCCGGTTCCAGCCGTTCACCCGCGCGGTCCGCTGGGCCTCGGTGATCTCCGGCGTAAAGGTGCGGTCAATGGCCCAGTTCTGCACCACGTCCTCCTTATCCGCCCAATAGCCCACGGCCAGACCCGCCAGGTAGGCCGCGCCCATTGCGGTGGTCTCCACGCACTGCGGGCGGTTCACCGGGGCTGCGATCATATCGGCCTGGGTCTGCATCAGATAATTGTTGGCGCTGGCTCCGCCGTCCACCTTGAGGGACGACAGCTCGATGCCGGAATCGGCCTTCATTGCCGTCAGAACGTCGTTTGTCTGATAACACAGGGAATCCAGGGTCGCCCGGATGATGTGGTATTTATTCACCCCTCTGGTCAGTCCCACGATTGCGCCTCTGGCGTACTGGTCCCAGTGGGGCGCTCCCAGGCCGGTAAACGCGGGCACCACGTAACAGCCCGCCGTGTCCTTCACCTTTTTCGCCATATACTCGGAATCCGCGGCCGATTCGATGAGCTTGAGCTCGTCCCGCAGCCATTGGATCGCCGCGCCCGCCACAAAGATGGAGCCCTCCAGGGCGTAGTTCACCTTGCCGTCCAGCCCCCAGGCGATGGTGGTTACCAGGCCGTTCCTGGAGAACACGGGCTTCTCCCCGGTATTCATCAGCAGGAAACAGCCGGTGCCGTATGTATTTTTCGCCTCGCCCGGATTGAAGCAGGTCTGGCCGAACAGCGCCGCCTGCTGATCCCCCGCCGCGCCGCCGAGGGGGATGGGGCCGCCGAAAAACTGGGGATCGGTCTCCCCGTAAACGCAGCTGGACGGCATGGCCTTGGGAAGCATGCAGCGGGGAATATCAAGCTCCCGCAGAATCTCTTCGTCCCACTCCAGGGTGTTGATGTTGAACAACATGGTGCGGGAGGCGTTGGAGTAGTCGGTCACATGGACGCGGCCCCTGGTCAGCTTCCAGATCAGCCAGGTTTCCACCGTACCGAACAGCAGCTCGCCCCGCTCGGCCCGTTCCCGGGCTCCCTCCACATGGTCCAGAATCCATTTCAGCTTTGTTCCTGAAAAATAGGCGTCGATCACCAGGCCCGTCTTTGCCCTGAAGCGGTCCACCAGCCCTTTGTCCTTGAGAGAGTCGCAGTAGGCGGAGGTCCGGCGGCACTGCCAGACAATCGCCCGGTACACCGGCTCTCCGGTCTCCTTGTCCCACACAATGGTAGTCTCCCGCTGGTTGGTGATGCCGATGGCGGCGATGTCCCCGGCCGTGGCGCCGATCTTCGACATGGCCTCCACCGCCACCCCCAGCTGAGTGGACCAGATTTCCCCGGCGTCGTGCTCCACCCAGCCAGGTTTTGGAAAATACTGGGTAAACTCTTTCTGGGCCACGCTGCACATGGTCCCGTGCTCGTCAAATAAAATGCACCGGTTACTGGTTGTCCCCGCATCCAATGCCATTACATATTTTGCCATAATCTCCTCCTTATCTTGCCGCGGCCCGCCGGCGCCGGCCGCAAATCACCGCGTACCGCCGCCTGCCGCGCTTTTACCCGCGGATTGCCGCGTTGTTATTCCAACGTCATGGATTCCCCCGGCTCCAGAATGATGCGGCCTTCGGCCCGGAAGGTCTCCGCCACCGCCCGGTCGAACAGCTGGCCCGGCTTCATGTGGATGGGAATCGCATGCTTGGCCTGGATGATCTCAGCGCAACAGGATGCCTCGCGGCTGTCCATATTGTAGACGCCGTCGATGGGCAGCAGGGCGTAGTCCAGATGTTCCCCCGCAAGCTTTTCCATAAAATCCGTGGTGGAGGTATCCCCCGCCGCGTAAATCCGCTTGTGATCCACGCCGATCAGATAACCTACGCAGGCGCTGCGGTCGTGATTCTTGTTGTAGGCGGGCACCGCATGGACGGTGATATCCCCTAAAACCCGGGTCTGGTAGCGCCCCTCCTCCAGCATATCGGCGGCGCGCAGCACACGGCCGTTCTCCTTCAGCGTGACCAGCTCCACCGCGTTGTGATCGTGGTGCTCATGGGTCACCAACACCAGATCCGCCTCCAAATCATACCCCTCCCCCACGTAGGGGTCCACGTAGACCACGGTTCCCTTCTCCGAAACGAGACGAAAACTTCCATGTCCCTGATACAGCAGTTTGGCCATTGTCATGCTCCTTTCTCTTGGGAATATAAAAAGATGCTTCTATTATACAATGGCCTGTAGATTTTTTCCAGAGTATTGGCGGGGAATTATCGGATGGAACCGTTCAGACAGCGGGACCTGCTTTTCCGGTCAGGAAGATGAGCTGTCTGAGCGTGCCTTTACCTTCCCTCCATTTTCCCCAGCAGCCGCTCCAGATTTCCCACCGTGACCCGGTCCATGAAATGCTCCACCTTCTCCACCTGCTCCAGTTCATCCTCCGTGCCGTTGAGGGCGCAGAAAAAGCGGTGCAGGACCTGGTGGCGGTGCAGCAGGTATTCGCCCTCCCGCAGTCCCTTTTCCGTGACCGCCACAGCTCCGTATTTCTGAAAGTCAATGTAACCTAAGCCTTTTAAATTTCCCAGCATCTTGGAAGCGGAGGAGGGTCTGACGTGAAGGCTCTCTGCCAGCACGTTGACCCGAAGGGGGCGCCCCTCCCGCTGCAGGCGGCAGAGCATTTCCAGGTAATCCTCCATGGATGAGGTGAGTCCTTCGGCCCCGGCCTGCTGGTATTCCTTCATGGTATAAAAACCGCTGTCCTTATTTTGCGGCACTTTTTGATTGGGATCTGTAACCAATGTGCTCCTCCTGCAATACTATAACATTAGGAAAAATGTTTCCTTATCCTAAATCTATTTTGAGGTGGCTTATTTATGAATAAAATTCATTCGTTAAACGATATAAAACCCGGCCAAAAGGCCACAGTGAAGGAACTTGTCTCCACAGGGAGCATCCGCAGAAGACTTCTGGACATCGGACTGGTGGAAAACACCGAGGTGGAGTGCCTGGGCAGAAGTCCGGCCGGCGACCCCTGCGCCTATCTGATCCGCGGCGCCGTGATCGCGATTCGTTCCGAAGATTGCCGCAACATTCTGGTGCAGGCTTAATATGCTAAGTTATTGCAACCGTTCAGACGGCGGAAAATTGGCACGAACATCCGCTTACAGGCGAATTTTACGCGGCCTCCCGCACCAATTTTCCCGCCGTCTGAACTGTTACAAATTATTATAAGAAAAGGAGTTTATAAATATGGGGCTGACCAACACTTCGGTCGGAATGGGCGCTGTCGATTCCGGCCTGGAGATCCGCAAACAGGCACCGACAGATAAAGTAGTGGCGATCGCCGGCAATCCCAATGTAGGCAAAAGCACTCTGTTCAACAACCTTACGGGAATGAACCAGCATACCGGAAACTGGCCGGGCAAAACCGTGTCCAACGCCCAGGGCTGGTGCAAAACCGGGCGTCACGGGTACGTGCTGGTGGATATTCCCGGAACCTATTCCCTGATGGCCCATTCCGCTGAGGAAGAGGTGGCCAGAAATTTCATCTGCTTCGGCAAAAGCGACGCCGTGGTGGTGGTGTGCGACGCCACCTGCCTGGAGCGCAACTTAAACCTGGTGCTCCAGACCATGGAAATCTCGGACCGGGTGCTGGTCTGCGTCAACCTGTTGGATGAGGCGAAGCGCAAACACATTTCCATTGACTTAAACGCCCTGTCGGATGAACTGGGCGTCCCGGTGGCCGGAACCGTGGCCCGGAAGAAGAAATCCCTGGACCGGATGATGGATCAGCTGGATGACCTGGTGGACCGGGAGACCGCGCTCACGCCCTTTAAAGTGCAGTACGATCCTCTGATCGAGCAGGCCATCCACATCGCGGAGCCCGCGATCCGCGCCGCGTTGTGCGGGAAAATTCCTGGTGGAGAGGCGGCAGATGCCGGGGAGGCGGCTGTTGGTGAGATGGCCGAGGCCGCCGCAATTTCCCCCTGCTGCGATTCCCCCGCCGCTCTAAGCCCCCGCTGGCTGGCATTAAAGCTTCTGGATTACGACAAGTCCCTGATGGATGAGTTGAAATCCTACTTAGGCTTTGACATTTTGGAAGACCCGGCGGTGGCCGCCGGAGTGGAGGCGGCCAGGGACTATCTGAAGGCGGGCGGCCTCCGTCCGGAGCAGTTGAAGGATAAGATTGTTTCCGGGCTGGTGAAGGCGGCGGAAGCCGTGAGCCGGAAGGCCGTACATTTCCAGAAGGAGGGCTACAACGACGGGGACCGCCGGCTGGATAAGGTGCTCACCAGCAAATGGGCCGGGTACCCCATTATGCTGGCGCTGCTGGCCCTGGTATTCTGGATCACCATCACCGGCGCCAACTATCCCTCCGCCCTGCTTTCCGACCTGCTGTTTCAGGTGCAGGACCGGCTGCTGGGCGTCTTTCACTACATCGGAGCGCCGGAATGGCTCACCGGGATGCTGGTCCTTGGCATCTACCGGGTGTTAGCGTGGGTAGTGTCGGTGATGCTGCCGCCCATGGCTATTTTCTTCCCAATGTTCACCCTGCTGGAGGATTCCGGTTATCTCCCCCGCATCGCCTACAACCTGGATAAACCCTTCAAATGCTGCCACGCCTGCGGCAAACAGGCGCTGACTATGTGCATGGGCTTCGGCTGCAACGCGGCGGGCATCGTGGGCTGCCGGATCATCGACTCGCCCAGGGAACGGCTGATCGCCATGGTCACCAACAACTTTGTGCCCTGCAACGGCCGGTTCCCCACCCTGATCGCCATTATCTCCATGTTTTTCGTGGGCGTGGCGGGGGGTGCCGGAAATACCCTGCTCTCCTCCCTGCTGCTGACCCTGCTGATTCTGTTCGGAATTCTCATGACCTTCGCGGTGTCCAAGGCCCTGTCCATGACCGTGTTAAAGGGCGTTCCCTCCTCCTTTACCCTGGAGCTGCCGCCCTACCGCCGCCCGCAGATCGGCAAGGTGATCGTGCGCTCGATTTTTGACCGCACCCTCTTTGTCCTGGGCCGTGCCATCGTGGTGGCCGCTCCGGCGGGCCTCTTGATCTGGATCATGGCCAACGTGTATGTGGGCGATTTAAGCCTGCTGGCCCATTGCTCCGCGTTCCTGGATCCATTTGCAAGGCTCATGGGTCTGGACGGGGTGATTCTGATGGCCTTCATCCTGGGGCTTCCGGCAAATGAGATTGTGATCCCCATCATTATCATGGCCTACATGGCCCAGGGCAGCCTGCTGGAATTCGACAGCCTGACCCAGTTAAAGGAGCTGCTGGTGGCCAACGGTTGGACCTGGGTCACGGCGGTCTGCACCATGCTGTTCTCCCTGATGCACTGGCCCTGCTCCACCACCCTTTTGACCATCCGCAAGGAGACGGGCGGCTGGAAATGGGTGATCGCCTCCTTCCTCATCCCCACGCTCTGCGGCATCGCGCTGTGTATGCTGGTGGCGGGAGTGGCCGGAATGCTGGCGTAAACCGGGCGGCGTTTTCCCAATACCGAACAACTATAATCGTTGATGATGCAGCGGAAATCGACAAAGAGACCGCGTTCTCCTCCGTATCGGGGAGACGCGGTCTCTGTGCGTTTATGCTGGTGCGTTTGGCGCTACTGTTCGCCGCTCCGTGAGAAAAACGTGAGCAGGTACAGGCCGCAGATTCCGACTACGCCATAGATGATCCGGCTGAACCAGGTGCCGGAACCGAAGATCCAGGATACCAGATTGAAATTGAAAAATCCAATCAGGCCCCAGTTGACGGCTCCGATCAGGCTGACCGTCAGGGCGGTGTAGTCAAGCGCTTTATTTCCCATAGTCATTACCTCCTTTTATATGCAATTACAGTATGTGCCAAAAAGAGCCAGACTATACAAAAATAAGGAAATTCCTTCTTACGCGGTCTTCGCCGCCAGCTTGCCCGTGTACAGCTGATAATATCTTCCGCCCTCCGCGATCAGCTGCGCGTGGTTTCCGCGCTCGATGATCCGGCCCTGCTCCAGCACCATGATACAGTCCGAATTGCGGATGGTGGACAGGCGGTGAGCGATCACAAAGGTAGTACGGCCCGCCATCAGGCGGTCCATTCCCTGCTGCACCAGAGTCTCGGTGCGGGTGTCGATGGAGGAGGTGGCCTCATCCAGAATCAGTACCGGCGGGTCGGCTACCGCCGCCCTGGCGATGGACAAAAGCTGCCGCTGTCCCTGGCTCAAATTGGCTCCGTCCCCGGTCAGCACGGTGTCGTAACCGTCCGGCAGACGACGGATAAAGCCGTCCGCGTTGGCCAGCCTTGCGGCCGCGATACACTCCTGGTCCGTGGCGTCCAGGCGGCCGTAGCGGATATTATCCATGACCGTTCCGGTGAACAGATGGGTGTCCTGAAGCACCATTCCCAGGGAACGCCGCAGGTCCGCCTTGCGGATCTTGTTGATGTTGATGCCGTCGTAGCGGATTTTCCCGTCCTGGATGTCGTAAAAGCGGTTGATCAGGTTGGTGATCGTGGTCTTTCCCGCGCCGGTGGAGCCCACAAAGGCGATCTTCTGGCCCGGGGTGGCGAACAGCTTGATGTTGTGGAGCACAATTTTATTCTCATCGTAACCGAAATCCACGTCGTTGAACGTCACATCGCCCTCCAGCTTGGTGTAGGTGACGGTTCCGTCCGCCTGGTGGGGATGACGCCACGCCCAGATTCCGGTGCGCTCCTCTGTCTCCGTCAGACTGCCGTCCTGCCGGTATTTGGCGTTGACCAACTCCACATAGCCGTCGTCGGTCTCCGGCGTCTCATCCAGCAGGTCAAACACCCGCTCCGCTCCGGCCATGGCCATGACGATGCTGTTCATCTGCTGGCTGATCTGGGTGATGGGCTGGGTAAAGTTTTTGTTCAGGGTCAGAAAGGACACCAGAGCTCCCAAGGTCAGTCCGTTTAAGCCTTTGATGGCCAGCGCCGCCCCCACCACGGCGCAGAGCACGTAGCTGATGTTTCCCAGGTTGGCGTTGATGGGCATCATAATGTTGGCAAACTTGTTGGCGTTGTTGGCGCTGTCCCTCAGCCGGTTGTTGATCCGCCTGAAATCCTCCAGCGTCTTCTCCTCGTGGCAGAACACCTTGACCACCTTCTGCCCCTCCATCATCTCCTCGATGTAGCCGTTGACCGCCCCGATGTCCCGCTGCTGCCGCCCGAAGTACACGCCGGACTTTCCGCTTAAGCGGGAGGTGGTAAAGAGCATCACCGCGACCATACAGAGCGTGATCAGGGTCAGCGGCACGTCCAGGGTCATCATGCTGACAAACGCGATCACAATGGTCACGGCCGAGTTGATCACCTGAGGGATGCTCTGGCTCAAAAGCTGCCGCAGGGTGTCCACGTCGTTGGTGTAGATGGACATGATGTCGCCGTGGGCGTGGGTGTCGAAATATTTGATGGGCAGCGATTCCATATGGGTGAACAGCTCCACCCGCAGGTTGCGCATGGTGCCCTGGCTCACGGTGACCATGATCCGGTTGTAACCGTAGGAGCAGAGAATTCCCAGCAGATACGTGCCTGCCAGGGAAAGCAGCGCCGCCGCCAGCGGCCCGAACCGTGGATGATCGGTTCCTGCCAGGGGCAGAATGTAGTCGTCGATCAGCACCTGCATAAACAGGATTCCCCGCTGGGTTGCCAGCGCGGCCCCCAAAATGCAGACAACGGCTGCCATAAAGTGGAATTTATAAGATTTCAGCATATAAGCCAACACCCGTTTCATCACCGGAAATGGGTTGGCCGCGCCTTTTCCTCCTCCCGGAACCGCTGTGCCTTTCGGCCCGCCTATGGTTTTCATCCTGCGCTCAGCCATTTTCCTCGCCTTCCTTTCCAATTCCTCCGGGCTGGTCGAAATCGCCGCCGCCCTTCATCTGTGTCTCATAAATTTCCCGGTAAATGATATTGCCCGACAACAGGTTTTCATGGGTGTCAAACCCGCTGATGCGCCCTTCGTTCAGCACCAGAATGCGGTCCGCGTGTTCCACGCTGGAAACGCGCTGGGCGATGATGATCTTGGTGGTTCCGGGAATGTGCTCGGCAAAGGCCGCGCGGATTTTGGCGTCCGTGGCCGTGTCCACCGCGCTGGTGGAGTCGTCCAGAATCAGCACCTTGGGCTTTTTCAAAAGGGCTCTGGCGATGCACAGGCGCTGCTTCTGCCCGCCGGAGACGTTGGAGCCGCCCTGCTCGATATGGGTGTCATACCCGTCGGGAAGCCGGCTTATGAACTCGTCGGCGCAGGCCAGACGGCAGACTTCCTCGCACTCCTGCCGGGTGGCCTGCTCATTTCCCCAGCGCAGATTGTCCAGGATGGTGCCGGTGAACAGCACGTTTTTCTGCAGCACCACGGCCACCTGGTCCCGAAGCGCCTCCATATCATAGCGGCGCACGTCGATCCCTCCCACCCGCACGCTGCCCTGCGTCGCGTCGTAGAGGCGGCTGATCAGGTTCACCAGGCTGGATTTGCCGCTGCCGGTTCCACCGATCACGCCCACGGTCTCACCGGAACGGATGTGCAGGTCGATGTCCGCCAGCGTTTCTTTGCCGCTGCCGCCATGCTTGTAGGAAAAACTCACATGGTCAAAATCGATGGCCCCGTCGGGAATCTCCGTAATGGGACGGTCCGGGTTTACCAAATCCGGCTGTTCCTCCAGGATTTCCACAATCCGCCGCCCGCTGGCCGCGCTCATGGTCACCATCACGAAAATCATGGACAGCATCATCAGCGACATCAAAATGCTCATAATGTAGCTGAACATGCTGGTCAGCTGGCCGGTGGTCATATCGCCTCCCACCACCAGGTGGGCGCCGAACCAGGACAGCGACAGCACGCAGCCGTAGACCACCAGCATCATGGTGGGGTTGTTGAAAGCCAGAATGGACTCGGCCTTCACGAACATGCGGTAAAGCTGCCCGGCCGCGTCGGTAAATTTCCGGTTCTCGTGATCCTCGCGGACAAAAGCCTTCACCACGCGGATGGCGGACACATTTTCCTGCACGCTGGCGTTTAACGCGTCGTATTTGCGGAATACGACGTCGAAAATTTTCGTGGTGCACTTCACGATGAGGGCCAGCACGCAGCCCAGCACGATGATGGCGGTCACGAACACCAGGCTCAACCTGGCGTTGGTCGCAAAGCACATGGCCATGCTGCACAGCAGCATGAAGGGCGCGCGCACCGCGATCCTCAGAATCATCTGGTAGGAGTTCTGCACGTTGGTTACATCCGTGGTCATGCGGGTCACCAGGCCGGCGGTGCTGAATTTGTCAATGTTGGAAAATGAAAAACGCTGGATATTTTCGTACATCCCGTCCCGCAGATTGCAGGCAAAGCCCGAGGCCGCGCTGGCTGCGAAGGTCCCGGCCAGGGCCCCGCAGGCCAGGCTGCAAAACGCGATGGCCAGCATCAGGCCGCCGTACTGAAGCACCTTGGTCATATTTCCGGCTTCAATTCCCTGGTCGATCAGCGATGCGGTGATGAATGGAATCAGCACCTCCATCAGCACTTCCAGGGCGGTGAACACCGGGGTCAGGATGGAGTCTCTGCGGTACTGCTTCACCTGGCCCAGTAAGGTCATTATCATAAATCTGCCTCCTCTTTTATCATGGTTTGAACGTTTTCATACATTCGCTGCAAAAGCCCGGCAAAGGCTTCTGCCTCTTCTTCCGTGAAATCACGGTAAATCTTTTGCACCACACGGTCTACCCTGCGCTCCATTTTCTGGTGGAGCAGGCCGGACCTGCCGGTGGGTTCAATGCGTTTTTGCCGGTCATCCGACGGTTCGGCGGTAAGGGTCACAAAGCCCTTGGCCTTCAGCTTCTTGACCAGGGCGCTGACCGCGGCGCGGGAGACGCCTAAGTCCCGGTGGAGATCCGTGGAGTACACGGCCTTCCCCCTGTGCTCCTCCAGATACCCCAGGACGTCGCACTGGGCCGCTGTCAGATCCATCTCCGCCATATCCGCGTTGATGGAGGATTCCAGCCCCAGGTTCACTTTTTTCAACAGGCGCAGCGCCCGCCGTCCTTCCATTTGATCCATTTGCCGCCTTCCTTTCTGTCCGGCAGAACCGGTTGGCCCGGCCGGATTGTTCGGATGTAAACAATTCGCATATGAACTGTTTTACACCAAAGCTTCTTGAAAGTGAATTCAAAAAATGTTATCATTAATAAAAAACTTCTATTAATGTTTATGCAGTTCTTTTATTATATGGAATTTTGGCAGATTTGCCGTTGAAACATTGATTTGAAAAATATGGGAGGTATTGCCATGAACACCACACAACTGGAGTGTTTTGTAACCGTGGCGGAGAACCTGAATTTCGCCCGGGCCGCATCCATTCTGCACATCACCCAGCCGGCGGTAACCCACCAGATCGTTTCCCTGGAGGGGGAGCTGGATGCCAAGCTCTTTATCCGCACCACCCGCTCTGTAAAGCTGACGCCCGAGGGCTGGAGCTTTCTGGCGGACGCCAAGAACATCCTCAACATGACCTACGGGGCCAAGGCCAAGCTGGCTCACCAGGCCCGGGAGGAGGTGCGCTTTTTCGGCATCGGCTGCCACAGCGCCCTGGAGCTGGCCCTGCTTCCCCCCGTGCTGCAACAGATGCGCGAACGGTATCCCCAGGTGCACCCGTACATCAATCTGATCCCCTTTCGCTCCCTGCAAAACCTGCTGGACGAGGAATCCATAAATGTGATGATGAGCTTTCAGGCGGAGCACGTAAAAAAGGAGCCGGGCACCTTTCTCGAACTGGCAAAGGTGCCCGTCTCCTGTGTGATCGCTCCCTCCCATCCCTTTGCAGGCCGCAGCCGCCTATACCTGGAGGAGCTGCGCCAGGGCGGAATGGTTTTGTGCGAGCCGGGCAAGAATCCGGCGGCCATCGCCCGGGTGCAGGGGCAGCTCATCGGCTACCACCCGCCGGAGGAGCTGTATTTTACGGAAAATCCCGCCTGCGCCCTGACGTTAGTGGAGGCCGGCCTGGGCTTCACCCTGCTGCCGGACGTGGCCGCCATGCGCCACCCACGCCTAATTTACGTTCCCGTGGAGGACGCCGGGGCGCTCTCCTACGGCCTGTATTATAAATCCCTAAAGGACCAGCCGGTGCTAAAGGACTTTATCGGCTTCATGCGCGAGCCCTTCGCCGCCAAGGCCGGAGGCGCTTAAGGCTTCATCCCCACGCCTCCCTGGATGAACAGCGTATCGCCGGTTATGTACTTGGCGTCGTAGCTGGCCAGGAACACACAGACCTTGCCGATATCCTTCTGGGCGTCGCCGTAGCGGCCTAACGGAATCTCATCCAGATTCTTCCGGAACATCTCCGGGTTTTCCTGGCCCCACTGCGCCAGCTTGTCGGTCATCACCAACGGAAGCACCACGTTTACGTTGATATCGTAGGCGCCCCACTCGTTGGCGGCCACCCGGGAGAGGCCGCGGATGCCCTCCTTGGCTGCGGCGTAGGAGCTCTGTCCCGGTTTCCCGGAGATGCCCGCGCCGGAGGCGAAGTTGATCACCGATCCCTTGGTCTCCTTGAGGAATGGGAAGGCGTATTTCATGTAGAAAAATGTGGCGTACAGGCCGGAGTAGATGGCCTTGTCAAAGTCGGCCTGGGTGTGCTCCACCAGGGTCAGGCCCGAAGCGGAGGTCTGGGCGCTGTTGATCAGCACATTCAGCTTGCCGAAATGGGCTGCGCCCTTTTCCACCGCTTCCTTTACCTCGTCCTCCTTGGAACCGTCCGCCACGCAGGTAAATACCTCGGTTCCGAAATCGTGTTCCAGCTCCGCCTTGGTCCGCTCCATTCCGCCCGGAAAAATATCCGTCAGTATCATCTTGGCGCCCTCATCCGCAAACGCACGGGCCACGCCCCTGGCGATTCCTCCGCCGCCGCCTGTCAAAAGTACAACCCGGTCTTCCATCCTTCTCAAATGCTGCATAGCTGATCCTCCTTTTCTTTCTCTTTGTCCGGCCGCCCTGAGCGCCCCGGACCGGTAACAATTCCCAATCAGTCTCTTGTACTGTTTTCATTATATCGGGTATAAATTTTTTGTCAATGACAGGATTTTTTGTTTGTTATTTATCTATCTCAGGAAAAACGTGCATAAAATTCAGTATTTTTAAGTCTTTTGCGCGTAGCCGTGCGACGTTTTATTGTGCAAATGATCAAAAATATTTTTAGTTTTGAGTTTTAATTAACAATATTTTTTAGTTGTTTTGAGGGAGAAGTAGTGGCATCACCCAACGGTTTCGAATCGGTTTGACCGGTATTCGGCGCAAAAACGCCGTGGATTCTGTACGTTTACGTGCTAAAAACCGCCGTAGGTTCTGCCCATCTGCGCGCTAAAAAAAACCGCCGGGGATTCCGCGCAGCTGCGCGCCGAATCCACCGGCGGTTCTCATTTTCATCTATTGTCAGTCCCGATTCAGACCACAGCGGGACTTTCCAGACGCTTCCCGATATATGCGGGCATCTGGTCCGGGTGCATCCCCAACGCCGCAGCCAGCTCCCCGTAGAGCAGCTTCTGTGCGCGCTTCATATTCTCCTCGTCCCGGACAGCCAAGCGGTTTCCCTTGCCCTTTCTGACCTGTCCCACCTCAAAAATCCCCTTGATCATTGCGGCCAGCTCCCGGTGGTTCCCGGAAAGCAGAATCTGCTTGTATACCTGGGCTTTTTCCTTTTCGCCGATATCCCTGCGCCCCTCGATGGCGGGAAGCTGTTCGATGAAGGCCTCCGCCTCCTCCCGGCTCATGATGGGCCTCATCTTCACCTTTTCATTGTCGACCGGCACATAGATCACCGAGTCTTTTTCAAACACCGGTACAAGCGAATAATACACCCGGTCGTTTTTCAGGAACTCCAGCCGGGAAATCTCCTCGATCCGGCATACGCCTGCGGTTTCATAGAGAATCAAATCTCCTTTTTCAAACATTTCATCACCTTTCCAATCTTACGCCGCTCTTGTGACCATAGGTTACCGCCTTTATACGATTATACCAGATTTCAGACCTCCCTGTAATAGGCGGTTTTCCCGAAATTCCCCGAGCTGCGCATTGTGCATAATTACAGTTCCCGGGCCGGTTCTCTACCTTCAAACGTCAAAAAGCCGCCGCACAGAACTCTGTACGGCGGCTTTTTGACGTTTGTCTTACATGGTCAGGCAGGCACCACGGTCACGCGTCCCCGTCTGGCCAGCGCGATGGCTATATGGCAGCCCTCCATCGTGGCGCAGACTTTGTCCGCCAGCGTGATGATCCATGCCTCCCGATTCCTTGGAAGAGGCCCCAGAGGGAACATGTGGCTCAAAATCGCTTCCCGCTCCCGGTCGCTGATGCCAAAGAGCGCTTCGCTGTTCTTTGCCGCGGCTTTGGGGTGGTAGTACGCCTGGGATTCTCCCGTGGGCGTCACCGCCTTGAAGTCGTAGGGGCAGAAGTCGTGCAGCAGACCGGCCCTGGCGGCCGCCCGCGCATCACAGCCCAGCTTCCCGGCAATCAGCCAGGACAGGTAGGATACATTGAGACTGTGCATGAACCGGTTGGTCCAATGGTGATGGACGTACTGGCTCAGCCGCAAAAATTCGCTGTTTGTGAGGATGTTCCACACATCCTCCAAATACTCCGGGGCGATATCCTCCGACAATTCAATATCCATCGGCTATCACTCGCTTTCACTTTCTGATAATTCCATTATGAGGGATGTGCCGGGAAATTGCAAGGGGGTGCGCGGAATTTCGTGGAAACGCCGGATCTCCGGCGTCCCGCCGCGGGGTGGACAGGCGCCGTGTCACAGCAGATGCTTTCTCAATTCCGCGCCGTCCATTGGGCTTAAATAGGCCGGGGCCACGTCGAACACGGTCTTGCAGCCCTTCTGTCCCTCCGCGGCCATGCGGTAAGCCGCCCGGGCGTAAGCGACGATCACCGAGGCGGTGAACTCCGGGTTGGAGTCCAGCTTCAGGCTGTACTCGATCACATGGCTGTGCTCGCTGTCCCAGCCGGTGTGCCCGCTGCGGATCACAAAACCGCCGTGGGGGATCCCGCTGTGGTCGCGCTGCAGCTCCTCCTCGCTGATAAAATGCACCGTGGTGTCATAATCCGCAAAGTAATTGGGCATGTTCACGATCTCTTCCTCGATGCGCTTTAAGTCAGCCCCCTCCTCGGCCACCACATAGCAGTCGCGGGTGTGCTTCTGCCGGGTGGTGAGCTCCGGATTCTCCCCGGCCCGGACCGACGCTAAGGCGCTGTCCACGGGTACGGTATACTGCCTGGCGTCCTTCACCCCCTGAACCCGGCGGATGGCGTCGGAATGCCCCTGGCTCACGCCCTTGCCCCAGAAGGTGTAGTCCCTGCCCTCCGGCAGCACCGCGCCCGCCAGCAGGCGGTTTAAGGAAAACATTCCAGGATCCCAGCCCACGGAAATGATGCCCACATGGCCGCTCTCCCCGGCCGCCGCGTCCACAGCCTCGAAATGCTGCGGGATATTGGCGTGGGTGTCAAAGCTGTCCACCACGTTGAAGTGCCGGGCAAACTCGGGCGTCTGCACCGGCAGGTCGGTGGCGCTGCCGCCGCAGAGGATCATCACGTCGATCTGGTCCTTCATTCCCGCGGCTTCCTCCACCGGCAGCACCTTCACGCCGGGAGTGAGAATCTTCACGCCCGCCGGATCGCGCCGGGTAAACACCGCCGCCAACTCCATGTCCGGATTGTGCTTCACCGCGCACTCCACGCCTTTTCCCAGATTACCATAGCCTAAAATTCCGATTCTGATTGTCACGTCTCATCTTCCCTTTCTTGTGCGTTTCCTTTTGGCAAAAATTCGTAACGGCTCAGACATCCGATGTGTAGTTTCCCACCATCTGAACCGTTGCAAAAATTTAAAAACAGTATAACACTGTAATGCGGTAAATTACAATGGGGGAAATGGAAAATTTTTGTGAACTGTTCAGAGGGCAGCCCGGTATCCCGCCTGGGGGGCCGGCTCCCGCTCACGAAACAGCGCGGCCACCGCGGCTTCGTACTCTCCCGCCGACTTCGCTTTCTTGATCTTCTTCCCGTACCGGTCCGCCTCCGGGAACATACAGATCAGATAGGTCCACATTTCCTTCATCTTGAACAGCACGTTGCGCTCCTCCGGGATCGCAAGGCGGTAACCCTCGTACAAGGCCCGGTGGAAGGCCGCCAGACGCGAGGCGGTCAGGGGCGCTTCTTCTATCCCTCTTATCCGCTCCGCCAGGGCCGGGTTGGCCAGAAGCCCACGGCCCAGCATGACGCGTTCCACAGACGGGAACCGGGACGCCGCGCTGCGAAATGCCTCTTCGGTAAAGATGTCCCCATTGTAGCACAGGGACGCCCTGCTCTCCTTCACCGCGTACCCGAAGGACTCCCGGTCCGGAGTATTTTTATAAAAATCTGTCCGCAGCCTGGGGTGCACAATCAGCTCACGGATGGGATAGCGGTTGAAAATCTCCATCAGCTCAGGAAATTCCTCCGGCGCGGCTATGCCGATCCGGGTCTTGATGGAGATTTCCAGGTCCACCTCCTGAAAAATCTGGTCCAGAAAGCGGTTTAACGCCTCCTGCCTGGCCAGAAATCCGGCCCCCTTGTACTTGGAGACCACGGTGCCGGAGGGGCAGCCCAGGTTTAAGTTCACCTCCCGGTAGCCTCTGGCCTTCATCTCCCCTGCGGCCCAGATAAAGTCCTCAGCGCGGTTGGTGAGAATCTGAGGCACCAGTGAAATTCCCTCGTTGTGCTCCGGCCTCACGTCCTTCTCCTCTTTAGCGGTAAACCTGTGGTTCTGATTGGGCGACAAAAAGGGCGTGAAATATTTGTCCACGCCGCCGAAGCAGGCGCGGTGGGCGTTCCGATACACGTATCCTGTCAGCCCCTCCATTGGGGCGAAATATAGGTTCATAGCGTTATTCTCCAAACTACAGTCAGGGATTGTAAATGATCATGTGCAGCAACACCGGTTCCGCTCCGATATTTTTATAGGAATGGACGGCGTCGGCCTTAAACCGTATGCTTTCCCCTTTCTCCACCTGAAAGCTCCTGCCTCCGGTACAGATTTCAATTTTTCCTGAAAATATGGTAATAAACTCCGCGGCCCCTTTCAGATGCGGTTCTGACTCCCAATAGCTCCCCTCCTCCAATTCCAGGTAGTACACCGCGAACCTGCGGTTTTCATCATCCGGGAAAATGGAATAATTTTTCACCTTTCCCCCGTCCTCCAGCAGCGGCTGCAGGTCCGATGTTTTAACCAGTTCATAGGGACTTTTGGGGCGCACGGTGAGCGCGTCAAAGGGCACCTTCATTCCATTTGAAATCTTCCACAGGGTGGATATGGTTGGATTGCCGCCGCCCCGCTCAATCTGCGCGAGCATGCTTTTGCTGACGCCGCTCAGCTTCGATAGTTCGTCCATGCTCAGTTTTCTCTCCTCGCGAAGCCTTTTAATATTCTTAGCGACGATTTGATTCATCTGATCCAAAAAAGCGCTCCTCTCCATTGACATTATATCGCACATATTGTATTATTATATTGTACATGTGCGATATAATATTCTTTTTGTATCATTATACAATTTTAAAAAATGTTTGTAAAGAGGAACCTTGTCCATGAACGCACCAGAAAGGGGTCAGATATGTTTCATTTATATGATTTTTTAATTTACTGTTTTATCACCGCCTACACGCCGGGAGCGAACAATCTCCTCGCGATGAGCAATGCCATCCGGCTGGGTTTCCGGCGGAGCCTGCGCTTTCTCTTTGGGATTCTGGCCGGTTTTACAGCGGTTATGTTCCTCTGCACGGCCTTCAGCGCGACGCTCTATTCACTGCTTCCAAAAGTGAAAATCATCATGCAGATGCTGGGCGCGGCCTACATGCTGTATCTGGCCCGGAAAGTCTGGAAAAGCTCTGCGGACTTAGAAACCGGAGGCGGAAAGGAGACCGGCTTTCTTTCGGGTATGGTACTCCAGTTTGCGAATCCTAAAATCTATATCTATGCGATCACGGCAATGTCCCTGTACATATTGCCCGTATACCAGACAACGCTGTCCTTAGCCGGGTTCGCCGTCATACTCTCCCTGATCGGAGCCTCCGGTTGTTTTATATGGGCAGTGTTTGGTGCCGCGTTCTGCAAATTCTTTTCCAGGCACGCCAAACCGGTCAATACCGTGATGGCCCTTCTTTTGGTCTACTGCGCCCTTGCAATCTTTCATTAGCATCGCAATTTGCCCGCCTGCTTTTCACAGCAGACGGGCAAACATTTTTCATGGATGATTATTTGATCAGCCCGGCCATGGTCGGCAGCGCCATGCTGACCGCCGGTATGTAGGTCACTAACACCAGGCCTACCAGGATGGAGGCGTAGTACATCAGCATATAGGGCATCACCTTGGCCAGAGAGGTCTTTCCCACCTTGATGGCCACAAACAGGGTGTTGCCCACCGGGGGCGTAATGTTTCCGATACACAGGTTGTACACCAGGATCAGGCCGAACTGCACGGGGTGCATGCCAAAGGTCCTGACAATGGGCAGAAACAGCGGGGTGAAGATCAGGATGGCGGGCGTCACGTCCATAAAGGTGCCCGCGATCAGCAGGATCACGTTCATGATTAACAGGATGATCACCGGGCTGTTGGTCATGCCCAGAAGCGCCGCGCTGATGGCCTGGGGGATCTGGGTGAAGGCCATCACCCATCCCAGGATGTTGGAAACGCCGATGAGGAACACGATCATGCCGCTCATCTTGGCGCTGTCTACCAGAATCTTCCAAAAGCTTTTCCAGGTAATGTTCCGGTAGCAGATGCCCAGTACCAGGGCGTAGACCACGGCGATGGCTGAGCCCTCGGTGGCGGTGAACACTCCTGCGATGATTCCGCCGATGACCACCACGATCAGGGACAGGGCGGGAATGGCCTTTAAGGTGGCGATTCCCAGCTGCTTCCAGTCAAATTTCCCCGGAGTGCCCGCATACCCCTTCTTGCGGGCGATGATCACCGCCACCACCACGCAGCAGATGGCCCAGAGAATTCCAGGGATGTATCCGGCCAGAAACAGAGCCGCCACGGAGGTTCCCCCGGAAACCAGGGAGTAGGTGATGAGCGCATTGCTGGGCGGGATCAGAAGGCCCGAGGGGGCGCTTGATCCGTTGGTTGCGGCGCAGACGGCCCGCTCATACCCCTGTTTGTCCTCCCCCTCCTGGACCATGCTGCCCACGGCGGCCGCGGCTGCGGAGGCGGAACCGGAGATCGCGCCGAACAGCGCGTTGGCGCCCACGTTGGTCACCAGCAGGGCACCGGGAAGCTTGCCTAAGATAGCCAGCACAAAATCCACCAGCCGTTTGGCGATGCCGCCCTGGTTCATCAGGTTGCCCGCCAGGACGAAAAAGGGGATGGCCGTCAGGCTGAATTTGCTCATGCCCACAAAGGTTCTCTGGGCCGCGGTCAGCACGGACACGTCCAGCGATACCATCTGCACGATGGCGGCCAGGGCGGAAATTCCAATCGCATAGGAGATCGGGACCCCTGCGATCAGCAGCACCGCCAACACAAGTATAATGATTGCCAAAGACTCCATTGCCATAATTTACGCCTCCTCCTTTTTCAGATTGTCCACCAGGCTGTCCTCCTCGCTGGTGGGCAGAACGGGGATATTTCCCTTGACGATGTCGTAGATATTCATAGCCGTGTAAACCATGTTCAGCACTCCGCACAGCGGCAGCACGATGTAGAACACGCCGATGGCAACCCCGAGGGAGGAAGTCATCTGTCCCATGGCCAGACTGGTGATCTGGACGCCGCCGAGCACCAGGATGACGGCGGAGAAGGCGAAGGCCACCAGCTCAGCAAAGACGGAAAATGCCGTCTTAAGGCCGCCGGGCAGCCGCTCCACGATGACCGGGATATTCATGTGTCCCCGCTCGCTGGTCACCAGGCTGGCTCCCAACAGAGCCATCCAGGCGAACAGGTAGGACACCAGTTCCTCGGACCAGGAGGAGGGATTTTGCAGCAGATACCGTGTGACAACCTGCCAGCAGGTCAGAACGACCATGGCCAAAAAGCTTACGCCCGCCAGGCCGTTCAGTAAATGTGTCAATGCGTTTCGCAACTGTTTCATCACTTGTCCCCCCCTGTCTTTGTATCCGCCGGATACTGAAGATTGTAGACCTGAATCTGATCATAGATGGGCTGCAGCGCCGGATTGTTGCCGATCACGGTCTCGTGCAGCGGCCTGCACGCCTCCACAAAGGGCTGCTGGTCCGGGTACACAAACTGCACCTGCTGGTCGTTCTGCGCCCGCTCCTTGGCGTTCTCCACGGCCTTCACCCACTCTTCCCGCTCCACCTGGTTCACCAGCTTAAAGCCCTCCTCGAACACGGCCCGGTCCTCCTCGGACAGGCTTTCCATGAAGGCGTTGTTGCCGATCAGGATGTCCGGCACCATCTGGTGCATGTCGTAGGAATAGTATTTGCAAATATCGCCGTGGCCGTTGTCGGTCAGGGCCATCTCATTGTTCTCCGCCCCGTCGATGATCCCGGACTGGAGCGCCGTGTAGACGTCGCCAAACCCCATGGGCGTGGCGGAACCGCCAAGCAGCCGCATCATCTCGATGTTGGTCGGGGACTGCTGTACGCGGATCTTGAGTCCCTTCAAGTCCCCGGGCTTCTCAATGGGTTTGTTGATGGTGTAGAAGTTCCGGGTGCCCGCGTCCAGCCAGGTCACTGCCGTAAAGCCCGCCTTCTTGGTGGAATCGAAGATCGGCTCCGTCACGTTCGGATCGTCCATGGCCTTGTGGTAGGCCTCGGGGCTGGCGAACAGATAGGGCAGATTGAAAATTTCGTAGTTCTTGCTGAATGTCTCCAGTATGGCGTTACTGGCCACGCAGAAGTCGATGGCTCCGGTCTGGGTCAGCTGCACCATGTCCGTCTGGGACCCCAAAAGCTCGCTGGGGTACACCTCCACCACGTACTTGTCCCCCAGCTTTTCATTGATAAAATCCTGAAACGCCGTGAGCGCGAGGTGGGTCGGATGGTTGGTGGACTGGTTGTGACCGATCCGGATGGTTCTCTTTTCCTGGGTGCTCCCGCAGCCGCTTAAGGTCAGGCACGCAAGCGCAGCGCAGCAGGCCAGTGACAATACTTTTGTCAGTTTCCTCCTCATAGTTTCATCCCTCCTGATGATTGCTTCTATCCGGTCCCGCTCCCCGGCGGAACCATTTCGATGGGGATTCTAACACAGGAAAAACGCTTTGAAAACCCTTTAAAACAAAGCTTAGCAGCATTCTAGCATATCTGGTAAAGAATTAATTTTTGTCCCCAAAAGAGGACAAAATTTTCCACATTGCGGGGCTGGGAATCGCGGGATTCCGGCATGAAATATGTTTGTGAGAGCGTGGACGCGGTGTATGATCCGGCAACAATCGCCCACAGGCTGCGCCAGCGGCCCATTGCATTCAAAAAAGCGCCGCCCGGCAACTGAAATCCAGCTGCCGGACGGCGCTTAAGGTCTTTCGATTTGCTTATATCCTAGATCAGGTTCCACCCCGCCGCCTCTCGGCCCTTTCGTGCGAGAATCCCCTCTTCTCCATGTTCCATCACGTCCTCATACTCCCCGGCTGTCAGCAGCATGACCCACAGCAGGTTCACCGGCTCGCCCATAAAATCCGGGTAGGACGGTCCACGGTCCACCGGACACAGGGCGGGATTCAGCAGCAGCACGGCGGCGTAGCCCGGCGCGGCCTCGCAGGGAATCGTGTGCCCGTGCCCCAGCCATCCGATCTCCCGCCAGGGAAGAGCCGCCTGAGCCGCCACGTAGCTGAGCATGGCCCGCGCCCTGCCCTCGTCCGTGCCGGGCGGAAACGCGATCCCCAGCTCGAACCGGCGGTATTTCCACGAATCCTCCTGGAAATACTGCTCAATCTTCGGCTGGGACAGCGCGCCGTTTCCCAGTGTGAAGGCGTAGCGGTTCCCGCCCTTCTCCCCGGTAACCAGCGCCCGGGGCGGAAACTGTCCGCCGTCGATGGCGAAATACTGCCGGTGGGGCCCGAAATAGTCTTCCAGCGCCGCCAGCTGCTCCCCCTGAAGCTCCTGGAAATAATCGCCCTCCATAGCCTCCCAGTAGGCGCGGCTGCGGTCTGCCCTCAGGGACAGGGCCGGAAGGGCCGTTTTCAGCTCCCAGGCAAAGGGCCCCATCCCCCTGGCAAACAGGGAATACCCCGGGAAATCCTCTCCCGCCCAGCCTGGAATCGCCGCAATCATCCGCCCTCCCTCGAAGAGAAAGGCTGCGTCCCCCTCCTCGAACCAGACAATGGACAGCCTGTCCCAATCCAGCTCTATGCCCCCGGGATCGTGATCCACGAATTCCAGCGGCATCCGGGGCGCTTCCCCGCTGTCCATGGCGGCGTAATCCATCTCTTCCATGGCCGGCCGGCGGTTGCACACCCAGCAGCTCCTTATCTCCGCCATCTCCGTGCCCGGATAGATCCAGAGATAGAAATAGACCGCGCTGTCATTGGCTTCCACAAACGCCTGCATGTTGCAGAGCGGGGACCATTGCTCCAACAATGTTTCCGTGTCGTTCATATGATACATCCTCCCTCTGTTTTACTGCGGGGCCCGGCCGCGGTCACAGGTCAAAAAGCTCCTGCAAAACGACCAGAATCCCCTCGTGGTCATTGTCCGGGGCCGTATGGGCCACGCGCTCCCGCACCTCCGCGGGGGCGTTGGCCATGGCGTAGCCTCTTCCCGCGGCCTGGAGCATATCTACGTCATTTAAACCATCGCCAAACGCGATGGATTCCTCAACCGGTATTCCAAAATGGGAACATAGCCAGCAAAGACCCGCTGACTTTTTTACCGTCCCCTCCATAATCTCTAAATATTCAGGCTTGGAAGCCACCATAAACAAATCCGGGCATACCTGGCGGATTCGCTCCTGCGCGCTGCGGATTTCCCGCGGCTCTCCCATCAGCAAAAATTTATGTACGCCACCCAAAGCTGCAAATTGTTCCGCCACAGATCCTACGGAGGCCTTGAGGCCGGTGATAGCCTCCTCACCGCGCACCCACGCATTCTGATCGTCATCCACAATCCATTTGCTGCCGCCGTAGGTACTGCAGCTAAGCTGCGGATATTCCCGATCAAACATGTCCTTCATTGCAACCGCCCGCTCGAATTGAATCATCTTTTCTGAGAGTATATTTCCGTCCGCATCTAAAATCTGTCCACTGCAATAACTCACCATCGGCGCATGATTCCCCAACTCCCGCTTAATCGGCTCCATCCCCTCCGGGCTGCGCGCCGAGATCAGCACAAACGGAATTCCCCGCTGCTCCAGCTCAAGGATCGCTTCCCTGGTTTTTACCGGCACCCGGTTTTGGCTGTCCAGCAGCGTCCCGTCGATATCGCTGAATATGATTTTAAAATGTCCTGTCATCACCTGTCCTCCTTCTGCCCGGCGCGTTCGTTCCCCGCTCCGGCCATGTGTCCTATCTATCTTACCATCACCGCAGTGTTTTGCAAAGCAAAAAGTAGTATCTGCGCACCGATCTGCGCGCTCCACGGCCTTCAAAAAACAGATTGCAGTTTCTCCCCGCAGCTTCTATAATAAACATATGTAACCGTGCGGTCCCCTCACCGCCACGAAACGAGACATTAGAAATTGGAGAATTCACAGATGAGCAGCTTTCTAGTGGCAGTAAATGCCGTCGTCCCCTTCCTGATCTACATTTCCTTCGGCTACGGAGTCCGGCGCAGCGGCCTGGCCGACGAAGCCTTCCTCGGCCGGTTGAACCAACTGGTTTTTAAGGCATTTTTTCCGATCCTGATGTTCAACAACCTGTACAAAATCGAGACCGGTTTTACGTTAAACCCAAAGCTGGTGGTATTCGCCGTCGCCGGTATACTGATCCTGCAGGCGGTTCTGCTCCTTACCGTCCCCCGGCTGGTCCGGGAAAATCCCCGGCGCGGCGTGATTATCCAGGCCATCTACCGCAGCAACTTCGTACTCTTTGGCATCCCGCTGACCGCCAGCATCTACGGCGCGGGAGGAACCACCCTGGCGTCCATGATGATCGCCATCGTCATTCCCATCTACAACGTGACCGCCGTGTTCATTTTGGAGCTCTTCCGCGGCGGAAAGCCCCGCCCTGCGGTTCTGCTGAAAAATGTGTGCACAAACCCGCTGATTCTGGGCGCTGCCGCCGGATTTGTGGCCTTTATTCTGGGGTTACGCCTGCCCGCCTGTGTGGAGAAGCCCGTGGGGCAGTTCGCGGACCTGACCACCCCTTTAGCCCTCTTCGTGCTGGGCGGCACCATGCATTTTTCCTCCATCCGCGGCAACGCCAGGTATCTGGTGCCTGCGCTGGCGGTCAAACTGGTGCTGCTACCCGCCGTGATCTTCGCCCTGGCGCTGGCTTTGGGTTTTGACAGCCTGGAGCGCTTCGTCCTCTTCACCATGTTCGCCACCCCCATCGCCGCCTCCTCCTACTCCATGGCGGAGAATATGGGCGGAGACGGCGAGCTGGCCGGCGAGTTTGTGGTTTTGAGCACCGCGGTATCCGTGATCACAATCTTTTTATGGGTGTTCGTTCTCAGGGAAATGGGACTGGTCGGCTGACCGGTCCTTTTTTAAGCGTCCCCTTCCTCCGGTTCTCCGGCATAGGGGTTCACATGGACCATGCAGTGTTTGACCTGGGGAAATTCCGCCTCGATGGCATCGTGCACCCGGTGGGCGATGCCGTGGGCCTGGTCCAAGCGCAGGGACGGGTCCGCAGAAATCTCAATGTCCACATAGACCCGCGGTCCGAACATGCGGGTGCGGATATCGTCGACGCCCAGAACCGGTTCCGTCCCCAGCGCCGTCCTGCGCATAGCCTCCACCGTGCCGTCATCGCAGGATTTATCCACCATCCGGTCCACCGCGTCCCGGAAAATCCCCGCTGCGGCCTTCACAATAAAGATACAGATCACCAGGCTGGCCACCGGGTCCAACACCGCGATCCCCATCCTGGCCCCGGCGATTCCCACCAGGGCACCCACGGAGGAGAGGGCGTCCGAGCGATGATGCCAGGCGTCCGCCATCAGCGCCTGGGAATCGATCTTCCTGGCCGCAGCCCTGGTATACCAGTACATCCACTCTTTCACCACAATGGATACCACCGCCGCTATCAGCGCCAGACCGCCCGGAACCGCCAGACCGCCCGCGCGCCGGACCACAACGGTTTTCACCGCCTCCATGCCCACTCCCGCCCCGGTGGCAAACAGCACCGCGGCCAGCAGGACCGCGGCCACGCATTCCATGCGCTCGTGGCCGTAGGGATGTTCCTTGTCGGACTGGCGGTCCGCCATCGCCACCCCGGCCATCACAATCAAGGTGCTGAGCACGTCTGAAGCCGTGTGAATCCCGTCGGAAATCATGGCTCCGGAATGTGCGGCCACGCCCGCGAACAGCTTGAACGCGGACAGCACAAGATTGATCGCAATGCTGACCCGCGACACATACATCGCGGTCTGTCTTCCGCTGCGAATTTTCCGTTTTGTTCCAATTAATTTCATCCAATCTCCCTCCCAACGTCAAGTTCCGCCGCTTTTTCGCAGAAACGCGGCGGTTTACAGGTGCAAAAAGGCATCCGCGGAACAATCTAAAAAACCATTGTCCCGCAGATGCCGCCTGATCCACCTGCTGCCGCTAATGCGGCCCGGCCCGCGCGCTGCCGCCCGCGGCCTGTTTCCTTTATGCCATTACGATTCCTCAGCGCGCCGGCTGATTCTGTAATTCATTTTATGACGGGAGGGCGCGTCCGGTTCCGGCCCGGAGCTCCATTTTACCAAAATCACAAAAAACGCGCTGTCTGAGCATTTCGTATGCTCAGACAACGCGTGATTGCAGCCGGGCCGTTCACAGCCCGTTGTGGCGGATCACATCCTGATACCAGTAATAGCTGTCCTTGGGAATCCTGCGCAGGTCCCGCAGATCCCGGTCGTCGCGGTTCACATAGATCAGGCCATAACGCTTTTTGAAGCCCTGGTGGGAGCTCAGCAGGTCCATGACGGACCATGGACAGTATCCGAAGAGCTCCACCCCGTCGGCGATAGCGTCCGCGCAGGCTTCAATGTGGCTCTTTAAATAGGCGATCCGGTAGGGATCGTGCACCCCTCCGTCCGCGCTCAGCACGTCGGCTGCTCCCAGGCCGTTTTCCGTAATAATCATGGGCAGCCGGTACTTGCGGTAATACTCATTGAGCACCAGGCGCAATCCCATGGGATCAATCTGCGCGCCGTATTCGCTGGCTTCCAGAAACGGATTTTTCTCGTCCCGAAAATATCCGAACTGGTCGAAGTCCACCTCGTTGCCCCGAAACTGCCGCAGCCCCGCCGGATGGGAGGGATCGGACGGAAGATAGGAGGCGCACAGGGTCCGGTAGTAGTTTACCCCCAGATAGTCGATCCTTGCGCCTGCAAGCAGCGCCTCGTCCTCCGGTCTGGTTTCCGGCATGATATTGCGCTCTTTAAGATAGCGTTGGTAATAGCCCGGATAACGCCCGGCGGTGTACATTTCCAGGGCATACTCCGTCTTGAACCGGTCATTGCTGCGGGCGGCCCACACATCCCTGGGATTGGGGGTGACGGGGTAGGTGCAGGTGGAGGATATTGCAGGTCCCACAAATGCGCCGGGCGCCAGCTCCCGGCAGGCCCGGACAGCCAGGGCGTGGGCCAAAAACATGTGGTAGTCCATCTGCGCCCGCTGACGGTCCGCCTCCCACGGATCCTCTGCCCGGATATTCATGCGCTCGTCCACCCGGATCATCAGATTCTGCTCATTGTGCACCTGCCAGTATTTCACCCGGTTCCCGTAACGCGAAAAACAGATTCTCGCGTACCGCTCAAAAGCGTGGACGCATTCCCGGCTCTCCCAGCCATTATATTGCTCCACCAGGCGGTAGGGAAGGTCAAAATGGTACAACGTCACAAGCGGTTCGATGCCGTGGTATCTCAGCCGGTCGATGACCTGGTCGTAGAATTCCAGTCCGGCCTCATTGACCGGGCCGTCCCCGTCGGGAATGATCCTGGCCCAGGACAGGGAAAACCGGTACGCCTTCAGCCCCAGCCGGGCGAATAGCTCAATATCCTCCTGAAACCGGTGGTAAAAGTCGCTGGCCACCCGGGTGTCCGCCTGGAGCTGGGCGCGCTTTGCGGCATTGACGTCCGCCACCGACCGCCCCTTGCCATCCTCCGCCGCCGCGCCTTCGATCTGAAAGGCTGAGGAGGACGCGCCCCACAGGAAATGTTCCGGAAATTTTCGTGCCTTATATTCTGTCACCATCTGCCCCCTCATTCTTCATTTTGTTCCCGGCCCGGGGCCGGCAGTTCCTCAAATCCCACCAGATAGGTGAGCGCGGCCGCCCCGAAAAAGGCCGTCCCGATGCCCGCCAGGTAAAATGCGAACCTCGTCATGCCGTATGCCGCGTAGGTAAAGACCGTCAGCACGCCGTTGTTGGCAAAAGCGTCGCCGTAGACATTTCCGATTCCCATGATCGCGCCGCCCACCGCCCCGCAGATCACCGCGCAGACCATGGGCTTTTTTAACCGCAGGTTGCAGCCGTAGATCGCAGGCTCGGTCACTCCCACCACCGAGGCGGTCAGGGCGGCGGAGGCGGCGATCTGTCTCAGCTCCCGGTTTCCGGTCTTAAGGCACACGCCCAGGGCAGCCCCGCCCTGGGCGAAATTGGCCGCCCCGGCAAAGGCCAGCAGGTTCTGCCGCCCGTTCACCGCCACATCGTTGAGCCCGATGGGAAGCAGCGCCCGGTGCGCTCCGAAAATGACGCAGACGCCCCAGAGCCCGCCTACCAGCGCGCCGCCCAGAACCGTGCTGAACCCCATCATTGTGTCGTAGAGATACTGGATCCCGTTGCCAACATAGATTCCCACAGGTCCCAAAACCACCAGGGTGAGCGGCAGGATCACAAGCAGTTCCAGCCCGGGCACCGCAATTAACCGGACGATCTCCGGGATGAGGCGGGTGAGCCACCGCTCCAGAGCCGCCATGCACAAAATGGCAAGAATGATGGGGATAACGGACTCCGTGTAGGAGAACACCTTAACCGAGGAACCGATCTGCCAGGCATTTTTCAGCACCGGCAGGCCGAACACGGTGGTGGCCTGCTCCGTGTTCTGGATCAGCGCATCCATCTGTGGGTACACCAGCGAGGCGCCCACCACCATGGCCATCACCCGGTTGCAGCGGAACGCCTTTGCGCAGGTCATTGCCAGGAAAATGGGCATAAAATAGAAAATCACCTGGCTGGCCGCGTTCAGAATCACGTAGGTGTCCGTGGCCGCCAGATCGATGCCGTAGCGCTCCAGCAAAAGCCGCGCCGCAGTCAGCAGCCCTTTGATCAGCCCCGACGCCGCGATGGCCGGAATCAGGGGTGTGAAAATTTCCGCCACTTTCTGCAGAATCCGATCCCCGATGGGGCGTCTGGGTGGGGTGGGGGCCGCCCCCCTGCTCCTCTTCTCCCTCAGCATTTCTTCCAATTCCTGGTAAATTCCCTGCACCTTTGTGCCGCAGACCACCTGGTACTGCCCGCCCGCTCTGACCACGGAGATGACGCCCTCCGCCCGGCTCACCTCCTCGTCCCTGGGAATGCTTTCATCCTTCAGGACAAAGCGCAGGCGCGTAAAACAATGTGTGACCTCCTCCACATTGTCCGCGCCTCCCACAAGTTTTAAAATTGTCTCCGCCGCTCTTCTCTTATCCATGTTGGACATCACCTGACCTTCCGCAAATCATACGGTTAGTATTGCGGACTTTGCCCATTTTATTCCGCCAGGGCCCGAACCTGGGTTCCCAGGTCCATGCTGACCATCAGCGCCCGGTTGACGCGCAGCAGATCGGAGAAATCCAAATGTCCTATGTAGTCCCGCAGTCTGCTCTTGTCGATGGTGCGCACCTGTTCCAACAGAATCATGGAATCCTTCTGCAGTCCGTACCGGCTCTGCTCGATCAGCACATGGGTGGGCAGATTGTGCTTGTCCATACGGCTGGTGATCGCCGCCACGATCACGGTGGGACTGAATTTGTTGCCCACATTGTTCTGAATCACCAGAACAGGCCGCACGCCTCCCTGTTCGCTTCCCACTACCGGGGAGAGGTCCGCAAAATAAATGTCGCCTTTATATAATAATTTCATGAATATTCCTCCTCCTGCACCGCACCTGCGGGACCTCGCCCGCCTGCGCAGCTGCAATCAATTCCTATCCATGATTCTCTCCGGCTTTTTCCATTTTATTCAGACCCGCAGGATTCTTTTTGCGGCGGCCCCCGCATCCAAAAGAGCCGCCGATGTCTCCATCAGCGGCTCATCCGCGGCCCTTGGTCCAATTCATCCGGGCCAAAATCCTTATTCTTCCAACTCTTTATTTTTCCGTGTCCGCTTCACCTTGTACATCGCCGTGTCCGCGCACTTGAGCAGGCTCCCGTAATCCTCCCCGTCCTCGGGATAAAACGCGCAGCCGGCGGAAAAACGCACCGGAATGGACTCCCCGCCGGTCAGCTCCGCCGTCTCCACATTCATCACATTGCGAAGCCGTTCGACCAGCGCTTCCAGCTCCTCCCGGTTGGAGCAGCCGTACAGGAACGCGGCAAACTCGTCGCCGCTTAAGCGGGCCAGCACGCTCTTCTCGCTGCAGACGGACCGGAAAATCCTCGCCACGCCCTGTAGATAGCGGTCCCCGTTCTGGTGCCCGTACCGGTCGTTGACCTGCTTGAGATTGTCCGCATCCGCCATGAGCATCGCGCAGGCCCCCAGCTCGTTGGGGCTGCCAAACAGCTCCTCCATGCGCCGGTAAAACGCCCGCCGGTTGTACAGGCCGGTGAGCAGGTCAATGTCACGCTCCTGCTCGATGCGCCTGCGCTCCCGGATATCCTCCGTCACATCCACGATCAGTCCCAAAACGCTGTACTCCCGGAAATACGTCTCCAGGCGGACAAACCGCTCCGGCTCCCCGGACAGGACGTACACGCCCTTCTCCCCGCTCAGCGGGTTCTGGCGTATGGCTTCCAGATGTTCCTCAAACAGGGCGTGATCGGCAAACAGCTGTTTCGCCTCATCCCCGGCCAGCCCCAGGATTCCGGCCACCCTGCTGGTGACCATCACCCGTCTCATCCTCTGATTGTATTCATAGACGCCGATGGGCACCTGGGCCACGTCCAGAATCTGCGACAGCTTGTTGGTATTATCCCGGATGCTGCGCACCATCAGATTGATGCGCCCGCTGAGCTCCGAGAACTCCGGAGTGCTGTCCTCCTCCACCGTGGTCTCCAGATTTCCCACGGTGATCTCCGTCAGCTTCCGGTTGATGGCGGAGATTCCGTCCACAATGTAGCGGTCAATGTAGTTGGAGATCGACACGATCATCAGCAGCGCCACCAACACCAGATACAGCGCCACCAGGGCGGTGCTCCGGTTCACTCCCCGGTACAGCGCCGAGCTGCTCCGCGCCATCCCCAAAATCACCGAGCCGGACGGCGCGAACACGCAGTAGCTGTCCACCCCGTCAAGCTCCGCCCGCACTCCCTTTCGGCTGCTCAAAACCTGTTCCGGCCCCAGGCCCACATCTTCTAATTCTTTTCCGACAAGCGCCTCCTGGGTGGCTCCCAGAATCTGGAAGTTATCCGGGTCCACGGCAAAGATTACAGACCCGTTCTCCACTGTCACCAAAGAGAAAATGTAGGACAGCTCGTTCTTCTTCATGGCCTCCAGCACGCGGGTCGGCTCCAGACCGATCTGCACGATCCCCTGCCCGTCCGGCCTCCACACCGCCGCGTACTGCATGAGCTTGTTCTCCGCGGTGTTGGGCGTGATATCCTGGCACAGCTCCAGGCTGCGGTCCGCCAGCATGGGCAGGAAAAAGCGCATCTGCTCGCCTGAATTGAAATTATAGCCGTAATACTTGGGTTCGGAACCCGCGTACAGATTCCCCTGCGTGTCAAAGAGGTGCAGTTCGTCCACCTGCAGCAGACCGGCGATCTTCTTCATCTCCATCTGATCCGGGATCACCTCCGGACGGCTCTGTAAAATGTAGGCCGCCGCCTTGGCCCGTATAAAGCAGTCCTGCTTCAGTTCCTGCCTGGCTCTGGCCGTGTCCTGTTCGTTCTGTTCCAGAATCCGCTCGATCTGCTTAAAATTGTCCAGCGCTTCCTCATACATGCCGCTCCGGGCGCTCTGAATCTGTACAAAATAATTCAGGAACAGGGTCAGCAGCATGGCGGTTAAAATTACCATACACAGCCGTCTGCGAATCATCCGCTTCATACTGCTACCCCCTTTCCCTCCGCCAAACTGCCGCAGGCAGAATTTCCCAAATTTTTGCCGTTCCCGGCAGCTATCTGCCTCTATTATAATTGTCCGGCAGCCCAAAGGGAAGGAAAAATTTCCCCCTTTCGAAAATCTTATGGATTCTGCGGATGACGGACGGGCAAAAATGCGATATAATCAATCAAGGAAACGCATCCACCGCGGCCGAAGGGTTGGCGGCGCGAAAACGGATGCAGACATAAATTACAGCATTGGCGGGGAATATCCATGGATTTAATCAATCAATTTATTGAAAATTATAAACGTAAACTAAATTTTTATGAGGCGGCGGGACGCCTTGCGGCCAGACAGCTGGAGGCTTCCCTCCAGTCCGCCGGCATCCGGGCCATGGTGACCTCCCGGGCAAAGGCGCCCGGCCGCCTCAAAAGTAAGGTTCTGATCCGGAATTCCAGAAGAGCCGTACCCTATAAAAATATGCGCGAAATCTATGAGGATATCGCCGACCTGTCCGGGGTCCGCGTGTCTCTGTATTTCCCGGGCGACCGCGACAAGACGGACAGTCTGGTATGCGACCTGTTCACGGTCCTGGAGACCAAACAGTTCCCGGAGCAGTCCAAGCCGCCCACCTACAACAAACGTTTTTCCGGCTACTGGGCCAACCACTACCGCGCCCGCATGCGGGAGGACTCCCTTGAGCCCTCTCAGAAAAAGTACGCCGAGGCGCGCATCGAGATTCAGGTAGCTTCCGTTCTCATGCACGCCTGGTCCGAGGTGGAGCACGACCTGGTGTACAAGCCCCTCCAGGGCACCCTCTCCGACGAGGAGCTGGCGATCCTGGACGAGCTGAACGGCCTGGTGCTGGCCGGAGAGATCGCCCTGGAACGCCTCCAGAGCGCAGGCAACGAGCGGGTGCGTAACAAAAACGCCGCCTTCTCCAGCCAGTATGAGCTGGCCTCCTACTTGTACAATTATCTGAGCAACAATTTCCGTCCCGAGGACATCGAGCTGCGCATGGGAAACATCGAGCTGCTGTTCCGCCTGATCAGCCGCCTCAAGATGAACACGGTCAAGGAGATCCAGCCCGTCCTCAAATCCGTGAAATTTGAGAAGGACCGCCGCAACATTTCCCAGCAGATCATCGATCAGATCATCACCGGAAATGAAAAGCGCTACGCCATTTACCAGGAGCTGCGGGACGGCCGGGAGGGCGGAGGCGAGGACAGCCGCCAGGCCGCCAGCTATTTCTTCAGCCAGTGGGTGCCTTTGGAGCGCATGCTCAACCGCATCTCCAACCGGAATTCCCAGAAGCTGCGGGGCGCCTTCAATATCAACACCTTGAACCGGATGAACGTGCTGGACAAGGACTGCCTAAACCGCATCGTTTCCCTGCGCAAGAGCCGCAACATGCTGATCCACGATATCGAGGTGCCGGAGGCCGACTTCATCACCAAACAGGGGGACGAGGCCCGGGAGCTGCTGGAAAAGCTTGGGGAACAATTCCCCTCCTGAGACTGAATTCAATACCGCAAATTTAAAAAACGGCCGGGCACATGGATTGTGTGCCCAGCCGTTTTATAAATTTTCGGCAATGCCCGGACCGCCTGTTTTCAGCGGCTACACCGCCTTTTCCACCCGGTAAACCGTGTATCCGGCCGTTTTCACCGCCGCCTTCAGCTCCTGCTCGCCGTACTCCCGTTTCATTCGCACGTCGGCCTGCTCTTCCCCCAGGTCCACCTGAGCCCACACGCCATCCAAGGCGTTTAAGGCGTTCTCCACCCGGGCCGCGCAGCTGCCGCAGGACATTCCATCCACTTTGAGCAGCACCCGGTAGGGATAGTGGGACTTGTCCCGATCCTTCACCTTATTGATCTTCACCCCGGGCCGGGCGGAAGCGCCGCAGCAGCCGGAGGTGAGACGCTTTAAATAGCTCCTCAGTCCAAACACAATCATGATAATAAGCAGTAAACACAGAATCGCGGTTGACATGGATATCCTCCTTTTCGCATATAGGCGCCGTGTGATGGCGGCAATGTATGTTCGAATGAAACTTGCGGACCGTTGGCAGGCGGCGGACCGGCTTTGTTAGGTTTGGCTAACCTCTGCCGATAAAAAAGCGGCGGGAGATTTTATTGGCCGGTCCTTCCGATTCTGTTTTTAGGTTAGCATTGATTAACCCGATTGTCAACCGCTTTTTCCGATCCATAGACGGATATTCTGTGGAGGTATCCATACCGGGGAAGTGTACGGATGGGAAGGGGCCGCTCCATTGCCCAACGCCCCTTCCATCGATACGATTCCTCTCAACCGTCAACGGTTTTATCTACGCCTGATCCTCCGAAATCCGCTCAAACACAGACGCCGGCTGTTTGCATCTCGGGCAGGTAAAATCCTCAGGCAGCGGCCCTTCCTGTATGTAACCGCACACGGTACAGCGCCAGCGCTCCGGCCGGGCATCGGGCTTTCCGTCCTCGTTGGACTCTGTCTCCGGCTCCTCCTCGTTGGCGGGCAACAGCTCCAGCAGGCGTTTGACCGCCTCCACGGGAACGTCGGCATAGTCCGGGCGATCCAGCAGAGACCGCAGAAAACGATTGGCGTTTCCGCTCTGGGGCAGCATGTATCCCGCCTCCCGCAGAATGTCCTCGGCCATCAGCCGGTTGGATTTCTCCAGAGCGCGGGCCAACTGGTCCAGCGCCGGGCTGTGGGTGGATCGCCCCAGCTCCCGGGCGATGGACTCCTGGGCCGTCTTGCTGCCGGAGAGCGCGTTCAGTTTGTTTAAAACCGCAGCCTCCTTGGGCTGCTGAGGCGGCATGTCCACCGGAACCATGGAGATTGCCTTGGAGGGACAGGACTCGGCGCAGGCGCCGCAGCCGATACATGTTTCGCGGTCAATGATGCTGTTCTCCGTGTCCGCGGCCCCTGTGGGGCAGACATACAGGCACAGGCAGTCCTTGGTACAAAGGCGCAGGTTGCGCATGGCAAATTTCTTCATCATTTTATGCCCTCCTTTCGATCTGGCTGAACTTCCAGCCCGGAACCTTGCAAACGGGGCAGAGCTCCGGCGGATTGTCGCCTACATAGACGAAGCCGCAGATATCGCACACATAGAGATTGGTGTGCTCCAGCATGGCTTCCCCCTCTTTCTCCCAGCGCTTCAAAAGGGCATCCAGAATCCTTGTGACCTTCCCGCTCCACACCAGCGCCCGCTGCGCGCCCCGGTCCCCATTTTCCTTTGCCGCGGCCTCAGCCTGTGGAAAGCCCACGCTCAGATCCCGCCCGACCCGCTCCAAAAGCCCGGAGAGCTCCGCGCTCTCAGGCACAGGCGTCTTTGCCGTGAAGTAATCCGCCAGCTGCGTGAACAGCGCCGACTCCTCCCCCCGGTACTGCTTCTCACAGCCCCTGGCCAGATTGGAGCACAGAGCCGACAGCTCCCCGGCGGAGAGTTCCCGCAGCTCCTCGTCCCCGCTGCCCTCCTTCGGCCCACGCGCCTCTTCTCCGCCGTCCCGTTCGCTCACCGCTTCCGGCTCCGCCGGCTTCACCGTCCCATTTTCCGGGCCTTTTTGCGGCTCCACCGGGTTGAACAGATCTTTGGACGCGCCGCAGAGGGGACAGACCCATCCCTCCGGCAAATCCTCCCACCGGGTTCCCGGCCCGATTCCCGCCGCCGGTATCCCCGCCGCCTCATCGTAGACATATCCGCAAATCGAACAGACATACTTTTTCACCTTGTGACCTCCTTTATGCAAAATGTATCGCTCCATCAGTTGCTTATGGGAGAAGTATAGCAGAAGCAGACAAACAGTTCTGTAACTTGGTCACAAAATTAATAATAATTACTATTTTTATTTTATTGCGAATGATTGAAAACGTTTCCCTAACACATCAAACGGCCCGGCGCTTTCGATCCTGACAGCGCCGGGCCGCTTGCGCAGGCTTACGCGCAAGAAAAATTCGCCCTGTCTACCGCATTGCGTCCTCCATGACCCGCAGCACATTTTTGTAAAACACCAGCTCCACCTCCGATTCTGTGAACCCTCTCTTCCTCAGCGCCTCCGCCAGCAATTCCATACCCGCGCTGTCCGCGATCTCCAGATTGCCCTCGATGCCGTCGAAGTCCGTTCCGATGGCCACGCACTGAATTCCGCCCTTGTCCCGCAGATAGGCCGCGTGCTCCGCGATCAGCGCCACGCATTCGTTCTCCGCCAGCGCGGCCCTCAGGTTCTTCATGGCCGCAGGAGCGGCCGCGGCGTTTATCAAATGCTTCATCTGAATATACCTCTGTCCCGAGTCTTATTTACGCTCTATTTTTTTAACCGTAAATCCTGTTTTCGCGTAAATCAAATCAATGACCGGCGTGATGTAATTCAAAAAGCAGTATGGTATAAACGCAAACGGCGACACGCCCAACATCTGGGACGCGTAAATCGCATTGGAATTCCATGGGATCAGCACGGCCCCGAAGGTTCCCGCGTCCTCCAGCGTCCGGGACAGATTCTCCGGCGCGATCCGGTTCGCCACAAAAATATCTTTCATCAGGGTTGCCGTCACGATGGAGGCGAACAGCATGGAGGAGCCGATGGCGTTGGTCACGTAGGTGAGCACCGCCGTGCAGGCGATGATCCTGAAGGTGGAATTGCCGCATTTTTTGATCAGCGGATTCACCAGCACGCTGAGCACGCCCGTCTTGTCCAGCATCCCCGAGATGCAGAGTGCCAGGAAAATCGCCAGAAACGCGCTCATCATGCTCATAATACCGCCCCGGTTCAGCAGGATGTCCACAAACTCGCTGCCCGTGCTGATCACAAAGCCGTTTACCATAAAGTCCAGCAGCGTTTTCAACGCCACCTGCTGATGGAACACCGCCACGAACATGCCGGAAATGGTTCCGATCATCAGCGCGATGATGCTCGGCGTGTTCTTCACCAGCAAAATCAATACGATGCCGATGGGCAGAAACTCCAGCCAGGTAAATCTGTAAAACCGGGTAAACGTTGCCATGATCTGGTTGGCGGTGCTGGTGTCGTAGACCCCGGAAATATTGCGCAGGCCCAGGATCACAAACAGCACCGCCGTGATCGCGTAGGCCGGCACCGTGGTCCAGAGCATATGCTTCACGTGGGTCATCACATCGGTTCCGGACACGGAAGCCGCCAGAATGGTGCTGTCCGACAGCGGAGACATTTTATCCCCAAAGTACGCGCCGCAGATGATTGCGCCCGCCGTCATGGGCGAGGGGATGCCCATTGCGTTTCCGATCCCGATCAGGGCCAGGCCCACGGTCCCCAGGGTTCCCCAGGAGGTGCCGGTGGCCAGAGAGGTGAAGGACGCCAGAATCAGCGCCGACAACAGGAATATTTTCGGGGAAATGAACTTGAGCCCCAGATAGATGATCATGGGGATAGTCCCGCTGGCGATCCACACCGCGATCATGGCCCCGATCACGATGAGCACCACATTGGGTTCAAAGGATGCCACGGCCATATCCCAGGCCATGTCCTGCAATTCCCCGTATTTGTACCCCAGACGCATAAGCAGCGGAACTACCACGATCCAGGAAAGTAAAAACATCAGTTCCAGCGGGGCCTCGAAGAAAATCAGGCCGAACGCCACAAATCCGAACACGCATCCCGTCACCAGCGCGGCGTATCCGATCGATACCGGATACTTGAAATTCTTTGACAGGAGCTGATCGCGCTCCTCCTGCTCCTCCGGCTCGGAACTCTTAATCGTTCGATCTACCATTACCCTTCTCCTTTTCCGCCGGGCGGGCTCCCATTGTCCCGCCCGGTGGCTGTCACGTATTTTATATCTGCGGATGGCTCTTATTTAGGCCGCTTTTCACTGGCTTTCTTCATACACTCCAGCGCCTTCTCCAGAACCGCGGTCTGGGTGGCGACGTTCAGGCGGATAAATCCCATGCCGGGCTTCCCGTAGTTGGCCCCGTTGTTCAGCTTCACGCCCGCGTCCTGGAACAGGTGCACCAGCTCAAAGGGCGTCAGGTTCCAGGCCCTGAAGTCGATCCACAGAAGGTAGCTGGCCTCCGGCTCGATCACCTTCACCTCGGGCATGTTCTCCGCGATAAAGGATTTCACCAGCTCGATATTTTTCCTGAAATACTCGTTCTGCTGGTCCACATAGTATTCGCACTGGTTGTACGCCGTGATCAGCGCCTCGATGCCCACATAGTTGTAGTCGAAATGATAGTCGTCGTACACCACGTTGTACTGGTCTCTCAATGCCTTGTTTTTGATCACCACGTAGGCGGAGTAGAAGCAGGCCAGGTTAAAGGTCTTGCTGGGGGAGCCCATGACGATCACGTTGTCCCCGATCTCCTCCGACAGGGAGAAATAGGGGATGTGCCGGTGGGGCGCGTACACGATATCGCCGTGGATCTCGTCGCTGACGATCAGGGTGTTGTTCTTCTTACAAATCTCGTACATGCGCATAAGCTCGTCCCTGGTCCACACGCGGCCCACGGGGTTGGCGGGGTTGCACACCAGCAAAATTCGCACCCGGGGATCGGAGGTTTTCTTGTCCAGATCCTCAAAATCGATCTCATAGCGGCCGTCCTTCAGGATCAGATCGTTGGTCTCCACAAAACGGCCCGCGCCCTGAATGACCACGTTAAAGGTGTTGTAAACCGGGGGCTGCAGGAGAATCTTGTCGCCGGGGCGGGTGTAGGCGTTTAAAATCATCCAGAGCGCTCCGGTCATCAGCCCCTGGGAGTGGCGGACCGCCTCGGACTCCAGCGTAATTTTGTAGCGCTTCCGGTACCAGCCGCAGACTGCGTCCGCGAAACGGCGCTGGGGCAGGTAGCCGTAGGCGAACACGCCAAAGTCCACCCGCTCGCGCACCGCGTCGATCACTTCCCGGGGCGCTTTAAAATCGGTGTCCGCAACGCCCAGGGGGATGTATTTCCCACTCTCGCCCTCGTAGTCCCACTTGAAGGAATCGGTGTTCACGCGGTTGATCGGTTCGTCAAAATTATGTACACAGCTCATGTTATTTACCTTCTCTTTCTTTGATCTATTTTCAGTTTTATTTAATTTTCTTTTTCATATGGGCCAGCAGGAAACAGCAGCCCACGCCCAACACCGCGAATACCATCATGGCGATGAAAATATAGCGGTAGCCCTGGATTCCCGGATACGCGTCCATAAAGTAGCCGTACAGGGTGAAAATGAACAGGTCGGGGGTATTTCCCACAATGGAGAGAATACCGGCCGCCGCGCCGGACATCACGATGGGGATCTTGATCTCGTCGGTGGTGGCGTAATAGGTTCCGCGGATGGTCATCATAACCGCCGCCAGCACCAGCATAAGTCCCACTACCACCACGATTCCCATGGTTGTGGGGATCACCAGGTAGATTCCGGTCAGGATCGTGCCCAAGGTCAGGGCGATCTTCAAATAGTTGATGGAGGATCCCATCTTGTCGGCGATCATACCGCCGATTGGAGCCGCGATAAAGGCGATCAGGTACTGGCGGACAATGTTTACCGCAACGCCCATGCTGACGGACATGCCGCAAATCTCGGTCAGATAGGATGAAAAATAGCTCAGGCCGTTATAGAAGGAATACCCGAAGAATACGATCCCGCCCGCAACCCACACTCTGGGAAGCTTAGCCACGTGCACCAGGCCGTCCAGGGCCTCTTTGGCGTTTACCTTGCCCTCCACGTCATTTTTCTCGATCAGGAAAAAGCAGACGATGCCCAGGCCGCACAGCGCGATGGCGTAAAAAATCATGGTGGCGCGCAGTCCCATTCTGCCCTCGCCGAAATTGGTGAACATCCACAGAGCTGCGAAGGAAATGATGGTGGCGAACAGTCCGCGGCCGCCTTCCAGAAGTCCGAACATTCGCCCCTGTTCCTCAGCGGTTCCGATCATGCGGGTGCCCTTGATCATGGCTTCCCAGAACAATAGCGTTATGGTGATTCCCATGACCGCCTGTATGATCAGCACGCTGGTAAACGGCGGATACGTGGCCAGCCAGAAGCCGCACAGGCCGGTGGAAATCAGGGATACCGGTATCAGATATTTTACGGGGACAAGGTCCGTGATCCATCCGCCCGGCAGGTACGCGATAAACTGGGTCACCGCAAAGGCCGTCATCATCAGGCCGAACTGGGTGTTGGTGAAGCCGAAGGCCTCCTGCATCGCCACATAGAACACATCGCGCAAATAGGCCAGCTTGAATATGGTACCCCCCGCCATGCAGATTGCGATCAGCGTGGCCCATTGCTTAAAACTTTTTTTCATACTTGACTCCTTCCATCTGTTGCGTATAAATTTTTGTATTGTACATGTACGCTGATATAACAAGCAAATACCATGCCAAAAATTAAAAGCGCCTAAATGGAGGGTTTTTCCGATTTTCTAAATCTCTGCGCGCAAAAAGTGACAATTTTTTTGGCGCCAAATTATTTTACACTGCCAAAAAAATTGTCACTATACAATCAAAGTCCGTACTTTTTGATTTTGTGCTGCAGGGCCTGACGGGTGATCATAAGCTCCCTGGCCGCCGCGGACACATTTCCGCCCAGGCGCGCCAATGTGGCGGAGAGGATGGATTTCTCGTAGGCGTCCATGGCCTCCTTTAACGGAAGGGACGGCGGCTCCGGTGATTGGCCGGGGCTGCCCGGGAAACCGCCGGGCCCGTGGGCGGGCGGCGGCAGGGCGCGGAAATCCCCCGGAGCGGCTGAAACCTTGGTTGTGAAATCCACGGTATCCGCGGAGCCTGCGGCTGAGGAAACCGGAGAATCCACAGTCTCCCAAGCGGCCGGGTCCGCCGCCATGGGAGCCGCCGCTCCTGCGATCCCCGGCTCCGCAAAGAAACTGCGGTAATAAGGCGAGATGTGTTCCAGGCGGAGCACGTCCAGATTCTGCTCGGATACGGAATAGGCGCTCTCAACCACATGCTGGAGCTCCCGCACATTTCCCGGCCACTGGTAGCGGAGAAAGCGTTCCATCAGCCCGGAGTCAACGCGCCGGATGTGCTGGCCGTACTCCTTGTTGTACCGGGTGATGAAGCAGCCGCACAGCAGCGGAATGTCGCTCTTGCGGCTGCGCAGGGGCGGAATGTGCAGAATGCAGGAGGACAGGCGGTAGTACAGGTCCCGCCTCAGTTTTCCGTTCTCAATGCACTCCAGCGGGTCCTCGTTGAGGGCGCAGAGAATGCGGCAGTTGATGGACAGCTCCTTCTCCGAGCCGATGCGCCGGACGGTCTTGTTCTCAATCACCTTTAAAAGCTTGGCCTGAAGCGCGATGTCCATGCTGTTGATCTCGTCCAGAAACAGGGTGCCGTTCTCCGCCTGCTCGAACAGCCCCGCCATGTTGTTGGCCCCGGTGTAGGACCCCTTCACCGTGCCGAAAAACATGCTCTCCAGCAAGGTGGCCGGGATGGCGGCGCAGTTCACGGAGATAAACGGCCCGTTCTGAAACACGCTGTAGTTGTGAATGCTCTGGGCGAACAGCTCTTTGCCCGTGCCCGTCTCCCCGTAAATCAGCACGTTGGTCTGGTTCTGGGCCACGTGCTTGGCGTTGGAGATGGCCTCCACAAAATTGATGTCGTTGCCCAGGATGCTGCTGAAGGTGTATTTGGTGCCGTTGCGTGGCTTTTCCTCCTCAAAATGGGTGTACAGCTCCAGGCTCTGCTCCATGGTCTTTTTCATCACGGGCAGGTTCTTGATCAGAGAGTACACGGCCACGGTGCGGTTTTTGTAATTCACCGGAAACATCCGCTCAATGACATTTAAAACCTTGTGGCTCTCCTTCACCACATACTGGTTGAAGTATTCGTTGGCCGCGATCCCCGTATTCAGCACGATGGCGTGGCGGCTGTGCTTGGGCGTGTTCTCCGTCGGGCAGTAAAGCTCCTCCATGCTCTTGTGCAGGGACTTCTTCGCGTCCACGCCCTCGATCACCTCGGCCGCCCGGTTGATGAAGATCACCTTGTTCTCGTCGTCCGAGATCACCACCGCCTCCTCCACCTGATTCAGCACCGCCTCATAAATCCGGTTCATCATCTCCGGGGTATATTCAGCCCCGCTCCCAGCCCGGCCTTCCTCCCGCTCCCCGTCCCTGGCTTCCGTCTCATTCTGCATGATGAGCTGCCCCTTTCGCCTTTGTCTCCCTGTTTTCCGTTACCTGGGCGGCCACCGCAGCGGCCTCCCTGGCGATCTCCAGTTCCTCGTTGGTCTTGACCACCAGCACGTTGACCCGCGAAGCGCCGTCGGAGATGCTCACCGCCTCCCCCTGTTCCCGGTTTTTCACCTCGTCGATGGCAATGCCCAGAAATTCCAGATATTCGCAAATCTGCTCCCGGATGTCGGAGTCGTTCTCCCCCACCCCGGCGGTGAACACGATGTTATCCACCCCGTTCATGGCCGCCGCGTAGCTGCCGATGTATTTGGCCACCCGGTACACGAAAATCTCCCGGGCCAGGGCCGCCTTGTCGTTGTATTTGATCTCCGCGTCCTTCAGCTCTCTAAAATCGCTGGAAAAATTGCTGGAAATCCCCAGCACCCCCGACTCCTGATTCAAAATGGTCATGATCTGCTGGAAATCCAGATTTTCCTTCTTGGCCAGGTATTCCAGCGCTCCGGCGTCCACGTCCCCGCAGCGGGTGCCCATCACCAGGCCCTCCAAAGGCGTGAAGCCCATGGAGTTGTCCACCACCTGGCCGTATTTCACCGCGCAGATGCTGGCGCCGTTGCCCAGATGGCAGACGATGGTCTTCACACGCCTGTAGTCCTGGCCCATGAACTCCGCAGCCCGGCGGGACACGTATTTGTGGCTGATGCCGTGGAAGCCGTAGCGGCGTATTTTCAGTTTCTCATAAAAACGGTAGGGAAGGCCGTAGAGAAATGCTTTTGGCTCCATGGTCTGGTTAAACGCAGTGTCGAACACCCCCACCATCAGGATGTCCGGCATCAGCTCCCGGCAGGCCGCCACGCCCACCAGGTTGGCCGGGTTGTGCAGGGGCGCCAGGTCGTTGCACTCGGTCATGGCCTGGATCACCTCCCCGGTGATAACCACGGAACCGGTAAATTTCTCGCCCCCGTGGACCAGCCGGTGCCCCACCACGTCGATCTCCGAAAAATCCTTCAGCACGCCGCGCTCCGGGTCCACCAGCATATTTAACAACACCCCCACCGCAGCTTTATGGTCCGGCATGTCCACCGGCTCCTTCAGGGAAATCCCCCCGTCCGTCCGGTAATTAAAAATCCCGTCGATTCCGATCCGCTCGCAGACGCCCTTTGCCAGAGCCTTCTCGTTCTCCGGGTCCACCACCTGGAATTTTAACGACGAGCTGCCGCTGTTGATCACCAAAATCTTCATATGTTTGCCCTCCCTCGCGCTGCAGCGGCGTCGTCCTAACCGGCCCGGCCGCATTTTGTTTTATTTTATCATTGTACGGCTGGTATTTGCAATAAGAAATGAGGCCGCTTGAATAAAACGGTGCGCAGTACCTGCTATGATTTTGCCAGATTGTCTGGTATAATCAAAGAACTATATGGCCCTATCAGTTCAATTTAAGAAATGGACGGTGCGCAACACAATGACATTCACCATGTACATGAGAAAGCAGACTGAACAGATCATCAAGGATCAGAATCTGGACCGGGCACGTGCCTTTGAAGTACCCAAGCTCAAATATTCCGCTATCCTGCATGAGATCGAATCCGCCTTTGTGGCGGACGGCGGTGGAATCCACTGGGCCAACATGGGACGCTACAAACCGGATATCCTTTGCGTATACCGGCGGATCACAGATCAACCGCTATGGTACCACACGCTCCCCGAAATCATTCCCACGCCCCATGAACCCGTCTATGTGCTGTTGGAGGACCGCAAGGGTTATCAGCCCAAATACTGGCTTTATGAAATGTGCCTGCCCGAGCTGATCACCATTCTCGATGAAAGCAGCGGGCTGGGCGACTTCTACATTGTATCCAAAAAATACCAATGGCTGATCAGCGAAAACCATGAGGAGATCGCTTCCTTTTTGGGAAACGGTCTGATTTTATAATCTTTTTGGAGGGACCCGGCATGACAATTCCTGAAATCCTGCTTGCACTTCTGGTGCTGGCCCTGTTCTTTCTGGGCCTTACGGCCATGTTCATTTTTCCCGTGGCCGCCGCCGTGCTGGCCGTTGTGTTTGTGGTGCGCAGAAAAAAGGGCGGTTTGAAACGGATGTGGGTGCCCGGGCTTCTGCTGCTCATTTGCCTGGCCGCCTGGAATCTGAACAGTCTGTTCGTCAACGGTCCCGGCTACTATTTCCACCACGATCCGGGCTCCAAGGTTTACAACGAGGGATATATCATCCCCCACTATGAGGACATGTACGGGGAGTCCCTGGAGTTGGTGGACAAAGAGGTGATCGACTCCTGCAACGCCGTCTACACCCTGAAATCCGGCCTCACAGGCGATACCTTCACCGCGGAAAGCCGCTATTACGACACCTGCTCCGGTAGTTTTGACATGCTTCATCTGACGGAAGATTACGGCGAAATCCTGGGCAAGCGCCTGGCCGGCGGCGAGACGGTGAGTCTGCCCTTTGACGAGGGGTACTCCGTGAAAATGCCGGACGGGAACTACGCCTGGTTTATGATCTTTAAGTCGCGGGATGGTTACCATTTCACCATCGAGGCAGAGAAGAAGCGCCGGGAAGAGGCCTTCGACCAGCCCGTTTATGGAGACCGTTTCTCTCTGGGGATGGAAGCCGGGGGGCTGGTTTTAAAGGTGACGCTGCTGGACGGAAGCGTGGCGGAGCACTGGATTTTAAAAAATTGAAATCCGTAGCTCCGCCTTTTTCCCACAGCCGCTGCGGATCATATCGCGGTTGATGCCAGCGGCAAAGGACCGAAGATAAGACGCCGGAAGTCACAAACGGTTTCCGGCGTCTTATCTTGTATACAGTATTCTGATTATCTGTCCTGATCTCATCCCAGGATCACAAAATCTCCAATCTAATCCGTCCCAGCCCGCCTTCCTCACCGGCCTCCACGCTCCCCTTAAACCGTTTACCGGCGAGCTCTGCAGCCGGAATCCCGGTCTGCACCATCATCGGCACGCCGAAGGCCCTGGCCAGGATCGAGGCGTGGGAAAATTCCGATCCGGAGGAGGAAATCACCGCCCTGGCTCCCCCGCGCTGCCAGGCCGCCACCTGGCTGGGCGAAAAGTCCTCCGCGATGAGAATTGCCTCCGGACCGGACTCAGGCGGATACGCAAAGCCGTTCAGGCAGGCGATGACCCGTGCCGAGAGATCCATCATATCCGCGCCCCGCTCCTTCAGATACAGGTCCTCCATCTGCTCAAACATGGCCGCACAGGTCCGCCCGGCCCCGTACACCGCCTCCTGGGCGCTCTTCCCCGCCCGGATGCCGTCCTCCGCCATCTGAACGTAGTCGAAATCCTCCAACAGCAGCCGGTGCACGGCAAAGATCGCGGCAGCCTCTTGGCCTGCCTGGGAGGCCACCTCCGCCTCCAGCCGCTCAAGCTGCTCCAGAGCCTCCGACTTCGCCCGCTCAAATCTGAGCAGCTCTTCCTCAGTTCCCGCCGGAACCGGATACGCCGCCGTTTCCCGGCTGCAAACCGCGGCAGCGCCCTCCACGGTCCCCCCGCAAACCGTCCGTCCTCCGTATGTCCGCATATTCCACCTCCATTTCACCGCCGGTCTTACGCGACATCCTACACCATCCGCTTCGCCTTCTCCGTACAGGCCCTCATGGCTTCCATCACGCACCCCCGAAATCCATGCCGTTCCAGACTCCACACCGCCTCAATGGTCGTCCCCCCGGGCGAGCACACCATATCCTTTAGCTCACCCGGATGCTTTCCCGTCTCCAGCACCATCTTCGCGCTCCCCAGCACCGCCTGGGCCGCGATCCGGCAGGCAGCAGCCCGCGGCATCCCGTCCGCCACCGCGGCGTCCGCCATGGCCTCGATGAACATAAACACATAGGCCGGGGAGCTGCTACCCACGGAAACCGCCGCGTCCATCAGCCGCTCCGGAATCTGCTCCGCCCGGCCGAATCCGTCCAAAAGCCCCAGAATCCGGTCAAGCTCCCCCTGCTCCACATTCCGGTTGCAGCAGACCGCCGTCATGCCTTCCCCCACCATGGCCGGCGTGTTGGGCATGGTGCGGACGACCTTAACGCCCGCCCCCAGACGATGTTCCACCCACTCCGTGGAAATCCCCGGCGCGATGGTCACCACCACCTGGCCGGACGGACGGCAGTCCCTGATCTCCTCCAAAACCGCCCCGTAGAACTGCGGCTTCACCGCCACCACCAGAATCTCCGCCCAGGCGGCCGCCTTCCGGTTGTCCTCCGTCACCGCCACGCCCAGGGCCGTCCCCCGGGCCCGGGCCGCGGCGTTTCGATCGCTTGCCAGAATTTCCTCCGGCAGAGCCAGCCCCTTGTCTAAAATCCCCTTTATCATGGCCGCGGCCATATTTCCGCAGCCGATCATCCCCAGTCTCATTCCATCTCCCCGCTTTCCAACAACGATTCCATAAGCGCTGCGGCCGCCGCCCTCATTCCTCCTCTCCGAAGCCGGACTCCACCAGCGCGGCCAGGGCCTCCACCGCCTGCTCCTCGTCCTCGCCATGGGCGCTGATCTCCACCGTCACCCCCTGGGAGAGGCATTTTGACAGCACCCGCATCATGGATTTGGCGCTGACGCCCTCGGCCTCGCCCGGCCTGCGCACCCGGATATCCGAGCTGTAGCGCTTGGCGCAGCCCACAAACTCCGCCGCCGGCCTGGCGTGCAATCCGGTCTTATTTTTAATCACCACTGACTTTACATACATAGCCTTGACTCCTGTCTCATATTATGCCCCTGTAGGTGATGTAGGTCAAATCCAGGGTTCCCCGCAGCTCCACCGGGCCGGAGTGGGCCGGGATAAAGAAGGACTCTCCCATCTGTGCACAGCGCCCGTTTATACTGCCCGATCCGTTCACACAGGTGACGAAGTAAAATTCCTCCATCCCGAAAAATCCCCGCTCCCCGGCTGCCTGCACCCGCCCGCAGCTGTAAACGCCCGGCTCGTCGTGATACCGGAAAATCCGGCAGCCGTCCGTTTCCTCCGGCAACGCCCGATAAGGCTCCACCAGCTTGTCGGGAATATTGACGTTGGCGTACACGTCCTCCGGGTGGGTGGGCCGCGTTTTCCCGGTATCCGGGTCCACCCGGTCGTAGTCGTACAGCCGGTAGGTCACGTCCCCGTTGACTGAGAATGCGATCACAACCGCCCCCGGCCCAAAGGCGTGCAGGGTGCCGTGCGGGATGTGGATGTACTCCCCTGTCCGCGGCCTGATATACCGGCACAGCGTTTTCCAGTCCCTGGCCCCGGCCAGCGCCTTAAACTCCTCCAGGGTTTTCGCAAAATGCCCGTGGAGCATACGGAAATCCTCGTCGCACTCCAGGACGAGGGAGCCTTCCGGCTTTCCCCTCATCCCTTCGTGGGCCAGCGCGTAATCGTCGTCCGGGTGAATCTGGATGGACAGCGGTTCCTTCGCGGCGCACATGATCATACGCACCGGCATCTCCGGCGTTTCACAGTCGAACAGCTCCCGGTGGGTGTGGTAAAACAGCGAAAGCTTCTCCCCTGTATCCGCCACCGTACAGTCCAGATGGCCCGGTATGGCGATCACATTGTACACCTCAGCGATATTTTTTAAATCCGACTGGTAGCCGAACCGCTCCCGCAGGCGCTGTCCGCCCCAAAGGCGCTCCTCGAACACAGGTAAAATCTGATAAATCTGATTCGGCACGGCGCCCCCCTCTATTTCTCCACAAACAGATACCAGGTTGGATTGTAGGAAATGATCTCCTTGTAGCTCTGCAAAATCAGGTCGTAAACCACCTTATCGTTCGCCTGGGTTAAATCCAGCTGGCAGACATCCACAATGGTTTTCTCAATCCCCTGCTCCCGGATCATTTCCTGGAGACGGCAGGCACTGGGGTCCTCCGGGTTGGCGAACACGAAGCCATAGGCCGCGTTCCGGCAGATAAACACCGGTACGTCCCCGTTTTCCAGGCTCATGAGAGCCGGGCCGATGAAACGCTCGTTCCGGGACAGCTTGCGGATGGGGTCCGCGCCGATGCGCAGCACCGTGTCCTGCAAAGACGGGTTGCGGTAGTAGGTCCAGATTCCCTGCCACTCCTTCACCGGACGGGGCATGGGAAGCCCCAGCTGCTTTGCCACCGCGTTGTAGGCCTCCTCGCAGGCGTAGTAGGAGCATTTACTCACATAATCGTTCACCGCGGCCTCAAAGGACGAGTGCAGGTGGTAATACTGGCCTAGGTAAGCGTAGGAGCAGTGCAGGGTGTTGCCGATCCAGATTTTGATGATCATCTCCCGCTTTACATTGTCCACCATCTTAAAGAACTTCGGCAGCCCGTGGCCTTCCCCGAACCGGAAGGCGTTTCGCTCCACCTCCAGGGTGTTCAGACAGTCGCCCTGGATCGCCAGCTCATCCACCTTTTTCTGTTCCTCCGTGGGGTAGGAGCTGGCCCTGCGGATAATGGACTCCACCAGCGGCATATAGGTGTTTAAATACTCCCTCTCCTCTCCGCTTAGCTGATCCCCGATGCGCTTGCTGTAATAGTCGTACACGCCCACATAGTTTGCACCTACCGTGATGGCCATGGGCCGTTTGATCCCCCGCTTCATGCGCTCCCGCAGCGCCTCCACGATATCGTCGGAAATGGCGTCGAACCCATCCGGGAAGGTGGCGGTGGACACGTAATCCGCCTCCACGATAGCGTCGATGTACGCCCTGTGGTCCCGGATCGTGTGAAGCGCTCTGTAACCCGTGATCCTTCGCACCTCCTCGCTCCCGTCCTCGTCGATCTTGAATACCGTGTAATACCCCTGGCCGTTCAGCCGGTCCACCAGCTCCTGATCGATATCCGCGTATGTGATCTCATAGCCCTCCAGATCGTACAGCTCGCCCACATAACCTCTTCCGCTTCGGCCCGCGCCGATTACCACAACCTTTTCCATGTCGCTAATCTCTCCTTTTTAATTGTTCAAAACCATCAGATAATTCCCACCAGAGCCCCCAGAATGGAGAAGCCCAGTACCAGCAGCATGACCACCACCATGCTCACCCGCTTGCTGAGTATCTTGTACAGTCCCAGGGTCACCAATAACGGCAGCAGCATGGGGAAAATGTCGTTCAAATAGTTCTGCAGCGCATACACCTCGCCGCCGATGGTCCACGAAACCGTGGTGTTTAACGACACCATCATGGCCGTCATGGCCCCCACGATGGTCACGCCCACAATATTGGCCGCCTTGGACACCTTATCCACGATGCCGCTGGTGCTTAAATCCGTCAGAAGCCCCAGGCCGGTTTTATAGCCCAGTACGCCGCAGTAGTAGATGCTGAGCACTCTGGGAATGTTGTTGATCAGAATGAACAGCAGGATGCCCAGCCAGCTGCCCTTGGTGCACAGCGCGATGCCGATGGCCGAGGCGATCAGGCGGAAGGTGCCGAAGAAAAACGAGTCGTTGATGGCGGCCACCGGCCCCATGAGTCCCACCTTGATGTTGGTAATGATATTGGTGTCAAAATCCGGGTTCTGGCTGGCTTCCTCCTCCAGGGCCGAGCACACGCCGCTGACCAGCGTGTTCATGGGCGCGCCGTTGTTGTAGGGCATCATCAGATGTCTGGTCAGCGCCTTGGCCCGCTCCTCCTTTGTCTTGTAAAACCTGCGGATGGCCGGCCACATGCTTAAGGCAAAGCCGATGCTCAGCTGGAGCTGGTAGTTGTAGCAGGTGTCAAACAGATGATCCCAGAAAAACAGTTCCCGGACAAATTTTTTCTCATCCCTGGTCAGATTTGCACGATTCTCACTCATCAAACAGCCCCTCCTCATCGTCGTCGGCCTTCGCCACCTGCGCGCCGCCGTTTTTCTGCAACTCAAATGTAATGATAAACGCGATCACACAGGCGATAATGGTGATCGGCACCGTTCCCAGGCCCATGTAGGAGACCAGGATAAAGCCCAGCAGGAAATACAGAAAGGTCTCCTTCTTTAACATCGGCAGCAGCAGATACGCAAAGCCGACTGCCGGAAGAATGCCGGCGGCCACGTCCAGGCCGTGCATCACCACGTCCGGGATCGAATCCAGAAACGCCTCAACAGCCGGAGCTCCAGCGTAGATGGCCCCGAAGGTCACCAGGAAATAGATGATAAACTGAAGGCCCAGGCCGCCCACGATGTCCACCATGATCAGGCCCTTCACATTGGCCTCCCTGGCGTACTTTTCCGCCAGCGGCATATAGTAGCTTCGCACCGTGAACATGATCAGCTTCAGCGTCGAGGCCGCCACCGCCACCGGCAGGGCGATCACCATCACGCTCTCCAGCCCTCTGCCGCTCATGACGGCCAGCGCCACGCCGATGGCTCCGCCCACCGTGGCGTCCGCGGGAAGGGAGGCGCCGATCTGAACCGCTCCCATAAAGGTCACCTCCAGCGTGGCCCCGGCCAGCAGGCCGGTCTGGAAATCTCCCAGCGCAAGCCCCACCAGGGGACAGGTGACGATGGGCCGGATGATTAACGGCGCCGCCAGAATGCGCTCCGTCACCACAATCAATGCCACAATTAAACCAACGATCAATGCTTCATGCATAACATAACCCCCTTATCCATTTTGGAATTGCGTTTTATATCCCGCCTGAATGCCGGCAGAACAAACCGCATTCATTCAGAATTTCAGCTTCTCCACTGCCTTCTCATAGCTGGCGGCGGGCGCGGTGGGCACCCGCTGCAGGTTGATTTTCACGCCCATGTCCTTCACCCGGCGGATGGCCTCCGCCTCCTCGCGGGTCACGTGCACGCCCTTGGTCAGCTCCTGCCTGCCCTCCCTGGGCTTCATGTACCCCACGTTAAACTCCGGCCGCTCCGCGATCCCCTCGTACACCTTGAGGGCCGTCACCGTTTCCTCGCAGAGCACCATGGTGCGGTACTTTGAAAGGCGCGGGTCGTTCAGCATTTTAATGGCGTCCGCCACGCTGCGGATGGCCACCTTCACGTCCTGGGGACAGCCGATCCTCAGCGCAGTCTTTCTCATCTCATTGCCCGCCACCTCGTCGCTGACCACCACCAGCGAATCGTAGCGCACGGCATTTTTCCAGCTGTACACGATCTCCCCGTGAATCAGCCTCTCGTCCACCCGAATCAATACAATCATTCCTAACCCTCCCCAAAGAAATCATCGGCCTGGGCCTGCGGTTTACAGTGATCGTTCAGAAAAACCACCTGGCTCCGGCCCGTCTCCACCAGTTCCCGGCAAAATTCCTCCGTCACCGCCTCGTCCTCTCCCATGGAAGCCAGCTCCAGCACCATGGCCAGGTTGAAGCCCGCGATCACGAACACGCCGGGCCGTTCCAGATACGGAAATACCTCCTTGTTCACGCTTCCGCCGAGCAGGTCCGTCAGCACGATCACCGTGTCCGACTCCCCCACCCCGTCGAAATATTCCTTCAGTTCCCGGGTGGGCGGCGTCCCGTCCAGATACGCGTTGACCACGTCCATTTGCGCCGTGTCCCCCATAATCAGCCTGACCGCGCTCAACACCCCGTCCGCCATGCGGCCATGCGTTGCAAGCAAAATTCTTCTCATTCACCTTCCCCGTTTCTACACGTTTTTGTAAGTCATAGCTCCCAGATCCACAGTTCCCCGGATGGACAGCGGCCCGAAATTACAGGGCACGAACACGGTCTGGCCCTTCCTTATGGGCGCGCCGTTAATCTCTCCCTCCCCGTCGATACAGAAGAAGAACACAAACTCCGGCAGTTCATAGGTTCCCTCCTCCTCCACCTGTACCCTAAAGGAGGTGAACACGCCCGGGATATCCACAAAGGTGGAAACCCGGCAGCCGTCCCGCTCCTCCACCACCGGATCCAGTCCCACGTTTTTGTCGTCGGGAATGTTTACGGTGTCGATCACCTTCTCCACGTGGAGCGGCCGGTTGTCGATGTTGCGGTCATAATCGTACAACCGGTAGGTAATGTCCGAGTTGGTCTCAAAGGACAGGGAAATGCAGTCGAAATCCGTGGGCTTATTGGGCGAGCCGTGGATGGTTCCCAGGGGCGAATAGGTGTACTGTCCCTTCTTGATCTCCACCACCCGCAGCAGTTTGTCCCACTCCTTCGCCTCCACCATACGCCGGAATTCCTCACGGGTCTGGGCATTGTGGCCCCGGATCGCCATACGGTCGCAGTCCCCCTGGACCAGGATGGAGCACTCCACCTTGCCCCGCTCCCCCTCGTGCTCCAGGCAGTAGGCGTCATTGGGGTGAAGCTGGATGGAAAGCAGCTCCACATTGTTCTCCGAATCCATGCGAATGGGGAAATCCTCCCGGTTGCAGCCGAACAGCTCCCGGTGGTTTTCGTAAAACTGCGACAATGTCTCCCCGGTGCCCACCACCTCGTTGTCCAGCTTGTGGCTGGGCAGGGCGATCACGTGGTACGCGATGGCGATGTTGGGGATATCCGGGTTGTAGCCGTACCGGCCGCGCAGCGCCTGGCCTCCCCAGTATTTGGCCTCGAATACCGGATTTAAATAGTAGATTTTCTTTTCCACGACAGTCCCTCCTGTGTTGGTTTATTGGTTGTTACTCACAGTATAGGAAAAATGCCGCCCCGGTTCAAATACAGTTCTGCACGATTAATCGTGCAATATTTATGCATGAATTCATCAGAAAAAGCAGGAGTCTCCCCCTGCCTTTCGTGATTTTATCTAATTTCAGTTGAGATTCAGCCCAGAAACGGGCTCAGATCGATGAGGGGATCGTCGTATCCATACCGGCACTCCAGCTGTATCCCACTCTGAATCATATTTTTGCACCATTCCAGCTCTTCATCGTCCAGATAAATGTGGGGGCTGCACGCCCTGGAGCCCCGGTGCTGGCGCACCGCCCCGATGCTCACCCGGCGGATTCCGGGGCAGGCTGCCGCGATCTGCCAGGCGTTCTCGATGCTGCCCACCAGCACCAGCAGGTTTTCATCCCGGTGCTCCTCTGCCAGGCGCTTGATTGCAGCCCGGACGGTCAGAATCTCCTGCTCCACCCCGGCCGGTTTTGACAGCTTTAAGATCACCTGGCTGAAATTGTCAGCCACCAGGCGGTCGTCCGCAATCATCAGCCGGTCTATTTTCATTTTCTTGATCCACAGGTAGGTCACCTGCCCGTGGCAGAGTTTATCGTCCACCCGAAGTAAAATCCCCATATTCAGTCCTCCATCGGCTCGCTCATGAACCTCATCCATTCCCGGTCATCCCACTGCTTTTCCATGATGTCCTCCCCCTTGCAGTTCGTCATCCACTTGGAAAGGATGTAGCATAGGGTCTGCAAACCCGGGTCCCGGCGGTCCGCCGTGTCGGCCATCACCAGAATCTTGGCCACTTCCATGTCCCAGATCACCGGCCGTTCCAGCACGCCCAGAAAAAAGAAGCCTTTCCTGCACCTGTGCCCCGGATCGTGGACGAGGATCACGCCGTTGCCCACCTCCAGGCACTTAAACCCCGGCTCCTCCGGCCCCTCCGCCGGAAAAATGTCCCGCTCCGCCAGAATATCCCGGAGATTTCGCAAAATCTTTGCCGGCTCCCGCCCCTTTAAGCAGGGCGTGACGCAGCCCGGCGGAAAGTATGTCCCCCAATCCAGGCTGCGGGTCTTGTGCCGGTAAATAGCCCGGCGAATCTCCTGGATATAGGTCCGGTCCCGGATCATCACCACCTCCGCCCCGGTTGGCTCCTCCAGGCTGCAGGTGCTGACGCAGATATCCACGGTTCCCCGCTCCCGCTGGAACAGATCCCCGTAATCCACGATCCGCACCTCGTAGTCCTCCTCCAGGAACGCGCCCCGGACGGCGTTGAAATACATCACGGTCTCCGCCCGGCCGCCTCCGTTGTACACGCCGATGCAGATCCGCTTTCCGCTGCGGCTCTTGAGCAACGCGAAGCAGAAGTAGATCGCCAGGTACTCGAACTCCTGCGCGTTCACCCCCACCTGGTAAAAGCGCCCGATCACGTCCGTCACAATGTAGGTCAGCTTGATGGAAAACAGGTAGGAGGAGGGTTTGTCCAGCACCTGGGGATAGCGGAAGCTCATGTGGTTTTTCAGCCGGATGATCATCAGCGGAATGTGCTGGTACAGGTAATGGCGCAGCTCCTGATCCTGGGAAAAGTCCACGCCGTACTCCTCGTAAATCTCCCAGAAGCACTGGGAAATGCACTGGTTAATGCGCACCCGCTCCTGATCGGTCAGCGGAATCTCATCGTAAATCCGCTTGACCCGAAGGTGCATGGCGTAATAGATCACCTCGTCGTCCGGGATCACAAAGTCGTAGGCCTCCTCCAACGCTTCGGTCAGCCGCTTGGCCGCGGCGTACTCCACCGCGTCCCGGTATTCCGCCTGGAGGGCCTCGTCGGCCTCGATGAAGTTGTAAAACCGGTACCGGGTCAGGGCGATAAACACATGGATCACCAGATTGGACAGGGAGGCGTCCGACAGCACGATGGAAAATTCCCGGCAGACCAGCCGCAAAATGATGCGGATTCCCTCCACCTCCTGGCGGTTTAAGCCGTCCCGGAACACGTTCTCCTCCTTGCCGATGTGTTTTTCATTGTGGAAGAAGAACTCGGAGATGGCCAGCCGCTTGTTTAACTCGCTGCCCTCCAGGCGGACGTTCCCTTTCTTCTCCATCACCAGCTTCAGATTCCGCTTGGCCAGAATGATCCTGGCCTTCTGTAAATCCCGGACCACCGTGGGCTCGCTGACGTAAATCTCATCGGCCAACTCCCCTGTCTCCAGAGGGTAATCCACCACCAGAAGCTTGCGGATCAGGTAGTAAATCCGCTCGTTGGCGTCCTGGGGCACCTTGTAGAAGCGCCTGAGTTCCGAATCGTCCATCAGCAGGCTCAGCTCCGACAAATCCGCGTCCTCCCCCTGCTCCAGCCGATAGCCGCGGTTGGGCACGGAGTGAATCTGCACGCCGCAGTTCTCCACCAGCTTGTTTAAAGCCGCGATATCGCTCTTGATCGTCCGCACTGACGCCCCGGCAATGGCCGCCAGCTGCTGGGCGGTGATGTAGTCCTCCCGTTCCAGCAGCGTGTTCAGAATAACCGCTTTCCGTTTCTCCAGCTGCGCCATGGTTTCCCCCCACGCTCCTCTCGCATTTTCTCAGATTACTATAACATTTTTTTGCGGAAAAGGACAGTGTTTCCGAAGGCGGCCGCCTTCCCCCTGCCGCTTGATCTTGTCTTCTCCCCCCTGATCTGCTATACTGAAGCAGGATCAATGTGGTTATGACAAATAATCTGGAGGGATAGCTCAACACATAAAAAATAGGGTCCGTATTACCCCGGTATTTTGCGGACAGGGGGATCAATAGGAGGGTTACAAATGTTCAGGAACCTGAAAATGTCAGTCAAATTAATGCTCGGATTTGGGATTACGGTTGCAATCTCCGCCATCATGATGATCATTGCAATCATGAACCTGCAAAGCGTCGGAGGGCTTACGGACAAGCTCTACCAGAGCCCTTTTACCGTATCGACCCAGAGCATTATGCTTCAAAAGGAGCTACAGAATATCGGCAGGGAAATGCGTGGGATGGTTCTGTATGAAGACCCTTCTTATATAGATTCTGTGCTGGCTTCCAGAGACAAGGCCAGAAACAGCCTTGCCATTGCGCAGCCGCGCTTTCTGGGCGATCAGCAGATGATCGACGACATGTATGAAATCTTAGACGAACTGGACGCAACGAGCAATGAAATCTACCAACTGGTTGTCAGCGGAAAAATGGATGAGGCGAAGCAAATCCTTTCCACCGACTTCTGGACGCTCATGAAGTCCGGGCTCGAAACGTCCCAGGGGATCGTGGATTTTGCGTTGGGCAAAGCTTTGGAATTTAACAGTAACGCCAGCTCTACCCTGGAAAATGCAAGGGTTTTATTGATTTTCCTGCTCGTGGTTATGGTCGCTCTGTGCGCGGTAATCGCTGTCGTGCTGTCCAGATCCGTCAGCCGTCCGGTTTCACAGATCACCGACGCGGCCAAACAGCTTGCCGCCGGCACCCTGGACATTGAAATCCCGTATCAGGCCAGGGATGAGCTTGGATCCTTAGCGGAGGCTTTCCGGGAGATGAGCTGCAGTTTAAAAGCAGTTATAGCGGACGTGGACCTACAGCTGGGCGCGATGAGTCAGGGGAATTTCGCCGTTTCCCCTCAGGCGGAATACATCGGGGATTACGTTTCCATTAAAAATGCCATTGTCAACATCAATGCCAGCCTGTCCCGGACCCTCCATCAGATCAATCTGTCTGCCGACCAGGTTTTCAGCAGTTCCGAGCAGGTCTCCTCCGGCGCCATGTCGGTTTCACAGGGGGCTACCGAACAGGCCAGTTCCGTGGAGGAACTGGCCGCCACCCTCGCCGAATTTTCCGATCAGGTAAGGGACACCTCAGCCAACGCCGCCGAATGCCGCCGCTCCACCAGCCAGACAGGAAACGAGGTCATGTCCAGCAACCAACAGATGCAGGAGATGATTTCCGCCATGCATGAAATCAGCGATCAATCGGCACAGATCAGGCAGATCATCAAAACCATCGAGGACCTTGCTTTTCAGACGAATATTCTGGCGTTAAACGCCTCAGTGGAGTCTGCCCGTGCGGGTGAAGCCGGCAAGGGGTTCGCCGTGGTCGCCTCTGAAGTGCGCAATTTAGCCAACAAATCCACCGAAGCGTCCAAACATACATCTGCTCTAATTGAAGATACCATAAAGGCCGTCGAAAAGGGGACGGGAATTGCCAATACCACCGCTAAATCCCTGAATCTGGTGGTAGACAGCACAAAAAAGGTTGTGACAACCGTAGAGAAAATCGCTTCCGCCGCTGAATGGCAGGCCGGTTCCATCGCGCAGATCACCCAGGGAATCGGCCAGATTTCCAGTGTCGTCCAGGCAAATTCCGCAACCGCCGAAGAAAGCGCCGCCGCCAGCGAGGAGCTGTCCGGTCAGGCTCAGATGCTCAAAAGCCTTGTGGGGCAATTCAGACTTTCCCGCGCGGAAGGAACGGACGTCCCCCGCCATCTCCCCGGTTAATGCGACATCCGCTCCCACTACGCACATTAAATGATAAAGGAGAATTTCATATGTTCAGAGAAATGAGAAGAAAACGCCAGCTGCTGCCCCAGGAACAGGCCCTGGAGATTCTGGAGAACGGCACCTCCGGCGTGCTGGCCCTGTCCGGCGACGGCGGCTACCCCTACGCGGTGCCCATGAGCTACGTCTACAACGACAGGAAGATTTATTTTCACTGTGCAAAGGCGGGACACAAGATCGACGCCATCCGCAGCTGCGACAAGGCCTCCTTCTGCGTGACCGGCCAGGACAACGTGGTCCCGGGCGAATACACCACCTATTTCAGAAGCGCCATCGCCTTCGGCAGAATCCGGGTGATTGAGGACGACGCCGAAAAGCGCAGCGCCATCGAGTGTCTGGCCGCCAAGTACACTCCGGACGACGAGAAGGGCCGCATGGAGGAGATCGACAAGGAGTACCGCGCCCTCTGCATGCTGGAGTTTGTCGTCGAGCATCTGACCGGCAAGGAAGCCATCGAACTGGTCCGAAAGCGCGAGGCGGATACGCAGTAAATGCGGCCCGCCCATTCATCAAAAGGAGCCCGACGCTGAAACAAATCGCGCCGGACTCCTTTTTACAGTTCTATGACGGCATCACAGCTCCCCTACGGCAGCCGGTTCAAAAATTCCTCCAGCAGTCCGTTCCATTTTTCCGGGTACTCATAGAACATCAGATGGCCGCCCATAACCTGAATCTCATAGCCGGGCAGCTGCTGTTCCACAAAGGGCCTTGCCACGCCGGCCCAGTGCTCCGCAATGAACATCAGGCTGGGCATACCCGCGCCCACCTCCCTGGCGGTTTCCAGGAAATTGGAAAAGATGGCGTCGCAGAACAGGGCCTTACAGACCCAGTAGGGCGTACGTCCGGAGATATCCAGCAGATATTCCAGCTCCGCCGGTTCCATCTCATGCTGAATCATCACGCCGGTGGCGTAATCGCTGAAAAACGCCCTGGAACCCTCAGGACTTGTCAGGTACTGGGTCGCCACCTCGGACAGCTCCTCCATGGTCCCCTCGGTCCACCATGTGGGATCCGCGGACAGGGGCAGCGGAGACATGTCGATGGTCACCGCGGCCTTAAGCTTCTCCTTCCCAAACTGGCGGATGTAGCTCCACACCTCCAAGTTGCCCGTGCTCCAGCCCACTAACACGGCTCCGTCTAACCCCAGGCCGTCCATAAGCGCGGCCAGATCCCGCCCGTGGGTCATGTAATCGTTGCCGTCCACCGTCTTGGCCGACAGGCCCTGCCCCCGCGGGTCGATGGCGATCACCCGGTAATTTCCGGAAAAATACTCCAGCTGGGCCTTAAAAATCTCCCCCGAAAAGGTCAGCCCCGGAATGAACACCAGCGGCCTTCCCTCCCCCTTCTCCAGGTAGTGCAGCTCGATCCCCGGCGCCACACGGAAATACTTGCTCTCAACGCGATCCTTTGCCATATGTACCCCTCCTTAACCTTTAGAATATGCCTCTATTCTACCATGTTATGAAGGCGGCCTCAAGGAAATCCGCGCAGACTTGATCCATTTCCCCTCACTTCTTCCCCGAAGCGCCGCCAATCAGCTTTTTAGCCGTCCATTTCCCGCGCAGGAAATAAACGGTTCCCACAACTGCAGGCAGAACCGGCGACAGGGCCTGGCCGATGTACACCCCGGCAAATCCCATTTGAAGGGGAAATGCCAGCAGCCAACACACCGGAAGGCGCAGGATCATGGCGTCCAAAAACGCGTTACACATGGCGATATTGGCGGACCCGACGCCGATGGCAAAGGAATCGAAGGTGTACATGACGGCATAAACCAGACTGTTTGCGCTACAGCAGATCCGAAGGTAGAGCACCCCGTCCCTGACCACGTCCGCGCTGGCCGGGTCGAACAGCATAATCAAATGTTCGGAACCGATCTGAACCGCAGCCACCGCCGCAAATGTCACGGCCAGGTTCAAAATCAGGCCGCTCTTTGCGGTTTTCTTCACCCGGTCCACATTTTGAGCGCCCATATTCTGCCCCGCCATGGTGGTGACCGCCTGCCCGATGGCCCAGCAGGGCATTCCTGCCATGGTGTTGATCTTCAGCCCGATGCCGGAGGCCGCGGCCACCGAGACGCCGAATGTATTTAACATCCCCGTGATGAGCAGGTAGGAAATGTTCACCACCGCCATCTGGACCGCGGTGGGCAGACCCACCTTTAAAATGACAGCCAGCTTGTCTTTTCGGACAACAAAGCTTTTCAGCTTAAAGTCGAACAGGAACTCTTTCCGCCTCAGATAGACGACAGAAATGACCAGGGATACCCCCTGGGAAAAAATGGTTGCGTATGCGGCGCCCTCTGTCCCCATCCCCAGAGGTCCCACCAGCAGCAGGTCGAGACAGACATTGACCGCCGCGGCCACCGCCACAAAATACAGCGGGCTTTTCGAATCCCCCAGCCCTTTCATCAGGGCGCAGACCGCATTGTAGCCGAACACGAACACAGTCCCGGCGCAGAGAATCCGCATGTACCCGCAGGCGTCCCCCATGGCCTCCGCAGGCACGCGAAGGAGCGCAAACACCGGCTCATAGAGGAGAAGACCGGCGGCTGTGACAAGGATCGCCGCGATAAAAGACACGCTGAACAGAGTCCCCACCGTCTCCCTCTGCCCCTGCTCGTCACCTGCCCCCTTGTATTGGGCCGCCAAAACCGTTCCGCCCATGGTCAGGCCGATGCAGATGGAATTGATGATAAAGCCGATCATGGAGGCATTGCTGATCGCGGCAAGTCCGGTCTTTCCCACAAAACGCCCCACCACAACCATATCGGCGATGCTGTAAAGCGATTGCAGCAGATTCGCCCCAAACAGCGGCAGCGCAAAACGCAGCAGCTTCCCGGGAACATTTCCCGACGTTAAATCCTGATTTCTATGTCCCATTTCAAATAATCCTTTCAGAGTGTGATTCGGCGCAATGGGGCGCAGGCCGCGCAGGCGCCCCATTGCGGGCAGCAAAAAAACCGCAGACAAAACACTGTCTGCGGCCTTTGATCAACCCTTTTTGATGATCTGAACGGCAACACAAATAAGGCTCTTAAATCCGTTAACTCCGGTTTAAACAGCCCCGCCTCTCAAAAAATATCTCAATCCGGTCGGGCTCCACACAATGTTCTGTCTGATTGAATTGTGTAGAGCCGGATACAATACAGAATTTTCCAAATAACACTGTGTTCACCCCTCTCTCGGTCTTTATTTCATTATAGAAATTTTCCCCGCTATTGTCAACCGGGCCGCGCCGTCAATCCACAATCCGCTCCGGCCGGAATTTCAGATAATCGGAGGAGACCAGGCGGTACTCCACGCCCTCCACCTCGCCCATAAGGCTATCCTGATACCGGGCCTGGCCGTGGCAGTGGGAGTAGACCACCTGCTCTGCCCCGTACTCCTCCGCCATCCGCGTGAAGCCGCTCTCCATCTCCCCGATGCTGGTGGGCGGGTAATGCAGGAACATGATAAACCGCTGAAATCCCTCCGCTGCCGCCATCTCAAAGGACATGCGCAGCCGCTCCAACTCCCGGTTCACCAGCTTCTCAAAATGCTCCGGCGTATCCCGCCCCTCGTCGCAGTACCCCTTTGTGCCCACCAGGGCGCAGTCCTCATAGGCGTAAAAGTTGTTCTGCAAAAAACGCAGCCGCCCGCCGTATTGTTCGTTCAGCCGGTAGGTCTTTTTGGCGTCCCAGAACATATCGTGGTTCCCCCGCAGCAGAATCTTCTTCCCCGGCAGGGCGGCGATAAATTCCAGGTCCGCGGCGCACTCCTCCAGATTCCTCCCCCAGGAGTGGTCCCCGGTCACCACCACCGTGTCCTCAGGGGCCACGCGCTTTTTCCAGTGCTTCTCAATCCTCGCCACATGGTTTTTCCACTCTGCCCCAAATACTTCCATGGGTTTATTCACAGTAAACGACAGATGCAGATCGCCGATTGCGTACAATGCCATTTGACAGTCCTCTTTTCTTACAGTCCTCTCTTCCCGCCAACCGGGCCGGTGGAGCGGATGTCTCCCATTCCTTAGACAATCTCCGCCCCAAAGGGCATAAGCGCCAGCTTTGCCAGCTTAAACTGCTGCAGCCCAAAGGGAATCCCGATCACCGTGATGCAGAGGACCAGCCCCAGCGCCAGGTGCTCCAGAGCCAGCGGAAGGCCGGACACCAGCAGCCAGATCACGTTCAGCAGAAAGGACACCGCTCCGCCTCCGTAGCGCACCTCCTTGCCGAAGGGAAAGAAACTTAAAGACGCCAGCTTAAAGCACTGCATCCCCACCGGAATCCCCACAATCGTGATACACCACAGGCTGCCCGCCAGACACCAGCTGAGTCCGCTGATGGCGCCGCCAAATATAAACCAAAGTAAATTTCCCAGACACCCCATTAAAAAGCCTCCTTTCAGGCCGGGCGCTCCAGACAGAAGAGTTTCTTTCCCCCGGTGCCGCACTGCACCACCCGGAAATTAAACAGATTTCCGTCCGTCCAAAGCTCCATTGCGTCCAGAATCCTTGTGACCGTGGACCGGTTCATCACCCGGTCCTTGTCAAACGCGAAGGCCGCAAACTCCCGGTTCACAAAATCCGTGATCTCCGTGATCGTCAGCGGATGCTCCCTGGTCGCATGATTTTCAAGTATATTCATAATCAAAAGTGGAAACATGGTCTGATGCATAGCCGGTCTACCTCACTCTCCGCATCAAAAAAGGGCCGCCGGGCCCCCATGTTTCCAACAATCGGTCAGAGGGCGCCCTGGCAGTGATGAAAAGTTACGCCAATACGTCCGCTGCCGCAATACGATCCATAGGACCGACTGACGGCACCGGACTGCCCATAACTCGCCCTGTTTGCCTTGCATAATTTGACGATCATCACAAACGCTCTCCTTTCCGATTTCTTGCTCATAGTATACACAAAAACTGCCTTCCTTGTCAATCACGCAGATGGAAGGATTCGAACCTTCGGACCGGTTACCCGGTCAACTCCTTAGCGGGGAGCCGCAATCGGCCGTCTCTGCCACATCTGCCCAGTGGAGAGGGGCGGACTTGAACCGCCAGAGTCCGTAGACACCAGATTTACAGTCTGGCCCGCTTCCAGTTACGGTTTACCTCTCCGTTTTGCCTTGCATGTGTTTGTCATGAACATAATATAACATGGGGAGGTGTGCAGATTTGCGCTATTTTTAAAAATATTCCGATTTGACAGACGTGGGACAACGGATTAAACTGAAAATAATACATTACGAATCGTTCACATGGGAGGCTCTTGAAAATGGTAAACGTAAATTTTTATGAAACAGTAAATGATCCGCTATTTAAGTTTGCGGTCATTATCGCCAAAACCGGCGGAAAATGGGTACTCTGCAAACACCGTGCCAGAACCACCTACGAATTTCCGGGCGGACACAGAGAGCCCGGCGAACGTATTTTGGATACCGCCAAACGGGAATTATATGAAGAAACCGGGGCAACCGACTTTGAGATCACCCCAGTATGCGCATATTCCGTGACGGACGGGGATCCTTTGAACGCCCAGGAAATCTTCGGAATGATGTACTATGCCGACATAAAAACCTTTGAGGCAGAGCTCCACAGTGAAATTGAATCCATCCTCATCACAGAACATCTGGCCGATCATTGGACCTATCCGCTGATACAGCCGGAACTGCTGGCGGAGGCTAAACGCAGAGGTTATCTATAACTCTGCCGCATGTTCCATATCCGCCTGCAAAATTCCCTTTCCAACCAACCGCCCAGGTCCGTTTTTCATCTTCCGCTTCCTCCCCACAGCTGCCAAGACAAGTCAAATCCTACGAACACTTCACTGTCAACAAAACCTGTATGTCCTTAAATTGTTCCGGCCCGGCGACCCGGTAGTGGATCCAGCCGCCGTCACCGCAGGGATACTTGTGGTCGATCAGCTCCCGGGTATCGGCCCTGAGCTGCCCGTATACGGATTTGTACTGCCGGTCCGATAGGCGCAGCATCACAGTGAATCCGTTGTCCTCCGCAAACACATTGCACAAAAGCTTCCGCTTCTTCCGGTGCGCCACGCCCCATCCATACTGGTTCCCATAGGGGAATACAATCTGCTGCTCCGTTTCAAAGGTTTTCCCCAGCCATTGATTCAGCAAAATAAACCGTTCGCCATTTTCGCCGCAATAATCCGCCATCGCTTCCAGGCTCGGCTTGATCTGTTTGTCGAGCATTCTCTCATACATCGCTTCTCCTCCTCTGCGGGTTTCGTCCTCATAAGCCCCAAAATCCCCGGGTTCTACCCTATTTTATCACAAACACTAACCTCGTTAAAGACCTCGCTAAGTGTTGTGACATGTATTCTCACTAGACTCGAAAATACCTCGTCAAGTGCTCATACGATATCACAAACACCCATTCCGTTTAAGCGTTTCATTTATGAACACGTTCATTTAACATTGACAAACCGGCCCTCCGCGTATATACTATACATGAACACGTTCATTTATCAAACAAGAAGGTGATAGGATGAGAAAAAAAGACGACACCTTGCGCGATACCCTGCTGGACTGCGCGCGCTGCGTGGCGGACGCCGAGGGCATCGAGGCGGTCAATATCCGCTCCATCGCCCGGAAGGCCGGGATTGCAACCGGAACCGTTTACAATTACTTCGCAAATAAAGACGAAATCCTTCTGGCACTCACGGAAGCTTACTGGAAACAGGCGCTGGTCGAGCTGGGGGACGCCATCACCTCCGATTCCTTCTGCGGCCAGCTGGAAGAAATATTTGCCTTTTTGAGGGACCGGATCGACCGCTCCGCCGGTCGGCTCATGGGCAGCCTGGTCAATGTGGAGGCGGCGGGCCTGGGCCGTATGGAATCCATGCAGGCGGCTCTGGAACAATCGCTGATCCGGCGGATGGAGCTGGACGGGCGGGTTCGAAGGGACATCTGGGACGAAACCTTCACCCGGGAACAGTTCGCCCGCTTTCTGATGATGAATCTTACCATGCTCCTGAAGATTCGAGCGCAGAATATTGATTTTTTAATGGAACTCGTCAAGCGGACGATTTATTAAAGGAGGGTGAATTCATGACCGCACAGGCAATCGCCGAAACCGGTTTTGACATTCTGTATCTCGGCTTTGCGCTATTTTCAGGGCTTACCATGGCGGCAAAGGGCAGAAGCCCCATGGTGAGACGGGCGGGATGGATGGCCGCGCTTCTGGGAGCAGGCGACTCCTTCCATCTCGTGCCCCGCTCCTACGCCCTCTGGGCCAACGGTTTGGAGGCAAACGCCGCAGCCTTGGGCTTTGGGAAATTTGTCACCTCCATCACCATGACCGTCTTTTACCTGATTCTGTATTATATCTGGCGGGACCGATACCAAATCCGTGGGCGGCGCGGCCTCACGGGAACCATGTGGCTGCTTTCCGCCCTGCGCATCGCCCTCTGCCTGCTCCCGCAAAATCAGTGGATGTCCTACCGCCCGCCTCTTCTCCCGGGAATTTTGCGCAATATCCCCTTTGCAATCATGGGAATTCTTGTGATCGTCATGTTTGCCCGGGAAGCCAAGGAACATGGCGACCCCGTTTTCCGTTTTATGCCCCTGGCCGTTGGACTCTCTTTCGGCTTCTACCTGCCGGTGGTGTTGTTCAGCGGAATCGCGCCGGTTGTGGGCGTACTGATGATCCCAAAAACGCTGGCCTACGTCTGGATCGTCCGGATGTGCTGGCAGCTCTACCGGCAGCCCAACGGACGGCCGGCAACCATATGAAAGGAAAAACCACAATGATAAAACGCTATCTGAACACTGCTATACTGTACGCGATTCTCGCCATGATCTTTGGAGTCTTTTACCGGGAATTCACGAAATTTAACCATTTTACGGGCAAGACCAATCTGTCCGTCATGCACACCCATTACTTTCTCCTTGGCATGTTTTTCTTCCTGTTTTTGATGCTGCTGGAACAGAACTTCGGCTTTTCCGGCCAGCCGAACACCGGTAAGCTCTTGATCACCTACCAGCTCGGCCTGAATATCACAGCCCTCGGCTTTTTGATGAGAGGGCTGACCCAGGTATGGGGAACCGCCCTAAGCCGCACAATGGACGCCTCGATCTCAGGAATCGCGGGGATCGGGCACATTCTCATGGGCGTGAGTTTGATCCTGCTGCTGCTGAAAATCAAAAAGCAAGTGTCTTAACAATCAAATTTCCATCCCACACTCTCACCATAACGTCCTCGCCGTGGATGTCCTTCTCCCCGATAAACCGGAACCCGTACTGTTCATACAGCCGGGTGGCCACATCGTTTCCCTCGATCACACTGAGGTAGACGTCTTTTTCCGGATACTCCCGGGAGAGGCGTTCCAGCAGCGCTTCCAGCGCCGCCCTGCCGTATCCCCGGCCCTGAAACCGGGCGTCGATCAGCAGGCGGTCCAGCCAGAGCCGCCCCTCGGGCGGGTACTCCTCCCGGAAAAATCCGTACATGGAAAATCCCACCGGCAGGTCCCCGTCATAGATTCCCACCGGCCGCCAGCCACCGTACTCCCCGGCTTCCTCCATACACTGGGCTACGGTCTCAATGTAGCCCTTCTGGCCGGGCAGCACGCCCAGACGCAGTATTTCCTCCCGGTTTTGCGCCGTCACCGGTTCCAAATGCAATTTCATCAATGATCGTCTCCTTTTCCGATTCCACTTCCAATTCTGTTTCCCGGCCTTACCGCCGCCTCACAAACTCCCTTCCCTCGTAAATCCGCACCGGATTGCCCCGCTCCAGACGGTTGTGCTCCATCCAGGCCAGCTCCTTCTCTCTGCGGGCGCACTGCAGGTCGCGGTCCGCCAGGATATCGCACAGCCGGTTTAAGGCGATCTGCTTATTCATGTGCTGGCTCCTGGCCTCCGTGGACACCACCGCGATGCCGGTAGGGATATGCACCACCCGCACGCCGGTCTCCACCTTGTTGACGTTCTGGCCGCCCTTTCCGCCGCTGCGGAAGGTCTCGAAGCGCACCTGCATCTCCTTGCTGGTTCTGGGAATTTCTTCCAAAATGCTGACGTCGATGTACCAGTTTTTCCGTTTATGCCCCGGCCGGAGCGGGCTTTTGCACACCCAAAGCACGCTGCCCTCCAGCCCGGACCAGTCCGCCTCCAGCACAACGGAGGAAAATCCTCCCCTGCGCCCTTTGACACAGCTTACCATCTGAATCTCTTCCACTTCCCGCCGCAATGCCTGATAAAACAGGCCCACGGCCAGTTCGCACTCCTCCGGCCCCTGGCCGGAACTGATCTGTATTCTCATATCCGCCACCTACCCCTTAAACGTAATCAGCGGACGCAGGGTTGCAACCACGTGGATGAGACCGTATTCCAGCAGGGAATCGATCACCTGCTCCACGTTTTTGTATGCCTCGGGCGCTTCCGCAAACAGCAGGTTGGTGTCGTGACAGACGACATGGCTCTTGTATTTGGTACTGCGGATGGAATTGCGGTCGTATTTCTGATCGATGCGGCTTTTGCAAATGCTTCTGGCCCATTTCCGGCCCGCGCCGTGGGAGACGGAGTCCAGAGAAAACGCCGTGTCCTCCCCAGGCATGCAGACATAGGTCAGACTGCCCCGGGACCCGGGGATCACCACCGGCCCCTGCTTGGTGGATACGCTGCCCTTGCGGTGAAGCCAGCCCTCGGGCCTCCGCTCCACGTAATTGTGGCAGCTCTGAACCACCGGTTCCACGGTGTCGTCCACCCCCAGATAGTCCAGCAGCTTTTCAGCCACCGCCAGCCGGTTCCGGTCCGCCCACAAAAGGGCCCGGTCATGCTCCAAAAGATAATCCCGGGCCTGCTCAGAGTCTTCCCGGATTCCCCCAGGATTATAAAACCGTGAGAGAATGTCCTGGCCGTAGCCCCGGGAACCGGAGTGTACCAGCAGGAACACCTGGCCGTCCATCAGCCCCAGCGCCTGAGCCATTTCCGGGTCCGGGGCATTTTCCAGGCACTGAAACTCCGCAAAGTGATTGCCGGAACCAATGGTACCGAAATCCCGGATCGGGCAATCCTCCTCATAGGGATTCCCACTGGGGACGTCGGACAGTTCCCGGATGGAATTCAGCCGGGTTACGCACCGCTCCACCTTGAAGCGTGCCCGGCGGACGCCCGTGGAAAACAGGCTCATGCCGCAGCCGATGTCGTTTCCAATCAGGTGGGGGTAAAACAGGCCCTGGCTCAAAACCGCCATGCCCACCGGGGTTTTCCCCGGATGGAGGTCCGGCAGGCCCACGGTCTTTACAACTCCGGGGAGGCGGCTCACGCCCGCCAGCTGGTCCTTAGCCGCCTGCTCCACCCAGTTTTTATGGTTGCTGATCAATATTAAATTTTCGTTCTCCAAATCAAGTTCTCCTTCATAAGCCTCAGGGCCAGGTCCATTTCCCGAAAAAAGGGTACAAAAAAACACGACAACGAGCCGTGTGCGAAAAAAAGCCTTCTACACCTGTCCCTGTCAAAATTTACGTGGTTATTGAATTTTTACCTCTCTTTTACCGTTTGCCAACATAACAACCACTCCTTTTCTTATGAAGGACTCGGGTCCTCCTTGATCTATGGTTTACTATATACGGAAAATGGGGAAATGTCAATCCTTAAATTGCTTGAGTATGGTGAATTTGGACAAGAGCGCGCAGCAGCTTCGCTTGCGGAGCATTATTTTCAGGGCGGCAACGGCAGCCCTTGCCCGGGATTACATGTAGCGTTGTTGTTCCTGTTGATACGGTCAACTCTGTAATATTCCATAGAGATATTCCAGCAACTCTCCCTTTTTCAAAGGTTCTGTATGGCTTAAAACACAAAACTCGCAATTTGTATCCTCTATCATCACGATTAGTTTTTTCAACTTACGATGATCCATATATCCCCCATTGAAAAAATCCTCGCTTGTCGAATCCCCTAAAAAGAGGACCTTTTCTTCCGGCACATAGATGCATACCGTATCTTCCGAATGAGGGGATTCTGTTTGAAATATTTTAGCGGTCAATTCACCAAGATTCAATATGATCTCACCTCTGAATTCGATATCTGATAAAACAATATTCAATGATTGCTTATTATGATATTCCCTCTTAAAACAGGGATCCGCCATTTTTAGTTTTTCTATATAATGCAAATCGACTGCTTTTTGTTGCTCCTTCCGCAAAAATTCATTTGTCCGGCAGCAGGCGATACTCGCGCCCTGAATATGGTGCATTCCGAATGTATGATCATAATGCCAATGGGTAATCGCTGTAAAGTCGGGCTTTTTTAATCCCGATTGGTTTAAAAGTTCATAAAAATCATTCACATGATTGTCAGAATATCCAGCATCAATGGCTAATGAAATCCTGCTTCCTTTTAAGTACGCAAGCATTGGACGATCCACTTCCGGTTGATGTGGATCATAATAAATTTTATCGGTTAATTTTTTTAATCCCATTCTTTACATTCCTTTCACAAATTGCGTCTTTCGTTCTCACCGTTTCTGCCAGGCAAGCACATGCCGCTTCCGCGTCACCCTTCCAACATACAACAGCAACATAACGCCCCAGGACGCCGCCTCCGCGTAGGCGATGATCATATTCCCGCAGGACGCCGCAAACCAGTAGGAAAACAGGATGTGCGAGATCAGAGCCAGGATTCCCGCCACGCTGGAATACACCACGTCTCCGATCCCTTCCAGATACCCGCGGATGGTCATGCAGAACCCGTAAACCACGTAAAAGCTCGCGATCCGCCGGAAAAAGTTCCGGCCGATTTCCGTCACTGCGGCGCTCACGCCGAACATGGCGATCAGAGGGCCGCCGGCCCGGATGACCAGAACTGTCAGAGCCAGGGAAACCGCCGTCATCATAACTGCGCCCGCTGCGACCACCCGGGGAATCTCCCTGTGCTTTCCCGCCCCGTAGTTCTGGGCCACAATGGTGGAGATGCCGGAGCCAATGTTGATCATGGGCAGAAAAATAATGGTGTCCACCCGGTACGCCGTGGTAATGGCGGCCACCGTTTGGGTTCCGAACCCGTTCATAAAATTCTGCAAAATCAGGTTTCCAAAGGCGTTGACGCAGGATTGGACCATGGGCGGAAACCCCAGATGAATCCCCGCCTTCACAGCCGCCCGGTCCACCGGTCGGCGGAAGGGATGAATCCGCAGGAAATCGTATCTTCTGCTGTACCAGACGATGTATCCCGTCATGGCGGCCTGGGAGACCACTGTGGCGATGGCCGCGCCCCTCACGCCCATCCGGCCAAAAACCACCAGTATCACGTCCAGAACCACATTCACAACGGACGAGCACAGAATCGAGAAAAACGGCGCCCGGCTGTTGCCCGCTCCGCGCAGGGCGGCCGTATAGACATTGTACACGGCCATGACCGGGACCCCGGCCAGAATGATTTTCAGGTAATCTTCCGCCATCCCGATGGTGTCCGGGGTGGTGTTCAGCAGACGGAGCAGGGGGTACGCGCACAAGATGCCGATCCCGGCCAGCATCAGAAACGCCGCTCCCAGGATCACACAAAAGGAGGACAGCGTATTCCGGATCTCCGCCAGCCTGCCGCTGCCGTAGCGCTGGGCAAACAGTACCGCCAGACCCAGGGTAAAGCCGTTGATGGCCAGCAAAAACAGGCCGCTCACCGTGCCCGTGGCCCCGATTGCCGCCAGCGCTTCCTCACCGGCCACATTTCCCACAATAAAGGCGTCCGCCCAGTTGTAAAGCTGCTGCAGGATTCCGCTGAGAATCAGGGGCACGCAGAATTTTACCAGTGTGGCAATGATATTTTCCTGTGATGTCTCCTTATGGCGCATAAATGTCCGTTCCTTCCCAAAAACAGAGGCGTTCTTTAGCTACCATACGGCCTGGATGGCCGTACCACAGGGGTAACTTTCGAACGCCTCGCTACTCTTCAAATCAATTTTCAACGCTTCTACCCTGTCACCAGCCGCCAGGGATGATGATAAGGGATACGTTTCCTTATTATATCCTGTCACCAGCCGCCAGGCTGATGATAAGTGATACGTTTCCTTATTATATCCTGTCACCAGCCGCCAGGCTGATGATAAGTGATACGTTTCCTTATTATAACAATGAATGTTTTGGCAGTCAATGGGAGAATTTCCTGCAAATTCGCCGCGCCTGTATCAACGCGAAGGCACACCCCGCCCGGATCACAAAAACAGCTCTGCCTCCCGGCGTTTTGCCGCGTTTTTCTCAAGCATTGTCTTTGCTCCTTCCAAGAATCGTGCAGGCATGGATCGGGCCTTTCTGGGGCAAACCTGAATGCAGCGCATACAGTTGATGCATTTGTCCCCTGACGTCAGATTGGGCGTCTCCCGGGAGATCGCTCCGACCGGACAGGCCGCCGCGCAGGCCCCGCACCGATTGCAGGCATCATCTGCCGCCGGCCAGGCAGAAGGCGCATTTACCGCTCTGTAGGGAACATTTCCGGGGACTGTAACCGGGGAAATGTTTTGCGCTCCGTTTATTTTTTCCAGAATATCCGCCCCGAATTTTTTTGCCGTCCTGATATCCGCCTCGTCCGGCCGACCGGATGCAATGGAGCGGATAATGGAGTGTTCCGCCACAAAAGCGCCCGCCGCCGCTACCTGAAACCCGTTCTCCTCCAGGGTGTTCTTCAGCTCCAATAGCGCGTCCTCATACTCCCTGTTCCCATAGACCACCACCGCCACGGCATACCGGCCGTTTCCCCGGATCCCCTTCAGCCGTTCCAGCGCCACAGCCGGAACCCGTCCCTGATAAACCGGTACCGCCGCCAGCAGAACCGCCGTATCATCCAACCGGGCCACATTTTTCACAGCCTCTAAATCGGTCAGATCCACATCCAAAACAGAACAGCCCGTCCCTTCTGTGATCGCTTTCGCTATCTTCTTTGTAGTACCGGTGGGGCTGAAACTGGCAATCATCCATTTCATTCTGTATACTCCTCTTTTACCTGAATATGAATATTTCCAAATCGGTCAACCAAAAAGCCATAAACAAATATCCCTGCGGTCACAGCCAGCATCGCCACCTTCAGATCATTCGAGATGAAGTAAAACACTCCGAGAACCACCGCCGCAACAGAGGACACCACCAGCACAAACCGGTATAATCCCACGGAAATCTTCAAACCGCTTTTCTTCCAGCTTTTTTCAAAACGCGAAGGAACGGACATTGCGTAAATATTCGCCAGCACTTTTGTAATCGCGCCCGGGAACAGGCAGATCGTCGCCACATCCCCTAAATCCATGCCCAGAAAAATCGGCACCGCCCCCAGGAGATACAGCAGCACTAAAACGTACGGCGCCCCTTTCTTCGTGGTTTTGGTCAGCACGCCGGGCAGCCAGCCGTCTTTTGCGGACGCGATTAACGGCCTGTATCCGGATACGATGGCGCCCAACAGGGAGGTGCACAGCGCAAATAACGCGCCGCCGATGAGGAAAAACATGTAAAGGCCATTGGGCATAATCATCTGGGCAACGCCCCCTAAATTCATCCCGGCAATCTCACCGTAAGAATGGGTGTGGGTCGCCGCAAAACCAATCAGCGCGTAAATGGCCGCGCCCACCAGTGCGGACAGGCAAAATGCAAGCGGTATATTTTTTCTGGGATTGGCCGCGGATTTTCCCATGTTGATCACATACTGGAAACCGTTGCAGGTATAAGACATCAGCGCAATGGCGGAAATCAGCCCTTTCAGGCCGTTGGGAAGCATGGGGTCCCCGGAATAGGCGGCCGTATCCATCTTCATAACGCCGTACACCACAAAAATGCCCAGGGCCAAATACATACAAATGCACATGATGTTCTGCACGCCCGCCGCGAATTTATCTCCCACCACCGCACAGAGAAAGGCCAGGGTCAGCACAAGAAACGCTACCAGTTTACCATACGCGGAGATGCTTGGAAAAAGCTTCTCCAGATACTGCACAACTGCAATAGCGGTCACAGCCAGCGATCCGGCACGGAATAAAATGTCTCTTCCCACCGCAAATCCCGAGCACATTTTAGGCATAACCAATGAGTTAATGGCATACTCCCCGCCGTCCACCTCAAAAATTCTGGTCAAAAGCGGAAAGGCAATGGACTGTAATACACACAAGGCCATTGCGAGGAACAAGGCGAGCACGATCCCTCTTCCCGTATATGCAATCCCAACCCCCATCAACGCAAATACCCCGGAACCAACAATACATCCAACACCAATCGAAATCAAATCAAACAAATTGAGTTTCTTTTCCATAAAAGTACCCCTTCCCCGAGACTTATCCTTTTACAAGTGCCGCTTCCCTTTCATATTCCGCAAACGCCTCTGAAATCCGATCAATAGCTTTCCGGATATTGGCTTTGGAACAGGTGACGCACAACCGCATAAACCCAGCCCCATTTCCGGGATCATGGGACGTCCCCTTCTGCAACGCCACATTGGCTTTCTGGTAAATGATATCCTGCAAAACATCATCCGAATAACCGTAGCCTGAAAAATCCAGCCACAGGACATAGCTTCCCTGGGGCAGATACACCTTGACCCCGGGAATTTTTTCTTTTATGTAATCCACCGCAAAAGACATGGTCCTGTCCAGGTATTCATTTAACTGATCCAGCCATTCCTCGCTCTCGTTATACGCCGCAATGGTACCCGCGATAGCGAAAGGCGTGGGCATGGCGGGTTCATAACCCTTCTGGAACTGCTTTCGCAGGCCCTCGTCCGGAATCACGCTGTAAGCGCAGTGCAGGCCCATCAGGTTAAAGGATTTATTCACGCCGGACACCATAATGATATTGCTGAGATCTTCCAGCGCATCCAGAATCGGTATATGCCTGACCCCTTTTCGGATTATATCCGAATGAATCTCGTCCGAGACCAGAACCACCCCGTTCCCGCGGCAAATCTCCGCTACCCGGCATAGCTCCTCTCTCGTCCAGACCCGGCCCACCGGATTCTGTGGGGAACAGTGCACCAGAACTTTATTCTCCGGCTGCGCGCAGACGGCTTCCAAATGTTCCCAATCCAGTTCGTAAGCCCCATCCCCGTGATTGATCATCTGACAGTTCGCGACGTGACGGCCGGTTTTCTCAATCACATTCGTAAAATTGCGGTAAATGGGCCGGCAGAGAATCACGCCCTCTCCAGGTTTGGAAAATGCCAGGATCGTCTGCTCCACGCCGTCCAAGGCCCCGTTGGAATGGATAATCCATTCCGGCTGAAGCTCCATGTTATGGCGGCGCCGGTACCAGTTTATGATCGACCGCTTATACTCTGTTGCTGAGTTGGACGTGGTGTAGCCGTAATTCTCAAAATCCGCCACTCTATGCATAGCCCTTGCAATGGCGGGCGCACACCTGAAATCCATGTCGGCCAGATTCAGGCGGATGGTATCTTTGTCCAGCCGGAGCTTCGGAGTGGTGACCTTGAAAAATGCATCGTCATCCCATTTCATGCTGTAGGTTCCAAAACGCAAAACCTCATGGTCAAAATCATACTTCATTAAATGCTTCCTTTCACAAGTCGAAAATATTACTTTAGTTACTAAAATATTTGGCCAAATAAGAGCAACTATTTTAGCTGCTAAAGTATTTATAACAAAAAAATGCTTACCTGTCAATACCAGAAAGCACTTTTTTTCGTCATTATGTCCGGGTCAAAAATAATTTTCCCATCAATGCCTCATATTCGATCAGCCGCTTTAGATCTTCTTCGGAATACTGGCTTAAAAACCGGCTGATATAAGAAAACTCGCTATGATCATACGCGATGTGTTCCGCACAGAGAGTTCTGCCTTTTTCGGTCAGGGAAACCGTGGTCACCCGCTTGTCCCCTGCGTCCTTGGCGCGCGCCACATAACCCTTTTTCTCCAACCGGATGGCCATCTGGGTCACCGCCCCCTGGGTCACATTTAACCGCTGCGCCAGCTCTCCCATGGTCGGCGAGCCCTCCGGCCCAATCTCCACCACAAAATGAACCTCCCGCATAAATAAACTGTTGTCCATCCCATACTTTCTCGGTTTATCTAAAAAGCTTACGGTCACAGCGGCAGATCTTGTGTGCTCTTTCATAAGCTTCTGTATTAACTCGATGCGTTCCAAAACGATATCTCCTCCATTTCCCTGAGCGACGAATACACTGGCATTGTAACGTCGCCAATGCGGTGCACTGATGTCATTTTATCGCAGATTTGGGGAATGGTCAATCGATAAACCAGCATGGGACATTTTCCGTTTACCATCACACGGCGGATCATCCAAAATTTCCAGATTGCAGGCTGCCTGCTATACGGACCCCCCGTCCCCGCCGCCCCTCTTCATCATCCGTCGGAAAAACCCGCACTCCTCGTCATTACACAGCTGCCCCTCCGCCTCCTGCACGGTCAGATGAAACACGTGGTAGAGCGGATGCTCCTGATCGCCGTAAAGCTTGTACTCGCAGTACACGCCGGCCTCTTTCAGCTTTTCCCTGAGCCCGGGCGCCTGATCCATACAGAAGTCCCCTACCGCAGTCATAAGGTATACCGGCGGGAAGCTGCTGTTCACGTGGTCCGTCACATTGATCAGCTCCCGCTCCTTTTGGGATCCCTTCTCCGGCAGCAGATCCTCCATCAGCTCCAGGTTCGTGCTCCCGCCCTCATGTTCCACTTCTGCCAGCGGCTCGTACGCGCCGCAGTTCATGCCGATCGCCCTGGGGACAAATCCCTGGGGCGCCTTGAACGGATACCGTGCAGCATACTCCGGGGAGGTGCAGATGGCGGTATACAGCCCCAGCAGATGCGCCCCGGCGGAATCCCCTACCATAAAAATATTGTCCAGATCGAATCCGTAGGTTTCACAGTTCGCATATACCCATTCCATCACCCGGTTCGTGTCCTCCAGCTGCGCGGGAAATTTGAACTCCGGCGCCAGCCGGTACGTGAAGTTCACCACCGCAAATCCCCTCCCGGCCAGCGACATGCAATAAAACTGATACAGCTCCTTATCCCCGTATACCCAACCGCCGCCGTGGATACTCACAATCACCGGCAGCCGGTTCCCCCGCTCACACTTTGGACGGTAAACATCCAGACGGTTCCAGACCGGATCCGGCCCGTAAGCAAGGCCGTCGAACCGTTCAACCGTTTCCGGCGTGGTAAGCCCTGCGTCCCGCTTTGCATCGTTTACGCTCCATTCCGCTCTCATTCGTTTGCTTAACTCTGACATTCTGTTCCCCTCTCTGATTCTGTTCTCAGCAATTCCATCCTGTACGCCCCAATGGTTTTTCCCACGTTCCGCTTAAACACCTTGCAGAAATACGTGGTATTGATATAACCGCAGCGGTCTGAAATATCCTTGACGGTGAGCTTCTGATTCCGGCACAGCTCCTTCGCCCGGTCCATGCGCACCGCCGTCAGGTACTCCACAAAGGTGCTTCCCGTCTTTTCTTTAAAAATGTGGCTCAGGTAATACGGGCTGATGCCCACGCTCTCCGCGCAGGCCATCAGGGAAATGTCCCGGATATAATTGCTGTCGATATATTGTTTGGCTGTTTCCACATAATCTTTTATCTTATCAGCATTATCCGCCGGCAGGTCCGGCAGGTTTTTGTGATTCTCTCTGAGTTTGGCAATACTCTCCTGGTAGGAGCGCGGCATATCGGAAAAGGAAGCATAGACAAGCCCCACCCCATAAAGGCATTCCGATCCCGTGCGCTCCATAAGATCCCGGGCGATGAGCTCTGCCAGCCCTGCGCACCAGCTTCTCTGCTCCTCCCGGTCCGAACGCCCGGGAGCAAACAGCATCACAACGATTCCGTCGGATGTGACGGTGGCCAGAAAGCCGCAAATCCCGTCCAGTATTTTCCCTAACTCCCCATTCAGTTCCCTGGCCCCCATCCGGCCCGGGCTTCTGATGAGAAATGTCGCGATGCATCCTCCGGAAAAATGCAGCCCATTGATGTCAAGGTAAACCTTAAAATGTTCCTCATCGCATTTTTCCGAAAATATTGACATCAAAATTTCGCTGCCCAGGTAAGGGTTCACCACTTGCAGCGCCGAATCCAGATTGCTCTGCCTGCTGTTTTTCTCCCGCTCGGCCTCCACGGCCCTGCACAGCTCCGAAATCGCCCTGATCTTCTCGTCCTGTTTGCCTGGTTTCAGGATGTATCCGTCGGTTTTCAGGTCCAACGCTTTCTTCACATACTCAAAATCGCTGAACGCCGTGTTGATGATAAAGCGGGTTTTACAACCCTTGCCGCGCATAAGCTCAATCACCTCGATCCCGGACAATCCCGGCATCCGTATGTCCACCACCGCCAGATCCGGCTCCAGCCGTTCCAACAGCTCTTTCAGCTCCACACCGTTTTCGGCCAGCCCGGCCACCTGGATGTTTGGAAAATTTTTGGCCACCAGCATCTCCAGGCTTTTGAGCACCAGCGGCTCGTCGTCTGCAATCACCATTGTAAAATTCATAGGTCACCCTTCCCGCTGAAGCCAAATCCTGATTTTTAACCCCGGATTCATAGCTTCTATCTCAAATTTTGCATGCCCGTTGTAAAACAGCTGGATTCTGTGATAAATATTCCGCAGTCCGATGTGCATGCCGGAGGAACCGTTATTTTCGAACTCCTCGTAGATGCGGCGGATCTGCTGGGGCGTCATGCCCACTCCGTTGTCCCTCACCTCCATACAGATATGATGTTCGGTCCTGAACACCTTGATCCACACGCAGCCGCCGCTCATTTTCATGGCAATCCCGTGCTGTATGGCGTTTTCCACAAGGGGCTGGAGAATCATACATGGCATCTTGAAATCAAAACAGCTTTCGTCCACGTCAAAGAAGTAAGAGTACCTTCCGCCATACCGGTATTCCTGAATGGCGACATAGTCCTTCAGGTTTTCCATCTCCTTTTGCAGCGTAACGGTCTTTGAGATATTATCCAGGTTATATCGCAGAAACGTGGCCGTGATCTCCATAAGCTCCGCACACTGGTCCGCATTTTCAATGCGCGCCAGGGAGGAAATCATATTCAGGGTATTGAACAAGAAATGGGGATTAATCCTGGCCTGCAGAAAATTCAGATGGCTTTTCTGCAGCTCACTGTATATGCGCAGGTTTTCAATCTCCAGGGCGGCCAGGCGCTCCTTAATATCGGCGTTCTCCTCGATCTTTCGCATTTGATCCCGGATAATCTCAATCATGTGGTTGAACGCCCCCGCAAACTCGTCGAACTCGTCATTGCTGCCCACCTGAATCGGTTCCGCCAGGGAAATATTCTCCCGCATGGAATTTACACCCGCCATCATTTTCCGGATGGAACCGGACACCTCACGGATCACCTTATACAGGTAAACGCTGCAGATCAGCCCCATCACGGCCATCAGCGCCAGCTGAAACGCGGCGGTGTATCGCTGCAGCCGGTCCAGGCGCTCTTCCATCGCTCTCAATGTCACCAGCTTTGCGGTATAGGTATTCTGAAACCGCAGATTGACGTAGCCATAAACCTCCTGAAGCTCACCGTACTGCCGTTCCAGGGAGGTGTAATCCGCGTCCCTGCGTTTCTGGCCGTTTAAATATTCTCCCAGACTCTCCATCAAGCCTTCACTTTTTTCGATATACGTCTTGACGGTGTTGCAGGCATCGGACAGCTCCCGCTCAAAGCGCTGCTCAAGCTGAGCCTCGATCCCGGTTATCTCTTCCCGGACATTTTCCGTTCCCCTGTCATAGGCTTTTACTCCATCAGCGGAGAGATACAGGTATGCCAGGTTGACGCTCTCATTCAGATCGTTGACCGCGGTTTCCAGACGGTTGACCGCTACCAGCTCCGAGGTCGCCCGGGAGTATCGGCTGGAAACGTAGAAATTTTCAAACAGACCGGACACCAGGAACACCAGCACGAAAAATCCCATAATGATATAGCCCATGGCATACTTTTTTGCTACCGTATTAAAAAAGACGGATTTTTTCATCGGCTGACCTCGTCGTAAGAATCGGCGGACAGCCAATAGCAGTCCGTATAGATAACGTCGTCCGTGTATCTGCCCTCCGATACATAATTTGCAATCTCCTCCACGATACGGCGCCCCATCTGGTTCGTATCCTGTTTTACCACTCCCGCAATTACGCGGCTTTCCACCCCTGTGTACGCATCAAAGCCAACCACAAAGCGATACTCCGCGTCCGGCCCTGTAAAAGCATGGCTCAGCGTCTGTCCGCCCGTGCCCTCCAGGCACACCAGAATGTCCGCCTCATCGGACAGGCTGTGGTACTGATTCATAAAGGTAAGCCCGTCGTAATGGTTGTAATTCACGCTGGTGATCTCTATGCCGGGATAGCGGGCGGTCACATCCCGGAATCCCTGCAAACGCTGCTCCAGGTTTAAATAGCCGGGTTCCCCCGTCACCACCGCAGCCCTCGCCTTTCCGTCCGCCAGCCTGACCATATTCTCGCCCAACAATCTTCCGGCCTCGTAATTGTCGGTTCCAATGTACAGGTTACAGGGAAAATCCCGGATCGCCGTATCCACGCAGATGATCTGAATTCCCCTGTTCTGTGCCTCCGCAAGCACTTGCCGGAAGGTTTCGTCCTCATTTCCCTGGATCACAATCGCATCCACTCTGGCGGCCACCTGCTGCTTCAGGATATCCGTCATCTGGCTGATATTGTAATTGAGCTGGGGAATGCTGATCTGGATATCAATATTGTACAATTCTCCCAGCTCTGCTTCCGCCTCCTCAATTCCCTCCCGAATCAGACTCCAGTATCCGTCGTCGTTGTGGGGCAGAATGACCGATACCCTTGTGACCGGATACAGGGCTTCCTCCCTCCCGCCACAGCCCGAGAGCAAAATCGCAGCAAGGAGGAGCGTCAGCGTCAAAAGCCCCACGGGGCCGCCGCTGCATCTTCTGTAATTTCTGTCCATTTCCTATTTTTTGGCGGAATACTTGCGCATATCCAGGGCCACCGCGACAATAATAATCAGCCCTTTTACGATAAACTGCCAGTAGGAGCTCAGTCCCACAAAGGTAAGGCCATAGTTGATCACGCTGAAGATGATGACGCCGAGAAATGCACCCGGCACATTTCCGATTCCTCCTGCGAAGGAGGCGCCCCCAATGATGCAGCTTGCGATCGCATCCATCTCATAACCCTCCGCAAACGCCGCGTTTGCGCTTCCGGTGCGGGCCGCCAGCATACAGCCTGCGAAGGCCGCCAGGGCGCCGGAGAGCATATAAACGAACATGTCGATCTTAAATGCGTTGATACCTGCTACCTTTGCCGCCTCTCTGTTACCTCCGATCGCGTAGATATTTTTGCCGAGCGTTGTCATATTTAACAACACGAATACAAATATCATAACAAGTAACGCTACAATTATCAAGTAAGAGATCCCCATAAAGGATCCGGTTCCGAACTGTACAAAGGACTGCTTATAGCCTGCCAGAGGCTGGGAATTGTTCGGCGCTTTCTTCAAAAACAGCAGATTTCCTCCGTAAATAATCAACTGCATTCCCAGTCCGGCGAGAAAGGCCGGAACCCGGAATTTTGAGATGATGATACCGGTGACAGCGCCCACCATCAGTCCCGCCGCCACCGACACGAGCATGGGAACGATGATCGGCAGTTCCCCAAGCCCGGGCCAGAACTTCAGGTAATAGTCGGCCTGCTGCGCCAGCGTGCCTGCGATCACAGCGCCCAGACCGGCCAGACGTCCCACGGTCATATCCATGCCGCCCGCGATGATCACCACCAGCATGCCCATCGCCAGCAGAATCTTGGGCGCACTCTGGATCAGCACATCGCTCAGCACCCTGGCCGACAGAAAGGACGGCGAGATAACCGCAATTATGACAATCATAATCAACAGACAGATATATAAAATATTGTTAATCAAGAATTTTGAAATGTTTTCCGATTTCATGGTTTCTCCTTTACATCTTCCGCGGTATAGGTGCTGGCCAACAGCATGATTTTCTCATCCGATATCTCGGAGTGTTCGATGATCCCCGACATATGGCCCTCGCACATCACCATAATCCGGTCCGACATGCCCATCAGCTCCGGCATCTCCGAGCTGATCATGATCACGCACTTCCCGTCCCGGGCCATTTCCTCCATCAATTCATAAATCTCATATTTTGCCCCCACATCGATTCCACGGGTCGGTTCGTCCAGAATCAGAATATCCGGCTCCGACAACAGCCAGCGCCCCAGAAGCACCTTCTGCTGCGTCCCTCCGGACAGCGATTCCATGGACGTTTTTAAGGTTGGGGTCTTGACGGAGAGCATATCCACATACCGTTTCGCCTCCCGCCCGCGCTTTTTCTTGTCCAGGAAAAGGCCGTTCTTCCGGTATCGCCCGGGATTCACGTTCTGATCCACCACCAGCATATTGTCCACCACGGAGGCGCAGCCGATATTTCCCGTCTTTCTCCTGTCCTCTGTCAGCAGGGCCATTTTATTTTTTATGGCGTCCGCCGGGCAATGGTTGTGAACTTGTGTTCCATTTATGTAGAGTTTTCCGCTCTTGATTTCACCCAGGCCAAAAATAGCTTCCATGAGCTCGCTTCTCTGGGAGCCCACCAGGCCGCCGATCCCGAATATCTCTCCCCTGCGCACCGAAAAGCTCACATTCCGGAAGGAATGGGGACTTGTACTGGTCAGTCCCTCGACCCTCAAATAATCTTCGCTTCCGGGCTTGTGCGTCTTGGGCGGAAAGCGGTTATTCATCTCCCGGCCCACCATCCGGCTTACAATCGTATCCGTTGTCATCTCCTGTGCAGGCCAGGTTCCCACCAGCTTTCCGTCCCTCATAATGGTAATTTCATCGGATATCTGAAGGATCTCGTCAATTTTGTGGGAGATATAAATCACTGCGGCGCGTTCCTCTTTGAGCTGCCGGATGATTTTGAATAATATTTCCGTCTCCGTCTCGGTCAGGGAGGAGGTGGGCTCATCCATGATGATCACCTTGGCCCCGATGGACACCGCCCGGGCGATCTCCAACAGCTGGCAGTAGGAGGTGGAGAGCTCCGATACCTTCTGCTTCGGGTCAATTTTGATGCCGATCCGCTCAAATACCTCCTGCGTATCCCGGACCAGTCGCTCCCGGTCCACCCAGCGCACCCCCGCCCGCTTTTTGTAGGGCAGGCGGCCGAGAAAAATATTCTCACTCACATTCTGGGTCCGCACCGGATGCAGCTCCTGGTGAATCATGGATATTCCCAGGTCCATAGCATTTCTGGGGTTTTCGATCTCCACCTTCTGGCCGCTTATCCTGATGGTCCCCGCATCCGGGGAATAGATGCCGTAAATGCACTTCATCAGAGTGGATTTGCCTGCGCCGTTCTCTCCCATCAGGGCGTGTACGGTGCCGGGCTTCACACGCAGCGAAACGCCGTCCAAAGCCTTTACGCCGGGAAAGGTTTTCGTAATATCAACCGCTTCCAAAACAAATTCCGCATTACTCATGTTCATTTTCTCCTCTTATCATAAAAGATCAGGCATAAGGAACCTGATCTTTTATGGTTCATTGCCTCAGAACACAAACTGCCTGCAATTATCAGAAGCCGGTATCGTTGATATCATAGCTTGCCTGTTCCACATTGTCCTTGGTGATGGAAATATAGTCGATCAGGATTTTGTGCCCTTCCACGTGGACTCCGTCTAACCCAATGCTCTCCGTGGTAACCGCCTCGCCCTTCTCCAGCAGGTACATCAGCTTGTAAATGGACTTGGCGAGCTTGACCGGATTGTTCAGGCTGGTCTCTAAAAGCGTTCCGTTCTTGATACTCTCGCAGCCGGCCACCGTGGCGTCCACACCCACCACAGGAATGGTGTTGCTCTCGTCCGTGAAATATCCGTGGGCCTGAAGCGCTGCGATTGCGCCCAGGGCTTCGTCGTCGTTATCCGCAAGAATGCAGTCGATATCATCGCCGTAATTGGCAATCAGCGCTTCCACGTTCGTCTGCGCCTCGGAGCGGGAGAAATTGCACAGCACGCCGTTGATGGAATCCCCGCCTTTCACGCCCGTCACGTCGTCCCCGCCGATGTTTTTGCCCAGCTCATATCCCGCGCCCTCGATGGCGGCCAGACTGTAGGAGGAACGGTTGATGGTATCGCTGAAGGTCTGCATTCCCTGAAGGAGAATAAAATCCACCTTTCCGTTGCCGTTCCGGTCCCAGTTCTCGTGGGTGTTAAAATACTCTACAATCGCATTTCCCATATTTTCGCCCGACTGGGTGGATACGGATGAGACGTACCACAGATTTTCATTCTGTGCAAAGGCGTCGTCGCTTGGACTTGTGGTGTTTGCAAAAATTGCCACAATACCGTTGTCCGTACAGGTCTTTGCGATGGAGTCGGCGGCCGGATTATTGATGTTGTTGATCACAAGATACTTGGGTTTCTGGGTCAAAAAATTGTTGAGATTGTTATCCTGGACCGTAATATCGTTCTGGCTGTCCGCGTCGCTGATCTTAATGGTTCCGTCGGCGGCCGCAACGTTGCCCAGACACTGGCGGGCATTGGCGATAAAGGTATCCGCAAAATTGTACCAGATCACGCCGGCCGTAGCTCCGCCTGTGGACTCCGTACCTGCCGCTGCCTCAGCGCCCCCCGACGTGCCGGCCGGTGACTCGGCTCCCGCGGTTCCGGCCGACTCCGCCGCTTTCGCCGCTTCCGTAGCCGCCGTGTTGGAGGAGCCGCAGCCTGCGATCAGTGCGGAGACCAGACCGGCTGCCATCAGTGCGCTAAACATTCTTCGTTTCATTTTTGTTACCTCCCTTTAAGTGCTTGTTTTTGTTCTAAAAAAAGTATAGCACAGCGGAGTTTTGGCTTAAATTCAAGATACTTGCAGACGGTGTTAAAATAATTGCGGTGGGAGTGTGGAAGGAAGGGGACAAAAAATGCACTTTCTTGCGAAACGCAAAAAAGTGCATTGAAGCCTTAAATCCTGTAACCCGCTCTGTGACAAATAAATGTTTACAGCATAAAAAGCGCCCATTTTCTGAGCGCCTTTTAATATATAACACTATATCTTAATTGTACCTTCAGCGATATCTATTTCATCCAATCAACTCATCAATCGCCTTCCCAATATCCCCCCTCATATACTTATTCCCAAATTCCACCCACTCCGCCGCCTTATAAGCATTGGCCCTGGCTTCCTCCAAATCCTTTCCTTTCGCCGTCACGCCCAACACCCGGCCGCCGTTTGTCACGATATTTCCTTCCGCGTCAAACTTACTTCCCGCATGGAACACATAATACCCATCCTGATCTTTAAACTTCTCCAACCCCTCGATCCTATACCCCTTCTCATAGTGCTCCGGGTACCCGGCCGAGGCCAGTACCACGCAGACCGCCGCGTTGTCCTCAAAATCCAGCTCCACCTGATCCAAAGTGCCGTCCACGCACGCCTCAAACACGTCCACAATATCGTTCTTCATCCGCGGCAGCACCACCTGGGTCTCCGGGTCGCCGAACCGGGCGTTGTATTCCAGCACCTTGGGACCATCCGCGGTGAGCATAAGCCCAAAGAAAATTATCCCCTTGAACTCCCGCCCCTCCGCCGCCATAGCGTCCACGGTAGGCTGGTAAATGTGCTCCCGGCAGAACTGATCCACCTCGGGCGTATAGAACGGGCTGGGCGAAAATGTGCCCATGCCGCCGGTATTCAGCCCCTGATCCCCGTCCTTGGCCCGCTTGTGGTCCTGGGCGGAGGTCATGATGCGGATGGTTTTTCCATCCACAAAGGACAACACGGACACCTCCCGGCCGGTCATGAACTCCTCTACCACGATGCGGTCCCCTGCGGAACCGAACTGCTTGTCCAGCATCAGGGTCTTCACGCCCTCCCGGGCCTCCTCCCGGGTATTGCAGATCAGCACGCCCTTGCCCAGGGCCAGACCGTCCGCCTTCAGCACCACGGGAACCGGCGCGGTCTCCAAATATTCCAGCGCTGCCTCCGGCGTGTCAAAGGTCTCATAGGCAGCCGTGGGAATCCCGTATTTCTTCATCAGATCCTTGGAAAATGCCTTGGACCCTTCAAGAATGGCCGCGCTCTTTCTTGGCCCGAAGGTCCTCAGCCCCGCCGCCTCCAGCGCGTCCACCAGACCCGCGGCCAGGGGATCGTCCGGCCCCACCACCACCAGGTCGAAGGCTTCTTTTTTAGCAAACTCCGTCATTTTCTCAAAATCCATCACGCCGATGTCCACGCATCTGGCAATCTCCGCGATTCCCGCATTTCCCGGCGCGCAGTAAAGCTCCTTCACCTTGGGGCTCTGGGCCAGTTTCCAGCAAATCGCATGTTCGCGGCCGCCGCCGCCGATAACCAATACTTTCATCCCGTCCGTCCTTTCCACTGCATCTCACAAACCGATCCCGATTGCATTCAACCCAAAATCCGCCCGCCGGTCTTTCCCCCGGCGGGCTTCCAACTGTCACTCAATTCGCCCGTTGGCGATCCTGTCGATGGCTTCCGGCAGAATCACCCACTCCGCCTGCTCCATCACCCGCCGCTGCAATACCTCCGGCGTGTCCCCCGGCAGCACCTCCACGGCTTTCTGTAAAATAATGGGGCCCGAGTCCATTCCCTCGTCCACAAAATGCACGGTGGCGCCGGTGATCTTCACTCCCCGGGCCAGGGCCGCCTGATGGACCGTCAGTCCATAGTAGCCCACTCCGCAGAAGGAGGGGATCAGGGACGGGTGCACGTTGATGATCCGGTTCCGGTATTTTGCGATCATGGCCGCCGGAATGGTCACCAGAAATCCCGCCAGCACGATCAGGTCCAGCTCATACTCGTCCACTTTTGCCAGAAACGCCTCGTTAAACGCCTCCCGGCTCTCAAAGCTCTTGGGGGACATGCAAACCGCCTGGATGCCGTGGCTCCTGGCCCGCTCCAGGGCGTAGGCGCCCGGATTGTTGCTGATCACCACTGCGATCTCAGCGCCCGTGATCTTCCCGCTGTCCACCGCGTCCAGAATCGCCTGCAAATTGGTGCCGCCGCCCGACACCATCACGCCGACTCTCAGCATACGTCCACACCTTTCTCGCCTTCCACAATCCGGCCCACCACATAGGGGGATTCCCCGGCTGCCTTCATGGCTTCCATGGTCTTGTCCACGTCCGCGGGATCCACCGCCACGATCATACCCAGGCCCATGTTGTAGGTGTTGTACATCATTTTCTCCTCAATCTGTCCCTTTTCGGCCAGCAGCCCAAAAATCGGGGGGATGGGATAGCTGTCCTTCTCCACCACCGCGCGCACGCCGTCCTTCAGCATACGGGGAATGTTCTCGTAAAAGCCGCCGCCGGTGATGTGGCTGCACGCCTTCACGGTCACGCCCGCCTCCTTCACGCTCTTTAACGCCTTCACGTAGATCTTGGTGGGCGCGATCAGCGCCTCGCCCAGGGTCGTACCCAGCTCCTCATAATAGGTATTTAAGCCCTCCTTGGTTAATTCCTTCTCAAACACCTTGCGCACCAGGGAAAAGCCGTTGCTGTGCACGCCGGAGGAAGCCATACCGATGAGCACGTCGTTTGCCGCCAGACGTTCGCCGGTGATCAGGTCCTTTTTGTCCACAATCCCCACCGCGAAACCGGCCAGGTCATACTCATCCTCGGGGTAGAAGCCCGGCATCTCGGCCGTCTCGCCGCCCACCAAAGCCGCGCCGGACTGCTTACAGCCCTCTGCCACTCCCTTCACGATGGTGGCGATCTTCTCCGGAACGTTCTTGCCGCAGGCAATATAATCCAGGAAAAACAGGGGCTCGCCGCCCGCGCATGCCACGTCGTTCACGCACATGGCCACGCAGTCGATGCCCACGGTGTCGTGCTTGTCCATAAGGAAAGCCAGCTTCAGCTTGGTTCCCACGCCGTCCGTGCCGGAGAGCAGTGTGGGCTCCTCCATCCCCTTAAAAGCAGACATGGAAAATGCTCCGGAAAAGCCGCCCAGGCCGCCCAGCACCTCGGGACGCATGGTTCCCTTCACATACTGTTTCATCAGTTCCACCGACTTGTAACCGGCCTCAATGTCAACTCCGGCGTTCTTGTAATCCATCATCGTAATTTGTCCTCCGCTTTGTTTTCCACTAAAATGCGCCTGTTTTGGGACGGGCACACCCCGCGCCCTGCCTACCCGGGAACTCCCCGGTCACCGCTCATACGCCGCCGCGCGCCTTATTTCATCTGCGCCAGATACTCCTTATAGCCGATGCGCTCCAGCTTCTCCGCCTTCTTCACCACGTCGTTTTTCAGGCTCTCGGAGTAATCCTTAAGCTTACCCAGCAATTCCCCGTCGGAAGCCGCCAGGATCTTCGCCGCCAGAATGCCTGCGTTCTGTCCGCCGTTGATAGCCACCGTAGCCACTGGGATGCCGCTGGGCATCTGCACGATGGAGTACAGGGAGTCCACGCCGCCTAAGTCGGAGGTCTTCATGGGGATGCCGATCACCGGCAGGGGGAAGATCGCCGCGCACATGCCCGGCAGATGGGCCGCTTTGCCCGCACCCGCGATAATCACCTTAAATCCCTTCTCCTCGGCGCTCTTCGCCCAGTCAAAAAATACGTCCGGCTCACGGTGTGCGGAAATAATCGTCATCTCGTAATCGATCCCGAACTTGTCCAGAATCTCCGCCGCCTTGGCCATAACCGGCATATCCGAGTCGCTGCCCATCACAATTCCTACTTTTGCCATTGTTCATTCTCCTTTTCAGTGGTCATTATCCTGACAAATAATTATTATTAGTAAATCTAATATATATCTTTATGTATTTCTCGTTTACTTATAATTATAATACTAGGATTTTCCCGCTCCGTCAATAGGCAAGTGCACGAAAAGGGCGCAAATATCCCGACGTTTCCCAAACACCTTGCAGCAGCCCCGCGAAAAAGCGCAGAATATAAGGGCGGGAGCAAATGCACATCACCTGCGCACACGCTTCCGCCCATGTATATCACACTGTTATATTCCACCTACTTAAGCCAACGCCACGACTAAAAATCAAACATTTGCAAGATGCAACGGAATAGGGATTCTGGTTTGCACCCCCATCAACACGATCCCAATTTTACATCCGCTGAAATTCACGCCGTTAAAAGTCGTACACTTTAAAGGAAAAGAGGGCGGTTTCCCGTCCTCTTAATGATCATAATGCCCCCGACATGAGATGAGCACCACTATGTCATCCTCGACTATATAAACAAGCCTATGTTCCTCATCAATTCGGCGGCTCCAAAATCCCGTCAATTTACCTTTCAACGGCTCCGGCTTCCCTATCCCTTCAAACGGGTTCCGGCTTATGTCTTATACAAGCTGATTGATCCGTTTCAGCGTCTTTTTGTCCTGTCCCTGCCAATACAGATAATCTTCCCATGCATCAAAATCCCACTGTATTGCTCTTACCTGCATTGTTACTCCTCTATCAACTCATGTTCAACCAAATTTAGTCGTCCGGCCTTGTAGTCCTCCATCTTCTTTTCCAGATAATGCATATTGCTTTCGGAATAGAACGGATCAGCAGTCAATTCAAAAGGGATGCGCCGCTCTCTGGCAACCTTTTTCAAAAAGATATTGATAGCCGTTGACATACTCAAACCAATATCATCAAAGGTCTGCTCCGCGCCACGCTTCACATCATCATCAACACGCAAGCTAATCTGTGCCATAAAATCACTCCTTCCTTGTGCTTTTATTATACGACGTCAAAAAGCAAAATGCAAGCATTTTCATATACATATGCTTTGTAATATAGTATGCCTGTCTGCCGGCGTTTGATACACGGTAAATAGCAAGGCGAGAGTCCCGTTTGTAACTCAAGAATCCTGTTTTGTAAATGAAAATCCTGTTTTGTAACCGAGAGTCCCGTTTTGTAAATGAAAATCCCGTTTTGTAACCAAGATTCCCGGGTTTTCATTTGTTCCTCGTTATGTTACAATAAGTTCAGCAATAAATTTGCGTACAGCAACCAGAGATCAATTCCCTCTCGAAATTTTTGTATTCGGAGAATCCATCCCTGTTATGACCGGGTATGATTGTTCTTTTCTGGCGGCTCCCTGCAAATTTATCTGTTACTTTTTAAGAAGTTTGGGCTTTAAGATGATGTTCTCGGCGGCTACCGGTGAACATCCCAGTTTCTTAAGCACATCTTCTCCGTAATAAAAGCTGAACGCTTCGTATGGGCTACGGTTGTTCAGCTTTTTTCTTTTATAGGAATTGATATGGTCCATCATCTGAAAAATATCTTTCTGCGTTAGATCATCAAAGCTGCTTCCCTTTGGCAGAATACGGCGTATCAGTTCATGGTTCACTTCACAGGCGCCTTTTTGATATGGGGCACTGGGATCACAATAGAATACATTTGTTCTGTTACACGGAACAGTGGCACGTCGTTCGATTTCTTTTGGGTTCGAGAACTCACTTCCGTTATCTGTCAGAATGACTGGAAACAGACGGTCAAACGTCTCAGTTCCCAGAACTTTATCCAGCAGGTTTATAACCTGTATTACAGAAGCAGATGTATTTGCATTCCGTAAAAACGCTAACATCAAACTGGTTTCCACAAAGTGTATCGTGAGGAGGCATTTGCCCCCTGTACGCCCGATAACGCTGTCCATCTGTACAATGGTCGTTTCTGGATGGTCGCCCAGGAACTTCTGGAAATCCGTGTAGCTCCGGCCAATACGGCAGCCCCTGTCGACTTTGAATTCCGGTTTCTTATAGCGTGGACGGTATTTTACCTTACGGGGCAGATCAATGTTTCTGATGTCAAACAGCTGGGCATCGACATAATTATACAGAGTCTTTTCACTGCACATCAGCTCATCAACATGGTCCAGGTAGATCTGATGGAGGGACTGCCCATTTCTGACCAGGGGACTGATGATCCGGTTGATTCTCGCTATATCATCTTCATTAGACAAAATACCGGTTCTGGCTTCTGAAATAGCATGATGTGCCATTTCATGTGCATCTGCCGGATCATAAATACGTTTTAGCAGCGTACATTTTGGGAGCTGACGGCATCCATTACAAACATAGGGTGGCTTCGTTTTAATAGAGCAAATATCTTCTGCAAAATCAGGACAGTGAAGCGCGCACTCAGAGCATAAGCTGCATTTGTAAGCAGATGGATGCGTACAGTTCGTTCCACAAAGTTTTTTCGCTTTGCAAGTGGTACGGAATTTACACGGATTATAAGGATATCCGGGGCGGCCGATTTTCTTTTCATAAGAATACTTTTTAATTTCCTTAGCGATGGTTGTCCGGTCTTTCCCTAACTCTTTACCAATCGCACCAAAGGAGGCGTTCTCCTGAAGGCGCTGAGCAATGACCATTCGATCTTCATAGGATAAAAACTTTGACATGGTGGCTCCTTTCTGGCCGCCAGAAATCAAAGCATAACAGAAAAGAGACCAACTATCCAGTCAGTCTCATTCTATTTGTAAAAGAAAATCCATACCTTTCTTTTGCATCAATAACGATTAACTTTTTATACTTATCCGGGATGGCGGGTATGGAATCTCGGATTACATTTCACGGGCGTTTGATACACGCACGCACCTGCGTTATACTAAATAATATAAAGAAAAATGTTTCTTGTGCTTTTTAAGCAGACACCGTCGAAATTTGTCGCCATAATCTTCGTCGCATCTCTTCTGCCAGCTCCGCCACCCTACGCTACCGTTCCCCCAGCGCCTCATTCAGCGCCTCCGTCCCGGCCAGCGCGAACCGCCCGTCCCGGATAATCCCGATCCGGCTCCCGTCCGCTCTCACCGCCGTGATATCCCCCAGCTCCGAGTACGGAATCGTAATGTCCGTGTGACAGCTGAAATACGCTTTCGCCATATCCGTCCTTCTGAGCAGCGAAACCTCATTGTCCCGGGCGATCACCTCCCTGCCGTCGGGATTGTACATGGGAGAATCCTCCGCAAAGCTGTAGCAGGTATCCCCCACTGCGAAGTGCGGCCCCATCTTCTCCGCGATCAGGATTGGAAGCTTGTCGCCGATCCCAAACCGTTTCGCCATGGCGTAGGCCGCCGTGTTGGTTCCGATGGCGAATTCCCCCAGAGGCAGCCAGTCGTGCCCCCGCAGAATCACCTGCTTTACCAGCTTCCTCCCCTGCTCCATCCAGTCCCCGTCTGGCTTAAAATTCTCACAGGAAAAGTCCGTCACCCGGCCCTCCGCAAACCGGATCCGCAGATTCTTAAACTGATAATCCTCAACATACACGTTCCCCACATGAAGCAGACCCTCAGTTCCGGCCAGCAGCGGCGAGGTAAACACCTCTCCCAGCGGAATATTCACATCCGCCACGCAGTTTTCAAAATTCGTCTCCCGCGTCCGGTCTGCCAGAGTGTGCAGTTTCACCCGAATATCCGTCTCGTTGCGTCCCCGGCCCGTCACCTCTACATAGTCCGCCTGATCCAGGGCGTCGATGATCACCTGCTGGATGTCCCGGTACTTGTCGTAATCCAGGGTATTGATCACAATGGTCTCCCGGAAAATGTCCGCGAAATCCGGCCCGATCTGCGGCATTGGAAATGCAATAATGGTAAAGCTGGTCTCATCCCCCGGCATATACCGGTTGGCGATCTGGCGCAGCTCGTTTGCCAGGGCGCTCGTCACTTCCTCCTGGTGGGCGTTCAGGGAAAATGCCGTCTTCTTGTTCACCGGCGAAAATCCCTCCTCGCCGAAGGTCTCCACCAGCGCTGGCCCGGCGCAGCCCCCGGCCAGCTCCTTAAACTCCTCGTAGGCCGCCCGGCTCACCGCCAGCTTGCGCTCCCGGATCGCGCTCCCCATATACAGGGCGCTGTCGTAGCGGTGGTCGTACTCGTACTGCTTGTTGGGGGATGCGCCGTAATATCCCCGCTTGCCCGCAGCCTTGCGGTTAATAGACTGCACCGCGGCCCGGTAGAGAATGGGCGTGAGTCCCATTTTCTGGAAATTCTCCATGGCTTTGCGGATCATGCGCTCAAATCCCAGATGGTACTCGATCACCACCGTGCGCTTTTTGCTCAGATCCCGCCCCATAACCTCAAAGCCCCGGCGAAAACCCTCGGTGTAGGTGTCCGCCATGCGGTCCACCGTCTCCTGGGGCAGGCTGTTCATAAACTCCGCCAGCCTGCGCTCATTGTCGGAAATATACTCCCCGAACCGGTACAGGTAACGCAGGTCGCCCAAATCCGAGTCCCGGATAATGTCCGCAGCGAAGGACAAGGCCGGGTCCACGGCCTCCCGGATGCGCCAGCGCACGGTAATGTCCGCGTAATCGCTGACAAACCAGTACAGGATATCCCGCACCTCTTGAGGCTGGGGCGCGCCCTTTCCCTCGGCTTCGGCCTGCTCAAACAGGTTGCACACCTCGATAAAGGTCTCATTTAAAATGGTAATCTCCTCCAGGCGCATCTCAAAAGCGAAGGCGATATCCCCCCTTATCTCCGTGTACAAAAAAGCCAGAAGCTGCCCCAGCTCTGCGCCCAGTCTTTCCGCCGCGCAGTCCGGGTTGGCGAAGCTGTTCCCGTAATGTTCCGGCAGCACGTCCCCGTACAGCCTGCGGTTTCGTTCCTCCAGCTCCTCCAGCGTAAGCTCCGTGCCGGCCTCAATCTGGCAGACCAGCTCCCGAATCTGTCCGATAAAGGCTGCTACCCGCTTAAAATAACAGCCGTAAGGCTCCGCCGGACCTTCCTCCTCCATGGCGGCAATCCGCTCCATGGACAGGTCGTAGCGCTCCCTCACGGCTTCGTTTTCTTCCCTCAACAATTCCCGGTAATCCATTCTGCTCTCAACTTCCCTTCTGAATCAAAAATTACAGCCCACCCCGTAAAGCTCCTTTGCAAACTGCGCACGCTTCGCAACAATCGCCCGCAGGCTGCGCCGGCGGTCCATTGCATTCAAATACAAAACGCGCCGGCGGCCGCCTGGCCCCGGCGCATGTCTGAGCCTCATTTCCGCCGCCTGGCCCGGAAAAGCTTCCGGCCTCGGCCGGTATTTCTCAGGACAGGACACGCCCCAGGCGCTGCGGTTTACCGCGCCTCAGCGCAGCGCCACCACCAGCACCATCAGCCAGAATATGATCACCACCAGCGCGATTCCCACGCCAATCTTTGCCAAAATATAATTTTTTTCTTTCTCCATAAAAGAGATAAACCCGAACCAGATCCCCATCACCGCGGCCACAATGCTGGAAAATCCCAGCGCCCCGGTAATGAGACCGGCCTGCCCGGCGTTTCGCACCGATACAATCATGGTGCCGGTGGCAAGCAGCATACAGACAAGCCCCAGTCCCAGGCTGAAATAGCTGTTCTTTGCAAAGGGATGACGGATATAGGAAACCTTGTCACCGACGTACTTCACCGTCCGTTTCCCTCCTTTTTGCGCAAATAAATTCTCGTGCGCTGGACCGCCTGGTAGCACGCAAACCCCAGGCCCGCGCCCAGCGTGTTGAGTATCATGTCGTCCACGTCAAAGCTTCCGACCTTAAAAATCAGTTGGATTGTCTCCAACATAAAACTAAATGCAAAGCTAAACACGATGGTCCTGTACCACCGCTTGCTCCTGCGGCTGACAATCGGAAGAAAGAAACCGCAGGGCATAAACGCCACCACATTTCCCACGATGTTGATCAGGAACGCCCAGAGTCCTACCGTGCCGCGGTAGCGTATGAACCGCAGGATCTCCTTAAAGGGAACCAGGTTGTAGGCGTAGCCCCTGTCCGTATCCGTCCGCCCGAAGCTCTCGGAAAAAAACATGAAATAAGCCAGCAGGCACAGGTACAGAATAAACAGTACCCAGCCAAGCTTCTGGCGTTTTGTGGTGTTTCGAATCATGGGCGCCTCTCTTAAAAAATGATGTCGGATTTGCGCTTCAACAGCAGCGCGCCATTGACAATCGCCACGATTCCCACAGTCAGCCCGGTCACCAGGATGATCACGCCGATGGCGATGCTCCCTGCGCCGGTGTTGCGCATAGTCTTATATACTTTCTCCATCTGATTCATAGACACTCTCCTTGCTGTCAGTTGTCAGTCTCTGACCGCGCCGTACTGCTCATAGTAAGCGTCCAGCGCCGCCTTGATTTTGTCGTCAATCACAACAGTTCCATTACACTCGCGGTTGTAGAGGTGCTCCATCACGTCCTCCATGGTCACGATAGCCGCGGTGGGGAAGCCGTAAAGCTCGCTGATCTCGTCCAGCGCGCCCTTGGTGCCCTTGCCCCGCTCCATGCGGTTTAAGGATACGATCAGTCCCACAACCTCCACGTTGCCCTGGGCCTTGACGATGGGATAGGTCTCCTCAATGGACTTGCCGGAGGTGGTCACGTCTTCAATGATCATCACCCGGTCCCCGTCCTTAATGGGGCTGCCCAGCAGCACGCCCGCGTCGCTTCCGTGGTCCTTGGCCTCCTTGCGGTTGGAACAGTAGCGGATGTCCTTGCCGTAGAGGTCGCTGATGGCCATGGTGGTGGCCACGCTCAGCGGAATTCCCTTGTAAGCCGGTCCGAACAGCACGTCAAAATCCAGGCCGAAGTTGTCGTGGATGGCCTTGGCGTAATACTCGCCCAGCTTCTTCAACTGGGTTCCGGTCACGTAGCTGCCCGCGTTCATGAAAAACGGGGACTTGCGCCCGCTCTTTAACGTGAACTCGCCGAACTTGAGCACCTTGCTCTCCACCATAAATTCAATAAATTCCTGCTTATAGCTCTCCATTTTTATCTCCTCGTTATCTCAGTGTATTTCCGCGCGGGGGATGGGCGGTCTGCGCCGCGCAGCCTCCTTAACGCACCGCGCCGATCAGTTCCCTGATATCCTGTATTCCATTTTTTACCATATAATCCCGGATTCCATCCACCGTCTCCACCGTAGCGTAGGGGTTGTGGAAATTGGCCGTGCCGATGGCCACCGCCGCAGCGCCTGCCAGAATGAACTCCAGCGCGTCCTCTGCATTGCAGATTCCACCCATGCCGATCACCGGCACCCGGACGGTCTGGGCCACCTGGTATACCATACGCACCGCCACCGGCTTGATGGCCGGGCCGGACAGTCCGCCGGTCCTGTTGGCCAGGGCGAAGGTCCTGCGGTTCACGTCTATTTTCATCCCGGTCAGGGTGTTGATCAGGGAAATGGCGTCCGCGCCGCCCTCCTCGGCCGCCCGTGCCATGACGGTGATGTCCGTCACATTGGGGCTCAGCTTCATGATAATGGGCTGCTTCGCATGGGCCTTCACCGCTTTGGTGATGGCCTCCACTGCCTTGGGGTCCTGTCCGAAGGCGATGCCGCCCTCCTTCACGTTGGGGCAGGAAATGTTAATCTCCAGCAGGTCCACCGGCTGATCCCCCAGACGCTCCACCACGTCGATATAGTCCTCGGTGGTCTTGCCGCAGACATTGACCACAATCTTCGTGTCGTACTGTTTGAGGAAGGGGATGTCCCTGGCCGTAAACACATCGATGCCCGGATTCTGGAGGCCGATAGCGTTGATCATGCCGCCGTAGGTCTCCGCGATCCTGGGAGTGGGATTCCCGGGCCAGGGCACGCTCGCCACGCCCTTGGTCACCACCGCGCCCAGGCGGTTTAAATCCACAAACTCGCTGTACTCCTCGCCGGAGCCGAAGGTGCCGGAAGCCTCCATCACCGGATTTTTCAGCTTCACGCCCGCGATCTCCACTTCCATATTAATATTGCACTGTTTTTGATCCGTATTCATCACGCCCGCACCTCCGTCACAGCTCGATCTCATCCGCCAGGAACACAGGGCCGTCCTTGCAGACCCGCTTGTTGTGCACATGGGAATGTCCGTCCACCTCTTTGGACCGGCAGACGCAGGCCAGACACGCGCCGACTCCGCAGGCCATCTTCTCCTCCAGGCTCAGCCAGCACTCCATGCCCTGCTCCCCTGCGTAGGCCTTCAGCGCCCGCAGCATGGGGGTGGGGCCGCAGGCATAGATCACCTGGGCGTCCAGACCGTTCTCCCGGATGGCGTCCAGCACGTTTCCCTTTGCGCCGAAGCTGCCGTCCTCCGTGGCCACGTATACCGGGCCGTACTGTTCAAATTCTTCCTTTAAAAACATCTGGCTATCCCGGTAGCCCAGCACCGCCTGAATATTCTCCCGGCCGGTGATAAAGCTCAGCTCCTTAGCCAGCTCCAGCATGGGCGGGATGCCGATGCCGCCGCCGATCAGAAACGCCTTCTTCCCCTCCCGCAGGGTGAAGCCGTTGCCCAGGGGGCCCAGCACATCGATGGTGTCGCCCGCTTTTAAATGTGAAAATTCTTCCGTTCCGGCCCCGGCCACCCGGTATACCAGCCGGAGGGTTCCATTTTCCCGGTCCACGCCGCAGAGGCTGATGGGCCTGGGCAGCAGGCGGGAGCCGTCCTTTGAGTACAGGTCCACAAACTGTCCCGCAGCGGCCTGGGAAGCGATCTGGGGGACCTCGATCCGCATACTGTAGATCCCGTCGGCCAACTGCTCCTGGGCCGCGATCTTTGCCGTCACTTTCACTTTTGCCATTTTCCCACGCTCCATTCCTTACAGCACGCTGTTGATATCCGCAACCATGTCGATCACAGCCTGGCGGGAGGCCTCCGCAAAATGCTCCGGCCCGAACTGTTTGTACTTCTCCTGGCGGTAAGCCGCGATGATGCCTCGGGAGGAGTTCACCACAGCGCCCAGCCCGTCCTCATTGAAGCAGTGGGCCAGATCCGCCGCGGTGCCGCCCTGAGCGCCGTAGCCGGGCACCAGGAAATAGGTGCGGGGCATGAGTTTTCTCAGAACCTTGCTCATCTCCGGGTAGGTGGCTCCCACCACTGCGCCCACGTTGCTGTAGTCGCCGTCCATACAAGTATCGCCCCACTCCACTACCTTCTCAGCCACCAGCTCGTACAGGGGACGGCCGTCGATCAGGCGGTCCTGGAATTCGCCGCTGGAGGGGTTGGAGGTCTTGACCAGCACGAAAAGGCCCTTGTCGTCGCTGTTGCACACGTCCACAAAGGGCTTCACGCCGTCCGTGCCCAGGTAGGGATTCACGGTGAGGAAATCCGTGTGGAAGCCGCTGTAGGTCTTTCCGCCCACCTGCACCTTGCCCAGATGGCCGGTGGCGTAGGCCGCGGAGGTGGAGCCGATGTCGCCCCGCTTGGCGTCGCCGATCACCAGAAGGCCCTTCTCCTGACAGTAATCCACGGTTTTCTGATAGCTTTTTAATCCCTCGATTCCGAACTGCTCGTACATTGCGATCTGGGGCTTGACGGAGGGGATCAGGTCATAGGTGTGATCCACGATCTCCTTGTTGAACTGCCAGATGGCGTCCGCCGCGCCCTCCAGGGTCTCGCCAAACTCGCTGTAGCTCTTCTTTAATATGTGCTCGGGGATGTAGTTCAGCATGGGGTCAAGGCCGACGCAGATCGGCGCTTTCGTTTTCTTTATTTTCTCAATTAACTGTTGAATCATGGTATCCTCCTTGATCTTCTCTCACGTTCTCCCGGGGCATGCCCGGAAACCTCTCCCCATTCTAACATATATGATTCCGTGTTTCAAGTAATTTACTGGCGGGGTGGGCAGGGATTTTGGGGGATGAGGGGGATGCAGCCGTTCGTGAGAGGCGGGGACGCGGGGCCGGAGGTTCCGGATTCCGCGGTGGGAGAGTCTAAGGGGCGAGGGGCGCAAAAAGCCGGGCACCGCTCCGAGCTCCGGCGCCGGCCTGATGCCGGCCCCTCCGCCTGCGCTTTACTCCGGGCGTGGAGCGCCCTGCGTAATCCCGGCTTTTTCCACCCCTCGCCCCTAAGACTCTCCGAACCGCTCCACAGTCACCTCCGGCCCCGCGTCCCCGCCTCTCACCCGCTACATTTTTCATCGGTCGCCATAGTAGCGTTTTTCCGACGCGAAAAAAAGACACTTCCCCGCGTCTGCCGCCCTTCCGGCGTATTTTTCACGTGAATAGGTGCCTTTTTTCTCTCTTCGTTTTCTTTATTAAGATGTGATAATCTTGGTAAAGGCTTTCTTAAATTCTTCCGCCTGTACCTGCTTCGCGCAGCGTATGTTCTGGCGGTCGCTGCCGAAGCCGATCTGGAAGCGGTTGAAGGTCATTCCTCTGGTGTGCTCTCCGCGCAGCTCTACCTGGATGTCCTCGCCGGAGAATTCCAGCAGGTCCCGGTCAAAGACTGCGAACACGGCCATGGGGTCGTGGAGAAAGGTGTGGCGGCCACGGTTTTCCCGGTAGCACAGCAGCAGCTGGGACAGGAGCTTTGTACCGGGCTTGCCGCAGTTCGCCAGAAGATCCACCAGCCGGTCGTCCACCTGGCAGCGGGTGGTGACGTCCAGGCCCACGGCACGGATGGGAAGGCCGGACGTGAATACGATGTTTGCCGCCTCGGGGTCGCTGCGCACGTTCAGCTCCCTGTAATGCATATAATAGGCCCCGGCCATCATCACGATCTCCCGGATGTTTTTCTTTACCTCGGGGTGCAGATATAACAGTACCCCGATGTTGGTCAGGGGGCCGATGGTCACCAGGGTGATAGGCTCCTTTGCTCCGGTCAGGGTCCGGCGCAGATACTCTACCGCGTCCATGGACCGCTCGTAGGGCAGCTGCTCCATCTCCGGAAAGAGCTGTTTGGGCACTGCGGTGACGTCCGCTGCCTCCACAAGGGGCTTCCCGAGGCCCGCGTACACCGGAATGTCCTCACGTCCCAGCTCCCGCAGCAGGCTCACCGCGATTTTGGCGCGGGCGGCCGTGTTGCGGAACACGGTGGTGATCCCAAGTATATCCAGCTCCCGGGACTTCACGGCCAGGCAGATGGCCAGGGCGTCGTCCGCATCGTCCCCGATATCTGTGTCGAGGATAATTTTGGTCCTCTCAGTTTTCTCCTCCAAGCGTTTTCCCCTCCCCTGTGATTTTTTCCCCGCGCGCCAGATAGCGGCACAGCATGGCAAACAATTTGTCCCGGTCCGCCTGATAGGCGATGTAGGTGGGATTTTCAGGACGGCTGTAGCGGTATCTGGAGGACACCATCAGCGAACCGTCCGCGATATGGCCCCCGATGTCCACGTCGCAGGACTCATGGCGCACGTCGGTGAGAACCGACGGGTCGATGGCCGCGCATACGGCCAGCACGTCGTGGAGCGCGCTCTTCTTCTCCGCCCTTGCTCCGATCAGGTTGGCCGCGTAGATGCGGTGGTAGAGCATCTGGGCCGCGAACTCCGCTTCCTTGGTGCCGATCCGGCGCAGCTCGTCCACCTCCTCATACCCGAACCAGGAGCTGTGCGTGGCGTCCAGCGTCACCACGGTCACCTTCACGCCGCAGTTCAGCATGATTTTGGCCGCCTCGGGGTCATTGTAGAAATTCGTCTCCGACCGGTAGGACCGGTTGTGCACGTTGATACCGCCGCCCATGCAGATGATTTCATCGATATGTGCCGCCACCGCGGGGTCCATGCGCAATACCGTGGCGATATTTGTCATGGCTCCCACCGGAATCAGGGTGATCTTTTCCTCCGCGTATTTTAACGTCCGCCAGAGCCAGGGCACGGCGTGCTCCTCCTGAACGCCGCTGACGGCGGGCGGCAGCGGCAGCTCCCTCTCGTGGACGGCCACCACCTTGCCGTCAATGACGGTGTCGTGCTTTACCTCATCCCCGTTCACCCTGCGCCCGGGCGTCAGATCCTGGACCAGCGGATAGGGACACCCTTTATAGACCGGGATTTGGGACTTCATAAAATCCATAACCCGCAGCGTATTGTCCGTGGTGTACGGAAGCGGCAGGTTGCCGTGGACGGTGGTAACCCCCAAAAGCTCCAGCTCCCGGCTGAGGATCGCGGTCATAATCGCCACCGCGTCGTCGCTTCCCGTGTCCACGTCCAGAATAATCTTTCTCATGGCCAAATTCATTTACCTCCTGTCAATACAGCGCTATCCCTTGGTTCCGGACGAAGCGATTCCCCGGATATAATACTTCTGGAAAGGAATGAGAATCACGCAGGGGATCACCATGGAAATGGTAATTCCCGCAAACAGCTCCGCCCACATGGTGCCGTTCTCCAGCTGGAAATCCGCCAGCGCCACCTGAAGCATTTTCAGCTTGTCGGACCGGGCCACCAGAAGAGGCCACATAAAGGCGTTCCACTGGGCCGTGAACATCACCAGCGCGCCGCTGATAATGGTGGGGATGCTCACCGGCATCACAATCTGAAGATAGGTCCGAAACTCCCCCGCCCCATCCATCCTGGCCGATTCCAGCAGGGAGTTGTCGATGTCCACAAAGCTCTGGCGGAACAGGAAAATGGTCATGCCGTTGGCCACCGCAGGCAGTATCACCGCCTTGTAGGTATCGATCCACCGCAGCTTCATGATAATGGAGTACAGCGGAATGGCGATGGCGTCAAAGGGGATCATGATGGAAAACAGCACCAGCATCATCATGATCCGTTTCCCCTTAAATTCCATCTTCGCCAGCGCGTACCCAGCCATGGAGCAGACGAAAATGCCGATGGTGATGGTCAGAAAGCAGACCAGCAGCGTATTTCCCACCGTCCTTGCGAAATTGTACTTTACAAATATCGTCCTGTAGTTCTCCAGGGAGTAGGTTCCGAAAAACATCTCCCGGAGGGAAAACGGGTTGATGTTGGCGAACACCTCGTTGTTGCTCCTGAACGAGGAAGTCATAAACCACATGATCGGCATCAGCACGATAAAGGAGGCGACGGCCAGCGCGGCGTATTTTAACACCATAACGCCCTTTTTCACAGCCCGTTTGCGCCGTTTCTGCCTTTCAAACTCGGAATTTACAGTATTCACAGCCCCACCTCCTAATCCACGATCTTGAAAAATTTATTCTGTGCGTTCAAAAACAGGATGCTAACCACAATCAGAATCACCACAATGGCGTAGGAACGTCCCATGTTGTTGTAGCTGTATGCGGATTTGTAGGCCTCCAGCATCAGCACGTTGGTGGCGTTCTTCGGGCCTCCGTTGGTCTGGATGTACATGGGCGCGAAGAGCAGCAGATTCTGGATGGAGTTGGAGATCACCACGAATCCGAAGGTATTCTTCATCAGCGGAATGGTGATTTTGAAAATGGATTTTATGGTCGAGGCCCCGTCGATGCGGGCGGCCTCGTACACGCTCTCCGGAATGGACTGCATGCCCGCCAGCATAAACATCATCCAGTACGGTATGGTTTTCCACGCCGCAATCATCATGATACAGCCCAGAGCCTGGCCGGGATCTGTGAGAAATCCCTGCCATCCAATCCCAAAATATCCCAGAAATGTGTTGAGCAGCCCCTGGTAGGGGTTCATCATCAGCGCCCAGACCGTGGTGGCCATAGCCATGGAAATACACACCGGTATGTAGAAAATCGTCCGGAAAACCTTGATTCCCGGCAGATTCTGATTGAACACGGCCGCCAGCAGGAAGGCGAAGCAGATTTCCACCGGCGTGGTCATCAGATTGAAAACGATGGTATTTTTCAATGAGATGTAAAAAATGTTGTCCTGAAACAAATTGATAAAGTTTTGTAACCCCACGAAATGCCGGATGTTGCGCGCTCCCACTTTAAACAGGCTTCCGTGGATGCTCACGCAGATCGGCAGCACCTTGAAGGCGATCAGAACCAGCATGGCCGGAGCCACGAACAGATACGGTATCAGCTTTCGCTTCATATGATACCCGGTCCATTTTTCAGTCCCCTTGGTTCCACACTTTGTTTTCATACCATTCATGCAAATCCCTCTCCCAAAATTGCCGTCTGTAGGCTGCGGCCCGCAGAACCGTCCGTTAATCGGTTCTACAGACCGCAGCGCCTGATTCCGACCGTCTACGCCGCAATCTACTTGTACTGGTTAAAATCCTGCTGCAGCTGCTCCGTGGTCTGGTCCAGCGTCTCCTTCACGTCCGCGCCGCTTCGGATGTCCGCGAACATATTGGCCGTGATGCTGTCAAAGGATTTCCAGCCGTAGGATGTGGGCCTCATATAGCCGTGTCCGGCCAGATTTTCCATGGCGGCCAGCTTGGTCGCGGTGCCCGGCCATACGGAGAATTCCGTGTATTTGTCGTCAATCACGTTCTGGAGCAGGTCCTTTCTGGCCGGAACCTGGTTGTTGTTGAGCATCCAGATTTCCCCGCCGTCCCCGATGGTGCACCATTTCAGGAAATCCAGGGACAGCTCCAGGTTGTCGGTGGCCTTGTTGATTCCCTGGTACCAGCTGCCGGTGGGAACCGCGATCTCGCCGCCCTCAAAGTAGGGATGGTAGATGCCCGCGATGTCGAAGTCGGCCTCTGTGGCCCGGATGGTGTTCGCCAGGTAGAACAGGCATTTCCCGCTGTAGAACAGGGCTTTAACCTCGTCGTCCGTGGTTCCCACCTGGGAAACGCCGTATTTCGTGTATAAATCCTGATAGAACTGCAGGGCCTTCACCCAGCCGTCGGTATTGAACACGCCCTCCACCGTGACGCCGTCGTCGGCGATGGCCTTCTCGCCCAGTGAATTGCCCAGAGCCAGGATCTGATAGGGGTTATTCTGCTGTCCCAGGGCGAATCCCCAATAGCCCTTGGTGTGGTCCGGATCCATTTTCTGCTGAAAATCCACGGCGATCTCAACCAGTTTTTCCCAGGTCAGGCGGTCCTCCAGATTTAAATAACGCTCGTCAAGCTCCATTCCGGCTTCCTTCATCAGGTCTAAATTGACCATGAGCACCTGGGAGGATGAGGTGAGGGGCAGCGCTTCCAGCGTTCCCTCCACGTAGCTGGATGCCTTGTCCGCGTCTGTGAACACGTCCATATCCGCCTCGCTGACGTAGTCGTTTAACGGAAGCAGATAGTCTTTCCAGTAATAGGAAGCGATCAGGGGCTGGTCCACAAAGAACACGTCGTAGCTGTTGTCCCCCGCGCCCATTTTCACCTCGATAACCTCCATCATCTGGGTTCTGGTGTAGCTCTCCAGGGTGATGGTGGCGCCAGGGTTGTGCTCCATATAAGCGTCCGCCAGCTTCTGGGGCACGTCCCCGTAGGCGGAGTTGGTCAGCCAGGTGATGGAGCCGGAGGGCAGAGCCGCCTCGGAGCCGCCGTCGTTCCCGGTTTGCTTTTCCCCAGCATCCGCGGCCGCGGCGCTTGTCCCGGCAGCCGTGGTATCCGCCGCCTTCTCAGTCCCGGCGGACCCGTCAGCCGGTTTGGACGAACAGCCAACCGACGAAAGCGCTAATGTACACACCATAAGCAACGATAACCATTTTTTCATCTTTTTCCTCCTTTACCTCACAACGTTTCCATTTGTCTCAGTACGTTCTCCAATTCCTCCCGGGCCTTTGCGTCAAGCGGCGCGATGGGCGGGATGGGATTTCCCACCGCAAATCCCTGTATCTCCAGACAGGCCTTGATGCAGGCCGCCAGGTTGTACTTCTGGAATACCCGGTTCAGCTCCCAAAGCCCAGTCTGCAGCTTCATAGCCTCGTCCCACTTCTCGTCCCGGCACAGCTCGTACAGGCGCACGCTCTGCCGCGGAATCACGCAGGCCGGGCCCGCCATCCAGCCCACGCCGCCCAGCATCATCACGAACACCGGAATGTGGGCGGATGCGCTGAAGATCTTCAGCCGGTCCCCCAGCCGGTTGCGCAGCGTCATCAGGTTCCCCGTCACCCCCGTGGCATCCTTATAATATTGGATATTGGGAATCCTGCACAGCGCTTCCAGGGTGTCCGCTTCCAGATTGAACTTCATAAAACGCGGGTTGTTGTACAGCACAATGGGGCAGGAAACGCTCTTTGCCACGCTGGCGTAATAATCCTCCACCTCCCTGGGTTTCACCGGAAAATACACGTCCAGGATGCTGAGAATCCCGTCCACGCCCATGGCCTCAAACTCCCGGGCCTGCCTGCAGGCCTCCATGGTGTTGGAGGAGGTAACCCCCGCCACCACGGGCACCCGGTTCTGATTCTCATCCAGCACGATCTCCACAATCCGCCGTTTCTGCTCCCAGCTCAGGTAGTAGAATTCCCCCGTGCTGCCCAGAGGCGTCAGTCCGTGGACGCCGCAGCCGATCAGATGGGAAACCATCCTGCGCAGCGGCTCCTCCAAAATCTCCCCGCGCTCCCCCACCGGCGACACGATGTAGGGAAATATACCCGAAAATCCTTCCGTCCGGCCTGCGCCGGATAAATGATCCTTTCTCTCTCGTTCCATATGTCTCCTTTACGTCCCTAAGCGCTCCGTTCCCAGGTGCCCTCTTAATCGCTCCCGGCTGCCCGTTTAAGCGCTTGGCTCCGGCTGTCCTCTCAAGCGCTCCGCTCCCGGTTATCCCCGCTTAAGCGCTCCACTTCCTCCCGGTCCGGCAGGGAGCTCTGCGCCCCTTTGCGCGTCACCGCCAGGGAAGCCGCCAGATTGGCGAAGCGGATCGCCTCGTCCTCCGCCATTCCCTCGGCCAAAGCCGTGGCCAGGGCTCCGTTAAAGCAGTCCCCGGCGGCCGTGGTGTCCACGCTCTCCACCTGGCGGGCCGGATACAGGCGTTCCGTCTCACCGTCCACCAGAAGCGCGCCCTGCTCTCCCAGGGTGACCAGCACCTTCTTCACCCCTTTTTCGATCAAACGGCGGGCCGCCCGCTTTAAATCCGCCTGGCCCATGGCTGCAATCCCGCTCAATTTGGCCAGCTCCGTCTCATTGGGCGTCAGGTAATCCACCAGGCCGAGCAGCTCGTCCGGCAGCCTGTCCGGGGCCGGGGCGGGATTGAGGATCACGGTTTTCCCCAGCTCCCGGCCTCTTCTGGCCGCGTACAGAACCGCCTCCATGGGAATCTCCATCTGCAGCACAACGATGCCGCACCACTGGAACAACTCGTCCCGCTCCCGCAAATACTGCTCGCCGCACTCCCGGTTTGCCCCCGGGATCACCACGATGCTGTTGTCCCCGTTTCCGTCCACATAAATGACCGCCGTACCGGTGGGCAGCCCGGGGCTCTGCCGCAGCCCCGAGGCATCCACCCCCGCAGCTTCAAGGCTTTCGATCTGACGGCTGCCGAACTCATCCCGCCCCACGCAGCCCAGAATCTTCACCTCTCCGCCCAGCCGGCCGCAGGCGCAGGCCTGATTCGCCCCTTTTCCGCCCATCTGATATCCCAGTCCATCCCCCAGAACGGTTTCCCCCACCGCCGGCATGGTCTCCATATGAACCGACATATCCATGTTCAGGCTTCCCACAACCAATATGCCTCTGCTCATTCTTCCTCCTTTTATGCTATTTTTATTAAGAAAATATTTTCTTAAATCATTTTTTTGTGATTTTATATTATCACAAGATGAGTGTTTGTCAAGTGTTTTACATTATATTATAAAAAATATTTTCTTAAACAGTTTTTTTGTTCACATTTTCCATATGATCCCTAACAAATATTGACAAATCCCGTTTCATATATCATAATGTGTGGAGAACTGCTATTATGATAGGGCAATCTGTTACAGTTCACATGCAATACCCGCAGGGTATTTTTTGCGAACGGCGCACAGCGCGCCGCCGGGAACAGAGCGCCCAGGAACGACAACATTCCAGGAGGCCCTATGACAATTAAAGAAATCGCCCAGATAGCCGGTGTGTCCATATCGACTGTTTCGAAGATCGTAAACAACAAGGACGAAAATATCAATGCGGAGACCAGGAACCGTGTGTTAAAGATCGTTAAGGACTACAACTACACGCCCTATGGCACGGTCAAAAATATTTCCGAAGCCAAAACTTTTATGCTCGGTCTCCTGCTAAACGCCTCCGCCGGGAACAGCCGTTTTTTGGACAGCATTTTAAAGACCGCCCAAAAAAACGGGTACAGCCTGCTGCTGTGCGACTGCATGTCCGACCCCGACCAGGAGTTAAAAAACATCACCGCCCTCTGCCGCCACAAGGTGGACGGCGTCATCTGGGAGCCGCTAAGCGAAAAGAGCCTGGAATACGCCCGGTATTTTGAGAGCGAGGGCATCGAGGTATGCTTTGTCAACTCCCCGGCAGACCCCGGCAGCCGCATCGACTTCACCCGGATCGGCTACCAGGGCGCAAAGCTGCTTTTGGATAACGGCCACACCAAGGTGGGCTGCCTGACCAAAACCGGCAGCAGGCGCTCCCAGCTGGTGCTAGAGGGATTTAAAAAATGCCTGTTCGACAACGGCATCACCTACTCGGACAGCATGAATCTGCCCATCGAGCAGGACGACTGGCACGCGGGTCTGTTTTCCCACACTCCCACCGGCATCCTGAGCAGCCATTACGCCGCATCCCTGCGCCTGATGGAGCAGCTGGCCCGGATCCACTACCGGGTCCCCGACGACTTATCCCTGGTCAGCCTGCGGGACTGCCCGGAGGAATGCGTGCATTACCCCGGAATCTCCACCCTGCGGATTCCCTACAGCGAGTTCGGGGAATACGTCTGCGCGCAGCTGATCAGCCGCTGTGAAAAGACCGGAAACGCCCCGGGCGAATTTGTCACGGACTGCGCCCTGGAAAATACGCTGAGTCTGAGCCTTCCCTACGCCCACAGCGCCAAGAAGATCGTGGTCATCGGCAGTATCAATATCGACGTAACCTTAAACGTGGAGGAGCTGCCCCAGCCCGGCCGGACCGTGAGCACCAGCCGGCATTCCATCATCCCAGGCGGCAAGGGGGCCAACCAGGCCGTGGGGGTGGCCAGGCTGGGCAACGACGTGGCCCTGATCGGGAAGGTGGGAAGCGACTACGATTCCGCCGTGGTCTACAGCTGCATGGAGGAAAACCACGTGGACGTCCAGGGAATCAGCCGGGACCCGCGCAGCGAGACCGGAAAAGCCTACATCCACGTCCAGAACGACGGCGAGAGCACCATCACCCTTTTAACCGGAGCCAACCAAAAGCTGCTCCCCCAGGATATCCGCGCCTTCAGCAGCCTGTTCGAGAACGCGGGCTACTGTCTGCTCCAGACGGAAGTCCCGGTGGAGGCAGTTCGGGAGGCGGCTGAGATCGCCCGGAAAAACGGGGTCAAAAACATTTTAAAACCGGCCGCCATCAACCGGATCACGCCGGATCTCATGCAGTATATCGATATCTTTGTGCCCAACCGCAAGGAGGCGGAGCTTTTGTGTCCGCAGATCGCGGACGTGGAGGGAAGGGCGGAGCATTTTCTGCAGATGGGAGCGGAAACTGTGATCATTACATTGGGACACCGGGGCTGTTATGTGAAGGCGCCGGACTTTACCGGGTATCTGCCTGCGGCGGATTTCACGCCGGTGGATACAACGGGGGCGGCGGATGCGTTTATCGCGGCGCTGGCGGTGTATCTCTCCGCGGGGTACGGGACGGAGAAGGCGGCGCGGATTGCAAGTTATGCGGCGGGATTCTGCGTGTCACGGCAGGGGGTGATTCCGGCGTTGATTGATCGGAATTCTTTGGAGGGGGTTGTTAGGAGGATGGAGGACTGGGGGGTTTGATGCATCCGTTCGTGAGAGGCGGGGACGCGGGGCTGGAGGTTCCGGATTCCGCGGTGGGAGAGTCTAAGGGGCGAGGGGCGCAAAAAGCCGGGCACCGCTCCGAGCTCCAGCGCCGGCCTGATGCCGGCCCCTCCGCCTACGCTTTACTCCGGGCGTGGAACGCCCTGCGTAATCCCGGCTTTTTCCACCCCTCGCCCCTAAGACTCTCCGAACCGCTCCACAGTCACCTCCATCCCCGCGTCCCCGCCTCTCACCCACTACGTTTTCTGCCAGCCGCCACCGCTTCTGGTGAGGGACGGAAAATTGCTGGCTGTAGGTTGCTTTGTCTCGGAAATATTTTTGTGGGCGGAGGCCCTTTTTTTATTTTGGGTAAGGCTTCGCGGAGCTCTTTTTGTTATGGCCGGGAATGCCAGGCCATGGCGGGGGAGGGGTTCGGGGGCGTGTGGAGGGGAGTCAATGGTGCTTAGGTACCGGCAGTGCAAAAGAAGGGGGCAAAAGCTTGCCTCAAAGCAAGCTTTTGAGTGGACCTGAACAGCGTATTCCTTCAGGAATACGGTGTGAATGTCCACGGTACCCCTTCTTTTGTGCTGTCGGGACCTTAGCAACATGACTTCCCGGAACTCGCCGCCGAACCCCTCCCCCGCCATGGGCGTACTTTCCAGCATCTCCCCCTTAAAATATAAAGAAACTCTAAACTTCCAAAAAATTAGCACTCACCTCTTGACAGTGCTAACAATCGTGCTATAATAAGGGCATGAAACGGAAATACCGATACCAACCAAGGAGGAATTATCGATGATGTTGATACCCAGAAGAAATTATGGACTGAATTTATTTGATGAATTTTTCAATGATCCCTTCTTTACCGGAAGCCGGGAGAAGGCGGAGGAACCTAAGAATCTGCCGGTTATGAGAACCGATATCCGCGAGAAGGACGGGAATTATCTGCTGGACGTTGAACTGCCCGGCTATTCGAAAGAAGATATCCGCATTGAGCTGAAGGACGGTTACCTGACCATCACCGCTCAGACCAGCGTTGAGAGCGACGAGCAGGCGAAGGGCAGCTATATTCACAGAGAGCGCTATACCGGCTCTTGCAAGAGAAGCTTTTATGTGGGCGAGCAGCTCCGCCAGGAGGACATTCACGCAGCCTTTACCAACGGCGTGCTGCGCCTGACCGTTCCCAAGGACGCCCCCAAGGCAGTGGAGGAAGCGCCCAAGTATATCTCCATCAACTAATTACCCGTTTATATAGATAACATGTTAACCACCATTTTTACTCCTATCCCCCTATTCACACTTTAACATAGATGAACCAACCTCAAAAAGAGAATCCCTCCACCGCGTACCTTACGGGTACGCGGGGAGGGGATTCTCTTTTTTGCCGTATGTAAATTAATAATTCAACTTCCACATATAGCGGCGCTGGGTCAGCGGGTGCTTTCTGGCCTCGGCGATGGCTTCGCCGTAAACCCGCAGCACGCCGTCCAGCAGGATCGGGTTAAAGTAGTCCTTCACGCTGGCCGGGATTTCGTTGCCCAGGCCATAATCCTTGGCGTCAACCACGGTGGTCTTGGCGTCGAAACGGTTCAAAAATTCCAGCGCCCTGACATCCATGGGACGGGTATTTCCGTCATTCATCAGCAGCATAAAAGGTTTGCCTTTCTCCACCAGTTCAAAGGGGCCGTGGAAAAATTCTCCGGCGCTAAAGGAGGCGGAGTCCACCCACTGCATTTCCATCAGGATAAAGCTGGAAAAGGTGTAGGCTACCTGCTGGGAGGGGCCGGAGCCCATCACATAGATAACGCGCTCATCCTTGTTCTCCCGGGCAAATTTCTCAGCAAGAGGCTTGGCGTAGGGGATCGCAGCGTCGATCACGCCGTAGATTTTCTCAACGCCCTTCATCATGTCCTCATAGTCCTCGTAGCCCTCATACTGCTCCAGGATCTCGGCTGCCAGCTGCAGGCACTTGGTCAGTTTCTGCATTTTTGCGGAATAGCTTTCATGGAAGCCGTGGATGATGGGATAGTCAGCGTTCTGGGCCAGAGGGGATTCCGGCGCGTTGGTCAGGCAGATCACGGGAGACCCCTTCTCTCTGGCCATCTTGGAGGCCACCACCGTCTCGGGGGTGGTTCCGCCCAGGGAGCAGGTGATCACGATGCTCTTGTCCCCCAGGTCGCTGGGCGGATCGAAATTGAACTCGTTGGCCGTGATCAGATCCGTGCGCAGCCTTTTGGCGTTCCTCACCAGAAAGTATTTAGCCGTATACAGATCGGACTGGGACGCTCCGCAGCCCACAAAGTATACGTTATTGATCTCAGGGTATTTCGCCCTTACCTCTGTTACAATTTCTTTAATTGTCATCAATGTCTCCTCCTGCAAACGAAAGTTTAGAATTATGTTCATACCGCCGGAAAAATTCCAGGCTGGCCTTTACCGCCTGCTCCGGCTCAAGATAATATTGTCTGTCCAGAAGCTCCAGCGCGATGTATCCCTGAAACCCGGCGCTGTCTATTTCTTCCAGATAACCATTCATGTCCAGTCTGCCCTGACCCGGAACCACATGCCCGCCCGGATATCCGTCCGTAAAATGTATGTGGGCCAGCGTTTTCCCGAACAGGCGAAAGAAATCCCTGGGTCGAAGCCCTTCCCTGGCAGCTCCGTCCGTGTCCAGCATTGGCACAAGGTTCGGAGGATTTCCGGCCCCGTCCAGCAACACCTTCAATTCCTCCGGCCTGTGGGCGATGAACGTGGTGGTCCTGGCCAAAGCCTCCAGCACCAGCGTCACATTCCGCCTGATCGCATACTCCGCCAGTCGATTCAGACTGTCAATGCAAAGGGCCACGCCCGTTTCCCGGCTGTAGTCCAGCATACTGCGCCCCGGAGTGACAAGCACCTTTGGACACTCCAGAAGCTCTGCGGCGTCGATGGCTTTTTTGAAGTAATTCAGGCTTCTGCGCCGCATCACGGGATCCTCCACGGATATGCTCACCGGGTACTGGCACTGTTCCGGCGTAAGACACACCGCCTTCATCCCTGCCCGTTGGACTTTTCCGGCGAACTCTTTCATTCTGAAATAGTCGAAATCATCCAGGTAGAAGTGTGGACCGGCCGCCCAAACCTCGATCTGATCCACTCCCAGGCGTTTCATGGACTCTAAAAAATAATCAAAAGAATACATGGCATAGGGATAATTTCCCACCGCAATCTGTGACCATCTCATAGCAGCCCCTTTTTATACACAGCAAATGCCCTTCATCATGTTTTTCTTGATTTTTCCGTCCTGCATGACAACCTTGATGTTGTCCGCCTTGCTCACCAGCCAGATATCCTCCAGCGGGTTCCCCTGGGCGATAATGATATCGGCCAGTTTGCCGGTCTCCAGAGTTCCCAGCTCATTTTCCCGCATCATCAGCCTGGAACCGGTTTTGGTGGCCGCTACGATCGTCTCCATGGGCGTCATCCCGATGGTTTCCGCCATCAGAGGCAGTTCCAGGCCGTTGTTGCCATGTACGGTGATGGTTCCTCCGCCAAAATCGCAGCCACAGGCGATGGTTACGCCTGCCTTGTAGGCCTTGCGCAGGTTCTCCTCCTTCGGCCCCTCGATGGCGCTCATCTTCTCCTTAACCCATGGTTCCCGCTCGTCAATGTGCTGCCAGGACAGGTAGCTGGTAGCCAGCGTCGGCACGATCCACGCGTTGTTTTTTAACATCAGCTCAATGCTCTCGTCGTCCATCAGGGTGGCGTGCTCGATGGAACGGACGCCGCATCTGAGGGCCGCGTTGATCGCGATTGCAGCGTGGGCGTGGATCGCCACGTAAGATCCCTGATTTTCAGCTTCCTCCACAAAAGCGCGCAGCTCGGAGTCGGAGAACTCCCTTGTAAAGATCTTGTTCCCCTGGCAGGAGATGCCCGGGCCGCCCATGATCTTGATAAAATCGCAGTGCTCCCTGAAATGCATGCGCACCGTGCGTCTCACATTGTCCACACCGTCGCAGATCTCCGAATTCACATTCCGGTCGGGATGAAGGGTGAACTCGATGGGGTAATCCTTGATATAATCCCAGTGTCCGCCGCTCTGGGCGATAGCCTTGCCGGAAGAGCAGATTCGCGGACCGTCGATAAGCCCCTCCTCCCAGGGCGCTTTCAGGTAATTGGACAGACCGCCCACTTCGCGGATAGAGGTAAAACCGGCGTTTAAAATCTGCTTCATATCCCGAATACACTGACAGACCGCGTGGTAGGCGTGGCGCTCGAAAATTTTATAGTAGTTATCCCCCACTCCCATATGAACGTGCTGGTCGATGAATCCGGGCATGATGGTTCCGTTCTCCACCTCAATCACTTCTGCGCTTTCCGGAACCGTGTATTCCCACTCGTTACAGACAGCAGTAATCTTGTTGTCCGTCACCTCCACGATCCCCTTTTCCAGCGGCTCGCCGCCGTTGCCGTCAATCACTCTTCCCTTTAACACATACATACGTTTTTCCTCCTCTTCATTCAAATGCGTCCGTCCGGCGGCAGGTTATCCCTTCACCGCGCCCACTGCCAGTCCCCGCACAAAATATTTCTGAGTAAATGTAAATAATACAATAATCGGTATCGCCGAGATAACCATTCCGGCCATCAGCTTGGCCCACTCCGTTCCCGTCTCGGATTTTAGGGCGTTCAGCCCGTAGGGGATGGTTCTGAGAGCCGCCGACTCCGTGTACACCATGGAAAACAGAAAATCGTTCCACACGTACCGGACCGTCAGGATCGTGCCCGTGGCCATGATAGGCTTGCTCATGGGAAGCAGAATGTGGGCAAAATTCTGAAAGCTGGAGCAGCCGTCGATGCAGGCCGCTTCCTCGATGTCCTTGGGCAGGGTCATGAAGTACGACCACATCAGGAACATGGTGTAGGGAACCCTGAAGGCCGTGTACACGAACACCAGTCCGGCATAGGAGTTGTACAAATGCAGCCCCTGGAGTATTTTATAGTTGGAGATCAGGCTAACCTGAGGCGCCAGCATGAGGCCGCACAGAAGATACATGAACCAAAACCTTCTGGAACGGAACCGGTATCGGCTCAAGGCAAATGCCGCGAAAGAGGATACCACCGCAACCAGCGCCGAGGACAGAACCGTGATCACCAGGCTGTTGAAAAAATACCTTCTGATCCCATTGTTCCAGATACTAACATAATTGGAAAATCTCCACTTGTCCGGCAGCCCGAAGGGGTTGGTCAGAAGCCCCGTATTGTCCTTAAAGCCGCTGAGCACCATCCAGAAGAGCGGATAGAACACGCCGATGAGCATGACCGCCATTCCTGCGCCGATCAGGGTCCTCACAATCAGGGCGGAGGCCGAAAGTCTGTTTTTATGTCCAGTCATGTTACGCGCCCTCCTTCTCTTCATTTCCCATGTTGAACATGCGGATCTGCGCGATGGACAGCGCAAAGGTAATCACGAAGATCGCCGCTCCGATGGCCGAGGCGTAACCCATGGCGTCCTCCCGGAATCCGGTCCGGTAAAGCAGCGTTCCCATAACCTCCGAGGACCGCCCCGGCCCCCCTGCGGTCATGATGTAGACCTCGTCAAACACTTTGAACGCGCCGATGAGCGTAGTGGTCAGGTTCAGCAGAATCATTTCCTTCACATTTGGCAGCGTTATGTAGAAAAAACTCTGAAGGGAGGTCGCGCCGTCGATCTTCGCCGCCTCGTAAAAATCATCCGGGATTCTCTGGATCGCGACCACAAAGAGCATGGCCGTGTAACCCACGAACTGCCACTGGGAAGAAGCGATCACGCACCAAATCGCGGTGGAGGGTTTCCCCAGCCAGTCGATGGCCAGGGCACCCAGGCCCACCGCCTTTAAAAAGCGGTTCACAACCCCCATGCTGGGATTCAGCATGAGCTGCCACATCAGGGATACCACCGATATGGAGATCAGAGAAGGAATGAAAAAAATGGTCCGGCAGAATCCCCCCGCTTTTCTCAGCCATTTCTGTTCCAATACCGCGGCCAGGACCAGCGCGAAGCCCACCTGGCACACCACCGATGTGACGGCAAAAAATAAATTGTTGGTCAGGGCCGTCCAAAAGTTCTGGTCCTGAAACATTCTGACATAATTGCTCAGCCCGACCCAGACCTTTTCCGTATAGGTACTCCATCGGAACAGGCTGTAGTAAAAATTCAGTCCAATGGCAACGTAGATAAACACTGTTACCAGAACAAGCGCCGGAAGCAAATAAAGTCCCGCAGTCCATTTTTTATTATACATTCCCTCTCATCTCCCATCAGCAGCCTTCTCCCAAAGCGGACCGGATTACTTCTGCTCCGCTTTTACACGTTCCACTTCCGCTCTCACGGCGTTCATCACATCCTCAGGCGTTTTCGTCGTAAACATTTCCTGAATGGACGACTGGTACACATTTGCCACAGCGCCGTCCATCTCCACATCCAGAACCGAGATAAATCCCTCGCACTGGTTGATGATATCCACCGCCTTGCACAGCTGGGGGAAGGAGTCCTGATCGTCGCCCGCCACCGCGTTCACCGTGGACACAAATCCCAGTTCCTTCTGCATCTGCTTCTGGTTGGCCTCATTGTAGAAGAATTTCAGGAAGTCCACCACCACTTCCGGGTGTTCGCTCTTGGAGGAAACGGCGAACTGGTCGATCCAGGCCACCATGGTTCCGGTGTTTCCAGCCGCGCCCGCAACCTGGGGAAGCGGGAAAATGTCCCAGGAGCCCTCTTCCATCTTGTCAAAATACTGTGTTTTGAAGCTGGCGCACTGGTCGTAGATCATCGCGGTCTGTCCCGCCGCAAACATCTCCTTGGCGATGTTCTGGGAGGTGGAAGGCATTCCCTCCATAAAGTAACCCTTGTCATACATATCCTTTACCAGCTGCAGGGCCTTCACATAACCCGGATCGGAAAATGCTCCCGACGTGAGGTAGTAGTCGCCCTCCAGCGTCTCCATGGGAACCATCTGCACGTTCAGGGCGGAAATATAATGAGCCGCCGCCCACTGCTCCGCATCTCCCATGGCGAGTGGCGTTACGCCGTTGGCTTTCAGGGTTTCGCAGACATTCATAAACTCGTCCCAGGTTTTCGGCTCCTGAAGATTGTACTGTTCAAATACCTTTGTGTTGTACAGCACAAAGTTCACGCAGGTGCGGATCGGCAGGCTGTACTGCTTCCCATCCACCTGGCCGGTAGTCAGGATTCCCTGGTTGAAAGCGTCCTTAAACGCTGCGTCTTCCTCCAGATAAGGGGTCAGGTCCGCGATGGCTCCGCTGTTTGCAAACCGCTTTACCCATTCGCCGTCCCAGGTAAAGAACAGATCCGGCATATCGCCTCCTCCGAGCATGATGCGAATCTTTTCCTTGTAAGCTTCGTTGGGGATCACCTCCGTCTCGATGATCACATCGGGGTGCTCCGCCATGTAGGCTTCGGTCAGAGCGTTCCAGTAGGGAAGCCTGTTTTCTTCCGCCCACTGGTGCATAAACCGGATTTTGACCTTTCCGCCGCCGGACGCCCCCGCATCCGCCGTCTGTCCCGCCTCAGCTGCTCCCGTTCCCCCCGGGTCCGCAGCGGTTGTTCCACCGCACCCCGTCAGAATGCATCCCGCCAATACTGCCGCCGCCAACGCTGATACCATTTTTTTCATATGCCGCTCTCCTTTTTATAATTGTATTGACATGTCATGTAGATATTATAAGATATGTTATATTGATTTGCAAGTCCTCCGGAGAACAAATCTTTATTTTGTCTATAACATTCAAATACAGCTTCTATTTTGTAACATTTTGCACAAAAAATAAGGTTGTGATATAACAGCACATTCTATGTTGTTATATCACAACCTTATTTAAACATAATGTTCGATTTTTAAATAATAACGGTCATCTTATACCGCGACAGATTGATCGTATTTTTGCAGTAATGGACCGGCTCTCCCTGCTGGCTGTAGACCATGCTTTTCGTCACAAGAAGCGCTTCCCGCTCCTTCACCTCAAGCAGGCGGCTTTCCTCCTCGTTAGCATAACAGATCTCGACCTCCATGGTGCTGTGTCCCAGGCTGATGCCCTGGTCCGCCAGCATCTGGTAGATGGAGGTGGTGAGATCCTGCCCCATCAAAAACGCATATTTCTGTGAAAAGCGGACCTCCTCCAGGATCACCGGCACATCGTCGCTGAGGCGCAGCCTGACGATGCGGATCACCTTCTCGTTGGATTTGATCTGGAGATTCTCGATATCCTTGACCGTCGGCTCTGCCAACTCGGCGGCCAGCAGTACAGCACCGGCCTTTTTGCCCTCTGCGGCGCAGTTCTGCGTAAATCCCATAATTCCCTCAACCCGCCGGTGCATCTTCCGTTCCGCCACAAAAGCGCCCACTCCCTGGCGTTTTACCAGAATCCCGTCCTCCACCAGAAGTTCCAGCGCCTTGCGCACCGTAATCCTGCTGACGCCGTACTCGGCGCTGAGCTCCGCCTCGGTCATCAGCTGCTGGCCTTCTTTCAGCTCGCCGTCTGAAATCTGTTGTTCAATCACCTCAAATAACTGTTTATAGAGTGGCACGCTGGAGCCTTTTTTCAGTTTTTCCATGTTTGTCCCTCCAGTACAACTTGTTATAACCACTATAACATTGATCCATCAAAAAATCAAACAGGACCGGAAAATTTTTCCTTCTCAATTCTCAAGATAAGAAATCACCTCATTCAGGGACGGTACACAGGCATCGGCGCGCTCCAAATCTTCCCCGGACGGCTCTACCAGATCAGGAATCATGATCACACGGCAGCCTGCCCTCCAGCCCGCACAGACTCCGCAGGGGGAATCCTCCAGCACCAGGCATTCCTCCGGCGGGATTCCCAGAAGCTTTGCGGCGCGCAGGTATATGTCCGGATTAGGCTTCCCCCGCTCCACCATATCCCCGAACACCTTACAGTCAAAATATTCCTCCACCCCAGCTATTTTCAGATATGCGCCGGCGGTCTCCGCATGGGTGGACGTGGCCAGAGCTGTTTTGTAGCCGTTTTCCCGCAGATACCCCAAAAGCCGCCCAAGCCCCGGCTTCACCGGCAGGCCGTGTTCTTCCAGGTACGCGTCCATATAGCGTTTCCGCTCTCCGCGGTGTTTAAAAAAATCAAAATCCTGTCCCAGATGTTTTTTAAAAATACGGACGCAGTCTTCCAGCGGTCTTCCCCGCGTCTCGTCCATCAGCTCCCGCGTGACCGGAATACCATGCCTGCGCCCCAGCTCCATCCAGGTTTCCGTGGCCAAACGCTCCGTATCGAACATCAGGCCGTCCATGTCGAATAAAACCGCTCTAATCATACGCCACACTCCATAAATTCAAATTAATCCCGGTCAATAGCGGACTCCATGTCCCCAGGAGCCGTCCACCATGCACTGGTTGGCCGCAAATTGCGCGGCCCGTTCCAGCGAAACTGTTACCGCGGCCTCATGCCCGCCGGGATTCTTCTGGCTTTCGTTCAGATAGTTGACCAGGAAACAGGTCAGAAAGGAATCTCCCGCCGCCATGGTGTCCCGGGCCTCCACCAGATAAGGCCGCTGCCGGTACACCTCTTTGCCATCCGCCAGCCAGGCCCCGGACTCCCCTCTAGTACAGAGCGTCAGCGCGCATCCCTGCCCGGCGGCGTATTCCAAAAGCCGCTCCATCTCGCCCATCTCCAGATGGCTGCATGAAAATACCGGGTAATCCACATACGGCAGCACCCGCTTCAGGTACTCCCCGGTGAAGGAACTGGAAAAATCGAAAGAGATCCGCGCTCCTCTCTCCTTCAGGGTCCGGACCTCATCCTCCGCAAACCCGAAAATGCCGCTGTGGATCAGATCGAACCCCAGCAGATACTCATAATCCTCCGGCTCCAGCCTCAGGCCCTCTGTGCGCAGAACGCCGCAGCGGTTGCTGCCCTGGAAAACCCGGTCCCCGTTCTCCAACCGGACTCTGGCGCAGCCGTTCTCCCCGTGATAGCGGCGGCAGCGGCTAATGTCCACGCCCTCCTGCCGAGCGCTTTCCGCTACGTGCTCTCCCTCGGGATCATCCCCAAAAGCCCCCAGGAATGCCGCCTGAACACCCAGCTGCCTGGCAAAGACCGCGAAGTTCATGGCGTTTCCTCCGGGATACATCACCCGGATATGCTCATACTTGTCTACCACATTGTCCCCTAGTCCGACTACCTTCATCGCATCCTCCTGTTTTGTGTCCACATTCCAGGACATGTTATACTTGCTATGTATTGTATTATAACATGTCATATAATAATGTCAACCCCTTGTCATCTGCCTGCTGTCTTCTTTCGGATGCCAAAGGAGGCTCCCTGGGAGCCTCCTTTCGGTTTCAAGCGCTGTTTTCCGGTATCGTCCGATCCATAATCTTCACCATAGCCGTAAACGTATTTTCATTGTAGCACACGTCGAACTCGTCCCCCGGCCGGCTCAAAATCCGCCGGATGCTCATCATACCAAGGCCGCCGTCCTTTTTGCTGGAGAGGATCTTTCCGCCGCTCTGTTTGATCTGTCCGTTGTAGGAGTTTTCCACCATCATCATCATGTGGTCCTCCATCCACCGGGCCTGCAGATGGATAAAGCGGTTTTCCCGCAGGCGGCGGCAGGCTTCCAGGGCATTTTCCAGCAGGTTTCCGATGACGATGCAGAGCGTTAAGTCGTCCACCGGAACGCGGGCGGACAAATCCAGCCGGGCCTCAAATTCCACGCCGTCCTGGCGGGCTCTGGCCGCGTACTCCTGCAGCAGGCCGTTGACCGACTGGTTCTGGCAGAATACCATCTCTGCGGCGGTGTCCAGCTCCCGCTGCAGATTCTGGAGGTAGCGGGTCTGGTCCTCCTTGTCCATGTTCAGCAGCGCGTGAATGTGGTGGCGGAAATCATGCCGGATAATGCGCACCTGCTCAATGTAGTCCAGAGTCTGGTTGTAATGCTCCCGCTGCTGGCTGATCAGCTGCCTGGCAAACCGCAGCTCCTCCTCCGTCTTGCGGCGGCCCACGATCTCCAGGGTGCTGCTGAGAATCATCACGTAGAGCACCAGGATCATGGCGCACAGGGCCATGAAAAACAGCACGTCCTCCAGCCCCCGCCCGGCAAGGGACCGGGGCGAAAAAATGGTATTGATGCCGATAAACAGAATCACCAGGGACACTGACGGATAAGTGAGGAGAAGGGTGCCGGAGCGGTTGGACAGCTGGGAAAAGAGCTGTTCCACCACCGACTTGAGCCAGAAACGCACGAACAGACAGAACCCCGCGGCAGAGATCAGGGACACGATCACGCCGATCTGCCCCAGGGTCAGGCCGGTTCTGCCCGCCAGCGCCCGGGCCGCGATCTCATTTAAGGGCAGGCTGAGCACGGCGAACAGCCAGGCCGATATGTACAAAAAGGCTTTCTTTAGCAGGCCGCCTTTGAAGAACACCAGCAGCACCAGGAAAAACAGGCAGGAAAAAAGCCCCCGGAACGTCAAAAACGCTCTGGGATCGATGTGGAACACCGACTCCATGGACACCATCAGGACCCAGAGGTACGCTGAGACGGCGGCAATATTTTCTTTGTTCTTATGTTTTGGTTCCATACACACGAAAATGGGCATCATGCGCACGGCCAGATTGATCAGATCCCGGAAAACGCTGCAGGCTTCGTCGTTCATTTTCCCCTCATTTCAACCGGTGATGATAGTAGGCGTATTTGCTCTGCTTGTAAAAATTGCGGGACACGGGCACCACCTGCCCGCCAGCCATCTGAAAGCAGGATTCCTCCAGAGCCTCCACATGGTCCAGGTTCACGATGTAGCTCTGGTGGCAGCGCAGAAACTGCGAAAAACCCTCCAGCTCCTCCTGCAGCTCGGACAGCTTGTGGCTGATGGTCAGAAGCTCCCCGTCGTCCAGCGCCACGTACACCCGATGCAGCCGGTTCTCAAAGTATACCACCTTCTCCAGTTTCAGCTGTACCGGCACCCTGTTGTGGGTCACGGTGAGCACCGCCCGCCTCTCCCCCAGGTACTGGCGCAGCACCCGCTCCAGGGTGGCTTCCAGGCGCTCTGCCTCCACGGGCTTTAGCACAAAGCCTGCGGCGTTGACGCTGTAGCCGTCCACCGCGGATTCCAGGGAGGAGGTGATGAACACCACCACTGGCCGCTCCACCTTCTTTTGAAGGGCACCCGCCCCCTCGATCCCGGTCATGCCGGGCATCAGCACGTCCAGCAGGTACAGATCGTACTCCTCGTCTGCTGCCAGAAGCTCCGGCATGTCCTTGTATGTATCGATGCGGGCCTTCAGCCTCCGATCCCCGAAAAAGCGCGCCGCGCACGCCTCCACTTCCCTACATTCCTCCACGGTATCGTCACAGATTGCAATTTTCAAAACGTCCATATCATTCCCCCTCTGCAAATCTGTCATGTTCCGTTCAGCTCTTTTTCTATTTTATGTGCTGGGGCGGTATAAGTCAAGCGGCGGCGTCCAACCGTCATATTTGGTAATTTTTTTGCAGATTCGGCAGTTTTTTTCGTGCTTTTTACATGATAAACTGAGTATAACAAGACATTCAATACATATAGGAGGGGTTTGTATGGGTACTAACATTCTTGTAACCGCCATTGTAATTGTCTACCTGCTCGTCATGCTGTGGATCGGCTGGTATTCTTCCACCAAAATCTCCACCAACACCGACTTCATGGTGGCTGGGCGCAGGCTGGGCCCGCTTTTGATGGCAGGCACCCTGGCGGCCACGGAGATCGGCGGCGGCAGCTCCCTGGGCGTGGTGCAGAACGGCATGTCCGGGTTCGGCCTCAGCGCTTCCTGGTACATTACCACCATGGGCATCGCGTTCATTATCCTGAGCTTCATCGCTCCCAAGTTCCGTGCGGCAACGGTAAAGACCGTGCCCGAGTATTTCCGCAGGCGCTACGGCAAATCCTGCGGCCTGATCACCGCCGTCATCATGCTGCTTCCCCTGGTGGGCCTGACCGCCGGACAGTTCATCGCCTCCGCAGTCATCCTGTCCACCATGCTGAACATCGACTACCAGGTGGCCGTAATCATCGTGGCCGTGGTTGTGACCGTTTACTCCATCATGGGCGGACTCTGGAGCGTGACCCTGACCGACTTTGTCCAGGTGTTCCTGATCGTGATCGGCATGATCATCGCCGTTCCCTTCGCCATCAACTACGCCGGCGGCTGGGGCAATGTGACCACCAATATCCCCGAAGGGACCATGAGCTTGTTTGCAGGGTACGACCTGTTCGGCATCATTTCCCTTGTGATCATGTACACCGCAACCTTCTCCGTGGGCCAGGAAGCGGTATCCCGTTTCTACGCGGCCAAGGATGAGAAGGCGGCCAAGGGCGGCGCATGGCTGGCGGCTCTTGTAAACTTTATCTATGCTTTTATTCCCACGATTCTGGGCATCATCACCCTAGCGCTGATCAACATGGGCAAGTTCAGCTCCGATCAGTTCGCCTCCGTCGGCGCGCGCTACGCTCTGCCCGTACTGGCCATCAACACCATGCCGGCGCTGATCTGCGGACTGCTGTTCGCGGGCATTATCTCCGCCACCATGTCCAGTTCCGACTCCGACCTTTTGGGCGCCGGGTCCATTTTCGCCAATGACATTTACAAAGCCGTGTTAAAGCCCGACGCATCCAGCAAGTCCGTGATGCAGGTGACCAAGACCGTGATGTGCCTGGTGGGCGTGGCCTCCATGCTGATCGCCCTGTTCAACACCCAGAGCATCGTATCCATCCTGATGTTCTGCTTCACGCTCCGGGCCGCAGGCTCCTTCTTCCCCTACGTGATGGGACATTACTGGAAGAAAGCCTCTACGGCAGGCACCATCGCTTCCCTGATCGCAGGCACCATCGTGGTGGTATATCTGGAGCACATTTCCGGCGGAATGCTGTTCGGAATCAAGTTCAGCCAGCCCATTATCCCCGGACTGGTGGCGGGTTTCATCTGCTTCATCCTGTTCTCCTACGCTATGCCGCCCAAGGTGGAGACCACCGAGCTGGCGCCGGAGGCGGACGATTAAGGCAATTCGTACCGGTATCTGATCTCGTCAACAGACCAAAAGGGTATGGTTCATCCGAGCCATACCCCTTTTTTCATCAGTCTGTAAATTTATTCCCGTCAGACACCTGGCGGAACCAGGAGGCGGACCGCTTGAACGACGGTCTGGCGTGGTCATTTACATCTATGCGGATAAAACCGTACCGGTTTTTGTATGCGTTGGACCAGGACCAGCTGTCGAAGGGGCACCACATATGGTAGCCAAAGCAGTTGCACCCCTCCTCAATCGCCTTGTGCAGCCAGCGGAGATGGTCTTTGATGAATTCCACCCTGTAGCCGTCCTCCACCATCCCTTCCCCGTTCAGAAACTGCTCTTCATCCTGGACGCCCATGCCGTTCTCCGTGACCATCCAGGGAATATTGCCGTAGTGATCCCGGATATTGATGCCGATGTCGTACAGCCCTTTTTCATAGATTTCCCATCCCCTGGACTTGTTCATCCGGCAATTCTCCGGCGTATAATATTCAAAATACCGGTCCGGCATAAACGTATCGGATTCCAGCGGACGGCTGCGGTGCACGACCCGCCTGGGATGATAGTAATTGACGCCCAGGTAATCCACCGTGTTCCTGCGTATCGTCTCCAGCTCCTGCTCCGTGTGAACCGGAACCGCCTGATTCTCCTCCAATATGCGGACCAGGTCGGCCGGGTATTCCCCCTTTACCGACGGGTCCAGAAACGACCGGTTGAAGAACAGGTCCGCCGCATACGCAGCCTGACGGTCCCGCTCGTCCCCGGGATCCCGGCAGTAAGTGGGCGTCAGGTTTAAGACAATGCCGATCCGGCCGGAACAGCCCATCTGCCGGTATGCCTCCACCACCATGCTGCTGGCAAGCTGGATGTAGTAGGCCACCTGCACCGCCCGCCTGCCGTCCTGCACCAGCGGATAATGGTGGAGATACAGATATCCCTGCTCCGGCGTGATCACCGGCTCGTTGAAGGTGACCCAGCGCCTGACCTTGCCGGAAAACTCCTTAAAACAAACCCTGGCGAAGGAGACGAACGCGTCCACTGTCTCGCGGCACTCAAACCCGCCCTTTTCCATCCAGTACATCGGCATGTCAAAATGGTTAAGGCAGAGAATCGGTTCGATTCCGTTGTCCAGCAGCGCGTCTATCACCCGGTGATAGAACGCAATCCCCTTCCGGTTCACCGTGCCGTCCCGGTCCGAAATGATCCTGGCCCACTGCAGGGACGTGCGGAACGACGTGATCCCGCATTCCCTCATCATTTTAATCAGCCTCTCATAATTGTGGTAGAAGTCCGAAGTCACCTCCGGCCCTACCCCCTGGTAAAATGCCCCCGGATCTTCCCGATACCATTGATCCCAGATGTTATCCTGCTTTCCATCCTCCGGGCTGCGCCCCTCGCACTGCACCGCCGAGCAGGCTCCGCCCCAGAGAAACCCTTCCTTAAACTGATATTCCTTCATTCGTTTCCTCCTCTACTCTCTGCAGCAGGGCAAACAGCGCCCCCCTAAGGTTTGAACGGTTATTGTTTCTGCTGCGAACCAATTTGGGCTTTAAAAAACTGAAATTCTGTCCCGGACACAGGATATCATCCACCTTTTCCTCAATGCGCCGCGCCAGGTCTTCCCTCTCGCTGACGCCTCCACCCAGAACAATGATCTCCGGATCAAAGGAAAACTGGATCAAAACACAGCCCAGGGCCGTGTAATAATAAAATTGGTCCAGGTAAATCGCCGCCGTCTCATCCCCCTGTTCCGCCAGTTCAAACAGTTGTTTTCCGTTTATTTCCACATCAAACTGACAGCTGTAGCGCTTCGCCAGGTTGACCGGGGTGTAATCAGACCACACCTCCCTGGTCCCGTCCGGCCTCTGCCCGCCCAGCGGGAAATTCGAAACCTCGCCGCAGCACAGGTTGGCGCCGTAAAGCACCTGCCTGTCATGGACCATGGCGCCTCCTATTCCGCTGCCGATGGCAATGGTCGAAAAATGGCCGGCTCCGGCAGCCTCCCCCAGCCACATCTCCCCCATGGCAAAGCAGCGGGCATCGTTTTCTATGAGAACGCTCAGGCCGCCCAAAGCCCGGGATACCATATCCCGAAACGGGATCTCATGAATATACGGCACCGCGCTGGAGCCATGTATCACGCCGCTAGTCCCATCCACCGCCCCGGGGCAGCTGACCGCAGCCCCGCAGATATTCCGTCTGCCTTCAAACCGCCTGTAAACCTCCGCCATCCGGGCCAGCAGCTCCTCCATACCGGACTCAGGCGTTTTGAAGCTGCCCGGGTCCCACAGCTGGCCCGCGCCGTCGCCCGCCGCGTACTTCACCGATGTTCCGCCGATATCGAACAGCAGATAGATTTGTTCTTCCATACCGCCTCCCCACTGCGATGCCCACTGCGCGCTGCGCAGTTCACCGCGTTTTGCAACCGCCGCCGGCCTCCCGGCGGCCCATTGCATCCAAATGAGAGGGCGAAATCTCTGCGCCGGATTCCGCCCTCTCCCTTTAAAGTTCCAGTGAAACCCTGCGCCCCGTCTCCGCCGAATCGTATGCCGCGTAAACCAACAGCGCTGTTTTGGCCGCCAATTCGAAGCCGGACTTGGGCTGCCGGTCAAAGGCAACGCATTCCATAAAATCCTGAAGCTCGCCTGTATACCCTCTCATCAGCTCTTCTTCCAGAAAAACGTTCTGCCATCCGGTTTTCGTGGTGAGTTTTTCCGTCACATAGACATTTTCCAGCCCCTGCGCCTGATCGTGATAGGCGCGCAGGCCGTCTGTCGCCGCCATATTGCAGTAGTAGACGCTCTTGTTGGTATAGATTTCCACCAGATTCTTAACGCCTCCCACCACCATGTCCCCCGCCATGATCACGGCCCTGCTGCCATCCGAGAAGGTGAGCAGAACATTCGCCAGATCCTCCACGTCCACGGCTCTCGTCTCAATAAATGCCAGCTCCTCCTCATTCAAAACGCCGCTGACATTTCCCATGTCGGCCATCACGCTGGTAACGCGAATCTCCTCCCCGCGTTTTTCGGCCTCCTGTTCCTTCAGGTAGAGGACCGCCGACAGCGGGTGGCAGCCCTGACGGATAAAGGATCCGCCTCCGCTGCATTTCCAAAGCGCCGCGTGGGCCGCATGGGAGCCGTTATGGCTCTCCTCCGCGCGCATAAACAGGATTCTGCTGTTCTGGGCGTTCAGGAACTCCAGGCTTCTCTGGATAGACGGCGTATAGATGTAATTCTCCGCATACATGAACTTGACACCGCCCGCCTCAACGGCCTCTCTCAGCTCTTTAAGCTTCTTTTGGACTTCCCGGAAGGCCTCCTCCTTTGTAAAGCTCTGCGAACCGTCCGCCGGTCCAAAATATCCGGTCAGCGGTTTTTCACAGATGACATGTTTTTTGTGCTCTATGGCCGCCTTGATCATCTCCTCATGGAGAAACGGGGGCGCAATCACGTCGACGACGTCGATCTCCGGGTCCTTTAGCATCTCCCGGTAATCCGTATACACTTCCGCGATCCCATGGGCCGCCGCAAATTCCCCTGCATTGGGGGCCAGCGAGGCGACCGCCTTCATAACGACCTCCACGCCGTAGACCTTCTGATACGCACACGCGTGCAGGTCCGCGGCAAAGCCGCTTCCGATTATGCCAACCACAACTTTTTTCATCATTTTACGGTTCCTTTCGTCTCGATCATCCTTTCACCGCGCCGGCGCTCAGTCCCCGCACCATCTGGTTTTGTGCAAGGGAGAAGAAAATCACCGCCGGGATGCTCATGAGGATGGAGGCGGCCATCAGCGGCCCCCAGTGTACGCCCATCTCGTCTATAAAAAATGCCAGTCCCACGGAAATCGGGCGCATGGCCTTGCCGTCCGTCATGGTCAGGGCAAACAGGAATTCGTTCCAGGACAGGACAAACGCGTTCATGGCAACCGTAGCCAATATGGGCTTGCACATGGGAATCACGATCTCAACCAGAACGCGGAAGGGGGAACAGCCGTCCACCACCGCCGCCTCCTCAACCTCAATGGGCAGATTGTCGAAATATCCTTTCAGCATCCACACCGCAACCGGCAGGCAGATGGTCAGATACACTAGGATCAGGCCCGGATAGGTGTTGATCATCTTTAATTCCTTAAGAATGATATAGTAGGGTATGATCACCGCTACCCGCGGCAGAACTCTTGCAAATAAAATCGTCCAGATCAGACAGCGGCTGCCCGTGAACTTGTACCGTGAAAACCCGTAAGCCGCCAGCACGCTCACCGTCATGGTGATCAACGTGGTTCCCGTGGCCAGGATCACCGTGTTTTTAAAATAATGCAGCATATTGGAGTCTCTCAGAATCTGGCCATAATGAACCCACGTCACTTCTCTGGGAATCCAGCGCGGCGGCACCTCATAGATCTGGCTCTCCGGCTTTAAGGAGGTGCTGAGACACCACATAATGGGAAACAGGCTGAATGCGCAGATTCCGATGATCAGCAGAATCTTCACCATAACGGCCGGATGCATCCGTTTCTTCATGCTCGATTCCTCCCTTTTTTCCTGATTTGTGTGGGCGCGTAGAACAGGAAGCACACCAAAGCCGCTCCAATCAGCAGCGTACTGGCCGCGGATGCGCCTGCGAAGTCAAACCGTGTGAATCCCAGGCGGTAAATCAACAGTCCCAGAATTTCCGAGGACGTCCCCGGGCCGCCGCCGGTCAGAACAAACAACAGGTCAAACGCGTTGATCGCATTTACAACCTCGAGTACGATCACCATCGTAATCACAGAGCGAAGGGAGGGAAGGGTGATATAGAAAAACTGTTGAATCCGGCTGGCGCCGTCAATGGCGCTGGATTCGTACAATTCCCCCGGGATTCCCTGAAGCCCCGCTAAAATCATCATCATCACAAACGGAAAACCCGCCCAGGTGTAAGCCGCCAGCACGGACGGCAGGGCCGTCTCGGCGGTGCTCAGCCACAGTCTGCACCAGGACTCCAGGCCCACGCTTTTAAACATTCCGTTGATGAGTCCAAAATCGCTCTGAAGCATCCACCGCCAGGAGTTGGCAGACACGATGCTGGGCACCGTCCAGGGCAGCAGGGCCAGCAGGCGCACGGCCTTCACCGGTTTTCCCTGTCCGTCCATGATAAATGCCGCCACAAAACCCATGCCTGTTCTCAGCACAACCGAGCCCACAATCCACACCACTGTATTTTTTACAATCGCCGGAAATTCTTTCAGCGTTACGATCTTCTCAAAATTCCGAATCCCGTTAAACTGCGTATCAAAGGATGGCAGCGTCACCTCTGAAAATGCGAACGATATGGTCCGTATAATCGGCACAATCATCATCAAGAGCACAACAATGGTACACGGTGCAACAAACTTCAGTCCTGTGCGCGCCCGCTTCTGCTGGATATCCGGGTGGAACACGCCGTTGATAAAACGTTCCATGACCTACTCCTCTCTGCATTTACGCCCTGCAGGATTAGAGCGTGTCTAAATCTAGTGCAGGGCGTCCGTCATACTATTTCAAAAGATCATTGCACTGCTGGGCCATATCCTCACACCCCTGTTCCACGGTCTTGGCTCCCTGCATGATATTCTGAAGCTCCACAATAATGATCTTCTGCATATCGGTCCACTGCGGGATGGTGGGGCTCAGACGTCCAACCATGGCGCTCTCCAGAATGGTCTGGTACAGCGGATCGTTCCAGATTCCGTAGTTGGTGGCCTCTTTTCTGGCCGGTATACGGATCGTCAGCTCGCCCAGCACCTCGGGCTGCAGGAACCATTTGGCAAACTTATATGCGCCGGGAGAATTTTTAGCAGTTACCGGCACGGTGAACAGCCATCCGCCGGAGCCGGACGGAGCCTTGGGCGGTACGCAGTACCCATAATTCAGGTCCGGGTAATTGGTGTCAAACTCTACGGCGTTCTGATCTCCGCCCATCATCAGAGCTACTTTATTCTCAATGAACAGCGGCATGATGTCCTTTGTCATGGTATAGTTAACCGCGCCCTCAGGAGCCACCTTCTCAGTGGTGTAAAGACCGGTCCAGTAACGGATTGCTTCAATGGCCTCCGGCGTGTTGAGCGTGCACTCCGTCTGATCCTCGTTCAAATAGTCTCCCCCGTAAGACCAGATCACCGGGGACAGGGTGAGAAATACGTTGGACGGATCCGCATTGCTGGCTCCGATTCCCACGCCGTACTGTTCTCCCGGAATGGTCAGCTTTTTTGCAATTTCCAGCATATCATCGTAGGTCCAGCCCGCCTCGGGGTAGGGAACTCCCGCCTCGTCGAACATGGTTTTATTGTAATACATGATCGAGCTGCTGGTACGGTAGGGAAGTCCGTAATAGACGCCGTCAAACTTCCCGCCCTCAATGACCGCCGCAAAATCCGACAAATCCATGTCTTTAATCTGATCGTCCCAGGGCTGCAGCAGGTTTTTGTCCACAAGAGTTCCCATCTGCGTCACGTCCACAGCCAGGATATCAGGTCCGCCGCCGCCCAGTATGGTGGTAACCGCTTTGTCCACGTATCCGTTGACCGGAAGGGCCTCGATTGTCAGATTCACATTGGGCTCCACCTCTTTATAGGCTTCCACAATCTTAGGAATCTGGTCCTCCCACCAGCTTCCCATCCAGATCGTCAGCTCCTCGGGTTCCCCCGCGGCGGCCTGAGCCTCGGTCTGCGCCTGCGCCTCCTGCTTCGGGGCAGAGCTTTCCTGTACCGGCGCGCTTCCTCCGCAGCCCGCCAGGCTCAGTGCCATCACTCCCGCCAGAACAGCGCCTGCGGTTCTTGTCATTCTACCTTTTGCTAACCTCATAACCATCCTCCATTCATCTTAAATATCATAGTATCCACAAGATTCACGGATATAAAATTCCGGCTCAGCCGCAACATCCTCAAACTGGTCCTGAGGGCGTTCTCCCCTGATCTGCTCAAGCAAAATATCGATGGCGTGATGAGAAATATAGCGGAGGTCAAACCCCACCGTCGTCAGCGGGACCATGGCGCTGTCCGCAAAGCGGATGTTGTCGAGGCTGGTAACAGACAAATCCTTCGGCACCATGATTCCATTTTTATAGAGAAACCGGATGATCGGTATGGCCAGCTCATCCTGCGTTATAAAAAATGCCTGCTCTGACTTTCCTTTTCTCAACAATTCTCCCAGCGCCTCGTCTCTGACCAGATGAAAATCCGTGGAGCCCAGCCAGCACGCCATATCCGGCCCCGGCGTAATTCCCGCCTCCCGCAGCGCCCTCTCATACCCCACATACTTCGGATCCGCCATCCCGGTTTGATCCCGGGAGCCGGACACATAGATAATTCTCCGATGTCCCATCTGGATCAGATGTTTTGTGGAAAGGTACGCTCCTTTGATCAGATTGGGGTATACTGCATCCAGCCGGGGCATCCTGTCAAATCCCGACAGAAGCACCACCGGAAACCCCTGATTTCTCAGCTTCTCAAGCCTGGAAAGATTGTCTGTAAACTGTGTATTCACAATCAAACCGTCTACCTTGTTGGAGAGCATAAGGTTGATCGCCTTCTCCTCCATCTTTAAGTCGTCGTGACTGGCAATCACGTACATTGTATATCCGTTTTGTTCCAAATACTGTTCAATATAGCGGGCCTCTGTGGTGAGCAGCAGGCTTGAAATATTTCTGAGGATCAAGCCGATGGTCCCCGTCTTTTTGAGAACCAGCGCCCTGGCCATATTGTTTGATGCATAGTTTAAGTCGCTGGCAACCTCCTTGACCCTCCTCCTGGTTGCCTCGCTGATCCGCGGGCTGTCCTTCAACGCAAGGGATACTGTATTAATCGAACATCCCACTTTTTCAGCAATATCTTTCAGTGTTACCTCATACATACGATCATTCCCCCATCACTGTTTATATTATCGATAATACTATTATAACAGTGATTTTATCATTTGTTAACTCCTTTCTTTGCCATTTTCAACAAAAATAAAATAAATATTGACAAAACATTGGGAAAATGATTATAATTCAGTTGTAAGCATTGTATTAACGTTAATATTAATCTGATGTGTTTATTATATACAGATTTTTTCTATCTTGTCAATATGTTTTATGCAACTTTTTATTTTTTATCGATACCACCCATTTTCTTATTTGTTGAAATTGTATTGAAAATATATATTATTTATCACTTTGCATTTATAAGCAGCGCGCTTATAAAAATAAAAAGCACAGGAGAAAAACACTATGGTAAAAGAATTTAACCACATCGGAGTCAATGTCAGGGATCTCCAGAAGACCCTCGCATTCTATTCCGAACACCTGGGGGCTAAGTTTGTAAGGGGACTCTATATTCCCGCCTCCCACACGATTGCAGCGTACGTGCAGGTCGGTACCCAGATGATCGAATTTCTCAGCCCTCTTTCCCCGTCGGAAAACACCGTGTACGGCATCGCGCACATCGCCTACACTGTGGATCATATCGAGGAAGCCGCCCGCATATTGGAAGAAAAGGGTTGGCATTTCCACGTTCCGCCCAAAAAAGCCGGCTCGGGCGGCGGTAAGATCGCTTTTTTGAAAGACCCCAACGGCGCCAACGTGGAGCTGATCGAGCGGGTGGAATCTTTCTCCGAGCCGTCCTGGGAGCCTTCCACCGAGGTGATCGAAATCGACCACGCTTCCATCTATGCCAATGATCTTCAGGCGGGCATCGACTTCTACACCAAGGACATGGAGATGGAAATCCTTCAAAATTACCACTTTGAGGACCGGAAGTTTGATATGGTTTACATGAACACCGGCAAAAACATTCTGGAGCTGCTTCACAATGAGACGCCCCACGAGGGTCCGCTCATGGGACATATCGCCTTCCGCGTCAAAGACACCAAAGCCTTGGCGGAAAAGCTGGCCGCCCAGGGGGTGGAGGTCACCACCCAGCCGCGCATCCTGGCCACGCAGAACGGCTATGTGTGCAATATCAAGGACCCTGACGGAATCGCCCTGGAGTTCATTGACCGGGTGTCGCTCTTTGAGGTATAGCCTATGAAATTAGCGTTCAGTTCACTGTCCTGTCCATCCTGCACAGTCGATGAGATCATTCAATTTGCCCTGAAATATGGTTTTCAGGGGGTGGAGCTGCGGACGGTCCAGTCCACCATTGACCTGTGGGACCTGGAGGATTTCTCGATGGAAGCCCTGCCCGAAACCCGCCGCAGGTTCGAAAACGCGGGGCTTGAGGTTGTGGTGGTGGGAACCAGTATATCCTTTGCAAAGGAAGAACCCGGATGGCGCAGCCGGCAGCTGGAGCTGCTGGAGAAATTCTGCGTCATCGCCCAGGGACTCGGCTGTCCCTATCTGCGCGTATTCGGAGGCCCCATTCCCCCCGGAAGCACCTATGAAGCGGTGCTGGATCGGGATATAGACGGTTACCGGCAGGCCGTGGAGACAGCTGCCTCCTACGGCGTGACGCTGCTGTTTGAGACCCACGACGATTTCAGCACCTCCTCCGCCCTGCTTCCGCTGTTGGAGGCGGTCGGCAGCCGCGCAGGCGTTATCTGGGATATTCTCCACCCCTACCGGTTTGGCGAGCCCATGGAGACCACCTGCCAAAACCTGCTGCCCTATCTGCGGCATGTCCATGTCAAGGACTCTTCCCGGTATTCCGGAGAGGGGTTCAATATTATCCTTCCCGGCCAGGGTACCGTGCCCATCCGGGAAGCGCTGTCGCTTTTGAAGGACTGCGGTTATGAGGGTTACCTCTGCTTCGAGTGGGAGAAGCACTGGCACCCGGAGATTCAGGAGGCGGAGCTGGCACTCCCGGAATATGTCAATTATATGCGGCGTTACGCCGGGGAGCTGCTGCATGAGCAGGCGTAAATCGGCGCTCATAACGGGCGGCAGCCAGGGCATCGGCCTTGCCTGCGCACAGCTGCTTTATGAAAAGGGTTACGACATCTGTCTGATGTCCCGCAGCCCGAACAAATTGGACGAGGCGGCGCGCTCTGTTTCCGCCGGAGCTTCCAGGCCGGTGTATACCGTGCCTGCGGACGCTGCCAGCCCGGAGCAGGCGGCGGCAGCGGTGGAACAGGCCTGCCGCTTTCTGGGGGGAATCGACGTTCTGATCAATTCCGCAGGCTGCAGCATGCACGCGCCCTGTTCCTTTGAGAGCGTCTCCACCGAGGAATACAAACGGATCATGGACACCAATGTGGACGGCGTATTTTATACCACCCGGAGCGTATTAAAGATCATGAAGGAACAGCAGTCCGGATATATTATCAACATCCTCTCCACCGCCTCCCACGCTGCCGCGGCCCGGGGCGGCCCCTATTCCGCTTCCAAACATGCGGCGCTGGCCCTGACGGAAACCCTGGCCGCAGAATGCCGCGGAAGCGGAATCCGCATCACCTCCATCAGCCCCGGCCCGGTCGCGACCACCATCTGGTCCCACAAAACGACGCCTCCGTCAGAGGAGGAAATGGCCCGGATGCTAAAACCCGGAGACATCGCCCGGATTGCCGGATTTCTGTTGGACAATCCGGAATATGTCCATATCCGCGATATCGAAGTGACTCCGGCCGGTTTTTAGAACCGCTTTCGATTGCTTTGGAAAACAGGCCACTTCAGACCATTCTGAGGCGGTCTGTTTTTGCGCCCATTCCGCCGCATTTTCGGAAAACCGCCTGATTTTCCGGGCGGCGCATAGATATTTCACATCGTTCTGTAGTATCGTATGAACACTTGACGAGGTCTTTCACGAGTCTAGTGAGAATACATGCCGAAACACTTAGCGAGGTCTTTCACAAGCTTAGTGTTTCTGGTACAATGGTTCTGATACGCTTCGGAAACGAATCATTTGACACACTTGTGAAACAGACCGGTTGGAGGTGGGGAATATGGGGGTACGGATTGCGATTGCCAGCTACGGCACGTTTGAGCAGTTTATTCATCAGATCAAGCCTTTTTATTCGGAGGAGGTGGAGTTTGTTATACTGAACGCCCTGTTCGAGGACTTAAAGGACGAGGTGCGGCGGCTGGAAAAGGAGCACTCGGTGGATGTGTTTGTGGGCAGCGGCGGAAACGGGCGTTTTCTGGAAAAGTACGTGCAGGAAACGCCTTTTGTGAAGGTCAAGGTGACGGGCTTCGATTTTCTCCTTGCCCTCAAAAAGGCGGCGCAGTACGGAAGCAGCACCGGGCTTATCACCTTCGGCGAGCGGGTGCCCTTTGTTTCCTCGGTGAAGGAGCTGCTGAACGTGGAGGTGACGGAGCGGGTTTACCACCAGTCCAGCGAGATCGACCAGGTATTGTCTGATCTGTACAACCAGGGCATCGAGGACGTGATCGGCACGGCTTTTGTGCTGGAGCGGGCGGCGCTTAAAGGGATGCGGGGGCACTATATCTGGTCCGTGGACGGCGTAAAGACAGCTGTGGACACTGCGGTTCAGGTGGCTCTCGCCAAGCGTCAGGACGCCAAAAAGGCGCACAAGCTTGCCAGCATCCTGCAAACAATTCATGAAGGCGTGATCGTTACAGACGAGCGGGGCACTGTCAATGAGTTCAACACCAGCGCGGAGAAGATTTTGAAGATCGACCGCGGGGACGTGATGGGCCGCCCGGTCCAGGACGTGCTGCCCAACACGCGGTTGAACGTGGTGATCGAGCGGCAACGGGAGGAGTACAACAAGATTCAGGACGTGGGGAACGTGAAGATTCTCACCAACCGCTGCCCCATTTTCAGCCAGGGGCGGCTGATCGGGGCTTTGGCCACCTTCCAGAATATCGAGGAGGTGTCCGAGGCCGAGGGAAAGATCCGGCGGAAGCTGTACACCAGAGGTTTTGTGGCAAGTACCCATTTTGAAGATATGCAGGGGGCCTGCGCGGCCTTTCAGGATATCGTACACATCGGCAGGGAGTACGCCAAGAGCGGCGCCACCATCCTGATCTCCGGGGAGACGGGCACGGGCAAGGAACTGTTCGCCCAGAGCCTTCACAACGAGAGCGACCGGAGCCGTATGCCCTTTGTGGCCATCAACTGCGCGGCAGTGCCGCCCAATATCCTGGAGAGCGAGCTCTTCGGCTACGAGGAGGGGGCCTTCACCGGCGCCAGACGCGGCGGGAAAAAGGGCGTGTTCGAACTGGCCCACGAGGGCACCCTGTTTCTGGATGAGATCGGGGAGATTTCCATGGACATCCAGCTGCGGTTCCTGCGGGCTTTGGAACAGCGCGAGGTATTCCGCCTGGGCGGCGAAAAGGTGGTTCCGGTGGATATCCGGGTGATCGCGGCCACCAACAAGAACCTCTGGCAGATGGTGAAGGAAGGGAAGTTCCGGGAGGACCTGTATTACCGGCTGAACGTCCTGGCGATCCATCTGCCCGCGCTCCGGGACCGACGGGAGGATATCCCGTTACTCATCCGCCATTTCCTGAGGGAATTCCGGCCCGACCTGCCGGATGAAAAACGGCTGGAGCTGGCCCAAATCCCCTTCCTGTGCGCCTACCGCTGGCCCGGAAATATCCGGGAGCTGAGAAATGTGGTGGAACGGATGGCTGTTCTCTATAAAGACGGGATGGACCCGGAACGGCTGGCCGCGCAGGCGTTGTCCGTGAATGAGGAGGCGGATGAGGGGTGGGCCTGGGATGTGGTTGGCGGAGCTGTAGCCGGAGCGGCCGGCGGCGCGGCCGGGGCGGCTGGGGTGGCCGGGGCGGCTGCCGCTGGAGCACCCCCGACTCCCGGCAGCGGTTTTTGCCCCGCCCTGCCGCCCTCCCCCGCCTCTTCCCTCCCCCTCTCCGCCTGGATTCTGGCGGACAAACAGCGCAGGGAGCGGGACGAGATTCTCCTCGCCCTGCGCCAGTGCGGCGGAAGCCGCTCCCAGGCCGCCCGGTTTCTGGGTGTCAGCCGCTCCACGCTTTGGCGGAAAATGCAGGCTCTGGGCATACTGGTGGGGCCGGAATAGACCCTCCAACACAAGCTTCCACCCCCAAAATATTCTCTTCCACCCTGGGATACCAGCCCCATCATCTGGTATCCCTCCAATCTGTTTTCCACCAAAAGACACTCGTTTGTGTGCGTAATACAAATACATTTTATCAAAATTTGTCCGTCTATCGCGGATTTTTCCCTTGCTATTTGCCCTCCCTCCCCTTATAATGAGGTTATAAGATACCCGGAAACAAGGCAATTTCACACTCACATCATATGACAAGGGGGTTATATCATGCAGGAGCAGACCATGTGGGCATTGACCAAGAAGAAACCGGAAGCCGGGCTGTGGATGGAGCGCGTACCGATTCCCGAGGTGGGGCCCAACGATGTGAAGATCAAGATTCACAAGACGGCCATCTGCGGCACGGACGTACATATCTACCAGTGGAACGACTGGGCAAGGCACACCATCCCCGTCGGGCTTACGGCGGGCCACGAGTACGTGGGCGAGATCGTGGAGGTGGGGTCCGGGGTGGACGGACACAACGTGGGGGACCTGGTGTCCGGCGAAGGACACATCACCTGCGGAAAATGCCGCAACTGCCTGGAAGGACACAAGGAAAACTGCCGGGACGCCAAGGGCGTGGGGGTGAACCGCAACGGCGCGTTTGCGGAATATCTGGTGATCCCCTCCTCCAATGTCTGGAGCTGCCGCCCCAACATCCCGGAGGAGCTCTACGCCATCTTTGATCCCTTCGGCAACGCCACCCACACGGCCCGCTCCTTCGACGTGCTGGGCGAGGACGTGCTGATCTCCGGAGCGGGCCCCATCGGCATCATGGCCGCGGCCATTGCCAAGTTCAGCGGAGCCCGCCACGTGGTGGTAACGGACATGAACGAATACCGCCTGGAGCTGGCCCGGAAGCTGGGCGCCACCAGAACCATCAATTTAAACGAGGAAAAGCTGGACCAGGTGATGAAGTCCATCGGAATGACCGAGGGCTTTGACGTGGGAATGGAGATGTCGGGAAGCCAAAAAGCGCTCCACGACATGATCCACCATATGAAGCACGGCGGAAAGATGGCCCTTCTGGGGCTTCAGGGCCGGGAAACCGCGGTGGACCTGGAGACGGTCATTTTCAACGGCCTGACCCTCAAGGGGATCTACGGGCGGAAGGTCTGGGACACCTGGTACACGATGACCACCATGATCGAGGCGGGACTGGACATTTCCCCGATCATCACCCACCATTTTGATATCCGCGACTATGAAAAGGGATTTGAAGCCATGATTTCCGGCCAATCCGGCAAGGTGATTCTGGACTGGTCCCATATCAACGAATCTGAATCATAAAAAGGAGAGGCAGCTATGGCCCGTAAAAATGACATATTAAGTATTTTTGCAAAAACAGTGGAAGAGATAAAGGAAGCCGGCCTGTTCAAGGGGGAAGCCCCCATCGCCTCCGCCCAGGGAGCAAGGGTGCGCCTGGAGGATGGCCGGGAAGTGATCAACATGTGCGCCAACAACTACCTGGGCCTGGGCGACAGCCCCAGATTGATTGAGGCGGCCAAGAAAACCTACGACGAGCGTGGCTACGGCATGGCGTCGGTCCGGTTTATCTGTGGAACCCAGGACATCCACAAGCAGCTGGAAGAGAAAATTTCCCATTTTCTGGGAACGGACGACACCATCCTCTACTCCTCCTGCTTTGACGCCAACGGCGGCCTCTTTGAGACCCTTCTGGGCCCCGAGGACGCGGTGATCAGCGACGAACTGAACCACGCTTCCATCATCGACGGCGTGCGCCTGTGCAAGGCCAAACGGTTCCGCTACAAAAACAACGACATGGCGGATCTGGAAAGCTGCTTAAAGGCGGCGGACGAGGCCGGAGCCAGGATCAAACTGATCGCCACCGACGGCGTGTTCTCCATGGACGGCATCATCTGCAACCTGAAGGGCGTCTGCGACCTGGCCGACCAGTATAACGCCCTGGTCATGGTGGACGACAGCCACGCGGTGGGATTCGTGGGCAAACACGGCCGCGGAACCCCGGAGTACAACGGCGTGGAGGGCCGGGTGGACATTATCACCGGCACCCTGGGCAAAGCCCTGGGCGGGGCCTCCGGCGGCTACACCTCCGGGCGGAAAGAGATCATCGACCTGCTCCGCCAGAGAAGCCGCCCCTACCTGTTCTCCAACACCCTGGCCCCGGCCATTGCGGGGGCCAGCCTGGAGCTGTTCGACATGCTGGAGGAAAGCACGGCGCTGCGGGACCGGCTGGAGGACACCACCGCCTACTACCGCAAACAGCTGACCGACAACGGCTTTGACATCATCCCCGGCACCCATCCCTGCGTTCCGGTGATGCTCTACGACGAGAAGCTGGCCGGGGAATTCGCCCGGCGGATGATGGAAAAGGGCGTCTACGTGGTGGCCTTCTCCTTCCCGGTTGTTCCCAAGGGGAAAGCCCGGATCCGCACCCAGGTGTGCGCCAGCCATACCCGGGAGGATATCGACTTCATCGTAAAATGCTTTATTGAGGTGCGCAGGGAAATGGGGCTGGCGTAAGGCCGCTTGTCCATCCACTACGCAATAACGTGCCACTTTTGAAACATTTCCAAATCATTTTTAAAACAAATTTCAAACATACGGCATCCGAATCGCTTAAAACCCGGTTCGGATGCCCTTTTTTGCCCTCTTCCACCTTTGGCACGGAATTTGCTTCTATAAAACAGTATCAAACACAATTCAAGGAGGGTGCGTATGACAGCAGCAAGAAAATTGAGAGAGCTTTTAAAGGGCAATGAGACATTGATCGCTCCCGGCGCTTATGACGCCTGGACGGCGCGGCTGATCGCGGAGAGCGGATTCCCGGTGGTCTACATGACCGGATACGGGGTGTCGGCCAGCGTGCTTGGCAAGCCGGACATCGGCCTGATCACCCTGGCGGAGATGGCGGACATGGCGCGCAACATTGTGGACGCCTCCGGGGACACCCCGGTGATCGCGGACGCGGACAACGGCTACGGCGGGCTGATGAACGTGATGCGCACGGTAGCTCTCTACGAGCAGGCGGGCGTGGCTGCCATCCAGCTGGAGGACCAGGTAACGCCCAAGCGCTGCGGCCACATGGAGGGCAAGGAGGTCATTTCCAAGGAGGAAATGGTAGCGAAGATCCGGGCAGCGGTGGCGGCCAGAAAGGACCCGGATTTCTGCATCCTGGCCCGCACGGACGCACGGGCGGTAAACGGCTTTGAGGATGCCCTGGACCGGGCCCTGGCCTACGAGAAGGCGGGAGCCGATATCATTTTCTTCGAAGCGCCCAGGTCGGTGGAGGAGATGCGGACGGTGGGCAAAACCCTCTCCGTTCCCCTGTTGGCCAACATGGTTGAGCACGGGAAAACGCCGCTGCTTCCGGCCCAGGAATTGTTCGGGATCGGCTACCGCATCGCCATCTACCCGGTGTCCGCCCTCTACATCGCCACCAAGGCGGTGAAGGAGTTCCTGGGACGCCTGGCCCAGGATAAGACCAGCGAAACGTCCCTGGAACAGATGGTGGATTTCCCCACTTTCAACAATATGATCCATTTACACGAGATCAGAGCCCTGGAACAGTCATTTCTGGAATAGGGGCGGCGTAACCATTAACAGCACGGGGGTGTGCTCTACCGGATTGGGAGGTATATGAGATGACCAGCTATCTGATAATATTGTCCATATTTATATCCGTAGCCATCGGCTACAAATGCAAGATCAACGTGGGAATTATCGCCATGGCCTTTGCCTATATTTTCGGCTGCTTTGTGCTGGGCTTAAAGTCCAGCGCGGTGATCGCCATGTGGCCCACCAGCCTGTTCTACTTCATCCTGATGGTCTCCTTCTTCTACGGCATCGCCATGACCAACGGGACGCTTAAGCTGATCGCGGAAAATGCCATCTACCTGTGCAGGAACAGAGCCTGGTTCATCCCGATTCTGCTCTGGCTGATCTCCTTTGGCATCTCCGGCCTGGGCCCCGGCCCCGTAACCGTGTTCGCCTTCATGGCGCCTCTGGTCATGGCCACAGCCGACAAGATCGGCATGAACAAGATCATCGGCACCATCTGCGTGGTGGGCGCGGGCGTGGCGGGCGGCTATACGCCCATCAGCCTCTGCTACGCCACGGTGCGCAACTGCCTGGTCACGGCGGGTTATGAGGGGGAGGCGCTGATCGCGGATTTAAATAAGATCGCATTCAACAACATCCTGGCGCAGGTGCTGATTTTTATCGTCATCTACCTGATTTTCAAGGGCTGGACCGTCCAGGTGTCAAAGGAAATCAAGCGGCCCGAGCCGTTTACCAAAAAACAGGTCCAGACCCTGGCCCTGATCGTGACCGGCCTGGCCGTGATGATCATTTTCCCGCTGATCAAGAACTTCATGCCGGATTCCGCCTTTATCGCGGCTGTTTCCAAGGGCCTGGAGCCCAGCCTGGTGTCCACGGTACTGCTGGTGATCGCTCTGATGTTAAAGCTGGGCGACCAGAAAAAGGCTCTGAATTTCGTGCCCTTTTCCACCATTATATTGGTCTGCGGCGTTGGAATGCTGGTGTCCGTGGCCACCCAGGCCGGAGCCGTGGATATGTTCTCCTCCTGGATCGGCGACAACTTAAGCGCCACCACAGCCAAGCTGGTGATCGCGCTGGTGGCGGGCTGCATGAGCTTCTTCTCCAGCACCCTGGGCGTGGTCGGCCCGGCCCTGATCCCCATGATCCCCAATATCGCGGGGGCCACGGGCGTCAGCGTGACGGCTCTGGTGTCCGGGATCATGATCGGCGGCCACTTCGCAGGCGTTTCCCCCTTCTCCACCGGCGGCGCCATGACCCTGGCGGGCGAGAACAACGAGGAGACGAAAAACAAGCTGTTTATCCAGCTGATGGTGCTGTCCATCGCATCCATTCTCTTTGCATCGGTGCTGGTATTTATCGGAGTGGTGCGGTGACGGGATAACGGCGGCATTATACACGCATCGCATAAATAGGCACAAATCCCGGCGGCGGATCGCAAAAATCGACCCGCCGCCGGGATTTTATGAATTGTTATAACTCCTACCCCGCCAACAACACCCCTACCCCCGAGGCCACAACCATCCACCCGGTCACGCGCCTTGCGGTCCTCTGGTTGATCCGCCCGGAGAGCAGCAGCCCCACCGCCAGCCCGGCCAGCATAAATCCGTACAGATACAGGCTCTGCCGGATCACCGAGAGCGGCAGAATTCCCGCCGTCCCGTACATCCATATGCGGAAGGTATTTTCCACCAGAAACACCATGCACAGGTTCCCCTTGACCGCCTCCGGCTCCTCTGCCCGCCCCATCAGGTAGGCGGCCAGAAACGCGCCGATGCCGAACATCCCGCACACCATGCCGGAGAGAATTCCCATGAAACCGAATCCTCCCCCGCCCCGCGCCCCGCCGCTCCGGGATTTCCACTCCATCGCCATCGAAAGCCCCAGGTAGACCACCACCGCGCCGAACACCTTCTTTAACAGCGCAGCGTCCGTATAGCGCAGGAGGAACACCCCCGGGATACTCCCCAGAAGCACCATGCCGGAGAGCGGAAGCCACACCCGCGGGTTTAACCTCCTCCTCTCCCGCCAGGCGATCAGCAGGTTGGAGGGATATCCCACCACCAGCTCCACCGGGCTGATATTCCGGTTGTCCAGGAATAATCCCACAATGGAGCTGAACACCAGGGTGTTGCCGAACCCGGTGATCCCCTTGACCACATAGGCTAAAAAGATCGCCCCGCCCATGAGAACTCCCGTCTCCGTCACAGAGAATCCCCCTCCTTCAGATAACGCCAGAGCTCATAGGGCCAGTCGGTCTGGATGATGTCCACCCCTTGGCGGATCAGCCTTCCCCAGCCCGCCTCTCCCCCGAAACGCAGGGATTTTAAGTCGTCGTAGCCCGCGCCGTACACCAGGTTTTTGCTCAGGCTCAGGGAATTGCACCAGGTCTTGATCCCCCGCTCCCGCAGCCACAGAATCGTCTCCTCCCGGAACACCGCGTCCGTCTCCCGCTCCGGCAGAATCTCCAGCGCGGGCACCCTGGTCTTTCTCGCCAATTCCGCCACCCGTTCCAGATAGCCGGTGTCCCCCAGCATGGGGATAAACAGGCAGTTCTCATGGCGGGCGGCCCACTGCCAGGCGGCCTCGTCCTCAATATAGAACTTAAATACGGCCTGGCCCGTCATTCCCTCCCGTTCCAGCAGCTTTAGCACCTCATCCCAGCAGTCCCAGCACTTGTCCAGCACCAGGATGGTGCGGTCCCGCAGCGCGTCCAGTATCTCGTCAAAGGTCTCAATGAACTGGACGCAGGGTTCCCCCAGGTAATTGTAGAGCTCCATATTCTTTAGTTCTTCCAGGGTGTAATCCCCGATGCGGCCGGGATTGTGAAACAGCCGGATCATGGTGTCGTCGTGGTGCCCCACGATCCTGCCGTCCTTTGTCCGCGCCAGATCCATTTCCACCATATCCGCGCCCTGACCCACCGCGGCCCGAAAGGCCAGCGCCGTGTTCTCCATCACGCTGGAGGAGAATTTTCCCCGGTGGCAGGCAATCTGTACCTGTCTGCACAGGGGATCGCACAGAATTTCCATATTTTTCTTCCAGTCTCTCATCTCACGTTCCGTCCTCTCTCATTTTCCACTCTGTTTTAATCCTTATTTCACCGCGCTGTCCATTGCCCCCTGGACAAAATACTTCTGCAGGGCGATGTACATGAGCACGGGCGGAAGCACCACGATGAACGCGGCCGCGGCCGCAGCGCCCATATCGGTCTTGGAGTCTGTAAAAAAGGTGGTGATTGCCAGGGTGATGGTCCGAAACTGGGGCTTTTGCAGGAAATACAGCTGGAACTGGTAGTCGTTCCAGATGCCCACGCTGGTCCAGATGATCACGCTGGCGGTGGTTGCCTTTAAGGACGGCAGGATAATGCGGAAAAATACCTGCATGCGGCTGCACCCGTCGATCATGGCCGCCTCGTCCAGCTCCTTGGGGATCGTGCCGATAAAGTTGCTGTACATGTAGATCGCCATGGGCAGGTTGAAGGTGGCCGAGACCAGGATCACGCCCCAGTACCGGTTGATTCCACCCATTGCCACCATCTCCTTGTACAGCGGCACCAGCACGCTGAGCTGGGGCACCATCATGATGCCCACAATCACGGCCAGGATCAGACGGTTTCTCCGGGTGGTTTTCCGGGACAGGGGGTAGGCGGCCATGGCCCCAACCACCACGATGATCACAACGGCGCAGAGCACGATCAAAAACGTGTTTCCCAGGGCGCGCAGCAGCTTGCCCGTCTCCATTGCGTTAAAATAGTTCTGGATATAGAGCTTCGCCGGGGGCAGCCACCGGGAAGTCCGCTCCGACGCGCTCTTGAGCGACATGTTGATCATGATGTAAAAGGGCGCGATGTGCAGCGCGATGATCAGAAACGCCGCAAGGGTTTTCAGACCGGATAAAAGTTTCTTCTTGTTCAACTGAGCCCAGCCACCTTTCTCTCAAAGAAATTCCGCACAAACGTGCTGATCACCATAATAAACAGGAACATAAACATCCCGACCGCGGCCGAGTATCCGGCGTTCTGGTTCTGGAAATACAGGTAATTGATCAGGGTGGACAGGGAGTGGGAGGAATAGCCCGGGCCGCCGCTTGTGGTGGACAGGATGATTCCGAACAGCTTCAGTCCCCCGATCAGGTTTAAAATCACGCTGGTGGTGATGGCGGGCAGCAGCAGGGGCAGGGTGATGTGCCTCAGCCTCTGCCCGTAGCCCGCCCCGTCGATGGCCGCGGCCTCGTCGTAGGACTCCGGGATTCCCTGGAGTCCTGCGATCATCACGATCATGGTTTTGCCCACGAATTGCAGGGAGTTGATGAGGACGATGATCCAGACAGCCCGCTTGCCGTCCGCCATCCAGTCCACCGGCGCGCCGCCGAAGAGCTTCACCACATCGTTGATTGCGCCGTTGTTGTACTGGACCAGAAAGTAAGAGATATAGCCCATAATCAGCGACGCGATCATGGCGGGCAGGTAGATCACGACCCTGGCCAGGGTCTGCCCGTGGAATTTCTTTTGCAGCAGCAGAGCGTAGGAAATTCCGATCACCGTCTGAAGGGTCGTGCTGCCTATGCCGTAGATCAGCGTGTTTTTCAGCGCGGTGTAAAACATCTTGTCGTGGAACATTTTCTTGTAGTTTGCCAGCCCCACGTACTTGAACCTTGGCGAATATCCGTTCCAGTTGGTAAAGGAAATCTGGATGCCGGAGATCAGCGGGTAGAGCACAAACGCGGCCAGCAGCACCAGCGCCGGTAAATAGAGCAGATCAATGGGAATGTCCTTCCTCTTCCTCATCCCTACACCTCCGTCTTAATTCTGTTCGCGCAGCGTCTCGTAGTCCGCCTGCATGGTCTGGACGCTCTCCTCCACGGTCATTTCCTCGCCGATCAGGGCGGAACCGATGGTCTTCATGGTGCTCCACATCCCGTTGGGCAGGTATACCCGGTCAAAGAAGGGGTAAATGGCCGTGTCCGCGTATGTTGCGTAATCCTCCGCCACGGAGCCCAGGTCCGGAGATACGTTCCGGATGGCCGGGCGCTTGCCGCTGGCCTCGCAGACGATCTTTACATTCTCGGGCTTTGCCAGGTAGTCCAAAAGCGTCAGGCAGAGCGCCTCGTTCTCAGTGTCCTTCCAGATTCCGTAAGCCTCGCGCTCGCCTCCGCAGAAGGCAGGCTCGTAGCTGTCGTTCAGCGCCGGAATGGGGGCCATGCCGTACTGAGCTTCCGGGTTAATCTCCTGGGCCTGGCCGATCAGGTCCGGGCTGGAGCTCATAAGGAACAGGATGTTGTTCTCCGCCATTCTGGGAGCCGCGTCCACCGGGTCGCAGGTCACGCAGTCCACATTTAAGTAACCCTTGGCCTTCAAATCCATCAGAAGCTGGGAAACCGGCGTCCAGTTGTTCCAGTCAAAGCTGCCGTCCGCCAGCTGGGCGGTATAGCCCTTGTCCTCGCAGGAGGCCAGGAAGGTGGTGGCCGCAATGTCCATCAGGTTGGCAGGCTGGCGGCTGTCCTTGCCGGCGATAAACACGCCGGTGTAGCCCTTGTCCTTGGCCAGCTGGCAGGCCGCCATGAACTCGTCCCAGGTTTTGGGAATTTCAATGCCCAGCTCGGCCAGCAGGGTTTTGTTGTACATCAGGCCGCCCTGGTCCATGTTCAGAGGCAGCACGAAGATTTGGCCGTCTGCATTTTCAATATTCCGCTTGAACGACTCCTCCACGGTGCCGGCCCAGGGCTGGTCGTTGAGGGGCCGCAGATATTCGCTGTAGCGGGCCACGGACCAGCCGTGGGTGGCGAAAATGTCCGGCAGGTCGTTGGACGCCATTCTGGCCTTCATCAACTGCTCGTAGTCGGAGCCCTGGGTGGTGTAGCTGATTTTCACCCCGGGATTCTCTTCCATAAATTTCTCAAATATCCCATTGACTGCGTTGAAGGTCTGCTCGTCCGCATTGGTGACAATCTCCAGCTCACCGCTCAGCTCAGCTGCGGCTGCCTGGCTCCCCTGGGTTTCCTGTCCGTTCTGAGCCGCGCTGTCCTGGGCCTGGGTCGCGGCCGCCTCCTTGGGCTCGGAGCTTCCCTGGCATCCGGCCAGGCTTCCCGCCGCCACCGCGGCCGCCAACAGAGCGCCTGCATATTTTGTGAATTTTTTCATCATCATTCCTCCTTAAATTGTGCTTCCGTTTTTTGATATGGTCATTATAGTACAAAAATCCACCGGAACCAGTAGTCCTTTTTTACGATTTTGTTGCCCATTTTTCCGTTTTGCCGGAGCTTCATTGATAATCGCACCGAAAGCGGCTATAATCAAATCACGCCAGTTGCCAGAGGAGAACCGCCATGAAATTCAAACGATCCTTTTCCGTACATTTGTTAATCAGCTTCCTGATCAGCACCCTGATCCCCTTCATGCTGATCGCTTACGTGGTGGCCCACATCTACGCCCGGGAGTACAGCCGGGACGTCCGTTCTTTATTAGATACCACGGCGTCCTCCCTGGACAGCAACATCGCCACCTATTTAAAGGAGCTGGAGCAGGTGACCATGCAGCCCTATTACAACAACGAGCTCTACAACTATCTGAGGGGCCTGTCCAGGGATCAGGACTACGCCCTGATGGAACGGCTGAACCTGCAGCGGAATCTGGATTCCAATATGAGCTTCGTCCGCTACACCCGGGAGGATATCAACGGCATTTTCATCGTCACGGGCGACCGCTGTCTCTACTATACCATTACCGGAACGGATCACAAAACCCTTTCCCCGGCTTTTGACTACGGGGAACAGAGCTGGTATCAGGAGGCGGTCAAAGCCGACGGGCGCTGCCTGCTCATCGGTCCCCACGTGCCGGACTACATCACCCCCAGGGACACGCCGGTTATCTCCCTGGCCCGCTCCATCGTGGTCCTGGAATCCCGGGAACCCCTGTACGTGATCAAGATCGATGTCAACACGCGGATTTTCGACCGTATTTTCCATGATTTTACATTCCACGTGGATTCCAAAATCATCATCAAGGATGAAAACCAGCGGATCATCTACGCCAACCGGCCCTTAAGCGACGAGGACCGGGAAACCCTGGAAAATACCCCCGGCGCCGCCTCGGTCTCCCTGGCGGACGGCAGCTTCCAGCGTTATGCCTACCCCATCACCGGTTACCCCTGGGATATCACGATCCTGCTCTCCGACCAGGAACTGAATTCCAGGACCGGCATCATTTATCTGACCGCCCTGCTCCTGTACCTGGCAGGCGTTGTCATGGCCATGGCTTCCTTCCGGATTTCCTCCAAAAAGATGGTGGCGTCCATCAATTCCATGCGCGGGATTTTCTACGCCATCCAGAACGAGGATTTCAGCCGGAAATACACCTACGTCTCGGACACCGAGCTGGACGACCTGGGGGATTCCTTAAACGCCATGTCCGAGGAGCTGCAAAACCGTATCCAGAAGGAGTACGTGATGGCCATCCGGCAGAAGGACACGGAGTTTAGGGCCCTGCAGGCCCAGATCCAGCCCCATTTCCTGTTTAACACCCTGAACAATTTCGTGGCCCTCAACCAGGTGGGAGACCGGGACGCCCTGGAAAACGCCCTGTTCGAGCTGTCCGGCATGCTGCGCTACATCTTAAAGGCGCCCGCCCTCATCCCCCTTTCCATGGAGCTGTCCTTTGTGGAGGACTACTGCTCCCTGCAAAAGCTGCGTTTTTCCGACCGGCTGAACTACGTGGTGGACCGGCGGGTTCCCGCCGAGGGGATCATGATTCCCAAGCTGCTGCTCCAGCCCATTGTGGAAAATTCCATCTTGCACGGCGTGGAGCCATGCAACCGGGCCTGCACCATCCGTATTTCCCTCTCCCCTGCCGCCCACGGCGTGACCATCGTCATCGAGGACGACGGAGCGGGCTGCGAACTGCCGGAAGGCGAAGCTCCGGGCATCGGGCTGGCCAACGTCCGGGAGCGCCTGACCTCCTTCTCGCCCCAAAGCTCTTTTTCCATGGAGAGCCGCCCCGGAGAGGGAACCCGCACCGTGATTGAACTTTACATTGAAGTTATGGAGGAAACGATATCATGAAAATTCTGATTGCCGACGACGAACTACTGGTCCGCCGGTCCATCCGCATGTTTTTAACGGACCTGGGTGTCCGGCCCGACGACATGGTGGAAACCGGCGACGGCTTCGGGCTGGTGGAGGCCATAGACGTCTCCCACTTCGACCTGGCCCTGGTGGATATCCGCATGCCCGGCATGGACGGTCTGGAGGCGGTGCGCCGGGCCAGGGAGACGGCCGGTGAGACCGATTTCTACATCCTGTCCGGGTTCGACGATTTCAAATACGCCCAGGAGGCCATCCGCCTGGGTGTGAAGGACTATATCCTGAAGCCGGTCCGGCGGGCGGATCTGGAACGAATCGTGGAAAATACGATCTCCGCCCTGGAACAGCGGCGGGCGCTGCTACTGGAGAACCTGAATCTGGCCACGGCGGCCCTGCTCAATATCCCCGGCTACACGGCGCATTTTCCCGTCCCCTGCCGCCCTGTGCTGATCGCGGACGACGCGCCCGCCCAGCCATTTTCCGTGTCGGAGCTGCTGGCCGTGGACAACGACCGGATCACGGTGATCGCCCACCGGGACGGCGGCTATGTGCTCCTGTTCCTCTTTGAGACCCCGGAGTATCCCGGGTACTGCCGGGAATATTTAAAGGATCTGGCGGAGCGCTATCAGTCCGGCCACACCCTTGTGGAGGGCAGGAAGTTTAAAGACGGAACCTGCTGGGAGGAGGACTACCGCCGGATGCGGACCCTGGCCTGCCTCAGGTCCGCCTGCGGCGGAAGGCGGCTGTACCCCCACACCTGCCTTCCGCCCGTGGATTCCCAGGATTTCCTGCCCGTCTGCCGGTGCTGCGAGACCTGCCTGGAAACCTACGGGAAGTCGGATTACGCGGGCTTTACCCTGGCCTGCGAAGCCCTTCTCAAAAGTCTTGAGCCGGTGAGGCAGTCCCATCCGGGCCGCGCCGGGAACATTTCCCGGTATCTGGCCGGGGCTTTCGGGCTGAAGGACGGCTCGCCCGAGGGGTTAAAGAGCGGGCTTCTGATGGCCGCGGCTACCTTCTCCGCCTCTTCCAAGGATTTCCAGTACGAGGAGATCACCGCCTACATCGACCGGCACTACGCGGAGGATTTGAGCCTGACGGGCCTGGCCGGGATGTACGGCCTGTCCCCCAACTACTTCTCCACCCTGTTCAAGAAAAAAGCGGGCTGCAATTTCATCCACTACCTGACCTCCCTGCGCATCGCCGAGAGCAAACGCCTGCTTTTGGAGACCAACCTGACCATCCGGGAGATCGCGGAGCGGGTTGGATATTACAGCGCCAGCTTTTTTATACGGTCCTTTAAAAAGGCGGAGGAGATCACGCCTTCGGAGTATCGGAGGAAGGGGTGAGACTTCCACTTTTATCATTGTAATATCTCCCCACCCAGTGCTATAATAGTAGAATAATCAAAATTGGAAAAAAATACCGGCTCCGCGGTTTCACTGCGGACCGGAACCATTTTCCGCTTTCGAATCACACGGGGGGATATCATGGCAGATCACACTACCGGGCGCTCCATGGGCAAACGGCTTCTGTTTGCCACGGCCGCAGTCATCGCGCTGCTCCAGGCCGCGGCTTTTTTCTATACGCACCGCTACGCTGTCCCGGCCGGGACCGGCGGCGACGTGCTGACCATCTACACGTCCAGCAGCGACGAGCTGCTGAACGCCACCATCCCTCTGTTCGAAGAAAAATATAAGATCCAGGTGGTTCTGGTGAAAGGCGAGACCGTGGACCTGCTGGAGAAGATCCGCACCGGGTCCGGCGATCCGCCCGCGGACGTGCTCTTAGGCGGCGTGTACTCGGAGCTGTACTCCTACGCGGACTTATTCCTGGATTATGTATCCGTCAACGACAAACACTTAATCCCCGCCTACCAGAACGCCACCGGCTATACCACCAGCTACATCCTCTCCGGCAGCTGCCTGGTGGTCAACAAGTCCCTGACCCAGGGCGTGGAGATCAAGGGGTACAAGGACCTGTTAAAGCCCGAGCTGGACGGCAAAATCATCATGGCCAACCCCATCAACTCCTCCTCGGCCCTGGCCCAGCTGACCAACATCCTGCTGGCCATGGGCGGGTACGAGGACGACGGGGCCTGGGCCTACGTGGACGAGCTGATCGGGCATACGGGCGAGATCGCCTCCACCTCCAGCAAGGTCTACTCCAGCGTGGCCTCGGGCAAAAAGGCCGTGGGACTCTCCTACGAAGCCCCCTGCGCCGCCCTCATGCGCTCCGGTGCGGACATTGAGATCGTCTACCCGGAGGAGGGCTGCGTCTATCTGCCCGCCACCGCAGCCATTGTGCGGGGCGGCCGCCAGCCGGAGTACGCCCGGCATTTCATCGACTTCATCACCAGCAAGGATATGCAGAATATCTACGGCAACCTGCTCATGAACCGCTCCGTGCGCAAGGACGCCCTGTCCGGGGCCTACCTGGTTCCCCTGGACCGCATCGACATGCTGGAGGAGGACATGGACTACGTGAAAAAGCACAAACTGGACATTTTGAGCCGCTATTCCAACATTGTGAGCGAGCACACGGGGGACTGAAGCTGCCATGGGAACATTTCAGGCGAAACTTAAAAAGCTGGTATTTACCAAGCTGATCGTGCTGGTCAGCACCGGGGCCCTGCTCATGGTCTCCTGCATGGCTCTGGCCATAACCGCCACCAACCACGCAGGCGCTACCAAAAACAGCCGGCTGTTTGCGGACACCTTCAACCAGATTTACGGCCTTGGTACGGATTTCCTCACTGACAGCGAGGTTCAGGATGCCTGCCGGAAGATCCTGCTCTACCAGGGCGGCACCTCCATGCTCTCCTACTCCGCCTATGAGCTCAACGCCGCCTGCCCCCTGGACAGCCGTCTGGTGCTCTGTGACAAGGAGCGCAACTCCGTGTACAACAGCTTCCGCCCCTACGAGTGGAACCTGTACCGCTCCAGCTTCAACAAGGCCATCTGCGACAACGCCTTCGGCTCCGCCCCGGACGGCATCTACACCAGCGTCTACTATTTCGAGGGCACAAACTCCGACTACGTGATGTCCCGCCCCATAAATGCGGACGGCGCCACCATCGGCTACCTGAACCTCTACTTAAAGGGGGACGGCTGGGCTCAGTGCCTCTCCGATTCCGGCTACGAGGGCGTGATCACGGACAACGCGGGACGGGTGATCTACAGCAGCCGTTTCAGCTTCGTCCAGGAGGTCAACAAATTCCAGCTGGAAAGCCCGGGGCCCATCGTGCAAATCCACGGCACCCGCTACTGGCTGGACCGCCAGACGGCGGGGGACGGCAACGCGGTCATCTACTCCCTGGTCTACTACCCCCACAACATGGCCCTGCTGCTGATCGGCGGCGGCGTGATCGCGGTCATGAGCCTGTTGTGGTACAAGCTGGCGGACAACATGCGCAGCGCCATGGCGGCCAGCAACGCGGCGGCCATCCAGAAACTGGTCAGCGAGATCCGCATCATCCGCAAAACCGACCCGGACCACCGGGTGGAAATGGGCACGGAGGACGAGTTTTCCATCGTGGGCGTGCAGATCAACCACATGCTGGACCACATTCAGGAGTTAAACAGCCGCAATACCGAGCTGCTGCGCCTGAAAAACCAGACCGAGATCGGCCAGCTCACCGCCCAGATCAACCCCCATTTCCTCTACAACACCCTGGAAATCATCCGCAACCTGGTGGTCTTTGACCCGGCCAGGGCCGACAGTCTGATCATCCAGCTGACCCAGATTCTGCGCTACAGCATCGACACTTCCCGGGAATACGTGCATCTGGACGAGGACATGGCCTACATCGGCGATTACCTGGACATCCAGAAATGCCGCTACGGCGACCGCCTGCGATATGAAATAAACATCGGGGAGGACTGTCTCCCCTGCATGATCCCCAAGCTGGTATTACAGCCCATTATCGAAAATTCCATCAAATACGGATTCCAGAAAAAGCAGCAGATCCACATCCTCATCACCGGCCGCCTGGACAACTCCCTGCTCCTTCTCAGCGTGAAGGACGACGGCCTTGGGATGCCGGAGGCCGAGGCCCTGGGCCTGGCCGAAACCCTGCACAGCCCCCGCCCCGGCTCCGAGCACATCGGGCTGCGGAACATCGCCCGCCGCCTGTTTCTCCAGTACGGCAGCGAGAGCGGCCTGGAGCTTAAAAACGAGGAGGGCGTTGGCCTGGAGGTCATTGTGAAAATCCGTCAGAAAGGAGAGAACTGACATTGTACAAGGTAATTATCGTGGAGGACGAGGACATCATCCGCAAGGGGCTGGTCTACTCCGTGCCCTGGGCGGAGATGGACTGTAACGTGGTGGGCGAGGCGGCCAACGGCATCGAGGGCCTGGAGCTGATCCGGGAGCACAACCCGGACATCGCAGTCATCGACATCAACATGCCCATGATGGATGGTTTCCAGATGTTGGAAAACAGTTATGAGCAGTACAACTACGCTCCCATCATCCTGTCCGGCTACTCGGATTTTGAGTACGCCAAGCGGGCCATTCACTACGGGGTCAAGGGCTATCTGTTAAAGCCCCTGAACATGACCGACATGAAGGAGGCCATCCGGCTTGCCAAGCGGGAATGCGAAATCCGGAACGCCTGGATTTCCCATCAGAAGACCAAAGAGGACTGGGAGAGCACCTCGGTGCTGAAGGATTTCCAGAAGCAGCCCGTGGAGGACCGGCTGGCCCGCCGGATGCTGGAATACATCTTTGAGAACTACCAGCAGAAGATCGTTATGCAGGACCTGGTGGACCACCTCAACTACAGCGAGGCCTTTCTCAACCGCAAATTCAAGGACGCGGTGGGCACCACCTTCAACGACTATCTGAACCGCTACCGCATCCAGAAGGCCCTGGAAATGATCCGTCAGGGCGATCTTCCGATCCAGGACATCGCCTGGAAAAGCGGCATCGGCGATTACAAATACTTCCGGGTGGTATTCCGCAAATACCTGGGATGTTCCCCAAAAGAATACATGAAAGAGATATCCTCTTAATGCATAATGCCATATATTTTCCGGCAAGCCGAAAATTATATGGCATTTTTTCCTTTTATATCGGATTTCAGGTCGTTTTGAGCAGCTATTCTGCTAAAATAATAACAACAAAAAATTTTTTCAACAAGGAGGGGCATATGAAAAAAAGAGGTTTAGCGTTACTGATCGGTGCGAGTATGGTGATTGGCATGGCCGGCTGTTCCGGCGGAGGTTCCGGCCAAACGGCGGCTCCGGCTCCGGCCCAGACCAGCGCGGCGGCAGCGGCTGACACCACCGCGGCGGCGGGCGGCCAGGAAGCGCCGGCCACCGAGGCGGCCAAGGACTACAAGGACATGACCGGCAAAGTGGTGATTTACACCTCCATGTACGAGGATATCATCGAGGCCATGGACAACAAGCTGGACGAGGTCTTCCCCAACATGGACATCGAATTCTTCTACGGCGGAACCGGAACCCTGCAGTCCAAGGTGGCCGCTGAGATGGACTCCGGCAAGCTGGGCTGCGATATCCTGATGGTTGCGGAGCCGTCCTACGCTTTGGAGCTGAAGGAAGCGGGCATTCTTCACCCCTACAAGTTCAGCGAAACCGACAAGCTCCTGTTCGACTATGATCCCGACGGATACTGGTATCCGGTCCGCATGCTGAACATGGTGCTGGCCTACAACCCGGAGAAATACAGCAAGGACAGCCTTCCCAACTCCTTCAAGGATTTCGCCTATGATCCCGAGATGAAGGGCTCCTTATCCATGGGCAACCCGCTGACCTCCGGGACCTCCTACGCGGCCATCGTGGCGCTGCTGGACAAATACGGCGAGGAGTATTACAAGGCGCTGGGCGATCAGGGCGTGGCCATCGAGTCCGGCTCCGTTGCGCTGACCAAGCTGGAGACCGGCGAGTGCAAGGAAGTCATGATTCTGGAGGAATCCGTGCTTAAGAAACGCGAGGAGGAAGGCTCCATGCTGGAGGTGATCTACCCCACCGACGGCGTAATCAGCACACCTTCCCCCATCATGATCATCGACGACGCCCACAGCGCCAACGGCAACGCGGCTGCCTGCGAGGCGGTTGAGGAATGGTTCCTGTCCACCGAAGGCCAGAAATACATCGTGGCCGGCTGGATGCACTCCGTGCGCAGCGATTACCCCAACGCTCCCTACGACGCCATCCCCACCAGCGAGATCATGTCCGGCGTAATGCCTGTGGACTGGGTGAAATGCTACACCCAGCGCGAAGAAATCCGCACATTATTCCAGGAAAACGTAACGGTGCCGCAGTAAAATACCCCTAAGCTGACCGACGGGGCATGCAATCGGAAGCGCGGCGCGGCCGTTGATCCGGCCCGCCGCCTTCACGGACATTCATTCACAGGGCCGTTGCCATCTTACCGGCAACGGCTTTTTTGCTCTACAGGAGTTCGTCGTCCTGGGAACTCCTGTGGCGCAAAACATGATCCTGCACATTTTGGAAGGGGCTGAGGAAACTTATGGATACTGAAAAGAAATATTACTTTGACATTAAATGGTTTGTGATCCTGGCCATCGTGGCCTTCCTGGTCATTTTCCAGGTTCTGCCGCTGCTCTACCTGATCTACCGCTCGTTTTTCGCGGACGGCAGCTTTTCCCTGGAGGGCTTCAAGCGGATCTACTCCTACCCGCTCAACTGGACCTGTTTAAAAAACACCCTGATCACCGCCGGGCTTGCCATGGTGTTCGGCGTGCTGCTGGCCTTCCCCCTGGCCTGGCTGGTGGGACGGACCAACCTGTACGGCAAGAAATTCTTCCGCACCCTGTTCGTCATGACCTACATGGTGCCGCCCTACGTGGGGGCCATGGCCTGGCTCAGGCTGTTAAACCCCACGGTGGGAACCTTAAATACCCTGATCATGTCCATTTTCCGGCTGGAGAGCGCGCCCTTTAACATCTACTCCATCGGCGGCCTGGTCTGGGTGCTGACCACATTTTACTATCCCTACGCGTTTATCACCATCTCCAGAGCCATGGAGAAAATGGACCCGTCCCTGGAGGAGGCATCCCGAATCTCCGGCGCTTCCCCCTTTAAGACCCTGATGACCGTAACGCTCCCGCTGATGATGCCCAGCATCGTGGCGGCGGCTCTGCTGGTGTTCGTGGCCGCGGCCTCCTGCTACGGCATCCCGTCCATCATCGGCGCGCCGGGGCAGATTTACACCGTGACCACCCGCATCGTGGACTACGTCTACATCGGTTCCCAGGAGGGACTGACCGACGCCACCAACCTGGCGGTGTTTTTGATGGCCATCGCCCTGATCGTGCTCTACGTGTCCAATTTCGTGGTGGGCAAGCGGGAGTACATCACCGTGTCCGGCAAATCCACCCGGCCCAACATCGTGGACCTTGGAAAATGGCGGATTCCCATCACCGTGGTGGTCAGCCTGTTCGCCATCGTGGTGGTGGCCATCCCCTTTGCCACCGTGTTTATGACCTCCTTTACCATGAATATGGGCAAGTCCATCTTTGAAGCCGGAAACATTACCTTCAAATACTGGCACACCATCCTGACCCGCAAATCCATCCTGGGTTCCGGCCAGAACAGCCTGATTTCCGCCGCCTGGGCCGCTTCCCTTGGTATGATCATCTGCCTGATCATGGCCTATCTGCTCAAGCGCACCAACGTGAAGGGCAAGGGAGTGCCCGATTTCCTGATCACCGTGGGCTCCGGCAGCCCCAGCGTGGTGATCGCCCTGGCCCTGATCATGACCATGTCGGGCCGGTTTGGGATCAACATTTACAACACCATGTTCATTATGGTGGTGGCTTACATGATCAAATACATGATGATGGGCATGCGCACCGTGGTCTCCGCGTTCTCCCAGATCAGCCCCTCTTTGGAGGAGGCGGCCCAGATATCCGGCTCCGGCTGGATCCGGCGGCTGAAGGACGTGGTGTTCCCCTTAATCGTGCCGTCCATCGTGGCGGGCTGGTTTTTGATCTTCATGCCCTGCTTCTACGAGCTGACCATGTCCAACCTGCTCTACTCCAACAACACCAAGACTCTTGGCGTGGAGCTGTTTACCTACCAGACCTACCACAGCCAGCAGACGGCCTCCGCCCTGGCTTCCGGTATCTTAATCATAGTAATTGTCCTGAACTATGTGCTGAACAAGGTCACCAAAGGGAAATTTTCAATTTAGGAGGAGAAGCGATGTCTGTTATCACCATCAATCATGTGACCAAGTCCTTCGGGGACGTGACGGTCTTAAAAGAATTTACGGAAGAATTTCAGGACGGGGAGTTCATCACCTTTCTCGGCCCCTCGGGCTGCGGCAAGACCACTATGCTGCGCATCATAGCGGGCTTTGAGAAGCCCACCACCGGGGAAATCCGCATCGACGGCAGGGTGGTCAGCTCCAGGGACGTGTTTGTGCCGCCGGAAAAGCGGGGAATCGGCATGGTGTTCCAGTCCTACGCCGTGTGGCCCCATATGAACGTGTTCGACAACGTAGCCTACCCCCTGAAGATCCAGAAGGTGCCCAAGGCCGAGATCAGGGAGAAGGTGGAGGAGATTCTGGAGATCGTCCATCTAAGCCAGTACGCCACCCGGATGCCCAGCCAGCTCTCCGGCGGCCAGCAGCAGCGTGTGGCCCTGGGCCGGGCGCTGATCGGGCAGCCCAAGCTCCTGCTTCTGGACGAACCGCTGTCCAACTTAGACGCCAAGCTCCGCGAGAGCATGCGCTTTGAGATCAAGGAAATCCAGCGCAAGCTGAAAATCACGGTGGTCTACGTGACCCACGACCAGGTGGAGGCCATGACCATGTCCGACCGGGTCTTCGTCATCAACCGGGGCGTGGTCCAGCAGGTGGGCAGCCCCATGGAAATCTACCGCAGGCCAAAAAACCAGTTTATCGCGGACTTTGTGGGCAAGGTGAACTTCATCAAGGGTCAGGTGAACGGCTCTGCGGTGGACTTAAAGGGCATCGGCCAGTCCCTGGCCTACGAGGGTCCCCTGACCGGCGACGTGGTGGTGGCCATCCGGCCCGAGAACATCAAACTCACCAAGGCCGAGGGCCATCTCCACGGGACCATCAAGTCCATGTTCTATCTGGGGGACGTGAACGACTGCCAGATCGACATCAACGGCACCCAGCTGCGGGTGATCGCGGACCCGCACACCTACGACGTGCTGCGCACGGGCGAGGAGATCGGACTGGAGATCACGGACTTTTTGGTTTACGAGGACGACGGAAGGGACGACCATAATCAGATTCTCACGTGAGTTCTGAAAATCATGAAAATGCCGACGGCGTTGCTGTGCAAGGGGTAATTACCCCCGCACAGCAACGCCGTTTAATTCATATACAGCTCTAAAATCCTTAACACAATCCCCATTCCCCCCGGTATGGAATTTAAATCCACCCATTCTTCCCGGGTATGCGCCCCTCCGCCTTTCACCGTGCCGATCGTGTTGGCGGGAATACCGCGGGATAACGGAATGTTTGCATCCGTAGAGTTGGGGGCCTGATCCAGTTCCCCGTCGTAAAATTCGCGGATGCAGGCGATATTTTTCGCTGTCCAGCGCTGGAATGCCTGCCGGTCGATTTCTCCCGCGCCCGGACGGATTCCAAGTATCTCCACATTGACTTTTTTGCCCTGGGCACGGAATTTTTCAATGACCGCACAGAACGATTCCTTCATCTCCTGCAGACAGGTTTCACTGCCGGACCGGTATTCATACAGGATCACCGCCTCCTGCGCAATGGAATTTACAGTCGTGCCTCCGTTTATCTTTCCCACATTGTATGTGGTAACAGACGCTTTTGGCGGACTGATCCGGTACAATGCATCGATGATCTGCGCTGCGATATGGATCGCATTGTCCCTGCCAAAATCCTGATAGGAATGACCGCCCCGGGTCAGCACCTGGATTCGGTAGCGGTGGGAGCCGACCGGAATACTGGTACACATAGACATGTATCCGTCAAAGGAATAGAAGGCGCGTATCTGATTTCCATATTGATTAAAAATTTCCCTGCAGCCCTTTAAATTTCCCAGACCCTCCTCGCAGGAATTGGCCACCACCATGATGCCGGTTGCCAGCTGATCCTGATGTTCTGCAAGAAAGGCCGCTCCCATCATCAGATTCACCAGATTTGCCGTGTCATCCCCAATTCCCGGGGCCATCAGAATGTTGTCCTGCCGTCTCAACGGCAATTCTTCCCTATCGTCAAACACCACATCTGTGTGGGCCATCAATACAACCATGTCCTCATATTGATCGCAGTTGAACGTGCAGATCACATTTTTCGCTTCGTCGATCCACACCTCACGGCAGCCCTTTTCCTCAAACCACTTTTTACAGAATGCGGCCCGCCTGTCCTCCTGATGGCTTGGAGCCGGAATCTTTCCCAGCTCCTGCAGCAGCAGAACGGCCTCCTCCTTATGCTGTTGGATAAAACTGTCGATCCGCTCCCGCTCCATCCCATTTCCCCCGTGATCCTTACCCTATGACAAGTCTTCCCCATTACTCTCAATACATTTTTTATACCAAAAAAACGAGTCCTTTTTGTACCTCTTGTTGGTTCCGTTTCCCTCGTCATCCTGATCCACATAGATGACGCCATACCGCTTACTCATTTCCATCGGGCCGCAGGATACGATATCGATAAATCCCCACATGGTATACCCAATCAGATCCACCCCGTCGATCACAGCCTCTTTCATTTGTTCGATATGCGCTTTCAGATAGTCAATGCGGTAAGGATCGTGCACCGAACCGTCCGCCTCCAATCCGTCTTTCGCGCCCAGGCCGTTTTCCGCGATAAATACCGGAAGCTGATAGCGGTCGTAGATCTGGTTCAATGTGATGCGCAAGCCTTTCGGGTCCTTCTGCCATCCCCATTCGCTGGATTCCAGATACGGGTTCTTGTTCGCCATGATCAGGTTCCCGCTGGTCTTTTCCCACCCCTGGCTGGTGGTAGACACCTGGGAGAAATAGTAAGAAAATGCCGTAAAATCAATGGTATTTTCTTTCAGAATCTCATCGTCTCCCGGCTCCTTTTGAATGTGAATCCGCTCTTTCCCGAAATAGCGCTCCATATAGGCCGGATAGGCTCCCCTTGCCATCACATCCAGATAGAACCAGTTGGAATACTGATCATCCAGAATCATCTGCATCACATCATCGGGATGACAGGTGGCGGGATAAGTGGTAAACCTGGCGATCATACCTCCGATCATAGACCCCGGAAGCATCTCATGCCCAACCTTCACGGTCAGCGCATTGGCAACAAACTGGTGATGCAGGCACTGGAAAATGGCATTGGCATAATCCGTTTCCTGGTCCTGGACCAGACACACCCCGTTATAGGGGTTGAAGCGTCCCGCATTGAATTCATTGAACGGAAGCCAATAGTCCACCAGGTCTCCCAGCGTTTCAAAAAGCGTCGCCGCGTACCTTACATAGAAATCAATGGTCTTGCGGTTCTTCCAGCCGCCATATTTCAACACCAGATTGACTGGAATATTGTAATGGAGGATCGTCGCGAACACCTTGATTCCATATTTTTTACACTCGCCGAACAAATCCTGATAGAACCGGATTCCCTCCTGATTGGGTTTGGCGTCGTCGCCGTTGGGATAGATTCTCGCCCAGTTGATCGAGGTCCTCAGTATCTTAATTCCCAGTTCATGAAACAGGCGGATATCCTCTTTGTAAGTATGGTAAAAATCAATTCCCCAGCGGAATGGATAGTGGACCGTATCCTGATCGGTCAACGCTTTTTGGAACTTTGCGTCGTTCATGCGGCGGTTGCGGAACATGGCCCGCTCTTCCTTTGTCCACGCCGCGTCAAAATACCGGAGGTCCTGGGTGTCCAACCCTTTTCCGCCCTGATCATAGGCGCCGTCGGCCTGTGAAGCCGCGATTGCCCCTCCCCACAAAAAATCCTTTGGAAAACCTGTTCTCATCATGTCTCTCCTACCTTTCTTTCTTCGTCAAAATAAAGGAAATTGCAAAGGATGATCCCCAGGCAACCGCCATCACCACCAGCAGCTTCAGGAAGTTATTTCCCCCATCCATGTAAGTGGCCACGCTGGTGATTCCGGGCATGGAGAACGCATAGGTCACCACGCCCATCAGCACCGCCACCGCTCCTGCGACGGCCCCGCCTGCCATGGCTGCAAACAGCGGCCTTTTCTCCGGAAGGGCGATTCCGTACAGGGCCGGTTCCGTGATTCCAAGAATGCACACCAATCCGGTGGAGACCGCAGCCGATCTCTGCTCTCCGGATTTCATTTTTAATGCATAGGCCAGCACCGCTCCTGAAACAGCCAGATTGGAGTAGAAAAAGTTCGGAAGCATATAATCATATCCCAATGTGGACAGGTTCTGAAGCTCTACCGCGGACCAGCCTTTAATTCCAAAAATAATCGTCAACGGGATAATACCACAGAACAACGCCCCGGCAAACAGCCCGACATTGTTGAACAGCCACGCAAATCCGCCGGTCATTCCCTTTGCGATCCAGTTGCCAAGGGGCGCTGCGAATCCCAGAAACAGCGGCGCTGCGAAAAGGAAGGATAACGCGCCCGAAAACACGATTCTCAGATTTTTCGGCATCCGCTTGTCAATAAAATGGAAAATCAGCGAGAAGATCCATACGGATAAGATCACCGGAAAGATCGAGCCTTTGTAATTATAGGCCGGAATGGTGAACAATCCAAAGCTGTATCCGCTGATGCCCTCAGCCGGCGACAAAAAGGTCGAATACATTAAGATTCCGGCGGTCATGATGCCGAATATCTCTTTTACCTTAAAGCGTCTGGCGGCAGCGTATCCGATGATGAACGGCATAAAGTAGAACGGCGCGTCTCCCACCGCGTTTAATACGACAATGATGTCCGATTTGGAAGACACCAATCCCAGCGCCGTGATCAGGGAAATGATTCCTTTGATCATACCGCCCGCCACGATGGCATACAATCCCGGTGTCACACAGGAAGCCAGCGTATTCAGCCCTCTGGTAATCAGATTCTGTTTCTTTTCCTCAACCTGACCTCCTGCCGGATTCTGATCCGCTTCCCCGCCCGCTTTGATTCCAGAAATTTCCAGAAAGTCCGCATACACTTCCGGCACGTTTGTGCCCACAACACACTGCAGCTGTCCGCTGGATTCAATGACCTTCAGCAATCCGCCGACCTGGTTCAGCTTGTCCATATCCACCAGCTCCCGGTTGACCGGCACGATCCGCAAACGGGTAATGCAGTGAAATACATTCTTGATATTATGACTCCCTCCAACGGCTTCCAGAATCTCAGAACACATTTTGCCGTATTCATATCCGGACGTTCTCTTCTCCTCGTTCACGTTATCTCCCCCCGCGTTCGCAGCAGCCAGCTGCGTTTCTTCCGTGACCTGCTCTCCAGGCATCAGCTTCAGATTATACTCCCCACCGTTCGTAAAAACAACCATGACCATCGGATCAAGTCCCTGGCGGCGGATCAGCTTCCGGTCGAAGCGAATCACAGGCTCGTGCGCATTGATCCGCTCCCCCTGCTGTTTCAGAATCTCAAACCCCGTTCCATTAAGCCCGACCGTATCGATCCCGATATGGACCAGCACCTCCAGACCATTGTCCGTGGTGAAGCCAACGGCATGTCCTGTGGGGAAAACCGCGGAAATGGTTCCCTCCACGGGCGCGTGGATCACATCCTCCTCCGGATCTACCGCAAAACCGGTCCCCAGCACGCCGCTGTTAAACGTAGCGTCGCTGACGTCTTTTAGGTGGACGTACGTTCCTTTTACCGGTGAAAAGACACGGTCCTCCCCTTGTTTTAGAACCCCCATCAATCTGCTTCCTCCTTCCGTGAAATCTGCACCGCTGTTTCTTTTGATGTCTCTATCATATTCGGAAAAAGCCCTTGTTGCAATTTCCTTGGAAAATATGTTGACTTACCAAACTTAAGCACTTATGATAAAGTCGAGGTGAGCATATGAACGTACAGGAATTGAACGAGTATCTGTTTCAATACACGGATTCGGAAAAGAAGCACAGGATGACAGGCCCCGCCGTCCTGTCCCAGCGTTATCAAGCCATTCCCAGAATCCCGTTCCAGGATCGGGAGGTATACCTCTTTTCCTTCAATAAACTGCTGAGGGACAAGCTGGTATGCGTTCACAAGGAATCCCGCTTTACCAATATCCCGGAACACATTCATACGGTGATCGAGTTTGTCTATGTATATTCCGGTTCCTGCACCCAGGAAGTCGACGGCCGTCCCATCCAAATGAACCAGGGAGACATCTGTATGCTGGACACGAATATTCCGCACAGTATCCAATCTTTGGGCGAACAGGACATCATCATCACCATTGAGATGCGCCGGGAATACCTGACCCAGGGGTTTCTGTTCCGGCTGGGCGACTACGGAATCATCAACCATTTTTTGATCAACACCCTCTCTCTGGACGCCGCCCACGATCAGTATCTGATTTTCCGAAAACAGGAAGAGAACCAGATTCACAGCACGATTCAAAATATTCTATGCGAATATTACAGTCCGGGATTTTGCAGCGAGAAAATCATCGATGCGTATATGATCCTGCTTTTCTGTGAGATATTGAGGCAGTACAAAGATCAGCAGCTTTCCTACGGCAAAAACGACGGGCGGACCATCATGGAGATTCTGGGTTATATCGAAAGCCATTACCTGACCGCTACGCTTCAGGATACCGCGGAGCATTTTGGATTCCATCCCAATTACCTGAGCAACTATATCAAAAAGACGGTTGGACATTCCTTCAAAGAACTGATCATCCAGCAGCGCATGAATCAGGCCTGTTTCTATCTGTCCAATACCGACATGCCGATTTATGAGATTGCCAACAAAATCGGGTACAACAATCTGGGATTCTTTTACAAAAAGTTTGAATCCCTCTACAAAATGCCCCCTTCCCTTTACCGGCGGTTAAAATCAGCTCCCCTGGCCTGACAAACCGTTATCGTCCCGCATGAGCCGCAAACCCACGCGCCAAATACGATGAAAGGGCCCCGGCCCCGAAGCGTTTTCCGTTGCTTCGGGGCCGGGGCCCTTGCTGATGGTATATCGTTTTAATATCCGCTGTCGTACGCCTTCGTTTCCGGCGCCTCCGTGCAGGGAGCCGTGGTAGACGCAGGTACGCTTTTGCATCCCATTCCGGGAAAAGCGAAGCCGCCGCTTCCGGCGTTATCCCCGATCTCGGAGCCGATTTCATTGAGATCGTCCCGGGTCAGCTTTAACACGTTGACCAGCTTCACATCCTCCGTGGGATCCACGATCTCCTCCTTTAAGGGTTCCACCCCATAACTGGCCGTAATGCCCACAAAGGGCATGCTGAGGCCGTAGGCCCCCACGCTGGCGTCGTCCAGGGTGACCACAAACTGTTTTCCTTTCGCCAGGTCCCCCACCGTGCCGTTGGCCGAGGCGGAGCCCTGGACGCCGGGCAGTGTCAGGCTGGCCTCCGCGTTCCACCTGCCCTTCTCTTTGTTCAGGCTGGCGTTGGCTTCCGCCTTGGCGGAGACGTTGAACATCCCTGCGCCGGTGGCGGACAATCCCAGATTGACATTGTCCTTGATCATATTGCCGCTGTCGTTTAACTCCCGGGAGAAGGTGAGCTTGCCCGCGGCCAGGGACGCTACTTTTCCCTCCGCCTCCAGGTACACCGTATCCAGGGGATTCTTTTTCCCGGTCAATTCCAGACTGCCGCCAAGGGACATGGTGATCACGTCTCCGTTCAGAGTGTAATCGCCCTCCACGCAGACGATCCGGCCCTTGGGGCCCATGTAGACCTGGAGCACCAGATCATTTTTCAGCGCGCCCAAAAGCCGCTTGCTGATTTCCTTAAGCTGCCTTCTCATATCCTCCGGCGACGTCCAGGCCGCCTCGGCGGCCGCATTGACCAGCATGGAATTGTTTAGCATCACATCGTCCATATCTTCCAGCACCTGGCGGATATCGTCCCGGTCGATGGTCAGCTCGTAGCCCTGGCAGGCCTTGTCCTTGCCGCCCACGGTGAAGGTGCGCTTGTCGATCTTGGCCACGTCCATGTTCTTGATCAGCGCCTTCCAGTCCTCCCTAGAGACATCCCAATACTCGGCCAGCAGATCCAGGCGTTCTGTGTCCAGTTCCCCTTCCCAGTCGATTCCGAACTCTTCTTCCAACAGCGCCCTGAACTTGGAATCCTCCAGCTTCTCCTTCAATTCCTGGTGGTCCACGTAAAAATATTCACTGTAAAGCTCAGGCGATCCGGCCACCGTTTTCTCCTCATCGTGGTAGAAGTCGAGACCCGCCATCTCCATCTCGCCCATGGTGCCGCTCAGGCGGCCCAGAAGCCTGCCCTTGTCGTCCTTCTCCAGCCAGCCGCTCAAGCCCACGTCGGCCAGGCCGATTCCCATATTCTGCGGGCCCACCGAGACCGCAAGCTCCGCCTTCCTGCGGCTTTTTCCCGTGTCCACCATGCGGGAAATCTGCCTTAATCCCAGGTACTCCGGCACGCCGGATTCCTCGGTGCAGATAGCCTTCCAGGTGTTTTTAACGCCCCTTGCGATCACCGCCTTGGGCTGATTTAACAGCACGACCCCCGCGGCCAGCCCGCAGACCGCGATTCCGGCAGCGGCGATCAGAGCGATTTTCATTCCCTTTTTCGGCGCTTTGCGGGAATCGGAGGCGTACGTTCGGTTCCACGCCCGTTTCCCCATCTTCTCTTTATTTCCGCCCTCTGTAGTTTCGCTTGCCGCCTCGTCCTCGTGGTCGATCTTCTCTCCGCAGGCCGTGCAGAACAGCGCGTCGTCCGGCATCTCGGCCCCGCATTTCGTACAGTACATACTCGTATCCCTCTTTTTCCGTATTCTTTGTGGCAGCTCAGGCGGCGTGAAACCGAAGCGCAGCAAAACGCAAAAATTGCTTGCAGGCCGCCTGCACTGTTCTTAACGTTTGATCCTCCCGCCTCAGGTCTGATGGCCGCACTCGCAGCAAAATCTGGCTCCCGGCTCCATCAGGGCTCCGCAGCTGGGGCAATGGCGGTCCTTGGCGGTTTCCTGAGCCGTTTCCACGACTGCTTCCAGTTTTTTCCCGCAGGCCTTGCAGAACCTGGCCCCCGGCGCGTTAACCTTTCCGCAGGAGCAGGTCACGCCGCCCTCGCGCCCAGCGGCGGCAGGCTTTAACTCCTCCCCCAGTATCCTGGCTTTCTCCCGTGTGATCTGATCGATCTGCGCCTGGTATCCGGCGATCTCTGCCTCCTTCCGGTTCAGCGCCGCGCATGCCGACTCAATCGTCTGCGGGTTTACCCCACCGTTTTTCCACTGGGCGAAAATGGCCTCCCCCAGTTCCTGCTTCAGGTTGTGGATCTCCTCCTGCACGTTTCCCACCTTGGCCTTTAGCTTCTCCGTCTCCAGATAAGTGCCGGACTTGACACTCACCGATACGAGACTCTTATCAATGCTCTCCTTGATCTTACCCAACACGGCTGTCCACTCCTCATCTTCTGTTTTTTCCGGTCGTTTTACCGTAATTTCTTACCAAATCCTACTTTATCCTACTTAATGCGATTAGTCAATATAATTTGGCACAAAATGCTATAGTATACGAAAAAGGAGGATGATCATGAAACCATTAAAAGCAAAGGTAAGCATCACACTGGACACGGATGTGATTGATCAGTTAAAACGGCTCTCCGAGGAAGACGACCGCTCATTCTCCCAATACATCAACCTGATTCTGAAGGATTACCTGGCCAGGCGGACTGATGCGCCGCCTGCGGAATAATTGGATATTTGCGTACAAAAAAGAGAGCTCCCGGCGCCGGACCAATCGCAAGCTTCCGCCGCGCGGGGACTCTCTTTATTTTGTGGATTTCACCGGCTTTTGTATGGTCCGGGAACCTGATCGTTTTCAGCTTGCAGCTTGAAGTTTTCCACAAGGTTTTTCAGCACCTGGGCCTGACTGGAAAGTTCCTCGCTGGCAGCGGCGCTTTCTTCGGAGGTGGCGCTGTTCGTCTGCACCACGCTGGAAATCTGCTCGATGCCCTGCGTGACCTGTGCGATGGAGGAGGACTGTTCCTCCGAAGCGCGGGAGATATTGTCCGCCACCTCCACAACCTGTTTTGCGCTCTGGACAACTTCCGCAAGCGTATTCGCGGTTCTGGCAGCCAGGCCGTTTCCCTTCTCTACGGCCTGGACGGCTGACTCGATCAGCGCCGCCGTGCTTCTGCTGGCCTCCGCCGATTTTCCGGCTAGATTGCGCACCTCCTTGGCGACAGCTGCAAATCCCCTGCCGGCCTCACCTGCGCGGGCCGCCTCAACCGCGGCGTTCAGAGCGAGAAGATTCGTCTGAAAAGCGATTTCCTCAATGACCTTGATGATCTTTCCAATCTCGCCGGATTTGTGGCTGATTTCTTCTATCGCCGCAATCATTTCCTGCATCTGCCGATTGCTTTCCTCAATCTTTGCGCCGGCGGCCTTCGCCAGTCTGCTTCCCTGCCTGGCGCTCTCGGCGTTTTCACCAACGTGGAAGGAAATCTCGTTAATCGTGGCGGCCAGCTCCTCCACCGAACATGCCTGCTCAGTCGCGCCCTGGGAGAGCGCCTGGGCGCCGAATGAAACCTGGGCGCTGCCGGCGAAAACCTGGTCGGCCGCACAACTGATTTGCCCCATAGCCTGATTGAGTTTCTCAATGATTTGGCGCATGGAAACCAACAGCTGCCGAAAGTCTCCCACATACAGCTCCCCGGCCCTGGATTCAACGGTAAAATCGCCATTTCCCAAACATGCAAGGGTGTAGCTCATGTCGTCGATAATTCCCCGGAAGGTACGGATGAGAGAGCGCATGCTGTCGGCTAGAATGCCCAGCTCATCCTGGGACCGATAGCTGAGGGACACCTCCATACTTCCCGCCGCCAGCTTCTCCGCCGCCGTTTTAATCTCCTCTAACGGCCTGCGGATTCCATTGGAAATATACAATGCCAGCACAACCGCGAGCGCTATGCTGAATCCGATGACCGCTATGACGGTCAGCATGGAGAGCCGCTGAAGCGCCTGTCCCTCATTCACCATTTGAATAGCATTGCTTTCCGCCTGCGCTGAAATTTGTGTCAGCACCTCCGTCATCTGATTCAACAGGGATCCATATTCATTTGTCATCAATTCAAAGGCTTCGTCATTGCGGTTTGCCAACGTCAGCTCGAAAACACGTTCTCTGTAAACCACCGCCCGTTTCAATATGGTATCCAGCTCATCTATCAGTTCCATGTCACCTTTGAAGCGCTCCCGGATCACCGGGAAGGTGGCCCGCATATTCGCCAGCGCCTCGGAAGCCCTGTCTATGTCCGCCTGCGTATCCTCCCGTTCCGTTTCCAGAATGGCTTTAAAAATATTCGCCCGGGCGTACTGCATTTCGCGCCTGGCCATCCACGTATTGGCTGTAACCGTATAATTGTTATCATAAAAGCTTGTGAGATTTCCGCTGATTTTGTCCATCATAAAAAGTGCAACCACGCTGGCCACAAGGCAGATCCCGATAATCATGGCGTACGAAAGCAGCAGCCTGGTCCGAATTTTCACGTTTTTAATCATTTCCTAATCTGCTCCTTTGTTCCCGTCTTCTGTTGAATGCAATGGGCTGCGGGTCACAGTTTCAGAACCCCTGCGATCGTCTGATAAAGCGTCTTTGCATCAATCGGTTTTGCCATATGTCCATTCATTCCTGCCGCATAGGCGGCGTCAATGTCCTCGCTGAATATATTGGCGGTCATGGCGATAATGGGGATGGTTTTCGCGTCCGGGTGTCCGCCGGCGCGAATTTTTCTCGTTGCGGTGTAGCCGTCCATAACCGGCATCTGCACATCCATCAAAATTGCGTCATAGTACCCGGCGGGAGAGTCCTCAAACTTTTCCACCGCTTCCTTTCCATTTACGGCACAATCGCTCTCAGCCCCGGCCATCTGCAGCAATTCAACCGCTATTTCCATGTTAAGCGCATTATCTTCCGCCAAAAGCAGCCGGCTTCCCGTGCAGTTACTTTGTGCGGCTTCCGGCTCTTTTGAGGAAATATCCGCCCCTAAAACGGATTCCAGCACATTCCGAAGAGGGGATTCCAGCAAAGGCTTTGCAATAAACGCGTTGACGCCTGCCCGGCGCCCTTCTTCATCGATCTCGCTCCAGTCGAAGGCCGAGAGAACGATCATCAAGACATCCGATCCCGCCGTTTCGCGGATTTTCCTCGTCACCTCTATGCCGTCCATATTCGGCATCCGCCAGTCGACAATGCACACATCGTAACCTGTCCCCGCCTCCTGCGCCTCCAAAACCGCTTTGATTGCCTCGCGCCCGGATTTTGCAAATTGCGCGGCAATCCCCAGCCGTTTCAGCAGGATATTCGCGTGGATACGGTCGTATTCTTCGTCATCCACCACCAACACCCGGAGCGTTTCCAGCTCCCGCACGTGGTATTCCTCCGAATCTTCCGGGAGATCAAAGGGCAGTTTCACCGTAAAGACAGTTCCCTCTCCCAGCCTGCTTTTCACGTCAATCGAGCCGCCTAATAACTCCACCAAATTGTTTGTAATTGCCATCCCCAGGCCGGTTCCCCCATATTTTTGAGAAATCTGCCCGTCGGCCTGTTCAAACGGAAGATAAAGACGCTCTAAAAATTCCTCGCTCATACCAATCCCTGTATCGCTGACCACAAATTGCAGAAATGTTCTCCCCTTTTGATCCTCTATCTCTTTGATCTCCAGACGGATCATCCCACCCCGCGGGGTAAACTTGACGGAGTTGGAGAGAAGATTCAGCAATATTTGATTGACCCGCAAATAGTCTCCGATCAAGCGCTCCTGCCGTATGCCGGAAATATCGCATTCGAAAATTTTTTCCTGGGTTCTGGCCTGGGAATCGATAACCGAAACCACCGATTCCGTCAGCTGCCCGATTCGAAACGGCTCGTGGTTGACGGTCAACTTTCCCGCATCAATTTTAGACATATCCAGGACATCGTTGATGAGGGAAAGCAGATGACGGGAAGAAAACGTAATTTTTGTCAGGCAATCCTCAATCCTGCCGCGGTCGTCCAGATGGGCGCCCGCAATCGCAGCCATACCGATTATCGCGTTCATCGGTGTGCGTATCTCATGGGACATTCGGGATAGAAAATCCTTTTTTGCATTGTTGGCTTTTTGGGCAAGCAAAAGGGCTTCGTGCAATTCGCGCTCACGGGCTTTCAGTTCTTTGATACTCGTCCGCTCTACCATGTTTGAATACATGGTTAAAAACACGATAAAAAACGTAAGCAGCAGGGCCGTCCCGATGGAAGCCACCGTTGTATGTGTGATATCTTCCATCAGCTGGTAGATTCGTTTGTCGGACGAGACAAGGATTCTTTCCAGACAATCGTTGACCTCATCGTAATAGGGATAGACGCGTTCCTCTATAAAGCTTAAAATATCCTCCTCCGAGTGCGTCCCCACAAACCGAAGCGCTTCATCCTGAATCTCAATCAGACCGTCCATCGCCTTTTGCAGAGCCGTCACGTCCTCCGCAGGCCCCAAATAGCTTTCCCTGATGGCAGCGATCGCTTCATTCTGCATCGCGTAGCGTTCGTCAAAAAGCTCCCGTGCCTTTTCCTCGCTTTCAAAGCTCCTTGTCAGAAATATGCCGACAAACTGCTTCATATCCAGCAGGCGGGAGCGCATGGCCCTGGCGGTGTTCGTCACCGTGTAAGGGTGCTCGTACATACTCTGCGCGGTGTTCCTCATACTGTTTATCATATAACCGCTGGCGGCGGCAAACAAAATTGCGATCGCGCAGATCACGATCGTTACCCTGGACAGCTTTGTCTGTAACTTCAAACCGCAAGACCTCCTTTGATATAAAATACCAAAATGACAGGTGACCGCCTTCAATCGCACGATCATTTCATTTGTGCGGAACCGAATGGTTTTCCCCTGCTTTCTCTATAGAGACGCCAAATATAAGCGCCATCCCTTGCGGCAAACAGCACGCTGACAGCGCCGAGAGAAACCAGCAAGATGATGGCATTTCTTTGGGTTCGGCGTAAGGAATCCATAAGCTCCCGCTCCGTTGCTTTTGCTGGCAGAATGAACTGGGCCAGTTCCGTTTGCACCGCTTCTATGACAGGGATTTGATTGTCTTCCATATACGCCAAGGCTTCCGATTTTTTGTTTTGAGCGGCCAGGACAAGGACCTGTTCCTGCCGCCGCTCTAATTCAGACAAATCATTTTCCAGTTTTGCAATGGCCTCCATATCCCCCGAAGGGTTCTGGATGAGCCGGGCGAGCTGTTCCTGAAGAATCGTCCCTTGATTTCTTGCTTCAGAGATTGCTTCGCCGGTAATGTCCTGAGCGTCATATGAAATCGCACGGTAAAGGGACGCCTGCATCGCTTCCAACGTTTCATTCATCGTCTGGGCAGTGTTTTTGACCGCAAATGATCCGTCATAAAAACGCTCCGCCTGCTTCCGGATATTTGTAACGCTCACAAAGCTGACGATCGCCCCCGCCGCCAACAGCGCCAGAATGATGAGATGGGGAACCAGCAATTTCATGCTGATTTTTATGCTGTTCCAGGTGTTCGTTCTCACAGTTTTACCTCCGGGTATCGCGGATGCACGGTACAAAAAGGCCGTTTTTTTCAGTGCGCGCTTTCCGCCCAACCTTTATCATAAGTGTCTTTATTCTGTTCTATTGTAGCAGATGGAGCTATAAATAGCAAGCCGAAAGACCAAAAGAGCGCCGAAACCGTATGTTCAGATTTCGGCGCTCTCAGTATGAAAATCGTTAAACGTTCTGTCCTCATGGACAGCTATGCTTCAGGCTCTGGCAGCAGAAAACTCTGGGCCTTATTTACGCCCAGTTCGGTCAGGCGCGCGGCCGCAAAACGGAGTTCATAAAACAGCAGATTCTCCAGCTCTGCGGCCAGGCTGTCCCCATCGCCGCGCTCCAGACATTCCTGAAGCGATTCGATATGAGAGAGGTAGTATGAGTTGATTTCTTCCCCGGAGACGTGCATGCTGCGCAGGGGATAGCCCCAAAGCAAAAACTGGAGTAATTTTTCATAGATTTCCCGGACGACCTGATTTGGAGCGTATAGCGGGATGATCTCAAGCGAGGCGAAGATCACGGACTCATATTGGTTGTTCTCTTTTATGTACGCCAACCGTTCCTTCCACAGTCCGGCGGCGTTGGCGTCCGTCAGGACGCTCCTGGCGCAGGCCCCGCACGTCATCGCCAGGATTTGCAGGCTTTGAACGAAATCCAGCAATCGTTTTTGGATCGCCGGCTGGGTGAAGTCGCAATATTTAATACTTTCCTCCGTATTCAAAACCTTGGTTCCAACCCCGTTGATGGATTGAATCACACCCAACTGGTTCAGCAGTGCCAGGGTGCGGCGGACCGTAATGGTGGAGACATGCATGTGTTCCGCAATTTCAACAGGCGCCGGCAAAAAGTTTTCCCGTGTGAAAATGCCCAGGCGGAAGCCTTTCAATAAATTGATGGCTACCGAATAGCAGCGCTGGGACGGATTTTGATAAAGGTTCCAGCAGAAGGAAATCGGTTCCCCTGGCGGCTCTGCGGCGATGCGGTTTGCGTAAAAACAGCGGGCCGCAGATGCAATCCGATCCTGACAGCATATCACCGTTTTCCAAAGACCGTCCCAGTCCCCCCGGCGGCAGAGACCGATCATATCGAGTAAAGGGTCGTCGCTGTCCTCGAACGCCGCCAGATTTGAGGGCAAGCTCGAAAATGGTGCTTGAAAAAAGAGATAGGCCTGCCATACCAGTCTCAGCAGCAGGTCGTTATGAAGCGATCCATAGATCAGCCGGATGTGCTGTGCCAGGACGTACGGCCGGAGCGTTCGGGGACGCTCGCACAGGCGCTCCAATTCGTCCAGCTGCCCCGGTCCCGCGTTTTTCAGGCTGTACCACTGGATATAGCTGAACAGCGGTGCATATGCGCCGAACAGATCCATCACCGCGTTCTTTCGCAGGGAAAAGTACGTTTGGATGTTCCGCTCCAGCTCCTCGTCCTGAAACCGGACGGCTACAGAGGCGCCTGCCTTCCTGGCCGATGTGATGTAGCCGTTCTCTTTTAACTGGCCGTAAGCGGTTTTCACCGTGCCCAACGAGACGGAAAACCACCGGCTGACCTCCTCCATCTTAGGCAATGGGTCTTTATACCGATAGGTTCCGAATTCAATCTGCGCGGCCAGTAAGCCGTATATGATTTGATGTAATTCCATCACTTGATCCAACTGTCTGTTCCTCCCCGGAAAGCGCTGCTGATAAACAGGCTGTCTTATCAATAATCTTTATAATAGCATGGATCATGAAACTTTGCCACCCACAATATCGTTCGGCGGACCGGAGGAACAGAGTGTCCACGCTTTCAATATACCGTTCACCCGGCGATTCCGCCGGCGCGGTAAATGCATTTTCCCTCCTTGATGGTGGCCATCACCCGGATCGTTCGAAGGTCCATGGGATCGGCCTCCAGAGGATTCCGCTCCAGAATCACGAAATCCGCCAGCTTTCCCGGGGCGATGCTGCCCTTCTTGTCCTCCTCGAAATACTGGTACGCCCCGTTTATGGTCACAGCCCTCAGCGCATCCTCCACGGAGATGCGCTCTTTTGCCCCCAGCAGAACCCCGTTTCGCGTCAGACGGTTTACCGCGCACCAGACCGTCTCCATCATATCCGGACGGATCACCGGCGCATCCTGGTGAAGGGTGAAGCGGATTCCATGCTCCAGGGCGGAATGGGCCGGGCTGATCCGTTCCGCCCGCTTTTGTCCCAGATTTTTCAGGTGAATGCCGCCCCAGTGGTACACGTGGGCCAGGAAAAACGAGGGGATAATTCCCAGCGCTTTCACCCGCTCCAACTGATCCAGTCCCAGAAGCTGGGCGTGGATCATCACCGGGCGGATATCTCCCGGGGTGTGATCCGGCAATTCTGCAAGAGCCGCGGCGTACTCCCGCAGATACTGCTCGCAGGCCGCGTCCCCGTTGCAGTGGGCCAGAAGCTGCATCTGATCCCGCTCCGCCTGCAGGATATTGGACTTGACCGCGGCGTCGGTGAGGGTGGGGTAACCGCAATCTTTGGCCGGGGCGGCAGCTCCTTCGGCCGGCAGATAGGGCTCCCGCAGCCATGCGGTCCGCCCCTGGGGCGACCCGTCCAGGAACATTTTATAGCCGCCGATCTTCATGTGATCCTTGTACGTTCCGATATGGTCCGCAAACTGGCGCTTCAGCTCATCCCCTGCCTCCATATCCACGTAGGCCACCAGATCCAGCTCCAGGATACCGGAGTGCAGCAGAAGCTGGTACAGCGGCCCCAGAGGCGCGCTCATCATGCCCTCCTGCACCGTCGTGATGCCGTAGGAGGCATAGAGTTTCTGAGCCTTTCGGTAAGCTTCCAAAAATGCCTCCGGCGACGGCATTGGCGCTTTCTGGATATACTGAAGGAACGCATTCTCCTCCATATATCCGGTCGGTTCCCCGTCCTCCACCGCGATCATTCCGCCCTGAGGCGGTTCGGTATGGCCGTCCACCCCCAGCGCTTTTAGCGCGCGGGTATTAAACGCCCCCATGTGTCCGGACTGGTGCGACACCATCAACAGGTGTTCCGGCGCAGCCTGATCCAGAACCGTCCGGTCCGGGTGGCGGCCTTCCCGCAGCCGGTTGTGGTCATAGCCCGAGGCCCGCACCCACTGACCTGCCGGAATCTGCTCCCGCTCAATAAACTCCCGGATCAGACAGATCACATCCTCAAAACACTCCGCCTCCCCCAAATCCACCTGCATGGTGGCGTTTGCGCAGGCCGTAAAATGGCTGTGGGGATCAATAAAACCGGGCATCAGGGTATGTCCCTGCAAATCCACCAGGCGCATTTCCCCCTCTCCGGCCGCGGCTCTCACGTCCTCAAAGGTTCCAACCGCCCGGATCACCCCCTCCTCCGTCAGCACCGCCTGGGCGCAAAACGGCTCCTCCATGGTAATCACAGTTCCATTGTAAAACAGCATCCGACTCATCCGCTCATCCGTCCTTTCCATCTGTACAGCCTGTCCGATCATTGACATTTCCTTTATTTCCGGGTATAGTGTGTTATAAAATCAAGGAAACCTATCAGCGGTCACCAACCTGCCGGTTGATGACATGGTACAATCCATTCTAAAAGTATAACCCAGGAAGGTGTATCCTATGTTGCGCACATGGCTGAAAAAGCATTGGCTGCCGCTTCTGCTACTGGCGGCGTTTCTCTATCTGGCAATCGGCGCTACCGCGCCCTTTTTCCATTATAAGACCATCCCCCATAAAACAAAAGAACAATTTTCCACCGGAGCGTTCTATCAGGACGGCCCCGGCGTGGACCGCGCCATGATTCTGGAGACAAACGAGAGCGCCTGGGAGGAACGGCTGCGCTTCATGAACCTGGCCCGGGAGCGCATCATCCTCTCCACCTTTGATTTCCGGGACGGCGAAAGCCCCCGGGACTTACTCTCCATCATGCTGCGCAAAGCCGAGGAGGGCGTGCAGGTCAAAATCCTGGTGGACGGCTTTTCCGGCCTGGTGCGCATGGAGCGCAGCGAAATCTTTTACGCCCTGTCCAGCCACCCGAATGTGGAAATCCGCCTTTATAACCCCATAAATCTGGCCCAGCCCTGGAAAACCCAGGGCCGGATGCACGATAAATATGTGATTGTGGACGACTACGGCTACATCCTGGGCGGCCGCAACACCTTCGACTACTTCATCGGCAGCTACCCCACCAACAGCCGCAGCCACGACCGGGAAGTTCTGGTCTACAACACCGCCCACCAAACGGATCAAAGCGGCGCCAGCTCCCTGAACCAGGTCCTGTCCTACTTTGACGGCGTCTGGAACCTGGACGTCTGCCGCCCCTTCCACGATGATCCCGGTTTGGCGGAAAAACGCACTGTAAAAGAGGCCGTGGAAACGCTTCACGACCGCTACGCCGCCCTGGCCGCCTCGCGGCCGGACCTGCTGGATCCGCCGTCGGGGAGCGACGGCTCCCGCCGCGCCCAGGCGCTCACCTACTATGCCGCCAACACCCACGAAGCCGGAAAAATCACCCTGGTCTCCAACCCCACCGGTATCTACGGCAAAGAGCCCATCGTCTTTTTCACCCTGACCGAGCTGATGAAGAACGCCCGGGAGGACGTCACCATCCACACTCCCTACGCGGTATTCAACGCCTATATGTATGACACCATGGCGGAAGTCAACCGCCACATTCCGGTAGACATGATGATCAACTCCGTGGAAAACGGCGACAACTTTTTCGCCTCCAGCGATTACCTGCGCCACCGCAAAAAAATGGCCGCCACCGGCCTGACCATCCTGGAATACGACGGCGGCACCTCCTACCACGGCAAATCCGTGGTCATTGACCACGAGCTGTCCGCCATAGGTTCCTACAACTTCGACCTGCGCAGCACCTATCTGGACACCGAACTCATGCTGGTCATCCAGAGTAAGGAGCTCACCGCGGAGCTGGAAACCTACATGGCCAGCTACGAACAGGACTGCCGCCTGCTGCTCCCCGACGGCCGCTACCAGATCCCCGACCATATCACCGTAGCTGAAGTTCCCCTGTGGAAGCGCGCGGCATGGGCCGTGGTGGGGTTGGTGATGCAGCCGGTGCGGTTTCTGATTTAATATCATTTAATCTGAAAATCTCCAGCCCGCTATAGCTGGAGATTTTTGCAAATTCGTTTTAGAATGCAGGCCGCCGCTGGCTCAATATGCGTGGAACCTTTTCCGTCAATCTTCTCGCTCACCCATACGCAAAAACTCCCGCTGCCGCCGATATCACAATCATTGCAATCGGAGAGAGCTTTCTCCCAAAACATTTTTTCGACACCGCCATCCCCCCCGCAAGCCCCAAGGTCATACCGGCCGCACGGACATCAAGCGCTTGTCCCACAAAGCAGTGTCCCGCTGTCATATACAGCCCGGTTGCCAGAATGATTCCGATGATACATGGCTTCAACCCGCGAAGTACCGCCTGCACATATGGATGCCTGATCACTGTTCCCAGGATCGCCGTGATCAGCAGAATAATGAGAAACGACGGCAGAACCACCGCCAGCGTAGCCAGGATACCTCCTGGCAGCCCGGCCTGGGTGCTGCCGACATAGGTCGCCAGATTGACCATAATGGGCCCGGGTGTGGATTCGCTGACCCCGATCATGTAGGTCAGCTCCTCGTCCGTCAGCCAACCGTAATTCAGCACCACATCCCGAATCAGCGGAATGGCGCCGTAAGCGCCCCCAAAAGCAAAGCAGCCGACCTTTAAAAACCCCAGAATCAAATCGAAATAGATCATTTTCCCCAACCGTCCTTTGCCACAAATACAGAAAAACTGATAATAGCCGCAATGATCATCAGCGCGATGGACGAGAAGTTCAACGAAAAAATATTGATGGCCAGCATTGCGGCAAAAGCGCTGATCATAATACCAGTGGATAAAGCGCCCCTTTTCATCTTTTTCATCATATTCATACCTGCATCCAATATCAGAAGCCCCACTGCAATTTTAATCCCCTTAAATGCGCTGGCAATCACTGTCCACTCCAAAAAGCCGTCCAGGAACATGGAAATAATATAGATAATTCCAAGAGACGGCGTTATCATCCCAACTGTGGCAAAAACAGCTCCCAAAATTCCTGCCTGCCGAAACCCCACATAGGTGGCCGCATTAATCGCGATGGGCCCCGGCGTGGACTCCGCAATTACGGTAATATTCATCATCTCATCATGACTGATCCATTTCCTGCGCGCCACGCACATATCCTCTATAATAGAAATCATGGCGTAACCGCCGCCAAAGGTAAACATTCCGATCTTCGCGAACGTGCGGAATAAATCCCAAAGAACGTTCACACCTCCCCCTCCTTCCTGAATTCACATTGGCAAACGGACGCGTCCCGGTTCAGTTCCAACGCTGTCGTCCGCATATTGCCAAATGCTTCCGCAAGAAAATCCACAGCCTCCTGTACCGGTAAATAATGAGTATGGTAACCATATTTTTCACCGTAAATCACCCCTGCGCTCCGCATAACCTTCAAGTGCTGTGAAACAGCGGATTCCGTCACCCCCAGTTTTTTCGAAAGAGAGCGGACACAGTGCTTACGCTCCAACAGCAGGCAGAATATCCTCAATCTCATGGGTTCGCCCAACGCTTTCATAAGTTGTTCCAGTTCCATGATGCGCTCCTTTTATTTAAGTATTGACTTCATTATATTGCTGCTTTTTATTTAAGTCAATGCTTAATCAAATCAGCGTAACCGCCACCCGGAGAAGGAAATCCCAAGCAAAACGACATAGCCTAAACCGACTATGCCGCATTACAGAATCATATTTCCTCATAATATCCCGTTCCCTCCAAACGCCCCCATCGGAAAACGCACTTTTTATGTACCTACGGCTCACCCGCTCACTACTCCTCCACCACCTCAACCTTAAACACATTGATCGTATCCACGTCCGGGCAGCAGAACACCGCCGTTCCCTCCGGCTGCCCCGGGATCCTCCCGCCATACCGTAGAATGTCAATATATGGAAATGCCACATGCATGGCCATAGGGCAAACCTGCCCCCGTTCTGTGTCGAAGTCAAATGTATCCCCCACCTTATGCCCCCTGTGGCACCCCTTGGGTCCAAGCCGGTCCACAACCGTCAACCGGATTTTCGGTCTGCTCATGAATCGATCACCTCCAGACAGGACTCTACCAGAATCCCCTTGTACTTGTCCTCGCTGCCCAGATTCAGCTCAATCATCCGCCGCACAACGGTCATGGCCTTTCTCACGCTCTCCTCCATATCCTTGCCCTTCAAAATCTGCCCCAGCATCACAGCGGAGAAAATATCTCCGGTGCCCGGAAATCTCACCGGCAGGCAGTCAAAGGGCAGCCCGAAATACCGGTCCAACGCCGCGTCATAGCAGTAAACCTGGTCCACGCCCTGAAGTCTCACGCTGGTGACCGCCACGGACTTGGCGCCGATCTCCCGAAGCTTCCCGATCAGCCGCCGGATATCCCCCTCCTCCGGCGACTCCAGGTAAGGTTCTCCGGCCAGCAAAGCGGCCTCCGTGTAGTTAGGAACCGCGTAATCCGCGCAGGACACCAGCTTGCGCATATTCTTCACCGTCTCCATACTCATGCCGTTGTACAGCTTCCCGTCGTCCCCCATAATGGGATCGCAGAAAATCAGCACGCCCTGCTGCGCCTGCCGCAGGCAGTAGTCCGTCACCAGCTGCGCCTGGACATCGCTCACGATAAATCCTGTGGAAACCGCATCAAAGCGGAATCCCAGCTCCTCCCAAACCTTCAGCGTGTGTTCCATATACTCCGTAGTGTCCAGAATCTCAAACTTCCCGTAGTCCAGCGTGTTGCTCACCAGCGCCGTGGGCAGGTTGCAGACGTTGAGGCCCATGTGGGACATCACCGGAATCATGGCCGCCAGAGCCACCTTGCCGTATCCCGCCATATCATTGATCAGTAAAACCGGATGCTCCATGTTCATTTCCTCCTTAAATCAACCGCCGTTTCGCCCATCTCCCCGTCAGATACCAGGAGAAGGAGATCAGATAATTTGCCAGCCAGCCCATGGGCACCGCATACCACACCGCCGCCACGCCCCAGATGGGCGCGAAGTGGAAGGCCGTGAACACGCGGATCGCCAGGTTCACCAGATTGGCGATGGTGAACGCCACCACGTCCCCCGCGCCCCTGAGCACGCCGTCCGTGCAGGTCTTAAACCCGATGAACACAAAGAACCAGCCGATAAAGGACAGATATCCCACGCCTGTGATAAATGCGTCGGAGGTATTATCCCCTTTCAGGAAGCTGGAAATAATCGGCCCGTGGAATATTGCCACAACAGCCGCGATGGCCGCCGCAAAGCCGATCACAATGGCGTAGCTGGCCCGGTAGCCCTGCTTCACCCGCTCCACCTTGCCTGCGCCGATATTCTGAGCCGTGAAGGTGCTCACCGCGTTTCCGGTGGCGATCATGGGCACGATGCACAGGGATTCGATGCGGCTTCCCGCCGAGTACCCGGCCAATGCCGCGGAGCCGAAGCTGTTGACCACAGACTGAACCAGCAGCATGCCGATGGACACGATGGACTGCTGTAAAATGGACGGGACCGCAACCCTTGTCCCGGACCAGAGCATGCGGGGATCAAAAAATGCGAACCGTTCCCCCTCCGCCCGCTCCGACCGGTAACCACGCAGCTTGCGCATGAGCAGGAAGAAGGAAATGCAGGCGGAAACGCCCTGGGCCACCACAGTTGCGATTGCCACGCCGTCCACCCCCATGCCAAACACGGTCACCGACAGGATGTCCAGCCCCACGTTGAGCACGGAGGAAAAAATCAGCAGATACAGGGGCGTACGGGAATCCCCCATGGCGTTGAAAATGGCTGCAAGCACGTTGTACATGAACAGAAAGGGCATACCCAGGAAATAGATTCCCAGGTACAGCCTGGCCTGATCCAGCACATTTTCCGGAGTCTGGAGGCGACGCAGGATTTCCCCGTTGTAGGCGAAGCCGAAACCGCCCAGAAGCAGGCTCAGCACCAGAAATGAGATCAGGGCCGTGGAGATGGACGTTTTCATCCGGTTGTAATTCTTAGCTCCCAGATATTGGGAAGTAATCACGGAAGCCCCGTTGCCGCCGCCGATGGCGATCATAATAAACACGTTGGTCAGGGCGTAGGAGGCTCCCACCGCGGCCAGGGACTCCTCTCCCACAAAATTTCCCACGATCATGGAATCCGCCATGTTGTAAAACTGCTGGAACAGATTCCCCAGAATCATCGGCAGCGCAAATAAGAGCAGATTTTTTCCCGGGCTACCGTTCAGCAAATCCACATGGGACCGGGCCTTTGTCTGTGACATAGTCGATTGTTCTCCTTTTCCTCGGTTGTCATTTTATATCGGAGCAGGCAGGAAGCCGAAATACAGCCCGGCGGACCTTGGCCTGCCCGGCAGAGTCCACCGGGCCGCGGGCGATCTGGCCGCCTACAAACGGCAGAACTCCTCCACCAGCTCCCCAAACACTTTCAACGCCTCGTCCACCGGCTTTGTGGTGGACATGTCCACGCCGCAGAGCTTTAGCAGGTCGATGGGCGGCAGGGAGCAGCCGCCCTGCAAAAACTTTTTATAACCCGCAAGCGCCGCCTCATCGCCGCTTAAAATCCGGCTGCTGATGGCCACCGCAGCCGAAAATCCCGTGGCATACTGGTAAACATAGAACGGCGTATAGAAATGTGGAATCCGCTCCCACTCATAGTCGATCTCCGGGTCCACCACCATTTCCGGGCCAAAATAATCCTCGTTCAGCTTGTGGTACAGCTCCCCCAGGGCGCTGGCGGTCAGGGTTTCGCCCTCCTGAGCCTTCCTGTGGGACGCGGCCTCGAACTCCGCGAACATGGTCTGACGGAACAGCGTTCCCCGGAAACTTTCCAGAAAATGGTTAATCAGATATCGCTTCTCCTGCGTCTCCTCCGTACGGTTCAACAGATGCCGGATCAGCAGCGCCTCGTTGCAGGTGGAAGCCACCTCCGCCACAAAAATCTTGTAACCGGCGTAGACATAGGGCTGAGCGGCATCCGAATAATAGGAATGGATGGAGTGCCCCATCTCATGGGCCAAAGTAAACACATCGTTTAAGGTGCCGTGGAAATTCAGCAGCACATAGGGATGGCTGCCATAGACGCCCCAAGAGTATGCGCCGCTGCGCTTTCCCTCGTTCTCGTAGACGTCCACCCAGCGGTTCTCAAAGCCCTCCCGCAGGATTTTCCCGTACTCCTCCCCCAGCGGGGCCAGGCCCTCGGTCACAATGGCCTTGGCCTCCTCGTAGGTGTAGGTCCGGTCAAATTCCGCCACCATGGGCACGTACAGGTCGTACATGTGGATGTCGTTCAGGCCCAGGGTCTCCTTGCGCACCTTGACGTAGCGGTGCAGCAGAGGCAGGTTCTTCCGGACTGCGGCCACCAGGTTGTCGTAGACCAGCTCCGGCACCTCGTTCTCCGCCAGGGAGTGCTGGCGGCTGGAAGCGTAATTCCGGGCCTTGGCGTAGAACACCGCCTGCTTGACATTTGCGGAAAATGCAGCCGCCAGGGTATTGCGAAACTGCCGGTACACGCTGTACAGGCCCAGGAACGCGTCCCGGCGGATTCTGCGGTCCTTGTGCTCCATCAGGGAAATGTAATTGCCGTGGGTAATCGGCACCTCCTGACCGTTCTCACCGGTGATGGAGGGGAACTTCACATCCGCGTTGTTGAACATGTTGAAAATCTGGGAAGCTCCCTGAGTGGCGTCGTAGGACTGGGCCAGAAGCTCTTCCATGGGACCGGACAGCGTATGCTCCCGCTTCCCCAGAATCCGTTCCATCAGGCGGCGGTACAGACCGATTCCATTTTCCGACTCCATGTAGGAGGCCAGCAGGGCCGGATCCATTTCCAGGATTTCCGGCACAATGAAGGAAGAGCGCTCCGCGGCCTCAAAGGACAGGGACTGGACCCGCCCGAACATGTCCTGGTAGGTCTGTTCGGCCGTGTCCTCGTCGGAGCGCATCCGGGCGTACACGTAAAGGCGCTCGATATCCAGCGAAATCCCGTCGTCAAATTTCAGGCAGCGGTACAGCGCGTCGGCGGACTCCGCCAGTGTACCCCTAAATTCCCCATACTGTTTCACCCGGGCGGCCGTCTTCTCAAACAGCGCCTCCCAGGTCTGGTTGTCGGGCATCATGTCCTCCAGTTTCCATGTATGATTCATATCTGCTTCACTGCGTTTTTTCATCGCTTGAACTCTCCTTTCATTGTGCCGGATGGGATTATGAGTTACCACCAGCCCCATCAGATCAGATTTGCCACCAGCGGCACCGCCACCACGGTTAAAAGCCCCGCCACGGCGATGGACAGGCTGCTCATGGCTCCCTCGATCTCGCCCATCTCCAGCGCTTTCGCGGTTCCCACCGCATGAGCGCTGGTGCCCAGCGCCAGGCCCTTGGCCACTGGGTGGGATACCCGGGCCAGGCGCAGAATCAGCTCGCAGGCCATATTTCCCAACACGCCTGTGAGAATAATGCTCATCACCGTCAGCGTCACAATCCCGCCCGCTTCCTCGCTCACGCCCATACCGATGGCCGTGGTGATGGACTTGGGCAGCAATGTCACATAGTGCACATGCCCCAGCCCCAGCGCCTTGGACAACAAAAACACGCTGACCGCGCTGGTGGCAACGCCCGCCAGAATACTGATCAATACCGCCGCGCCGTGCTGCCGCAGCAGATTTAACTGACGGTACAGCGGGATCGCCAGACAGACCGTGGCGGGCGTCAGCAGCCATCCTAAAAATCCGGCACCCTTATTATATGTCTCATAATCCATTCCTACGCATACCAGACAGCCGATAATCAGGGCCGAGGAGATGAGCAATGGATTTAAAATGGCCAGCTTCGTCTTTTTTCTCAACCATGCGGCGAACAGATAGGCCGCCACGCTGACCGCCAGCCCGAAATACTGGGACTGGCCTAAAATCATTCTGATTTCATCTCGCATTGGTTTGTTCCTCCTCAGATTCCGGCGACTCCGGCTGCGGGGCAGGGCAATCAAGCGGCTCCGCGGTATTTTCACGGCATTCCGCCGCGCTTACCCGGCTCTCCTCCGCATTCCCTCGCCTCTCCTCTGCCCGCTTTCCTCTCCCGCGCTCCTGCAAATCGATCACCGTCTGAGCCACCCGGCCGGTCACAACCATCACCGCCACGGTGGACACGGCGATCACAATCATGAAGGGTACAAACACTTCCTTAATCTGAGCCGCGTACTCCATCAGCCCGACCATGGCGGGGATGAACATCAAGGTCATGGTATCCATCAGAAAATTTCCCGTGCCCTCCACGCTCTCCAGCCGGACCCAGCCGGCCATCAGCGCTCCCAGAAGCAGGAAAAGCCCATACACTCCCGAGGGCACCGGAAGCGGCAGGATCGCGTGTAATAGTTCTCCCGCCATGGTGAAACCCCAAATAATTCCAACCTGTTTGACATATTTCATCTGTGAATTGAATCTCCTTTTTATGGCGTTTACGCCCCTCCAAAACGCGCCCTGCGCGCCGTCCCTATTCTACCACCTGAGCCCCCGCCGCGCAAGACCCCAATCACAGACGCGGCTGCATCCGACACGCGCCGGAAGCGGTTGCCCCGGGACAGATTTCAGGCTATAATAGTTCAGAACCCCGATCATTTGCCCCACGGGCAAAGCTTTGCAATCCCAATGCCAACGCCCGCCCCGGCCACTCAGGAGGAATACCGCGCCATGAAAAAAACTTGTACCCGAACATTGACGGCCGCCCAGGCAGACGCCTTTGAGCAACTAACCGGCCTCTGCCGCGCCCACGACAAGATCCGTCTGTCCTGCCCACTGGACGGAGACCGCTTTTATCTGTTGACCGGGGAATCGCCGGACGGGACCGGACGACCGGTTCTCAACAGCGCCATCGCCGTGTTTGAGGGGGACGGTCTGTGGGAGTGCTACGGCTTTACCCGGCCGGACGCCAGAAGGCGGGGATATTTTAACAGCCTGCTGGAAATGCTGGAGCAGGATGCGGCCCAAGCGCTCCCAGAGCCGGACCTCTGTTTCGTGGCCGATCCCAATAGTAGCGCCGCCGTAAATGTTCTGGCTGCCATTGGCGCTGAGCTCTGGTACGAGGAGTACGCCATGGAATGGAACAAGGGCGCATGCGGAAACTTCTCCCCGGCTCCACTCTCCCCCTCTCCCCTCCGCCTGACAAGCGTTTCCGGAACCCCAGAGAGCCGCTTAGACTTCACCGCCTGGCTGTCCGGAGATCAAAAGGCCGGTTCCTTCAGCCTGTATCTGCAGCCCCCCTCCGCCTGTCTGTTCGAGGTGGAGATCGCAGAGCCCTTCCGAGGCCACGGCCTGGGGCAGGCCATGATCCGGCAGCTTCAGGACTTAACGCCCGCCATAGGCATTTCCACCCTCACCCTCCAGGTTTCCGGCGACAATCTGCCCGCCCTCAGACTGTACAAAAAAACAGGGTTTCACATCACGGAAACCCTGTCCTACTATCTGTATTGATATGTGCTATTCCTTGCGCACCGCGATGCCCTGGGCCTCGATCTTCTGGCGGATCGCCAGCATCTTCGCGTCTGTCTGGGCGATCACATCCGCGCACTGCTTTAACTCCTGGCTGATCTCGCTGTCGTCGCGCAGGGATTTCTTGTACTTGAGCTGATGATCCAGGCTGGCCCAGAAATCCATGGCGATGGTGCGGATCTGAACCTCCACCCGCATGCTCCGCTTGCACTCGGTGAAAAACACTGGCACCTCGATGATCAGATGGTAGCTGCGGTAGCCGTTGGGCTTGGGATTCTTGATGTAATCCTTCACCGCGATCACCTTCACGTCGTCCTGTCGCACCAGCATCTCCGCCACCTCGTAGATATCGTCGAGAAAGGAGCAGATGATGCGGATTCCGGCCACGTCGTCCAGATTCTCCCGCATGGACTCCAGCGAGACCTCAAAGCCTCTGCGCTGAAGCTTTTCCAGAATACTCATGGGCTTTTTCACCCGGGACTTGATCATCTCGATGGGGTTGCGCTGGTTCTTCACCGACAGCTCGTCGTTGAGCACCTCCAGCTTGGTCTTTACCTCCCGGATCGCGCAGGCGTACATCATCATCACCCGCTGGAACTCATGGGCCTGATGAATCCACACCTCCGGAACCTGGACCATATCCGGCACGTTGACGATGGACTGGTTCAGTTCGCTGTTGGGATTGATATTGATATTCATAGGTACACCCCTCATTACATTGTTGTCCGGCAAGCCTACAGTCCCTCCACTGCAGCAGCCGCCTCATCCAGCCAGGGAAGCTCCAAATACTCCACCTGTCCGGCGTCCACCATCTGGGCGATCTTCGGATCGATGGGCAGACGCGCCAGCACCTTGATTCCCGCGTCAGCGGCCACCTCGTCGATGTGGCTCTCGCCGAATACGTTGATCCGCTTGCCGCAGTCAGGACATTCCAGATAGCTCATATTTTCCACGATACCGATAATCGGAATCTCCATCTTCTTCGCCATGTTCACGGCCTTGGTCACGATCATGCTCACCAGCTCCTGGGGTGAGGTCACGATGATAATTCCGTCCACCGGCAGGGACTGGAACACGGTCAGCGGCACGTCGCCGGTCCCCGGAGGCATATCCACAAACATAAAATCAATATCCTGCCAGAGTGTCTCGCTCCAGAACTGCTTTACCGCTCCCGCGATCACCGGCCCTCTCCAGATCACCGGGTCCGTGTCGTTGTCCAGCAGCAGGTTGGCGGACATGATGTCCACGCCCTCTAAGGACTTGGCCGGCAGCATCAGGTTGCCGTCCGGAGATACGCCGATGCCGCTCTCATTGTGAATTCCGAACGCCTTGGGAATGGATGGGCCGGTGATATCCGCATCCAGGATCGCGGCCTTTTTTCCCTTGCGGTTCATGGAAACCGCCAGCATGGAGGTCACTAGGGACTTGCCCACGCCGCCCTTTCCGCTGACGATACCGATCACCTTTTTCACGGAACTGGCCGGGTTCAGCGCCTCCAGAAACTCGCTTTTATCTGTCTTACGGCTCTCACAGTTTGCACTGCAGGAGCCGCAGTCGTGGTTACATTCGCTCATAACGTTTTTTTCTCCTTCCAATCTTCAGAATGTCCCCATTCTGTCATTATCATGTCCATTATAAAACCATTCCGCGGTATTGTCCATTGGTACATTCATAAAATTAACATAAAAACGTTTTCGAACTTCCAAATTTTTACAAAATTGTGAATTCTGCACATGCAACCTCTGGATTCCTTTACTTATTTCGGCATAAATGTTAAAATATACTTAGAAAAAATGTGAATTTTCTGTGAACTCAAGATCGTCTTTGCGATCTCTCACTATGCCGGGAGGTGTTCTCTATGTTGAAACCAGCCGCAAACAATCTCAACCCCAGCGCCTGCGCTCCCTTCAGTGTATACGATGAATATTCAGAGCTGCCCACCGCGATCAAGCAGGCGGAACAGGGCGCCACCGCCCGGGCCATGGCGGACTTCACCAGGCGCACCACCCGTCTGGCCTTTGTCATCGCTCTGGGTCTTCTGCTGCTCTCCCTGGCGCTGTCCGCAGCCATGGGCTTTCGGGCCGTCACCCGCTCCCAGGCCAATTACAGCGCCTTCCGCTCCGACTTAAGCCGTTTCGCCTCCGCCGACAGCAGTATCCTGGAGCTGCGCTCCATCGACGCGGGCACCTACACCGTTTATCTGGACAGTTCTTACTGGGAAAACGCCTCCTCCACAGAGCGGGCGGCTTACTGCGAAAACCTCAACTCAGCCGTGGACAGCCTCTGCCACGAGTACAATCTGTTGGGCAGGCGGGAACAAGCCCAATTATACTATTATGACCAGGACGGCGCCATGTTGGCCGCGCCCGGAGACGATTTACAGAGCGTGCTGATGCGGTAGCGGGGAATGAACGGTTTTGATGATGCAGGCGGGCGGGCGAATCGAAATGATCCGCCCGCCCGTTCATTTACTTAAATACATTGGGCTTCTGGCGCAGCCTGGCTTACTGTAGGTTAAAGGTAACGGAAACCTGGGCCTCCACGCTGATCTCCCCTGCCATCACGCCCATATCCATAGCTGCAGCAGCCGTTTCCATCGCCATCTCGTTCCTGGCGCTGCCGCCGCTCATGTAGCCGGTGTACCGGGCATATGGATTGTAACCGTACTCCTCCACATTGCTCACCTCGCCCAGAGTGCGGCCGCTGGCCTCAGCCATGGCGGACGCCTTACCCTTGGCCATCTCAATCGCCTTCTTTAAGGCTTCCTGATAGCTCTCGTCATAGGTGCTACAGAAGTAGCTCACATTGTCAATACTGTTGACGCCCGCCACCACGGACTGGCTCATGATGGACCCCGCCTCGTCGATGGGGATATCGGACACGGTCAGCTGGGTGTTCATCTCATATCCTGTGATCTCTCTGGTGTCGGAATTCCAGTTGTAGATGGGATCCAGCCCATATGCCGAGGTCTGAATGGACCGCTCATCCACTCCCAGGCTTTTAAGCTTCTCAATGGTATCGTTCAGATTCTTGGCGTTCTCCTGCTGGCACTCCTGGGCGGTAGGCTTCTGAGTGCGGATGGAGAATACGATCTCCGCCATATCCGGCACCACTCTCACCTCCTCCTTACCGCTGACCGTCAGCTGGTTGGCGGACACATCCTGATTCTGCACCACAATGGTCCCCGGGCTCTGAGCCTGGGCGGAACACGCGGACAGACCGATCGCAGCGGCTGTCACCGCCGCCGCTGCAACTGCCAGAGCCTTCCTGCTGTTCTTGTTTTCAGATAATTTTTTCATAAATTTTCTCCTCCCTCGTGAATCATTTTTCTAATCTCATCTTACCAGAAACTTCCGGATCTTGTATTTCTTTTCTCTTAAGCTTTTGGTTCGTCTTTCTTTACAGAATTCTTTTGGCCTCTTAAGTATTTTTCAGGAAATGCATACCGCTTGACAATCCCCTTCAAGTGTGGTTTGCTAGACGTGTACACAGCGGACAAAGGAGGCGGGATATGAAACTGATTATTTCACCTGCAAAGAAAATGAACCTGCGGGAGGACGAGCTGGAGATTTCCGGCATGCCCCCATTTATGGAACAAACCGGACAGATTTTACAGTACATGCGCGGGCTCACCCGCGGCGAAGCCCAAAAACTGTGGAAATGCAACGATTCCATCGCGGATTTGAACTATGAGCGTTTTTTACATATGGACTTAAACAGCCGCCTGACGCCGGCTATCCTCTCCTATGAGGGTATCCAGTACCAATATATGGCCCCCAGCGTATTCCAGAGCGGGGAGCTGGATTACATACAGGACCATCTGCGGATTCTCTCCGGTTTTTACGGAATCCTGCGGCCTCTGGACGGAATCGTACCCTACCGGCTGGAGATGCAGGCCAGGATCGATCTGGAGCTGGGCGGGCGGCATTTCACCGACCTCTACGGTTTCTGGGGCGACCGGATCTACCGGGAGCTGGTTCGGGAGGACCGGATCGTGATCAATCTGGCCTCCAGGGAGTACAGCAAAGCCGTGGAGCCCTATCTGGAGCCGGACGTGGTGTTTCTCAACGTGGTGTTCGGCTGTATGGAAACGGACAAAAACGGGAATCCCAAGATTAAGGTCAAAGGTACGGAGGCCAAGATGGCCCGCGGCGAAATGGTCCGCTATCTGGCGGAGCGCCGGATTCAGACGCCGGAGCCAATCCGGGAATTCGACCGTTTGGGCTACCGGTACTGCAGCGGGCTCTCCGATGCGAAGAATCTGATATTTATTAAGGAAACAGTCAAAGAAAACAGGAGGTAACACATATGCTGGAAGCTGGAACAAAAGCGCCGGTATTTTCACTGCCGGACAAAGACGGGAACATGATTTCACTGGAGGACTACAGGGGAAAACGGGTGGTGCTGTATTTTTATCCCCGGGATAACACGCCGGGCTGCACCCGGGAAGCCTGCGCCTTCGCGGGAGCCTACGAGGGCTTTAAGCAGAAGGACGTGGTGGTGATCGGCGTCAGCAAGGACAGTCAGACCTCCCACCAGAAATTTGCCGAGAAGCACAACCTGCCCTTCATCCTGGTCTCCGACCCGGAGCTGACAGCCATCAAGGCCTACGACGTATGGCAGGAGAAGAAGCTCTACGGCAAGGTGAGCCTTGGCGTGGTCCGCTCCACCTATATCATCGATCCCCAGGGCGTGATCGAAAAGGTATATCCCAAGGCCAAACCGGACACCAATGCGGCGGAGATACTGGAGTATCTGGAAACTAAAAATCAGGAATCGTGATCAGGAAATTTTTTACAATTTTTCTTACAATTCCCCTACAACTGTGCTGCCGGGCCTTGACAGACGGCCGTGAAACTGCTATTATGTAAACGGTGCCTCGAGCAGGCGCCGGCAGCTTGTTACAAGCTCCGCAAGGTTCGCCCGGTTCCAGAAACTGCGAGCGGACCGGCCAGTCCTGTTATCATTCAGGGGTTGTACTGGTTTCGACGGGGATCATGCAGCTGGTGAAGCTATCCCCATGCGATGGGTTAAATGGCAACAATAAATACAAACGCTGAAGACAATTTAGCAATCGCCGCTTAATTGCGGCTGTCAGACTTAGAGCACCTGCACTTTAAGACCCTGGCATCGACTATGCAGGAAACGACTTATGCAAAGCTTTGAGCATATGGGCGTAATATGAAGCTACTGAAACCGTCCGGGTGTCCTTTCTCTGACGGCAGAGGGAATGTCAAATAAAGGACTATGATAGTAGAAGAACAGGGAATTGGTTTTCGGACAGGGGTTCGATTCCCCTCAGCTCCACGCGAATAATGCCCGGAATTCTTGCAGTGGCAAGGATTTCGGGCATTTTCTTTGATTTGTTGGGTCTTGGCGATGTTATTTTATATCTGGACCATGCGCTTTACGGACAGTCCGGGCCAAAATGCGATCCGTAGCTTTATGCCATGGATATCCCGTTAATAATATGTAGATAAACAGGCGGCAGGGGGATGAAAAAGGCCAGGGCAATCCCCTAGCCATCTCTGTGCTTTATGTCTACGTTCAATTCTATCCTGTATTGCTAAATCCAAAGATTCTCCATTTAAATTCGGCCGTTATTCTGTTTATTTTTTAATTTTGGGTGTTTATAACTGCTTTTCGACTTTCACTGCTTTTCAAATTTCGATACTCATCTCTTATTAAAGAGTATGTAATTATCCGTTCCAAAAATGATACAAAATCTTTAGAATCCATATATAGCCTATCATTTCCAACAAGCGTTCCCAACATTATTGTGGTGTTAATTATTAAATTGGGATACCTGTTTTTAATCAATTCTTTTAACTCGCTTACCTTTCCGCTACCGCCTCTACCCACTGCAATTTTTCCACTATGAACAAATGTGTATTCAAAACCGTTAATTAAAATACTTTTATCGTCTAACACATACTGTAAAGCATGATGTTGATTTATCGCAACATTTAGAGCAGTTTTTTCATCATAGATATGATCGATTGAAAATCCCACCTCACATTTTCTACCACAATCATCAACTATACTCAATACGCGATATTTTGAGTTATAAATTCCCCCAGGGTTACCAAATTCTTTTCTTCTGATTCCGCAATCATCTAACAATGTAAAATATTCAAATACCTGTGGTTTTATTTTTTTGCTCATATCATATAGACAATCGGTGATATTAGCAATAATCACTACATCTTCATCTGGTGTCATGCTCCCGATATAAGTGTCATAATTTTTTCTTAAATAATAAAGATTATTTAGTTCATTCATAGTAGCTCTTGTATTTTTTACTTTCGCCTGCCCTAAAGCATTTTCAAATGATTGAATCATCTTCCTATATGTTTTTAATTGATTATATGCAATATATCCCTTCTTTTTTGCAGAATAATTATAGCACTGTAAATCAATTCCATTTATTGCAAATGCATACTCTGAATTTAAATATTTTGCATAACGAAGCACTTGTGATACTACTGAATCGTCTATCGGAACATACTCTGCTTTGCATTCGATTACAGCTAATATTCTATCTTCGCTCCCTATTTGTCTGGTTATTAATATATCTGCGCGCTCTTTATTGTCGGTGTATCCGAATTTTGACATATGAACTTCTACATTAAAATGTCTTTTTGGCACCCCGAATCTCCATCTAAAATATTTCAGTACTTTTTGACGCACCTTTTCTTCTGGAGTTGCTATTACAAATTTATCCCTATAAGGATCATATAAATACTCCTTACCTTCTTTGAGATATATTTTTGACGATGGTATAAATCGAAATATCTTATCAACACGCATATCTATCCTCCCACACTTCATGAAGACTAATCCTAAACCAAATCCATACTACTAAAATCAATTTCAAAATCCCAATAAATACCTACCGGTACGCTGTCAACAAAATGATAGAGCGCCGGTATTGCTTCATGTTCCAGATCATAAACCACTATCGTCTTTCTCTCAATATCAACCAACCAATATAAACGTACGCCTGCTTCTTCATACAAGGCAAGTTTGACATAATAGTCCATCTCGCGGCTCCCAGTACCTCTTATTGTCTGGTCCCGCTATTCTGATCAATGTAGTCCGCAATCTTCCGGCTCAATGATAGCACGATCCGTTGGTGTGTCCTTGTCGGTGGCGCTATATCAAATAGCTTCCCATCAACCAGCTCTGCACGTTCTCCGTCTGCCAAATCGTATATATCTTCTATTGTACCGACTTTCTGTTTCGGTAATGACATAAGCTAACCTCCTGGCTATCATTTCCTTGTCATCTCAACGCGTATCTCCGACTATAAAAATAAAGAACTCCCCTCACAACCGCGATTGCCAACACAATCAAGCCCGCCAATATCCACCAGCCATATTTAACATTTTTATCCTCATTCGGGCAATAAAACTCCCTTCCGTCCCTTGGATTATAAAATATTTTTACGGAATCTCCCGGATTTCCCACTTTCAAGCATGCGATTGGCATCCTGGCGTCAATTCCATGATAGTCCTTATCTTTCGCATGATATCGGTAGATTGTATGGAAGGTAAACGTAAATGACGGCCAACAGCTTATCCGAAACCCCCGACGTCTTAATTTTATACCATTAAAGAATCCGCTGCGTTCCGTATGGTCAATTCTTCCGCTTGTTATTGCAGTGCACCTCTCCTTAATCCCCTTTTCCGCCTTTCTCTGGCAGACGCTAAGGTATATGGCGATCCCAAGAACTATGAAACTCAATATATCACCTCCAAATCCGAAAACTGCGAATCCATCTGCCCATAACCGGCTTCCCCCAGCCCTCCCGCCAACTGTCTGCCGGAATACCACAGCGTATAATACCGGTACGAAATCTGTCTGGAAACATTGTGAACCGCACACTGCACATGCAAACTCCCGTTGGCCCGGATAAAATACGAATATTCAATGTCCACCGTATCCGTCTGTGTCAGTTCCTGCTCGATGCCGCCCTTCCGTTTAACCGCACCGTCGCGCTCTATATCCACATCGGTATAAGTTTCAAACTGACGCTCTTTTCTTATAATGATAACCGCATTTAATCGATCCTGCAATATATTACCCGCTTTATACTTCCCACAAAGTTTCCCTCCCTGCTGTACCAATCATCCATTTCACAAAAAAAGAATGTGTCGGAATAATCGGCACATTCTCCCTAAAATCCAAGCTGACACCGGAATCCACAGCCCTTTCCGGCCCAGTGTCGAGGTCTTTCAACACTGGGCGGCGCGCTGCCCGGTCAATCACACGCGGTCCTCATATCCGCTCCCCAAAACTTCCATACACATTCCCGCCCACCAGCGCGTTGTACAGTTTATGCTTGCGCTCCAAAAGCTTCAATGTGTGTTCCGCGTTTTCCGGAACCGGCTCAAAGAGGCGGGGCCTGTCGGACACCATGTTGTGGTACGCCTCCTCCACACTGCCGTAGATCCCCAGGGTCACCGCCGCGATCATGGCGGCTCCCAGGGACGAGGCCTCGCTGTTTTTGTATCGGGCCACCTTCTTGTTGTAGATATCGGCCTGTATCTGACAGAACAGGTCTGAGCGGACCATGCCTCCGGCCACGCTCACCGTGCTGATCTTCCCGGAGGTGATCTCGATCAGGCTCACGTTGTCGTTGATCTCAATGGCGATCCCCTCCATAATAGCCCGGATCATATCGCCCCGCTTGGTGCCCAAAGAGAGGTTGAAAAATATCCCCTTGGCTCCGGGATTCCAGAAGGGCGCGGCGCTCCCCTCAAAATGGGGAAGCAGCATAACGCCGTTGGACCCCACCTGGGACTGCTCCGCCTCCCGGTTCATCTGCTCGTAGGCGGCCGGATCGTCGTCCAGGTCCGGGCAGAGCTGCTCTTTCATCCACCGGTAGGTGGAGCCCGTGTTGAAGATTCCGGCCTCCATGATCCACTGTCCCGCAATGGCCGAGGCCTGGCACAGCACTCTGGCGCTGCGCTCAAAGGCCGGGCGGTCCACCGCGCAGATCACAAAGGAACCGGTTCCGGTGTTGGCCTCTGCCACGCCGGGTCTCACCACGCCCAGAGCCACGGCCGCGTTCTGCTGGTCGCCTCCGGCGATGATCACCGGAAGCCCTGCGGGAAGCCCGGTCAACTCCGCCAGCTCCCTTGTCAGGGAACCGGCCACGGTTCCGGGCGCAACCAGCCGTGGCAGGCGGTCCGCCCCGATTCCGGCCTCCCCCAGCAGCTCCCGGTCCCAGGTAAAGGTCTTGATATCCATGAGCATGGTGCGGCAGGCCTGGGAGTGGTCCGTCACATATTCCCCGGTGAGGAAATGGACCACCAGGTCCTGAACGCCGATGAATTTGTCCGCTGCGTCGTAGATTTCCCTCTGGTTCTCCCGCAGCCAGAGAATTTTCGGAAGCACAAAATACGGGTTGATCCTGAGTCCGGTCCTGCGGTAGAGGCCCTGCAGCGTGTATTTTTCAATCAGCGCTTCGCACTGTTTTACCGTTCGTTTGTCCTGCCACATGATGGCGTTTTGCAGCGGCTTTCCGTCCTTCCCCATGGGAATCAGCGAGGACCGCTGGGACGTCACCGTGATTGCCTGCGGCTCATCCGCTCCGGCTTTCAAATCCCCGGAAATTCCTTTCAGGCACATGACCGCCGCGTCCAGCCACGACTGGGGCTCCTGCTCCACATACCCCGGCTGGGGAAAGTCCGAGTGATATTCAAAATAGGATGTTCCCCTCCTGCTGCCGTCCAGGCCGTAAATCACGGCCCTCATGCCGGACGTACCGATATCCAACGCAATCAAACTCATTTCCATCCCTCTTTTCCAAGTCGATCTGTTTTCCTATAAAAGCCCCGGCAGCACGCCGGTGAACATGCTTAACACCACCAGAATCACCAGAGCCGTCAGCCCCGCGATGGTGCCGCCCACGGTCCACACCTTGATGGTGCCCGGAACGTCGAATTTGCTGAACCGGTTGATCACCCAGAAGCCGGAGTCGTTGGGCAGCGACAGGCCGATGCCGCCGGCGCAGATGGCCAGGGATACCAGAATCGGTGACACGGTGGCCATTCCCGCCAAAATCGGGGCAAAAATCGCCGATGTGGTCACCAGCGCCACCGTGGTAGAGCCCTGGGCCGCCCGCAGCACCTGGCTGATCACAAATGCTGCCACGATCATGGCGATGCCCGCGCCCTCCGTCATACCGGCCATTCCGCCTACCAGCTTCTCCCCGATTCCCGTGAGGTTGATGATCGCGCCGAAGGCGCCGCCGGCGCCTGTGATCGCCAGAATGATGCCCGACTGGGTGGCCGCTTCCGTGACAACGTCGTTAAAAGAGTCCTTGACGTACCTGCGCAGGGAGAAGAACGCCGCAAGCAGGCCGATCAGCAGTGCAATGTTTTTGTTTCCGATAAAGCTGAAGAATATGTAAGCGGAGGTGCCCGGCTCCAGCAGCATGGAAGCGATGGTGCCGATCAGGATGATGATAATGGGCAGAAAGATCAGGAAAATGCCCAGGGCGCCGGAGGGAAGATCCGCGGATTCCTGGATCTCTTCCTCCTCGATGTCGTCGAAGGCGTTGGCGAAATCGTCCGCATACTCCGCCTTACCGCCCAGATATTTCCCGTACAGCACGCCGCCCACCAGGGAAGCCGGAAGGCTGACCACGATGCTGTAGAGCAGGAACCATCCGATGTTGACTCCCATGGTCCCGGCCACGGCAATGGGGCCCGGCGTCGGAATCACCATGGCGTGGGTCACGATCAGGCCCACGGACAGGGCAGTCACCAGGGAAACGAAGGGGATCTTGCCCTTTCTGGAAAGGGATTTGACCAGGTTCACCAGGATGACGAAGGCCGCGTCAAAGAACACGGGGATCGACACGATGTAGCCCGTCAGGTTCACGGCCACCCCGGCCCGCTTCTGGCCGGTCAGCTTTAGCATAGCGGCCGCGATCTGGCTGGTGCAGCCGGATATATGCAGGAGATGCCCCAGGCCCACGCCCAGGATAATCAGGATGCCGATGCCCTGCATGGTGCTGCCGAACCCCGCCGCCAGGCCGTCCGCCACCTGGGTGAGCGGCAGCCCGGCCAGTATTCCCATGATCAGCCCGCCGATCAGCAGGGACAAAAACGGGTGCAGGTTAAACTTGATAATGGATACCAGTACAAAAACCAGCGACACTGCGAATACAATTAATAATAGACCTAACCCCATTGATTTTCCTCCTCCATATGTTCTGCGCTACTCTCTGAAAAAGCTTATGTATTTCTTGACAATTTCCTTCACATAGCCAACCTGCCGCAAAGACAGCTCCGAAAAATGGGGGGCCGCGCTCTCAAGATACAGCTTGGTCTGGTCCACCGCGTAGACGGAAATCTCAGTGTTGACATTGATCTTGGCGATTCCGTGACGGATGCACTCCAGAATGTCCCGCTCCGGGATACCGGAACCGCCGTGGAGCACCAGGGGCATATTCAGTTTCTCATTGATGGCGTTTAGAATGTCGATTCGGATGTTGGGCTTTCCCTTGTACAGCCCATGTACGGTTCCCACGGACACCGCCAGCGCGTCCACTCCCGTGCCATCCACAAACTGTTTCGCCGCCTCCGGGTCCGTGTATGCCTCCACATCCCCGGCGGAACCCTCGTGGGACCGCTCGCCCGCGGCCAGGCTTCCCAGCTCCGCCTCCACCGAAGCCCCGCAGGCGTGGGCCACCCGGCACACATCCAGGGTGTTTTGCAGGTTCTCCTCAAAGGGCAGGGACGAGCCGTCGTACATTACGGACCCGAAACCGGCCTTTAAGGCCCGGTACACCACGCCCTGATCCTTGCAGTGGTCCAGATGGAGGCAGACCGGAATGGATACCTCCTCCGAAAGACTCTTCGCCATGGCCGCCGCCGTCTCCACCGACATATTGGGCAGATACTTGGCTCCAAAGGCCAGGATCACAGGGGTTTTCGTCTCAGCTCCGGCCTCCACAATCCCCTTAAAGGTCTCGAAATTGTAGCCGTTAAAGGAACCCACCGCATAGTAGTCTTTATACGCCTCATCCAAAATACATTTTAAGTTTACCAGCATGTTTCATCCCTCCCTGAATCTACTGTCTCACCGAAGCAAGCCACGCCTGGAATCCCTCGTCCTGGAGCACCTGGCGGTTGACGATAAACCGGCTATCTCCCTCCTTAAGGAATTTTGCCACGTCCTCCATCAGCAGGAAGGGGGAGTTCGACAGGGCATCCGCGGTGGTTCCCGCAATGTGGGTGGTCAGTGTCACGTTGTCCAGGGTCATAAACGGACTGTCCGCCGGAAGCGGCTCCGTGTAAAATACATCCAGGGCCGCGCCCATGATCTTCTTGTCCCCCAGGGCTTTCGCCAGCGCATCCTGGTCCACAAGCCCCGCGCGCCCCGTGTTGATAAAGTAAGCGGTGGGTTTCATCAGGCTGATCTCATGCTCGCCGATCATCCCCTTGTTCTCGGATGTGAGGCGGGCGTGGACGGATACGAAATCGCTGTTCTTTAACAGCTGCTCCAGCTCCACCTTCTCGGCTCCAAGCTCTTTTATGGCCTCCGCCGGGGTGTACGGATCGTATACCACCACCTTCACGTCGAAGCCCGAAAGTTTCTTCGCCACCAGCCGCCCGATGTGGCCGAAGCCCACCAGTCCAACGGTTCTGCCGTGCAGCTCCGGGACCACGTCGCTGTTGGTAAACGTCTTTCTCCATTCCCCGCTGCGGATCGCGTAATGGGCTCTTGCGATATTTCTGCACTCCGCCAGCATCATCCCCACCGCGAAATCGGAAACCGCGTGGGCGTTGCGCCCCTGTACGTTGAACACCAGAATACCGCGCCTGGTGGCCTCCTCCACATTGACGTTTTCCAGTCCCGCTCTGGAAACGCCCACAATCCTGAGCTTCGGCATGGCTTCCATCACCTTGCTGGACACGGGCACGAACAGCCCCATAAGCGCCTGGGCATCCTGCCCCTCCTTCAGGATGGTTTCATCCACGGTCTCGATCTCCGGCCCTCTCTTTTCCACCTCAAGGCGCCTGTACTGAAGCTTTCCCCAGTCCTTCTCCCAATCGTTCACCACGATATCGCTTCCGTACGTTCCCATGTGCTTCTCCCAAGCCCTCTGAAACCCTGTTCCTCCGATCATCGCATCGCCCAATAAAATTGCCTTCATAATGTTCCCCTTTCTTTTTTATGAGTAATTTTACTACTTTTAAATATTTTATAGTAGCATTAATGCTACTCTTGAGATGAATATTACCCCTTTCCCTTTTGTCTGTCAATATGTTTACGTGAATATTAACATAAAAATAGCGCCCACTGTTTTGTTAATACTATAATAAAACAGTATGGCGCTTCGTATTTTTTTATTCACATTTTATATTTTATTCTTGGCCACCGCCAGCCGGGAGCTGTGGATTTGAGGCAAAATGCCATCTCCCAGCGCGATCACCAGACTGACGTAGAGAATGTCGATAATGACCATCTGGACAATCCGGGAGGTCATGGCATCGGACCGGAACATGGTCTCCCTGGAGGAGCTGCACAATAGATACCCAGCCTGGTTGGCCAGAGTGGACTTGGCGTAGCTGGTCACCGCGCAGACCTGGCACCGGCGCTCCTTTGCGATTGCCGCCATGTCCAGCACCTCCCGGCTCTCCCCCGAGTGGGAAAACAGGATAAGGATCGTGTTTTGGTCCAGGCCGGTGGCCAGAATATTCATAATGTGCGGGTCATTGGCACAGACCGCGTTGAGGCCCAGCTTGATCAGCTTGTGGTAGAGATCCTGGGCGATAAAGCCGGAGGCCCCCACGCCCGCCACCACGATCCGCCTGGCCCCGGCAATCTTTTCCACCACAGCCTTCACGCTGGCCGGGTCAATGATCTGGCGGCTGTCCGTGATGGAGGACACGGTCGAGTGAATAATCTTATCGATAATCTCGTCCTCCGTATCCTGAAATCCCACGTCGTCGTAAACGGTCTCCTGATTGTCTTTCGAGAGCTCCTGGGTCAAATTGATGCGGAACAGCTGGTATGAATTGTAGTTCAGCTTGTGCAGAAACCGGAGCACCGTGGTCTCGCTGACCCGGCACGCGGCTGCGATTTCATTCAGCGTGTTCATCATGACTTTGTCCGGGTTCGTCAGAATATAGTCCGCCACGTCCTTCTGGGAACTGGATAATGTATTGTATTTCGTCCTGATTAAGGAAAAGATCTGGCCTTTCACGTTTTACCTCCTCGTGGGCTGGTAATTTTCTATTATATGAGTCATGCTTTCCTGATTATACCTTGTCATCTGCCGCAGGCTGATGATAAGTGATACGTTTCCCTAATTATACCATTTTTCCAGTCCCGGCACAACTGCCTGCCCCCGCCCATATACTATCATTACACTAAGACTGATAGAGGTGCACCTTTCATGGAAACTTATGAATATGACGACAATACGCCCTTTGAGCCGAACTCAACGGACGCGGACAGCCGCATGGCGCGTTTTCCCGGCCCGACTCCCGTGTATCCCGGCTTCGTGCCCAATGTTTCCCCCAACTACTGCCCCGGCTGCAACTTCCGGCCGGGCAACAACATGATCTACTGGACCTGGCGTATCTTTGGCCCCGGCGTCAACATGTTCCCTCAGTCCGCCCGGGTTCGTTTCTCCAACATGAGCTCCATCCGGGAGCCGCTGGACATCTACTTAAATTCCCGCCTTGTGCTGTCCAATTTAGATCCCAGAACCGCCTCCGGATTCCTTCAGATCATGCCCGGTACCTATCGGCTGACGGTTTACAGAAGCAGAGTTTTTGCCGCTCCGGTCATCAACACCAATATAACCTTCTTCCGCAACGGCACCTACCAGCTGACCATTCTCGGCACTTCCAACAACGCCCGCATACAGCTGACCCAGATGTAACCGGGATAGGCAGCCAGTGGGAGTGATTCCGTTCATTCCCACTGGTTCATGCCAGGGAAATGATTCTGGCATATGGTTTCTCCGAGTCCTCCACGACTTTGATTCTGCCCTGAAGAATATGGTGCTGGATCCTGCCGGCATACCACCAGTCTCCCACGCCCAGGGGATCATACCCTAAAATATCCCCAATCAGCCTGACTTGCTTGACCGGCTTTCCGGTCAGTCGTTTCCAGATCAGAAAATCGTAGAAATCTTCGGGCACGCCCGTCATTTTCCCATTGATCACCGCGCGCAGAGGACTGTTGTCCTCCACCAGACGGCTCCACGCGTTCGCGTACATGCTCTGCTCTTCATGGGACAACCGGCACTCGCCGGACAGGAAACCGGCAAATTCCTCCGGTCCGATCTCCCCCCAGTTCTGGTATCTCCTGATCACATTGGCGCACTGGACGTACTCCGGCAGCTTTACCACCCGCACATCGGCTTGCCGTGGCTTCAGCCATCCGCAAAGAAAATAGAACCCGCAGCGGGAGTACGGGCTGTCGCTGTACCAGATTCTGACCGGCTCCCCCTGCCCAATGTACTCAGCCAACCGCTCCAGCTCCGCCGTGTATGGGTCTGCGGCCGCCTCGGGCTCGCCCGCTCCTTCGCCCTGCTTCCCCCACTGCTCCTGCCCGTACATGGCCCTGATCAGTTCCCGGCGGTACCGGCCGTCCACCGGCTCTTTTATATCCCCGATATCCAACATGAAGCCCAGGCAGATCACCTGCCGGGGATGACCCCCGATCCATGTCCCGGACCCATTCTCCGCTTTTCCAGCTCCGCCGACAACCGTTCTGCGGCCCTTGGCCATTTTCATGGAAGCCGCTTCGCTCTCACCAAACAGTACCTCGATCATAGATTTGTCTCTCCTCTGACTTTCTTTAACTCTTTCAACCATACACCGGATTCCATAAATTAGCAATCAGGAAATGCGTTTGACGGTTCTTTTGGCAGCCTTAACGCCGCATCGGCGGCTTATGGCCTATCATACCGAAAAAAGCCAGCCGGTGCAATCCCGGCTGGCTAAAAAATCATACGTTATACTCTGGCGGCATTTAGGCGCTGCCCCTGTTATTCCCGCAGCAAAGATCTGCGCGTTTCCCGCTCACTCCACCTCGGATTTTTTGAAAATGCGGATGGTGTCCGTGTCGTTCAAATACCCCAGAAGCGAGAGTCCGATGGGAAATCCGAACAGCCCAAGCACTCCGAAGAGCTGGGCTCCGGCGAACATGCTGACCAGGGTTACAACCGGGTGCAGGCCGATCTGGCTGCCCACAATTTTGGGTTCAATGATATTGCGGATCACAGTGATCACCAGATAGACCACCAACAGCCCGATGGCCAGCCGGGGATTCCCCATCACCGCGGTGATCACCATCCAAGGGATCATGATCCCGCCCGTGCCCAGCACCGGTAGAATATCGAACACCGCGATCACAAAGGCGATGAGCACCGAATTCTTCACTCCGATCAACGTCAGGCCCACGGCCAGCTCCACAAAGGTGATGGACATGATCAGCGCGTAGGAGCGGATACACACAAACAGCGTTCCCACAACGTAGGATTGAATGTTCAGGAAAATGCCCTTGGGCTTCTCCCCCATCTGCCGCAGGCAGAAGCCCGTCAGCTTGTCATAATCCGCGGCGATAAAAAACGTGGTGATAATCATGAGGAGCAGCTCGATAAACAGCCCCGGAAGGGACGAGGCGATCCCGGATATCCAGCCCACCGCGTCCATGGAAAGGCTGGAAACCATCTGTCCCGCGGACTGGGCAAAATGCCCCTCCAGCTCCTCCATGGTCCCGATCAGGGACGGGTCCATGCGGAGCACCGTCTGTTCGATGCTGCTGAACACAGCCGCGAAAACCGGCTCAATGTAATGGCTGTAGATCGCCGGTAAATTTGAAAAAAGCACTCTCCCGCTGGAAAACAGCTTGATAAACAGCAGGGCGATCAGGGAACCTACGGTGCAGTAGAACAGGAGCACCGCCAAAATCGCCATAGCCTTCCGTGGCAGGCGCAGCCTGTTCGCCGCAAAGCAGATGGGCGTATTCAACAGGTACGCAATCACGAACGCCGCCACAAACGGCGTCAGCATGGGCAGACCGTACCGCAGAATCACAAACGCAATGGCCAGCCATATGGCGTAATATAAAAAATTAATAATAAATGCTCTTCGCTCTTCTGTTTTCATCCGTCTATCTCCGCGCCCCTTTTGCCGCATGTCTCATCGATTCACATTCCTCTTTTCCAATATATGTCTATTACTGCATTATATGGGATAATGGCCGCACGCACAAGAGAATCCCGTAAAATTTAACAGACCTTTAACCATACCCTCCCCTTGCGGCCCATCGCATCCAACCCAAAAGGGGCTGTTGCAAAAGTAGATAAATAATCTACTGGAGCAACAGCTCCTTTTCTGTACAAAAACAGAAAAGCGGGCTCCGAAGAGTCCGCCATCCGTGGTATAATTAAGTATGCGAATAAATAATTACACTACTAAAGATTATACCGAACTTGGCCGCACTTATCAACTGGTTTTGCCATTAAGTTTGGAAGGGCTGGTTCCGAACGATGATTCGGTCCGACTGCTGAGCCACGAATTGGAGGATTTAGACTATACAAAGCTTTATCAGGCTTACTCTGCCAAAGGCAGAAATCCGGCAGTGGATCCAAAGACCATGTTCAAGATCCTGACCTATGCGTATTCCCAGAACATTTATTCATCAAGAAAAATTGAGACCGCCTGTAAACGGGATATCAACTTCATGTGGTTGTTAGCTGGACAAAAAGCGCCGGATCACAGTACCATTGCCCGGTTCCGTTCCGGTTTTCTGGAGGAGGCATGTGAGGACCTCTTTTATCAGATGGTACACCGTCTGGAACTGGCAGGTGAACTTTCCAAAGAAACTGTCTTTCTTGACGGGACGAAATTAGAAGCCTGCGCCAATCAATACACGTTCGTATGGAAAAAATCCGTTGGGAAATGGGAAGAAAAAATGTTCATTAAAATCCAGGAGGCGGTGAGGCTTGTAAACCAGGAGTTTATCCAGTCCTTCCGTGTGGGAACCGAATACCGGGTGCAGGACCTCCGAAAAATCTGCCGTTTTCTGGAGGAGATATGCAGGGAGCGGAACATAGAGTTCGTTTACGGCCGTGGAAAACGCAAATCCATCGAGCAGCGGTATCTGGAGCTGTTCCAAAGGTACCTGGAGCGTCAGACCATTTATGACTGGCATACAGCCAGCTTCCAGGGAAGGAACAACTACTGTAAAACAGACCCGGATGCAACGTTTATGCATATGAAAGATGACCACATGCGCAATGCCCAGTTAAAGCCAGGGTATAACGTACAGATTGGAGTGGACAGCGAATACATTGTAGCGGTCGATATTTTTCAGGATCGAAACGATGTATGGACGCTGGTGCCATTTTTAAAGCAGATGAAAGAGAAACTGGGTTTTAACTATCCGAGTGTTACAGCTGATTCAGGATATGAAAGTGAAGAAGGGTACAGCTATCTGCGGGAGGAGGGGCAGCAGCCATACATCAAACCTCAAACCTATGAAAAATGGAAGAAAAGGAGTTTTAAACAGGATATCAGTAAACGGGAAAACATGGGTTACGACCAGGAGTCCGATACCTATATCTGTCATGCCGGGAAGGAGCTGCGGGTGATCTACCTGAAAAAGCAGCGCAGCAAAAGTGGGTATGAATCTGAGGTGACAGTATACGAATGTGAGGACTGCACCGGCTGTCCCTACAAAGAAAAATGCACCAAAGCGAAGGGGAACAAGCGTCTGTACGTGTCCAAAAGCTTTTTGGAGAAGCGTGAGGAGTCGTATCAAAACATACAGAGCGAGAAGGGAATTAAGTACCGGATGAATCGCTCGATTCAGGTAGAAGGAGCTTTCGGTGTATTGAAAAATGACTATGGATTTGAACGATTCCTGCTGCGGGGTAAGAAGAAAGTAAAACTGGAGATTCTCCTGCTGAGTATGGGATACAATCTAAATAAACTACATAGAAAAATCCAGAATGAGCGGACTGGAAGGTATTTGTTTGATCTAAAAGCGAGTGCATAAATACAAGAAAAACCGAATGCTTATTAAAGTATGCCCAAAATCAGGAGAAAGTCGATCGAAAATGATTTTCTCCTGATTTTTTTCTATATACAGAGCAAGGGTGCCGCTCAATCATCTATTTTGATGATTTTGCGACACCCCCTTCTCCCGGCGCTCTGCCGCCTCGCGATCTAATAATATCCGGCGGTGGAGGGAAGCGTCACCGTAACCGCCTTCCCGGGATTGGTGTATCGGATCTCGATCTGCATATCCGTGCCAACGGTCTGTCCGTCGGATTCAAAGTCCATTTTCAGATCCAGGGATTCCCGCGTGATATAACCGCTGGAGTCCACATAAACGGTCCCATAGAGCAGCTTCATGTCCATGTTGGAGTCCGAAAGGCCAAGCTGGTCGTTGTAACTCTGGATCAGGCTTCCCGCGCTGGAGGGATCGCAGCTGAAGCTATATACCCTGGAACCGCTCTTCTCCGTCCGGACCTTTAAATCCTTAAAGCTGTCGAGATTGTCCAGCCAGCCGGCGTTGGTGTTGCTGTCAAACACCTCCATAACATCGGACACCTCCGCCTCCAGTTTTGTCTTCTCCCCATCCGAGTCGACGTAATAATAACCGTTGGTATAAAACGCAGTCATATCCGTTGACTGTCCCATTATCTCTGTATGGGTGTCCGTCCGATATTTCATGCTGCTTTTGCCCATATCCTGGCCTTTGGCCTTGACGATCATTAGCACATTGACGCTCTCAGTCCCCACCTTCAGTCCGAGGTCCACAGCGGTCTGGACTTCCACACTGGTCAGGTTGCTGGTTTTCCGGCCCGCATCCGCGAGGATCTTCTGATCCGCCTTGGTCGCCGTCCGGAACTCACCGGCAGAACCGGCCGCGGAGGTGGACTTCGCAGCCACGCTGCTCTCGTTCACAGTCTGTTTGAGATACACGGCGGTACCGCCGCGGGGCGCCCCGTAAGATACCATACTCACGGAACATGTCATCAGAAGCGCCGCTGTCATTAACCGGTTCAGCTTTTTCATATTGGTCCCTCCATTATATGTGGAATCAGAATATATTTCCATGTAAAATCATATGGTAATTGTATCATTTTTACAATTTATTGTCCATCGAATCGGGAAATTAAAAATCTTCCCACAACCTGATTTCCTGAGCAGAACGAGCGCTTGTATTTCCCCCGCATTCTGCTACAATGGAATCAGAGAATCAATACCGAAAAAGGAGGTCAATCAATGCTTGAATTAGCCGAATGGCTGGACAGCCAGCTGCAGGAGCCCCTTCCCCGGGACATCGCCGCGATCAATTTTAATCTCTACGACGACGGAGACCACCGCTGGTCCGCGGAACTCATCGGCGCGGGCAGCTTTGACGCCGACGACCCGGACTGGGCCTGCGACGAGGTGTACGCCGCCAGGGACAGCCTGCTGCGCTGGGAGCAGAACGCTTCCTGGGAGCAGGTCCTGGAGGACTTTGTCGCACAGCTGGAAGCCTATCTGGAAAACGGCCGCTGCAAGGATCAGTTAAAATCCTTCCAGGGCCTTGGCGCCGGGTTCGTGGACGGGGACATTGTGCTGGTGGACTTCGAGCAGGACGAGGGGTGATGCGGGAATTTTCCCGCCCCCTCGCTATTCGTCTGCGGACGTCAGGTCCACCCCGTACACTCCGTTATACAGCGCTCCCATAAACTCCCCTCCCACTCGTTTCAGGCATCTCATAAAATATCCCAGGGACTCCGGTATATAGGAGCCCTTTTTATATGCCGCCACCCAGGTGCGCGCGCAGCCCTTTTTCCCAATTTGAAACAAGGACGGGGCCTGCTTGAAATGGACGTTTTTCAGCCCCAGCTCACTGACAAAGGAAAATCCCATGCCCTGGGCGGTGAGACGGTAGGCTGTTTGAACCGCCCCCGTCACCATGATGATTTTGGGCGTGACATTATAGAAATTCAATACCTGCCGTGTCATAATCCCCATGCTCAGTTCCTCGCGCATTAGAACAAATGGTTCCCCGTCCAATTCCTTCAGTGTATCCTCCTCCAACACGGTATAGGGTCTCCCCTCCCATTTTTTCATCTCCTTCGGCCACTCAGATGGAGCGGCCGAAATCGCAAACGGATGACCGGGCGGAGCGGCCAGCAGCACCTGCTCATCAAAAATAAACTCGTACTGGACGTCATCCGGGTAAGTAGGACGGCTGAACACCCCCAGGTCAATCTTCCCCTCCTGCACCAGCTCCAACAGCTGATTGGAATTCTTTTCCACCAGAGAGACCGCAATTTTGGGGTAACGTTTTTGAAATACCGGCAGGACATAGGGCAACAAAAAAGTACCCGCAGATGACGGCACACCAATAGTCAGCGTACCCGCGCTGCCTGAAATAATGTCCTGCATACTTCCCTTAAGCTCCGTCTCCAGATCCAGAATCCTCCTAGCGTACTCCAGGTATCTTTCGCCGGCAAATGTCAGCGTAATGGGATAGGATGTACGGTTAAAAAAACTGGTGTGATACTGCCTTTCCAAATTATTCAAAAATTTGCTCAGATAGGGCTGGGAAATATACAGTTCCTCTGCGGCCCTGGTAATACTTTGGTGTTTTGCGATTGTTGCGATGTAGTGGTAATCGTTAAAATGCATCTTTATTCCTTTCTGGTTATGAATTTTATCCATTTTTCGTATTAGACACCGGACACATTTCTTCACTATAATGATAAAGAACCAACAAATAGGCAGGATGCGGATATAATCGGGAATCTGCCCTCCCATATCATAGCTTTTTAGTTATGATTTTAGATCCGCAGAACACAAATGTCAAGAGAGAGGGAAACAAGATGAATCAAACGAACGAGTTGCTGGAAGCATTCCGCTACGTGGATCAGCATTTTTATGAAATGCTGGAGGAAGTGCAGACCGCCTGCTCCTTCCGCAGCGTGGCCTCCGACAAGGCGGGAATCGAAGGCGCGGCCTCGTACATACTGCAAAAAATGGAGCAGTTGGGCATGGAGATCCAGCGTCATAACGTCGAAAACGGCAATCCCGTACTGTTAGGCCAGAAACAGGGCGAAACAGACAAAACACTTTTCTTCTACCATCACTATGACGTGGTCTCAGAGGGGGCGGTGGACCGCTGGATATCGCCGCCATTTGAACCGGCTGTCCGTGACGGGCGCATCTGGGGCAGAGGCGTCTCGGACAACAAGGGCGCCCTGTTCTGCAGGCTCCACGCCCTTCAGGCGGTTCTGGCTGTCTGCGGCCGCCTGCCGGTGAACGTCAAGGTCTTTGCCGAGGGCGACGAAGAGTGTTTGAGCCCCTCACTGAAAGCCCTGATCCGCAGGCAACCGGAAACCTTTCGGGAAATGTGCCGGGCGGACGCCATTATCTGGGAGAACAGCCGCAACGACGAGAAGAACCGCCCCTGGGCCAGCTTTGGGGTGGGCGGTTCCTTTGGCATCAATCTGTCCGTACAGTCCATCCGCGAGGACGCACATTCCCGCATGGGTGTGATGCTGCCCAACGCGGCCTGGCGTCTGGTGTGGGCCCTGGCTTCCCTGAAAAATGAACAGGAGGAAATCCTGATCGACGGCTTCTACGACGACGTGGCCCCGGTCACAGAGGCCGACCGGAACATACTGGAAGCCTTTCCCTACGAGGAGGAAGCGGTAAAGGAACGGTACGGCATTGACCATTTCCTTCTGAACAAGACGGGCTATGAACTGAAGGAGCGCATTTACACCCAACCCTCCCTGACCATCTGCGGCATCGACGCAGGGGAATCCGCCCACGGCTTCCGCGGAATCGTCCCCAGCCGGGCCAGGGCACGTCTGAGCTGCCGCCTGATGATGAACCAACGGGCCGAGGATGTGGCTGCGCTGATTGAAAAGCACCTGAAAACCCACGGCTTTGAGGATATCTCCGTAGAGATCGACGGCTGCGTGTCCCCGGTCAGAACCCCTGCGGACATTCCGCTTAAGGAGGCTTTAACACGTGCGGCGGCCCTGGTCTACGAAAAGCCCCTGGTGATCGAGCTGGCCCAACTGGGCGGCGGCCCCGCCGGACTGTTCCGTGAGGCCTGGCCGGACATCCCCATCGCCGGGATCGGTCCCGCCAACACCGGTTCCTCCCACCACGCCCCCAACGAGAACATTACCCTGGAACATTATAAAAACGCCGTGAAAATGGTGATTGCGCTGCTGTTTACATACTGATCAAACGGAGGTACGCTATGAAGGAGAACAATCAAAGCATCTTAACAACCGGAAACCGCTTTCTGATGGATATGCCCACCGCCTGGTTTATGATCCTCTCCCTGATCATCGTGGGCGCAGGTTTTCTGGGGAAACTACCCACGTCCATGGTGGGTGGCTTCGCCCTGTTCATGTCCCTGGGTTATCTAATCCGCTTCGTCTACTGGAAGGTTCCCCTGATAAAAAATACTTTGGGACTGGCTTCCATCGGCTTGACTTGCGCCATAATCAAGCACTTTGGCCTGTGGCCGGAAAATATCGTGGAGACCATGACCAATTTCATCCAGGGCGACACGGATTTTCTCTCCTGGTTTATCGCCGCTCTGATCACCGGCAGCATCCTTGGGATGAACCGGGAGCTGCTGATCAAGGCGGGAATCCGCTACTTCGTACCGATCACCGGTGGCCTGGTTTTCGCCTATCTGCTGGGCGGCCTGGTGGGACAGGCCTTTGGAATGTCCTTTAAAGACACGATCTTTTACATCGCAGGGCCCATCATGGGCGGCGGCACCGGCGCGGGGGCCGTACCCATGTCCGAGATGTATTCTGAGGCTATGGGGCTGGCCACGGACGTCACCTTTGCCAAAATCTACCCCTCCGTCACCATCGGCAACTGCCTGGCGATCTTTGGCGCCATTTTCCTGAATATCCTGGGCAAAAAAGCGCCCAGGCTCACCGGCAACGGCGCGCTGATGCAGGGTTATAGTGTGGACGAGAGCAAAGCCAGCTACCATTACAATATGACGATGAACGACCTGGGCACAGGCCTTATGCTCACTATGACCTTTTTCATCCTTGGCCGCGTCCTAAACGGCGTATGTCCCATAGTGCATGCTTACGCCTGGACCATCATCTCTGTGGCGGTCTGTAAAATTTCCGGTATTCTGCCCCAGCGCATGGAGTATTCCGCAGTCAAGTGGTACGACTTCGCCCAGGGCACCTTCACAGTTCCCCTGTCCGCCGGAATCGGCATCGCCATGCTCAATCTCCAGGCAATGCTGGACATCCTGTCCCCGGGCTTCGTCATCATCGCCACCGCAGTGGTTTTGGGCGCTATTATCGGGGCGGGCCTGATCGGCATGCTGGTCAAATTCTACTTCGTGGAATCCGCGGTGACCGCCGGCCTGTGCATGGCGAACGCGGGTGGAAACGGCGACGTTATGGTACTCTCCTCCTGCGACCGTATGAACCTGATGTCCTTTGCCCAGATCAGTTCCCGCATCGGCGGGGCGCTGGTGCTGGTCGTTCAGAGTATCTTATTGGGAATCTTGTTATAGCGGCTCCTTAAGAACGGCCGAACAGGCCGGGCCCCGGATCTGATTCGTTCCGGGGCCTGTTCTGCGTACCTGTGTTTCGTTCCTGGGCCACTGCTCATTCCATATCCTGCCTCTCACTTCTCTCCCTCATAAAATCCCGGAAATACCTCCACCTCCGTTTCCTTCCCCCCAAACTCTCTTCGGATCAGCTCCAGCAGCGCCCGCTCCGGCTCGCTGACCACCGCGTCCCGGCCAAGCATGGCGCAGACCATCCAGCCGATGCCGCCCGCGGACAATGCGTAGGTTTTCAGTCCCTCCGGCCGCGCCGACTGTTCCACAATATCCATGGGCAGCACCGCGACCCCCACTCCCGCCCCGGCCAGGGTGTAGAGGGCGTTGTTTCCGCCCACTCTCATGCGCACGTCCGGGTCGATGTGGTAGTATTCCAGCAAGATCTGCAGCATTCTTCCAAGCCCCGACCGCTCGGAGGGCAGGATCAGGGGCAGCTGGGACAGCGCTTCTATTTTCAGAGCGGAAGCGTTTTTCCCGCAGAGCTGGTCCGGCCGCACCAGACCGTCCGCCGCCGCGGCCACCAACTCCTCCACAAACAAATCCTCGTACCGGAACCTTGGATCCTGATCCACCTTTGATAGAATGCAAAGATCCAGCTCTCCCCGGTATAGCTGCTCTTTCATATCCTCTGCGTTTGTGGAGGAATAGTGGAGTTTGATGTTGGGAAACATCCGGCGGTACTCCCGTATGATCCTGGGCAGTATCTGGGCCGAACGGTTGTGGGGAATTCCGATGTACAGGTCCCCGGCATAGCCCCTGGCCGCATCCATGCAGACCTTCTGCAGGTTGCGGTAAATACGCCTCATCTCCCGCGCAGCCTCCACATACTGCTTCCCCGCGTAGGTCAGCTCCAAAGGATAGCTGCCCCGGTTGAACAGCTTCGTCTGAAACTCCTTCTCCGCCCTGGCCACGGCGTGGCTCATGGTGGGCTGAGACACGCACATCTGCCTGGCCGCCTCCGAGATACTCCCGGTCCTCGCCACCGCCAGAATCTGCTCCATCTGGTAAAAATCCATCGCGTTCCTCTCCTCTCAGAATTGTATCCGAATCCTTCTCCGGCTCTTTTCATTCATTTTAATGCATATAGTTATAGTATATTATTCATTTGACCGCATGTAAATCCTATGTTTTAATTTAATTAGCAAGTGATCGAAACATTACATGAAAATGGAAAGGAGTACGGCTTTATGGAATTTAAGGTTGTAACGATTAGCGCCGCCACCCCCTACGAGCGCGGCGTCCAGCACGGACAGGCGGCCAGGGACTTGATTGAGCGGGGGATCGCCCGGTACCAGGAGCATTTTCAAAAGGCGGAGCAGGCCCCCTGGAGCATGGTACGTCAGAAGGCCATGGGCTTTGTCCCCATCCTGGAACGGGAGTACGAAGACCTTTTGGAGGAAATCAGAGGAATCGCAGGCGGCTCCGGGGTGGATTTTGAGGACATGATGGTCTTAAACACCCGCTATGAACTGTTAAAATTCCCGATCCAGGAGTGCACGACCTTCGCGGTCCTGCCTGAAGCCTCCGCCAACCGTCACACCTACCTGGGCATGAACTGGGACAACGTGGGCTGGATGAGGGACAGCTCCCTGCTCCTCAAGGTGGACGAGCTGAACGGCACCCGGTATTTCTGTATGACCGAGGCCGGGCAGCTGATCCGCCACGGCTTCAACAACCACGGCGTGGCAGTGGTCACCAATAACCTGCTGAGCACCGGCGACAAGGACCAGCCGGGAGTTCCCACCAATTTCATGCGCCGCCGGATTCTGACCAGCAAAACGCTGGAGGAAGCCGTCCAGTCGGTGCGGAATGCGCCCAGATCCGTGTCCTGTAACCTGATGGCGGCCAGCGCGGAGGGAAACGCGGTGGATATGGAGGTGAATCCGGTCCGGCTGAGCGAGCTTCATCCAACCGGAGGCATTTTAACCCACGCCAACCACTTTGCAACCAACCGGGATATCTGCCGGAGCAAGGGCGGGAACTTCCGCGACGTGCGCCTGTATTCCCTTCTGGAGCAGCGCCGCGGCTCCATCGATCCCGCGTTTATCACGGACTGCCTGAAGGACCATTACAAGGCCGACCCGGCCAGCCACGAGGCAATCTGCAAGCACATCCCCCAGGCGGGCGAGAGCGTGGGTCAGGACCCGGCCTCCTGCTCCGTCACCATCGCCTCCCAGATTTACGATCTTGACGCCCGGGAAGCCCTGGTGTGCTGCGGGAATCCATGTACCGGAAGCTACACAAAATACACGCTCTGATCTTACAAGGAGGATAACGTATGCTGAATACAATCTTATGCATCCTGATCTCTATCGCATTTGTGTATATCCTGGCAAATCCCAAAGTTCCCAATTCTCTTCTGTTTTTACTGCTGGCCCCGATTCTCATTCTGACCCATATTCTCGACGCGGCCACGGTCTGGGGATTTTTCGCCAACAACAGCCTGCATCTGGTCATGATCATCAGCGTCTACGCCTCTCTGATGGCGGTATCCGGCTTCGACGGACAGATCGGCGAGACCTTTGAACATATGACCCGGAATATCAATGGAAAAAATCGTGAACGCGGCCTGTTTGGGATCATTTTTGTGCTGGCAGCCCTGTGCTCCACAATCATGGCCAATTCCAGCGTGACCATGGCCATGGTGCCCGCTCTCTACGGCATTTCCAGGAGAATGAAAATCAGCCGGTCCAAGCTTGTGCTCTTTGTAATCTACGCTTCCACCCTGGGCGGCGCCTGCACGCTGATCGGCACGGACACCAACATTTTCGCCAACGCGGCGCTGGAGGAGGCGGGTATCACGCCCTTCGCCATGTTCGACTTCGCCTGGGTCGGAGTCCCCATCGCAATTCTGGGCGGCATTTACATGGTCTTGTTCCACCACCTGAATAAATCCTACGACGACCTGGAAGATGACGACGACTCCATGCCCGCCCCCAGGGAGCGGACCGATGATATGGCGCGGGTTATGAAGCGCCAGCAGACCGGTATTTTTCTGGGCTTCTTCTCCTTTATCCTGATTCTGCTCTTAAACAGCTTTGATTTTTTCAAGGCGCTGGACATCAACGCCTACGCCTATGGCTATCTGACCATCGGCCTGCTGTATGTATTCAAGTGTTTTTCCTGGAAGGAAGTGCTCCACGGCTTTAACTTCGAGCGTATGTTTATGATCGTGGGACTTCTGGCTGTCATCAAGATGATCACCAACAGCAGTCTGGGAAGCTGGATCGGCGCTCTGCTGGAGCAGAGCATCGGCGGCAGCACCAGCATGTACTCCATCTTCACCGTGCTGTTTATCGTGACGGTGATCATCACCCAGTTTATGAATAACATGGCGGCCTGCGGCGTGATCTCTCCCATCGCCATCACCATCGCCGGAACTCTGGGCGCCGACCCGCGGGCCTTTATCATGGCCATCGCCATTGCCGCGGGCTGCGGTTACATGACGCCCTTTGCCTCGGGCACGAACCAGAGAATGTCCGTGTTCGCAAAGTCCACCATTGTCGACTACATGCGCTATGGCTGGCCGCTGATTATTATCACCTACCTATGTGCGCTGTTAATACTTCCGCATGTTTTCCCATTTTTCTGACCCCTATTTTAACTTCCGTGCGGCGGTCCTGTTTTCAAATCAAGACGCCCAGACACCCCTTGGTTCTGTCGATTTGTCATTTATAATCGCTCCCCCCGCCTGATAACCTCCTTCAAAATGCACAAAGCTTTTTTCCAATTTTTATAAATTTTGTGCACACTTTTTTCTCCCCCTGTGCTATTATAATAGTGTAACCCCCCAATACATTATATAGTTTTTGCTACACCCCATAAGAAACGAAATACCTTCTCCTTGAGAAATGACCAGCTCCCCCGGCTGGTCATTCTCTTTGTCTGAAACGCCGTTCAGCGCTGCGATCAAGCCCCACTTATCCCCAACCGCTCCGTCCATTTTCCCAATTTATCACAAAATATGTGGATAACTTTGTGGATGTCCTGGGGATAGCCTGTGGACAGCCCAAAGCGAGAGCGCCGGAATTCCGGCGCCTGCAAATCTCATGAAGCCCGCTATTGATTTCCTTCCACCACGACCATCTCCTCCGCACCCAGAGCTTCCCCGATCCAGGCCACAAATCTGGTATAAAAATCGAACACCGTGTCGTCGAACCGTACAAAGCCCATACCGCGCTCGATCTGCCGGATCACCTCTTCCCACTGTTCCCTGGAAATCCAGTTGTCCCAGCACACGTCGAAATCAGGCCGGACCGCCCGCAGGTACGGCAGCAGCAGCCTGCTGTAATCCGTCTCAAAGACGGTCAGCGGATCGTAGCCGGCGTTATAATAGTCCCCCGGGCAGGCGTCCGCCGGAGACGGATAAAAATTCAGGCAAATGACCTCATCGGCCTTTGAAAAGCAGCGAAGCACCATAGAACCACCCCATTCTGTTTCAGATTTCAGTTTCCGTCATAAAGTCTCAATCGCAGATTTTCCGCCTGTTTCCGGTCGATTCCCGCCAAAACCGCGGACAGCGGGCCGATTGAAATTGACAAATTCAATATTTGCTATAAACTATGTAGATAGAAATCATTTGCAAAAGGAGAATCCATACTATGAAAATCCGCCTGGTAGCCTCCGACATGGACGGCACGCTCTTAGACCCGCTCTCCCACATCTCGGAAGAAAATGCAAACGCAATCCGGGAGCTGCAGCAGAGCGGCGCAGAGTTTGTGATCTGCAGCGGCCGAGCATACTCCGGCGCCCACCCCATCGTAAGCGGAGCGGGCATCCACTGCAGCTATATCTGTCTGAGCGGGGCCATGATCTGCACAGAGGACGGAAAAGCCTGCACCTCCATCCCCCTCACCCCCGGAAATCTGGCGGATATCGACCGGATTCTGACAGACGCCGGAATCTTCATGGACATCATGACCTCCAACGGGGTCTACTGCACCTTCCCCCGCGAGGAACGGCTTCAGCGAATCTACCGGTTCTTTGACGACGGCTCCCTAGCCGCCGGACAGCCCTCTGCCGCGCTGGAGCAGGCGGTAAGCCGGTTCGCTTCCGCCTTCACCTTCGTCGGTTCCCTGGCCGATGTGCCCTCCGGGACCGTTATCTACAAGATCGGCAGCACCGAAATCCCCGCTGAAACCGTAATCCGCCTCAAAGAGCGCTTTTCGGCCTGCCCGGACATCGCCACCGCCTCCACCTTCCCCACGGACATCGAGCTGACCAACGTCCGCGCCCAGAAGGGACTGGCATTAAAAGCCTTCGCCAGGGAGCGCAGTATCCTCCCCGGAGAGATCATGGTCCTGGGCGACAGCGACAACGACCTATCCATGTTCACCCCGGAATTCGGCTGGACCGTCGCCATGGGCAACGCACAGGACTGTCTGAAAGCCGTGGCCAAATATGAGACGAAGAGCAACCGGGAGGACGGCGTAGCCTTTGCCATCCGCAAATACGCGCTGTAACGGCCCCTTTGCAGCCCGCACCGGATCTGTTCCAATTTATTTCCATTCTATCACAGGGGAATGATTATTTCAACGGCCGTAAAATCGGAAAAAGCCTGCGGGAACCACCCCACAGGCTTTTTCCATTCAAGGACCGGCGGCACGCCTACTGCGCGCTTTTGCCGTCCTCCAGCATCTTGATATCCATATCCTTCGGCAGCACCAGGCTTAAGAACACCGCCACCACAAACACCACCGCCACCACGTTGGCAGAGAACACCGACTGCACCAGAGGCGGGAAGATATCCCAGATTCCGATCTCGCTGGCCGTGGTAAAGCCGATGCCGATGGACAGGGACAGGGAGGCGATCACGATGTTTCGCTGTGAAAAGCCGCACTTGGCGATCATCTGGATTCCGGAAGTCAAAATGGAACCGAACATCATAATCGTACAGCCGCCCAGAACCGACTGGGGCAGGGACGCGAAAAAGTTTCCCACAGGCGGCAGCAGTCCGGCCAGAATCATACAGGCCGCTCCCGTCATGATCGTGAACCGGTTGACCACCTTTGTCATGGCGATCAGGCCCACATTCTGGGAGAAGGAGGTCACAGGCGGGCAGCCGAACAGGGTGGACATGGCCGAGGCATAACCGTCGCAGGCCAGGGACCCTGAAATCTCCTTGCCGGTGATCTCCCGGTTCAGGCCGCCGGACACCAGCGCCGAAGTATCTCCGATGGTCTCAGCCGCGGACACCAGGAAAATGATACAGGCCGAGATAATCGCTCCGGCGTGGAACTCCGGCATAAAGGGCAGAAGCTTTGGAAAGGCGATCACGCCGCCGGACATGATCAGGCTTAAATCCACCTTCCCCATGACAATGGCCAGCGCATAACCCACGATCAGTCCGGCCAGCACGGAGAGCTGCTTTAAATACCCTTTCGCAAAGATATTCCACAGCAGACAGGTGAGCAGTGTGACCGTGCCCAGGATCAGGTTCTGGGCGGAGCCGAAATCCTCCGCGTATCCGCCGCCGAAGGACCGCGTGCCCACCGTAAAGAGGGAAAATCCGATGGCCGTCACCACCGAGGCCGCCACGATTGGCGTGATGATTTTGCGCCAGTATTTTGCCAGCAGACCCAGCGTTCCCTCGAAGAGGCCGCCCACCAGCACCGCTCCCACCACGGCCGGATAACCGTAGTTGGCGGCGATGGTGCTTAGCACGGTGACGAAGGTAAAGCTGACGCCCATGACTACCGGCAGCTTGGAACCGATTCTCCAGATCGGATACAGCTGAATCAGCGTGGCGATGCCCGCGACGAACATGGCGTTCTGAAGCAGAATCGCGGTCTGGGCCTGGCTCAGCGCAGGCTGGGCCGCACCGGCGATAATGGTGATCGGCGCCAGATTCGAGACGAACATGGCCAAGATGTGCTGGAGCCCGAAGGGAATCGCTTTCCCCAGCGGCACTCTGCCCTCCAGCCGGTAGATGTTATTGATACTGCAATTCGCATTGCTGTTCATGATTTACTACCCCCTGATTAAATTTTTATTGAATGCAATAAGACGCCGGCGCAGCCCACGGGCGGTTTTCGCCCGGCCCGCAGACCGAACCGGCAGACTTAAGCCCGCAGGCCCTGTCATTCCCCTCTTACGCCTCCTCCGGATGGCTGGTCCGGTAAACCTCCTCCACAATCCGCTCCATGGCGTTTAAGATATTCTCATACCCGGTGCACCGGCACAGATGGCCGGAAATCAGTTTCTTAAGCTCCTCCCGGTTGTACTTCTTGCCCGTTCCCACGATCTCCACCGCGCTCATGATCAGGCCCGGCGTACAGAATCCGCACTGTACCGCCGCCTCCTCGATAAAAGCCTTCTGGATGGGGGAAAGCTCCCCGTTCGGCCCCTTTAAGCCCTCCACGGTCATCACGCTCTTTCCGTCCGCCCACATGGTCAGATAGATGCAGCTGTCAATGGCTTCCCCGTTCACCAGAACGGTGCACGCGCCGCACTCCCCCACCTCGCAGCCCTTCTTCACGCTGGTCAGACCCAGACGGCTGCGCAGGGTGTCCAACAGGGACTCCCGCTCATCCACCGCCAGCTCCACTTCCTTGCCGTTAACTTTCATATGTACGATGTTAAGCATTGACCTCACCTCCCGCTTTTCTTACCGCCTCATAAAACGCGCGCTTTGCCAGCTCCTCGATGAGCTGTAAACGAAACTCCTTGGACGCTCTCCAGGAAGAACGCGGATTCACCTCGTCCAGAGCCGCCTTGGCAAATGCCGCCACGGCCTCCTGATCCGCCGCCGCGTTGCCCTTTAAGCCTTCCTCCGCCTTCCGGCAGCGCAGAGGCGTTGGGCCGGCCACTCCGTAGCCCAGGCGCACGTCCTCCACACGCGTTTTGTCCGCCGACAGCTTCACCCGCACCGCGCAGCCCAGGGTGGCGATCTCCATGGCCTTGCGCTTGCCGTACTTGATATAATGTCCGGCCCATCCCTCATAGCTCTCCCTGGGAATCAGGAAATACTTACAGACCTCGGTGCGTTCCCGCACGGTCCGGCCGGGTCCGGTGTAGAACTCGCAGACCGGAACCCTGCGCTCTCCCTCCGGTCCCTCCAGGACCGCCACTGCCTCCAGCGTCCACATGGTGGAGGCGGAGTCCGCCGAGGTTGCGCCGTTACAGATATTCCCGCCGATGGTGCCGGTGTTGCGGATCTGGGGTCCGCCCACCTGGTCCACCGCCTCCCCCAGCATGGGGATGTACTTCTGGATCAGCGGATCGTTGGTGATGTGGGAAAACGATGTGCCCGCGCCGATCCACAGATCGCCGTTTTCCAGCAGCTTCACGCCTTTGAGTTCCTGAAGATTGTGAATGGAAACCACGGAGCGGCCCGCATCCTTGCCCTCCCGCACCCGGATCAGCACGTCCGTACCGCCGCTTATGATCTCGGCATCCGGATCCTTCACAAGGGCGTTCACGGCGTCCGCAACGCTCTTTGCCTCGTAAAATGATTTGATGTCAAACATAGAACCTTCTCCTTATATCAGACCTTTTTCTTTGAATTTTGCAATCAGCCGCTGGGCTGTCATGGGTGTCATATTCATGTGTACGCCGGTGGCGTTTAAAATCGCGTTCCGGATGGCCGGGGCCACGGGAATGGCCGGCGGCTCTCCCAGGGATTTGTTTCCGTAAGGGCCGGTGGGATCATCCAGCTGGATAAACCGTACGTTCAGCTCCGGGGTATCCATGGCCGTGGGAATCTTGTAATCCAACAGGTTGTTGTTCAGGGTCTTTCCGGTCTTCTCATCCACCAGAAGCTCCTCCGAAAGCCCGTAACCCAGTCCCATGCTCATGCCGCCGTGAACCTGCGCAGCCGCGGTCTTGGGATTGATCAGCACGCCGGAGTCGTGGACGTTGACAATGTCCTTCACCGTCACCAGGCCAAGGGGCATATCCACCTCGACCTCCACGAAGCAGCAGCCGGAGGAGAAGGTGTTGTCCTTGCAGTGGTTGGTGACCTCCGCCGTGATGTGCACGGAGCGGTCCAGGGAATAGAAGGCGGTGTCCGCCACCACGGCCACGTCAAAGAGCACCGGATCCCCGCCGCTCACCACGACCTTGCTGTCCACAATGTCCAACATCTCCGCAGTCACGTCCTCGTCCGCTCCAAGCCCCAGAGCCTCGCGCAGCCTGCCCGCTGCCTCCTTCACCTGGTCCGCGTAAACGGTCTTTGACAGGTCGGTCAGGTCGTGATTCAGCATGTAGGCCGCGTATTCCAGAATCTTGCCGCGCAGCTCCTCCCCGCACTTTTTGCAGGCCATTCCGGAAACATAGGTCTGGCGGGAGGCGTAAGCGCCCGTGTCAAAGGGAGTGGTGTCCGTGTCCTGGGTGGACACGATATAAACCTTGTCAAAGGAAATGCCCGTGGTCTCGGAAGCCATCTGGGAGAACACGGTATCCGCGCCCTGTCCGATCTCGGTAGCGCCCATACACAGCTGCATGGAGCCGTCCTGGTTCAGCACCATCCGGGCGGAGCTGGTCTCCAGGGAGATGGGATGTACGCCCGTCTTATAACAGAAAATAGCCATACCCACGCCTTTTCGCACCGGGCCGGTCTGATTGCGGTATTGTTTCCACTTTTCATCCCAGCGGATATACGCTTTCCCCTCCTCGATGCACCGCTTCAAACCGTAGGAGTGGAAGGTGATCCCGTTGGCCGGATCCACAAACCCCTCCTCCATGCAGTTTTTCAGACGGAACTCGCAGGGATCCATGCCGATCCGGTCCGCCAGATCGTCGGTGAGGCATTCCGCAAACCAGACGGCCTGGGGGATGCCGTACCCCCTCATGGCTCCCGCGGTGGGCGACGAGGTGTAAACGGTCCAGCAGTCCACCTCGCAGCCAAGCTCATCCCGGTACAGGTCCTTGAACACGTTGCCGCAGTTGGCGCAGATCGCGTGGCCGTGGGAGGCGTAAGCGCCGTTGTTGGCGAACGCATCGATCTTCCTGGCCAGTATGCGCCCGTCCTTTGTCATCAGGCCCTTACATTTTCCCTTGATGGCATGGCGGGTGCGGGTGCCGGAAATGGTCTCCTCGCGGCTGATTTCCAGCCGGACGGGCCGTCCGCCCACGGACATGCTCAAAAAGGCGTTCAGGGGCTCGTAGAGCACATCCTGCTTGTTTCCGAAGCCGCCGCCTATGTAGGGTTTAATGATGCGGACCTGGCCCACCGGAATCCCCAAAGCCTGGGCCGTGCAGCGCCGGACAATGTGCGGAATCTGGGTGGAACACACCACGGTAACCTTTCCGTTGGTATCCACATACGCCCAGGAAACCGGCAGTTCAATGTGGCAGTGGGAGATGCGGGGCGTATCGTACTCCTCCTCCACCGCAATCAACTCCTCGCCCGGGTACAACTCTCTGGCCGCCAGAATTCCCTTATCAAAGGTAAAATCGCTGTCCCCCATGGTCATATGGGAGTGTACGATCACGTTGTCCTTCCTCAGATCCGGGTGCAGCGGTGTAGCCCCCTCCGCCATAGCCGCCTCCACGGTGACGATGGGCTCATACTCCTCGTACTCCACCTTGATCAGCCTGGCCGCCTGGGCCGCCGCCACCTCGTTCTCCGCCACCACGGCCGCGATGTCGTCCCCGTACAGACGGACGCGCTCGTTCAAAACCCGCCGGTCGCAAATGTCCTGGTGCTTCGACTCCACGCTCCACGGATGGCCCGCGGTCGGGAACTGGCAGTCCGGAGCGTCAAAGCAGGTGACGATCTTCACTACCCCCGGCACCTTCATGGCCTCGGTCAGGTCAAAGCTCTTGACCCGGCCGTTGGCGATGGTGGCGTGCACCACCTTTCCGTGGAGAATGTCCCTCGGTTCCAAATCCGCGGTGTACTTCGCTTCTCCGGTCACTTTGCCGTAAGCGTCGACCCGTTTCAATTCCTGGCCTACAATCTTCATTCTATGCTTCCTCCTTGCCTGATTTGCCGTCACTTCATGTTCCCGCAGCCAGCCCCGGCGCGGCCGCCAAAGCGGTCCGCTCCCAATCAAAAAGTCCGCCCGTCCCCGCTTCCGATCATCTCTTCTGCAAGTCCGGCAGACTCTTCCCATACCGCATTTTTCCCGATGCGCCGTTCATTTTCAGCGTTCAATGGAACGAAAAAAAGAGCTGGCTACATAAACTATGTAGTCAACTCTTTTCGGTAGTTGGTAGAGACTCTGGGCCAATCCCCAGGATATACATATTGGTAAACGACTTATTAAGTTGTTACTATTATAACGCCTAAAAATTAATTAGTCCACTAGCAAATATCTCAAAATTTTTTAGCTTTTTTGTGCACTATTTACAAATCTTTCCGGTGCAAACTCAGCATTTTCACAATATTCCCCGTGATCTCACTCCGCGCACCCGCTTCGCTCCTGCCCGCGCATCAGCTCCAGGAACTCTTTCTCCGGCAGTGGACGGGAGTAATAGTAGCCCTGAATCTTGTCCGTGCCCAGCTCCGCCATTATCCGGCGCTGCCCCTCATTCTCAACGCCCTCCGTGATGGTCTCCACCCCGATGGAGTGAAAGCACCTGACAATCGCTTCCACCAGAATCCGGTTCTTCTCGTTTCCGATGCCGTCCACCAGGCTCTTGTCCAGCTTGATGCACTCAAAGGGCAGGGTCAGCACATAGGACAGGCTGGAGTACCCGGTGCCGAAGTCGTCCAGATAAAAGCCGAAGCCCGAGCGGGTCAGCTGGTTCATGACGGCCAGCACCCGCTTTGTGTCCTCCGCGATAATCCGCTCCGTGATCTCGATCTTAAGCCGCTCCGGCCGCACCCCGTAGCGCTGGGTCAGCGCGATTATGCGCGGCACCATATCAACTTCCAGAAATTGTAAAATCGAAAAATTGATGGACAGCGAGCCGCTATAATCCGGGTGGTCCCGGATAAACCGGCAGGCCATTTCAATCACCATCCAGCTGAGGCCGTTGATCAGCCCCCGCTTCTCCGCCAGCGGGATAAACTCCGCCGGGGACACGTTGCTGCCGTTCTCGTCCTTTAAGCGCAGCAGCGCCTCACAGCTGTCAAACTTCCCCTTGGCGCAGTTGTAGACGGGCTGGAAATCCAGATAGAACCGCTCTGCTTCCATCCCCCGCTTGATTAATTCCACCAGCTGGTTCTGCCGGCGGAAGGCCAGGTACATCTCCCGGGAGAAATACAGGCACTGCCCGCCTCCCCGCTCCTTGCAGATTCCGATGGCGTAGTCCAGGCAGGCGCTCAATCCTCCCACATCCTCCATCTCATAATACTGGTCGATATAGGCCATGCTCACCGGCAGCCGGCAGCGATACCCCTCGTAGATCCACACGCGCTCAAACCGCTCCCGGACCGCCGCCAGATAGCGGTCAAACTCCTGCTGGGGAATTCCTCCAAAAATAATCCCAAATCGTACGCCCGCGTACCGGCACACCGTGGCCTCTTTGCTGGCCTCCCTGATATATTCCGCAATCTGCCGCAAGAACGCGTCCCCCACCCGGGTGCCGTACTTCTCGTTCACCATTTTGAACTGGTGCACGCTGATGATCACGGTCTTAAAGGGCTGCCGCTCCTGGCGCCGCTGTTCCATCTGGTCGTAAAATACTTCCCGCGTAAACAGGCCCGTCAGATCGTCGGTGTGGATCTTCTGGCTCTGGAAGCTGATAAAGAGGATCAGCAGGGAAACGGCCATCACGGTCCCGGACATGATCATCTCCGGGTACATTCCCTGAAAGGTTCCCAGAAACAGGGCGATCACCGGCGCCAGCTTCATGACCTGGCGCATGGAACGTTCCACATACCGGCGCTGCCGCACAAAGCAGACCAGCACCATCAGCCAGTAGATCAGAAACAGGACGTAAATCAGCCGGTTGCCGGGCCCTCTGACGTAGGACCCATCCGCTCCGAGGGTGAAAATGATCCCGGTGCGCATGTTGAACGCCGCTACGGCCAGGTACAGGATCAAAAGTCCGCCCGAGACCTTCTCCGCCCGGTAGTAGCAGCGCTTGTCCGCGCTGTTTCTATGGATCAGCAACAGGTAATACCGCGCCATAAGAAATTCCACCGCGGCCATGGAGACAAAGTACGAAATGTTCAACAGATACAAAAGCCAGTACGGCGCCATCCCCGGCCGTCCCATCAGCCAGATGGCGGCGATATTGATGACGATCGAGCAGAATGAGGCGGACAGGCATTCATAATACAGAGCGTTCTGCTGTTCCACATGAGTTACGCGCTCCCTGGAGTACAGAGCCAATATCAGAATAATAATACACGCGATATACTCTCCCTCAAACGACCAATGCATCATGATGTCCCCCTCTTATGTTTCCGCTGTCTTACCACTTCCCTATTATACCGTAAAGCGGCAGATCTTGACAACAATAATGATTCCCATCATCCCGTTTTTTTCAGAATGAATTTTTTTAAAATTTTTTCAAAAAACTATAGACAAACCCAAAAACATATGGTATTATAAACGAGCTGTCGGAGATGAGACAGCAAAACAAAGGCCTGATGGTCAAGCGGCTAAGACGACGCCCTCTCACGGCGTAAACCCGGGTTCGATTCCCGGTCAGGTCATAAAGGAAAACAATCGGTATCTGCCGGTTGTTTTTTTATTGTCCAAAACCCTTCCATTTCTTCCATGTATGAAATTGTTAATAACTCCCAATACTAATCCCATGCAAACTATCATAAAACGCAGAAGGGAAAATGTATTATGAGCAAAAATTCAAGATACTGGGCCATTGGGGCCATCGTCGTGCTGGCGCTGCTGCTGATCTGGATCATGTTCTCAGCAGGCAATCCGGGAAGCTCCGGACAGGATTCCACCGCCGAATCCACCGCTTCCTCCTCCGGCGCGTCCGAAAGCGCAAGCTCTGCCGCGGAGGACACCTCCGAATCCGCAGACAGCCACAGCGGCCACAACATGGACGGCCACAGCGCTTCGGCTGACCAGAACTTAAAAAGCTACCTGGCGGACCAGGACCGGCAGATGGATCAGATGATGACCGGCATGCAGGGAATCCCCCAGTCCGGCAGCGCCTCCGTGGACTTTCTCACCGGGATGATCCCCCACCACCAGGCCGCCGTGGATATGGCGGAGTCCTATCTCAAATACGGCGGTGAAAACAAGGAGTTAAAGGAGCTGGCTGAAAATATCATCGAGGTCCAGCGGGAAGAGATCGATCAGATGGAAAAAATGGCCGGCAGCCTGAAGGAAAAGGGTACCCACAACGAGGACCAGGCTAAGGCTTACCGCCAGGAGTACGACAAGATGTTTGAGGACGGCGCTCATGGCCACCACATGCCCGATTCCAGCCCGGCCACCGTGGACGAGGCCTTTGCCGAGGGTATGATGATGCACCACCAGATGGCCGTGGACATGGCCCGGTCCATCCTTGAGTACACGGACAACGAGGAGGTCACCCAGTTGGCCAACGCCATCGTCGAGCAGCAGGAGGTGGAGATCTCCCAGATGAAGGGAATTCTGGAAGGCCTACAGCAGGGGCAGCCGGAGTCAGCCTCCGAATCCCGGCCTGCCGGGCAATAAGACCGCAGCTCCGCGGCAGCCTGTCCTTTCATACAACTGAACACAGACAAAAATCCCCCGGCGCGAAGGTCTGCCCTTCTGCTTCCGGGGGATTATGACGGACGGCCGTTTCCGTCTGTATTATGCTTCCGGTTTCCGGTTGACGAATTGACAGTATACATACACATTCTGAATCTTCTTTGCCTCCACTCCCTCAACTTCAATGATTGGCTGTGTCTCCGACGGTGTCACATAAAGCTTGAATACGATAGCGTCCTGGTTGGGCCGCATGTTCCGGATACTCTTGTACGGATAATGCCGGCTGCTGATGCCCAGATGCTCAAAAATGATGGACTCGATGGCCGGGTTGGTGAATCCGCAGATCACATCGTCCCCGTACAGCTCCAGAATCGATCTCGCCTCCTCGAAGCTCAGATTCGTGCACTTGTACTCGCCCTGGTTCATCGCAGTCATCACGCTGCTGTTGTCCAGAAGCAAAAGCGGCAGATCACTCTTTCTTGTCATCTCGTTTCCTCCTTCCTTAACCAAAGCATACTAAATTTGTAATATAAAGTCAATATTTTTGTGCAAAACAAACAATTAACAAGCCTGTCAATCCTTAGACGAGGCGAATCGCCCCGCCCGCGGACCGGCAGGCTTAAAATATGCGGCTCAATACAGATTTTTCACCTTAAAATCCTTCTCCAGCTCCCGGCGCTGGTCCTTCTTGGCCAGGTCCGCCCGCTTGTCGTAGAGCTTCTTGCCCCGGGCCAATCCGATCTCCACCTTCACCAGGCTGCCCTTAAAATACACCTGCAGCGGCACCAGGGTATAGCCCTTCTGGGTGATCTTGCCGTTAAGCTTCATGATCTCGCTGCGGTGAAGTAAGAGCTTTCGCACCCGCAGCGGGTCCTTGTTGAAGATATTGCCCTTCTCGTAGGGGCTGATGTGCATGCCGTAGATGAACACCTCGCCCTTGTCGATCTTCACAAAGGCTTCCTTGACGCTGCACTTGCCCATGCGGATGGACTTCACCTCCGTGCCGAACAGCTCGATGCCCGCTTCGAATTTATCGTCGATAAAATAGTCGTGGTAGGCCTTCTTGTTGTTGGCCACCAGCTTGATACTTTCCTTCCCCATTGTATCCTTCCTCCTTACCTGTCCGAACCTGTCAACGCACCCTCATCCCGGCTCAGCAGAAAATCCACGGTTCTGGTCAGCTTATCCGCCCCGGATACCTCCACGCGAATGGGCTGGCCCAGCTTGTAGGTTTTCTTCGTCAGCTCGCCGGTCAGTTGGTAATTGTGTTCGTCGAATATATAGTAATCGTCCCGCAGCTCGCCGATGCGGACCAGCCCTTCCACTGTGTTGGGCAGCTCCACATAAAGGCCCCAATTCGTCACGCCGGAGATCACGCCGTCAAAGCTCTGTCCGATAAACCGGGACATGTACTCGCATTTCTTCAGCTTGCCGGTCTCCCGCTCCGCCTCGTCGGCGCGCCGCTCCAGAGCCGAGGTCTGGGCGGCCACACCGGGCAGAATCTGTCCGTAGTGTTCCTCCCGCCGCTCTTTCACACCGCCCTTTAAGCTTTCCTTGATGATCCGGTGAATCTGTAAATCCGGGTAACGGCGGATGGGCGACGTGAAATGGGTGTAGTACCGGGTGGAGAGGCCGAAGTGGCCCATGCAGTCCGTGGTATACTTGGCCTGCTTCATGGAGCGCAGGGTGAGTCTGGTGAGCAGCGCCGCCTCCGGACTGCCCTCGATCTGATCCAAAAGCTTCTGCAGCTCCTTGGGATGAATCTCGCCCTGCTGCATCTTCACATGGTAACCGAAGTTGTTGATAAAGGCGGCCAGCTGCTTCATCTTCTCCGGGTCGGGCTTGTCGTGGCTGCGGTACAGGAAGGGCAGCCCCTGCCAGTAATAGTCCTCCGCCACGGTCTCGTTGGCGATGAGCATGAAATCCTCGATGATCCGCGTGGCCGCGTTCCGCTCATAGGGCCGTATCTCCAGGGGCTTCCCCTGGGGGTCTAACAGAATTTTGCTCTCCGGGAAATCAAAGTCGATGGCTCCTCTGGCCTTGCGCTTCTCCCGCAAAATACCGGACAGGTCCTTCATGGCGTCGAACATGGGCACAAACTCCTCATACCCCGCCATCACCGCCTGATCCCGGTCCGTAACCACCGCGTTCACCGCCGTGTAGGTCATCCGGCGGTCCACCCGGATCAGCGTCTCCGCGATCCGATGATCCGTCACATTTCCCTTGGAGTCGATCTCCATCAGACAGCTGAGGGCCAGCCGGTCCGTTCCGGCGTTTAAGGAGCAGATTCCGTTGGACAGCTTGTGGGGCAGCATAGGGATCACCCGGTCCACCAGGTACACGCTGGTGCCCCTGCGCAGTGCTTCGGCGTCCAGCGCCGTGTTCTCGGCCACATAGTGGCTCACATCCGCGATGTGAACGCCCAGCAGCCAGGTTCCATCCCCCCGGCGGCAGATGGTTACCGCGTCGTCCAGGTCCTTGGCGTCCTCCCCGTCGATGGTCACCGTCTGCAGGGCCCGCAGGTCCAGGCGGCCCGCCAGGTCCCCACCCCATTCGGAATGGCTCTGCAGGTCGTCCAGCCCATATTCCGCGCCGTAACTGCGGGCCGTGGGCGTTTCCGGCACATACACCTCATCCGGCGCCAGTCCCACCTGCTCCATCACTTCCTCCGGAAATTCCTCCGGCAGGCCGTAGGCCCGCACAATGGAGAGGATATCCGTGCCCGGATCGTTGATGTGGCCCAGAATCTCCACGATCTCACCCTCCGGCTTTTTACTTTTGCCGCCGAAATCCGTCAGCCTGGCCACCACCTTATGGCCGGTGACCGCGCCCATATCCTTCCCCTCGGGGATAAAAACGTCCGCCGCGATCTTCTGGTTGTCGGGGATCACAAAACCGAAGTTCTTGTTCTTCTGGTAGTAGCCGATCACCTCCTGGTTGGCGTGCTCCAGCACCCGGATCACGGTTCCCTCGGCGCGACGGCCGTCGCGCCCTTCGCCCTCCACCACAATCTGCACCCGGTCGCCGTTTAAGGCCTGACCGGTGCGGTCCTCGGGGATGAACACGTCACGGTCCATTCCCTCCACGGTCACAAAGCCGAAGCCCTTGGGATGCCCGGAAAAAATTCCATTCACGGAAAATGTCTCCGGCTTGCCGTATTTCCCCTTCTTTGACAATCCCGCCTTTCCCTCCGCCACCAGATAGTCCAGCACTTCCTTTAACTCATCCCGCTGGGACTTGGGCAGGTTTAACAGTATGGCGATCTCCTTTGCCTTCATCGGCACATACGCCTTGTCGTTCATCAGATCCATCAGAATCTGCGCCCGCTCTTTTAATTGCGATTCTTCCATTTTCCCTCTTTCCTGGCCGCCTCCGAACGCCGGGCGCACCCCGGCCGCAGCCGCGGCCCCGATTCATTTCCCCGGGCGCAAGTATCCGCAGACAGCACATGCAGCCCATTGCCTCCGGGAAAAACAAAACACCCTAATGTAAATTACAAAAGGGTGTCTATCGCTTTCGTTTCTGTTCTGATTTATGCTCCCTGGGACTTCAAAATCACGTTCATCGCAATGGTAATCAGCATGAACGCAATAGCGCCGTACTTGGTAAACTTCTCCAGAGCGCCTTCCATGGAACGGCCCTTGTTCTTGCCCCAATAGCTGTCGGCAATGCCACCCAGCGCGCCCAGACCCTGGGACTTGCCCTCCTGCATCAGAATCACTGCAGATATTGCAACACCGAGAATTACATATATAACTGATAAAATTATCTCCGCAACCGCCACTTTGATACACCTCTTTCATTTTCTATGGTCATAAACATAAATAATATATCATACTTTGTCCCGGATTACAACCATTTTTCCGCTAAAATGCGGAGAAATTGTAACAGTTCGCAACAGTCCAGACGGCTCATCTTCTTGACCGGAAAAGACCGGTCAAGAAGCATCGGATGTCCATCCGATGTGAAAATTGGCGCGGGAAGCCGCTTACAAGCGAGCTTGACGCGGCTTCCCGCGCCAATTTTCCCGCCGTCTGAACTGTTACGGGAAATTACGCTTCCGGCCAGGAGCAGATCAGGGAGAGAGCGCCCTCAAACCGGCAGGCTCCGTAGCCGGCAGGCACGATGAAGTGCTGTCCTTTGCGGATGGGCGTCCCGTTCACGCTGCCCTCGCCCTCCAGCACGCTGACGTTGGCAAATCCGGCCGGGAAGGTCTCCTCCCAGATGTCCGCCACATCCAGCTTCACCACGGTGTAGCGCGGACAGGTGACCAGATGGGTCCTTACCACATGCCGGTTGTCCACCGTCACCTGGGGACCTTTGCCCTCGTCGGCCTTGTAAGGAGCGCGGATCACGTCGATGCTCTGTTTCACGTGCAGGGGGCGGGGTTTACCGTCGCTGAGGCGGTCGTAGTCGTAGACCCGGTAGGTGATGTCGCTGCTCTGCTGGGTCTCCAGGATCAGGGTTCCACCCTTGATGGCGTGGACGCAGCCCGGATTGATCTGGAAGAAATCTCCTTTTTTGATGGGAATCTGGCGGATGAACTCGCCCCAGCGCTTCTCCTCAATCATACGGACCATCTCATCGTGGTCCTTGGCGTTGTGGCCCACCACGATGGTGGCGTCCGGATCACAGTCCAGAATGTACCAGCACTCCATCTTACCCAGGGAGCCGTTCTCATGAACCCCCGCGTAGACATCGTCGGGATGGACCTGGATACTCAAATCGCTCTTGGCGTCGATGATCTTGACCAGCAGCGGAAACACGCCCTCCGCGCCCTCTGCGCCGAACAGTTCCCGGTGGTTCTCCCACAGAGAGCTTAAGGTCTGGCCCTTGTAGGCGCCGGAGGCCACGCGCCCGTCCCCGCTCTTGTGGGCGCTGATGGCCCAGCACTCTCCCGTGTGGTCGCTGGGAATGTCGTAGCCGTACACCTCTTTCAGACGGCTTCCGCCCCAGATGGCTTCCTTAAACACCGGTTCCATAAATAATAATTCGCTCATGTGCTTTTCTCCTTATCACGTTCCCCTTGATTCTCTCGTTACATACACAGGCGGCGATTGCCGCATCCCTTTTATCATACTATGGTTTAAGCGTTTGTCAAGGTTCGAAGCTGCGAAAAGCCCCCGGCGCACCGGGAGCTTTTGTAAAATTTTTTTACAGATTCTGTTCGATGCGCAAAAGCTGGTTATACTTGGCTACCCGGTCGCTGCGGCAGGGAGCTCCGGTCTTGATCTGCCCTGCGTTGACGGCCACTGCGATGTCCGCGATGATGGAATCCTCCGTCTCGCCGGACCGGTGGGAGATAATGGTCCCGAATCCGGCGCGTTTGGCCATCTCGATGGCTTCGAAGCTCTCGGACAAGGTGCCGATCTGATTTACCTTCACCAGAATGGCATTTCCCGCCTCCATCTCGATGCCCTTTTTCAGCCGCTTGGTATTGGTGACGAACAGATCGTCCCCCACCAGCTGGATTTTCCCGCCAAGGGCTTTGGTCAGCTTCTGCCAGCCGTCCCAGTCCTCCTCCTGAAGTCCGTCCTCGATGGAACAGATGGGGAAGCGGCGGACCAGGTCCTCGTAGTAGTCCACCAGCTCCTCTGAGCTGCGGCGCACCGGATGTCCGGCCATCTGGCTCTCCCCCGGGAACAGGTACAGGCCGCTGGCCTCGTCGTACAGCTCGCTGGAGGCCGCGTCGATGGCGATCTTCACCTCGTCGCCCGGCTTAAACCCGGCCAGCTCCACGGCCTTCACCATGTAACTGAGCACCTCCGCCGCATCCTTGAAGTCCGGCGCAAAGCCACCCTCGTCGCCCACGCCGGTGCTGTAGCCGTTGTCCTTCAGCAGACGTTTTAAGGTGTGGTAAATCTCCGCGCACATTCTCAGCCCTTCGGAGAAGCAGCAGGCCCCCACGGGCATGATCATGAACTCCTGGAGATCCACGGTATTGTCCGCGTGTTTTCCGCCGTTTAAGATATTCATCATAGGCACCGGCAGCTGGCAGGCGCCGATGCCGCCCAGATAGCGGTAGAGCGGCATATTCAGGGCGTTGGCCGCCGCCCGGGCCACGGCCATGGACACGCCCAGAATGGCGTTGGCCCCCATGTTCTCCTTGTTCTCCGTACCGTCCGCCTCCCGCAGGAGCCGGTCAATGTGGCGCTGGTTTAAGGCGCTCTCAAAGATCACCGCCTCGCTGAGCACGGTGTTCACGTTCTCCACGGCTTTTTTCACGCCCAGCCCATGATAGCGCGGGCCGCCGTCCCGCAGCTCCACGGCCTCGAACTTTCCGGTGGACGCCCCCGAGGGCACCGCCGCCCGGCCGGTGGCCCCTCCGGCCAGACGCACCTCCACTTCCACAGTGGGATTGCCCCGGGAATCCAGAATTTCCCTGCCCTGCAGGCCCTCAATTTCCATTTCTTCTGACATAAAAAATGACCTCCTCATATCAATTCGTTCCATTGATATAAGGATAGCCATTTTTGTAGGAAATTATTCCCGGAAGCGCGGGGCGCCTGCGGCATCCATTTTTATCACAGCATCTGCGCTGACTTCACACCATATAAGCTGCATTGATTTGAGAGTTCATTTTCTAAAAGCAGTTCAGGACTGTCCATCACGGTCATATTTGCAGGCACTGCCGCCTCCTGGTCTCCGGCCGACCTGGATGTGCGCACCAGAACCAGAAAACTGCACCTTTTTTTATTCCCCGCCCTGCACAGCAAATCCGCCGCCTCCTGCAGGCTCTCGTGCTTTTTCTGAATTTTCACCGCCACCGGGGCATTCCGATAGTACGTTTTTAAAATGCCATCAATTCCTTTATTTCTCTGAACAACATCACACCCCAGTGTATTCAGAAGCGCCAGCTCCTCCTCTGTTTTCGTCTTATAAGAATCAATGCCAACCTTTAACAACCTGGACTCGGTCTTTGCCGGGCATTCCAGGCGTTGGCCGCACAGCCGGACCGCGCTGGGATTACGGTCGATTCCGACATAATTTCTTCCCAACAGCTTTGCCGCCACCAGCGTGGTACCGCTTCCGCAGAAGGGGTCCAGCACACAATCCCCCGGATCCGTGCTGATCCGTATAATTCGTTCCAGCAGTTCAACGGGCTTCTGAGTCGGATAGCCGGTTCGCTCCTTCGCTTTCGAAGTGTTTCCTGTATCTTGACCGCCTGCTCGCGCTGTGGGTAGTAGAACATAACCCTGACCGGTTTGTATCCCTTTGCCTTGATCACCGCTCCTACCCTATCGATGCAGCAATCGCCCGCAGGCTGCGCCAGCGGCCCATTACATTCAGCAATCGCCCGCAGGCTGCGCCAGCGGCCCATTACATTCAGCAATCGCCCGCAGGCTGCGCCAGCGGCCCATTGCATTCAAACGCAGAGGGGAAGCACAGCGGCAAATCCCTGTTGCGCTTCCCCCAGATCATGTTTTCCTCCATCACTCCACTCTCGCCCCATCCGCGCCCACATGGAATCCGTCGGGCGTCACCGTGTTGGTCAGCATGGCGCCGCTGACAATGTCGCAGTAGTAGGACTTTCCTTCCCACTGAACCCAGCCGGTTTTCATGTAGCCGTCCTCGCCGAAGAAATACCAGAATTGTCCCAGATTTTTCCAGCAATTTGTGGGATAGGTCTGGTCCGCGTTGCAGAACCACCAGCCACGCTCATCCTGCCGCCAGCCGCCCACAAAGCGCTCCACGTCCTCCTTTGTCACGTAGAGCTGGGCCGATTCCTCCCAGTCACCGCCGTTGTTGCCCCGGTCGATGATTCGAACCTTAAAGGTGTAGGTGCCCGGCCGATCCAGCTTGTCCGCAAACTCCCAGCTGGTCGCCTTGGTGGTGATCACCGAACCCACGCTGGAATCCCCGCGGTACAGGCGCACCTTGTACTCCCCGGCCTCCGGGCTGTCGTCCCAGTGGGCGATAGCGTTCTCCTCGTCCCAGCGCAGCCCGTCCACATTCAAATCCCCGTCCTCCAGCTTGTCCAGTGTCAGGGTCAGCTTCATGATCTCCTTGTCGCTGTCCCGGCTGGAACCGGAATATTTAGCGCCGTCCAGGTCAAGGGCGCTCTTTCCGCCCTGATCGAAATAATATCCGTCGTCAGCGGACAGTTCCACCTTTACCTTGGGTTTGTCGCCTCCGACCCAGTACCCTTTTGGATTGTCCACATCCACGCTGGACACGGAACAGCTGCCGGACAGCACCTCCACGTCCACATCGCCGTCCTCCCCCGCCTCGATGTCGGAAGAAATCTTCAGCGATATCTGGCCCACCGGCTCCCGCTCCTCCTTGTCCTTTCCGTAAGCCGGAAACGCAAGCGCCAGCGCAAGCAGCCCGGCGGCGGCCACAGCCGAATAACGAATTTTTCTCATAATGGTCACCCCTCCTGTTTTCCTCTGTGATTTACCTCTATCATACCACAAACACTAAGCTCGTGAAAGACCTCCCTAAGTGTTTCGGCATGTATTCTCACTAGACTCGACAATACCTCGTCAAGTGTTCATACGATACCACAAACACTAAGCTCGTGAAAGACCTCCCTAAGTGTTTCGGCATGTATTCTCACTAGACTCGACAATACCTCGTCAAGTGTTCATACGATACCACAAACACTAAGCTCGTGAAAGACCTCCCTAAGTGTTTCGCCATGTATTCTCACTAGACTCGACAATACCTCGTCAGGTGTTCATACGATACCACAAATTTCCCCAGGATGGAACCGCTGCTTTTTCAGCCATTCCTCGAACTCCGGCTGCGGCACCGGGCGGGAAAAATAATAGCCCTGGCCCAATTCGCAGCCCATCTTCTCCACCATATTCAAATGGTCCTCCGTCTCAATTCCCTCGCACAGAGCCACAAATCCCATCTTGCGTACCATCAAAACCAGCTGGCTCAGGAATTCCCGGCCGCGGTCCGATTTCCCGCAGTTCTGCACGAAAGCGCAATCCATCTTGACGATGTCGGTGGGGATCTCCGCCACCATATTCATGATGGAGTAACCGGAGCCGAAATCGTCGATGGAGGTGGTAAACCCCATGTCCTGCAGCCGTTTCAGCACGCTGAATATCTGCTCCGTATCGCTGAGAAACGCGGTCTCCGTCAGCTCAAACTCCAGATACTCCGGTGAAATTCCAAATTCATCCACCTGATCCGCGATATAGGACACGATCTGCTCGTCCCGCACATCCACACCGGAGAGGTTCACGCTGATCTTAAAGAGCGGTTCGCCCCGCTCCTCCCGCTCCTTCAGCCACCGGCACACTCTGCGCAGCACAAAGATATCGATCTTGGTGATAAATCCGTTCTTCTCGAACAAGGGTATAAACTCGTCGGGCGGAATCACCCTGCCGTCCTCCCTCACCCAGCGGACCAACGCCTCCGCCCCGGCCACCGAGCCGTCCTCCAGATAGATCTTGGGCTGGTAATACACCTGAAATTCCCCGTGCATCAGCGCGTATTCCATGCGGTTGATCATCTCGTTTTCCCGCAGCTTAATGGAAAAGGGAGCGTCCTTGTACAACACCACCGTGGATTTGAGAATGTAGTCCACCGACTTTCGGGCCAGGTTGGCACGGTCCACCGCCAGGTCGATCTCCCGGGAGTCCGGGTCCAGAAAATACACGCCGGAGCGCACCCGGATGTTGATGCCATCGTAAATCTGATTTTGCAGGCGCGCGAAGTTTTCATTGCTCTGCAGAAGCTTTTCCTGGAAATCCGCCCGGTCCTCATAGACGCCCAGCGTCAGAAACACGTCCCCGTTGACCCTGGCATTGATCACCTCGGGACCGCTGCTCTGCACCATCATGTCTGCAAACATCCGCAGGATATTATCTCCCTGGGTGTAGCCGATGGTGCTGTTGATGTATTTGAACCCCTTGATATCGCTGGCCACCAGCACCCGCCTGGAGACGCCCTGATCCAGCGCCTTCTGCGCCAGCTCCTTGAACATGTTGTAGGTAAACAGGCCGGTCAGAGAATCCACGTCGCGGTAGTATTCCGCCCTGCGGTTGGCATCGTCCAGCGCCTCCAGCGTCTTTGCCTCCGAGGCGATCAATCCCGCCACCTCCGCCAGCTCGCCCCGCTCCTTCTCATCCCAGGCGCGCGCCTTGCTGCAATTCACCAGCGCCAACTGCCCGATGTAACGCCCATCGCTGTAGAGACCTGCGAACAGCACGGACAGCGCGCCGCTCTGCTCCAGGACACGGCGCAGGTTTTCCTTATAAGAATCATACCGGTCCTTAGAAAGAACCATCGTTCCCCTTTGGTCGTACAGGCCGTGGCAGATGAAAAATTCCTCCTTCCGGAAGCTGTCCGAAAGGGAAATGGGCTGCGCCGTCTGATTGTCCACCCATTGGTAGATGGTGTTTTTCCCGCTGTCCCGGGAATTATTCATGTACAGCGATACCCGGGACAGCCCGTAACGTCTTCCCAAGAAGGCCAGAAGGACCTGGACCGCCTTGGCAAAGGTGTCCTGGATCCGGAAAATCTCAAGGGCCGCGGCCATAACCGTTCCCGTGCTGTTGAATTCGCCGTAGCGCTCCGCCTCCTCCTGGCCGGAAGCGTAGATCGCCATGGTTTCGTCCTGGGCCACCGGAAGCGGGCCATCCGACCTGCTCTTACTGCTGAGCGCCGGCATATAAGCCTGCAGGCGCTTGTATTTGGTGATATCCTGCAGAGAAAGGAGCACCGCCCTTCTTCCTTCCCAGACTACCGGGATTCCGGCGGCATCGGCCCAAAGATTCAGAAATCCATTGTAAATCTCCATTGTAACCGGCCCCCCGTGGCGGAGAGCTTCCCTGGCGGGGCAGGACTGGCAGGGCTGGCCCAGTCCCATGAATTCGCAGTAACAGTATTTCCCAACCCAGCTGGACGTGGCGGTTTTCTTGGTTTTCTCATTCAGGTAAAGCAGCGCATAGGTGTCCGCGTCCACCACATAAACCCAGCCGGGCAGCTTGTCCAAAACCTCCTTCAGGCCGTTTACCTGCCCCTCCATCTTCTTTTTGGCCCGCTCCTTTATCAGAAAGGTTCCCAGTATTTTTGCCACAAAGGACAGCGCTTCGATCTGCTCCTCGGTCCAGAGCCGGTTCCTGCGGCACTCGTCAAAGCCCACAAAACCGGTCAGGATTCCGCTGTCGTAAAAAGCGCACTGCAGCGTGGACTTGATGTGCTGGCTCTCCAGCAGGAGGCGTACCTTTTCCTCCAGACGCGATATATCCGGGCAGAAGAAAATGCCCTTTTCATTAAAATTCTGCGTATAGCCGGGGGCGTCCTCCTCAAAGCTTACGTTCTGAAGATGGTCCATCTCCGGCTGGATGCCGTCGTTGCACCACTCGAAGGTATTGTCCGTGTGGATGCCGTCCGGCTGGTTTTCAAATATGTACACCCTGCTGACGCCAAACTGCCTGCCTATGATCTGCAGGATCAGCCGGATCGCCTCCTCCAGATTCACAGAGTCGTAAAGCGCCCGGAACACATACTGGATAATCTGTGTGTTCACCCGGCGCAGGCCTATCTCCGACTCGATGCCGGAGCCCTCCTCCCGTTCACCGTCTCTGGCATTTCCCGCTCCCCAGACAGACATATGCGGGGCATAGACGGTATACCGGTTTTTACCGTTGCGCTTCCCCCAGTAAAGAGCGCAATCCGCCCGTTCCAACAGCTGTTCGAAGCTCCCGCCGTCCCGGGGCGAGACCGCTATGCCCACGCTGCAGGTCACCTCCACCGCATTTTTCAGAGCTGACCGCAGCTCGCCGATGCTCTGCACGATCCGCTGCCCGTGGTGCGCCGGCTGGTTCAAATCATTGAGATCGCGGAGAAATATGATAAACTCATCCCCGCCGATTCTCCCCACCACGTCGCTCCTGCGAAACAGCGCCTGCAGCCGCCTGGCAATCTCGGTCAGCACCGTGTCCCCGAACAGATGGCCCCAGGTATCGTTGAGGGTCTTGAAATTGTCGATATCCACAATCATCAGCGCGCAGATCTGGTTCTTCCAGTCCTGGTAAGCGTTGATCAGGGTTTTGCAGGCGGTTCGGTTGAGCAGACCGGTGAGGGAATCTCTGCGCGCCTGCTCCCAGTAGCTCTGCCGCGCCATCTTGGCTTCCGTGTCGTCGATCAGAACGCCGCCGAAACAAACGTTGCCGTTTAAATCTGTAACCACGCTCCCACGGCAGTCCACCCACCGGATCTCCCCGTCCCTGCGCCGGACCCGGAATTCCGTCTTGGAGCTGTCCGGATTCCGCCTCAGCTGCTCCTCAAGCTCTCCGAAGGCGCGTCTGCGGTCCTCCGCCAGCACCATCCCGGCTATACTCCCGCCGCAGAGTTCCTGAAACTCCTCCCGGCCGCAACAGCCGTAAAGCGCCAGAATTCCCTGGCTGGCATAGTCGATTGCGCCCGCTTTCGTGCAACGCAAAAAACCGGCAGGCAGACATTCTATAAAATGCTCTTTCTCCTCCCGGCGCAGCTTATCCGCTTCGTTCTCTGTAACCGATTTCATCCCCATCCACCTCCGGCCGCTGCCTGCCCTCTCTCCGGGCTCTTTCCGTCCGTTTTCTGCAGCGGCGCTCTGTCCAAAGTATAACATATTTATTTCCCATAGTGAATACAATGCGGAAAAATCAGCCTTTTTTCTACATAATGCGACAAGAAATACCCTTCTTTGTAACCAGCTGTTTCACATGATACGGGCAGCGCAGCAGTTCCGCTCCCGGCGTTGCTGCTGCGCTGCCCGCGCTGCTTTGTTACCGTATATAGCCCGGCGTCCAAAGCGTTTTATTTATGCTCTCAACTCAATTCCCAGATTGGAGAGCCCGTTTAAAATCTTGTTCATCACAGATGTAACTTCCTTTTCCTCCAGGGTGTGATCCTTGGCCCGGAGGGTGATGGAGTAGGCCACGGACTTGTGTCCTGCCAGAACCTGAGCGCCCTCGTAGATATCGAACAGGTTGTAGCTCTCCAGCACTTTGCCGCCCCTCTGCTCGATCACGTCCTCGATCTGTCCCACCAGCACGTTCTTCGGCACCACCATGCTGATGTCCCGGGTCACGGCCGGGAATTTGGCGATTCCGGTGTACTTGCGGTCAAAGGTGGTGAAGGGGATCACAGAGGGCATGTCGATCACGGCAACGTACGCCCGGTCGCCGATCTTGTAGTTGTCCGCCACATCCGGGTGAAGCTCGCCCAGGTAACCCACCGTCACGCCCTCGTAGACGATATCGGCCTTTCTGCCGGGGTGCAGGTAGGGGTGGTCGCCGTTTGGATCATAGTGGGGCTTTTTGTTCATGCCCACGCGGTCAAAAAACTCCTCCACAACGCCCTTCATGGTGAAGAAATCGCCTTCCCCGTACATGCCCAGGGTAAACTGCATGCGCTCGTCTGGCAGCTCGGTTAAGGGCATAGCCTTGGGCAGATACACGTTTGCCATCTCGTACAGGCGCACATCCTTGTTGCGGCGGTTGTAGTTGGTGGACAGGGAGGTCAGCATCCCGTTCAAAGGCGTGGTGCGCATCACGCTAAAATCCTCGCCCAGCGGATTGGAAATTTCAACCGTCCGGCGAAGCCTGCTGTCCGCCGGGATCATCAGCTTATCGAACACTCTGGGGCTCTCAAAGGAGTAGGTCATCCCCTGGGAGAAGCCGCAGAACTCGGCGGTCTCCCGAGCCACCTCCTGGATTCTCAGCTCGTAGGGCAGCTTGCCGGTGGTCGCCTCGCCGGAAGGCAGGGTGGTGGGAATCTTGTCATAGCCGTAGAAGCGGGCCACCTCCTCAGCCAGATCCGCCATGCGGTACAGGTCCTGACGCCAGGTGGGAACGATCACCTCTTTGGAGCAGGGGTCGTAACCCAGATCGATCTTCCTGAAATAGGAGATCATGGTGTCCTCAGCGATGTCCGTGCCCAACAGGCGATTGATCTTCTCAGGGTCAAAGGGAACCCGGTTCTCCTCACGTTTCTGGGAATAAATGTCAATGATTCCGCCGATCACCTCGCCGGCTCCCAGCTCCTCGATGAGCTGGCAGGCGCGGTTTACAGCCTCCTTGGCAGTGTTGGGATCCAGGCCCTTCTCATATTTCCCGGAAGCGTCCGTGCGCAGGCCCACCTTCTTGGCGGACAGGCGGATGTTGGTGCCGTTGAAGCACGCGGACTCGAACACCATGGTGCTCACGCTGTCGGTGATCTTGGAATTCTCACCGCCCATGATGCCCGCGATGCCCACTTCCTTCTCGCCGTCGTTGATCATCAGGATGGTGCCGTCAAGCTTCCGCTCCTGGCCGTCCAGAGTCTGGAACACATCGCCGTCCTTGGCGCATTTCACCACGATCTCGTGGCCCGCCAGGGTGTCGTAGTCAAAGGCGTGCATGGGCTGTCCGTACTCCTCCATCACGTAGTTGGTGATGTCCACGATGTTGTTGATGGGGCGGATTCCGCTGGCCGCCAGGCGGCGCTGCATCCACTCGGGGGAGGGAGCCAGCTTGATATTCTTCACCATTCTCGCGCAGTAGCGGGGGCACAACTCGGGGTTTTCCACCCGCACCTTCAGGTAATCGTTGATATCCTCATTGTTTCCAGTGGGCTTTACCACCGGCGGATGGAATTCTTTTCCAAATGTGGCGGCCGCCTCCCGGGCGATGCCAACCACGCTGTAGCAGTCCACCCGGTTGGAGGTGATCTCATACTCGAACACCACGTCGCGCAGGCCCAGCACCTCCACGGCGTCGGCGCCCACCCGGGTGTCCTCCGGGAGAATGTAGATGCCGCTCTCCGGCGCCAGGGGATACATGTCGCGGTCGGAACCCAGCTCCTCGATGGAGCACATCATTCCGTTGGACTCGATGCCTCTGAGCTTGCCCTTTTTGATCTCGATTCCGTCCTCGGGAAGGGGGCCGCCGTCATGGCCTCCGGCTACCTTTCCACCGTCTAAAACAACCGGAACCTTATCCCCGGTCTTGACGTTGGGTGCGCCGGTGACGATCTGAACCGGCTCCCCGGCTCCGATGTCCACCTGGCAGACGATCAGCTTGTCCGCGTCCGGATGCCGCTCGATGGAACGAATCTGGCCGACAACAATCTTTTCAAGGTTTTTATCGAGACGTTCAAATCCCTCCACCTTGGTGCCGGTGAGGGTCATTGCGTCCGTGTACTCCTGAGCCGTGACATCCAGATCAGGAACGTATGCTTTAATCCAGGATAATGCAGTGTTCATTTTTCTTCTCCTTTTCTCTCTATGGTTCGGGCGCAGGTCCTGCCGCCCGTCAGACTGCGGGTCAGAACTGTTTCAGGAACCGGATATCGTTCTCGTACAGCAGGCGCATGTCGTCAATTTCATATTTCAGCAGGGCGATCCGCTCCAAGCCCACGCCGAAGGCAAAACCGGAATATTCCTCCGGGTCGATATTGCACATCTCCAAAACGTGGGGATGCACCATGCCGCAGCCCAGAATCTCAATCCAGCCGGAGCCCTTGCAGAACCGGCAGCCCTTGCCGCCGCACTTAAAGCAGGTCACGTCCACCTCCGCGCTGGGCTCGGTGAAGGGGAAGTGGTGGGGACGGAATTTCACCTTTGTCTCCGGCCCGAACAGCTCCTTGGCGAACTCCGCCAGGGTTCCCTTTAAGTCCGCGAAGGTGATGTTCTTGTCGATCACCAGGCCCTCGATCTGGTGGAAGGAGGGGGAATGGGTGGCGTCCACCTCGTCGGAGCGGAACACGCGCCCCGGGGCGATCATGCGGATGGGAAGCTGTCCCTTCTCCATGGTGCGCACCTGAACCGGTGAGGTCTGGCTTCTCAGCAGGATCGTGTCGTTGATATAGAAGGTATCCTGCTCGTCTCTGGCCGGATGTCCCTTGGGAATGTTCAGCTTTTCAAAGTTGTAGCGGTCGTACTCCACCTCGGGGCCTTCCACTACCTCGTAGCCCATACCCACGAAGATCCGCTCCACCTCTTCCAGTGCGATGGTGTTGGGATGGCTGTGCCCTACCTTGTTCTTTTGGGCGGGCAGGGTCACGTCGATAACCTCGCGCTTTAACTGTTCTTCTCTGGCCTTTCTGGCAAGCGCGGTCTTGGCCTCCTCCAGCCTGTTCTCCAGCTGCTCCCGGACCTCGTTTACCATCTGGCCTACCTTGGGCCGGTCCTCGGGCGCCACATTCTTCATGCCTTTCAGCAGGTTGGTCAGCTCGCCCTTCTTGCCCAGGTATGCCACCCGGATCTCATTCAGCTTTTCCAGCGCCTCGGAAGCTTCAATCTGGTTTAACGCTTCTTCTCTGATTTTCTCTAACTGCTCTCTCATGGCTTCTCCTTTTCTCTTTGAATTCGGGAATCCCGCCGCCGGGCGATCCCGCCCGGAAGGGGCTTTGTCACGCCGGTCCCATGACCCGCGCAACGAAAAAAGTCCCGTTCCTCCGCCGTTTCCGGCAAAAGGGACGGGACAAAAATATGCTCGCGGTACCACCCTGATTCCTGCGCTCCACATAAAGCGCAGACACTCATTTGCACATAACGCGTGCCGGCGTCACAGACTACCGGCCTTTGGCCTTCACCTGTGCGGCTCCGGTGGGAATTTCAAGCGCTTATCTGAACCTGGGGGAGCTTGCAGCCGGTGACTCCCTCTCTCTGCCGGAAAATAAGCCTCTACTGAACACCTTCATCGCCTTTGCGATTTTAAATCTAAACTCCATTTTAGCCACTCTTTTGGAAAAAGTCAAGATGTATTCCCGTAAACAGTTCAGACGGCGGGAAAATTGGTGCAAAAAGTCGCGTCAAGCTCGCTTGTAAGCGGCTCTTTGCGCCAATTTTCACATCGGATCAACATCCGATGCTTCTTGACCGGCTTTTCCGGTCAAGAAGACGAGCCGTCTGAACGTACTCACAGAACCCCCTCCCCGTCTCCCATCAAAAGCCATTTGACAACAGGCTCCCTCCGCCTTAAACTGATCTCATACACTCGAAACTTGAAACCATCCCCAAAAGGAGCCATACAACCGATGACCCACATCCAAACCATAGACTGCCTGGATTTAAAACAGATCGCCGACTCCGGCCAGTGCTTCCGCATGCTTCCCTCCCCGGCGGGCGGCTACACCATTGTCAGCAGAAGCCGTCTGCTGCGCGTTTCCCAGGAGGGGAACCGGATAAACTTTGACTGCCCTCAGGAGGATCTCTCTGCCTGGCTTACCTACTTCGACTGCGCCACGGACTACGCCGCCATCCTCGCTTCCGTGGACCCGGATGACAACTATCTGAAAGCCGCGGCCGCGGCCGGGCGGGGAATCCGCATCCTGCGCCAGGACCCCTGGGAAATGATCATCACCTTCGTGATCTCCCAGCAGAAAACCATCCCCTGCATCCGGCGGCTGGTGGAGGACATCTCCCGGCGCTGGGGGCAAAAAATCGAGGACGGAGACGAGAAAAACTTCGCCGTTTATTCCTTTCCCACCCCGAAGGAGCTGGCCCGCGCCTCCCTGGAGGAGCTTTTAGACCTGAAGCTTGGATACCGCGCCAAATACATCCACCGCCTGTCCCAGGACGCCGCGGCCGGAATTCTGGACCTGAAAAATCTGGAAACCATGGAGTACGGCCAGGCCATGGAATACCTCACCGGCTTCTACGGCATCGGCAAGAAGGTGGCCAACTGCGTCTGCCTCTTCGGCCTGCACCACATCGAGGCGTTTCCCGTGGACACCTGGATCGAAAAGATTCTGCTGCGGGAGTATTTCAGCGCAAAAAAATACCGCCGCACTCCCAAAAACCGCCTCTACGACACCATTTTGGCGGACCATTTCGGGAAGTACGGCGGCTATGCCGGCGTGCTCCAGCAGTACATATTTTACTACGAGCGGCTGAATCAGCATAAGATCACGCCCTGAAGCAACCGGTAACAGAAAGCCCTCAATCGCTCAAATCAGGCGGCGCTCAAATCCGCGGTATCGGGTTCCCTGGAAGGTGAGCTTGCCCCGGTCTCCCTCCGCTAAAAGCCCGTACTCCCGACCGGACATCCGCAGCTCCATCCGGTCCCCGCTCTCCACCTGGAAGGTGGCGTAGTAGACGGTGGAGTTCCTTGTCATATGGCTGCTGTCCGCCTGGCTCATATGCCGGGTTATATTGGTGCGCTTGGAGACCACCCTGGCGTCCACGCTGAGCACCGGCGAACTGTTGTTGCTGCTCCATTCGGAGGCGGACCGGACCAAAGCGAGAATCATAACTCCCACGATCAGCAGAAAAACAGCGCCGAACATCAGCGGGAAAATCGTATCCATAATGCCGAAAAATCCATAATCCATAAAATCACCCGCTTTCTTTTTCCTCTGATTTCATTATAAGCAATCGCGGGTGGAATGTCTTATCATTTTCCTTAACATTTATTTAAACTAATAAGTCGGGAAGGAGGCGCACTTCACCACTCCCTCAACTCCACCATCCGGTGGTCGGTCGTATACTCGTTCTCCTTCAGACTGCGGTCCCCGTACTCTACCTCCCCCATCTGATTGTCGTAGGGGTCGTTGCGCAGATGGGCCATGGGCGGGTTGAAATCCGCCTGGAACTCCCTGGCGGCGGGCATGCGGTAGGGGTCCAGGTTTCCGAAGTAGAACTCCCAGCGCTCCTCATATCCCTCCCGGAAGGCGGCTCCGCCGAAGGAGCAGTCCGCGTACAGCCAGCCGAAGGGCTCCACGTAAAACTGGGCCCAGTCGTGGCAGCCGATCTCCAACGGCGTGGTGTAAAGCCCGGCCTGCCATCTGGCCGGCACACCGGCGGCCCGGCACATAGTGATAAAGAACAGCGCCTGCACGCCGCAGTCCCCCTTAAAGCAGGTGCTCACATACTCGGGAATATCCGTCAGCGTGAAGTAACTGCGCACATAGGAGTACATCACATGGCTGGTTATGTAGTCGTAGATCCGTCTGGCCTTCAACAGGGGATTGGTCTCCTCCCCCACCACCTCCCGGACCAGTTGGCGCAGATAGGGCGTGAAACGGATGTGGGGAAGCTGTTCCCGGCAGAAGTCCCGGCGGATTTCCCGGTTTTCGCCCTGGCTGCCCTCTGAGCGCTGTGCGAGCGCGGCGGCCCGATCCAGGGCCTGTCCCCGGGAGAAATCACGGTAGGGCGCGTGGTTTTCAAAGGAAAACTCCACCGCATAGCGCTGTCCCCTGCGGTGCTCCGTATGAAAGCAGATGGTCCGCTGCGACTGTCCCGCGTCCGCCACCGTGTACTCCGAAGGCAGCGCCTCCCGCCCGCCAATGGACACGCTCTCCACCTTCACATTGCGGATCTGGCTGTACTCGATGGGAAGCGGCAGATAGACCCGGATGGGCTCCCCCTCCCGCTCCGCCTCCGGCGTTATCTCAACGGTGCTGCGGATTCGGTAGGAGCAGCTCATGCCCTCCGACTCTTTCATCCGCGCCATAGCGTTTTCCAGCAGCCTGAAATTATCCTGTCTGCCCTTTAAACGGCTGGGATCAACCGCGCGCCGTCCATAAGACGGCCGCGTTTTCAGGATATTGGCCAGAAAGCTGCTGCGGAACTTTACCTGGCCGTCCACGTAGATCCAGTCCGCCGCGTCCTCCTCCCACAGCTGCGTCAGCTCTTCCTCCTTAAAATCCTGAATCTCCCGCTTCAGAATCTCAAGGGCTTCCCCCCAGGAGTAGGGGTACTGCCCGGGCAAACGCTCCAGGATCTCCAGCTCCAGGGTCAGCCGGTCTTTCATGACCCGGGGCAGGTCACGCTTAAGCCGCAGCCCGATCACCCGCTTGGCCTGTTCAAACTGCCCGCACCATTTTAATTTCTGGATATCCTCGGGCAACGGCGTGCTCAATGTCAAAAAATAATTGTTTTCGTTCATCATTTTCTCACGTTCCTCTCTGACAGATATCCCTATCATACACGAAATACCGGAAAATGTATAGCCGGAAGTGCACAGCCGCCGTCCGAAACCGCCTCAAGCCCCAGTTCTCCCCCTGTTTACTTCCGGTGGAAAACGTGATAAAATGACCATATCTGATCCGGAGAGAGGTGATATTCTGTGAAGCTCTGCATTGCAGCGGCTGGAATAGTTGTGAGCGTATTGTAATATGACAGGAGGTTTTGAAATGACTATTCCAGAGAAACAGATATATCCCCGTACCGGGGACCGGCAAACCGTATATTTAAAGCATGTGATCGCTAAACCCGGCATCCAGGTTGGCGACTACACGATGTACAATGACTTTGTCAATGACCCAACGGAGTTTGAGCAGAACAATGTGCTGTACCATTACCCAATCAACCACGACCGGCTGATCATCGGGAAGTTCTGTTCCATTGCCTGCGGCGCCAGGTTCCTGTTCAACAGCGCGAACCACGCCATGGCTTCGCTCTCCACCTATCCATTTCCCCTGTTCTTTGAGGAGTGGGACTTGGACCGCGGGAACGTAACGGATTCCTGGGACAACCGGGGTGACATCGTGATCGGAAACGACGTCTGGATCGGCTATGAAGCCGTGATCCTGGCCGGCGTGACCGTGGGCGACGGAGCCATCATCGGCGCCCGGGCGGTGGTGACAAAGGACGTTCCGCCCTACACCATCGTGGGCGGAGTTCCGGCCCGGCCGATCCGCAGGCGCTTTTCGGAGGAAACCGTCTCCGCCCTGCTACAGCTTCGGTGGTGGGACTGGCCCAGGGAGCGGATCCGCCAAAATATCAGTGCCATACAGTCCGGCTCGGTGGACAGCCTGAAGTAAACGGACGGCGTTACCCCTGACTTTTCCCCCTGTTTCAGCCCTGACAAGCTGAGGCAGGGGGATTTTTGCGCCCGGCGCGGCCGCTCAACTCGCCGCAAGCTTCCCATAGAATTGGCGTCTCACAGTACCAGTTCCATCTGCACATGGGGGATTCCGTCTTCCAAAAATTCGCCGGAACAGATTTTAAAGCCCTCCCGCTCATAAAATCCCACCGCATAACACTGGGCCTCCAGATAAATTTTCCCGGCCTCCATGTTTTCCCTCACAATCCTGATCCCTTCCCTCAACAATCTCCCGCCCAGACCGGTCCCGCGCTCCGTGGTCAGCACTCTCCCCATCTGCACGACCCCCGCTTCACCTGCTTTCGGAAATGCCCGCAGATAGGCGGTAACGTTTTGCCCGGACCGGCAAAAAATGTGCAGGCTGTCATAATCCACATCGTCCAAATCCTGGTAAATACAGCGCTGTTCCACCACAAACACCTGGGCCCTGGCCTTGAGAATCTCATACAGTTCAACGCCTGTCAGTTCCTGAAAATATTTCGCCGCAAAGTCCATTCCACTCCATCCTTCCACTTTCTTCCAGTTCTAAGCCGCAAAAGACGGATCTTCCGGTCCCTGACCGGAAAATCCGCCTCAACTGATCTGTATTCTCTTACTTAAAAATTCCTTTTTTTCTGGGTTTCTCCGACTCGGACGAGGCTGTGCCGTCCATAGCCTCCTCGAACTTGCGCAGTGCGTCCTTCTGGGCCTGGGTCAGGCGCTCCGGCACCTGGATCACCAGGGTCACGTAGTGGTCGCCCCGCACGTTGCGGTTGCGCAGCGACGGCACGCCCTTGCCTTTTAAGCGGACCTTTGTGTCGGTCTGAGTGCCGGGCTTCACCTCGTACTCCACCTCTCCGTCCACGGTCTTGATGCGGATGGCTCCGCCCAACGCCGCCTTGGTGAAGGAAATGGGCACGGTGGAATAGATGCTGGTATCCTGGCGCTTGAAGATCGGATGCTGGGAGACCACCGCCTCCACCAGCAGGTCGCCCCGCTCGCCGCCGTTCACGCCGGGTTCGCCGCCGCCGGCCTGGCGCACGCACTGACCGTTGTCGATGCCTGCGGGGATCGGCACTTTAAAGCGCTTGCGCACGGTCTTGTAGCCCGTGCCGTAACAGTCCGGACAGCGCTCCTTGATGATCTGGCCGCTGCCGCCGCAGTCCGGGCAGGTCTGCACGTTCTGCACCTGGCCGAAGAAGGACTGCTGGGTGTACATGATCTTGCCCTTGCCGTTACACTTGGGGCAGGTCTGGGGAGAGGTCCCCGCTTTTGCCCCTGTGCCGTGGCAGCTGGCGCAGGTTTCCTTGAAATTGATCTCAATCTCCTTCTCGCAGCCAAAAATAGCCTCCTCAAAGGAAATCCGCACGGAAGTCCGCACATTGGCGCCCCGCATGGGGCCGTTGTTTCTCCTGGTGGACCGGCCGGTACCGAAAATATCGCCGAAGATATCGCCGAAAATGTCGCCCATATCCCCGGAGAAGTCGAATCCGCCGAACCCACCGGCTCCGGCTCCGGCGCCCGGGTCAAACGCAGCATGGCCGAACTGGTCGTACTGCTGACGCTTCTGAGGATCGCTGAGCACACTGTAAGCCTCGGAAGCTTCCTTAAATTTGGCCTCTGCCTCCTTGTCCCCCGGGTTCGCATCCGGATGGTACTTTTTGGCCAGAGCTCTGTATGCTTTTTTTAAAGCATCGTCGTCCGCAGTCTTCGGAACGCCCAGAACTTCATAGTAATCTCTTTTACTCTCTGCCATGTTGTCTCTACCTCGTTATCAAATATCGAACCACGCCATATGCCGGACCAGGGTCCGGCATACAGCTGTCATTTATCTTTCCGTTGTCTTATACTTCCTTAAAGTCGGCGTCAACCACGTCGTCCGCCGGTCCGCCCGCCTGAGCGCCGCCCATATCCGGTCCCGGGCCAGCCTGGCCGGAGGCCTGAGCCTGCTCGTAAACCTTGGCAAACAGCTTCTGAGCGCTGTTCATCAGCTTTTCCTTGCCCGCCTTGATGTCCTCAACCTGAGCGTCGGTCATCTGATCCACCGGCGCGCGGTTGATGGCTTCCTTCAGAGCGCTTAAATCTGCTTCAACCTCAGCCTTGTCGCCGGCAGCGATCTTGTCGCCAACCTCCTCCAGAGCCTTCTCAGTCTGGAATACCATGGAGTCCGCGTCGTTTCTGGCGTCGATGGCCTCCTTGCGCTTCTTGTCCTGCGCCTCGTACTCAGCTGCTTCCTTCACAGCCTTATCGATGTCGTCGTCGGACATGTTGGAGCCGGAGGTGATGGTGATGTGCTGCTCCTTACCGGTGCCCAGATCCTTGGCGGATACGTTCACAATGCCGTTGGCGTCAATGTCAAAGGTAACCTCGATCTGCGGGATTCCTCTTCTCGCCGGCGGAATTCCATCCAGACGGAACTGGCCCAGGGTCTTGTTGTCTCTGGCGAACTGGCGCTCGCCCTGTACCACGTGAATATCAACAGCGGTCTGATTGTCGGCCGCGGTGGAGAAGATCTGGCTCTTCTTGGTGGGGATGGTGGTGTTGCGCTCGATCAGTCTGGTCGCTACGCCGCCCATGGTCTCGATGGACAGGGACAGGGGGGTAACGTCTAACAGCAGAATGTCTCCCGCGCCTGCGTCTCCGGCCAGCTTGCCGCCCTGGATGGCCGCGCCGATTGCCACGCACTCATCGGGGTTCAAGGACTTGCTGGGCTCCTTGCCGGTCAGCTGCTTTACTTTGTCCTGAGCCGCGATCATACGGGTGGAACCGCCTACCAGCAGCACCTTGCCCAGCTCGGACGCGGTGATTCCGGCGTCGCGCAGCGCGTTCTGTACCGGGATGGCGGTGCGCTCCACCAGGTCGTGGGTCAGTTCGTCGAATTTTGCACGGGTCAGGTTCATATCCAAATGCTTCGGCCCCTCGGACGTAGCGGTGATGAAGGGCAGGTTGATGTTGGTGGTGGTAGCGGTGGATACTTCCTTCTTGGCCTTCTCAGCGGCCTCTTTCAGGCGCTGCATAGCCATCTTGTCGCCGGACAGGTCCACGCCCTCGGCTTTCTTGAACTCATCGATCATCCACTGAGTGATGCGGTTGTCGAAGTCGTCGCCGCCCAGACGAGTATCGCCGTTGGTGGACAGAACCTCGATTACGCCGTCGCCGATCTCGATGATGGAAACGTCGAAGGTGCCGCCGCCCAGATCGTATACCATGATCTTCTGCTCTTTTTCATTGTCCAGGCCGTAAGCCAGCGCAGCGGCCGTGGGCTCGTTGATGATACGTTTTACTTCCAGGCCCGCGATCTTGCCGGCGTCCTTGGTCGCCTGACGCTGGGCGTCGTTGAAGTACGCGGGAACGGTGATCACAGCCTCGGTTACCGGCTCGCCCAGATACGCCTCAGCATCCGCTTTCAGCTTCTGTAAAATCATCGCGGAAATCTCCTGGGGGGTGTATTTCTTGCCGTCGATGTCAACCTTGTAGTCGGTTCCCATGTGGCGCTTGATGGAGGAGATGGTCTTGTCGGCGTTGGTCACGGCCTGACGCTTTGCGGGCTCGCCCACCAGCCTCTCTCCTGTCTTTGTAAAAGCTACTACGGACGGCGTTGTGCGCACGCCCTCGGCGTTGGCGATAACGGTGGGCTTTCCGCCCTCCATCACAGCTACGCAGCTGTTTGTTGTACCTAAGTCAATTCCAATTATCTTACTCATCGTTTTTTCCTCCTGATTATTTGTCGTCTCTGATCTCTATCGTAAATGGTTGATTAATTGGCCACTTTTACCATGCTGTGACGTACCACGGTGTCGCGGTACGTATAACCCTTTAACAGTTCCTCGGCCACCACGTTCTCGCCCAGGTTCTCGTCGTCCACGTGCATCACCGCGTTGTGGAAGTTGGGGTCGAATTCCTGGCCCACGGCCTCGATGGCTTTCACGCCGGCCTCCTCCAGTGTTTTCTGGAACTGCTTATATATCTTCTCCATGCCGTCCGCAAACGGGGTGGCTTTTGCTTCTTCCGGTATGGAGGCCAACCCTCTCTCAAAATTGTCAACCACGGGCAGGATCCGCTCGATGATGTCCCGTGCGCCCATCTCGTACATGGTGGACTTTTCCTTTTCGGTCCGCTTGCGGAAGTTCTCGAATTCCGCCATCTGCCGTTTCACACGGTCGGTCAGCTCCTCGATCTTCTCATCCCGCGGATCTTTCTTTTTCTTGAAGAATCCCTTTTTCTCTTCCCGGGCTCCGCCGTTCTGCTCTCCGGCCTCCCCGGCGTTCTCCGGCGCGCTCCCGTTTTCCGCTGCCGCGCTCTCCTGCGTCTCCGCCTGACTCTGCTCTGCGGCGTTCACTCCGTTCGCCTCATTCACCGTCTCAGGCGCTTCGTTTTCCGGTCCCCCGGCTGTCTGTTGGTTCATCTCATCCTTATTCATGTTTTCGCTGTTCACCGTCTATCACCTTTCATCCTTTTTAAACGCACCGTCCAGTTGGTTCATGAGATTCTGCATGGTTCTGAGCACCTTCTCATAATCCATCCGCTTGGGTCCGATAATCCCGATGGTCCCGCGCAGCCCGCCGCCCAGATCGTAATTGGCGGTGACCACGCTGCAATCCTTCATGGACTGAACCGGAGTCTCGTCTCCGATATATACCTGAATCCCTGAATCGCCGTCCGAGTTGGCGTTCACCTCGGCCACGAACTCCTGCAGCACCTCCTGGTGCTCCAGCGTTCCAATCAGCCGGCTGGCCTTGTCGCCCTCGGAGAGCTCCGGGTACTTAAATATGTTGGTGGCGCCGCTGGTGTAAATCTGCAGGTCCTCACCGCCGGCCCGTATGGCCTCGGCCACCTCGTTGAGTACCAGCTCCACCACCTCCCGGTGGACGCCGGCGTCAACCTTCAGCTTGCTGATCACATCCAGGTTGATCTCCTCGATGGTCAGCCCGTTTAAGCTGCTGTTGAGGAGTATGTTCAGGTTCAGCAGCTCCTCGTCCGTCAGGTTATCGCTGATGTCGATCATCGTGTTCTTGATAATGTTTCCTTCCACCACCACAACCACTAAAAGCTTGCGCTCCTCCATCTTGGAGAGCTGGATAAATTTCAGCTTGGTCTTGTGGTAGCTGGGTCCGCTGATCATGGCCGCGTAATTGGTGTTGCTGGCCAGGACCTGGGCCATCCGTCTGAGCACCAGCTCCAGCTTGTCGACCTTCTGGACCATCATCTCCTTGAACTCCATAACCTCGTTGTCCTTTTCCAGTTCAATCTGGTCCACATAGAAGCGATAGCCCTTGTCGGAAGGGATTCGCCCCGCCGATGTGTGCGGCTGGACAATATACCCCATGTCCTCAAGATCGGACATCTCATTGCGGATCGTGGCGGAACTCAGCTTTAAATCGGAATACTTGGAAATGGTTCTGGAACCCACCGGCTCCCCCGTTTCCAGGTAAGTCTTGATGATCGCTTTTAAAATTGTGACTTTCCGGTCATCCAGTTCCAACGCCATACCTGCACCGCCTTTCCGCTTGTTATTAGCACTCAACTCTTCAGAGTGCTAACATCTACATTTCATAATATATTCCTTTTTAATTTATTTGTCAATATGCATTTCTAAAAATTTTATAACCTTTTGGCCCGCCGCCGGTTTCCCCCCTGCCGCAAATAGGGCATATCCTGTAACTTTCTCCCACCAGCCCCCTATATCTATGGCTTTCTCCCCCACTTTTCTTTGAAAATCCACTAATTTCCAGGGCACTTTTCCCATTTTTCACAATTTTGTAAATCCCACTTAACGACTTTTACTTGACATTTAACAATTTTGTAATATAATGTTAAATACACATATAAACTGTCGATTCATTGAGAATGCGAGGCAAACATATGCGAATTAAATCGAATAAGGTTCTTGCAGCCGCGACGCTGGCCGCCTGCATGCTGTTTACCCTTCCCGCCTACGGCGCCCAGGGCAGTGTGGTGGAGCCCCGCCCGGAGACGGTACAGTCCGCCGGGGAAAACGCAGCTGTTGGAACGAATGTCACGGTAGCAAACGAAGCCGACGCCCCGGAGGATAACGGGACACTTCATATTACCAGTACCGGTTCCGGCAAAAGCCAGGTCCGGTTCGACGAGGACGACGCGTACGTGGACGCCGGCCCCGGCGCGGTGAAAAACCAGGAACCGGACAAAAACAGCGGCGAGTCCCTGGGGACCTTCACCATCACAGGTTACTGCGGGTGCGACGCCTGTTCCGGAGGGCACAACCTGACCTACTCCGGCACCACGCCCCAGCCGGATCACACGATCTCCGCGGATTTGAACCTGTTTCCGCTGGGAACCAAGCTTCTGATTGACGGCACCGTCTACACCGTGGAGGATATGGGCTCCGCCGTGAACGGCAGGAAGCTGGATATCTACTATGCGACCCACGATGAAGCGCTGGCCGCCGGCATGTACACCGCCGAGGTATTCCGGGCCGACTGACGGTTCCATTTTAAAATTGAATATGGTAGGAAACGCTGCAGAGCAGCTGGCCTCCGGCACCGAGCCGGACGGACAGCTGCTCTGTTTTGTTGAATGCAATGGGCAGCCGGTGTAACCTTTGGCCATTATTGCGCTTTTTGCAAATTTTTAAATCCGTCATTCACGGACACTATGTTCCACACAGCGCACAAGCCCCGCTTGTTTTGTAAATATTTTACAAATTTGTAATATTTTTATCCATTTCCCTCCGGTTTTTCCATTTATTTCCTTGACAGCTCCTGAAAAGTATGATAAAAATGTGGTTATTGCTCATATATTACAAAAGTGTTACATATTATGTAATAAGTTTTAAAATTCTATTCCATTTATTACATGAGCAATCAGGAGGTACTGACATGAAACTTAGAACAATGATAACAGGAGCAATCCTCACCTTCAGCCTGCTGGCCGCATCCGCCACCACGGCATTTGCCGCGGTTCCCAGAGGCCGGCTGGAAAAGGTTTCCGACTCTGCAATCACCGGCTGGGCATATAACAAAGATCTCCCCGACTCCCCCATCGACTGCACCGTAGCTGTATTCAATAAGGCCACCGGCGAGGAAGTGTTCCGCCAGCGGGTAACCGCGGGGGAATACCGTGAAAAGCTGGAGAGCCAGGGTAAGGGCAACGGCTGCCACGGATTCACCATTCCCATGGACTGGTCCTCCCTTCCGGACGGCGAGTACCGGGTGGAAGGCTATGTGGGCGATTCGGATTTTGCCAACACCATGAACCATACCAAGGGCGATCCCCAGGCCCAGGCTCAGTCCCAGGGAGCTGCCGGAAGTCAGAATCTGATTCCGCTGGGCGTTTTTAAGACAACCGGTTACTGTCCCTGCCGCGCCTGTTCCGAGGGCTGGGGCCGCCACACCTGCACCGGAGCCATCGCCGCGGCCAGCCACACGGTGGCCGTGGACCCCAAGGTGATTCCCTTCGGCTCCAAACTCATGATCAACGGCGTGGTATACACGGCCGAGGACCGCGGAGGCGGCGTCAGAGGCAACCACATCGACATTTTCTTCAACACCCACGGCGAGACGCTTCAGCACGGAACCCAGAACGCAGAGGTCTATCTGATCCCGTCTCAGGCGTAAAGCACCATCCCCTACCGGTTTTGCCCGGCTCCATCGGCCGGACAGGGCCGGTTTTTCAGTTTTACGGCCAGGTAGAGCACCGCCGCGTCCCTGAATCTGCGGGGATTAAAGCCGGTTCTCCGCCCGATGCGGTCCAGGCGGTACTGCAGGGTGTTCTTGTGCAGGAACAGGCGGGCGCAGGCTCCGGAGAGGGACATGTCCTCCTCAAAATAAACGGCCAAAAGCTCCAGCTCCTCCTCCGTCAGCCCGGCCGCCGTCTTTTGCAGAAATTCCTCCCGGCTGGCCTGGGAAACCCGCGAGAGCAGAATTTCCAGCGTCAGCTGGTCGTACACCGCGTAATTTTCCTGGGATCCCCGCAGGCTTTCCAGAGCGGTGAGCCCGGACTCATAGGAGTCCGCCAGCTCCTCCAAGGGCGCCGCCTTGCCCACCCCTGCCTTCAGATCGCCCTCCCGCCCGGCGCAGAAGGCCTTAAGCATTCCCTCCGTCCGGGCAAAATCCCCCTCCTCCAGCACCGCCAGATATTCGTTCGGGTAATTCCGGGTGTACAGGCAGGCCCGGGCCCGCTCAAACAGGCGGCGGATGTCCTGGTCCAGCACGGCGCCGTCCGCCGCGTAAGGGCGGCCGTATACCCGGATCACAGCCACCCGCTTTCCTGTGCCCCGTGCAATCCCCCACTCCGCAAGGGCCTCCTTCAGATATTCCTCCGCCATGGGCTCCCTGCGGATCAGCCCGTTGATCACGTAGCTGCGGCGCTCCTCCTGTGTGCGCGAAAATGCGCCGATCTCCCGTTCCCGGATCAAAAGTCCGGTAATGCGTTCCGCAAGGCGGGCGTACGTTCGCACCTCACCGGGCGGTCCGCTGATGCCGATCACCGCCACCATGGAGCCATTGTGGTATACCGGCAGGTTCACTCCCTTTTGGGTTCCGCTAAACCGGTCGTCCGCCTCCACCTCAATGGCCTTTCCCGCCACCGCCGCCTGACGGCCGATCTCATGGTAGGAGCCGATTCTGCCCGCGTCCGTGCTGGCGTAAATCAGGCCCGAGCCGTCGATAAAGTTCACATTCTGCCCGCATACGTCCTTCACCGTATCCACGATCTGCTGCGCCAGCTTCCGGTCAATCTGTTCATTCATGATATTCCCCACCCTCCCAATGATTCGCTCTGGTCTGTCTGATTTATTATAGCGTATATTTGTTATTCATACCATATTTTTTTATAATATCACAAAATATTCGGTATTCATAATATTTTTTCCCAGTCGCCGATCTGTTATAGTGGAGATAGATCACAATACGATTTCAGAGAGCAGGGAGGCAGAAATATGAACGCAGTTGTAGCAATCGACTCTTTAAAAGGAAGCCTGACTTCCATGGAAGCGGGCCGGGCGGTCTGCGAGGGCATCCGCCGGGTCTACCCGGACGCGGTGGTGTCCGTGCGCCCGCTGGCAGACGGCGGCGAGGGCACGGTGGAGGCCCTGGTCAGCGGAATGAACGGGGAACTTCGCACCATCACCGTCACCGGTCCCCTGGGCCAGCCCTTGGAGTGCTCCTACGGGATCATCGGCAGCTCCGGCACCGCGGTGATCGAGATGTCCGCAGCAGCCGGGCTTCCCCTGGTTCCCGAGAAGGAACGCAATCCCCTTCTCACCACCACCTACGGCGTGGGCGAAATGATCCGGGATGCCATTGCAAGGGGCTGCCGCCGCTTTATCGTTGGAATAGGGGGCAGCGCCACCAACGACGGGGGCGCCGGTATGCTCCAGGCGCTGGGATACGACTTTCTGGACAGCGACGGAAAGCCGATTCCCCAGGGTGCCGCGGGACTTGAGCGCCTGGCCTCCATCGGCTCGGACAACGTGCTGCCGGACCTCTCCCAGTGCCGGTTCTGCGTGGCCTGCGACGTGACCAATCCACTCTGCGGGGAATTGGGAGCCAGCGCCATCTACGGCCCCCAGAAGGGCGCCACGCCGGAAATGGTCCGGCAGATGGACCTTTGGCTGGGCCGCTACGCGGCGCTGGCCGCCAAGACCTTTCCCAGGGCCGACGCCAGCTTTCCCGGCACCGGGGCCGCAGGCGGGCTGGGCTTCGCCTTCCTCACCTTCACGGACGCGGTTCTGGAATCCGGAATCCACATCGTGCTGGAGGAAACGCACCTGGCGGACTACATCCGGAACGCGGACCTGGTGATCACCGGAGAAGGCCGTCTGGACGGCCAGACCGCCATGGGCAAGGCCCCGGTGGGGGTGGCCGGGTTGGCTAAACAGTTTGGCAAACCGGTGCTGGCCTTCGCGGGCTGCGTCACCGAGGACGCCGTCGCCTGCAATCAGAAGGGCATCGACGCCTTCTTCCCCATCCTGCGGACCGTAACCACCCTGTCCGAGGCCATGGAGCCCGGGACCGCAATGAAAAATATGGCGGGCGCGGCCGAACAGGCGATGCGGTTGTGGAAAGCCTGCCGGGAAGCCCGGTAAGCGGGCGGGAAGCAGACTGCATAATGGGCCTGCGGCAGGCTGCGTGACGGCCTGGCCAGGGATTGCGCACGGGCCTGCAGCCGGACCGTCCAAAAAAGGGGCGCAACCCGGAAACTTTATGTGAGTTTCCGGGCTGCGCCCCTTTTATCCCCGTATGCAGTAAATCTACTGTTCTCTCAATTCCGTGCCCTTATAGAAGAAATCCAGGATTTCCCTGTAATCCTTGCCCTCTCTGGCCATACCCTGGGCGCCGTTCTGGCTCATACCCGCGCCGTGGCCAAATCCGCCTCCATAAATATGGAAGGAAATCGTTCCGTCGTCCGCCGAGCGCTTCTCAATGGAGATAAACGCGCTGGGCAGCAGATCGCTGCCCTCCATGACAGAGCCGTCCTTTTTGGCGATGGAAAGCCCCGGATCTCCCAGCGTGGAGCGGATACTGCCCTGGGTCTTTATGGTGGTGTTCCCGCCGGAGCCCTCCACCAGCAGCTCCTGGGCGATTCCGCCCGGGCCGCGCTTGGTGACGGTCAGGTTCTGCACCGTTCCAACTCCCCCGATTTTTCCGCTGAGCAGATCGCTGCTCACATCCGTTTCCCAGCGGTACATGGGGAAACTGCTGTCGTAGGACGGCACGTCGGGATTGCGGATAAAGGCGTCAAAGGCCGCGTTGTCCGTCAGGTCCTGCGTCTTTCTCCGTTCCCGCATCTCCACGGCCTGGAGGTAGGGCAGCTTGGCGCCCTCAGACCCCCACACGCTTCCGTCCGTGGTATGGCCGCAGGAGGTGGAGAAATAGAACGCTTCGACGGCCTTATCCTCGTAGAACAGCATCTTCCCGTAGGTCTCCTTTACCGCCGCCGTGGTCTTCTCGTCGGTCTCCTTGTTGTTGTACACCTGATAGTTGGTGCTGTCGTCCACATGAGCGCCGAACTGGCTGTAGGCGTTGCCCTGAATCTGCCGGTAAGCATACGTCCTGGCGCACACGGCCTGAGCTTTTAATGCCTCCTTCTCGTAGGAGGAGGGCATCTCGCTGGGTACCACCTTGGTCAGATAGTCCTCCAGGTACAGATCGTTGACCAGCACCAGCCCGTCGGCCTCCTGGCGGATCTCCAGGCTGCCGCTGTAGGTGGGATTCCCCTGGGCCCGCTCGATGGAATTGATGGTGATTCCCTCGTCCCCGGCGGGCCGGATCTCCAACCGTCCGTTCTCCAGCCGTTTATCCCCGGGCTGTATCTGAAGCAACGCGCCGTCCGACAATTCCTCGCTCTCGGTCTTTCCCTCCCCCACGTCGTACTCCAGAACCGCGGAGCCGTGCACCGTCAGCTCCACAGAGGGATGGAACAGGCTCTTGAAGCCGGTGTTCATCAACAGCACCCGGATCGTCTTGGCGTCGAACTGACGCTCCACCAGGGCCGCGCACAGCTTTCCGTCCGCCGCCACAAACTCCTGCAGGTTGTAGCCCACCAGAATGTCCTTCAGGCTCAGGGTTTTAAAATCCCCGTAGAGCTTGTAAACGTTGAAATTCGGCGCCAGCTCCAGGCGGCCGTAGCCCTCGATCTCGATGGCGTCCTCGGTCACCGACAGCACCTTGCCGTTGATCCGGTCCTTTTTCAGCACGATTTTCACCAGTCTGCCCCGGTTCAGCACCAAATCCACCAGATTGTTCTCCAGGTCCTCGGCCTTGCCCATCTTTCCGTTGACGGTGAACTCCCGGCTCAGAGTGCCCAGATACACTTTAAAATGTCCCTCTGACCCGTCGGTCAGCCAAACGTTGGGATATGTAACGTCCTCAGAAACCAGTTCCCGCATAGCGATCATCTCGCCCTCTCGGGCCAGGAAGCGGATCTCACAGTCCATATAGGCGTCCAGCGCCAGTCCCTCGAAACCGTAGTCGCCCTCTGTGGTGTAGGCCGTCCAGCTGGCCGCCTGCTCCAGGTTGGAGGGCGTGCCGTAGAGCACCGCGGTCACATCCGTGATTTTCCCCTCCGGGTCCAGCTCTTTCGCCATGGCTCCGTACAGGGCCCACCAGTCCTCCTCCGGATAGGGGCTGTCCTGGTTGTGCTTGTTGGCTCCCACTCTGGCCTTAAAGGAACTGCCCGCCCTGGCGGCCAGATAGGAAGCCTCCCTGTAGGTCAGAAGCCCCTGGGCCGTGGTCAGGTTCGCGGGCGTCAGCTCCTCGGTCAGGTAATCCTCGTCGTAGAGGTAGTCCATATATTTCACAAACCAGTTTACCTGCTCCTTTGCGGAGAAATGCGAACGGCCCGCAGCCTTTTGGTGGGCTTCGCACTCCTCCCGCGAGGCGGTCAGAAGCGCCGCCGCCTTAAACGCCTGGGAGCGGGTAATCCCTTCCTTTGGGGGTTCCAGGGACACGATGATAATCATTAACACGACGACCAGGGATATCATACCCGCCGTCCATAAAATCATCTTGTTCTTCATATTTCCCCCTCACTGCGTCATTTACAAATTTAGATTTACAAGAAGCAAAAGCAGCGATTGCTCGCTGCTTTTTGTCTTCTGTAACCCCAAGATGCCGTCTCTTACTTATTGACGCCTAGCAATGCTAGGTGGGCAACCTCACTTAGACTTCTGCCTTCCACTCGAAGGAGGCCTGACATCCGCCTAAAAATATTGGAATCCCTGAGTCGAAATGTAGGTTCAAAATTGGTAAGAGTATCGCACATCCCAGGTAGTTACAGGTTACATAATTTTGTATGGCCTTATTATAGCGCAATCGATCTCATTTTTCAAGCGGATTTTTATGAACTTTTGTGAACAATTCTGACAGTATACCCAGCATTCCCCGGAATAATATTCGAATTGTCAATAAAATCCCGCCGTTTCGCGGAAATCCCCGGGCGGCGCTCCCGCAGCCCCAGCGGTTCCTTAATGTAAGATATGTGGGCTGTCCGCTGTTTATTCCCGCTGTGACGAGGCGCTAAACAATCCGGTTCGGGATCAATAGCGGTCCGAATCCGGCGCCGTCTGTCCGCCGGCCTTCTCGGCCTTTGCCAGCTTCACGATCCGGCTGGTCCCCAGGCGGTCCGCTCCCAGGCGGATGAATTCCTCGGCGTCCCCAAAGGATTTAATACCGCCCGCCGCCTTCATGCGCACGCCCTCGCCCACGTGCTCTGCAAACAGGCGGATGTCGTCAAAGGTGGCGCCTGCGGTGGAAAATCCGGTGGAGGTTTTGATGAAATCCGCCCCGGCCTCGGTGACGATACCGCACATGCGGACCTTCTCCTCTTCGCTCAACAGGCAGGTCTCGATGATTACCTTCAGAATCCGGCCTGCGCAGGCGGCCTTAACTTGACGGATTTCATCGCGGAGACGGTCATATTCCCGGTCCTTGAGCCAGCCGATGTTGATCACCATGTCGATCTCGTCGGCGCCGTTGGCAACGGCGTCCTCCGTCTCAAACACCTTGACCGCCGTGGTATTGTAGCCGTTGGGGAAACCGATCACCGTGCAGACCGCCATCCGGTCCCCCAGATATTCCTTCGCCCGTCCCACGTAAGACGGCGGGATACACACGCTGGCCGTCTCGTACGCCAGGGCGTCGTCGCAGATTCCGCGAATCTCCTCCCAGGTGGCCGTCTGGGCCAGCAGAGTGTGGTCCACCCGTCTGTATATCTCATTTCGCTCCATCGCTTTCTTCCTCCTTCAATTCATTTCGTTTGGTTAACGCTCCTGTTTTCTTTCATTTTAATTCCTGTCTGTCCAAATGTCAAACGGCGCTCTTTATGCTGCTTCTTCCTGCCGCTGCCCGGGCGCGCGGCTAAATGCCGATATCCACCTGGTAATCGCCGTCGATCAGGATGCAGTTGCAGCTGTATTTCCGGCACATTTCCAAATTATGGGCATTTTCTTGGAGCACAGAAGCTTCTGTACAATAAGAATCGTCAAGCCGCGTTTCAATCACATTGGCGTATTGTTTGATATCGTCAAAGCGGGCTTTAATATACGCCTCCGTCATCACGAGACAATAGAAGCGAATTTCGTTCCGGTATTCCACGCCGAAATCATTTTCCCAATCAAAGGGAATGTAAATCCCCTCCACCACAAGATTCTGGCGGTTCTCGATTGCGGTTTTGATCATCTCCCGGACAATGGGCCAGAGATACCCCGTGAGTTTCCCGTCCTCCTCCGGGGTCAGCCCGGTGTTTCCGCTTCGGATCAGCCCCATTTTCAGCAGATCCATGGAGAGGTACGGGTAATGGTATTTCTCCAGCAGCCGCTGTGCCAGAGCGGTTTTTCCGGTGTGGGACGCCCCTGCTATTAATATGATCATCTGTTTTCTCCTAAAATTCCGCCACCCTGAGACAGGAAATGCCGGTCAGATCAGAGGAACGAATTCCGCCTCCACGTAACGGCGCAGGTCCTCGGGATTCAGGGTCACCTGGACGCCGCGCTGGCCCGCGCTGACGGTGATCCGGTCATAGAGCTGAGCCGTTTCTTCTATATAAGTAGGATATTGCTTCTTCATTCCCACCGGAGAGCAGCCGCCCCGGATGTAGCCGGTGACTGCCAGCATATCCTTCACATGGATCATCTCCACCTTCTTCTCCCCCGCGGCTTTTGCCACCTTCTTTAAGTCCAGCTCCTCGTCCACCGGGATACAGCAGACCACATAGCCCTTTTTCTCGCCCTTTAACACCAGCGTCTTGTACATGGCGTCGTGATCCACGCCCATCAAATCCGCGGCATGGCTCCCGGACAGATCGTTCTCGTCCACCTCATAGCTCCCCGCCTGGTAAACAATCCCCGCCACGTCCAGAAGACGCATCACATTTGTCTTGGTCATCCGACTTCACTCCTCGCTGTCATTGGTTTTTATGCTTTTCACATTATAGTACAGTTGTGGCAGTATTACAAGATGTGGTATACTATGAGCACTCGGCGAGGTCGTCCACGAGCCTAGCGGACATGGTATACTATGAGCACTTGGCGAGGTCGTTCGCCCACACACAACTCGAATCAGGAGGAACTTTTCCCATGACAAAGCAGGACATTCTGATCATTCACGGCACAGATTACAAAGAGATGGCAAAGCAGATTTTAACCCGGGCGGATGTGGCGGCGTTAATCGGGGACCGGGACAAGCAGGTGGCGCTGAAGCCCAACCTGGCGTCCGCCAATTCGCCCTCCACCGGGGCCACCACCCATCCCCAGCTGCTGGCCGGAACCATTGAGTATTTGCAGGAGCACGGTTTTCATCAGATCAGCGTGATCGAAGGAGCCTGGGTAGGGGACCGCACGGACCTGGCGGCCAGGGCGGCCGGCTGCGACAAGGTGTGCCGCGCCTATAACGTGCCCTTTTATGACCTCCAGAAGGACAGCTGGAAGGAATACGACGCCCAGGGCATGAACATCCGCCTCTGCGACCGCGCGGCGGCTGCGGATTACATCATCAACATGCCCGTGTTAAAGGGTCACTGCCAAACCCTCATCACCTGCGCCCTGAAAAACAACAAGGGCCTGCTCCCCAACATGGAGAAGCGCCGGTTCCACACCCTGGGCCTGCACCGCCCAATCGCCCATTTAAACACCCTGATCCCCGACAGCTTCATCCTGGTGGACAACATCTGCGGGGACCTGGACTTCGAGGAGGGCGGAAATCCCGTGGTTATGAACCGGGTGCTGGGCTTCCTGGACCCGGTGCTCTGTGACGCCTATGTGTGCGACTGCATGGGCTACTCCCCCGACGACGTGGAGTATATCCGCCTGGCCGAGGCCCTGGGCGTAGGCAGCGCCGACCTGTCTACGGCCAATATCATCCCCCTCAACGAGGACTGCCTGCCGGACCGGAAAATGGAAATGCCCCGCCGGGTACGCACTCTGGCCGCCTACACCGCCCCAAAGGACGCCTGCAGCGCCTGTTATGGCTCCCTGATCTACGCACTGGACCGTCTGAGCGACGCGGGGCTTCTGCGCCGGAACCTGCCGCCTGTGTCCATCGGGCAGGGCTATAAGGACAAAACCGGCGAAATCGGCGTGGGAAGCTGCACATCCTGCCACCAAAAACATTTAAAGGGCTGTCCGCCAAAAGCTGCGGATATTGTGGACTTTTTGAGGGAGAACTGGGCGGAATAACAGGCCGCAGATCGCAAATCGTCAAAAAAGCAGTAGGAAAACCTTGCCGGTTCTCCTGCTGCTTTCGTAATTTCGGAATATCATTTCCAAATTTAATCCCGTGGCTTTGCCCTGGCTCCGGCGGTCTATCTTCTCCCGTTAGCCTTCTCCACATGGATGTTTCTGCCCTTGATTCTGGCATGGCCCATGGCCTTTAACACCTCGTCGGCGTAGCGCACCGGCACATCCACGAAGGTATAACCGTCGTACATGTCGATGCTGCCCACCAGGCGTCCCGGCATACCGGACTCTCCGGCCACCGCGCCCAGGATATCGCCCGGGGTCACGCGCTGGGCCTTGCCGATGTTGATGAACAGGCGGGCCATGTCGTCTCCATCGCCCTCCACAATGTAGTCGATGGCGGCGCGGTCCGTAGCGCCCTTGCGGCGGCTGCGGTTTCCGCCGGTGGTTCTGCCCCGGCCCCGGTTAAAGTCCCTGCCGTAGCGGTCCAGATCGTCCAGGGAGCGGGCCGGCTCCGAACACTCGATGATGTCCTCGCTGTCCTCGCCCATGTTCATTTTCAGGAGAGCCGCCGCCAGATCCAGGGAGGTGTACTCCTCCTCCATCAGCTTCTTCTCAATGATTCCCACCATTTTGCTCAAATCGCTGTCGTTCATCACTTCCTCGACCTGATCCAGGATCTTCTCCACCTTGATCTCCGTGATGTCGTTTAAGGACGGAATAGCCTGAGGAATGATGCGGGTCTTGCAGTAACGCTGGATGTCGCGCAGCTTGTAGACCTCGCGGCCCACCACCAGGCTGAAGGCCTTACCTTCCCGTCCGGCCCGGCCCGTACGGCCGATGCGGTGCACGTAATACTCGTCGTCCTGGGGGATGTCATAATTGAACACCGCCTCCACGTCGCCCACGTCGATGCCGCGGGCCGCCACGTCAGTGGCCACCAAAATGTCCGTGCGGCCGTTGCGGAAGCTGTTCATCACGCGGTCGCGCTGCATCTGCTTCAAATCCCCGTGAAGTCCCTCCGCGAAATAACCTCTGCCCTGAAGCGCCTGCACCAGCTCATCCACCTGCTTTTTGGTGTTGCAGAACACGATGGACAGCTTGGGAGCGTACAGATCCAGCAGACGGCACATCACCTCCACCTTGTTCTTGGGCTTCACCTCGTAGTAATACTGGGTGACCTTGGGAACGGTCAGCTCCTTTTTCACCACGCGGACCGTCACCGGCTCCTTCTGGAACTTCCGGGCGATCTCCGCGATGGCCGGAGGCATGGTGGCGGAGAACATCAGGGTCTGGCGCTCCTCGGGGAGCTGGCTCAAAATGGTCTCCATATCCTCCAGAAAGCCCATGTTGAGCATCTCGTCCGCCTCATCCAGCACCACGGTATTCACATAGTCCAGCTTTACGGTTTTGCGCCGCATGTGGTCCATCACACGTCCGGGGGTGCCGATGATCACCTGAGTGCCGTCCTTTAAGGAACGAATCTGTTTTACGATATCCTGACCGCCGTAGATGGGCAGAACCTTTATTCCGTGCATAAACTTGCCAAGTCTGCGCACTTCCTCCGCTACCTGGATGGCCAGCTCTCTGGTGGGCAGCAGCACAATCGCCTGCAGCTTTTTGACCTTGGGGTCCACCTTTTGCAGCAGCGGGATTCCGAAGGCCGCCGTCTTGCCGGTGCCGGTCTGGGCCTGGCCGATCATGTCCCTGCCCTCCATTGCCACCGGAATCGCCTGCGCCTGTATGGGAGAGGCCTCCTCAAAGCCCATCTCCGTAACGGCCCGCAGAATCCGCTCATCCAACTGTAACGTATCAAATTTCATTGCTTCCATATAATAATAAATTCCTTTCTTTCTCTGCCGCTTCCGCATCGCTTCCCCACCCGGGGCGCGGGCGGCAGGCCGATTGTGCATACCCACCAATTCGCTTCATGCACCGCATTTTTCGAGACAATTCAGACGGTAAAAATCATCAAAACTGTCATCATTTCCCTTCACACGCCGAAACGAGAGGTTTTCAGGCACGCTTCAGGCCTTTCATCCTCTCGTTTCGTACAGTAATCAACTATAACAGATCCGGTATTGGCTGTCAACCGGCAAGTTTACCAATCTGCCGGCGCGGATTATACCGCCGGCGGAATTTTTTTCGTTCAAGTGGATTGGCGCACCACCAGCTCCGGCTGGATGGCGACGCTGACAGCCGAGGCTTTTTTCTCAATGGTATCCCGAAGAAGCCGGGCGCACATGCCGCCCAAAAGCTCCGGTTTGTTGTCCAGGGTCGTCAGCTCCGGCTCGCAGAGTTGCGCTTCCGGCGAATTGTTGCAGCCCGTCACCGCCACGTCCTCCGGAACGCGATATCCCTGTTTTTTCAGGCCCTTCATCACGCCGATTGCCGTGGTGTCCTCGCCGCACACCACCCCGTCGAAGGGGATCCCGGAGCGGATGATCTCCTTTGCGGCCCGCATACCGCCCTCCAGGCCGTAGGCCGCCGTAAATACCCGGGACTCCGGCTGCGGCACGTCCCTCAGCTTCAATCCCTCCACAAATCCCCGGCGCTTTGCCTGGGCGCTGTCATTCTCCAGGTCGAACACGTAGACCAGGTTTTTTCTGCCGCCGTCCAACAGATAATCCACCACCGTGCGGATCGCCTTGGTGTCGTCCACCAGTACGGAATAAAAATTCGGGCTGTCCACATGGCCGTTGGCCATCACCACCGGAATCTGCTTAATCCGGGCGATGATCTGTGGATAATGGATCAGATTGTTGAAAATGGACCCGATCAGAACCAGGCCGTCGATCTGTTTCTCCGCCAATATTTTAAAATACCGGTCGCACTCCCCGATGGAGCCACCCGTATTGCACACCGTCACATTGTAGCCCTGGTTGCTGAACTCCTGCTCGATCACATAGATCATCCGGGCGTAATGGGTCACCCGCACGTCTACGGTGAGAATGGCGATACTCTTCATGGTCTTGGAAACCATACCGCGCGCAATGGCGCTGGGCTTGTAATCGTACTTTTTCAGCACCTCCTCGACCCGTTTGCGGATCTGTGGATTGACGTTTCCCTTATTGTTCAAAACCCGGGACACGGTGGATATGGACGTACCGGCTTCCGCTGCAATGTCGTAGATGTTCATGGATTATCTCCCTGTTTTACAAAATGTTACATTTAAAATGGTCACCGCTCCAGCGAGAGAATGGTCTGCCAGACTTCGTCGATCACCGGGATTCCATTCGCCAGGTTCTCCTGGCGGGTGTTCAGCTCAATTTCTCCCGGATAAAACACCTCTCCCCCCGTCTCGGCCGGCTGGGAGGCCTTGATATCTGCCAGAATTTCATCCACAATGCGGTCCGTCCGCTCCACGGAGTTGAATTTACACGGGTCGATGGCGATCATCACCTGGGAAAGGCCCACTTCATCGCCAAAGGCGCCGATTTTGGAGACGGAATTGGCGTTGGTCAGCACGGTGGCGATTAAGTCCAGGGCGATGGAAATGCCGCTGCCCTTCCAGTAGCCCATGGGCAAGACTCTCCAGGTCTCCTCGATTTTAGCGGGGTCCGTGGTCAGATTGCCCTCCCTGTCGTATCCGCCGGGAACGGAAAGCTGTCTGCCCTTAAGCCTGGCCTCCTCGATCTTGCCGTAGGAGAACTGGGAGACCGCGCAATCGATCACCGCGTGCCTGCCGCTGCTTCTGGGAATGGACATGATGAGCGGGTTGTTGCCGATCTTCCGGTCCTTGCCGCCCCAGGCCGGCATGTTGGGCATAGTGTTGGACCAGCAGATGCCGATGCAGCCCGCGTCCGCCGCCTGCCAGCCGTAGCTGCCGCCGCGCATCCAGTGATTGTTGTTGCCCAGGGCCACCACGCCCACGCCGTATTCCTCCGCCAGCTCACAGGCCCGGTCCATGGCAAGGCGCGCGTTCAGGGGCCCGAAACCCCGATGCCCGTCCCAACGCTCGATGGCCCCCATTCGCTCCACACACTCCGCGATGGAATGGCAGTCGATCTCGCCCTTGTCCAGATACTCCACCACCCGCGGGAATCGGTTCACGCCGTGGCTGTACACGCCGTCCAGGCTGTTCTGGGCGAACACGGTGGCCGCGTCCTTAGCGTGCTCCCCTGAAAATCCGCGGCTTTCCAGAATCTTCCGGAATTTCTCCAGCAACGCTTCATATGCAATTCTCATTGTTTCCCCTCCTTAGCTTCTGTATGCTGCAGGCAGGCGGCCATCCGGTCCGGAACGCGCTTCGCCTGCGGTTCCCAAAGAGCCATTGGCTGCGCTTTGCGGCGTTTTGTTTTTCAACCTGGCCCGCTCTTTCTTGTCCGAGTTCCGTACAAGTGCGTGAAAAGGCTTTCTCAACTTTAGTTAAAATGAAGCATTTCCCCAAAAGCTCTTCTGATAATCATCATAACATCAAATGCCTATTTGTCAAGATTTTATAGATATTTTAAGTACATTCTTATGGATTGTTTCAAATGAAAAATCCGCAAGAAAGCGCTTTCACTTATTTTGGAATACTTCGCGCATTATCTGCGTTCCGGCGGATGATCTCTTATCCCGTTTTTTACCGCATCCATCCCAAAAATAACGCCGCAGCGCGGGAGATGAATTTCCACAATTCATCTCGCAGCACTGCGGCGCTGATGGGCGTCACATTTTGAGCGAATGCTATTCTATTGCCTCCGATATATGGCATTTTGCAGAGGCAGCATGGATTTCCAGTTTTTTACATCCCAAACAAATTGCTGCGTTCTCTTACGGCTCCTTCTCCCCTGCCGGCCACATGGGATAGCAATGGTGCAGCAGAACGCCCTGGCACGCTCCGCCGATGGCTTTATAGAAGGCCGTGCAGATACGGTCCGCAATCATTTCTACATTCTCCGCGGAGGCGTCGGAAATCATCACCAGGTACTGACAGCTGCTGTACTGGGTGAACACGTCGCCGGATCGAAGGGAGATTTGAATCTCGTCTTTTAGCACCGCCATCTGCTCCTCCCGCCTGGTGAGGGGAGGAAAATCGCCGTTTCCGTCGGTCAGGGTGATCAGCAGAATGTAGGAGCTGATCTCCGCCCGACGGAGCCTGCGTTCCACAAAACGGTAAATGTGTTTAAATGTCTCGTAATCCTGACAGTAGGCGCCCGGAATCAGGCTCTGCTCCGCCAGCTCCCCGCGGACCTGCTTTAAATCCACCATGAAATTGCCCTTGCGGGCCTCGGAGTCCGCCGTCTGCTCGCGGGCGCTCACCTTATCCTTGTCCAGCTCGCCGTAAGCCCGGGCGAACAGGCTCCTGTAGGTGTCGTCCTTCCCGCAGATGGCGCCCCCGGTGCTGAGGGAAATGGAAATCTCCGCGCCACCCGGCAGCTCCATGGTCTTTAGACGGTCCCGGATCTGGCGGCAGCGCTGCTGCAGAAATTTTTCATCCTGATCGACCGGCATAAACACCACAAATTCATCGTCGTCCACCCGGCCCACCACGTCGTGCCGGAATACCATGGAATCCAGCACCGCGGCGATGGAGCTGAGCACGTGATCTCCCACAATGTGGCCGTGACGGCTGTTGATTCTACGAAAACGGTCCACGTCCAAAAGGATCATCACCCCGCAGCCCCGCTCCCGGATCAAACGGTTGATTTTCTCCTCAGCCCCCTCCCGGTCATACAGGCCGGTAAGCCAGTCATGTCCGGCCCGATGGTTCAGGCGCTCATTTTCTTCTTTCAGCCTTTGAATTGCGGTTATCATACATTACCCCCTCATGTGTATGCGGTTGAGGACAGCCGTTCTCTCTGCCCTCATATCCCCGGCACGCGCAAAAAGGCATCACCAGGCCGGTGATGCCGATTGTATCAGAACTGTACAACGTCCTTGATCTCCTGGGCAGGTTCCACGCTCCTGGCGTAAAGCACCGGTCCCTCCCCGTGATAGTCCTTCTGATATTCCACACCCACCTCGGCGCGTACCTTCACCCACTGCTTGGTGCGGTATTCCTCGGCTCCCTGCCATTTGCACATGAAGCCCAAAAACGTCATGTCCGCCTCGCAACAGGTCATTGCCATACGGCCCGGCACAAACTGGCCTTTTGGAAATTTGGGAGATTTGAGCACCATGGCCGTGAATTCCACCGTCTTTCCCTTGTACCGCTCAGGCTGGTCCATGCAGTCGATATACCAGATGCCGTAGGCCTCCGGCTTAATCTCAATCACATCTGCGTTCACGTCGTAGGGCAAGTCCTCCTCCAACGTGGCCTGCTCGATCTCCCCGTTCTTGTCCTCCAGCACGATCTCGCTCTCCCGGCTCATAGCCCGGATGGTCCGGCGGTAGCTGGTGAGCTTTTCATCCGGAAGGCCGTCGCACCGGTTCATAATAACCAGCTCGGAACCGCGCAGCATTGCGCCTAAAAGCGGTTTCATGTTCTGCACGTACAGCTCGAAGGTGGAACCGTCAATGATGGTGATCTGCTGGTAGATCACCCAATCGTCCGGCAGACGTAACTCGTCCTGGTTCCACATACCGTTCCACTCCATGAGCACGCGCTCCGGGCGGTAAATCACCTCCAGCTCGTCCAGGTACTGGGGCGTCAGTTTTTCCATGCTGTCCACAAATACCACCGCAGTGCGGTTCTTTTTCAGCATCTTTGCGTCGTACTCCGTGTCTCCCTCTTCGCATACGATCAGCAGGGTCTTTCCGTCGGCTTTAAAATAATCCTGCCGCATGGTGAAATCCAGAAACTGGGTTTTCCCGGCTTCCAGAAATCCATTGATGAGAAACAGCGGCATCACATCGTCATCTATCTCATATGCCATGGCTTTTTAACCTCTTCCGAATACCTGGTTTAATGCGCCCTCGTTTAAGTTGGCGCCGATCACGCACACCTTGCCCGTGTAGTCGGGTCTGCCGTCGCGGATCTCATACTGCTGCGGCACCAGGTCAAAATAGAGCCATTCGCCCGGATTCTCCGTCGGCAGCATCCCCTTGGCCCGAAGCACGTCGCCGAACTCCTTTGTGTCGGAAAGGCGTTTCAACACGTCCTCCAACTGGTCCCTGGTGACTGGAACAATCGTCTCCATGCCCCAGCTGGTGAACACCTCGTCGGCATGGTGGTGATGGTGGTGGCCAGCGTGGTCGTGATGGTGGTCATGGCTGTGCTCGTGGCACTCATGATCGTGGTCATGGCCTTCGTGCCCGTGGTCATGGTCATGCTCGTGGCACTCATGATCGTGCCCGTGATCATGGTGGTGCTCATGGCACTCATGATCGTGATCGTGGCCTTCGTGCCCGTGGTCATGTCCGTGGCACTCATGATCATGGTCGTGGTGGTGGCCTTCGTGCCCGTGGTCGTGCTCGTGGCACTCATGGTCGTGGTCATGGTCTTCGTGCCCGTGCTCGTGTTCGTGTCCGTGGCACTCATGATCGTGATCATGGCCTTCGTGCCCGTGGTCATGCCCGCAACAGCACTCCTCTTCCTGATGGCGGGCGCGGCGCACTTCCTCCAGCATATCGTCCAGCATGGTATCATGCTTCTCAATGATTTCAAGCAGCTGTTTTCCGTCCAGGCGGTCCACCGGCGTGGTGACGATGACGGCCTTGGGATTTTTCCCGCGGATCATGTCCACGTCCAGCTGGATCTTAGCGGCGTCGGCGATATCCGTGCGGCTGAGCACGATGGTCCCGGCGTTCTCGATCTGATTGTTGAAGAATTCGCCGAAATTCTTCATGTACATCTTGCACTTATTGGCGTCCACAATGGTCACAGCGCTGTTCAGCTCCACCTCCATGTCCGCGGACACGTCAACCACGGCCTTCATCACGTCGGAGAGCTTGCCCACGCCCGACGGCTCGATGATGATGCGGTCTGGCTTGTACTTGGTCAGAACCTCTTCCAGGGATTTTCCGAAATCGCCCACCAATGAGCAGCAGATGCAGCCGGAGTTCATCTCCCGGATCTCAATCCCGGCATCCTTTAAAAATCCGCCGTCGATGCCGATCTCGCCGAACTCGTTCTCAATCAGCACCACCTGCTCGCCGGAGATGGCCTCTTCCAGCAGCTTCTTAATAAATGTAGTCTTCCCAGCTCCCAGGAAACCGGAAATAATATCGATTTTTGTCATTTCAGCTCTTCCTTCTTTCTCAATCCGTCGCCGGTCCGGCCCTGCCGGACAGCCTGATCATTAACCTGTCAATTCATTATTTTGGCACAACCCTCCGCCAAAGTCAAGCGGTGGCTTCCATTTCGCGCGGAGTCATAACGGGCAACCGTTTCCCCCCACAGTTTAACGCAGCTGCCGGAGAATTTTCTCCGCGTCCTCCTGTCTGCCTAACACCATCAGGTGCACATCCTTCTCGATCACATAGTCCGCCCCGGGCAGCATGGTCATGTGCCCCCCGGTGTCCTTCACGCCGATGATGGAGATGCCGTAAACCTGGCGGATGTTCAGCTCCTTGATGGATTTCCCCACCCAGGCCGGCAGGGGAAGGATCTCATAAATGGACACGCCGGCCGACAGCTCAGTGTAGTCGAACACATGGTTTGCGCTGTAGCGCACCGCGGCCTTCTCCGCCACGTCCCGGTCCGGGTAAACCACCTCGTCCGCCCCGTTTTTGAGCAGAAGCCGGGCGTGAATATCCCGGTTGGCCTTGCTGACCACGTATCTGGCGCCCATCTCCTTGATCATGCTGGTCACCTCCAGGCTGTTCTGGAAATTGTTTCCAATACAGATGAAGCAAATATCGAAGTTGTCCACGCCCAGGCTCTTGAGCACCAGCTCGTTGGTGCAGTCGCCGATCTTGGCGCTGACCACATAGGGCAGAACCGGCTCCAGCCGCTCCTCCTGCATGTCCACCGCCATGATCTGGTTGTCCAGCTTGCCCAGGTTCTCGCAGAGGTGCTGCCCGAACCTGCCCATTCCGATTACTAAGATTGATTTCATAAGATAGATTATCTCCCTTCCGCAGTCAACTTAATACCGCTTACGTTTTATCCCACTGTAATCCGCTCCGGCGGCAGCTGCACATGTGGCTTGCGCTTGGTCCTGGTGAAGGCCAGGGCAAAGGAAAGGCTGCCGATTCGTCCGCAGTACATTAACATAATGATCATAAATCTGGAAAATGTATTCAGGCTTCTTGTCACGCCTGTGCTCATGCCGCTGGTGCCCATGGCCGAGCACGTCTCGAACAGGACCGCCGACATGGGCAGGTTCTGGACCGTCATGATCAGGATGGAAGCCACGATGGTCAGACAGAGGTTGATGGTCAGAATACAGGCGGACTGGCGAATGGACTCGTCCTGAAGCCTGCGCCCGAACACCTCCACGCCGTAGGTCTGGCGCACGTTGCTGACCACATAGAACAGCAGCACCATCAGAGTGGTGGTCTTGATACCGCCTGCCGTGGAACCGGGGCTTCCACCGATAAACATGAGCACCGCAGTCAAAAACTTGCTGCCGTCGGTCAGCGCCGCGGTGTCCACGGTGTTAAAGCCCGCGGTCCTGGGCGTCACCGCGCTGAACAGACAGGCCAGGAATTTCTCCGACCCGGTCATGCCCACCAGGATATTTCCCCGCTCCATCATATAAAACAACAGCATGCTGCCCGCGATCAGGATCGCCGTGGTCACCAGAACGATCTTGGTGTGCAGCATGTAATGGCGCACATGCCACCGTTTGGTGTACAGATCGTCCCAGACGATAAACCCGATACCGCCGATGACGATCAGGGAAACGATCACCAGATTCACCAGCCAGTCCCCCACATAGTTGCACAGGGAAATGTATTTTTCCGTGTGCCCCATCAGGTCGAAGCCCGCGTTACAGAAGGCGGAGATGGAGTGGAAAATGCTGTACCAGATCCCTTTGAGCAGTCCAAACTGGGGGATAAAACGGATGGAAAGCAGGATCGCGCCCACTCCCTCAAAAATCGCCGTCCCCTTGATGATCCGCTTAGTCAGACGCACCATTCCGCCGATCTGCAGGGTATTAACGCTCTCCTGCATCAGTCCCCGTTCCTTGAGGCCGATTTTCCGTCTCAAAATAATGGACAGGAAAATGCCGATGCTGATAAAGCCCAGTCCGCCCAGCTGAATCATGATCAGAATCAGCACCTGGCCGAACAGACTCCACTGGGTCCAGGTGTCCACCACCACCAGGCCCGTCACGCAGGTGGCGCTGGTGGCCGTGAACAGGCAGTTGAAAAACGGCTCCGACTGCCCGTCGCGGCTGGCAATGGGCAGGGTAAGCAGAAGCGCTCCCGTCATAATAATGATAAAAAAACCGTAGGCAATAAATTGAGTCTGGGAAATGCATTTGCTCAGCTTATTCCGTTTTTTTCGGACGCTCTTATCTTGTTCCATATCGTTATCCTCGTTTACCATTCATTTAGTATCTTCATCCGGCCCAGCCGGTTTTATGACCGCAGCTTTCCAAGGGACTGCCAGGCTCCGAACAGCAGGAACGCCAGCAGATTCACCACCACCACGCTGGCCCCCGCTGGGGTGGACAGCTGGTAGGAGGCCACCATGCCGATCAGAAAGCAGATGAGCGACAGCGCGGCGCTGGAGATCGTAACGCTCCGAAAGCTCTTGAACACCCGCATGGAGGTCAGCGCCGGAAAGATGATCAGGCTGGAAATGAGCATAGCGCCCATCATGCGCATGCCCAGCACAATGGTCACGGCCGTCAGCACGGCGATCACCACGTTGTAGGCGTTCACCCGCACGCCCGTGGCCTTGGCAAAGCTCTCGTCAAAGGTCACGGCAAATATCTTGTGGTAACACAGGCCGTACATGGCCAGCACCACCGCGGAGAGGATCACGGAAAAAATCACGTCCTCGCGGCTCATGGCCAGGATACTACCGAACATGTAGCTGCTCACATCCGTTGTCATGCCCGTGGTCATGGAGGTGACGATGATACCGATGGCCAGGGCGCTGGCCGAAATCATGGCGATGGCCGCGTCGCTCTTCACCTGTCCGTTCTCCGTGATGCGCAGCAGGAAAAACGCCGCAAGCACCACTACCGGGATGGACACCTTTAGAGGAGACCAGCCCAGAGCCAGCGCGATGGACAGCGCCCCGAAGGAGACGTGGCTGAGTCCGTCACCGATCATGGAGTATCGCTTTAACACCAGGCTGACGCCCAGAAGGGAGGCGCAGAGCGAAACCATCAGGCCGCCCACCAGGGCGCGCACCAGAAAGGGATAGGAAAGCATCTCACTGATCATTTCCATGGCAGCAGCCTCCTTTCTCCGCTTGACGGTCCGTATGCCTGCCGCCGGATGATCCCAAAACCGGCGCCGGAAGCCCCTCGGGTCCGGTCTGCAGATGGACCGCATGGCAGCCCGCCGTGGGTTTGCATTTCCCCTGCTCCTTCTCGTGGAAGAAATGGCCGGCCGCCTGGCTGTTCATGTAGTCGTGGGCAGGTCCGTAAAAGAGCACCTGTTTTTGCAGGTGCAGAATTTTGTTGGCTTCCTCCACCGCGTTGCGCAGGTCGTGGGAAACCATGAGAATGGCCACCCCGTCCTCCCGGTTCAGGCGGCGGATCATCTGGTAAAAGTCCTGAATCGCCGCCGGATCCAGGCCGGTGATGGGCTCGTCCAGAATCAGAAGGCGGCTGGTGGCGCACAGCGCGCGGGCGATCAGGACCCGCTGCTGCTGCCCGCCGGACAGCTCCCGGTAGCAGTGCTTTCTTAAGGGGGTGATCCCCAGCTTCTCCATGTTTTTCTCCGCCAGCTCCTTCTCCGCCCTGGAGTAAAAGGGCAGGCGTCCCGTACGGCTTAGGGCTCCGCTTAAAACCACCTCCCGCACCGTAGCGGGAAAATCCTTTTGAGCCGCGGTCTGCTGGGGCAGATAACCGATGCCGGTCCGGCGCAGCTCCTCCGCCACCGTCAGGCGGCCGGCGGTGGGCTTTAACAGGCCCAGCAGGCCCTTCATCAGGGTGCTCTTGCCGGAACCATTTTCCCCGACAATGCACAGGTAGTCTCCCGCGTCCACTTCCATGTTCACGTCCACCACCGCGTCCTGGTTGTCATATCCGAAATCCACGTGTTCACATTTAATCAATGGCGTCATTCTATTACCTCGTTATCCATTCTGCCTTAACCGCTGTGCCGTAGGGCCCTCAAATCCGGCTCAGTCAAGCCCCGCCCGCAGCGCCTCCACGTTCCGCTTCATCAGCTGCAGGTAGGTGATGCCCTGGTCGAACTCCCTCCTGGTCACGTTGTGGCAGGAATGAAGGAGCATCGGTTTGGCTCCCGTCTCCTCCCCGATCACCCTGGCGGTGCTGTGGCTGGACAGTTCCAGGTAGTAAACCACCGGAATCTGTTCCGCGTTGATCTTGTCGATCAGGTAGGCGATGGTTCTGGCGCTGGGCTCCGTGTCGCTGCTGCACCCGGAAAAGGCCGCCCGGTAGGACAGGCCGTACTCGTCGGCAAAATAGCGGAAGGGGAACTTGTCCGCCACGATAATCATGCGGCGTTTTCCCTGGGCGACCACCTGCCGGAATTCCCCATCCAGCTCCTCAAGCTCCCCGAGATACGCCCGGGTGTTCTCATTGAACCGCCCGGCCTCCCCCGGAAGGGCCTCGTCCAGCGTCTGGTTGATGATCTTCACAATGGCCATGGCGTTCACCGGCGACGTCCAGATGTGTTCGTCGTACTCGATCTCCACTCCGTGGCCGTCGTCGTCCTCATCCGCATGTTCGTGGTCCGAATGCCCGTGCTCTGCATCCTCCATGCCCTCCACATGCTCCTCCTCCACCGCGTCCACGTAGTCCATCATGGTGACGATCTTCATGTGGGATTTGTCGATGGAATCCAGAACCTGGCTGAGCCAGTGCTCCATCTCTCCGCCGTTGCAGATCAGCACGTCGGCCTCCTGGATGGTGATCATGTCCGCCGGGGTGGGCTCAAAGGAATGGCTGTCCATCCCAGCCGGAACCACCAGGGCCAGGTTCACCCGGTCCCCCGCCACCTGGCGCACAAAGTCATAATAAGGAAACAGCGTGGTAACGACCTTCAGCCGCCCGTCCTCCGTCGTCTCCGGCCTCCGGGCGCAGCCGGCCGTCACCGCCGCCGCCAGGAAAAGCAGAGCCAGAAGCCCTGCCGTCCGTTTAATCCAATTACGCAATCCCGTTCACGTCCTTTACAATCTGTATCACCTGGGAGGGATGATCCACGATATAGGCCGGATGAAACGCCTCCAGCTCTTCCCGCCCGCGAAAGCCCCAGGTGACGCCCACCGTGTCCGCTCCCGCGGCCAGGCCGGTCTCCATATCCGTGTTGGTGTCCCCCAGATACAGGCACTCCTTCACGTCCGCACCCAACTCCCGGGCGATCATCCACACGCCGTCCGGTGCGGGCTTGCGGCGGATTCCCTCGCTCTCACGCTCCCCGTTTACAATGTCAAAATAGTCGCTGCCGAACACGCCTTCCACATTTTCCAAGGTCCGCTCGTGTGGTTTGTTGGAGAGCACCGCGGCCTTGATCCCGTTGGCTTTCAAAAAATCCAGCAGCTCTGAAATCCCTTGGTAGGGTTCCACCCGGTACATGCACACATCCTTGAAAAATTCCGAGTAGCGGACCAGTGACTCCTGGTAATTCTCCAGCTTTTCGTCACCGCAGGCGGTCAGAGCCCGCTCCATCAGCTTCCGGTACCCGTCGCCCACAAAGCGCTTGGCCTCCTCCACTGTGATTTCCCGGAGTCCGAACGACGCCAGGGTGAGGTTTACGGATTTACGGATGGCGTGGATCGAATTGACCAGCGTGCCGTCCAGGTCGAATATACAGCATTTATACATAGCATTGGCATTCCTTTCCATATTTATACCATTTCAGACGGCGATTGCCGGACCGCAGACTCTGGTTTTGCCTGTGCGGGCGGGCATATCGCCGCTAAATGTTCTTATTCATATTTTGTCGTCAACCATGGGTTGACGATAAGGGATACGTTTCCTTATTATACTTTGTCGTCAACCGCAGGTTGGCGATGAGGGATACGTTTCCTTATTATACTTTGTCGTCAACCGCAGGTTGGCGATAAGGGATACGTTTCCTTATTATAGCATAGATTACTAGTTTTGTAACCTCTTTATCATTTCTTTATCATTCTTTCCCATACCGGTCTCTGAATTGACACCTTACCCCGGGCCGTGTTATACTTTTCCCAGACCAAACGACAACCAACCCCGCAGCCTGCTGCGGGGTCTGTACCTTAAAGCACGGCGGGCTATGGCCTGCCACTTTGGGGAGAATAAAGGGGGAATCATAGATGAGCGATTATATTATTACCTGCTGTTCCACTGCGGACATGCCGGAATCCTTTTTTACTGAAAAAAATATCCCGTACGCCTGCTTCCACTTCACCATGGACGGGTGCGAATACGCCGACGATCTGGGCAAATCCATCACCAACGAGGAATTTTACCAGCGCGTCAAAAACGGCGCTATGCCTGTGACCTCACAGGTAAACGCCGGACAATACGAAACTATGTTTGAGCCGTTCCTAAAAGACGGCAAGGATATCATTCACATTACGCTGTCCTCGGGCATCTCCGGGACCATCAATTCCGCGCAGATTGCAAGGGACGAGATGGCGGAGCGCTATCCGGACCGCCGGATCACGGTGGTGGACTCCCTGTCCGCCTCCTCGGGTTACGGCCTGCTGGTGGATACCGCCTGGGAGAAAATGCAGGCCGGCTGCGGCTACGACGAGCTCTGCGCCTGGCTCCTTGCGTACCATTCCAACCTGCATCACTGGTTTTTCACCTCGGATCTCTCCCACTTAAAGCGCGGAGGCCGCATTTCCGCTTCCGCGGCGTTCTTCGGCGGGATGTTGAACATCTGCCCTTTGATGGAGGTCAACCGAGAGGGTAAGCTGATCCCCCGTGAGAAAATCCGTGGCAAAAAGAAGGTGATCCGGGAGATCGTGGAGCGGATGAAGCAGCACGCCCTGGACGGAACGGATTACAGCGGGAAATGCTTCATTTCCCAGTCCGCCTGCATGGAGGACGCCAGAGAGGTGGCCGATCTGGTGGAGCAGACCTTCCCCAAGCTGGACGGCCCCGTGATGATCAACGATATCGGCACGGTCATCGGCTCCCACACCGGGCCGGGCACCGTGGCCCTGTTCTACTGGGGCGATCCCAGAGCAGTGTAGGGCCCGGTCACGCGGCAGCTGCCTCCCGCCGCGACATGGCGTACAGCGCCGCGAATCCGGCGGCCGCGGTGAGCGCGCTGAACACCAGCGCCCCGCCCGCGGGAATCCCGGGGAACAGCTCAGGCAGGGAGCCGAACATAAAGCCCAGGATGATCAGGTAGGTGGGTTGGGGATGGCGCTCCATCAGGCGCTCCAGCACCTTGGTTGTGAGGAAAATACCGCCCACCACGCCGATCCCCAGCGGAATCAGGGGCAGGATATTGAGATTCCCAATATTTTCCATAATTCCCTCATATATCCCCAGCATATAGAGCATCTGGGACACGCTGATTCCCGGCAGCACCAGCCCCACCGCGATGATCACGCCGCCCAGAAGCTGGAGCAGCATCCCGAGAAGCCCCGCCCCCTCCTGGGGACCGAACAGTCCTTGGGGCAGAAGGGCCAGCAGCGCCACCAGGGCGATTCCGACTGCCGGGTAGATAAATGCCTTCGCATCCAGGCGCTTCACCCCGGCCTCCCGGTAGATCATGGGCACGCCTCCCGCTACGGCTCCCAAGAAGAAAAAGCGCACCGGGATGTCCGCAGGGCCGGTTAAAAGGGTATTAATCAACCGGGCGAACAGGATCATGCCCAGCCCGGCCCCTCCCACAAAGAGCGCCAAGAACGTCACGCTCTCCTTCGGGTGTTTAAAAAATGAGCTGACCGAGGTGATCAGCCGGTCGTATATTCCCATAATCATGGCCATGGACCCGCCGCTGACGCCGGGCACCGTCATGGTGCCCCCGATCCACATGCCTTTTAAGATTGTAGTGATTCCTTCACGGTTCATCGTATTCTCCTTTTCCCACACACTGTCTCTTCAATTATATTCCCGGACTCAGGCCGTCTATGCAGCCCATTGTAACTTGTGGGGCGGAAAAAGTCGAATTAAAATTCCGCAAAGAAAATAGAAACGACGTCTATATGTTACGCGAGATAGCGCTCCACGGCCTTCTCGTCCAATACCAGCCCGTGCCCGGCTCCCTCTGGCGCCCGCACGATGCCATTTTTAGCGGTCACGGGATTTTCAATCACCTTCTGGATCAGGAACAGAGCGGAATTCTGGTCCATATACTCCAGCTCCCGGATCTGCGGGATGGACAACGCCAACTGCACGGACAGGTCGTGACACCAGTGGGGTGCCAGCCTCAGCCCATGATAAGCCGCAATGCCCGCGTACTGCATAAAGCCTGTGATTCCGCCCACATAGGCCACATCGGGCTGCAGGATTCTGGCCGCCTTGCTGTTAATGATGTCCCGGAACTGGGCCATGGTATAGTGGCTTTCCCCCAGGGCCACCGGCATGGACACGTTGGCCGCCACATAGGCGCAACCCGGTATATCGTCCAGGGCCACCGGCTCCTCCAGGAACCCGATGTCGTACTGTTCGAATTTCTTTGCCATGGGAATGATCACATCCGCCTCGTAGGCGCAGAACGCGTCCACCATCAGCCGCCGGTACGGGCCGATGAGCTTGCGGCAGAATGCGATCCGCTCCAGGTCCTGGTTCACGGCGGCCCCGCCGATTTTGATTTTAAAGGAAGAAAATCCCCGGTCCAGCCCCTTACCGATATCCTGTTCCAGATAGTCCAGCATGTCGGAGGTTTTAGTAGAATCCACCGGGTAATGTCCGCCGCTGTAATACACCGGAATCTCCTCCCGGTAGCAGCCCATCAGGCGGTAGAGCGGCAGGCCGCAGCTCTTACCCACAATGTCCCACAGCGCGATATCAATGGCGGAGAGCGCCCGCATGGAGATTCCGCCCCTGTCCCAGCGCACCGCCTGAGTGCGCATCATCTTCTCATACAGCCGTCTGGTGTCTATCTCCTCCCCCACCAGAATTTCCGCCAGCTCGTCCACCACGGCTTTTGTGTGGTGCATCCCGAAGGAAAAGCTCCAGCCCGTGATGTCCTCGTCCGTGGTAACGGTCACGATGGTATATTTGCAGTGTGTGAATTTAAACGCCGGATTGTGGATCGGACGGTTTAGGGGAATGCTGATATTTCTGGCCTCTATGGATTTAATTTTCATGGCTGACCTCCTCGTTTTTTCAGGATTGTTTCAATGGCAAAGACCGCCGCTGCCGCTCCCAGGCCCACAAGATCGCTTATGGTGCCCCCGTCCAGCAGCAGAAAGGACGACAGGATCAGCACGGCACGGCTGGCCTTTCTGGGGTACGGAACCCCGTTCACCGCCATGGTAAGAACAGTGATCGCGATGGTGGACGTGACTGCGGTCTGCAGGATCGTGGCCGGGCTTCCGGTCATCAGGATGGATGGATTGAGCACAAACAGCACCGGCAGCAGGAATCCTGCAAGGCCCAGCTTCACCGCCAGCCAGCCCGTTTTGTTGGTGTCGCAGCCCGCGATGCCTGCGGCCGCGTAGGCCGCCAGCGCCACCGGCGGCGTAATGGCTGAAATACAGCCGAAATAAAATACGTAAAACTGCGCGCTGAGCTGGGAAACGCCGAAGGACACCAGGGCTGGCGCGGTCAGGGCCGCAAGGATCACGTAAACGCCCACGCTGGGAAGCCCCATGCCCAGGATGATTCCGGAGACGGCCACCAGAAACATCAGAATGTACAGATTTTCTCCGGAGAGCATGATCATCAGGGAGGACAGCTTCAGCCCCAGCCCGGTGAGCGACAACATGGAGATCACCACGCCTGCGATGGCGCAGGCGAGGGCCACGCTGATCATATTTTTGGCCGCGTCCAGAAAAATTCCGATTGCAGCCCTTGGCGTCACCCGGTTTTCCCTGCTGAACCAGCTGGCCACCAGGCTCAGGCCGCAGCAGTACAGCGCCGCCTTGTTGGTGGACAGCCTGAGCACCACCAGCATATACACCAGCACACCGATGGGCAGGATCAGAAACCAGCTTTTCTTAAGCGTCGCTTTGAAATCCGGCAGTTGGCTGGCCGGAAGCCCCTTCATTCCTCCCTTGACCGCTACCAGATGGATGGAGATGAGCACCATAAAATAATAAAGGAACGCGGGCAGAATAGCGGCCCGCACAATGGTCATATAGGGAACCCCCATACTCTGAGCCATGATGAACGCGGCTGCTCCCATGATGGGCGGCATGATTTGTCCGCCTGTGGACGCCACCGCCTCCACCGCCCCCGCGTATTCCGGTTCATACCCCACTTTCTTCATGAGAGGGATGGTGAACGTGCCCGTGGAGACCACGTTGGCGATGGGCGAGCCGCTGATGCTGCCGAACAGTGCGCTGCTCACCACAGCCACCTTGGCCGGACCGCCCCGGATCGTACCGAAAGCAGCAAAAGCCAGGTCGATAAATGCCTGACCCGCTCCCGTGTATTGAAGCACAGACCCGAAAATAACGAACATCGCCACCGTTCCGGCGGATACGCCCAAGGGGGTGCCCATGATGCCGTCCTCTCCTAAAATAAGGGAGGAAGAAATCCTGGCGATGCTGTAGGTTCTGTGCCCTAACGCGCCGGGAATCCGGTCCCCGAACAGACCGTAGGCCAGGGCGGTGATGGCGATCAGCGGCATCACCCATCCCAGAGTTCGCTGGGTGATGAAGAACAGCGCAGCCGTCAGGATCAAGCCTGCCAGAATAATCTCCTTGTTGGGCGCGCCCTGGAAAAACACAAGCTGTTTGTCCATGATGAAAATATAGGTGGCCGCATAGATGACGCCACCGAAAAACAGAGCGTTCACCGCCACGTCAATCGGATGAATCCGCTCTCCCTTTTCCAGCTTCTTCACAAAATACACCAGCACCGCCAACAACAGAATCAGCCCGATGTGAACCACCTTCTGCCGCATGATGGACAGCGTGCCCCGGTACACAGCGTACAGGTGGAACAGGCAGAGCACGGCCGAAAGTACGGTGATGAGATAATTGAGATACTTTTTCATATCCGGTTTTTCAGTTTTCATGTGGAAACACCTCTTTCCCCGTGGATTGCAGCGGCCGTAAACTGGCCGCCGCAACGGTCGATTCCGGGATTCCCGCGAAAATGCGCGGGGCCGGAGTCAATCAAAACGCTTACTGGATCAAACCAGCCTCCCGGTAATATTTCTCCGCTCCGGGATGGATAGGCAGGGGATAGCTGTCGATGGACTCCTTCTGCGTCTCGAGGCAATAATCCGCCGCGGGCGCGTAGATAGCCTCCGCCGCCTCCGTGTTCTCCATAATGGCCTTGGTCAGCTGGTAGATGGCGTCCTCGTCCACCTGGTCGTTGGTGAACATCAGAACCCGCAGTCCCACCGTGGGTGTATCCTCTTTGATGGTAGAATAGGCGCCTGCCTTGATCACAGTGGGGACATAGGACTGTGGATGCTTGGTGGTCACATTGCTGATCTCCTGCTCCGTCAGACTGATGAACACCACATCCGGGTGAGCCGCAGTCAGACTGGAATAGGCGGAGGATGGGATAGCGTTTGTGGCACAGATCGCGTCGATATCGCCGTTGATCAGGGCCTCGGCGGCCTGGTCGTGGCTCATCCACTCGCCGGTATAGTCCTCATTGACCACAAAGCCAGTGGCGGCCTCGATGATCTCCGGCATAATGTAGGGCGCTCCGGTTGGTCCCACGCTCACTTTTCTGCCCTTGATATCCTCCAGGGTTTTGATCGGGGAATCCTCCAGCGTCATTACATGGAAATAGTTCATGTTGCCGGACATGACCGCCCGCAGATTCGTGGCCGCCTTGCCCTCAAACTCTCTCTTTCCCTCGTAAGCGCTCAGGGCGTCGCCGGGGTTGGCGAAGCTCACATCCGCCTCATAGGAGGAGAGAAGAGCCAGGTTTTCATTGGTCCCTGCGGAAGCCTCCACGTTGATGGTCATATTTGGATTCACCGACGGGATCAGCTGGGAGTAAGCGGCTGCCAGCATGTAGAACACGCCGCCGTTGGTTCCGCTGGCCATGGTCAGGGAATGTCTCTGCCCCTCCGGGGCCGCAGCCGCTTCGGATTCCGCACCTGGAGCAGCCTCCTTCTCAGTTTCCGACGGGGCCTGGGTCTGGGCCTCTTTGGTGGTTTCCGGGGCGGCGGTGCCTGCGCCGGACGAACAGGCGGCGGTAAACGCGGTGCACACCGCCAGAGCCATAGCCGTCAACATCCTTCTGTTTTTTCTAAACATAATCCTTTCTCCTTCCTTTGCGTGATTACACGCATTTGGCGCTTAATATGCGGTTAATATTGTCCTTCTTTATGTTTCCGTCCGCAATCTCCTGCCTGCGGACCTCCTCGTAATCCGTCTTTTTCTTCGCACCTGCAGCCACGTCGGACACGTCCTCTCTGGGGATCACCACCACGCCGCTTGCGTCGGCGGCAATGAAATCACCGGGTCGAACCACCACACCTCCGCAGCAGACCGGAACATTAATCTCCCCCGGTCCTTCCTTGTCTCCGGCGCAGCTGACAGACCCGCGGGCATATACCGGAAGTCCCACTTCGATTACTTCCTCGCAGTCCCGGATCACGCCGTCGATCACGATTCCACCCGCATTCTGCTTTTTCAGTGCCGAGGCCATCAGCTCCCCCAAAAGAGCGTAGCTGGTGCAGCCCTGGGTATCGCAGACCACGATATAGCCATCCTTTACAAGCTCCGTCGCCTTATGCAACATTAAATTATCCCCCGGTCTCAGTTTGACGGTGAGGGCCGGCCCCAGCATTTTAGCGCCCGGAACCATTGGGCGGATGCCCATATCCATACAGTAGAAACCTTTCATCCCATCCGCCAGATTGGCGGTGGAGAATCCTTCCAACCCCTTTGTCAACTCCCGCCACGGCTGATCGAACTCATAACTGGACTTGACCCGGCAGCCGATTCTTCCCATTATCGTATCATTCATCTTCATTTCCTCTGTGATCTGATTGACAGTTGCATACGCCCTTACGCCAGGCCGGACGCCACCTGGGGAAATACCCGGGCGAAGCTCTCCGCGTACTGGCAGTCCTTCCTTCCGGAAAGACGTCTGGCGTGGTTCCCCCGCATGAAGGCGCGCTGCTTGTAGTATTCGATCAGGTGCCCCTGCGCCTTGAAACACTCCATGGCCTCCACCTTCTGCGGGTAGCTCTCTGTGATATCCACAAATATCCCAGGCACATAACCGCTGAGTTCGGTCTGGTGGGGTTCAAAGCCGTAAAGCTGCATCTGACTGGTGGCTTTGAGGCCCGGCGTGACCACCCCGGCGGAGTTGGACTCCACACTGCACTGGAACACAAACTCGTGGACCGCGTTGTGGTCCGGGTTCAGGACATCCCGCCGGTCATGGGTGATAATGGCTGTAGGCCGTATTTCACGAATCCTTCTGACCATGTCCTCCTCCTGCTTTTCTGAAAACCGCAGCGGATAATCCTCCATATCCCAGAATTCAATGTCCCGAACCCCCAGAATCCCGGCGGCCTTCCTGGTTTCCGCCGTGCGGATCTCCTTCACATGCTCCGCGGTCTGATCCGGGGTCTTCCAGAGATCGTTGGATTCTCCCCGGACCCCCACGCTCAGCACCACCAGGTGCACCTTGGCCCCGTTTTTCACATATTTCGCGATTGTGCCACCCGCCCGCCACACATAATCGGCGGCGTGGGCGCTCACAACCAGGAGCCGTTCATCCTGCATCATACACATTCCTCCCCTTTCATTTATGAAATAAGATTTTTTGGATTCGTTACAAACATTTTTCGGATATCGGCCTCGCTGACTTCGGCCTCCAGAAGCGTTTGAGCGAACTGCTCCATACCCTCATCCGGATAGACATTGGCCCTCTGCCCCAAATCCGTGGAGCAGATCACCCGGTCCGCCCCCACGGCCCGAATCTGTTCCAGCGTCACGCTGAAATCCACTTTTCCCGTGCCGTAGGTGGTGAAGCAGTGCTCCATGTACGCGCCCATAGCTGTCAGCTCCAGCTGTTGTTCAATACCATAGAAGGTGCTTGGGAAATCCACATGGGTGACGACCATCTTCTTCACTCCCCGCTCCTTTCCTGCGGAAATGAGGGCAAAAGTCTCTTCATGTGAAATGTGGCCGGTGGCCAACACCATATCCCATTTTGCGATAATATCCAGTATGTCCCAGATCTCGTTCTTCAGCTTTCCGTCCTCACGCAGCAAGGCGATGGTGGGACAGGAAATATTTTCCTCACGCATCTGGATGATGATGTTGGCCCAAAACGGCAGCTTAACCGCTTTGTCCGGATTCTCCGGAAACACATGCTGCTGCTCGTACTGGGAATCGCAGGTGGGAAACCACACGATTTTCGCACCGGCCCGGCCCGCCAGCTCCACGGCCGCGGGATTGAGGCCGCCGACGGAAAAATTCAGCGTGACCGCGCCCACCGCGTGAATCTGCGGATACACCTTATTCACCAGCTCGGCACGCTCCGCTGTGCAGAAATAATGGGACTTGATGGCAAATCCCGCCATCCCCGCCTTCAGAAAGCGCTGTGCCAGCTCCAGATCGTCGGCCTTGCGCGGCAATACGTCGGGGGCGGAGTGGATATGCAGGTCATAGGCCCCTTGAATCAGACTGCTCATATAATACCTCCAATAAAATTTGAAAAATGAGAAAAAAATTATTGACTTTTACTATATTTTTATTCTATCATTGATTTATAATAAGTCAAATGCATAAAACAAATAAAAATAATAACATAATGTTATGATCGGAGAAATTATCATGAATCCAAGCGGTATGCAAATCAGCAACAAGAATATGGAGTATGTGGCCGCGGTGGCTCAGTACGACAGCATCACTGCCGCCGCCGAATCCCTTTACATCTCCCAGCCGGCCCTCAGCCGTTTTATCAGCAATCTGGAAAAGCGCATCGGCGTCACGCTGTTCCAGCGCGTGGGTAACCGTTTTCTTCTGACCTACGAGGGCGAACGCTTTCTGTACCACGCGAAGCGGATCATGGAGATCGAGCAGGAACTGCAAAACGAGCTCAGCGATATCAACAAACAAAAGCAGGGAAGGCTCAGGCTCGCCCTGCCGGTGCTGCGAAGCCCCAACATTCTGCCCCGGATCCTCCCCCCCTTTTCCCGGCAATACCCGAATGTGGACATTATCATCACGGAGCTGCACTCGGGATTTCTGGAAAATATGCTGCTGGACGGCGACGTGGACTTCGCCATTTTAAACGACATCCCAAAAGATCCCAGAATCGTGGCCGAGCACATCCGGGACGATGAGGTGATGCTGATCGTCTCCCCCTCCCACCCGCTGGCCGGCGCCGGTGTGGACCGGCCCGGTTCCAGGCACAAGCAGATCGACCTAAGCCTTTTCAAGGATGAGAATTTCATCATGCAGCCCAACGACCAGCGCACCCGCAGGGCCGCGGACCGGATCATGAAGGACGCGGGGATCACACCCCGGGTGCTGTGCACCACCAGAAGCATCGAGGCGTCCGTGCGCATGGTGCTCCAGGACATGGGCGTGTGCTTTGCGGCGGAAACCCATATTAAATATATGATGCTTCCCTTCAAACCCATCTGCTTTTCCCTTGGCAATCCCGCGGCCATCCTGCAGCTCTCACTCTGCTATCTGCGCGGCAATTACCAGCCCCAGTATTTCAGCGATTTTATTGAGACTGTGAAAAAAAGGATGTAGGCTCTGCAGGCGTAAAAAGGGGCCCCCAAAGTCCGCCGCCGGCCTCTGGGGCCCCCTCTCATAAAAGGAGTATTGAAAATGTCGAATCAGTCTGTCATTTAGCGATCAATGCCGCTGTAATTCCGGCTGCCGCAGCCGGTGCGGGAACCCTGGAGACCGCAGCTGTTGCCTTGGCCCGCACAGTTGTTGCCGCCGTTAAAGCAGCTCCCGTCCAGTCCGGCGCCGCAGCTTCCGGTGGGGCAGTTGCTGTCAAGTCCGTCGCAGATCCCGCCGGGGCAGGAAACGCCCATCTGCTGGAGCAGAGCGTCCAGGCTTGCGCCCCCATTCTGCATCTGTATGTAAGGCTGTGCGCTGCCGGGATTGTTCATGACCTGGCTGTACTGGTTCATGTTCGCCTGGTTTACCGGGCAGCCGGAGCCAACCATAGCTGCCAGCGCCATTGCGGGAATCGTTACTGTCATAGTTTGTCCTCACTTTCCGTCGTTGAAATTGTTACAAAATTATTTCTTTTTTGTTACAAATCTATATTAACACATTTTTCCTCATCTGTGCGCGGTAATTTCTGGATGATTCTCCAGAATATTCCATCTACCCCATCCGTCAAGAAAGTGTAAATTTTTCCATCTCGTGGTTATATTTTCTCTCCTTCACGCATATTCTAATTAACATGTGTAATTTTGCGCGGAATAACTTGTGAGAAAAGGAAATACAAATGTTAGACAATGTTAAAAAAAGCGTATTCTGGTCCAACTGCCCGAGCCGGAATTCCACGCCTCAGACGGAACGGCAGCTTACCGACAGAATCCGCCTGAGCAATCTGCGGCAGATTTTGAATTTTTCCATTATGATGATTCTCGTGCAGGCTGTCAATGTCAGCATTTTCTGCATGATCCACGCCCGGACAAGACAGTTCGAGCTCTATATGGCGGTGATCGCGCTGTTTGTATTTATCATGGCCGGAAATATTTTTTTGACCGAGTACCTGTTCCGCGCATTGGCAAACGGCGCCGGTACCACCCGGCTGAAATACCATACCTACGCCTTCACCGCCGTGATGGCGCTTTTCTGCCTCTCCATGACGTTCCTGAACCTGCGGGAGCGCATCACCATGGAGAATTATCTGCTGTTCATGCTCTACATCGCCGCGTGCCCGCTGCTTACCCTGCGGGAATTGGTCACCACGATCTCTCTCACCGCCTCGGTGGCCTTCTGCCTGTTCAGCCTTCGGCAGGCTCCGCCCATGATCTATTCCCACATGGCCCTGTTCTGCTGCGCGGCTGTCTTTCTCTCCCGCAGCCGTTACCACAGCATAACCGGGAGCCTTCGGGAGCTGTACCAGGCCAACGAGACCAATCTAAGCCTCATGAACCAGGCCCACCACGACTCCCTGACCCGCCTGTTAAACCGCTGCGGTTTTGCCCAGAAACTGGAAGAGCTTCTCCCAATCACCATCCGCATGGAAATCCCCATCGCCGTGATCATGGTGGATATCGACTATTTCAAACGCTTTAACGACGCCAACGGCCACTGCGAGGGGGATCTGTGCCTTCAGCAGATCGCTTCCGCCCTGGCCGGCGGCATCCACCGCAGTTCCGATCTGATCTGCCGGTACGGCGGGGAAGAATTCCAGATTCTTCTCTACGGCATCGACCACGCCAACGCGGTCAGGGCGGCCGAACGGCTGCGCAGGCTGGTGGAAAGCCTCGAAATCCCCGCTCCCGACCACAGAGTGTCTCCCCATATGACCATCAGCCTGGGGCTGGCCTCGGGCGTACTGAGACATGAACGGGATTACGACGCCCTGGTCCGGCTGTCGGACCAACAGCTGTACCGTTCCAAGGAAACCGGAAAAAATAAGGTGAGCGCCTGCCGCCTGTACGGCTCCTCGTCCGGAGAATGCCCGTTCGGGACGGATTTTCAGGACTTCCCCGTAACCGCGGCGGAGCGTGGGACAAACATCTCCTCCGCGGGCTCCAACTCCGGCATCCGGTCCGTTGTCGCCTCCTTACCGGCCCATTTTCCTCCGGCATAAGGGGCGGGAGGCTGTTCCCACATCGTCGTCGCAATGGAAGCCGGATTAAGGGAATGATTTTGACGGATCCATGTTCCGCCAAACGGAATATTGTGCTTTATGGTCTATCAGACAGGAGGCAGCCGTGATAGAAGTAAGGCGCTGTGAGAATATGTCCCACAGCGCCTTATTTCTATGAAAAATTAAATTGAATCCGTCCCTGTAACGCCCTGGCTCACGTCCCCGCGAAAACTTCCTCCGCGTAGTTCACCGAGGCCATTGCGTCCCGGCAGTAAGCGTCCGCTCCGATGGTCCTGGCGTATTCGGGCGTCAGCACGGCTCCGCCCACCATCACCAGGGTGCCCGGCAGCTGCTCCCGCAGCAGACGGATGGTCTCCTCCATGCTGGGAACCGTGGTGGTCATCAGAGCGCTGAGGCCCACCAGGCGGACCTTCCGCTCCATTGCGGTTTGCACGATGGTCTTTGGCGGAACGTCCCGGCCCAGGTCGATCACCTCGTAGCTGTAGTTTTCCAGCAGCACCTTGACGATGTTCTTGCCGATGTCGTGGATGTCGCCCTTCACCGTAGCCAGGATAATCGTTCCCTTCTTCTCCTGCACCTGACCGGAACTGGCCATCCGGTCCTTGATCACTTCAAAAGCCGCTTTTGCAGCCTCGGCGCTCATGAGCAGCTGAGGCAGGAAAATGGTTCCGGCCTCAAAGCCCTTTCCCACCCGGTCCAGGGCCGGGATCATCTCGGTGTTGATCACATCCAGAGGCTCCCGGGTTTCAAGAAGCTCTCCCACCGCCCGGTGGGCCTCCTCCCTCAGGCCGCGCTCGATGGCGGCGGACAGGCGTGAGGCGATTTCGAAAGCGGCTGCGGATTCGGGGCCTGCGCCGGCAGCTCCGGCGCTTCCCGCACCTGGATTCCGGGGCAGGGTTTTCCCCAGGCTTCCCGCCTGACCCCCATAGATACGGATATATTCCCCGCACTGGGGATCCATATCCATCAGCGCGTTAAAGCTGTAGTAGGCCCGCATCATGGCCTCGGAATTGGGGTTCACGATAGCCGCGCTCAGGCCGCACTCCATAGCCATAGTGAAGAACGAGGCGTTGATGATCTCACGCTGGGGCAGGCCGAAGGAAATATTGGACACGCCCAGCACCGACTTACAGCCCAGTTCGTCCCGAATGCGGCGCAGGGTCTCCAGAGTGGTCAGCGCGCCTTTGCTGTCGGAGCTGACCGTCATGCACAGTCCGTCAAAGATCAGATCCTCGGTGCCGATGCCATAGCGGGCGGCCTCCCGGATGATCTTTTTCGCCACCTGGATACGGCCCTCGGCCGTTTCCGGTATCCCGGACTCGTCCAGGCACAGCGCTACCACTGCGCCGCCGTATCGGGCCACCAGCGGGAAGATTTCATCCATCACCTCGGCCTTGCCGTTGACGGAATTGATCAGCGCCTTGCCGTTGTAGACCCGAAGGGCCCGCTCCATGGCCCGGGGATTGGAGGTGTCGATCTGTAAGGGCAGGTCGATAATGGCCTGCAGCTCCTTCACCACTTCCTCCATCACGGAGGGCTCGTCGATCTCCGGCAGTCCCACATTCACGTCCAGCACCTGGGCCCCGTTGTCCTGCTGGGTCACGCCCTCTTTCAGAATATACTCCAGATTGTGATCCCGCAGAGCCTGTTTAAACTTGGATTTGCCGGTCGGATTGATCCGTTCGCCGATGATTACGGTCTTTCCCTCGATGCACACCGCCTGGGAATAAGAGGAAATCACCGTGCGCTTCCTGGCCTGCGGCAAGACCAGAGGCACGTCCTTGCAGCGGCCCACGGTCTTCTGAATGTGCTCCGGCGTAGTGCCGCAGCAGCCCCCCAGGAAGCAGGCGCCCATGCGGGCGATCTCCTCCATCACCTGGGCAAACCGGTCCCCGTCGATGTCGTAGAGCGTCACCCCGTTCTCGCTGCGGGGAAGGCCCGCGTTGGGATTGACGATCACGGGCAGGGAGGAGACCTTCAGAAGCTCTTCTACGATCCCCTTCATCTGCACCGGCCCCAGACCGCAGTTGATCCCAAGGGCGTCCACCCTCAGCCCTTCCAGCAGCGCCACTGTGGACTCCACGTTTCCGCCGGTCAAAAGCTTGCCCTTTCCGTCGAAAACGACGGTAGCGAACACCGGTAACCCCTCTCCCGCCTCCTTGGCGGCCAGCACCGCGGCCTTCAGCTCATAGCTGTCGCTCATGGTCTCAATGAGCACCAGATCCGCGCCTTCCCTGCGCCCTATCCTCACCACTTCCTTATAAAGCTCCACCGCGGCCTCGAAATCCAGGTCGCCCAGTGGCTTTAGAAGCTTGCCCGTTGGCCCAAGGTCCAGGGCGATATAGCCGTGACCGGCCTCCGCCACCGCCCGGCGGGCGTTTTTCATAGCCGCGGTGACGATCTCGTCCACGCTGTAGGAATCGGCCGGGCGGTCTGCGGCGGGGAGACCCGCCTCCGGCCCCTGCGCGCCGGACGCATTTTCCCGCCCCTTAAATTTCAGCCCGTTGGCTCCGAACGTATTGGTCTTGATGATGTCCGCGCCCGCTTCCAGGTAATCCCGGTGGAGCTTTACGCAAACCTCCGGGCGTGTGATGCTCCACACCTCCGGCAATTCCCCCGCTTTCAGCCCCTGGGCCTGTAACAGGCTTCCCGTGCCGCCGTCGAAAAACAGGCGGCGCTGTCTCATTTCCCTTAACAAATCCATGTATCCGTCCTCTTTAACTGTTGCGAATGTCGTCGGCCAGGGCTTTCACGTCCTCCGGCCGGGTGGCCCAGCTGGTGCAGAAGCGCACGGCGCTGTGGCTCTCGTCCACGCGGCACTGGTATGCGAAGGCATATTTGTCCTTCCAGCTCTCCAGCACGGCGTCCGGGATCACCGGGAATATCTGGTTGGTGTTGTTGGGCACCAGGAAGGGATATCCCCGGTCCTCACAGGCTTTGCGGATCTCGTCCGCCAGCCGGTCGGCCCTGCGGCCCGTTTCAATGTAAAATCCGTCGCGCAGAAGCTCGGAGAACTGGATTCCCAGCAGACGCCCCTTGGCCACCAGACCGCCTTCCTGGCGCATAATATAGCGGAAATCCTTTTTCAGCGCGTCGTTTAAGATCACCACGGCCTCGCCGAACAGCGCGCCCACCTTGGTGCCTCCGATATAAAATACGTCGCAGTTGGCCGCCAGAACCTCAAAGTCCACGTCCATTCCCTCAGCCCCCAGGGCGTAGGCCAGACGCGCGCCGTCCACGTAGAGATAGAGCCCGCACTCCTTGCAGACCCGGTACATTTCCTCCAGCTCCGCTTTGGAATAGGTGGTGCCCAGCTCCGTGGACTGGGAAATGTACACCAGGCCGGGCTGCACGATCTGATCGTAGCTCTCGTCGTTTATGTGGTCCACATAGGCCTGTTTCACCTGCTGGGCTGTGATCTTTCCGTCGGGCGCGGACAGTCCCAGCACCTTGTGGCCCGTGGCTTCCACAGCCCCCGCCTCGTGGACCGCAATGTGTCCGGCCTCGGAGCAGAGCACACCCTGGTGGGGACGCAGCGCGGCCGCGATCACCGTTAAGTTGGCCTGAGTTCCCCCGGTCAGGAAATGCACCGCCGCCTCGGGCGCTTTGCACAGATCGCGGATCATCTGAGCCGCCTCGGCGCAAAAGTGATCGTTCCCGTACCCGGGCGTCTGCTCCATGTTTGTCTCCACCAGCTTGTCCAAAATGCGCTGGTGCGCGCCCTCGCAGTAATCACAGTTAAAACGTATCATTTTTCTCTTCCTCCTTATATTGTGACACAGCCTATGAGGTTGTGCTCCATTCTCGATTGACGAACGGCAAAAATGCAGGTCCGGACCCGTCCGGATATGCGCGCGCTACCTCCGGTAGGCACAGTCCGTCTTGCCGCAGGCCTCGCAGCCCCTGACGTCGCAGCGATGCGGCTTTTTACTGATCCCCATGACCGCGGTCACGGACTTGGACGGCATCATGAGCAGGCTGTCCGTCAGCTTGATGCCGATGCGCTTGCCAGCCTCCAGCGTGCCCAAAAGGGCCGGCTGGCATTCCAGCGGAAAATCCCCGTAGCCGGGGCTGAACCGCGGCCGCAGATACTCTCCCCGGGCCTCGTACTCTTCCTTCAGCGCGGAACACACCTGATCGCAGTATTCCTCGATCATGGCCGCGGCGGCGGCCTGCATGACCACCGCCCGGCTCATTTCCAGGCGGCTGTACTTGTGGATCAGGTGATCCGCCCCCGTACCCAGGGTGGCTGCAAATACGATCATTTTGTGGCAGTCCGCCAGATTACGGGACAGATTTTCACTGCGGACGCGAAAGCAGCCGCCGTCAATCCAGCCCTCCCCCGAAAGAGACAGCGGAAATACGGCCGTCAGATGGCGCGGCTCGCAGACCTGGCCCAGCTGGGCCAGACAGTCCTCCACCAGCGCAAGCACCGCTTCGCTTTGCTCTCCCTTGCAGCCCATATACCGGAGGACCTCCCCCCGGTTCACCTCGCTCTGGTCCATAGGCAACCTCCATTTCCCTCACAATCAGAAGCACGCCGTCACAGAATCTCCGACAGGTTCTCCCGGATTCTGGCCGCCACGTCGGGCTTGTTCATGGAATAAACGTGGATTCCGTTCACTCCGTTGGCGATCAGGTCGATGATCTGGTCCGTGGCGTAGGCGATGCCCGCCTGCTTCATGGCCGCCGGGTTGTCCCCGAACCGGTCCACAATGGCCTTGAACCGGGCGGGCAGATAGGTGCCGGACATGCCGGTGATGCGGCTGATCTGTTTGGCGTTGGTCACCGGCATAATTCCGGCGATCACGGGCACCGTGATGCCCTTCTCCCGGATCCGGTACAGATAGCTGTATAAAATACTGTTGTCAAAGAACATCTGCGTGGTGACGAAATCGCACCCCGCCTCCACCTTTTCCTTCAGATAATCCATATCCACCGACTTGTTGGCCGACTCCACATGGCCCTCCGGATAACAGGCCGCGCCGATGCAGAAATCGCCGCTCTCCTTGATCTCCCGGATCAGCTGGGAGGCGTACCGGTATTCCCGGGGTGTTTCCCCGTCCGCGGGGAGATCTCCCCGCAGCGCCAGCACATTCTCGATTCCCCTGGACTTGAGTTCGTCCAATACCTGGTGCACCTTCTCCCGGGTGGAGGACACGCAGGTGAGATGGGCCAGCGGCGTGACGCCGTACCCCTTGATGGTGTCGGCGATATCCACCGTATAACGGCTGGTTCCGCCTCCGGCCCCGTATGTAACGCTCATAAACGCGGGTTTCAGCTTTGCAATCTCACAGGCTGCGCGCTCCACCGGCTCGTAGGCGTCCACCGTCTTGGGCGGAAACACCTCGAAGGAAAGGGTGGGCTTTCCCGCCGCCAATATATCTCTTATTTTCACGTTATTTTCCTCGCTTCCTTTGATTCAAACGGCCGCTTTCCCCCTTCACCGTGAGAAAAACCGCCGACAGTTCCAATTATAAGGACTGGGACGGGATATGTCAACGGAATAAACGCGGACCGAAAAATCCCCGGCAGTGGCGGATACCAGTCCTCTGGGACCCTCCGCCAATCGCCGGGGATTCTTGTTTCTTCATAATTTAAACTGCAAGCTTTTTGCTCCTGCCGACCTTCTCCAGAAACCGCCCCACACTCAACTTATGAAAGGGCGACTTCGTGTTCTCATAGTCCTGTTCCAGTTCTTTAAGACCGCCCCGTTTCCCGTTTAGAACATCCAGGCAAATCTGCTGGTAGGCGATGATGCGGCGGGCCTTTTCCCGGAATTTCTCCTTGCAGTGCCTGGAACGGATCACCTGCTTTAATTCCTCCAGGGCCGCGGCCGCGCCGGCCCGGTCCCCCTTTTGCAGGCAGGCGGTGCCCAGGTTGGAGGCCACAAGGCCCCTCAGCGCAGCCGCCTGCTCCGGCACCTGCTGACGCTTTAACAGGGCGATGGCGGCGTCCGGTTCCCCTTTCGCCAGATAGCCGTTGGCCACATGGACGGCGTGGGTCACCCGGTCCGCGGTCCCCGCCTTCCGGTCCAAAAGCGGCAGGGCCTGGGCCAGAAACGCCTCGGGGTCCAGCTTTTCGTAGAGCAGCAGCAGAATCTCCTGATACCTGCGCACCGCGATAATTTTCGCAATATACAAACACACGTTGACCGCCAGCGCAGCGGCCACCAGCGCCAGCACGGCTTTTGTGCCCCCATCTCCCGGGTAGAACACCCAGGCGGCGGCAGCGCCCGCAAATGCGCCCACCGCGCTTCCCCACACCGCCGTCATTCTGCTGGCCCTAAAAAAACGGATCATCCCAAACCTCCTGTTTCAGAACTGCCTTTGCCCGGCGTTTCGGCCGGGCAGGTTTTATCATACATTTGCAGAGAAAATGTACTTGGTTTCTAATGTCTTGTCATCAGCCCACCAGACCGATCATGGTCAGACCAGCCAGGCAGATAAAGGCTACGATGCCGCCCAGCGCGTTGGTGGTGGTGAAGAATTTCAGTCCCTGTTTGGTGTCAAAGCCGTAAAGGGAGGTAAAGATCCAGAATCCGCTGTTGTTTACGTGCCAGCCAACCATGGAACCTGCGCCGATAGCCAGAGTGGCCACAACCGGGCTCATGCCCAGAACCGGAACCAGCTCCACCATCAGAGCCGCCGCCGTCATGGATGCGGTGGTCATGGAACCGCAGACCGTCATCAGAATGGCAGCCAGCAGGAAGGGAATCAGCAGGCTGGGGAAATTCGTTCTGGCAATGGCATTTCCGATCACGCTGATGGCCTCGTTCTCACGGAGAATTCCGCCCATCGCGCCGCCCATTGCGGTGATCAGCAAAGCGCTGATGGCGATTTTCAGGGCGCGACCGCACCAGTTGCCGAACACGATCTCGGTCCAGGAGCTCTTCTCAGACAGTTCCTGAGTGCCGGTGGCCTCGTTGGCCTTCTTCACCACCTTGTCCTTGCGGCCAAATACCATCAGGCCCAGGGCCACGATGCCGCAGAACAGAGCCAGAACCGTGTCGCCGAAGGTGTTGAAGAACACATACGCGCCGGAGCCTTCCTCCACCATCAGTTTGCCGATGGAGCCAACCGCGATCATCACGGCCGGAAGCAGCAGCGGGACGAAGGACATGCCCGCGCCGGGTGCATTTTCCTCGGCGATCAGAAGCTTTTCAACGGAAGCGCCGTCGTCCACCGCCTCAATTCCCTCGGTATAATCCGCCAGCGGCTCGATGAACTCGCCCTTGGCGTAGATGGGAGCCAGCGCAAAGTAGCAGACCGCGAAGGATACCACGCTGCACACCAGTCCCCACATGATCACGGTGCCGATGTCGGCCTGCAACAGCACGGCCACGGCCAGCACGCCGGGTGTGGGCGGAACCAGTCCGTGAGTCAGGGTCAGGCCCAGATTTACAAAGGGAGCGACCTGGGACATGCTCATATTTTTGCGCTTTGCCAGAATCGCGGAGATCGGGGCGTTCAAAATGATAGCGATATCGCCGAACACCGGAATACTCATGATAAAGCCGGTCAGCGCGGGAGCCAGCTCCAGGCGTTTGCCCTTAAACAGACGGATAAAGAAGTTGACGATGCTGGTGGCAGCGCCCGTATCCGAGATACCCGAGGCGATCACCGCGCCGAAAATGATCATGACGCCGATGCTGCCCAACGTGGAGCCGAAATAGTTCTTGATGGAATTAAATGTGTCGACTAACGGTTTGCCGGATACCAGACCGATAAATACGGCGGTGATAAACAGCGTCATAACCGGGTGCATTTTGAATTTCAAGGTCAGCACGGTCAGAATCACGATGGCCGCGACCAGCATGATGATAAATGATGTAGGTGACATACCTTACCCTCCTAAGCTTTTTCATTGGATTTTCGTCCGCCCCGGCCCCTCTGCCGGGCGGCAGCGGACAGATTCTTTATGTATTAAATACAGCCGTTTTGCACCAGAGCCTCTCTGGTCGTCCGGTAAGCCGTATTTATTACCCATGCGGGGGCCTTCTCCCAGTAGTCCGGGTTGAAGGTTTCAATGGATACCATTCCGTCGTAGCCGGCTTCCCGGAGATTTTCCAGGAAATTGCCGATGTCCACCACGCCTGCGTCCGGGAAGCAGCGCTTGTCCTGCCCCATCTCCCCGTCCGGAACGTCCTTACCGCTCATCATATGAACTGCGAAAATCTTTTCCGGCTGTACGGTGCGGATGGCGGAAAAATCGTTGGTGCGGTTATTCAGGTAAATATTGTAGGAATCGAACACGAAACCCACGTTGTCCCGGTCAACTGCCCGCACGATGGCGTCGGCCTCCTCCACGGTCCGCACGCTGCTGCGCTCGAATCCCACCAGCTCGAAGCAGAGGTTCACGTCGTATGGACGCGCCATCTCCCCCAGCTTTTTCAGGATGCGCACGCAGTTCTCAAATGTCTCCTCCCGGGCGCCCACAAAGGGGCCGCCATTGGGATCGCGCTGCAGGGGCGGGACGATGATGAAATAGTGGCTGCCGATGGCCTTGCACACGTCAAGTCCCGTCTGAAATTCCGCCAGCAGCGCGTCCCGCCGCCCCGGGTCGTCATGATCCCCGAAAAGCTCCGGGTAGAGGTAGAGCGCGTTCATGGCGTGGGGTTTTAAGCGGCTGGCGCGGAAAAATGCCGCCAGCTCCTCCACGGTGTGCTCCTTCAGGTAATCGCCCAGCATGTCCAGGCGGATCTCGATATAGTCAAATCCTGCCTTTTCGCAGAGCTCCAGATCCAGCGCCAGGCTGGAACAGCCTTTTGCCGTGGCTTCATTGTAGGAAATCTTCACAGGATACCTCCTTTTTGTCCGCCTTCTATTTGATAGGGAATTTGATCACGCTGTTGGTCTCGGTGGCCCGGTAAATGCCGGTGAAAATCTCCACGGTCTTGCGGCCCTCCCTGGCGTCCACCAGCGGCTTTTCCCCCTTCTGGACCGCGTCCACAAAGTCCTTTATCTGCTCTCTGTGGTAGTAATACATGGAATCCACGCTGTTAAAGAAATCCGTGTCCTCCCGCTTCCAGGTCTCCAGCATGTTCTCCTCCCCGGCCACGGTCCAGAGATCGTTGTAGGGCGCTTCAGTGATGCTGGACATTCCGGCCACGAACATGGCCCCGCCGTCGGTCTGCACGCCCACACCGGCTCCATTTTCTCCGAAAATATGTACCTTGCCAAACAGCGCCGGATTCTGGCTGTTGGACACCACGATGTTGCCCACGCCGCCGTTTTTGAACTTGATCACAGCCACCGCCGTGTCCTCCACCTCAATGTAGGGGTGGTTCAGGTTTTTCCACACGCCGTAGATCTCGTCCACCTCGCCCATGTACCACTGGAGCAGGTCGATCTGGTGGGGCGCCTGATTGACCATGACGCCGCCGCCCTCACCCTTCCAGCTCCCTCTCCAGGGATCGCTGTCGTAGTAATTCTTGTCGCGCCAGCCCAGCATGGTAACCATGCCCAGTACCGGACGGCCGATTTTGCCGTCCTCAATGGCCTGGTGGATGCGCATACAGGGGCGGTAAAAACGCCTCTGCACCATGGTTCCGATGGTCACATGGTTCCGGTCCCCGGCCTCGATGATCCGGTCGCAGTCCTCCAGGCTGGAAGCCAGGGGCTTCTCGATGAGCACGTTGCAGCCGCAATCCGCGGCAATCACTGCGGGATTGGCGTGGAGGGGATGAGGGGTGCAGATGCTGACCACGTCCAGACCGCACTCCCGGATCATGGCCTCGATGTCGTCGTAGGCCTTCACCCCATAGCGGTCCGCAAAGGCCCGGGCCCGCTCGATATTATTGTCGCATACTGCCGTAAATTCACTGTTTTCAAGCGCCTCGAAGGCTTTGGCGTGGAAATCCCCCACTTTACCGCAGCCGATAATTCCTGTTTTTAACTTCTCCATCGGTATTGTTCTCCTTGTGTGTGATATTGTGGCAATGAGTCGCGTTCCATCGGCCTGCCCCTGCCGTGTTTTATTTCATGTATCCGCCCTTCATCGGTCCCACCGCGTGTTCCGAGTAGATCTTCAGCACCCCGGACTGATACCGGGCGGGTTTGGGCTGCCACGTCTTCCGGCGCTGCTCCAAAACCTCCAGAATCTCCTCCTCGGATTTGGCCTCGCCCTTAATGCCTGCGATGCGCAGCACCCGTCTGGGAATGTCGATCTCGATGAGGTCCCCTTCCTCCACCAGGGCGATGGGGCCGCCCTCCGCCGCCTCCGGGCTCACATGGCCGATGGCCGGGCCTTTGGAAGCGCCGGAGAACCGGCCGTCCGTGATCAGGGCGATGCTCTTTCCCAGCTCCTCATCGGAGGCGATGGCTTCCGTAGTGTAGAACATCTCCGGCATACCGCTGCCCTTGGGGCCCTCGTAGCGGATGAACACCGCGTCCCCCGGCCTGATGGCGCGGCTGAGCACCGCCGCGATGGCGTCCTCCTCACAGTCAAAAGGCCGGGCGTTCAGCATAGCCACGTGCATCTCCTTCGGAACCGCGGAGTGTTTCACCACGGCCCCCTCCGGCGCCAGGTTGCCCTTCAGAATCGCAATGGTTCCCTTGTCGCCGATGGGCTTGTCGTAAGGGTAAATAATCTGTTCCTTTTTGAGTCCCGTTGGTTCCAGAAGCCGGGCACAGTTCTCGTAGAAGCCGTTTTTCTTCAGCTCCTCCAGGTTTTCGCCCAGGGTCTTTCCGGTGACGGTCATCACGTCCAGGTGCAGGCTGTGTCGGATCTCTTCCATCACCGCCGGAACGCCGCCCGCGTAGTAGAAATAGGCCGCCGGCCACTCCCCGGCCGGACGCACGTTGAGCAGGTAGTGGGCGCTCTTGTGGATGCGCTCAAAGGTGTCCGCGTCGATGGTGATCCCGAACTCATGGGCGATGGCAGGCAGGTGGAGCAGGGCGTTGGTGGAGCCGGAAATGGCCGCGTGGACCATAATGGCGTTCTCAAAGCTCTTTAGCGTCACCATATCCCGGGGCTTCAAATCCATTTCCGCCAGCTTCATGGCCTGCAGGCCCGCGTCGTAGGCCGCCCTCTTTAAGTCCGCGCAGGTGGCCGGCATCACGCTGGTGCCGGGCAGCATGAGGCCCAGGGCCTCTGCCATGACCTGCATGGTGCAGGCTGTGCCCATAAAGCTGCAGGCTCCGCAGCTGGGACATGCATGGTGCTTGTAAAATAAGAACTGCTCCCCAGTGATCTCGCCCCGCTGGCACATGGCGCTGTACTTACCGATCTCCTCCAGCGTCAGCATATCCGGCCCGGCCTCCATCACGCCGCCCGTCACCATAATGGAAGGGATGTTGCAGCGGCCGATCCCCATGAGGAGCCCCGGCATGCCCTTGTCGCAGCTGGCGATAAACACACCGCCGTCAAAGGGAGTGGCATTCTCGTGAATCTCCACCATGTTGGCGATCATGTCCCGGCTGGCCAGGGAATAGTTGATGCCGTCGTGGCCCTGGGCCTGGCCGTCGCAGATATCCGTGGTGTAATAGCGGGCCGCCTTGCCCCCGGCGTCGTGGACGCCCTTTGCGGCCTGTTCCACAAATTCCATCAGGTGGGCGCTTCCGGGATGGCTGTCCCCCATGGTGCTCTCAATCATAATCTTAGGCTTGTCCAGGTCCGACCGCTTCCAGCCCATGCCCAGCCGGAGCGGATCCATCTCCGGGGCCAGCTTTCTCACTTCTTCGCTTCTATACATGTGCGCAGCTCCTTTGTTTTACTTTATATCAGATGTCTGACGTCTTATGTATGGTATGATAACAATACTTTCACAAAAAGTCAACTGGATTTTGGGACTTTTTGTGATTTTTGCATCGAAAAAGCAGCAAGCGGTCTTTCTCTTGCTGCTTTTTAACGGATTCCTCTCTATTTTCACTTTATGTTTCGTTCGTTCCCCCCCGGCAATGGGTTCGGATTCACTCATAATTTTCTTGCACTCTCAGCTTTCGACATAATATCTCCTCCTTTTACCCATTATAATCTGTAAACAAAGTCTAATTTTTTCTCCATGCCTGTTCTCCTACTGCTTAATCCCCGACACCGCAATACTCTGCACAATATACTTCTGTAAAAACAGGAACATAATGGTCAGCGGTATGGCGCTGAGTACCGCTACCGCCATCCTGGGCCCGTAGTAAATCGCATTCTCCTGGGCATTGAACAGAGCCACCCCCACGGAGATCACCTGCTTGGAGGAAGATCGGATGACCACAAGGGGCCACAGATAGGCGTTCCAGTTGGCGATAACCTGTAAAATGGACAGGGTGGCCATCACCGGCTTGGACAGCGGCAGGATGATGTGAAAGAAGATCTTCCACTCCCCCGCCCCGTCCAGGTAAGCCGACTCCCTGAGGGAGTCCGGCAGGGCGGCGATATTCTGCCTGGCGAAGAAAATGCCGTACACGTATGCGAAATTTCCCAGAATCAACGGCGCGTAGGTATCGATCATCCCCCAGTTCTTGTACTGAATGTAGAGTGGGATCATTCTGGACTCAAAGGGGATCATCATCACTGCCAGCATGAAATAGAACCAGAACTTCTTTAACGCGAATCTCCCCTTGGCGAAAGCGTAGCCGCAGCAGAGGGCAAAAAACACGGAGATGGCCGTGTTGACCAGGGTCAGGAACACGGTGTTCCGGTAGTAGCGGGCCAGATTGATCAGCTTTCCCGCCGCCTGGTAGTTGAACAGCGTGGCGTCCCTGGGAATCAGGGAAAACTCCGGCACCGACGTGGTGGCCGCCCGGTCAAAGGACAGGGTGACGGCCCAGAACACCGGCGTCAGGATGAACAGCAGCAGCGCAAACAGCCCCGCCACCAGGAGCATTTTTCGAATTTTCCGTCTCCTCATCAGTCCTCCTCCTTAAACATGCCGGACATTCTCACGTTGAACAGCGTAAATACAAAGACAATGCCGAACAGAATCATGGCGCCCGCCGACGAGAGTCCGTACTGGGGTACCTCAAAGCTGTACTGGTAAATGTACAAAAGCAGCGTTTGCAGGGAGCCCCCCGGCGCGCCGGAGGAGCTGTTGCCGCCGATGATGAACAGGTCCGTAAACCGGGACAGACCGGAAATCATACCTGTCACAAACAGGAAGGCAAAGCACTGCTTCATGTGGGGAATGGTGATGTAAAGCCACTGCTTGAACCCGTTTGCCCCGTCCACCGCGGCCGCCTCGTAAATCTCAGTCTGGATGGACTGCATGCTGGCCAGGTTGATCAGCATGGAATAGCCCATGTTCATCCACAACCACAGCAGGGTGGCCCCCAACTTGGCGTAGCGGGAATCCGAAAGCCATCCGATGCTGACCTGGCTGCCGGTAACAGCCGATAAAAACCGGTTGAACAGCCCGTCGTTTCCCTTCAGGATAATCTGGAAAACCAGGATCACGCTGACCCCCGTGATAATATTGGGCAGATAGAACCCCACCCGGAAGAAGCCCTGAAGCCGGCCTCTTCCCAGGCTGTTGATCAGCGTTGCCAGGATAAAACCCAGAGGGATGGTGAGCAGGCCCAGCGCGGTCAGGACCACCGTGTTCCCGAATGCTTTCAGGAAACTGCTGCTTCCCAAAAGCATCTTGTAGTTGTTAAGGCCCACATACCGCTCCCCATAACCCAGAAACGACACGTCGTACATGCTGTATCGGATGGTTGATATCATCGGCACATAGACGAGGATTACCAGGGTAACCAGCGACAGGATGATAAAGGAATACCACTCCAGCTGTTTTTTTATTTTATGTTTTTTCATCGCAACGCCTCCTGTTTCCTCTCAATGCATCTTATTTCTTGGATTGCAGATACTCGTCAATGTTTTTCTGGATATAGGGTCCGGCCTCTTCCGCCTTCATGTTGCCCATCAGGATCTCGCCGATGGCATTCCCCGTATCCGCCGTCACGGAACCAAAACTCACGTTGTTGAAATAGTCGTTTGTGGAATTGCTGAAGCCCACCGGGCTCTTCTCCAGGGCAGTCACCATGGGAGCGCTGAACTTCTCACCCATCTGGTTCTTGACCCGGTCCATGCCCTCGCGGTTGTTGGGCAGCTGCATGCAGCCGGTCACCCAGTCCGTCACCACCTCGTCGGTGACCATGAACTTTAAGAACTCCCAGGCCCACTCTTTGTTTTTGCTGGTGTTGCAGATGGACATGTTGTGGTCGCCCATGAACAGGGACGGGCTTCCCTTTAAATCGCCCTCCTCGATGACCGGCATGGTCATCAGCACGAACCGGTCCTCGCCGCCGCAGGCTTTGATCTCATTGTAACGGTTGAAGGGGTCCTGCTCCCACTGGATGGCGAACTGGTTTTCCGCGGAAATGGTCTTACTCACGTTAATTCCCTCCCGCACGTCCGGGCTTAAGCACTCGGCGATGTCCGCGATGGTCTGAAACACCCTGGTGGTCTTTTCTCCGGTCAGGTCTGCACTGCACTCCTGAAGGGTTTTTCCGTAGAAGAACGCTTTTGCGTCGTAAGCGGAGGCGATCATCTGATAGTTGAAATAACGGTTGCCCACGCTGTCCGTCTGGGTCATGCGGATGCCCCAGGTCTGTTCCCCGGTCACAGGGTCGGTGCCCGTCATCTTTTTCCCAAGCTCCACAAGGTCCGCCCAGGTCCAGGACGCGTCCGGAAGCTCCAGACCGTAGTGGTCAAATATCTGCTTGTCCAGAATACACATCATGGGGTTCATGGCATAGGACATACCGGTGCTGGTCATCACGCTCATGTCCCCGGTCGCGTCGGTGCGGCGCTGCGCCACCGTGTAAATCTGCTCCAGCAGCTCCGGTTCCTTCTCCAGGTACGGATCCAGCGGCTCGTCTAAGTCCGCCAGGCTGGCCCCATGCATGATAATGTCCACGTCCCCACTGAGTACCGCGGTCTGGATAGCCGCCTGCCAGTTGTCCCAGGGCTGGGCCTCGATCACCAGCTTCACGTTGGGGTGGAGTTCATTCCAGCGGTCCACAATCACCTGATACCCGGGCATCTCCAGCCCGCTGATCAGATCGATGGAGCCGTTCTCGCCCACAGTAGATAAAAGTCCCGGTCCGAACAGGTGGAGCGTCACTTCCTCCTCCGCCGTAGCCTGACTGCCGCTCTCCCCCTGGGCGGTTCCAGCCGGAGCCTGGGTTTGTGAATCCGCCCCGCTCCCGGAGCCGGAACCGCACCCGGCCAGCATTCCAGACGCAATTACGCCCGCCATCAGCAACGATACCATTTTCCTGCATTTCATTCCGTAATCCTCCCTAAATTTCGATTGTAAATTCTCTTGACCCGTATTTGCTCAGATGAAGTTCTCTGCGGACCGTTTCCCCATTTAACTCCACTTCCACGTCGTATGTTCCAAAAAATCCCTCAAACACATGAGCTTCCGGCATGGAATCGATCTGCTCCTCCGTGTGCCACTCCTCGTGGATCAGGCGTTTCAGCACGTGGTACACGGGCTTGGGCGTCATGTCGTGGTTTAACAGGCCGCCCGCGTAGTAATTCTCCCCTTCGAAGCTTCCGAAGGGGGCGTAGGCCGCTGTGCCGTCCACCAGGTTCCACCAAACGATCCCCTCCATCTGCTCGTGGCTGAACCAGATGCGGTAGAGCATCTCCGTAATCCTGGCCTGAAGCTCCATATTCTCCTGCGTGCCCCCATAGGCAGGCACCGTCACCTCGGAAACGTGCAGCGGAAGGCCGAAGGAACCGTACATATCCATACAGTTGAACAGGCATTCCGGGTTGTAGAACTGTCCCGCACGCTTTTCTAATTCCTCCGGCGTATAGAACATGTGATACTGCATGCCGATGGCATCCACCGGTATTCCCTTCAGCAGCAAATTTTCGATCTGCATGTGGTAAGCGCTCAGCTCGCCCAGCTCGTCATCCCAGGCGATCTCGGTCACGTCGTTGATGAACAGACGGTTATTGGTAAAGTATTTGGCCGCCTTCTTAAAAATAGAGCCGGGATAATCTCTGGGAAGCCGGGTGTCCCGCATGTAGTTGCAGGGCCGGGTCAGGGATTCGTTGACGCAGTCCCAATCCCGGATCCGATCCCCGTACTCGGAGGAGAGCTCCCGCAGGCGGCGGTCCAGCCGGTAGAAGGACTCATCCCGGTCCGCAGGCAGCCAGTCGGGCAGAAACTTGTGCCAGAACAGCGGATGGCCCTTGACGTCGATACCGTTCTCCCCGCAGTAGCCCAGGATCTTTTCAGGGGCGGGACGGCGGTAGACATCCGGCGGGTTTTCCCCCATCCGGGGCGCTCCGTCCGTAAGTTCAAAGTCCGCCCAATAAAACGGGGCGATCCCGTAATTGAACAACTCCTTAAATTCCTTCCGGTAGGCCTGGTTACGGGCCTCGTCCGGGAACTGGTCCAGCATGAACAGGTTGCAGCCAAACTTAAAGTCGTGGGATTTCTGATCCACTCTGACCTTCACCCCCGTAACCGGCCTGCCCTCCTTGTCCGTGATATGAAGCTTTGCAAAGGCTTTCCGGTTTCTCCTGGTATCAAGGGCCACACGGGCCTCCATCTGCGCCTTCTGCTCCTCGAAATATTTCAAATATGTATGCGACACAATACGTTCTCCTTTCCCTCTCCGGCTTGTTTTCCATATGTCAAGATTATCATTTTGTCATTGTCATATCATCAAATATAGTACGATTTGAACAAAATATATTTTTCTTGTGCGTTGTTTTTGGGCATGATATAATAATACTACATTTTTTTGCAAAGGAGCGCCTCATATGACCGTTGACAGCCAAGTTATCCTATCCGCAACCCAGAGCATTCCCCTGCTCCATTTTTACCACTCGGTCCTGCCTCCCTTAAAGAGAGCCTACTCGGAGCACAAGCACACTGCTTTTGAAATATCTTGCATCCTGTCCGGTTCCGGCCTGTACAAGACCCAGAACGCCCTGTACCATTTCCACGCAGGCGATATTTTTTTATACAGCACCAATGAGATCCATTATATCATCGAGATTTTCGACAACTGCGACATCCTGAACCTCCATTTTGAACCGCGTTTTATCTGGTCCCCGGGCAACGATCTGTTCGATTCCAAGTATCTGAATATTTTCTTTAACCACGGCGACTCCTTTGAGAATTGTCTGGAACAGGACGAGGACACTGCCAGGATCCGGCAGCTGCTTCTGGAAATCGAAAAAGAATTCAACGAAAAGCTCCCCGATTACGAGCTGATGGTCAAGGTAAAGGTTCTGACCATCCTGGTTACCCTGGGACGCAATTTTAATTTTTCCATCCCCCAGAAGGCGCTTTCCCAGTCCCGGTCACAGCACCTGCTCCAGCTGGACAAGGCCCTGGCCTACATCGACGACAACATTTCCTCGGACATCGATTTAAACACCATCGCCAAAACCGCCCACATGAGCCGCTCTTACTTTTCCACCATCTTCAAAGAAATGAACGGTCTTACCCCCTGGGAATACATCATCAACAAGCGGGTGGAGCTGGCGGCCCACTACCTGACCAGCACGGATTTCTCCATCCTGGATATCGCCTGCAAATGCGGGTTTAACAACACCGCCAACTTCAACCACGCGTTTAAAAAGGTGACGCGCAAGTCGCCTTCGGACTTTCGAAAAAGCGGAGGGAACTGATGGGCTGGCGGCCGGGACGGCTTTAAATTGGGAAGCCGCGGCGGCCCGGCCTGCCGTGACAGCCCGGTTCTACAGGCTCATGCCTCCGTCCACAAAAATGCTTTGCCCGGTAATGTACCGGCCCTCCTCGGAGCACAGCAGCTTCACGATGCCTGCCAAATCCTGCTTGTCGCCGTAATAGCCCAGGGGGATACCAGCGGTCATCTTCTTGCTGTAGTCCGGGTCGCTCAATGCCTCCTTGTTGCGGTCCGTGTAGATCACGCCGGGGGCCACGTTGTTTACCGTGATCCCGTCTGTTGCCAGCTGCAGGGCCAGGGATTTGGCCATCATGGTTTGGGCCGCCTTGGTGGAGGAGTACACCAGCATCTGCGGATGGGGCTTCTCCTCCTGCACGCTGCCGATGGTGATGATCCGGCCCCATCCCTTTTCCTGCATGGCAGGCGCCATTTTCTGGATCAGGACCAGGGATGAGAGGAAATTGCAGTTCACCTGGGTGTAAAACTCCTCCCTGGTGATCTCCTGCCAGGGCCTGCGAAACTGCATGGACGCGTTTAACACCAGGATATCCACATCTCCTGTCTGTGTATACAGGCATTTTGCCCCCTCCGGGTCCGACAGATCGGCCTGGACCACGCGGCAGCTGCCTCCCTGTTCCCGGATTCCCGCCGCCACCTCCTCGGCCTTATCGCTTCGTCCCGCGTAGTGGACGATCACCTCCGCGCCCTCCTTTGCAAGCGCCGTAGCGATGGCGCTTCCGATTCCTCTGCTGGACCCTGTCACCAGCGCTTTCTTTCCCTTCAGACTCATGTCCGTTACCTCCTGTCCAGTAATTCTTCTATGGTATACTCTCTGTTATACTCCATCTCAAAGCTGTTTTCCACCCTGGAAGTGAATTTGCGCGGATCCTCTGTGTTGCTGGCAAACATCCCGTAGTGGGCGGGAACGGCCACACTGCCCTCCATGAAACCGGCCAGCTTCACAGCCTCATCCACGTTCATATTTCCCAGCTTTCCGTTGATGCACAGGAACACCAAGTCCGGCCTGCGCTGCGCGATCTGTTCCAACTTTGGATCGTAGAGGGTATCCCCGGAGAACCACATCCGCTTCCCCTCATAGGTCACGAACACCCCAACGGCGGGCACCGAGTGGAGGGCGAATACCGCCTCCAGCGTAAATTTTCCCGCCGTCACTGCGGTTCCCTGGTCAAACGCCGCCATCTGCACGGCCCCCAGCTCCCGAAGATGATCCAGACAGTCCGAAGGCGCATAAAACATCCGCTCCTCCGGCCTCATGGCCGCCACCGTGTCCGGGTCCAGATGATCCGCGTGGTCATGGGTACAGATCACCACGTCCGCCTTCAGCTCCCAAGGAAGCACCGGAATCTCCGGCACCCTGGGCCTGCCCGCGATCCGGTTCACGCTATCCGAAAGGTACGGGTCGATGGCCACCGCCGTCTCCTCATCCCACAATAAATATCCGCTCTGCCCCAGCCATTTGATCTTCATCCTTCTCCTCCCCTTCTTTTACAGCGCTGTCTGCGTGTCCGACGGATCCCCGTAGCGGGCCGCCTCGTATTCTTTGGACCAATCCAGCCCGCGGTACTCCTCGCCCCTGGGGTCTGTGCGGATAAATTCCGTCAGCATGTCAAGCATTTCCAGAGTCCAGGTATTTTTGTCCACCTGAGCCGTGGTGAAAATGTTGGCGGAGAGCATCTCAAACCCGAAAATATCCTTCACGTGGGTCTTGGCCGCCCCGTCCACCACCTCAGCCACCAGATGGCTGGGGATGAACAGCACGCCGCCGCCCGCGCCAAATACCACGTCGCCTGGCAGGCACACCGCGTTGCCGATGCGGCAGGGCGTGTTGAAGCCGGTCATCACAAAATCACGGATCGGCGTGGGGTCGATTCCCCGGTAATAAACCTGGACCCCCTCCACTTCCTTCATCTGCTCCACGTCCCGGATTCCGCCCCAGATCACGCCGCCACCGGTTTTGGTCCGGGCCGCGATGGCCGTGGTCAGATTTCCGCCAAGGAAGGTACCCTTGTAGATCTTGTCATACATATCGGCCACCACCACGTCCCGCTCCTGCAGACTGTCGATCACCCACTGGTTATAATTGCCCTTCCGGCCCTCGCTCTTGCCCACCTCGAACATGGTCTCGTGCAGGTCCGGCCTGGTAGGCATATAGGTGGCCGTCACGGCCCGCCCTACCAGCTTGCGCCCATCGTCGTGCAGCACCCGCAGCCGCCCCTCAAATTGATTCTCGTAACCCAGCACGAAAATGGGCTTCCAGACCTCCTCCAGGGTCATCTGGTACAGGGCGTCCAAATAGCGGTCCTCCACATGAGGCCGCCCATCTTCCAGCCGTTCTCCCTTCCACTGGGGCGTCAGCTCGATAATTTCTTCTCTGGAATTAAAATGCATAGTCTCCTCCCTAACTCCACAATCTGTCGTTGGAAAACTCCGTGTTCCACTGGTCCGTGCTCTCCCACAGGCCGGGTATGTTCGGATTGATGTGTGCTCGTACCACTTCCTCGTTGATGTCCTCAAACCCGAGTCCCGGACCATCCGGCACCTGGATAAATCCATTCCGGATCAAAGGCTTTGGCAGCCCTGTCACCATATCCTGCCACCAGGGCACATCCACGGAGTGGTATTCCATAGCCAGCACGTGGTTCATGGCCGCAGCCGCGTGCACCGCAGCCATACAGGCCACCGGGCTCTCTGCCATATGGATGGCCACCGCCACGCCGTGCTCGTCCGCGAAGTCCGCAATCTTCTTAAGCTCCAATGCGCCGCCGCAGGTCAGGATATCAGGATGGATCACGGAAACGCCTCCGGCCAGGATCAGCTTCTGGAAATCCTCCTTCAGATAAATGTCCTCCCCGGTGCACACCGGAACCGTGGTGGCATTGCGCATCCTGACGTACTGGTCCGTGTACATCCAGGGCACCATGTCCTCCATCCAGGCGATATTGTAGCGCTCCATCCTCCTGGCAAAGCGGATACAGTCCTCCACGCAGACGTGGCCAAAGTGGTCAATGGCCAGCGGAACCTCGTAGCCGATCACCTCCCGCACTTCTTTTACATAATTTTCCAGATAATCCAGCCCCTTCTCCGTCAGATGAATCCCGGTAAAGGGATGGGCTGTGTTGACAATGGCATAGCTCTTCTGGTGCTTTACCATGTCCGCGGTCACCGAACCGCCCTGGACGTTGAGCACCTGGGGGGCATATTTCTTCATATCATCGATGAACCCCAAAGGTGCGTTGATGGTTCCCGGTTCGTCCATCAAAAGGCCGATGCCCAGGTCCATTTTGAGAAACGTAAATCCCATATCCATGCGTTTTTTCAGCGCACGTCCCATATCCCTTCCGGTGTGTCTGCCGTCCACATCCGTGTCGCAGTACACCCGCACCTCATCCCGGAATTTACCGCCCAAAAGCTGGTAGAGGGGAACCCCGTAAGCTTTTCCGGCCAGATCCCACAGGGCGATCTCCACGCCGGAAACGCCGCCGCCCTGCCTGGAATGCCACCCGAACTGTTTAATCTTGCGGAATATTTTGTCCACGTTGCAGGGATTTTCGCCTAATATCCGGCTTTTGAGCATCTGGGCGTAGAGCTTGCTGGAGGCGTCCCGGACCTCCCCGTATCCGGTCAGGCCCTGGTTTGTCATGATCTTGATCAGCGTGCATCGCTTGGGCGCTCCGTCGATGTCCACAAACCGCATGTCCGTAATTCTCAGCCCCGACGGGCTGGAATTCGTATTTACAGGCTTCATACTTTACTCCTTTTTGTTTGATAGGATAATCACAGCTATGATTTCTACTGCCATTATAGAAAAAACAGACAGGCGGCTTCAACAGATATGTTTCGGGGTTTGCAAAATATTGTCTCATAACCCTGCTGTTTTTCGATTTCCCTCCGCCTTGCAATTTCCCCGCCCGAATGGTAAACTATTTCCAAAAGCCGCACCACATAACATATTTCAACCGCTTGATTTCGGCGGTATTGGAGGTACCTTATGGAAATTGTCAACGCACGCCCTGAACATTTCCCACAAATCTATTCCCTGATCTGCGAGCTGGAGGAAGCGTCCCTGGACCGGTCAAAGCTTGAAGCGGTCTATCTGCGGAATCTGGCGGATCCCGGAATCCATTATCTGATCGCCCTGGAAAACGGCGAGGCCGCGGGCTTTGCCAGCGTGCACGTCCAGTATCTGCTGCATCATGGCGGAAAAATCGCGGAATTGCAGGAGATCGTGGTGGCGAGAGAACGACGGGGACAGGGCCTCGGCGGCCGGCTCTTCTCGGAAGCCGAAAAAACCGCAGCAGCGGCGGGATGTTTACAGTTGGAGGTATGCTGCAACCGGAAACGGACGGACAGCCACCGGTTTTATGAGCGGCAGGGGATGGCGGCCAGCCATTTTAAATTCACGGAGGTGTTGGGTGGGCAGGAACAGACGTGAGGTTTGCGAAAATGCCCAATCATCGGGCGGATGATAGTTTGTGCAAAAATGCCTTTGAAAATTTTTTTCAAAAATGATATGCTGATCGATGTAAATTAAATAAAGGCAATCAACGACACATGTAGCGCACGGCGCATAAATCTGATCACGGTACAGATGCATGTGTTGTTTTTTTGTTGTGATTTTTTAACAGCGCATGGGTTCTGCATGTGCTGTTTTTGCCTGTAAACCGGAGGTATGTTATGCAAGAAAGCAACTATTTGGGAACTGAAAAAGTGGGATCGCTGTTAAGGAAATTTGCGGTTCCATGCATATTTTCTTTGATCATTTCCTGTCTCTACAACATCGTCGACCAAATTTTTGTCGGAAACGGGATCGGGTATCTGGGTAATGCCGCGACAGGCGTCATTTTCCCAATCACAGTCGTCGGCTGGGGACTGTCCCTGTTCTTTGGCGACGGAGCCGCCGCCGTGCTCAGCGTCTCACTGGGCCGGAAGGAAACCCAGAAAATTCACAAGAGCGTAGGAAACAGTATTCTGTGCTCCTTTTTGGCCGGGCTTGTCATCACTGTGGCCGGATACCTTGGGGGCGATCACCTGCTGCGCTTGATCGGGGCAACCGACGCGAACCTCACGTTGGCGCGGGATTACGGCTTCATTATCTACGCTATGATCCCCTTTGCCCTCGTACAGAACACGCTGGCCTCAATCATCCGTGCGGACGGCAGTCCCCGCTATGCGATGGGAGCCATGCTGGCCGGAGCCGCCATCAATATCATCGGCGACCCGCTGGCAATTTTTGTTCTCGATCTGGGGATTAAGGGCGCCGCCTGGGCGACCATACTCGGACAGTTTGTCAGCTTTTTAATCTGCGCTGCCTACTTAGCAAAGAGCAAGACCTTTCGCCTGTCTCTGGACAGCTTCCACCTGGATTTCATTGAGTTAAAGCACGTGATGGCGCTGGGAACTTCCAGCTTATTGACACAGTGGTCCATCGTTGTGATCACCGTGATCAACAACATCCTGCTGGTGCGTTATGGCTCTGTCTCGGTTTTTGGCCCGGATATTCCGCTGGCCGCCTTTGTGGTTATCATGAAGCTGTTCCAAATCGTGCTGAATATCGGAATCGGAATCGCCGCGGGCGCGCAGCCAATCGTCGGTTACAACTATGGGGCGGGTCAGTATGACCGTGTACGGGAACTGCTGAAACTGATGTTAAAATGGACGGCGATTATCTGCCTGATCTGTACAGTGCTGTTCGAGGCCGTCCCGCAGATCTTTATCCGTTTATTCGGTTCGGACGGCGAACTTTATACACAGTTCGCCACCCAATGCCTGCGGATTTATCTCTCATTGATTCTGTTCACCTGCGTGCAAAAGGTGTGCGCGATCTTTTTACAGTCCATCGGCCACGCCAGGGCCGCAGTGCCGCTCTCCGTTTTGCGCGACGCGCTTCTGATCGTGTTCTCCCTGATTCTGCCGCTTAGACTGGGCGTGACCGGAATCTTTTGGGCCGCTCCCGCCGCCGATACAATCGCGGTCCTTGTCACATTCTTTTTTATGGTCCGCCTTTGGAGCGAACTGTCCCAACGCCCTGCGGAGGAGACGGGGATGGCCGTCCTCCAGCCGTCCCGGACCGGTATTATTTTGACCATCTCCCGCGAACACGGCTCGGCCGGAAAACAAATCGGGCAGCTTGTTGCGGAAAAAATGGGGATTCCGTGCTATTACAAGGAGATGATCGCCCTGGCTGCAAAGGAAAGCGGTCTGTCAAAGGAATTCATTTCCAGCCTGAATACCAATGAAAACATGGCCATGCGGGAATTATACCTGAGCACGGAGGCAGTCCAACAGGCAGTCACCGCCCAGGACAAGGCGATCAAGCGCATCGCGAACACGGGCTCCTGCGTCATCGTCGGCCGGGCGGCTGATTATGTGCTGCGCGGCTATGAAAATGTGGTCCGTGTCTTTATCTACGCTCCAGCCGGTTATCGTGTTCAAAATGTGATGAAAATGTACGGGGACACCCAGGAACAAGGCAAAAAAAGCATCGCCCGTTCCGACGCGGCCCGCGCTGCATACTACAAAAGCATCTCCGGCCGCGAATGGGGCGATCCCCATGGGTACGAATTATGCGTAGACAGCTCCATCGGAGCGGAGGCCGCGGCAAGCTTGATTTGTGAATATATGCGGCATAGGGGGTAGAGTAACCACAGCCGTTTTCATTCCGTAAACACGTTAAGAGGACGCCGTCACCCGGCGTCCCCTATCATCCAAATCCTATTTTGCGGTTATTCCCTCACCAAATACGCCATACTCGCGTTCTCATCCGGATAAATAATAAATCCATTCACATCCGCCCCGCTTCCATAGGTCTGCTGCTCATAATACAGCGGCGCGCCGCAGGCGTCGTTTTTCAATTCCTCCTGAATCTGATACATCACCTTGGAGCGCTCCTCGGCGTCCAGGATGGTGCTCTGCTCGGTCAGCAGCTGATCCACGGCAGCATTGCTGAACCGGGAGTAGTTCTGGGGGCCTTCGGTGCCGAAGTTCATAAACAGGTTGAATTCCGGGTCGCCGGTGGGGCAGCCCATGCCCAGAAGGAAGAACTGGTGCTGGCCGGAAGTGGCCTGCTCGCTGTAAGCGCCCCAGTCCAGAACATTGATCTCCGCCGTGATGCCCACTTCCATCAGCATGGCCTGGATCACCTCCGCCACCTGACGGTCCATGGCGTAACGGCCTTCCGGCGTGCTCAGCGTCAGGGTAAAGCCGTCGGCATATCCCGCCTCGGCTAACAGCGCTTTGGCCTTCTCCTGGTCGAACTCATAGCAGCCCAGCCCCTTGGCCGAGTTGTCGATCACATTGGATACCATAAAGGAATCCGGGTAGGAGGCCACGTCCCGCATCACGTTCTTGATGATGGATTCCCGGTCGATGGCATAGTTCACGGCCTGGCGCACCCGCACGTCGTCCAGGGGCTTTACCGTGCTGTTCATACCCAGGAAAATGGTCCGGTAGCCGGTCTCCACCAGCACCTTCACGTTGGGATCGCTCTGAAGTTCCTCGATCTGCACCGGCGGAATGCCCGCCACCAGATCGGCGTCGCCGGTCTTTAACATCATCACCCGGGAGGCGTCCTCGGGCACGATGCGGAAGGTGATGGAATCCACCGTGGCCTTCTCCCCCCAGTAATCGTCAAAACGGGTCATCACCAGGCTGCTGCCGTAATCCCAGGAATCCAGCTTTAAGGGGCCGGTGCCTACTGGGTGCTGGCCGAATTCCTTGCCCTGACTCTCAGCCGACTTGGGGCTTAACATGCCCGTGGTGTAGCTGCTGATCTGAGCCAGGAACACGCTGCTGGGCTCGGACAGGGTGAAAGCCACCGTGTATTCGTCCACCACGTCCACGCTCTTCACCATATCCACCACCGAAGCCTTGGGTGCCGCGGTTTCGGGATTTTTCAGCCGCTCGATATTGTACTTCACCGCCTCCGCGTTGAAGGTTTCCCCGTCGTGGAATTTAACGCCTTGGCGCAGCTTGAAGGTCCAGACCGTGCCGTCATCCGAGGTGGTCCAGCTCTCCGCCAGCCTGGGCTTGATGGAGGAATCCGTGTCGCGGTAAACCAGCGTCTCGTAAATCTGGTACGCGGCTCTGGCCGTGGCGTTGTCGTTGATCAGATGGGGATCCAGCGTGGTCGGCTCCGTGCCGCAGCAGTAGACAAAATCCTTACTTTTCGCAGCTTCCCCGCCTCCCGCCGCCTCAGTGGCGGCCGGGCTGTTCTGTCCCCCCTGGCTCTCCGCCGTAGCCGCGCTCTTTCCTCCGCCGCAGCCCGCCAGCGCCAGCATTGTCAGTGTCAGTAAAACTGCGCATCCCCTGGTCAAATTTCTTTTTTTCATCTTTCCCCTCGTATGACGTATTGTCGCCAATACCCATACCTCTCCTTTCTTTAGAGTGTTATATCCCTTACACACCCGCTACCCCACAAAATGGCAGGCAGCCTGGTGGTCTGTTCCCACATTCTTTAACTCCGGCGTCTCCTGGTGGCAGATTTCCTTGGCCATCCAGCACCGGTTGGCGAACCGGCAGCCGGGCCGCGGATTCACCGGGCTGGGCACGTCCCCCTTAAGCAGAATCTGTTCCCTTCGGTTGTAATTGTACTTGGCGATGGGAACCGCCGACAGCAGCGCCCTGGTGTAGGGGTGGACCGGATTGGCGAACAACTCCCTGGACCGGCAGATTTCCACGATCTTCCCCAGGTACATCACGATGATGCGGTTGCTGATGTGGCGCACCACGCTGAGGTCGTGGGAAATGAACAGGTAGGTCAGTCCCATATTTTCCTGCATCTCCTGGAGCAGGTTGAGAATCTGCGCCTGGATCGACACGTCCAGGGAGGACACCGGCTCGTCGCAGACAATGAACTCGGGATTCATGGTCAGGGCCCGGATAATCCCTACCCGCTGCCGCCTGCCCCCGTCCAGCTCGTGGGGGTAGGCGTTGTAGAGCTTCCGGCTCACGCCGCCCTTGCTCATCAGGTCCAGCACCTTGGCGTTTAGTTCCTTCTTTCCCGCCAGCCGGTTGATGATTAGCGGCTCGGAAATGATCTGTCCGATGGTCTTGCGCGGGTCCAGGCAGGAGTACGGGTCCTGGAAAATGATCTGGATCTGCCTGCGCAGGGACCGCAGCCTGGCCGGGGAGCAAGCGAGAATGTTCTCCCCCTTGTAATGGACCTCCCCCGAGGTGTGTGGAATCAGACGCAGAACCGTGCGCCCGATGGTGGATTTCCCGCAGCCGCTCTCCCCCACCAGCCCCAGCGTTTCCCCCTTGTTGATGTGGAAGCTGACGTCGTCCACCGCGTGGAGGGTGCCGCCGGAGACCGGATAATACTTACAGAGATTTTTTACGTCCAGAAGAATCTCACTCATCTTTGCCGCCTCCTTGATATTTGTGGCATTTCACCATGTGCTCGCGGTCCACCCGGATTTCTTCCGGCTCCTTCACCCGGCAGATGTCCATGGCCTCGCCGCAGCGCTTACAGAACTTGCAGCCCGGGGGCAGGTTCATGGGATCGGGCATGGCGCCCGGAATGATCTGCAGGCGTTTGGACTCCACGGACTCGATGTCCGGCAGGCAGCCGAACAGCCCTCTGGTGTAGGGGTGCAGGGGATTGGTGAAAATGGACTTGATGTCCCCCTTCTCAATCACGCTGCCCGCGTAGGCCACCACCACGTAGTCCGCGATCTCCGCCACCACGCCCAGGGCGTGGGTGATAAAAATGATGGAGGTGTCGTACTGATCCTTCAGTCCCTTCATCAGATTCAGAATCTGTGCCTGGATGGTCACGTCCAGGGCCGTGGTGGGCTCGTCGGCGATCAGCAGGCTGGGATTGCAGGCCAGCCCCATGGCGATGCACACCCGCTGCCGCATACCCCCGCTGAACTCGTGGGGATAGTTGGCCGTCCGCTCCCTTGGGATTCCCACCACCTCCAGCATGTCCCCGGCCCGCTTTTCCGCCTCCGCCTTGTTCACGTTCTGGTGCTGCATGATCACGTTGGCGATCTGCCGTCCCACTGTGTAGACCGGATTCAGCGAAGTCATGGGGTTTTGGAAAATCATGGAGATTTTATCTCCCCGGTATTTCCGAAGCTTTGCCTCTCCGGCCTTCAGCAGGTCCTCGCCGTCAAAGAGGATTTCCCCCTCTGTGATCACGCCGGGAGGCGACTGCACCAGGCCCATCACGCTCAGCGCGGTGGTCGTCTTGCCGGCTCCCGTCTCGCCCACCAGGCCCACGGTCTTTCCCCGGGGGACGTCAAAGCTCATGCCGTTGATGGCCTTCACCACACCGTCGAAGGTGCAAAACTCCACGCTGAGATTTTTGATCTCTAATATATTTTCACTCATAAACACTCCCCTTTCGCCGCCGCCCTCCGGCGCGGTGTATGTTCCGGCGCTGCTGCGCTAACACAGATATTCATAGAAAATATTGGCCATGTACTTGATGCCGGTCAGGTACTGTTCGATGCTAATGTTTTCATTGGGCGCGTGGGTATTGGCGGTGGCGAAGGGCGCTCCCAGACCGATGACGAAGATATCCCCGCCGATGTAGCGCGGGAACAGCCCGAAGGGAGCGGTGCCGTCCAGATAAGGCCAGACCACCGGGTCCCGGCCGTACACCTCCTTCGCCAGCCGTCCGGCCAGCTGCACCAGTTCGTCGTTTGGCGGAACCTTGTAGGGCGGAATGCTGGACACCGCCGTCACCTCAAAGGGTCCGTAGGGGGAAGCTTTCACAAACGCTTCCAGCCGTTTCGCGGCCTCCTCCGCCGTCATGTCCTTAATCAGACGCAGATCCAGCCGCACCCATGCGTCGCAGGGCACGATGGTCTTTCCCCGCTCCCCGGTCCATCCGCTTTTGATCCCGGAAATGTTGCAGGTGGGACGGTACAGCAGCTCCTTCACCAGCTCCTCCCCGTCCTTGTCCCCGCACGCCAGCCGGTCCACGGCGTACTCCGCCTTGTAATCCCCCAGATCCATGGGAATGGTGCCAATCAGCGCCAACTCCTCCTCCGTCGGAGGCTGCACCGCGTCCAGATAGCCGGGTATGGTGATGTGATGATTTTCGTCCATCATAGAATTTAACAGCCGTAGCAGATCCCAGGCCGCGTTGGGGATCAGCGGGGCCTGGCCGGAGTGCACGTCCCGCTTGGCCCGTCGGCAGGAGATTTCCGCCCGCACCATACCCTTACAGCCGAGATACATCTGAGGCCGCCCCGACTCGTGCACGCCCCGGTCGCAGGCCACCGCCCCGTCGGCGTGCAGCTCGTCCGCAAAACGGCTGAGATAACGCTCCAGATTGGGGCTTCCGATCTCCTCCTCGCCCTCCACAAACAGCTTGATTCCCGGCGGAACCTCCCCCAAAAGCTCCTTCAAAACCTCCAGCGCCTTCATGTTGGCGTAGAGATTGCCCTTGTCGTCCGTGGCGCCCCGGGCGTACACATACCCGTCCCGGATTTCCGCCCCAAAGGGATCGGACGCCCACTGGTCCAGAGGATCGGGGTCCTGCACGTCATAGTGGTTGTAGACGAACAGCTCCTTCTTCTCCCCCTTTTTAGGACTTCTGGCAAATACCGCCGGGAAAGCCCCCTCCACTTGTAAAAGCTCCGTTTTAAGCCCAAGACCCTCCAACTCTTCCCGGAGCATGTCCACACACTCCTCCATACCCTGGTTCACGGTGGAAATACTGGGCTGGCGCAGAAAGCGCTGCAGCTCCTCCACCAGACGCCCGGCGTTGGCGTCCACATAAGCCGATATCTGTTCCCTGATTGCCGTCATAATCTCCTCCCTCTTTCGATATCAATCCTTCATCTTGGGATCCAAAACGTCCCGCAGGCCGTCGCCCAGAAGGTTTAAGCCCAGCACCAGAAACAGGATGGCCAGGCCGGTGTACGTGGTCACGTGGGGGGCTACCAGCAGGTACTGGCGGCCGCTGGAGAGCATGGCGCCCCATTCCGGCGTGGGCGGCTGGGCCCCGATCCCCAGAAAGCCCATGCCCGAGGTGGTGATAATGGCCGTGCCGAAGCTCAACGTTCCCATGACGATCATGGGCGAGACGATATTGATGAGGATATGGGAAAATACGATGCGGATATCCCCGGAGCCCATGGCTCTGGCCGCTTCGATAAACTCGCTGTTTCTGAGGGCCAGGGTCTCCCCCCGCGCCATCCGGGCGAAATTGGGCACCGTGTAAATGCCCACGGACAAAATGGCGTTGTCCAGATTGGGGCCCAGCACGCTGACGAACACGATGGACAGCAGGATACCCGGAAATGCCAGCAGCACGTCCATGGCGCGCATGATGAGAAGATCCACCTTCCCGCCGAAATATCCGGCGAAAATCCCCAGGGGAATCCCGATCACAAAGGCCACGCCCACCGCGTAAAAGCCCACCTTCATGGAAATCCGCGCCCCGTAGATAATCCGGCTCAAAATATCCCGGCCCATCTCGTCGGTTCCCAGCAGGTGTTTGGGTCCGGGCGTCTGCAGCATGTTGGCCAGATCCTGCTTTACCGGATCATAGGGGGCCAGCAGCGGCGCGAAGATCGCAACGATAATATAGATCAGTACGATCACCAGCCCCAGCACCGCCACCTTGCGCTTGCAGAAGCTGTACCACATGCGGCGGAGCTGATTGCCCACCACCACTTCATTATCTTCATCCTGCAACTGCATGCAGGCCATGTTCTGATTCTCTGCGCTCATAATCTCTCTCCCTCCCTATACATATTTGATCCGAGGGTTAATCAGCACGTACAGCACGTCCACAAACAGGTTCACCGCCACAAAGGACACCGCGATCACCAGAATAGTCGTCTGTACCACCGGGAAATCCCTGGCCTTGATGGCCGTGATCACCAGCTCGCCAAGCCCCGGCCAGCCGTACACCTTCTCCGTGATCACCGAACCGCCAAGCAATGTGCCGAACTGGATGCCCGCAACCGTGACAATGGAGTTCATGGCGTTTTTCAGCGCATGGCTGAAAATGATCTTCCGGCTGTTGAAGCCCTGGGCCTTGGCCGTCAGGATGTAGTCCTGGCTCATGACCTCCAACATGCTGGACCGGGTCATGCGGGCGATGGTGGCAAGGCTTCTGGCCGACAGCGTCAGGGACGGCAGAATCATACCCACAAAGCTGACCTCGGCTGTAATGGGAAGCCATTTCAGGATGACGCAGAAGATCAGCATCAGCATAAGCCCCAGGTAAAAGGGTGGAATGGACAGTCCCACCAGCGCCAGCACCATACTGACGCTGTCAAAAATCGAGTTCCGTTTGGTGGCGGAAATGAGCCCGATCCCGATGCCAAACACGATGGAGATCACAATGGCCGCCACCGCCAGCAGCATGGTGTTGGGAAAACGGATGGCGATCTCCTGGGCCACCGGACGCCCGGTGCGAAAGGAGGTGCCGAAATCACCCCGGAGGGCTTTGCTTATGTAGCGGAAATACTGCTCGTACAGCGGCCTGTCAAAGCCGTAGGCCACCCGGATCTTCTCCACATCCTGCTCCGTGGCCGTGTCCCCGGCCATGATCCGCGCCGGGTCCCCGGGCATCACATGCACCATCAGAAACACCAGAATCGAGACGACAATCAAAACCGGAATCAGTGTGCACAATCGTTTTAGTATAAATTTTCTCATAAAACCATCCTTTCCCCTTTTTGACGGCGCGGCGGCGTATGCGAGTCCCGGTAGGCCAGGCGGGCCGCCGTTTATAAACCTAAATAAAGCAATTTCAGTGCCAAAAATTCCGCGCCGTCCCCCGCGGCGCGGAAAATTCTTTTATTTGCTGGTATTTTTTTATATCTGATAAATTAATGACAAACTTTCTGCGGGATTTTTCTCATTCCGGACCCTGCTTGCCTCTTTTTTGTTGCAAATGGGCAACAGTTTCTGCATCATTTTCTGCAACACTCCCCTGCACAGCCTCAAATTCCGTATTTCTGCCGCTTCCGCCAAAGGGTGGACCGGTCCATTCCCAGCAGCTTTGCCGTCCGGCTCTGGTTGCCCTGGCACTGCTTCAGACCCCAGAGAATCAGCTCCCGCTCGCTGACGCCGGAGGGCTGCTCCTTCTTATATTCACGCTCCCAGGTTCCGGCGCTCAGCCCGCCGTCTCCCTCCGCTGGCAGCTCCTCGTCCTCCACGTCCCGGGGATAGAGAATCTGTTCCATGTCCGCCGCGGAGATCCTTCCGCCCCGGCAGAGGACCATGATGCGCTCCGTCACGTTTTCCAGCTCCCGGATATTTCCCCGGAAGGGATAGCTGCGAAACATCGCAAGTGCCTCCGGCTCCATGGCGGGCGCGCCCATCCGGTCCGCCCCGTAGGAATCAAGCAGCCGCCCGAACAGCAGCCAGGCGTCCTGGCCCCGCTTGCGCAGCGGGGGGATCAGCAGCCGCAGTACGTCCAGCCGGTACATCAAATCCCTCCTAAAATCCCCCCGGCCCGTCAGCCGCGTCAGGTTCTTGTTGGTGGCCGAGATAATCCGCACGTTGACCGAGATTACCTTATCGTCCCCGATGCGCCGCACCTCCCGCTCCTGGAGGGCGCGCAACAGCTTGGTCTGGATGGCCAGGGAGATTTCCCCAATCTCGTCCAGGAATAGGGTTCCGCCGTGAGCCTGCTCGAACAGACCCATTTTCCCGCCCTTGGCCGTCCCCGTGAACGCCCCCTCCACGTAGCCGAACAGCTCGCTCTCCAGCAGATTCTCAGGCAGGGCCGCGCAGTTGATGGCCACAAAGGGACCGTTCTTGCGCTGGCTGGCGTTGTGGATGCTCTGAGCGAACAGCTCCTTGCCGGTGCCCGTCTCCCCGAGAATCATCACATTGGCCTCCGAGGCCGCGTACCGGCGGGCCTGGGCGATGGTCTCCTCCATCACCGCGCTCTCATGGATAATGTCGTCGAAGGTATATCTGGCTCTCAGACCTTTCTCCCCCATTTTCCGGCGGATCTTGCCCTCCATCTCCTGTATCTTCGTGATATCGGACACGTTGACCACCACGCCCGCCACCTTCCGCCCTACCACCACCGGGGTAAATTCCGCGGAAACCGTGATCCGGGTCTGGGGAAACGTATAAATTTTCCCGCTGACCTCCCGCCCGGTGGCCACCGCCTCCCGAAACGGCTCCGCAAAAAACGGAATCACCTCCTCCAGCTTCCGGTGCATCAGGCTGTTATTTCCCTCCATTTCCCGGATCACCCGGTTGCGCACCTGGATGATTCCCCGGCTGTCCACATAGAGAATCCCCTCTTTGGAGGCGTAGATGATGGTTTTGTAGGTCTGGGACACCACCTGCTCCTTGCGGATCTGCTCCACGATCCGAACCGCCTCGCCCAGGGCCTGACGGATCGTGTCCTCGCCGGTGCGGATCACCACCGAGGGCATCCCCTCCTGTTTTGCGTACAGGTTCACGGAATAGCCGCCGATCGCCGCGTCGCAGCCCTCCTCCCTGGCCCGGCGGATCACTTGGACCAGCTCCTCCGGGCGGGTGGTCCTATAGGCCCTGGCCTGACAGCCGAAATGGCCGCACACCGCTTCCACCTCGTAGAGCGGCCCGTCCGGGCTGATCACCGCAATCTTTCCCGGATTGGCCAATTCCTTGCACTCCATAATAGCCCGGACAATGTCGTAGCCGGAAATTTCCAGGCCGATCACCGGCACCTGATCCGCAAGCTGGCGGATCTTCTGAGCCGAATACCCCCTTGCGATCACCGCGTCATAGGCGCTCACGTCCATTTTCTCCGGCATCTCCTCCACCGTCAGAACCCGGATATCCACCGCGATCCGGCTGCGCTCCGGGTAGTTGCGGACCACAAACTCCGCCTTCTCCTTCAGCTCCGGGTACGGCACCACAAACAGCAGCCGCGTCTTCGCCGGCCTGCCCCCCTCCTGTTTCATACGGACACCTCCTGATATGTTGGTAAAATGTTGCAGATGTGTTGCATTATGGAAATCATACAACGGCAGCGCTCATTGCGTCAATGACCATATTTCCCCATATTTTTCACTTTTATATTTTAAAAAATCCCCCTCCCCGGTCTGACGTCCCCGGGCGGTTCCGCCACGCGGCGGCCAGGCCCCCAGCGCATTTCCGCTATGCGGCTGCCGCCGGCCGGTGATTCGTGGCCTCCCCGCAGAGGAGACGGAGACAACCGGTCGAAGGCGTCAAACCATACCATGGTTCCGTAATTAAAATTTGGCACCAAACTTGCTTTAAAAAGAAGCAGCATCAAACATATCGATTGAGGAGGATCGCAATGATTTACAGTCATCTGTTTCAACCGTTTTTAGAGAAGGGCAGGGAGGTCCAGGCCGCGGTGATCGGCGCGGGGCATTTCGGCACCGCCGTTGTGACCCAGCAGAACCAGACGCCCATGCTGCGGGTCAGCGTGGTGGCGGACAAGGACCCCGAGCGGGCGAAAAGCGCGTTTGTAAAGGCGGATATCCCGGAGGAGCATATCGTCTATTCCGCCGACGCGGCGGAGGCGGCGGCCCTGATCCGGGACGGCCGGTACATTTATACCGACGATCCCATGATAATCATGGATATTCCGGGCATCGAGGTGGTCTGCGAGGGCACCGGCGTCCCGGAGGCAGGAGCCGGATTCTGTCTGACCGCCCTGGAAAAAGGCAAGCACGTGGCCGCCATCAGCAAGGAAATGGACAGCGTGGTGGGTCCCATTTTGAAAAAAATGGCCCGGGAAAAGGGGCTGGTTTACTCCCCGGTGGACGGCGACCAGCCCGCGCTTTTGATGGCCATGGTAGAGTGGGCCAGATCGGTGGGCCTCACCGTAATCTCCGCGGGCAAGGCCAGGGACGGGGAATTTGTGCTGGACGAGGAACTGGGCACCGTGTCCATTTCCGCCGACGGCATCACCGTGCACGAGGACTACGTGGCGCATGTATCCCCTGAGGATATGAAGTATTTCCATAAAATTCCATCAGGGAAAGCCGGGGAATACCTGGAAGGCCGGGCAAAAGCCCTTGCCGGGCTTCCGGGAGCCGGGGCCTTCGATCTGTGCGAGCTGACCATGATCGCCAACGCCACCGGGCTGAAACCGGCCCGTCCTGAGCTCACCGACGGAATTTTGCGCATCACGGAGCTGCCGGTAGCCTACTGTACCCGGCGTGACGGAGGCATTTACCAGGATGAGGGGATCATCGACGTGCACACCAACCTGCGGCGCAGGGACGAGTCCGGCATGGGCGGCGGCGTTTACATGGTGGTGCGCTGCGACAACGCGTACTCCAATTACATTTTGACCACCAAGGGGCAGATTCCCAATGACGATTGCTCTGCGGCCGTCATCTACCGCCCCTATCACCTGTGCGGTCTGGAGGTCTCCATCACCATCCTCTGCGCCGCTCTTCTCGGGACAGACACCGGCACGCTGGAATATATTCCCCGGTTCGATCTGGTCAAAAAGGCGCTCTGCGACATCCCCGCCGGGGAGGTCCTGGGAAATGACCACGATCTGCGCCTGAAAGCCATGATAAGGCCCGCAAGCCCCAAAGCGCCGGACAATCCCATCCCTGCCCACATGATCACCGGTAACCGGGCGGCCCGGGATATCAAGGCCGGGGAGCTGATCACTTACGGCATGGTCGAGGACCGGTCCGATACCGTCCTGTGGCGGCTGAGAGCGCGCCAGGACCGGGAATTCGGGCTATAGGGGAAGGGGGACGCTTATGGCAGTCTTGGGATGCATCGCCGACGATTTTACCGGCGCCAGCGACGCGGCCTCCTTTCTGGCCGCGGGCGGGATGGCGGTCCGGCTCTTTAGCGGGATACCGGAGGGGGAGGCGGAGAAAGGCAGGATCAAAGAATGGCTGTACGGCGGGACGCCTGCCGGCGGCGATACCGGGGCGGCTCTGGTGGTAGCCCTGAAAACGCGGACTCAGCCGGCCGGGCAGGCGGTCCGCGACTCTCTGGCGGCCCTCAGATGGCTGCGGAACCAGGGCGCCGGTCAGTTTTATGTCAAATACTGCTCCACCTTCGACTCCACCCCCGCGGGCAATATCGGCCCCATCGCGGACGCCGCGATGGAATTCACCGGAAGCCCTTATACGCTCCTCTGCCCCTCTCTCCCGGTCAACGGGAGAACCGTGGCGGCGGGGCATCTCTATGTGAACGGCGTCCCGCTGGACCAAAGTCCCATGAAGGACCATCCGTTAACCCCCATGTGGGATTCCTTCCTCCCCGCCCTGATGGAACCCCAGAGCCGCTGGGAATGCCTGCTGCTCGAAAGGGCCTGCCTGTCCTACTCCCGGGAAACCGTGGAAGCGGGGCTGATAAAAAAGGCCCGGAATCTGGGCCTGGACCGCTTTTACGTGGTGCCTGACTACGGAAATACACAGGATGGAGAGCGGATCGCGGCGCTCTTCGGACACCTGCCTCTTTTGACGGGAGGAAGCGGATTGCTGGAACCGCTGGCACGGAGTTTGACAGGGGGAGGTAAGGCGCAGGAAACGCGAGAGGGAGAATATGAGACGGGGGGAGGTGGAGGGTGCGACCGGCAGACCGGTGTTTTCACCTCCTCCCCCGCCCTGCTGCTGGCGGGGAGCTGCTCGCCGGCCACCCTGGCTCAGATCGCCTATTTTGAGAGCCGGGGCGGCATCGCAAAAAAACTGGAGCCCGCTCTGGTACTGGACCGCTCCCCTGAGGAGGCGGCTCAATCGCTCTGGCGCTTTCTGGAAAATCACCGCAGCCAGCCGGTCCTGATCTACAGCTCTGAGACCGCGCAGCAGCTCCAGGCGACCAGAAAGCTGGCGGGAGGCAGGCCCCTCTCCCCACTTTTGGAGGAGACCGTGGCCCTTCTGGCCAGCCGGGCTGTGGAGCGGGGCTGGCGGCGGCTCATCGTAGCCGGCGGCGAAACCTCCGGGGCTGTCACCCGTAAGCTGGGCCTGAATTCCTACGATATCGGAGCCAGCGTGGCGCCGGGCGTTCCTGTGCTGATCCCACCGCAGTTCCCGGAACTGCGAATCGTGCTCAAATCCGGGAATTTTGGCCAGAAAGACTTCTTCTTCCGCGCGCTGGATATCACCGGGACACCGGAATCTTCGAACCGCAGAGAGGAGATGTGACATGAAAGACATGAATCAGAAGCAATACTTGCCGGAGATTCCGGCGGATAACGATCTTGAAACAATACTCTCGGATGCCGTCTGGGCCGCCCACAGCCTGTTCCGGCGTGGCAAGACCTCCGGCTCCTCCGCCAATTTAAGCGTAATCCACAACGGCGTAATCTACATTTCCGCCAGCGGAACCTGCTTCGGAACCCTGACCACAAGCGATTTCGCCGCCGTTGCGCCCGACGGAACCGTTCTGCCCGGAAAAAAGCCCAGCAAGGAGCTGCCTCTGCACCGGATGCTCTACCAATCGGATGCCGCCGTCCGGGCGGTCATCCACACCCACAGCACTTACAGCGTGCTCTGGAGCTGCACGAATTATGCCACGGCCCACCCATTTAACTGTATCCCGCCCATCACGCCCTACCTGGGCATGAAGCTGGGGCCTGTGGGCCTTGTGCCCTATGAAAAGCCCGGCTCCGAGGAACTTTTCGCCGCCTTCGGCAACGCTTTGGGCAAAAGCAGCGGCTTTTTGCTGAACCGCCACGGACCGGTGGTGCCGGGGCGGGATGTGATGGATGCGTTCTTCCGGCTGGAAGAGCTGGAGGAGAGCGCCAGGATCGCCTGGGAATTGAGAAACGAAACGGATTTTCCAATCGCCTGATCCATTCGGATCAAAGCAATCACAGCAAATGCCGATGAAATTGGGGGAATCATACAGCAATCGCCCGCAGGCAACGCCGGCGCCCCATTGCGTTCAAGTCAAAAAGGGGCTCGAAACCGTCGAGCCCCATACAAAATTCTTCTATTCCCCATCAATCCGGTCAATTTTAAAAATTACCGTCGCTCCCTCACCCCAACGCCGCCTCCAACGCCCTCAAATCCTCCTCCGTGGTAGACCAGCTGGTCGCAAACCGCACAACCGTATGCTTCTCATCCAGATTTTCCCAAAAGCTGAACGCCACATCCCGCTTGAGCCGCTCCATCTGTTCATTTTCCAGAACAACAAATTGCTGATTCGTCGGCGATTCAATATGGAACGCGTACCCTTTTCCGGCGAAAATCTCTTTCATCCGCTCCGCCATCTCAATGGCGTGGCCGCTGATTTTAAAATACAGATCATCCGTAAACAGCGCGTCAAACTGAATCCCCAGCAGCCGCCCCTTAGCCAGCAGCGCTCCCCGCTTTTTAACCGACGTCATAAAATGCTTCGGCTTATTGTTTTTCGTAAACACCACGGCCTCCCCGCACAGCGCGCCCACCTTGGTGCCGCCGATGTAAAACACATCGCAGATCCGCGCAATATCGCAGAGCGTCATATCGGATTCCCGGCTCGTCAGCCCGTATCCCAGGCGCGCGCCGTCCAGAAATAGCGTCATACCGTACCGATGGCAATTGTCCGCGATCGCTTCCAGTTCCTGTTTCGTGTAAAGCGTGCCGTACTCCGTGGGATGGGACAAATAGACCATTCCCGGAAATACCATATGCTCGTGGTTGCCGTCGGCATAGAAATCCGCCACATACCCGGCCAGCACATCCGGCACAATCTTACCGTTCCGCTCCGGCAATTCCAAAACTTTATTCCCGGTGTACTCGATGGCTCCGGCCTCATGGACGCTCACATGCCCCGTTTTAGCGGCAATAACACCCTCGCAATCCCTCAGCATCGTCGCGATAATCACCGCGTTCGCCTGGGTCCCGCCCACCAGAAATTCCACGTCGGCATTCTCGCACCGGCACGCGGCCCTGATCTTTTCCCGGGCGCTCCCGCAGTATTTGTCCGTCCCGTAGCCGGACAGGCATTCAAGGTTTGTCTCCGCCAGACATTTCATGATCTGCGGATGCGCTCCCGCTATGTAGTCACTTTCAAAAGAAACCATATCTGAACTCCTTTATCTCTGAAACAGGCCCGCTGCCGCGATATTTACCGCCTGCGCAACCGGACTTGTCCGGCCTATTCCCCACTCCGTTCCCGCTCCATATCAATTGCATTTTCAATATTCCGCCGGTTGTACTCCAAATGGCGGCGCATGGCCTCTGCGGCGGTATGGCCGTCCCGGGCGCGGACCGCATCCAACACCTGCTGATGGGTCTCGATGGTCTGCTCCACCAGCTCCCGCCTGGTAATGTCAATGAAATACGGAATCGCCTGGTTGATAATGGGGATCAACGTGTAAATCACGCTGTTCCTGGTACACCGCGCCAGCATGGTGTGAAACTCCACGTCGCATTTCATGTGGTTTTCTCCCCGGCGGATCATCGATCTCACCTGATCGCAGGCCTCCTGCATCTGGTCCATCTCCTGCTCCGTAGCCTTCTGCGCGGCAATGGCCGCAATGTCCGGCTCGATCATCAGCCGGATCTCGCACAGATCCAGACCCAGCTTCAGCTTGTCCGGCGCGAACCGGAATCCCAGCGGGTCGTCCGCCACCCCGGTATGTTCCTTCACAAAGGTGCCGTTTCCCCGGCGCACCTCCAATATGTTCTGGCTGACCAGAGACTTGATGGCTTCCCGGACCGTGCTTCTCCCCACATTCAGCCGCTGCGCCAGATCGTACTCTCCCGGCAGCTTATCCCCGGGCTTAAAGGTTCCATCCACAATCATGGAAATCACCTGGTCCGCAGCCCGCTCCGGAAGGGTCTTATCCTCTGCATTTAACGCTGTAAACATATCTGACGTCTTCCCTTCTTGAAAATTGTAACAGTTAAGACATCCTGTATGTTCCCGATGTCCAAACTGTTACGAAAAATTGCATAATACACACATTTTAGCACAACATAAACGGTTGGGCAAATGGTTTTAAGCCCTTGTCGCTCTCGTCGCCTTCGTCATCAGGCCGCCCCCGGCCTTCTTCCCGCCGCGCGCGTGAACCGGTCCGTCCTCTTTTTTTTCCGCACCAACCCGCGCGTCTCCTTCCGCCTCCGCATCAGCCCACAACCGTTGAAAGAATCCCCGCAGGCCCGACCGCGGCTTCACCTTCCGCACCACCACCCCGTCCGGCTTCACCCGGATATGGTAAATGATCTGCAAAAACCGGCCCGCCTCCGCCCATGCCTCCCGGCTCTCCGGGAACAGGTCCATGCTCATCTGGAACACATGGAACATCCCCTCATAGACGGAAATCCGCCTGCGAACCCCGGCCTTTCCGGCTTTCTCCGCCGCTGTCAGGGAGTCGCTCAGCAGCATTTCCAGGCTTCCCACCTGGAACAGCATAGGCGGCAGCCCTCTGAAATTTCCAAAAACAGGGGACAAATAGGGATTCTTCGGGTCCTCCTCCCCGATATAGGCGGAGTCGTAGAGCATGCTCTCCCGTGTATTTCCGAACAGCGGGTCCAGCTCGTAGTTGCTGTCATAGCTCTCCCCGCTGCAGGTAAGGTCCGCCCAGGGGGACATAAGAATCATCCCGCCCGGAAGCGGCAGCCGGTGATCCCTCAGGTACATGACAAGCGCCAGCGCCAGCCCGCCCCCGGCGGAATCCCCGGCAAATACCACCATATCCGGCCGGTATTTCTTCTCACGCACCAGCCAAAGGTACGCGGCCAGGGCATCCTCCAGAGCCGCGGGGTAGGGATTCTCCGGGGCCACCCGGTAGTCCACCGTCAACACGTCCCCGCCGTAGCTCAGCTTGGAATAGCGCACCGCGAATTTCCGGTAAATGTTCTTCATAGGCCCGATATAGCCGCCCCCGTGGAGCTGCAAAATCACCCGGCCCGTCACCACGCCCTCGGGCCTCAGATACTCCATGAGAAAATCATCTTTCTCGATAATCTCATACTGGTATCCCGCCGGGCACACCCAGGCCGGCTCCACGGGGTTTTTGCGGAACTCCCCGGTCTTGATGGGCCGCCCGAAGGTGGTTCCCGTCACATCCTGAATCATATCGCGGATCAGTGCTCCCCGCACGCTAACGCTCTTGTCTCGCATCGTACCTCCATCTTGTTGATGTTGAAATTGTCTGTCTCACCTCACAGGTGAAATCTCCTGATCAGCTCATTTTTCACACGCCGGTCCCCCAAAAGCACCGTCATGGTCAGGATCAGTACGGAGAGAATCACCGTGATAATCGCCATCACCGGCTGGGTGATAAATCCCGCGGCCCACAGGGCGATGGGAATAAATGAAAACAGCGTGATCGCAATCTGATACATAAAATAGCTCTGCCAGTTCATCCGGTTCACCAGGATCAAAAACACGATGGCGATATCCGCGAACAGGATAATGCTTGGAATCCCATAATTCACCGACCACCCCTGATACCCCAGCACGTGGTCCGTCACCAGCAGCAGCACCGCCATCCCCAGCGTCTCGATCATCAGGGATTTCCCCAGGTTGGCGTGCCGCAAAATGGAATAGCGCATGGTCAGACCCGCGTAGGCTATGCCGAAAATGGCGATCACGGACCACCAAAGTCCGGAGTAGGTGGCCAGATTGACCACACCCACGATCACAGCCGCCGCGGCCAGCACCGCGTAGAATATCCAAACCAGTTTTTTCCATTTACTGATATCATATCCGATTTCGGGGTAATTCTTCTGATCCGCCTCCGGCATGGCGATCCCGTTGCTCTCGAACTGCGCCTTCACGCCGTCCCCCTCCAGCTTTCCGAAAAACCGTCTCTGAAGCCGGGCGTCCGCGAACACGGTGGTGAAGGAGATCACCATGTCCTCGCCGTAGGAACAGATCCCGCACTTCACCGGCTGCTGCCTGGACACGCCGATGATCAGGTGGAAGCCCTCCACCTCGTCCCGATATTCCTCGTCCACGGATATGGGCCCGATATTGGATAAGGTAATGGTGTGCGCCCGGTCGTTCCGCCGGAAAATAAATCCCAGCGCCGCCCATTTTACACACAGCGGGATAATCCGCACATACCATTTTTTCTCGTTGGAAACGTTGTAGGAGATGGTCTCCTCCAGCTTCTCCTTCACAATCTTCTCGTCCATCTGCCCGCTCACCAGCTCTAATATCCGCTCAAAAGCCATGTGGGCCTCGTCGGGCTTAAAATCGATGGCCGTCACCGCGAAGAAATTGGACATGGTCCGGGAGCCGAAGAAGGCCCGCAGATTGATGGGCAGATTCACCCCGATATGCCGGTCGCAGGGCTGGCCCTCCAGGTATTCCTCATAAATGGACCAGATCAGGCAGGCGGCCAGGTATTTGGTGATGCTGACGCCGTACCGTTTGCAGACCGCTTTCAGCTCCGGCACCTTTACCTTGCCGTGAATTACATTTTCCGCGCCCAGCTCCAGCTCCTCCCCGCCAAGCTGCACCGCCCGCTCGGAACTGTAGCGCTTCTTGGGAAGCTTGCGGTAATTCTTCAGATAGCTGTCCTCCGGCTCGACGGCATTTTCCTCCGGCATCGGCTTCAGTTCCTGCACGTCTCCCCGTTTTAATTGCAGATACCGGGTGACCAGCGCCCGGATGAAGAGCACCGCCCCCATGCCGTCGGTGACCGCGTGGAACACCTCAAAATGAATCCGATGCTTGTAGTAGGACACCCGGAACAGAAACAGCTGGTTGCTCTTGGGATCGATATAGCGGCAGGGATAACCGCTCTCCTGCTCGATGAGCGGCGTGCGCTTATTTGACTCGAAATAATACCAGAAAAAGCCCCGCTTAAGCTTGACCTGAAAGCCCTCAAAATGAGGCAGCACGTCCTCTAAGGCCCGCTGCAGCAGCTCCGGCCGCACGTCCTCCTTCAGAGTCGCGGTGATGCGGAACACATTGCTCAGGTTTTCATTTGCAATCAACGGGAAGATTTTACCGGTGTTGTCCAGCCTGCGCCACCACTTCCCCTGTGGATTTTTCTTCATGCTTTCACTTCTCCCAGCTTGTTCTATGTTATATCATCCTGCGATGTGGCTTTGGGTATGCGTTGTGATCGGTAGGTAATTTTTCCATGGACGCGCGGTCCTGGGTATGAAAAAGTAACTGTTCACATTATATATGAAACAAAGGACGTTTACAAGAAGGTTCCTCTCGAACATATTTTATGAACCCCCTAGCATAATCCTTAAAAATGGAAATACAATTAAGCAAGAAAATAAGAAATGAAAGGATTAATCTCTCATAAGGAAAATTATCCCCTCCTCACCAGCACCCCCTTCATAAACTCCGTTCCATTATGCGCCTCGCAGACAATCTCCTCTTCCTCCTCCGTACACCCAATCAGAATCTTAATCTCCGAATCCCGTTTCAGCAAATCCACAATACACATCACCCCGCCGACCCGTTTTCCCTCATCCGTCCCCACCCAGACGTCGATCCCGCCGCCGTCCATGGACGAGGTGTTTTTCAGATAACCGTAATCCACTTTATAAATGAAATCGGGGAATTTGGGGTGGGCCGTTCCCTTCGGCCGGTCAATCACGATCTCCGATTCTCCCACAAGCCGGTCTAGGGCCGCCCAGAATTCTTCATTTCTATCCATATCCATTTCGTGCCTCCATCGCATTTTCTTATCCAAAAAACGGCGGCCCCTCCAGGCGCCGCCGCAAAATCCCTTAATTCCCAGCTATAGTTTCGAATACCCATAACTATTCACCAGCGCATCCAGCTTAATCCCCTTCTGACAGAATGGACAGTCGCGGTAGTCGTGCGCCTGGTAGTCCGGCAGATCGCGCATGCCGAAAATGCTGTTGATGTGAATTCCGTCCGTCTCCTCAATCGCAGAGAAAATGGTGGAAATACCGGCCAGAATCCCGCCGTAATAGCGGATGCACTCGATGCCCTTGGCGATGGTCTTGCCCGTTGTGATGGAGGCCATCAGAAGGATCACATTCTTGCCGGTGACCATGGGCTGGGTGTTCTCCCGGAACACCATCTGGCTGTTGCTGTTGTACTCAGGCGCAATCACATAGATGGTCTGGTGGGCATTCCTTGACATCACGCCCGCGTTGGTCAGCGCCTCGGCCAGATACGCGCCGATAATCTGGGTGCCGTCCAGGCAGACGATGGTGTCCACCACCGTGTCGTACATGTACATGCCGGCCAAAGCCTCCGCCGCCTGACGGGCCTCGCTCATCCTGGCCTTCAGGGTGGTCACGTCAAGATAATAGTTGATGTGGGAGTGGTTGGTGGCAAAATGTCCCGGCGTAATCTTCAGTGGCACGTGGTTGTTCGTGGATGTGATCTTAAATGTCCGGTTATCCATAAAATACCCCCTGTCCGCAGCCGTTTTCCCTCGAGAAACGTGCCGCTTTTCTTTTATTATACTACGGAACAGGGTCCCTGCACAAGAAATTTCATTGCGGAGCAATCAATTTTGTACGGCAATTTTAGCGGCCTCGGAATATCCCCCTCACCCAATTTCCTTGCTTTTTCTCGTCGCCTTCGGCAGATTCCAGCAATACCGCGTGGCCAGCAGCCGGATCACCACCACCAGGCAGGCGCTGACCACCACCGCGAAGTCGCCCCCGGCAAACTCCAGCAGGTAAGTGTACACAATGGCCCCGATAATCGAAGCGCAGGCATAAAAATGCTTCCGCAGAATATAAGGCGTCTCCCCCGCCATTATATCCCGCAATACTCCCCCTCCCACGCCGGTGAGCACGCCCAGAAACACCGCCAGAAACCGGTAATCCCCGTATCCCGCCATCACCGCCGTGTTGATCCCCGTCACCGTGAACGCGCCCAGGCCCACGGCGTCGAAAATGTTCATGACCCGCTCGTACATCTCGATGGACCGGCTCTCCAGAATCTTCTGGTTCAGCCGCACCACCGTGAACAGGACGAGCACGGTCAGAAAGCCCGCGATCACATAGACCGGATTCATAAACAGCGCCGGGGGTACATTTCCCAGGATAATGTCCCGCAGCATACCGCCGCCCACCGCCGTGGTCACGCCCAGCACCACCACGCCCAGCAAATCCAGCTCCTTCTTGATCGCCACCATGGCCCCCGAGGAGGCGAACGCCACCGTCCCGATCATTTCTATGATAAAAAATATGGATATATTCTGCATTTCGACTCATTTCCCCTTATTTCATTTTTGACCCAAAGAGGATACTAGCTGAAAAACGGAGGCCTGTCAAGCCTCCGTTCGCAAAAATGTGACGTTAACAGTTCAGACGGCGGGAAAATTGGCGCGGAAAGCCGCGTCAAGCTCGCTTGTAAGCGGATTTTTGTGTCAATTTTCACATCGGATGGACATCCGATGCTTCTTGACTGATCTTTTTCAGTCAAGAAGATGAGCCGTATGAACTGTTAACAGTTTTATACCATCTCATACCGCTTGATCAACCCTTGCAGCCGTCCCACCTGCTCCTCGATCTCCTCCATCGCCCGCTCATTACACACCCCGGGCTTCATCAGCGGAATCCCCGCTCCCAGCCGGTCGTCCCCCCGGCCGTACTCCAGAGTCACAATCCGCGGCTTGGTCCGGGAGAGTACCTCCTCCAGCAGCTCGTATCCCTCCTCGTGAATCCTGGTGTGGGCCATCATCCCCCGCTCCGTATGCATCCAACCGTTGATATGAATCTCATACAGCCGGTTTAGCGGCAGGCGGCCGATGTATTCCCGCACGTCCATCCCCCGGGCCAGGGCCGCCCCGTAAGCGTGGCTGATATCCAGCAGATACTCCGTATCCGCCTCCTCCACCACCTCCCGTATAAAATCCGGGTCCACGCAGCAATCGCTGTAGGTCATATCCGAATACGGGTTACCGTCCACATTTTCCAGGGACAAAAACTCAAGCGCCCCCAGTGCCTCCCGCAGATACCGGATATGATCCACTATGATGCGCTTCCGCTCCCCAACCGGCAGCTCTGTGTCCCCGCCGCACAGGTGCAGGGACACCCCGCGGATGCCCGAAATCTCCAGAATCCGCCCCGTAAACTCCGGGTCAAACCGTTCCTTAAAATCGGCCCGGCCGATGTCGTTATCCCGCTGTCCCAGCCCGTGGAGCAGCAAAGGCCCGTACTCCCGCACCCGGGCGGCCATCGCCCCGTATTCCGCAAGCCCAGGGTCGTCAAACGCCTTCATCTGAAAGCCCAAAGACGGGTATTTGAAACAGTCCACCGCAATCCTGCCCTCTCTGGCAAGCCACTCCGTCTCCTCATAGTAATTGCACGCCAACCGCATTTATCTGCAACCTCCCACACGCTTGCAGGCCCCGGCGATCCGCCGTTCAAACCACTCCCTGGGCTCTTCCTCCGCCCGGTGTGCCTGATCCAGCAGCCGGTAGACCTGGTCATATTCCACCCCCGCCTTAAGCAGATCCGCGATCTGCTCCGTGTAGAGCGGAAGAATTTTCAGTCCCTTTACCTTATGACTCCCATCCGGACTGTAGTACACCATATCCCGGCGCAGCCGGAAATCGGAGATCACGTTGTAGTTCACATTGGTGGAGGTGAACACGCAGTAGGCCTCCTCGTCCCCGTGGGCCAGCCGGTAATCCCCAAGGTGGCGGGAAACCGGCTCCATCTCCATTCGCCTCTGTCCGCTGCCGTCGGACAGCGTGGCCTCGATCAGCAGGGTGTGGGCCGGATAATGGTCCGTGGCCCCGTATTTCCACACGATATCCGCCTCACCGCCGCCCGCGTGGGTCCTGGGCAGCAGGTCCGCCTCCAGGGACAGGTTCATATATTCCAGCACGTCCCCCTTACAGCCGCTGATCCGGTACCAGGCGATGGCCGTAATATACTCGTAGATGGTGGGGATATCCGCGTTGTCCGTGACCAGCCGGTGGATTTCGCCGTCCTGGCGCAGCCGGAACATCTCAAACAGCCGGGAAAGCACCTCTTTCGTGAACCTCGCCTCCACCATGCGGTCGAACCGCGCATAGCGCCTGGCCTTAAGGACCTGCTTGGCCGCGGCGCTGTCCGTCACCGCCACGCCCACTTCCCGGCTCAGGCGGGCGTAAAGGCGGGCAGGCTCCACCGCCAGGCAGGGAGCGATCGCCTCCAGGGGCACGTCCTCCTCCAGCTGCGCGCACCGCCGGAAGGCCAGGTCCGTCAACTCCTCACCCGCCTCGGCGAAAAAGCATTTGGGCAGCACGTCCAGGCACACCTTGCCGTCCTCGAAAATCACCACGTCCGTGACCTTAAAATACCTCCGGTTCAGGTCAAAATAGTCCGACAGCGTGGCCTTCGCCTTGATCAGATGCATGGCCCGGAAAAATTCCCGCTTAAACTCTGCCTCGTCCGCCGCCCGCAGAAGGGGAATGTCGTTCATCACGTCCAGCCGCTTATTCTTTGCCGAAGCCTCGGTGCTGACCTTGAACAGCAGCTTGCGCCATGCCCCGCCCACCTTGGAATTGGTCAATTTTGAGGTGGCGGCCAGAAGGCGCAGAGGCGCACTTCCGTCCCGCTCAAACACGATCCGCTCCAGCTCCCGGTAAATGGCGTAGTAGGGCTTGTCGTAGACCTTGCTCTTGCGGTTGATCCCCACCGTGCAGATCAGATCCTCGGTCACCGGCTCCGCCAGCAGCAGCTCCAGGGCCGCCTGGTAATTCTCTTTTTTCATCAGCACGGACAGGATAATGTCGTCCACGCCCTGATTCCCCTCCCGGCAGCGCCGGATCTCCGCAGCCACCCGCTCCGTGGTCTCCCGGTCCACGCACAGGGGCAGCAGGTAGGTGAACTCCTCGTAGGTCAGGTAGGACAGGCGGGACGCCAGGGAGAGGAACACCACAAATGGGCGGACGATGCTCCCGTCCACATCGTTTGCGGTCTTTAACAGCTGTTTCAGGAAAATGTAACTGTCTTTTGGAATCTCCAGCAGGTTGTCCGGCGTGAAATCCCCCTTTTTGGATATGGCCAGCAGCGCCCTTCCGGCCGCCGTCACGTTGCGCTCCTCGTCCATCAGGCCGATGTCCTTGAGGCCGGAGGTCTTCTGCCTGGCGTCCTTGTCCGGCCTGGGCGCGTCGCCCTTCACAAAGCCGTCCGCCTTCAGATAATTGTAGTAGGCGGCCTGGAAGGCGCTGTTGCTGGTCCAGGAAATCCCCCGGTTCTCCGGCAGTTCCCGAAACCGGCTCATCATCTCCAGCTGCCGCTCAATATTCAGGTTGAACTTGTCCGTCCGGTAGCTTGTGGTGCCAACGGCGAAGCAGTATCCTTTAAAGGGTATTTTTGCCATATCAGCCTCCGTAAGCGGCTAAGGCCCATTTGCGGCCATTAACCGTAATTGCATTAACTGTAATTGACCACCAAAACCTCCCGGGTGGCGCTTCCCTTGTCCTTGATGTGGTAATTGGAGTTGGAATAGCTGAAATCCAGCGGAATCATCCGGTAATGCCCCGGGTGGCGCTCCACCCAGTCCGCCAGAATATCGTTCCTGCGCCCCCTGCTCTCCACCACGTTGGACAGAGCGAACCGCATGCCGCAGCCGTCCACCCGGTCCAGATAGGCCAGCAGATCCCGCTCGTCCTGCTCCGTCCAGCCGTTCTGCTCATTGTAGGTGGCGCAGGTAATCAGGTAGGGGGGGTCCACATAGAAAAATGTATCCGCCGGGAATTCCTCCGGCCTTATCTCCCGGAAATCCCGGCTGGTAAACCGGTAGTCCCCGCTTTTCAGCCGGTCCATAAACGCGGACAGCTTCTTCTGCATCCGCGGGTTAAAGTCCCGCTTGCCCACCGGCAGGTTGAACTCGCCCTTACGGTTGAACCGGATCTGGTTGTTGAAGGAATACACGATCAGCACGTAGAGCATGAGATAATACAGATCGTCCCGCTCCTTCCGCTCATTAAACGCCCTGCGCAGCTCTAAAAAGGGCTGCCGGTTGTAATCCCCCAGCCCGTCCGAGGAGCTGCCGCAGCGGTAGTGGGCGTAGCCCTTCTCCCAGGACCGGGACAGGCCGAAACGGTCGATGATCCGGCTGATTTCCCCGAACGCCGCCTCCTTGTCCATCCGCCCAAAGACCTCGAACAGGCGGATCAGGTGCCCGTTGGTGTCGTTAAACAGCACCCGGCTGGCCCCCACGTTTAAGCCCACGTTGCAGCCGCCGCAGAACAAGTCCACCACCTGCCCCGCATCCCTTGGAAACAACGGCAGAATCTGGGGCAGCAGCTTAAACTTTCCTCCCGTGTAGTTGAGGGGCGACGGAATCACCTCCCGCTCCTCCTCGCACACGCACAGAAACAGCCGCTCCTCGTTCTCCTTGATATCCGACTTGCCCGTGGTAAAGGCCTTGTAGCTCTCCGAGTAAACGCTGACCCGCCCCTTCTGCCCCAGAATCCGCATAATGTCCTCGTCGCTCATCTTGGCGTTGGACCGCTCGTCCCCCTTCTCCGCCATGTTGTTGTAGGACAGCAAAATGAACCTGGCCTTCGTATTGCGGATCAGGTCCTCAAACGCATCCGCCGCCCTGGTGGTGCAGTAGTCGCTCTTAAGCGCGCTGCGGTCCATCTTCCGGGCCACACCGTGGACCTGGGGCTTCTCCCAACGGGCGACATTTTCCAGTAAATGGTAAGCGTCGCAGTATTGGCGGGAGTTGTAGGGGGGGTCGATGTAGACCAGGTCCGCCTCGATCTTCTTCATCAGCTCGTTGGTGTCCTCGTTGTAACAGACGTTGTTGGCGTTTAACGTCCCCTCTGGCACGGGCAGCGCCAGTTCCAGGTGGCGGTCAAACACCGCCCCCTTGCGGTAGGCGTCATAGTGGCCGCAGGTCTTGGCGATCTTGTCCATGGCATAGAGAAGGGAGGTAATGAGCAGCGCCCGCTCCCGCTCATTGATCTCCCCTTTTTTGTACAGGTTCTCGATATTTTCCCGTATGTAGCCGATCCTGGCGCAGTCTTCCCTGGAAAAATAGGTGTCCGCGAAGTTCTCCGTCATGTAGTTCTCCTCGTCCACCCGGAGACTGTTGTAGTCCAGAATCAGATCCACCAGCTTCTCCTCCGAATAGGGCTGGCTGTCGAACCAGGCCTTGTGACAGATATAGTTGCTGTACATGATATCGTTGGTGATCAGCTTCTTGTCGGTGAAGGCGGAGGCCACGGCCCCGGTGCCCGCGAAAATGTCGGCCACCGTGCTGATCCCGGGACAGTGCTCCTGTACCACCCGGCGGATGAAATCTAAGAGCTTGTACTTGTTCCCCAGATAGCGCCGGTTGTTGATGCGGATGGTCCGGTAGGACTCCTCCTTCTTCTCTTTGGCCGGTACCTTGCGCTCCGCAAGCACCCGCCGGATCGCCTCCAAAACCTCCCGGTTCCACACCGGCCGGCCGTTCTCATCCACCTCCACGGTGAAGGCGTGATTGTTCTTCAGATAATACAGATAGGATCTGGAAATGTCCAATTCCCTGGCGATCTGAGTTGCCGTCATCTCCATCTTTTTCATTCTCCTCATGCAACTAAATTTCCGTCCATATTGGACATTATACCTTAGAAGAGGCGGTAAAACAAGGAGATTTTTCAGGTTTTCCCAAACATTTGTTCTAAAAAACGGATGCTTTTGGCGGTGATGTGGGCATCGCCTGAGCATCCGAAAAATTTTACATTTACAGGAACCTTCTTCTCTCAAAAACTTCTCCCATATAGTTCTCAACCAATGGGATCACTTGTTCCAAACTTGCGAATCCATCAAATTCAACTCCCCGGCGGCCAAAATAACCTCTGAGCGTGCTCACCAGCTTCCCATTTCTGTACGACAGTAATAACGTGTGATCAACGGTGGCCGTTCCATCCAGTTCCAACGCAAATTCACATATTTTTTGAGAACAAAATTGGGCATCGGCAACAAGCTGCGCTTTGGGTTTTGGATTTTTCCTGATTTGAGATGTAAGCGAATGCGCCGTGATTCTTTCAACAGGATCCTCCGGCAACGGCAGGAAGGGGTGCCCTTCCATAAGTTTTTTGCCAAACAGGGAGGATTCTGATTTTTCAAACCAAAATCCACGGGCGATTACTTCTATAAACTGATCATGGAATGAAAACAGATAATGCTTAAAATCGGTCAGCATTTCATTTACATCTCCGCCGAATTCATAGGATTTCCCATAGTAGCGATTCTCATAATCAAAACGTTCCTGCTGCCATTTCGAATTCTCCACCTGATAAATCCAGGTTCCTCTGTCCCCCAAAGAATAGTCAACTTTATAGGGCATTACCTCTCCACGGCATATCTTAACGGAATCCAAATTTTCAAACGTAATCCGCCCATATTGATCATCGCCGGTCACAAAATAGATTCCCGTACCATCACCGTAAAAAAATTCAGGGCTTAGAACGGAATCGGCAATTACCGGAATACGGATCTGCTTTACTGTCTCCATAATTGTTGCACTCCCCCTGCGAATTCGGGTTCCGTTATCGTCTAACGCGAACCTAACCTTTTTTTACCTTCTTATGCACATTGCGGATGGTCTTTTTGCCCTTTCCGGTCCGGCTGTGGCTGTCTTTCGCGCCGGAGGCTCCATAGCGTCCGGGTCCGCCGGAGGCTCCGCCCGCCCCCTGCTCCTTCTTCGGATAATATCCCCGTCCGCCCTCTCCGCTTCTGGGCCTTATCAGACATTTCTTGTCATAGCCGATCAAATCCGTGCGGCCGGCCTTTTTCAACGCCTCCACCACCAAATCGTAATTGTTGGGGTTCCGGTACTGGATCAGGGCGCGCTGCATGGCCTTCTCGTGGGGATTGACCGGCACGTAGACCGGCTCCATGGTCCTGGGGTCGTATCCGGTATAGTACATACAGGTGGATATGGTGGAGGGCGTGGGGTAGAAATCCTGCACCTGTTCCGGCATATACCCCAGGTCCCGCAGATACTCCGCCAGCTCCACCGCCTCGGTCAGCGTGGATCCCGGGTGGGAACTCATCAGATAGGGCACCAGGTACTGCTTTAAGCCCAGCCGCCCGTTCATTTCCTTATACTCCTTCACAAACTGCCGGTACACGCTGTTGGCGGGCTTGCCCATGCGGGTAAGCACCGCGTCCGCCACATGCTCGGGCGCCACCTTCAGCTGGCCGCTGACATGATGCTCGCAGAGCTCCCGCAGGAATTTGCGGTTCTTATCCGCCAAAAGATAGTCGAAACGGATGCCGGAGCGGATAAACACCTTCTTCACCTTGGGCAGGGAACGCAGCTTACGCAGCAGCTCGATGTAATCCGTGTGGTCCGCGTTCAGATTGGCGCAGGGCTTGGGGAACAGGCACTGGCGGTTGGGACAGGCGCCCTTGGTCATCTGCTTCTCACAGGCCGGGAACCGGAAATTGGCCGTCGGGCCGCCTACGTCGTGGATATATCCCTTGAAATCCGGCTCCTCGATGAGAAGCTTCGCCTCCTCCACCAGGGACTCGTGGCTCCTGGCCTGGATAATGCGGCCCTGGTGGAAGGTCAGGGCGCAGAAGCTGCAAGCCCCGAAACAGCCCCGGTTGCTGATCAGGCTGAATTTCACCTCCCGGATAGCCGGGATTCCGCCCAACTCCTCGTAGCTGGGATGGTAATTGCGCATGTAGGGAAGGCTGTAGACCTCGTCCATTTCCATCTGGCTCAAAGGCTTGGCAGGCGGGTTCTGCACCACACAGACGCCGTTGTCGTAAGGCTCCACCAGGCGTTTTCCCGTGAACGGGTCGGTGTTGCAGTGCTGCACGTAAAAGCTTTTGGCGTACTCCTTCTTGTCCTCCGTCAGCCGGGCGTAGGACGGCAGCAATTTATAGTCGTAAACACTGTCCAGATCCTTCATCTTGTAAACCGTTCCCTCGATAAACGTGATATCCTTCACGTCCAGGCCGCTTTCCAGGGCCTCCGCGATCTCCACAATGGACCGCTCGCCCATGCCGTAGGAGATTAAATCCGCCTGGGAGTCCAGAAGAATGGACCGCTTCAGCTTGTTGGACCAGTAATCGTAGTGGGCCAGACGGCGCAGGCTGGCCTCGATGCCGCCGATGATGATGGGCGACTTCTTATACACGGAACGGATCAGGTTGCAGTACACCACCGTGGCGTAGTCCGGGCGTTTCCCCATCTCTCCCCCCGGCGTATAGGCGTCCTGGGAGCGGCGTTTCTTGGACACGGAATAATGATTCACCATGGAATCCATATTACCGGCCGACACCAGAAAGCCGAGCCGCGGCTCCCCCAGCAGCGTGATGCTCTCCTTGTCCCGCCAGTCCGGCTGGGCGATGATTCCCACCTTGTAACCGTGGGCTTCCAGAATCCGGCTGATAATGGCGTGGCCGAAGGAAGGGTGATCCACATAGGCGTCGCCCGTCACATAGACAAAATCGCATTGTTTCCAGCCCCGGATATTCATATCCGCCCGGCTGATGGGTAAGTAATCGTGTATCATGCAGTTCTCCATTCTATTTGTTCAAAATCCGCCGGCTCTCTTAATCCGTCTCCTCATCTGCGCCGGTCTCCTCTTTGACCGTTTCTTTCTCCGCCGGCACCACGGTATCCAGCCAGAATACATCCGGTTTCGCGATCAGCCTGGCGTTATTGTAGGCCATGCTCAGCGTCAGAATTGTCTCGCCGCGATAATACTTCACACGGCCCGTATCGTCGTAAGAGAGCGCCAAGGCGCAGTGGGGCTGGTCGGCCTCCTCCAGTTCTCCCAAATAGATGGGCAGCAAAAACTGGATCGTCCCGGCCTCGCGCCAAAATTGCGGAATCGCCAGCCGGTAGTTCCTCTCAGCCAGCAATTTTGCCCGCTCCAGGGCGCTGTCAAAATCACGGGAAATTCTGGCTAACAGAGCGTTCCGCTCGCTCTCATTATCCCTGCACGCTTTAAACTCCTCGGCATACTTGGGAAGCCGCTTCCGCTCAACCCCGTCCAGAAAAATGTGCCGGTCGTTCAGCCGGATTGGCAGCCGCGCGTCGAAGATAATCGCTCTGTAATCGTCAAAAAACTTCGCAATCCCCGGAAGTTTATAGGTATCGCCGTCATAGACCTGCGCGATCTCCTGATCACTCTCCGAATACGGATATGGATTCTTCATCAGCACGAACTTGTGCGTTCCGAAACACGGGATCTCCTTCTCCATCTCATACTTGGTTCCTACAATGATGATCTGCCGGAACAGATGGTTCAGCAGGCCTGAATTAAAATAAATCTTCCCGTCCACCTCGTCGATCTTGCGCGGCGCGCCCGGATCGGCCTGAGCGTCCTCGTCCTGAAGGCGGTAAATTGTGTGGCAGATATAGGAGCGCAGAATATCGCAGGGCTGCTCTGAATTAGCCGAAGTCCAGTTCTCCGTCATCGCAGTCTCGGCCAGCTGCTGTAAAAACGCGTTGGCCTCATTGGAATTGGAAAAATACATAATTCCCAGATTGTAACAGATCATGCTCAGAATCCGCTGCAGCAGTTCGCTTCTTGTGACGGTGTGCAGCTTGACCCATTTTTGCTTAGCGACCTTGTCGTTTGCATCCATCAAAGCCCACAGCTCATCGCCGCCCGCGGATTGCAGTCCCAGTGGGAAATACGAGATCCTTTTAAACGACGTCTCGTAGACGCCCACCATATCCATTTTCCTGCACTCAAAAAAGCGCTTCTGGAGATACGCCTCCCACTCGGTCTTGGAGTCGCTTTTATGGCAGTAAATATTCAGCGTTCTGGCGATGGCCTGGTAATCCCTGATATAGGTATAGTTGTTCAAATCACCTGTGTCCAGCTCCCACTGCTTTAAAATCATCTCCCTGGTGCCGATCCATATTCCGCTCCAGTCATAGCTGTTATCCAAATCTCCGCTGTCCTTGTTCGAGGAAAATCCGCCATAAATCGGCTCCCCTCCGTCCCTGCACTGATAGCCGGTATCGATCATAATATAATGGATTCCCTCATCCGTTTCCGTCAGCTGATTGAAATCCATATCCCAAAACAGAACATCTTTTTTGTCCTGCCACTGCGCATCCACATAACTGGATAATCGCGTGTAATCAATATACGTTCCACACAGATTTCTGATTTCCGCCGCATAGTTTTTCCTTGCGTCCGTTATATAACCGATGTTGTAAAATCCGCTCTTTGCCATAATTTCATACCCTCCCGCTAAATTCAATTTTCAAATGCTACACACGCCCGTAAGTCACCGGTCCCCATGGGGAATCTCCACCTTTTCCACAGAGAATCCTCCGTTTTCCTCCACGCGCACCACCGCCATTGTAATGGGCTGGTTAAAGCGCCTCGGACCGCAGCTCCCCGGATTCAGCCAGGTTCTCCCCTCCACCTGTCTCTCCTCATACTTGTGAGAATGGCCGTAGATCACAAGCTCCCTGTCACCCAGGTTCCCCGGCAGATATTTCTTATTGTGAACCATGAAAATCCGCAGGCCAAACAACTCTAAGCTCAATGTTTCCGGCAGCTGCTCCGCCCACTCCTTGTCATTGTTGCCTCGCACCGCATAGACCGGGGCAATCTCTGCCAGCTCGTCCAGAATCGCCTGACGGTTGATATCCCCGCCGTGCAGGATCGCCTCGCAGCCCGACAGCCTCTCCCGCACCTGATCCCGGATCAGACCGTGGGTATCGGAAATGACGGCGATTTTGTGCATATTGTGTCGATTGATCTCCAAATTCTTCCCCCTTTTCGCCGGACAAAGCGGCCCGTCTCAAAAGTCAACGCATAACAACGCTCCTATTGTATCATATAAACAGCGGCGAATCAATTTGCCAGCGCGCTATACTTTATTTTCTTCCGAGGCCGTGTCACGGTTAACGGATCGAAGCCCGCGGGGCGTTTTATGCAGGGGCAGCAAGGCAAACGCCACAGAAAGTCCAGGGACCGCGGCATGAAACAGGGCGGCCCCTGCGCGCATCCGCGCGCCTTAGGTCCGCCCCGTTTCCTCAAATCACAGCTATATTCCTTCAATCCTCCCAAACGCCCTGAGAAACCGCATCTTCTCAATGGCCTTGGACGCCATCCACCAGTTCTCGCTGACGGCAAATTCCTTTGGGTAAACCTCACTCAAGTCAAACCAGGTCCAGGTGATATTCCATACGCCGCCGGGATTCCTGGTGTCGATCAGGTAGTCCAGCTCCGCCTCCACGACCTCCTCATTTCCCGGGTAATAACCGCTTTCAGGCGATTCGATAAATTCCGACGGCCTGGGCGTGTATTCCGCCCATTTCTCCACGTTCCGCTCGATGGTCCGGTTGATTAGCCCAGGCAGCAGCTCCTTCACCCTTCCGCATTCAAAACGCCCGGTCAGTCCGGCCGCCTCGATATCCTGAACCAGGATTCCCAGCGCGCCCGCCCCCATTTCCCCGAAGTTTTCCCGTGAAGCAACCTGCTCCAGAATCCGGTCCACATAGCCGCAGGCCCGCTCATATAAAGCCGTATGGCCGCTTCCGTACCGCAGAATCAGAGCGCAGAGCGCTGCCGTGATTCCCATATCCTGAACCGCGTTGAGCTCCTCGCTGTAGCACCACCAGGGCGCCCTGGGATACCGGTCGTTGGATGGGATGCCGAAATGCCATCCCCGCTCCGAGGTATGGACGCCGCTTTCCAGAAAACGGAAAATATCCTCCAGCATCGGCTGTCCCTGCTTGGCCAGCCCAATTCCCCGAAGCATACCGGCCACGATCATAGTGGCGTAAGGGCTGGACTCAGGATTCCAGCTGTCCGGCTCCACCCCGTTGCCGAAGCCCCCGTCCTCATTCTGATAAAACCTCAGCATGTCCGCCACCCGCTCCGGACTTCCGTTCTCAAAGTCAAACTGCCACAGCGCCAGCTCCAGCGGCCTGGCATTGCGGTAGATCCATGTTCTCACTTCACTGTACGCAGTCTCGCTCAATTTCTTCATTCTGCACCTCCAAGTGTATTTGAAGGTATAATAGCACAGGGCAGGGGATTCCGTATTGAAAAAAAGCGACATCGTGCCGGTCCCTGGCTGCTGCCGGCGGCGCGCCGGGCACCGGCCGTTTGTCGGATTCCAGCCGCCGGCCCGGCGCATTTCCCCGTCCGCCTGCCAGCTTGCGCGCACTACCTCCAGGCCAACGCCGCCCTCCTCGCCTGCTCCGGCCAGATTCCATGAAACCGCTTGAAGTCGTTGAGCAGATGGGCCTGGTCCGCGTATCCGTACCGATGCACCGCGTCCATTATCTCAAACCGTTCCCGCCGCACCACCTCTCCCCACACGTTCTGATAGCGCACCAGGCTGGCGATCCGCTTGATGGGCAGGCCGATGTTCTGCTTGAAAAGCCGTTCCATCTGGCGCTGGCTCACGCAGCTATTTGCGCAGATATCCTTCACCACGGCATTTCCCCCGGCCCGCAGCAGATAGTCGATGGAGTTGTACAGATTGGGATTGTACCGGTTTGTCTCCAGCCGTTCCAGCAGATACCCTTCCAGCCAGGAAATACTCTCGCCCATGGACCGATGATAAAACAGCGGCTCAAACTCCCGGTTGCAGCCCGGCTGCACCAATTCCAGATCCAGCACCCGGTTCGCCGTCTCCCCCAGCTCCAGATCCAGAAACAGCCTTGCCGACCAGAAATAAAACCGGGCGGCGATCTTGGTCACCCGGTCCCCTCCCCGGCCCTGCTCCACCATAAATGTGCAGTCCTGAAGCCCGCACAGCCGGCTGCTGATGCTCTGCCTGGTGTGATTGATCTCGATAATGATATCCATGCATGTGTCCGGGATGACCCGCACCGTCCCCGCCAAAAGGGCCGTTTCCCGCCCTGCTGCTTCCGGGACGGCGGCTTTCGGGACGGCGGCTTTCGGGGCGGCCACTTCCCCGCCGCTGATCCCGGAGGCCCAAAAACAGCTCACGTAAGGGCGCAGCGCCTCCCCGGGGAGGTACTCCGCGTATGTGCTGTCACTGAGAAAGGGCCGGGACGTCAACGGCCGGTAGGGCGTGTCAAATGCGAGTATCATTCTGATTCTTTCCTCTTCCTGTCAAACCAATCGCCCGCAGGCTACGCCGGCGGCCCATTGCATTCAATAAAACCTGGACTTCAGTATAAATCATGTCTGTTTAAAATACAACCTGCATCGCTCCTCGGCGGGGCTGTTTCCTGGAATTACCATATCGCCGGATGGTTCCGATTCACATACCGCCTGGGACTGATAACAAAAAATCTGTCCGTCCCGCACTCTGTCCTTTGCTTGCACATTCCCCTCCTGTCCCCGGATCAATCCCATCTCGCAGAGCCGCCTCGCCTTCACCCGGGAAATCTCCATCTGCCCTGCGAACAGAGCATCCACTCGCAGCTTCAGGCAATCCGGCAGCCGGATCTGTACCTCGCTCCATCCCGCCTCCCCGCAGGGAACCAGCGTATCAATCACCTGTACCCGGTAATCCCCCGAAACCGCAGACATTTCCACCCGGTTTGCTGCAAACCGCGCGGGGTCGCTGCCGTACTGGGCGGCCAACCGGATATCATTATCCAAAAATCGCTTATATTCTTCCCGGTCAAGGGACGCCGCGTCCACCCGCTGGTAGATCGCCATATTCCAGGTGGCCTCGCAGGTTTTACACCGGTAAATCAGCCATACGTCCAGGGAGCGCCCATTTGCGTTCACCCGAAACCGGCCGCTGTTCTCAAAACCGGATTTTCCACCGCACCGCGGACATTTCCGCAGCGCCATCGGCAGCCGGTCCGGCGTAACGATCCATTTTTTTCTGTATTCTGTACTCATGTTCACATACCTCCGAACCTACCCTAACACCCGGGCGCCCGGAGATAAACCTCAAACTCAGGCCAGAAATGAGGAAAAGGCGGTATGAAAAAAGGCGGCAAACCCGCTCATTCGGATTTGCCGCCCATATTTTCGCCCCGCCTCATTTTCTTTTCCTGGAGCACAATTCTCTGAATACTTTTCTCAGACAGGAAATACTGTTCTGCCAACTCCCGCGTACTCATTCCCCGACTATACCTTACAAATATTTCCATATTTCTCAACCGGAGCTCTTCCCTGGTCCTGGAAGCCTCGCCCCAGTTCTTCTTATTTTCCTGCTTTCTGGGAATATACACATACTCCCCATCGATGTAATCCTGGATCAATTTCACCAGCTCCACCGGCAAAATCTCACTCGCCTTCTGATAGCGCATCGCTGCCTCCCAAACGTATATTCTGTCCGGATCAGCAAAGGCTATACAATTACTCACATTTCACTGCATCAGCCTTTGCTATGCAGCCTGAATATATTTCATCATAAAACGCAGCCCTCCCTGGGTTTTCATTTTACCGGAAATTCTCCGTTAGGGGAATACCAGTTTTATCACGATACATTGCCGGCAGCCAAAGGCTGCGATCAGAGAATCCGTCTCCTATTATATCACATCTGTCCGCGCAGGAAACCTCACAAATCATTCAGAAGCGTATTTGATCCCAAGCTGTTTCCTTCCGGCCTATCCACCGGCTTTTACCCGACATTCTTTGGCCCTAAAAAACGGCCTTGTATCTTCCGTCCAATATTCCGGGTTGCTGTCATCGGGAATCAAGCCAGACAAAATCTGCTCATAGTGCTGCACTTTTTCGTCCATATAGGCCGCCGTTGCGTTTGCTTCTTCTATGCGCTTATACGCCTGTTCCCGTTGCCGGAGAATGATTTGATACCTTGCGTAAAGTGTTTCTCTCGATTCCGGCAGACGGCACAAATCGCAGTATTCTTTAATATCCTCAATCGATGCGCCGCAGCCTTTCAGACAGGCAATCCCCTGCATCCAGTTTACGGATTCCTCGTTAAAAATGCGGCGGTTGCCCTTATCTCGCTGGCAGGGCAAAAGATTGATGTCGGTATAATAGCGGATCGTATGTTCTGTCGTATTGAACATTTCGGCAAATTGTTTCAATGTGTAAATCATGGTACATCACTCCCGAATAAAAGTTTTGTCGGTTTCCTGATTAGAAACATTATCCGATAAATAACGTTCTACTTTCATGTGTAGGTCATATTTTTCACGCAGTTGCGTTATTCTTTTCATCATGGAAGAAGCATGGTGTAAATCAAGTGCCTGTTGGTTTGTCCAACTATCAATCAAAAGCACTGTCTCCTTATCTTCCATAGGAAAAAAGTATTCATAACGGAGATTACCCGCTTCTGAACGAATATCATGGACAATACCACTTTGAACCATTTCCTCAGCAAATCTCCTTGCGTTCCCATTCGTGCCTGTGTAATAGAGGTTGATTGTAATTGCCATTCTGATTTCCTTTCTAAGTTTCATAAAAATTTCAAAAAAGACTTGACTTCGAGTTACCCGAACTTGCTATGCTTAGCTTAACACAAATGGTAATCCCACTCAAGTGCTTAAATATGAATCAATGGAGGAATGATGATGAATACGATGCCTTTGAACAACGACATTCAAATGCCCATGCTCGGCTTCGGCACATTTCTGATGGGCGGCGCAGAATGTGAGGAAAGCGTTTTGACCGCGCTCCGCAGCGGCTACCGCATGATTGACACGGCAGAGGCCTATGGGAACGAGGAAGCGGTTGGAAACACCACCCAGAAAAGCGGTATTCCCCGCGGGGAATTGTTTCTCGTCACAAAAGTAAACTTTCGCTCCTATGAGAACACCCGCGCAACCGTGGAAGCGTCACTGGAAAAACTGAAAACCAGCTATCTCGATTTGGTGTTGCTCCACTGGCCTTTCGGAAACTACTATGCCGCGTGGAGGGAATTGGAAAAGCTGCATCAAGAGGGAAAAATCCGGGCGATCGGTGTATCTAACTTCGACCCGGATCGCCTGATTGATTTGATTGAATTTAATCAGGTTGCGCCTGCCGTCAACCAGATTGAAACCCACTTGCTCTGCCAGCGTCGCACAGAACATGAATGGATGGAAAAATATCATGTCCGGCACATGGCGTATGCCCCGCTGGGACAGGGCAGGAAGAATGAAATGTTTGAAAATCCTGCTCTGGTCGAAATTGCACGGGCGCATGGAAAAACATCCGCCCAAGTTGCGTTGCGGTTCCTTATGCAGAGCGGCGTGGTTGTTATCCCGAAGTCCGTCCATAAGGGACACATCAAAGAAAACTTTGATATATTCGATTTTGAACTTACAGCAGACGAAATGGCTCAACTTGTGAAAATGGACACAGCGGTTCCTATGATTGGAAATCCTGAAAATCCCGCTGTGGTTGAAGTTGCCATGAAATGGTAAAAGGAGAAAATGCACGATGAAACATGTTTTATTGCTGGGGGCTACCGGCACCGCCGGAAGTGCCATTACAAAAAAGTTGTTGTCCGATACAGAGTGTCATGTTACCCTGTTTGCCCGTCATGCGGAGGATATGTTCTCTGATAGTCCCCGCACAACTGTTGTGAACGGCGACGCGGAACAGATCGAGAATTTGAAAGAGGCCATGCAGGGGCAGGAGGTTGTATATTGCGCCATATCGGGAGAAGCCTTACCTCAAATTGCAGAAAACATTGTTGCCGCTATGGGTGAGTGCGGCGTTAAGCGTCTGATTTTTATGGGTGCGGTTGGTATCTACAATGAAATCCCGGATGATATGGACGGCGAGGACAATCTGGACAACGAACCGGCACAGTTGCCGAACCGGCAGGCGGTTGACATTGTAGAAGCAAGCGACCTGAACTATACGGTTCTTCGCCCCGGTTATCTGAAAGAGGGCGGGGAAAACGATTTTGTCCTGTCCGTAAAAGGAGAACCGGCGAAAGGATATATTACAACTATTCCGTCCCTTGTGAAGCTGGCAATACAGCTTATTTCGGACGAAACCCTATACGCGAGGGAAAGCGTCAGTATCACGAGGGACACGGCACTGGAGAATGAAGAAGAATGAAAACAAGGAGATTACGAAACATCGAGGTGTCAGAAATCGGCTACAGCTGTATGGGCTTTTCTCATGGCTATGGAGCATTACCGCCAAAAGCGGACGCGATCCTGCTCATTCGCATGGCCTATGAATTGGGCTGCAATCCATGACAACTGCGGAAGAAATCCGACAGGCTAATGCGGTGCCCCCCCCCCCCCCCGCAAATATCCCTTGCGTGGATGTTTTATAAGTATAGCTTCGTCGTCCCGATCCCCGGTATGAGAAAAGAAGAAGAATTGAAAAAGCACTTTCAAATATCACCATTCACGGGAACCGTACAGATGAAGAGATTACAAAGTTGCGAGAATAAAGCAAAGCCAGCCGAACCAGTCAACGGTCAAAATGAACATTTGTGTCTTTGCATACACTCCTGTGCTTGTTGATCTATATCGACAAGGTAAGTGTTCCATCTGCCGGTTGCAAGTAGCATTGTGTATGCATTTCTGCGGTATTCTTTCAGATACCGCACGTGCCGCTGTCCCCACAAACCAATAGGCTGTTCTTTTTCGGCCTGCGCCTGATTCGCCAAAGCTTCCCCAAATGAATAAGCTGGAATAAAATCGGTCCGAAAAGCGGAAAGTTCCCTTACAAGCAAAACATTGACAGAATCAGCTGGGTTGCACTTTTTGTCTTAATAATCTTACTTAAAGCATTCTCTATACTGCTTTTCGTATATCCGCTTTCTGCCGCGTTTGCAATATAATCCGCCTCAATCAGAATTTGATAATCTATTCCATCAATATTTGAAAAGGTGTGATGATGGCCGACCAGATATGACACCCGGTCGATTTCTTCCTTGCTCATACCAGAATCTTTCAAGAAGGCCCTGACCATCGACTCACCTTCTTTTTCCTGAAGCTTGCCGTTGGTATTTCCATACATTTCACGACACATAGGACAGGCGATATCATGGGTAATTGCGGCCACCTCAAGGACATATTGTGTCTCCGCTTCCAGTTCTTCCAAACTGCTAATCGTTTTTGCATATGTCCATACCCGTATAAGATGGTCAATATCATGAATATTTCCCTCAGAAAAGGAAATCATCTTTGCCATTATTTCTGCCACTGTCATTCGTTTTCCCCCATAAATTTCAGATTTCGTAAGGCTGCGCCTAAGGCGTACTACACATAACTGCTATTTGCAATCTTGCGTTTGATGCTCACCGTCGCCAGGTGGAGATCAGGCTGTTTTGCGCTTTCAAGGGGCAAGCTAATCACCGGATAACCGGTCATTCCGCTTCAATCCCCGCAGCAATTCCTCATAAAATTTAAACACATACTGCCCCGGAGACAATCCCGATACCTGGCCGTCTCCGGTCTCCACCACAATCCAGCTACCATCCGCCAACTCCGCAAAGTCCACGGTGTAAAAATTACTGTTCAGCCGCGGCAGCTGCCCCGCAAATGCCTCCGGCACCGGCACGTCCCGCTTCTGATTGGAATTCTTAGACAAGGTAATCCGCTTACCGTACAGATAAAACGCCCGGTACTCATTGGTCGCGTTATCTATTTTCTTTAAGTCCACAAACTCTTTCAGCACAATTCCCTTCACGAACAGCCGGTCCCGCAGGCGGATGAACTCAGCCGCATAGCGGTCCAGCTCCTCATCCGTGTAGGTCCGGTCAAAATACACGGGAAAATCGCTGCCCTTGACCGATTTCACGTAGTCCTTCATCATAAAACGGCCAAACCGCTTTTTAACCGCCCGCCAGTCCACGGCCTCTCCCATCGGGTACGCCATCATGCCGGGCGTAAACGTTTGTAGCAGATCATAAGAATTGGGAAATTCATGGCAATTCCCGTACTCGTCCGGCGTATTGATCAGCCTCAGCCCCCGGTTCGCCAATGTCCGGTACAATTCCTCATATGCGGACGGCTGCAGCATCCACCCCCGGTAAACGCACAGGCCGCCCTCAAAATCGCCGGGATAAAACTTCAGCTTTCCCCCTGCGGCAAACTCATCGTAATTGTAAAACAGAATCTGAAACTCCGGAAATTGAACCGCCTCCCGGTATTCATATTCGTAATCCCCGTCCACCTTTTTCAGATCGAAGAAATCGGCCGGGTACAGAATGGTGCATCGATCGCTCATATCGGAATTTCCCCCTTGTTTCAATTAACCGTATCCTGCATATAGTATATTGTGAATCCGCCGGAAACACAACCCCCATCAATCCCGGACGCCCGCAAACCTCCTTACGCGCCCGGCCGTTCTTGATAATATCCATTTTCGGATATGTTTTTCCATTCCCCTTTTCCACGTTTCCCCCGCCCCAGGTCCATCCGCCGGCAATTTTCTCCCCTTCCGGCCATGCTCATAAAAATGGCATAAAATTGTAAGAAAACTTTATTTGACTGGAAGCGGCATTTATATTAGATTGGGAGCATATGGAATAGGAACCGGACAAAACGACGACAAAAACAGAAGGGTAGTGTTAGTGATTATGAAACGAATGGTTTGTGCAATACTCAGCGGAATCCTGGCTGTGGGCGGCCTGGGAGGCGGAGCCGCGGTCAGCTACGGAGCGGAGCCGTCCTATATGGAGGCAAAGGAGGCCAATGCCGTTGGACCCGGGATCAAGGCCTCGGTGGGGTTTAACGATTTTTTGGACCTGGAGGTGGCGAATCCCATTATCACGCCGGTGGAGAAATACTCCTACGAGCAGATGGAGACGGATATTAAAGCGCTCCAGGCTGCATACGGGGATAAGATTACCGTCAATGTCATCGGCACTTCCCTGGACGGAAGAAACATTTATGACATTATTCTGGGCAATCCCGAGGCCGAGGCGCAGATTCTGATGCAGGGAGCGATCCATGCAAGGGAATATATGACTCCTCTCATCATGATGAAGGAGCTGGAATACGCGCTGGCCTTTTATGATACCGGACATTACAACTATAAGCCGGTTTCAGATATGCTCCAAAAAGTGGCCATTCATTTTGTCCCCATGACCAATCCCGACGGAGTGACCCTTAGCCAGTTCGGCCTCGACGCCATCCGCTCCGAAACGCTCAAGAAAGGGATTGAGGAATGCTATGCCAGGGACACCAGCCTTGGAAAAACTTCCGATTCCTTTGAGGTGTATCTGACAAAATGGAAGGCAAACGCCGGGGGCGTGGATTTAAACTATAATTTCCCCTACGGCTGGGAGGAGCTATCCCCGGACCGGACGGCCCCATCCTACGCCAATTACAAAGGCCCCACCCCATTTTCAGAGCCTGAGAGCAAGGCCCTCTCCCAGCTGGCGGACCAGTACCCCTTTGCCATCACGGTCAGCTATCACTCCCAGGGCGAGGTGATCTACTGGACCACCAGCAGCAACGGAGCCGAGATGGCCTCCAACACGCTGGCCGAGGCCGTATCGGTCATGACCGGCTACCGCATGGATTCCAGCGACGGCAAAGGCGGCTTCAAGGACTGGATGCAGTCCAGAAGCAACGCGGTTCCGGGCGTTACCCTGGAAGTCGGGAGAACCCCGTGCCCCGTGCCATTCTCAGAGTACCCTGCCGTGTGGAAACAAAACAAGGGCGTCTGGGTACAGGTGCTCGACTATGTCGTGCGGCGCATCTAGGAACCGGCCCAGGCAGCCGCGGCGGCTCCGTATTTACCAAAAAGTCCCAGGCGGACAGCAGTTCCTGCCTGGGACTTTTTTCGCATTTTCTCCCGCTTATCCAAAAATACCGGCGGCCGCAGCCATATTGCCGATAATGGGAACACCGAAGGGACAGCGCTTCTCACAGTTTCCGCAGCCAATACAATCCGTTCCGCTGCGTTCAAGCCCCGCATAATGAGAGCGGATGGAGGGCGGGACATTTTGCTCGTCAAGGCGGGCGATGTCCAGGTATTTATTGACCGCCGCGATATCGATCCCCATGGGGCAGGGCTGGCAATGGCTGCAATAAACGCAGTTTCCCTTAAAATCATTGCGCAGCGTATTCATCACGGCCGTGTAATCCTTTTCCTCATCGCTCAGCTCCAAGTACCGCACCGCGTCCAACACCTCGCCGCGTTTCTGACAGCCCAGCATCACGCTGGCCACCGCAGGGCGCGTCAGCGCGTAATGCACGCACTGGCCCACGGTCAGCGGCCGGTCAAAGGGCGTGTGCTCCGCGGAAATCAGCTTGCCCGCTCCCAGAGTTTTCATGACCGTAATCCCGATATTCTTCTGCTCGCACAAAGTATACAAAGCGGCACGGGTGGGATCAAATCCGCAAAAAGCCGCCTTGTCCAGCTCCTGGTTCAGTTCATTCAGCGCGTTGGTCTCCGCGGGATAGAGGTCAAAGGCCAGGTTGATGCTGAACATCATCATTTCCGGCAGGCCCGTACCCACCACCCGGGTGGCCATAACGGGGTTGTGGGAACTGAAGCCGATGTGGCGGATATCCCCCTGGCGTTTCAGCTTCTGCACATAATCGGCGAACCCCGTCTCAAAAACGCCTTTATAGTCCTCCTCCGAGTCGATAAAAAACATCATTCCAAAATCTATGTAGCCGAAAATGCGCAGCAGATTCTCAAAATACTTCTTTACCACCGGCAGATCACGGCTGATGTCGTACTGCTGCCGGATATCAGTGGAGCCGATATGCCCCTGTATCATCACCTGATCCCGGCGGCTTCCCAACGCCCGGGCGATATTTTCCCGTATCTCGTTTCCGGGCATAAACACGTCGAACAGGTTGATGCCGCATTCCAAAGCGGCGTTGACCGTGTCCTGCACCTGCTCAAAGGGCTTTCCGTCCAGATTTTCGCAGCCCAGACCGATGATACTGCTGCGTTTCCCCGTTTTTCCAATTTCCCTGTACTCCATACTCTTCCTCGCTTTCCTGCGGACCTGACGTTTTCTTTCTTTGTATCATGAATCCTCAACCGGTTACTCTCATCCGCGGATGCATATTATTTTTAGTCTCCGCTTTTCATTCTCCTGCCGTCTCTCCATGACCTGATTATTTCGCCGCCCTTCGATATCGCCAGCTGCTTTCATTAAGGCAAAAAGCACTCCCAATACCCGATGATCACTCCAAAAGAATCGGTCTCAAACGATTCCCCAAAGTGATAATCTTCCATACTGCTCCCCCGCTTCCTCACCGCTCTTAGTAAAAAATCATCGATGATAACTTGATGGCTTCTATACTCATTTTGGGGATCGTTTATTTCAACTATACAGTCTTTTTATGGGGCTCCGGCTCGCTTTCTAAAAATTCAATTTTCCGGAATACAGTTTCAGACTCGTCTTTAGAGCAGGCATTCAGGCACAAACATACATTAAAGAGAATCAGACATAGCATTAATACAGGGTTACCTTGCTTAATTTTACACATGCCCCTACTCTTTCATAATATGATATTTTTACTTATTTTTACTCCTCTTCTTTAAATAATTGCACACAACAAAAAATAATATTGGAGCTGCAATCCACACAATAGGAGTCGCTGTACAAACTATATTCCTAATCATAAAATCAAATTCTGTATATCCCATTTCCAGAAGATCCTCCTTAGTTTTAGGAAATCCCTTAAAAATTGCGTCTATCCAATAATTAAAACAAACAGCGCTCCATACAATTATACCTCCCAAATACTTAAAAAATTTTCGCAAAATTTTACTTCTCCCCGTCACTTATGATACGGCTCCCCCGCCGCAATCCGAAATCCCCTGTAAATTTGTTCCAGCAAAATGACCCGCATCAGCTGATGCGGGAACGTCATGCGGGAAAAGCTCAGGGCGTAGTCGGCCCGGGCCATGACCGCCGGGGACAAACCTAAAGAGCCGCCGATCACAAACGCCACCTGGCTTTTGCCCTCCACGCCAAGGCGGGCGATCGTTTCGGACAGCTCCACGGAATCCAGCATCTTCCCCTCGATGGCCAGGGCGATCACATAGGCGCCGTCCTTTACCTGAGCCAGGATGCGCTGCCCCTCCTTCTCCCGGATCTGGGCTTCCAGCGCTTCCCCGGCTCCGTCCGGCGTCTTTTCATCCGCAACCTGAATGATTTCCAGCTTGCAGTAACGGCTAAGGCGCTTGGAATACTCCTTTATGGCATCCTCAAAATAACGCTCCTTGATCTTTCCCACAGTTATTAATGTAATCTTCATCCGCTAAAACTCCAAAATCATGTCGTACCAGACAGCGCCGCCGTGGACGGACTGGGAAAGACCCAGCTTCACATAGCCAAACTTCTCGTAATAGTGGATCAACCGGTCCTTGCAGGTCAAAATCAGACCCTTTTTTCCGCGCTCCCGCGCCGTCTCAATCATCCGGTTCATCAGCGCGGCCGCCACCCCGCGGCGGCGGAACTCTTCCGCCACATCCAGGCCGAAAATGCTCTGATAGGCCCCGTTTGCGTTATGTAATCCCGCGTTCTCAAACATATCGTCGGAAATGGTTCTGGCGTCCGTCACCGCCCCGTTGATAAAGCCGATGATCCGGCCCCCGTCTGCCAGCTCCGCCACCAGGAAGCTGTCCGGAAAGACCTCAAGGCGCGCCCGGAAGCTCTCCCTTCCGGCCGCCTCGGCCGCCGGAAAGCACTCCGCTTCCACCTGAGCCAGCGCCTCCAGGTCTTCCGGGCGCGCGAAGCGGATTGTATAGTCATCGTGATTGTGTTCCATCCTTGTCAAACCTCTCTCATCCTTTTACGTGAAAATAATAGCCAACGCCCCATTTGGTGTGCACGAACTTGGGATCGCTGGGGCTTGGTTCGATCTTCTCCCGCAGCCTGCGGACGTGAACGTCCACGGTGCGGACGTCGCCGCTGTCCATGGCCCGGTTGCCCCACACGTAGGTCAACAGCGCCTCGCGGCTGTACACCTTGTTGGGATTGCGCACCAGCAGCTCCAGAAGGTCGAATTCTTTGGCGGTGAGGTTGATCTCCCGCCCGGAAATGTACACGCGGCGGCTCTCCGTGTCCATCTTCAAATCTCCCGCCCCGATCACATGGCTGTTCTGCTCCTCCTTGCGGTTTTTCCGGTTCTTTCCGCTGCGACGCATGATCGCCTTGATCCTGGCCTTTACCTCTAGAATGTTAAAGGGCTTGCTGATGTAGTCGTCCGCACCGTACTCCAGACCCAGAATTTTGTCCATATCCCCGCCCTTGGCCGTCAGCATAATGATGGGCATGTCGGAAAATTCCCGGATCGCCTGACACACCTCATAACCGTCGTGCTTGGGCAGCATCACATCCAACAGCACCATATCGTACTCCGTCTTTCGGGCCAGCTCAATGGCCTCCTCGCCGTCGTAAGCGCAATCCACTTCCATTCCCTCCTGCTCCAGGCTGAAACGGATTCCTTTTACAATTAATTTTTCATCGTCTACCACTAAGATTTTTGCCATTCCAATTCCCCTTACTCTATCCGCAATCCGCTGCAGGCTCTGCCCGCAAGCGACTGCGCTCAATCAAGCTTTTCCCTGCGGAAAAGCGCCATCTGCCATCTCATCAAACCGGTCAGGCTTAAAACAGCGAGACTCCGGGCGCGGACTTTGATCGTCCCGCGTCCGGAGCACACGCCCGGCGGATTCTGTCACACCGTAATTGAATCTTTTATCTTCTGAAATGCCGCATCCTTAATCCCGGAAATATTCATGATATCCTCGATCCGCTCGAAGGGGCCGTAGGTCTCGCGGTAACGGATAATGTCCTCGGCTTTGGATTCGCCGATGCCCTTTAACGTCATCAGTTCTTCCTTGCCCGCAGTATTAATATTGACCTTTGCGCTTCCGGCGGAACCAGACTCCCGCCCTCCTGCGCCGCCCTGAGAAACCGGCCCGGCCGTCACTCCGGCACGGCCCTCCTTCTCCCATTCCTCCGCCTGGCGCTCTGTGGGCACCTCGATCTTCATACCGTCGGCGATCTCCTGCGCCAGGTTTAAATACGACCAGGCCGCTTCCGGCCCGAAGCCTCCCGCCAGGTCCACCGCCTCGTAGATCCGGCTGCCCGGCTCCATCTCGTAGACCCCGGGATTCACAACCGCTCCACAGACATGCACAAAATATATGGGATGGGGCGCTTCCCCGTCTTCCGGTACCGCGCGATATTCCGCTTCCACTCGTTCGCTCCCGCTTTTCGCTTCCCGTTCTCCCCGGGAGGCGTTCAAATCCGCAGGCGCTGTACTCCCATCCTCCAAACCGGCCGCTTGCGCTTCGCCGGATTCCGCTTCCAGAACCAGTTCCATACGGTCCGCTTCCCGGCCGGAATTACAGCCGTAGCAGACCCCCGCGGCCGCCATTCCAAGGACAACCGCCAGCATTTTCATACGTTTCAGTGACTTCAGATTCAATTTCAATGGTCTCCCTCCTTACCGGCGGGAAGCCATCTCAGCCTGATATTATTATTCTAACGAAATCCAGGGGTAAAAACAAGCCCTATTTCCGGAAAAGGGAAAACTAATTTTTCGCCGTGTTCCACAATATTTTAGGCAATTTTTTTCTCAGACGCGCCCGGGGGCCGGAATCGCCCCGGCGGCCCTCTCATTCCGGTTCCCGGCGTCCGGCGCAACGCTAAAACCCCCGCACACTCGCGCAGGGGTCCATCCGTTGTTTTTCTATTTTCGAAAAATAATAATTCCCGCCACGGCCACCGCCGCGCCGATCAGCTTGCGCCACTCAAAGTCCGCCTTGTCCACGCCGAAGAGGCCGAACAGCTCGATACAGTAGGCCACCACGATCTGCGACACCACGATCAGGATGGAAGCCTGAGCCGGTCCCAGTCCGCTCATGCTGCGGACCACGGTGTAGGTGATCAGGGCGCCCAGAATTCCGCCCAGCATCACGTAGCGGGGCGTCACCGCCATCAGGCCGCCTATGGGCTGCCGCCCCGTAAAGAGCCAGATCGCCACACAGGTGATAAACGCGGTGAGCTGCACCCAGCCCGCTGCCACCCAGATGCTGGTCTGATCCGTCACCTCCGTGTTAAATACGCCCTGTATACTCATCAGGGCGCCTGAAATCAACGCAATGATTAATCCCATCGTCCGTATTTCCTGCCTTTCCCAAAAGATTCAACACGGTTAGGATATCCGGCCGCACCGGATTCTATTCAAGCCGCCCTTTACAGCGATTCTGTTCTGATGTATAATGTCGTAAAGCATCAATGGGCGGAATTTCACCGCTGCGGACCGCGTACCGTTCTTTGAGGGAACCGCATGAAACGGATGCGCACACCGGCCCGTCGGGAGGCAGGAATATCATGCAGGAATTGCTCGAACGTTTTTTCCAGGCGTCTGCGTGGACTATGCAGACGCCTGTTCCATACTCGCCCTTCCACTTATCGCTCACAGCCCTGGGCGTCTGCGCCGCCGCATGGATGGCCCGGCGTCTGGCAGCCGGCCCCAGAAAACACGTTCTGTTCGTCTGCGGATTGGTTTTAGCGGCAAGCGAGCTCTACAAACAGGGCTTTCTCTACTATATTGTAAACGGCCGCAGCTACGATTGGTGGTATTTCCCATTTCAGCTCTGCAGCGTCCCCATGTACTTATGTCTGGCTGTCCCGCTTCTGTCCAGGCCGGAATATGCGCGGGCAAGGCGGACCGCCTGCACCTTTATCCAGGACTACGGCCTGTTGGGCGGCTTCATGGCCCTTGCCGAGCCATCGGGCCTCCTGCACTCCTACTGGACGCTGACGCTCCACGGCCTGTGCTGGCATTTTATGCTGATCTTTCTGGGACTGTACTGCGCTCAAAGCGGCGAGTCTGACCGGGAACCGGCGGCATTTTTGCGCACGCTGCCCCTCTTTGCGGCCTGTTGCGCCGCAGCCGCGCTCATCAACATCGCCGCTCACCCTTACGGGAACGCGGATATGTTTTACATCAGCCCTTATTATCCCAATGAGCAGATCGTCTTTCACCGGATCGCCCTTGAGATCGGCATCACCGCCGGAAACCTGATCTACCTGACCGGAGTGGCCCTCGGCGGCTTTATCTGCCACCTGGGCTGCCGTTACTGCCTGCATTCCGCCAAAACGCTGCCGGACAGCCGCCGGTAACCGGCCCCTGCCAGTTCCGGCGTCCAACATAAATTTTTACCTTGAAGGGAGAATTACCACAATGTCAGAAGATAAGAAAAAAGACCGTTACCAGATCGCTACCGACTACCACAACCGCGGCTACAACTGCTGCCAGTCCGTCTGCTTCGCATTTCTGGACCAGGTGGACCTGGATGAGAAAACTCTGTTCCGCGTGACCGAGGGACTGGGCCTTGGGATGGGCGGCATGGAAGGAACCTGCGGCGCCATCTCCGCCGCCACCGTGCTGGCGGGCCTAAAATGCAGCACCGCCGATCTGGAACACCCCAATTCCAAGGCGGTTACCTACAAGGACGCCAAAGCCTGCGTGAGGGCGTTCAAGGACCGCAACGGCACCGTAATCTGCCGGGAGTTAAAAGGCCTGGACTCTCCGGATAAAAAGGTGGTCCGCACCTGCCCGGACTGCATAAAGGACGCCGTGGAGATCATCGAAACCACGCTGTATGGGGAATAGGGCGCAACGATCAAAAGACTGCCTGTCAACGAGCTGCGAAATCAATTTCATCGTAGCCCGCTGGCAGACAGTCTTTTTGATCGTTCAACAGAAACCGGCACAAACCGGGGAATGCAAACCGCGCCTCTTCTGCAACGCGCGCTCAATAATCCCCCCGTCTCAGCAGCTTTCTCAGATAGACAAACGCCGCCTCCTCGCCCCGCTCCTTTAACAGCACCAGAATCTTCTCCAGCAGCGCCCTTGTCTCCGGGTGGATGGTGATGTACTTTTTCGTGTATTCATAGTATTCCAGCGGCGCGGCGCTGGTATAGTGCTTCCCCTTGTACACCTGGCAGGCGGCAATGCGGTCGCAGACCATCTCGGCCACGTATTTAAGGGGCATTTTATTGCCCACCAGGCCTTCCTCCTTGTTCGCCGACACGTCGATCCAATACTCGTAGTGGTGTTTGTTCCGTCCCTTGTGGTGCAGCCAGGCCTTGGAGAATCCCACGATCTCCCGCTCCGCCGCGTTGGGGCTGCGGGTTCCCTGGTAATACCGGACGCCGGTCCAGAACTCCTCCGGGCTGTATTTGGACAGATCGTGCAGCAGGCCCTGGCGGTACAGCCCCAGCTTGAAACAGTGGCGGCACACCAGATGGCGATGCCGTGTGATGGTCTGAAAATGCCTCCAAATATTCACTAACTTAATCATTCCGTTCCGCTCCGCTCCTGTTCCCTTCTTTTTCCGTTCCCTAAAGTATATCACAATCTTAGTTTTTTTGCTCCGTTTTCCGCTTTTTTTAACCTTTGAACAATGGAAATAAAAGTTTGTCCATACGGTTTATACTTTATCAACAAAAACGTTTGACACTTCCAATGTTTTGTGATATCCTTATGGCAGTTGCGAAATAAGTCGCAATAGAACATTTATTTTTTTTATTTTTCTGGAGGTATCATAATGAAAGGTACAGTAAAGTGGTTCAACAATCAGAAGGGTTACGGATTCATCTCCGACGAGCAGGGTAACGATGTATTCGTACACTACTCCGGCCTGAACATGGATGGCTTCAAGTCTCTGGACGAAGGCGCCGCCGTAGAGTTCGACGTAGTAAACGGAGCCAAGGGCCCGCAGGCTACCAACGTAACCAAATTATAATCATCGAACAACAGTGTACCTTTTTCAAACATATATCGTTAGATAGAGTTGAAGTAAGTTATACGTGATTCAAGTGATTACAAACAAGAGCCGTCCATCTGGACCGGCTCTTTTTGCTGTCTTTGGATTCAGTTTTTCAGCGCACGGCCTTCTCCAGCATTTTCCCCAGCTCATCCACTGTAAACTGGTAGTTTTTGTTGCAGAAATGGCAGTTCACCTCGATGGGCTTCCCGTCGTCGATCATCTCCTGAATATCCTTCCTTCCCACGCTGATCAGGGCCTTCTCCACCCGCGCTTTGGTGCAGTTGCAGTGAAACTGTACCGGCACCCGGTCGTTGAGCTCCAGGCCGAACTCACCCAGCACGTGCTCCAGGATCATTTCCGGCGTATTGCCCTCGTCCAGCAGAGTGGTGACAGAAGCGATCTCCTTCAGACGGGCCTCCAGGCGGTCGATCATGTCCTCCGGCGCGCCCGGCATCAGCTGGATGATAAAGCCGCCGGACTGGCTCACCGTGTTGTCCCGGTTCATCAGCACGCCCAGGGCCACCGATGAGGGAATCTGCTCGGAGGTGGCAAAATAATAGGTCAAATCCTCCGCGATCTCCCCTGTGACCAGGATCGTCTGTCCCACATAGGGCTCCTTCAGCCCGATGTCCTTGATCACGCTGAGCACGCCCAGCCCCAGGGCTCCGCCCACGTCCAGCTTGCCCTTGCTGTTGGGAGGCAGCATCACCTGGGGATTGTAGGCGTAGCCCTTTACATTCCCGTGGGAATCCGCGGTCACCAGCAGTCCCTCGATGGGTCCGTCTCCCTGAATTTTCAGGGTCAGAACATCGTCCTCCCCCTTCATGTCCACGCCCATCATAACCCCGGCCGTCAGCAGCCGTCCCAGGGCCGCTGAAGCCACCGGGCTGGTATTGTGGGCCTTTCTGGCCTGCTCCACCAGATCCCTGGTGGTGGCGGCAAACGCCCGGATCTGACCGTCCGCCGCCGTCGCTCTGATTACATAATCCGCCATATTCATTCTCTCCTGTCTCAGTTCGTTTCTGTATTTGTCTGCGCTTCCTGTATTGTTTTCCCGCGCTCCCGGGCTACCACGTAAATCCGCTCGCTGTCCGCCCGCACCGGCTCCCTGGTACCCGCATCGTAGGCCGCCACATACTCCAGACCAGCCTCCGCCAGGGCACGGCAGACCGTGTCCAGGCCGTAGGAGCGCTGGTAATGGGTCTCCTGGAATTTCTGGTAGAGCGGTTCGCTAAAGCCGGGTACATTCCGCCGGATGAACAGGGTCAGATCATATTCGTTGATCTCCTCGTCCTCGTCGTAAAAATTCTCCCAGATAAAGCTGCTCTCCTCCCGATCCTCGGCAAAGGTGTGATCCGCCAGCAGCTCCCGATACTTGTAGGGTGTGTTTAAGTCGAAGATAAACACACCGCCCGGGTCCAGATAATTGTTAACCAGCTTAAATACCTGCACCAAATCCCCGTACTCCAGAATATAGTTCATGGAATCGCAGATGCTGACCACAGCCGCCACCGTGCCGTAAAGCTCAAACTCCCGCATGTCCTGGAGCAGGTAGAGAATGTTCCGGCCGGAGCGCACCCGCTTCTCCATGGCGATCTCCAGCATCTCCCCGGAGTTGTCCACTCCGATCATATCGTACCCGCGCCCGGCCAAACGCTCGGTCAGGCTGCCGGTGCCGCAGCCCAGATCCAGTACCAGGCCAGCCGTTACTCCGTATTCTTCCAAAAGCCCGGCCAGATATTCACACCACTCTTCATAAGGAACATTGTCCTGAAACAGGTCGTATACTTCCGCAAAGCCCGTGTATGCTTCCATTCCAATTCCTTCCAATTCTTAGTCTGACCGGCAAGGCGCTCCGGCTGTGAATTCCGGACAGACACGAAAACGCCTGCCACAGTCCGGGCAGGCGAAATTGACAGTTCCAATCCTTATGCGTTCTTACCGCAGCACTTCTTGTACTTCTTGCCGCTTCCGCAGGGGCAGGGATCGTTGGGGAAGATCTTTTTGCCTTTGCGGATCGTGCCGGAAGCCTTCTGCTGCTTGTACAGCTCCTTGCGGCGCTCCTCGGTGAGGATCTTGTCCCACTGAGGCAGCTCGAACAGCCAGTTGGCCTTAGCTTCCACCATGTTGTAGTACAGCTTCTCCGGGTCGATCTCGATCTTGACCTCGGTGTCCTCCTCCATGGTCTCGATGGGGTTCTCGTAGCCCTTTAAGCTCTCGTTGATGCCGTCCAGGAATCCGGTCATGATGAGAATCTCGGTATTGTACTTCTCAGCCAGGCCCTTCACGGTGCCAGTGATCACTTCCTCCGGGTGCTCCAGGAGCTGCTCGTAGATGCCCTTCTCAATCGCAAAATATCCGGACCAAAGTTCCTCTCTCTTTTTATCATCCAGGCCATCGCCATAGGCCAGATTCCGCCATGTCTCTAACAGTGCCATAAACTTCAACCATCCTTTTTGTATTGAATTTGGCGGCCCGGTTCTCTTCCTCTGCCGCTCATAGCTCATAGTATATAACAAAACCGTAAATATTTCAAATATTTATTGAAAATGTTTTGTCCGGATGTATATTGGGCCAAAATGCGGGTATGATAGAAGTATCACGAAAGAGAAAGTAATTAATACTTATCCTCCCCTTTTTGATCGGCTCCGGCGCAAGTGACGCACCGGGGCCGGTTTTTTTGTGGAATGCGGTGGGCCGCGGGCCGGTCTGCGGGCGATTGTTGGTTTTTTGTATTTACGCAAAAAAGAGTGCGGGCACTATCTCTCCGATGGTGAATAGGATAGCTCCTACGAGGTATTTCTGGCTCCTTTCGCAGCGTTCCTCCTGACGGGGATGAAACGAATCACACTGGCTGTCTGAAGCCGGACATATCCATTATCCAACATAACGTATATAGCGGGAGGAAAAATAAATGAGAAAAATAAAAGTGTTTTGCGCAATCCTGACAGCCTCCGTACTTCTGCCGATGACCGCCCAGGCCGGTACATGGACCCACACCTACAATGATGATTACGGTGTGAGTACCGATAAGAACCTGTGGTTTTATCTAAAAGACAACGGGAATTTTGCCCAAAATGAGTGGATCCAAGCGGAAGACGGCATCTGGTATTGGTTTGACGCTTTAGCAACGCTCCCTAACGAAGGCGGCCTTGCCTTAGACGGATCGATGTATAATGGCAACGGTGAATATGTGGATATGTCGACTATCACGTTCGTCACCGAGGACATGTATAATCAGCTCCAGGAAGGGATGAGTTATGATCAGGTTGTGGCGATTCTCGGCAAGGAGCACGAAGTGCACACCTCTGAGCGTCAGCAGACGGGAGATCAAACCGTCGATGTTTTGCAGGTAAAATGGTATTCCCAGGATTTTAAATCCAGTATCCGTCTTACCTTTAACAATGGCATACTCATCAGACGCCGCGCAACATGGAGTCATTAAAAAGGCGGCAGCGGTTTTACAAAAAGCCCTCACAAAAACGAATCTGTCCGCACCTCCTTTCCCTCTTCCCGCATATACTGTTACATACCAACCAAACGAGGTAACCAACATGCCGGGAAGCTGGGAATATCAGCCAAGTCTCACCACGTACGACGCCTTCGTGTTTTACAACGCCATCGGGCAGCACGAGGACTATTTCTACCACCCCATCGCAGTGGCAAAACAGGTGGTAAACGGTATCAACTACAGGTTTATGACCATCGCGGAGCCTAAACAGGCCGGGTACGCCCCTCATTTCGCCCTGGTGACCGTCTACCAGCCGCCGGGCGGCCAGCCCTACGCCACCGCCATCACCCCCATCTCCGTTTAGGGGATTAAAAATGGGGGCGTCTACAGCAATCGTCCAAAGGCCGCGCCAGCGGCCCATTGCATAAAATGAGGCAGTAAAAGGTGATCCCTTTACTGCCTCATTTTATGCTGTTTCCGTTTCATCTCGTACATTCTCCTGTCCGCCAGTTCCAGCAGCCCGGAAACCGAACCGGCGGCCAACTGGTCAACCTGTACGATTCCGTAGCTGACCGACGGGCCGAAGGTTATGCCCTGGCGCTGAAAATCCTCCTCCATGTTCCGGCAGGCTTCCTCCATCAGGACCGCTGCTCCCTGTTCCGTCTTGTCCGGCAGAATCGCCAGAAATTCATCCCCGCCCAGGCGGCAAACGTATTCCGCCCCGAAATAACCGCTGAGAGCATGGGACACACCCACCAGATAGCGGTCCCCCTCCTGGTGTCCCAGATTGTCGTTCACCTTCTTTAGCCCATCCAGATCGATCAGGGCCACGCTGAATTGTTTCCGTTCCTGCACCATTCGGTCCAGCTTCAACAGCCCATACCTGCGGCTGGCGGCCCCGGTCAGAACATCGGTGTACGCCTCGTCCTTCAGCTTGCCCAGACTGCGGTTACTCTGCTCCAGCTGGGATTCCATGTCCTTGAACTTACTCTCATACCGCTCCAGCACGCTCATTCTCACTGCGTGGAGAAAGGACGTGTAAAACGCTCCCACCAACAAAACCGCCGTTATAACCAGAAACATCAGAATCAGGCCGGTGTACGTGCTGCTGTCGTAGACAACGCTCAGAATCAGCAGGTATATGTCGATAAACATCAGCGAGGTGGCCGCAAACCGCAGCTGGCGTTTATTTCCGATCAGAATCTGGATTGCAGCCTGGTCGATCACCCTGCTGAATATTTCCAGACAGACCGTTGATACCAGAATCACCAGCAGCACCAGCACCAGGTAACGGTAATTTCCCCGGAACGCCTCCATGGAGCAGATGTCGCAGTTCAGCGAGAATATTCCGAACAGCAGCATATACAGATCCGCTATATGAAACATAAACGTGCCGCTGGCAAATAGGGCCACAGGCAGGCCGTTCCCGAAAAACAGCAAAAAATACAGCAGCAGCGCGCTGTACAGAAACAGAAAAATCACGATGACGGGGAGCCCGGAAAATACCACCATCCAAAGAAACAGCAGGGACGCACCATAGAACGCGGCGCTGTTTTCCGGCCTCTGGGCATCCAAAAGGGACTTGGAATAGCGGACGGCCCTTTTGGCGTAAACGACCATGGCCGCATAATCCATCAGCAGAAATCCCCCAAATTGTAAAACCTCCTCCATTTTCCCACCTTCCCAAGCATTTTCTTCCTAAACTATCGTATGCCGGAAATCAGAAAATGGGATAAGTCCCGGGGCTGTCCGTCAGCCCATCGCCTCCTCCACGTCCCGGGTGATGGTCCCGTCGTCCTTAACAAAGCTGGGAATTCCCACGAAACCTTCCACCCGCGCGTCCTGATACAGGGGCAGGCGGTCCCGCAGCTTTAAAAATTCCTTTAGATTGGCCATGGAACCGGTGATGTCCACGTACTCGTAGGGGATCTTCTCCCGGTCGAGAACCTCCTGCGCCGCCTCGCAGTCGGGGCAGAGATGGGAACCGTAAAATTTCATTGTCATTCCTCCTCGTCTTACTGTTTGATACTTCAAACTATACCCTTTTTATTCCGCAGATTCAAGGCTATCCTGAAAAAGTGGTCCGCCGTCCGATCACATTTCTAAAATAATGTCAACGGTCCTGTATAAACGCCGGAATCCGGGAGATACTTCCATTATACAAAAGAAAGTTTTTACTTATCCTCCCCTTTTTGGCAGGGCTTTGCACAATGGCGTGCATTGCCCTGCTTTTGCATAACACGAATAAGCCTCAGCGTCCCATTGCTCTGAAGCGTTTTCGAACAGAATTGCAGAGGCGCGGAAGATTTCCCTACAGAGCCTGGTCCTTGTCCGAAGGCACGTACCTTGCAATGCCGTCTATTTCGCAGTCCAAAATCCGGCAGAGATCATTGACTGTTTTCATGGAGATGTCCTGGTTATGCTTCAACCGGTGAAGGGTGCTGTCTGAAACATGATGTTTCTTCGTGAGCGTATACCAATTCTCCTTCGACTGCTTTAAAGTTTCCCAAAATGGCGTATAGTCTATCATTTTCCTTCTCTCCGTGCACATATGGTTTCCAAAAATGCCATAAGATTTGTAAATATTTGATAGACTAAGCATAATTTATATTTTAGGGCTTGAATATCTTCGTAATTATGAATACTCCCCTACCTGTATAAATTTGCACTCTCCCAAGCCTTCCGGCAATCAAAAAGCAGGAAAACATCGGCCATACGCCGGCTGTTCTCCTGCCGTTTTACGATCTTTGGCGTTTATATTACAAAACGCCCTTCTTCCGGTTCTTCTTCAAAATAGTCCTTATAATCTACTTCAATGGATTTTCGCATGCGCTTCATGCTGTAGTACAGGTGCTCTTTTAGGGACGCCTCCACCCCGCGTTCGTCCCGTGCCTCGATGAGGCCGAACAGTTCCTTATGCTCCCCGATGATGCGGGTGAAATCCGTCTCCGTGATGAAATCCAGCATGCGGAAGCGTGTGTAGTGGAGCTGCTGGGCCTGAAGCATTTCCCAGAGCTTCTGGCGGCGCACCGCGGTAAACCAGATGGAGTGCATCCTGGCGTCCATGCGGTAAAACTGTTCCGGCTCGAAGTCCTTCTCCTGGATCAGCGCCTGCTGTTTGGCGATCTGATGGCGGATATCCTCCATCACCATGGGGGACTGCACCGCGATAAAATCCCGCAGCACCATGGTCTCCACGGCCACGCGCATGTAGATCATCTGCTTGATGTTGTCCAGACTCAACAGCGTCACGTAGGTTCCCCGGTAGGGAACAGTCTCCACAAAGCCCTGTTCCTGGAGAAGGCGCAGGGCCTCCCGCACCGGCGTCCTGGACACGCCGAAGCGGTCGCAGACGTCGTTCTCGCTGATCATCTGACCGGGTTTCAGGCGCAGATCCAGAATCTCCTGTTTCAGCGTCTCGCCCACCATCTCACCCCGGCTTTTGTAATTCTTCTCCTCCATTTAACCCCGCCTTTCCCATGGACAATCGTTCCCCGGCCGCTCCGTAGGGGCATTGCCCGTTGTACGGTAAACGGCCCGGAAGCAAGCCTGCCGCCGGACCGTGTGAATACCGATCAATTCCGCTGTTATTTCGGCTGTTTTCCGATGTAGGCCAGGATTCCGCCATCCACATACAGCACCAGGCCGTTCACAAAGTTGGAAGCGTCGGAAGCCAGGAATACGGCCGGTCCGCCCAGATCGTCCGCCTCACCCCAGCGTCCGGCCGGAGTCTTGGAAACGATGAACTGATCGAAGGGATGTCTGGAGCCGTCGGGCTGTGTCTCGCGCAGCGGAGCGGTCTGGGGGGTGGCGATATAGCCGGGCCCAATGCCGTTGCACTGGATGTTGTACTCGCCGTACTCGGAGGCGATGTTCTTGGTCAGCATCTTCAGTCCGCCCTTTGCGGCAGCGTAAGCGGATACGGTCTCGCGGCCAAGCTCGCTCATCATAGAGCAGATGTTAATGATCTTTCCGTGGCCCTTCTTGATCATGCTGGGGATCACGGCCTTGGAAACGATGAAAGGAGCGTTTAAGTCAACGTCAATCACCTGACGGAACTCGGCGGCGCTCATCTCGGTCATGGGGATGCGCTTGATAATGCCCGCGTTGTTCACCAGGATGTCCACCACGCCGACTTCCTGCTCGATTTTGGCCACCAGCTCGTTCACCGCGTTCTCGTCGGTGACGTCGCACACATAGCCGTGGGCTTCAATGCCCTCCTCCTTGTATGCGGCCAGGCCCTTATCCACCAGCTCCTGCTTGATGTCATTGAAAACGATGGTCGCTCCGGCTCCTGCCATGGCCTTGGCGATGGCGAATCCGATGCCGTAGGATGCGCCGGTGATCAGCGCTACTTTACCCTGTAAGGAAAAATTGTCTAAATAGTTTGCCATTTTTTTACCCTCCGTGTATTGATTGTATTGTTAAGGAACAATGTGTGTCTGGGATTATTTCATCTCCACGGGTTTCATGGTGTCCATGTCGTCGAACTCCATGTTCTCGCCGCCCATGGCCCAGATGAAGGTGTAGTTGCTGGTTCCGGCTCCGCTGTGGATACTCCAGGAGGGGCTGATCACGGCCTCCTCGTTCTTCATGATGATGTGGCGGGTCTCGGTGGGCTCTCCCATCATGTGGAACACCACGTTGTCCTCCGGAATCTCAAAGTACATGTACACCTCCATGCGGCGCTCGTGGGTGTGGGCCGGCATGGTGTTCCACACGCTGCCGGGCTCCAGCACGGTCATACCCATGGACAGCTGGCAGGTCTTTAACACGTCCGGGTGGATGAACTGGTTGATCACGCGTTTGTTGGAAGTCTCCATGGCACCCAGAGGTCTCTTGGCGGCCTTCTCGATGGGGATGAAGGTGGTGGTGTAGGAGGTATGGGCCGGAGCGCTGACCATGTAGAACTTGGCCGGCTTCCCGGCGTCGTCGCTGGCGAACTTCACTTCCTTGGTGCCCTTGGTGATGTACAGGCAGTCCTTGTAGCCCATTTTATAGGAAACGCCGTCGGCTGTCACAGTGCCGGCTCCGCCGATGTTGAAAATGCCGATCTCGCGGCGCTCCAGGAAATAGTGGGTGCCGAAGTTCTTCCAGCAGTCGATCCCCTTGTCGATGGAGACCTCCTCGGTGGTGGGCATGCAGCCCAGAGTCACCATGCGGTCCACGTGGGAGTACACCGCTACAACCTCGTTGGCAACGTACAGGTTCTGGATCAAAAACTCGTCGCGCAGCTCCTCGGTGGTGTAGCGCTTGACGTCTCTCTGATTTGCGGAATAGCGAATATCCATATGTTTGTATCCTCCTTATTATATGTAAATTGGGAATATTGAGTTTGTATCCAAACTTCTTTACTTGTATACAAATTTTAAATCTGTATACAGATTAGCACGACCCTTTCCTTTTTGCAATCGGCAAACTCTACAAAAAAAGTGTAATTTTATATGCACATTTACGGAGTCCAGTTGCAAACAGCTGTGATTTATTATATACTAAAGCGTGTTTGTAAGGTATTTATACACCGCTTCGTTTCATACCACTTCAAAGGAGAAATGCATCTATGAAAAAGCATATACTTGTCGGCCAGTCCGGCGGCCCCACCGCTGTCATCAACGCGAGCCTTTACGGCGTGATCCGGGAGGGAATGGCCCATCCCGATGAGATCGATCACGTATACGGAATGGTCAACGGGATCGAGGGATTCCTCTCCGGCCGCGTGGAGGATTTGTCCCACGGTCTTTCCCGGGAACAGATGGAACTGCTTAAGCTCACGCCCGCGGCCTATCTGGGCTCCTGCCGCTACAAGCTGCCGGAAGATTTGAACGCCCCGGTTTATCCGCTGCTGTTTGAGAAATTCCACCGCATGAACATCGGCGCCTGTTTTTACATCGGTGGAAATGATTCCATGGACACGGTGGACAAGCTGTCCCGCTATGCGGCGTCAAAATGCATTGAGATCCCGATGATCGGAATTCCCAAGACCATTGACAACGACCTGATGGAAACGGACCACACGCCGGGTTACGGCAGCGCCGCCAAGTACGTGGCCACCACGGTGCGTGAGATCGTGCTGGACGCGTCGGTGTATCAGCAGAAGTCCGTCACCATTGTAGAGCTTATGGGGCGGCACGCGGGATGGGTGACCGCGGCGGCGGCCCTGGCGCGCAGGGCGGAAGGGGACAATCCGCTGCTGATTTATCTGCCGGAGGGTGACTTTGACATGGAACGCTTCGCAATGGATGTGGAACGGGCACTGGGGAAGAAAAACAGCGTGGTGATCTGCGTGTCCGAGGGGCTGAAGGACGAGCGGGGGAAGTTTATCTGTGAGTATTCGGACGAGGCCCGGCTGGACACCTTTGGGCATAAAATGCTGACGGGATGCGGAAAAATCCTGGAAAATTTTGTAAGAGATCGGTTTGGAGTGAAGGTGCGCTCCATTGAGCTGAACGTGAACCAGAGGTGCAGCGCCATGTTGTCTTCTTTGACGGACGTGGAGGAAGCGGCTACGGCAGGTCGCTTTGGGGTAAGAGCGGCTCTTGAGGGCGCCACGGGGAAGATGGTGAGTTTTGAGCGTGGAAATGAGGAAGCGTATGACCTGAGCTGTGGGCTGAAGGATGTTTCCCTGATTTGCAACCGGGAGAAGAGGTTTCCGCTGGAGTGGATTACGGGCGGGGGATGCGATGTGGGGGATGAATTCCTTCAGTATGCTTTGCCGCTGATCCAGGGGGAGCCGGTGAGGAAAATGAAGGATGGGCTGCCGGAGTTTTTGTGGCGGGAGAGCTAGATGCAGCCGTTCGTGAGAGGCAGGGGAACAGGGGCTGAGGTTCCGGGATTCCGCAGTGGGAGCGTCTAAGACCCCTGTTCCCCTGCCTCTCACCCGCTACGGTGTCGCCGCGGACTAAGGGAAAAGAGGCTTACCAATGGGATATGCCTGATTGGAGCAGATTTTAATGATGGAACTTTCATTCTGACGTATTATGCAATTTTCTTCTTCAGCTCGTCTACTTCCTTTTTCAAATCTTGAATCATCTGGAGCAATAATGTGGTATTTTCATTTTCTAATTTACTGATCCTGTGATACTGGTTAAGCTCGTTGATATTTTTCTGTACCAATTCCACTTTCTTTTCCAGATGGTTCTGAGTCCGAGCGATTTCATCCAATAGCAATGTTTCTGTTTTTTTTGCTCTTGAGTCAATCAAATTTGCGATTGCCAGTAAATCTTTTTCGTCTAACATTCCGCTCACCTCCTGATTTTATAAAATGCACACGTCTTTCAGTATCAGTGCATAGATCGGTTATTCTCTAGTTTGGATTATACCACAGAATTAGAAATTTGCAATGAAGCAGTCCGCAGTCACCGATTGAAATTTACACTTGATTGGTATATTATATATATCACAAAAAGCCCGCTGTGCCCAGCGAAAAAACTGAAACATACAGATACATTGAAAGAATTGGGGGATTTCACGAAATGGAATTAAACTATATTGACATCGGCTGCAACCTCATGGGAAAGCAGTTTAAGAACGACCGGGACCAGGTGGTGGAGCAGTCCCTGGCTGACGGCGTCGGCCTGATCATCACGGGCACCGACCCATCCAGCAACCGGGCGGCGGCGGATTATGTGGCTCGCAGCGGCCGGGAACATCTATGGTATACCTGCGGAATGCACCCGCATAACGCGGACAGCTGGAACCTGGAAAGACGTGAGGAGCTGAACCGCCTGATCGCCGGCAAGGGCGCGCGTGCCGTAGCCCTGGGGGAGGCCGGGCTGGATTATGACCGGATGTTTTCTACCCGGGAAAATCAAATGCACTGTTTTTCGGATATTCTGGACCTGGCGGAGGAGCACGGGCTGCCGCTGTTTCTTCATGAGCGCTCGGCTGAGGGGGATTTTGAAAAGCTGATGAAGGCTCACCGGAGTCTCTGCGGCCGCAGTGTGGTTCACTGTTTTACCGGCACGAAGGAGACGGCTTACCGGTATTTGCAGCTGGGCTGTATGATCGGGATTACCGGCTGGGTCTGCGATCACCGGCGGAACCGGGATGTGGTGGAGGCGTTAAAGATGATACCGCTGGAGCGCCTGATGATCGAGACCGACGCCCCCTATCTGACTCCTCTGAACGTCAAAGGCCTTTCTCGCAGGAACGTTCCTTCCAATATCCGGTATGTGGTGGATCAGATTGCAAAGCTTAAGGGCGTGGAACCGGAGGAGGTCAGAAGAAGGACGCTGAAAAATACAAGAGCGTTCTTTGGACTGTAGATTCGCCTGATGAAAAACGGATAGGGGACCTGCCCTGCCGGAACGATCCCGGTGGGCGGTCCCCTTTTTACGCTACACTCCTGAATACGCGGAAAATCCGCCGTCCACCGGCAGCACGACCCCGGTGATAAAGCCTGCCGCCTCGTTGTTCAGAAGAAACAGCAGCGCGCCGTTGAGTTCTTCGGGCCTCCCGAACCGCTCCATGGGCGTGGCTGCCAGGACTTTGGCGGTGCGCTCCGTGGGAGCGCCGTCCTCGTCGTAGAGCAGGCGCTCGTTCTGCTTGGTTACAAAGAAACCCGGCGCAATGGCGTTTACCCGGATTCCCGCCTTTGCAAAATGAACGGACAGCCACTGGGTGAAATTACTCAGGGCCGCCTCCGCGCCGCTGTAGATCGGAATCCGCGTCAGACCGGTCCGGGCGCTGGCTGAGGATATGTTCAGTATATTGCAGCCCTCCCGGCCCACCATGTCCTTGGCAAATACCTGGCTTGTGAGAAGGGGGCCCATGAAATTCAAATTCAACACCCGCTCGATCCCCTCGCATTTCAAATCGAAAAAGGTCACCACATCCGCCTCGATGTCTCCCATCTCAAAATAGTCCTTGGCTGTGTTGGCGCAGGCCTGATTGCCGCCCGCCCCGTTGACCAGGATGTCGCAGGGTCCTAACTGGGCCAGCACCCTGGCGTGGACGCTCTCCAGTTCCTCCTTGTCCATCACATCCGCCCGGTAAGCAACCGCCCTGCCGCCCAGACGGGTGATCTCATCCGCAGCCTTTGCCGCGGCCTCCTCATTGATGTCCAACAATGCCACCGCGGCCCCGGCTTCGGAAAGCGTGCGCGCAAACATTCCGCAGAGCACGCCGCCCGCTCCCGTGACCACGGCCACCTTGCCGCTCAAATCTGTTCCGAATGTCAGTCCCATGTTTCAGCTCCTTTCACGGCCCACCACAAACGCCTGCCCGTATCATTTCCCGGACAGGCGTTTTGCAGTTTAAACCGTGTTCAATTACTTGCTCATCTTCTCCACTGCCTCGAACAGGCCATTCAGATAGGTTGCGCCCAGGGCTCTGTCGTAGAGGCCGTATCCGGCGCGGCCGGTCTCGCCCCAGATCATACGGCCGTGGTCGGGTCTCACGTAGCCGTCGAAACCGTTGTCCACCAGCGCTTTCACGATCCCGAACATATCCAGGGAACCGCAGCTGGATAAGTGCGCTCTCTCCTCGAAGCCGTTGTCCAGAACCGCAACGTTGCGCAGGTGTGCGAAGTGGATGCGGCCCATCGCGGCGTATTTTCCGGCCATGCGCACCACGTCGTTCTTAGCGGAACAGCCCAGAGAGCCGGTGCACAGGGTGATGCCGTTGTGCTTGTCGTCCACCAGCTTTAAGAAGCGGTCCAGGTTCTCCTCGCAGGTGATGATTCTGGGAAGCCCGAAAATGCTCCAGCAGGGATCGTCCTCGTGGATCGCCATGTTCACGTCGCACTCCGCAGCCACCGGAATCACCCGCTCCAGGAAATACTTCAGGTTGTCCCACAGCATATCCTCGGTCATGCTGTTGTACTCGGCCACAACCGCCTTCAAGCCGTCCTTGGTGTAACTGGAGTCCCAGCCCGGAAGGGTTAAGTCGCTGTCGCTGTTCATGGGATTTACGGCGTCAACCTGCTCCTGATAATAAACCAGGGAAGTAGAGCCGTCGCCCAGCTCGTGGTCCAGCTGGGTTCTGGTCCAATCAAATACCGGCATGAAATTGTAGCAGATGCACTTGATTCCGGCCTCGGCCACCCGGCGGATGTTCTCGCAGTAGTTGGCGATGTATTTGTCTCTGGTATCCTTGCCCAGCTTGATGTCCTCGTGAACCGGGATGCTCTCGATCACGTCAAAGCCCAGTCCCGCGTCCTCAACCTGCTTTTTCAGTCCGGCGATGCTCTCGCGGCTCCAGACCTCGCCCACAGGCACGTCGTAAACCGCTGTCACGATGGACTGCATCCCCGGAATCTGGCGGATATTTTCCAGCGTTACCTTGTCATCTTCTCCATACCATCTGAATGATAATTTCATGTGTAACTCCTCCTTAAATGAATTCACGTTTGCCTCGGATCCTATTATTATATCTTGTCGCCAACCGCGGGTTGGCGATAAGTAGTACGTTATCTTAATTATAACAGATCCAAAAACTACGTCCATGGTTTAATTTGTTGTAAGCATTGCAAATATTGTGGTATACTATCCCCATAGGCAAAAAACGGAGCAGGATCCGCCACTCCCATTTTCCCGTTTTGAAGGAGCACATTCCATGAAAAAGTCTCTCTCCATCAATTTCACAACACGCCAGTACATGCAGTCCGGTGATTTCGAGCTCTTTTACTACAATGACGTCAATCTGGACCACGTTTCCACCCACCAGCACGATTATTATGAATTTTATTTTTTTCTGGAGGGAAATGTCACCTACGAGATCGCCGACAAATGTTATGTGCTGGAATACGGCGATTATCTGCTCATCCCGCCGGGCCTGCCTCACCGCCCGGTCTTTGGGGATCACGAGGGCTCTTACCGCCGTTTCGTGCTGTGGATCAGCCAGAGCTTTTACCGCCGCCTGCGCTCCCACGATCAGGATATGACCTACGCGGTGGACTACGCACAGGGACATCAGACCTACCGTTTCCACACGGACTACATCACCGCTCAGGACATTCTGGGGCGGCTCACCGACATGGTGGAGGAGCTATCCGGCGGCCGCCCCTTTTCCCGGCAGGCTGCGCCCCTGGCCGTCATGTCCTTCCTGGTCCACATCAACCGCATTCTCTACGACAGCCTGCACCAGAAATCCGCGGTCTACGAAAATGTTCTCTACCTGAATATCTGCGATTATGTGAACCGCCATCTGGACGAGGATTTGAGTCTGGACACTCTGGCCGCGTTTTTCTATGTGAGCAAATACCACATCGCCCACATTTTCAAGGATAACATGGGGATTCCTCTCCATCAGTATATCCTGAAAAAGCGCCTCCAAGCCAGCAAAAACGCGATTCTCTCGGACCAGCCCATCAGCCGCGTCTTCCAGCAGTACGGCTTCCGGGACTACACCAGCTTTTTCCGGGCCTTTAAAAAGGAGTACGGCGTCTCGCCCAAGGAATTCCGGGAACAGCACCGCCTGCCGGAACAGCAGGACTTTACCATCTGATAACAGGAGCAAACAAACTATGAACGATCCCATCACACGTCAAATGTATCAATCCTGCCGCCTCTGCCCCAGAATGTGCGGTATTGACCGCAGCCGCGGCACCGGCTTCTGCGGCTGCAGCGACACGCTGCGGGCCGCCCGGGCCGCGCTGCATCAGTGGGAGGAGCCGTGTCTCTCCGGGGCCGAAGGACAGCCGGGCGGCAGCGGCACCGTGTTTTTCTCCGGCTGTACCCTGCGCTGCCTTTTCTGCCAGAACTACCGCATCAGCAGCGAAAACTTCGGCAAGGAGCTGACCCCGGATCAGCTGGCCTCCGTGTTCCTGGATCTACAGTCCCAGGGCGCGCACAATCTCAATCTTGTCACCGCCACCCAGTACCTGCCGGATATTCTCGAAGCCCTGGACCAGGTCAAGGACCGCCTGCATATCCCCGTTGTCTACAACTGCGGCGGCTACGAGTGTCTGGAGACGGTCAAAGCGCTGGCGCCCTACGTGGATATCTGGCTCCCCGACTTCAAATACTTTGACAACCGGCTGGCCGCCAAATACTCCAAGGCCCCCGATTACTTTGAGACCGCCGCCGCGGCCATCGGCCAGATGATCGCCCAGACCGGACCGCCGGTCTACGACAGCCCCCTTCCGTCCTCCGCCCCCCGGCCGCATAACGCCCCCGCATCGAAAACGAGCGGAGCCGCCGCTCCGCTCATGAAAAAAGGCGTCATCATCCGCCATATGGTCCTTCCCTCCCACCGGCGCGACTCCATCGCCCTGCTGCGCTGGATCAGGGAGCACTACCCCCACGGCCATTATCTGATCAGCCTGATGAGCCAGTACACGCCCTTTTTCCACAGCAAGGACTATCCTGAGTTAAACCGCCGTATCACCACCTACGAGTACAACCAGGTAGTGGACGAGGCCATTGCCCTGGGCCTCACCGACGGCTTCATGCAGGAAAAGAGCAGCGCCAAGGAGGAGTACACGCCGCCCTTTGACCTGCAAGGGCTGTAGGGGCGCGGGCCGCCCGCCCGGTACTCCCGCCCGGTATTCCCGCCTTCCGGCTCCCGGCCCGGCTATCCCGTCAGCTCCCCATCAATACCGCTTCCACAACTCCTCCCGGTCCGCCGGGTACACGATTCCCATCTGCCGGCGCGCCTCGTCCATTACCTCCATCTCCATCAGCGAGTATTGGTTGTGCGCCGCGGCCGTCTCCCCGCCCGCCATCAGGCGCAGCCATTCCCGCACCTCCGGCAGCATGGTGTCCTCGCGGCCTTCCGGCACCAGAATCTCCTCCTCACCGTTGCGGTGCCAGATCACGATCCGGCTGGGGTTCGTTAAATCGCCCTCGATCACCATGGTGGCCTCCTCCCCCTGAATCTGGCAGGGGCAGCGGTTGGTGGTGATCTTGGAATACAGCAGCTCCGCCTGCATTCCCTTGTAGGAGGCCAGAATCGTCCCCGCCCCGTCCACGCCGTTCTCCAGGAATACGGCGTCCGCCGTCACCCGCTCCGGCCGCCCGAACAGCTTCACCAGCATGTGCACGCAGTACACGCCGATGTCCATCAGCGCTCCATTGGAAAACCTCGGATCAAAGGCATTTTCCACCACGCCCGCCCGGAACTTGTCATAGCGTGAGGAGTATTTGGCGTACTGCAGGCTGACCCGGCGGATGGTCCCCAGCTTATTTAAGTTCTCTCCGATCAGCCCGAAGGCCGGGATAAAGGCGGAGCGCATCGCCTCCATAAACACCAGGCCCTTCTCATCCGCAATCTCCAACAGCCGCTCCAGTTCCCGCCGGTTGCTGGTCACCGTCTTCTCGCACAGCACATGCTTGCCGTGGGACAGCATCAGCGCCGCCTGCTCAAAATGCAGACTGTTGGGGCTGGCGATATAGACTGCATCCACATCCTTGGCCTCCGCCAGCTCTGTCAGGGAGTCCGTATAACGGTCCGCTCCCCACTGGGCCGCATATTCCCGGGCCTTTTCCACATTTCGGGAATACGCTGCACAATAGTGCAGCCCTTCGCATTTCTTAGCCGCCTCCAAAAACCAGTTCACCACAAAATTTGTCCCTATGGTCGCATAACGAATCATTTTTCCATTTCCTTCCTTTTTCTCAATCCTTTATTAAAAATCCATTCCCGGCGGGCTTTTGCATGGTCACTCTTTCACCAGGCTAAGCTCCCGGCCCTGGGCGTCCCTGAGCGAAAAATCCGCGTCCGGGTCTCCTTTTCCCCAGCAGTAGACGATCCGAACCCCGCCGTACTGCAGCTCCTCCATCTCCTGTTCCCCAAAGGAAACGTTAGCCACGTCCTGATCCGCAATCACGCCGTAGCAGAGGTACCATTCCCCTTGCTGCCGATAAGGACAGTACAGCAAATGGGCCCTGCTCCCACCGCTCTCCACCGGCCCGGATTCCCTGGCCGGAAGATAGCCGAACACCGCCTCCGCCCGGTAGAGGCCAAAAGTTTTTTTCACGGCCGCACAGTCGATTTCCCCTTTTTCACCGAGATACAGAAACAACAGCCGGTTCTGATCCACCGCCTTCTCCCCAATCACTTCCGTGACCGTAAATCCCTCGGCAGTTCCCACCTTCTTCTCCACCGCAACCCTGGCGTCAAAGGACGGACGGAAAATCACCAGCGCCATAAACGCCAGACATCCCAGCGATGTCGCGACCGTTTTCCAGTTTATTTCTTTTTTCACAAAAACGCCCCCTTCACGCCGCGATTGCGCCTCTACTGGGGATTATTGCACACGCCCAAAAACAGCGGAATCCCCTGGTCGCTGATGATCCCGAACAAAAACGGACGATTGAAATCCAGCACATGCCTGCCTTCCGGGAGTCCCGCTCCCGCCATTGCGATCTCCGTATAAGCCGCGGCCTCCACCCCGTCCTCATTGATCCCGATGTGGGTCTCCTGTTTGATCCGGGAGATAAACGCCGGCTCGTCGGACATGGCCGAGAAATCCGCCTGCTCCTCAAACGCCTCCTTCACGCCCATGTCCCGCAGCATATCCGCCAGCTCCAGGCTGTCCCCAAACCGGAACTTCGGCAGTGAGAGATCCATCAGGCCGCCCTGCCCGTCCCGGCGGCTGAACATCTCCTCCAGCTTACCCTGCTGCCGGATCAGCGCTCCGATCTCCACACCCTCGTCCGGCAGAATCAGCATCAGCGAGCCGTTGTCCTTCATCCACAGCTCCGTGCCGGAATATCCGTCTCCCTCGTAATACGTCTGGGAAGCGTTCTTCAGGTGCATATATTCGCACTTGACCTCCTCGTTGTCCGCCGTGGTAAAGCTTCCCTCCGTGTTGGACGACTCCTCAAAACGGTTGATCCACTGACCGTTAAAGTAAACGGTATTGATGATCACCAGCACATCTCTGGGCGACGTCTCCATCTGAGGCGACAGAATGCCGCCTGTGTTCTGGGAAATCCACTGCCCCATGGCAATTCCCGCCTCCGGACCGGCGAAATCCACCGGGAACACCGAAGCGTAAAAATCGTCCTGGGCGGTCCCCAGAAATCCGTCCTTAAACGCCAGTCCCTGCTGAGTCCACAGGGAATTGGCCAGCTTGAGCCGGGAATACTCGTGGGACCTGTAGAGCAGCCGGTAAAGGTTCCCGCACTGGGCGGCCAGCTCCGCCTTATCCTTCATGCCCAGCACCGCCAGCATCTCCTCCTCCGTCTTTCCCTCCGCGCCCTGAGCCGCCAAAGCCAGGGCATAGTAGAGCGACAGCGGGGAATAGTTCCGGTTCTTTGTTCCCTCCGCCAAAAGTCTGGCCGCCGAGTCGTAGGAAAATGCCTGAGCCGCGCCCACAAACTCCGCGCTCACCGGGTTATTCTCCCTCACCTGACTCCTGCTCTCAAAATCCTCCGCGGAAACCGCCTCCGGCTCCTTCACCTGGGTCACGCTGACGGGGTTTGTTTTCTCCGTTTTGTTTACAGCCGGCGCCGTCGTATCCGTATCCTGCCCGCAGCCCGCTAACAGCGCCGCCGCCAGAAAACCCACTGCCGCGCTGCACCATAACTGCTTTCTCATCATAGCACTCCGCCTCCCTCACGTACATCCTTTTCTTTCCATTTTAGCAGACAAATTTCCCCAATGTATTTCTTTTTCCTTAATAAAAAACGAACAATCTGCATCCGAAATCCCGGCCTTGCGGCTTGCATTTTTTTGCACACGGGATATAATGAATACACATTGCAAACATAAAGGAGGAAATTGCTTATGGAAGAGCTGCACAGACAGCGCCTGGACCGGCTGTCGCAGGCATTAAAGGAGGAAGGTCTGACACAGATGATCGTCAGCGATCCGCTGGCCGTCTGGTACTTCACCGGGGTGGACGTACAGCCGGGGGAGCGCCTGTTTGCCTTGTACGCCCGCGCGGACGGCGGACACAAGCTGATCTTAAACAAGCTGTTCACCGTTGCCTGCACCGGCCTCGAGGAGGTCTGGATGACCGACACCGACGACACGATTGGAATCCTGGCCCAAGCGGTGGACCCTGCCGCGGATATGGGAATCGACAAGAACTGGCCCGCCCGCTTTCTTCTGGCCCTGATGGAGCGCAATCCCGGCGTGCGCTACGTCAATTCCTCCGGTTGTGTGGACCGTATCCGCGCCGTAAAGGATGAGGACGAGCAGGAGAAGATGCGCGCCGCCTCCCGGATCAACGACGCCTGCATGGAAGCCGCCGCCGCGTACCTCCGGGAAGGTCTGACAGAGAAGGAAGTCAGCGATTACATCACAAAGCTGTACCGGGACGCGGGCTGCGAGGGTCTGTCCTTCGGCACCATCGTCTCCTACGGCGCCCACGCCGCGGATCCCCACCACGAGCCGGACAACACGGCGTTGAAAAAGGGGGACTGCATCGTGATCGACATGGGCTGCCGCAAGGACCGGTACTGCTCCGACATGACCCGAACCTTCTTCTGTGGGGAACCGGAGCCGGAATATGCGGCAATCCACGATCTGGTCCGGGAGGCCAATGAAAAGGCCGAGGCCATGATCCGCCCCGGCGTCCGCTTCTGCGACATCGACCGCGCCGCCAGGGAGCACATCGAGGCGGGCGGCTACGGCCCATACTTTACCCACCGTCTGGGCCACTCCATCGGGCTGGAGGACCACGAGTTCGGCGACGTCAGCTCCGTCAACACCGACACGGTAAAAGCCGGAATGACCTTTTCCGTGGAACCGGGCGTGTACCTGCCCGGCAAGTTCGGCGTCCGCGTGGAGGACCTGGTGCTGGTCACGGAAGACGGCTGTGAAATCCTGAACCACGTGGAAAAGCGCTGGAAAACCGTCTGACCGGCCTGCGCACCAGCCGCCGCGTACCGCCAGGCGCGCAGGCCGTACCGCGCCGACCGTAACACTTCATAATACTTAATTTTTTGCACAACGAGAAGGCGAGTACCGAATGATCATTTCCATTTCGATACTCGCCTTTAAACTACATCGTCCATTGGACTAAGCCTCACTTTTCTTTAGATTGTCGTGTGCTTCTCTATATGAAATTGTAACTCCGATCTACGTTTGCTACTATGTCCATTTTTTCTTGCATTCCGTTTCACTTCTGATCAATTTTCTCATTTCATTCATGCTCTGCTATCCGGTATCTCTGTTCATCCTAATACCACTTTCTCGTCATGATACTAAAACAATCGTTTTTGATACTCTGTCGATAACGTTTGGAAATTTTCTCATCCGTTACTTCTGCGAATGCTCGTCTAACAGTATTCTAATTTAAATCCAATTCATTAACTGTGACGTTCTTCCAGTTTCAACTCTCAAATGTTTACGAACATTGTCTCATTGTGCACTGCATTGAATCAATTACATTTAACTTTATTGTTTTAAATCTTGCTCTGCTGGACATTTCACTTGGTAGATTGGTTTTTCCTGGTTTCGTTTATGAACTGCTCATATAAACGAAACTAAATTAAGTGCTTCGGCGGTCCGTACCTCCTTTGCTTAGATTTTTGTAGCTGGTATGTGAACTGCTCCTGCAGTTCGTTTCGTTTCTCTTCTGTTCTTTTGATAGCTTTATTATAGCCAAACAGCCCTGATTTGTCAATACTTTTATGCTTTTTTAATACTATTTTTAGCTTATTTTTAAATTGATGTAATTTAATGTAATTGTTGTTATTTTCTCGTATTGTTTATATATTTATTTGGCTATTCTCCGTAAATTATCAGAATATTCACAGATTTGCCGCGCCCGACTCCTCCTCGTTCTCTGCGAGGCAGGTTAATTGCTCCGGCACCAGTTTTTCCCCGCGGGCGAGGGAATGGATCCGTCCGATGAAGAAATGGGATATGGGGCCCACCACCAGGGCGGCCGCCACTGTGCCCTCCCGGATTCCCAGAATTTTCCCTGTGGCCGCCACGGACAGCACCGCCGCCGCAAGCACCAGAATCAGGTCAAAGGCACGCTTCACATGTCCGAAATGCAGACCGAACCTGCGGACAATGGCCCGCACCAGGCCCTCTCCCGGAAGAATCAGCACATCGGGAACCACCTCCAGCGCAATGCCAAGCCCCAGAAATACGCAGCCCGCCGCCAGCACCACCACGCTGCTCAGATAAGAGCGCACCGGCCAGAAGGAAAAGAGTCTGCTCCACCCGTCGATACAGGCCGAAAACAGCAGCGCCGAGGGCAGCTGCAGCAGCTGGACCCGCTCAAAATCCCGGCCCAGAATCACGGCCTGCAGCCCGAACATGAGGGTGTTGACCATCATGGTAAAGGTCCCCAGGGAATAGGGAAACAGAAAGGTCAGCACAAAAGCAGGGCTCGTAACAGGAGAAGTTCCGAGCCCTGCTTTTGTGATCAGGCTGATTCCCAGCGCGCTGGCGATTACGCCGGCCATAAACATCGTGTAACGTTTTATCATATCCGGATTTTTCACAGCGATCACTCCTAAAAAATATTTATACTGACTAAATTTTTTTGCTATTTAATCATACCATTAAAAATCAGCCTCCACAATGGGCAATCCTGCCCAAATGGAGGCTGATCATTCAGCACTTATGCACAATATTTTTTAGGTCATCTAAAACTTTTGAAGATTTGTGAAATCATGGGCGCCCGGCGGATATGTATGGGATAACGGGTGTACAGGAGCATCAAAACCAGCGCCGCCGTGATCGCCGACACCAAAAACGCCAGCGTCAGATTGGAAGGCTTGCGGAAGCGGAAATCCACAATAAACAGGAGTCCCACCACCAGAAGCAGCAGGTAGAGACAGACCACAAACACCCGGTCCGGCACGAAGAACTGGATCATAAACACCAGCGGCAGCGCCACCGCCATGGAGGTGATGGGCAGGCCCCGGTAAAACTTCTCCCCTTCCTCGGTGATCAGGGCGTTGTTCATCTCCATCACGTTGAAGAAGGCCAGCCTTATGACGGAAGACACACAGTACAGCGCGATCACGGTCATGCCCAAAAATCCTCTCACGCCCAGCAGATAGCAGATCAGCGCGGGAAACGCACCGAAGCACACCACATCGCAGAGAGAATCAATCTGGATTCCAAAGGCCTTTGCGTCGTCGGACCGGTTCTTTTTCGTCCTGGCAATCTTGCCGTCAAACATGTCACAGAGCCCTGAAAATGCCAGCAGCACCACCGCGACCTTGAACCGCCCGTGTATCGCCTGTGTCATCCCGATCACAGAGGAGGCGAGGCTCACATAGGTCAGGATAACCGTGTAATCATAAAAACCTATCATAAAGTAACTCCTTCTTTAATACATTTAAGTACATTTCGTCCTGCTCCCGCGCCGTTTAAACATAAAGTGGGCGCCCGCCGTAACCGCTGCGCTGAAGAACAGCTGCACGTAGTAGGCGATGCCGCGGCTGAGCACCATGCCCGGCAGCAGGAAATCTCCGTAGAATATAGGGTCGAATATGGTCAGGAACAGATGCTCGCTGATTCCCATGCCGCCGGGAAGCGGAAGCATATCCACGGACACGGAAATGGATGCCTGAAGCAGCACAATCCGCCACATGGCCGTGCCGTGAAGCCCAAAGGACCGGTACACGAAAAACGTGACAAAAAACAACGCGATCCGCTGCATAAACGTCAGCAGCAGCACATTGACCAATACCCGTTTGTGCTGTTTCAGATAAGCCGCCGTATCCCCGTAATGGTCCATGGTGAGGGTCAGCCGCTCCTTCTTGGCCGCCAGGCGGCGGAACACGCGGAATCCTCCCAGTAGGTCCAGCAGCTTCATGACGATGTTTCGGGCCAGGCTGGTGTGGAACACCAGGATCAGCATGGCGGTGCAGCACACGACATTGAGACCCAGCCCCAAATAAAAGACGGGCAGAACCTCCCACATGTAGCGGTCCATGGTCCCCCTGCAAAACAGCACTAAAAAACAACCGACCGCCACCAGCACCAGCTTGTAGGTGATCGTGACGATCATCAAAACCACTGTGGCCACCGGCACGGGAATCATGTTTTTGCGCATGTATAGGATCTGCGCCGGCTGTCCTCCGCCCGCGGACGGGGTGATACAGCTGAAGAAAAAACCGACGCAGGAATACATGAAACACGTCCTGCGTCTGGTGCGAATCCCCAGCGTACCGAACATATAGTGGAGAATCTTGGACTCTCCCCAGATAAATAAAACAACGCAGCCCATCCCCAGCAAGAGATATACCGGTTCAGCCTCCGTTATGGTCTCCGCAATATCTCCCAGATCTTTCCCAGCAAACACACTGTAAATCGTCAGGGCGAACACAATCAGCACAAAAGCCGCGTTAAACAGATTTTTCTTACGCTCCGACATCCTTTAATTCCTTCCCTGAGACAGCTCTGATGCCGTTTTTGCCCCTGTAGTAATAAATACAATAATCATAATCCTTTTAGACCATATTGTCAAACTTTCTTTCCCAGGAAACTCCAGGAAACATCAGGGAATTCCATCCAGCGCTTACAGATCCACCTTGGGATAACGCCGCCGTATCTTGCGGAAGGTCAGCATGTGGGCGGCCGCGGTGATGGCCCAGGAAACGGGGTAGGATATGTACAGCACGTCCAGGGAACGGTAGGCCGCAAACACGGTGAACACCCAGATCACGCGGAAGCCGCAGGCCCCTGCCAGGGAAACGAACATGGGAACCACGGAATACCCCATACCCCGCAGGCTTCCCACCATGCAGTCCATGATCCCGCAGAGAAAATAGGTGCTGCAGATAATGGTCATGCGCAGCATACCGTAGCGGATCACCTCAGGATCGGAGGAGTAGATGTGCAGCAGGCTCCTGCCGCCTAAAACCGCCCCGGCTCCCAGGGCGATGCCCACGCCGGTCACAACCCCCAGGCAGATGTAGAGCGTGCGGTTGATGCGGGCGTATTTGCCGCCTCCCAGATTCTGGCTGGTAAAGCTCAGATTCGTCTGGTACACCGCGTTCATGGCCGTGTACACAAAGCCCTCCACGTTGGAGCTGGCCGTGTTGCCCGCCATGGCGATGGAACCGAAGGAATTGACCGAGGACTGGATCAGAACATTGGATATGGAGAATATGGCGCCCTGCATCCCCGCGGGCAGGCCCACCTTGACGATCTGTTTCAGTTTCTTCTTGTGAATTTTCAGCTTTTTTAAGTCCAGGCGCATGGAGCCCGGGGCCTTCATCAGGCTTTTAACCACCAGGAAGGCGGAGATGTGCTCCGAGATCACCGTGGCCCAGCCTACGCCGTCCACGCCCATGTGCAGCCCCACCACAAAGATCAGGTTCAGGCACACGTTCACCACCCCGGCCGCAAAGAGGAAATACAGGGGCCGCCTGGTATCTCCCACCGCCCGCAGGATGGCGCTACCGAAGTTGTACAGCATGAGCACGGGCATTCCTGCGAAATAAATCCTCATATATAATACGGACTGGTCCAGCACGTCCTCCGGAGTCCCCATGAGCTCCAGAAGGGGCCTGGCCGCCGCAACTCCCAGAATCACCAAAAACAATCCGCTGATTATACTGGTAGTGATGGCCGTGTGCACCGTCTCGCTGACGTCCTTGTCCTTCTGGCCGCCGTAGTACCGGGCCACCAGCACGTTGGCGCCCACCGACAGGCCCACAAAGACATTGATTAACAGGTTGATCAGGGAAGAGGTGGATCCCACCGCCGCCAGCGCCTGGCTTCCTGCAAACCGCCCAACCACCACGATGTCCGCTGCATTAAACAAAAGCTGGAGGATTCCGGAGAGCATCAGGGGAACCGCAAACAGCAGGATTTTCCCCAAAAGCGGGCCGTTGCACATATCCATCTCGTACGATTTGTTCTTCATGATTCTGCTTTTACTCCTCATTCGTATCTCAATCGCCTGTCCGGCGCCTATCAGTGTATCACAGCCGCTTTGCTTTTGCAATCCAATGGGAGAAAAGTTCGGGCCGTGAAACGCAAGAAGTTCGTATTTCCGGCAAATTTTCTGTTGCGCCTTTTCTTTATTAGTGATACCATAAAGTACATATTGCAGTGGGAGGAATTATCTATGAAACTGGTTTTTCCAGAAAACTATGATCCCCGGTTAAGCGTCCGGGAAACACAGGAAGCGATCAAATACATACGTGACACATTTCAGAAGGAACTCGGAAAGGAGATGAACCTGGAGCGAATCTCCGCCCCCCTGTTCGTGGAAAAGAGCAGCGGTCTGAACGACAACCTAAGCGGCACGGAGCGCCCGGTGCAGTTCGACGTCTCCGGAATCCCCGGCGAGACCATGGAGGTGGTCCACTCCCTGGCCAAGTGGAAGCGCATGGCGTTAAAGGAATACGGCTTCGCCCCCGGCGAGGGCCTGTACACCAACATGAACGCTATCCGCCGGGATGAGGAGCTGGATAACCTGCACTCCTGCTATGTGGACCAGTGGGACTGGGAACAGGTCATCCGCAAGGAGGACCGGAATCTGGAGACCTTAAAGGAGACGGTGCGCCAGATCTTCAAGATCATCAAGCACATGCAGCACGAGGTCTGGTACAAATATCCCGAGGCCGCCAAGCACCTGCCCAAGGACATTCACTTCATCACTTCCCAGGAACTGGAAGACAGATATCCGGACAAAACGCCCAAGGAGCGCGAGAATCTGATCTGCCGGGAGTACGGCTGCGTGTTCCTCATGCAGATCGGCGACAAGTTAAAAAGCGGCGAGCCCCACGACGGCCGGGCGCCGGACTACGACGACTGGCAGCTAAACGGCGATATCCTGTTCTGGTTCGAACATCTGCAGTGCGCGCTGGAGATTTCCAGCATGGGCATCCGCGTGGATGAGAAGGCGCTGGAGGAGCAGTTAAAAAAGGCCGGCTGCGAGGACCGCAGGAGCCTGCCCTACCACCGCATGCTGTTAAACGGCGAGCTGCCCTACACCATCGGCGGCGGCATCGGCCAGTCCCGGCTGTGCATGTTGCTGCTGGACCGCGCCCATGTGGGCGAAGTGCAGGCCAGCATCTGGCCGGAGGAGATGCGCAGAGTATGCAGGGACCACGGCATTTTCCTGCTTTGATATCCGGAGGGAACGCGAATGTCATTAACAGAGCTGTTTATCATCGCCGTGGGACTGTCCATGGACGCCTTCGCCGTGGCCGTCTGTAAAGGCCTTGCCATGCCCCGGATGAGCTGGAAGGGCGCCAGCGTGGTGGGACTGTACTTCGGCGGATTCCAGGGAGCCATGCCCTTCATCGGCTACCTGCTGGGCACCAGGTTCCGTGACGCCATCACGGCCTACGATCACTGGATCGCCTTCATCCTGCTGGCGCTGATCGGCGGCAACATGATCAAGGAATCCCTGGAAACGGAGGCGGAGTGCCCGGACGCGTCCCTGGACGTGCGCAGCATGACGCTTCTGGCCGTGGCCACCAGCATCGACGCTCTGGCCGTTGGCGTCACCTTCGCCTTTCTCACCGTCCCCATTCTGCCGGCCGTATCCTTTATCGGCGTGGTCACCTTCACCCTCTCCATCGTGGGCGTAAAGGTTGGAAATGTCTTCGGCTGCCGCTATAAATCCCGGGCGGAGCTGGCCGGCGGCCTGATCCTGGTGCTGATGGGACTCAAGATCCTGTTCGAACATCTGGGATACCTGAATTTTTGATCTGACAAAAAGGGTCTGCCCCGGACATATCCGTCCGGGACAGACCCCCTTTTTTGTATCCGACTGCAGACGCCGGGAAATCCGGCCGCAGATCGCTCTAATCCCCGGAGGAAGTCTCCGGCTCCGCTTCCAGGCCCATGCCCTCCAGCAGCTCAACCGCTTTGGGCACATCCTCCTCCGCCACAAAAATCTCCTCGCCGAATGTGGAATTGCCGCTGTACAGGTTCATGATCCCCGCAGCGCCCAGATCCCGCTTGTAGCCCGGAATCCCATTTTTTCCCAGAACCTCCAGAATCATCTCCGCCTGCAGATTATCCGGTGCCGTGTAAATCTTCACAGCCTTGCGCTCCATGAACATTCCTCCTCTCAGAAATTCATACCATTGCCTCTGTGAGTTTCCACTTAAAGCATAACACATATTTCCCAAAAAGTCACCGCCGCGGCTGTTACTTTCCTTTTTCTTCCGAAACCGATGTTGAAACGGTTACAACCGATGCAGACTGCGCCGCCCGGCAGCGTGTAAACTGCCGGACGGCGCAGCATCCGAAACGAAATCATTAAATTGTCAGTCGACCCTCACGCCGCTGCCATTGATATCATATCCGTCCACAGTGCAGTTGGTGCGCATCTGACCGGAACTCCGGTCCAGGAAATACCATTCTCCCTTGTACTGCTGCCAACCCTTCTGCATGTATCCCTCATCGTTGAACAGATACCACTGGCCGTTGATCAAGCCCCAGGACTTCAGGTAGTCGTCCTGGTATTTGTAGCGGTAGCCCCGGACCGACTGCTCCCAGTTGCCCCGCAGCACATTGCGGTACTGGTCCATATCGTCCTCAGGCACCATAATGAAATAATAGGTCTTGGACTGGTCCCCGTAGGTAAACTGCAGGGTGTAACAGCGGTTCAGATCGTCGTAGAGCTTTCCCTTGCGGGACTCGCGCTCCACGGTCTCCTGACGCACCACCGGATAACTCACGCCCTCCTCCAGGCCGTAGACCGTGCACTCCTGGCTCACCTGGGTGCCCTCTTTATCGTAGGTGATGATCCGGTAATCCAGCACCACATCGTCCAATTTCACATCATTGTTTTCTCTCGACACATGGAAGGTGTCCTCATCGGAAGCCCTGTGGCCGTCCACATACTGGGTGTATCCGTCGTAAATCGGCGTTTTCCGGTTGTTGATATCCAGAATCACCTCAAACGGCAGACTGCCTTTGGAACCGTCCGCAGCCCATGAGCCAAACGCGGAAGATAAACACAGAATCCCGGTCACCGTCAAGGCTGTCAGGCGCTTTATCAGGCTGTTTCGTCTCATCCGACATCCTCCTTTCCCATCCGGGATTTATTTTACAACCACTTTCACGAATTTCTTCTTGCCGCGCTTAAATACCATACCCTCGCCCTCAAACTGGCTGCGGGCGTACACGGCCTTCACGTCCTTCACTGCCTCGCCGTCCACGCTGACGCCGCCCTGCTCCACATTTCTTCTGGCCTCGGAGCGGGACGCGGATAAGCCGGACTTGTGCAGGACGCTCAGAATGTCGATGGAACCGTCCTTAAAGTCCTCGTCCGCCAGCTCGCAGATGGGCATGTTCTCGGTGCTGCCTCCGGCGGAGAATAAGGCTCTGGCGCCCTCCTGGGCTTTGTCCGCCTCCTCCTCGCCGTGCACCAGCTTGGTCAGCTCGTAGGCCAGGATCTCCTTGGCGGTGTTTAACTGGCTGCCTTCCCATTGATCCATCTCGTCGATCTGCTCGATGGGTAAGAAGGTCAGCATGCGCAGGCACTTGAGCACGTCGGCGTCCGCCACGTTTCTCCAATACTGGTAGAAATCAAAGGGCGTGGTCTTTTCGGGGTCTAGCCACACTGCACCGGACTGGGTCTTGCCCATCTTTTTGCCCTCGGAGTTTAACAGCAGGGTGATGGTCATGGCATGGGCGTCCTTGCCCAGCTTGCGGCGGATCAGCTCGGTGCCGCCCAGCATGTTGCTCCACTGGTCGTCGCCGCCGAACTGCATGTTGCAGCCGTAGCGCTGGAATAACTCGTAGAAGTCGTAGCTCTGCATGATCATGTAGTTGAACTCCAGGAAGCTTAAGCCCTTCTCCATGCGCTGCTTGTAGCACTCGGCTCTCAGCATGTTGTTGACGGAGAAATGGGGGCCTACCTCGCGGAGGAACTCGATGTAGTTCAGTCCCAGGAGCCACTCGGCGTTGTTCACCATCATGGCCTTCCCCTCGGAGAAATCGATGAAACGGCTCATCTGCTTCTTGAAGCAGTCGCAGTTGTGCTGAATGATCTCAGGAGTCATCATGGTGCGCATGTCGGAACGGCCGGAGGGATCGCCGATCATGCCGGTGCCGCCGCCGATCAGGGCGATGGGCCGGTTCCCGGCCATCTGCAGGCGCTTCATCAGGCACAGGGCCATGAAATGTCCCACATGCAGGCTGTCCGCCGTGGGATCGAATCCGATATAGAATACGGCCTTACCTTCGTTGACCATTTTTTTAATCTCTTCTTCATTCGTCACCTGGGCGATCAGGCCGCGGGCGACTAATTCCTCGTAAATCTGCATAGCAATTCTCCTTTTAATGACATGGCAGAGCAAGGCAGGCTCTGCCCGTATGTTATTAGTTTACCATATTTTTGATTTCATGCAAGCCTTTAAGTCTTACGTTTTTCGTTCACGGGGCTGGGGCCGGGGCTCTGTTTTCCCATGGTGCCGCCGGAACCAGGGCTGCTTTCCCACGGCTCTGCCGGAGCTGGGAGCGGGCGCTTTCCCGTCACGCCGCCTCCGTCTCCTGCCTTCCGCCGGTTTTCGCAAGGATCAGCACCGTGACCATAATCAGCCCGAAGCCCAGGAAATCCGGCAGGGTGAAGGACGTGTGCAGCCAGAACACCGAGATGATGATGGAGCTAACCGGCTCCACCCCGGAGTACAGGCTGCCTTTTAAGGGGCCGATGATGCTCACGCCCTGGAGATACAGCCCGAAGGCCACTGCGGTTCCCACCACGATGACGCCGAACATGGCCGCCCAGGTGCCTCCGTCCCAGACCACCGTATAATTCCAGGGGCGCACCAGAAGGCACATGAACAGACCTCCGATGAACATGCCGAAGCCCAGCACCTGGTAGATGTCGTAGCGGTTTACCAGGGTTCCGGGCAGCGTCGTGTAGATCACCGCGCTGACCGCGGCCAGAAGGCCCCACGTCAGTCCCTGAGGGGTCAGCTGCAGGCCGTGGATGTTCCCGTGGGTTCCGATCAGGAAGGTGCCTGTCAGGGACAGGGCGATGGCCAGAAGCTCCAGGCCCGCGGGCCTGCGCCTTCCTTTAAAACATACCAGAAACAGGATCAGCACCGGCGACAGGTACTGGAGCACCGTAGCCGTACCGGCATTGGAGGTCTGCACCGCCATAAAATAGCTGAGCTGGCAGAAGGTGATGCCGCAGAGGGCAAACACCAGCAGATGGCGCACGTCCCGTTTGTGTTTAAAAATCCGCAGATTATTTTTCCGATTTAAAATAAAGCCGTTGATGATCAGCATGAGACCGGCAAAGAGCAGTCTCAGCGCCACCAGCCAGGGGGCCTCGACGCCCCGTCGCTCGAAGAGGAACTGGCCGCAGCAGCCGGAGAGTCCCCAGCACGCTCCGCCCACGATGGTCATCACCGAGCCCATAAACTCCCTGGAGCGCTTCTGATCCGAAGTTTTGCCCACGGCGGGGATTTGTCGTGTTTTCATAATTCGTTTCCTACCTTTTCCATGTCTCTATTTATACTGTGAAAACGTATTTCTGTCAACATTTTCCCGGGAACTCTTGCCGAATCCGGGGATCTATACTATAATAAACCGTTGGAATCGCCCGCAGGTTTTGCCCGCGGCCCATTCCATTCAAATAAATCTGTACAATAGTAAGAGACAGGAATGGAGGTACAAGACAGATGGGATTCACATTTGTCAATGAGCTGCCCACGCCGGATATGATCCGCGAGCAGTTTCCCCTGGCGCCGAACCTGGCGGAAGCCAAGCTTCAGAGGGATGAGGAAATCAAAAACGTATTGACAGGGGAAAGCGATAAGTTTATCGTGCTCATCGGCCCCTGTTCCGCAGACAACGAGGACTCTGTGGTGGACTATACGTCCAGGCTGGTCAAGGTTCAGGAAAAAACAAAAGACCGTCTGATCATTATTCCCAGAGTTTACACCAATAAACCCCGGACCACCGGCGAGGGCTACATGGGTATGATCCATCAGCCGGACCCGGAGAAGAAACCGGACATGTTCGAGGGTATTCTGGCAATCCGCCACATGCACATGCGGGTGATGCGGGAGACGGGCTTCTCCACCGCGGATGAGATGCTCTACCCGGAAAACATGCGCTATCTTTCGGATCTGATGTCCTACGTGGCCGTGGGCGCCCGCTCCGTGGAAAACCAGTTCCACCGCCTGGTGGCCAGCGGCTGCGATGTGCCGGTGGGCATGAAGAACCCCACCAGCGGCGACCTGACCGTGATGCTCAACTCCGTTGTGGCGGCCCAGCTGCCCCACGACTTCATCTTCCGCGGCTGGGAGGTGCAGTGTCCGGGCAACCCACTGACACACACCATCCTGCGCGGCGCGGTGAACAAGCACGGGCAGAGCATCCCCAACTACCACTACGAGGACCTGCGGCTTCTGTTCGACCTGTACAGCAAGCGCAACTTAAAGAATCCGGCCTGCATCGTGGATACCAACCACAGCAACTCCAACAAACATTACCAGGAGCAGATCCGCATCGCCAAGGAGGTGCTGCACAGCCGCCGTCACTCCGCAGATATCAAGCAGATGGTGAAGGGCCTGATGATCGAGAGCTACATCGAGCCCGGCAGCCAGAAGATCGGCGAGCACTGCTACGGCAAGTCCATCACCGACCCCTGTCTGGGCTGGGAGGACAGCGAGCGTCTGCTGTACGAGATCGCGGACACGCTGGATTAAGATTCCTATGGAATCCTGCGCCCGGCCGGCAGCGTAATACCGGCATATCAATAAGGATCGAGTAGGAGGGAGTGATTAACTCCCGTCCTCTCACACCACCGTGCGTACCGTTCGGTACACGGCGGTTTCAATAGTTGACATGCACGGACTGATAGGCAGTAGCTAAATCATAAAAGCCACTGTTTATCAGTCTTTCTTGTGTTAATGCTCTGTTGACCGCTCCCATTCCCGTTACATACCAGTATTTCCTGCGGCTGTTTGCCGCCTGATGTGCAAAATATTCAGGTATTCCGAGTTTTATAAGATTTCTTTTCCTTGTTTTGGGTAACTTCCATTGTTTCCATATGCACATTCGAATACGGTGATACAGCCATGAGTTTAGTTCGTCTATCCTGTTCTTCATATCCGCAATCCCATAATAATTCAGCCATCCACGCATGAATACTTTTATCTTTTCCAATGAAGGACGTATACTCTGACAAGACCTTCGGGAACTGAGCTCTTTCAGTTTTGTCTTCATCTTCTTCCATGACTTCCCATGAACCCGGACATATATGCCCTTCCCGTTCTTTCCCAATGTGAAGCCAAGAAACTTAAAATTTCGGATTGCAAACACACTTACTACACGACTTTTCTTTTGATTCACTTTCAGTTTCAGTGTTTTCTCCAGATATTTCGTGCTGGATTCCAGTAATCTCTTTGCGGCTCTCTCACTTTTAGCTAACAGCACAATATCGTCTGCGTAGCGTACAAATGCCACTCCCCGCTTCTCAAACTCCTGGTCGAACTCGTTCAGATAGATATTGGCCAGCAGGGGTGAGATGTTTCCGCCCTGCGGCGATCCTTCTTCGGTTTCCATGACTACACCGTTTTCCATGACACCACTCTTTAAGTATCTCTTAATCCACTGGATTACCCTTTCGTCCTTTACATTCCTTCGCAAGATATTCAGGAGCATTTCGTGGTTAAGTGTATCAAAGTATTTCGACAGGTCTAATGTCACTGCATGGGTATATCCCTGTTCTGCATACTCCTTCACTTTCAGAATGGCGGCTTTTGCGCTTATCCCCGGTCGATAGCCATAGCTGTTTTCCGAGAATAGCGGCTCATAGACCGGCATGAGCTGTTGTGTTATGGCTTGCTGGAAAATACGGTCTTTGACTGTTGGAATACCAAGCTTTCGTATTCCACCGTCTGGTTTTGGGATTTCCACTCGTCTTACCGGGTCGGGAGTATATTTCCCCCTTTTAATTCTCCCGATAAGCTCTTTCTGGGTCTTCCGAAGGTAGGCTCCGGCTTCCTCCACGGTCATTCCATCGATTCCCGGTGCTCCCTTGTTTGCCTTTACTCTCTTGAACGCTCTGTTCAGGTTGTCCTTATCCAGTATCTTCTCTAAGAGCTCCGGTTGTGCACTGTCCCGTTCCTTCCATATCCGACGGAAAGAACGGTGCGCTCTCACATACCCTTCACGTTCCGCGCTATCTCTTTGCGAGCAGCTTTCTCTGTTTTCTGCACCCAATGTTCTTTCCTCCTTTCCCGGTTGTACTAAGGACTCCTATTGATTCGGTCCTTTGCCTCTCGGCTACTATGACCTCGGCTGACTTCTGTACGTTCAGCATTATCTCACGATAATGGTTATCCCTTTCAGGACATATCGTACAGACCTCCCCGGGGTGCAAAGCATCCAGTGGATGCTTGTTCTGCACGGACCGAAGCGGAGCGAAGACACACACGTTTCTTTCTCTCCATCTATCTGCCACATTTACCATACATGATTCCGTGTAGTTATTGGGCTTCAACTTGTGATGCAGTCTTACCCTCATGCATAGCCTGATGTGATTTCTGTTCGTCAGACCAGAGATTTGCCCATGGGTTAGTATGTTCCCCATATCCGGCTTCCTTCAGATTCCACCTCACGATGGACACCCTTGCCTTCGGCTATATCCTTCCCACTACCGGGCGGATTCCGGACTTGCACCGGTTAGAAACGTGCGCCGCCGGGCACACATCGAAAAGGCGTCCTGAGCGGTTGATCTCCGCTCAGGACGCCTTTTTGACGGCCTTTGGGGCCAGTGGTTTTAGAAATGGTTTCAGCCGTCCGCCCGCTCGATGCGGATCCGGTATTTTCCTACGCCCCAGGCCATGGTTCGCCTGCTGCCTTTCCGTCTGTTTCCCGTCTCCCAGATCAGGTCCTGATAGCGGTAAATGCTGAGCAGGATTCCAAAGAGCGCGTACACCGCCACGGTGTGGAGCCTTCCATAGGTGAGAAACGGGATACCGGCGGCGGGCATCAGCCCCAGCCCCAGATTGTACAGCAGATAGCGGGCGCTCTCCAGCGCCAGGATCGCCGCGCAGCCGAAGCCGACCATCTGTCCCAGCTGGTTTTTCTGCCGCTTCACCATGATGAACAGGCTGACCAGAAACAGAGCCAGAATTGCCAACAGCACGCCGGCCGCCAGCCACCCCCACACGGATGCGGTCTGGAGCAGCGCGTAGTCGTACTGTACGCCCGGCAGTCGGTGAATCGGCGTGCGCTCGGGCATTTGTCCTCCCACCAGCTCAAGCCGCCCCGCAATCTCCCGGGCTACGCCCGTCTGGTACCCGTAGGCGCGGTCGGCGGACTGAGGATTCAATATCACCTCCAGCCGGCGGAGCTGGTAGTCGCTGAGGTTCAGCGCCACCCCCGCGCCCAGGCACGCCGCCAGCGCGCAGGTGGCCGCCGCCGGAAGGGCTCTGTAGCGGATTCCATACCAGTTGCGGTACAGGGACATGATGAGCAGCAGGGAGCAGACAAAAAGCACGTCGATGGTGACGCTGATTCCCCCTCTGATCCTGCACAGGGCCAGCCAGGCCGCGGCTCCCAGCCAGAGAAGGGCGCAGACGTATCCCCGGATTCCGCTCCCCCTGTAGCAATAGAGTATGCCTCCGTAGAGGGGGATAAAAACGTACATTATAACCTTTATATAGGAATGCGCTCCCGCCACCACCGGGGCAAGACCGGGCATGCAGACAATGGCCACGGCGGCGATAAACAGCGCGCCTGCGGCCTTAGCGTACCGGCTGAGCAGGCTGTAATCGCAGAAATAGAGGCCCGCCATCACCGCCAGTCCCATCAGGGTGTAGGCGCATTGGCGGTAAAATGCCTGGATGGTGATGCTGTTGCCGGTAAGCTCACTCCCGCCGTAGCGGTAGATGCAGATATACTGGGCCAAAAGACCGGCTGCGCTCAGCGCGGCGATCACTCCCAAAAATTTCCATCCATTTCTGGGCCGGTGAATCCGGTCCATGTCGATCCCCACCTCCACCGGATCGCCCATCTGGCGGACCGCCTGCTCCAAAGCCTCCTGTTCCTCCATACCGGAGTCCACATAGGTCTGGGCCTGATCCCGGATGTGGGCCTCCAGCTCCTCTCTCACCGCCTGCCTGGCCCTGCCGCTGCGGATCTGGCCGGACAGGGCGTCCAGGTACTCATGCATTTCCATACAGCGCACCTCCCATCACCTGGTTCACGGCTTGGGAGTAGGTCTTCCACTCCTGCTTTTTCTCCGCCAGAACGCTCCGCCCCTTTTGGGTGATGGAATAATACCTGCGAATCTTTCCCTGGCTCTCCGTCTCGTAACACTGCAGCAAGCCCTTGGATTCCAGGCCGTGGAGCAGCGGGTACATGGTGCCCGCCTTCAGATTGAACACGTTTTCCGACCGCTTCCTCAGGGTTTCAATGATCTCATAGCCGTACATATCCCGCTCCGACATAAGCTGCAAAAGGAGCATGGATGTGTTGCCGGACAGGGACTTTTTCTCTTCCGCCATCTGATACCGCCTCCGTTCCTGCTCGTACCGTGTCCGGTACGTTTTTTATATAGATGATAGATCTATTATTGATTATATATCGATTATCTATATATGTCAAGGCTTGCGATTCCGGTATTGGGTTGGAGTCGTCCCTTTATGCAGGCGGAAGCAGCGGCTGAAATAATTAAGGTTGGCAAAACCCACGTAAGACGCTATGTTCTGGACCGGCAGCCCGGTGAATTTTAAAAGCTCCGCCGCTTTCTCCACCCTGGCCCCGGCGATATAGTTGGAGACGGACTCCCCTATCTCGCGGTTGAATGTTCGGGAGAGATAGGAGGGGCTGACCCTGATCCCCTCAGCGATCTGCTTCAGGGTCAAAGGTTCCGCCAGGTGAAGGCGTATGTAGGTGACGGCCCGGCGCACCAGCGGGGAATACTGGTCCAGGCGCTCGGTGCGCACAAACCGGCAGTACGCGCCGATCATGTGGAACTTGATATCCTCCACCTCCTCCATCCGGTAGGCGTTCTCGATCAACAGGGCGAAGTTGGAGGAAATAATGTCCAGGTACACCGGGTGAATCCCCGCCAGCTCCGCGCTCTTGCGCAGCATGGTGTTCAGGGAAAATCCCAGGTTCTTGGAGGTGCGGATGGGGTCCTCAGTCCGCACGATGGAGCGGCTGGCCCGTGAGAACTGCCGGTAATAGTGCAGCGCCTTATCCGTGTTCCCCTGCCGCACCTCCTGTAGCATCAGCTTCTCGTAGCGGTAGCGTTCCTCCAAAAGCTCCATCACCGCCTCCTCCCCGCCGCTCTGGTACAGAGGCGATTGTTCCTTCTTCTCACGCGGTTCGTAGTGGCGGTAGAGAACATCCCCCTCCTCCCCGGTCACCGCCTTCACCGCCGTGCGCATGGCCCCGATCATCACCGAAGTGCTCACAATGGGCAAGCCCAGGCAGAATTGCCGGAAGGGCACCATCAGGGACAGGCTCTGGCCGTTCTCCTGAAGAATCCGTTCGCAGTACGGTTCGTCCGGCTTTACCGCAAGGTATGGCCCGGCTACAAAGGCGTGGAAGGCGGCGGCCTCCGCGGACTGTTCTCCCCTCTCCCCCTCATAAAGAAACATCTGAAAATTCAGCCCTGCGAAATCCGTCATGTGGTAAATCACCGACGGCTCCAGGGACTCCAGCATTTCCCGGCTGAGGAAGAACGGAAAGCTGTTCTTCATAAAATCCGGCAAAAAACGCTTAAACCCCGCCTCCAGCTCGCCGGCCCCGGCCCGGCAGCACAGCACCGGAACCTGGAGAAGCGCTTCGATAAATTGTCCAGCCAGCCCGGCCCGCTCATGTTCCTCCAGCATTTTCCATTTTCCTCCTATTTCCGCGGCAAAATAGACAAAAATCCATTTCATTTTCTGTCAAAACCGCCGAATCCAAATGACAATATATTGCTAATTTGTATTATATATTTCTAACACTAAAAAAACAAGTGTGTTAAAATGTTGTTACGAACAAAAAGCCGGCGAACAAAGAAAAATGTGATAGGAGAATCTACAATGGGAAACAGTAAAGGTGCAGCAAACCAATATAACAATGCCAGGCTGTGGCAGATCGGCTTTTTCTCGCTGAACAACTGTGCCACAAACATCGCCATGTTCCTGATGATGCAGTATTCATATTTCACCCAGAACGTGCTGGGGCTGGCGGCGGCCATCATCGGCCTGATCGCAACGGGCACCCGCATTTTCGACGCAATCACCGACCCCCTGGTGGGCGTGCTGGTGGACCGCACCAACGGCCGCTTCGGCAAATTCCGTCCCTACATGCTGATCGGCAACGTGATCATCTGGGCCAGCCTGATCGTGATTTTTAACACGCCGGCCCACTGGTCCATCCACCAGAAATATCTGTTCACCACCCTGTTTTATGTAATCTACATCATCGGCTACACCTGTCAGACCGTGGTGACCAAGGCCGGCCAGGCCGTGCTGACCAACAACCCAAGGCAGCGCCCCATCTTCTCCGGCTTTGACAGCGTCCTGACCCAGATGGCCAGCGCTCTGGTGCCCATGCTGATCACCACGATCCTGGCTGAGAAATACTCCGTTGGCGAGTTCGTTGGCGAGAGCGGCAAGGGCCTGGGCATGATCAACCCCGCCATGTGGAAGGAGGCCGTGCTGGTGCTGGCCGTTATCTCCTTCATTTTCACCATCCTGGCCATCATCGGAATCAGCGAGAAGGACCGCCCGGAATTTTTCGTCCAGTCCGGCGCGCAGCCCAAACTCAAATTCCGGGATTATAAGGACATTGTGGTTCACAACCGCCCCATCCAGATGCTGATCATCTCCGCTGCCACCGATAAGCTGGGCCAGCTGCTGATGAGCGGAACCATGACCTACCTCTTCGCCAACATGCTGCTGGATTCCAAGCTGCAGGGCGTATTTTCCAGCATGCTGATCGCTCCCCTGGTGGCGATCTCCATCGGCGGCGTGTTCGTTTCCCGGAAATTCGGCTTGAAACGCACCTTCCTGGTGGGCACCTGGGGTTCCATGATCATGCTGGCCGTCATGTTCGTCATCCGCCCCAATCCGGAGGTTCCCGCCGTGTTCCTGGCCCTGTTCCTGGTGCAGAAATGCCTGGCCAGCATGGGCAACGCCGGAATCATCCCTATGATCGCGGACTGCACGGACTACGAGACCTACCGCAGCGGCCGGTTCGTGCCCGGCATGATGGGAACCATGTTCTCCTTCATTGACAAGATCATTTCCTCCTTCTCCGCTATGATCCAGGGCTTCGCGCTGACCCTGGCGGGCGTGGGAAATGTGGTGATAAAACCCAACGAACCGGTGAACGCCACCTTCAACATGGCAATCATGGTCTGCTTCTGCATTGTGCCGATCCTGGGCCACATCGCCACCATCATTGCCATGCGCTGGTACGACCTGGACAAGGACAAAATGGCGGAAATCCAGACGGAGCTGGACAGACGCAGAAACAGCGGGGCCGCGGCTTAAACGCGGGCTGAAATTCCCAGCCCGGCGCACCCTGTATGGAATGATACTCCGCTAACAGCCTCACAATCAATCATTAAGAAATGGAGCTAGCTATGAATAAAGCCACTGAACGAATCCGCTACTATCAGAACGAGAACGGCCCTGTGATCGGCGTCACCGTGAAGCCGGTGATCGAGCGGGACGGCCGCATTTTCAAGGACCATACCGGCGACGGCCTGCTGACCGCCTGGAAGGACTGGCGCAATCCGCCCGCCGCCCGGGCCGCCTCCCTGGCCGCAGAGCTGAGCCCGGAGGAAAAGATCGGCCTGCTCTTTGTGAACACCCGGAAAATGGGCCTCTTACAGGAGGACAAGACCAAGGTGGACGAGACCGGGCTGCTGGACGAGGAGATCGTGGAGCAGGACGAGTCCATTTTCAATGTGGAAAAGACCTACGGCACCACCTATACCATCCAGAAAATGGGAATCCGTCATCTGATCTTCCGCCAGAATCCCCAGGCCGCGGACATGGCCGACTGGATCAACCAGTTAAACCAGACAGCTGAGGAGACCGCCCACGGCATCCCCATGGTGATCACCTCCAACTCCCGCAACGAGAACGGCGAGGTGGTGTTCGGCATGAACGACGCGGCGGGGGTATTTCCGGCCTGGCCGGGCACCATGGGAATCGCCGCGGCCGTGAAGGGAAATGGACCCGGACTGGTGGATACCTTCGCGGAGTGCATCCGCCGGGAATGGGACGCGGTGGGTCTGAAGAAGGGCTACATGTACATGGCGGACGCCATGACGGACCCCCGCTGGCAGCGCACCTACGGCACCTTTGGCGAGGACCCGGCCCTGATCACGGAAATGATCTCCCGCCTGGTGCCCGGAATCCAGGGCAGCGAATCCGGTGTCACACCGGAGGGCGTGGCCGTCACCATCAAGCATTTCCCGGGCGGCGGGGCCAGGGAAAACGGCTTTGACCCCCATTACGAGCAGGGACAGTGGAACGTGTACCAGACTGAGGGCAGCCTGGGCGACTACCACCTGCCCGCCTTCAAGGCCGCGGTGGAGAAAAAGGCTTCCTCCATCATGCCCTACTACGCCAAACCGGCGGCGGAGAAAAGCCTCCCTCAATACGATCTGGACGGCAGGCCGGTTCCCATGACGCCGGTGGGATTTGCCTTTAACCGTTTCTTCATCCAGGACCTGCTCCGGGAGCAGATGGGCTTTACAGGCTACGTCAACAGCGATTCCGGGATCACCAACAAGATGGCCTGGGGCGTGGAGGAGCTGGACGGCCCGTCCCGGGTGGCGCTGGCTGTGAACACCGGGGTGGATCTCATCAGCGGCTCCCTGGACGTGGACGCGGCCAGGGAGGCCTATGAGCGCTGGAAACACGGCTATTACACCGGACAGGGCCATCCGGTCCCCGAGGGCTACCGCCCGGAACAGCTGACCCTGTCCGAGGAGGCCCTGACCCGGGCCGCAGCCAGGACGCTGGAAGAGGAATTTGCCCTGGGCCTCTTTGAGAACCCCTACCGAGACCCGGCAGAGGCTGCGAAGGTTATAGCCGACCGCGATCACTGGGACGCGGCTTACGACGTGCACCGCAAATCCGTGGTGCTGCTAAAGGACAAGGGCGTGCTGCCCCTGGCCGGGGAACGGCTGGAAGGAAAACGAATCTATGTGGAGTGCTTCCGCAAGGACGGAAAAGCCGCGGCGGATGAGACGGAAAAGCTGCAGGAATCCCTGGCCAAGGACCGTGGCCTGGCTCTGGCTGAAAATGCCGGGGATGCGGACCTCGCCCTGCTCTTCATCTCCCCCAGCTCCGGCGAATACTTCCACGCCACCAGCGGTTACCTGGAGCTGGATATCTGCGAGGATAAGGAAGTGACGGATGTGGACAGCCTGGGGCGCCCCGCGGATACCTTCCACCGGGAGACCAGCCTGGCCGGGGCGCCCCGAATCCGGGAGATCGCCAGGGCGGTGCGGCAAAAGGGCGGTAAGGTGATCTCCTGCGTGAATTTCACCCTGGCCTGGATGGTGGGAAATGTAGAGCCGTACTCGGACGCCCTGCTGGCGGGCTTTGACACCTGCACGGACGCTCTGCTGGACGTGATTCTGGGAATTTGCCGCCCCACCGGACGGCTGCCCATCACCCTTCCGAAAAACGACGCGGTTCTGGCGGTGGACAAGGACGGCGTGTGCGTTTCCCACAACGACGTGCCCGGATTTGTGAAAGACCGCTATATGCCGGATTCCATGAAGGACGAGAACGGAAAGGCGTATGCCTACCGGGACGAGATGGGGAATTATTATGAGATGGATTTTGGATTGAGCTGTTAAAGAGGCGGGACCCGGCGGACCGCATGGCGCGCAGCGCAAACGAACGGATCGACGAACAACAAGCCCGCGTAAAAGGACGATTTATTACCTTTTACGCGGGCTTGTTGTTATTGAATGCAATGGGCCGCTGGCACAGCCTGCGGGCGATTGCTGAATGAAATTTTCGTTTAAGCGGCCAACGCCGTTATCCCAAAGTACGCCAGCACAATCACGCCCAGAATAATCCGGTAATAGCCGAAGAACTTGAAATCGTTCTTGCGCACGTAGTTCATCAGGAACTTGATGGAGTACACGGACACCAGGAAGGCGATGAGCATGCCGAACACGGTGTAAAAAATCTGCGGGCCGGTGAAGGAATTGCCGTCCAGGAAGTATTTCACCAGCTTTAAGAAGCTGGCCCCGAACATCACGGGGATTCCTAAGAAGAAGGAAAACTCCGCAGCGGCCCCCCTGGAGCAGCCCAGGATCATGGCTCCCAGGATCGTGGCCCCGGAACGGGAGGTGCCCGGAACCAGGCTCAGCACCTGAAACATGCCGATGTAAAAGGCGGTCTGAATCGGAATCTGACCCACCTTTTGCAGATCAGAGTTGGCATATCTGCGGCTGTTCTCCACCAGAATAAACAGCACGCCGTAAATGATCAGCATGGCTGCCACCACGTAGGCGTTAAACAGGTGGGCCTCCATCCAGTCGTCCAGAAGCAGCCCCAGCACCGCCGCCGGCACGCAGGCTACCACGATCTTGATCCACAGCGCCCAGGTGGCGTCCCGCTGCCGGGACGTTTTCTGCCGGCTGAAGGGATTTAAACGGTTGAAATACATGATCACCACCGCCAGAATCGCCCCCAGCTGGATCACCACCCGGAACACCTCCTTAAATGCCTCCGGCTGGTTCAGGCGAATGATCTCATCCACCAAAATCATGTGCCCGGTACTGCTGATGGGCAGCCACTCGGTGAAACCCTCCACGATTCCCAACACGATTATTTTTAATGTCTCAACTAAACTCATCGCATGTTCTCCTTACCGCCCAAATATTACATTGTACCTTGCCGGCAGCCAAGGGCTGTCGATCAGAGATACGTTTCCTTAATTATACCTTGTCGGCAGCCAACGGCTGTCGATCAGAGATACGTTTCCTTAATTATATGTGATATTTTTCCATCCTATACCCGGCGCTTCTCTCAGATATTTTCAATCTGCCAGTCGATGGGTTCAAGTCCGTGCCCGGTCAAAAACTGGTTGGTCTTGCTGAAAGGCCGGCTGCCGAAAAAGCCTCTGAACGCGGACAACGGGCTGGGATGAGCCGCTTCCAGGATCAGGTGTTTGGGATTGTTCAGCATCATCTTCTTGCTCTGAGCGGGGCGCCCCCAAAGTATAAACACCATGGGGCGGTCCTGCTGGTTGAGGATGCGGATGGCCGCGTTGGTGAACTCCTCCCAGCCGATGTCCTGGTGGGAATTGGCGCGGTGGGCCCGCACGGTGAGCACCGTGTTCAGCAGCATCACGCCCTGGTCCGCCCATTTTTTCAGATAACCGTTGTTGGGAATGTAGCAGCCCAGATCGTCATGAAGCTCCTGGTAAATGTTGACCAGGGACGGGGGCACCTCCACCCCGGGCTTCACGGAGAAGCTCAGGCCGTGGGCCTGGCCGTCGTTGTGGTAGGGGTCCTGCCCCAGAATCACCACCTTCACCTTGGACAGTGGCGTGAAGGCAAAAGCATTGAAAATATCGTCCGGGGCCGGAAATACCTTCCGCGTCTCGTACTCGTGTTTCACCGTGGTGTACAGCTTCCTGTAATAAGGCTTTTTGAATTCGCCGCTCAGCGGTTCCAGCCAGTCGTTATCGATTGCCGCCATATGGTTTTGTCTCTCCTTTGTCGTTGGTTAAAGCCGGACACTGATTCCCCGGTCCGCCAGGTACTGCTTCAGATCGCGTATTTCCAGCTCCTTGTAATGGAACAGGGAGGCCGCCAGGGCCGCGTCTGCCCTTCCCACTGTCAGGGCATCGTAAAAATGCGCCTTGGTCCCGGCCCCGCCGGAGGCGATCACCGGCACGGACACCGCGTCCGCCACCGCGGCGGTCAGCTCGTTGTCGTAGCCCGCCTTAGTGCCGTCGCAGTCCATGCTGGTCAGGAGAATCTCTCCCGCGCCCAGCCGGTCCACGGTTCTGGCCCACTCCAGGGCGTCGATTCCCATGTCCACCCGGCCGCCGTTTTTATAAATGTTCCAGCCGCTGCCGTCCGGCCGCCGCTTGGCGTCGATGGCCACCACCACGCACTGCCTTCCGAATTTGTCTGCGGCCTCCGAGATCAGGCGCGGATTGGCGATTGCCGCGGAATTGACGGAAATCTTGTCCGCCCCCTCCCGCAGCAGCATGCGGAAATCCTCCACTGTGCGGATGCCTCCGCCCACGGTAAAGGGGATGAACACCGTCTCCGCCACCCGGCGCACCATGTCCACCACAGTCTTACGGTTGTCCGAGGAGGCAGTGATGTCCAGAAATACCAGCTCGTCGGCCCCAGCCTTGTCGTAGGCCGCCGCGATCTCCACCGGATCGCCCGCGTCCCGCAGGTTCACAAAATTCACACCTTTTACAACGCGCCCGTCGTTCACATCCAGGCACGGGATAATTCTCTTGGTAAACATCGGTCCACTCCTTCTTGTCGGCTAAAGGTTGATGAAGTTCTTTAAAATCGCCAGGCCCACCTCTCCGCTCTTTTCCGGATGGAACTGGCAAGCGAACACATTCCCCCGCTCCACGGAGGCATGGATGTCCGTGCTGTACCAGGTGGAGGCGGCCACGATGGACGGGTCCGCGGCTTTTAAATAATAGGAATGGACAAAATAGACGTAGGCCCCATTATCGATGCTGGAAAAGAGTCTGGCATCCGGGCGGATTTCCAGGGAATTCCAGCCCATATGAGGCACCTTCAGGCCGGGGCTGTCCGGTATTTTGAGAATCCGGCCGGGCAGAAGCCCCAGGCCTTCCACGCCGGGAGTCTCGTCGCTGCTCTCAAACAGGAGCTGAAGCCCCAGGCAGATTCCCAGAAAGGGCGTTCCCTGCTCCGCCACCCGGCGGATCACCTCCACCAGATCATATTGGCGGAGCTTTTCCATGGCATCCCCGAAGGAACCCACTCCCGGCAGAATCACTTTGTCCGCGGCCAGAATCTCCTCCGGTCTGCGGGTGATCACCGGCGTTTCTCCCAACGCCGCCAGCGCCTTTTCCACGCTGCGCAGGTTGCCTGCATCGTAATCGATAATCGCTATCATGGGCATATACCTCTCTGTCCGGTTTTTTCGTATTTTAGCACATTAACGCAGCGCTGTCCATGAAAACCGGTAAAATCCGTGGGCAGCCGGGGCGGACAAGTGCGGATTCACCGGCCCGCCGCTTCCGCCGCCAGACCGGAAACCCAATCTACGGAGTCCATGGCCACGCGGCCCGCCCGCTCTCCCACCTCGCCGGGAAGCTGGCTCAAAGTTTTGTGGACCCGCAGCAGGTAGGATTTCTGATTCACATAGACGATTTTCTCAAAGGGCCAGCGGATCACGGTAGGGTTGTCAAAACCCACGCCCAACTCCAGCATCAGCAGGCTGTGGTTCAGGGTTCCCGCCTGCCAGGTCTTGTAGGCCGCCCAGCGGGGCAGGTAGCCCTCCTCGATGTAGGTTTCCGCCTGAATGGTGTTGCCGGTCAACGGCGCGCCGCAGTGGGGGCAGATATCCTCCGGGATCTCCCCCTCCTCCCAGATATCCTTGGTGCACGCGCCGGAGCACTGCCGCCAATGGATGTTGCCGCAGGGGGCCACGATCCGCTTCCCGTCAAAGGGCGTGTCATACACGGCTCCGTCGGTGACCGTGGTGACCAGATAGTAATCCTTATCCTTCACCAGTTCAAACAACGCCTCGTAGGCCGCACGCAGGCGATTCTGGACCGGGTCGTCCAAAAGGCGGCGTTCCCGCACCGGGCGGCCGTCGTCCGCCAGCTTCCACTCCCCGCCCAGGCCGATCACCACCTTCTCCGCCTCCTGCAGGCGGGTCAGAAGTTCCGGATAGCGTTCATTTGTCTCTATTTTCATGTTCTCATCTCCTGTGATGCCTGGTATCAGCGCTCGTCCCGGCCGGAGCGGTCGCCGAAGCGTTCCCGGCGCAGGCGCTCGAATTCTTCCTCGGACACGCCGCTCTCTCTCAGCCTCTGGCGGCGGCGTTCCCGGCGTCGGGCCAGTTCCTCTTTCTCCCGTTTCTTCTCACGCCAGACATAGAATCCCAGTCCCACCGCGGCCACAACTGCCAGAACTGCGGCAATGGTCAGCAAAATGGTGGGAAGGCTCATGTGAAAGCCTTTCTCCGAATCCTGCGGCTGGACTGAGGCCGGGGTCTCGGAAGGGCTCTCCTGCTGGGCGGCATTGGACCGCGCTATCTGCTCCTGGCGTTCGATCTCCGCCAGCTCCGACCTGGAAAACAGCCAGGCGCTGCCCACCTTCCGTTCGTTGTACCGGTACTCCACCAGCGCAACCGCGCCCTTGGGGTGGTCCTTAGGCAGCTCCGTCACCAGGTCGCGGTCCGCATCCGAAAATGCGGCGCCCTTCGGCACCGTGATCACGGCGACGCTGTCCAGATAGAGATCGGACGGTTCGTATGATTTGGCTCCCACCTGCACCGGCCCTTCGCCGGTGGTGTAGGCGGTCTCATGTTCCGCGATATTGATGTTGTCGAAATTGGCAAAGCCGAATTCCAGCAGGCTCTTGGAGTCCAGATAATACTGGGGCTGGGTGCCTTTTAGCACAACGGCGATCAACCGCCTCCCGTCCCGCTCCGTCAGGGTCACCAGGGTGTTTCCGGCGATGGAGGTGTAGCCGGTTTTTCCGGCCATGGTGCCCTCGCAGTAATACTGGCTGGAGGTGTCCTCGGCCATGATCAGCCGGTGTTCCATGTTAAAGCTGGCTCCGTTTGGATTGTTGGCGGTGGCTCCGATGGAATAGCTCTTGGATGAGTCGATCTTCAGCAGCGTTTCGTTGTTGAACGCCTCCCTGGCGATCAGCGCCATGTCGTAGGCGCTCACGTACTGATTGTCGTCGTTTAAGCCCGAGGGATTGGCAAAATGACTCTCCGTGCAGCCGATCTCCTTGATCCGGTCGTTCATCATCTCTACGAACGCCTCCCTGGAACCGGCAACGTGCTCCGCCAGGGCGTTGGCCGCCTGGTTGCTGGAGAGCAGAAGCAGCATGTACAGGCAGTCCTCCACACTCAGCTCATCCCCTGTCTCCATGTGCAGCTTGTTGCCGCTGCCCGACTCCACGTCGTAAACCGCGGACTGGGAGAACGTGACCATGTCGTCCAGCTTGCTGTTCTCAATCACCACCAGGGCGGTGAGAAGTTTTGTGATGCTGGCCGGAGCAAAGGGCAGATGGATGTTCTGACCGAATAGAACGGCTCCGGAATCCTGGTCCATAACTATGCCCGCTTCCGCCATAATTCCCGTATCTGAAGGCCACTCAGGGCGCGCGAAGGCGCTGAAGCTGGCAGCCGCACTCATTGCCGCCGCCAGAATTAAACAGATGATTCTCTTTATTTTTCGGTTCATTCTTTTTCCCCTAACACGCGATTGCTGCCGCAAATGGGCATACTACCAAAACAGTTTACCATTTTCGGCATTAATCGTCAATCAATCGCGTTACATTTCGGGAAGATTTAACAGGGAATCTTTGGGGGAGCGTGACCCAGGAAAGGAAAGCTGGGGACGGCGGGGGCAGCGGCTGGGGAAATAGAAAAAAGGCCCCGGTATTCCGGAAGCCTGAGGGTGTGGGGTGGGTAGGGGATGTAGGTTTAGATTACGCGGATTCAGGATACGCTGCGGCGGTTTAAATGTCCGCCCTAGAGATTTCCCCGCAGCTTGTCCACCACGAGAGTCATAAATTCCCGCACCATATAGTGGGGTAGCAGAATGCCGGAGTAGGGGGCGGCGATTCCGCAGACCGGGTAATTGGCCTGTTTCCTGGCAATGGCGACGGCCCGGAAGATATGGAAATTGTTGCTCAGTACACCCACTCTGGCCGTCTGACCGGGCATCAGCTCATAGCTGAAACGGATGTTCTCGGCCGTGCTTTGGGAACGGTTCTCCTGCACGATACGTTCCGGCGGTATGCCCAGACGCAGCAGCTCCCGCTCCATGCACTCCGCTTCCGTGATCTCCTCCCCCGTTCCCCGGCCCCCTGAGACAATGGCCACAGTCCGCGGATTCGCCTCCAGATACCGGGCGGCGGCCTGGATGCGAAGGCGCAGGGCCTCCCCCGGCTCCGTGCCCTTTACCGCGGCTCCCAGGACCACCAGATAGTCCAGGTCCGGCTCCCCTTTGGCGGAAAGCCCGGATATTACCGCCGCCTCCACCAGGAGAAAAACGCAGAGGAACAGAACGGCAAGCACCCGGACAGCGGCCCGCGCCGCCGCCGGAGCCGCCGTCCAGACTCCGTGGTACAAACCCAGTCCCGCCGCCACAAATCCCAGGCCGGTCAACAGCCAGATCCACAGCGCCGATATTTTAAAGTTACCGTAAATTCCGCACACCCCATAGTAGGCCAGGCACAACACGCCCGCTGTCAGAAATACCTTTTCCTTCATACTGTAGCTCCCGTCGTCTGATATTCTTTAATACTATATCAGATGCGGAGCGGGGCTTCAATCGTTTCTGTGGGTTTTGACGATTTCTGCCGGTTTTGCGCGGTTCACGGCTCCGGGCGCCTCAGTTTCCGGACGTAATGGTCAAAAAAGAGCTGGCGGAGGGTTCCCTTCTGAGGGTTCCTCTCGCCAGCCCAATTCCGCTGCGCTATGTAAATCTCTTGTTCCGTTCGGATCTGAATCTGCCTGCCGCCAGCAGAATCTTTGTTACCTATTTAAAAGAGCATTTTGGGTCATTGCAGGGATCTTAAGAGCTTGATATTCTCCTCCCGGATCCGTTTGTTCTCCTCCGGGGAAAGGTTGGGATCGTCCAGATCGTAGCGCCTGCAGGGCAGCTCCCCGCATTTGCCGCAGTGGGCCATCTTTTTCTGGATGACGCAGCACTCGTACTTCTCACAGACGGTTCTGCCGACGTACTCCGCCCAGAAAACCTTTCCCTCGACCGCCTGGCAGCCGGGACACTGGCCGGGGTAGTATTCGCATTCGGAGCAGATGACTCCGCAGCAGCTCATGTTTTTTTCCATAGATCTTCTCCTTTGTGGTTCGGCTCCTTCTCTGCCTTTTTCGGTTTGGAAGCTTTGGGCTTTTTCGGTTTGGGGGCGGGCAGCTCCCCGCAGGTCGCGCGGACCAGCTTTGCCAGAAACTCCCGGTCCTCCACCTCCTCTACCGTCAGGAGGTTTGATCCCTCGTGGGGAGAGGCGATCTCAGCGTCCGGCAGCAGCCGTCTGCCCGCCTCTGTGACTTTTAAGTAAAGCTGATTTCCCTCAACCGTGCCAAAAAATTTCCCGTCGCAGTACAGGCCGTATTCGCCGAACAGCTTGCGGTAGGTGATCGCCCCCGCGCCGCTCAGCTGGCCCGCCACAAATTCCATGTATTCCCGGGTGGATGCCATTTGGTACGCCTCCTTTTATTTTGTGTTATGCGATTGCCGCGGAGCGGTTTGTTCCCCGCCCCTACCGCAAAGCGATATACATGTGGATCTCCGCCTGCTCCATGTCGCTGTTCTGGTATTCCTCATAATCCCCGGTGTAGGCGCGGTCCAGATCCATGGTCCAGAGGGCCTGCCAGAAGTCGGAAACCGCCTGGTGCATATCGCCTTTGACTATAAATTTAGCGTAGCGGCCCGCCGGGATACGCTTTACCGTCAGTCCCTCCGGGAGCCGATCATCGGTGGTCACCTCAAAACCTACGGTGATATCGTAATCCCCGCTGGCGTCGGAGGCGTAGTCGCTGTAAAGCCCCACGGACTTGTCGTTTGCTTTGTTGGGCATGGAGAGGTGAAGTCCCTCGCCGTAAAGCCTTGTCCACAGCCCACCGATCACCTGGGACATGTCCGACGCGCTGTTGTTGGTGCGCGCGCACAGACCTGCGATTATTTTCTCATTCATATCTAAAATCTCATATTCCATCTTTGTCACCTTGATCCCTTTCGTTTTGGATACTACCATTCTACCACCCTAAACAGGACATCTATACGTCACCATTATATTTTTTTATGATATCCGACACCAGCTCCCGAAAACGCGGGCGCAGCTTCTCCGGCTCCAGCAGTTCCACCGTGGGACCGAAGCTGAGGAGCCAGCCAAACAGCGATTCCACGTCCGTAAATCCGCAGGTGAACAGCAGCCGCCCATCCTCCGTCTCCTCAAAACTCTCCGGACCGTACTCCTCCATCAGCCGCCATTTCATGGACGGCTCAAACAGGGCCGTGGCCTGGAGGGCCGCGGGAAATACCTTTTCGGGGCTGGGATCGTAGGGCGGGTAATCCCGGGGCGAAAATGTCTCCCCGGTCTCGCAGAGCCGGGTCATGCGGTGCAGCTTGAACAGGCGGTAATCCTGCCGTTCCAGGCAATATCCCCACACGTACCAGGAGGACCACTGGAAAATGAGCACATAAGGCTCAATTTTCCGCCGCCCCTCTCCCCGGGGCGAAACGTAGTCAAACCCGATCAGACGGCGCTCCTCCGCAGCCGACAAAATGAGCTCGATCTTGGGCGCCAGGGCTTCCTTGTAGAAGGACGATAAGTCGATGGCAATATGGCTGTCCGCCGCCAGAATCAGGCCCTGCTTAACCGAGAGCTTGTCCATGAGCTGCTGGTATTTGTTGCTGCCGGACACGCTGTCCAGGCTTTTGAGGCCGGTGAGAATGGACTGCATTTCCCTTGAAGTGAGCAGCGTCCGGTCCACCCGGTAGCCGTCCATGATGGAAATGCCTCCCTCACGCCCCTGGGCTGTCACGATGGGGATTCCCGCCTTGCACAGGGCCTCCACGTCCCGGATAATGGTCCGGCGGGAGACCTCGAATTTCTCCGCCAGATAGGGGGCTGTGACTTTTTCCTGCTGAAGCAGGATGGATAAGATGCCGATCAACCGGTCAATTTTCATCCTCGTTCCGTTTTCCTTTCCCGCGCGCGGCCGTTCCCTTTCCTTTTTCCCGTGTCGTTCCCTTTCCTTTTTCCCGTGTCGTTCTCTTTCCTTTTTCCGGGGTCGGACCGGGCGTCAGGCCCATGGAGCGCAGCTTGAGGAATACCAGCTCCTCCAGGTCCCGCTCCACCGCCTGATCCCGTATCTCCAGGTACAGCCAGCGGCTCCCCTGGAAAATTCTGGTGTCGCGGAATTTTCCCTGAATATAAGGGGTGAAATCCCCCAGCCGCGCTTCCATCTCCGCCATGGCGTCGCCGCCGATGAGGATCATGCAGATAAAATACCCGTCCAATGGATAAAGGGTGCACACATTTTTGCCGTTTTTCTTGAATTTGATATTCCAGCCCGGCTGCATGGTACAGCCGCTGTACTCCAGCTTTGGGGCCGCCGGGCAGTTCTCTGCCATAAAGCCCATGAAGTCTTCGGAGAGCAGTCCGCCCGCAAAGGTCCCGGCCTCCTCCAGGGTGGGCTTGCGGTCCTTTCCGTATAATCGATTCCATTCCATTGTTGTTCCTCCTGCCATGTCTGGGTGTGGTTTTCCATTTCCATGTTTATCATGCCACAATTAACATGACATCTATGTGTCACTATTATAAAGGAATGGCAGAAAATTGGGAAGAGAATTTTCAGAAAGCTGAAAATGCTTGCATTGTGTATTTTTCTGCTTTAAAATTAGATATTATTTCGCAACTGTTCAGTAGGTCTGCGCACTTGCTGCGCTGACCGTACGAAAATCTAAGCTTGCAGGCAAAAATCCCATCGACGAAGTCGATTTTAAATGGATTTTTGCTCGTATCTGCGAAGGTACTGAACAGATACATTATTTCAAGAAAAGGAGAGCGCATTTGCGCGGTGAAAACATGAAGCAGTCAGCAGATTTACGGCGTTTACTGGAATCCATCGACCGGAAAAGCTATCCGGCTTATAAATCGGCCCAGGGGATTTACGCGTTTGAGAGCTATACCCTGTCCATCGACCACGTACAGGGGGACCCCTTCGCCTCCCCCTCCAAGGTGAGCATCACGGTGCCCCACGCCAGGGCCGGTTACCCCGGGGCTTATTTTGACACGCCCTGGAAGAAAACGGCGCTGGAGGATTATCTGGTACGGCAGTTCGGGCGGGAGATCGCCCAGTTCAACTTCAAGGCCAAGGGGTCGGGCAAGAGCGGCCTGATCGCCATCAGCAGTCCCGGACCGGAGATTCTCTCCCGGACGGCATGCGAGATCACAAAGGCGGGCATCACCGCCCGTTTTGAGGTGGGCTTCCCGGCCTTCGGGCGGACCATCAACTCCGGGGAGCTGATCAAAATCCTCTTTGAATTCCTGCCCCGCTGCGTAAAGAGCGTATTTTTCCACGCCAGCCGGAATCCGAAGGAGGTAAAGGCGGTGGCGGAGCTGGCGGAGGACCAGCAGTTCATCCGGGAGGAGCTTAAGCGCCGGAGTCTGGTCGCCTTTGTGGCGGACGGCGCGGTGCTGCCCCGGGAGAGCGGCGTTTCCAGCCGCCCCATGAAGGGCGGGGTAGCGTTTTCCTCGCCGGAGAGCCTGCGGGTGGAGATGGAGCTGCCCCACAGGGGACGGATCACCGGAATGGGGATCAAGGAGGGAATCACGCTGATCGTGGGCGGCGGTTACCACGGAAAATCCACGCTGCTCAAGGCTCTGGAGCTGGGTGTCTACAATCATGTGGCCGGGGACGGCAGGGAGTATGTGATCACGGACGATACGGCCCTCAAACTGCGGGCCGAGGACGGGCGCAGCATCAACAACGTGGACATTTCCCTGTTCATCAACGACCTGCCCAATAAAAAGGATACCCGCCGCTTCTCCACGCCGGACGCCAGCGGCAGCACCTCCCAGGCGGCCGGGGTCGTCGAGGGCTGGGAGGCCGGAAGCCGGGTGTTTTTGATCGACGAGGATACCTCGGCCACCAACTTCATGCTGCGGGACGAGCTGATGCAGCACATCATCAGCCGGGACAAGGAGCCCATCACCCCCTTTATCGAGCGGGCCAGGGATCTGTTCGTGAAGGCCGGGATCTCCACGGTGCTGGTGGCGGGCAGCTCCGGAGCTTACTTTTATATCGCGGATACCATTATCCAGATGGACTGCTACGTGCCCCTGGATATCACGGAAAAGACAAAAAAGGCCTGCGCGGAATACGGGGAGGATCCCACCAAGGCGGCCCCCGGCTTCTCGCTGCCCGCGCCCGGGCGGAAGCTGGCCGTGGCGGCAGGAAAGAGTATGGCCAGCAGCGCCGGACGGCAGTCGGCGGAGAGCCGCGGCGGGTATGTGGCTGCGGACGGGGATGAGGATGAAGGATTCGGTGGAAATGGACGCGGCGGGTATGGCAGCGGCGGACGCGGCGGTCATGGCGACGGCGGGCGTGGCGGCTATGGCGACGGCGGACGCGGTGGTCATGGCGACGGCGGGCGTGGCGGCTATGGTAACGGCGGGCGTGGCGGCTATGGACGCGGTGGGCGCGACAGTGACAGCGACGGCGGACGCGACAGCTATGGGCGTGGCGGCGACCGCAGCGGGCGCGGGCGCGACGAACGGATCAAGACCAAGACCTACGGCAAGGACTCCCTTCAGGTGGGCAAGGAGCAGGTGGACCTGCGATTTGTGGAACAGCTGATTCACGGCGAGCAGACCGCGGCCCTGGCCCAGATGGTGCGCTACTGCCTGGAAAAACAGCTCTTCCCCCGCTACAGCGTAACGGAAATCGTTAGGCTTCTCACAAGCGAGATCAACCGTGGCGGCCTCCCTGCCATCAGCGATTCCTCCTACGCCGCAATGGGCCTTTGCATGCCCAGAGAACAGGAAATCTTCGCCTGTCTGAACCGTTACCGGGGATAGGACACGGCGGTCGCGGGGGATACAGGGGCATTACGGACCGGAAAACACACAGGAGGTACCATGAGAACTCGCAGGACTCGAAGAAGCAGAAAGAAAAACGGGAAACAGACCGCTATCCTGGCGGCAATCGCCCTGTCCCTTGGCGCGCTCACGGTCTTGGGAACCCGGCGGCAGCCGCAGGCGGACACGGCTCCCCTTTCCACGGAAACGATTAACGGCTTTGCCTACCGGACAGCCTGCGGCCTCCTGCGCAGCCGGGGCGAAAATCTGGTCTACTCGCCGGTCAGCTTTTATCATGCGCTCTCCCTGACCGCCTCCGGCGCGTCGGGGCAAACCGCCGGGGAGCTGGACGCCTATCTGGCCGTGCAGGACGGTGAGAAACCGTCGGAGCAGGCCGCCAGCCTGTACCGGATGCTCCATTCCGAAGGCGAACATTCCAGACTGACCATCTGCACCTCGCTCTGGCACGATCAGAGCGTCCGCCTGAAACATGGATTCAAAAAGGAGGCCTCCAAACAATACGGGGCCTCCGTGTATTCCGTAGATTTTGGCAGTGACGCAGCCGCGGAAAAAATGAACGAATGGGTACAACAACAGACGGGCAAAACCATACGGCCGGATATCCGCGTCCAGGAGGATGATCTGCTTCGTATCCTGAATACGCTGTATTTCCGGGACGAGTGGCGGGACCGCCTCTACCTGTCAAAGACGCCGGAACCCTTCTATCTGACCGGCGGTGAAACTGCAGAGGCCCTGTTTCTGAACAGGACGTACGGCAGCTGGGGATTTTCCAAAGGCGCGGAGTTCACCCGCGCCAGCCTGGTTCTGAAGGAGAGCGGACAGATGTACTTCGTCCTCCCGGACGAGGGCGTTTTGGTGGATTCCTTTTTTGAGTCGGCGGAGCGTTTGCAGGAAGTGATGGAGGGCGGAACATCCATGTCCGGGGAGGTGGTTTTCAAAATCCCTCAATTTACCCTATCCAGCAGTCTGGATTTAAAAGAATCCATGGAAAACGACGGCATAACCCGTCCGTTTGTGCAGGGAGATTTTTCCAACATGACAAAAGACGGGGAAATCAGGATTTCCGCGATCACCCAGGACAGCTATATTTCCGTCAACCGGGACGGCGTGGAGGCATCTTCTTTTACCGATCTGGCGCTGGAATCCGCGGCAGCCATCGAGGAGAAGGCGGATCGGGCCGATATGATCCTGAACCGGCCGTTTTTATTCGGCATCAAGGACCGCGGCGTATGGCTGTTGATCGGCGTGTGCGATCACCCGGCGGCCTGACCGGCAATATGATCGGACTCAACGCGGTCTGACCGGCGCTGCGTCCTGAGCGGCATTGCGGCTGCGCCGCAGGCATACGGCACTATTCTCCCCGCCGGTTCTCCCGGAAGTGGAAAACCGATGAGATCAGCAGAAGCACCGCGGCCAACAGCGCCAGGGCATTGCCGTCGTTGTACCAGTAACCGCAGTATGCGGCAATATTGGCCCCAAGCAATATCATTGATAAAATAATGCACACAAGGTTAAACCTATTCCGTTTCATCGGCTGCGCTCCTTTCCCGGCGATTGATCCGATCCTCTGGCCCCATGCCGCCTGGCCTGGGGTATTTTCTTGCGTTATGCCGGGCGTTCCTGTATAATGGTGTCAATTCGAACCGCTCCGGCGGTCAAGTTATGAGGTGAACCCGATGATACTTCTGAAAATTTTTCTGAGCCTGGTGATTTACTGGGCAATGTTTAACGTGATCGCACCCTTTGCCCCCGCGTCCTTCGGCCCGCTGCTGCTGACCGGGCTGGCCGCGCTGCTCTCGCTGCCCCTCCTGTATGTGTTTTACCGCAGGGAGCGGCGGCGCCACGGGCAGGAGGCAAGGCCGGATTACCGGAGACTGGGCCCCAGTCTGGCCCTGATTCTGCTGTTTGGCGCGGCGGCTTCCGTCGCGGTGAACAACCTGTTGAATCTCTCCGGCCTTCCCGATCTGTTCCCCGGCTATGCAGAAAATATGGCTCCGGCCCTCTACGCACCGCCCCTTCTCACCCAGCTGGTCTGCACCTGCCTGCTGATTCCGGCGGTTGAGGAGCTGATTTTCCGCGGCCAGGCCTTCTGCCTGATCCGGGACCGGTTCGGCTGGCGGACGGCGGTCTTTCTCTCCGCCCTGCTGTTCGGCCTGTACCATGGCTCGGTGGTCCAGGGCGTTTACGCCTTTTTCCTGGGCCTTGGGGCGGCGTGGCTGCTTCAGCGCTTCGGCACCCTGCTTGCGCCCTGGCTGTTTCACATGGCCGCCAACCTGATCTCCGTGCTGTTGGAGCATTTCAGCGGTCAGCTGGCCTTCCTGAACCTGCTGCCGGTATTTCTGGCCGAGACCGGGATCGCCCTGGGGCTGGCTGCAGTGTGCTTTCTGGGAATCCGCGGCAGGAGCGCCGGTAATGACCGGTAAGGTTCACAGGGCGCCGCCGGTATGGCTTCCGCCCTGCTTCTGCTTGATCCCCAACAATCCAGCCGGGTCACCGCCCGGTCAAACCGGACTTTCAAAACGTCCATCGCCTGTTCCGGCACTCTGCGCCACACCCGTTTCAATCTCCTGAATTCTTTTTTCCAGCTCCTCTATCTTCTCGGCCTGGACGAGAAACCCATATAGAATAAGGGAAATGATAAAGGCGCAGGCCGCTCCGGCCGTGTAATACCTCCGGCTGAAATCAAACACCGCGTATCCGCCGAAAAACAGAAAGCACTCCACAACCACCAGCGTCATCAGCAGGATCTGAACAAATTTTTTCATCTTCACCCCTCCCCACGCGTTCCGGTATCATGCGGTATACCGGTTGCCTGGCCATCAGTTCCGCCGCGTTGAACATCGGCCCCGGGCGCAGCGGGGACAAGCTGTTTCTGCATAATTTCATAGACCAGAACCGCCTGATTTTCCACTTCCCGGGTTTCATGCTTTACGGTCCTGTATCCCCGCCGTTCATACAGGCAGCTTGCAGGGAGGGACGCGTCCAGATTGACCGTATCGTAGTCCTGTCCGATCTCACGTTCCAGAATCTCAATGATGTGGCTGCCGTATCCTCTCCCCTGAAAGTCCGGATTGACATAAACCCGGGTGATGTGATTGCCGTCGCGGCTGCCGGTGCCGATCAGTTGGTCTCCCTCTTTTAAAAGGCCCACGTCGCCGCGCCCGATATCCGCCAGAATATGTTCCAGGTTATGGTGGCGGCAGAAGAAATCCACCACCTCCTTGGGATAATATCTCGGGTAAACGGCCTTGATCGTAGCCTGCACCAGTCCGTAGATTTCCCCGGCATTTTCCGTCTTAGCCTTCCTGTATTCCAACAAAAGCACCTCCATTTTCTGCTGTCCGGCCGCGCCAGCGGCCTATTACATTCTAATAAAATTGTAACATACGGGCACCGGACCCACAACCGTTTCTTCTCCCCGCCCCGGCAAAAAGCCCCGGCCTCAACGTCCGGTATCGGACCGCTGAGGCCGGGGCCTTATATGTCTCAATGATTTTCCCGCCCCATCTGCTCCTTCGTCTCCTTAAAATCCCGCTTCACCTGCTCCAGAAGTCCGGCGTCGCAGATCATGTCCAGACAGGACGCCGCCAGGATCTTGGCGCCCAGAACCACGCTGAGGTGGGCCGTCCGGCTCTTACCCGCTTCCAGATATTCCCTGGAATGGGAGCTGGTGCCCTCGGGCACGAAAGCCATGCGGATGCAGGAGCCGGGCACGTCGTACATCACGTTGCCGAAGTCCGTTGAGCCGGTTTTCTCCCTGGGCGGCCGGATCGTGGGGGCTTCCACCAGCTTAGCGTTGTCCATGAGAATCCGGTTCAGGGTGAGATCGGGAATCTTGGCCATAAAAAATGGATCTTCGGCGATCTCGTACTCCGTCTCCGTCATCATGGCCGCCCCGGCGATGATCTTTTTCACCCGCTCCATCACGCTGTAGAGGTAGTCGGTGTTGTAGCTTCGCATACAAAATTCCGCCTTCGCCGTGGCCGGAACCACGTTGCTGGGACCGCCCGCGTCCTTGACGGTGTAGTGCAGGCGGGTATCCTCCTTCACGTGCTCCCGCAGACACTCAATGCCGTGAGCCGCCAGCAGCACCGCATCCAGAGCGCTCCGGCCCGACTCCGGGCTCATGGCCGCATGGGCGCTGATCCCGTGGAAGGTCACCTGGTAGGTGGCCATAGCCATACATTTTACATCCGTGGTCGTGGTGGGGCTCGGGTGCATCATCAGGGCCACGTCAATGTCCTGAAAGCAGCTGCGCTCCTTCATCCGGATCTTTCCCCCCACCGTCTCCTCCGCCGGGGTGCCGTAGATCACCAGCTTGTAAGGCTGGTCTTTCACTGTCTCTTTGACCGCCAGGGCCGCGCCGACTGCGCAGGGCCCCTGGGTGTGATGGCCGCAGGCGTGTCCGATGCCTTCCAGGGCGTCGTACTCGCAGAGCAGGCCCATGGAAGGACCGCCCACGCCGTTTTCGTAAACCGCACGGAACGCGGTGGGAATCCCGGCGATTCCCCGCTCCACCGCAAATCCCTCCCGCTCCAGCAGGTCGCACAGCAGGCCGCTGGCGCGGTATTCCTCATATCCCACCTCCGGGTGATCAAAAATGTCGTCGGACAGGGCGGTCAACTCCCCGCTCAGCCGGTCGATTACCTCAAACAGCGCTTCTTTCATGTCTCTCTCCTTTTCCTTTGAATCAAAATGAACCCGGCGCGGCAGCTATACTGGCCCGGCCCTTCATTTTGCTTGATTAAACTATATTGCGGCGGTATAATTATGTCAAATTAAATATATTTACATAAATATTAGTTTTCAACTAATTTATTGTCCGCCTTGAGCGCGCATGGGCCGCGGGAAGGAGTGCGGGATCGGAGGTTATCTACATGGAATTGAGGGAACAGGCCTATGTCACGGCCATCGCGCGGCACGGCAGCCTGAAACAGGCCGCGGCCGAGCTTCACATATCGCCGCCCACCCTGAGCATTTTCCTGAGCAACCTGGAAAAGGAGCTGGGCTTGCAGCTGTTTGACCGGCTGGGAAAGCGGTTCGTCCCCACGGAGGCTGGCCGGATTTACCTGGAAAACGCAAGGGATATGCTGCGTTTTCAGGATCGCTGCCGGGCGCAGCTTGGAGACTTGCGCCAAGGCTCCACCGGCTCCGTGAGATTCGGAATCCACCCGCGGCGGACCTTGTATCTTCTGGCCCAAACCCTCAAAAACTACGGGCCCTTCCATCCGGGAATCCAGGTGACCGCCTGTGAGCAGTCCTCGGACGAGATGTTCCGGCTGCTGGCCATGGGGGAACTGGATTTCATCGTCAACAACCAGTATGACCCCGATCCGGCTCTGATCTATGAGCCGTTTTACAGCGACCGCCTGGTGATGGTGGTCCGGGTGGACCATCCGCTGGCGGCGGACATACCGGCGCCTGAGGACGGCGGCACGGCCTGGGTTGATTTGAAACGGTTTGAGCGGGAGCCATTCATTTTACAAAAGTCCCACCAATCCTCCAGGATCTACACGGACCGGGCTATGGACTACGCGGGCATTTCCCCACAAAGCCGCTATGTGCTGGAAAATCTGGAGTCCGCGGCCCAGCTGGCGGCGGAGGGCTTGGGGATCGCGTTCAATTTCGAGAGCTACATCCGGCATTTCCACTACCACAAGCCGGTGCGCTGGTTTTATGTGGGTGACAGGGAAACGGTCATAAATTACTCGATCATATACCGCAGGGACAAATATATGCCGACATATGTGAAGGACCTGATTGCAGCCCTTCAGGAGGCCCTGGAACTCGATACCGGGCGGTGAATCCATATTTTAACTGTTTTCTGCTAAGCTGCCGCCCGCAGGCGCTGCCAGCGGACCATTGTATTCAACTAAAAACATCCCTGTTGGAATCAAGGCTTTTACAGTCCTGTCCATTCCAACAGAGATGTTTTTTGTATTACGTTTGTACTGCCAGCGGCGGTACCGTTCGATCCGGGGTTCACCGGACCGGGGCCATACTGTTCAGTACGCCGTTGATCTCATCGGCAAAGCCGGTGGTGTAGACAAGCTGCACCAGCATAAACACATCGCCGATCTTGCGCACGTAGGTGGCCTGGCAAATGGAGCCGTTCAACATGCTGGATTGAATCCGGTAATAGCTGCTTCCGCCCAGCTGCACCTGGTCCACGCCCTCGATCTGATTTCCGCTCTGGCCGTACAGAAGGGTCAATAACCGCGCCATCTCCGATTCACTGAGGAGCTCCCGGCCATTTCCGGTCTGGTACAGAATCACCATGGAGGAATAGCCCGGCAGCTCCACAAACAACTCCGTGGCGCATTTATCATCCATCTCCGCCGCGCCTTCCACGCCAAACGTCTCCTCGCGATAATTTCTGAGGTCCTTGCCGCTGAGAATCCGCGTGCCCTCCGGCACGGTCAGCTTGTAGTTGGCCCAGGTGTTGACAAAGGTGTTGCCCTGCCACTCTCCCGGATACACGCCCTGGGCCGGATTACCCATACTGGCGCCGGAATCGTCGAACATGTAGGCCGCGCCGTCAATATTTTTTGTGGTGCTGGCGTACATACGGCCGTCCTCACCCAGATAATACCATTGCCCTTTGTCCTCCAGCCATCCCGTGTCCATGTACCCGCTGCTGTTAAAGTGGTACCAAAAACCGTCCTCCTCCAGCCAGGTGTCGAAGCAGATCGTATCGTCGTCCTTCAGATACCACCAGCCGTTTTCATTGTGTTTCCAGTTCTCTTGGCCCGCGAGGGCCTGAAACGGCAGCACCAGAGCCACGGAAACAGCCAGGGCCGCGCCTGTGATCCATCTGCGCATGTTTTTCATTCACATTCTCCTTATTCAGCCGCGGCTTTGCGTCTCTTGACCCGAAGCCGGGAAACCGTTGTGAGGCGGGCAGCCTGACGGCTGATAAAAGGCGCATTTGCGGCTGTCGGTGTGCCGGTTTCCATCCCGCGTATCATTTCCTCCAGTATAGCACATTGCCATATATTGGAACAAGGGGAAATGAAAGGATCCGGCGTCTCCCGGCGTTTTAATCCGTCTCTAATCCGTCTCTCCGGTCCAGCTTCCGTCCGGTCCCACGGTGTACCCGCCCGGCGCCTTGCAGTTCACATAGAGCGCGCCCTGGTTCTTTCCGGGATCTGTCTCGAAATAATACCATTTCCCCTCGATCTGCTGCCAGCCCACGTACATATGGCCGCGGGTTCCGTCTGAGTTGCGGTGCAGGTAATACCAGCTGCCGTTCCAGAATAGCCAGCCGTCCTTCATGTAACCGTCTTCATCAAAGAAGTACCAGGAATATTTGTCCCCGTAGGTAAGGTACGCCCATTGTTCTCTGGGCCATGTGCCGTTGTTGTATTGATACCACCAGCCCTTGGCGTCCTGAACCCATCTGCCCTGCACGGTTGTCGAATCGTCGGAGTCATGGGAGCCGCCTGCAGGCTTTGGCTGCGGCTGCGGCCCGGGATCCGGCACATCCGGTTCCTGGTCAGCCAAAAATTCAATCTCAAAGGCGCTGAATCCGTTGGCATAGAGGCGGAGGAATTTCCCACCCGCTCCCCGTTCCACGGCGGCCTCGTAGGACTCGTCGCCGCCGGACGCATGGTGAATCACCAGGGCTCTGGAGGCGGTCACGCTGTCGGGAACGCCCACCAGAAATTCGATTCTGCTGCCGGACAGCTGGTCGTTGCCGATGGTTTGGGTCTGGGGCTCTCCGGTGCCGCCTGGGATCACCTTCATGACCGGGGTGACGTCCAGGATCAGCCTCTGGGGTGTTACCGCCACTTCCCCGTCTTTGGCTTCGGCATTGACCTTGATATCCAGGATGTCAATCTTTAAGTAGGTGCTGACCAGATCGCCGGGCTTTACTCCCTCCAGGCTTTCAATGGCGGCGTTTAAGCTGGGCACCGTGCTGTTTGCCGCAGTGTCGGCGATGGCCTGGATCACATCCTCCACCGCGGCGTTTTTCTTGGCCTCCAGCTCCTCCGGGGCAATGGCGCTGCCCTCAGGGGCCGCCGGCGTCTCCACCTGCTCCGGCTCCGGCTTCTGCTCCACCTTTCCGGGTTCCTCCACTGGGTCGGGGAGCGGCTCGGCACCCTGAATCTGTGCGATGAGATCCGCGTAATCTGCATATTCGGTAATCACCGTGGTGGATCCATTGTCAAAGAGAACGGTAGCATCCGTCCAGCTGCTGTCTAAGTCCAGGCTACCAACCTGAGAGCGAATGGACTGATCCAGAGTGAGGTGGGACTCGGAGGGATAAATCGGAAGTTCGACCTTGGTTTGGTTATTCTGGTTGACTCCTTCGGCGCGAATCAGGACGCCCTCCGTAATTCCTCCCGCAAGCGTGATTTCAGCACAATCCATTTGAGGCGTGCCCCCATAATCCCGGTCTGTCTGGTACAAATCTCCGCTATAGATAACGGAACAATCCTCCTCAACAGATGAAGAATACTCAAACTGACAGTTGTCGGCATAAATTTCAGAAGAGCCGGTTTGAGCAAGGCAATTATCCTCATAATAGCCCCCGCCAAACACTCCGTTTACCTGGCTGTTTTCCAGACGGATCACCGATTTTTCCAGCCTTATCTCCGGCGTGCCTTTGTCATAAGAACAATACTGGCCTCCAAAGAGCTCACCCCCGCCATAGAGGAATACTCCGATCGAAGAATCCGTGACGGAAATATTGGTTGTCCCGCAAATCAATTTCTGGTTGGCTACCTCGTCGTTTCCAATATTGCCGCCAAACAGAGAAAATGAAAAATCAAAATAGCCGACCTGCAACTCGCTGTTCTCTATATTGATATGGGTTTCACCCACATCTGCAAGAGCGTTATCTGCGCCATCCCACAGGAAGCACCCCCCACAGCCCATACAGATCAGCACGGAAGAGTCTCTTACCGTCAAATTGGTACTTCCGATCTCCGCTTTTGAATCTTTCCCGTCTAAAACACTGCCGGCATAGATGCTGCCGATCTCAAGCGTCGTATTATCCTCGATTGTAATATTGCAGGAATCTGTTACCGATACGTCCGCTCCTGCCACGGTGGCCATGCTGCCGCCCACAATCACCAGGTCCAGACCTCCCGGGCCTCCCAAAAATCCCCCGCCTGTGATGGTGATATCCGTGCGGTCCAACTTAATATTTTTGCCGCCTCCGTATAGATTTGCAAGCTGCCCGTGCTCCAGAAGCAGCGGAACTCCATTGGCAAACAGCGTGGCTCCGTTTGAACCTTTTCCAATCTTATAGTCCGCTCCATCCACTCCGGTTATAGTAATATGTTTGATCCCCTTATCCCGCGGAATAAAAACCTCAGCCTCATCCTGTGTATCCCCGGTCAGGCAGATCGTCACCTCGCCGCCTGCGCGGGCGATCTCATCCTCGTTCAGTTCCTCCAGCGCTTTGGCCACGGTCACGTCCGTACCGGCCTCCCTGTATCCGTCCGCCGTTGCAGCTGTGGCAACCATCAGTGCAAAGGGTGAAAAATGGGAAACCGGCGCAACAACCGCGCCGCCGTCCACCGATGCCTCCAGCTGCTCCGCTTCCTCCAGCTGTTCATCCAGATGGAACAGATCCGCTTTAACATTTTCAGTTTCAGCCAAGGCTTCCAACCGTTCAACGCGGATGATCACCTCGTCCTCAGGCTCGATCAGTTCCTCCCCGCTGTACAGGGAAATGTCAAATGCATAAATCTGCTGCCCTCTGCCCTCCGTCTCCTGATCTTCTCTGGCGCGGGATACCGCATCCTGTATTTTTTCTAAATCTCCGGCGGATTTGATCCGCTGCACCGCCAACTCCGTGTCCTCCGGAAGAATTCCGGCCTCCGCCTCCACGGTGATCCGGACTCCGTCAACCGTCTCAGTCAGCGTCATGTCCTCCTGGGACATCCGCTTTTGCGCCGGGGTTTCCGGCGGAATCAATTCCGGGTTCAACGTGCTCTCCGCAACTGTGGTTTCCGGGGCCTGAGTCGCCGGAATGCTCTCCACAGGCTGCGTTTCCTCAGCAGATGTCTCCTCCGAAGAGGTTTCCTCCGGCAGCGTCTCGTCCGGGCGGATTACGCCGGCCTGACTTTCATCTGGCGCAGACTCCTCCGGATTGGTCTCTTCGGGCAGCGTTTCATCCGGACGGATTGCGCCGGATGAACTCTGGTCGGGCAAGGTCTCTTCCGGCTGGGTTTCCTCGGGCAAGGTTTCCTCTGCTCCGCTGTTTCCCTGGGACCCCTGATTTTGACTGGCGCCGTTCTGATTTTCCTGATTATGACCGGAACCGTTCGGAGCGCCCTGCTCCTGGCCGTCGCTGCCCTGAGAACCCTGGTTCTGACCGGAACCGTCCTGGGATTCCTGCTCCTGACCGCTGCCGCCCTCATGTCCCTGGTTCTGCTCAGAACCGTCCGGAGCGCCCTGCTCCTGGCCGGAACCGTCCTGTTCTCCTGCTTCCTGGCCGGAACCGTCCTGTTCTCCTGCTTCCTGTCCCTGCTCCTGACCGCCTGCTGCGCCCTGTTCCGGGCCGGCTTCCGCTTCGTTTCCCGCGCCGCCCGCTTCCGCCGAACCGCCCGCAGCAGCCTCATAGCCGTCAAAGCTTCCTGTATCCGCAACCCCTGTATTGTCCGTCAGCTCCATGCCGTACGCCGGCGATATCATTCCTCCTGCGGCCGGCAACACGGTCATAACCGCTGAGAGCCACAACGACACTGCGGCTTTTGATGCGCGTTTCAATCGTTTCATGTTCTACCTCCATCCTTCTCATCTCATAAAATGACAGAAGTATCCAGAACATACGTCTAAAGCCCCTCTGTGAAGGTTTTGCCGTCATTCTTTTTGCTACTACATTCCATCATTCCTGCAACTGGCTGGCATACCGTTCGGTTTAGCCCCTGTAGCTTTGCGCCGCCGCCTTTCGACGGGTTTGCCTTTATAGTCTAATGTGTATGCAACTTAAAAGCGCTTCGCCATTCCCGCGCTTTCCTGTGGATCACAACCTTCCCCCCGCCGGGCCCTCTGCCCTCCCTTCCTTACATGAATTCTGCAGCCCCGCCGGACCTTTGCATCAGAAAACAGGCAGCACAAACGCCACCTGTTCAGAGCCGGTCGTCCCGGTGAGAGCAGCTGGCTGGCTTACCATCCGGTGAAGCCCCTGTAGCTTTGCGTCGCCGCCTTTCGACGGGTTTGCCCAATCTTTCATTTCGTTGCATCCTTAATTTCTATTATATTAGGTTTACAAAAAATAGCAATGAAATAATCTACATAATGCAAATTATCCGGATACGATTCCATCCAGTAAAAGCCTGGATCAAGCGCTTAAATCCGTAATCCTGAAAGCCGCCTCGGATCTCCCCCAAAAGATCGCTCCCTAAAGACAAAAAAGAGAACAGCAGCGCTGTTTCAACGCTCTGTTCTCTTTTTCGCCGTCAAAGGGCCGGCTAAATTATATCGTTCTTAATTTCCGGACAAAATTCTGGCCAGCTCGCTGTCCTCGTCCAGAATAATGGTCTTGTTGCTGCCCTTCATGGATGCCTTCATGGCGTCCAGGGATCGCACATAGTTGTAGAAATCCGCCTTGGACTCGTCGTTGTAGGCGTCGCTTAAAATCTGCATATAGCGCGCCTCGCCCTCGGCCTTGATTTTCTCCGCCTCGGCCTGGGCCTTGGCGATGGTCTCCTTCACCGTCCGGTCCGTCTCATTCTTGATCAGCTGGGACTGGTAATCGCCGTCCGCGGTGTACTGGGCCGCGATGTTGTTCCGCTCGGAGATCATACGCTGGTACACGGATTCCTTGTTGGAGTCCGGCAGATCCAGCTTCTTGGTTTCCACCGCGTAGATGTGGATGCCGTAGGAGTCCATGGAATTGCCGATGTTGTCAGTGATGGACTGGGCCAGCTCCCCGTCGCGGCCGGAAATGATGTCAGCCTGGTTGGTGGAGGACAAAACGGTCTTGATGGAGTTGTACACCACGTTGCCCAGACGGATTTCCGCCTTCTCCTTGCTGGCGTTTAAGGAGGACAGGTATTTCACCGGATCGCTGATATCCCAGATCACAAAGGAATCCACGGTCATCACCTTCTTATCCTTTGTGGTTACGTCGCTGGGATACAAATCGGAGATCATCTTGTACTTGGGAACCCGCTGCACAGTCTGCAGAAACGGGATACACAGGGACGGGCCCGCATTTTCCTCCACCCGCACCACTTTTCCGAATTGTTTGATCAGCACGTACTCGTTGGCCCTGGTAATGACCACCGCGTTGGAGAGCACAAACAGAACCAGCAGCAGCAGGATCAGACCTGTGCCTTTAAAAATACGTTTTTTCATCACTCAGCTCCTCCTTTCGCATTTCCGTCCACAAAGGAATCCAGGGGCAGCACCGTCTGGGTTCCGTCGGAACCGTCCACAATCACCTTGAGACCCGGAAGGACCTCCTCCATCATCTCGTAGAACATACGCTTTTTGGTGATCAGCGGGTATTTTGCGTACTCGTCATACATGTCGTTGAAGCGGGAAACCTGGCCCTCGGCCTCGCTGATGCGCTCCTGCTTGAAAGCCTCCGCGTCCTTTAACGCCTTGTCGGCCTTGGCGTTGGCGGCGGGAAGCTGCTCGGACTGGTACTTTTTCGCCTCGTTGAGCTTGGTGTCCATGCCCTGTTTGGCGTCCTCAACTGCCTTAAACGCGTCGTTGACCGCGTCCGTGGGCGGCACCGCGTCCTGAATGGTCACGTTGTTGATGCCGTAACCGATGTCCTCCTGCTCCAGCCGCTCCGTGAGCAGGGTTTTCACCTTGGTCTGGATCTCCGCTTTGCCGGTGGTGATCACCTCGTCCACCCCGTAGGAACCCACGGTATCGCGGATATAGGACTGGGCCAGGTTGCGCAGGATCGAGATCGCGGATTCGCTGTTGATATACGCCCTCACCGGGTCCACGATCTGGTACTCGATGTAGAAATCCACGTTGACGAAGTTGAAATCGTTGGTGATCATCTCCGCCTCGCTGGGCACGGTCATAGGGTTGTTCTCGCTGTTGGCGTGGTTGTAGGGGTCATAGTCCGGGTCGTAGCCGATGGACATGCCCCGGATCTCCTTGGACATCTTGTGGACCTGCTGGATATAGGGCCATTTGAATTTAAAACCTGAGGTGGTGACGCTGGATGGCGACCCCAGGGTGGTGATTACCGCCATCTCGTTCTCAGACAGCGTGTAAAACGACTGCAGGGCCGTAACCCCCAGAAACAAGATGAGAATCACCATCTTAAAAGCGAACAGCACCGATCTGGCGCCCTTGCCCGCGCCGCCTCCCTGTGGATTTCCCTGAGGCTGTGCCTGCTGGTTCATCTTCGCTTTGTTGTATTGGTTCATAAAACTGTTACCGCCGAAAATGTTCATTTTCCTCTCCCTTCCGACCTGTGTTGTCCTTCGTATGCCAAATGGTTCGATGCCGGGACGCGGCTGGCGCGCGCGACATTAGCAAAATTATAACATACTATGAGTGGAAGGGCAAATAAAGGTTTTTCCTTTTCAGGAAACAAATTTCCACTCTGCGCTCTCCGCATTGCATTTTTCCGTCAGCCTGCCTATACTGGAATTATCACACCGTACAGGAGGTATTCGCATGTTTCAATACTCTGCCCTGGGCTGGAAGGATATCCCCCAGGTTGTCAATCTGTGGAACAGTTGTCCGGAATTGGACCCCATAGACCATCACAAACTGGCTACCGTGCTCTTTTCCAACGAGAATTACAGTGCCGGACATACGCTGGGCGCCTGGAATTGCGGGAATCTGGCCGGTTTTATTTTCGGCATGCGCCGTAGGTACCCCTATCTGGACCGTGGCCTTGAACCCGAAAAGGCCTGGGTTCTCTGCCAGGCCACAGCGCCCGAATACCGCTACCGGGGCATCGGAACCCAACTGCTCAACCGCCTGGAAAACCAATGGGCGGCCGAGGGGGTCTCCCATATCACGCTGTCCGCCTTCAGCCCCTATTATTTTTCTCCCGGTCTGGAGGCTTCCAATTCAGAAGCCCGGGCTTTTTTTGAACGGCAGGGCTACATATGCGGCACACCGGCCTATTGGATGGAAATGGACCTGAGCCATTTCACCATTCCCGCCCCGGTGGCAGAACTGAAACAGGCAAAATTAGCCCTCGGTTATTCTTACATTCCCTTTTCCTGGGAATATACCCTTCCTCTGCTGGATTTCGCCAAAGCAAATTTCAGCACCGGATGGCAGCAGCACATACGGCAGGCAATCCTGTCAGGGCGGGCTCCACAAACGCTTTCTCTCTGTCTTTACAAGGAGACCGTAGCCGGTTATTTACAGCGCCAGATGGACGGCGATCCCTGCAGGCTCGGTCCCTTTGGAGTGGCCCCCGACCACCGCAACGGCGGCGTCGGCACGGTGCTGGTCTGGGAAATGTTTCAATCCATGCATAAAAGCGGTTTGAATTATGTCTACTTCCAATCCACAGACCAGCCCGGACGGCGTTTCTATGAACGTCAGGGTATGACCGTAAAGCGGACATTTTATCATTATGAAAAAATGGGTTGTAAAACCATATAGCCCACAAAAAGAAGAGACAGGACTTCCAAATAATGGATTTTCCTGTCTCATCTTTTCCGCTCACGCTATATCATGGCCGCAAATGGATCACCGGCTCCAACTCCTCAACCTCTCTCCCGCTCACACAGTCCATATCCGGGTATTCGCCGCTATTGCACACAATCACCATAGTCGTCATATCGTACCCTTCCTCCTGCAGCTGCTTCAGATCAAATTCCATCAGAAAATCCCCCGCTTTTACACGGCTCCCCTGATCGACGCACGACTTAAACAGACGGCCGTTCAGACGAACGGTTTCCAAACCGATATGGATCATCAGCTCCGTTCCACCATCGGTGACCATGCCGATTGCATGCCTGGTGCGGAAAACCAGATTTACGATTCCATCCGCCGGCGCAACGACTCTGCCTCTCTTTGGAACCAGCGCAACCCCTTTTCCAATCACTTCCTCGCTGAATACAGGATCATTCACTTCCGCCATGGGAATCAGTCTGCCTTTGACCGGAGCTAAAATCTCACTTTGATTCCAAACAGGTCCTTTGGACTTTCCCGCTTCTTTTCTGCTAAATAGCCCCACTGCTGATTCCCTCCCCAATTTCTGTAATTTCCTGGAATTGATAGTCAAACCCCTGACGGTAAAAGTCCAGCTTCCACATGTCTTCCTCTGAAATCTGCCCGCAGCAGTTCACGCGGCTGTCAGCCTCCAGGTCAGCCAGAAGGATCTGCACCTCGCTGCTGTAGCGGCCGTAACGCTCATTGTCAACTGTAACCATACCTCTCCGGCGCTCACCGGTCAGCCCAGGCGCTACCTTGGCGCCGATCCTGGACATTTCCCGCGAAGTCCGGGACCGCAACACCTGCCGGTTGCTGTCATAACGGATATGGTGAGACGTGCCTAAAATAAGCTCCCGCTCCACCTGGCCGACGCCCGTTTCCAGCCGTATCTGCAAGGTCAGGGCCTCCCGATTCACCGCGCGGGCCACACAGGCCAGCTCTGTCTCATTGAAAAATTCATCCGCTGCCATCACGCCCCCGATTCCGGGGCTGCAAACTAAATCTACGCAAACCTGTTCCAGGTTCATTCCACGGTGCTGCTCCAGCGTGGGCAGTCCCAGACCCAGAGGCGGACGGGGATAGCTTTTCCCCGGGATGCACGCATAGGTGATTAATCCAAGCTCTGCGAAAATGCGGTTCTGCTCATTAAAAAATTCCCGGTCCAGCCCGGTCTCCGGCCGCGGATAAAAATTGTGGCAGGCGCGCAGTTCCAGCCGGCTGTCTATGGCGGTCAAATTTTTCTTAACCGCCTCCGCCTCCTCTCTGTCATAGATCGAGGCGTTGACTACAAAACCTTTTATCCCCAGGCGGTTGTAAAGCGCGCCGGCCTGTTCCGTGCAAAAACCGTAGTCCAGCCGCAGCAGGCCGATGCCGGCGCTGCGGACCCGTGCGCACATCTGTGAATCCGCAAGCAGCTGGCCGATCTCTCCGCCTCCGATATCCACCGTCAACTCCATCCCCAGATGGTTGGCCGTACGGGCCAGCTCCTCCAGCATTTCCACCTGGTCCTTCAGGGCCAATTCCGGCAGGTGGATACTTGAAAACACTTCCCGAAAGCCATACTTACCGGCCTTTTCCAGATAATCCGACCACAGAACGGTCTGCTGTCTCCATTGGACGGACGGATATATGGCGATGCTGCTGTTCATAAGCTCCCTCCTTTTTCTGCACGGAATCTGTTGTTAAACCTTCCAGGCCATCAGCAGCCTGGCATTTCCCCTGATCTCCACCGGTCCGCAGCCGGCCGGTATCAGGAGCGTTTTCGTGTAAGGCAGAGGATACTCCTCCCCGTCCCATATGATCCGGCACGCTCCTTCCACACAGCACAATATGCGGTATCCCTCGTACCCGTCCAGGGTCCAAACGCCCTCAACGTCCAGCACATCCGCGCTGAAAAGGCGGTGGCGCACCAGCGGGCGGGGCACGCCCGGAACCTTCTCCTGGGTATGGACGAGCTCACATCGCAGGGACGGATCGAGAATTTCCATTCCCTTGTCCAGATCCAGGGGCCTTCCCCTGCCGTAATCATACAAACGGTAGGTGATCCCTCCGAAACTGCCCACCTCCAGGGCAAGCATATCTTTACCGCAGGCGTGGACAAGTCCCGCCGGAATCATGGCAAAATCACCTGCTTTTACCGGGATGCGTACCAGATACTGTTCCATATCCCCCGACTCTGCCGCGTTTCGAAGCGTTGCCTTATCGGTGCAATTTACACCTGCGGTAATATAAGCTCCCGGGTCGGCCTCCAAAATATACCAGGATTCACTTTTTTCAAAATCTCCAATCCGTTCTGCCTGTTCCTCGTTGGGATGAACCTGGATCGACAAATCTTCCCTGGTATCCATGTAGGCGACCCGTACCAGCTGGCCGCTGTCGTCCGGTCCCATCAGTTCCCGGCGGTAATCCGCTATGACCTGATCAATCCGGCAGCCTTTAAACTGCCCTTCTTCCACCCGGTTTTCCGATCCCTTGTAAGCGCAAACCTCCCGGCAGATACCGATTCCGTCCTCCTGAAGCCCTCTGATTTTCTTTAACCGCTCCCCGGCCCAGATCGCCTTTTTATAGACGGGTTCCAGCCGGATCGGCCCTATTCCTGCTTTTCCCATACAATCTCCCCATTTCGTTTGTAGCAGCGGTAAGGAAATCCATGCTCTTTAATCGACTGATGATCCTGCTTGCTCGCAGGCAGGCTGCAGGCCGCTACCGCCAGCACCTCATCCCCCGAATTGATGATCCGGTGGGCGTAATGACCGTTAATATAGTGCAGAGAGCCCGGATATATTTTTTCCGCGTAAAAATCCTCTCCGCCGTCCCAGAACAAAAGAAATCCGGTTCCCTTCAGCCCGTAATAATATTCGTCACAGTCCTGATCCCCGTGGTAATGACCGCTGGTCATGGCGCATTCTCCGTCAACGGTAAAGGGATTGATATAGGTAATTCCCCACTGGAGATTCCCTTTCACGAAACTCTCACGGTTGAAATTCTGGTTGTGCACCCAATATGCCAGATCATCGCCGTGTTCACATAAGGCTTCTTCATTTTTGTAGACGCCGGTACACTCTCTGACCAGCTTCTGCCTGCGCACAACGTTTTCCCCTTTTAGCACGCATTCGTCCCAAAACTCCTGAACGCCCTTTGGTTCCCGCACAAATTCCATCGTTCAATCCTTCTTTCTGTTTTTATAGTCCGGGTTCTTGTAACGGCTGTATCCCTCCCGCAGAATCACTTTATGAACCACCGCAGGCTGATAGCTCTGAGCCTCAATCACGTAATCATCAATGTCCGCAGGAATCGTCACAATATCCAGGAAGTTTGCCGTGTAGCAAAATTCCGGGCGGCTCTTGGAATAAACCTTCACCTGCTCGCCGTCCACCACGGTGATCACCGTAAACTGTCCATGATTCTGTCCATGATACGCCGCGTGCGTATCCAGTTCGATCCTGTGGGTTTCATAATACATCAATTCCGTCCGGCCCACAATATATTCTTTATACCCCTCACCCTCTTCAATCAAAATCGGCTCAATGGCAATATTCTCCTTCACCCACTGGCTGTCCCGCTCGAAATGCAGTACCTTCTCGGCGTTTTTCGTATGAATGGGACGGGTATTTCCATCCTTGTCCTTGCGGTTGTAATCGTAAACCTTGTAAGTGTAAGAACCGATGGTCAGGCTGCCCAGCTCCAGGATCAGCTGGTTTCTGCCGGAAGCGTGAACCGTCCCCGCCGGCAGCATAATCTGACGCCCGGGCACGCTGTCCACCCAGTTAATATACTTCTGGTAATCCACCATCTCGTGGCTAGTCTCGGACGCTTTAGCCATTTCCAGAAATTCCCTGCCATTCCCGCTAAAGCCACAGTAGGTTTTCGCTCCATGGCCGGTGGCGATCACATAATAAGCCTCGTCCTGTCTCCCGAACTCGTCGTAATTCTCGATCACAAAATCCTCGTCCGGGTGGACCTGAACCGACATGTTTCCATTACTATGCCAGGTATCGTCGTAATTAAAGCGCACCGGGAAGTATCCGTCGAATTCCTCCAGGCAATGCTGGCCCATAATCTCCCGCCCCTTTTTCTGGACGAATGTGGAGAATGGAAAGTCCACCGCCTTGCCTGCCACGTCAACCACAATGCTGACCTCCATAGGAATGAAATCAAAGATCCAGGCAATGTTACCGGCAATCTCCTTGGGGATTCCCCTCACCTTGCGGATCAATTCCCCTCCCCAAATTCCTTCCAGATACACGGGTTTTGCCCGGAAGGGATATTTGGCCAGCTCTGTTAAAATCCGGTCCATCGTCCCGCCCGCCATCATCATATAGCGGTCGTCCCAGTTCCCCAGCAGATAAAAATCCAGAAGATTATTCTGAAGCAGCTCTTTGCGAAGTTTTACCGTCACCTCATAATCCACATAGTAGTTCCGGCGCATCAGCAAATTAAACGGTCTTGACTCCCGGTCTCCGATGTTGACTACCTTTTGTTCCCTTGCACGGATGGCAGCCACTTTAGGCGTCACGTCCACATACCCTGCCACCTGGGCGTAGGGTCTGAGGGCGGCGCAGAGACTTCCCAGCCCGTAAAGGATCGTAAAGCCCATGGCCTGATTGTTCAGAATCCGGGATACGCTGGAGTTATCCACAAAATCATCGATCCTGCCCCGATACAGACGCCCGAAGAGCAGCACCGGATCGTCCTCATAGTTTAAAGGCAGGCTCTCAGCCGTCAGCCCGTCAATCTCCTCTTGTGTTTTATAGAGATTCCTCATATCCACCAGATTCACCTGGCGGCCCCGTTTCTCCAGCTCCGCTTTCACCGCGCTCACCAGAGGCTCAAATGGGGCGCTGACATAACCGTCCAGGGCCAGGAGGGACTTGCCCTCCTTCTCCCTGATCTCCATGGCCTGGGCAAGACGTCCGGCCATCTCTTCTATCTGTTCCGTCACATCATTTTGAATGGCTTCCGGCAGGCTGATGTGATTGACCGCCTGTGTATCATCATAAGCCAGAGGCTTAAACATAAAACTCATCGTTTGTTTCTCCTTCTCTTTTTATTTTATACTCCCCGAATTTCAGTTTCCTTTTAGAATTCCTCATCCTCAAACAATGCCAGCGCAGTGTCCTTCACTCCTACGGCGTAGGTGATCACGAAACCAGCCAGGATGGATACAGCATAAGCCACCAGATATGCCATGGGCTTGGTATTTACCAGAGTTCCCAAAATTCCGGAAACGTTCATGGTCACCGCCCCCTGCCCGGGGAACAGACCAAGTACCGCGCCTCCGCATGCGCCGCCCAGACAGGCCGTTATAAATGCTCTGCCGAGCGGAAGGGTTACGCCGAAGATAAGCGGCTCCCCGATTCCAAGAATACCGGCCGGCAAACCTCCGATCACGGCCCGCTGCAACCCCTTGTTATGTTTGTATTTCAGATACAGCGCCAGGGAAGCCCCCACCTGTCCACCGCCGGCCATGGAACAGCAGGCGTACAGCGGCGTGTATCCCAGATTTTCGATAAAGGTGGTGTGTACCGGCGACAATCCCTGATGCATGCCGGTCATAACAAGTGGCAGGAAGAAGCCCGCAATAATTGCATATGCCATAAATCCAGCCTTATCCATCAGCCACAGGAACGCGGCGGTAATTCCATCTGTCACCAGACCGCAAATCGGCTGCAGCGCATAGATCGTCACCAGACCCACAATAATAATCGAGAGCAGCGACGGCAAATGGATCTTTAGTGCGTCCGGAACCCGCTTTTTAATCTCACGTTCCACCACGGCAATCAATGCTCCGGCTGCCAGCGCCGCCAGGGTTCCGCCCCGTCCGTTGGTAAAGATCAGGCCGAACACGCCCATTTCGGTTCCCGCCAACGCGCCCAGGTTGATGATAATGCCGCCGGCTATCAGCCCCAGATAGGGATTGCCGCCCATTACCCTGGCCGCCGACATGGCAACCGCAATATTCAAATAGGTAAAAAATGTACTGGCCAGTACATTGACCGCAAACATAAAGGATGAGCTGGCCGGATCAAACAGCGGCATTCCCGTCATATTGAAAACCAGCGTCAAAACCTTCATAACGCCAAAGATCAATCCGGCACCGGCGAAAACGGGAATCAGCGGAGTGAATACCTGGGCAAAAAAGCTGAAAATTCCCGTAGCCGACTTCTTTTTCATGACCGCCTCGGTCTTGATCTCACTGTATTTGATTCCCTCCATCTTCTTGATTTCCCCGCCAATGGTATCCGCGACTCCCGGTCCCAAAACAATCTGCGGCTCCGTCTCACTTCCAACCACCCGCAGGACTTCCTTTATCTTAGAAAGTTCATCTCGCTTTACTAAGCCGGCGTCCCTGACGCAAACTCTCAACCGGGTCATACAGTTCTCAATCGATATCACATTGGATGCTCCGCCTAACGCTTCCACAATTTGAAATGCCAGTTGACTGCTCATGTTTTTCCTCCTTGATTTATTGTAACCCTCCCGTGGGTCATGCAAGCGCCGCCCCACACCAACTGGTTCAGGGCTCTATATCCCCAGCCCCGTCTGTCTTTTTGGAAAAATGTGTCCGGATTATCTTGGGAACACACGTGTCGTAGTTTTTATTCACATAGGCGCTGTAGAGAATATCGATGATATTCGATTGGGCAATCCTGGAAGACATGGCGCCCATCCGCGAAAACAACTCGATGGTCGCCACATAAAGGCTGTAATCCGCCAATTTTACCAATTTGGACGGCTCAAACCGCGTGATGGCAATCACCGGCGTGCCGTTTTTCTTGGCGATCTCCGCACATTTAATCGTCTCCATCGTCACTCCTGAATAGCTGATCGCAATCACCACGTCCCTCTCCGTCGAATTTTTTGCGTGCAGAAGCTGCATATGCCAGTCGTCGCCAAAATAGCAGGATTTGTTGACCCTGACAAATTTCAGGCAGGCATCCCGCGCAATCAGCAGGGAGGCTCCCATCCCGAAAAAAATCAGATTGTCCGCAGCGTCGATCAACTCCAGGCAGGTGCTTAACACCTCCATATTCAGAAGCTTATTCGTATTTTCCAGGGACAAAATATTACGGTATGTAACCTTTTGGGCAATCGCCTCAAGGGTGTCGGCCCGGTCAATCTCCCTGGTCTGCTCATCGCTGGCCTCTCTGCGCACTGCCAGCTCATACAACAACGCCTTGTGAAATTCCTTGTATCCGTCGAATCCGAGTTTCCGGCACAGCCGGATGATCGTGGAGGCGGATGTAAACGTGCGGCCGGCAAGTTGTTGAATGCTTAAATCCACTGCAGATTCCGGACTCTGCATAAGCCATTTGATTGCGCCGCGTTCCGCCTCGCTGGCTCTCGGCAAGTATTCTTCCAACCGTACCAATACATTCTTCATTCCGATTCCTCCATTCGACTGATTCCATCATAACACTAGATACGTTTTTTTCAATATATTGAAAGCTTTATGGTATTTTATTTCGTATCTTGGCTATTTTGTATATATTTTAAGGATAATATGTGGTCATTTCAAATATTTTACCATATTTTGAAATTTTATACCATCATATCCTTCTACTTTGCAGTAAAACATTCCGCATGAATTTTTTTAATCGGCAGCGGGGCATGGTCTTTCATGAATATGATATCTATGCTAAAATAACAGGGAATAACAGAAAGGTGAGACTTACTATGAAGAGACGGAATTTTTTGAAACTGCTTTTGTCAATCGCCCTGATTCTGGCGGTCAACGGCTGTGGCGGGAGCGCCCTGCCTGACTCCGGGCATGCCTCAGCGCAGCCGGAACAGGCCGGGGCCGTCACATTGCCGTCGGCGCTGTCCTCCGGGGAAGCCGGGCTGACCGTACATTTTATCGACGTTGGCCAGGGTGACAGCATCCTGGCGGAATCGGACGGACATTTTATGCTGGTGGACGCCGGTGAAAACGACCAGGCGGACACGGTAGTTTCTTATTTGAAAGGCCAGGGGGTGGAAGCCCTGGATTACGTGATCGGCACCCATCCCCACTCGGATCACATCGGCGGTCTGGACAAGGTCATCGACACCTTCGACGTGGGTAAAGTCATTCTTCCCCCAGTTGAACACACCACAAAGACCTTCGAGGACGTGCTGGATGCAGTGGCGGGCAAGGGACTGAAGCTGACCAAGCCGCGGGTAGGCGATACCTATACCCTTGGAAATGCCTCTTTCACCATCATCGCACCCAACGGAGACTACGGGAACGATTTAAACAACTGGTCCGTGGGAATCCGCCTGGACTACGGCGATAACCGGTTCGTGATGTGCGGGGACGCGGAGGCCCTGGCTGAGGCGGATATTCTGGAAAATGGAATCGACATCTCCGCGGACGTGCTGAAGGCCGGGCACCACGGCAGCAGCACCTCCACCAGCGAGGCGTTTCTGGACCGTGTCTCCCCCTCGGTGGCTGTGATCCAGTGCGGGAAGGACAATTCCTACGGCCATCCCCACAAGGAAACCCTGGAGAAGTTTAAGGAGAGGGGCATCCAGATATACCGCAACGATCTGGATGGCACGGTGGTTGCTTACTGCGACGGTACGGATATTGTCTGGGGGACTGGAAAGACCGGTCAAACCGGATTCTCAGAAGGCGGCAGCCGGCAGTCGGACAGGACTTCCGGAGATATCAATCAACAAACGGTTGGGAATTCCGGGGGCGAGACTTTGATGAGCGGGACAACCGGCACTACCATAGCCCCGCAAACCGCCTATATTCTGAACACCAACACGAAAAAATTCCACCTCCCCACCTGCTCCTCGGCTAAAAAAATAAAAGGCGAGAATCGGGAGACCTGGGAGGGGGACCGCGAAGAGCTGATCGGGCAGGGCTATTCCCCCTGCGGCCAGTGTAAACCATGATCATTTTACAAGGAGGGGTAACGCTATGAAATATATCATCGACCGCCTGGAGGAGGGCATCGCAGTCTGCGAGAACGAACTGAAGAAGCTGATCTCCATCCCCACGGACCTACTGCCCGACGGGCTGAAGGAGGGCGACGTGCTGGAGGAGCAGGAGGGGCGTTTCCTGCGCGACGAACAGGGGACGGAGGCGCGCAGGAAGGAGATACGCAAGAAACTGATGGATTTGTTTGATTGACAAACCAGGCATCTAAAAATCAGGAAGAAATTTCCCTTTAAATGGATTTCTTCCTGATTTTTTCATTGAGTTCAATCGACCTCCAATGCAGCCAGCGGATGTTTATTTCATTTGCCGGTGCCCGGGGTTATAACCGCGCAATCTGGTCATAACCTCCAGGCAGCATTCCATCGCGCAAAATCTTCTGCTATTTATTCTCCCACATCCTCGTCCTCATACTCATATTCATACTCATCATCGTAAAAATCCTCCCCCCACAAAATCTCGAAAATCTCATCGCAATCATATTCCGGGGCGGATTCGCGGGCAGCCTCGCAGATCCGGGTGATCAACTCTATATCTTCTTCCAATTCCTCTGCGATCTCCTGGGCGTTCTTGCCCTTGCGAAGCTTCTTGCAGACCTGTTCAATCAATTTTGCCTTCGCGCCGGCCAGCCGCGCATACGCTTTTTCTTCCCACAACTGCATCAATCTCACCTCGTTTTCATCGTTGCTTTTAACCTCCCTTACCCGGTTATGGAGCAGCTTAAGACGCTGGCTCTCTGATTCCGCGGCAACCCGCTCATTAGACTTCTCCACATACCGCAAAAGATCCAAAAGCTCCTGAGAACATCCTTCCGTCACAGTTCCCCTGGTGTTCAGAAAAATCCGCACTGCTCCGTCATCCAGATCAAGGGTGGAATCCTCGTCACACTTCATGCGAAACGTGTACATGCAGCGATTCCTGCCGAACAAGTCAAAGGGCGCTATGGTGATCAGGCATACATTGTTCATCTGATTAAAATCAACCACCCCAGGCTCCAGCAGCCCGGCGTCCAGAACGGACTGATAATACCTGCTTCTCCTGGGCAGGTTTCTGGTGTTCTTTCTCTGCATCTCAGAATTATAGATATTGTCTTCCTCATCCTGTCCCCATACGTCCAAGCGGATTCCCCGGAATGTTGGCAGGGTACGGATCTCTTTTTCACTCTGCACGTTTGCCTTCAGGCGAATATTATGACCCAGGATAATCTCCAGCACTGCCCGGTAGGCCACCGGATCTTCCAGAACCTCGTTAAAGAGGAACCTGTTCAATAAATTTAGCTCCTTAAGCTCTTTGCGTTTTCTGCGTTTTAAACGCCTTTTGTACCTCGTTTGCTCCATCGCATACTTCTCCTTTCATTTTAACATACAGATTCCTCTTTGTTAAGGCTCTTTGGAAAATCGCCGGCGAATCACCGGTTTTGATCTGTGCAGAACGCACGTTTTGAATCTTCAGATGATGTTATCATACTACATAATGCGCCTTACACGCAAGAGACATTTTTCAAAAATATCCTTGAAATAATGTTGCCAATCCCCTTCAAAAAACGCACCAAAAAACAACCCAAGCCACCCTCCAATCTCCGGGCCGCTCAGGCTGTCTTTACTCTCAATATCCCATTTACCGAATCAACTTCCCACTCTCATCAAAGCACCACTTCACTCCGTCCACGATCACCTCGCCGGTGACCATCTTCCCGTCTGTCCCGAGATAATACCGGTCGCTGCCCTCGTCGTACCAGCCGGTGCGCATGCAGTCGTTCTCATCAAAGCTGTACCAGCAGCCGTCGATCTGCTTCCAGCAGTTGTGGGCCATGGTGCCGTCCTCACAGCGGTACTTGTGATGGTCTCCGTCCTGCTTCCAGCCGCAGGTTCCGTCATCCCAGCCGCAGGCTCCGGAAGCCGTGGTCTCGCGGACCGCCGCAGTGGTCTCCTGGACCGCAGCCCTTGTCTCCTGCCTCGCCGCCTTTGTCTCCTGCACTATCGTGTCGTAGGGACACACGCCGTTCTCGTGCAGATGGGCGGGATGGCCGCCGCAGTGGTAGTGGTAACTCCCAAGACCGCTGGCGTTCTTGTTGTCCTTGTGACCGCCGTGGGAATCGGTTCTGCCACCGTGGGCCTCCGCCACCATTTCCACCGGCGAGCCAGGAATCACCGGGGCCGCACCAGCCAGAAGCACGCCGCAGAGCGCTCCGGCCAGCAAATGCTTCATACTTTTGATCATCTCACACCTCCGAAATCACATACTATCTTGATTTTACCATATATTCCGGAGTTTGTAACCACTTATATGAGACTTTTCACAGCGTTTCCAGGACTTTTCCACAGCCCGACTACGCCGTTTCACATTTCCACGGTTTTCCCGGCAAGTTAAGAAACGTCCTCCCACAAAACATAATGTTCCGGCATGTCCGTCAGTAATTCATCACCGTTCCCACCAGCACGTCCTTATGCTTGTCAAACACAATCACATTTCCAAATCCCAGACAGCCGTCCACTTCCACCAGGTCCGTGGGCGAGTTCACTTCCTGGTGGCAGATCACCGCCACATATTCTGTCCCGTGGGCTTCTATCTTCAGGGCCTCCGCCATGGCGGACGGGTAGTAAATTCCTTTCAACGCGGACTTCACCGGAAGTTTGGTCACCTTGACGCTCTCCGCCGCTCCCGCCTCCCCGGCGCAAATCACCGTCAACAGCGATGTAAACCCCTTCCCATCCTTCCGCACCCGGATACTCTTCCGCTCCGCCGCCTGATTATAATGCCTGGAAATCCGGGTATCGATCATTTCCCCTGCCGCCCCCGGCGTCATAAACCACACCGCAGCCTCCGCCTGATCGCCCTTAAACACCGCCTTCTGCACCGGCAAAGTCCCGATCTGTTCCAGATCAAATTCCAAATCCTTCCCGCCCTTGTGCAGGGTTGGGTCGGGATCACCCGCGGACTCCGGCCCCGGAAGCCTGGGCTCCCTCACCTGCGCCGCCTCTCCCAGAGACAGCTCCCCGCGCTCGCTGAAATGCCAATACTGCTCGTAGGTGTGGGCCCCGCCGCTATACATCTCGTCCATGATCACATAGATATCCGGCTTGATATAGAGTATTTTCCGGTTCACAAATACCCCCTGCCCCATATCCATATACCCCAGGTGTCCGCCCTGGACGAACTCGTAGTCCTCCGCAGTAAAAAACTGCTGCTTCACCGGCTGGCACAGCTTGGAGCACTCCCAGGAATCCTTACAAACGGTAAAGAATTCCCCGTCTACCGTGATGGTATTGTGAGCCGTAGGGTCCTTGAACTCAAAACGTCCCGGCCCGGCCACGTAGTTGTACCGCCCCGCGTCGGTCAGAATATCCTCCCCAAACGCAACCAAATCCACGTGCAGCTTGTCGGAGTGCCCATGCCCCGCGCCCAGGGTGCCGCAGTGGAAATGCAGCAGGTTGGCATTTTCCTCCCACCCGGACCGCAGATAATAATTTCCGCTGTCCGGCAGTGCCACAGATGTAAAATCCGGCTCCATGGCCTCCATGTCTTCGTACAGGCCCGCGCTCTCGATGCCCAGATCCCACACACTCTCAAAATCCAGTCGCGGAAAGCCGCCGTGTTTCAACATGGGATCCTTGAACAGAAACGCCGCCACGCTGATGTAATCCCGGATGTCCGTGTCGTCGCTGTCCCCCATGATGAACTGGTGGTGGTCCGGCTTCTTCCAGGCCAGATCCGCCCATGCCATGCGGTGTACCGCCTCCAGAATGGCGTCCGGCACGTCGATATCATTGCGGGAGGCCAGGATCAGCACGTCCTCGTAGCAGTGGAGCACCTCGTTGTGGTACATGGGGGACTGCTCCCACTGGACGCCGTCCCGCAGAATCTCCATCCGCGCCTCCACCTCCAGGTGTTCCAGGGCGATTCCGGTATAGCGTCTGCGCAGCTCCTCATCGGGTATGGCCACGCCGATCTCAAAGAGCCCGTGGTTCTCCATCACGCCCCAGTTGCTCATGTAGCGGTAGGGGGAATGCATACGGATGATGAACTCCGCGTGCTCGATCAGGCAGTTGTAAAATGCGTCCGCCACCTGGTCCGTCACCAGCGGGCTGTCCTTGAAATACTGCATGGCCTTCACCCAGTATTCGCCCCGGATTCCCACTTCCAGAATTCTCCAGGTGGTTTTCTCCGTCTCCGGCGTCCGCTTCACCGTGGTGATCCAATCCATCAAAAGTTCCACGAAATGCCTGGCGTATTTTTCATCCCCGGTAATCCAATAGGCCTGGCCCAGGCAGATAAAATACCGATGCCGGTTAAACTGGTAGATGAATTCCGGGTCGTCCCCTGGCTTGTACTCCCAGTCCACCTTTCCCTCCGGAAATTCCACCGGCTCCCAGGTCCGCTCCATATCCCATTTCAGGTCAAAGAGGAAATACCCCCGGCACACCTCGTCCGCCACCCGGACGATATGGCCGCATTCCTCCGGCCAGTATGTCCGGCAGTATGCCGCCACCGCCGCCGGATCGTCCAGAAACATCCGCTCGTTCCAGCCCGCAAACAGCTCCTTTTTCGTCATCATGTCCGTCTCCTTTACCAGTAAACCTGCCAGTCCTTGTGCAGGCGCATAAGCGCCTCCATATAGAAATAGTCGCCCCAGATGTTGCACTCGTCCACACCGTAGTGATTGCAGGTGTTATAGGGCGAGTGGTTGGAGTAGGTGCTGTGGAGCACCTGACCGTTGGAGATGGCCGGGTCCTTCACCGCGTAATGGTCTACCACCGATTTCATCAGTTTTTTGGCGATCCCGGTGTAATACTTCCGGTCGTCCTCCTCCATATATTTTGCCATCTCCAGCATCCCACAGGCCGCGATGGAGGCCGACGAGGAGTCCCGGGGCTGGTCGTCCCCGTCGCCAAACTCCAGATCCCAGAAGGGAACCAGGTCCTCGGGCAGATGCTCCAGGAAATACCGGGTCACGCCCTTGAAAATATCGATATACTCCGCGCGCCTTGTGTATTTGTACCCCACGGCCGTGCCGTAAACGCCCCAGGCCTGGCCTCTGGCCCAGGCGGAGCCGTCCCGGTATCCCTGGCAGGTGGCCCCGTGATCCGGCGCGCCCGTCTCCATGTTGAAGAAAAAGGTGTGCCAGGTGGAAAAATCCTCCCGGATCACATTTCCCAGGGCGGTATGGATATGGCGCTCGGCGATATCCCGGTATTTGCCGTCCCCGGTCTCCTCCGTGGCCCAGTAGAGCAGGGGCAGGTTCAGCAGGCAGTCGATGATCAGGCGGTAATTGTCCGGGGCGTTTAAGGGTCCCCAGGCCTGGATGAACTGGCCTTTCTCGTGGAACCGGGTGATCAGCTCATCCGCGGCCATCAGGGCCGCCCTGCGCCCCACCGGGCTTCCGGTCAGCTTGTATCCGGCCACGCAGGAGGGCGAGTACATAAAGCCAAGGTCGTGTGTCTCCACATCGCTCCCCGTCTCGATGCGCCTTAAAAAGCTCTCCATCTGAACCTCCCCGGCCCGCTTTAAGTCCGGATCCTTGGCGTACTCGTAGGCCAGCCATATTTCCCCGGTCCAAAATCCCGGCGTCCAGTCCACATTTTCCGTGGGCTCGTAGAACCCGTTGTCGCTGTAGGCTTTCTGGAACCGGTCCGTAAATTCCGGCAGGTTCCGGATCACCTGCCCGGAGGCGAACCCAAGTGCCTCCTCCACCTCAATTCCCGTGATCTCCGGTTTTCTTTCTAAACGCTCTAAGCTGATCCAGCTCATAATTTCATTCTCCTTATGATTAAATCCGACGCGGCGGTTTTGCGCCGCGCCAGCGGTCCGCTGCCGGGCTTCGCCAGCATTTCCGCGCCGGGCCGGCCGCCAACCCGCCCGGTCACCCTTTCACGCCCGTAGCCGCCACGCCCTCCACAAAGTATTTCTGAAGGGACAGGAACACAATCAGCACCGGAATCAGGCTCAGCACGGAGGCGGCCATGATCAGGCCGTACTCGGAGCCGAACTGACTGATGAACATGCGCAGTCCCAGCTGCAGGGTTTTCTTGGACTCGGTGGTCAGATAGATTAACGGGCCCAGGAAATCGTTCCAGGTGTTCACAAAAGTAAAGATCAGCAGGGTGGACAGCGCCGGCTTTGACAGCGGCAGCATAACCCGGTACCAGATCTGGTACTCGCTCATCCCATCGATCCGGGCCGCCTCGCACAGTTCCGTGGGAATGCCCTCGTAGAACTGCTTCATCATAAACACGCCGAAGGCGGAAAACGCCTGCAAAAAGATGATGGCCAGGTGGGTGTCCGCCAGCCCCATGCCCCGCATCATCATGAACTGTGGCACCATATACACCTGCCAGGGTACGGCGATGGTGGCGATGTATGCGAGAAACAGGCCGTTCTTCCCCTTAAAATGCAGCTTGGAAAATGCGTAAGCCGCGAAGCTGCTGGTAAGCAGCTGCAAAAAAGTCACAATCAGAGTAAGCTTCACCGTGTTCAGCACGAACTTCAGCAGCGGTATCTTGCGCCAGATATCCACATAGTTCTGCCATCTGGGATTGGTTGGTATCCACTGGATCGGGAAAATGAACACGTCCTTATCCAGCTTAAAGGAGGCCGAGAGCATCCAGGCAAAGGGCACCAGCATGAGAAACGCCAGCAGGATCAGCACCACATAGAGCACAACCCGCAGAGTCCTCGTCTTTGTATTTTTGATTTTCATAATCCGTCCCCTCCTCAATTCGCGTACTTCTTCTCGCCCCGAAACTGCACCAGGGTGATGGCCAGGACAATCAGGAACAATACCATGGAAACCGCGCTGGCGTAGCCTAAGTTCCAGTTGCGGAAGGCTTCCTCGTAGATGTGGTAGACCAGCACGATGGCGGATTCGTTGAGCACGCCCGTGTTTCCGCCCGCCAGCATGTACACGATGTCGTACACCTTAAAGCAGTTGATGGTCAGGATAATGGTCACGAAAAATGTGGTGGGCTGCAGCTGGGGCCAGGTGATATAGCGGAACCGCTGCCAGGTGTTGGCCCCGTCCAGGCTGGAAGCCTCGTACAGCTCGGCATTGATGCCCTGAAGGCCCGCCAGGTAGATCACCATATAGTAACCCATATTTTTCCAGACCGAGAACAGGATCACCGTGAACATCACCCAGTTTTTGCCCGCAGACCATTTGGGCAGGTCCTTGGCCGCCACGCCCAGGTTGTAGAGAATCATGTTCACCGGGCCGCTCTTGGCCGGGGAGAACAGCATGTTCCAGACCGCAGCCACGGCCACCAGGGAAGCCACGTAGGGGAAGAAGCTGACGGTCCGGAAGAAATTCCGCCCTCTCACCTTCTGGTTCAAAATCACCGCCAGGCCCAGGGCCGCGATCAATGTCAGGGGCACGGTGGCCAGACAGTACACCACAGTGTTGCGCAGGGAGGCCAGAAACCGCTTGTTCCCGAACATTTTAACAAAATTCTCAAGTCCGGCAAAGGAGATGGGGTTGTTGCCGTCCCAGTTTAAGAAGGCCAGCACAAAGGCAAAGATCACAGGCCCCAGGGTGAAAATGGCAAACCCGATAAAGTTGGGCGCAATAAAGGAGTAAGCCACAAAATCCCGCTTGGTCTGGCGGCTGAAACGCTCCCCGGTCTTGGCCTGACGGATCTTATCGTGTACCTTCTCGATCTTCTTTTCCAGCAGTTTCTGTTTCCTCGGGTCCTCACAGGCCGCCCGCTGCTCTTCCAGCGCTTTCAGCTGCGGATTCAATACCGCCAGCTTCTTCTGCACCAGCGCAGGGTCGGCATTTTTTTGGTTCGCCATACGCTTATCCTCCTCATACTCATTTCCTTAAATGAGGCAGACGACTGTTACCCCGCCTGCCCCTGATGTGAACTGTTTTACACTGTGTTGAATTACTGTCCAAGAATCGCGGAAACCTTCTCGTTCATATCTGCGATTCCCTCGTCGATGGTCATATTTCCGGTCATAATGTTGTCGTGAGCCTCGTTGAGCACCACCTCAACCTCGGAGCTGTGCGCATTTACGGGCATCTCCAGGTAGAGATTTGCGGTCTGCAGGGCGTCCTTGCTGTTCTCATCGGACGGGAAGCCCGCGGTGGCGCTCACCATACCCGCAATGTCGTCGGTCATAATGGCCGGGATGGTGCCGGTCTTAGCCAGAATCTCAGCGCCCTCCTCGCCGCACACAAACTTGATGAAATCCCAGGCCTGATCCTTGTGGGGCGCGCTGGTGGGAATCGACAGGGCCGTGATGGTAGCCAGGGTGGAGCCGGGCTCCACGCCGTCCGCGTGGGGGTATTTCACGATGCCCCAGTTGGTGCAGTCCGTGTACTCGCCCGCGTTTATCTTCTCAATCAGAGTGGAGATAAACCAGGTTCCCATATTCATCATAGCCACATTGCCCTGTGAAAACGCTCCGGTGTAATGGAGGTTGGAGGTCTTTAAGGTAGCGTAATCCTGGCAGACGCCGTCCTCCTGCTGGCTTAAAATCATCTCATAGTAGGGCTTTAAGAACTCATATTTTCCGTCCAGAATGCCGTTCTTGCCGTCCAGAATCCCGAAGAGCTGCACCGCGCTTCTCCAGGTGTGGTAATGTGCTCCGAACACCTCCTGGCCGGGCTCCGTGTTGGTCAGCTGTCTGGCCAGCGCGTCGTACTGCTCAAAGGTCATATCATTGGTGGGGTAAGCCACGCCCGCCTTGTCGAACACGTCCTTGTTGTAAAACATCACCCAGAAATCGCTGCGGAAGGGGAGCTCGTAAAGCTTGTCGTCCACCTTCACCTGATCGGTCAGGCCCTTGTAGCCGGACAGGTCGATGCCGTCCTTCTCAATATAGGAATCCAGGGGCTCCAGCACGCCCTTGTTCACCAGGGTGGTGTAGCCGGGCACGTCCTTGATGGTGGCGATGTCGAAATCGCTGCCGCTGCCGGTCAGCTGGGTCGCCAGAACCGTCTGGTAATCGGAACCGCCCAGGTCCACCAGCTCGACCTTTACGCCGGGGTTCTTGGCCTCATATGCCTCGATGATGGGAGTGTAATAGGGCATAATGTCCTTGTCCCACATGGCCCATTTCATGGTAATCTGATCTCCGGCCGCACCGGTATCCGCCGCCGCGCTTGTATCCGCCGCGCTGCCAGCCGTGGTCCCCGCCGCGCTGGTGTCGCCTCCCGCCGGCGTGGAAGCGCCGCCGCAGGCTGTCAGGCTTCCCGCCATAACCGCCGCCAAAGCCAAACTCAGTAAACGTTTCTTCATCATTCCTGTTTCCTCCTCTTAACTGATCTCATCCTTTTTAGGTGTTGTTTTCTGTCATGGCTATAGTATAGCGTACCCCCGGCCTTTCTTGAATGGAAAAATCCGCAAAAAAGATTCACTTTTTCGGTCTGGCCCGCTTCCCCCCGCTCCCTTCTCCCATTACAATGTATTTTTTTATCCGGAAGCGGTAAAATTTACAGATTGTATTCAATATAGACAGAACAACCGGAAAAATACCGCCTGTTCTTTATTGACATTTGACAAAAGACCTCTTATTTTATATAGTGAACGTATCTGTTCAGTACCTTCACAGATACGAGCCAAAATCCATTTAAAATCGACTTCGTCGATGGGATTTTGGCCTGCAAGCATAGGTTTTCATACGGTCAGCGCAGCAAGTGCGCAGACCTACTGAACATACAAATGCTATGGATTTTTACTGAGAGAATGGGGGCGGGTCTATGGAAAAACTTCTTCCTTTTAAAACCATACGGGGGCGCATCATCACCTACACGGCGGCGGCCATGCTGGCGCTTGCCGTCATCACCGTCACCATCTGCTTTACCGTGTTCCAGTCCTTTCTGCGGCGAAACCAGATCCAGTCGGCGGAATACAATCTGCAGATGGTCTGCCACAATGTGGAGGATACCATGAACAATTTCACCGCCCTCAGCCGGTGGTGCAGCAACAACGGAGAGATTTCCCATTATCTGGAAGCCTTTAAGGACCGGACCCGGATGCCTTCCATCTCCTCCGGTGATTCCCCCCTGCGGATCACGGCCATTTCCACCTACACCCGCTTAAAGGAGGAGTACCGCAACACGCCCAGAGCCTCGGAGTATATCACCCGGGTCATCATTTCCCCGGTCAACCGGCGCAACTACCTGTTGGTCTCCGATCTGGCCGCCGCGGGGACGCCGGACGCGGCCGGGACCGTGGCCCGCGCCTCCTACTTTGAGGAAATGTGCGCCGCGCCGGATTATCTTTGGGACGGCTTTCACAGCGACCCCTTTTCCCTGGTGGACCCCGAGCCCACCATTCCTCTGATCCGCCCCATCAACAGCCCCTACAGCGATCAGGTCATCGGCTGGTCCTATTGTTCCGTGTCCGCCAGGCTGATCACCGACAGCCTCCGCTCCTATCCCCAGCCGCCGGACAGCCTCCTCTACGTGACCATCGGCTCCCGGTCCTATGTGCTGGAGGACGGCAGCTTCCGGGAGGGCATACCGGAGTACACGGTCCTTTCCCGGGTAGACGGCAGCGCCAACAACCCGGATACCCAGGTGCAGAAAATCCGCATGGCCAACGGCTCCAGCCGGTTTCTGGTGACCTGCCCTCTGGGCGTGGAGGGGTGGACCATCTCCAACATTTTGTCCGAGTCGGCCTTCTTTGCCCAGCGGCAGGTATACCTTTTGATCATCGGTTTTATCACCCTTATCATTCTGTGCATGGGCGCGGGGCTGGCCCTGACCCTGAACAAGGCGATCGGCCGCCCGGTGAAGCGGCTGTGCGGCAAGATCGACGACATTGCCAGAGGCGATTTCTCCCGGATGGAGGAGATCGAGGGGCCGGACGAGTTCGGCATCATCGGCCGGGGCATCAACGGAATGTCGGAAAATGTAGTGACCCTGATGGACAAGCGGGTGGACGACGAGCGCCAGAAAAAGGACCTGGAATACCAGATCCTCCAGAGCCAGATCAACCCCCACTTCCTCTATAACACCTTAAACTCCATCAAATGGATGGCCACCATCCAGAACGCCACGGGCATCGCGGAGATGATCACCTCCCTGGCCCGGCTGATGAAAAATGTGTCCAAGGGCACCGCAGCCCAGATTCCGTTAAAGGAGGAGCTGGACCTGGTGAAGGACTATTTCCTGATCCAGCAGTACCGTTACGGCGGCAGCATCACCCTGGACTGCCAGATCGGGTCCGAAGAACTCTACCGCTGCCTGATCCACCGCTTCACCCTCCAGCCCATTATCGAGAACGCCCTGTTCCACGGCATCGAACCCAAAGGCTGCGCCGGGCATATCCTGCTGTCCGCCCAGCGCGTACAGTCGGACCTCGGCACGGTTTTACAGATTTCCGTCACAGACAACGGCGTAGGCATGAGCCGGGAACAGATTGAAAAAGTGCTCTCCGCACAATCCGCCCCCGGCGCGGACTTTTTCCGCCAGGTGGGTATCCACAACGTAAACCAGCGCATCCGCTACGACTTCGGGGAGGATTACGGCATCTCCATTGACAGCGTGGAGGGGCAATATACCACCATGACCATCACGCTTCCATACCGGTTAAACGAACTTTAAGGGGGATTTTGCAGATGATTAAGCTACTAATAGTTGACGACGAGCCTTTGGTGCAGATCGGCATCAAATCCATGATAAACTGGGCGGACTTAGGGGTCGAAATCTGCGGCACGGCCATGAACGGGGAGGCTGCGCTGAAACTGATCGAGGAATATTCCCCGGAGATCGTGATCACGGACATCAAGATGCCAAAGATGAACGGGCTGGAGCTTGCGAAAGCCTGCCGGGAGACCTACGGGCAGATTCCGCTGTTCATCTTTCTCACCAGCTACGAAGAATTCCAGCTCATCAAACAGGCCATGAACTACCAGGCCGTGGATTATCTGATCAAGCTGGAGCTCACCCCGGACTCTCTGACCGCCTCGGTCCGCAGGGCCTTAGAGCGCCTGGAGGAATACCGGGCCAGCCAGGCTTACCGCAAAAAGGGCGGCGAGGACCGCCCCACCCTCCAGGGCTATCACGACAAATTTTTCATACGCCTGCTGCACAACCTGTTCGACAGCGAAGAGCAGTTCACCATCCAGTCCCGGGACCTTCGGCTGGATTTCTCCGACTCCCTCTATCTGGCGGCCCACGGCGAGATCCACAGCGATGCCACAGACCAGATGAACGACAGCCAGCAGATCAACCTCTATTCCAGCAGCCTGCAGATGATCCGGGAAATCCTGGGCAAGCATCTGCCCTGCCACGTGGTCAGCCTGGACATGAAGCATTTTGCCGTAATATTCCACACAAAGGACGAGTCCCTAGCCGCGCCGGAGGTTCTGTCCGAGGCCTGGGACAACGTCTGCCGCATGGTAAACAACTATTTTAACGTCCGGATCACCGCGGGCCTTGGCTCCTGCGTCAGCCAGCCGTCCCGCATAAACGAATCCTACCAGGAAGCCCGCCAGGCCTTCGCCCTGTCCTGCCGCACAAAACCGGTGGCCACCATCTCCGATCTGACCGGCGACTCCTTCCGCAACTCCTTCAATATCTCCCTGTTCAGAAACGACCTGACCAGGGCATTTGAGGAGTTCGACACCGACGTGCTTTACAGCACCCTGACCCAGATCACGGAGCTCTTCGCCCAGCAGCCCATGCGCTACCTTCAGGCAGTGGACGGCGCCTGCAACATCCTCTACCTGGCTCTCTCCCTGCTCCCCGACGGCAGTCAGACCCTAAGCCAGATCTTCGCCTCCTACGGCGACGGCTACCGTTCCATCTACCGCATGAACAACGTAGAGCAGGTGGAGGAATGGCTCACCGTCCTGCGCGACGGCCTCTGCCAGGTCTTAAAAAGCCGCCGCAAAACCTACAAGGACCACGTGGTAACCAACGTCCAAAAATACATCAACAGCCACATCGAAGACCGCCTTCCCCTAAACGAGGTGGCCGCCGTCTTTGGCCTCAGCCCCAACTACCTAAGCGCCCTGTTTAAAAAGACCTGCAACATCGGCTTCTCCGAGTACATCACCCAGAAAAAGGTAGCCCGCGCCAAAACCCTCCTCCTGGAACAGGACATGAAAATCTACGAGGTAGCCGACCAACTTGGCTTCGAGAGCGCCTTCTACTTCAGCAAGGTGTTTAAAAAGGTGGAAGGTATTTCGCCGCGGGAGTATATGCAGGCACATTTAGTAAAACCCGGCGAGGACTAACCCCTTCCCCGCGATACTCCCCCCGTCTCCCCCATCACAGAATATGAATGCCCAGGCGTCCCCTCTCCAACCCGTAGCGGGTGAGAGCCAGGCGGGCGGGGGCCCGGGTGACTATTGGAGCGGTTCAGCGCGGCTTAGGCGGAAGGGGTGTGAAAAGGGGGGATTGCGCAGGGCTTACAAAGCCCGGAGCAAGCGGAGCCGGAGGGAGCAGGCATCAAGCCTGCGCCCGTAGTACGGAGCCCTGTCCCCCCTTTTCGCGCCCCTTGCGCCTTAGCCGCGCGAACCGCGGAAACCGGAACCCGGGCCCCCGCCCGCCTGGCTCTCACGAACGGATGCATCCCCCCTGCTCCCCTACCCACAATTTTACTCTTTTTTAAGATTTTGTTCACATCCCCCTATCATCCGTCTGATATACTAACCCCATAAAAATTGAAGAGGGGTGATCGAATGAATTGGAGAGAAGAATTACGGTCCAATATCACAAAAGCTGAGGAACTGAGGGGGTACCTAAAGCTGAGCGACGAAGAAACGTCACGCCTGGAGGCCATACTGGAGCATTTCCCCATGACCATCACGCGCTACTACCTGTCGTTAATCAACTGGGATGATCCCAAAGACCCCATCCGCCGGATGTGCATACCGTCCATCGAGGAAAACGATATGACCGGCAAGTTCGACACCAGCGGGGAAGCGGACAACACGATCTTACCAGGTTTGCAGCACAAGTACAATGAGACGGTGCTGATCCTGTCCACCCACCGCTGCGCCATGTACTGCCGTCACTGTTTCCGAAAACGCCTGGTGGGGATCTCCGACGACGAGACCGCCGATAACGTGGCGGAGATGGCCGATTACATCCGGCAGCACGCGGAAATCAGCAACGCGCTCATTTCCGGCGGCGACGCCTTCTTAAACAGCAATGCGGTGATCCGCCGCTATCTGGAACTGTTCAGCGATATCGAACATCTGGACCTGATCCGTTTCGGAACCAGAACGCCGGTTGTGCTCCCCGCCCGGATCTACGACGACCCCGAGCTTCTTGAAACTCTGCAAACCTATTCCCAACGTAAAAAAATCTATGTGGTGACCCAGTTCAACCATCCGGCCGAGCTGACCGGTGAAGCAAAAAAAGCGGTGGATGCCCTGTTAAATGCAGGCGTAGTCTTAAAAAACCAGACCGTACTGTTAAAAGGCGTCAACGACGACGGCAGAACCATGGGAGAACTGCTCAAGGGATTGACCCGGTGGGGCATCGCACCCTATTACATTTTCCAGTGCCGTCCTGTGTCCGGCGTAGGCGGACACTTCCAAGTTCCCCTGACCGAGGGCTACCGGATCGTGGAGGAGGCCAAGCAGTTCCAGAACGGCCCCGGCAAATGCGTGCGCTACGTGATGAGCCATGTGACCGGAAAGATCGAAATCCTTGGCCAGCTGCCCGACGGCCAGATGCTGTTTAAATACCACCAGGCCAAGTACGACCGCGACCGGAGCCGGATCTTCACCCAGGCGTTAGCGCCGGGACAGACCTGGCTGGCAGACTGACGAACTCCAAAACTGCCCTGTTCCCCCTGTGCAGCCTGCCCCCAATGTGATAAAATGAATCCAAAGGAGGTGCCGGGATGCGCAAAAAGGTTCATCACATTGAATACCGCAACGAGAGCAAGGAGGAGCTGCTGCCGGATTTCTCCCCGGATTTTCCCTACATTTCCTCCTGCGCCGAGCTGGACCAGTGTCTTGAAGGCTTCATCCCCTGGCATTGGCACAAGGAAGTGGAGCTGTTTTATATGGAGAGCGGTTCTCTGGAGTATTACACTCCGGGCGGCGTGCTGGTATTCCCGGCCGGTTCCGGGGGACTTATCAACTCCAATGTGCTCCACATGACGAAAATACACGAAAAAGGCCGTCCCGTGGCACAACTGCTGCACATTTTCGACCCGTCGCTTGTGGGCGGCCGTCAGGGAAGCCGGATCGAGCAGAAATATGTGGCCCCCATCGTCACGTCCTCGCAGCTCGAGGCCATTCCCCTGTCCCCCGATGTGCCGGAGCACGGACCCGTCCTGGAAGCCCTGCGCAGGTCCTTCCAGATTTCCGACAGCGAATACGCCTACGAGATCCGGCTGCGCGGCGCCCTGTCCGCGATCTGGTCGGACCTGCTTCCCCTGGCAGAACCCATGCTGCGGGAGAAAGCGGGACACGACAAGGCCAATGATCAGATCAAAGCCATGATGATCTATATCCACGAGCATTTCAGCGAAAAACTGCCGGTGGCCCGGATCGCCGCCTCCGCCTACATCAGTGAGCGAGAGTGCTACCGCGTCTTTCACGACTGTCTGCACACCACGCCAGCGGAGTATTTAAGGAGCTACCGTTTGCAGACCGCCTGCCATCTGCTGGCAGAAAGTCAGGAAAGCCTTACCTTCATCGCCCACGCCTGTGGCCTTGGAAACAGCAGTAATTTCGGAAAAATCTTCAAAGAACAGATGGATTGCACTCCCTCGGAGTATCGCCGCAAATGGCAGGATCGCGATATGCACGGGCAGGAATAAGATAGTTCTTTTTAAAGATTGCGCCTATAATGAAATCAGAAAGACGGGCGACAGTCAGAATATCACAAATGCGCAAAAAGCCGCCGGTCGCCCAGCGGCTTTTTTCATATTCAGATACTCATTCGGAAGGGGGAAATTAAATGTTCAAAGTAACCATCTTAAATATCAACGATTTTCTGAAAACGGTGAACGACTGCCACGGGACGGTGAATCTCCTCCATTCCGACGGCAGATGCGAGGACCTCACCAGCCAGTTCCGGGCCCAGAGCAGTCTCGTGCGCAGCTTCCAGGAGCAGGGCGGATATCTCCGGCTCGCCCTGGACGTCCAGAACCCCAAGGATTACATGAAAATCGTCAATCAGGTGATCAGTAACTGATGGCCCGCTCAAACGCCTCCGCCATCAACGCCTCGTCCACCGGCCTGGGGTTGCAGGTGATATGGCCGGTGGTCCGCATGATCGTGGAGATCAGCTCCGCCATATCAGGTTTTTCCGTTATATACGGTGAGAGCGATTCCGGAGCTCCGATTCTTCTTCGCAGCTCCCGGATCCGGGCGATGCCGCGGCGGGCATTTTCCTCCTCGGTAAGGTCCTCCCCGGCCGCTCCAAGCGCTTTGGCAATTTTCTCATATTTTCCGGCGGCATAGGACAGATTCAGTTCCATTGACACCGGAAGAAAAACGGAACAGGCATCCCCGTGAGGGATTTTATAGACCGCGCCAAGAGGCTGGGCCATGATGTGGGCGATTCCGATCCCCGCTGTAATGGCGCAGCCTCCTAAGTAACTGGCCAGCATCATGTCTCCTCTTGCCTTCAAATCTTCCGGATGGCTGCAGGCCCGCTCCAGGCTGCCTGCGATCAGTTCCACTGCCTTCAGGCCGTATAGTTCCGTCAGCGGACTGGCGTTCAGGGAGACATAGGACTCCACCGCGTGGCTTAAGGCGTCCATGCCGGTGGCTGCGGTCACAGACTTTGGAAGCCCAACCGTCAGCTCCGGGTCCAGAATCACGGTATCGGCGATCATAGTCGTGTGGTACATGCTTTTTTTCAGCCCGTTGGTGCTGTTGAGCACCACGCTGACTTTGGTTGCCTCCGATCCGGTCCCCGATGTGGTTGGCACGGCGATCATCAAAGGCGGCGGGGCCGTTACCTCCCGCCCTTCCATCTGGTACTCCTCCGCCGTTCCTCCATTGACAGCCAGCATACCGATGGCCTTGGCTGCGTCCAGAACGCTTCCTCCCCCCACGGCTACGGTACAATCGCAGCCCTCGCTGAGGAACAGATCCCGCCCTTCATTCAACAACCGGGTATCCGGCTCCCCGCAGATCCGGTCGAAAATCAGACTGCCAATCCCTTCTTTTTCCAAATCTTTTACAATTCTCCCACACACCGGAGCATTTTTATCGTAGACAGCCAGAAATACCTTCTTACACCCGTACCAGGCCAGCAGCTTGGGAATCCGTTTGACCTCCCCTGCGCCAAATATCACCTGTCGGTTATTGATCATTTCAAACATCGTTCTCTCCTTTTCTCAACCTTTCACCGCTCCCGCGAAGGAGCCGCCCTTCTGCATGGTCTGAAGCAGCAGGTACATGACGATAATCGGGATAATCACTAACGTGGTCCCGGCCAGTATCACGGGCCAGGGCGTGGATAATCCCTCGCTGACAGGCAGCAGCGATATGGTCACCATCAGCGTGTATTTGGCCTGTTTTCTCAGATATAATAAGGGCCAGAAAAAGTCATTCCATCTGGCGATCAGGGTGACGGAGGCCCAGGAAGCCATCGCGGGCTTGATTACGGGCAGAATCACCTTGGTAAATATTTTGAAATCCCCACAGCCGTCGATTCTGGCCGCCTCCACCAGTTCGTCCGGGACGTCGGAAATATACTGATTCATGTAGAAGATTCCCACCGCGGTGGCGATTCTTGGAATGATCAGGGACCAGAGGCTGTTGATCAGATTTAATTTTTTCATGATTATAAACAGCGGTACCGCCCCAACCTCCGGAGGCACCAGCATAGTGGCGATCACCGAATAAAACAGCAGGTTTCTTCCCGGAAACCGATACTTGGCGAAGGCAAATCCCGCCAGCGCGCAGAAGAACAGGGATGAGGCCGTTCCCACAAGCGTGGTGAAAACGCTATTGAATGTGTTCTGCGCCACCGGAATCATCTGGAACAACCGCTTAAAATTGTCCAGGGTGGGATCGCTCACCCACAGGGAATGAAAGCCGGTCAGGCTCTCGGAGGTGCTTTTGACAGAGATCAGGCACATCCAGAGAATGGGGAATACGCTTACGGCCACCACCGCCAGAAGCGCTCCGTGAAGAGCGGTAGATGCGATTAATTTCTTCTTTTTCTGTCCCATGCTTCCCTCCTACAGTTCTCCCTGACGGCGTTTCGCCGCAAACTGCACAGCGGATAGAACCGTCAGAATCATAATCAGGATCACGCCGATGGCCGAGGCGTACCCCATGTTAAACACATTGAAACCCGACTGGTACATATACTGGAACAGCGACGTGTTCGACGTTCCAGGCCCTGGAAGGATATAGGATTCATTGAACATCTTCCACATGTCCACGGTCACGGTGATGGAGCAGAAAAACAGAATGTTTCCCAGGGACGGCAGCGTGATGTAAACAAATTTCTGCACCGCGTTGGCCCCGTCCACCGTAGCCGCCTCGTAATAATCCGGTGAAATGTTGAGAAGGCCTGAGAGAACAATCATGGTAAACCACGGAGTATACCGCCAGGCCGTCAGAAACACCACCGGTATCTTGGAAAACTCCGTGCTGGTCAGCCAGGGCACCCGCTCAGCGCCAAGGGACACCAGAATCTCATTGACCAACCCTACATTTTCCTCGAACAGCATGCGGAAAATCAGTCCCATAGCGATGGCCGCGCAGATGTTTGGCAGAAATGCCGCTGTCCTGAAAAACGCCCTGCCTTTGACAAGCGGACTGTTTAACAGCGTGGCGATCAGGACGGAAAGCCCCATGATCAGAACAAGGCCTGCGATCCAGTAAATTACGGTATTTCCCAGAGATTCCCAGAACATGCTGTCCACCATCATTTTCCTGTAATTGCTGACCCCACAGGGCTGGGGATCCCCGATCCCCTTCCACTCGGTAAAACTAATATAAACCGTCCAGATGGTGGGAATCAGCTGAAACACAAAAAACAGAATAAAAAACGGCAGGATGAACAGGTAAGGAGCCCTGTATTTTTTCAATGTCTTCATCATTTCACCCCTTCATCCGGAGGGGATCGGACTCCAATCCCCTCCGGTCGTTTGACGGACCGCGCTACTGTGTGATCTCAGCTTTTGAAATCTTGGCCTTCAGGTTCTTATCCATATTCCGGATCGCCTCCTCCATGGTCTGCTTTCCGGCCACATAGGTCTCAAGCTCTGCGGAAATAATCACATCCGCCTCCGCATCCTGGGGCGTCACGGCCAGGTTTTCGGCTCCATTGGCCAGGCATTTGCCCTCCATCTCACGGAAGGACTGTCCGCCGTAAAAATCCGATGGCGCTTTCCAGAATGCATCCTCCAAAAGATCCAAAGAAACCGGGTTGGAGTACGGCGCGTTCTGCTCTTCCATCGAGTTCACGTAGGCTTCCTTGGACTGGGCGTCGAACGTGTAATCATACCACATCTGCTCGAACAGCTCGCGGTAGACATTGTCTCCTTTGTCCAGCAAAACCGTGTACTGGGAGACGGGCGCTCCCGCCTTTTTCACCTCTTCAAATTCCGGAGCCGCCATAACGCGCCACTGTCCCGCGGTAGCCTGGCAGTTCTGACGCAGGAACTGGTCCCAGAAGGCCCCAATGTAAAAGGTGGCGACCTGCTGGTTGTTGATCGCATCGTAGAGCGCGGGCTGCATAATCGCGGACTTTAAAAGAAGTCCTTCCTGATTCAGGGTATCCAAAAGTCCCAGAGCCAGCTTCGTCCCCTCGTCCTCTCCGATCACCACATTTCCCTGATCGTCCCAGATTCTGGCCCCCGCCTGCGGCATCAGTCCCCTTCTCCCCCAATAGCGCCAGGTATTTGCGCCCGGATCGATGTAGGATAAATAAACCTCTCCGCCGCTCTTTTCCTTCAGCAGCCGTCCCGCCTCGGCGTATCCGTCCATGGTGGACATCATGGACGGATCGATCTCGTACCGGTCGAAAATCTCCTGGTTGTAAAACAGGACCTGAGGGCGCACGGAATCCGGAAGTCCGTAAATCTTCCCGCCCACGGTGCCGTCGTTCAACGCGCCGGACACCATCTGATCCGCCAGCGGAGACAAGAATTCCGTCTCATCCAGGAGCAGTCCGGCATTTGCCAGATCCATCACGTTTACCGCGTCGATCACCGCCGCCTCGGGCAGATCCTCCAGTGCGCCTGAAAGCGCGGTCATGGTGATCTTCTCTCTGGAGTCGGCCATACTCTCCGTCTGTACGCATTCCACGGACACCTCGGGCGCGATGTCCCGGTGATTCTCCAGCCAGGTTTCAAAATACTGTTGGCGGTACTGGGGGGATCCGGTGCCGTAGATGGTGATGGTCCCCTTCGGATAAACCTTCTGACCGCTCTCCTGCTCCTTGTCCGCTGACTGAGACGCCGCCGTGCTCCCCTCAGCCGGCTTGTCCGCAGGAGTTCCTCCGGCACACCCCGCCAGAGATACCGCTGTCATTGCTGCCATAAGAAACGCCATACTTTTTTTCATTGCTTTACCCTCCTTGCGGCCTCCGCCGCTGTTCTGATCCGCTCATAGCCGATTTCTCCCGGCAATGTACAATCCGCGCCCAAAATAAATCCTTCTCTCCCAACTTCCCGGATAATCCGGCTCACCTCCGCCCTGATCTCCTCCTCCGTTCCGTCCGTGATAACCCCTTCCTGGTTCGCAAGGCCGCCCATAATGGTAGTGCCCCCGAACAGCTCCCTTCCCCGCGTTAACGGATACGGAGCTTCGTAAACACCCCAGTTCACCACATCCGCATAAGGCGTATAACCGCGGTAACGCTCCATATTCAGGTGCGCCTTGCAGATGTGCAGGAAGCAGTAGGCCCCGGACTCGCGGATGGCCCGCATCACCTGGAGGTCAAAGGGCTTTACCCACCGCTCAAATTCCTCGTCTGTGAAGATATCTGCCTCCCCGCCCAGCGCGGCGTAATAGATTCCGTCGACACCAGCCTCGCGATAGCCTCTCGCGAGGTGGCAAAGGCCGTCCGCCACCCGCTGGGCCGCCTCCAGAACCGGCTCGGGGTTCTCCCGCAGGCTGTCCCGCACGAACAACCGCGCTTTCTCATAATCCATCCCAGCCGCCATGAGCGGATGAATCATGGACGGCGTAATTCCTCGCAGTGTCCCCAGAGAAAATGCTTCCGGATCAGCGCCGCTCAAAATCTCCCTGGTCAGCCGGACCTGATCCGTAATAAACGCTTCTTCCGGCCCCAGAATCCGATACTTCCGAAAGTCTTCCGGCTTCTCAATCTCCCCCATGTAGGGAACCAGATTCTCATTCATGATTTTAATGATATCCGTGTCCGTCTCCTGAAAGAATCTCAGGTGGGCGTTCACAGCCGCCTGCCCCTCCTTGCAGCCCTCGGGAAAATGGATGGAAAACCCGGACGGCACACAATCCACCCTCTCCCCCCTGATGGCTGCAACCACTCGCTCCCGCTTATTCACATTGGCCCCTCCTAAAATATTATTTGTAATATGATTAGTAATAAGATATTTATAATATACACAAGTAATATTTATTTGTCAATAACTTTTTCACATGTTTTTTTGATAATTTTCTTATTTTCACAGCAGAATGCACGATAATTTCAGCATTTAAACTGCAACAAACAAACCGCCCGGAAATGGTTAAATCTCCGGACGGTCTGATTCCTGTGTGTGTCGGATGCCACGATCAGAAATCGTGCATCCTCTGTATTTCATCTTTAATTGATACGATATCCGTTTCCAGCATACGGCACGCCCCTTCCAGGTCCCGCGCCTTCAGGCAGGCCACAATATCTTTGTGGTACGTGCTGGTGTACGCACTGCCCTTTTTCCAGGCGGACTGAAAATACTGGGAAACGTACCGGGAACTCTGCTTGATGGTTTTCTGCAGTTCGCGGTAGCCGTACTCGTTTCCATTGATCTGATACAGCCTGAGATGGAACACGTAATTGCGGTCCCAATTCGGAGCGTGAGACTCCTCCCCTTCCTTCGGCGCTATGTTGACAAGGTCCTCTATGTCCTGATCGGTCATGGCGGCAAATCCCCTGCGCAGCCCGCTGATCTCGATGTCGGTGCGGTATTCCAGAATATCCAGCACCTCCTTCAGCGTGATCAGCACCACCTGATAGCCCAGACGCGGCAGGCTGTGGATCACCTCGTCCTTGCACAGCTCGATCAGCGCCTCCCGCACCGGCGATTTGCTGACCTGATACTTTTCCATCAATTTGCTCTCTGTTAAAATATCATTGGCCTGATACTTTCCCTGAGCGATGTCGTCGAAAATCTGATTATAGACCTGTTCCTTTAATGTCATCTTTGCCATTTTGTTACACCCCATTTCTAATCATATTACTATTCATATTAATTATATCGGCAATTCCCCCGCGCTGTCAAGCTTTATTTCCGGACATTGGATGCCAAAAGCAGCGCAAAACCGCTGCCGCTGCTTTCCGCTGCTTTTAACCAACCGTATGTTCCAGGCTGTTGGCCGCCTCAAGAACCGTTTAAAAACGCTCTACCGCTGTACCTCCGTCCCATACACCTCAATCTGCGTCAACGCCGGGAAGGGCGACGGGTCGTCGGCCTTGATGAGCTGGCCGAACTTGAGCCAGGTGATGCCGCTCTTCTTCATGGGGATCACGTGGGGTTCGGCGCTCTTTTCCAGGCTTACGGTCTCCACAGAGCCGTCGGAGAAGGTGAAGGTCACCTGTTCCCACCAGTTGTCGTGGGGGAAATCCGCTCTGGTATAGAGGACGATCCGGTCGAAGTCCACGGCCCGTCCGAAGTCCAGGGTCAGCTCCGCGTCGTCCTGCATGTTGATCCCCCAGGACTCATAGGGCCAGCGGCCGTGGGAGTCGTTGGCAACCACACCGTCGATGGCGTTGCGGGCCGCGAACACCGACTCGCCTCTGGTCTCCACGTTGGCGCAGGCGTGGGGATAACAACCGTGGTCCCCGTGCTGGTCCAGCACGTTTTTCGCCAGGTTCTTATACACGGCGATCTCATAGTCATGAGCCCGGCGCAGGGTCAGATAGTGGCGCTCCCCGGTGAATGCCTTGGGATTGTAGGAGGCTTTTTTCTCCTCAAAAGGAATATCGTAAACCAACTGCTCTCTGGTCATGTACACAAATGCCTCGTCCATGGTGTCGTCCACCCGGATCACGTAGAAGCGGCCCGTCTCCGGCACCTGAAAAACGATGCGGTCGCCTTCCTCATACTGGCCCTTCCAGGCCAGTACCGCCCGATCCTCTCCCTTAGCCGCGGCCTTCACACCGCCGTCCCGATCCAGAACTTTGATCAAAGCTTCCATATTTTTACACTCCTTTGTTATACGCGTTTTGCGGTTGTCACCTTTTTTGTGCGTTGCCGCCAGCCGCCCGGCTGGTGACAAGCGTTGGGTTTCCTTATTATACCATATCCCCAGCCCCGAATCAATCGGCGGCTGTCTCTGGATTCTTATAACCGAAATTTGGAATATCCGCCCAGCGTTTTCTCAAAAAATGCGCGGCCAGCTTGGGTCTGCGGTCCCTGGTGAACACGCCCTTGCGGTTGCCGTCCACCCGCATGCAGCCCTGTATGGTTGCATAGTCCGCGAAATTCCACACCTGCTCCCCGATGAAAAAACTGCGTTTGTCCAGCTCACGGTCTATGCGGTCCAGGTACTCGGCCTGAAATTCTTCGCTGAACATTTCCGGCACGGTCATGTGCACTCCGGACATGGTGTCCGCGCCGTATTCCGTGAACATCACCGGCTTGCCCTGAAGCTCCCAGAAGTCCAACTCCAAATTCAATCCGTAGCAGGCCGCATCCAGGTCCCCGGACAAATTGTACCATCCGTAATACCGGTTCAGGCAGACCACGTCCATGGTTCTGGTCACAATGTCCCGGGTGTAGTCGTTCTGACAGCAGACTAAGGTCACGGGACGGTTTTGGGGGTCCAGATCATGGGCCAGATCATAGAGGGCGCGCCAGTAATCGTACGCAGACTGGGGGAAATGCTCGGTGTCCGGCTCATTTCCAAGAGACCACATTACCACGCTGGGGTGATTTTTGTCGCGCCGGATCAGTTCTTCCAAGACCTGCTCATGGTACTCCTTCAGCGGGAACGTCTCATAGGGATTTACTGCTTCCCCGGCGCCGATCCCCACAGCCGGGGTCTCGTCGATGATCACGATTCCCTCCTTGTCGCAGAGCTCGTACATCTCCTCCGCATAGGGGTAATGGCTGGTACGGAAGGAGTTGGCGTGTATCCAGTCGAGCAGGCTCAAATCCCGGATATTCAGACAGAAATCCAGGCCCCTGCCGTGGAAGGCGGAATCCTCGTGCTTGCCGAAGCCCTTAAAGTAAAACGGCTCCCCATTGATCAGAAACCGGGTTCCCTTCACCTCCACCGTGCGGATGCCAAAGGTCTGCTCGTAAACATCCTCGCCATAGGTCACCCGCGCTGTATACAGGTAGGGGATTCCCGGCCGCGGCTGCCAGAGCCTGGCACGGGGGATACGGATCTCCCCGCTTGAGCCCAAGGCCCGGGCCACCATGGAGCCCTGGGCGTCCAGTATCTCGATCTGAATGCTTCCGGTCTGCTCCTCAGTCTGTCCCGCTCCACTTACGGTTTCGCAGTTCCCGTCCTGCTCCCCGTATTCGGCGTTCCCGGGCTGGCGGCTGCATCTGTCCCCACCCGTTTCTACCCGGTAACGCACAAGCCCGTCGCTGCCGTCCACTCCGGGGACCAGTTCCAGATCCCGGATGTAGCGCTGGGGGGTGGTATAGATCCTGACCGGCCGGTTGATCCCCGCGTAGTTGAAGAAATCAAAGTTAGGGGCGTTCTGCTGCCCTCTCCACTTCTTTGCAGCCTCAACGCTTGGCACTCCGGGGTTGTCGGAACCGAAAAAGGCGGTGGTTCCCTCATTTCCCACCGGCAGCGTGCTGTGGCTGATCCGGTTGTCCGCGGCGATGGTTAAAAGGGCGGCCTCCCCCGGAAGCACGCGGTCCGTGATTTCCACCTCAAAGGGCAGGAAACCGCCTCTGTGCTCGCAGACCAGGCTGCCGTCCAGCCATACCATAGCGTTGTTTGTCACAGCGTCCATGCGCAGAAACAGGCGCTGGCCCCGGTAAAAGGCCGGCACAGTGACCTGGCGCTGGTAAAATACCCATCCGCAATGGTTGCGGTACTCCCGCTTATCTTTCTGATCATTGTAGGAAGCGGGAACCGCGATGTGCTCCGCATTTTTTAATGGTTCCCGCTCCCAGTGCCGTGTCAGGCCCGTGCCGTCGTCCAGGCAAAAACTCCACTCTCCGTCCAGGTTCATGACCGCCCTGGCGCGGTTTTCTCTCGGATATAGCATATTCTGTCGTCTCCTGTTTTGTTAGCGTCGCCAACAGAATACCACGCTGCCGGGTCTATTTCCATGAAATATTTCCGCTATATCCTGTAGAATTTTACCGTTCCGTTTGTCCCAGCCCGACCTTCACGGCCATTGCGCTGCCGCCACACCGTCGGCGCGCCGGAAAACAGATGAATCCTCTCCCAATCTGTGGTATGATAACAGAATGAAATTCCCACGTCTTTTCTTCTGCGTTGACCAAATCTGTGTAAAATAAAAAACCCCCGCTTTCAGGCTGCTGCTCCTGCTCAAACGAGAGATAATAATAATTATGGGAAGTATTTATGTTCCGCCGTCAGCCTTCCGGCTGTTCACATCAATGTAGTTGTACAGCGTAAATTTAGAAATTCCAAAATATCTTGAAATCTTATCGCCGGACTTTGTGATCAGAAATGCGCCCGCATCATTTAAGAAACGGATCGCGGTCACCTTCTCATCCTTGTTCATGAGCGCCGCAGGTTTTCCCACGAGAGCCACCGACTGTTCCAGGAGATTGTCCAGCAGGTCGTTGACATTATTCACAATCTGTTCCGGCTTTTGCCCTGTTAACGGCTGGGGTTCCGTGTCGATGAAGGCTTTGATCGAACGGTCGATGGTCATCAGCCCGCTGATGTCATAATTGATGGAAAACAGGTAGTCGATGGCCGTTCCATCCTGGCTTCGGATGTAAAATGTGCTGGATTTGAGTATCTTGCCCTCCGGGGTTCGGGTCAGGTATCCCAGGCGGTCTTTTAACTGGGCGGCATCCTTGTGGATGGTCTGCAGGACTACCTTGGACGGCCCGCCGCCTTCCTGCCGGTTCGTCACATGTCCGTTATTAATATGCACAATACAGTGTTCCAATTCAGGCTTTGTCAAATCATGGATCACAATCTCACAATCGATTCCGAACTGCCTTGCAAGGCCGTCGGCAATCTGTTTCAAAAGATCCAGGGTATATGAGATAGCGTTCACCGCCCTTTCCTGAGTTTTCAAAAGCACAGTCACTTTTCACAATACCAATTCTATTTTTTAAAATTTATTGTTAAAATTTCTGCTCTTTTAGTCGATTATATCACAAAATAATTAATTAGCAATAGTTTTTTAAAAAAACTTTGTATGTTTAAAATTTTTTTGTATATTGTGATGAATCCTCCGTTTTGCGCCCTCGCCTTTTGCCGGTCCGAGGGCGTTTCTATTGATTTTATCTACAACTCAACTGATTCCCATAATTATTATTATGCATTATTATGCATTTCCCCGAAATCGCCAGCGGCTGGATGGTATCTCTCAAATCTAAAAATGCAATAGCAGGAGGATTACAAAAATGGAACAGACAATTCGATGGGCGGTCAATCATATGCCAAAAACCGATGACCGTAACCTGCCGGTTATGGGGCTTTCTGAGGTTAGAAAGGCCAGAGCCTTTCACGAGAGCTTCCCACAGTATACCACGACTCCCCTGACCAGGCTGGACCGGATGGCCGCTTACCTGGGCCTGAAAGAAGTTTACGTCAAGGACGAGTCCTACCGGTTCGGCTTAAACGCCTTCAAGGTGCTGGGCGGCTCCTTCGCAATGGCCCGCTTCATCGCCAGCGAGACCGGAAGGGACGTTTCCGAACTGCCCTACGCGGTGCTCACCTCCGACAAACTCCGTGAGGAATTCGGCCAGGCCACCTTCTTCACCGCCACCGACGGCAACCACGGCCGCGGCGTCGCCTGGGCCGCTAACCGCTTAGGACAGAAAGCCGTGGTACATATGCCCAAGGGCTCCACTCAGACCCGCCTTGAGAACATCGCAAAAGAGGGCGCTCAGGTTGACATTCAGGAAATGAACTACGACGACTGCGTTCGCCTGGCCGCAAAGGAAGCGGAGGAGACCAGTCGGGGCGTGATCGTCCAGGATACCGCCTGGGACGGCTACGAGGAGATTCCCTCCTGGATCATGCAGGGCTACGGCACCATGGCCATGGAGGCCGGCGAACAGCTGAAAGATTACGGCTGCGACCGTCCCACCCACGTGTTCGTTCAGGCCGGCGTAGGTTCCCTTGCGGGCGCGGTTGTGGGCTACTTCACCAACCTTTACCCCGACAATCCTCCCACCTTCGTGGTGGTGGAAGCCGACGCGGCAGCCTGCCTGTATAAGGGCGCGGCAGCCGGGGACGGTGATCCCCGCATTGTGGACGGCGACATGCAGACCATCATGGCCGGTCTCGCCTGCGGAGAGCCCAACACCATCTCCTGGGATATTTTAAAAAACCACGTAAAAGTGTTTATCGCGGCTCCCGACTGGGTCGCTGCCAGCGGAATGCGCATGCTGGCCGCTCCCATTAAGGGCGACGCGCCTGTGACCTCCGGCGAATCCGGGGCCGCTCCCTTCGGGGCTCTGGCCGCCATGATGACGATGGAGGAATACAGGGATTTGAAACATGAGATCGGCCTGGATGAAAATTCCCGCGTACTGCTCTTCTCCACCGAGGGCGACACGGACCCGGAGCGCTACAAGAATATCGTTTGGAAGGGTCTCGACCGATAAATACAGGTTACACAGCGGTTATTACATGCTGTCCGGCCGGCAGCATCCATCATAATAACGTTTTAACGAATCAAAATGGAGGAAACAAACACTATGAGTCTGGATTACGCAAAAATCAAAGAAGCAGCTCAGAATTATGAAAAAGACATGACCGGCTTTTTGCGGGACATCGTAAAATTCCCCGGCGAGAGCTGCGATGAAAAAGCTCACATCGACCGCATTGCACAGGAGATGAGAAAGCTGGATTTCGACAAGGTCGAGATCGATCCCATGGGCAACGTGCTGGGATACATGGGCACCGGCAAGACCTTAATCGGTTTTGACGCCCACATCGACACCGTTGGCATCGGCAACAAGAACAACTGGATCTTCGATCCCTACGAGGGATACGAGAACGACACCGAGATCGGCGGACGCGGCGTGTCCGACCAGTGCGGCGGTATCGTAAGCGCGGTTTACGGCGCTAAGATCATGAAGGATCTGGGACTGCTCTCCGACAAATACACCGTATTAGTAACCGGTACGGTTCAGGAAGAGGACTGCGACGGCCTGTGCTGGCAGTACATCATCAACGAAGACAAGGTCCGTCCGGACTTCGTGGTTTCTACCGAGCCCACCGACGGCGGCATCTACCGCGGCCAGAGAGGCCGTATGGAGATTCGCGTGGACGTCAAGGGCGTTTCCTGCCACGGCTCCGCTCCCGAGCGCGGCGACAACGCCATCTACAAGATGGCCGACATCCTTCAGGACGTGCGCGCTCTCAACGAGAACGACGCTGCCGACGACAAGGAAGTTAAGGGCCTTGTGAAAATGCTGGATGAGAAATACAACCCCGAGTACAAGGAAGCCAACTTCCTGGGCCGCGGAACCGTTACGGTTTCCGAGATTTTCTTCACCTCCCCCAGCCGCTGCGCAGTGGCCGACTCCTGCTCCGTTTCCCTGGACCGCCGCATGACCGCGGGCGAGACCTGGGAGAGCTGCTTGGATGAAATCCGCGCTCTGCCCGCAGTACAGAAGTACGGCGACGACGTGAAGGTTTCCATGTACGAGTATTCCCGTCCTTCCTACAAGGGCCTTACATACCCCATCGAGTGCTACTTCCCCACCTGGGTGATCCCGGAAGATCACGATGTGACCAAGGCGCTGGAGGAGTCCTACAAGAACCTGTTCGGCGAGGCCCGCATCGGCGCGGAGGAGACTCTGGAGATGAGAACCGCCCGCCCGCTGACCGACAAGTGGACCTTCTCCACCAACGGCGTATCCATCATGGGCCGCAACGGCATCCCCTGCATCGGCTTTGGACCGGGCGCCGAGGCTCAGGCTCATGCTCCCAACGAGAAGACCTGGAAACAGGATCTGGTGACCTGCGCAGCCGTTTACGCCGCTCTGCCCACCGTTTACTGCAAGTAATTTTTTGATTCAAAAACATATTTAAAGGAGCGAAAATCATGAAAACATTACAGGATTACATTGACAAGCTGAACGAACTCAACTTCAAGGAAATGTACGAGAACGACTTCTTCCTGACCTGGGAGAAATCCGACGACGAGCTGGAAGCCGTTTGGACCGTAGCCGACGCTCTGCGCTTCATGCGTGAGAACAACATCTCCACCAAGGTGTTCGAGAGCGGACTGGGCATCTCCTTATTCCGCGACAACTCCACCCGCACCCGTTTCTCCTTCGCCTCCGCCTGCAACCTGTTAGGTCTTGAGGTTCAGGATCTGGACGAGGGCAAATCCCAGGTAGCTCACGGCGAGACCGTGCGCGAGACCGCCAACATGGTATCCTTCATGGCTGACGTGATCGGTATCCGCGACGACATGTACATCGGCAAGGGCAACGCCTACATGCACGAGGTTGTGGACTCCGTCACCCAGGGCTACAAGGACGGCATCTTAGAGCAGAAGCCCACCCTGGTGAACTTACAGTGCGACATCGACCATCCCACCCAGTGTATGGCCGACATGCTGCACATCATCCACGAGTTCGGCGGCGTGGAGAACCTGAAGGGCAAAAAGCTGGCTATGACCTGGGCTTACTCTCCCTCCTACGGCAAACCCCTCTCCGTTCCCCAGGGCGTTGTCGGCCTGATGACCAGAATGGGTATGGAGGTTGTCCTGGCTCATCCGGAAGGCTACGAGATCATGCCTGAGGTTGAGGAGGTTGCAAGACAGAACGCTGAGAAGTCCGGCGGTTCCTTCCGCGTATCCCACGACATGGCCGACGCCTTCAAGGACGCCGACATCGTTTACCCGAAGAGCTGGGCTCCCTTCGCCGCTATGGAGAAGAGAACCAACCTGTACGGCGAGGGCGACAGCGAAGGAATCAAGGCTCTGGAGAAAGAGCTGCTGGCTCAGAACGCCCAGCACAAAGACTGGTGCTGCACCGAGGAGCTGATGAAGACCACCAAGGACGGCAAGGCTCTGTACCTGCACTGCTTACCGGCCGACATCAACGACGTAAGCTGCAAGGACGGCGAGGTTGAGGCTTCCGTATTCGACCGCTACCGCGATCCGCTGTACAAGGAAGCCAGCTTCAAACCCTACGTGATCGCCGCCATGATCATGCTGGCTAAGTTTGCAGACCCGGCCGACGTCTTAAAAAGACTGGAAGAGAAGGGAACTCCCCGGGTATTCAAGTAAAACTGTGCGAAATAAACCATAGAAGGAACTTCAAAATGGACGCTAAGAAACAACGTATTGTAATCGCCTTGGGCGGAAACGCCCTGGGCAACACCCTTCCCGAGCAGATGGAGGCCGTCAAAATCACGGCCAAAGCCATCGTGGACCTGATCGAGGAGGGCTGTGAGGTCATTGTGGCCCACGGAAACGGCCCTCAGGTGGGCATGATCAACAACGCCATGGCCGCTCTCAGCCGCGAGGACGCCAGCCAGCCCAATACCCCGCTCTCCGTCTGCGTCGCCATGAGCCAGGCTTACATCGGCTACGACCTGCAAAACGCCCTGAGGGAGGAGCTTTATAACCGGGAAATCCATCATATCCCGGTGGCAACCATGATCACCCAGGTCCGGGTGGACGCGGACGATCCCGCATTTGACAATCCCACCAAGCCCATCGGCCGTTTTATGACCGTAGAGCAGGCGAAAACCGCGGAGGAACGGTACGGGTATATCATGCGGGAGGATGCGGGCCGGGGCTACCGCCGTGTAGTGGCCTCCCCAAAACCCGCCGAGATCGTTGAGATCGGCGCCATCCGCTCCCTGGTGGATTCCGGCCAGCTGGTCATCGCCTGCGGGGGCGGCGGAATCCCGGTCACCCGGCAGGGCAACCACTTGAAAGGCACCGGGGCCGTGATCGACAAGGACTTTGCAAGCGAATTGCTGGCCGAGGAGCTGAACGCCGACTTCCTGATCATTCTCACCGCGGTGGAAAAGGTGGCCGTCAACTTCGGAAAGCCGGATGTGAAATGGCTGGACGACTTAGACTCCCGGGAGGCGCGCCGGTACATGGACGAAGGACATTTTGCCCCCGGCTCCATGCTCCCCAAGGTTCAGGCAGCCGTGAAATTCGCCGAGTCCAAGCCCGGGCGCACCGCCCTCATCACGCTGTTGGAGAAGGCGAAGCAAGGCGTCCGCGGCCAGACGGGAACCCGAATCCATCAATAAGCGTGCGGCAGCGGCCGCAACATGTGGAAGAAACATGTGGGAGAAAAACCAATGAACCTTTTGATCGTAAATCCAAACACTTCGGACGCCATGACGGAGGATATCCGGCGGACGGTGGAGCAGGCCAAATCCCCGGACGTCTCCGTCACGGTGACGGGACCGGACTTCGGCCCGGAAGCCCTGGAATCCTTCTACGACTACACCCTGGCCGCATTCGGGCTGTGCCGCCTCCTGGAACAGAAGACGGAACAATACGACGGGGTTTTGATCGCGTGCTACGGGGACCCCGGCCTCTACGCCGCAAAAGAAATCTGCGATTGCCCGGTAATCGGCATCGCGGAGGCCTCCATCTCCGTTTCCCTTCTTCTGGGCAGCCGTTTTTCCATCCTGACCGCCTCCGAGAAGGCCGTGCCCATGATGGAAAATATGGTCACCCAATACGGGATGCAGAGCCGGTGCGCCGGGGTATTTCCCATCAGTATGAGCGTGCTGGACGCCGAGGCCAACCGGGACGAAATGGTAAAACGCCTGATCGCAACCGGCCAAAGGGCCGTCGACGCCGGGGCGGAGGTCCTGATCCTGGGCTGCGCCGGGATGACCGGATTCAGCGGGCCGGTCAGCCGCACGCTGGGCGTTCCGGTCATGGATCCGGTGGAGACGGCCTACCGCACCCTTGAAATGATGTGCCGCGGAAACATCGGGCTGTCCAAAAAGGGGCTCTATAAAACCCCGGATAAAAAGAACCTGAAAAATGAACCCTTGCTGACAAAAAATTTGTTTAAGGAGAATCCATTATGAAAAAAAGATTAATGTCCATCACAAGTATCGCTCTGATAACTGCAATGTGTTTATCCGCCTGCGCCTCCAAACCCGCCGACAGCGGCAGCGCGGCGGCCCCCGCCGGGGACGGAGCAGCCAAAACCGAAAGCGGCGCGTCCGAGTGGGACAACAGCGTGGCTATGATTCTGCCCGGCCTGATCACGGACGAGGCCTTCAACCAGTTTACCTATGAGGGGATGGTAAAAGCCAAGGATGAGCTGGGAATCAAGACCGCTTACAAGGAGAACGTCACCCAGGACGAGCAGGTTGAGGTACTCCGCCAGTTCGCCCAGCAGGGATATGAAATCATCATCGGCCAGGGCGGCCAGTTCGGAGAGGCCGTTGCCACCGTGGCCGCGGAGTTCCCGGACAAACAGTTTATCTTCTCCGTGGGCACCGATACCTTTGATCTGCCCAATATGTCCGCGGCAACCATCAGCTACAGCCACGCCGGCTTTATCGGCGGCGTTCTGGCGGGCCTTAACACCAAGAACAACAAGGTCGCCATGGTGACCGGCGAGTTCTACGACACTCACCGTATGATGGAAGCCAGCTTCTATAAAGGCGTTGCCTATGTAAACCCGGACATCGAGACCACCGCCATCACCACCGGCGACTGGGCCGACACGGTCAAAGCCCGCGAGGCCTGCCTGGCCGTGATCGCTCAGGGTTACGACGTGCTCTTCCCCTGCCTGGATGCAGCGGGCGCAGGCGTTGCGGCAGCCGCTCAGGACTCCGGCAACGTGAAGGTTGTGGGCGCTGTGGCGGATTACGCCGAGGACTACGGCGCAAAGGACGTTACCGCGGGAAGCGTTGTGTTTGCCTGGGACGAGCTGGGATACCGGGAGACCAAGGGCGAACTGTGCGACGGTAAGGTTCATGTGCTGGGCATGGCGGAAAACGGCATCCGCCCTGTGATCAATATGGAGCTGAACGAGGAACAGAAGGCGATCTATGACGCGGCCGTGGCCGACCTGCTTGCGGGCAAGATCGACATTGCCGACTAAATTTGATTGATTGAATCGGGGAAACGACATCCGGGGAGATGCCTTACGGCCTCCCCCCTCGTTTCCTCATCCTATGCTCAGGAGGATAGACCCATCTATGGAAGAAAACAAGTATGCACTGCAAATGCAGAATATTACGGTAAAATTCCCCGGTGTTCTGGCAAATGATAACGTTAGTATCGACTGTAAAAAGGGCGAGGTATTGGGACTTTTAGGGGAAAACGGCGCGGGAAAAACCACGCTGATGAACGTTCTGTACGGCCTCTACCCGCCCAGCAGCGGAAAGATCCTGCTGGACGGCAAGGAGGTACAGATCGGCTCTCCCTCCGAGGCCATCTCCCACGGCGTCGGCATGGTACACCAGCATTTCAAATTGGTGGACACCCTCTCCGTGATCGAAAATGTCATTCTCGGCATCCCCACCAAAAAGCAGATTCTGGACCTGGAACCCGCCAGGAAGAAGCTTCTGGAGCTCTGCAAAGAGTATGAGCTGTTTGTGGATCCCGACGAGATCGTCTGGAAGCTTCCGGTAGGCAAGCAGCAGTGGGTGGAAATTCTGAAAGCCCTGTACCGGGACTGCAAGGTGCTGGTGTTAGACGAGCCCACCGCAGTGCTGACCCCCGCGGAGAGCGACCAGCTCTGCTGCGCCATCCGCCACATCACGGAAAAGGGGCGCTCGGTCATTTTCATCAGCCACAAGCTGCGGGAAGTGATTCAGATCACGGACCGCGTCACCGTAATCCGGGACGGAAAATTCATCGGAACCGTGGACACAAAGGACGCCACCCAGCTGACCCTGGCCCAGATGATGGTGGGGCGGCCCGTTTCCATCGAGCGCAAGGAGCGCCCGGAATTTGAACACAGGGAGCCGATCCTGGTCATGAAGGATGTGAACGCGGTGGACGACCGCGGCATACCGGCTCTTAAAAATATGAACCTGACGGTCCACGCGGGCGAGATCGTGGGCGTGGCGGGCGTGGACGGCAACGGACAGCGTGAGCTGGCGGAGTGCATTTCCGGTATGCGAAAGCTCACCGGCGGTTCCGTCACCATCAAGGGAAAACCCGTCACCGGGGTGATCGCTGACCCGTCGTTTCTTGGCTTTATCCCCGAGGACCGGCAAAAGACCGGGCTGGTGATGGATTTTACCATCGCGGACAATCTGATCATCAAGGATTATTACAACGAACCCTTTGCGGAGAAACATATCCTGAACTACAAGACGATCAAGAAACACGCCAGGAAAATGATCAAAAAATACCACGTCAAGACGCCCTCCGAGGACGTGCGCGTGCGCAACCTCTCAGGCGGAAACCAGCAGAAGGTGGTCATTGCCCGGGAACTGGACCCCGAACCGGTTCTGGATCTTGTGGCCCATCCCACCCGCGGACTGGATCTGGGCGCCGTGGACAACGTGCTCGACATCCTGATGAAGGAGCGCAACCGCGGCGCGGCCGTACTTTTTATCTCCGCGGAGCTGCAGGAGGTCATGGCGCTAAGCGACCGGATTATCGTGCTTTTTAACGGCGAGATCATGGGGGAGCTGGACGGGGCGACGGCAGATCAGAAGGTGATTGGGCAGATGATGTTGGGACAGGTCCCGGAGGTGCTGTAGATGAAAAAGTTAAATCAGACAAGTTTTTTAAAGCTCCCCTTTCTGGGGGATATGGCGGTGTCCTTTGGCCGCACGGTGTTCGGAATTGTGCTGGGACTGATCGCCAGCGCCGTTTTAATCGCAATTTCAGGCGTCAATCCGTTTTTGGCTTACGGCGCGCTGATCCGCGGGGCCTTCGGCAACGCCCAGGCCCTCAGCAACGTTCTGGTGCGCGCCTCACCCCTGCTGCTTGGCGGCATCGGCGTTTCCCTTGGCATCAAAGCGGGCGTGTGGAACATTGGAATGGAAGGTTACATGTACCTGGGTGCCATCGGCGCTTCCATGGTCGGCATTCTGGAACTGGGCCTGCCTCCGTTTTTACATATTTTGATCTGTTTCCTCTGCGCGGCGGCTTTTTCCGCGGTATGGGGGCTGATCCCGGGATACTTAAAGGCCTACAAGGGCGTTAATGAGGTGACCTCCACCATCATGATGAGCTACATAGCCATCTACCTGACCAACTGGGTGGTTTCCAGCTTCGCGCCCATTGCGGAGATCGGCAAGTTTTACCCCATGAGCAAGCAGTTTGCCTCCACCGCCCTGCTTCCGATCCTGATGAAAGGCTCCAGCCTCCATCCGGGGCCGTTTTTAGCCATTATGCTGTGCGTGATCTTCTATTTTATTTTGAATTACACGTCCTTCGGCTACCGCACCAAGATGTTGGGCGCCAACCCCAACGCCGCCAAATACGCGGGCGTGGACGCCAGGAAACAGATCATGTTAATCATCATGATCGGTGCGATTATCGGCGGCCTCTCCGGCGCGGTCGAGGTCATGGGGCTCAAGCGCAGAGTGTATATGGAATTCGTCACAAACGTGGGATACGAAAGCGTGGCGGTGGCCCTGCTGGCGGGCGGCAATCCCCTGGGCGTCATATTTTCCGCGCTGTTCTTCGCCGCGCTGAAGGCGGGCGGCGCGACCATGTCCATTGAAACCGGCGTTATCTCGTCCATGAATTCCATCATCATTGCCACCTGCATGCTGTTTGTAATCGGCGTGGGCGTTGTGGACAGCCGCCGCTTATCGAGGGTTGTGGACAACAGTAAGGATGACGACGACGCAGAAGAGAATGTCGGGGCTTCTGACGCAAAGGAGGGCAACTAACATGACAATCGACATTATTATTGACTGGCTGCAGGCGACCCTGCGGTGGGCGGCCCCGCTGCTGATCGTTGCAATCGGGGAAGTATACGCCGAGCGTTCCGGCGTGATCAACATGGGCATCGAGGGCATTATGCTGTTCGGGGCGCTGGTGGGCATCGCGGCCGGCTACTATATGAACAGTCTGGTGCTGGCGGTTCTCTTTACGATTGTGATCGGCGCGTTCCTTGGGCTGCTCGTAGCGTTTCTCACGGTTTCCCGCAGAACGAACCAGGTGGTGACCGGACTGATGGTGAACATGATATCCCTGGGCGCCACGGACGCCCTGTTCTCCCTGATGTCCGAGACCAGACAGAACCGCGTGGCCACATTTCCCACGCTGTTCCCCAAAAGCATGCAGAATATCCCCGTTATCGGCCCCCTGCTGTTCGCCCAGCCGGTGAGCACCTGGGTGGCGCTGATACTTCCCTTTATCGCAGGCTACATCCTCTACAAGACCAGATGGGGCTTAAATGTGCGTGCCGTGGGCGACAACCCCAAGGCCGCCGCAACGGCGGGTCTTTCCGTGATCAAGCTGAAATACCAGACCGTGATCCTTTCGGGCATTTTCGCAGCCCTGGGCGGCTGCGTGCTGACCCTGGGCGAGGTTGGATACTTTTCCGCCGGCGGCATGGCGGCGGGCCGTGGATTTATCGTCATGGCGGCCTGCGTGGTGGGCGGATGGGATCCCATCCGTACGGCCTTGGTGTGCCTGATCTTCGGCGCGGCCGACGCGGCCCAGCTCCGGTTCCAGACCACCGGCTCCGTTATCCCTTACCAGTTCCTGCAAATGCTGCCCTACGTGGCCACCATCGTGGCGCTGACGATCATGGTGAAGCGCTCCGTTGTGCCCAAGACCTGGGGATCCGCTTACGATCCGAAAGACGTATAAGGACTTTGCAAAATTTCTGTGCGGAACTGTGACAGGTTCCAGAAAGGATGGTTTTTATGTTGGATTTGATTGTGAGAGGCGGAACTGTGGTGACGGCCTCCGAGACCTTTCGGGCCGACATCGGCGTGACGGATGAGAAAATATCGCATATCGCAGCCGCCGGTTCTCTGGACGGCCTGGTCGGAGATACTACCAAGGTGATTGAGGCTGAGGGAAAGTATGTGATGCCCGGTTTGATCGAGCCTCACATGCATGTGAAGGCTCCCTTCAGCAACACGATCGACATGCTGGATTTCTACACTGCCAGCAAATGCGCGGCTTTCGGCGGCGTGACCTCCTTTATGGACTTCAGCACCACCACAAAGGACACCCCCGTGCTGAAGGCGGTGGAGGAACGGATCGGTGAAATGGCCGAGGGCGCTCTGGACTACAGCGTCCACGCCAAGTTTATAACGGCCGGGAACGATCCGGATGAGCTGAGAAATACGGTGAAAACGCTGGTGGAAAAGGGCGTCCCCACCTTCAAGATGTTCACCATCTATCCGGGCGTGATGATCCAGGACGCCGATATTCTTAGAATCATGGAGGTGGCGAAGGAGGAGGGCGCGCTGTGCGGCTTCCACGCCGAGAGCAACGATATCGCACAATTCATGACCCAAAAGCTGGTGAGCGAGGGCAAAACGGGCTGGGAGTATTTTAACCAGGCCAAGCCAAATGCCTGCGAGGCGGAGGCGGTGAACCGCATTCTCACCTTTGCCGGGCTGCTGGACGCGCCGGTGTATTTTTACCATTTGTCCGCAAAAGAGTCGGTCAACCTGGTCCGTGAGGCCAAAAAGCGGGGCGTCCGGGTGCAGGCTGAGACCTGCGGACACTATCTGACGCTGACGGAGGCGAACAATAAAGGGGTTGACGGAATCAATTACCTGATGAGCCCGCCGCTGCGAAGCGAGGAGGACCGGAAAGCCATGTGGGAGGGAATCAAGGACGGCACCTTGAGCCTGGTAACCTCCGACAACGAGGTGTTCTCCCGGAAGATCAAGGAAAAGGATCTGGAAATAGATGGGGATACCGGGGAGAAAATTCCCTGTTTCACCACCCCGGTCAACGGAATTCCCGGCCTGGAGGAACGGTTCGGGCTGTTGATGATTGGCGTGAACAACGGCGACATTTCCCTGAACAAGCTGGTGGAAGTCGGCAGCACCAATCCCGCCAAGGTCTTTGGCTGCTACCCCCAGAAGGGCTGCCTGGCTGTGGGCAGCGACGCCGATCTCATCGTGGTGGACCCGGAAAAGAACGTTCCGCTGGTGCGGGAAAACCTTCACTATCCCGATGAACTGGACTACAACCTCTACGAGGGCTTCGTTTCCCGCGGCTGGCCGGTGTGCACGGTCCGCAGGGGGGAGGTACTGGTGGAGAATGGGGAGTTTAAGGGGAAGAGGAATTCGGGGAGGCTTTTGAGGCGGAGACTGAAGCGGTAACCGGGAAATGATTTAACGCGTAACAGTTCAGACGGCGGGAAAATTGGCGCGGAAAGCCGCGTCAAGCTCGCTTGTAAGCGGGTTTTTGTGTCAATTTTCACATCGGATGGACATCCGATGCTTCTTGACCGTTCTTTTTCGGTCAAGAAGATGAGCCGTCTGAACTGTTACTTTGACACAAACAAATTTAAAAGGGTACTTGAAAAATTCAAGTACCCCATGTATAATTTACTTAGAAGTAATCAAAGGACATTGGGTAGTCCGATGATTGCGCTTCGGATACTGAAGTAATTTATAGTTACCAGCTATCCTCTATTGCGAGTAGAGGATAGCTATTTTCTATTTTGATGGTTATCTATGTAAGTAAGTGCTGCGAAAATCACCAGCACCAATGTCAACACTTCAAGTGTATTCATGTTACATATCCTCCTTCGTTTATTTCCGAAGGAAATCACCAGACTATCCTCTGACTTCTGTTCAATTATACAAGAATAGTTTATCACAGGGATGGGGGGTATGCAATGATGATCACTGTCATTTACAACCGAAAAACAGGACCGGAAAAGGGCGCCGCGTCATGGCTTCGCGGCGCCCTCTCCAGGTCCTGTTTTTCGGTTGATTCAATTCTGATTACATCAGGGACAAGTACAGGTTCTTGATATCCTCAAAGCTGGGATCCTTGGGGTTTCCGGGCTTGCAGGCGTCGTCCATGGCGGACTGGGTCAGGAAATCCACATCCTCGGGCTTCACGATGGCCTTTAAGTCGGCGGGAATACCCACATCCTGGGACAGCTTCTTCACAGCGTCCACAGCGGCCTTGCGGTACTCGTCCTGGCTCATGTTCTCCACGCCCTCAACGCCCATGGCAATGGCGATATCTTTGTACTTGGTACCGGTGCAGGGAGCGTTATACTCCATCACAGTGGGCAGCAGAATGGCGTTGGCAACGCCGTGGGGAGTGTCATACACAGCGCCCAGAGCGTGCGCCATGGAGTGCACGATGCCCAGTCCGCAGTTGGAAAAGCCCATGCCGGTCAGATACTGGCCCAGCGCCATACCCTCGCGTCCTTCGGGGGTATTGTTCACAGCGCCGCGCAGGCTTCTGGCGATCACCTCGATGGCCTTTAAGTTGAACATATCCGTCATTTCCCAGGCGCCCTTGGTGGTGTAGCCCTCGATGGCGTGGGTCAGAGCGTCCATGCCGGTGGAAGCAGTCAGGCCCTTGGGCATGGAAGCCATCATCTCCGGGTCAACCACAGCCACTACCGGGATATCATGGGTGTCCACGCACACGAATTTGCGCTTTTTCTCAACGTCGGTGATCACGTAGTTGATGGTAACCTCAGCGGCGGTTCCGGCGGTGGTGGGAACGGCGATGATCGGCACGCAGGGATTCTTGGTGGGGGCCACGCCCTCTAAGCTTCTCACATCCTCGAACTCGGGGTTGGTGATGATGATGCCAATCGCCTTGGCGGTATCCATGGAGGAGCCGCCGCCGATGGCGATGATGTAGTCCGCGCCGGAAGCCTTGAAGGCTGCCACACCGGTCTGTACGTTCTCGATGGTGGGGTTGGGCTTGATGTCGGAATAGATCTCATAATCCAGTCCCGCTTCCTCTAAAACCTTGGTCACCTTGCTGGTCACGTTGAACTTGATCAGGTCGGGATCGGAGCAGACAAAAGCCTTCTTAAAGCCTCTGCTCTTCGCCACCCCCGCGATCTCTGCGATGGCGCCTGCGCCGTGGTAGGAAGTCTCATTCAGTACGATTCTGTTTGCCATTGTTATCTTCTCCTTTTCTTGAAAATGCTTCCGGCTTTGCCGGTGCCTTTGTGTTATTCATTGTTAATATTATAACAACGCCAATTTTAAAAAGAAAGTGACAAACTTGCCGGTCTGTCACTTTCCTTTAATCTTTGTGCATATTGCTAATTTTAATTCGACATTTTGTCCAATTTTCCCATGGGCCCTTACCCTTTATTGTTGAGCAGGGAAATACCGATGCAGGTCATTCCGATTCCCAGTAACGTGATTCCGCTTTCCACGGGTAACGCGTCCAGAACCGACAGAACGATTACGGCAATTCCCATTGCCAGAGCAACCGCCTTAAAAAGGATATCCATCACTTCCTTTGGATTCTTTGAGGAAACGGGGACTTCTCTTTTTATCTGCATAAGATCGTCGATGGAAATGCCGAGTATTGCCGCCAAATTGGGCAGTGAATGAATGTCCGGGCAGGAGAGGTCCCGCTCCCATTTAGAGACAGCCTTGTCCGTCACTCTCATTTTTTCCGCTAATTCCAACTGCGTCATGCCCTTTTCTTTTCTGTGCTCCGCAATTATCATACCGAGTGTTTTCTCCATTACCCTTTACCCCTATCCATTTTGTTTGATAATTGCATGATACGATTCTCCCTGTAAAGACTCAACCGACCCTCAGTTTAGTCCGCTCTACCATTCGTTTAGCCCAGGTAGAATAAGTGCCTGTGAGCTGCCGCGGCTCAGAGAAGCTCCAGCCTTCCGAACACCTCCGCCAGCTTGGGCGGCATGGCTTCCACCAGGGTTCGGGCCATCTGCTCCGGGGAGTCCTTCATGCCTCCAAGGACCCATTTGACCGTCATGTACACCGAACCCTGACAGTACATTTCCAACAGGAAATGCAGCTCATCGTCCAGAGGCTGGCTGGTCTTTCGGGCGATCAGGTCCGTGTAGAACTGGAGGATCAGCTCGAAGTCGTGCTCTTTCAGGGAGTTCCGGTCATCGGAGCGGAACGCCTCGGTGAAGAACACCTTTTCATTGAGGATAAATGCAAATTTCTGGGTCAGGCTCTCCCCCACCGTGTGGCCCATGCCGATCTGCTCAAAGGACTGGAGAACCAGCTTGTCAAAGTACCAGTTGATCAGGTCGTACTTGTCCAGGAAGTTCCGGTAAAAGGTCTGCCGGGTGACGCCGCAGCCCTCTACGATATTTTTTACCGTGATCTTGTCCACCGGCGCGGTTTTCATGCACTCCTTGATGGAGTTGGCCAGCTTGTATTTCGTTTTCTCCTGCTTCGTGATTTCCGCCATTGGTCGAGGCCGCCCTTCGTTATTCTCGCGGATACGCCGTGCCTTGCCATGTCTGCATGGACCTTCGGCGGCTGTCCGCGGGGTCAGAAGCCCGCAGACACAGCTGCGGGATAACTGAATCAGGCGGGAGCGCAAACGCTACCGCCTGATTCTCATTATAAAGGTTTTCGACCTGGATTTCAACCGGAAAGGGACCTGTTTTGTGGGGGGATCAAACAAGCCGTGCCGCCCGGCTCCGGACAGCTGCGTTCCGCCTCATCCGGCGGTCAGCGCTCTTTGAAAATGGACACAATGGCCTGCCACATTTTCACCAGCACGTTCCACATCCGGCGCAGGGGGCTGACGTGCTCCTTCTCCGTCTCCACATCCGTAGGTTTGTTATCGTCGCTGTCCAGGCTGATCTCGTCGGTCCTCAGAATGATCTGCAAGGTCTTGGGGGCCTTGTTCCGGTCCGAGGTGAAGGATACCTTCTCAGCCTCCGGGTCCATGAACAGGAACCGGTTGTCGGTGTCGAATTTGTCCAGTTCGTTGTCCAATGTGTCCTTCATGGTGCGCCCGGCTCTGCGCATGGCCGTTGTGCTGTCCAGAATGTCCAGGCTCTTGTCCAAAAGCGCCATACTGCCCCGCAGGCTTTCCCTGGCGGCCGCGTCAAAATCGTCGCTGCTGTTTTTCAGGGTGTTCTGCAAAATGGTCATGGTGCTGATTCCACTGTTGAGAGCCTCGGTGGTCCGGTTCACCAGCTCCTGGGCGTCGGTCAGGGCGTCCTGGAGATCCGGGTAATAGACGTCCAGAGAATCGTTTAACGCCGTGATGTCCTCGATGAGGAAATCCAGGTTATCGATCAGTTCCCGGCTGTATTTCGCCGCGTCGCCGGTGTTTTCCGTCATCTCGCTCATGGTGCTCACCAGATTGCCGCTCTGCTTGGAGAGCTGCTCCAGGAGCTGCTTTTTCGCGTTCAGACTCTGGAACACCTCCGTGGGGCTCAGGGGATAATCCGCCCCTGCGGCCACCAGGGGCGCGCTGTGGGGGGTGATGGTCGCCATGAGTGCAGCGCCGGAACCGGATTTTGCGCTGGCCTGAGGGGTACCGGCGTCGCCGGAAGGTGAAGTGCCGCTTCCTGCGCCGTCAGCTGTTGCTCCGCTGCCTGTGCTGTCGGCTTCTGCGCTGGTATCTGCGCTGCCGCCGGTTGTTGCTCCGCTGTCCGTATTACCGCCAGATGTTGCGTCGTTACCTGCGTTTCCGCCAGCTACCGTACTATTGTCCGCATTTCCGCTGTCTGTTGTGCTTTGGTCCGCGTTTCCGCCGCCCGTTGTGCCTTGGTCCGTATTTCCGCCAGCCGTTGTGCCGCTGTCCGCGTTTCCGCCAGCCGTTGTGCCGCTGTCCGCGTTTCCGCCAGCCGTTGCGCCGCTGCCCGCGTTTCCGCCAACCGTTGTGCCGCTGTCCGCGTTTCCGCCAACCGTTGCGCCGCTGCCCGCATTACCGCCATCTGCTGCTCCGCTGTCTGCGTTTCCGCCGCTTATTGCTCCACTGCCCGCACCGCCGCCGCTGCTACCGGCAGCCCCGGCTTCAGAGCCAGCACCTGCGCCACCGCCTGTTTCTGCGCCGTTCTGAGTGGAACCTGCCGTGTTTTCACTGCCGTTCTCTCCACTACCGGCAGTATTCCCACTCTCCTCCGTTCCATTGGCCCCGGAGCCTCCATTTCCGCTCTTCCCCTCATTTCCAGCCGCATTCCCGGCCCCGGAGCCGCCCGCGCCGCCCGAAGCGTTTGCGCGCTCGGGTTCCTCGTAATAATCTTCCCCGATATCCAACAGCGCCTGCTGGATGCTGCTCATTCCGGTCAGGGTGACCTGCTCGTTGGCCTGGAACTGGGCGTCCAGAGCGATCACCTGGAGCATCAATTCCTGAATTTCCGGCAGCTCCGTGGACAGACTGTCCATGCTGTTCTCCACGTGTTTGAGCCGTGTGTGCAGCTTGCGCAGAGGATCCTGCATCTGGCCCAGGGTGTCCACAATGTTGTTCATTCCGTCGTGCACCACTTCCGCCGAGTCCTTGGCGGTCTGCAGATGGGGCACCATCGTCTCCATCTGTCCGGACATGGCGGTGAGCGCCGCCAGGGTCTGGTCGTTTCCGGCCAGGATATCGTCCTTGGAACCGCTCCAGGTCTGTCTGGCGTTCTCAGCGGACTGAAGGCCGGACTGAACCTGGTTCACGCCGTCCCGCATGGACTCCACGGACTTCGCCATCTGCTCCAGGCTGTCGTAGAGTTCATCCCCGGCGTCCTGCCAGGTGTCCTTGGCTTCCTTCAAATCTTTGATGTGCTGCAAATCCTCCACCGTGCCCGGCGCCATGGCCATGATCACGCCGATGGTTTCAAAGCGGTCCGTGCCGATGCGCACCGTGTAGTCCCCTTCCTCCCCGGGAAGAGCCGTGAACACCACCGCCGTGGTCTCTCCCAGATTCTGGGTCTGAGCGCCCTCAGCGTCCACGCTGTAGCATTTGCTCATATCTACGGGCACCGCCACCATCAGCAGCATGTTGTTGCGGTAATACTCCCTTGCGCCGTCGTTGGGCGTGGCCTTCACATTGATCTCGATCAGCCCCGAAGCCCCGGCCAGCTGGTCCGCGTTAACCGGCACGCCGTTGAGCTTGTAGGACACGTCGAAATCCCAGGGCAGCGTCATCTGGTCGTTGCCCATGGTGCACTGGTAGTAAAAACGCCCCGTCTGGTCCGCAGGCATGGTCCAGGTCACGGTTCCGTCCCCGATCCGGGGAGCCTCGCCGTTTGACATATTTACCACATTTTCATAGGTTCCGTAATCCGTATACTCCGTATTGCCGTTGAAATTACAGCTTTTCACCACATTGACCTTGCTGGTCTTTCCATAATAATCCAGGTTCACGTACATGGTTTCATCCACGTCCACCCCGGCCGGCGCGCCGTAAACTTCATTTGCCCCACCCATGTTGGTGCACAGCATAAGGCCCGCCAACACGGCCGCCGTGATTCTTCTGCTATACTTCATCGCCATTCACCTCCATTGGTTCGTTTCCGGCCGCAGTCCCATTTCCGGCCATTTTTTTAAGTCCTTTCTTCAACAGCTCCATCCGCCGGTCATGCCGCTTTTTCAGGAACTTCTGCAAGCGGTCCCACTCGTTGCTGGTGATGATCCGGTCGCACAGCACCAGGAGCGCCGGCAGCACGGTCAGCACCAGGAACACGCTGAACAGCGCGCCCCTTCCGATCAGATGGCCCAGGTCGCCGATTGCGGCCGTGGTGGATATAAAATGGATAATATATCCGGCTAAAATGATAATGGTGCCCGACGTAAACACCGAGGGGCAGGACAGCTTGATCGCGCTGATACAGGCGTCCTTTTTCCCCATGCTCTTCCGGCAGGACACGTAATTGTTGGTCAACAGGATGGAGTAGTCCACCGTGGCTCCCAGCTGGATGCTGCTGACGATGATATACCCCATGAACACCATGGTGTCCCCCTCCAGATAGGGAATCGCCATGTTGAGGAAAATCGCGATCTCAATGGGGATCATCACAATCACCGGTATGATAAAGGACCGGAAACTGAACATTACCACCAGGAACACGCCCAGCATGGACAGGTTGTTGACCCGGTTGTAATCGTCCGTGATTGTGGATTTGATATCCTGGGTGGACGGCGTCTCGCCCACCAGATAAGACCCCTGGGGATAGTAGGTCCGGATAATGGACTGGATCTCGTCCGAGCATTTGAATGCCTGGTCGCTCTCCGTCTTTGTCCTTATGTAAATGAGCATCCGCGAATAATTCTTCGTGTGCAGCTGGCTGGTGATGGAATACGGCAGAAATTCCTCCGGAATCCCCTCCGGAAGGGTGTTGGCCATGGAGGTCACGCTCTTCACATAGGGCAGATCCTCGATCTCATCGGACATTTCCTTCTCCGTCACCGGGGAGGTATTGGGGAACAGGGCCAGCATCATGTTGCTGCGCCCGAATTTCTCCACAATCATCTGGTCGTCCGCGTACACTTGCGTGCCCTCGCTGGCGCCCACCGCGCTGTTTCCGTAGAGGAAATCGTTCATTCCCTGGGCCACGTAGGCCACCGGGGTGATGAGCAGCATGATGGTTGGGATAATGTAGCGCACCCGGTAAACCCAGCTGCTGAGCTTGTTAAACTCAGGAAGGAACGGGCGGTGTTTGGTGCGCTCATTCCATTTGGCAAATTTCAGGATCATGGCCGGCATGAGGAACAGCACGGTCAGCAGGCTGAACACGATTCCCTTTGCCAGCACCAGGCCCATGTCGAAGCCGATGGTGAAATTCATAAACACCAGCGCAAGAAAGCCCACCACCGTGGTCAGGCTGCTGGCCAGAATGGAGTTGATGGCCTCGTCGATGGCGTTCACCATGGCCGCCTCGTCGTCCATTCCCTCGCCCTTACCGCGGGTAAACGCGTCCAGCAGGAAAATGGAATAGTCCATGGAGGTGGCCAGCTGCAGCACCATCGCCACGTTGTTGGTCAAAAAGGACACCGTTCCGATGAAAATGTTGGTGCCCCGGTTCAGCAGGATCGCCACGCCCATAACCAGCAGAAACAGGATCGGCTGAGTCCAGGCCGTGGTGGTGACGCACAGCACCACGAAAATCATGATAATGGCCACGGTCAGAATCAGGCTCATCTCGCTCTCCACGTTCTCGGTCAGCGATTTATTCTGCACCGCCATCCCCACGTAGTAGCCCTTGTCCCCGGTGATCTGTTTCATCTCGTCGATGGCCCTGGAGGTGCTCTTGGCGGTGTCCCCATCCACAAAGGTCACGTCCATCACCGCGCAGCCATCCTTATAATAATCCTCGATGTCCTTCTGGTTGATAAAATCCTCGCCGGAATAAATATTCACGGTGCTGTCGCACCAAAGCACCTGATCCACGCCTTCCACGGCTTCCAACCGGTCCTTATACTGCTTCGCCTCGTAGAGGGTGACGTCCTTTAACATGATCCGGGCGGTGCCGGGATAGCCGAACTCCTCCTCCATCTTATCCAGGCCAATGCGGGACTCGGCGCTGGCGGGAAGGTATTCCGTCAGGTCGTAGTTCACATTCACAAACAACATGGCCAGCAGGCTGAAAATGCACCCCGCCGCGAATATGGACTCAATCACCCCTTTCCGGCGGATGATAAAGTGCGCCAGCCGGATGGACCCGCGCTCCTTCTCGCCCTGATCCTGCCCGCTGTCCGGCTCTTTTCTTTTTTTAAGCTTATCAAGCAATCTTTGTCCCATGGCCAAACTCCTCATTTACCTCTGCGGCATTTACCGCAGCATAATAATCAGAAAGAAATGCTTCCCGCCCTCTTCCCGGTGGGCGATGCCGATCTTCCGGTAATACTCCGGCAAATACTTCCGGTCCGCCTTCTGATCATAGCGGTCCATCATCCTGGATTGGAACTTGTCGTAGGCATCCGAATCATCCTCGCAGTTTTGCAGGTACAGCTCCATGGAATTCCGACCCGAGCCGTAGGATATGGATTTCAGGTAATCGCTCACCGTTCCCTCCCCCGGGATGCTGCCGTTCGTGTAACCGGACGCTGCCGCGGCCTCCAGGCGATGCATGGCCGCCCGGTTTAAGTCCCCGTACACCTGGAAGGTGGCGTTCCTGTCGTAGCTGCGCTTCATATCTCCATCATATTCATCCTCGCGCTCCGAATACTCTTCGAAATATTCTTCCGTCTTTTCCTCGTTCAACCGGTCAAACAGCGCCTGGGTCATCTCGTCGTAGCAGCCCACCCGGAAAGCGCCTCCGCCGGTGTTTTCCACCCGGGATGCGCTCTTAAAAACGCCGTCCGCGCCAAACCGGCACTCCGTCTCTCCCAGCGTCACATCCCCGGTGTTCATGGCTCCGTCCTCGTGGAAATAGTACCAGTTTCCGCTGATCTCACGCCAGCCCACCGCCATGGCTCCGTTCTCCTCCATATAATAGGTACGTCCTTCGTCTGTCAGCCAACCGATTTTCATGTATCCCTGTCCGTCGAACCAGTACCAGTTCTCTCCAATCCGGCTCCAGCCTCCGGCCGCGGGCGATCCACTCTCCTGTATGTATTTCCAGCCGGTCCCGTCCTGCCGCCAGCCGCCTTCCGCGGCCAGCACTCCGGCCGGAAAGGCCGCGGTCAGCATCGCAGCGCCCAATACCGCGCTCAAAACCGCCAACCCCGGCGCGCCTTTGACTCGCCTTGTCTCTCGTTTCCACTCGCTCATCCCGTCATCTCCCCGACTTTTATTCCAAAATCTATTATCCATCTTTCGTTACGTTATACAACCTTTATTTTAGTAATTGACAGATGTCTATTTATTGACTATAATGGATTATACTAACTAATGGCGTTATATACAATGATTAATTTTCTATTTAATGACTATTAATCAACATTTTTCCAAATAACGTCTATGAACGGAATATTAAATTTTTGAGAAGTTTGATCGGCTTTCGACTCAAAGCCAAAACAGCAAGGAGGCTCTATCATGGGAGAAGAGACAGTGGACCGCAGGGTCCGGAAAACAAAAAAGCAACTGCGCGAATGCCTGACGCGTCTGCTCAAAGAAAAGAAGGTTCAGGACATCACCGTGCGGGAGCTGACCGACATGGCGGATTTGAACCGCGGCACCTTTTACCTGCATTACCGGGATGTATTCGACCTGTTGGAAAAAACGGAAAATGAACTGCTGGACGAGTTCAACAGCCTGATGTACCGGCACAACGCCCAGGACCTGACCAACAATCCGGCCGCGGTATTTGTGGATATCTTTCATCTGGTCAAGGACAACTCCGACCTGGTGTATATTCTGCTGGGAGAAAACGGAGATTTAAACTTTGTCAACCGCTTGAAGCACCTGGTGCGCGAGAAATGCCTGCAGGATTGGATGGAGGTGTTCCGCAGCGGAAACTCCGCATTTTTCGAAGCCTACTATTCCTTTATCGTGTCCGGCTGCGTGGGCCTGGTGCAGTATTGGCTCCAGACCGGTCTCATGGAATCTCCTGAGGAGCTTGCCACCCTAGCGGAGCAGATCATTACCCAGGGAATCCGCGTGTTGGAAAATGGATGAATTTTTTCTCATTCTATGCTATTATCAAGAAAATACATATAAATAGAATGGAGAAAAAAATGGATTTATTCAAAGAAAACGCTGTCGTGCGCATCCGCAAGGGAGCCGGCCGATCCTTAAAGGCGGGCGGCGCGTGGATTTATGATAATGAGATCGAGGCCATCGAGGGAGAATTTGAGAACGGCGGCCTGGTCCGGGTGGAGGATTTCGACGGATACTGTCTGGGACACGGCTTCATCAACACCCGCTCCAAGCTGACCGTGCGTCTCTTGTCCCGCAAAAACGACGCCGTGATCGACGAGGCATTTCTGGAGAAACGGGTACAGGACGCCTGGAACTACCGCAAGGCCACGGTGGACACCTCCAGCTGCCGGGTGATCTTCGGCGAGGCGGATTTCCTGCCCGGCCTGGTGGTGGACAAGTTCTCCGACGTGCTGGTGGTGGAATCCCTGGCTCTGGGCATCGACCGCCTGAAGCCGGTGATCCTGGACAAGCTCCTGCAGGTTTTGGCAAAGGACGGCGTAGAGATCCGCGGCGTGTACGAGCGCAGCGATGCCAAGGTGCGCCTCCAGGAGGGAATGGAACGCTTTAAGGGCTTCATCGGGGAGCCATTTGACACCAAGGTGGAGATCGTGGAAAACGGCGTCCGCTACCTGGTGGACGTGGAGGACGGCCAGAAAACCGGCTTTTTCCTGGACCAGAAATACAACCGGCTGGCAGTCCAGAACCTGTGCCGCAGCCTGACCCCCGAGCGGGTGCTGGACTGCTTCACCCACACCGGTTCCTTCGCCTTAAACGCGGGCCTTGCCGGGGCCGGACAGGTCACGGGCGTGGACGCCTCCCAGCTGGCTGTGGATCAGGCTGCGGAGAACGCGGCCTTAAACGGCCTTTCGGACCGGGTGTCCTTCCTCTGCGCCGACGTGTTCGACCTTCTGCCTAAGCTGGAAAAAGATGGGGAGCGCTACGATGTGGTGATCCTGGACCCGCCGGCCTTCACCAAATCCCGCAGCTCCATCAAGCAGGCGGTTAAGGGTTACCGGGAGATCAACCTGCGGGGCTTAAAGCTGGTGAAGGACGGTGGGTATCTGGCCACCTGCTCCTGCTCCCATTTTATGGACCCTGAGCTGTTCACCAAGACCATCCGCGAGGCCGCAAGCGGCGCTCACAAGCGCCTGCGCCAGGTGGAGTATCGCACCCAGGCAGCGGACCATCCGATTCTGTGGGCCGCGGAGGAATCCTACTATCTGAAATTCTACATTTTCCAGGTCTGCGACGAGAAATAGGGATGTAGGGTCCGGAACAGGCGGCGCAGAACGCCCGGCATCGCTCCGCACGGAAAGTCAAGAGAATTTTGCCGCTTTCCGGTATTGTTTAGATATGCCTGCTGCGGTTCGGACGGCGTGGGAAACCGGCCGCCCGGCGGAGATTCCGCCACGGCGAGGCATAGCGAAACATGCGGAAGGAGGAGAATGTGATGGATTGGATTACCGGAATACAGCGGGCCCTGGACTATGTGGAGGAACACATAACCGGGCCCATCGACTACGAGGAGGCCGCCAGGCGCGCCTGCTCATCCAGTTTTCATTTTCAGCGGGTGTTTGGCGTGCTCTGCGGCTTCACCCTGGGCGAATATATCCGCCTGCGGCGGCTGACCCTGGCCGGAAGCGAGCTGGCCGGATCGGACGAAAAGGTCATCGACGTAGCCTTAAAATACGGCTACGACACTCCCGAGAGCTTCAGCCGGGCCTTCACCCGTTTTCACGGCATCACGCCGTCCCAGGCCAGAAGCAGCGGTGCGGTTCTGAAATCATTTTCCCGCCTTTCCGTAAAACTGATTTTAAGCGGAGGGAATATCATGGATTACAGAATCGAGACAAGAGAAGCATTTAAGCTGGTGATGAGAAAGAAGCGGGTAAGCGCAAGGGAGGAGCTGACCCCGGTGGAGATTTCCGCCTTCTGGCAGGAATGCAGCGCGGATGGCACCATACCGGCGTTTTGCAAGTATATTCCGGCGGGTAGTATGTTCGGCGACCGGATTGTGGGCGCCAGCTTCGGAAAGGACGCGTCGGACGCGGACTTCCCCTACGCCATCGGCGCGGCCTACAACGGGCAGCCCGTAACGGAGGACGGCCTCTGCGTGGAGGAGATCCCGCCCCACACCTACGCGGTATTCACCTGCACCGGCAGCATGCCCCAGGCCTTCCAGGAGCTTTACCACCGGATCTACAGCGAGTTTTTCCCCACCAGCGAGTACCAGCCCTGCGGGGGGACGGATTTTGAGGTGTATCCGTCGGCGGACGTGACGTCGCCGGACTACTGCTGCGAGTTTTGGATTGCGGTGGAGAAAAAATGAATTGAGGGGCAGATTGCCAAGTGACGGTCTGCGCGTGAACCGGAACGGGAGAGAGTGTCGCAAAATATAATTTAATGACTGCGACACTCTCAAACGAAAGCTATTATTTTTTATTGATTAAATAGATGAAAAACGCCGCATAAACTCTTATATGTGCTTATTGGCACAGCTCAATACTGAATTGAGCACTAGCCTTGTAACGTTTAATCTTATATCTTCTCATATCTCTTTATAAGTTCTTTTTGTAAACTAGGGCGTCAAAAAAGCGTCAAAGATAAAGTGTTGTCACGCAGTTAAACGGCGTTTTATGCGGCAGCAATGTAAAACCATTAGCCCGCTGCCATTTGGTATCTGTAAAGCCGCAAACACGCTCCTAAAATGACTCTATGAGGTGACAAGCGCCCCATAATGCAAAGAGGGCGAAATCACTTGTGTCTTTGTTCCTTGATTCCCCAACAAGTAGGGGCAAACGAGCTTGTTAATGGCGGGCGTTATCCCGTTCACCTAATCGTTGACAAGGACGGCGGCTCTGCTACTTCTGGTATTGGAATATGTTCATCTTTCAAATATCTGTTTAAGCATATATCCCGAAAAATCTGTAAGCAAGGCATCTCCTATATCCATCGAAAACGGTTCGGCGCTACGGTAGCTTTCTTCCGCTTTGTCAATGAGTCTAGCGTACTTAACCGGGATATTCTCAAGTCCCCAATATGCCCCTTGCTGTTTTGAAAGGACAACATCATCCTTGATATAGGCCAATACACGGCAAAGATTCAGTATGATATAGATAGGATTTTCTACTATCTCGACAACAGCGTTTTCAATATCATGTTTTATGCTGTCCAAATAATTTGCTTTGGGGACATCTCCAAAAACTCCATCTGCTTTTTCACCGTAAAGAGCAATACCCGATTGTTTGATAATTGTAAAATGTGCGGCCAAATCTTTGTCTGTACCGTTCATATGGGCACAGTACTCACTCAAATTCTCAAAAAACTTTTGCTTGTGAGCATTAGAAAAATGAAGTTCAAAGGGCGTAGGATACAGAAAATCGTGACAATATTCTTCAAGTACTAAACTCATTTCCAAGCCTTTTCGCGGACACATCTTATCAATCTTCAGCAAGTCCTCAACTAGCTTTTCTTTTTCCTGCAATGTTGGCGACAACCGCGTCACAATTATAAAGTCAATATCGCTTTTATCCCAGTTAAAGCAGCCAAATGCCAATGAACCGTGAATATATATTCCAACCAAATTGGTGGAAAATATATCCATGCAAGTTGCCTTAATTTGTTCTAGTACTTTTTGTATTTGCAACTCCAAACTTTTCAGCTCCTTTACACACAATAGTGGTTGTTCTCTACGTTTTAATTGTACTATACTTTAGTTAGCTTTTCTACTTGGTTCTGTAGCCCATTCATGGATGGCTAAATTCAAAAAGCAAACAGGATTTGGGATGCTTCCCAACAAACAGTTTTTCGGAAGTGGAGCCACACTTCCTATGCTTGCTCTTCAATTTCTTTACCCAAAAACGGGAAAGGATGAGAACGGAAATGAAGGAAATTCGCCGATCAATTTGACGAGAAAAATAAACAGAAATTCTCACAGATAAGCGTGTGCCCTCACATATCTTCTTATCTCTTTTTATAAGTTCTCGTGGAGCTGGGGCGTCAAAAAAGCGTCAAACAGCATTTTAATCCTACTAATATTGGAACGCACAAAGCCAAAAAAGAGTATTTATGCGGGGGCTGCGGGATGTGGGCATCCCATGCTACCAAAGCAATTCTACTATTTTTTATTGCCTGTATAGCTAAATCAGCCGTCATAAGGCGGCAAATCGTTTCATGGGAAGATGGCGCAAACCCGCATGAAATGGGCATTTTCTCAAATCCGGCGAATAAGGCGGCGTAACCTGTAACAGCATGGTTTTGTAAAGTTGGGCACCATTTGGGCACCATAAAACAAAAAAACAGCAAGCCCTTGCGGGGCCTGCTGACAGCTTTAGTATACCACACCCTTCCCGAAACCGTAAGAGGCCGGACGGAATTTGCGGGCATGGGCCGACAAGGGGCTTGTGCGGAAAAATAGGGCCTCCAAACCCCTGACAGAACGGGCCTCTGCGGGCGCGGAACCGAGGGGTCCTGTATCATTTCACCCCCCCCCCCCGGAAACAGATTTTTATCGTTACGCAAGACAACCCCGGCGTAAGACTGAACCCCGTCTTATGCCGGGGCTGTTTCCATGCGCAGCGGGAATCCCAATCCCACCGAAAACAATCGTGGCAAGCAGGGCTGGAGTATATACACTCCTGCAAAACGCTTGTTGGGTACTGGAACCCAAACCCCGTAAAAGGGCCGCCACCGGCGGCCTCTTTCATCGCCCCTGACGGGAGGGCTGCGCGTCCGGCCGGACGCTTTCAAACATGATGGAGACGCCATCGACACTAGGCCTGCGGGCCGTCGCCGCTCCACTTGTGGAGCGTTTGGCAAGGCAGCTGGGGCGCACCTTGCCGGGGGATTGGGGCGGCCCCCAACAAGCAGATTTTACAGGTTTTCGCCAAGGCAAAAATCGGGAAAATCGCAAAGTGTGTACCACTTTGCCCTGCTTGCCGCTATTGTTTGAGCGGAAACGCTCCTTCCCCAGCCGGTGCGGTTTCCCCCGCCCCGTCCGGAACCAGTTTCAGCAGGACGGAGGCGTAGAACGCCCCGCCTTTCTGCTCAAACTGCACCGTGCCGCCGTACCGGGCGGCAATCTCCCGCACGGATTCCACGCCGATTCCGGCCCCCTCCCGTTTGGAGGAAAGCGGCGTGTCCCCGTCGAACATCACTGGCGTCACACATGGATTGTCCACCAGAATCAAAAGCGTGGAGCTGCCCCGCCGCTTGACCCGGAGCTTAATGGTCTGCGGCCCTCCCGCCGCCTCCCGCTTACAGGCTTCCACCGCGTTTTCCAGCAGGTTCCCCAGCAGCACTGTTATGTCCGTGCTGGACACCGGGCAGCCGTCCGGGTAGTCTATCCCCGCTTCAAAGGCAATCCCGCCGTCCCGCGCCGAGGCCGCGTAGTAGCATACGACGGCGTTCACCACGTCGTTGCGGCAATACCGCTCCCAAGTGTCCGGGGGCAGCTGGCTTTGATACAGTTCGATGTATTCCGCAAGCCCCGCCTTGTCATCATGCTCCAGATAGGACTTCACCACGGCCAAATGCTGCCGAAGATCGTGGCGGGCCTTGCGCGTTTCGTCCATGTGGACGGCCAGCGCATCAAACTGCTTTTTCTGCGCCAGCAGGCTCCGGTCGGCGTACCGGAGCGATTCTTCCAGTTGTGTCCGGCTCCGTGAGATTTCCAGTACCCGGAGCGCCACATGGGACACATAGCAGGCCCCGAACAGCATGAGGTAGCGACAGATTAGAAACTGCCATGAGGCGAAGGCGTACACGTCGGTCATGGTACAGTAAAGGATACCGAACAGCGTGGAAAACAGCGGAATTTTCCAGAACCGCCGCCAGATTTCCGGGTCCTCGATTTTCAGCGCGTCCCGCACCGTATGGAGGAAAAACCGGAGCAGGAACGGGCAGGTAATCAGGTAGATCACAATGCGGGCGACGTTGTAGACCAAATAGGGGTGCCGGCCGGACACGTCCGGGAAAAAACGGCTTTCAATAAAGTTCGCGTTTCCCATGACAAAAAACTGCCACGCCAGCGTAAGCAGCCAGGTAAACAGGAGTTTTGGCAGGGTGTCCTTAATCAGCGAAAAGGCGCAAACCAGATATGCCAGCATAAAGACGTAACGGAGAATGGTCGTCCACCGGGCCGCCGCCTCATAGCCGCCCAGGTTGACGGCGTAAAAGGACGCGCTGTACGCCGCCGTCAACACAAACTGCACCAGCACCACATACCGGAAGGGAATCCGCAGCCTGCCGCGAAAAATCCAGTACCGGGGCATGGTAAAGGGAATGGTATCAAGGAACGGGAACAAAAGCACCATCAGCGCGTCAACCGTGTCCATCATAAAAGCGCGTCCTCCCTTTCCCGCTGGAACAGATAGGAACTATACAGCCCTTCCAGCTTTTTCTTCTCCCGCTGGGCAAAGGGGACGCCTGCCCCGTTGTCCATCCGGAACACCAGCGCGTCGATTCGCTCCACCCGTTCCGCGTTGACGATACAGCCCTTGTAGCAGGGCAAAAACTGTGGGTAAGGGGCCAGCAGCCCCGCCAGCTCCCCGAAGGGCAGACGGAACCGGAGGACGCCCCGCCTGTCGGTATGGATTTGGGTATAGTGTTCGTCTTTGTCGCACCAGAGGATTTCACGGAGCAGCACCTTTTCCTGTTCCACCCGGACAAACCGGGCGCTGCGTATCTTCTCCACCCCGGCCAGCTCCATGGTCTTTTCAAAGTCGCCGTAGTCGTAGGGCTTGACCAGATACCCACAGGCCCGCACCCCGTAGCTCTCGACGGCGTGGCTCACGCTTGTGGTGACAAACACCAGCGCCGCCAGCTTGTCCTTCTCCCGGATTTTCCGGGCCGTATCAATGCCGGAAAGCCCGTCCATGTACTGGTCGATAAAAATAACGTCCCACGCCTCCGGCTGGAATTGGGACAAAAAATCCTCCCCGCTGGAAAACTCCCCGACGGCGGGCGTTTCCCCGGCGTAATGCCCGTTTAAGTATTGGTGCAGGCACTTCCTTAAATCCTCCCTGCACGATTCAAGGTCGTCTATGATTGCGGCTCTCATGTCAAAATCCCTCCCTCCGTATCACAAAGTTTTTTCGTTGTCAAGACCATTTTACCGCAAAAATCCCGTTTTGACCATGCAAGTTACGGCCAAAAATGTCAAGTTGCGGCCACTCCCTTGAAAACCGCCGCCTTTTTCCCTATGCTGAACGTGTAGAAAGCAATCTGGACAGGAAGGAGGCCGCCTATGTGGAGCATGATTGTCTGCGACGGCGACGGAGCGGAGCGGGAACAGTTGATGGATTTGGCCCGCCAGTGTTTGGAGGAAAAGGAGGTGGAGGCAGAGGTCACAGGCTGCGCGGATTGGCCGGAGCTGGACGGCATGGTAAAGCGGGCGCTGCCGGACGCGGTGATCGTGGCGCAAGACAGCGTGGAGGGCTTAAACACCATCACCAGCGCGCGGCTGCTATCCCGGAAAATCATCTGGTTTTCCGATTTGGATTTTGGGGTGCAGGCATACCGGCTGTGTGTGCCGTTCTTCTGCAAAAAGCCGGTGACGCGCTACAAGATGGAGCAGGCATTGACGCGGTTCATGGAGCTAAGCCAAGGGGCCGGAAAAGCATAGGAGTTTCAAAAAAGCAATCAAGCGGATTTGAAGGGGGTATACCCCCTTCAAGCAGCTCCAAAGGAGCTGCTTGAAAAACCCCTGTCTGTCCGCATACGAAACGATAGGAGGGAACGTTATGTTGAGAACGAGAAAACGGATAGGGGCTGCGCTGCTGGCCGCCGGGCTGGTGTTTTCCCAGTTGGGGGCCACGGCCTACGCGGTGGAATCCCCGGCAGGCACCGGCCTGTGTGAACACCACACTGCCCATGACGCCGCCGTATGCGGTTATGTGGAGGCCATACCGGGCCGCGACTGCGAACACGAACACACGCCGGAGTGCTACACGGACGAGCTGATTTGCGGCATGGACGAGGACGCGGAGCAGACGGCCACCGACAGCGACGCGGGCCATACACACGGGCAGGCGTGTTACGCGCTGGACTGCTCCCATGAGCGCGGGGAGCATACTACCGATTGCGGCTATATAGAGGCCGTTCCGGGTACGCCCTGCGGCTACGTCTGCGAAGTCTGCGCCGGGGAGCCGGACAAGGACAGCGGCAAAGAGGAACCCACCATAAGCGGAAACGGTTTGACCGCGCCGGAGAAAACGGGGACGGAAACCGGGGAGCCGGGAGATACGGGGACGATCACCGTCACGGCCTTTGACGGGATTCCCGACGCGGTGAAACAGCAGACCGTCCCAGCGGGTACGACGCTGGACGGCCTGACCCTACCCGCCACGCTGGGCGCGTCCGGCTATGTCGTGTCCGACGATACCGACCCGGAGCCGGAGGCAATCACCATAACCGGCGTGACGTGGGAACCGGACAGCCCGTGGGACGACACCGCCGAACAGGGCGGCTATCTCTTTACGCCTGTTCTTCCAGCCGGTTATACGCTGGCCGACGGCGTGGAGCTGCCGGAGATTGATGTGCTGATTGGCGGGGCAGTCACGCTTGCCCTTCAAGGCGGCGTTCTCACCGTGACCTTTGACAGAAACGGCACGGGCGGCACGGACGAAGACAACAACGAAATGAAAACGGCCATTGAAACCGCGCTGTCTGGCGACGATAAAGCGGACGTTGCCACCATCAAACTCACTGGCAGCGCGGCGGAGGTCACCGGCTATAACTGGCAATACCTGATCGACCTGTATAACGAAAGCAGCGGCTGGAACAGTCTGACGGCCCTCGACCTGTCCGGCATGACGAACCTGACCACGGTAAAGAATGATACGGGCATGGTGAAGAGCCAACAAACAAAACTGCAAACGCTGACCCTCCCGGACAGCGTGACACAAATTGGGGATTCTGCGTTTAACAACTGCAAGAATCTTAAGCTGACCGAGCTGCCGGGCGGCGTGACACAAATTGGGGATTTTGCGTTTAGGGGCTGCACGGGTATTACCCTGACCGAGCTGCCGGACGGCGTGACACAAATTGGGAATTCTGCGTTTTCCAGCTGCACGGGTATTACCCTGACCGAGCTGCCGGGCGGCTTGGAACAAATTAAGCCTTCTGCGTTTAGGGGCTGCACGGGTATTACCCTGACCGAGCTGCCGGGCGGCTTGGAACAAATTGAGCCTTCTGCGTTTTACGGCTGCATGGGTATTACCCTGACCGAGCTGCCGGGCGGCGTGACACAAATTGGGGGTTCTGCGTTTGCCCACTGCACGGGTATTACCCTGACCGAGCTGCCGGACGGCGTGACACAAATTGGGGGTTCTGCGTTTGCCCACTGCACGGGTATTACCCTGACCGAGCTGCCGGGCGGTGTGGAACAAATTGGGGATTTTGCGTTTTACGGCTGCACGGGCCTTGATAAAATCATCATGGAACCCACGACCGCGCCGACTATAAACGACAGCACTTTCGAGAACACAAGCACCGGTCTGACCTTTTACGTCCCGAAGGGCGGGACAGGCTATGACAGCGGCGGCTGGGAGAACTTGAACACGGTTGAATACAGCCCCGTCACGTCAATTTCCCTTCCGGCCACGCTGGAACTGCGGCCAAATGGGAGCGGTACGCTAACCACCACCTTTATACCGAGCGACGCTACATTCAAAGAAGTCATATGGGAGAGCAGCGACACCAACATTGTCGCGGTAGATCAAGACGGCAACGTGACCGCCGTTTCTAACGGCACGGCCACGATCACCGCGACCTCCCGGCAAGGGAGAAAAACGGCCACCTGCACCGTCACTGTGAAAGACGCTCCCCCGGTCACAATCCCGGTAATAGGTGTGACGCTGAATCATTCGGCCTATACCCTGCACACCGACAAAGACCCGCGTTCCTTCCAGCTAATTGCCACGGTGGAACCGTCTAACGCCTCCAACAAGGCGGTAAGCTGGCAGTCCAGCGATACCGGCATAGCGACCGTGGACGCAAGCGGCAACGTGACCGCCGTCAAAGAGGGTACGGCCACCATAACCGTCGCCACCACGGACGGGAGCAAAACGGCCACCTGTACCGTCACTGTGAAAACCGATTCCAGTGGAGGCGGTGGAAACAGCGGAGGCGGCAGCAGCCATTACATCACCACCACCCCGGAACCGCCGAAACCCAATCACCCCGTACTGGCCGTGATCGAGCTGCCCGTGTCCGTGGGGAACGGCACGGCCACCGGCAAGCCGGACGACGGGCGCACGGCGGCGGCCATAGCCGAGGCCGGAAAGGACGCCAAGGCCAAGACAAACGGTATCGCGGTACAGTACGACGCGAAAACGTCCCTGACCTACGACGGCTTTTCCATCGTCATTCAGCGGGCCACCCTTGACCGGCTGATCGCCGCCAAGGTGCAATATGTCATCTTGAACACCGGCGTTGTAGATATAACCTTTGACCTTGCCGCCCTGCAAGAGATTCAGAAACAGGCCACCGGCGACATTACCCTGACCGCCGTCCGGGAAACCGGCCTTGCCGGGGACGCGCTGGCCGCTGTCGGCTCCCGCCCCGCCTACCGGCTGACGGTGAACTACACCGGCGCGGACGGCAAAGCGGCCACCGTTCAGAGCTTCGGCGCGGGCCGCGTCACCGTGGGGCTGGCCTATAAGCCCGCCGCCACCGAGCAGACCGGCGGCCTGTATCTGGTTTACAGCGCGGACGGCAAGGGCGCGGAATGGCTGTACCAATCCAGCTATGACAGGAACAGCGGAAACGTGATCGGCTCTGTGGGGCATTTCAGCGTGTATGCCGTGGGCCACCGGCCCGCCCCGGCTTTTACCGACACCGTTAACCATTGGGCCAAAGCGGATATTGACTTTGTGGTAAGCCGTGGCCTGCTGGCCGGAACGGACGACGCCACCTTTACGCCGGACGGCACCACCACGCGGGGAATGTTCGTTGTGGCGCTGGGACGGCTGGCCGGGATAGACCCCGCCGCCTATCCTTCCAGCCGGTTTAACGACGTTGCCACCACCGCCTACTATGCGCCCTATGTGGAGTGGGCGGCCTCCAAGGGCATTGTGAGCGGCACCGGGGACAAGACCTTTAGCCCCGACGCCACCATCACCCGCGAACAGATGGCGGCCATTATGCAGCGTTACGCCGACAAGCTGGGGTACACCCTCCCCGTGGCCCGTGAAGCGGAGATTTTCGCGGACGAGGGGCAGATCACAAGCGGCATGAAAAAAGCGGTACAGGCCATTCAGCAGGCCGGTATTATGAGCGGCAAGGGCAACAACCGTTTCGGCCCCAAGGACACCGCCACCCGTGCCGAGGCCGCCACCGTCCTGCGGCGTTTCGTGGAAATCGTCATTGACCCCGCCGCTGGCGGCTGGGGGCAGAACGACGCCGGGAAATGGCTGTACTATGAGAATAACAAGCCCATGACCGGCTGGAAACAGATTGACGGCACATGGTACTACTTCGACGCTGCGGGCCTCATGCAAGCCGGGGGCTGGCAGGAAATCAGCGGCAAGTGGTACTACTTCTACCCGGACGGCGCTATGGCCGCCAATACCAAAATCGACGGCTACGAGATCGACCCGGACGGGGCAAGAAAAGAATAGCAAATACACAAAGGAAGGGGCTGTTGCAAAAGTAGATAAATAATCTACTGGAGCAACAGCTCCTTTTCTGTACAAAAACAGAAAAGCGGGCTCCGAAGAGTCCGCCATCCGTGGTATAATTAAGTATGCGAATAAATAATTACACTACTAAAGATTATACCGAACTTGGCCGCACTTATCAACTGGTTTTGCCATTAAGTTTGGAAGGGCTGGTTCCGAACGATGATTCGGTCCGACTGCTGAGCCACGAATTGGAGGATTTAGACTATACAAAGCTTTATCAGGCTTACTCTGCCAAAGGCAGAAATCCGGCAGTGGATCCAAAGACCATGTTCAAGATCCTGACCTATGCGTATTCCCAAAATATTTATTCATCAAGAAAAATTGAGACCGCCTGTAAACGGGATATCAACTTCATGTGGTTGTTAGCTGGACAAAAAGCGCCGGATCACAGTACCATTGCCCGGTTCCGTTCCGGTTTTCTGGAGGAGGCATGTGAGGACCTCTTTTATCAGATGGTACACCGTCTGGAACTGGCAGGTGAACTTTCCAAAGAAACTGTCTTTCTTGACGGGACGAAATTAGAAGCCTGCGCCAATAAATACACGTTCGTATGGAAAAAATCCGTTGGGAAATGGGAAGAAAAAATGTTCATTAAAATCCAGGAGGCGGTGAGGCTTGTAAACCAGGAGTTTATCCAGTCCTTCCGTGTGGGAACCGAATACCGGGTGCAGGACCTCCGAAAAATCTGCCGTTTTCTGGAGGAGATATGCAGGGAGCGGAACATAGAGTTCGTTTACGGCCGCGGAAAACGCAAATCCATCGAGCAGCGGTATCTGGAGCTGTTCCAAAGGTACCTGGAGCGTCAGACCATTTATGACTGGCATACAGCCAGCTTCCAGGGAAGGAACAACTACTGTAAAACAGACCCGGATGCAACGTTTATGCATATGAAAGATGACCACATGCGCAATGCCCAGTTAAAGCCAGGGTATAACGTACAGATTGGAGTGGACAGCGAATACATTGTAGCGGTCGATATTTTTCAGGATCGAAACGATGTATGGACACTGGTGCCATTTTTAAAGCAGATGAAAGAGAAACTGGGTTTTAACTATCCGAGTGTTACAGCTGATTCCGGATATGAAAGTGAAGAAGGGTACAGCTATCTGCGGGAGGAGGGGCAGCAGCCATACATCAAACCTCAAACCTATGAAAAATGGAAAAAAGGAGTTTTAAACAGGATATCAGTAAACGGGAAAACATGGGTTACGACCAGGAGTCCGATACCTATATCTGTCATGCCGGGAAGGAGCTGCGGGTGATCTACCTGAAAAAGCAGCGCAGTAAAAGTGGGTATGAGTCTGAGGTGACAGTATACGAATGTGAGGACTGCACCGGCTGTCCCTACAAAGAAAAATGCACCAAAGCGAAGGGGAACAAGCGTCTGTACGTGTCCAAAAGCTTTTTGGAGAAGCGTGAGGAGTCGTATCAAAACATACAGAGCGAGAAGGGAATTAAGTACCGGATGAATCGCTCGATTCAGGTAGAAGGAGCTTTCGGTGTATTGAAAAATGACTATGGATTTGAACGATTCCTGCTGCGGGGTAAGAAGAAAGTAAAACTGGAGATTCTCCTGCTGAGTATGGGATACAATCTAAATAAACTACATAGAAAAATCCAGAATGAGCGGACTGGAAGGTATTTGTTTGATCTAAAAGCGAGTGCATAAATACAAGAAAAACCGAATGCTTATTAAAGTATGCCCAAAATCAGGAGAACGTCAATCGAAAAATGATTTTCTCCTGATTTTTTTCTATATACAGAGCAAGGGTGCCGCTCAATCATCTATTTTGATGATTTTGCGACACCCCCTTTCTTATCTTCTCATAACCGTCTTTGTCAATCCGGGCACCATTTGGGCACCATTTCGCCTGAAATAACGCTGCCCATAGCGTAAGGCGCTGGGCCATAGAATCCAGTAACCATGCGGCTTTGCCGCCTTTTTTGCTTTCATTAAGTGCCCTGCTTGCCACGATTGAAAACAACAAAATGGGTAGTACATCTTTTACCAATAAGGCGCAGCTGCGAACTACGTTTCGTTCGTGCTTCCAATTTCAAGCAAATTGCCTTCTGGGTCGGCAACATAAAAGTTGCGGATGCCAAAGGGATAGGTAATGGGTTCTCCGGTGGGAAACTGAACGCCAAACTTTGATAGACGCTCGTATTCCGCATCCACATCAGCAAAGCTAGGCAGCCAAAAGGCAATTTCAAACGTCTGATTGATTCCCTTTGGCGGAACATAATTCTCTCCATCCCATTGTGTAGGAAACCCCAATATATCTCTGTAAAATCGAACCATAATATCCATATCACCGACTAATAGGCTCGTATCTATCCTTACATCACGTCCGTTCAATATCATCATCTTCTGTGTGTTTGGTACGCCTTATCCGCCTAAGGCGAATATTTTTGTTTCTTATACTCTAAATGTTAATGCCGAAACTATCAAGTTACTACGGTACGACCTGTGTAGTGGGCTTTTGAAGCCTTTGATAGAGTTCTTGAGATTCATAGATATTTACACCCATCAAAGCATGCCGTTTTTGCTTTGGATTACTGGATTCGCTAATGGTACGATACGTCACCGTACAGTAACCCTCCGGAAGCTGAGCGTCCCATCCTTGAAATACATTTTCACCATACGGAAGTTCTTTATCTGCAAAAGCCTGATAAACCTGCTCTTCATCCTCGAAGCCACCATAGAGTAATGTAGCAAATACAATTTGTTGTTTCCAGTCCTCCCACGACATTTGATCTGCGACATCTATCTGATCAAATACTGTAATTAACACCCGTTCGCCCTCGATCGTTGCAGAGGTAATACCCGCAATTAACAATCTTGTGCTGGGATCAACAGAGGCTTCCTCTATACTAATTGTATCTGAATAAGTTATCATTGGGCTGCGAACAATATGCATTCTTCGCCCTTCAGCCAAAGAAGTGGTTTCCGATTCGGAAAGTATTCCCGGTAACCCGGATTTTTCCAACGCTCCGATAATAACTTCCTCATCTAACGGGAACGTTGGTTGAGGTAGAACGTCCTTTTTGAAGATAGAAACAAAGCAAAGCAAACCGAGCACGCCAACAGCAAGAAATACGAATATCAACCGTTTCATATAATCAACCTCTGCAATCTCCTAATCAATAGCTCCATGTTGACATGACTAAGTGCGGGTTATGACCAGCTGCCAAACTATATCCTGGCTTGGCCCAATAAATAACTGACCCCCAAGCTTCAACGTGACATTCAATTCTCAGCAATCGAATCCCCTGGAACGTTTTAGAGGCTGTGTATCCGCATGTCGTGCATGCCAACCAAGCATTGTGATGATAATATGTATAGATATCTGATACTAAATCAGCCTGAATAGGACAGGGCTTCGAGTCAGCCCCCCATTCCAAATCTTCAGTATACCCTTTATAAGTGCTGTTCCCACATTTAGGACAAAGAATTCAAGGTTGTACTGGATTTGGATAAATGAATGAATAGCGGTAATCAGGATTATATTTTGAAGAATTATAAAATTCCATTATCTGGTCCTGATTCTCTACATGAATTTCGATTACTTTGTTTTATGTGAATACTTATAAACATTCTAAAATAATTATATACTAGAACGACAGAACCGTCAATATCTAACGATTGTGGTTACATAGTTTAATTTGGTGAAATAAGATGTTTTTTGCTTAAATTAATGTCCAAACTGAGACTTTTCCGCAATATATACAATACAATAAAATTCAAGTTCAAATTTATCAAATAATTTGCGCCTATTTATGCACAATTATATTGATGCGTTTATCCTACAGGGTTGTTTCATGAAGCTTACCAAACAGCTCCATTTGTCATAGTCCCTCTGTCAATCCGATAGCCTTCTCTGTCCTCCCTTATCCTTACCTGTATTGTTTGCCACGCAAAAAAGCGGCTCAAAAGGCCGCATAGGATTTTATACCATCACGGAAAAATAAGCCCGCCAGAAGTCGAGCTTATTAAAACTATTTGTTTATCGCTTATCTCTAAATTACGTTTTCAGGGCAGCCTCTTCTTAGTTTAATAGGATCTGCACAAATCCCATCTCGCCGTCCAGCCGGATGCGGTCTCCGTCATGGATCAGCCGTGTAGCGTCCGCCACCCCCACAACAGCGGGCAGGCCGTATTCCCGGGTGATAACCGCGCCGTGGGTCATCATTCCCCCCACCTCCGTGACAAGTCCCGAAATGGACACGAATACCGGAGTCCAGCTGGGATCGGTAAAGGCGGTCACTAAAATGTCCCCCTTCTCCATGATGGCCTCGCCCAGGCTTCTGACCACCCGGGCCCTCCCCTCCACAATCCCCGCCGACACACCGAGCCCGGTCAGGGCCCCGGCGGGCAGACCATCCCGGCGGTCAGGCTCCGGGACCTCTCCGTCGGAGAACATAAGCCTGGGCGGCGTCAATCTGGCAAACCTTCGGTATTCCCCCCTGCGTCGCTCAATCTTCGACCGGTACGCCTTGCCAGTGCGCAGAAGCGATTGCAGCTCTTCCAGATCGAGATAGTAAAGGTCGCCGGGCTCCCGCAGCTCCCCCTTAGCGGCAAGGTCCTCCGCTGTCCGCTGGAGGGCCTGTTTGTAGATGTCATAGCGGCAAACCCAGAAATATTTTGGGTATTCTCTCGTGCCCGCAAAGTTTCGGAAAAAAGAAATATCCCGGCGCAGTTTCTTTGCCCTTCGCCTGCCCAGCTTTCGCTCCGCCAGACCCACAAGCTCCTCCGTCAGCTTCTCCATGGCCCTGCGCCCTTCCATAAACGAAGTGCGGCCATAGCCTTTAGGAAGTGTCTTAATGTCGGTCAGAATCGTCCCAAGAAGCTGGACGGGGGACAAAGGGCCTTTTTACTTTCGAAATAGTGAAAAACAAGGCCCTTGGAAACTCCGGCGTCAGCCACAATTTCATCCATCACCGTTTTCCTGTAACCATTTTTTGAAAAGTTTTTCATGGCGGCGCGGATGATCTGCTCTCTTTTTTCTCCGGAAATGTCCATGTCACCCATGACATTCCCCCCTTTCTCGTATTGACTAAATTAGTCAACCGCATACGGAATTGTTGATGCTTATTTTTGTCTCACCAACCTCCCGCAAAACCGTAAAACGAATGGGAAAAGCAGCGCGACCGTATTTCCCATCACGCTGCTTTTCTCAAAATCAATCAATTAGTCTGCGAGGCCCTCACAGAAGTTCAGGCGTATTTATGCATCCGCAAAAATCCACCGCAGCGCATCCGGGAACCGCATTTTCCAATCCGTCTGCGAGTGCACGGCGTCCGGAAAGACATGATACAGGATGCGCTCCGGCCGCACGCCGTGTTCCAGATATGCCCTGTACATGAGCTCCGCTCCCTCCAGGAATTCCTCCTTTGTGGTGATCCGGCCGTACTCATTTGTCCCAACGTCCATGTAGATTCTCTTCAGGTGTCCGTAGGAACCCCGCTGCAAAAATGCTTCCAGTTCCTCCTTCCATATGTACACCGCGCTGCTGAGAGCAGCCAGCCTGGAAAACAGATCGGGCCGGGCCAGCGCGGCGTAGATGGCGAACAGTCCCCCCGTGCTGTAGCCCATGATCCCGGTAAAATCCGCCTCCGTTCTGGTTCTGAACGCACCGTCCACCCAGGGCTTTAAATCCTCCGCGATCCAGTCCAGATACGCCTTTCCGATGCCCACGATATCCGAATCCTCCGGCGAATTTCCCTTCCCCTTATGCGTAAACGGGGAGTACAGCCGGGTCCGCTCCTGGCGCTCCCGGGGGCATACCAGCGCGACAATGATGAACTCCGGAAGAAATCTGCGGTAATTCCCATAATAGCGCTTATAATCCATGCTGCACTCGCCCCACAGAATGTCCTTGTCCTCAAAGACGTCCTGGCCGTCGTTGATATAGAGTACCGGGTACCTTTTCTCACCGGACCCATACCCGTCCGGCACCATGACCCGCACGATGATGTGTTCGGATGATACCAGGCCGCACGGCCGGTCAAACTCGAAAATTTCCATGACTACCTCCACTTACTTATGCAAAAAATGTACTGAACAAAAAGCTCGCGATAAGAAGGATCACCGCTCCGCCGATTCTGGAAGAGATTTGTGCATAGGGCATAAGCTCCATGCGGTCCGCGGTTCCCAGCACCTGGACATCCCCCGAGCCGCCGGCATTTGCCATGCATAACCCAGCGGTTATCATTGCCTCGATGGGGTAATAATGGAACAACTTGCCGATCAGAGCAGCTCCCAGGCATGCCCCCAACACCACAAACAGTATGATGATCAAATTGGCAATGGACAGAATCTGAAGGTAATCGTTCAGATTGGTTCCCAGTCCTACCATAAATAACAACGGGAACGAGAGGTATTTTACAAAAAATCCCTGAAGCTGCTTATTTGCCGCCCGGATTTCCATGGGAACGCAGTTGGTAACGTTCAGCAGGGCCGCCAGGATAATCATAAACGCGAACTTGTGAACTTTAAAACCCAAATGCAGCCAGTTGTTGATAATGGATATGTGCGCCGCATAGTAGTCCGCAAATATGTAGCAGAATGTCGCCAGGGCAATGGCCGCCGCATAGTGGGAAACATCGGGATTGCAGGTTACCGGCTCTGCCTTTCGTGCACCGTTGTCCTTCAGATTCATCAGTTGTCCATTTCCCGTGAGCTGCGGGTACTTTTTTCCCAGCTTATTCAGAATGGCCGCATACAGCACAGCCACAATATTTCCCAGCATCAATGTGGCAAAGGAGGCGGCGTACCAGGCGGACGGATCCTTTCCGGTGACCTCACCGTAGACCTTGCTCATGGGCAGCGCTCCCGCACCGTTGCCTCCGCCCATAATCGGCAGCGCAATGGAGAGAACAGCATCAACAGGCGATTTTCCCAGAACAAACGCGATCCCCGCTCCCAGGATAAACGCTCCGGCAACCGCGCCCAGAATGGTGGGAATGTAGCCCAAAAATGACTTCATCAGCAGATCCCGGTCCACCGAAAGAATAGAGCCCAGAATCAGGAATACCACAAACATTTCCAAAAATCCAGTCCCATTATTGAAATTTTCCAGTGTCTGGATGGTGGATTCCGGCAGAACTTTAAAGGTTGTGATGGCGGAGGCGGCGAGATTGGCAAATAGGATGCCGCCTCCCAGCCACTGGTTCCAGATGGGAATCTTATCGCCGATCACACCAAGGCCCGTGCCGATCAGCAGGGAGCAGGCGACGGCTCCGATCATGTTGTCTAACAGGTTTCCGCGGATGGAAATAAACAGGGTCGCCGCGGTCAAAACAAGGTAAAATGCCAATGGCATTCCCAGAATCCGTGTGTCTTTTAAAGCTTTCATTTCTAACCCTCCTGTGGTAATATGGCAAGTTACACGCGCGTTGCTTGACGAACGATCAAATTTGATTATAATGATAGTAACATTGGATGTTCCATTCGTCCATGATGTGAATTTCATAGCTCTATAACCAATCAGTTATATGATTCGGAGGTATTATGAGCAATTTTAAGTACCAATATATTCTTGCCATCGCAGAGCTGCAAAGCTTCTCCAAAGCCGCGGACGCCCTGCTCGTATCACAGCCGTACTTAAGCAAAGTGGTATCCGCAATCGAACATGAGCTGGGCGTCAAATTGTTCGACCGGTCCCGCAGCCCTTTGACCGTCACAGAGGCAGGGAAATGCTATATTGAGTACATCAAAATCGTTCTCGATGCGGAAAAGCACATGCTGGATCAGATAAGCGCCATACAGAAGCTGCCGAAAAAAGAACTGGCGCTGGGTATGGGGAGGCCCCGGGTTCCTCTGATGCTGCCTCCCCTGGTTGAACGCATGGCGCGGATCTATCCCGACGTCAAGCTCAATGTAAGCGGCGAGGGCAGCAATTCCGTGCTGGCCGAAAAGGTGGTGAACGGCAGCCTGGACCTGGCGTTTTTCACCTCCCCCATCATTCCGCCGTCCGTATCCCATGTCTTTTTAGGCAGCGAGCTCATCATCATGGTACTCCCCTCAAACGAAGGCATTTCCCCGCAAGCGGTGAAAACCGGCATATTGGAACCGGAGGATTTAAATATCCTGAAAAGCTGCCGTTTTATCCTGTTGACGGAGACACACGGCATGGGGCTTCACGCCCGCAGAATGCTGGACATGTTCCACATCGCGCCCAAATCCCTGTACGAGGTAAGCGGCCTGGAGGAAGCCCACCGCCTGGCGGCCACCGGCTTTGGGGCCGCCGTAATCCCCGAATCCTGGGTCAACCGCATAAAGCTGGCGGCCGAACCCTTCTATTATCGGATCGGCCACCCGCCTCTGACAAGAGATGTGGTCATGATCTATAAGAAGGGGCGCACCCTCTCCCAAGTGGAAAAGACAGTCTGTAGGCTTGCGCAGGAGGTTATGAAGGAATCCATCAACTAATAAGAAAGATTTAGGAGACTTGACTATGAGCCGAGACTATTTTCGACGGACAAAGCGGCTCCGGGAGACGCCGAGTCACCGTATAGTGGGGATGATTTCTACGGATCCAAAGAAAGAGGCCTGCGGCGCATATAATGCCGCAGGCCTCCTTTTTCGTAATAATGAATTGAACTCACTCAAGCGGTTCCGCAGAGTTGCCTTTAACCGAACGCAGGTGGAGATACACCGTGTTCTTGGATATCTCCAGCAGTTCCGCAACATGCTCCACGGCATTTTTCATATTAAACACACCCTGCTGATAGAGTATTTCAATAATCGCGCGATTGTGTAAGGACGGTTTGATGGAAGGGTCATTATCCACAGCCGCCTTTGCCTGGTATAAAAGATCGTCGAAGAAGGTTTCCCGGTTGTTGGAAAACAACTCGGATGTGGATTGATCACTGGAAGGCGTATTGGGCAAAAAAACTGATAAGAAGTCCAGCATGGGCATATTCAGATTGATATTAATGCAAAGAAGCCCGATGATGCGCTCGTGCTCTCCCTTGATCGCGATGGTCGCTGACTTTATAGGGTTTCCACGTTTGTTTTTTGCAAAATAAGAAATATAAAATCTGGCGCCGTCCTTTTTGATCTTGTCCAGCATCTCCAGCGCAAGATTGGTGATGGGAGCGCCCACTTCTCTACCGGTATGATGCCCGTTCACAATTTTAATGACGGACTTGTCGTAATCCTCCAGACTATGAAGCGCGATTTCACATCCATCCCCCAGATAGTCTGCCAGTCCTTCTAAAACCGTTTTATAGGATTCTAATATTTTATGATCTACCTCTGATAAAATCATTGTTTTCCCCACTGACATCGCAACGAATTTTTTATGAATCAATACTAACACAGTTTTTTTGGTCTTTCAATATGCGATGAAATATTTTTTAGTATTTCTAGCATTATCACTAAAAAGATGAATAATATTTCATCATATTTACGATTGATTAAAATAAAAAAATGTTATATTCTAATTTTATAATAAAATATTTCAGTAATTTATGAAATAATAAAAAATATTTCAAAGGAGGAAATGAACATGAACGTTATTTCAACAGAAAACGCACCTGCTGCAATCGGCCCATATTCACAGGCTTTTGAAGTAGGCAATCTTGTGATCACATCTGGCCAGATTCCAGTTGATCCAGCTACGGGGGTGGCGCCGGATGGGATTGAGGCACAGGCTCATCAGAGCTGCAAGAATGTAGGCGCAATATTGGAGGCTGCCGGCGTTTCGTTTGACAAGGTTGTTAAGACGACATGTTTCCTGGCGGATATGAATGACTTCCAGACATTTAACAGTGTATATGAGAAGTATTTCACATCCAAGCCCGCGCGCAGCTGTGTTGCAGTAAAGACGATTCCGAAGGGATTGTTGTGTGAGATCGAGGTAATTGCTGAAAAATAATTTTTTAAACTGAGCAGAAAAACTATTTCAAAAGACAGAGGGGCTAAATTATGAGCAAAGAAACGAAAATCCGCGAAAAGAAAAAACCGCTTTTTATCGAAGCGATCTCTATGATCGTAGTGTTACTCGCACTGGTGATCTATTCCGTTAAACTTGACATTTCCATTATTCCCGCAATGATGATCGCCATCGTTTGGTCCATGGTAATCGCCTACCGGTGCGGTTACGGCTGGAACGATATTATGGCGCCTGTATACGAGCGTGAAAAAGGAGTCGTTGAGGTATTCTTTATCATCTTATTAATTGGTGCTTTTATCTCAACCATGATGTTCTCCGGCACAATTCCGGTCATCATTTATTACCTGATCAACGTCATCAGCCCGTCCTTAATGATCGTATTGTCCTTCTTACTGACAGCGATCGTATCCGTTATCATCGGTACTTCCTGGGGTACGGCAGGTACCGTGGGCGTGATCATGCTGGCGATCGCACAGAGTATGGGAGTACCGCTTCCCATCGTTGCAGGCGCCGTGGCATCCGGTTCCCACGTTGGTCAGTTATGTTCTCCAATGGCTGATACTTCTAACGTGGCGGCAAGCTTCGCGGACGTAGACACCATGACCATGATCAAACGTATGGCTTATTACACCCTTCCCGTTATCGGCATTGCGACCGTTCTCTATGCAGTATTAGGCTTCATGAACGGTTCCGGCAGCGGCGATATGGCTTCCGCCCAGTTAATTCACCAGGAGATCGGCTCTGTATTTAACACCAATGTGCTCGTTATCCTTCCCATGGTTTTGGTATTTATTTTAACCTTCATGAAGAAGCCCATCGTTATGACCCTCGGCATTACCTCTTTACTGGGTATCGTATTTGGTATGATCTTCAACGGCTTTTCCTTTGGCGAAGGTTTAAACGCTCTTTACAGCGGATTTACCGTAGCCGGAAGCGCAGGCATCGCCGAGGAGGGCTTCAGCGATATCTTCTTAAATCTTTGTAACCGCGGCGGCGCAACCAGTATGGTAAGCCCTGCTATCATCGTAATCGTCGCTTCCATGTATGGCACCATCCTGATGGAGATCAAAGCGCTGGATGTGATTGCTGAGACCGTATTCTCCAAAGTTAAGAGCAGAGTATTGTTAAGCACGTCGGCCGTTGTACTGGCAGGTTTGATCGTAAGCTTAACGTCCAGCTCTTTCTTAGCCGGAATGATGCCTAAAGATTTATTCTTAAAGAAGTTTGAAGAAGAAGGTATGGACAGTATGGACCTGGTATCTGCGGCTTTATCCGCAAGTACACAGTACCTGACCTGTATTCCGTGGTGCGATACCGCTATTTTCTTAGCCGGTATTTCCGGAGTATCCACCCTTGCCGCGTTACCGTATAACTTCTTCGGCTGGGGCTGCTCCGCCATGGTCATCATTTTATCCATCTTCGGCATTGGCTACAAGAACGGAACCAGAATGTTCAAACTGGAAAGTCAGAAAGTTATTGATTAAGTGATACACGTCAAACACAGCAAAGGAGATACGGAATGATAAATTTTGATTTACCTCTCAATCGAAGAGGAACGAACACATGGAAATGGGATGGAGAAGGTTTAGGCGTTGATTACCCCCTCGGCACGGCCGACATGGACTTTAGAATGCCGGATGAGATTCGTCAGGCCATCCACGATAAAGTTGATCAGGGAGTCTTATCCTACGCTGCCGACAAGACCTACTTTGCAAAAGCATTTGCAGCTTACCAGAATCGCCGCTATGGTTTGAATGTCCAGCCGGAGCAGGTTATGCCGGGCACGGCTCTGATGGCAATTTATAAAGTGATCATGGACGCGTTCACCGCAGCCGGAGACGGCGTGATCGTTCAGACTCCTGTCTTTGGACCGTTTTACTCCGTAACGAAAAATAACGGACGTATCTTATATGACAACGGACTCGTATATGACAGAGCCGGGGGTACCTGGTCCATTAACTTTGAAGAATTGGAAGAGATGGCTTCCGATCCCCGCGTCCGACTGCTGGTGGTCTGCAATCCCGGAAACCCGACCACAAGAGGCTTTACAAGAGAAGAAATGCAGAAGATGTACGACATTTGTAAGGCAAATCACGTGGTTATGTTAAGTGATGAAATTCACTCCGACGTATATTATGACGGCCGCAAGCACGTTTCCTTATTAGCCGTCTGTGACGAGGACGGAACAAACGCCGTCGTGCTGACCAGCTCCGGAAAGGTATTTGGCATTCCCGGCCTTAAAACATCCGTAACCGTGATTCCGAATAAAGAGCTTCGCGACCGATACGCCGTCGCCGCTTTAAACGCAAGAGTCGATGTGATCGACCTGGGCCTGGTTGCGGCCACCGCGGGATATGAGCACGCGGAAGGGTATATTTTAGAATTGCAGGCTTACTTGCAGAAGAATAAAGACTATGTTGTAAATTGGTTTAAGGAGAACGACATTAAAGTTGTCCTGACAAAACCGGAAGCTTCCTATCTGTTCTGGTTGGATTTTACGGACTGGAAGATGAGCTGTGACGAGCTTGAAGCGTTATTGCACGAGTATGGTATCGTATTTTCTTCAGGAGCTGAATTCGGCGGCTTGCATAACGAAGGTTTCATGAGAATGAACATTGCAACCCGCATGGAATTGGTAAAAGGCGCGCTTGCTAATTTGAAAAAATGTTATGAGGAAAAGATTCAATAGTTTTAGCGACCGATAACAATGGTGGTAGCAGCAAAAATGATTGGGGGCAACGATGAGGGGATGGATCTTATCGATGTAAGATCATTTTTGCTGCTATCTTACTATTCGAAACGTGCGTATCGATTCAGAATAAATGATTGGTGGAGACGTATGAATAAAATTATAATCATTGGGTGCAGCGCCGCCGGATTAAGCGCGCTGGAGAATTTGCGGAAATATGATAAGCAAAGCGAAGTATTGGTCCTTTCAAAAGAAGGCGCTCCGTACTCAAGAGTGCTGCTTCCTTACATATTGAGACAGAAACTACCATACAAAGGGTTGGATATATGCGGCCCGGAGTATTTTACAAGATATAACGCACAGATCAAACAGGAAACTGTGATCGGAGTCGACCCGGAGAAGAAAACCGTGACAACGGATCAAACTACCTATCCATACGACAAACTCCTGATTGCGACAGGTTCCTATGCGGTCGCGCCGCCCATTGAAGGTATGAAGGGCGACAAGGTATTCCATATGTGGACAAGATCCGATCTGGACGCCCTACTGCCCTATTTTGAGACTTCGAAAAAGGTGTGCGTGATCGGTTCCGGCTTTGTGGCTCTGCAGGCGGCGTGGGCGGCAAGAAGCCGTGGGATGGACGTAACGGTCATTGAGTTGATGGACCGTATTATGCCAAATGTTTTGGATGATGAGGGCGCGAAGATCCTGTCACAAAAAATAAGGGAATGCGGCGTTGCTTTATATACAGGCACCTCGACACAGTCCATCGAAACGCTGGAAGACGGAAGCCTTGTCCTGCATTTAAAGGACAAAGAAGATGTCCCCGCAGATTTTGTGATTGTGGGAACCGGAGTCCGGCCAAACGTGGGATTTTTAGAGGGAAGCGGTATCGTGACAGACAGGGGCATTCCTGTAGACGGACACATGAGAACCAATGTGGAAAATGTCTATGCAGGCGGCGACGTTGCGGCAGGCCCCACGATTTTCGGGGATGAACATTTGATCCATGCGCTGTGGCCTACGGCTGTGGAAATGGGAAAAGTAGCCGGCGAGAATATGGCGGGCCTTTCCACCGTTTACGAAGGCAGTTTAAATATGAACGTGACGGAAATGTACGGTGTGACGGTCGCTTCGATCGGCAAATTTGCAGATCAGGATGTGGATGATTCCTACCTGTACCCCAGCGAACAATACGGCTATCTGAAAATCTGCTGCAAAGACGGCAGGCTAATTGGCGGCTGCCTGGTCGGAAGCAGCGATGCGGTCGAGTACCTCGGTAAAATGAGACCGCTGATCCGCAAGGGGGAAGCGATTGATTGCCGGACACAAGATGTAAAGGACTATATTAACAAAGAAATATTCAACAAAGTATGGAGAGAAGGCTTATGAAAACAATCACGATCGATCCCAGAAAATGTGTAGGCTGCAGAAACTGTGAAATGGCGTGCGCCTATGAAAAAAGCAAATCATCCTGTGAAGTGGATTTTGCAAATATTCGTGTGAATGATTACATCGAAGAACGGTTTGTGGTTCCGATGACCTGCTTCCACTGCGAGGAGGCATGGTGTCTGAAGGTCTGCCCCGCCCATGCGATCAGCCGGGACCCGGAAACCAATGCGGTGATTCTCGATCAGACAAAATGCGCCGGATGCAAAATGTGCATTTTATCCTGTCCTTACGGAAACATTCATTTTGACCATGAAAAAAAGGTGAGCTTTAAATGCGATCTGTGCGGCGGCGATCCCCGATGTGTAACACACTGTATCAGCGGTGCGCTGCAGTTTGAAGAGGTGGACGACGCGATCACCAGAAAGCGCGTGAGAACCGACCATAAGATCAAGGCAATGTACCTGGATGCGAATAAATGATGAACTATCGTGACATTTAAGAAACAGAATGGAGAATAATATATGTCTGAGAAAAAGGTATGTAAATCAATCTGTAGAATGTGTGGATCGGGATGCGGAATTGAAGTACAGATTGAAGATAATAAATTGGTAAGAATCAGCGGAGATAAAGATAACCATATCAACCGCGGCCGCATCTGCATCAAGGGAAGCAGCGCGGTGACGTGGCTGGACTCCCCTGAGCGATTAAGAAAACCGTTAAAGCGCACGGAAAACGGTTTTGTGGAAATTCCGTTGGAGCAGGCAATGGATGAAATTGCCGATAAGATCAAAGAATTACAGGAAAAATATGGGAAACAGTCTGTGGCGGGATGGAAAGGAGAAGGAACCGGATTCGACCAGAACGAAGCATTGATGAGACGTTTTAACAATGTGATCGGCTCCCCCAACTATTTCAGCAATAATACCCAGTGCAACAATGGCCGCTATGTGGCTTTCTATTTGAATTATGGCTGCTGGCCCCAGGCTGATTTCAGAAATACAAAGCTCGCGCTTTTCTGGGGAACCAACTCTCCGGCGGCGCATTCTTACTGGACGCAGGATCTGAACGAAGGCCGGGAAAAAGGCGCGAAATCCATCGTGATCGATGTCCGTTACAACGAGCAGGCAAGAATCGCAGATTTGTTTGTCCCCATCAAACCGGGCACGGATGCCGTCTTAGGATACTGCGTCATCAATCAGATGATCGAACGCAATCTTGTCAACATGGAATTCGTCGAGAAATTTACCGTTGGCTTCGATCAATTAAAAGAGTACGCAAAACAGTTTACCAAGGAATTCGCTTCCAGGATTACAGGGGTGGAGGAAGCTGTGATTGATCAGATGGTCGACATGATCGAAGAAGCCGGCGATCAGATATGCAGCTGGCCCGGTACCGGCCTGGAACACCAGAGAAACGGCGTGTCCAACAGCCGTATCACCTCTCTGATCGACTGCCTTGTGGGCGCGGTCGATCAAAAAGGCGGCATGCTCTTAACGGAGAACCACAAACGAAACGATCTCACGCTCAATGATGAATTTGTCAGAGAGTTGGAGCCCATCGGCCGCTCCAAATATCCGATCATCGACTATTTTAAACGTGAGAGCCATACTTTGATGTTAATGGATACGATTCTCACCGGCAAGTACGAAGGCAGAGACTATCCGTTCAAAGGCCTGATCATGACGGCGGCGGATCCGATGTTTACGGAAGCAAATACCTCCAAGACAAAGAAAGCGCTGAGCAGCCTTGAGTTATTTGTGGTAAAAGACGTGATGATGACGGAGACGGCAAAGCTCGCTCATTATATCATTCCGGCGGCTTCTAATTTTGAGCGGGACGAGCTTTACTTCAACGGTATCGAACAGTCCTGCTATCTTGCGGCAAAGTGCATTGACAGCGGTTTACAGACGGAATATGAGTTTTATAAAGGGTTGGCGGACCGCCTGGGCGCAGGGGAATATTTCCCCTGGAAGGATGAAAAAGAGCTGATCAACTACATCATGGAGCCCAGCGGATATGATTATGATTATCTGAAGGAGCATCCAAGCGGAGTCAGAGCCTGCCCGGTTCGCTACAAGAAACACGAAGAACGTTTGGCAAGAGGTGAAAAGCCGTTCCCGACTCCCACGGGAAAGATCGAATTGTGTTCTACTGTTTTGGAAAAATTTGGTTACAAAGGGATTCCGACCATCGACGATCTCCCGGATTATATAAAAGAACCCGACCCGGAATATCCGTGGCCCTGCACAACCGGCGCCAGAAAAGTATACTATTTCCACGGCCGTTACCGCAACATTCCGCAGATCAAAAAAGCCCACCCCCATGCTGAGGTGGAGATCCATGAGGAGGACGCAGAAAGCCTTGGACTAAAGGAAGGCGATCTGGTAAACGTCACCTCCAAACAGGGCCGCATCACATTGCCGGTAAAGATCATGCAGCGCGGAACATTTGCCAAGGGCGCGTTTCAGATCACACATGGATTTGCAGACGCCAATGCAAATCTTCTGACCGACGATACGGACAGATGTCCGATCAGCGGTTTCCCGGCGTTGAAATGCGTCAATGTGAAGATTGAAAAAGCCTGAATTGTTTTTTAACGCGGCAAATAGAAACAGCTATTGATTAAAAAATCGACACGCAGATGGAAGTGCCTGCGTGTCGATTTTTTCGATTCACGCGGCTTTGCCGTCAAGCCACGGCCCGGAGCGCCGTCACCCCTCTTTCTTGCAATTAAAATAAAGCTTTGCTATACTATCAGCAGCGGCAAATTATCAGTTTTCATTTGCCATGTCACAAAAACGGAATGGGCGTCGCGCCCTAAGCGGCAGGTGAACACATATGAGAGACACGGATTGGATCATTCTGGACGAACTTCACAAAAACCCCAACATCACCAAGGTGGCGGCAAAGCTGTACATCACCCAGCCCACGCTGACCAAGCGGCTGCAGGCCATGGAAGAGGAATTTCAGGTCCGCATCGTAAACCGCAGCACAAAGGGAGTGGAGTTTACCCCGGAGGGGGAATTTCTGGCCGGGCGGGCCAGGATATTTCTCAGCTTTATGAAAGAGACGGTGCGGGGCGTCGACGCCTTTAAGACCAGCGGCTGCGGCACGGTGCGGCTGGCCTCTTCCTTTACCTTCAGCCGCCGCCAGCTGGCCGAAATCCTGATGGCCTACAAATCAGCGCATCCCAACATCAGCTTTGAGATCCAGAATCTCAGAAGCCACGAGTTGACCCGGCTGGTGGAGGAAGGCGAGGCCGACGGCGCGTTCGTGCGGGGAAATTACGAGGGCGGCATCAACCGCTGCCTGGTTCTGCGGGAACAGGCCTACGCCATTTCCAGGGATCCCATCGCTCTGGAAGAGCTGCCGGACCTGCCCATGCTGCACTGCCGTTTGAGCAATTACTCCCGAAGGCTGCTGGATTCCTGGTGGCAGCGCAATTTCCGCCGTCCGCCGTCCATTGGGGCCACTGCGGAGGACGTGGACACCTGCTGCCAGCTGGCCTGCAGAGGGCTGGGCTACACCCTGAGCTTTATGACGGAGGAACAGCTGAAAAACCTGGGCGTCCACTCTCTGCTGCTCAAAGACGCAGACGGCCGCCCCCTGGTCCGTGAAACCTGGTTCGTCTATGACGGCAGGCGGGCGAAGCCGGATTACGTGACCGCGTTCATAGGATTTGTGGAGGAACGGTACTCCATCCAATATGCAATTTTACTGCGGCGGGCGGATTGGCTATAATCAACTCATCGAAATTGTTTGGAGGAGGGAACAAATGGATTACATATTGACTGAGGAGGACCGCCGGATGCTAGCCCAGTGCCGGGAAAATGGCATCGGCAAGGTGGTCAGCCAGGAGCTGCTGGACCTTTACCGCGTGAAACGTGAAGAAACCGTAACGATTTCCACAAGTTACGGCCCATGCAAAGCCAGCTTTTACTGGCCCGGGGAGGACCCCAGGCCGCTCCCGCTGTTTGTAAACGCCCACGGCGGCGGGTTCGTCAAGGGGAAACGCCAGCAGGACATCGTATTTTCGCGCAACATCAGCAGCAGGCTGGGCTGCATCGTGATGGACGTGGACTACACCCCCGCGCCGGAGCTGCGCTTTCCGGGCCAGATTTACCAGACCTACGAGGCCATCTGCTACGCGCTGGAACACAGCGGAGAATGGAACATTGACCGGAACCGCGTCGCCATGGGCGGGCACAGCGCGGGGGGCAGCCTGACCGCGGCGGTTTCATTGCTTGCCGGACAGAGGGAAAATTTCCGGCTGCGTCTGCAAATTCTGGACTACGCCTGCCTGAATCTGTACGAGCCGGTTCAGCTGAAGCGAAACGCCTACGCCAATCCCAGGCTCACGCCTGAGCGCTCGGAGTTTTACAACCGCATGTATCTGACCCGGGAGGAGGACAAACTGAATCCCCTGGCCTCTCCCCTTCTGGCCCCGGACTCCATGATCCGCACGTCGCCGGAGACGCTGATCATCGTATGTGACAATGACTTTTTCTGCGATGAGGGGCTGTCCTACGGCAAACGCCTAGCGGAAAACGGGGTGACCGTCACCATGAAAAACTTCATGGACAGCAGCCACGGGTTCGTGGTGCAGCGGAAAGGGGAATTCGAGGAGGCGGAACGGCTGATCCTGCGGGCCTTAAAAAATGCATTCAACGAGACGAAAACGGAAGAAAACGGGGGAAATGAGTGATGGAGAAGGGAAAAACATTAAATATTGCGGGGTTGCCCTGGTATCTGTGCCTGGGGGCCTGTGTTCTGGTATTTGTGGCTGCGTACTCAGGGGCTTTGAGCACGGATGTGGAGGGCGCGCTGGCCTTCGGCTGCGCGGTGTCCGCGCTTCTGTATGAATTCGGCGAGCGGCTCCCCATCTGGAACAGCTACATTGGGGGCGGCCTTTTAATGGTGTTCTTCGGAACCGCCGTGCTGATGCAGTTCAACATTCTGCCGCAGGAATACGCGGAGGCCGTGGGGGAGGTAATCCAGGGCGCCCCCAACCTGCTGAACGTTTTCATTGTATTTCTGATCACCGGCTCCATCCTGTCCCTGGACCGGAAAATCCTGCTCCAGTCCTTTGCGGGCTACATTCCGGCGATCCTGGGCGGTCTGGCCTGTGCCGTGCTGTTCGGCGTGATCGCGGGCGCGATCTTCGGCATCAGCCCCACCAACATTATCATCAAGTACGCGCTGCCCATTATGGGCGGCGGAAATGGAGCAGGAGCCGTGCCTCTGTCCCAGATTTACGAAGGGGCCACCGGGGAACCTGCGGCCAGCTACTACTCCCACGCCATCATTATCCTGACCATTGCCAATGTAATCTGCATCATCGCAGGCGGACTGTTGAATAAACTGGGAACCGTCAAACCCGGCCTGACCGGAGACAAGAAAACGCTGATGCGTAACGCCGGGACGCTGGCAAAGAAGGACGAGAAGGTAACCTCCGGCACCGAGGACCTGCGCGGAGCCTTCTTCCTGGCCCTGACCGCCTTCGCGGTGGGAAACCTGTTCTCCAAGCGCATCCTGCCATCCATTGCAGGGGCCAAGATCCACGCATTTGCCTACACCATCCTGTTTGTGGTGATTCTGGCCGCCACCGGGATTGTGCCCAAAAGCGTGTGCGCAGGCGCCAAGCGGCTGCAGACCTTTATGATCGGAGTGTTCGGCATCCCCATGATGGTGGCAATGGGCGTTGATTTTGACCTGATGGAGCTGGCCAGCGCCTTAAGCCCGGTCAATCTGATCATCGCGGTGGCCGTGGTGCTGGGAGCCATCCTCGGTTCCGCCCTGGTGGGATACCTGGTCGGTTTTTATCCCATCGACTCCGCGGTCACGGCGGGCCTGTGCATGGCCAACCGGGGCGGCTCCGGCGACATCGCCGTGCTGGGAGCGGCGGACCGCCTGGACCTGATCGCCTACGCCCAGCTCTCCAGCCGTATTGGAGGCGGTATCGTGCTGGTGGTGGCCAGCGTGGTGTTCTCGTTTGCGCTGTGACGGCCTGCCGGCAGGATACGGCAGCGCTTTACAGATAAACCCCTATTAAAATGGAGCTGTGCTTCCGCTGAATGATTCAGCAGGAGCACAGCTCCATCTCTTGAATTCTTGAATGCAACCGGCCGCCGGGCCGTCTCTACTCTTCCGCCGCCTGCTTCTTCTCCCCCGCCCGCAGCCGCGCCAGCGACACCGCGTCGATGATCAGGACCGTAGCGTCCGTGAAGCCGGTGGAAAAGTCCATGATGGCAAAGGAGTAAAACACCCACAGGAAGGTGTTCACGAAAATGCTGCATTTGACCGCTTTGATCTCCTTGACGTAGTGGCAGCAAATCGTGTATTCCACAGTGGCGACCACCGGAATCAGTCCGATCAGGCCCCGGTTGTTGGCCCAGACTCCGAACACCACCACCAATACCAGAAACAGCACCATCAGGTTCTGGTTGAATTTATCCTTAGACACCAGGTAATTCCTGGTCGCTGAGAGCGCCAGCGTGGTGATGCCCGACCAGGAGCCGAAAAATATGGAGGCCACGCACAAAAGCGCGCACTCCACTGCCTGGAGCAGAAACACCCTGTGCCGGTCGTTGACACAGCAGCTGGCCGCCATAAAAAGGGCGGCCACAAAAGAAATACTATTCCCAATGATCAGATTTGTCGTCATATTGATCCGTTCCCCCATCCATATCGATCATTCACGTCCGCCGCGCCGCGGCCTGCGCAAACCATCTTCTACCAGTTTACGTGGCGGGACGGGTTCTGTCAATATGGGAACGGTTGAGTTTCCGCAGTTTGATCCGCAATTTCCAGATTTACCCGTTTGGAAGGAAAAAGAGTGTAAGCACATCGACTAGGCTTTACACTCTGGCATGGCTTTTTCATTATGAAATTTTTTGTAATTTTTCACTGTGTTCCGCGATTACTTTTTTCATGATCTCAATATCAACCTGCATGGATTCAATTTGTGCAGAAGCCTTTTCAAAACGTTTAGCAGCCGGAACATAATTTTCAGCCAAAAGCTGAATTTGCGGTTTGATATCATTTTCGATGTCCAGCTTAATATCGCGGGTATCATCCTTAATTGGCTGTAACGCTGAGTTTAACTTAACATCCAATAGCTGAGAAATTGCGAACAAATCCTCACTGGTCAATGCCATTCCCTCACCACCTCCTATTATTGGGTTGACATAAACTAATTATACCATAGCCAAGGTGTGATGTCTATTCCATTGTTACTTAATTAAACGATCAAGATGCAAGGAATCCCCGTCCTTTTTGATGTAAAATTTAATCATGACAATTAAATCTTACGAAACAAAAAGAAGGAGATTCCCTATGTCTGATTTTATCTTTTTCGAACTAAACTTCCTTACGCTTCCTTCACCGCCGGCAGAATGGTCTCCACCTCGGCGTGGGGACGCGGGATCACGTGGACGGATACCAGCTCTCCCACTCTCTGAGCGGCCGCAGCGCCCGCGTCGGTGGCGGCTTTTACAGCGCCCACGTCGCCTCTGACCATCACGGTCACCAGGCCGCCGCCCACGAATTCCTTGCCAACCAAGGTGACGTTGGCTGCCTTTACCATGGCGTCGGCCGCCTCGATGGAACCGATCAGACCCTTTGTTTCAATCATTCCTAATGCATCATACTTCATTTTAAATTCCTCCTGCTGATTTAATTTGTTTAACGCCGCGGAGCAGCGGGGCGCGCCCGGCGTCCGCGGGTATTTTTAATGTAAAATGATGGTTACCGGATAATTTTCACCCGGGAGGAGCCGTCCAGGCCCATGGCGTTGGCCTCCTCCGTGTCGATGTGGCATTCCAGGCCGGAATTATTAGTCACACGCACAATGGTGTTTTTCAGGACTCCGCCCCGCAGTCCGTCCACCTCCAGGCTCACGTTCTGCCCGTCGTGCACGCCGAACCGGGCCGCGTCCTCGGGCAGCATATGGATGTGGCGCTGGGCTGCCATCAGACCGCCCTTTGTCTGCACCGAGCCCTTGGGCCCCACCAGCGTGACCCCCGGGGTGCCGTCCAAGTCCCCGGACAGCCTGGCAGGCGCTTTGAGCCCCAGCTTAAAGCAATCCCCCGCCAGAATCTCCACCTGGGTTTTCCCGCGGACCGGCCCCAGGATGCGCACCTTCTCGATGGCCCCCTTGGGTCCGCAGACCGTCACGGTCTCCTTGCAGGCGTACTGGCCGGGCTGGGACAAGTCCTTCATCTTCGTCAGCTCGTACCCGGCCCCAAAGAGCGCATCCAGATCGCTCTGGGACAAATGTACGTGGCGGTTGGAAACGCCCACCGGGATCGCGCCGTCGTCCCGGACGGCCGCATTTTTCTCCGGTTCGCCTTTGACCATTTCCATCAAAAGCTTCATCACTGCTTCGTACTGATCCATTTCCATCCTCCTACGCGTTCTGGTTTTTCATGTTGGCAATCAGTTCCCGCACCAGGGCCGCCAGCTTCTCCTCGTCGCAGGAGCCGGAAACCGGCTGGCTGCCAGCCTTGGCGCTGTCCGCGGCGCCGGCGTTCCTGCGCTGCTCGAAGGAAGCCACAAGCTCGGCCGGGCTCACGGAAGCGCCGCGGCAGGGACCGCAGACCTTCACGGCCGGGCCGCCGGCCTGCTGCGGATGGCGGAAGGTGACGTCGTCCGCCAGAAGTGTGGTGCAGTCCTTCAAACCGTAGGCCACCTTCTTGATGTTGATCAGGTGCAGCGGGCTTACATTTTCGGACACGGAGCTGCCGCCGCAGGTTCCGCATCCCAGGGTGAAGGCCACGTTGAGACCCGTGCTGATTCCGGTGCCGCCCATGCTGCCGCCGGTGTTGACCAGAATCCGGGAGGCGGGCTTGGCCGCGAACCGCAGAACCATTTCCCGGTCATTGGTGTGCAGGCTCATGGTGTGGCCGATTCCGTTCTGGAGCAGGTCGATGCTCAGCTTGCAGGCTTCCTCCCAGTTCTTTACCGTGTAAAATGCCAGCACAGTGGTCAGTTTCTCATAGGACAGCGGGAAACCGTCGCCCACGCCGTCCTGCTCGCCGATCAGCACCTTGGTCCCTTCCGGGATGGTGATCCCGGCGCTTTTGGCGATCACCTGGGGGCTGCGGCCCACAAATTTGGCGTTCATGCTGTGGCCGTTTTTGAACAGGAGTTTGCAGACTTTCTCCGTCTCCTCCCGGGTCATGAAATAACCGCCCTGTTTCTTCAGCTCCGCCACCACCTCGTCGTGGTTGCACTCCTCGCAGATAATGGACTGCTCGGAGGCGCAGATGGTGCCGTAGTCGAAGGTCTTGCTGGCAATAATGGCAGCTACCGCCTTCTTAACGTCCGCGGTCCGCTCTATGTAGGCCGGGGAGTTACCGGCGCCCACGCCGATGGCGGGCTTTCCGGCGCTGTAGGCGGCCTTCACCATACCCGGGCCGCCGGTGGCGATAATCACGGAGACTTCCTTGCAGTGCATGAGCTCGTTGGTCGCGCCCATGGTGGGCATGGTGATGCAGCTGATCACGCCTTCAGGGGCCCCGGCCGCCACGGCGGCGTCCCGCATCACTTCAGCCGCTTTCAGCGTGCATTTGGCCGCGGAGGGATGGGGAGAAAATACGATGGCATTGCCCGCCTTGACGGCGATCATGGATTTGTAGATCACCGTGGAGGTGGGATTGGTGGAGGGGACGATTCCCATCACCAGCCCCGCCGGATGAGCCACGTCCAGGGTGCCGCGGGCTTTGTCCTCGTCGATGATACCAACGGTTTTCATGTCCTTGATGTCGTCGTACAGCAGGGTGGCCGCCGCGTGGTTCTTGTAGGTCTTATCTAACGCCTTGCCGAAGCCCGTCTCCTCCACCGCCATCTCCGCCAGGCAGGCCGCGTGCTCCTCCGCCGCCTTTACCATGCTCTTTAAAATGCGGTCGATCTGCTCCTCAGTGTATCCGGCCATCGTTTTGGCCGCCGCCTCACCCTTTCGTGCCAGCTCCCTGGCCTCCTGGATGGAGCGCAAATCATAATCAAAATTTTCCATTGTCATTTCTCCTTTTTATGAACCTGTTTTCCGCTCTGTGCTTTGTAAAAAGCTTCCAGTTGCCGCAGCAGCTGGGTTTTTCCGGCCTTTGAAATCGACTGGCCCGCCATGGCAAACTCCGGGTATTCCCGGGCCAGGGCCCGCAGCTGGGTTGTTTTCAAGTTGACCAGAGCTTTTATGGCCTGCTCCGCTCCCGAGGTTTCCACCAGGAGATCGAAGGATGGTTTGTGTAGAAGGGCGGCTGAGTCGGAGGCGGTTGGTGTGGTTATGGCGTCGTTGTTTTCCGACTCGCTGCTCTCATTTACCGGCAAGATGGCGTGCTCCTGAGCGCCGGTATCCGGGTGGGGAACTTCCGGGGTGTGGCCAACTGGCCCGTTATCTTCCTGCCCGCCATTTCCCGGCCCACCGTCCTCTGGCCCGTCATTTCCCGGCCCACTGTCCTCCGGCCCGCCATTTCCCGGCCCACCGTCCTCCGGCCCGTCATCTCCCGGTCCACCGTCGTCCTGCCCGTCATCTCCCGGTCCACCGTCGTCCGTTCCGCCGCCAAACATCCCCTCCAATTCCCCATGGGGTCTCGGAATCACATGCCTGGCGCTCAGGCAGTCTGATCCCAGCCGCTCCACCGCAGCGGCTCCGGCGTCCACCGCGGCTGTCACAGCGGCCACGTCCCCGGTCACGGTGACGGTCACCAGTCCGCCGCCAACCTTCGTCTTCTCAAGAAGCGCCACATCCGCCGCCTTCAGCATGGCGTCCGCTGCTTCCACAGCGGCCAGGGTCCCTTTGGTTTCAATCATTCCCAGCGCCTGCATTTTCCACCTCCTACGTCAAATCCGCCCAGTTGGCCGGATAGGTGGCGTAGAAAATCCGCGCCTTGTCCGGCGATCCCCAGATCACCTTGGAGCCTGAGGGGACGAACAGCACGTCGCCCGCGTGGGCTGTATATTTCTTCCCGTCGATGGTCACCGTCAAAGTGCCCTCGATCACGTAATCGATCTCCTCGTAGGTCAGCTCCCACGGGAACTCCGAGTGATCGATCACCAGAAAACCAGCACTGATATGGGACTCCTCTTTATTTACCAATTCCTGGAAAAATGCTTTCGCGCCGGGCGTTCCGGTCTCAAACACATCCATCTTCACGGAACCGCCCCGGACCACTTTGAGCCCGTTTTCGTGGCGCTCAGACTCGAACGGTTTGAAAATATCTTCCAACAGTCCCCGCTCCATCAGCGCCTTCAGCACCTGGTACACCTGACCGGCGTCAATCTCCTGCGCGCCGGGGACCGCCGCGCCGCTCACCGGCATCGGTTCGGAAAATGCGATCCCCCGCTCCTCCGCCGTATCCCTTGCCGACGGGGTGACGATGGTGTCGCCGTCCACATAGCAGACCGTCTCCCCTCTCGCCCCAAGCGCCTCTATATCCTTGGCGCAAACCAGTTTTTTCATAACTTCACTTCCTCTCCCGAGAACCGCCTACTGTGAATCAAAGGCGCAATCCTCGTCGATAATGCCAACTACCACCGCATCCACCGGAATACCGTCGTCTCCCAGCATCCGCCGGGCGGAGGAACCCATGGTAATGATCACCCGGTCGCCGATTCCGGCGCTGATGGTGTCCACCACCACCATCCGTTCTCCTGACCGGGTTCCCCCGATCACCTCCGCCAGCATGAGCTTGCTGCCGTTTAGCGCCTCTGCCTTGCGGGTGGCCCAGATATTGTCAATCAGCCTGGCCGTTACCATTCTTCCCGTCCCTCCTTTTCCCGTCTGCGGATCTCATCCATCGCCGCTTCCACGGAGGCCGTGTCCCCGAAAATTGCCAGCAGAATCATATTCTGGGGGCAATTCCCCCGGATGTCCTCCACGGTGACGCCCACCGCCTTTTCCGCCACGTCCGCGGCGCAGACCATCTCGATCATACGCCCCTGGATCAGGCCCACCGCGTCCACCGGGCCGAGTTCCCGGCCCGCGCCGGAGCCCTTTCTGCGGGTGAGAATGTCCAGAGTCCCCTGGGTCGGCGATTTAATGATTCGGTATTCCATAGACACCTTCCTCTAATCCCAGGCATTCTGCGTACAAGTCCTTGCAATCCCCAAAGGCGTGACAAACATAGGATTTTTCGGCTTGTACGTGGGAATACCCGTCTTTTTTTGAATAATATCTTCGATTCCATTTAAACAGCAGGTTCCGCCCACCAGATAGATTCCGTCCACGTCCCGTCCGGCCACATGGCGGCTGATGATGGAGGCCACCTTCTCGATCACCGGCTTTAGCACCGGCAATAATTCCGCATGGTTGGCCTCATCCCGCTTGTAGCGCTCCGCCTCAGAAAAATCCATCTTGTAGGCCCCTGATATCACCAGGGAAAAATGAGTTCCGCCCGTAGGCTCATCCGCCACATAGACCACATTTCCGTCCTTTAAAATGGAAATCCCCGTGGTGCCGCCGCCGATATCCACCACCGCGCCGTTTTTAATATTCAGAACCGCGTTGGCGGCGGTGGGCTCGTCGGGCAGGGCCGTGATCTCAAACCCGGCCCCCTGGACCACGTTCTTGATGGCGCCGGAATCCAGACCGTCGGTGCCTGGCGGGATCGCCGCGGCCGCATAAATCAGCTCGGTCCCCAGCTTTTCCTCCAGCTCCTCCTTCAACTCCCGGACGATGCGGATGGCTCCGATGTAATCCACCACCATGCCGTCCCGCACCACGTCCGCGTACCGGAAGGCCCCGGCCACCGGCCGGAAATGCTCATCCAACACGGCCAGCACCACGCAGGCCGTCCCCAGGTCCACCCCGGTGTAGTAAACCGCGGACGGTTCCTTCACCGGCCGTTCGATCACCGCCTCAAACTCCCGGACCAGCCGGTCGCAGGCCTCAAACATCAATCCTTCCTCTGACATACAGTTCCTCCAATCGCCCGGCAGATCATCTGCGACAGGCGGTTTATAATGGTTCGGACTGCCCGTTTCCTACCCCCGGAGAGCTCTGCCTCCAGACACCGCAGCTCGCACCGCAGCCCGTGAAGCCGGACGATCTCCTTCCCCGCCTCCAACTGGGCGTGAAAGCCCGTGACCTCAAAACAGTCCTCCAACAGCTCTCCGGCGTTCTTGGCGCTTATGCCGGTGCAGGCGGAACACTCAGGCTCCCGCGTGAAATCCCCGGCTGCCGCCGAGGCTAAGAGCCGTTCCAGCTCAAAAACTTCCCCGGCTGTGACCACGCTGTAATCCAACAGCTCGGCGCCGGTGCTCAGGAAAATGGACTGGGCGCGGCGCAGGGCCAGGAGTTCATGGGAGGAAGCCGGGGATGTGGGGGCGGCTGGAAGTAGAGGTCCGGCAACTTGCGCATTTCCGGCAGCTTGCGCATTTCCCACCGCAACGGGCCGGGCAGACGCCCGCTCCCCGCAAACCCGAATCCCCCGGTCGTTCAAAAACTGCCGTCCGCCGGGCGTCAGCCTGGTGCCGGGTTCTATGTGGTATTCTGCAAAGGGGGTGTTTCTATACAAAAGGCGCAGGTCCTCCTCCGTCAGAAATCTCATAGGGTTCCCCCTTTGCACAGTCTTCTGTAAATGTCCTCAAATTCCGCTTTTTCCGGTCTGCGCGGGTTGGTGTCCGTGCAGGAGTCCGCCGCGGCCTTTTCCGCCATATCTTCCACAGCGTGCAAAAATTCTTCCTGTTCAACGCCCAGCTCCGTGATCTGTTCCGGTATCCCGATGCGCTTCATCAGGTTGCGAATCTGTCGGATCAGCCCGTGAACCGTGGCCTTGGGCGTCCCGGCTGAGATTCCCAGCATATTGGCGATCTCCACATAGCGCCCAAGGGCCGCTTCCTCGCCCGCCGCTTCCAGACCGGCGTTCCAGGCGATCACATGGGGCAGCAGAATCGCGTTGCTTCTGCCGTGAGCCAGGTGAAACCGCGCGCCCAGGGCGTGGGCCATGCTGTGGCAGATTCCAAGGGAGGCGCCGTTAAACGCCACTCCCGCAAGACAGGAGGCGTTGTGCATCCGTTCCCTTGCCTCCATGTCCCCGCCGTCGGCCACCGCTCGCTCCAGATAGTTCCAAACCATACGAATCGATTTTTCCGCGCAGGCGTCCGTAAAATCGCCCGCCGCGGTGGATACATAGGCCTCAAAGGCATGGGTCAGCACATCCATCCCGGTGTCGGCCGTGATGTGTGGCGGCACTGTAGCCGTCAGTTCCGGGTCCAGCAGCGCCACATCCGGCACCATGGCGGCGTCCCGCAGGGGATATTTCGCCTTTGCCTCCGGGTCGGAAATGACCGCAAATGAGGTCACCTCGCTGCCGGTTCCGCTGGTAGTCGGCACCGCCACCAGGCGGGGCCGCTGCTCTTTGTCCATGGCCGTGTACAGGTGGCTGACTGCTTTGGCCGTGTCGATGGCGGAACCGCCGCCCAGGGCGATCACCGTGTCCGGCCGGAAGGCGCACATGCCCTCAATGCCCTTAGTCACCACGCCGATGGTCGGGTCCGGCACCACCTCGGAAAAGATTTCCCAGCAGGCCCCCCGCTCTGAAAGCAGGGCTGCAATCTGATCCGCTTTCCCCGATTGTTTCATAAAGGGATCACAGATTATGTAGGCCCGCTCAATTTCCAAATCGCGAATTTTCTCCAGGGAGCCAGCTCCCATGTAAATCCGTGTGTTCATAATAAACTGTTCCATGTCCTGTCCCTCCTTTCTGTTTTTTTATTATCCCCCAAATCTCCCGCTCGCCTCGATCTCCGCCACGGCCCGCCTCAGCGCTTCCACCTCGTCCGTTTCTCCGCATCCACTCCGGTAAAACGGCCCCGGCACTCCGGCCTGCAAAAGCTCTGCCTCGCAGTCCGAAACCGCCGCCGGGTCCAGATCGCACTTCGACACCACGCCAATCACCGGCGGTCCGAACACACCCGCGAACCCCGGGGGATAGGTCCGTTTTCTCCGGTTCCCGGCGGCGTCCGCAATCATGATCACGCAGAGGGCATCCTGTGCCGCCGCGATCAGATGGCAGTGCATCCACGGGCATTCCAGATACGCGCCCGGAGCCTCTATGGTCCGCTCCCCGTACACCATCACAGGTGTCCGTCCAATGCGGACTTTCGTCTCACCAAGCCACGCTGCCAGCGTAGACTTTCCTGCCCCCCTTGGCCCGATCACCATAATCCGCTTCCGCCTCACGTCCGCGTAATCCCCGTCACCGCAAATCCCAGCCCCCGCTCCAAACAGTCGCAGACCGCCCGCAGCGCGGTCTCCACGCTCTCCACGTCGCCCGCGACCACCACGGAGCCGGTAAACCGGTCCAGAAATCCCACCTGCACGCCAGAGGCCTTTACCGCCACGTCCGCCGCAATTATGGCGGTTTCGTAGGGGGTCAGTGTCAGGATGCCGATGGCTCCCAGCGGGTCGATTCCCAGGCATTCGTAGACGTCCGGCACCGGCGAGGCGATCACATGGGCGATGGTGACCTGTTTGCCCGGCACGGACTCCTCGATCACCCGGCTCACGCCCTGGGCCCGGGCCGGTTCCCCCCGCTGCACCGGCGTCTCCCCGCCGCCCGGTCCAAAATCCCGCCGCGCTCCCGGTTCCGTCCCACTCCCCGGTCTCATCATCCCGCACACCTCCCCTCACTCAATGCCGCACCACGCTCACCGGGAAATCATACTCCGCCAGCCAGCCCTCAATCCGGTCCAGATCCTCGCCGTTCAAACTGGGATCCCCCGCAATCGGATACTCCATATCCAGCTGGCCGTATTTATTAACCCCCAGTTTATGATAAGGCAGCAGGTCGATCCCCTTAAAATTCCCGTCGTCCCGAAAGGGCAGCAGAAACTGAATCACCATGTCGATCTCCTCCCTGCTGTCATTGATCCCCTTCAGCATCGGCATCCGCACCTTCACGTTGTACCGGCGGCGCAGCAGCTCCCGCAAATTGTGCAGAATCCGCTCGTTGCTCATGCCGGTCAGCTCGTTGTGCCGCTCCGGGTCCATGTGCTTGATGTCGAACAGAAACAGATCCACGTAACCGGCGATCTCCAGCAGTTTTTCCGTACCGATCTGTCCGCAGGTCTCAATGGCCGTGTGAATCCCTTCCTGCCTGCAGGCCATCAAAAGATTCTTGCAGGCCTCGGGCTGGGAGGTGCACTCCCCGCCGGTCAGGGTCACCCCGCCGCCGGACAGCTCGTAAAAGGCCGCGTCCTCCTCCACCAGCTTTAAAAGCTCGGACACCGTTTTCATTTCCCCGGTAATCTCCAGGGCGTTCTGGGGACAGACGGCCACGCATTTGCGGCAGCCCGTACAGGTCTTATCCCGCAAAACCACGTGTTTCCCGGTGTCCCCGGAGAGGACGTGAATCCCCTCCGGGCAGGCCGCCGCGCAGGCGCCGCAGTCGATGCAGGCGCTTTTCTTAAACATCACCTGCATCTTCCGCTCCAGCCCCTCCGGGTTGGCGCACCACTTGCAGCGCAGGGGGCAGCCCTTGAAAAAGACGTTGGTGCGGACTCCGGGGCCGTCGTACATATTGTATTTCTGCACGTTGAATATCAGCGCTTTGCGCTCAATCGCGCCCGTGTTTGCCTGTTCCATTCCATTTCTCCTTAAAAATGCGTCAGCATGGTGCGGCTGATGATCTCATCCTGCACATCCTTGCACAGTTCCACAAAGAAGGCGCTGTATCCGGCCACGCGGACGATCAGATCCCGGTACTGCTCCGGGTGCTTCTGTGCCTCGATCAATGTGTTGTTGTCCAGATAGTTGAACTGCATTTCCCCGTTTCCGAACATGCAGGCGGTGCGCAGCAGGGTGATCAGGCTTTCCTCCCCCTCCGGCGTATCCAGCAGACCGGCCATGATCTTGAAGTTGTGAACCATACCGATGTTCATGCTGTCGTTGGACATCTTGGAAACGGACTTGATAATGGCCGTGGGCCCCTTGAAGTCCGCGCCCTGGGTGGGGCTGATTCCATCGGACAAGGGCAGCCAGGCGTGGCGTCCGTTGGCGGAGGCGCCTGTCATCTGTCCAAAAGGCGTATTGTTGGAAATGGACAATGTTCCATGGCTCAGCGTGGAGTACAGCGTCTTATACTTGCGGTGCTCATGCTCCGTAAAATTCACCAGGTCCGCTGCGATCAAATCCGCGTAATCGTCGTCATTTCCATATTTTGGAGCGTTCAGGCAGTCGATGCGCAGCTGGTCAAAGCCTGCAAAATCAGCCTTCAGCGCCTCGTTGATCTGGGACAGCGTGTATTTCCGGTCGTCGAACACCAGCTTTCTGATGGCGGCCATGGAATCCGCGTAGGTCGCCAGGCCGGACCAGATCACGCCGGGGCCGAAATTGTACATGGCTCCGCCTGCGGACACGTCCCTGCCCTTCTCCATGCAGCCCTCGTACATAATGGACATCAGGGGCTTGGGGGCCAGCTCCTTGTGCACCCGCTGGGAAATTACCGTGGCAACGGCCGTCCATTTGGTAATGAACTTAATCTCATCCTTAACCGCCGCCTCGAACTCCTCGTAGGTCTTGAACCGGTCCGGGTCTCCCATGTCCGGGCAGACCTGCTTGCCGTACCACAGCGGAACGCCGTGGTTTAAGGCCAGCTCGATGCAGATGGGCCACTGGGTGTAGGAGGTGGAGGTCCACTGGTAGAGGCGGCCGGACTTCTGGGGCTCCACGCAACCCATCAGGCAGTAGTCCCTGGCGTCCTCGATGGAAACGCCTTTGGCCAGCATCATCTTGATGTGGGCGTCGTCAAAATGGCAGGCCGGGAAGCCCATGCCGGAGCGCACCACGTCCACGATTTTTTTCAAATACTTTTTCGGGGACTTGTTGTGGATGCGGCAGGCCAGAGAGGGCTGGTAAATCCGTACGTGGCGCACCGCGTCCATCAGCAGGTAGGTCAGCTCGTTGGTGGCGTCCCGTCCGTCCCGGGTCACGCCGCCCACGCACATATTCACAAATGGCTGGTAACCGGCGAAGAACTTGGAACCGCCCTCGCTGGTGATCCACATCATCTCGGACATCTTGATCAGCATACAGCCCGCCAGCTCGAAGGCCTGGCGGTCGTTCAAACGCCCGGACGCAATGTCGCCTTTGTAGAAGGGGTACATGTACTGATCCACGCGGCCGATGGACATGCCGGTCTGATTTTCCTCCACCACCAGCAGGGACTCGATGGTCCAGACCGCCTGGATGGCCTCCCAGAAGGTCTCCGGCTTGTGTGCCGGCACCCGGGCGTTGACCTCGGAAATCTTCAAAAGCTCCTCCCGCCGCCTGGGGTTCTGCTCCTTTGCCGCCAGCTGGGCCGCATACTCGGACATGCGCCGGGCGTAGATCATCACGCCCTCGGTGGTGTCGATGATGGATTTGTAGAAGTAAATCTTCTCGATATCATCGGGGTTCTCATAGTCCAGCTGCTCCAGATGCTCTCTGGCCTCCTGCTGGATGTCCAGCATACCCTTTTTCATCAGGATCACGTCGTAGCCGGGGTTGGAATCGCCGCCGCCATTTAACGCGTGGTAGGAACAGTCGGACACGAAGGACTCGCCGGACAGCTCCCAGACGCCCGCTTCCCGGTACTGGTCCTCGCAGTATTCGTCCACGGATTTGCCCTTCCAGAAGGGGAACAGCTCTTCCCGCATGATTTTCTTGTCTTCCTCGGAAATGTAGAAGGGGTCCTGGGGTCTGCTGCCGATGGTGTCGATCTCGTCCTCCATCCATCTCCAGGCGATATCCGGGGAAAATGCACCCGCTCTGGGCGCTCCGCAGGGCGCGCCCACGATCAGCTCGTTATCCTGGATCACCAGGGGCGCGGTCTCGCAGCAGTACCGGAAGCATTTTGCCCGCAGCATGATCTTGGGCATGCCCGGATTCTCCCTGGCAATCTTGGTAATGGCTCTGGCCCGGTAGGTTGTGATGCTGGGCTTGTGAGTCAGATAGTTCTCCTTTAAGGCCTTCAGCCTGGGCGTCATCCCGTCGGGAATGTCCGTTCCCTCCTGGCAGCAGACCGCCTGCGCCGGGGCCTCCTTTTTGGTGATCTCATCCGAGACCGCTTCAAACATCTTCATCAGCGAAGCGCGCTCCTGCGCAGACATGTTCTTTGTGGCTTCCGCAAGTTTATTAGAAAATTCACGAATATCCAATGTGTTCCCCTCTCTCTGTTTTTATTTTCTAAGGCGGAGGTGAAAAACGATCGGCGCTCCGTTTTTTATCAGCACTTCTTTTTGTTTGCTGCTAATTTCCGAGCCGCCAAGGCCCGCGCCCGTTCCCCGGGACACCCCCTGCCGTTTCTTTCATTTCCCGTACGATTTCCTGTACGATCCTGTACTAATTCTCCGCACTAATTTCCCGTCTCCACCGGCGCTCTGCGCACCCCGAGAGCCACGCTCCTAAGGTACACCAGATTCATGGGGGAAACGTTGTCCGCCGTGATCCCCAGCCCCGCGCTGGCCGCGCCCAGATGGACGGCCGGAAACAGGTTGGTGGTGGCTCCCATGGCTCCGAACACGGCGGGCGTGTTCACCAGAATCCGCCCCACCGGCTTCTTCGCGGCGAACTGTCCGATCACCGCCTGGTCCCGGGAGTGGATGGCCAGGGTGTGGCACCGGCTGCCGTTTGCCAGCAGCTCCATGCATTTCTCACAGGCCATGGTCCAGTCCGGTTCAATATAAAATACCATCACCGGGCAATTCATGGCTTCGGCGTAAGGGTTGTGGGCCGACACGTATTTCTGCCGGGACACCAGCACCCGTGTGCCCTCCGGCACCCCAAAGCCCGCCCGTTTCGCCAGCCAAATAGCCGGTTTTCCCATGTACTCGGGGTCAATATGCCCGGAAACGCCGCACAACAGGCGGATCAGCATTTCCTCCTCTTCCCCGCTCATAAAATGGGCTCCCAGACGGATCATCTCCCGTTTTGCCTGCTCCGCTACCGCAACGTCCACCACCACATACTGCTCCGAGGCGGCCGCGGTCCCGCAGTCAAAGCTCCGGCTGCACAGAATGTCCTCCGCCGCCTGCTTCACGTCGGCGGTCCGCTCGATAAAAGCCGGACTGGGGCCGGTTCCGCAGAAAATCACCGGTTTCCCGGAACTTCTGGCCTCCTCCAGCATTTCCGGCGCGCCGGAAGCCAGCACCAGGGACGCGGCCGGATGGCTCATCATCTGCGCCGCGCCTTCCCTGGCAGCGGTGTCCGGGCAGGCCATGGCTCCCTCGGGAAGTCCCGCCGCGAAGGCCGCCTGAGCCAGAATCTCCACCGCGGTCCGGGTGGTTCGCTCCGCCCTGGGATGGGGAGAAAATACGATGGCGTTGCCGGATTTCACCGCCAGCACCGCCGCGCTGATCACAGCCGCCACCGGTCCGAAAGCAGGCGTTGGGGCCACAATCACCCCCAGAGGCACGCCGATCCGGGCGATGCCCGCCCCTGGGTCCTCCTCCAGCACGCCCACGAAGCGCCGCCCGGCCAGCCGGGTCTCAAGGGCCTCGCAGACAAAGCGGTCTTTTATGTATTTATCCCGCCAGTTCCCGTAGCCGGTCTCTTCCGCCGACTGCCGGGCCAGCTGGGAAAGCCTTGCCCGCGCCGCCTCCAGCATGGCGGCCGCGATCCGGTCCAGCTTCTCCTGCTCAAACAACGCCAGGGCCTCTTTGGCCTGGGCTGCCCGCTCCATCAGGATTCTGGCCTCCTGCACGGAGAGCAGATCCTTGTCAACAAAATTCATAGGCTCCTCCTGTTTCCCACAGCCGCCGTCCTATGCCTGGGGCAGCAGATGATCCAGGCTGTAGCGGTTTATAATCTTCTCCAGCACGGGATGGGGCCTGGGAATGACCACGGAACTGTAAACCTCCGCCCCCATGTTTTTCACCGCCTTCACACCCGCCTCCACCGCGGTTTTGCAGGCTCCCACATCCCCGCGCACCAGCACGGAAATATAGCCGGAGGCCACGTTCTCATAGCCGATCAGATCCACGTCCGCAGCCTTGCACATGGCGTCCGCGGCCTCCAGGACAAACACCAGGCCGAAGGTCTCGATCAGCCCGATTGTATCAAACTGTTCCATATGTTCGTTTTCCTCTCTCAACTATTTACACGTCAATGTCGTGAACCGAGACAATATCGCCCACGCCGCCGATTGGACGGGGCATCACGTTCTTAGCCGTCAGCTTTCCCACAGCCGCTGCCGCCGCCGCGCCCGCCTCCACGGAGGAGCGCACCGCCGCCACGTCGCCCTTCACCATGATGGTGACCAGGGTGGATCCCACGTTCTCGTAGGAAACCAGCTCCACGTCCGCGGCCTTTAACATTTTATCCGCCGCCTCCAGCGCGGGAACCATACCCACCGTCTCAACCAGACCCAGGGCTTCCTCGCCGTAATATCTCATCTCTTTACGCCTCCCGTCCGTTGTTTTGGCGGTATTTCGCGGGCACGTATTTCTCCACCGCGGCTTTCCCGTCCTCATTGATGGCATAGCGCAGGGACAAATCCCCCTGTGCGTCCAGCTCGTAGCTCTTTAACGTCAACAGGCCGTTGGCCTCCAAGGACATCACATGGTCCAGGTAGCGCTGCTTTGTAAACTGGCGCTCCCCGCCGTACCGGGGCTTTAGGGACTCCATAATCTGTGCCACGTCGGCGCTCTCCACGCCGTAGAGGTAATTCAGCACCGCCGTTCTCGCAGGTAACAACATGTTCTTATTCTCCCTTCCTAAACAGATCCAACGGATTCATGGTCACCAGGATCGCGCCCAGCACGATCACCACGGAACCGATCACAATGGTGGGCGTCAGGGCCTGCCCCAAAAACAGCACGCAGAAGAACACACCCCAGAAGGCATAGGTCACGTTGAGGGACATTCCGATGGCGCAGCCCACCGTGGAATTGCTCTTATACCAGCAGACAAAGGACACCGCCGCGTTCAGCCCTGCCGCAGCCAGCCACAGAAGGGGAAGCCCCGCCGCCATGGTGCCGCCGAGCAGCGCCAGGCCGCCCACCAGGGGAACGATGATCACCAGGTCCACCACGCCGGAGATCAGCTCCCGCAGGTTCACCGCCACGTCCGTGTCGATCATGGCTCCGCCGTAGCTGGAAAGCATTCCCTCTAAGCCCCAGCTCACCGCCGCGATCAGCGCGCAGATGATTCCCAGGGTAAAATTGGGGCTGCCCTCCGGCTTCACCCAGTTGATGATAATGGCTCCGGCCACACAGATCATCATGCCCGCAACCACACGCTTCGTGGGCTTCTGCTTCAGGAAGATCCAGGCGAAAATCGCTCCGAACAGGCTGCAGGTGGCGGAAATGGGAATGGCGTAAGCCCCCGCCATAGCCAGGCCCACCAGGTACGCGCCGTTGGCGATGGGGCCGCCCAGCAGCGATCCCAGCACGATCATCTTTCCGGGGAAGGTGTTGAGGCTCCGCCCCAGCTCGCCGAGCCGCCCGCATTTAGCGTTGTAAATGGTCAGCCAGATTCCGGCGAACAGGTCGTTTAAACCGGAACAAACATAGGGAGCCGCCAACATTCCCACCGCGCTGGCCAGGGGTTCATAGTACCCCGCCACCAGCACCAGGGTGGTGTAAATTCCGTAGGTCAGGCCGGAAATCAGGCCCGTGGTAATGCCGGTCACGCGGAATTTTTTGCTGACCAGCTTCATTTTATCATCCGCAGTCATGGGGATTGCCCCCTTTGCATTTACTACTGCTCCGTCGCCGTTCATAAATCGCCTCTCCTATCTCACTGTTCTGCCGTCTTCGTCTTGGGGAGAATGGTCTCCACCTCCGCGTGGGGGCGGGGAATCACATGGACGCTCACCAGCTCGCCCACTCTTCCGGCTGCGGCTGCTCCCGCGTCCGTTGCCGCCTTCACGGCTCCCACGTCGCCTCTCACCATCACAGTGACCAGGCCTCCGCCGATAAACTCCTTGCCAAGCAATGTCACGTTGGCCGCTTTTACCATGGCGTCCGCCGCCTCAATGGAGCCAACCAGTCCCTTTGTCTCAATCATTCCCAGTGCGTCATACTTCATGATCTCTTCTCCTTTTCATCGAACCGCCCCTCGTGCCGGACATCATGCACAAAAAGCCGCCGTCTCTTATTTGCGATTGTTGGTTTGCGTTTGGCCTGCGCAGGTTAGAAAACATTTTAATCAGCGATATCACTAACTTTTTAAATACGACATATGTTTTTCTATGCATTTAGTATAGAGCCTCCCCTAAGGTGGAATGTCAACTGTTTTTTTGAGAAATTTTTAACTTTTTCCCCGGCCCCCGGGAGGCGGCTGGGCGGAAACGACCTGTTTTACAGGGAAACGCAGGGTTTTCAGGAAAATAATACCATGGAATTGGGCGCAAAAAAAGAGGGGACCACCTGGGCGTCCGCCTCTTTTCGACTGTTTTCCCTCTCCGCGTTCCTGAACATTTAAGGGGCCATCCGCAGCATTTCCCCGTTTTCCGGCCGGAAAGGCTTTCCCCTAAGGGGAAGCTTTGAAGGTCTGCTCTCCTCCCCGGTCCGTTTCTCCTCCCTGGCGATCGGCACCACCACCTCGGTGACAAATTCCACCGGATCCCTGGTGGTCCAGTAGTCCACCACATACCGCTCGTAACACTCCGGGCCACAGACGTAGCCCCTGGACGCCGCCCAGTCCCGGATACGGCCGTACTCCTCCCCGATGGTCTCAAAAGGCCCCACGTGGTAGACGCTGGCCGCCATGATCCCGCCGTAAACCGTGCGCCCCGTGCCCGGCGCGAAGGGCCGCACCGCCTTCTGCAAAATGCCCGCCCGGGTGCAGGTCCCGTTCATTTTATCCTCGTAGGACGGAAATTTCAGGATTACGGGCCCGGAAATCTCGTTCTCCACGCTTTCCAGGTAATTGACCCAGTCGATGTTGATGATGGAGTCCATATAGCGGTAGCTGAAATCCTGTTCCAGGTAACAGCACTCCACCGGCTGTATGTATTTGACAGAAATCTCCTGCTCCGGGTTCTGCACCACCATCTGGGCCTCCCGGATCAGCTCGTACCACTCCTTCACCGACACAAAGCTGTTGTGGATCGACTGTTCCAGCTCCTTCAACTCGTCGATTTTGTCCAGAAAATTCTGCTTCAGGAAATAGTAGCCGTTTCCGCCCACCAGCCCCTGCATCTCCTCCAGCTTGAAGCCCATCTGCTTGTAATATTTCAGCACCGGCACCGTCAACAGCGTCTCCCGGCTGTAGTAGCGGTAGCCGTTCTCCCTGCACACCATATCCGGTCTGACCACCCCCAGCTGGTCGTAAAAGCGCAGCGCCTTTTTGGAAATGTTGCAGATCCGGCTGACCTCCCCGATTGAATACAGCTCATCCTTTTGCATGTCCCCTGTTTCCCCCTTTTGGTTTGATAGTTCCAGTATAAACCTTCCCGTTATGTGGAATGTCAAGGCCTTTGTACAGGCCGCCAGCCAGGGGGAGAACGGGCGAAAAAAGAGCGGCCGGGACGAAAAAGCGGCTGTTCCGCCGCGCTTCGTCCCGGCCATTCCATTTTTTTACAGTTAAATCCTTCCACTATAGTGGAATGTTTCCGGACTCCGCCGCCTTTACCACCGGCACGATCACCTCGGTCACAAATTCCGCCGGTTCCCGGGTGGTCCAGTAGTCCACCACATAGCGCTCATAGCACTCCGGGCCGCACTGGTAGCCCCGTTTTCCGGCCCACTCCAAAATCCGCCCATACTCCCGGTCAATGGTCTCGTGGCTACCGATGTGGTAGACGCTGACCGCCATCCCGCCGCCCACAGTAGTCTGCCCCGGATTCTTCTCGTCCGGCAGCACCGCCCGCTGCATGATGCGGGCCCGGGCGCAGTTCCCCTTCATTTTCTCCTCCAGGGAGGGGAACCGCAGGATCACCGGCCCGGTGATCTTCTGGCCGATCTCCTCCAGATAATTGGTCCAGGGAATGTTGATGATGGAGTCCATGTACTCGTAGGAGAATTCCTGATCCATGAAGCAGAAGGATTCCTGGCTCATGAATTTCACGGAAATGTCCCGGATATCGTTGCGGATCACCATCTGCGCCTCCCGCACCAGCTCGTACCAGTCCTTCACCGCCACCAGGCTGTCGTGAATCTCCTGCTCCTGGGCCTTTAACTCGTCGATCTTGCTGCGGAAATTCTGCTGCACGTAGTAGTAGGTGTTGCCGCCTAACAGCTCCTGCATCTCCTCCAGCTTGAAGCCCATCTGCTTGTAGTATTTCATCACCGGCACCGTCAGCAGCGTCTTTCGGCTGTAGTAGCGGTAGCCGTTTTCCTCGCATATGTAATCCGGGGAAATTACCCCGATCTTGTCGTAGTAGCGCAGCGCTTTGGCTGAAATGTTGCAGATTTTTCCTACCTCGCCGATGGTGTAGTATTCCTTGTCCTTCGTTGGTGGTTCCTCCTTTCTGTGGGCGCGGGCAGCAGCGGGGCGTTCTCCTTCTGGACTCCGGGAGCGCTCGCTAGCTGCGGCTTGCGACCGTCTGGAATTTCTGTGTTCACTCAATTTATTTTCTTTATCACTAAACCAGGGAAAACAAATTGCTTATTCTCTACAATAGCCTTTGTCTAACAAAACAGTTGTTCTTCCTTTTGCATAGAAAGCGTAAAATCGGCTCTATCAAATAAGTTTGTGGTTCCCTCAATATAAACAGTCGTGTCAGCATGGATAATAGAAATGACCACTAATTGAACTCAAAGTGTTTCTATGCATATTGGTAAAGTAGCTGTAGCTATGTAGCCAAACTTGGGGGTCTTACAATGAATGCACCATTTTACAATTATTTGTTTTTTTGCATGAATTAAAACGTTAACAACGCCTATTATATTTTCAATACATGGGCTTAGTCTTGTATTGTGTAGAGCTTGTTCCAAGCCCATCCCTATAACTGAATTGGTTTTTTTTCCATATATCAGTATCTGGTAGGTCAGATAAATGTGAAGGAATTTCATATTGCAACTCTATTGACAGGCCACCCAATCCAGGAATTCCTTTGGTTGAAGAAAGACCAGAACCACTGGGAAACCTTATCTTAAGCTCATAGTAAAACAATTTTTCAATAAAAGATTATGATGCTGCATATAGCTATAGTTTACTTTGGTTGTATTCATATTCCTGTGTCCATTCATCCAATTTTTTCTGTAATAAAGTCTTATCAGGAAGATATAAACTATATTCGGAGGCATAAATATTAGCATCTGGCGGTAACGTCAGTTGGACAATACTATCAGTTTTTTCTTTACAGAGTAAAATCCCTATTGTCGGTTTTTCAAAATCCTGCTTCACATATTTGTCAAAATAGTTGACATACATTTGCATTTGCCCCAAATCCTGATGCCTCAGTTCTTCGGTTTTTAAATCAATCAAAACGTAGCATTGCAGTAAACGATTGTAGAAAACAAGATCCACATAAAAATTTTTCTCATCAAACGAAAAACGCTTCTGGCGTGCTTCAAACAAAAATCCTTTCCCTAATTCCAGCAAAAATTTCTGTAACTTTGATATAATAGCTGATTCTAAATCACTTTCTGAATATACCGCCTTTTCTTCCATTCCTAAAAACTCCAAAACAAAAGGATTTTTCAAAACATCCTGAGGTTTTTCAATTACCTGACCTTCATTTGCTAATTGTAAAACTTCCTCTTTATTTCTGCTCAAGGCAAGACGCTCATACAGGCTGCTATTATATTGCCGCTTCAGCTGTGGTACAGACCATTGGCTCTGGAATGCCTCAATTTCATAAAATTTTCGTATTTTCTTATCAGAAATTCTCATCAAAACCTGATAGTGCGACCAACTCAATTTGAATTCAGCAGAAGCCTTCTGCTGAATTGCCAAATCGTTATTTTCTATATTTTCAAACTGAATATTCTCTATCTGTTCTTTATATGTTAAATAAAATTTTCTAAAACTCCTTAAGTTTGTTTCTGAAAAGCCTTTGCCAAACTGAGAGGTTAAATACTCCGATAATGCTTTTATCAGAGTTATCCCATATTTCGCTCGATTTTGTCCTTTCTGTTCTTCCTGTACGATCATTCTGCCAATTTCAAAATTAGTGACACAAATTACGGTATTCGCTGTTGAAGCAACCATTTTTCTTGATTCTGCAATTAAATTTGCAGCATTCTCATAGAATGTATGATCGACCGTTAACACTGTTGCCTGATTCATTTCATATTTATTAATTACCATATCTGTTATAATTCCCTTCCTAATTACTCAGCCTCCTCCAACAGACGATTCAGATCTGTATACTCAAAAATACGTTTTCTTCCATTATTCTCGCTTTGCTTCCCAATTCCGACCCTTAATTCATCGTCTATTGTATTCAAATTACCTGACATCAGCGGTGCTGGAGTAAACGAATAGTATGCATACCCAGATGAATCATTTTCTTAGTAGCCGATATATTCTCCTGTGTATGGGATCATTGCGTTTACCTCTAAAAAATATTTAATTAAGCATATCATAAAATTTGAGACATAAAAAATATAGTCCTTAATTTATTCCAGATAATTCCAAATAGTACAATATAAATCCTATATTGGTTTTCACGACCTAGCCAGCCCCCGGTCGGCCGCCCGCAGCGGGCCGGCAGCGGGCTACTCCCGCCCGTCCCCCGCCCCCTCTAACGTCCCATTCTCCGTCAGATAATACCGCTCCTTCCCCTGAGTTCGCTTTCCATACTCCACAGCCCGGACCGGGCATCCGCAGATGCAGGCCATACACTGGGTGCATTTCCTGCCCCAGACAGGCCTGCCGTTCTCCAGACGGATATTGTTCAGCGGACAGAGCTTCACGCAGCGGCCGCAGCCCACGCAGGCCTCCGCCGCATAATATCCCCTGGCGTTCACGTACAGCGGGTAGAACAGCCGGTTCACAAGGCTGCTCTTCACCCGGCCGTCCAACGTAACCTTCGGCCCCGGAAAGGGCTTCCCCTCCCGGATCAGCCCGGCGAAGCGCTCCAGCTCCGGTTCGGCCCGGCGGATCATCTGTTCCGCCTCCTCACGCCCCGGAGCCTGATACATCGTAATATAATTTTCCGGCATCACCAGCGGCTCCAGGCCGCAGAACCGCAGCCCTTTCTTCGCGCATAGCCTGCGGGCGTATTTTGCCGCGTTCCCCACGTCGTCGCCGCAGGTCAGCACAAAATAGATCCCGGTATTTCCCGAAAATGAAGCCTGGCGGATGAACCGCTCCACCACCCGCGGAAGCCGCCAGGCGTACACCGGGCTCACCACAACGTAGTGGTTTTTCGAGTGCAGCCCGATGGCCGCGCCCTCCTTTAAGCACTGGTTGATGGAGTTCACCGGCTCCCCGGTCAGCTCTCCCAGCCGCAGGGCCGCGTAGCGGCTGTTTCCCGTTCCGCTGAAATATAAAATCATACTGCTCTCCTTCTTAAAACTCCGGCTCACCCGGTCTTTCCGCATTTTTCCATATCCTTCAGAAAACGCCCGGCATTTTTCATGTTCGTCTCCACCTTGAACAGAACCTTCCCGTCCGCTCCCAGAACGCGGATGGTGCTGCCGTAGGCCGTTTCCGTTCCCAGGTCCACCCGATAAATCTGGTCCATATACCAGGCGCCCCGGACCCCGGCCATGTTCCGGTAGGTCACGCTCTGCCGGGTCACCGTTACCCTTCTCTCGAAATAGCTGCCCACACAGTACATTCCGCCGGACAGCAGAAAAACGTACGCGGCTCCCACCAGTCCTGCCAGCACAGCAGGTTCGCCCTCCAAAAGCTCTGAGAACGCCGCCGCGGTTCCCAGGGCAATGGCCCCGGCCGTAGCAATGATTCCGAGTACCAGCACAAACCACTGCTCATGAATCTCGTAGCTGTCCGGATCCATGGCATCCCGGTTGAAGCCGCGGGCGCAGAACCACGCCTCCGCCGCCAGACAGGCCGCGGCAGGCAGCAGCCATATCAGTTGGGACATTTACGCACTCCCCCTCTCCCTAAAACCCTTCAAACCGGCCGTCAGCCCTGATCTGCTTCCAGCTTCCAGCCAAAATCCCCGTGGTAAATCATCTGCCGTGTCATGCCGCCGTCGATGCAAATGTTCTCCCCATTGATAAATCCCGCCCTGGGGCTGCACAGGAACAAAACCATGTTGGCGATATCCAGCGGATTCCCCACCCGCCCTGCGGGCTGCTGAAGGGCATCCGGGCCCTGATATTCCTTAAAATCCGTGTCGATCCATCCCGGTGAGATGGAGTTGACCCGCACCCGGCCCGCCAGGCTCACCGCCATGGCGTGGGTCAGAGCGTGGATTCCGCCCTTGGCTGCGGTGTAGCTCTCCGTCCCCGGCTGGCTCATGCGGTCCCGGGAGGAGGAAATGTTCACCACCGATCCATTTTCCCCGAAATGCTCCTGAAACAGCCGGGTCAGCATGTAGGGGGCCGCCACGCCCACCCGCAGCACATAATTGAAATCCTCGTAACTGCAATTCGGCAGACCGCCACGGGTCAGCATGGCGTTGTTGATCAGGAAATCCACCCGGCCATAATCCCGGATCACCTTCCCGGAAAATGCCCGCAAAACCGATTCCTCCGCCAGGTCGCCGGTAAAATACTCGTTCTCTTCCTGATCCAGAATACAGACAACAGCCCCGGCCTTGCGGAATTCCTCGCAGATCGTCTTTCCGATGCCGCGGACGCCGCCGGTGACCACGGCGATTTTCCCCACAAACTCCCCTTCCGGCAAACCGGCCTGGGGCGTTTCACGGTAAGGCTCGTACTCGGACTCGCTTAACGCCAGAGGCACGCCCAGGGCGGTTTTCACCTGCACGCCGCCGTACCAGGTGTCCTCCACGGTAAAAATATCGCCGTTCTGGTAATCCTCAGAAAAACTGTCTTCTTTGTGGATCACTTTTATTTGATCGCCTTTCGATGGTTTCATAGAAGGCCTCCTTGAAAATTTGATTGATAGTGGACAGGCGGAAATGACCGCGTGTGAAACAGCCGGCGGTTTCCGGCGGGCCGATTACATCCCGTCAGTCTCAAACCGGTCCTGTTTCCCCACAATTCACATCTCCGCCCGCACCGGACGTCCCCAACCGGTAAATCCAGGCGTCGGGCACATACCTCTCGATCATCCAGCGCGCCATATTGTACCAGCTGATGCAGTGGTTGAGGATAATCGCGTCTGTGGTGACCACGGCCTCCCGGTCATAGAGACAGCGATCCACGTCAGGGCGCAGCTCCACCTCCGTCTCAACGCCTGCCGCCTCTGCGCGCTCCCGGATCAGAGCCGCAAGGCGGCCGGAATTGGAGACGGGCTGATCCAGGTAAATTTTCGCCGCCCTGATTCCATTTTCCCTCATATAGCGGAACATGGCGGAAACGGCAAACTCCGTCTTGTCCACAATGCGGTAGGTTCCCCGCAACCCCGCCAGGTCCCGCACCGTGCCGTCGGCCCCGCCGATGAGCAGAGAGCCGGAAAATGCTACTTCCAGCGTAACGATCAGGTTGAAACCGTCGATCACCACCGCCTGAGGCGGAGAAAAGCGGCCGATCTCCGCCCGCCGGCGTTTTTCAATCATATCCTCCGGGGAGAGTATCCGCGCCAACGCCATGCGCTGCCGCTCGGAGAGCATATAGTGGTTTCCCACAAAGGTGCTGGCAGATTTGACGTCGTAGCCCCGGTTGATCAGAAACCCCACCTCCACCGCCGCCCGCTCCATGAAATCCCGGTATTTTGGCCCGAACTCCACCGCGTCCTGCGGCACATACCCCCGTCTCACAATGTCCATTTCCTCATACCTCCGTCAGGTTACATATTTTGAGTAGCGCCGCAGCGGAAATTCCCCGTCATGGGGCTGGAAGCCGTGCTCCGGCAGCGCGCTCATGTCTCCGGCAGAGCACACCCGCACCGCTCCGGCCCGCCAGAACAGATGGGCGAGCATTTCCCGCTCCTCCTCCCCGCAGATCAGCGCGACGGTCTGAAGATAGCCGCTGTTATCCCGAAGCACCGGCAGCATTTCCGGCTTTGGAAGGGCCTTCACCCAACAGTTGCCATACATCAGCGAGACCTCGGGACGGGGATCCCGCTCCAGGGTCACGCTGGCGAGTGTACCGGCAAACACACGCTTTCCCCCGTAGGCGGCCGCCTCCAGGCTGCTGCACTGTACCCGCAGAGTATTCCTGGCCCGCGCGCCAGGGTCTGCGGCCGGACGGAGAAGGGCCTCCGCCTCCAGAATTTCCAGAAAGGATTTCGCAAATTCTTCTAATTCCGTTTCATCCTTCGTATCCAGGTAAATGCCCTGGCAGGAGCTGCACAGAACCTGCCCGGTATCCAGCATATGCCGGGCCAGCAGGCGCAGCTGCCGTCCGCCGTTCTGCCCCCGGACGCCCTTAAGCGTCGCATAGGCGAAGCTGATTTTGTGTCCCCACTCGATCAGCTTTACCGACGGCCCGGCCAGTTCCCGGACTCCCCGGACCGCCCCGTCCCCGCCCCACACTGCAATGCCGTCCGCCAGACCGGCCAGGCGCTTCATGGCGGCCCGGTCGGCGGATGAGATGCGGAACACGTACAGATAAGGCCGCAGCCTTGGTTCAATGGCGGCGAGCCTGCGCAGGAGGAAACTTGAAATTCCATTGTCATTTTCCGGCAGCTTTAGCAGATTGATATTGCCAGCCAAAAGTCCTTCCACCGCGCTGTAAGCCGGAAGTCCCTCCATATTCCCCGCTCCGACATGGAGCAGCACCCCCAAGGGATAGCGGCGCACGCCCTCCGGTGAGGGCGGAAGTTCCCAGCGCAGCCGCTCTTCCAGGCAGGGACGGCTGAGGAGGCGGGCAGCGCGGCGGGCCTGGGCCATAACGGGATTTGCGCCCTGGGGCCGATCCATCTCCGCCCCCAAAGACGCTTCCAGCACCTGGTCATACTTCCCGTCCAAAATCTCCCGCGCCAGTATTTCACAAGCCCCCACCACCGTCTCCGCCTCCAACGGCGGGCCAGCCAATGTGCGGGCCAGCCGTGCCTTCAACACCTCATATTTCATAGTGCTCAGCCCCCTTCCAGGATTTGCGCGGCCCCGGCCGCGCAGGTTCGAATCTCCGAAAGCCCCACCCGCCCCAGAATCTCAAAATAGGGCGCCTGATTGCCGCAGCCGCAGGACTCCCCCGGATACAATATCCCCAAATCGTCCGTCATCACACTGACAAGGGGCATGCTGTCCGCTATGGGCGTAATCAGATTCACCAGCCCGGGCTGCCCGAATCCCAGCGGCCGCAGCGTGTCCACGTCCCGGATGATCACCCTGCTGTAAACCGGCACATGAAAATGGTGCCGCCCACAGTCGCAGTACATGGAAGGATGTTCCACCGCTCCGTAAAACTCCCGGCAGCTTTCCTCCCCTATGCCAAGCACCTCCTCCAACAGACGGTAAACGGCCTCCTTCTCCGGCTGCTCCCTGTAAAACTGCTTCCATCCGCCTCCCAACAGCACCATGGAACCGGCCGGAAACCGGAACCGCAGCCCCTCGCGCTTGAGCTCTAACAGAAGAAAATATAGATACGCCGGAAATCCCACCAGCCGCACCGGAACCTTCTGGCCCGCATACCGTTCCAGCGCCCGTTTCACCCCCGGAAAATCCGGCCGGTATCCACCGGCCCCGCGTTTCAACGCATACTTCACCTGAAGGGGCGGCGCGTACAGCAGGCTGGCCCTCTGGGTTTTGGAGATGGCGGTCTGATTCTCCCGGTGCGGCTCGTACCCCAGCACAATATAATTGACAGGCACGGGCGAAAACAGCCCCCGGACCTTCCCCAGCCTTGCCGCCATAGCGGCTCCCCGGGCCAGAGCCGCCCACTCCAGGCCGATCCGGCTCACCAGTCCCCCAGTGCCGGAGGAGGTTGCCCGCACCGCCAGGCAGCCCGGATCCATGGTCCAAAGCGTATGGCGCTTGAAAAATGCGGTGGGAATCGGCGGGATACGGTGCAGATCTTCAATCCGTTCCATGCTGTTTGCGGAAAATCCTTCCGCCTTCAGCATTCGCCGGTATACCGGGTTGTATTTCTGATGAAAGCGCACATTTTCGCGGACCGCCCCCAAAAACAGGCTGTCCGTGGCCCTGTGGTCAAAAATATCGCCACATCGGTAAAGCCGTCCTCTGCAATCAGCCATTGCGTGCTTCCCCGCACTCAAACAACAGCACCACCGTCCGCGCTGCATCCGCTCCCGCCTCCTTCAGGCTGCCCTGAAGGCGCTCATAGGCCCTGCCGGTGTACTCTCCCACAATCCGGTTCCAGAATACGGAAGAAGCCCTGTTTTCCAGATAATACTTCAGCTGCCACTTGCCCGGGAAACGGCCGAACAGCTGAAACGCCGCCTGCCGCCCCACTCCGCGCTTCCGGTATTTTCGCATCACAAAAAACTCCGCTATGGTGTAGTCCGCCTCCGTATCCACAATCGGATAACAATTTACCAGCGCAAAGCCCGCCAGCTTTCCGTCCACCAGGATCAGAAACGGATATCGTTTTTCATCCGTCCAATAGGCGTCCAGATACGGATATCCGTAAAGCCCGTTACCGTCCACATCCTGGTCTTCCCACTCCGAAAACTCATACAGGTACTTTTCCAGCAGATTTCCCAGCGTTTCCTTGTCCTCCGGGACAGCCGCCTTCAAACACACATTCATCTCTCATCCCTCTTTTCTCATTGATCCAAATGTATTACCTGGTCCGCGTACGGGTCAGGTATTTCCTTCTTATCATTCACCCCTTCGTTTGATCAGCTCCCCATAGTCCTCCGCCACCATCCCATGGAGGCACTCGTCGCAGATTCCCTGGCAGTTCCGCCCGCTGCGGCGCAGGATTCCCTCCTGCCGGAGGCCGCATTTTTCCATCACCCGGCCGGAATTGGGATTATTCGTGTCGTGGTTGGCCTGAATCCGTCCGGCCTTCTCTGTCTCGAAGAAAAAGCGGATCACCTCGGAAAACGCCTCCGGCATCAGACCCTGCCCCCACCATCTGCGCCCCAGGCAGTAGCCGATGGTGACGCTGTCCACACTCGGGTCCTGCTTGACAACGCAGATATTTCCGATCACGTTCCCCTCGTCCTCCCGAAACGCGATGGCCCAGCAGTAATAATCCGGGTTCTGGTACTGGGCGATCCATTCAGAAAGGATCTGTTCTGTCTCCTTCACGTTTTCATGGGGCGTCCAGGTCAGAAATCTGGTCACCTGGGGATCATTGGCCCAGTTCCGGTACATGGCCTGCGCGTCCGTTATCACAAAGGGACGCAGTACCAGCCGCTTCGTTTCCAGTCTTATGGTTCCTGAGTGGTTCATCTCCTCGTCCTCCCGCCTTCCGGCCTCGCGCTCTGGCCGCCGGAAATGGGCCGGGCGCAGCAAAAACTCCAGTATAGTGTCACTATTATATCACACTACACCGGAGTTATTTTTAATTTTTCCTTATAATTTGCAAGAAATTAGCAGATAGGTTATCCCAAGTCTCACCCCATCTTCCTATAAAACGCCCTGCTGTCCTTGGCCCGCATGGTCGCCAGAATTCCGTCCAAATGGTCGTATTCGTGCTGAAGCAGCTCCGACAAATCCCCCTCCAGCTCCATTTCCTCGTCCTGCCAGTTCCGGTCCTTGTAATGAATCCGGCAGCGGCGGTAGCGGTCCACCTTCACCAACAGCCCCGGGAAGGACATGCAGTCGTCCATCACCTCCATCATCTCCCCGTCCGGGAACTCCAGCACCGGGTTGATCAACAGCACCGGCTCCCCCACGTTCATATAGAGCACCCGTTTTTTCACTCCGATCTGCGGCGCCGCGATGGCCCGGCCCGCCTTATAAATCCGCCGGAACTCCATCATGGTATCGTGCAGATCCCGCTCCAAAGCCGCCATCTCAGTCAGTTCCTCCTCCCGGACCGCCTCGCTGATCTCGTAAAGCGCCGGATTCCCCAGCAGCAAAATTTCCTTTATCATTTCCTGTTTATCCTCCTCCGTATGATTCTACCGGTTCGCGCCCTCCAGACGCTCCTCCTCCTCCGCCATAAACTCATAGACAAACAAAACGCTCTCCACCGTCAGCTCCTCGCACATATGCGGCGGATCCCACTCGTTAAATCCGCCCGGCCTCAGCTCCAGACAGCGCAGTGATCCGAACCGCGACCCGAACCGCCCGGCAAACCGCCTGCACATGTCCACGCGCTCCCCGTCCGCAACACCCTTTGCGCCGAAATACGCGCCCAGCATCATCAGCGCGCCCTCCACCAGGCCGCACTGCGCCCGGAAGCCGCCCGCGCCGTGCATCCCAACCGCAGCCGCATAGGTCTGCTCTTCGATGTGAAACCCCAGCAACTCCCCCAGGCAGAGCATCGTGGTCCTTGCGCAGTTCACATCCCGGTCATAGTACAGGCTGTGCACCCGCTCTCTCACCAAAGCTTCCACGTCCCCTGAGGCTGAGTTTCCGTCCACACTCAAATATTGTTTTTCATCCATCCGGTTCTCTCCTCCAGTCCCAGGCAACGCCTCTCTTCATTTGTCAGCTCAAACAAATCTCACCACACTCCTTCCACCGTCCGGTCCATATTGTGCAGGTCTTTCACCGCCTCCCAAATCTCCTCAATGGACACGGGCCTGCCGTCGTGGGCGTCCACCCCCACCTCATAGCGCCGGATCGGCTCCCAGACCGGCTTCACCCGGTGCAGATGCCCGTGCAAATGAACCCGGTCCTTCTTGTACCCGGTCCACACCTCGATGGGAAAATGAAACAAAATAAACTTGGTCCCCATCGCCTTCAGCTCAAAATACTGCCTGCGCCACTGGAAAACCGAGACGTCAAAGGCCGGGTCCTCCAGATACCGCTCATTGTTGCCAATCAGCAGATATTTCCGGCCGTTCAGGCTCCCGAGCAGCCGCCCGGTCTCCTCGCCGCCCCCGTCGGAACTATCCCCCAGCAAATAGACCTCGTCCTCCGGCCCCACCGTGCCATTCCACTGCTGAACCAAAAATTCCTGCCGCTCCTGCGCGCTCCCGAACACCCGCTGCCCAACGCTCAGGGCTTTCCGATTGAAAAAATGCAAATCCGATGTAAAATAGATCACCGCTCCAATCTCCTTCCCGCCGTCACACACCGCTGTTTTCCTGCAACGGCTGCTCCTTTATGACGCGAACGCCCGTCCATTTTACCCGGAATACGTTCTCCGCCTGTTCGCCCTCATACTGCCAGCCGCTGACCGCGTAATCCATCAGCCCGTCCCGCTCCAGAAAGCAGATCACATTTTTATCCCCCGCCGCTTCCACCCAGAACATCACCACGTCACCGGTAAAATCCGACCACTGGATGGGCGGAAGTTTCGCAAATAAGCTGCTCGCTACGCCGTCCCGGGTGTACATATTGCTGGAATACCAGTTGTACTTGTCATACTCCACCGGCTCCCCGGTGTTGAAAACATCGCTGGAAAAAATTCCCTCTCCAACCTCAGTCTCCCCGCTTCCCAGCGTCACCTTCGGCTCGTAGGGCCACGCCCCGGTGTCCAGAACCTCCGAAAGGCCTCCGACGGATATTTTCTGAGCCAGCGCCTCATATCCCGGCCGGACATCCTCCGTTTCCACGGAAAATCCCTCCGGCTCCAGGGCCAGCCGCAGCGCACCGACCCGTTTTCCGTCCTCGTAGGCGTAGACGGAAAAACCGTCGTACAGCTTGGCCCCGTAATCGTAACCGGTCCTGACCAGATAGGGCCTGCCCTCCCAGCTCACATAGGCAAATTCCTCCTTCACGTGCCCGTAATCGCTGGTCTCCCGGTAACTCCCGTCCGCCTGCCCTTTAAAAAACACGAACTGGGTGAAGCCGCCGGTGCCGCCCAGGTAAATTTCCGCAGAAATATCCCCGATTCCATCCCCGTCGCCGTCCGCCTCCACAAATACCGCCGCGCCGTCCGGGCTGGAGGCGATCTCCCGCACCCACCAGTCCAGGTCGGGATTCTCTGCGGCCAGCGCTTTCACCCGGGGCGGCGTCAACTCCACAGACTCCCGGATCGCAAGCAGCGCTTCCTTCTCATTTCCCGCCTCCATTGCAGACTTTAAGTAGTTTTTGAAAGATTCCGCTATCCGGCTCTGATCGTAAAACACATCCCCGGCCCACAGACTGCGCGCAAAATCTCCCTCAAAAGCCAAATCCCTGTAAAAAGCCGCCTCCGCCTCCTCGCGATTTTCCTCGTACTCCTCCTTCGTCCACTGGGCCTCGAAGAGCATTTGGCCCCCGCCGGCGTCCTCGCCGTAAAACGGACCGTCAAGCTCCCGGCCCTCCGGGAAATCCACCACCCATACCGGAAATACCTGGCTGGGATCGTCGCCAAAGGACGGGGGGAATTCCATCATTCTGAACAGCAGCAGGCGGTCCCCGCGCCATTCTGCCAGCGCGGCCCTATTTCCGTTTAAACCGTTGCGGTCATTGTAGTGCAGTTTCACCCGCTCATGTCCGCTGTCCAGCGAAAATCCCGCATCCGTCTCCGGGCGCAGCATCGGGCCGTAGTCCAGCTCCTGCCGGAACTGCCCCTGTTCCGGGCCCCAGAGATAGACGTGCCAGGTATCGCCTTCCATAATCTGGATATCATGATACCCGTCAAAATTTACATCCTTGTCCACCCAGACCCTCACATCCCTGGTCCCACAGGAAAATCTATTGACCGGCTGACCGGCCGCCAGCCCATTTTCATTGTAAATGCGCAGTTCAAGGCTGCCGTCCCCGCGCGCCTCTGTTTCCAGCCAGAGGAGGTTGTTTTCGCGCACCTTCGTCTCCGGCCGCGGAGCGCCGTCTTCGCCAACTGTCTCCTGCCAGAGCGCGCCGTGTGTATTTTCCTCGTCAATCAGCACGGTTTTGCCGTCCAGGAATACACGGCCTTGACGGATCATCTCCGAAAAGGACAGAATCTCCTCGTCGTCCGTCGTGTCGGCCTCCTCCACCGCGTAAATCCGATCCCTGCCAAAGAAAAACCACACGATCTGCGCGGTCGCCCAGTCCCCGCTGCGGATGTCCACGGCCCGATAGGCCATATCCCCGCCGGGCAGCGGATAACGGCTCACCCGCATGGGCAGGCCGGACGTCAGGTCCATTCCCATTTTCAGGCACCAGGCGCTGCGCTGCAGCGGAAGCTCCCCCAAATCTCCGGGGATAGGGTGGCTGGAAATTTTCAGCCGCTGCATCCGGTAGGAATCCTCCGACAGCTCCCGGGTCACAATCAGTCTGCCGTCCTGCCGCACGATTTGATCGTCCTCAGATACCAGCAGGCCGAAGCCTTCCAGTTCCGCCAGAGTCCCCCTGGCGTCCATTGCCCGGCTGTAGCTCCCGGACCACTCCTCCCAGGCTTCCCGGCTGCCGCAGAAAGCGTTTAAGTCGATAAACTTCTCTCCACCGGCATATCCTTCCAGACGGCCCCTGTTGGCATACTGCCAGAAGGTCCATTTATCTCCGCCGATATGGGGCCGGGTCACAATGCTGCGGATCCAGAGCGGATACTCGTCAAAATGCCCTTTCAGATAAAGCTCCCAGGTATCCCTGGCCGCGTAGATCACCGGCTTCACGCCGTACCGCGCCTCCAGGCTGTCCAGCAAAATACCCAGCTGCTCCCGGGTGGCCGCCGGGTCCGGCGGGTTGGATTTTTTGTCCCCGTAAAACTCAAAGTCCACCGTGGGCGGCAGCATCTCCCGGTACGCCGGAACCGTCCTGACGAAGTTTTCGAACTGCCCCTGGGCCGGACTGTCAAAGCTGAAAAAATGGTAGGCCCCGGCCTTGATCCCCGCCTCCCTGGCCTTGTCCCAGTTCTCCCAAAACCGGTCGTCCACCATGCCGCTGCCCTCCGTGGCCTTGATATAGGCGAACTCGATCCCCTGGCGCTCAAAAGCGTTCCAGTCGATATCCCCCTGGTAATGGGACACGTCCACCCCGCGCACCGGGTAGCGCAGGCGGGAGGGGTGGTTTAACAAAATGTATCCTTTGTATCCGCAGTAGCCGTAGACGGCCCCCGCCACGGTCAGAAACACCGCCGCCAGCAGGGCAAGCCGCCAGAATTTCCGGCGTTTTCTCTGTTTTTCTTCCATAAACGCTCCTGTCGATCAGTGAGTGACAACGTTCCGGTCACCATTCCCGCTCAGTAATCGCCCGCAGGCCGCGCCTGCGGCCCATTACATTCAGCAATCGCCCGCAGGCTGCGCCCGCGGCCCATTGCATTCAGCAAAAGGCGGCAGGCGCCGTTTCTGTCAGCAGTGCCTGCCGCCTCCAAATTGCGAAGCGAATCCCTGTTCCGGGAAGCCTTTGCCTCCCCATATTTTATCATATCCGCAGCGCCTGTACAACCGGTGAGCCGGATCAAGTTTTCTATAAACTTCGAATTTTATCCAAACAGATTCTACTCCCCGTAAGCGAATCTGTTCAAAGCCGTAAAGCTGTTCTCTAACCCCTCAAGTAGTCCGGCCTTCCGCTGGAAGGCAATACCGCCTGCTCTCACAATTTAGTATAACCCATTCCCTGATTTTCCAACAATTACATCTCATTCCGCCCTAAAATCTGATCGCGATACGCCCTCCACCGCTCAAATGAAGTCGGTTCGCCCGGTCTGATGAATTCGCCCGTGCTGCAATCGATCAACCAGGCATTCAAGTCAACGGGCAGAAGGGTCAACACCTCCTTCGGTTCGCTGCCTCTGATATGCAGCATAACCGACTCCGTCTCCGCATTTTTCCCAACATTGAATTCAATGGACCAACTGTCGCTGTCAAGATTCTGCCACGACAAATCCTGGCAGTCGCAGACAGCGCCAAGCTCTGTTGCAATCTTTCCGATCTCACGGGCTATTTCCGCCTGGCTGAACAGAATGATATTCTCGCTTTTTATCTCGTCCATGGCTTCACGGTTCGTTTTGGTTCTGATCAGCAATACATCCCAGCTCATTTATGGTCCCTTTCCCCAAAATGCTGCACGCGGCATTTCAGATTCGTAAGGATTCGATCTCCCAACCTTGACCATTATTTTACCATATCCTGAACCCCCGGTCTATCGTATTTCGTATTATACATCCTCACCCACCAAATCATCCGCCAGCTGCCGTATCTTCTGCCGATCCCCGATCACTACCAGGGAGTCCTCCTGCTTCAGCACATAGTCCGGACGCACGTCCGTGGTCAGCTTGCCGTTTTGGCTGATGGCGATTATATTGACCCCGTAGCGCTGGCGCAGGCTGGCTTTCTCCACCGTCTGGCCCGCCAGCACGCCGCTCATTTTAAGCTCCGAGATATCCGTGCGCTCATCCAGCTCGAATAGGTTGAACACCCGGCCGGAGATCAGCCGTTTGGCCAGGCGGATGGCCATGTCCCGCTCCGGATACACCACCTCCGCGCCGATTTTCTTTAAAATCTCGCCCTGCTCCGGGCTGTTGGCCTTCGCCACCACGTGGGGCACGCCCAGATTGATCACATTCAGAGTGGTCAGAATGCTCACGTCCACCTTGTCGCCGATGCACACGATCACCTGATCGCAATTTTGGATTCCCGTCTCCTGCAGCGTCTCCTTCTGGAGATTTCGCACCACGTAGGCGTGCTCCGTATAGCTGCGCATCCGCCTGACCTTCTCCTCATCCTGATCCAGCACCAGAATTTCCTTTCCGGCTTCCGCCAGGGTGCAGGCCAGGGCGCTGCCAAACCTTCCCATCCCGATAATTCCGTAGGACGTGGCGTCCTCCTGTCTCTGTTTTCCAAACATAATAAATACCTCCCTTTATGATCCAATAATTGATATTATCCGATTGAAATAGTCCCTTTTGGATAAGACACCGATGTCCGCGGCTTGTAGATCCAGATGGACGCAATGGTCAGCGGCCCCAGCCGCCCGATATACATCACCGCAATTTCCAACAGCTTAGCCGCCGGTCCCAGCCCCGTGGTGATTCCCGTGGATAAACCCACCGTGCCGAATGCGGATGTGATCTCAAACAGAATATCCATAAATCCCAGCCCCGGCTCCAGCACGCACATAGCAAAGGAACCCGCACAGACCACCAGCATCGACAATGTGCTCACCACCGCCGCCTTGTAAAACGCCTCCGGCGGAATCTGATAGTGAAATGCCCTCGGCTCCCCATTGGTAGCCGCTCCCCGGATTGTATGAAACAGTGTGAACAAGGTGCTGGTCTTGATACCGCCACCGGTAGACCCCGGGGAAGCTCCGATAAACATCAGCACCGTCACCGTCAGAAGCCCCGCATTGGTGAAGTTTCCCAGGGAAAATGTGGAAAATCCGGCGGTTCTGGCGGAAACACTTGTAAAAAACGCGCCCAGCCAGGTGATCTGCTCCGTCATGCGGATCAGCACGGTTCCGACCACCAGCAGGATGGCGCTGGTGGTGATCACCGCTTTGGAGTGCAGGCACAGCTTTTTAAAGGAGCGCTTGCGCACAATGTCCATAATCACCAGAAATCCCAAACCGCCGAAGGTAATCAGGCCCGCGGTGGTCAGGTTGAGCAGCACGTTGTCCCGGTAACCGGACAGATTTTTAAGTCCGCCCAGAATATCGAAACCCGAGTTGTTGAAGGCCGCGATGGAGTGAAACAGGCTGATCCCAAGGGCGTGTACAGGAGGATAATCCCGCCTGAACACCAGAAAGCTTAAAACCGCGCCCGTCAGCTCGAAAACCAGCGTTACCTTGAGAATATTTTTCACCAGGCTTACCAGCCCCCGGCCGGATTCCAGGTTCATCGCCTCCCGGATCAGCAGCCGCTCCTTCAAATTCACCCGCTTGCCCATGGCCAGGATAAAACCAACGCCAACCGAAGTCACGCCCAGGCCGCCGATCTGGATCAGCGCGGCCACCACCGCCTGGCCAAAAGCCGTGTAGGTGTCCGCCGTGTCCACGGCGATCAGGCCCGTCACGCAGACCGCGCTGGTGGACGTAAACAGCGCGTCCACATAGTGCAGGCTGACCCCGGGGCGGACCGAGCAGGGCAGCATGAGCAGAAATGAGCCCAGCAGAATCACCGCCAGAAACCCCAGCGCCAGAATCCTGGCCGGTGTCTGTTTCCGTATATATTTCATTGATATTCCTCCCCGTTTTCATTCTCTGCTACCACCATACCATGTTTCTCATTAAGGGAGTATTATCGGGATAAAGGGAGCATAAAGATTTTATAAAGATGGGGGCGGCGAGGTGAAAATTATGGTATAATAAGGAAACGTAATGCTTATCATCAGCCTGGCGGCTGGTGACGAGATATAATTAAGGAAACGTAATGCTCCTCGCCCCCAGCGGCATCTGAAGCAGCACATCCACCTCCCCCTCCGTTTCCGGGGGAATTACCAATTATAGGAGGACCTGTCCATGTTTGACAGCAATATAGAAACTTCCCCGGCGGAACCGGCGCTTCCGGCCTTTGTGGGCCAATTCCGGCCGCCGCTCATCAACCGCAGGGATCTGGCCTGGACCCTGGGAGTTCTGGCCGTCGTCACCCTGTTCTGCGATATCCTGCAAAAGCTGGGATTTTCCGAGGCAAATATCATTACCCTGGACATATTAGCCGTACTCATCATCGCCGGATTCGTGTCCCGCCGTGAATACGGTTTCCTGGCCTCCGCAGTCTGTGTGCTGGTGTTCAATTTCCTATTCACCACGCCGCGGTACGCCTTCAAGGCCGACGACATCGACACCCAGTTCACACTGCTGGTCATGCTGATCTCCGCCTTCATCACCAGCTCCTTTGCAGCCCGCTTCAAACGTCAGGCCAGAATCGCCGCTCTTGCGGCCTACCGCACCGGGGTACTCTTAGAGACCAACCAGCTGCTTCAGCAGGAAAACAGCGCCGAGGGCCTGCTGCGGCTCACCGCCGCCCAGCTCAACAAGCTGTTAAAGCGCGACACCCTGTTCTGTCCGGTAGGGGACAAAGGCCCCGGCGACCCGGAACTGTTCTGTACGGCCACGCCGGACCAGGGACGCAGAGGACCTTCCCCCGACACCCTGGAGGAGCGGTCCGCGGCCCGGGCGGCCTGTTTACAGCAAAAACAGACCGGCGCTTTTACGGACACCCTGCCCGGCACCTCCTTCCGCTACAGCCCTGTGGGCGGCGCGGATTCCATCTGCGGAATCATTGGCGTCCGTTTGTCCGGCTCAGCCCCCGACGACTTCGAGGACAACCTGATCCAGGCCATTCTGGGCGAATGCGCCATGGCCATGGAAAAAGAGCGCTTAAGCCGCATCCGTGAGGAAGAGGCGGCAAACGCCCGGACCCAACAGCTTCGAGCCGACCTGCTGCGCTCCATCTCCCACGACCTGCGCACGCCCCTGACCAGCATTTCCGGCAACGCCGGCATTCTTATGAACGACACCGGCCATCTGGCGGAGGAACGCAAAAAACAGGTCTGCCAGGACATCTACGACGACTCCATGTGGCTGATCAATCTGGTGGAAAATCTGCTCAGCATCACCCGAATGGAGGGCGGCACCATGCAGCTGAACATGGAGGGCGAGCTGTTGGAGGAGGTCATCGGCGAGGCCATGCGCCACATCAGCCGCAAGGCCAGCGAGCACACCCTGTCCGTCACCCAGGAGGGCGACTTCCTCCTGGCCCGCATGGATTCCCGGCTGATCATCCAGGTGATCATCAACCTGGTGGACAATGCCATTAAATACACGCCCCCCGGCTCCCACATCCAGGTCCGGGCCTTCCGTCGCGGGGACTTAGCCGTGGTCGAGATCGCCGACGATGGTCCCGGCATCCCGGACTCCGCCAAGGAGCGGGTATTCGATATGTTCTACACCGCATCCAACAAACCGGTGGACAGCAAACGTGGGATGGGCCTTGGACTGGCCCTCTGCCGCTCCATCGTCACCGCCCACGGCGGCCAGATCACCGTGTCAGACCGCATTCCCCACGGTTGCGTTTTTCAGTTTACATTACCCATCGAGGAGGTTGACCTGCATGAATAAACCGGAGATTCTGATCGTCGAGGACGACAAAGCCATCAAAAACCTGATTTCCACCACCCTGGAACTGGAGGGCTACCGCTACCACACCGCGGAAAACGGCGCCCAGGCCATCCTGAGCGCCGCCACACAGCAGCCTGATATTATGTTGCTTGACCTGGGACTTCCCGACATGGACGGCGTCCAGGTGATTGCCAAGGTGCGCACCTGGTCCCAGATGCCCATCATCGTCATCAGCGCCCGCAGCGAGGACCGGGATAAAATCGAGGCATTGGACGCCGGGGCCGACGACTACTTAACCAAACCCTTCTCCGTGGAGGAACTGACCGCCAGGCTGCGCGCCACCCTGCGCCGCCTCCAATATCTCTCCGCCTCCGCAGAAATGGAAAGCGCAGTTTTCACCAATGGCGGCCTCACCATCGATTTCGCCGCGGGCTGCGCCTCCCTGGACGGAAACGAACTGCACCTGACCCCCTTCGAGTATAAACTCCTCTGCCTCCTGGCCCGCCACGTGGGCAAAGTCCTGACCCACTCCTTCATCACCAAAGAGGTCTGGGGCAGCTCCTGGGAGGGGGACGTGGCCTCCCTGCGGGTGTTTATGGCTTCGCTGCGCAAAAAGATCGAGGCGGACGCGGCCCATCCACAGTACATACAGACCCACGTGGGGGTGGGGTATCGGATGATTCGGGTGGAATAAAAACATCCTTTTTTCCTCCTAACGCCCAGAAATGCCAGTCCAGGCCGTGGGAGGCGGGACGGAGGCGTGTGGAGGAGGGCCACTGCTACTTAGGCTCCGGCAGTGCAAAAGGAAGGGGCAAAAGCTTGCCTCAAAGCAAGCTTTTGAGAGGACCTGAACAGCGTATTCCTTCAGGAATACGGTGTGAATGTCCTCGGTACCCTTCCTTTTGTGCTGCCGGAGCCTTAGTAGCATGGCCCTCTGGAACCCGTCTCCGTCCCGCCTCCCACGGCCTGGACGTCCCTTTCTCCTACTCCAACGTCAACCCTTTCACCGCCCAGTCATACCGGTTCAGCGCCCCCAGCATCTCAATCTCCGCTCTCCCCGCGGCCGCCCTTGCTTCCATATAAGCCACCTTCGCGGTCAGATATTCCTCCTGGCTGATCATCCCCAACTCGTTCTTGTGTGATATCGCCTTCCAATCCATCTCCGCCCCCGCCAGTGCCGTCCGCCCCGCCTCGCAGGAAGTTTTCGCCGTCTGCACCTGGCCATACAGGGACGTAAGCCGGGTGTACATCCCCTGTTCCGCGGCCTCCACAGACCGATCCCTGCTGTGCCGCTCCTTATTGGTGCCGGAAAACCCGCTGTGACGCTGGCTGCGCAGCTCATAGCTGTTTCCCCAGGCCGTCTGTTTATCCGCCTCCAGGTCCAGCGCGCCCGCCCGTTCAAGGTCGGCTGGAGGCAGCGCGCCGATCTCAACCGCGGCGTCATAGGTATGGCCGGTAAGCAAACACAGCTCCCGCTTCATCTGCTCCAGTTCCCCGTCCAGGGCTTCTACCTTGCCCAGAGCCTCCATCCGCTCCTTCTCCGCCTGATCCACATCAGCCTGGGTGACCATCCCCTCCGCCAGCTGCCGTCCCAGCTTCTCCTTCTTGTAGGACGCGGCCTCCAGCTTTGCCCCGGCGCTTTCCCGGTCCAGATTCAGGCTGTGCCAGGTTCCCATCACGTCCTGGGCCGCCAGGATCGCGGTGTCCTCGGTCTGGCGGATGTCCATGGTGTTGGAAGCGCTGTTGAGAGAACGAATCTGCTTATCCAGCTGGTCGGCGGATTCCTTTAACATCTTCGCCTGTTCCAGATAATGCCTGGACCCCTCCAGGTCCCCGTCGTCCTTCAGCTCCCTCGCGTCCTCCCGCAGCCTGGTGCGGTTTTCCATGATCTCGTCCCGGGCGGCCTCGTACTCGCCCACCCAGTGGTCCAGATCCGCCCGCTTGGCCTGTACCTCGGGGTTCGCCCCCTTGATCAACTGCTCTAAGTCCGCGTATTCAATCCGCTGGGAACCGGCGGCCGTGCCTGCCTCCTCTGCCAGGGACGTGACTGCGCTCCCCAGGACCAGAGAGGCTGCCAGAACCAGGGCAGCGGCCTTTTTCAGTGCGCTGCTCTGCCCTTTCCGGCCGCCGAATTCGGGCCGGTTTATATCGCTCTGATTCACTTGTCTTCCGTTCCCAGCCAATCTTCTATCCATAATCTATCCTCAATTTCCGTCAGTTCCCGCCGTTTTACAGGCTTCCCGCGTCCGCCAGCCCGTTCACGGCCCACCAGTAATCCTCCTGGGCCTGGGTCAGCTTTAAAGCGCTCACCTGCTCCGCAGCCGCCTTGGCAGCATATCCATCCTGTATCTCCAGGTATTCGTTGCGTTTAATCGATCCGTTTTCCAGCTTCCGGCTGGCCGCATCCAGATTTCTCTGCTCCAGCGCCAGCTCCGCAGCCGCCTGATCCTGGTCCGACTGGGCCTGCTTCAGGTTCTGGTAACGGTTTTCCACATCCGTCTTGATCTTCTGTTCCGCCTCGCTCACATTGACCTGCAGCACTTTATTCTGAACCGTACCGTAATTGGTGTTGTTCATCTTTCCTTTGGCCGCCCGCAGGGCGTAGTTCTGCTCCACGGCCCGCTGCTTGTCGCCTTCCAGATCGATGGCTCCCAGATCCACCGCGCGGGTCACCGGTATTTCCCGGATTTCCGGCGATGCGTCGTAACTCCAGCCCGTGAGCACGCACAGCTCCCTTCGGACCGTGTCCATCTCCTGGTCGCCGGCCTGAATGGCTGCCTGGGCCGACTGCACCGCCTCCTGGGCCTCCATCAAACGCGCCTGGGGCTCCAATCCCTCCTGCACCCTCACGGCCGCGGCGCTCTGCCGTGCCTGGGCCAGACTCAAGGAAGCTTCCAGGCTCTGCCTGTTCTTAGCCTTCTGCCAATACTGGTTCATCTTCGTCTGGGCCGTGCGCACCAGATCCGCCTCCTGGCGGTCGTACTCCAGCTTTTTAATGTCGCCGTCCATATTTTCCGAGTCCGCCGTCTCCTGCATACGCTGGGCCTGAATGCGGGTAGAAATGGATCCGGCCAGGGCGCTGGCGTACCCGGGCTGGTCCTCGTCCACGTTTTCCAGCATCTTGTCGCTGGCGTCGTAGAGGTCCTGGACCGTGTCCGCGTAATCGTTCTTGAAGCGGTCGCTGCTCTTGCCCCGGTAGTCGTCGTACTCCGCCCGGTTGTTTAGCACCGTGGCGTTGTACTCGTGAATCAGGTCGTTTAGCTCCTCATATTCCAGCACATTGTCCCGCAGCGCGGCCCATTTCTCCTGGGTGTAGGCGAATTCCGGGCTGCCGGCCAGGGCGCTCATGGGAAATGCCGCCGTCATAAACAGGCTCATGCCCACCGCTCCCGCCGCCATGGCCCCGCGTTTCAATCTGTTATCCTTCAAATGTCGTTCCTCCTTACTCATAGCGCAGCGCGTCGATGGGATCGGCCTTGGCCGCCTTAGAAGCCGGGTACAGACCAAAGAAAATACCCACCACCGCGGAGAATGATACCGCAATAATAATAACGCTTGGCTTCACCACCACCGACATTCCCAGCGCCGCGCCTCCGGCCGTCACCAGGCCCACGCCGATCAGGATGCCGATAATGCCGCCGCAGGCCGACAGAATAGCCGACTCGGTCAGGAACTGGATCAGCACGTCCCGGGTTCTGGCCCCCAGCGCCTTGCGGATACCGATCTCCCGGGTCCGCTCCGTCACGGACACCAGCATGATATTCATGATGCCGATGCCTCCAACCAGCAGGGAAATAGCTGCGATTCCGCCCACCGCCATAGACATTCCACCCATCATGGTATCCACGGAGGTCATCTCCTGCATGGCCGTGTACATGTACATATCCTCCGGCTCGCGGCCGTGCATCTTGGCCGCGTAAGCCTTGAACTGCTCAAAGAACAGGTCCAGGTCCACATCGTCCGCCGCGTACACATGGAGCTGGTAAAAATAATCGTTGGGCCAGGTCAGCAGGGTGTACGGGATAAACGCCGACCCCTTATCCGAGCTGCCGCCCATCATCAGGGCCTGGAACGCGTTCATTTCCTTTCGGTAAACGCCCACCACCGTGAACTCGTCGGTGGAACCGTACAGAGTGGTGCGGAAGGTCTTGCCAACGGCATTTTCCACACCGAAGAGCTTCATGGCGCTGTCCGTGTCCATAACCACGTTCCGCTTGCGGCCCAGGATATCGCCCTCGTTCAGATAACGGCCGTACACCACGTTCACCGGCTGTACGTCCTGGTAATTGTAATCGATGCCGCTGTATTCAAAATTCACCTTGGTCCGCTTGTGGGTTGCCTCAGCCGAGGTGTAGGCGCTGCTGTCGATGTAGGCGATCTTGTCGCCGAAAGCCTCCTTGGCCCGCTCCATCTCGTCCAGTGTAAAGTAATCGCTCTGGCGCACGTCGTCCACCCAGTAGCCGATGGAAATGTACGCCTGGGTAATGCCGACGTCCTTGTACAGATCCGAAAACATTTTCCGCATGGTGTCGCCGATGGACACGATGGAAATAACCGAGCCGATGCCGATGATGATTCCCAGCATGGTCAGGGCGGAGCGCATCTTGTTGGAACGGATGGCGGAAAATGCCATCATCATATTTTCAATCAGCATGTCTCCCCCTCCTCCCGGTGATGATCATTGATCGTATCGCTCAAAAGCTGTCCGTCGCCGAACCGGATGATCCGGTCCGCAAAGGCCGCGATGTCCTCCTCGTGGGTAACCACCACCACGGTGGCCCCCTCTTCGTGCAGTTCCCTGAACAGCTCCATAATCTCGATGGACGAGGCCGTATCCAGGTTTCCCGTTGGCTCGTCGGCCAGAATCAGGGGCGGTTGGTTGGCCAACGCCCTGGCAATGGCAACGCGCTGGCGCTGTCCTCCGGACATCTCGTTGGGCATGTGGCCCAGGCGCTCCCCCAGCCCCACCCGCTCCAACAGCTCCTTTGCCCGCTGCTGCCGCTTGGCCTTCGGCACTTTTGCGTAGGTCATGGGAAGCTCCACATTTTTCAAAGCCGACGTGCGGGAAATCAGGTTGAAGGACTGGAACACAAAGCCGATCTTCCGGTTACGGATGTCCGACAGCTCATCCGGCGTCATGGAAGCCGTGTCGTGGCCGTCCAGGTAATAATGCCCCAATGTGGGGCGGTCCAGGCAGCCCAGAATATTCATCAGCGTAGACTTACCGGAACCGGAATGGCCCATAATGGCTACAAACTCTCCCCGGCCAATGGTCAGGTTGATTTTTTTAAGACCCAGCACCTTGATGGCGCCGGTGTCGTAGATCTTCACCAGATTTTCCAGGCGCAGCAGAGGCCCGTCCGGATCGCTGGCGGAGGCCTTCAAAAGGTCCTCCTTCCTTCTGCGGATGTACCGGCCCACGGATCCGCCGATGTAGGGGAGTCCGAGCATAAAGCCCCATTTTTTATTCCCCTCTCCGCCGTTTGAAATCTCGAGGCCGCCGTCCACTTTTTTAAAGCCCCATTTTTTCTCTTTCATAAGGCCTCCTACATCTGCGGCAGAACTGTCACCAGAGCCCCGTCAACCGTCATGGGTCCGGGATTGAGGATGACCTGCATCCCTTCCGTGAACTCTGAGCCGTCCGCGGGAATCACTTCCACGTTCACGTCGCCGTCCACGCCAAGGGTCACCGGAATCCTGCGCACCTTCTGTTCCTCCACAACCGCTATGTAAGTAGCCTCGCCGTCGTCGATCAGGGCGGTCACCGGCACCACGAAGGCGTCCTCAGACTCCCGGATCAGGATCTCCGCCTTGGCCGTGATTCCTGCGATCAGCTTGGAATTTGTGCCGTCGATGCGGATGGTGGTCGGGATCACGCGCTCCGTGGAGCCGCCGCCCTTCTCCTCGCCGGTGGGGGAAATCTTGATGATCTCGCCCTCAACAGTTTCACCGTCCAGAATATCGGCGCTGATGACGGCCGTCTGTCCCACCTGCACCTTGCCGATGGAATATTCGCTGATCTTGATCTCCATCTCCAGCTGATCCAGATTTTCGATGCTGAAAATGGGCTTGTCGTCCTCCACCTTATCCGCGAACTGTCCCACCTTGGAATTCACGCGCACCACGGTTCCGTCGATGGTACTCTTGATCTCCGCGTTCTCCAGCTCTTCCTTCTTCTTTTCCAGGTCGATTGCCGCGTTCTGAACCTGCAGCTCATAGGACGCGTCCGCCGCGCCCCGGCCGTTCACCACGTTGTAACCCTCCACCTGGCGTTTGGCGTCGTTTAATGCATTGGCCGCCTGCTCCATCTCCACCTGGGAAATGTCCCCGGCGGCATACAGAGCGCTGTTGCGGTTGTAATCCGCCTGGGCCTTTCTCAGATCCTGGGTGGCCTTCTCGTAACCAAGGGCCTCGCTCTTATCCTTCTCCTGCTTATTCACCACCGCCAGATCGTAGGCGTTCTGGGCCACCTGAAGATCCCGCTCCAGATCCGTCTTATCCAGTACGGCCAGAATCTGATCCTTAGTGACCTTGTCGCCCTCCTTCACATTCATGGTAATGATCTCCGCGTGGATATTGGACACCACGTCCACGCTGTCCGTACCGGAAACAGGGCCGCTGACCGACAGCTTCTCCTTGATGGGCTGGCGCGTCAGGGACATGACGTTCACAGGTACGGCCACCGGCCCCTTCTCCCCCCCGCCACAGCGGGACAGCAGGAATGCAGCGGCTGCCAGAACCACAACCACGGTGATAATCTTGCGCTTTCTGCTGTATCCCTTCCACCGCTCTTTTAAGGAAGGTTTCTCGCCGGAACGGGCCTTTTTCCTGCGTTTCTTCTTCCGCTTGCCGCCCTCTGCGGATTCCTCATCCGTCATGATTTCCTCCACCTGCCGGTCGATCAACTCCGACTCCGTCAGGGCCTTCTTGCCATTCTCGCTATCCATACAAACCTCCTGCTCCCTAAACTGTACTAATCTCATTAGTACGGTTATATCATAAGTATCCTACAAATACAAGCTTGGTAGACAAACTCATCTCATATGTTCACTATTATAAGCGAGATTGTTAAATCTTTCATCTATAAAATCTCTAACATTTTATAAATTAAAGTTAAAGAATTCTTAAAGAATCTGGTGGAATTTGGATATGGACAGACAAAATGAACGGTAGAACAGGCGCTGTTACTGGCAGCCGTTCATTTTACGAAAATTTCTATGTTCCCGATGGTGGAAATATGTTATTCTATATAAAGAGACAAATGATAATACGGCCTGCGGGGAAACGCGGGAAGGAGACCATTTAAAAGATATATGCTTTGACAATTCATAGACCGGAGGTGTGGAATGATGTTAGAAGAAAAAGACTTACAAGTGTTAAAATCTATGATGGAAACGGTTGTAAACGCCAGGGCTTCTAAAACAGAAACGGTGCTGCTCCAGATGATCCAGGACTTGAAACGGAAAGCGGAGGAATTGGAGATAAGAATCGCCTAAAAATTAGGCCAATCTATCAATGCAGTATATTGGAGGTGTCAAAGGCTGTTGGATGTAAATGATTTTCATGCATTTGCCAGACGGTCAATACCAAGCAGCGACGATACCGCTGATATTAAAAAGGATCTCGCCAAGGTAAAAAGCGAGATCACTGAAATCCAGCTGGTTCTGGAACATGATACAAATAAGAAAATTGCGATGATAGCCGAAGGCAATTTTAATTTAACGCGGAAACCGGATGAGGCATTGAAGGGAGTGATCGAAAGGGAAATGCTGCTTTTGAGAGCCGCCTCTCTTGAGAACGAGCTTCGACAGATCAAAAACAGTATCAAGTTGACCGCCTAAAACAGACACGCCTAAAAGCGCCGTTTAACAGACAGTTTCCCTCTCTTCCTTCTGATTGCAATACTCAATTCTTTTTACATCCTTTTTTCGAAAACGGACTTCTTCTGAATCTTTATATTTTGCAACGATCCAATTACCCTTTTGATAGCTGATGTCGGCATCCGCTTTTGGAATGACCGTGCCATCACTTAGATAAAAAGTAGCATATCGAAACTCCATGGTACTTTTATCATCAAAGACAACAAACGCAGATACTTCAATGCCCAGGCATAATAGTATGACGATTAAGCTGAGTCCCCTATTCGGCCATCTCCAAAGCACAATCCAAATCATAGCACTTGTTATAAACGGCGTCCAAACGAACACTTGTGTCATCATAGCCGCATATTTATATGCCTTTTTGTATTTAAATCCCTTTCCCTCCACAAATGGCTTTAAACAAGCATAGCCTAATATCGCATAACTGATTATACTAAAAACCAAATATACCTTCCTTATGGTATTGGCCGAAAAAGGACTTCGAATCAAATTCATGATTGCGGTAGCAAATAGACTACCTAGAACTAAAATTATCAGTCCCCAGGCATAAATATACCAGAAATATTTAATATAGCTGTTTTGCGCTGACATATTTTTTGAACATTTCCAGTATTTATCTGCGTCACATAATACCTTAATGGCACCAGGAATCCATCCAACAATAATGACTATAATCGGCACTACACTATTCAGAATATCTCTTTCGATCATTATGTTCAAAAATTCTTCAAAATTCATATGCCCCTCCTCTTTTATCACTAGAGCGTGTTTGAAAATTGCTTTCCGACAGATGTGCGTCACACTTTGTTGGAGATTTGGCCCCGATGAAGGAGGCGTAGTGGGCTACGCTGACTGAATTGGGGCCAAATATGCCGCAAAATGGGGCGTGCAGATGGCGGGAATGAATTTTCAAACACACTCTAGTATACGACAAAAGGGAGGAGATCGGAAGCTATTCTTTGGAAACCGGCTTCGTCACATAATTTTTGTCCAGATAGATCTGGCAGGAGCCGCCGTAGCGGCCTTCCGTAAATTTTGTAGCGCGGATGGAGTGCACAACACCGGCGGGGATGTACACCGCGCAGGGAGAAGTCAGGTCGTAAACGTCGTCTCCAAGGGTAATCTGAAAATCTACTACGCCCTGATCGCCGAGGATCAGATACATCTCATCCCCCTCATGTGTATGGGGATTGGCCTTAGGACCGGTGCCCGCTTCCACGATCCCCACCTGGCGCGCAGTTGCCAGAAACAGCGTTGGGCACACCCAGGCGTTGGCTTCCGGTACCAGATCCCCATTCATTAGAATTGGAAAGCCCAGATCCCCAACGGAGCCTTCGTGATCCGGCAGACTCTTCACCCACTGGATATCCCGCACAATCAGATGCTTCGTGTTTTCCAGCTTCATCGGGTGTTCCGGAACTGGTCTGGTCACATAATCCCTGCTTAAGTACACCTGGCAGGAGCCGCCGTAGCAGCCCTCGTCAAACCGGGTGGGGCGGATGGAATGGGGCAAGCCTGCCGGGATATACACCGCGCTGGGAGATTCCAGATAGTATACGTCGTCCCCCAGAGTGATGCAGAACTCCACAGCCCCTTTCTCACCAACAATCAGGTACATCTCGTCCGCGTCATGGATGTGAGGGTTGGCCTTGGCCCCGGTTCCCGCAGCCACAATCTCAGACTGACGCCCGGTAATCTGGAATACAGTGGGGCATACCCAGGCCTCAGCCTCCGGCACTAAATCCCCATTCATCAGAATCGGAAACCCCTTTCCGCCCACGGAGCCTTCGTGGTCCGGCAGGGAATCCACCCAGCGGATTCCGTTGATAATCAGATGCTCATACTGTTTCGCCATTTCAATTCTCCTCCTCGTTAAATGTTTCTTGCCACCTCATAGGCGTTCCAGACTGCATACATAATATTGTGAACCTGGCTGGAATCCCCCACATTGTAGATCTCACGGTCCATCCCTTTAACCGCCTCGTACAGACTGTTTTCAGACCGGTAGCCCACGGCCGAGATCACTGTGTCTGCCTCCAGCTCCAACGTGTTTTCTCCCTGCCGCACCACCGCGGTATTTCCGCAGATGGAGGTAACCGCGGCGCCCTTTAAAATCTTTATTCCGTGGTAATTCATCAGATCCAGCAGCATAGAATAATTCATGAACGGCAGCGCTTTGGGTCCGCCTAAAATCTCCGGCAGCATCTCCACCACAGCCACCTGTTTCCCCTGCTTCGCCAGCCAGAGTCCGGTCTCGCAGCCCACCAGACCGCCGCCGATCATCACCACCTTGTCTCCGGGCGCAACTCTCCCCATCAGCACGTCGTCCGCGCTCACGGCCGCAGCCAGCGCCTCCTGGCGCAGCTTGACCGGTACGGACCCGGTTGCAATGACAACAGTGTCCGCTGGGAACCGCTCCACCTCTGCGGCGTTCATCTCCTGCTCCAGGCGCACCTCCACGCCCAGAAGCTCCAGCTGCCGCTCGTACCAGCGCACCAGCTGATGGTCGTAGCGCTTGAATTCCGGTACGCCGCCGGGAATCAGATTTCCGCCGAGACGCGCCGACTTCTCGCAGAGAATGACCTTGTGGCCCCGCTCAGCCGTCACCCGGGCGCACTCGCAGCCCGCTACGCCTCCTCCTACAATTAGTACGGTTTTTTGCTTTGGCGCAGGCATGATCCCATAGATCGCTTCCCGCCCGCAGGCCGGATTCACCGCGCAGGACACCGGTCCTCTGGAGATACGGCCCAGACAGCCCTCGTGGCAGCCCAGACATGGACGGACCTCATCCAGACGGCCTCTGCGCAGCTTCTCCGGATAGTCCGCATCCGCCAGCAGCTGACGTCCGTACTCCACGATATCGCAGGATTTCCCCAGCGCCTCCACGGCAATGTCCGGATTCTCCATCCGGCCCGCCAGAATAATCGGCACATCCACCTCTTTTTTCAGAATTTCGCCAAAGGGGCGGTACATCCCTTCCTCCTCAAAGTACATGGGCGGATGATTCCAATACCATGAGTCGTAGGTGCCCGCGTCCACGTTCAGGGCGTCATATCCGGCAGCTGTCAGGATCTTCGCAGCCTGGATTCCCTCCTCAATATCGCGGCCGGCCTCCTGATAGGTCTCCCCCGGAAGCGCTCCCCGGCGCAGTCCCTTCATACAGCTCTTTAAGCTGAACCGAAGTGATACCGGGAAATCCGGTCCGCAGGCCTGCTTGATCCCTCTGACAATATCTGTGGCAAAACGCAGCCTGTTCTCCAGACTTCCTCCGTACTCATCCTCACGGTGGTTGTACAACGCGATGGCGAACTGGTCCAACAGATACCCTTCATGAACCGCATGAATCTCCACGCCGTCAAAACCGGCTCGTTTGGCGATTACCGCCCCCTTCACAAAATCCCCCGTATACTGCTGGATTTCCTCCCTCGTCATCTCCCGATGCAGGAGCGACGGATCAAAACGGTTTTCCTGAACCGACGGAGCGATATAGTTCTGAACCATCCCCGGCATGGTGCTTCTGCCGGCGTTGGCCGTCATCTGAAGAAATATCTTCGCCCCGTACGCATGAATCCGCTCATTCATCTGGTTTCCGTTATGTACAAATGCCTTGGGATTTTTGGTAACGCAGGGAATCCCAGGGGATCCGATCCCCTCCACGTCCACATTAACCGTACAGACCCCCGTTATAATCAGGCCGATCCCGCCCTTCGCCCGTTCCACGTAATAATCCTGGAGCCTTTGGTTGAAGGCGAAATGAGGATCCGCATAGCCAATCGGGCCCATGGGAGCCATTGCCATCTTGTTCTTCAGCTTTAATTTGCCGATATACGCCGGTTCAAATAAAGCAGCATACTTGGTATTCATATTCCATTCCCCTTTCACATATCAATGTTCGCCGAACATGTTATCTAAAATGAAGTTTAACAGATCCAAGGTAAAATGTCAACGCGCTTCCCTTGTTTTTTTCAACATTTTATACTAAAATAGCCCATAAGCGCTGTTTGCCCACCACAAAAACGGAGGATGGAAAATGGAATTAACCAACCGGCAGAAACAAGCCATGACCACAAAACGAAAACTGCTGTATACCGCGTACGAACTGATCCGCGAGGAGGGTTACCCTGCTCTGACCATCCGCAGGCTCTGTGAAAAAAGTGGGGTTTCCACCGGGGCGTTCTATCACCACTACTCCTCCAAGGAGGATCTGATCGCTCAGGGTTTCGCCTCCTACGACGTGGGTTTGACGGAATTTTTAGAATCCTATGAAGAGCCCGATCCGGTGAAGGCCATCCGCCACATCGTGCTGAGTCTGAACCAGTATATCTATGATAACGGGGCCCAGTTCGCCAAGGAGCTTTACATCTCCCAGCTCTCCATCAAAGACAGCTACATCACCCGCAAGGACCGTTCCTACTATCTGGCGGTTCTGAACTATGTGGAGCAGGCCATGGATCAAGGCCTCTTCCATTCCACCATGAACGCCGGTGGGATCACGGACTTTCTTCTGCGTGTGGGACGGGGCACGCTTCTGGACTGGTGCCTCCACGACTACGCCTATGACCTGATGGAACAGTCTGCCAGGGACCTGGATTTTTTATTGGACAACCTCACTGCAGGGCGGGGCTGACAACCGGCTTTGTTTTTCTTCCGTACCGCGTTACAGCTTCCTGCTGCCATACCAAAAGGCCGGGATAAGCATGAGTTTTCCACATCTCTCATGCTTATCCCGGCCTCTGTTACTTTAGCGCAGGATATCGCCGTTCACCTCTTCCGTATCATCGTTTTTTACGCTTTTTACATTTTTCTACGATTCCACCGCCCCAATCGCCATCTTAAGCCTCCGCGCCATCTCGTCCACATCTTCCTTCTCAATCACTAACGGCGGCACAAACCGGATCACATTGGCGCCGGCCGAGATCAGGATCAGTTTCTGCTCCAACAGCGCCTCCTGCACCACCGGCCCCACGGGCACGGTGAACTCCAGGCCCTGGATCAGGCCCACACCGCGGTGGTCCTTCACCAGCGGGCACTCCGCCGCCAGCTTTTCCAGCGTATCCCACAGGTACCCGCCGATCTCCCTCACATGCTCCACAATCTTCCGCTCGGCAAACAGGTCCAGCACCTTGGCCGCGGCCGCGGTCACCAGCGGGTTGCCGCCGTAGGTGGTCCCGTGATCCCCGGGCACCATGGCCGTTGCGGCCGGACCGCAGGCCAGAAACGCGCCCACGGGCATGCCGTTGCCCAGGGCCTTGGCCACGGTCATCACGTCCGGCTTAACCCCGTAGCCCTGCCAGGCGAACATATGGCCGGTCCGGCCCATGCCGCACTGAATCTCATCCAGGATCATCAGCAGGCCATACTGGTCGCACAGGGCGCGCACGCCCTTCAGAAATTCCTCCGTGGCCGGATAAATACCGCCCTCGCCCTGGACGGTCTCCAGGATCACCGCACAGGTTCTCCGGTTGATCAGCGCCTTTACGCTCTCCAGATTGTTAAACTCCGCGAATTTGATTCCCGGAATCAGCGGCTTAAACGGCTCCTGGTAATGGGCATTCCCGGTTACGGATAAGGCCCCAAGGCTGCGGCCGTGGAAGGAGTGGTTCATGGCGATGATCTCTCCGGCCATATCCGGCTCCGAATCCTCGCAGCCGTCGGCCCCATCCCCCATGGCCTCGTGGAGCTTATTATAATGGTAACGCTTTGCAATTTTCAGCGCGCCCTCGATGGCCTCGGTGCCGCTGTTGGTGAAAAAAACCTTATCCATTTGCGATACTGCCAGCAGCTTTTCCCCTGCGTCGGCCGACGGCTTGTTGTAAAACAGGTTGGATATGTGGGTAAGCTGATCCACCTGCGCTTTCACCGCCTGATTAAACGCCTCGTCCCCGTAGCCCAGGCCCATCACCGCGATGCCCGCGCCGAAATCCAGATAGGCGTTGCCCTCGCTGTCGTATAAGGTCACGCCCTTGCCGTGGTCAAACACCACGGGATAGCGGTTGTATGTCTTGTAGAGCACCCGTTCCGCCTGATCGATTATTTTCTGGTCAGCCATGATAATACCTCTCTTCCTCCGCGGAGTTAAAAATCGCGGTGCCGATTCCTTTGTCCGTGAATATTTCCAGCAGCAGGCAATGTGGGATGCGCCCGTCCAGGATATGGACCCGTGAGACGCCGCTTTGGATGGCGTCGATGCAGTTTTGCAGCTTGGGCAGCATCCCGCCTCCCAGAGTTCCGCTGTCCACAAAGGCCTGGGCCTCGTCCACGGTCATCTCCGAGAGCAGGGATTCCTTGTCGTTAAAATCCCGGTAAACCCCCTCCACGTCCGTCAGAAAAGCCAGCTTTTCCGCCTTCATGGCGGTGGCCACGGCGCAGGCCGCGTCGTCGGCGTTGATGTTGTAGGTTTTAAACTCCTCGTCAAAGCCCGTGGGGCAGATGATGGGCAGGAAATCCTTCTCCAGCAGGTCGTAAATGATCTGGGGGTCCACCTCCGTCACCTCGCCCACATATCCGATGTCCTCGCCGCCGGAGTATTTCTTCCTGCAGCGCAGCATCATGCCGTCCTTGCCGCTGATGCCAACAGCCTTGACGCCCAGTTCATTTACCAGCTGCACCAGGCTCTTGTTCACCTTATTGAGCACCATCTCCGCGATCTCCATGGTGGGCTCGTCGGTCACCCGCAGACCGCCCACAAAATGCGGCTCCATGCCGACCTTCCCCACCCAGCGGCTGATCTCCTTACCGCCGCCGTGGACGATGATGGGCTTGAAGCCCACCAGCTTTAACAGCACCACGTCCTGGATGACCTGCTTTTTTAAGTTCTCATCCACCATGGCGCTGCCGCCGTATTTGACCACCACGATCTTCCGGTTGAAACGCTGTATGTATGGCAGGGCTTCGATGAGCACCGCCGCTTTGTGCATAATACCCGGTTCCAGTTCCATTTTTCATCCTCCTCGTTATGAGCGGTAATCCGCGTTGATTTTCACATAGTCAAAGGTCAGGTCGCAGCCCCAGGCCGTGGCCGTGGCCGTTCCCATTTTCACATCCGCCACCGCCGTCACCTCGGGCTGGGACAGGACGACCGTGGCCTGCTCCTCGCTGTAGTCCACGGCCACGCCGTCCTTTATGATCTGCATGCTGCCCGCGGCGCTCTCAAAGTACAAGTCCACCCGCTCCGGGTCGAACTGAGCGCCGGAGTAACCCATGGCGCAGAGGATGCGCCCCCAGTTGGCGTCGTGGCCGAAGATGGCCGCCTTGGTCAGACTGGAGGTGATCACGGATTTTGCCAGCACCTTCGCCTGCTCTTTGGTGTCCGCTCCCACGATTTTCACCTCAAACAGCGCCGTGCAGCCCTCGCCGTCCCCGGCCATCTTTTTTGCCAGAGTCTCGTTGATGTAGTTAAGTGCCTGACAGAACGCGGCGTAGTCCTCGTTTTTCCCGGTGATCACCGGATTCCCGGCCATACCGTTGGCCAGCAGCAGCACCGTGTCGTTGGTGGAGGTGTCGCCGTCCACGGAGATCATATTGTAGGTGTCCTGGACGTCCGCGCTCAGCGCCTCCTGAAGCAGCTCCTTGGAAATGGCGGCGTCCGTGGTCACGAAGCTGAGCATGGTGCACATATTGGGGTGAATCATACCCGAGCCCTTGCACATGCCCCCCATTTTCACCGTGACACCGCCCAGCTCGAACTCCACGGCCACCTCCTTGTGTTTGGTATCCGTGGTCATGATGGCCTTGGCCGCCTTTGTGCCGCTCTCCTCTCCGTCACAGAGCAGCGGAGCCATGGCGTAGATTCCCGTCTCAATGCGGTCCATGGGCAGCTGCATTCCGATCACTCCGGTGGAGGCCACCAGCACGCTGTCCTCCGGCACGTCCAGGGCCGCCGCGCAGGCCCCTGCCGTCCGGCCGCAGTATTCCATGCCTTCCTTCCCGGTGCAGGCGTTGGCGATCCCTGCGTTGACCACCACGGCTCTGGCGGCCGCGCCGCCGTACACCTGGTTTTTGTCCCATTTGACAGGGGCGGCCTGCACCAGGTTGGTGGTAAAGGTGCCTGCGGACACGCAGTCCGCCTCGCTGTAGATCATCGCCATGTCCGGGCGTTCCTTGTATTTGATCCCCGCCGCGGTGGAAGCCGCCTTGAATCCCTTTGCCGCCGTCACTCCGCCTGGTATCTTCCTGATCTCTCCCATTTTTTTCATTCCTTTCAATCTGTTCTACCGGACGAACCGGGTGATGTTTTCCTCATTTAAAATGAACTCGTAGCTGTTGATGTCCCCGCGCTCCACCCAGCCGATGCCCTTCCAGAAGGCGTTTCCCACCTGATTTTCCTTGAAGGCGATCAGACTGATCTTGCTGACGCCCTCCCTCTGGAGCGCCTCCATGGCCGCCCGGACCATGCGGTAGCCGATGCCGTGCTTGCGGTAACCGTTTGCCACGCAGACGTGATAAAAGCAGCCGGTCCGGCCGTCGTGGCCGCAGAGGATATTTCCGATGATGCGGCCGTTCTGCACCGCCACCACGCTGGTGGTGGGATTGCGCCGCAGGAAACGCTCCACCCCCTCCCTGGAGTCGTCCACCGTGCGGATGCCAAACCCCTTGATCTCCGTCCACAGCTCGTATACCTGCCCGTAATCCTCAATGGTCATCTCCCGGATGATCACGTCCATTGTTCCTGCCATTTTAACATCCTCGTTCCTTGTATCATTTTGCGCGGAGGGGGCGTTTCCCCCTTTGCGCCTGCCGGGGCGCCCTACCTACGGGAACATCGGCACCTGCCTAAGCCCCGTATGTTCCGCCAGTCCAAACATCAGATTCATATTCTGTATCGCCTGGCCCGCCGCGCCCTTCACCATATTGTCGATGGCGCCCATCATCACCACCCGGTTGGTCCTGGGGTCCAGTTTGAAGTTCACGTCCGCAAAGTTGCTTCCCTCCACCCAGCGCGTCTGGGGTACAACGCCGGGTTTCAGCACGCGGACGAAATATTCCTTCTGATAATACTTCTCGTAAGCCGCCCGCAGCTCCTCCTCCGAGGCATTTCCCGTCAGGGAGGCGTAGGCTGTCACCAGAATTCCCCGGTTCATGGGAACCAGATGGGGGGTGAAGCTGACGGTCACCGGCTTCCCCGCCGCGTAGGAGAGCTGCTCCTCAATCTCCGGCGTATGCCGGTGTACGCCCACCCCGTAGGCCTTGATATTCTCATTGACCTCGCAGTAGAGACTGTCCACCTTGGCCCCGCGCCCCGCCCCGGAGGTGCCCGATTTGGCGTCGATGATCAGGGTACCCGGATCGATCAGCCCCTCCTTCACCAGCGGGTACACCGACAGGAAGGAACAGGTGGGGAAGCAGCCCGGGTTGGCGATCAGTCGGGCCGACTTCACCTGCTCCCGGTTCACCTCCGGCAGCCCGTAGACCGCCTCGCCGATGAACCGGGGGGAGGCGTGTTTCAGCTTATACCACTGCTCGTACACGCCCACGTCCTTGATCCGGAAATCCGCGCTGAGGTCGATGACCTTCACCTTTGACAGGATTTCCTCATCCACCAGGGATGCGCAAAGTCCCTGGGGCGTGGCCGTGAAAACCACGTCCACCAGACCGGCCAGTTCCTTCATATTATCATCCATACAGTTTTCGTCCACCAGCTGGAACATGTTGGCGTAAACCGAAGCGTAGTCCTGGCCGATATAGCTTCTGGAGCCGTACCATTTAATTTCCACATCTTCCCGCTGAAGCAGCAGCCGTACCAGCTCGCCGCCCGCATATCCGGTCGAGCCGATGATACCAACTTTGATCATAATCTCTTCCTCACCTTCATAATTAATCTGTTTCCGGCCCGCCGCCGTCCTGTTGACGGCAGCCCCAATAACCGCTGCCGGAAGCATTTCCCAGTCCCGTCAAAGGTCCGGGGCTGATGTTATGTTCATAATTATACACACCAAGTGAATAATATGCAACATTTTTGTAAATTTAATTTTTCCTATTGCATTTTTTTAAATTGTGGTGTATATTTATGAAAGTCAAATCACACACAAGTGAAAAAAAGATAAATGATCGATTCAGGAGGGTATTCAGAATGAAAGAGAAAGTGATTTTAGCATATTCCGGTGGACTTGACACCACCACCATCATCCCGTGGTTAAAGGAAAATTTCGGCTATGAGGTGATCTGCTGCTGTATCGACTGCGGCCAGGGCAGCGAGCTTGACGGACTGGATGAGCGGGCAAAGCTGTCCGGCGCTTCCAAGTTATACATCGAAGATCTGGTGGACGACTTCTGCGACAACTATATCGTGCCCTGCGTGAAGGCCAACGCCGTTTACGAGAACAAGTACCTGCTGGGAACCTCCATGGCCCGTCCCGCCATCGCCAAGTGCCTGGTGGACATCGCCCGCAAGGAGGGCGCCGCCGCCATCTGCCACGGCGCTACCGGCAAGGGCAACGACCAGATCCGTTTCGAGCTGAGCATCAAGTCTCTGGCTCCCGATTTAAAGATCATCGCCCCCTGGCGTATGACCGACGTGTGGACCTTAAAGTCCCGTGACGACGAGATCGAATACTGCAAGCAGCACGGCATCGACCTGCCCTTCTCCATGGACAGCAGCTACAGCCGCGACCGCAACTTATGGCACGTGAGCCACGAGGGCCTGGAGCTGGAGAATCCGTCCTTAGAGCCCAACTATGATCATCTGCTGATGATGAGCGTGCGACCGGAGAAAGCGCCGGACGAGGGCGAGTACGTGACTATCACATTTGAGGAGGGCGTTCCCACCTCCGTGAACGGCAAATCCATGAAGGTTTCCGACGTCATCCGCACCCTCAATGAGCTGGGCGGCAAGCACGGCATCGGCATCGTGGACATCGTGGAAAACCGCGTGGTGGGTATGAAGTCCCGCGGCATCTACGAGACTCCCGGCGGCACCATCCTGATGGAGGCCCATATGCAGCTGGAGGAGCTGGTATTAGACCGCGCCACCATGGACGCCAAAAAGGATATGGCCAATAAGCTGTCCCAGATCGTCTACGAGGGCAAATGGTTCACCCCGCTGCGTGAGGCCGTGCAGGCGTTCGTGGAGTCCACCCAGAAGTATGTGACCGGCACCGTGAAATTCAAACTGTACAAGGGCAACATCATCAAGGCCGGAACCACCTCCCCCTACTCCCTGTACAGCGAGTCCTTAGCTTCCTTTACCACCGGCGACCTGTACGACCACCACGACGCGGACGGCTTCATCACCCTGTTCGGCCTGCCCTTAAAGGTGCGCGCTATGAAGATGGCGGAGCTGGAGGAAGCCAAGAAGTCCGGAAAGAAGATCGACGCCTCCTATGCTGGTTAATTATGCGTTAAGGTGCATATCCCTGAATCAATAATTATAAGTATATTCCCGCGCAAAGCGGCATAAAGTACCGCCCTGTCAAGTAGCCTCACGGCATTTTCAGGGCGGTATTTTTGCGGTATATCAATGTGATCCGCGCCCATAGACCGGCGCGGCGGAGCCTGTGAACAGCGCTCACAACCGCACGCTCCACCTCCATTTCCGGGTAAGACCCAGATTGTAGCGGGGCCGTTCCTCGCCGAACCACCGGTAACGCAGACAGTCGTCCAGCACAATCCCGGCCAGGCTCACGGGCAGCCACAGGGCGCTGTATTTGAGGCTGACCTGCCCCAGAATGTTCCACGGCAGGCCGCTGTAGTCCCACACCTCCCAGCCCAGCATAAGGTTTACAACACAGCCGGTGAAAAATTCCAGCACTGTGATCAACAGCACGCCAAAGGCCGCCTGCTCCCACAGCGGCATATCCCAGGGCAGCACCTCGTTGATCAACCCCAATCCGATAAAGCACAATCCTCCCAGCACAAACATGGTCCAGTGGCTGCGTCCCCGCCAGGCCAGCTCCAACAGCACATACACCGCCCCGCCCACATCCATCAGCACCAGATACTTATTCAACAGCCGGTGTCCCATCTCCCGTCCCCCGAATTTCTTCTCTCTGTTAAAGATATGCACATCCCTCCCCGATCTGTCCACCGTTTGAACGGTAACGTTCATCCCCGGAAATGCCCTCTGCTGCGGCGTTTCCTGCCGTTTTCCCGGATTTTCGTTTCCATTTTGGTCAAAATTTAACAGCAATATCATAGTTCCATCACATTTTCATCACAATTCAGGGCTAAAACTAATTCCTGATATGATGCCGGTTTAACGGCAGAATACGGCAATCTGACAGACAGGAGGAGAGTACCATTGATTGAAGTGAAAGATCTTGTAAAATCTTACGGAGGACATATGGCGGTGGATCATTTAAGCTTTACGGTCCGGGATGGCCAGATTTACGGCTTTCTCGGCCCCAACGGAGCCGGAAAATCCACCACCATGAACATTATGACCGGTTATCTGGGCGCCACCTCGGGCGAGGTGCTGATCAACGGCCACAACATTCTGGAGGAACCGGAGGCCGCTAAATCCGACATCGGCTATCTGCCGGAGATCCCGCCCCTCTACACCGACATGACGGTGCGGGAATATCTGGACTTCGCCGCCAGCCTGAAAAAAATCCCCAGGGCTACCCGGGCGGAGGCTGTGGCGGAGGCCATGGAGTTAGTCAAGGTCGCAGATGTAAACGGACGGCTGATCAAAAACCTCTCAAAAGGCTACCGGCAGCGGGTTGGCATGGCCCAGGCCATTTTGGGAAAGCCCCAGGTGATCATTCTGGATGAACCCACCGTGGGCCTGGACCCCAAACAGATCATCGAGATCCGGGATATGATCCGCGGTCTGGGCAAAAAGCACACGGTCATCCTCAGCTCCCACATCCTGTCCGAGGTCAGCGCGGTCTGCGACCACATCCTCATCATCAACCGTGGCAAGCTGATCGCCAGCGACACCCCGGAAAACCTGGAACGGCAGATGGCCGGAGCCGGGGGAATGAACCTGTCCGTCAAAGGCTCCGCAGAGAACGTCCGCGCCGTGCTGGAAACCGTGCCGCAGATTTCCGGCATCCATTTTCTGGAATCCAGTGAGGAGGGGGTCTGCCAGATATCCCTGGACTACGCCGGGACGGCAAACGGGGATGAGGAAACGTCCTCCGGCGAACCGTCTCCCACCCGCGACGTCCGGGAGGCCATCTTCTACGCCTGCGCGGACCGCGGGCTTCCCATTCTCGCCATGGTGCCGGTTCACGCCTCCTTAGAGGAAGTATTCCTGGAGCTGACAGAGGATGAAAAACAGACAAGACAGGAGGGCTGCGAACATGAGAGCGATCTATAAGCGCGAGCTGAAATCTTATTTTTATTCCATGACCGGATATGTGTTCATCGCCTTTGTCACCATGTTCATCGGCATCTATTTTATGGCCACCAACATGCTGGGCGGATATCCCTACTTTTCCTACACCCTGGGAGCGATCCTCATTATCCTGCTCATCGCCATTCCGGTGCTGACCATGAAGAGCATGTCCGAGGAGCATCACTCCCGCACGGACCAGCTGCTCCTCACCTCCCCCGTCTCCCTCTGGAGCGTGGTCATGGGCAAATACCTCTCCATGGTCACCGTGTTCGCCATTCCCATGGCCATCTCCTGCCTCTGTCCTCTGATCATCAAGGCCGGCGGCACCGCCTATCTGGCCGAGGACTACGGCGCAATCCTGACCTTCTTCCTGCTGGGCTGCGTTTACATCGCCATCGGCCTGTTTATCTCCTCCCTGACGGAGAGCCAGCTCATCGCGGCCGCCGGAACCTTCGGCGTGCTGCTGCTTCTCACCCTGTGGCCCAATCTGATCAGCTTCATCCCCACCTCGGCCCGGGACTCTCTCATCGGGCTACTGCTGCTCCTGACCCTGCTGGCCTTTGTACTGTACCGCCTCACCGGCTGCGCTCCTCTGTCCCTGGGCCTGGAAGCCGCCGGAGCGGCGGCGCTGGCAGCCGTCTACTTTTATAAGAAATCCCTGTTCGACCGGGCGCTGACCCATCTGCTGGGGAAAATCGTGCTGGCGGATGTGTTCAACACAGTGGTAAACGACCATATCCTGGATCTGGGCGGACTGCTCTATTATGTGAGCGCAGCCTTCATCATGCTGTTTTTGACCGTGCAGACCATTGAAAAGCGCAGATGGAGCTAACCGTGATACATTTCATAGCAGCAGGAGGCAGAATATGAACAAAAATCTTAAAAAGGGCGGCATTGTGGCCATTTTCACCGTCATCGTCATCGCCGCCGTCATTGTGGTCAACCTGATCGCAGGCACCGTACCGGCCAAATACCGCAGGCTGGATCTGAGCACCAACCAGATCTTTTCCCTGAGCGACACCACCAAGGATCTGCTTGGCGGTCTGACGAAAGATGTGAACATTTACATTGTGGGCGACCCCGACCGCATCGACGAGCGCATCACCCACTTTGCCGGGCTGTATGCGGACCTCTCGGACCATGTCACCGTGGAGGTCAAGGACCCGGTGCTTCACCCGGATGTTCTGAGCACGCTGAACACGGAGGCGAATACCGTGCTGGTCAGCTGCCCTGACACGGGCAAAACACAATCGATCCCATTTACGGATATTATCCAGATAGATTTAATGGCTTATTACCAGTATCAACAGTACAAGGAATCCTCCTTTGACGGGGAAGGACAGCTCACCAGCGCCATCTCCTACGTGGCAAACGACACGGAGACCAACGTATACCAGCTGAGCGGCCACAAGGAGTCCACGCTCCCGGCCATGGTAACGGACGCCCTGAAGAAATCCAACATGCAGGTCCACGACTTAAATCTGCTCACGGAAGGGGCCATCCCCGGGGACTGTGAACTGCTGTTGATCAACAACCCGCAGACCGACCTGGCGGTGGATGAGAAGGACATGATTGCCGGCTATCTGAAGCAGGGCGGGCACGTGCTGATCCTCACCGGCTACACGGAGTCCGGAAATCCCAACTTAAGCTCCCTGTGCGCGGATTACGGGCTGGAGCTGAAAAACGGGTATGTGGCGGACATGGCGCCGGGACAATCCTACAACAACAATCCGTTTCTCTTCTTCCCGGAGTACGAGTTTTCCGGTGGCATGCTGACCGGAATCACCAGCAAGGATCCGGCCCTGCTGTTAAATCCCTCGGGTATGACCGTCTCGGAGAATCTGCGCGACGGACTGACCGTATCCCCGTTTCTGACCACCACGGACAGCGGTATTTTCGTGGATCCGGCCACCCAGGAGCAGACCCCCGGAACCTATGTGCTGGGAGCCACCGCCACGGAGCCGGTCGAAACTTCCGAAAATTCCCAGGCCGCCACGGCCTCCCAGGCTCAGGCCCAGTCCCCGGACGGTGAAACGGCTCCGGAGGCCACCCTGACGGTGATCACCGCGCCGTCCCTGATCGACGGATCGCTGCTGCTGCAGTTCCCCAGCATCACCAACCTGACCATTTTTATGAACGCCGCTTCCCACAACATTTCCCAGGCCGTGAACCTTTCCATACCGGCCAAGAGCCTGGAGGTTACCTACAATATGATCACCGCGGGCGGACTTTGGAGCGCGCTGTTTATCATCGTGATCCCGGTCATCTTCCTGATCGCAGGCTTTGTGGTCTGGATGAAACGGCGGAAACTGTAAGGAGGCATTTCCATGAGTCAATCTAAAAAAATCTCATTTGCGGCGGCAGCGCTTCTGGTGCTGTGCGCCGCCTACGCCGGGCTGACCTGGCAGCAGAAACAGAGCGCGGGCCGTGCGCTCCAGGAAGCAGAGAGCGCCCGCGTCTATGTGACTGATTTTGGGGACGTCACCGGGATTGCCATCGAAAATGGAGACGCAAGACTGGATTTCGTGGAGGATAACGGCACCTGGTACTATGCTCAGGACCGGGACTGCCCGATCCGCCAAACCACGCTCACCAACCTGGCCGGTCAGCTGGCCGCCCTGCCCGCCACCCGCAAGCTGGAAAATGCGGACGAACTGGCTTCTTACGGGCTTTCCGATCCGAAAATCCGCTTTGAGATCACAACCGGCCAGGAAACCCCTGCCACGCTGCTGATCGGCAATCAGGTAAAGGCCGCCGGATCCTCGGATATTGATCAGGCGCCGGAAGAATACTACGCCTGTATCTCCGGCGGAAGCCAGGTCTACACCATCGATTCCTCCCTGGCGGAAACCGCCGGCAAGGGCCTGTACGACTTTATCCAGACCGAATCCCTGCCCACCGTCTCCGGCGCGGATATCCGGGATATCACGGTCACAAAGGAGGAAACTGCCAGCCATTTCGTGAAAAAAGAGGTGGACGGACAGGGAAATATCGCCTGGTACCGGGACGCCGCCGACACGGAGGCCAACCGGCTGCCCGACAACTCCCAGCTAAACAACCTGGCGCAGGCAGTCAGCGGACTCTCCATCCGGTCCTGCGTCAACTACAACGCCACCGACGAGGAGCTGGGAAGCTACGGTCTGGAGACGCCGGTCATGACGCTGACCTGGACCTGCCGGAAGGACGGGAAGGATATCACCACCACGCTGCTGATCGGAAACATGAATCCGGAGGGGACCGGGTATTATGTGAAGCTTAAGGACTCAAAGGCGGTAAATCTGGCAGGCAAGGAGAATGTGGATAAGGTTTTGAATGCAGAGTATTGAGTACAGGCGCTCAAACAACGGTTCTCACGCCGGAGGGAGCGCAGCAGAAAAGCGGACATATCACGTCCGCTTTTTTGCTGCCTTTCTGAAAACAGAGCTGATATCCGTCAGCTGCTTCTGCTCTCAATTCCAGCCAGATACGTCTGCAGGGCGTCCGCCAGCATGCCGATGTGGATGCCGTCCACAAAGGAGTGGTGGACCTGGACGGAGAACGGCAGATAGGTGCGCCCATCCCGTATGTAATATTTTCCCCAGTCAAAAAGAGGGGTTGCATTGTCCTTTCTCCCCGAGTCCGTATGGGAAATGTGGGTGAAGCTGACCCAGGGAAACGGTGAAAACTGGTAAATATCGTTGCCCATAGGCCCGGTGAAATATTCCTTCTGGTTCTCGGTTGTCTCCCTCGCCAGGGCGACGTATTCTTCCAGCGTGTCCCGCATGGGCACATTGACCACCTTGAACAATCCCGTTTCCCGGTTCAGGTAGGTGAAGGACGTGTTGATCACGTCAAATACCGCCGGTTTCCCGTCCACAAAGCGGCAGCGGAACGCCTCGATCTGGTTCGCGCATCTGGTGACGGCGTAAACGAGCGAGAACGTAACGGAATACCCCCGCTTCCTGACCCATTCAGGAAACCCGGTGATATCCAGATCAAAGGTAACGCTGTACTGGGGCTGGGCGCTGTCTTTGAATACCTGATAATGCATCGCCCTGTCCCAGGTGGTTAAGTCAATCCATCTCATATCTGATTCCTCCTGTTTGCAGTATGACATCATTTGGTTATATTCAGTTTATGTATCGGTTCAGTACCTTCACAGATACGGGCAAAAATCCATTTAAAATCGACTTCGTCGATGGGATTTTTGCCTGCAGGCTTAGATTTTCGTACGGTCAGCGCAGCAAGTGCGCAGACCTACTGAACAATTACCAGTTTATTTTAAAACACATACGATGTCAATATAACATATGATGTCTTTTCAAAAAAAGACGGACAGCGTTGCAGGCACACCGTAAAGGTGCCGTAAAAGCTCCATAAAATCTGTCAAAATCCCCGCATCCGCCTTAGCCCTCGCCAAACAGTTGCACCTTCAGACCGGCTCTGTTAAACTCTAATCAAAAGGCGCTGGCCATCCCGGAACACAACTTTAAATAATCCCGGCGGCGGAAATCCGGCTTCTTACAATGAAAGGGGAAATCGTGAACATCCAAACAGAACGTTTAGAGCTCGTGGCGCTGACGCCCACACAGCTGGAATGGTGGTTAAACGACTGCCACCGGTTAGAATGTGAATTGAATTGTCTGTACCGCGCAGAGCCCATGGAGGGCTTGTTTCGCCGGATCGCAGCCGGGCAGCTGGCCGCAGCTGAGAGGGATCCCGGCACTATGTCTGGCACAGCTTCTGGTTTTTGATCCGCAAATCAGACCGCGCGGTGGTCGGCTCCGCGGATTTTAAGGGCCTGCCCGACAGCGGCGGCCTGGTGGAGACCGGCCTGGACGGCTTTGCTTCCCAGAAGCTTTTGCAGCGCTGCGGCTTTACGGAATGGAAACGGGGCGAAACCCTGTGGTGGATCCTGTGACCTGCGGCATTTGGCGGGTTTTCCGGCATTCGCCGCCGGATGGGCGGACTACTGAATCCCCAGCTCCCGGATCGCGTGCAGGATGTGGATCTTCATGGCGCTGCGGGCGCCCTCGGCGTCCCGCTGGGAAAGGAATTCCATGATCAGCCGGTGGTCGGCCACCGTGTCCTGGACCGCCTGCCCGCCTTGGGCCGAAAGCGCCACCCCCTTGGAAATGGCCTGGTAGAGGATGGGCATCAGCTTGTTCATAAACTCGTTGTGGGTGGCCTGGGCAATGGATTTGTGAAAAGCCTGCTCCTGCTGTGTGCGGTCGCTGCCGTCCCGGATGGCTTCCTCAATTCTGCGCCCGCACTCCAGAATCCGCCTGATCTCTCCGTCCGTCCCGCGGACAGCGGCCAGGTACGCCGCCTCGGGCTCAAATATCAGGCGCATCTCGTAGAGATCTCCGGCATTAGCCTTCACGTCGGAGAGCTGGCCCAGAATCTCTCCCTCCTGCAGGACTTTTTCCGTGACAAACGTGCCGTTCCCGCGGCGGATCTCCAGCACGCCGTAAGCCACCAGGATTCTCACCGCCTCCCGCAGAGTCGTCCTGCTGACGTTCAGCTCATGGGCCAGCTCCGTCTCGTTTGGCAGCTTGTCCCCCGCTCCAAAGCGTTTTTCGATGGTTATCATTGATATGATATTATCCGCCACATCCTGAGACAGCATTTTACTCCCCGCCATGAAATCACCTCCGTATATTGATATGACTGACATTCCGCCCGGACAGCCGTTTTGCCGCGCTCAAGGCGTCCTGAATTTCCCGGCTCCCCCATCACGTCTGCCCGTTCACGGCTCCCGCCTTCTCGTAGAGCACAAAATGATTCCGCTGAAATTCCAGCAGCCCTTCCGTCTTCATCTTACTCAGCTCATTGGACATGGCGCTTCGGTCCACTCCCAGGTAGCGGGCCAGCTCCTGGCGGCTGTGGGGGATGTCAAAATCCCGCCCGCCGCAGGCCACCGCCTGCTGGGACAGATAGGACAGCAGCTTGTCCCGGGTGGTCTTGCGCGACATGTGCTCCAGTTTGTTCTCCAGCTTCACATTGTGCTCGGACAGGACGCGCAGCATATTCTGAATCAGCCGGGTGTGGAAATCGCAGGCCAGGGAGCAGAAGGTGATCATCCGCTGGTATTGCAGGAACAGAACCTCGCATGGCCCCTCGGTCACCACACTGACCGGCAGCACCGCGGTCCTGGCGCAGGAGTAGGATTCCCCGAATATCTCCCCCTCCTTCACCCGAAACAGTTCCTCCTGCCTTCCCCAGAAATTTTCCTGCACCACCATGGCGCTGCCTGAGAGCATGATCATGATGCTGTTCAAAGACTCGCCCATGCGGTAGATATACTCCCCCTCCTCATAGCGCGTCTGCTCGGCCGCGCAGCATTTTAACAGCGTGTAAAGCTCATCGTCATTCACCCCGTAGAACAGCGGGGACTTCCGTAAAATGTGCAGAAATTCTTCCATCGGTTCCTCTTTCCGTTGTTTTTACAACATCAATGCTGTAAATATTATATATTTTTCGAATCCAACCGTCAAGCATTAATCGACGCAAAAACCCCCGGAGGGGCAAATTCATGCCCGCCGGGGGCGGTCGAAACGTCGCTGCCTGATCTGCGCGGCAGTCTAAAGCCGCCGTGCAGACTCGGCCTTACTGCTCCAGCTGCTTCCTGTACTGTGCGATCACATCCCGCATAGCCGCCTCGCCGGGGGCTCCCACGGTAGTCCGCTTTTCCACACAGGTTTTCATGCTGATGGCCTCATAGACGTCATCGTCAAACACCGGGCTGATCGCCTGGTACTCCTCCAGAGGCAGATCGTCCAGCGCGATTCCCCTCTCGATGCAGGCTAATACCAGCTGTCCCACGATGCCATGGGCGTCCCGGAAGGGAACGCCGCGGTTTACCAGATAGTCCGCCGCGTCGGTGGCGTTGGTGAAGCCCCTCTTCGCGCTGGCCTCCATCACATCCTTCCGGAAGGTCATGGAGGAGATCATGCCGGTAAACAGCACCAGACAGCCCTTCACCGTGTCGATGGCGTCAAAGGCCAGCTCCTTATCCTCCTGCATATCTTTGTTGTAAGCCAGCGGCAGCCCCTTCATGGTGGTGAGAAGGGACACCAGAGCGCCGTAGACCCGCCCGCTCTTTCCACGGATCAGCTCTGCGATGTCCGGGTTCTTTTTCTGGGGCATAATGCTGCTGCCCGTGCTGTAGGAATCGTCGATCTCCACAAACCGGTACTCGTTGGTGTTCCAGATGATGATCTCCTCACAGAACCGGCTCAGGTGCATGGCAATAATGGACAACGCGCCCAAGAGTTCCAGCAGGTAATCCCGGTCCGCCACTGAATCCATGGAATTCAGGGTGGGGCCGTAGAAATCCAGAAGCTCTGCGGTGTAGGCCCGATCCAGCGGATAGGTGGTTCCGGCCAGGGCTCCCGAGCCCAGCGGACAGTAGTTCATCCGCTCGCGGATATCGTGGAGCCGGGAGCGGTCCCGTGAGAACATCTCAAAGTACGCCCCCATGTGATGGGCCAGGGTGATGGGCTGCGCCTTCTGCAGATGGGTAAAACCGGGCATAAAGGTATCGAGATTGGCCTCCATCACAGCGAGTAGCTCCTTTAGCAGGTTCCTCAGCAGGCCGTCCATTTCCTGAATTTCATCCCGGGTGTAAAGCTTCATATCCAGCGCCACCTGGTCGTTGCGGCTGCGGCCCGTGTGAAGTCGTTTTCCCGCCTCGCCCACACGCTCGGTCAGAGTGCCCTCCACAAAAGAGTGGATATCTTCATATCCGGAATCGGGTGTTATGGCAAGCGCTCCACTGTCTAAATCCTCGCGAATACTTTCCAATCCCCGGATAATATCCACTTTATCCTGTTCCGATAAAATCCCCTGCCTGGCCAGCATCGTCACATGTGCGATGCTGCCGCGGATATCCTGGCGGTAAAATTTCTGGTCAAATGACAGGGATTCATTGAAATTATGCACCAACTGGTTGGTCTCCTTGGTAAAACGTCCGCCCCACAATTTCATGGCTTCACTCTCCTAACTCTCGTCTTTTTTCCTTCGGTTCAAAGCAAAATATACGGCCGCGCAGATGCCCACAAAGGCAGCGCTGCCCGCGGTGATAACCGCGCCGGTCCTCAGGCCCTCCGGCTCATAGGACAGGGATATGGTATGGGCTCCCGCACTCAGATCGATACCCAGGAAGGTATCGAAGAGCGGTCTGGCCGTGACGCTGTTTCCGTCCACCTTCACGCTCCATCCCTTGTCATAGGGTATGCTGGTATACATAACGCCTGGGGTGTCCGCTACAATCGTCCCCTCCACCCCCACGTCCGTCCACTTGGTCACGGTCAGCGGGTTTTGGTTCAAACGGCTATAAAGCTCCTTAAAATTCTGGGGATCAAACCGCCACACTTCCACCTGAAGCGCCACGTTCCCCTCGTCCCGGGATTCCAGGCTCACCTCGTTCCCGGCCGTACAGGTGCCAAGCTCCAGCAGGTAACCGCGGTCCACATTGTCGAAATTCAGGGACTGGGATTCCACCACCGCCGATACCTCTTTGATCTTGCGGTTTGTCACATAGACATAGTAATCTCCGGTCACATCCGGCGTAAACGTCAGTCTGCTGCCGTTGGGTATGGTTTCCACCGGCACCAGCACGGACGGTGTGTCCAGCACATTGCACAGGTCGTTCTGCACATAGGCCGGATTGGCGGTATCCAGAATCCAGTTGCCCTCCACATCGTTCGGAAGCATAAAGGCCACCGGAAGCGTATACAGATTCTCGTACAGCCAGGTATCGCCCCTGCGCCCGGCAAAGCTCAAAAGCTCGCCCGTCACCTGCTCCTGGTCATAGATCCCGTACTTTACCGAGAACAGACTGTCCACCAGCGGCGTGCTGCCGGTGATGCTGTAGGCGTTGGTGGAACTCTCACAGCCCAGCTTGCGGAAAAAGTCTGAGAGGGAGGCGTTCGCCGTGGAGGAGAACAGAGAGACGGACGGGAAATTCATCCACGCCCCGTCGTTCTTCGTCTTCCGGTCCACCTTCTCCACACGGTAGAAGGTCTGCGGGTTCACCTCGCTCATCAGGGTGATCACGTCCTTGTTGTCCCGGGTGTAAGCCGTCCGGCTAGTGGTCGGGACGCTGGTCACGGTGGTGTTCACCGCCGCCTCGATGGAAACCACGGCCAACGCCAGCAGCACGGCGAGGTCCGCTCCCTTTCTGCGCCGTTTATACAGATAAATCAATCCCGCGTACAGCGCCAGGAACAGAAGCGCCACATAGAACACGGAAAAATGGAACTGTTTGTTTTGCACCAGCTTCTCCGCCAGAATCACAAAGGAAGCCGAACCCCAGAACGCAACGGCCACATGCTTCCAGGGCGTCACGTCCAGGTACATGTACGCCCGGTAGCAGATCAGCAGCATAAGGGCAATGTAGATGAAGGACTGACGGCAGGGCAGGCTGTTGGGATAATGGAAGCCGTGCCAGATAAAGTTCAGCATGTTGGTGGAAAAACTGGCAAAAAACAGGATCAGCAGCGTACAGTACACCGCCTTCTCCCGCAGCGAAATCTTCCGACTCGCCAGATACAGGAGGAAGAAAATGAACACGGCCACGCCGCAATAAATATTGGGCCAGTGATCCAGTCCAATCTCCACGGACACATTCCCGATATGCCGCGCCAGCATATCAAAAATCGGGAAATAGGAGCTGAGGGTCTTGGGAAAATCAAAATTTCCCGACGCAGTGGTCTGCAGCGCATAGATTTCCGGGAGCAGCACCACCGCCGCAAGCCCGCCTGCAGCCAGGGAAAACGCTGCGAACTGGGCACAGGCGGTGAAAAACCCACCGGCCTTTTTCGGCGGATACAGGATCAAAAGCGCGATGAAATACAGTACCATGAAAATGCAGATCATGATGGAGATATAATAATTGGAAAGGATCGACGCCCCCAGGGTGAGGCAGTACAAAAACGGCTTTCCCTTGCGCACCAGGCGCTCCAGCCCCAGCATGATCAGCGGGAACAGGATAATGCAGTCCAGCCACATGATATTCCAGCTGTACGCCGCCATATATCCCGACAGCGCATAGAAAATCCCAAAAAAGCCCACGCCGAAATCATTTGTCCTGCAATGCCTGCGCAGATACCAGGCAAAGCTCAGACCCGCCAGGCCGATTTTGAGCACAATCCCGTAGCTCATAAATTCGATGATATTCGCCTTGGGACACAGCACCAGCAGCCAGTTAAAGGGGCTGGCCAGATAGTAGGCGTACAGCGCGGAGAAATTCACCCCCATGCCGATGTCCCAGCTGTACAGCAGGCTGCCGCCGTGGGTCAGTTTGTACTGGAATTCGGAAAAAAACGGAGCGTACTGGTGGTACATGTCCGTCCGGAGAAAACTCTCCTCGCCGAAGGGGAAAATTCCCCTCTGGGCGAATACGATAATCATCACAATCACCGGCACAAAAAATGCCGCCAGCAGGCCGTCGGATGGCTTTAAGATATGAAGGGAGCTTTTTATCCCCTCATAACCGGACCTGCGCCCCGCCATGCCGGAATTCTGCCGGTTATACTGGCGGTCACAATTCTGCACGCCGTTTTGTCTGCCGTCCTGTTCGTCGTCCCGTTCGTCCCAGACCGGGGCTTCGCCGGGGTAAACCGGGGAGTCATCGGCGTAAACCCGGGAGTCATCGGCGTAAACCCGGGAGTCATCGGCATAAGCCGGGGAGTCATCCGTGTAAACCGGCGAGTCATCGGCATAAACCGACGAGTCATCCGTGTAAACCGGCGAGTCATCCGTGTAAACCGGCGAGTCATCGGCATAAACCGGCGAGTCATCGGCGTAAGCTGGCGAGCCGTCAGCGTAAGCCGGGGTTCCATCCGTATATGCCTCACTCCTGTCATGGTAATCCCGAGATTCGTAGCCGTAATCCCGGGATTCACGGTCGTAATTTGGGACTTTCCCGGCATACATACCCTCAGAATCCGGTTCCGATCCGCCGTATTCCGCCTGTCCAAAGCTGACCTTCACGCCGTCAAACTCCACTTCCCCGCGTTCTTCCCACGCGGTTTCCCCGGCGTCTCCCGTTCCCGCCTCAACGCTCCTGCGCGCCCTGCGGGGCGGACGGTTTTTCCGTGAAATGCGCCTGAGAGCTTCTAAATCCGCGGCAATCCCCTCGTCCTCCACATCGGATCCGAAGAGAGGCCCCGCCGCCCGCTCGCCGGAGCCGGGTTCCAACCCTTCCGTATAATCTTCATCCAGCCACTCCGCCGGACGGCCGTCCGGCTTTGCCTTTTTCTTCTGCATATGTTCTCCAGTCAATCCTATATCGCTGCCCCGGGCAGTCTGATCCGGCTGGACAATGCTCAAAATTTCATCCAGCTCCCGCTCTACCCGCTCCACTTCATCCCGTTCCATGGCAGTCTTACCTTTCTTCACCGGTCGTTTTCTTGAAAATCCAAAGTTTGCTGAATATATAGTTCAAAACCAGATTCACCGCGGAAACCACTGCCTTGCAGAACATCTCATACAGGAAGCCCCTGTCTCCGCCCAGCCGGACCATCCCGACCATCATAACCCAGGTCAGAACGCCTGAAAATGCTCTGGCCGCCACAAACGCGCTGATCTCCTTTGCCAGATACCTGGGCCGCAGATTAAAATTGCGGAATACGATCAGCTTGTTCACCACGTAGGCGAACAGCACCGCCGCCACCCAGGAAAGCCCCTGGGCCAGCTCCACGCTGATAACATCGCCCTTGCGGAATATGGTATAAGAAATAAAATCGACCGCCGTGGTCAGCACGCCGCAGATGATATAACTGATCGTCTCGTAATTGAAACACTTTTCCTTCAGTTTCTGTAACATTTTAACACCTGATCCTTCATGTTTTTCCAGAAATTTCAAACACATTCCGGCACATATCGCTACTATTGTAGTATACCCTCCCCGAAAAGTAAAGAAAAAACGCCGTAAAAGGCGCTTTCTTCACGCCCGGAAAGGACGCCGTAAGGCCTCATTCCAGGAAATCCCTGGCTCCCCGGGAATAATGCAGTTCCCCGTCCTCGGTCATGAAAATACCGTAGACATCGTCCAAGGAATCCAACAGTTCGATCCCCCGATCCAGCCCCAGGGCAAAACAGGTGGTGCTGAGACCGTCCCCATCCACCGACTCTTTGGAAATGATCGAAACCTGGACCAGACCGTTTTCATAGGGGAATCCGGTCCGCGGATTGAGTATGTGATGGTAATTCACCCCATCCTTGACAAAATGCCGCTCATACACGCCGGAGGACACCACCGACATGTCCCGTATATTTAAGGCTGCCACCGCTTCCTGGTGGTCGGCAAAGGGCTTCTGCAAGCCGATCTTAAACGGCTCCCCGTCCGGCCGCTCGCCCAGGCAGAGAACATTTCCTCCCAGATTAATCACCGCGCTGGTAACCCCATTTTCTTCCAGATACTCCTTAAGCCGGTCCGCGATAAATCCCTTGGCAATGGCCCCCAGATCGATACGCGTGTCGTCCCGTTCAAACAGCACCTGGCAATTCTCCACCCGGATCGCCCGATAATCCACCTTATGCAGGTCCTTCTCAATCTCCGCCCGATCCGGAATCTGCGGATCATTGGACTTGAAATCCCACAGGGAGCTCAGCGGCTCCACGGTGATGTCGAAGGCTCCGCCGGACATGCGGCCGTATTCCAGCCCGCGCTCGATCACCCTGGCCGTATCCTCCGACACGGTCATGGACCTGGTTCCCGGTTCCCGGTGGTTGATCTGATAGATCTCGCTGGTATCCCGGGTGGTGCTCAGCAGGTCCTCATAGCTCTTGCACAGATCCATGCTGCCCTGCAGTATGTCCTGATTTTTCTGGGGGAAAATATGGCGGCTCCCGTAAATCGTCACCGTCACAAAGGTATCCAACAAAAAAGACGACTGGCTGAGCGGTGTCCCGCCCCCGTGGGCGCATCCCGTCAGACAAGCCGTTCCAATCAATATTCCGCTGATCCACGCCGCCATTCTGCGGCCAAATTTCATTTTTTTCATCATGGGAACCATTCTAGCATTGGCTATCACAAAAGTCAAGCCGGGCACCGGGCCCGGCTGTGTCTTACGCTTTGACCGCTACTCCGTCTGCGTCAAAAACTCTTCCTCCACCGCTTTCTGGATCGTTTCCAAAAGAGCTGCGGCCCTGCCGCCCACCGGCTTGCCGTCCACCTCGCAGGCGGAAAGGCAGAATTTGCTGGACGAGCTAACCAACACCTCGTCGGCCGCCATCAGCTCCGCAACGGTAAAGGGTCTCTCGTCCACGGGAACGCCCAGTTTTTCACAGATATTGATCAGATGCGCCCTGGCGATTCCCGGCAGAATCAGATTGTCCAGGGGAGCGGTGATCAGACGCCCGTCCTTTAAAATGTGGCAGTTGCTGTGCGCGCACTCCGTCACCCGGTCGCCGCGGTGGAAAACCGCTTCCTGACAGCCCTTTTCCTTGGCTCTCTGGGAAGCCATAACGCTGGGGATCAGGTTCAGGGTCTTGATGTTGCAGTGGTAGAACCGGGTGTCCTCCACAGTGATCAGCCGGATCTTCTCCGCCAGCTGCGGCGGCGCGGCGGGCTTCAAGGTCACCCACAGGTTTCCCGTTCCTTCCGTAAACGGGTGGTCCCGCATCCCCGTGCCCCTGGTCACCTGATAGTATACAAACAGGTCGCCTGTATCCAATTTCTGCACCAGCTCCTGGAGCAGCGCCTTTAACTCCGCCTTGGTGCAGGGCATGCGGATCTCCAGCAGAGCCGCATTGTTGAAAAAGCGGTCAATGTGCTCGTCGATGGCAAAGATGTGGTAGTTCCGGCAGGGTCCCGCGTCGTAAACCCCGTCCCCAAAATAGCAGACCCGGTCGTTCATGGGGACCATCATCCGGTCCAGCTCGTCGTACGTTCCGTTGTAATAACCCAGCGTTTTCATCATGTCTCTCCTCAGTTATGTATTTTGTCTGAACAGTTACGATTCCGCCGCTTCCCCGGGAATGGCGGAGTATGTATTCTTGATCTCCTTGAGCACAAAATGGGTCCTGGTGGCGGAGACTCCCGGCACGCTCTTGATGGTCCGGTGGATGCGCTCCAGTTCGTCGGAGGATGCGCAGGAAATCTTCAACACAAAGTCATAGTCCCCGGTCAAATAATAGCAGTCCAGAATGTTGGGATGTTCCATGATCACCTCGGTAAAGGAATCGTGATACCGGGGATGTTCCAGGCTGATCTCCATCAGAGCGGTCACGTCGTTGCCCATGGCCTTGGAGTCCACTACCACGGTATACCCCTTAATCAGACCGGACTCCTCCATCTTTTTGATCCGGTCCAACACCGCCGAGACAGACAGGTGCACCTTTTTGCTGATATCGGAGGCGGTCTCCCGGCCGTTGTCCTTTAAAATATGCAGAATCCTGCAATCCATTTGATCCATAAAAAGTCCTCACTTCTTTTCCTTTTCATTTTGCGGTTCGTGTATTATAATCAAATATACGTTTCTGATTTCTGATTTCCCTTGCCGGCAGCCGACAGCCACGGGTTGGCAATAACGGTGACGATAAGGGGTACGTTTCCTTATTATACTTTGTCGTCTGCCGCAGGCTGACGATAAGGGATACGTTTCCTTATTATATTTTGTCGTCTGCCGCCAGGCTGACGATAAGGGATACGTTTCCTTATTATATTTTGTCGTCTGCCGCCAGGCTGACGATAAGGGGTACGTTTCCTTATTATACCACATTTTTCGGGGAGTTACACTATGAATCTTTCTTATTTAAAATATGCCGTCGAGGTGGAAAAAACCGGCTCCATCACCAAGGCAGCGCAGAATTTCTATATGAATCAGCCTCATTTGAGCAAAATAATCCGGGAGCTGGAGCGGGATCTGGGATGTCCCATCTTTGACCGGACCAGCCGCGGCATGGTTCCCACCAAACGGGGGGAGGAATTTCTCCGCTATGCTAAAGCCATTCTGGTCCAGGAGGAGCAGATCGAGGCCCTGTGCCAGCAGGATGCCGGGCGCACCCTGACCGTCAGCCTGGCGGCCCCCAGGGCCAGCTACATTTCCTACGGTTTTGCGTCCTTCATGCGGCAGATGACGGACTACCCCACCATGAAGGTGGATTACCGGGAAACCAATTCCCGGGACATCATCCGGGGCGTCTCCGGCAAAGCCTTTGACTTAGGGATCGTGCGTTTTCAGTCCCTCTACGTCCCCTATTACCAGAAAATGCTTCAGGACGAGAATCTGGAGAGCCAGGACCTCTGGGAATTTTCCTGCAACCTGCTGATGTCCGCCAGCCATCCCCTGGCGGAACGCGGCGATCTGACCTACCTGGATCTGGGCGATTACGTGGAGCTGGTTCAGGGGGACACCAAGGCGCCTTCCTTCAGCTTTGAGCCGGAGGACTCCCCCTCGGTCAGCGGAAGCTCCCGCAAAATCATTTCCATCTACGACCGCGGCAGTCAGTTCGAGCTTCTCCGCCAGCTCCCCGGCGCTTTCATGTGGACCTCGCCGGTCCCCTACGAGCTGTTAAACTCCCTGGCCCTGATTCAAAAGCCGTGCACCTACCCCGGGAACCTGCACAAGGACATTCTGGTCTACCGAAGCGGCTACCGCATGTCCCGGGAGGAAAAGGAGCTGGTGAACTGCCTGCGCCGGTTGGTCAGCCAGCTCTCGTGAGCTGTTCCTACCTATATAAATAGGAAGCCCCAAAGAGGGATACCGATAATGGAATACCGGTATTCCTTTTTTGTATCTACCCACAATCGCCCGGCCGTGGTATGATGTAATCGTTAAAGAAATAACGAAAGTGACGGACCTGGAAAGAACCGGCGATGTCACCGCTAATAAATTTTGTGCAGAAAAGGAGAGGTTGACAATGAGATTCACATTACCGAGAGATCTGTACCATGGAAAAGATGCACTGGAAGCGCTTAAGACGCTGACCGGCAAAAAAGCGATTGTCGTAGTGGGCGGCGGCTCCATGAAGCGTTTCGGCTTCCTGGACAAAGTCGTGGACTACTTAAAAGAAGCTGGCATGGAAGTCCAGCTGTTTGAGGGCGTAGAGCCTGATCCTTCCGTTGACACTGTGATGAAGGGCGCCGAGGCCATGCGGCAGTTCGGTCCCGACTGGATCGTTGCCATCGGCGGCGGATCCCCCATCGACGCAGCCAAAGCCATGTGGGCGTTCTACGAGTACCCGGAGACCACCTTCGAGGATCTGATCACACCGTTCAGCTTCCCGACCCTGCGCACCAAAGCAAAATTCTGTGCGATTCCCTCCACTTCCGGCACTGCCACCGAGGTTACCGCATTTTCCGTTATCACCGACTACAACAAAGGCATCAAATATCCGCTGGCTGACTTCAACATCACCCCGGATATCGCCATTGTAGACCCGGCCCTGGCCGAGACCATGCCCAAGAAGCTGACCGCTTACACCGGCATGGACGCCATGACCCACGCCATCGAGGCGTACGTTTCCACTCTTCACTGCGAATACACCGACCCGTTAGCACTCCATGCCATCGAGATGATTAACGAGTATTTGATCCCATCTTATAACGGGGATATGGAAGCCCGCGATAAGATGCATGACGCCCAGTGCCTGGCCGGTATGGCATTCTCCAACGCGCTGTTGGGAATCGTCCATTCCATGGCCCACAAGACCGGCGCAGCATATTCCGGCGGCCACATTGTTCACGGTTGTGCAAATGCAATGTACCTGCCCAAAGTAATCAAGTTCAATGCCAAAGAACCTGAGGCCGCTGCAAGATATGCTAAGATCGCCAGATTCATCGGTCTGACCGGCGCTACGGACGAGGAGCTGACCACCGCCCTGATCGGACGCCTGTTGGAAATGAACAAGGCGCTGGAGATTCCCACCTGCATAAAGGACTACGAAGGCGGAATCATCGACGAGAAGGAATTCATGGATAAGCTGCCCAAGGTTGCGGAACTGGCCGTAGGCGACGCCTGCACAGGCTCCAACCCCAGAACCATCAACCCGGACCAGATGGCGAAGCTGCTGAAATGCTGCTTCTACGACGAGGAAGTTGATTTCTGATCACTTCCATTCCGATTGGGAACAACCTATAAACGGTTTGTTTTTTACTGCCTCACGGAAAAGGCGGAAAGCGCAAAGGCTTTCCGTCTTTTCTAATGTCCGAAATGGGCCGCCGGCTGTGCCAGCGTCCCATTTCTATCATTTTTAAAATGCAGGCATCACGGTCATCGTGTAAATCACATAGCAAACCATCAGCACAACCGATATCAGCCATCCTTGCTTAAACAAACATTTGATATCATACCCGCCGGCCCCCATGCACATGGGAATCGCCGGAGTGGCCAGTGGAGTCAGAAACGCGGTCAAACAACCTGCCGTTACCAAAATCATCAGTCCCACCGGATTTCCACCGAGAGATTGGCAGGTAAGCAGACAAATTGGAACAAAAATATTCATAACTCCCTGATTTAACATAAACTGCGTTAGAATAAAGGGAATGATAAAGAACAGCGCTCCTAAAATGTAGTTGTTATGAGTTCCTCCCACCGCAGTCGAGAGCCATCCGCCCACTACCTCGCCGGCGCCTGTGGCCTGCAACGCATTTGCCAGCGCCAACGCGCCGGAATAAATAAATGCAACCGACAGATTCATGGATAGAATTGCCTCTTTCTCCGAAAGTACTCCAAAAACAACCTCCATCACACCTGCCACCAAACATACCTTCCACGGCGCGATTCCAATTTGGCTGTTGAAAATCAGCAGGATAATCGTAACAAAGAAAATGATAACGCCGGCCTTGTCCGCCAACGGCTTCAGGCATTTTTTCTCCGAGCCGGAGCCAACCTCATCCACAATCGGAATAACCGGCTGATCCGGAGCAATTTTCGGTGCGATAAAGTAGGCCCAGGCCGGAATAATCAAAAGCATAGGCCAACGGGCTTTTGTAAAATCAGTGGCCTGAATCGCAATTCCCGTAAAATTGTACGCTTCCAGATAGCCATTGTACTGTCCGGTTGCGGTAATGGAGTAGCCAAACGGAAGAATTGCGCAGCAGCCGATGCAGACAACCGCAAGGGCAAACATCACTTTAGATGGACTGATTTTATATGACTTGCACATCTGATTGCACAACGGACATACGATTGCAAAGGCAACCATCGGACTGGTAACAAAATTCGTCAGCAATACCGCAAGAATTATGTAACCCAGCCATGCCTTCTTGAAAGAACCGCCGGATATACGGATAACCCAAGTGGAAAGCTTGTCCACAAAACTTGTTTTTCCCAAGGCGGCCGATACCACAAACATACCGCAAATAATCACGGTATTGGTGTTGGAAAAACCGGCCAGGGCAGTGGCACCATCCAGACAATTTGTCAGAATCAGCGCCGCCATGGTGAGAAGCGCTGTGATCGCCATGGGAAACAAATTCAACGCATAGCATACAATCGAACATGCGAATATTATAATACACACTATCATTGGATTCATCTTATTTATCCTCCGTTAATTCAAACATTTTAATGATTTCCTGAAATACATCTCTCTGAGCATTCTTCCAATCAGCCATCTGGTTGACCAGAAACCCATGTACACTATCCGGATAATAAAACATTACCGCATGAACGCCAGCATCGCAGAGCCGGCGAAAGAACTGCATATTTTCGGAACGAAGTTCATCCAATCCCCCCTCAACAATGACCGTTGCCGGAAGCCTCTCCAGTTCACTTTCCGAAGCGAAAAACGGCGATATTTCCCAATCCTTGGTATTAGCCCCCATTACATAACAATCCTTATAAAAATCATAAAGCTCTTTACGCCCGTCCGGGAAGTTGTCTGCCTTATTTCCCGGATTGGTGTGAATATCCAGCCAGCTATAGCACAAAATCTGTCCCTGCGGCCGATAAATCCCATCCTTTAATCTCAGGGTGGTAACCAACGCAAGATTACCTCCTGAGCTTTGACCGCAGAGAATATAGCGGCTGTCGAGTCCCAGAATTTCTTGTTTTTCAAACAAATATCGAATAATTGCCTCGATCTCATCCAGTGCATACGGATAGGGGTACTGGGGCGCCAGATGATAGTCAATGGAAATCACTGCACAGCCGGTCTGAAAGGCAAGCCGACGACAGAATAAAATATCCCGTTCCCCATGATTCCGCACCATTCCACCGCCATGTAAGTTGACCACAAAGGGAAGGCTGCCGCTGGCTGCCTTTGGTTTCACAATATAAAAATGGATATCCTGAAAAGGGCTCAGTTCCAGGCGTACCTCATCCACTATTGTCACAGCATCTAATTCATCCATTCCCGCAAACTGAAAGATAGCCGGGATATTCGCCCGCATTTCATCTGCTTTCCGATATAAATCTTCCCGTCTCATTTTTCTCACCAGTCTCTTACAGATCCGTCGAAGCTGAAATGTGCGTGGTTCTGCGCCCGGTCCCGCGCCGGAAACAATTCCGTCACATTTTCCGCCAGTTCTATGCCAATGCCCGGCCGGTCAGGTACAATCAGGCAGCCATGATCCACCTGAATGGGTTCTTTTACCATAGCGTCTTCTGCACCATTCATCATAAAGCTGGGCAATTCCATAATCCCCACATTGGAAATGCAGGCGCACAGTTGCAGGCAAGCCGCCGTCGATACCGGTCCCAACGGATTGTGTGGGATCACCAACACATTATTAGCCTCCGCCATAGCCGCCACCTTGCGTGAGGCGTTGATTCCGCCGATTGCACATACATCCGGGCGTACATACCGCGCCGCATCCCTGCGCAGCAGGGCTTGAAACTCATTAAAGTAAACGAACCGCTCTCCGGTTGCAATCGGAATCGTCGTTTTTCCTGCCACATAAGCCATGGAGTCCACGTCATCCGGTGTAATCGGATCCTCCAACACCATTGGGCGCAAAGGTTCCACTGCTTTCGCAAATGCAACCGCCTCCGGAACGCTCATGCAGCGGTGGACCTCAAGTATCAGGTCAAAATCCATTCCCACCGCTTCCCTGACACCGCGGACCTTATCAACAGCAATCTCCACCTTGTTGGCAAAGAACTCTCGCTCTCCATGCTCTGTAGTAGCATCCTCCGGAAGAAAAATCTTGCTTGCCGTAAAGCCCTGCTCTTTAAGCCGCGCAAACTCTTCGGCAATTTCCCGGCTGCTCTTGTTAAAGTCACTGAGACCGCTGCAATAGGTACGGACTTTATTTCTGGTTTTGCCGCCGAGAAGCTCGTATACCGGCACCCCCAGTGCCTTACCCTTAATATCCCAGAGCGCAATTTCCAGCGCGCTGATCGCACTCATCAGTACACTCCCTCTGAAATACATTGCCCGATACATATTCTGGTAATGATGCTCAATCTGGAAGGGATCCTGTCCGATCAGAAATTCCGAAAACTTCCTGACCGCGCCTGCTGTCGCATCTAAAAATCCCCAGTTTCCTGCCTCCCCCAGCCCCGTGATACCCCTGTCCGTGTGAACCTTAACAAACAAATAATGTTTTGCCGCGATCAGTTCCACATCTGTAATTCTCATATACCAAACCTCCTGTCTTTTTCTTGATTATATGGGGAATTTATATATTTAACTATCCAAATTTTTTTTACTTTTTTCAAATTTTAATGGTGATTATTTAGGTGTATTATGTTATGCTTATTAAAGAAGATAACAACTAACCCTATATATTTCTAGCTTTTTCGGATAGGAATTTTTATTCTGATAGCAAATTTTAAAATGTTAAATTTAGAGATTAAATTTTTTATTCCAAATATTTCCCATCAGGAGGGAATCATATGAAAAAAAGCAAAACAGCAGTCAACACCATTGGAACCCTTCCGGTCGATGAAAGTGTCAGCGTGATTCTGACTGACAGCGAGGGGAATATCCTCCTTGAATCCTATGCTTACGAGGTAGGGTTTTTCCGTTTCAACTGGCACCCTTCACTTGAAATCATGCTCGTGCTTGAGGGAAAGCTGACCGCATATTCAGAACAGGGGGTTTTTGAACTGCAGGAGGACGACCTATTGGTAATCAATCCAAATATCGGGCATGCCAGTATGCTTCAGTCGCCGCGCACGGTCGCCCTGGTCATCCATATATCCCAATCCTACCTGGAACAGCTATGCGGGAACGCCGCCATTCCAAATCTGACTTGCTACAGCGCTTCAGAAGCGGACCGGTCATTTTTAAAACCGCTTCGCGCCGGCATCGCTGCTATCTATACCACACTGTCGGAAAAATCACAAACCGGAAGGCTATTCACGCAGTCACAAATCTACGCACTCCTTTCGTTTCTGTTGAGATACAATGCCGATAATGACCTCCGCCCGAAGGAACAGCGTCAAAAAGCCGAACAGCAGAAACTGATTCATACCATGATAAAATATATCAATCACCATTTTCGTGATAAAGTCACATTGAGTCAGCTGGCAGAATTATCCGGTATGAATCTCTGTTATGTTTCTACCTTCTTCAAGGCACATACCGGCGTGGGGTTTCAGGATTATCTGACGCGAAAACGTTTGGCCTACGCGGCGTATCAGATTAATAATACAGAGGATTCGATCGTTGATATTGCCATGGATTCCGGATTCCCGGATGTAAAAGCCTTCAATCAGGCATTTCGGAAATATTTTAATCTAAGCCCCGGTCAATATCGAAGTGAGCTTTCAAAAAAGGAGGATTCCAATGTAGAGAGTCTTTTTCCGGTAAGGATTTCCGGGACCCACCCACTTGTACGCCAAAAGTTATCGGAGTATCTGGATATGCCGTTAAAAATGAATGATTATCTCTCCTAAGCGTAGTTTCATGGATGACTTATTTTTCTGATTCCAGTATATAAAGAATGCGCCTGTTTTGTAAAATACGAAAAACCTGTATCGGTACAACCTCAGATTATTTCCGCTTGTGACATCTTGATCATGGAATAACCTCAGGTTAAACCGGTAAAGGTTTTATATATTTTACAAAGTGATTCAATTCTATGTATATTAAAAATAACGAATGTTATTGGAACAATAGAATAGTGGGAGGGACTTTTATGCTGAACAGTTATCTGATAAAACACGCTGATATTATGAATATTTTTACCGGTACTTGTGAACGGAAGGATATTCTTGTAGAAAATGGAATCATTACTGCTATGGGAGATTCTATCACCTGTACGGCCGGAGAGGTAATCGATGCTTCGGGATTTATCGTCACTCCCGGCTGGGTCGATGATCACGCCCATCTGTATTACGATTCCCCAAATCACATCGGAGTCAATCCGCAAACTTATTTTTTACCCTACGGTGTCACCTACGCTATCGATCCTGGCACCGCCGGTGCTGACAACTTCCGTTCATTCCGGGAATATGTACGTTGGAATACGGACTTAAAGTACCGATCCTACTTAAACATATCCAAAATCGGCATACCCATTTATGGATATGATCTTACAGATATGTCTAATCTGGATGAAACCGCGTGCAGGAATATTTTCCGCGAATTTCATGAGGAGCTCATCGGTCTCAAGGTAAGAATCACCAGCAATATGTGCACAAATCCTCTGAAAGCGCTGGAAACAATCCGCAAGCTGTGTGATGAACTGAATACTCATTTTTGTGTTCATGCTACAAGATGCGATCTCCCGGCAGAGAACATTTTTGAGTTTTTGAAAAAGGGGGACATGATAACGCACAGCTATGCCAGAACCTCATCCGGGATATTGGACGAGAACGGCCATATCAGGACATGTGTATGGGAAGCACGTGACCGGGGCGTTATTTTCGATATGGGTCACGGTATCAATAGTTTCAGCTTTTCCACCGCCCGCCGGGCAATGAAGCAGGGATTTCTGCTGGACACGCTTTCAACCGATCTGCACATATCGGATGTCAGCGGACCGGTATATGACATGCCTACCACCCTCTCTAAATTCTTAGCCCTCGGCTTAGATCTGCCCGAAGTAATTCGGATGGTTACCGTGAATCCGGTCAGGTTGCTGGGCCTGCCCGATAAATCCTTATCTGTAACTCCGGGAGAACCGGCGGACTTTACGGCCTTTGAAATTAAAAAAGGAAATTTCCGCTATGTGGATTGCCATGGCGAAGTTCTGGAAAGTTCTGTATCATTGGAATCAAAATTCACATGTGTCGCAAATAAAATATTCACCCCTAGATTGAGGCGGGAGTCAAACCGAGCTATTGGAAACGCCGCTATCCAAGAGCGGCTGCAACAAAAGGATGATAAAACAATATGACTATTATTCAACTGCAATACTTTCAGGCTGTCTGCGAAACCGGCAACATCAAAACTGCCTCCTCGCGATTACACGTATCACAGCCTGCCGTTTCAAACTCGATCCGCAACCTGGAACAGGAGCTTCATCTGACGCTCCTGACCAGGACCCCAAAGGGAACCGTTCCCACCGAAGATGGACTAAACTTTTTACATAGCGTAAACGATCTTCTGTTCCATTTTGAACAGCTATACAATATCGCAGCAGACATCTCCGCTTCTCATCAAAAACTGAGATGCGGCATTTCCCCTATGGTAGGGAGCTGCATTTTTCCTCATATCTATAACGAATACCATAAGCGTTATCCGGAAATTCAGGTGGAAATGACGACTGAGAAAGGCATCTACAGCCTGTATGATATGCTTCAAAAAGATCAGCTGGATGTGCTTCTGGTCCCCGGGCTGGATATCCCGGACACGTTTGCCTCCTACATCATTCGGGAAGAACGGCTGCTTTTTTGTATTAGCCAAAAATATATGTCCGAATGCCTGGATACGATAACGGCAGCCGAACTCAGCAGAATTCCACTGGTCATTATGCCGCCAGGACATTTACAGCATAAGCTGGTTATGAACTTTTTCCAATCCAATCATCTGGAACCCAATGTTTTATTATATACGCATCAACTGAACGTCATCCGCAATTTTATCACGGCCGGAACAGCCGGCGGCTTTTTATATGACAGTTATGTAACGGACGGGCTGCCACCGGATCTTATGACATTTGATATCCATATGCCCAGAATCCCCTTTACATTGGTATGGAAAAAGGAAGGCTATCTTTTTTCATCTGCAAAGGACTTTATCCGTACGGTAAAATCCTATTCGTAATCGCACCTTCTCAAAAAGTCCGGCCGGCAGATGCCCTCCGGACTTTTCGCTTCGTGATGAATCAACTGCGGGACAGTTTGCGTACGACTTCATTTCCAACCTGCTGTGTTGTGGCTGTACCGCCCAGATCCGGCGTAAGAACCCTTTTTTCTGAAAGTATTTCCTCTATAATAGCGATCAAGCGGTCCGCCCATTCTTTATGGCCGAAAAACTCAAGCATCTGACTGGCCGACCATATAGCCGCCAACGGATTGGCCGTTCCCTGCCCTGCAATATCCGGCGCAGACCCGTGAATCGGTTCAAACATAGACGGATATTTCCTCTCAGGATTCAAATTCGCTCCGGCTGCCAGCCCCATGCCACCGGATATCGCCGCTCCCAGATCAGTCAGGATATCCCCAAACAAGTTGGAGGTCACGACAATCTGGAACCGCTTGGGGTCCTTTACCATAAACATGCTTGCAGCATCTACCAGATAGGAATGGGTCTCCACATCCGGATATTCCTCCGAAATTTCTTTAAAAATCTGATCCCAAAATACCATAGAATAGTTTAAGGCATTTCCTTTACTAATACTGGACAGTGTCTTTTTCTGAGCGCGAGCCACTTCAAACGCATACCGGATAATTCGCTCACACCCAACCCGCGAAAAAACACCGTCTTGTATGACCACCTCATTCGGTTTTCCCTTAAATAGCCAGCTTCCGCTCCCTGCATACTCTCCTTCACTGTTTTCCCGGATAAATAACATATCGATGTCTTCCTGTTTAACGTCTTTAAGAGGACACGGAGCCCCTTTCAGCAGCTTAACCGGGCGCAAATTTACATACTGGTCAAAGCTTTTCCGAATAACCAGAAGGAGGTCCCACAGGGAGATATGATCCGGCACCCCGGGGTACCCTACTGCCCCAAGAAAGATTGCGTCAAATGCCTTTAGCTGTTCGATTCCGTCATCCGCCATCATACGTCCATACTTCAGATAATATTCACATCCCCATGGAAAATTCGTGAATTGAAAACGGAAAGTTCTATCCAATTCAGAAATTCGGTTTAAAACTTTTACACCTTCCGCTAAAACCTCCGGCCCAATTCCATCTCCGGCAATGACTGCAATTTTGTGTTCCTTCATTTGATATAGCCCCTTTCTTTGCGCTGTGCGCAAACATGCCTCTTACATTTCATAGTTTATAATTACCATATACCGATAATTTTGTAAAATACCAAAATGTAAGACCCTTCTAACAAGAGGCTATATCATCCAAATACCCGGTTTCCCTGCCCCAGCAACATCCGCTCCACATGCCGCAAAAACCCGCAGGTCCCGATCACCAAAAACAATTCCAGAAAGCTGGTAATAAACCCCGCCGCAAGCAGCAGAACCAGCGCCAGCGCCGCGATCCCCCACATGGCTCCCCAGGTTTCCCGGAAAAGCCGCCGGTTTTTCATGCTCAGATCCCGCAGGAAGGCCACCAGGGCAGCGGCCAGCAGCAGGGGCGAGAAAAACGCCAGAACCACGTGCAGCGCCGCCAGCTCCGGCTCCTGTTCCGGCAGGTAGGGAATCACCACTGCGATCATGATAAAGGCCCCGGCCGCAGCCAGCAGCCATCTCCCCGCCGCTCCCCGGTAACGGCCCAGCTGAAACAAATACAACATATACCGATAATAATAGAGTCCCGTGATCCATCCCCAGAGAATCAGCAGGCCCCGGCGTCCGCCGGTGTTTCCAAGCACCGACAGATTGGTGTCAAACCAATTTCCAAGGGAGGCCAGCAGGATGGTCAGCCCCGGTACGAGATATATCGTAAACAGATCGTATTTTCCCCGGAAATGCCGGTTTCCCGCTTCCATATCCGCCGCCTCCTCCCATTGCAATCAATTAAAGGAGCGGACCTGCCGGCATCAATTTGCCGGTCGGCCGCTCCTTATCATTATCTGAAGAAGACGTTTCTTTTACACTTGAATCATTTTCCTGAAAAGGCGATCTCAATCCATGGTTTTTAACAGTTTTTCCACGCTGGTCAGCTTCACGCACAGCGAGAACAGCTCGGTGGCGGTGATCAGGTCGCCTAAAGGCGGATAGGTGGGCGCGATGCGGATGTTGCGGTCGTCGGGGTCCTTGCCGTAGGGGTAGGTGGCGCCCGCTCCGGTCATCACCACGCCGGCCTTTTTACATCTGGCCACAATCTCCTTTGCACAGCCGTCCAGGGAGTCGAAGGAGATGAAGTAGCCGCCCTTGGGCATGGTCCACTCGCCGATTCCCAGGCCGCCCAGCTCCCGCTCCAGAATCTCCTCCACAGCCTCAAATTTCGGGCGGATGATGTCCGCGTGCCTGCGCATATGCTCCACCATGCCGTGGATATTCCTGAAGAAACGAACGTGGCGCAGCTGGTTCACCTTGTCGTGTCCGATGGTCTGGAACTTCAGCTGGCGCTTGATGTCCTCCAGGTTGTTTAAGGAAGCCGCGATGCAGGCGATTCCGGAACCCGGGAAGCTGATCTTGGAGGTGGAGGCAAATTTGTACACCAGGTCTGGATTCCCCGCGCGCTTGCACTCCGCCAGAATCTCGATCAGATGATCCTGGTCGTGGTCGTATAAGTGGTGCACGCCGTAGGCGTTATCCCAGTAAATCCTGAAATCCGGGGCCGCCGGTTTCAGGCGGGCAAAACGGCGCACCGTCTCGTCGGAGTAGGAATACCCCTGGGGATTGGAGTATTTGGGCACGCACCAGATTCCCTTGATGGCGGAATCCGTGGAGACCAGCTCCTCCACCATATCCATATCCGGGCCATCCTTAGTCATGGGCACGTTGATCATCTCAATTCCGAAATACTCGGTGATGGCAAAATGCCGGTCATATCCGGGAACGGGGCAGAGAAATTTCACCTTATCCAGCTTGCACCAGGGGGTGTTTCCCATGACGCCGTGGGTCATGGAGCGGGACACGGTGTCGTACATCACGTTCAGGCTGGAGTTGCCGTAAATGATGATCAGATCGGGGTTGACTTCCATCATATCGGCCAGAAGCTCCTTGGCCTCGTCGATACCGGTCAGAACGCCGTAGTTGCGGCAGTCCGTGCCGTCCTCGCAGGTCAGGTCGTCATTGCTGCTCAGCACATCCATCATTCCCATGGATAAGTCCAGCTGCTCCACGCTGGGCTTGCCTCTGGACATATCCAGCCTCAGATCCTTTCCCTGCATCTCGCGGTACTGGGCTTTCAGTTCCTTGCGCAGCGCAATCAATTCTTCTTTGGTCATCTCCGCATATGGCTTCATAATTTCCTCCTCATGATCATCTCTTCCATTTTTGTTGCCGGTGTACAGACATTTGTCCTCGCACCATCTACACTTTCCTGCATTGTAACCAAGCATATCACTAACCGGTTGGTCCGTCAATACAAAATTTTCTTATATTGATAAAAGTACGGCTTATAAGCTGATTTTATACATTGTCGTTTGCTTATGGCCGGGCGGACACAGACTGGGGCGGGCACGGCACGGTGTGAAACCCAGGGGACGGGCACGGCCTGGAATGGAGCCGTCCAAGGCGAGCGCGTCCCCCGGTGTTTCCCGCGCCGCAGCTATTCCGCAGCCCCCAGCAGTTCCCGCACCAGACGGTTGACCAAAGCCGGATCGGCTTTTCCCTTCATGGCCCGCATGGTCTGGCCCACCAGAAAGCCCATGGCCTTCTCCTTGCCGTTTCTGTAGTCCGTAACGGACTGCGGGTTGACTTTCAGAACCGTTTCCACCGCGGCCCGCAGAGCGCCCTCGTCGCTGACCACTGTGAGGCCCTTTTCCTTTACATACCGCTCCGGGTCCACGTCATTTAAAAAGACCTCCTCGAACACGGTTTTGGCCACATTCCGGTTGATCACATTCCGCTCCATAAGCCCAATCAGAGCCGCCAGGTGGGCGGGGGTAAACTGCATCCGGTCCGCATCCATTTCATGTTCCTTCAAAAGCCTCATGGCCTCCACCATCAGCCAGTTGGAAACCTCCTTGGGCCTGCCGCAGATCGCCGCCGTCTCCTCAAACAAATCCGCCATCCGTTTGGAGCCGGTGATCAGCTCCGCGTCGTAGCGTGGCAGGCCGAACGCTTCCATATAATAGGAAATCTTTTCCGTCCGCAGCTGAGGCTGTCTGGCCCTCACCCGGCTGATCCACTCATCGCTTATGACCACCGGCGGCAGGTCCGGGTCCGGAAAATACCGGTAGTCCTTTGCGTCCTCCTTGGAGCGCATGGCCTTGGAGCTCTCCTTGTTGTCGTCCCAGCGGCGGGTCTCCTGAACCACGGCCCTGCCCTCCTCCAGCAGCTCGATCTGGCGTTTCCGCTCCCCCTCGATGGCTCTGGCAATGGCCTTGAAGGAGTTTAAGTTTTTCATCTCCGTGCGGGTGCCGAACTCCGGCGCCCCAAGCTCCCGCACGGACAGGTTCACATCCGCCCGCATGGAGCCCTCCTGGAGCTTACAGTCCGATGCGCCCAGGTACTGGATGATCAGGCGCAGCTTTTCCAGGTAGGCGATGACCTCGGCCGCGTTTCGCATGTCCGGTTCGGACACGATCTCGATCAGAGGCACGCCGCTGCGGTTGTAGTCCACCAGGGAACAGTCCTCCCACTCGTCGTGGATCAGCTTTCCGGCGTCCTCCTCCATGTGGATCTCGTGGATGCCCACCTTTTTACTGCCGCCGGACTCCGTCTCGATCTCCAGCCAGCCGTCGTGGCAGATGGGCAGGTACAGTTGGGAAATCTGATAGTTCTGGGGGTTATCCGGGTAAAAATAGTTTTTGCGGTCAAATTTGCAATACTGGTTGATCCGGCAGTTGGTCGCCAGGCCCACGGCCAGGGCGTACTCCACCACCTGGCGGTTTAACACCGGAAGGGAGCCGGGCATCCCGGTGCACACCGGGCAGGTGTGGGTGTTTGGCGCGCCGCCGAACTCCGTGGAGCAGGAGCAGAATATTTTCGTCTTGGTCGCCAGCTCCACATGGACCTCCAGACCGATCACGGTCTCATACTGTTTGCTCATATACGTTCCCCCTTTCCCGCGGCGTCTGTGCCCGCCGCCGTCAAATCCGGTTTTTCCCAGGTTCTGGTGCGCTCGTAGGCGTAGGCTGCGCGGATGATCTCCTTTTCCCTGAAGCAGTCCCCGGTCAGCTGCACGCCGATGGGCAGCCCTTTGGAATCCAGGCCGCAGGGCAGGCTGACGGCGGGCAGACCCGCCAGGTTGGCGGAGATGGTGTAAATGTCGCCCAGATACATTTTTAACGGGTCTGACAGGGAACTGCCCAAAAGCGGCGCAGTGCCCGGCGCCGTCGGCCCCAGAATCACGTCAAAACGTTTGAATGCCTTGTCGAATTCCGCCTTGATCAGCGCCTTGGTGCGCAGAGCTTTTAAATAGTAGGCGTCGTAGTAGCCAGAGCTGAGCACAAAGGACCCAAGCATGATACGCCGCTTGACCTCCGGCCCGAAGCCCTCGGAGCGCGTTCTCTTGTACATGCCGTGGAGATCCTCATAGTCCGGGGTGCGGTAGCCGTATTTCACGCCGTCGAACCGGGACAGGTTGGAGCTGGCCTCCGCGGAGGCGATCACATAGTAAGCGGGAATGGCGTATTCCACCAGACCCAGGTCAAATTCCTCCACAGACGCGCCTTTTTCCCGCAGCGTCTGCGCCGCCTCCAGCACAGCCTTTTGCACCTCCGGGTCCAGGCCCTCGCCGAAATAATCCCGGGGCAGGCCAACGCGCAGCCCCCTTATGTCGTCCTGAAGCGCGGCGGTGAAATCGCAGTCCTTCCGGTCCATGGAGGTACTGTCCCTGGGGTCGTGGCCGGAAATGGCCTCCAGAGCCGCGGCGCAGTCCGAAATATTACCGGCGACCGGCCCCACCTGGTCTAAGGAAGAGCCGTAGGCGATCAGGCCCCAGCGGGACACCGTCCCGTAGGTGGGTTTGATGCCGGTCACGCCGCAGAAGGAGCTGGGCTGGCGGATGGAGCCGCCGGTATCCGAGCCGAGGGCCAGAAAGCACTCTCCCGCCGCCACGGCCGCGCAGGAGCCGCCCGAGGAGCCGCCTGGCACATGGTCCCGATTCCAGGGGTTACGGGTCTGGCCGAAATACGAGGTCTCCGTGGTGCTTCCCATGGCGAACTCATCCATGTTGGTCTTACCCAGAATCACGGCCCCGGCCTCCTCCAGTTTCCGCACCGCCTGTGCGGTGTAAGCGGGCACAAAATTTTCCAGTATTCTGGAACTGCACGTGGTCTTTAAACCCTTGGTGCAGAGATTATCCTTAACCGCCACCGGCACTCCGGCCAGAGGGCCGGTGAGTTCTCCCGACTCGATGCGGCGCTGGACTCTCCCGGCCTGCTCCATGGCCCGGTCGCCGTCCACGGTGACAAAGGCGTTCAGGTCCGGCTCGACCTGTGCAATGCGCTCCAGGGCCGCCTGGACCGCTTCCGGGACGCTCACCGCCCCGGCTCTTATCTGTCTGCCCAGTTCCAGGGCTGTTAAATCCAATATACGGTTCACGGTTTTTTCCCCCTATTCTATGGTCCTCGGCACCTTGAAAGCGCCGTCCTTCTGTTCCGGTGCGTTGGCCAGAATCTGCTTCCGGCTGTCCGCATTTATCACCTCGTCCTCCCGGAACACATTGTGCACGGGAAAGAGATGGGACATGGGCTCCACGCCCTCCGTGTCCAGTTCATTTAACTTGTCAACATAGTCCAGCATGCGGCTCATATCCCGTTTGGCCGCCTCACGTTCTTCCCCGGACAGCTCCAGCTTTGCCAGAATCCCCACATACTCGATGGTTGTATCGTCCACTCTATTAGCCATAATCGGATCTCCTCTCAGTCTGATCATTTTTCGGATAAGGTTTCAATCTGTCAGGGTTCCAGCCGCGTCACATCCCTTGGGAATAAGGCGGTCTCACGGACGTTCTGTTCGTCCAGAAGGCGCATGGTCAGCCGTTCCAGGCCGATCCCCAGTCCGCCGTGGGGAGGCATCCCGTATTTGAAAATCATCAGATAGGAGGCAATGTCCTCCGGGTCCATGCCCCGCTTCTCCATTTTCCTGAGAATTTCCCCGTAATCGTGGATCCGCTGGCCGCCGGTGGTCACCTCCAGCCCTTTGAACAGCAGGTCAAAGCTCAGGGTATACTTGGGGTCCGCCGGATCGTCCATAGCGTAGAAGGGGCGCTTTTTGGAGGGATAATGGGTCACAAACACAAAGTCGCTGCCGTACTCCTCCTTGAAATACCGCCCGATGAGCAGCTCCTCCTCCGGCTCCAGGTCGTAGGGGTTGCGGATTTTCCGGTGGTATTTTTCCGCGGCCAGTTCCTTGGCCCGGTCAAACCGGACCGCCGGGATTCTGGATACGTCGGGCAGGGTTACCCCCAGCAGATCCAGCTCCTTTTTGTACTCCCGGCCCAACAGCCCCATCACAAACTGAAGCATTCCGGTCTCCATGTCCATGATATCCTCAAAGCCGTCGATATAGCCCATCTCGAAATCCAGGCTGGTGTACTCGTTTAAATGGCGGGTGGTGTTGTGCTTCTCCGCCCGGAACACCGGAGCCGCCTCAAACACCCGGTCGTAGACGCCCACCATGGTCTGTTTATAAAACTGCGGGCTCTGGCCCAGCTCCGCCTTCTTGCCGAAGTAATCCAGCTTAAAGACATTGGAGCCGCCCTCCGCGCCACGGGCCACGATCTTGGGGGTGCGGATCTCCGTGAAGCCCTGGCCCAGCAGGTAGTCCCGAAAGCCTCTGACGATGCCCTCCTGAATCTTGAATTTTGCCCGTTCCCGCAGGTTGCGCAGGGAGACGGGGCGCAGGGCCAGCTTGGTCTCCAGGGATGTGTTCAGCTTCCATTTGCTCACCGCAATGGGGAGCGGAGCCGCAGGCTTTGACAAAACCCGAAGCTCCTTTAAGCGGATCTCAAATCCTCCCGGCGCGCGTTCCTCCCGTTTCACCGTTCCGGTTACTTCCACCGCGGATTCCTCTTTCAGGTCCCGGATGTCAAAATTGGTCAGACCTTCCTCGTACACGCACTGCACCAGGCCACCAGCCTTGCGCAGCACCACAAAGGCCACCTCGCCCATGCTGCGGATGGTGTGGATGGCGCCGTTTACGCGGACCTCCCTGCCCTCGCAGCCGCCGGACATAATCTGCCGGATCTCCGTTACCGCTTTCTCTCTGACTCCTTCGATGAATTCCATAGTGTCTACCTCATTTCTGCATACAAGTGGATTGGTTTCCTGTATGGATTCCGGGTGGGGCTGTAAGCGGCCCCCGGGGTCCGGCGCGGCGTCCCGCGCATCAAAAAATCCCGCCCCGGAATACATACAAAATCGTATTCCGGGACGGGATCCTGGCGTTTTTTCAAACATTCAAGAATTCCCGCGGTACCACCCGCATTGGGTTCCGGCTGACCGGCTCCCCACTCTTGGCACGTAACGTGTGCAGCGTGTATGCCTACTATCAACGCCCCTGCGCGCAAAACAGGCCTCGGTTCGACATACCAGCTCCGGAGTGTTCCCTTCGCCCAGTCCTGCGCGGCGGCGCTCTCAATCGGTGACGCCCCCTCCCTGTTACATTCCTCAGGCAAGAGTCTCCTTCATAGCTTTTCCCCCGGCGCGGACTCTCATCTTCGCCGGTTTGATTTAATACCATCTAAAATAGCGCAAGACGTCGGAAAAGTCAAGGCAAAAATGAATCGGCGGTTAAAATTGGAAAATAATTAAGTCCTGTGCTTCCGCTCCCGCCTCATGCGTGGGGAATATCCGTAAATTCTGAAATCTCCCGGCTGACGGTGCAAAGATCCTCCACGCAGAGCCCGTGAACGTCCTCATGTCCGGTTATCCTGGCAAAGGTTTTTAACTCTTCCAGCGTCACGTTCAGGAAGTTGGCCACCCTTTTAGCCGCCGCCTCCTGTGGGAACCGCTTGCGCAGCTGGGGATCCTGAGTCGCCACCCCCACCGGGCACATACCGGTGCCGCAGATCCGGTACTGCTGGCAGGCCGCGGCCATCAGAGCCGCGGAGGCGATGGCCACGGCATCCGCGCCCATTGCCAGCGCCTTGGCGAAGTCGGAGCTCACCCGCAGGCCGCCGGTGATCACCAGCTGGATCGGGCTCCCCGCCTTGTTTAAATAGGCCTTTGCCCGGTGCAGGGCGTAAATGGTGGGCACGCTGGTGGCGTCCCGGATCAGCTTGGGGCTTGCCCCCGTGGCTCCCCCGCGGCCGTCGATGGTCACAAAGTCCGGCTCCGCAAACACGCAGAATTCCAGATCCCGCTCGATGCGGCCCGCCGCAATCTTGATGCCGATGGGCCTTCCGCCGGACTCCTCCCGGAGACGGTCCACCAGCGCCTTCAAATCCTCCTTCGTGTCGATCCCCGGGAATTTGGAGGGGCTGATCACGTCCTGACCAAGGGGCTTGTTGCGGATGGCCGCGATCTCAGGCGTCACCTTGCTCCCGGGCAGGTGGCCGCCCATGCCGGGTTTGGTCCCCTGGCCGATTTTGATCTCGATGGCGTCCGCCCGGCGCAGGTTCTCCGTCGTGACGCTGTAGAGGTTGGGGACGTACTCGAAAATGTACTTGTAGGCCGCGTCCATCTCCTCGGGCAAAATCCCTCCCTCGCCGGAGCACATGGCGGTCCGGGCCATGGCGCTGCCCTGGGACAGAGCCACCTTGGTCTCCTTGGAGAGCGCGCCAAAGGACATATGGGAAATGTACACGGGGTGTTCCAACACCATGGGCTGTTTCGCGTGTTTCCCGATCACGGTTCTGGTGCTCACCGGCGCGTGCTCGTCCAGAGGCGGCGGATTTAACTGCGCGCCAAGGATCAGAATGTCGTCCCAGCCCGGCATGGGCATCCGGGTTCCCATGGCCGCGATGATGCTCCTGCCGCTCACCGCCATCTCGTGGATATCATCCATGAAACGGCTGTCCGTATTGACCCTGGCGTACTCGGGGTCGTAGGCGGGGGCCGGGGAGGGGCCGGGAGCCGGGGCGGACGGCGTTTGTGCCGGCTCAGCCCCGGACACAGCGGCAGTTCCGGCTTCCGGCGACGCATCCGCTCCGGGCGCAGCAGCACCCGATACCGTTTCGCCCGCATCCCCCATATCATCCACCTTCACCAGCTTATCCGCGGCCACCCGGCATACCGGGCACACCTTCAGTTCGCCGACCGGCACACCTTCCTTCTCCTCATCATACATTGACCCACAAAATCTACAGCGATAAACTGCCATACCCTTCTCCTTTCCGATTATTCCGATCTCCAATAATAGTAACTATTCTTATAATAACACAAAAAAATACAAATGTCCATGAAATCTCGTGAAGGATTCCAAAACATGATACCAGTATACAGCCCATTCACCCAAATGCCCCGGCACCGCTTCCGGCGCCGGGGCATACTCACGCTTCCGTCTCAGTCCGTTTCAATCATCGTTTCCAGCAATTCTAAAATCAGGATCAAATTCCGCGTGATGTGGAAGGGGTCTTTCACCGGAAGGGCCACCACCTTGTCCTGAGGGCTTCCATCCCGCTTGCAAATCTGCTTCCACTCCCGCACCTCAGGGTCGCGGTTTGGGAATGTCCGGAAGGTGTAGGAAAACACCTTCTCGTGCCACTCTAAAAACCGCGTTTCGCCGGTGCGGTGGTAACACAGCAGCGTGGTGTAAAGCGCCTCCGAGTGCACCCACCACAGCTTGTCGCCCCAGCCCTCCCGGACCTGACGTTCCACGGGCTCCATAGCGGACGCCGCTCCGTCCGGCAGCCCGGGCCCCGCTGCGGCAGCTCCCAGCACTTTCGCGCTCACGCTTTCCCGCCTCACCGGCGGCCCGCCAACCTCCACAGGCTCCACCTCCGCCGTATGCTCTTCCGCTTCCCTACGCTCTGCCCTCACCGGCGGCCCGCCCGTCACCGCGCTGTAATGCAGTATTCCCCCGAATTCCTGGTCCCAGCCGATCTCCAGCGCCCGCGCCGCTATCCCGGCGATTCTTGGCGTCAGCTCCTCCCGGCCCAGCAGGTCCGCCGCCTCCATCATGAACCACATGTCCTCGATGGTGTGCCCCGGGTTGGCGTGCTGTCCCAAAAGCCCCTCCACCGGGCGGTTGTCCGCGGCGATCACCTCGTGGATTACATCCCTCTCATCCGCGAAATGGTTCAAAATATCGTCCGTAAATCCCCCCAGCCGCTCCCGCAGCGCTATGCAGTACCCGGAATCCGGCTCCAGCAGCACTGCGGCCCCATGCAGCTCCTTCGTCACATTGGAAAGGATCATGGGAATTCCGTGTGCCCGGTAGCGGTCCGACAGCGGGTAGGGCAGGGTGTTGTACTTCCCCGACTTCACCCGCTCCAGAATGGACTCATAGAGCCGTTTCCCAAACGCATAGGCCTCCCGGTCCCCGGCCGCGGCCGCGTACCCGGCCATGGCCAGCACCACAAAGCAGTCCGCGTAGATGCTCATGTCCAACGGCTCCCAGCCCTCCACGTGCTTTGGGCTTCCGTCCCGCTCCATCCGATAAACGCAGCGCCAATCCTCCGGCCCCATCAGACAGTGCCGCATCAGAAAGTCCCGCCCGTTCTTTGCCAGCCGCAAAAACTCCTTTCGCTGCTCCTGGGAAAAAATCCCAATTCTTGTGGCAGCAAGCCTGGAAAATACCCATACAAACCTTCCCTGGCTCCAGGTGTATTTGTCGTAGCTTTGAAGCTTCTCCCCCGCGTTGTCAAAGCAGTTCACATACCCGCCGTACTCCCGGTCCTCGCACCGGGGCAGCCAGAAGGCCAGGATGCGGTTGGTCAGTTCATTTTCATAAAAGCCTTTCAGGCGAAGCAGTTCATTCCGGTTCATTTCCCCCTCATTTCCCGGCCCCGAAGGAGCCGAACGCCACGCTGCCCTGCACCATAACGCCGTTTACGCGGATGTCCTCGTCAAAGCTGATCAGATTGGCCGTCTTTCCCGGCATGATGCTGCCCACCTGGTCCGCCAGGCCCATAATCGAGGCCGGGGTCAGGCTCATCATGCGCATGCAGTCCCACAGCGGCACCCTGGCCTGATGGTACATCACCCGCACCAGCCGGTCGTCCGTGGCAATGCTGCCCGCAAACGCCGTGCGGTCCGGCATCTTGGCCACATCGTCCTCAATGATCACCCTCTGTCCGTTCTTTAAGCTTCCCAGCACGGATTCCTTCACATTCTGCCCGGCGCAGCGCATGGAATCGCAGGTCAGCGCCACCTTGTCCGGCCCCTTCAGGCGGTACACCATCTCCAGGATTTCCACCGGCAGATGGCAGCCGTCGGCGATGACCTCCACGGTCAGATCACCGATACAGAACGCGCTCTCGATCAGACCGGGATAGCGGAAGCCGCCCCTTCTCACCATGCCGGACATGGCGGAGTAGAGGTGGGTCACGTGGTTGATTCCGTTGTGGTACGCCTCTAAGACCTGGCCGTACTCTACGTCGGTGTGGCCCATGGAGGGCACGATGCCGTGATCCCGCAGACAGCGGGCGAACTCCATGGCTCCCGGCAGTTCCGGCGCCAGGGTCCAGCGGGAGATGGCTCCCTGGCCGTAGAAGATGAACTCCTCATACTCCTCCCGCTGCGGGTCGCGGATATACTGTTCGTCGATGGCCCCCTTCTGTTTCCGGTTCAGATAGGGGCCCTCCATGTGCAGTCCCGGCAGCTCCGGCCCGTCCGTCATGATGCGCCTTGCCAAGCGCAGCCCGTCGATGCTGTTTAGAATCTCCTCCCGGCTGGCCGCCAGGGTGGTGGGAAACAGCGTGGTGGTGCCGTGCTGCAAATGGGTCTTTGCCGCCGTGATCACCGCCTCCGCGGTGCCGTCCATAAAGTCGCAGCCCCCTGCGCCGTGGCTGTGAATCTCCACAAATCCCGGGGACAGGTATTTTCCTCTCAGGTCATACACCTGGTCCCCCGGGCCGGTCTCCGGAAGTCCCGTTCCGGCGGCTTTGATCCGGTGGCCCTCCACGGTGACAAATCCCTGTTCCACCCGGTCCGGGTAGATCACTGCGGCGTTTACAAAATGTATGCTCATGGAATACCTCCCGTCTCTTTACAACAGACCGCTTGCGGAATCCCGGTCCAGATACAGGGCCGCGTCCGGGTGAGTGGTCAGGATACTGGCCGGACAGCGCTCGGTCACCTGTCCGTTTAACATGTCCCGCACCGCCTCCGCCTTGGTGGCTGCGGGCACGCTGCAGAACATGGACCGAGCCGCTGTCAGCCCCGGGATGGTGACCGTGATGGCGTGGCCCGGCACCTGCCCGATCTCCTCAAAACAACCGTCGTGCACCTGCTGCAAACGGCATTTTTCTTCCAGCTTCACCACCTTGGCGAACACCGGATCGTTAAAATCCGCCACCGGCGGGTCGTTGAAGGCCAGATGGCCGTTCTCGCCCACTCCCAGCAGACAGATATCCGCCGGATGCGCTGCAAGAAGCTGGCCGTAGCGCCGCGCCTCCTCCTCCGGGTCCTCCGCGTTTCCGTTGATCAGGTTGACGGAGCCAAGGGGCAGGCGGTCGAACACCGTGCGTTTTAAGTAATTGCGAAATCCCGCCGGATGTGCTGCGTCCAGCCCCACGTACTCGTCCATGTGAAAGGCGTTGACCCGAGTCCAGTCGATCCCCTCCGCGCTTACCAGGGTTTCCAGGGTCTCATTCTGGGAAGGTGCGGCTGCGAAAATGATGTTGATCTCCTCTTTTTCCGCCAGCAGCTCCCGGATGCGTGCCGCGGCCTGCTCTCCCGCCATGCGCCCCATGTCCTCCCGGGTGTCGAATACCATCACGTGCAGCTTATCCGCAAAAAAGTCTTTTATAATCGTCATATGGATTCTCCTTCATCGTATAAAAATGCCTCCGCACCTCCGCTCATGGCAGCCACCCGGCAGCCCTCGTACTCTGCCACCGCGTCGTCGATAGCCTGCTGGAGCGCGGACAGGGGATAATATTTGCAGCCGCAGGCGCTCATCTGCTCCTCGGTCACGCCGTCGCCCACCACCACCAGCTTCCGGCGGCGGCGCATCTTGGACATGCTGTTGCCAACGGCGATAGCCAGCCGGTCGCCGGGAATGGCTTCCCCTGCGATGCAGGCCCGCACGATGGCGTCGCCGTCGTCCCTCGCCATGTATTCCGGATACTCCGGGTGAGGCCCGATTCCCTCATAGTTGGGGCTGATCATAATCATGGTGCCGCCCCGATCCCCCTTCAGGGCCGGTTCCGCCCCGTACATGGCCTTTGGAGACTGCCAGAAATCCTGGTCCGCCGGATGGGAGCTGACGATCACTACGTCGGCCTTCTCCGTCACCTTGCTGCCCAGCACCTGCTTCCCGATCCTCACGCCTTCCCGGTGGGCGGCCACGTAGTCCCCGGCCACCACCCGGCAAAGCTTTAACTCCGGGGTCAGAATGGTGTTGATGATAAAGTCCAGGCCGATCAGCTTCACCCAGCCCTCCATCATATCCCGGATGGGGGTGGTGGACAGCCCGAACATGTTCTCGTCGTAGAGGCTGGCTTTCAGGTGGAAATAGGATACCGTGTCCTCCCCGGCCACGCCGGGAAAAACGATCTTTCCGCCTCCGCCCCAGCCCATCACCGGGTGGGGCACCAGATTTCCCACCCCGATGCGCAGGTCCGCGTCCATCACGGAGCCGGTGGCCATGAGGGGCGCGCCCTCCTCGGTGTCTCCGATATAAACCAGCTTTTCAGGATCCCGGAACTCGGAGTTCACCACCGGGTATGTTTGGTAAATCTCCTCCCCCACCCGCTCCCGCATCTCGTCCTCCGTCATATAGCGGTGGCTGCCCAGGGCGATGACGATCTTGATCTGTTCCCGCCTGGCCCCGCAGCGGATCAGCTGATCCAGCAAAACCGGCAGAATGGCGCTTATGGGCGTGGGGCGGGAGCCGTCGTCCACGATCACGGCGATCCTCTTATCCGGGGTCACGATGTCCTCCAGCTTTGGACCGCCGATGGGGTGCTCGATGGCGTCCAGAATCACCCGCTCCGGGTCCCCGGCGGGCTGGGCCTCAGGCGGGTCGATCATGCCGATAAAACACTGGTCCGGCACCTCCATGCCCACCATCTCATTTCCGTATGGGAGACTGATTTTCATGGTCTGACACCTCTCTTTTCCATTACCGCCGCGCCGATTTGCTCCATCCGTTCCCGGTACTGATCGTCGGTCAGCGTGATTTTATCCTGCTCCTGAGGGAACAGCACAAAGGGGCCGCCCCATCCCAGCCTGCCCTTGTATTTCGGGCACAGGGTGAAATGCACGTGGGTCACCTCGTCGCCGTAGATCGCATAATTGATCTTGTCAGCCCCAAACAGCTCCTTTATGGTCTGAGCCAGGGCGCAGACGTCGTCCATAAACGCGTCCCGCTCCTCCTTCGGAATCTCATACAGCTCGTTATAGTGGTCCCTGAACATAATGGTGCAGCGGCCCGGCAGCGTCTGGTCCTTGCACAAAAACACGGTGGAAGCCTTCAGATCGCAGATTTTAAACAACAGGCTGCGAAACCCCTCATCCTGGTCGCAGTAATAGCATCCCTTCACATTTTCCATGATAAATATCCTCCCTATTTATTTAATCGCTCCCGCAGTGTGATCCCCGGTAATATAATTCCGGATGCAGATAAACAGGATCACCAGCGGAACGGTGGTGTACATGGCCCCGGCCATCACGTAGTGCCAGGGGATTCCCACCGCCGGATTGTTCTTTAAAATCTCGTAAAGGCTGACAATAATGGGCTTTTTCTCCGTGGTGGAGATAAAGGTGAAGGCGAACAGGAACTCGTTCCAGGTCCGGGTGAAGGCGAAGATCACCGCCACCGCGATTCCGGTGCTGGACACCGGCAGAAAGATCCTTGTCATCACCATAAACGGGCTGCAGCCGTCGATTTTCGCCGCCTCCACCACCTCCTTGGGAACCCCGTCGAAGGTGGCTTTCAACATCAGCACAATAAACGCCAGGTTGAAAGTGGTGTTCATCAGCACCAGGCTGAGCCAGCTGTCAATCAGTCCCATCTTGTTCATCATGGTATAGAGCGGGATAATGACGATAACCGGCGCGAACATCTGACTCACCAGCACCAGGTAATACATCTGTTTTTTGCAGTAAAAATTCAGGCAGGAGAAGGCGTAGGCCGCCGGGATGGCGATCACCATGATCAGGGCGATGGTCATTCCGGTGATGACCAGGCTGGCCTTGAAGCCGTTTAAAATGTGCATTTTCCGGAACACCTGCACGTAGTTCTCAAAGGCGAACACCTTGGGAATCCAGGTCACCGGCATGGTGAACACGTCGTTGGCCTTCTTTAAGGACACCGAGATCATGGCCGCCACCGGGAACAGCAGGGTCACGATGATGAGAAGCACCATCAGCAGGAAAAGGAATTTTTTTACATTTCGTTTGACTCTGTAACTATTCATACCGCGTATCCTCCCCCTTGGAATTCACATAGAGCACCGCGAACACGGACAGGATCAGGAAGCTGACCACGCTGATCGCCGCCGAGTAGCCCCGGTTGTTGAACTGGAACGCGTTCTGGTAGATGAAATTTACCATAATGGAGGACGAGTTGGCCGGCCCTCCCTGGGTCATCATGTAGATGACGTCAAAGGTGTTGAAGGCCCAGATTCCGATGAGCAGCCCCAGCGTGCGCACCGAGGAGGTAATCAGGGGCAGGGTGATGGACCAGAACTGCTGCCAGGCGCCAGCCCCGTCGATCCGGGCCGCCTCGTAGATGTAGGAGGGGATGGAGTACATGGTGGACAGAATGTTCAGGGCGCAGAACGGCGCCACCGCCCAGATGTTGACAATCATCACCGCAATCAGCGAGGTCTTGGAATTTCCCAGGAAATCCACGGGCAGCCCCAGAATATGGGTATCCATCAGAAACTGGGTGATATGCCCGAACATGGGATTATACATCAGACGCCAGATCATGCAGGACACCGCAGCCGGCATGGCGTAGGGAATCAGCATGATGGCCGTCATCATTTTCTTGCCCAAAAATTTTTTGTACAGAATCAGGGCCATGAGAAGCCCCAGGATCAATTTGAACGCCACGCCCACGAACACCCACACAAAGGTGTTCTTAAACATGCGCGGCGTATCCGGGTTGGCGAACAGGTCTGCAAAATTTTGCAGGCCCACAAAGATCATGTCTCCGTTCACCTTCCGCTCAAAAAAGGACATGTAAAAAACCTGTGTGATCGGGTATAAAATAAACACGAGAAATATCGCAAGCATGGGAAGAACGTAACATAAATTAACCGCTTTATCGCGCTTTTCTTTTTTCGATAAACCATTCATTGCCGGTCCCCCTCATCTAAAAAGCGGGCGGGAAAGGATTCCGCCCGCTGATTGGTTGTCATTGTTTTGCCAGTAATTCGTCCACCTGCTTGCCTGCCATCTCCATGGCCTCCGACGCGCTGATCTCGCCCATAACCGCCTTTGTAACGGCGTCCGCCATGGCCTTCTGAACTTCCTCCCAACAGATGATGGAGGGTTTGAATTTCGCCATGGGTTCCATTGCCGCAAAGGGAGCCACCATCACGTTGCTGGGGTCGGTAAACTCCGGAATCTCCTTGAAGTAGCTCTGCTGGTTGGGAACGAATCCGGCCTGGTTGATCACCTGGCCCTGGTACTTGGCGGTGTGCCAGAATTCCAGCCATTTGGCTGCCGCTTCCTGGTTGCCGGTGTTGAACACCAGGTCCACGTCCATGACGCCCAGGGAATACCGGGAACCGCCTGGCCCTGCCAGAGGCTCCGTGATCTCGGCCCAGCTGTAGTCCTCCCCCGCTTCCTTAAGCGCCGCCAGACCCTGGGCGTTGTGGAAATAGGCCGCCGCGATCTGGGTGGTAAAGTTGTTCTGGGTGCTGTTGATGTCCGCCTGGCCGTAGTCCGGCACCGCGTACTTGGCCAGATCCACATACATCTGCAGCGCGGCCACGCCGTTCTCATTGTTGAAGCCGTTGGCCGTGCCGTCCGCGTTCATCACGTCCGCATCGTAGGCCCAGAGAATGGGCAGGAAGCAGTCCAGAGTGTTCTTGGGATGGCCCGCCACCATGGCGTAAGCGTATTTTCCGGAGGAGGGATCGGTCAGCTTTTCAGCGTCCGCCAAAAATTCTTCCCAGGTGGTGGGAAGCTTCTCGATCCCGGCATCCGTCATGCGGCTCTTGTTGAACAGCATGCCGCGGATGGACATGTAGGACGGCATGGCCCAGAGCTCATCCCCCACCTTGCACACGTCCAGGGCAGCGGGTGAAAAGTCGTCGTAAAGCTCCTTGCTGATCAGGCTGTCGATGGCCACCGTGTAGCCGGCCTCCTTGAACTGCTGGGTCCAGGACGAAAAGCCGTACATGGCGTCCGGCATATTGCCGCCCTCGGCCAGGGTTAAAATCTTCTGGTACGCGTCGCTGTAGGCCCAGCTCTCCAGCTTCACCTCGATGCCGGTCTCGTTTTTAAATTCCGCCGCAGCTTCCTTTAACAGCTCCATACCGGTGTCGCCCAGGGTGACGTAGGTGATGACCGTGCCTTCGCCCGCCTTTTGCGCCTCGGTCTGGGCCGCGCTCCCGCCTTCCGCCGTACTCTCGCCTCCCGCCGCAGCGCCGGTGGTTGGCGCCGCCGTGTCGGCCGGAGCCGAAGTTCCGGAAGAACAACCGCCCAGAGCGGCCAGCATCGCTACGGAAAGGATCACAGAAACAGACTTCCTCAGTTTTCTCATAGGTTACTTCCTCCCATCAAATTTAGTGTCTTTATTATATCGGTTTTCCTCGAAATTGTATTTACATTTTTTGACACGATTTTTTACAAGTTTTAAACGAACTTCTTGTAAACTGTATAGATTTTCCTGTTTTTCCGCCATATTTTATGTAATATTTGAAAAATATACCCCCATATGATATAATCATCATATGATTTTGATCATCCTTGGAGGGAGGGATTCAGTTATGCCGGTTCAGAGAATCAAGCTGTCCGACCAGGTGGCGGACCAGTTGCGCGCCATGATCACAGCCAAGCAGTACCGCCCCGGCGAGAAGCTTCCGGTGGAGTCCGAGCTGGCGGCGGAATTCGGAGTCAGCCGCATCACCGTCCGGGAAGCCATGCACAAGCTGGACGTCATGGGCATCGTGGAGGTCCGCCAGGGGGCTGGCACCTTTGTGCGGGAGATCACCCCCGCAGCCTACATCAAAACCCTGCTCCCCATGCTCAGCATGGACAACAACAGCCTGAAGGACATTTTCGAGATCCGCCAGATCATCGAGTGCAAATCCGCAGAGCTGGCCGCCCTAAACGCCACGGTAGAGGACTTAGCCCAGGTGAAGCTGCCCCTGTCCAAGATGCCGGAGGCTGCCCGCACCGGCAAGCTGCGCCAGTACAATGAGCTGGACCTGCAGTTTCACTACGCGGTGGCCAAGTGCACCCACAATCAGATTCTGATCACCATCCAGGAACTGCTCAGCGACCTGGTGGAGGGTTCCATCAGCATGGGCATCACACCCTTAAACGCCCTGGAGCACTCAGTGATCTTCCACCGCAAGATCTACGAGGCCATCGCCAAGCACGACAGCGTCAGCGCGGCGGGTCTGATGAACGCCCACATCGAGGGGGGCGTCAACTACGCCAAGAACATTATGCAGGACAACTACGGAAAGGAGCGCTCATGATACAGGACATCCGCCTGACCGGCTATGATTTTCTGGACAAGCCGCTCCTGCCGCTGGCCAAGGGACAGAGTTTTCACTTATTCTACGTGTTCGACGGAAGCGGCGTGCTGATCGTGGACAGCAGCAGCCACACCTGCTCCCGGGACAGCTTATTCCTGTTCCCCTCCCTGGAGGTGGCCGTGCCCAGCCCTGGCAGCCGCTCCAGCCTGACCATCCTGCATTTGCCGTTCACCTGCGCCTCCCCCAATATGGGCGCGGAGATCGCCCGTCTTCCCAGGCTGCTGCCCGCTTCCCCGGAACACCGCAGCCTGGTGATGGAGATTCTACACGAGTGCATTTTAAAGCGGCCCCTGTACGGGGATCTCTGTTCCCTTTACCTGGAGCAGCTCCTGATCCCCCTGGCCGCGGCCTCGTACCGCGCAGGCCGCGGCGTCTCCCGCGACCCCCGGATCGCCCGGCGTCCCGAGGGGCCTTTGGCGGAGGCCTGCGCCTATATCGACCGCCATCTGGGGGAGGACTTATCCTCGGACACCCTCTGCGAAGCCTGCCGGGTGAACGCACGACAGCTGAACAGCCTGTTCAAAAAGACCTTCAACCAGTCCACCATCGAGTACATCGGGAACCGCCGTCTGGCCAGGGCCCGGGAGCTGTTGTGCTTTTCCCGGGATTCCGTCACCCGGATCGCCGAGTCCACGGGTTTTAAATCCGTCCACTATTTCAGCCGCGTTTTCAAGGAAAAGGAGGGAATTCCCCCCGGCGAGTACAAAAAGCGCATCGCCCGCTCCCTGACGCTCTGACTTTTCTTGACTTTCCTATGATATACTTGTACAATAGTCCTCGTGCATTGGGCGACTGCAATCGATTCGCCCGTTCAAAGGAAAAAGGAGTATTATATCTATGACACAAGAAAACAAAATGGGCACCATGCCCGTCAACCGCCTGCTCGTCACAATGTCTCTGCCCATGGTCATTTCCATGCTGGTCCAGGCCATGTACAACATTGTTGACAGCATCTTCGTATCCATGATCAGCCAGAGCGCCCTGACCGCCGTGTCCATGGCGTTCCCCGTTCAGAACCTGATCATCGCCGTGTCCGCAGGAACCTGCGTGGGCGTCAACGCCCTGCTCTCCCGCTCACTGGGCGAGCACAACCAGAAAAACGCCGACTCAGCGGCTGCCAACGGCGTATTTTTAGCGTTCCTGGGCTTTGTGGCCTTCGCCCTGTTCGGCCTGTTCGGTTCCCGCCTCTTCTTTGAGAGCCAGACGGACAACCAGGAGATCATCGATCTGGGCACCCAGTACCTGCAGATCTGCTGTATTTTCAGCATGGGCATCTTCGGGGAAATGATGTTCGAGCGCATTTTACAGTCCACCGGGCGGACTATCTACAGCATGATCACCCAGGGGACCGGCGCCATCATCAACATCATTCTGGACCCCATCCTGATCTTCGGCCTGATTGGATTCCCCAGGATGGGCATCCAGGGAGCGGCCGCGGCCACCGTGTTCGGACAGATCGTAGCCATGCTTTTGGCGCTGATGTTCAACGCTACCAAGAACCACGACGTCACCATCCGTTTCAGGGGCTTTACGCCCAGCGGCCATACCATCCGCCTGATCTACGCCGTGGGCGTGCCCTCCATCATCATGCAGTCCATCGGCTCGGTGATGACCTTCGGCATGAACAAGATCCTCATCGCCTTCTCCGAGACGGCGGTTGCGGTGTTCGGCGTATACTTCAAGCTCCAGAGCTTTATCTTCATGCCCATCTTCGGCCTGAACAACGGCATGATCCCCATTGTAGCCTACAACTACGGCGCGAGAAGCAAAAAGCGTATCATGGCCACCGTGCGCATGAGCATTTACATTGCGGTGGGCATCATGCTCATCGGCCTGGTGGTGTTCCAGCTGTTCACCCGGGACCTGCTCATGATGTTCCAGGCGGACGAGAACATGCTTGCCATCGGCGTGCCCGCCCTGCGGATCATCAGCCTCAGCTTCCTGTTCGCCGGGTACTGCATCATCGTAGGCTCCGTGTTCCAGGCCCTTGGAAACGGCGTTTACAGCCTGATCGTGTCGATCGCCAGACAGTTGGTCTGCATCCTGCCCCTGGCCTACTTTTTCGCCCGGGAGTTCGGGCTACACGCGGTCTGGTACTCCATCCCCATCGCAGAGATCACCTCCGTGGTCTTAAGCACCATCCTGTTCCGCAAGATCTATCTGGAGAAACTAAAAGTTTTGGATTGAAGATCGTAACAGTTCAGACGGCTCATCTCCTTGACCGAAAAAGATCGGCAGGGAAGCATCGGGTGTCCATCCGATGTGAAAATTGACACGAAAATCCGCTTACAAGCGAGCTTGACGCGGCTTCCCGCGCCAATTTTCCCGCCGTCTGAACTGTTACTAAAAATCTATGAAATGGACGGTGTGCGCGCCATGACCTGCGAATACCTGTTGGTGGACGGCTATAACATCATATTTGCCTGGCCCGAGTTAAAGGAGCTTGCCGACGTCAACCTGGACGGAGCCAGGACCAAGCTCCAGGACATTCTCTGCAATTACCAGGGCTATAAGAAATGTCAGGTGATCCTGGTGTTCGACGGCTACAAGGTCAAGGGCAATCCCGGAGAGGTCATCCGCTACCACAACATCCACGTGATTTTCACCAAGGAAGCGGAGACCGCGGACCAGTACATCGAGAAAGTGACCCAGCAGATCGGCCGGCGTTACCAGGTGGCCGTGGCCACCTCCGACAAGCTGGAGCAGGTGATCATCCTGGGAAAGGGCGCTCTGCGGCTGTCGGCCCGGGACCTGCAAAAAGAGATCAAAGAGACCAACGACGAGATCAACCTCCGCCACTTAAAACAGATCCCCTCCAAAAAGAACCGCCTCTTCGACAACGTGGACCCTCAGCTTCTGGCCTATCTGGAGGACATCCGGCTGGACCGGGTGAAGGAGAAAACGGAGGAGAGGCGGGATGGGAAGGGGAAGGGAAAGAAAAAGAAGAAAAAGAGGTGAAGCTTAAAATCCCCGGCCAACGGCCGGGGTACCTAAAATCATATTCGTTCAAAACGTACGGCGCGGCTTTTGCTGCGCCGTACGTTGTCTCATCCGATCTGTCCGGATTTTTCAGCCTTCACGGCCACCAGCTCCACCTCAAGCTTTGCTCCGAAATGCAGGTCGTTCACCTGCACCACCGATCTGGCCGGGCGGTGATCGCCGAAAAACTCCTTGTAAATCCGGTCCACCCGGTCCCAGTCGGCGATATCGGAGACGTAAACCCCTGCCCGGAGCACATGGTTTAAGCTGCTACCGGAGTCCGCCAGCACCTGCTTAAGATTGTAAAACACCAGCCTGGCCTGTTCTTCCACGCTCAAATCCGCCCTGGGATTCCCAGCGGCGTCGATGGGCAGCTGGCCGGACAGAAAGATCAATCCGTTCCACTCCACTGCGTGGGAGTAATGCCCCCTGGGGGCCGGTGCGTTGTCCGTTATAATCTTATGAATCATTCGCTTCCTCTCCAATGTTTATAATAAAACGCCCGCTCCCGGCCCTACCGGAATCTTGAGCAGGTACCACACCACCGCCAGAATGATCCAGGAAACGGTAAACGCAATGGAATACGGTACCATCATGGACATGATCGTGCCCATGCCGGCATCCTTTTTATACTGGATCGTCAGCCCCAGCACGATGGGCAGGTAGGGGAACAGCGGCGAAATAATATTCGTGCAGGAGTCGGCAATCCGGTAAAGCGCCATGGTAAACGCGGGCGAGAAGCCCAGCAGCCCGAACATGGGGATGAACACCGGAGCCAGCAGCGCCCACTTGGAAGAACCGCTGTAAAGGAACAGGTTGATAAATGCCAGAAACAGAATAAAAATCACGATCAGCGGAACGCCGTTGATTCCGCTGGCCTCCAATCCCTCGGAGCCGACGATGGCCAGAACCGTGGCAAGATTGGTCTTTTTGAAAATACCGATCAGCTGCGAGGCGGCGAAGGCGATCACAAGGAATCCTCCCATTGACTTCATGCCCTCGGTCATGCATTTAATCACATCCTTCTCGCTCTTCAGCTTGCCGGAGGCAAAACCATATCCGGTGCCGACGATGAAAAACGCCAGGGCAATAATGGGAATGATGGGATCCATCTGCGTCAGCATGCTTTTTCCCGTCTCCATATCCCGCAGCCATCCGTTTTCAGGAATCGCCATTGCCGCGATAGCCGCCAGGTAGACGAACAGCGCCAGGCCGGCCGCCTTCAGGCCCTTCACCTCGGCCGGGGACACGTCCCGGTCGGAATCATTGACCACAATATTGAGGCCCTCCAGCCGCCCGAACTTGGGTTCAATGATGCGGTCCGTCACAAATGTGCCGACGGGAACCAGCACCAGCGTGGAGGCGATTGCCATATACCAGTTGACCGTAACGTTCATGGGCGCGCTGGCTGTAATGGGCACAATGTCCATCACGGACAGGGAGATGCCGGACAGATTGGCATCGTGGCTTGTGATCATCAGATTGGCAAAATACCCGGAAGCGGCGGAGGCATACCCTGCCGCGATACCGACGATGGGGCTGCGCCCTACCACCGCAAACAGCGCCGCTCCCAGCGCGGGCATAAACACGATCCCCGCATCCGACGCCAGATTCGACATGACGCCCACGAAAATCACCGAGGCGGTCAGTAGATACGGCGGTATTCTCAGAAGGAACTTCTTTGACAGCGCCTCAAACAACCCGGTCTTGTCCGCTACAGCCACGCCCAGCATGGTGACTAACACCGTTTTAAAAGGCGGAAATGCAATAAAATTAGCCAGTATGTTGTTGACAAACCATTGGAATCCGGCTTTGTTTAGAATACCGTTGACAACCGCATCCTCTTTTCCCCCTGGGATGGGAACGGTAAAGCCGTTGAGAAGCTGAGCGATTATGACAATCATCACCGTCAGCATCATGAACATTGTAAATGGATGGGGCAGCTTGTTGCCCACGCGCTCCACTCCATTCAGGAATTTCTGAAAACCTGAATTCTCCTTCTCTTTCATCTTTAACCCTCCTTAACAGAATCGTCAGAAATTAATCCGCGCAAACCGTGGATAAGCTCCGGCGATTATGGTATAATAAGGAAACGTATCCCTTATCGTCAACCTTCGGTTAACGACATCGTATAATAAGGAAACGTATTCCTTATCGTCAACCAATGGTTGAAGGTATGATACAATGAAAAAGCTGATTTCACTCTCGTTTACGTTGGTTGGCAGACCTGTTTTCGTGAATTGTGGATCAGCTTTTTTGTCTCGTTTCCTCTTCCAATCGCAGCCTTATGGCGCGGCTCAACACTTCCGCCCCGATTTCCATACATTTCTCATCAATGTCAAAACTGCCGGAATGATGTCCTGCCGCCAGCTGGCTTCCCAGCATCATGACCGCGGCCTTTCCCCCGTTCGACCGGACCCGATTCATAAAGTACGTCACGTCCTCGCAGGCGTCAAAGCTCTTTTTCTCCACGATTTTGTGAACGCCTCCGCTGCGCTCTGCGGCCGCCCGGATCACCTGCATAAGCTCCCCGTCGCTGTCGCTTCCCTCTGCGCTGCCCATATTGCGGATTTCTACGGACACGCCGTACATCAGCGCCGCCCCCTCGCAGATTCTGCGCGCTTCCGCCTCCATATACCGGTTGATCCCGGTAGAACCGCCTCGGGTCTCAAACTTTACGATGCCGTAATCCGGGACTACATTCCGGCTGTTTCCGCCGGCGCTTATGCCGCCGATGTTGATTCTGGAATTGCCGTCCCCGTGCCGCGGAATCCCCTGCATGCCGATGCAGGACGCCGCAGCGGCCAACAGAGCGCTCTTTCCCTCCTGCGGACAGATTCCGGCATGGGCCGTGGCTCCATGAAATACGGCGTCCAGCTTGCTGGTGGCCAGAAAGCCGTCGCAGCCCGTCACGATTTCACCGGTTTCCAGAGCCCGGATCCCCACGTGGAGACTGAAAAAGTCGTGCACATCGTCCACGATCCCTCTCTCCGTCATCGCCCGCGCCCCGCGCATCCCCTCCTCGCCCGGCTGGAATATGAGTTTTACCGTCCCTTGCCAGCTCTGATCCTCCGCCAGAATCCGCGCGACGCCCAAACCAACAGCCGTGTGAACGTCATGACCGCAGGCATGACAGATTCCCTCGTGGCAGGATGCGAATCCCTGCTGCGCCGGCCTGTGATCCGGTCCGGCTGACTCCGTCACCTCCAGCGCATCCATGTCCACCCGAAGCGCCGCCACCGGTCCTTGTGAGCGCTGCAGAATTCCCACCACGCCGGTCTTTCCCCCGGCCATGCGCCGCATAAGCTCAGGGTCCACTCCCTCCTCTCTTGCTCTCATTTCCGCCAGCTCCAGCTGTCCGGGCGCAGGCAGCGCCGATCTGGACTCCAAATCCAGCACCTCCTCCGCCAACAGCACCTGGTAACCCCATTTTTCCAATTCCCGGGCCACTAAAGCCGTGGTGCGGTACTCAGTCCAGGCAGTTTCCGGATGCCTGTGGATATCCCTGCGGACCCGGATCATGTACTCCGGCAGGGTCTCCGTTCTTTGATCCCCCACAGGATCACCTCCTTTCATTCCTTTCGATTGCGCACTTCGTCCAAATAGTTATATATGGTATAACGGGAGACGGCCAGCTGCTTGGCCAGTTCCTCGACGGAACCCTTGATGGAAAATACTTCCTTTTCATCCAGGAAACGTACGATTTCCATTTTATCCTGCCGGCTCATGGCGGACACGGGAATTCCCGCGTCTGAGATGGTCCGGTCCAAAATCTGCCGTAGAATATCGCTGACCCCCTCGCCCAGCAGGTCCGTGCTCTCCTCCTTGGCCTCCAGATCGATTCCCCGACAGAAATCATCCATCTGCTTCTTGATCTGCATATGACGGCTCAGGTCATAGTTGATGCAGATCGCCCCCACCACATCCCCGCTCTGATTTCTGAGCAGAGAAGTGGAACACTTCAATAGCTTTCCATCCTTTGAGTGCTTGATATAATTATTCAGACAGTCGTTCTTCAGATAGGGCGACTGGATAATGGACATCAGATCATTAAAGGTCTGCCCCACATGTCTGCCGGTCACCTCGCCGTTTACCACCATCACAACTGAGTTTTTTGGATGGTTGAAATCGTGAAGCACAACCTCGCAGTCCGGCCCAAAGGTCTCTCCGATCTGAATCAATACCGGCCTCAACGCTAAAAAATACGGGCTGATCGTTTCTTTCATGTCAATCGTCATTTTTATCCCTCAATCTTATTTCAATTTTTTTAATAAGTATTTATTAAAATATTTTAAGTTAATTATATCATATATTTTTAGCAATACAATGTGAGGGGGAAAAACTTTTAAAAACAGTCCGCCACACCGCATCAAAAAAACTCCACGGAATGCGCAATACATCCCATGGAGTTTTTATAAATGCCATCCCGGCAGCCGCGTGTTTCTAAGGGAATTTTGGTAGTTGAGCTTAGACACCGGCTGTACCGTCCCTCCACGCCCAGGCAATGCCCGAAAGCCCGCAGGGCAAATCTCTGCACTCCTCCCGGAACCGGGATGGCATGAGATTCTTAATTACTGCTGAACAATATGGATCGCAAAGCCGCCGATTTCCCCCTCAAAATAGGTGAAAAAGCACTTGCCGTTCTCATCGAACTTCTTGGTCTCGGGAATCGACTTAAGTCCCCGCTCCTCAAAGTAGCGGATAGCCGCCTCCACGTCGTTCACGGAAAATCCGATGTGTCCGTGGGTTCCACGGCCGTTCTCCTTCATGATCTCCACCAGGTCGCCGTTAAAATAGGACAGCGGGGTCTCGCGGACGGGAAGTCCCATCAGCTTCAGGAAATCGCCGGCCACTCCGGCCGCCTCGCCGTCGTTTGCTGCGTTGAGCCCCACGTGGGCCACCTTCATGTCAAATAACTCTGCTGCACTCTTGTCTGCCATTCCTTTAATCCTCCAATTTTATGGTTTATTTTACGGAATAATTCAGCCGCACGGTAATGTTGGCCGTCTTAAACCGGGAACTTGTGTTGAATGAACCGCCGTAGCTGTACGACTCGGTACCGGAATTGGTGGCCGTGATCTGGAACACGCCCAGGCTGGCGGTCAGAAGTTTATCCGTCTGCGCGCCGCAGCCCGAAGCCACCAGGTCGATGCGCTCCTTGGCATTGGCGGTGGCCTTGGTGATCAGGTCCAGTTTCAGCTCATCCAGCTTGGTGTAGTAATATTCCGGCAGGTTGGATTGAAGCTCCACGCCGGACTCGATCAGATTGGAGATGTCCCGGGAGATCAGCTCCACCTTGTCAATATCCTGGCTGGTCACCGTCATGCTCTGTGTCAGCTCATATCCGGTCTGGATATCGCCCAGATACCTCCCCTCCTCATCGTACTGGGACGTATAGGTGGGGGAAATGCTGACGGAGCTGAATACCATCTCGTTCTCGTCCACGCCGTTGTCCCGGAGATAGGACTTCACCAACTCCGCGTCCTTCTTGATACTGGCAAATGCATCTTTGGGGGTGTCTCCCTCCACGGAGAAGCTTCCCCGCCACACCACAAGGTCGGACTCAAAGTCCACGCTGGCCGACCCGGTGGCCGTGATGCCCGTGCCCCCCGCATTCTTCTTGTACTGGATAATGTTTCCGGTGAAAATACTCACACAAATGATTGCGCAGATACCCGCAATCAGCGCGATCAATACCGGACGGTATTGCATGAACAGGCCGCCTTTACTGCTGTTTCCATTTTCTTCCATCCTTTTCCTCCCTTTCTCGGTACGGTTTCCTAAATTATACTTTGTCACCAGCTGCCAAGCTGATGATCAATATTATGTTTCCTTATTATACCATACCTGTTTCGGAAAAAAAGTGGCATTTTTATTAAGATTTGACAGTTCTCCGGCCTTCTGCGACGCCCTATTTCAGCAGTTCCAGAATCGAGCTGCCGATGGTTCCCTCCGGCATTTCCACGCCAAAGTTGTCGGCAATGGTGGCGCCGATCACCGCAAAGGTGGGAGCATCCTCCAGAACCGCGGAGCCCTCCATGGACGGGGAATAGGCCAGAAGCGGCACCCGCTCCCTTGTGTGGTCCGTGCCCTTGTAGGTAGGGTCGTTGCCGTGATCCGCGGTGATCAGAAGCAGATCATCCTCCCGCAGCTTGCCCAGCAGTACGCCCAGATTCTTGTCAAAGCGTTCCAGCTCTTCCCCGTATCCCTCAGGATTTCTCCGGTGGCCCCACAGGGCGTCAAAATCCACCAGATTTGTAAAGCACAGTCCGTGGAAATCCTTATCCGCCAGCTCGATGGTCTGCTCCATCCCGTGGACGCTGCTCTTCGACTTGTAAGCCTCTGTGATCCCCTCGCCGTCGAAAATGTCCTTGATCTTGCCAACGCTGATCACATCGAAGCCGCCCGCCTTCAGGGCGTCCAGAGCGGTGGGGCCGGTGGGCTTAAGAGCGTAGTCGTGGCGGTTGGAGGTGCGCTTGAACTCGCCTTTTTTCCGTCCCACATAGGGCCTGGCGATGACCCGGCCCACCTTCCACTCGTCCCGCAGCGTCAGCTCCCTGGCGATCTCGCAGCAGCGGTAAAGCTCATCCAGGCCGAAGGTCTCCTCATTTCCGCAGATCTGAAGCACCGAGTCCGCGGAGGTGTAGACGATCATGTCTCCGGTGGCGATCTCGTGTTCCCCCAGCTCATCCAGAATCTCCGTGCCGCTGGCGGATTTATTTCCCACGATCTTGTGGCCGGTGCGGCGGCTCAGCTCATCTAAAAGCTCTTTGGGGAACCCGGTGTCCGTGTAGGTTTTAAAGGGCTTGGTAATGTTTAACCCCATCATCTCCCAGTGCCCGGTCATGGTGTCCTTTCCCACGCTGGTTTCAGCCAGCCGCAGCTGGTAGCCCAGTACGCGCTCCGGGGCCTTCACGTGTTTGAGCGGGTGAAGCCTGGCGATGCCCAGCTTCGCCATATTGGGAATGTCAAACTCCGGCATATGGTCGTCGATGTGTCCCAGGGTGTCGGACCCCAGATCGTCGAACCGCTCCGCATCCGGCCCGTCTCCGATGCCCATGGAATCAATTACAATGGTGAAAATGCGCTTGTATGGTTTCATTGTTGCCTCCTTAAACTGTTCTATATAATGCGTGTTGTCAACAGCGTTCCAAAAGAATACCAATACTATACCACATTTTCCCGGAAACGCCAACCGGCAGTGTTGTCAGTGGCGATCCGCTGTTTTATGCGCCTCTGCAACGTTACCCGTGCACCGTCTCCCGCCATGATTCCGCTGCGATCCCAGGGTCAGGCAGATAAATTCTCCCAACAGCAATGGGCCGCAGGCTGCACCAGCGGCCCATTGCACTCAGCAAAAAGCGGCAGCCGGTGATGGCCGGCAGCCGCCTGGAACCTCCATATGGATCCCCGTTCCCTCAACTGATATACAAGATCGGCACGTCCCCCAAAATCCGTCCGATTTCACCGCGCAGAAACGCCTCGCACTCCTCCCTGCTCTCCTGCCGGTAGCAGTAACGTCCCCGCCCGCGGCCGGTCATGCGCTCCGGGTCGTAGAGATCCGGTGCATTGGGAAATGCTTCCCCGTTGATGGCGCGGTGCACGTAGCTGTAGGTCATGAGAATGATCTCTAAAAACATCTGGCCCTTCATTTTCTCCGAAAGCCCCTGTCTCAGTTCCTCCAGAAGGCCGGTGTAAAGCTCCCGCCAGTTCTCCACCAGGATCACCGGGGCGATCAGCAGGCCGCAGGGGTAGCCAGCCTCGCACATCCGGTTCACGGCCTCAATCCGCTTTTGCAGCGGGGAAGTGCCGAGCTCAATCCGGCTGATCACCTCCTGGGGATTCACGCTCATGCGGAAAATCACCTTTCCCCGGTGGTCCAGGGTCAGGAGCGGGTCCACCATGTGGAATTTGGAGGGAAATGTGAGCTTTCCCCGGCCTTCCTCCGCGAACCTGGGGATGGTGTATAAAAGGTTCCCCGTTATGGTATTTTCCAGAATCAGGTCGCTGTTGCTACCGATCTCAAAGCACAGGGGGCGCTCGCTCTTAAACGAGCGTTTGATCAGCCGGTCCAGCATATCCTCCCGGTTCACAAAGAGCCGCAGATAGGCGCATTTATTGTAGTTGCAGACCAGGTAGCAGTACAGGCACATGGCCGTACAGCCGGAGGAGGTGTAGGGGACCAGATAGTCCGACACCTTATGGTTCTCCACGTATTTGTGGGTTTTCCTGGTTCCCACGATCAGGAAACGCTTCATCCGCCCGAACTCGGAGTTGGGCTTCTCCTGCATTTCCTTGATGGAATTGTGGTTTTCAATGGGAATCCAGGGCAGGTCCTGAAACATTTCCCGCAGCCGGATTCCCAGGGGGTATTTAAGGCTGTCCGGCTCATAGTAAACGGAATCAAACTTCATCGGCGTGTTCCTCTCTGTCACTTGATTCCCTTAGTATGCGCCGCGTCAGCGGAAACTATCATTCCCCGTCCGCTCCGGCGTTTATCACCAGTCCCTCCATATGGTGCTTGCCCATCTGATGCCGGGCTTTCCGGTTCTCCACCGAGTCGAAAATGATGGAAAAATCGTAGTCCTCCGGGTACAGCTGGGAGGCCGCCACCTTAAGCTTCAGACGGCGGTGGTTGATCAGCTTCTTTTCCTTCTTCACCTGCACCAGCACATTTCCCATGTCGTCCTCGGGCTTCACCACGATGCCGATCACCTGCTCCGGGTATACCGTCACCGAGTCCCCCCGATTGAAGGAACTGTAACGGTTTTGTAATGCTTTCCGGTTCTGCATTTTCTCCAGAGTGGGAGAGGGCAGCCTGGACAGGCGGGTTTTCTGGCTCTCATCCAGGCGAAGCTCTGTTTTCAGCTCCCGGGAAATGCCGCCGTAGGCCTTGCGGGCGGCCACCTGCAGCATGTCGTCCGGCATGCCCAGGCGCTTGGCAATGTAGAGGGCGCAGCTCTCCCCGGCCTTTCCGATCTCCAGCCGGTAGAGCGGTTTTAAATTCTCCCGGTCAAATGCCATCCGCGCGTTGAGGATCTCCTCGTGTCCGGCGGCGTAGGTTTTTACCTCGGGATAATGGGTGGTCGCCAGGAACAGGCAGCCGCTCTCCCGCAGCTGTTCTAAAATCGCCACGGCAATTCCCATTCCCTCCGCCGGGTCCGTGCCGGAACCCAGTTCGTCCAGGATCACGATGCTCTCCCGTGTTACCCGTTTCAGGATATCAAGCACGTTCTGGATATGAGCCGAAAATGTGGAAAGATTGTCCGCGATATTCTGGCCGTCGCCGATGTCGCAGAGCACCTGGTTTGCCATGCAGATATCGGCGCTCTCACAGGGAACGTGAAGGCCGCTGCCCGCCATCAGCGCGAACAGTCCCACGGTCTTGATGGCCACGGTTTTTCCGCCCGTATTGGGTCCGGTGATCACGATTCCCCGGGTGTTCCCACCCAGCCGGAAATCCAGCGGAACGCAGGTTTCGGCCGGTATCATGGGGTGGCGCGCCCCGGTCAGCTCCATTCTTCCCTCCGTGTTGATCTCCGGCTCCACAGCCCCTAAGTCGGAGCTGAGCTTGCCTCGGGCAAAGATCACGTCCAGCTTGACCAGCATGCGCAGATTATCCCGCATCACTTCCTCGTATCCCGCGATCTCGTCGGTCAGCTGGTAGAGGATACGGCGCACTTCGCAGTCCTCCTCAATGCGCAGCACTTCCAGCTCTTCCCGCAGCCGGGACAGGGCGGCGGGCTCGATAAACAGCGTGGCCCCGGAGGAGGAGCGGTCGATCACGCTGCCCTCCACCCTGGATTTGTACTCTTTTTTGACGGGCAGGCAGATTCTGCCGTTGCGCTGCACCACGAAGGACTCGGCCATACAGCTCTTTTTCGCCCGCAGAAGCCCTTCGGCCTTCTCCTTGATCTTCTCTTCCAAGGCATCCAGCTCCCTTCTGAGGCGGGACAGGCAGGGCGTAGCGAAGCTGTCAACCTGGCCGCTGCGGACGGTCCGTCCGATTTCCTCCCTCAGATCTTCAAGGGGATGCAGGTTCTCCGTATAGTAGGCCAGGGCGATTCCCGACGTCTTTCCCCGCTCCAGGTAGGAGCGCATCCGGCTGACCGCCGTGAGGAACATACCGATGCCCTCCACCTCCTCGGGCAGAAGCATTTCGCCCCGAATCGCCTTCTCCAGGCACTGCTCCGTCCGCTCCATAACCGGGGACGGCGGCTGTCCCACCAGTTCCAGCATCTGCCGCGCCTGAGTGGTCTCCCGCATATTCCGGCGCAGCTCCGACTCAGAGTAAAAAGGGCGCAGCGCCAAAAGGATTTCCCTCGCCTGCGGGGAGATGGCGCGCTGGGCCAGCATGTCTTTGATTTCAGTAAATCCAAGTGTGTCAAATGTAGTGTTCATTGTATCTGTTTCCTTCCTTTTCATCTGGCTATTATCTATATTCGGATACGAAAAAGGATGGAGCGCAAAAAGCCCATGCGGCATCCAAAAACAGATACGCGCATGGGCATTCCATGTCCGCTGTCAGAAATCTGTTCCGGATTCAGGGTACAGAAAAAACACATCCGCCGCGGCGGATCTTTCCCTTCCCTGCGCATTCAGTTAGCTGCGTTCCATCTCAGATACAATTAACAAAAGACATCTCCCAATCTTAAATATTTTCTTTACTATAGCAGGCTTCCCTTAGGTTTGTCAACTGGAATTTATTTCTGCTGTTTTTTTCTGTTCTTCCGGACCACGCCAGGATATCCTTCAACACAAGGAAGGCGTCCAGATCGTTGTAGCCGTATTTCTTTTCCAGGTCGATCAGCCGTTTCCACAGCCCCGCGGCGTAATCGGGGATATCCGCCTCGCTCTGGTACCGGGCAAGCACTGGGTACTTTTTGCTCCACGCCTTTGTCCAGTCTATTTTCTCGGACACCGCTTGGCTGGTTCTGTCGATCACGTCCTGTATATCCCTGATATCCAGGTCAAATTCCATCAGTTCGTCCAGGGATACACCGTACAGCGCAAGCCGCTTCGACTGCCAGATATCGGGCAGGGTCTCGTCGGTCTCCCATTCTGAGATGGTCTGTCTGTTGACTCCCAGTATTATGTACCGCAAGTCCTTGTGCATAGTGTGCCCGATAGCCGCATTAGAAGTGTGTCTGCAAAGCGACGGCGTAGTGGGGCCTACGGCTAGTAGTGCGTTCTCTCAATTCGATTGTAGCGCAAACGGCGGAGGAACGCCGCCAATGTGACAAAGCACTTTCGCGCGTTTTTCTGACATGGGGATTATTTCGCTTGTTTGCCCGGCTTTCCCTTTACATAGTTATAAAATTCCTTCAGCTCGTCCTTCACATCCTGGGGGAGCTGGGATTTTTTGATTCCCCGTATTGCCCCCTCCAGCGAGTAGAGCCGGTGGATGCAGGCCGAGCTGTCAATCGCCAGAATGCGCAGCCATGCCTGACGGCTTCCCGCCTCCTTCAATTCTTCCAGAGTGGTAATTCCCACCTGATTCAACTGCTCCTCCACCACCGCGCCGATATTCGGCTGCTTTGACAATTCACCCATTCTGTACCTCCATAGGAGCCCGTCCCGCTATTCGGCTTTATTTCCGTATGAAGATGGAACGCCGTTCTCAGTCCAAACGTGTACCCCGGTCATTTTGATTCGCTGTTTTTTATTTGTATGATTTTATATCACGCCCACAGCCAGCAGCACAACCGCCAAAATGGCGGCGATCGCCAGCCCGGCCCTTGAAAACACTGCAATGCGGCCGGGATCCTCCAGCCGGTAATGCACGGTGACGCGGCTTTCCACCCCGGCGGTCATGGGCACCTGCTCACGCCCCATTTCCGCCCTCCTTTTGTCCGCATATGGCTTTTCTCAACTTCTCCATACCGCGCTTGTATGCCTCGGTGCCGGACAGAGTCCGGTACGGCTCCTCTACGCCAAAGGCGATTCGGTATTGCTCCAGTATCAAAATGCGATCCTTGCGGTCAATGATATTTCCCGGCCCGGTCAGAAGTTTTTGCCCTTCGCAGGGCGGATCATACTTCTGGATATCCGTCTGTTCGTGACCGTCCGCATGCCCGTGACCGACCTCCCTTTCGCCGCCGTCCAACCGTCCATATCCCTCCGCTTCTCCGCAGATTCCAGCCACAACCGCGTCCACATACCGCTCAAAACACTCTCCCGCCGCCTGTTCATCCGTTTCCTTCATAGCCAGCAAAAGCTTGTAATGCCAGCCGATTCCGGTCCGACAGCCCAGCATTTCCTCCAACGCGGCACTGGCCTCGGAGGCGCATCGCACCGTATCCGCATCCCCCAGTTCCCAGGCAGACCGCAGAAGAGTGCCCACACCCTGTAGCGCCATGTTGCCGTACCGTCGGATCACCCTGCGGCTGGCATCCGCAGCCTGTTCCCAGTCCCCGCGGTAGAGGCAGAGCGCTGGAAGCAGGCTGTCCGGGTCGATCTCCGGGACGGGGAGCTCCCGCAGATAAGCTTCCGCGCGGTCGTAATTCCCGTTCTGCATATAACAGCAGGCCGCAATCCCCTTAGCCTGCACCCAATATCTGCTTTCGCCGCCGGACAGAATTTCCTCCAGCAGCTCCAGGGCGTACTCCCGGAAACGTGCAAGATTCTCTTCTGTCCGCTCTTCCTCCCGGAAATGCAGGGCGCAGGTGGTGTACAGCCCTGCTACCTTCAGCTTCAGGTACTGGCTGTCCGGATACTCCCGCACCAGGGAGGCGCACCGCTCCATCCCCGCCTGAAAGCCTTCCTGCTCGAATATACCAGGAACCTCTTTCGCCAGACGGTCCGCCTCCTCCCGGGACAGCGTCCGGGTGAAGGACAGCAGAGCGTCGATGGTCACGCCAAAATACCGGGCAATGGGCGCCAGGAGCTGGATATCCGGGCAGCTCTGCCCGGTCTCCCACTTGCTCACCGCCGGTTTTGAGACCCCCACGGCTCTGGCCAGCTGCTCCTGGGTGACGCCCTTTTCTCTTCGCAAATTCACAATCGTCGCGCCAATGTTCATGTTTCCACCTCCTGCTTTAAGTGTAAGCTACCGCCGTCCGGAATACAAGGGAGGGGAAATCAACCTGGCGGGCGGTTTTGTCTACCGCTGGTTTACCTGATGCAGCGCGGAGATTTTGTATGTGGTGCGTTTGAGCCAGGTGAACATCCTCCCCCGGGGAACATCTCGTACCCGAAGTTTTTTGGCCCAGGGCGTTTTCCCCACAGGTACAATTATCCCCACGATCCCCGCTCAGTTACGCGCTTTGAGCCACCGGTAAATCCAGATCCCTGCCACATAGAGGAACACCAGAAGCGCGCTCTGATACATAATCAACCCATAGAAATGGCCGATCTCCAAAGCGTTCAAAACGGAAAACAAAACGGTGGATACCGCCAGTACCAGCAGGGACAGAATATACGCGTAACGCCCCGCTTTGTCCCGCAGCATCTCGTTGCGTTCATCCTTCAGGCAGATCTCTTCCTCCTCCTGCTTCTCCTGATAGCGCTTCACACGGCCGGGCCGGGTCCAGTAATAGTATCGTCCCATGGTCGCCAGACCGCCGAAAATCCCGCCGCCCGCGAAACCGGCCAACAGGCTCTGCATTTTCCCGTTTGCGGCGGCAGACGCCGCGGCCAGCAGCAGCCCCACCACAAAATACGCAACTCCTGTCCACAGATAACTCCTTTTCATTGATCATTCTCCTTCCACAAAAATAATTCCTCAATGGTTTTCTGAAAAAAATCGGCAATCTGGAAGGCCAGCTCCAGCGACGGGTTATATTTCCCATTCTCGATGGAGCTGACGGTCTGCCGCGACACCCGCAGCGCCCGGGCGAACTCCTCCTGGCTCAGCCCCATCTCCTTGCGCAGCTGTTCCACTCTGTTTTTCAAACGCTTCCTCCTTCCATTTTGTAAAGTTTCCTTTACATTCAGTATAGAACAAAAAACTTATCTTGTCAAGTTTCCTTTACATTATCTGTAGACTCATGATCTGCCCACTCGCTATTCCACGTCCTCCAGCTTCACCCGATAAACCTCATATTCCCACCGAGTCTCCTCGTCCAGCTCCCCATAGTCGTTATCCGTCTCCCCCAGAGTATATTCGTCGCGGCGGCCTCGCTGCATGCCGCACTGCCAGCCGGAGCGCACGGCCCGGGCGAAGCGTTCCAGGCAGGTGCCGCCCAGATAGTCCAGGTCCCCGAAGCAGATGTTCTCAAACTGCCTCCGCATGAAATCCAGCAGCTCTGCGTCCGTCAGTTCGTCCCGGGATTCATTTTTAAATGTGTAAAATAATTCCTGAAGCTGGCCGAGCACCTCCACATACTGGTCCTGATGGATGTAAGCCGAATCGCAAAAGAATTCAATCACAGCGGGCAGAATACTCTCCCCGAACTCAACTCTCCTGCTCTCTTTCAGAGAATTCTCCCGGCAGGCCATCAACTCCCGGGCATCCGTTTCCGTCAATGTAAGGCCGTATTGCCCCGTCCTTTCATTGCACCTCAAAATTCTCTGTAAATCTGCCTTCCGCTGCTCCGCCAAAAGCAGTTCAAACAGATTCTCCATACTGTTTCCCCCCTTAAACAATCCGTTGGAGGCAGCCATGCGCCGCCCCGTTTGCCAGTTCCGCCGCAATCACGGGAATATAGCAGTCCAGGTAAGCCGCCAGCGCCTCATCTCCCGGAAAATACCGGGTGGCAAGGCCCCGTGACAGCCCCCGCAGTCTCTCCGCCAAACGCTCCCCGGAAACAGATCCCACTGCCGCGGCCAGCGCTTCGTACTTGTCCGGCTCCAGCGCTGTCTCCTCCGGCGAAATTCTCAGCAACAGATGGACCAGGATCTTTCGCAGCACAATCTCTCCGAGATTGACCGGCTGGTCCCGCCACTCCTGCCCCCAGGCCGTCAACACTGTTTTCACGTAGTCCGAAGCAAGGCTCCCTAAAAAACGCTGCTCCGTCCATATGCAGGCCAGATAGCGGTCCACCCGGTCGATCCCCGGCCGTTTCCCAAGATCCCCGGGAACCGGATAGTCCAGCCCTGTAAAATCCTGCTGCGGATTAAAACGCGGGTCGTACCATTTGAAGAATTCTGGAATATTCCGTGTCACCGTGCGGCTGTAGCCTTCACTTTCATATCCGTTAAAGGATATGATCCATTTGTTGTAAAGCTTCCGTACCGTCTCTGCCCTGCGGATCACCAGATGGTACCCCCGGTCATAAGCCTCCCGAGCCGTCATCATTTCACCGCCCGCCAGCTCCCGGTTCTGTCCCAGCCCGCTTCCGGTCTCCTGCGTCTCGCCGATGCAGTAGAGCACCGCTTCCATCAGCTGCTGCGCCGTCTCCCAGGGCACGGAGGTGCTCGCCTTACTGGTGTAGCGCTCCGTCAACTCCCGCACCAGAGGAAGCAGGTCCGCCGCCTCATATCCCATATACGCCATATCCATATCCCCATCTCCTTTCCGTGAAGTTAGAGTTTACTACAGAAATTTTCACATTTAAAGTCTGGAAATCCGGGAAAATAAGGCTTATAATAGATGCAGGGAGAGATGGCGGCATCTCTCCCTGTTGCGTTCCGCTTGCAAGCGGTTCATTTTTCAATTCGAACGTCATCCCCGGAAATACTGTGGGTTTATAAACGGGACGATCAGCTCCACCGGCTCGCCCTTGGAATCCAGGGCCCAGTAGCCGCTGTAGATGCCGTCGCCCATTCCGCTGGCAAACATGGCGATGCGGTGCCCGCTCTCCGGCAATTTCCAGACTGTAAAATCCCCGCCCTCCCTCTGGACCTGGGGATGCGCTTCATAGCTGCGGCTAAATTCATGGGCAAAATAGTCGTCATACCGGTTCTTGCCGGGGTTCTCCCCGGACCATTTTTCAAGGAAGACGGCATATTCATCCGCTACCGCGGCGTCGCAGAAGCAGGCCATCCCGGCATCCACTCCGAAAAAGCTGAAAACGCCCGGCTGATTCAGCTGTTCGACGGTGTATCCCCTGGGCATGGCCAGCTCGTACCCTTTGACGGGACGGCTGCTGATCTTTAATTTTGCCGCTGCCACCCGCAGCCCCACGATGGGCGAACGGCAAATACTAAGCTCCACCGGATGAGCGCCGGTGGGAATGGTCCGGTTCAAAAAGGTGGAATATTTCCGGTCGCCCAGATATACCAGCGGGTCCGCCAGCACGATTTCACCGCTGGGAAAGTCTGCCTCGCCGATCACAAACGGCTCCAGCAAATCGTCCTTCTCAAATAATCCCCGGAAAAATTCCGCGGGATAGCTGGTCTGGTTCAAAAATTTCAGATTCTTCTCAAACGCGGCCTGCCCCGGATGCTTCACCGGCTCCCGGATCTCCTTTCCAGTCTTGGTGTCCACGAAATATTTCCCGCTCTGATCCGATTTGAATTCCAGGTCGGCGCCAACCGGCAGATAGAGCACGTTCAGCACCGCGGGTTCAACATTGGCCAGGGTGTTGAAGTCCACCACCGCCAGATTTTCCGCCTGATCCAGGTATTCCTGAGTATCTGAAGCTCCGAAGGCGACCCACCCGTTTCCGATCCCGTTGTCCTCACGGAACAACCATCTCAGCGCGGTTCTCCGCTCCAACACGGACTTGCTCACAATGCAGGCCCCCGCGCCGGAGATGTATTGCCTAAACTCCTGCTGCGGTTTTTGGGGCTGTTTCTTTTTGGGGACTAATCGATCGAACATTCCCATGGTAATTCCTCCTCATGTGTGTTTGGCTCAGCCGCCATATCTGTATGGTACCAAAAAATTCCTGCAAATACAATGTCCGTCAGGCGGAACACCGCTTGAATCTGCGGCATTTATGCGATAAGATGATAGATATTGTACATTGGAGGAAACGGCTATGATTTTATCGGATCAAACGATCATGAAGCTGCTGGCGGACAGGACCCTGGTGATCTCCCCCCTTGAGGAACGGCAGATTCAGCCTGCCAGCGTGGATATCCGCCTGGGAAGCACCTTCAGCATCGTGGAGGACTTATCCACCGGCGTAATTTCCCTGGAGGCCGCGGCCAGCTATAAAACCATCCGGACCGACACCTATATTCTCCTGCCCGGCCAATTCGTGCTGGCAACCACCATGGAGTATTTTGAATTGCCGGACAACCTGACGGCGTTTGTGGAGGGGAGAAGTTCCCTGGGGCGGCTGGGTCTGTTTATCCAGAACGCCGGCTGGGTGGACCCGGGATTTAAGGGCGAGATCACCCTGGAGCTGTTCAATGCCAACCGCTGCGCCATCGAATTAAAGGCCGGGCGGCGGGTGGGACAGCTGGTGTTCGCGGAGATGGACGCCATGGCTTTGAACCCATATAATGGGAAATACCAGGGGCAGCGGGGCGCCACCGGATCACGGGTTTACCTGGACGGCGAGCTGTAAAACGCCTCTCACAAGACGAGACCGGCCCCAGCGGACCGGTCTCGTTTGATTCGTCTTATAATACTGTCAGGTTCTGATCTCCTCCACATACCGGAGTCCTTCCATTTTTCGGATATCCTCCAGAATCGGTCCATGTTTCTGCCGTTTTCCCAGATCCAGCTCAATCATCACGCAGGTGTCCTTCTTATACCATTTGTTCTCGGAACGCCTGACCAGATTCACAACCCGGATATTCTGATCGTAAAAATACTGGATCAGCGACAGCATAAACTCCTCTTTGACTCCTTCGACATAAATTTTCATGACCCGGGATTTCCCCATCACCATGCGGTCAATCATCTTGCAGGTCATGGACGACGTGAAAATCACCGCAACACCGCCGAACGCGCCAAAGTAAAATCCGGCGCCAATCGAGATTCCCAACGCCGCAGTCACCCAAAGCGCCGCTGCCGTGGTGAGCCCTCTCACCTGGTTGGTGCCGGTCACAATGATGGTGCCCGCGCCGAGGAAACCGATTCCGCTGATGACCTGGGCCGCCATTCTGGCCAAATCGCCGCTGCCCCCAAAGTTCCTGGATATGTATTCGTTGGTGATCATGGCAAGGGTCGCGCCGATACAGACCAGTGAAAAGGTCTTAAGTCCCGCGGGCCGCCCCTTCATCTCCCGCTCCAATCCGATCAGCCCGCCGCAGATCGAGGCCACGATCATCCGGAACAGCGCCACCACTTCAAAGCGCGTGTCCGAAAACTCCTTCAGATCGTACAAAACATCCCCTAAAAATTCCATCATTTGTCCGCCCTCCTGACATCATTGTCCCCGGGTACGAAGCACCTTAACTCCCTTCCCGGATACTGATATAAATATACCATAGGTTCGCAGTTGAGACCAGCTTTGATTTTGTTCATTTCGACATTATCCTGCTCTTTTCTATTCCGCCCGCCACACCTCCTTGCCCCTCAAACTCCGCTCCAACCAAAAACGCGGCCCCCCATCAGAGGATACCGCGCCTTTTGTCTGCATCGTATTCAATTAATCCGCCGCGTCCATTTTCTCCTTCAACACCTGATACAGCTTCGTCAGATCAATGGGTTTGGCAATGTGTGCGTCCATTCCTGCGTTTCTGGCTGCAAGGACATCCTCGGTAAACACGTTGGCCGTCATCGCAATGATCGGGATGCTTTGGGCCTGTGGATGGCCGCAGGTCCGAATCCTTCGGGCCGCCTCGTATCCGTTCATGACCGGCATCTGTATGTCCATCAGCACGGCATCGTAATAGCCTTCCGCTGAGGCCGTGAAGGCCAGAAGCGCCTGTTTCCCATCGTTCCTTGTCTCGACTTTCGCGCCGTATGCGGTCAGAAGTTCCACCGCAATCTCCTGGTTGATCGCGTTATCCTCTGCCAGAAGAAACCTTCTGCCGGCAAACGAGGTCTCATCCAGAGTGACCGCTTCTGCGACCGGCGCAACCGGCAGCTCGCCCTCCTGCATGGGCAGATCCAAGTCTACCGTGAACGCAGAGCCCTGACCCGGAGCGCTCTTTAAGGTGATCTGGCCACCCATGGCGGTGATCAGGTTTTTGGTGATCGCCAGCCCCAGGCCGGTGCCTTCGATCTGGTGGACCGCCGTATTGGACACCCGCTCAAAGGGGGTGAAAATAATCTGTTGCGCTTCCTGCGCGATTCCGATTCCATTGTCCGCGACCGTAAACCGGAAGGTGGGGGAATTCCCACGCTGTTCCAGCTCCTGTGCGGTGAAGGAGACCGCCCCGCCTTCCTGCGTAAATTTCACCGCATTTGACAGCAGATTCATAAAAATCTGATTCAGGCGCAGCGTGTCGCCCATCAGCCTGAGGTGACGGATATTCACGGTAAAGGTCAGGGTCTGCCCCTTGGATTCGCATTGGGGCCGCAGAATCGCCTCAAGCCCCAAAAGCAGCTCCCCAAGATCAAAGGGTTCGCAGACCAGCGCCAGCTTACCGCTCTCGATTTTGCTCATGTCCAGCACGTCGTTGATGAGGCCGAGCAAATGTCTGGAGGAGAAATCGATTTTATTGAGACAATCCAACACCCGGTCCTGGTCGCCCAGGCTGCGCTTGGCAATCGTGGTCATGCCAACAATACCGTTCATCGGCGTGCGCATATCATGGGACATGCTGGAGAAAAAGTTGCTCTTTGCCGCGTTGGCCTGCTCCGCCACCACCACCGCGGCCGCAATCTTCTCCCGGTCGTTGTGCTCCTGGGTCACATCCGTGACCGCATAGAGACATTTTTTCTCGTCTCCCAGAAGGAAGGGGCAGATCAGTATTTTCAGCCACATATCCCGGTGTAGGCGTTCGTTGTAGGTATGCACCTCCCGCGTGCAGCCCTCCGACGGCCAGGGCTCCTCCAAAATCGCCTGAAGTTTGCTCCGAAACGCGCTGTCCTGTTCCTGCTGCTCCTGTTTTAAAAACTCTTCCGCAGGTATGCCCAGTATTCTGCCGCTGTTCTCAAACACATAATCCGGCGCAGCGCTTCTGGCGTTGAGTATAAAGATCACCGTGTCCGTATTTTCCGATATGGCCTGATAGATGTCCAGCAGAAAACGGTCGTTTTCCTGCTGTTTGCGCCGCATGGACCAGTACAGGAACGAACCGGCCGCCAAAGCCGTGACTACAACGCCGATAATCACCGTTGCCATCGCTACGGCCGTGGAAATGATCTGGGCCCCGTCCTTCTCCACCGCGTTCAACGCCACAACGGTGACAAGCTGCCAGCCGCGTTTTTCATACACGGGTTCAAAACAAAAAAGCTGCTCCTGGCCGTCGATCTGAAAAACAACGGACCCGGTGGCCCCGGAATTCAGAGCCCTGATAAACGCCTGGACCCGCTCGGAGGAATTGTCCGCGTAAATCAATAGATTTCCAATATCTTCGTAGACCTGTTCGTAATTGTAGCGAAGAGGCGGCACGACGATCTTGCCGTCCTTCCCCAGAATATAGCTGTACCCTTCTCCCAGATATGTAGTCTCTCCGCATGCCTTTTGCATGGAATCGGTGGGGATGCTGGCGTAGAGAATCCGATCTCCGGCGAGCGCGGTTCCAAACAGCACTCTGCGGTCGCCGTTCTCATCAATCAGGGGATCCGACATTTGAAAACCGTCCGCCTCCACCTCTGCGGCAAACCCCTCCGGGATCCCTTTTAACAGATACGCATTCTCCGGCCCGTACAGCGCCTTCCCCCCGTGGTCTATAATGGTCAGGCCGCTGATTGTGTGATCTTTCTCAAAGCGCTCCAGCAGGACGGCAGCCGAAGAAAGCTCCATCGTGGCGTCCAGGGAGGCCGCCAGGCTACGCAGATCCCGCTCCGTATCGTTCAAAATCGCTGTGAGCATCTGGCTTTTGCTGTTGGTGATTTCCCGGATCACCTGGACCGTTGTGCTGCGCACGTTGGAGCGGATACTCCGGATCGCTTCTATGCCGATCAGAAACGCGCCGATACAGGAAGCGGCAATCACGACGAAAAGCGCGGTATTGCGATATCGATGTCTTTTTTGATTCGCCTGCTTCAACGCGAAATACCTCCATTTCAATCACTGCGCTCCGGCAGCGGCAACCGCCTCAAGCTGTATGCGGTCGTAACTTGCCGCCGCTTCCTCCGGCGTTGCCCCGCCGATTATGTCCAGACACAAAGTCCGGATTGTCCCCCAGTAGTCAAAGCTGAGCGACATATCCTCGATGGGAATCTGCCCCGGAGAGCAAGCGTCGTCGTAAAGGGCCTGCAGCCTGGGATCCAGGTCAAATTCTTCATATTTAAAAACCGGCAGAATGCTGCTTGCGCCTTTGTTTAGCTCGTTCTTCTTATGGGTGGTCAGATACTCCAACACCTCCAGAGACTCCGCTACATGCGCGCCCTTGGCGTTGACGCAGATACGGGTTCCGATGGAAGGCAGGCTCACCGTGCCGTCCGGCAGCGCCGGAATGCCCTGCTGGATGAAGTCCATATCCGGGACTTCCCGCTCAATGTCTTCTTCCTTCCCGGCGGGAAATACCGTAAAGGCGATTTTTCCGTCCCTAAACCCTTCCCAGTCGGTGGTGTTGGCCCGGATGGCGTCCACCCCCTCCACGGTGAGATTGTCCCCGTAATACCCGTTATCCACCAGCTCCTTGAAGAAACGGAAGCCCTCCAACATGTATTCGCTGATTTTGATGCTGCCGTCGTTTAACCCCTGGATGATCTCGTCCGTATTCTCAGCCTGGTAAATGGGATAGAGGCCCCGGGCCATGGCAAATACCGTCATTGCATACCACCGGTTGATGCCGATGGGCGTAATGCCGTTCTCCTTGAGAACCTGACAGCAGTATAAAAATTCCTCCGCGTCCTCGGGCGGTTCCAGCCCGTACTCCCGCAAAAGCCCCTCATTGACGTAAAGTCCGTAAGCCGTCATTTTGGTTGGGAGACAGTAGGCCGTCCCTTTCACAATGGCCTGCTGCATGGCTGAATCATTCAGCTCCTGAAAAACGGGCTGGTCCGAAAGGTCGTAAAAATATCCCTTTGCGTTGAGCGCCTTGACCGTGTCCGCGTTGACGATGAACAGATCCACATCTTTTCCGTTATCCAACCGGTTTTTCAGCGCCTCATTGTAGCCGTCCGCCGTGGACAGCCCGCTGACCCGGATTTCGACGTCACCGCTCTGGGCGTTGTAATCGGCGATCAGGTCCCGGTAAAGGCTGGCGCTGGACGTTTCCGACGATTCAATGGAGGTGAACAGGTTGATTACAATCTTATCCTGTTCTTCGGGAACCAGATGCAGTTCATTGGGGGGATCAGCGCGTCCGCAGCCGGAGGAAAGCAGTCCCGCCAGAGCCACCGCAAGCAGCGCGCGTATAAAATTTCGTTTCATCTCTTTTCCCTTTCCCAAAACCCGCGACTGTTCGGATCCGTTCCAACGCTCCGGATATTACCGCACGTCCAAATCAACAGGCCTGGACATTTCTTGCGAAAAATTATGTTCATGTACCAAATAATACAATTATAACAAAGAACGGAGCGTATGGCAACAAATGGGTGAAAAATGTAGAAAATTGTGAATTGTGTTTTCACACCCTTAACGACGGAACCTCCCGCCCGCCACTTCGACGCGGCCAGACGCGATACCTCCGGACGCCCTATTCGTTGACCGCGTTTTCCATCCGGTTCATCCGCGTCCAGGTAATCATGCCGTAGCAGGCGTTCAGCAGATAGACGGACCACATGGTGGTCATAATCCAATCCCCCGCCAGGACCCACATGGCCACGGTCACCACGTCCACAATGATCCACAGCAGCCACTGCTCCCGGTACCGGAGCACCATCAGGGCGTTGGCGATCACGGAAAAGGTCGTGCTGGCGCTGTCCAGCCAGGTGGCGTTCCCGCCCAGCCGGGAGAGGAAAATGTGATAGAGCCAGATACAAACCGCCGACACGGCCACCAGAACCGCGGTGAGAATTGGCTTCATTTTCTTACATTTTACAATGCCGGTGGTCTGGCTGTAATGCTTGTTCCAGAAATACATTCCCACAAACTGGGTAGGCAGGTAATACAGGGCGTTCAGCATCACTTCCCCGTAATAACGGCTGTACCAGGCCACCACGATATAGGCGGTTATGTTGACAAATCCCCAGTAATATTGGGATTTTTTCCCGGCAGCACAGAGCACCACACAGAAGATGCCGCAGACGGCCGCCAACGAACTGACCAATAGATACCACCAGGAACTTTCCCGGTCGATAGCGGCAAAATAGATGGTAAAGCCAGTCACCGCCAGAACCTCGAACCACTGGAAGGGGGTGAGGCTGGACTTGATTCTTTTAAACATGATCTGCCTCTCTTTCATTTACGTTTTCCAGCATACGATCCACCAACTCCACCGCACGGTCAAAACGCTGCTTATAATCCCCGCGGATCGCCTCAAATTCAAAGCCAAGGCTGCGGTAAATCTCCTGGATCTGCGCGCTGTACCTCTGCCGGTCCGCGGCGATCACCGGGCTTCTCCCTCCGTCCTGGACAAATTCCACGTCCGGTTCCAGAAACAGGATCAGATCATAGCGGTTCAGCCCTGCGATGGCCTGAGCCAGGGCGGCATTTTTCTCCTTTTCCCTTCCTTCCAGAAATCCGATGTAAAACAGGGTGGTCAGGCAGTCCGTGTCCTCAAAGAGCACCCGGTTGCTGCGCTCAACCGCCTCCAGCTCCCTCGTCTTGTGCTGCAGCAGGATATCGGTAAAATCCTCCGGGATCATCAAAAGATCCGTGCCGGAGCGCTCCGAGATATCCCGGCCCACCTCCTCCAGATAGTTTGTATTGTAGTAGTTGGCCAGGTTGACGGTGAGCGTGGATTTTCCGGTGCTCTCCCCGCCGATGATCAGCACTTTTTTCACATAATAGGGCTTCACAACATTGGGAAGCCAGTCCCAGTGCCCGTAAATATCCGCCCGCAGTTCTGTGGACGACATGCCGTTTCTGGGCAGAATGATCAGCTGGGCCTGAGGGTAACAGCGGGACCAGAAGCTGTCCTCCCCGTAGTCGCTGCCGCAGAAAACGGCGTCGATGGGCTGACCGGCAAATGCCTTCACTTTGTCCGCGTCCCGCTGCCAGTATTCTTCGGTGTAGGCTTCCTTGCTTCCGGCGTCGTCCTCCAAAATAAAAAGCTTCACATGGGCCAGATGGCTGGTCAGCCGGTAAATCCACCGGTAGCGCACCCGGACGTCGATCTCCTCCCTGCGGCTCCCGCTGCTGATCACAAGAATCAGCGTCCGGCAACGGCTCGCCGCCTCCAGGATACAGCGGACATGGCCCAGGTGAGGCGGGTTGAAGCTGCCGCCGTAGAGGCCGCAGGTGAAGGGGCGGTTGTCGGATGGGGTTAAATGATCATTCATGATTTTACGTTTCCTCTTCGCTATTTAGTAAAATTTGTATTTCAGGGTTATTTCTTCACCGGTATCCAGATCCGTTACGTTCCGGTACAGCGTGATATCCCCATCGCTGCTTATTTTGATGGGCTGCATAGTTTGATAGCTGACGGCGGATTCAGCGGTCGTTGTTCTCGCCCCGGAAATACCGCGTACGGATGCCGCCGTTTCAATAATGGAGCCAAACGCTTTTACCTGTCCTGTCTGGGGTTCCAGGATTACCGCGCCGTCCTCGGAGGACAATTCCAAAAATGTATTTCTCCCTGCAATTTAATCCTCGTAGTTCATTTGCTCTCCCCTCCCCGGTTTCGGATCAGTCACTGGCGCTCCCTCACGAACACCATTACATCATTTGCCCATGTGCAGAATTTCCATCCCTGGGAGCCCAGCTCGTTCCACTCCGCTTCCATGTCCGCCACTTTTTTGTCATAATCAAATCCCACTTTGAGTTTGGACTTGACAAATTTGTATTCATACTGCTTCATTCTTCATGCCTCCTTTCCCTCTGCCTGTATCTGCCGTGATGCTCTTATATGATCCTAATTATATGGGAGATTATGTTGAAATTCAACGCAAACTTCGCTTCCAAACGCCGATGTTAACTTCGGTTGACAGTTTTCCCGGCCTTCCTGGTAGATATTATGACTGGAAATTGTTATACTGCTTCTGAAATCAGTTATGAGGAGGAAACAAATGACGGCATTCAGCGAGCAGCTTATCAAATTGAGGAAACAAAAGGGCTTATCCCAGGAACAACTGGGGGCAGCCGTGGGCGTCACACGGCAGACGGTATCAAAATGGGAACTGGGCGATACGACGCCGGAGCTGGGAAAGCTGGTACAGCTCAGCGACTATTTCCAACTTTCGATAGATGAGCTGGTGGGGCATGCGGCGGAAAACGACGGCGATAGGACCGTGGAACTAAACGGCGCGCCTGCCGTCTGGCATTATGAATACAAGAGTAAAAGAACCTGGTTCGGAATCCCTCTCGTTCATATTAATATCGGACCTGGCCCCCACCGGGCCAGAGGTATAATTGCCGTAGGAAACTTGTCCCGGGGGGTGATCGCTCTCGGCGGGCTGTCCGTGGGCCTTCTGTCCTTTGGAGCCTGCTCCCTGGGTATGTTCTCCCTGGGCGGCCTCTCACTGGGACTTTTAGTCTCCGCAGGCGGACTGTCAGTGGGCGCGCTGTCCTTTGGCGGGCTGGCAATCGGGCTGTTCGCCGTGGGAGGCTGCGCCTTTGGCGTCTATTCCATCGGCGGCTGTGCCATTGCCTCGAAGATCGCAGCCGGCGGTTACGCCCACGGTCCTATCGCCATCGGGGACCGGGCGACGGGGGACGTCGTGTTTCAATTTGAGCAGGGCTTTCGCTCCGGGGATGTGAGAAGGGCGGTCACGGAAATGTTTCCGGGTACGTGGGGGATTATAGCCGATATCTTCAGCGCATTTTAATTTTGAGATGGCAAAATCCGCAGCGCAATCGGATTGGCGGTTATGCTGCGGATTTTCAACGTTTATGTTTTAGATGGATGGGGCTTTTTATCATTGTAAATAAAATGCGGTATCGGACGTCCGTCAATGGATGACCGCCACATTCCATCCTGCTTTGCGCCCATTTTCTCGTAGAATCCAATGGCCTGAGGGCTGGTGACAAAATGGAACTCCGGGATACTCCGGCGTCTGCACCAATCCGTCAGATGATTCCACATCTGTTTTCCATAGCCTTTTCCCAGACACTGCTCCGAAATATAGAAATATTCCAACTCCCAACCGCCGCCGTCCCGCTTTAAACCCCAGAATGCAATGGCATTTTCGTAATCCCAGGATACATAGACTGGATTTTCACGGATAAATTGCTCGGTGATGTTGAACGTGCGGTCAAAGGTGCCCATAAATGCTTCGCCGTAGCCCCAATGGGCCTCTGATTGGTAGGCGAGGGCGCGGAGGTTGGCAGTGTCGTTTGGGACGGCTTGTTGGAATTGTAGCGTATTTTTAGTTGCTTCCATATGCTTCCTCGTTGTATTTTCAATTCAATCAAAAATTCTCGTGATATCCTGATACCGGTTGACCACACGATAGATTTCAACATACTCGTTTCCTGCCTTGTAGATAATCACATAATCTTCCCATACGGCATATTTATAGTCCGTCCTAAAGCTGACTCGCTTAGAAAGATCCGAACCCATTCCCGGAAACATCTGAAGATTCTCAAATTTACCATAAATTTCCTTTATGGTCTTTATAGCATATTCTTCATTATCTTCGGCAATGTAATCCCGGATATTCTTCAGATCCTTGGCAACAATCGGATTGATCCGCAGATTTAACATCTTATTCCCCCACAAGTGCTTTTAATTCATCCAGATCCAGCCAGCCCTCGCCGTCTTTCACCGCTTCTTCAGCTTCCTGCAGCTTCAACAGAAGCTTTTTCTCCGCTCGATCACGCTCGTAATCTTCAATATCCATGACTACAAAACGTCCTCTGCCATTCTTGGTTAGATATACCGGTTCTCCTTTATGACAGTTTTTCAGGACTTCATTATAATTTCTCAAATCAGATACTGGTAAAATATTTGCCATATTCTTTCAGCTCCTTCCTTGTTTTCATATTATTTCTGCTACTTCTATTATACACAAAATGCTGTAAAATTCAACGTAGATTTTTACAGCTCTTTGAATTACATTTAAACATATTCTATTATGATTCCTTTTATATTAGCTTTCGCTGGCAGGTCCTCCATACTTAGGACATCGTGGAATTATCCTTAATTGATGTCCACCATTACCATACCTACGAAATTCATTTCAACAAATATTACTGAGGTGGCCGAAAAGCTCCAAAACTGCTTTTAGTTCCGTTTTAGTTCCACAGGCAAAAGAAAAGAGCTGATATTCCTTGATCCTACAAGGCTTATCAGCTCTTCATTATTTATTCAAACTCGGCGTGCCCTTTATTGTTTCTAACTATATTTGTTTAAGTTCCATGCAAATACGCACCCTTTTTTACTTCATTTACATCCTTTATTCTGGTTTACTGATTTTCTGTTGCCAATATGTTGCCATGGCGAGATTATATTCTATTCTTTCTCTTGTCCAATTTCTAACACAGAATTAGCTTTTTTGTAAAAATCAATTCCCATTTTGCTTTCTACTAACCCGCATATAATACCAACTAAAATTTGAATTTCTTCATAACTTTTTATACCTTCTGTTGTAATATTTCCTACGGTTATTGTTGCAAATCCACATGACAAAAAAAGTTCAAATATCAAAGAGCAAATTCCAATATATATCAATCTAATAATTGGCTCTAACATGTCCTTTTCTATAAGCGACATATCTTCAAATTCAAGTTGAAATTTTCTTGCACCATATGATACCCATGCTCCAACCATTGCACCAAACCATGTATACCCCAACATACAGAAAACATTACTTTTTAATAGGTAAAACAGTATACACATCGCACCCAAAAAAATAGCTGATAAAATTATGGCTGTAATCCCCAATCTTTTCATGTATTGATTTTTTATCCGCTTTCCTTCGATATGTAACATTTCTGTTTTTAATTTATCTAGGGCAACCATCGCCATTTTAGGTTGTGCGGAATTTTCCGGCACTAGACCTACTTGAGCAAGAGTTAATAGTTTTTTAAAATATTTCCTTTTAATCTCATCCGACGTTTTATCTAATGCTTTAAGAACATTACAGGTATTCTCTATCTCTGAATATAATAGACTCTGCAATTCTGGTACTTCGTCCTCGACATCGGGACGAAGATCACACTTTATATCAAATTGCTCATCTTCATTTTCATATACAACAAAACATCCCTTCATTTTTTACAATGGTCTCCCGCATGATTTACATACTTCTGTAGATAAGGATAAAGAATGCTGTATTCTATCTATTATTCCACTTAGTGATTGCAGTTCAGCTAATAATTGGATTTCCGAATCTGTTTTATCGCTTTTTTGCAAAAGTTCCATCTTTAATTTTCTAAGTTCTTTATAATCCATATTTACAACCTCTTTCCGCATGTTGGACAAACTTTTGTTGATAAGGATAAGCTTTCTAGCAAAACCCCTTCAATTGCTTCCATTTCATTCAATTCAGCTAATAGTTCTTCTTTATCAATATCAATATTAGTCTTTCCTTCTTCTAATTGTGTTTTGATTTTACTTAACTGTGGTGATAGCATTCTTTTCCCTCCTTCTATATTGACGATAAAACAAGTATAATACACACTATTATAAATATAGCAGGAAATCAAAAATATCATCCGCCATATAAAATAGAAATACTATATATACAGCAGATAATTCCATAGATAACCTGCTACATAAAATAAATATTATACTCCCGTACTATTCGAATTCAATCGTCGCCGGCGGCTTCGGAGACAAATCATAGCAAACCCGGTTCACATTCTCCACCTCGTCCAAAATCCGGTCCGTGATCTTAAGCAACACGTCCCACGGCACCTGCTCCACGGAGGCACTCATGGCGTCGATGGTGTTGATGGCGCGGATGATCACCATGTACTCAAAGCTTCTGGCGTTGTGCTTCACGCCCACGCTCTTGAAGTTCGGCACCACGGTGAAATACTGCCAGACCTTCTGGTCCAGGCCCGCCTTCTCGAACTCATCCCGCAGGATGGCGTCGGACTCGCGCACGGCCTCCAGACGGTCGCGGGTGATCGCGCCCAGGCAGCGCACGCCCAGACCCGGTCCCGGGAAAGGCTGACGGTAAACCATGGAGTGGGGCAGTCCCAGCTCCACGCCGCAGGCGCGAACCTCGTCCTTGAACAGCTGCTTTAACGGCTCCACCAGCTCGAACTTCAGATCCTCCGGAAGGCCGCCCACATTGTGATGGGACTTCACCATCTTGGCGGTCTTGGTGCCGCTCTCGATGATGTCCGGATAAATGGTTCCCTGGCCCAGGAAATCGATGCCGTCCAGCTTTCTGGCCTCCTCCTCGAACACGCGGATAAACTCGCCGCCGATGATCTTGCGCTTCTGCTCGGGATCGGACACGTTCTCCAGCTTGCCCAGGAAACGCTCCACCGCGTCCACATAGATCAGGTTGGCGTGGAGCTGGTTCTTGAACACCTCCACCACGCTCTCGGACTCGTTCTTTCTCATCAGGCCGTGGTTCACGTGCACGCAAACCAGCTGATTGCCGATGGCTTTTAACAGCAGGGCGGCCACCACGGAGGAATCCACACCGCCGGAAAGGGCTAACAGCACCTTGCGGTCTCCCACCTGACGGCGCACCAGCTCCACCTGATCCTCGATAAAGTTCTTCATATTCCAGTTGGCCTCAGCGTGGCACTGGCCGAACACGAACGCTTTGAGAGCTTCCTTGTCCGGAATCTCATCATAGCGCGCCGTGCATTTCGCGGTGGGGTGGTCGATGGCGATCACCGGAATCCCGCACTCGTAGAGCGCCGGGTCCACGTCCACCGCCACACCGTCCACCACGCGGTTCTCGCCGCCGTTTAAGATGATGCCCTTGACATTTTCCAATTTCTTTAACCCCTCCACGCCGATATCGTGGGGGTGAATCTCACTGTACACGCCCATGCTGCGGATTTCGCGGGCCACCACCGTATTCTCGGTGCTGCCCAGGTCCAGAATTACGATCATATCCTGTTTCATCGATTCCTGCTCCTTCTTCATTTGTATTCTTGTTCTCGTTTACCTGCCGGAAAATGCTTCGGGCGTCCGAACCGCTCTCCGGCCCTCAGCTACCATTATAGTCGAAAAGTGGAAAATAGAAAAGCAAATTCTGACAAATGTAGCGGACCTCACGCCTCCATCAACAACTCGAATTCATTTTTATTCACCAGAACCAGCCCTTCCTCCTGCATCCGCCCCAGCTCCCTGGTCAGGGCGCTGCGGTCCACGCAGAGGTAATCCGCCAGCTCCAGCCGCCCCATGGATGAGGTGAACTTCCGGCTGCCCCGGCGCTGGACCTGCTGGGAGAGCCAGACCAGAATCCGGCCGCGGATGGATTTCTTGGAGATCACCTCCATCTTGTCCATCAACTGGACATTTTTCCGGGCCAGCAGCGTCACCATGTTTTCGATCAGGCGGTGATGAAATACGCAGGAGGAGCTGCAGGTGCGCAGCACCTTGTGGAAGCCCAGCAGAAGGATCCGGCTGTTCTGGGCCGCCTGGAAGGAAACCGTGCTGTCAGGGCCTCCCCCGCAAACAAAGCTCTCCCCGAACACCGCTCCCGGCTCCAGAGACAGCAGGATCGCCTTCTGCCCCCACACGTCCTCCTTGATCATCTGCACGCTGCCGCTCATCACCACGCCCACGGAATCCAGACTCTCACCTTCCAGGAAAACGAACTCCCCTTTCGCGTAATCTTTGGCCACCGCACCAAGACATTGCAGCATCGCGCCGATCTGTCCTTTCTCGATCTTTCCAAACAGCTCCATCTCATGTAATTGCTGCAAAAATTGTTCCATCCCGGCCTCCTTTTTTTGTTTCAGTATAGCAAAATTGTCCTCGCGTTGCAACCGCAACATACAGCGGCTGATTTTTATGTTACCGTATAGACACTTGATGAGGTATTTTCAAGTCCGGTGAACCTGCATGCCGGAATACTTGGAGCGTTTTCCACAAGCGCTGTGTTTGTGGCGCATTCGGAACATTAAGAGGAGGAATGAACTTATGATTCGCAGAATTATCCATATCGACGAAGCGAAATGCAACGGCTGCGGCCTGTGCGCCGACGCCTGCCACGAGGGCGCCATCGGCATGGTGGACGGCAAAGCCCGCCTGCTGCGTGAGGACTACTGCGACGGGCTGGGCGACTGCCTGCCGTCCTGCCCCGCCGGAGCCATCACCTTTGAGGAGCGGGAGGCCCCTGCCTACGACCACGCGGCGGTTCTGGCGGCCCAGGCGGCAAAGCGCCGGGACGCTTCATCCCCCGCAGCGCCGCACCACGCCGGATGTCCCGGTTCCCGGGCGGCGGTGTTTTCCCGGCCGATGTCCACAGAAGGTCAAACGGCTTCCCCGGCAGCCGGAACGGCCCCGGTTATCCCGCCGTCCGAAGCCTGTCCCCCTTCCGACCTCCGCAGCCAGCTCACCCAGTGGCCGGTGCAGATCAAGCTGGCCCCTGTGACAGCTCCGTTTTTTGACGGCGCGGATCTTTTGATCGCGGCCGACTGCACCGCCTACGCCTACGGCGATTTCCACCGCAGCTTCATCCGCGGCCGGATCACCCTGATCGGCTGTCCCAAGCTGGACAGCGTGGATTACTCCGAAAAGCTGACGGAAATCATCGCCCGCAACGATTTAAAGAGCATCACCGTGGTCCGCATGGAGGTGCCGTGCTGCGGCGGCATCGAGTTCGCCGTGAAAAATGCGCTCAATGCCAGCGGCAAAGAGATTCCCCTGAACGTCGTCACCATCTCCACCGACGGCCGCATCCTGTAAACATCCGCACATCAACCCATAGGAGGGACCAATACCATGTCAGAATCCATGTTTTGTTTTCAATGTGAGCAGACCGCGGGGGGCTGCGGCTGCACCGGCAGTATGGGCGTTTGCCGGAAAACCGCTCAGACGGCCGGACTTCAGGACCAGCTCACCGGCGCTTTGATCGGTCTGGCCCGGGCCACCTCAGGCGGGCAGCCCGGCGAGTCTGCGGACCGCGCCATGATCCACGGCCTGTTTGCCACCATCACCAATGTCAACTTCGACAACGACTCCATCCGCGGCCTGATACAGACCGTACGCGCGGAGAAGGAAAAGCTGTCCCCCAACTGTTCCTCCTGCGCCAATCCCTGCCAGCGCAGCGACGACTACGACATGAATCTGCTATGGCAGGAGCCGGACGAGGACGTGCGCTCCCTCAAATCCCTGCTGCTCTTCGGCCTGCGCGGAATGGCCGCCTACGCCTGGCACGCCATGACCTTAGGCATTAGCGACGAGACGGTCAACCGCTTTTTCTACCGCGGCATGTTTGCGGTGGGCTGGGAAGCCGCCGCTTCCGATCTTCTGCCCTTAGTCATGGAGTGCGGCGAGGTGAACCTGCGCTGCATGGAGCTTTTGGACTCCGCCAACATCGGCGCTTACGGCGATCCCGCGCCCACCCAGGTCTCCTTTACGGTAGAAGAAGGCCCCTTTATCGTAGTATCCGGCCATGATCTCCACGATCTGTACCTGCTGTTGGAGCAGACCACAGGCAAAGGCGTGAACGTCTACACCCATGGGGAAATGCTTCCGGCCCACGCCTACCCCCGTCTGGCCGCTTACCCGCAGTTGAAGGGCAATTTCGGCACCGCATGGCAGAATCAGCAGAAGGAATTTGCGGATCTCCCCGCTCCCATCCTCTTCACCACCAACTGCCTCATGCCGCCCGCGCCCTCCTACGCGGACCGGGTCTTCACAACCGGACCGGTGGCATTTCCGGGAATGGCCCATATCGGGGAAGAGAAGGATTTCAGCCCGGTTATCAAGACAGCCCTGCGCCTGGGCGGATACCGGGAACCCCGCTGCCTGACCGGAATAAACGGCGGCTCCGGCACCACCACCGGCTTTGGACGCCACGCGGTCTTAAATGCGGCCGGCCAGGTGGTGGAGGCGGTAAAGTCCGGAGCGATCCGTCACTTTTTCCTGGTGGGAGGCTGCGACGGAGCCCGTCCGGGCCGGAACTATTACACGGATTTCGTCCGTCAGGCCCCGGAGGACACGCTGATTCTCACGCTGGGCTGCGGAAAGTACCGCTTTAACGACCTGGATCTGGGCACAATCGCCGGGCTTCCCCGCCTTCTGGACATGGGGCAGTGCAACGACGCCTACGGGGCCATCCAGGTAGCCGTGGCCCTGGCCGACGCCTTTGGCTGCGGCGTCAATGATCTGCCGCTGACGCTGGTGCTGTCCTGGTTCGAGCAGAAAGCGGTCTGCATCCTGCTCAGCCTGCTCCACCTTGGAATCCGCAACATCTACATCGGCCCCACGCTGCCGGCCTTCCTTTCCCCCGGAGTGCTGAACCAGCTGGTGGAGGGCTACGCGCTCACCCCCACTTCCACGCCCGGGGAAGATTTGAAAAAAATACTCGGATAGGGGACTCCTCAGAGAAGCGGGGGAGCAGATTCACAGAAAGCGGGAAACCATTGCCACATTCCGGCATGGTTTCCCGCTTTCGTCAAGTGCGATATGCCGCTGGCGCTGCCTGCGGCATATGACTGAATGTGGCGTGCCTCCGGAACAACCTCCGGCCCGTTACCGCCCCTTCAATCCCTGCTTTCCCAGATATTCCCTAAAAAACCGTTCCTCCGGCATTGGCCGTCCAAACAGATATCCCTGAGCATAACGGCAGCCCATGGCTTTTAACAGCGCTGCCTGCGCCTCCGTCTCAACCCCCTCCGCCACAACCTGTAAACGCAGTTCCCGGGCCAGGTCGATGATCAGGCGCATCACCTTCTGCCTGCGCGGCTGGTGTTCAGCCTGCCGCAAGAAATTGAGATCCAGCTTCAGGGTATCGATGGGCAGCTCGGACAACGTGTTGAGGGAGGAATAACCGCTGCCGAAATCGTCCATTTCAATCACAAATCCATCCTGCCTTAGCCTCCGGATCACGGTCACCAGCTGCACCGAATCCTTAACATAGGCGGATTCCGTGATTTCCAGGTGCAGCTCCCCCGGGTCCAAACCATTTTCCCGGACCATACCCAAAAGCGATTCCAACAGATCCTCGTGATACAGGTCAATCCTGGAAACATTGACCGAAATAGGCACGGCGGCCGCTCCCATCTCCTTCCATTCCCGCAGCATCCGGCAAGCCTTTCTCCACACAAACAGATCCAGGTGATAGATAAATCCATTCCGCTCAAATACCGGCACAAAATCCCCCGGGGAAATCATGCCGAACTCCGGGTGTTCCCAGCGCACCAACGCCTCCGCCCCAATGAGCTTTCCCGTGTCAACCTCCACCTTTGGCTGCAGGTACACGATGAAATCCCCCCGCTCCAAAGCTCCCTCCATTGTGTGATGATTCTCTGCTCCACCATCAGCTTTTCATGCATGGCGTGATTGTACAGCGCAAAACGCTGGCCGTAATTCCGCTTGATACTGCCGGCCGCCATCAGCGCCCTGTCGCACATCCGCGCAACTTCCAGATCACGGCTGTCAATCCGGTAAATCCCCGCTTTGATCTGCAGGCGCATTGGAAGGGGATAGCTCTCCAGGAATCTGCCTATATTTGCATTAAGGGCCTCATAAGTCTCCTTCCGCCTGGGAAGAATGGCAAAAAAGGTATCCGCCCTTGCCCTGGTGATCAGCGTCCTGGAATCGTCCTGAATGGTCAGAAGGCAGACGGACAAATCCATCAAAAGCCGGTCCCCCCTGCCGGTCCCGAACACCTCGTTCACAATCTTGAACTGCTCGATGTCCACCGCAAGAATATCAAATTCCTGCTCCGGATACAGTTCCAGGATACGGGAGGCGCGGTCGTAAAATATCTTTTCAGACAGCAGCCCGGTGAGCATATCCCGCTCCAGAAGATCGATGGTATTCCTGGCCTGGCGGGCCTCCTCCAGGAGTCCCTGCAGGCGGCAGTTGGCCTTGGCCAGCGTCCGCTGGTAGTTGATGAGCTGGCTGTTCAGCTTCTGAATCTCATAGTAGCCCGCGCCGTAAGGATCCTGCCCGTCCACCTCCGTTATATCCAGGAGGGACAATGACAGCTCCATGAGCTGCGTCAGAGGTTCCGCCGGTTTCACGTCGTAGGCGAAGAAAATGAGCTGCCGGTTTACGGTTTTCACCGTGACAAACACCGGGGGATCGCCCTGGATTTTCATCCGCAGACGGAGGGAGGCCCCGTATTCATGATCCTGCTTCAGAAGCCCGTCCAGCTCCTCCCTTTCATGGAAAAGCTCACGGACGTCCCGTCCTTCGTTCACCATCCCAGCCGGAATACTGCGGAGCACGCGCTTCACAACGCCTTCCCTGCTGCACAACGCCATATAAACAATCATAATGTATCCTCTGCCCATTGTACGAGTTTTCTGGCATCCGCGGTATAAACCACATCCCAGCCCGCCCAGATTTCCGTGCCGGAAAAGGCATTTCCTCCAACCGCAATTTTGATCCCCGGATCCTGCTCCCGCAGCTGCTTTACAGCCTCCCGGCAGTGGGGAAGATGCTGCGGCATGGTCACGGAGAGGGCCACCAGATCAGGACGGTGCTCCCCAACAGCCAACTTGATGGCCTCCACTGGCACCGCCGCCCCCAAATAAATGCTGTCCCAGCCGTGGTATTCAAACAAATCCGCCACCATGCGCGCGCCGATTTCATGCAGCTCGCTCCCCACGCACGCCACCAACACGCGCTTCCCCCTGCGCTTCTGCCCAAAAATAAGCGGGTAGAGCTGGGACAGGGCCATCTGGGTAACGGACGTGCAGTAATGCTCCATGTCCACGGAAATCCGATGCCCATGCCACAGGTCCCCCACCCGCCGCATAGCTTCCGCAATAATATCCACGCAAATATCCCCCAAAGGCAGACCTGCGTTTATATACTCCGCAACCAGGGCCATAGCCCCTTTGGTGTCCGACCGAAGAAGGGAATCGAGATACTGTCCGATCTCCTGTTCATACCGGCCCTTTTCCGGCCGGCCCGGGCGGCCGTGGGCGCATTCCTCCCGCGTGGCCTGAATGGCCGCATCCAGCAGGCGGTGCAGTTTCGGGCGCGTCTCCTTTGCCACGGCGTTCTCCAGGCAGCTTCGGATCAACTCGTAGTGCTCCACCATAATCGCGCACACCCGCTCCCGGGTGAAATACTCCATCAGCGGACAGAGCAGCTGATACAGCCATCTGGCATACCTTGAAAATATCCCCTCATCCTCCAGGTACAGGGCGGTATACAGGAAGTCCACATTATACCGGACGTCCTGATACATCTTCTTCCTGGCCCAGCCGTCCAGGCTGGCGCTCAGCCCCTGGTTGTTCTCCAGCTGGCGCGTGAAAATTTCATTGGTCAGGTTCAAAAATTCAGGTTCCTGATCCATCATCATCAAACTCATAAAACAGCTCCTCCCCAACCTCCAGGAAAACGCTGCGCCCCCTACAGAATCACGGTTCCATGCCCTACCGAGTGGATGGTGAGTCTCCCCGTGGCCGCATCCATCACGACGGAGCGGCCGTAACGGTCCCCGGTGTCTTCCGCGATGATGCACACATTCATAGAGTTCAGCGCCTGCTTCACCGCCTGCACATTTCGGTCCCCGATGCCCTGCATGGGACCCTTCACGGCGAACATGGTGGCTCCGCCCACAATTTTGGCCGTCACAAAGCTTTGCTGGGCGCCTCTGAATAACATGCGCTGCAGCAGGTATTCGCATCCGCTGTCCGCGAATTTGCAGGGGTTGCTCCGCTCAATGGCAGCGCTGCTGTTGGGCAGCAGAATATGCACCATCCCCGCAACCTTGTTCTTGTAGTCGTAGAGGCAAACGCCGACACAGGAGCCCAGAGCGTAAGTGGCGATTTTTCCGCTGTCTCTGACTACTTCCATCTCCGCAATTCCCACAACAACCGTTTTATCTGCCATAGGGTTCTCCTACTGCGCTGAAAATTCGTTTGAGGGATTCCAGATTGGGCAGGAACAGCACATGGCTGACAATGGACTGGTCGTCAATAAAGTACCGGTCCTCGATCAACAGCAGGTTGTCGCTGTGATCCGCAAAATAAATGATCGGCACGCTCAACAGGGAGCCCACCATATCGCGGCTCACCTCCGGCACCGACACCTCCACCTTGAAGCCCAACAGGGAGGAAAGGGCGTTGATATAAGAGCAGCACATGATATTTCCCACCTCAGCGATGGCGGAGGACGCCAGCTCGTCGTAAGCGCCGGCCTCCACCGGAAATCCCAACAGCTGCTCCAGCATCACCTGGGTGAAGGACTCGCTGATCAGGAACATGAAAATACCGCTGATATCGCCGCCTGTCTGCACCAGCACGCCGACCCGGATCGCCTCCATCCCGCCCAGCGTGTCCGGCACCTCGTTGAAGCCCACCACCCTCACTTCAGGGCATTCCATCACGATCTCTTTCCCCAGCATGGCTGAGAGCGCGGTGATTGCATTTCCAGTCCCAATATTTCCCAGTTCCTTCAGCATATCCTGCGCCGCACTGTCCAATTCCATATAATCCTTCATACCGTTTTTATTCCCTTCGCCATTATTCTCGTCCGTCCCTGCCGGTCAAACCCTGCGCCCTGTATATTCCGGTCACTTCCGGTAAACTGCGGGACAAATGTACTGGAACTGCGCGCTGTTCCACGCCAAAAGCTCCGTGTGTCCCACAAACAGGTAGCCCCCCGGCTTCAAAGCCCGGTAAAGCTGTCCGATCAGCCGCTCCCGCGCGTCCTCGGAAAAGTAAATCATCACATTGCGGCAGAAAATCAGGTCAAACTGCGCCACCCCAGGCACCGTCCCCAAGAGGTTCATCTGCCGGAATTTACAGCAATTTAAAATCTCCGGGACCAGCGTGAAATGCCGGTTCCCATCCAGCTTTTTAACGTATTTCTCCTGCCAGCGGGGCGGGATATCCGCAAGCTCCCGCATGGGATAAACCGCCTCTTTCGCCCCCTTGACCGCGGCCTCCGAGGCATCCGTTCCCGTGATCTCCAAAAACGGAAGAAAGCCGCCCTGCCTGGTGTAATCGTGTAACAGCATGGACAGCGTATAGCACTCTTCCCCGGTGGAACAGCCCGCGGACCAGACCCGGTAAAATGGACCGGTGTTGTCCGGCCTCAGAGTGGGTAGAATATTCTCCCTCAGATAATCGAAATGTTTTGACTCCCGCATAAAAAACGTGTAGTTGGTGGTCAGCTTATCCAGCATCATATTTTCCAGGCGTTTTGTCTTATCCAGTTCCATCCGGCGCATGAACTGCTGCAGACTGGTGATCCCTTCCTTCTCCAACTCGGCGCTCAGCCGGCATTCTGACAGCGTGCGCTTCTTTGAGAGGTCGATCCCGTATTGACTGCGCATGAACTGTTCAAGCTCCTGAAATTCCGCCTCCGTAAACCGTATCAATCCCACCACCTCCTGCCACTTCATCCGCCAGCACGGCCTCAAATCCGCCGTTCTCCCGGCGGAGCACCGCCGCGCACGCGGAACTCGAATTCTCCGCGCCGCAGGGGTTGTACACGGTAATCAGTTCCCCCTGGTATTCCAACACTCCTGCAATTTTCTCCGGCGCCCCCGGCACCGCAACGATCTGTGGACTTCGGACCAGCCGCTCAATCCGCTCCAGCGAAACCGCCTCCCTGCGTTCACCGGCGATCAGCCAGATCACGGCCTGCTCTCTTTCTTCTGCCTCGCTCACAATAACCATCCGCCATCCGCCGCTTGGATGTCTCTAAAATAACTTCTCACTGTCCACCAGAAATCCATAGCTTCCCGCCGTTTCCACCCAGACCGCCTCCTGCAAAAAGGCGTTGGCCTGGCCGCGCACTTCCCGGGGCAGGACCTTGAAGCTTTCGACCTCCAGCTCGCAGACTCCCAGAATCTGTTCCGCCAGGAATCCGCCGAGCCTATCCCCCGCCTTCAAAAGCACCGCATACCGGCTTTCTTCCCTGGGGCAGCCTCCAAAACGGCGGCAGAAATCCTGCACCGGAATCTCATGGTCCTGAAATTTCACACATTCCTGCCCGTCCGCCGGAGCTTCCAAAATATGGAGCACCGCGTCGAGCATAATCAAAAAAAGGGAGTCCCCTGATTCGTAACACAAAAATGATTCTTTCATGGCGCTCTCCCTTCCAAAGATACATATTCCTTTTTCCATTCTACCCCAATGACAGAGGGAATGCAATCCGATTCTCACCAAGTTTTCAGGATGCCGTTCGGATTCACCCGTTCCGGCTGCGGGCCGCAGCGGAGACGCGTTCCGACAAAGTCCGAAATGGGGCGGGTTTCGCAGATGGGGCGGCAGACAAAACAGCCCGGCGCATTTTGAATGTAAAATGCACCGGGCCGCCACTGGCCGGAATTATGTCGGATGATCCTGAATCATTGCGATTTTGTCCGGAGCCGCTTTAGTCGTCGTCTTCGCCGTCGTCTCCGTCATCGTCCCCGCCGTCGTCGTCCCCGCTGTTGTCATCATCCCCGTCGTTGTCTTTTCCGCCGCCGTTATCGTCATCGCGGTCAACATCGTCTTCCCTGCCATCGTTTTGGCCGCTGTCGTCCTCGTCGCCGTCTTTTCCGCCGTTGGCCTCCTTCCCGTCATCGTGGCCGGAGTCGTCATCATCGCGGTCATCGGCGGAGTCATTCTGGCCGGCGGGGTTCGTCTCACGATGATTTCCCTGGCCGTTCACAGCACTTTTGCCGTCTTTATCATCGGCTTTATCGTCGTCATTATCATCATCCTCATCGCCGTCATCGCTGTCGGAATCGTGTTCTCTGCGGCCAGAACCGTCGGAATCTTTCCCGGAATCCTTTCTCTCCGCTTTGCCGGGGCCTTTCGTTTCAGAATCGCCGTCGGAATCCCGGTCCTCGCCGTCATTGTCCCGGGTGTGATTACCGCCGTTGCCTCGGGTATGGCCGTCGTCGTCCCAGTCCTCGTCGTCCCGGTCCTCATCGTCCCGGCCGGCCGCTTCTTTATCCCGATCCTGACCGTCATCGTCACCGTCCCGGCCATCGTCTTCGTCCTGATCCTGATCGTCCCAATCGCCCTCCCGGTCATCGTCCAGATCCCGGTCCGTCTCCAGCCAGTCCGGCCGGCCGCCCCCTCCGTTTCGCAGCAGGCGGTAGAGTTCATCCACCGCTGATCCGGCCAGCTCCCGCTCATCCCGATCCGGGGCCTTCCGCGCAGCTTCTTCCACCAGGCGCATTTTTCCGCTGGAAATGTGGTATTCATTGGCCTTCTTTTGCAGACCGTGATCCTTTGGCCTGCTTTGCCTCACCACCAACGGCTGGATTTCCGTGCCGGCCAATGCGGCCTCGATGCTGGCGCTGAGCTCCTTCTTGATCCGCTCGGTCTTCTCAGGACTTTTGCTTTCCACGGATAAAAGCACCGTCCGTTGGTCCCTGCTGATATACTGCCGGTCGTTCAGCCGGAGAACCAGATCCCCGACCGCATCCCGTACATCCCAGGTCCGGTAATCCGTTCCGGCCAGAACTTCTCTTGCCTCCTCATTGAGTCCTTTGACCTGGAGAACGCGATCCCTGCGGTTAATGGTGATCTCGATACTGGGATTCACGTCCAGATCAATAATGCCATCCACCAGCAGGTTGCTGCGGACATAACCGAATCCCGGCAGCAGCAGTAGCAGACATAAAAATACCGGAACGGCATACCGGTAAAACTGTTTTGAATATTTCCGGTGAACGTTTTCCTCCTGCACGGCGATGCGGTCCATAACCTCCAGTTTGATCACCGGCTGATCGGCGATATCCCGGAAGCTGGGGTGAGGCAGTTGATCAACCGCACGATTCAGCGACTGTTTAAGGTCTGTTTTCATTGGCGTTTCTCTCCTTCCTCCAGATAGGACTTCATCTTTGTCAGGGCCCTGCGGTACCCGGAAAGCACAGTTGAGAGCGGCAGATGCAAAAGCCCGGCGATCTCCCTGTGCTTCAATCCGGCTACCAAATGCAGAAATATAATCTCCCGCTCCTGTTCTCTCAGTAAACGCAGGGCGGATTCCAGAACCAGTCGGTCCACCGGGTCCTGGACATAGGAAAGCTCAATGGAATTCTCCATCTCCCCCTCCTCAGGCTGAATCTGTCTGCTGTTTAGCCGGATATAATTCAGCGAAAGATTGCGGGCGATGGTAAAAATCCACGCCATAGGCTTGCCCTGAGGGCGGTACAGGTGAGCGCAGGCGCGGATCTTCAAGTATGTCTCCTGGACAATGTCCTGGGTATCGCAGGGGTTTTTGACAATCGCCAGGACATAGCTATAGAGAGGACGCTCCGTCAGGCGGTAGAGCTCTTCCAGCGCGTCCCGGTCGTCCCGTCCGATGCGGGTAATCAGGCTCTCATCAATTTTTTTCCGGACCTTTTTCTCGCGCAGCGGCTCTCCCACCGCCATCATAAAGAATAACATTTCCGCGTTTTCTCCCCCTATTTCCCTCTGCCCACCCTGCATTCTCTTGCTATTTTACCGTTTCTGCCGCCAGGCAACTGCAATTTCCGTATTCGCCGCGCGGACGCGGCGGCGTTTGGCGCTTCGCCGCCGCTATGATTGCCGCCCCAACGAGTCATCGAATGGGTCAATCATCGTCGTGATCATCGTCATCATCGTGATCGTCGTCATCGTCCCGGTCATCATCATCCCGGTCATCATCATCCCGGTCATCGTCATCCCGATCATCGTCATCCCGATCATCATCCCGGTCATCTGCGTCATCCCAATCATCCCGATCATCCACATCATCCCGGTCGTCATCGTCATCCCAGTCGTCTGCGTCATCCCGGTCATCATCCCGATCATCATCATCGGCCTTCATCCGGTCTATCTCGTCCTCCAGTGCCGCCAGACCGGCATGCCGGTAGTGGTCGTTGGCGTCGTCCAGCCGGTCCTCCAGCTGATCCAGAGAGATACCGTGTTCCTGTGCATACAGCAGCAGGCTGCTGATCCGCATACCGGCCAGGTCCCCGGCGGTCAGGTCCTGATCTCCGGCCAACAGCCGCTCGATCAAAGCCATCTTGCCTTGGGAAACCTCATATTTTTCCGCCGCTTTGCGGATCTCCCGGTCAAAATCGATCGTTTGGTCCAGAATCCGGGTGTCCAGCTGGCACTGCTCCATATAGTCCTCCAGGAACGCGTTCACCCGCTTCACCGTCTCATCCGACGCCTTGTCGTCCTTCACCGTAACCAGAATGTCGTTCTGATCCTTATTGTGGAAATAACCGCCGCCGTCCAACAGATCCACCATATCCTCCAAAACATCCTCCAGATCATGATCCGTCACCTTGTAGTCCGCCAAAAGCCGTTTCGCATCCTCGTTAACCGCCTTCACAGATACCACCTGGTCCAGACGGTTGGTGCGGATTTCGATGCTGGGATTCAAATCCAGGGCAATGTAACCGCTTGGAGCAAGAAAATAGAATCCCAACGCCCCCAACGTCACGGCAGCCGCCCCCGCCATCTTCTTGATTTCACTTTTACATCTCAACTTCTTCATCATATCCACTCCTTTTTCTATGGGTTTGTTTTCTTGTTTCACTTACATAACAAACCAGGAGCGGAATTTATCGCAAAAAAATAAAACTTTTTTCTTGAAGTTCTACAGACGGCTTAAATGTTCTCATAACCGCCTATGGGAAAGCCTGGTACGCCGGGCGGCATTGGGTCGGCATTTTTCTTTCCAGCCGGTACACATGGGGTGTTTACAGTGAGCAGGGCGAAGGGAAATCAGCCCGGCAAACCGGAGGGCTATTTCGAGGGTCTTGATTTCTCCTGAACCAATTCACTATCAAATGTAACGGTATCACCGCTGACGTTTTCATTCCGTGTATTGCTCCATAAAACCTCGTCCGCATTTCTGTCTTTTATTTCCACAATACTGCTTTCGCCGTCCATCTGAAAATAAACCTCTGCGTTTAAAGTTTCTATATCCTCAGACACACAAAATAGGCGTCCATTCTCAAACGGATCTGAAGTGCTGTAATTTGCATTCGCTTCCATTACAAGAACGGTTTTTTGAGTTCCCTCAGTATCGGTCACATTTGACTGATTGACATTGTTAACCTTCCTCGCAAACTTCCTTTGGCGTTCTGCGCCTTATCGTTCAAAAGCGTATATCCATAGTTTAAAACCCAACCGTTTAAAAGTCAATTTGGCGGCGACATAAACCAATCGTTACTCCCATTCTTATCAGCCGCTGTTTTATTTTCAGAATCCGTTTTCTTTATACAAGACACCGTTTATTTAAAACCGGTTTGAAATCAGGCTCATCCAAACGCCCACATTCCACGTTTTCTTATTTGTGCATTATGCACTATATAATTCAATTTTTTATATTCATTTTCACGTTTTTATCTATTATCCTGCTTATCCATTGATCTGCCGCTGTAATTATGTTATGCTTTGCTTATAATTGGTATCGAAAAGTATTGATCTTATCTAAATCAGACCAATACGTTGATTTAAAATCACACAAACGTCGAAAGGAGAGTTCAATGAAAAATGCAGTCGTGACAGGTCACATGAATGGTATGGGAAAAGGTGCTTATGAGCTTCTCAAGCAAAAAGGCTACAACGTAATTGGATGGGATATTTCAGGCGAGGGCGACGAGAAAGTCGACGTGAGCAGCGCCAAGGATGTGGCGGAGGCCGCCGCCCGCCTGACGGAGCCCATAGACGCGGTGGTTCTCTGCGCCGGCGTATGGAGAGAGATGCCACTTCTTGAGACCACGGACGATGATTGGAACTACCTGATGAATATCAACGCTTACGGCATTTTCAACTGCGTGCGCGCCCTGGTTCCCCATATGCATCGGGATACCGCCATCGCGGCGATCTCCTCCGCCTCCGGTATGCGCGGCGTACCCTTTGAGGCCGCTTACAGCGCTTCGAAATTCGCAGTCTGCGGTTTTGCCGAGGCGGCAGCCAGAGAACTGGGCCCCCGCGGTATCCGTATCAACGTGGTCTGCCCCTTCTACGTGCGCACTCCCATGACGGACGCCGCTCTGATCGAGAAGGAGGAGCTGACCGGTATCACCGTGGAAGAGAGCTACAAGATGGAAGGGGATCAGGTTCCCTTAGGCCGCGTGGCTGAGCCTGAGGATATCGCGGAGCTGCTTTACTTCCTGGTTTCCGACGCCAGCCGGTACGTTACCGGCGCAATCATCCCCATCTCCGGCGGCACACACTGCGGCTACGGCCCGGTTCTGTCCTCCTACGATGAGAAGGATGTCGAATAAACCAGCTGACATACTCTGTACCAATCTCCATTGGGATACGGCGGTTTCTCTGCCGTATCCCTTTTTATGCGCACAAAGCGGTCATTTCTCCCGGAACTGGTGCGTACCGTCTCCCTCCTCCACCAGCTCCAGCACAAGGTTTGGGCTGCTCCCATCGATGGTTGTCTCAAAGGAAAACGTCTCGTCCGCAGTGGAGGCTCCCAGGCGCACCGTGGTCTCCCCTTTTCCATCCACCGGAAACCGGATGGTCTGCCCTGTTTCCAGCTTTTGCACCAGCTCCGGGCCAGTCCCAAGCTCACCGGTGCTGGTAAACTTAACGGCCTCAAAATCCTGATCCGACCGGTTGGCCACCTCCACCATTCCTTCAAAAGCGCCGCCGGCCTGGGCCTTCGCATTTCTCTGCCCGTTTATATAGAACACCACCGCCAGAACCACCACCAGTCCCACCACCACGGCCAGCCGCTTTTTTCCGGTAAAATGCGAAGCGGCCAGGGCGATCAGCAGAATCAGGGCCGAAGCACCCGCGGCGATGGACAGCCATCCCGGCAGTATGGCGCTGATCACCAGCAAAAGGATTGCGGCAGGTTCGATCAGCCGTCTGTATTGTTTCATAAAATTTTCCTCCTCCGTCTCATCACTGTTTCTTCCAGTTTAATATCCCCGCCGCGTAAAGTCAAACGCATCCTGATTCTCTCCGTTTTCACAACGCCCGAATCAATTTGTTTATTGGCCGCCGATGTGTTAATATGGAATCAGAGATGCCGATTGCGGCGGAAAGGGGTGAAAACATGAGGATTATATCCGGTCGATAGTGGCGCAGGGTTCCTGTCAGGGGCCTTGCTGATTGATTAAAAATTAGGAGGCCAGTATGTCATATTTTAAATATCAAGGAAAAAATGTATATTATGAAGAGATGGGAAACGGCAGTCCGCTGTTTCTGCTGCACGGAAACACCGCATCCTCCAACATGTTCTACGAGGTTGCGGGGAAGTACGCAGAGCACTGCCGCGTGATCCTGATCGATTTTCTGGGGCACGGCAGATCGGACCGGTTGGCGCAGTTCCCGGTGGATCTGTGGTTCGACGAAGCCATGCAGGTTATCGGGCTGATCAAAGCGGGCGGTTACGGTCCCGTGGACATCATCGGCAGCAGCGGCGGCGCGCTGGCGGCGGTCAACGCGGCCCTGGAAGCGCCGGACCTGGTGCGTAGGGTGATCGCCGACAGCTTTGAGGGCGAAACCACGCTAAAAGCCTTCACCCAGAATGTGGTGGAGGACCGGGAAGCCTCCAAACGGGACGAAAACGCCCGCATGTTCTATTATTACATGCACGGAGACGACTGGGAACAGGTGGTGGACAACGACACCGAGGCGATCCGGCGGCACGACGAGACCATCGGGAGATTCTTTCACAAGTCGTTAGAAACGCTGAAGCCGGATATTCTGATGACCGGCAGCAAAGAAGACGAATTCATCTGTGCTCTGGAACCCGGTTTCTTTGAACGGGTTTACGGGGATATGATCCGCAAAATCGGTCACGGGGAGATTCATTTGTTTGACACGGGCGGCCATCCTGCCATGTTGTCCAACCCCGAAGCGTTTTTAGAGCGCAGCAGACGTTTCCTGGAATCATAAAATCTTGTGATATTGCGGGAGGGCAGCCCTGACGGGCTGCCCTCTGTTGGATTGAATGTAAAGGCCCGCAGGCTGCGCCAGCGGGCCTTTACATTCAACGGCGTTTCCATTTTCCAAAAATTGTCTTTTTAAACTGTTTCATGCGCTCGCTGGCCTCCGCGTATCCCCGGGATGCCGCGTTCTCATAGTAGGATACCGCCTTCTGGATATCCACCTCCACGCCCAGTCCCTTGCTGTAAATATCTCCCAGGCCGATGCAGGCGGCGTAGTAGCCCGTCCCGGCCTGCTCAAACAGCGACTTTGCCAAAGCGTAATCCGGCGTGGTCCCGATGCCGTTTAAATAGCACAGTCCCAGGATTTCCCTGGGATAATCCCGCTCCTTGTCCCGCAACGCTTTTGCCAGGCGGAAGGCGGTGATCTGGTCCTGCTGCACGCCCCGGCCATAGTAATAGCACCGGGACAGGAACACGTCCGCGGTTGCGTGACCCAGCTCCCGGGCCTTTTTGAAGTATTCCGCAGCCTGCCGGTAGTCCTGGGAGCAGCCCCATCCATTGTAATAGCAACGGCCCATATTGTAATAGCCGTACTCATTTCCGGACTTCGCCGCCAGGCCGAACAGCCGCAGGGCCTCCTTCTCATCCATGGGCAGCCCCTTGTCCCCATCCAGGTATACCACGCCCAGGGAGACGATGCAGGAGGAATCCCCCACCTCCATGCCGATGCGGCACCAGCGGTTGGCGTTTCCGTAGTCCTTCAGCCCCTGGTACTCCACAACCATGCTGTAGTAGTAATCCCGCATGTCCACCTTGTCCTTCACCGACTCCGCCCAGCGCAGGGCTTCCTTCGGGTCCTTGGGGATGCTGTTGAGGCCGCCACGCACGCCGTTGAAGGCGTTTCGGAAAGCCGGAACACACCCCTGTTCGGCAGAGATGCGGAACCATTTTAACGCTTCCTGTGCATTTTCCTGCTCACAGCGGGCGTAATCCTCCGGGGATGGTTGCTGAAACCGGAACAGCATGTCGCCCCAGAAGTAGAACAAACCCACGGTGTACTGGGACATTGGGTCCCCGGCCTCCGCCATTTTCAGGACCGCGTCGTAGGATTCCCGCATGCTGCGGACCATAACCGACCGCATTTCCTCGTTTAAGGCGTTCATGCGGTCCGCTCCCAACACGCACAGATCGCTTCCCAGTGCGATCCCCTTCTTGTACAGCTCCTTTGCCCTGCGCTCGTCCTCCTTTACATTTCCATCCCCCCAGGCGTAACACCTGGCAAGATAGTAATAGGCGTTCGGCTCCCCCGCCTCCACCGCCTGCTCCACCAGATTCACCCCCCTGGGGAACAGGGCCGGATCGGCCTGGAAATAGATCAGCCGCACGCCCTCCTCCAGCGTATCGGAATAGAATCGTCCCATCGTCAGCTTCCTCCTATCAGATCCAAACTGTAAAATTCTGTCTTAAGAATAGCAGGAAAACGTGGAATAATCAACCGCTGGAAGGGAAAAGGGGAGGGCTTCTCAGATATATGTCACCGGATTTCCCCCGCGGTCACCTTCCGCCTTGGGCACGGCTCCCTCGGCCGGATACCCAAGGGCCAGGGCGCCGCAGACCGTCTCGTCCGCCCCCAGCCCCCAGGACTCCAGGGCGGCCCGCACCGCGGGATTGTCGTCCAGCCAGTGCAGCTGGTTGATCCAGCAGGAGCCTATGTCCAGGGAACATGCGGCCAGCATCATGTTCTCCAGCGCGCAGGAGCAGTCCGCCATGGCGTTGCGGTATCCCGCACGGTTCGCCGCCACCACCAGCGCCGGCGGCCGGTAATCGTAGACGTACGTTCCCTTTTTTGAGGACAAAATGGCGTTTTTCAGGCTCCGGTAGGTGTCCTCTGTCACCTCCATCTTCGCAAACTCCTGCACCGCAAGGCGGCGGAGTTCCTCCAGGACCTCCTGGTTTTGAATTACCATAAAATGGGTGGTGCGGTTGTTTCCCCCACAGGGAGCCTGCCTCCCCGCCTCGATCACCGCCGCGAGCGCCTCCTGCGGCAGCGGCTCCGGCAGGAACCTGCGCACGCTGCGCCGTCTTCGGATGTTTTCCAATACCTCGTTCATTTGCTGTACCCCTTTCTACTGATTTCTGCCATGACATGGCGGACGTGGATGCGCCCCGGCCGGACGCGCTTCCTCTATGCCAAAAATCCGCTCTCCCGCAGATACCCCAGCTCCCGTTCCATATGCGCGTCCCCCGCGCCGTCGTGCCCGTTGAAGGGATACACGGTGATCTCCTTGGGCGCTGTGATCCGGTTGTAGGAGGCGTAGTAGCATTTGGCCGGGCACACCTGGTCGCCCAGGGCAACAGAGGCGAAGATGGGACAACGGATCCGGTCCGCCATATTCATTGTATCAAAATAGCTGAGGGTTTCCAATACCCGATCCGTCTGATCCGGGTAACGCATGAGAAAATCAGCCGCCGCCGAAAAGGAGCCGTGCCGTCCGGCGATCCGGGTCTCGATGTCGCTGTTGCTGGGCACGTTGACGATTCCCAGAGCAGGCCGCCCGTCCAGGGCGCAGACGGCCATGCCCAGAGCCCCGCCCTGGCTGGTCCCCCGCACCGCGATCCGGCCCGGGTCCACCTCCGGCCTGCCGGCCGCAAAATCCACCGCCCGGACACAGTCCATGTACACGGCCCGGTAATAGTATTCATGGGGGTCCAGAATTCCCAGCGTGGTCACGTTGGCCACCATCCCGCTGTCCGTATAATGGGCGCAGTTCCCCGTCACCCCGCCCTGGGCCCGGCAGTCCACCGCCAGCACGGCCATGCCCGCCATCACCCAGTGCATGAGCTGCCAGGGCAGCCCCCGGCTGTCCGTGAACCCGTGGTACTGGATCAGACAGGGCCACCGCCCCGCTTTGCCGAAGGCCGGAACCAGAAACCATCCGTGAATCCGCGTCCCGTCAAATCCGTCGTAGGAGATATCATAGACCCTGGCGTGCCCGCAGGGGTAATCCACCTGCTTCGCCGTTGGCCTCAATTCCCGGTCATGGCTCTCCGACAGGGTATTTTCCCAGAACTCCCCGAAATCCGGCCGTCTGGTAAGCTCCGGCCGGTACGCCTCAAGTTCCCGCAACCGCTCCTCAATATACCGCATTTTTCCTCCTTATTCCTTGACCGCGCCCATTGCCAGGCCCTCGATCATGTATTTTTGTAAAAAAATGTAAACAATTAAAATGGGCAGGGACGCCGAGGTGGCCGCGGCCATCACCCGCGCCCAGTCCTGGGACTGCTCCCCCAAATACAGCATGGAAATGCCGGCCGACAGGGTGCGCATCTCCAGCTTGTTGGTCAGGGTCAGACTCCAGAGAAAGTCGTCCCAGCAGACCAGAAAGCTGTAAAGCCCCACCGCCACGATTCCCGGCTTGATCAGCGGGATCACGATGGTGAACAGGGTCTGGAACCGGCCCGCCCCGTCGATGGTGGCCGCCTCCTCGATGGTGGCGCTGACCGTGTCGAAAAATCCCTTCAGCACCAGGATGGACAGGGGCAGGGCCGAGGTGGTGCAGGCCAGCACCAGCGCCGTGTAGGTGTTGATCAGCCCGCACTTGCTGTACATGGTGTAGAGGGCGATCAGCAGCACCACGGCCGGAAACATCTGGGTGGAGAGAAAGAGCATCTGTAACGGCCCGCTGAACCGGTATCGGAACCGGGAGAAGGAATAGCTGGCCAGAATCGCCAACATCAGCGTAACGCCGGTGGTCAGCACCGCCACGATCACCGAGTTTTTGTAGAAGGTGAAAAACCGGTGGTCGGACAGCACGCTGATGTAGTGGTCCGCAATGGGATGAGTTGGTAGGAACTGGGGCGGAAGCCGCATGATCACCGAGTTGGGTTTCAGTGAAGTGACGATCATCCAGTAAATGGGGAAAATGAATACCAGGGCAACAAAACCGATGAGCCCGTATTTTACAATCTTTCCTGCTGTCAGTTGTCTCATGTCCGTTCCCCCTATCCGTAAAATTCCGTGCGGCTCAGCCTGCGGTTGTACAGGGTGCCGAAGCCGATGAGGAAAATCATCCAGACCACGCCGATGGCCGCGCCCTTGCCCAGGTCGTAGGACATAAAGGCCGTCTCGTAGGTGTAAACCGTCAGGGTGGTGGTGGCGCGCACCGGCCCGCCCGCGGTCATATTGTAAAATAATGTAAACATCTGGAAGTTTCCAATGATGGCGGTCAGGGTCACGGTCTTGATCACGCTCATGATGCTGGGCAGCGTGATGTTGGCGAACACCTGGCCCTTACCCGCGCCGTCGATAACCGCCGCCTCGATCAGGTCCTGGGGGACGGTCTGAAGTCCGGCTAACAGCATGACCATCATAAACGGCAGCTGCCGCCACACCGCAGCCACAATGACGCTGGCCATGGCCGTTTTGGTGGAGGACAGCCAGTTCACGTTCTGGGAAATGAGACCCAGGGAGCGCAGAATGTAGTTGAGCACGCCGTACTGTGGCTGCATGATCCACATCCAGATCACCGCCACGATCAGCGTGGGGATGGTCCAGGGCAGGAAAATCAGGCCGCGCATCAGGTTCCGGCCCGGGAATTTCCGGTTGAGCAGCAGGGCCACGGCCATTCCCAGCACAAACTGGGCCGCCACCGTCACCGCCACGTAGACGATGGTCCGCACAAAGGAATTCCAGAACTCTTTTTCCCCGAACAGCACCGTGTAATTCTTAAAATCGTTCCATTTGATATTCTTGATATTGAGCAGGCTGTAATCGTGGAAGCTCATCCAGATAATGTTGATGAGCGGGGTGATGATCGTCAGGCACAGCATGGCGAAGGCCGGCAGAATCAGCCCCAATGCAAACAGCAGTTTTTTCGTATTTCGTTTCATATCCTCACCTTCTGTCAGTAAGGGCCGGGTGGAGACTTCCTCGGTCTCCCCCGGCCCTGGCCATCATTTTCCTGTGCGGCTCCCCGCCGGCTTGCAGCCGTCAGGCACCGGCATAACCGCGCTGGATTTATTGATACAAATCCGTCACCGTTTTCTGCAAATCCGCCAACACAGTGTCAATATCCTCGTGGTTTACCAGCACGCGCTCCATGGACTTGCTCATCTCCGACATAGCGTTGTCAAACAGCGCGTTTGTGATTTTCACCGGCTTTGCCGTGGCGGACTGTTCGTTGAAAATTCTGGAATAGTCGTCCTTGTTCATCTCCGGCAGCTGGGAAATGGAGACTCTGGGGGACATGGCGTCCTGGGCGTCGTAGTACATCACCGCGGCTTCCTCGCTCAGCAGGTACTCCACCAGCTTGGCCGCTGCCTCTTTGTGCTCGGACTGGGCGTAAATTCCCAGCTCATGGCGGGTGTTGATGGTGGTGGACTCTCCGGTCTTGTTCACCGGGAACAGGGCCACGCCCATGGACTTGTCGAACTCCTCGCCCAGGCCGCTGGTGGTGCGGTAAATGTTCCGGCCCATCTCGCTCTCAAAGGTGATTCCGGCCACACCGGTGGCAAACAGGCTGCGGGCGTCCTTGGCGTCCACGCACTCGGGCATGTAGCCCTGGTCCGCCATATCCTTTAAGAACTGGAACGCCTCCTTATACTCGGGCGTCTCCACGTTTGGCATCCCCGTATCGTCCAGGAAATTGCCGCCGTAGGAGTAGACGATGCCCTGGAAACGCTGGGCCGCGTGGGATCCCTTGCCGTTGGGGATCGCCAGGCCGTAGATGCGGTTTCCGTTTTCATCCTCGCCCAGGGCGCTGATCTTGGCGATGGCGTCGATCATCTCATCCCAGGTCTTGGGCGGAGCTTCCGGGTCCAGACCGGCCTTGGCGAACAGGTCCTTGTTGTAGAACATGGCTACCGGATGGGGCATCCAGGCCACGGAACACAGCTTGCCGTCGTACATGGTGGCTTCCTTGTAAACCGGAATCAGATCGTCGATCACCGCCTGGTCCAGCACGCCCTCTAAGGGCTGAAGAATCTGGGCTCCGTTGAAGGCCGACATCATCTGGTCATTTCCCATAATCACGTCCGCCGCGTCGCCGGAGTTGGCCGCGATCATCACCTGATCCTTGAAATTGTTGAAGGGAATCGCCACCGTCTCCACCTTGATATCCGGATTTTCCGCCTCAAACCCGGCGATCAGATCCTTGAACAGCTGGGACGTGGCCTCCTCCACCTCCAGCCAGCCCGCGAAACGGATGGTCACCTGCTCCCCGCTCTCCCCTCCGCCGGAAGCCTGCGCCTGAGTGGTTTCTCCCCCGTCCTTCTGGGTCTCCGGAGCCTGGGTGGCCGGCGTCTCAGCCGTTCCCCCGCCGCAGCCCACCGTCAGGCCCGCCGCCATCAAAAGCGCCATGGACATTGCCAACAGTCTTTTTTTCATTGTAATACCTCCTCTTTTTTCCGTACAACTTGCTTGGTAATATTGATTATACCTTGTCGGCAGCCAAAGGCTGTCGATCAGAGATACGTTTCCTTAATTATACAGAAAAACTGTCCGCAAAGTATATGACGCAAACTTAATATATGGTGCCAGATCTACACATGTTTGTTCCGGTCCCGGTACTCGTTGGGCGTCATGTTGGTGTGCTTTTTAAAGACCTTTGAAAAATGCTTTGGGCTGTAATATCCCACGATCTGGCCCACCTCGTAGACCTTCAGATTGGGGTTGTCCAACAGTTCCCTGGCCTTCTCCATTCGCACACTTGTCAGGTAGGTCAGATAGCTGACCCCGGTCTTTTTCTTGAACAGGTTGCCGAAATAGTTGGGGTGCATGTGGACCTCTTTTGCCACCCCGGCCAGGGTCAGCTCCTGGTAGAAATAGCGGTCAATGTACTCCATGGCCCGCTTGACCGCGTCTGCGGCCGCCGCACCCTCCCCGGCCCCCTCTCCACCCCCTTCTACTCCATCCGACACCGCCTCCCTGCGCATAAGCTTCGCCGTCTCCTCCAGCTGGCGGAGGAAATCAAACCGGTTCACCGGCTTTAACAGGTAGTCGCAGATTCCCAGCTTGATGGCCTTGCGGGTGAATACATAGTCGTCGTAGGCGCTGAGCACGATAAACCGGGTCCTCCCCGCCCCCTGGGCCAGATACTCGCCGATCATTTCCAGACCGTTTTTCTTCGGCATTTTCACGTCCACCACCGCGATGTCCGGGCTCACCTTCAAAAGCAGCTTTAAGCCCTCCTCGCCGTCCGCGGCCTCCCCTGCGATCTCGTACTCCCCACCGCTCATCTCGATGATTTTCTGCAGCCCGCGGCGGATCAGCTGCTCGTCGTCAATAATGACCAGACGTATCATTTTCCTCCCCCTCCCCGTAAATAGCCGCGGCGTTCAGCGCGACCCTTGTCCCGGTTCCCCGGCGGCTGTGGATTTCCATGGAAAAGCTCTCCCCAAAATAGAGCTGGCACCGCTCGCTGACGTTGTTGAGTCCGATGCTGGCGCTGCGTCCCAGGGACTCCTCCAGCTCCAGGGACTGGCGCACGTACTCCAGCTTTTCCCCGGTCATACCCTTGCCGTCGTCCTCCACTGTGATCACCAGACGTCCACGTTCCACCGCCGCGTTCACCGTGAGCCTGCGCCTGCTCATCTTCTCTTTGAAGCCGTGGAGGATGCTGTTCTCCACAATGGGCTGCAGCGTCAGCTTGGGAATCAGGCATTTTTCCGCTTCCGAACTGGCGTTCAGCTCAAAGGTGAACAGCTCCGGGTCCCGAATCTGTACGATCATCAGATAGTTCCTGATATACTCCAGCTCCCGGCCCAGAGGGATAATGTTGTGTTTCTGGTCCAGATTGACCCGCAAAATCTTGCCGAAGGCGGTGAGAATATCCGATATCTCATAGCTGCCGTCCAGAATTGCCATCATGTTCACCGTCTCCAGGGTATTGTACATAAAATGGGGGTTGATCTGGCTCTGAAGCGCGTTGAACTCCGCTTCCTTCTTGCCCAGCTGGGTCAGGTAGACCTTCTCGATCAAGTCCTTAATATTGGAAACCATGTGGTTGAAGCTTCCGGCCAGCCTCCCGATCTCGTCGTCCCGGTCCGCCCGCACCACCACCTCCATGTCTCCCTCCTCCACCCGGGCCATGGCGGTCTGCAGTTCCCGGATCGGCGCGCTGATGCTCCGCGAAATCTTCCGGGACAGCCAGATGAACACCAGGAAGCACAATGCCCCCACCACTGCGGTGAGCAGCATAATGTTCACGATCTCCTTGGCAAACCGGCTCCATGGAATCTCCATGCGCACCGTCCACCCGGTCCCAGGCGAGACGTGCTCCATGCAGATCACCTGCCCCAGATGGCCGGTCTCCTCTGGCAAGGTGGTGTACATCACATTGTTCTCATTGTCCAGGATTGTGATGTAGCCGCCCAGGTTCTCCGCCCGGTTGCCCACGATCTCTCCCAGCACCCGGGCGTCAATGTCGATCACCAGAAATCCCAGGTATTTCCCCGTTCCGATGCTGTTGACCGCGTGCACGTAGCTGATCAGCTGCAGGGACGAGGAGTCCGAATACTTGTCGTCCCGGTGGACGCCGGTGAGCACGCCCTTCCTGGCTCCTTCGGTGATGGTGGCGTACCAGCTTTCCCCGGAAAACACCTGGGCGGGGTCGATGTCGTTGCGCTCGTTGATGTTGGTGTAATAGGAATTCCCTTCCGCGCCGCACAAATAGGAGCCAACGATGTATTTCTCCGTCACCCACATCCCGATCAGGCGCTTGTGAATCATTTCCTTGCCGTCCTGAAGCTGGGAAAAGGTGTAGCGGTCCGCATGTTCCAGAATATCCTGAATTTCCGGCTCCGTGTACACCACATAAGCCTGGCGTTCAATGTTTTCCACAAAGGCGTCGGCGTCGTTGTTGATCCGCTCGATCATCATGTCCGCGTACTGCCGGGTCTGGCGCATAATGATCTTGAAAGACACCCGGCAGATCACGGTTCCGATCACCAGAATCGGGATCACCGCGAACAAAATATAGCTGACCAGCAGCTTCCGCTCCAGGCGCATATCGCTCCAGAACCTTCGAAATCTCCCCCTCATGTTTTTCATTTTCTGCCTCCTCTGCCGGCCCGCGCCGTTTTTTGGATAATGTGTCTATTTTACCACAGATTGTCCCTTCGATGGAAGATCTCTGAGATTCTCTTAATATACACTGCCTTTTTGATTGTGTAGCAAACAGGCGGCACTTTCTTTCCACCGGACCTAGCTATATTCCGCAACCAAGACCCGCTGTTCCATCTGGGCGGGGAAAATCGAATTAACCGAACTTGGCCGCACTTATCAACTGGTTTTGCCATTAAGTTTGGAAGGGCTGGTTCCGAACGATGATTCGGTCCGACTGCTGAGCCACGAATTGGAGGATTTAGACTATACAAAGCTTTATCAGGCTTACTCTGCTAAAGGCAGAAATCCGGCAGTGGATCCAAAGACCATGTTCAAGATCCTGACCTATGCGTATTCCCAAAATATTTATTCATCAAGAAAAATTAAGACCGCCTGTAAACGGGATATCAACTTCATGTGGTTGTTAACCGGACAAAAAGCGCCGGATCACAGTACCATTGCCCGGTTCCGTTCCGGTTTTCTGGAGGCATGTGAGGACCTCTTTTATCAGGTGGTACACCGTCTGGAACGGGCAGGTGAACTTTCCAAAGAAACCGTCTTTCTTGACGGGACGAAATTAGAAGCCTGCGCCAATCAATACACGTTCGTATGGAAAAAATCCGTTGGGAAATGGGAAGAAAAAATGTTCATTAAAATCCAGGAGGCGGTGAGGCTTGTAAACCAGGAGTTTATCCAGTCCTTCCGTGTGGGAACCGAATACCGGGTACAGGACCTCCGAAAAATCTGCCGTTTTCTGGAGGAGATATGCAGGGAACGGAACATAGCGTTCGTTCACGGCCGCGGAAAACGCAAATCCATCGAGCAGCGGTATCTGGAGCTGTTCCAAAGGTACCTGGAGCGTCAGACCATTTATGACTGGCATACAGCCAGCTTCCAGGGAAGGAACAACTACTGTAAAACAGACCCGGATGCAACGTTTATGCATATGAAAGATGACCACATGCGCAATGCCCAGTTAAAGCCAGGGTATAACGTACAGATTGGAGTGGACAGCGAATACATTGTAGCGGTCGATATTTTTCAGGATCGAAACGATGTATGGACGCTGGTGCCATTTTTAAGGCAGATGAAAGAGAAGCTGGGTTTTAACGATCCGAGTGTTACAGCTGATTCAGGATATGAAAGTGAAGAAGGGTACAGCTATCTGCAGGAGGAGGGGCAGCAGCCATACATTAAACCTCAAACCTATGAAAAATGGAAAAAAAGGAGTTTTAAACAGGATATCAGTAAACGGGAAAACATGGGTTACGACCAGGAGTCCGATACCTATATCTGTCATGCCGGGAAGGAGCTGCGGGTGATCTACTTTGAAAAAGCAGCGCAGCAAAAGTGGGTATGAGTCTGAGGTGACAGTATACGAATGTGAGGACTGCACCGGCTGTCCCTACAAAGAAAAATGCACCAAAGCAAAGGGGAACAAGCGTCTGTACGTGTCCAAAAGCTTTTTGGAGAAGCGTGAGGAGTCGTATCAAAACATACAGAGCGAGAAGGGAATTAAGTACCAGATGAATCGCTCGATTCAGGTAGAAGGAGCTTTCGGTGTATTGAAAAATGACTATGGATTTGAACGATTCCTGCTGCGGGGTAAGAAGAAAGTAAAACTGGAGATTCTCCTGCTGAGTATGGGATACAATCTAAATAAACTACATAGAAAAATCCAGAATGAGCGGACTGGAAGCTATTTGTTTGATCTAAAAACGAGTGCATAAATACAAGAAAAACCGTATGCTTATTAAAGTATGCCCAAAATCAGGAGAAAGTCGATCGAAAATGATTTTTTCCTGATTTTTTTCTATATACAGAGCAAGGGTGCCACTCAATCATCTATTTTGATGATTTTGCGACACCCTCATTCGCTCTACTCTTTTGGTCCTGTGAACTTATATTTCCCTTTTCCATATCCGTTGACAGCTTCAATCAGCCCTGCATTTTTCAGCTTGGTGATAAGATTACCGGCGGCAGTAACAGAATCGTTTGTTATCGCAGCAATATCGGAACGACCAAAAATTCCATCAATCCCCATCTTTTCAAAGACTACTATCGCCTTTCTAATTGTGTTTTGGCTTGCGTTTAATTTTTCAATCGCAATCTCAATCGCAACATTTTTGCCATCAATCGCAACTTTTTCAGGGTCAATTAACATCTTTTCAACCGGGACATTATAATTCAAATTATAAAGTGTGACGAAAAATGATGTTGGCGTTGATTTGAACAGTGGCTCCACCTCGCTGCGATAATTCACAGCATGACGATAATCGGCCTTGATTTTCTTGAACCCGCTGCCCCGACGCTCCATAAAGTGCATGCGGCTGAAAATATCAGCGATGACTGGATTGCGGCGTTTGGACGCCACATTGTCGGTGTCCAGATTTTGCACAATGGAACCGTCAAACATACCGCCAGGAGAATATATCTCCATACGGTCATCAAAAATGTCAATGTGTACCTCGCTGCCAATTTCCATATAGTCACGGTGGATCAGCGCATTGACAAGGGTTTCATGTACCGCCTGTTCTGGATACTCCGGCATTTCCACTCTGCCCGTACCTGTCTTTTTCCAACGCTTTTTCGTATTATTCTTTACAAACTCTGTCCCATTCTGCAAGAGGGACACAAGTGATCCGTTGTATTCCTTATCGTCCAACGCTTCTATTACACCGGAAGCCTTATCCGACCCATACCAGCGTGTGCAGAACAGACGGGAGTGCCGCATCGGAGAGTCGTCAGCCAACAAGGCTCCGGCATTGGTCAATTTTCCACTTTCGTCTGCCAACTCAAAAGAAATAAAGTCTGAATCTGACAGTTCTGTCCCAGTTCTCATCCGATAGACGGAGCGCAGCTTTGTAAAAGAAAAGTCCCCGAGCATATAAGAGGAAACAACACTGTCATACGTCATATTGGTGCCACGGAGGACAAGACGCTTCAAAGCTGTCGCATCCGCAGGGATGCTCTCATTGCCAACACGGACATAGGCAACACGGTTTCCATCTGCGATATAGTAATATGGCGTTTCCTGACCGGGCAGAACTCTTAAGATAACAAATTCCTTTTCATCCTCGACGTGATTCTCCATAATCACTTGTGGAATAGGATCCATCTTTGTTTTAATGGTCTCGCTGATTTTTTCGGATACTGCCCGTGCAGCCGTAAGCCCAACAAGGATTTCCTCATCAGACACGCCAAAAATCAAAGCACCACCAATCCCATTTGCAAAGGCACTCACGCTTTTCAGCCAGCTTCGGGGCCTGCGTTCTTCCAGCATTTCCTTCTTGTCATATTCGGTAGCTTCACCGATAAAATCACTTATTTTCATGATCTAGCACCTCGTTTCTACTCATCCTCGGGATGATTATTCTTTGTCCTGTTCTTATAGACATTGTACTGATTTTTGCATCTTGGACTGCGTAATAACATCCGTCCGATCTGCAAGGCTGCCAGCACGATCTCCTGAACTTCTTATAGTACATCGTAGATCCGGACGCTGCCCTGGGGGCGGGCATTAAGCTAAGGGCGCCGTCTTTTGCTATGCCGCACCCATGTGGAACTGATGCGCTCAAATAATTTCATAGCCATGTTGTCATCTTCAATCCTCGATACCGTATTTCTCCATCATCTTCTTTGCATAGTGGATGCCTGTATCAGTAAGATAAACGGATTTACTGTGGGAAGGATGTTTGCCCTGTCGAATGAAATCTTCATCGCTTCACGGTCTTTCGTCTTATCCACCGTTTTTGTCCTCTCTATGTATTGTAATCGAAAATCAAAAAATCATATTACTATTATAAAAGATGTTGGGGGCAAAAGGCCAGCCAAAAGGAACAAAACACAGACATATTTCCCGTGAAAGCTGCGCCTGCTTTTCCGCCTGAATCTATATGATCTATATAAGTCCCGGATCAGGGCCGGGGCTTTGCCCGTCCATTTCCCCGTCTCTGCTGCTTCGCCAGAATCACACCGCAGATCATAATGGACAGCACCGAAGCCGCCGGAGCCGCCAGTCCCATGTAGTACAGCGTTCCCGTGGCATACCGGCTGATCAAATAGGACATGGGAATCCGCACCCCGAAGGTGGCGGCCATGCTGTGGGCGAAGGTGATCACGGACTTGCCGCTGCCGCTAAAATAGCTGTTGATGCAGAATACAAAGCACACCAGCACGCAGTCCAGGGCGTAGGAGCGCAGATACTGGGCCGCCGCCGCAATCACCTGCGGGTCGCCGGAGAAAATCCCGGTCAGCGTCTGAGGCCAGAACTGGGAGTAGATACAGACCGCAGTTCCGAAGATCAGGGAATAGCCGATGCCGCACTTAAGCGCGCCCCAGGCCCGCTCCGGCTTGTTGGCCCCCATGTTCTGGGCCGTCATGGTCGCCACGGCGGAGGCGAAGGCCGAGGGCGGCAGCATAGCGAATCCCATGAGCCGCTCCACCACGCCCACGGAGGCCGAAGCCACCACGCCCATGGTGTTAACGATCACCGTGATGATCAAAAAAGAGATATTGACCAGAGCGTCCTGCACGGCCAGCGGCGTGCCCACCAGCAGAATCCGCTTCATTGCGTGGGAGTCGGGCTTAAAATGCTGCCGCCCGAAGTCAAAGGGAAATCCCCGCCTGGCGATGATAAACAGCGACAGAAAGAAACTTAAACTCTGAGCTGCGATGGTGGCAAGGGCCGCCCCAGCGGCCCCCATGTGAAACACGCCCACCAGCAGAAAATCCAGCACCACGTTGACCAGACAGGCCGCCGCCACCAGGTACATGGGCGTTTTGGAGTCCCCGATGCCCCGGAAAATGCTGCTGACCGCGTTGTAGCCGATAATGAACGGGATTCCCGAGGAACAGATGAATATGTACTGTTTGGCATATGTAAACGCCTCCCGGGGGGTGTGCAGCAGCCCCGTCACCCATCCGGTGGCCAGGGTCATGAACGCGGTACAGACCGCCGCGATCACGGCGAACAGCACCGCCAGCGTGCCCACCGCCCGTGCGGCCTTCTCCGGCTCCTTCTCCCCGATGGCGTGGCCGATCAATACCGTGCCGCCCATGGAAAGCCCCAGCACCGCGCCGGTGATGGTCTGCATCATCTGACTGCCGGTGGCCACCGCCGAGACGGCCGCAGAGCTGTCGTAGCGCCCCACCACCAACAAGTCCACCGCGCCGTATAGCGCCTGTAAAAAACCGGACATCAGCACTGGCACCGCGAAATTCAACAGCGCCGGGCCGATCTTTCCCTCTGTCATGGATAACTGTCTGGTCATGTTCTCAACTCCTGATTGTATTTCTTTTACATTTCATCGGTCGTAAGGTGGAAATCCGCAGCCGCACCGGCCATCTGCCATATCTCCATCACTGCGTCCACCCCCGGCACCACAAAAGCCGGATAAGGCAGCGGGCGCGTCCCGCCATCTTATCCGGCATATAATCTGAGTATTACATACCCTCCGATGATAGACTCTATTCTACCACAGATCGGGCGCATTTGGCAAGTTTTTTACTTTCCTGCGCCATCCCGCAGCCCCCGCCGTTACTGTACACTCCGTTCCCAGTAACACGCTTCGCGATGCACAGAAACGGCAAAAAACGCCTCGCGGGATATTGCCTGTGAACAGTAACCTCCCGCCTACAGTTCCATCATATCAAACATCACCGTAATATACAGCGTTTTCCAGTTTCCGCTGTCCTTTCCAACGGACTGCGGATTGTTGCCCAGTGAGCGGCTGCGCTCCACCGTGGTCTCCACCAGCTCGCCGCCCACCCGTTCCAGCACGGCGAAGGGGTCTGTTTTCCAGCCGTAAACGCCGTTCTCCTCCTTCACCAGGGCCCGGAACGCGCCCAGGATCGGGTAGAGAAAACCGGTGGGGGAATACAAATCCAGCTGTTTCCCGTAAAACTTGGACTCTAAGGACCTGCCGCCCTTGGGCGCAGCCACCCCCTTCACCGAGCCATAGCGCCCGCTCTGGTTTTTCTGGCGGTAAAAGCGGCTCATGCTGATCTCAATCCTGTCGTACAGCTTAAAAATATCGCACATAATCGGCACCATCTTCACGTAGGGATTTTCCGCGCTCTCCCCAAACTTCTTGTGATACTCGATGTAGTAATCGATGCATTTTTTCTTCGCGCTGTAGGACACTACGGGAAAATTTTCCTTGCCCGGATACTTGTGGATGTTGAACATATTCAACATGGCCAGCAAGTCCGCCACGTCGATGTCCCCGCTGTCGTTCTCCTTGAAATACACCCGTTTGGAGAAGGCTTCGCTGCCGATGGCGTCCTTGATGATCTCAAACCGCTTCTCCAACTCCGCAATGGACTTATCCTGCACCTGGACCGAAGTGTTTCTGGCGGCTGCCAGATTCTGGAAAATATTCTCCACACCCGTAAGAATTTCCAGTTTCACATACTGCTGTCCCAGGTCCAACTGATCCCGGTTGGCCAGAATGATCTTGTAAGTGTGGCCGCCGTCCACATTTCCGTGCACATCCGGATCCTCGAACACAATGGTCATCTGGTTGGAATAGTTGTCAAAGCTCACCGTCCTGGCGGACAGCAGCAGCCCGCGGTTCAGCAGATAAAAATCAAATGCCGCCGGGTCCAGCAGCGAATTTTTGATCTTTTTGGCTACGTTGGTGGTCAGTCTCTGCTCCCTGGGGTTGGTCTCCATGGGGATATTGGCCGGAAGCTCCTTCACGTCGCAGATCGCAACGTACATGGCCGCCTCCTTGTCGCCCTCCTCCTCCTTCAGATAGGGGTTGGGAATCTTGCGGAACGACTGAACCGGAAACTTCAGCGTCAGCGCTCCTCTGTCATTTGTATATTCCATGATTTTCTCCTTCCACCGCTCCCGGCGGTACGTGTAGTATTTCAGATACGCAGCCTCCGCTGCCATCTGTATTACCAGAATACCGCAATTTTTGATATTATTCAACGTTATATATGACGTTTTCTCCCTTAGACAATCGAAATGAAAGCTCTTTTCCAAATGCGCCCGGCATGGTATAATTAAGGAAACGTATCTCTTATCGACAGCCTCCGGCTGCCGACAATGTATAATCAAGGAAACGTATCTCTTATCGACAGCCTCCGGCTGCCGACAATGTATAATTAAGGAAACGTATCTCTTATCGACAGCCTCCGGCTGCCGACAATGTATAATTAAGGAAACGTATCTCTTATCGACAGCCTCCGGCTGCCGACAATGTATAATTAAGGAAACGTATCTCTTATCGACAGCCTCCGGCTGCCGACAATGTATAATTAAGGAAACGTATCTCGAGTTAGGGGGGAACATTCTTTGCGCGATCCGGACAATGTCAACGTCAGATTTGGAAACGAGCTGCGCAAAATGCGGGAGGCGCGCAGATACACCCAGGAGGAGTTCGCGCAGCTGTGCGGAATCAGCCGGGCTTACTACGGCCGCCTGGAGCGGGGCGAGCACAGCGTCACTCTGGAGCGCTGCAAACAGATCGCGGACGCACTGAACCTGACCCTTTCCGATCTATTTATCAACCTGCCCGACTGACCGGTAAAATCAATCCTGAGGAGGAAACAGACAATGAAAAAATATGCAATGATGGTGCTTGGAGATTACGACACAGAACGCGATACCGCGGAATTTGTTCACGGCGGGATGCTCACCCGTTTTGTGACGGTCCGCGACATCGACGAGGCCAAAGAGACTGCCAAAAAGCTGCTGGCGGAGGGCTTTGGCTGCCTGGAAATGTGCGGGGCCTTCGGCAAAGAAAACGCCCGGATGCTGGCGGCAGAAACCGGCGGCCGCATGGCCATCGGCTACTGTGTCAGCGACCCGGATATGGAAGAGAAACTCACGGAATTTTTCGGATAACCGGAAGGGTCCGGCCGAATTTAGAAATTGGGAGTCAGGGGAGTCAGATATGAAACGAACATCCTGGCGGAACACCGCCTTCAGCCGTGCACCGGTCGTGCGCATTTACAATGAGTATCCGGACCTGATCACGCAGCCGGTAACGATCGCCCTGATCACCGACCTGCACAGCACCCGCTACGGGCGCCGGCAGGAGGTGCTGGTCCACGCGCTCCGAAAGTACAACCCGGACCTGATCCTTTTGGCCGGCGACATCGTTGACGACCAGGTTCCTTTGGTTGGAACCCGGGAGTTTCTGGAAGGGATCAGAACGCTGCCCTTTACTCGCTGCTTCTACGTCACCGGCAACCACGAGCAGCGCACCGGCCGCCTGGACGCAATCAAGAAACGGTTCACCTCCCACGGCGTCACCGTGCTCTCCGGTGAAACCCGGACCGTGAACATACGCGGACAGCTCCTTGAAATTGGCGGCGTGGACGATCCCACGGTTTTCACTCCCAACCGCTTCGTCCGCCGGATTCCCCGGCAGTGGGAGCGCCAGCTTGCCGACTGCCGCGCCGGGTTGTCCGGGGAACGCTACTCCATCCTGCTCACTCACCGTCCGGAGCTGACCCGTTACTACCGGGAGAGCGGCTTCGACCTGGTGGTGGCAGGCCACGCCCACGGCGGGCAGGTGCGGATTCCCGGTTTGGGGCGTGGTCTGCTGGCCCCCCACCAGGGCCTGTTTCCCCGGTACGCCGGAGGCCGCTACCGGCTGGGTAGGGTCACTATGATCGTCAGCCGCGGCCTGTGCCTGAACCGCCTGCCCCGGATTTTTAATCCGCCGGAGCTGGTGATGATTCATCTGCTGCCCGATTAGACGCTGCTGCGGGCTGACATATGCGGGGGCTGGGCGATTATGTTGGGCGCGGGGAGACCGGGTATGGGTCCATTTCCGTTTTAAACCTCCCCGCTCACCGCTCCGGCATCCGAAATCCCTCCAGTGCCCGGTTCATCAAATCATTAAACGGCTTCATTTTCCTAAAAATTGTTTCCGCCAGTTCCAGAAATCCATCCGCCTCCCGAATCACATCATCCGCCACCGGATATTCCAGATACCAGCTCTTATATTTCAAAAATTCCGCCTGGGGATGCTCCCTGTCATACCCCGCCGGAACCTGTTTCAGCGCAGTCCCCTGCACCTTAAAACACGCCCGGAACGCCTCGGCCTGAATCACCGTTTCCCACTCCTGCGGATGCGCGACAATATAATCCCGCACCATAGCCGTGGCCTCCTTGAACATATCCGCGAAGAGCCCTCCGCCCAGAAACGACTGTCCTCCCGGCTTAATCATCAGGTAATAACCCACCGGCACCGGCAGCTTTCCGCCGCCGGAAATATGGGCGCGAAACGCCGGATTGTAGGGAGATTTGTCGTGGCTGAAACGGGTATCCCTTGTCAACCGGAAGGTCAATTCCCCGGGCACGCAGCCAAGCACGCTCCCGTCCGTTTTCCCGATCCTGAAAATCAACTCCTGAACCAGCGCCTCAAACTCGGTCTTGGCCGCCTGATACTCCTTCTTGTGGGCGTGATAAAACTCGCGGTTATTATTCCGCTCCAATTCCATAAGATAATTCAATATCACATCTGTGTTCATAATCTCCTCCTATGCATTCGTCACCGCCGACAGCGAGGCGGAGGCCAGAAATTCCCGGAAAAACTGCCGGGTCCGCTCCGGCGACTGGTAGGTCTTTAAGAAGGAAAACCGGGCGGACAGATCGTCGATCTCCTCCATGGCATTTTTAAACTGCCGCCTCTGCTCCGGCGTGTGCTCCGTAGCCGCGGTATAGTCCAGCGCGGCCGGGTTCAAACGGTGGTTCTGAATGGCGTAATCCACCCGTTTCATGCAGCGGCATTGCCCGCCGCCGTACTCCCCGCAGTAAGCGGATAGGAAATCCGCCACTTTCCCCCGGATACGGGACAGGCGTTTGCGGTAGGCCTCCGGCGTCATGTCCAGGATTTCCCCCGCGATCCGGCTGTCCAGCTTAAACATGGTTCCCAGCACGAAAATGCAGCGGCTCTCCGCGTCCAGGCATTGCAGCAGCACATTGGTACAGGACATTTTCAGCTCCTCCGCCAGAATGAACCGTTCCACGTTCTGAGTCAGGTCCGGCACCTCCTCCAGGCGCGCGTTTTCAATGTCCGCCCCGTAATACTCAAAGCTCAGCGGCCTCTGGGCGAACATGTGCTTTTTGTACTGAATCAGGTGATTGGTCGCGATGCGGAACACCCAGGTGGTAAACGCGCTCTCCCCCCGGAACGTGGCCAGGCGCGTGATCACCTTCAGCAAAATATCCTGGGCCGCGTCCTCGGCGTCGGGAAATGTCCCCAGCATACGCAGCGACAGATTGAACACCATGTCCTGGAGGTTGAGAACGATCCGCTCCAGGGCCTCCTTATCCCCTGCCACCGCTTTTTCAATACAGTTTGTCCACTCTTCATTTGATTTAATTTCCATATGATAATCCCTCCTACTACAATTAGAGCGCAGATTTTCCACTGTGTGACATAGATTCAAAGATTTTTTCAACAAATTTCATCGGTCCCGGCACTGGCCCGGTATATAACATGCATATCAGCCCGCCCGGTATTTGTCAATCAATATTTGCGGCTGCCGCATTCCCTGTCGCAGCCCCTACCGCAGCCCCGTAGCTTCCCTCGCCTCATTCCTTCCTCCCCGCCGGGCGCACAAAGAGCAGGGCCCCGCCCCCCACATCCCGGGGGCCAGTCCCTGCTCTTTCATCTCCCATATTCCATTCATCCGCCGCCGCAAACCATCTCCGTCTACAGCCGCGCCTCAAACTCCCGCAGCGCTCCCACGTACCGCTCCGTAATAATCTCCGGCCGGGTAATGGAGGTTCCCACCACCACCGCGTGAGCTCCGGCTCTCATGGCCTCCACGGCCTCCTCCTCCCGGGCGATCTTTCCCTCCGCGATAATGGGCGTGTCGGTGATCCCACGAATCTGCCGGATCAACTCCAGATTCACGGACTTCACGTCCTGGCTGGACTCGGTATACCCCGACAGCGTGGTGGAAATGATATCGAATCCCAAAGGAAGCACAGCCCTGGCCTCCTCCAGCGTGGAAATCTCCCCCATCACCAGCACCTGGGGATAATGCTCCCGAATCTGTCCCAGGATATACTCCACCGTCTCGCCCCCCGGCCGTTTTCTCGGGGTGGCGTCCAGGGCGATAATCTCCACCCCAATTTCCAGAATTTCCCTGGCGCTCTCATAGGACGGAGTTATGTAAACGTCATAGCCGTCGTAAAACTGCTTGTTGATCCCGATAATGGGAAGGTCCACCCGCTCCTTGATCTTCAGAATATTATCCGCGCCCGTTGCCCGGATGCCCGCCGCTCCGCCCTGCTTGGCCGCGGCGGCAAAAGCAGCCATAATCTCCGGTCCGTACATGGGCCAGCCCACCCGCGCCTGGCAGGAAACGATCAGCTTATGTTTTAATTGTTCCAAAATCTGTTTGTTTACCTGGTTCATCAGAAGAGTCCAACCACCTTTCCAGCGATTCCGAGCACAAAGCTCGCAATAATACAGATATACATACCCTTTTTGCGCTTGATCAGAATCCAATAATAGGACAGCACCAGCAGCAGGGGAAGAAGGCTTGGCATCAGGGAGTTGATGATATCCTGGAGCACGATCTCCTTCTCGCCGATCACCCAGACGCAGCCGATTTTCAGGTTCACAAATCCCACGATCATGGCGCCCACCACCATCATACCCACGATGGTCGCGCCCTCCACGAACTTGTCGATGATGTCGCTGCTCTTCATCTTCACCACCAGATTGGTGCCCAGCTCATAGCCGTATTTGATGAACAGCCACCTGGAACACACGTTGAGCAGCACGTTGGGGATAATAAACAGGAAGGGCCCCGCCATATTTCCGTCCAGGGCCAGGGCCGCGCCGATGGCCGCGAAAATGGTCATAAAGGTGGCCTTAAACACCGAGTCGCCGATGCTGGACAGCGGTCCCATGAGCGCCGCCTTGGTGGAGGAAATGGCCTCGGCGGAAATGGGCTTTCCGGCCGCCCGCTGCTCCTCCAGGGCCAGCGACACGCCGATTACCGCGTTGCCCGTGTAGGGATGGCAGTTGAAAAATTCATTGTGCCGCAGCATGGCTTCCTTAAAATCATCCTGGTTGGGATACAGCACCTTTAAGGCCGGGATCATGGCGTAGCAGAATCCCAGAGAGCAATAGCGCTCATAGTTAATGGTCGTCATGGAGAAGAAGGAACGGCGGAATACCTTTTTCAGTTCCTTCTGGCCCAACAGCCTGCCGGCGGGCTCCCCGTCCGCCTCGTCCTCGTCGTCAAATCCGTCGTCGTCCGCTTCCCGTCTGCGCATGGCATGCATGGCGAATACCAGGGCCAGGGCGATAATGGAGATCGCCAGCACGTTCAGCCCCAGATAGATGGAAAATACGAACCCAAGGGCGAAAAACGACCAGTATTTCTTAAAGTTCATCATTTTCAGCAGCATGGCCATTCCAACTGCCGGGAGAATGCCGGAAGCGATCTTCAGGCCGTCCGTCAGCACCGGCGGCATGGCCGCCACCACGTTGTTCACAAACTCGCTGCCGAACTGGATCGCCAGGAACGTGGGGATAAAGAACACGAAGAAAAATACCACCAGGCCGCACAGGTGCATGCGGTCCACTTTTTTGTAATCCCCCGCCTCCACGTACTTGTCCGCGCCGTGGATCAGAATAATGTTTAAGTTCCACGCGAACATGATCAGCAGCTGGGCCAAAAGCCCGATGGGCAGCGCCAGGGCGATTCCCACCTCCGCGTTGCCGCCGTTCAAGATGGCGAACACCGTGGAGAGAATTCCGGCGATCTGCGCGTTTGGCGGAACGCTTCCGCCCACGGGAATCACGCCCATGTACATCAGCTCCACGCTTCCGCCTACCAACAGACCGGTCTGCACATCCCCCAGCAGAAGGCCGATCAGCGGACCCGCGAAAATGGGCCGCGAAATCATCCAGTATCCATAACCATAATTTTCCAAAATCAACAGTGCGATAAAAATACTCAGCAGCAGCACCTGCAACGTACTCATAGCCAATTACCCTCCTCTGTAAAAACCTTACAACAGCTTCATCAAATCCTCTTCCGGGTCCGTGGGAGTGGTCCGGTTCTCCAGCCGCACGCCCAGGCTGTCAAGCTCCCGAAACATCTCCTCCATCTCCGGGTCCACATAAACGGTTTTGGAGATTTGACGCCTTCCCTCCTTGAAATACAGGCCGCCCACGTTGACCGCTTCCAGCCCGCAGCCTTTCTTGCAAATGGAAAGCAGCGTTCCCGGGTGCTTCACCACCACGAAAATCTTCCGCTTCTCATACTTTTTCAGCAGCTCCACCGCCTTGTCCTCATCGCAGATGAAGCATTTCACCCCTGCGGGGCAGGCCATCTGAAGCAGAGAGATCTGGAACTTGTCCTTTGCGATCTCGTTGTCAATCACCATGATCGCCTCGCTCTTATATGCGACGGTCCATGCGTAGGCCACCTGTCCGTGGATCAGGCGCTCGTCAATTCTTGCAATAGTGATCATCTTGTTTCCCCCTTTCTTAGCACAAAATTATCAAATCCGAAAATAAATGTCAATATTGGAAGGTAATTGCGAAATTTTCTTTCAGTTTATGAAACATGTCCCCGGATTTTCCCTACTCGATCCGGGTCTGCTGGATTTTCTTGATGCTCTCGTCGTAATCCAGGGAGCAGTAAAGGGCGTACAGAATGTCGATGATGTAGAGCTGGGCCGTCCTGGAGGCCATGGCCCCGCTGCGGAACACCGTCTCCTTGGCCGTGACGAACAGGTTGTAGTCCGCGATGCGGTTTAGGGAATTTTCCCCGCTGGAGGTCACGGCCACCACCGGAGTGCCGTTTTTCTGGAGAATACCCGCGATCTTCAGCATTTCCTTGGTCTCTCCGGAATAGGAAATGATGATGCCCACGTGGCTGGCGTCCGAGTTCACCGCCTGGACGTACTGCCGGTCGTAGAGCTGGTAGGTGATCACATTTTTCCCGATGCGCATGAATTTATACTGGGCGTCTATGGCAACCGGGCTGGACGCGCCCACGCCGTAAAAATCGACGATCACAGCCTTCTGAAGCAGCCGGGCCACCTGCATAAACTGCTTCTCATTGACCAGCACCCTGGTCTCCTCGATGGTTTTGACCGCAATGTTGGTAATCTTCTCGATAATGGCGTGGGGCGAATCGTTCTTTTCAATGGTGGTGGTGTCCAGCAGGTTCAGCTTCATGTCCTGGAAATACTTGGTCTCCTCCGCCAGCAGCACCTTCAGCCGGGCAAATCCCTTGATGTCGATCTTCTTGCACAGGCGCACCACCGTGGCCGGGGAGGTGAAGGATTCCTTGGCCAGCTCATACACCGTGTACTCCAGCACTTTTTTCGGATATTTCAGAATATACTCCCGCACCTGGTTCTCCGCCGCGGAAAGGTTGCGGTAATCTCTCAGCTTGATCAGCACGCTCATTTCAGTTCCTCCCATTTTCCTTTTTTCTCAGTATGTCACAAAACTTTCAGGAAGTAAAATAAAATTTCAACTTTTTATAAAATAATTGTTTTTTAATTTCAATGCCGTATAATGTGCTTATCAAACGTATCAGTTCAGACGGAGGAGAAGCATATGAACCTGAAATCCCTTGAAACCGAACAGAGAAACCCTAACACACGCTCCATCGACTCCATGACCACCGCCGGGATACTGGAGGCCATCAACCGCGAGGACGCGGGGATCGCCGCGGCTGTAAACCAGTGCCTGCCCCAGCTAACGCAACTTGTGGACGAAATCTGCGCGCGCCTGGAACAAGGCGGACGCCTGATCTATATCGGGGCCGGAACCTCCGGCCGCCTGGGCGTGCTGGACGCTTCCGAGTGCCCGCCCACCTACGGCGTTTCCCCGGAGCTGGTGCAGGGAATCATCGCCGGGGGCGACCGCGCCCTGCGTGAATCCAGCGAGGGGGCCGAGGACAACGCACAGGCCGGAGCCGACGACCTGCGGGCGCTGGGCATTTCCCAAAAGGACGCAGTGGTGGGTCTTGCCGCCAGCGGACGCACCCCCTATGTGATCGGCGCCCTGGATTACGCGGATTCCGTAGGCGCATACACCGGGGCCGTCTCCTGTGTGTCCGGCGCTGAAATGTCCCGCCACGCTAAAACAGTCGTGGAGGCGGTGACCGGACCGGAAGCCGTGACCGGTTCCACCCGTATGAAAGCGGGCACGGCCCAGAAAATGATCTTGAACATGATCTCCACATCCGTTATGATCAAGATGGGAAAGGTCTACCAGAACCTGATGGTAGACGTGCAGCCCACCAATGAAAAACTGGTGATCCGCAGCATCAATATTATCCGGGAATGCCTGGACTGCGGCGAGGAGCGGGCGGCGGAGCTGCTTAAAGCCTCCGGCCGCTGCGTGAAGCTGGCCGTGCTCATGGGCCTAACCGGGCTGGAACCAGAGCCCGCAAAGCAACGTCTGGAACAGGCTGGCGGACGCCTGCGCTCCGCCATCGACGCATGCACCCCGTAATTTGAGGAGGACCGAATCATGATTGCAATTTTACTTGTATCCCACGGAACCTACGCCACGGCCATGCTGGAGACGGCCCGGATGATTCTCGGCCCCCAGGAGCAGGCCGTGGCGGTGGGCCTTACCGCCGACGAAAGCCCGGACCAGCTCAGGGCAGAGCTGGTCCGGGCCATGGAATCCTTTCAGGGGACGGAGCTTCTGGTGCTCACGGATATCACCTCCGGCACCCCCTTCAACACCGTGGTGGCATTGTCCGGGCAGTATCCGTTCCGCCATCTTACCGGCATCAACCTGCCGCTGCTGATCGAGACCCTGATCTGCCGTCAGTTCGTACCGATGGAGGAGCTGATCAAATCCCTGCTGGAAAAAGCTCCTGACACATTTGTGGATGTGGACGGGAAATTCGGGGAAAGCCGGGGCGGCGGCGAGGAGTGGGATGAGGACGGGTTTTAGACCCGGAAAATACTGGAAACGCGCACCGCTGGAAACGCCGAAAAAAAGCGCCCGGGCAGCTGGATTATTCCGCTGCCGGGCGCTTTTTGGTGTTGGGGAGGGCGGGGCCGGACTCCGGGCGGGCGTTTAACCTTCCCGCACACCGCCGTCCCGTCAACTCACAATCTCCTTAAATCCTTCCCCAAACACCTCCGTGGTCTCCGTCACCATCACAAAGGCGCTGGAATCCGTCTCCCGGATAATCTGTTTCAACCGTCCGAACTGGGATCGGCGCACGGTGCACAGGAGAATCCCGGTGTCCTTTCGGCTGTACGCGCCCCGGCCGTTCATCACCGTGGCGCTGCGCTCCAGGTCCTGGATGATGCGGTCCGCGATGCGCTGGGGATACCTGCTGACGATGGTCACCATGCTCCCCGCGTCGTTTCCGTAGAGGATCGCGTCGATCACCCGGGTGCAGGCGTAGAGGGAAATCATTCCCAAAAGCCCGGACTCCACGTTCTGAAACACGAAAATGGACAGTGCCAGCACCACTCCATCCACAATGATCAGCGCCCGCCCGATGGACAGATGGGGCTTTTTCTTTTGCAGAATATACCCCAGAATGTCGCTTCCTCCGGTAGTGGAGCCGGACATGAAGATCAGCGCCATCCCCGCCCCCACGATCACGCCGCCGAACAGGCTGGACAGAAGCCGGTCCCCGGTGTACATGGGAAATACCGGCGCCACCACGAAATCCAGGATCACGGAGCAGGCGATGCAGGTCATGGCCGTGCTGACCGCGAATTTCCGGCTCAGATAGATCCAGGCCAGGATCAGCAGGGGAACGTTCACCACCATGGTCAGCACGCCCACCGGCAGCCCCGTCACAAAATTCACCATCAGCGCCAGGCCCGACGCGCCGCCCGGCGCGATATTGGCGGGCACCACGAAGCAGTGGGTGCCCACGCTGTACACAAACGAACCGGCCAGGAGACACACGATATTTCTAAATTTTTCCTGTCTTGCAGCGCTCATGGCAGCCGCCTCCTTTTTCTCAAAATGCCAATTAACTCCTCGCAACAGACCCGGCCAATGACCATCAGTCCGTACTCTGCCCGGGTCTCAAAACTTTTTAAATCAAAACAGCTTATCACCGGTATAACTCCCGCTTTTCAGCGAATTCCCGCTTTATGCTTTCCATTATTTTACAGTCTGTCAGCATATCCAGGGATGCGCCCGCCATGGCCTTGGCCCCGTAGACCACGCAGCTGTGGGCCGCCTCCGTCTTTCCCGCCTCCACATAGTCTTTGGAATGGGAGGACGTGCCCGAGGGCACGAATTTGATCCGGATACAGCTGCCCGGAAGCTCGTGCATCACATTGCCGAAATCCGTGGAGCCGGTGCGCTCCCTGGGCGGCGTGATCCCCGGCGCGCCAGCCAGCCGCGCATTCTCCACCAGGAGATCGTTTAACGTCAGATTGGGCACCTTGTTGGCCAGAGCCGGTTTCTCCGCGATCTCGCAGGTCACCCCGGCCATCAGCGCAGCCCCCCGCACAATATCCCGGAACCGCTTTGCCACCTGGTCCAGATAATCTCTGGAGAAGGAGCGCAGGGCAAAGCTTCCCACCGCCTCGGAGGGGACCACATTTTCCGGCCCCGGAAGGTTTTTCACCGTATAGTGCATGCGCACGTCGTCCCGGACGTGCTCCCGCAGAAATTCCACTCCCTGGAAAGCCAGCAGCAGCGCGTCGAACGCGCTCCTGCCCTCCTCCGGCATGATGGCCGCATGGGCCTTTTTCCCGTGGAATGTCACGTCAAAGGATGACAGCGCCAGACAGCGGATGTCCGTGCAGGTGTCCGGCCCGCCGTGCATCATCAGCGCTACGTCGATGTCTTTCAAATAACCGGCCTCCATCATATTGATCTTTCCGCCGAAGGTCTCCTCGGCGGGGGTGCCGTAAACCACCAGTGTAAACGCCTGATCCCGGCAGCAGTTTTTCAGCGCCACCGCCGCGCCCAGGCAGGCCGGTCCCTGCATATGGTGCCCGCACCCATGCCCCAGCCCGGCCAGAGCGTCATACTCGCAGAGGAGGCCGATGCGGGGGGCTGCCCCGTTTCCCACGCTGTGGTACACGGCCCGGAAGGCGCTTTTCAACCCTGCGATGGGGCGTTCCACCGAGAATCCGTTTTCCGCCAGATACCCGCATAACAGATCCGCGGCCATCATCTCCTCCCCGTCGCATTCGGGATGATCGAATATGGTATCGGCCATTTCACACAGCCGCTCCTTCTGTCTGTCTATCTCCTCAAAAATCCGTTCCTTTAACATTTTATATCATCTCCTATTATTTACATCGGTCCCAGATGAATCGCCTGGGCGATCAGCAGCATCACCGCGCCGGTAGCCAGCCACAGCAGGAAGCATTTCCACATAAACCGCATCCAGCGGTCGTAGGGAATATTTGCCGCGCCGATAATCCCCATCAGCGCCGTGGAGGTGGGCAGTATGTAATTGCAGAATCCGTCTCCGAAATTGAAGGCCAGAATGGCGGTCTGTCTGGTCATACCCAGCAGGTCGGCCAGCGGGATCATGATCGGCATCACCACCGAGGCCTGGCCGGAGCCGGAGGTGATAAACACGTTGATAATGGTGTTGGCGATGAGCATCCCGATCCCCTGGAGATAAAAGGGCACCACATTGAGGATTCCTGCCAGGGTATGAACCACGGTGTCGATAATATTTCCGTCGCCCATAATGGAGCCGATGCTCCTTGCCAGCCCGATGATCATAGCCGCGCCCAGCATATCCTTGCAGCCCGCCAGAAACTCCTTTGAAATCTCATTGGCCGAGAAACCACCCACCAGGCCCACCACAATACCCAGTGCAAGGAACACCGCGGCGTGCTCCGCCACATCCCAGCCCTTCAGGATACTGCCGTAAACGATCAGTCCCATTGCCGCCACCAGGCAGCCGATGGTGATCCATTTCCGGGGCGTCATGGTGCCGAAATCCTCCAGCTTCAGATCCTTTGCCAGGGCATTTTTCTGGTCCAGATCGTACATGGGGCTCAGCTCCGGGTTCTTGCGGATCTTGTTGGCATAGCGGATCAAAAACAGATTGGTCACCACAAAAAACACACCGAAACAGACGAACCGGTAGCCGATCCCCGAGTACAGCGGCAGATCCGCGATCTTCTGGCTGATCACCGTGGTGCTCACATTCAGCGTGCCCGTGGAAAATCCGATGGCGCCGCCCAGAATGATAATCGCCACCCCGCAGATGGAATCCAGCCCCAGGGCCAGGGACAACATCACCATCACCGGCGCGAAGGCGATGAACATGTTCACGGCCTGGGTTGTGCAGATCAGCGCGAACACCAGGGAGAGCAGCGGAATAAAAATTCCGATGTGCCCGGAAAACCGTCTGGCCAGCTTGGCGATCACCGCCTGCAGCGCTCCGGTTTTGGTCAGCATGTGAAACGCGCCGCCCGAGAACAGAATGACCATGATCAGGTCGGCATTTTTAATGAACGCATTGACTATATACTGGGTAATGAGTAACGGGTTCACCGGCGTCCGCTCCAGGCTGTTAAATTGGGACGGGTCGATCACTTTAATCCCCTGTGCGTTCTCAAACCTGGCGTACTCCCCCGCCGGAATCAGCCATGTAAACGCGATGGCGATGAGAATGATGGTGAAAATAATTACAAACGTGTGGGGCATCCGAAACCCCTTTTTTGCTTTTTCTGCGTGTTCCATACCTTGTCTCCTTTTTTAATACTTGACTCCCTACGGGCCGCGGACCAGAGGCGGACTTGCCGGATCCGGCTCCGATGTTCCCGGAGGAACTTGACTTCAGGACGGCTGAGCTCTTGACCTTCCCGGTTAATTCCAGTATAATCGTGGCAAGATCATTTGTCTAATTTATTTTTGTCTTAATTATAATAGTCAAAAGCTATTATTTGTGATAAGGAGGCCGAGTATGGATTTACGGGAACAGGAGTACGTTGTGGCGTTAGCCAAACATCAGAGTATCACCCGGGCCGCGGAGGAACTGTACATTTCCCAGCCCACCCTGAGCATTTTCCTGAACCGCCTGGAGGAGCGGATGGGCGTCCCCCTGTTCGACCGGGTGGGAAAGCGCCTGGTCCCCACCTGCGCCGGGGAGCTCTACGTCCGCAGCGCCCGGGAGATGCTGGCCATTCAAAACGAATTCCGGGGAGAGTTAAACGATATGATCAAGGGCAGCGCAGGCAGACTGCGCCTGGGACTTCATTTGCGGCGCAGCCGCTACCTATTGCCCAAGGTGCTGACCGCCTTTGAACGCTCCTACCCCCAGGTGGAGGTGACCGTCACCGAGACCAGCAGCCGGGACATGGAACAGCAGCTTTTGGACGGGGATCTGGATCTGATTCTCACCAACCGCTTTTTTCAGCGGGACAAGCTGGACGTCATTCCCATTTACAACGACCGCCTGGTAATGGCCATCCCGCCCGAACATCCCGCCTGCGCCCAGGCCAGGGATCTGCCCGGCCACCGTTATCCCTGGCTGGACTTAAAGCTTCTGGCCGACGAACGTTTTATACTCCAGGCTCCGGAGCAGTCCGTGCGCATTTTCACGGACGCCGCCTTCTCCTACGCCGGTATCAAACCCAGGCGCTGCTTTATCATTGAAAATATGGATACCGCCGTTCAGATGGCGGCCGAAGGCTACGGGGCCGCGTTTAACTATGAAAGCTATGTGCGGTACTTTGATTACGAAAAGCCGGTCCGTTTCTTTTTGGTGGGGTTTGCGGACTTCACCGTGCCCATTTCTGTGGCGTTTCGAAAGGGCGGTTATCTGCCGGAATTTATCCAAGCATTTATCCGGCTGCTGGAAACGCACTTTAACTGAAAAATTCCCAAAAAGCAGTTGACTCTCACGCTGCGTGATACAGTACGATACAGTTAAGGGAAACGGCCGGACCTGACCGCCGGCAAAGCTCCGGCCCGTTTTCCCAAACAAGCAAGGAGTGGATCGCCATGAAAACCATAAGCCAGGTGGCCGGGCTGACCGGAATCAGCACGCGCACATTGCAATATTACGATGAAATCGGGCTGTTAAAGCCCAGCGAAACCACAGCCAAGGGCTACCGTCTTTACGGCGACGAAGTCCTGGAACGGCTGCAGCAGATCCTGTTTTTCAAGGAGCTGGATTTCAAATTGAAGGAGATCAAGGAAATACTTCGGACCCCCGACTTTGACAAGCTGTCGGCCTACCGGAATCAGAAGAAACTGCTCACATTAAAGCGCGACCGGCTGGATAAGCTGATCGCACTGCTGGAGAAATTGGAGAGAGGAGAACCGTATATGAATTTTGAAGCATTCAATTTAAATGAATACATCGACGCGCTGGAACAGTTCAAGCGCGAGAACGCGGAGGAAGTTGTAAAATACTGGGGCAGCGTGGAGGACTTCGACCAATTCATCAACCGCGTCCGGGACGACCAGGACAACGTGGCCCGGCTGGCTGTCAAACAGTTCGGCAGCGTGGAAAAATACACGGAAGCCATGAAGCAAAATCTGGCCCATTTCCCGGAATTGATGGAAAAGGCAAAGAAGGTCCAGGAAAATAAGGACGACATTTTAAAACGCAGCGACGACCTGTTCCGGAAGCTGACCGCCGACCGTTCCAAATCCCCCGCCTCCCCGGAAGTCCAGGAAATCCTTCAGGAGCTGATGGATTTCACCCGCGAGACCAGCGCAAGGTGGAGCGGCGATCTGGGAGAAGGGTACTGGGACATGGTGCTGGAGGGTTATGGAAACGAGTTGATCCGCAATGTTACGGATCAAAAGTTTGGCGAGGGGGCCGCGGATTATGCGGCGGAGGCGTTGAGGGCGTATTTAAACAAATAAGACGCGTTGACGCGCGGCGTGATATTGTATAATAATTTGATGGAACCGGATTGACCGGAATCAGCACGCGCACAATACCGGAAAGCGGCGTAATGTTCACGCCGCCTTCCGGTATCTCATTGAATGTAACAGACCGCTGGCGCAGCCTGCGGACGATTGTTTCCGCTTTTGTTTCCTATACAAATATACGCATAACCAGCATCCCAAACATCGCATTGATGATACTGATTGCCAAAAGCGGCAGATAATGCTTGCTTTTTACGCCCGCCACGTTCAGCACTCTCCCAATATATTGGATCTGGGCACCCAAAAGGAAGATCGCGGGTGTCAGGATCATAATATCGTGAGCATCCAGAAGACCTTCCGTAAAAAGTCCCACCGCCACACCCACACCCCCGGCGGTTCCCATCCATGCGCTTAAAATTACGGTTGCCGCGGCTCCCGGAAGAGTAAATACCGCCATGAGAGGGTCCAAAAGCCGGCTCAGTACATCCAGAAGCCCGGATATTTTTAATACGCTGATCAGCACGTATGCCATCAGTATATTGGGAATAATGCTGTTCGTACCAATCTTCAGACCTTTTCTTGCTCCCTCAATAAAAACTTCCGTTACCATCTTTTTCTCTGTTTTCGCTCCCATTCCCCATTCTCCCTCCCGCATGTTATTCCGGACATATTTTAGATCCGCGGTATCTGTTCAGTTCCTTCACAGATACGAGCAAAAATCCATTTAAAATCGACTTCGTCGATGGGATTTTTGCCTGCAAGCTTAGATTTTTGTACAGTCAGCGCAGCAAGTGCGCAGACCTACTGAACAGTTACGATCCGTGTTCCATAAAATGCAGATACAGCCGCATCAGATTCGTCCCAAAAATTTTGAACGCCACGATTATCGTAAAGGGTATGATCATTGGCATCGTCACAGCCAGATTTCCATCAGAGCACGTCAGCGCAAATAATGCGGCGCCGCTGCCAAAGAAGTTCACAATCACAGCGCCTCCCGACAGCTGGAACGCGGCAAAAATACTTTTCTGACGATCTGTAATCTCTCCCGCCTCCCACAGTTCCTTTGTCATGACCGCTCCCACATCCACATTTTGAAGACTGGCAATCAAGGTCAGGCCGGCTGCCCCGGGAATCCCCAGGCAGCTTTTTAAAAGCGGCGTCATCAGCTTTCTGGCCGCCTCCAACGCGCCGAAATGCTCCGATACCTGGATAATCCCAATGGCCAGCATAACCGGCGGTAGCAGGGAACATGCAAACAGGAAACCGTCCTTCGCCCCACTGCCTCCCGCCCCTGCAAAAGTCATGATCTTAGGCTGCGTGACAATGCTTCCAAAGGAGCCGCACAGAGTGGAAAAATCCAGGATACCGGTCCAGTTACCGCTGCCCTTAAATATGCCTGAAAAGAAAATACAGGTAAACAGCAACGCAATACAGGGTCCAATCCCCAACCGCACGTCCTTGCCCGAAGCCCTTCCCGTCCCGGCGGCGGGGTCTTTCTTACGTTTCTCCATCCCTCCTCCTTTCCTCTTATCGATCTTAGTATCCCATCAATGTTTTAACCTTCAGCGCCTCTTCCAGGCTTGTCAGCATTTCCAAAAGCTTGAACGCCACATCAGGAGCCGTCTCAGGGCAGTAGGATGAGATAACATTTTTGTCCACTACAATCCGCTCATTGACCACATCCACATCATACTGTGCCAGCTGCTTCTGTCTGCGGCCATTTTTCAGGTGGTAGGTGGTAGCCTTACGCCCCTTTAATATGCCCGCCTGGCCCAAAATGATGGAGGCCACACAGATAGAGGCGATAATCTTGCCCTTCTCGTCAAATGCGCGGATCAGATTCAGCAGGCGTTCATCTGAGCAGGACTCATAAAAATTGTAGTTTGCAAATCCGCCCGGGAATGCCAGCGCCTCATAGTCATCTACATTGATCTCATCAATCGTCTTATCCACAATCACCGGAACATTAAAGGTTGCATTAACTGTTTTGGTAAAACCGCAGGTTTCCAACGGCAGCTGATAGTCAAAATCATTTCTGGCCCATCCCAGCACGTCCACAAACACGCTGAACTCCATCGTTTCAAATCCCTCTGCTAAAAATAATAATGTTTTGTTATTAAAATTATATCTCCTTTTCTATTTTTTTTCTTATGATACTCCGCTCAACATTTCCTCATCTGCCGAGATGATTGTTCCGCAGCCTTCCTCCACCGCCTCCCGGGCGCGCTCCAGAGAACTGATGATTGCCTTACCCTTAGGATTGTGCCGGACAAACTTCAACGCTGCCTGTACTTTCGGCAGCATGCTGCCTGCCGGGAACTGGCCTTCCTTCGCATATCGCTCCAGCTCACTGCCCGTCACTCGCCCCAGCTGCTTCTGATTCTTTTTCCCAAAATTAACCGAAACTGCATCCACGGCAGTCAAAAGCAGAAGAATATCCGCCTGTATGTTTTCTGCCAGCTTCTCCGCTGCAAAATCCTTATCAATCACAGCAGCTGTCCCCCGGCAAATGCCGTGTTCCTTGGTAATTGGGATTCCGCCTCCCCCCACGGCAATGGTAATATACCCGCTGTCCATCATCCGGCGGATAACCGGCATCTCCTGGATTTCCACAGGAAGCGGTGACGCCACCACCCGTCTGTATCCACGGCCTGAATCCTCCACAAATGTGGTATGGCCCGATGCGGACAATCTTTCCGCCTCTTCCCGGGTATAAAAAGCGCCGATTGGCTTGGTGGGATTCTGAAATGCCGGATCTTTGGCATTCACCACTACTCTGGTTAGCACCGCGGCCACCGGCCTGTCAATCCCGCGCACATTCAGTTCATTGGTTATACCATTCTGCAAATGATATCCGATGTAGCCCTGGCTCATGGCCCCGCATTCCGGAAGGGCGACATCGGCGGAAATAGCATCCGAGGCCGCCGCATAATCCATAGAAAGCTGGATCATCCCTACCTGAGGTCCATTGCCATGGCAGATCACCAGATGATGTCCGTCCTCGACCATATCCGCAATCACCTTTGCGATCCACCTGGTTTTCAGTTTTTGCTCTTCCGGGGTGTTTCCGAGTGCGTTTCCCCCCAGAGCCATAACAACTCTACTCATATCCATGTTCCTCCATATCTCATCCCGCACACAATCCCCATCAGCGTATCGCAGCCTGAAGAGTGCCCCATTGACAAAAGCTGTTGCAGCTTGGCGCACAGACATACTTCATCTTTTCCCCTAAGGCATTCCAAAAGTTCCAGAATCCCCTGGCTGAAATATCCTTTTGCCGCCCATTTTAGAAACTGTGCGCTGACCGCGGTCGTCTGCGTCTCCCCACAGACCGCCAGGCATTCCCCAAGCTCGGCAAGCTTCCGTACGGGATAGTCCCGATTAAACCAAAAGGCCGCCAGCATTCCCGCCATAAAGTCGTCGCAGGTGGGAGTCAGCCCCCAGCCCAATCCTACTAATTGTTTTCCCACCCATACGGCTTCTTTGGATTCCGCCCTGAGGGCCGCGGCGATCAACCGGTAAATCCGATCCCTCCAGGGCAGCAGAGGGGAGTTAAGAGTGGGATCGGCTATGAATCCAAGGGCGGACTTTCCGGCGTTCTCTTCCGCTTTCCTGTTCAAAATCTCCAGGATCGCCGCCGTTGGGGCGGCTCCCCTGAGACGGTCCGCGCTCAGGTTTTTTAACTGCTCCCTACCCCAGGACAGCACAACCGGCCCATTCTGCCCATCCAGCCGGATTTCCGCTTGTGTGGCCCGGCAGGCGCCGCCCTCCCGTATCCCCTGGAGTCGTTCCATCTCGTCTTCATCCAACCGGATTGCAAAGGGGTGGAGCGGCGCACGGCGGCTGATGAGAGAGATTAGAGTTCCATTTTCCAGCCGGATGTTCACCGTATGATGGTATACGGAGTGAACGGCTCCTTCTCTCCAGTCCCCCCGGGGTGGCAGGGAAGCCACTGCCGTACCCGCCAAATCCTTTACCCGCAGCCTCATACTCACAGAAGCAAACTCAACAAATCATCAATCTCTTCATCATCCTCCACAGGGGGCTTCCATTCTACGTGGAGAACCTTTACATCCTGATCATCCAGCGATGTAAAAAACTGCTTTAATCCAATGTTCAAAACATTTACTTCCCGTTCAAGCAAACCTGCCATCTCATTTCCTCCCTATCTGCACTCTTTGACAATCTCCACTGCCGCGCGCACCGCCTGGGCATTGGAAGGCAGTACCAGCACGCCGTGGTCCTTTAATACCCGGATCTGCTCCTCACGGTTCTGGGGATCTTCATCCGTTCCGGTAACAGACGCTACAATGGTTATATGCCTTCCCTGAGATTCTGCAATTTCCCTGGCCTTATCAATCTCATATAACGTATTTCCGGCCGGATCCGCATTCACACCGTAGCCCAGCACAAAATCCAGAAGAATCACAGCTGTTTCCGGATCTGCCGCCTCCTTTAAAAGCCGCTGGTTCTTCATCTCCGGCTCGATCATGGGATGGGGCTTACCCAGGGTAAACTCGTCTGCGCCAAGATCCAGGATGCAGTTCTTTGCGCTGACGTTATAATCCGCCATTTTTTCCACTCCGGGCACGGTCAGATTGGTGGTCAGCCCGCTTAAAATATCCCGGCATATGATTGCCGCTTCCGTTCCCAGGGTCCCGCCTGTATAAAGGGCCCTCATGTAACCGCCTTTATGCCGGTGCAGCTCCCGTTCCCGGCGGATGTCCTCTAAAATATCCTCCGGTACCGCCACGCTGTCGTCTACCGTCTCCCCGGCCAGCTCCAGAGCTTTTAACGCCGTCTCCTCCAAGGTATCCGTATAGTAGACATTTCCATCCCGCTTGACAGGCTGGCTGCTTCCCAGGAAATTGACAATTACCGGTTTCCGGCACTTTTTAAATTCTTCCTTCAGATTCTCCATGGTAGCCTTCTGAGGTGGTTTGGACACCACTACAATCAGCTCCGTGCTTCCATCCTGCTCCAGCCATTTAAGTCCGCGCTTCATGGAGATACCTCCGATTGCATCCTTCACATCATTGCTCCCGGTTCCTAGGGCGTGAGAGATTCCCTGTCCCAGATTATGGATCAGAACGGCCACTTCCTGAAGGCCAGTTCCGGATGCACACACCATACCGATCTTCCCCTGACGCACTTTATTGGCAAACGCCAGCGAGGCGCCTCTCACGATCGCGGTACCGCAGTCCGGTCCCATTACCATAAGTCCCATTTCGTCAGCTTTGCGCTTCAGTTCCAGCTCATCCTCAATCGGAACATTGTCACTGAAGATCAGAAGGTTGACGCCGCTGTCGAGCAGCTTCATGGCGTCCTTTTTCACCAGAGGACCCGGGATCGACAAAATCGCCAGATCGGCTTCCGGCTCCATGGCCAGAGCCCCCGCAATACTCTTTGCCGAATAGGTGACTTTTCCTCCCTTGTCATCCTCCAGTCCGTTGAATATCATGTCTTCTACCGCCGCGATTGCTTTCTCGATCACGGTCTCATCCCCGGCAATAACGCTTACCACCAAATCGTTGGGCGTCGCCTTCCTGATCTCCTCTGTCAGCAGACCGTTAAACTCAAGGATGCCCTTATTGGCTTCCGTGGCAATAATGACTTCCGCGTTCTCCACGCCTTCAATTTTACGGACCATGCCCGCCATCTTCATCAGCAATACCGAGTCCCGATAAGAATTCGGAAATACCTTGGATTTCAGTCCCATTCTATACACCTCCTGCCGTCACTGGCGTTTGCCATACTCTTTGTTATAAGCTACCAGTGCTTTCTTAAACGCTTCCATGGGTACTCTTGCGTTACCCACTCCGATCTGTCCGCCCTTCTTGCTGGCAATTCCCGTATTGATCACAGGTACGATTCCGGTCTCCAGAACCTTGCGGATGTCAATGCCCACAGGTGACCCCTTGCCGCCAAGATATGGGATCGCGTAATGAGGATTGTTGGCGATGCAGATCTGCTGCATTTCATTGGTAAATTTGTAGGCCATATCCACACTGCCCTTGGTCAGTCCCAGCGCCGGCGAAGCCGCATGGGCCATCGCTCCCAGGCCGGTGGTTTCCGTGATCGCACTGTCACCCATGTCAGGCTGCGCGTCTGCGACCGTGTAGTTACCAAAGTAAAGTCCGTCAATGGGGCCGGATGGTCCTGTGAACCACTGCTCGCCCAAGCCGCTGACACGGATTCCCACTTCCACTCCATTTCTGGCAATTCCCGTTACGATGGTGCTGTACTCAATACCGTTGGCCGCGTCCGCCAGCGCTTTGCTTCCCGCCATAACCAGATGAAGGAAGAACTGCTCGCTTCTGCGCACAAAGTCCGAAAATGCTTTTAACGTAGCCTTGTCAAAAGGCAGTTCAAACAGATACGGGGCTGTCTCCAGGTTAAACAGTGCGGTGGAGGCAAAGCTTCTGCTGTGCATTTCATCTCCCATAAAGAGCGCTCTGGACATGATTTTTTTGATGTTGAAGCTGCCGCCCATGGCTTTAATCAATTCTTTCAGCACCGGTGCAACCACATCATCGATAAATTTCAGATTTTCCATCGACTCCGGTCCTACATAACCAAAGCTCAGCTTTTTAGGTTCCGGCGACTCATAAATCAGGCAGTGCCCATAATTTCCATAAGTTTCGTTCTTGACAACGAACACCGGCATGGATGGGGATGTGACGCCGGTCATGGAGCCAACCGTTGCGTGAAGATGACAAGGAGACAATTCCACCTTTCCGCTTGCCACCAGCCGGTCCGCTTCCTCAAGGTTGTCAGCCCAACCCTCATAAAGGATCGCTCCCTTTACCGCGTTCTTCTGTGCGTCCCCCATTCTGTCCCATGTGATAGCGGCGCCTGCGTGCATGATCATATTTTCTTTCATGCCCGGACAGGTGTCGATCGCCTTCTTCACATCCACCCAGGAAATCTGTGAATCGATCATCCTTCGGACGGTTTCATGGTTGGCCTGCTCAATTCTTTCTTTTAAACTGCTCATTTTGTTCCTCCTCTATAATGAAATTATTTTGCTTTTACTTTGTCGTTGTGGTGATACTTCTGCAAGCCTTCATCCGCGTTCACTTCCGTTCGCCCATTTCTGCCACGCGGCCGCTATCAAATCCGTACGGAGATCTTTCAGGTAAGGCAAAACCGCCCGCTGCTGTTGGATATTGGACAGTTCCAGCTTTGCGACCGCTATTCCCTCCCCCTCCTCCACTTGAGCCAGTATGGTTCCGTCCGGAGCCACGATTCTGCTCCTGCCTGCAAATTTTGTCCCGCATGGCTCTGTCCCACACCGGTCTGAGGCCAATACATAGCAGCCATTCTCCAATGCCCTCGCCCTGGTCGCCAGGTCCCAGACTTCTGCCCGCGCAGCTCCGAAGGCCGCCACGTAGGCCAGCGCATTGGCTCCTTTCAGTACCTGAAGCCTGGCGCCCTCCGGAAAACCGGCTTCGTAACAGATTTGCATGCCAATCTTCCAATTTCCGCAGTCCATGGGCGTACCGGTATCGTTTCCCGGTGTGAAGCGCTCCTTTTCCCCGCCCCACAGATGAATCTTTCGGTAAGCCCCCAGCAGCCCATGCTGTGAAACGGTGACCGCTGTGTCGTAAAGCTTCCCTCCCTGCTCCTCAATGATGCCCCCGGTCAGCATTATGCCGAATTCTCTGGCGGTCTCCTCCATCCAGCATAGGGCTTCTCCCCCGGGTACTGGTCCGGCGTATTCCCGGTCGCGTCCCCCGAGCAGATACCCGGTCTGGAACAACTCTGGAAGCACAGCCCACTCCGCTCCCTTGTCTGCGGCCTTCCGGATGAAATCTCTGGCGGCCGCCACATTTTTTCTAATATTCCCAGGTTCACAATTCATCTGGATTACTGCCGCAATCATATTCCCCATCCCCTTTCTATTCTTGTGTTGGTAAATTATCTGTGTTATCATGGCATTATAATAGTTCGCAGACTATTATCCATGTCAACTACAACTTTTCAAACTATAAGGGAGTGCACTCCCTCGTTTACATAATTCAGCGCGGAGGTATCCATATGTGGACCGGACAATTTGCCAAACGGCATAACATCAGTCAGAGCACCATTGGCTTTTATATCAAACAGGGGCTTCTTGCCCCGGCGATTGTGAACGGACGGTATGATTTCCGCGAATCCGACGATCTGGATATGCAGCTGATTGCCGAACTAAAAAGGCTGCAATTCAACTTGGAAGACATCTCTGTGGCCGTCACTCAGTTCCGTATTTTCAAAGACAGCGTAGCCCCTGCGGATCAGCGTCTCCTTTCCATGTTTATCAATAAGCGCATGGAGCTTCTGGAGGAACAGGCGAGACTTCAGTCCAGCCTTACCTTTCTTGAGCAGACGATCTGTATGATGCAGGAGCGGGAAAATGCGCGTGAAGCCAAGACTCAGGTCAACGGCCTGGATATCCGCTTTCTGCCATTGCTCAACTGTCCTTGCGGCAAACGGCTCACGATGAACCTGGAACAGATCGAAAGCGGGCAGATCCGGAACGCGTCCCTCTCCTGCACCTGCGGTTATAACGCAGTCATAGAGAACGGTATCCTGATCAATCCAAAGGGGGAATGTCTTCCCACCCCGCCGGTATACACCTATTTTCACCCGGACGAGGAGATGACCGGGGAAATGCGCAACTATCTGTACCATCTGTACCGCCAGATGGAATCCATGCTTTCCGACAGCAGCTGCAATGGGAAGGTAATTCTGGAAACTCATATCGGTAATTCCAGCTTTCTTCTGCAAAAAGCCAAGGTGCTGTCTCCTTCCTCTCTCTACATCTTTTGTGATCCTCAATATGAGGTAATTGCACGCGAAAAAAAGCTGCTGGACGCTCTGGACCGGCAGCTAAACACGATGTGTATTGTAAGTAATTATCAGGTATTTCCTCTTGAAAGGGGATGTGTCGATTTTATCATCGACTATTTCCAGAACACCTCCTTTGACCTGTTCACGGACGGTTTTGTATTTCCGCGCTGGAAACGCTATCTCCACCAGGGAAGCAAGCTGATCGGAGTCTTTATTGATATCCCCCATAACAGCCGCTCCGCTGTGAAATTCAAAGCGATTCACCCGGATTGTACTCCGAATATGCACTCTTTCGAAGATTTTAAACACAGCCTGAAGGAGCACGGTTTTGTGATCGAGCAGCTCTACCAGCCTGACCCCCTGTCCCGTTCCTACCATCCATGGCATTATCCTGGCGATAAACTTCATTATTATTGCTATTGCGCACGCTTGGAAAAACCATAATACTGGTGGAATCCCTTTATTTTAAATAAGGTACAATCTTCGCTTGACTTCAATACGAATTCATATTAAGTGATAAAAGGCAACAGTCCCAAAAACAAATATGTGGAATATTTAGAAAAATTCCCATAAATATTCAGTGTCCGTTCCGCTCACTCGTCAAAGTAAAACAACTCCTCAAACTTCCGCTCCAGGGCGATGCACAGAATCAGCGCAAGCTTTGCCGTGGGATTAAACTGGCCGGTCTCAATGGAGCTGATAGTGTTCCGGGAAACGCCCACCATCTCCGCCAGCTGGCTCTGGGAGAGCTTTTGCTGGCTTCTGGCCTCCTTCAGGCGGTTTTTCAATACCAGTTTGTCGTCCATGACATCACCTCAGCACGCTGATCACAAAGCTGCCGAGGGAAGCGGCGCTGGCCAGCGCCCCCGCGACCGTGGAGACCAGAAATCCCTTGTTCCCGGTAAACCGGTATTTGGGATAAGCCTCCGCCGCCACAAAAGCCCAGAACATGGCGTGAAACCCATAGCTGGGATATCCCTGAACAAAATTGAAAATCACAATAAAAACATACACGCAGCAAAACGCGCTGACTCCGATTCTCCGCCCCCGGTTCTCCGCTTGCTGCATCCCCTCGTCCATTTTCTCAGCCCTGCTTTTGGCAAGTATTTCTTCACGGTTCATATGGTTGGGCTCCTTTCGATGGTTTTGGCGATCTTTTTTGCCAAGTTTTCTTGTCAACCAAATTCGTGCGGACACTCCTCCGAAATTTTCCCCGAAGGTTCCCTCCACGTGACAAAAAGTCCCGGAGTCCTTGTTTGTTACAAGAATCCGGAACTTCTGTGTTCTTTTATTATGTGATCTTCCAATTACACCGCGAGCACCATGAATGCGGCCCCCCAAAGGAATAGAAACCCGATTGCCCAAAGAATCTTATGTCTGGTTAAAAAGGCCAGCTTTTCATTTTCCCTCAATTTCTTCGTAAGCAGAGGACATGCCATTGCCGCGTATAAGAAGCAGAGGAGTCCTGTCAGATCATATATGGCTCCGCTGAGGCTCTCCGACGGGAGCACGCAGAGGATCGCAAACAGGCCGAAAAACACCGTGATAATCCATAAAATCACATTTCCCACAAATCCCGTCACGGCCTTAGCAGATTTCTGCGCTTTTGCAAGTTGTTCCTGTTTCTTTTTCTGTTCCAGTTCATAGATTGCCGCAAGCCTTGCCTGCTCTTTCGCCTTCTCTTCGTCAAATGTTTTCTTGTATTCGTTCCGCGCTTCTTTGATCTGTTCTTCCGGATCTTTACGTTCTTCCGTCTGGGCCGGTTCGCTTTCTTCTGATTCAGCGCTTTCCTTCTCTCCCGCCGCTTCCGCTCTCATCCGCTCGATCTCCGCCAGCGCCTTGGCCCTCTCCTGCTGTCTCTCCAGCTCCTTTTCTTCATCCGTCTTAAGACCCAGCAGCTTCTGCTTTAACCTGCGGAATTCCTCTTCACTGATCGCGCCCTCATCGTACAGGCTTTTATATTTTTCAAGCTCTTTGATCTGATCCATAATTTTTATATCTCCTTCAACAGCATTCTTTTTACTTCGTCAAATTCCTCCTGCGTCAAAATCCCTTTATCCAGTAAATCTTTATATTTGATCAACTGATCGGCCACAGACTCCTTGGGGCGCGCAGCGGCCTCGTTCTTTTTAGCAGCAGATTTCCTGGTTCTCGGTTCCAGAGCTTCGCTCATGACTTCCGATACCATCCTGCCTACCCCCAGTCCCGCGCCGATCCCGGCCATACCGCCCGGCTGCTTCGCAACGTCCCGGATCGCCCTGGCCGCCTGATACTGTACGAACGTATCCATATCCCTTGCCGCAAGGCCAATTCCCGACTGCTCGTCGATCAGTTTTTCAACCTCCAGGGGCAGGCCGATATTTTCAATCGTCGCGCTTGTCACCTCGAAGCCCAACGCATTCGCTTTCTCATTCACGTACGGGGTGATCATGGACGACAGCTGTCTGTAATGGGTTGCAAGATCGATAATCGATTGTTCGCTTTCCCCGAGACACTGCGCGATGGATTCCCCCACAAACGAGGTCAGATACTCCACGATATCTTGGGTCATATTGAGACTTCTGGCTCCAAACATCTCCGTCATGAAGATTTCCGGATTATTGACTTTAAACGAAAATGTTCCGAACGACGTGATTCTCACAATTCCCATCTCCGGGTCCCGCTTGATAATCGGATTCTTGGTTCCCCAGCGGTTATTGATGTACTGCGTCGTATTGATAAAATATAAATCCGACTTGATTGCAGAGTTAAATAATGTGGGAAGCGCCGCCAGGGCTGACAGCAGCGGCAGGTTTCCGGTATTTAATTTGTAATTCCCCGGTCCAAATACGTCTGCAATGATCCCTCTATGTGCGAATACGGCAGCCTGCCCGTTCCGAACCACCAGACGGGCGCCCTGCTTGATCTCGTCTCCTTTTCTGGCAAACTTCGATACCAGTAACTTTTCCGGCGAGTCATCCACAAATTCAATTACATCTATAAATTGGTCTTTAAAAAAATCTCCAAGTCCCATATGATCTCTCCCCCTTAAAAATACAATTCCCGGCACCGAGAGCCGGAATCGCAAGTCGCTTATGCGGAATACAATTTTGAAGAATTTATGCAAATATTTAGAAAATATGCCTTAGATTATTTTATCAAATATACACCTATTTTTCAACTGATTTAGTGTTCGCGGACACGCTATTGACTTGACGATTATTTTAGTGCATAAATAAAATGTGGGAATCAATTCATCTTTACACAAATATAGACTTTTCAAATCTGCACTCGTCGAGGCCACTGGTACATTTCTTGTCGCAATATGCAGAAATAGATAGAAATTATAATAATATTCCAATAGCGGAGAAATCTTATTATAAAGAATTAATCTTCTTTTTACCCTTCCAGCGATAGTAAGAAAACCTTTTGCTTCTAATTCTTCATTCATCTGTCGTACCAGTTTGTAGGCAAATGGTTTTGAAATGCCTAATTCTTCTGCAATTTCCCCGGCTGTCACAAATAAAGTGTTGTTCAATAATAAATCTCCTCCTTTTTAATTTGCGGCTTCCGTTTGTATCATCTGTTGCCAGTGTTTCAACTGATCTCAACCGCTCATGCGGCTTCGGGATTGCTCCATTTCGAGAATCCCACCATTTACAGGAGTGTCTTTCTTCGCTTGCCATTACGGGGTCTTGGCGGAAGCCTGTTGGCAGATGATACAGCTCATTCAGTTTCATTAACATTGTTGTTAATGTCACGTCCACATTATACATTCGCTTATATGTTAATATCAAGTATTTATTTCGCAAAAATGTTAATATTTTTATTTACTATTTTCAGATTATCCATTATAATATAGGGAAAAGGCGGTGAATAGAAGATGACCGTAGGCGAAAAAATCAAGTTTATCCGTAACTTCCGGGGCATGACACAAAAAGAGTTAGGGGTTGGAATAGGCTTTGATGAAAAAGGAGCCGATAACCGGATAGCCCAATATGAAACGAATTATCGAGTACCTAAGAAAGATACATTGTTGCAGATAGCGAAAGTTTTAGACGTGAATCTGTTGAATTTCATTAGCGAGGTTTCCGGCTCTGCGGAAGATATTATGCAGACCTTCTTCTGGCTGGATGAAGATAATCCGGGCGCAATTAACCTTTTTCAGCTTGTAAGGAATCCGGGGGAGTGTTATGCTTCAGATGATACCTCTGTGCGTTATAATGATAGTGATGACTGGCCTGCTCACCCGCCTGTGGGATTATGGTTTAAATATGGCGTTGTAGATGATTTTATGCGGGAATGGCTGGTTAGGAAAAATGAGTTGAAAGCTGGGGAGATTACTAGAGAGGAATATTTGGAGTGGAAATTGAACTGGCCTAGTACCTGTGATACTAGTATCAGAATTAAGAAGTGGAAAAGGTGATTTTTATAAATTCACTAAAGCAAAGGAGTTAGAAATGGAATGGAATGATTTTTGTATTAAAATAGATAGCATGGGACGATTTTTTAGAGACAAACTTCATTTTGAATATAATGATGAACAGATAAACTATAAAATTTCCGAACAGGATTATGTGTATACTAAAAATGACTTTAACACTTTAAAAAATAATGCTGAACATTTTAGCTTTCAGCCATTTTCTATTTTAAATAACTACCAGTATGAATCTCTTGTTGACTTCCCGGATGGCGAATCCCGTAGACGTCTTTCAATGAATTTTGAAGAAAGAATTTTCAATCTTGTTATAGCTGATGAAGAAAATAATTTGTCATATTCTTTTAAAGAATCCTCGCAAGAGTTACTATATTATGTGCTATCATCTTATGATAATAGACATCTCATGCCCAGAATTCCTTCCTCTATGTTGGAACGCCGCTGTGATGCATTAGATGATAAATCTATATTTAATATACTACGTTTAATAATACGTTTGCCGTTTTCTGTTTGCGTGGCCTCACATACCCCTATTAACCAGGACAAATTAATCAAATATGCTAAATCCTATTTATTTAATTTTGCCTTTAACTTAGATTTAGTATTGAAACCTATAACCGAAATTGATGACCTTTTTCCTAAAAGAAATTCCAGAAGTATGCGGAGAATTCAAAACCTCGATGAACTTATGCCGCCACAACTTACATATATGTCTGAATTAACTGAACAATATTATATGGCATTAGCTTCATCAGATCCATTTGTAAAATTTATTGGTTTTTATCATATTATGGAATACTTTTATGAAGATGTATACAATGAAGACATATTTGAAAGTGTAAAACATATTCTTCAACATCCTGGATTTTCTTCTAAGAGGAAAAAAGATGTAGCAAAAATAATTGATATTATAAAAAAGAAAACTCGTCAGAGTAAAGAGGAATTTCAAGGTTCAGAACTTGAAGCGTTAGAATTAACTATCAAAAAATTTGTAAATATTGCTGAATTAAATAATAATCTAACTGAATATGATTCAGATATAATTGAATATTACAATCATCATCAAGTTAATTTTTCAAGTGGAGATACTATTGATTTACATGATATATCAAACGAAAAACTACCTAAAAAAATAGCAGCAAGAATTTATAAAACACGTAATTCTTTAGTCCATAGTAAATCCAATGATGGCAGAATATTAGAGAGAGGAATATATAAGCCCTTTAAAGATAAAGATGAATTATCCAAAGAAATACCTCTTATGAGATTAATCGCTGAAACAATTATAATAAATTCTGCAACCTCACTATAAATTCTTTTAGGTATCAAACAGGTATCACGCCACACACAAAGAGCCGGAAAGTCCGCTATTTAAGCGGCTTCCCGGCTCCCTGTCTACTATTCGAATTCAATCGTCGCCGGCGGCTTCCCCGTCAAATCATACATCACCCGGTTCACGCCCTTCACCTCATTCACAATCCGGCTTGTCACCTTGCCCAGCACCTCCCAGGGAAGCTCCGCTGACTCCGCGGTCATGAAATCGCTGGTCAGCACCGCCCGCAGGGCCACCGCGTAGTCGTAAGTGCGCTCGTCTCCCATGCAGCCCACGGACCGCATGTTCGTCAGCGCCGCAAAATACTGACCCAAATTCTTGTCCACACCCGCCTTGGCGATCTCCTCGCGGTAGATAGCGTCAGCTTCCTGCACGATGCGCACCTTGTCCGCGGTCACCTCGCCCACGATGCGCACGCCCAGTCCCGGCCCCGGGAAGGGCTGACGGAATACGAGATTTCCTGGAATCCCCAGTTCCAATCCTGCCTTGCGCACCTCATCCTTGAACAGCAGGCGCAGCGGCTCCACAATCTCCTTGAAATCCACGTGCTCCGGCAGGCCGCCCACGTTGTGGTGGGACTTGATCACCGCGGACTTACCCAGACCGGACTCGATCACATCGGGATAAATGGTTCCCTGGACGAAGAAATCCACCGCTCCGATCTTCTTCGCCTCTTCCTCGAACACGCGGATGAACTCCTCGCCGATGATCTTGCGTTTCTGCTCCGGCTCCTCCGCTCCTTTTAACTTCTCATAGAAGCGCTCCTGGGCGTTGACCCGGATAAAATTCAGCTGGTAAGGGCCGTTCGGGCCAAATACCGCCTCCACCTCGTCTCCCTCGTTCTTGCGCAGCAGGCCGTGATCCACAAACACGCAGGTCAGCTGTTTTCCCACCGCCTTGGACAACATAACCGCCGCAACGGAGGAGTCCACGCCGCCGGACAGGGCGCAAAGCACCTTGCCGTCCCCGATCTTCTCCCGGAGAGCCTTAATCGTGGTCTCCACAAAGGAATCCATCTTCCAGTCCCCGGCGCAGCCGCAGACTTTATAGACAAAATTGGAAAGCATCTTCGTGCCTTCTTTTGTGTGCACCACCTCAGGATGGAACTGCACGCCGTAAAAATTCTTCTCCCGCAGCTCCATGCCCGCCACCGGACAGGCGTCCGTGTGGGCCACTACCTTGAATCCCGGCGGCACCTGCTCGATATAAACGCCATGGCTCATCCAGCAGACCGTTCTGGGGGAAACGCCGTCGAACAGCGGGGAATCCGTATCCACGTCCACTTCCGTATGGCCGTACTCGCTGACCGGCGCCTTCTTCACCACGCCGTCCAGCAGATAGCTCATCAGCTGCGCGCCGTAGCAAATTCCCAGCACCGGAACGCCCAGCTCAAATATCCCTTTGGAACAGCGGGGAGCGCCGTCCTCAAACACCACATCCGGTCCCCCGGTGAAAATGATCCCCTTGGGATTCATCTCCCGGATCTTGTCCAGGCCCAGATTATAGGGATGTACCTCGCAGTATACGTTGCATTCGCGGACGCGGCGCGCAATCAGCTGATTGTACTGGCCGCCAAAGTCCAAAACAATGATCATCTCTCTGTCCATGAGATTCTATTCCTCCGTGTCGTTTCTGAATGTCCCCTCAAAATAATGCCGTTCCCCCTATACCATGGCCCAATTTACCGGAAAATATTTATTTTCCCATAAAATTGAAAGAGATTGTACAGCAATCGTACAATCTCTTCTTTATCTTTCGTATGAATTAATTATACGGCATCTGCCGACAAATAGCAAGAACTTTCGACAACTTTTTTATCTTTTTTCCCGCTGCCCATTTCCCGCCTCTGTCCGCCCTTACGCTTCCTGCCCGTCCAGCCACGCCTTGCAGACCCCCGGATAATTGGTGAACACTCCGTCGCAGCCCCACTCATAGAGTGTTTCCAGCACGCCCATATCGTTGACCGTCCAGACGTTAACCCCCACCCCGTGGGCCTTGCAGTTCTTCACATTCTCCTCAGTCAACCACTCCACGCCCGGGTGATAATTCTGAAAACCGTAACGCTGGCAGTAGTACCCCGCATTTCCCAGGTCCACATATTCCACCAGCGCCCCCCTCGGAATCTCCGGGGCCAGCTGCTGCAGCCGGAACAGCGACGCATGGTTAAAAGAGGAGAACAGCACCCGGTCCGTCAGCCCGAAACGGCGCACCATCTCCACGGTTTTCTCCTCAATATCCTCGTAATAATACACCCCGGACTTGATCTCAATGTTGGTGACCAGATCCTGATCCTTCACCCACTCGCAATATTCCTCAAAGCTGGGAATGGGCTGAAATCCGTGCTTTCCGCCCTTGATTGCGCTGGCGTCAAACCTGCGCAGCTCCTCAAAGGTGTAGTCAACGACCGCGCCGGTTCCGTCCGTGGTGCGGTCGATGGTCTCGTCGTGAATCACCACCAGACGGCCGTCCTTCGTCAGCTGCACGTCCAGCTCGATGCCGTAGCAGCCCGTTTCAGCCGCCTTCTGAAACGAAAGCATAGTGTTCTCCGGGTACATCCCGCTGTAGCCTCTGTGGCCAAATACCTTCATCATCGAATGTCCTCCTTAGACAGTTCTCGCATCCGCTGTTTTCCCGTTTAAACCGCACGGATCTCCTTGGTGGCGATCACCGGAATCCCTGTTCCCGCGCAGTTGGGGATAATCACGTCCCCGATCTGTACGGGAGCCTTTGCCGAAGCCCGGTGAATCTCATCCATACAGGCAAAAATCTTACCCTTGGGAATATCTTCCTTCGTTTTCACGGACACCATCTCCACATCCCCGCCGGTGACGCGGACCGTGGACGTGACGATGCGGGTGGGGTTTTGCACCTCTTTTCTGGCGTAATCCTCCCCGCGCTTACAGGTGTTGCCGGAAATCTCCAGCTGTTCCCCGTCCAGCCGGACGGTCAGAGGGCAGCCTAACGGGCAGCCGATGCAGATCAATTCTCTCGTTTCCATCTTACTCCACCTCCGTGCAAACCACAATCTTTTTTAAATCGGGATAATCCTTCAGGCTCTCCTTCTTGATCACCACCTGCTCCATTTCTCCGGGCGCAAGAACCTTTTTCTTCCGGTGCACCACCCGTTTGTCGTCGTAGTAAACGCTGATAAAGCGGTCTTTGTAAACGTCGGCCACACGGAAACGGACTGTGACCTGATCCCTCATATGGTCCACATCCAGACTCTGGGGTACCGTGTAGCGCACCCCGTTCTCAGCCTTCATCTCCACTCTGCGGCCGCCTGCCTCCTCTGACTCCGCCCGCACGTATGCGGCAGCGTTGGTGCCTGCCAGCGTCGCCTCCTCGGACACATAGTCCACCAGATCGTGGACGTGCAGCACGTTTCCACAGGCGAAAATGCCCTCGGCGCTGGTCTCCAGCTTATCGCTGACATTTGGACCCGAGGTCACCCGGTTCATCTCCACGCCGATGCTGCGGCTCAGTTCATTCTCCGGGATCAGTCCGACGGAGAGCAGCAGCGTGTCGCAGCTGTAGTTCACCTCTGTTCCGGGGATGGGCCTGCGGTTCTCATCCACCTGGGCGATGGTGACGCCGGTCACCCGCTCCTTCCCCTGGATATCCACCACCGTGTGGCTCAGCTTCAGCGGGATGCCGTAGTCGTCCAGACACTGGACAATGTTCCGCTTCAAACCGCCGGAATAGGGCATGAGCTCGGCCACCACCTTCACCTTGGCCCCCTCCAGCGTCATGCGGCGGGCCATGATCAGACCGATATCGCCGGACCCAAGAACCACCACCTCCCGCCCCACGGCGTAGCCCTCAATATTCATCAGGCGCTGGGCCGTTCCAGCGGAGTAAATGCCTGCGGGCCGGTAGCCGGGAATATTTAACGCGCCTCTCGGCCGCTCCCGGCAGCCCATTGCCAGGACAATGGCCTTGGCCTTGATGGTGGTGAGGCCGTCCTCCCGGTTGATCAGGGTCACTTCTTTATCTTTATTAATGTCAATGACAATGGTGTTCAGCTTGTAGGGGATGTGCTCCTCCTCCACCATCTCGATGTAACGCGCCGCATATTCCGGCCCGGTCAGCTCCTCTTTGAATGTGTGCAGCCCGAATCCGTTGTGAATGCACTGGTTTAAGATTCCGCCGAGACAGTTGTCCCGCTCCAGAATCAGAATATCCTGAATTCCCGCTTTTCTGGCCGCAGCCGCAGCCGCCAATCCCGCAGGGCCGCCGCCGATTATCACAATATCATGCTCAGTCATGTCCTTCCCCCTCCTATTTGCGGCCGGTTACCATCTCGGAACCGGGTGCGTTCTTACAGATTTCTTCCATCTCCATGCCGCGGCTTCTGGCCAGGATTTCCATGGTTCTGGGCGTGCAGAAGCCCGCCTGGCATCTCCCCATGCCCTGACGCACCCGGCGCTTGATTCCATCCAGCGAGGTAGCGCCCAATGTCCGGTTGACGGCATCCTCGATCTCCCCCTCGCTGACGCCCTCGCAGCGGCAGACGATGGTACCGTAAGCCGGATTTTCCCGGATCAGCGCCGCTCTGGCCTCTTTGTCCAGCTCATTTGGCCGCACGATTCCGGTTCTGCGGCCGTTCCAGCCCGCCTTCGGCAGCGCGCCGGATTTCTCCGCCACCAGCTCCGCCACATATCGCCCGATGGCCGGCGCGCTGGTAAGTCCCGGGGACTCGATTCCCGCAGCGTCGAAAAATCCCGGCGCATCCGCGGCTTCCCCAATCACAAAGTCGTCGCTGTCCTCGTGAGCCCGCAGCCCGGCGAAGGAGGTGATCACCAGGCGGAAGGGAACGTCCTTCACGCCGATTACCGCTTTGCTCATCACCTCGCCCAATCCCTTGGCGGTGGTGTCCACGGCTTCCTTGTCCTCCACGTCCGTGGCGGTGGGGCCGGTGAGCAGATTGCCGTGAACCGTGGGGGTCACCAGCACACCCTTGCCCATTTTGCCCGGAAGCTGGAAAATGGTATGGGACACATGGCCTCCCGCCTCCTTGTCCAGCAGGCAGTATTCGCCCTTTCTGGCCGTGATGTGAATCTTCCCGGCGCTCACCATGTTGTGGAACGCGTCGGCGTAAACTCCCGCCGCATTGACCACGTATTTGGCCGTCATAACCGCACGCTCGCCGTTCCTGCGGTTCTCCGTCTCCAGCTCATATCCACCGGCAGCCCTGCGGATGCCCTTTACTTCGGTCAGAAAACGGAATTCCACGCCATTGTCGCAGGCGTTCTCCGCCAGGGCGATGGTCAGGCCGAAGGGGCACACGATGCCGCCGCTGGGCGCGTACAGGGCCGCCACCACGCTGTCCGACACGTTCGGCTCCATCTCCCGGGCCTGGTCTCCGCTGATAATGGACAGGCCGGGAACGCCGTTTTGGCATCCCTTCTCATACAGCTCCTCCAGCCCCGGTTTCTCCTTCTCGTCAAAGCAGAGCACCAGGGAACCGTTCCGCTTGAAATCGAAATCCAGCTCTCCGGCCAGTTCCTCCATCATGCGATTTCCCTCCACATTGAACCTTGCCTTGAGCGATCCCGGAACCGCGTCGTGGCCTGCGTGCACAATGGCGCTGTTCGCCTTGGAAGTGCCGGAGCAGACGTCCTCCTCCCGCTCCACGACGCAGGCGCGCAAGTCATAGCGGGACAATTCCCTGGCAATGGCACATCCGACCACGCCGCCGCCAATGATCACCGCATCGAAATTCATTTCTCTCATGATGTTTCCCTCCACCTTCTCCATTCTGCTGCGCCCTTTAAAACGGCCTCAGTAATGAAAAAAGAGTAAGGAAAAACATACGGAACGCTCCGCTGCTTTACCTTACTCTGTCGTCTCAAAGGTTTTATATTCAACTGATATTATGTTATCATACGGGTACCCCGTTGTCAAGAAATTTTTGAGCCCGCGGCCCGCCCGACGCCCATTCTGAGGCCGGTCTGCGGCCTATCCCCAGTCCTCCTCAACCGCTCTCCCCAAAACGCTTTTCCATCACAAAATTCGTCAGATACACGCCCCGGCGCAGCACCTTCTGCGCCTGCAATACCCGATAACCGCGTCCCTCAAAAAACGGACGGGCCGTGATCGACGCGCAGACGGTGACCCGCTCCACCGGAAAATGCTCCTCCAGCCGCCCGCAGATTGCGGTGGCGATCCCCCGGCCCTGGAAATCACGGCCCACGTACAGGCGGTCCAGATATCCCGTCCGGTCAATATCCCCGAAGCCGGCGATCCGCCCGCACTCCCAGGCCACCAGCGTATAGTGGTCCAGAAACGACCGGTTCCAGCGCTCCAGGTCCGGCAGTCCCGGCGCCCAGGCTTTGGTCTCCTCCTCCGTATAATCCCGGCGGTTCACCGTGCGGACCGTATCCAAAAACAGCTCCCCCATCTCCCGGCAATCCTCGGGCCGGTACTCTCTCAGTTCCACGTCCATTTCTCCATTTCAACACGCCGGAAACGCTTCCATCGCCCTCTCCGGAATGGAAAATCCCCGCCCAATTCAGCCGCAATCCACATGCCGCGCGTTTTCTTACCGGTTTTTCCACCGCGGCTCTGGGATTTTACACACCGCAGTCCGGTTTTCCACTGCCCCGCCCGGCTCTCCGCCGCAGCGCCCCGGCTGTCCACGCGCCCGCACTCTGATTTCCAAATTATTCCAAATACTTCTTCACGTATTTCCCCGTATAAGAGATCGGATTCTCCGCCACTTCCTCCGGCGTACCCTGGGCGATCACCGTGCCGCCCTTGTCCCCGCCCTCGGGTCCGATGTCGATGATATAGTCCGCGGTCTTGATCACATCCAGGTTGTGTTCGATGACCACCACCGTGTTGCCGCCCTCGGACAGGCGGCGCAGAATCTCAATCAGCTTGTGCACGTCCGCGAAATGCAGACCCGTGGTGGGCTCGTCCAGCACGTAGATGGTCTTGCCCGTGCCGCGCTTGGACAGCTCCGTTGCCAGCTTGATGCGCTGGGCCTCGCCCCCGGACAGCTCCGTGGAGGGCTGTCCCAGGCGGATATACCCCAGTCCCACGTCGTAGAGCGTCTGAATCTTCCGGGTGATGGACGGCACGTTCTCAAAGAATTTCAGCGCGTCCTCCACGGTCATATCCAGCACGTCGTAGATGCTCTTGCCCTTATACTTCACATCCAGGGTCTCCCGGTTATAGCGCTTGCCGCCGCAGACCTCGCAGGGCACGTACACGTCCGGCAGGAAATGCATCTCGATCTTGATAATACCGTCGCCGCTGCACGCCTCGCAGCGTCCGCCCTTGACGTTGAAGCTGAAACGGCCCTTGCTGTAACCCTTGGCCTTGGCGTCCGTGGTGGAGGCGAACAGGTCCCGGATCAGGTCGAACACGCCCGTGTAGGTGGCCGGGTTGGACCTGGGGGTGCGCCCGATGGGGGACTGGTCGATGGCGATGATCTTGTCCAGCTGTTCCACGCCCTCGATGCACTTGTGCCTGCCGGGAATGGTTCTGGCCCGGTTCAGCTTCCTGGCCAGGGACTTGTAGAGAATCTCGTTAACCAGAGAACTCTTGCCGGAGCCGGAAACGCCGGTGACGCAGGTCATCACGCCCAGCGGGAAGTTCACGTCAATGTTCTTCAGGTTGTTCTCCGCAGCCCCCTTCACCGTAATCCAACCGCTGGGCTTACGCCGCTCGGAAGGCACCGGAATCTGCATGCGGCCGCTCAGGTAAGCGCCGGTGATAGACTCCTCGCACTTCATGATATCCTCCGCCGTGCCGATGGCCACCACCTTTCCGCCGTGCTCGCCCGCTCCGGGGCCGATATCCACAATGCAGTCCGCTGCCCGCATGGTGTCCTCGTCGTGTTCCACCACCAGAACGCTGTTGCCCAGATCCCGCAGATGCAACAGGGTCTTTAACAGCTTGTCGTTGTCCCGCTGGTGCAGGCCGATGCTTGGCTCGTCCAGGATGTAGGCCACGCCCACCAGACCGGAACCGATCTGGGTTGCAAGCCGGATGCGCTGGGCCTCGCCTCCGGACAGGGTGCCGGTGGCCCTGGTCAGGGACAGATAGTCCAGGCCCACGTTGATCAGGAAATTGATCCTGGCCTTGATCTCCTTTAAAATAGTGGCGCCGATGGTCTCCTGCATGGGCGTCAGCTTCAGCTCCTCCAGGAAATCCCGGAACTTCACAATGGACATGTTGGTGGCCTGATAGATATTCAGGCCGCCCACGGTCACGGCCAGGGACTCCTTCTTCAGCCTCTGCCCCTTACAGGCCGGGCAGGGCGTGATCCGCATATACGTCTCGTACTCCGCCTTGCTGCTCTCGGAGAAGGTCTCCTTGTAGCGGCGGTTCACATTCTCAATCAGGCCCTCGAAGGCCACGTCGTAGACGCCCTCTCCCCGCTGGCTCTTGTAGTGCACCTTCACCTCGCGGCCGCCGGTGCCGTAGAGCAGCACGTCGCGGATCTCCTTGGGATACTCCTCAAAGGGCGTGCTCAGACTGAACTTGTACGCCTTGGCAAGGGCCTCCAAAATGGCTCTGGTAAAGCTGCCTTTGTCCGTGCAGGACTGCCAGCCCATGACCACGATAGCTCCCTGATCGATGGACAGGGACTTGTCCGGAATCATCAGCTCCTCATCAAATTCCATCTTATAGCCCAGGCCGAAACACTCCGGACAGGCGCCGAAGGGGTTGTTGAAGGAAAAGCTTCTGGGCTCCACCTCGTCCACGCTGATGCCGCAGTCCGGGCAGGCGAAGCTCTGGCTGAAATTCATGGACTCGCCGTCCACCACGTCCACGGTCATCAGCCCGCCGGTCAGCGCCATCACCGTCTCGATGGAGTCCGTCAGACGCTTCTCGATGCCCTCCCGGACCACCAGACGGTCCACCACCACCTCGATGTTGTGCTTGATGTTCTTCTCCAGCTTGATCTCTTCCGTCAGCTCATAGAGATTCCCGTCGATGCGCACCCGGACGTAACCGCTCTTTCTGGCGTGGTCCAGCACCTTCACGTGTTCGCCCTTGCGGCCGCGCACCACCGGTGCCAGAAGCTGGATGCGGGTGCGCTCCGGCAGGGACAGGATCTGATCCACCATCTGGTCAATGGTCTGCTTGCGGATCTCCTTGCCGCACTTGGGGCAGTGGGGAATGCCGATCCTGGCGTAGAGAAGGCGCATGTAGTCGTAAATCTCCGTCACCGTGCCCACGGTGGACCGAGGGTTGCGGTTGGTGGACTTCTGATCAATGGAAATGGCGGGGGAGAGCCCCTCGATGCTCTCCACATCCGGCTTCTCCATCTGTCCCAGGAACTGGCGGGCGTAGGAGGACAGGGACTCCATATAGCGCCTCTGCCCCTCCGCGTAAATCGTGTCAAAGGCCAGCGAGGACTTCCCGGAGCCGGAAAGTCCCGTCAGCACCACCAGTTCATTTCTCGGAATATCCACGGAAATATCCTTGAGGTTGTGCTCGCTCGCTCCGCGGATCTTAATGTACTGCTTTGCCATTATCAAAATGCTCCTTACTGTATAAAATTGGTAACAGTTTTTAAAACTTGCAAAAGGCGGCTGGCGCCTGCGAAACCGGCCTTTGCCGCCTTAGTTGAGCGATATCTGGGGTAAGTATATCATATTTTTCCGCCATTTGCAAACATTTGTTCGATGAACTTTATGAGAACTGAGGGAACCTCTTCCAGCAGGCTCGTAGCCTTCACCCGCTCCCCCATCTGATGGGCGTCCCGCCCCACCGGGCCGAACAGCAGGGCCGGCACACGGAACTGTTTCATGGCCTCAGAATCCATGGAATAGAGTCCGCCCCACATGGGAGAGTTGGCCGCGTAGCCCGTCAGCCCCGGCCCCTCTCCGCCGCCGCAGTAGCTTAAATCGGAAATCCCGCAGAAGTAATTTCCCTTCTCCAGCTGCACGCCGTAACCGGCCGCAGCCCGGGCCAGCTGATCAAAAATACGAGTCCCGGCCCCGGCGCGTCCCGGCAGGTGATCGCTGTGGTACGCCGGATAATAGGGCGGCGCGTAGGACAACACCATCACAGGCGCCGTGATTTTCGACCAGGTCAGCAGCCGGTCCATCAACTCCAGCGCGGCCTGGGGATAACTCCATCTGCCCGCGCGGATCATCTCCCCGGCCTCCCGCTGCTGCTCCCTCTGCCAGTCCGCAAACGCCTCCGAACCGTATTTCCCCGCGCAGTAATCCGCCAGCTCCCGGTATTCCAGCACACTGTAGGGAGGAATCGTTTCACAGGGGATACCGGAGGGACAGCCGCCGGGAATCTCCGCGCCATACGCTGCGCTGCCACAATGTCCCCCACGGTCATCCGTGCCGCTGCCGCATTTCCCGGCAGCCTCCGCACTGTCCGCTACGCCGCTGCCACAATCCCCGGCAGCCTCCGCGCCGTCCCCTCCTCCTCCTTGCATCTCCTCAAGCGCCCGCCTCTGCCCTTCCATGCGCGCCAGATACTCCGAAAACGCCTTCCGCCCCAGCCCCACAAGCCGCTCCATCAGCGTCTCCGCCGTCTTTTCAAATCCCAGCACGCTCATGTAGCCGCCCGCACGAAGCGGCACGGACACATCGTAGCCCTCCTTGCGGTCCCGCAGGTTGAACCAGGTGGGCGGCGGGCACAGCTCGCCCTCGCAGACTTCAGCGAACTCCGGGGCCAGCTCCGTCTCCAAAAACAGCCGGGCCAGCACGCCCACGGCGTTCAGCCCCTTAAACGCTTCCACCACGTGGGCCTTGGCCCCCTGGACCAGCACGGCGGGCAGCATCTTCCCAACCGACCCGATAAACACCTGCTGCCTGCCGCCCTCGTCAAAGCAGGGCTCCAGATCCAGCAGGCAGGCGTAATCCAGATCATACCGCCGCGCCAGGTCCACAAACAGCGGCACCGCGCCCCGCATGCCCGCGGAGTAGGCTTCCTCGTCCGGCACCGACAGAAACAGGATATTTCCATCCAGTCCCCCGTCCTCCGCCGCCCGGCCGCCAAACCATTCGGTGACCGCCAGGCCCACGGCCAGACCTCCCTTCATATCGTTCACGCCCCGGCCAAACAGCCATTCGCCGGAACAAAAATCCGCTCTCGCTTCCGGAGTGAGCATCTCCAAAAGACCCTCCAACTCCGGACCCGAGGCATTTCTCCAGGCCTCCACATCGTAGGCGTATTTCCGGAACTCCCCGTATTCCTCCGTGTCCACCACATCGTAATGTCCGGTGAGAATCACGGTGCGCCGTCCATTTCCCCGCACCAGTCCGTAGGCCACCGTGCGCCCCAGCGGGTCCCCCTCGATGGGAAACTGTCCGCAGAGTCCCGGGTTGGCCCGGAAATAGTCCTGCTCCGCCAGGCGTTTCGCCAGGTAGTCCGCCGCCAGGCTCTCCTCCTTAGTATTGGAAATGCTGGGAATCGCCACCAGCTCCTTCAAATGATGATAAATACATTCCCTGAGATCCATCCGTTCCGCCTTTCTGTCCTTAATTGGACTGTGAACATTTCGCCGCATCGATTGCCAGCGCCACCATCAGGGCGTAAACCGCGTCCTGTTCCCGCTCCACGTCGATCACATAGGTATCCGTCCAGTTGAACAGCTGCTTGGACAGGGAGGCGACCCGGCGCCCGGCCTCGTCCTCGATCTCATAGTCCCATTCCAGAAAGTTTCCCTGTATCCGCCAGCCGTTCAGATCCAGGCGGAAGGACGGCCTGAACAGCGTGAGCTCCTTGCGGATCTCGCCCGCGTAGCTTCCGCCCAGATACAGCCGGAAACGCGGGAGAAAGGTGAGCACCTCCTCCTTCACCGTGCCGATGTGGCCGCCCGCCCCGTCGTGAATCTCCAGGCAGTGCCCCCAGGCCAGCCTGCCCTGCACCGTAAACACGGTGCGCCCTTCCTCATCATAGATATCGTAACTGTCGAACCAGGAAAAAAATCGCTGTTTGAACAATAACCTCATCTGTCGTACCTCCTGCGGTAAAATGTATGGAGTCAGTTTATCACATCTTTTTGCGGTTGGGAAGTGGCGTAAAAGCAATTCGGAAGCCCTTCATAAACAGCCTCACGCGAAAAGGCGTCCCCAAACTTCTTGAGAACGCCTTCATTCCACATTGATTCGATTGATCGCTCTGTTACTGCTCGGCCGCCGCCCTAAACACCTCACACATCACCTGTGCGCCCAGCCGGAACCCGTCCGTAAAAGCCTGGGTTTTCTCCATGAAGCTCACCTCCAGGTAATGGTCCATCAAAACGTCAAATGCCTCCCTGCGCTCCTCGGCCAGCGAGTTGGCAAAGCGGTCCGTCTCCTCTAAGTTGGCGCTGCACAGGCGGCGGTAATCGGGATTCTCCACCTGGCAGTTGTCCGCCGGACAAAGATCCCCTTTGTAAAGCTGCTCCAGTATCCGTTCCATACTTCATTCCTCCGTTTCCTTCGTATTCTCTCATGTTTGTATGAAAGCGGCTTCCGGCAATCCGCCCGTCCTCAGGCCGCGCGTCCTGCTAATTCAATCACTCTGCTTTAAACTCATCACACAATCATAAGAAAATCTGTATAAGAAACTTTGCGAAACAGACCTGCTCAGACATGGAAGCGCCGTTGATATCCGCTCATCATTTTCAGCATACCATATCCCCCCTCAGATTGCAATCGAACAAACTATTAAATCGCTTCTCTGAGCCGCTTCCCAAACCGCCGCCCGCCGCATCCGGCAGACCGTCTACCGCTCTAAGATATCCATAAATTCCTCGCCGGTGATGGTCTCCCGCTCCAGCAGGTAATCCGCCAGCTCATGGAGCTTCTCCACGTGCCCGCTCAGAATGGCAAGGGCCTTTTCGTACTGCCCGCGCACCAGCTTCACCACCTCGTCGTCGATGATCTTGGCCGTTTCCGGTGAACAGGCCAGGGTGGTGTCCCCGCCCAGGTACTGGTTGCTCACGGTCTCCATCGCCACCATGCCGAACTGGTCGCTCATGCCGTACCGGGTGATCATGGCCCGGGCCAGTTTGGTGGCCTGCTCAATGTCGTTGGACGCGCCGGTGGTGATGGAGTGGAAGATCAGCTGCTCTGCCGCCCGGCCGCCGGTAAAGGTGGCGATCTTGTCCAGAGCCTCCTCCTTGCTCATCAGGAAACGTTCCCCTTCCTCCACCTGCATGGTGTAACCCAGCGCTCCGGAGGTTCTGGGGATAATGGTGATCTTATGCACCGGCGCGCAGTGGCTCTGGCTTGCCGCCACCAGGGCGTGGCCGATCTCGTGGTAGGCCACGATCCGCCGCTCCTTCTCGGAGACCACCATATCCTTGCGCTGGTAACCGGCGATCACCGTCTCCACGCTCTCCTCCAGATCGCTCTGGTTCACCGCCATGCGTCCCATGCGCACCGCCCGCAGGGCCGCCTCGTTGATGATGTTGGCCAGCTCCGCTCCGCTGGCTCCCGAAGTAGCCCGGGCGATGGCATTGTAATCCACGTCCTCGGACATTTTCACCTCTTTGCCGTGCACCTTAAGAATGGCTTCCCGGCCCTTTAAATCCGGCAGTTCTACGGGGATTCTCCGGTCGAAACGTCCCGGGCGCAGCAGCGCGGCATCCAGGGATTCCGGCCGGTTGGTGGCCGCCAGAATCACCACGCCCTTCTTGCCGTCAAAACCGTCCATCTCGGTGAGCAGCTGGTTTAAGGTCTGCTCCCGCTCGTCGTTGCCGGAAATACCGCCGCCGTCCCGCTTCTTGCCGATGGTGTCGATCTCGTCGATGAACACGATACAGGGGGCCTTTTCCGTGGCCTGCTTGAACAAATCCCGGACCTTGGCCGCGCCCATGCCCACGAACATCTCCACGAACTCTGAACCGGAAATGGAGAAGAACGGCACATGAGCCTCTCCTGCCACCGCCCGTGCCAACAGGGTTTTACCGGTTCCGGGAGGGCCCACCAGCAGCGCGCCCTTGGGCAGGTTGGCGCCGATGTCCGCGTACTTCTGGGGATTGTGCAGGAAATCCACGATCTCCTTGAGCGCCTCCTTGGCTTCCTCCTCACCCGCCACATCCGCAAAGGTGATGCCGGTTTCATTTTCCGCGTATATCTTGGCGTTGGACTTGCCGAAGGTCATGGCGTTGTTTCCGCCCATGCGCTTGCTGAGGGAGCGGGCCATAATCTGACCGATGATCACAAACATCAGGATCGGAGCCACCCAGGTCATCAGGAAGCTCAGCAGCGGGGACGCCTGGGTGGGGATCTCCTTGCGGTAATCCGTCACTCCGGCTTTCTGCAGCCGCGCCAGAAGATCCGCCTCGTTCTCCATGGGGCCGGTCTTGTAGCCGCCCCATTGCTGATCCTTCAGCGTGTATTGTATCTGTGTATCCGTCACATACACGTCCTTTACCTTTTCTTGGTCCAGCTGGGTGACGAACTCGCTGTAGGGCACCTCCTGGATGGACCGCTCCATCACAGAGGGAAATACCAGCGCGTTCAGCACCATCACAATCAGCAGCACCAGCAGATAGTAATAGATAAACGGCTTTTTCGGATTCTTCATGCCGCTGTCGCCTTTTACTCCCATACTCATTATCTCCTTTTCTTATGTGTTTAGCTTGCTTCTTTTACGGTTTACCTATACACAGGTCCGGCTTTCACCATTTCCCCCGCGCATATCTGTACAATAATACCATCTCCAAACTTTGTCAATATTTAATTGTAAATTTTTATTTACTTTTAATAAACATTGACTTTTTCAAACCGCTGTGATACAACAGTATACAGATAAGCCTCAACCGCAGGCACAGGAGGTGACTGTCACGAAAGAACAAAAACCGGGCGCGCAGACGGTCAGCGCCCATTTTTTAAAATTCACCATTCGTTTTTTCACGCTGGCCAAGAGCCAGTACCAGCAGCAGAACGTGGTGAAAGCCAACACGCTGGCTTTCAACGCCCTGATGAGACTCAACGAGTTAAGCGGCCGCAATCTGACCATGTCGGAGCTGGCCGACCAGCTGGATATCACCAAACAGCAGCTCACCAAGCTGGTCAATGATCTGGAAGAGAAGGAGCTGGTGCAGAGAACCCACGACTCCCAGAACCGCCGCCAGGTCTACATAACGATCACGGACCAGGGCGCCAGGATGCTGGCCGACCTAAAGCAGAGCATGCTGAACAGCACGTTAAAAGCCCTCTCCGGTTATACCGAGGAGGAGTTGGCGCAGCTCGACCACTGCCTGACAAATCTGTCCCATCTTCTGGAAAAATTCAACACGGAAACCTGATCCCAGTCAACAAGACGGACAAGAAACGCCGCTGCAGAGACATTTCTCTCTGCAGCGGCGTTTCTTGTCAGACCCCGGTATATCCCCGCTTGTCACAGCACCTTGCTCAGGAAGGACTGAAGGCGCTCGTTCTTCGGGTTGGTAAAAAACTCCTGGGGCGGCGCTTCCTCCACGAAGTTTCCGCCGTCCATAAACATCACCCGGGTGGCCACCTCCCTGGCAAAGCCCATCTCGTGGGTCACCACCACCATGGTCATTTTCTCCTTGGCCAGATCCCGCATCACTTCCAGCACCTCGCCCACCATCTCGGGGTCCAGGGCGGAGGTCGGCTCGTCGAAGAGCATCACGTCCGGCTTCATGCACAGCGCGCGCACGATGGCGATCCGCTGCTTCTGGCCGCCGGAAAGCTGGCTGGGATAGGCGTGGGCCCGGTCCGCCAGGCCCACCCGCTCCAAAAGGCGCATAGCCTCGGCCTCGGCCTCCTGCTGGCTCTTGCCCTGCAGCTTCATGGGCGCGATGGTCAGATTCTTCATAATGTCCATATGAGGGAACAGGTTAAACTGCTGGAACACCATTCCCATTTTCTGGCGGTGCTTGTCGATGTCCGTGTGTTTGTCGGTGATATCCACCCCTTCAAAGAACACGTGCCCCTCCGTGGGCTCCTCCAGCAGATTCAGGCAGCGCAGAAAGGTGCTCTTGCCGGAACCCGAAGGTCCCACCACAAATACCACGTCGCCTGCATGAATATCCACGTTGATTCCGCTCAGCACGTGGATGGCGCCGAAGCTTTTTCCAAGATTTTCCACACGAATCAGGGCTTCCCCGTTGTAATTAGCGCTCACTCTGCCTCAGCCTCCTCTCCAATATCTGTATCAATTTCGTAAAGATCATCACAATGGTCAGATAGATCAGCGCCACCGCAAACAGCGGCATAAAGGCGCTGTACGTCCGGCTACGGATGATATCGCCGCCCTTGGTCAGATCCTGAAGCGCGATGTAACCGGCAACGGAGGTCTCCTTCAGCAGGGAAATGAACTCGTTGCACAGCGCGGGCAGCACGTTCTTAAACGCCTGAGGCATAATGATGTACCACATGGTCTGCCAGTAGCTGAAGCCCAGGCTGCGCCCCGCCTCCAGCTGCCCACTGTCAATGGACATGATGCCGCTGCGGAAGATCTCGGCCACATAGGCCCCGGAGTTGATTCCGAAGGCCAGGACCGCCACCAGGACCTTGCTGATCCTGACGCTGCCGAACACCACAAAATAGATGATCATCAGCTGTACTACCACGGGCGTTCCGCGGATCACCGTCAGGTAGACCTTGCAGATCGCGTTGAGAATTTTCAGTTTATGGGTTTTCTCGTAGGTAGAGCGGACCATGCCCACCAGAAAGCCCAGAACGATTCCCATCAGACAGGCGAAGAAAGTGATAATCAGGGTGTTTTTCAGACCCACCGTGATGTATTTCCAGCCGTCGTCCTCGATAAAGTTCAGGTAAAATCTACTATAAAAATATTCCCACATGTTATCCATCCTCTGCTATGATTGCCCGCCCCCCAAAGGGCGGAGATTTACAGCCGGCCGTCTCCAGGCTGCCGCCGCGGTCCCGGTCCTTTCCCTGCCGCTGCTAGAGAGCGTTCCCATCACACAAAAAACTGCCGCATTATTTCAGGAAGCGTTAAATTCTGCAGCCCTTCCTGCACGATGCGGCAGTATCGGATTCCGTTAAACAGCTCAGACGGCCGTCCGCTTATTACTCGGCGGAAATGTACTTCGCCACGATCTCATCCAGCTTGCCGGACTCCTTTAAATTCTTTAACGTGCTGTTGATCTTGTCAAGCAGCTCGGTGTTGCCCTTCTTAACGGCAACGGCGTACTCCTCGTCGGTGAACGCTTCGTCCAGAATCTTTAAACCATCGGTCTGCTCCACAAATACCTTGGCAGGCTCTCCGTCGATCACAACGGCGTCGATCTTGCCCTGGCTCAGAGCCTGAACGGCCTCAAAGCCCTTGTTGTAACGCTCAACCGTGGTGTTATCCGCTTCCAGGTCGGATACATAGAGATCGCCGGTGGTGCCCTGCTGTACGCCCACTACCTTGCCCTTAAGGTCGTCGGGTGTTGCGATGGCGCTGTCCGATTTCACAATGATTCTCTGGGAAGCCTTGGCGTAGGTGTCGGAGAAGTCAACGGACTGTTTGCGCTTCTCGTCCACGGTCATGCCGGCCATGGCGAAATCGGCCTTGCCGCTTGTCAGCTCCGGGATAATGGAATCGAAAGCGATATCCTCGATCTCCAGCTCCATGCCCAGCTCGTCGGCGATCGCACGGGCGATATCGGCGTCGATGCCCACAATCTCGCCGCCCTCATGGTACTCGTAAGGCGGGAACTCCGCGTTGGTCACCATGATCAGCTTGCCGCCGGCAGCCTTGGTCTCTTCCTCACCGGCAGCCTCGGCAGTGGTCTCCTCAGACTTGCTCTCGGCAGCGGTGGTATCCTCAGCCTTGCTCTCTGCAGCAGTGGTATCGGCAGCGCTGGTCTCAGTTTTCGCTCCGCCGCAGGCGGTTATAGAGGCCGCCATCAGAGCAGCCATCGTCATAGCTAATACTTTCTTTTTCATAATGATCTCTCCTCTTTTTTCTTTATGCACGAAAATGCATAACTATAAATGATTGCCTTTTTATTATAATGCATTTTCAGCGTTTATCAAGAGGAAAATCGGGGAAAATACTATTTTTTTAAAGAATTATTTATGCACTAATACCTTTTTTGCATATTTTTTCCAGAAACTAGGAAAATGCAGGCTTTATGCAGCAAAATTATGCAGGATTATGCAAAATTGGCGGTGCTCCTATTTTCCCGCCAGAGCCGCCCGCACCAGATGTTTTGCCAGCACCGCCGTGGTCACCGCGCCCACGCCGCCGGGCACCGGCGTTGCGGCCGAGGCCGTCCCTTCCAGGGAGCCGTAATCCACATCCCCGCACAATTTCCCGTTTTCATCCACATTGATGCCCACGTCGATCACCACCGCGTTCTGCCCCACGAAACGCTTGTCCAGCATCTTCGCCCGGCCGGCGGCGGCCACCAATATCTCGGCATTGCGGCAGGTCCCTTCCAGATCGGCGGTTTTGGTATGACAGATGGTGACCGTGGCGTTGGCCTTCAGCATCAGCATGGACAGAGGCCGTCCCACCACCATGCTGCGGCCCACGATGGTCACCCGCTTTCCCTGGGGGGAAATGTCAAAGGCCCGCAGCACCTCCATCACCGCCTCGGCGGTGCAGGGCGCGAAACCGCTCTCGTCCCCGGCAAAGACCTTGGCAATGTTGGCCGGTGAAATCCCGTCCAGGTCCTTGGCTGGATCGATCATTTTCTCGATGTCGCTCTCACAAATCTGTCCGGGCAACGGTCTCAGCAGCAGAATCCCGGCCACGTCCGGATCCTCGTTGACAGCCGCAAACTGCTCCTTGAATTCTGCCTCGCCGATGTCCCCGGGAAATACATAGGACTGGACTCGCAGTCCAAAATTTTCCATTTTTTTCATGGCGCCGCGCTCGTAGGACATGTCGTCCGGCCGCTCTCCCACCCGCACGATGGCGAGCTTTGGCGCGGGTCCCTCCACGGAGGCCAGCAGCCCCTGTACCTCTTCTTTAATCTTTGCAGAAACCTCTGCTCCTTTTAATACCTGCATCGGTGTCCATTCCTCCTTCTTTACACAACGTCGTTACCGTTATCCTCTCAGTCCGGCCAGAACCACCCCGTAAATGCGGTCCGCCGCCTCGGTTCCCGTGCGTACCAGTTCCTCCGCCTCACGGTTCAGCTCCCCGGCTTTCCCCCGGTCCTTCATGGACTTGGTGTTGATATAGACGTTCATCACCGCGCCCAGGAGCGCCGTGCGGACAAACTGCACGCCCACGCCCACATCGCTGACCGCCATGCGGCTGCCTTTGACCGCCAGGACGTCCAGGATGCCCAGCATCTCCACCGCTTTCTCCATCACTTCCAGCGGCACGTAACTGGCGTCCAGCAGCCGCTGTTCCATCACCGCCGCCTTATGCGCCTTCTCCTCCTCCGTGCCGGTGGGGAGCCCGTAGGCCGCCGCCAGAGGCGCGAACACCTCCTCGTCCCGGTCCGCCAGGATCACAAATTCCTTCTGAAGGTCCTCCATACGCGCCAGCAGGCCCTTGATCTCGTCCTCCACGTCCGCGTAGCGCTTCTTGCCGATGGTCAGGTTCGCCACCATCTGACCCAGGGCATTTCCCAGGGCTCCGGCCAACGCGGAAGCGCCTCCGCCGCCCGGCACCGGTTCCTTTGAGGAGAGGGTGGATAAAAATTTGTCAACCGTCAACTGCTCTACCATGCTGTGTTCCTCCAATCGTGTGTTTTTACTGCCAATTCTATTCCATTGTGTCGCGACTGCTACGGCGGCGCATCTTCTTGACCGGAAAAGACCGGTCAAGAAGCATCGGATGGGCATCCGATGGGAAAATTGGAGCGAAATGCCGCTTACTAGCGAGCTTGACGCGGCTTTTTGCTCCGGCCCTGTGTCGCGACTGCTACGACGGCGCATCTTCTTGACCGAAAAAGACCGGTCAAGAAGCATCGGATGGGCATCCGATGGGAAAATTGAAGCGAAATGCCGCTTACTAGCGAGCTTGACGCGGCTTTTTGCTCCAATTTTCCCGCCGTCTGTCTGTTTCTATCATATATCAATTTCCGCCCGGCTGCCACCGGATTTTTCTTTGGTCACCACAATCTGCTTTTCGATGCGCTCCTTCAGCTCTGGCACGTGGGAAATGATGCCTACCAGGCGGTTTCCCTCGGCAAGACCGGCCAGGGCCTTCACCGCCAGATTGAGCGACTCGCCGTCCAAGGAGCCGAAACCCTCGTCCACAAACATGGTGTCCAGACGGATTCCACCTGCCTGGGACTGAATCTCATCGGAGAGCCCCAGCGCCAGAGAGAGGGAAGCCTGGAAGGATTCTCCGCCCGACAGGGTTCTGGCGCTGCGCTCCGAGCCGTTGTAGTGATCGATCACGCTGAGTCCCAGGCCGTTCTTTCCCCGCCCGTCCTCCTCCATGCACCGCTTCAACTCATACTGCCCGCCGCTCATCACCATGAAACGGGCGTTGGCCCTGGCGATGATGCGCTCGAAATAAGCCATCTGCACATAGGTCTCAAAGGTGATCTTGTCCTTGCCGTTGACCTCCCCGGCGGCGGTATCCGCCATGGCCTTTACCCAGGTCCACTGCTGTCTGGCCGCCTCCATGGCCGCCCGCTGCCGCACCATGTTGTCCCTGGCCAGCCGGTTGGTCTCCAGGCGGTGGTGGAGCCGGTTCCGCCCGGCTTCCAGCCGCTCCAGAATCTCCCCCGTCCCGGCCAGCTCTGCCTCCAGCTGCCGAACCCAGTCCGAGGGAGAAAGGGGAGCTGCCGGAGAGGAATCCGGCATAGGAGACAGATTTCCCTGGGGCGCTGCGCATATCACATATCGCTCCTCCTGCTGCCGGTAAAACGCCTCCAACTGCCGGTTCAGCGCCTGTGCCCGGGCTTCGGCTGCCGACACCCGGCCGCTGTACTCGTTCAGACGTTTCTCAGCCGCGTTCAGCGCCTGTTCCATCGCCAGGAGTCTCCTCCTGTGCTCTGTCAGCTCCGCCTCCGCAGCCGCCCGATCCCCGTGGGGAAGCCGCTTTTTCAGCTCTGCGATCTGGCGTTCCAGTTCTGTGCGCCTGGTCTCCGCCCGGAGCCTGGCCTTTCCGGCCTCCTGCCTGCGCTCCCGGCAGTTCTCCAAAGCCTGGGTCCCTTTCTTCTTCTGCGCCTCCAGCTGCCCGCGCCGTTTCGCCTGCTCCTCCAGCCCGCGGATCGTCTGCTCCCCGGCCTCCGCCTGACGGCCCAGAACTCCGTCCAGCTGCTCCAGCACCAGCTTCCACTCCTCCAGAAATGCCTCCCGGCCCTTCGCCTGCGCTCCCCGGATCCGTTCCTGCCAGGACTCCTTCCAGCCGCCGATCTCAGCCTCCACCTGCTCCTTCATCCGCTCAAACCGCTGGTCCAGACTTCCCTTCACGCCACCGGCCCGCAGACTCAACTTTGCTGCGGCATCCGAGGCTTCCTTCGCCCGCCGGGAGGCGGCATCCACCTGCTCCTTGGTGACCGGAGTGTGAGATGAGCGGGAAGGTGCCTCGTGTATCGCCGTACCGGCACCGCGCGCCTCATGCACCGCCGCTCCGGCACCGCGCGCCTCATGCACCGCCGCTCCGGCACCGGGCGCCCCCGGCCGTCCCTCTGTCCCGTCTCCCGCAGCCGCCCTCCCCGCCGGTGCGGGGTGTTCCAAAGAGCCGCATACCGGGCAGGGCTGTCCCGGTTTCAGCCCGGCGGCCAGAATTCCGGCCTGGCTGTCCAGAAATACCTGGTAAAGCTCCTGATACTCCGCTTCCCTGGCGCGACGCGCCTGGTCGGCGACCTGGTACTCCCGCTGTGCCGCGGCCAGCTTCCGCTCCTCCGCACGGTATTCCGACAGTTCCCGGGCGTGGGCGGCGATGCGCTGCCGGTTCTGCCCCAGCCGTTCCGCCGCGCTCCGGGCCGTCACCAGCTCCTCGCCCACCGTCTGCAGCCGGTCCAGCTCCTCCTGTAGTTCCTGAAGCTTAAGCCCCAGCGTTTCCGCCTCATTTCCCGCCGCTGCCTCCACCGCTTCCATACCCTTGGCCTCAGCCTGGCAGGCGCGGCTGTCCGCGGCCAGGCGGTCGTGCTCGTCGTAAGCCTTCAAATTCTCCTGAGCCCGGGAAATTTCGCCGATCAGCTGTTCCCGCTCCCCGGCCCGGCCTTTCTCCCGCTCGAAAACGGCCCTGGCCTCCTCAAACAGCGGACGGTTTTCCCGCAGCTCCTGTTCCGCGCGCTGCGCGTCCTCCTGGGCCTTGGCCGCGCTCCTGGCCTCCCCCAGACGCTGGCCCAAATGGCCGCTGCGCTCCCGAACCGCCTTTAAGTCCTGGTCCAGACCGGCGGCGCCCGACTCGTCCTCCCGGATCATCTCCTCCAGCAGGTCCAGCATCGCCTCCAAATCCTTGCTCTCCACCGCCGCCTGCCAACGCTCCCCGTCCTCCGCCATCACACCCCCGGCGTACTGCCCGATGCTCTTCACGCTGTCCACGTAGGCCCCGTAAAGCCCCTTGGCCTTGTCCTTCAGCCGCTCCTGAAACTTCTGGTAGGGCCTTGTCCGGAAAATTTCGCGGAAAATGGCGCCCCGGTCCTCAGTCCTCCCCGACAGCAGCCGTGAAAAGCTGCCCTGGGCCAGCATGGCGATCTGCGAAAACTGCTCCCGGTTCAGCCCCACCAGCTCCTCCACCCTGGCGGTCACCGTGCGGTCGCCGGTGATCACATTTCCGTCCGGCAGTTCCAGCAGGGCGTCCGGCCGCTCCTTCGTCTCCCCTTCCCCTCTCTGCTTGGCCCGCAGGTACTCCGGGTTGCGCCGGAGCCGGTATGTTTTCCCATTGTACACAAACTCCATCTCCACAAAGGTCCTGGCCTCCGCGGAGGCGTATTTACTGCGCAGCATCCTGGGCTTGCGGTTCTCGCCGCTGGCATTTCCGTAGAGCGCAAAGGTAATTGCGTCGAAAATTGTGGTTTTTCCCGCTCCCGTGTCCCCCGTGATCAGATAAATCCCTCTGTCCCCCAGCCGGTCCAGCTCCAGGGTCATTTCCCCCGCATACGGCCCGAAGGCGGATATGGTCAGTTTGGTCGGCCTCATCGCGTTTCCTCCCACAATTCCTCTATCATTTTTCCGGCCAGCTCCTGCTGTTCCCGGCTCATCGGCTGATTGTTCTGCAGCTCATACAGCTCCGCAAATAATTCCTCCGGGGATTTCCGGCGCTGCGCGGCGGTCTCCACCGTCTGCCCGGACCTGGTCCGTTTATTGTCGTAATCCAGCCGCATCACGTTGGGATAAATGGCCCGCAGCCGCCCGATGGCCTCCAGTATATCCTCCTCGTCCGTCAGCGTGATATGCAGATAATCCCCCACCGCGGTTCCCTGGTAAAACGCTCTGCTCGTCAACTCTTCATAACTCCCCCGGATTTCCCGAAGGTCCCGCAGCGGAGTGAGCGGCAGCGTCTCCACCTCCACATTTCCTTTCTCCTCCAGCCGGACGATGGTCATGGACTTTTTATGACCCGCCTCGGAAAAGGAATACTTCAGCGGCGTGCCGCAGTAGCGCAGGTTCGGCCCCGCCTTCTGTGGTCCGTGGATATGCCCAAGGGCCACGTAGTCGAACCCGTCGAAGGCATCCGCCGCCACCTGATCCAGGCCGCCCACGGACAATTCCTCCGACTCGCACGAGGTTGCCCCGGCCACGAACTGGTGCGCCACCAGCACATTGCGCGCCTCGGGGCAAAACTCCTCCCCCGACCGGATCTGCTCCAGCGCAAACCGCACCGCGCCGTCATAGCTGTCGATCTCCGCCTCCGGGAAACACCGCCGCACCGCCGCAGGCTTGAGAAACGGCAGGAGATACACAAACACGCTGCCGTGCCGGTCCCTTAGCTCCACCGGGTTCACCTTCCCGTCGTACACCGGCGCCACAAACACCTTCCGGCTGCTCAAAAGCTTTCCCCCAAAGGACAGGCGCTCCGGGCTGTCGTGGTTACCGCTGATCACAAACACCGGCCGGTCCATATCTGCCAGCTGCGTCAGAAACCAGTCGAACAGCCTCACAGCCTCCGCCGGGGGCACCGGCTTGTCGTAGACGTCCCCTGCGATGATTACTCCGTCCGGTTCCTCCCGCCCGATCATTCCGATTATTTCCTTCAATATATACTCCTGGTCCTCCAGCATGGAAAACTCGTTCACCCGTTTTCCGATATGCAGGTCCGAAAGATGAATCAACTTCATATGCAATCACTCCTGTCCGTCTGCCGTTCATCCTCCCATCATACCACGCTGCCCCCATTCATTACAAGGCCAATCCCCTCCACGGTGCTTGATGGCAGCCCCTCTGTTACTGTTCACAGGTAATATCCCGCGAGGCGTTTTTTGCCGTTTCTGTGCATCGCGAAGCATATTACTGGGAACGGAGTGTACAGTAACGCCCCTCTTTTCCCGCAATCCTTCCGGCATCTCTTTAGAAAACCCCCGCCTCTTCTTTAGAATATCTTTGCCTCCCGTTCACATTCCTGTAAAATTTTTGCCATATTTTGTTTACAGAGAGTATTTCCCGTCCGGCATGTCGCATGTCCTTTGACGGCTCAATATAACCGTGATCCAAGGAGGTTTCACTATGAAAAAACCACTGTTCCTCGTTCCCCTGCTGGCCCTGCTTTTAAGCGCCTGCTCCTCGTCCTCCAGCTACTTTTCCGCCTTCACCGCCGAAGGTTCACAGACCCAGTACAAACAGACCGGAACCGTTCACATAAAAGACGACGAAAATGCCGTTTCCCTCTACGTGAACGTGGCTTCCCCCGCCGCCATCACCCTCACCGGCAAACTGTCCAGCAGCTCCGGCGATCCCTCCCTGATTTGCCAGTATCCCGACGGTGCCATGTATTTGATCGCAGACAGCCGGACTACGTCTCTGGACACGGAAATCCCGCTGCAGGCCGGATTAAACCGGATCCGCTTCGACGGTTCCGACTCCGTCCTGGACTTCGAACTGGTCTACACGGGCTTAAATTCGCCGGAAATCCTGGGCTACGGCCAGTCTCAGTCGGAGGCCGAAACCGTCCCGGCGGATGCCGCTTCAATTTCCACGGGTATTCCCGGTTCCAGCTCTACGGAGACAGATCTGCACGGTTCCTCCTCCAACCTGTTCACCAAGGTTTCCCAGCCGGCCACACTTCTGGAATTTCAGTTGGAAAAAGAGACGGACATCACCGTCTTTGTCGCCGCAGATCTGCGCAACAACGGCTCCGGGCGCTTTAAAGCCGGTGTCTTTGACGTCACCCTCAAGGGCGAAGGCTACCCGGACGCCGAGATCCTCCATCACGCCACCGCGGACAGCTCCTGGGGCGACTTCCTCTGGACCGACCACAACCTGGCAAAGCTCACCCTTCCCAAAGGCAGCTACCAGCTGATTTTAAGCAAAGTCAGTGGTAAAAACTATGCGCTCCGCCTGGATACCGCCGTCTACCCCACAGACCCGCCCCAGTAAGCGCCTGTGGGGCCGTCGGCCCCGGGCCGCCTCCTTACCATCTGCGGCCCTATCGGTCCCAGTCCCTGCCGCGGCCTGCTCCCACTTCCAATCCCCCAGACCCCCGCCGTCCCTCTTCTCCTATTCCCCATGCAATTCCAGCTTATCGTCCAACCTTTTTCCATTATCTCACCTTATATCTGATAATTCTTAACTTTTTTCGAATAATTCTGTCGAATTTTGAAATTCTATTTCTCTTTTTTCCAACATATGGTACAATTTAGGAAATGTATCTCTTATCGACAGCCTGCGTCTGCCGACAGTGTACAATAAGACCAACAACATTAACAATTATTTAACAATGGAAAGGAGTTCCTATGTTTGACTTCAATCTTATCATCGCCGCGCTTCCTATTATATTAGCGGTCATCGTGGTGCTTGTCATCATCACTCAGGGTTATGTGAAGGCTCCGCCGGATCACGCGTTTATCATTTCGGGCCTGCGCAAAACGCCGCGTGTGCTCATCGGACGCGCCGGGATCAAGATCCCCTTCTTTGAGCAGCTGGATAAGCTGTACCTCGGGCAGATCACGGTGGATATCAAGACCGACGAATACATTCCCACCAACGACTTTATCAACGTTATGGTGGACGCGGTAGCCAAGGTTCGGGTTGCGGATGACGAGGAACGGATGAAGCTGGCCATGCGGAACTTCCTGAACAAAGAGCCTGCAAAAATCGCCTCCGACCTTCAGGATTCCCTTCAGGGCAACATGCGTGAGATCATCGGCACCCTGACGCTGCGGGCCATCAACACGGACCGCGACTCGTTCTCCGACCAGGTGATGACAAAAGCCTCCAAAGACATGGAAAAGCTGGGAATCGACATCCTCTCCTGCAACATCCAGAACGTGACGGATGAGCACGGGCTGATCCAGGATTTGGGTATGGACAATACCTCCAAGATCCGCAAGGACGCTTCCATCGCCAAAGCGGAGGCAGAGCGCGATATCGCCATCGCCCAGGCGGCAGCCGACAACGCGGCCAACGACGCCCGGGTAATCGCCGAGACGGAGATCGCCCAGAAGAACAACGAGCTGGCCATCAAGAAGGCGGAGTTGATGAAGGCCTCCGACACCAAGAAGGCCGAGGCGGACGCCGCCTACGAGATCCAGAAACAGGAGCAGGAGCGGACCATCCAGACCGCCACGGTCAACGCCCAGATCGCCCGCGCCGAGCGCGAAGCCGAGCTGCGCAAGCAGGAAGTTGCCGTTCAGCAGCAGGCCCTGGAAGCGGAGATCAACAAGAAAGCCGACGCCGACCGCTACGCAATCGAGCAGGCCGCCGCTGCTGGTCTGACCAAGCGCCAGCGCGAGGCCGAGGCCAAAAAATACGAGCAGGAGCAGGAAGCCCTGGCCCAGAAAGCCCTGGCGGAAGCCCAGAAATACTCCATGCTTCAGGAGGCCGAGGGTATCCGCGCCAAAGGCGAGGCCGAGGCTGCGGCGATCCGCGCCAAGGCACTGGCCGAAGCAGAAGGTATGGAGAAGAAGGCCGAAGCTTATCAGAAGTACGACAAGGCCGCTATGGCCGAGATGATGATCAGCGTGCTGCCTGAAATCGCCGGAAAGATCGCGGAGCCTCTGGCCGCCATCGACAAGATCACCATCATCGGCGGAAACGGCGACACGGACAACGGCGTGAGCACCATAGCGGGAAACGTACCTGTGGTCATGGCAAAGCTCTTTGAGTCCATGAAGGAAACCACAGGCGTGGACCTGGCCGAGATCATGAAGGCCGATACATACGACGCCAAGGTCACCCGGAACGTAAACCTGACCGGAGCCCCCGACATTATCCTGGGCAGCGAAACCGGACAGAACAGTTCCGGCGCGGATCAGACGCAGCCGTAAAACAGAAGCGACCGCACGGGCGGCAGACCGATCCTCTGCCGCCCGTGTTTTTTGCCGTATTTGGTCTTATCCGCCCGGAGCGGCGCACCGGACATTGTGGATCATTCCCCGGCTTACCTATAATGCCTCCATAAAAAGGATATTGCACGCTGATTTTCTTTCTGGTCAAATCCCGGCTCCTATGCTAAACTATCCCCGAGGTGACAAACAAATGAATCCAATGAATCTATTACAATTAAAACCTGCCTGGGATCAGTTCCGGTCAAACCATCCGAAGCTGATCCAATTTATCAAGGCGTCCGCCCGGGAGGACGTGATGGACGAGGGCACGCTGATCGAAATCAACATCAAGACCAGCGCCGGGAAATCCCTCTCCTCCAACATCCGCGTCCGCCAGTCCGATCTGGAATTCCTGCGGGCGCTGAAGGATATCGCACAGGATTAAGGCGCGGCCGTAAGCTTCCACGCCCTGCGCGACGCGCAAAAAAGTCCCTGCCGCAGGGAGACGGACGCCGGACGGCGCCTTTCCCCTGCCAGGGACTTTTTAGTTGAAAATGTCTCTCCGGAACCGCCCGCGCTTCACGGCCTCTCAGCGAGGCCGGACTGCTGCATTGCCAAAGGCGTATGCAGCGCCCACAATTCCGGCCACGTCAGGGCCCGCCGCGTCGCAAAGTCTGCCTCCTATTTCAGATTGATCCCGGTGATGGCCGGCTGGCCGTCCACGTTATTAAAAATAATATTGTTCTCATTTCCCATGATCACGCCCGCGCCGAACTGTTCCAGCGTAGCCGGGTCGGTTTCCTCGATCTCCTTCAACATGCCCTCTGTAAACATTTTTGCCGCATCCAGAGCGATAAACGCCTCCTTATTGTCAATCTCGGAGCCCTCTCCCTCGCTGAGGGAAACATACACCGGGTACGCGCAGAGATCCGCCAGCGCTTTGATGTCCTTGTCCGCAACAGCCTTCTGCACCTTCCCGGCAAAGGTCTTGATCTCCTCTGCGGTCAGATCCTCCGCCTGCTCGGATACGTCGTCCGCCTCGTCGCCGGTGTTGACAGTCTCATTCGCGGTGTCCCCGGCAGCTTTGTTCTCCTCACCGGCCGCAACGGACCCGGACTCGCCTTCCGCCGCGGTGGTGCCGCTCCCAGCCTCGGTTGTTCCGGCCTGGCTTTCAGGCGCAGCCGTGTCGGAAGCCGCCTGCGCGGTCGTCTCCACCGCCACCGTTGTTGCAGTTGTATCCTTACTTCCACAGGCGGTGATCGCCACCGCCGCCATCATTGCAGTTCCCAAAATAGCCCATTTCTTTTTCATAATTCTGACATCTCCTCTTTTTCAAAATCAAACTTCACAGTGGTTTGCAAGCCGCTATTGCCGCTCCCCGTTCCGAAACCCTGCGGCCTTCCGGGGGAGCCGGCCCGCTCTATATTTCACGCCGCGTCCGGCGATACATACTAAAATAGGAGGCCATGACCCAAAAGTCAAGACCTCCTGTCCACAATTAAGCTTCTCTTAAACGAACCTTAAAAATATGACGTTTTTGTTGCCAAAAATTTCATAATTTCCGATGCAACTTTTTAGAATCATAAAAATACCGGCCTGTCCAACAACGCCGCCACCACCCCCGCCGCAGACCGCTCCTCCACCTGAATCGTCAGCTCCGGCTCGCTTATGTGTTCCAGATAGTGGGCGTCGGAGTTGCTGATGATCCGGCAGGTTTCCAGGTACGGATTGTCCCGCTTCAGCCCGTGCAGCTTCTTCAAATCCTTCACCTCCGCCGTGGTAAACCGGCTGTCAGGCGGGATAAAGCCCAGGTTGGCGATCAGGCTGTTGGCCGTCTTGTCGATGTGGGCCGGGAACATAACCCCGTCGTAGCCCCGCACCAACTCCCACAGCCCGTCGAAGGAAATCTCCGTGGCGTTGATCAGCAGGTTGGGCTCCGTGCCGCAGACCTGGTCCGATCGATCGTAAATCTCCTGTTTTCCAAATATTTCCTCTTTGTTTGGAAATTTGATCAGCTTTCCGTACACGTACCGGTCGAATTCCAAAGCCGCCTCCAGCGTCGGGAACAGGCAGACCGCATGGACCTCCTCCGAGGTGTTGATCTCCATGCCCGGCACCGCCAGCACGCCGTATTCCTCGGCCGCGGCCAAAAACGCCGGGCAGTTGCGGCAGGTGTTGTGGTCGGTCAGGGCCACCGCATCCAGCCCCTTAAGCGCCGCCATACCGGCGATGTTGGCGGGCGTCATGTCGTCGTCCCCGCAGGGCGACAGGCAGGAGTGGACGTGCAGGTCGTAGGTCAGATTCATCATCCCAGCAGCCCGTAAACCTGGAGGGCCGCCTCAAAGATAGGCAGCTCCGTGGACAGCACGGTGATCCCCTGCTCCACGGCCTTCTTTGCCGCCGCCTCGTCCAGGACCGCGCCCTCAGCCAGAATCACGCAGGCCGCCTCCGTCAGGGAAGCCACGGCCAGCGTGTTCATATTCCCCATCACCGTCACCCAGGCGCAGCCGGCCGGCGCCTTGCCCATGGCGATGCTGAGCAGGTCGCAGCAGAAGGGCTTTGTAATCTCCCGCTCCGGCTCATCGCCCAGGTTCACCATCCGAAACAGCTCCTTATTCACCAATTCCTGTACGGTCATCCTTCTCATCCTCTTTCTTGTCCAGCAGGGACATCTCGTCGGAAATCCGCTGCAAATATTCCTTGATCAGGTTCAGCGTCTCCTTGCCGCCCCTGTTTTCCTCCAGATCGTCGGCTAGCCCGGAGATTTCCCCGGACAGCTTGTGCAGGTTCTCCCGCAGATAATACACGCAGTCCCGCTCGCTGGCATTTCCCCGCACGATGTCCTCGGCCAGGGCCTTGCAGGTGGGCGCACCGCAGGAACCGCAGTCTAAGCCCGGGAACTTCTTCACCAGCCGCTCCACCTGGTTCAGCCTGGAAAAGCTCTCCATCAGGTTGCCGCCCAGGCTGAACACCGGCTCGTACTGGACCCCGGTGGTCCATTTGATCATGTCCTCCGGGTTGTCGTCCATGTGGCTTCTGGCCACGGGCATATACTTGCGCAGCCGTTTCAACTTCACCTCCGCCACATAGGGGTTCTCCACCGTCAGCACGCCGCCCACGCAGCCGCCGTTACAGGCGTTGAGCTCCACGAACCGCAGATTGGTGAACTTCTGGTCCTCCATGTCCTCCAGCACCCGGATCACGTTCTCGATGCCGTCCGCGGCCAGGTAGCTCTCCGTGAACAGACCGCTGGCCTCGCCGCCGCTGTGGCCCCAGCTGATGCCGATCTTGCCCGCTGTGCCGATCTGGGGGTAGTCCTCCTGGGAGCCCACCGCCTTCATGCAGGCCAGAAGCTTGGGGTACACGTCCTTGATGGCCAGAACCTTGTCCACCTCGCTCTTCTCCGTGCCCAGGGGGGCCTTGGCGTAGGTCACCTTGGAGGGACAGGGGGAAATGAACATGATGCCGATCTTTTCCCTTGGAAGCCCGGTCTGCTCCATGGCCCGGCGGGCCGCAAGGACCGCCGCAACCTCTACCGGCGGGTTTAAGGGCAGCAGGTGGGGGATCAGGTTGGGAAAACGGACCCGGATCAGGCGGACCACCGACGGGCAGGCCGTGCTGATCAGGGGAATCTGCCCCTCGTGCTCGGATATGTATTGTCTGGTGGCCTCGCTGACCAGCTCCGCAGCCGCCCCCACCTCGAACACGTCGTCGAATCCCATACGGATCAGTGCGTTCAGCACAATATTTACGTCGTCCAGGTTGTTGAACTGGCTGTAGAGCGAGGGGGCAGGCAGGGCCACTGTGTACTCGTACTGGCGCATCACGTCCAGCTTGTCGTAGGTGGCGTGCTTGGCGTGATGGGGACAGACCCGGATACACTCGCCGCAGTCGATGCAGAATTTATTGTTGATGCTGGCCTTACCACCCCTCACCCTGATGGCCTCGGTGGGACACCGCTTGATGCAGTTGATGCAGCCCTTGCACAGGGCCTCATCCAGCCTTACGGAATGATAAAACTTATCCATTTAATCGCCTCAAATCTTTACTGTCATTGTGATGGTGGTGCCTTCCCCCAGACGGGTGTCGATCTCCATCTGATCGGAATACTTTTTCATGTTGGGCAGGCCCATGCCCGCGCCAAATCCCAGGGACCGGATTTCGTCCGGCGCGGTGGAATACCCGGCCTGCATGGCCAGCTCCACGTCCGGGATACCGGGGCCCACGTCCGCCAGCACCATGCGGATCTGCTCTGTGGTGATCTCCACCGTGATCTCCCCGCCCTTGGCGTGAATCACCATGTTGATCTCGCCCTCGTACATGGCGATGGCCACCTTGCGGATCGCGTCCGGGCTCACGCCCATCTGTTTGAGCTTGCGCTTCACGTCGCTGCTGGCCTCGCCGGCTCTGGTGAAATCGTCCGGTGAAATGTGATAGGTTAAAATGATCGCGTCATCCATAATTGTTCCCTTCATTCATCAATCGTCGTTCTGTCACCCGAAGCGGCGGCCCGCCTCAGGCGAATACCGGAATATCAGATCGCCCCGGAGTGGAGCCCCGCCTCGTAGAGCATGCCGCAGGCGGAAAACATGCGGTGTCCGGTGGCCATCACAATAAGCCCCCGCTCCTCGGCCATCTCCAGCATGGCCTCGTCCGGCTTCTTGCCGCGGACAAAGATCAGGCAGACAATGTCCAACATCTCCGCCGTGCGGATCACCTGCGCGTTGCACAGGCCCGTCAGAAGGATGGAGTGATCCTTGGAAAACGCCAGCACGTCGCTCATCATGTCCGAGCCGCAGGCCGACCGGACCTCCCGGTCCAGATGATCCTCCCCCACCAATACCCTTGCGCCTAAAATGTCCCTTACCTCTCTGACTGTCATACGTTCCTCTCCCTCTTTATAGTCTGGACTTTCCTCTATATTCCGCCCGGGAGGTTCTCGCCGGGCGTGAAGATAGTTCAATGATTTAACAATCTTTGCCGCCTCATGGCACGGAAACGCCGGATTCAGTTCCAGATATTTCCTGCGGGCGTCCGTTTTACGCGCACACAGTGTCCGTTCCATGCGGTCTTTCCATGTATTGGATTTAATACAATATAGTCTACCATCCATTCTATCGAATTTCAACAGGTTTCCCGGCCTTTTTACCCATAATTATCGTTAGATTTTTCACAGTAACGGTGGATTTTTTTTTCGTTTTATGCTAAAATACTGGTACATTGCACAATGTACAACTAGTGAGGAGGTTTAATTAAAGATGGCTTGCAAAAAACAAACTGTTCCCTTTGCAGGAACACCTGAGCAGGAAGCGCAGCTGAAAGCTGTGATCGCCGAGCTCAAAGATCAGCCTGGTTCCCTGATGCCGGTTATGCAGAAGGCCCAGGACATTTATGGTTATCTTCCCATCGAAGTACAGACCATGATATCCGACGAAATGGGTATTCCGCTGGAAAAAGTCTACGGAGTATCCACATTTTATGCCCAGTTCGCCTTACAGCCCAAGGGCAAATACAAGATATCCGTCTGTCTCGGTACGGCCTGTTACGTGAAAGGCTCCGGAGAAATCTTCAGCAAACTGGAAGAATTGCTGGGCATCACCAATGGTGAGTGCACGGCAGATGGCAAATTCTCCCTGGATTCCTGTCGATGCGTCGGCGCCTGCGGACTGGCACCCGTTATGATGATCAACGGCGAAGTGTACGGCCGGCTGACCGTGGACGATGTCCCCGGCATTTTAGCCAAGTACAACTAAGCCTATGATGACAGAAATTTCGTTAAATGTACTGGACGTGGCGGAAAACTCCACGCGGGCGGGCGCTTCCCTCGTCACCATCGAGGTAAATGTCAGCCACCCGGATGATACGCTGACCGTTGTCATTAAGGACGACGGCTGCGGAATGACCGAAGAGCAGGTCCAAAGGGTAATCGACCCGTTCTTCACCACCCGCACCACCCGCAAGGTCGGTCTCGGGGTACCGTTTTTCAAGCTCGCCGCGGAGAGCACCGGCGGACACTTCCATATTGAATCGGAACCCGGAGTGGGAACTACTGTGACGGCTGTCTTCGGGCTGTCCCACATTGACCGCATGCCTTTGGGAGATATCACGAGCACCATCCACAATCTGATCGTATATCATCCGGACACGGACTTTATCTACATATACCGCTACGACGGCGCGGAATTTACGCTGGACACCCGCGAGATGCGGGAAATCCTGGGCGGAATTCCGTTAAACGCGCCTGAGGTTGCCGGTTACATTTTGGAATATCTGACGGAGAACAAACAGGAAACAGACCATGGCGCGGTTATTTGAGCGCCCATTCCCAAAGGAGGATAATCAGACATGAAAACTCTTGCTGAATTACAGGCAATCAGAGAGAAAATGCAGAGCCAGGTTAACCTGCGTGCCGAGGACCACAACCACATCCGCGTGGTGGTGGGCATGGCTACCTGCGGCATCGCGGCAGGCGCAAGACCGGTTCTGAATACACTGGCACAGGAGGTTCAGACCAGAGGCCTGACCGACAAGATTTCCGTTACCCAGACCGGCTGTATCGGCTTATGCCAGTACGAGCCCATCGTTGAGGTCATGGAGCCTGGAAAAGACAAAGTAACCTATGTTAAAATGAACGCCGACAAAGCCGTGGAAATTGTTGAGCGCCACCTGATCGGCGGCCATGTGGTGGAGAAGTACACCATGAGCGCCGCAGGACTTAAATAAAAGGAGGGAAGCACCATGTATCGTTCACACGTGTTAGTCTGCGGTGGTACCGGATGTACTTCCTCCGGAAGCCCGCAGATCATGGAAGCATTAAATTATGAAATCAAGAAACAGGGACTGGAAGATGAAGTTGCGGTGGTCGAGACCGGATGTCACGGACTCTGCGCTTTAGGTCCCATTATGATCGTTTATCCGGACGCCACCTTCTATTCCATGGTTCAGCCCGGAGATATCCCGGAGATCGTTTCCGAGCACCTGTTAAAGGGCCGCGTTGTGACCCGCCTGCTGTACCAGGAGACCGTAAGTCCCACCGGCAGCATCAAGGCGCTGGCCGACACGGATTTCTATAAGAAGCAGCACCGCATTGCCCTGCGCAACTGCGGCGTGATCAACCCCGAAGATATCGAGGAGTACATAGGCACCGGCGGCTATCAGGCCCTGGGCAAGGTTCTGACCGAGATGACCCCCGACGAGGTGATTCAGACTCTGCTGGACGCCGGCCTTCGCGGACGCGGCGGCGCAGGCTTCCCCACCGGCCTCAAATGGAAGCTCTGCAAACAGAACGACGCGGATCAGAAGTATGTCTGCTGTAACGCCGACGAGGGCGACCCCGGCGCGTTCATGGACCGTTCCGTGCTGGAGGGCGACCCCCACGCGCTGCTGGAAGCCATGGCCATCGCAGGATACGCAATCGGCTCCAACCAGGGTTACGTCTACGTGCGCGCGGAGTACCCCATCGCCGTGGACCGTCTGACCATCGCGATCAAGCAGGCCCGTGAGATGGAACTGCTTGGCAAAAATATTTTCGGAACCGGATTTGACTTTGACGTGGATATCCGCCTGGGCGCAGGCGCATTCGTCTGCGGCGAGGAGACCGCTCTCATGACCTCCATCGAGGGCAAGCGCGGCGAGCCCAGACCCAGACCTCCGTTCCCGGCTCAGAAGGGCCTGTTCGGAAAGCCCAGTATCTTAAACAACGTTGAGACCTACGCCAACATCCCGCAGATCATCTTGAACGGCCCCGAGTGGTTCGCCTCCATGGGTACCGAGAAGTCCAAGGGCACCAAGGTGTTCGCTCTGGGCGGCAAGATCAACAACACCGGCCTGGTGGAGGTTCCCATGGGAACGACCCTGCGCACGGTTGTGGACGAGATCGGCGGCGGAATCCCCGGCGGCAAGAAGTTCAAGGCGGCCCAGACCGGTGGCCCCTCCGGCGGATGTATCCCGGCTGAACACTTTGACATCCCCATCGATTACGACAACCTGCTGGCCATCGGCTCCATGATGGGCTCCGGCGGCCTGATCGTAATGGACGAGGACGACTGTATGGTGGATATCGCCAAGTTCTTCCTGGAGTTCACCGTTGAGGAGTCCTGCGGCAAATGTACCGCCTGCCGCATCGGCACCAAGCGTATGCTGGAGATTCTGGAAAAGATTACCAAGGGCACGGCTCAGATGGAAGATTTGGATAAGCTGGAGGAACTCTGCCACTATGTAAAGGCCAACTCCCTGTGTGGTCTGGGACAGACCGCACCCAACCCCGTACTGTCCACCCTTCATTTCTTCCGCGACGAGTATGAGGCGCATATCAAGGAAAAACGCTGTCCGGCAGGCGTATGTAAGGCGCTTCTGTCTTATGTCATCGACCGCGACAAGTGCCGTGGATGTACCCTGTGCGCGCGTACCTGTCCGGCAGGCGCGATTGTCGGCAGCGTGAAGAATCCGCACGTGATCGATCTCAACAAGTGTATCAAGTGCGGCGCTTGTATGGAGAAATGTAAATTCGGCGCAATCTACAAGAAATAATACGGGAGGGAATAGACGATGGAGACAATTAATCTTAAAATCAACGGCATTGAAGTCGCCGCTCCCAAGGGTTCCACAATCCTGGAGGCAGCAAGACTGGCGCATATCGAGATCCCTACTCTGTGTTTCTTAAAGGAGATCAATGAGATCGGCGCCTGCCGTATCTGTATTGTAGAGTTAAAAAATGGCAAACTGGTAACTTCCTGCGTATATCCGGCTGAGGAAGGCATGGAAGTGTTCACCAATACCCCCAAGGTTCTGGATTCCAGAAAGAAGACTTTACAGCTTCTGTTATCCAACCACAACCGCTCCTGCTTATCCTGCGTGCGCAGCGGACACTGCGAGCTTCAGGAGCTGGCCCACGAGCTGGGCGTCGAGGACGAGACTTACTACGACGGCGAGATGACCCCGTCCGAGATCGACACCACCGCGGCCCACATGATCCGCGACAACAGCAAGTGTATCCTCTGCCGCCGCTGCGTGGCCGTATGTGACAACATACAGGGCATCGGCGTCATCGGAGCCAACCACCGCGGCTTTAAGACCAACATCGGTTCCGCCTTCGAGATGGGCTTGGGAGAGACCTCCTGCGTATCCTGCGGACAGTGTATCGCGGTCTGCCCCACCGGCGCTCTGACCGAGAAGGACTACACCGGCGACGTATTCGCCGCAATCGCAGATCCCAAGAAGCACGTGATCGTGCAGACCGCTCCCGCGGTGCGCGCTGGTTTAGGCGAGGAATTCGGCCTTCCCATCGGCACCAATGTGGAGGGCAAGATGGCCGCAGCTCTGCGCCGTCTGGGCTTTGACAAAGTATTTGACACCGATTTCTCCGCGGACCTCACCATCATGGAGGAGGCCCACGAGTTTATCGACCGCGTACAGAACGGCGGCGTGCTGCCCTTAATCACCTCCTGCTCACCGGGCTGGGTAAAATACTGCGAGCACTATTTCCCGGATATGACCGAGAACCTGTCCTCCTGTAAGTCCCCGCAGCAGATGTTTGGCGCCATCGCCAAGTCCTACTACGCGGAGAAGATGGGCATTGATCCCAAGGATATCGTCAGCGTCAGCGTGATGCCCTGTACGGCCAAGAAATTCGAGATCGGCCGCGAGGACGAGGCTGCCAACGGCGTGCCGGACGTGGATATTTCCATCACCACCAGAGAGCTGGCCCGCATGATCAAGAAGGCCGGAATCAAGTTCCTGTCCCTGCCGGATGAGAAGTTCGACGATCCGCTTGGCATCGGCACCGGCGCAGGCGTGATCTTCGGCGCGACGGGCGGCGTGATGGAAGCGGCCTTAAGAACCGCAGTGGAGACCCTGACCGGCGAGGAGCTGCCCAAGCTCGACTTCACGGAAGTCCGCGGCACCGCAGGCATCAAGGAAGCCACCTACAACGTGGCGGGCATGGATGTGAAGATCGCGGTTGCCTCCGGCCTCGGCAACGCCAAGGAACTGCTGGAAAAGGTAAAATCCGGCGAGGCCAACTACCACTTTATCGAGATCATGGGATGTCCCGGCGGCTGTGTCAACGGCGGCGGACAGCCCCAGCAGCCCGGTTACGTGCGCAACACCACGGACATCCGCGCGCTGCGCGCCAAGGTTCTGTACGATTCGGATGTGGCCAACCCCATCCGCAAATCCCACGAGAACCCCGCCATCAAGGAGCTCTACGCCACTTACCTGGGCGAGCCCGGAAGCGAGAAGGCGCACCACCTGCTTCACACCTCCTACGTGAAGCGGACCATCAATCAGCATTAATCCGTTTTTTGTAAGCACATAAAACAGCGAGGGCAGGGAATTTTCCCTGTCCTCGCTGTTTTATGCAATGGTAACTCTGGTTCTGCCCTACTCCGCCAGAGCGGCGGCAAACCGCTCCTCGTCCAGAATATAAAATCGATGCGTTTCATATTTTACCAGCCCTTCCTCCCGGCACTGGGCAAGAATCCGATTCAGGCTGCGAAGGGGCGTGCACACCTCACTCATCAGCTGCTCTTTCGTCAAAACGCTCAGGCTCCCCAGCTGTTTATGGCGGTACAGGCAGTGCAGCACACGGCTCTTTAAGTCCATGGATGCACTCCGGATATAATGATCCGAATTCTCCGCGATCTTTAACGCCATATGGCGCAGCAGAAACTCGCTGAACCGATGGTCCTCCCTCATCCAGATTTCCACACCCCTTTTGGGAATCCGGACCACTTTGCACGGATCAACCGCTGAAACCCCCAGCGTGGTCCGGCTTTCACAAAACAACTCCACCTCGCCGAAACAGCCGTCTTTTTCATACCGGTATAAGGAAATAAACATCCCATTTAATGTATAGATATAAACTTCCGCCGTACCTTCAAGCAAAAGAAACAGAGACGAATTCTGTTCGTCCGGCCGGAGGATACCGCTCCCCTTTGGATATGTCCTGATATCCAAATAGGGTAGGACCTGTTTCGGCGCACCTTTTATCAATTCATGAACATCCATCTTTTTCACCTCTATGGTCATATGACCTATATTTCTCAATTACCGCTGTCCTATAATGATACTATCACAAAAAAAGGAGAAAGAATATGAGAAAATTGATCATCGACACAGATTGCGGCAGCGATGACGCCGTAGCGCTGATCATGGCGTTGAAATCCAAGGAAGTATCAGTGGAAGCCATAACGACCGTGGGTGGGAATGTTCCGATGGAGCTCGCCACCCAAAACGCGCTGATGACAATGGAGATTACCGGAGCGCAGATGCCGCCTTTATATGCGGGGGCTGCGAAGCCGCTGTTTCGTGAACTCGTCACAGCGGTAAACGTACACGGCGAGGACGGCATGGGCGATTTAGGGCTGATCCATCCTGCCGGGGCAGCAGAAGCGGAACATGCCGCGGATGCCATTCTCCGGATTGTAAAGACCTACCCGGATGAAATTGAAATTGTAACAATCGGTCCTGTGACAAACGTCGCCCTGGCCATTATGAAAGACCCCGCCGCCATGAAGAGGGTAAAGCATATCTACAGCATGGGAACCACCGGCTTTGGACCGGGCAACTGTACTCCCGTCTCAGAATTTAATATTTACGTTGACGCCGAGGCATTCCATCGCATGATAACGGCCGGTATCCCTGTTACCATTGTCGGTTTTGACTTATGCCTGGGAGATGCGGTCCTGACCAAGGAGGATATGGAAGCGCTGATGAACAGTGGGAAAGAAGAAGCCGTATTTTCCGTTAAATGCAACCGTCTGCTGGCGGAATACAATTTAGCCGCCCATAACCAGTATTTTGTGGACCTCCCTGACGCGGTGGCGATGGCCGTTGCGCTATGGGACGATATCGCAATCGAAAAAAAGCCCTGTTACGCATATGTCTGCCGGAAGGAAGAGGCGGCTTATGGACAGGTTATTTTCAATGACGGCTCAAAGCTGGCGATCCAGGAAGGCTTCGGAGAACACGCGCCCAATGTGGAGGTGTGCACGAAGCTCAACAATGCTCTTTATAAAAGGAGATTGTTGTCGTTGCTCATGGAAGATTACGAAAAATAATATGTTTATCGACAAAAATAGGGGGATGATCATTTTATGAAATCTGAAACACGGTATGATGTAAAAACAGCGATCCCAATGATTATGATTGTATTTATATCATCGGCAACCATGATTGGTTCTTTTAATATTATTGCGCCGCAGCTTGCGGCGGACTTTCATATTGAAGCTTCCATAACTTCCCTGCTTGGTATGATTGCAATGTTGGCGTTAGGGGTTGCCTCGGTCATATACGCTACCTTATCGGACTACGTCAGCATCAAGAAGCTGATGCTGGCAGGAATTCTATTGTTAAATCTCGGGGCTCTTCTATCTCTTCTTGCCGGCAGTCAAAACTACTATTTGTTGCTGGCCAGCACCGCAGTTATGATCGGAGGAGGCACCTGCGGTTCCGGCCTGTTTATTATCACGGCAACCCGCTATCTGCCGGAGGAAGAACATTCAAAGTATTTCGGCTTTAATGCCGCATGCGTCAATGCTTCATTTGCCCTGGGGATTTTGCTTGGAGGCTTTTTCGCAACGTATATCGGCTGGAAATTTTTATTTATGGTTCCCCTTGTATCTCTCTTAACAATTCCATCTCTTATGAGAAATCTGCCGGATAAATCCGAACAGAAGAAAGGAAAACTAGATCTGACCGGCCTTGGACTTCTGGCACTTTTTACATTGCTGATTTCCATTTACTTAAATATTGGCGGACTTATATATTTAGTTGGCTCTGCTCTGACCATGGTTCTGTTTTTCCTTCATATAACCATATGTAAAAGTGCGTTTATCAGTATTCACTTTTTCAAGAACCGGAACTATATCATCGCTGTTTTACTCGCCGGCCTTGCATTAGGAATTCAATCCGCATTTTCATTTTTGTTTTCCTTTATGGCGCAGACCGTTCATGAGATTCCGTTGAATCAAGTTTCGCTGATTATTCTGCCGAGCTATATAATTGCCATTATTTCCGGCGCGAACAGCGGAAAGATTGTCAACCGGCTGGGAGCTGTTAAAACGCTCTGCGCCATGACTGCATTTTTGATTGCAGTTCTTGGGTTATGCGCCGTTACATTGGACAAAAGTCCATTTGTGCTGGGAATCTTCTGCTGTTTATTTGCCGGTGGCTGCTCTATGATCTATGCGCCGTTTATGACAATCGTTGTGTCTACGCTGAAGCCATCCGAGATAGGCGCGGGGATTGGTTTTTTTAACCTGATGACCAGTATCGGGCCTTCCATTTTGATTGTGCTGACCGGAAAAATGATGTCCATGAAAATTATGACCCGTCCATTGCCCATCGTGACCGGCACAGCTTCACTGTATGCGAATATTTTATTTGTTTTGGCAATGATGTATTTTGTAATATTATGTGTTTTGCTGCTGATGAAAAACAATTATCATTTTGAGAAGGGGGAATCTTAATGGGATACAGGATGTGGAGAAGAGGCGGATCGCTTTTACCGGTCACAGGAAAGAAAGGCTTTTTTGATCTGGCATACGGAAAATCGGAGGCGCAGAAGCTGGACATCTGGCTTCCGGACACTGAAGGACCATTTCCGGTAATTATCAGCATTCACGGCGGAGGATTTGTTGCATGTGACAAACGTCAAAAGGAGATGCTGGAACCGATGCTTTACGGTTTGGATAAGGGATTTGCGGTTTGCGCTCTCAATTACCGCCTTGCTAATGAGGCGCGCTTCCCGGAACCGGTCAAGGACATAAAACAGGCAATTCGTTTCCTCAAGGCAAATGCTGCGAATTACAATCTGCTTCCGGACAAAATGATTGTATGGGGAGGCAGTGCCGGCGGATATATGACGCTGATGGCGTGTCTGTTCACCAACGACATCTATTATGATAATGAAATGGATCCTAACCTGCGCACTCCGGCTGATATTGCAGGGGGCGTCGCCTGGTATCCTTTGACAGACATTGCTGCGTGTGATGATGAATTGGAAATCAATAGCCTGATCAACCAATTCCTGACCAACGGAACCCCCGACAGCAGCGAGGAGTATGAACCCGCAATGCCGGTATCACTGGACTCGCAGTTCCCATTTCATAACTGTGAGGGATGGCTTTCCATGTTTTTAGGCTGTCCGGCAGATTCCGGCAGTGAACTTGTGAAAAAGGCAAGCCCGATTTATGCAATTCATGAACATATGCCGCCCGTTCTGATTCAGCATGGCAGCGGTGATGAGATTCTCCCAATGCAGCAATCTGTCCGCTTTGCAATAAAAGCAAATACCTGCTGCAAGGATAAACGTGCGCAGGTGGAAATTCTACCGGGTGCAATCCATTCTTCTGTGCGGTTTGAAACAGAAGAAAATTTGGAGCGGGTATTTTCATTTATCCATTCAGTTTTGTGTGACGGCGTATGCACGTCATAAAGATTCGATGAAACGAGAGGGAGAAAACATGAAGATTTCAGTTGTAGGAAGCATTAACATGGACATGACCGTAACGGCGGAAAAAATCCCAAAGAAAGGGGAAACCATTACCGGCCGGGAATTGTATTATATTCCCGGCGGAAAAGGTGCGAATCAAGCAGTCGCTATGGCAAGACTAGGCGCCAATGTCGAAATGTTCGGATGTGTAGGCGACGATGGCAACGGAGCATTACTAATTGAAAATTTAAAGGCGCAGGGCGTTAAGACAGAGCATATCAAAACGGTCGAACACACACCTACCGGAGTTGCATTTATTACGGTTGGAGAACGTGACAATACCATCGTAATTGTGGCGGGGGCTAACAATCGGGTGGATCGCGCTTACATCGGCCATATCGAACATGAATTAAAAAAGTCGGATATGGTGCTACTTCAGCACGAAATTCCGCTTGAATCCATCGAGTATGTGATCGATCTCTGCTACCGCAACCAAATACCGGTGATATTGAACCCGGCCCCGGCTCGCTCGTTAAAACAGAATCTCATTGAGAAAGTCACATATCTGACTCCAAACGAGCATGAAGCCCGGATTTTATTTGGAGCGGTGGACCGGGATGAGCTTTTGAGGAGATATCCCGAAAAGCTTATCATAACGTTAGGTTCCAAGGGGGTATGCACTTGTCGGAAATCCGGAGAAATTTTGACGATTCCCGCCCGACCAGGTAACGTAATCGACACGACAGGCGCCGGAGACACCCTAAACGGAGCTTTTTGCGTAAAAATTGCAGAAGGGGCGAATATAGAAGAGGCATTGCAATTTGCGAATGCCGCTGCCGGCTTGTCTACGGAAAAACTGGGGGCGCAGGAAGGAATGCCTGTGCGGGAAGAAGTAACGAACGCTTTACGTGTATAAATTGATCTCCGATATTTTTAAAGGCGGCGAACCCGGACCTATCCTCCGTTTTCGCCGCCTTTTTCATTTTATATCGTAATCATTTTCCAAATTTTTACTTCTTTTCGTTCTCCACCAGTTGATTATACTTCCCTCTCTCCACATAATGGGTATGCAGCAGATGGTGGGCCAGATGTCCGTTGGGTTCGCCCAGCCATTCCCCGTACAGCTTCATCAGATCCGGGTTCTCGTGGGACTTGCGCAGGACCTTGCGCTCATCCTCGCTGTAGAGGGCCTTGGCCCGCTTCTCGCGGTAGTTCTCCTCCGTGCATCTGGGCTGGCCGCCGCCGTTGATACAGCCGCCCGGACACCCCATCACCTCGATAAAATGATAGGGCGACGTGCCATCGGCCACTTCCTTCATCAGCATGGAGGCGCCTTCCAGTCCGCTGGTCACGGCGATGTTCACCGTAACGCCCTTCAAATGCTCATAGGCGGGCAAAGTGTTCTCAATGGTAATGGACGCAGTTTTTACCTGCTCCAGCCCCACAATGGGAGTCACATGCAGCTGTTCAAAGGGCAGCTCCGTCCCGGTCACTACCTCGTAGACCGTGCGCAGGGCCGCTTCCATCACGCCGCCGGTGACGCCGAAAATGTCGGCCGCGCCGGTGCCCAGTCCCAGGGGGGCGTCGAACTCGCCCTCGGGCAGGTTCACAAAGTCGATGCCGCACTTCTTGATCATCCGGGCCAGCTCCCTGGTGGTCAGCACCGCGTCCACGTCGCGGATTTTGTCCACCTCCATCTCGGGTCTCTGAATCTCATACTTCTTGGCCGTGCAGGGCATCACGGACACCACGAACATATCCTCGGGCTTCGTCCCGGTTTTTTCCGCGTAGAAGGTCTTGACCACCGCGCCCATCATGGTGTGAGGGCTCTTGCAGGTGGACAGGTGGTCCAGCTCGCCCGGGAACTGGTGCTCAACGTGCTTGATCCAGCCCGGGGAACAGCTGGTAATCATGGGCAGCGTGGCCTGGCCGCCCGTGAGCGCCGCGTTCAGACGGCTGAGCAGCTCCGTGCCCTCCTCCAGGATGGTCAGGTCTGCGGAGAACAGGGTGTCGAACACGTCGTCAAAGCCGATCTCATGGAGCGCCGTTGCCATTTTCCCGGTCACCGGGGTGCCGCAGGGAAGGCCGAACTCCTCGCCCAAAGCGGCGCGGACCGCGGGGGCCACCTGGACGATGACCCGCTTGCCGGGATCGGCCAGTGCCTTCCAAACCGGCGTCAGACCGTCCGTCTCCTGGAGCGCTCCCGTGGGACAGACCACGGTGCACTGACCGCACATGGCGCAGGCCGTGGAGTTTAAGGGCAGGCCCATGGCCGGGCTGATCACGGTGTCGAACCCGCGGTTCTGGGCCTGGATCGCGCCCACCTTCTGAATCTGGGCGCAGGCCGTAACGCAGCGGCGGCACAGGATGCATTTGCTGGTGTCCCGGGTGATGGACGGAGAAATGTCCACCCGTGACTTGGACATGGCGCCCTCGAAGCGGCTCTCCGTCACGCCCAGCTCATAGCCCAATTCCTGGAGCTCGCAGCTCTGGTTGCGATTGCAGCTCAAACAGTCCTTGGGGTGGTTGGATAACAGCAGCTCGTAGAGGACCTTTCTGGCTGCCAGCACCTTGGGGGAGTGGGTTTTCACCTTCATCCCCTCCCTGGCCTTCACCATGCAGGACGCCTGCAGGTTCTTCATGCCCTCCACTTCCACCACGCAGATCCGGCAGGAGCCGTACTGATGGACATTCTTCATATGGCACAGGCTGGGCACCTTGACGCCGGCCGCCTCCGCCGCTTCCATAATGGTGGAGCCCTCCGGGACCTCCACCGCTTTTCCATTTATTGTTAAATGTAACATATCGTTTTTCCTCCTGGCATTGATCTCATTAAGAGTGTGGTTACTGTCCGCTCCGCGCTAAACGGCGCGGCGCGCTCAGTGTCAGCGCCGGTCGCAGTGCAGGCAGCGCAGGGATTCTCCCATGGCATCCAGCTGATGGTAGCCGCAGTTTACTTCCCGGAAATTGTCCTTGCGCTCCTCCGGGCTTAAATTCCTGGTGGCAAAACGGTTATGAGGTTCGCTCACCTCCAGCTCGATCTGCGGAATCTCAAACCACTGGCCTACGTTGAGCTGCCCCTTGCCGCCCAGATACTGGTCGATCTTCATGGCCGACTGCTTGCCGTCCGCGATGGCCTGGATCACCACATTTGCTCCCCAGGGACTCACATCTCCGCCTGCGAACACGCCCTTTTCCGCAGTCTGGCGGGTGAAGCGGTCGATCTCCAGCTTTCCGCTGCGGTCCGCGGCCACATGGGTGGTCTTGTAAACCCGGTGGTCCACATCCTGGTTGATGGCGGTGATCACGCCGTCGCACTCCAGGTTGAACTCGGAGCCGGGCACGTGGGCGGTGCGTCTGCGGCCGTCTCTGCCGTAGTCGGTCTCCTGGCGGCGGACCAGACGAATTCCGGTCACCTGCCCGTTTTCGCCCAGAATTTCCACCGGGGAGGCCATGGTGATGATCTCAACGCCCTCTTCCCTGGCTTCCTCGATCTCCTCGGCTCCGGCGGGCATCTCCTTCTCCGCTCTGCGGTAAACCACCGTCACCTCGCTGGATCCCAGGCGGACGGCCGTTCTGGCCACGTCCATAGCCGTGCTGCCGCCGCCGATGACCACCAGCTTCTCCGGCACGCTCAGGTCCCGCTTCAGGCCCACGCGCTTTAAGAAGCCCAGTCCGCTCTCCACTCCGGTCTGCTCCTCGCCGGGCACATCGAGAACGCGGGAAACCTGCGTTCCGGCTGCGATGTAGATGGCGTCGGACTGCTCTTTCATCTCGTCAAAGCTCAAATCCGTGCCGATGCGGGTGTTCAGATGAATCTGCACGCCGCTCATCTCGATGGCGTGGATCTCCTTCTCCAGTACCTTCTTGGGCAGGCGGTACTCCGGGATGCCCCAGTAGAGCACGCCGCCGGCCACGGACTCGGACTCGTAGACATGGACTTCATGGCCCAGGTTCGCCAGGTAATAGGCGCAGGTCAGGCCGGAGGGACCCGCTCCGATCACGGACACCTTCTTGCCGGTGGATGCCAGGGGCTCCACCAGCGGGATATTGTACTCGTCCCGCAGCGCGTAGTCGCCGATAAAGCGCTTGAGGGAACAGATCGCCAGCGGTTCGTCCACCTGCGCCCGGCGGCAGTGGGACTCGCAGGGGTGTGTGCAGACGCGGCCGCACACAGCCGGGAACGGATTGTCCTGGCGGATCAGGCGGTAGGCGTCGTCGATGCGGCCGGCGGCCAGCAGGGACATGTAGCCGGGGATAAACACATTGGCCGGACACGCGTTGCGGCAGGGCGAGGTCTGAAGCTCCGCGCACACGCCCGCGCTGCAGTGCTTGTCGTAGATATGGGCCTCGTACTCGTCCCGGAAATATTTCAGGGTGGACAGCACCGGGTTGGGTGCGGTCTGGCCCAGGCCGCACATAGCGGTCTGCTGGATGGTGCCTGCCAGCTCCTCCAGCAGGTCCAGATCGCCGGGCTCGCCCTTGCCCTCTGTGATGCGCTCCAGGATTTCCAGCATACGGCGGGTGCCGTTGCGGCAGGGGAGACATTTTCCGCAGGACTCGTCGCAGATGAAGTCCATGAAATAGCGGGCCGTGTCCACCATACAGGTGTCCTCGTTCATGACGATCAGGCCGCCGGAGCCCATGATCGCGCCCAGCTTGGCCAGGGACTCGTAGTCCACCGGCGTGTTTAAATGCTCCTTGGTGAGGCAGCCGCCGGAGGGACCGCCGGACTGGATGGCCTTGAATTTCTTGCCTCCGATGATGCCTCCGCCGATCTTATAGATGATGTCGCCCAGGATGGTGCCCATGGGCACCTCGATGATACCCGCGTTGACGATGTCTCCAGCCAGGGCGAACACCTTGGTGCCCGCGCTCTTCTCCGTTCCGAACTGGCGGTACCACTGGGAACCGTTTAACACGATGGGAGCCACGTTTGCCAGGGTTTCCACGTTGTTGATGATGGTGGGGCTTTCAAACAGGCCCTTCTCAAAGGGGAATGGCGGTTTCTGCCTTGGCTCTCCGCGTTTGCCCTCGATGGAGGCCAGCAGGGAGGTCTCCTCGCCGCAGACGAACGCGCCCGCGCCGATGCGGATCTCTAAGTCAAAACTGAAATTACTGCCCAGGATGTGCTCGCCCAGGATACCGGCGGCCCGTGCCTGATCGATGGCATTTCCCAGGCGCTCCACGGCGATGGGATACTCCGCGCGCACGTAGACGTAACCTTTGGAAGCGCCGATGGCGTAACCGCCCAACATCATACCCTCGATGATGCTGTGGGGATCGCCCTCCAACAGGCTGCGGTCCATAAATGCGCCCGGATCGCCCTCATCGGCGTTACAGACCATGAACTTGCGCCCGTCCCCGGACACGGCCTTCAAACCTGCCTCCCACTTCACGCCCGTGGGGAAGCCCGCGCCGCCGCGGCCTCTGAGGCCCGCGTCCTTGACAACGGTCACCACGTCCTCCTGAGTCATGCCGTGAAGGGCCTTGGCCAGGGCCGCATAGCCGTCCCGGGCCACGTAGGCTTCCAGGGAGGAGAATTCCATCTGGCCGCAGTTGCGCAGTGCGATGCGGATCTGGCCCTCAAAGAAACCGATGTTCTCCATTTTAGGCACATGGATGCCCATGTCGTCGTCAAAATATGTATACTCCTCGCAGATCTGATCGTTCACCAGATGTTGCAGCACCACGTTCTCCACCTTTTCCGGGTCCATTTTGGTGTAGAACACGCCGTCAGGCTGAACCAGGATCACGGGACCCAGGGCGCAGGTGCCCATACAGCCGGTGACTAACACCTCCACCTCGTCCTCCAGTTTGTAGGTCTTAAGCGCCTCGAAAAGGACGTCCTTCACGTCCTGGCAGTGGGAGGAGATGCAGCCCGCGCCTCCGCACACCAGCACCTGCCGTTTGTACTGGCTGCGGCGGGCCAGGTATTCTTTTTTGATCGCGGCCAGATCGGCGGCGCTCTTTATGGTCAGGTTTTCCCCGGATTTTTCATTCATTGCACCCATCGTCTCAATCCTCCTCATAGTAGCGTTTCAGAATCTGTTCCAGTTTGTCGGGGTTCACCTGTTTGTAAACCTGGTCGTCGATGGACATGGCCGGAGCCAGGCCGCAGGCGCCGATGCATCGGGCCACCTCAAAGGTGAACAGCCGGTCCTTGGTGGTCTCGCCGATTTCTACATCCAGAAGCTCCTTAATCCGCTCCACAATCTTTTTTCCTCCCCGCACATAACAGGCGGTGCCGAGACAGACCCGAATGGTATGCCGGCCTCTGGGCTGGGTGGAAAAGAACGAATAAAACGTCACCACGCCTGCAACCTCCGCAAGCGGGATATCCAGCGTGTCCGCGATCACCTTCTGAACCTCGATGGGCAGGTAGCCGTAAATCCCCTGCGCCATATGCAGCACCTGGATCAGACTCCCCTCTTTTCCTCTGTACTCCGCCGCCAGCTCTCCGATTCGCGCAAGCAGCGCAGCCTCGCTGTGATCGCATTCACAGCAGCATGTACGCGTGTTTTCACCCATTGCTCAAATTCCTCCTCTTTTTCCTATATTCCCTTTGTGTTGTGGAACGTTTCCGGCGGCTGCAGTCCGCCGTAGCGCCCCGGATGCAACGGCCCCCCGCGGCGGCCTCACACCGATGTATTGTGAAAAATTATACAAAGTTAAAGCGGGAGCAGCCCAAATGGACTGCTCCCGCAACGAAAATACCCCTGTATAATTTCTGCACGCATGTTTGCAGCGACTCGTTTTCGATATCGCCTCCGGTACTGAACAAACCAATTCGTCATATTGCACCTCTGCCCAGATATGTATTTCTTATGCTCGTTATTTTTTATACAAAAATTTTTATGATACCTATATTTTTTTGTATAACCTGATATAGTTTTGATGATAGCACAATGGATTGTATCTGTCAAGATACAATCCATTGGATTTTTATATAGGGGTATATGATTTTTGCCCCGGTTATATAGCTAGTTTTCACATACTGCCGCCCGTTCAATCAAATTCATCCCCAGGTCGTACAGAAACCGCAGCATTTCACCGCACAGCTCCGGCGGCAGGGTCTGGGTCGCCTGCTTAAGTTCATAGGCGAAATCGTGACTGTAGCCGATGTCCTTTAAAGCTTCCATGATCGTCAGCCAATCGACGGTGCCGTAGAAGGGCATCAGGTGTTCGTCCTGCTTGGGCAGGGCGTGGTTATCGTTGACATGCATAGCTTTGAGCCGATTTCCGATTTTGCGGATCGCCTCCCCCTGGTCCTGGCCGCTGAGCGCGCCGTGGCCCGTGTCCCAGCAGATTCCCACCAGGTCCTCGTGGAAGGAATCCGCCAGACCGATGATCTCGTCCACCTCGCTGCAATATCTTTGCTTGAACCCGGACTGGAACATATTTTCAAAGGCGATCCCCACCCCGCATCTGACGCCCAGCTCCACAAAAGGCTTCCAGTATTCACAGTTGAATGCCTTGCATTTTTCGGCTGAATACTCCGGGTCCCGGCTGAAATCGGCCGGATGGATCACCGTCCACTCCGCGCCCAGCATCCGGGAGGCTGTAATGGACCGGCGAATTCTCTCCTCAAACCAGGGCCGGTCGATGGTGAAATCCGTGGACTCCGCTGTGCGGTAGCAGAACGCATGAGTCTGAAAGATCGTGATCCCGGACCGCTCCGCCTGTTCGCGCAGACCGTCCACCCATCGCTCCCAGCCGTCCCGGGCCAAAGGATTCCCCTCCAGTCCCTGGTCGTAGAAATTCACGTCCACATGGCGAAAGCCACTCTCAGCGCACAGCCTGATGGAATCCTCCACCTGATAAAACCGTCCAAACCGCTTGTTTTGATACAGAATCGAGGTGGATGTTGAAAGTCTCATATGGCATTTGCCCTCCTCACTTCATTGCCGCTTTTGAAAAACCACTTAAAATATATTTCTGGAAGACTAAAAACAGGATCAGGATCGGCAGCACGGAAATGCAGGAGGCCGCCATAATCTGGTTCATGTTCAGCACTTCCATGCTAAGAAATGAATTCCGAATCTCGGCGATGCCCAGGGCAATCGTGCGCATCTCATCCCTGGTGATGATCATCTTCGGCCAGAAATAAGCGTTCCAGCCGTTGATAAAGGACAGGATCACCATGGTAACCACCGTGGGTTTGCACATGGGCACCAATATCCGGAAAATCACACGGATGATTCCCATTCCATCTATTTTCCCCGCCTCTATGTAGCTGTCGTCCACGGTCATGAAGCTCTGCCGCAGCAGGAAAATCGTGTACGCGGACAGGGACTCCGGCACAATCAGGCCCATATAGGTGTTCAGCCATGAAATCCGGCTGAGCATAACGTAGATCGGCACAAAGGTTACCTGGATGGGGATCATCAACGCGCCCAGCACAAAGACAAAGAGGATATTTTTCCCCCTGTACTGTCCCTTGGAAAAGGAGTAGGCGGCCAGAATCCCAAAAAAGGTCTGGATTCCCACGATGCCCAGGGTGACGATCAAAGTGTTCAGCAGGTAACGGAAGATGGGATAATTCTTCGTCACCAGGCGGTACGCTTCCAGCGTGACGGTGCGCGGCCAGAACGTAGGCTCCGCCTGGGTCAGCTCCGACGTTGGCTTAAAGGACGAAATAATCATCCAGTACAGCGGAAACACCATCACGGCCGTGACGGCCAGCGCTCCGGCGCACTGTACGGCCCGGATCAGGCATCTGCGCCATTTTACGGAATCATTCATACTCGTTGCATTTCCCATGGGATCATCTCCTACGCGTCATAGTTCACTTTGTTGTTGGACCACTTCATTGTAACCGCCGTAAACAGCATCAGCGCGCCAAAGAACATCATGCCCACCGCGGCGGCCCGGTCGATGCGGAAATTTACAAAGGCCAGCTCATAAATATAATACACCAGCACGTCCGTGGACCCGTAAGGGCCGCCTCCCGTCAACACGTCCACCGCCTGGAACACCTTCATGGACGACACCACCGTGGTCACCCCCAGAAACAGCGTGGTGGGCGCCAACAGTGGAATCTTGATGTAACGCAGCTTCTGCAGCCCTCCGGCCCCGTCAATAGCCGCCGCTTCCAGGTACTCCTCGCTGATTCCCTTCATGGCGGACAGGTAGATTAACATAGCGTATCCCACCGTCCGCCAGCCGCCAAAGGCGATCAGGGAGGCCAGCGCCGTGTTCTTCTGCCCCAGCCAGTTTACGCCGGATCCTCCGAACAGGGAGAGGATGTAATTGAACACCCCGTAGCGGTCGTTGTACAGCCAGAGAAAGATCATAGCTGTGGAAGAGACCGCCACGTACTTGGGAATCACGATGGCCGCCCGCATCCATTTGAACATGCGGTTCATGCAGTCGAAGAGCACTGCCAAAAGAATCCCGCCGATGATGGTGATGAGCACCTCCCCTGCCGTGTAGAGCACAGTCACTCCCGCCGAGGTCAGAAACTTGTTCCAGCCGTTGCCGGTAAGCCATTTGTAATTGGCCAGCCCTACATACTGATAGGTGGGCTTCATTAAATTCCAGTTGGTGAAGCTGATTTTCAGTAAATAGAGGATTGGGTAATAAGTAAATATGGCAAAAAATATCAGCGCGGGCAGGCCGCAGGCAAAATCGCAGAATTCCCGCCTCCGTTTCAGCGCCCCTCGTCTCTTCTCCCTCATCTCTCGTTCCTCTCCCTTCCGCGCGCGGCCGCCGCGCCCGCCGGCCGCTACTGGTTGGCGTACAGATCGGTGATCTGGTAAGCCATCTCGTCCAGCTGTTCCTTCACGTCATGATTTTCCAGGAAAATCAGGGCAAGCCCGTCCTCCAGCACATCCGTCACCTCCGGATAACAGGGCAGCTGGATCGCCACCGTCATGTCTCCGATGCGCTCATAGATATTCTTCATCGCCGGGTTTTCGTCCAGGTACTTCTGTCCGTTTTCAGACGCCATCACATCGGTTCCGTTGGCCAGGAATCCGGTGAATTCCGCCATCTTCAGGTTCACGTCCTCGCTGGTCAGATACTCGATCAACTTGTAAGCCGCGGCCTTTTTGTTTGCATCCGACTTGGTGGGGATGGACAGGCACATGCCGAATACCTCTGTGGTATCCTGATCTGATCCCGCCGGCGGGAAGTACGCGCCCAGTTCATAGCCCTTCTGCTTCATATTGTCGTAGTGGTTCATGTACTGGGAGGAAGTGTGCACAATGGCAAATACCTGCCCGTCCCAAAACGCCTGTCTCATGTTGGTGGAACCGTTGGAGCCGTACCCCCACATCATCAGGCCCTCGTCGATCCACTGTTTGATCTGCGCCACGGTCTGCTGCGCTTTTTCGGAATTGATGGTCGTATTCCCATTCTCATCAATTACCAGAACGCCGTTGTTCCATAGCATCCAGGTGAAGTAATAGGAATCCCAGCCGCCGATCCACATACCGTAGCGCTCGGTAGTCCCGTCGGCGTTTATGATTGCCGCCTTGCGCAGGAATCCGTCCATCTCATCCCATGTTTTCGGAAGCTGGATTCCCTCCTGATCTGCGATGGTCTGATTGTAAAACCAGCACATCCCCGTGATGGTCCAGGTCAGTCCGTACTGGCTTCCGTCCCGGGCGTACACATCGCTCATGCTGATCTTGCTGACGTCGGTTCCATTTCCCGCAATGTAGGGATCCAGATTTTCTACCACGCCGTTCTCAGCGAGCACCTGAATCTCCGACGAGTGGATGGGAAATACATCCGGCAGCCCGTCGCCCGCAATGTTGGCCGCCAGGATCTTCTCCAGAATCTCCCCCACTCTTCCCTGATAAGACACGTTTACCGTGATATTGGGGTTCTCCTTCTCAAATTCATCCACCAGCTGATTAAAATCATCCCGGTACATCTCCTCTAACGTGTGCCAGAACTCGATGGTGACCGGCTCCGTCACCTCGTACACATCATTTCCCTCCGCAGCCGTTACTTCCGCCGGGGCCGCCGCCGTGTCTGCCGTCTGCGGCTCGTCCGCCTTCTGAGTCTGCGTTCCCCCGCCGCTCCCTGAACATGCGCTCATGATCAACGCGCACACCAATACCATGCTTAATACCCATCGATTCCGTCGTTTCATACATGCTCCTCCTTTTTTGCTTTTGTGCAAAAACCACAATATGTTTTGTGTTAAATTCACCAGCAAGACTTTTGATTCAACAATTTATAGTGAATTTATATTGTTATTATAACATCTATTTTTATAATTTCAATACTTTATAGGTCAATTTTTATATTTTTTTGTCTCTTATCGTGTTTTATTCGTCATTTTTTCCACAAACTGTCAAACACTGACGAAACAGCCGGAGCGCGCATTTAACAAAAAAATCCCCGGGCAAGCCGGTTAAAGCTCGCCCGGGGGCAGATTCCGTTCTAAACGGGCCTGTCCTTCTAATAGACCTCCACGCCCTTTTGTTCCAGATCCTCCTGTATCTCCCGGTCCAAATCGTGATCGGAAATCAATATATCAATGTCCTGGGAATCTGCCAGGATGTACGTGTCGGATTTCCCCACTTTTTGGGAATCCATCAGAACCATCACCTTCTCCGCCCGCCTCATGACCGCGCGGTTGATCTCGCAGCGCTCCTCGGAGGAACAGCAAAAGCCCTTGCCGCGGCAATAGCCGGTGACGCCGATGATCGCCAGGTTGAAATTGACGTTTTCAATCTCCTGAAGCGTTTTCACCCCGCTGATGCTCAGGCTCTCGCGTTTCAAGCGTCCGCCGAAAACGTGGACATCCACGCTCTTTAACCGCGCCAGCTCCATGGTGCAGGGCACCCCCACGGTAAAAATCTTGCACCGCTCATCGGGAAAAATCTTGGCAAGTTCGATCATGGTGGATCCGGAGTCCAAGAAAATTGCGCCCCGCGGATGGATCAGACGCACGGCCTTTTTGGCGATCTCCTGCTTCTTTTCATTGTTTTTGGAAATACGCTTGTGCAGCGGGTCGTCGATGTCGATCACCGTGTCCAGAGAGCGCGCTCCGCCGTGAATGCGGATAATCTGCCGGTTGGCATCCAGGAATTTCAGATCGTTGCGCAGCGTCATCTCCGAGACGTCGGGAAAGCTCTTGACCAACTGGGCAAATCCGACCTGTCCTTTCTCGTTGATCAGCTCAACAATCTGTTTTCTGCGTCTTTCCATATCGCCTTCCATCTTAAACTGCCTCCCTCTGCCGCCCACCAGGGGGCGTGTTTCTTTCAGTATATCGTTCAGGATTCCCTTTTTCAAGTAAAAAATGAAACGCCGCCCCACAACCTCAATCCGGTTCCGGGGCGGCGTATGCCTTTAACATTTTTTACGTTTTAAACGATCGTGTTTTCGGTTTCCGGTACCCCCGTTCATCACGGCGTCTCCTGTTCCTTCCCATCATCCAAAACCGCGTTCCAGGCCTCATCCTGCCCGAAATCCCATTCCGCTTCCGGTTCCGGGTCGTTGGCCTGAGCCTGTTCCCGCTGTTTCGCGGCTTCCTTCGCCCGGGCGGTTTCCCGTTTCAGCTCCTCTTCCCTGGCTTTGGTCCGCTCGTGGGCCGCTCTGCGCTTTGAGGCTTTGGAGAATTCCCGGCCCATCTTGCCGGTCGTCTCCCCGGCTTTACGCCGGACGATTCCCCGAAGGCCGCCGCGAAAGCCGTGCGCTCCCCGCTCGATCTCGTCGTTGCCGGAACCGCCGCTGCCGTCTCCGCCGCCGTTCCAATCGCCGCCGTCATTTCCGTCATCTCCATCATTACCGCGCTCCGCGCCATCCGGTTTCTCCTCCATGCGTTTAAAACGGATCAGCACCCGGAACAGATCGCCCTCCACGGACACTTCCATGGTTCCGTCCTGCAGCTCCGTAAAGCTTCTGGCAATAGCCAGGCCCAGGCCGGAGCCCTCGGTGTTGCGGGAGGCATCTCCGCGGACAAAACGCTCGGTCAGCTCCTCGGGGGATACATTCAATTCTTTGGCGGAAATGTTGCGAAGTATAATGGTTACTGTGCCGCTCTCGTCTTCGTCCAGGCTGATGTAGGCCCTGGTGCCCGCCATGGCGTACTTGGTGATATTCACCAGCAGGTTTTCAAAAATGCGGTAGGTCCTCTGGCTATCCAGATAGAGAATGATTTTCTCCTCCGGCAGCGTCCAGCGGAACTCCACGCCGCTGGCCTCCATCCGGTCGGACAGCTCCAGACGCACCTGCTTGATCAGGCTGACAATGTCCACCGGACCGCGGTTCATGGTGACTGCGCCGCTGGTGGCCTTGCTGACCTCGAACAGATCCTCGATCAGCACCTTCAGACGCATGGATTTCTGATCCAGCACCTGGATGTAGCTGGCGCGCTCCTCCTCTGTAACTCCCGGCTGCTTTAACAGATTCACATAGGTGATAATGGCCGTCAGCGGGGTTTTCAGGTCATGGGACACGTTGGTGATCAGCTCGGTCTTGGTGCGCTCGCTCTTCACCTCCTGCTCCACGGCCTTCTTAAAGCCCTGGCGGACACGGCTCAGCTGCTCCTTTAAGGGATTAAACAGCCCAAGATCCTCCGGCACATCCACGTCCAGATCGCCCTCCGCCATCTGGTTGATGGTTTCCAGGAGCCGGTTGTATTTCCCTTCCATTTCATCCCAGTATTTGCGGATCAGGAAGAACAGCACCAGGGAATAGACCACCAGGGCCGCGATCCCGAAGAACCACAGACAGGAAATCAGGGTCAGTATGATAAAGTTGGCGATCACCGCCTTGCCGATGGCTTTGCTGGAATTAGAGTGCCAGTCGGTCTCATTAAAGGGGTTCAGACAGCGGCACACCCAGCGCTTGATGAAGCAGCAGAACCGCCCCACCCACGTGCGCTCCTTGATATAGCGCCACAGGCCCAGGGAAAATACCGCCCGCAGGCAGGTGATGCCCCAGTAGAACATGCCGTAAACCACAATCCAGAAGAGAATGTTGATCACCAGAACCAGCACGCTTGCCGCAGGTACGGCCATGTGGGTCCGCTCCAGCTCCCGCTGCAGGTTTCCGTTATGGGTGAGGGCAATCAGCGCGCCCGGCAGGCTTCCATCTCCCAGCATCACCAGCCATAGGGTTCCCAGCATAATAACCGGTTCAAAATTCACCCGGCACAGGGCGCTCCGCCCGATCTGTAAGGATTTAAAGGCCGGCAGCACCATAGCCAGCACGAACAGCACGGCGCACATGGCCATTTCCACCATATAAAGCGATCCGTCGTAGTTCAGGTCGTACGGACCCAGCATTGGATCGGCTTCCCGGATCCGGTTCCCGGAGAATTCGGTGGGGCTGCATTTAAATTCAAATTTTACATTCTTAGGGCCTGAAAACTCGACGCCGCTGTAGCGGTAATCCGCGCCCAGCCGGTTCGCGATTGGGTCGTAGAACTCATACTGCGCCAAAGCCTGCCGCATGCGGTCCTGATCCCCGACCTGATCCATGGAATCCACCTTCAGCGCTCCGGAGGACGTGAAATGAATATTGATCAGCATCTCATCCCCTTCGGTTCCGCCGAATTCCAGGTCGGGATTGCTGACGTTGCTGCGCAGCAGATTGCCGTTCTCATCCATCATCCGGTATTTCAGGCGGCCGGTGTAGATCTGGGAATAGCCCCGCCACTCGTCGCCCGCGCTGTCCATCGTCTCCATCAGTGAAGCGTAAAAGCCCGCATCGTATTGGGAATCCCTCTCCACCACGGTCGCTTCATCTCCGCTGGAGTCCTGGAGCGTGTCCTGCTCCTTCTGCGCCTCCCGCAGCTTTCCTTCCAGCTCCGGCAGGAATACCTGGGAAGGGGTCAAAAGCCGTCCTTCCTCCTCCTGCATCTGCTCTCTCCAGGCCTGGTAACAGCTGTTCATCATCTGAAGCGCCAAATCGTTCGACACGTTGTCCGCATAATCTTCCCTGCGCTGCGTTTCGTACCGTTCTTTATACTCAAAGGCCCGCTCCACCAGATAGGGATAGAGGCCCACGGTGGCCGCTGATGCCAGCAGCACAACGAACATAATAATAATAACTCCCAGGCTATGCCTGCTTTTCGATTTTGTATCCAACTCCCCACACCACCTTTACATATTTTGGTTCCTTCGGGTTCACTTCGATCTTTTCGCGGATGTTGCGGATGTGCACCATCACGGTGTCCGTGTTGATGGCCCGCTCATTCCAAACCCGCTCATAGATTTCATCCGCCGGGAATACCCGGCCGGGATTCTGCACCAACAGCAGAAGAATCTTGTACTCGATGGGCGTCAGCTTTACCGGCTTGTCGTCCACCGTCACCTCCACCGTGTCCTCGTTGATTTCCAAACCGCCCAGGCGGTGAATCTTGGAGTTTTCCGGCTGTTGGCGGTTCAGGCGTTCCATAAATCTCCTGTAGCGGCGCAGCTGGGAGTTCACCCTGGCCAAAAGCTCCATAGGCGTAAACGGCTTGGTAATGTAATCGTCCGCTCCCATGTTCAGGCCCAGAATCTTATCCACTTCCTCCGACTTTGCGGAGAGGAAAATTACCGGGAAATCATACATTTCCCGCAGCTTCACCACCATGGTGATCCCATCCATCCGCGGCATCATCACATCCACAATGGCCAACTGTACTTCCTCCTGCTCCAGAAGCTTAAGGCCCTCCAGACCGTCCGCGGCCTGAAACACCTGATAGCCCTGGCTCCTCAAAAAGATCTCCACTCCCTCTCTGATTTCTTTGTCATCTTCAACCAGTAAAATCCGGTCCGCTCCCATGCTCATTCCCTCCTGTTTACATTCATTATCCTATCAGCCAATTCCAAAGTCCTTCGGCAGAAAAAACAAAAGATTTTCTAAATTTTATCGTAACAGTTCAGGACGGCGGGAAAACCGGCGTAGAAAGGTGCGTCAAGCTCGCTTGTAAGCAGCTTTCTATGCCGGTTTTTCCATCGGATGGACATCCGCTGCTTCTTGACCGGCTTTTCGGGTCAAGAAGATAAGCCGTCCTTAACTGTTACATTTAGCCGTTACCTGTCCATTCTATCACAAAACGGCGGGGGCCGCACTAAAAGAAGTATTCCCGGATGCAGGTCAAAATAGGAGCGCGAATCGCCCGCAGGCTGCGCCGGCGGCCCGCCCCATCCAAAAAAGGATATCCCGGCCGCATGTCCGCAGCCCGGGATATCCTTTCGATTATGATTTCACTGATTGTTTACCGCAGCAGAACCACGCGGTCCCTGGCCGGGAATCGGGCGAAAAGGCCCATGCACCACAGGCGGTAGTGGGGCAGAAAGGGATTTTCTCCCGGCGCGCCGTTTAACAGAGGCCACTGGAGGTAGTAGGAGAGGAAATAATCGTTGCTGATGTGGTAGAGAGGCTCTGACAGCAATTCGGCCAGCTCCTCCTGGCTCTCCTCATACTCCAATTCCATAAACCAGTCTCCCAGGCCCTCCCTTACATCCAGCTCCGGAATGTCCGCGCCGTGGATCCAGGCCTGGCGCAGTTCCTCCTCGATGACTGCGGCCTCCCCGCCGGTGGGAAATTCGATCGCTGCATCTTCATCCAAACGCTGTGATTCCTCCAGCTCCTCCTCAAAAATCCGGTTTACCGCACGGATATAGTCCTTTGCCGCCTCGCGGGCTGCCTGGAAGTCGACCTCCGGGCGGGTGAAAAAGTAACCGGCATAAGCGGTTTGGCCGTCGGCTGTGGTGATCTGAGCCGTATCTGCACAGCGGGCGTCGATCTCCTGCAGCTGCCGGAGCAGGTTCAGGCCCGGCTGGCCGTACAGGGCGAAAATCGGGCGCAGCCGCTCCATTTCCCCGCCCCTCAGATCCTGGAACAGGAAGGGAGCCACCGGCTCGGAGTCGCAGGCGTATTCGTGCGCGGAAAACGCCGCCGCCAGCACCGGGTCCCGATCGATGAACTCCAGCCAGGACTGCGGTAAATATTCACGGTATTTGTCCATGTTTCAGCTCCTTTCCGCGATCTAAATCTCCTTTGCGCTGCAAATGTAATAGTGGCGGGCGTTGGCTGAGGTCATTTGCGCCGCACGGGCCAGCAGCGCCCTGCGCTTTACTTCCTTTATCTTCCCGCTCTGCGCTTCCCCGCCCAGCAGTTCTAAGAGCTCCAGTGCCAGCTGGCTCTCCCCCTTCTCAAGGCAGGACAACGCTTTTGCAAGCAATTTGTCCGGGCCTCCGGCCAGTTCCAGCACGGCCGCGGAAAACTCCCGCCTGGGACAGGGCATAAGGTGGGCCGCATCCCCGTCGAACCAGCCCACATAGCCGTTGTAGATACCTTTCACCGACCATTCCACCGTGCCGTAATATTCGCCCAGGTACTCCTTGTCCCGCAGTTCTTCCGGCAAACGCACCGACTCCACCGTTTCCGCCAGCGTCAGGCCGCGGCCCAGGCAGTCCAGGGTCTGGTCAAACACCGAGGCGATGGCGTTTTTAAAATTCCCGACCACCTCCAAAATCTGATCGCGGCCAATTAGCGGCGCAGTGTGTCCGGGCAGGAGGGCTTCGGCCGGGTAGGACAGAATCTTCTCCAGGGTTTTGATCCACTGGGCGATATCCCGGTACTGGGTGCCTCGGATAGCGTACAGGTTGGGCCAGCAGCCGTAGTAATTGTCCCCGCTGATCATCACCTTGTCCTCCTCCAGCCAAACAAACAGCTGGTCGTCAGTCTCGCCCGGGGCTGCGGTCAGCTCCATGGTCACGCCGTCGATGGTGCGGGTCGTGGTATCCACGTCGTAAACCGTGGTGGGCGGCATGAAATCATAGACGCCGTCGCCCACAGCCTTTCCCTCCCTGGGGCCGATTCCCTGGGAAATGTTCTCCTCATCGGTCAGCTCGTAGCCGAACTGGAATTCCCCTCTTTGATTCAGAGCCGCCGCGATGCGCCCGTAGCCGTCCAACGGCTCGGTCCGGGCTTTGAACGCGATGATTTCCTCAACCGTATCCCGAAACGCTCCTGCGCCGCCCCGGTGGTCCGGGTGGGAGTGGGTGTAAATGATGGTCCGCACCGGTTTGTCCGTGATTGTCGCAAGCTCCGCCCTCAGGCGCTTTGCCCGCTCGTCGGAATCCAGCATATCCACCAGAATCACCGAGGTTTCCCCGATGATAGCGGTGGCGTTGCTGTGTCCCCATCCCAGAAAATGGTAAATACGATGTTTGACCTTCGTCACCTGTTTTTTGTATTGTTCTTCCGTAAACTTCCGAAGTTTTTCTTCACCTGTCATAGTTTTCCTTCTTCCCCCGAATTGATGAGTATTAAAAGATAGGTATCTGTTCAGCACCTTCACAGATACGAGCAAAAATCCATTTAAAAGCAACTTCGTCGATGGGATTTTTACCAGCAAGCTTAGGTTTTCATACGGTCAGCGCAGCAAGTGCGCAGACCTACTGAACAGTTACCAAGATAGAACCATTATATACCCATTCGTACGGGACGCCAACTAAAAATAACGTTAACTCCCGGAAGTCATGGAGGGATCGCGCGTGTCGGAGTCCGTTTCCCTTCCGGCCGTCTCCTCCCCCCAGCAGAATATCTTCACATACGCCTGCTCTGTTTTTGCGTAAAATACGGCGGCCAGATGGTAACGCCCCGGGTTGGCGATGGCCCGGGCCGCCTGGCTGCGGGACAGGTTCATATTGCTGAAGCTGCCGCCCCGGGTGGATTTCACCTCGTAGTATTCCCATATTTCTCCATTTTTGAAGATTCCAATGTCATACCCGCTCTGCTTGTGACGGGCCGTGTCCATGAAGCGGATTTCAAGCCGGGTTTCTGTGGGGCCGGACGGGGACTCCGCTGTGCCAGGCTGTACTGCCGGCCCGGAACCGTCCGGCAGAATCAGGAACGCGCTCTGGCCGGATCGCTCGATTAGCCGCGCGCCTTGGTCCTGAAAACGCCGCACCAGATAGTCCCAGGCAAACCGCTCTCCCCACTCCCCCGCTTCCCTGCGCTCCCGGGCCTCGGCGTCCGGCAGGCCTGCAAATTCCCACTCCGGGTCCAAATCCGTCCCGCCGTCCCCGGCCTGTAACAGAAATTCCAGCTGTTCCAGCCGGGCCGCGCCCGCCAGCTCCAGAAGCCGGTCTAATTGGGCGGCTTTGCGGTCCCTGCTCTCCAGATAACCCTGATCGCAGAGCAGAAACCGTTTGGGATACAGGCGTTTAAACTGGGCCGCGGCTTCCGCCGGATTTCCCTGCATCCACTCGAACAGGCGGTGAAGGCTCTGACGCCTGCCCTCTTCTCCCTCCCGCGACGGCGACTCCAGGTCTTCCATGATCCGGTCCTCCAGCTGCCTGGCGGCCGCCTCTTTTTCCATCACCGGCATTACCGGCACCCGGCATTTGAATCCTGCCAGAACCTCCTTTAAGTCCAATCCCAGGTCCCCGGCCACTTCCTTGACCGTTTCGTCCACGCCTCCGTCGAGCCACAGATTCCACGGGCGGCACAGCGCTCCCTTCTGATTTGGAAATACGCCCCCTCTGCGTTTCCGGTAATGGACCAGACTGTCCCCTCCCACGCGCCAGGCCAGCTCCGCCAGACGTGAGAACCAGGCCAGCGTCTCCTCCTCCGTCCGGTTTAACCGCGCCGCGATCTCCGGCAGTTCTCCTCCCACCCGGTTCTCCCCCGAAAGGGTGTCGAGGATCATCCGCAGCGCAAATTCGTCGGATTTCCACCACAGCCGGACGCCCTGAACCGGGATATCCACAGCTTCCGGCATCAAATCCCCAAAAAACGCCTGGCAGACCTGATAAAGCTCCCGCCTCTGCCCTGCGCTCTCCGCCGACCCATCCCGGAGAGCCGCCACGGTGAGAATCGCCTCGCGGTACGGGCTCTGTTCTCCCATTCCGTAGTAATACAGGCGGTCGTTGACCCATTCTACCACTTCGGCCACCGACAGCTCCCGGATCAGCAGGTCCGGATCGTCAAGCTCTGCGTCCAACACCGTTTTCTCCAAGGGCACCCCCACCTTCACAGCCGCCTGAAACAGTCCCTGGGGAATCGCACCGGCTCTCCTGGCCGCGGCCGCCCCGATCAGCCCTCCCTCCCGGTTCAGGAAAATATTGTACTCTCCCGCCGCAACGCCACGGTAGAGAACGGGGTCCTGTTTGATCAGGCCGCGGAAGGCTTTGAGCCAGTTCTTGGCCTGGTTTTGACGTGGGGATGGGGCGGCTTCCTCCTGCCTGAGCCGCGCGGCCAGAATATCCAGTTTTCCCCAGGAGCATAGCTGTTTTAAAATCTGTTCCGCGTTCACCCTGCATTCCGGCAGCAGCTCTTCCCAGTAACGCAGCTCTTCTTTATCCGGCAGCGGCTTTTGATCGTTCCGCTGCCGAAGCAGCTCCCAAAGTTCGTTTGTGAGCTCCGGGTAATCCGGCCCGAAGGCGGGCACGCACACCGCCGCCTCCCCCGACGGCCCAAGAACCGGTATCCTCCTGCCCGCTGCATCGGTAAACAGCGGTTTCCGGCACAGGCGGAAACGCAGCCCGTTTAATTTTCCGGCAATCCACGGGCCGGAAAGCCAGACGCGTTCGGGAACCGGCGGTATCTGCAGCAGGCGGAAAAGCGCTCCGGTTCCCCAGGCCGCCAGACAATCCGCCAACTGTTCCAGCTGGCGTCCCGCCTCCTCCAGAAGGTGTTCGTTTTGGCGTACCTCGGGAATGTCCCTGGCGGTGAGGTAAATGCCGTCCCGCGGTTCCGTCGGCTCAAAGGCCATGCTGTTTACCACCGCCGGAAAGGGAAACGCCTCCGTGCCGATCAGAGGAAAGCAGCAGAACAGGCGGGCGCATCCGTTCCCCGGCCCCAACACCCGTTCCGGCCGCAGCCCCCGGTCCGCCTGCACCCGCACCGCGGTCTGTACCCCGGCGCCGGAAGCGGCGAGATAATAACGGCGCTGGGCTGTTTCCCCGGGATTCCACATGAGGCGGTCCCCAGCCTCTCCCCCGCTCTCACAACACTCCGTGACAGCCATGTACAATCCATTGGATAACTTGTCGGGCCAAAACTCCGCCTCAGGCGGCTGACATTTTGCCTCCCTCCTCATCTCCTCCATCCCAATCCTGCGGTAACGCACGTCCTCCCCGTTCCACTCGTCCCGCAGCCGGATGCCGCGCACGCCCGCTCCAAACGCCAGCATATCGTGCACATTTTCCTTCAAATCCCGGATTCCGGCCAGGGCCGTCTCCACGCCCCGCTCGTCTAACAGATAGGAGAACACCGTGTTCAGCTCCCCCTCCCGCAAGTCTTTGCAGTCGGGGGCCAGATCCAGGTCCTCCAACTCCCCGAGGGCCAGATCCAGTCCCTCCTCGATCTCCCGCAGCGTGGTTCCGCTCCGGTCCAGCAGAATCCGGAAACGCTTGCAGCTCTCCCCCTCCTCCTGAATCACGGAGCGGACCTCCACTTTCCGGGACAGCAGATGAGTGGTCATAAATCCGGTTCCAAAGCGCCCGGTGCTCTCCCTTCCCTCCCGCGGCCCCCGCTCCTTTCCCGACACCTGATTCACCAAAGAGGTCAGGGTCAGCACGTTAAACGGACGGCCGCTGTGGGAGAATTCTAACCTCCAGCCCCCGCCGTCCCGCTTCAGATGGATGAAAATTTCCACCTCCTCCCCCTCCGCCGCATCCCCTGCGTTCTGAATCAGCTCCCATACCCATCTCCTGGGACTGTTCTCATTAACCTCCATCATCAACCGGTGAATGCTGTCCAGTATTTTGGTGGACACCGCTTTCCGGTGGATGCGCGCTCTGTTTTGCTCAAATAATTTGCTATAGCTCATTTCCCCTCTCCTTTTATCCCGCCTCTCATAATCCGCAGCGCATATCCTCCATTATACCGGAAGTCCCCCATGTCCACGAGTGCGCGTGGGCGTCTCTGCGTCGTGAACCCGCATTTCCGGCAAAAAAAGAAGCGCAGAGCCGACAAAAATCTCGCGTTTTGTCATCTCTGCGCCATAAACATAACCATTCCGTCCATATTCCATCCGCCTGTCAAATGGATCACCTTTACGGTCATTTTATGCTATAATAGGAAGCATGGTATGAATCGCCCGCCAAACAGCTGGCCACATTGTGCGATATCATGCCGGCATCTCCCCTCTATGCAGCGGCGCGTCATTGGAATTACACACAGAAGGAAGGCATACATATGAACTTAAACCAACTACGTTACGTGATCAAGGTTGCCGAGACCGGCTCCATCAACCGGGCTGCCAGCAATCTTTTCATCTCACAGTCCGTGCTCTCTACCTCTATCCGCAACCTGGAAAATGAACTGGGTCACGAAATTTTCATCCGCTCCTCCAAGGGAATCGAGATCACGCCCTACGGACGCATTTTCCTGTCCTACATCACGCCCATTGAACAGCAGCTGCAGCTCCTGGACGGTTTTCTGTACCGGGAGCGGACGCCCTCCAATCAGACGCTGTCCGTGGTCTCCAGCGGTTTCCCCTTTGTCACCCACATCTGCGCCAATCTCTACCAGAAGTACGTGGAGGACGGGCTGCACATCAAGCAGCAGGAAAACTTCGGCAGCGAGGCCATGAGTATGGTATCCAACCAGCTGGCCGACGTCGGGGTGGTGCGGCTGTGGGACTGCTACCAGAGCGTGTACAAGCGGCAGTTCGAGTCCATGAAGCTGGAGTTCCACCCCATCGTGGCCCTCAACATCGCCATCACCGTGGGGCCCAACAACCCGCTCTTTGAGCACGACCAGGAGTACGTGGCCCCGGACATGCTCTCCGATTACCCCATGGTCCTGTACGACTACATGGACACAGGCCCATTTTCGGACATCAACCGGCGGTTGAACTTAAAGTCCAGCTCCAGCCGCATCTCCACCTCGTCCCGCGCGGCCATCTACGAGGCCATCGCCTACACGGACGCCTATTACCTGAACTCCGACTACAGCGTCTGTCCCTACTTTGAAATGGACGGCAATATGCGCTATCTGCCTCAGCGCACCCTGCGGTTAAAGGACTGCGGCATCAAGTCCGTGATCGGCTGGATCAAAAGAACCGACCACCCCCTGTCGCCGGTGGCGCAGGAAATGGTCGGTATGTTTTACGAGTATTTAGCGGTGGACGATTCGCCGGAGATTTTAGCGGAAGACTGGTGAACCCAGCACCCGCCCGCGGCGGACCGGCCGGAATACTCCCCGTTCCACCGCCGCCTCCCCGGAGATGAACACCCACACGATCCCCTCCGGCTGCACGGCCGGCCGCTCAAAGGTTCCCGTCTCCCGGATTTTCTCCGGGTCAAAGATCATCACGTCCGCCTCATATCCGCTCTTTAACAGCCCCCTGCCCGCGATACCGAAATGCTCCGCGGGGAGGGAGGTCATTTTCCGGATTCCCGCCTCCAACGGCAAAAGCCGTTCGTCCAGCAGATACTTCCGGATCATTCGCGCAAATCCCCCATAATTGCGGGGGTGGGGTTTTCCCGCCGCCGTGGGGCCGGTGTAGCTTCTGGCAAACGCGTCGGTGCCGATGGTGCACAGCGGGTCCTTCATAAAGCGCCGCAGGTCCTCCTCACAGAGCGCGTGGTAGACGATGCCCGCGTTGGCCCCGGTGTCCCCCAGAACCTTGATCACCGCCTCCGCGTCGTCCACGCCCAGCGATTCCCCGATTTCCCGGATGCTCTTCCCCTCGTACCGCGTGTTTTTGTCCGCTGCGGACACCACGATATTCCCGCTGCCGAAGTTTTTCAGCATGTTGTCCCAATCCGCCTCCCCAAGGCGGCCGCGGATCCGGCCCAGAATCTGCGGATTTTTCATAGCCTCATAGTCGTCCTCCAGGCCCAGCTCCAGAATCTCCGGCGGCAGCAGCGTGCGAAGGCCGCAGGAACCGGCGGTGTAAGGGTACACGTCAAAGGTGATGTCCACGCCCTGGTCCACAGCCCGGTGAATGAGCTCCAGGCACATTTCGCTCTTTCCATGGTTGGCCGCCCCCGAAGCCTTCAAATGGGAAATGTGGCCCCGGCAGCCGCTGTCCCGTGCAATCGCTATGACCTCCTGAATGGACTCCCGGACCCGGTCTGCCTCGTCCCGCATATGAGAGTTGTAAATTCCTCCAAAGGGCGCAATCACCCGGCTGAGCGCCGTCAGCTCTTCCCTGGACGCAAACATGCTGGGCACGTAGGTCAGTCCGGTGGAGAGCCCGTAGGCCCCGGCCTCCATGCTCTCCCGCAGCATCCCCTTCATGCGGTCCAGCTCCCCGGGAGAGGCCGCCCGGTTCTCATATCCCACCCCGCAGACCCGCAGGTTGGCGTTCCCCACAAAGAGGGCCATGTTGGTGGTATTGCCGCTGCGGTTCATCCGGTCCCGGTATTCTGCAAAGCTGCAGGGACGGATGGGAGACGCGTCCGGCAGGCGGTACTCCTTGCGTTTTACATATTCTTCCAGATTTTCCCGCCCGATGGGGGCGGGGCTGTCCCCGCACAGGCCGCACACATCCGTAGTCACGCCCTGCATGATCTTACCCTCCGCGTCCGGGCAGTCTTTGGCGTACATGTCGGTGTGGCAGTGGGCGTCGATCAGCCCCGGGCAGACCACCAGGCCCTCCGCCGGGATCACCCGGGCGTTGTCCTGCCCGGCGATTTTGCCGGAAGGGCCGGCATAGGCGATCTTGCCGTCCCGCAACGCCACATCCCCGTGATACGCCGGTTTACCGGAGCCGTCCACAATCAGGCCGCCCCGGATCAGCACGTCATAATCCATATCCTGACTCCCCCTCACATGATCCCATCAGGCGGACCATTTCATCCAGACAGCTGTAAAATATCCCCAGCGACGGCAGTTCCACATACTCATCCGGCCCGTGATGCCCGGCTCCCGCGGGGCCGAACTCCACAGACGGGATTCCGGCCGCCTGGAAAAACGCCGTGTCGGCAGCCCCGTGCTGGGCGAAACGCACACAGTCCGCTTTCGTGGCAGCCGCCACCGCCCGGTCCAGACGGGCCAGGAAGGGATCGTCCTCGGCCAGGGCCACCGCCTCCACAGTGCCCGTCACCTCGATTTCCGCCGTAGGGTCCAGGGCCCGGATCTGCCGCAGCATCTCCCCGGTGTCCTCCCCGGGCAGATACCGGATGTCCACCACCATCTCCGCGTAATCCGGGACCTGGTTCATCACCACGCCGCCCCGCACCATGGACAGATTCACGCTGGCACCGTCGAAATAGCGGTTTTTGCGCGAGGCAAAGGGCAGCTTTTCAATGCCCCGGTACAGCTCATAGGCTTTTAACAGCGCGTTGTCGCCCTGCCAGGGGCGGCTGGAGTGGGCGGCCCTGCCGTGCACCCGGGCTTTCACCCGGAAAACGCCCTTGGACATAACGGACACCGCCAGGTTGGTGGGTTCTCCGCAAATCGCGAAATCCCCGGCCAGGCCCTTTTCCACCATGTAACCGGTGCAGAGCTCTCCGGAGGTCTCCTCGGTGGTGGACAGGGAGAGCACCACCCGGCAGCCCGGCACAGAATCCGCCAGGTCCCCCGTCAACGCCATCATCACCGCGCAGGCTCCCAGCATGTCATAGGCCCCGCGCCCGTAGAGCCGGTCCCCCTCCACCCGGGGACTGTACTGCTCTTCCCTGCCGTCCACCACGTCCAGGTGGCCGTTTAACACCAGACAGCGGGGGCCTTCCCCCACCGCGCAGGTTAGCATCCGGCGGCCCTGGTTCTCCATCACCTCCGGGCAGAGTCCTCTGCCCCGCAGGTACCCGGCGGCAAAGTCCAGCGCCCGGTTGGCGTTTTCCGCCGTGTTGGACCGAAAACCGATCAGACGCTTTGTCAGTTCTGTCATTTGTTCCAGATTCGCAACCATATCTCTCTCCATTTTATTTCAGCCCGGCAGAGCCGGGCTGTAGCGTTGTTTGATTCTCAGACCGGGATGGGCCGCCAGGCGGACCCTGCCAACCGTCCTCCGGTCAGATTCCCACCTTCTCCGCCAGCCGGTCGCAGAACTCCTTCTGCATCTCCCCTCTGGCGTTGTAATCGCCGTAGGCCTCCCACAGCGGCGCATCCACCTGCGTGTCCAGATCCACCGGCAGATTGTCCCGCACATAAGCCCGGTCCACCGCCAGTCCGTCCTCTGCGGCCCGCTTTAAGAACAGGTCTCCCATGGCGTCGGCAAACTGGTTTAAGCCCTCCCGCACCGCCTGGACTCCGGCTTCGCCCAGCTGCAGCGCCGCGTATTTCAGCAGATAGAAGTAGAGTTTCACCGACAGCAGGGCAAATCCTTTCTTGCCGTCCGTCTCCACGTGGGGAATCTCCGGTTCCCGGTAGCAGGGATCGTACTCCGCAAAGCACACGGGTTTTAAATCCTCCGGCAGCGTCTCCGGGCGCAGGATCACGTTGAAATCGCAGTATTCGTCCCCGTCCTGGGTCAGGGTCTTGGACAGGTTCACCTGGGTCTTGTCAAAAGCGTAGTGGTTGTAGCAGGCGGGGTGGAACTCCTCGCAGTAGATACGGCCGATGGCCTTCTGGCCGTACTCAGCCCAGATGTCCGCCATGGGGCAGACCAGGGTGTGGCTGACGCGCTCCTGGGGGTTGATCTCCTGAAGCTCCCGTCTGAACCGCGGGTCGGAGGGCAGATCGTGAAACAGGGTAAACAGGTTCAGCATATTGATCTTCGCATTCACTTCCAAATGCCGTTTCCGGGTGGTCTCCGCCCGGTCGTACCCGAACTGCCGGGTGGCCTCCCGGACCGCCCGCTCCCCGCTTTTTCCCAGTCTGCCGATCAGATTTCCGGCTATGAAACCATACAGGAGCGTGTATGCGTCCCCCAGGTTCATCACACATTTCTGTTCGTATGTATACATCGTTTTCCCTCTTTTCTTATCAAAGCTTTTTACTGCAGGTCCAGAGCCCGTTTGAACGGTTCCAGGAAATTGATCTCAAAGAGCTCCCGCGCCCCGTATCCGCCGTAATCCTCCCACAGCGGATCAGCCGCCGGATCGAGGGACACCGGGATATTTGCCGCAAGAAACGCGGGCCGGTCGGCGCTCAGCGTGGCGTCCTCGTTGTGCAGCACCAGCTCCGCCGCAGAGCTCGCCAAAGCCTTAAGCCCAAGGGCCACCGCACAGAGACCTTCCTCCCCAAACAGATCCCTGGCAGCCTTTGTCATGTAATACACAGTCTGAACGCATTTTTCACGGATTGTCTCACGACCGTTTGCCGGTTCCTCCGGCACATAGGGCTGGTACTCCTCGTCGGGCGCGGTGAAGCTGGCTTTACACTGTTCTCCGCCGCAGTTGGCCGCCCGATAATAGGAGGAAAAACGGCAGTAATTGTCCGCCCGGCAGCCGTTGGTGCGGTGGCAGGTCAGCTTTTTTGTCAAATTCAGCTGGCCGACGCCGCCGGTGAAGCCCTCCACCAGACCGTGCTGGTTTTCCTCACAGTACATATTCCCCAATCCCGCCTGGCCCGCGTCCAGCCACAGAGAGGCCATCGGGCAGGTGTAAATCTCCCAAATCCGGATGTCCTCGTCCTGGCGCAGCACCTCCATGCGCACCCTGGGATCGTCGCTGCAGTGGTTCCCACCGGCAAACAGCGTTTCCAGGTTGGTTTTCACGCCCTGCTCCCGGTAGGACGACGCCAGCTTTTTGCCCTTCTCCCGGGCCATTTCCCGCACGGCCAGGCGCACGGCCTTCTCCCCCCGGCGTCCGCAGACGTCCAGGATGCTCCTGCCCACATACATATACAGCATGGCCCAGAAATCCTGCTGGTTCTGAAGCCCTATCTCATGAATCGTGTTCATGTTTTACCTCCGATTATCTCCAATCTAATTTGCTGCCGCGGCCCGGACCGCCGTCCCTTTTGGCCCAGGCGGGCGCCGCGGCCGTCCGGTTTCTACTCGTAGAGGAAGCAGGCCGTCATATGCCCCGGCCCGATCTCCCTGAGCTCCGGCTCTTCGTTAAAGCACCGGTCCGTCGCCTTGGGACAGCGGTTGGCAAAGCGGCACGCCTTGGGCGGATTCACCGGGGAGGTGATCTCGCCCTTCATCAGAATCCGCTGCCTGCGGTTATGCAGGGAAGGGATCGGGATGGCGGAGAGCAGGGCCTCGGTGTAGGGGTGGGCCGGATTCTGGAACAGCTGGTCGCTGGGAGCTTTTTCCAGAAGCCGCCCCAGATACATCACGGCGATGTCGTCGGAAAAATGGTGGACCACCGACAGATCGTGGGTGATAAACATATAGGTCAGGCCCAGCTGTTCCTGCAAATCCTCCATCAGATTTAAAATCTGCGCCTGAATGGAAACGTCCAGGGCGGACACCGGCTCGTCGCAGACAATGAACTCCGGGTTCACCGCAAGGGCCCGGGCGATGCCGATTCTCTGCCGCCTGCCCCCGTCCAGTTCGTGGGGGTAGGTGTTGTAGAGCCGCGGCGCCAGACCCACGGTCTCCATCAGTTCCAAAACCCGATGATCCCGCTCCTTTTTATCCGTGATAATCCCGTGCAGCCGGATGGGCTCCTCGATGGCCTGGCTTACGGTCATGCGCGGGTTAAGGGACGAAAATGGGTCCTGGAAAATGATCTGCATGCGGGTGCGCATCTTGCGCAGTCCGTCCGCGGACAGGCCCCGCACGTCCGTTCCGTCAAAGGTAATGCTTCCGGAGGTAGGCTCGATCAGCCGCAGGATTACCCGCCCGGTGGTGGACTTTCCGCAGCCGGACTCCCCCACCACGCCCAGGGTTTTCCCCCTGTCGATGGAAAAGGTCACGTCGTCCACTGCGTGGAGCTTTCCTTTCTTGGTGGGAAAATATTTGACCAGATTCTGTACTTCCAGCAATGGCTTACTCACCTTTTAGCACCTCCCCGTTCCTGATATTGTTCTCATTGTAAAGATGGCACTCCACGTAGTGGGTGTCGTTTGACCACAGGCGGCCCGGCTTTTTCCTGGCGCAGATGTCCTTTGCGTAGTTGCACCGCGGGCAGAAGGCGCAGCCCTCGGGCAGATTGCTGGGGTCGGGCATCAGGCCCTTGATGGGCTTCAACCGCTGGGTGCGGTCCGCCATGTTCGGAAGGGAGTTGAACAGCCCCTCCGTGTAGGGATGAAGCGTGTGGTCGAAAATGTCCTCCAGAGTGCCGTGCTCCACCACCCGGCCCGCGTACACCACGGACACCTCGTCGCAGATATCCGCTACGATGCCCAGGTCGTGGGTGATCATGATCATGGAGGTGCCGTACTGCTTTTTCAGTTCCTTCATCATTTCCAAAACCTGGGCCTGTATGGTCACGTCCAGGGCTGTGGTGGGCTCGTCGGCAATCAGCACGTCCGGGTGGCAGGCCAGGGCGATGGCGATCACCACCCGCTGTTTCATGCCGCCGGAGAACTGGTGGGGGTATTCCCCGCCCCGGTCCCTCGGGATTCCCACCAGCTCCAGCATGTCCCCGGCAGCTTCCAGGGCTTCCTTGGGTTTGAGCTGTTTGTTGTGGGTGCGGATCACCTCGGCGATCTGCTCGTTCACGGGCAGCACCGGGTTTAAGGAGGTCATGGGGTCCTGGAAGATCATGGACACCTGCTTGCCGCGGATTCCCCGCAGGTATCTGGCGTCCTTGGTCAGCACGTCCTGGCCGTCCAGAATGATCTGCCCCTCGGTCACCACCCCGGGCGGGTTGGGGATCAGGCCCAGCACCGCCAGGCCCGTGGTGGTCTTTCCGGCTCCGGTCTCCCCCACCACGCCCAGGGCCTGGCCCTTTTTCAGGGTGAGATTCAGGCCGTTCACCGCCTTCACCACGCTGTCTCTTGTTCTGTATTCCACGCATAAATTGCTGATTTCCAGCACATTTTCCGTCTTATTGTTCGTATTTTCCCGGCTCATGGCTTCCCTCCTATTTCAGTCTCGGATCCAGCGCGTCCCGCAGCCCGTCGCCCAGCAGATTCAGCGCCAGAACGGTCAGCATGATCGCGATGCCCGGTATAATGGAAAGGTAGCTGTAGTCGCGGATGTAGGTGCGCCCGCCTGCCAGAAGGCCGCCCCATTCTGGGGCTGGTGCCTGCACGCCCATCCCTAAGAAGGACAGGGCCGCGGTGTTGTAGATGGCGCTGGCGATGCGCAGGGTCACCTGCACGATGATCGGGCTTAAGCAGTTGGGGATAATGTGGCTGCAGATAATGGTCCGGTTGGTTGCGCCGATGGCCCGGGCCGCCTCCACGAACTCCACGTCCCGCACCGTGATCACGGCTCCGCGCACCACCCGGGCGAAGATCGGAACGGAGGAGGCTGCCAGCGCGAAGGCCAGGTTGCGGGTATTGGCCCCCAGAGCCGCCACGATCACGATGGCGAACAATGTCATGGGAATCGCCAGCAAAATGTCCGTGATCCGCATGATCACATTGTCCACCTTTCCGCCGTAGTACCCGGAGATGGCGCCCAGAAAGCCGCCTCCCGCCAGGGACATCGCCACGGAGGAGAAGCTCACGGCCAGGGACATCCGGCTGCCGTGAACCACCCGGGCCAGCAGGTTTCTGCCGAACTCGTCCGTGCCGAAGGGGTATTTCAGGCAGGGATGGATCAGGCGGTCGGGGATGTTCTGGGCGATCACTTCGGTCTGGTAATCGAAGAGAAAATCCGCAAAGATCGCCAGCAGAATCAGGAAAATCATAAAGGCCATGCCGAACACGGCCGCTTTGTTGCTGATCAGACGCCGCCATGTATCATAGGCCAGGCTGTTTTTGGGGCCCGAGAGGGCTTCCGCGTATTCTTTGTCTTTACTCATCCTCACTCACACCTCCTATTGATACATTGACCGCACCCGCGGGTCGATAAAGCCGTATAGCAGATCCACCACCAGGTTGACGATGGAAAAGCCCACGCTGAGCACCACGATACATCCAAGCACCACGGGCACGTCCCGCCCGTTCACCGCCTGGACCACCAGACGTCCCAGCCCCGGCCAGGCGAACACGGTCTCGGTCAATACCGCGCCTCCCAAAAGGCCGCCAAGCTGCACGCCCACGATGGTCACGGTGGGGATCAGGGCGTTGCGGAAGGAGTGGTGGAAAATCACCTCACGCTCCGTGATGCCCTTGGAGCGGGCGGTGCGGATATAATCCTGGCGGATGGTCTCCAGCATGGAGGAGCGGGTGGTTCTGGCAATGGCGGCCATCTGCATGAAGCCGATGGCGATGGATGGCAGCACGTAGGATTTCCACCCGTCCTTGGCCCCCTGGGCGGGCAGCCAACCAAGCTTCAACGAGAACAAAAGCATGAGCATGAGGGCCAGCCAGAAGGCGGGCATGGAGATGCCGATCAGGGACACCACCATACTGGAATGGTCAAAGAGCGTATTTTGTTTGATGGCCGCCAGGATCCCCAGAGGGATGGCGATGACGATGGACACCACCGCGGCCACCGCGGCCAGCTTGAAGGTGGCCGGAACCCGGCTGAACACCTCGTCGGCCACGGGCCGCTTGTTCACATAGGAGGTCCCCATGTCGCCCTGGGCCAGGTTGACCAGATAGCGGCCGTACTGGATCAGCACGTTGTCGTTCAGGCCCATCTCGTCGCGCATGGCCTCCACGGCCTCCGGGGAGGCGTTGTCGCCCAGGATCATCTGCACCGGATCGCCCGGGGCCAGCTGCATGATCATGAATACCAGAAAGGTAATACCGATCACCACCGGTATCATGGCTATTATTCTTCGGATAATGTATTTAAGCATTGAATCATCTCCTGAGAAAATCGGTTAAAAGGCTGCCTTGGTATAGAATCCGGGGAAGGCTGCCTTCTGACAGCCTTCCCCGGTAACGGACTGAAGCGTTCGCTTATTCGGCCCAGTACATCATGTTGTAATCGGTATATCCGGTTCCGCTGAGCACCACGCCCTGAAGCTTGGCGTCGTGGGCTCTCAGCCACACGGACTGGAACAGGGAAATCTGCGGAGAGTCCTGGTTGACGATGGACACGATGTTCTCGATCTTCTCCATGCGGGCATCGTCGTCCAGCGTGCTCTGCGCGTCCAGAATCAGCGTGTTCATCTCCGGGTTGTTGTAGGAGCCTGCGTACTGGACACGGCGGTCCGTCACATAGCGCTGCACGTAGGTCAGGGCGTTGGAGGGGGACCAGGAAGCGATGAGCCCGGTGTAATCGCCGCTGCTCCACTTCTCAAAGTAAGTGGCGGTATCCATGGATTCCACCTTGACGTTGATTCCCAGCTCCGCCAGGTTGCTCTGGATAATGGTCGCCACGGCAACGCGGGTCTCGTTGGTCACCAGGATGGACAAATCCACGGAAGCGGGATCTCCGCCCCAGGCCGCCAGATACTCTTTGGCCTTGTCCACGTTGTACTCCAGCTGATCCTTGGTGGTGGACCCCCACAGGCCCTGGGCGATGGCGGAGTAGTTCACCACGCCGTAGCCGCTGAGCGCGCCGTCGATAATATCCTGGCGGTTGATGGCGCAGGCGATTGCCCGGCGCAGGTTCACGTCGTCAAAGGGAGCCACGTCGTTGTTCAGGAACAAGATCACGTTGTCCACGGAATCCACCTGCTCCACCTTCACGTCCGGGTTGTTTAACAGGCTGGCCGCGTCCGCTCCGTTGGTCTCCCACACGAAGTCCACCTCGCCGGTTTCCAGAGCCAGGGCTCTGGTAACGCCCTCGGGAATGATGGTGAATTCCAGGTTTTTGATCTTGGCCTTGCGCTCTGCGTCAAAGTAACCGTCAAAAGCCTCGAAGGTCAGATGATCGCCGGATACCCACTCCACCAGCTTGTAGGGGCCGGTTCCGACGGGGTTCTCGTTAAAGTCGTTGCCGCTCTCGATCAGGCCCTTGGGAAGAATCCAGTTGAAGTGGTAGCCCAGATCGTACAGCAGGCCCGCGTAGGGCTCGTTGGTGGTGATCTTCACGGTGAAATCGTCCACCGCCTCGATGCTCTTCATATTGCTGGTATATGTAGTGGTAGCCGGGAGGGACTTGGCGTACTCCAGGGTCGCTACCACGTCCGCGGCGGTAAAGTCATCGCCGTTGTGGAACTTGACGCCCTGCTTCAGGGTGAAAATCCAGTCCACGTCGTTCTCCACCTTGTAGTCCGAAGCCAGATCCAACTCAGGCTTTAAGGTCGCGTTGTCGATGCGCACCAGGCCGTTAAAGGTCAGCATGTTCATTCCCACGGAAATCAGGGAGTCATGATCACAGGTGGAAAGGTTCGGCGGCTCACTGGTGAGAGCCACTCTCAGGGTGTCTCTGGCGGACTCGCCTCCCGCCGCTGGCGCTGCGCTCTCGGAACCGCCCGCCGCCGCTGTAGCGGAGCTTTCGGGGGTGGAAGACGTTTTGCCGCCGCAGGCGCTCAAAGCTCCGGCTGTCAGGACGACTGCCAGGGTAAGGGCCAACACGTTTCTTGCTTTTTTCATAATCGTCACCTCTCTGTCAATATTCCATGTATGTGTTCTTGTTATGGACATCTGTTTACCATATGCGTACATAAATGGTTGCTGACAGTATACCATAAATCTGTGTAAAAAAGCTTATATTAATTTTTGTTAACCATTATCGCGTTTTTAGATAGTTATTTATCGAAAGGATGCTTTAGATATTTAAGCTATTATAGCGGCCTATGCTTTACTTAATTAACGTATTGTCTTATTTTCTGAATATTTCATCCATCGTGGCATAATATTTTCCCCGCCCCAACGTCGATTCCGTGACAAATGTCATCCCTGTTATTACAATCGACATCTGGTTTGTGCTTACCGGATCATTTATAATTTATATAGAAGGAAGGAGGTATGACCGTGAATACCCAAGAATTTTACCGTGAATTGGAACGGCTCACCCAACTGGGCTATCTGGAGCGGCCGCAGTTGGACCGCATCCGGGACGAATACTTAAAAACCAGGAAAGAGCGGCACAATATCTTTCTGATCTTTGCCCTGCTGGGCGTCGTCTTTATCGGGGCCGGGGTGATTTCCCTGTTCGCCTGGAACTGGTCCATGTTCTCCCGGGAGTTAAAGGCCGTGATCGCCCTGATCCCGCTGCTGGCGGTCCAGGGCTGCCTCTGGTGGAAATATCGCGCGGGAGCTGCGGAAATCTGGATCCAGTCCCTTTCTCTGGCTCTGGGCCTCGCCTTTTTGTCCGCCCTTGGGCTGATTTACCAGGCCTATCAGCTGTCCTTCAGCCTCCAGTCCATGCTGCTGATCGGATTTGTCCTCATGCTGCCGGTGGTGTACCTGCTGGACGGCTACTATCTGGCGGTTCTGTATCTGATTGGAATCTGCTGGGCCGGCTGGGGCGGCGACTATACCCTGATGGTACTCTTTCTGCTCCCCTATTACCGGGCCAGGATCAAACGAGGCGTTGGCTGCGGGCTGCTGGGACTGTGCTTTTTCGTCTGGTTTCTGTATCTGGCCGTATGGTATATGCCGGACAACGCCTATTACGCCTGCCTGCTGATCCTGTTGATCTACACCACCGTGGAATCCCCGGCCCTTTACCGGAGGCTGGCCGGGCGTCTGCTGTACGGGCTGCTGTTCCTGAAGGCCGTCTTTTACCTGTCCTCCGATTATTTTCCCGGATTTTTCCAGGTTGCCGGGCCTTACCGGTATTTCTCCCAGCTGCCGCTGGCCGCCCTGCTGGCCGGTGCCGTTGTCCGCATGTATCTGGCAGTCCGGAAAAAGGGCCCCGACGAACAGACCGGGCTCCTGCTCTTTGGCGGCATATGCGGACTTCTGGTATTTGACATGATCTTCCTGCCCCCCGGCGCCAGGTTCCCCTATGAAATCCTGGTCAACCTCTGCTTCATCGCATACAGCCTGTACCGGCTGCTGTGCGGGGTCCGTCAGGTAAATCTGCCCTCGGTCCGGCGCTATACGGGGGCACTGATTCTGTATATTGTATTCAAAGTATTTCTGGGCGGCTACGGCCTTCTGACCAAAGGGATTGTGTTCGTGATCGCCGGTCTGGCATTTCTCGGGGCCAATTACTGGATGACTCTCAGGCTGAAAGGAGGGGACTCACGTGAAAAAGCATCGGAATAAACTGATTCTGGCGTCATTCGCCCTGCAGCTGTTCATGCTGCTCGGCGTCATCGGTATGGTCTGCGCTGTGTCGTTGAACGGCCGCACCGCGGTGGTGGAAATGACCGGCTACGACCCCTACGACGCCCTGCGGGGCCGCTATCTCCATCTGCAAAACCCGGACAGCGACATACCGCTGGAGCCCGGCTCCGTAGAGCGCTACGAAGCCCTTCCGTGGGACAACAACGACGTGTATGTGATCCTGGAGACAGACCCGGACAGCGGGCTGGAACGCTTCTCCTACGCCACCCTGGACCGGCCCGGGCGGGATGTAGCCTACCTCAAATGCGCGTCCGGTTATCTGCGGACATACGACGGCAATCCGCGGATTTATATTTACCCGCGGATCGAAGAATATTATTTAAATGAAGCTCATGCCGCGCAGCTGGACCGGGCGGTCACCTGGGATACGAAAATCCGGCTGTCGCTGAAACTATGGCACGGCTTGTATGTGGTAGACGGGATCGAGATCGACGGCGAGCGGTATTGACGGCGCGTCCGTCCCGCTGCGGCCCCGAGGACGCGGCGGGACGGCCAGCCCGGCTTACTCCTCCGCCTCATACGGCTCCAAAAACGCATGGAAATGCCGCATCGGAAGCTTGTGCCCCAGCGTGATCTTCATATTGGGAATGCTCTTACGGTCCTTGTACAGCTCGGTCACTGCCGCGATCACATAGTCCAGATGCTCTCTGGAGAGCTGGCTTCTGTTGATGGCGAAACGGACCACATTGCAGACCTCCTTCTGCTGTTCCGGGGTTTTTAAGTCGTACTCCATGCTGAAATCTCCCAGCTCGGAGACGCGGATGCCGTAGCGCCGGATCAGCTCCAGGCTGAAGCCCGCCCCCGCGAAGGACTGGTGTCCGCGTTTTCCGTCAAAGAATTCGTCCATATTGATGTATACGCCGTGCCCCCCGGCCGGAAGGACCACTCCCTTGACGCCGTTTTTGTAAAAACCCTGTGCCAGGTATTCGCACTGCTCCACCCGCTCCTTCAGGTACTCGACGCGTCCGCACTCGTACAGTCCCGCCGCCAGAGCCATGATGTCCCGGCCGGACATTCCGCCGTAAGAATCGTTGCCGTAGCTGGAGATCTGTTTCACCTTCAGCAGAATTCCCACGTCCGTGACCACATTGCCCTCCGCGTCAAAGTCGGAAAAATTCTTCCAGAACAGCCCCTTGTCCCGAAATGCGAGGATGCCGCCCATATTTGCGTGTCCGTCCTTTTTCAGGCTGGCGGTAAATCCGTCGCAGTAGGAAAACAGCTCTTTTGCGATGGCGAAAATGGATTTATCCCCGTACCCCTCCTCGTTCACCTTGATAAAGTAACAGTTCTCGGCCCAGCGGGCGGCGTCCAGCATGAAGGGGATTCCATACTTGTGGGCGATGCGGCTGGATTCGCGGATATTGGCCATGGAAACCGGCTGTCCGCACACCGTATTGTTGGTGATGGTGGTGTAGACTAGCGGAACATTCTCCGGGCCCGCCTCCTGGATCAGGGCTTCCAGCTTGGCGGTGTCCATATTTCCCTTAAAGGGATTCTTCTCATAGACTCCGCCTTCCGGCACCTCCCAGAGCAGCTGCTTGTCAAAGCAGTTGCGGGGAGTGGAGCCCATCTGCTTGATATTGCCTTCCGTGGTGTCGAAATGGCCGTTGGAGGGAATGGTAAAATTCTTGCCGGGGTGGCGCTCCCCCAGGATTTTGCTGACCATGGCGAACAGTACGCTCTCAGCGGCGCGCCCCTGGGGCATGATGAAGGTGTTGGGGCGCTCCATCTGGGCCGCGCCTCCGTTGAACAGTCCCCCTTCATATTCACAGAGATACATTTCATCCATCATTTTGTCAATGTCCTGGCAGTCCGTTCTCACCAGATTGATTACCCGCTTCTGATCGTCCCCCCGCTCGAACACATCCCGGAACGCATCCATAAGCACATAATATCCCTTGTTGCGTCCGTAGGACTCGTCCCCCAGGAACATGGCGCTCCACTGCACGTCCGTCATGGCGGTGGTGCCGGAATCAGACAGCATATCCACGGTCAGCATGCCCGCCGGAAATGCAAATTCATTGTAGTGGGTGGATTTGAGCGCTCGCTCGCGCTGCTCCACCGTCACATTGGGGATGTTGCGCTTTACATAAGAGTAGGATTTTGGCGCTTCAACGTTTAATGGGTAGTTCTTCATAGACTTATACCTCCGCTTTCTGGCTTTTCGCCATCTTAGTATTTACTCCGGTCGTCGCAATGACTGGCGGTCAGTATCATGTTTTAACCCGGGATGCCCGATCCCTTTTTGCTGTGGTTTTTCTATAACGCGTACGCCGCGCACGCCGCCAGCACCGCCCGGTCAACCAGGCTGTCCACCAGGGCGTACTCGTCTTTGGTGTGGCAGCCCTCCCCCTTAAGGCCCATGCCGCACACGGCCGGGACGCCGTTTGCCACCACCGCGCCGGAATCCGACACGCCGCCCACCGTAAACGGGTGGACTTCGCCGTAGCCGCATTCCAGGGCTGCCTTCTGAATATGTTCAAACAGCTCCATCACGCCGGCGGTGGTGTCCATGCTCTCCATCATCATGCGCACGTTCATCTCCGCCTTTGTTCCCTCAATGTGGACGCGCTCCGTGGCCGCCCGGATATCCTCCAGAATCTCGTCCCGGATCGCCTGGGAGGGAAAACGGATGCCGATGCTGATTTTGGCCTCGCCCGGAACCGTGTTCTCTCCGATTCCTCCGCTGACCATGCCGCAGTTGATTAACTTCCCCCGCTCGATATCCCGGCTGGCCTCCAGCTCCAGGACCTTATAACACATCTCCGCCACCGCGCTTCTCCCTTTTTCCGGAGCCAGCCCGGAATGGGCCGGCACCCCGTGCACCGTGACGTCCACAATTCCGCCGCCCTTCCGTCCAACCACCAGCCCGTCGTGCTGGTAGCCAACCTCAAAATTAAACGCGGCCTCCGCCCCCGCCAGCTCCGAGATCATGATCTGCTTTGTCCTGGAAAACATGTGGAGTTTTTCTTCATCCCCCACAAATATGCATTTGACCGGCCGGTCCGTGTATCCGATATCCCGCAGCGCCCGGATGGCGGACAGGGCGACCACTAGCCCTCCCTTCATATCCAGCACGCCGGGGCCGTGGACCAGTCCGTTTTCGTCGATTCTGAACGGATTGCGCTCCGCCTCCCCGTCCTCAAAAACCGTGTCCATATGGCCGATGAACAGAAGGGGCCGTTTCGCGCCGCCGCCGCACCACTCCCCCACCAGCACCGGACCCGCGCCCTCCGATGGAATCACCCTGGTTTCCATGCCAACGGCTTCCATCTCCCGCTTCAATATCTCACAAACCGCCTCCACGCCTGGGATATTGGTGGTACCGCTGTCAATATTTACAATTTTTTCTAATAGTGTGATCATCTCACCTCTGCGTTTTTCCACGCTGGCTCTCACCGCCTCATAAACCTGCCGCATACTTTCTCTCCCTTCATTATTTTATATGGTTCGTTCCTTTTAACAGTATCTCAGGCCCAGCCCATGGCCGCCAGCACTACAATCAAAACGGCGGATACCACAGCCAGAATTCCCATCAGCGGGCCTGCGTACTTCAGCCAGTCCGTGAAATCCACGTCGGCCAGCTCCAAAGCCCCCACCATTGGACCGGACATTGGGGTCAGGGCGTTGGTCAGGTTGTCGCCCAGCGAGTAGGCGAACACCACCAGCTGGCGGGTCAGTCCGCACACATCCCCAATCGGAGTGAGTAACGGCATCATGATGGCCGCCTTGGACATGCCGCTGGGTATGAACAGGTTCAGCACCAGCGTGAATATGAAAATGCCGATGGCCGCAAGCGCCAGACCGTTGTTGCCAATCAGATTGGAGGCGGCGTTGGAGATGGTATGCATAACGTGTCCCTGGTTCAACACCATGCCCACGATCCGCGCAAGGCCCATCACCATGCAGATTCCGCCCATGGACTGCGCCCCCCTGAAGAAATTTTTGCTGACCCGGTTGGGGGACACCCGGTACAGGAGGCAGGCGAATATGGAACTGAGAATCATAAACACATACAGATACTCTTGGCCCCAGCCCAGCCTGGGGGCGCAGACCGCGTACAGGACGTACACCGCAAACATCACGATGATTGAAAGGATGCCTTTTCCGGGCAGCGCCGCGGCTTTGATCTCCCCCATGCCCGGCTCCGGCGTCAGCGGCTTCCTGGCCAGGCTCTTTCCGGGATCCCGGGAAATGCGAACCGCATACCGGGTGCAGTACAGAGCGTTGATTGCGGTAAATATCGTCCACACGACGAAACGGGCCCCCATGCCGGACAGCGGCTCCACCCCCGCCATGACCTGGTACTGGATCAGCATGCTGGAGGTAAAGCTGGATCCCAAACCGATCAGATACCCAAGGTAGAACATCCCCATGGCCGTGATCCGGTCCAGCCGCAGCCTGGCGCAGATCACCAGCCCCACGGTTACAAAGGCGATCATAGAGTCATTCCCCGCAAATGCCCCCAGCGCGGACATTAAAACCACAATCGCCGGAACCAGCACCTTCGTGCTCTTGTCCTGCAGCTTGTAAACCCCGTAGTCCAGCACGTCGTTAAACGCCCCTGTATCCAGCAGCACGGCGATGGAGCCGCCGGCAACCAGCAGCAGGCTGATCACGGATGCCGCGCTCTCAATCCCCTTTTTAATCATCAGAAGCGCAGCCCACGGCGAAACCGGCTCCCGCTCCACCAGGTGGTAGCTTCCGGCGATAGCCGATCCCGTCTCGTCCATGTCGTAGACGCCGGGAGGCGCCACGTAGGTGGCCAGGCAGGCCAGCAGGATGATGCACAGAATGATGATAAATATGTGCGGCACGTTCATCTTTTTTACTTGTTTTTCCTTCTCCATTGTTTCCCCCTTTTCGTTGTGCACATTGTATGGTTTCTGTAATCAATTATAGGGAATCAAAGCACTCTTGCATAATCTCAGTTTCTTATTTCTCAGTTATAACAAAAAGGCATAGCCAGGGGGACGGCGATAAAAAATCAGGGCAGCCGATGGATGCCCTGAAAGGAAATGGAAATCTATTATGGTTCCCGCGATTATGAAACTTCCAACCGTTTCTCAAAATTCCCCATAACCGTCTCCGGCAGAAGAATCATTACAAATGCCTTGGGGTCTTCTTTTTTGATCAGCCGTTTCAGCTCCTGCAGCTCATATTTGTTGATCACAACCATGTGGACGATCTTTCCCTGGCGGCTGTGTTCCCCCCAGCCCTCCCAGCTGGTGACGCCCCGGCCCACGGCCCGGCTGATACAATCCCCCAACCGTTTATTTTCCGTTACAATAAACGCCGAAATTTTAATATTCTGATAGTGGGTGCAGTCTGTCACAAGCCCCGCCGTCACCGCGAATACCATGGAGTAGGCCGCGATTTCAAAATCGTATCGGACGGCTGCCGCCAGATAGATAAACGCATTGATTAAAACGTTGATTTTTCCCACGCTAAAATCGGGAATCTTCTTAGCGCAGTACAAACCCACGATGTCAAGTCCGCCTCCGGAACCTCCCGCCCTCAGGGTCATTCCCACTCCCAGCCCGGACAGAGCGCCCCCGATCATACAGTTTAAGAGTAAATCGTCTAAAAGCGGACCGTCCGGGGCCGGTATGAAGGTCAGAAGCAGGGACTGGACGAACACCGCTATGATGGTCCTGTATAAGAATTTTCCTCCGATACATCGATATCCCAGCGCAAACAGCGGAATGTTGATGCACCAGAAAATCGTTCCCGTCAAATCCATTTTCTCCGGTATCCCGATCCCCGCAACCTCCTGCAAAAACAGCTTGATCAACTGGGCGATTCCGGTAAAACCGCCCCCGTACAAACCGGCCGGAAACAGAAACCAGCGGTAGGCCGCGGCAAAAAACGCCACTCCGCAAATGGACCAGAACAAATGATACGTCTCCCTGTGCTTCCTCAGTTTCATCGCCTCATATTCCTTCCCGCAAGCCCCCGGGCCGTCCTATACCTCCGGCCGGCTCCGCGTTTTGCCGCCTCGTCAGACCCGCTTCATTATCTGCTCCATATGAACCGCGGCCTCATACCGGATCTTTTCCTCGTCCAGCGTCAGGACGTTTCTGTCCTTCATCACCAATTTGCCGTCGATGATAGAATCCGTCACATCGTGTCCGCCGGCTGCATCCACAAGACTGTTTACCAGATTCTGCGTCGGCCGGATATGGGGCTGTTCCGTCTTTAACAGTATCACATCCGCCTTTTTGCCTTCCTCCACGCTTCCGATGCTTGCCCCAAGGCCCAAGGCGTTTGCGCCGCCCTGGGACGCCATCTTAAGGAGCGTGGGGCAGGTCATGACAACCGGATTGAAGTAGGGAAGCCCCCAGTATGCCAGCATCGCATAGCGCAGCACCTTGATCTCATCGAACAGGTCCAGATTCGAAGGGGCCGCGCCGTCGCTGCCCAGGCCCACGTTCAAGCCCTCCCTCAAAATCTGCGGCGTTTTGGGAAATCCATGGTACGCCAGGTTCGCACGGGGACAGTGTATCACCTTCACCCCGCGTTCTGCCATACACCGGATATCCTCATCCGACAGCATGACATTGTGGGCGGTGAGCAGGTTGGGGCCCAGCACCCCCATTTCATCCAGAAACTGGGCCGGGCGCTTCTGATAATTCTTCAGGCAGAAAATCACCTCGTCCCTGTGCTCGCACAGGTGGGCGTGAATCCCCGTATGGAGTTCGGCGGCCGCGTCCCTGACCATGGCGATCAGTTCCCGGGAACAGGTCATGACCTGCCGGATCGCAAACCAGATGCTCACCCTTCCGTCCCCGGCTCCGTGATAGCTGCGGTACAAATCCCTGGTACGCTCCACCGCTTCCTGAGCCGTTTCCTTCATCGCCCCGCTGACAATATCCCCCATATCCATGGTGGATTTGGCGATCGCCGCCCGCATGCCGGACTCGATCACCGCCTCCGCCACCTGATCCATGTGAACGCCGCCGGAATCCGCAAACGCCGTGGTCCCGCTCTTGATCATTTCCAGGCAGGCCAGCTGCCCGCTGATCCTGGTATCCTCCGGTTTCAGGTTGCTCTCAAACGGCACCAGAAATCTTGTCCATATCATGGGATATTCATCCGACACCCGGCCTCTCAGAAGCTGCTGGCAGGTATGGGTATGTCCGTCCACCATTCCCGGCATGAGCAGCTTTCCCCTGCCGTCCACCACCGTGCCGCCCAGATACTCCTTCTCTATCTGGTCCGAAGGTCCGATCTTCTCGATGAGGGACTCATGGATCGCCACCGAGCACGGCCCGGTCACGCTCATGCCGGGCCCCAGGATTTCGCAGCCCTTGACTAAAATATCGCAGTTTTTCATGTTTTCTTCCTCCCTCACATCAAATAGCGCCTGTAAAGCGCAGCACGGCGTCCGCTACGATTGCCGAGAAAACAAAGGTTCCGGTAATGACAAACAACGTGATTATAATCAATTTCCAACCCATTTTCGCAAAATCCTTTAAATCCTTGCCCAGGGAGATTCCGGCAAACGCTCCCATGGCTGTGGTCGGAGCCAAAAACGCCACCTGGGACGTCACGTCGATGATAATATCCTTTACCGGGGAAATAGGCGATGCCAGCAGCAGGCCCGTCAGGGACACGTACATCATGGAGGGAAGCTTGACGTACCGGCTCATAAACTTGCTGACCGTCAGTCCGAAAAGAGCGATGGCACAGAGTACAAGCACCCCTTTGATTGTGTCCGCCAGAGGCATGCCATAGCCAATTATATTGGTGATCATGATAATCACTGCCACCATCAAAAGCAGTCCCACCTGTTGAATAAAATATTTTCTGACCATCAGTTTGCCTCCTTATTTATAATGCGGCCGATCCTCGGCTCCAGTATTGCGTACAGCTTGCGCGTCAGCGGCAGGCCCACAAAGGTTCCCATATAGATGCCGGTAATGCCGGTCAGCATGTCGCTGGCGCCGCCCATCACCAGGATATCCTCCGCGTACTGGGGATAAATTTCCCCAAGCGTGCCCGCTGCGGCCGTCATCATGGAACCTGCTCCGATCCCGCTTGCCATACCAAGCGCCAGGGGATGGAGAATATCAAACGACGCCACCACGCTGGCAAGAATACTGAGGAACACCGTGCCGATCACGCAGCCCACGATGTACACGGCAAAGGTCCCTCTCGTCTCCGGTGCGTCCGGCCCATAGATATCCGTCGTCAGCCCCAGGTTGGAATCCCGGTTGACCGAATAGCAGGCCCCGATAGCCTCCTTCTTAAGCCCCAGAAAAAGCGCGATGGGGAGTGAGAACAAAATGGTTCCCAGATTCCCGAATTCCTGTAAAATCAGCGCCGGTCCCACGGAGACAAGTTTTGACAGATTGGCGCCGGCCGAAACCCCCATTTTGGCCATAAACGGCGCGAGCACCACCAGCACCAGGCTGCCCCCCAGCCTGGATTCCGGAACTTTAAAGAGTTTAAACGCGTCCGGCCCCAGTATTCCCCCGATTATCGTTGCAAACACCATGGGGAATATGGTCAGTGTTCCGATCCCGATGTTCAGTTTGACCGTCCCGATCAAATCGCAGATAACCGCAATGACCAGCGCGGCCGCATAAACCTTCCAGTACTTTACAACAACTGTTTTTAGCTTTCCCATACCACTGCTCCTTCTCAAATATTTTATGTCTCTAAGATAACATAGAACAAAGTCTTCGGGAACAAGTAAAAGGGGCTGTTGCAAAAGTAGATAAATAATCTACTGGAGCAACAGCTCCTTTTCTGTACAAAAACAGAAAAGCGGGCTCCGAAGAGTCCGCCATCCGTGGTATAATTAAGTATGCGAATAAATAATTACACTACTAAAGATTATACCGAACTTGGCCGCACTTATCAACTGGTTTTGCCATTAAGTTTGGAAGGGCTGGTTCCGAACGATGATTCGGTCCGACTGCTGAGCCACGAATTGGAGGATTTAGACTATACAAAGCTTTATCAGGCTTACTCTGCCAAAGGCAGAAATCCGGCAGTGGATCCAAAGACCATGTTCAAGATCCTGACCTATGCGTATTCCCAAAATATTTATTCATCAAGAAAAATTGAGACCGCCTGTAAACGGGATATCAACTTCATGTGGTTGTTAGCTGGACAAAAAGCGCCGGATCACAGTACCATTGCCCGGTTCCGTTCCGGTTTTCTGGAGGAGGCATGTGAGGACCTCTTTTATCAGATGGTACACCGTCTGGAACTGGCAGGTGAACTTTCCAAAGAAACTGTCTTTCTTGACGGGACGAAATTAGAAGCCTGCGCCAATAAATACACGTTCGTATGGAAAAAATCCGTTGGGAAATGGGAAGAAAAAATGTTCATTAAAATCCAGGAGGCGGTGAGGCTTGTAAACCAGGAGTTTATCCAGTCCTTCCGTGTGGGAACCGAATACCGGGTGCAGGACCTCCGAAAAATCTGCCGTTTTCTGGAGGAGATATGCAGGGAGCGGAACATAGAGTTCGTTTACGGCCGCGGAAAACGCAAATCCATCGAGCAGCGGTATCTGGAGCTGTTCCAAAGGTACCTGGAGCGTCAGACCATTTATGACTGGCATACAGCCAGCTTCCAGGGAAGGAACAACTACTGTAAAACAGACCCGGATGCAACGTTTATGCATATGAAAGATGACCACATGCGCAATGCCCAGTTAAAGCCAGGGTATAACGTACAGATTGGAGTGGACAGCGAATACATTGTAGCGGTCGTATTTTTCAGGATCGAAACGATGTATGGACACTGGTGCCATTTTTAAAGCAGATGAAAGAGAAACTGGGTTTTAACTATCCGAGTGTTACAGCTGATTCCGGATATGAAAGTGAAGAAGGGTACAGCTATCTGCGGGAGGAGGGGCAGCAGCCATACATCAAACCTCAAACCTATGAAAAATGGAAAAAAAGGAGTTTTAAACAGGATATCAGTAAACGGGAAAACATGGGTTACGACCAGGAGTCCGATACCTATATCTGTCATGCCGGGAAGGAGCTGCGGGTGATCTACCTGAAAAAGCAGCGCAGTAAAAGTGGGTATGAGTCTGAGGTGACAGTATACGAATGTGAGGACTGCACCGGCTGTCCCTACAAAGAAAAATGCACCAAAGCGAAGGGGAACAAGCGTCTGTACGTGTCCAAAAGCTTTTTGGAGAAGCGTGAGGAGTCGTATCAAAACATACAGAGCGAGAAGGGAATTAAGTACCGGATGAATCGCTCGATTCAGGTAGAAGGAGCTTTCGGTGTATTGAAAAATGACTATGGATTTGAACGATTCCTGCTGCGGGGTAAGAAGAAAGTAAAACTGGAGATTCTCCTGCTGAGTATGGGATACAATCTAAATAAACTACATAGAAAAATCCAGAATGAGCGGACTGGAAGGTATTTGTTTGATCTAAAAGCGAGTGCATAAATACAAGAAAAACCGAATGCTTATTAAAGTATGCCCAAAATCAGGAGAACGTCAATCGAAAAATGATTTTCTCCTGATTTTTTTCTATATACAGAGCAAGGGTGCCGCTCAATCATCTATTTTGATGATTTTGCGACACCCCCTTTCCGATTATCTTCACTTCTCCGCCAGTTCACGCTCCATGATCAGATTGATAAAACGGCTGGCAATCTCCGGCAGAATGCGCTTGTTCTTCGCCACCCAGCCCACGTCCAGGTCAATCCCGTTCTGAAGCGGCCGGCATACAATGTCGTTGTAATACCGGTCCGATGAGTGGTAACCGCTTCCCACCACAAAACCGTTGCACCATCTGAGCAGGGAATAGGTGGAGGCCCGGTCCGACACATAGATGATTTTCTTCAGACGCAGAAAGGGCGCCCGGTCTGTGTAGGCCAGATTCGCCTCCGACGTCCTGTCGTACGCCACATAGGGGTACTGCTCCAGCTCTTCCATGGGAATTTCCTGGTATTTTGCCAGGGGATGGGTCTGGGACAGGTAGATGTGGGCCTTCTTGTACGACAGGTGGTGGTATGTCAGATGGCGGTTGCGGAACTCCTGCATCATCTGCTCCCTGCGCTGTCCTGAGAAGAATATGATCCCCAGATCATCCATACCGCGGTCCACCCGCTCCAGAATCTCCAGCGTCTTGCACTCGTAGAAACCGAATTCATAGGTCTCGCCCTCAACGCTGTTGATGGCGGAGATAAAGGAGTCCATGCCGCAGATATGGTGTTGGGCGGAGACGGAAAACCCCTGATAGCTCCGATGCTTGCCAAGGTATTTCGCATCCAAAAACTCCAGCCGGGTTAAAATACCCTTAAATTCAATCAGCAGCTCCTCCCCTTCTTTTGTGAGGCACACGCCTTTGGAGTCCCGCGAAAAGGCAGTGACGCCGTAATAGAATTCAATTTCCTTAATCGCGCTGGACACGCTGGATTGAGCCGCGTACAGCCGTTTTGCCGCCTCGCTGATGGAACCGGAATCCGCCACCGTAATAAAATATTTCATCTGCTGTATTGTCATATGTTTCCTCCGCAAACGGAATCATTACCGTTCTCTCTTACGCGGCCGCGCCGCAGCCGTCTCTTCATCCCAGCACCTCTCCAACCCACGCTTCAAGCCTCTGCGCAAATTCCCGGGCAACCGGGCTCAGGATTTCTTTTTTCCTGCGGATCCAGGCAAGGCTGATTTCCACTCCGCAGTTTTTTATGGGAATGGTTCTGATTCCGTGCAGGGCAAAATCCTCGCTGTTAATTTTAGATCCAAAGCGGAATACGTCCGTGTACTTCATCATATTGACTGCCGCCGCATTATCGCTCATATATACGACCTTTTTAAATTCGGTCAGCAAAACGCCGCCGACCGCCAGGTAAAAGGTCAGATTGGAGAAATAATCGTCCGGCATCCGGACCACCGGATAGCGCAGCAATTCCTCCGCCTCCACCTCCTCCCTGTCGTACAGCGGACTTTCGGGCCCCACGTTCGCGTACCAGGTGTCCGCCCCCAGATAATTGTGCTCAATATTTTTATAGTGGAGCATGTGCTTTACTTCCTTGCTCTGGACACTGTTATAGAGGATGACGCCCAGCTCCGCCTCCCCGCTTTCCACGGTTTCAATAACGCGCTGCAGCCTTCGCTCCAGCAGCTGGATTCGGATGCTCTCATCCTTATGGTTATTGTACACCTGGCTGGCAAGTCTGGAAATCGATATCATGGGATAGGAGGCGATGGAGAGGACGGGCGTCGCCTCCCTCGAAGCGATGCCTTCGATCAGCTCCATCTGATTCAAAATGGTCCGGGTGTACTGATAAAGCTGTTTGCCGTCCTCCGTCAGGACGACGCCCTTGTTATTGCGCGTAAAAATCCGGATGTTCAGCTCATCCTCCAGATTCATCATCGCACGGCTCAAATTGGGCTGCGTCATCAGCAGCTCTGCCGCCGCCTTATTCATACTCCCCAGTTCCGCGATTTTCATAAAATATACAAGCTGCTGTATCTGCATATGGTCTCCTTTTGTAAATGCCGGGACTTGGCTCCTGCCTACCATACTACCATATACCGTTCTTCCGTACAATCCCACAACCATAAAACAGCCGCCCGGCCCCATATCTTTGGGTCGGACGGCTGTTTTCATACCTGCCGTTTCCTGTTTCTGTTAGATTCTGACCGCCGTCTTGTACGCCGTGTGGAATGCATCCGGTATCTTTCCTGCCTTCACGCAGTCGCCCACTTCATAGACCTCCAGATCCGGCTCCCGGACTCCGCCGCTTACTGCGGATTATTTGACTGCCGCAATGCCTCCAACACCCGCTCTTCCGTCATGGGGATCTCATGGAAACGGATTCCGATGGCGTCTTCCACCGCGCTGGCGATGGCCGCGGCGGTGGGCACCAGCCCGCACTCCCCCACGCCCTTGGCCCCGAAGGGTCCGCTGGGTTCGTTGGTCTCCACCAGGATGGTTTCGATCTGCGGGACCTCCATAATGGTGGGAAGGTAATACTTATGGAAGCTGTCCTGGGCCTGTTTTCCGCGGGAGTCGTAGAGAATCTGCTCGCTCAAAGCGTAGCCGATTCCCTGGAGCACGGAACCCTGGATCTGTCCCTCCACGATATCCGGGTTGATCGCCCGGCCCACGTCGTGAGCCGCCACCACCCGCAGCACGGTCACCTGACCGGTTCTGGTGTCCACCTCCACCTCCGCAAAATGGGCGTGCCAGGGCGGCGCGTTGAAGGGAACCGTCTGGCCCAGGCCCACAATCTGCCGGTTGTTCCGGTGCAGCAGGTGGGCGGCCTCCTTTAAGGTCATGGTCTCCTCCCCGTTTACCGTGATCCGTCCGTTTTCCATGCCCAGACTCTCCTCCGGCGTTTTCAGCTGTTCAGCCAGGAATGCGAACAGCTTGCCTCTGGCGTCCTTACCGGCGGCGTCCACCGCGGTTCCGGCGGAATAAAGGGTTCTGCTGGCATGGCTTCCGATATCGTAGGGCGTGCTCTGGGTGTCTCCGAACACAATGTGCACCTGGTCCACTTCGATGCCCAGGGATGAGGCAGCCACCTGGGAAAGGGTGGTCGCGATCCCCTGGCCCATATCCGGAACGCCCGCCGCAAGCTGGGCGGAGCCGTCCTCCTGGATGGCCAGATAGGCGTTGTCAAATTCCACGGCAAAGGGCCAGGAATTGCTCAGATGCGTCCCCGCCGCCATGCCGATTCCGCGCACCTTATAGGGCTTGCCGCAGGTTTTCTTCCCGCGGCGCTCCCATCCGATCTGCTTCGCCCCGCGCTCGATACACTCCGCCAGCCCCACCGTAGCGCAGGGATAGGGAGGCAGCCAGGGCGCGTAGGGAGTCATGACATTTTTGAGCCGCAGCTTTACGCTGTCCATCCCCAGCTTTTCCGCCATCAAATCCATGGTGGACTCCACCGCGAAATTCCCCTGGGGATTTCCGAATCCTCTCATGGCGCCCGCCGTGGTGGTATTGGTGTAAACGCATAGTCCGTCGTACATCACGTTGGGAATCTGGTAAATGCTGATATTGGTGACGCCCAGCACGGCCGTCACATCCGGGCCTGCGCAGGCGTACGCGCCCGTGTTCAGCACCGCGTTCAGGTACAATGCTTTCAGCGTGCCGTCCTTCATGGCCCCCAGCTTCACCGTGATATAGCCGGAATGCCTGGTGGGCGACGCGATAAAATCTTCCTTGCGGTCATAAACCAGCCGCACGGGCTTTTTCGTCATAATGGCCAGGGCCGCCGCAATGGGCTCCGCCTTGGCGCTGGTCCCCACATGGGAGCCGAACGCTCCGCCGATGTACGGCGGGTTGAGCACCCGGACGCTGCTGGCCGGAAGGCCGAACAGCTTGGCCAGAAGGCCCCTTAAGGGATGGGGACTCTGGGTGGTGGACCACACGGTCAGCTTTCCCGCTCTTGTAAAATTGGCCACCGCGGACTGAGTCTCCAGCTGGCAGTGCTTCACCACCGGGAGTTTATAGTGTTCCTCAATCACCACATCGCTCTGCGCAAACCCCTGGCCCATGTCCCCCATGGGAAGTTTGGCCATTCCGGCGATGTTGTTGCCCAGGAAACAGGGATGGACCGCGGGCGCTTCCGGCTTCATGGCCTCCAGCGGATCGTAGACCGCCGGAAGCTCCTCATATTCCACCCGGATCAGCTGTAACGCAGCCATGGCCGTCTCCTCGCTGTCGGCCGCCACCGCCGCCACCTCGTCGCCCACATAGCGCAGCTCCCGGTTGAAAATCTGCTCATCCTCCACAGGCACCGCCGGGGGATTGGCCTCGCTGCAGGAACTGTTGTACGGAACGTCGGTGGTATTTTCCCAGGTCGCCACCGCGGCCACACCGGGCAGCTTTTCCGCCTGGGATATGTCTATGGATACAATGCGCGCGTGAGGGTAAGGACTCCGCAAAACCTTAGCGTACAGCATTCCGGGGAACGTTAAGTCCGTTGTGAAAACGGCCTCCCCCGTCACCTTCTCCACCGCATCGATTCTGGGTATTGATCTGCCTACCGATCCATCAGGTTTCATCCGCCATGCCTCCCCTCTGCCGCCTTGCTCTCATTGTTCAGGCGGATCGCGGCTGCCGCCAGCTCCACCGCCTCCTCGATCTTCACATACCCCGTGCAGCGGCAGATATTCCCCGCCAGGGCGGTGCGAATCTCCTCTTTCGTTGGATTCGGTTTTTCATCCAGCAGCGCCTTGGTGGACAAGATCATGCCAGGCGTGCAGAAGCCGCACTGCACCGCGCCCGCATCCACAAACGCCTGCTGGATCGGATGTATTTTACCATTTTCTCCCAGTCCTTCGATGGTGACGACACAGGAACCCTCCGCTTTTGCGGACGGCACCATACAGGAGTTGACCGCGGCCCCGTCCATGATCACGGTACAGGCCCCGCACTCCCCCTGGCCGCAGCCCTTTTTGGTTCCGGTCAGATTCAGGCGGTCCCGAAGCGTGTCGGCCAACATCTCAAACGGCTCCACAGATACGGATATTTCTTTTCCATTTAACGTAAAATGAACCGACTGGTTATCCATGCGCCTCCTCCTTTCTCCCCGCATCCTCCCAGGCCATGGAGAGGGCCTCTTGGACCAGGACCGGCAAAACCTCCAGCCGGTATTTTCTGGAACCGCGCACCAGACTGTCTCTGGGATTGGCGTTCTTTAAGGCCAGCTCCCCGGCCTGGGCCCACAGAGCGTCCCCGCCCTCCCGGCCCAAAAGAAGGCCCTCGGCCTCCACGGCCCGCACCGGTCCCACGCCCACCGGGGCCATGGCGATGCGCGCATCCCGCACCACGCCGTCCTCCCGCCTGATCCAGGCGGCCACGCACAGCATGGGCAGGGCCAGAGCCTTCCTCTGCTGCAGCCTCACGTACCCGCTGCCGGTCCCCGCTTCCACCGGAACCAAAAGGCAGGTGAGAATGCTTCTGCTGCTGTCTACGCGGCTTTTACCGAATCCCGCGTACAACTCCTCCACCGGAACGGTCTCCTCCTCCCGGCCCGTCAGAATCCTGGCCTTAGCTCCCAGCGCCACCAGCGCTACCGCGCTGTCCGCAGCCGGCTGGGCGTTGACCACATTGCCCGCCAGTGTGCTGGAATTGCGGATCTGGTTGGATCCCACCATGGAAGAGGCCTGGGCCAGACAGGCGGCGTCCGCCTGCACCAGCGCGCTCGCCGCCGCCTGGTTGTGCGTAACCCCGGCTCCGATGAGAATCATCTGTTCCCGTTTCCCAATCTGCTTCAGCTCGTTTATCTTCGTGATATCTACCAGGCATTCCGGGCAGTGCTTTCCATCCTTGATATCCAGCACCAGATCCGTTCCCCCGGCCATAACCCTGGCCTTCCCCATATGCTTCTGCAGCAGCCCGGCGGCTTCCTCCACCGTCTGCGGCACATAATAAGCCTGAACCATATACAGCCCCCTCTCTCCTGTGCGGCCTACCCTACCGCCAGCGCCGCCAATATTTTCCGGTAATCCGCAGGCGTATCCATATCCATCACGCACCTCATATCCTCTGTCTCCATATAACAGGCGAAGCCGTCGAAGGCTTTCAGCGCCCCCTTTAACCCCAGCTCCCCGTCATACGCCAGAATCTGGCGGGTACAGGAGGCGGAAATCACCGGCGGGTGTCCTTTTCTCATGCGGTAGGACGGATAGGCCACCAGGCAGTCCCCGCTGCCCTCATAAACCTTCAAAAGCTGCCGGATCATCCGGCCCGTAACCAGGGGATAGTCCACCGGGAGGATCAGAAACGCGTCGGTTTCCGGCTTTAATGACCGGATTCCGGCTTTTACGGAGGTAAACATCCCCTCCCCGAACCGGGGATTTTGCACAATGTACGCCCCGCTTCCGGACAGGTGGTGTTCCACCTCCTCCCCCCGGTAACCAGTTACCACTATGATCCGGTCCGCCACAGACTGCAGCATCTCCACCTGCCTGCGGATCACCGTCGTTCCCCCCAGGGGAAGGAGTGGCTTGAGCTCCCCCATCCTGGAAGAATAACCGGCGGCCAGAAGCACCGCCTCCACGCAGGTCCTTTTCATAACGGCACCCCTTTCCCCGCCTGCCCCGGACTGCGCCGGGAGCAGGCGGCAAACAGATTTATTTGCCTGATGCAGACCCGGCATTTAACAGCGAATTCTTCACCAATGTCTTGGCAATCTGCACCTTATACTCATTCTTTGACAGCGGGATGGCGCCTTTCAGCGCGATCTCAGCCGCCTGCCCGGCCAGTTCTTCCGTAATCTCCCTGCCGTTGATAAAAGCCTCGGCCTCTGTGGCCCGCAGCGGAATCGGGGCGACGGCGCCCAGCACGATCCTGGCGTCCGCCACCTTGCCGTCCTCCAGCTTGTAGGCCGAAGCCACGCTGACCACGGCGAAATCGTGGGAATCCCGGACGCGGTACTTGTCGTATCCCGTTTTGTACTCCTTCGCAGAAGCCGGAATCACAATCTCCGTGACGATCTCATCCTCATCCACCAGATGGCAGTGGGCCTTTTTCATCATATCGCCGATCTTCTCCCGGCGCTTGGTGGTGACGATCTCCGCCTCCATGGCCGTCAGCACGGTGGCCACATCCGAGGGGTTGACCGCAAGGCAGCCGCAGTTAAAGCACCGCTTGGCCTCCTCCTGTACCTCCTCCCAGTTCAGCCCGTAGGAGTCCTCCAGGTGCAGTCCCCGCTCCTCTCTTGGGCGCTCCGGAAGCTTCGCTCCCTGGGAATGGCAGCTGCTGGAAGCGTCGAACTTCACGATCTGGCCCAGGGGATGCTCATAGTTTTTTGCCGGCTGTCCGGTCATAAAGCTGTCCACGAACACGGCCGCTTTCTTTCCGTCCGCGATGGCGTCCACCACGGTCTTGGGACCGGTTGTCACATCGCCCACCGCAAACACCTTGGGGATACTGGTCTTTAAGGTATCCGGCTCCACGGAGATAAGTCCCCGGTTCACCTTCAGCTCCAGCTCTTCGCCCAGGAAGGACAGATCCGTCTTCTGACCCACCGCCATGAGGATGGAATTCCCCTCCAGCGTGGTGGTGTTCTCATCATCGTAAGCCGGGGCAAAATGCCCGTTTTCGTCAAATACCTGCGTGCACCGCTTCAGCACCAGCCCGGTGATCCGGCCGTCCTGCCGCAGGATTTCCTTGGGTCCCCAGGAGTTCATGATGGTGATGCCCTCTTCTCTGGCTCTGGCCACCTCCTCCTCGCTGGCCGGCATATGTTTCTCGTCCTCCAGACAGGCCATAATAACGCTGGCAGCGCCCAGACGCTTGGCCGTGATGGCCACGTCCACCGCCACGTTGCCTCCGCCGACCACGATAATGTCCTTGCCGATCTTACTCTCCATCCACTTGTTGACTTCGATCAGGAAATCCAGGCCGAAGGTGGTCAGCTCCTCGCCGTCCAGACCGATCAGCGGCCGTTTCCACGCTCCGGTGTTTAAAAATACGCTGTCAAACTGTTCCACCAGGTCGCTTACCGGGATATCCCTGCCGATCTCAGTGCCGGTCTTAAACTGGATGCCCATGGCCTCCAGAGCGGAGATCAGTTTTTTCACAATGTCCTTGGGAAGCCGGTATTCCGGAATCGCGTAGCGCAGAAGTCCGCCCGCTTCCTCCATCTTGTCGTACACCAGAACCTGATGTCCCAGTCTGCGCAAATAATATGCCGCCGTAAGTCCCGCGGGGCCGGAGCCCACGATCGCGGTCTTTTTGCCGCTCTCCGCCTCCGGAGCCTTCATAAACCGGTCCGCGTTGTCCAGGATATAATCTCCCACATACCGCTCCATGCCGCCGATGTTAACGTGCTCGTCAAACTCCGCCCGCTTGCAGTTCATCTGGCAGAAATGGGTGCACACCCGGGAGGTGATGGCCGGGATGGGATTGGATTCCATCAAAATGGCGGCCGCGCCGTCCAGATTGCCTTCCCGGATACAGGCCAGGTATTCCGGCACGTCCACGTGGGCCGGACAGTTCTGGGAACAGCCGCTGAGGTTCACCTTCTTCGCCCCGAAAATGGAGTGGTTCCGGTTCTCGCCCGTCATGGCGTTGCAGTAATCCCCGCCTTTTCTCAGGCAGCGGATCCTGCCGCCGATCTCGTCGGGATAGCGGTAATACCAGCAGCGCACGTCCTGGCAGAGATTTCCGCCGATGGTGGCCAGATTGCGGATCAGAGGGGTGGCAACGCTCTTGGCCGCCATGGCTAACGCCTCATAGCCGTCGTTCACCTCGGCCGAACCGGCGATGTCGCAGAGCTTGGCCGCAGCGCCGATTTTCAGCCCTTCCTCATCCGCGATGATGTGGTCTAAGCCCTCCACGGTCTTGATATTGACCAGCTGTTCCGGATAATCCGGTTCCAGCTTATGTTTCAGCACACTGAGCAGGTCCGTGCCGCCTGCGATAATCCTGGAGCTTCCCGCCCCTTCTCTCAGGAGACCGGCAGCCTCATCAATGCTCTCCGTATCGATATGGGCAAAATTTTTCAACATAATCTCACCTAGCCTTTCCTAATGCCTTTAAGATATTCTCCGGTGTCAGGGGATAATTCATGAGCTGGATGCCGATGGCGTTGGAGACGGCCATCATGATCGCGCCCGGAAGCGGAGCCCCGGAGATTTCGCCCACGCCGATGCCGCCGAAGGCGCTCAGATCATTGGGTGTTTCTTCTATATGAGTCTCAAAAACCGGCAGCTCCGGGAATACTCTCCACTTGAAATCCACCAGGTTGTTGGTCAGGAAACGGCCGGTTCCCTCGTCCAATACCATTTCCTCGGTGATGGCGCTGTCGCTGCCGCAGCTTCCAAGACCGCCCTCCAGCTGCATTTTCAGGTTGTAGGGATCGATTACCTGACCCACGTCCGTCCCTTCCACGATGCGCACGATCTTGGCGGCGCCCGTATCGACGTCCACCTCCATTTCCACGAAGGAAATCATGAAACAGGGTTTGGAGTGGTCCATCTCAAACACTCCGTGTCCTGTGATCGTGTTCATGGGGCCTAACACCGCGATCCACGGAATAGCCGCCTGTGGATTTTCTTTGATAAATATGATGCCGTCCTTGGTATCCAGAGCCTCAGCCGGACAATGCAGCACTTCGGAAGCCCGCGCTAAAAGCTCCGCCTTTGCCTGCTTGGCGGCGTCTCCCACCATACGGCTGTAGACAAGGGTGCCTCTGGAACCTGCCAGTCCCCAATCCCAGGGGTTATCCTGGCTGTCCGGCGTGGAGATCGTCACTTTATCCAGCGGAAGATTCAGGATTTCCGCCGCCATCTTCACCACAGAAGACCTCTGGCCCATGCCGGATTCTGCGATACAGACATTGATATTCGCCGTGCCCCATCCGTCGATCTTGACAAATGCTTCGCCGTGGAGCATGCCGCAGTCCGCGCTGCCGTGCACGCAGCAGCCCACGCCGTACTGCTTGCTGCCTACCACCTTGTAAGGCTTCAGCCAACCGGGGAACTTCTCTTTCCAGCCAAAGTGTTCAGCGGCGTGGTCCATCACGTCGTTGTAGCTGAGGAAATGGTTCTCCCACCATTGGCCTTCCACCCAGTAGTAACCGCCGTTGATATCGCACATATTTTTCTTGAAAAAGTCCACCGGATCCAGGTTCATCTTCGCCATGGCCATGGACAGGATGGGAATCAGCGAGGCGTAGGATTCCTGGCCGCCGAATCCGCGGATGCCGCCGGAACGGCAGCGGTTGGTGGCCACCAGATGGGGCTGGTAATTCCAGTGCTTGCACTTATTGAGCAGCAGCATCGCGCGCCCCAGTCCGTTGGCGATCTGTCCCTGACCGAAATCGGAGTGTACGCCGGAGCCCACCAGCCATGTGCCCTCGTAGGCGTGGACCGTTCCATCCGGCAGCAGGCCGATTTTTGCCTTCAGACGGCTTCCCAGCCGCAGCATGTAGGTGGAAATATGGGCCTCTTTGGAGATCACCAGCTTCACCGGCCTGCCGCAGGCCTTAGCCAGCGCCGCGCAGTACAGACCTTCCATGGGCACCGTGTTCTTGCTGCCGAAGCCTCCGCCCACATTGCAGGAGATTACACGCACGTTCACCCCGGGCATGCCCAGCTGCATGATCATCTTCTGGATATTGGGGCTCTGGAAGCTGCCCTTCATGGTACAGTTGTTGGGGCCGTCCCACCAGGCCACCAGGCCGGGACTCTCAGCGGGAAGGGGGTTGGAAATGGTCTCGTACCTGGAGGTTCCCTCCACCACCACGCTGCACTCCTCAAATCCCTTCTTCGTATCCCCCATCACGATATCCTGCAGCGCCTTGGGCCCGAAGGGCGGGCAGCCTCTGGAAATGATGTTGTTGGGGAACTGCTCATAGAGCTGGGGCGCTCCGTCCGCGATGGCCTCGTCCAGATCCTGGACTGCGGGCAGAACCTCGTACTCCACCTGGATCAGCTCCGCCGCCTCGTCCGCCGCTCGCGCGCTGGAGGCTGCGATCAGAGCCACCGGGTCGCCCACAAACCGCACGTGCTGATCCAGCAGCCGCTTCTGGGCGGGCATGCCGGTGATCCAGTCAAATGCATTTTCATATGTAAGAATTGTCTTGACTCCCGGCACCTCCAGAGCCTTTGACACGTCGATCTTTGTAATCATGGCGTGGGGATGAGGGCTCATCTTGATCTTGCCGTAGAGCATGTTGTGCATATGGATATCATTGCAGTATTCCGCCGCTCCCGTGACGATTCCCCGCCCGTCGATCCTTGGGGACGGTTTGCCGATATATCTGAATTCTTTCCCCATATTATTTTCTCCTTTCCGCCGCCTGCTTCACCGCCTCCAACACCTGGTAATGGCTGATGCAGCGGCAGTAATTCCCGGCCAGCGCTTCCTTGATCTCTTCCTCGTCCGGGTGCGGATTCTCCTGGAGTAAGGCCTCCGACGCCATGATGATTCCTGGCGTGCAGTAGCCGCACTGGAAGGCGGAGTGATCCACAAACGCCTGCTGTACTTCGTCCAGCTCCCCGGTTCTGGGGTTCTGAAGCCCCTCGATGGTCTGAATGTCCGCCCCGTCGCATTCCACTGTCAATATGGTACAGGAGGGGACCGCTTTGCCATTCAGGATGACCGTGCAGCACCCGCAGGCGCCGTCGTCGCAGGAAATCTTCGTCCCTGTAAGCAGCAGCCTTTCCCGCAATGTCTCGGCCAGCGTGTCCGCCGGCGATATGTCGCCCGCAGCATTTCCCACGCCCAGCCGGTACACATCGCCGTTCACCGTGATTGTAACCGTGGTTTTCGTTTTACTCATGAATCCGTAACCTCCTTATATTTGTGAAATTTGTTAAATTTCCATTTGCACTTGACAAAAAATAGTCAATATGACTAAGATAAGTATAGCATGACATTGTGATGCCCGCCTACAAAACAGGCCCCCTCATTTTGTAGACGGATACGCCGGTATCCACGAATATTCAATACCGGTTTTGAAAGGACAGGAATCGATTATGTTCGAAATAGAAAAATGGGCGCAGACCCGGTTGTTTTCATCCTGTAAATTCCACACGCCGTTTTACGGCAGAACGGTCACCGGGCTGACCCTCTTTCAAGAGGCCGCCGGACCGGACAACGGCAATCAACTGATTCTTACATACAGGGAGGACCTGCTCTCCCTTCCCCTGGGAATTTCCCCCGCGCTGGACCATCTGGAGAAGAGCGGGGCCGCCGGGCTGATCGTGGCTTCCGGGTCCGCGGACGCCGCCGCTCTGGACGGCCTCGCCCGGGAATGCGAAAAGCGGAGCCTGGTCCTGTGCGAGATGACCGGCTCCGCCTCCTTTGCGGATTTCATACACGAGTTTTCCAGCTGCATGTCCTGCTCCGCCACAGGGGAAATCTGCAGCTATGGGGAAGTCTTTCAGCGGTTCCAGTCCGCGTTCTATTACCACGGTCTGGACCGGCTGTTAAAAGAGCTGCACGATTGGACCGGCTGCCAGACCGCCCTTGTGGTCGGCCAGGACACCTATGTCCATCCGCGCACGCCCATTCTCGACCCGGTTATCTTCTATCCGGTATACTGGCAGAAGGAGGCCGCCCTCTCCCCGTTTGTGTACGTCCGCCGGTATGCGGCCACCCAGCCGCCCACTTACATTCTACAGGCCGATCTTTACAAAAACAGCCTGCCCTTCGGCATGCTGTTTCTGGTTGGCAATGGGGAAAACTTTAAGGAAACCGACTATTTTCTGCTCAATTACGCCTCCATCCTCTGCACCGGGCTCAGCGACTTAAACCTGCGCTCCCGGCAGATCGAGGCCCTGTTCGCCAAAATATGCAGAGAGAACACCCTGACCGGGCCGGAGCTGGAGCTGCTGCCCGCAGAGGGGTACGCCCTGGCGTTCCAGGAGTTTCACAATTCCCTTCCAAAGACGGCGGTTACCGGAGCCGAGGACTATCTCTCCTACCTGCTCCACTACCATTTTCCCCGCGGCCTCTGTTACAGCTTCAAAAACAATCAGCTGCTGATCTTTGTTTCCACGAAGAATGTGGAGAATTTCTGCCGGAAGCTGACCGCTCTTTTAAACACCACCGGAAGGCAGTACCACGTGGGAATCAGCCGAAGCTACGGCCGCGCCCAGGTGGTCACCGCCTTCTCCGAGGCCATCCACGCCGTCAAAATGGCCGGACTTCTGGACTATGGACAGACCCCCTGTTTTTTCCATCAGCTGGGCATTTACCGCCTTTTCACCTACCCGGAAAATCCCTGGGCCGTCAACCAGATGCTGGGCGAGATGGACGTCATGTTAAACGATCTGGACAACGAGAAAAAGGATGTGCTCACCCTGACCGTGCGTACGTTTGTAAAAAATAATTTCAGTTACCAGAAAACCGCAGACGAGCTGTTCACCCATGTCAATACCGTGCGCTACCGCATCCACCAGCTGGAAGAGCTGTGGAACGCGGACCTTTCCAGCACGGAAGGACGCCTCCTGTTCAGCGTGCTGGCCAAGCTGCTGCCTCTGTGGATGCAGGAATTTTATAACCCCAAACCCGACGAGGAGGGCCGGTAGACCGCTGCGGCCGCGATCGCCGCCGCCTGGGGCAGCCAGGGCGCATAGTCCAGGGGCCGTTCGGTCAGACCGGCGGTCAAATCCTCCGTGCTCACCCACGCCATCTCCTCGATCTCCTCCCGGTTGGGCGCCACCTCCCCCTGGTAATCCCCCACAAAGACGTGGTCGTACTCGTATTCGTACAATTTTTCGTTAAATTTATAACAATAAATAAAGGAACCCACCTCCCTCACCGGGCAGGAGACCCCGGTCTCCTCCCGCAGCCGTCTGTCCACTGCCTGTGCAAGCGTTTCTCCCCGCCGCGGGTGGGAACAGCAGGTATTGGCCCACAGGCCCCCTGAGTGATATTTGCTGAAGGCCCGCCTCTGCAAAAGAAACTTCCCGTCGTGGTACAGAAAAATGGAAAACGCCCGGTGCAGCAGCGGCCTGACATGGGCCTTCATCTTCTCCTCGTATCCGATTTCCCGGTCCAGTAAATCAACCAGTATGATGTGATCCTCCATCTGCTTCCCTCCTGCTCTTCACAGCTGCGATGTATTCATCTAACGCCTCCATAGCATTTTCCTCAATCGTCTTCAGCTCCTGCTCCCGCGCCCCGTCAATATGGATTCCCACGGTGGCCGAGACATTGACTTCCAGCGCTTTGCAGAGCTTTTCGGCCGCCTTCTGGGCCAGATACACATCCTTATGGCCGGGTACGGTGGCAGTCCAAACATCACAGCCGGTCCCCTGCCCGGTCAGGCTGGGCCTGGGCGCCGCCAGCACCATCCCGCCAACATGGGGGGCCTCGCCCCCGGTCAGACACAGGCAGATTCCATTTCCGGTGTCCAGGGCTTCCAGCCGCACCTGCGTCCTGCCCTTCCCTTTCACAATGCCGTCGTCCATGCTTTTTCCCCTTTCAACGCCCTTATTTTCCCTCCCACGGGATGAATGCCTTGTGCTTCATGCCGAACTGCATGAGCACCTTTCCCACAATGTGATCCACCTGTTCCTTTACCGTGGTGGGATGATTGTAGAATGTGAGCATGGGCGGGAGCAGAATGCAGCCGTAATCCGCCGCTTTTTTCAGATTATCCAGATGAATCCGGCTTAACGGCATCTCCCTGGGCACCAGGACCACCCTGCGGCTCTCCTTGAGGCACACGTCCACGGCCCGCACCAAAAGGTTGGCCCCATACCCGTTGGCGATGGCGGAAACCGTCTTCATGCTGCAGGGAATCACGATCATGCCGTCCGTTCGGAAGGAACCGCTGGAGATGGAGGCCGCCATGTTCTTGTCGTCATGACAGTAATCCGCCAGCTCCGTCACCTCCCGGATATCCATATCCGTCTCGTACTTAAAATTCTCCCTGGCCCCCTGGGTGATCACCAGATGAATCTCACAATCCTCCTGCATCCGCAGGGCCTTCAACATCTCGTACCCCATGACCACTCCGCTGGCCCCGGAAATTCCTACAATAATGCGCATAACATCCCCCTATCTCTCCTGATGTGTTTTGTCCGCCTCCGGCCGTTTGAGAAGAACCGCCAGCACTGCGGCAATGATTAAGAACAAACCAAAATATATGGTTGTGATGGTATAGGAACCGCTCATATCGCTGGCAAAACCGCCTAAAAACGGTCCGAACAGCGCTGAGAAAAAACAATAGGACGTAAAGATCAGTCCGAATATTGCGCCGAAATTCCGCAGCCCGAAATATTTCCGCAGCATAACCGGCGTCACGGTGAACACGATGCCCGTAGTCATACCGATCAGACAGAGGCACAGGGCCGCCAGGGCAAAGCTTCTGATCAACGTCAGCATACAGCAGGCCGTCCCGCCAAGCAGAAATGGGATGCACATGAACAGCCGGCCGTCCGCCTTGTCCAGCATGGGGCCCACCACGATGCGGATCACGCCGTTGAAAACATTAAAAAAAATCAGCAGTTTCGACCCCTGCTCCGCCGTAAAGCCGTTCACCTCCATCAATGGGATGATGTGCATCACCAGACCGATTCCCGCGGTTCCCGCCAGCCCCCAGATCAGCCACAGCATCTTGAAGGAGCGGTCGGCCGTGGCCTGCCCCACCGTATATCCCGGCAGCTTCACGGTTTCCCCAAGTCCGCCTCCCCGCTTCGGGCTGTCGGCAAATATGGAGGCCGCCAGACCGAACGCCAGCACGATGCCGCTGATGATCCACAGCGCCGCGCGGTAGCCCGAACCGCCCAGGAAAAACCGGTACAGCGGAATCATCAGGGCTGCGGACAGGCCAAAACATAAATTGTAAACGCCGGAGACCAGCCCGCTCTTTTCAGGCCACCATTTCTGCACGCAGGTCAATCCCGGACCGTACACCAGGCTCCCGCTGATCCCCAGAATAATCCCGCTGCCGTAAAGCATATAAACGTTGGATGCCAGGGAAAATCCCACCAGCGCGGCCGCCGCAAGGACCATGCCGATGGAGATGGTAAAACGTGTCCCCCGCTCGTCCGCCAGCCGCCCGGCCTTGTAGTTAAACGCTCCCATGGAAAACAGCGCGATGGTCATCAGCAGACCCACGGAAGCTTTTGTTATCTGAAACATTTCCAACCAAATGGGAGAGAGGATTCCAAGCAAACCAAATATCAGGCTCCCGTACACCCACACCACTGCCGACGCTCCTATCAGTGCTTGCTTTCTACCGGTAGTTACCATAGTTCCTCCTCACCGGGGCTGTCAGTCAGCCCCAAGAGCTTCCAAACAGAAAAACAACAGCCGGCAATGCCGGCTGTCATTTTAACTATATTCAGAAGCGGTCTCCGAACCTCTTCTTTCCTCTTACCATAATTTCAGGATCATCCACCAGCTGGGGAATCTTATTTCCACAGCGGATGTACTCCTCTGTCGGCATGGTCGCGTCAATACCCATGCCGGCCGAATACTGACGCTCTGAGAACGGGCAGGACGGATCCAGCCACTGGCCCGGTATTCTTGGGATAATGGTCACGTCCCGGTCCGCCTTCACTCTGGTGGACATTGCCCAGTGAACCATCTCGTAATCCCAGATATCGATATCCTTGTCAACCACAATGATATGCTTATATGGGCCGCGGCTTATGCCCCACAGGGCGTTCATCACCTTCTGCGGGTGGCCTTTGTACATTTTATCAATCTTCACAATCGCCTCATAGGCGGGATTGCAGCGCATATCCAGAACTCCGGGAACCACTGCCTTCAACAGCTTGAAGGATTCCGCCTGATGGGTGCGCCCCACCACGTAATGGCTCTCCGACGGATACCACTGCTCGCGGGTGCCGTGGAAAATCGGGTTATGGCGGTGGGTAATGTGCTCCACCACGAATACCGGGAGGGTGGAAGCTTCACCGTAGAAGCCGGTGTACTCTCCGAACCACTCCGTAACCTCGTGCTGGCGGTCATGGGGATAAATATGGCCTTCCAGCACCCACTCGGCCGTGGCCGGCACGTTGATGTCGATGGTGTCGCATTTCACCAGCTCCACCGGCTCTCCGCGCAGCGCGCCCGCGATGGTGTACTCATCCACGCCCGGGGACGTTCCCACGCCGCCCGCGATCTCGATTAACGGCTCGACGCCGGTCACCAGCGCCATGGGCATCGGCTTCTCCAGCCGCTCCCATTTCTCCAGGTGCATGCCGCCGTGGGTGGAAGCGGGAGCGCCCCAGCACATCTTGTTCTTCTCCTGAATGCCCATGCGGTAGATTCCCAGGTTGTGAACGCCGTCCTCCGGATCTTTTGTAACGGAAATCAGCAGAGTGCCCGGGAACGCGGCCTTGTCCTTGATGTGCCATTTTACATTACAGATCTTGGAGAGGTCGATATCGTCGCCGTCGATGGTCTCTTCCTTACAGGGTCCGGTTTCCACCAGCACCGGGGGAACCAGGGTTTCCGTGCGCCTGGCCCACTCATTGTTATATGTATCCCAGCTTTCCAGCCCCAGCGCGGCCAGGAAACGGCTGTCCTCAGCCAGCATCCCCGCAACCATGGGATAGTCCATCCCTTTGATATTCTCGAAGTAAAGTGCCGGACCCAATTTCTGAAGCGTGGCCCTTGTGGCATAGTTCACTTCCCATTCAGGGTCCATCTCCTCCTTCACATGATCCAGCTTGCCCTTCTCCTCAAGATAAGCCAGAAATTCCCTCATGTCCTTCCAATTTGCTTTCAGCTCCAATACCGTTTACCTCCTTCATGCAAGATACGGCCCGCAGCCACGCGGACACTCCCAACAGTTCGCATCCGCCCAGGATTGATAATAAATAATCAATCTCGCGGTCCAAACCGCCGTCCGGATGCTTTATGGGGCCAGTATAGCATTACACGCAGAGAGGCGAGCTACAAAAAGAAAGCGGACTTTTTGTAGGATAAAAAACGGCCCGCGGGTCATATTTTCCGCGGGCCGGCTGCATTTAAAAATTCACAATCTTATGATCTGCTGGTTTTCCACCGGATCAGTTAATCCAGGGAATATTCAGGAATTAAAACCTTTCCCCTCTCATCCGCCATGTACCCATCCGGTGTGTTTTTCGATCTATAAAGCATTCCCTGGTCATGTCCGGCTTTTTCCTCAAAATAATACCATGAACCATCTATCTGGTTCCATCCGGTATACATATAACCCTGACCTCCGTCGTGATAAGGATGAAGGTAATAGACCCTCCCATCCTTGTCCGTGAACCAGCCCGTGTCAATATATCCTGTCTTATTGAAATGATACCAATAATACCTGTCGTTCCAATACAGATAATACCACCCGTCCGACGCCCATGTCCGGTTTCCATACTCATACCACCATCCGGTACCATCAAGGATCCAGCGTCCGGTAATACCCAGGTCGGAAGAACCGCCCCCGTCGCTGTGGGTCCGGCTTTCTGTATCATCCTGCCGCTCCGCAAATGCGACCATGTAGGTCGAAAAGCTTCTGACATGGAGAATCAGATAGTCCTCCCCGACCTCAAAGGATTCGCCGTCAAAGGGAAGTTCCTGCATCTGTCCGCCATGTATGCGCAGAACCTGTATTCCCTCCATTTCTCCGATCCCCTGGAGCGGCACGAAAATATCAATCAACCGGGGCAGCTCTGTAAGCTTCGTGATCGTGCCGGTGGAAGTTCCGCTCTCAGAAACCCGCTTTTCCACGGTCAGGCTGAGGACGTAAGACTCCTTTCCTGCCTCTATAGCCGTCGTCATCTGTTCCACATCATCCCTTATCGCCGGGTCCGAGGGATCCATCTGCCTGGCGATCAGCTTGATTTCCACTGTCCCGCCGCCGGCCGCTTTGGCCGAGTCCTCCGCCGTTACCCCCTGATATGGTTCCTCGGCCAGATTTTCCGGCTTAAATAGTTCGTCCAGCTTATCCGCCGCTATGGGCGGAGTGTTGGGTCCTACTTCCACAATCGTGTTCTGCAGCCCTTCCGGCATGAATATATCTCCGGATGTCACCGTATCCATTACCTGAATCGTCCTTGTGATAACCTGGGTGCGGTTTTCCGACGTTCTCGATGCCACCAGACTGTAGATACCTGACGGCAAGCCGGCAAACCGGAAGGTTCCGTCCGCTCCCGTCACAACAGGAGCGCCTATCAGGCTGCCGTCTGTTCCTCCCTCGCGCACTTCCACCCGGACATCCGGCACAGGGCCCAGCTTATCCGTGACAGTTCCGGAAATGCCCCCATAGAGTGCCCAGGAAGCATATAATTTTAAAGGAGTTGTGACAGCGCCGTCAAAATTAAAGGGCTGTGTCAATGCCTTATCCGAATACCAGCCCTTAAAGCGATTGCCGGGGCGGGACGGTCCTGCCGGAGCTAAAGCGCGCGCTCCCTTTATAACCGTCTGTGATGCCTGACCGGTGCTTGTAAGGGGCAGATCCCCATCAAAGAAGGTGATCGTATAGTAATCCATGTCAACGGAAGCGTTTCCTCCGCTGACTGTCACATCCGTAAGGGTATCGGTATCTCCCTCATATATACTGTAGACGCCATCCTCAGTAATCTCGGACGGATCAACAAAATCAAGCCCGTCATTTTTTGTCAGACGGTAGGTTTTCCCGGAATTCTCCCATAATGCATCATCCAGCCGGATGTTGAACTCCACCTTATGTTTCAACGCTTTAACTGCGGGAGTTCCCAGGTACGGATAACCATCATTATCCCCCAGCTTCCAGGCCCAAATGTCATGGCTGCCATCCTCATTTAGATAATATGCCCGGTTGGAATGGGTCATATCCTCAGTGCCCAAGCCGGATATCCCGTCATGTTCCGCTCCGCTCACCTGCCATCCATACGCCTGCAAGGAAGCAGTCTTATCGTAATAGCAGTTTAAGACCGTTGTATCGGAGGCTCCACCTCCAATGAAACCGGAGATGGTCGGATTTTCAGCGCTATCCGCGCTGACCTTGCCCTTTGAATAGCTGTTTTTCACGGAAGAATTTTCCGCACATCCAATCAGGCCGGCAGTATTCCCTGTCCCCGTCCCTGTGGATATCACATCACCCTTGGCGTAACAATCTTCAATTTCCGCCCCGTTGCAATAGCCAATCAGGCCTCCGCCACACGTATCTCTATCAATCGTTACATTCCCTAAGGCGTAACTCTTCTTCACCTCCCCTTTATAGTCTGCGCTTCCTACCAGGCCGCCTGTTGCATACCGCCCTTTTACATCACCTGATGCGTAACTATTTTCAATACCTCCCATCAAAGAGCCCACCAGGCCGCCAGTCCAGTGTAGTTTACTCTCAACGTCTCCCTCCGCATAGCTGTTCTTTATCACTCCCTCCATGTGTCCAACGAGCCCTCCCGTGTCATTGTTGCTGCTGGTCACATTTCCGGCGGCAAAGCAGGAGTCAATGACTGTGGCTGTGTATGTACTGTTTCCATCCTGGACCCTTCCGACTAAGCCTCCGTAATATTTTGCATTTCCGGTAACGTCCGCCCGGGAAGAGCAGGACTGGACCGTCAACGTTTGATATGGCCTTTTTTGGTAAATAATTCCAATTAGACCGCCCCCGCACATGCCGCTTTCCCCATTGATTGAACTGTCGCCTGTTACAACGCAGTCCTTTATGGTGCATTCAACCGTGCCGCCATTTGCATGTCCGATCAGCCCTCCGGCCTTGGCGCCGTTGCTAGATGCTCCCTCGGTCGTAATACTCACATCTTCGACGGTACAGCCCTCAATCTTCTGCACATTATATCCGGAACCTCCTATGAGACCGCCTACCATTCCTTCCTCATTCTCGATTGTTACATCGAATACATAGCAGTCTGTCATCACACTGTTAAAATTAAAGCCCCTGGAATTGTTATGTCCAAAGTAGCCGACCAGTCCCCCTGTTCCCCCGAGTCTTCCGGTCAGGGAAATGGTGGAATTCTTTACCGTGCAGCCGCTTATGCCGATTCCCCTGTAGACAGCGCCGGCAAGAATCCCGACGTAATCAGAGCTGCTGCTCCCCGTCGCCTCTATGATACAATCTTCAAAATTAAGGTTTTTTATCTCAGAGTAAGCCCTATCCAAATTCCCATCTGGATCAACTTCACCGAACAAGCCGAAGCCGTTGCCGCCATTCGGATTCTTCTCCTGGCAGTACATCCCTACTATGGTACACCCCCCGCCATCCAGGCTCCCGCCAAAGGTGGATATGGGTATCCAGTCGTGGGCGGACAGATCGATGGTATCCGCTGTTATCTTATAATATTTCCCTATACTTTTATTAGCGGATGAATATGGGCTGGAAGAAACAACCCCCGAAGTCGCCATATACGCTAACTGGGCGGCGTTCTCAATCCTAAATGGATCATCTGCCGTGCCGTCTCCCCCCGCAAACTCACCTGCGGCAAATTCAGTCCACTTCCCGTTTCTTTCTGTATTCTGTACCTCCATCTCGGAGAGCCGTTCCGCCAGCACAGACAAATCCATCAGCTTATTCAGGCGCTCTTCATCGATCAGTTCCTTATCCTCATCGGGCAGGGCGTCGTACGCCTCCTTAACCGCACGTATCTCTGCCAACGTCTGCTTTATTCCGGCCAGCCATGTATCAAAACCGGGATCCGCATCCCCAGGCATATTCTCATATATACTGTCCGCGGACGGCAGCGCGTCAATTCCCGCTGTAACCCATTCCACTGTTCTCTGCTCTTCCAGCACCTCCACCTCAATCTGCGGCAGACAGTCCTCATCCTCCACACAGTAATTGTCCGGGAGGGATGGGGTGAACAGATAGATGCCCGGCGTATCGCCGTCATAAAGCGGACTGCTGTCCCATACCACATCCCTGATAACAATATCGCTTGCATGTATTTCCCCGGCTATGGATTCTTTTTCTGTTATGTCTGTCTGAGCAGACTCCGGCAGCGGCGCCCCGGTTTCCTGCGGTACAGCCACACACGGAATCTGTCTCTTGGAAATTGTCAGGCAGGCGTTTTCCGCCGCCTTAAGGGATGCTGTCTGATCCGAACCTGCCCCTGATCTTTCTGAGGATTCCCCAGGTATTTCCTCCGGCGCGGTCCCAGGCGTTTCCTCCGGTGCGGTCCCAGGCGTTTCCTCCGGCGTGGTCCCAGGCGTTTCCTCCGGCGCGGTCCCAGGCGTTTCCTCCGGCGCGGTCCCAGGCGTTTCCTCCGGTGCGGTCCCAGGCGTTTCCTCCGGCGTGGTCCCAGGCGTTTCCTCCGGCGCGGTCCCAGGCGTAGTCCCAGGCGTTTCCTCCGGCGTAGTCCCGGGCGTTTCCTCCGGCGTGATCCCCGGTGTCCCCTCCGGCATGGTCTCCGGCGGTTTTTCAGCCCCTTCTTCCTCCTGCGTTGGAGTCTGGGTTGTCCCGCTGACGCCGGGATTTATGTCCCCCACCTCCACTGCCCCCAGTCCACCGTCCGTCTGTTTGCTGTCGTCCCCTTCTCTGTAGGCCGTGGCATTCAGGCGGTCCGGCAGCTTTATCTCATCTTCCGGTGTTCCCACCGGAACACGCTGTCTTGTCACTTCATCCGGCAACTCAGAAAACCCGGTAACAACAAATGCATTCTCCTGAGGTTCACCCGCCATAACCGGATCCGCCTGCAAACAGCACGCCAGTGACGTAAAGGCAATGCAGAAGGACAGCATTGCCGACACCGTCCTCTTTCTTCCCCACATTGGTTTCCGCTTTCCCTTCCCATACCTCATGATTTTCATATCCGCCTCCTGCATTCCGGCTGCGTATTTTCTTCCGCAACCTGCTATATTTATGATATAATAGCTAAACACAGGGCCGGATGAATTACACATATCTATATGTAATATTAACCCTGCTTACTATTATAACCATTATAAAACAATAAACATTTTTCAAAAACAACTGTTTTTGGGGGCTGTGAAATCATGGCTGCTTTATGTGAAATTATGGTTATTTTATTTATAGTATTTTCTTATGATTAAATAAGTATTTCTAATATGCAAAAAATGGAGAATTTTCATGTATCAGATCGTAATATGTGACGACTGCCAGGATGAATTAGACACTTTAAAAGAGTTTGTGAAGAATTTTTTCACAGAACGGGGGCTTGCACACAATGTCGTTGAATACACCTCCCCGGCTGTGCTGCTGAGGGATCTCAAAAACGGTGTCTTCTTCGACCTGTTTTTTCTGGACATCATGATGCCCGGCATCGACGGGATATCCATCGGAAGACAGATACGGCGCCTGGATGCCGAGTCGCCCATCATCTATCTGACAAACAGCCCCGACTATGCGCTGCAATCCTACGAAGTCAGGGCCATGAACTACATCCTGAAGCCCTACCGGGAAGAAAAGCTGATTCCCATACTGCAGAATGCAATCCGTTCAGTCAACAGGAACCGTTCCAGTCAGATTTCCATCCGTGTCCCTGACGGCACGGTAAATCTGCTGCTCACGGACCTGATCTGCATCCACTATAACGCCCGCCGGCTGGAGTATATCTGTTCAGACGGTTCCGTCATTTTGGGAGTGACCCTGCGCGGTTCCTTTGAAGATGAGACCGCCCCTCTCACAGAACACTTCCCGGTCCTCCTAAAATGCAGCGCCTCTGTCATAGTCAATATGCGGTATATACGCAAATTAACGGCCGGACGCGTTACCATGCGGGACGGCCGGGAATACTCCATTCCCCGCCGGATGAACGCCCAGGTGAATCGGCGCTACATGGATTATCTTATGGGAGGAGCCTAAACATGGAAGAATTCTGGATCTGCATCCGCTCTCTGGTCAATGGTTTTTATCCCACCGCTCTGATTTTCATCATGACGGATTTCCGCTGCAGCCGCTCTGCCGCCCGGACCGCTTACCTGGCTGTCTCCCTCATATCCGCAGCCATTAACGTGGGGCTGTTATTTCTGTTTGGACGCGCCGTTATGATGCAGCTCTTTGTGCTTACTACTGCTGTCCCCTGCATAATTATGCTGGCCTTTTTGGCCAAGGACAAGCCGTCGCTGCTTTTATTTAATTTTTTCACCGCGGTAAACGTTCTCTACCTGCTGGCCATACTTGGAAGGCTGGTTATCTCCATGCGCGATGATCTGATTTGGGCCGAGGCCCTCATACGGGCCGCTCTGTTTTCCGTGGTCCTCTATGTGTTCCACCGCTTTTTGGCAGGTCCCTACCATTATCTGGCCGCCAACATGAAAAAGGGATGGCGCGTTATCGCGGTCATCCCCATGCTTTCCTTTTTCCTGGTCATGTACCTGGGTCTTTATCCATCCATCCGCACGGATAATTACCCCGCTGTCCTTATGATGTACGGACTGCTCTGCCTGGTATATTACATCATCTATCAGGTATTCGATTCAACTTACAAACAGCTTACCATTCAGGAAAATGAACGGCTTATGTCCGCTCAAGTCAGCTTTCTGCAGACACAATATGAAATTCAGGGAAATCATCTCAAGAAAGAAGAAGTGCAGCGCCACGATTTGCGCCATCTGCTGGCCGGAATCCGCACCCTGCTGGAAACCGGAAAAACCGGCGATGCCTTAGATATGCTGAATCAGTATGTTCACAGTGCCGACCAGGCGCGTCCCAACACGTACTGCACCAACCCAATCCTCAATTCCCTTCTTTCCTATTACATTGGGAAAGCCAGGGAATCGGGCATCCGGGTTGATTTAAATCTGGATATCCCCCACGTACTTCCGATAGACGCCACGGAACTGGCCATGGTGGTGTCCAATATGATTGAAAATGCAAGCATTGCCTGTGCGGGACTGCCCGAGGGACAAGAGCCGTGGATCAGGCTTATCTGCCTCAATTCCCCACGTTTCCTGTTTCAGATATCCAATCCCTATGCCGGAACCCTCACGCTGGATGAGAACGGCCTGCCTGTGACGGACCGGCAGGGACATGGAATCGGCATGAAAAGCATTCTTGCCTTCATGAAAAAACACAATGCTATCTATGACCTGGACATCTCAGACGGTATTTTCACCTTCCGTTTTATGGTGCAGGAGGATTGACAACAGCTCCCCCGGTAAACCGCCGGGGGATTTCCCATTTTCCCTCTAAATCCGCAACAGACGCCCAAACTACCGCAGCTTAATGTCTGTGCATGGAAAACCGGTCCATCGGGTACTGTTTCAGGTTCTCCCGCACCTTCCGCCCGTCGGCCTGGGCGATCAGGGCGTCGCGGTCCTTTTTAAACTCGTTCTCAGCTCTGCGCTTGCTGGGGCCGCCCACGCAGCCGCCCACGCAGGCCATACCCTCCACGAAGTCCTCGGGCAGCTTGCCCACCCGCAGCATAAGCAGGGCCTTTTTGCACTCCACCGCGCCGTTGCACCTGGCTACCTTGATGCCGTCGGTGCTCTCGCCCGCTTCCTGCATACACTCCAGCACCGCGTTCGTCACGCCGCCGCCGTTGCCGAAGCGTTTGCCGAACACGGAGCTCTCCTGGTATCCGTTGGGCTCCGGCTCAAGCTCCACGCCCTTGGCCTTCATCATGGCGTTCACTTCCTCCAGATTCAGCACATAGTCCGCGTTGTCCTTCACGTTCAGGTCCAGGGCTTCGCTCTTCTTGGCGATACACGGGCCGATGAACACGGTGATGGTCTCCGGGTCCATGGCCTTTAACAGGCGGGACACCGCGCACATGGGGGACACGGTGGTGGACATGTTGTCCAACAGCATGGGGAAATGCTTCTTGATCATGTTCGCGAAAGCAGGGCAGCAGGAGGTGGTCAGCTTCTTTCCTTCCTTGTAAGCCTCCATCCACTCGTCGGCCTCGTAGGCAGCGGTCATATCGCCGCCAAGGCCCACCTCCACCATGTCGGCGAAGCCTGTCTTTTTCAGGGCGGTCCGCCAGCTGGCCATGGTGATATCCGGCCCGAACTGGCCTTCGGTGGCGGGCGCCACCATGGCGACTACCTTCTTGCCGGCCTGGATCAGGTTGATTACGTCTATCATAAAGGTTTTGGAGTCAATGGCGCCAAAGGGGCAGCTGTGCACGCAGTTGCCGCACTCGATGCATTTCTTCTCATCGATCTCGCAGATGCCGTACTCGTCGTAGGTGATGGCGTCCACCGGGCAGCTCTTCTTGCAGGGGCGCTCCAGGTGGGCGATGGCGTTGTAGGGACAGGCCTGGGAACATTTTCCGCAGGACTTGCACTTGGCCGGATCGATGTATGCGCGGTCACGGCCCATGCTGATTGCGCCGAAATTACAGGAATTCTGGCAGGCCTTGCCCATGCACTTCTGGCAGTTGTCCGTCACCACGTAGGCGGCGATGGGACACTCCTCGCAGGCCGCGTTGATGACCTGCACCACGTTGGAGGAGTTTTTGCCCTTGGGACATTTCCCCTCCGCCAGGCGCACTCTCTGTCGGATGATCTCACGCTCTTTATAAATACAGCAGCGGTAAGTCGCCTGGGGACCCGGGATAATCTCATAGGGAATGTCGTGGGTCTTTTCCTCCAGCTTTCCCTCCCAGGACGCCTTGGCCACCGCATACAGGACCTCATGCTTCAATCGCAGAATTGTCGCATCATTGGTTACCATTTCTCTTTTCCTCCTCTATACATCGTTACCCTCTTATCAACAATAGAAATCTACTATATACATAAGAAAAAAGCAAGTCCTAAAAACGGTACAAAGGCGCTTTTTGTGAAAAATTAGTCAACTTTGTATATTTTTTAACTATAGTGTAAGAAAGCCGTTAATAATACGTGATTGTGACGGTTTTTCCCATCTCCTCGATCACGTGCTTCAGCTGTTCCACCAGGTTCTGGCGTATTCCCAGGTCAAAGGGCAGTCCCGGGTTCTGGTAGGCGCTGTTAATGGCCTTTCCCACGAACAGATGAACATCGGTACAGTCCTCAATCAGCACCTTTGCCACCATGGAACCGCCGTTGGGTTTGTCCAGTTCCTCGAAAAACTCCTCGGAAACCGTCTCATTTTTTACATAACGGCGCAAGAGCTGCAGCACCCGGTTTAAGGTCAGCACGCCCTCGGTCACCAGATCCACCCCGTCCATATAGGCGATGGGCGGAATCTCCGGGTCCACGTAATCCAGGGACACGTCCAGACGCTTGTTCAGCACCCGGGAAACAATGGTGGCGCTGGTTCCGCCGCAGACAATGGTCCGCGCGCCCGCATCCGCCATAAACTCGTGGACCATGCGAACGTCGTCCTCGGGGTTTCTGGCCGGGCCAGTCATCAGATGCACCGGCTTGCTGTCGATGATGCGCATGCAGGCCACGGTGGTGTCGTCGCCCGGGCGAAACTGGTACAGTTCGTCGCAGGCCCGGCTGATGGACGTGGCAAGGCGCATGGCCGACACGGTCAGGGCGTACTGGCGCACCGCGTAGTCCGCGATGTCCTGCCACAGCCAGCCGAAGTTTAGCAGCTCGCCCACTCCGGCGTGGATGGTGCCGTCGCTCATCAGGATCAGGGCGTCGCCCTTCTGCACCTTGAAGCGGTACTCATTGATCTTCTTGCCCTGAATCTCCCGCACGTTCTGGGGAATCTCCATCAGCTTCCCGTCCCGGACAAAAATACAGCCCGGGTTGTCGTACTCCACCAGATAGGCGTCCCCGTTGTGGTACACCTGTAAAATGCTGAAGGTGGAGTAAGCCACCTGCCGCACCTGGCAGATGGGCAGCGTCTCGCTGATGGTGTCCACGCACTCCTCCAGGGTGGCCCCGTTTAAGAACATGGTGCCCAGAATCTTGGAGGTCAGGGTGGAGAGGATGTTGGCCTTCACGCCGCTGCCCATGCCGTCCGCCAGAATCATGATGTTGGAGTCCTCGGTCTGCAAGAGCTCCACCTTGTCCCCGCAAAGGATCTCAGTATATTTGTTCAGGCTCTTATATGCAACATCTACCGTAATTCCCATCACTTACCTCCGCCCCCGCCGGGCTTCCCGCCCAGGCGCACGTAGCTGGTTTTGGCCGGATTGGCGGTTCCCAGATGGACATAGCCGGTGGGTTTCTGATCCTTCGGCGTCATCACGCCCTTTAGGGGCTTTGCCCCGCTGCCCAGATGGGCGTTTGCGGCCACCTGGGGCGATTCGTCCTCGCCGCCCGCATAGATGGCGTCACCGCTCTCCTCCAGCAGGGAATGGCACAGCTTGGTCAGCGTGGTCTTGGTCTCGGCCGTGGTCTCGCCCAAAAGCCCGGCGATCTCCTGGGCCACCATCATCTGCTTGTGGATGACCTTCTGGGCCAGGTCGATGGTCTCAAGCTTTCGCTCATAATCCTCCCTGGCCTGCTCCTCCTCCTTGGTAATGTCGATAAAGGTGGCCAGCACGGCGTTTTCCTTCTCAATGTAAACGATGTTCTGGAGGGTAGAAAGCTTGTATTCCGGATAATTCACCCGTTTGCCGTGAATGTTCTGGTGAGTGTCGAATACCCACTGGAAATCCACCGGGTCGATAAATTCGTAGAGGTACATCTGCAAAGCCTCGGTGCGGGTCTTGCCGAAGTATTTCTCGCCAACGTTGGAGTATTCCCGAATCTTCATCTCCTCGTCCACGATCAGCACGATGTTGGGAGAGGTCTCCATCACCAGATTGGCCATGGACTCGGCCTTCTCGTGCATGAAGGGGATACACATGCTGACCTCGGCCTTGTGCTGGTACACGGCGATGGCCTTCTCCCGGCAGGTCGGGTATCCGCAGGCTCCGCAGTTCAGCTCGTCCTCGGGGCGCATCTTGTTGGTCATGCGCAGAATGGCGCGGATCTCCTCCTCGGAGGGCTGGGGATCCCTGGGGGAATGATCCTCAAAGCGCTTGGCAAAGCTGACCTTCTCCCACACCGGCTCCATGGCCCGGGCCTCCACCGGTTCCCTGGCGATGGTCTCCTCCATATCCAGCTTGACTTTGAAGCGTGAAATGGTCTCGTCGTTCACCGTGGGCCCCTTGATGCAGCCGCCGGAGCACATGTTCATCTCGATAAAACATCCCTTGATCTCGCCTCTGGCCATGCTCTTGCACAGGTCGATGCAGTTCTGCATGCCGTGGACGTAAAACTTCCGGTAATTGTCCGCCTGCTCCTCCGTGGCCAGCACGGAATTCACCACGCCGTTGGTCACCGGGTACAGCCGGTTCACCTTGGGATCAAAGCAGGTGAAGGGTTTGTCCTCGCAGTCGGAGATCTCGATCTCTTCCTCCTCCAGCCACTGGTTGATGTCGTTGAAATTCAGGACCGCGTCGATACAGGACTCGTGGCGGGGATCCTGGGCTTCCTTTTTCTTGGCGATGCAGGGACCTAAGAACACCACCTTCACCTGGCTCCCCAGCTCCTCCTTGAGCAGAAGCCCGTGGGCGATCATGGGGGAAACCACCGGCGCCAGATATGGAACCAGCTGCGGGTAATAGATCTCGATCAGGTCGTTGACGCTGGGGCAGCAGGTGGTGATGATATTCTCCATCTGATGCTCCGCCAACAGCTTCGCGTACTCCGCGGTCACAAAGGCCGCTCCCTCGGAGGTCTCGCGCACGTCCTCAAAGCCCAGACGCATAAGCGCGGCCCGGACCTGGCCGATGGTCTTGTATTTCAGCAAACCCATGAAGGAGGGGGCGATGGACACCACCACCCGCTCCCCCGCGGCTATGTATCCCTTAACCTTGTTCAAATCGCTGTTGAGCGTCTTGGCCGACTGGGGACAGATCCGCAGGCAATGCCCGCAGAGAACGCATTTGTCCGGCATGATCACGGCGCGCTCGTCCTTGACCTGGATGGCCTTGACCTCACAGTAGCGGACGCACTTGTAACAGTGCTTGCACTTAGTGGCTTTAAAATCGATGATTCCCATAATCATGGTCAGACTCTCCCTAAGATTTCGTTGTTAAAGAACTCCTCCGTATCCTCCGGTTTCAGTGAAAACAGCTGGTCCTCCACCGTGACGCAGACACCGTGGTCACAGTTGCCGCTGCAGAACGAACCGTTCAAATCCACCTTGCCGGACAGGCCGTTCTGCGCCACCAGCTGCTGTAATTTCTCGATAATCTCTCTGGAGCCCTTTAAATGACAGGCGCTGCCGATACAAATTGTAACTTTCATCCCTAATTTCCTCCGCTTTTTGATCGTTAGTCTGCTTTCTGGGGTGACCCCAAATATGGTTCTATTATCGCACATTGTGAACTTTATATCAACAGAAAATCCTCCCGGCACGGGAATTTATTTGTAAAGAACTGCATTCTGTGCTATAGTAAAGCTATTCGTTCTCACCCCGAAGCACGGCTGACGGAGAAGGCGAGGCTTACTACCGCACTCCCTTACGTTCTGCGCCCTTTTTTCAGGATGAGGATATGGAAGGAAAGGAGAACGTAATTATGAAAAAATCTGTATCTGCCATTATGGCCGCCCTGATGGCCGCCTCCGTCGTGCTGGCGGGCTGCGGCTCCGGGAACACCGGCGCCACCGCTGCCGAAACTGCCGCCGGGACCACCGCCGGGGCTGCGGCCGAAACCTCCGCCGCCGAAACCTCTGCCGCCGAAACTCAGCCGGAGACCACTCCCCCCGGGATCGAAGCGGAGAAAGTGCCTGCCACCCTGACCGGCGACACCGGAGACAACTGCCAGGCCGGAGTCCGGGTCGGCTCCCTGAAGGGCCCCACCTCCATGGGACTGGTGTATCTGATGGACAAGGCCCAGAAGGGCGAAACGGAAAACCACTATGAATTTACCATGACCGGCGCAGCGGACGAGCTGGTTGGCAAGATCGCAAGCGGCGACTTAGACATCGCCCTGATTCCCGCCAACGTGGCCAGCGTGCTCTACACCAAGACCCAGAAGAATGTCACGGTCCTGGACATCAACACCCTGGGCGTGCTCTACGTGGTGGCTTCCGACGACTCCATCGCCTCCGTTGCGGATTTGAAGGGCAAGACCGTGTACATGACCGGAAAAGGCACCACCCCGGAGTACGTGATGAATTACCTGCTGAAGGAGAACGGACTGGCCGCAGGGGATGTGGACCTGCAGTTCAAGTCTGAGGCCACCGAGGTGGCGTCCCTGCTGAAGGAGAATCCCAAAGCCATCGGCGTTCTGCCCCAGCCCTTCGCCACCGCGGCCTGCGTCCAGAACGAGGCGTTAAAGCCGGTGGTGGATCTCACCGAGGCGTGGAACGCCCTGAATCAGGACAGCGGCAGCATGCTGGTCACCGGCGTCACCATTGTGCGCAGCGATTTCCTCCGTGAAAACCGTTCGCCCATCCAGATGTTCCTGGAGGACCACAGGGAATCCGCCCAGTATGCCGTGGACCATGTGGACGAGACAGCCGAGCTGGTGGCCGCCGCCGGAATCGTGGAGAAAGCCCCCATCGCCAAAAAGGCCCTGCCTTACTGCAACATCGTTTGCATGACCGGCCAGGAGATGAAGGACGCCCTGAGCGGGTACTTAAACGTGCTGTACGAGCAGGACGCCAAGTCCGTAGGTGGACAGCTTCCGGGGGATGACTTCTACTATATGCCATAGGCCGGAACATTTAAAAAGGCCGCAGCGGCTTCTTCTGAGCGCAGCGGCCTTTTTCGTTGAATGTAATGGGCCGCTGGCGCAGCCGGCGGGCGATTGCTGGATGTAATGGGCCGCTGGCGCAGCCGGCGGGCGATTGCTGGATGCAATGGGCCGCCGTTCTGGTAGAAACAGGCGGCCCATAGCTGGACAGACCCGGGGCTGACGCAAAAAGGAGGAAAAAACATGCTGAATCGAACTGAAGGGGAGCCGAAGGCAAAAGCCTGGCTTCGCAGAGCCGCCGTGTGGCTCCTCTGGATCGCGCTGTGGCAGGCCATCGCCGCCATGGTCCGCAATCCGATCATATTTGTGGGGCCCTTTGAGATGCTGCGCGCCCTCTGGGATCAGCTTTTTGACGCCGTATTCTGGCAGACCATAGGCCACTCCTTCGGCAAGATCAGCCTTGGCTTTCTGGGCGCTTTCGCCACCGGCCTGGTGTTGGGCAGCCTGGCTTACCGTTTTCCCTTTCTGGGCGAACTGCTGGAGCCCTTCATGTCCCTGATCCGCTCCATCCCCGTAGCTTCCTTCGTGATTCTGGCCCTGATCTGGATCGGCTCCGGCAGTCTGTCCGTCTGCATTTCCTACCTGGTGGTCCTGCCCATCGTGTACGTGAACACCATCGCCGGCCTGGCCTCCACCGACCTTAGGCTGCTGGAAATGGCCCGGGTATTCCACATGCCCGCCCTGAAAAAAGTCCGCTTTATCTATGTTCCCGCCCTGATGCCCTACCTGGTCAGCGGCTGCAAGACCGCCCTGGGCATGAGCTGGAAGTCCGGCATCGCGGCGGAGGTCATCGGTATCCCGGACACCTCCATCGGAGAACAGCTCTATTACTCCAAACTTTATCTGGACACCGCCGGGCTCTTCGCCTGGACCTTTGTGATCGTCGTCGTCAGCGCTGTCTTTGAACAGCTGTTCCTGTTCCTGTTAAAACGCTTCTGGCGCCAGCCGGGACAGCCAGCGGGAGGTGTGGAAGCATGATCATCCGATTAAATGATCTTACAAAAATTTACAATCACCAGCGGATACTGGACCGCCTGAACCTAACCTTTACGGACGAGGCGCCCTGCTGCCTCATGGGGCCCTCCGGCTCCGGAAAGACCACGCTGCTGCGTATTCTGCTGGGCCTGGAACGGCCGGACGGCGGCTCTTACTCTATCACCGGCGGGAACGGAAGCGATCTGACGGGCAGCGTCCGCTTTGCGGCGGTCTTTCAGGAGGACCGGCTGTGCGAGGCCTTCACGCCGGTGGAGAACATTCAGATGGTCACCGGCCGCGCCCTCTCCGGCGAGCAGATCCGCGGAGAACTGTCCCGCCTGCTGCCCCCGGAGTGCTTTGACCGCCCCGTGTGGACCATGAGCGGCGGTATGAAGCGGCGCACCGCCATCTGCCGCGCCGTGCTGGCCCAGTCCCAGGCCCTGCTCATGGACGAGCCCTTCACCGGCCTGGACGAGGACAACAGGCGGCTGGCTATCCGCTACATCCGCGAGAAAGCCGCAGGCCGCCTGTTGATCCTGACCACACACCAGGAGGAGGACGTGGAATTGATTGGGGGGAGGTTGGTGAGGTTGTAAAGATGGGTTTATTTTCCCCTCCGCCTGCAAGCCGTCAACAGCGCCTCGACCCTCTGATCCTTCTGATACAGCGTCATGGTCGAGTCGCCGATGCCTTCTATGCGGGCTGGTTCCCCATTTGCCACACATCGCACTCTGTCCACAATCCGGCAGGCAATTTCCTCCACTCCGGCAGTTCCGGCCATGATGGAGGAAGCGTCGATATCAATATCGTCGTTAATCAGTTCCGCGTTCCCGCTGATAAGGATTACCGGAACCAGAGCGTTCTGGAATCCGGCCGCCCCGCTGGTCCAAAGGATAATATGGGCCCCTAAGGCGGCGTAATTAACCCCTGCTCCTCCGCAAAGCATAGTGGCCTCAGATAGGTAAAAACCTGGCCGCTGGGGACGGTCAATAAAGTCCTTGTTGATCTGAAGCACATCCTGGATAGGATGGCTTCCCATCTTGTGAAGAGCACCCAGGGACTTCTCCTCTATGGTAGTCAGACCTCCCACGCAGTTGCCAATGCTCATGGTCTCCACATCAGCTCCCTCCACGCTCCATCTGTCCCGCTCCTTGCCGATCAGGGTGATGATCTTCTGCGCCACCTCCTCGCTCACAGCCCGTTTGGCCAGTATCTCTTCACAGCCCTGAAGCTCAAACAGTTCCCCTCCGATGCAGATTGCGCCCATATCCACCAGTTGATCCAAGGCGGCTCCTGCGCTGGGATTGGAGGCTATGCCGGAGCTCGTGTCGCTTCCGCCGCATTTGACTCCCACCACCAGTCTGGACATCGGAAATTTCTCCCGTTGCAGCCTGTCAATCTGTTCCTCCATCTCCTTCAGGCGCTCCACGCCATAGGCGATCGTATTCCTGGTCCCCTTAAGTTCTTCGCAGGTCAAACACACGACTGTTTTCCCTGTCTTCGCAATCTCATCCCCCACCTGAGAGGGAAGGATGCTTCCACACCCCATGGCAATTACCATCACTGCGGCCACGTTGGGGTTCTTTCCCACCGCGATCATCTGATTGAAGGTTTCCTCATTGCCTCCCAGCATACAGGTGTACCAGTTTGTCATCACCACAGCCGCCTCAGAGTGCCGGGCTATCCCTCTGGCTATACCCTCACAGCATTCATCCACCGCAATAATCAGGATCTTGTTGCGTATGCCCACCGAACCGTCCGGGCGCCGGTATCCCATAAACTCCATCATTCAATCCTCCTCCCTTATGTTCATCTGCCGGATAATCTCAATACGGATATTCTCAGGTATATCCACCGCGGCGCTTCTCACATTATGTACATGCACCATCCGTCCCTTTTGAATATCCCGGACCGCCACCCCGATGGGCGCGCCATATTTGATTACCCGTTCTCCTTTGGAAATGCGGGTCAGTGCAATTTTATTGCCAAACGGGATATCCTCCTCTGCTTTCACTTCAAACAGCAGCTCGTTCTGTGGATTGTATACCCGTGCAGACTCTCCCCTCCCGGTATACTCCAGGGCGGTCGCCACCATATCCTGTTCATGCATCCTCATAAATCTTCCCATTGCGCTCAATCCTTTCTCATCAGCTCTTTTTCCAATTCCTCAGAAGTCACGCCCCGGTAATCGGCAGCCATCCAGCGCAGCCATCCCACCAGCATAACCAGCATAATAAAAATGATCGGTACCGCGGTAATAATGGCGCAAGTTTTAATAGTGTTCAGATCTGCATTGATCAGTATCATGGTCAGCGGCACCAGAGACAGCATGATACACCAGAACAGACGCAGCATCGGGTGGGGCTCCTCGTCATTTTTCAGTCCCACTGTAGAGGTGGTGGCCATGGTAAAGGCTGCCCCGTCCAGGGTTGTAGCCAGGAACAGCAGAGTAATAATACAGAAAATCACCATAAACACAGGGCCGGCCGGCAGTGTCCTCAGCACCTGGACAATAGACTGATTCCCCTGTCCTGCCCCAAGCATGCCAACCATATCCACAGAGCCCGTCAGCTGACGGTTCAGCGAAAGACTTCCGAGGATTCCGAAGAACCCGAAACAGCCTGCGCTGCCACTGATCAGTGTATTGGCGACCACTGAGCGGATGCTTCTTCCCTTCGATACCTTCGCGATAAAAATCCCTGTAAAGGGAGCATAGGTAATCCAGTACAGCCAGTAGAAAATGGTCCACGCCTCCGGGAAACCGCTTTTCCCAATGGAATCCGTAAACAGGCTCATATGGATAAAATTCTGGAACATCAGTCCAATCGACTGGGTTGTATTGCTGATAATAAACAGTGTGGGGCCGCAGACCACCACGCCTATGCAGAAAATAATCACCAGCTTGATATTCCAGTCGGAGATCTTAGCCATCCCCTTTTTTAACCCAATATAGGAGCTGAAGGAGTAAATCACGGACAAAACTACAATAATCAGCAGATTAATGATAAACGACGGAGTAATACCCACCACACTGCAAAAGATTTCTGTTACCAGCGGCACTGATACCCCCAGAGTAATACTTAATCCTCCGAAACAGATGAAGATAAACAGCACATCCACGATACGGCAGATTACGCCGTCCTGCTTTAGCCCCGTTATGGAACTGATAATTCCACTCAGGCTCAACCCCCGGTTCTTTCGTACATGGAAATGGTAAGCAATGGGAATTCCTGCCAGTGCGTACAGCGTCCACGCGCTGATCCCCCAGTGAAACATGGTATAAGGTACGCTCATCTCAAAGGCCGGCTGTGACCCCGCCTGAATGCCCAGGCCAGGAGTTCCGATATAGTAGGCCCACTCAATAAACGCCCAATAGACCGTGGCAGAACCAAGTCCGCAGCAGATCATCATAGATACCCATTTAAAAGTAGAATACTCCGGCTCTCCCTCCCCCAGCTTGATCCGGCCGTATTTGCTGAATGAAACCAGCATGAGCAGCAATATTCCACCGAATGCGAAGATGAGCGTCAACGAGCCGAACATATCTGTCATTGCTCCGAAAATGCGGTTAGCCACATTCTGGGAGCCCTCTGGAAACAGATAGAGACATGCTACAATTCCCAATACAAACACCATGCTAACAGCAATCAGCAATTTATCCAAACGCTTTCCCATATTCACGATCCTCCATCCTATCTCATTCTGTAAGTTTCAATCATCTCTTCATCCAGCACTACACCCAGGCCTACGCAATCCGGTACCGTCACAAAACCATTTTCAAATGGGATCAGGTTTTTCACCAACCCATGGAACAGCGGGCTGACGCTCTGGGAATATTCCATCAAATCCCCATGCTCGCAGGCTGCCAGAAACTGCACCGTGGCAGCCAGGAGAATTCCTGTGCTGAATCCGTGAGGAACCAGCTTGGTTCCATTCATCTGCGCAAGATCGTAGATCTTCTTCATCTCCGTGATTCCGCCGCAGCGCGTAATGTCCGGCTGGACGATATCCGGCTTCGCCCGCTGCAGGAAATCCCTGAATTCATACCTGGTGGTCAGAGACTCTCCTCCCGCGGTCTTGGACAACGACATTTGGGACAGTTTTTCATACCCCTGATGGTCATCCGCAAGCACCGGCTCCTCGATCCAGTTGAGATGATAGGGAGCCAGGCGCTGGAACATGGAGGCCGCATGTCCATAGGTTCTCCACTTGGTAGCAATATCAATCTGTAGTTCAAAATCCTCTCCCACCTGCTCCCGAACCGCCTTCACAATGGCCTCATCCGTATCGGGATCATCTCCAAGTATACCCCCGCCAAATTTTAGACTTGTAAAACCCTGATCTTTCAGGGAAGCTGCGATCACCTTATTTTCCTCCGGGGTATCCGCCGGAATAAAGGTGCCGTAAGCTCGGATCTTATCTCTGTATTTGCCGCCCAGAAGCATGTAAATGGGCACCTGATAAAATTGGGAAGCAATATCCCACAGGGCGATGTCAATCGCGCTGATGGCGTGGATTCCCGCTCCTCTGCGCCCTACATAGTTTGAGGACCAATACATCTTGTCCCACAGCTTTTGGATCTCCAAGGGATTTTCTCCGATGAGCAGACGTTTCAGGCCACTGCAATACAGATTGCTCTCCGGCGCATCCACCAACGCCCTTGCGACCATAGGCGAGGTATCGCTCTCCCCGGTTCCTACCAGCCCGGTATCTGTATGGACTCTGACAATAAATGCATCGTCCCCCCACTCGCAGGGCCCGTCCATTGGCGGGATTCTGAGACAGATAACTTCAACATCCGTAATTTTCATAGTGTTTGCCTCTCTTTCCATTTGATACAACTATTTAAAGCAAATCCTATGCCAACTCTGTCTGAGGTCACCAGACGTCAGTTTTCAACTATTTTCTTGATGTTTTTTTAGGTTTATGATATGCTGAAAAAGACAAACGAGTTAAAAATGATTCATTTTTGCGAGTCACTTTTAAATAACTGAGTTATTTTAAACTCATATTCTGCGAACATGTATGGAAAGGGGTATTATGAGAAACTCTGCAATCATCCCTTGGAACCTTCACCCGTCAGAATTTCAGCGGTTAATAGATTCCATGTATGACGAAGTTTTGATTTATGACAATCAATACACCATTGTCTATATCAACGATGCATGCTCCAGGCATTATGGTTATCAGCCAGAGCAGATGATTGGAAAAAGCTTTTTTGAATTTGTAGACGGAAACTGTTGGGATATCTCTGTACTCCCCGTTATTTACGAGAAAAAGAAAACCTATGCGGTAAAGCAGAAAACCAAACTTGGAAGTGAACTGTTGACCATCGCCGTTCCCATCTTCGACAGCCAGAAAAACCTGGCCTATGTGATCATGAATGTGCGGGACAACCTCTCCGGCGTAAAACTTTTCAATCCAGACTACATATACAGAAAATCCTCCCTGAGCTACTCAACTGTACCTATGTGCAAGAGCCGAGAAATGGAGCAGGTTATCCAATTTGCAGAACGGATCAGTCAGGTTGACGTAACCTGTATTCTCACCGGAGAATCCGGTACCGGAAAGACTATGGTTGCCCGGTACATCCACTCCATCAGCCCCCGCAACGCCCGACCCTTTATCAGCCTGAACTGTGCCAGTATCCCCAACGAGCTGGTGGAATCAGAACTATTCGGTTACATCAAGGGAGCCTTTACCGGGGCCAACACTCAGGGAAAAAAAGGATTGTTCGAAGCAGCAAGCGGCGGCACTCTGCTGTTGGATGAGATCGCAGAGCTCTCCCTCTCCACCCAGGCCAAGCTGCTCCATGTTCTCCAGGACCACGAATTTATCCCCATCGGTGGTAGCAGCCCAGTAAAGGTAGACGTGCGCATTATAGCAGCAACCAATAAAAATCTGAGACAGATGGTGGCCGACGGACAGTTCCGTGAAGATCTGTTTTACCGTCTCAACGTGGTGGAAATTTATCTTCCTCCGCTGCGGAAACGGAAAGCGGATATACCTGATCTGATTCAGCAATTTTTGAAGGAGTTTAATGAGAAATACAACCTGTCCAGGTCTCTGGACAGCCACGCATTGGAAACGCTTGTAAACTATGAATGGAAGGGAAATGTAAGAGAATTGCGCCATATGATTGAACGCCTGGTGGTCACTGTCACCGGCGATCTCATTACCACGGGACACCTGCCCCAGAACATGACAGGCTCGACGGACACAGGGACGGCCCGGGAAGTCCCCAAAATCACGGATTATCACACGAGAATGCAGAACTTTGAAGAAGCCATGATCCGGGAGGCATATCAAAAATGCGGCTCTTCACGAAAGATGGCTGCGTACTTGAATATCAGTCAGACGAAGGCCAACCGGTTAATCCAGAAATACCTGCTGGGAAATGGGTCCAAAAAAGATATAGCCGTACATCCTGCCGGCGCTGAAGACCTGTTGCAATAATTGCCCAGGTTGCGCTCACAGCCGACGGCCATATCGCTGTAGAATCCGGCTCATATCCGGTATGCTAAATACTCCCAATTCCTGATCCCAGTATTTCTCCCGTCAGCATTCCAGATACAAAATAACGCATTCTATTTATTTTCGTATCTATTTAAGCTACGCTCAAACCTCCAATACACATACACCGACACCACCACGTTCACCACATCCGCCGCAATCTGCGACCACACGATCCCGTACATGCCAAAGGCATAGTTGAGCAGATACAGCATGGGGATGTTTAGCACCAGCCAGCGCAGGACGCCGAGGAACAGGGCGGTCCGGCCTTTGCCGAAGCCGTTGAAAAGGTACACGGTGAAGAAACTCAAAAACATAAAGGGCGTGGCCAGGCAGCGGACTCTCAGGAAGCCGGTTCCAAGCGCCACCGTCCCGGGATCGCCGATAAACAGCCCCGTGATGCCCGGCGCAAACACTTCATATAAAAGGATGCTGAGAACTGCGCAGAGTATACCCACCCTGCGCGAAAAAGCGATGGTATCCTTCATCCGTTTCCGGTTGCCGGACGCGTAGTTGTAGGCCACGATGGGCATCATACCCTGGCTGATGCCGATTCCGATATTGAGCGGCAGGCGCTCGATCTTCAGCACAATTCCGATAGCCGCCATCTGGACGTCCCCGTAAGCGGTCATCAACCGGCCGATCACAATGTAATCCAGGTCGAATAAAAATGTGGCCAGCGCGGAGGGGATTCCCACATTGAAAATGCTTCGGATGCTGGCTTTTGCCGGAAGTTCCCTGACGTTTCCTCCTCTCAGGATGGAATCCGGCCCCAGTCCCCGGATTGCGATCAGAAAATATCCGCACGAGATAATATTCGACAGGCAGGTGGCCAGCCCGGCCCCCAGGATTTCCCTGCCACGGGGCAGCAGTACGAACATGAACAGCGGATCCAATGCCACGTTCAGCAGGCCGCCCAGGGTGATGCCCACCCCGGCTTTTTTCGACTCCCCTATGCTCCTGAGAAGATTGGCGTATGTGTTGGAGAGCACCGTGGGGATGCCGCCCAGCACGATCACGCAGAACGCGTATTCATTGGCGTACCGGTACGTCTCGCTGCCCGCGCCCAAAAATGACAGGATCGGCCGCCGGAAAAACAACAGGATCAGGGAGAACATCCCGGCCAGCCCCACCGCCATACAGACGCTGAAATTGCTCACCCTTCTGGCTTCCTGCATCTGGCCTTTTCCCAGCAGCCTTGACACCAGCGCGCCGCCGCCAACACCGGCCAGACCGGCAAGGGCCAGGGAGATATTATAAACCGGCAGAATGAGGGACGCGCCCGCCACCATGTACGGATTGTTGGTCTGTCCCACGAAAAATGTGTCCGCCATATTGTAGAACAGGATAATCAGCTGCCCGATCACCGTGGGCACCGCCATGCTGCTCACAGCTTTTGCCACCGGCATTTTCTCAAATATCTGGATGTTTCTCGATTCCACCATCATCATTTCTCCCGTATGTATGATATCCGCCCTCTGCCACGCATTCTCAAAAACCGGTCTCACAGAGCCGTAACGCTGCGCAACTTCTTACGATTCTACTATAAATTCCGGTAGAAGTAAATGGTACTGCAAACGTTCCCGTCTGTATTCCCGGTCGCGAAAAAAGTGTAATCTCCCGGTCCTTGCGCTCTGACCGGAAAATTACACTTTTTAATCCTGCCTGGGTCCGGCGCAGGATTTTCTACAGATCCGATAACAGCTTAAATTCTGACCCAGGTATTCTTTGCTGCATTACGAATTGTTTTCATTTCCGCCCCCTCAGCGGCAGCTTCGCCAGAGCCCCAACGCCGGCGCTTTCACCAAATAAATCTCCTCCCCGTCCGGCATGACCTGACGGCCCTCTGCAAGCCGGTCCACCGGATAACGCGCAAGCGCCCGGGAGACGTCCATGTACCGGTATCCCACGCCCTCGATCTCCTCTCGGGTCATATTGGCTGGATCCACCGCGTAGGTGATGGTAAAACGGTCCTCTGAGGAGCTGTGGATCATGTGGGCCGGAACCATATCCGCTCCCACAAACGCCCCCTGTTCCACAAGCTTCATGGTATAGGGCGTCCCGCGGTAACCGTACCTGCGGATCAGTCCGTCCACCTCCGGGTTCTCCCCGAAATGCCTGAGGCCCGGCGCAATCACCAGCAGCTCCCCTCCGTCCTCAATCATCATTCTGGTGCGGTACACGGATTTGTTGCCCACCCAGGTGGAGGAAAATTCTCCCGGCTCCAGATAGGCCACCACCTTTTTCATCCGCGCCGGCACCTCGGTGACATTCCAAATCTGCGCCAGATCCGCAGCCTCCTCGAACACCCGCCTGGAAGCCCCGCCGTATACGCCGTGAACCAGCGCCCGTCCGTTCTCGCAGGTGGTCACGGTCAGGATGTACGCCAACGGCACGTCCTTTAAAAACATCTCCTCCGCATAGTCGAACAATTTCCGCACCGGCGTGTCCACATTCCCCATGATAGTTTCCAGGCCGCACACCGCACCGATCATGTGGCTCTCGTTGATCATCCGGCGGCCGCCCAGGCCCACCAGGATATTCTTGCTGTAATTGGCCATCCCCACCACCTCGTGAGGCACCACCTGGCCAATGGAAAAAACCAGATCGTAGGTCCCGTCCACAAGGCTGCGGTTTACCTCCACCGGCACCCCTTGGCTGCACCGCCCGCCGGTGATCTTCCGGACATACGAACCGGGCACCGTCCCCAATCTCACCGTTTCGCTGCGCCAGTCGTGGTGTAAAAACGCCTGCTCCGGGATATTCCCGCCAAAGAAATCAATCTGTTCCTCCCGGCTCATGGGCCGGTGCGTTCCCACCGCAGGCATAATCTCCACCCGGGCAGAACCGGACAAACGCCGGTACAGACTGGCCGTAATAAATCCCGCATAGGAATAGCATCTGGTAATGTCAGGCGGCACCAGAAGGACCCGGCGGGCCGACGGCAGCTGGACCATAAGACCGTCGATCACCCGCTCCACTTCCCCGTCCGTCAATGTCCCGGTTCTGCTTCCCATCCCGCACTCCCTGATATGATTCAGCACGCTCTCACGTCCTCCCTTTTAACCAGAAGCCCGGCTTATCCCCGCAGCCCCCAGAATATTGCTAGCATTCATAGGATGAATATGGTTTATATTTAACACACCGCACCTTTCCTGTCAATATTCATTTCAAATTCATGGGATGTTTTCATCAAACCGCATTCTTTCCCACCCTGTCTTTTTTATGCTATAATAGTGACAGAACTGAGCCGTCCTTCCAGACGGCAGATCGGAGAATTCTATGAAACATCACCACCACCGTACCGCTCCCATCCGCACCTCCTTGGCCCTCGCACTAAGCCTGGCCCTATTCACTTCCGGCTGCACCGCCGTCTCAGGCACCGGCAGCGGTAATACTGCCTCCCCAACGCCGTCAGCCTCAGCAGCATCGGAGGCAGTCGCAGATGCAGCCCCGGACTCCACCGCAGACGTACCCCCGGATGACGCTACGGATCCAGCCACGGATGCGGCCGCAGACGCTGCCCCAGGCACATCTTCAGCCGAGCCCCCTGTCTCAAACACTCCCGCGGACTCCCCTCCGGTCCCCCGTCTACCCCAGACCGGTTTCCAACCCGAGGACTTTATCCCGGGTGGCTGGGCCCTCATGGATACCGTAGCCCTGGACTACAATCAGGACGGCCGGATGGACTATGTGGGCGTGCTGCAGATGGAAGGCAGCGACATTCCGCTGAAAACGCCCCGCATTCTGTTCGCCCTGGCCAGCAGCGAAGAGAGCGGCTACCGTCTGGATTTCCAGGATGAAAATCTGATCCGTACCCGGGATGAGGGCGGCGTGTTCGGAGACCCCTACGTTCCCCTCACCGCCGGGGAAACCACCTTCACCACCAACGCCTACGGCGGAAGCGCCTGGCGGTGGTCGGAGGCATACACCTACGCCTACCGGGACGGCGGCTGGTATCTGTCCAAATCCCATACCACCTACGGTTACGGCCCTATGATCACCTCCGAGACTTTGGACGACTATGAGACCGGCGTGGGAATCCGCCGGGAACGCCGCAGCGACATTGAGAATCCGGAAAACCTGGACTCCGATGAATTCGACCTGGACTATCAGGTGCGCCTGGACGCCCCGCCGGATATCGTCCAGGCGGGAAAACGCTGGTGGCTCTCCCCCGACCGGCTGACCGACTGCCCGGTCAAAACCATAACAATCGCCGACGGAATCGACCTTGACCGCTCCGCGATCACGCTTCCTCTGGACGGCGCCATTCACTACCGGGATGAAAATGTGATCCTTTACACCTTTTCCACCCCGGCCAGCGAAACGAACTACCTGGCCTGTTACCAGGAAGACGGCCAAAGCCTGACCGTGGCGGCGCAGAGCACGGAGGAGATGCCAAACTTCGACGCCTGCCTTGCCTATAAGGGCAAAATTTACTACGCTATGGACGTAACCGCCCTCGTCCACCTCCGGGGCGCGGACCAGACCTCTGTTCCTTCCATGGATACCGTAGCCCAAAAACTGTTTCGCATGAACCCGGACGGCAGCGGCAAACAGGAGCTGTTCGAGTACCGAATTGCCGCGCCGGGCGAAACCATAGATGACGAATACCTGCCCTATCTGTCCATGAGCTGCGAAATCACCGGCGACGAGATCATTCTCCAGGTCTACGTCGGCGGCCGCCCGCATCCCTATTACCGGATGGATTTGGACGGCGGAAATGTCCGCGAAATCGGTTTCCTGCCGGACGAAAACTGACGCGGCCAGGGAAAGCACCAGGCCAGATTTCCTTTCCCCACCAACCAAAACGCCGGGCCGGATTTCCTTTCCCCACCAACCAAAGCGCCGGGCCGGATTTCCTTTCCCCACCAACCAAAACGCCGGGCCGGATTTCCTTTCCCCACCACTCAAAGAGCCGGGCCCCATGACCTCCCTGTCACCGGCCCGGCTCTCCCGTCCTACTCTCTCACCCGGTAAACGCTGCCGTCCGCCGTCCGTTCCATAAATCCATACTCAATCAGCGCCCTTCGCAGGGACGGATAGTCCTCCTCATAAATCCGTTTTAAAATCCGGTTGACCTCCGTCTCTGTATAAACGGCGTCCTTCTTAAAATTTTTAATTACTTCCTTCATCACAATGATTTTCTTCTTTGCCCTGGCCGGAAATTGACGGATCGCCCCATTTTCATCCAGATAGGCGGCTAGCGTCTTTTCCGTCTCCTGATCCGTAATATTAAACCGCGCGTCAACCATAGCGGCCGAAGCCGGAACCTCCTCGATGGAGCCCGTGTCGCTCTTCCCGATCCCCCGCTTCGTCTCCCGCTCCAGCGCGCCCATCAGCGCCAGGAACATTTTGGCCTGCTTCTCCTTCTCCCGGAGATTGAATCGGTGATTCCGCACCGTGGACAGCGCGATCCCCGCGGCAGCGCTGATCTCCTTATCTGACTTTCCCTCCAGAATCAGCTTCAAAATCTGCCTCTGCACCTCCGTCACCCCGATCACGCCTGGCTCCCGGTCCACCAAAAACTCCGCCATGGACCCATGCTCCCTCAAAACATGCTGCCGAACCGCCCCCCAGGCGTCAAATAGTTCCCCGTCCAGCTCATAAATCCTGCCTTTCTCAAAACATCTCCCACAGGCCACGCATACGAACTGTTCGCCTTCATCCGCATGCCCGCTGATAATCTCTTCCAATGCATAATTCCAAATCATATATGTCCCTCCTTTCCCTCATAATATCACCTTTTAAATATTTTGTCTATATATTTATAGATATATTATATTTTCATCTATAATTATTTTCACTTCCATGTTTCCCTTCCAACCGGTCCACTGCAATCAAATCAAAAAAAGCGAGCCGCCCCGCTTCCCCTCCCGCGGTACGACTCGCTCCATTTTTCCATTTATCAAAAACCTACTCCTTCACGCCGCCTTCCATAATCCCGCCCAAAATATTCTTCTGGAACACCAGCACCATGGCCATCAGCGGCAGCACCGTAATCATCCCCGCCGCGGCCACCACCCCAAAGGGAATGGTATGGGTCGTCTGGTACAGCGTCAATCCCACCACCACGGTCCGGTACTGCTCATACTGGTTCAGCACCTGGGACAGCAGGAAGCGGTTCCACGCCCCGATAAACACCAGAATGCTGATCGAGAAAATGCTCGCCTTGAGTAACGGCAGTATAATATAGAAGAACATCTGAAACATATTGGCCCCGTCCAGCTTGGCGCTCTCCTCAAAGGACACGGGTATGCCCTTAAACACCGCCGTCAGAAACCAGATCGTCATGGGCAGGTCCAGCACCGACACGATGAGAGCCAGGCCAATGTGTGTATTCAAAAGCCCCAGCTTGCTGTACATCTTGAAAATCGGATTGATCAGCGTGATGGTCGGCAGCAGCGAAATCGTGAGCACAAACAGCAAAAACACCGTCTTAAACCGGATATTGGTCCTGGTCAGCGCATAGGAGGCCATACAGCCCGCCGTAATACAGATCACAACCGCGATAATCGTGATCACAAAGCTGTTGAACACGTACCGCAGAAGCGGCTGCTGCACAAACGCCGCCACATAGTTTTTAATGGTCCCCGCCGAGGGCAGAATCCGCGGAGGAATATGATTCAAATCCGACTCCGGCATAAAGGAGGCCGAGATCATATAAAGCATGGGCGACACCATCACAAACAGGAACACCGCCACAAACAGCAGATACAAGACCCGTTTTCTTCCCGTCAATTTCTGATCCATTTAAACACTCCCCCTCGTCTTCAGGCTGTCCACGAAAAACAGGCTGATCACCACGGACAACAGGAGCATCAGCACGGACAGCGTGGCCCCGTAGCCCGTATTTCCGTAGGTAAAATACGTGTTCACCGCATACATGGACACGGTTTCCGTCCGTCCCGCCGGGCCTCCCCCTGTCATGGCCACGATCAGGTCGTACACCCGCATGGCGGAAATGATCCGGAACAGCACGGTCACCGACATGGTGGACCGGATCAAGGGCAGGGTAATGCACTTAAACTGCTGCCATTTCCCCGCTCCGTCCAGCTGGGCCGCCTCGTAGTAATCCGTCGAAATCGTCAGCAGGCCGGACAGCAGAAGCAGGGACATGTAGGGCGTGTTCTTCCAGATATCCGCCACCAGAATGGACAGCCGCGCCAGCCATTCATTCCCCAGCCAGTTGAGCGGCGCTTCCGCCAGATTCATAACCTGCATGATGTAATTGACCAGACCGTTCTGCGAGAAGAACTGCGTCCAGATAATGCCGCTCACCACGGTAGGGATGGCCCAGGGCACCAGAATCGCCGTGCGGATGATGCCCTGACCGGGTATATTTTTCTTCATCACCAGGGCCAGTCCCAGGCCGATGACCAGCTCGATGAACACGGAAACGCCCGTAAATCCCACGGTCCACCACAGGGTGTCCCAGAAATGCTCGTCGTGAAACGCCCTGATATAATTCTTCATTCCCACAAATTTCGGCCCCAGCGCAGCCGTCTGCGTCCTGATTTCAAAAAAGCTCTGGTAAATGGTGTTGACCGCCGGATACACGATCAGGGCCGCGATCAGGATGACGCTGGGCAGAAGCAGGAGGTATCCGGTTCTGACGCTTTTTCGCTCCATTCTCTTCTCCTTTACTTTTCACTGTTAGAATATCTGGTTTACCTGCTCCATGATCTTTTTGGCGCTGTCCTCCGGGCTGCTCATGCCCGTGATCACGCTGTGGATCTCCAGCTGCATGATGCCTGAAATCTCGGCGTAGAACGGAGACTGGGGTCTGGGTCTGGACTGTTCCAGAGCGGGAAGATATCCGGGCAGCTCGGGCTTTTTCTCCAGCAGCGCCGGGTCCTCGTAGGCGCTCTTAAAGGTAGGCTTGATGTCCACCAGCTCCAGCGCGGTCACCTGGCTCTCGTAATTGGCCCGGAACTTGGCGAATTCCACGGCCTGGGGCTTGTTCTTCGAATAATTGGACACCATCACGCCCCAGCCGCCGAGACAGCCGTAGCTGGGAAGCGGCGCGATCTCCACCTTGCCCGCCACCTGGGAAGTCTCGGCGTTGTTGAAGGGGCCGTAGCCGCTGAGCCAGTCTCTGGCAAATACCGCGCCCCCCGCGCACATCACGTCGCGGGCCTCTTTCGTTCCGAAGGTCTCGATACCGGACGCGGTCACACCGTCGTCCATCATCTGCTTCATCTCGGCCAGCGTCTCCGCCAGCAGCGCCTCATCGATCACGCTGGAACCATCCTCCCCGATAATCCGCGCGCCCTTCTCCCAGTAAATCTCCAGCATGGAGCTGGTCAGGCTCTCGTTCTGCTTCCAGTAGGAGACAAATCCTTTCAAATCCGGGTTTCCCTCCTGCTCCACGATCTCCTTGGCCGTGGCGACCAGTTCCGCCCAGGTCCCCGGGACCTCCTTGCCGTACTTGTCCAGCAGGTCCTTCCGGTAATACAGAGCGCCCGCGTCCGCCATGAAGGGCAGGCCGTAGGTCTTTCCCTGAATCTGGAAGGCGCTCAGCGGTCCCGGCAGGTAGTCGTCCAGCTCTCCCTCTGCAATGTACTCGTCAAATGGAATCACCCAGCCCGCTGAGGCGAAGATGGGCGGCCATACCACGTCCCCGGCGAACACGTCGATGGAGGCGTCCCCGGCCTGAAGCACTGTGTTGATGGTTTTTAAGCGGTCGTTGGAGGAGTCGGGCAGCTCCACGTAATTCACCTTGATGTCCGGGTGGGAATCCTCAAACGCCTTGATAATGGTGGACTCCACCTGGTTGTCGTCGGGCCTTCCGTAGTAGTTGATGGTCACCGGCCCGCTCTGGGAACCCCCGGACGCGGCCTGGGATGTACCCTGGTCCGCTCCCCCGGCGGCGCCCTGGTCAGTTCCCTTCTGCCCGCAGCCCGCGGTCAGTACCATCGTTACAATCAAAAGTGCGGTAATCCATTTTCTCATCGTATTCTACCTCCCATTAATATATGTTTTCAGCAGCAGCGGCCAATCCGTCTGAATAATATCGTAGCCCTTGTCCACCAGCCATCCCCACGCCTGATCCATGTCCTGCAAAATAGCGCTGTTGTCGTCGTGCCCTGCGGTCAGCTTCGTGGTGTCGTCCAGGGTGATGGCGTTCACCCACAGCTTCTTCTGATCGCGGTGCATGCCCTCAATAAATTCACCGGAGCAGAACACGTGATCCTCCGTCTCGAAAATCACCTCCGCGCCGTAGAGATTGACCTTGTAGCGCCTCACCCGGTCCAGGACGGCGGGATCCCGCAGAATAGGCAGGTACATAATGTCCGGTCCCTCCTCTGCCAGAATCTCTAACTCCTCCTCCGCGGCGTGGCTCTTTAAAATGATCTGGTCCTTCATCCCGTGGCGGTTGATGGCGCGGATCACGTCCCGCCAGTAAAACCAGCTCCGGTCCACGTTGATCAGGCAGTTGCGCCCCTTAAAATGTTCCAGCACGTCGTCAAAGGAATTCACCGGCTCCATAACGCGTTCCTGCATCCCGTTGAAGAACCGCAGATTCCTCACCTGCTCCGTGGTCATGGTGCGGATGTCCTGATCCGTGCCCACAAGCCCCGGCTCCTGGCCGTTGTGAAATATAAAGAAGTCTCCGTCCACAGTCTGAATCACATCCATCTCCAGAATATCCGCCCCGTGGAGCAGGGCGTTCTCGTAGGCCCCGATGGTATTCTGTATAATGTTCGCGCCGGACGTCCCCCGGTGGGCTGCGATCATTACCCCTCTGTCCATACAAATTTCCTCCTTAATGTTCTCTCTGAACTCAGTATAATTCATTTATTGGAACGTGTCAATATATATTCAAAAATTTTTTGCCATCCAACCGGATAAATCCGCTGGGATTTTTGCATGTTTTTCACAATTACACGAAAAACACATGGATTTTAACGCTTTCAATACTTTTGGTACGTTCTATTATTCAATTATTGCAATCATCCGATCCGTCCGGCCGCAGCCACATCCGCGGCCGTGCGGCAAAAAAGCGCCGCTGCCCGTCCTGTGTCCCGGGTATCAAACTTCCCGCACAGTCCGCGCCGCGGCGCTTTTCATGTTTCATTGATCCATTTACATTTCATTTTAATTTCTGTTTCCACCACAGAGCGTCTCAAGGCCCGCCAACATACCGCTTATGTTCGTAACCTTGCTGGTATTATTTCAATCCACACCGCATGATCCCGCAGCCGGTTTCTCAGTAGAGTTCCCGGCCGCAGCGTTCTGCGGCGGCCTTCACCGCCTCCTCCGGCGTCATAATGCCGGAGACGGCCGCCCGCACCGCGTTGCCCAGGATATCCTCGAAAGCAAACTCATTGAACCCCGGGGACAGGCGCTCGGTCTCCCGCCGCCAGCCTGCGGCGAAGGCTTCCTCCATGCCTTCCAGCCAGGGATAAAGCTCCAAAAGCTCCATGTTTTCCGTCAGCTTCCGGTGATTGATATAACCGCCCAGGCACGTGATCGTCGCGGCGGTTTTCTCATCGTAAACCCATTTGAGGAATTCCCGGCAAGCCTCCATTTTCCGCGAATCCCTGGAAATCCCCAATACGCCGCCGCCCAGCAGCGGACGGCCTCCGGGAACCGGGGCGAAGCCGATCTTTCCGATCACCTCAGATTTCTTGCTGTGGAGCATGATGGAGGCGTAGTTTGCAAACACGATGTTCATTGCCACCAGGCCGTCGGAAAACGCCTCCATGGCCCTGCGCCACCAGGAATTGGTCTCCCGGTCCGTGTTGAGGAAGGCGTCCCGGTAGCTGCGCAGCGCCCGCACCGCCTGCGCCTCCCGCAGTTTCACCCGGCCGTCTGCGCCCACTTCCATGCCGCCCTCGGCCCTCAGCCGCGGCAGGTAATCCGAGGCCGCCACAATGGAGCTCCCGAACACCAGGGAGGTTCCGTAGTCCACCGGTGAGTTCTTGTGAAACCGCCTGGTGAAGAATCTGGCGATCTCGTCGTACTCTGCAAATGTCTCCGGCACCTTCAGCTGCTTTTTACAGACCTCATAGTATTCCCGGCGGATTCTGGCGTCCTCGAACAAGTCCTTGCGGTAATACAGAATCTGCACGCTGGGGTCAAAGGGCAGGGTCAGGCACTTGTCCCCCACCCGGTAATAGTCTTCGCCCAGGCTGGCGGAAAAATTCCCCATGATCTCCCGCAGCCAGCTCTCGCCTTCCGGCAAAGGTGAAAACAGCGCTTCTCCAAGCTCCGACATCCAGGCCATGTCCAGGCGGATCAGGTCGTAGGGCGAAGACTGGGCGCACATTTTAACCGTCCGGTACAGCTCATCGTAGCCCGCTTCCATCAGCCTGACCGGTATCCCGGTCTTTTCCGTGAACTGGGGCAGCAGCTGTTCCAGCGCCTTGCAGGTGGGGCCGGAAAGCATGAGCAGCTTCAAGTCCTCCGCCCCGGCGCAAACCTTCACCGGACAGTGGTGAAACCCGTCGTTTTCCAGGCGCAGCAGCGATTCGTCCGCCGTCCCCGGCTCCAGACCTCCGATGTATTTCCCGATGCGGCGGCCGCAGAGCCGGTAATTCAGCTCATAGGGCACCGCGCCGGAAAATGGACGGAGCTCCTTGCCCGTGACCGCGTAGACCTCGGGCAAAGAAGTCCGGCCCCGGTAAGAAGCCGCGGCCGCCAAACAGGCGGGCGCTTCCGGGTCCGAGGCGATCACCGCGTCAAATTCCTCCCGGTCCGTGAGCAGCTCAAAGGCCGTGTGGAATTGCAGGGACTCGTCGGAGGAAAAAACGCGGACGTTTCCGCCCTCCGCGGCGAACACCTCCTGAATCCCCTTCACAAACCGGCCGTAATTGGAATATTTCGTGTTCCCCGTAAATACCGCCGCGTTCCTGTGCCCATCCCCCAGGCAGCGCTTCGCCATCTCCCGCCCCGCCAGGCCGTAGTCGAATCCGCAGTACACAGCGTCCTCCGGCATCTTCTCCACACTCCGCTCCGCCAGGATCAGCCGTCCGTCCCCGCGCAGCCCCCGGACCTCCCCGCCGAAGGCGCTGACCAGCACGACCGCAATGGGGTTGGTGGCCTCAACGTCCTCCAGAATCTTTTCCTCGCAGTGGGTCAGGTCGTTGGTGTAGTGAAGGTCCACCTCGTACCCCCGGCCCTTCAACTCCTGCTCAATCCCCAGGTACAGGTCCTGATACCGTTTGATGCCGATCCGCGGCACAATCACTCCCACCCGTTTGGAGGTTCCCTTCCGCAGCTGGCGGGCCTGAGCGTTGATGGTGTAGCCCAGCTGCCTAGCCGCATTCTCCACCAGCGTGATCTTCTCCACGCTAACATTTCCTCTTCCGTTCAATACATTGGACACCGTTCCGTGGGAAACCCCGGCCAACGCCGCTATATCTTTTATCGTCGCCATTTTCTTCCCTCCTCTATGGACATTGTACTCCAAAAATTGTATCGTTTCAATCTTTAATTTAAAAACAAGCCGGACCAAACGCTATTTCGAACGTATGGCCACGGCTTGTGCGGTATTAAGATGTTGGAAAAACAACAAAATAGTTGGAATTTATGATTGGAAAGCGGCGGAGGAAAGATGAGCGGTTCCCGTGGTTGGTACGTGCCATTTTCATATTGAGGTTGGTCCCGATTCCGCCTTTGGCGTTGGTGTGGTACTGGATTTGGGCCGTACGCGCATCTACTGTGCGCCCTCCCAAAGCCGATGCTCCGCCATTTCCACATCGCCTCGCAAAGCCCACAGCTTCACGTTCCGCAGCCGCAGCTTCAGGCTGACCTTCTCACCGGCCAGCTGTTCCAGGCCGCCGGCGAACCGGACGGACCACCAGCCGCCGGCATTCTGCTCCACCCGGCTGTCGCCGTAGGAGAAGCCGTCAAAGGGCCGGCTGTTCCAGAAAGGCGACAGCTCCGCCTCCAGCTTATACTCGCCGGCATTTTCCACCACGTCGGCCAGAATCTCCAGTTTTTCCCCGGACACCCGCAGACGGCAGGTCGCCACAACGCTGTCCCGTTCCGGCTGTCTTGGAGTCAGGGCCGCGAATTTGTCCGGCTTCCACTCCGCCCGCCCCAGGGCGCCGTCCCGCCAGTTGGTATGACGGCCGTTGCTCCCCATGTAATAGACCCACATTTTACCGTCCGGCGACGTTACCGGCGGTGAGGCGTAAATACAGCCGCAGTCAAAGTCCCCGTCCGGGTAGACGCCCGCGCCGCGCTGAATCAAATGCTGTCCCGCCGCCACGAAATCGAATTTAGCCGGGTCCGCGGCCCAGGTCAGCTCCAGGTCCACGCAGTCGAAATTCTCCGACAACCGGTCGCCCTCGTGGATCATGGACGCCAGCCCTAAATACAGATTCCCCCAGCGGAAGGCGGGCATGGCGTAAATCTGGTTCTCAAACCCGCTTCCCCGAAGCGTTTCCTGGGGCTCGCTCCAGTGAAGAAAATCCTTGCAGCGGCTGAGAGTGGTGATGCGGATGCCGTCTTTCCAGATTCTGGATAAGAGCGCGTAGCAGTTCTGTTCCTCGTCCCAGAAAGGAAGATTGTGGCTGTCCGCAGGGGGATTGTACTCCGGCCAGGGAATTGGGTCGCACCAGTCCAGGCCGTCGGTGGAAAAGGACACCGCCATGTAGGCCTGCGTTCCCGGCTGATCCATCTTGGTCACCATCTTGTAACGCCTGGATTTGTCAGGGTCCCGCTGGTCGATCATCACGCCGGTTCCGTGGGCATAGGCAAAAATAATATTGTTCTGAGCGCTTCCATTCCACTGTACCCGGCCCAAAGAGGGCTTCTCCCAGTGGATTCCATCCCGGCTCTGAGCGTAGGCCAGCCCGGGAGCACGGTCGGGCCTGGGAATATAGTCCCGCCTGCTCCGCTCCCGCCGGTCCGCCAGACGGCTGTCCTCGTCCTCGATAAACAGGGTATAATAGCAGCGGTAAAGTCCGGCCTCCTCATCGTAAAGTACGTTGGGATACCCGTTGTCGATGCGTACCTCCCAGGGCTGGTCCTGGGTGAACAGCGGATTGTGGGCCGCGTCCTTCACCGGCCGGGACACCTCCATTCGGACGTTTTCCATCGCCTGGGGGCTTAACAGACGCCGGTCCAGCATCAGATATTTTTTCATGTCGTTCATCTCCCGTCAGAATATCGTGCAAATATGTTAAAAGAGATTAAAAAAGCCCTGGAAAATCCCAGGGACAGGGCCCGGTGAGCGCGACCCGTACAGGCGGCCTAAGCTTTTGCCGGCCAGACGGGCAAGGCTCTTCTCAGCCGGGCGGAGGGCGCACGCCCTCCGCCCGGTCACCGGCTGTCTCACCGCGCTTTCAATCAGCAGTATTTTTCAACCGCCGCCGTGATCATGTCCGCGCATTCCTTCACGCAGGGCATATCGCTCTGTGCCAGACCGGGCATGGGCTTTCTCACGCTGCCCAGATCCAGGCCCTCACGGATCTTCAAAATCTCCTTCATCACCGCGTAGAGGTTGCCCTTGCAGGCGCACATCTTGTAGATAATCGCGTCCGCCGCGTACTGGATCTCGCATGCTGCGGGGATATCCCCGGATTTCACCAGATCAAAGATCTTTAAATACAGCTCCGGCATCACCGCGTAGGTTCCGCCGATTCCGCCGTCCGCTCCCATGGCCAGACCGCTGACCAGCTGTTCGTCGGGTCCGTTGAACACCACGAATCCCTCTCCGCCGTCCATCTTGAACATCTGGATGTCCTGGACCGGCATGGAGCTGTTTTTCACCGCCACAACTCTGGGATTCTTTAACATCTCGTGGAACAGCGGCATGGTCAGGGCCACCCCGGCCAGCTGGGGGATGTTGTAGATCACAAAGTCTGTGTTCGGAGCCGCGGAGGAGATATCATTCCAATACTGGGCGATGGCGTACTCCGGCAAATGGAAATAAATGGGTGGTATCGCTGCGATGGCGTCCACTCCCAAACGCTCCGCATGGGCCGCCAGCTCCATGCTGTCCGCCGTGTTATTGCAGGCCACATGGGCGATCACCGTGAGCCGGCCCTCAGCCGCCTTCATCACATGCTCCAGCACCAGCTTGCGCTCCGCCACGCCCTGATAAATGCACTCGCCCGAGGAGCCGCCCACGTAAACGCCCTTCACACCCTTTTGGATCAGAAAACGGGTCAACGCCTCGACGCCCTCGGGGCTGATATCGCCTTTTTCATCGTAACATGCGTAAAACGCGGGAATCACACCTTGATATTTAGTTATGTCTCTCATGATTTTGCCTCCATTGTGGGGTCCAAGCCGTTCCTGAATCCCAGTCATATTCTATGTTTTAATCTTGCAGCGGACGGGTTGGGGCTGACCAGAGGGCCGGGGACTGTCAGCGGGCCGGCAGCCTTCCGGCGGACAGCTCCCCGCGCCCTCTCGCCTTCCCCTCAAACCCGAACCTTCACCACCGCTTTTTCCACATTCACCGGGCCGTTGTTCTCGATTTTCACCATATGCGCGTCCTCCGGGAACACGATCAGCACCTTGCCCGGCTCCATGGGAATTTTCGTCTCCACCGGGCCGCGGCACTCGATGTTGTCGGCCTCCCGGTCCACCTTTGTCACGGTCAGCCGCTCAATGGGCGTCACGCCGATGAACTCCCGGCCTTCAACCAGCAGATGAATATCCGCGTAAACCTCATGGGCCTCAAAAGCGGCCTCCTCCTGGGGTATGGTGGCGTAATGGAAACGGTTTACGAACACGGCCTCCCCGTCCACCTCGTTGCGCCCGGGAACCAGAAACTCCAGGCCGTTTTCCATCAGATAACCGATGGCCGTGTCCAGCTGGGGGCAAATCCCCCTGTAGCGGTCCAAGTGTTCCATATCCGTGTAAATCACGCCTTCACCGCCTCCTCGTCGTACAGATGGCAGGCCACCATGTGGCCCTCCGCCCCGTGGCGCACCATGCCCGGCGCCTGGGTTTTACAAATCTCCATACACTTGGGGCAGCGGTTGTGGAAGGGGCAGCCGTCCGGCTTGTGGATGGGGCTGGGCACCTCGCCCTCCAGCACCTGGCGCTTCTTCTTGGTGTGGATGTCAGCCACCGGGATGGCCGAGAGCAGGGCCTTGGTGTAGGGATGCAGCGGCTCGTCGTATAGCGCCCGGGAATCCGCCACCTCCACGATGCGGCCCAGGTACATGACCATGATCCGGTCGGACATGTACTGCACCACGGACAGATCGTGGGCGATAAACATATAGGTCAGGTTCATTTCCTTCTGAATCTCTTTCATCAGGTTCAACACCTGAGCCTGGATGGAAACGTCCAGAGCGGACACCGGCTCGTCGCAGATCAGCACCTCGGGCATGACCTCCAAAGCCCGGGCGATACACAGCCTCTGGCGCTGGCCGCCGGAGAACTCGTGGGGATAGCGCATCAAATAGTCGGGCTGGATGTTGACCATCTTAAGCACCTTGCGCATCACTTCCTCCCGCTCTTCCAGGGTGTCGATGCCGTGAACCTTTAAAGGCTCCTCAAAGGAGGAATAAATCTTCTTCTGAGGGTTTAATGCGGAGTAGGGGTCCTGGAACACCATCTGAACCTTGCGGCGGAACTGGAACATCTCGTCCTTGTTGAACTTGGTGACGTCCTTGAACTCACCGCCGAAGTTGAACATCACCCGGCCGCCTGTGGGCCGCTCCAGCATCATGGCGGTTTTGCCGAAGGTGGACTTGCCGCAGCCGGATTCGCCCACAATGCCCAGAGTCTCGCCCTTGTAGACCTCCAGGCTCACGTCGTCCACCGCCTTCACATGGCCCACCACCTTTTTGAACATTCCTTTGGTGATGGGAAACCATGTCTGTAAGTTTTCGATCTTGAAAATGACTTCTCTGTTATCCTTCATCTATTCCACCTCCGGGCAGGAACTATACTTCAGGCAGCGCACATGATGGCCCGGCCCCACCTCGTAGCAGGGGATCTCGCCTCTGCGGCAGAGCTCGATGCATTCCGGACAGCGGTCGGCGAACTCGCAGCCGCCCTTTAAATCCGAGGGATTGGGGGTTGCGCCCGGGATCGTCTCCAGCTTCTGGCCGTCCGCCAGTCCCAGCACGGGCACGCTGCGCAGCAGGGCTTTGGTGTATGGGTGGCTGGTGCGGTCGAACACATCCTCCAGGCTTCCGAACTCCACCACCCGGCCCATGTACATGACGCAGACTTCGTCCGCCATCTCCGCCACCAGACCCATGTTGTGGGTGATGAGGATGATGGACTTGCCGTCGTTGACCTGGAGGTCCTTTAACAGTTCCATGATCTGGGCCTGGATGGTCACGTCCAGCGCCGTGGTGGGCTCGTCGCAGATGATCAGCTCAGGGTTGCAGATCATGGCGATGGCGATGACCACGCGCTGCTTCATACCGCCGGAAAACTGGTGGGGATAGCAGTCGATGCGCTCCTCCGGGTCCGGAATTCCAAGTTTTTTGAACATCTCCAGCACCTTTTCCCGGGCTTCCTTTTTGGTCATCCCCTTGTTGTGCTGCAAAAGACCCTCCGCCACCTGGTCGCCCACCTTGTAAACCGGGTTCAAACTGCTCATGGGGTCCTGGAACACCATGGCCATATCCGGACCGCGCAGGGCGCGTATGTCCGGACCGTTGGGGTCCCTCACGCTTTCTAAGTGGTACTCCTTCACCTGACCGTTTTTCAGGGCGTTGTACTGGATATTCTCAGCGTCCACAATGGCGTTTTTGCCCAGAAACCGCATGATGGAGTTCATGGTCACGCTCTTGCCGCAGCCGGACTCGCCCACCACGGCCAGGGTCTTCCCCCGCTTCACCTGGAAGGAGACGTCCTTGACAATGCGCACTTTCTTGCGGTCGGACACAAATGTGGTATTTAACTTCTTAACGTCTAATATAATTTCTCTGTTATCCATGCCATCTCCTCCTTACTGCTGCTTCGCGTCCAGCACATCCCGCAGGCCGTCGCCCAGGAAGTTGATGGCCAGCACGAACAGGCTGATTGCAAGTCCGGGGAACAGCCAGATCCACCACTGGTTGGTCACCACGGAAACGGACTTGGCGGCGTTTAAAATGTTGCCCCAGGTGGGGGTGCTGTCCGCCACGCCCAGACCGATGAAGGACAGGGCCGCTTCCTGCAAAATGAAGAACGCCACGTTGGTTGTGGTGGAAACGATGATGGGACTCATGACGTTGGGCAGAATCTGCTTGAACATGATGTTGTTCTTGCTCATTCCGAAGGCCTCGCAGACCTTGACGTAGGTCTCTCCCTTGATGCTCATGAACTCGTTGCGCACCATACGGAAGGTGGTCATCCAGCCGGTGAACACGAAGATGAACAGCAGGTTTCCAAGGCCCCGCTTGTTGACGATGGCCACTAACATCATGACCAGCACCAGCTGGGGAAACGCCTGGAAAATCTCGGAGATACGGATCAGCGCCGTGTCCATTTTCCCACCGAAATATCCGGCGACGGCGCCTAAAATCGCGCCGATCACGGAGCTCATCACCGCGCAGAACACGCCGATTAAGATGGAATAGCAGCCGCCCACCAGCACTCTGGCGAACAGATCCCGGCCGATGGTGTCCGTGCCGAAGAGATTGGCCCCGCTGGGTGGTTTTTTCATGTTGGGAAGCATGGGGGTGTTGTAATCCACACCCATGATAAAGCCCACGATACAGGCGATGGTGATCAACACCACCACGATCAGGCCGAACAGGGCCAGCTTGTTGTTCATGAACTTGCGCACGTTGCGCTTGAACATGGAGGAGGCTTCATTTTTATTCTGATCCTTGATACTTGCAGTTGTTGGATTGCTCATTTATTTACTCCTCCTCTCATCACTCGCCGAGACGCACTCTGGGGTCTAACAGGGCGTTGAATACGTCCACCATAAAGGAACAGATCAGCATGGCCGCCGCGATGATCAGGGTGGTGACCAGCACGATGGGGTAATCGCCGGACACGATGGCGTTTGTCATGGTCAGACCGATTCCGGGATAGGAAAATACGCTCTCAATAACCACGGAGCCGCCCACCAGCATGGGAATACGGAACACCAGGATCACCAGCACCGGCTTCATGGCATTGCGGAAGCCGTGCTTTAAGTACACCTTCCACTCCGGGATTCCCTTGGAGCGGGCCGTTTTGATGTAGTCGCTGTTGAGCACGTCCAGCATGGTGTTACGAGCGTATCGCATGAGGACGGCCACCATGCCGATGGTCAGGGTCAGCACCGGAAGGAACAGGTGTTGAAAGGCGTCCACAAAGGCGTTTGTCGCGTCCGGGCTCACACGGTTGCCGGAGGGGAAGATCCCCAGCTTGATGGCGAAAATCTGGATCAGGATGATTCCCACTAAGAACTGGGGAACCGCCTGGCCGAGAACCGCAAGCACCCGTCCCACATAGTCGATCACGCCGTTCTGGCGCACCGCGGAAATAATCCCGATCCCGATGCCGATAACGGCGGAGAGCACCAGAGAATATCCGGCCAGCTCAAAGGTGTAGGGAAGGCGGACTTTGATGATGGAGGCGATGGAGGAACCGTCGAAGGAGTATCCCAAATCGCCCCGAAGCACACCGCCCAGCCAGCGGAAATACTGGATAATCAACGGATCGTTCAGCCCCAGGGACTGGCGAAGCGCTTCCACGTTCTCTTTGTTGGCCGAGAGCATTTCCGGGCTGACCATGAAGTTGATGGGGTCGATCCCGGTCATCTGCAGCCCGAAGTACACAATAAAGCTGATCAGCAGCAGCATGGGAATCATCATGAGCAGCTTTTTGGCAATAAATTTCAGCATTTTATCACTCCAATCTTACCTGAAGGCAGGCGGCGGCGCTTTTTGCGTGTAAAAAGGGAGACAGGAGATAATCTCACTGTCTCCCCCTTCGCCGTTTGCGGTGGTTGCCGCCTGAAACTTTATCGTTTCACGTTATTTTGCGATCTCCCAGTTTGCGAAATCGAGATCGCTCATGTACAGCGGGTTACAGAACTGCACGCCCTCGGGCAGAACCACATGGTTGCTGGTGAAGATATAGGTGCCTACGGTGAATACCGGAACCTTGTACGCCTTCTCCTGCTCCAGATCCTGAAGCTGCTTTAAGATGGCGTTCCGGTCCTCTTCCTTCACGGCCTTGGACAGCTGGGCGACCAGATCGTCAAAGGAGGTGTCGCCGCCGAAAATGTTGGCGAACAGGCCGTCGGTGCTCATATACTCGGTGTACCACTCGTCGATGGAGAATGCGCTCTTGCCCTTGAAGCCCACGTCGTAGGCTCTGGTGGTGAACAGGTCGGTGGTTCCGTCGTTGGACAGGGTGGCTTCCACGGTCAGGCCGGTCTGCTCCAGGTAATAAACGACGGTGTTGATCAGGTCGATGGTGGTCTGGTCGTTGTTGTAGTAGCAGATTCTCAGCGGGCGGCTCATGTCGTAGCCGCTGGCTGCGATGTCGGCCTTAGCTTTGTCCGCATCGAAGGCGTACTCGAAGCCGTTGTAGGCCGGACTGCTGTTGGGAACGCCGCTGTTGAGTACGTTGGCGTTGGGGTACAGGGTGGCCAGGGCCGAGCGGTCGATGGCCTCGATGATGGCCTTTCTCACCGCCACGTTCTGCATGACCGGGTTCTCATTGCCGTCGACTCCCTTCATATTAAAGATGAAGTATTTGTAGAACAGCACGTCCACCTCGTGGGCGGTGAAGTTGGACATTCCGTTTAACGCTTCCACCAGGTCGGCGGCGTTGCCGAACACGTAGTCCGTGTTGCCGGACTGGGCGGCGGTCACGTAGTCGGATACGAAGTAGCAGATCACCTTCTGGATCTTGGGAGCCGTGCCCTCGTAGTTCTCGTTCAGCTTCAGGGTGAAGTAGTTGCCTACGTTTAACTCGTCCAGAGCGAACATACCGGAGGTGACGGGGTTGGTCCAGAACGGATCGGCTTCCATCTTTAACGGGTCCGCGTTCTCTAAGGAGTGTTTGGGCAGGATCGCGAACTGGGCCAGGACGTTCAGCATGGCCGCGTAGGGAGCGGTCAGGGTCAGGGTGATGGTGTTGCCCTCGGTCTTGATGGAGTCAATGTTCTTGAAGGCCGCGGTATAGATGGAGTTGATGGTGGCGGCTTTGAGGCCGGTCTCGATGGACCACTGCACGTCGTCCACGGTCAGCGGCTCGCCGTCGGACCATTTCAGGCCGTCCTTCAGGGTGATGGTGTACACCAGGCCGTCGTCGCTGACGGTGTATGTATCGGCCAGATCGGGCTTCACCTCGGTCAGGGTGCTGTCCGCCAGGAACAGAGCCCGGTACATCAGGTTGGTGGCCATGATGCGGTTGTACCAGGGGGTGGGGATGCGGTCGTCGGTGGTGGAACCGTCGCCGGTGGTCACCGCCAGTTTCAGGGTGTCGGCTCCGGCTGCGGGAGCCTCGGCGGTTCCTGCGCCTCCGGCGGTCTCTCCGGTCTTTTCCGTCTGGGCCGGGGCCTGGGTTCCGGCTCCGGCGTCCGTTTTGCCGGACCCGCATCCTGCAATGGTGGCGGCTGTCAGAGTGGTTGCCAGCAGCAATGCTAACATTTTTTTCATTTCGCTTCCTCCTTTATTCTGAGAGACTGCTCTTGTCTCACTTGCTAATAACAATATACTATTTGTGAAAATAATTTTCAATATATCATATTCATGAAAATATATTTATTTTTTATGCAAGTTGCACAAATATCTCGTTTTCTTTTTGTCAAACCAAGCATTTCCAAGAGCTTTAACGTCATTTTAACAGGTTCTCCCTGGCCGAACAGCTGATTTTATCTGAAAATTATTTTCTCTTTTTATAAATATTGGTTGTTTTCTTTTCAAAAAACAGCTATAATTTACTCGATGCTTCAAACGTGTTAAAACTTACTGATTATTTTCACGCACAGGTTATCGACAGGAGGTGCCCCAACTATGCAGGCCAATATCTTAGACTTCATTTCCCAGCAGTATAATACTATGACCCGTTCTTCCAAAAAACTGGCGGACTACATTTTCACCAACAAGTCCATGGTCCAGTACATGTCCATCACCTCCCTGGCGGAAGCCAGCGGCGTTTCCGAGGCCACGATCACCCGCTTCTGCCGTGGGTTGGGGCTGGCGGGCTACAATGAGTTCAAGCTGGCGTTAGCCAGGGTGGACCACACCACGGTCACCGGGGACCCTACGGACACCGGAGCCGCCGTGACCGACGGGGACAGTTTTGAAAATGTCTGCCGCAAGCTCTACCAGACGGATGTGACGGCCATGAGCGAGACGCTGGAGCTGATGAATCCTGAGAGCACGGCAAAAGCCGTGGACCTGCTCTCCGGCGCCCGGCGGGTATTCTGTTTCGGCCAGGGCGGCAGCAACGTGATGGCTATGGAGGCCTGGGCCCGCTTCTCCACCGCCTCCTCCCAGTTCCTGCACATCGAGGACTCCCACATGCAGGCCATGGCGGCGGCCCTCTGCGACGAGCAGGACGTGATCCTCTTTTTCTCCTACTCGGGCAGCACCCGGGACATGCTGGATGTGCTGCGGCCGGCGAAAAACGGCGGAGCCAAAATTATCCTGATCACCCATTTTTCCAACTCTCCGGCGGCCGCTCTCTCGGATGTGATTCTGCTGTGCGGCTCCAATGAAAGCCCGCTGCAGTCCGGCTCCATCGCGGCCAAGATCGGGCAGATGTTCATTATCGATTACCTGTTTTACGCTTACTGCCTGCAAAATCCCGAGCGGTGCGCAAAGGCCCGGGAGGCGACGGCTCAGGCGACGGCCAGAAAATTGTTATAGGGCTGGGGACGGCGGAAAAATGTCAAACCGCGATGAGCCGGAAGTCGGATTTTCAGGCGGTATTTCGGGTTGATTTCTGCTATACCGGTAAGATAGAAAAACATATGTTCAGGGAGAATAAATTGGATATGGATGCGAAACAGAAGGAACAAAAGGATTGGTTTACCATCGACCGGATTGACCCGGACACGGTGATTCTCAGCGAGTACCGCCATTGGGAGGAGACGCACTGCTATCTGCTGGCGGGAAATGAGCGGTGCCTGCTCATCGATACCGGGTTGGGGATATGCAATATCCACGAGGAGGTGGCGCGGCTGACGGACAAGCCGGTGGCGGCCGTGGCCACCCATGTCCACTGGGATCACATCGGCGGCCACCGGTATTTTCCGGAGTTTTATGCCCATGAATTGGAGCTGAATTGGCTGGACGGGGAGTTCCCGCTGCCGCTGGAAACCATCCGGGAAATGGTGCTGGACCGCTGCGACCCGCCGGAGGGGTATGACGTGGGGACTTATGAATTTTTCCAGGGAACGCCCACACGGGTGCTCGGGGACGGGGACGAAATCGACCTGGGCGGCCGGGTGATCCGGGTACTGCACACACCGGGCCACTCCCCGGGCCACATGTGCTTCTGGGAGCCGGAGCGCGGGTATCTGTTCACCGGGGACCTGGTGTACAAGGACGTGCTGTTCGCCTATTACCCTTCCACAGACCCGGAGGCTTATCTGGATTCCCTGGAAAAGGTGGCAGCTCTGCCGGTGAAGCAGGTGTTCCCGGCCCATCATTCGCTGGAGATTGAGCCGGAGATACTGGGGCGGATGCGGGATGTGTTCCGGGAGCTTAAGGCGGCAGGAAAGCTGAGGCATGGAAGCGGGAAGTTTGATTATGGAGATTGGGGAGTGTGGCTGTAAGATAGTTTTTTGGATGGGGATATAAAATGGGGGTGTCGCAAAATCATCAAAATAGATGATTGAGCGGCACCCTTGCTCTGTATATAGAAAAAAATCAGGAGAAAATCATTTTCGATCGACTTTCTCCTGATTTTGGGCATACTTTAATAAGCATTCGGTTTTTCTTGTATTTATGCACTCGCTTTTAGATCAAACAAATACCTTCCAGTCCGCTCATTCTGGATTTTTCTATGTAGTTTATTTAGATTGTATCCCATACTCAGCAGGAGAATCTCCAGTTTTACTTTCTTCTTACCCCGCAGCAGGAATCGTTCAAATCCATAGTCATTTTTCAATACACCGAAAGCTCCTTCTACCTGAATCGAGCGATTCATCCGGTACTTAATTCCCTTCTCGCTCTGTATGTTTTGATACGACTCCTCACGCTTCTCCAAAAAGCTTTTGGACACGTACAGACGCTTGTTCCCCTTCGCTTTGGTGCATTTTTCTTTGTAGGGACAGCCGGTGCAGTCCTCACATTCGTATACTGTCACCTCAGATTCATACCCACTTTTGCTGCGCTGCTTTTTCAGGTAGATCACCCGCAGCTCCTTCCCGGCATGACAGATATAGGTATCGGACTCCTGGTCGTAACCCATGTTTTCCCGTTTACTGATATCCTGTTTAAAACTCCTTTTCTTCCATTTTTCATAGGTTTGAGGTTTGATGTATGGCTGCTGCCCCTCCTCCCGCAGATAGCTGTACCCTTCTTCACTTTCATATCCTGAATCAGCTGTAACACTCGGATAGTTAAAACCCAGTTTCTCTTTCATCTGCTTTAAAAATGGCACCAGCGTCCATACATCGTTTCGATCCTGAAAAATATCGACCGCTACAATGTATTCGCTGTCCACTCCAATCTGTACGTTATACCCTGGCTTTAACTGGGCATTGCGCATGTGGTCATCTTTCATATGCATAAACGTTGCATCCGGGTCTGTTTTACAGTAGTTGTTCCTTCCCTGGAAGCTGGCTGTATGCCAGTCATAAATGGTCTGACGCTCCAGGTACCTTTGGAACAGCTCCAGATACCGCTGCTCGATGGATTTGCGTTTTCCACGGCCGTAAACGAACTCTATGTTCCGCTCCCTGCATATCTCCTCCAGAAAACGGCAGATTTTTCGGAGGTCCTGCACCCGGTATTCGGTTCCCACACGGAAGGACTGGATAAACTCCTGGTTTACAAGCCTCACCGCCTCCTGGATTTTAATGAACATTTTTTCTTCCCATTTCCCAACGGATTTTTTCCATACGAACGTGTATTGATTGGCGCAGGCTTCTAATTTCGTCCCGTCAAGAAAGACAGTTTCTTTGGAAAGTTCACCTGCCAGTTCAGACGGTGTACCATCTGATAAAAGAGGTCCTCACATGCCTCCTCCAGAAAACCGGAACGGAACCGGGCAATGGTACTGTGATCCGGCGCTTTTTGTCCAGCTAACAACCACATGAAGTTGATATCCCGTTTACAGGCGGTCTCAATTTTTCTTGATGAATAAATGTTCTGGGAATACGCATAGGTCAGGATCTTGAACATGGTCTTTGGATCCACTGCCGGATTTCTGCCTTTGGCAGAGTAAGCCTGATAAAGCTTTGTATAGTCTAAATCCTCCAATTCGTGGCTCAGCAGTCGGACCGAATCATCGTTCGGAACCAGCCCTTCCAAACTTAATGGCAAAACCAGTTGATAAGTGCGGCCAAGTTCGGTATAATCTTTAGTAGTGTAATTATTTATTCGCATACTTAATTATACCACGGATGGCGGACTCTTCGGAGCCCGCTTTTCTGTTTTTGTACAGAAAAGGAGCTGTTGCTCCAGTAGATTATTTATCTACTTTTGCAACAGCCCCATTTTTGTTGAATGCAATGGGCCTTGTTCGATTCTTTACAACAGCTCTTCCGCCAGGTGCGCGGCTCCCAGGAGACCGGCCTGGTTGCCCAGACCGGCGCGTGCCAGATTCACCTTCCGGAATCCGGGGGAAAGTCTCGGGAGCAGGCGTTCCCGCACCTGTTCCAGAATATAGGGCTGGATCATGATTCCGCCGCCCAGCACGATCCGGGACGGATTAAAAATATGGATCAGGGTCACCAGACCGGTTACGATCTCGTCGATCCACTCATCGATCACGCGGTGGACCTCCGGCCGGTCAAAGGCCGCAAAAACCTCCCTGCCGCTGGTCAGCTCAGGGTCCACTGCCAGGGCGCGCTTCACCAGGCCGGTGGTGGAAGCGTATTTCTCATAGCAGCCGCTGTACTCCACCGCCAGGTCCACCGCTTCCGGGTGAGTCACGATCCCCCCGAAGCTGCCCGCGGACCAACTGCTGCCGGTGTAAATCCGCCCGTCCAATACGATGGCGCCGCCCACGCCGGTACCGTAAGTCAGACACAGAAAATCGGGAAAGCCCTTGCCCGCGCCGAACTGCGCCTCGCCCAGGGCAGCCGCGTTCACGTCGTTCTCCACGGCAACCGGCACGTGAAACGCCTCCTCCAGAATACGGCGCACTTCGATCCCCGTATACCCGGGGATGTTGTCGTTGGCATAATAAATGCTGCCCCTGACCGTGTCCACCTGCCCGGCGGTGCTGATGCCGACGGCGTCAAAGGGCGCGTATTCCCGCAGAATCTCCACCGCCCGATCCATCAGACGTGCGCCGCCCTCCCTGGCATTGGTATCCTGCTCACGTTCCCCGGAAAGGCGTTCCCCGTCCCAGAGGCCGGATTTGATGGAAGTTCCGCCGATATCCAGCGCTGCGATTCTCATGCCCTGCCTCCTCTTGCCGCTTCAATGGCAGACATAAAGCGGGTCGCGATCTCCAAAGGCCGGGTAATCGCTCCGCCCACCACGATGGACCAAACGCCGGTTTCAAGGGCCTTTACCGCCTGTTCCGGTGTATGAATCTTTCCCTCTCCGATCACCGGAACGTCCACGTCCGCGGCCAGACGGCGCATCAGTTCGTAGTCCGGCTCATCCAGCCTGGGGGTGTAATCCGTGTAGCCGCTCATCGTGGTGCCTACGATATCCACGCCGCATTTCCAGGCATTGATGCCCTCTTCATAGTTGGAAATATCGGCCATCAGCAGGATGTCCCCATGGCGGTCGCGGATCTCCTGGATAAACTGGTTGACGGTCTTTCCATCTCCCCGTTTACGCATGGTACAGTCCAAGGCCACCACATCGGACCCGGCGGCCAAAAGATCGTCCACTTCCTTCATGGTGGGCGTGATATATCCCTCATAACCGGGATACTGAATCTTGACCAAACCGATCACCGGCAGACCCGTCTCCGCCTTGATCTCCTCCACATCCCGGATGCTGCTGGTGCGGATCGCGGGTGTGCCCGCCATCTTGGCTGCCCTGGCCATCAAATACATGACGGATCGTTCTTCCTCGTACAGCGGTTCGCCTTTTACCGCCTGGCACGAAATAATCATCTGTCCCCGGATGCTGTCAAAAAATGCGTTCTTGTCCATCATCATACCTCTCCTTATATGTATCTGGCTGCGGTTTCATGTTAGTTTCATTATAGCATTATTAAAATAATTTTCAATATTTTTTAAAATAAAAATTATTAACATTTTGTTAGGAATGTGTTGTCGGAGAGGGCGCTCAGAGATTCGATGTGTTTTTGGCAAGCGCCGGACGAAGAACTGCACGAAAATACCGGCCTTTTGGGGCCTGGAACGATGGATTTTCTCTGCCCAAAGACTCAATCTGCCACGAAACGCCGTGGATTATCCGGAAAAACGATTGTTTTATATTACGATTAGGTCTTTGTTTACTCTTGCTAAAACGCACGAAAGCCCGCACAAGTGCGGGCTTTCGTACAGTTCACTTATCATTTCCCCTCATAGGGGCCGCATTACCGCTTAATAAAACCGTCGACCGTCACCTGGGCCACCTGGGTGCCCAGCTCATCATTTACCTCCACTAAATAGTAACAGGTATTAAAGCCTTCTTTTACCTTGTGGGCCTCCGCGATCAGCCGTCTGCCCTTTGCAACGCCCAAATATGTAACCTGGCTGGTCCGGGACACGTGAATCGTCCCTTGCCAATTAGAAGCCACTGCGAACGCAAAGTCGGCCAGCGTGAATATCGCTCCCCCCATCACGGTGCCTGTGGCATTCATGTGCAGCTGCTGTAAATCCAGCGAACATTTTGCATATCCGTCTGATATTTCATCGATCACCGCCCCATTTTCCGTAGCAAACCGGTCATGGCGGAAACGCTCCCGTACTTGATCAATCAATTCCATTTTCATTCTCCTTCTGTATCCCCGTTTCTATATGTACCGTAAGTCCTCGTGCAGAGTGCCCGATATCCGCATTCGAAGTGTGTCTGCGAACGGACGGCGTAGCGGGCGCTACGGCTCGCAGTGCGTTCTCTAAATTCATGTGCAAAGAGTTCCTGATATCCGCGTCAGATGTGCGTCTGCGAATCGGCGGCGTAGTGGGCGCTGCGACTAGCTTCGCAGGCGTACATCTGGCGTGGATAGCAGGTGCTATATGCACGAGGACTTACGGTACGCAGTACTAGTTATCACTATATAGCAGCATCGCGAGACTTGTCAAATAAAGATAGTATAAAGACGGGGCTTTTTTCAGGGTGTGGGGCATTAAAACTAAGCAATACATCCGTGGGCTGCCGCATTCAGCAATCGCCCGCGAGCTGCCTCGGGGGCCGTTCCATGCAGCAATCGCCTGTAAGCTGCCTCGGGGGCTGTTCCCGCACACCAAACGCCTTACAGGCGGCTCATTGCGTACAGCAAAAGGGGGTGTCGCAAAATCATCAAAATAGATGATTGAGCGGCACCCTTGCTCTGTATATAGAAAAAAATCAGGAGAAAATCATTTTCGATCGACTTTCTCCTGATTTTGGGCATACTTTAATAAGCATTCGGTTTTTCTTGTATTTATGCACTCGCTTTTAGATCAAACAAATACCTTCCAGTCCGCTCATTCTGGATTTTTCTATGTAGTTTATTTAGATTGTATCCCATACTCAGCAGGAGAATCTCCAGTTTTACTTTCTTCTTACCCCGCAGCAGGAATCGTTCAAATCCATAGTCATTTTTCAATACACCGAAAGCTCCTTCTACCTGAATCGAGCGATTCATCCGGTACTTAATTCCCTTCTCGCTCTGTATGTTTTGATACGACTCCTCACGCTTCTCCAAAAAGCTTTTGGACACGTACAGACGCTTGTTCCCCTTCGCTTTGGTGCATTTTTCTTTGTAGGGACAGCCGGTGCAGTCCTCACATTCGTATACTGTCACCTCAGATTCATACCCACTTTTGCTGCGCTGCTTTTTCAGGTAGATCACCCGCAGCTCCTTCCCGGCATGACAGATATAGGTATCGGACTCCTGGTCGTAACCCATGTTTTCCCGTTTACTGATATCCTGTTTAAAACTCCTTTTCTTCCATTTTTCATAGGTTTGAGGTTTGATGTATGGCTGCTGCCCCTCCTCCCGCAGATAGCTGTACCCTTCTTCACTTTCATATCCTGAATCAGCTGTAACACTCGGATAGTTAAAACCCAGTTTCTCTTTCATCTGCTTTAAAAATGGCACCAGCGTCCATACATCGTTTCGATCCTGAAAAATATCGACCGCTACAATGTATTCGCTGTCCACTCCAATCTGTACGTTATACCCTGGCTTTAACTGGGCATTGCGCATGTGGTCATCTTTCATATGCATAAACGTTGCATCCGGGTCTGTTTTACAGTAGTTGTTCCTTCCCTGGAAGCTGGCTGTATGCCAGTCATAAATGGTCTGACGCTCCAGGTACCTTTGGAACAGCTCCAGATACCGCTGCTCGATGGATTTGCGTTTTCCACGGCCGTAAACGAACTCTATGTTCCGCTCCCTGCATATCTCCTCCAGAAAACGGCAGATTTTTCGGAGGTCCTGCACCCGGTATTCGGTTCCCACACGGAAGGACTGGATAAACTCCTGGTTTACAAGCCTCACCGCCTCCTGGATTTTAATGAACATTTTTTCTTCCCATTTCCCAACGGATTTTTTCCATACGAACGTGTATTGATTGGCGCAGGCTTCTAATTTCGTCCCGTCAAGAAAGACAGTTTCTTTGGAAAGTTCACCTGCCAGTTCCAGACGGTGTACCATCTGATAAAAGAGGTCCTCACATGCCTCCTCCAGAAAACCGGAACGGAACCGGGCAATGGTACTGTGATCCGGCGCTTTTTGTCCAGCTAACAACCACATGAAGTTGATATCCCGTTTACAGGCGGTCTCAATTTTTCTTGATGAATAAATGTTCTGGGAATACGCATAGGTCAGGATCTTGAACATGGTCTTTGGATCCACTGCCGGATTTCTGCCTTTGGCAGAGTAAGCCTGATAAAGCTTTGTATAGTCTAAATCCTCCAATTCGTGGCTCAGCAGTCGGACCGAATCATCGTTCGGAACCAGCCCTTCCAAACTTAATGGCAAAACCAGTTGATAAGTGCGGCCAAGTTCGGTATAATCTTTAGTAGTGTAATTATTTATTCGCATACTTAATTATACCACGGATGGCGGACTCTTCGGAGCCCGCTTTTCTGTTTTTGTACAGAAAAGGAGCTGTTGCTCCAGTAGATTATTTATCTACTTTTGCAACAGCCCCCCTGCTGTCCACTGGGGATCAGCCGTTACAACCACAGCCGCCGTTGGACGCCGTATCCGCAAGCGCGACACCTCTGCCGCAGGTTGCGTCATTGTATCCGGCCCAGTAGCCGTTGCGGAAGCCCTCGCGGTAACCGGCCTGGTAGGCGCGCCTGACTTCCCAGTTATTTCCACAACCGCAGCCGCAGCTACTGTTGCTGCCACAGCCGCAGCTGCTGTTGTTTCCGCAGCCGCTATTGCTGCCACAGCCACATCCGCTGTTGCTTCCGCAGCCACATCCGCTGTTGCTTCCGCAGCCACATCCGTTGTTGTTACCACAGCCACAGCCGCAGTTACAGCTACATCCACACCCACAACGATTTCCACATCTACCAAAACTAAAGCAACACATATATTTGATCTCCTTTTATTTTACTTGGTTGTACTATATCATATGGGACAGGGAGACAAAGTGTGCATCGCTTGTCTGAGGCGGAAATTTGCCAAATTCAGAAATAGGACATCGTCTTTTCCGCACTCCGCTCTGCCCCGCTCATAAACTATAGTAGAAAAAGCCAAACGAAAGGAGTATTCACCCTATGGATTCTTATACAAATGTAAGCGGACAGTGTTGTGGGTTCTGTGGACGCACGGTCTGTGCTCCGTCCGGCAGAAACTGCGGCTGTATGCAGCAGGACCCTGTGCCGCTTCCTTCTTATTCCTATGACCAGAACTGGAACAATTCCTCAATGCCAATGCCCACCCCGTCTTTCCGCTCCGACAATATGAGCGATGCGATGCCGGATTACACCTTTATGCCGGCACCGGCCCCCGCTCCCGCTCCTACACCGGCCCCTGCTCCGGCGCCTGCGCCTGCTCCATTATGCCCCAACACTTCCGTTGGTCCTTTGGAACAGCAGTACCCGGTAGCAATGGCCTATGTGCCGTGGCAGCAGTGGCAAACCACCTACCCCCTGGATCAGGCCCTTATGCAGGGCACCATTTTTCCGGAGTTGGATTTACAATTTAATTACGGGAGGTGCAGCAAATGATCAACTCTGCTTCTGATTACAGAACAACTCGCGGCGGCGCTGAAGACTACGTGGTCTCCGGCCAGGCAATGGACACCCGTGAATCGATGATGCAGCAGGTCTACCAGACCGGCTTTGCGGTAGTGGATGCACAGCTGTTCCTGGACACTCACCCCTGCGATCAGGCCGCTATGGCGTATTATCAGCAGGTGAGTTCCATGTACCAGGATGCGGTCAGCGCTTTCACCGCTCAGTTCGGCCCGCTGGATGCACCGGACAGCAACGATACCACATACTGGTCCTGGATCAGTGATCCATGGCCCTGGGAAGGAGGATGCGTCTAATGTGGAAGTATGAAAAACGGTTGGAATTTCCGGTGAATATTAAGGAACCGAATGCGAAGATGGCGATGTTTATTATGAGTCAGTATGGGGGACCGGACGGCGAAATGGGCGCTTCCATGCGTTACCTCTCCCAGCGCTACACCATGCCCTACAAGGAGTGCAAAGGCGCTCTCACCGATATCGGAACGGAGGAATAGGTACATAAACTCTATACATACTACAAAAAGGCGGCCCGAACATTGGGCCGCCCTATTAGTCCTCATCATATTCTATCAGATCCCCCACGCCGCATTCGAAATATTCGCACAGCTTACAGACAAGGCGCGCGTCAATCCGCTGGAACTCATCCCGACAATACCGGTTAAAATTCGCTCGTGGAATATCCAGATCTTTGCATATTGCATTCTTGCTTTTTCCAGATTTTTCTAATAACTCATTGATATTCATGTGCAAATGTGCCATTTTCTCCACCTCAATAACATTATACAAACATATGTTCGAGAAATCAACCGTGAAAATAGTGATTTAGGCAATCACCTGATCATGTTTCCGGATGGCGCGACAGCCACCCAAAGTAAGAACGGAAATGTCTGGAGGCGCTTACAGGTACAGATGATCAATGATGATATTGCAGTATTCAAAAGTACCGATAACGGAAAGACTTGGCCGGAGGTAAAAACGCTTCTCACAAATTCCGTTTTTTCCATATCAGGTATGCAACGGGCAGAATTATTTTACGATGATGTTAATGGTTGGCCTGTTATAAAATGGTTTATACGTGATAGCCTAATATATCAACTTGTGTTGCTTCCGACAGGAGCTAATTTTGACCGTTGGGATGGGACAAATTGGGTTAATATATGGCATATTAATCAAAGCTGAAAATGATCATATGACTGAGGTATATTTCTCCCACCCTTGCCATACACCATGATCCATTTTCGCGAAATAATAATACTTTTTTGCGCTAATATATGGGTACGCATGGACTGTTCGATAATAGTCATCATATACTATAACCTCCACATACCATGACCCTATTTCTCCATTTGCCGCTGCATTACCCACACACCATCGGCCAGCAGGCAGTGTACATACATCCGCGCCACCAAGGTCAGGACGCAGCTGATACTTCAGATCAGACGCTTTTAGCAGCGCCACATCTTCAGTCCAAGTAAGTCCCCCATCGTCGCTGTAGAAATAAGATACATTGTTATCCCAACCGTGAATTTGCAGCCGCTTGACTACATTGCCTTCTTTCGCCTGTAACGCTACAGAGCCATCCGATAATGCAACCACATGATTCGCAAAATCACTATTTTCACGGTTGATTTTTCAAACATATGTTTGTATAATGAAATAGAGGTGATCCGTTATGACGAAACGAGTATATGTTATCGCGTCCTTCAACCCCGACGGGAAGGTCCTGCCGCTGTGGCTGCGGCTCTCCCTGGACAAGGGCGCGCCAAATTATAAAATCATCGACAGCAAATGCGTATCCACGCCGAACCGGTACGCGAATTATGCAGATTTCCGCTGTGTCGCCGCCGCGGGGCAGCATACCCATGAGGTAACGCTGCGGTTCTACGGCCTGGAATGCAAGTGGTATCTGACCGTGAATAACAGCTCCCCGCTGGCGGCAGAGTAAAAAAATAGGGCGCTCCATGCGCCCATTTCTATGCTCGGAATTATGAGCAACCATATCATAGATACTCACTCTCCATCAAGTCTCTCATCTTAACCCCCAACCCCTTAGCCAGTTGCTCCACCGTGTCGATCCGCGGGCGTGATCCGCGCCTGATCTCATGTACCAGGGACCGGGGAAGGCCGGTAAGATCGCTCACCTGCCGTTCTGATATATTCCGTTGCTCCATAATCTCATCAAGCAGTATCTTCATACCCCCATTATACTGCCCTTCCCCCGCGGGATGGTCTGGCAATTCCTGGCAGTTTTAGGGCATAAAAAAAAGCCCGCCGGGCAGGGGCGGGCAGACAGCGGGAACAATGCCATCATTGCCCGTGTCTGGGATTAGTATACTGCTTGTACCAGCATAACGCTACTGGAAAATTATTCCATCAAAATATTGCCGGATTGACCTGGAAAATGTGGACGTCCTCGATGTCTGTCTTATGGCGCTTGATGGTAGTCGGATTGTGCGGATCACCGAATATTATTGTAACTCCACCATTTTCGTCGCACGCCCAGTTAATGATGTTATCCACAGTCTCCGCGTGAGTACGAAAATTTGGTGCGTAATATATTTTCGCCGAATACATTCTATCACCCCTCTCTGGTTCTATAGTACCACAAAATGGGGGACCTCACAACGAAAAAAGTGCTCAGAATAATTTGAGCACCTTTTCCTGTAGCTACTGCATAAATGCTAAACTACATGTTTCAATTCACAGGACAAATGTCCTGAACGGGCGTATGCCCGATAGCAAATGCTATGCCTATATAGTACCAATCGCTGGCAGCGTTGTCAAGCGCTTTTCCCGGTTCTCAGCCCGCCGATCCCAGGCTATGAATAAATCAAAATAACGCGGCAATTTCATCGATAAAATTACTCATACTATTGACTTTTCCGCTTGCCACATGATGTTTCCGGCAAAGTATGCTCGCCAATGTTCCATCGTCTCCGATAGGACCGGTCACAAAACTGACGATCACACACCCGTAATCAGTTTCTTTGACCTCCCATTTTTTAATTTCAAACAGGTCCGGCCGGTCATAAAAATCAAAATATGGGATTTCCTTCTTAATCTGATCTAGTGTATCTTTTTGCGCGTTTGTCATGCGCTTTACCTCCTGCCCTCGTAACCTCCGGGGCGAACTATCCGCTAAATCAGTTCCCAACAGTCCCAATAATCCCATTCTTCTCCGTCAACTGTTATGATGTTGTATCGGAAGAACTCCTGGAGCCATTCGTCGTATGCCTCCGCGCTTTCGCTCCAAAAATTCTTTTCTTCCAACCAACTCCGCAACGCGGAAACGGTTGGGAAAGCCATTTCGGTTCCCTTTGCCATTGCGCCCTCTCTTTCTCCGGCGGAACCGCCCCCGGTCGGTGTTATCTAAAACTCATAGGCCTCCAAAAAATAATTTGCCGTTTCAATGGTATCTTTTTTCTCTGCATTGATCCGCCCTGTTGCCAGATCAATATATCCCAGGCCGCGCCGTTTGTAATCGTTGATGTATACCCGTTTCATGTCGCCACGCTCCCAGAGTGAGAAGGAGAAGTAATTACTTTCGCTGTCGTACTCTGTTCCGACGTACTGGTTGATTTTTCCGTTTTCAACTCTGGCTACCAGTGCGCGTCCGGTAAACTTAATTTTCTCTGCCATGCTCTTTGCTTCCTCCCATGCTTTTTTGAGTCCGGAGGAAATTGTCATACCAGATTTCTTCACCAGCTCCCATGCTCGTTTCATGATCTTGCTCAGGTTGTATTTTCTCATTTTGTTTTCCTCCGTTCCTTTGATATATTCATTATATACTTACGGAAGTATAAAGTCAATAGGTAATGTTTCACTAATATACTTACGGAATATTGTCTATTTTGTATACTTCCGTAAGATTGCGCTATGTGGTATACTTATTATGGAGGTGACTATCATGGATGAAAAAAAATGGGAAATTCCCAGAGGGCCAGCGGCTACCGCGGCCAAAAATAAATACAGGGATAAAAATTACGACCGCATGGAACTAGCGGTTCCAAAAGGCATGAAAGCACGCGTGGAGGAGATTTATAAAGAACTCGGCTATGCGTCCAAAAATGCATTTGTTGTCGATGCCATAAAGGAAAAATACGAGCACGACACTGGAAAGCAATGGTCGTAAAAAAAGTGAAAATTCTTTTAAAATACTATTGACAATATACTTACGGAAGTATATAATAGAGATAGTTAAGAGAGGCAAGGCCTTAACGAATACAAGGAGGAAGGAAATGCACGAAGATATGAGCGTATTCAAAAGCTATTTAAGAAGGCTGTTACAGGATTTGAAGGATTTGAAAGAAGCGCTGAAAAGCAAAGAATATGAGAGAGCCGAGATAATGGTTGACAAACTCATAGAAGATACGCAAAAGGGTATCGAGGACAACTAAAAAAGCCCCTCGCATGAGGGACGGACAATGAACAAGGGAGGGCGGGCTTGCCACCGCTCCCCCATTCACAGATATTATAGCAGAAATGACAGGAGGGCGCAAGATGGTTCACAGCATAAAAATGGCAAAAGCCAGGAAATTATATAATGGATTCAAGGGGTATTCTACCCTTGCAGCCGTCGAGAAACAAATCCCCGAGGAACTGATCCCACAGCTCACCGCCCGGCAGTTGGCCCTTGTGATGGACGCAATCAACGCGGCATACCAGCGCGGCCGTGCCAGTACCGGCGCGGAAATGGTAGATACTGATTGCGTATGGATTAACGGGATTAACCGCATGATAGAGTGGGAAGAGGTAGGGGCGGTGTATGAGCGTGTCACCGAACAGGATGGGGGCTGTAAGGTGACAAAGAATGTGAAGGTAAAAGACGGTGAGCTGGTGTGTCGGTTCTGCAATCAAGACAAATAACCAGGGGAGGCGCGATGGACGAAAAAATATGTATAGTTTGCGGAAAAACATACCGCGGCAGAAACAAGTATTTTTGCTCAACCACATGCGCGGGGTTGAGCAAACAGGGGTATAAAATCTGCGCGGTTTGCGGAAAACCGTTTAAGGATTCTCCAAGTAATTTAAATGTGTGTTGTTCGCCTGATTGCTCAAAAAAACACCGATCCTCACTCCATCAACAAGGCGTATATGAAGAGTCTATCCCTAAAATGCGACAAGGATTTAGGGACAAAGTCGATACCATAGGGCCGGAAAACTTTTGGACTGCCAAAGGCTGGGTAATATGTTCCCCATCTGGGGAAACATATGAATGCCGGAATCTTAAAAATTTTATTCGGGAACATAGTGAGCTTTTTGACGGAACCGTCAAGCAAGCGTACGATGGATTCCAAAAGATAAAAGCCTCAGAACAGGGAAAGAGAAAAAGGCCCACGCATTCATGGAAAGGGTGGACTCTAAAAAGTTGGTCTGATTGAAAAAAGCACCCTCAACGAGTGCTTTTTTCTTTTGGCTTTCGCCATACGTGAAAATATAATTTTTTCAATCCGCGCGGGAAGGTTAGGGTTCCCACTCGTCATTGACGGTCCCATCCACCGTCTGACGACATGTCTTACGACAACATTACTATACCACATTCAGCAGGTTTTTTCAACCCTTCCGGGACTCAAAATTCGCCCGGCCCCTGCACTCCATCAGCGTCAGTGACGTACAGCGCACACTCCAGCGGATGACCGGCAACCGGCTCAAAATAATACCACTTTCCGTCGATGAGCTGCCAGTTGGTCACCGCGTAGCCGTCCGGGTTGAAATAATACTTGTGATGGTTGATCACCTGCCAGCAGCCGCGGAAATAGCTCTGCGGGGAATCTGCATACCACCAGCCGTTGCTATCATGGTGCCAGCCTGGCACATAGTCCGGCTGCTCCACCAGAGACCAGTCCGGGCGGCCATAACCGTCAATCCTGGGGTTGTCCAGGCTGTACTCCTTGGCGCACACTGCGCCGCCGTTGGGGATCACCGCGGGACCTGCGCTAGTGTTGCCCTCGCTGGTCCTCACCTTGGTCAGCGTCACATCCGTCACAATTCCGGTATGGTTAATCCGGGAGCTGCCACGGAAAAATATCTGATCCCCAGGCTGCGGATCAGTCTTGTGGTACTGGCCCCGATCCTTATAATACTGGGCGGATGTGGGCGTGTAGGCGCTGAATCCACCACACAACAGCCGCTTGGCGTCCACCAAGCCGAACGCCTGGACCATGCACCAGTCCACGTACATATCGCACCAGGGTTGCCCCTGGAGAGCAGGATACAGGTCACGGGCATACTTGGTGTAGTTTCCGCTCCCTGCGTTGGCCGTCTTGTCGTCCAACTGCTTGTTGCTGCGCTTCTCCAGATATCCGTCCTCAGCCTTGGCTACTGCCAGATACTTGTCAACTGCTTTCATTGTGCACCTCCTATATAATAAGGCCCCGGGGAACGCCCAGGGCCAAAATTGTATGTTATCCCAGCTCTTACCCTGCTGGCGGGAGAATAGGATCACCTCCGGCTATTTAGGTGCCACCTCGTCCTTGTTATCGGGTAACTCGCTTGTGTACTTTTTCAGGCCGTCTCGGATCACCTGCCACAGGCGCTTAACCGGCAGGCCGCATAATGTCATATTTTTGAGTATGCTCACAACCTCATAGGCAATATAGAGCAATGCGAAAAACTCGGCCACGCCTATATGGTTCGCCGGAAGGTATGCCCTGACTGCAGCCGGGATAAAACCGATCAAATTCAGCCCGACGATCCGGTCCAAAATCAGCAGGAATGCAATAGATACCAGCATGGATATTTTTCGGATTGCCCCATCAATCCCAAAGCAGCTATTGAATTTCCTCTCTTTGACTGCTCGAATACAGCCAAAAACTGTATCCATTACAACCGCCACGATTACCACCTTGATGATCTGACTCGCCCAGGCCATTGCAATTAATTCCTCTACCCTTTCCACTTTCGTATACCTCACCTTTCCTTATTTTCGGGATTGTCCACCAGCCACTTGTCAACTTTGGCCCGCCAGAACGCCGGAACCTCTTCCAGCGTCATGATACCGGCCCTGATCCTCAAACCGTAAAATGCGCCCATTATGCCATCACCTCCCCCGCAATCTCACCCACGGCAGTCCCCAGGTCATTGATCGCCCCGTCCTGGACCTCCTGGCCGGATTCCACCGCTCCCACGCGCTCTGTAAGCCTCTCCAGGTCCGTCTTGGGCCGCAGGTGGTAACTGGTCAGCACGGTGCCATCGGCGGCCGCTGTGGACGTCTCAGCGTCCAGGACAAGGTCCGTATAGTTCCCCGCCACCAGCCCGGCCCCGTTCTTGACCTGGACCACGGCCAGGTTCTCCGGCGTCAGCTTGGCCCATGTGGCTGCCATATCCGCCCGATCCGCTGCCATCACCCGGATATCTCCCAGGGAGGCCCCGGCCTCCAGCTCAATCACGGTTCCGTCTCTCAAAATCATAGTATCTTTCATAGATTCTTTCCTTTCCGCCCGACGGGCAGCCGGGCAATAAAATAAGGCCCTTGTGAGGCCCGGTTTTCGGTTGCATTTTTCGGCCCAATCGCTTACAATGGGCCTATCTGTTAGTCTTACACCCGGAGGTGTCTTATGATCTGTAATTCTTATGTTATCTACCAATCCCTGGAAGCCGCGTATGCAATTTGGGAGGCAATGGAGCTGTTGCCCTGCGAATCCATCAACTTTTCCGGCGTCCACTACATTTCCGACGAGGCCGCCGCCGCGAACCTGGAGCTTGCACGCCTGAAGGCCGTCATTTTGTCGTCGGCTGAATAGTGATTTAGTGGTTGATCGTGGAGCCGTTACTGGTGATTTCAATAATTATAGAAGTCCTGGTATATATCGTTTCAATGGGGAGCCATCAATTCTCAACTCACCCGGTAGCGTAGCCGGTAATTTGGAGGTTATCGTAACAACTGGGTACGTGATCCAGCGCATAACGGTCTATGATCGTACACACACCAGGCGATATAATGGATCGGTGTGGACTGATTGGGCCAGTTATGTTACAGGTGCTGATATACAATCTGGAATTGCAACAGTCAACGCTGCTGCAAACGGCACGACTGAATTTACGGTGAATTTCCCAAAACCGTTTTCGAAATATCCTGAGGTGGTTATGAGTGCAGTAACATCACGCCCAGACTTGCGCAGTGCAGCGCCATTAAGCCGTGACACACAAAAGGTAACTGGTGTAGTCTATAACGGCACTTCTGCCTCTGAGTTGTCTGTGTTCTGGATCGCGATTGCAAAATGATCAATTAGATTAAAGGCACTCCCCATAACGTTATTTGACTCTCTCTTTCCAAGCTAACATACTCTATAGCATTGTCAGCGGTAACATTAACTTGTATATTAAAAATCACTTTCAGGGTATTGGCTTTGATTATGTGAAATTTAATTGATGAAAATACGGCTCGTCCTGATACTTGGCCTGATAAATTAAACTCTAATACGTTTCCAACAACACCACCCACATCACACCCATAAAGTTCATTTTGGTTATCCCCGAGATGGAACAACTTATACTTGTGTAAGTTTGGAACGCTGATTTCATCGTTATATTTTATCTTCCCAGAATAGAGTAATACTTCATTTTTGGACTCAGTTAAATCACTATTCAGCCGATCATAATACTCCTTCAGCGCCTTCCCCTGGGTGGCGTCCAGCACGTTCCCCGGCTCTGTTGCAAGCAGGTTGTTCACGATCTGCCCCTTGGCAACCAACCGGTTGATAACCTGATCAGCCACGGCATTGATCAGCGCTTGCACGTCACTGGTCCCTCCTGCGGCAGCCACAAGGCCCTGGACATCAACAGCAGATATGGAGGCTGCGGTTCCGTCGCACCCTGCCGCCTGCCGGGCCTCCTCGGCACTCTTAGCGGCGTCCTGCGCGTAGTATTGTGCGTTATCTCTTGGGGCCTCGTCCGTGATCACGGCATACCGCTTGGCCTGGTTCGCAAAATGCTGGGCGCTGACCCCTTCAAACCCTGCACCACCTACGGCGTAACCTCTGGCGTTTTCGGCTGCCTGTTCGGCCTGCCCTTTTGCCGTTTGGGCGTCGAGCATGTACTGCCGAATAGTGGAAAGTACAGTTGCTTCCAGCTTTGCAAGGGTTATGCCGCCGTCCGGGATGAACGCGGTAATCTCTTTTCCGTTCGCGTTGAATGTAATCGTCCCGGAACTTTTGAATGTATAGGTATCCATGAATTTGGACAGCGGAACAACCTTTTGTGTGCCGTCGGCCAGCGTCAGAACCAAATCGTTGTTGTTGTTCAAGTCAAAATTAGCGACCACCTTTTCCACGTCCAGGTCATAGGTGCTTTGGGTTCCATCGAGCAGTGTCACCGTCAGAACGCCAGTGTCCTTATTCAGCGTTACCGTCTTGACCATTTTGTTGACAACGGCCTGTTCTGCCTTGTCCTCGGACAGTGCAACCAAACGGTTGTCGTTCTCGTTGACGCCGCCCTCCAGGTGGTTCAGCCGGTATGCATTGATCGACGTATCCGTCAGTGGATAGTTCTTCCACAGCGTTGGGGTGTATTGCTTGTTATATTCCGCCATCTTCTTTTTCTACCTCCTCATCTATTTCCATCAGCTTACCGGATTCCAAAATAGTCGCCAGCGTGACGACTGACCGTGCAGCCAGGACGCCCGTGGTTGTAAGCCCGTTCAGCACGTTCATGGCTACTTTGATATCCCCCGGGCTGTACGCCATCATTTCCGTTTTACCCGCCATATATGGCCTCCTTGATTTCTTTGAGCTCTCGTCTCAATTCGTCAATCTCCTTTTGCTGTGCCTGATCTGTCCCACTTAACAACGGGATCATATTCTGGTATTGGATCGCCAGATACCCGTTATACCGGTCAGTCAGCGGGAGATCCACGCCGAGGGTGTGCAGCAGCTCCACGACGTCCTGGGCCACGTAGCCCATGGACCGCGTACCGCTATACTTTGTCCGGTAAGACACGCTTTTCAGCCCCAGGGTGATCTCCCGGGCTGTCTCCGGGGAAATGTCCCTGATCCCCTTTTTCAGCCGCTTATCAGACCACGTTGACTGTGCCATCTCTGAATAGATGGAAAAGCAGCTTATGCGGTTGGCGTACATGTAGCCGTTGAATGTAGCAGGCCCCGATACCGTCATACCGCTGCCACATTCCAAGGCGTCTTGTACCTCCAGATGATTGCAGTTGATCACGTTGGCGCCAATGGTGCTGGTATTGGCCGTGCCGTTTAATTTTAAACCCGTGGCCTCCAGATTCCCCGCAGAATCCCAAGTGAATTTTCCTTTTGCCAGAGCACCGGCTCCGGCAGCGTCAACCCGGAAATTTTCGCCGTCAAAGATGAAATGCCCGGCTTTGAATGTGATTACTGAACCGGCCTTGTTGGCTTCCAAGTTGATGGACGCCACCAAGTTGTTATAACTCACCTTCTGCTCAATCTGGCCGGCCAGTATTGATATGCTGCCAGCCAGCTCCACGTCCTGATCCGTTGCGCGTTTGACCTCGGCCGCGATCTTATCCGACACGACCTTGATCTGCGCGGAGGTCTGGGCTTCCAAATCTGTCACCGTGGCGGACACTTCCTCCACCGTCTTGATGATCTTGGCCGACTTACCTTTGAGCTGTACAATCTCACTCTCGATGGTCCCCACCTCGGACCGCTGCGGGCTGCCTTTGGACTCGATTGTATCCTGCATGGCCTGTATTCCCTTGATGGTCCGTTTGAGGACATAGGTCACGATCTTGGCGTCTGTGGTGATTGCCCTCACTCCATCGCCAACTTCCAGCCACGGCATGGCGTAACAGGATATTTTCGCCGGCCGGTATTCCCGGCCCCCGATCTGTTCGAGGATGGACTTGGCAAGCTTCGTAAGCTGCGCGCTGGAAAGCCCATACGTCAGGAAATTCCCCTCAATCACATAGCCATTCGCTCCCTGTCCGTTCGTGGCCGTTGCCCCGATGTCGCCCTCCTCCATGCGGATCTGAAGCCGATCCACTCCTGCGACCATGTAGTCCTCATGGGTGATGGTCCTGTAATATTCCAAGGTTTCCGCGTCCAGCCATCCATCCTGTGGGTACAGGCTGTCACTGGGGTATAGCGTATCGCTGGGGTACACACCGGATTCTTGCAGCCTGACATATACCAGTTTCCCGGACCGGTCAATATGCCCGAAAACACCGTTGATCTCGCAGATCGCTTTCAGGACATCTCGTCCGGCCAGGGTTTGGGGCGATATGGTCTTACCCACCACCAGATCGTCATTGACCAGCTCGGTGTGCGCCTGCTGCACGCCACAGTACGCACACAAGCTGTCCCGCAGCTCCCTTACCGTGCGCGTTGTCTGGTCTGTCGGGTACGTTGCCGCATACCACTCCGCCACATCGACGTCAAAACGGACCATACGATCATAGGCAGTGATCTTGCGCTTAGTCCGGTCCGCCTGTTTTTTGACAGCGGTGACAGTGTACATGCCAAAAACAATGCGGTAGCCGCCCACGGTCAGGTAAGCGGTAAACTCTCGCCCAACCAGCTCATCTTCGATATCCGCCACTACCACCTCAAACTTGGCGGCCTCACATGACCCCCAAACAAGATCGTTGCCGCTGCACAGACTCTCGGTCATGGTCAGCGATCCAAGACATATTCGTTTCGGGCCTATCGTCAACCATGGTTCCCCAGGATCGGCCGGATACAGTTCATCCGATGGGAACAGCATGTTGCTGGGATATACCGCGTCAATCCCGGACTCGTAAAACACCAGCTCCAGATATTTCACACTGTCCGGCCCACCTGACCGGCTTCGGAATTTTGCTTTGATCTCCTCCGGGAACTCTAACACGCGATCACCTCCTTAATACTCAATCAGCCCTATACGGATCGGCTTATACCGGATATCCTTGGTTTCCGGGTCAACGTCGTAGTAGTCAAACTTGACATCGGGCAAATAAAAAACGCCCGTTGTATAGGCGTTATCTTCGTCGTTCCAGTATTCCACGTTGGCTTTTATCCTCCCGCCACCACCAGGAAAGAAAGATTGCATTTCCTGTTTATTGGCTAGATGGATCATGGGAGTGGTCCACTCAATTTTCGATCGGGTATGTGGCAGGACATTGCGGACTAGCTCCCCGAGCGAATCAGTGTATGAGTCCTCGTCCTGCTGCTGGTTCGGCGTGGAGCTGTATGAACCATGCGCGATGAATTTTTCGGGGAATAATCTCCCGTTGATTTTCAGCAGCCAACCCTCAAACGCCACCGCCTCACCTCCCTTTTCTGCAATCAAAAAGCACCCGGGTGTCCAGGTGCTTCGTCGATTAATTTAAATACTTCTTTTTCCATTGTGTGTAAGTGATATACGGAATCACTTCGCTTTTATTTGTCTGCGGATTTCGCATACGTCGTTTTAACTTTTTCAATTCACAGACTGCCATTCCGCAGATAAGGGTACATCTACACCCGCTATGCATTGGCGGTAAATTAACACCAATTACGCCTTCAGATATTTTTATTCTCTTTCCATCCAGCTTACCACACAGTGGGCACGTCCGCGAGTCTAAATCCGCCGTAAAAATCACATATTTCTCCCCAGTTTCCTCAGCATCTTTCAACGCTTTAAGGGTAGAATACACTGACTGTAAATACCGTAGCTGCGATTCAATCTCAGCTCTTACCCCAGGATATATCTCACAATACATTTTGGCTACATCCAGGTTAGAGGCTCCTGACAAAATCGCATAGATTGCGCTACTTATAACCTTGGGGGGTAAGCTTTCGGCGTAAAGTTGCCGTAAAATCACATCATCTTCTGGATTAAGTCCTTTTCGTAATTCCTTTTCCCAGTCTAACCCCAAGCCTTGCCTGCCAGATATCATTCTCCAGCGGCATATTATCGCGTACGCCTCGCTTAATTGACGGCTTTTCATCAAGTCCATTACCCGTATATAGCACGACTTTTCATCCGATATTTCTTCCAGCGTTACTTGACGTTTAAACAATCCCAATTTCACGATATCCCCTCCCGATCTGTTACTGCAAGTATACCAGACCGAGAAGGAAATGTAAATAAATTAGAACGCCAACCCTAACTGGCGACCGGTCTGCTGCCTGAACTCCGCGGCTCCAGATTTCCACAGGTCCACTATGTCGTCCCGATTGACTCCCGGTTTGGACAGGATCAAACGCAAAAGATCGTTCTGCTCCCGCAGCAGTTGATTCTGTTCCGCGTTGGCAACCATCACCGCGCAGGCTATTCCATCCGTAATCTGATCACCATTCGCAACCGCTGTTCTATTCCCGATTCGCCCAACCATTTCCGGGCCGGACTCGTTGGCGATGAACAGCTGACCCGTTTCAGGATATCCTCCAGTCGCAAACGTTGGAATCTTACCAAGCTGCACGGTTCCACCTTCATACACGGTCATCCCCGCGACTTCAATCGGGTCAATGTCGAATGTCAGCTTGCTGTTAAGCCATTCCGCGAACTTATTCCACAACGCCTTTACGGCGTCTATAGCTGCGGTAAAAGCATTCGAAAAGCCAGTCTTGACCCCCGATAATGCGGAGGTCCATTTCTCTGCGGTGAACCACTTTGTTACATGTTCAGTCCACCAGCTTTGAATGCCTGTTTTCCATTGTGCCACTGTCTCGTCCCATTTGGTTTTCATGCTGGTTTTAATCGTATTATACAGATCAGACCATTTTTGTGCCGTAAACCATGGGGCGATATGCTGGTTATACCAATCATTCAGAGCCGCAGTCCATTCTCCAAAAGTACCTCGGAATCCTTCAACTATGCCCATCAGGATATATCCGCCGTAAGGCTCCATTTCTTTTGCGGGCGAGTGGATTCCAAATACTGAACATATTCCATCCACGATCCAGGTCAGCAGATCTCCAATAGGTTCAAGCAAGTAGGATACTCCGGCGGTCAAACCAGAACCAATACCGGCGATAATATTTATGCCGATCTCTAAAAAGTTGCTGGACGAAAAAGCCGTTTTGAAAAAGCCTTTTGCTTTTTCCAGTAGAGACGATGAAAAACTAAAGTTGAAAAGCTTCTCCTTGATCGTGTCCCATAACTTTGTCGCCCACTCGCCGCCCCGCACTGTATCAATAACAATGCCGATAATCGCGCCCACAAGGGTGCCAATCGGGCCGCCAAACAATGTTCCAATACCCGCGCTTACCGCAACCAGCATCCCCTCACCCATTGCGTTTAAAACGCTTTCCCCAAAGTTCTCGCGAATAAACTCATCGAACATATCAATAAGCTCATTCCCAAGCATTACAAAGGAAGCGGTGTTAAAATTAAACCCCTGAAATAGTAATGAAAGCTTTCCAAGGTTCAATCCGCCAGACAATGCCGCTTTGATTGACTTGGCAAGCGATGTTCCCAGTCCGGTAAATTTCAGGCCCAGTATTGCAGTAATTACGCCTGTTTCGATTGGCGCAGCACTTGCCAATCCAATATACATTCCGACAGCGGCCACGAACGCGTCTGCAACTACTTTCCCTGCTTTTGCAATAATAGTATCCCAATCTAAGTTTTCGAGGAACTCTCCAATCTTCTCTCCGATCTGCACCCAATCTGTCTTTTCCAGCGCTGCGCTTACGGTATCCAACAGCCCTATGGCGTATGTGGAGAACGTGTCACCAAGCGCCGCAAAATCATATTTTGCGAAAAATCCATTAATCCCGCTGGCAATGGATTGTCCAAAGTTCGACCACTCAAAATCCTTCCCAAACGAAAGCACGGCATAAATCGCCGTGTTAAGCGCCCCTGCAATACTTTGCCCTACTTCCCCAAAAAGCTCTGGCGAAATAAGACCGTTCAGGAATTGTGCGAACCCACTACCAAAATTATGGGCGGACTGGTACGCATTGTCCCAATTAATCTCCCGGAGTGCGTCCGTGATGGAGGCTCCGATAAATGCGCCGACAGAATAGTAATCCCCGGTTTTAAAGGCGTCGATAATCTTGTTTGAGATTACATCCGCCTGTTTCTGGACGTTCTCCATGCTTAAGTCAAGATCCCCCAGAATCCCGCCGCCGGAAGCTCCGCCGCCTGCCCCCTTAGAGGAGGTGCGGTTGTTCAGCTCATCGAACGAGGCCAGAGATTTTGCCATCTGCTTTGCCGATCCTGCGGCGTCTGCCATATTATCAGCAACGGTCCCGGATGATCCCGCAGCGTCCGCCATTGCACCGGCCGCGCTACCTGCCGCCGTTTCCCCACCGGAAGCGTCCCCAAAGATCGCCACCGTGAATGCCCGGAAATAGCTCGCCAGGGTTTCCAGCTTCGCCAATATGGTGTTGATCACCTGAATCACCGGGGTGAATGCGTTAATTAGCCCTTGTCCGATTGTGGCTTTCAAACTCTCAAATCGGAGCTGAAGAATGCGGACCTGGTTGGCCCAGCTCCCAGACGTCCGGGAAAAATCCCCTTGGGCGTCCGACAGCCGGTCCATGACGAACTGATACCGTAGCATGACCTTTTCCTGCTCGGTCATTTTGGCCGTAGTCCGGCCAAATCCATTATTGAGGGCGTACTGATCGAGGGCGGTCTGAGTCATAACCACGCCGAGGTCCTTCAGGCTCTCAGTTTCGCCCGTGAAGATACTTTTCAGCTTGGTGTAGGCTTCATCCTGGGAGAGGTTATAGAACGACGCCACGTCGCCCGTGAGGCCCGTGATGGCCGTAGACATATCGTATCCGGCCTTCCCCACAATCCCGAACGATTTCGCCATAGCGCCGTAAGTACCCATGTACTTTTTCGCCATGGTTTCCGACAACCCGAACGACTCCGCCGCATTTTTCGCGAACTCGTCCACGCTGCCGGACATCGCCCCGAAGGTGACGTCTACAACGTTTTGAACCTCCTGAAGGTCCGACCCAAGTTTCAGGCAGGATTTACCGAACGACACAATCGCAGCCACGGACAGCACCGCAGCGATCACACGCCCTACTTTTTTCCAACTGTTTGAGACACGCTCCGTCTGCCGTTTCACCCGGTCCGCAACCTGGCTAGTTTTCTGCTGCACCTTCTCCATTTCTTCCCGGTAGGGCTTCGTGTATGCCTCGATCACGACCTTCAATTTTTCAAGCGTTATTCCTGTACCCGTTGTTTTTCACCACCTTTCCGCCCTAATTGAGGCCCGCCTCCGGCGCATTTCGTTGTAGCGCTGCGCATATTCTTTCCGGCTGTTCCGTGCTTTTTCCAGCATTTCGGCCCTATGTGTCTCCTCATACCGAGCCTTTTCAGCCTGGAATAGGGCAGGGTGTTGTTCCCAGGGCTGCGGAATCGGCACGTCCTTGTCGAATAACCGCTGCATGTACAACCCAATCAGCCCAGCCAAATCATTGATATACAATATTCTTTGCTTTTCCTCACGACGTCGTGTCCGTTCGTACGACTCAATCCGATCCCTGATCTCCGCAAGCGAGTAAGACCAAAATTCCTCCGGCGGAATACCACAGTCCAGCGCTGCCGGATACATGTCCGCGATCAGGTCAGACATCATTACATATTCGCTTTGATGTCCTTCACTTTCTCTCCCATCTCCTCCTGCTGATCCGGCGTAAAAAAACCGCTCACCGTCATAATGCCGTCAACAATCACATCAGTGAAGAGGGTGAGCTGGGTCCCGCCGTCCTCCGTGTAGCGGTCAAACGCGGCCTCGATGTGCTTATACTTGACGTTGCTGTTCCACGGTGCGGCGGCCGCCTGAATCACGGTAAGCATAATGCTCAAGGGAGGAATTTCTCCGCCCAGCAACAGCAGGGATAACAGGTTCCGGCGGTATTTGTCCTCCAGCTTCCCGATCTGCGCGGTAGTCAGTTTCAGCTTGTACTCCTTGTTTCCCACTTTCCAGTAGGCGAACGGTCTCCGCTTCGGTTTGGGATCATCTGCAACGTCCATCTCGTCATGGTCCATCTGCTCGTTCTCTTCGTCCAGTCCATACAGTTTTTCCATTTAACATATCCTCCTTATACTGTGGGGTCGTTCACCGCAAGCTCACTCTGTAAGGCGACAGAAAGATTAAATTCAACCACGCCATTAACGCCGCCCCCGGTACGTTTTACGGACACCTGACCTGAAAATTCGGTCGTTGTCCCATCGATCAAGGTTTCCTGAAAATCCAATACTTCTCCGGAATCCTGGGCTTTCCGCATAACTCTATACGGGCTATCCTCTTTGGTATTTTCGTACCGGAATTTATATACCAGATCACCAGGGTCCCCGATTCCATTTTCATACTGTTTGTTCTTATCCGTCAGGCAGGTGTTCTCTACTTTTTCCGGTTCAATACCCATTTCAGGGATCTCTTTCAGCCCGGGAAGGTCCGTAAAAGAGGACGCCCCAGACTTCTTATAGCCCAGCTTTGCGCCATTTGCTAACATTCATTTTCTCCTTTCTTACGCGTCGTGATAGACGTTTCCCGTCTCCACATCGATTACCATTTCATACCGCATTAACTTGTGCTTCCTTCCGGTCGGGTCATCCACGTCCTGACACAGCGTCCGCAGTAGGCCCAGGGCAGATACCGCAGCGTCTACAGCTACAGCGGCGGCGGATGTGCTCAGGCTATGAAAGATATCAATGCGGTATCTGACATAGGCTTTCTGTTCTTTCATGTCTGTGTACTCCACAACCTTGTTGTCCTCTTCCATATACTGGATCGCCAGTTCCTTCGCCCAGTCCTTCGGATAACAGTCCGTCACATTGTCCGTCACTTTTAGCAGGGCCTTGTACACCTCGTCCTTAACATTAATCATCTGCACACCTTCCTTAACTCCCGTTTGAGGGCATTTTCCATATTCGTCACCACCCGATCCTCATTGTTTTTGAGGGCCGGATACATGAAGGGTTGCGCCGGCTGGCCGGTGCATTGGTAGAATCTGCCGTCCTCCGTTTCGATGTAGAACCAGTGGTATCGCTCCGCCAGTCCCTTGTCGATCTGGCTTTCGTGTATCCACCATGGATTTTGCGTGTAGGATGGATTCACCACCGGGGATATCCCCGAGTGATTCGCCTCTCCCTTAGGACCGGTTCCCATCTCCACATATCCCGCATACGCCTTGTTGGTGTAAGCGGCTCCAACGATCACATCGCCGTCCCTCTCCACCATCGTGCGGATACTGTCTCGCAGCTCTCCGCCCTCAACCGGGCACAGCAGCTTGGCCTCGGCCTGAATCCGCTTGATCTGGTTCCTGACCAGCCGCTCCATGTGCTGGTCCGCAATCCCTTCCAACGCTTCAAGCTTCCGTTCCAGTTCCTCACTCCCGTGGATCATACGTGTTCCACCTCCAACGTCAGCAACCGGTAGGGATATACCGCAACGATCTTGTAATCCGGCTCATCCTCCGGCCCAACGTACAGACATACACCGTCACCCGCCTGGAAGAATGGACCATTCTCTATCTGATATCCTTGGGACTTACCGCTGAAAAACACCTCGCAGTAATCCCCTGTTACCCTAAGATTTCGGATATTGGGAAGTCGCTGGCCGTACATTTCCGCTTGCAGTTTCCCGCCCGCAGCCCACTCCTCAGCCGTGAATGCTACCGGATCGTCATATTCGATATAGCTGCTGCCCTCATTATCCTTTTTGGGGATCGCTCCCCGGTGGTAATACTTCCGCAACCTGCTCCGTTTTTGCCTCATAGATTTTACCTCCCACCCGTGCCAGCCGGAACCGGTCCAGGACGTCGTACACCTGTTTCGGCACGCCCTCAAAACTGTACGATTCTCCGGCGGCGCTGCGGCTGCTCTCGCCCTCTGTCCCCATCCGGTTCAGTGCAATCACAGCCAGGTCCCGTACCGTCTTTTCCATACCGGTCACGATTTGGGACCGGCCGGTGTAGGCCAGCACAAATTCCGTCGCGTCCTCCAACAGCAGGGAGAGCAACTTGTCATCGCTCTCCCCGGTCAACAATTTCAACTTTTCGACGTCTGTCATAGCCTTAACCGTTGGTGATCAGGCGGGCAATCGGGATCGCCTTGGGGTCAAACTTAATGCTCCAGTTGGCGGTTGCAAACAACTGCTCATCCGTCGGGGACTCGGTCCACACACCGGATTTCGGGATCGTAAAGCTGAACCCGTTCGGATGGATCGTTTCGCGGATTCTGGTGATCAGCTCATCCTGGCCGCCGTTCTTCTTTGCGTCGCGGTTCGTCTCTACCGGAACGTCCACGCGGCCTTTTGCGGTACGAATAGATCCTTCTCCCAGCAAATAGGTGGTGTATCTCATAAGATCCTTGTTATCGCCCGATCCTCCTACCGGCTCACAGGGAACACCGTCGTCAATGATCGCAGTGTAACCATTCACAGAAGCAAGCTTTAACGGCCTTTCGATACCGTCCGCGTCAGTCTGCGTCCAGTAATTCAACAGTTTCAGATTCTCCAATGTTGTTGCGACTTTCGAATGCATAATTGCCAGCCCGAAACGGTCCTTGTTGTCTCCACACGCCTCGGTCGCAAGATCGTTCATGTCCGTCTCGACAATCTTACGAGGAGTCGCACTGTCAGAGGACACGTCCAGACTATGCGTCTCCGCCCAGGTCTTTGCACGGCCAGAGGACCCGGTAATCCCAAAAATTGCACTCAACAGCTTAATCAAGCGCATTTTTCTGCGCTTCTGCCAATACTTCGCCACACTGGACGATATGTGCCCCATCGGGTCAGCGCCGGACAGCTCCGCCGCAAAATTACGGGCGAAAAATCCTTTTGCACGGCCATACACGATTCCGCTCTGGGTTCCGCCTCCAACCTCGGATACGGTAATGTCAGTCTGTCCGTCGTAGTTCTGATCATCTCCATCCAAAATGTTGAAAAACGGGATGGTATAGAAATTGCCCTGTCCCTGAATCATTTCAGCGATCATTGCGTCATCCACCACGGCACCAGAATTGAGCATTGCCAACAGCTCCGGGTCTGGCTCCTCGTTCCACATGTTCATGAAAATCTCGTCGTCAAACGGGATTCCAAAAATTGTTCCTGCCATTCGTTATTTCTCCTTTTCTTTATTTTCCGGTGAGCTGCTTATACAACTCCGGTGTTTCTGCTTTAAGTTTCAGCCGCTCCATGTACCCCATTTTCGCGAACTGCTCCTTGGTCACTGCGGGAGTGTCCGGTGCTTTTTTCATCGGCGTCCCGCCTTTTAACTGCTCCTGCACTCCCGCCTCTACGGCTTCCTGCCAAGCGGCTTCCAGCGCCTCCATGGACTTTTTGCAGGCGTCCGCGTCTGTGTACACCAGCAGCTCCGCCAGCTTCACAGGCATTTTCTTTTCCGCCAGGGTATTTTTGGCCTCGGCCATCAGTTCCCGCCGGGTGATCGCTGCCTCGCGGTCCGCCAGCTCTCTCTCACGCTTGCGGCTCTGGTACTCGGCTTTTTCTTCCTTGGTCATTTTGGCGAGTTTCTCCGCCTCGGAAAGCTTGTCGTCCATCAGGGCCTCGTATTTTGACCGCTGCTTCTCCAGTGCCGTCTCGATTCCCTTCTGCATACGGCGGTCAAACTCTGCCTGATATGTTCCATCTTTCAGCAGGTCGTCAAGGGTTTTGGGCTTCTCTTCTTCGCCGGTGTTAGTTTCGTCTCCACTCGTCTCCGTTCCGCCGCCGTTGCCTCCCTCGGCCCCAGCAGTGTCCCCACCTTCGGCGAAAAACTGCAAAGTAAAAGGGAGCCTTGCTCCCCGATAAAATCTTTTACACATATTTTCCTTTCCGCCCCAGCCCGTTCAACGCCCAGGCCGTTGCTGTAGATTACCCTCATTTCGGAGCATATTTTTCGTGCCATTGTTCATAAGTCATATCGGCCGGCACAGTGTAGGTTTTCCCGGTGTTCGGGTCCCTGGCCCGCCGTTTCATCTGGGCCAGTTCCTCCGGGGAAATGTCGCATATCGTTGTGGATCTGCACCATGGGTGCATGGGCGGACAATTCTTCCCCGGTTCCTGCTTGGATACCGGAAAACGCTTCCCGTCCAGTTCCCGGCACACCTCCGATGTGCGCAGGTCCAGCGTCGCCACATAGATGTATGTTTCGATTCCTGCGGCCTCATAGCTCTGCATTTCCATCTGATTCGCCAGGTAGCAGGATTCAGTTCTGACCAGCCGGCGGGCATTACTGGCACCCTGACCGAACTTATTGGCAATCGCCTCCGCGACTTCGCGCTCTGTCCGGCCAGTTACAAGGTTGATTAGCAGATCCTCTTTCAGGTCCCGGGCCAGTGCTTGCGTATTGTTCCAGATCCGGTTGCTGTAATTGATCCCCGACCACTTACTGTTCATCACCCGGTCGATCAGCTCCCGGTCTACACCCGTAAAATCAAATGCCACGCCCGCTCGCTGCTGAATGTCGAACATGGACTTGTAGTAAGCCTCCCGCCCCAGATCCACGTAATGTGTGGCGTTTCTAGCCTTTTCCTGCCCGTATATCGTGACCATGGTCCGATCAAGCTCGTTCTGTAGCTGTTTTAGCCGTTCCAACCGCGCTTGGTACGCTGGGGCCTCCAGCTCTGCCAACAGATCCGCGTGCGCCTGTCTATCCTTGGTTACAGCCAGAACCATTTTCAGCTCATCCAACGATCCACGATCCTGTAGCGTATTCAGGAGCCGATAGGCGTCAGTCACGGACAAGCCATGCTTCGCCAGGAACTTCTCAAAAATCTCATTCGATTGGTGGGTAAGGTAGCCGGACGCCTTGTAGTATAGCTGCGCGATCTCGTCCGCCGTGTCCTCCGCGGATTGCATGTATTCAAACATTCGCTGCGCTTTCCGGCGTTCCCAGTATGTGGCGCTACTCATCTACATTACCCGATTTTGGGCTATACTCATCATCTGGCGGCGGGCTGTTGCTTCCCAGCCCGAACATGGCCTGTTGCTGTTTGGCGGCCTCCTCCGCCTCCTTTTCCACCGCCGCCACCTCGTCCTCAACGTTATCCACAAACGGGACCTGCGACAGCAGCGTCTTTTTGCTGACCTTGCCCCAAAGGTTGGCAATGATCTGGCTGATCTCCAGCAGATTTTTGGGAAGCGCCCGCGTGAACGTCGGCGTTATCCCGGTGACATCCACGGTGATTGATCGGCTCTTTTGGAGCCAATACGCAAACAACCGGAGCCGCTTGCGCAGCCCCTTTTTGTAGTAGCGGGTCTTGATCTTGGTGATGTTCTCCATCCCCAGCAACTTAAACTCCATCGCCACGCCGGACACGTTACCCGCAAAGGCTTCATCTGTCATACAGGGGATGTGCGAAAACTTGTGGATGTCCTGTTCAATCGCTTTGCGCAGCAGCTCCACGCCCGCCTCGTCAAATGTCCGGGTGAGATATTCCGCCCTTGCGTCCTTGGGTAGACCGTCCACAATTCTATCTTCTTTCAGCTTTTGCGCCACTGTTCTTCCGTCCTCGTCCACAGCGTCGTCATCCGATAGCATGAACCCGTATAGGGCCAGGATCGCGTCGATAAACTGTTCCTTGTCTGTGATCCGGTCCGACATCAACGCGTTATAGGCGTCGATCAGCGGGATTTGCAGCTCAAAATCCCCCATAGCCAGCTTGTTGTTCTGGTACTCAATGATCGGGGATTCCTCAAAGTTGTGCGGCACTCCCGGCGGCACTGGTTCCTGTGGGCCGCTGGTATCCAGTATCCGCATTTCGTACCGATAATGCCGCGTCAGGATCGTCGCCATATAGACAGTAGGCCGTTTGTCGCTATCATCCTTTTTTGGATAATAGTAGATGTCGAACAGCTCCCGCTGCTCGATTGTGTCGTCGTATACCTTTATGGTGTTCTCTGGCTCCAATGTTTTGATTACCAGAGCCGTGCTTCCCTCCTCCGGGTAGACGTACTCATAGGCGCGGCCGTAAATGGATAAGTTCAGCCCATTGTCCCCGTCCGCCTCATCCGCGCCCGCATTCTCCAGCGCGTCCGTCAACGGTGTGATGTCCGGCTCCGCTTTATAGGACACTGGGTTGCCAATGAAGTAGGAGCTAGCCGTATCGCTGATATCCTTGGCGTGATTGCACACCAGCTTATTCTCCCGGCCTTCGTCCTGCAAAATCTTGTGTGCGCCCACATAGTAGTCCTTCAGCTTTTTAAGCCGCCGGACCTCCGTCTGGTGCTTGTGGATGATCTTTAGGATCGCCTGCTTGTCGGGATTTGTTTCGTCCCAATCATCGCGCGGCATTGTGTATGTGTACGTTTTTCATCACCTCCTTTAATGGAACCCATACTTGGATTTCTTCTTGATCCGGGCTACACGGTTGAACAGAATCGAATAGCAGAAATACCGAACAGCGTCCATGGCATGGTCATGCTGCTTTAGCGGCTCATCCACACCGCGGTCCACTGCCTTCGCGTCCCATACATAAGACGCAAATTCCTTGATCGTGTTCTTACAGCCCTCCGAGAATGCGATCTTCCCAGTATTCAACAGCGTCGCCACAAGGCGTATTCCGTCGGCCACATCGTTATCGGCCTTAATGGTAGAATAGCCGCGGTTGTTAAGCTCCACCGCAAAGGACGCCGCCGATGGGTCAATGATCACCGCCTTGATCCTCGTTCCGGCCAACCACTTCTCAAAATCGTCCGCATACTGGGAATCGGATTTCTGTTTCCCGATGTCCCGGCCAGAATAGTAATACTCACGCGTGCAGTACCACACGCCGTCCGTCCCCTTGTTCCACAGTAGGAATGCGAGGGCGTTCTGCGTGCCGTAGTCACAGCTTACATATCGGCCGCCTGGGATCAGCCGATCCTCGACAGCCGCCAGCCGGATCACATGCCGCGCAGTGTCGAACATGTCATAGATGATCCCCTCGGCCATCGCCCAGAGGCCCAGAATGTAACGCTTGAAAAATACACCGGTATACAGGGAGCGATATCTGGCCTTGATCTCCTCAGACAAGCTCAGGTTGTCATCCATGGTGAAATGGACATACAGCAAACGCTTAAAGCTGATATCCTGCTTTTTCTCCTCAGCTTCTTTCTTCTGCCGTTCGACCTCAGCTTTCCCCAGGTATCCGATCGCCCGGTCAATCCAGTTGGCCTTGAACCAATGATACGGGCCGGCCGGGTTGCAGTTGAACCAATACTTGGACCCGTCCACAGAACACCGGCCTGTTGCCTGATCCACGAACGACTCGGGCATTAACGCGACCTCGTCGAAAAATACGCCGGCCAGGGTAATACCCTGCACTAAGTCCTGGCTGCTCTCGTCCTTCCCGCCGAAAATGTAGAAGTAGTTGAGCACGTCCCCGCGGCTGATTTCCAGCATGTTTTCCGAACGGTGATCCACAACCTTATACCCACGGCTCTTTAGCATTTGTTTCAGCCAAAACAGCACGTTCCGGCGAAAACTGCCGATGGTCTTACCGCACATACCAAAATTGCAGCCGTTGAACGTCGTCATGGCCCACAGCACATAGGACAGTGACATGCACACCGTCTTACCGGATCGGATCGCTCCGTCCGCTATGATCCCGTCGTAATTCTTGACCGGCGATGTCGGGACCCACCATGTGAGAATCTGTTTCTGCTTTTGGGAAAACGGCTGAAACTTAAAACTGTCACCGGCAGAGGCCACCTTCAGTCGCTGCTTAATCGCCCCCAGACGTCGCCGCAGTTCCTCCATCCGCTCATTCATCCGAATCACCCCACACACTGGCCGCCTCGGCTCCCAGAGCTTCCAGGAAGCCATCGTTGGGCGTCTCCTTGCCCTGGTTGTCGGCCCGGGACAGTTCCAGCTCAAACTTCATGGTTTCCAGCTCCAGACGGGCGTCGTCAAATCCGAACCGGTGAAGTGCCTCGATTGCTTTCTGCCGGCGGGCCTGTACCCGTGTTAACGCGTCCTCCACAGCCTGGATCTGCCCCAAGACTCCCGTGTACTCTACCGCGTCGTCATCGATACTGACTTTGCGCTTTACGGCGGTCATCCCCTTAGACTTGGAGTCCTCTGTCATCGCGGATTCTTTTAGGCTTTCAATCCTGCGCAACATTCGGTGCTCCCGGACTGTGAGTAATTGGATCTCTTGTAGCAGCAGTGCCTCCTTGTCCGGCTGCACCCTTGACACCAGCGCCCGCTCCTCCGGGTCCAGACAATCAAAAAAGAGAGTTTCAAACTCTCCCGTCTTAACTGCGTTCTTATTCCTCTTTGGCGGTGCGCCGCCGCTATTTCCCACGGCGTTTTTGTTTCCAGGCTGCCCGCCCTTACGTCTTGTTGTACAACGCTTTTGGTCCTGTTGTACAACGTCCTTCCAGTTGTAACGGCCCTTCCAGACGGCGATGACCTTTTCGTCTACTCCGACTTGCGCCGCGATTTCCCGGTTTGTAATTTTCCCGTCGTGCTGCTTGTATATCTCGAAAGCTTGGTCACGGCTGGGGTTCCGCGCTCTTGGCAATATCACCACCTCTCAATCGTGTTAGTTTTCTATAATTGCTCTTTAGAAGGAGGACCCGGACGCCCTAAGTTTCAGACGCCGGGATTTATGAGAAATTTTTGATGATCAATTCCTTATAACGCTGTGGTTCTCCGTTTTTCACTTTCAAATTATTCCGTCGGTCTACACCGATTATCGTGTATCCATCGTACAGCTCCCGAATTTCCATACAATCATTGTAAGATAACACAAATCGGCCTTGTATTCTCCCAAGGACTTCCCTTAATCGCCTGTGGCTGCCAGCGTTAAATTCTGTGCTGTAATAATCCTCAGCTCCATAATACGGGGGGTCCATGTAAAACAGGGCCGTCGAACGGTCATATGTCTTGATCAGGTGTTCAAAATCAACATTCTCGATTAACACTTTCCGCAGCCGATCCGACACCATTCGCAAATTCTCAATCAAATGTTGCATATCACGCGGCTCAATCCTGAAAGAACGGCAATCCGCTCCAAAACTTTCCCGCACGACCACGTAGAATCTAGCGGCACGCTGAACGTCAGTTGTTCCGCGTATATCATCCCTACAGTCGAAAAATTGTTCCCTGGACATCAAAATCCAATCTAATTCTTTTTGTAGCGCCTCCGGGTGATACTTGACAATCCGAAATAGATTAACTAACTGCCCGTTGATATCATTGTATACCTCCATTGCTGCGTGCCGATCACGCGAAAACAGCACCCAGCCGGCCCCGCCAAACACCTCAATGTATCGGTCGTATGTTCCTGCTTCTGGAAACTGCTGTAAAATCCGCTCTCGCAACAATCTCTTGCCTCCAATCCAAGAAATAAAACTGTTCAAAATTGTAACCACCTTTCACATTATCGTTAATGCGAAAAGCCTTGTCGGGCATAGAAAAAGGCCCCCGTCTCCGGTAGGCCCAATCTTCATGAAACTATAATAGCACGGTTTTAGAAAAAAATCTTGCGGTTAGTTGCTGTCTTTCAAAAATTTTTCACTAAATTCCTTTAAGGCCTCTCCATGGAGATGGCAAGTCCAATAATAGGACATCTCCATGTCTGAGGAAATTTCTTCAAAAGATTGATATTGCACATACCTGCGGAAAAGGATGTCCATGTAATCAATCCGGGAAAGCTGCTGAATCTGGTTAATACGCGCATGGCGAATATCGTTGAATTGATCAATATCCCTGTTGATTTCCCGCTGCATGTCCACCAGCTTATCCGACAAGCCCACAAAGCCTTGCCCCGCCGATGTCTGAACCCGCTCCTGCGAATAATCCATGCCGCCGACATAAGTCCGCCCGCGTTTCAGCGTGTCAAACTCCCGTTGCTTCTGGTCGATCCGCTTATCTAAAATCCTGATCTCCCTCAAATACTCTTTTGCCGTCAAATCCTTGTCCTCCTTATCCTGATACATATTTTCTGTGCGCTTCCCGCGCCTTATTGCGATTATAATTCCCGTAATTATCCTTGGTGGTGTTCAGATTCTTGTGCCCCGCCAAATCCGCTACCAAGGTCAGCGGCACGTCCTTCTCCAGCAATTCCGTGACGAATTGGCGCCGCCACTTGTGTGGGTTGATTGCTATTCCGGCCATCCGATCATCCATGTCACGTATCTCCCGCAGGATCAACCTTACCGCATCGTCCGTCAACCGGTTGAACGGCTTGCGTATTCCCACAAACAATGCAGGGTTATTGTCTGTACGGCTTTCCAGGTAATCCCGCAGGTGCACAGCGGCGTCACCCGAAAAATACACCGGGCGCTCCTTGCGGCCCTTGCCATAGACAATACACTGCCTGTCCTGAAAATCAATGTCCGAACGATCCAGCGCCACCATCTCGGATATTCGAACGCCCGTACGGTGAAGGAAGTCCACAATCGCAATGCTGCGTTTGCCGTGCTGCTTTGCTAGATCCTTGTAGATTGTCACCTGCTCGTCGCTGAACACCTCCTTGACGCGGTGATCCACCTTGTTATCCTTGATCCTCAGCATTGGATTGCGGTCTATGTATTCCTCCTCCGTCAACCATTCGAACAGCCCCCGCAGCATACGGGTCTTATTATTAATCGTGGTATCCTTGTTGTGACGCACCAACTTGCAATGCGCCAGGTATCCCCTTATGTCTCTGGTGGTAATATTCGGGATTGCCTTGTTAATGGTCCCGAAGAAGGTCTTGTATTCCTGGGTATATGTCTCAACCGTCTTTTCGGTACATCCGCGCACCACCATGGTTGCCAGATATAGCCTCACCCACTCCGCGCTACTGTCCAGTTGCGTGGAAAGCGCCGTCTCCTCAGCATACATTTGGATGTGGCTCAGGGTCATATATAACACAGCCTTGGCCTCATTCATGCGCTCCTGCTCTGTCTTGGCCTCCTCGGCAATTACCTGGGCCAGCCCGTACATTATACTGGTCACAACCTCATCTAATCTCACCTGTTCTGTCATATTATAGTCCTCCCGATTGGAATAATTTTCCTGTTGATTTCTTCCGCCCGGGTAGTCTATAATATACCCAGGCTATACTTTAAGCGGCGGAATCATCTTGGCGGGTGACCGCCGCTTTCCATTGGTTCTGAACATACGTTCTTTCCCTTCGTTTTTATTTGCCGGGGTGGTCCCCCGGCTTTTTTATCGGCTCATACGCGGCGCATAAGAAGCACCTGCGGTATATCTTGCCTCGTGTGTTTTTCTCCCCATTACACCGGCCACAGCCGTTCTCGCGGTAGCATGTGCGCCTCTTACGGTTCATTTGTGCATCCTCTTTGTTTTATCATCCCTCACATTTTTCAAGTGGATGAACCCTATATTTACGTGACCGCATTTAGGGCAAAAATGATATGGGAGGCCAATGGTTTTTTCTTCCCATCCACATTCGTTGCAAAAAGTCAGAAATTTATCTTTACTTTTGTCCATAGATTCCTTTCTCCTGGCCGGAAAATGTCGGTTTACTGGCTCATAACTATCCTCGAAAATATCCGGCTTGCAGGGATATAGTTCGCCCTTGATCCCCTTAATCACATAATCGCCAACGCTCACATGATGCGTCCCTTCCAGTGTGTCAATAAACAACTCACACGGCGGATCGTCCAGTTTCAATGCTCCGTAATGCATGATACCTTTCTCATATGCTTCTACCGCCCATCCAGGCACATAATATTTTCCGTCAGTTCCTTTTAAATCTCCATCATACTGAAATGCCTCTATTACTACTGGCTTTTTCTGATATTTCATAATCCTGCTTTCTCCAACACTTCACAGTTGGCAGCTAAATGCTAATAGTGTGGACTTACATGACTACTTGCAGGCGGCCTATGTCGCCGCTGGGTTCGCCAATGCCACAAATGTTAATTTTCCCAATTCCATAGTCCCTGCCGCCCCCTTGCCGGAATTGGCAGTGGAAGCAGTTCTATATTATCCAGTTCCCACGCATAGCGCCCTGGCGTCCAATCTCCAATAGCCATTTCATCATTCGTAGGCACAATGAAATTTCCAAAATCCGGCGCATGTTTATCGTCTGTCAGACTCTCGGCTCCAATATGAATACTTCTCGCCACATCAATGTCAGTTCCTGGATGGTGTACAATATGCCAGACATTCACAAGTTCTGCCGTGGCAAGAATACATCCTGCTGGAAAATATTTCTCAGGTTCAAAATCTTCTGTCAGCCCCATTCTCCGCAAGATTACTTCTCTGGCTCTTGCAGTTGTGGACCAGGACCAGCAGTTCACGAAAGGTTTCAACGCCGCATGTATTGCTATCGGCCCCCTATACTTCGTTTTCCAGCTCCGTGTCTCATACTTTTTCACGCCACAGGCAATGAGGGACGCCCATGGCTGCCAAATTGTTATTGCTTTCATATTTCCTTCCTCCTGAAAATAACGATTTAGTCCAAATAGGACCTGATCTTCTTCTCAATTCTGCTCTCGTAACTCTGGGACATTCCCAAGGCTTTTGCCTTCTGCTTTTGTGTCCATTCTGGGTGTGACAGGCACATTTGCAGAACCCTTTTCTCCACACCCTTTAACTCCCGGGACAGTCCCACCAGATCCTCCAGGCCTATGTTATACATAGCCTGCTCCGCCGTGTTATCAATTCCGGTGCTCACCAGATCCCCAAGCTCCGTATATCCTTCTTCGGGCGTTATTCCCTCGTTCAGGGAAATGTACCTATTGTTCTTTCTCGCCTGCCGCGCTTCATGAAGAATCACGTTCCGAATAACGGGAACCGCAAAGGTACTAAATTTTAAGCCTCGATCAGGGTCAAACTGCATTGCAGCCTTGACGAGTCCATAATTGGCCGCTGATATCTTTTCTGTATCATCGATTGGCGGATAACGCATTTTGCCATATACATACCCGGCAAGTGCTATATTCTCTTCAATCAACTTCTTTCTCCACTCTTCCATGATCCCATAATGACGGGTGGCCACCCTTTTTACCCGGGATTGTCATTGTCCTCCTTTACCGCTTTTTTTCCTGTCAGGTTTGTGCTTCCGGCCCCGATCGGCACCGATCCGGCGCTTGGAATTTTCATGCCCTTATACCGCTTTTCAGGCAGGCCGGTGGTGCTTATGTACCGACTCACCGCTGCCATGTCTGCCCCCACTGCGACAGCAATGTCCTCAATCTCTTTTCCGGCAGTGTACAGCCGGTCAATTTCCTTTTTCATCGCCTGCTTCAAGTACACTCTCTTTTTCTCCACAGCCTTATCCTTCTTGGCTGCGGGCTTTGGGGGAATCTTTTGTACCGGAACCGGATCAGGCTTTTCGTCTCCCAGCAACTCCCGCAGCCGCTTCTCCCGTGCCTCCTTGGAAATATCTACCTGTTTAAGGATTGCAAGTCTCAACTCCGCCAGTTTTTCCGCTGAGAGAATACCATCCAGCCGTATAACTTCCGGCCCGTCCAAACAGATTCCCTTGCTTTTCTCCGCCTTGGCAAGCAGGTTTTCAACACGCTCAATCTCGGCTGCGGCAAAACGGATACTCGCAATCCGTTTAAACGCCTCCGTGATCAATGGGTTTTTGCTGGCCTCAGGCTGGACCGGAGAGTCCAGGCTGATACTGATTGCAAGGGCCTTGTCGATCTGTTCCATCTCGCTCTCCGTTACCCGGCCGATGTATTCCTGAACCCGTTCCTTGCTCACCGTGTAGATTTGTTCGCACAGGGCTGTGCTGCGCTGAGGCAGGCTGTTGACAACCACGTGGGTTGGCAACTCAGTTTTGGGCTGGGTAGTGGTGTACACCACAATCACCACCGGGCTATGAAGATTTCCCACATCGTTTCCTACAATGATTGCAGGCCGTGTTCCTCCCTGCTCGCTCCCAGTCCCTACGCCATTCTTGACGTAATACATATTGCCGCGTTTGATCTCCCGGTAATCGTCCGGGGTGTATATCTTTCCAATGTCCGCCAAGCTATTAACTCTGTTTCCCATTGCGTCCTCCTTCCAAAATTTTCACGACATCCTCCTGAATCTCCTTGTATCGCTTTTCCATCTTCTGGGCTTCCGTGATCCCCCGCTTGATATAACTGACCTCAGACTTTGCGTCCCGGACAATTCCTCTCGCTGCTGCCAACACCTTTTCGTCTCTGGTGAAGCGCGCATAACAGGGACTTTGCATTTCCTCGTACCTGGTTTTCACCTCACGGTATAGTGTCTCGGCGTCTACCTGCTTCCCGTAAAGCCTGGCAATCTCATCATGTGCCTTCTGCTCCCACTCCTCCAGATATTCCCGGATCTGCGGTGTATACTCCCCCGCAGCCTTATCATCCTGCCGTAGCTGCTTGAACATTCTGCGGATGGCTGACTTACGGGCCAGTCTGAAAAACTCATCCGCATTGATACGCATAATTCCCGACGGGATCTTGTATGTTATGATCACTGCCTGTACCTCCTTATCCTCGCCTTAAGCGACTCCATCACCCAATTCTGTACATCGTCCTTGCGCTGCAACGCCTGCATGACGTCCTCGTCTCGGGTCCCACTGCATACCAGATGGTGTATGATCACCTTCTCGGTCTGTCCCTGACGGTGTAGCCGCTTATTTGCCTGTGTGTATAGCTCATAGTTCCACGTCAGGCCAAACCATATAACGTGATTTCCACCCTGCTGTAAATTCAATCCGTAGGCGCTGCTAGCCGGATGAGTCAGAAGGATGTCAATTTTTCGGGCATTCCAATCATCCTCATCCTGGGGCTTTTTCAGCTCTCGTATCCGCAGTTTAGACCCTGCCAGGGCTTTCAGTATCCGCTCCCGGTCATGCTGGTAATTGTAGAATACCAACGCGGGCTTGCCCTGTAAGGACTCGATCAGCTCCAGAAACGCCTCGATCTTGCAGCCGTGGATCTCGTGCACGGTGCGATCCTCGTCATATACGGCGCCATTGGCAAGCTGCAACAGCTTGTTGCTCAGGGCCGCCGCGCTGGTAACGCTGATGTCGCTTTCGTCCTCCGGCAGCTCCAGGATCATTTTCCGCTCCAACTCCGTGTAGGCGTTCAGGGCCTTAGGATCCAGCACCACAGGAATTTCGTGGTATGTAACATCCGGTAATTGCAGATAATCCTCAGCTTTCATGGACACGCATATGTCGGATATCTTTTCCAGGATAGCCGATTCGGTCCCGGGCTTGGCCTCGTAGCTGTAGATCATGCCATCGGCCCCGCGCTTGTCCGGCTGAAAATACCGCTCCCGGAAATGCGTGTACCGCTTTCCCAGCCGCTCCCCGGAATCCAGTAGATAGACTTGGCTCCACAGATCCGCCAGTCCATTGGGAGATGGCGTTCCGGTCAGCTCCACCAGCCGGTCAATGTGATCCCCCACACTCGCCAGGGCCTTAAAACGCTTGGCACTGTGGCTTTTGAAACTGCTGGACTCGTCCACGATCACCATGTCGAACGGCCAGGAGTTGCGGTAGTAATCCACCAGCCACACCACGTTTTCCCGGTTGATGATGTACAGATCCGCCGGCGTGTTCAGCGCCCGGATTCGTTTCGCTTGACTTCCCAGTACCGGGGATACCCGCAGCATATTGGTGTGGTCCCACTTGGCTGCCTCCCTGGTCCAGGTTCCCTCCGCAACCTTTTTGGGTGCGATCACCAGAACCTTGCGAACCCGGAAGCGATTGTACTTAAGCTCCTTGATAGCTGTCAGTGTGGTGACTGTCTTACCCAATCCCATATCGAGGAACAGGCCCAGCTTCTTAGTTTCAATTATCCGATCAATGCAATGCCGCTGGTATGCGTGCGGCTTGAATATCATGGGTTGTCACCTCCTCCACACTCATTCAAAAATTCCAATACTTGATCCAGCCCATACAGTACCCGAACGTCCTGTCCCAGGTCTCGCAGCCGGCCGATCTGTATCCGCTGTAGGGCACTCAGCTTCCCCGTGTCAGTTTTCAATTCCACTAAAACCGGCGGTCTGCCTGGGAGAAACACAATCCGGTCAGGCACCCCATCATTGCCAGGGCTTGTCCACTTAAATGCCCTTCCGCCCAAACGCTTGACGCCTTGGACTAATTTCTGCTCTATGTCTTTTTCCCTCATACTACCTCGCGTGTACGCGTATGTGATATACACATTAGGCGCGTTAGGCGCTACGCGTATTTACCTATTTTATATATTTTTATTATTACTATAGATATTTGGTAGTCATAGTAGTCAATAAGCCTGTATCCTCGTAGATTAAAGGCTTTAACCGACTACTTTAGCCGACTACTTAATGACTACTTGACTACTTGCGCGACTACCATGATAGTAGTCAAGTAGTCGCATGGTATGCGCCAAAGTAGTCACCTCTCAAATCCTTTTTGCTGTCCATACGGGCCGTACCTTCTCGTGGTTTTATTTCGTTTCCACCCTGGTAAGCTCAACAGAATGTTATTGATTTCTGTGCTCTCGATTCGTTTCAAATACTTTGGATCACCGTTAAAACACTCCACCCATATCTCCGCTGCGCACACTTTTTTCCGTATCATGAGATCGGCTTCACCGATCCCGTGATCATTTCCAGCCAAGAACATTTTACGTGCCGGCACGTCCATCTGATCCCAGTTTGTGGGTAGCTTCTTTTCCAGGTATTCGATGATCAAGCCCTCTTTCCCGGACATTTCCCGGTGGCTCTCCTGCTGCTCCTGGGCCAGTTCCTCCAGCTCCTTCGGAAGAAACAACTTTTCGCCCAGGGTCCAGTACAGATATGCCTCCGCCCAGATCTGGTCAACCTCTTTGGGCAGGTCCTCCCATACCGATTTTTCTGCGGGGTGCACCCCTACATCCACCGGCCAAAACCGGCGGTTTCCGGTGGCGTCCTTCAGGAACTCACTGTCGTTGGACGTCCCAAAGAACACACAGCGCCGCGGGTATCGCTCCGTCCGCCGTCCGTAAGCTGCGCGGTAGATATCCTCCAACTTACTCAAAAACTGCTTGATGATCTGCGTTTCCTGTCGTGTGAATGCACTCAGTTCTCCGATCTCGTTGATCCATGTTCCCTGTATCAACTCGGCCGCCTCCTTGCCCTCAAACGTCGTCAGGCTATCCGAAAACCACGCGCCGCCCAGGATTCGCAAGAATGTGCTCTTACCGATTCCCTGCGGCCCGGTGAAGATCGGCATGTAATCATATTTCACGCCGCCGACTACCGCCCGGGCTACTGCCGCGCACAATGATTTTCGCATAACCGCCCTTGTATAGGGCGTGTCGTCCGCCCCCAAATACACCGATAGCAGCGTGTCCAGCCGCTTCACGCCATCCCAGGCGAGGCCCTGCAAATACTGCTTAACCTCATTGATCACCCGCCGGCCGCCCACGATTGCCAGGGCGTCCGACAGCTTGTCCCGCACCGCGATGTTGTAATACGTTTCGATGTACCAGTAGAATCCTGAATCATCCGTGTCCGTCCACTGCCGCCGGACATCCTCCTGGTTCCACGGCACCGCCCCCATGACCAAACCTCTGTTGGCGAACTCATCCGTCACGATCTTGTCTCTCAATAACGGATCGTTCTCGAGTATCAGAATCACGTTGTTGACGGTTTTCTTGTAATTCCCGTTGCCATCCACGGACAACTGAGACAACCATGTCAGATCATTCCCAGCGGGTTCCTGGGCTTCCGGCGCCGCAAACGCCTGCTGTGCCGCCTCAAACTTCTCACGGGCGATCCGGTCGGCCACCGGCTTATCGGCGGCCGCCAGCTTGGACATTGCCACGTATGACGGCAGCTTGTTGACAGGCGTTCCCTCCTTGGCCTCGTTATCCAGATCCCCGTACATGTGCAGCCGGATCAAATCGAATGCATTGACCAGTTGGTTACAGCAAGGGTCATGGGAGTGATGGGAGTAGAGGAATAGGTCCCCGTCGTATACGATGGCGCCGCCGGTCGTTTCCCCGCCGGTGTAGCTGTAGCGCCCGGCTTTGGCCGTTGGATCATACATTCTGGGGATGAACTTCTCCATGGCTTCGGTGACGGTGTATGTCCGGCAGAAGGCCCCGATGATTCCCTTTTTGGTTGTGGGGTCCTCCTGTTTTGCCAGCCGGCGCTTCTCAATCGCTGCCTCGTCTGGTGCCTGGGGCCATGTCGTGACATCCCGCCAATCAGCGTACATATTCAGCAGGCCGTCCAGGCTGCAAAACGGCTTATCGTACACCTCACAGATATACACGCCATCAGCGCAGCAGTTGGGCCAGTACATCAACCGGTTAGCCTCAAACGTTGTTGGGTCGCAATACTCAATCCCAATTAACGCCGCCAGTTTCCGGGCCGCGGGCTCATACTCATCCGCTGTGGCCGTTCGGTCCACCGGTACGATCACCCGCAGGCGCGGCGCGTATTCTGCGTGTTTCCTGGTGCTGTACACCACCGCGGCGCAGCCAAGGCCGTCCACACGTTTCAGGACATCTACCGTCCTGCCGGCGGGAATGTTGTCCATGTCCAGTGCCAGCAGGTCCCGCCCTTCCACGCGGCTGCCCTTCCGACGGTTCCCCGAAAGGGTTCCGCCCACGTACCCGCCCACGTCCTTCAGTTCGTCTTGCTGCGGCTTTGACATGGCAAGGTACTGGTCCAGTGTCTCCGTGCTTCGGATGGGGGTTTTCAGCCGGTCCACAAACTCGGACCACATGATCTCGCTCGCCGGCCAGAGTAACGCCTTACGGCTGCCGGCTGTGCTAATCTGTAGTTTTCGGTTATATTCCAATGCTGCCCCCTCCTAGTCCTTCATGTAATAACTGCTTTCAAATCCCGCGCCTTTTAAGATCAACCCCGGCGCCCAGGGTATGGGTTCGGCCATCAGGTCACATATTTCGTCCACAGTCGTCTCCATCGGCGCGTCGATAATAACTTCGTCGTGTACGTGGAAAACCGTCTGTAGGCCCTTCTGTGCGATCCTGCGCAGCGTCACGGCCAGACAATCCCGGGCAATGGCCTGCACGATGTTCTCGGTCATTTTCCCGCCGTAGGTGCTATCAATCTCCCATTTGCGCGTCTGCTGCCCTACGGCGTAGTAGTGGATCGCCTGTTTCCCGAAGCGGTTTTCCTGAAGGAAGGGCTTGGGATAGTACAGCTTGCGGCCGCTCGGCAGCCGGACCGTAAGAAACGATTGTCCATAGATCAGATCACCCTCCAGGGCGAATATCAGGCCATTAAGTCCCTGCGGCTGCGCCGTCTGCATAACCCGCAGCGCAGTGTTCTCTACGGCGTACCATAGGCCGCATATCCGCTTGTTGGCGTTGCGCCAGCGGGTCACGATGTCCGGCAGCTCGTCCTCCGTCAGGCCCATTTTCAATGCGCCCATGGCGATCAGTGCCGCCGTGCTGCCTTGATATCCCAGGGCCAGCGTGGCAACCTTTCCCTTTTGCCGCAGGGAATACTCCGGGTTGCCCTTGGTGATCCGCTCTACTGGAACACCAAACATCTGGGCCGCCGTGGCCTCATAGATTTTCCCATGAGTCGCAAAAACCTCGTTGACCCACTGTTCACCAGCCAGCCACGCGATCGCGCGGGCCTCAATGGCTGAGAAGTCGGCCACCACAAACTTGTGGCCCTCAGAAGGGATGAACGCTGTCCTGATAAGCTGTGAGAGCGTATCCGGCACATTGCCGTACAGTATCCGCAGGCCGTCGTAGTTTTTTGCTTTGACCAGCTCCCGGGCGTAATCCAGGGTTTTAAGGTAGTTCCTGGGAAGGTTCTGTAATTGCACCAGCCTCCCCGCCCACCGCCCGGTCCGGTTGGCACCGTAATACTGGGTCAGTCCCCGCACCCGGTCCCCTTCACCGCGCGCCACGTCCATGGCGACGTACTTCTTGACCGATGTCTTTCCAAGCTGCTGCCGGATCTCCAACATACGTGCCACGTCCTCCGGCAGGTTGTCCCGATCCTTTAGCGCCTCCTCGACTGTCTCCTTGCGCAGATCCGCGAGGAGGTCTGGATCGTCCGGGTGCTCCTTGTTATGCGCATTAATCCAGGGAACGAGCTGGGCGCCGCTGTTAGGGTTATCCAGGCCCGTCAGCTCCACGGCCTCCGCCGTCAACTTTTCCGTGCTGACCTCATCGACGTACAATGCCCCCGCAATCAGCTTAGTGTCCACCCGGACGCCGTAGGCATTCATGGCGACGTCAAGCTGCCAAAGTCGCTCTTCATCCTCCGGCATTGGGAAAAAGTTCAAGCGTCGCAGGATTTCGTGTTCTGTCACAACGTCCTGCCGGCAATATTCCTTGAACAGTGTCCATTTGTCCGGGTCGTGCCGCGGCTGGTTCCAGGTCCGTCCCCCGTTGCTCTTTGTAGGCTTGCAGGGTACGCAGAAATACCGGATCAGCGCCTTGCCGACCGCCAGCTTTTGCTTGTCCTGCGGCAGGCCAATCGCTTTGCCTGTTGCGTCCAGGCCGGCCGTATAGCCGCAATACAGCCCATGCGCCATGGTGCAGCGCCATTGATCCAGCGGCGTTGCATATCCGGCCCGGTTAAGGCAATACCATTCGAATGCCGCGTTGTAGGCGTGCTTAATTACATCGGGGTCCCTCAGGGCCTCTTCCCATATCTCTGGTGGAAATGATTCATCTGCTGTAAGGTCTATGACCTCCACCGGACCATCGTCCCACTGGTAGGCGAAAAGAAGGATCTCAAAGTCGGGGGACTGGGCGTATCGATACGCCCCGGCCTTGGAAATATCCACGCTGCTGCGTGTCTCTATATCAATACTTAGATGATGTTTTGCCATGTTCTCCTCCTGTTATTGGAAGGGGCCTTGCGGCCCCTCCTGATCAATACGGCATACCAGTAATCGGGTTGATCTGTCCATAGTTCGGTTCCGGCGCGGGAGCTGCACTCCACGGCGCGGGCTGCGCGTACTGCTGCGGCTGGGGTGCATAGGACGGCTGCGGAGCGTATCCTGTGGCCCCCGGAGTGCCCGGAATGGGCGCGCCATACTGCGGAGTTGCCGGGGCCCCAAACGCCTGCGCCGCAGTGGGGGCGCTGCTCGCCAGCGGTTCACCGTCCTCCAGCTTCTGGACCGGTCCCAGGCCGCAACCGATCCCCTTCTTGCCGCCAAACGCATAGGGGTAGAAGGACACGTTTACGCGGCCGTAGATCCCACTGTACACCTCGGACTGGTTGATGATCGGATTCCCCATTTTGTCCACAACCTCCGGCGGGTAATCCGCCTTGGCGCTGGCTGTGAATACCCAATGCCCCTTGCATTCCGGGCCGTAGGGCATACCATCGGATGGCCGCGTACCATCACCGTCATAGATCGGTGTCGGAACCATAGGCGGGCATACCCCTCCCCACTTGTCGGTGATTCCTCGCTGCTTGGCAGCCTCGACAGCGGCGTTGATCCGGTTCATTGTGTCGGTGTCAGTCTTGGGTACCAGCACGGTGACACTGTACTTTTCCTCCTGCCCCGGCATAGCTGCGTAGGGCTTGTACAGGTGCACATAGGACAGTCTTACTTTTCCGGTGGTTACATTCGTTAACTCATTCATGATTATTCCTCCTTGAACGCCTCCGCGGCGCTTACTTTGTTTGTGATCGCCTCGCGCTTGTCAGATTCCTTGACCAACGCGGGTTTTCCCGGTTTCTTAACTTCATAATTTGCCGCATGGGCTGTGTACTCTTTCTTCCCCAGAGCCTTCTCCAGCCCGGCCGGTGTCACAGGTTTTCGCTCCCATAAGATTGCTGTACTAATTCCGGCAGCCTCCAATGCCGCAAAGGCTTCATCCAAATCAGTCCAATCACGCGACCCACGGCCCTCCACGGCCTTCCAGCCGGGCACATCGTTTCCGGCCAAACACTCCGCCAAGGCGCATTTTTGGAGGTCGGCCAGCCATTTCGCCACATCAGCCCCGCGGATCAGGTAATCCCCCATTTCTTCGTTGCTGAGTAGTGGCGGCTTCTTCCCGATATCCGGGGAAAATGCCAGTTTGACGTTCTCATCCGCCCGCGCCCTGCACATTCCTTTTGCCCGGCAGAACTGACACGTCTTTTCGCCGGGGGCAAATTCTCCTTCCCCCTTGATTGCCAGTTCCGCGCGCTCCTTAACCGTCTCCCCAAATCCCAGCAGCACATCCAGCGAACAGGACCACTCCGAAATTCCGTCCGGGAGCCGGGGCTGCACGATGGACAGCCGAACCTCGGACACGTTGTACAAAATCTTGTACGCCTCGTAGGCTCCGAGGGCGTATAACATCATTTGCGGATTGCGCTCGGCGGATACCCGGCCGTTGGGACTCTTGCCATACTTAAAATCGATTACGTGCAACACTCCTCCGCCGACCAGGATACAGTCCGCCGTCCCAAACCCCTCCGGGACGTAAGCCCTGAGATCCACCTGCTTCTCGATTGCCACGTAGGGCTGACTTTTGAATTTGAGGGCCACGGCCTTGACGTAGTCCAGATATTCGTCCGTGTAGCCCATCATCTCATCATTCCACAGCTCTGCCTTTTTCAGCTTGTTGACGGCTGTGGTCAACTTCCGTTTCCCAAAATCCACGGAAAAGAAGTAGTTTCGCAGTTTCAGTTCCGCCAGCTCGTGGGCCAGGGTTCCTTCCCTGGCAGACTCCGAGGTGGTGTCCGGGAACTGTTCTTCCAGGCGGGCGCTGGGTGTGCAGGCCATCCAGCGACTCGCCCCTGACGCGCTTAACAGCGCGTGTGCTCTCTCGCTATGCCCCATTAGATCTGTGCCCCCATTCCGCGCAGCGCCGTTGCAAACGCCCCGTACTGCTCCTTCGGCAGATCCGGCAGCGTAGCAATTCCAAACTGTCTCAGCAACTCAATAAGTTCTCCCTGCCGGCCGGCGTCCATCAGTGTCGTTGCCGCCCGGGAAATGTCGTCCAGGGTGTAACTGGGCGTAGAAGTCTGGACCTGAGTTACCGGCGCGGACTGGGTCATAGCCTGCACAGGCGGAGTCTGGGCCTGCGGCGGGGCAGCCATTACCTGCGGTGCAGGAGTAGCCTGCTGCGGCTGGACCTGGGATACCTGCGGGGCAGGAGTAGCCTGCGGCTGAGCCATCGTCGCTACCTGTACGGGCTTCCCCTCCAGCATAGTCCGGTATTTCCCGGGGCAGGACACCAGCTCTTTCAATGCCTCATACTCCCCCAGATCGCGAACAAGCGTCCTGGCGAAAGCCACCATGTCGTCATAGTTTTTAAATTCAATCGTAATCATCTATTTTCCTCCTTAATTCCAATGAACAGGTAACGCTTGTCCAACGCAACCGCCAATTCTGTACACTTCGGCTTTTCCAGTTCCGAGACATTAAACCCGACTTCCCGGAGGTATTCCACACACTGGGCTGCCTTGGACTTGTTTTTCAGCTCCGCCCGGATAGCGGCATAGTTAGCTGTGATTTTGCGGCGAGTCTCAGAGTAATCCGATCTCAAACGGCCCAGCTTCTTAGACTCGAACATAACGCACTCCAGTACCACATCCGAAATACTCTGTATTCGCGACAGGTAATAATTCATGCCGTGATACGCATCATCGCAATACTTCATACCAGAGCTACGTTTCAGTTCCTCGTTCAAATTCTCATTACGCTTGACCAGTTCGTCCATCAACTGCTGCATTCCTTCCACAATCTCCGGAGCTTTCGTAAGTTCAAAAATTCTCTGTTCTTCAGCTTTTACCGCGTCTGCGTATGATTCCTTCACCGTTTTAAAAGCCTGCTCCTCCATCCGGTCCAGGAAAGCGGAAACTTCCTTTTTAGTTAGCATTTTCCACAGCCTCCTCTTTGGTGTTGCCGGAAACATCAGACATAACGTCCGCCATTAATTCTACCAAAAATGCAACCTTCTCCAACTTGCTATCCGTTGCACAGCTGGCGATTCTGGAAAGTGACCCGGCCATATCAGCCGCCAGCATGTTCACGCTCGTTTTACCGAGTAAATACGCATTCGACGCAATACCGTCATCCACTTTCGTGCTTACAGTGCCCCATGCGTATTCGCCGGTAAGCACTATGGGTTCTGTTCCATCACATTCAATCGTTACTTTCACCATTGCTTTTCCTGCCCTTCTCCCTTATACTAAGGGTGTGAATATTATTAAGTGCCTGAATCCCGGACGGCTCCACCCGTCTGGGGTTCTTTTTATCCCGCGCCCCCTAAATCTGCGCCAGGGCCTTGCAACCCAAAATCCGGCCCGTATCATCCCTTACCAGCTCGTCCACGATATACAGATCCTTGCGATCCGGCGCGGCCTGTGCGGTCAAAACCGATACGATGTAGATTACTCCGTCCCGCTGATCCGGCAACCCCTCTACGGCTCCATATCCCGTCTTGCTTACCGGAATACCATTGATTTCGTCCAGCGGTACCCTTGTCTGCGCAGCCCGGGCCATACCGGATGACGGGATCACCTGCAATACAGATTCCCCAGCAGCGTCGTACACCGTGATCTCGTGCGGTGTGAGATTAACGATGGTTGTCTGGCCGAACAAAAGGGATTCCAGGTGCTGTACGAATTCCTGCACAGGCACGCAATCCTCGCCAATAAAAAGAAGCATGTCAAACGGGTAATTAGATTCGTCGTGGAAATAAAAACGAGCGGTCAAATCTCCAATCTCTACTTTCTTATACCCGGTATACTTGTCGATAGAACCATCGTGAACGTCAAATCCCGATTCCGCAAACCGATCATAGATTTCACGCTGTTCCCGGCGGCGCAGCTCTTCAAAATCGGTCTCGCCGGATTCCTCAAAAACCTTCTGGGCCTCTCTCGCCCAGCCCAACAACTTCTCAACATCTTCTCGTTTCATTATGATCTCCTTCTCCCCTTATCCCTGGGGGCCGGGAATTATAACATGTACAATCCTACGGCCAAACCGGCCAGGAAAAACGCTATGCCCCACATCACCGCCGTTGCTACCACGACCACTTGCCGTATGATCCGCCACGGCCGCCGCGTCCGTTGGGGCATGTAGTGGATCGGGCCGGGTATGTCTCGCTTATGCACTGGGATCACCACCTTCCTAAGCTTGTCCGCCATAACCGCCATCAGGCGGTTTGCGGTTCCTCTCCCGTTGTGGACAGGTAATCAGAATACAGTTTCCCGACGCGGCTTAAAATTTCCTGGCGTTCCTCCTCTGTTTTCACAATGTAGTCGTCGTGAATTTCAATGGTAGATTCGCCGATCTTATACTCCCTTACTTTCATACAACCACCCCTTTCTGTAAAATGTATGACTTACAGGTTGTACTTGTTGCCTTTTCCTTTCCCTTGGCCTATACTGTACGTATAGACATCGCAGCACAGAGTGCAAAAGGGAGGAAATTGAGTACATGACTATTCAGCAACTACAGGTACTTAGACTGCTTTATAAACTGACTGAGCGTTCCGAAAAGATTTTCTTCTATGACGAAAATGATCAATCGTTTGTCTTATTCGAGTATGACGGGAAAATTACCTGTTCAAAACTCTCACATCAAATACTAGGTCTGTTAGAGAATCTGCAAAGTAAAGGATATGTGGAAAAATTACCCGATCGGTATTTCTCCATAGATGATAAATTGCTACGCCTCACATATAAGGGGCTTCATCCAATGCATTTTTCACTGGAATCATTTGTGGCATTTTTGATTAAATCAGTTGCTGTGCCTGTCATAGTTGCTTTCATAACTTCTCTTCTCGTCAGCGCATTACCCAAATAGTCACTGCCGCAGTTACCGAGCTTACAATGATCGATACGATAGTTTCTATCGTATCTTTTTTTGTCCATTTCATTGGCTTTGCCTCCCACCGTCATAATCCCCTCTCGGTTTTCAATGTGCCACGCCTGGTCTATCCAGCCTTAGGAGTCTGGGCTTCTAACCGCTCCTTTGCCCTGAGCAGGTCTATTCCATTTTGGATAAGGACCAGACTAGGCATATCCATTTCGGATAACGTTTTTACCATATCGGCAAGCATTTTGTCTTTCCCGGAATCTTGGATAATTGTGTTGTCTACCATTATTTCACCTCCGTTCATTGGTTGGTGAACTAAATATAGCATCATATTTTTGGTTTGTCAACCAATATTTCGAATATATTTTTCATTTCTTGGTTGACTAACCAAACCCAAAATGATATACTATAGTAAGAAACGGAGGTGATGAGATGGAAATACACGAGAGAATACAGCATGTCAGAAAATCACTGGATTTATCCCGCCGGGCATTCGGAGAAAAGCTCGGGGTAAGCGGAGACGTAATTAACAATATAGAAAATAATCGCCTAAAGCGGCCAGACCAAAAAGAACCGATATATCGGTTAATATGCAAAAAATTCAATGTTAGTGAGGAATGGCTGAGAACTGGAACCGGAGATATGTTTTTAAAAATTCCAGAAGAGGACGAAACGGCCGCCCTCGTATATGATCTTTTAGGTCCCGAAAAAGATGAACTATATGACATAATATTATCTATGATTAAGTCCTATAAGGAGCTAAGTCCTAGCTCGCAGCAGGTAATCAGAGACTATGTGCGTAAAATAAGAACTAATATGAAAAAAGAAAACGAGGACTAATGCCCTCGTTTCCCCTCCTGGTACTTTTTTATGAACGTACTTATTTGTGCCGTAAACCGGATGTCATTTTCGTCCATGTTGTTAATCTGCTGAATGATATACTTTTTAATTTCATCAATGTTCATATAAATATGTACCATCCTTTCCCCTGGTCACTGCTGTTCCTTCTATATATTGTAACGACTTCGGATTGTAGAAGTCACCGCGATATGTAGATTTGTCCACTATAGTGGACAAATTACGGAATTACCTCTATAGAAAACAAATCTTGCAGAGATACGTCCAGCGCCAGGGAAAGGAGACACATGGTTCGTATAGTGGGATCTTTAAGGTTATTTTCTATATTGTTGATTTCCGTCCGGCTTATGCCGGATTTGATCGACAGATCCCGAAGGGTCATATTCTTGATTCTTCGGATCTCATACACACGATAGGTGACTCTAACATCCATCGATATACCTCCATGCCGGTAGTATTCGCAATTCACATGGAAGTATGTTCGAACATTTGTTCTTTTTCATTATAGAACATATGTTTGTTTTTTGCAACTGGGGGCCATAATTTTTTTCACCCCCATCTTTTCCCAAAAACAAAAAACCGCCCCCGGCAGGAACCGGGAACGGCTTTTGTGATACTATTGCCCGTTGCACGAACGGACGATATAATATCAGCATGACACCTGTATTATATCACCCCGCAGTGCACCCGGTCAATGGGTGTATTTTTTGTACGCATTTTTAATACATATTACAAGGAGGGTGTATAATGGAGCTGAAAAAAGATGGATTATATTTTGCCTACCTGCGCAAGTCGCGAGAGGATCGGGACGCGGAGCAGCATGGAGAGGGTGAAACGCTGGAACGACACCGGAAAATACTGTGCGACATGGCCTCGCGGTATGGCATAACCGTAGCGACATGGTATAAGGAAGTGGTGTCAGGCGAGACAATCGCAGCCAGGCCGGAAATGCTGAAAATGCTGGAAGCCATAGAGGACATGCGCCCGGACGGGGTCCTGGTTGTGGAATTGGAACGCTTGGCCCGTGGAGACACGCGGGATCAGGGATTGATCATGGAAACGTTCAAGTATTCGGGGACCCGGATCATAACGCCTATGAAAATATATAACCCCAACGACGAATTCGATGAGGAATATGCAGAATTTGGATTGTTCATGTCACGCCGGGAATACAAGACGATCAACCGGCGCCTTCAGCGTGGCCGCAAGTCCTCCATCAGTGAGGGGAAGTGGATCGGAAATAAGTCCCCATACGGCTATGAGCGCGTGAAAATCCCGAATGATAAGGGATTCACGCTCCAGGCCATACCGGAGGAGGCCGCGGTGGTTAGACTGATCTATAATATGTATGTGCATGGCACACCGGAGAGTGGTAACATTCCTGTTGGAACCGCCACCATCGGCCATATATTGGACGATATGGGGGTTAAGCCCCCGAATGGATCGTATTGGCCCGCCTGTACCGTGCGCAGAATTGTGGAAAATCCGGTGTACATCGGAAAATTGCAGCATGGATACCGTCCGCAACAAAAGCGGACCGTGAACGGAAAAATAACAACCAGCCGCCCAATCAGTAAGGAATACCAGATATACAACGGATTACACACGCCGATAATTGACCAGGAGCTTTTCGATTTGGCCGGACAGAAACGGAAGGAAAGCTATAGGAAGCCCTTCTTTCACGGGATCAAAAACCCCCTGGCCGGCCTAATCTACTGCACGGAATGCGGCAAATCTATGTACCGACGGCCCGCAAGTCCTACCTGCCGTGATGATATGATCATGTGCGCTACACGCGGCTGCAAAACGTCAGCGTCCTATTACTACCTAATCGAGGACCGGCTGCTTCAGGCGCTCAATCAATGGCTTGACGAGTATCGGGTGCAGATCGAGGACACGTCGCTCGAGCTTAACCGCGCACAGTTAGAGCGATACAAAACGCAACTTGCCAGCGCGCAGGAGGCGGAAACAACAGCCCAGAAACAGCTTGAAAAGGCGATGGACCTATTGGAAAAGGAGGTATACTCCATCGAAATGTTTCAGCAGCGTGCTACTGCGCTTAACGAGAAAATCGCGCTGGCCCGCCGGGAGGCTAAAGAGCTGTCAGAAAAAATCCGCAAGCTGGAAAAGCTGACCGCCGACAAGCAGACCGTAATCGCGCGATGGGAGCATGTATTGGAGGAATACCCGAACGTGGATTCCCCCGTGGTCAAAAATACAATGCTGAAAGAAATCATCGAGCGGGTGGAGTATTCCAAGCCTTACAAAGGGAATCGAAAGTCAGGTGGAATGGATAAATTCACCTTGAAAATCTTCCCAAGGCTTTAGCGCGCCCACTATGTATAAAGATTGTGTACTGGCGAACTGGCGCATCTTGAAATCGTCGCCACCATCGTTCACCAGCTCACCCGCAATCTGACGGCCGAGCAGTTGGTGGAACAGGGCTTCGGCCCCTATTACATTGACCACGGGACCGGCATCTGGCCCCAGGCCGCCGGAGGAATCCCCTTCAACGCCTGCGAATTCCAGTCCAAGGGCGACGTGATTACGGATTTACATGAGGATATGGCCGCGGAGCAGAAAGCCAGATCAACCTACGACAACATCCTGCGCGTGGTAAAAGATTACGACGTGTGCGAACCCATCAAATTCCTGCGGGAACGCGAAGTGGTGCACTACCAGCGGTTCGGCGAGCTGCTGCGGATCACCCAGGACCACCTGGACAGCCGCAACTTCTACGCCTTTAACCCGGAATTCGATATCCGGCAGGACACTTGCAACCAGTAATCAGCAATTAATACTCCCGTTTCATTCACCGGCGCGATAAGCGCCGGTGGATCAACAATGCCCATATACACAACCGAAAACCCCGGGCAGTACCGCCAGCGGCAAGGCGCAAGGGCGGCGCAAAACACGCAGGAATCCCCTTTGAAATACGCATGGCGCCATCGCTCGCCAGGAGCAGCCGCGCCCCTTAGCCGCCCTCCACTTCCTCTACCAATTCTCCTCCCCCACCTCCGGCGTATACACCAACTCTATCCCCTCCCCCTGTATCAAAACAGAGTGTCCGGGAATTTTCTTATCTCCATACTGCCACGTTTCATCCCCAAAATTGGCGACTGCCTTTAAGTCCTCGCCGTAGCCGGTCATCTGCACCGCCCCATCCCCGGACAAGTAGGCAAATTCCGTCATTTCCCTGGTCACCGCCCGTTTGCTGAATTTCGACCAAACCTTATGATGGCGCGCGATGTCCTCCCCATACCGATTCCATTCTGCGCGGTCCAGATGGTACAGCGGGGGAACATTGTAAAGCACCTCCCGCACCATGCGATCCCCGGTGGCTCCCTTCACCTTGAAGGTAGACCAATCCCAGTGGTAACTGGTGATCACGGAATCATTGTAGACCAGTTTAAACAGCGGCATATCGTAGCGGGGATCCATAAATACCGTTCGGTACGGCTCCTTCACCGGCACCCGTCTGGAAAAATGCTCCGGTACTCCTCCCTTAGAATTGTAATATCTTCCCATATAATACTCGCTGTCCCGGTTCTGATTCATATCTTCGTCCATCCAGGAAAAGGATTTCAGCTCAATGCCATGGGCAAAGGCCACCGTTGACGCGGCGAAATCATTTCCGCCTTCCGAGCCCACCACCAGACCGTAGGTATCCCGGATATAAGCCAACCGCTCCATCCTGGCCGCCAGGTCCTGCTCCTGAGTCGTGATATGTTCCGGCGAATAATCGTCGTAAATCTCCCCGAACGCATCGCAGTCCACGAACCAGGAGCTAAACGGAAGCCCCGTGCCCATGATCTCCCCCATCCGGCGCTTCACCGCGGGCAGGGAAAGCGTAGGATTTAACTTCCGGCCCACATTTTTAAACCCCTTCACCGGTTCCCCGTCCGCGTCCACGACAACCGCATCATCGTAGAGGCTGGAATCCGAGAACTTAGCGGTGATCCATTGCTCCTTCCCCGGCTCATGGATCGAATGGTAGGAGTCGTAAGCCCCCAGGAGATACCCCTGCTTCTCCGCCTGACGCGCCAGCTCCGGCTTCACATAAGCCTGTTCCCAGCTGTTGAGACCGATCCACGCCTGTTCGATTCCGGCCTCCTCCATCTCCTCCAGAAGCCTCGTCGTCTCCTTCTCCAACCAGGTGTCCGCCGGGTGAAATACATCCGGCATGTTGACCGCCAGCGCATTTTGGTTCAGCCTGATCTGCCGGTAAGGGCTTTGTTCCCCCTGCCCGTCCAGCACCGCCCTCATTTCATCGTTACGTTCCGGAAATACCTCCGGCGCATAAAAGTCCCCGCGTTTGATCACCTCCGTCAAATACGAACAGATGGCATATTTCTGATATTCCGCCACATAATCCTGCTTTCCCAGCTCAGCAAATACCGTTTTCGCCTCGGCCCCCATTTCCGATTGATCCAAAAAAGACATAATATGCCGCATAGCCGGCGTATCCATCGCCTGCCGGAACCCGGGCCAGTTGATGTCCTCCGGCGTTACCGCCAGGTCCCCGTGGAGATAGATATGGGGCGCCCCGAACAGGTTTTGCACCGCCGGGTTATCCCCGGCCTTCTCCTCCAGGGTTACAAATTCGCCTGTTTCCCGCACATATCTGCGGTATACCTTGGCCACCGCCACCGGATCATTTTCCGTCACGTAAATGCGGTAACGGTTCGTCCGGTTTGGGGAGATCGCCGGGTAACGGTGTTCCACCCCAAAGCTTACCTCCGGCCCGGCCGAGAAATTCAGGCTGGTCCGATAGGGATTTTCCATGATAAAAAGCACCGCGTAATCCCCATATACCGAGGCCCAGAACGGCATAGACAATGCCTCGTTCACGGCCAACTCCTGCCCGTCCAGGAACATTTTCCACTCCGCCTGATTGGAGACGACCCGCTTTCCCTCTCCCAGGGGAATATAATAAAGCCCGGCGGATATCTCCGGCCACCGGAACGCCTGGTCCTCCTCCGTCTCAGCCCCGATCTGCACGCTCAAATAATCCTCCTCGGTTTTGACCGCTACCCGGATCTTTTCCTCCGGATAACGCCAGCTCACGCCGTCCTCCTCGGTTTTCACCTGCTCCGTCCTGCGCTCATCCGAGGCCCCGGCGGCGGGAAGAGACTGCCCGTCCACATAAAGCGTCAGCGAAAAATCCGCGGGATTCACCTCATAGTCGAATTCCAGCCCCAGCGCGCCCTCCGCTCCTCCCTGACTTCTATCCTCCGCCGGCGCCGTTCCCCGCGCCCCACATCCTACATTCGCCAAAGCGCACGCCCCCAACAGGCAGGCCCCCATTATAATCCATTTCCTCAATCTCATGACCATTTCCTCTCTTTCACTTCTCTTCCGTCTGCACGAACGCCTGACGGCATCTGCAAAAACGTCTGGCCGCCTCCATACAGACGCCGCCCAGTATACCCGCCCCATATGACATTCCTGTGACAAAACACCAACCAAATTCCAACCATCGCCCGCAGGCTGCGCCAGCGGCCCATTGCATTCCAACAAAAAACGCATATCTGTTTTCCAAACATGGAATCCAGATATGCGTCCCCGCCCCATTCGCCCACTCATTTTTCAAAAAACCACTTCAAACCAGACCCGGCTCCCATCCCGGCCGCAGTCGGTCTGATATCCGCAGCGCTCCGCGATCTTCTTCACCACCGGAAGCCCCAGTCCGGTCCCGGTCAGCGCCTGATTGCGGGAGCTCTCCCCCACATAGAAGGGCTCCCAGATGCGCGCCAGGTCCATTTCCCCGCAAAACTCATTGGAAATCCGAAAACAATACCTGCCGTCCCGCGGCGTCAGAGCGATCTCCACGCATCCCCTTTCCGCATACTTGGCCGCATTGGACAGCAAATTGGAAAATACCGCCGAAATCAGCTCCTCGTTCCCGCTCACAACCGCTCCCGAAGCAATATTGGTATTGATTTCCAGTTCCCTCTGCTCCGTCAAAATCCGCTGTTCCTCCAAATGCCCAAGCAGGATCCGGTCCAACGCTACTTCCTCCTGCAAATACTCCCTCTGCCCGATCCGCGACAAGTCCAGCAGGCGCTCCACCAACAGCGCCATTTTCCTGTTCTGCCGGATAATCGTCTCCACAAAGGTCCCGTCGTCCAACTCATCCCGGACTCCCTCCGCGTACGCGCCGATCAGCGCAATGGGCGTTTTCAGGTCGTGGGCCACGTTGTCCAGCAGCTCCTCCATCTCCCGGTTCTTATCCAGCAGCCTGCGTTGATACTCCTGGATATCCCGGCTCATCCGGTTCATGCTCTCCGCCACCGTCTCCAGCTCGTCCCCGGTCCGGACCTCCAGCTCCCCGTACTCCCTCCGAGAAATGCCTCTGGCAAATTCTTCCATCCGTCCCAGAGGATTGGTGATATGCCGGACCAGAAACCAGATAAACGCCATGGCCGCCGCCAGGGAGAGGGCGTACAGCGCCAATCCGAATCCGTTGACAATCCGCACAAAATCCCCTGCCTCGGGCACAATCGCCGCCACAGCGTACAGATTTTCACCCAGCGGAATATACTCCACCAGAATCCCATAATTCAGCTTGTCCTGCCGGTAAAGCCGGAATTTCCGCCCGTCCCGCACCGCCGAAATATAATCCTGGTCCCAGAGCCAGAATTTCTGAAACCCAAGCCCCTTCTGACGGAATTTTTCCCGCAGTTCTTCACTGAGCCCATCGTAGTCCGAGGTATTGGCCGCCCAGACCACCAGCACCTTCTCCGCCTCCTCCAGCGCCTGCGCGCCTTCCTCCGGCTCCATTCCCCGTCCGATCAGCGCTTCCAGCCGCTGCCCGGCCGCCTCCACGTAACCGGTCTGACGCCGCAGGTAATACCGCTCCACCACCTGCGTATTCACGAAAATGGACAAAGCCAGGGCAATCGCCAGAATCCCACCTACCCCAACCATAAACTTTGCAGATAAACGTTGGAACAGTTTTACGGCCGGACGGCGAAATGGACGGGTCAGCCATAATCCCCCTCTACCTCTACCCATCCACATCCTCCATCACATACCCCATCCCAATCCTGGTCTTAATATACCCCCCGCCAATCTTTCCCCGCAGCCGCCGGATATGCGCGTCCACCGTGCGCGCATCCCCGGTGAAATCCATCCCCCACACCCGGTCCAGCAACCGTTCTCTGGACAGAACCATCCTCTGATTGCTCATAAAACAGCTCAGCAATCCGAATTCCGTTCTGGTCAGCTCCAGCCTGCGCCCCTCCAGAGCCGCCTCCCCAGTTCCCGGGTTCAGCGTCAGTTTCCCGCACCGCAGCACCCCCTCGGCATTGCAGAGCTTTTTCACGCGCAGCAGCAGTACCTGCATATCGAACGGCTTGCGCAGATAGTCGTCCGCGCCGCAAGACAGCCCCGCGATCTCGTCCTCATTCTGCCCTTTTGCCGTCAGCATCAATATTTTGACCGGAATATTCAGACGCCGGATTTCCCGGCAGGTATCCAGCCCGTTTTGGACTGGCATCATCCAGTCCAGCACCACCAGATCCACCTGGCGCTCCGCCAGAAAATCCACTGCCGCCGCGCCGTCCCCCACCGCGTCCACCTGGTACCCTTCCCTCCTGAGATAGAGCCCCAGTATCTTCTGCATATCCGGATCGTCCTCTGCAATCAACACCTTCATATCAAACGCCTCCGGGCCGCTCCCGTTTCAAATACACCATATCCACAAGCTGCTTCCCATCCTCAAACATGGGATGGTCGTAATGATCCGTAAAAAAGTTTTGAATGCGGTGGGATTCCGTAAAGCCGCAGCTGTGATAAAACCCCAGCGAAGAGGGAACGTCGCCGGTCCCCACGAGCATCCGTTCACAGTCCCCATAATAGGAAAACGCAAACTCAATCAGCCGTTTCCCATACCCCTTCCGCTGGCAATCCGGCGCAACCGCGATATTTTTAAGCTCGTAAACCCCGTCCCCTTCTCTCGTCACCACGCATTCCGCCAACACGCCGCCGTCTTCCAGAACAAACATATCCCCCCGCTCCAGATACCGGTCGATCATATCCTCCTGCTCGTCCGCCAACAGCAGCAAATCCATATACGCCTTCTTATTGTGCGTCACGTTTCGAATCTTCATCAATCTCCGCCTCCATATTTCAAGTACGTTACATTCTACCATACCCGGACATTTTCGTCTATCCTGTTCTCCATGCCGGCGGCCCATCTCTCCAAAAGCCATCTCCCCCAACCAAAACCGGGGCGCGGACCCACCGCCTTCCGGCATGAATCCGCGCCCCGCGCCTTATCCGCGAAGCCCCAGGCCGCTCCCCGCAGCCCAGTCTCCGCCAGTTTCATTTCCCCTTAACAGCACATCTCCTCGTTGCTGTACAATTCCAATCCTCCGTCCACAACCGCCTTGGCCGCGGTCTCGCCGTCCGACGCCTTCACGATCATGGCCCTGCGGTTGGCGCTGGCCAATGCATACATATACTCGATATTCAGCCCCTGGCTGCAGAGAATATGGGTCATCTTGTGCAGCTCGCCCACCTTGTCCTCCAGCTTCACGGCCAGCACGTCGGTGAGCATTGCGGAGAATCCCTCCTCCCGCAGCGCCTTTTTCGCCACCTCGGGGTTGGAGACCACCATGCGCAGCATGCCGTACTCCGTGGTGTCCGCCATACTCAAAGACAGGATATTGATGTTCTGCGTCTTCAGCACATCTGTCACCTGCTCCAGTCTTCCCTCACGGTTCTCTATAAACACAGATAATTGCTTAACAAACATATATTTTCCTCTCTTTCTCAGACGGTTTTTAATCCAGTTTGCGCTTGTCGATCACATGGACAGACTTGCCCATGCTGCGCTCCAGGCCCTTGGGCTCCACCAGCTTTACCTTGGCGGCCAGGCCGATGGCCTGCTGTAAGGTGTACTCGATCTGTTTGGTCAGATTTTCCAGCGCCCGGATCTCGTCGGAGAAGAAGCGCTCTTCCACCTCCACGTGCACCTCCAGGGTGTCCAGGTTGTTGACCCGGTCCACGATCATCAGGTAGTGCGGCGTGGTTCCGCCCATCTCCAGCAGCGCGGATTCGATCTGGGACGGGAACACGTTGACGCCGCGGATGATCAGCATGTCGTCGGTTCTGCCCTTGAATCTGGCGATGCGCGCCGTGGTCCGCCCGCATTCGCAGGTGGTGTGGTCCAGGCTGGTCAGATCCTTGGTGCGGTAGCGGATTAACGGAATCCCCTCCTTGGTCAGGGTGGAGAACACCAGCTCGCCGGTGACGCCGTCGCCCACCGGCTTTAAGGTCTCCGGATCCACGATCTCAGGCAGGAAATGGTCCTCGTGTACATGCAGTCCGCAGTGCAGGTTGCAGTCCGTGGCCACGCCGGGGCCCATGATCTCGCTGAGGCCGTAGATATCGTGGGCCTCGATACCCAGCTTCTCCTCGATCTTGTGCCGCATCTTCTCCGTCCACGGCTCCGCGCCGTTTAAGGAAGCTTTTAACTTGATCTGATCCCGGACGCCCATCTCCTCGATGGTCTCCGCGATGTGCAGCAGATAGGAGGGCGTGCACATGATGCCCGTCACCCCGAAATCGATCATCATATTGATCAGCTTCTTGGTATTTCCGGTGGACATGGGAACCACCGTGGCCCCCATCTTCTCCGCCCCGTAGTGCGCCCCCAGGCCCCCGGTGAACAGGCCGTAGCCGTAGGCCACCTGGATAATGTCGTTTTTGCCAAGACCCGCCATGCTGATACAGCGGGCAACGCACTCGCTCCACACGTCGATGTCCCGGCGGGTGTAACCCACCACCGTGGGCTTACCGGTGGTGCCGCTGGATGCGTGGATGCGGACGATCTGTGAATTGGGCACTGCGAACAGGCCGAAGGGATAGGTCTCCCTCAGATCGTCCTTGGTGGTGAAGGGAAGCTTATCCAGGTCCTCGAGGCCCCGGATATCCCCAGGCTCCAGGCCCACAGCCTGCATCTTCTTGCGGTAATACTCCACGTTGTGGTACACCCGGTCCACCAGCTTCACCAGCCGCGCACTTTGCAGGTTGGTCATCTCATCCCTGCTCATGCACTCTTTCGTCTCATTCCATATCATGTCCGTATCCTCTCCTATCATAGCCGGATCGGGAAAATGCCCGGTTCCGGCCTATTTCCTTCTTCCCTCGCTTACGACTCCAGCGCGTACCCCGCCTCAAAGGCCTTCTTGTTCACCTCAATGGTCTTAGGCGGCACCGTGGTCTCGATCACGGAAATCCAGTCCTCCTTCTCAAAGCCCATGTGTCTGGCCGCCGCGCCCAGCACGATCACGTTAAATGCCCTCGGCGCGCCCATCTTCTTGGCCTCCTTGGTAGCCTCCACCACGATGGTGTCCCGCTGCTCCTTCAAGGTGTCCAGAATCCCGTCCGGGTAGGACGCTGCGCCGGTCACCACGGTGATGGGGTCGATGCGCCAGTCATTGACGATCACCACCCCGTCCTTTTTCAAAAAATGCAGGTAGCGCAGGGCTTCCAACCGCTCAAAGGCGATCAGCACGTCCGCCTGCCCCTCCTCCACGATGGGCTCGGCCACGGACTCGCCGTAGCGCACAAAGGTCACCACGCTTCCACCCCGCTGGGCCATGCCGTGGACCTCGGAGAGCTTCACGTCATAGCCGGCGCGGATGGCCAGCTTGCCCAAAATGCGGCTGGTCAGCAGGGTTCCCTGTCCGCCAACGCCCACAATCATAATATTTTTCGTCGCCATTTTCTCGCTCATCTCACTCACCCGCCTTTACCGTCTCGATTGCGTCGAACTTGCAGAGCTGTTTGCACAGCCCGCACCCGTTGCACATGGTCTCGTCTATGGAAATGGTGCCGTCCTCATTCTTCGTCAGGGCCGGGCAGCCGGGACGCAGGCATGCGCCGCACTTCTTGCACTTCTCCGAAAGCGGCCTGCACTTGTCGGGGAACTTCACTCCCTTAAGCAGGGCGCAGGGGGACTTGGCAATGATCACGGAAACGCCGTCCTTTGCCGTCTCCCGCTTGAAGGTTTCCTCCAGACCGGGCAGGTCGAAAGCGTTCACCTCGTACACATTTTCAATTCCCAACGATTTACAGAGGCCGAAAATGTTGATGGCCGGAACCACCTGCCCCTTCAGGGTCTTGCCCGTGGCCGCGTGGTCCTGGTGCCCGGTCATACCCGTAGTGGAATTGTCCAGGATCACCACGGTGCCGTTAGCCTGGTTGTAAACCATGTTCATCAGGGAGTTGATTCCCGTGTGCATGAAGGTGGAGTCGCCGATCACAGCCACCCAGTTGCGGATGAAATCCCGGCCCTTGGCCTTTTCCATGCCGTGAAGGGTGCTGATGCTGGCTCCCATGCAGATGGTGGTGTCGATGACTCCCAGAGGCGCTACCGCGCCCAGGGTGTAGCAGCCGATATCGCCCGTGGCGTGGATTTTCAGCTTGTTCAGCACGGAAAATACGCTTCTGTGGGGACATCCGGGGCAGAGGATCGGGGGACGGGCCGGTACCTGGGCGGCGGCCGCCACATCCAGGGTCTGACCCAGAATCTTCTCCCGGATCATGTTGGCGCTGTACTCGCCCTGGACGGTAAACAGTTCCTTGCCCACCGCTTTTGCGATTCCCCAGGACTTCACCTGCTCCTCGATCACAGGCTCCAGCTCCTCAAATATGTAAAGCTTCTCCACCTTGGCCGCAAACTCCTCGATCAGCCTGCGGGGCAGGGGATTCACGATTCCCAGCTTCAGCACGGACGCTTCAGGCATGGCTTCCTTCACGTACTGGTAGGCGATTCCGCTGGTGATAAAGCCCACGGAACAGTCGTTGTACTCCACCTTGTTCACCGGGAAGCCGCAGGCGTCCTCCGCCATCTGTTTCAAACGCGCTTCCACCACCACGTGGCGCTTGATGGCATTTCCGGGCATCATCACGTACTTGGCCATATCCCGCTCGTAGGGGATGTCAAAAGGCTCCGTCCGCTCCTCCAGCTCCACCAGACCCTGGGAATGGGACAGGCGGGTGGTGCTGCGCACGATCACCGGGGTGTCGTACTTTTCGCTTAAGTCAAATGCGTACTTGGTGAACTCCTTGGCCTCCGCGCTGTCCGACGGCTCCAGCACCGGCAGCATGGCCGCCCGGGCCACCATGCGGGTGTCCTGCTCGTTCTGGGAGCTGTACATGCCCGGATCGTCCGCCGCGATCACCACCATGCCGCCCCGCACGCCCGCGTAGGCCGCGGTGTACAGCGGGTCTGCGGCCACGTTGACGCCCACGTGCTTCATGCAGCACATGGAGCGCACGCCCGCGATGGACGCGCCGATGGCAACCTCCGTGGCGACCTTCTCATTGGGAGCCCACTCGGCGTAAATCTCGTCGTATTGGACCAGGCTCTCGCTCATCTCCGTGCTGGGTGTGCCGGGGTAGGCGGAGCTCACCTTGACTCCCGCCTCGTAGGCCCCCCTCGCAATGGCTTCATTGCCCAGTAATATTTTTTTCTCAGACACGTTAATACCTTCCTTTCCTTATATAACGCACAGCGTCCGGCAGCCGCAACCGCCGCACGACGGTTTTATCCCGCAGCGTTCTTATCACAGTTTTTCCGGATCGTTTCTCAGATCGGTGACGCGCTTGGCCTTGCCCTCGAAGCGCTGCAGCGTGTTGGGGGATACCAGCTGGATCTTGGCGTCCAGGCCCAGCATCATGCGCATCTTCTCCCGCAGGCTGTCGTCCAGGCGTTCCAGAGCCGCATAGGAGTCCATCATGGCCTCCGCCTCCACCTCCACCTTGATGGTGAGAATGTCGCTGTGGTTCCGGCGGTCCAGCACGATCTCGTAGTTGGGCCCAATGCCCTCGGTGTTGATCAGCACCTCCTCGATCTGGCTGGGGAACACGTTGACGCCGCGGATCTTCAGCATGTCGTCGGTGCGGCCGGACAGATTCTCCATACGCGCCGTGGTGCGGCCGCAGGGGCAGGGTTCGTACATCAGCCGGGTGATGTCCCGGGTCCGGTAGCGGATCAGGGGCAGCGCCTCCTTGGTCAGGCAGGTGATCACCAGCTCGCCCTTCTCCCCGGGCGCAAGGACCTGCCCGGTCTTGGGGTCGATGACCTCCGCCAGGAAATGATCCTCGTTGATATGCATGCCGTTAAGCTCCAGACATTCCCCGGAAACGCCGGGGCCCATGAGCTCGCTCATGCCGTAGTTCTGGGTTAGGTTCACGTCGTAACCCCAGACCTTGTAAAGCTCGGTCCGCATGGCCTCGGTCATCAGCTCGCTGCCAAGCAGCAGGGTATGTATCTTCAGATCCTTTTTGGGGTCCAGGCCGATCTCCTTCGCCACCTCCGCGATGCGCATGGCGTAGGAGGGCGTGGCCACCAGCAGGGTGGACTCGAAATCCTTCATATACATCAGCTGTTTCTGGGTATTGCCCGTGGACGAGGGCACGATGGCCGCTCCCACCTTCTCCAGGCCGTTGTGCAGGCCCAGGGCGCCGGTAAACATGCCGTAGCCGAAGCAGATCTGCGCCACGTCGTCCTCCGTGGCCCCTCCGGCCACCGCCAGCCGGGCTACGCACTCCTTCCAGACCTCCAGGTCCGCGTTGGTGTAGCCCACCACCGTGGGCTTGCCCGTGGTTCCGCTGGAGGCGTGAATCCGCCGCAGCTCTTTTCTCGGCACCGCAAACAGGCCGTAGGGATAATTGTCCCGCATATCCTGCTTGGTGGTAAAGGGCAGGTTCTTCACGTCCCCAAGGCTCTTCACGTCCTCCGGCTTCACCCCCGCCGCGTCCATCTTGGCGCGGTACGCGGGCACGTGCTCGTAAACCCGTTTCACCGTATCCTTCAGGCGTTCCAGCTGAACCGCCTCAATTTCGTTCCGGGACATTGTCTCTTCTTTCGCCCAAATCATGACTGACCTCCTAAATTCCGAAACGCCCATCCGGCGTCCCTCTTAGCAAGACATTAAAAGTATAGCATTCTTTCGTGGGTTTGTCTGCTGTTTTTGTGCAATTATACGTTGTCACCAGCCCAGGGCTGATGACAAATGATGTGTTTATTCAATTAAAAATCATTCTACGGCAGTTTTATGGGGATGTCAACCATTTTTACTTTATTTCTTTAAAGCGTTGGCGCTTTTACGTGAAAATGTGCCAGGTAGGATAAAGAATGCCCATAAATGACAGCAAAAAACGGCGGAAGTCCCCCTTCCAAGAGGCCTTCCGCCGTTCCAATCCATTTCTATCCTTATACTATGTATCCTCACTCCAGATTCGCATGCAGATCCAACATCTGCTCCTCCGTGATTCCCGTCTTCTCCATAATCCCAGCGATCACGAGGTCCACCAACAGGTTCAGCTGGTGCAGATAGCCGTTCCCCATCAGATTCACCGACGGACGGGTGCTGTCCGTGTCGGAGCGGGAGTGCATAACCAGCACGCAGCCGCTGATATCCGCCACCGCCGAGCGCTCATGGGTGGTGATCAGCGCCAGAGCAGCCCCGCAGGACCGGGCGGTCTCAGCGAACAGACGCATGGTCTTGGTGCTCCCCGAGGCGCTTCCGATCACCAGCAAATCCCCCTCTCCGATGGCATGGGTGGTGACCTCCCCCACCGCCTCCACCGGAAGGCCGCACTGGGCCAGGGTCATGGCCATGGACTTCATCAGAAGGCCCGTGCGCCCCGCTCCGGCCACAAAGATGCGTTTGGCTCCCAGCAGCGCGTCCACCAGCTGGCTCAGCCGGGCCTCGTCGATCCCCAGCAGGGCTTCCTCCAGCTCCGCGCACATCCCTTTTATCAGTTCCCGGTACATGGCTTAAGCCTCCGGCAGACGTTTTCTCAGCCAGTCGTAGGACTCCTCAAAGGCCCGGTGCGCGCAGTCTAAGTACATGCTGTCGTAAATCTCCAGGCAGAGGTAACCGTTGTAGTTGTGCTCCTCCAGAGTATGGATGTAGGATTCCAGCGGAAGCCCTCTTGCCCCTAAAATCTCATGGTTGGCGTCGCAGAAATGGACGTGGTTCACCACATCGTCCGCCAACACGTTGTAGAAATCCTCCAGGGTGTCTCCGGCTACCGCCATCGCGCCCATATCCACGCAGCAGCCGAAATTATCCATTCCAACGTCCGCGATCATCTTCTGCATATCCCTGGCGCTCTGCACCAGATTGGACTCGTAGGGCTGAAGCTGCTCCAGGCTCATGGTGATTCCCTGGGTCTTGGCGTGGGCTGCGATCTTCTGGAAGCTGTCCACCGCGCGCTTCCAGGCTTCCTCCCTTGGCTCGTCGTGAAGTCCCCAGCCGGAGTTGCAGAACAGGTTATGGCAGCCGAACTCCTGGGCGTCCTCCATGGCCCACTTGAACCAGTCGATGGTGCGGTTGCGGTAGGCGTCGCCCTTGCCCGCGGGGTTGAAGGGGTACGCCAGGGTCTCGGGCGTGTACATAATCACCTTGATTCCTCTGTCGTCCAGCTGCTTCTTCATCTCACGGATACGCCGGGCAGCCTCGCCGGAGGAGGTATAATCCAGGCGGCAGTAATGGGGTTCGCCGGGCCACATCTCGATATTCTTCACCCCGATCTTCTCAAAGGAATCCAGCATATACTCCCAGGAATACTGCTGATACTGTACTGTGAGCACGGATACCCGCTCCATCGTCATCTTCTTCATAAGCTTCTCTCCTTTTGTCATATTACATTTGTTTTTAAAAATAATACCAATTTTAAGTTGCTTTTTCAGGTTCCCCTTGAAAATGATTATATAACCAAAGTTTTAACCTTGTCAATATCATTTATTTTATTATTTTTCGCATTTTTATTTGACATTTATGTCTCTCTATGCTATACCAGTTTTATAATTGGTATTTTAAATTATATTAGTTGTACTTTTATTTTCACATCAATTCTAATGATTGGAGGAAACGCAATGAGTCAATATTTATTGGGAGTCGACAACGGAGGAACCATGACAAAGGCCAGTATCTTCGACAGTCAGGGCGCGGAGATAGCCACCGTCGGGAAACGCCTGGTTACCCTGGCTCCCGCCCCCGGCTACACGGAGCGGAATCTGGACGAAGTCTGGGAGGCCAACTGCCAGGTGATCCGGGAGGTCATTGAGAAGAGCGGCATCGACCCCAGGGACATCCGCGGCATCGGTCTCACCGGATACGGCAATGGTCTCTGCCTGGTGGATGAGGCGGGCAATCCGGTGTGCAACGGCATCGTCTCCTCAGACAACCGCGGCCAGGAGCTTGTAAACGAAGCCCGGAGGACCAATCTGGAGGAAAAGATCTTTTCTCTGAACCACCAGGGACTCTGGTCCGCCCAGACCTCCACCCTGCTGGCATGGGTTCACCGCAACGACAAGGAAACCCTGGACAAGGCGCGCTGGTTCTTAAGCATCAAGGATTTCATCCGCATGAAGCTCACCGGCGAGGCTTACAGCGATATCACCGAGGCCTCCTCCGCAGGGCTGCTGAATATCCACACTCTGGAGTACGACCGGGAACTGTTCGCCCTCCTGGGCCTGGAGAATTATTTCCACCTGGCGCCTCCTTGTCTGGGCTGTTGCGACAAGGGCGGCGAGGTGACCGCCGTGGCCGCGGCCCTCACCGGTCTGGCCCAGGGCACCCCGGTCACCGGCTCCATGTTCGACGTGAATGCCGGAATGCTGGCCAGCGGAATTCTGGATTCCAGCACCCTTTGCCTGATCGCCGGAACCTGGTCCATCAACGAGTACCTGGTAGACGGACTGTACTATGGTTACAATGAAAGCACCAACGCCGTCTCCAAGGCGTTTCTCCCCGGATACTATCTGGTCGAGGAATCCACGCCCACTTCGGCCAGCAATTTCGAGTGGTTCCTTGAGCAGTTTTTAGAGCCGGACCGCCCGGAGCTTGGGAAAGGTCCGCTCTACGACGAGTGCAACCGCCTGGTGGACTCCATCAGTCCCGAGGAGAGCGATATCGTGTTCGTACCCTACCTGTTCTCCTCCGCCACCCATCCGGACGCCAAGGCCTGTTTCTTCAACCTGACCAGCTACTCTACCAGGGCCCATGTGATCCGCGCCATCTACGAGGGCGTGGTATTCTCCTCCATGTTCCATGTCAAACGTCTGATGACGGATGGCAGGACCTTTGAGCGCGCCCGCCTGTCCGGCGGCCTGACCAACTCGCCCGTCTGGACCCAGATGATGGCCGACGTGCTCCAAATGCCCATCGACGTACTCCAGGCCTCCGAGCTAAGCGCCCAGGGCGTGTGCATCGCCGCCGGAATCGGCTGCGGTTTGTTCACGGACTACGCTTCCGCCACCGAAGGTATGGTAAAGGTGAAAAAGACCTACTATCCCAATCCCGAGCGCCGTGAAATCTACCGGAAAAAGTTCGCCGCCTATGAGAAGGCGCAGGCCGCTCTGGATTTCTTCCACAGCTAAGGAGGTTCGCCATGTTTTTGATCCTGCCCTCTCTGGCCAGCAGCAATCTGGCCGCGCTGGGTGAACAGGCCGCCAGGGTCCGTTCCGCGGGTTACCTGCATCTGGACATCGAGGACGGCAATTTCAGCCCCGGCATCACCTTCGGCCCCGACACGGTAAAGCTGCTGCGGGACTACACCGACGCGGAGCTGGACGCCCATCTGATGGTGACCGACCCGGAATCCTACATAGAAGAACTGCGCGATTACGGCGTGCGCTCCATCGCCGTGCACCTGGAGTCCTCCCGTTACCCCTCCAGAGCATTAAACAAGATCTGCCAGGCCGGCATGCGGCCCGGCCTGGCCCTAAACTACAAGACGCCGGTGGCGGAAGCCGTCCCCTACGCGGACCTGGCGGAATACGTGCTGCTTCTGACCAACGAATCCGACTGTGCGGGCATTAAATTCAAGCCTTACAGCCTGGACCGGGTGATGGAGCTTCGCCGTCTGGCTCCCGCCGGATGTGAAATCTGGGTGGACGGAGGCGTCACCCCCGAGAACCTTCCCCTTCTCGCCGCGGCGGGAGCGGACCGGGCCGTCATGGGGCGCGCCGTGTTCAGCGCCGCCGACCCTGCTGCCAGAATCCGGGAGCTGGCCGCCCTGGCGGCGGCCGCAAAGGAGGAATCCCATGTCTGAACCATACCGCTACGGCATTTACGAGAAAGCCCTGTTCAAAAAGCCGCTCCCTCAGCTTCTGGAGGACGCGGCCAGGGCGGGCTTTGACAACTTTGAACTGAGCCTGGACGAAACCGACGAGCGTCTGGGCCGCCTGGACTGGGACTGGGCTGAGAGAAGCAGCTTCCGTCAAACCGCCCGGGACTGCGGCGTACAGGTCTACAGCACCTGTTTCAGCGGCCAGCGCCGCTTCCCCATGGGAACCATGGACGACGAAAAGCGGGTCTATTCCCTGAAGCTCATGGAACGGGCCATTCAGTTCTGCGTGGACACCGGAATCCGGGTGCTCCAGGTGGCCGGCTACGACGTCTATTATGAGGAAAGCAGCGCGGAGACCGCGAAACGCTACGACGAGGGCCTGGCCCTCAGCGCACGGATGGCAGAGCGTTACGGGGTCCTGCTGGGCGTGGAGCCGGTGGAACTGTACGTGACAAGCGTACACAAAGCCATGGAGCTGGTGCGGGCCATCGGCTCCCCCAACCTGCACGTTTACCCCGACGCGGCCAACCTGGTCACCGCGGGGCTGGACCCCATTCAGGAGATTCGTCTGGGAGCCGGACACATGGTGGGCCTTCACATCCGGGACGCCACGCCCTCCACCTGCTACAACCTGCCCATCGGAACGGGAACCCTGGATTTCGACGGGCTGTTTGCGGCGCTGCGGGAGCTAAAATTCCAGCACCCCATACTGGTCGAGCTGTGGTATCAGGACGATCCCGCGGGCGCGGCGGCTGTCCGGGACCACCTGCGTTTTTTGAAAGAGAAGGAAATGTCGGCTAAGGCATTTCCCGTGAAAGGAGATTTTTAACATGAAATATGAAGCTGAACGCAACTCCATGATCCAGGCCGCCCTGACCATGCTCCAGTACCGGCTGATCGCGCTGGCGGGCGGAAACGTGGCCCTGCGGATGCCCTGCGGAAATTTTCTCGTCACCCCCTCCGCCATGGCCTATGAGACCATGAAGCCCGAGGACATCGTGCTGGTGGACCGGGACGGAAACACCGTGGAAGGCGCGCGCCGCCCCTCCTCCGACATGAAGGCGCTGCTGTACATTTTCAACCACAAACCCGAGGTGGGCGCCGTGATCCACACCCATCAGCCCTACGCCACAGCGGTGGGCCTGGTGGAGGACGAACTGCCCGGCTGCCTGGTGACCATTCTGGACGCCTGCCGCACCGCGGTTCCCGTGGCGCCCTTCACCATCTCCTCCGACGAGGGAATGGGAAAGCTGACCGTGGAATACTGTAAAGACGCCCTGGCCGTCATCCTGCGCAACCACGGGGTCATCGCCTTCGGCGGTGATCTGGACGAAGCCCTTCACAGCGCCATCTATCTGGAGGAGTCCGCGAAAACCTACCTGGCCGCCCGCTCCTTAGGTCCCATCCACCTGCTGACGCCGGAGGAGATCGAGGCCGAGAGCGCCCCTCGGGACAATTACCGCCAGCCATAACATGTTTCCACATAGCCGGGCCGCCGCCCGGCTATGTCTTATTTTAGCGCAACGGGACTCCGGCGCCGTCCGCGGGCGGCTGACAAGTCCGCTTGACAAAAAGCCCCGGCCTATGCTACCATTACAAAATGATACCAATTTATTGAAACCGCTCAGACGGCCGGAAACCGCGTACCAAACGTAGGAAAAACCGCCGTCTGCATCAGCCGTCACACAAACCGCCGAATGGGAGGCAGCTATGGCAAAATCGGACACACACTTCAACCTCTGCGAAACCGTGGAGGAGCGTCTGGAAAACTACATCCTGGAAAATCATCTGACCGCAGGAGACCGCCTTCCCTCCGAGCGCGATTTAAGCGAGCGCTGGGGCATCAGCCGCACCATCATCCGGCAGGTCATCAAGCTGATGATCGCAAACGGCATTCTGGAGCAGAGAGTTGGCTCCGGCACCTTTCTTCTGAAAAAAAAGCTGTGCCGCAATCTTCAGGACATGCAGTCCATCGTGGACACCGCCCGGCAAAGCGGCCGCTCCCTGGAAACCCGCGTTCTCTACCTGGGCATCATCGAGAGCAACAAGCAGATCATGATGCGGCTGCAGGTCCCCATCGGCCACCGGATCTACAAGCTGGTGCGCATGCGCTACCTGGACGGCGTGCCCTTCTCCCTAGAGACAAACTATTTAAATGCCGCCCACCTGGAGGGCTTTGACGCCCACGACTACAGCAGAGAGTCCCTGTACCGGGTGTTCCAGGAATGCTACAGCATCGTGCCGGACCGCGGCGAGGAGACGGTGGGGCTGACCTATATCACCGACGAGGAAAGCCGGCTTTTGCAGGTCGCGCCCAACACCGCGGCGTTTTATTGCAGCGGCGTGTGCACGGAGCCAAGCGGGAAACCCATCGACTATTTCAAGCTCACCACCAGACCGGAATTCCTAAGCTATACCAGCCTGTTGAGACAGCAGTAAGGAGGCAGAATCTTGAGTGAAATTACCTACCGCGACCCGCTGTTCATCCAGATTCGGGAAGTGATCCGTTCGAAGATCGAATCGGGCGAATATCCGCCGGGCACCACCATCCCCTCAGAGCTGGATCTGGCGGAAATGTACGGGGTCAGCCGCCTGACCATCCGCACCGCCATCGACGCCCTTGTCTACGAGGGGCTGCTGCGGCGCATTCAGGGAAAGGGGGCCTATGTCACAGAGCCCAAGCTCAACTACAGTCCGGAAGTTTTCGGCGGATTCCGCCAGAACGTCAATGGAAAAAATATCCGTTTTTCCTCAAAAGTTCTATACAAAACCGCCCGGCCGGCTGACACCTCCTTTTCCCATATTCTAGGAATCGAGCCGGAGGACGACATTTACTATATCAAACGCCTGTGTTATACCGACGGTGTCCCGTTTATGCTCAATAAACTGTACATCCCCTGCCGGCTCCTGCCCCAGTTCGACGAGATCGACTTAAACGTGTTCCAGCCCTACGAGGTCTACAGCATGTACGGGCTCAACGTGCGGACCGTGGAGCAGAAGCTGGACCTTGCCTACCTCCACCACACGGACTGCAACAAGCTGGGCATCGACCCCGGCATCGCAGTGATGTGCTTCGAGTGCACCAGCCGCCTCCAGGACGGAACCGCAGTGGAATACTCCAAAAGTTACGCCCGTGGGGATATGTGCAATTACTCCATCCGGTTCCAGCAGTCCCCGCGGAGCTAAACAGCACAATATCATTCTTCGATTCAAAAAACGGCCGCCCAGGCCCAGTGATTCACTCAGCCGGGCGGCCGTTTTTCATGATTTCAGGGTGCGCTGCGCAAAAAATCAGCAGCACATCCCTCAATCAATTATTAAATACCATATTTCTCATCACAGCGCGCTCATCTCGCTCTCCTCTGGCCTTTTCTCCAACCAAGTACCCCCATATTTTTGGATTTTTCCGGATTTTCCTCCGCTTCCTCTATCATATCGCGCCCAAAAATCAGTTATTTTGCACAATTTTCTTTGTCTCATTTTCACTATTTTATGCAATAATCCAAACTCCACTCTTGACATCGCTCCATCACCCGCATAAAATAGATATGTATTAATAATAAAATACCAATCACATAATCAACGCGCGATCCCACAACCACATTTCGGAGGAACCCACTATGGAGCAGCAATATTTCTTAGGCGTAGATATCGGAACAACCGCGATCAAAGCAGCTCTCTTTGACGGCTGCGGCCAGAAACTCTTACATCGCACACAGGAATACGAGCTTTTAAAACCCTCGGCCCAGAGGGTGGAGCAGGCTCCCCACGTGTACTGGGACACGTTCTGCGCCTGTGTTAAATACGTGGTGCAGCATGCGGGGGTGGATCCGCAGCTCATAAAAGCATTTGCCATGGATTCCTCCGCCGAGACCATTGCGTTCATGGACGAAAACCTGGAACCCCTGGACAATTTCTACGTCTGGCTGGACAGCCGGGCGGAGGAGGAGGCCAACGAGATCAACAAGCGTTTCCCAGCCTCAGAAATCATACACGCCACCGGCCAGACCCCTATCGATCCGGTGTACCCGGCCGCCAAAATCCTCTGGTTCAAAAAACACAAGCCGGAACTGTTCAAGCGGATCCGCATGATGTTCATGTGCGACGATTACATTCTGTGGAAAATGAGCGGCAAGCTGGCGAGCCACGGTTCCAGCTGGTGCACCTCCTATTTGTGGGATATCACCCGCAAGCAGTGGTGGCCGGAGATGCTAGACTACCTGGGATTAGATGAATACCAGCTGCCGACGTTGTACGAGACCGGAACTCCCATCGGCACCATCCTGCCGCAGATTGCCGACGAGCTGGGTCTTCCCCGCGATCTCCTGCTGGTAGTGGGCGGCCAGGATCAGTCCAGCGGAGCCATCGGCGTGGGAAATGTGAAGCCGGGGATATTTTCCGAGTCCACAGGCGGTGCCCTCATGGTTTGCACGGCCACCTACCGGCCCGTGTTCGACGAAAACGGCTGCATCCCCTGCAATTACAGCGATATGGAGGACGTCTACATGATCCAGGGCGGGGCCAAGGGCGGCATTTTGTTCCGCTGGCTGCGCGACAACCTCTGCAGGGAGGAGATGATGAGGGAGCTGGCCGGGGAGGGCGACAGCTACGATTTCATGACCGGATTGGCCGCAGCCACCCCGCCCGGCGCGGAAGGGCTGTTTCTCTTGCCGTTCTTCGGGGGCGGCAGCACGCCAAACCCGGATATTTACGGCCGGGGCGTGCTCTACGGCCTGAACCTGGGCCACACGAAAGGCCATATCATCCGCGCGTTCATGGAAGGGCTGGCCTGCAATATCACAAAGATCATCGAATACACGGAACGCCTGACCGGCATTCAGGTGACCCAGGTGCGCTCCCTGGGCGGAGGCTCCCTAAGCCCCGTCTGGTGCCAGATCAAGGCGGATGTGCTGAACCGCCAGGTCGTCACCATGAAGAACACTCAGGACGCCGCCTGTCTGGGCGCGGCCATCATCGCCGGGTACGGCTGCGGCGCGTTCGATTCCATTGCCGACACGGCGTTAAAATTCGCCAAAATCGACCGGGTATACGATCCGAACCCCGGGAACCGGGCGGTTTACAACCAGCTGTTAAAAAAATACGATCTGTTGATCCAGGCGACCAAGGGATATACGGAAGAGCTGGCAAAATAGAATCACCGCAGAAAACCGACTGCTTTTTTCGTTCAATATGTCAAAAACTCTTGACATTTCTTCCGCTATTTTATATATTAAAAATGTCAAAACATTTTGACATCTCTCACCGAACAGAAAGGAGCTTTTATGGGTACGTTTGGACTGATTCTATTTGGTCTCTATCTACTTGCAATGATTGTTCTGGATATCGCCATGATCATTTCCCTCTTAAAACCGGGCGATGAGAGAAGGCAGATGATTGTCTGGAAAGCCAGCACATGGACGTTGGCCGGAATAACGGGAAGCCTGGTATTCAGCATAGCGGAGCGCATCATAAAATCCCACGAAATGCAGGTAAATCCCTTCACCACGCTCACCGCAGCCGCCACCATCTATTTTATCTGCCTTCTGTTTTATAAAAAGAAATACGGCGATTGATATGAAAAATTCGATTCGGGACAAGCGAAAACAACAAGGGTTATCGCAGGAGGAGCTGGCTAAAAGGTGCGGCGTTTCCCGCCAGACCGTAAATGCGATCGAAAACGACAAATACGACCCGACCCTGGCCCTGGCCTTTCATCTGGCCAGAGAGTTAGATACAAGAGTCGACGAACTTTTTACGCCAGGCTGAAGGCAAAGCAGTGATCGCCTGTAAATTTTTCCAACACGCAAAAAAGCAGGGAAGCCCCGTCCGTCCGTGGCTTCCCTGCTTTTTCAGATATCCTCACAATTCTTACGCGCTCTTTCTTCTCCCCGCCGTCCTGTATTTGAGCAGCACCGCGTTCACCGTCAGGATCAGCACCGTGATCAGGTACGGCATGGACAGCACCACCTGGGAGGGGATTTTCATGCTCTGCAGCGCCACGGACTGGGCGGACACATATCCGAACACCAGGCAGGCCAGCATGGTCTTCACCGGCTTGGCGTCCCCCACCATGATCGCCGCCAGCGCCAGGTATCCGTACCCGCCGGAAATCTTCTCCGTGAACATGGAAGCCCCGCCGATGGTCAGAAACGCGCCGCTCATACCGCCCAACAGCCCGCCCAGCAGAATAGCCTGCCATTTGTACCGCATGGTGTTGACGCCAACGGAGGCCGCTCCCGCCTCCTTGATTCCGATTCCCCGCAGCCGCAGGCCGAAGGGCGTCTTAAACATTACGATGTGCGCCGCGATCACCGCGAAAATCGCCAGATACACCAGCACGTTGTGGCCGCTGACCACGGCTCCGATGTAGGGAATCTCCTTGATCAGCGGAATCTCCACGGTCTGGAAGCTCTTGATCCGCGGGTCGATAAACACGCCGCGCACATTGAAAATCGCGCTCAGCAGAAACGTGGTGATTCCCCAGGACGCAAGGTTTAAGGCGATGCCGACCACCATGGTGTCCGACTCAAAATACAGCACAAACACAGCGAAAATACAGGACATCACCAGCCCGGCAAGCATTCCCAAAAGAAGACCCACCCAGGGGCTCTGGCTCCAGTAGCTGCCGCACATGGCGAAGAACGCGCTGATCCCAAGGTAGCTCTCCAGGCCGATGTTGAACACGTTGGCCTTGCTGCCAAAGCAGCCGCCCACGGCCACAAAGAGGATGGGCACCGTCAGGCGCAGGGTGGCGGAGATCAGGGACGGTCCCAGCAAAAGTTCAAACAGATTCATTTCGCACCTCCTGTCTCAAGTACCCGCCGTTTTCCCAGGCTGACTTTTTTCAGCAGCGAGCGGATATCCACGGTGATAAAGATGACAAACAACGCCTGGATCAGCGTCACCAGAATGCGGTTCACGCTGGTCATCCGTTCCATATTCAGGGATCCCGCCTTGATCATTCCCCACAGCAGACTCACGCCGATGGCGTTTATGGGGTTATTCTTGGCGATCAGGGCCACCATGATTCCGTCCCAGCCCATGCCGGTGGAAAAATTATTGCGGAACCTCAGGTGCGGGCCCATGATCTCCACCGCGCCGCAGACGCCGGAGATGAAACCGCTGAGCAGAAAAGCGAAGGTCATGTTCTGCACCACCCGGACGCCCCCGTACCGGGCAAAACGGCTGTTCCGCCCCAGCATCCGCCACTCGTACCCCCTGCGGGTGAATTTGAAAAACGCAAACACCGCCAGGGCGATTCCCAGGGCGATAAAGATGCCCGTGGTGGCCTGGTAGGGCGGAAGCAGCTGGGTCAGGCGCGCCGACTCGAGGATCTCAGGCGTGGCGATCTGATCCGGGTTGGTGTCCGAGTTGAGCCCCATGAGCATCATGGTGAAATACTCGGTGAAGAGCACCGCCGCATAGTTGAGCATCAGCGTCACGATCATCTCGTTGATCTGGAATACGGCCTTTAAAAACGCCGGCAAAACGGCGTAGGCCAGACCGGCAAGGCCGCCCGCAAGGATGGCGATCGGAATGTGGATCAGCCGCGGTTCCGAGAGAAACGCCCCTGCGATCGCGCTTGCAAAGGCGCCGAAATAGATCTGCCCCTCAAGTCCCAGGTTGGTGATTCCCGTTTTCTGGGCCACGATGGCCGCGATGGTGGCGATCAGCACCGGGGTGCTCCAGCGGATGCTGCTGGAGATGGCGGAGGTGCTGCCCACCGCCCCCTTAATCAGCGCGCCGAAGGCCTCCGCCGGGCTGCTCCCCTGAATGGTAATCAAAATGGCGGCAATGGCCATGACCAACGCCAGCGATACCACATAGTTCATCCACTGGCTGTTTTTCTCCTCAGGCTGTCGTTTCATCAGCATTTCCTCCCAGCATGTAAAACCCGATTTCCTTCTCATCATAATCCGGCCCTGTCAGCTCCTTCTGCACGCCGCCCTCGAACATCACGAGAATCCGGTCGCTCAGGGTCATGGCTTCGTTCAAATCGTAGGTGATCAGCAGCACCGACACCTGTTTCTGCTCCACCTGCTTGACGATCTCATTCCAGATAAATTCGATGGCCCCCACGTCGATTCCCCTGGTCGGGTCCTCGATGATCAGCACCTCGTAGTCCTGGGTGAATTCCCGGCCCACGATCAGCTTCTGCAGATTCCCGCCCGACAGCGAACCGGCCTTGTCGTAGGGACTTCTGGTCCGCACGTCGTAGGTGGAAATAATCTCCCCCGCATAGGCCTCGGCCTGCCCGTAGTCCATGAGAAATCTGCGCTTGCGAAACGCCTTTAAGTATTTCCCCATAATGGAGTTCTCTACCAGGGTGGACTCTCTGGAACACCCCACCTGATTCCGGTCCTGGGGCACATAGCCGATCCCCCGCAGGCGGTTGGCACGCGGATTCTTTCCGGGCAGCTCCTGTCCGCGCACCTTGATTGTACCGCTCTCCGCCCGGCGGATTCCGCTCAGGGCTTCCACCAGCTCGGACTGCCCGTTGCCGGAAACGCCCACGATGCCCACGATCTCCCCGGCGCGGATGTCAAAGGACATATGTTTCACCTTGGGAATGTGCAGGTTCCCGTTAACGCACAGGTTGCTGACGCTCAGAACCACGTCGTCCCCGGGCCGGGGATGCTTCTCAATGTCCAGCATCACGTCCCGGCCCACCATGCGGTTGGTCAGAAGGGGGATGGTTGCCTCGGATTTAGGGATGGTACAGACCACGGTTCCCTTTTTCATCACCGTGATGGTGTCCGCCATCTCCATGACCTCTTTCAGCTTGTGGGTGATAAAAATAATGGTCTTTCCCTGCTTCACCAGGAAGCGGACGGCCTTAAACAGCCCCTCCACCTCCTGGGGCGGCAGCACGGCGGTGGGTTCGTCCAGGATAATAATCTCGGCGTTGGTGAACAGCACCTTGACGATCTCCACCTGCTGTTGCTGCACAATGGGCAGGCTGCCCGCGGGAGCGTGGAGATCAAAGCGGAAGCCGTAATCGCTGCAAATGGCTCTGATCCGTTTTTCGCTCTCGCCCATGTTTAAAAAGGCCCGCCCTTTTAAGGGCTCGTGGCCGAGAATGATATTTTCCAGCACCGTGAGTTCGGGAAAAAGCATAAACTCCTGCTGGACCATGCCGATGCCGGAGCGGGCGGCGTCGGTTGCGTTTTTAAAACGCTTCACCTGCCCGTTTAAGACAATCTCCCCGTCCGTCGGCTCGTGCACGCCCGCGAGAATGTTCATCAGGGTGCTCTTACCCGCCCCGTTTTCCCCAATAATCGCATGGATCGTGCCCTTTTCCACCGTCAGGCTCACATTTTCCACGGCCGCAAAACTGCCGTAATACTTTTTAATGTTGTTCGCAACCAGCAACGCGCTCATTTAAGCCCCTCCATCCCTTCCGCCTGTATGATTTTGCTATTTCTCCAGCTCTCCGGGAACCTGGATTTCACTGCTCTGGATCTTGGAAAATACCTCGTCCACCGTCTTTTGCAGGTCCTCCGGCAGCTTCTGGTAATCCCGGTCGTCGTAAAGCTTGGCGCCGGAGTCCAGGCCGAAAATTTCCATTCCAGGCTTAAACTGTCCCTCAGACACACTCTTGCCCGCCGCATAGGTGGCTCCGGTGGTGTCCTTGAGCGCGGACCAGAACACGATGTCCTCGTTGATAGCGCCCTGCCACTCGTCGCTGCCGATGGACAGCACGCCCATCTCCTCGCAGGCCCGGATCACGCCCAGCCCCGCCTGGTTGGCGGAGTGCATGACAATGTCCGCGCCCTTTCCGATCAGCTGCTTGGCCAGCTCTCCGCCCTTGTTGGGATCGTCGGAGGAACCGATGTAGATGGACTCGCAGGCCACGTCCGGATCCCCGTATTTCACACCGGCCTCAAATCCGGCGCGCCAGCGGTTTACAGTGGGCAGGTCCATGTTGCCGATCCAGGCCACCTGTTTTGTCTTGGTGGTCTTTGCCGCCACAACCCCGGCGATAAACGCGGATTCCTGAGGTTCCACCACGATGGTTTTCACGTTGGGCAGATCGCTGGTAGCGTAGGTGTCCACCAGGATGAACTGGGTGTCGGGAAAATCCGGGGCCAGGTTGAATGCCACGTCGGCCAGGTCGTCCCAAACCACATAGATCGGGTTGGCTCCCGCCTCCGCCATGGCCCGGACCTGCTCGGTGTACTCGGATTTGTCCAGAGCCTCGATGATTTTAGCCTCCTTGCCGTACTCCTGGGCGTACTGCTTGACGCCGTTGTAGGCCAGGGTCAGAAAGGGATCGCCCTGAGGTATGATAATGATCATGGCCGTCATTTTGCTGCTGTCTGCGGCCGCCTGTCCAGCATCGCCCTTAGCGGCCTGCGCCGTACCGCCTGCCGCAGCGGACGTCTGTTCTGTTTTGGATGAGCCGCAGCCGGTGAGAAGACCAAAGGCCGTGGCAGCCGCCAACAATGATACCAGTATTTTTTTCATGATTGATTTCCCCCTGTCAGAAATTGTTCTTTAAATTGTTCCACTGCGGCCTCCGTCGCGACGCCGCCTCTCGCCCCCATAAAGCCGATCGCCCGGGCCGCGGCCGCATTGGCAAATTCCGCGCACTCCCGCAGCGTCCATCCCCGGCTGACGCCGTAGAGGAAGGAGGCGTTAAAAGTGTCCCCCGCTCCAGTGGTGTCCACGGCCTTTACCTTGTAACCCGGCACATGGATGGGTTCCCCGTCCCCCGCGCACACGGAACAGCCCCGGCTCCCCTTGGTGTAAACCAGGGCGGCGCCCATCTCCCGAAGCCGTTCCCCGTAATCTCCTCCGTAAAGCTCCGAGAGCCTGCGATGGCTGCCGGAATTGATAAACAGGTAATCCGCCCAGCCCAGCAGAAGGAAATCCTTCTCCGGCTCGGCCAGCGTGCCCGCCTCCACATCCAGGGCCAGCTTGGCCCCCGAGGCGACGATCCGTTCCGTAATGTGCTCTTCGGCCCCGAAAGCCCGCAGCTCGCTGAGGGAGGAATACACGATATCCGCCTCTGCGATCAGCCGTCCTTGGTCTGCGGTCAGCTTCAAATCCCTCTTTTTCCGGTCCATCACGAAAATGACCCGCTCCCCGCCCTTCAGCATGATCAGGCATCTGGGGTCCGGCAGGGAAGCGTCCACGGAAAAATACGAGGTGTCCACGCCGCATTCCCGCAGCTCCCGTTCCATATTTTCAGACTGGGGACCGCCGTTGACGCAGTCGATCATATAGGTTTTACACCCGTAACCGGCGTACACCGCAGCCGCATTGGCCAGCATTCCGCCCACCTTGGTTTCCAAAAATTTACAGACAACCTTGTCCCCCATCACAGGGACCGTGTCCATCTCATAGTATTCGTCCAGATCATTTGTGCCGATGACGACCATAACGCCGTTCATCCCATCAGCCCCCTTATCCTGCCCGCCATGCCCCGCAAATCCATGTTATTCTTGGTCTCCAGAACCTCCACGTACTCCTTCGGAAGGGAGCCGATTCCATTGAGCGCTCCCAGAATCCCGCCCACCATGGTGGCGATGGTGTCCGTATCATTGCCGATATTCACCCCGGCGTAAATCGCTTCCATGGTGTCGCCTTTTGCCGCGGCTAAAAGCCCGAAGCTGGCGGGCACCGCCTCCGCGGCGGCCAGCCCGCAGCCGATGCGGTCGGAAATCTCATCCATGGCTGTGAGCATGTCTCCCGCGCCGCGTCCGATTTCCACCGCCATCTGAATCCGCTTCTCCACCGAAGGCCCGGCCAGAACCTTGCCGGTCTGGCTGCCGATCTCAAAGCCTTTTTTTGCCCCATAGATTCCCGCGTCGATCACGGACTGCAGCGTGGCCTCCCGCTTCATAGCCTCCGCCGTGGCGGCGGCCACCGCCGTTGCCCCCGACAAGGCGATGTTGTTGTTGTGGGTCCATCTGCACATGACGACGGCGTCCCTGACGGCTTTGTCCACATCCCCGGCGGCGAAGAGCGCCACCGGCGAAATCTTCATGGCCCCTCCGTTGCTGGCCTTGCCGTTGTCATTGACCAGGACGAAACCGCCCTCCGGCAAAGCCGGCTTGTTTCCCCGCAGTTCTTCCACCGCCGCTCTGGTGGTGGGGCCTGCGAATCGCTGGAAAAAGTCGTTGTACTCCGCCCAGGACAACAGGGCCGCCCGGGACACCTCCGGCGTAATCTCCCCGTTGTGGCGGAGAATTTCCAGGCAGGTGACGTATGCCAGGCTGAAATCGTCGGTCACCTGGCCGGGCATATTCCCTCTGGCAAAGGTGTCGTCCGGCGGGGTCAGAAATTCCTTCACCCGGCCGCCGAATTTCTCCTCGATCTGCCTGCGGGTGCGCATCTCCGTGGCCGCGCCCAGGGCATCCCCCGCCGCTGCGCCCACGAGGCAGCCCAATATCTTTTCTTCTATGTAATCCAAAACAGTTCCTCCGTTATCCTTATGATTTTACCTGCTGCCGGGAATCCCGCAGAGCCGTCCCCGGGAGCGCGTTTTTTGCCGCGAGCCCGGAGTCCGGGATGAATTTTCACATGAGTCCCTTGGGGGACAATATATAATAGTATCCCGGCGTCCCCGGCTCCCTCAGCACCTTATAACATACATTTTCTTCCAAAAGGGCATAGTCGCCCCGGGAGAGTCTGACCGTGTAAACGCTCTCCGGCCGTCCCCGCAGCATCACCGTCAGCTTCACGGCGCCGCAGGCGCACAGAATTTGGCGCGCGCCGTCCCGGCCGCATTCCGCGGCGCCGTCCCGGGAAATGGCTGTCCGGCCGCATTCCGCGGCGCTGCCCCTGGAAATGGCTGTCCGGCCGCATTCCACGACGCTGTCCCGGGAAATGGCTGTCCGGCCGCATCCCCTGGCGCCGTCCCGGGAATCGTCCTCCGGGAATCCAACGCCCAGATAGCAGCCCTCCGTCAGGGCCGGCGCTTCCTCCAGCCAGCTCCTCCAGCCGGTATCCCCGGCAAGGCCGGGGCCTTCCAACACACGGACCAACCGGCCGTAGGTCGAAAACGGCGTACCATCCGCCCCGTTTAACAACCGGTCCGCCTCAGGCGCGCCCGGCCGTGTTTGCGTTTCCGGCACCGCCGCCTGCGGCTCCCCGGACTCCGGGACCGCTGCCTCCGGCTCCCCGCGTTCTCCCGTCTCCCACCGCACCGGCACCGCTTCCGGAACAATCTCCGTCCACTTCACCTCAGACGCCACAAAATCCCGCTGCGGAATCAGGAAAAAGTAGGTGGTATCCCGGTGCAGCCCGTGGTTTGCGTCGTGCCAGATTCCCCGGCCCAGCACCACCGCATCCCCCGGCCTCATGATAAAGGCCCGGACGTCCCGGCTCCGGGGCGCTCCCTCCGGGTCGGAGTCCGCCACCGTGAGAACCATCTCGTCGTCCCCGCAGATCAAAAGCTCCTCGGACAGGGTGTGCCGCTCCATCTTCGACGAGACAAAAGGCCCGCCCGCCACCGCGGTCGCCCCGATTTTCAGCGGCTCCCCGCTGATCCGCTGCCGGCTCACAAACGTCCGCCCGTCCGCCAGGCGCGCTCCGTCCTCCCCGCGCAGATTGTAATATCTGCCGTAAGCCGCAAAATTCCCGGCTGTTATCCGTATAGGCTCAATGGCCTGCATATCGCTTCCCCCATTTCTACAAACCGCTGTAATAGCGGGCCGCAATATCGTGCGGCAGCTTTTCCAGGTTGAACGCGCAGTGGTCGTTGGCAAAATCCACATACCCCGGCGGAATCATGTACATCCCGTAAACCGCCCCCGCGATCGCGCCGGCCAGCACGGACAGCCCTCTGATCTCCCGCCCCAGCCAGGCGGCCTCGGCCATCATTTCCGTAAATTCTTCAGGCTTGCGCTCCAAAAGCCGGAGCAGCGCTTCCAGCAGCGGATTCTCCCGCGGCTGCCGCTTAACCGCCCCGCGGATCACGCCCAGCACCGCCTCCAGCCGGTCGTTTCCGGCCATGGCCTCGGCAAAGGCGCTGGTCAGCCCCATGTTCTCTTCCAAATCCTGCTCCCCGGGATAAACCACCTCGCAGATTCGTGCAAAAAACTCCCTGGCCCCACCGGCGTTGCCGGGATTCGCCAGGCCCGCCGGCATGGTCATCAGCGCTTTTTCCGGGAACGTTCTTCCCTCCCGCATGAACTCCGGGTACTGGTTCCAGGTCACCAGCGCGCTGGAAATCTTTCCCGGATTCAGTCCTTCCCGGCATTTTGCAAGCTCCTCGGCCACAAAATAGGCGATGGCAAATTCCCCCGAAACGCCCGCCGGTTCTTCGGAGAGCAGACTGCCGTCAAACCCCCGCTTCTCATCCAGCGCATGTTCCAAAAGCGCCCGGTAATGTTCCCGGTCCCCGGCCGCCCTGGCCATGGTCCCGAACATGTCCCCCAAAGCCGCGCCGTAAATACAGCCCATGATCTTGTTGCAGCTCAGGGTGCTGACGCTGTCCTGCTGCTTGCGGCTGTACTGGGTGTGGGTGTAAAAAATATCGGACCTCTGATAGTTCTCGCAGTATTCGATGATCCGGCCCAGCTGGTCGCTGGAGGTGCGCTTGATGCTCAGCACCGGCTCGTCGGGCAAAATATCCAACAGCCTGGCCACATTGTCCGGGCACCCCACGGCCCGGAATTTCTCGTCGATCACGTCAAAATAGATATTCGCTTTTGTGTTTAACAAGTTGTACAGGGAGCCGTTCTCCAAATCCTCCTGGTAAAAGTCGATGTTGCCCACATAGCGCTTCACCAGATATGCGTCGTCATACCCCGCGGGCCTGCCCTCGGCCAGCCGCACCCTGACGATATGGATCAGGGGCGTATAGCGGGGCACGCCGAAGATATTGCTGAGCTTTTCGTCGGCGGACAGCTCCTCGATGCTGATCAGCCTGGAACCGATTCCCATACCGGCTCCGGCGTATTTCTTTAAGGAAGATAATCCATGGCTTCTCTCCGTACTGCCGAACACCTGGGGGCTCTTCACCACAAAGGTTCCCCGCCCCTTGATCGTTTCCAGAATTCCTCTGCGGCACAGCTCCTTGATGGCCTCCCGCACCGTCACCCGGCTCACGCCAAAGGCCTCGGCCAGCTCATTCTGGGTGGGAATCATGTCTCCCTTTTGGTAAACTCCATTGGCGATGTCCTCGGATATCTTGTGGAAGATCTGCGTGTAAACGGTTCTGGGAGTGCTGTTTCTTGTCATTGAAAACCCTCCAATCTGAATTGAAATGAATATGCATAGTCATTAATGACATTATAAATATGCATATGCATATTTGTCAACGAGATTGCACAACATGAAATGTATAATTTCGTTTCCATCAACGGTATTTTGGAAAAAAATAGTAGAATTTCTCGGAACTTTGCCCCTGTTTTTTACAATTCAAGCACCACGAAGAAAAATATATGGCCAGCCATTTACATGTCTCACATCCATCCCCGTACCGAACGCCGATCTACGGCCAGTCGCCCGCAGGCTGTGCGGCAGCCTGTTACAGCCAACAAAAAAGCAGAGGACCGCGCCAGTCCTCTGCTTTTTTGCCTCATCCGTTCCCCGCCCCGCAGAATCCGTTCCCATCCGTCCCCGGAACGTCCCCGCGCAAGCAGGACAATACAATTATTCAAAATACTCCCGGTACTCGTCCGAGAAAATCTTCCCTCCCAGGCGTCTGATTCCCCCATATAAATGCTGCATCATCAGGGGTTCGATTGCGTCCAGATTCTTGGTATCGATAATCTGCATCATCTCCTGATGGTTCTCCAGAACATCCGGCACGTTCCTGGCCCCCACGATGTCCAGACGGATAAAGCGGGAGTAATCCGCGTCCGGTTTAACCAGCTGTTCCCAGAGGTACATCTTGTCGGTGGACCGGAACCAGATCTCGTGCATGGCAAGGTCTCTGTGAAGAAAATCGTTGATATCAAAAGGCCCCGGCTCGTGCCTTTTTGCGCCGGACTCCTCCAGCAAACGCAGATGATAACGGGCCTGCTCAGCCTCCGGCGGAGTGCAGACCTTAACGAAGTCTCTGAACACCATGGACTCCACGGCGACCCGCTGATAGATCAGCTGATTGGCGATGTGCAGATTGATGGGCGTGACAATGGTTCCTTTATGAGGAATAATCTGCACAAAACGATTCTGCTCCAAACGCTGCAGCGCGCTGCGGACCGGAGTACGGGATATGGAGAAACGTTTACAAAGCGTGTTTTCACTCAGCATTTCCCCCGGCTTTATTTCCAGACTCACAATCTCTCCCTCAAGAATCTGGTATATCTCATCGACCGATAGACCTGTATCCATAAAATCCTCCTGTACCCCTGTGCTATATCTCTCATTATAGGGAGATGAAAATTAAAAGTCAAATAAAAGTTGTATCAAAAAAGCCCAGCCCGCCTCATCCTGTATACAAGCCAACAAAAATAAGCCGCCAAAATTGTGCATTCCGCCAATTTCAGGGCATGCAGGAGGAGAAAAGCTCATTTTCTATCTCTATTTTTCTACATTTTGTATAAATTTCGTATAAATATAAGTGGATTTTATTGTTAAAACAGAAGAACATTCAAAAAGTTGCAAAAATTTTTGCAGTAATAAAACACTTGCAAAATATGGTTTAATCTGCTAATATGCTGTTAGAGCAGTCAGCTTGTATACAAGTTTGTTGCAGATCCCGATACTATTTATTAAACCCGCAAGGAGGAAAGGTTTTATGAAAAAATCAATCGCAATGCTTCTGAGTCTCGCCATGGCGGCATCACTTACGGCCTGCGGAGGCGGCAGCAAACCGGCCGAGACACCGGCTCCCGAATCAACCACCACGGCTGCGGCAGCCGATACGTCTGAGGAAGCCAAAACAGAAGCGGCGGCAGACGGAGCGGAAGATCCCTTCGCAGCATTGGGCGACTTTGTCATGACCGTCGGCCATGCGCAGCCGGAAGGAAATCCCAGATATGTCTCCATGGAGAAATTTGCAGCCGATGTTGCAGAAAAGACCAACGGCCATGTGACCGTTGAAGTGTACGGCAACGGCCAGCTGGGCACCGAAAAGGAAATGCTGGAACAGGTCGTTGCAGGAACCATCCAGGGAATGAGAGGCGGCCAGTTTGACTTCAGCCCCCGTCTGCTGATGTTCACACTGCCCTTCCTGACCCAGAACCGCGCGCAGATCACCGCTTTGATGCAGAGCGATCTGGCGAAGAAAGTCTGCACCGAGGCAGAGGCAGAGACCGGCACCGTGATTCTCTCCCTGTGCGACGCAGGCGGCTACCGCCAGTTCTCCAATTCCAAGCACCCCATCACCAAGCCTGAGGACTTAAAGGGCCTGAAGATGAGAACCAACGGCATGAACACCATCGATAAGACCTTTATCGCAATGGGTGCAACCACAACCACCATTCCCTACTCCGACCTGTACATGGGCTTAAAGACCAGCGTTGCGGACGGTCAGGAAAACCCGTGGGTAAACGTAGAGGGTATGAAGTTCTATGAAGTGCAGAAATACTTCACGGAAGTAAACTACCAGTTCCATCCGGATCCCTTCTATGTAAACGCAACCTGGTGGAACGCCCTCCCGGCCGAGTATCAGGAGATCATCCAGGCCTGCGCAGACGAAATGTCCGTTTACAACGACCAGCTGATCGACGAGAACCAGAACGCTGCAAAACAGGTTGTAATCGACGCAGGCTGTGAAGTATACGAGCCCACGGAAGACGAGCTGAAGGCATTCCAGGAGGCCGTGCAGGTGGTATACGACCAGTGTATCGAAGAAGGTATGTTGACTGCTGAGGAACTGAAGGAAATGCAGGATATCGTGGCAAACGCAAAATAGCAACAGTTGGGCAGCCTGAATCATTGCGGTTACGCATAATTTACGGCTGCCCTTCGTCTATCAGGAAGGGGCTGATTACCATCGAAAAGCTGAAGAAGGCAGGAGAGAAACTCTTCAATTTATATTTTGGCATTGGCGTGGTCGCAATGGGGCTGCTGGCCGTACTGGTCGTATTTGCCGTCATTGCCCGCTATTTCTTTTCGCACAGCTGGAAAGAGCTGGCGGAGTTCAACACAACGCTGTTTGCATTTACAACCTTTTGGGGAATGGGCATCAATGTGATCAAAAATGAGCACGTGATGATCGATATCCTCTACGACGGCGTAAAGCCCGCCATCAAGCGCTGGCTCGCCGTGCTCAACTACGTGATCGTCATGATTGTGGACCTGGTATTTACCTGGCAGGGATTCAAATACGTGGCGGTGGCCGGCAAGCAGATCAGCCAGGGGATGGAGATTCCGATGAAATATATGTATGGAATCATGCCCGTGTGCGGAATTATCTGCGCGCTCTGCATCGTCGTCAAGATCGTCGAATTCATCACCGCAGATGTCTCGTACTTTGAACCGAAAAACAAGGCCCTCACCAAGGATGAGGCGGCTGCTTAAGAAAGGAGAGAAAATCTTATGGCAATGATCATTCTGTTAGTGCTGCTGATTTTCTTCGCAGCTCTGGGCGTGCCGCTGGCATTTGCAATCGGCGCTTCCTGCGTTACATACATTACAACCAACGCCCCCCATTTCATCAGCATGGTCCCCCAGCGGATCTGGAACGGCGCGTACAGCGAGCTGATGATCGCCATGCCGCTGTTTATGCTGGCGGGCGAACTGATGAATACCGGCGGAATCACAAAGCGGATTATCAATTTCTGCCTTCAGCTGCTGCGCCCGTTCCACGGCGGCCTGGGAGAGGTCAATATCGTGGCTTCCATGATATTCGGCGGAATCTCCGGCTCTTCCGTGGCGGATACATCGGCCCTTGGCAGTATCCTGATTCCGGCGATGGAAGAACAGGGCTATCCCCCCTCCGCATCGGCGGGTATTACCGTAGCTTCCTCCACCATGGGCATGATTATCCCTCCCTCCACGCCCATGATCGTGTATTCCATGATTTCCGGCGCTTCGGTAGGCGCGCTGTTTATGGCGGGCGCCGTACCGGGGATTCTGATCGGTCTGACCCAGCTGGTTCTGGTATTCTGGATCAGCCACAAGAAACGCTGGCATCCCAAACGCGCTCCTTTTGTGATGAAGGAATTTGTCTCAGCGATTCTGTCCGGAATCCCGGCGCTGCTGATGCCGATTTTCATCATCGTATGCGTGTCCTTCGGCGTGTGCACGGCCTCTGAGAGCGCAGGCGTTGCAGTGCTGTATTCCATGGTGGTCGGATTCTTCGTATACCGGGAGCTGACCTGGACGGATGTATGGAACGCACTGAAAAAAACGCTGATTTCCTCCTCCTCCATTATGCTGATCATCGGCTTCACCACCATTTTCACCTGGGTGCTCACCATGCAGAAGGTTCCCCAGATCGTAGCCGGCTTCTTTATGGGACTGAATATGCCCGCATGGGGAATTGCTCTGATGTTCGACGTCATGATTCTGATGATCGGAACCTTTATCGATGTGAGCCCGGCCATCCTTCTGCTGACCCCGATCATGCTGCCGGTTATGCAGAACTACGGATTTTCCCCGCTGCAGTTCGGCGCAATGATGATCACCGGTCTGGCCATCGGCCTGGTGACGCCGCCGGTGGGCATGTGCCTGAACGCGTGCAACAAGATCAACCGTATGCCCATTGTGGAGATTTTCAAGGGAGCGCTGCCCTTTGTAGTCTGCAACGTAATCGTGCTGATCGTCATCAGCCTCTGGGGGCCGCTGACTACCTGGCTGCCGGGCCTTCTTGGCTACAGCGTATTTTAAAGGAGAACTGTCATGACATTAAAAGAAAAATTGAAACAGGGGCCGGTTTTTGGAATGGCGTGCTTTACCGGTACGACCTGTGTGATTGAGAATATCGCCATGTCCGGACTGGATTTCATCTATCTGGACCTGGAACACACCAACTATATGTTGGACGAGGCCTTTGAGAAGCAGATCATGGCGGCGAAGCTCCACGACATTTCCATTCTGGTCCGCATGGCGGACGACAACGAGGTGGCGATCCGCAAGGTGCTGGAATGGGGCGCGGAGGGCGTTGTAATCCCCCACTGCAAGACGGCCGAGATGGCCAGGCGCTGTGTGGAAGCCGCCAAGTTCTCTCCCATGGGACGCCGGGGCGGCGAAAGCAATGTGCGCGCGGCCGGTTTCGGATATCACAATTTTGACTGGAACACCTATATGGAACAGCAGAACCGGGATACCATGGTGATTCCCATGGACGAGGATTACGAGTTTACGGACAATCTGGATGAGATTCTGGATGTGGAAGGCGTGGATGCCGTAAACTTCGGACCGATCGACTACGCGGTGTCTAAAAACCTGAAGGTCGGCTATACCATGGGCGAGGAAGTAAAGGAAGCTTACCGCGCGCTGGTTGCCAAGGCTCAGGCCAGGGGCATCGGCGTCCTGGGGCCGGTGGTTCCCCCCACAAAGGAGAATCTGGAGCAGGCGGTAAAGGACGGCTACAACATGATTATTCTGGGAAATGACATGTGGCATTTCCAGAAATCCCTGAAAGACATGATGCAGCAGGCCGTGGAACCGGTCAGGGAAGCGGCTGCCGGAAAATAAAATATAAAAAAGATATGCCCGGGACGAAGAATGGATCGACTTTCTTCGTCCCGGGCGTTGTTCTGCCGGTAATTGAATATTCGGTTACAGCACCACTGCCTCGGCGCTCCTGGAGCTGCTCACAACCCCCTGGAGCATCTTTTTCTTGTCCCGCTCCGCGATGCGGGCGTTCTCCTGAAGCGTCTCGCACTTCTGGTAGAAATACTTGATGATATCTTTTCGAGTGATAATTCCGATAAAGCACTTCTGGTCGTCCAGCACGGGGACGAAGTTCTGATTCAGCGCCTTGCCGATCAGGTCCTCCATGTTGGCGTCCGCTTTCACGGGGCGGTTGTCCAGGCGCCGCCTGATTGCGGTAACCGGGATCTTCTCCGCGCTTTTTAAATCCAGATTAAACTGATTTTTAATCCCCCACAAAAGATCGCCCTCCGTAAGCGTCCCCACGTACCGGCCGGTGCGGCTGACAATCGGTACTGCGGAATATTTGTGGTATTCCATCTTCTCCAAAGCCTGTCTCAACGTATCATCTTCACTTATGTACGCCACTTCACTTTTGGGAGTCAGGAAAAATAATATATTCATATTGTCACTCCTTCTTCTCCTCGTTCTTAATACAGTTTACTACAGTCCTCTGAACCGAATGTGAACAAATTATTATAAAAATCTGAAATTTCTTAAGATGCGGGAAAGGGTATATTTTCCTTCGGAAAATGCCGCCGGCTGCGCGCCAGCGGCATTTTCGGACAAAAAGGAGTTTTAAGGATTATTCGTATCTGTGAAGGTACTGAACAGATACGATTATTCCATGTAGTCCAGCGGGTCCACGGTTTTGCCCTCGTGCTGAAGCTCGAAGAATACGTTGACTCCCTCCACGGAATAATATTTTGTGGGCTCGGAGACATAACCCAGAGTCTGTCCGGCTTCCAGGTACTCGCCCTCCACCGCGCAGACTTCCTTGAGCTGTCCGCAGATGGCGGTGTAATCATTTCCCAGATCCAGGGTCACATAATTACCGATCTCCTCGTTGCTGCCCACCGCAACTACCTTGGCGTTGGCCGGAGCCGCCACCGGAGTGCTGACGTCGGACTGGATCACCAGGCCGGGGTTGCATTTGTACTGGTCCAGGGTGGGGAAATAAATGGTCTGGTCCATACTATAGTCCAGCAGCACATTTCCGCGAACCGGCCATGTCATCTTGCTGGTATCCGTAAAGTTCAGAACCAGCGGTTTTGCGGCATCCTTGCCCGCTCCGGCCTCTGCGGCCAGATCATCCCCCGCGTTGTTCGCGGGCGTTTCCTTTATTGCGGAAGCCAACGCTTCCTCCTTTGTCTCTTCCACAGGCGCTGCATTTGATGCGCCTGCCACCTGGGTGTCCCCCTGGGTTCCTTCCTGGGCGATGGTGTCCGGTCCCGGAATCTCCAGGTACGGGCTGGTCTCTTTCCCATTTCCTCTTTGAACGGTAAACACTCCTGCTGCGGCTACTATAGTCAGCAGGCCCAACACTAGCATGACAAGAAACAGCTTATCCTTGAGCATCTGGTTTATTTTGTCTCTCACGTTTATCACCTCGGTACTATTCTTACCAAACCGAGGGTTCTTATTCAGAAATCAATTCAATATTTTTATAAAAATACGTGAGTATCTCCTCCGCCTTCCACCCCTCCTTGGCCCGGGCGTTGGCGCCCGCCTGGCTGAGGCCGTATCCGTGTCCGATTCCCTTGGCAACGGCGCGCACGCCGTCCTCGTATGGCTCCAGCGTGAAGCAGGAGGACTGCAGCCCCAGGGCGTACTGCACCTCCTCGCCGGTAAAATCGTGGCCTCCGATCTGCAGCGCCGTCACGTAGCCGCCGTCGTCCCGGGACACGATCTGCACCGAATCGGGAATCTGCCCCGGCTCCACCGGACGGGCGCCAAAACTGCTGTCCGGGATTCCGCTTATTTTTCCGGCAAATTCATCCCTGGTGAAGGTGAGCATCTGCAGGTAGCCGTCCGCCTCCACGTCCTTCGGACAGTCCACCGGCTGAAGGTAGGGATGCCCCTCGTCCCCGGCCCTGGTTCTCCCCGCGGTGGCCCGGCAAAACATGGCGTCTATGTACTGTCCGTCGCAGACCATGGTCACGCCCGCCGTGGACTGCACCGCATCCTCCAGCTTTTCATAGATCGCCGGAAACTGGGCGCTTCCCCAAAGCGCTTTCATCTGCGCCGTCTCCATGCAGTCCAAATCCAGGGCCGACTCCGGCACCTCCTGAACCGACCCGTCCCCCGGGCTTCCTCCCATCTGTTTGTATATGTAGGTTCTGGCCACCACCGCCTGGGCCCGCAGGGCCTCGATCTCATAGTCCGCAGGCATCTGGCGCGCCAGCACCCCCGGCAGATACTCCTCCACGTCCATGTAATACCCCGTGCCGCCCCGGTCCAGCAGAATCCGCCGCTTTCCCACCGCCCCGGCCTGCTGCTCGTGGCGAAGCTCCTCCCCGTGGATCGTGCCTGTCCAGGCCAGAGTCGTCAGATAGGGGACCATCAGCCCCGCCAGCACGCCCACAATGATCCGTCTGTTCATCTCCGCGTTTCTCCCTTCCCCGTTCTTTGCCGTTTCTATGCGCTGCTATCAGTATATGAACGCAGGCGGGGCGATATGCGCGGGTTTTCTGTGACTTCCGCTGCGCCCCACTCGCAAAAACGCCTGGCGGGATATTCCCCGTGGACGGTAACCGGCAGTCCCCTTACCTACCCGGAAACGCAAAAATACCGCCCCGGGAATCAGACTGGCAGCGCGCCAATCTGCACCGGGACGGTACTAAATCATCCGGTTTCAGCCCAGGAACGGTCTCCCGCCCTTACGCCTCCACCTCATAGAGTTTTCCATATTTTTCCTTTAGATACCGCACATAATACTTCGGGTCAAAGTCCTCCCCGGTTACGTCCTTTAAAATGGTGCGGCTGTCCTTCAATTTACCGTACTGGTGAATATTTTCCCGCAGATACTCCCGGATCACATCCACCTTGCCCTGCTCCAGCAATCCCTCGAAGTCCATTTCCTGTTTCATGTGGTAGTAGAGCTGCGCTCCGAAGGCGCTGCCCAGGGCGTAGGAGGGGAAGTAGCCGAAGGATCCCTGGGACCAGTGGATGTCCTGCAGCACGCCCTGTGCAGGATTTTCCGGGCGGACGCCCAGGTATTCCTCGTACTTGTCGGCCCAGAGCTGCGGCAGCATCTCCACATCCAGGTCTTCCTCGATCAGCTGTTTCTCGATCTCATAGCGGATCAGCACGTGAAGGCTGTAGGTCAGCTCGTCGGCCTCGGTGCGGATCAGCCCCGGCTCCACCTTGTTGACCGCCTCCACAAACTGGTCCAAATCCACGTTTCCCATCTGCTCCGGGAACATTTCCCGGACCTTTCCGTAGATGGGCGCCCAGAAGGCGGGGCTGCGGCCGATGATATTTTCGAAGAAGCGGGACTGGGACTCGTGCATGCCCATGCTGGCCCCCTGGCCCACCGGCGTCAGGGTCAAATCGTCCCGGATTCCCAGCTCGTAGATGCCGTGTCCGGCCTCGTGGATCACGGAAAACAGCGAGCTGTCCACGCGGTCCGTGTAATGGGTGGTGATGCGTACGTCCTTGTTGTGCAGGTTGGTGGTAAAGGGATGGGCGCTGACCGCCATCACGCCCTTGTCAAAGTCAAAGCCGACGTATCCGGCCAGGAAACGGCCCAGCTTCTCCTGCTTCTCCTCCGGGTAATCGCCGGTCAAAAAACCGTCGTCGATTATCTTTTTGCTCTCCGTCACCTGTTTCAGAAACGGCACCAGCTCCTCTTTCAGGATGCCGAAGAAGCGGTCCAGATTTTCCATATTAAAGCCCTTCTCATAGGTGTCCAGCATCACGTCGTAGAGCTTCTGGCCGTCCTTTGCCCGGTAACCGGCGAATTTCTTCTGGTACTCGATCACCTTCTTTAAGGTGGGGGCGAAGCTGTCGAAATCGTTGTCCTTCTTTGCCCTGGACCACACGGCCGTGGACTTGGCCACCAGCCTTGCGTTGTCCTCATATTCATTTCTCGGAATGCAGTCCAGCTGTTCCAGCTCGTCCGCCACCTCCCGAACGTTGGCCGCCTGAACCTCGTCCAGCCCCCGCTCCGCCTGCAATTCCTTTACCAGGGCTTTCATCCGGTCGTTGGTCACGGCCTGGAAATATTCGCCGGACAGGGTGCCGATCACATTGCTGGTCAGCTCCCCCGCCTCCTTTGGCGCCAATGTTTCGTTGTCCCACTCGAACAGGGTCATGGCTGTTTTCAGCGCCATCGCCCGGTCCAGGTATGTTTTAAACTCCTCATATGCCTTGCTCATGTTCTATCTTCTCCCTTCTCACAGCTAAAGGACACTCTTGGCCAGAGTGTCCCCAATCTGTTCTCATTTTATGCGAAAAATGTGCGAAAGTCAAATGCCGGCAAACGAGACAATCACCAGATTTCATCCAGCAGCTGGGCGTACTCTTCATTGACTTCATCCAAAAATTTACAAAAGTCGTCCCGGCCCTGGTAGTCCACCGTCCAGCCGTACCGGTCGCAGGCGGCGGCCCACTCCTTGGTTCCCGCCATCTTGCAGAGCGTCTCTCCCCAGTATTCCACCGCCTCCTCGGGCATATCCTCCGGCCCGAAAATCCCCCGCCAGTTGCTGAAATCCGCGTCGATTCCCAGATCCCGGCAGGTGGGAATCTGCGAGAGCGCATCCCCCTCCAGGCGGTCAGGCGCAGTCACGGCCAGCACCCGGATGTCTCCGCTCTCCACCAGCCCCAGGACGTCGCTGATCCCCGCGCTCATCACGTCCACCCGCTCTCCCATCAGCTGGGCCATCACGCCGCCGTTTTCAAACCCCTCATAGGGAATCTCCTGCAGCGCTTCCACCCCCGCCGCGTGGGCGATTTTCAGGAACTGGACGTGGTCCATGGAGTATTCGGAGGAAGTGCCTCCCACCTTCACGGATCCGGGATCCGCCTTCAGCTGGTCCATGACCTGGTTCAAGGTCTGATAGGGGGAATCCGCCCTCACGGCAAAGCAGCCGTAATCCACCGCCAGCTTGGCGATGGGCGTGGTATTGTCCCGGTAGTTGAGCGCTGTGCTTCCGTTTAAATTGATCAGGCACAGCGGCGGGGAGTAGACCACCAGCATGTCGTTGCTGCCCCGCTTCTCATGCATGTATTCCAGACATACCCTTCCTCCCCCTCCAGGTTTGTTGGTCACGGGCAGCGGCACGCTCACCAGCCCCGTCTCCTGCAGACACTGGGCCATGGCGCGCACGGTCAGATCATACCCGCCTCCCGGCCCCGCGGGCGCGATCAGCTCCACCGCCTCCCGCGGGTAGGTTCTCTCCTCCTGCTCCGGGTTCTCTCTGCCGCAGCCAACCAGGACTGCTGCCAGAAAAACCGTCAAAATCCATCGTGTCCATTTTTTCATAACCCTCTCCGCCTTCTAATACTCGATCATGTCCAGCTGCCTGCGGTATCCCTTGTCGATGGCCGCCACCAGCTCTTCAAAATTTACCGGTTTGATCAGGATGTTGTCGATCTGCCCGTCCTGGCGCAGCTCCAGGGCCTCCCGGTCCACCAGACCGGTGATCATAATCACGCACAGGTAGGGCTGAAGCTTCTTCATCCTCTGGGCCAGGGCCGTTCCCTTGATCCCGGGCATCATGTAATCCACAATCACGGCGTTCCAGTGAATCCGGCCGCTTACCATATCCTCCAGCGCCGCCTCCGGGTCCGTGTAGCCGTCCACATGGTAGCCCCGCCGTTCCAGGCGCTTACGCAGGTATTTCACCACGCTCTCCTCGTCGTCGATCAGGGCGATGGAAATCTGCTTGACCTCCTCCCGCTTCTCCGGCTGCCTCTGAATCTGAACCGCGCAGACGCCGATGGTCACCGGCAGGTAGATGTAAAAACAGCTTCCCTCCCCGGGTCTGCTCTGCGCGCTCACGGCCCCGCTGTGGTTGATCAGAATGTCCTTGACCACGGACAGCCCCAGCCCGGTGCCCTCCCCAGCCTCCTTGGTGGTGAAAAACGGGTTGAAAATCTGGTGCAGGACCTCCTCGCTCATGCCGCAGCCCGTGTCGCACACCGCGATCTCCACATAGTCCCCGTCCGCCATCTCCCGGCAGTGCTCCGGAAGCTCCTCCCGGCTGATGCGCCTGGTTTTCACCGACAGCAGACCGCCGTCCTTCTCCATGGCCTGGCAGGCGTTGGAGTAGAGGTTTAACAGTACCTGGTGCAGCTGGGTGGCGTTGCCGTAAACGTTCACGTTGCCGTCGTCCAGCTTTTCCTCCAGCCGGATGTTGGAGGGGATGATAAGCCGGATCATCTTCAGCGCGTCCCGGATGATCACATCCAGGTTCACGGACTTGAAGGAGGTGGTGTCCGTCTCCTTGCGGCTGAACGGCAGAATCTGCTCCACGATTTCCTTGGCCCGGGTTCCCGCCTTGTGAATCTCCGCAATGTCCTCAAAATACTCGCTCTTTCTGCCCAGCTGTTCCTCCAAAAACTCCGAGTACCCCAAAATGGGCGTCAAAAGATTGTTGAACTCGTGGGCAATGCCGCCGGCCAGCGTGCCGATGGTGGTCAGCTTCTGGTAATGGCGCGCCTCCTCCCGGCTCTGGTGCAGTTCCTCCAGGGTGCTGTTGATCTCCTTTAAATACTTGGTCTCCAGCCTCAGCTTCTGGCGGTTGCGCAGCAGGTGGTAGATGATGGTCCCGCCGGCGATCACCAGAAACAGCACGGTTGCCGCCAGCAGGCCGAACCGCTTTAACATGTTGTTCTGCAGTTCCACCGCCTTGGAATAGGGCATTGCCGTGGAGACGTACCAGGAATTTCCGCTTAAATTCATGCGGGAGAATGCGGCGATCACCTGCTCTCTCGGCAAAATACCGCCGGAGTAGGAGTCGTACACCGCGGTGCCCTCCTCGTTGGTATACTGTTTTTTCAGCATCCGGCGCAGACTCTCATACTGGGGCATGGAATCCAGATCCGGGATATCCCGCTCAAAATTGAATTGCAGCATCCGGGAATCCGGGTGCATGATAATATTCCCGTTCCCATCCTTCACCACAATATCGCCCTGATCCCGGAAATTTAAGTTGGCCACATACCGCTTGTAGAGCACATCCAGGTCCATGACGCTGATCACGGTGCCCAGATAGCCGTTTCCGCCGTAAACATTGGTGACCAACGTCATACCGCAGCGCTCTTCGTCGATAGGGAACACCGTTCCGATCCCGCTCTCCCGCTTCCTTGCGGACTCGGCCAGGCCCAGGGCGTCCTCGTCCAGCTCCCCGCTGAAGGGATATTGGTTGTAGTGGAAAATTTCCTGACCATACCGGTCCAGCACATAGATCCGCACCGGGTCCTGCTGGTGGGACTGCATATAGGAAAAGATATATTCCTTCATCCGGGCCGTCTCGCCCACGGTATAGTAGTACTCCATGGACTCCAGAAAACCAGGGGTCTGGGTCACGCTGCGGATGTCCCGCAGCTGGTCGGATATGTACAGCTCCATATTCTGGGCCACCGCCCGGGAGATCAGAAGCAAATGCTGCTGTTGCTGCTCCACCACCATGTTGGTGTACGCGTCGTAGGTGTTGTACATGATGACGGCGAAAAACAGCAGCGCAGCTCCCATCAACAGCGCCAGAATGATTTTCCTCTTCTCCTCCAACAACACCTTCATGTTTGTTCCCCCATATTTACGATATCCGCCGCCCGGTCAGGCCGGTCCCGGTATGATTGTATCTCTTCATTATACCATCGATCCCGTTTTCCGGGAAGCCCCCCTGTCCGGGGCGGTCCGGCTGCCGTCCTCGTGGAAATCCCCGTCTATTTCCGCAGTCCCCCCCGGCAGAACGGGCAGCAGGAGCCTTTGGGCAGCGGATATTTCATGTCCAGCTTGCGGCCGCAGTGGGGGCAGCGGTAGGAGCTCTTTTCCAGGATATACGAGCCCAGCAGCATGCAGAGTCCGGCCAGCCACAGGCCCGCTGCCAGGAACAGGATTCCGGCAAGGGCGGCGGCGATGCAGATGGGCTTTACATACGTTAACGGGATTTTTGCTCTCAATACGCTCTGTTTCATAAAATAGTCTCCTTACATGGCCGGGCTTGAGGCGGAAAGCCCTTAACCGGCGCCCGTTCCATTCCAAAAACAGGCCCGGCGGCGGCAAGGTACGCCCCGTCAGGCCCGTCACAGGTCAGCTTTTCTTTTTCCGGATCAGCGGTTTCACCACCGGGCTTAAAAGCACCACCAGACAGATGACCAGAATGATTCCTGTCACCGGCCGGGATACGATGTTGACCGTCTCCTCCCACAGGCTGTTGCCCGCAGCGATGGTGTAGGCGCGGCGCAGGTTGGATTCGCAGATCACGCCCAGCACCAGTCCCAGAATCATGGCGGAACTGTTGAATTTACAGGTTACAAACACAAAACCGATCAGTCCGGAGATCGCCATCAGGATTACGTCCACCGCCGTGTTCTTGGTGGCGTAGGCGCCGATGGTGGCCATCATGATGATGGTCGGTCCGAGGATGCTGTAGGGAACCTTTAATATCTGCACGAAAATCTTGGCGATCACAATGGCAGCGAATACCATGATAATGTTGGAAACCATCATGGATGAGAAGGTAGCTGCCAAAAACTGGGGCTGATTCACCAGCAGCAGCGGGCCCATGGTAACGCCCTTTAGTACCAGGGCGGACATCATAATGGCGGCCGCGTTTCCTCCGGGAATACCAAGGGAAAGCAGGGGAACCATGGAGCCGCCGGTGGCGGCGTTGTTGCCGGTCTCAGGGGCCGCGATGCCGTCGATACAGCCGGTTCCGAATTTCTCAGGGTGTTTGGACAGCTTCTGCTCCGTGGAGTAGCACAGGAAGGAGGCGATAGTCGCTCCGGCTCCCGGCAGAATTCCCACCACGGTGCCCAAAACGGAACATCTGGCGATAATCCATTTCACGGACATCAGCTCTTTGATGGAGGGCATCTTGGCGGAAACGCTCTGCTTGTTGTCCCCCACCGCCTGAAGCTTAGCGGGTTTGTTGGTCTGCTTTAGCACCTCGGTGACGGCGAAGAATCCGATCATCACCGGGATCATCTCGATGCCCGAGGTCAAAAACCGGGTGCCGAAGGTGAGGCGCGGAACTCCCAGCAAGGGATCCAAGCCGATACAGGCCAGCAGCAGGCCGATCAGGCCGGAAATGATGGTGCGGCAGATATTGTCCGTCTCCAGGCTGGTCAGAATGGACAGGCCCATAAAGGAGATGGCGAACAGCTCGGAGGGGCCGAAGCTTAACGCCGCCTGGGTCAGCTGCGGGCTTAAAAGCAGCATACAGATGGCCGCAAACACACCGCCGATGGCGGAACAGATCAACTGCACGCCCAATGCTTTGCCCGCCTCGCCCCGCTGGGCCATGGGGTAGCCGTCGTAGGTGGTCGGCGCGCTGGAGGGCACGCCGGGGATCTTAAACAGGATTGCCGTCATGCCTCCGCCGGTGATGGAGGCGCAGTAGATTGCCACCAGAAAGGCGATGGCGTCCACCGGAGCCATCCGGTAGGTGAAGGGGATTCCCAGGGTAACGGCCATGGTGGCCGACACGCCCGGCAGAGCGCCGAACAGCGTGCCCAGGAAAACGGCGAAAATAATCAATATGAACATCTTCGGCGCAAATACCACCGAAAGTCCGCTGGTCAATAAATCTAGCATTCTGGCACCTCCTTTAAACCGCCGGGATCAGGGATTCCACAAACAAGGCGAAATTCCGCAAAAACGGCACCTGCCCTCTGGGAAGCATCACTCCCAGGAATACTGCGAATCCGATGTACAGAAGCACGGTGATCAGCACGGAGGTGACCAGAAGCAGCGCGATGTTGCGCTGACCAAGGAGCAGCCCGTAAGCGATGAGGAACAGCAGGCAGGTCGTCATAAATCCCACCGGCTCATACATCAGCGCCATGATCACCACCAGCGCCATGCCGAAAAACAGCTTGCTCTTCACCAGGCGGACGATGGAGGGGAAGAAGTCCTTGAAGGAAGCGGCTACGTCCTCTTTCCGGTTCCGTTTAAAAAATTTATAAATGTTCCAGCAGATGGCCGGGATCAACAGCAGCAGCAGGGCCTGGGGCCACTGCTCCGCGCCAAGTTCATTGGCGGCGGAGACTGGCATGGTGGCTCCCACGTAGAAGTAACAAAATATGGAGAATCCCAGCAATAACAGGTTGACGATCAATTCCAGTGCCATAATTTGATTGCTCCTTCCTGAGTCCTTACTTGATTAAACCCGCTCCCTTCAGATAATCCTCAAAGGTCACGTACTCGCTGTCGATCAGCTTCTGGAAGTCAGCCGCATCCGCGTAGCCCTCGCGGTCAAGATAGCTGGCGTTCTTTAAGAATTCCTGGTATTCCGGGCTGTCCCAAGCCTTTTTCAGGGCGGCAGCCATGGAATTCACAGCCGCATCCGGGGTGTCCATGCGGCAGAAGATACCGCGCCAGGTGCCCACATAGGAGTCGATGTTGTGTTCTCCGGTGCACTCCACGTTGGGGAAGGAGGACATACGGTTCTCGGACATGGAGATTAAGGGAACAATGTCGCCGGACTCAATCAGACCCTTGATTTCGTCCGCGCCGGTGATATTGATGTTGATGTGGCCGCCCACCATGGCGGAGCTAAGCTCGGAGCCGCTGGAGTAGTTGACGATCTTCACATACTGCTCCACTTCCGTGATACCGCAGCCCAGGCCGCCGGCTAATGTCTGCTTTAAGGATACGGAGTCGGCTCCGGTTGCGGTCAGCATTCCACAGGTCAGCTCCTGGGGATGTTCCTTCGCGTATGCCACGAACTCGTCGAAATTGGTGTATTTTCCTTCCATCGCCTTTTTGGAGGAAGCGATGATGTTGATGGAGTGAACCAGCTTGGAAACCGGACGGAATTCCTGCTTAAAGTCCACGGGAAGGATTTTCTGTAAATCCAGCATGATGTGGGACTGTGTGCCCAGCACAAAGGTGTAGCCGTCGGCCGGCTGCTTGTAGGTAAAGTCGATGCCGTTGGCGCCGCCCGCGCCCTCCACGTTCACGATTTCAACCGGCACGCCCAGCTCTTTCTCCAGAATGGGCTGAAGGGGACGCAGCGTTCCGTCCGCGCCGCCGCCTACGCCCCAGGGGCAGACGATGGTGACCTTGCGCTCCCATTTCCAGTCGTCGGCCGCTGCCTGGGTATCGGCTTCCTTGGCCTCGCCTCCGGCCGCCTCGCTCCCCGCCGCCTCGGTCGCTGCCGGAGCTGCCGGAGCCGCCGTGGTGCTGCCTCCGCCGGAGCCGGAACCGCAGCCGGCCGCTGCCGCCGCTGTCATAAACACCGCCATTGTCATTGCCAGACGTTTCATTACAGACTTTTTCTTCATACTATTTCCTCTCTTTCCGCTTTAAAATATCTGTGCATTCTGCACATATTTTCGTTCTGATCCCATCTTACTTTATAAACCTTAACTGACCGAATGGGTTTTCTTAAATTTCTGTAAGGTAAATAAAACGGGATGTATCCCCCTGCCGTTTGTGTTATAATAGCGTTAAGAAGCACAGCCGCCGTGTCCAAACTGTAACAATGAGCCGCAGACAGGCCGTTTACGTTGTAGTCTCACGGCGGGCATCACCAAAGGAGGGGAGTATCTTGGAAAATAACCGTATACTTGTGGTGGACGACGATCCGTCGGTGCGGCGCATCATTTGCCGCGTATTGGGAAGCGAGGGAATCTCCACCGAGGAGGCGGACGGAGGGGTGGACGCAGTCCGCATGGCCGTGTCCAATCCCTATTCCCTGATCATCCTGGATCTGATGATGGACGACATGGACGGATTTCAGGTCATCCACCATCTGCGGACCAACGGCATTTTAACGCCCCTGTTCGTACTCAGCGGGCGGCAGGCGGAGGTGGATAAGGTTCTGGCTCTGGGAATCGGGGCCGACGACTACATCACCAAACCATTCAGCACCATGGTGCTCTGCGCCAAGGTCAAAGCCTGCCTGCGCAGGTCCAGCCTGCTGTCCGGCCACGCCAACGAGCTCATCGCCGGACCGTTCCGCTATATCTGCGACGAGATGCGCCTGTTCAAGCAGGGGGAGGAAATCTTTCTCTCCGGCAAGGAATGCCTGCTCATGAAGTATTTCCTCAGCAACCAGAACAAGATCCTGACCAAAGACCAGATCTACCGCTACGTGTGGAACGACGACTTTGTGGACGACAACACCATCATGGTCCACATCCGCCGCCTTCGCATGAAGATCGAGGACTCGCCCGGACATCCGGTGTATTTGAAAAATATCCGGGGCATGGGATATCAGTTCGTGGCGGAGGAAGTGGAAGGGCGAAGCGCGATGGTGGGGTGAGGCGGGCGGCCATGGGCAGCGCGAAAATCTCCCCCGCACACCACGCAAAACAGGGATGGAATCCGCCGGACCAACGCGGATTCCATCCCTGTTTTGTTCTCTTGTTTCCCAATATTTTACAAAATCTTCTGATACAACTCAAACTGATCCAGGCCGAAATGACTGTATCCCAGATCAACCAAACCGATGTACGAAAAACCGTACTTTTTGTATAACCCAATGGCGGGGCTGTTCTTCTCGTAAACATCCAGGCGGATCGCCTTCACCTGCTTTTCACGGCAAAACCCAAGGATGGCCTCCATCAGAGCCTTGCCAATACCTGCGCCCAAAAAGTCCGGGTGAACGGCCAGGGTGTACACCACCATCACCTCCTCCGCCGTCAGATCCACGCCCCAGTCCACCGTCCCGTAAGCCGGTTCCGCCTTGCGCTCCAGGATCACGGTTCCGCCTTGCGCTCCAGGATCACGGTTCCGGCGATGCGGCCGTCCCGCCGGAGCACATACAGGGTTCCCCGGCTCACCCCGTTTTCGGCGTCCTCCCTGGCCGGATAGACATCCTTCTTCCAGCCGGGATAATTGGTATGGTCCGCCAGATAACGGTTGATACTGTCATAAAGCAGCGCAACCTCGTCAAGGTCCGCCGCGGTTGCCTGTTCCAATACCGGATTCATTCCCATTCCCCCTATTCCCCCTCATCTTTCAATTCTGCCGCCTTCTCTGCCGGGATTCTGCCGCCGTTCTCCCTTTCCAGGCGCAGAAAACAGCCGTCCCGGCCCGGTCAGGACCAGCTCTGCAGCTCCAGAATATTTCCCTCGCAGTCCGACGCGTAGACAAAAACCGCGCGCTTTCCGCCCGGGTACTCCGCTGTCACCAGCTCCCCGATCTGCCCTCCGCCGTTCTGCAATACACGTTTTAACGTCTCCTCCACATCGTCCACCTCAAAGGCCAGATGAGCCAGCCCGCAGCGGTTGATTTTCGGGTCCGCCTCCTCCATATGATCATAGGAAAATATTTCCAGCGTCGGATGATCCTCCCCGTATCCGGGCAGGCAGAGGTGCTCCCCCACAATGTGCGCGCCGGAAAGCCCGGTCAGCCGGTCCAGCCACTCCCCCTGCAAATCTCTTGTCTCCCCGATGCTCCTGCAGTGAAATACCGCTTTATAAAAGGCGATCAGCTTCTTGTGGTCCCTGGCAATCATATTCGTATGCGCATAGCGAAACATATACCCGCACCTCCTTTATGTTCTGTATTTCCCCATTCTACCACAAACTCCGGACATGCGGAATACATCGCTTTCTATATTGATCACAGCGCAAAAAAACAGCGGCCCATCAAACCGATGATCCGCCGCCGTTTCCATATTGATTCTATTCGTATTCCACATACACCGGACAGTCCTCCAGCCACAGTGCCCCTGCCGTCTTTCCCTCGGTCTCGAACACGATCAGCTCGTTTTTGCCCTCCCGCAGCAGCGGGGCCGGTATGTACAGGTACTGCACCGGGCCCTCGGACCAGTAGCGGCCCAGGTTGAAGCCGTTGATAAAGGCGACGCCCTTACCCAGCTCCCGGCAGTTTAAGAAGGTGTCTTTTGGCTGATCCACCTGGAACTCGTAGCGGTAGAACGCCGGGGTGTCCTGAATCCATTCCTTCTCAAAATCCACCCGGTTCACGTTATCCAGGGGCAGCGCGTACTGCTCCCAGCCGCTCTCAAAGTGGATGTCCACCATGACGCCGGTTCGGATTCCCTTGCGCTGGGTGGGGGCCTGAAGCTTGTAGCCGTAGTTCACCCGGCCCATGTTCTCCACCAGCAGGTCCAGCCGGTTCTCCGGGCCGAAGAACAGCTCCAGCTCCTCGCCGGAATTGTTCTGGTACTGGGTTCCCTCAAACATGCCGTTGAGGTAATACTGTACCCGGTCCGAGGCCTGGACCGCCTTCACCTTCATTTTCCGGTTGTAGCCCTTTACCTGGGTGCGGTACAGCATGTAGCCGTAGCCGTTTCCCGCCTCCTCCATGGTCATGGGGTAAGCGCTTCTCCGGCACTCCGCCAGATCGTCCAGACAGGAGAACAGGGACACCTTCCCGGTCAGCTCCGCCCTTCCGTAGGCCGCCCGCTCATGCGCCCTGGGTTCCCCGGTGGGAATCTCCGGGAACAACTCGCGGATCACCTCCCGGACCTGGTAGAACTTCTCCGTGGGCTGCCCCCACTCGGTCAGGATGGCGTCGTAGTTGTAGGAAGTGATCTGGGGCAGGTCGGTGTAGCCCCTGGCGGAGCAGCCGTTGTAAAATCCGAAGTTGGTTCCGCCCTGGAACATATAGAGGTTGATGCTGGCCCGCTCTAAGAGCTGGCGCACCTCCATGGCCAGGTCCTCCGCGTCCCGGGTGATGATCTTCTCGCGCCAGCGGTTGAACCAGCCGTCCCAGAACTCCATACACATCAGAGGCCATTTGCGCCCGTGGCGCTTGAAAAATGCCTCCAGCACGTCCAGATTCTCATCGGAACGGGAGCCGAAATTGGCGGTGGCGAGCACGCCGTCCTCGATCAGGCTTCCCGCCTCCAGCGCCGCGTCCCAGGAGCCGTCCGAGGTGAAAAACGGAACCTCCGCCCCGAAGCGCTCCATCAGGGACTTGATCCGGCGGAGATACTCCTTGTCGTTACCAAAGGAGCCGTATTCATTTTCCACCTGCATCAGAATCACGGGGCCGCCGCGGGTGATCTGAAGGTCCGCGATATGCCGGAACAGCTCCCGGTAATAGGCCTCCACCTTTACCAGAAACAGGGGAGTGTTGGTCCGCACCTTCATGTCCGGGTAACGCAGCAGCCAGGCGGGAAGCCCGCCCATTTCCCACTCCGCGCAGATGAAGGGGCTGGGCCGCAGGATCACGTGCAGCCCCATGGAACCGGCCAGGCGCACAAAAGCCTCCACGTCCCGGCTGCCGGAGAAGTCGAACTCTCCTTCCTCCGGCTCGTGGATGTTCCAGGGGATGTAGGTCTCCACCGTGTTAAACCCCATGGCCTTTAGGTTGTACAGGCAGTCCTCCCAGTATTCCGGCATCAGGCGGAAATAATGGACCGCGCCGGAGAGCAGCTTTACAGGCCGCCCGTCCAGGCAGAATTCTTCATTGATCTCAAATCTACTCATGCTTTGTCTCTCTCCTGTCACAAAAACGGGATCCAATCCGGGTTCGCCAGCCGCAGCAGGCCTTCCATATAGAAATAATCTCCCCAAAGGTTCGGTTCGTCCACGCCCTTGTTCTCCCCGTAGGCGTACACGCCGTGAAGCAGCAGACCCTCGCTGTCCGGCTCCGCCTCAGACGAGGCAAAATCACGGCAGGTCTTTAACATCTCCTCCGCCTTCTCCCGGTCACCCATTTCCAGCATCCCGCAGGCCGCCACGGCCAGTGCCGAGCTGTCCCAGGGCTGGCCGTCCCCTTCCTTAAACACCAGATCCCAGTAGGGCATGCCGTTTGCAGGCAGATGCTCCAGAAAATACCGCACCACCCGGTCGTGGCGTTCCTGTTCCTCCGGCGTAAAGGCCCTGCCGGACACCCTGACGTGCAGCGGCATGCCGTAAATGGCCCAAGCCTGCCCCCTGGCCCAGCAGGAATTGTCGCTGTAGCCCTGGTGGGTGGCCCCGTGGGAGGGCGCGCCGGTTTCGCTGTCAAAATAGTAGGTGTGGTAGGTGGAACCGTCCTCCCGGATGATATAGCGGATCACATTTTCATAGTGACGTCCCGCTATCTCCCGGTAGCGCTGCTCCCCGGTGATCTCAGCCGCGGTGTACAGGAGGGGCAGGTTTAACAGGGAATCGATGATCAGGCGGTATTCCTTCGGGTCTCCGGATCTGCCCCAGGCCTGGATGAAACCGCCCTTTTCCTGGAAACGGGCCGCCAGCACGTCCGCCGCCCTCACGGCCAGATCCCGCTGGCCCTCGTCGCCGGTGACACGATAGGCCGCCACCACGGACGGGCTGTAGAGAAAGCCGATGTCGTGGTGGTCCAGGACGAAGTGATCGTCCAGGCGCTGCCTGAAGCTGTCCGTGTTCTTCAGAGCCAGGGTTTTAAAAACCTCATCCCCGGTGTGCAGGTAGGCCATCCAGAGCATGCCGGTCCAGAAGCCGTTGGTCCAGTCGTCGTTTTTCTTGATCCGGTACTTGCCGCCGGTGGCGCAGGCCGACGGGAAATCCGTGCCGTACCGCTCCATGTTCCGCTTAAGTACGCCGCAGATGCGGTCCAGCTCCCCCGCCATCCATGTATACTTCTCTTCTCTCATAAACGCTCCTCTTTGTCTGCGTTTCCCTGATAAAAAAGAGCGTCTCTGCCGCTCTCTTTTATCGCCCTACGCGTTACCGTGGATTAGAAGAAATTTTCGATTCCGGTTTCCGGGTCGTCGGGCACCATCTGAGCCGTCACCTTGATTCCGGCGGCCAGCAGCCGGTCCACGGCGGCCTTCTCCTCGGGCGTCATGCTGACGGACTTCTTGTACTGGGTGGTTCCCGGGCGGTTGGACATGTTGCCGATGTTCACCGGCAGCAGCTGCACGCCCATTTCCAGCATTTTCACCAGGGTCAGGGGGCTCTTCACGATCAGCATCACGCGCTGGCCGTCGTAGTTGCCGTTCCGGATGTTGGCCACAGCCTTCTCCAGAGGCAGAATGGAGGTGTTGACGCCGGCGGGGGCCGCCATGCGCAGAATCGCCTTCTCGTTGTCATTTGCAGCCACCGCGTCGTCGATGACCATGATGCGGTTTACCTTCAGTCCGGTGGACCAGCGGGTGGCCACCTGTCCGTGGATCAGGCGGTCGTCAATCCGAATGTGTACGAATCCTTTCATTGTGTTTCCTCCTTCTTTCTATGAACGTTAAGCAAATACTTTCAGGTTGTAGGCCAGAATGCCAACCACCACCAGCAGCAGTGTGACTCTGGTCGAGTTCATTTTCTTTCTTCCCAGCATCCAGTAGGCGAAGAACACCACCAGGGTGGGGGCCAGGGACGGCATGATCTTGTCCGCCAGCTCCTGGACGGAAATGCTCACCTCGCCCCAGGAGAATTCGTAGGCGAACCGGGCGTTGACCACGGAGGGGATCAGGGCGCCGATCACGGTGATACCTAAAATGTTGGCAGCCTTGGTGATCTTCTTCAGGCGGTTTCCGATCTCGCTGACGATCTTCGCGCCCTCACGGTAGCCCAGGGAGAAGAAATTCTTCATGCAGAACATGCGCAGCAGGCCGAAGAAGATCCAGAGCACCAGAGCCAGGGGGCTTCCCTCCAGGGCCATGTAGGAGGCGATGGAGCCGATGATGGTGGAGGGGATCACGTGGAACAAGGTGTCGCCGATTCCGGCCAGGGGGCCCATCATACCGGTCTTTAAGGCTGCGATGGTGTCCGCGGCCTCCGCTCCCGTCTGGTCCTGAAGGGCGCAGTCCACGCCCATGATGATGGGAGCCATGGTGTTGTTGGTGTTGAAAAACTGAAGCTCCGTCTTGGCTAAGGTCTTGCGCGCCTCCTCGTCCTTCTGCTTTTTGATCATGGGCAGCATGCTGAAGTAGTAGCCAAGGCCCTGCATTTTCTCATAGTTCCAGCCAGCGCCTCCCAGGAAATACCATCTCCAGAATACGCTTCTGCCCTCTTTTGTCAAGCCGTTCTTTGCGTTACTCATCGCCCATTTCACCTCCTGCATTTACTGTAACCTGCGCCGCTGCGGGCGTCTCGTCCTTCTCGGACTGGAAGCTTAAGATTGCGAACGCCAGACCCACCAGGGCGGCGCCCAGCACCGGAACCTTAAGGTACGCCGCCAGCACGAATCCTACGATCAGATAGGAAAGGTTGCGGCTCACCGGCAGGTAGCGAAGCAGGATCGCAATACCCAGGGAAGGAAGGATTCCGCCTGCGGTCTTCAGACCGTTCATCAGCCACATGGGCAGGTGGTTCACCACCAGGTTCACGAAGTCGGAACCGAACACCAGGGCCAGAAATACCGGAAGCATACGGGAGATGGACTGTGGGATCAGGCCCAGCAGGTTCATCCGCGCCGCGGACTCAAAATTGCCGTTCTCAACCAGCCGCTCCGCACGGTGCTGGAAGTATGTATTGGAGAATCTGGCCAGGATGTCCAGCTGGATCATCAAAAGGCCGATGGGGATCGCCAGGGTCACGCCGAACTCGGCTCCCTGCCCGCTCTGGATGGCGAAGGCCGTTCCCAAAAGCGCGCCGGTCATGTAGTCCGGGATGGAGGCGCCGCCGAAGTTGCCGATTCCCAGCACCAGCAGGTTCAGCGTACCGCCGACTACCAGGCCGGTGGTCACGTCGCCCAGCACCAGTCCGGCGAAGAATCCCGCCATGGTGGGTTTTACCGTTCCGAAGGTTGTGTTATTGCCGTCATAAAATGCAAATCCCGCATAGATTGTAATCAGCAGAATCTGCCACCACTGTATTGTCATCGTCTATTCCTCCCTGTCACTCATCGTCCGATCCGGCCGCCTGGGCAGTCAGATCCATACACATAATGCTGTCTCTGGCGGCCTGCACCAGGCCGGAAAGCTCATCTGTGCTGCACACGTCCATGTCCCGCAGCACCGCTTCCACCACCATGGGCAGATTAAGGCCGCTGATCACCCTGGCCCGGTCCTTAAGGCCGTGCTTAGCCAGCAGCAGCTCCGCCCGGTTGTAGGGGGTTCCGCCCTGTAAATCCGCAAAAATCAGGCCCTTCTTTCCCTCCGTCAGCCAGCCGGTCAGATATTCCTCCAGGCGCTCCGCAAAACGCTCGATTCCCTCTTCCTCCGTCAGCTCCATGGCCGTGATCTGGTCCGCTACCGGGCCCATGACCATGGCGACCGCGGACTTCATTCCCGTCGCAATCCCTCTGTGGGAGACTAATAACAATTCCATACGCTTCCTCCATACCGGTGCGCTGCACCGGGATCAAATCGGTTCAATCTCAATGCTGAAATAATCCCATCGCTTGTAGCCTTCAATGTATTCAATGGTTCTTCCGTCGAACAGATAGGTGTACCTCCGGATAAAGGCGCTGGGCTCCCTGCCCTCAAGCTCCAAAAGCCTGCTCTCCTCCTCGGGAGCCGGGAATACAATCTCCGTAATCTCCTTGGAATCCGCCTGATAGAGGTCGATGCCGAAGTCCTGCCGCAGCTTGCCGTAGATGGACGTGAACTTTTCCTTGTCCTTCGCGTCCTCCTCCCGGATAAACTCGGTGATCACATAACTGTTCTGCACGAAAATAGGCTTGTCGTCCACCAGGCGCAGGCGCTTGATGTGGTAGAATTCCTCCTCCGGCTCCAGCTCCAGCTGGGCCGCGATCCTCGGGTCCTTCATCCTGCGGATCTCCAGCACTTCCGTCCGCTCGGCCCCGTCTTTGTACTTCTCAATGTCGGAGAACTTCACAATCTTGCCCCGTTTCGCCTTGGACACATAGGTGCCCTTTCCCTGATACCTGACCAGATACCCCTCATTGGTCAGGCACTGCAATGCCTTGATCGCGGTGATCCCGCTGACGTTGTACTTGCGTTTCAGCTCCGCCTCACTGTAAAACTTATCTCCCGGCAGAAATTTGCCGTTGTTGATCTCGTAAAGTAAGTTTTGCTTGATCTGCTGATATTTTGGAATTGACATGCGAACCTCTCCTTTTTTTCCACTTAGTTGGTTAATATAATAATCTGTTGTTATCATATCAAGTTTTCCCTCTCTCTTCAATCGGAAATGGCTCCTTTCCCCTTAAAATCAGCATATTCAGCGGAATCTCTCATCCCCCTTTATGGTTCGGAACTTTATATGTGTTCCGATTAATAGGTTAATATATTAAGCTGTTAAGCAGATACTACCACATGAAGCTGGTTTTGGCAAGAGGTTTTTAGAAGATTTTTCAAATATTTTGGGCATGCTGGAAATAGCGCTGTGTTTCGCCGGTGTTTCAAACTATTTTTTTACGGATTTCAAACTTTTTTTGTGACAGGAAATGGGGACCGCGTGGTATGATGTTATGGCGGTGGCTGCTGCTATGTCAGATGATTATGCAGCAGGAATTGCAGGAATAAAAAAACGCCTCGGAACAAACGATAGAAAAATAGAGGTTTATGATAGAAACAGGAGGTACGGATCGTGATGGATCACAGTGAAACCAGAGACACAGAGGTTCAGATCAGGGAAATACTGGACTACTACGGAGGGCGCGAGGACCGCGCTTCCCAGGAAACGGTGGTGGAAATGCTGCGGGAGCTTCAGGATGCCCAGGGATTTCTGAGTCCGGGCATTCTGGCGGCAGCGGCAGAGACAGCAGGCGTGAAGGAATCCACGGTGCGTGCCATCTTAAAGCGCTGCCCCAGCCTGAAAACAGCCCCCTACCGCCACGAGATCGTGGTCTGTCTGGGTAAGAACTGCGGCGGGAGGAATATAGAAGTGTTGCAGGAACTGCGGCGACGGCTTAAGACCGGGCCGGACGGCATTTCCGCCGACGGGCGCGTCAAGGTGAGCACGCGGTCCTGCCTGAAATCCTGCAGAACCGCGCCGAATGTGATGGTGGATGGGAAAATCTGCTCGGGGGTGAGCGCGGAGGGGATTTTGGGGAGGGTGGAGGGGTGAGAAATCCTCCTCACAACACCGCCCCCGCCAACAACGTCAATACCGGCATCGTAACCAAAGAAAAAATCGTAGTGCTGCAAAACGCCTCGGAGGCATAGCGTGCGTTGCGGTTGTATTTCAGCGCGAACAGCGTGGTCATGGCCCCAGTGGGGCAGGCGGCGCAGATGAACACCACAAAGGCGGCGGTACGGTCGGCCCGCAGCAGAATCAGCATGGCCAGGGTGACAAGGGGGATAATGATCAGCTTCACAAAGCCGATCCAATAGATCCGTGGATTTTTCATACTGCCCCAGATATCCGATCCGGCCAGGTTCACCCCGGCGATCAGCATAGCCAGCGGCGTGTTCAGGGCGCTTAAGCTGGCCACCGGACCGGCCAGCAGGGCCGGAAGCCGGATCTGGCTGAAAAACAGCAGCAGCCCCAGGCCGATGGCGTAAATCGTGGGCGTGTTCAGATGCCCCAGACTCTCCCGCAGCGTGCCCTTCCCGCGCATCAGCGACACCCCGTGAGTCCACACCAGGGTGTTAAACACCGTCAGATAGGCGGTGACATAGAACACCCCTTCCTTTCCCAGCACGCCCTCCACCAGGGGGATGCCGATAAACGCGCAGTTGGAATAGATGATCCCCATGCGTTCGATGGCCTCGTCCCGGCCGGAATCCGGCCGGATCACCACATGGGCCACCAGCACGTCCAACGCAAAGCTGATTCCTGAGAACAGCAGGCAAAGCACCAGCCCTATAAACAGCTCCGGCCGGTAATCAATCTGATACGAGTTGATGATCAAACAGGGGCAGACCACCATCAGCAGCAGATTGGACAGCTTCTTGCTCATGTCCTCGTCCAAAAGTCCGGCCTTACAGCTGACGATTCCAGCCAGAATCAATATGAACATCTCCCCTATCTTTTCGCATGTAGGCAATACAAGTTCCATGGATAGCCTCCCTCCTTATGATAAATTCCACCGGATCACCAGCAATGTGATCACCACAATACTTGTGAGTATGGACAGGGATGAGATCACCCCCGCCTTCTCCGTGTCCCCGCCGCAGCGCTGGGTGTTAATCACCGTCATGGCGGAGACTGGGGCGAACACGATGAGCGCCAGGGTCTGCCGGACCGTCCGGGACCAGGGCGTGAGATAATAGATTCCCAGGGCGAATACCGCAGCACAGCCAAAGCGGATGATCAGCGCCCGGACAACATCTCTCACCTGGTCCCGCTCCAGCTTTAATTCAAAGGCCAGACCGATCATGAACATAGCCAGAAACGCGTTTCCGCTTCCAAAGGCCGAGGCAATCCGGTACACCGGCTCCGGCAAATGCACGTCCAGCATATACAGCACCAGCATAATTCCATAGGCGTCAAAGGGCACGGAGGCAAACAGCCGGGCTGCAAAAGCCCCCGGCCCTCTCTCCACCTGTTTTCCGCAGAACCCCGCCGCAAAGGCATAGGTCAGCCCGGTACACATCAGCGCGTTTCCCGCGTCGAAAATAGATGCCACAATAGTCCCCGTGTTGCCCAGGAAGCTTTGCAGGTAAGGCATGGCAAAGGTTCCGATGTTATAGCCGGAATAATTCACGATATTAAAGGTCTGTTCCTCCCGGCTCTTCCGAAACGCGGCCAGATACCCGGCAACCATCATGACAATATTGAGCCCGAAACCCAGAAACGCGGCAAGGACCAGAGAGAGATCCCGGGTGTAACCGCTAAAACCGGCGACCACAGCGGCCGGAAGAGTGACGTTGAGGATCAGCTTCATCACGATCCGGTTGTCTTCCTTACAAAATACCCCCGCCCGTTTCAAGGCGTATGCACACAAAATGATCAGGATAAAGCTGAGCGCTTTCACCAAAACTGTCTCCATTGTCGTTTCCCTGCTTCCCTCCATTTTCCGCCGTCTCCCCGGCAGGCCGCATAAAACCGGCGGGCGGGCACAAACCGGGGTACACGCAAACCGACGCGCACAAAGGCCGGCGCACCCGGTTCTATATGGCACGCCGGCCCGGCAATTTGCACGCGGCCGCCGGTTTTACCCCCCGGACGGCCCCGTTCCCGTTCAGTACGACATTGAACTGTTCTATCACGACAGCGGCAGCGGTTCGCGGGCCGCCGCCCCGTTTGTCTCAATAACCCGTTTATAATAGGCGAAGGAATCCTTCTTTCTCCGCTCCAGCGTACCGTTTCCGTCGTTGTCCCGATCCACATAGATGAAGCCGTAACGCTTTTTCATCTCCCCGGTGCCCGCGCTGACAATGTCGATGGGCCCCCACCAGGTGTAGCCGAACACGTCGCAGCCGTCGGCGATCGCTTCCTCCAGCGCCAGCACGTGATCTCTCAGATACTCCACGCGCTCCGGGTCGTGAATCGATCCGTCCCCGCTCACCTCATCCGCCATGCCCAGGCCGTTTTCCGCGATAAACAGCGGCACCTGGTAGCGGTCGTACAGCTCGTTGCAGGTATACCGGAAGCCCGTGGGATCGATGGGCCAGCCCCAGGCCGATTTCTTCAGGTAGGGATTCTCCTGCCCGAAGCCGCCTCCGGTATTGAACTCCAGCGCGCCTCCGTGGCTGTAGGTGGTGGTGCGGTAATAGCTGAAGGCCAGATAGTCGTTGGTGTACTGCCTGATCAGTTCCAAATCCCCCGGCTCCACGGCCAGGGTCACGCCGTAAGAGTCCATCAGGCGTTTTGCATAGCCCGGATAGCTGCCCCTCAGCATCACGTCGGAGAACAACAGGGACCGGCGGCGCAGCTCATAGGTCTGAAAAACGTCCTCCGGGTGGCAGGTGGCCGGATAAGTGTTGGACAGTGAAAGCATACAGCCGATCTTTGCCTCCGGGCAGATTTCCCGGCAGAGCTTCACCGCGCCCGCATTGGCCACGAACATGTGGTGGGCCGCCTGGAACGCGGCCTGCATCCAGTTGTCCACCCCCGTCACGTCCACCCCGGCGGCCAGATAGGGCAGCCGGATGACGTTGTTGATCTCGTTGAAGGTCATCCAGTATTTCACCTTGTCCCGGTAATGGGTGAAAATGGTTCGTGCGTATTTCTCGAACAGCCCGATCAGGCGCCGGTCCGCCCAGCCGTTGTACTTCTTCGTCAAAGCCAACGGCGACTCGTAGTGGGACATGGTCACCATCGGCTCGATGCCGTAGCTGAGCAGGGTGTCGAACAGGTCGTCATAAAATTTCAGCCCCGCCTCGTTGGGCGTCTCCTCCTCCCCGGTGGGGTAGATTCTGGCCCATGAGATGGAGGTGCGCAGCGCCTTAAAGCCCATCTCCGCCATCAGCTTAATGTCTTCCTTATAATGATGGTAAAAGTCAATGGCCACATGGGAGGGGTAATACTGTTCCGGGTCGATGTCCAGGGAAATCTGTTTGAAGCGCTCCGGTCCCGCGGGCACCACGTCCGCGGCGCAGAGGCCCTTGCCGTCCTCCAGGTAAGCTCCCTCGCACTGGTTGGCCGCCAGCGCTCCGCCCCACAAAAAGTCCTTTGGAAAGCCGCTCATCCTGCGTTTACCTCCTCTCCCAGATCCCTGCCGTTGGTGGCGATCACATTTTTGTACCAGTAAAATGACTTTTTCCGGCTTCTGGCGTAGCTGCCGGTGCCGTCGTCCTGCTTATCCACATAGATGAAGCCGTAGCGCTTGGCCATCTCCCCGTCGGCGTTGCTGACCAGGTCGATGCAGCCCCAGGGCGTATAGCCCCAGATTTCCACGCCGTCCTTTAACGCCTCCTTCATAGCCTTGATGTGATCCCTCAGATAGTCGATGCGGTAGCCGTCGTCAATGCTGCCGTCCTCATTTACCGTATCCTGGGTGCCAAGGCCGTTTTCCACCACCATGATAGGGATGCCGTACCGGCCGTAAACCTCGTTCAGCATAATGCGAAGCCCCATGGGGTCGATCTGCCAGTCCCAGGCCGTGGCCTTCAGATAGGGATTTCTGGCCCCGCCCAGGATATTGCCGCTGGCTTTGTCCTTCTCCGGGTCACAGCTGGCGCAGATGCTCATGTAATAGCTGTGGCTGTAAAAATCCACAGTGCCAGCCCGGAGAATTTCCCGGTCCTCATCGGTTATGTTGAGCTCAACACCATTTTCCTTCCACACCCGGGGCGCAAAATACGGGTACGATCCCCGCACCATCACGTCCGAGCAGTAGTAGTTATTCACCGTGTTGCGCTCCCTGGCCAGCTCCACGTCTCCGGGATCGCAGGTCAGCGGGTAGCTGAGCATATAGGCAATCATACAGCCCACCTTGTAATCCGGGTCGATCTCATGGGCCATTCTGACCGTCAGCGCGCTGGCCACAAACTGGTGGTGCAGCCCCTGGAAGCGGTCCTGGGGTACGTCCACCTGGTGGAGGATGTCCTCCGTCCCCGGGTGAAGGATTCCCAGGCTCATGAAATTGCCCATGGGAAGCATGCCGCAGTTGATCTCATTGAAGGTGAGCCAGTATTTCACCTTGCCTTTAAAGCGTCTGAGCACCGTGCCCGCGTATTTGACGAACAGTTCGATAGCCCGGCGGTCAGCCCAGCCGTTGAATTCCCGGCACATGGCAAAGGGCATCTCATAGTGGCTCAAGGTGATCAATGGCTCGATGCCGTATTTCAGGCACTCGTCGATCACATTTTCATAAAACTGAAGGCCCTTTTCATTGGGAATCTCCTCGAAGCCGGTTGGGTAAATCCTGGTCCAGTTGATGGAAAAGCGGTAGCATTTGAAGCCCATCTCCGCAAACATGGCAATGTCTTCCTTGTAATGGTGGTAAAAATCAATTCCGTCGTGGGTGGGATAAAGCGCATCCGGCTCAATGGTTCTGGTGATCCGCTTGGGCTTTTTGTGCGCGCCGTTGGTGCACATTTCCGCGCAGGACACGCCCTTGCCGTCTAAGTCCCAGCCGCCCTCGCACTGATTGGCTGCCGTGGCGCCTCCCCACAGGAAGCCTTCCGGGAATCCGTTCATATCTAATTCCTCCCTCAATCCAGGTCCGCACCGTTGGTGGCGATCACCTTCTTGTACCAGTCAAAGGATTTCTTTTTCCGGCGTTCATAGGTTCCGTGTCCCAAGTCGTCCACATCCACGTAAATGAAGCCGTAGCGCTTGGACATCTGGCAGGTGGACATGCTCACCAAATCGATGCAGCCCCAAGGCGTGTAGCCCATCACGTCCACGCCGTCCTCGATGGCAGCCCCGATGGCTTCGATGTGCTGGCGGAAATACTCGATGCGGTAGTCGTCGATAATGGAACCGTCAGCCTCCACCTGATCCTTGCTGCCCAGGCCGTTTTCCACAATGAACAGGGGCTTGCGGTAGCGGTCGTACAGGTCGATCAGCGCGTACTGCAGGCCGGTGGGGTCCACCTGCCAGCCCCACTCCGTCACATCCAGATAGGGATTCTTGACGCCCGTGGCCAGGTTGCCGCAGACCTTTTCTTTTTTCTCCGCATCGATGCTGGCCACCATGGTCATGTAATAGGAGAAGGACACGAAGTCCACAGTGTGGCACTTTAAAATCTCCTCGTCCCCAGGGCCGAACTCCACCTGGATGTTGTTCCGCTTCCAGTCGTTTAGAATATGCCTTGGGTACTCGCCGAACACCTGGATGTCCGCGTAGTAGAAGTTCTCCCGGTTTGTCTTTAAGGCCAGCAGCATATTCTGGGGATGACAGTTTTCCGGGTAGGTCAGCGTCCTGGTCAGCATACAGCCCATCTGCGCCCCCGGGATCAACTGGTGCAGGTATTTGGTTGCCAGAGCGCTGGCCACAAACTGGTTGTGCACGCACTGATAAATGATCTCCTCCAGCTTCTCCTTGGGGTAGCGGTCCGGCACAATGCCGATGGTGGTGAAGGGATGGCGGAACACGGAGTCGATCTCGTTAAAGGTCAACCAGTATTTCACCAGGCCCTTGTAACGGGCGAACACGGTTTTGCAGAACTTGATAAACAGGTCGATCACTTCCCGCCTGTACCAGCCGTCGTAATGGTTGGCCAGATACAGAGGCATCTCGTAGTGGTGAAGAGTCACCAGGGGCTCGATGCCCCGTTTTTTCATAGCTCGGAACAGGTTCTCGTAAAACTGAAGCCCTTTCTCGTTAGGCTCCTCCTCCAGACCGGTGGGATAGATTCTGGTCCACTGGATGGAGACTCTCAGCGTCTTAAAACCCATTTCCTGGAAAAGGTCCAGGTCTCCCTCATAGCGGTGGTAGAAATCGATGCCGTGGCGTTTGCCGTAGAGCTCCGTGGAGTCCGAGTTCATGGCCTCCTCCACCTGCTTGCCGGTGATGCCGTGCTGGGCCACATAGTCCTTGGGGTCCACGTTGGGCTTGTAGGTGGAGCAGTCCGCCACGCTCATCCCCTTGCCGTCCTCGTTCCAGGCTCCCTCGCACTGGTTCGCGGCTGTGGCTCCGCCCCATAGGAATCCTTCCGGAAACTGATACTGTTTTACTCCCATTCAAAGTACCTCTCTTTCTGATTTGTTACATTTTTAGATCAATCGGTCAAATACTCCCCTTTTAGATTCAGGCGACTGTGTCGTTATGCCTCTGCGGCGGCCTGCTTGTTGGAGATCAGCACAAAGGGAGCCCAGGTAAAGGTGCAGACGGCTAAAATAACAATCTGTACCACCACTCCCTGCCAGCCGTGTCCGATAATCGCAGAGAGGATAACCGGCACGCCGAAGGGCACATCCACGGTGTTGCAGGGCAAAAAGCCGATGCTGGTGGCGAACATTGCGATTGCCGTGGAAATACCGGAGTTGAAGATAAAGGGAATCGCAAAGGTGGGGTTGAGCACCAGCGGAAGTCCGAACACGATGGGCTCGGAGATACCGCACAGGCCCGGAAGGAAGGACAGTTTGGCGATCATGCGGTGGTCCTCCCGCTTGGAGAACAGGAAAATCGCAAAGATCAGCGACAGGGTAATTCCGGCTCCGCCGGTTACCACGAAGTTCAGCCAGAAGCCGTAGGTCACCGGCTGGGTCGCCACCTGTCCCGCGCCCACAGCCGCCACGTTGGCCGCGATGGCGGCCGCCATCAACGGATTGCGGATGGGGGAAATGACCAGTCCGCCGTGGATCCCTAAGAACCAGAAGAGCTGGGAGATCACAACGATGGCGATGATTCCCGCCGGACTCTGGAAAATCGCCTCCAGCGGAGCCTGAACGATCTGGTAAATCCACTCGTTGATGTGAGCCCCTGAGACCATCTTAAACATAATTCCTGCCACGGAGGTCAGGGTCAGCGTGATGAAAATAGGGATCAGCACGTTAAAGGAAGTTGCAATGCCCGCCGGAACCGCGGGAGGCATTTTGATTTTAATCTTGTCGATCTTGATCAGGGCCGAAAACAGCTCCGTCACCAGCACCGCCATGATCATTCCGATGAACAGCCCCTGCGCGCCCAGGGTGGTTCCGGCCAGGCCGGCTGTGGACTGCTCTCCCAGTGTCACGGATTGGGGCACCACGGAGATATAGGCCGCAACCGCAACCACTCCGGTGATGTACTCCGGCACTTTGTTGTGTCTTGCCAGATTCATTGCGATCAGAAAGATGATCGGAATCGCCATAAAGGACATGGTACAGAAGTTCAGCGCCGCAAAGGCGGGTTTTAAATTAGCCAGCCACGGTATCCACTTGGCCAGCCCCGTGGTGTCGGAAGCGATCAGCGCATTTAACAAGGTGCCGAAGGAACCCACGATTACGAAGGGCATGAACACGGTAAACGCATTTTTAATACTGGACAGATATTTGTTGTCGTCCACTTTCTCGGCCACGACCATCAGGCCGTCCTGAAATTTATCGGAAAATCCTGCCATAATTATTTCTCCCCTTGTCTGTTTAGTTTACTTTCCCGCCGCCAGCTCTTCCGCCTGTTTTAATACCGCGGCCCCGTCGCATCTGCCGTAGGACACCGGATCAATCACAGCCACCGGCGCCTTGCCGTCCACGATCTTGTTGACCTTGCGCATAATATGGCGAACCTGGGGCCCCAGGAGCAGCACGTCAAAATTCCCCAGTTCCGCTTCGATCTCCCCCTGCTCCACGGCCCAGATCTTGTAATCCGACTTTCCCTGCGCCCTGGCGGCTTCCTCCATTTTGCTCACTACCAAAGACGTGGACATTCCTGCACAACAAGCTAACATGATATTCATTTTCATTCCTCCTGAAATTTATTTTATTTTAATTGGTATCGTTTCCCTGTTTCATCTGCTGCTTCATCTCCGACATCTGCCGGTACAGCTCCACAAATTGCTCGGCCAGGTCCTTGGCCAGTATGGCCATGGTCAGGTGGTCCTGGGCGTGGACCAGAATAATGTTCACATCCACGGAATTGCCCGCCGCCTCCTGCTGGATCATGTCGATCTGCGCCTGATGAGCCGCCCGCATCTCCGTCTCAGCCTCCCGAAGCCGTTCATCCGCCTCCGCAAAATCCCCATCCTTCGCAGCCTCAATGGCCATCAGGGCGGCGGATTTGGAATTTCCTGCGTTCATGATGATCTGAAACGCACCCGAATACTTGGTTTCATCCATTTTTGTTACCCTCCGTTTTGATTTTCTGATTTTTCCAAAAGCTCTGTCAGCGTTTCATACGTCTGCGCCCGGATCAGTCTTCCGATGGCGTCCGCGTCTGTCAGCATCTTTGTCATCCCCTGGTAAAATGCCTGCAGGTTCTTGTTCTTCCGGTTGGAGATGGAGACCAGAAAGATCACCTGCACGTCCTGATCGCCCCACCGGATCGGTTCGTCGAGAATTCCCACGCAGACAAATGTCTCCTCGCTGATGGCCTTCCAGGGATGGGGCATGGCCACCAGATTGCCGAAGGCTGTCCTGGCTGCTTTCTCCCGCTTGACTACCAGCTTCCAGAACTGGTCCGTCAGCCCCTTGACCGCCATCACCTGATGGCATAAAAACTTTGAGACGTCATGGGGATTGTCAAACTTCAGGTGGCTGAAAAATAGCTCTTCATCAAAATACGCCATCAGAGGGACGTCGTCCCCGCCCTTTCTGCGAAGTACCTTTTTCATATTCTGGATATCCGCCGATTCCAGGAAATATTTGACCTCCTGGACCGGCACCGGCACCTTTTCCTGAATGGGAACGGTGGTGAACACATAGTCGATATCCTTGAAATCCACCTTTTTTACATTGGAGACGTCGCAGGTCTCAATGCGGCCCACATAGGAGCCAAATTCCTGGCGGTAGCGGTAGTGCAGCAGTTGGGCGCTGCCCTTTCCCGAAGCGCAGACGATCAGTATGTTCTTTTTGGGAAGCTCCGTATTCTGCCGCTCGATGGCCAGGGCAAAGGCCAGGGCCAGATACCCCACCTCGTCGTCCTTCAGCTCGTGCCCGTAGCGCTCCGTCAGGATGGAGGACGAGTGAAGGGCGATGGCATAGGCCATGGGGAACCGGGCTTTGATGTCCTTTAAGAGCGGATTTTTCAGCTTCATGTTGTACTGGAGCCGGACAGCCAGGGGGACGATGTGCTGGGCCAGGTTCATTCTCAGCTCCAGGTCGCTTCTAAAGTCAAAGAGAAACGCTTCGTAAACCGCATCCAGCATCTGGGAAACCACTTCCCAGGTCTCCTCGCTGATCACCTGGCCGCCCGCCTCCCCCGTCCGCTCCTGCTCCGGCAGGAACAGGGACTGCTTGCCCGCCAAATGGATGGCAATGTAGGCGATCTCCTGGTCTGGAAAGCGGATGGCAAAGCTTTGGTTGAGCCGTTCGGTAATCTTCTGCGCGATCCGGTACTCCTTACTGCGGCGGATCCGCTCCTGGCGTTCCTCATCCAACGGCACATAGCAGTTTTCCTGTATGCGTTGAACTGCTATGCAGATATGGACGATCAGGTTCTGATAGGCCACCGAGTTGACGGTGAAATTTTCCGTATCGATAACCTCCGCCACGCACCGGGCCACCCGCGTCATGTTCTCCTGGTGCTCAGCCTCTCCCTCCGCCAGCGCCTCGCTCTCTTTTCCGATAATGATATTGGCGATACACAGGCGGCGGTTGAATTCCGTTCCCTCGATGCGGATTCCGTAATTAGGGCGTTTGGCCAGCTTCAGGCTGTACGCTTCCAGAATCTTTTCCACCTCTTTTAAATCCGCGGATATGGTTTTCCTGGAGATATAGAGGATATCGCTGAGCGCATCGATCGTCACATAATCCCTTCGGCTGAGCAGATCGTTCAACAGGTATTCCACCCGTTCCTCCGACGTGGACGGTACCTGGCCGGACGTGTGGGTCCGGGCCGTCAGTTGTTTCAGCCGGCTGTCAAATGCCTCCTGGTCCGCGATGTCCAGGAAGTAACCGCAGCCGTGTTTGGAACGGATCTGCGCCCCATAGCCATCAAACCAGTCGTTCCATTCCTTGATGTAATTGCGGATGGTCTTCGTGCTGACCTTTAGCTTCCCTGCCAGCGCCTCCGCAGTCTCTGTGCCGCATTCCTTCAGACATACGGTCAAAGGAACCAGCTTTTTCTCCATCCGGGCACCCCCCTCTCTGAATCTGAATTCAGTATAATCATTGTCAAAGCCAAACTCCACCCCCACTTTTTCCACAAGGGAAGTGGAAAGTGCTTCTATAATATATAATTTTATCTAAAATAGGTGGGGATTCATAGGTAAATGTGACAAAAAAAGAAGGAGGGATCGAGGAAATCCAGGCAGAAGCGGGTGACAGGTGCTTTTTGAAATGATATAATAAGGAAACATAATACTTGTCCTCAGCCTGGCGCGTATCACTACAATCGCGGGAGGCAGCTGTTTTATAGAAAGAAGGTGCTCCCGCATTTGACCTCCACATCCGACCCCCTCACGCTGTTTTACGCATCGCTTTTGCTTCTTCTCTTCCTGGCCGGGTTCTTCGGCCTGATCAAGGAATTCCGGCTTTGGAAACGGGCGCGGAAATGGCGGGGAGCCGCCACGGGAACCGTGGTGGATATCCACAAGGATTACCGTTACCATCGGCTCTTTATCAAGCGGTGGTACGAGTATCCGGTGATCGCCTACAAGGCTGGCTCCCAGTCCTTCCGCCAGAAATATACCCGCCGGAAGCGGGAACTGGGATATTACCAGCTGGGCGAGCAATATCCCCTGATATACAACGAGGACAATCCCGGCGAGTTCGCCTTCGGCGACGCGTTCTCCGGGTTTTTCTACTATGCCGGGCAGGCGCTCATGCTGGCCGTGACCATTTTCTCACTGTACTATTCCGCCCATTTCTTTATGAACCATTATCTGGACACCCACGAGCTGCTCTGGGAGGAGCAGACCTGGGCCGATCTGGAAAGACCCCTGGCTGCGTACCAGGGCATGGAATTTTCCAATCTTTACAACTACACCCTCGACAACCTGGACACCCGGCTGGAGGAGGATGTGGAACATTTCCGGCGGGTGGAGGATATGGTCGAAGAGCAGCGCGGCGGGAAAAATTACCAGACTTACCAGAACCGCTACCGCGCCTCCGCCCTTGCTGCGGCGGACTCCCTGGGCGGAACATTTTCCGGGATCGTGGGGGCATTTTTTGAGGAATGTGGGCTGGACGGCCAGCGCGAAGCCGTGTACCGGTCCGCCTGCGCCGGTTTCCTGGAGCGGGTTTGTCCCGACGCCGCTCCCGGCCCGGGCTTATATTCCCTGGATGAGCTGCTGATTCTGGTGAATTTTATCCACGACTCGGGGCTGAACCCCTACGAATACCGGGATGACCCGGAGGAGAGCATAGGGCTGTCCCTGGCCGTCTCCTACGCCAGGCTGGACGCCGAACTGGCCCTTTTGGGAGGCGGTGAGGCGGTCAGAACGGCGGCGGCCGACTGTTTCCCCGGCTACGTGTCCCTCTATCTGGATCAGATCGACCTGCATGTGCTGGAAAACCGCAAGAAATACGGTAAGGAGCGTTACACCCGGCTGAACCGGGAGGCCATCCTCTCCGTCTACTCGTACACGGCCGCGCGCTACCAGGGTCCGGATTCCTTTGAGACAGCCCTGTGGGACGGCTCCGTGTTCGCATGGGAGCAGATGACCGCCCGGATGCAGGCGGACCCGGCGCTGCGGGGGCTGGTAAGATACGGGGCGGAAAATAATCCGCTGTCTGAGTTTGATGCCGGGATGGGGAAGGACGCCTTTCTCAGTTCCCGCGAACGGGGCGCGTACCAAAGTCCGCTGTACGATTTGCAGGACTGGCGGGACTTGATGGAATATTGGGAGGATTGACGCGGCGCCGTGTAAATTTCCGGTTTTCATCCGCTCCAATTTGCGGTAGAATGTGTCATAAGGAAAATTTTTTGAAACAGGAGGGGGACGCGCCGAATTCACCGCGCAATTTCCTCTCCGCAAACGCGCCTGAGGAGATAATCTCATGTTGAATATACTGATTGCGGACGACGAGAACAAGGTTTGCCAGCTGATCAAGTCCCTGGTGGACTGGGAGGCCCTTGACATGCGGGTGATCGCCACCGCGGAAAATGGAATCGACGCCCTGGAAAAGATCCGGGAGCTGAACCCGGATATCGCCATCACCGACATCCGGATGCCCGGCTACGACGGGCTGGAGCTGGTGCGCCTGGCCAAGGAAACCAACCCCAGAACGGAGTTTATCATTATCAGCGGCTATCGCCATTTCGAGTACGCCCAGTCTGCCATCCGCTATGGGGTCAACTCCTACCTGTTAAAGCCTATCAAAAAGGACGAGCTGACCGACACCCTGACCAGGCTGGGGGAAAAGCTTCGGGAGCGGACCCGGCAGCTCAGCTACGAGGAGAAGGTGCTGCGCACCCTCAAAAGCGACGAGGAAACGCTGCGCCAGACCTTTCTGTCAGACCTGGTCTCCCGCAGGGACAAAACCCTGAAAACAGCGTCCCTGGACCGCATCAATGAAGACTTCCACTACGGGCTGCGGCCTGGAAATTTCTGCATCGGAATTCTCAAGCTGGACGGCCATGTGTTTGACGACAAGGAAAACCTGCGTTTCATGGCGGACAAGGTCCGCGGCGTCATGGACCGGCTGCTGCCGGAGTGCACCTTTGACTATGAGCTGTTAGTGGCTGGGAGCTTTTTCTATTTCCTGCTGAATTTTGAGGAATCCCTGAGGAGCCAGGTCCGCCGCCAGATGAAATCCCTGTTCGACGAGGTCCGGATCCAGGGCGGGATTCTGAAGGATTTTGCCGCCACGCTGTCGCTCGGAGCCGTATGCGGCGGGCTGGACGGCCTGGACTCTTCCTTAAAGAGCGCCCGACTTCTGATCGAGGAGCGGCTGGTGGCCGGAACCGGAAAGCTTTTGGAGGGAGAACTGCCCCAAAAGGGTTCCTTCGCGGACAGCGCCCTGTTCGCGGAGTTCAACAGCCGCATGTCCCAGGCCCTGGAGAGCCTGGACGTGCTCTCCGTTCGGGAGGCCCTACAGCAGCTCAAAAGCCAGATGCTGGCCTCCCCCGGCATCACCGGCCACGAGCTGCTGCAGATGACCAAGGAGGTCTGCAACCTCTATCTCTTCTTTATGAAGAATTACCGCATCCGCATCGAGGACGATTTCCTGGAAAATTATAACCGTGGGGCGGACAACTGCGCCTCCGCCCAGGAGCTCTTCGATTACCTGATCCGCAAGATCACAGCCTCCTACGACATGGCCGCCCGCCTGAAACGCCAGGACGAAAACCGGCCGGTCCGGGTGGCGAAGCAGTACATCGGCGAGCACTACGCCTCCGCCCTCACACTGGAGGAAGTCAGCGCGGTGGCGGGACTTTCCCCCGCCTACCTGGCCACAGTATTCAAGAAGGACACCGGCATGACCTTTCTGGAATATGTCTCCAAGGTGCGGATGGACATGGCCAAACAGCTGCTCAAGGAAACCTCCTGCACCGTGGCGGACATCTGTGAAAAGGTGGGCTACAGCGACGTGCGCTATTTCACCAAAACCTTTACCAAATATTCGGGGCTTAAGCCCAACGAGTATAGAAAGCTGTATTCATGAGCGTGAAACTGAAATACATATCCAAACGCCTGCTGATCTGCGCCGCGGCGGCGGAGCTGCTGCTGCTGCTCATGACCGGGTACATCTGGCTCGTGAGCCTGGAGCGCTCGGCCGGGCCGATTCTTGCGGCGTTTTTTACCCTGGCGGTCTTTCTCGTCAATCTCCTGGCCTTCCGGCTGGTGGTACGGCCCTACCGGGAGACGAAAACCATCTATGAACAATTTGCAATGGGTCATGTGTTAAACGATCTCTTCGACGTGCGCTACCCCTACACGCCCGAAAACGAGCAGGCCATCCGAAAATTCAACGAGATGATCGACCGCAGCAACCTGGTCAACGTATCCAAAAAGCAGGCCGAATACCTGGCGCTTCAGAATCAGATCAACCCGCATTTTCTCTATAACACCTTAGAGGGTATCCGCAGCGAGGCGCTGATTGCGGGCCTGGACAGCGTGGCGGAAATGACCGAGGCCCTTGCCACGTTCTTCCGCTACACCATTTCCCAGGTGGAGAACCTGGTGCCCCTGGAGGACGAGCTGGCAAATATCGAAAACTATTACTACATCCAGCAGTTCCGTTTCGGCGACAAGCTGGCCTTAAGCATCGAGTACGATTGCGACGAGGACGCAAGCGAGCTGGACATCCTGCAGTACCGTCTGCCCAAGCTGACTCTGCAGCCCATTGTGGAGAACTCCATTTACCACGGCATCGAGCGCAAGATCGGAAAAGGCCATCTGACCATCCGCATCGGCGCAAGCGACAGCAGACTGCGCATCCGCGTCTCCGACGACGGGTTGGGCATGGCGGAGGACAAGCTGCACCAGCTGAACGAAAAGCTGAAATCCCTTTTTTTGGATGCCGTGGAGGGCGAATCCAGCCGCCAGGGCGGGATCGCCATGGTCAACGTCAACAACCGGATCAAGCTGCTGTTCGGGGAGGAGTACGGCATCTGCGTGTACAGCCACGAAGGCGCGGGCACCGACGTGCTGATTAACCTGCCTTTGGTGCAGGAGTGAGGAAACGGAAATGAAACGTGAATTGCTGCGCATGGATCATGTGAATCTGGAGGCAGGCGGGGAACGGCTGCTGGACAATCTGAATTTCCAGATCTTCGCCGGGGAGATCATGGGGCTGGTGTCCCGCAGCTTTAAGGGGCACGACCAGCTCATCGGCCTGATCGGCTACAACCGCCCCATCACCTCCGGAACCGTGTGGTACGACGGCAAAATCGTGAACAGCTATTCCTACAGCGACGGCAGCGCCAACCGGGTGTATGTCATTGAGCAGAAAAGCCATCTGGTGGAGGGCTTGAGCGTGGTGGATAACATCTTCGTGCTGCGAAGCGGATTCAAGAAATATTTTATCAATGAACAGGTGCTGCTGGAACAGACGGAGCGCTTTTTCCAGGAAAACGGAATCCACGTGGACATCTCCAAGCGGGTCAACGCCCTGGATCCCCTGGAGCGCTGCCTGGTAGAGCTGGGCAAAGCGCTGCTTTTGGGGTGTCGCCTGATCATTGTGGACAACCCTGGAAACTTCTTAAGCCAGCACGAGCTGCCGGAATTTCAGCGGATGCTGCGCAAGGTCCGGGACGACGGGGTGGCCGTGCTCTACATCGGCAACCACCACCAGGAGGTGTTCAAGATCGCGGACCGCACCTCCCTGTTCTACGACGGCCAGATCCGCAAGGTATTTGAGCGGGACGAGATGACGGACCGCGCCATCGCGCCCTACATCATGGAATGGCAGGACCAGAACCAGCTTCCGGACCTGGATTTTGAGGACGGCGTGCTCCACTTCCATCACGTCCACAGCGGCAGCCTGAACGGTCTGCAGTTCGTGCTCCACAAGGGCGAATGCCTGACGCTGCTGGACATGGACAATCGGATCGCAGACGATATCCTGAGCCTGTTGACCGGTACCGCGGCCTGTGTCCGGGGCCGTATCACCCTGGAACACGAGCTCTATCTCCCCAAACGGGCCGTCCGCTACCTGGACGAGGGCGTGGCGGTGATCCCCAAGGACCCGGTGGAACACCTGCTTTTCCCCCACCGCACCTATATGGAAAACCTGACCTTCCTGCTGGACCGGAAGCTGGGCCGGAGCCTGATCCCGGGACGCATCTACCGGAGTATCCGGGACGAGTACGCCCCCCTGGCCGGGGCTGCCATCGACGAGACCAACATCCTGAATCTCTCCCTGGAAGAACAGATGTCCCTGATCTACTACCGGGTACAGCTTCTGCACCCCCGCGTGCTGGTCTGCATCCAGCCCCTCGCCCGAGGCGACATGCTCTGCCGCCGGAAGATTCTCAGCCTGATCCGGGAAAGCCTGCGCCAGGGCACCGCGGTGCTGATCACCACCACCAACGTGTCCGATACCCTGGAGATATCGGACCGGCTGATGGTGGTGGAGGGCGGGGTCTGCACCGCAGCCTATGATAAGCCGGAGTTTGACCGGATTGCCCGATAAAATAAGCAGATGCACTGAAAGAATCTCTTTCCCTGCATCTGCCTTTATTTTGCCTACAGCATTGTCCGCTCGATCGCCTTTTTCCATCCCCAAATTTTTTCACATCTTACATCCGCGCCCATCTGAGGGGCGTATGTTTTCCGTTTTTTACCGTCAAACAGCTTTGAGCTGTCAAAGAATCCCAGACTGATACCTGCCATATAGGCAACTCCAATTCCAGAAAGCTCCTCGTCCTCAGGGACTTCCACCAAAATCCCAAGAATATCCGCCTGAAACTGCATCAGATACCGGTTTTTCGTCGGTCCCCCATCCACCCTGAGGGCGGTAAGTCCGGGCCGGTTTAACTCCCGCTCGCCTCTGTCCATCCGCTCCAGAACATCCAGAATCTGATACGCAATACATTCAAGCCCGGCCTTTACGAACTCAGGCTTTCCGGTCATACGGGTTACGCCCGTAACGAGGGCTGTTGCCTCACTATTCCAATAAGGCGCCCCCAATCCAGTAAACGCAGGAACAATGTACGTCTTGTCTCTGGGATTTGCTTCCATCGCCAGGCGTTCGGTCTCAGCGGCGTTATCAATCAGCCTCAGTTGCTTCTGCAGCCAAGTGATGACCGCGCCTGTATAATTGATATTCCCTTCCAGCACGTAGTGGACCTCTCCACCCCTGGACCAGGCCAACGACGTGGCGAGCCCTTCCTCGCTGGCGACCGGCGACCGGCCCACATTCATCATTACCGATGAACCTGTACCATAAGTAGCCTTAGCCATTCCCAGCTCATGGCATCCCTGTCCGAATAAGGCCCCGTTCGAGTCGCCCATCACGCAGCTGATTGGGATTGGATTTTCGAACAGCCCGTCCATAGAGGTCATTCCGAATATGGAATCAGAATCACATATCTCTGGCAGGCAAGCCGCGGGAATGCCGAATATACCGCAAATCTCCTCATCCCATTCCAATGAATGAATATTTAAAAGCTGCGTTCTGGATGCATTTGAATAATCCGTCTTAAATGCCGTTCCTTCCGTAAGCTGAAAAACGAGCCAGGAATCTATGGTGCCGCAGCAGAGATCCCCTGTCTCCGCCAGCAAAGCCGCTTCCGGTACATTCTGCAGCAGCCAGGCAAGCTTACTGGCTGAAAAGTACGGTGACAGTTCCAATCCCGTCCGTTCTTTTATCATGCGGGAGTATCCCTGCGCTTTAATCCCGCCGCATATCGCCTCTCCCCGGGGGCATTGCCACACAATCCCGTGGTATATGGGGGTTCCGGTTTTCCGGTTCCAGGCCGCCACAGTCTCCCTCTGGTTGCTGATCCCCATGCCGGCAATCTGTCCCGGCGCAATCCCCGCCTTCTTCAGAGCAGACCGGACAGCTTCCTTTGTGTTTTCCCAAATCTCCTCCAGATCATGTTCCACCCATCCATTCTCGTCTATGATCTGACGATGCGGCATATCGTGCCGCACCACCATTCTTCCCGACCGGTCAAATATAAGAGCTTTGGTTCCCTGGGTGCTCTGGTCCACGGAAAGCATATACATTTTGATAGATCCCATCCCATTACCTCTTAAACGCGTTTCTTGCGGCAGCTGCAATTCCCGCCGCATCCAGTCCGTAATGCGCGAACACTTCCCCGGATGTCCCCGACACTACCGGCGTATCCGGGAGCGACAGGTTTATTACCAGCTTTGGACAATTTTCCGCCACAGCCTGGCTCACCATAGACCCCAATCCGCCAAAGGGCGAGTGTTCCTCCACAGTCAGCACAAGCCCTGCCGCTTCAGCCTCCCCCAGCAATGTTCTTAGGTCCAAAGGCTTTACGCAGTACATGTCAATGACCTCTGCCTGGATTTCCTCTTTTTTGAGGAGTTGCGCTGCCTCCAGGGAGGGACGGACCATTTCGCCGCACGCGACAATGAGCACATCAATTTTGCCCTCCGGGCGTGCCAGGACATTGGCCTTATCCATAACAAAGGGGACATTTCCCTCCTCATATACATCTTCAACGGCATTTCTGCCCACCCGGATATAAGCAGGCTTTTCGTCCCTCAGCAAGGCCTCCATGAGTAATGCCGTCTGATGCCGGTCACTGGGCAGATACACGCGCATATTGGGAATAGAAGCCATGCCCGCTATATCCTGTGCAGAATGATGGCTCATACCCAAGGCTCCGTAACTGACACCTCCGCTGATTCCGATCAATTTTACATTGGTATTCGAGTAGGCCACGTCCACCTTCGCCTGTTCCAGGCTCCTCGTGGACAAAAAGCAGGCCGGAGAGGCGGCAAATGCCTTTTTTCCGTTCCTTGCAAGCCCTGCGGCAATTCCCACCAGATCCTGTTCGGCTATGCCGGTCTCCACAAACTGACCGGGAAATGCCTTGGCAAAGGGAGCCAGGGAGGCCGAACCTCTTGAATCGCTGCAGAGCACCACAATATCCTGATCCATTTGGGCCTTCTCACAAAGTACCTCGCAAATCACCTGTCGGTTTGCTACTTTATTCATATGTGGGTTCCACCTCCTCGCTCCCATGTGCATGTTTTACGCGCTCCTCAAGTTCTCTGACAGCCGCCTGATACTCGTCAGCCGTAGGTACCCTGTGATGCCAGCCCGCCTGATTCTCCATGAACGACACGCCGCAGCCTTTTGTAGTATTGGCAATCACCACCGTAGGCCGTCCTTTCTGACTCCTGGCTTCCTCAAACGCCCCATCCAGTGACGGAATATCATTACCGTCCGCCGTCACCACATGCCACCCAAAGCTGGAAAAACGCTGCTCCAGGTCGTCATGATGCATGATATCCTCCGTGGAGCCGGATATCTGAAGCCGGTTTCTGTCCACCACCGCGCACAGATTGTCCAGCTTATAATGGGATGCCGACATAACGCCCTCCCAAACAGACCCTTCCGCCAGCTCCCCGTCCCCCATCACCGTGTAGACGCGGTAATCCTTCTGATCCATCTTGCCCGCCAAAGCCATACCCACACATACGGGAAGTCCATGTCCCAATGACCCTGAATTCATTTCAATGCCCGGCAGCTTGTTATTCGGATGGCCTATGTACGGGGAATCAAAAGCAGAAAACCTGGCTTTTACGTCTTCTATATCAAGAAATCCCTTTCTGGCCAGAACCGCATAATAGCTTTCCACGGAATGCCCTTTGCTCAGGACAAAACGATCTCTGTCCGGATCGTCCACATTCTCCGGCGAGATATTCATCTGTCTGAAATACAGGTCCGTAAGAATTTCCATCACACTGAAATCACCGCCGATATGACCGGTTCCGGCATGGTAAATCATATCCAGCACGTCTTTTCGCATCTCATACGCCATTACCGATAAAACATCCATATCACTTACCTCCTCGCTGCGGGTACCTGAAAACTGTCTTTCATCTCTTACGCGCAGCGTACTTCATTCCCCACGGATATACGCCTTCACTTCTTCTTCAATCGGATCATAGAAATCCGGCTTTACGCCAATGTACCTGCATGCCTCGTAAAGAACCGGCACCACCTTTTTGTGGATTCCCACACAATGGTGAATATAAGGACCGCACACCAGTTTGTCCTCCAGACGTTTTAAGTTCTCAACCTCCACCCACAGATACGTCCCCTTTGTATATGGGCCTTCTATGCCCTTTGCATTTCCCATCAGCATGGAATAATCGCCGTTGTCCCCATCAAATCTTGCAAGGGTAATATCACCGTATTTGGCCAGAGCCTCCACTGCACCCGGATGGTCAAATGCCAGCGGATATCCAATTACCGGCTTTTCCTGAGCGACAGAAATGGGCCATGGTCCGCAGTGTTGGAGAAGCTCCCCATTTTCATTGTCCGGATGGCGCACCGTCCAGTCCGCGAAAAATCCTCTGGTCCCATCCATAGCCGCCGCCTCAACCATTACCGCCGTGATCGCTCCGTGTATGTCCGTCTCGCATACCACAGGCAGCCCCTCTTCATTTAACAGAGAGTTGGCCGCGCAGGGCATGATCCCCAGTTCGCTTTGAAGGGCGTTCCAGCACTGGATTGCAATGGCATTACAACCATATCTTACCGCGAGACGTTTCATCGCCACCTTCATGGCCGCTATATTCTCAAGCTCATGGTCCTTAACCGTCACCGTCATGGTCCGGCGCATATAATCCATGACGGACCTGACTTCATCTCCGTCCGCCTTTGCTTTTTTTACTTCAGACGTTAATTCGGGTAAGGGAATGGGCGCCAACTGGATATTGAACTTTTCCAGAAGCTCCCCTTCGTTGCACATGGTAGACCAAAAATCAAAGGGCCTTGGTGCGATCTGCAGGATTCTGGTATGCCTGAACACCTTAACCACATTACAGACAGCAAGAAAATCCTTAATCCCCCGCTCAAACGCCTCGTCTTCCAGACGGCAGTTGGTCATATAGGTAAACGGCACACGGAACCTGCGCAGTACCTTCCCGGTAGCAAACAAACCGCACTGGCTGTCCCTCAGACGGATTCCGTTCTCATCCGGCCGCTCATCCCTTGGCCCCCAGAGAAGCACCGGAACATTCAGATTGCGCGCCATTCTTGCCACCACATATTCTGTGCCGAAATTACAATGCGGAAAAAACAGTCCGTCAATTCCCTCCCGGCGGAACTTCTCCTCGATTTTCAAGCGGTCCCCGTCATCATAGAGCAGCCCTTCTTGATTGATATCCGTAATGTCCACAAATTCCACGCCCAGCTCTTCCAGCCGTTTTCTGGTGAGCCCCCCATATTTGATCGCGTCCGGAGCACTGAAAATACTTCTTCTGGTAGGCGCAAATCCGATTTTTATACCACTCATGCCATATCACCCCATTATCCTGAATTATTTACTTGTAAACAACGCCAGTTTCGCAAAAAAGTCTTCCAGAATGAATCTGTTATCCACGCGCTTATACACACGGATGGGACGGTTCTGGCTGTTTTTTACATAAGTCAGATGATCCGTAATATAAGGCGCCTGTACCCATTCATAATCAAACATATGGGCAAACAACAGCACGCCCACTGCCGGCGAGTCCCCCAAACACCAGTATTCTCCGGTTCTTGTGGTTGCCCGGGCAAACGATGTGTGTCCATGTTCTTCCAACTGTTCAAACAGATATTTCCCCAGTTCACCGCATGGACGAACCTTGTACTCCAGCTCTGCCAGCGATACGATTACCTGACTATACACGTCTCTCGGAATCTGCCATACCTGCAGATCTGAGTTCATGACCACCCGCGCAGCTTTCACGTCGTTATTTAAATTATATTCATAGCCGCCTTCCGGATATTTTGCTCCGCCAATCCAGATACAGGTCAAGCGGCCTGCAATCCTGGGTTCCATCAGATAAGCGGCGGCCATGTCCGTCAACGGCCCCAGAAAGATGACATACAGGGGCATGTCTGATTCCTTCATAGCTTCTTCAATAATCAACCTGGCACCCTCAGATTCCACCGGCGTTTTCTCATCCTGCAGTTGATGCGCAGCGCCTTTATATGCCAGCTCCTTGGGAAAATCCATCAAATCCAGTATTTTCAGAACCTCGTCATAGCTGTCTTCCATGCTGTGCGGGCTTTTCTCATTTCCAAAATGAGCCGCAATAATGCCGCGGTTATCAAATTTAGGGCTAAGCAGCGCGTGTACAATGGCATACTGGTCATCTGCTTCATTTTTGGCGTCCGTGTTCACGATCATCCTTACCATCTTGCCCTCGGGTATCCTGAACTGATACTTGTCGTAAATCATAGCTTTCTCCTTTTCATGTTCTGTATTACGTCCTGGCTTTTAATTGCCGGGATATTCCTTTTTATTGTTTTACCGCTCCTGACATTCCTTCCACAAAATACCGCTGGAACGTCAGATATACCGCCAATACAGGCACTATGGAAATCAATACGCCTGCATTTAACAGACCGTAATCCGTACCGTACTCCCCGATAAAACTCATCAGGCCATTTGGCACGGTCCTGAGCGAATCACTTGTAATTAAAATACTCTGCAGCAGGAATTCATTCCACGTATTCAGAAAATCCACGATAAACACGGTGGCAATGGCCGGCTTTGTGATGGGCAGTATAATATTAAAATACAGCCGGAGCTTACCACAGCCGTCTATATACGCCGCCTCATCCAAATCCTTTGGTATGGACCTCATAAATCCCCTCAGCACCAAAATGCCATATCCAATACCAAAGCCCGTATAAACTACAAACAAACCCAAATAATTATTAATCAGATTGTACCTGGAAAACGCACGGTTCAGGGGAATCAACGCCATCTGATGCGGCAGCATCATACCCAAAAGGAAGAATACAAAGATGCCTGTCTTATGTTTGATATCCAGGCGTGTGATGGCAAACGCCGCCAATGATTCCACCAGAATTCCCAGCGGTACCTTCAGAAGGCAAATGACCAGTCCATTTCTCATATAGGTGCCCAGTCTTCCCTTGGTCCACGCATCTGCAAAATTTGACCATTTTAACTGATCCGGAAGGGAAAACAGGCTGTTGCCGGAATAAAAATCGCCCTGTGATTTAAGCGCCGTAATAAAGACCGTAACCACCGGCGCCATCCAAATGAGAGCCAGCAGGGTGAGCAGAATATAAAAAATAACCTTATTTCGTTTCTTTCTCATTTCTGTCCCCCTTAATCCTCTTTGGCAGTATATATGACATATGGCACAATGATAAAGATCATCATCAGGAACATAGCGCTGGCGATGGCGCTGCCCTTTCCGAAGTTGTTGTACATAAACGTCTGGGAATACATGTAGGTCGCCAGGGTCTCAGTGGCATTCCCCGGGCCACCGCCGGTCATCACCTTTATAATGTCGTATACCTTCATGGCCGCTATGATCAGCGTTGCCAGCACTACGACAAACGTCTCCTTCAGCATGGGAACCGTGATGTAAAAAAATCCTTTGATCTTACCAGCCCCATCGATGGTGGCTGCTTCCAGCACATCTCCCGGAACGGTCTGAAGCCCGGACAGGAACAGAATCATAGGCTGTCCAATCCCCTGCCACAGCGCTGCAAAATACACACAGTACAGTGCAATCTTAGGCTCTGACAGCCACGCCACCTTAAAGTTTTCCAAACCAAGGAGTTTTAAAAATTCATTGATAAACCCCATATTGGGATTATACATCCACTTCCAGATGACACCGACCACCACCCATGAAAGCATATATGGCACATAAAAGATCGCTCTGTATACCACTCTGCCCTTAAACGACCGGTTTAGCACCACCGCCAGAAGCAGGGACATCGTGACAGTGAAAAGCACAGTTAAAAGAATCCATATAAAATTATTCTTAAGGGCTGTAATGAAAACCGGGTCTACCGTAAATAGATTGATATAATTTTTTAAGGCCACAAACTTCTTTTCGCCTATTCCATTCCAGGAAAAAAAGCTCAGATAAAATGAATACAGCGTGGGGATGATCACCACGGAACTGAAGATGACAAACGCCGGGAGCAAAAACAAGTAAGCCTTTATATCTATTTTTTTCTGTTTCAAGGAATACCTCCTCCTGGAATGTGGAGCTGTGTTCCACGATAGATTATGAAACACAGCTCCCCTTTTGTTTATCCTACTGGTTTTCTGCAAGATAGGACCGAATCGCAGTCTGCACGCTTTCTCCCACTTCTTCCGGTTTCATATTTCCAATCACCACATTATCCTGTGCCGCAAACATCTGATCTGCAACCTGTGCCGGCAGCGCCTGGTCCATCTGTGTGTAAATACCGCAGGCATCCATCAGCTCCATAACACCGTCTGCAATGGCAAACGATTCGGGAAGTTCTGCGCCCTTAATTGCAATGGGCTGTTCAATCTTTGAAAATTCCGGATTTTCCTCTGCATTGTAGTAAAAATCCCAGAATTTTACAATCGCATCCAGCTGCGCATCGCTTACATTTTTATTGACCTGAGTCATCTTCACATAGGCCGCCATACGTCCGGTTCCATCGCCATTGGACTCTGTGGGGAATGCGAAAAAGCTATACAGGCTGGCATCCTGCTCCGCTATCATAATCTGAGAGGCCATGGTCGGACTGTCAATAATCATTGCGCAGGTGCCATTGTACAGATACATCCTGCAGTCGTTGGGATCCTCTGTCAGGAATCCTTCGTTAAAATAGCCCTTGTCCGTCCATTCCTTAAACTTGGCAAACGCCTTAGTCACTGCCTCAGAGGTTCCCCAGTCGGTGGTCATATTGTTAATCCCGTCATGCTCCTCTATTCCGCCATAGTATTCCAGAAGGTCCTGAATGTATCTCATTACATGCCATCCATACTGTCCGCCTGTCGCAAACGGGACGACACCATTCTCCTTCAGCGTCTCACATACTTTTTCCAACTCGTCAAAGGTTTTCGGAACCTCCAAATTGTATTTCTTAAAGATATCCTGCCGGTACCAGACGTTCATCATGGCAACGCTCTGGGGAATGCCGCTCAGCTGGCCTTCCAGGGTACACAGCTCCAGCGAAGAGGCCAGATATTTCTCTTCCCAGTTATGTTGCTTTGCATATTCCGTAAAATCATATGTAAGTCCGTTAGCCGGATAATAGCTGGCCAAACTTCCGCCCCAGTTATACCACATGTCCGGTAATGTGCCGGATGATGCCGCTACCTTTAAGTTCGCCTTAATATCATCTGTTGAATAGTAGGTCGGTGTAATTTTGATTTCCGGATATTTTTTTGTAAACGCAGCAATAATATTATCTTCAAACTCTTTTCTCTGGGCCATGGACCAGAAGGTTAACTCCACCGGCTCCGCAGCTGCCTCCCCGCTCTCGTTCCCCGCAGCCGTTCCGGTCTGGACAGCCGCCGTGGTGCCCTCATTCCCTGTACCGCCTGACGAACTTCCCGATCCGCCGCAGCCAGTCAGCATACTCCCGACCATTCCCGCACAAACCAGTAAACTCAATAATCTTTTTTTCATGCTTCTCTTCTCCTTTTGTTTTATTTAAAGTTCAACCTTCACTGCATAAGTTAAATATACCAGTTCAAGGTCGAACCACTTATTAAATTTAATTTTGAATTTATTTAAATTTTTGATTCATTTTTTCAATAATTTCAACAATCATTTAAACTTATTGCTAGTTTATATTAATTTTGCCTATTTTGCAATGGCTATAATGCAATAATGTTGTGATATTTTTTTGTTGCTTTTGCATACAACTAAATTCTCTTTATAGATCTTCAATTAAATTATTTAAATAAATTTATTAAATTTAATTCAAATTCTATTGACGAATCACCCCTCATCTTTTATAATGATGCTATATCAGAATCATGCCGGAAAACATTCTGGTACTGTGCCACAGCGATTACCCCAACACAGTACCAAAACCTGGGATAGGAGTTTCACATGAACAAGCCGATCAAGGCAAAGGATCTTGCACAGTTACTGGGGCTTAGCCCATCAACCGTCTCCATGGTCATCAACAACAAACCCGGAATCAGTGACAGCACAAGGAAATTAGTGCTTGACAAAATGGTAGAATTGAGTTCCATATCGCCTGCTTATGGATATAAGCCCCAGGCCATCGATTTCATTTATTTTGTCATTTTCAAAAAACATGGAAAGGTGGTCGGCGACACGCCTTTCTTCTCACAATTAATCGAGGGAATTGAACAGTCCTGCAAGAGTAACGGTTATAATCTCCAAATTGCATATTTTAATGAAGGCAGTGACCTTTCCACCTCACTGCCCTTGATTCATTCCAAGGAATGCAAGGGCCTGCTTCTGCTGGCTACAGAGATGTCACTGGCAGATGCCTCTGCTTTTGCCTCCCTCGGCTGTCCCACCGTGCTTTTGGACAGTGCATTTAACGAAATTGCCCTGGATACGATTGTAATCAACAATAAACAGGCTGCCGGCTGTGCCACCAAAGAGTTGATCAAGAACGGACATACGAACATCGGTTATCTTCATTCCGCATTCCATATTAATAACTTTTCGGAACGAAAAGACGGCTATCACAGAGAGCTGCGAAGAAATGGGTTGAGTATTCCTGCTGAACACGAGTATAAATTGACTCCGACTGTAGATGGTGCGTACAGTGAAATGAAGGAGATACTAAACCATGCCCCTGAGATGCCCACCGCTTTTTTTGCGGACAATGACATAATTGCCTTATCCGCCATGCGGGCATTAAAAGAAAAAGGGTACAAAATACCGGAAGACATCTCCATTATCGGAATTGACGATATCCCCATGTGCGAACTTACGGACCCGCCTCTCACCACGATGCACGTTCCCAAGCATCAGATGGGCGTCCAGGCCGTAAAACGGTTACTGGAAAAAATCAATCGCAACAGCCGGGAAGTTCTCACCATTGAGATATTCACATTTCTGGTGGAGCGGCAGAGTATCCGAAATCTGAATGTATAGCCTCTGAATCGAATGTTTGATTCCATCGCCCGATAACTCCACCCGCCTAAAAACCGAAAGATCCTCTACCTTAACCGAAAGAATGCCCCCTTAATGAGGGCATTTTCTGATGCTATAATATTCTTATACCGGCCAGGTACCGCGCGGGCAGCGGCAGCGCACCAGCCATAGCGTACCCGGCAGCGCAGGCAACCGCCTAAAACGGCAAGCGCTGGCCCGCCCGCAGTTTTCGCGAGAACAAGGAGTGACCCATGAGGGAGTATATTGGAATTGACATCGGAGGGACAAAATGCGCGGTGGTCCGCGGGGACGAGAGCGGAAGGATTTTGGAAAAGCGCTCCTTTCCCACCACGGACCGCGCGAATACCCTGGAACAGATTTTTGAACATACCAGACAAATCCTATCGGACCGGACTAAGGCCATAGGCGTCAGCTGCGGCGGTCCTCTGGACAGCAAAACCGGCGTCATTCTCGGGCCGCCCAACCTGCCTGGATGGGACTGTGTGCCGGTGACGGAGCATTTGACAGAGCGTTTCCACCTTCCGGCGTACCTGGAAAACGACGCCAACGCCTGCGCGGTGGCCGAGTGGCGGTTTGGCGCCGGAAAGGGCTGTGAAAACCTGATCTTCCTGACCTTTGGAACCGGGCTGGGCGCAGGGCTGATTCTGGACGGAAAATTATACCGGGGCGCCTGCGGCATGGCCGGGGAGGTGGGGCATGTGAGACTTTTCCCGGAAGGCCACATTGGCTACGGGAAAGCGGGTTCCTACGAGGGCTATTGCAGCGGAGGCGGCATCGCCCAGTACGGCCTTGGAAGCGCCAGAGAGCTGGCGGACAAAGCCAGAGCCGGGGATCCCAGGGCCCTTGCGGTCTGGGAACAGACCGGCGGGAACCTTGGACGGCTTCTGGCTATACTGATGGATATCCTGAACCCGGATGTGATCGTGATCGGAAGTATTTACGCAAGGGCCGGGGATCTGATGCGGGATGCCTGCGAACAGATTCTGGCGGCTGAAGTTTTGGAACCCAGCCTGAGGGCGTGCAAGGTGGTTCCTGCATTGCTGGGAGAATCCCTGGGAGATGTGGCGGCGTTAAGCGTAGCCATGGGAATCCAGGGATGAACGGCGTCAAGCGATCTCCTGCCGGGAAACGGCGGGAGAATAGAAAGCAGGGGGAGACCAGATGGGAGAAGTAATTGTATCGATGAAAAACATTACCAAGACCTTTCCGGGTGTGAAAGCCCTTGATAATGTAAATTTTGAGCTGCGGTCCGGGGAAGTGATGGCGCTGCTGGGCGAAAACGGCGCAGGCAAATCCACGCTGATGAAAATCCTGAGCGGCGTGTACACCAGGGACAGCGGCACTATGGAAATATTTGGAACCGAATACGGCGACTTAACGCCCAAAAAGGCACGGGAAATCGGCGTGGCCATCATTCACCAGGAGTTAAACATGTGCCGCCACCTGACTGTGACCGAGAACATGTTCCTTGGCCGGGAGAAGGCGGGACGGCTCACCTTAAAGGAGAGCGAGATGGAGGCGGAGGCCCGACGGATCCTGGGCGATTTAAAGATCGACCTGGACCCCAGACAGACGGTGGGCGACCTGCCCGTTTCCAAGCAGCAGATGGTGGAGATCGCCAAGGCCCTGTCCGTCAACGCGAAAATCCTCATCATGGATGAGCCGACTTCTTCCCTGACGGCAAAGGAAATCGACGAGCTGTTCCGGATCATCCGCCAGCTGAAGGCGGAGGGGCGCGGAATCGTGTACATATCCCACCGTCTGGAGGAGCTGCAGGCCATTGTAGACCGGGTGACCATCATGCGGGACGGCCAGTACATCATGGACAGCGAATTCAAGGACCTGACCATGGACAAAATCATCGCCAACATGGTGGGCCGGGAGATCAAGGAGCAGTTCCCGCGGGTGACCTGCGAAAAGGGCGAGAAAGTCTTTGAGGTCAGAAACTTAAACGCCGGCCGGCTGGTGCGGGACATCAACTTCTCCCTGTACGAAGGCGAGATCGTGGGCTTTGCCGGGCTGATGGGCGCCGGGCGGACCGAAACCACACGGGCGATCTTCGGCGTGGACCCAAAAACCAGCGGACAATTTTTCCTGGACGGCAAAGAGGTCAAAATCAACTGCCCCATGGACGCCATCCGGGCCGGAATCGTGCTGGCGCCGGAGGACCGGAAAAAGGACGGTCTCTGCACCAAACTCAGCATCCGCCAGAACCTGGCTCTGCCGAACCTGGACCTGGTGTGCAACAAACTGGGTGTGATCAACAGTTCCAGGGAGGACGATCTCTGCGAGGAGGCGGTGAAAAACCTGCTGATCAAGACGCCGGGGCTGGAGATCAACGCCGGAAACCTCTCCGGAGGCAATCAGCAGAAGGTAGTCGTTGGAAAATGGCTGGCGCGCAATTCCCGGGTCGTAATCTTTGACGAACCCACCAGAGGCATCGACGTGGGCGCCAAGGTGGAGATCTACAACCTGATGAACAAACTGAAGCAGGAAGGGATTGCGGTCATGTTCGTATCCTCCGAGATGCCGGAAGTGCTGGGGATCGCAGACAGGATCGTCGTCATGTGCGACGGCCGGATCACCGGCGAAGTGTCGGCTCAGGAGACGACGCAGAATGAAATCCTGAAATATGCGACCGAATTTGAAAAAAAGCAAGTGAGCTGAATCGGAGGGAATGATTATGAACGAGAAGAAGCAAAGCACCGTAAAGCGTCTGCTGGGCACCCGCGGAATGGGCGCGGTGATCACGGCATTCGTGGGACTGATTATCATTTACGTGGCATTCGGACTGATTGACCGGAACGTATTTTCCGGGCAGAACGTCATGAACCTGCTGCGGTCCATGTCCAAATATCTGCTGATCGGTGTTGGGCAGAGCTACCTGCTGATCACCGGAAACATCGACCTGTCCATTGGTTCCATGGTCGGCATGAGCGCCATGGTGTCCGCCACCCTGATGACCATGGGCGTGCACCCGGTCATCGCCATGGCGGTAGCGCTGCTGTGCTGCCTGGTCTGCGGCGTGATCAACGGCACTCTGGTGGGCAAGTTCAAACTCCCACCCTTCATCGCCACCCTGGGCACCATGTTCGCGGCCCGCGGCGTCGCCTACATGGTCAACAACAACCGCAACACCGACGCCATCGCCACCGGCATCGGCAAGGAAGCGGGCGACAGCTTCCAGAACCTGTTCTACTACGGCAAGACCTTTGGCATTTACAATACCTTCTGGATCGCCCTGATCCTGTTTCTGATCTTTTTCTTCCTGCTGTCCAGAACCCGGACCGGGCGCCATATTTACGCCATCGGCTCCAATGTGGAGGCGGCAAAACTGTCCGGCGTGGATGTGGTGACCACCACCATCAAGGCTTATCTGGTCAGCGCCACCTGCGCCTGCGTGGTCGGACTGATCCTGTGCGCACAGGCCGGCATGGGGAACATGGAAGCGGGCAACATGTATGAGATGTACGGCGTTGCGGCCGGCGTAATCGGCGGTATCTCACCCCTGGGCGGCACCGGACTTCTGCTGGGCACCTTCGCCGGCGCGTCCGTATGGCAGACCCTGGAGAACGGCCTCAACATGATCGGCGCCCAGGTTGGCATCCAGCGCCTTGTGATCGGCATCATCGTGGTATTTGCGGTATTGCTGGACGTAGTGGTCCGCTCCGGAAGCCTCGGAAAGAAAAACAAGCAGTAAAACGTCCAAACAAGAAGAACGATATTCAACCGCCGCAATTTCGCGGGGTTCAATATAAAAAAAGAAGGAGGATTCGTTTTATGAAGAGAAAATTAATCGCAATGTTCAGCTGTGTGGCTCTGGCGGCGGCGTCCATCGCAGGGTGCAGCAGTTCCAAGCCGGCCGAGTCGGCAGCGGCTCCGGCTGAGACCACCAAGGCTGCGGAAGGTTCCGAGGCCGCGGCACCGTCAGGAGACATCAAAATCGCACTGATCACCATGGACTCCATTGACCAGCACTGGGTCACCTTGAATGAGGGCGCTCAGAAAGCGGCCGCGGAATTAGGCGTCACCGTGACCTTCATGTCCCCCAACACCAAGGACGACGCACAGCAGATCGAGTGCGTAAACAACGCCGTTGCAGGCGGGTATCAGGCCATCGTGGTGGCCGCAAACGGCCCCGACGCCATCTCCTCCGCCCTGAAAGAAGCGGCGGGCGCAGGCGTGAAGCTGGTCTATGTGGACTCCCCGGCCAACGTGGACGCTGAAGCCACCTTCTCCACCGACAACGAGGCGGCGGGCAAGACCGCCGGCGAGGAAATGATCAAGGCTCTGGAGGCAGCGGGAATCACCTCCGGCAAGATCGGTATCGTGAACGTAAACGCAGCCACCGACTCCACCGTGAAGCGCGAAAAGGGCTTCCGCTCCGCATTTGAGGGCAAGGGCTACGAGCTGATGGAAACCCAGTACGGCGAAGGCGACGCGGCCAAGTCCCAGACCATCGCTGAGAACTATATCACCCAGGGCGTTGTGGGTATCTTCGGCTGTAACGAAGGTTCCACCACCGGCACCGGCAACGCCATCAAGGCTTCCGGCAACGCCAACATCATCGGCGTGGGCTTCGATAAGTCCGACGCGATCATGAACCTGATCAACGACGGCTACCTGCTCTGCACCATGGCCCAGAATCCCGACGTGATGGGCGAGGACGGCGTGAAAGCTGCGGTTGCCGCCATCAAGGGCGAGAGCCTGGGCGGCAAGGTTACGGATACGGGCGTTTCTGTCATCACCAAGGACGGCGCTCAGGCAGGCGGCGCACCGGCAGCTCCGGCGGCGGACACCGCAGAGGTGAAAGCCAGCCAGGCATGGAAAATCGCGCTGATCACCATGGACTCCATTGACCAGCACTGGGTTACTTTAAATGAGGGGGCTCAGGCCGAGGCTGAAAAACTTGGCGTGACCGTGACCTTCATGTCCCCCAACACCAAGGACGACGCTCAGCAGATCGAGTGCGTGAACAACGCCGTTGCAGGCGGATACCAGGCCATCGTGGTGGCCGCAAACGGACCTGACGCCATCTCCTCCGCTCTGAAAGAGGCCGTAGGCGCAGGCGTGAAGCTGGTATACGTGGACTCCCCGGCCAATGTGGACGCCGAGGCCACCTTCTCCACCGACAACGAGGCGGCGGGCAAGACCGCCGGCGAGGAAATGATCAAGGCTCTGGAGGCAGCGGGAATCACCTCCGGCAAGATCGGTATTGTAAATGTTAACGCAGCCACCGACTCCACCGTAAAGCGCGAAAAGGGCTTCCGCTCCGCATTTGAGGGCAAGGGCTACGAGCTGATGGAAACCCAGTACGGCGAAGGCGACGCGGCCAAGTCCCAGACCATCGCTGAGAACTATATCACCCAGGGCGTTGTGGGCATCTTCGGCTGTAACGAAGGTTCCACCACCGGCACCGGCAACGCCATCAAGGCTTCCGGCAACGCCAACATCATCGGCGTGGGCTTCGACAAGTCCGACGCGATCATGAACCTGATCAACGACGGCTATCTGCTCTGCACCATGGCCCAGAATCCCGACGTGATGGGCGAGGACGGCGTAAAGGCTGCCGTAGCGGCTCTGGAAGGCCAGGATCAGGGCGGAAAGGTTACGGATACGGGCGTTTCGGTGATTAAGAAGTAATTGAATGGGATTGTGAGAACCGCCGGGCGGAGACGCTTGGGCGGGGAGTGAGACCAATCGTACAAAAAGAGGACTTGAAAAATCCAAGTCCTCTTTTTACAATTTACATTAGAAGCGTGATCTTGAGAGTATGGATTTGTTGTAGCTCCTCAAGAGCATAGCCGCTCCAGAAAGGGGCGTTCAAATTGGCCTAAAAAACGGGAAGTTATGACTCCTCATGAGTACAATCATCGTTTGTGGAAATATCTTTTTTATCCCGTGTGTTTTTATCATCCAATATACTTTTTAGTTCATCAAAACGCTTATCTTGATTGATTTTGATGTAGATACCCATTATTACAACGGCTATAATTGAACCTATTGGCCAGGAAGTGCCTGCTACAGTAGACATATTTAGAAATATTCCCAATATAAGCGCCGCAACAATCCATATCATTCAATATTCCTCTTTCAATTTGAATTTGTAGGAGCGGTTTTCTGAAATGCCCGTAAACACTGATGTTTCCGGGGTTCTCACCCCTCGATTGAAGCCTGTTTCCCTTGTTTTTTCCCTTGCGGGAAGAAATAAGGGAAACTTTTCTTAAACCGCGCCTACCACCTTATCCAGCAGCCGTGCGGAGGTACGTTTGGCCTCCTTGGTTGCATGGGCGTAAATGTTCATTGTGGTGCTCACATCGGCATGTCCGAGAAGTTCCTGCACGTCCTTGGGGGCAGCGCCGCCAGAGAGCAGGTTGCTGGTGTATGTATGGCGGAGCTGGTGGAAATGGAAGTCGTCCATGTCCTCCAGCTTCTTCTTTGCCGTCCTGCACATGGAGCTGACGGTGCTGGAGGATTCATAGGCCCCATCGGGCCGCAGGCATACAAAAGAGACTTCGTTGTAGCCCTCCGGGGCTTCCTCCGTCCGGGGCAGGGTGTAAAGCTCGTAATAGGTGCGGTTCTTCTCCTTGACGACCAGATAGTAATTCTGGCGGTACAGCGCCCCATACTTGAAGCGGCTTTCGAGCTGTTCCTTCTTGGCCGCCCGCAGGATGGCGGCGAGGGTGTCGCAGAAGTCCACCGTGCGGATTTTCTTGCGCTTGGTCGGCCCGATCTCCATCTTATGCCGGGAGGCGTTGTAGCGCATACTGCGGCGCACCGTCAAACACTGTTCCTTCAGGTCAATGTCCTGCCATGTCAGAGCACACGCCTCGCCGATGCGCAGGCCCGTAAAGTACGCGATCTGGATAGGGAGCAAGGCCGGGTTTTCTTTTCCTTTGAGAAAATCAATCAACAGTTGATACTGCCCATAGGAAATCACCGGGATTGGGTTTTCCTCGCCGCACTCGTCCGCGAAAAGCTCGTATTCGTCGGCGGTTCCTCTCCATGTCACATAGTCCATCGGGTTGAAAGAGATGTACTTTTTCGGGAACACGGCGAAGCGGAAAGCGCCGCGCAAGACCGCTGAATACTGTCTCAGATAGCCGATGCTCAACGGCTCCGCCGCCGTCCCGTCCGGGCTGGTTCCGCCCAAGCTCAACAAGTCCATATAGGCTTGCAGATGCTCCGCCGTTACCTTTTTCAGCTTCCGATTCCCGATGGGGTGCTTCTTGATGCGCCCGACCACGCCGATGTAGGCATCGACCGTTCCGTTGCTGTGGTTGCTCGGCTTCAAATCTTCCTCTATCCACTTGTCCAGCAGGCCGCCCAGCGTGAGGTTTTCAGACTTAGCAAGAAACTGCGTCCGCTCGTATTCTTCCATCGCTTTGCGGAGCATGGATTCCGTTTCACTCTTGCTCTCCGTGCCGGGGAACTCGGGCTGGGCGCGGTTGCCGCTTTCATCTTCAACATAAAAGCGATAGTACCACTTCTTTCCCTTTTTTCTAACAGAACCTTTTGCCATAACGTGCTCCTTTCCATGCGGCAAATGGAGCTGTTGTGATGTGTTGCTTTCATTATAGCAAAAGGCAGCACAGGCTTCAATTCTGCCGCTGAAGTTTAGAAAAAGCTCAATCCGCCGCGCGCACCTGTTCACACTCCAGCAGGTCGCGGCCCTGGTTGAGCTGCATGAAATAGTCCATGACATCCGCGCGGATAATCGTCTTGCGCCCAATCCGCAGGACGGGGATTTTTCCCCAGCCCACCAGACGCCGGAGCGTGTTGCGCCCGATGCCCGTATACTCTGCGGCCTCGTCTATTGTCAGGCCGATCCTGCTCGTGCAGGCCGCCGTGTTTCCCAATTTATTGCGCCCGGTAACATCGGGCGGCATAGCGCCCGGAAGGGCGGTAATCGTATTCGTCATAGTGATGCCTCCTGTATTTGAGAAAAGGAAGCAGCCGCGCCGAAAAGGTTGGAGCCGTCATAACATACGGCACACTTCGGCGCGGCTGTCCCTATCCTATTTCAACGATTCCGCCGTATTTGCCACGCGCCCCCGGCGATGCGCCATAGAGATGGCGCGGGGGATATTGCAGGCCGTCCCTGGCGGGACTGTCATAACTCCGCCGCACCGCTGCCCCGTGGGGCTGGCGTATGCGGCAGGGTTCCCCTTCAAGTCTGTGAGGGGTCGTGAGAAAGTTTCATTGTCCCCCGCGCTGTCGTCGCGCCCCAGGATTCCATCCCTGGGTGCAGGGCCTCGTTGATCGCTCAGATAGCTTGTCCATCCACCTCCTGAAGCTATCGTCTTGGCGGCGCGCCCTGCCCGCTATCACGCGGGTTTTGTGCCTGCAATACCGTCTATTCAATTTTCATGGTACAGTGAAGGAGGGGGAAAGCATGTCCTTCACTATTCACGTTTTGAAGGGCGGTTTCGCACCCTGTTTTTCCTTATATGCCCAAAATTTTTTGAAGTTTTTTTCTGGCCTTGATGATGGACTTGGACACATTCTGATGGGTCACGCCCTCCGCCGCAGCAACGGCCTCCACGCTCATTTCCTCCACGCACAGCAGCCAAAGGCGGCGGAACTGTTTCTGTGTCAGGCAGCTTCTGATCTGCACCATCTGGAGGGCACAGGTTCGGGCGCGCTCGGCTTCGGCCTCGGCCTCGGCCAGCCGCAGGAACAGCTCGTCCTCCACGGACGGGCCGGACGCGATGAGGTCGAGGTATTCCGCCATCAAGGGGAGGCAGTTGTCGCTATGGCAGCGCCCCGCTTTTTCGGCGGCGTGATAATCGCCGTCAGACCAGCGTTTCCACTTTAGGAACTCGGCCTCGCTGGGGAAGTCGGCGCGGGTCAGCCGGACGGGGCCGGTGACGCTTATGTAGACGATGCTATCTTTGTCGCGCTTGTTCTGCGCGTAATCGCTTCTATTATCAAACATTTTCCTTTCCTCCGTATCAGTCTTGGGTCGTTGCGGACTGATACGGAGGCGGGGAGCGGCACCGGGGGAATCGGCTGCGGCCCTCCCGTCTGTATTTGGGCGGAACTGGAAGAAGTATGCAAGTTACGGGAGAGATACGGCGGCAAGTGAGGCTTCCTGTCGAATGAAAAAGCGCCGCAGTCCCCTTGAGGATTGCGGCGCTTGATTGGCCTGCTCGATTCTGTTTTCGGTTTTCCCCTCCTGTGCTTGTCCCCTGCAAAGTTGTCCCCCCGTGTTGGGGACACAGTGTTCAGCCGTTGCGCTCTCCACGTTCCCCTTTTGTCTCAAGGGGAAGTATACTGGGAGAAACTGTCAACAGCCTGACCGCAGACTGTCAGGAGATAAGCAAATAACGCAAGTTGCGACGCAAAAGCGGCTTAATCTCAAGGATTAAGCCGCTTCTTGCCGGTTCATGGTTCCTCTTGCAGAAAGCAGTAGCCCACGCCGCGCGTATTCTGTATCGTGCAGGGCGCGCCCGCCGCCTCCAGCTTCCGCCGAATCCGGCGCAGACAGGAGTGCAGGCTGTTTTCGGCGGGGAGGTAGTCGCCGATCCAAATCTTTTCATAGAGCTGTTCCCGGGTGAACACGCGGCCCGGATTGGACGCCACCAGATAGAACAGGTCGAACTCCCGGCGCGGGAACACCACCTCCTGGGTGTTGATGAAAACCTTGTGATAGTCCACGCTAATGAAGATGCTCCCGCGCGACAGGATGTTGAGCTGCTCGTCGTCCTGCCGGTTCAGCTCCGTATAGCGCCGGATGAGCGCCCGACAGCTCGCCACGCCCTCCGGGATGGTGTCGGGCCACTGGATGTACTCGTCCGCGCCCGCTTCGATGGCGGCGACTTTTTCCGCGCCGTCGTATCGGTGGCGCATGACCAGAATCGGGGCCTTTGTCAGACTGCGGAGGATTTTCAAGGGAGGCAGGAAGTCCAGGGCGTCTGAAAAAAGGACGGCAAGCAGAAAATTATTCTGTTTTGCCAACCACGCTGCGGCTGCCGACAGGTCGGGGGCCATGCGGATCAAGATACCGTATTTCAAGGATTCGCGCTGGGCTTCGTTGAACTTCTCTTTGTCGTAACCGATGGCCAATACCCATTTTTCCATGACAACCCCTTTCCCAAAACAGGGCGGCGGGCAAGGGTACTCCCTACGCCCGCCGCCCCGTCCATATGTGTGACACACTTGTTTTGTTAATCTTCTTTCCGCGCCCCGTCCGGGCCGATCTCATAGCCGTCCACTTTGGTATTCACGGCCATGACACCGTACTCGTCGAAGTAATACCACTTCCCGCCGATTTCCCTCCAGCCGGTGGCGGCTCCGGCGTTTGTCCAGTAGTACCATTTCCCGGTGGATTCGTCCTGCTTCCAGCCCTCGTGCATAACGCCATCGGCATTGAAGAAGTAGCGCAGCTTGCCGATGGTCTGCCAGCCGGTGAGGGCAGTTCCGCCTTTGTAATAGAGCCAATGGCCGGAATCGTTCTTTATCCAGCCGGTAGCCGTGGCCGGGTCGATGACGCTCTCCACGAACCGGCGCAGCACCGCCGACACCTCGGCGCGGGTGGCGCTGGCCTGCGGGTCAAAACGGTTCCCGTCTTTCCCCTTGACAATCCCGGCCCGCTGCATGGCGGCGACTTCCTTTGCCGCCCACGCGCTGATCTGATCGCTGTCCGCGAAGGTGACAGCCGCAAGCGGGGTGGGAATGGAGTAGCCCATCTGTCCGGCATAGTTCACCATCATCACCGCCATCTGCTCCCGCGTCACCGGCGCGTCGGGGCTGAACAGCTTATCGCCGGTTCCCTTGACGATGTTTTTCTGCGCCGCCCACTCCACATAGGCCGCATAGTAGGCGTCGGCCTTTACGTCGGTGAAGCTGCGGGTTTTGTAGCTGTCCGGGTTCACGCCCGCCAGCCTGCCTAACGCTGTTACAAACATGCCCCGCGTCATGGTGCCGTCCGGGGAGAACTGGTTGTTACCCGTGCCGGAGAGCAGGCCCCGCGCTGCCACAAACTCAATATCTTCCTTCGCCCAGTGGCCCGTGATGTCGGTAAACACCGGGGCGGGCGTTTTATAGGCCACGCCGTAGGTAGAGAAGTGTGGAACCTCCGCCAACATCTTGCCATTGTCGTAGCTGGATTTGTCCAGCCACGTCACGGCTCCCTTGCCGTCCACATAGACCATGAACAGGCTTCCCGTAACCTCCGCAGCGGCGGGGGTGTAGTTCAGTGTGATAGCAGCCGAGCCAGCGGGGAAGTTCACCGGAACCGTGACAAGGTTCCCCTTGCTATCCTTATAGCTGATGGTGAAGTCATAAACCGGGTGAGCGCCGATCTGTTTCGCCGCGTCCGGGAACGCACCCAGATTGGCGGAAGCGGCGGCAAAGGTGATGTTGCCCGCCGTAGCCGGAACCGCCGCCAGAATCGCTTTCAGCGCCGCAGGGTCGAAAGTCATGCCTGCCTTGTCGCAGCCAAGCGTCAGGCTCTTGCCGGTATCCGCCAGCTTCTTTAGGTCGGAGCGGGAAACGCTCCGGCTGATGTTGTCTCCGGCAACCGTGTAGCTACTCTGCGGTTCCGGCTCGATGTAGGAGATGCTGCCGCCGGACGAACCGCCGCCATTTCCTCCCGGATTATTGCTTTCTTTCTTCACTGTGACAACCGCCACGCTGCTGTCAATGTCATTTGCTCCTGTGGCGCTTATCCTGCAAAAGTAATAATAAGCGCCATCTTGCAGGGCAGCGGGGATTGAAAAGCTAGCCGTGGTAACACCCGTAGACTGCGGGTTGGTTTTCAGCATATCGTCACAGGAATACCACGCATAGCTTACGGAACCACCGGTTGACACGCTGGCTGCAACGATCAGGCTGCCACTTATTTTCCCCTCGGTGACCGTGATGTTGGCTGGCTGCGTCTGAATTGCTATGACCGCGTCCGGCAGTTTGTCAAATTGATAGGAGAGTATGACGGTCCCTGTCGTGGCTCCGGCTGTTATTACAGCGCTGTGGCCGTTCAGCTTTCCACTTACTTTATCAGTGGGCGCGAACGCATAATCGGATTTTGGCTTTAATGTGACTGTAACTTTATAGGCTTCTCCAAACTGGAAACTGGAATCGGACGGCTCCCATGCCACCGCGCTCACCTCATAGCCCGCCCCGGCTGGAACGGTTGCACTGTCAGCAGGCGCATTACCGGCCACAGGCGCGGTGACGCTGGCCTCCACACCGGAAATCAGCGTTGTCACTTTCAAGGGAAGTGAGAGGTCGGAATCCTCCGTGTATTCGTTTCCGGGAATATAAGTCCACAGGTAATACATAACCCCCTGCTTCAAACCGGAAAACTCAAGCGCCGCGCCTGTTCCTGATTTCCAGTCCCCGGTTCCCTGCGTTGGCTTCATTTGGTCTGTCGTGCAGAGATAGCTCTGCCCCGATACACTATTGATTTTAATACTGGTATCTGTTTTGCTGTCCAGTACGGGCGCAGACGGTGTTGCCTGACTGATTTTATTTACCGTCAGTTCCGCCGTCCCGGTGCTGTCCAGCAGATTCAGGCTTACCGTGCCGCCAAAATCGGCGGTAATGATGTTTGAGCCAGGAACAAAGCCCTTTTCACCGGAGAGGGTGAGTTCTAGTGTTGCCGTGGCTGTTCCACCGTTGATTATGGCACTGGCCGTGCCGAGCTGATTGGAGCCGATGTAGAAGTCAACCGTATCTTTCGCCGCGCTTCGATACCGGGTGGTTGCGGTTTTCCCCTGTGCCGTGGCGGTGATTTTGACAGTATCACCAAATACGGCAGTCGTTGTGTCCTCTCCATAACCACCGTTCTCTTTCACCGTGAAAGTAACCGTGGTTGCGGAAGCGCTGTTCAGGGTGCCGCCGGACGGCTGATTGCCCGTTATCGTTCCGTAGCTGTTAATAGTTCCTTCGTTGTGAATGGTTCCTTTGTTGTCAAGGGTTGTGCCGTCGGGTACCGTCAGGGTGGAACCGGACGGTACTGTCAGGGTGGAGCCGGACGGGATGGTTATATCGCCGGGGAGTTCAGGGCTTCCATGTACTGTTCCGCTATTCCCCTCAAATACCACGCCCTTTGTCGGTGTTTTTGTACCCTCACCGCCGCCTGGGCCGCCACCAATTGGCGCCGCCTGATTGCTTGTGGCAAACACAACGGCATTCCCGTTTACGGAGAATTGTCCGCCATCGCCTCCCCAAGTACCTACTACGCCGCCGGAGCCGATGCCGCCGCCGTAGCCGCCGCCGATGCCCGCGCCTCTGCTGCTGCTGGCCGTGACTGTGCCGCCGCTGATTTTAATGGTTCCGCCGTTGCCGCCGGAGCCTTTGCCGCCGGAGCCGCCGCCGATGCCCGCGCCGCTGCCTCCGATGGCCGTGACTGTACCACCTTTGATTTTGGTGGTTCCGCCGTCGCTGCCGGACTCGCCGTAGCCGCTGCCGATTCCTGCGCCGAGGCCGCCGATGGCCGTGACTGTACCACCTTTGATTTCGGTGGTTCCGCCGTCGCCGCCGTTGCCGCCGCCAATTCCTGCGCCGCCGCTGCCGCCCGTGGCCGTGACTGTACCACCTTTGATTTCGGTGGTTCCGCCGTCGCCGCCGAAGCCGCCGCCAATTCCTGCGCCGCCGAGGCCGCCGCTGGCCTCCAGACTGCCATCACCGTCAATCGAAACGGCTGCGTTTTCAGGAACCTCCAGCCCGGCACGATACTTGCCGCTGGTCAGGGTGTTCGTGCCTGTGAGCGTGATGTTCGCCGTGCCGCCCGCCTCCACCGCAAAGGCGCAGGCACCTTCTGTGCTGCCTACGTTGATTGTCAAGTCGGAGAACTTTACGGTAGCTGTCAAGCCGTTCGACACTGTGATAACGGCTTTTTTATTATTCCAAGCCACACCGTCCAGCGTTCCGTTCCATTCGCCGGAGATTTCGTAAGTACCGCTGCCCAGCTTGATCTGCCCGTCTGTTTCCTGCGTTGCTTCTGTGCCGTTGGTGGTCTTCACCGTCAGTCCGTCGAAAGCCTGGTCCGTGAACAGCTCCGCCCCGCCCAGCAGCACCTCGACCGTGGGGAGAGGGTCGCAGACGTAGCCGTCGGGGAGCGCCGCCGTAAAGGTGTACTCGCCGGTCAACGGCCAGTTATTATCGCCATCCTGCTTGTATTCATCGCAGTTCCAGCGGGTGATGTCCAGTATTTCCGGGTTTTCCGTTCCTTTAATTTCCGCGCTGATCTGCGTGGGCAGCATTTTTACCACCGTGTCAAAGTCCGCCTGCTGTTCCATGCTCACGCCAGTTAAGGGTAACTCGCCCTCGTTTAAGTTTTCACCGTCCACGAATGTCCAGCCGGTAATGGTTTTCACAAGCGCCCCGTTCGCCGGGGGAACCGTGACGCACTCGCCCTCATGCCCGTCCTCCAAAGTACAGCCCTCGGTCTTTGCGCAGGGGAGCGGTTTCCCGGTTGGCTTCTCGTTTGGGTTCTCTGTCGGATTTTCCGCCGTGTCCGCCGAAACCGTCACGGTGATCTGCGGCAGCTTCGCGCCATCCGCGAGAGTATAGCCGCCCACGTCCGCCGTGAATACATAGGTGCCTGCCGTGTCGCCGTCATAGACCGGGTCGCTGTCCCAGTTCACGGAGATTTTTCCCGTGGACGTGGTGACGACCGTGACCGTTTCCCCACTGTCCATATTGGAAGAATCCCCTGCGTTGTTTCCTGATATGCTTTCGTCCGCGTCACTGGGGGTGGCGGTGGAAGCATCGCCGCTTTCGTCCTCCATATCGTCCTCGTCAGGAATTACCGTGTCCTCGGTGACGTGATAAACTGTCGCCGTCACTTTGGCCGGCAGGGTCAGCCCGGAAAGCTCCGTCCCCACCGGGACGGTCTGCTTTTTAACGTCGTTGGGAAGCTCCTCAAAGGACGTGATACTCCCGTCCTCCGGCACACTGTTCTCCGCCATCGCCACCGCCGGAAGCTGCGTCACAATCAGGGCGGCGGACAGGAGTAGCGCCCATAGTCTTTTCCTTTTTCGTATCATCAGTGTTCCCTCCTTGCAGAAAGATGAAAGTTGTATTGTGGTGTGAATCAAAGATTCACACCACATAAGGGGGTACCCCCTTATGTGAAAAACCTTGTCTGCGTTATCCCATGCCGGTTTCTTGCTGCTGTAAACGCTCTGCCTCCTCCAGCGCCGCCAAGAGCGCGGCGCATTCCGCCCGGATGGGCTGGCTCTGGCGCTCCGACAGATAGCCGGACTTCGCCGCCATCTCCAGGATGTAGTCCGCCTGCCGCACATAGTCCGCGGCGGATTTGAAGCCGCCCTCCCGCGCGGAGATTCCTGCCCGGACGCCGCAGTCCAGCAGCTTGTCGCTCAGAGGAAATTCTCCAACCTCCTCCTTCAAATAGCGCACGGCCTCGGCAATCCGCACGGAAAGATCATACGCGCTTTCCTGAATACCCATATACTCCACCGCCTTTCTAAGTCAAGCGTACCATAAGAACGAAAAAAATAAAATCATCCGGTATGAGGTTTTTCAAACTTTATTTTTTTATTTGTGCTATACTGAAAGAAAAGCCCGAAATAATGGAGAGGGGGAGCGGAATGATGCCCGTCAAGCCTGTTTTTTTGAGCGATAAATTCACCCCGGCCCGTCTCCCGGAGGTCTGCGCACCGCGAAAAAGCCTGCTGGCGCGCTTTGACGAGGCGGCGGAGGACGGCTTTGTGTTCGTGTCCGCCCAGGGCGGCAGCGGCAAGACGGTAACCACTCTATTGTGGCTGAACAAAAGCGGGCATACGCCGGTATGGATTGGGCTGGACGGCTACGACAACTCCCCATCCGTGTTCTATAAGCTCCTGGCCACCGGCCTGTATTCCCTCCAGCCGGACAATGAGAATCTGGGGCGCATCCTGACGGACCCGGCCTTTTCCGCCACGCCGGTGGAGCATACGGTGGAGCTGCTCAGTGAGCTGCGCCCGGAGGTTGGAAAGTATGTCATCGTGCTGGACGACTTCCACCAGATTACCAACGGGGAAATCATCAAATCCCTGCCCATGATCCTGCGCCGCCTGCCCCACACGTTCACCTTTTTTATTCTTTCGCGGGGTGAAATCCCCCCTGAATTACTTCCGTTCGTCAAAGACGAAAAGAAAGACATCCTTCACAGGGAAGCCCTGCGCTTCACGGAATCGGAAATCAAGCGGTATCTGAACACGCTGGGACACTTCCTGACGCCGGATGAGGCAAAGCTTGTGTATATGGCGACGGACGGGTGGGCCATCGGCGTGAACGCCATCGCGCTTTCCGGGAAGGTTGCCGGGAGCGGCGGGGACGGCTTCGCCCGCTTCTTTGAGAACATGGCCTGGAACGCCTGGGACGCGGAGCTTCAAAATTTTTGTATGCGCACCTCTATCGCCGATGAGTTTGACACCGAGCTGGCCGCCGCTTTATCCGGCAGGGACGACGCCCACGCGGTCATGGAGGATTTGAGCCGCTCCAACTCCTTTTTGAGCCGCCTGCACGGGGATACCTACCGCTACCATCATCTGTTCCAGGAGTTTTTACAGAAACAGTTAAAATCGTCCGGTACAGACGAGGCCATGCTGTATAAAACCGCCGCGCGGTATTACAAAGACCACGAGGACTATTCCCGCGCGCTGCGTTTCTGGCTTCAGAGCGGCGACTACAAGGGGACGGACAATTTTCTGTTTCTTTTTCTGTTCCGGGGCCACAAAAACGGCGTGGCCGATTACGCGGATTTCCTCCACGGCTTTTTTCAAAATCCGCTGCCGGAGCGCGCCTCCCGCGAAGCGCCGGTGCTGCACGTCCTGTACGCCTGGTACTACTACCTCACCAGCCGTTTTGAGGAATACGCAAAGCACATGGACGCCATACTCCGCAACCTGCCGCGCATCGCCAAGGCGGGCAACGAGTTTGTGGAGTTCGCGATGCTGGCCTTCCATGTGGACTACCGCAAGACGCTGAAAACCCAGGTCACGCTGTTCCACCTGTTCGGCGGGGTGCTGAAAAGCTATACCCAGACGGGCCTTGCCACGAATATCGCGTCCTTTACCCACAACCTCCCCTATATGCACCGCAGCAACCGGGACTACTCGGAGATCGCGCTGAATCCGAAGATACTGGACAAGATCGACCACACCTACGCGCCGCTGCTCGGCCCGGAATGGGTGTATCTGCGCCCCGGCATTCTGGCGTCTTTTACTTATGAGCGGAGCCAACTGGAAGCCGCCCTGGTACAGAACACGGACGTACTCGGCCTGATTGGGCCGGACAACAAACCTGACGGGCGTATCTGCGTGATGGTGCTCCAGCACAGTATCCTCTGGCAGATGGGGCGCTTTGAAGAAGCCGGAAAAGCGATGGACGCCCTGGCCGCGTTTGCGGACGAATCCGCCCAATACTTCCTGCCGAACCTGACCGCCTACCGCGCGAAATGGGAGCTGCTGGACGGCGACAAAAGCGCCGCGCGGGAATGGCTGGCGAAGTATTACGTCACCGACACGGAACATATCGAGTTCTTCCGCTCCTTCCAGCACTTCACCACCGCGCGTGCCTACGCCGCGCTGGGGGAGATGGAGAGCGCCCTGCGCTATCTGCTTCTGCTGCGGGAGTTTGGGAAGAACCTGAACCGCCCGCTGGACAGGTGCGAGGCGGGGGCAATCCTGGCGGCGCTGTACTGGACGCTGAACCAAAAGAAAGAGGCGGAAGCCGAGCTGACCGAAACGCTGGAAGTCTTGCAGCCCTACGGCTTTGTCCGGGTGGTGGCCGACGAGGGAGAGGCCGTGGTGCCTGTCCTGAAACGCATCCTCTCCACGGTGGGCGGCAAAGAATACACCGGCCCCCTTACCCGCGCCTATGTCAACGAGGTTATGCTGGCGGCGCACAGCTTCGGCAGCCGCCACAAGGGATACCTGGCGGAAGCGGGCAGGGAAACGGGCAGGCCCGTCAAGCTGTCGAAGCAGCAGACGCGGATGCTCACGCTGCTCGCCCAGGGCTACAAGAATGCGGAGATTTCGGAAATGACGGGCCTCAGCATTCCCACCATCAAATCCCATACGTCCCTTGCTTATAAAAAGCTGGGGGTGAACAACGCGATGGACGCCGTGCTGAAAGCGAAGGAGCTGGGTCTGATCGGGCAGGCTCCCGATGGCGGAGAGGGCGCGGAGTGATGGAAGCGGATAGCCTGGAGCAGAGAAACCGGCAAGCGATGCCTGTGTTAATACACACAGGCCAAAATGGGAATCCCGCTGACGCGGCGATCCCCATTTCGCTTGTTGGTGGCAGCGCCCCCAATCCCCCTTGAACAGCTCCGTGCCGGAGCTGGCTGCGCGTCCTTCGGACGCTTATGCGGGCGCGGCCCGCAGGAGTAGCACAGGTCGGAAACCGCGTCAAGAGCAAGCCGCCGATGGCGGTGCGGCGTCCCGCCGCACTCTTGACCCGGCCCCCGCCCCGCGCAAAAGCGGCAGACAAGAGGGAAAGGCGCTCCGCGCTTTCCCTCCGGGAAAACCACGGCGGGGAAACGTCACCGGGCCGGGGATTTCTCTTTCTCCTGCTCGGCGCTTTTCTCGTCGTAGCCCATGAGCCGGTCTACATTGGCCTTGACGGTCAGCAGCTCCTTCATCTCGTCGCGGGCCTTGCGGTAGTCCCCATACGCCTCTTTTTTCTCGGCCAGCAGCGCGGCGTACTCGGCCTGCAAGCTCCTGACGGTGGGGAGCTTTTTCACGCCCAGTTCGTCAAAGGCTTTCTTCGCCGTCTGGTGCAGAAGCAGCTCGGCCTCGTGCTCGGCCTTGAACTTTTTGGAGTACCCGGCCTTGCGGTAGGCGACATAGACCTCGCGGGTCTTGGAGTAGTTGATGATGTGCGTCCGCAGCACGGCAATCTCGGCGAGACGCTTTTCCGCCGCCTTGATCTGCCTGGACAGCCCGTTAAACCGGGCCGTGGCCGCCGCCGTCTTTTCAGAGAGCGCGCCGTACTCCAGCAGGCCGTGCTCGGTGAGGTAGTTGAGCGTCTGCGCCATCTGCTTGAGGTTGAAGCTCCTGGCCCACCGCTCGTAGCCTGCGCCCTTCCCGGCGCGGAGTTTTTCCTGGATGTCCACCAGCAGATTGACGCGCTTCTCCGGCGTGAGCTGGACGGCTTTCTTGCGGGGCGTGTGGGCCTTCTGGCCGGAGAGGACGGCGCGCAGCACGTCCACGTCGTAGTCCGCGCCCAAGGTGTCCATGCGGGCGTAGGCTTTCCAGCCGGGGGCCATGAGGGACGGCACCTTGCCGCCGTCCTTGACCTCGCACCCGGCCTCCCGCAAGAGCTTCAGCAGCGCGCCGAAGTCGGCGGGCTGCTTTGCCAGCGCCTCGTCGATGAAGCCCCGCAGGGCGTCCCGCTGGGAGGGCTTCTTCCTGTCGCCCAGCCACTTGTTGTACTTCTTCCCGTGCCGGTTGGGGTTCTCCACGATGGACAGGCCGTTCTCGATGCAGAGGGTGTCGGAGAGCCGCCGCACGGCCCTGGTGCTGTTCCAGAAGTTGCGGAATTTCCGCTTGCAGTCCAGGGCGGTGGAGTTCCAGATGATGTGATTGTGGACGTGGGATTTATCAATATGGGTGCAGACGATAAAGGCGTGATTGCCCTTGGTGAAACGCTTGGCGAACTCCACGCCGATGCGGTTGGCTTCCTCCGGCGTGACCTCCCCCGGCTTAAAGGACTGGCGCACATGGTAGGCAATCACGTCGTCCGCGCCCCGCGTCCTGCCGGTGAGGGCAGCGTACTGCCGCTTGGTAAAAAGGAACTCGGCGTCGGCCACCCGGCTGTCGCATTGGAAGCCGGTGATGAGCCTGCCGTTATCAGTCTTTTGCGGGTTCTCCACATAGTCGAGGATGTCGGAGATGGCCGTCCCCACCGTCCGGCCCTTGCCGGTGTGCAGGGGCATGAGGCGCGTCGTCGCCACGGTGAAACCTCCCCTCTAAAAAGAATAGGAGCGTGGGGACATCCCCCACGCTCCCGCGATGATTTTGTTATCCGTATACCCGGTCTTGAATGGCGTATCGCAAATCCTGCATCTTGCCCAGCAGCCACGCCGCTGCCATTGGGAGGCCCATCGGACTGACGAGGAAAGCAATTATCAAAAGGATAATCCCGTTTTTCGGGGAGTAGGTGACGAGCACCGCCACGCCCAGGATGGCGACGACGGTTCCGGCGAGGCCGAACACAAAGGCGGAGACGTAGAGCAGGCCGGAGCAAATCCACACGAACAGGGTGAGCGCCACCACGATGGGCGCGGCGAGGATTTTCAGAATCAGTCTCATGGAATGACCTCCCTTCTTTCTACTGTTAGAATACAGCATTTTTCCGCCTCCCGCAAGGATGCGGAAATGCGCCGCAATTTGCGGCTAATTTTTTGTTTCAACGCGGGTCTGGAAATGCGCCGAAAATTTCGGCTAATTATTTTCGCTTCCCACTTCGCCGAAAATTTTCGGCGAAGTGAAAAAGGCGGGGAGAGACGGGCCGGTGTCCGGCGCGCCTCCCCCCGCGTGTTCACTGAATCGCCGCCAGCGAGGTGAGGATTTTGTTCGCGGCCTCCCACAGCCGGTCATAGCGTTGGCGCATGTCCTCCAGATCGGCGTCATAGACGCGGCCCGTCTCATGCACCCGGCGCGTGAGCTGGTTTAAGTTGTTGCTGGAATAGCGCAGGAGGGAAACCAGTTCCCGCAGCTCCGGCAGCTCCAGCTTCACCACGAGGCCGTCAATCGCCATCTTGCGCAGATAGGCGCTCAGGTTCTCCGTGCCGAGCTGGGCCATCTTCCGCTCAATGAGCGCCTTTTCCTCCGGCGATACCCAAAACAGGAGCGGCACGTCCCGCTTCCGCTTCGCCATCGTTACAGCTCCATCTCTTTCTTTTTACCGGGCTTCGGCGGCTTGGGGGCGGCGGGGGTATTCTGGAGCTTATCCCGGACGGAGGCCCGCCCCCGGCGCGGGGGATGGAAGCGATCCTCGTCCTTGGAGATGAACGCGAACACGCCCTTGCGGTCTTTGAGGGTGGAGAGGGAGAGCGACGGGAAGGGCAGCTCTTTCATCAGCCTGCCTTGGTCTTTGGAGCTGGCGCGGGCCATGAAGTCCGGGGAGACTTTCGCCATGTAGTGCGTCCCCTCCGGGCTGTTCGGCTCCCGCGCGTCCTGGAATTGGGCGAGGATTTTATGGGCCTCCGCCTTGATGTCCTCTTTGGTAAGCGGCAGCGACAGCAGATACTCCCGCCGCGCCTGCTTGACGAACAAATCCACCAGACCGGGGTGGCTCTGGTCTACGACAAATTCCCGGTTGCGGTTGCCGCCGAAGCCGTCGCTGTCGTCAAAAATCGGAATCGTCCGCGCCCACTCCTTGCTGCGGTAGTCGATGCGCCCGTCCCAATCCTTTTCCCGGACGGTGTTCGCCAGCACATAGAGGGTGCGGTCAAAGCCGAACTCGGCGATGACCTGTTTTGCGGCGTCCGGGCTGAGGCAGTTATCGCGGTAGTTGTCACGGATGGCGGCGTCGATGGCATCCCGACAGGCGATATTCGCTTTGTGGGAGGCGCGGTACGCCTCCAGCTCCCCATTCTCCCGCGCGTAGGCGGCGGGGTATTTGTATAACGGCGTCTTATCCATTATCATCTAACCTCCTGTTCACGGTGTTTTGGTTTCTTTTCCGCCCCCCTGGGCGGGAGGGGGCGCTTGAGGCTCTCCAGCACGGAGGGGCGCTCCTGCTTGGCGGAGGGGCGGCTGGCCTGCCGACCCTGCTTGCCGGTGTCCATATCGAGCTGGATGTTCAGCGCGGCGAGGCGGGCGCTCTTTTCCCCCAGCTCCGCCTCCTGGGGGAAGGGCTTGCCCAGCTCGGCCTTTGCCGCCGCCATCTGTTTGTGGATGTTCTCCAGCCGTTCCTCCACGGCGGCGAGGCGTTCCGGCATGGAGGCCAGCGCGTTGTCCATACGGTTCAGATTGCCCCGCGCGTCCTTGCCCAGCGTGACGCGGTGGGTCATCTTCCCCTTCATGGTGAGGATGAAGTCTTTGCCGAAGTTCTCCACGGACAGCGACATGGTGAAGCCCCGGTAGCTGCCGATCTCCACCGGGTCGCCGCCCTTGACCTCCTTGCAGGCGGCGAGGATGGCCGCGCCCGCGTTGTCCTTGTCGGTGAGGGTGTCGCCCCGGATGACGATACCGGCGAAGCCCTTTTGCATCGCCACGGCGGTGTTTTCGGGTGGCGCGTCGGTGGGCTGACCGGCCTCTCCCGGCGCGGCGGGGGATTCGGTTCCTCCCTCCACCGGCGCGTCGGCGCTGTCCGGCCGCTCCGCCCCCGCCTCCGGCGTCGCGGCCTGGGACACGGGAATCATCGGGTGGGGGTGGGCCTCCAGCGTCTCCATGTCCGCCTTGAATCCGGCGATGTAGCCCTTGTTCGCCTCAATCTGCTCCGGGAAGTGTTTGAGAATATCGTCCTCCAGCCGGTACTGCTGGCTCAGGTGGCTGGCTTTCAGAATCCGCAGTCGGGACACGTCGATGTCCAAGTCCATCTTCTCCTTGATGAGCGGATTGCCCGCGCACAGGGCCTTGATCTCGGCGTAGGAGAGGGCCGTCTCGTCCACGTCCTCGCAGGAGCGCACCGGGGATTTGCTCGTCATAATCTGGCTGATGAACTTCTGCTTGTTCTCCACCGTCTGCCAGAGGTAGGAATCAAAGGTGCCGTTGGTGACATAGCGGTAGATGTGTACTTTCTCGTTGTGGTTGCCCTGCCGGACGATGCGGCCCTTGCGCTGCTCCAGGTCGCCGGGACGCCACGGGCAGTCCAGGTCGTGCAGGGCGATGAGCCTGTCCTGGACATTCATCCCAGCCCCCATTTTGAAGGTGCTGCCCATGAGGACGCGCACCTGCCCGGAGCGCACCTTGGCGAACAGCTCCTTTTTTCGGGCGTCGGTGTTGGCGTCGTGGATGAACGCGATCTGGTGGGCGGGGATGCCCCCGGCGATGAGCTTGTCGCGGATGTCCTCGTAGACCGAAAAGGGCGGGTCGGGTTCCACGTCTAGGAGGTTGCCCAGGGCGTGAAGCTCCGCGCCGCCCGCCGTCTTGTCGCCCGCGATGCGCGCGGCGCGCTCCTGGTTGGCGGCGGCCTTTGCCTTGGGGGTGGAGATGTCACAGAACACAAGCTGGGCCAGCTTGTCGGCCTGCCCCTCCTGATAGATGCGCAGGATGTTCCCCACGCACATATTGAGCTTGCTTCGGGGATCGTCGGGGAGCATGGGGTTGATGAGGCGCTGGTCGAGGCCCAGCTTGCGCCCGTCGCTGGTAATTTTCAGCATGTTGTCCACGCGGGGGTCAACCTGTCCGCTGTGGACAATGGCGGCGCGCTCGGACAGCTCCTGCACAAGCGTCTGCTGGTGCTCGGTGGGTTCGGCCACCTCGGTGTGGTACTCCACCTCCGGCACCGGGAGATTGAGCTGGTCGGCGGTCTTGATGTCCGCCGCCTCCTTGAACATAGCCATGAGTTCCGGGAGGTTGAAGAAGCGGGCGAAGCGCGTCCGCGCCCGGTAGCCCGTCCCCTCCGGGGCCAGCTCGATGGCCGTCACCGTCTCCCCGAAGATGGAGGCCCAGTTGTCGAAGTGGGTGAGCGCCTGCTTGCCGAGAAGGTCGTGCTGAAGGTATCGCTGCATGGTGTAGAGTTCGGTCATTGAGTTGGAGACGGGTGTGCCGGTGGCGAATACCACGCCCCTGCCGTCCGTCACCTCGTCGATGTAGCGGCACTTGAGCAGCATGTCGCTGGACTTCTGCGCGTCGGTGGTGGAGAGGCCCGCCACGTTGCGCATCTTGGTATAGAGGAACAGATTCTTGTAGTTGTGGGCCTCGTCGATGAACAGCCGGTCAACGCCGAGCTGTTCAAAGGTCACAACGTCGTCCTTGCGCGTCCCGTCGTGGAGCTTATCCAGCCGCGCCTCCAGCGACCGCTTGGTGCGCTCCAACTGCTTGATGCTGTACCGCTCCGCGCCGCTGGCCCGCAGTTCCTCGATGCCTTCCTCGATCTCCCATAGCTGCTGCTGCAACAGCCGCTCCCGGCGCTCATAGGACACGGGCAGGCGCTCGAACTGCGAGTGGCCCATGATAACGGCGTCATAGTCGCCGGTGGCGATCTTGGCGCAGAACTTCTTGCGGTTGCGGGATTCAAAGTCTTTCTTTCGGGCGACAAGGATGTTGGCGGAGGGATAGAGGCGTAAAAACTCCGACGCCCACTGTTCAATGAGGTGGTTCGGCACGGCAAAGAGGGATTTCTGACAGAGCCCCAATCGCTTTGATTCCATCGCGGCGGCAACCATCTCGAAAGTCTTGCCCGCGCCCACTTCATGGGCCAGGAGCACGTTGTCACCGTAGAGGACATGAGCGATGGCATTGAGCTGATGCTCCCGAAGCTGGATTTCGGGGTTGATGCCGCCGAAGGTGATGTGCCGCCCGTCGTACTCGCGGGGCCGGGTGGAGTTGTAGAGGTCGTTGTACTTGCGGACAAGGGTTTGCCGCCTGTCGGGGTCTTTCCAAATCCAGTCCCGGAAAGCGTCCTTGACGGCCTGCTGCTTCTGCTGGGCCAGAGTGGTTTCATCCCGGTTGAGAACACGGCGCTCCTTGCCGTCCGGGTCGGTGATGGTGTCGTAGATGCGCACGTCACGGAGGTTTAAGCTGTCCTCCAAAATGCGGTAGGCGCTGGCCCGCTCCGTGCCAAAGGTGGTAAAGGCGGCGATGTCGTTCCAGGGGATTTCATTCTTGCCGCTGACATTCCACTCGGCGGTGAAAGCGGAAAAGTTGACGTGTACTTTACTGCGCACATACCCAGGCGTCCGAAACGTCTCGTACATGAACTGCTGGATGTAGCGTTTGTCCACCCAGGTCGCGCCCAGGCGCACGTCGATCTCGGAGGCGTCCAGGTCTTTGGGGAGGGCCTGTTCCAGCGCCTCCACGTTGGCCTGGAACAGCGCGGGGGCTTGCTCCGCCGCCTGCCGCGCCCGCGCCAGCTTCTCCCGGATGTTGCCGGAGAGGTATTCGTCGGCGGCGGCATAGCGCGGACTGCCGTCCTCGCCCACCGGCTCCGGCAAACGGAAGATGACGCCCTTCAGCTCCCCGGCCAGCTCGTCCTCGGTCTTACCGGAGAGCTGTTCCATGTAGGGCATATCCACCCGCGCTTTCTCCGCGATGGAGACGGCAAGGGCCTCGGAAGCGGTGTCCACGCTGGTGACGGCCTCGTGCTTCTTGATGGTGCGCTTGGAAAACATGTCGGCCTTGCGTTCCAGCCTGCCGTCCTCGTCCAGCACCTCCAGGGAGCAGAGCAGATAGTAGGAAGAATCGTCCGCGAAAGCCAGGGCGTTGCCCCTGTCGTTGAGAAGGCCGTACCGGGAAGTGAAAGCGTCATACAGCACCTCCAGCTTGGCCTGCTGCCGGATGATGGCCTCGTCGGGGCACTCGTCCATCTGGAGGTCTATGAGTTCCCGCATACAGTCCCGCAGCTCCACCATGCCCTTCACCCGCGCCTTAGCGGTGGCGTTCAGCTCCGGGCGTACCATGCGGGAGTTCTCCCGGTAGTACACCTCGCCGTCCACGACGGTATAGGAGTAGTTCTTCACATTCGGGTCGGCGGGGATGGAGCTGTCGATTTCCTCCCCCTCGCCCAAGTCGGGCAGCTCGGCCTCGGTGATCTGGCCGTGGATATGGCCCACCGCCTGGGAAAGCTGCTGGGCGAGGTCGGCGTCGGGCAGGGGCTGACAGGTAAGCTGCGGCCCGAAGGGGCCGGACACGATTTTCAGCTCCCCCAGCACCATCTCCGGGTGCTGCTGGAAATAGCGGTTGACGGTGACGAAGTTATGGCGCGTCTCGCCCTGGCCGTTGGTGTGGTCTTGCTCCAGAAGCGTGTCGGTCTGCACCCACAGGGGCGGCTGTGCGCCGAGCTGCCGGGGCGCGTCCAGCTTTTGCAGGAACAGGATGTCGGTGGTCATGTCCGTCCCGGCGTTGGCGGCGAAAGCGTTGTTCGGGAGGCGGATCGCGCCCAAAAGGTCGCAGCGTTCCGCCAGATACTCCCGCGCGCGGCGGTCTTTCTTGTCCATCGTACCGCCGCTGACGCCGTTTGACGTGATGAAGGCGAGGACGCCGCCCGGTCGCACCTTGTCGATGGCCTTTGCCAGAAAGTAGTCGTGAATGAAGAAGTTGTGCTTATCGTACCGGCTGTCCACCACCTTGTAGCCGCCGAAGGGGACGTTGCCGATGGCCACGTCGAAGAAGCCGTCCGGGAAGTTGGTTTTTTCAAAGCCCCGCACGGCGATGCTGGCCTTGGGGTAGAGCTGCCCCGCGATGCGCCCGCTGATGCTGTCCAGCTCCACGCCGTAGAGCTTGCTCGCCGCCATGCCCTCCGGGAGAAGCCCGAAGAAGTTGCCCACGCCGCAGGACGGCTCTAAGATGTTGCCGCTATGGAAGCCCAGGTTTCCCACGACCTCGTAGATGGCCCTGGCGACGGTGGGACTGGTATAGTGGGCGTTGAGGGTGGATGCCCGCGCGGAGGCGTATTCCTCCGGGGTCAGCAAGTCCTTCAGCTCCGCATATTCGGCGGCCCACGCCTCCTTGTCCTGGTCAAAAGCATCCGGGAGGCCGCCCCAGCCGACATACCGGGAGAGGGTTTCCTGCTCGGCTGCGGTGGCGGTGCGGCCCGCGTCCTCGATCTGTTTCAAGGTGCGGATGGCCTCCACGTTGCGGCGGTACTTTTCCCTGGCGTTCCCCACGCCCAGGGCGTCGTCAGTGATACGGAAATTCTCGGTGGCCGGTGCCTCGTCCTCCGGGGTGAACAGCGCCGCGTTGCGCCCGTCCTGCCGCAAGCCGTCCTCGAACTGCTCCCGGTTGACGCTCTCATGGCTCCAGGAGTAGGGGCCGGTGTCGATGCGCACGTCGTTTTCCCCCACATAGCCCACCGTGCCGGTCAATTCTCTGTCTCCGTAAGGAAGCGCCACCTCGTCGCCCACCTGATAGGCGGGAATCCCCTCCAGCGGGGCGGGCGGTTCCGGGGCCGCGCCGGTGTTGAGCTGCGCCGCCAGCGCCCGTACTTCTTCCTCCGTCTCAAAGGTCTGGTAAACATCGTCAATGTCGTAATACTCGCCCGTCATGGTGTCACGGAGGATGAAGGGTTCCTCGAAGGCGTCCGAGGTTTCCTCCACCCGATAGCGGCTGTGCTCCCATTCCCGGCACAGGGCGCGCAGGATGGGCGCGGTGTCCCGCCAGGAGGCGGAGAGCTTGGAGCGGAACTTGTCTTGAATCTCCGCCTCGATGCCAAAAGTGGAGGTGAAGTAGTCCACCGTGTCGCCGGTTTCCAGCTCCATCGTCTCGGTCCGCCCCGCGAGGGACAACGCCAGATAGGAGGCCACGGCGCTGTTTCCCGCGCCCTTGCGGAACAGATTGACGATGGCCTCTTTGTCCGGCTGGGTCAAGAGGCCGTTCACCAGCACGTCCCGCAGGTCGTCGTTGACGCCCTCCATGCTCGCCGCCAGAAAATCCGTGACGGGGCGGTTGCGGTCGTCCCGCCACAACATGCGCTCGAAGCTCTCCCGGCTCTCGGCCCGGAAGATGGGATAGGACAGCGACGGGTCAAGAAGCTGCACCTCGCTGTCCCGCAAGGCGGTAATCTCAAAGGCCGTGTCGTCCAGATACACGGTGTCGCCCACCTTGTAGGGCGGCGCGTCGGGGTCGCGCGCCGGGGCGGGCGGGGCCTGCTCCAAACCCGTCATCCGTCTTTCGTATGCGTCGATGGCCTCCACCGTCAGCCATTCGGGTTTTTCGGGGAGGGAATCGTACAGCTCCCGCATCTTGGCGATCTGCGCTTTCACGCTGCCCGCCCACAGATGCTTTTCCGCTCCTTGTCCTTCCCCTAAAAAATAGTCGCAGTCGGAGCGCAGACGGCTCAACAGCCGGTATGCGGCGGCATCACTCTCCTGGGCGGGCGCGTCGGCGGGCCGTCCCTGCTGGGCGATGCCGGGGGCCTGGGCCAGCATGGGGTAGGTTTCGTCCAGCACCCGTTGGTGCAGGTTGTTGTGAAAGCCGGTCAGATCGTAGTACAGCCGGAGGAAATTGGCGTCCCCTATGGAGGAAACGGCCCGTTTGACGGCCTCCCCGCCCTCCAGATAGGCGTTCTGACGGTCGGAGTTCTTGCAGGCGTTTTGATACGGCACATCCGACAAAACCAATTCTTTAACAATGGGAAGGTAATGCTCGAAAATCTCCCGGACAGTGGGGGACGGCCCCAAAGGGCGCTCCGGCTCCGGGGCCTCCTGTTCCTCGCCGGTCAGAAACGCGCCCTGCTGGATGAGCTGGGCGAGGCGGTGCTGCACCTTCGGCCACGGCAGCTCCATCGCTTCGGGGCTACCGGCCCGAATGATAAAGAGGCTTTTGTTATCGCCGCCACCGTATTCATGGGAGAGCCATTCGGCCGTTTCTTTATCGCGGCCCCGGTCTGCCATATAGCGGACAACTGCCCGCTTGCTGTCCATATCCCCATTCCATGAGCGCAGAGCCTCGTCTATATCCTCCTGCGAGAGCGGACGCAGAAGCTCATGTAGCTGCGGATAAGTTTCATCAAAAACTTCTTGATGCAGTCGGCGGCGAAACTCCGGCATATCCGAGAACAGGCGGATAAGCTCCATGTCGCCAGCGTTAAGCACCGCACGGCGCACAGCGGCGTTACACTCTATCCCGGCATCTTCACGATCAAAATGGCCGCAGGCGTTACGGTAGGCCGTGTCCTCTGAAACGGCGGCAATCACTACCGGCTTATATCGTACATACGGTTCGAGAACATGGGACTGCGGCGGCTCCGCTTCATGGTCAACAGAGGGTAGGAACGCGCCCTGCTGGATGAGCTGGGCGAGGCGGCGCTGCACCTTCGGCCACGGCATATCCTGAGCCATGCCCTCGCCGGTGACGGGGAAAGCGGGCAGGTCGTCGCCGTACTCGGCCCGGAGGAAAGCCGCCGTCTCCTTGTCGCGGGCATGGGTTTCCATGTGGGCGGCGACGCGCCGCCTGCTGTCCGGGTCGCCGTTCCACTCCCGCAGGGCGTTGTCGATGGCAGCTTGCGGGTCGGGCGGCGCGGCTTGCCGGGGCGCGGCGGGCGCGGGGGCCTCCGGCACGGGTGCGGGCTGCTCCACCAGAGCGGCCTGTTCCTCCGGGGTCAGGTACTGGCCCGTGTCAATGAGCGCCCGAATATGTTGTGCCATTTCCCCATAGCCCACTTCCCGCCAGCCGCCGTTCTGCCGGTTTTCGATCCGCACACCGGCGGCGACATAATAGGCATAGCCGGAAGCGCCATCGGCTAAATCAACGAGGCCCCCTGTTCTCGGCGGAACGATGTCCGGGGAGAGATTGTAGACGGAGCGAAGTGCTCCCTCTAACTGCTCGTCCGTAAGGCCCTGCTGAAACCACTTTAGAATTTGCTGTTTTCGCCCAGGCACATTCCAATCCTGTACCAAAAGGGCGTCAATGTCAGCCTGGGTAATGAGAGAGGCCAGTTCCTCGGTGGTCAGATACCGGCGGGCTGTGACAAGCTCCCGCAGGCGCTTGTCTATGGCGTTCCATGTGAGCTTGATTTCCTGTTCCGGCTCATAGCGGCGGAGAATCATACCTTTGTCGGAGGTATATTCCACGAAGCCTTGCCCACCATCCACAAAGGTGTGGCTGTGCCTATAATAGCCGTACTCATGTTTTAGAAAAGCGACGGCCTCTTTTGCGTCGCGCTCCTGCTGGTAAAAAGCGTGTACGCGCAGCTTGCCGTCCGCCGTGCCGGTGCCGCGCCGCAGCTCCGCGTCGATGTCCTCCTTGGAGACGGAAGAAGGGTCGGGCGTTTTCACGCTCGACCCTTCCTGGATGGACTGTATTTGCTCCCGCTCCGAGGGGAACAGGGACAGTTGCGCCGCAGGCGTTTCCTCCGGCTCTTGGGGCGTCAGTTGTAAATCAGCTCCGAGAGCAGGATTTCCTCCGCCTGAGCCTTGAGGGTGTTCATCAGGCCCACCCACTTCATGGGGTCGCTGGCCTTGAGTTCCTCCGTCACGCCCGCCGACTTCTTCAGCTCCGGCATCATCCGCTCCAGACGGCTGCTGGCCGTCTCGTCGATCTCCCGCAGGTGCGGGAACAGCTTCCCGCTCAGGAGCAGGGTGTTCCACAGTACCGGGCGATGCTCCTTCAGATACTCCCGGCGCATCCTCCCGTACTTGCCCAGGGGCTTGGCCTCCGGCGTCTCGCCCAGCGTCAGGTCGGGGATGAGGTAGTCCCCGCTCTTGGTGTAGGTCAGGTTGTTCTCCATGTGTGGCGCTCCTTTCCGCGCTTTTCGCGCGCTCATAATTTTGAATGGCGATCCCGATCTGCCGCAGCACCGTCTGATTGCTCTCGCTCACCGCCGTGCCCAGCGCGGCGACGGCGGCGGAGGTGTTGAAGTCAAAGACGCTGAAAAAATCCTCGTGTTCATAGTAGTCGTCCGGGTCAAGCCCGCAGCGGGACATGAGTGCGTAGGAGATGCTGACGGTGGCGGCGTTGCGGAACTGCACTCCCACGTTGAGTTCATCATAGCCCTCCAAAAAGCTGCCGTCAACGATGGCGAGGATGTCCCGCTGGTGGTCGTCCCAATACTCCTGCGCAAGCTGGGCGGCGATGCGCTCCAACTGGTCGGGGAGGCCGTTCTCGCCGGTAACGTCGAAGTGATTTTCCAGCGCCGCCGTCACGGTGTCCCGGTGTTCCTCCGGGCGGTACTGCCAGAGGAAGGGGCGGCGGGAGTTCTCCCCGCCGCCCGTGTCGGAGATGTCGAACACATACCGAAGCCTCGGCTGGCCCCCGGTGGTGTCGATGAGGGCGATGCCTCTGGAGCCGCGCCGGACGTACCGGCGCATTTTCTCATTCCACAGGTCGTACTCCGCGCAGGCGGTGGCGTCCGGGCGCTGGGCGAAAATCATCAACTGCTCGTCGTAGGGGTACTTGTAGAGGCGGGCGGCGGTGGTAAGAAAGGCCGTCCACTCCTGGTAGCTGCCGGTGATCTGCGTCGCCGCGTGGTCGGCCATCTGTGCGTAGAGCTGGGCTTTACTCGGCATAGGCAGCGTCCTCCCTGTCAAAGTCCGGGAACAGGTCGAGGGCGGCGTAGTCGGCGTCGGTCAGGGCGTCGAGCTTTTGGAGGGCGCTGTCGGTCAGCGCCAAAAGCTCCGCCTCGTCCGCGCCCAGGTAGCCGCGCATCTCGGTGAGGGCGGCGATCAGGCCCTCCCGCGTCCCGGCGCTGTTGTAAATGCACATCAGGTTCATTTCTTCAAAGGTAAAGTTCTCCATAATCAAAGCTCCCTTTCCGCGCTCCTTTTCGGCGCTTCCTTTTTCTTGTCCCGCTGGGGCGGCTGCTGTTTCAGCCGCTCCACCACGGACTGCTTCTGCCGCTCCCGCTGGACGGCGCTTGCGAGGTCGGTGAGAGAAATCTGCTGTCCCTCCTTCACCTTGGCCTCCAGCTCCGCGACGGTGGGCTGTTTCGGGCCGTTGTTGATGATGCCGTCGATCATGCCGTAGTCGTCCTCCACGGCCATCTCCGCGTTTTTCAGCGGATTGTCCGCAGGAAAGAAACCGGGCAGCTCCACGAAGTCGAGGCTGTCGCAGTAATGACACGATACCACGCCGCTCTGCTTGATGACAATGATGTCGCCGGTGGCGAGGTCGGGGCGCTGGCAGTCAGCCGGGAGGCCGTTGCTGAAAATCCCTTCCAGCCTGTCCCTCAAGCCGCTGTATTTGGGGAAGCGGCTGGTGTAAACAAGGTCGTAATTCTCACGCTCCACCTTGCGGCCATGGGCTTCCAGTTCGCTCAACGACCGCTCCCGGAGGCCCTGAAGCTCGCCGCCCTCCTTGGGCTGATAGACGGCAAAGGTGTCCTTGGGGGATTGCAGGAACGCCGCCTCTCGCTGCTCCTGGTGCTTCAGCCTGTCCTCCACAGCGGCGGAAAAGTCCGGGGCGTCCTCCCATTCCTCGCGGGGTACGGCCAGCAGGCCGCCGTGCGCCTCGATGTCCTCCCGGTCAAAGGCCATAGCCGCCTCGCCGTCCTCCGCCACCGTGTAGATCGTCAGGTCTTGCTCGAACAGCTCCAGCGCCCGGTCTTTGGACAGGGGGAGCATATCGCCGTCCCGGTAGCCGCACTTCTCCAGATCGTCCACGGTCAGCGCCGGGTCGGGCATGGGGTACTCGTCCAGCGTCAGCTCCGGGAGGTAGGCGGAAACGTCGTCGGAGGGGACGCCGGGGTGCTCCGGGGCGTTTTCGGGAGAGGCCGGTTCGCTCCACTGTTCGTACCCCGGCTGGGTCGGGTCGTTGGCCTGCCCCCCGGAGAGGGTGACAAGGCCGCGCTCCAGCGCGTCCCGCTGCTTCGCCATATCCTCCGGGGCCAGCTTCGGGTCGGCGTATTGCTTCACATCCAGCCCCGCCTCCATACCCCGGCGGATCTCCGCCCACTGTTCCGGGGTGTAGAGCATCTTCGGAATGGCGTCGTACTCCATCTGCCGCAGCAGCCCCTTCATGTCGGACAGGGAGAGGGCCGGGTCGGTGAAGTCCACCGGCCTGCCGCCCACATTCAGCTCCATCACGTCATGGCCCTGCTCCATGAGCTTCATCACAATGTCCATCTGCTCCCATGAGAGGTTCGGTTTGTTGTAGAGGGAGGCGGGCAAGTCCTTTTCCAGCCCCACGCGAATGCGGTTCATCTGCATGGCGTCAAAGGCGGGGTTTGCATATTTTGCGGTGTCCACGCCGGATTTCCAGCCCGCCGTGATCTCCTTCCACTGGCGGTCTGTGTAGGCCGTCACATCATAGGGCGGGCCTTGGGGCGGCTCGGCACCGGGCAGCTTGGGCGGCGGGTCGATCACGTCCATGACGGCGGCGGGCAGGCGCTCTATCACCTCCGGGGTCAGGTCGTGCAAAACGAAGATTTCCTCGCAGGCGTCGTCCAGGGAGAGGCCGGGGGCGTCGAACTGCCCGCCGTCCAGCATTTGCAGGGTGTCCTTGGCATAGAGGGTGTAGTCGAAGCCGTCTCCGCTCTCTTGGATATGCAGATACATGGCATCGTCCAGCGCATAGACGGCCTCCGGCTCCGGGAGCGGGGACAGAGCGCCGTCCGTGAAGCGGCAGCCCGCTTTCTCCGCCGCCTCCAGCGTCTCCATTGTCACCATCCCGAACAGGCGCTTATCCAGGTTTGCCATGAGCAGGAGGGCGTCCTGTTCGGTCATCGGCCCGGTGGCCTTGCCGCCCACCAGGAATCCATCCTGTCGGGGCGGCTGTCCCGCCCGCACCCGGTCTAAGTCCCGCAGGTCGCCCAGCTTGGCGCTTCCGTCCTCCATGCGGTGCAGCAGCCCCCGGCACTCATCGGTGGGGCCGATATACACCACCTCGCGGGGGATGAGGCCGAGGTCGGCCTTCTCATATGCTTGAACAAAGAAGGTGTCCGCCTTGCCGGTGGAGCGGGGATTGGCGTGCATCTTGAAGATGAGCGCCGCGTCCCGCGCCTGTTCCAGCTTAGAAAGCCGCTCCAGCAAATCCGCCGCCGAGGGCGCGCCGGTCAGCTTGGAGGCGTTTTCCAGCCAGTCGCGGGTGTCGGAGAACAGGCCCCGGTGGTACTCGTCCGCGATGTCCGGCACCGCCTTGTCCCTGGGGTCGAGGGTGAAGGGCTGGTCGATGAGGCCCGCGTCATGCAGGCCGGTCATGTAGTCGTAGAGGTCTGCGGCAAACCGCTCCGGGGTGTCCTCCACGGGCGCGGCCCGCTCAGGCGCGGCCTGCTCCGGGGCCGTCAGGTCGATGCCCCGCTCCTTGCAGATGTCGCGGAAATGCTTGTCGATGTCGGTGATGAGGCCGGAGGCTGTCTTGGTGATGGTTTCTAAGGAGGCCCGCAGCTCCGGCAGCTCCTTCCCCTTGCTCCATCCGGCGATGTAGCCGAAGCTGTTCTCGCCGGTCTGGATGCCGTAATACTGGCAGACGGCATAGGAGACGCTTTCCGCCTCCACTTCCTCGGTGCTCCTGTCTTTTTTCTGTGCCTGCAAAAACTGTGAGAGGGTCATATCCTCGCCGGTAAAGTCCAGTCCGTTTTCCTCGGTCAGCCGCAGGAAACCTTCTTCCGGCAATTCCAGCGGTGCCGCAAGGATTACGGAGCCTGCGTGATTGACCGCCACTCGCTCCTCTACCGTAACAGGATCGCCGTAGTCATCATCTGAGCCACGCAAATCATAGCAGAACAGCCCGTCAGGAAGTTCATTGTGGGAAACCCGCCCATTAGAGAACAGGCCCGGTTTGCCGAACAGCTCTATCTCCTCATATTCTTCTTCGTCTTTTTCTGCGGGCGGATTTTTGGTATCGTCGCCCTTTGCCGCCTCCTGGCGCTCCTGCTTATAGTTGTGGAGCTTGGCATGGGCGATCTCATGGACGGCGGCGGAAACGGTCTGCACCTCGCTCATGCCCTCCCGGATGGCGATGCGCTGTTCGTCGAAGCTGAAATACCCGTCCATATCCTCCTGGATGGGCCTGATCTCCATCGGCACCGGGGAGGAACGGCGCAGGGCCTCCATGAATACCTCGTACTGCTTCACGTCGCCGTGGAGATCGGCGGCGAGCTGCGGGAGGGGCTTGCCCTCGGTCTGGCTTACATCAAACACCGACACGGGCCGGAACATGGGAATCTCGACCTCTTTTTCCTCCATAACCACCTTGCCGTTCCTGTCCAGCACCGGCAGCTTGGTGTCCGGGTCGAGCTTCTGTTCCTCGACCCGTTTCTTGAAGGGCGTCGGGGCGATGATTTGGATGCCCTTCTCGCCCTTCTTGACGTGGCGTTCAAACTGGCTGCGCCACTTGTTGAAACCGGCCACCAGAGTGGCGTCCGGTTTCTGCATGTGGATGAGCATCTGATTGTTCACCGAGTAGCGGTGAAAGCGGGACATGGTGCGCAGATACGCCGCGTAGCGCCCGCTCTCGAACAGCTCCTTGATGCCCTGTTCGATGCCCGCCGTGATCTCTTGCAGGCGCTCCCGATTGGTAGGCTTTTTTGTTTCCGCCATTTTGGACACTCCTTTCTCAGCAAAAAATAGCCCCGCGCAAGACAGTATGCTCCGTCCCGCGCGGGGCGGTGATGTAGACGCCTAAACCGCGTTTTCGGGGGTTCATGGGAAATGGGTCGGGCACCCCCGGTTCCGCCGCTGGAAAGCCCCATAAATCAAGGGGTTCAGAGGGCCTAAACGTCTACTCCCGGCCCCGATTCCGCCGCGCCCACTCGGCCTTGCGGCGGCGCTCCCGCAGGACGGCACACCGGGGGCAGAACACGCCCCGGCTCCCGGTGGGGACGAAGGGCGCGCCGCAGTCGGCGCACCGCTTCCGGGCGTCCCGCTCCATGATGTCGGCGTACAGCTCCCGGTCGGCGGGGAGGACGGCGGCGCGGAAGTAGCGGCACAGCAGCGAGTAGGTGATGAGCTGGGGGCAGACGTGCGCCTCGCCGTCGTCCAGCAGGAGGCAGTCGCCGCCGTCGCAGTTGGCGCACAGGCCCCGAATGAGCTTCTTCACCCGCCGAAGCTGCCCCTCGTCCATGCGGCGGATGTCCCCGCTCATTTTCTGCCTCCCGCGTCAAACTCCAGCCGGAAGTTGACGTACTTGCCGCCGTCGTCGTCCAGCACCACGGTGGCGTCGTAGGTCTTGCCGGTCTTTTCGCTGAAGCAGCCGGTGAGCCGCGCCCGCCCGTCCTTTAAGAGCGCGGCGGCGACCGCCTTGGTCAACACCTTTTTCTTGGCGGCGAAAAAACGGTTGTCCTTCCACAGCGCGAAGCGGCACTCCCGGTTCTCGCAGAAGAAGCCCTTTTTGCTCTCGGTGACGGCCCCGCCGCAGCGGGGGCAGGTGCCGACGCGCTCCCGGTCGGACGGGAACAGCACCTCCGCGCCCTCCACGGCCTCATAGGTCTGCACCAGCTCCCGGAGCATGGCGGCGATGCCGTCCAGAAAGTCGCCGGGGTCGAGCGCGCCGCCCTCGATCTCCTTTAAGCGGTGCTCCCACTCGGCGGTGAGCTGGGGGGATTGGAGCTGTTCGGGCAGGACGGTGACGAGGGAGACGCCGATCTGTGTCGGCAGGAGGTTCACCGCCTTTTTCGCTTTCTTGCGCTCCACAAAGCCGGTGGACACCAGCTTTTCGAGAATCGCGGCGCGGGTGGCGGGGGTGCCGAGGCCCCGGCGCTCGGCGTCGTCGGGGCGGAGGCCGCCTGCCAGCATATCCTTGGCCCCCGCCGTCTCCATCGCCGCCAGCAGGGAATCCTCCGTGTGATGCTTGGGGGCGGTGGTCTTGCCCTCCTTGATGGTGACGCCCGCCACAGTCAGGGTCTGTCCTTCCTTCATTCCGTCAGGGAGACGGCCTCCGTCCGGGAGGCTGCTCCCGAACGCCTCTTTGTCGGTCTGGTCGTAGAGCTTCCAGCCCATGTCCAGGACGGCCCTGCCTTTGGCGGTGAAGCGGCTCCCGCCGCACTCCACCGTGACAGAGGTTTCCGCGAAGCGGTGGGCGGGGCTGACCGCCCGGAGCAGGCCCCGCGCCACCAGCCGCAGCACCTCCCGCTCTCCCGCAGGCAGGGCGGCGGGGTCTGCCTTGCCCGCGCTGGGCGTGGGGACAACGGCGTGATGGTCGCTGACCTTGGCGCTGTCGCACACCTGGGCGGCGTTGCAGCTTTCCGGGCGGAGGCCGCCTGCCAGTGACTCCGCCCCGCAGATGAGAGCGGCGACGGCGGCGAGGGCCGGGACGCCCGCCTCCATGTCATTTGTTAAAAACCGGCTGTCGGTGCGGGGATAGGTGCAGAGCTTTTTTTCATAGAGGCTTTGCAGATAGTCCAGCGTCTGCTGGGCGGTGAAGCCCAGGGCGCGGTTGGCGTCCCGCTGGAGGGTGGTGAGGTCATACAGGGCGGGCGGCTTCTCCGTTTTCTCCTTCCGCTCCACCGCTTGGAGGATGGCCGCCCCGCCCTTGCAGGCGGCGGCGGTGGTCTCCGCCTCCTTCTTGGTTTTCTGCCTCTCGCCGGTGGCGGTGAAGCCGCCGCAGTCCAGAGCGACGGTGTAGAACGGTTCGGGGCGGAACGCGCCGATCTCCGCCTCCCGCTGGACGATGAGCGCCAGCGTCGGGGACAGGACGCGCCCCACGTTGAGGGTGCGGTTGTAGAGCAGGGAGAACAGCCGGGTGGCGTTGATGCCCACCAGCCAGTCCGCCTTGGCGCGGCAGAGGGCGGATTGGTGCAGGCCGTCGTACTCCCGCCCGTCCCGCAGGGCGGCGAAGCCCTCCCGGATGGCCTCGTCCTCCATGCTGGAAATCCACAGGCGTTTCATGGGCTTGGCACAGCCCGCCAGATGGTAGGCGGTGCGGAAAATCAGCTCCCCCTCGCGCCCCGCGTCGCAGGCGTTCACCACCTCCGTCACATCTTCCCGGCGCATGAGGCCCCGCAGGGTGTCGAACTGGCCCCGCTTGTCCGGGCTGACGGTAAAGCGCCAGCTCTCCGGCAGGATGGGCAGGTCGTCATAGCGCCACTTGGCGTACTCCGGGTCATACACGCCCGCGTCGGCCAGCTCCGCCAGATGCCCGAAGCACCAGCTCACCAGCCAGCCGTTCCCCTCCAGATAGCCGTCCCTGCGCTGTTTTGCGCCCAGGACGGCGGCGAGGCTCTGCGCCACGGACGGTTTTTCAGCGATCACAAAGCGCATTTCCGCCCCTCCTTTCCACAGTCTGCACGGCCACACCCCGGTAACAGGGCAGGGCGCAGCCCTCGCCGTAGCGTTTGCAGCCGTTGCAGGGATGCCCCTTGGGGGCGGGGGGCGGCGTCGCCTCCCGCACCGGCCCTGGGGTCTGCATCATCATCCGCTCAAGCGGGTTATTGGTGAAGTACCTCATTTGTCCTCGTCCTCCGTATCTTCCTCCGGCTCCGCGTCCCCGGCCTCCGGGCTGGCCGTGTCCTCCGGGGGGCCGTCCTCGTAATCCCCATCCTCCGGGTCGTCGCCGTAGTCGTAGTCATCCAGATCGGCGCTGCCCTTGGTCTTGGGCTTATTCTTGATGAACTTCAAATAGTAGAACGCGCCGCCGCCCGCCAGGGCCAGCACCAGCAGCAGGGCGAGGACGCCGCCCATGCCGCTTTTCTGTTCGGGCTGTTCCGGCTCCGGGGCGGTCGGTTCCACCGGCTTCTCCGGCTCCGCCGCTTTTCCGGCGCATCCGGCCATGTTGGACGCGCAGACGGGGCAGGCGGTATTCACCGCGCCGGTGGCGCACTTCACCGTGCAATCACAGACGGCGGGTTCTTCCTCCCCCAGCAGGGCGGCGAGATCGGCCTCGTCCACTTGGTTGAGGAAATAGGTGGTGTACTGTTCTTCTTCCTCGTTCACCGGGGCGTCGTAGTCGATGATGATGTAAAAGGTGCTGCCGTCCCGCCCCTGCACGGTGATGAACTGCTTGTTGGTGGCCTTGTCATAGAGCAGATCGCGGGTCACGATACCGCTGCCCTCGGAAAAAGGTTCCCCCGGCTCCTTCTCGGCGGGCGGTTCCTCCTTGCTCCCGGACGCGCCGCCCGTGCCGCTGGGTTTCCCCCCGGAGGGGGAGCTGACGCCGCCCGCCGCGCCGGTGGAGGGCTTGGCGGTGCCGCCAGGGGCCGGGGTGGTGGTCGCCGGGGGCGTTGTGGGCGTCGGTGTCGGCGTCGGAGTGGTAGTCGGCTTGGTGGCGTCGGGGCAACTGGACGACGGCTTATCCTCGTCCTTGTCGTCCTTATCCTTCTTGGGTTCCTCGTAGTTCGGGTTATTGAGCTGCACCGTCTTGGACTTGTTCCCGGCGTTGTCCACCGCCTGAATGGAAATCTGCTTGTATTCGCCGTCCAGGTCGCGCAGCCGCACATCCAGCGTCCCGTTGGTGAGGCCGCTGTACCGCTCCCCGTCAATGAAAATCGCGTCGATGCCGGAAAGCTCGTCCTCGGCCTCCACCCGCAGCAGCCGCCCGTCGATACCCGCCTTGATGGTGGGGGCCACCCTGTCAAAACATTCGATGTAGCGGCTCTTGGTGTGGGTCTTGCCGTCCCCATCGGTGACGGTGACATAGACGGTGCAGTTCTCCGTGATCTCCACAGTGGCGCGGTTCCTGTCGGCAAAATCGTCGGTCAGGTCAATCCAGCTCCCGCCGCGCTCAATTTTCGCCTCCACCTGCTTCCAGCCGGTGCCGTTGTCGTCGGTGACACGGATTTGCACATCGGCGGTTTTGGTGTGCCAGCCGGTGGGTGTGACGATGGTGATGGTGTACGCCGGTTTGGGGGCGGGCGTCGGCTCCGGGGCCTTACCCTTGCAGCCGGTGAGATCGGTCTTACAGACCGGGCAATCCTCCTTGACGGCCCCCTCCTTGCACTTCACGGTGCAGGAGCAGACCGACGCGGGTTCCGGCTCCTTTCCGATGCAGCCGGTGAGGTCGGTCTTGCAGACCGGGCAATCCTCCTTGACGGCCCCCTCCTTGCACTTCACGGTGCAGGAGCAGACCGGCGCGGGTTCCGGCTCCTTTCCGATACAGCCGGTGAGATCGGTCTTACAGACCGGGCAATCCTCCTTGACGGCCCCCTCCTTGCACTTCATGGTGCAGGAGCAGACCGGCGCAGGCTCCGGCTCCTTTCCCATACAGTGGGAACTGTCGTCCTTGCAGCGGAGGCAATCCTGATTCTTGGTTCCCTCGGCGCACTTTTTCTCGCAGGAGCAGGGCGGCTCCGGCACCGTGCCGGTGCAGCACATCCGATCCATCACACACATGGCGCAGTCCTTGTTGATGGATGCCGCCGTGCATCTTGTTTCACAGGAGCAGGGCGGTGGTTTAAGCGTGTCGGTATCCGCAGCCGGGGCCGCCAGCCCCATCAAGGGGACGCACAGCAGCACGGCGGCGAGGGTCAGGGCCAAAGCCCGCTTAGTCGTTTTCAGCTTCCACATCGTTGCCGCCCTCCTTTTCCTCCAGAATATTCCCCAGCGCGGGTGCGGCCTGTCCGCCGCGCGACGCCTGAATGAGCGCCGCCAGCGCGTCCGGCGTCACGCCCAGGCTGCGCACGATGCCGATGATGTCCAGGTTCTCCAGCTCCGTGCGCTCCTTGGAAAGCTCCTTCTGCCGCGCTTGCAGCTCGGTGATTTTCGCCGCGTTCTTCTCGTACTCGGCGTCGATTTTCTTGATTTTCGGGTTCATATATGAAGTTCTCCTTCCTTTTTTAGTTCATCAGGCCGTAGCCGCGAATGACGCTGCTGCCCAGGGGGTAGCTGCGGATTTTGCAGGCGTCGCCGCTGTTGCCCTCCACGGTGTAGACGCGCTCCCCATCGGTGCCGACGACGATGCCCACATGGTCGGCGTCGCCGGAGTTGTCCCAATCGAAGAAGATGGCGTCGCCGGGGGCGATGTCGCTGTAATTCCTGTCCCCCCATTGGCCGTGGGACTGATACCACGCCATTCCGCCCGATGTGCAGCCGGAAAAGCGCGGTTCGCTGTACCCGGCCTGGGCGAAGCACCAGGACACAAAGCAGGCGCACCACTCCACCCGGCTCTCGAAGCCGTACCAGCTCCAATAGGGCTGTCCGCCCACGTTGCCCACCTGGGACTGCGCGATGTCCACTACCGCTTGGTTGCCGGGGCGTTCCCCGTCCACGAAGCGCACTCCGCTCAAATCCTCGGAGGGGCCTCCGTCCGCCGTGCCGCCGCCGAACAACAGCGGGCGGTTGCCGCTGGTGGCGAGATAGACGCGGTACTGTTCAAGCTGGTCGGCGTCCAGCAGCTCCGCCACGAATGACCCGATGGGCCTGCTCGTCAGCGTCACATCCAAAATGTAATAGTCATATTCATGTTCGTCTCCGTCCTCGTCTGTATAGGTGCGCGTCTCCACAATCTCCGTCAATGTCAGCTCGTATTGCAGGCCAAAGACGCGCTCCAGCTCCGCCGCCACTTCCGACAGGGTGTACTCTTGGAACACGGTGCTCAGGTAGGAAGCCAGCTCGTGGGGGTTGTGGCCGATCTCCCCGATGTCGTAACGGTACTCGTCATAGCCGGGGAACTCGCTCTCAATGTTGTCAATGCGGTTTTGCAGCGCCAGCTCCTTGGAAACGTACTCTCCCTCCACGGCCAGCGAAGCCTCGTCGGTGGAGGGGTAGGTGGTGCCGGACAGCCCCGACAGGAGCGTTTGGGACATCATGGAGCAGGAGGACAGGAAGTTGAGGAACATGCAGACAATGAGGAACAAGGCCGCGACGATGAGGAAGCCCTTTTTGTGCCGCCAGAGGAAGCCCGCCGCCTGTTCGCTCCGCTTGACCGCCGTTTTCGCCGCCCGCGCGGTGCCTCCCGCTGCCTTGGCGGTGCCGGTGGTGGCCTGCCCGGTGCGCTTGGCGGCGGCATACTGTTTGCGAATGGCCCGCTTCTGCTGCCAGCGGGAGAGGGGGTTGCTGGTGGGATTCTCCCGCAGGCTCCTGTGGTACAGCGCGTCCACGTTGGCTTTTTCCAGCCGGTGCTCCGCTGCCGCCGCCTTGCGATAAGGCTTGAGCTGGTGGGAGCGGCGGGCGGACTGGATGAAGCGCCCGCCCGTCTCGGCGGCTTTCTCCAGCTTGTGGGCGCTCTCCACGCCCACGTTCTCGTCCTCGCTTTTGGCGATCTCCCGGTGGAGCGCCCCCGCCACGGTGTTGCCGGGGGCGTCCCGAAGGGTGTGCGTCAGCTTGGACGGCGGCTTTTTCTTGTCGATTTCTTCAAATCTAAGGCGCGTCGTGACCTTGCCGGTGGTAAGGTCAACGGCGCGCTCCTTCACCTTTACGGTTTTTTTGGGTATCTTGGTCTGGGCCGCGTCCGCCTTTGCCGCCGCTTTCTCCGCCTTGCGGATGGGCTTCTCTAATTCCGGGTCGGCGCGCTCGGCGTCGGTGAACTGTAACCGGGGTTCTCGTTTCAACCGTCGTCACCTCCCGTCCGTCAGGCCGCGTAGGGGACGCCGATATAGTCCAGCGCCGCCCCGCAGCCCAGCTTGTGGATGCAGTAGTCGTATTGGTTCGGGTGGGTCAGCGCCATGCGCTGGAAGCGGTTCGGCTCCTTTTCCAGATGCGCGCCGAACATGCAGAACATACAGCCGGTGCGGTGCGCGCCGGTGGTGACGAGCTTGCCCTTCTGCTCGGTGATCTGGCCGTAGATGCCGGAGGCGTAGGGAATGCCGGTGAATTGCAGGTATTGGAGCACGTCCTGTTCCAGCCAGAAGGACATCGGCTGAGAGGTCGGCTCCTTCTTGTGGAAAGCGTTGCAGCCGTTCTTGAGATAGGAGTTCTGGCGGATGGCGCTCTCGCAGGCCATTGTCCCGATAATCTGCATGGCCCCGGTCTGCCGGGTGAAGCGGTGGATGGGCTGTTTCTTCATCACCGTGCAGCAGTAGTCGGAAATGGGAAATGGCGCGTCCAGCAGGAAGCGCCATTTCATAAACCGCTCATTGAATCTGGAAGGGGTGCCGTCCTTGTTCAATCCGGCCAGATGCTGAAAGGCCCAGGCGCTGCCCTTGCGGGCGTAGTAGATGCGCCGCGCCACCTCCTTGGAGACGATGGGGTAGCCGTACCTCTCGATCACTTTCGGGAAGGCCAGCTCCGGGCGCAGCCACACCACGTTGGGGACGGTCTTGACGAACTCCCGGATTTCCGGGTATTCGAGGCCCGTGTCCACGAACACGGCCCGGATCTCCGGGAAGGCCCGCCGCGCCATGTCCAGCAGCACGGTGGAATCCTTTCCGCCGGAGAAAGAGACGGCCACGTTGCCGCCGTAGTGATAGTACCACTCCATGATGCGGGTCTGCGTCACCTGGATTTTCCGCGCCAGCGGCCACGCCTGCATGACGCTTAAATCCTGCCGGGTATAGGCGCTCAAACCGCGACCTCCTGGGGCTTGGTCGTCATCACCCGGTAGAGGTCGCTGTCCTTGGGGAAGCGGTCGAGGAAGGGCAGGATGACGTTTCCGTAGAACAGCAGGCCCTCGCCCTCCCCGGAGTGGGTGACGTAGGAGAGCTGGTGGGGCGAGATGTTGAGCTGCTTGGCGAGAATCTGCCGGTCGCCGCTGGCTTGGTTCAGCATGTAGATGAAGTCGGAGTTTTCAAAGATATTCTCCACCTCGCGGCTTGCCAACAGGTCTTTGATGTTCTGCGTGATGCCGGTCGGGATGCCGCCCCATTTGCGGAAACGCTTCCAAATCTCAACGCTCCAGCTTGCCAGCTCACCCTTCAAAAGAAGGTGGAACTCGTCCACATAGTACCGGGTGGTGCGGCCCTGCGCCCGGTTGACCGTGACGCGGTTCCACACCTGATCTTGAATGACGAGCATACCGAGCTGTTTTAACTGCTTGCCCAGCTCCTTGATGTTGAAGCACACAAGCCGGTTGGAAAGCTCCACGTTGCTGCGGTGATTAAAGACGTTGAGGGAGCCGGAAACGTACAGCTCCAGCGCCGCCGCGATGCGCTTGGCCTCCGCTTCCGGCTGGGCCAGCAGCTCGTCGTAGAGGTCTTGCAGGATGGGCATTTTCTCCGGGTCAGGGTTGGCAAGGTAAGGCCGGTAGACGTTGCGCACGGCGCGGTCGATGACGGTTTTCTCCACCGGCTGCAAACCGTCCTTGCTCCCCACCACGATGTCGCACAGGGAGAGGATGAAGTCGGCTTTCAGCGCCAGAGGGTTGTCGTCGTCCGAGTAGTTGAGGTTGATGTCCATCGGGTTCACATACTGGGTGCTGGTGGGCGAGATTTTCACCACCTGACCGCCCAGCCGCGCCACAAGGGGGCTGTATTCGTCCTCCGGGTCGCAGACAAGAATATCGTCGTCGGTGACGAGCACCACGTTGGTGATCTCCCGTTTGGCGGAGAAAGACTTGCCGCTGCCCGGTGTACCCAGTATAAGCCCATTGGGATTTTTCAGGAGCTTCCTGTCCACCATAATGAGGTTGTTGGAGAGGGCGTTCAGCCCATAGTAGAGGGCCTCCGAGCCGCTTTGGAACAACTCCTGGGTCGTAAACGGCACGAAAATGGCGACGCTGGAGGTGGTGAGGCTGCGCTGAATCTCCACAAGGTTCCGGCCCAGGGGGAGGCTGCTCATAAGCCCTTCCTCCTGCTGAAAGTCCAGACGGGTAAGCTGGCAGTTGTGTTTCTGCGCGATGGAGCTGGCCTGGAACACGTTGTTGTCAAGCTGCCGCTTGTTGTCCGCCGTGTTGACGATGAGCACGGTGACGAGGAACATGCGCTCGTTCCGGCTCTGGAGGTCTTGCAGGAGCTTCTTGGCCTCCCCGCCGTAGGTAGCGAGATCGGAGGGGATGATGTCCATGTCGTAACCCGCCCTGACCGCCTTTTTCTGTTCCTCGATCTTGGCCCGGTCGAGGTCGGTGATTTTCCGCTTCACCGTCTTGATGGCGCTCACTTGGTCGATGGACTGGATGTGAAGATTGACGATGAGGGAACTCTCCATATCCAGAAAATCCGCAAGGATGCGGTCGTTCAGCTCCGGGGCCAGGATTTGCAGGAAGCTGACCGCGCCGAACTTCTTGCCCATGCGGAACAGCTTGCCGTCCTTGAACTCGAAGGAGGACGGCGCGATGAAATCCTTGGTGGACAGCCCGGAGGGGGCCAGCCAATCCCAAGAGAAAGCAAATGGCTCCGGCTCGTCCATGCGGAAGATGCCGTGCAGCAGCCGCAGGCGCTCCTTGCCGTTCAGCGGCTCGGTGGCGACGCCCAGGCGCTTGAAGTTGTTGATAACGTCCGTCTCGATGCGCTCCAGCCGGGGCTTTGCCGCCCGCAGGCTGTCCGCCTCGATGCCAAAGGTCAGGAACTTGGTCTTGATGATGCCGTTGTTCCCCTTGGAGAGCTGGTTTTGCAGCATCTCGGTGTAGTCCACCCGGCTGTCGTCCAGGTCGTCCCCCTTGAGGGGAATGATGATGCGCCCCGCGAAGCTGCCCCGCGCGGCGGCGAGATCAAAGAACGAGAGCTGGAAGCGGATGGAGCTGTCAAAGTAGTTGAGGAAATCGCTCCACCCCTCGAAAATCGCCGTCTTATCCTCGTTCTGCGAGAGCTGGTAATTGATGTCCTGAAACTGAATCGTCTTGGTGTAGAACGTGTCCGTCACCCGGCATACGCCGTCCGGCCACATACGCTGATAGGGGATGCTGTCCTGCGCCGAGAGCTGCTTTTTATCTGTTCGGTTCGCCCTTGCGATGGCGGCCTCGATCTGCTTTTTCTCGGCGCGGGAGAGCTTTCTTTTTGGGGCTGACAATCCGATACACCTCCTTGTCCAGTCGGTCTTGCCGCGCAAGCACGGCATAAAAGTTGTTGGTTCGATAGGGCCGCTGCCGGGGCCGGACAAAGCACACCTTGACGATGTTGCCGACGATCTTCTCCAGCGGCTGGCCGTTTTTCTCGTACATCGCCAGCAGGAAGAAGGGCAGCATGACGAGCACCATGCACAGCGCCGCCGCGCTGGTTCCCACCGGCCCCTTGAGCAAAAAGAAAAGCGGTACGCCGATGAGCGCGCCGCTTCCGAAGCAGATGAGCTGCCTCTTGGTTAAGTTGAACATGACCTTCGTTTTAATCCGGGTCAGGTCTTTCGGGACTGGCACATAGGCCATTTTAAGTTGCCTCCTTCCTTGTGGGCGCGTAGTCGGCAAACTTGGCGACAGCGTAGAAAATCCGCTTGTTGTTCACCCACCGCTGGAGGCGGCGGGTGGCGGGCGGCGCGCTGGGCCGGTCATAGACCATCACATAGGGGTCGTACCCCATGCCCCGCAGGGTTTCCACCCGGTACAAATCCTGCTCATGGGTGCTGTTGTAGTTAGTCAGCACATACACCCGCCGCCTGCGGTCGCTCTTGATTGCGGTCAGCTCCAGGAAGCGCCGGAAATAGCCGGTCAAATCTTCGCGGGGGTTATCCCAAGCGAAATGCACCGCCTTAGTCCGCACCCTGTTCAGCAGCGCCACGTTGTCGGGCGTTATCAGCCGAATATCCAGCCCCTGGGAAAAATCCACCCACGCGCGGCTTTGGGCAAGCTGCTCAATCAGCCGTTCATGGTCGGGGCAGGCCAGCAGATTGGCGTCCATCAGCTTGATTTCCCGCTGCCCGTTCCAAAACTCCGACAGGTCGGCGGTGTGTACGCTTTTGCGCCCCTCCTTGCCGCTTACAATGCAAAATCCGCAGTTCCGGGGACAGCCCCGGCTTAGAAAACCGTAGGCGGTGTCTGGAAACTGCGGATACATGGCGTAGTCCGGGCGACTGTGCTCCATCTCGGCGGGCAAGTCCGGCCCGGTGCCGTAGCCAGTGCCGCCCGAAACCACCTGTTCGGCGTTGGTGACGGCAATCGTGTCTTTTGAGTAGGTATCCGTGAACACACGGCTTTTGTAAACGAGGTCATACCGGCCCTCCGGCCTCCACCACTCCACATGATGCCCCCGCCCCTTATGGTAGGCGGACAGCTTCATCAGGCAGAGGTTGGGGAAGTTGTGCGAATCCACATCCACTAATCCAATTTTCAACCTTCACACCTCCTTAGTGGGCGGAAAACACAGATTTGGCGAGGCTCCCCGTCTTAAAGAGCGTGAAGCACAGCAGCACCGTGTAGCCCATGCACGTCCAGATGGCCCAACTGATGTCGTCGTCGGTGGCGATGTTCTGGACTAAGACGGCGTAAATGGCGACGCAGACGAGGATGAGGAACGCCTGAAAGCCAAGGGCCAGCAGGGAGCGCAGATAGTTCTGCCCCATGCCGCCCCACTCCTTGCCCAGCATCGTCGCCATCGGAATGGGCGCTATTGAGGTCACGAGGTATATTTCAATCATTCTCCCGAAAATGACGATGAAGATGCAGATGGTGAGCGCCCACATGGTAATGCCCACGAACAGGCTTTGAAACCACAGGCCGAACAGCGGCCCGATGTCCATTTCCATGAGGCGGGCTTCCAGGTCGGGCAGGGCGCTGGCGAGGTCGATGCTGGCGTCCCCGACGATGACGCCGGACGCCTGGTTCACCACGCCCTGGGCCGCGTCGAACACGCCCATGACGATGTTCCATGTGTTGGTGACAATGAGGATTGCCGCCGCCGTCTTAAAAATCCACTTGAAAAATACGGCGGTTTCCACGTCATGGAAGTTGTTCTTGTCCATGATGATCTGCACCAGCTCCAGCGTCATCACAAAGGCCAGGATAACGCCCGCGATGGGGACGATCACCGTCTCGGACAGGTTTTCCACCATATTGAAGATGTCGCCGTTCCACGCCTGCGGGGTCAGGGAGACGTTGCCGGAGATTTCGGCAACCTTCTGGTTGACCGAATCGAACATCCCCGACAGGTTGCTCATAATGCCGCCGACTAAGATTTCCTTGATCCATTCCTTGATGGCTGTCCACAGAAAATCCATAAGGGTTGCCCTCCTTTCCGGCCCCTCCCGTGTGGGGCGGGAGGGGCCGAGGCCTACGGATTTTCGGGGTTTAGACGGTGAACAGGCCGGACAGCAGAGGCACCAGCACCATGCCCACCAAGGCCACGCCGCCGCCCGCCATGAGCTGCTTCATGCCCTGGCTCTTGGCTCCGGGGTTGTCGTTGCCGTAACCTTCCAAAAGGTTGATGGCCCCCCAAATGCCCAGGCCAGCGCCCAGGGCGATCACGAGTGTCTGAAGAACGCCGACAGCAGAAGTAAAAAATTCCATAATGTACCTCCAAAAATGTTTAAGATTTTTGAAGGACACGCTTTCCCGTATCGCGGTTTGCCGCCAGCTATGAGGTGGCGGCGTCCTCCTCGGAAACGTCTACTTCGTATGCGTCGTAGACCTCGCCGGGTTTCGGTTTCAGCCGGGTGGACAGGAAACGCTCTATGTTGAAGGTGTTCCGCTTGTCCGCGTCGGCCAGGTATTTGTAAAGCGGGTGGCGGGTGATGTCGTACTTGTCCGACAAAAACGGCCTGACCCCGCGCAGTTGGAGGATGCACTTGCCGCCGTCCAGGACGGCAAGCTCGTCGATGCTCAAAAGCTCCTTGCCCAACTTTTGATAGTTCAGCGAGTGGGAAGTCTCCCGCCCCCGGCTTTCGCCGGTGTTGTAGGTGTCAATGGTTTCCTTACCCAAAGCGGCGGACAGCTCCTTGAGGGTAGTCGGCTCCTTGCCGCCGAGAAAAATGGAGCAGTCGCAGTTGCCGATGATGGTGTCGGCGTTGTCCTTGTAAATCGCCTTGAGCTGGCTCTGCGCCTGGAGGACGAGGCAGGCCGAGATTTCCCGGCTGCGGATGGTCGCCATGAGCTTTTCCAGCTTGGGAATCTGGCCGATGTTGGCGCACTCGTCAATGAGGCAGCGCACATGCACCGGCAGGCGGCCTCCGTACACATCGTCCGCTTTCTCACACAGCAGATTGAAAAGCTGGGTATAGGCCATGCTGATTAAAAAGTTGAACGTATCATCGGTATCCGACATGATGAGGAACAGCGCCGTGCGGCGATCCCCCAGGGTGTCCAGCTCCATCTCGTCGTAGGCCGTCAGTTCCCGCAGCTCCTGGATGTCGAAGGGGGCGAGGCGCGCGCCGCAGCTCACTAAAATGGATTTTGAGGTCTTGCCCGCCGCCAGCTTGAACTTGAGGTATTGGCGCACGGCGAAGTGATCCGGGTTGCGCTCCCGCAGCTCTTTGAACATCAGATCGACGGTGTTCTCAAATTCCTCGTCGTCCTCCCGAACCTCCATCGCGTTGATGAACTCCAGCAGGGTGGAGAAGTTTTGCTCCTCCTCCGGGGCCTCGAAGTGTATGTACCCGATGAGCGCCGTGTAGAGCAGCGTCTCCGCCTTCACCCAAAAATCGTCCCCGGCCTTGCCCTCGCCCTTGGTGTTGGCGACGAGCGTCGTCACCAGTTTAAGCACATCCTTCTCCGAGTGGATATAGGCGAAGGGGTTGTAGTGCATGGACTTCTTGAAGTTGATGGTGTTCAGAATTTTGATGCGGTAGCCCTTGCGCCGCAGCAGCTTCCCGACCTCGCAGACGAGGCTGCCTTTTGGATCGGTGACGACGAAACTGACAGGGTAGGTTTTTGACGTACACTGCATGAGGTTGGGCTTGATAAAAAAGCGGGTCTTGCCGCTGCCGCTTCCACCCACCACCAGGACGTTCTTGTTTCGGGCCGTCTTGGGGTCTTTCGGGCGGCTGTTCATGGTAAGCCGCTCCGTCTGCGTCAGGATGATGTTGTTCTCCGGCACAGGGTCGATGTAGGGCTTGATGTCCTCCGGTGTTCCGAATCGCGCCGAGCCGTACTCCATGTTCTTGCGGTATTTCTTGGCGTTTTTCCCCTTGATGTAGACCGCCAGCCGCAGGGCCACGGCGCAGGCGACGCCCACGCACAGGTCGATGGGGTGGAAGCTGGGGGCGAAAGACTGGAACGCGGCGGCGAAGCCGTCCATCAGGTGCAGCACCTTGGCGGAGAAGTCGGGCCCCGGCGTCAGCCGCCACGCCTCGCCCAGCTTGGTGGCGAACAGCCCGATGAACAGGTAGGGCAGATTGGGGAGAAGGAGCTTCTTGACGTTTACCTGTTTCATAGCTCCATCTCCTTCCGCTTCGCCCTGTCCACGATGGGCTTCTTCACCAGCGCCTTGAAGTGCTCCAGCTTTGCCAGCACCGAGGGGCGCTGCGCCTTTTTCAGCTTCTTCCCAGCGAACTTCTCAAACGCCGCCTGCATGTTGGCCTCGCTGGGGGCCTTGAAAAACACCTGATACTTGCCCTTGCCGTTGGTGAACGCTGTGTATGTGACGCGATATTTCCGCGCGCAGCGGTCGAAGCTGCGCAGGCTCTTGTCATGCACGTCCAGCTCCCGCATATCCCCGTACTGCTTTTTCAGCTCGTCCATGCTGACCTTGCCGCAGCTCTGGACATCGGGGCTTTCCCGGCCCTTGTGCAGCTTCTTCTCCTTGCGGTGGGCCAGATATTTGGAAATGGCGGCTTTCAGCAGCCGCCCGGTGAACTTGCTCCCGCTGATGATGAGCGTCAGTGTCCGCTGCTCAATATCCTCCTGCATGTGCCATCACACTCCTTTCCGTGGGATTGCAGGGCGGAAAGGCCGGGGCGGGAGGCCCCCGGATGCGGGCGCGGCGGGCGCTCAGTTGCCGCCGCGCCCCTGCCCCTTGACGGTGAGGATGCCGTCCAGGGTGGTGGCGGTGATGCGCAGCCGCTCCGCCGTGGCGATGTCGTTCTTCACCGTCTCGTCCACGGTGTCGCCGCAGACCACCAGTACATGAGCGCGCCGGAGGTAGTCGCGGGCCATGTCGATGCCGTCCTTGTGCTCCTGGGGGATGCCGTCCTTGAGGAACAGCGGCAGGAACAGCAGCGGGCAGACCGGCGAGAAACCGGCGTCGTAGACCGCGCGGCAATACTTGGCGGCGTTCTCGGTGTTCTCGTACTCGTCCTCGCCCCAGGGGGCGGTGATATAGGCCAAAAGTCTTTTCATGGATTTTTCCTTTCTCCCGATTCCGGGTATGAAAAATGGCGGCCTGTTCAGCCGCCGTCGTGATGGAAGTCGTGATTCACCAGCATGGTGTAGTGGTTGTCGGTGGTGGCCGGGGCGTTGAACAGCGCCGCCAGCAGATAGGCCCTGGTGTTCCAGACGCGGGTGGTGTTGTCCTTGATGCCGTCCAGCACCTTCTCGATGTGGGAGGACGTGAGCTGGGAAAACCGCTCCTGCACAAAGGCGGTGGGGTACTCGGCGTCCCGCCCGATCTTCATGGTCGGGCTGCGGGACAGGGCCACCTCCAGCATCAGCTCCACGAACTCGTCCACCTGCTCCCGGTTGTACGGGGTGCAGACGTACTCGTACTCGATCTGCTCCCTGATTTTTTCTCTCTCCGCAAGGATGTCATTCTTTCCTTCCGTTCTTCCCTCCGCCGCAGGCGGGGAAGGAACGAATGAATGAGTGCTTGATGGATAAGTAATTGATTTTTGAGTATTTGATTTCTTAGTATTTAATTGCGCGGGGTTTTCCAGATGTGGCGCTTCCATATCCGGCCTGTCCAGATACGGATTTTCCGTATCTGGTGAAGCCGTACCCGGTGGAGGTGTATGCGGCGCACCCTCCGGGGCCGGTGTGTCCGGCCTGGGGCGGGGCTGCTCGTAGATGATGTACTCGGTGTCGGTAATGCGCCCGCCCGCGCCGCGAAGCTGGTGCCTCTCGATGTACCCGGCCTGTTCCAGCTCCCGGAGCGCCGCGCCGATGGCGTCCACGCCCTCCTTGCAGATGGCGGCGAGGCCCCGCGTGGTGTAGTTCCACTCGTCGGGCAGGGAGAGCATCATGGACAGCAGGCCCTTGGATTTCAGCGTCAGGCCGGTGTCCTTGAGGTGGTGGTTGCTCATTACGGTGTAGTCCCGCGTCCGTTCTACTCGAAAGACCGCCATAGCCGCTACCTCCCGCGCCGCCGCTTTTTCGGCTTTTCGGGCAGGATGTGGCCCTCGATGACACGGGAGTGGCGGCAAATCCTGATCTCTCCCCGCCGCTGGGCGGCCAAAACTTGGGCGTACCCCTCGTCGGAGAGGAACAGCCGCACAGTATCGCCCCTGCCGCCTAGGGTGGATTTCCGGGAGAGCACATCGAACTCGGCCATGTGGAGGGTATCGTCCGCGAAGCGTTCCACGGCCATGAGGCCATGCCCCTTGATACCCGGCCTGTCAGGGATGCGGTTCATGCGGTGCGCCCCCTCTCCCGGAGGCCCAGGGCGGCGGGGCCGTACCGGGCGATGAGGACGGCGTTGACCACGAGGCGCAGCGCCTCCGGGTCTACCACCTCCATGTCCGCGAGGTCATTGAGGCCGATCCCCGGCGCGCCGGTGCAGATGCTTTTCGCCGCCATGAACAGGGTGTACCCGTGGGGAGAGACGCCCCGCAGACGGGCGTAGCCGAACTCCATGCCGTGCTTGCAGAAGCAGTTGGCGGCGCGGGCGAGGATGTCCTCGTCGGCGGTGAGCAGGTACAGCGCCGCGTGGAAGGCCGGGGTGTCCCGGTGGCGGCGGTAGCCAAGGCGGGCCTGCATCCCCTCCATGCGGCGCGTGTGCGCCTCGTCCCGCAGCGCCCCCGGAAAGAGCCGCACCAGCAGATGCAGGCGCGGCAGCAGGGCGGAGCAGCCGCTGAACGTCTCCATGACGGCCTCCCGGTAGCCGATCACTCCGGCCTCAATGCGCTCGGCCAGCCACGGGCAGGTGCAGGCGGCGCACCCCGTCTTTTTCCGATACTCCGTGCAGAGCTTGCAGTCCACGTCCTCCGGCGTGTATCTGAATGTATTGATATACATGATTTCCTCCTGTCCCCGGACATGAAAACAGCCGGACAAAGAGTAAAATCCCTGTCTGGCCCGTCCGTTTTGATATTTGATTTTAACGCTCCTGGCCGCGCTGGCGCTTTTTCATCCACGCCTCCAGCAGCTTGATGATGGTTTGCTCCATCCGCTGCGGGGTATAGCTCTTGGGGAAATACTTGCGGAGCTTATCCGTGGAGAACGTCACCTTGTCCGTCTCCGCCCCCTTTTCCTCCGACATGACGGCGCGCGCGGCCTCCGGGGTCAGCGTCCCCTCCTGGCTGGCTTTCTTCAGCCGCTGGGCCTGGGACACGGAGGGGGTGTTCTGTGAATACGCCATCGCGTCCAGCACCAGCGCCTGCTCGTCCTTCGGCAGCGCCGCCAACTGATACGCCGGGGAGAGGCCGATTTTTCCGTCATCGACCATTTGCAGCAGCTCCGGCAGAAGCTCCGTTAGAGAGACATACCGGCGCAGGGTATCCCCGCTAATGCCAAGGGATTTCCCGATTTCATCGTCGCTGCGGAAATTAGCCGCATTTTGCGGCGAATTTTTTTGCGGCCTCCCGGCTTGTCTTTTTTCGACCTCCAACCGCATCCGATACGCCCAGGCCCGCTCACTCGGCAGCACGTCCTCCCGCTGGATATTGCTGTCCACCAACTCAGTGACCGCTTCCTCGTCGCTCATTTCCCGAATGATGACCGGCATATCTTTCAGGCCAGCCAGCTCGCTGGCCCGGTGGCGGCGTTCTCCGGCGATAATCTCATATCCGCCCTCCGGGTCGGGCCTCGCCAGTCCGGGCTGACGGACACCCCGTTCCTTCACCGTCGCGGTGATCTGGAGCATGGAAGGGTCGTCGTCCCGCACATGGTACGGCTGATTCCCCGGCATGATGCCCCGCAACGCGGGGTAGCCCTTGAACGGGTGCAGCTCCCCCAGCGGGAGCCAGACAACACGTTCCTCCCGCTCCGGCGCGGAGGGCTTATCCTGCGCCGGTTTCCTCCCCCTCTTTTTGGGGGTGGCCGTTGTTGTATCGCTCATTTCCTACACCTCCCTGAAATGAAAAGAGGACGCTCAACATGAACGTCCTCTGGTGGTGTCTATTAACTTTTTCGGAGATGGAAAACGGGCATCGCTCACCGATGCCCGTTGCGTTTGATTCTGCTGTTCGCTGTCAACCGAGGGGATGGAGGGGGAATCTGCTACACATCACACAGTCCCATTTTGCTACGTCCTTTTACGGGTTTTCCCTTGATTTTTCCCTTGCCAGCTCCCGTGAAGCACATGGGAAGCTACAAAATCTGGTAACAGCGAACAATGAGGTCACTCGCATAAATCCTTGTGTCCATGCGGCTTTCCGCCCCTTTTTGCGGTAAGCTATAACACGCCGCGAAACCTTAGAAAACTAGCGAGTGGAAATTCCGATTTGTCGATCTGCGCCTTATCCGCCTAAGGCGTACAAATCCCTAACTAGTTTTTTCATTTTAATATGAGCGCACGGAAATGCAAACAGCTCATTTCGTTTCAATACTTCATGCTGCTGTTCATAACCTTGTTTGTTCGCCTGGGCACCATTCGGGTACCATTTTATCCATTGCAGGACGGCTTCTCACTTAGCAAAACTACTGATTTCATAGGCCTTTCCGGCTGGAAAAACATTTTATAGCCGCCGAATATTTACTATTTTTTACTGCCTTTATAGATAAAAACTTTGCCCAGCTTGTCACTATTAAGAACGTCTGAAGAGGAAGTACGCCTTATACCAATCAGGCACGCTCAAACAGGTCGATAAATGGAAATTTATTTTGAAGGTCTTGATTTCTCTTGAACCAATTCACTTTCAAACGAAACTTTTACAACAGCATGATTTATTTTTGTTCCAGTAAACCGCACAACGTACTCTTTCTCTTTTTGTAAATTATTGAGTGAAACTGTAACGGTATCACCACTGACCTTTTCATTCCATGTATTACTCCATAAAACTTCGTCTGAATTTCTGTCTTTTATTTCCACGATACCACTATCGCCATCCATCTGAAAATAAACCTCTGCATCTAAAATTTCTATATCCTTAGACACACAAAATAGCCGTCCATTCTCAAACGGGTCTGAACTACTGTAATTTGCATTCATTTCCATCTCAAGAACCGTTTTATATGTTTCCTCAGTATCTGATATATTTGACTGATTCATATTGGTTTTTTGACACGCCATCAAGCCGACCGTACAAATAATACCAATTAAAAAAATGATGATTTTTTTATTCACAACACTCCCCCATCACAAACTTCAATTTGTTGATACTCCTTTTCCGCCTAAGGCGTAACTTGGAAAATGTGCAATAGCCCCGTTCATTATAGCACCTCGACAACCTCAAAGCGTTCAAAGGTGATAAGTGTTTCATCAGTAAAAGTATAACCGCGCTTGGCAGCGTCTCGTGTCCAATAGCAGATATTACCTGACTTCCATTGCTCAAAGTTATCGTCCTCACCCTCAAGTTTTACCATATCCCAAGTTAGGTCACAAAACTTGACGGTTTCAAGATGCACCGTCTTTATCACACAGGCCGGATTGTCTTGCCCGTCGAGAACCAGTGATAAATCACCGATGTTTGGCGTCTGCTCGCCCTCCAAGAAAACCGAAACCGTTGCGTTTTTCTTTCCGGAAAGTACCAACGCCAAAAGTTCATCTGCCATTTCAGGGCTGTCGCCAAAGGAAAAACATTCAAAGTAGTCCTTATTTGTGTTTTCCACAGAATTCATTTCTTATTTTCCTCTTCCATAAATACATTTTTCGTCCTGCGCCTTATTCACCAAAGGAAGTATATCAATCGTCAAAACCAACCCCCATAAAAGTCAATTTTTGCAATGTCAGAGCTAAGGTCTCTATCATTGAGGCGGCAAATCAATTAATTTGTATATAGCTGAGTTTTTTAACCCAGGAGCCATGCGCTTTTCCAGCTTATGCGAAAGCCGTAACCGGCTGGAAAGATAACTTGAAGGAAACCATCAAACGATCCTCTGACTTCTGTTTATTTATATATAGTGATTCTATCATAGAAGTAGGACGCATGCAATGAAAGACGCGGTCATTTAAATTGCGATCACTTAAGTTGCTTCCATTTTAATCCCAATATCCATACTCCCCGACCGGAATCCCTCCAAATCCAGAGTGATATAGCAAAATCCCAGCTCTTTCAGGCGCGCCGCTGCCTGCTCTTTCACCCCCAATATCTGTTCCATGGCAGCAAAATCCACCTCAATGCGGGCGATGTCCCCGTGAAGCCGGAGCCGCACATTTCCGCCCACAAGGGTTCTCAGATAAGCTTCCCCCTCGCCGATCCGGCGGAGCATGTCGTAGTCAATGGGCGTGTTGTATGGAATCCGGGTGGCCATGCAGGGGGTGGACGGGCGGGAGGCCACGGAAATGCCGTACCAGGCGGCCAGCTCCTTGACCTGGGCCTTGGTGATGTGCAGGTCCGCCAGTGGGCTTGTGATGCCTAACTCCCGCAGCGCCCGGATGCCCGGACGGTAAACATGCAGGTCGTCCTCATTGGTGCCGTCCAGAATGCGTTTTATGCCCCGCTCTCTGGCGAAGGCTTTCAGCGTGGAAAACAGGTGCCGCTTGCAGAGGTAACACCGGTCCACCGGGTTGTTGCGAATCTCCTCCTGTTCCAGCTCGTCCACCGTGATTACGCGGTGAACGCCTCCCAGCTCCGCCGCCACCCGCCCGGCGATCTCCAGGTCGCAGGAAGGGTGTAGACGGCTGTCAAAGGTCACCGCCCAGACCTGCCTGCCCGTATGCTCCGCGGCCTGGACCGCGGCCTTTAAAAGCAGGCTGGAATCCACGCCGCCCGAGAACGCCAGACAAATGTCTCCGGCGGCGTATTCTGCCATTTGTTTTTCCAGTTTTATCCTGATCGATGTGAGGTCTGTTGGTTCAGCCGATTGCAGGCCAGACTTTGTTGTGTTTTCATCTGCCATTTTTAAGTTCCTTTCTGGGTTTGTTACCGAATCTGCTTAGCGGAGGTGTTTGACGCTTTGCAGATGGGCCCCACCTAGCGCGCCTCCTCCGCCTTCCTCCTGATCTCGTCATATGCGGTCCGAAAGTCCACCCCGTGTTCCCGGCAGATCGTTTTTACGCTCTCGTACTCCGGATAGAAATACTGTTTTCCTTTGTAGCCGCACACCTTGACCCGCGCGTCGCCGAACCGGGTACTCACAGTCTCATTTCTGCGGTCCATAATGGTTCTGGACACCGGATAACGCCGCACGCCGATGGTGGTGGTCTGGGTGAGCATCAGGGTCTCCAGCTCCTCCAATTTATCCTCCCTGCACAGCACGGACAGCATGTAGGCCGGACGGTTTTTCTTCATGAAAATGGGAGTGGCCCACACGTCGGCCGCCCCGGCGGCCAGAATCATTTCCATAGCAAATCCCAGCATCTCGCCGGTGCAGTCGTCGATATTGGATTCCATTACCCACATCTGGTCCCCGGCGCTCTCCTCGATCTCCAGAATCATGGCCCGGAGTACATTGGCCTGTTTGAAATCTTTCTTGCCCGCGCCCATGCCGGTCTTCACGATCCGGCAGGAGGCCGGAAGCCGGTCCATGGTTTTGACCGCCGCCGCAATAGCCGCTCCGGTGGGCGTCACCATCTCGCCATCGTTGTCCGTCAGCCGCAGGGTGAGTCCGTGAGCCTGGGCAATGTTGGCCGTAGCGGGAACGGGAACCGGGATCACGCCGTGCTGGCAGCGCACGTAACCGCTGCCCTCGGCCAGCGGGGAGACAACTACATTGTCGATTCCCAGGTTGTCCAGACACACCGCCACGCCGATGATATCCACGATGGAATCGATGGCTCCCACTTCGTGGAAATGAACCTGGTCGATGGGCAGACCGTGAGCCTTGGACTCCGCCTCGGCCACGATCCGGAACATACGCTTCGCCAGCTCCTTCACGCGGGCGTTGGAGTCCAGACGGTCGATGATTGTGCAGATATCGGCGTAGTTGCGGTGGACGTGGGGATGGTGGTGGTGCTCCGCCTCTCCATGCACATGGCAATGGGCCTCCGCCCCATGTTCGTGATGGTGCCCCGCCTCTTCATGTTCATGGCAATGCCCCTCTGGCCCATGTTCATGGTGATGGTGCTCATGCGCCTCATCCCCGTGTTTATGATGAGGTCCAGCTTCTTCATGCCCATGGCAATGCGCCTCATCCCCATGTTCATGATGATGCCCACCCCCATGTCCGTGCTCCTCTTCTCCCTCATGCTCATGATGATGGTGATGATGCTCCCCTTCCACCCCCTCCAAATGCACGTCAAAATCAAAGGCGTCCAGCCCGCACTTCTTCGTCCTCCCAAAATGCAGGTGATATCCCCCAACTCCCAGACTCCCAAGGGCCCTCTCCAGCGCCCCGCGGTCCGCTCCCAAATCCAACAGCGCTCCCACGGTCATGTCGCCACTGATTCCCGAGTTACATTCCAGATACAAAATTTTCTCCATATTATTTCACCGCCAATCGATTTATTTGAGTCGCCAGGTATCCGGCGCCATAGCCATTATCAATATTTACCACGGAAATTCCGTTGGCACAGGAATTTAACATCGTCAGCAGAGCCGAAAGGCCGTGGAAGCTGGCCCCGTACCCCACCGAGGTGGGCACCGCGATCACTGGCGCGTCCGCCAGACCGGCAATCACCGTGCCCAGCGCCCCCTCCATTCCCGCCACCGCCACGATGCAGTTGGCCTTCATGATCCGCTCCCGCTGGGACAAAAGCCTGTGGATGCCCGCCACGCCCACGTCGTAAATCCGGTCCACCGCGCAGCCGAAATACTCCGCGGTCTGGGCCGCCTCCTCCGCCACCGGGATGTCCGCCGTGCCCCCGGTGCAGACTGCGATCAGGCCGGTGTGCTCCTTCCCCGGCTTCTCCACCTTCAAAATCCGCGAAACCGGATCGTAGCTCACCTCGGGAACCAAGGCTTTTACCAGCCGGTACTGCTCCTCGCTGGCCCGGGTTCCCAACACCTCGCCGTCCCGCTCATAAAACCTCTTGAAAATCTGCACCAGGTACTCGTCGGGTTTGCTCTGGCAAAATACCGTTTCCCCGAAGCCGGACCGCAGGGCCCGGTGGTGGTCCAGCTTGGCATAGCCCAAATCCTCATAGGGAAGGTCCTTCAGCAGCGCTTCCGCGCGCTCCAGGTCCATTTCCCCCGTCTTCACTTCCTCCAGAAGCTTTCTGACATCCATCTGCGTCCTCCTTAACCTTCCATCTGCTCTAAATCCAAAATCCTGCCGCATAGCCGATCCATCAGGGCCTGCGAATGGCTGACCACCATCAGGCCCAGTCCCCGCCGCCCCACTTCCTCTCCCAGAAACTGCCAAATCTGGCTCTGGGTGATCAGGTCCAGCATAGTGGTGATCTCGTCCGCCAGCAGAAACCGCGTTCCGCTGCCCAATGCCCTGGCGATGCAGAACCGCTGCAATTCCCCGCCGGACAGCTCGCCCGGATAGCGGTCCAGCCATCCGCTCTCGATGCCCAGCCCCCGGACAATCCGCTCCTCCACCGGCCCGCCCTCATTTAAAACCGCGCCCATCCGCAGCCGCGGGTTCACCGCCAGCTCCGGGTGCTGCCAGATCATCTGCACCGGACAATAGCCCTTGTACGCGGACAGCGGCTTCCCATCCAGGTACACGCCGCCCTCGTCCGGCGTCTCGTACCCGGCCAGAATCTTCAGAAATGTGGTCTTTCCGAAGCCGCTGGGCGCAGCCAGCCCCAGACGCTCCCCGCTCTCCAGGGTCAAATCCATATGATTTAAAATGTTCCGGTTCCCGTTGTCGTACCGGAAGGAAACATTTCTCGCCTCCAGCCTCATGTCCCGTCCCTCATTTCCAGTCCCCCGCTTCCTCCGTCAGCCGCGCCGTCCGGCCGCAGCGCCAAATGATCCTGCTCCATCAGCCATTCCGCCCGCGCGCACCTCACCATTCCCCCGCGCAGTTTTCGGTAAGGCACCTCCCCGCGGCAGGCCTCCTCCGCCCACGGGCATCGCGGCCCGTAGGGACAGCCCTCCGGCAGCTCCCCGGCAAACGGCTGGGCGCCCGCCACGGCCGAAAAACCGTGCTCCGGCATAGCCCTAAACAGCGCCCTGGAATAGGGGTGCCGCAGCGTCTGCTCCCGGGCGAAATCCCGGGCATCCGCTTCCTCCAGGTTCGTCCCCGCGTAAAATACCACAATTCGGTCCGCCGTGTCCAAAGCCAGCTCCAGATCGTGGGTGATCAGCAGCACCCCCGCCCCCTGATCCGCGATCTCCCGGAAATGGGACAGGACCCGCCTGGCCGCCGTGATGTGTAGCCCCGGGGTGGGCTCGTCGGCGATCACCAGCCGCGGCGTTTCCATCACCGCTGTGGAGATCAGAATCCGCCGGGTCATTCCCCCCGAGAGCTGAAATGGGAACAGCCGCTCCGTTTTCTCATCCAGACCGTACCGCCCCAGCACCTCCAGGCTCTTTTTCCGGCTCTCCCCGTCCTGTTTGCCGTTTCGGACCTGCTCTCCCACCCGCATGAGCGGGTCCAGGTAGGAAACGCTCTGAGGCACCAGAACGATTTCCTTTCCCCGCAGCGCTTTCATCCGCTTCTCCGTCAGCATTTCCCCGCGGTAGGTCATGGTACCGGACCAACTGGCGTTGTAGGGCAGAATCCCCAGCACCGCGTGGGCCAGCAGGCTTTTCCCGGACCCGCTGGCTCCCACCACGGCCACCATCTCGCCCTCCCCAACAGTCAGGCTCAAATCCCGGATCGCGTTCAGATTTGTCCGCCTGAATCCCCGCTCGTACCGGGAAAAGGAAATGGACAGGTGCTCGATGGAGAGCACGTTTCTCTTCTCTTCCATAAGTCAACTCCTCCTACTGGTGGGCATGGCCCGGGTCCAACAGACGCCCCAGGGTGTCCCCGGTATAGTGGAACAAAACCACCACAAACACCAGAAACAGCCCCGGGAACAGGGCCAGCCACCACCTGCCCATGGCCAGATATTTCATGCTTTCCGACAGAATCACACCGATGGCAGGCTGCTCCGGCGAGAGCCCAAAGCCCAGAAATGTGATGCTGGCCTCGTGGAGTATGGCGTGCGGAAACATCAACACCAGCCCCACAAACAGCTGCGGCAGAAGGTGGGGCACCATGTGCCGCAGCGCAATCGCAAGCCTTCCCTCCCCCAGCTTTTCCGCAATCCGAATATACTGGCTGGCCTTCAGCTGCAAGACCTCCGCCCGGATCAGCCGCGCCAGGGAAGTCCAGTGGGTCAGGGAAATGCCCACGACCACGCCCCAGAAGCCCTTGCCCATGGCAAATGAGATCAGCACCAGCAGCAGAATATGCGGGATTCCCAGCACCAGGTCAATGAGCCCGATAATCAGCCCATCCACAAACCGCCCCATGGTCGCCGCCAAAAGCCCCATCACACAGGCGATGGCCGCGCTGACCGCAGCGGTCAGAAGCCCGATGCGGATGCTCATGGACAATCCCGTCACCGTTCGCACAAACATATCCCGCCCCATGAAATCCGTACCAAATGGGTATGCCAGGGACGGCGGCAGGTTTTTCCTGGAAAAATCTGTCACCAAAGCCTGCTGCTCCAAAGCCTGACCCGCCACGGTAACGGCGGCCAGCAGCGCCACGGAAAGCGCCATCAGAAGCAGCATGGTCTTGCGCTGGTTCCAACCGCCCTGCGGGCCGGTGACGGCCGGTAGCGCCGGACTTACTCTATTTTCCCGCTCCATCAACCGCTTCATGCCCGCGCCCTCCCGCTCCGAATTCTTGGGTCCACCACGCCGTACAGCAGGTTGGCGGTGAAATTTCCGGCAAACACGATGGCCGCGCTGATTACCGTGATGCCCAGCAGCAGGGGGATGTCTCCCCCCAGCCCCGCCGTCACCGCCGCCTGGCCCAGACCCGGGTAGGAAAATACCTGCTCCACCAGCACCGAGCCGCCGAAAATCTCGCTGATGGACGCGAACTGCAATGTCATGGCCGGAAGGATGATATTGCGCAGGCCATGGCGGCGGATCATGGTCCATTTGGAATCCCCCCTGGCTCTGGCGAACAGAATGTAGTCGCTGTCCATTACCTGCGCCATCTTCTCACGGGTGTGCATGGCAATGTTGGAAATCCCGGTGATGGACAAAGTCAGCGCCGGTAAAATGGCGTGCACAATCCGGTCGCCCAGCGTCACCCCCGAGGCCTCCACGCCGATGGGCACGGAAAGCCCGATGGGCAGCACCTTCAGCCACACCGCAAACACCATTAGCAGCACCAATGCCAGCCAGAAAGCCGGCGTACTGGCCGTAATCAGCGCATAACCGGAAATTACCCGGTCCACCGTCCTCCCCCGGTTGGCCCCGGCCACAACGCCGAGCAAAATTCCCACCAGGCCCGACACCATCCATGCCACAGCCATGAGCCACAGGGAATTGGATAATTTCACCGCGATCACCCGGGACACCGGCTGACGGTACAGCAGGCTGACCCCCATATCGCCCCTGATGAAATCCCCCGCCCAGGCCGTAAAACGCGCCACAGGAGGAGTATTGACTCCCCAATACTCCTCCAGCTTCGCAATCTGTTCCGGGCTCATGGATCCCAGCGCCGCCTGCCCCACATTGGTCTTTAAAGGGTCCAGAGGGGAGACGGACACCAGGAAAAATGCGGCCGCGCTGACAAGGGTCAGCAAAACCCCAATCCTGATTAGGTTTTTTATAATCCACACTCCATTTACCTTCAAACTGCCGTTCTCCTCTCAACCCATTTCTACTCCCAACTCCACTGATCCACATTGTTCACAATGGACCAGCCGTGCCCGTGTGGGTGCAGCTTCTGGTCCGCCACCTGCAGGCCCTCCCTGGACCAGTACAGATGGTCGATGTTCACCAGCCAGATCCAGGGGATATCCCCCTCCTGGGTGATTCCCGTCGTCCCGTCCCACTGGGCCTTTTTCCACAGCTCATAGGAGGCTTCCAGGTCGCTCTCCGCCAGGGCCTCGTCCATGTACCGGTCCACCGTCTGGTTGGCGTAAGGGGAATACTCCGCCAGCCCCGTTTTCGCCATGGTATGGTAAATATTGTAAAGCTCCATGGGCGTGTGCGCCCCCCAGCCCCAGAGCAACGGCTCCGACTGGGCGCGGGTATAGGCCGTATCCCAGTCCACTCCCTCGGTTTTGGTATCGATGCCAAGCTTCCTCAGCTGGTCCGCAGAATCCGCGGCCAGCGCCTGGCGCACGGAATCGCTGGCCGGGTAGAGAAACGTCAGTTCCGCCCGCTGTCCGTCCTTTGTGCGGATTCCGTCCGCTCCCGCGGTCCATCCCGCCTCATCCAGCAGCGCCGCCGCCCCTTCCGGGTCGTATTGCACCTCCGCGCCCAGCTCATACCAGGGCATCTTGTCGCAGACGCTGTAGGCCGGGCTGCCGTAACCGTTCAGCACATGCTCAATCATCTCGTCCCGGTCGATGCCGATGTTAATAGCCCGCCGCACCAGCACGTCGCTGGTGAAATCATTTCCCAGAGGCACGCCCTCCGCGGAAACGCTGCCCGCGGGAATCGCGGGGAGGTTAAAGCCCCGGTTGTCCACGGTGTCAAAGGACAAAAGCTCGTAGCCCGGAACCGTCTGATCCGAATAGGAGGCCGCCGTGTAGGCAATATCCGCCTGTCCCGCCATCACCGCCGCAAAGGCCGCGTCCTCCTCCATAAACAGCACCGTCACCTTCTGCATTTTTGGCGCTTCCCCGTAGTAATCCGGGTTGGCCTCAAAGATCACCTGCTGCCCCCGGTCCCACTGCTTTAGGATGTAACGCCCCGATCCGACAGGGTGTTCCCCGTAATCCGGGCCGTAGGCGTGCTCCGGCAAAATTCCCACGATGGCCATGGTGTACGGCCAGATGGAATAAGGGCGCTTCAGATAGAACCGGACCGTGGTATCGTCCACCGCCTCCGCCCGGTCCAGCATGGTAAAGTCATTGACCGAGCTGGTGTCCCGCAGCGTGTTGTAGGTAAATGCCACGTCGGCGGCGGTAAGCTTCTCTCCGTCGGTAAAACTGGCGTCGTCCCGTATTTTCACAGTCCAGGTCAGCCCGTCCCCGCTGGCCTCCATGTCCGTGGCCAGATCATAGCCGATTTTTAAATCCGTGGTTGTGACCGTCAGCGTGCTCTGGATCAGTGGCTCGTGAACGTGCTCCCCCGCGCCCCAGCCGTAGGCCGGATCGAAACCGGCTTCCGGCTCCGAGGTGGGTCCCATGACCACGATCACGCTGTCTTTGGAGCCGGCTGTGCCGTCCGCCCCCTGAACGGCAGCGCCGCCCGCCCCGCCTGTCTCCGAAACGGTCGGCCCGCTGTCCTTCGTCTCCGTGCCGCCGTCGGAACAGGCGGTGAGCACAGCCGCGGCCATTCCAACCGCAATTAATGCCTTTATTTTATGTCGCATTTTACATTTCCTCCCAATTATGTCTCGTCTCATTTTCCGCAGCACACCCCGAATCGATTGCTTCGCCGCAAGCCTGGCCAATCACCCGCGCAATCCGAAAGTTTGTTTCCCGGTTCACATCGGAAGCTCGTTGCAGCCGACAAAAAAATACCAGGAACCGTTATACGCATCCTTGGGGACGCCTATACCTTCCTGGTATTGTAATTCGCATTGAAATTCTACATGGATCGTTCGTTTTCTGTTTTACGCTCTGCTGCGTTTCTTTCTTTGGGAACCTTCTCATTCCCACGTCGACTTCTGTCGGCCACTTTGGAAAATTATACCGAAAAAATGGTGAAATGTCAACCTGATTGATCAAATCAAACATGATTTTGGATTCGTCATGATTTTCACGGACTTGGATAACAAATCATCCTTTTTTTGAAATTTTGTTCTACACGGATTTTGTTATAATTGACACAACACGGATCCCGTTAACAATCCCAAAAAGGATGTTATCAGGCCGCGTCACCAGAATTGGGTCATGAGCCAGTATAACAAATATTGCGATGGGAGGCGAACGCGATTCATATAATTGATTATTGCTTACAAGGCATAGCAGATAGAGATTCCGTCATGATGTTCGATGAGGGTGGTAATTGTTACTTATCAAACGCATTTATTTGGAATAATATTTTATGTGACATAGGCAGGACTTTTTTCCTGGATTTTACAACATGGTCATTTTTAACTGCGGATCAGTACCAAAAGCTGCTGACACCCGAAATCATTGTAGACGAAGAAGTCAGAGAGTTCAAATCGTTTGCAAGACGCCCCTATTACCGGATGAGAGGAAAAAAAGTTACCGTGGATCAGGCTTTTGATATCATCCGGCGGGTGGACAATGTTTTTCGATTCGGTACTGGCACAATTCGGGAACATGCCGATTATATCGGAAGTTTGAATTTTGACAGCTGGATATTTGACCGTCACCATTACCCGCAGCACTATGGCTGGATTCATGCGGACGGCACAGTCGGCTGTGATGGGATTACTCAAAAGTATCCTGGCATTGATGAATTTATTGCAGAATGGTTTATCAAAATGATGGCATTCCCCTATCTGGATTTGGTGATTGCGGTAACCGATTGGGATGAAACTCCGCCATCCGCCTCTAGCGGCTTTACATATAAATTTAATCCTTACGATAGGACGATTCCAACTTTTGAAGAATCGATTGTCTGCGGTATCTGGGTCCACAATCCGGTTTTGGAGATAATGGGGCCGAAGAGAACAGTCAAAAAATACGCTGAATATGTCAAATTGTATGAGGACAAAAACAGGGATAAATACTTGTCGGAATATTATCAGGACAACGGCATCGTCCAGGCAGATGAGAACTACCTGAAAAGATGTATTGAGGCATATGGCCTTAATGCCGATGAGGAGCTGAGAAAAATCAGATGGTGATTCTGATTTTAACCCCTCTCCAAAAACTCCGCCACATCCTCCACCACCCGCATGGCCAGGGCCTGCACGGACAACGCCGCGCTTTTTAACGTAGCCCCGCCGTACTCCCGGATCATGCGCACGTCGTTTGCGCTGTCCCCGATGGTCAGAATCTCGTCAAATCCCCCCGCCCACCGGGCCAGCCAGCCCACTGCTGCGGATTTGTCCACGCCGTGGGCCACAATATCCGCGTTGCACACATTTGCGTAAGCGGAAATGTCGGAAAACCGGGTGTTCAAATCCCGGCACAGCTCCCGTATATAGGCTTCGTCCGGCCGCCGCCGGTGAATCTGCACGATCTCCTCCAGGCCCCCGGCCTCGTCGATGGTCAAATCCCCGCTGCATGGCTTCTGGGTGGTGGTTCCCGCCCCGGAGAGCACATTCACCTTGTAATGGCGCAGGGAAACGCCGCTGCCGTCGCCGTCCAGACCGTGGAGGTAGCGCAGCACCTCCATGGCCGTCTCCTTCCCGATTGGCTTACAGAACAATTCCCGCCACTCCCGGTCCAGAATCACCGCGCCGTTGTTGAGGATCAGCGCATCCGGCTTCACACCGTACTCGTCCAGGAGCTGGCGCAGGGAGGCCTCGTTGCGGCCCGTGGCGATCACAAACCAGTTTCCCGCGGACTGCCAGGCCCGCACCGCCTCCAGATTGCGCGGACTTACCCGGCTGTCCACGTAAAAGGTCCGGTCAAAATCACTGACTGCACATTTCATTTCCGATCTCCCTTCCCCTGCAATAGACGCAGACCAGATTCAAATCCTGATCCAGAATCGTCAGATCCGCATCCTTTCCCGGCGCAATACTTCCCTTGCGGTCATCCACATGGATATACCGGGCCGGATTCAGACTGGTCATGCGCATGATATCCTGCCAGTCCACCCGCGTGTGCTTTGCCATGTTTTGGACGGAACCCGCGTAGCTCAGCTCCAGCTCCTTCACCGCCTCGTAATCTCTGGGGTTCACCCACTCCTGCCGCCCGTCGTAGTGGTCGATGCGAAGCCGGTCCCCGTCCTTCACAAACTTCATTTTCCGCACATAGTGGTCGAACTCGGTCTGAGTCTGGGCCAGTCCGCTGCAATCCGTGGTCAGGATAATCCGTCCGCTGCCCTTGATCCGGTAGGCGATGTCAAAGGCCTCGTGGCTCACCGTCATGCCGGTCTGTTTGGCGAACTCGCACATCATATCGTCGAAATACAGGGCGGCCCCGGCCACACCCGGCTCCCGGTGGTGGAAGCCCCTCATGCCGCTGAAGGTGTGGGTAACTCCCCCGATCCCATACTCCCGCATCCGCCGGATCTCCTCAAAGGTGGCCGCGCTGTGGCCCACCGCGGTCTGGATTCCGTGGCTCCGGCAGAATGAAAGAACCTCCCCGGCCCCCTCCCGCTCCACGGCGATGGTCATGTGGCGGCACAGCTGTGGGTGGCGGAAGCTGCCGTAAAGCTCCTCCATCATTTCCAGACTGGGAGCAATGCAGCACTCCTCCCGCTGCATGCCCCGGTACTGAGGGTTGATGAACGGTCCTTCCAGGTGCACGCCCAGCATCTCCGCCCCGGGATATCCCGCCTCGTAAGCCTCGTCCGCCGCCGCGATGCAGCGCTTGATCTCCGGGATGGTGTCCGCCCCCGAGGTAGCCAAAAAGGACGTGACCCCGGCGTAGGGCAGGGTGCGGCACATCTCCCCCACCGCCCCTGCGGTCTTTTCAAACCAGAAGGAGCCGGTGGCCCACCCGTGGATGTGGATATCCATAAATCCCGGCAGGATCACCTGATCCCCGAAATCCCGGTACGGGCCGTCCCAGGCGCTGTAAAGCCCCTTGATTTTCCCGTCCTGAAGCTCCAAAAAGCCGTCAAATTCCCGGTCCTCCAGGATGATGTGTTTCGAATGTAGAATCATCGCATGTTCCCCCAAAAATATGTAAATTTTACCATTACACCGTGGCCGGACGGCGCCGCGCCCGATACGTCACTCCGCCATCCGTACCCGGCCGGGCGCTTCGCGCCCCAGCCTTCGCCCTATCACTTCAACGTCCAGTAATCCTTATTCGCTTCCATCAAATCATCCAGCACCGCCTTGGCCTTGGACGGGTCCACCACAGAGCGGTTCAAAATCAGCGCCTTCAACGCCTTGGTATAATCCTGTTCCAAAAACGCCTCCACGGTCAGCAGCTCATACGCATACTGCCCTTCCATCAGCCCCTTGTAATAAGGTGAAATGTCCCCAAATGGATACCCCTTGGCGCCATCCTTTCCAATGGTCCCGGCCACCTCCACGATCGCGTCCGGTTCAAAATTGCCGATGATGCCGTCGTTGCGCACCAGCACGATAAACTCCCGGTTTAAATCGTAGGCGATGGACTCCGCCACCTCCACCATCAGGTTGCCGAACACGCTGTTGGTCAGCATTTCCAGCCCCTCCATACTGTCCCGTCCCTTCGCCCTGGCGCAGACCTCGAACACTTCCTTTTCCCGGGAATCCCTGGACTCGTCCGCCCGGGTGTACGCCGGGTCGCTCTCCGCCGCGATCTCCTCCGGGAACATGTAATACTGCAAATAGGTGGTGGGAATGTACTCGTCGATGAACTTCATATATTGGTTCACCCGCACGTAGGTGTCCAGCCAGGATTTGGAGCGCTGCTCCGCGTTAAAGGGCTGGAAGTCGTGGTCCCGCAGATAGGCCCGCAGGGTGTCGAAATGGTCGTTTCCGTCCGTATCCTTAAGCTCCGTAAACCACCCGAAATGGTTCAGGCCGAAATATCTGGCCCGCAGCTTTTCCTGGGGCACGCCCAGAATCTTGGCGTAGCTCTTCATCAGGGAAAACGGCTGGTCGCAGAGATTTAAAATCCGCTTGTCCTCGGGGAACATCTTGTCCAGCCCCAGGGCCACGATGGCCGCCGGGTTGGTGTAATTTAAAATCCAGGTGTCCTTGGAGTAAGAGCGCACCTTCTCCACCATGTGTTTCATGGCTCCCAGCGAGCGCATTCCGTAGGCAAATCCGCCCGGCCCGCAGGTTTCCTGACCCACCAGCCCGTAGCGCAGCGGAATTTTCTCGTCCAAAGACCGCATGGCCGTCTTGCCCACCCGCATCTGGCAGAACACGAAATCCGTCTCCCGGTAAGCCTCGTCCTCGTCCGTAGTGAACACCACCTCGCACTCCGGGTAAAAACATTTCAGCACCAGCCGGTCGTAATCCTCCATCAGACCCATGCGCTCGTTGTCAATATCATAGAAAATGATCTTAGAGAGCGGAAAACGCTCCTTATAGTTGACCAATGTCCCCACCAGGGCCGGCACCCGCGCGCTCCCCGCGCCTGCGATTGTAATAATATGCGATTCTCTCATCCCGATACTCCCTCTTTTCCATTTATAAAAAGGGGATACGCCGTTCCGCCGCCGCATCCCCCGCTGATCAGCCAATACTCCCCTGCGGCTGCTCTCAAATCTTCACGATATCCGCCTCGCCCCGGGCAACCGCGCCGGTTTTCAGCAGCGTAACCGCCTCGCCGTTCACAAATACAACCGGCGATATCAGAGATTTCCCGCTCTGTCTTACCAGGTCCAGATCCACCGTCACCAGCGTCTGACCCATTTTCACCTTGTCCCCGGCCTGAACCTTTACATCGAAGCCCCGGCCCTCCAGCTGGACCGTGTCCATGCCGATGTGGATCAGGCACTCCAGGCCGTCCGCCCGTTTTAAACCGTAGGCGTGGCCAGTGGGAAATGCCGCGGTGACCTCCCCGTCAAAGGGCGCCGCCACCTGGCCGTCGGTTAAGTCCACCGCGAACCCGTCGCCCAGCATTTTCGAGGAAAACGCCGGGTCCGGCACCTCGGTGACCGGCATGAGCCTGCCGCCCATGGGGGATACAAACTCTACTTTTTTACGTCCGAACAGTCCCATTGTGATCGTTCCTCCAATTCTATCTTCCAGTTACTGCGGGAGGCTCCCGGGCGGCCCGGCTCCCGCCGGTTCAGCCCGAAGTTTTCCCGGAACGCGGATGGCCCGGCTCCCGCCGGCCCACCCCTGCGTCTCACGACCTCTTATCCAATCCGCGCCCTAAGCTCCCCTGCCGCCGTCCTGGCCTTCCCGGCCATATCCGCCGCAATCTCGCTGCAAAGCCCGGTATAGCTGGCCGGATCGATCATGCTGCGCAGTTCCTCCTCCGAGAACATGGCGGTGATCCCGTCGTCCTCCAAAAGCACGCTCAGATAATCCCGGCCTTCCAGTTCCACCTTCATGGCCTTGTCGTACATCAGCTCGTGGGCCTTATCCTTACCAAGCCTGGCGGCCACGTTCATCATCACGTACTCGCTGTTGTCCAGTCCCCGGTTCAGATTTACATTCTGCAACATCCGCTCCCGGTTCACATGCAGGGTCCGCGTCAGCTCTTCCCCGCGGATCAGCACCTCGGTGGCCAGCTCCAGCCCTTCCTCCATCAGCCCGTCAAAGAGCATGTAGGAGCTGCTGTCGCCCTCGAACATCCGCACCGCAGAGTAAAGCCCGGTGGTGGACAGGGAATACAGCTTCTGGGAGTTAGCGATAATGCCCTTGGCCAGCTTGGGGTTGATCTTCTGGGGCATGGTGGAGCTGCCGATGGTGCCCGGCGTGAAGGACTCGCTGACCTCGGAAAACTCCTCGATGCCAGTGTAATAGACCTCTTCCGCCATCTTGTGCAGCGTATTGCACAGCAGGGACAGGTTCATCAGGTACTCCACCTTCATCTGGCTCATATTACGGCTGGGAACGTCCATGGGCCTCATGCCCAGCGTTTCCGCCACCCGCTCCTGAATCCTGCGGCCGGGCCGGCCGGTGGCGTTGAATCCGCCCACCGCGCCGCCCATCATGGCAACGAACACCCGCTTCTCGCACTCCTCCAGCCGCTCTAAGCTGTTTAACAGCTCGCTGATGTACACGGACACCTTGTAGCCGTAGGTAATGGGAATGGCGTGCTTTCCGTGGGTCCGCCCAGCCATCACCGTGTCCGCGTTGTCCCCGGCCAGGGTTCCCAGATTGTCCAGAATGTCCGCGATAAAGCTCTTGAACACCCGGTTGACTTCTTTTGTAATGTAGAGCTGGGAGGTCTGCTGGATATTCTGGGTGGTGACCCCATAGTGGACGTATTTTGCGCCCTCCCCGCGGCAGGCTTTCACCAGCACCTTCACAAAGGGCACGAAGCCGTGTCCCACCCTGGCCTTGATGCGCTCCATCTCCGCCAGGTCCAGATCCTCAAAGCGGACGGAGGCGATATCCTGGGCCGCCTCCCGGGGAATGAATCCCTCCTCCGCCTGAGCCAGGGCCAGGGCGGCCTCCACCTTCAGCCAGGTCCGGTACTTTTCCGTCTCACTGAGCAGCGCCTTGATCCCCCGGTCGTCCAGTTTACTTTTCGAATCATATAAAGCTCGCATTGTTCACCTCTTATTTTTTCAAAGAATCGTCCACTGCGTGGCGGACAAACTCCACATGGGGGCCGAACACCACATGGATGTGGTTGGCGGACGGGAAGAAAATACCCGCGCAGCCCGAATCCTTGATCTTGACCTGATCCACCTTATTCGGATCCTTCAAATCCACGCGCAGACGGGAGATACAGTTCTCCACATTGACGATATTTTCCTTACCGCCCAGGCCCTCGATGACGATAGCCGCGATGGCGGGCCAGTTCTTTTCCTTGAGCAGCGTGCTGGCAGATTCCTCAATCTCGAACGCTTCCCGTCCCGGCGTCTCCAGATTGAATTTTACAATAAACCACTTGAAAACGAAATAGAAAACTACAAAGTTGATGATTCCCAGGATCACAAGGCCGATCCACTGGGTGTCCTCATACAGCAGTCCGAAAATACCGAAGTCGAAAATCGTTCCCCGGATATATCCGATACAGATGTTTAACATCTGGTAAGGGATCGCGCCGATACCGCACATCACACAGTACAGGATGAACAGCGGCGGTGAAATAAACAGGAAGGAGAACTCCAACGGCTCGGTGATGTTGCCCAGAAACGCGGTCAGGCAGCAGGTCAGGATCACGCCCTTGGCGATCTTGCGGTTCTTCAGGAACGACGTGTGGTACATTGCCAGGCCGATGGCCGGTACGCGGAACAAAGTGGTCAGCATCTGCGCGCCGCCCAGGTAGCTGGTCAGGGTGGGCATGAGCTGTTTCCAGTATTCGCTGGTGGGTCCTAAGTTAAACAGAATCTCGTTGGTCGCATTTAAGATACCCACATACTCGGTTCCGTTGATCATGTAGGTGCCGCCCGCCTCGGTAAAACGCACCAGGGAAGCCAATACATGGTGCAGGCCGAAGGGAATCAGCGCCCGGTTTAAGGTGTAATACACAGCATTTCCGACATAGGGAGCGGTGAAAATGAAGGAGATACTGATCAGGAAGCTGGTCAGCACGTTCCAGATCACCGGGATCACCAGGCCGATGGGGATCATGCAGACAAAGGTGATGATCGGGATGGACTTCTTGCCGCCAAAGAAGGCAAATGCCAGGGGCAGCTCCAGCCGGTAGAACCGGTCCGCCACCTTGGCGGCCACCAGGCCGGAGATCAGACCGCCCAGGGCCTCAATTTTCAGGGTCTGGATTCCCAGCACCGTACCCTGGCCCACCTGGGCCGCCACAGCTACGTCGGCCATGGTGCCGGTTGCTTTCAGGTAAACGCTCATGACCACGTTCAGGGTCAGATAGCCCACCGCTGAGGAGAACACGGCGATGCCCTTCTCATTTTTCGCCATTCCCTGGGCAACGCCCATGGCGAACAGCAGCGGAATGTTGTTGAACACGATGCTGGTGATGGTCTGTAAGCTCGATAAAACCAGTTTAAGAATCTCATTTCCCAAAAACGGGAACTTTTCAATCATGTAGGACTGTCCCATTGCACTGCAGATACCCATTACCATTCCGATCGGCGCCAGCAGCGCGATGGGCAGCAGCAGGGAGCGGCCGAAGGTCTGAATGCTGTCCTTCCAGCTAGACTTTTTTGTACTCATATGTTTCCCTCTCTTACGTTGATATGTCGTTTTGTTTCGTTTGATCTAAAGGCGCCTTATGAACTGGCTTTATTATCGCAGATTGGAATGGTTGCTTCAAGGCAAAAAAAGTACAAGTTATTGTTGCGTTTAGTTGCCCCTAAATTTATAATCAAAATAAACAGAACTACAAAACGGGATAAGGAGGGTCTCACAGATGGGCCTCAGCTACGACGATCTAAGCCTGCTGCGCTTCATCCAGAAGCGCCAGAGCATCCCCCTGCCCAAGGTGGCGATGCAGTTTGAGAAAAATGAAATCTCCATCCGCCGGGCCATCGAGCAGATCAACCTCTACTCTGCGGCCCCCATGATCGAGATCAAAAAGGGCTGGTGCTTGAGCCGGGTGAGCTACAAGGAATTTGTGGACTTTATCAAGGGCATCAGCATGGAGGACTACGCCAGTTCCTGGGCGGAGCGGATCCGGGTGGTAATCGTTACCATTTTCTTCCAGGGATATGTGAACGCCTCCTCTCTGTATGAGAGCTGGGGCCTGTCTCTGACCACGAAAAAGCAGGACACGGCCAATTTGCGGCGGCTGCTCTCCGACCACGGCCTGCAGCTGGTAACCCTGAAGAAAAAAGGGCTGTCCATCGAGGGGGACGAGCTGCAGCTGCGGTTTCTTGTCATCGACATTCTCCATCCCCTGCTGGAATTTACGGACGAGAACCGCATCGAGGCCCGCTTCGCCAACACGCCCCTGGAAAAGCAGAGCTACGACCAGGCCGCGGACTGTCTGCAAAAGACCTCCGAAAGCGCGGTAAAACAGCTGAACGCATTTCTGGCGGACGCCGGACTGTCCTTAAACTACCCGTCCAAGAAGTTCCTGCTGCTATTCATCTGTCTCATGCAGAGCCGCCCCATAGACGAGTCCATGCAGTTCTCCTACCGCCTGCCCCTGGCTCCGCTCAACATGCATTTCTCGGACAATCCCCGGGAGAACCGGCTTTACAACGTGGCCTTAAGCATGCTCAATTTTTCCCGCAGCCTGGAATTTCCCTTTGACGGGCGGCTGTGGCAGACCACGGAGCAGTTCGCCGAGCAAGTGGTGGCCAGCCTGCCCGAGCCATTTTCCATCCGGGAAGAATTCCTGGACGAGCTGTACAGCTATTTTTACCGCGAGATCACGCTCAACCACTTTCACTGCACCTTTGTGGATAAGACCGTGGAAAATACCCGGGAACAGTTTTTGAACCTCTACCAGATCATCCAGAAATACGGGGTATATTTCAAGGCCGCCTACAACTTCGCCTTTATGGACGAACACTTCTCCACCCTGACGCTGCTGGTACAGAAGCACGTCCTGCGCAACCGCATCGTGGACCGCCACCGCCAAAAAATCGTGGTGGTCACCAGCATCAACTTTGAGCGGGTCAGCTTCTTTCTTGAGCAGATCCGGGAGTACGTGGCCCTGGAATGGAAGGGCACCTTCAACATCAACGAGATCCACCGGCTGGAGGAGCTGGAGTACGACTGCATTTTCTGCTTCTCCTCCCGCATTTTCAACATCTTAAACGCCCAGAACCTGCCGGTGATCCGCCTGAACTTCTTCGTGAGCCAGGACGACATCGACCGTCTCCTGGCCCGGGGCTTCTCCACCTTAAAGCACCGTTTTCTGGCCTCCAGCTTTGTGTTGGAGCTGGCGGGGAAAAGCGAGCGGGAGATCGTAGAGTATTTGAAAGAACAGTACGGGGATTATTTCGTATAGCGGCGGGAATGTCAAAAACCGCCGCGGGAGACGACGCCGTGTGTACCCACGCTCCATTCGCCTCCCGCGGCGGTTTTCCAACCTTCAATCCACAGCCTTCCGCCAAACGTCAGAAGTTATCCCCATTCCAGCCCCAGTCCGGTGTGGACGAGTATTTCACGTAAATCCGGTCCGGCTTTAACCCCAGTTCCTCCGCCAGCAGCGCGCTGACCTTCCCGGTCAAAGCCCGGTAAGCGTCGGCGTCGGCTCCGCCGTACACGGACACGTCCACCAGGGCGGCCGGTTCGTCCGTGCCTTTGAACCACAGATGGCACTCCGGCTCCAGCCCCACCATCAGCCAGCTCTCCGTCTTTCCGGGCAGGGCGGTGATATCCCGTCCCAGCGCGGATTTGATAGCCTTTTCCTTGTCGGAACCGACCGGTACATTTGTCTTGACATTGATAAACGGCATAATAAACTCTCCTCTCATTTCTCAGCCCGTCCGGCTGCCTGTGATTTTCTTCGTTCCCAACCCCCGGCCCTGTCAGGGCGTGTCGTAATCCACCCTGAAGGAAAACTTATCGCCCCTGATATAGCATTTCCCGTATTCCACCACCTGATCTTGGCTGTTGGTGCTTGTATACCGCACCAAAAACACGTTCCGGTTGTCCTCCGTGTCCAGAATCCGGGCCTCCTGGGTGCCGATCCTGGTGATATCCAGGGTCTGAAAGCCGCTTTTCAGCTCCACATTCAAAAGCTGGAACGCCTCCCTGAGGCTGAACACCGACAGGTCCACGCCGTCCAGCCGCGGGGCAGCGGCCTGCGGAATGTAAATTTCTTCCAGGGAAACCGGTTCCCCGTCCGCGCTGCACAGACGCCGGATATAGTACACCGGGTCCCCGGGATCGATGCCGAACATGCTGGCGTACTTAATCCCGGCGGGCCGCACCCTGCGCGCCAGGATCTTTTTGCCGGACTTGCGCCTGCTCTCCTGGAGCGTGCTGGTAAAGCCCTTCAAATCGCCCACGTCCTGTTCGATCTTCCCGCCGGTCACGTAGACGCCCTTTCCCTGGACCCGCTTCAGCAGGCCCTCCTTCACCAAAATTTCAACCGCGCTGCGCACCGTCAGGCGGTTGATCTCAAACTCCGCCGCCAGCTCGTTCTCCGACGGGATGCTGCCGCCGGGCTGGTAAATCCCTTCCGCGATCCTGCTGCGGATCAGCTCGCGCATCTGCAGGTACACCGGGCTTCTGTAATCCACTGTATTCATATGATCCGCCATCTCTCTACCGCCTTCCCTTAGAAATTCCTGCCTCCTAACTCATGGAACTGGAAAACTGCACCCGCTCCGGCCGCACCGTCACCCGGGCGTACTCCGTGGGTTCGTCCGCGCCGTCTAAGGCCAGGCCCTCGATGTAAAACAGGGCCGCGCCGGGCTGGGTCTGCAAAAGCTGGGCCTCTTCCTCCGTTGCGTAGGTGATCCGCAGGCTCTCGCTTCCCTTCCGGATCGCCGTCCCGTACTGCTCCCGCAGCACCGTATACAGGGATTCCCTTGAAAAATCGTGATCCATCAATCCGGGAAAACGGTCCTCGGACAGATAGCTGGTATCCAGCATGAACGGCTCTCCGTCGATGGAACGCACCCGCCGCAAGCGGTATACCGGTTTTCCGATCAACAGGTGCAGGTTTGCTCCGATGAGCTTCCCCGCCCCCACCACCTCGAAGGAATTGACTTTGCTAGTAAACCCATGTCCCGCCAGCTCCACCGTCCGCTTAAAAGGAATGTAGGTCTGGAGCGGACGCCGGATCTTCGGCTCTGCCACAAAGGTGCCCACGCTGGCCTTGCTGTAGAGCATCCCCTCGTCCGTCAGCTGACGGATCGCGCAGCGCAGAGCCGTGCGGCTCACATTCAGCGCCTGGCACAGCTCCCGCTCGCTGGGAAGGCACTGGCCCGGGCCAACCTGATGCTCCAAAAGATAACACTCCAGACGCTCCACTACCTCGCCCCGCTCTGTCCTCATCCGATTCCCCTCTTTCCGCATGTCCGCGCTGTTTTTTGCTAAATCTCATTGCTGAATCTAATTATAATCTTGCCTGCGAGGGGTCGTCAATTCCTATTTTTAGAAAAAATTGGGCGCGGAGGCTGTTTGGCGGTTACCGGGAGGCCACTGGGCGACTGCCAGGCGGCCGCCAGGAGACCGCCTGGGGTTGTGGTATTTATCTTATCACTATTCTCATACTTTTTCAACTGTGCATTTATGGATATAACCGGAAATTATTCTTCATTTCTTTGTGATTAATTGCCAATTTTACCAACCACAAATTAGCACTAATCCCAAATTGGTATTTAACTATTGATTCTTATATATTTAATGTGTTATATTTCAATTAACCGGTATTTATCTTTTTTATGTTGTCGACAAACAAAAAGGACGAACCAATCAGTCAATCGCACATGGAATAGGAGGATCAATCAAATATGGCGGAAAACAATGCTTACAAATTGAAATTGTTCCAGGACGAGACTGCCCGCGGGCTTGCGCGCCTGTACGAAGCGGGTTATCTCCCCAACGACCACATGGGGGAAGTCAGCCTGCGGGACGCGGAGTCCGGTTTGGTATTTATCTCGATCAAGCCAGGCACATTTTACATCGCAGATCCATCGGAGTACCACGGCAGCGATATCGCCGTCGCCACCCTGGACGGGGAGCCGGTCACCACCGTGACGCCGCCAAACGAACGCCTGGCCTTACATCTGGCCGTGTACAAGGCCCGCCCGGACGTGCACGCCATCCTCCACACCTATCCCGTGTGGTCCTCCCTGTTCTCCGAGCGCGGCGAATCAGTTCCCTATGTGCTGGCCGAGCAGATTGAAGCCAGCACCGCGGTGGAGTGCGTGACCGCAGAGCCGTCCATGGACGAATCCTATTTCGACGAGGTCATCCGTCATCTGAAACAGGAAAAATACGTCCTGCTCCACAATTTCGGCTCCCTCGCAGTGGGGGACAATATGGACAACGCCTTCAACTATCTCGCCTGGATGGAATCCGTCACCCGCAAGATCACACTGGCCTCCATGATCGGAGAGCTTCACACAATCGGCTGAGCGCCGTCTGCGCTTAAAGGAGGAATCTGAATGGATCATTATAACATTTACCAGGACTATGACCAAATCCTGTTCAAAAACGAAGTCGCCAGGGGGACCCGCCAGCTGAATATCATGGGCTACTCCCCGTCCGGCGAATCCGGCGACACCAGCGTCCGCGACTTAAAAACCGGCCTGATCTATGTATCCGGCAGCCCTTCCTGGTGCTTCCAGAAAAATCTCCAGGACGCCCGGGGCTGGGAGCGCTTCATCACCAACACCGATGAGGAAGTGTTCGTACCCTGGAGCGAACCCACCTGCGAGTGGTATATGCACGTGGCAATTTACCGCAAGCGCCCGGATATCGGCGCCATCGTCCACACCCACAGCGAATGGGCCTCTGTGTTTGCCATCTGCCGCATGGACGTTCCCCTGGACCTGATCGGCGAGGGGCTCACCGGCGTGATCCCCTGCGCGGCCTATGCGGACGCGGGAACCCACGACGTAGCGGAAAACACCGCCGACGCCCTGCTGCACTCGGACTGCTGCATCATGGGCAACCACGGCGCAGTGTGCGTTGGCCGCACCCTGGACGAAGCCTTCGCCAAGGTAGCCTGGATGGAACAAGCCGCCCAGAAAGCCTATTACGCGCTGCTGACCCGGAAAATGCGGTAGTACCGCGCTTGAAAGGACACGAAATATGATTGACAAGAATTTGATTGTCATGCTGACCTGGCATGACGTGACGGTTGCCAACGCAAAGGAACTTTTTCTGGAGTGCCGCGGCGCTGCGGCGACCCACTGGGGCTTTAAGATCGAGGGCACCACGCCCGAAAGTATGGCGGAGCTGATCGGGCTCATGAAACAGGCAGGAAAGCGTACCTACATAGAAGTGCTGGCCATCGACGAACCCACCTGCTTAAGATCCGCCCGGCTCTGCGCCCGGTGCGGCGCGGACCACCTCTTAGGCACGCTGTACTATGAGAGCGTGCACCGGGTCTGTAAGGAGGCCGGGATCGCCTACTCCCCCTTCGTGGCCCTGGACCCCGACACACGCCTGCGCGCCCCCATCGGCCAGGTGGTGGAGGCGGTAACGGAAGCCGAGGCCAAAGGCGTGGACGGCATCAACCTGTCCGCCTTCCGCTATCTCGGGGGCGATCCGGAGGAGCTGCTGGCCGCAGTATCCGGCACAGTGGAAAAGCCATTCTCCATCGCGGGCAGCGTGAACAGCTTTGAAAGAATCGACTACTTGAAAACCCTTCCCATGCTGGGAGCGTTCACCATCGGCGGAGCGTTTTTCGAGAACAAGTTCGGCGGAAGCTTTGCGGAACAGATCGACAAGGTGTGCGCCTATTTGAAGAATTAGAAATGGCGCTCAGGACGGGCGAAACGGCAAATGATGCGCCTGGAATAACAAACCGCACCGTTTTAACGGCTACCAGGTATAGCAATCCACACCGCGCCCAACGGCCCCAACGGCAAAAAACCGCTGGGGCCGTTTTCATTTTCCCTTTCCCCATTTCCTTCCCGCCTCAGACAATCCCCCCATCCCGCACCGTAATCACCCGGCTGCTCCGCCTGGCGGCTTCCGGGGAATGGGTGACCATGAGAATGGTCTGCCCCTGGTCCCGGTTGATCTCTCCCAGCAGATCCATGATCTCCTCCCCGGTCCTGCTGTCCAGGTTTCCCGTCGGCTCGTCGGCAAAGAGAATTTCCGGGTTTCCAATCAGCGCACGGGCGATGGCCACCCGCTGCTGCTGCCCGCCCGACAGTTCGCGCGGTTTGTGCCTCCGCCGGTGCGACAGGCCCACAATCTCCAGAATCCGGTCCAGCCTCTGCCTGCAATTTCCCGCCCTCTGCCCGTCCAAAAGCAGTGGGAGCAGCACATTTTCCTCCACATCCAGGTTGGGGATCAGGTTGTAAAACTGGAACACAAATCCAATCTTCTGCCGCCTCATGCGGCTCATCTGCTCATCCCTCAGCCGGGAAATATCCACGCCGTTATGCAGCACCTGTCCGCCGGTGGGGACGTCCAACCCGCCGAGAATGTAGAGCAGCGTGCTTTTCCCGGAACCAGACGGGCCCATGATGGACACAAACTCCCCCTGGTCTATTTTCAGCGACACGCCGTTTAACACCCGCGTTCCTGCCCCTCCGTTATGGAAATCTTTTACAATGTTCCGCCCCTCCACGGCCACACGGCCGGTCTTCTGTTTCATCCCGTTCCCTCCTCATTCAAACTTGATTTTTTCCACCAGCTTCATGTGCCTGCACTTAATGATCGGAACCGCAGAGCCAAGCAGGGTCACCGCGATCCCCAAAAGCCCGGCCCGGCAGAATACGGCGGCATCCAACTCCGGCGCCATCTGGATTTTCGGACCCGCCACCAGGAAAATCGTGCCGATCTCCAACCAGGAGACAAACGCCGCAACAGCCGCTCCGATCAGGCCCGAGGAAAATGCCTCCGCCAGCGCCATCACCGCGTGCTGGCGGTTGCTGAGTCCCACGGATTTGTACATGGCGGTCACGCGCCTTTTCTGCATATAATTGATGAGCAGATTGTTGGTCACGCCCACTGCCGCCATCAGCAGAATAAAGTAGATCATGCTGTGCATGGGCCGCAGGAACGCCCCCACCGTGGACAGCGCGTCGCTGTAAAATTCCTCCACGGTCCGGCTCCAGTTCGGAGTCCCGCCGAACAGATCCCGAATCTGCACCATGACCGCCTCGGGATCGGCGGCGGTGTAAGCCAGAAACTGGTAAGCACCGGCCCCAAAATCTTCGGCCGCAAAGGATGAAGAAATCACCGCCTCCACATCGGTAGCCCGGGATTTAAAGCTTCCGCCCACCCGATACTCCCTCTGCACCGCGCCGTCAAAGAGCGCCACAGCATCCCCCACATGAAGTCCCGTCCGCTCCATGCAGTCCTCGCTCAGCAGCACGGTCCGCTCCCGGTCAAAAACAGCTTCCCCCCGCCCCAGCGCTCCTTCCTCCGTCTCGTGAAGCGCGAACATAGATCCATACCGTTCCAGATTGTCCGTCGCCTCCATGCGGCGGATCGTCTGTCCCCCGGCCTGAATCCGGTCCTTGTACACATGGAGGGGCAGCACCGTCTCAACGCCATCCATGCGCCTCACCCGCTCCACGAATTCAGGTTCCATGGTTCCGTCCGCGAACCCTTCCAGCTCCGCGCCCTGAAACACGTCGCTCACATAGGACGTGACAAAACCGCCCACAACGGAAATGGCGATCACCGCGGAAATACTGATAAAAAGCAGAGTAATATTCTGCTGTATATTCCGGTTCTCCCGCATATTCCGCGCAGCCAGCGCGGCCTCATTTCCTGGCAGCGCGCCGTACAGGCGTTCCAGCCCCATGGAGAGCAGGTCCGAAAGGGGTGGAATGATCAGAATCGTTCCGGCGATCAGCCCCAGCAGAGAGCAGCCTCCGGCCAGGTACAAAAGCTTTCCCGAAGCCGCCCGGGGAAGCGCCACGGAAATCCCAAACAGCGCAGCGCCCGCGGCCACAACCAGACGCCTGGAAGGAGGCGCTTCCTCCACCGTGCCCGCCATCACCTCCCTGAGCGGCAGGCGGCTTGCCCGCCGCACCGGAATCCAGGCGGACAGCAGCGGGACAAGAACCGCCACAGCCAGGGAAACGCCGATTCCCGGCGGAGAAATCACAACCGGGATCTCAATTCCCAGGGCCAAAGACGCCCCCATGCCCCGCAGAATCCATTTCAACGCGAACAGCCCAAGGGGAATTCCCGCCGCGCCGCCCATGCCCCCGTAAAAAACGCTTTCCAGCAGAAGCATGCAGGTTACGGTCCGCCGGGTCGCGCCGACGCTGCGGAATGTGCCGATCACCGGCAGCCGGTCCAGGGTGATCACCTTGTAGCTGCTGTAAATGATAAAGACGCTCATGGTCATGGCAAAAAAGCTGATCAGAAAAAACGGCATGGTCTTCTGCCTGGCGTCCGCGGCAATCTGCGCCTGGTTTACAGTCTCCGCCACCCGGTAATCCCCGGGCGGAAACACCGCTTGCAGGTCCCGTTTCAATTCCTCCGTGGAAACGCCCTCTGCCGGTTCGATCAGTATTTTGCCGTACCCCTCCGGCTGCCCCAAAAGCCCGGCCGCGGTGGACAGGGGCAGCAGCGCGGTCGCACCCCTGGTATGACGCAGAAAAACCGTATCGTAGGCCGCGATCCGCGCCACCCGAAGCTTCACCGGCTTCCCATTTATTTCCAGCACAATCTCGTTTCCCTCCTCAATGCCGTACTTTGAAGTAAAACGGTCCGGCAGTATCACCTGATTGCCGGAAAAACCGGTGATCTCCCCGCCGTCCGCCAGCCGCGGAGGGTTGATCCGGTTCAACTGCGCCAAATCCGCCCCAACCAAATCGATCCTCTCATAATATCCATTTTCGTGGTAGAGCGCGTTTCCCTCCCAGATACCCGCGGCCGCGCCCACGGACGGCAGCTCTGGAATCTCTTCCGGGCGTATCGCGCCGTTTACCGCGGTCACGGCCACCGTGGCGCTGCCAGCCAGGCCCCGGGCCATTTTCCGCTGGGCGCTCTCATAGGAAACGCCGATGGAAAACGAGACGAACAAAAGGGTGGCGGAGAGCACAATGGACAGCAGCATCACAGCGGTCCGCGCCTTCCGCTCTCTTACATTGGTCAGACAGTATTTCAACATCATTTTCATAACGGCACCTGCTTCCTTTAACCTGTTTCCGTCTGCCCCCGCACATCAAAAAAGGCCAGCGGTTATCACTGCTTCCATGATAACCTGCCAACCTTAATCTCATTTTCAGCCAACCTTAATTAACCTTAAGGGCGCGGAAACACGATCCGGAACACACTGCCCGCGCCGGGGGCGCTTGCAACGGAAATTGTCCCGCCGTGCAGCTCAATCATACCTTTGGCGATGGCCAGCCCCAAACCGGTTCCCTCCGGCTTTTGCCCGGTGTCCGCCCCCCGGTAATAGCGGTCAAAGAGGTGTTCGCACGCCTCCGGCCCCATCCCCGCGCCGTTGTCCGCCACCTCGATCCTGAGCTCCCCATCTGAATCCGACACCCGCAGGGTGACCTCCGTGTCCTCATTTCCGTGCACAAACGCGTTGATCACCAGATTTCGGAACGCCCGCTCAAACAGCGTCGGGTCAAACGGATACCGCACCGCCTCTTGGCCTCCCTCAAAGCGGATGGTCCGCTCCTCATAATCCGGAGCGTTTAAAATGTCGATGGCCAGCTCCCTCAAAAAACGGACCACGTCCCCCTCCACGGCCCGCAGAGGCAGCATCCCATTTTCAAGCTGGTACGTCAGCTTCAAATCGTCGATCAGCCCCTCCATATAGGAGGCATTTTTAAGCACAATCCCGGCATAGCGCCGCACCTGGGCTTCGTTTTCCCCTCCTTTCTCCAGCAAAACCTCCGCGTAACCCCGGATCGGCGAGAGCGGCGTTTTTAAGTCGTGGGTAATGTTGGCGATCCAATCCTCCCGCATCCGGTCCGTCTGCTCCTTCAGCCGGTCGCTGGCCCGTATCTGCTCGTCCAGCGCATTGAGGCTGCTGTAAAAGTCCCGGAAAACGCCCCGTTTCTGAACAGGAAGGTAGCTGCGCGCAGATACATCCCCAACGGAAAGGATCACCCGTCTCATAGCCCTTGTGGTCAAAATCCCGTAGAGAAGGCCGGAAACGACCACGGCCAGAAACAGGCAGCCCAACGCCGGAAGGATCACCGCCTTCCCGCCCGCAAACCGCTCCCCGTTCAAGTACATCGTGACCTTTGAAATGTTCACCGGAACATACAGGATGTAGAGATACTCCTCCCCTTCCTCCGTCACCGACCCGATAAACGCCGTGGTCCCTTCGTCCTCCCACCGTCCGTCCCGGCTAAGGCGCAGCAAATCCGCGGGTGAATAGGTCTCCCGGGCCAGCTCCGGCTTCTGGTAGTTGGCGATGTCCGCGCCGGAGGAATCCAATATCTGCAATCCCACGCCTTGATCCCGAAGAAGCCGGATTCCCTCCTGGCTGATCTGCGCAGCCCCGTCGTTGAAAATAATCTCCTCCCTGAAATCCTCAGCAAATTTTTGCGGCCAGTTGCTCCTTACAAGGGACCCGTCCGGCCTGCGGACGGTAATCAACAGGAACAGCAGCCCTAACGCCGCCAGAACAGCCCCGAGCATTGCCAGAAAGAAGATCAGATAAATGTGGAATACTGTGCGATAACCGGATTTTCTCATTTAGCCCGTCCTTTTTTTGAGCTTGTAGCCCAAGCCCTTGACTGTGACCAGCTGCCTGGGACTCGAGGGGGAGTCCTCGATCTTTTCCCGCAGGTGCCGGATATGGACCATAATGGTATTGTCGCAGATGGCGCTGTACGCTCCCCACACCTGCTCATAAAGCCGCTCCTTGCTGATGATTTTATCCGCATGTTCCACAAGGCAGGCCAGCAGCAGAAATTCCCGCCCCGTAAGGCTCAGTTCTCTGCCGTCCTTATAGGCCCGTCCGCTCTCCCGGTCCACCGAAATCGGACCCGCGGTCAAAAGCGTCCCTGCGGCAGCCGGCCCGGCTCCCTGGTACTGCTGGCGGCGGAGCTGGGCCTTCACGCGGAACACCACCTCCCGGGGGCTGAAAGGTTTTGTGATGTAATCGTCGCCGCCGCAGGAAAGGCCGAGAATCTTATCAATATCGTCGTTTTTTGAGGACAGGAACAAAATCGAGCAATAGGAAAATTCCCGAATCTGTTTGCAGACCTCCAGCCCGTCCATGTCGGGAAGCATGATATCCAGCACCACAGCGTCGGGCAGAAATTCCCTGCAGGCCCGGATAGCCCCGGCCCCGTCTTTCGCCCTCCTGATCTCCCGAAATCCGTCCCTGCGCAAAACCTCTTCCAGCAAATCCAAAATATCCTTCTCATCGTCCACCAGCAAAATCCTGCCGTCCATAACCGCCTCCTGCTTTCCGCGGGCCCGTCAACCTGTTTTGCAGCAGGCCCTTCTACCCTTATTATATTGGTTTTGAGCGGAACATACAAACAAAAATATACGCTGCAAACGCGCAGACAGATGATTTAATGATTCTGTTCAGAAGACTTAAGAAATAAGAAAAAAATGCAGGCGGCGGCTCTGTTATGATAAAATCAGAACAATGCAAGTGTATTCCGTTGGAGAGGGGAGGACTCGCCATGAAGAAACGCACGATCACTGTCTTTGTAATTGCAGGCCTGCTGTCCGCATTGCTGTCCGGCTGCCAAACAAGCCCCGGCGCGGGCGGTGAGACGCCGGGAAATGCCTCAGGCGCCGGGAGCAGCGCGGTGGAGGAAATGACCGGGGCGGATGACGGGAAAACGCCGGGCGGGGAGGCGGCGGATGGAAATGCCGGGGCGCCTGGGGGCACGGGCTCGGACGGATACGCCGGGAAACCCGGCGGCACGGGCTCGGCGGCAGGGAACCCCGGCACGCAGAAACAGCCGGAATCCGCAGAGGACCCGGCGTTTTCCGCCCTCCCGTTCCAGTTCGTCCGCACCTGTGGAATTGTCAAATCGGACGATCCGGTCTATGAGCTGGAATCCACGGTTCAGTTGGAATTCCCCCAGAAAGAAAAGACCCTCATACTGACGTCCGCCCTCTGCCACAAGCAGGAGCTGATCGTGAGCGCCATCCTGATGTCCCCTTCCGCAGAGACCCTTCCCCCGGGCAGCGAGCCCCCTGCGGACAGAAAATATACCAAGCTCCCGGACGGGCGCCTGCTCATCTCGGAGACCTATCAGAGCGAGCTGTGGTCCTCGGGCGAAGGCCTGTTCCTGACGGGACCGGGACTCCCGCAGGACGGGATCAAGCCGGTGGAATCCATGTACCTTGCCGATGCCCAGTATTTCGAGGCATACGAAAGTATGCGTTACTGGATTGAGGCGCGTTTCCAGCTTCCAGCTGCCCTTTCGGGCGAAAACGCGCTGTCCGGGTATGCCCTTCAGGTTCTCGATTTTGAAAATCCCCTGGAATTTTCCCTGAAATCCGCTCCTGAGTATGGAACTCTGGAAGAACTGGCGGCAGCGGAGCACGGCAGCATGGACACCCATGACGGAATCACCATCATCAGCATGGGAGAGCAGGTGGAAGACGGAATTCTGGTCTCCTGGTATGTGTACGGCGAGGCGGAGAACCAGGCCGTCAGCATCACCTTCAAGCCGCCGCTCCAGGACGTCGCCATGCCCACCATATCCGGCGGAGGGAACGAATATCCGATCAAACAGATGAAGTCCAATCCCTACTGGGACAACTCGGGATTTTACCGGCCGTCGGATATCGAACGGTATGGCGGACGGTATCTGTGCATGTTCGACGTTCCCGTGGACCAGCAGAATACCGCGTTCCAGGTCAATATTCCGGGAATCACATTTCTGGACCAGGAGGAATCCACCCCTGTCACCCTGGAGATCCCGGATAACTCCGAGGAGCTGAACGTGGATATCCCCTGGAAAGAAGGCTCCGTGCGCATTCTCGGCATCACCAAAATGCAGGAGCTGCAGGCAGTGCAGACCACCAATGCAGCCGGTGAGCCCAAAACAGTCGAACGGCCCGCAGTCTACATCGACGTGAAAGCGGTCCATGAAGACAAGAACCTGATTTTAAGAGGTCTGCTCTGCGAGAGGAAGCGGGGAGGCGGATGGGAACGCGAGCGGTACGACTTTGACGGAAACGGCACGCTAACCGGTTTCCGGGTCTTTTACGAGGAGGGCGACACAGAGGTGACGCTGAAATTCCACGGAGCGAGGTTTTACTGGGATCAGCCTTTTGTGATGGAGATTGTGCCGGAAAAATAAATATATAAAAAGCAGGGGCGGGCCGCAAATACCTGCCTCTGCACTACTTTAACCGGAACGATTGGCATTTCCCGTCCATCCCCGCCCCGGTAATATTTCAGATAAAGCGAGAGGCAGGAGGCCACAGATGAATTACACCATACGTGAAATCAAAACGTCCGAATCCCCATTGCTGGACGATTTTCTATACGAAGCGATCTACGTTCCAAAAGGCGCCGTCCCTCCGCCCCGGTCGATCCTCACCTCCCCTGAATTGCAGGTCTACACCCGCCGCTTCGGGGAGTCGGACGATGACAAGTGCCTGGTGGCGGAAGTCGGCGGAACCATCGTGGGAGCGGTCTGGACCCGCATCATGGATGACTATGGACACATCGACGATCACACGCCGTCCCTGGCGATCTCACTTTACAAGGAGTACCGTGGAAATGGAATCGGCACCGCAATGATGAAGGCTATGTTGGACTTGCTGAAAAAAAGCGGGTACAAGCGCGTTTCTCTCTCTGTGCAGAAAGAAAACTTTGCGGTGAATTTGTATCGGAAGGTGGGATTTGAGATCGCTGCGGATCACGGAGAAGAATATATCATGGCGTGCGATTTAAAAGCGCTGCCCGAATCGGAACAACCGTGTCACTGCAAGGTGTTGGCCTCCTACTCTACATAAGAGGGGAGGGATGCGTATGTCTTTCAGTTTTCAGGACCTGATGGCCTTTGGACTGTTTCTCATCGCATTGCTTACCTTTATTTTCGATAATCGTAAGTAACGTTTTTTGGTAAACCCCTGAAAAAGGGTCAAAGAAAACCCACCCTTGTAAACTTAGCCGGTTTAAGGGTGGATTTTCCGCTTTTCTAATTGGCCAACCCCTTGTATGGGGCGGTTGTTCCTTTTATATGCTTATTATAACAATCCCGCGCAGATTTTTCAACCGTAATTTCCGCGCATTGTAACAATTCAGGCGGCTCATCTTCTTGACCGAAAAAGGCCGGTTCACCCAACCCCTTCCTCCAACGTCCTCCACCCCAATACCGCGCATTTCACCCGCGCCGGCATATGCGCCACGTCCTGCAAAGCCGCCGCGTCCTCCAGCTCCTCCAGGTCCATTTCCGTGGCTGTCCCCTGAATCATGCCAAAGAACCGCTTCGCCAGCTCCAGAGCTTCCTCCGTCTCCTTCCCGATCACCAGATCCAGCATAATATCCGCGGAGGCCTGGGAAATGGCGCAGCCCTCGCCCACAAAGGCCCCGTCCCGGATCACTCCGTCCTCCACCTTCAGCTTCAGCCAGAGGTGATCCCCGCAGCTGGGGTTCACGCCCTCCAGCACCAGGTTGGCGTCCGCCAGGTCGTGCTTGTGGGCCGGGCGGAGGTTGTGCTCCGTCAATATCTCGTTGTAAAAACTTCTATTCTCCATATCCCATTTTCCTCCTGATTCCTGCTACGCTCTTCAAAAACGCCGCGATCTCCTCCTGCGTGTTATAAAAATAGATACTCGCCCTGGTGGCTGCGTTCACCTTGAGGAAATCGAACAGCGGCTGTGCACAGTGGTTTCCGGCCCGGACGGCGATGCCGTCGGCGTCCAATATGGCGCTCACATCGTGGGGGTGAACCCCGTCCACGGTAAACGTCAGGATGCCGCAGTGTTCCTCCGGCTTCTCTGACCCCAGTACGCGCACATGCGGAATCCGCCCAAGTCCCTCAAGGGCCGTGGCGGTCAGCGCCAGCTCCTGCCTGTGCACCGCCTCAAATCCCACCGCCTCCAGATAGCGGATCGCCTCCTTGAGTCCCCAGGCCCCCGCCGCGTTCACCGTTCCCGCCTCAAATTTGTGCGGCACCGGCGCGAACACCGCCCCGGTCCTGGTGACGGAGTTGATCATTTCCCCACCGGTCAGAAACGGCGGCATCTCCTCCAGCAACTCCCGCCGCCCGTACAACACGCCGATTCCCATGGGACCCATGAGCTTGTGGCCTGAAAATGCCAGGAAATCCGCCCCCAGCGCCTGCACGTCCACCGGCATATGGGGCGCGCTCTGGGCAGCGTCCACCACCAGAACGGCTCCCCGCTCCTTCGCCATGGCCGCAATCCGGGCAATGGGATTCTCACATCCCAGCACATTTGACACATGAGCCACCGCCACCAGCCTGGTGCGCTCCGAAAATGCCTCGTTCAGCCGCTCCTGCGTGATCCGGCCGTCCGCCTCGCACTCCAGGAATTGAAGCTTCGCCCCGGTCTGTCTTGCCACCATCTGCCAGGGCAGAAGGTTGCTGTGATGCTCCATAATGCTCACCACAATCTCATCCCCGGCCTTCAGCTTCGAAAGTCCGTAGCTGTAAGCCACCAGATTCAGGCTTTCCGTGGTATTTCTCGTGAAAATGACCTCGCCCTCCGGCGGGGCGTTGAGAAACCGGCGCACCGCCCTTCTGGCCTCCTCCACCCGCTCCGTGGCCTCCACGCTCAGGGCGTAAAATCCCCGCATGGGATTGGCGTTGAACCTCTCGTAAAACTCCCGCTCCGCCTGCAGCACGCAGGCTGGCTTCTGGGCCGTTGCCGCGCTATCCAGGTAAATCAGTGAATTCTCCGCCAGCAGAGGGAAATTCCTGCGGTACGGATTACAGTATGGATTGCGATAAAACTCATTCCCTGAACCATTAATTCCCATCGCCGCTCACCTCCTCCAGATAATCCCAGGCCAGCCGCCTTGCGGCCTCATCCCCAATCCTGCGGCAGACCTTGTCCAGCTTCGCCCGGGTCATCACCTGGGCGGCCTTCTCCCGGCTCATCCCCCTGGAACAGAGGTAGAACAACAGCTCGTCGTCCAGCCTGCCGATGGTAGCGCCGTGGCTGCCCTGCACGTCCTCCTCGGCGCACAGAATCAACGGAATGGTTTGGTTCACCGCGTCGTCCCCCAGAATCAGCACGTCCTCCTGCTCCTCTCCCTCCGCTCCGGCGGCTCCCGCCTTGAAGTCGATGGTGCCGCGAAACAGTTTAAACGCCTGATCCCGGAGCACGCCCCCGGCCATGATCCGGCTTTTGGACCTGCGCCCTCTATGATTCGCCACATAGTTCATGTCGAACCGCTGGCCCTCTATTCCCAGATATCCCACATCCACGCTCAGGGCGCTCTCAGTCCCGTCAAGCTCCGCCAGGCAGCCCGCGTAAGTCTCCGCCCCGCCCAGAAACAGCTGGACGATCTCCACGGAAGCGCCGTCGCCGCAGCTCCCGCCGATATCATTTAACATCCGGTATCCGCTCCCCAGAAGCTGGAGCTGAATCAGCCGCACCCTGGCATTTTTGCGCGCCTTAAACCGGGTCTGCACGGCGATCTGTCCTCCGTCCCCGGGCGCTGAGGTGAAATCCATCACCACGGTCAGCCTTTCGCCCTCCCCGGCCAGAATTTCCACCGGCTGAAAGCGGTTCTCCCCGTCCTGGCAAGCAAAATGCAGCGCGGCGCGGCATTCTTCCCCGGCCGCGGTCCGGGTGGAGAAAACCTCCGCCGCGCCCCGAATCGCCGCAGCCTCCGCCCCAATCCGAATCGGCGCAGCCTCCGCCGCAGCCCCCAGCCGGTCCATATCCCGGCCCATCCCGGTGGCAATGGACGAGAAATCCTCCTCCCACGCTTCCGGTTCTGAAAATCCTTCCGTGATCACGGCAGGGGCCTTTCCCGCCGCGATCCGTTCCAACCGGGCCTCGTTCATCTTCAGCCGGTTCCAGGTCCGCACCGGCAGCCGGTTAACCTTCAAATCAAGTCCATTTTCCACAAGGGGCCTCCTTTCCAATTCCTGTAAAATCATCTATCCAATACTTCCCTTCATCTCCATCCGGATCAGATTGTTCATCTCCACCGCGTACTCCAGTGGCAGCTCCTTCGCCACGCTGTCCGCGAAACCGCTGACAATCATAGCTCTGGCCTCCTCCTCGCTCAGTCCCCTGGACATGAGATAGAACACCGCCTCGTCGCTGATCCGCCCGATCTTTGCCTCATGGCCGATATCCGCGTCCTTTGTGCGGATATCCATAGCCGGAACCGTGTCCGACCGGGAGATTCCGTCCAGCATCAGGGACTGGCAGGACACGGCGGCCTTGCTGCCCGCCGCGCCCTTTGCCACCACCACGGAACTGCGGAAGGTGCTCACACCCCCGCTCTTGGAAATGGACCGGGTGTTCATATAAGAAGTTGTCTCCGGCGCAGCGTGCACCACCTTGGCTCCGGTGTCCAGATTCTGCCCCTCCCCGGCGAAGGTGATCCCGGTAAACTCCATCCTGGCCCCCCGCCCCTTTAAAATGCTCATGGGATACAGGCAGGACACATGGGAGCCGAAGGAACCGGACACCCACTCGATGGTTCCGCCCTCAGCCACCTGGGCCCGCTTGGTGTTTAAGTTGTACATGTTCTTGGACCAGTTCTCAATGGTGGAATAGCGCAGCTTCGCGTTCTTCCCCACGAACAATTCCACGCAGCCCGCGTGCAGGTTGGCCACGTTGTATTTCGGCGCGGAACAGCCCTCGATGAAATGGAGGCTGGCCCCCTCGTCCACAATGATCAGCGTGTGCTCGAACTGCCCCGCCCCCGGCGCGTTCAGCCGGAAATAGGATTGCAGGGGTATTTCCACCTGAACCCCCGGCGGCACGTATACAAAAGACCCGCCCGACCACACCGCGCCGTGGAGGGCCGCAAACTTGTGATCATTTGGCGGTACCAGCTTCATAAAATGCTTTTTCACCAGATCCCCATACTCGCCCTTGATGGCGCTCTCCAGGTCCGTGTATACCACGCCCTGCTCCGCCACCTCCCGGCGCACGTTGTGGTATACCAGTTCCGAATCGTACTGTGCGCCCACTCCGGCCAGAGAACGTTTCTCCGCCTGGGGGATTCCCAGCCGCTCAAAGGTGTCCTTGATCTCCTCCGGCACCTCGGCCCAATCCCCCTTCATCCCGGTGTTGGATCGCACGTAGGTAGCGATATTGTTCATATCCAGCCCTTCCAGGGAGGGGCCCCAGTCCTGAATTCTCATATTGTTATATATTTGCAATGACTCCAGCCGGAACAGCTCCATCCACAGCGGATCGTTCTTTTCCCTGGATATCTGCTCCACAATGGCCGGGCTTAATCCCGTCTCAATGCGGTAGGCATCCTTCTCCTCATTGCGTATGTCGTATATGCTTCTGTCGATGTCATCTACAAATGTTCTTTCTTCCATCTCCGTACTCTCTCCTTTCCGGATGGGGGCGGCTGAGCGTGTTGGAACTTCATTCCCGACGGCTGCCCTGAGAAATCCACCGGGCTTCACCGGGCCCCCTTAAGCAGGGATAAACGTCTTTTACCGTCCGCCCCGGGCGCAGCCCTGCTGCCCCAAATACTGCTCAAACCCGTTCCGATTGATCTCCTCCACCAGCGCGGCCCCGCCCGTTTTCACGATCCGGCCGTCCACCATGATGTGGGTCTTGTCCACATGCAGGGATTCCAGAATCCGGGTGCTGTGGGTGATAATGAGAAGTCCTCCCTCCCGGTCCTTCTGGTATTCCTTCACGCCCAGGGACACGGTTCGGACCGCATCCACGTCCAGGCCCGAGTCCGTCTCATCCAGAATCGCCAGACTGGGCTTCAAGAGCAGCATCTGCAGGATTTCCGCCTTCTTTTTCTCTCCGCCGGAAAATCCCACATTTAAATCCCGGTCCCCATAAGCCCTGTCCATCTGCAGCAGCTCCATGGCCTGCCCCAGCTCCTTCCGAAAAGCCGATAGGCGCGCTCTCTCCCCTCTGCGCTGCTCCACGGCGCTGCGGATAAACGAGCTCAGCGTCAGCCCAGAGATCTCTATGGGATTCTGAAAGGACAGAAACATCCCGTCCCTGGCCCGCTTGTCCGCGCCCTCCTCATTGATCCGCTTCCCCTGAAACAGGATTTCTCCCGCCGTCGCCTCATAACGGGGATTTCCCATCAGGGCGTAGCCCAGGGTGGACTTTCCCGCTCCATTGGGCCCCATTAACACATGGGTCTCACCCTGATTGATGCTCAGATTAATTCCGTGTAAAATCTCTTTATCTTCCACTCTGACCGTCAGTCCTGTGACTTCCAGCAGTCCATTTGACATATGCTCCTCCATTCCGCCCGGGAAGGCTTGTTGCTCCATATAATTTCCTTTTAACCTATCATTTTACTTGGTTTATAGATATCATAATATCATAAACCCACTTTGTCAATAGGTTTATATTTTCCACTTTCTGCTGCTATACCTGTTTCTCTTGCAGCACTGTCACGAATCCATACAGAAACGCCTGGTGAGGTCTTTTACGAACCTGGGGTTTGTGGTATAATGTGAACATGCTGACAGGCAATTTTTAGAGGGAGGTGTGTCAAATGATGATTTCCACCAGGGGGCGCTACGCGCTGCGGGTGATGCTGGACCTGGCTGAACACTGCGCGGACGGATACATTCCCCTGAAAGAAATAGCGCACCGCCAGGACATTTCCGAGAAATATCTGGAAATCGTTCTGAAGGTTTTAGTCCGGAACAACCTGCTCACCGGCCTGCGTGGAAAAGGCGGCGGCTACCGCCTGACCCGCGCTCCCGGCGAGTACACTTTGGGCGAGATCCTGCGCCTGACCGAAGGCAGCCTGGCGCCGGTGGCCTGCGCCGACGAGGGCAACACGGAATGCCCCCGCCGCGAGACCTGCCCGTCCCGGCCCGTGTGGCAGAAGCTGGACACGCTGATCAACGATTATCTGGATGGAATCACGCTGGAAGATCTGCTGAAATCTCCATAGCCGCCGCGGCAGGCCCCGCGCTTTACGCCGGCGGCCCGAGCGAACATGGACGGACGGCAGCCCAACACCCCATTCCCCCGCCAAACAACATCCCCGATTCGGAGAAACTTTAAAATCAATATCGGAAAGGACAAATGCACTATGTACTGCACAAGAAAAATCACTGACTCCATCACCTGGGTAGGCGGAAACGACCGCCGCCTGGCTCTCTTTGAAAACCTCTTCCCCATCCCACGGGGCGTCTCCTACAACTCCTACCTGATTATGGACGAGAAAACCGTCCTGGTGGACACTGCGGACGCTTCTATTACCAGACAATTTCTGGAAAATATCACCCACACCCTGTCCGGCCGCGGCCTGGACTACCTGATCGTCAACCACATGGAGCCGGATCACTGCGCCAACATCGAGGAGCTGCTCCTGCGCTACCCTGACTTAAAAATCGTGGGCAACAGCAAAACCCTTTCCATGATCGGCCAGTTTTACGATTTAAACGCCGGAGAGCGCAGCATCGTCGTCAAGGAGAACGACACCCTGCCCCTGGGACAGCACACTCTGCGCTTCTACTTCGCCCCCATGGTGCACTGGCCGGAGGTAATGATGACCTACGAGGAGAGTGAACAGCTGCTCTTTTCCGCCGACGCCTTCGGGACCTTCGGCGCGCTGAACGGCAACCTGTTCAACGACGAGGTGAACTTTGAGCGCGACTGGCTGCCCGACGCCCGGCGCTACTACAGCAACATCGTTGGCAAGTACGGCGCCCAGGTGCAGTCCGCCCTGAAGAAGGTCGCAGGCCTTCCCATCCGCATGATCTGCCCCCTGCACGGCCTGGTGTGGCGCAGCGATATTGACGTTCTTCTGGACAAGTACGCCCATTGGAGCCAATACCAGCCTGAGGAGCGGGCCGTGGCCCTGTTCTACGGTTCCATGTACGGGGACACCGAGAACGCGGTGAACGTGCTGGCCGCGGGCCTGGCGGAAGCGGGTGTGAAAAATATCGCCGTCTACGACATTTCCAGCACCCACGTGTCCGTTCTGATCTCCGAGATCTTCCGGTGCAGCCACCTGGTGCTGGCAGCTCCCACCTACAACGGCGGCGTCTACCCGGCCATGCAGAGCCTGCTCCACGATATGAAGGCCCTGAACGTGCAGAACCGCACCGTAGCCCTGATCGAAAACGGCTCCTGGGCCTCCACCTGCGCCAAACAGATGCGGGCCGCCCTGGAGGAAATGAAGCAGATGCAGATTCTGGATGCCACCGTGACCTTGAAATCCACGCTGAAGGAGGATTCCGCGGCGGCGCTGGAGCTGCTGAAGGAGAGTATCCTGACCTCTCTGGAACAGTAACCGCCAAAAACAGTCCAACAGCATCCGACGGCCCCCATACGGAGGCGCGCCACACAGCCGGCACATGGGAGACCATGTGCCGCTTGTCTTTTACGCCTTGTACACGGCGGCCGCCCAGTCCGGTCCGTCCCATCCGCCCCGAAAAAACGGCTCAATCATTTACAAAAAAGTACAGTCCCATGCAACCAACCGCCCCAAACGGGTAGTATACAGATGAAAGGCCCTGAAATCATTTTTAAAGGAGGTGACAAAATGGAGGACAGCCGAATCGTCGAATTGTACTGGGAGCGCAACGAAAGGGCGATTTCGGAAACCGCGTCAAGGTACGGAACATATTGCCATGCCATCGCCTATAACATTCTCTGCGATCACGGGGACGCGGAGGAAAGCGTTAACGACGCCTATCTTGGCGCGTGGAATGCGATGCCGCCCCACCGGCCCTCTGTACTGCGCACGTTTCTGGGCAAAATCACCCGGCGGATATCCTTAAAAAAGTGGCGCGACCGCCACCGGGACAAGCGCGGCGGCGGACAGGTGGCCCTCGCCCTTGAGGAGCTTTCGGAATGCGTACCGTCAAAAACCGCGGTGGAGGATGAAATCATGGCGGCAGAGCTGTCAAACACCCTGAACCGCTTTGTCGCGGCTCTGCCCGCCACGGAACGTCAGGTTTTCCTCTGCCGCTACTGGTATCTGGACTCCATCGAAACAATCAGCCGAAGCTTTTGTTTTAGCCGCAGTAAAGTAACATCCATGCTCTACCGGACAAGAGTGAAATTACTCAATCATCTGAAAAAGGAGGGTGCCCTATGAACGCCGGCCATATTCTCGACGCATTGGAAATGATCGACGACCAATATATTCTCGAGGCGAGGGATCGGAATTCTCTGACCTCTGTAAAAAAGTCCCGGAGTATGAGACGCGCCCTGATCCTTGCCGCAGTGATAACCGCATTGCTTTCCCTCTGCGGATTTGCCGCGTACAAATTCGGATGGTTTGACCCGTGGCTGCAAGAGCCCTCCGCAAGCCCTACGGAGACTGTTCAGAGCGCCATCGAAAGCCAAATCCACAAAGACTATACCATAGGCGTGCGCGTCCGCAAAATCAGAATCGACAAGGATGAAACAGCCCGCGTGGCAGCTATGTATACCGGCAGCGAGCTTGCCGCAGAGCGGGGTTGGACGGACGAGTATCTTGCCGGCCACTTTGTGGTTGTATGGGCAGAATATGATGTGGAGTACGACCATACCAAAACCTTTCTGGACGACGGCTATACGCAGCAGTATTTTTACTTAACCCAGGACGTGGAAACCGGCCAATGGACCATCATCGACAACACGTCGCCCAACACAGGGGCGGCAGCCCCGGATGCGTGAAACGGCACAGCCGCAGACCGCGCCAGCGGCCCCATTGCATTCATACAAAAATACCGGTTCGCTGATCCTGAACAGATCTTTGAACCGGTATTTCAAGTATTTCTTTTATAACTCCCCATTATTCTCAAAACGCTCTGTGCGCCAGCCGCAGGCCGTCCAGAAACGCCGCCTCATACACGGCCCTGCACTCCTCCGCCCCGCCTTCCAACAGGCTTTCCAACAGTTTCTCAAACTGGTCCCGCGTTTCCGGGTCCAGGCCATCAAGAATCGCCTCCTGCTTCTCATAATATCTGGCCCGCAGGCCGGGAAGCCGATCCCCGATGATTTGATCCACCCGTTCCTCAACGACCTTCCCGAGCAGTTCCTGTACGCCCATTCTCCGCCTCCCTCCAATCCGCCCAGGCAAACTTATATTTACAGGTACTTCTTGAATTCCGCCGCCTTCTGCGCCAGCGCGTCCTTCACCTTCCGCTCGAAGTTGTCCAGGGCACAGTTCACCACGCCGCAGGCATTATTGGTGATATCGTCGCTCACGCTGTCCATGGAGCTCTTCAGATCATTCACAAATTCCTTTGCCGCCGCTTCAAACCCTGAAAAATGCCATTGGTTCTTATATTTGGTTCTGCCGAACATGCCCTCGCCCGCGTACACCTCGTCGTAATCAAAATCCATCTGGTCCACGTACCACCTGAGACTGGTATACTCCCCGCGGCTCTTAAAATCCGCAATAATCCCGGACCCGGTGCTGTAATCGTCAAAATTCTTCACCAGCTTAGTCTCAAAGTCGCCGTCCCCCGGCCTCACGTCGAATCTGCACCAGGACTCCGGCAGCTTAAACGCGGCCCCGCCCGCCTCCCGGGCCTGCCCGTAAATCTCCCGCAGGAAACGTTCCGTGGACTGGTTGAACTGATAATAGAAATTTCCCTCGGCCTCCTCGTAGGTATAATACGGTCTCAGCTTCTTCACCTTATACTCCACAAACACCTTTTTGAGCATGGGCCGGTAGGCGGAGGGCAGATAGCACAGGTTCTCGAACTCAGCCCGGGCCGCGGACTTCGCCTGGCTCTCCGAGCTGTAATCGTTGCTGTACTGCTTAGCGCAGAATGGCACCGGAATCTCGTAATCCCCGGCCTTAAATTTCAACTTCACCGGGTCTGCCTTGGGGATCTTCAACGTCTGCTTCCGTTCCTCCAGTTTTTTCAGCAACTCCTGAAGCCCCTCCTTCCCCGGCTTCACGCCGGAACTGGTCTCCACAATCCGAATCGCCTTCTGGGGACATTCCTCCGCAATGCGCTTAAGCGCCGCCAAATCCTCCGGCGCCACGGCCTTGCCCGCCACCGGCACGGCATTTCCCTCCGCGTCCTCCACAAAATACGGGCTCTTGAAAATACACGCCCCGCAGCCATTACATGTTTTTGCTACCTGTAACTGTTTCATCTCATTTCTCCTCTTATGTTTACTTTTATCGTTGTCAGCCGTCGTTCAAGACGCGCTGCATCTTTGTGAGGTACGCTTCCCCGGTCTCAATGGTCTCCAGGGCCGCCTCCGCAACCGCGCCCTCCCGGGTGATCACCGGCACGTTCATAACGTCCGAGAGCGCCGCCGCGAAATTGACGCAGGTCATCAGAACGCCCTTGTCGGTTTCCGAATAATTTCTCACGTTGTACCCGTTCCGCTCAATGGTTGCCTTTGTGGTCTCAATGGACTTTAAAAACAGGACGTACAGCCCGGTCAAAAGCTTTGCGATCCGGTCCGCCCGGGCGATCACGGCGTCGCAGGCCGCGCACACCGACTCCGCCTGGGAGTAGATCACCTCCGCCTGACTCAGCTGATTGCGGGCGGCGGAGAGATTGCGCTCGGAGTCCTTGATGGCCATACCGCCCAGTCCCTTCATCATCAGGCCGCAGACCAGTTCCTTGTCCGTAAACGCCTTCCTGGCGGACATGGTCAGCGCCTGAAGGTCCGCCTGGCGCTCCGCGGAAATGGAGAGGGGCAGATTGACCGAATCCCCCGAACAGCGCAGGTCGATCTTCTGAATCTGACTGTAAACCTCCACAAACTTAGGGATCGCGTCCTCCATGACGGCCCGCTTCTTCCTGGCCACGTTCATCAGCCGTTTGTCCGTAAATTCCGTTTTGGCCTTGACCAGCTGCCTGGCCTCCTCGTTCTTCTCAAAGGCCTGGGCGTATTTTTTGAGGGCGCGGTCGTCCATCTTCGCGGACTTCACCAGACGGCTGCCCTCCACCACGCTCACGCCGATTGCCGCACCCATTAATTCCAATAACATTTCCCGTCTCCTCCGTCTTTAAAATTGCAGCACAAGGGCAGAATCCAGCTGCGCCTCATACTCCTCCACCGTTCCAAAGCGCACGCTCCTGCCGAAAATCCGCAAAATCTCATCCAGCCCCTCTGCCACTCCCTTTGCCGAGTACACGCCCTCGCAGGCGCTCTCCATGATCCTGTCAAAGCCCTCTGCAAAGGTCTCGTCCCACCTGCCGAACTCCTCGGCGCAGATGGCTCTGAACTTCTCCCGCTGGCGCTCCATCTCCGCCAGCGCCTCCGTCCGTATCATGGCCAGCTCCCGCTCCTTCTTCCTGTAGTCGTCCAAATGCTTCGCCGTCTCCCTGATGTCCTTAACCGCAGAGCTGACCAGTATAATCCCACTGCACGCGGCGGTGGTGATCACCGTGCCCAGCACCTTTCCGATTACTTTGCCCGCGGCGGCCCCCACCAGACCTCCGGCCGCCAACCCCAAAAACGTGCCGATCTCGCTGCCGATCTCCCCACCGATCATACCGGCCACCATCATCGTGCCCTTCTCCCCGATCTCCGCGACAAACTCCCGGCCGTCGATCTCGCCGTTCAAATACCGCTCAGCCGAGTCCGCGACGATCAGCGCCACCGCGGTGATCTGGCCGATCTGGCCCGAGGAAGCGATCTTCTGGAACAGCGGGTTTCCGCTGTTGGCCATCATGAAATTTGCCTGGTCAACAATCAGGCGCCTGGCGCCTCCCACCACCGCGGTTCCCACCGTGTACTTCGCCATGTCCCCTGCCGCCTCCCCCAGGGACTTCTCCCCGGACGCCACCTTGCACATCTGGCTGACGGCCTCAACGGTGAGGGGGATGAGAGCGCCGGTGAGGGCTTCGGTGGCACCGGCGGCAAACTCGGTTCCCATATTTTTAGCCGTGTGGAGCGCGATATCTGCGCTTACGTGGACCTCGGCGCCGATCTTACCTTTAACCAGCGCAATTTTCCCTTCCTTGTTAAGCTCAGAATCCCGGTCCAGCGCCATGACCAGATCGCTTTTTTCCTGCTTTTGGGCGTTAAAATGCTTCGAGGTTGCCCGAAAATTGGCATCCTGATTTGCAATTTCCTTCAAATCCCGGTCTGTCAAAAATGCGTTGGATTTTACCCTCCCGTGAAGCTCCTTCAGCGAAACAATGTGGTCCGCCTCCGCCGAGTGCGCTGCCCAGGCGGTGGAGTTGTTCTTCCCGTCAGCCGTTTTCATGTGGAACTTATTTCGCGCCGCTTTTTCGGCAATATGCAGCTCTTTACCGGTCACCGGGTCCCGATAGGTCCGTTTGCCGTTGAATACCTTTTCCTTATAAGCTGACTTGGCCTCCTTTGAATCCCACAACTTGCTCCTGTTCTGTCTGTTATATTCCTGGGTGACCCCCAAGTCCTCATTTGCCCCAATGACCATGGTCTCTGCCATTTTCACTGCCAAATGTTTTTTCTTCTCCTCCACCTCTATCCCTCCAATACCCTCACATACCCGCCCTGGCTCCTCAGCCACATATCAATTCCATTTCCAAATACTTCCGCCTGGATCACCCACTTCCCACCGCCCTCCGACAAAATTTTCGCGGTGGTGAGGCGGTCCAGAACCGCTTCCACCGACGGCCCGGAATACTCGAATTTCACGGTGCGCACCCGGCCGCCGTACATGAACTGGATCCGCTTGCGGAATTCTCCCTCCTCAAACCGGTCCCGGTATGGAATCTTGAAATGCGCGTCCGTCACCCGCAGGCTTCTGATCCGGTCCAGGCGGTAAATGGTGGGAAATGGATCGTTTGCGTTGTCAAATTCCCTTTCCTTATCGATGTTCTGGATAAACGCCGCCAGATAAAAATAATATTCCGAGAACATCAACGCCAGGGGCTGCAACACCCGGCTCACGGTTTCGCTGTTTTTGAGCTTCGCGTAGTCGATCTCGATCACGCGGCACTCCCGGATCGCGTTCCCCAGCTCCCACATCTTATCCATAAAAACGGTCCCGTGATGCGGCTCCACGTAGTGGAACTTTTCATTCGCGATCAGCTGACCCACCATTTTCCGCTTGTCCGGTGAAACGCAGTTGTCGATGAGCTTGTCCAGAATCCCCATCATTTCCGGCTTTGTGAGCGCCCGGCTGTCCAGCAGAATTTTGCTCACCGCCAGAATCTCCGCGTCGGTGAATTTCGTCTCCGACCGCCGTTCCAAACGGTATCCCCGCTCCCGGCGGTCGTAGACGACGGTGTTCTCTTCTCCGTTTAGCAGGCCCTGATCCGCGATAAATTCCTTGATGTCGTCTAAGTCCCGCTGAATACTCTTCTCGCTGACCTCGTATATCGCCGCCTCCTGCGCCTTGCTCACCACGGAGCCGTCCATCAGACTGGCATAGAGCTTCAAGATACGCTGATTTTTGCTGCCGTTTTGTCTCTCCATCGTGGCGCACGCCTCCCTCCGTTTTCCTGAATATCCGCGTCATCGTACTGTGTTTTATCCATTATAGCATTTTGAATGGACACATTCTGTCCTCATTGCCTGTAAAATGCACGTTTGGGCTTGATTAACTGCTATTACAATCTTACTCCATATTCTTCCATATTTCTACTATAAGTAACAAAACACGGAGGATTTTTGATGGTTTGACGGATCGGAAATTTCGTTATACGGCGGTTGTCGGATGATACCGGCAAAAGGGAAGCGGGCGAAGGGCTTCGGCAGCCTTGTCGTCCGCTTTGGATTGGATTGAAACTTATTTTGATTGGGTTGTACTGTATTCGCCATGGGAACCAGCATGATACGCTAAATCCCATTCAGTTCCCATCGGAACCGGCGTTACCTCCTGAATCTCATGTGCCGCTGCCGGAGGTTCCGCTGTTGTCAGTTTCTTCTCCGTTGCTGTCTGAGGTTCCGCTGTTGTCAGTTCCTCCTCCGTTGCTGTCTGAAGTTCCGCTGTTGTCAGTTCCTCCGCCGTTGCCGCCAGAGGTTCCGCTATTGTCACTTCCCCCGCCGTTGTCCTCGGAGGTTCCGCTGTTGTCGCTTCCGCCGCCTGTACCGCCGGAAGTTCCGCTATTATCAGTTCCACCGCTGGTGCCACCTGAAGTTCCGCTGTTATCAGCTCCGCTGCTGGTGCCGCCTGAGGTTCCGCTGTTGTCCATTTCGCCTCCCGTACTGCCGGAGGTCCCACCGTTTTCGTTTTCGCCGCCTGTACCGCCGGAAGTTCCGCCGCCTTCAGTGTGATCCGGCGCTCCTCCTGTGGAACCGCTGTCGTCCGGCGTTTCGCCTGAGCCGCCGGTAGAGCTGTTCTGATCTCCCGGATCCGTTGTGCTTCCTCCGGAAATGTCTCCGGTTCCGCTTCCATCCGGCGATTCTGTGGAGCCGTTTCCAGTTCCGTTATCTCCATTTTGATCGTTTCCACCGGCCGCCTCGCTGCCGGAGCTGTTATTTTCATCTTTCCCGGAACCGCCGTTCTGTCCGGCGCTGCCGGTATCCCCGCCAGTGGTGGAATCGCCTGTATCCGGGGACTGGCCGTTGTTTTCAGTTGGATCGCCCGGCGTGCCGTCCAGGGTTGGGTCTTTCCCGCCATCCGCATTTCCATCTGCTTGCCCAGCGTTTTCCAATCCCGCCTCCGATCCGCCAGCACCGCTTCCTCCGCCCTGACCGCCGCCCGGCACGGTTCCTGCCTCCACTTTTTCAGCCTCGGAGGGCGAGGCGGCCTCGGGAGCCAGTTCTTGGGTGTACTCGTAAACTGCAACAAACTTCAAATCCTCATATACCTCAATTTCCGTGGGATCCACGAGGGTCTCCCCATCCAAAGTCCACCCCAGAAATACCCGGTATATATCCGCATCCGAATTGTCGTCCAGCGCCAGCACGGAAAGCTGTCCGACCAGGGGCACGGAATCCGTCACCTCGCGTTCCGGGCACTCCGGCACCTCTGTGACATACTGCCCCTCATAGACAAGGCTTTCCCCAAGCACATTATCATCACCATCTAAAAACACGGTGCTAAATGACTGGGCCACCTGCACGGTAATCGTTCCGGTAATGGTTGTGGAATATTTGGAAAATGTGACTCCGGACAGCCCCATACTTGCAATGCCAAGATACAAGAGCCAGGCGTTGAGAGAATGCCGTCTTTTTCTGTTTGAATCCGCTTGTTTCCTGCTGCCGTTCCTCGAAAAAAACGCCATCCTCCTTTCCTCCCTTCATACCCGTTCTTTCACAAATATTCCAAACGCCGTCAGCCCGCCAGTTCCCGTTTCCGCAAATGGGGTGCTTCCACCAGGAGCATCAGCGCCACAACCATTACCAACATTCCCAGCGACGATTTGAGGAACAGAATCAGATTTCCCAAACGCGGAATGACCAGGCGGACGCTTCCATAGATATTGTCGCGATTGATCGTCACACCGTCCGGCGCGTTGTTGGCATCGCCTTTGGTCTGAAAGGTTTCTCCATTTTTTTCCAAAACCCTATGGGTGACAAATGTTCCCTGATCCCCGAAGGTCACGATCTCCCCCGGCGCATAATCCGCCTGCTGGCGGATGATCAGACTGTCCCCCGGCGAAAATGCCGGTTCCATGCTGCCCGAAAGTACGGTCACCATGGAGTAGCCAAATAGTGAGGGAAGTTCTTCGTGATAGACGAAGCGCTTCACCAGCAGTATGCCGTTCATCAAGATCACTGCAACGAGAATTGCGGTGACAAAACGTTGCAGCCAACGTCCAATTTGTTTCATATTGATCATGTCTCCTCTATGATGTGGTTTGCTCCGCGTGAATCATCACGATCACCCGGTATTCCAGGTCCGCGGCAGAGCCGATTTTGGTGTCCAATATGTCGTTTCCACCGGCGAACAGCCATTGCCATTCCAAGAGATATTCCTTCTCTTCTCCCGGGTCCAGGTTCACAGACTCGGCGGAAAGCTGTTCCGCGGTAAGCCAGGTGTCCTGATCCCCACAAAGATATTGACCATCCGATTTCAAACGATAACGGAGGGGCAGAAGGAGTTGGCCGTCCGGTGCGGAAATCTGCATCTGGTACCGGATTTCGTAGGAATTCCGGTTGCTGACCAGAAATTCGTAACTGCCCTTGGAACCAGGCATCAGCTTCCGATCCTCCCCCGCTCCGGTCCGATCCGCAAACAGACTGATCTCCGTATTCTGCTGCCATACCGGGCCGTTCTTTTCCTGTACCTGCACATCGGCGGGCTGGTCGGGCTCGGTCGGTTCGGTCGGATCAGTTGGGTCCGTCGGATCGGTTGGGTCCGTGGGATCAGTTGGGTCCGTCGGGTCAGTGGGGTTCGATGGCTCCGTGGGATCAGTCGACGGGGTTGGCGGCCTGGATGTGTGATCGTGTGAGGAATCAGAGTCAGAATCCGGGTGATTGGGCTGCGTCTGATTCCCGGCTGCCGCGCTGGTCTCCGCCGGGGGCTGAGAGGGCTGTTCCAGGCTCTCAGCGGTGGATTCCTGTCCCGCTATAGGGACGGATTCCGCAGCGGCGCTGTTGCTGCGATCCTGCGCGGATGGCAAAATGGACTGGGACTGTGTCTGTCCGGCGGCCTGGCCTGCCTGAGCTGCCGTATCCGTCATGTTCTCCTGGTCGATGAGGCCCTCGCCGGACTCAGGAATTTCTGATTGATCATTGGCTGCGGGCTGGGCCGCAACCGGGTCTGCCGTTTTCCCGGAGGTGTCCTTGTAGTGATCGGCTCCGGCGTCCCGGGTGTAGACATCCGGGGCAACTGTGATTCCGTCGTTTTCATCCAGTTGGAGGCGGATGTGCACTGCAATGACGTTCTCGGACACCGCCAGTTGATACGCCTCCGCGTTGCCGGTGACCTTGCCGGTCTGGATTCCGCTTTCGCGGTCTATTTGAATTTCAACCTGACTTTCCTGCCTCCCGGAATCGTCCAGCAAGGCCAGGTTATGTGTTCCCGTCTCCACATCTTTAAAATGAAAAACCCCTTCCGAATCCGTGGTGGTTCGCCTGGGGTCGCTGTGTAACTCTATTACCCGGTTTGCACAGGGCGAACCGTCTGTGTAAAAGATCTGTCCGCTGAAGTCGATTCGGTTCGGATTCACAGCCTCGTTCTCCGGGGACAACACGATGGTATCCAACATCTGCCCCAAACGGTGATCCGTCGCCCTTCCAATGTGGGTGCCCGCAAGGAAGGAGGTGATGGAAACGAACAGCAGGAGGATGGGAAGGATGATCCAGATGGTCTTGCTGTTGCCGGTGGTCTGGCTGTTTTTATGTGATTTTGGGCCAGAGTTGGGCATGGGCAGGGCCTCCTTTTTAGGTGCGGGATCGTGTGTGCTGATAGTTAATTTGTGTTCGGCCCTCGTCAGAAGGCAGCGGGTGAACCGCTGCGCTCTGGCGGGGGCTGAACCGCGGGATGCGGTTTAGCCCTTGAGGTTAAATTATTCTTATGGCTGTACTGTTGTCTTAATGTACTGAGTTGCAGTAAACGTAACATCAATCTGACCTGTTTCGCCTTGATATTGTTTATCATTAGCAGTTTCATCATCCGCTGTATTTTCCCACTCCCAATAAATTGCACTATCCACTGCAGTAGCTACTTTATCCAATTCAACATCTCCAGTTACAAGTTCAATTATACCATTATCATCTGGAGTGAGTACCTCTCCATTCTTATCCGTTTTATGAAATTTGAGTGGTAGACCATTCAATCCACTTACATCTGCCTTTATCGTATAGGAATATCCAACCTCCGACTCACTACCATCAATAGAAAAAGCAATTGATCCGGAAGAACCTGGTGCTATTTTACCACTTCCCACTTCTGTATTCCCACTGGTGTCTGTCAAAGTAAACGTTTTCGCTTCTTCAGTAATTTTATTGCCTCCCACCTTAAAATCAACTAACCATTTAGCAGCCACTGCACTTCCTGTGGCAGTGATAGAGCTGGTATACTTTGCAAACGTCCCTCCCACCAAACTACTGGTAACCAGTGTTAACACAACTGCTGCCGCTCCGATTTTCCCAAAAATACTTTTCTTCATGTCTTTTCCTCTTTCCTTTTATTTTTATTATTTAATAAAATTAATACCTACCATCATTCAGGCTCCGCGCGTCCCCGCCGTCACCCTTTCTCCGCTCTCAGCCGTTCCAATTCCATCTCCAGCTCTTTCGTCCTGGACACTTCCTTCCGGCTTTCAAGCTGTCTGCGGATCACATCCCACAGCACAAACAACACCAGCGGGCACACCACAAACAGAATCATTCCCGTGGTCGTCTGCATGAACATGGCCAGATTTCCCGCTCCGGCAACTCTTCTCTGGTAAATGCCTTCCACGTCCGCCGGCTTCACCAGACTCTGATCAGCAGCGTTGTTGGCGTCGCCCTGGGTGACATACCGTGTCTCACCGTTCTCCGACTTCACCTCCACGATCCTATGGGTCACCACCGCGCTTCCGCTCTTGTAGGCGATCACGTCGCCCACCTTCAGGCTGTCAGGATCGGTCTCCTTGACAAATACCATGTCGCCGGTCATAATACTGGGCTCCATGGAACCGGATAGCACGATAAACGGCTTATACCCCAGGAAATCAGGCACCTTGTCGGGACTGGTATAAGACTTCACGATCAGCGTCACGTTGATCAGCAGCAGCGGAACGAACACCACACAGAGCGCAATCCCCACAGCTCCCACGATCTTTTGCAGCAAACCGTTTTTTTCTTTCATCCCTCACTCATCTCCTTTCTTCAAACGTTTCTCCCGACCAGCCAATCCGGAGGGGCACTCTCAGCACAAAAAAGGCAATCCTGAGTCCAGTCAGGATTGCCTAAAAATCTGCATAAACACACCTTGGGCGTGCAATACGCGAACCAAATACAAACGTACCATACCCGGAACGTCCATATAGGGGCAACTGGCTGTCATATCATATACTATGATTTAGACCCTTTAGCTTTGCGTCGCTGACTTTCATCAGTTTTGCCAAGTATGTAGTTGATATGGGCTCAGTATAGCGCAGGCTGCGCAACCGATGTGCAACTATTTCCGCGTATTTTGAAAATTATTAAATTTAAAATTCTAATCCCGTATTTTCTCACCCCTCCCCTCTGTCCGAACGTCCACCTGACAGCCTGGCGTTGGTCTCCTCAGCCCAGCTGTAGTCGAACATGTACTCGTCCTCATAGTGGTATCTCCCCCCACCAGACGCCTTCATATATTCAAAGTAATCGCATTCCAGATCATCGCCCTTCACATAACAGCCGCCCCGGCGGTTGTAGAATACGCCCTCGATCCCGTACTCCTCGAATACGCCGTGAATCCCAATCACCGCCTTCCGGTACAGCGCCTTCACCCGGCTGTCGTAATCCTTTTCCGGCCACAGCTTGTCCACGGCTTCCTCCATGGTCACCTCGCCGCCCATATGGTCCACACAGAGCGCCAGCAGTTCCTTGCTCTTGGCATTGGAAAATTTCACCAGTTTCTCGTCGATAAACACGTCGAACCGGCCAAAGGTCCTGATAAATACCCGCTTGGCCTGGCCCTTTGCCAGCAGCCTGGCGCGGTTTAACGCATCCAGGATGTCCTCCCGGCTGTAGGGCTTGAACACATAGTAGTCCGATTTCATTTTCAGGGCGTCCAGCACGTAATCGCTGTAGCCGCTGACAAAAATAATGATCATGTCCCGCTTGATTTCCCGCAGCCTCCTGGCCAGCTCGATGCCGTTCATCTGGGGCATCTCAATGTCCAGCAACGCGAAATCCACCGTATTGTTTCTGGCGTAATCCAGCGCCTCCAGGGGATTGGTAAACCTCCCCACCAGCTCTATTTCCCTGACCTGCGCGCACTCGATCTCAAACTGGCGCATAGACAGTTCTTCATCATCCACAACAATCGTCCGCATGTTCCGTCCTCCCCTCTGTGTCAAATTTCGATTATCCCTGTTTGGGAATCCGCACAATGGCCCGGGTTCCTTTGCCCGGTATGCTGTTGATTTCCAGGCACGCGCCCGCGATCTCCTGCAGGCGCAGCCGGATATTTTCAAGGCCAGCCGAAGTTTTGGGCACACCGGCGGCGGGATCAAAACCGGCGCCGTCGTCCAGCACCTCCACCATGTAGCTGTGCTCGTCCTCAAGGGTGCTGACCTTCACCGTGCCGTCGCCATTTTTCCCGCGGATGCCGTGCTTGATGGCGTTCTCCACCAGGGGCTGCACGGTCAGGGGCGGGACCTCGAAGCCGTCCGGGCCGATCTCGTATACCAGGGCCAGCTTGTCCCCGAAGCGAACCTTTTCGATATTACAGTAATTGCGGATGTGCTCCAATTCCTGGGCAAACGGGATCATACCGCCCTGACCGATGGAATCGATATTGGCCCGGAGATATTTGGAGAAATCGTAGACCAGATTGTAGGCACGGTCCGGATCCAGCTTGATCAACGTACGGATGGAGCTAAGCGTATTATAGATAAAATGGGGCTGGATCTGGCTGATCATCAGCCTGAGCCTGGAGTCCTGCAGCTCCCGCCCGATCCGCGCAGTCTCCTCCCGCTTATGCCGGGTGTCCATGAGCAGCGCCGCGAACAGGCAGGCGATGTAGCCGAATAGCCCGCTGCGCAGGTAATTTCCGTTCCGCATGTAATCCATTTGATAGTACAGAACGATCTCCGCTCCCAGACTCACAGCCATCAGCGCCATCCCGGCGCATTCCAGCTTGAAATACGCGTCCAGGGGCTTTTCCCTGCGGAAACGCTTTACAATGAGCAGCAGCAACACCAGGGACATGACTGCGAAACAGGCGTGGGTGACCCAGGCCGTTTCCATGAAATCCGCCACATTTGTCAGGTGCAGAATGTTCAGGATAAAAAAGTTAGCGGAAAACATATAGCTGAGCCGCCGCAGCGCCGGCTGGTACTCCCGCGGGAACCGATGCATGAGGTAAAACAGGTAGGGCAGCGGGCAGATCATGGACAGAATATAGCGGGCCATGGTCATGATATAGCCGAAATCCCATATGAATCCGGGAAATTCCACCTCATTTACCATCCAGAGGGAGGCCAGCACCACGAATATTCCCAGACAGCGGACCGTACAGACGTCCTCCAGCAGACTGCGCAGGTAAAACGAACTGATGAAGATGGCCAGTCCCAGGATCATGAATACCCCGCAGACCATCATCTGCGGAATATACTGCCGCAGCAGATAAGAAGTCAGCTTCAGCGGCGCCCCCAGCCAGACCGGTGACAGCACGCCTGAGGACGCGCGGTACGGGGAGCACAAGGTCACGGTGACGGTCTGACCCGCGCAGTCCGGCGGAATCTGAACCATGTTCCAATGGTTGGGCGTGGCCTTGCCGGAGGGACGCATACCGTCGGAATTGTAGCGGTACAGCAGGCGGTCTCCCACCCTCACCTCCACGCTGGAGAAGGCCGTGTGGAAACAGATCGCATAATCGCCAAACCCGGTATCCGGCAGCTTTTTGCTCATGGTGACCGGCACGTTCGGAGCTGCGCCGGACTTGTGCGGCATAGCGATGATTCCGGTCTCCACGCCCCCCTGCGCCAGCGTCCACCCTTCCGAAAAATTCACCGGCGACGGGCCGTCCACCAAACTTTCAGTCCGGGCCTCAAACCGGTGATTGCCAGACCACAATAAGATGACAAACGCCAGCATGGCCGCTGTCAGAAACAGTATGTACGCCGTCCGGTTCTCCCGGTTTTCCTCACTGAACATGATTTCCCCCGCCCTTTATTTTCCATTTTCTGTTTTTATTATAATCAATTACGGTAGGATTCACAATCAAAATATGGAATATGCGGTTTGTAAATTTTTAACAATTTTAGCCCACACCATGTCCACCATAAAGATATGGAACTCTTAGTTTGCATGCAGCCGGAAAACGATTCCATCGCTGCGTTTTCATTCCAGAACAGAACCGTTTTCACCGCCCTGCAACCAAACGCCCGGCTCATTAAAAAATCAGCCCCCGGCCCGCCGCTACCCAAGCGGCAAAACCGGAGCCTGATTATCTCATTTACATATAATATTCGATACTTTATCTCGCCAGCCGTTCCCTGACAAGCTGCGCAAATACCTGCGCCCCGGTCTCCAGGGTATCGTCGTTGTAGTCAAAGCAGGAATTGTGCAGCGGCATATCCCGGCTCTCATCCCCCACGGCGCCTCCCATAAAGAAGAACGCGCCCGGCACCTTTTCCAGGAACGCGCCGAAATCCTCCGACGCCATGAACGGCGAGCAGTTTCCGTTGACCTTTTCCTCTCCCAACACGTGGCTGCCTGCCTGGATGACCGCATCCACCTGCTCGTCCCAGTTTACAGTGGGCGCAAACTCGTGGGTGTACAGGAAATCCCAGGTGGCCCCATAGGCCTGGCAAATGTGTTCCACAAGGTCCCTCATCCTGGTCTCGATCAGCGCCTGCATCTCCTTGGAGTAGCTGCGGCAGTCGCCCAGAATCGTAACGTTGCTGGGAATCGCATTGTGGGCTCCGTCCGTAAACAGCTCCGTGCAGGAGACGACCACCGGCTGGAAGGCCCCGGCGTTGCGGGAGGGAATCGTCTGCAGCGCCAGAATGATCTGTGCGGCGATCACCATTGGATCGACGGTTTTTTCCGGCGCGGATGCGTGGCCGCCGCGGCCGTGAATCTCGATCTTGAAATTGTCCTCGCAGGAGGCGAAGCCGCCCTTGCAGATATTGACCGTACCCGCCGGGTAGGCCGGATTGTTGTGCTGGCCGTAAATTTCATCCATGGGGAACCGCTCGAAAAGGCCATCGTCGATCATGGCATGGGCGCCCTTTCCCGGCTCCTCCGCGGGCTGAAACAGGAACTGCGCCGTACCGTTAAAATCCCGGCTCTCGGACAGCAGCTTCGCAGCCCCCAGAACCGTCGTCACGTGGCCGTCGTGGCCGCAGCCGTGCATTTTCCCTTCATATTCGGATTTGTAGGACACGGTTCCCGTCTCTGTGAGCGCAATCGCATCCATATCCGCCCGCAGGGCCACGACCTTATGGCCGTCCCCAACCTTCAGGCGTCCGATGACGCCCGTGCCGCCGATGCCGGTGTGCACCTCAATCCCCATCTCCCGCAGCCGTTCCGCCACAAAGGCCGCGGTGCGTGTCTCCTCGAACGCCGTCTCCGGATGGCGGTGGAGTTCGTGACGCCATGCTTTTAAGATTTCATTTAATTCTGACATATCTGTTCACCTCGTTCTATTGGATCTTATTTCTCTCCCGCCGCTCGCTGTGCCTCGATCGCCTTTAAGTCGCCGTTATTGCCGAACCACTCTCTGGTCAGCCTGCGCAGCTCGCCGCTGAGCAGAATCAAACTGGGTACGTTCAGGAAAATGACGATGCCGTTGCCAAAGTCGGTAAGGACAAATACGCTCGCCATGTCGGTCAGACAGCCGCCGATAATCATGATTACAAAGATCACCAGCAGAACATTGACCGCCAGACGGCTGTTGGTCGCCGCAGTTGCCTGGATACGCAGCCCCTGGGAATTGGAAATGATGGAGCTGATTGCAAACAGGGTCAGGCAGAACAGGCACAGATAACGTCCGGCGCTGCCCAGTACCGATTCAAATGCCAGGGAGCTCAGCGTGGAGCCCGCCTCTCCGGTCTGCCACACGCCGGAAAAGATGATCATAAATCCGGTCAGGGAGCAGATGACAATGGTATCAAAGAACGTCTCAAACACCGCCCACATTCCCTGCTGGGCCGGATGGTCAATGCCTGCCGCCTGTGCGTGGATGGTGGCCTGCAGGCCCAGACCCGCGTCGTTGGAAAATACGCCGCGCGCCAGTCCGAAGCGGATGGTGGAGGCCACGGCTACGCCGGTGAAGCCGCCGATGGCCGCCTGTCCGGTAAACGCTCCGATGAAGATTTCCCGGAGTGCCTCACCCACACGGCCGATGTTGGCTCCCACGATAATCACCGCGCAGACCACATAGAGCGCGCTCATAGCCGGAACCATTTTATCCGTGATGTTCACCAGGCGTTTCATACCGCCCAGCATGACCGCCACCACGATGGCAACCACCACCACACAGGTGATGATTCGGGAAACGCCGACCGGCGCAAGATTATCCGCGATGGCTCCGCTGTGTACGCCGCCGATGGTGCACAGGGTCAGCAGAGACATAAACGTAAAGCAGTAAGCCAGAGGCTTGCAGTGCAGGCCGTCGCGCATATACATGAATGGCCCTGCCAGGTATCCCTCACCCTTGGGATTCTTCTGGCGGTAACGGACCGACATGGTGACCTCAGAAAACTTAATGGCCATGGCCACCAGGCCGCAGATCCACATCCACAAAAGCGCTCCCGGGCCTCCGGTGGCAATCGCCGCGCCGACTCCGGCGATATTGCCCGTTCCGATGGTGGAACCCAGGGCCGCGGTAACCGCCTGGAACGGAGAGACGCCCAGGGCCTTTTTCCGCGCCTGCTCCTCCTTATCGAACATGGTTCCCGCCGTATTTTTCATGATGAAGCCGAACCGGGAAAACTGAATCCCTCCGATCACAACCGTCAAGATCAGTCCGCCTCCAACCAGCAGCACCAAAATCGGAATTCCCCAAATCCAACCTGTAACTGCATTGATAAAGCCAAAAATCGCTTCCATTTCTCCTACCTCCTCTTATTTTCTCCTTTTTGCGGATTATTGCAGCGCGTGCTTTCCCGCGTAAACAATACTCCTGTACTGCTCCGGATCCGTGTCCCCTTCCGTGCTGAACAAAAGCACCACGGAGCCGCTATCCAGCCCCATTTCCCGGCGCAGACCGGCAAACTCCGGACTGGCCGCCAGCACCGCCAGCAGACCGGTGGTCGCCGCCCCGGACTCGCCGGAGACGATGGGGTGATCCCCCTTGCGGGGAGCCGCTAACAGCCGCATCCCCAGCGCGGCCACCGGGTCCGCGCAGCTGAAGGCGAAGCTGGTAAAGGTCCGCAACACCGGCCAGGTGACGGTACACGGCTCCCCGCAGTTCAGCCCGGCCATGATCGTGGCACAGTCTCCCTCCACCGCGTGGGGTTCCCCGTCCGCCGCCAGAATGGATTTGTAGATACACGCCATGTCCTCAGGCTCCACCGTGCTGAATACCGGACGGTTCCCTGCGTAGCGGTCCGCCAGATATCCGGTCACCCCGCCCGCCATGGCTCCCACTCCCGCCTGCAAAAATACGTGGCTTGGCCTGGAAAATCCCTCCGCCTCCAGCTGTTCTGCGGCCACCGCCGCCATGGTGGTGTAACCCTGGACAATCCAGGCGGGAATCTGCTGGTAGCCCTCCCAGCTGGTGTCCTGTATCAGGTGCCAGCCGTTCTCCTCCGCCATGCGGGCCGCGTGGCGCACAGCGTCGTCGTAACCCACGTCCATGATCCGGACCTCCGCCCTGCCCGCGTCCCGGATAGCCTGGGCGCGCAGCTCGGAGGACCCCTTGGGCATATACACATACGCCCGGCAGCCCAGCTGGCCCGCAGCCCAGGCCACCCCTTTGCCGTGGTTCCCGTCGGTAGCGGTCACAAAGACCATCCCGGAGAGCCGCCCGCGCACCGGCTCGGACTGAAGGTCCGCAAATGTGGTGGTCTCGGGATCCAGTCCCAGCTCGTCGCATACCACCCGGGTAAACGCGTAGATCGCGCCCAGCCCCTTGAAGGCGTTCAGGCCGAACCGCCTGGACTCGTCCTTCACAAAGACCGCCTTCACGCCCAGGGCCTCCGCCAGCCCGTCCAGGCGTACCAGGGGCGTAGGCCGGTAGCCCTCCATCGCCCGGTGGATCCGGTAAGCCGGGGCGACCGCCTCCTGGGTCAGAAAATCCGCTGCGCCGTCCACTGCCGTGCAATCCACTGCCGCGCCGTCGTTACGCACCGCCCGGACCCAGCGGTTTGAAATCTCCTCCATATCGCTCCTCCTTCTTGCAATATCCAATATATCGGTTGATTTGATCATAGCACACTTCAAACCGATATGCAATATATTAATTTTATTTTTTCGTCTAAAATAGTGTTAGTTTTCTCTATAATTCAATATTATTAGGTAAAAATTATATTGCATATTTAGAGGATATCAAGTAGAATTATATTAAAAGCAAAAGGGGAGGGGTGCACATGCCAATACCCAAAAAGACAGAGACCATCAATCGCACCACCGCCAAAGAGCGGGTTTATACCATATTACAGCAGTGGATCGTGGACGGCACGCTGGAGCCCGGGGAGCGTTTAAACGACGCGGACCTGGCGAAGTATTTCAGCGTGTCCCGCACGCCTGTGCGGGAGGCCATTCAGATGTTAAACGAGCAGAAGCTGGTTGAGATCGTTCCTTCCAGCGGCACATTCGTGGCGCCCATCAACCAGGAGGACATCAAGCACGTGTATCAACTCCTGGGCGGGCTTCAGGCCCTGGCGCTGAAGCATTGTATCGGAACCGTGACCGCAGAGGACTTAGAACACCTGAATTCCCTGAATGAAAATTTTCTCCGCTGCGCCCAGATGGGAGCTGTCCCCGCCACCATAGAGGCGGACTATCAGTTCCACCGCTACCTCTGCCAGCTGTCCGGGAACCCCTATCTGGTGAATTACTCAGACCAGCTGTCCATCCACGTGAGCCGCAACGAGAACCGCTTTTTTAAGATTTACACCACCCCGGAGGTCAGCTACGCCAGCCACAAGCGGATTATCGAGGCCCGGCGATCTGGAGACCGCCCAGACGGAGATCGAGGCCAACTGGGCCGTGTCCACGATGCAGAATGAGGGGTAAGCTGCCGGCAGCGTGCCGCGGTAAACAGAAAACAAATAAAAACCCCGGCCACTGATGCTTGCCTTACAGGCAAAGCCGCATCAGTGGCCGAAGTTTTTATCTGTTTTCTGGGATATCGCGCGTCCGCCCGGAAAGGACCACGACTCAGTTTTTACTTAAATATTCCAGACACATCTGCGGCAGCTGTTCTTCCGCCGCGGACCATCTCTTCCCATTGTTCATCGAATCAGCTCCAGATAACCCCGCCGTGAATCCACAACCGCATACACGATCACAGTATGATCACACTCCCTCACTTTATAGAAAATCAGGTGCCTTTCCACAATTAAAACCCGGAACCTCATACGTCTCAGGGACGGATATCTGGGTTCCGCCCCGTAATAGGGCTGATCCTCCAGCAGCCCTATCGCATGCTCCAGCTTTTCCAGATAAGCGAGCGCAATCTCCACACTCCCGGAATCATCCGCAATATAATAAATCAAATCCCGGATCTGCGCATCTGCCTGGTCGGTTCTGAGTACCTCGTATTTCATACTTCCTTCCTCGCCAGCAGATTTTTGCGGATATCGCTGGATGTATCGGCAATCGGTGATATCCTTCCCCGGTCCACATCATCCTGCGCCTCCGCCAGAGTTCTTAATAAATCCAGCTCGGATTTCAGCCTGCCATACTGGGCGTAACCCATTAGAACCGTGTCTTCCCGGCCATTTACCGTTATAAAAACCGGCTCTCTTGTCTCCCGCGTCAGACGGGAAATCTCAGGATATTTATTTCGCAGATCCGATGATGGTCTGATTGTTTCCATGTACATTTCACCTCGCTTTTTAATATCTATATTATACTATTATAACGATATAGCCGCAAGATATAATCCATTTCTCTCCCTGCGCCCCACCAGCCCCAAACCCAAAAAGAACGCTCCGGTCAACCCGAAGCGCTCTCTCAAATCCATCTGATTTCATTTAAAAATATTTCTTGCTTCCCCAAAGATTACTCTTCTTCAAGTCCAGATACTCGTTATAGGCCTTCTCCAGAATCTGCTTTTCATTGGAAAACTTTAGCAGGTGGTAGGCTTCGTAAAATTTATAGTACCCGGAGTCCAGAAAGTATTCTTCCCGCTGTGGTTTGCTGTAATAGCTGTCGGCCATCATCAGATACCAGTGGACGTCCTTTTCCACCACGTCCTGTGGGGTATTGAATGAATATTGGCTCTTACCGATATACTTGATGATGGAGGCGCTGACCCCTGTCTCTTCCTTAACCTCGCGCAGGGCAGTCTCCTTATACTCCTCGCCAGCTTCTACTGTTCCCTTGGGCAGAACCCATCCCTCGTACTTGTTCTTGTAATTCTTGTACAGGACAAGGATTTTCCCGCGAAAAATAACCACACCGCCGCAGCTCGTTGCCTCAATCATTGCAATCCCTCCTGGTGTTGGTGTGTATCCGGCGCAGGCTCTGTGAAACTCTGCCCGCGTCATAACTGGATTTAGTATACAACTTTTGGGAGGGATATGCAAGGGTCAATGCAAAATGGCTTCCGCCTCCATCGCCTGCATGTCTCTCGTCATCTCCCGCAGCACCCCGATTTCCAGGGGAATCGCCACCAGAAAGCTGACGACGTCGGAGATAGGCTGGCTCACCTGCACGCCGAAGAGGCCGAAATAGGCGGGCAGCGTCAGCACCAGGGGAATGAAGAACAGGCCCTGTCGGGACATGGACAGAATGGTGGCGCGAACGCCCTTGCCCATGGTCTGCATCATCATGTTGCACATGGTGATCCACCCCACCAGCGGGAAGGAAATGCACTGGAGCCTGAGCGCCCGGGTACCGTACCGGATCACATCCGGGTCGCCCTTTCGGAAAATGGTGACCAGAAGCTCCGCGCCGAACCAGCCGCAGACCGCCATGATACAGAGGAAAACGGTGGACACGCGCACGCAGAACCAGAAGCCCTCCTTCACCCGGCCGTACTTTTTAGCCCCGTAATTGAAGCCGCAGACCGGCTGGAAGCCCTGGCCGAAGCCGATCATCACCGAGGCCGCGAACTGGGTGATGCGCATCACAATGGACATAGCCGCGATGGCCGCATCCCCGTAGGGCCTGGCCATCAGGTTCATACAGGCGGTGGCCACGCTGCCCAGGCCCTGACGGCACAGGGACGGCGCTCCGCCGTTTAAAATGATCTTGTAGCGCTCCAGGCTGGGCGAAAACTTGCGGATGTCGATGCGCAGGTTGCCGCCCCGCCTGGTTCCCGCGATCAGCAGGCAGAAGCTGATGAACTGGCTGATGATGGTAGCCAGGGCCGCGCCGCCGATGCCCATGTGGAACACAAAGATAAAAATGGGGTCCAGCACAATGTTGATCACCGCCCCGGAGGCGATACCGATCATGGCGTAGAAGGCGCTGCCCTGGAACCGGAGCTGGTTGTTGAGCACCAGCGAAGCCGTCATGTAGGGCGCTCCGATCAGGATAAAGCCCAGGTAGGACCTGGCGTAAGGCAGTATGGTGTCCGTGGCTCCCAGCATATGGCAGAGCGGATCCAGAAAGGCCAGCCCAGCCACCATGATCACCAGTCCCATCATAAATGCCGACACAAAGCCGGTGGCGGCCATCTTGGCCGCCTCGTCGAACTCCTGGGCGCCCAGCTTGCGGGACACGTAGTTGCCCGAGCCGTGGCCGAAGAAGAAACCGAATGCCTGGATCACGGCCATCACGGAAAACGCGATGCCAACCGCCCCTGTGGCGCTGGTCCCCACCTGGCCCACGAAAAACGTGTCCGCCATATTATAGAAGGAGGTGACCAGCATGCTGATAATGGTCGGCCCTGCCAGCTCACAGATCAGATGTGGAACCGGCTCCTGGGTCATATGGATAAATTTTTCTTCCTGTGTCTGCGTCGCTCCCATAAGAAAACCCCCTCAGGCTGTCTACAGCCCCTGCATCCCCATAAATACTTTTTCCGCCGTAACCGGCAGCTCGCGCACCCGCACGCCCACCGCGTTGTACACCGCATTGGCGATGGCCGGGGACGGCGTGTTGATCACCACCTCGCCGATGGATTTGGCGCCGAAGGGTCCGTTTGGCTCGTAGCTGTTCTCGAACTCCACCCGGATCGTGCCCACGTCCAGACGGCTGGGAATCTTGTACTGCATCAGGGAATTCTCATACACCTGGCCTTTTTCCGAATAATGGATATCCTCGTACATGGCCATGCCGATTCCCTGGGCCAGTCCGCCCTCTGTCTGCACCTTCACCAGGTTTGGATTCAGCGCGGTTCCGCAGTCCACCACAGCCACGTAGTCCACCAGGCGGATCGCTCCGGTCTCCTTGTCCACCTCGACCTCGGCGGCTCCCACCATAAAGGGAGGCGGGGACGTGGGGGAGTGATGGGATTCGCTGGCGGACAGCGCGTCGCTGTTAAAGCCCATGGATTTGTTGGCAATGTCCTTCAGACTGATGGACAATTCCTCCACCCCGTCCGCCGCGGGCCTAAACACCCGCTTTCCGTCAAATTCCAGGCCCTCGGCCGGACAGTTCAGATAGTCCGCGCCCTTGGCGATAATCTTCTGTTTCAGGGACTCGCAGGTCTTGACCACGGCCATTCCCGTGAGGTAGGCCGTGCTGGATGCGTAGGAGCCTGAATCGTAAGGGGAAATGTCCGTGTCCGCCCCGTACACCACGATATCGTCGATCTCGCAGTCCAGGCACTCGGCGGCCACCTGGGCCAGGGTGGTGTCGCAGCCCGTTCCCATTTCCGCCGCGCCGATGGTCATGCTGTAGAAGCCGTCGTCATTTACCTTGATGGACACGCTGGCCACGTCCACGCCCGCGATGGAGGAGCCCTGCATGGCCATGGCGATTCCCACGCCGCGGACCTTGCCGTTCCCCATGTCACGTCTGGGATATTTCTCGTCCCAGCCGATCATCTCCTTGGCTCTGGCCATACAGCGGTCCAGAGCGCAGCTGGAAGCCGGCTCGTTGTAGTAGGCGGGCATGATGTCGCCCTCCTTCACCATGTTCATCTCCCGAAGCTTCACCGGGTCCATGTGAAGCTCGGCCGCCAACTCGCTGACCGCCGATTCCATGGCGAAAATGCCCTGGGTCGCGCCGTAGCCCCGGTAAGCGCCCGCGCTCATCCGGTTGGTGTAAACCACGTCGTAGGCGAAGCGGAAGGCCTTGGGCGTCCGGTACAGCGGGATGGCCTTGTGGCCGGAGAGGCCCACGGTGGTGGGGCCGTGCTCGCCGTAAGCTCCGGTGTTGGACAGAGTATACACGTCCATTGCCTGGAAAATGCCGTCGTCGTCGCAGCCGATCTTCACGTGCACCTCCATCTCATGGCGGGGCGAGGAAGCGATCTGGGACTCGTAGCGGGTATAAATGATCTTGGCCGGCTTGCCGGTGATCCAGGTGACCACGGCCGGGTAGATTTCCACCACCGCGGTCTGCTTGGCGCCGAAGCCGCCGCCGATTCTGGGCTTCACCACGCGGATTTTGGACTTGGGAATGTCCAGGGCGTTCGCTAGAATCCGGCGGACGTGGAACACGATCTGGGTGGAGGAGACCACGTTCAGACGGCCGTACACGTCCATGTAAGTAAAGGTACGGAAAGTCTCCATCATGGCCTGCTGGTTGGCCTTTGCGTGGTAAACCCGGTCGATCACGTGGCTGCACTGCGCCATCACCGCGTCCACGTCGCCCTTCTGCTCAGAGCCGGTGGCGCAGAGGTTGCGCTTGTTGTCCGCTCCAACCTTACAGAGGGCCTTCCAGTCCTCCTCTGGGTGGATCAGTACGGGATTGTCCTTGGCCTCGTGCATATCCAGCACCGGCGGCAGCTCCTGGTATTTCACCTTGATCAGGCGCATGGCGTGATCCACCTGGGCCTCGGTCTGGCCCGCCACAATGGCAACCGCGTCGCCCACAAAACGCAGGTGGCGGTCCAGGATCAGGCGGTCGTAGGGGCTGGGCTCAGGAAATGTCTGCCCGGCCAGTGTGAAACGCTTCTGAGGCACGTCCTTGTAGGTCAGAACGCACTCGATTCCCGGCAGCTTCTTGGCCACGGCGCAGTCGATCTCCGTGATCATAGCGTGGGCGTAGGGGCTTCTGAGCACCTTCACCACCAGGCAGTCCCTGGGAGCGATGTCCGCGGTGTAAACCGGCTTTCCGGTCACCAGGGCCATGGCGTCCTTTTTGATGATGGGAGCGCCCACCACGCGGTATGACTGTCTCTTCTCGTTCTCCATCAGGCGTTTCCTCCTTCCCGCTGTTCCTTTTTATATGCCAGAAACTTCTTTACGGCCCGCAGCTGGGACATGTACCCGCTGCACCGGCACAGGTTTCCGGCCAGATATTCCTTGATCTCCTCCTCAGTGGGGTCGTCCAGCTCCCGCACCATGGAGAGCACGTTCATGATAAAGCCGGGGCTGCAGAAGCCGCACTGCTCTCCGCCCTCTTTTGCCAGGAACAGGCCGAATTCCTCCGCGTCCTTCTGAAGTCCCTCCAGGGTCCGCAGATGGCGTCCATTGGCCCGCACCGCCAGGGTGGAACAGGATAAAATGGGCTTCTTGTCCATCCATACCGTACAAAGGCCGCAGTTGTCCGTCTCGCAGCCGCGCTTCACGCTGGTGCAGCCCATGTCCCGCAAAAGGTCGATCAGCAGCATGTCCGCCTGGATATCCGCCTGCACCGTCTTTCCGTTTAATCGAAACTGTATCTTCATGCCTTGCTGACACTCCTTCCCGTCAGGCGCTCCATCAGCCTGCGCACGTAAACCCTGGCAAGCTGGTGGCGGTACTCGCCGCTTCCTCTGTTATTGCTTCCGTAGTTGAAGGCGTCCGCCGCCTCCCTGGCCAGATCGGCCAGGCTTTCATTTCCGTCGTCCGTCACCTGGGTCACTTTGGCCTTGCCCGGGCGCGCGCCCACGGCCACGTACCAGTGGTCCCCCAGCCGGGAAACGCAGCAGGCGATTAACGGGAAATCCGTCTGGGAATTGCGCTGGGTGGTGTAGGCCGCCTTGCGCCCGTCCTTGCGGATAATGATGCGCACCAGCACGTCCCGGTCGTCCCGGCTCACCGGGCGGGCCGCGAACTCAGCCATGGGGATCACCCCGCCGTGGTGCAGCTCCACGTAGGAGTCCAGCGCCATCATACAGGTCAGAACATCGGAAAATCCGAACCGCGCGTAGATGCTGCCGCCCACCGTAGCCACGTTGCGCAGCTGCACGCCCACGATATGCCGCGTGCACTCCTTAAAAATACCGTTAAAATACTGGTTCAGGCCCGGATGGGTCTCCAGCTGCCTGAGGGTGCACATACACCCGATCCGAAACTCCCGGTCCGTCTCCTCGATGGTGTCCAGTCCCAGGCCGGACAGGTCGATGATCACTCGCTTGGTCACCGAGCTCATCTTCAGCCACGCCATGCCGCCCACGATCAGGCTGCTGCGCTTCTGGCAAAGCTCATATGCTTCGTCCAGGTCCTCCACTTTCACATAATCTTCCGCTCGAAACACCCGTTTAACTCCTCTCTTGTATGAAAACTTTCATTCCTGCGGCGCGCAAGACGAATGTCCGCGGTACCGCTGTACTTCCAAAATCCATATTCCGCGGTCAAAACCACGTTATTTGACATTTTCTGTCTCAAACGGCCATAAACGGCCCTGTCAAACAGGGAAATTATATCATTAATCTGCGGGTTTGCCAATACGAGTGCGTTATTCTTCCAAAGAGATAGCGTTCCCGCCTCATTCCCCGGGCCGCCTTGCGCGCTCCCCATTTCTCCCCCACACCCCTGCCGCGCGAAAAGGGACCGGCGCGCCGGTCCCTTTTCGTTTCATATTCACCTTACAGAGAAAACTTATTGGGGTTCAACAGCCGGATCTTTTCGACTACAAACCCGATCATATCCTCCTGGATATCGAACATCAGCCCTACTGCGTTCCCGTCAAACTTCCCGCTTGCGATCCCTTTTTCCATGGCCTGATACATGGCCCGGAAATATTCCGTGGCGATATTGAACTTGCTCATCCCCAAGTTTACCGCCTCTTTCAGCTGCTCCTGCGGGATATCGGAGCAGCCGTGGAGCACCAGGGGAACGGATACCTTGGACCGGATGGCCTTAATGCGGTCAAAATCCAGGTTCGGCGTCTTAACGTACGGCCCGTGGGCGTTGCCCACCGCGATGGCCAGGGAGCCGCAGCCCGTGCGCTCCACGAACTCTACCGCCTGGTCCACTCTGGTGTAGTGGTCCGAATTGACGATGTCGTCCTCATTGTCCCCGCTTCCAACGTGTCCCAGCTCCGCCTCCACGTCCACGCCGAAGATCCCGGCCGTGCGCACCACCGCGGCCGTCAGGGCCACGTTGTCCTCAAAGGGCAGCGCGGAGCCGTCCACCATCACCGACGGGAACCCGTCCCGGATGCCCTTCACCGCGATCTCAAAGGAATTGGAGTGATCCAGATGCACCGCCACCGGAACCGAGGCCCGCTCCGCCATGTCGCAGGCCGCGAAGGCCAGGTGCTTGAGGGCGGTGTAGTTCTCAAAGCCCGGATAAAACTGTACGATCACCGGAACCCGCTCCCGCTCCGCCGCCGCAATCACATATTTCACCGTCTCAACGTTCAGCGTATTGACCGCAGCCACCCCGTAACGGTTCTCGGTCGCGTGTTTTAACAATTCATTTACCTTTACTCTCGGCATTTTCCTTCTCCTCTCCTGTCTCCGCCTCAGATTTCAAGGCGCTCCAGCTCTGCGTTCAGCAGCGCCACCTCATCGTCCTCCAGCTGCCAGTCAAAGGCTGCGCAGTTCTCCATGGCTTCCTGCTCGTTGCGCACGCCCACCAGGGCCGTGCCCACGAAATCCTGGGCCGTGCTCCAGTTGATGGCGATCTGGGCCACCGGCTTTCCGTGTTTCGCAGCGATCTGATCCATGGTTTTTAACAGCTCCATAATCTTGGAGAACTTGGGCTCGCGGAAGAAATCGTAGAAGGTCAGGCGCATGTCGCCGGGTGCGAAATCCGGCAGGGTACGGATCGCTCCGGAGAGGATTCCGGACCCCAGGGAGCCGTAGGTCATGGAGTCGATCCCCCGCTCCATCCCCCATTTCATCAGATCCACGAAATTCCGGTTCACCATGGAGAACGGAGGCTGCTGCACGTCGATCTGCAAATACTCCTGAGCGTCCTCAATCTGCTTCTCGGAGAAGTTGGACACGCCCACAAAGCGGATCTTTCCCTGCTTCTTCAGCGTGGACAGCGCCGCCATCGTCTCGTCGATGGGCGTGTTCACATCCGGCCAGTGCACAAAGTAGAAGTCTATGTAATCGGTATTCAGATTCATCAGAGAGCTTTCCACCTCGCTCATGATACTCTTGTAGGTGGCCACCTTCTTGTAAGCGCCGGAGTACACGTCGGGCAGCAGACCGAACTTGGTGGAAACCAGCACGTTCTCTCTGGGCACGGCAGCCAGCGCCTCGCCCACGATCTTTTCGGAAGCTCCGTTCCCGTAGCAGGGCGCGGTGTCGATCAGGTTCACACCCTGATCCAGCATGGCGTGAATCGCCTTGATCGAATCAGACCGGTCAACCGCGCCGTAGTTCTGGCCTCCGATCGCCCATGTTCCCACCGCCAGAGCCGATACATCCACATTTGCATTGGTAAAATGTTTATACCTCATCTCTCTACCTCCATACGTGAAATTGTTTTGATACTCTTATTATAGTATATAATTTTAGTTTGTCAAGTTAGTTTAGTAACACAAATTAATAAATCGCCGAAAAAATGGCAGCCGGCTGAATTTCCGCCGGCTGCCGCCTGTTTACCCCCAACTGATTTACACAAATTCCAGCGTGCGCAGATACTCATCCACCGCATACAGCGCCGCTCCAACGTTGATGTTTACGATACTGTACTCCGCATCCAGGGCACTGTAGACAATGGACAGCTTGTTGCCGATTTCAAAGAAGGACTGGTTGCTGATCCGCGCTCTCAGCTCCTCCAGGAAGTACGCGCCGCCCTCTGTAAACGCACCGCCAATGGCAACCAGATCCGGATCACACAATAGAGCCGCGTTGTGGATCAGGCTCTCAAAGACTGAAACCAGCCTGTCCACTATGGACCGGGCAAAGGCGTCTCCCTGGTCCGCCAGCGCGAATAGATCCCGATGCATGGCTTCTCCGTCCATAATCCGGCTGTACAGAGGATGATCCCCGTACTCCCCGGCAAGTTCGGCGGCATACTCTCTCACCGCCTCCATGGAAACCAGCGTCTCAAAACAGCCGTACCGCCCGCAGAGACAGCGCCGCTTCCGGTAGGCGGGCTGGATGATCACATGGCCCACCTCGCCCATGAATCCGTGGGCCCCGCGAATCAGCTTGCCGTGGTCGATGAGACAGCCTCCGGTGGAAGTGGCGGCCAGGATCGTGAGGATATTTTTATCCCGGTATTCCGGATGCTCCAGAAAAATCCCGTATGAAAAGTACCTGCTTCCGTTGTTGATCACAATATTCTGGCTCCAGGGAATCCGCCGCTCCAGCATCTCCTGGGCCGGAATATTTCTTCCCCACCCGCTGTTGTGAATGGGATAATAGATAATGCCGCTCTCCGTGTCCACAATGCCGTCAAAGCCCACCGGTATGGCGCAGATGTCATCGGGCTGCAGTCCGTTTTCCTCCATGGCCGCCCGGGCGCAGTCCGCGATATCCTGCATGGACTGCTCCAGGCTCTCCGGAACCTTGTAGGGGTAGTTGTGGTGGCTGATCACACGGCAGTTCAAATCCGTGACCGCGGCCTGAATAAAATCCGGTCCCGCATAGATCGCGATCACGTGCTTGTAGGACTCGTTGATGGCAAACAGCTCCGGCTTCTTGCCCCCCTCGTCGGTGGAACTGCCCTTGCCCATGGATTTAATCAGGCCGTTCTCCTGAAGGACCGCCAGAATCTTCACCACCGTGGTGATACTCAGATTGATTCTCTGGGCGATCTCGCTGGCGGAAATAACCGCATTCTGCCGCATCAGGGACAATACCAGACGCTGATTGTGAAACTTAATATTTTTAGGTTTTCTGCTTTTTCCAATCATAGTTTGCCGTACCATCTTTTCTTTTACATTCTTCGTCTATTATCTTGTATTTTCGTATGACTGTCAATAACATAATTCCCCAAAACAGTAAGTTCCACCACAGCAAAACGGACGGATTTCCCGCCAAAACACGGGAAATCCGCCCGCTAAAACCGTCCGCCCGCCTCCGGTTTTCCCTCAGCCTAAAGCTGCACGTCCACCGGAATATAGCTGGGATCGCTGTGCCGGTTGGCAAGCTCTCCGTTGACCTCCTCCATCTTCTCCTGGCTTAAGGGATACATAAAGGACAATATCACCTGTACCAGCGCGATCAGATTGGGGATCACGAACATGGAGAGGCGCAGCGCCATCAGCGCGCTGGAGCTCTGGTCCTGCCCCAGTACCAGCGAGGTATCCAGCTTTCCGATGGCGTAAACCATGGTCACCAGAAGACCGCCGATGGCCGGACCGGCCTTGGTGGAGAAACTGTTGGCTGCGAACCCCAGGCCGTCCAGACGCACTCCGAACTTCAGCTCGCCGTACTCCAGGGTATCCGCCAGCATGGAGAGCACCGCCACGCCGGTCAGAGAGCCTGACATCGTGCTGAGCAGGTAGAATACCAGCACCATATTGATGTTTTTTCCGGCAAAATACGCGCAGAAGCCAAAGGTGGAGGCCAGCAGATAGCTGCCCATCAGACTCCGCTTGTACCCGAACTTCCGGATGATCGTGGGGATGAACGGCAGCAGCACCAGACCTGCGAGCATTCCCAGTGAGGAGAATATGGCGCTGCGGGTCTCATCCACCTTGAAATAATACAGGAAGTAATAGGCCATGGAAGTGCTGGTGAAGGGCTGTCTCAGGAAATTCAGCATGGTGATGGAGAACACCAATACCCACGCCTTGTTCTTGATCAGGTACTTCACGCTGGTCCACACAGGCAGAGCGTCCGCCTTGTGCTTTTTCTTGATTTCCTCCTGGCTGAGTCCCTCCAGACCGGAGGTGTCCTCCTTCACCGTCTCAGGACAGTTCCGGTACAGGATGTAGAAGCTGATCATACCGCCGACGCACATGATCGCCGTCACAACCGTGTAAGCGTAAACGCGGCCGCCCATTTTGTTTCCGAAGAACGCCACCATCGGCAGCGCCGTAGCGTTTACGATGAAAATGCCGATGTAGGCTCCAATCATGCGGAAGCTGGAGAGCGACGCGCGGTCCACGGAGTTTTTCGTCATCAGCGGAAGCATGGAACCGTAAGGCAGGTTCACCGTCGTGTAAAACAATGCGAACAGTATGTATCCAACGGCTACCCAGGCCACCTTCACGGTGTTGGATGCGCCCGCAGGCGCGGCGAACATCATCAGGCACGACAGGGCGCAGGGCAAGGCGAACCATTTGATCCACGGCCTGGCCTTCCCGGCCTTGTTGTGAGTACGGTCCACAAATGCCCCAACGGCGATATCGTTGGCCGCGTCCCAGATTCTTGCAACGAACATAATGGTACCCACCGCCACCACCGATATGCCCAGCATGTTGGTGCAGTAGAACATAAAATAGTTGATCAGCATATAGTTCATCAGGCAGCAGCCCAGGTCTCCGAACAGATACGAGAACTTCGCCTTTGAACTCAATCTTCCATCTTCTTTCATAGTTTTCCCCCTTCCAGGCAACTTGCCGGATCCATCGTATATGCCGAGCGGCCTAAAGGCCGCCGCAGCGTTCTAATCCGCCACAGAAAAACGGAACTCCGTCAATGTTACCATACTGCCGCCTTCCATTACAATCGGATTCGGAAAGTGGCCGATGTTGACCGCGTCCGGAAAATTCTGTGTCTCGAAACAGTAGGCACAGTGCTTCGGATAGGACGCGCCTTCTTTATTTTTTGATACCCCGTTCAGGTGATTCGCCGTGTAGAACTGCATTCCGGGCGCATCTGTGTAAACCTCCAGTTTGCGGCCGCTCCCGGGATCCCAAGCGGCTGCGGCCAGACGGAATCCCCGGCCCGCGATCACATAGTTGTGGTCGAACCCGCCGTAGTCCCACCGGCTCTCCGACAGCTCCTCTATGGCCTCTCCCAAGGGCCGGGCCTGCCTTAAATCCAGAGGCGTGCCCTCTACCTGGAGTATTTCCCCGGTGGGGATGCAGTTTTCATCTGCCGCCGTGTAGTAATCCGCCCGGATCATCACCGTGTGATCCCCGGTCTCCGGACGGCCGTGGCCTCCCAGGTTGAAGTAGCAGTGGTTGGTCAGGTTCACCGGCGTCGCCTCCGACACATCTGCCCGGTAGGCCACACGCAGCGTGTGGTCCTCCGTTAACTGATAACGTACCGTGACCGCCGCTTCCCCGGGGAAGCCATCTTTCCCCGCATCCCGCAGGGAAAGGACCACCTCGTCCTCCCCGGATTCTTCCACCTTGAAATTGCGTGCCGCGTAATTCCCGCTGCCGCTGTGCAGGCAGTTTCCCCGATCGTTCTGCTCCAGCCGGTACTCCCGGTCCGAGAGCGTAAACCGGCCCCCTGAAATCCTGTTGGCCACCCGGCCGATCACAGCGCCGGAACAGGAAGGATTTTCCAGATAAGCCTGCAGATTATCCTGGCCCAGCACCACGTCCGCCGTATTTCCGTTCCGGTCTACAGTCCATATACCCCGGATGATTCCACCCAGGCTGAGGATCTCGGCCCTTGTTCCCCTCCGGTTATCCAGCCTGCAAAGGTACACCGGTTCCCCATCCGGCATGGTGCCGAACAGAATTTTTTCGCACATCGCCAGGCTCCTTCCTTATTCCAGAACGATCTCCGCTTTCTCATTCTCCTCCAGAGGCTGGGGAATCATATCGTTGCGGAACGTGCGTCCCGGCAGCATGCACACGATATGTACTTCATCCGTGTTCACCGGATACTGGGTGCCGTGGACGATCAGCGGATTCAGCTTCACAAAGGTGCCCTTTGGAATGTAAAACGCCTCCAGATTCTCCACCGAGAACCGGTCTCCCGCCGGGCTTCCCACAAAGATAATCACGTCGCCGTCCAGGGGCAGCAGGCCCTCGCAGGTAAACTTGTGGGCTTCCAGGAAGGCCACGATGTTTTTCTCCTGCTTTTTCACATGGCAGATGGAAATGGTGGGCAGGGTGGAGGTGCCGAAGTCCAGGGTCACCAGGTCTGCGAAGAAATTTGCCGGGAAAATGGACGCCTTCGCCATCTCATCGTTGTCCAGTAAGTTCATGTAGGTGCCGTACTTACAAAACGCCTCGGGGGTCAGTGCCTTTGCTTTAATCGTATACATATTCATTTCCTCCATTCTATGGTTTTTGGTTTATAAGCTGTGGACGCCCTGCTCGTGGGCGTTGTCAAATTCAATCTCCAGATAACGGGCCACCTCGCGCAGTACGGGCAGATAATTGCCGTAAGCGCCGCCCAGATGGTGGATGTAGGGTCCGAACATCAGCTTCTCCTCCCAGCGCTTCCAGTCGTCCACCTCAAACCACACGTAGGTGCCGTTGGTCTCCGGCCCGGTGGTGGTGTCACCCTCCCCGGCGAACAGATAGTATTTGCCGTCGATGTCGTCGAAACGGCATACGGTCAGATGGCCCTGCTTCAGTTCGAACCGTTCCTGTCCGTCCACCAGCCGCGCCTTGCTGCTCTCTGCCTTTAAGGAGTAGGGGAAGGGTCCGCAGTGCCACAAAAGCTCCGCGTTGTCGTTCTGGGGATGGCGGATGGTTAAGTCGGCCAGGAAGCCGGGCTCCTCGTACAGGTTACAGGCCCGCAGGATCGCCAGGGTGATGGCTCCGTTCACATCCGTCTCACAGGCCAGCGGATAACCCGCATCCGCCATCTCTCCCAATACCACGCAGGGGCAGACGCCCAGCACGGCCGGGAACGCGGACCAGCACTCAAAGGCTCCCACGGAACAGTTGTTTTCCTCCATGATCCCCTGGATGGCGATCTTGGTGGCCGCGGCCTTTTTTACATTTTCTTCCGTCATGGCGCTGCTGTCCATCCGGGCGGTCAGATCATCGTAGTAGGCAGCGAACGCCGGATCGTTGTCCGCGATCAGCTTCTTGGCCCGCTCGGCCACCGCGTAAGGTGAAACCGGAATGGTGGTCACGCCAAAGCGGTTGATCAGATTGGCCTCGTTGGTCATCACGCTCATGAAGGGCACCGGGCGCTCGCCAATTTTGGCCACCCGCAGATTTTTCAGGGCCTTTAACACCATGGCCACACGGAGGAAGTTCTCATAACCGTTCCTGAAATCGCCGCTCTCCGTCTCGCAGTTGTAGATGTAACTGTACTTCACGCCGTGGCGGCGGAGCACCTTGGTGGCGGCGAACATACCGCACTGGGTATCCCGGCCTCTGGACTCGTCGCTGTTGGGCCGCTCGTCCCTTGCGCCCCACACCAGGGTGGGCAGCTTGAAGGCCGCTGCAATCTGGGCCGCAACCTGCTCCTCTCCGAAGTCGCAGAACGGGATGAACAGGGCGTCAACGCCCGCGCTGCGGAACTTTTCCACCACGCCGGGAACTTTTGCGGTATCCCACATGATTCCGTTCTCGCACTGATCGTCCACATCCACGATCTCCACCGCATCCGGCTTAATATCCCGGATCACGGCCATAAATTTGTCCTTCTGCCGTTTTGCCTCCTCCATGCTGAGAAAGCTTCGCTTCACCGGTGCCACTCCTAAAATCAGTTTCTGTTTATACATGGTCAATCCCCCTTTTATAAAATTCCACACGGCGGTCTATCTCCGTGTAGTTGATCTCTCCTGTTTCCATAAAATGCTTCACGGTTTCCATGTCCGCTATGGCGGCCCGGCCACCGATCCTGGTACACTTGATGGCGGACACGGCGCTGGAAAACTGCGCTGTTTTCTCCACCGTCCAGCCCTGGAGCAATCCGGCAAGAAACGCTCCGTGGTAAACGTCCCCGGCCCCCACGGTGTCCACTACCGCCACCCGGTAGGCCGGAAGCTCAAAATACCCTTCCGCGCTGAGGCCCACGCATCCCTTTTCCCCAAAGGTGAACACCACGATCTCAGGCCCGCGCTCCATCACGCTCCGGCAATTCGCCTCGTAATCCCGGTCCTCAAACATGGCGTCGTAGACGAACTCCGAGGCCACAAACACATCCACCATGGGGATGAAATCCCCCAGCTCATCCGAGTAGGAATCCGCGTCCAAAAACACCTTGACCCCGGCCTCCCTGGCTGCCTTTGCGGCTTCAACCGCCACGTCGTCCAGCATCGCAAGGTGCAGATACCGGGCGTTTTTCACCGCTTCTAACGGGAGCTCATCCTTTGTCATCTTCTCCGCCGTGCCCAGGTTGTAGATAATGGCCCGCCCCATGGTCTCCCGGTTGCTCAGCACCACGGACAGGCTTGTGGAACTTCCCTCCCGGGTCAGCAGACCGCTGGTATCGATGCCGTGCCGGATAAAATCTTTCTCGCAGAAGCGGCCGTAGCCGTCGCTTCCCACCGCTCCAAGCACCGCGCATTTTGCGCCCAGTCTGGCAGCGGCCACCAGGCCCGTAGCCACCTTTCCGCCGCCCTGCCAGCTCAGCTCCCGAATCCGTTCGCCTCCGTTGGGTTCCGGAAAATGATCCACATTGACCGCGAAATCCAGGCAGGGCATGTCGATCCCCACCACATCAAATTTCATGCTTACACCACCTTTTCTCATATATTTTGAGTGCTATTGAACACACATGCCCGCCTTCTTCCGCCGGTTATAACGGCAGACCAGACCAGCGTTGAGGCAGGCCGTCAGAAGGACACATGCGGACATAACCATAAAAGAACGGTGGACCCCGAAGCGGTCCGTCATCAGGCCGCCCAGAATATTGCCCGACACGGCCCCGATCCCCGCCTGGACGATGGCCAGACGGCTCTGTCCCTGGGAAATCTTTCCCTCCACCACATTTTCGCTGATAAACATCACGCAGCTGTAATAGCTGGTCATGTAGGTCACGCTCTGAAGCAGCTGGGACAGCAGCATCAGGGGAAGCACTCCGCTTCCGGCGAACAGCAGCCTGAGCGCCATCATAAGCACGGAAAAGATCAGCAGGTTCACCGCGCCAAATTTTCGGATCAGGCGGTTGGCGCACATCAGGATGGGGACCTCGCTCATGGCCGATATGAAACTGGACAGGCCCACGATAGACTGGCCGTAGCCCAGGGAGATCACATACACCGAGTAAAAGGTTCCGGTAAAGCTCATCCCCAGCTGCATGATGAAGGCCAGGAAAAGCACCAGATAAATCTGTTTATTTTTAAAAATACGCTTTGAGTCCGGCCCGTTCTCCCGGCTCCGGCTTTTTCCCGTACGCTCCCGATCCTCCGGCAGAAGCATTAAGAATCCCACCAGCAGGAAATACCCGGCGCTTCCCAGCACGAAGATCAGCGCGGGACGGCTTTTGAGGAAATTCCCCAGCACCAGGGCGGTGATCGCAAAGCCGATGGTGCCGCCCATGCGGATGTGGGCGAAGTTGGCCTCCAGCTTTGCCGCCAGGTTCGTCACCAACGCGTCGCTCAACGGCAGAATAGAGGTGTTGAATATAGTCAGAAGCACCGTAGCCACCATGAAGGCCCCAAAGCTGACGCGGACCAGATAGCTTAAGATCGCGGCCCCGCTGCCGATGGAGACGATGATGAGCACCAATCTGTGCCGGCCGCTCCGGTCGCTTATGTACGCCCACATGGGCTGGATCAGGATGGAGACCACCGGCCCGATGGAGGTCAGAATCCCGATCTGGAGAGGGGTGATCCCCTGCTGCGTGTAGTAGGCTCCGATAAATGGCATATACAGCGCCGTTGTGGTCCATACGAATGTGTTCACCGCCAGCAGGCGGTATGTCATGGCTTTGCGCCGGCCTTCCATTCTCCCATCTCCCTCCCGGATCGTTTATCTTTTAACTGACCTTATTATACTATTGTAATTCTAGTTTGTAAACATACTTTTTAAACTAAGTTATTCAATTTAATTTGTACAAAATGCCGGTAGTAGACACCTTGTTTTCCATGCAACATTACAGTACCATCCGGTTTCACAGCGATTCCCGGATTAAATAGGGCTTGATCAAAGCTCTTCTAAGTTGACAATCTTTGTTTACAATCATGTTTTTTGGCTATTCTGCATATTATTAGTTTACTTTTTTATGCACAAGTGCTATATTCAGGGCGTAGAATTTGGATTGCTATTTGGAGATCAAAAGGAGAATACAATTATGAAGACGATTTTTGAGATGATGCAGAACTTTATCGGGCGCGGTATGAATGTGCGCGTGGATTTTGTGGGCGGTGTGCCGATGTTTTCAGCGGTTTCTCTGGAACATAAGGAATGCGTTCCTGCGCAGCGCAGTGCAAAAAGAAGCTCATCCGCCGTTTACTGCGGATAGGCGGACCCCGCCGGGCCGTAACACGCAAAAAACGTTCCGAACTTCCCATGAAAGGAAATACGGAACGTTTTTTGTATTCGGTGGGTCACATTGCCGATATGCGGCGGGCCCGCCGGTCCCATCACCGGCTCATATAAAGATCAAACAGCTGCCGCGCAATCGGCGCTGCCTCACGGCCTCCGCTGCCCGCTTCCTCCACCACTACGGTGACCACGATCTTCGGGGATTCGGCCGGGGCGAAACCGGTGAACCAGGCGTGCGTTTCCTTCCCGGTCTCAAATTCCGCCGATCCGGTTTTAGCCGCCACGGTGTAGGCGTCGGTGCGCACCGCGGAACCGGTGCCCTCGGTGACCACCGCCCGCATAAGCTCGGTCAAATTGGCCGCTTCCTCCGCGGTCATCAGGTTCCCGTGGGCCGTTGGCAGAAACTTGCGAATCTCCTCGCCCCCCACGTTTTCCACGCGGTCCAGCAGATAGGGGCGCATCAGCGTGCCCCCGTTGGCAATCGCTGCCGTGATCAGCGCGTTGTGCAATGGCGTGACCTGGGTGACGCCCTGGCCCATGGAGGTCTGAAGGATTTCCCAGGTCCCGGCCCCTGGCTTCATGGCAAAGGAACTCTGCTTGTAGGGCAGCCCGGACAGGGGCAGCGGCGAGTTGAACAGCACGTCCTGAGCCGTTTTGGCAAACCGGCCCAGGTCCAGATCCAGCCCGAGGCTGGCGAAGGCCCCGTTGCAGGAATTGGCGAAGGCCAAAGTGAAATCCTGGTGGCCGTGGGCATTTCCGTGGTAACAGCGGATCTGGTAGTCGCCGTTTACATACAGACCGCTGCAGTCAAACTGGAAATTTTTGTAATCTTCCGGCCGTTCCCTCATGTACTCCAGGGCCGTCACGATCTTGAAGGTGGAGCCCGGCGGATACATTCCCTGGGTGACCCGGTTTAACAGCTGGCCCTGGTCGTTCTCCTCGCTGGTCAGGGTCTCCCAATCGGCGGCGATGGTGTTGGGGTCGTAGCCCGGCTTGGATACCATGGCCAGTATTTTTCCCGTGTCCGGCTCCATGGCGATCACCGCGCCCCGGCGGTCTCCCAAAGCATCCCAGGCCGCCTGCTGGAGCTGCGGGTCCAGGGTGGTGTACACATTATCCCCCAGATTTTTCTCACCGGACATCTGGTTTAGGGCCTGCTCCATCAAATTGACGTGGCTTGTCAGCAGGAAGAAATTGGCCAGGGATTCGATGCCGGTCTTACCCTTGGTGGAATAGCCCACCGCGTGGTCGAATACGCTGCCGTAGGGGTAGACCCGGGTCTCGTTTCCGTCCCCGTCAATCTGTGTCTCCGCCAGCACAGTGCCGTCGGAGGCCAGAATTTTGCCGCGGATAATCCGGTCCGCGAAGCTGTCCAGCCTGGCGTTATAGGAATTGTTGATCACATCCTCGCCCCTGACCTGCAGAAAATAAGCCATATAGGCGATCAGGCCCAGAAACAGGGCCACAATGACGTAGACCAGCTTGAGAATATTCCGGTTTGCCTTCGGATTTGGGTCCGCTTTTTTCATTCCGCCTACGCCTCCTCTTCCATTTCCATCTCTTCCTCATCGTTGCGTTTGAGGATATACAACCCCTGGATAATCCCGAACAGGATGAAGGTGCCGAGAATCGAGCTGCCGCCGTAGCTGACAAAGGGCAGGGTCACGCCGGTGGACGGGATGAATTTCGTCACGCCGCCCACGGTCAGGAACACCTGGATGATGTACTCAAGCCCCAGCCCCAGGGCGATCAGTTTGTAAAATACCGCCTGCATCCGCGTTGCGATCATCATGAACTGGAGAAAGCAGCCCAGGCAGATGAGGAGCACGCAGATGGCGAAAATGGCTCCCATCTCCTCGGAAATGGCGGCGAAGATGAAATCCTTCTCCACCACCGGGATTTTCCTCGGAAGTCCCTGGGACAGCCCCATGCCGAACCAGCCGCCCGTGCCGATGGCAAAGAGGGACTGGGTGATCTGATAGCCCGTGTTGTCGATGTCCGCCCAGGGATTGCTCCAGGCAAAGACCCGTCGGCGCACATGATCGAACAGCTGGTAAGCCAGCACGGCCGCCCCGGCCCCGCAGCCGGCCCCGGCTAACAGGTAGGACCACCGTCCCGTGGCGATAAACAGCATGGCCACGTAGGTGATGAAGAAAATCAGCGCGCCTCCCAGATCCTTGGAGGCTACCATGATCACCACGTGGAGAGCGGCCACCACGGTGGTGACCAGGATGGTTTTAAATTCCAGGGATTGGTAGAACATGGCGGCCACAAAAAACACAAAGGTGATCTTTACAAATTCCGACGGCTGGATGGAGATGCCGCCCACGGTCAGGGACAGCTGCGCGCCGAAGCTCTCGTTGCCCGCCACGCAGACCAGCAGCAGCACCGCCAGACCCGCGGCAGCGTAAACCCACTGCAATTTGCAGAGCTGCCACACCCGTTCCATCACCCAGGGGATCAGCCAGGTGACTGCGGCGCTGATCACCACAATGGCAAACTGTTTGACCGCCTTGTCCAGCGACAGCCGCGTCAGCATGATAAAACCCACGCACAAAAGCATGCAGGTATTGTTCACCAGCAGCCGTGACACATTGCGGTAAATCAGGCGGTACAGGTAAATGTAGCACAGGAAAAATACCACCTGGGCCGCATAGAACGCCCACAGCTGCATTTTCAGCAGCTCGTCCCCCGCCTTCAGCGTCAAAACCAGGTACGCCAGGAAATGAATCAGGAACATGCACCGGTTCTGGCGTCCGCACACCTTCTGTTTCCTGCGCAGGTCCGCGAAGGAGAAGAAGCGGAAATTGGCGTAGGTGTAGACTGCCATCAAAAATATCATCAGGTATTTGGATGTCTCAACGATCAGATTTACCATAGTCCTCCTATTGCCGGGCTTGTCCGGCGCGGCGGCACATGTCTCATCCAGTTCAGCTACTGCACGCCTCGCTTAAAGTGCCCTCTCGTGAAATCCCTGCATGGCTGCGAAACTTCCTGTCCGCGCAGGAATCCATCTGCAAATGCCCGTATCGTCCGGGCCGTCTCCTCCTGATTCTCGGTGGTGAAATTCAACCGGATCACCGCAGGCCCCAGCCGCCTGACCGCGGACTCCAGTCCCAGCAGGGACAGCGGGCTGGCGTTGTAGATGGTGTTGTAGCAGAACGCACAGTGATTCTTCACCGGAAGCAGCGCTCCCGTGCGGTCCTTCAGCGTCAGCACCTCCCGCTTTTTAACGCAGCCTGTGGTGGTACGCCGGATGCACTGCGCGCTGACCATCATGGGAATCCGGCCGTAGACCACAAGCTCTCCGTCCAGACCCTCCCGGTGCAGTTCCTCCATCACCGGCTCCAGCTCCCGGCTGTTCAGCTCCCAGGGCATGGTCAGGCGGGAGGCTCCCAGCCCGGCAAACAGCCTCACCGTCTCCCGGTTCCAGCAGTACACGGACGCGTCGAACACCGGCCGAAGCTCCGGTTTCATCTCCCGCAGCCACATCACTTCCTCCGGGCTGCGCACCAATGCGCCGTCAAATCCCGCCTCCCGCAGCCATTTGCCGTTCTTCTTGAAAAATGCTTCCGCGTGGCTTCGGTAAATATGGGGCAGCGCCAAAAAACATTGTTTTCCCGCCCGATGGCAGGACTGCACGGCAGCTGGCCACCGCTCCGGGGCAAAACCGGCTGCATCCAGATAAATCCCCGCCACATCCGCCTCCCGGACGGCCGCTTCAAATTGCTCCGGTTCCTCTGTGGAGACGTAGAGGCTGAAGGGAATGGGTGGGGTTGGGGCGGGCGCGGCAGGCGCAATCAATCCGCCGGACGGCGCCGGGCGCCTCCACTGGTCCAGCACCGCCTGCTCCAGGGCTTCCAGGCCGGCCCGCCGCAGCTCATTCTGCGCCTGCACCGGCATGAACAGACCGCCTTTCAGCTCTACCTCCAGATTCGCAAACACAAACGGTGTATTTCCAGTTTTCCCCAGTTGTTTGAGAATCTTATCCTCCGTCAACGGTTGATTTTGTGCTTTCTGAGGCGCTTGTCCTTCCACCCGCACCTGCGCCAAAGAACCGCCGGGGCAAACGCCGTCAACCAGGGAAAGTTCCAATTCAGAGGGTTTTCCCTCCTCCAGGACAGCCCGGCCGTTTATGGCTTCCTTCAGCTCCGCCTCCACGTAGGTCTTGTCCAAATAGTCGAACAGCTTCTGGTTGCCCTCCCGGAATGCAGGCTTCTCTTTTAAAGCCACCATATCCCGCCCGTTGTGCTGTTTATAATATCCCGGGGTAAAGCCGCCGCGGTCAAAAAGGTCTGAGAGAACCTTCTTGTCCTCCGGCTCCACAAAATATCCCTCCGGACCATATTCCAGGAAGCGGTCCACATATTTTCGATAAATACTGACCACTCCGGCCGTGTAGCGCGGACTCTTCATCCGCCCCTCGATCTTCAGGGAATAAATGCCCGCTGCCGCCAGGTCGGGTATCAGATCCAGCGTGCACAGGTCTTTCAGGCTCATCACATTGCGTTCCTGCTTCCGGTTCAGGGGTTCGCCGGGCTTTTTCCCATTTTCCCGCACCTCATAGGGCAGGCGGCAGGGCTGCGCACAGCGCCCGCGGTTTCCGCTGCGGCCGCCGATCAGGCTGCTCATCAGACACTGGCCGGAATAACAGTAACAGAGCGCTCCATGGACAAAACTCTCAATCTCCACGTCCACCTGATCCCGGATCCGCCGGATCTCATCTAAAGACAGCTCCCGCGCGGTAACCACCCGGGACGCTCCCAGCTCCTTTAAAAGTCTTGCGCCGTTAACCCCGGTGATGGTCATCTGCGTGCTGGCGTGGAGATCGATCTCAGGAAAATTTCTGCGCATAAAATCCATCGCGCCCAGGTCCTGGACAATCACCGCGTCCAGCCCCTCCCGGTAATAGGGAAGCAGATACTGGTAAAGCTCCCCCATCTCCTCTTCCTTGAACAGCGTATTCACCGTCATATACAGCCTGCGGCCGTGCAGATGCACGTAATCAATGGCTTCCAGCAGGCCGTGCTCATCCGGATTGTCCGCATAGGCCCTGGCTCCGAACCGGCTGCCGCCCATGTATACCGCATCCGCTCCCGCCGCCACCGCGGCTTTCATACTCTCAAAGGAACCGGCCGGGGCCAGCACCTCCATTTTCTTTTTATGCTCCATCTCTTACCTCACTTTTCCCGGCCTTTCACCGGAAAGAAAAGATGTCCCACGTTGCGCTATGAGACATCTGTTTCTACCATGGTTCATTTGTATGTGACACTTGCAAATCAAAAATGTACCTGTAAGCGGCGCCCGTCGGATCATCCGATCAACGCCTTTTCCGCTTTCTTGCCGCCTTGGCCGCCTTAAGCGCCTTGCGCGCCAGCTCCGCCTGGGACTCCTTGACCGGCGTTTCGGATACCGCTTCTGCGGAAGGCACCGTCTCCGGGTTCACGGACTCCGACGGGGCAGAAATGGCGGCCGCGGCTGTCTGTAACTCTGCTTCTGACGGCTCCGTTTCTGGCAGCTCCGATACCGCCGGCGCGGCAGATTCCGGTTTCGACGCCTCCGGTTCCTCGATGACCTTTGCCGTCCCAATTTCCTCCGGCTCCGCTACATCCTCCGCCAGTTTCAGTTCCTCCGGCTCTTCCGCGTCCTCCGCCTGTTCCTCCCCGGCGGATTTCACTTCCCAGTCCTCCGCTTCCGCTACAAACCGGGCATCCCCATGTCCGGCTCCGTCGTCGTCATCGTCCCCTTTATCGCCGGCCTTCACCGGCGCCGTGTGGCCGGACTCACGGCCGGAACTGTTTTTCTCGCTGCTTTCATCCCGGACGCGCAGCGCTGAGGCCGCGGCCTCCTGATCTCCGCGGTTTTTCGCGGCTTCCCGCAGCTTCCGCTCCAACCGGTGCTTCTCCCGGGTCAGCTCCTCCAGCTCCCGCTGGCGCTCCTCCAGGTCCTTCAGCACCACCTCCAGCTTCATCTGCGTACTGACCAGCTCGTGTTTCAGGCTGTAAGTCTCACGCTCCAGCTCGTCCCGCTGATGCTCCACCTCCCGGCTGTGTTCCATCGCCTTAAAGTAGTCGTCCGCCATATTCAGCTCCGCCATCACAGTCTGGTATTCCACACTCTGCTTGGTAAAACCGGGGATCCGGCGCAGGGTATTCACTTTCTCGTTCACGTAGCTGGCCGCTCTCTGCAGGTATCCCTCATCCTCGCTGCCGCCCAGGGTATATATCTTGCCATCGATCAGTACCTGTGTATAATTCTTGGAATCCATCTGCCATCTCCTGAAATTTATTCTCGCAACCGCGGCGAAGCATCCGCCTGCGGGCATTTACCGGGCCATGCCCGATATTCCCTCATATGCCGCGGCGTCAAACCCCCGGCGCTCACTTCCCCGCCACAGGCCTCCGACTCGCTTATCCTATTCCGCCATAGGCTTGTCTTCTGTATTAATACCGTTTCGTATCCCTTGCCATCCATCTGTTGCCGGCAGCAAAAGCTGCGTTCCTTATTATGCTTTGTCGGCAACCACAGGTTGTCGATAAGGGATACGTTTCCTTATTATACTTTGTCGGCAACCGCAGGTTGTCGATAAGGAATACGTTTCCTTATTATGCTTTGTCGGCAACCGCAGGTTGTCGATAAGGGATACGTTTCATTATTATATCATAACACCTATTCAATTTCCAGCCCCAAGTGCCGGTAGGCCGCTTCCGTGGCCATCCGCCCCCTGGGCGTGCGGTTGATCAGACCGTTCATCAGAAGATAAGGCTCGTACACATCCTCCAGCGTCCCGGAATCCTCCCCCAGCGCAGCCGCCAGGGTGTCCAGACCCACCGGTCCGCCGGAAAACTTCTCAATCATCATCAACAGAATATTCCGGTCGTTCTGGTCCAGCCCCAGCTTGTCCACATCCATGATATCCAGGGCAAAGTCCGTCACCTCCCGGGTGATCACGCCGTCATACTTCACCTGGGCGAAATCCCGTACCCGCTTTAACAGGCGGTTGGCAAGCCGGGGAGTTCCCCGGGAACGCCGGGCCAGCTCCAGCGCGCCGGATTTGTCGATCTCAACCCCAAGGACCTTGGCGGAATTCAGGATAATCACCGTCAATTCCTCCGGCGTATAAAATTCCAGCCGCTGCACCACGCCGAACCGGTCCCGCAGGGGCGCGGTCAGAAGCCCCGCCCTGGTGGTCGCTCCCACCAGCGTAAAATGCGGCAGATCCAGGCGGATGGACCGGGCGGACGCCTCCTTGCCCAGCATAATGTCGATGGCGTAATCCTCCATTGCCGGATAGAGCACCTCCTCCACTTGGCGGTTCAGGCGGTGGATCTCATCCACAAACAGCACGTCCCCTTCCTGGAGATTGTTGAGAATGGCCGCCATCTCGCCGGGCTTCTCAATGGCCGGACCGCTGGTGACCTTCATGCTCACCCCCATCTCATTGGCAATGATTCCGGCCAGGGTAGTCTTGCCCAGGCCGGGAGGGCCGTAAAACAGCACGTGGTCCAGGGCCTCGCCCCGGGACCGCGCAGCGTCGATATAGATTTTCAAAGTGGATTTCAGCCGTTCCTGACCAATATAATCCTTTAAATGCTGAGGCCGCAGCGTCGTCTCAATCCGCTCGTCCTCCGCCGTGACCTCCGTGGTAATAATCCTGCGTTCCATCCTTTTTTAACCTCCTGTCCGCCTGTCAAAAGGACAGATAACGCAGGGAAGCCTTCAGCACATCCTCTGCCGTCATCGTCTCTGTCACTTCCACCTGCTTCACCGCCTTGTTGGCCTCCATATTGGAGTAGCCAAGGGCCACCAGGGCCTGAACCGCCTCCTTGGCAGCCTCCCCCATGGAGGCGGTCCCCAGTGCCGCTGACGCGCCTCCGTCGCAGGGCAGCGCCAGATTGCCCAGCATTTCCTCCATGGAGATCTTGTCCTTTAAGTCCAGGATCAGCCGCTGCGCGGTCTTGGGTCCGATTCCCGGCGCGCGGGAAATTGCCTTGGCGTCCCCGGTGACAATGGCCATCCGCAGGTCGTCCGGCGTCATGGTGGACAGAATTCCCAGCGCGGCCTTTGGACCCACGCCGTTGACGCCGATCAGCTGCCGGAACATGTCCCGGTCCTGACGGTTCAAAAAGCCGTACAGACTCATGGCGTCCTCCCGCACCTGAAAATATGTATACACCGTCACCTCACGGCCGATTCCCGGCAGACGGTCCAACACGGAGAGCGGCACATGGATTCCCATGCCAACGCCTCCGGCTTCCACCACAATCACATCTTCTTCTATGGCCGTCAGCGGCCCTTTTATATAAGAAATCATCGTATTCTTCCTGTTCTGTCCTCAAATTTAGCCGGGCAGGCTCCGCCCGGCCTTATGCCTCCCATCATATCATAGACACGTTTCCGATGCAAGGGGACATCGAACAGGTATTCGCTTTTTCCATCTCCAAATTCAGACAATAATGCCCTGCCGGGGCGCAGGCGGGGCATTCTATTCCACAATCGGCTGCCGGGGCATCTCATCCCGCAATCGCCCGCAGGCTGTGGCGGCCCACTGCAGCCAGCAAAATGCCGGAGCCGCCATTTCCCGCGCCTCCGGCATCTCACTGCAGATGATCCCTATAAAATAACCCTTAGGCCCACATTTTCAGCAGGAAAAGAGAAATAATCCCCGCGGCAAAGGCCAGCTGCGCCCTCTGCTCCTCCGTCCATTCCCTCCGGGCAAGGCAATCCTCAAAGCTGATCCAACCCCGATCGCCCCCGCTATCCCGCACTGCAAAGCGGAACACCGCTCTGGCGTCCGTTCTCTCCAGCTCCAAGGCCGCAGTTTCCGCCGTTCCCAGTGCTCCCGGCTCTCCCACGGCTCCCGGCCCTCTCACGGCTCCCGCCGTTCCGGCTTCTCCGCCAATCTCAGCGGCATCCGCGCAGCAGAACACGCCGTCCGCGCCAAACTGCTCCCAGCCTCCCAGGCGGGTCACCAAAACGTCCTGCATGACTTCCCGCAGCGGCACGCTCCCCTCTTTGCACCACTCGCTGAAGAGGGAGCAGCGCTCCCCGTCCCCGTCGGCCTGAATCACGCCGACCCGGCTCAGCCCCAGCCTGCGTCCGGCCAGCTCCAGAGCCCGGGACAGAGATTTCACGGCCTCCCCGGTCCCGTACAGCGCGTCAAAGACCTCCCTCGCCAGCCCGTCATAGCCGTCGTCCTCCGTGTCGATATGGGTATTTCCGGCTGCCGGCTCATTTTCCTCGTCCACAATTTTGGGCTCATCCCGGTACAGGACGTATTTATCCGTATCCCGTTCCTTGGCAGCCAGCAGGGCCCGGCAGCCCTTCCGGTACAGCGTCTCGAAATCCTCCCCATCCCCGGGACAAAGGCTGATGCCGATGCTGCATGAAAACCGGAACCGCACCACATCCCGGCCGATGATGTCCTGCAGGGCCTGCTGGATTTCCCGCCCCTGCGCCCGGGCCGCAGCCTCCTCCACTCCGGGCGCCAGGATCAAAAACTCATCTCCGCCCACCCGGATCAGCACCTCCCCGCCGGAAAACAGACGGCGCAGGCGGTTGGAAATCTCCTGCAGCACCACATTTCCAAAGCTGTGTCCGTAGCGCTCGTTCACCTCCCGGAAATTGTCCATGTCGATCATGTACAGCGCAGCCGCCCTTCCACAGCCCTGCTTTTCCAGCAGCTGCCGCGCCCGCAGCTTTCCGGCGGTCTGATTGTAAAATCCGGTGAGTCCGTCTCGCTCCGCCCGGTTCTGCAAAAACTCGGACCGCCGTTTTTCCTCCCCAATGTCAGCGATCACGGCGACCACCCGCAGGGGATGTCCCATCTCGTCCATTTGAGCCGCGGCCCTCACCCTGCACCAGCGGTAACGGCCGTCCTTGTCCGCCACCCGCAGCTCCTTTTCACCATAAGGTTTTCCCCCGGCCATGTCCCGCTGCAGGGCTGCGCACTCTGCCAAGTCATCCGGATGGATGTGGGACCCCATGGAAATCTGTTTCATCAGTCCGTCCTGAACGGGCTGGTAGCCGAATTTCTTTTCCCAGTTGTCCGAAACCGTAAGCCGTTCCTTCCGTATATCCCACTCCACGATAATATCCTCGGTCTGCTCCAGGATCAGCTGGTAGCGCTCCTGCATCCGGCGCAGCTCCTCCTGGGCGCGCTTGGATCTGGTCACATCCACAAGCATATGAAACAGGGCTGAATTCCCCTCGTCGTCCACCGTGAGATGTCCCCGGTCCAGAAGCCAGACCGTGCTCCCGTCCTTTCCCTGGGCGCGGTATTCCATTTCCACCACATTTCCCACCCGCAGCTGTTCCCGAATCTGCCGCAGCACTTCCTCCCGATCCCCGGGATAAATCAGATTCCGGTAGCGGCTGTGAAACTGTTCCCGGATCTCCGCCTCGCCGTAACCCAGAAGCCGGCAAAAACCGTCGTTCAGCTTCCGGATCGTCATATGCGGGTCGCACAGGCACAGGAAAGTGCCTCCCAGCAGATCGTTCCAGGCCCCGGCCCCCGCCTCCGGCCCGGCCTGATCCCGGCCTTTTTGCGCTTCCCCCTCTATTTTCCAGACAAGCAGAACCTTTTTGCAGTACAGGGAACCGGCGTCCACACGCAGCATGGAACAGCCGCACCGCCGGAAGCCCTGCGCCCCCCGCTCCCATACCCGGAAATAGATCTCGCGGCCCATCTGTTCCTGCTCCAGGAAACCGCCCATCGACTCCGTCATAAACGTAAGCAGCGCCGGCCGGTCCTCGGGAAGCACGGACTGCTCCGCAAAGAGGCGGACCGAATCCTCAAACCGCTGGCCGGACCGCAGCGTATCAAAAACAGGGTCGGACAGATATTCCAAATGATAGAGTCCGGTCTGAAAATCCACCTCCATCACCGTGGCGTCGATGCCGCCAAGCAGCGTCAGGTACTTCGCCTGAAAGAGCTGTCCCGCGTCCCTGCCGTCCTCCCTGCGGTCCTCCAACGGTTCCGCCTCCACAAGTTCGCTCTGGGGCAGCTCCTGGTCCGCATAGCGCAGCGTCAGCTCGCGGAAGGAATCTCGGACATTTTTAAAGCTCTCCAGAAGGCGGGGCGAAAACGCGCCGCACTCCCCGTTTAAAATCATATTAAAGGCGTGCTCCGGCGGGATTGCCCCCCGGTATACCCGGTCCGTGGTCAGCGCGTCATAGCAGTCCGCAATTCCCACCACCTGGGCACACATCGGAATCCTGTCCTTTTTAAGCCCCTTGGGATACCCCTTCCCGTCCCAGCGCTCATGGTGGTAAAGGCAGATATCGCTGGCATACTTGAGATAATCCCGATCCCCCATCCGGTCCAGCCGTGAGAGGATCTCACAGCCCTTTACCGCGTGGGTTTTCATCACCTCAAACTCCTCCGCGGTCAGGCGGCCCGGCTTGTTGAGAATCGCATCCGGTATGGCAATCTTGCCGATATCGTGGAGGGAGGAAGCGCTGACAATCATGGCGATGCGCGACTCGTCCAGCCCCAGATCCGGGCAGTTTGCAGCCACGTCCTCCAGCAGCACCCTGGTGAACAGCTGGATTCGCTTGATGTGCTGCCCGGTCTCCGCACTGCGGTACTCGATAATGGAGGAGAGGGCGTCGATCACCGCCGCGTTGGACTCCCTCAGCTTGCGGGCCTGTTCCCGGATGCAGTCGTCCTGATCCAGATGGCGCTGGCTTAAGGACACGATATTCCGGATTCTGCGCCTGACCAGATGGGGCTCGAAGGGTTTTCCGATAATATCCGAGGCCCCCAGGTCAAACACCCGGATCTCGGACTCCACACTGTCGTCCGCCGTAATCACCGCCACGGGAAGTCCGCGCAGGGAGGGGTCCGCCTGCCGTTCCTCCATCACCTCATAACCGTCCCGGACCGGCATGATCAGGTCCAGCAGCACGATTGCGATGCTGTCCCGGTACTGGCGCATCAGAAACAGCGCCTGTTCGCCGTTCTCCGCCTCCAGCACGTTGTAGTCCTCCTCAAAAATACTGCGCAGGACAGCGCGGTTGATCTCCACGTCGTCCGCCACCAGTATGGTGTCTCTTCTGTTCATCTGATCCCCTCTTCCTGGAACGATCCTTCTCCCCCCGGCCTTCCACATGTATATCCTGCCTGCCAATCCGGGACAATAAAAACGGGCGCCGGAAATACCGCTTTCTCCATTTCCCGTAATAATTGATTTCAATTCATACCGTTCAGACATTCATTGTTATTATAAGCGTTTATAGCACTCATTTCAATACAAACAAGTGCTTTTAGCACTCATTTTTATGTCTGACATGGCCTATCATAAGAAACGGAGGATATTGTCATGACTGATAACTTCATTGGCGAACGGTTCTCCCAATTAAGGGAGGCTCGCAACGTTTCCGCCCGGAAAATGAGCCTGGACTTAGGCCATAGCACCAGTTACATGAATGCGATCGAAGCTGGCAGAAAGCTTCCGTCCCTATCGGAATTCCCCTACCTGTGCGAATACCTGGGAATCAAACCCCGGGAATTTTTTGACGATCGAAAGCCCTCCCTGAAGCAGATGCGGGCAATCGAGGCAATCTATGAGATGTCCGAAAAAGACGTGGCGCTTCTGTTGGAAATCATCGAGAAACTCAATTTATCCGGCACCTCCAAGCGCTGACGCGCATTTGACTGGCACAATGCTTTGAACGGCTTCGCTCCTCGACGAGCGGGCCGTTTTCCGTTTCGCCGCGGGCAGAGGGGGAATTCGGAACGAACTTGATTTTTGTCCGGGATTCGATTAGAATGAAGGGGCACAGAGGAGAATGAACGGATATGATACGGATTGAACACCCCATCGAATTTCAGGATACATACGATTTGACGCGGATCGGCAATTTGGACGAGCTGCTCTTTTTTGATATTGAGACCACCGGATTTTCCGGGGACACCTCCAGCCTTTACCTGATCGGCTGCACCTGGCACCGGGACGGCCGCTGGAACATGACCCAGTATTTCGCCGACGGGCCGGAGGCGGAGCGCCAGGCGCTGAAGGAATTTTTTGAAATGTTGAAAAATTACCGCGTGCTGGTGCATTTTAACGGGGACGGCTTCGACATCCCCTATCTGCTGAAGCGCTGCGCCCACCACAAGCTGGATTATAACTTTGACGGCGTCGCCAGCCTGGACATCTACAAAAAAATACGCCCGCTCAAAAAGCTTCTGGGTCTGGACAGTTTAAAGCAGAAGGCCATCGAGCGCTTCCTGGGAGTGGACCGCACCGACGTGTTCTCCGGCGGAGAGCTGATCGAGGTTTACAAGGAATACCTGCGCTCCCGGGACGACCGCCTGTTCCATCTGCTGATCCTGCACAATGAGGACGACTTAAAGGGTATGCCCTGCATTCTGCCCATTCTGAATTACCCGGATCTGCTGGAGGGCCCTCTCTCCCTGACCGGTCACAGCCGCACCAGCCTGCGCGACATCTTCGGCCAGGAGGCTCCCATGCTGGACCTCTGTTTTGAGAGCCCCTGCTCGGTGCCGGTGGACTTTGAGGCGGAAAACGGGCGGGTGAACATGAGCCTGGAAAAAAATCTCCTGAAGTTCCGGATTGAACTGTACCAGGGAGATTTAAAATTTTTCTACCCCAACTACAAGGACTATTTCTACCTCCCGCTGGAGGACACCGCGGTGCACAAAAGCGTAGGCGAATTCGTGGACAAGTCCGCCCGTGTGCGGGCCACCGCCAAGACCTGCTACACCCGCAAGAGCGGCCTGTTTGTCCCGCAGTTTGAACTGCTGTGGGAACCGGCCTTAAAGCGGGAATTAAAAGACCCCGTAAGCTTCGCAGAGTACCGCCGCGAGCTGTTGGAGCCGCCGGAGATTGCGCAGCAGTATGGGAGGCAGCTTATGCGGTATGTGACTGGGAAGAGCAGGGGGTAAACATCTAAACGATCGTTCATCAAAAAAGCTGCGCCGCAAGCCCCGGAATCTCCGAAACGCTTGCAGCGCAGCTTTTATTCGTATGCAATGGGCCGCTGGACCGTCTGTCAAACCGCTTCCATCTTCTCCGCCATCCTCTTCGCAACCACAATCAGCGCAATGGCCGCCACCGCCAGCGCCGCGGAACCGATAAAGCCCATGGTATACTTCCCGGTCGTGTCATAGAAGTAGGCGCTGATCTTCGGTCCCACGAAAGCACCGATGCCGTATCCGATAAAGATCAGACCATAGTTCCGGTTATAATATTTCGACCCGAAGATCATCCGCACCATAGGCGCGAACACCACCAAGAGGCCGCCGAAGGAGAACCCTACCAGCACCACGCAGAGGATGAAGAACGGCAGACTGGAGGCCTGGGTCAGCATCAGCATGGAAATGCCGTTGATGATCATCAGCAGAATCAGGCTGTTCCAGCCCTTCAGGACGTCGTAGATAAACCCAAAGCCGATCCGCCCGCACATGTTGGACAGGGTCATGATGGAAACGCACAGGGCCGCGGTCATGGCGGTCTGGCCTACCTGGCGCTGGGCGATGGGGCTGGTAAAGCTGACCATCATGGTGCCCGCCGCATTTGCAAAAATAAACATCAGAAGCAGTACCCAGAACACCGGGGTCCTGCACATCTGTCCCAGACTGTAATCCCTGGTTTTAAGCACCTTCGCCTGCTCGGCGGACGGCTTCCAGCCCTCGGGCATCCAGCCTTCCGGGCAGGGCACGATCATCCAGGCCACCGCGCCCACGCCGATCAGGAACACGATCCCCAGAATCCGGCAGGTCATTTGCGCCCCATAGCGCTCGATCAGCGCCTGGGCGATGGGGCTCATGATGAACGGTCCGCAGGACGCCCCGGCCTGTACCAGGCCGGAAATGGACCCGGATCGGTCCGGAAACCATTTTAACGCCGTGGGCAGGCAGGCCGGATAAATCATACCGCCGCCCGCGCCGGCCATCAGCCCGTAAAAAATGTAGAGCTGCGGAATACTGCCTGCGAAGCCGGTGAGAAACCACCCGCCCGCAAACAGGCACAGTCCCATGTAAATGGTCATTCTGGGGCTGAATTTCTCCGCAAGGGACCCGCCGATAAAGCCCACGGCGCAGTAGGTAAACATGTAGATGGTGTAGGCCAGGGCGAAATCCGAGTCGCTCCAGCCGAATTTTGTGGTCAGCGGGATACAGAACAGACTGAAGTAAGCGGTTGCCGAGGTAAACAGGCTTTGCAGCCACACCCCCGCGAATACTCTCCAGCGCGTTGCCTTTGTTATCTTCATAGCATTTTTCTCCTCATTTATTGTGTCATATCTTTAAATCTCTCAATCACGGATATCTAAGCGCGCTCCATTTCCTGACGGCGGTGCCGCTCGTTCAATATATTCATAATCCCGTCATACTCCCGGTCCAGCTTGTAAAAGGCCAGCAACCCCAGAAGCGCCAGAAACACCACCATGGGCGCGTAGTAGAACATGATGCGGATTCCCCGCATGGCCGACTCGCTCTGCACCGCCAGAGAACCGTCGTACCCATAGGCGCCCAGCACCCAGCCGATAAAGGCCGAAGCCAGGGCAGAGCCGACCCGCACGCCCAGGGAGGCCGCCGAGTAGACGAATCCCTCGGCCCTGGTGCCGGTCCGGTACTCCCCGTACTCGATGCTGTCCGCGATCATGCCGAACTTGGTGGCGGAGACACAGGCCACACCCATTCCCCGCAGGATCAGTCCCAGGTACATGGCCGTCAGGGAGGTCTCCGCCGTGAGCATCAGGATCACCTGTCCCAAAAGCCCCATACCTACGCCGCCGTACAGCGCCACGTTCCGCTTGCCGATGCGTTTCACCACGGGGATGATCAGCAGGGGGACGATGATGGCCGCAAAGGTGGAGCACATCATCATAGAGCGGTTTCTGCCCTCGCTTTGGATCACGTACTTGGCAAAGTACAGGTTCATCCCGTAGAGACTGGTCATGGCGGTATAGAAAATGTTGACCATCAGCATGATGAACCAGTATTTGTTGGCGCACAGGATCTGAAAGCCCTGCTTTAGGGTGATGGAGGACTTCTTTCCCGTCCGCTGTTCCATCACGCCGCTGCCCACCCGCTCCTTGCAGCCGTAAAAGGTGAACCAGAACAGGCCGATGGACACCAGCCCGATCATCAGGAAGGTTCTCTGCCACCCCTGCGCCCCGCCGCCGAAGAATTCAACCAGATCCGGCGCATAGGAGCTGATCAGAAATACGCCCAGAGCGCCGAAGCTGGCCCGGCAGATGGAGAGGATGGACCGCTCGTTCTGGCTGTTGGTCATCACGCTGCTGAGCACGCCGTAGGGTACGTTCATGGAGGTGAAAATGGTGGTGGCCATCAGATTGTAGGAGATAAAGGCGTAGATCACCCGCCCCGTCTCCCCCAGATCCGGCACGGTGAAGAGCAGCGCGCTGCCCGCGCAGTAGGGAATTGCCATCCACAAAAGCCACGGCCTGGCCTTTCCCAGAGGGGAGTGCACGTTCTCGATCACATATCCCATAAGCATGTCCGAGATGCCGTCAAAAATCTTACTCAGCAGCAGGATGGTCCCCACCGTGGCCGCGCTGATGCAGGCCACGTCCGTGTAGAAGAACACGATGTAAGAGCCGATCGCCCCGTAGATAAAGCAGAAGGAGAAATCCCCGATGCCGTAGCTGAAATATTCCATCAAACCGATTGTTTTCGATTTGGGGACATTTTGAATCCCAAAGTTTCCCATATTCATTTCCCCGCCTTAAGCCTGCAGCGTTCCCAGATCCAGGGCCACGGCTCTTCCGTTGAATTTTCCCGCCGCCCGGCTGGTTCCCATCCAGTAGACCATGTCGGAAATATCCTCCACGTCCAGGAAGGGCACGCCCTCGTACATTTCCCGGTAGTCCTTGAAATCATTGCCCGTGGACTCGTTGATGAACTCCACGTAGGACTGGGTCTCACACATGGGGGTCTTGACCTTGGTGGGGCACAGGGCGTTGACGATGATTCCCTTGCCGCCCGCTTCCTTGGCCAGGGTTTTGGTCAGGCCCAGAACGCCCCATTTTGCCATACAGTAGGTGGCAAGTTTGGGCGTTCCGTAGAGGCCGCTGGTGGAGGATATGTTGATGATGCGGCCGAAGCCCTGCCGGATCATGTACTGAGCCGCGTATTTGTCCGTACGCCAGGTGCCGATTAAGTCGATGTTGATCACCTTTTCCACCTGCTCGTCGGTCAGCTCCCAGGTGTAACCGAAATTAATCACGCCGGCGTTGGCGATCACCACGTCCAGGCGGCCAAACCGCTCCCAGGCCGAGGCGAACAATTTCTCCATGTCCGGTGTGCTGCAGATATTGGCTTTAACCGCCAGCACTTCGGCTCCCAGCTGTTCCAGCTGGGTTACGGTCTCCTGGTAACGCCCATCCCCGGGGTCCAGCATATCCGCCAGCACCACGTTGAAACCGTTCTCCGCAAATTTCACTGCGTGGGCCCGCCCCTGGCCCATGGCTCCGCCGGTGATCAGGACGACTTTCTTTGATTGTGGATTCGTTGCTTCACGATTTGTTGCTTCACTCATATTGGTTCACTCCTTATGTATGGTTTTTGATCCTGTCTTGAATGGTTGATATCCGACGGCCTCCGGGCATGGGCCATTTCCCGTCAGGGCACCAGCACGATCCGGTAGCCGCTCCCGGACTCCGCCATGGCAAAGGCATCCTCCCAACGCTCCAGCGGGAACTCGGCAGACACCAGCTTATCCGCACGGACCGCGTTCTGGGCAAACAGGGTCATCAGGCGCTGCCAGGACTGGTGGGAACTGCCCATGCTCACATTCAGCCGGATCTCCTTCATCACCAGCTGGTCCATCGGAAACTCAATGGGACGGCCGAACAGCCCCAGCTGCCCGATCTGCCCGCCTCTGCGGCAGATATCAATGGCGGATTTGAGGGCGGGCACAGCGCCTGAGCACTCCAATACCGCGTCTGCCCCGTAAGGGTTGTGCTTTAAAACCAGCTCCTTTAAAGCCGCCGGATCCGCACAGCAGGCGTCCGCCCCGTTCTCCATGGCCAGATCAAGCCGCCCCTGATCCTTTGGAACGCCGCTTACGATCACAAAAGCTCCCGCGGCCTTGGCCATCTGGGCCGCGGCCTGGCCCAGCGCGCCTGGGCCCATCACCACTACCACATCCCCGCCGCGGATCTCGCACTGGTCGAACACCAGGTGGGCGGCGCAGGACATAGGCTCGCAGACCGCCATATAATTCTGATCCCGGTGATTGTCCGGGATCCGGTAGCAGATGGAGGCCGGGATCACAATGTAATCCGCCATCGCCCCATCAAATCCCGATCCCACAGAACGCCGCTGTTCGCAGCGCATCAGATATCCGCTCTTACAGGCCGGACACTGGCCGCAGGTGGAGGTGGCTGTCATGGCCGTCACCTGATCCCCCACCGCGAACCCCCTCACCTGCGCTCCTGCTTCCACCACGTCCCCGAAGAACTCGTGCCCCAGTATCACCGGCGGATAATACAGGTATTCGTCCCGGCGGATGTGCACATCCGTTCCACAGATCGCGCAGGCCCTCACCCGGACCAACAACTGGTCTCCCGCAGGTTTTGGCACTGAAACCCGTTCCAGCTTCAGCCCGTCCGTCCCGGGGGCCGACTTCACCAGCGCCTTCATCCTTGTCTCTTCCATCTTCCTTCCCTCCAACTGGATTTAATCGATTGGATTTCTCCCATTCCGGTTTCTTTTTGTCAAAAAAATAACAAACCAGGGTGAAAAAATTGCGTTTCCCTCTGCCACGGAATATTCCATCCGCCGGGAAACGGCTGTTCACTCTGCTATTACTATAAGGATTCAAGGGGTTTTAGAGTCAAGAGAAAAAAACAGACAAAAAATGCAGGACATTTTTTACAATCCTGCACAAAAGAATCTTCGTATGAATGATTAACAATCCCGCTCAGATGATCATTACCGGATGACCGCGGCAAAAAGGGTGGCGTTATTCGCTCCAGGGCCGTTTGATGGGCAGCCAGACGATGTGCCAGTTGAAATACTCATCCCCGGGTTTCGTCATACACACCACCTGGGTTACGATATCCCCCTGCAGCTCCAGACCGTTGCTTTTCAGATAATCCAGGCTGTCCTTTAAGCTGTTCAGGGACAGGTACTGGCCGGATCGGGAGGGGAGGCAGGTGTGCACACAGAGGCATGGCGGATAATACTGGACCTGGTCTGTTTCCTCCACCTCCAGAAACCGGGCGTACTCCTCGTTGAGGCCCATGCCGAAGTCAAATCCGGTCTCCCCCTTCCGTATCTCTTCCTCATAGAACACCGCGCAGGAGTAGACAAAGGGCGTTTTTCCCGCCCACTCCTCGATCAGCTTCAGCTCCTCTTTCGAGCGGCAGAGCGTGTAGTTTTTCTGGGTATTCATGCGGTAAATGCCGGGCCGCTCCTCGATGCGGTATTGCCCCACGCTGTTTACGGCGTCCTCCAGCATGGCCTGGCTCTGGCGGATGCGCTTAAGCAGATTGATCTGGCGGACAATCTCCCGCTGGATTCCGGCCTCCTGCAGACCCATCTGCGCCTGAATCCCGGACAGCTCCCGGCTGCGGAACAGGTCCGCCACCTCCTCCAGCGAGAAGCCGTAATTCTGGTAATGGCGCGCCCGCAGCAGCATGTGGAAATCCCAGGTATTGTAATAGCGGTAGCCGGTCTCCGGGTCCCGCACCGGCTGAATGATGTTCCGGCTCTCATAGTACCGGATGGCCTCCGCCGATATCCCCAGAAGCCTGGCCATGGTGCCGATGCTGTATTTCTGATACATGGTTGCTCCCCTTTCCAAACTCTCAAATCGTTTGAGAGTTTACAGACATATAAGTGGGCGGTCTGTCCCACCGCCCACATGTCCCGCCGGTTCTAGCAGGTAATCTCTACGACTAAATACCAAACTCCTCAAACAGCTTCTCCTGATACTGCCGGTCCCCGGCAGCCCGGATCATATCCTGTGTTCGGCCGGCGCGGGCGAGAAGCAGAATCAGCTCGTTTACACGCTTCTGGCCCAGCTCCAGCCCTATCGCTTTGCCTTCTACCCTACCTTCTGCTTTGCCTTCAGCCTTCCCTTCTTCTCTCCCATCCGCAATCAACTCATCAATCGCATTATACACATCCATCCGCTCCTTTCCCTCACCTCCGGGCAGCTCCAGCATTCTAAGCAAACGCTTCTGCTCCCCCAAAAGCGCCAGCATGGCGCGCACCGAATCGTCGTCCATCTTCCGCAGCTCTTCCCGGTGATTCTCCAGATATTCATAGAATTTACGCTTATCCTTACGGTTATATTTTAACACAGTGAAAATAGGTTGTAAACTGCTCCTGAACCGCTCCAAATGCTGCATATTATTCAGTTCCACCAAGTTCAGCCGGTAATCCGGGAGCACCTCCTTTAACGCCTCCCACTCCTTGGAATCCCGGTCCATTTCCAGCATATCGTACAGGGACCTGGGGCCGTCCCAGGGCTTTGCGCCGTGGTATACGGTCAGGGTTACCACCGGCATAATCCGGTCGTCCCTGGTAATACCCGAGAGAAATGCATCCCCCTCCAATCTGTCCCCGCACTCCCTATGGCGCCGCTTTAAGGCCTCCACCTGCTCGGTATATTCCAGGGCGTCGTAAAGCATGCTTCTCACCGGCATGGCATAGTGCACTTTGTCCTGATTTTCCTCCGCCAGCAACACAAAGTACGCCCCGAAGGAAGCTTTCTTAATCACATCCCGGCTGCGCCTGATCAGCCGCCGCTTTCCGTCAAGCCCCACGATCGCGATACCGTTCTCATCCGGCACGTCCGACAGGTCCTCGGGCTTTAGCACCTGCTTCCCCCGGAACACAGTGCCGTTGTACAAATCGGCAAACCGCACGGAGTTGCGCATGAGCTTGTTCACGCTGTAATCTTCTTCCGCCACATTATCCGCTCCTTCTCTTATGAAATTTTCAACCAAATCAAGGGTAAATATGGCAGACCTGCCAGATTATCCCGAATGTCTGCGGGAAACGACCTTCCCGCGCGTTGTGATCTGAGAATATCACAGAGAGGCCGGAAATGCAAGAGGTTTTAGAACGACAATGCAGGCCGCGCAAAACCTAAAAACGGAGCGGCCTCCCTCTACAGGAATCCACCGCTCCGCCGTCATTTTTTCTACTTATCCCCAATCACAGCCAGAAGATCGGGATAAACACCATCGCCGCCGCCAAACTGGCCAGCCCCTCAAGCAGTCCCCAGCGGAAAATATCCCTGGGCGTATAATGTCCGCCTTCCATGACAAAGGCCATAATCGGCGTGGCCATGGGAGTCAGGCAGCAGATTCCGCTGCCGAACAGCGCAGCCATGACAAATGCGTGGGGCGCGATGCCCATGGCCTCTGCGATGGCGATGCCGATGGGCGCCATCAGGGCCACCGCCGCGTTGTTGGACATGAACTGGGTGATCACGCCGGTCACCAGGAAGATCACGAATACGATCAGAAGCGGTGAGGAGTCCGCTCCCACCAGGTTCATGATGGAATCCGCAATCACAGCGCCCAGGCCGCTGGCCTCCACGCCCTTTGCCACCGCGGTCATGCCGCCGATCATAAACACCGTGGACCAGTTGATGCTGGCAAACATCTGCTTTTGGTTCAGGCAGCCCGTCAGCACCGCTGCCACCGCGCCGATGGCAGCGCAGATGTACATGGGACATACCGGCGAGTTCACCACCATGCCGATCACCGTAAGCACCAGAATCAGACCGGAAGTGATCATTTTCCCGTTCAGCTTGTCCGGCAGCCCGGCGGACTTGGCGGCCTCCGCCTCATCCGGCTTCACAAATTTGTCCGGCAGCACCCTACCCATAAAAAACAGCAGAATCACAAAATAAATCACCGCCCTTGGAAGTCCCACCGTGGTCGGCGAGAAGAACTCCCAGCCCTCGTAGCCGCTCTCGATGAGAATGGAGGCCGTGGTGGAACACATGCCGGACCCTGCCAGCGTCATAAAGGTGCCAAAACCGATCCCCGCAAACATGGGCAGCAGAACCCGGTTGATGGACAGGTTCGAGGCCAGGCAGATGGAGCAGAGAATCGGGTACAGGATCATCAGGGACGCGGAACCGCTGCACACCGAGGACATGATTCCGCCCGCCAGAATGGCTACGATCTGAATACTGCGTTCCCCTCTTCCGGTGAGCTTTACGATGGAATTTCCCATCCAGCCCGCAAATCCTGTATGGAACATACCGCCGCCGATGATCATCATACCCGCCATCAGCACGATGGAGGTGGACGCATAATAGGTAAACACGGACTTAAACGCCACCGTGCCCGTCAGCGCCACCGCAATGGCTCCCACCGTAGCCACCACCGCGTTGGGAAAGCGCGGGCTGAAAAACATATACGTTACAACCAATAATATTACCGCCGTCAAAACTGCCTGCATTGTCATGGCAAATATCCCCCTTTATCTCTTGTCTAATTTCCCGCTTCCATAAACTCCCTGAACTGTCCCGTCAGCTGGTCCACAAACCGCTTCCATTCTCCCGGATCCACAAACGGATTGGTTCCCGGCTCCCGCAGCATCTGCTCCCGCTTGGCCAGCGTCTCGTTCTGCCGCGGGTGGTTCCCCAGCACCACGTCCACCGGGTATTCCCGCACCTTCTGCAAGGACTCCAGGAACGTCTCCCGCATGGAGAGGGGAAGCTTATCCTCCAACAGCTTTTCCCGGTACAGCGTGTTGAACCCGGCTCCGCCGAAATACCCCACATGGTAGGTCCGCCCGTCCTCGCAGGTGTCGAAGAAAAAGCTCATGACACCCGGAGAATGTCCCGGCGTCAGCACGCAGCGGATGCTGGTATTTCCCAGCGTCAGCACCTGACCGTCCTCCAGCTCCAGATCCGGCGTAAACAGCGTGGCATAGGGGTTCGGGCATGCCTTTAAATAGACCAGCTCCGGCCGCTCCCGCATGATGTCCGCCCCGGCCCGGCTGATGGCCAGCTTGCAGCCGTAGAGGTCCCGGAACTCGTCCGCCGCCCCGATGTGGTCAAAGTGCTCGTGGGAATGGATCAGATACTTGATGTCCGCCGGGTTGAACCCCGCTTCCCAGACCGCCTGCACCAGCAGATGGACGGAGTGCTGGAATCCGCTGTCGAACATGATCAGTCCGTCCCCCGTGTCGATCAGGTGGGAGCAGACCTTGGAGTCCCCGATATAGTAGACATTTCCCACAATTTTAAACGGTTTCACGTAATACCTTGCCGGGTGAGCGTAATAGTCCAGATTTTTAGTCTGCTGGAACGCCTCGATTTCCTGATAATTCTTTTTATATTTTTCTAAATCCATTGCAATCCCCTTTCCTTTTCTTCACGCTTATTATAAGATAGACCTATATATAAATCAAATTCATTATAACCATGATATAATAGCCAAAAGTAATTAATATAAAGGAGCGTTTGCCGTGAATATCAAAGATTTCGAGTACATTGCGGAGATCGCGGCTCAGGAGAGCATTTCCAAGGCCGCCGCCCGCCTCTACCTCTCCCAGCCCACCCTGACAAAATTCCTGAAAAAGATCGAGGCGGAATTTGACACGCCCCTGTTCTACCGGGTAGGCAAGAAAATGATCCCGACCCCCGCCGGGCAGACCTGTGTGGAGAAAGCCCGTCAGATTATAGCGCTCAACGACCAACTGAACAAAAATGTGAAATCCCTGCGGGACAAAAGCCGCGGCTCCGTGCGCATCGGAACCTCCGCCGGCCGGGGCGAGTTTTTTATCGACCGGATTCTGGGGGAAATGACCCGGCGCTACCCCCATGCCTGCTTCACCCTGTGCCTCGGTGCCAAAGCCCAGCTTCTGGATCAGATGGAGAACGACGAGCTGGACATCGTGTTCGCCAGCAACTCAGCGGAACGGCCCTATCTCCGGTACACGGACATTGCCAGGGAGGAGATGGTGCTGGTAGTGCCCGAAGGTCACCCTCTTCTGGAAAAGGCCCGGCCCAGGGACGGTTACTCCTATCCCTATGTATCCATGTCCGACTGGGCTGAATTTCCCTTTATCATGGCGGACATCCGCATGAATACGGGGCAGTATGTGCGGATGCTCTTCGATCACTACAACCTCACCCCCAACACTGTGCTGGAGATCGCCTCTTTGCAGTATATCTACTCCGCCGTGCGGCGCGGCATCGGAATCACCATCGCTCCGTCCATGCCCCTGCCTCAGGGCGGACAGGGTCTGCAATACCTGTCCTTTGACGACGACCGTGGAATCCAATGGCATTTTACCGCCATCACAAAAAGCCAGACCGTACCTTCCGGCGCATTGGAAGAGTTGACCCGGCTGGTAAAAAATTCCTACGATTGAATCATTGCAAAAGCCGGCGCCGGCCAAACAACTGGCAACTACCTCGTAAACATGTTATGATATCCTTACGGCGGAAGGCGCGGGCGCTTATGCCGCAGAGATGGATCGGGGAGGGACAAACGATTGAAGAACGGATCAGAATTGTATCAGATTGTATACAGCTTGCTGGCAGCGCAGATCGAATTTGGCACTTACCGGTTTGGAGACCCGCTGCCGAAAATGGAGGAGACCGCCAGGTGGCTTTCCGTTTCCCTTGATACGGTCCGCGCCGCCTATCTTCAGCTAAAGCAAAATGGTTACATCACGCTGACCAAAAAGGCCGGAGCAGCCGTGGCCGTGCGGTTTCAACAGGAGGAATTTGAGGAACACATTCAGACGTTCTTCGCCCTGCGCAGGGATGCGGTGGCCGATCTGTGCCAATCTCTGGGCCCGCTGTTCAGCCATGCCCAGTGGTTTGCCCTGAAAAATGCCGGACCAAAACAGCTTGACGAATTGGAACGCCTCTGCCTCCGGCCGGAAACGCTTCCCCCGTACGTTATGGTCCGGCACGTCCGTCTGATTTATGGAGCGCTGAACAACGACCTGCTGCTGAGACTTGTCTGGCAGGCGTTCCTGTTTTATCAGGCGCCCTTTTTGAGTCTGCCGGAGAACCTGGCCGCTTTTGAGGACGGCGACGGCCCCCTGCTCGATATGATCGGCCTCTGCCGCCGGAAGGATTGGAACGGGCTGTGGCAGGCAGTCGCGGCCTATCAGAACCAGCTCACCTCGGCCATACGCCAGTTTTACGCAGACCGAATCGCCATAAAGCCGGACAAAGAGCCCGTTTCCTTTTACTGGAACGCCTATGAAAAATCGTCCCAGCGCTGCTATTCCCTGGCCCTGGGTCTGCTGAATGAAATTCACCTTGGCCGTTACCAGACGGAACAGTTTCTTCCCTCCCCGGCTAAAATAGGGGAAGAGAAGCGGGTCTCCGTCACCACGGTCCGGCGCACCCTGACGCTGCTCAATCAACTGGGCGCCACCCGTTCCATCAACGGAGTCGGCACACAGGTGCTGAGCGCAGCGGACAGCAGCCGGAATTGTGATTTTTCCCGGCCGGTTATCCAGAAACGGCTGCTGGACTTTGCCCAGAGCCTGCAAATCCTGACCCTGACCTGCGGCGCATGCCTGGAAATCACCTTTGACGCCATGGATGCCCCGGCCGTCCGGTGGTGGCGGAAGCGTCTGCTGGACCTGAAAGAAAGCGGGCGGTATGAGTCGGTGGTATTTGATTCCCTCGAAGTCATTCCCCAATTTTCACCGGTCCGGGCGGTGAGGGAAATCTACCGCCAGCTGCTCAAAATCCTGATCTGGGGATATCCGCTGCGCAGCCTGCACGGTTCCCGGGAGCAGATCAACGGTTTTTACCTTCCCTATATCAATTCTCTTCTGGAGGGCATAACGCAAGGCGATGGGAAACGCCTGTCAAACGATTTAGAAAAAATGCTGCTCTGCGAATTCCGCTTTGCCGCCGCCCGTCTCGAAGAATTGGGCGTCCGAGGCGCCTCCGGCCTCCCGGTGCCGGAACCCCGGTTCTAATTTAGGCGGAAAAAGGGCGGACAGTTCACATTTCCTGTCCGCCCCACGGCCGGCCCGCCATCCCTTATATATGATTCGCCACCTCAAAGGCATCCCAGATCGCATACATGATATTGGACACCTTCTTCGCATCTCCCAGCAGATAAATCTCCGGCACCTCAAACTCCAGCTCGCGGTACAGGGTGTCCTCCTCCCGGTATCCAACGGCCAGGATCACACTGTCGCAGGGAATCTGCCGTTCCTTCCCCCCGCAAACCGCGGTGAGCACGCCCTCCGCGTAGCCTGTCACCCTGGCAGACGTCACCGTCTCCACGCCGTGGTAAGGCACCAGGCGCTCCAGCATATCCTTGTTTGCGTGGCACAGAGGGCCGTTCACGGCCAACAGCTTGTCAAGCGCCTCCACAATGGTCACCTTTTTCCCGTGCTGCGCCAGCCACAGGGCCGTCTCGCAGCCCACCAGGCCGCCGCCTATAACCACCGTCGTATCGCCGCAGTCCGTTTCGCCGGTCAGCACCTGAGCGGCGGTGTACACCTTCCCGTCGTCTCCCAGGGAAAATACCTTGGGCGCGGAACCGGTGGCCACCACCACCGCGTCGTAACCGCCCGCCGTCACATCCTCTTTCTTTACCTCAGCGTTCAGGCGTACCGGAACTCCAAGAATCTCCAACTGCGTCTCGTACCATTTCGCCAGCGCCAGGTCGTCCTCCTTAAACTCCGGCGCGCCGCCCGGAATCAGGTTGCCGCCCAGGCGGTTTCCCTTCTCAAAAAGCTCCGGTTTGTGGCCCCGTACCGCCAGCACTCTGGCCGCCTCGCAGCCGGCCACGCCTCCGCCGATCACCATAACCTTCTTGGCCCGCACCACCGGCTCGTAGGCGGTAACCCGCTCCCTGGCTGCCTGAGGATTCACGGCGCAGTTAATCATGGAATACTCCTGGATGCGGCCCATGCAGCCCTCCTGACAGGAGATGCAGGGACGGATCTCACAGACCCGGCCGGCCCGCAGCTTGTTTACATAATCCGGGTCCGCCAGCAGCGGGCGTCCCAGGCTGATCATGTCGCAATCGCCGTTCTCAATGGAGGCCGAAGCCATTTCCGGATCGTCCATGCGGCCCGCGCAGAGAACCGGCACATCCACGGCCTCCTTGACCAGCTTGCAGTAGGGGCGGTAAAGTCCCTTCTCCTGGTACATCGGCGGATGGTTCCACCACCAGGCGTCGTAGGTGCCCACATCGGTGTCCAGGGCGTCGTAACCGTACTGTACCAGCAGCTTCGCCGCTTCAAGCCCCTCCTCCACGTCCCTGCCCTTTTCCTCAAACTCCTCGCCCGGAAGAGCGCCTTCCCGCCAGTCCTTGATCATGCTCTTCACGCTGAAGCGCAGGATCACCGGGAAATCCTGGCCGCAGCGGGCCTTGATCTCCTCCACCACTTCCCTGGCAAAGCGCAGGCGGTTCTCCAGGGAGCCGCCGTACTCGTCGTCCCGCCGGTTGAACATGGAGATGGCGAACTGGTCCAGCAGATAGCCCTCGTGTACCGCGTGGATGGCCACGCCGTCAAATCCACCCCGCTTGGCGTTGTACGCTCCGTCGCCGAAGGACTTCACGATGCTGTGAATCTCCTCCTTTGTCAGGGGGCGGCAGGTCTTGTCCAGCCACCGGTGGGGGATGGCCGAGGGGGCCACGGGCGGGAATTCGCCCAGGTTGGTGGGGATGGTCACACGGCCGAAGCCCGCGGACATCATCAGGAACATTTTGCTGCCGTAGGCGTGAACCCGCTCCGTCATTTCCTTGCTGGTGCGGATGAAATGCACGGGGTTGAAGGTAGAGTTGGGACAGTTTGGCATACTCTGGGGTTCCACCTTTCCATCGGAAAAGGTGACGCCCGTGATGATCAGGCCGGTGCCGCCCTTGGCGCGTTCCGTGTAGTAATCGATTCCGCGCTGGTTGAAGCCCCCCTGGGAATCGGACAGCCCCAGCGGCCCCATGGGCGCCATGGCAAAGCGGTTTTTGATGATGAGGGAACCGATCTTTACCGGGGTAAATAAGTTTTTGTACCTCATAAAATTCCTCCTCTTGTTACGGGACTCCGGGGACGGGGAAAATGCTCCATTCCGTTTGGGCCCATACATTGATTATTATTTAACAATATTATAATCAAAAAAGAGCCCACTCGCTATCAACCCTTGATTGACAGCTGTGAACTCTTTGTTTCCACCATCACATATTCTGTTTCAGATACCCGTCGAAGGCGGCGATGGTCTCAAAGTTCCGGTTGTCCTCCCGGAACACGCCGTAGACCTCCCAGGTCAGCCCCTCCTCGAAGGGAACGGCCCGCAGCCCCTCCATTTTAAAGTCGTCCACCATGAAATCCGGGATCACCGCCAGGCCGATCCGCTGGGCGCACAGCTTGTAGAGAAAGGGGCCGTCCGCGGTCTTTGCGGCGATTTTCGGCAGAAATCCCCGGACCTGGCAGGCTTTGCGGAAATCGTGGAACATATGGAAATTCTCGTTCATCAGGATCAGGTTCTCATCCCGCAGCAGATCGATGGTCACACGGTCGCAGCCGTACAGGGGATGCCCCTCCCAGACCAACAGTAGAATCTCCCGCTTCGCCAGCCTGCGCTGGATCACCGCCCCCTCCTCGCACATGCCCACCGTGAAGCCGTACTCGATCCTGGAGGCGTTCAGCATTTCCTTCACCTCCCGGTTGGAATACTCGCACCACTCCACCCGGATCAAGGGATGGCGCTCCATGAAATCCAGAATCAGCTGGAAGGGGATCACGTTGAACACGCCGCAGGCGCAGCCCAGACGCAGCACGATCTCCTTGCGCTCCAGCTGCCGCAGCCCGTACTCGATCTCCTCCAGCTGGCTCACGATCCGCTCCGCCTTCTGATACAGGAAATCCGCGCTCTCCGTGGGTTTCAGCCCCTTTTTCGTCCGCTCGAAGAGCTGGGCGCCAAGTTCATTTTCCAGGAGGCGGATATTCTTGCTCAACCCCTGGGGCGTGATGTAGAGTTTGCGGGCGGCCTGGTGGATGCTGCCCTCCTCGTACACGGTCTGAAAACATTTCAAATCCTTTGTATTCATGAATCCCTCCCGAATCTTCTCCATTTCCCGCGGTCCCGCGCCTTTGCAGGCGCTGTTTCTATCTATTGTACACTAAAAATGGACCGGCGTCCTGTTTTTTTGGAGCTTCTTTGCCAGTCTTTTTCGGTCAAGAAGACAAGCCGTCTGAACTGTTACATCTGAAGGGGCGTTTGCGGCATTGACATTGAATTTCCCAGTGATTATACTGAACTAAAAGCAAACTGGAAAAGCGAGGTATCAATATGAGAGAGATAAAAACCGTAGCGCTGATCGGTCTGGGAGCCATTGGAAGTTTTCTTGCAAGCAATCTGCAAAGGGTACTGGGGGAGAATCTGCGGATCGTCGCGGGCGGGGCGCGGAAAGAGCGCCTGGAGCGGGACGGCATCGTGGTCAACGGGGTTCCCTTCCATTTCCGGGTGGTCGCGCCGGAGGAGGAAACCGGGTACGCGGATCTGGCGATCGTGATCACCAAGATTACCGGCCTGTCCCAGGCGCTGGAGGATATGCGGCGTCAGATCGGCCCGGATACCATCATCATGTCGCCCTTAAACGGCGTGGAAAGCGAGGAGCGGGTGGCCGCGGTCTACGGCTGGGACCGGGTGCTCTACTCTCTGGCGAGGGTCAGCGTGGTCATGGACGGGAACCAGGTGTCCTATAATTCCTCCAGAGCCTCCATCGAATTTGGAGAAAAATACAATCAGGAGCCTTCCGACCGGGTTTTAGCAGTAAAACGCCTGCTGGAGAGCGCCGGGATCCGGCCCGTAATCCAGCCTGATATGGAAAAGGCCCTCTGGATGAAATTCGTGTGCAACGTCAGCGAAAACCAGGTTGGCGCAGTGCTCCACATCCCCTTCGGCGCGTGGAACGCCAGCGAACACGCCAACGCCCTCCGTCTGATGGTTGCCAAAGAGGTCATCGATATCGCCCGCCAAAAAGGCATCGACATCGATGACGACTACGCGGTCAAACAGCTGGAGCAGCTCAAAAAGGTTCCCTATGCCAATAAGCCCTCCACCCTTCAGGACATCGAGCACGGACGGAAAACCGAGGTGGAAATGTTCGCCGGAACCGTGATCCGCCTTGGGAAGGAGACCGGCGTGCCTACGCCGTTAAATGAGTTTTTGTATCACGCGGTGCGGGTGTTGGAAGAGAAAAATGAGGGGATTATCTGAGCGTTGGTATCCATTGTACCGGAGACTCCGCCATACCTGAAGAGGGCGTTCTCACGCCCTCTGACCGTCAAAATCCCCCGCTCTCTATCTTTCAGCAAAGCATTGCTTCGTTTCATCGTCTTTCTATCCTTTTCTAGCACGCCTTTCCCAGCCTTGCCAAACGTTTCTCCCGGTCGTTCCAATCCAATTTCTGGAAATCCTTCAAATTCCACTTGCATTTTCCATCCCCCTATGCTATCCTACCCTGGTACATAGTTAGTTTTACCTAACTACCTTAAAAACAAGCCCAAACGACAAAGGAGTGTTCACCATCAAACCATCTGCTTTCACCCTGCTTCTCTTTATAACCCTGCTGATTCTCTCGGTCCTTTCGCTCTTTGTGGGAGTGATCGATATCCGCCCCGCCGCCCTGCTCACCGGCGACACAGCGCTTCTGGAAGTATTTCTCATTTCCCGGCTGCCCCGGCTCCTGGCCATTCTCTGCACCGGCGTGGGCATGAGTGTGGCGGGGCTGATCATGCAGCAGCTCTGCATGAACAAATTCGTCTCGCCCACCACCGGCGCCACCATCTCCTCGGCCCAGCTGGGCATCCTCTTTGCCCTGCTGTTCCTGCCGGACTCCACCCTGTGGGGCCGGGCCGTCTTCGCCTTCGGGGCCGCCGTGCTGGGCACCTGGCTCTTTGTCTGGTTCATCCAGCGCATAAAGTTCAAGGATGTGATCATGGTCCCGTTAGTGGGCATCATGTTCGGAAATGTCATCGGCGGCCTGACCAATTACCTGGCCTACAAATATGAGATGACCCAGGCCCTGTCCTCCTGGCTGGTGGGCCACTTTTCCCTGGTGCTGCGGGGACGCTACGAGATCGTCTACCTGACCGTGCCCCTGGTGATCCTGGCCTTCGTGTTCGCCAACCACTTCAACATCGTGGGCCTTGGCAGGGATTTTTCCCGGAATCTGGGGATTCCCCACAACCTGGTGCTGTTTATGGGCCTGAGCATCGCCGCCATGATCACCGCGTCCATTGTGGTCGTGGTGGGCTCCATCTCCTACGTGGGCCTGATCGTGCCCAACGTGGTGGCCATGTTTAAGGGCGACCGCATACGGGGAACCCTGGCCGACACCGCGCTGTTCGGCGCATTGTTCGTGCTGGTCTGCGACATCGTCGGCCGGACGGTGATCGCCCCCTACGAGCTGCCCATCGAGCTGGTGGTGGGTGTGCTCGGCAGTATTTTGTTCATCGCCCTGCTGCTCTACCGCCTGAAAAATGGACGGCGCGCCGTCCGCATTCCCCGCTCCGGTTTATCCGGCTGCGGCGCTTCCATAAAGCTGGAAGGAGGTGGCGAATCATGAGGACCGCCGCAGACACGGCCCGCCGCCAAAAGCTGGCCGTCCTGACCGCCCTGGTGTTGGCCGCGGCGGCGGCCTACCTGCTGTACGAGGTGAATTTTTCCAACGCCAGGCTGTTCCGCTATGCCATGAAAATCCGCACCCCGAAGCTCCTTGTCATGCTGATCACCGCCTTTGCCATCGGCGGAGCTTCCATTGTTTTCCAGTCCATTATCAACAACACCATCGTCACCCCCTGCCTGCTGGGCATGAACTCGCTCTACACCCTGATCCACACGGCGGTGGTATTTTTCGCCGGTTCGGGAAGTTTGCCGGCGGTAAACGCCAACCTCTCCTTTGTGGTGGACCTGGCGCTTATGGGCCTGGCCGCCACGGTGATTTACAGCTATCTCTTTCAGAAAACCCGGCACAACGTGCTCTACGTGCTGCTGATCGGGACTGTGCTGACCTCGCTATTTTCCAGCGTCCAGACCACCCTGACCCGGGTCATGGACCCCAACGAGTACGACGCGCTGCTGGCGACCCTGGTGGCCAGCTTTAACAACATTAACTCCGAACTCATTTTCCTCTCCCTGGCCGTGCTGGGGATTGTGGCCTTCGCCCTGCGGCGGGAGCTTCGGCTGCTGGACGTGCTCACCCTGGGCAAAAATCAGGCCGTCAACCTGGGCGTGGACTATGACAAATGCGTCCGGCGCCTGCTGCTGGGCGTGACCCTCTACATCGCCGTGGCCACCGCCATGGTGGGCCCCATCTCCTTTCTGGGCCTGATCATCGCCAATCTCTCCCGCCAGCTTTTAAGGACCTACCGCCACGGCCAGCTGATCCTTGGCTCCGCCCTGTTCGGCATGATCGTGCTGGTGGGCGGGCAGCTTCTGGTGGAACGGGTCTTTCACTACGCCGTTCCCATCAGCGTTTTCATCACCGTAGGCGGAGGTTTTTATTTCCTCTACCTGCTTTTGACCAACAGGAGGACCTGACCTATGATCATCAAAAATCTTTCGAAACAGTACGACGGTAAAACCGTGGTGGACGACGTCACCTTTCACATCCCCAAAGGCAAGGTAATCTCCATGATCGGCCCCAACGGGGCGGGAAAATCCACGGTCATGGGCATCATTTCCCGGCTGATCGCCCGGGACAGCGGCATGGTGGACTTCGGCGGCAAGGACATCGTCAAGTGGAACAACCGGGAGCTGGCCAAGCGGCTGGCGATACTGACCCAGAGCAACAACATTCAGATGAAACTCACCGTCCGGGAGCTGGTGGCGTTCGGCCGTTTCCCCTACTCCGGCGGCCGCCTGACTAAGGAGGATCAGGATGTGATCGACAAGGCCGTGGACTACATGGAGCTGGGCGATTTCCAGGACCGCTTCATCGACGAGCTCTCCGGCGGCCAGCGCCAGCGGGCCTACATCGCCATGGTGATCGCCCAGGACACGGAGTACGTGCTGCTTGATGAGCCCACCAACAACCTGGACATTTACCACGCCACCAACATGATGAAAACCGTGCGCCGCCTCTGCGACGAGCTTGGCAAGACGGTGATCCTGGTGCTCCACGAAATCAACTACGCGGCGTTTTATTCGGATTACGTCTGCGCCTTCGCGGAGGGCAGAATCGCTAAATTCGGCACGGTGCGGGAAGTGATTAATAAGGAAACATTGTCGGAGCTGTATAAGGTGGATTTTGAGATTCTGGAAATCGCGGGAAAGCCGTTGTCTGTGTATTATTAATGGTATCCCGTAATGAAAACAATCGATAAGGAGAGATAGAATGAGAAAAATCGTGTTTGTTGCAGTTGTACTGATGACGGCGGCGGGGCTGGCGGCCTGCGCTGGCGGCGGAACGGACTCAGAGGCCGGAACATCTGCCTCCCCCTCCTCCCTCACCATCCAATCCCTAAACGCCTCCAAATCCCCCATCTCCCTTGAAGTCCCTTACAATCCCAAACGCCTCGCCGTCCTCGACATGGCATCTCTGGATATTCTGGACTCCCTGGGCCTGGGCGGCCGGGTGGTCGGCTCGGCGGACACCAGCCTGGACTATTTACAGCAATACACCGGCGGTTCCACCGCCAACCTTGGCACCATCAAGGAGGCGGACCTGGAAGCCGTGATGGCCTCCGAGCCGGACGTCATTTTCATCGGCGGCCGTCTGGCCTCCGCCTACGATGCCTTAAGCGAGATCGCGCCGGTGGTCTACCTGGCCACGGACCCGGAGACCGGCGTGGTGGAGAGCGTCCGCAAAAACGCATCCATCATCGCTTCCATGTTCGGCCTGGAAAGCCGCGTGGAGGAGCTGATGGCGGGCTTCGACGCCCGGATCAAAGCCCTGTCCGCCTTCTCCTCCGGCAAAACCGCCATCGTGGGCATGAGTACCAGCGGCGGCTTCAATGTGCTGGGCAGCGACGGGCGCTGTTCCCTGATCAGCCGGGAAGCCGGCTTTGAGAACATCGGCGTGGACGCCGCGGCGGACACTTCCACCCACGGCAACGAGGCCTCCTTTGAGTTTATCGTGAAAACCAACCCGGACTACGTCTTTGTCCTGGACCGCGACGCGGCCATCGGCACCGACGGCGCCAAGCTTGCGCGGGACATCGTGGAAAATGAGCTGGTCATGGGCACGGACGCCTACAAAAACGGCCGCATCATCTACCTGTCCCACCCCGCCGCCTGGTACACCGCGGAGGGCGGCATCACCGCCCTGGACCGGATGCTGGCCGACCTGGAGGGCGAACTGCTTTAACCTCCCCACACCCCCAAAAATCCCCCAAAATCCCCTCGCAACAAATCATTGCTTGCATATTTCGCACCCCTTTACTATACTTGAAGCGAGGTGATAAACAAATGTCAATCAATCAAAATCTCCGCCAGCTCCGTCTGGACTGCGGCATGACCCAGGAGCAGGTGGCCGCAAAAATAGGGCTCACCCGGCAGGCCCTCTCCAGCTACGAATCCGGGCGCACACGGCCGGATATCGAGATGCTGATGCGCCTGTGCGAGGTATACGGAACCGATCTGGACGCCATTCTCTACGGAACCAGCCGGACGCTCAAAGCGGTCCGGAGGATGAAAACCTGCGCCGCGGTGTTATTTATCCTGCTGACCGCCCTGACCTTTGTCCGCTCGGCCCTGCTGTGGGGCGTCAATCACACCCTGGCCATCCCGGAAGGCCCCATGTCCCCCGAGAAAATGGCCATGTTTGAAACGCGCCGCCGCTATATCGCCGTCTGGGAGGCAATGGACGGACTCCTGCTCGCCATCGCTCTGTTCGGCGGCCTTCTGCTGGCCGCGCTGCTGATCGCCGGAAAATGTGTGGTGCCCCTCCGGCAAAAGCTGCTCTACACCGCGGCCCTGGCCTTTGGAATCCTTTTAGCCGCCATTCCCTTCGCCTACACGGACCCGGTGTACGGGCCGCCCAATTACCTGATCACCCCGGTGCTGGTCATTTTCCGCCTCCTGTTCATCCTGGCGGCGGTTCTCCTGTCCGGCCCGATCCTGAAATGGAACGACAGCCGCCGATCCCGCGGGTGAACGCCTTTGAAAAATAAATATAGACGATACCGTCTGTTTTTGTTATAATACTTTCAGACGATATCGTCTATATTTTGCTGCAAAGGACGTGGACCACATGATTATTGAAATAGCGAGACTCATCATCACCATCGCAGCCGCCTTATTGGCCGGCAAACTGATCGCAAAGCTGAAGCTCCCCGCCATTCTCGGCTGGCTGATCGCCGGAATGGTATTAGGCCCCCACGCCGCTGGGCTGTTGAGCGCGCACCTGATGGAATCCGGCTGGTACGAAGTCACGGAGAGCTTACTTGAGTGCACCGTGGGCCTGATGATCGGTACGGAGCTCATCTGGAGCCAGATGAAAAAGACCGGCAAACAGATCGTTGTCATGACGGTGATTGAATCCGTTGGCACCTTTCTGGTGGTCAGCCTGGTATTCAGCCTGATCTGCATCTTCACCGGCCTGCCCGTTTATCTGGCCTTCCTGTTCGGCGGAATCGCCCTGGCCACAGCCCCCGCGCCCTCCCTGTCCATTGTGAACGAGATGAGAACCTCCGGGCCGGTGACCAGCACCCTGATCCCCATGGCAGCCATGGACGACCTGGTGGGCGCCCTGGTATTTTTCCTGGTGATCGCCGTGGTGACCGCCCGGACCTCCACCCGCCAGATTCCGGTGTTTGTGGTGGTGCTGCTGGTATTTTTCCCGGTTATCCTGGGGGCGGCCATCGGATTTCTCACCGGAAAACTGCTGTGCAGAATCCACAGCCCCAAGAGCTCGGTCATTGCCACATCCGCCATGATCCTGGGCTCCACCGCCGCGGGCCTGATTCTGAACTGGTACGTGCTGCCCGCGCCGGTGCTGAATTTCCTGCTGATCGGCATGGCCTTCTCCACGGTGTTCGCCAACATGATCCCGTTAGAGCAGCTGGGCGATATCATGAGCGTGCTGAAACCCGCCGTGGGATTCTCCCTGGTGGTGGTGATCCTGAATCTGGGCGCGCCTCTGGACTACCACCTGATCCTGGGCGCGGGAATCTACACCGCGGTGTACATCGCCTCCCGGGCAGTTGGAAAATACGGCAGCGCATTTTTCGGAGCCGCAATCACCGGCGCGCCGAAAACCGTCCGCAATTACCTGGGGCTCACCCTGCTGCCACACTCCGGCGTCTCGCTGATTTTCACCGGCATCGCGGTGTCCACCTTAACTCCCGTGGCGCCGGAATACGCGTCCCTGATCCAGGGGACCATCGCCGCAGCCGCGGTGATTAATGAGATCATCGCTGTATTTATGGCGAAAAAAGGATTTGAATGGGCCGGCGAACTGCCGGATCCCAAGCTGAGAGGAGGCGTACACCCATGAAACAGGCCCAGCGCCAGGAGCGGAGCAGGCGGGAAATCCTGCAGGCCGCAATGGAAGAATTTGGAACCTACAATTACAGCGATGTCACCATCGACAACATCTGTTCCCGCCACGGCATTTCCAAGGGAATGATGTACCACTACTACTCCGGCAAGGACGATCTGTTTCTCCTGTGCGCCCGGGAAATATTTCAGGCGCTGAAGGAGCACATGGACGCTCTGCCCTTCCCCGCCCCCGGCCAGACCGGCCCGGAGGCGATCCGCGAGCTGTTCCGGGCCCGGGAAACCTACTTTGAAACCCGTCCCCTGGAGAAACATATCTTTGAAAACGTACTGTTCAACACCCCAAGGCATTTGTCTGACCAATTAAACGACCTGCGCCTGCCCCTGCGGGAGCTGAACCGGCAGCGTTTCCGCCAGGCCGTGTCCCGGATGGAGCTGCGCGCGCCGCTGGACGGGGAGGCCGTCTCCCGCTATCTGGAGTGCATCGAGTCCCTGTTCTGGCCCCTGGTAAATCAGTATCAGGGCGGGGAGGCCATCGGCGACCTGCCGTCGCTGGAAGCCATTTCCACCCAGGTGCTGGATATGGTGTTGTTTGGGATTGTACGGCAGGAGCGGTAACGTCCGGAATCCCCATGTAAACAGAAAGGCGGTGAGACATTGAAGCAATTCCTGAAAATGCACGCTAAAAACCGTTTTTCCTCTGTGCAGCCGTAAATCAATCGATGTACAGAGGAGAAAACCATCTATGAAACGATTAAACGCACCTATTGTAACGGGAGAGACCATCCGCGGAATGGAAGACATGTCCTTTTTTACCCACGCCCTGATTTTCGACGATCTGCTGATCGTGGCCCAGCGTGAGACCAACTGCTTCGTTTTAAAGAGCGCAGAAGGACTGATCGTGATCGACGCCATCTGGCCCTCCAAAACTGCCTTTGACGCCATCACAAACGCCATACGGGACGTGGGCTGGAACCCCGCCCGGATCCGCAAGCTGGCGCTGACCCACGGCCACGTAGACCACACCGGCTGCGGAAAATGGATTGTGGAACAGTTCCAGGCCAGGACCTATCTGTCCGCGGCGGACGACCTTTTCTGGCAGGAGCACCCGGCCAAGCCGGACCGGCCGGAGACCTGGAAGGATTTCCCAATCCATGTCCATGTGAAGGACGGCGACGCTATCACTTTAGGCGATAAAACGGTCTTTGTCTGCGAAACTCCGGGACACACACCCGGCGGGCTGAGCTACCTGTTTCCCGTTCAGGAAAACGGGGAAACGCACATGGCCGGGCTTTGGGGCGGCACTACTCCGCCCCGGACAAAAGAGGGCGTGCTGCAATATCTGCGCTCCCTGGATTACTTTGTCCGGGAAGCAAAACGCCGGGGCGCGGACGTGGCCCTGACCAACCACACCGCTGTGGACAACGGCCTGGAGCGCATCGCCTACTCCCGGAAACGCATGTCCTACATGCCCAACATCTACGTGGTGGGTCAGGACGGATTTCAGCGGTTCTGCCAGGTGTTTTACACCATGAGCTGCGAGATGTTGGAGCGGCTGGAAGGACCGGGGGATTTCCGGCCGTGAAACCGGGGCCGCGGGAATCAGCCCAGGCGCGTCGACCTATGTAACAAATCGAGTAGGAGGGAGTGATTAACTCCCGTCCTCTCACACCACCGTGCGTACCGTTCGGTACACGGCGGTTTCAATAGTTGACATGCACGGACTGATAGGCAGTAGCTAAATCATAAAAGCCACTGTTTATCAGTCTTTCTTGTGTTAATGCTCTGTTGACCGCTCCCATTCCCGTTACATACCAGTATTTCCTGCGGCTGTTTGCCGCCTGATGTGCAAAATATTCAGGTATTCCGAGTTTTATAAGATTTCTTTTCCTTGTTTTGGGTAACTTCCATTGTTTCCATATGCACATTCGAATACGGTGATACAGCCATGAGTTTAGTTCGTCTATCCTGTTCTTCATATCCGCAATCCCATAATAATTCAGCCATCCACGCATGAATACTTTTATCTTTTCCAATGAAGGACGTATACTCTGACAAGACCTTCGGGAACTGAGCTCTTTCAGTTTTGTCTTCATCTTCTTCCATGACTTCCCATGAACCCGGACATATATGCCCTTCCCGTTCTTTCCCAATGTGAAGCCAAGAAACTTAAAATTTCGGATTGCAAACACACTTACTACACGACTTTTCTTTTGATTCACTTTCAGTTTCAGTGTTTTCTCCAGATATTTCGTGCTGGATTCCAGTAATCTCTTTGCGGCTCTCTCACTTTTAGCTAACAGCACAATATCGTCTGCGTAGCGTACAAATGCCACTCCCCGCTTCTCAAACTCCTGGTCGAACTCGTTCAGATAGATATTGGCCAGCAGGGGTGAGATGTTTCCGCCCTGCGGCGATCCTTCTTCGGTTTCCATGACTACACCGTTTTCCATGACACCACTCTTTAAGTATCTCTTAATCCACTGGATTACCCTTTCGTCCTTTACATTCCTTCGCAAGATATTCAGGAGCATTTCGTGGTTAAGTGTATCAAAGTATTTCGACAGGTCTAATGTCACTGCATGGGTATATCCCTGTTCTGCATACTCCTTCACTTTCAGAATGGCGGCTTTTGCGCTTATCCCCGGTCGATAGCCATAGCTGTTTTCCGAGAATAGCGGCTCATAGACCGGCATGAGCTGTTGTGTTATGGCTTGCTGGAAAATACGGTCTTTGACTGTTGGAATACCAAGCTTTCGTATTCCACCGTCTGGTTTTGGGATTTCCACTCGTCTTACCGGGTCGGGAGTATATTTCCCCCTTTTAATTCTCCCGATAAGCTCTTTCTGGGTCTTCCGAAGGTAGGCTCCGGCTTCCTCCACGGTCATTCCATCGATTCCCGGTGCTCCCTTGTTTGCCTTTACTCTCTTGAACGCTCTGTTCAGGTTGTCCTTATCCAGTATCTTCTCTAAGAGCTCCGGTTGTGCACTGTCCCGTTCCTTCCATATCCGACGGAAAGAACGGTGCGCTCTCACATACCCTTCACGTTCCGCGCTATCTCTTTGCGAGCAGCTTTCTCTGTTTTCTGCACCCAATGTTCTTTCCTCCTTTCCCGGTTGTACTAAGGACTCCTATTGATTCGGTCCTTTGCCTCTCGGCTACTATGACCTCGGCTGACTTCTGTACGTTCAGCATTATCTCACGATAATGGTTATCCCTTTCAGGACATATCGTACAGACCTCCCCGGGGTGCAAAGCATCCAGTGGATGCTTGTTCTGCACGGACCGAAGCGGAGCGAAGACACACACGTTTCTTTCTCTCCATCTATCTGCCACATTTACCATACATGATTCCGTGTAGTTATTGGGCTTCAACTTGTGATGCAGTCTTACCCTCATGCATAGCCTGATGTGATTTCTGTTCGTCAGACCAGAGATTTGCCCATGGGTTAGTATGTTCCCCATATCCGGCTTCCTTCAGATTCCACCTCACGATGGACACCCTTGCCTTCGGCTATATCCTTCCCACTACCGGGCGGATTCCGGACTTGCACCGGTTAGAAACGTGCGCCGCCGGGCACACACCATAAAATGCCGGGGCGCGGTCCATCAAACCGCGCTCCGGCATTTAACTGTTTGCAGTAGGCCGCTGGCGCAGCCCGTTGTTTTCTTTACTTCTCCTGCCGTTCCCGCTCTTCCATAGCGTGCACCATCTCCACCACAAACCGATGGGTGGGAACCGATACGCCGCACTTTTGCGCCGCCCGCACCACGGAGCCGCTGATGGTGTCCACCTCGCTCCTTCTTCCGTCCCGCAGATCGGCGCGGATGGAGGTGCAGCCCCGGGGCGTCCGTTCGGAAACGGCCTTAATCTCCGCGATAATCGCCTCGTCGTCCGCTTCCAGTCCCATGGCTCTGGCCACGGCCGCCGCCTCGTGAATCAGCTGAACGGTCATGTTCCAGGCGTGTGCATTTGACGTGATATAACCCATGTCCACCTGCAAAATTGCGGTCACCGCGCTGAGGGAAACGTTGGTGAACAGCTTGTTCCAGATCAGCTGCCGGATGTCGGAATGGATCTCCAGCTCAAAACCGCAGCTGCCGAATGCTTCCGCCATCCGTAGAAAGAATCTCCCGTCGTCCCCGGTCAGCATGCCCACATTGGTGTGGCCCGTGCCCCCGCGGCGGACATGTCCCGGGCCGAGGGCCGCTCCGTTGTCCTGGGTGGTGCCGATGATGATGCGCTCCCGGGGCACGAATTCGCTCAGAATATCCTCATGCCCACAGCCGTTCTGTAAGGTCAGGATATAGGTGTCCGGGCCGATCAGGCACGGGTTGCCGGACAGCGCCGCTTTGGAGTACAGGGATTTCACAAACAGGACGATGAGGTCTACCGGCTCCAAACCCTCTGTGGAAGTCACCGCCTTCGGACGGTAAACATGCACTCCGTCCGGCTCCTCCAGGCAAATTCCCTCCCGGCTGATGTGGTCCACCACCGCGGCCGAGGTGTCCACCATATACACTTCATTGTGAAGGGACAGGCGGCCTCCGTAGATCGAACCCATGGCCCCGGCCCCGATTACTGCAATTCTCATACGATCTCCTCCCTGCGTCACTTTGAAAACTCACCCAGGCCCTCAATGGCGTAGGCGCGGATGGGGCAGGAATCCAGTCCTTTGATGGGGATGGGCGCGTAGGACATGAAGAATGTATCCGTTGACAGCTCCTCCAGATTCTGCAGCACCTCCAGGAACACCACGTTCACTTCCATCAGCACGTCGTGGAAGGCGGACACGTCGGTGTTGTTGCTCTCGATGGAAACGCCATCGCCGAAGCCCACGCACTTCACCTTCTTCTCCTTCAGCCACAGGGCGGTCTCACGGCCGATGACCAGGCGCTTGTCCTCGGGCGTGTTGGTCAGCGGGGTGAAGGGCGGAATCTTGTAGGGGGAATCCAGAATCACGATATCGTTCTCCCGAATCCTGTCCCCGCAGGCCTTCTCCAGGTCCTCCGCCATGATCTTCCCGTTGGCTTCCATGTGGTTGATATCCACATAGATCGCCCGCCCCATGAAGGTGCTGATGGGAAGCCCCTGCACATCGGTCCAGCTGTCATTGTGGTGGTAGGGACACTCCACATGAGTCCCCAGATGGCTGGTCAGGTCCATAATGGTGTGGAAATCCGGGATGGGCCCCCCGGTGTTGAAGCGGAACAGATGGCACCGCCTGCTCTCCGTCTCCGGATCCAGCTGCTTGGTCAGATCGATCACTCTCAGCCCGTTCCCCAAATCACATGCGCTCATAACTTATACCTCCTCGAATTTAAAATACTCAAAAACCCTCGTTTTTCTTGCTATAATGTCATTATACCAGTATACCGGTATACCGGTCAAGCACTTTTTTCATTGACTTTGACGGTCTTTTGGGGTATGATAAATCCAGAATATTCGTACGAATTCAGGCGGTGGGAAATTGATCCGTAAAACCGCCAAATGCCATCAAGCTCAAAGGAGTGACCCATGTCCGCCATGACCGAAACCAGTTCCCTTCAATCCCAGGCCTACAACATTATAAAAGAAAAGATCCTGTCCAAATCCATGGATTCCGACGCCCTCTACTCCGAGACCCGGCTGGCCAGGGAGCTGGGGATTTCCCGCACACCGCTTCGGGAAGCCCTGCAATGCCTGTCCCAGGATGGCTACATCACCATCATTCCCAGCAGGGGATTCAAAATCCGCTGTCTGAACCAGGACACCATGCGGGAATCCATCCAGGTTCGCTGCGCCATCGAGGGCTTCTGCGTGTACACCGCCGCCTCCCGCCAGGACGAAAAGCGCTGCAAAAAGCTGATCAAAGACATGGAGAAATCCCTGGAACGCCAGAAGGCCGCCCTGGCCTCGAAGAAATTTCCGGACGCTTTCACCGAGGAGGACCACCAGTTCCACCTGCTGCTGGTCCATTACGCGCAGAACGAGGAGTTCAACCACCTGTTCCAACGCCTGCTCTACATGATCCATCTGACCACCAGCAACGCCCTGAACGTTCCCGGACGGGCTCAGGCCACTTATGACGAACACCTGGCTTTGGTGGAGCACCTGAAGAACGGGGACGCCACACGGGCTTATCAGGTGTTGATCGAGCATCTGATGATGCCGTTGAAAATGGATCTGCTGTAAAAAGCACGCCCAAGAGGCGTATAAAAAACGGAGGCTTTCGCGCATCCAGCGCAATCGCCTCCGTTTTTATGTAAACTTCAAAAGACTTCTCACCAAACTGCGTCCCTTAAACCGCCACCTTCACAACCACCTTTTTCACCTGGCAGGGCGCTCCGGCCACGCAGCGGGGTTTGTGGGCGTCCTCCGGGGCCACCACGATCAGGTCGCCTTCCTCCAGCAGCACGCTGCCGGAGAATTCCGGCTCCTCGTAAAAGATCAGGTCGTTCTCCTCGATGCGCTCCTTCACCTTCAGTCCGTCCCGTTTGCACACGCCGAACAGTTCCCGGCCCGACGCCATGTACTGGATGTCGAAGAACTTCTCGTGGGTCTCGAAAGCTGCCTCAGACGCCGGATAGGTGGTGTACTCCTGCACATTCGCCACCACAACGTCGCCGTCGATGGGATAGCTCCCCACGGACAGGGCGCTGATATCCGTCTGTGCCAGCCACTTGTAAGCCTTGCGGAACTTCTCCTCCAGATAGTTATATTTTTCAGAAATGGAAATATTTGCAAAATACATATTGCTTCTCCCTTCTATATTTAATATCGATTCGCCTGTTCTGTTTTATGGGGCGCCGTCCCGGCGCGTTTCGTCCCTGCGCCCGTCCCCTCCCCCGGCCTACCGGCCGGAAATGTCCCGGGCGTCCAGGTCCCCCTCTGCCATGGCCATCACCTGCCGCCAGATGGTCTCGTCCACCGGGACGCCCTCTCTCATGCTGCGCTCCCTGGCGGCCAGAGTCCGCTCGCCCGGACAGATAACCCGCCCGCCTTCGTGTTCCGGATGACTGGAATCCGCGGCCGCCACGCGCTTGTTCAGCATGTCCTGAATCTCCTCGCGGGTTCCAAACAGATAGGGATCGTAGGCGATAAAGATCTGACAGCAGCCCACGCAGCTTCCCCGGCCCTCCTCATCCATGTCGAAACCGCTGTTGCCGTTGGCCATCAGCGCCGCCGCCATGTCCAGGGCGATCGCCATTCCGCTGCCCTTCCAGTAGCCGGTGGGCAGAATCCGCCTGCTCTCCTCAATGGCGCCGGGATCGGTGGTCAGGTTTCCCTGGCTGTCAAAACCGCCCGGATAGGGAAGCTGTTTTCCCGCCAGCCGGTAGACCCCCAGCTTGCCGTAGGCGTACTGGCTCATCGCCATATCCAGCACAATGGGGCCGTCCTCCCGGGGAATGCCGATACAGAATGGATTGTTGCCCACGCCCGGCTGGTCGCTGCCCCACAGGGGCATGCAGCTCTCCGTATTAATCCAGCTGATTCCCAGAAATCCCGCCTCAGCCATCCGCCACGCGTAGGTGCCGCCGCGCATCCAATGGCTGGTGTTTTTAAGGGCCACGCAGCCGATGCCGTGTTCTTTTGCCAGCTCCATGGCCCGGTCGGCGCAGAACAGGGCGTTGGTGATGCCGATGCCAAGGTGCCCGTCGTAATTCTCCACCGCGCCCTTGGCCCTTACAAGCTCGGGACTGCCTTTGGGATCGATCAGCCCTCTGCGCACATAGTCCACAAACCGCGGAACACGGTTGAGGCCGTGGCTCTCCACCCCGTCCGCGCTGGACTGGGCATGGATCGCAGCGCAGGTCTTTGCCTGCTCCTCCGTTAATCCTACATTTAAAAATGCCTGTTTGATCGTCTCGCGGACGGTGTCATAGGGAATTTTTATACTCACACCTGTTATTCTCCTTTCACGGTTGTGGGACTGTCCCAGGGTCGGGCGGCGGTACTGGGCCCCGTTTCCCCGCCTCGCCCCGTCCGGTCAATGCATGGAGATTTCCTTAATTGAATACTTGAAGAAATCGCTCAGGCACTTTTTCACCTTGTTTCGGTCGTCCTGGTGGAATGCGTTGAGGATCTTACAGCGGTAAAACACCGCGCTCTCCTTGGAGGTGGACAGCTTCAGCACCTTGATGGCGGATTCCTGGCGCATCAGGACCATGATCTGCATCAGGCGGGCGTAGACGCTGTTGCCGCACACGTCCCCCACGTAGGTGTCGATCTCAGTCAGTATCTTTAAAAAGTCCTCGGCTGAAATCTCCTCCGCCTCCACGTCCAGCAGGCGGTCCCGGTACTCGTCCAGCCGGGCCAAAATCTCCGGGGTGCGGTTGTCGTAGCAGGTCAGATAGACTTCCGTCTCGATCAGGCTCCTGGCGGCGTAGATCTCGTCGTGGCGGTGCATCTCCTGATAGTACATCCACATCACCGTCTCCTCCGGTATCTTGGCCCCTTCCTCGCTGACAAAGCTCCCGTCCCCTGGCTTGATGGTCAGCATCCCCACCAGGGACAGGGCCCGCAGGGCCTCCCGGACCCGGCTGCGGGTCACGCCGAACAGCTCCGCCAAATCCCGCTCATTGGGCAGCTTGTCCCCCGGCTTTAGCTGCCCGGATGTGATCATCCCTGCCAGCCGCTCCATCACCTGCTCCGTGAGCGTCACCTTTTTTAACGGTTCATATTCCATATCTGTCTCTCCTCTTTGCCCACTGTTTCACGTCTCCTATCATAGCACATCTTTTCCGCATATGTCCAGCGATAACCCGCGGCGAAGGCGCGGGGTGCGGGGACGCGGCTTCCCGCGCCAATTTTCCCGCCGTATAAACTGCTACCCAAAATTGCCCCGGCCTCACACCCGCCGGGGCAATCTCCACACTCCGCGCATCCGCCCCGCCAAAACAAAAACCGGCAGCGCCGCGAATCTATATGATCAAATTCACTGTATTTCCAAATGTTCAGCCAAAGCTACGTCGATCTCCGCCTTCTGCGCCTCGTTTAAGGGCAGCATGGGCCGTCTCACGTTTCCGGCGTCGATTCCCTGCTTCCCGGCAATATACTTCAGACTGGCGCAGAGCCCGTTTTTCAGCACCACGTCCAAAATGCTGTTGCACTCCGCCTGCAGCCGCCTGGCCTCGTCGTCCTGGCGGTCCAGATACAGCTCCATCACCTTCCGGTACTGGGGCAGCATGAAGTTGAAGTTGCTCCCGATAAACCCGTCGCAGCCAAAGGCCAGAAACGCCACCATGCAGTTCTCAAAGCCGCCGTAGCACTTGATCTGCGGGTTCACATTTCGAATCCGCTCCATCTGGTATAAGTTCAGGTTGGTGTGTTTCACCGCGCCGATGGCCCCGGACTTTAACAGCTCCCGAATCTCCGGGTTGGCGGGATCTAGCTCCCGGTGGGTGCTGGAGGGGATATTGTAGTACAGCACCGGCGCGCCGGCGGCGCTTGCAATATCGTAATAGTAGTTCGCCACCTCCTTGGCCGAAAATCCAAAGTAAAAGGGCGGGGTGGCCGCGATATTCTGAATCCCCAGGGCCCGCGCTTCCTTTGCGTAGGTCACGGCCTCAGCCGTGCGGATAGCGCCTACGTGGGCGAAAATCTCCGCCCGGTCCAGGTACTGCGCGCCCAGCTCGTATGTATGGATCCGCTCCCGCTCGCTGAGCAGGAAACACTCCCCGGAGCTGCCGCCGATGAAGAATCCGTCCGCGCCCTCGGCCAGGTTCCGGTCCCACAGCTGCTTTACGGCCTGCTCGTTAATCTGATCCTGCCCGTCAAAGGGTGTTATCGATGCAACAATCAACTTTTTCATAGTTTTACCTCTTAGTCCAGATGATAAATTTCCTTCATGTTCATCCACGGGCCGTCGCCGGACAGCGGGTTCATGCAGGGGATGCACTCGCCCCACCAGCGCTGGGTCTCCGGGTCCGCCGCCATTTTCGCCATGTCGGCCTCGTAGTCGTCGCCCACGTACTCGTAATAGGAAAACAGGTACTCGCCGTCAAAGTAAATGGAGTAGTTTTGAAGATTGCACTCCTTGATCATGTCGTTGATCTGTTTCCAGGGAGCAGCGTGAAGCTGCTGGTAATACTCCGCCCGGTCCGGCTTTAACCGGGAAACGCTGCCAAATCTCTGTACCTTACCCATCTATTATAATCCTCCTCAATGATAAAATCCATCACAGTTTATAAATCCGTCCCGCATTTTCCGAGAACAGCTTTTTCTGGAAATCCTCCCCCCGCTCCCGGGTAATCCGGTCCAGAGCGCCGATCCAGGGGGCCATGCCGGTGGCCACATTACACACCGGGAAATTGCTGGCGTACATCACCCGGTCCCCGCCGAAGGCGTCCAGGCAGATATCCACCGCAGGGCGGAGCGTCTCGTCCGTCCACGCCCCCGCCGGATTTAAGCCGGAAACCTTGCAGACCACGTTGGGAAGGGCGGCCAGCCGTTTGATGTTTTCGATCCAGGCCGTCCGGTAAGCCATCTCCTCCTCCGAGGGATTTTCCCGGGAAATGATATCCGGGTCCACGATCCCCATGTGGTCCAGCACAATGGTGGTGCCGGGGCAGGACCTGGCCATCTCGCAGAGATCCCCCAGCTCCCCGTTTCGCACGCAACCCTCGTAAACCAGGCCGTTCTCGCCCAGCCAGCGGACATTCTCCAGGAACGCTTCGCCCAGGCAGGTCCCGGGAAGGGCCTCCGGCACGTGGAGCACCTGGCGCACGCCCTTGACCCCGGGCACGTCCAGATACCGGCCCATATACTCCTTAAATCCGTCCTCGTTTAAATAACCGGAGAGGATCGCCCCCCGAAAGAGGTCCGCCCCGTCTGCGCAGCATCCGATAATGAACGCATTTTCCCGGTCCTTGTCTGTTCTCGCGCTGTCCACCTCCACATAGACGGCGGCCTCCACCTCATATTCCGGGTCAGCGCCCAGGGCGTTTTTGTAATCCTCCAACGTATAGGTGCGGTTTAACACCGGCCCCTCCCCGGACAGCCAGGGCAGGGATAATTCCTCCAGATTCCAGATATGTAAATGCGTGTCAATTATCTTCATACTGTTTCTACCGGCCGTATTCCACCGGCGTTCCTCCTTCTGCGTTAGACTTGTAGCAGGCCTCCACCACGCACATGGTGTGGTAAGCGTCCTCCACGCTGTTCATGTAATGGTAGGACGGGTCCTCCAGCTTCTTCATCAGGCCGCCCATGGTTCCGATAAACGCCTCGTTGAACCAGCTGCCCTTCACCTCCAGCTCTCTCCAGCCCTTACCGTCGTCGGTGATGTACTCCACCTTGTCCGGGCGTCCGGTGGGGTAGTCCAGAATCAGGCCCAGCTGAATGCGGATGGCGCCCTTCATTCCCTCGATCTTCATCATGCTCTCCTGGTAATCCGGGGCGTAGTCGTGGTTGTGGTTGATGTGCAGATTGACCCTCAGCACGTTGCCGTAGTCCATGATAATGGAGGTTCTGGTCTGGGACAGATCGGTCATCTTGGGATGCTGCATGGTCTTGCAGTATACATTTGTGGGGTCGCCCACAAAGCTGCGGATACAGTCGATATAGTGGATGCTGTGGTAGTTGATCTCCATGCGCTCCAGCCCGAAGAGGAAGCTCCACAGATGCCAGGGGTGCAGCTCCACCACCCGCCAGTCGATGTCCACGATGTCGCCGATCACGCCGTCCGCGATCAGCTTGCGGGCCGCGATCATGTAGGGGGCCTGGCGCAGCTGGAAATTCACGCCCGCCGTCAGGTTCTTCTCATGGCAGATGTCCAGGATCTCCCGGGCCTGCCCGATGCTCTCGCCCATGGGCTTCTGCATGAGAACCGCCGCGCCGTCGGGCAGCTGGCGCAGGATGGAGGCGGTCTTGGAGGCCGGCACGGCGATGTCGAACACCGCGTCCTCCTTCACGCCCAGGGCGATTAAGTCCTCCAGCTTCTCCACCGCGTTCGGGATATCAAAATCTGCGGCCGCCTGTTTGGCCTTGTCATAGTTTAAATCATAAATGCCCTTTACCGGGTATCCGGCCATCTTGTAGGCCGGAAGGTGGGAGCCGGTCACGATGCCGCCCGCACCGATGATCACAATGTTTTTTACCTTTTCCGGCATCTCCGGTACATAGTTTAAATCTTCAAGTGTTAATCCCATTTTCAAAATTACCTCCTCAGTCTTTTCTTCTTATTATGAAACAGGTCCGACGGCTCATCTTCTTGACCGGAAAAGCCGCTCTCTCAATCAATTTTCCCGCCGTCTAAATTATTTGGCTTTATTATAAACCATTGGAAATGCCTACGACAACCAGTGCCGCAATAATTACCGCATTTCCGTAAAGCGCTACCTTTCTTGCCTTTGCAAATCCCTTCCACTCGCCGTCCAAAAATCCCCAGGCATTGGCGATGATCAGAGCCAGTCCGTTGAAGGCAACCCAGCCCACCACCGGTCCCAGTGTGCCCAGCATGGCGGTGGCCTTACCGTAAATCGCCAGGGCGGAGAACCACACGACGGAGGTCAGAACCACCTTAAAATACGCCTTGCCGCAGCCCGGCTTCACATAATCCGTATAGGTCTTGTTGCGGATGAGCTTCGTCATGGCGTAAATGAAGTTGGCCAGGAAGCCTCCGGCAAATACCACCACCCAGGACAGCAGGCTGGCGCTGGTGGAATTCACACCCTGAGCCACCGCCAGATTCACCGGGTAATTGGAAGCCGTAGCGCCGATGTTGATGGCCGCGGAACCTGCGCCGGAAGCCAGAGCCATAATCAGACCGGTCATAAATACGGAGGAGGAAGTCCCCTTTTCCCTGGTTTTCTTCTCCGCGCCGTCGCCATTTTTCATAAATCCGGCCTTGGAGAGCACCACAACGCCGCCCAGCAGCACGGCCTGGCCCAGCAGCAGCACGATCATCACCCGCGCCGGGGGATAGGTTCCCAGAATCACCATGGGAACAAAGCTTCCCAGAAGGTTGGACAGGCCCAGGTTGATTCCCGTTACTAAGGAAACGCCGATCATGTCAATGGCCTTGCTGTACCAGATGGAGCTGATGCCCCAGAAGAAACCGGCCAGGGCGCCTGCAAACAGGGTGGGCAGCGGCGTGGCGCGGATGTAACTCATGTAGTTCGGCACCTCGGTCATGCACCAGATGTGGGGGATCCCCAATACGCCGATGATGGAGAACAGTACCCAGAACGCCTCCCAGGAAAAGGGCTGATACTTCTTAAAACAGATTCCGAAGCTGCCCTGGAACAGACATGCGAAAAGCAATACTAAAAATGCTGAAGCCATAAACTACCTCCCAAATGGATTTTCTCTTTTACTCTTTTTAATTTGTTGTCATTGAGGAATACTTCCGAATTCGATCGATCTTTTTCTTGGTACTACCAGTGAACCGTTCGCATTTATCATAAAGCGCAGGCTACCTATTGTCAATCCACGTTTTATACAGACAAATCTCAATTTTTTTGTGCATTTTTTCTATTGTCAACCATTTTTCCGTCCTTTATAATGCAGTCAGTGGTAGTACCAGAGCTGTGATCGTCCCATTTGGCGCGTCCAGTTGGTAGTACCAGTATTCAAACATCATTCAACCCGATCAAATTACATATGAATCATCACCGGAGGTAAATATTATGAGCGTTCTATTAAAAGGAATCACCTGGTCCCACAGCCGCGGCTACACCAGCATCACCGCAGTCTCCCAGCGCTTCTGCGAGCTGAACCCGGGAGTCTCCATTGAATGGGAGAAGCGTTCCCTGCAGGAATTTGCGGACGCACCCATTGAAAACCTGGCAAAGGCCTACGATCTGCTGATCATCGACCACCCATGGGCCGGGTTCGCGGCGGCCACCGGTATACTCCTCCCGTTAAATGAATACCTGCCCGCCGCGTATCTGGCGGACCAGGAGGCCAACTCCGTGGGAAAATCCCACATCAGCTACAATTTCAACGGCTTCCAGAGCGCCCTGGCCATCGACGCGGCTACGCCCATCGCCGTCTACCGCCCGGATTACTTCGCGGACCGCGGCCTGACGCTGCCCGCCGATTTCGAGGATGTGGTGGAACTGGCAAAGACCGGCTGCGTGGCATTTGCAGGGATCCCCTTAAACCTGCTGATGGACTTCTATATGTACTGCGCCACAACCACCAGTCACTTCTTCGAGGACGAGGACAACATCGTGGACCGGGCCGTGGGAGTCGAGGTGCTGGAAAATATGCGCCGTCTGGCCTGCCTTTGCCGCCCGGAGATTTTCGACTGGGATCCCATCCAGGTCCACGAGGCTCTGGCCGCAGACAGCGGGCTGTACTACTGCCCCTACGCTTACGGCTACACCAACTACTCCCGCCGCGGCTACTGCGATCACCTGTTAAAGGCAGGCGACCTGGTGAATTACAAGGGAAATATGTTAAGGAGCGTGCTGGGAGGCACCGGCCTGGCCGTCTCTGGCCTGTGCAAGGACCGGGACGTGGCCGTACGTTTTGCAGAATACGCGGCCTCCCCGCTGATCCAGACCACCCTTTACACGGAGAACGGCGGACAGCCCGGACACCGGAAGGCATGGCTGGACGGGGAGAACAACCGCATGACTCTGGACTTCTTTAAGGACACCTTGAAAACGCTGGACAATTCCTATCTGCGCCCCCGCTACAACGGCTACCTGTATTTCCAGGACCACGCCGGGGACTATGTGAGAGATTACGTGATGAACGGCGGAAACGCCGGAAATGTGCTGGATCAGCTAAACGCGCTGTACCGCAAATCCAGGGAGGGAAAATAGACATGAAACCATTGGAAGGTATGATCGTGCTGGATTTCAGCCAGTACCTGGCCGGCCCCTCGGCCGCTCTGCGGCTGGCAGACCTGGGCGCGCGGGTCATCAAGATCGAACGGCCCGGCAGCGGCGACGGCTCCCGGCCCATGAAATTACATAATCTGGAAAGCATGGGGGACAGCGTGCTCTTCCAGACCATCAACCGCAACAAAGAGAGCTTCTGCGCCAACTTGAAATCCCCCGAAGATATGGCAATGGTGAAGCGGCTGATCGCCCGGGCGGACGTGATGATCGAGAATTTCCGCCCCGGCGTGATGAAGAAAATGGGTCTGGACTACGAGTCCGTTCGCCGGATCAACCCGCGCCTGGTCTACGGCACGGTCACGGGCTACGGGACCACCGGGCCATGGATCAAAAAGCCGGGGCAGGACCTGCTGGTCCAGTCCATTTCCGGCCTGGCCTGGTTAAACGGCGACGACGGCCAGCCCCCTATGCCCTTCGCCCTCTCCCTGGCGGACTCCTACACCGGAATCCATCTGGCCGAGGGGATCATGGCCTGTCTGCTGCGCCGCTTCACCACCGGGCAGGGCGGTCTGGTGGAGGTCAGCCTGCTGGAATCCGTGCTGGACCTGCAATTCGAAGTGATCACCACCTATTTAAACGACGGACATCAGCCTCCCAAGCGCAGCGCTTACCACAACGCCCACGCCTATTTGAGCGCCCCCTACGGCATTTACGGTACCTCGGACGGATACATCGCCCTGGCTATGGGCTCCGTTCCGGAGCTGGGCGGCATCATAGGCTGCTCCGCCCTTACCGGGTACACGGACAGGGAGGAGTGGTTCACCAGGCGGGACGAGATTAAGAAGATCATCGGCGCATTTTTGGCCGGGGACACCACCGCCCACTGGCTGAAGCTGCTGGAGGCGGCCGGGTACTGGTGCTCCGACGTCTACAGCTGGGACCGGCTTCTGGAATCCGGGCAGTTTAAGGAATTGAATCTGCTGCTCAACGTCCGCCGGGAGGGCGGGGAGGATATTTTCACCACCCGCTGCCCCATCCGTTTCGGGGAGACGCCCTTTTCGGATTCGCGCCACGCTCCGGCCTTGGGCGAGCACACCGCGCAGATTATCGCAGAATTCGGCCTGGACCGGGAAGGAGAGATCGCATGAAACCATTAGAAGGAATCACCGTGCTGGATTTCAGCCAGTTTTTATCCGCGCCTTCCGCCACCATGCGCCTGGCGGACTTAGGCGCCCGGGTTATCAAGGTGGAGCGGCCGGACAGCGGGGATATCTGCCGCACCCTGTACGTTTCCAACTTGAAAATCGAGGAGGACAGCTCCCTGTTCCACTCCATCAACCGGAATAAGGACGGCGTTTCCCTGGATTTAAAAAATCCGGATTGCCGGGAGGATTTAGAAAACCTGCTGTCCCTGGCCGACGTGATGGTGGTTAACTTCCGGCCAGGCGTGGCAAAGCGTCTGGGGTTAGATTATACCTCCGTCAGCGCCGGTCACCCTCAGATCGTCTACGGCGAGATCACCGGATACGGAACCGCCGGCCCCTGGAGCTCCAGGCCGGGACAGGACCTGCTGGTCCAGTCCTTATCGGGCCTGGCCTGGCTTAACGGCAATCAGGATCAGCCCCCCACGCCCATGGGATTATCGGTGGCGGACCTCTTTGCCGGGCAGCATCTGGCCCAGGGAATCCTGGCCGCTTTGATCAAGCGGGCCGCCTGCGGCGAGGGCTCCTACGTGCACGTCAGCATGCTGGAATCGGTGATGGATATGCAGTTCGAGGTGTTCACCACCTGGCTGAACGACGGCCATCAACCGCCCCTGCGGTCCGCCGTGAACAATGCCAACGGCTACATCAACGCGCCCTACGGCATTTACCGGACGGCGGACGGTTACATCGCCATCGCCATGGTGCCCATCACAACGCTGGGGCAGCTGGTAAATTGCGACGCCCTCGCCGCCTACACGGACCCGGAGACCTGGTGCAGCAGGCGGGACGAGATCAAGGCCGTCTTGGCGGAGCACCTGCTCACCGGCACCACGGCCCACTGGCTTTCCCTGCTGGAGCCCGCGGACGTGTGGTGCTCGGACGTGTTTACCTGGGAACGGCTGTTTGAGACAGACGGATTTAAAGAGCTGGATATACTTCAGACGGTGCGGACCCGGGGCGGCACGGAATTCACCACCACCCGCTGCCCCATCACCATTGACGGGGAGCATTATAAGAGCGAAAAGCCTGCGCCGCGCATCGGGCAGGACAACCGAATATATTTGGAAAATTAAGGAGAACATGATTATGGAACAGACTATTTATTTTGAAGATTATGAAATCGGCAGCGTACGGGAAAGCATCGGGCGCACCATCACGGAGACGGATATTGTGATTCACGCGGGCCAGACCGGGGACTTCTTCCCCCACCACATGGACGCGGAGTTCGCCAAGACCACGGAGTTTGGGAGACGCATCGCACATGGGACTCTGACATTTTCCGTGGCGGTGGGCATGACCGCCAATCTGATCAATCCGGCGGCATTTTCCTATGGGTATGACCGCCTGCGATTTATCAATCCGGTGTTTATCGGAGATACGATTCATGTGAAGGTGACGCTGAAGGAAAAGAGAGAGAACCCAAAGCATCCCGAGCGCGGATTTGTGACCGAGGCGCTGGAGGTGTTCAACCAGGACGGGAAACTGGTGCTAGTATGCGAGCATGTGATGTCCTGTTTGAAGAAGGGGTGTTGTTAAAGTCCTCTAACCGCTTCATTGTAGACGTACAGAATAATCCTGCCTCTGACACAACAATAACCAGCCCCTGCAGTTTCAAAAATAACACCATTGGTTTTACATGGATACAAAACAGAATAAATGAACATCTAAGAAAATCAAAGAAAAACACGACCAGCTAACTTGAATTGAAATTCAAAAAATCAATCCGCGCGGCCAGGCCCTTCTCCGGCCCTGGCCGCGCGTCTTTCATCTACCGCTTACTCATACAGCGGGTACTTCTCGCAAAGCTTTGTCACCTCTGCCCGGATATAATCGGCCTTGGCCTCGAAGTCCGTTGCGGCCAGCCAGATGCACTCGGCGATCTTGGGCATATCCTCTTCCTTCAGCCCTCTGGTGGTGACGGCCGGGGTGCCGATGCGCACGCCGGAGGTCACGAAGGGGCTTCTGGGATCGTTGGGAACGGTATTCTTGTTCAGGGTGATAAACACCTCGTCGCAGCGGTTCTGCAGCTCCTTGCCGGACACCTCCATGCCCCGCAGGTCCACCAGCATCAGATGATTGTCCGTGCCGCCGGTCAGAATCTTGAAGCCCTGCTCCTTTAAGGCAGCAGCCAGAGCCTGGGCGTTCTTCACCACCTGGTGCTGATACTCCTTGAACTCAGGCTTTAACGCCTCGCCGAAGCACACGGCCTTACCCGCGATGATGTGCTCTAAGGGGCCGCCCTGGGTTCCCGGGAAAATGGCCTTGTTGAAGTTGAACTTCTCAGCCGCCTCCTTGTTAGCCAGGATCATGCCGCCTCTGGGTCCGCGCAGGGTCTTGTGGGTGGTGGTGGTCACCACGTCGGCGTAGGGGATGGGGCTGGGATGCTCTCCCGCCGCTACCAGGCCCGCGATGTGGGCCATATCCACCATCAGGTACGCGCCCACCTTATCCGCCACCTCGCGGAAGCGCTTGAAATCAATGGTTCTGGCGTACGCGCTGGCGCCCGCTATGATCAGCTTGGGTTTGGATTCCAGGGCAATGCGCTCCAACTCGTCGTAGTCGATATAGCCCTCGTCGTCCACGCCGTAGGGTACGATATGAAAGTACAGTCCGGAAAAGTTCACAGGGCTTCCGTGGGTCAGATGGCCGCCATGGTTTAAGTTCATCCCCATCACGGTGTCGCCGGGCTTCAGCATAGCCACGAACACGGCCATATTGGCCTGGGCGCCGGAGTGGGGCTGGACATTGGCGTAATCGCAGCCGAAGAGCTTCTTCGCGCGCTCGATGGCCAGAGTCTCCACCACGTCCACGCACTGACATCCGCCGTAATAGCGCTTGCCGGAATAACCCTCGGCGTATTTGTTGGTCAGCACCGTGCCCATCGCCATCATAACCGGCTCGGATACGATGTTCTCGGAAGCGATCAGCTCCAGATTCCGTCTCTGCCGCGCGCACTCGGCCTGGATCGCTTCGCCCACTTCCTTGTCATAGCTGGTAATAAGGTCCATTACTTGATTTACCATATGTCCTGTCCTTCCTTTCCTTTACCCCTGTGAGTTTGAGGCGTCGAGACGCCTTTTCTGCGATTATACTCCATGGGCAATCGGGATGTCAAGGAAATGCATCCGGCAAAGCAGTGCCGCGTTACCGTTCACTCCATGCCCGGTAACGTGCTACGCGATGCACAGAAACGGTAAAACGCCGTTTCGTCCCGATCCATCCAAAACCTTAAAAAATTTTCATATTCCCTGCTTCCCCTTCAAACCAGGCTGAATCCCTTGAAAAATGGACCTTTTCCCCATTTTCTTACAATTATATTCATATTTACTTAATAATTCAGTTACAAAAATTCCAAATTATTCATAATGCGTTCACATTTTAGACACATTTGTCCTCTAAGATGAAGCATGTCGTTGAGACAGGCGGACCTCCAACAGGGAGGCCCAAAGAGAGGAGAATATAATTATGAAAAAGAACATGATGAAGTATGCTGTTGCCGCTATGGCAGCAATGATGATCTCCGGCGCGCTGACCGCTTGCGGCGGCTCCGACAAGAAGGCCGAGACCACTGTAGCGGTTGAGACCACCGCTGAGGAGACCACTGCAGAAGAGACCACCGCTGAGGAGACCGAGGCTGTTGACGGCGAGTCCACCGAGGCTGCTGATGCTGAGTCCACTGAGGCCGCTGACGGCGAGTCCACCGAGGCTGCTGACGGCGAGTCCACTGAGGCTGCCGAGGACGCTAACGCTGACGCTGAGGCTGCTGCCGAGGAAGAGACCGAGGCTGAGGCTGTTGACGCTGCGGTAGAGGTTGAGGAGACCACCGCTGCCAACTAATCCGCAGACGGGAAACACGAACATATGAAACAGCGGACGCCCCGCAGGCGCGGCACATTTTTGTGCCGCCCTGCGGGGCGTTTGTCGTGTCTGCCACCTGCTTCCCAAAAACCACAGTATACAAACATTCCCCGCTATCCCAAAAACCCAAGCGCAGCCCGCTCATATATCTCAATACAATCCCGGTACTGCTTCAGATCAATCCACTCCTCCCGGGAATGGGCGCAGGCGATATCCCCCGGCCCGAAAACCACGGTTGGAATTCCCGCCTCATTGGTCAGAATCGAGGCGTCGCACCAAAACGGCACCATGCCGTCCTCCGCCTCAGCCCCCGTCACCTGTCTGGCGCTGTGCTTCAGCACCTCCACGATCCGGCTCCCCGGCTCCACCTCCATGGGCAGGCGTTTCCCGCCTCCCGGCCGCCTCTGGATCGGGCTTTCCGCCACGCTGACCTTGCAGGCCCCGCTTGCCGCTTTCTCCGCAATCTCCAGCAGTTCCCCAAACACCATCTCCGGAACTTCCCCCGGTAAATCCCGCCTCAACAGCGTGGCCGTGCACTCCCGGGCCACCACGTTGGGCTTCCCGCCGCCCCGGATCAGCCCCACGTTAAAGAGCGGCGTACCAAGCAGCTCCTGCCGCCGTCTCTCATACCGCTCCGGCAGCTCCCGGTCCAGGGCCGCCAGAATCTTCCCCATCTGCACGATAGCGTTCTCATCACCGCTCCAGGAAGACGTATGCTTTGGAGTGCCCGTAACCGTGAGATCGATGTGGGTCACCCCGCGCATGGCCCGGCCGATTTTCAACCCGGTGGGTTCTCCCACGATGCCCGCCTGGGCCTTCACGCCCAGTTCCGCCAAAAACGCGGTGCCCTGGCTCAACAGCTCCTCGTCCGGCACTGCGGCCACGATCAGACTGCCCGCCAGCTTCTCCCGGCAGCTTTTCAGCCTTCCCGCCGCCCGCATCATGGCGGCCAGTCCACCCTTCATGTCCACGGCCCCCCGCCCGTAGAGCCTGCCATCTTCAATCCGCGGTTCAAAAGGGTCTCCCAGGTAATCCTCCACCGGATGGGTGTCCGTGTGCCCGTCAAAGAGCAGCGCCGGTCCCGGACGGCCTCCCCGCAGGATCCCCAATACCACAGGCCGTCCGTTCCCGATCTCATACCGCTCCACTTCCAGACCCATGTTCCGAAATTCCGCCTCAACAGCGTCCCCTATAGCCTGTTCCGCCCCGGACACGCTGGGGATCGCCACCAGCCGCTGCAACAGGCGGATATCTTCATCCATCTCCATCTCGTTCCCCCTACACATACGGCCTCGCGGTGATCCTGTAGTAATCCAGGATCATATTGGCCACGTCCAGCGCCGACGGCGCGCAGCCCCGGATCACCCGCTCCCCGTCCTGCTTTCTCACCGCGCAGTTTCCCAGGAGAAATGTATCCGGCTCCGCTTCCACCCCCGCGGGAACCTTCGTCCCGATCACAAGCGTCAGCCTTTCGCCGCTCCATGCCTCAAAAAATCCCATATCCGTCAGACGGCTGACGGCGATGGCGGCCGCCCCCATACAGCCGCTGCACGCCTGGTAATTGATGATCCTGGCCCTGTCCGAGTCCGGCATGGCGGGAACCGCGGGCAGAAATTTCCGCCTGACTGCTTCCACCGGCTCTCCCACCACCTGTATTTCCCCGGAAGCCACCGGTCCCAGACCGTGCTCCGCCGCCATGCGGATATGCTCGATTTCCTCCGGCACAAATCCCATCACAGCCGCCGCGGTCATATCCACCGCCAGCACATTTGCCCCGGCCAGCACGGTCTTAAATCCCACCGGCCTGCCCTCCTTGGGCCCCAGCCCTTCTCCGGCCACCGTGCCGTCCATCACCGTCAGCGCGGTCCGCGCTGCCTTGTTCAAATCCGCCACCGCCATATTGACGCCCACGTCGTGAAACCTTCGCTTCTCAGAAGGCGGGATACACCCCTTCATATTCTTCATCCCCAGACTCACCTCTGTGATGAAATGGGTCTTCAACACCGGCACGTTGATCACGGCGTCGTACTCCAGGAAATTCCGGTTCACCATCACATGGTCCAGAATCAGCCCGCCCTCCACCGGGATTTTGACGCACTCGCCCTTGTTTAAGTCCACCAATCCACAGCCGAGCCGCCCGGCAACCTCCGCCATACCGCAGAGCTCCAGCACCTTCAGGCTGCCGATGTGGACCGAGCCGGTCCCGTCCCCGATGTCCACCGCGCCCGCCCCGGTCTCAAGGGCCATCCGCGCCAGAGCCTCCACCACAGCCGGGTTGGTGGTGACTCCTTTTTCATAGGAAGCGGGGCCGGTCATATTGGGTTTGACCAGCACCCGGGCCCCGGGCCTTACAAACCGCTCCATGCCCCCCAGAAGGTTCACCGCCTCCCGCACCTGGCGCTCTACATCGTCCCCGCGCACAATCGAAACCGTATAAACGCTCATAAGCCTTCCCCCGTCAGCGTGACGATTTCCTCCGCCAGCCGGTCGATTTCCTCCTCGCGGATAAACCAGTTCAGCGAAACCCGCACGCCCTCCTTTCCCGTCACCAGGTCCACGATCCGCCACTGGATGATGATGCCGCAGTCCTCCCACGCCCGTCTCACCAGCTCCCGGTGATCCGCCCCCGGAATATGGAACGCGAAAATGGCGGTTCTTAAGCGTTCATCCTCAGGCGAGAGTATCTCCGCCCAGGGCACCCGCTCCGCGAATACCTTCCGGCAGTAGCGGTGAAGCTCCCCCGTGCGCCTCCTGATCCGCTCCGTGCCGATCTCCCGGGCAAAGCGGATGGATTCCGAAAATGCCGCGTACATGGGCGTATGGCGTCCGCCGTACTCGAATCTTCCGGCGTCCGGCTTCATCTGAATGGTATGCTCCGCAATATCGAAGGAATCCTGCATCCCAACGCCCCCGAAGGGCACCCTGGCCTCCCGAATCCGGTCCTCCCGGATGTAGACCGCAGCCACGCCCTCGGGCCCGCAGAGCCATTTGTGGCAGGAGAGCAGATAGAAGCTGCACCCGATTTCCCGCACGTCGATGTCGATATTGCCCGCCGCCTGAGCCCCGTCCAGCACGGTGATCACCCCCCGCGCCTCCGCCTCCCGGCAGATTTCCGCCGCCGGGACAGCGGTACCGTTGGTGTGGAACACATGGCTGATCACCGTCATCCGCGTCCGCCCATTTAAAGCGCTCTTGAACTGTTCCATGATCTGTTCCTGGTTCCCCAGACCGCAGAAGGTGGCGGTCCTGGTGCCGAAAATGGGCTCCACGGCGAAAAACGGCAGAATGGAGGCCGGATTCTCCTGGTCACTGATGAGAATCTCATCCCCCGGCTCCCAGCCGTACATCCGGGAAATCGTGTTCAAACCTTCCGCGATGCAGCGGACAAAAAAGATTTCCCCGGGCTTTGCGTTGATAAACGCAGCCACCTCCGCCCGAATCTCCTCCAGCATCTCCTTGAGCCAGCCGTGGATTTCCACGTTCACCTGGCCCTCCAGAGCCATCCGCCGGAACACGCCCTCCATCCGCTCCAAAACCGGCATGGGAAGGGGACCGCAGCCCGCTGAGTTCATATAGATGTATTTCTCCGCAGCCGGGAGCAGCCTGCGGTATTCCTCCAGCGTCTTTTCCATCTCCGCCATCACAGCCTCACCCTCTTCCCTCTCTTAAGCACCATCTCCGGCTGCTTCAGATTCAGCAGATTGTCCAGGGGATTTCCCTTCACAAACAGGAGATCCGCCTGCCGCCCTGCCTCCACCGCGCCTGCGAGATGGCTGATGCCAAGCGCGTCGGCCGCCCTGGCCGTGGCTGAGAGCAGCACATCCTCTTTTGTCATGTGCACCTTCTCGTGCAGCAGATTCAGCGTCAGGTAGAACTCGTCGAATCTGGTGTTCTTGCAGCCCGCGTCCGTGCCCGCGATGATCTTAACCCCAGCCCGGTACATGGCCTCGGTGGTGTCGAACCGGCTCTTCTGGAACGCGCCCCACATGGCCACCTTGTCCGGCAGGGGAGCGGCCTCCTCGGGCGGCAGGACGTAGGCCTTGCCCATGGCCGGGTTCACCGCAATGTGCTTCTCCCGCATTTTCGCCGCCAGCTCTTCCCGGTAATCCGCGCCCTCAGGCGTTTTGAAGCTGCAGTGCTCCAAGGTGTCAAACCCGGCCTCCACCGCATTTTCCACCCCGATCACGCTGTGGACGTGCCCGGACACCTTCTTCCCCCGCTCATGGGCCTCGCAGACGATGGCCTTCAGGGTGTCCTGGTCGTACTGGTCGATCAGGGAATCGCTGCCCGGCGTCATATTTCCCCCGGACACCATCACCTTGATGTAGTCCACTCCCTGCTTGCACAGGAGCCGGACCGCCTTCACCGCCTCCTCCCTGGAGTCGCACTCCAGACCGCAGAAATTGCAGTGTCCCCCCGTGATGGTGAGCGGCATCCCGGCCGCCAGAATATCCGGCCCTTCCAGTTCTCCCCTGCGGATGAAATCCCGCAGCTGCAAAATGGACATTCCTTTAGAGCCGCTGTCCCGCACCGTGGTCACGCCGCTTCTCAGCTCCATCTGCGCCGCCCGCACCATGCGCAGCAGCACCGTGGCCTCGTCGTCCCCATAGAGCTGGTCCAACGGCTGGGCGCTGGAGCTGAAGCTCAGATGCAGGTGGGCGTCGATCAGCCCCGGCAGCACATAGCTGTCCCCGGCGTCGATAATCTCAACCTTTCCGCCCCTTCGCTCTTCCTCAAAGGCTTCCAGTCGGTCCACCCGCCGGATCAGGCCGCTTTCAATGAGAATCCCGGTTTCGGTTTCCGCCACCTGCGCCCTTCCCCCGGTACACGGAATCAGATGCCTTGCAATGATCAGTTTCATGGTATTCTCTCCTTCCTCCGTCACATCATGGGCGGGAGCGACGAACAGCGCAGCGCCTCAACGGCCTTGTCGATATGGGCCTGGCCGCCTGAAAGGGTCAGCCTGAAATGGGACGGGATCAACGCCTCCACGTTCAGCCCGGCCAGCTTGCCGATATTCTGCCGGTACCCTTCCATGGTGGAGCCGTAGCAGTTGATCAGGCTCAGCGCGCCGTTTAAGTAAACGCTGTCCCCGCTGAACAGGTAACGTTTTTTGTCCTTGTCCACCAGATAACAGACGGACTCGACACTGTGGCCGGGCAGCGTCACCGCACGGATTACGGCGTCCCCCGCCGGAAACAGTTCCCCGTCCTCAACCCGGCGGTCCACCTGACAGTGCTTGTACACATAGTCCTGAGGATAGGCGCCCTTGTGTTTGGCGGCCGTCAGCCCCAGCTCCTCCTCGGTTCCGTTTTCCAGAAGCCTGGCTTCCCCCGCGGAGGCGTACACCTTCATCCCCGGAATGTACGCCCGGTAATCCTGAATTCCGCCTCCGTGATCCCCGTGGGCATGGGTCACAAACATGTGGGTAATCTTTTCCGCGGGACAGCCGGTCTCCCGGATATTTTCAATGATCCGTCCCGTGTCCATTCCGCTTCCACCGTCAATGAGAAACGCGTCCCGCTCCCCCTCCACGAGATAGACGTTGCAGTCCTTATAATTGGAAATTCCCGGGCCGCCGCTGCCGCCCGCTACCATATAAATCCCTTTCTCAAGCCGTATGTACATTTTCTCCGCCTTCTTTCAGTTCCACAATCATCTCGATCTCCACCGGGGTTCCGAAAGGCAGCTCGTTGATCCCCAGGGCCGCCCTGGCGTGTTTTCCCATATCCCCGAAAATGTCGATCAGCAGCTCCGAAGCCCCGTTGAGCACATAGGGCTGCTCGCCGAAGCCCGGAGCGCTGGCCACAAAGCCCAGCACCTTGACGACGCGTTTCACCCGGTCCAGATCCCCGATGCTGTATTTGAGGGCTGCCAGGCAGTTGCACATGGACTGGCGCGCGCACTCCTTCCCCTGATCCACCGTCAGATCGCTTCCCAGCTTCCCCTTATAGAGCAGCTGTCCGTCCTTGCGGCAGTCCTGGCCGGACACGTACACCAGATTGTTGCTGAACACCACGGACGGCAGGTACGCCGCCACCGGTACCGGCGGCTCCGGCAGGCGCAGGCCCAGATCTTCTAAACGGCTTTCTATCAATGACATAGCATTTTCCTCTCTTCTCTGTAAAATTTCATGTCCCCTAAACCAGCCCCAGCATCCTTGGCACCGCCAGCGCAATCGCGGGAACGTAGGTGGTCAGCAACAGCACCAAAATCTCCACCAGGCAGAACGGAATCACCGCCTTCATGGTGCGGGACAAGGGTATTTTGGCGATACTGCTTCCGATGAACAGGCATACGCCGTAAGGCGGCGTGGCCAGGCCGATGGTAATATTTAAAATAAAGATGATTGCAAAATGGATGGGATGGACTCCCATGGACACGGCCAGGGGGGCCAGAATCGGCGCAAAGATCAAAAGGCTTACATTTGCGTCGATGCCGCAGCCCAGGATCAGCAGGAAGATATTGATCAGGAGCAGCACAACAAACTTGTTGGAGGTGATGGAGGTGATAAAGGCCGCCAGGATCACCGGCACCTTCCCCATAGCCACCAGCCAGCCCACCGGGCAGGCCACCGCCGCGATCAGCAGCACGGCCCCCGACTGAATCATCGCCTTCACCATGCAGTCAATCAGGATTTTCAGATTCAGCGAGCGGTAATAAAATACGCCCACAATGATGGAATATAAAATCGCCACCGAAGCCGCCTCCGTGGGCGAACACACGCCGCCGAGGATGCCGCCCAGAATGATCACGGGCATGAGAAGGGCGGGGATAGCCCGCACGAAAGCGTGGGCAATCTGCTTTGGCGTGTATTTTTCCGTATTGCGCGGATATTTGCGCTTGATGCTCAAATAGGTGGCCGGTATCATCAGCCCCAGCCCCAGGAGGATTCCCGGAACCAGTCCGCCCATGAACATGGCCGATATGGACGTGCCCAGGGTGGCGCCGTAGAGCACCATGCCGATGCTGGGCGGTATAATAGGCCCGATCACCGAGGAGCTGGCCGTAACGGCCACTGAGAAATCGTCGTCATACCCCTCCTTGACCATGGCCGGGATCAGAGCGCCGCCGATAGCCGAGGTGTCGGCCACCGCAGAGCCAGACACGCCGGCGAAAAACATGGAGGCCACAATATTGGCGTTGGCCAGGCTGCCGGGCACCCAGCCCATGACCACCCGGCACAGCAGCAGGATGTCGTCGATGATGCCCACCCGGGACATCAGCTCGCCCGCCAGGATAAACATCGGCACCGCAATAAACGTAAAGCTGTTGATCCCCTGGAAAATCTGCTGGAACAGCATGCTGAAGGAGATGCCGCCCCAGACGTGGATCGTGGCCGCCAGACCCATGGCCATGGCAAAGGCGATCGGAACTCCCAGCGCCATAAAGAAAAACAAAAATGCAAACAAATAAACTCCCATCAGGCTGTCTCTCCCCCTCTCCACACGGTTTTACATTCCAGAAGATGCTTTACAAGAAACTTCACACCGTGGAAAACCATCAGCACAAATCCGATGTAAAGCCCCAGCGCCCACCAGAAATAGGAAATATGAGTGGCTGCGGCTTCCACCTTGGCCTTTAACAGCAGCATATCGTATCCGTATTTCAGCAGGATACACAGCACGATCAGAATGCAAACGTCGCTGACGATCTCCAGGAGATGCCGTACTTTTTCCGGCATAATGTCAGTCAGCAGGTTGAACCGCACCAGCTCCAGCCGGTTGAAGGCCACGCTAGCCCCGTTGGAGGTGAGCCAGAGCATACACATGCGCGCGATCTCCTCCGACCAGATGGCGGAGGTCATAAACGGCAGCCATCTGGTAGCGACCCCCACCAGCAGGGAAAACAGCATGACAAAGCCGGATGCCGTGGCCAACACGATCCCGACGCGCTCCGCCAGGGAGCTGCACAGCTCCAGGGCGCCAAGCCCCGGCACTTTTTTCAAATTTTTATGTTCCTCTCCCATAAAATCCCCCTCCTATGCAAGCCGGGAGACGAAAATCTTCGCCTCCCGCGCCCTCCAAAGCGGCTACTGCCCAACAGCCTGGACTTTGTCGTACAGGTCCTGGGAAATGGTCTTGCCCTCGCCGATGAACTGGGGAACGATCCCTCTGGAGGATTCCAGCCATTTTACGCTCTCCTCCGCCGTGGGTTCGTACACGCTGACGCCCTGCTCACGCATCTTGTCCGCAACCTCAGCCACTTCCTTCTCATTCATCTCCCGCTTGATCTGCTCGGATTCCCTGGAAGCCTTCATCACCGCCTGAAACAGCTCTCCTTCCACGCCACCCAGCTGCTCCACGGCCTGGCCGCTCATCAGGCGGACCGACGGGCCGAAGGAAAGGGTCAGGACCGTGGCGTGCTTCGCCACCTCGGTAAAGTTGTTTGTAAATGCCGGCACCGGGCCCGCATACACGCCGTCCACCGAGCCCTGTTCCATACCGGTGTACAGCTCCTGCCAGGCCATTGGCGTCGCGCCGATGCCCCACTCGCCGTAGAGTGCGATCTCGATGTCGGAGCCTGTGGTGCGGATCTTCAGATTGTAAGCGTCCTCCGGAACCTTTACATCCCGTTTGGAGTTGAACAGCCATCTGGCCGCGCCGCCGTCCACGTCAAAGGTCACCGGGTAACAGCCGATCTCGCTGTAAACCTGCATGGCAAGCTCGTCCCTCAAATCGGAGCTCAGCACTTCATACACGTGATCCGTGTCCCGGAACATGCCCGGGAAATCGCAGAAATCCAGGATATGGGTGAATTCCGACAGATTGGCCGTGGAGCACTTGGCTAACTCCAGGGTGTTGGCCATGCAGGCCTGTACCACGTCGCCGTCCGCGCCCAGCTGGCCGGCGGGGTAATACTCGATCTTCACCTGACCGTCCGTGTACTGCTCAACCAGCTCGATAAATTTCTCATTGGCCTCGTACTCCGCCGTGCCCTCCACAGCGGCGTCGCCCCATTTCAACACGATCGTTTCCTTCTTCTCTTCCGGCTTCTCCTCCGCCTTCCCGCTCTCCTCTTTCTTTGCCTCCTCCTGCTTCGCCTCAGTGGCGGCGGGTGCCTCAGCCGCCTTCTGGCCCGATCCCGCGCAGCCCGCTAACCCGAGTACCATCGCCGCCGCCAGCAACACCGAAATTTTTTTCTTCATTTGTAACCCTCCTTGTGTTTTTATGAAATATGTACACCAAGCACTGTCCGCTCGCTTACAGAATATTCGATTTAATACTTTTTGTCAATATATTTCATACTTAAAATTTGATTTTATTTGTTTTTTCAACAAATTATCAAATTTAATATTGATTTTTATGTGCATATGTATTATGCTCCCTGTAGAAGCCCCGCAGCAACGGCGGATTTTTTAAAACTTTTTGTTTTATTCATACAGAAGGGAGAATTCAATGGATTCGAACACAATGCGGGAGGCCGTAACCCCCCGGGAAACGATTGAACTGCTGAAAAGCCTTGTGCGCATCCCAAGTGTCAACGGCTGCGAGGAGGCCGTGGCCCTGTGGCTTAACGATCTGTTCCAGGAACTGGGCCTGGAGACTTCTCTCTATGAGGTGGAACCCCACCGGCCCGCCGTGGTGGGCGTTCTCCACGGGAAACGTCCCGGGAAACGGCTGATGTATACCACCCACTTCGACACCCATGTGACGGACAACATGGAGATCCCTCCTTTTAAACCGGAAATACGGGAGAACCGCCTGTACGGCCGGGGCAGCTGCGACGCCAAGGGCTCCATCGCCGCCATGATCATGAGCGCCGTCCTGCTGCAGCGGACGGGCTGCGATTTTTCAGGGGACCTGCTGCTGGCCTTTGTGCCGGACGAGGAGTACATGAATAAGGGGACTACCGAGCTGATGAAGCAGGGGATCACCGCGGACATGGCGGTGGTTGGCGAACCAACGGAGATGGCAGTGGGCTTCGGCCACCGGGGCTGCACTCACATCGATATCAACGTCACCGGCAGGGCCTACCACAGCGCGTTCCCGGAACGGGGCATCAACGCCATCGAGCACATGGCGCATGTGATCACCGCCCTGCGCAGCGAATACTTTCCTACCTACGAGCAGAAACATCACCCCTATCTGGGGCATCCGGTCATCAACCTGGGGCTGATCCGGGGCGGCACGCGGATTCACACGGTGGCGGACAAATGCTGCGCCTCCTTTTTGAGAAGGGATCTGCCCGGCGAGACCACAGAGGACATTCTGGACGGGATTCAGGGGTTTCTGGACGGCCTGATGGCCCGGGACCCCAAGCTCTGCGCCCATGCTTCCTTAAGCACCATCCAGCAGCGCATCCGCCTGCCCTTCTTCATGGAGCCGGACCACCCCCTGGTGTCCGGGTTGTCCGAGAGCTGCCGCAGGGCCGCGGGTAGGGAGGGCGAAAAACAGGTTATGAACTACTACTGCGACGCCAGCATCCTGTGCACGGAGTCCGGCATCCCCACGGTGATCTTCGGTCCGGGCAGCATAAGCGTCGCCCACTCCGCGGTGGAGTACATCGAGCTGGACCAGCTGGCCGACGCGGTCTACATCTACGCGGATTACGCCATGAGCCTTCTGGCCGGAGAGGAGAAAACGCCGTGAGACAGAGAATCCAACAGGTCAAAGCGGCCATGGCGGCCCACGGCATCCACACGCTTTTAGCCTTTGACCCCAAAAATGTGAACTACCTTTCCGGCTTTCACACCACGGCCCGCCCCGTCTGGCAGATCGGCCGGACCGCCTGTCTGCTGTCCGCGGACGGGACCTGGCGGTTGTTCCTGCCCGCGCCCTGGGACCGGGAGTACGCGCCCCCGCCGGGCTGTGAGACCGTTTCCTACAACGGCGGGGACGAGGGGCTGACCCGGGCCGTGTGCGGTTTTCTCCCCACCGACAGCCGGAAACGGACGGCCGCCGATCTGGATGCCGTCCCCACGCCCCTGTACCGCGCCCTGTGCCGTTGCGGCCGGGGAGACCAGCTTGCGGACGCCCGGCTTCTCCTGGCGCGCTGCCGGATGATCAAATCCCCTGCGGAGCTCGAACTGTTGGAACAGGCGGTGCGTTTGATCGATCTGGGGCTTAAAACCGCCGGAGAGGCTGTGGCGGAGGGCGCAGCAGAGCAGGAGGCCCGGTCCCGGATCGACGCCGCCATGACGCTGGCCGGCTCCCAGGGCTGCGGTTTTACCACCAAGGTCATAAGCGGCCCAAACGGCAGCTACCCCCACCATGTGGCGGGGCCGCGGGAAATCGCCGCGGGAAGCGCTGTTATCGTGGACCTCAGCGCTTCCGTGGGCGGATATGAGAGCGACTCGGCGAGAACCTTTTTGCTGCCGCCGGGAGGCGGCGGGAGACGGGAAGAGGGCGGCGAAGGCCAGACGGCATATAGAGGTAGCCGGGAAATGAACGGCGAGGCCCGCGCATCACACCGTGAGCTGCTGGAGATGCACCACGGCATCACCGAACTCCTCCTGTCCGCCGGAAAACGAATGAAGCCCGGTACCCCCATCCGGGAGCTCCACGATTTCCTCCGCGCGGAATTAACCAGACTGAATCCGGCCGCGGTCCAGGCGGGCACCATCGGTCACGGCGTGGGGCTGCGCGCCCACGAGTACCCGGACCTGACCGGCGACTGTCCCGAGATTCTGGCTGAAAATATGGTGTTGGCCGTGGAGCCCGCCCTCTATGTGCCCGGCCGGTACGGAATCCGCATCGAAAACATGTTTCACATCCGCCCGGAGGGAGCCGTCACAATGAACCGGTATCCCCTAAACCGGTACGGCGGGGAAGGAGAGAATTATGGGAATCTATGAAGAGCTGGGCGTTCCCCCGGTGATCAACGCCATGGGAACCTTCACAATCTACGGCGGCTCGAAAATGAGCCCCCAGACCCTGCGGGACATGCAGGAGGCGGCCGCTTCCTTTGTGGACATCCGCCATTTGCAGCGCAGGCTGAGCCAGGCGGCAGCTGAGCTGACTCACAATGAGGCGGCTTACATCTGCGGCGGCGCTTCCTGCGGCGTATACCTCTCCCTCTTGGCGGCCATTGCCAAAAAACGCGGCAAAAAAGTGCGCCATCTGACCCGGGAGGATTTTTACAGGTCCGAGGTCATCCTCTTCCGCTCCCACCGGAATCCCTACGATATCGTGCTGGACCAGCTGGGCGTCAAATTGGTGGAGCTGGCCTACCCCAACCACAGTCTCAAGGACCCCCTGGGGGATATCCTGGCCGCGGTCACGCCGGACACGGCCGCGGTCTACTATCTGGAATCCGGTTGGGTGGCCCCCGGTGCTCCGGCGCTGTCCGACGTGATCCGGGCGGCCCGCACAGCTGAAATCCCCGTGGTTCTGGACGCCGCGGCCATGCTTCCGCCGGTGGAAAATCTCTGGGCCTACACCGCGGCGGGGGTGGATCTGGCCGTGTTCAGCGGCGGCAAGGACCTGCGCGGTCCCCAGTCCAGCGGCCTGATCGTGGGCTCCTTGTCCCTGATCGGCATTTTGCTGGAGGAGGGATTTCCCACCCACGGCTACGGGCGGATGTTCAAGGTGGGACGGGAAGAGATGGTGGGGCTTTACTCCGCGTTAAAACAGTTTCTGGCCGCGGACCACGGGGCCCGTAAGCGGGAGGCCGAGGAACAGGTGGCCCTGGCCCAGAACATGTTAGGCGGCCATCCCCTCTACGATCCCCTGCGCAGCTACCCCAACGAGGCCGGACAGCCCATCCCCCGGGTCCACGTCCGCCTGAAGGGGGGCGCGGTCTCCTCAGGACAGATCCTGGAATTTCTGGCCGCAGGCTCCCCGCCCGTGATCGCGGCGGACAGCGGCCCGGACGGCTTCTACTTGAACCCCATGACGCTGACGATGGCGGAAATGGAATTGATTTGCAGGTGGCTCCTGGATTTCACGGAAATACCGCCTGAGAAAGAGGTGAATACAGATGTATAAAATCGGTTGTATCGGCCATGCGGGCCGCCACGGAGAATTTCTCTCCCGCATTTTCAACCGTGAAAAATGTTTTGACGGCTATCGCTTTTCCTATGTGTTCGGGGAGGACGAAGCGCTTACCCGTGAGCAGAAGGACGAGCGCTTCTACCAGGTGGACGGATACTGCTCCACCGTGGACGAGCTGATCGCGCGCTCCGATGCGGTGATGATTCTGACCATCCCGGGGGAAAGCCACCTGCCCTACGCGCTGAAGGTCATCGAAGCGGGAAAGCCCGTTTTCGTGGACAAACCCTTCGCCGCCACCTACGAGGACGCGGTGGCCATCACGGAGGCGGCCCAGGCCCGGGGCGTGCCCCTGTTCGGCGGCTCCACGCTGCGGCACCTGAAAAAGCTGGACGAGATTAAGGAGCTGATGGGCCGCGAGTATTTCCCATTTATTTCCATCTCATACCGTGCCGACCCCGAAAGTCCCCTGGGGCTCTACCACTACTACGCCAGCCATATAGCCGAGATCTGCATGGCGCTGTGCGGCCCCGACTACCGGGACGTAACCGTCAGCCGCAACGGCAAGAATCTCTGCTCCGTCGTAAAATACGAAAACACCAGCGCGGTGCTCATGACAACGCTGGATACAAAGCTCGTAAACATCCATTTGCTGGGCCAAAACTCGTATTCTTTTGACTTAAACCAGGATGAATGTTATATTGATGGTACTACCAAATTTATCCATATGATCGAAACCGGGAAACCGCCCGTGCCCTACAAAGAGTTTTGTAATTCCGTGAAACTTTTGCAGGATATCACCCGAAAAATGAGCGCTGCCGCCTGGTGATTTCCCGGTTTCCAAATCATCGCAAGTTGCAAAGGAGGCCCTACATGAATACAATCTACGACAACTGGTCAATGTGGCAGAAGCTGCTCACCATGCTGGAGCATCAGTTCGGTAATAAGTGTGAATTTATCCTGCATGACCTGACAAAAGATTATAGCCACACCATAGTTGACATCCGCAACGGTTATATTACCAACCGTAAAATCGGAGATTGCGGCTCAAACCTCGGGCTGGAAGTGCTGCGCGGAACCGTGGAGAACGGGGACCGCTACAACTACATTGTGAACACCCGGGACGGGAAGCTTCTGCGCTCCTCCACCATGTTTATCAGCGATGAAAACGGTAAGACCATCGGAAGCCTCTGCATCAACACGGACATCACGGAAACCGTACGCTTTGAGGAATATCTGCGCCAGTACAACCAGTACAGCGTGCCGGCCGCAGCCCAGGCCGCAACCGCCATGGCCCCCGCCGCTCCCGCCCAGCCCGATCCCCCCGCCCACGAGCCGGAGTTCTTTGCCAACGACGTGTCCCAGCTTCTGGACTACCTGATCGCCGAGGCCGGAAAACAGGTGGGCAAGCCGGTGGAACAGATGCACCGGGAGGACAAGATCAAGTTCGTGCGTTACCTGGACCAGAAGGGCGCATTTCTGATCACCAAGGCGGCGGAGCGCATCTACGAATACCTGGGCGTCTCCCGGTTTACCCTGTACAACTATTTAGATATCGTGCGCAAGGAGACAAATGCCGGCGCACCACCACAGGAGGAATCTACATCATGAATCTGTCTTATATACAGAAACTGTTCTGTCTGGACGGCCAGAAGGCCGTCGTCACCGGCGCAAGCTCCGGGATCGGACGGGCCATCGCCGTATCCCTGGCCAACTTCGGCGCTGAGGTGGCACTGCTCGGCCGTTCCGCCGAGGGTCTGAAGGAAACCCACCGGCTCATCGGGGAAGCCGGCGGCGTCTGCGAGGACTATATCGTGGACATTTCCAGCACCGGCGAGCAGGAGCGCTTTTTCAAAGAATATATCGATAGGCACGGACGCCTGGACATCTTTATCGCAAACGCGGGGATCAACATCCGCGCCGAGCTGCCGGACGCCAGGCTGGAGGATATGGAGACGCTGATCCACACCAACTACATCGGCACCATGTTCGGCATGATCCAGGCCGCCAACCAGATGAAGCTTCAGCGCTCCGGCAACATCGTGGTCATCACCTCCATCAACGGCTTAAGCCCCCTCATCAACCAGGCGGTGTACTCCAGCATCAAATTCGGCCTGGAGGGCGCCATGCGCTGTCTGGCCGGAAGCATGGCCGAGTACGGCGTGCGCGTCAACAGCTGCGCCCCCGGCTGCGTCCACTCCGCGGGCAACCGCCACATCTTTGACAAGGAACATTTCCGAAAAGCCAAGGAGGCCGCCATCCCCCTGGGAAAAATCGGCGACCCCGAGGACATCGGCGACGTGGTCGCCACCATGGTCAGCGACGCCTACCGCTTCATGACCGGAAGCACCATCCTGGTGGACGGCGGGGAACTGATGCGGCCGAAGCAGAAGCAGCCCCAGGCAGATTCGTAAAAGCGGCCGCAGCACGAATCCCGCAGGCTGCGCCGGCGGCCCACTGCATCCCACAAAAAAGCGAGACGGAACCAGGCTCATATCAGGCCCTTCCCGTCTCGTTTTTCCAATTTATGTAATATCTCAGCTCTTCTACCGGAACTTCCAATTCTTAACCACTAATTGCAACGTCCGATTTCCATTATACTCGTTCACCGACGGATAATAAATCACATCCATCATCCGGCTTCTTCCCATCTCCGCCACGAACTCGTCCCCGTCCGTAAACACCACGGCGTCCATGGCACGGCCGCGCTCGTTGACCAGGTTCAGCTTCACCACATTGCGGTTCTTCCCCATGACCCGGGAGCTGCGGATCACCATTCCCTTCTGGGCGAACTGGGGCTTCTCGTTGCCCTGCCCAAAGGGTTCCAAAAGCTCCAGCTCCTCAATCAGAGATTCGTTGATATACTCAAAGGGCATGGCCACATCGATCCATATTTTCGGAATAAAATCCTCCTCCGTCAGCTTCGCGTTCTCATTGAGACGGCGGCGGAACTCGTCCACCTTGTCCTCCGGAAGCGAGAATCCCGCCGCCATGGGGTGGCCGCCGAACTTGGTCAGCAGGTCCTTCACCTCCACAAGGGCGTTGAACATGTGGTACGCCTCGATGGAGCGCCCGGAGCCCTTGGCACCGTCCTCAGAGCGGGTGAGAATCAGCGTTGGCTTGCAGTACCGCTCGCGGATTCTGCCCGCCACGATCCCGGCCAGGGACTCGTGGCAGTCCGGCAGAAACACCACCAGCACCTTGTCGTTTAAATACCGCTCCTCCACCAGTTCCACCGCCTGATCCACGCCCTGCTGGGTCATGTCCTTGCGCTGGTCGTTCAGCTCCTTTAATTCCAGGGCCAGACGGTCCGCCTCCCCCTCGTCCTCGCAGAGCAGCAGGGACAGCGCCAGCTTTGCCGTCTGCAAGCGCCCCCCGGCGTTTAAGCAGGGGCCGATCACAAAGCCGATGTGGTAGGCGCTGATAGCCTTCGGGTCCAGATTGTTCTTCTCGATCAGCTTGCGGATTCCCAGATTCTTTGAGATTCCCAGGCGTTTTAATCCTTCCTTCACCACAATGCGGTTCTCGTCCTGAAGCTTCATCACGTCGCCCACCGTGGCGATGGCCGCGAACTCCAGCATTTCCAGCCACTCATCCCCGGGCACTCCGGCCCGCTCGTACATCACCTGGATCAGCTTGTAGGCCACCATGGCCCCGCAGATCGCTCCGTTGGGGTAACGGCTGTCCCTGCGCTTGGGGTTCACCAGAGCATCCGCCGGGGGCAGCAGGTCCCGTTCACCGCCCTCGCCGTCCTCCACGGTCTGGATATCGTGGTGGTCGGTGATCACAGCGGTCATTCCCAGCTCCTTCGCAAGCTCGAACTGGCTCACCGCCGCGATGCCGTTGTCACAGGTCAGAATGGTGTCCACCCCGTCCGCCGAGGCCGCCCGGATAATGGACTCGTTGATCCCGTAGCCGTCCTTCACCCGGTCCGGGATCTCATAGTCCACGGCCGCCCCAAGGCGCTTCAGCCCCCGGTACAGGATGTAGGTGGAGCAGACCCCGTCGATGTCGTAGTCCCCCACGATGCGGATTCTGGCCCCTGCGGCGATCTTCCCCTCCAGGATTTCCACCGCCCGTTCCATGTCCGGCAGCAGGCGCGGATCGTACATCTGTTCCACGCTCCCGAAGAGATAGCGCCCGATGGCCTCCTCCCCCACCACGTCCCGGTTGCGGATAATCCGCGCCGTCACCGGGCTGATATGGAATCTCATCCCGATCTCGTTAAAATCCGCCTTTTTAGCGTGCAGCATCCATTTCGATTCTATCATTTGTTCTCCCATTTCTTCTATAGCAATTCAAATCTGATAGCCAGCGTTTCCGGCGCGCGGTCAAACGCTCCCCAGGCCGCGCAGTCGGGCCGGGGAAGCTCTGCGGCGCAGCATCCTGCACCGCCGTTCCCCGGCCCGCGTCACCATGGCCCTGACTGCCATTATAGCTGAATTTTGTAAAATGGGCAAGGCGGGATTCATTTTGCACCCGATTCTAAACCTGTTTTCCGCCTGTTTTCCTCAGTTCCACCGTCCCAATTTCCTAATCCGTCAATAGCTTCCTTGTCTTCCATCTCCCGCTCACATAATACCCCACGCAGATGCACCCCGGAAGGATCCGCGAGCAGGCCACTCCCCACCATATGCCGATATATCCCATATGGAATACGCTCATAAACAGCAGGCTGAGTCCGATCTTACAGATCACGCCGTCCAGCAGACCCAGGAAAAATCCCAGCTCCACAAACCCGCAGCCGGTTACCATGGCCTGGAAGGACCCGGTCACCGAGGAGGCGAAAAAGTGCAGGATAAAGATTCTCAAAAACGTGGCCCCAAGGTCGATCACCGCCTCGTCGTTGGTAAAGATCCCGAAAATCTGATGGGGGAAGAAAATGCACAGGCAGGCGGAGAAGGCGGCGCAGGCCATGGCGGCCGTCACCGTGCAGATCGTGGTCTTGCCCGCGCGTTCTGTCTTGCGCGCCCCCAAATTCTGTCCAATCATAGAGGCGGAAGCCGTATCGATACCCTGGATAAACACCTCCAGGAATTTCTGAAGCTTGTTACCCACGCTGTTTGTGGCCGAAACCACCAGGCCGTATGCGTTGGCGCTGGAATTCACCCACAACATCCCAAAGCGTACAAACATGCTCCGCACCACCTGGGGAATACCAAGCCGAACCAATATCCACAAAATTTCCCGGTCAAGCTTCAGATAGGAGAGCTTCAACTCGAAATCAAACCGCTCCCGTTTTTTCCACATAAACAGAAAGGCCGCGATAAACGCCCCCATCTGTGAGGCGGTGGTGGCGATGGCCGTACCCGCGGCCTCCAGGTGGAAAACCACCACCAGCAGGATATCCAGCACGATGTTCACCGTGGCCGCCACCAAAATAAAGTACAGGGGCCGCTTCGACTCGCCCATTCCCCTCAAAATACCGCAAACCGCATTGTACCCGAAAATGAACGGATAGCCCAGCGCAGTGATGATCATGTAGTTGGCGGCCTGGCTCATGGCTTCCGGCGGGCAATTTAGCAGCTCCAGAATCGTCCGGTGAAAGAAAAATGCTACAAACACCAGCGCCACCGAGATCATCATCATAAAACTCAGCAGCGTGCCCACCGTCTGCTTGATTTTCCGGTCCGCCTTTGCGCCGAACAGCTGCGCGATGTAAATCTGCCCGGCCGTGGAGAACCCCATGGCTACCGGGGTTACCAGATCCGCCATCTCCCCGCCGGTATTAACCCCCACGGTTCCAATATTTCCCACATACTGGCCGATCACAATCAGATCCACCATAGAATACAGCTGCTGCACCAGATTTGTCAGCACAATGGGAATTGCAAAAAGCAAAAGACTGCTCATGATGGGGCCTTCCGTCAGGTTGGTCCCCACCCTGTCCTTGCGCACTGCCTGTGTCAACGTTATCACTCCTTTTATCCAATCTTCATGTCGTTAAGCCGTAACAGCCCGGGCGGCATACAGGCGGACCTGCCGCCGCGTTCTATACGCATGTTCCCGCCAAGAGCTGTTATGATAGGTAGTCAAGAATTTCCCCGATTTGAGTAATGATAACGTCCGCCATCCGTTGATCAATCGCTCCGTCCCGATCCTTTAGCGCAATTACCATGGCCCCCGCGGCTTTACCGGCCTGGATTCCAATCGCGGAATCCTCCACAACCAGACATTCCCCGGGCGCAGCTCCCAGCTGCTCCATGGCGTACCGGTATACGCAGGGATCCGGCTTCCTGCGCCCCAGGTCGAAGGCCGGCGCGATACAGTCAAAATACCGGAGAATACCGCACTCCGACAGCGCCCTGCGCAGCCGCTCCCGGCCGGAATTGGATGCCACCGCAATCTGGAGGCCCCTGCCCTTCACCGCCTCAAGAGTACCGGCGATTCCGGGAGTCATCACGTCCCCATAGGCGGGCATAGGCGGCCTGAACCCCAGCGCCTGCTCCCTCACCTTCCGGTACCGTTCCTGGCCTCCAAAAATCTGGTCCAGAATTGCTTCCTTTTCCCCAATCACCCCGCCGGCCAGGCGGTAAATCTCCCGGGGCCCGGCCCGCAGCCCCAGCTCCCCGAAATACTCCATCATCCGGTCCAGCTTATAGGTTTCCGTCTGGCAGATCACACCGTCAAAATCCAGGAGCAGCGCCCTTACCGGACCGTCACTCTTCCGTCTCATCATAGGCCTGCGCGTTTAAAATCACCTTCACATCCGAAATCCCCGAGCGGGCGCTCTCCACCAGCGCCGCCACATCGATCTCCCCGGCCATGCGGGCGGTCAGAAGCTCCAGCAAAACCGGAAAATTCATTCCGGAGATCAGATCGATCCGATCGTCCAGCAGCCGTGCCGCCTGGTTGCAGGGCGTTCCCCCAAACAGGTCCGCCAAAATCACCGCGCCCTCCCCGGTATCCACCTTCTCGATAGCCCGTTTCAATTCTTCCGCAAACTCGTCCGGGGACGAATCCTGCCGCAGACAGCAATATTCCAGCTGTTCAATGGAATCCCCCATAAAAAAAGTGGCCGCGTCTGCCAGCCCCCGTGCCAGGGACCCATGGCTGAGTAATACTATCCCTTTCATCACAACATCTCCTCACTCTATTTCATTTGTTTCCGCCTGATCGCCAGCGCCAGGAGCGTGCCCCCGGCCGCGCAGGCCGCCACCACTGCAATCGTCAGCAAAAGCAACAGTTTTTCCTCGTAAGTCCCTGCGTTAAATGCCTGGACGCCCACGCCCTGGACCGCCAGATTGACCAGCATCGCCAGGGCGCAGCCCGCGCAGACGAACAGATAGGCGTACAATGAGCCTGTATTCAATTTTGTCAGAAAATGCACCGCTCCTGTTTTTGCGCTCAAATCCGATCCCTTCTTTCCAACTTTTTGATAAAAGCGAACCTGGCAATGCGGGTTCGCTTTTTGTCACACTTCCTTAAGACTTTTTCAGCGCGGCTTCCAGCATCGGCATAAAGGGGGACGGCGCCTCGGAGGGAACCATCTGGGAATAGAGTTTGTAACCCAGCCCGCTCAGATAGTTGAAATTCTCCACATCCGCTTCCGTTACGCAGATATTTTTGCTCACCCGTTTCTTGTCCGCCCCGTTGGACATGTTGCCCACCGTGATATCCGCCTCCAGCTCATAGCCGCCGCGGATCAGATCGCAGAGGCACTGAGGCGTTTTGGTGACAATGGTGATCCGCTCCCTGCCGTACTTCCCGCTCACCAGATTTGCCGCGGCCTTTTCCGCCTCCAGCACGCTTAACTTCACCCCGGTGGGGCAAGCGATCTTCAAAACCGATTTGAGAATCGGATCGTTGGCGGACTTGGAGTCGATTACCATAATGCGGTTGCAGTTCCACGCTCCCTGCCACAGGGTGGCCACCTGGCCGTGGATCAGCCGCTCATCAATACGAATTGCACATACGCCCATATTTATTCTCCTAACTGAATATACTTGCGTTTATAGAATCCCGATCCAGGTCAGAACGATGCAGACTGCGATAATCAGCCACACCATCTTGACCGTAGTCATTTTCCTGGTTCCCAGCCCTTTGTAAATCAGCGCGGTCACGCCTGCGGGCAGAAGGTACGGGAAAATAGCATCTAAAATCGCCTGAATCGACTGCTGGGCCTCCCCGTATGTAAATACGAAGGGGATGTTGATTTTGATGGTGGAAGGCACCATACAGCCCACCACAACCAGGCCCATAATGGTGACCGCGGTGGTCAGGCCTTTGATCATATCCTGCTTGGTGGTGATAAAGGAAACGCCCTGTTTGTAACCTTCCATAAAGAACCAGTAACGCACGAAGCCGTTGCAGAACAGGCAGAGCGCGATACATAAGAGCAGCCCGACCACGGAATTTTCCAGCGCCATATATCCGGCAAGGGAGCCGAAAATGACCTTGGCACTGACCTTAAAGATGGAGTCTCCCAGTCCCGCGAAGGGCCCCATCAGACCGGTTCTCAGCGCTACCGCCGTCTCGGTGATCTCCGGCGTCTCGCTCTCCTCCAGCGCCAGGCTGGCGCCGTGAATGATCTGACCCATGGTATTTTCCGTGTTGTAGAAGGTGGACAGGTACTGCTCCGTCTTCTGCGCAATCAGCTCGTCGTCGCCCTCATAGATCTTCTTGATCGCCGGGGTGATAAACTGAGCGAAGCCCGCGGACTGCATGGTTTCATAGTTGAAGCTCTGCCACTGGTAGCAGAAGCTGCGCAGCATTGCCCGTTTAATATCGCTTTTTGTCAATTTACTCATCACCGACACCTCCCATGTTCTGGACTTCAGCAATCTTATTGTTGGTATAATACGCGATCATTGCCAGCGCGATGCCGATCAGGGCCGCGCCCAGCGCTCCGATTCCAAAGTACGCGAACAGCACGAAGCCGATGATTACATACTGGAAGTTCCCCTTGATGTTCATGGAGCGCAGCAGGATTGCAAAACCGATTGCCGGAAGCATATTTCCCGCGTTCTTGAATCCGGCCAGCAGCCAGGCGGGGATAAAGTTGTTGACTGCTTCCACAATGGGAGCGCCCGCCACGAACAGGATCAGCAGCGGCAGGGGCGCCGTCAGAAGGATACGCGGCCACAGGCCGATATGGATCCAGCGGACTGCCGAGTCCACATCCTTTGCTCTGGCGCACTCCTGGGCCTTGTGCAGGAAGAACGATCCGCTCATCTTTGCCAGCACGTCCAGGGTGGAAGCCAGGGTCGCCACCACAATTCCCACGGCCATACCGGTTTCCATATTGGTCACTGCTCCGAACGCCACGCCAACCACAACTCCCATATTGTAGTTGGGCACAGTGGAGCCGCCTAACGGGTTTAAGCCGATGTTCATCAGCTCGTAGGTGCCGCCCAGGTAAAAGCCCGTGGCCACATCCCCCATAATCAGACCGGTTGCCAACCCGTTTAGGACCACGCCGCCTGCAACCAATCCGAAACCCGTGGCGCTTGTGATTACGTTGTACAACGTAAACCATAAAATAATTAATACAATCTGAGGTACCGTAAACATAGTAATTCCCCTCTCCTTTTCTTTTTTACATGGTTGTTATATGCATTCCCGGCTGCAAGGGGCGGCCGCTCTCCGCGCTGCCGGAACATCCATTCTTTTTATCTACATCCCGGCTTTGATGGCGTCGATATAGCCTCTCACGTCGCAGGGCCGGTATTTGCTGGCCCTGCAGCGGGCGGAGTGCTCCATAAGCTCCGGCTGCAGAATATAGCTTTTATACCCGTTTGTGTACCCGCAGATCATGCAGCAGCGGGCCTTACTGTACTGTTTCAGCTCAATTCCCAGCGCTGAGCCCAATTCCCCCGGGCTGGATACCAGCTCCAGATCCCCCAGCCGGATAATGCTGGAGTACAGGCAGATATCCACCTCACTGAGATCCAGCTTCCGCTTCAGGCTGTTGGCCTCGTCGTACAGCAGCTTTTTCTCCTGCGCGCCTTCGGCCCGCTCCATTTCCTGCTGAAGCCTTGCAATCTCCGCCAAAATCTCCCCGGTATGATCCTCCGGTATATAATTCACCCGGTACTTCACCAGACGTTCCCCTTCAAAATGCAAATCCAGCGGCGTATCGCAGGAAATCTCATTGATCTTCTTTGCAACGCCGGAGGCCAGCCGTTCAAGCTCCGCGTAGTCCGTCCCCTGCCGCCACGCCCGGTTGCTGCAATCCCCCGCAGCCCCCACGATCATGGCCGGGTAATATCCCCGCAGCCGGTACAGCTCGTTGCACACTGCGCCCGCATAATCCGCCGTGAGCAGCGTATTTTCCGGGTCCAGCACCGTGGAGTGGGTGGCCCAGTTGCAGAGCGCAGCCACCACCTTTCCGTCCGCGTTCCGGCATTCCGCCAGAATCACCTCGTTGTCCGCATTTTCCCCGTAAAAGATGCGGCTGCCGTAATAGCCCTCCGCCATGCCTCTGCCGAAATACATCCGGCACTTCTCCAGGGACGCGTGGCATTCCTCGTAGGCCCGTTTCACCGTCTCCACGTAAAAATCGTAGTATTCCTGGGAAAACACGCCGGTATTCCAGTGTTTGTGGTAGTCCATCACGGAATGGTGGTCGTGGGTGGCGCTGAAAAAAATACAATTCTCATTCAATCCATACTCCCGGGCCATCATCCCCTTGATCTCATCGCAGGACCACTCCTCAAACTCCAGGTAATCCGCATTAAACATATAAATCTCGGTTCCGTCCACCTCCAGCAAAACGACTCTGGCGAAGATGTCGTCGTGCACACCCTGAGCCGGCTTTCTGCGGCTCTCATACCTGGATCCGTAACCGATCAGATAAAACTCCCCTTTTGGTGTCAGGCAGTAACGGCCTGAGCTTGCTCTGAGCATCTATGCCTCCGCCCCCTTGATTTGGTCTTTCTTGTACACGTTGTGCCGGTTATAGCGGATCGCGGAGCCCTGATAGATGTATTTCATCATGATCTTTTTCGTCTCGCCCGTTGAAGGGCTGAAACGCTCCGTCATCTCATCGTACCGCTCAGGGTCCTCCAAAATCGCCTCCGCAGCGTGCAGCAGGTAGCGCAGCGTCTCGCCGGTCTGGTCCAGCATGCCATGCCCGGGGAATACGGCTTCGATCTCATCCATCCTGGGCTCCAGCTTTTTCAGGGCGTCCCGCAGCGCTTCCACCGTGCAGTTCTCAGGATAAGGCTCCCCCGGCACCGCGTCGCAGATCCCGCCCGTGTCCCCGGTAAAAATAATATGGTTGTGGTGGTCGTAGTAACCGCTCTGCCCCGGAGAATGGCCCGGAAGCATAACCAGCTCCACCTCGTAGCCGTCCCCCAGATCAAAGATGTGGCCGTCCTCCACGCCCACGATCTCGTACTCCCGCCACTTAACCAGGTCGTTGCGGTCAAATTCCGTAAACCTGCAATTTCCGTTCTCATCAAACAGATAATCCCAAATATGGGGATTGTTCTTTTTCTCCATGCGCGCCACCTCGGCCTCTGAGCAGTAGCAGCGCTCAAACTGGCAGTTGCCATAGGCGTGATCGTAATGGGAATGGGTGTTTACCACGATCAGCGGCTTATCCCCCACCAACTTTTTCACCAGTCCCTTGAAATCCCCTATACCGAATCCCGTATCGATCACCATGGCCTTCCCGGGCCCGTCGATCACGAAGGACCAGACGTCCCCGGCCCCATCCAGGCTCTCGGAAAAACACGCGTACACATTGTCCCTCATCCTGTAGACCTCCGCATAGGGGTCGATCTCGGGATAGAACTGCTTCAATGTGCTGAACTCCCGCAGAATCTTGTAATACGGCCAGCGGATCGCCCGCTCCTCATCCCACACAAAACGCCTGGACTTCAGGTCGGATTTGATCGGTCTGGGCAAACGTTTCATACTAGCTCCCTCCTTCTCCTAAAATTAATGCACTTTTTTATTTTCACGTTCATCAGTCCGCGAATCTGATGTTATTATATACAAAAAAACCGACTTATTGGGCCGGTCTTTTGATGTATCAATAAATCAAATTGTGAGTTGGAATGTTATATGATTGGCAGCTGCCCGCGGCCTTGTCTTTTAACACGGGTTTATAAACCGCTGTCCGGGTAGAGCACGCCCAGCGGCTCCTCGCTGCCGTTGACCAGCCGGTCGGCTGTCTCCGCCGTTATGTGGACGAATCTTCTCAGCACGCCGTCCAGCATCTGATTGGTCTGGTAGGATGCCAGGCGGTTGTAGCAGACGAAGATCTGGGAACGGTTATGATTCCACACGATCGCGTTTTTATTGAGCAGAACCGCAATCTGCTGCTGTTGCAGCCCCCCGGACAGCACCGGCAGAAGCACCACCCCGTTTTCCCGCTCCATCTCCACGTAGGAGTCATTTTCCCGCATATGGGTCAGAAACTCCTGGCGCCCGACGCCGTACTGCTCAAACAGGTCCGCAAGATACTGGAACACCCCTTCCTTGGATATGAGATTCGTGCGGTAGAAATACTGTTTCTTGAGGATCGTCCATTCGCAGTTTTTCTGTACCTCGCTCAAATAGGTGTCCAATTCCGGGCAGCGGAACTGGAACGGCAGAAATTCCACCTGTAAAATCGGAAGATGATAGGACAGCAGGTCCAGATACATTTTCCGATTCTTTCCAATGTCCGTCAGGATCACATCAAACTCCGTGGGCTCGTCCTCCACGTACTCGTATGCCTCGGCGGGCACCACCGCCCGGATCTCTTTGCCGTAGCCGTTGCGGATATTGAGCGCCAGCAGCTTAGCGCAGGCCACCCCATACTGGGAGATCACCAGAATTTTCTGGGCGTAATAGCAGTAGCCGTCCGCCTTTAAAAGCCTGCTGAAAATATAAAACGCGCTGATGGCGTTGTCCTTGCTCAGATGTATCCCATGCCGTTCTTCATAGAAGCGGGCGAAACAGATGCAGGAATCGGCGGAACGGATTCCCTTGCGTTTCACATAGCCGTAGGCCTCCCAATCCGAATAGATCCGAAATTCCAGCCGGTTTTGCAGCAGGTAGAGGAAACAAACCCAGTCCTCAAAAAAGGCGTCGTCAAACAACCCTTCCGGACAGCCGAATACCGCCGTCAGGCGCTCGGTCAGATCCATCGTCTCCTCATAAAATTCTCTGTACTCCGGGATGTCCCGGATGTGATCGTTTCGGGATTCATGAGCGAGCAGCAGCATGGACAGCCCCAGCACGTCCTGCTCCGGCACTTTTACATGCCGGCTCTGCGCCAGCCGGTCATAGAGCCTTTGGGCAAAGGCGTACTCCGCCGTATCCCGGGCCCGTTTCACCTGGGCGTCGGTAAAGCGGATATTCGCCGTCTGCCGGCGGCGGCTTAAGCTCAACTGCATATAATGGATCATTTTCGGCAGATACAGAAGGGGCAGGGAAAAGTCGTGCTGCTCCGTCAGACACTCCACCATCTGCCGCCGGATATGGTCAAACAGCGGCTCCCCGTCCAGCATAAAGAACAGCGTCTTGAATTCGTTCTCTTTATAATGGGTTTCCTCCAGGGTCGTCTTATAAATCTTGTGCTGATAGATCAGGCACTGCCGGATACTCCACTCGTCCCCCTCCACGGTCAGGAAGCCGCGCTTATTCTTCAGGGTCAGGTCAAAGGTCTTTAAAATGTCCTTCACGCTGCCAAGATGGCGGAACATCGTCCCACGGGAACAGTACAACTCCTGACACAGCTCCTCCACCGTCACATAGCCGGAACAGCAGATGCACTTTCGCGTCAGGTAATGAATCTCAGATGGGTACTGGTTGTCCATCCGCTGGTAACGGTTGCACAGATCCCACATTTTTTCAAGATACGGTCCGGCCAACGTCCGGTCCGCAATCTCAAGATAATTGCCCACCGAGGTCTTGGAGGCGATGGATACCCCATGTTTTTCCATCTCCTCATTGATCAGGGCGATCTCCTTTCGGATGGTGTTGATCGCCACATTGCAGGAAAGCGCCAGCTCCTTATTGGATACCGGATGCTTTTCCTCCATGATATACTTTAAAATTTTACGATCCAGATGATTCAGCATGTCCTCCGCCTGTTCTTGTGACTGTGGTTTATTGGCCTTGCGCACGCTGTATTCCACGGCGCGAATCTGTATTATCTCTTATTTTACATGCTTTTAACACAGAATTCAATACGCGGGCGTCCCATTGACTCCAACCGGCGGCCCGGCGGCCTCACCTCACCGCCTCGTCCAGCGCCTTCTGAGCCGTCCTGCACGCCTCGTCCAGCGCCTCCCGCACCGGCACGTTCTCGATCTCCACCTTGTCCGCCGCGATATCCAACGCGTCGTAGATCTTTCCCCCGGTGGGGTCGATGGGCATAGGCGACGCGTGCATGGCCTGGCTTAACGGCACCAGGGCCTGGGGATTCTCCTCCACGTAGGCTTTGTACGCCTCATCCTCCAGCGTGGAGGCCCGCACCGGTATGTAACCGGTTGCCATGGACCATCTGGCCTGATTGGCGGGCTGGGCGAAGAACTCCATGAATTCGTAAACACCCTGTTTCGTCTCCGCCTTGCCGGTTTCCACCATCACCAGCTGCAACACCCTGGCCACCGGGGCAGAGGGATTTTTCCCGAAGCCGGGCTGTTCCATGGCCCCAACCACGGAAAAATCCAGGTCGGCCTGATCTCCCGAGGAGCCGGTGTAACCTCCTGCGCGGCCCTCCAGCACGTCGTCCATGGTCTGATACCAATACTCCCATCCCTGTCCGCCGGAGTGGATTGCCATGGTTTCCGTGTCGTGGAGACCCCGGCGGACCAGCTCCCAGGACTCCACCCACTGGTCGGAATTAATCGTGACCCGGGTTCCGTCCGCACTCAGCAGGCTTCCGCCGTTGCTCAGCGCGATGTCAATCAGATTGTCCGCGCCCCACATAGGCTCCCAGCCGTACCGCTTTCCTTCGCCGCCGCCCATACCGCTTATCGCCTCTGCGGCCCGTTCCAAATCCTGCCAGGTGCCGATGCGATTCGGATCGATTTCCGCCCGCTCAAACAGTTCCCGATTGTAATACATCACCTGGGTGGTTCCGTAAGCCGGAATGGCGAACACCGTGCCGTCCTCAAGCCTGCACTGATCGTAGAATACCGGCACAAAATCCGCTGTCCCCAACTGCTCATCGGCCTCAATACAGGAATTCAAACCGGCCAGCAACCCTTTTTCCGCCAGACTGCGCGCCTTGTCCGAGTCCAGAAGGGCGGCGTCCGCCCCGGTCTTTCCGGCGATGGCCGCTGCCAGCTTGGTGTAGGTCTCGTCGTAATCCGCCTGCTGGACTCCCGTCACCTGGTACTGCTGCTGGGAACTGTTAAAGTCCCCGATCATCTCCTCCATAACTCCGGCCGCAGTTTTGCCGCCGGAATACCACAGCGTCACCTGCACCCGTCCGTCCTTCACCACATCCGCTCTTGCTGCCGTTCCTCCCACCCTTGTCCCGCAACCGCAAAGAGCGCTCACCGCCAGCACAATGGCCGCGGCCAGCGCGGCGGTTCTGATTCCTCTCACGCTTCCAATCGGTTCTCTGTTCATCATAATCTCTCCCTTCATTCAAGCTGCCGCAAAAGGCCCTGAAGGCCGTCCGCGCCGTTTCTCCCCCTTGGTCCCTGTATCTGCAATACCCGCCCCAATCTACCCCTTCGTTCCCATATCCGTAATCCCCGCCATAATCCGCCGCTGGGCCACGGCGAACAAAGCCAGCAGCGGCAGCACTCCCACCGTCCCGGCCGCCATGACAAGGGGCCACTGGGTTCCGTAGGCTCCGCCCTCGTAGAGAAAGCGCCGCAGCCCCTGGGAAATCAGGCTTTTCTCCGGTGTGTCCGTAATCAGCGACGGCCACATGTAGCTGTTGTAGGTTCCGATGAATGCCAGCAGCATAAATGTGATCACGTTTGGCCGCGCCATGGGCAACGCAATGTGCCGCAGCACGGTAAAATGTCCGGCTCCGTCCATCCGGGCCGCTTCCACAGCTGCGGCGGGAATCTGCCCAAACGCCTGGCGCAGCAGGAAAATGCCGAACACGCTGACCCCGTTGGAGAGGATCAGCCCCCTGTAGGAGTCCAGTAAACCCAGTCGCGCCAGCAGCACGTAACATGGGATATAGGTGGCCGCCGTGGGTACCATGTAGGTGAACAACACCAGGGAAAACAACAGCCTGCGCCCTTTAAACCGCATGAACACCACCGCGTAGGCGAACAGGGCACAGCAGACCACCTGCAGCGCCATGGTCAGGGACGCCACAAACAGGCTGTTGAACAGGTAACGCGGAATCGGCGACTCCAGTAAAATCTCCCGGTAATTCCCCCACTGCCAGACCGCCGGCAGAGCCAGCCCCGGCTCCATGACCTCAGCCTTTGTCTTAAAGGAGCTGAGAACCATCCACAAAAACGGAAACACCGCGGCCGCTGAGGCCACAGTCAATACCACATGGGTGATCACCCGCAACAGCGGCCGTCTCCAATGGCCGTTCACTAAAATCCCCGTCATCTCTCTCCTCCCTGCCATTCCTCTTCTTCCCGGTTCCCTGTGCGCATTTTCCCCTGCAGCCACGCCAGCCCCAGACCCAGCGCCATGAGAACCACCACTGCGGCCGCGGCCTGACCCATTCGAAACTGTTCAAACCCCAGCTGATAGTAGAGGTACAATAGCGTCCTGGTGCTCCCCGAGGGACCGCCCTGGGTCAGAATCTGAATCTGATCGTAGGCCCGCAGGGCTTCCACCGCCAGCAGCAGCCCCACCATCCGGACCGACGGCGCGATCAGAGGCAGCGTCACGGACCGGAAACGCCGGAACGTCCCGGCTCCGTCCACCGCAGCCGCCTCGCCAAGCTCCCCTGGAACCCGGGAGAGCGCGCCCATAAACAACAGCATCACATATCCCATATTTTTCCAAACTGTCACCAACGCCACCGCAGCCAGCGCTGTGTCCGAGCTCTTCAGCCAGGCGCACCCGCTTCCTCCCAGCCACCGGAGCACCTGGTTGGCAAATCCCCTGTCCGGCTCAAAAATCCAGGTCCAGACAATGGACACCGCCACCGTAGGCGTGACCCACGGAGCAAACAGAAAAGCCGCATAGTGGGTGTTTCTGCCCGCCGCGGTCACAAGCGCAGCCAGCGCCAGCCCCAACGCCACTCCCGGAATCACCGTCTCCAGCGCAAACATCAGCGTATGACGCAACGCGGCCGAAAATGCCTCGTCTCCCAGCAGGTTCCGGTAATTTTCCAGCCCCACCATTCGAAAATCCGGCGTCATATAGTCCCAGTCCGTCAGGCTGATCCCCACCGTCGCTGCGATGGGCCCCAACCAGAACAGAGCCAGAAATGCCAAGGCCGGGAATATAAATATCAATATCTGCAATCGCCGCCGCATCCGCTTACCTCCTGCCTGTCAAACCTCTTGTTCATTTTGCATTATTTATCCATTTAATTGAACATCATTGACTATACACATTTACTGCCTAAAAGTCAATATCTTTTGTTCAATACTTTTGAATATTAGTATTTTTTGAACATATATCCAATAAAAAAAGCACCTTCCCCGAATAACGGAACGATGCTTTCAACCATATACTTCTACCACTCACTTCTCCCGGCCCCCTGCCAGACTCAGCAGGACTCCCAGCACGCAGCCTGCCGCCGCGGGCAGAATCCATCCCAGCCCCATCTCATACCCCGGCAGCAGAGCCAGCAGCGCTTCCAGGCGTACTCCAGCGGCCGCAGCCCCCCCGCTTACCGCGTTCCCGAACAGGCGGCCCAGCAGCCACGGCAGAACCTTATCCAGGAAGCTGCACTCCTCCAGCGCATAGAGTACGCTGGCAACGCCCGTGAACAGAATCGCGCAGGGATATACCCGCTTCCAGCCTTTGATGAGCGGATTCAAAAAGGCCAGCGCAATCAGCACGATTGCCACCGGATAGATGGCGTTTAAAACCGGGACGGAAAACTGGAGAATCCGGTCCAGCCCCGCGTTGGAGATCAACAAACTGACGCCCGCAAACACTACCACCCAGAACCGGTATCCGACCGCCGGGAGAATGGTGGAAAAATACTCGCTGCAGCAGCTCAAAAGCCCCACACAGGTATTCAGGCAGGCGATGAAAAAGATCATTCCCAGCAGAATCATCCCCGCTCTGCCAAACAGGCTGTCCGCCACAAACGTCAAAATCCTGGCGCCGTTTCCGGGATAGCGCATTTTAGCCCCGGCCGGAGCGCCGATGTGGGCCAGCGCCACATAGACCGCAGCCATTAACAGGCCCGCAATTATACCAGCCTTGACGGTCTCCCGCACCACAGCTCCATCCTCCTGCACGCCCTTGGCCCGGATATTGAGAGCGATGATGATTCCGAAATTCAGGGCCGCGATGGTGTCCATGGTCTGGTAGCCCTCCAGAAATCCCTTCACCGCCGCGCTGTCCGCATACTCTTTGGCAGGCGCACCGTAAGCGCCCAGAGGCCAGATCAGGCAGCCCGTAAAGATCACGGCGATCAGAATCAGCAGCGTAGGGCACAGCACCTTGCCCAGGCGGTCCGTCAGCTTGTCCGGCCGGAACGCCAGCGCCATGGCGATGCAGAAAAACACAACGGAGTAGATCATCTGGGCGCGGCTGCCCAGAGCCGTCCCAAGGCCGCCCAGATAAGGCAGTACCGCCATCTCAAAGGAAGTGCTGGCCGTTCTTGGAATCGCCAGACAGGGACCGATCGAAAGGTAGATCAGCAGCGTGAACACAAATGCAAACCCCGGATGAACACGCCTTCCCAGGCGGTCAAGCCCTCCGGCCATGGCAACCGCCGCAACCCCCAGCACCGGAAGCCCCACCGCGCTGAGCAGAAATCCCCTCATCGCATGCCAGGTCAGCGTCCCCGCCTCAGCTCCCAGGAAGGGCGGAAAAATCAGATTTCCCGCCCCGAAAAACATCGAAAACAGCGTAAATCCCACCAACAGCAGGTTACGCCACGAAAGTTTTTGCCTCATAGTCCCTTCTCCGTTCGTTCACCGCCGCTGTTTCACGGCAATTTCTTTCGTCCATACTGTTCCACGGTTTCTTAACGCCGGCCCAGCGAACACGCGGCCCGACAATCCGTTACCGTTTATCATCTATAAACCGATTCTATCTTGTCGGCAGCCGCAGGCTGTCGATAAGAGATGCGTTTCCTTAATTATACTTTGTCGGCAACCGCAGGCTGTCGATAAGGGATACGTTTCCTTAATTATATCAAACCGCTGTCCACATTACTATCCCCATTTTTCCACCGCCCCCCTCTTTCCCGTCACGCCTCCCTGTAAAACTCCAGCCGCTCCCGCTCCCCGTCGATCCGGCAAATCGCGCCCATCGGGAGCGTACCCATGGGATTAGAGTGGTCCGAGGCCACGTGGTACATCACCGGCACCTTGTATCCGGCGAACCGGTCGTGGAGGAAGGTTTCCAGGTCATAGGACGCGTCGTACCGCTCGTTGCTGCATTTGTAAAATTCTCCCAGCACAATCCCGGCCACGCCGTCCATCAGCCCGGCATTTTCCAGGTGGGTGAAATACATATCCAGCCGCGGAATTGACTCCTCCACGTCCTCCAGAAACAGAATCTTTCCCCGGGTGTCCAGCTGATAGAAGGTACCCAGTCCCCCGATCACCAAGGATAAGTTCCCCCCTGTCAACTGTCCCACCGCGCTGCCGGGCCGCAGCATGCGAATCCCCGGCTTGGAATCGGGATTGTGAAACTCCAGCTTCTCCCCGGGCTTCATACCCATGGCCGCAAACAGGCTCTCCCGGCTGTAGGCGTCAAACTCCGGCACCATCTCCGTTGCCAGCATAGGGCCGTGAAACGTCACCAGGCCGCAGATCTGATTGAACACCGCATGCAGGTTAGTGATATCGCTGTAGCCCACAAAGATCTTGGGATTTGCCCGGATGGTCTCATAGTCCAGATACTTCAGGATATGGGCGCTGCCGTATCCCCCTCTGGCACAAAAAATGGCCTTGACCTCCGGGTCCCCGAACAGGCGGTTTAAGTCCTCGGCCCGCTCCTTAGCCCCTCCGGCCAGATATTCGTGAAAATTGTACAGATTTTTCAGGCAATCTCCCATCGCGACCTTGTACCCCATGCTTTCCAGCAAAGAGGCGCCGGCATCCCGTTTTTCTCTGCTCACGGGAAATGCCGGCGCTGCCAGCCCGATGGTATCGCCCGGTTTCAGCATTTCCGGAAATACCATTGGTTTTACCTCTTTTCGATTTTCCCGGCGGCCCAGGCTGAACCTGCGCCGCCCCGTTTTCCGCTCAGGCGAAGTCCGTCACTTCACTTGATACTTCATATCTGTTCACTACCTTCACAGATACAAGCAAAATCCACGAAAATCGCCTTCGGAGATGAATTTTGTACCTGTAAACACAGGCTTTCGTGCGGTCAGCGCAGCAAGTGCGCAGACCTACTGAACCGTTACTATACTTCAATATATGCCGCTCCCCCTGTCCGCGCCCTGTATTTCCGGCCGCACACAGAAAATAACGGTTTCTTCAATCGCCCGCGGATCAGGTCTTGTCCGCGCCCCTGAACAGGGTGTGGCCGTTGGCGTTCTTGGTCATGCCGGTCACATTGGGCTTCACCAGCAGAGAAGCGTTTAAGTAGTACAGCGGCAGAATGGGCATATCGTCCATCAGCAGCTTCTCAGCCTCGGTGAACAGCTCCATGCGCTTGTTGTTGTCCGCCAGGCTGCGGCACTCCTGAATCAGGCTGTCATACTGGAGAGCTTTCTCGCCGTTCCAGCGGTTCTGGTTGTAGGTGCGGTCCTGTGTGAAGCAGTTTAAGTTGGTGTCCGGATCCAGGTAATCGCCGGTCCAGCCGTCGAAGGCGATGTCAAAATTGCCCGCGTAAAGCTCATCCCAGTACACCTTGGACTCGAACGTCACGATCTCCACCTGCACGCCCAGATTTTCCTTCCACATAGCCTGCATCACCTGTGCCACATCCTTGTTCTCCTGGGTGTTGGTGATGATAAACTTCAAGGTCGGCAGTCCCTCTCCGTTCGGATAACCGGCGTCCGCCAGCAGCTGCTTGGCAGCCTCCTTGTCCTCGCTGATCAGATCGCCCACAACGGTACGGAAATCATCGGTCTTGCCCTCGTAGGGGATTCCGTGAGGTACGAATGCCAGAGCCGGCTGGGGTTTGGAAGGAACCGCCGCCTCACAGATGGTCTTGCGGTCCAGGCCCATGGCCAGGGCGCGTCTCACCTCGGGCGTCATGTACTCGTTCTCGCAGTTGAGATCGTAGTAACGGGTACCGATCTTATCAAAGCGGTGAAGCTCGTCGCTGTCGCCATACTGCTGCAGCGCCTGAGTGGCTACCAGGGAATCGCCCATGGCGTCGATCTCGCCGGAGTTGTACGCGGACAGCGCCGCCTCGGCGGACTCGATGATCACCATCTTAACGCCGTCCAGCTTCACGGAATCCGCCGCAAAGTAGTAGGGATTCTTGACCATCACATAGCTGCTCTGAGGATTGATCTCGGAGATAACAAATGCGCCGTTGCACACATAGGTGTCGCCGGACTTGGTCCAGACCTGCTCGCCCTCCACCACGTCCTTCTTCACCGGGAAGAAGTTGGAGGCAGCCGTCAGATACAGGAAATAGGGGGTGGGATTGTTCAGGGTCACTTCCAGGGTCTTGGCGTCCACGGCCTTCACCGCCACGTCATCCGCGCTGCCCTCTCCCTTGTTGTACTCCTCGCCGCCCTTGATATAGAACAGCTCCCAGGCAGCCGGTGAGGCCAGCTCAGGGCTTAACGTCCGCTTCCAGGTGTACTCGAAATCCGCCGCCGTCAGATCGCTGCCGTCGGACCATTTCAGGCCGTCCTTCAGCGTGAAGGTGTAGACCAGGCCGTCGTCGCTGACCGTGTAGGAATCGCACATTGCGTTGGTCAGAGTACCGTCCGCCTCCAGCTGGAACAGGCCGGAAAACAGGTTCTGCAGCAGAACGGAAGAATTGCTGTAGTTGTTCATGGTGGGATCCAGCGTCTCCGGCTCGCCGGAAATGGCGTAGGTCAGAATCTTGCCCTCCGTTGCGCTCTCCTGGCCGCCCTGAGAAGCCTCCGCCGCCGTGGTCTCCGTCTTGGCGCCGGACGAACCGCCGCAGCCCGCCAGACTGGTGGCTACCATCGCCGCGCAAAGTAATACGCTCAGTTTCTTCTTCATAATATTCCTCCTTTTTGATCAGGTCCGCCGCCTTCAGCCCGGAGCCGGAACTCGCCGGTCCGCGCCAAAGCGCTTCCCTGTTGAATGCAGCCGGCCCCCGTCCTATCCGGGATCGACCGTTAAATATGATAAACCGCCGGCGCGCTGCCAGCGGCCGATCACTGCTTAATACAAATGGCAGGCCACCATGTGGTCGTCATTGATCTTCTTCAGTTCCGGCTTCTCCCTGCCGCAGATTTCCTTAGCGTAAGCGCAGCGCGCCCGGAAAGGACATCCCGGCGGCGGGTCGATGGGCGAGGGAACGTCCCCCTGAAGCACAATCCGCTTATTCTGCCTGGCCTGATTGGGATCCGCCACCGGCACCGCTGAGATCAGGGATTTTGTGTAGGGGTGAAGCATGTTGTCGTAAAGCTCGTCCACCTGGGCGTACTCAATCAGATTGCCCAGATACATCACGCCCACCTGGTGGGAAATATGCCGCACCATAGACAGGTCGTGGGAAATAAACAGGTAGGTGAAGCCGAATTTGTGCTGCAGCTCCTCCAAAATATTGATCACCTGGGCCTGTATGGACACGTCCAGGGCGGAAATGGGCTCGTCGCAGACGATAAACTCCGGTTCCGCGGCCAGGGCTCTGGCGATGCCGATTCTCTGCCGCTGTCCGCCGGAGAACTCGTGGGGATAGCGGTTTAAATGATCCGCCTTCAGTCCCACCATTTGGATCAGCTCCCGTACCCGGTCCCGCCGGTCCCCCTCGCTGCACAGCTTTAAAGCCCGGATGGGTTCGGAGATAATGGCCTCCACGTTCATGCGCGGGTCCAGGGACGTGTAGGGGTCCTGGAAAATCATCTGCATCTTTCTCCGGTACGGCCGCATCTCCTGGTCGTCAAAGCCGGTGATGTCCGTACCCTTGTATGTAATGGAGCCGCCCGTGGCCTCGTAGAGCTTTAAAATCGTCCGCCCCACGGTGGTCTTACCGCAGCCCGACTCCCCCACCAGCCCCATGGTCTCGCCCTGGGCGATGGAAAAGGATACCCCGTCCACGGCCTTTAAGGACCTGGCCTTGGAAAAGATTCCGCTCTTGACCGGAAAATACATCTTCAAATCCGTCACCTTCAGGCAGGTTTCCCGGTTTTCTGCCGCTATGCTCATACCGGCCACACCTCCTTCCGATGGATTTTCACCGACTTATTGTGCAGCCAGCAGGCGCTTTTGTGTCCCGGCCCCACCTGGGTCAGCTCCGGGCGGTATTCCCGGCACAGCTTCATGGCGTGGCTGCAGCGGGCGGCGAAGGGACAGCCCACAGGCGGGTTCAACAGGTCCGGCGGCGTGCCCATGATGGGCACCAGCTTTTCCCGGCTCCGCTTGGGGATGGAGGCCAGCAGTCCGGCCGAGTAGGGATGGCCGGTGCGGTAGAAAATGTCCTCCACCGTGCCCTCCTCCATGATTAACCCGCCGTACATCACGATCACCCGCGTGCACAGGCTGGAGATCACGCCCAGATCGTGGGTGATCAGGATCACCGACATGTTGTAGCGCTCCTTCATCTCCCCCATCAGTTCCAGAATCTGGGCCTGTATGGTCACGTCCAGAGCCGTGGTCGGCTCATCCGCGATCAAAAGCTTGGGATCGCAGGACATGGCGATGGCGATCATCACCCGCTGGCGCATACCGCCCGACAGCTCGTGGGGATACTGCTTCAGCCGCTTCTCCGGGCTGGGAATCCCCACCAGCTCCAAAAGCTTCAAAGCCCGCTCGTTGGCCTCCCGCTTGTTCAACTTCATATGGCGCATCAGGGGATTGCGGATCTGCTCCCCCACGGTAAACAGCGGGTTTAAGCTGGTCATCGGATCCTGGAAAATCATGCCGATGTCATTTCCCTGGATCTTTCGCATATCCTTGACCGACTTGGCGTTCAAATCCTCCCCGTCCAGCAGAATGGCGTCCGCCGTCATGGACGCGTTGTCGTCCAGAAGCCGCATCACCGACAGCATGCTGACGCTTTTTCCACAGCCAGACTCCCCCACGATTCCCAGACTCTCGCCCCGGTTCACGTAGAACGACACCCCCCGCACCGCCTGCACGGGTCCCGCGTCGGTGGCGAAGGTGGTATGTAAATTTTTCACTTCCAGCAACTTATCATTCATGTGCGATACCTCTGTTCTATTTCTTCAGTCTGGGATCCAGCGCATCCCGCAGGCCGTCGCCGATGAAATTCAGCGCAAAGATGGTGATGCTGATGGCAAAGGCGGGGAACAGCATCTGATACGGATAGGAAAACAGATATTCGATGGCATCGTTGGCCAGCGTTCCCCAGCTGGCCTTCGGCACCTGGATACCGATCCCCAGAAAGCTCAAAAACGCCTCCTGGAAAATGGCCTGGGGAATCAAAAATGTCACCGTCACGATGATGGACCCCATACTGTTGGGAATCAGATGGTGAATCAGAATCTGCCACCGGCTCTGCCCGCAGACCTTGGCTGCCAGCGCAAAATCCTGCTCCCGCAGAGTCAGAATCTGTCCGCGGACCATGCGGGCCGTGGTGATCCAGAAGGTAAGGCACATGGCTAACAGAATACTCTTGACCGTGTTGCCCAGAAACATCATGATCAGAATCAGGTACAGAAGGCTGGGAATTCCGCTGAGCACGTCCACAATACGCATCATGATCATGTCCGTGCGTCCGCCCAGATATCCGGCGATTCCGCCGTAAAACACGCCGATCACCATGTTGATGGCCGCGGCCGTAAAGCCGATGGTCAGGCTGATGCGGGCTCCGTACATGGTCCGCACAAAAATGTCGCGGCCCATCTTGTCCGTCCCGAAGGGGTGAAGGCGGCTGGGCCACTCCAGCATGTGGGCGAAATCCGTCTGGTCATAGCTGTACGGGGACAGCATGGGCACCGCAATGGCCAGCGCCGTTATAACGATAATAACGGCAAAGCCGAACATAGCCAGCTTATCTTTTTTCAGGCGCAGCCAGCACATGTTCCAGTAGGAAATGCTGGGGCGGTCGATCTCCTCCGGGTCCCGCTCCGCAGCGGAAAGCTCCTCCATGAGGTCAACCGGAATCTCGTCGTCCATGGCGAATCCGCCTTGTCTTAAAGTCTCTTCCATTGTGTCACCTACTTCGTAATTTTTACTCTCGGGTCAATGACCGCGTACAGGATGTCCACCACCAGGTTGCAGACGATGATCATGGCGCCCACGAACACCGTAAGTCCCAGGGTGACGGAGTAGTCCCGGTCGTTGATGGCGGAGATAAAATACCGCCCGAGTCCGGGCACGGAAAACAGCTTCTCAATGATAAAGGTTCCCGTGAGCAGCGCCGCCACCATGGGGCCCACGTAGGTCACCACCGGCAGCACGGAATTTTTCAGGGCGTATTTCCCGATCACCTGAAACTCCGGCACTCCCTTGGAGCGCTCGGTGCGGATGTAGTCCTGGCGCATGGTCTCCAACATACTGGAGCGCATGAGCCTGGTAATATAAGCGATCTGGGAGAAGGCCATGCAGAATACCGGCAGCACGTAATGCCGCCAGGAATCCAGGCCATAAGATGGGAATATTTTCCACTTTTCGCAGAAGAGGTACATCATGAGCACACAGATCACGAAGCTGGGCACCGAGACGCCGATGGTGGCGAACACCATCGCCAGGCCGTCGGGAAGCTTTCCACGCTTCACCGCCGCCACCATCCCCAAGGGAATCCCCGCCGCCAGGGCCAGGGCCACGCCCCAGGCTCCAACGCGGGCGGAGATGGGGAAGCCGTGGGCAATCAGCTCATTCACCGTGGTATCGCGCTTCTTGAAGGAAGTGCCCATGTCGCCGTGCAGCAGATTTTTCAGGTATTTCACATACTGGACCGGAATCGGCTCGTTGAGGCCGTACTTGTCCGCAATGCGCTCCAGAATCTGGGGTGGCACGTTGCGCTCCTCCGACGGGCTGAAGGGCCCTCCCGGTATGGCGTGCATAAGGAAAAATGTGATGGTCACCAGCACAAACAGGGAAACCGCGCCGGCTGCCAAACGCTTTAATATGTACTTCAACATAATGATCGACCACTGCCTTTCCGTCCGATTGTGTAAAAAAGCGATGCCCGCCTACTTTCTTCAGCAGCATCGCTTCATCACCGTCTTTCTCTTCATTCTATTCCGGACTAAAAAAGAATCTGATGTGAAAAATTATACCTATATCAGATTTAAAAGTCAAGTCAAAGCCATTGATTTTTACGGCATTCCCTTTATAATATGAATTAAAACCGCCGTTTTGCCGGGAGATTCTTCCATTCACTTAAGGATTATCCCGCCTTCGGCAAAAGATCATTAAGCGCGCCTCCTGCCAAGCCCGGCCGGAACACCGTTTCCGCCGCGCTTCACAGAGGCCCATAAAGGAGACGAAAATGAAGGTATATATCAGCGCAGACATTGAAGGCACCGCCGGGATCGCATCCTGGTCCGCAACCAACTTAGGCGACCCGGAGCACCGCGCCGCCGCACAGGAGATGACTCTGGAGGCCGTGGCGGCCTGCCAGGGCGCGCTGGACGCAGGGGCCACGGAACTCTATGTAAAGGACGCCCACGACAGCGGCCGCAACATGGATTTGTCTCTGTTTCCCAGGGAAGCCAAGGTCATTTTTGACTGGACCCTGACCCCGGACTCCATGGTGGCCGGGCTGGACGGTTCCTTTGACGCGCTGATGTTTGTGGGCTACCACTCTCCCGCAGGGCTGCCGGGAAGCCCCTTGAGCCACACCATGAACCGCGGAAACAACTATGTAAAGATCAACGGGGAGCTGGCCTCGGAATTTCTGCTCCACGCCTATGTGGGCGCGGCCCGCGGCGTGCCCTCCGTGATGGTTTCCGGCGATAAACTGCTCTGCGGCCACGCCCAGGAGTTTGTTCCGGGGATTCAAACCGCGCCGGTGAAGGAGGGGCTGGGCCGCGCCACCGTCAACCTGACGCCCCAGCTGGCCTGCGAGCGCATCCGCGAGGCCGCCCGGGAAGGGCTTCTGCACCGGAACCGCTGCCACTTGGCCGTGCCGGAGACGCTGACCATGGAGATCGGCTTTAAGGATCACTTTAAAGCCCTGCGCGCTTCCCACTACCCCGGCGCAACTCTGGTAGACCCCTACACCGTGACGTACACGGCAGCGACCGTAGACGAGATGATGACCGCCAGAATGTTTATCCTGTAACATCCCGCAGGGCGCCCGGCAGAGTTTCCGCAAAAATTTTAAATTTTTTCCAAAAAGCTATTGACTTTTGTCCAATCTATAGATATAATAGTTTTTGCTGTTGAAGAACAGCGGATGCGTCAGTAGCTCAGCTGGATAGAGCATACGGCTACGGACCGTAGTGTCGGGAGTTCGAATCTTCTCTGGCGCGCGTGGAAAACCCTGTAAGCGGAAGCTTGCAGGGTTTTTTGTTTGAATGCGATGGGCGTTGGCGTATGCCAGCTCCGTCCCCTCGCCACCGTCATGCCCAAAAGCGCCGCCGGACCAAACAGCCGGCGGCGCAAGATTCTCTAGTAAACTTTTCCAAACCCGTTGCAGATCGGACAGGTTCCTGAACCACGGCAGCTGAGACAATCGACTTCCTTCCCATCCCCGTTCCTTCTCTTATATCCCCGCCCCGCACAGCTCTTACAGCGCCCGTCGCCGTTGCAGCTGCGGCAGGTATAATCATTGGAAAAACCGCTTCCGAGGACGTCGGACGAGCCTGTATCGTATCCGTCCGATCCCGCGTAAGAACCGCCGCCTACGGAATTAGCGTCCACCAGCGCCGCTACCGAAGCCACCTGCTCCCCGAAATATACGTTAAAAGAGCCGCCAGTGATGGAAACCTTACCGTTTCCGTCAATCATCCTGGCGGTTGCGGAAAATGTCCCCTCCACGTGGGAACCATTTGACTCATTGGACGTGATTGTGACGGTGTAATCCCCTTTTCCAGGCCTGGCGCTATACTGGAAGCCCCCAGGGGAGGTTTTATAGGACAAACTAAAACCCTTTATTTTGTCCCCCTTTTTCGCCGTGGTGCCGGATGAAACGTCCGGATTTATGTTAATTGACAGCTTTTTCCCCAGTGTACCGTCCGCCTTGAGGGCGTAAGCCGAATAATATTTATAACCGCCGGCCGTTCCGCCTGTGGACGTCAGATAAAATGTCTCCTCCACTCCGTCGATCGTAGCCTTCATGGTATTTCGTTCCAGGGACGAGGCTGCGTTTGATGAGCCGATTGTTTTTCCATCCCAGACACCGTTCGCATCCAGCCAGTATTTACCGTCCGGCGTAGTGGTATTTGCCAGCATCACGCCGGAACCGTCCATGTAATACCACTTTCCGCCATCCTGCACCCAGCCGGTGCACATATAGCCGTCTCCGCCGAAATAATACCATTTTCCGTCGATCTGGGAGAATCCGTTGCTCAGATAACCGCTGTCCGTCGAATACCACCAGCCGTTTCCATCCTGCTCCCACCCCTGGGCGTACGCGGTAAAACCCATCGCCAGACACAGGACCATGGCCAGGATCCCGGTCCCCAAAGCTGCTTTTCGTTTCATAGATAAATTCCTCCTATTTGTTATGATAAAATGAATATATCATAACCCTTCTCCGGAAAATTTATCTTTTTTCCGCCCATCACTCATTTCCGATTTCATATGTCTCCCGCTTCAAAAGCACATGCAGCGGAATCTCAATTCGCTGTCCCACCTCGATCAAATCCGGGTTCTCAATGCGGTTCAAAGGATTCCTGCACAGCTCCCCCGTAAGCCGAATCCTCCGCGAAATCCGTCCACAGCCAGTCCTCGCTTAAGTAGCTGTAAACCGGCCACACCTCGGACTCAAGCCTGCCCCTCAGCCCCCCGCTCCGTCCTGCTCCATGACCTCCCGGATAATCGCCAGCATCTGCGGCGTTACCTTGATCACGCTCATTTTTCGCTGGGCCTGGGCGGCCGCTTCGTAAAAATCCAGCTCGTCGTCCAAAACCATCGCGTCCTTCAGCGTTATGTAATACATCAGCAGGAAGGTAATCTCCTCACCCGGCAGGCGCTCCGCCAGCACGCTTCTCACCCGCTCCTTCTGGACCTCCCCGCCCGGGAAAACCCGCTTGTAAAACGCCTTGTAATCCCGTTCCCGCTCTTCCTTGCTCCTGAAGTCAAACACTCCCGATGTCATACGATCTCCTCCGATTATTGTTCATTGGCCCACAGTGTCCACTCATTTCTCCGGCTCCAGCTTCCGCCGGGCACCGTCACCGTCTCCGCCCCACCAGCGCCCGGAACAACCCCTGTGGCAGCTCAAACACAAACACGATCCCCAGTACAATGGCAACCGCCACCTTCACCGCCGTGTAGCCCGTCTGCACCGCCAGATACAACTGGTCCGTCACCATATAGTACACGGTCCAGTAGACCCCGGCCCCCGGTACCAGCGGAAAAATGCCGGAAATCAAAAAAATGGTCACCGGGCACCGTTCCTTCACCGCCGCCAGACGGGACAGCAGAATCACCACAATGGTGGCCGCCAAGGCCGACTGAGCCGGAGCCCAGAGGAGACCGGCCGCGCTGTACACGCCCCAGCCCGCGCCTCCGATCAGCCCGCAGTAGGCATAATATTTCCGCGGCACGCCGAACAATAGGGAAAACGCAATGGTTCCCACCATGGCCGCCAAAATTTCCTGTATCACAGCAACGCACCTCCCGTCACCCGGCTGATAAATGAAAACGCCATACCCACGCCGATGGCGATGCTGAAAAACACCAGCAGCGCGTCCAGCATGCGCACAGAACCGGAAATATAATCCCCGTCCGCAATATCCCGGATTGCGTTGGTAAACGCCACCCCGGGGATCAGCGGCATAATGGAGCCGATGATCATAAAGTTGAGATGCGCCCCTGCCCCCAGCAGATAAAAACCGCTACAGATGAACGTCACCAACGCCCCGCCGCCGATATTTCCCACGATCTTGGACAGCCGCGGGGCGCTGACAAAAAGCACATACAAATAGAGGACCAGACCGGCGCAGAGCGCACACAGCGTGTCCCCCATATTTCCACCGAACAGGTAGCAGAAGGCCGCGCTGCCGACGCCGGAGGCCAGAACCTGGGTGATCTTACGCTTGCCCGGCATGTTCCTTATGTCCTCCAGCGCCTGCGACGCCTCCTCCACCGTGTACCTCCCGCTCTCAATCTCCCGGGAGAGCTGGTTCACCGCCGCCACCCGGTTTAAATGGGTGCCGCTCACCGGGATGTGCTGCACCTTTGCAAAATACCGCTCCCGCTCGCTGCCCGCAGTGGCGAAAATGCCGTTGCTGAGCACAAAGGCGTTCCCCGACCTCACCCCGTAGTGACGGCAGATCCGGTCCATAGTCTCCTCCACCCGGAAAATCTCCGCCCCGTTCTCCAGAAGCAGGTGCCCGGCCTGCAGCGCCAGCTCCATGACTTCTTTTTCTTCCTTCTCTCCCATACCCTTACGTTTCCCCTCAAAATTGATCACTGTACAACTATGATCATTATATCGGGCATGGGTTGGAAATGCAAGATTTTCCCGGCGGGAAAAGCGCGGTAAAAGCGTCCGCTTCAGGCGTACTACAAAAGGAAAGTGGCAACCTTCTTTTGGTTCAGCCACTTTCCAATCTGCAGAGCATTTCTGCCATGCATCTCATTCTCGTTCCAACCGGCAGAAAACACTCTTTCTTTTATTATATCGTTACTCCAACGCAAACATCCCCATCGCGCTCAACACATCCTTCTCCATCCCGTCCACCGCCGCATTGGCCAAATCGTGGAAATACTTAACGTCCTTCTCAGCCAGCAGCTCCTTGACGGCGCGCACGCCCGCGTTGGACATGTAGGAGAAATAGTTGATTTTGCGGATGCCGCAGCGGATGGCCCGCTGGGTGTCCTCCACACTGATCCCGGAGCCGCCGTGCATCACCAGGGGCAGGCCGGTCAGCTCTTTGATCTTCTCAATCCGGTCAAAGTCCAGCTTGGGTTGGGTGGCATAGAAGCCATGCACCGTGCCCACCGAGGCGGCCAGGGCATCGATCCCTGTGTCCCTCACAAAGCGGGCCGCCAGCTCCGGGTCCGTGTAGGCCGCTCCCGGCTCCTCAATGTGGAATTCCCTGCCCTCGTGGCCGGTGACGATGCCGATCTCCGCCTCCACGCTGGCCCCGTACTCCTTGGCCAGGGCCACGGCCTCCCGGGTCAGGCTCACATTTTCATCGTAGGGTTTGGATGAGCCGTCGATCATCACCGCTGAGAATCCCAGCTCCAGAGCCGTCCTCACGTAGTCCATGTCCTCGCCGTGGTCCAGCATGGCGCAGACGGGCACGCTGGCCTCCTTTGCCATGCGCACCATAATGGGGCCGATGATGCGGATGGGCATCTCCGGCTCGTGGAGCTGGGCATGCTGGATGATCACGGGCTCGTTCCGCTTCTCGGCCGCCCGGAGCACCGCCATGAGGATCTCCAGGTTCGGCGTGTCAAATGCGCCCACACAGCAGCCCTTCTCCTCGGCGTAACGCAGGATTTCATTCATATTTACAAGCATAGATCCGTCTCCTTACTTTTCCTCGTACAGCTCGACAATGGCGTCGTCCCAGATCACAAATGCCAGACGTACGCCCGGGCCCAGCTCCAGGGGTCCGAAGATCACCCGGTCCGCCTGGTCCGCGTAGTGCTCCAGATCGTCCACCTTGTAGGCCACATGGGGCTGTTTGGACAGAATCTCCGGGAAGGGGGTCCCCTCCTCGAACTTCAGGTACTCGATCTTGAAATCATAATCGTCCACGTTGCTCACCCAGAACTTCATGGCCTCGTTGTAGGTCATTCCCTCTTTCCGGTTCAGCACCGGAATTCCAATATGCATATATTCGGCTGCCATAATCATTTTCCTCCCCGGATTATTTCTTCATGTAAGGCGTGTTGCAGGGCGCGTTCCAGTAATGCAGCAGCTCGTCGTCCATTCTCGCCATAAACATCTGGAAACCGGCCTGCTCCTGAACCGTCAAAAGCTCGCCCACGTAGTTGGCCACGATCTCGATATTCTTCTCTTTCAGATAGGAAACGCACTTGCGGTAAACGATGAACAGCTCCATCAGGGTGGTGGCTCCCGTGCCGTTTAAGATCAGCATGATCTTCTCGCCGTCCTTGATGTCCAGATCCGCCAGCAGGCCGTCCAGCATAATTTTCGCCGTCTCGTCCGCGGATTTCATGGGCTGGCGTCCGCCGCCGCCCTCGCCGTGCTGGCCCATTCCGATCTCCATCTCATCCTCGCCCAGGTCCGCTAAGAGGCTGCCGGTGGCCGGATGGGTGGCCCCGTTTACCGCCACGGCCAGCGTTGCCATGTTGTCCGCAAAGCGCTGGGCCACCGCGGCGACCTCCTCCAGACTCTTGCCCTCGGCCGCGGCCGCACCCGCGATCTTGTAGGTGGGAATGCAGCCCACCAGACCCCGGCGGTCGTCCGCATTGGAACGGGGCGCGTTGGCGATGTCTTCCTGGGTCACAACCTTAACCACGTTTAAGCCTTCCTTGGCGCATTTTTTCATGGTCATGTTGCCGGTCAGCATGTCGCCCGCGTGATTCAGTACGATGTAAAGCACGCCCTTGCCCTTGTCGGCCATCTTGATGGCATCCACGCAGGCCTTGGGGCCCGGGGCCGCGAACACGTCGCCTACCACGGAAATGTCCACCATACCTTCGCCCACGAATCCGCTGATGGCCGGCTCATGGCCCGATCCGCCCTGGGTCACGATGGTCACCCGGTCCGCCTCGTCCAGCTTGCGGTTGATCACCATGCGCTCGTCGCCCAGCCGCACCAGGTCCTTATGGGCCTCCGCAAAACCTTCCAGCAGCTCAGGAGTCAAATTCTCAGGATCGTTGATAAATTTTTTCATTTTCATAGCGCTTTACCTCTCCTCTTTTATTCCCCAAAAGACATCCGGCCCGTTCCCGGCCTTCCCGGCTCAAACGTCCGCCTTTGGGGTGGTTTGCTTTTTCAGAAATGGCCGGGGCTGCCGCGCAACCCTTCCACAACCTTCTACTTCAACCCGTCGCACAGCCCCGCAAAGAACAGCGACGTACTCACCGCGCCCGCGTCCGGCGTCCCAATGGTCTGCTCCTTATAGCTTCTGGCCCGGCCGAATTTGGAAACGTACTGTTCGCTCTCCTTTGCTCCCCTGGCCGCGGCCTCCTTCGCCGCCTCCAGAATCGCCAGGCAGTCGCCCTCAGCCGCCTCAGCCGCCGCCACCGCCGGGATCAGCGCGTCCATCATGGTCTTGTCGCCCACCTTGGCATTGGTGATGTCCTCCATGGCGGACTGGCACTCCGTGAACATTTCCTTTAACAATCCCTCGCCGATGGCCCCGCCGCCGTTCAAGGGGCCGGACAGGCCGCCGATCAGCGTACCGTACAGGGGGCCTGCGCTGCCGCCTCCGATCTCCATGGTGCTGTCCCCCAGGTCCTCCAAAAATTCCTCGATATCGTCGTCCTCCCAGGCCGCCAGCTTCTTCTCGATCAGGGACGCGATCTTGCCGATGGTCACCCCGTGATCCCCGTCGCCGAAGCGGGAGTCAATCTCGCTGAGATAATCCTTGTTCTCCTGCCAGATTTCCGCCACCTTGTGGAACATTTTTTCAATTTCCGGCTTCGAAAGTAACATATGTAACCTCCTTTCAGGTATTCTCCGCCTTTTTCCATAGCACAAGCGTACCATTTGCACACGTAAATGTCAATAAATCCAATAATTTTTCTTATATTTTTGCTGATATGCACAAAAAATGCGCATAGCAGCATTCCGCCGCCTGCGCATTTTGGTTACATATGTAACTTCAAATCTCCATAGCCGCCCGCATCACATGTTCGGGCGCGATCACATGGTTGATATATCCGGTGCGCAGCGCGCCCCTCAGCGCCCGCCCCTTGGTGTTGGCGGAACAAATTCCCACCACATGCCGGACCCGGCCCAGCAGCTCCAGCGGAATCTGCACGGCAAAGTCCATGTCGGAGTGAATCACCCGCCCTTCCACGTCCACAAAATAATTCAGGATTCTGCCAACCGCCTTGCGCCGCACCAGCAGGTCCCCAAACCTGGCTTCCGTGGCAAAATCCGGGACAGAGGGGAAATTTCCAATATTCACCAGCGCCACATCCAGCCGTTCCCAGTCGTTGTAAACGTTCCGGTAGTTGTCCAACTCCCGGATCAGGCTCAGCTCCTGCTCCGAGGACATGCAGGCCGGAGAGTAGAGAAACTCCGGTTTGGCCTGGCTGTGCTCCGCGATCACCCGCACCAGCTCATTAGAGTGGTAATTCTTCAGCCCCACTCCCCCGTTGCCGATCAGCGGGCACACCCGGCTCCCCACCTTAAGCGTCCGGTTCTCCCGCTCCACATAGGTCACAAGGTCCCCTATAATGTGTCCCCAGCCCACCCCCAGGCTGTCCTCCTCCAGACTCTCCAGATAGGAGAGCGCGGTCTGGGAAACGGCCGCGTTGGTGGCGCTGTCGCTGGCCCCGTCCGCCACCGCTACGCCGCCGTACACCCCAAAGGTCCTGCGGATCTGCTCCACCAGTGCCTCCTGGTCCCCCGAACCCTCCGTGGGGTTCTTGATGCGGATCGTCACAATCCCCAGCTTCCTGGCCTCCTCCAACAGCTTGCTGACCATGGGCCGGGAGATCTGATAGCGGGAAGCGATCTCGCTCTGCGTCTTATCTTCCTCATAATAAAGCCGGGCGATATTCACCAGCCGGCTGATTTTATCATCCTGTTTTCTCATTTGGTATCTGTCCAAGCTCCCTGTTTTTGTTATGTACATCATACCCTATCCGGGCCGCAAACACAAGGTTTTCTGTGGCTTCCGCTGCGCTCCACTCACCAAAAACGCCTCGCGTGATATTACGGTGAACCGCAACAATACCAGCGCCGAATCAGGCCCCGTCTCTCTTGCCACCGCCCCGTCCTTGCGCTATACTGTTCTATAATACATACCATCGCAAGGAGGTCCGCCCATGGATTCCCGTTTTCCCACCAACTATATTACCGGCCTGGAGGTCTTGCGGGACCGCCTGCCCGCCGATTCCTACACGCTTGCAATCCCGGCTCTGCGGAGTCTGGAAAATCTGGACTTTCCCTGCCCCGTAACCTTCTTTACCGGGGAAAATGGCTCAGGCAAGTCCACGCTTCTGGAAGCGGTGGCGGTGGCCTACGGCTTCAACCCCGAAGGGGGCACCAGAAATTTCCAGTTCTCCACCCGGGACACCCACTCGGATTTCAGCTCCGCCCTGCGTCTGCGAAAGGGCGTAAAAAAGCCCCAGGACGGTTTTTTCCTGAGGGCGGAAAGCTTTTACAACGTGGCAAGCAAGGTGGACGACTACGCGGCGGAGAGCATCGGGCGGATCAATTACCTGGATTATTACGGCGGCCGCTCCCTCCACTGCCAGTCCCATGGGGAGAGCTTTCTGGCCCTGATGCAGAACCGTTTCCATGGCAACAGCATCTTCATCCTGGACGAGCCGGAAGCCGCCCTCTCCCCCCAGCGCCAGCTCACCGCCCTCCTGATGATCGGCCGCCTGGCAAAGGAGGGCTCCCAGTTCATCATCGCCACCCACTCCCCCATCCTCCTAGGGCTGCCCGGGGCGCAGATCCTCTGCTTCGACGACGGCGACCTCCACCCCATCGCCTACGAGGAGACCGAGGTGTATCAGGTGATGGAAATGTTCATCAACAGCCGGAAGGCACTGCTGGAAAAGCTGTTTTCCGACTGACCTTCATTTTAAACCGGGGAATCCGACAATTTCACGACCACAACGTCGTCCATTTTCCGGATGCTGCCCTGGGCCGGCCATGACGGTGCGGACTCCATGTACTCAACCGCCCGAAGGTACAGTTCCGGGTCCCCGGACACCACCTGCATGTCCATGCCCAAAATGGTAAACAGACGCCCCACTCTGGCCGATACCCCCACCGGCGTGTGGGCCTCCGCCTCAAACATTGAGCGCCCGGCCAGCTCTCCCAGCACCGCCGGCCCTTTGATTCCGGCGCTTTTTCCTCCGGTAAAGATCACCGCGGTGTCCTGAATCCTGTCCGTGTCCGCAACCCGGCATATGTCCGGATACATTCTGACCGCGGTCAAAACGTCGTTGCGGTACACCTCGTAGGAGGTCTGAAAAAGCTGGGCGGTGGCGGTTCCCTGCCTTGCGCTGCAGAACACGCACACCGCAGCGGCAGCGGACACAAGCGCCCGGCCTCCGCTTCGCAAAAGCCTTGCCGCCTCCGGCATTTTCTCCGGCAGAACCGTCAGATGCGCCAGGAACAGCGCCGACGTAATCGGGTAAACCAGCTGCGTTCTGACCGGCTGGGCCGATCCCGTCACAATATTGATGTAGAACGGCGAGAGAATCAGCAGCGCCGCCCCCAGCAGAAACCACCCAAAATTGCCGGCGCCATCCTTATTGTTCCAACCGTACCAGCCGGCCTGAATCAGGCACAGCACCATGGCGGGCGTATAGTATTTCCGGTAAAATACGGAGGTGCTCATAAAAATATTTTTCATACTGTCCCGGATCGCCGTTAAACCGGCAGAACCGCCGTCTATCTTCCACCTCACCATGCCCGACACATAGACGGAATCCGTGCCGCTCATGTGCCGCGTCACCCAGACCGCTGCAAGATACAGGGCAATGCCCGCCGTGAAAAAACAGACCTGGCACAGCGCATACCGCAAAGCGGTGGCTGCCTTTCCATTCAGATACCCCAGAAAGAACGCGGTCAGCACAAGACAGATGTATAGCGGCACCATAGCCTGATAAGTTCCGAAGGACCATACCAGCAAAACAAGGCCTAGAATCCCCCAAATCCGGCTCTGCCCGCCGCGGCAGAAGCGGTCGCTGCAAAATGCCGCCAAAATTGCCGCCAGTATCCCAAAACTTATCTCAAAGGATTGTAAAACAAACAGATACTGCTCCACAAATACCGGAGCGGTGACGAACAGAATGGGGAACAGGCGGGTGAACACACGGTAACGGCGGCATTTCCCCGTCCACTCCCGCGCGCAGAACGCAAGCGTTATCCCGCAGCACCACATGGTGCAGGCCATCAGCACATTGGAGATCCAGGGGCTGAGGCGGTGCAGCCCGAAAATGCGGCTTGTGGCAACCATGCCGAACCGGTTGCTCCCCATCCACAGATACCACATGGATTCCGGATTCAGAATCATGATCTCGCTGTCCAGGAAAAAATCATCGTGGATGACGCGCCCGCCGTACACCAGGAGAATCACAAGCCCCAACGCCCAGGCAAACCTCCGGTACTCCCGCCAAAAATCGTTCATCTCCTCTTTCAAACCAGCTCTCATCCTTGTCTCCCCTTTAAATCCGTTTTCGTAATTGTACCATAAACACTAAGTTCGTGAAAGACCTCACTGAGTGTTTCGCCATGTATTCTCACTAGACTCGTAAATACCTCGTCAAGTGTTCATACGATACCACAAACATGGCCTAAATATCAATTTCAACCTCCTCCCCTCCGGCGTCCCGCAAAAAGCGGCCGGTCCGCGTGCCCCAGGAGCTGCCGCGGACCGGCCGTATTGTTTTTTTAAATCATTTAATTCTCCAGACTTCTCCACTTGAAGCCCGGCACCACGTCGGACCACTTGTCGATCCCGATAATGGACTTGGCAAATTCCGTCGATTCCAACGTGCTGTTTTTCTTGTCGATATTTTTAAACACCTCCCAAATTTTGCGGCGTTTGGTGGCCACAATCCGGTTGGGCTGGTTCAAATCGCACTCCCACAGGCCCTGGGCCGTCCCCAGCACCACCTCCGCGGGGCCGTCCACCTGACGGCTCAGCAGATACGCATCGATGTAGGGATTGCTGTCCACCAGATAATAGGAGTAGGCGAAGGCCGCCGCCTGGATGTAGGGCACGTCGCCCCTGGTCAGGCTCTTGGCCGTGAAGCCCTGCTCGGTCAGGATGATGTGGCGCACGTGGCCCGCCGGGGTCCGCAGGGTCTCCTGGGCGAAATAATCGGTCAGTGTATTCAGGTTCTTGAAATTGATAATCGGCGAGTTGAAGTCATTCGTCACCAGCCCGGACTGGTCGTCGTCCCAGAACTCCGGTTCCGTCATGGGATAGGGATAGGGGTGGTAGGCCAGGCCCCAGTCGAACTGCCCCTCCACGTTGGCGATGGAGTTGAAGGAGTCCACAATATTCTTGCCGCCGTATTTCAGTTTGCCGTCGATCTCGTTATTCCAGTTGTAGTCCAGGGAAATGTACACCCGGTCGCTGGCGCTGGCCGTCTTGATGGCAGTGTAGAATACCCGGAACGCTTTCAGATAGGTCCGCACGTAGTTGGTCAGGTCCATGGGCCCCATGTAGTTCCAGTCCTTCTGGTTATTCACCTCGTTTCCGATTACCCAGTTGGACACCTTGCCGTAGTTGGGATTGGAGCCGTCGTAGCGCTCCGCCAAAAAGGCGGCGATGGCCCGGGTCTGCTCGTAACCCGCGGGCGTAGCCACGTTGAACATATAGTGGTAGGCGCTGCTCGTCTTTTTGACTCCCGGGTAAACCAGATCCGGCGTATTGTCACTCCAGCCGTTTAAGATCACCGCGGTGACGCTGATGCCCTTGTTCGACAGGGCGCTGATGGTCCGGTCGTAATCGGCCATCACCGGCGCGCTGAAATGGTAGGTTTTTCCGTCGTACTCGTAGGTGATGCCCTCGCCCAAAATCTGCTGGAACATGATGTCCGTGCCCGCGTGCTTTACGCCCAGATCCATGGCGTCGTCCAGCATGTCGATCTGGATGCGCAGGCCCTTTTTGGTCAGAGCAGCGTTAAACGGCTTCTGGTTCGCCGCCACCACCTCGGGATTCGTCACATAGTGGGGCGCGCTGACCTCCACAAACTTCTCGCCGTCGTACACAGCCGCCACGTAGGAATCGTACAGCCGGTCCGGGGAGCTTTTGCTCCAGTTGGCGGGCAGGGTGAAATCGATGGCCTGGCCCACGGACGTCTGCCACAGGTAATCCCGCCGGTCCCCGATCCCGCTCTCGTAAGGCTCCAGCTCGAACATATAAATGTTCCCGTCCGTGCCCACCGGGTCCCCGCTGCTGCTCCCCGTAATATGGATATTCTGTTTATCAGAAGTGACCGTGCAGGAATTGATCTGTGCGCTCACCTGTATCTCCGGTTTCTCAGGGGCCTCCGTCTCCTCCGCGGCAGTGGTCTCCCCCGCGGCTGCGGTCCCCTCTGTCACGTCCGCCCAGGTGGTCACCGTACCTGCGCCGCAGACCGCAGCCGTAAGCAACAGCCCCAACGCAGCGCCAAACATTTTTTTCATCAATATTTTACCTCCGCATCTTAAAACTAGTAACGTTTACATAATACTCCATTTCCGTTCCTGAGACAATAAAGTTTTTATTACGGTATTGTGAATATTCCTATCTGTCCGCGGTGCACATACACCCCCGCCTCCCGGCTTTCCGTTCCCCTTTCAAGGACAAAAAACAGGCTGCACCGGCGCCGATCCGCTCCGATACAGCCTGTATTCGATTCATATGCTCTGTCCGTCTGTTCAATGCAAATTCATGGCCAAATCCCCGTTCTGCCCCGCGCCGTCCACATATTTCCGCAAAAATTCCTCGCAGTTGCCGCAGGTCACCCGATAGCCGAAGCCCTGCGCCAGCAGACGCTCGTCCACCTGCCCTTTAAACATCACGTCCAGCATCCGGTCGCCCACCTGGGGCATATAATGGCTGGTCTCCAGGTAGTTGTCATTGTTGGTGGTAATGTCGTTGATCCCGCTAAAATTATAAAAATCCGTCACCTGCGCCAGCCCGGACAGGAAATCCCGGTAACCGTTCTCCACGGCCTTTTCATAAGTCAGGGCATGCATGGGATTGGTAAAAATCACCAGTTCAATGCTGTTGGCGTCGCACAATTCTTTGAGCTGCCGGATCTCCTCCAAGGCCTGGGGCGTCCGGTTGGCGTACTGTACGGTCCAGTCCGCCTCCGCCTTGCTCCAGTCCGTGTGGGACTCCACGCCGTAGTCCAGAGTCCAGCCCACGTCGTAAATCTTCTGGTCGTAGGCCACCACCCGCGGCTCAAAGTACGTGGTCTTTAAGGATTCCACCGCCATAATGGGCTCCAGATATTGCAGATAGAACTCCTTTTTCTCCTCCCGCGTCATGGGGTAGGGGCAGCGCAGACGGTTGTCCTCGTGGATGGCCGGGTCGATCATGTAGGAAATACTGTCAACTCCCACCAAAACCATTTTCGGCCGGACTCCGTGTTCCAGCATGACCTGTAAATTCTCCAGATGCTCCTTGGGAACGCCCTCGGAATAGGTCATATTGTAGCAGCGGTAGCCCTCGATCCGGTCCGAATGGATGGAGGACACCCGGGAGGAACCGAACAGGAAGGCGTCGAACCGGTCCGGGTGGCGGATCACATACTCGGTTTTCAGGAAGTTTTTATTGGGTTCAATGCCGTTGTCCCGGATATTCTCCACATGGAATACATTGTAGGGGTCTATGGCCACCGGCACCACCACCATGAGCAGAAAGATCCATAAAACAAACGGCAGAAGTTTGATCAGAAATCGTTTCATCGTTCGTATCCTCCATATCAGAACTGGAAGTAAATAAATGCCGACTCCGTAATGGAGCGGTTAAAAATAATGAAGGTCACTAGCCCAAAATAAACGAGATAGCGCACCGCCGCCCTGCGGCTCCCCACCCAGGCGATCACGTCCCGCCCCAGGGAGGCGTAGTCGTAGGCCATAAGGATCACCAGGTAAAGCGCCAGCACGGCGGCACGGCCGATCCAGATGTTCATGTCCACGCAGGCCTGCACCGCGTACAGGTAGGGATCGCCGATGCCATAAAACATATGGGTCAGCAGGTAAAACGCATCGTCCAGGGTATTGGCCCGAAAAAACACCCAGGCCAGGCAGACGATGATGAACACGCCGATCACATTCAGCCACCATTTGAGGCCGTGGCGTGGCGCGGCCTCCGGCTTCTTTTTCACCAATCCCAGAGCCTGCTCTCCCACCTGCAAAATGCCGTGGATTCCGCCCCAGATCACAAAGGTCCAGTTGGCGCCGTGCCACAGGCCGCTGACCAGGAAGGTGGCCACCAGGTTGAAATAATGCCGGGATTTTTTCACCCGGTTGCCGCCCAGGGGGATGTACACGTAATCCCGAAACCAAGTGGACAGGGAAATGTGCCAGCGGCTCCAGAATTCCTTGATGGACGTGGAGAAATAAGGGCTTTTGAAATTGGTCATCAGCTTCACGCCGAAGAGATTGGCCGTGCCCTTGGCGATGTCCGAGTAACCGGAAAAATCGCAGTAGATCTGGAAGGCGAAGAACACAGTGGCCACCATCAGGGAAAGGCCCTGGTAGAGATGGATCTGATTGTAAATCCGGTCCACGTAAACGGCCAGATTATCCGCCACCACCAGCTTTTTAAAGAAGCCCCAGGTCATAAGCTTCATGCCGTAGGCCGCCTGGTCGTAGTCGAATACATGCTCCTCCCGGATCTGGTGCAGCAGGTTTTTGCTGCGCTCGATGGGTCCGGCCACCAGCTGGGGGAAGAAGGACACGAAGGTGGCGTAAACGCCGAAATGCCGTTCCGCCCGGATCTCGCCGCGGTAGACGTCGATCACGTAGCTGAGGGTCTGGAAGGTATAAAAGGAAATTCCCACCGGCAACATCAGTTTCAGCGTCACAGGGTGCATGGGGATGGAGACGGCACGACAGAGATCGCTGATCGACTGGCTGACGAAGTTGAAGTATTTGAACACGAAGAGAACGCCAAAACAGCTCACCAGGGCGGCGGTGAGAATCAGGCGTTTCTGCCGTGGAGCGTCCGTCCGCTCCAGGAGTATGGCGCTGGCATAGGAGATCACGGTGGTGAACAGGATCAGCGCCACATAGCGCACGTTCCAGCTCATATAGAAGTAATAGCTGGCGGCAAGAAGAAGCCACCAGCGATGCCGGTGGGGAAGCAGCCAGTATAGGGCGAATACAATGGGGAGAAAAATTGCGTAGGATAAGGAGTTGAACAGCACGGTGGGGCCTCCGGGATTTTCTGCCTTGGGGGCAGGTTATCGTTTGTATGGGATTTATTATACTACAGGGGGATGGGGACGGCAAGAAAATGGGAAGGGAAATTTTTTTGGGGGAGGAGGAGGAGAGGAGGGTCCGTTCGTGAGAGGCAGGGAGATGGGGCGGCAGGTTCCGGTTTCCGCGGTGGGAGAGTCTAAGACGGAAGGGCGCGGAAAGGGGGGCACCGCTCCGAGCTCCGGCGCCGGCCTGATGCCGGCCCCTCCGCCTACGCTTTGTTGCGGGCGTGGAGCGCCCTTCACAATCCCCCCTTTCCGCGCCCTTCCGCCTAAGACTCTCCGAACCGCTGCAATAGTCACCTGCCGCCCCATCTCCCTGCCTCTCACCCACTACGCGCTTCCTGGCCCGCTCCCGCTGGGGGGGGGCTGTACTTCCCTTCAGTTTTCCTGGCTAAATGATAGAAGATTCCCAGCTATGGACTTTCCATTGTTCCACATGGCAGCGCCCGCAAAGGCGCATAGTTGCTCCACTTGTAGAGCGCTCAGTAAGGCAACGGAACGGTTCTTGCCGGGGATTGTAGACGGCCCCAACAAGCAAATTTACCAGGCTTTCGCTGGAGCGAAAACCTGGTAAAGCTTTTGTATGTACCACGAAACACTGTTGGCCGCTATTAAGAACAGCTAAAAGGGAAGTACGTATTATACCAATGAGATGCACTCTACAAAACACGTATTTCTCAGCGTTACTTAAGACTGTCTGCTGTGAAAAATTAGCTCTTTACCTTTCTCTTTTGCATATAATATCTCATTGGCAACTGCTTTGCCAATATAACCATCAATATCAACGATATAAACAGCGTCACACATATCAATTTTTCTATAATGGGCTGCGGCAAGACGCTTTTGCGCCTCGTCAGTTATAGGCTCCTTCTGCTCATTATAGACGCATTGAATTACACTAAAACCTTCTTCAACTTCCAACTTCCAAGCAATCTGCTTCATATTTTCCGCAAACTTCATGCTGCCACAAATTGTTATCGTTTTAATTTTTTCCACCTCGTAAAATATAGATAATCGCCTATACACCTTATCCGCCTAAGGCGTACAACCCATAACTCACTTTTTTCATTCTAATATTTGCGTATGAAAATGTCAAACAACTCATTTGTATTTCACACAGCAAAAATACTGATTTCGTTGACTTTTCCAGTTAAAAAAGGATTTTGACACCGTTAAATAATTAATATTATTTACCGTTTATGGGTAGGAGCGTTTAGTTGCCAAAATATCTCTGCAACAGCCCTTCAAATGCCTTACCATGCCGCGCTTCATCCTTGGCCATCTCGTGTACGGTGTCGTGGATTGCATCTAATCCCAGCTTTTTTGCCCGTGCGGCCAGATCGGCCTTTCCGGCGGTGGCTCCGTTCTCGGCGGCTACGCGAAGGGTCAGATTTTCCTTGGTGGAAGCTGTGACGACCTCGCCCAGAAGCTCCGCGAATTTGGCGGCGTGCTCTGCTTCTTCGAAGGCGGCCTGCTCCCAGTAAAGGCCGATCTCAGGGTAACCCTCCCGGAAGGCAACGCGGCTCATAGCCAGGTACATGCCGGCCTCGGAGCACTCGCCGGAGAAGTTGGCGCGCAGGTCGGCCAATATGTCCTCGGGCGCTCCGGACGCTGCCCCCACTATGTGCTCGGCGGCCCAGCTCATGGATGCCTTCTGCTCGGTGAATTTGTCCGGCCCCGCTTTGCACACCGGGCACTGGTCCGGGGCGCTTTCACCCTCGTGCACGTATCCGCAGATTTGGCAGACAAAACGGCGGGCGGCAGGGATCGCGGTAGAACCGTTCGACTCATCCGCGTTCTCCGCATTTCCGGACTGATTTCCGGCCTGGTCGGAGGAAGCGGCCTTCTCTTCCCCTGCAGCGGCCGGGGACGGGTCGCCCAGTTCGCGGCTCTTGTCCTCGTAGCCGGTGTGGAGCATCTGCTCCGCCAGTTCGCTGAGGGGCTGGCCGTAAAACTCGTGGTAGAGTTCTTTGATTTCTTCGTTCTCGTGGCTGGCGCGGACTGTCATGGAGCGGTCGCGGCCGTACAGGCTTTCAATCCGCCTTGCGCGCAGAGCGTCGCCCTCAAATTCTTTATCCTTGGGCTGACCGCCTCCGCCGATGCAGCCGCCGGGACAGGTCATCACCTCCACGAAATGGTACTGCTTCCCGCCTTCCTTCATGCGCCGGATGAAGCTACGAACATTGGCGGTTCCGAAGATGACCGCCACGTTGACGGTGAGACCGCCGACCTGAAGGCTGGCTTCCTTGACCGCTTCCAGGCCGCGGACCGGCTCCAGCTGGTAGAGCACCTGGGGTGCTTTCTCCCCGGTAATATACTCGTAGGCAGTGCGCAGCGCGGCCTCCATCACGCCTCCGGTATTGCCGAAAATCACGCCCGCGCCGGAACCTTCGCCCATGAGTCGGTCGTAGGTCCCATCCTCCAGAGCCTCAAAGTCCACTTCCGCTTCCCGGGCCCACTGGGCCAGCTCTCTGGTTGTGATCACGTAGTCCATGTCACGCATGTCCTCGATGCCCAGATATTTGCCCGCGGCGCTCATCTCCTCGCGGCGAATCTCATACTTCTTGGCCGTACAGGGCGTCACGGCCACGTTTACGATCGTTCGGGGATCGATGCCCATTTTCTTCGCAAAATAAGTCTTGATGGTGGGGCCCTGCATGCCGATGGGGCTCTTTGCGCTGGAGATGTGGTCCAGCATGTCCGGATAATAAATTTCCGCAAATTTCACCCAGGCCGGGCAGCAGCTGGTGAACTGGGGCAGGGGCTTGTTCCCCTTGGTGACCCGCTCGATCAGCTCGCTGGCCTCCTCCAGGATCGTTAAGTCCGCCGCAAAGTTGGTGTCCAGCACGTAATCCGCTCCCAGAGCGCGCAGCAGGGATACCATTTTCCCCTGTACAAAGGCGCTGCCCATGCCGAACTCCTCACCCAGAGCCGCGCGGACCGAAGGAGAGGTTGACATAATCACAATCTTGTCTGGGTCCGAGATCGCCTCCGCTACCTGGCGGTACTCCTTCACCTCGGATATGCTGCCCACCGGACAGACATTGGCGCACTGGCCGCAGTTGATACAGACCGCCCGGTCTCCGGTGGCCTCTAAGCTGTAATGGCCCAGAACTCCGATGTAATCCCGGCACATGTCGCGGCACTGACCGCATTTGATGCACTTGTCCTCGTCGCGGAAAATCGATACATTGTCTCTCTCGATGGGTACCCGTACCTCGGGTGATAGGTGTTTGCTCATACGTTTCTCTTCTCCTTTTATCATTGATATGGTTCGTTCATGCTTTCTTAATATTAATAATAATTACTATTATTATATTTGTCAAGAGGTTTTTGCACTTGTCAAAAAATATTTATATCATTGGACCCCCATTTATTTTTCAGGTTGCCAACTTCCCTCCCATGTGTTATTCTGTCTTTATCTTTACCGGTTCCGCCGGGCGTTCGCCCGCGGCCAGCCGTATCTTTATCCCATTACGGGAACCTGTGGTTCTTGATTCTTTTTTCGAAATCACCATTCCACAATCATTTACAACCCCATAACGTTTATAGTACAATGAAAGGAGAAATGCACATGGTGTCCGTGCGCATCAATGCAAAATTCAAAGACACTTTATTTCGGATGATTTTCGGCGGGAAGAAGGAATTATTGGACCTCTACAATGCCATCAATCATTCCGACTACCGGAATCCGGACGACCTGATCGTTACAACCATCGGCGATGTCCTGTATATGGGGATGAAAAACGACATTTCGTTTCTCATTAGCCAGTATCTCAACCTCTATGAGGCCCAGAGTTCCTGGAACCCGAACATGCCGCTGCGCGGTTTCTTCTACCTAAGCCGTCTCTATCAGGCTTTTGTGGCGGAACATGAGATGGATCTTTTCTCTGAGCAGCTCTTAAAGCTCCCTGCGCCGCAGTTCATCGTATTCTACAACGGAACGAAAAAGCAGCCGGATCAGATGGAGCTGCGTCTTTCCGACGCGTTTCTTCCCTCCGAAAGGACGCCCTGCCTGGAGTGCGTCGCCACGGTATACAATATCAATTACGGCCACAATTCGGATCTGATGGAGAAATGTCACAAGCTGTACGAGTACGCCTACCTGATAAACGCCATCCGCAGCTATCTGCGGCAGAATCTTTCCCTGGGAAATGCGGTGGATCAAGCGGTAAAAGAATGCATTGGGAACAATATATTAAAAGGGTTTTTGTTAAAACATCGCGAGGAGGTGAGGGAAATGATCTTGTCCGAATACAATGAAGAGCTTCACATCAGAAGCGAGAAAAAGATCAGCTTTGAAGAGGGCTCTGCCCAGGGCCAGGAGCGGGTCAATCTCCTGATCGCCCGGCTGGCAGAAGCCGGCAGAACCGAGGACCTCATCCGGTCCGCCACCGACCCGGAATATCAGGAGCAGCTGTTCCGGGAATTTGGGCTCTTCCCCCATTGTGACTGATAAACGCCCGCGGGCGGTGTCAACGGCCTCTGTGCCAACGGCCCCTTGCCGCCAGCACTTCCCCGTCGGCCGTCTCTTCGGTTTACCGCATTTAATTAATTAAAAATGCTGCCGCACTCATCGATATGAGCTGTGGCAGCACCTCTGATCGCATCTTAATTTTCTGATAGTTCCTGCTCCACCCCAACCTTCGCGCATACATCCTTCAGACAGCACCGCTCACAATGGGGTTTTGTCCGCGCCGTGCACACATCCCGGCCATGGAACACCAGGCGGTGGCAAAAGTCATTGCTCTCCTCCCCGGGAATCAGCTTCCACAGAGCCATCTCCACCTTCTTGGGCTCCTTGATTCCGTCCACCAGACCCATGCGGTTCACCAGGCGGATGCAGTGGGTGTCCGTCACAATGGCGGGCTTGCCGAACACGTCCCCAATGATCAGATTGGCGCTCTTACGCCCCACCCCCGGAAGCTTCAACAGGGCGTCAAAATCGTCCGGCACCTTGCCGCCGTACTGGTCCCGCAGAATCTTCATGCAGCCGCTTATATCCTTAGCCTTGCTGTGTCCCAGACCGCAGGGCTTCACGATCCGCTCAATCTCCTCCACCGGCGCGTCCGCCAGCGCATTAACGTCCGGGTACTTTGCATACAGGTCCTGGACCACCACATTCACCCGGGCGTCCGTGCACTGGGCCGCCAGGCGCACGCTGACAAGCAGCTTCCAGGCCTGGTCGTAATCCAGAGTGCACCCCACGTCCGGATACTCCTTTTTCAACCGGTTTACAATCTCCTTCGCAAGTTCTTCTTTTGTCATCGCCGTCTCCCGCCTTATCTCTTTCGTTTTGCGGCGTTTGGCGCCAATCTGCGCCCGGGCCGCCCGCCAGGCCCATTCCATTTTCTCCAGCCGCCGGTTGCAGCCCGGCAGCAGGACGTGTCGTTTCATAATTATACTTTGTCGCCAACCGCAGGTTGACGATAAGGATACCGTTTCCTTATTATACTTTGTCGTCAACCGCAGGTTGGCGATAAGGGATACCGTTTCCTCATTATACCATAAACCCTAAGCTCGTGGAAGACCTCGCCAAGTGTTTCGGCATGCATTCGCGCCCCCATTTAAAAAGCGGCCGGAATCCCCCCTGCAAAAGAGTTATTCCAGCCGCTCTGATCCTCATCACCCTAATTTTGCCCGGCGTAAAAACGCCTTCACCGCGCTCTCATACCGCTCTGTATCCTTGTAATAGGCTTCCGCGTGCCCGGCTCCCGGGATCACCAGCAGTTCCTTGGGCGACCGGCAGGCAGCGTACAGTTCATAAGCCATGGAACAGGGCGCAAAGGCGTCCGCCTCCCCGTGGATGAATAACACCGGCACCCCGGCCTTTTTCACTTCCTCCCTGGCGTTGCACTCGTCCAGACCATAACCCGCGCTCTTGCGGGTCATCCGGTCCGTTATCTGTATCACCGGAAACGCCGGCATGTGGTACTGCTTGTGCAGCACGGAAGAAAATACCTCCCAGGCTGAGGTGAATGCACAGTCCGAAATCACGGCCTTTACCTGGGGCGGCAAATCCAGGCCGGCGGTCATCAGCGCCGTGGACCCGCCCATGGAAATGCCGTGGAGCAGCATACGGCAGTCCCGGCCCATACGCCGGATCATTTCCCGGATCCAGAGCATTGCGTCCCGGCGGTCCAGGCAGCCGAACCCGAAGTAGATGCCCTCGCTCCGCCCGTGAGCCCGCTCGTCCACCACCAACAGGCGATACCCCATTTCCAGATAAAACCGGGCTAAGGAAGAGAAATCGGTAAGTCCCTCGCTGGCATAGCTGTGAAAACAGATCACAGCCCGGTCCGAGCAGCTGCCCGGGAAATAAGTGGCGTGGAGCAACAGATGATCCTCCGATTCAATGAACACATCCTTGTGGGGCTGCCGCTTCACCCACTCCTTACGCTCCTGAATTTCAGATATGTACCGGCCCCAGTCGGTTCCCGACACGTCCCTGGTCCGCTGGCGGACAGCGTTGGTCCGCACCATCGTCCGGTGGAAAAAACATCCGGCAATACCGTATTCCGCCGCCGTACCCGCCGCGGCTGCTCCTGCGATCCATCTTCCAATTCCCATGGTCATTCTCCTCTCCCGCCTGTGCTCCGCCCTACAGGAACTTCTGCAACATCAGCGCTTTTCCGATATCTCCGTCCACCTTAAGCCTGCCCAGGGTAAATGCGGCCACCGGATCCATTTTCCGGTCCGCCAGTTTGAGAAGCGTGTCCGCCGAACAGGTAAACGCGGCATCCCGATCGTGATACTCATAGGGCTCCACATAGAGCTCCCCGTCCCTCACCTCCGCGTAAAATGAACCGGCGGCCTCGCCGGTAATGTTGAACTGGAACGCCAGATGCTCCTTCACACCGCTGACATCCGCCTTCCTAAATTTCATCTTCACCTGCTCGAATAATTCCTGATATGTCATGATCCAATTCCTCCCTGTTTACCACCGCAACGGTGCGCCCGCTGCCCCGACCGCGTTTTTCGACCATTGGTCGAATAGGTACCAAATCACATTATCACGTTTTCGACCGCCAGTCAAGTGTGGTCTTTTCCCGCAATATCTGTTATACTGGGGCTAGTTTTGAATACAAAAGGGAGCATTTTTTATGCAAAATCATACCAAACGCGAGATCATCCTGGATGCCATGCAGGAGCTGATGAACGGTTCCTCAGCCCAGGCCATCTCAGTCAGTGATATTGCCCAAAAGGCGGGCATCGGAAAAGGAAGTATTTACTACTATTTTTCTTCAAAAAATGATATCATCGAGGCTGTAATTGAGCGTTCCTACTCCAGAGCCATCGAGGAGGCCCGCGCTCTGGCAGCCTCCGGGGGCATGAATGCATTCCAGAAACTGGAGATTATTTTCCACGCCTGCCTGGAGTCCTCCTCGGAGTTGAAACGCCAGGAGCAGAGCGCCACCTTCAACGAGATGCAGCAGAGCGCGCTGATTCACCAGCGATTTATCCGCATCCTGATCTCCCGGCTGAAACCCATCCTGGCCGATATCATCCGCCAGGGCATCGGAGAGGGTTCCATCTGCTGCGATTACCCGGAGGAAACCGCCCAGATCGTGCTCATCGTGCTTACCGTCACCCTGGACAACCATCTGGCCCCATCCTCGGAGGCGGAGATCCGCCGGCTGCTGGAGGCCTTTGCGGCGATGCAGGAAAAGAGCATGGGCATCGACCCCCATCTGCTGGATTTTCTCACCAGCAGGCCGTAAATCCTGATTTTCGCCAGGCTCTGCGCCGGTCTGATGGACCGTCCGGCAATTTTTCACTATTCAATTCCCACATCTTGTCTTATAATAGCTATAACCCGGCATGCAGGAAAGTTTTTCCAGCATGCCCAAATTGCGGAGGATTAAACGGAAATGATTGAGATTTTAAAACGTATCCTGGTCCGCGCCGTAACGGGACTGTGGCATCTCTTCATCAGCATCCTGGGAATTCTGGGATGGCTTCTGCGCGCGCTTTTGACCCTGCTCACCGTGGGGTTGATCTGCGCCGTGATCACTGCCACCGTTCTGTACGTCAAGGTAAAACCGGAGCTGGACCAGTGCCGTGAAATGGCTTATGACAAGCTGGCTCAAATGAGCCGCCAGGATTTTTCCATGCTCTCTGACACCGTGATCTACGATAAGGACGGAAATCAAATCGGCCTGATCAATGCGGGACACTACGAGTACGTGGACATCGGGCACATCAGCCTGAACCTGCAAAACGCCTACATCGCCCAGGAGGACCGGCGCTTCAAGAGCCACACCGGGGTAGACTGGATCGCCACCTTCCGGGCCGGACTGGCCCTGGTCAAGCATGGCGGAAAGGTGACCCAGGGCGGCAGCACCATCACCCAGCAGGTGATCAAAAACACCTATCTGACCCAGGAGCAGACCTTTACCCGAAAGATTGTGGAGATTCTGCTGGCCCCGGAGATCGAGAAAAAATACTCCAAGGCGGACATCATGGAGTTCTACTGCAACACCAACTTCTACGGCCACCGGTGCTACGGCGTCCAGGCGGCCAGCCGGTATTATTTCGGCAAGGACGCGGCGGATCTGACCGTCTATGAGGCGGCCACCCTGGCGGGCATCAGCAACAGCCCCTCCGCCTACGACCCGGTGGCCCATCCCCAGGCGTCCAGGGAAAAGCGCAACGACGTGTTAAAGAGCATGAATGAGATCGGCGAGCTCTCGGACGAGGACTATCAGGCTGCTATAAACGCGCCCTTCACCATCGTGCAGTCCCAGACCGAGGGCACGGATGAGAATTACCAGAGCAGCTACGCCATCCACTGCGCGGCCCTGGAACTGATGAAGCTGGACCATTTTCCATTCCAGTACACCTACGCGGACAAGGCCGATTATAACGCCTACCTGGAAAAATACCAGGCGGCCTACAGTGAAAAGTCCGATCTGATCCGGGCCGGAGGTTTCAAGATTTACACCTCCTTAGACAGCGGCCTTCAGGCGGAGCTTCAGGCGTCCGTGGACGACGGCCTTGCCTCCTACACGGAATTGCAGGACAACGGCAAATACGCCCTCCAGGGCGCGGGCGTGGTCGTGGACAACCGCACCAACTATGTAGTGGCCATTGTGGGCGGACGTGGCAGCGAGGACCAGTTCAACCGGGCCTATTTGAGCGCCCGTCAGCCGGGAAGCACCATCAAGCCCTTAATCGACTACGGCCCGGCCTTTGACACCGGCGAATACTATCCCACCCGGATTGTGGACGACCACAAATGGGAGGACGGTCCCTCCAACAGCGGCGGCAGCTACTACGGACCGGTGACGGTCCGCGAGGCGTTAAACCGCAGTCTGAACACCGTGGCCTGGCAGATTCTGGACGACATTGGGATCAATTACGGCCTGAATTATTTGGGAGAAATGGAGTTTCAAAAGCTCTCCTATGTGGACAACGACGTGCCCTCCTTAAGCATCGGCGGCTTCACCTACGGGGTCCGCGTGGTGGACATGGCCAAGGGCTACAGCACGCTGGCCAACAACGGCGTCTACAATGACCGCACCTGTATCGAGCGCATCGAACACGAACACGACGGAAATCTGACAAAGGACATGACCCCGGCCACCAAACAGGTCTACCGTGAGGATTCGGTGTTCATGCTGACGGATATTCTGAAGGGGACCATGACCTCCCCCTACGGCACCGGCCGCGGCCTTTCCCTGGCAAATGACATGCCGGCCGCCGGAAAAACCGGCACCACCAACGCAAGCCGCGACACCTGGTTCTGCGGCTACACCCGTTATTACACCACCGCGGTGTGGGTGGGCTACGAAATCCCCCGGGATATGCCCGGTGTGTACGGCAGCACCTACGCCGGAAAAATCTGGAAAAATATTATGGATAAAATCCACACGGACCTACCGCCCCTGGATTGGGAGCAGCCGGAGACCGTGGAGCTGCGGGCGGATGAAAAGACCGGCGTGGAGGATTATTTCAGCACCACGGCCCAGCTGCGGGCTCAGCAGAGTCTCCACGACAAGGAACAGCAGAAGCTGACCGACGAGCTGAATACCATGGTAAATGAATTTGAGGCCAAGACCATTCAGACCGTGGAAGATACATACGATGTGAAAACGCGTTACAAGAATATCACCACCAAGCTGCCTTTGCTGGACGACGGCGACCTGCGGGCCAGGCTGCTGGAGCGGACCGAGACCAAATACGATGAGTTTGAGACCATTATCTCCGGGATGAACGATACCATCATCATGTACGAAAAGCAGCGGGCGGTGGACGCCGCCAAGGCACAGGAACAGGCGGAGAAGGACGCCGAGAAGCGGCGGGAAGAGCTGGAGAAACAGACCCGTAAAAATGAATTCCTGCAAGCCCTTGCCGCGGTGGAGGAACTGGAATACCAGAAACCCGATGCCCAGCAGCTGGTGCAGGACGCCATCGGCAAGCTGCCCCTTGTGGCGGGCGATCCCCAGCAACAGGAGCTTTCCAACCGCCTGGATACGGCCATCAACCGGATCTCCACTCTGCCCACCGCTCAGGAATGGCAGAAGAAGCTGGACGAGGAAGCCGCGAAAAAGGCCGCCGAGGAGAGCCAGGCCCAGCAGGAGGTACAGGCCCAGCAAAAACGCCTGCAATCCACCTTAAGCCACGAACAGTTCAAGTGGAACAACATGGAATTTTATGGACCGGGAGGCAGAGGAAGCGATGAGGGATGACCGATTAAACAGACAGAAAAACAATAGCCCCAAGACCTGCTCCCGGGGACGCCGCCGCGGGAACGGCGGAGGCGGGAACGCGGGGCAGAAGGATGTGGGAACGGTGACGGCGGATCAGGAGGTCGCGGGGGGAGAGAACGCGATGACGGCGGACGCGGAAGTCGCCGGGGGAGAGAACGCGATGACGGCGGACACGGAAGTCGCAGAAGGAGAGAACGTGATAACGGCGGACACGGATAGGGGGTTCGCTGGAACTGAGAACGCGCTGCCGAAATACGGGAACGCAGAAGATTCGACGTTTGAGTTGAGTTCCGCAGCTAATCCTACGGAGCCTGACACCGGACATGAGCCGGTTCGTGAGGCTGAGCCACAAGACGAGGCGGCGGACTACCGCATTCCGCCCCGCAAATGGTTTTTGACCTTCATGTATATGAATATACCGGTCATCGGATGGATTTACCTGCTGGTGAAGGCATTTGGCAAGAAAAATACGCAGTTGAAGGATTTCGCACGGGCCTATCTGCTCTACAAACTGGTATTTTTGCTGGTAGCCCTGATCATCCTGGGACTGGCCGTGTACGTGGGGCTGGGAATTCTGGATGAACTGCTGGCCTACATGGAGATGCTGTAAACTTGAGTCAAGCGGCTCCGGGATAGTTCACCGCCGGCAGCTTTTGCAGCCTACGGCACACAGCAGCCGCTTATAGGCAGCGCAGCCGGTCCACTGCATTCAAGCAATCGACCGCAAACGGACCATTGCATTCAAACAATCGGCCGCAAACGGACCATTGCATTCAAACGAAAAGACGCCCACGGGCGCAGTGCATGTTCATGCAATGCCTGCCCCGCGGGCGTCTTTCTGTCTATGTATGAAGTACAGCCGCAAATCCGCCGCCGGAACCATTTTCCAGTGTTCCGCGCCGTCTCTCCGGCCATCCGTTTATTGCTCCAGGCGGATCTTCTCCTCCAGGATATCCCGCAGCGCGTCCACCGTATCGCCCGGCGTCATGCCCTCCTCGTCGATCACGATATCCGCGTATTTCTCATAATACGGCACCCGCTCATTGTACAGGTCGCGCAGTGTCATACCGTCCTTTAACGCCACGCCGCGGTCCACCACGTTCCCGATGCGTTTTTCCATCTCCTCATAACTCATCTTGAGGTAAACCACCTCGCTGATCTCTTTCAGGTGCTCCATGGCCTCTGCGCCGTAGATCACGCTTCCGCCGGGGGCGATCACCGACTTTTTCACGTCCAGCCCGGCGTTCACGCGGTTCTCCACCGCCAGAAAGCCGTCCATCCCCTCGGTGGAGATAATCTCCTTCAAAAGGCGACCTTCCTTCTCCTGAATCACAATGTCCACATCCACAAAGGAATATCCCAGCCGCTTGGCCAGCAGCACGCCGATGGTGCTCTTGCCCGACGAGGGCATACCGATCATGGTAATATTCGATTTCATCCTTTTGTCCTCCTGCTCTTTTTCCCTGCGCCGCCGGAAGCGCCTGCGGTTTTTGCTCCCCGGCTGCCGGGTCCGCGCTTTTTCACCGGCCGCTTCACGGAATAACCGAAGCTGCCAAGGCGTTTCCCCAGCTCAAAATATTCGCCGTGGGAGTAGGTCACCAGACCCGAGGCGTTCAGATTGAATTTTCCCTTGTCGTTCATGTAACGTTCGTCCACCGTCACTCCCATCACCTTGGCAATGAACATATCGTGGCTTCCCAGCTCCTTCACGTCCACCACCCGGCATTCCAGATTCACCGGGCTTTCCCCGATCCCCGGGGCCTTCACGTGCTGGGACGGCAGCGGCGTCAGCTTCATTTCCTTAAATTTATCCACGTCGCGGCCGGACTTCACGCCGCAATAGTCTGTGACCCGCACCAGGGGCTTGTTCACCAGGTTGATCACAAACTCCCCCGTATCCTTGATGATCTTGTGGGAAAACCGCTCCTTGCGCACGGAAATGGAGACCATGGCCGGATCCGAACACACCGTGCCCGCCCAGGCCACGGTAATAATATTGGGCGTCTCGCCCTCCCGCCCGCAGCTGACCATCACCACCGGAAGGGGATAGAGCATATTGCCGGGCTTCCATGAAATCTTTCCGGGGGTGGGGGCCTCGGGCTTACTGTTGTTTTGTTTGTCGTTCATTTGTGATTCCTTCCTCGTTCAAATACTTGTATAATATCAGAAAATACGCAGAATGTATACTCCTATTCCAGCGCGAATAATGGTCCGGCCATTTCATTCATCCGCGAGATGCTGTCTTTTTAATGCTCTCCATATATTCAATAAACCGAAACATGTTTGTATATGGATTACATTCATGCGATAAAACTCTTTTATATACTTCCTGTTGAGAATTATGTAGACGTATTGCACGCTCATAAGCCAGGCTCTGCTTATCTCTAAGCCAGTCAAATATATCTGTCGTTTCGCTATAATTAGGAAATACAGGTTTCAGCGCTCTTCTCAGATGTTCTTTCAACTGTATCGCTGTCAGTCCATAGGGCACCCGCTCTTTTAAGTGTAAAATAAACCATACTTCAAAGGACGGATTCGAAAAAATACAGCGCATCCCCTCCTCCGCCATTCCTCTGATCATATCAAATGCTAACTGAATATTGGGATTTGACAGCGGATCTGAATCAAAGACACAGTAAACTCTGTCTCCTAGCTCCAAATCCAGTTTTTCTTCTTTCATAAAATTCCTGGCTCTGGCTACGATCCCTACCGCGTCTGTACATTTGGGGTCTTTTGCGATTACCTCCGCGTTATATTCTTTTACCTCAAAATGCTTCAGATAAATCTCTTCCGTATCGCCTTCCGCAAAAATATAAATTTTAGCTCTCGGCTTTTCTTTTGTCTTTTTTCCTTTTATTTCTCTTCCGCGTTCTCTTTTCCTCATCCAGCTACTCCCTCATATAAGGAATCGCGCCATATCTCCCTTTTAAATACCCCAATTCGATATTATCCTTTTCTCTTATAATATAATCATCTAACAGCTTCAGGAATGTGGCGCCCTCTTCGTCTTTATCGACCAGATAGATTTGATCCCGATTTAACAAATTTAAAATCTTCGTGTCGTGGGAAGCAAACAGCATTTGTACACGGTGGTGATCCGGTGCCAATCTCCCAATAAGTTTTAAATAATACTCGGTCAGCCTTGTATGGTAATTCCGCCCCAGCTCATCTTCCAAAATAATCCCGCCCTGACTTAAATACAGTAATTCCGCAATGTCATATACGATGCTCTTTGTGCCGGAAGAATCATCGTTCAAATTAATACTGTATTCGTTTTCTCCTTTATTTCTATGGGTGACATAAATCTCAGGGTTGGATTCCGGTATATTGTCAACTTCCACTTCCGGAACAATCTTTGCAATCATCTCCCGGATGACATCGATTTGCTGCTTCTCCAGTTTCCTTTTTTTTACATAAATATCTGTTATATTAAAATCCGCTTTCTGAAGCGATTCAAGTAAAATCGACTTCTTTTTTTCATCTACAACTATGTTTTCTAAAACATCGCTGATTCTCACATTTTCATACTGATCAAAAACATTTTCAAACCAGGCATATGCGCCTGACAGCTTATCATATCCCCACTCTGCCGCTACAGGCAAATACAAACGATTCGCATTGGTTTTCCCCGACAGCTCTCTCTGCCTGGAAACATCGTTCCCTCTAAAACGGTATTCCGTGCCATTTTGACGTTCAAAAACAGTCGTGGGTTTCGCAGAATAATAGGCCAATAAATATTCTTCCTCTACACGAACGGAATTGACGGAAAAACCATAGACATACTTAATTCCCTGATAAATATATATAAATTCAAAGCTGGAGGGCTGCTTCTGCGTTTGGTCGTCAAGTAGAAACGGCTCTACCTTAATTTTAGACTTCTCCTTCCGGCTAATGGTATTTTTAATAAACCGGATTGCAAAATAGAACGAATCAATAATGTTGGATTTTCCGCTCGCATTTGGGCCCATCAGACCAATTACATTATATAATCTGCATCTGGGCTCCTCCACGGGTATCGTCCAGTTATCGTCGCTCTCACCATCAATCCTGGCAAAATTAATGATAATTTCATCTTTTATTGATTTGTAGTTGCTGACCGCATATTGAATAAGCACAAATACACCTCTTTTCACAATATATTATAATCACATACGAAAATTTAATTCCAAATATAATCTAATAAGTTTAATTATACATGCTTTTATTCTTTTTTCAACATTGAATCTGCGAGTACATAAAAACAGGCGCAGAACCATGATTCGAATCCGTTCTGCGCCTGTAAACTTTACTACTCAATATTCCTATTATACCCGGACAACGCCCACATTCTCCCCTACATCTGCTCCGCCAGCATAAGCTCCGGAATCAGCTGCTTCTTGCGGGACACCACGCCCGGCAGGCTGACCACCGGCTCCGATTTCTCCGTCTCCTCGTCCTGGTCCAGGTGGAACGCCTTGGCCGCCAGCTGCACCGCGCCCTGGCCTACGCACAGAAGCTCTGTGGACTCCGTCAGGATATTGGTCAGCATGAAAAAGATCATATTCAGGTTATCCGTCTCATGGGACCGCTGCATGTACGCCAGCATCCGCGGCTTTAACGCCTTTAACTCGTTCTCGTCCAGGGACGTGATCTGGCCCACCGCAAAGGTCACCTTACCGGAAGTAAAGCGCTTGAAATCCTGGTAAAAGATCTCCTCGTCGCCCTTGTCCTTTAAGTTGCTGCCCGCGGAGAACATCTGCACCGCGTACTTCTCAATGTCCAGCCCGGCGATCTCCGCCAGCTCCCTGGCCGCCCGTTCGTCCACGGAGGTGCAGGTGGGAGAACGGAACAGCAGCGTATCGGAAATGATGGCGCTGCACAGCAGGCCGGCAATCTTCTGCTCGATCTCCACGCCCGCTTCCCGGTACATCTGATAAATAATGGTGGCCGTACAGCCCAGCGGCTGATTGCGGAAAAATACCGGCGCCATGGTCTGAACCGTGCCCAGGCGGTGGTGGTCGATGATCTCCAGAATCTCCGCGCCTTCCACCCCGGCCACAGCCTGGTTCTTCTCATTGTGATCCACCAGAATCACCTGCTTGCCCTTGGCGCCCAGCAGGTTCCGGCGGGAAATCATGCCCAGGTAACAGCCGTTTTTGTCCAGAATCGGGAAATCCCGGTGCCGCTTGCTGGCCATCACCTCTTTGATCTCGTCAATGTAATCGTCGCTGTCAAATGTGATCAGGTGTTCCCTGGTCATGAAATAACTGATGGGCATACTCTGGTTGATCAGACGGGCCACCGTGTACGTGTCGTAGGTGGTGGCGATCACCGTTGTGCCGCGGTCCTGAGCGATCTTCTTGATGGTTCTGGAAACGCCCGCGCCCTCGCACACGATAATGCAGTCCGCGCCCATCTCGATGGCGCACAGCTGGGACTCATAGCGGTTTCCAAGAATCACAAGATCGTGAGGTTCAATGTAAAACTCCATCAAATCCGGGTTTGCCGCAGCCACCAGCACCTTCCCCCGGTCAAAATACGCGTTCTCATCTCCCACGATCAGATCCGCCTCCAGCGTTTCGATGATATTGGAATACTGGGTGTTGGCCTTGGACAAAATGCTGCTGTCATAGATGTTCATGTACGTTTTGGTGATGTCGCCCACCGTGATCAGGCCCTCGAGCACCCCGTCCTCCCGAACGGAAGGGATGGTCACCACATTGTTCTCCTGCATGATCTTCCAGGCCATCTTCAGGGAAATGCTTCCCGCCACGCCTTTGGTCTTGCGGATCTCGATGTCCTTTACCTGGGTTCTCACGTCCTCCACCAGCTTGGGCTGCTCCACGCCAAAGTAATCCAGCACAAACTGGGTTTCTCCGTTCACATGCCCGGCCCGGCCCGGAATGTACTCGTCGCCGGTCACAAGCCGCTTCAAATTGGCATAACAGATGGCCGAGCAAATCGAATCCGTATCCGGATTCCGATGACCGATGACCGTCGTCTTTCGTTTCAATTCCTGTCCCATCCTTCTCTCCTTCTATTTCTCTAAATTTTACTTTTCATAATCTGTTTACATAGGGTTCACATTTCGTTCACATTTATTTTTTATACTATTTGTATAGAAACGAAATACAAAAAATATGTTTAATAGTGAAATTGCACATAGATTTTTCATAATTGCCCCGGTCGAGAAATCGCCGGGGTCTCCTCATGTCTGTGGGATCTTTCATCCTCCGCTCCAGTATACCAAACCGGCGGCATTTTTTCAACCGCCACCAGGCAGGACAAAACGCGGCCGCTTCCCGCCGCTATCCTCGGGTTTTCTGTGACTTCCGTTGCGCTCCACTCACAAAATACGCCTCACGGGATATTACCTGTAAACAGTAGCTCCCGACAACCGTACGGTTTGTTTATGTGCATATTTTGTTCATTGTATACAGTATTTATCTATTCTCCTATGTTACCACAAAAACAGCCGTTGTGGTAAAAAATTTTTCCCGCGTTTCCGGGCATTGACATTTTTTGTTCCCGATACTAAACTTAGGGGACAGATGCAGACGGACGGGGCTGCACCCGCAGGCCCGATCCGAAGGAAGAATACTTATATTATGGAGGGAACGGATGATGAATCAGACACTTAAGAGAGCGGTTATCTCCGCAGTAATATTCGTAGCTGTTTATTTGGGCGCAGGCCTCGTTACCCGGATGCCGGCTTATGACGGGCTGGTGAAAACACTGGAGTTCATGTCGGGAATCATTGCAGCCGGATGTTATTGGATCGGATCAAAATAAAACTGCATGTGAGGTAATCCCCATGACCCTAAAAGAACGCGCCCAAAGCTTAAAGCGCGATATTCCCGCCGTTTTTCTGGCCCTGAAGGATAAGGACACGCCCATTTCAGCAAAGGTACTGGCCGGTATTACCGTATGCTACGCCCTGTCCCCCATCGATCTGATACCCGATTTTATTCCGGTTCTCGGGTACCTGGACGATCTGATCCTATTGCCTGCGCTGGTCGCATTGACCGTGAAATTGATTCCCGGGGAGGTCTGGGAGCGAAACCGCGCGCGGTCGGAGCACTTGTGGGAGAATGGGAAGCCGGAAAAATGGTATTATGCAATCCCAATCTGCCTGATCTGGCTGCTGATTCTGTGGCTGGGCATCCCGGAGCCATGCTCCATAAACGGCGGATGACCGGTCACCTTCAACCGGTCATCCGCCGTATTTTTCCTGCTAATGCAGCACATACACCTCATAGTAATCAATCGCCGGCAGACGCTCCCCGGCTCCCGGCCCGGCCAGTATCAACATCCCCCTTCTTCATCAAATCACCCCTTCCGTTTTCAGTAACGCCATTTTAACAGGCTGTATGCGAAAAATACAAGAACAGTCTGTGGAAATTCTGTGAAAATGCGGAAAAACAGGTTGTTTCCATGTTTTCCCTCACCGGATAAGGATAAACTTATGTTATAAAAGAAAATACTTGACAGAATTAACTGTATCTGGTATTGTTACAGTATGAACTGTATAATTTACAATTACAGATGTCCGTTTTAGTTTTTAGAAAGGAACCCGCATAGATGACCAGAATTCGCAGCAACCGCTTCAGATCCCGCAGAAAGCGCAGCCATATGAACCGGCTGCAAACCGCCGTTCTCTCACGAGGCTTCGTACTCTCCCTGGCCGTACTCGTGCCTGTCCTGACCTTCGCGGCGTGGACCGTTTTCGGAAAAGACAGAAGGGAAACCAAACAGCCCTCCGCCTCAGCCGCCTACGCTCCGGACGCCCCGATGGAAGCTTCCTCCCTTCCGGCCGCCCCCGCCGTCACGGTCCAGGGCGTGGATCTCACCGGCCTGGATCGCAGCGCGGCTGAGAAGAAGCTGACCGAGGCATTTTCCTGGGACGTGTCCGTGGTCTGGGAGAACGACCGTCTGCCCTTCCCGAACCCGCTGGAACCGGAGATCGGGCGGATATTGGATGAAATATACGCCGCCGGTCAGTCCTCGTCCGAGAATTACACCTTTGACCTGGAAGCCGTGGAGGAGAGAATCCTGGAAGCGGCGGACGAATTTGCCGGCCGTTTCGACCGCTCGCCGGAGAATTCCCAGCTGGTATCCTACGACCGCGAAACCGGCAAGTACCAGTATTCCAAGGAAGTCAGCGGGCTTAGGCTGGACCGGGACCAGCTGGCTGCCGATGTGTTAGCTGCTGTGAATTCCGGTTCCTACGCCGCCTCCATTTCCCCGTCCCTGACCATTATCCCGCCGGAGCGCACCCAGGCTCAGGCCAAGGAACAATATCAGGTGATCGGCACCTTCACCACCAAGACGACCAACAACAAAAACCGTAACCAGAACATCCAGCTGGCCGTGGATGCCATTGACGGACGGATTCTGAAGGCCGGAGAGGAATTTTCCTTCAACCTGGCCACCGGAAACCGCACCAGCGAGAAGGGCTATCAGCCGGCCGGAGCCTACAAAAACGGCGTGCTGATTGAGGAGCCGGGCGGCGGCGTCTGCCAGGTCTCCACCACCCTGTACCACGCCATCATCACCTCCGGCTTCATGACCACGGAGCGCAACTCACACAGCTTCGCCCCCAGCTATGTGGAGCCCGGGCAGGATGCCATGGTCAGCTTCGACGGCTACGCCGGTCCCGACCTGAAATTTGTGAATACCAACACGACCTCCATCGCCCTGCGCGCCAATTTTCAGGACAACCTGCTGAAACTATCCATCGTGGGCCTTCCGGTCCTGGAGGACGGGGTCAAGGTCTCCATCCGCTCCGAGCAGGTGGGCGAAACGCCCGCCCCGGATCAGGTGCTTGAGGAAAATCCCAACCTCCCCTACGGCACCCAGCAGCAGGTAGAAGCCCCCAAACCGGGTGCCAGCTGGAAAAGCTTCCGGGTCGTAACCAAAAACGGCGAGGTGATCCAGGAAACGCCTCTGCACAACAGCAACTACCGGCCTAAAGCCGGTGTGATCCAACAGAATACCACGGTTCCCGACGAAACAGCGGCGCCAACAGCTCCGGCGGCACCGGCTGAGTCTCCCGCCGAGACTCCCGTTGCGCCTCAGGCAGAGACACAGGTAGAAACCCAGAATGGAACACAGGTAGAAGCCCAGGGTGGAGCTCAGGGTGAGGCGCCGGATTCGGCTCAAGGGGAGCCGACGGTTGGGGCCCCGGACGAGCTCCCCAACGACTTGCAAAGCGCCCTCCCGACTGTCACTCCGGCTCAAACACAGTCTGGGCCGCTGTCCACGACACCAACCAATCCATAAATTCCGGAAACACACCGGAAATCGCCATCCAATCCAAACATGAAAAGGAGAACCCACCATGAAAATGAAGAATTTATTATACGCAGGTCTGATCGCCGTATTTGCTCTCACCGGCTGCGCCCGGTCAGGCGCCGCCTCTGCCGCTCCGTCCTCGGCTTCCCAACCCCCGGCTGCGCCCACTGCAAAATCAAACAATAAAACATCGGACAGCCCGGAATCCGGCAGTTCACCGGCCTCCGGCACAGCCGGCAGCACCACCGGCCAATCACAAACCGCAACCGCAGATCCCCAGGGAGTCTACCACAAGATCACAGCTGAGGAGGCCAAAACCATGATCGACAACGGCGGCGTTACCATCGTGGATGTCCGCCGCCCGGACGAATACGCCGCCCAGCACATTCCCGGCGCCGTCAACGTTCCCAATGAGGACATAAACTCCGAGCCCCCCGCCTCCCTGCCCGATCTGGACGCCGTCCTCCTGGTACACTGCCGCACCGGTATCCGAAGCAAAGCGGCCTCCGACAAACTGATTCAAATGGGATACCAGAACGTGTATGACTTCGGAGGGATTGTGGACTGGCCGTATGAGACGGAGTAGGCCCCTGTAAACAAATTCCCAACCGGTAAATAGCTCAGCAGACGATACAAAAAGCACCTGGACCCCGCCGCCAATCCGGCCGGCTCTCCCAGGTGCTGTTTTTTGCGCCACATTCTGCCGCGCTCTTACTCTAATCCTGCTTTTATTCGATTCCCGTCCTCACGCTATTCCTGATCTGCGTTTTCCTTCTCCGCTTCCTCCCGCAGCCTCCCATAAATCTTTGCCAGCCGACGGCATTTCCGGATGGTATGCCCGTCCAGCTCGTCGTGCAGCATACGCCATCTCCAGTTTTTCCCAAGTGTGGACGGCTCGTTGACCCGCGCCTCGGAGCCCAGTCCCAGATAGTCCTGAACCGGAATCACCGCCAGCCGTGCGACGCTGGACAGCGCCAGGCGGATGAAATCCCAATGAATCTTCGCCAGCGGCGTATCCTCGCTGCCCAGATAGGCCATGGAGAACTCCTTATCCTCAATCTCCATGTGCTTATACCAGCCCACCAGCGTGTCGTTGTCATGGGTCCCCGTGTAAACCACACAGTTGCTATTGTAATTGTAGGGCAGATAATCGCTCTCCTCCTTGGAATTGAAAGCAAATTCCAGCACCTTCATCCCCGGAAAACCGGTGTCCGTCAAAAGCTTGCGCACCGACGGCGTCAGGAAACCCAGATCCTCCGCGATAATGGGCAGCTTCTTACCAAATACCTCCTGCATCCGCCGGAAAATCTCGATGCCCGGGCCGGGCTCCCAGTGGCCGAACTCCGCGGTGGGATCTCCGTACGGGATCGAATAATAGGCGTCAAATCCCCGGAAATGATCCACCCGAACCTGGTCGTAGAGCTTAAAGCTGTACACCATCCGCTTCATCCACCAGTCATACCCGGTCTCACGATGGTACTCCCAGTTGTAAAGGGGATTCCCCCATAGCTGTCCCGTGGCGGCAAATGCATCCGGCGGGCAGCCGGCCACCGCTACCGGTTCATTTTTCTCGTCAAACTGGAACAGCTCCGGGTGCGCCCAGCTGTCCGCCCCGTCAAAGGCCACGTAAATGGGGATATCTCCCACCAGCCGGATTCCCTGGGAATTGGCGTATCCCTTTAAACGTTCCCACTGCTCCTCAAACTTGATCTGCTGAAACTCATAGAATCCGATGTCGTCCGTCAACGCCTGGCGCCACTTGGCCACCGCCTCCGGCCGGCGCATGCGGATATCCTCGTCCCACAGATTCCAGCTCTGCTCCCCAAAATGGTTCTTCACCGCCATGTAAAAGCAGTATTCCCGGGTCTCCTCTCCCAGAAGGCGGGCCGCCATCTCATGAACCATCTCCACCGCAGTGGCGTTCCCCGCAGCCCCACGCTCTTCCGCCGCGGCATCTGTGCCCGCGTTTTCTCCACCCGCCAGCGTCCCCTTAAACCGCTCATAAGCCTTGCGCAGCAGCGGGAAACGCCCCTCGTAGATCTTATCGTACCAGACCTTGCGCGGGTCCTCCCCGAAATCCACGGCTTCGCATTCCTCCAACGTCAGCAGTCCTTCCTCCACCAACCGGTCCAGATCGATGAAATAGGGATTCCCTGCAAAGGCTGAAAACGGCTGGTAGGGCGAATCCCCGTACCCTGTAGGCCCCAGCGGCAGAATCTGCCAGCAGGACTGCCCCGCAGCTTTTAATGTATCCACAAACTCATATGCTTCTTTTGAAAATGCCCCGATCCCATACCGCGACGGCAGACTGGCGATTGGCAGCAACATTCCGCATTCCCGCATTTTTAATCTCCTCATTCCTCCGGCTCTTCGCCGGGTGCACCTGCGGGCCTGTGTCCCGCTTGAAATACCGCCCTATTTTACCATATTTATCCCCTGAAAACAACCGTCTTTCGGTAAGCGGCCGGAGCCTGGCCGTATTTGCGCTTGAACATGCGGTTAAAATACGAAATATTATCAAAACCGCAGCGCTGGGCGATCTCCGTTACCGTGTCCCCGGTGGAAGCGAGAAATCCCGCTGCCATGGCCAGGCGGTAATCATTCAGATAATCCACAAAGGAACATCCCATATGCTGCCGGAAGAACTTCATAAAATGGGATTTACTGTAAAAACACATCCCCGCAGCCTCCTCCACGGTCAACCGTTCTCCGTAGTGGTCCTCGATGTGCCGCAGCAGCGTTTTGATTTTCTCCCGGTATTTTCTGCTCCCCTCAGGCACCGCCTCCCGGTAGTGGGTAAACACCTGGAACAGAAAACCGAACAGCGCCCCCTTCACCGCCAGCTGGTAACCGTAAGGCCGTTCCCCGCACATACGGTCCATCACCTCAATGCAGCGCATAAACTCCCGGTATCCCGGACTCTCCTGCGTTATGTGCACGGGCGCCTGTCCGCCCTCCATCACTAGCGGGAGCAAAAACCGGGAGGTGCACGCCTCGTCCGCCGAAGCCATCAGCATGGTGGGCTGGAAAATGATATTTTCATACTCCATAGCCTCCCCGCCCAGCTGACCGATTCCATGCAGCTGGCCCGGAAAGACCACCACCGTCTCCCCGGCCTTCACCTCATAAGGGATCAGATCCGCGGTCACCGTGCCCCGGCCCTTCTTAACTGCAATCAGCTCCATTTCCTCATGCCAGTGCACCGGCACCTGCCGGAAATCCAACGGGATCGTGCAGGGATAAATATTGAAGGGAAAATCCCTGCCCGCGTGCTTTTTGATCTCATGATAATACTCTGTACCGGTCATATCCGCCTCCTCTATGATTGTATTGTACAATATTATCCCACCATGCTGCAAGATTTACCGGATAAAACGTATTATACTTAAGGAAACGTATCACCCAAACCAAAAACGCCGCCGCCCGGACCTGCAGGCCGCACACCTTCCCGCCTGTCTCCCCGCCCTTGGCGGCCGCCTCAAAAAAGGAATGATGACTATGATCAACCATTTGAACGACAAAACAAAACTGGAACAGAAACTCACCGCCGCCTGCAAAAAACCGCTGGCCCAGTGCTCCTGCCACGAAATTTACGCCGGACTTCTCTCCCTGGTTCAGGACCTGGCGGGGGAGCGCCGGTCCCCGGCAGGCAAGAAAAAACTGTACTATATTTCCGCTGAATTTCTCATCGGAAAGCTGCTCTCCAACAATCTGATCAACTTAGGGATCTACGACCAGGTCCGTGAGATTCTGGCTGGCTCCGGCCACAACTTAAGCGCGGTGGAGGAAATGGAGCCCGAGCCATCTCTCGGCAACGGAGGACTGGGCCGCCTGGCCGCCTGCTTCCTGGACTCCATCGCTACTCTGGGCCTAAACGGGGACGGCGTGGGGCTGAACTATCATTTCGGCCTATTCAAACAGCTCTTTGCGGACAACAAACAGGAGGAGGAGCCCAATCCCTGGCTGGAAACGCCGTCCTGGCTCACCAAAACCGACAAGACCTACACCATTTCCTACAAGGGTTTTACGCTGACCTCCCGCATGTACGATATCGCGGTGACCGGCTACAACAACCGCACCAACAAGCTCCACCTCTTTGACGTGGAAACGGTGGACGAAACCGTGGTGGAGGACGGCATTTCCTTTGACAAAACGGACATCCAAAAGAATCTGACCCTCTTCCTCTATCCGGACGACAGCGACCGCGCCGGAAGGGTGCTGCGCATCTATCAGCAGTATTTCATGGTGGCCAACGCAGCCCGCCTGATCCTGGAGGAAGCGGCTGCCAAGGGCTGCAACTACTACGACCTGCCCGACTATGCGGTCATCCAGATCAACGACACCCATCCCACCATGGTGATCCCGGAGCTGATCCGTCTCCTCACCTGTGAGCACGGCCTGGAAATGGACGATGCCATCGACGTGGTCCGCCGCACCTGCGCCTACACCAACCACACCATCCTGGCCGAGGCCCTGGAGACCTGGCCCATGGATTTCTTCAAGGAGGCCGTACCCCAGCTGATTCCCATTATGGAAATACTGGACGACAAGGTGCGCCGCCGCTGCGAGGATCCTTCCGTGTACATTATCGGAAACGACGACCGGGTCCACATGGCCCACATCGACATTCACTATGGCTTCAGCGTCAACGGCGTGGCCGCGCTGCACACGGAGATTTTAAAAGAAACCGAACTGAGCCATTTTTACAAGCTGTACCCGCAGAAATTTAATAACAAGACCAACGGAATTACCTTCCGCCGCTGGCTGCTCCACAGCAATCCCCGCCTGACCGCTTACATTGAAAATCTGATCGGAGACGGGTTCAAGGAAAATGCGGACTGCCTGAAAGCGCTGAACGACAACCGGTTTTTGAAAAACATCAAGGTTCTTCACGGTCTTTTGGCCGTCAAGGAGGCCTGCAAGCAGGACCTGGCCGTTTACCTGAAGGAAACCCAGGGGATTGAAATCGACACCAACTCCATTTTCGACATCCAGGTCAAGCGGCTCCACGAGTACAAGCGCCAGCAGCTTAACGCCTTGTACCTGATCCGCAAATACCAGGAGATCAAGGCGGGACACCGTCCCACCACCAGTATTACGGCCATTTTCGGGGCCAAGGCAGCACCTGCCTACACCATTGCCAAGGATATTATCCACCTGATCCTCTGCCTGCAGCAAATCATCGACCGCGATCCGGAAGTGAGTCCCTACTTAAAGGTGGTGATGGTGAGCAACTACAACGTGACGCTGGCGGAAAAGCTGATCCCGGCCTGCGACATTTCCGAGCAGATCTCCCTGGCCTCCAAGGAAGCCAGTGGCACCGGCAACATGAAATTCATGCTGAACGGAGCCGTCACCCTGGGCACCGACGACGGGGCCAACGTGGAGATCCACGAACTGGTCGGCGACGAGAATATTTACGTCTTCGGGGATTCCAGCGAGACCGTGATCCAGCGCTACAAGGACGGCGATTACTGCGCCAGAGACTACTATGAGAAGGACGGGAACCTGAAAAATGCCGTGGATTTCATTGTGGGCGAGGAAATGCAGGAGGTTGGCGACCTGGAGAACCTGGAGCGCCTGTACAACGAACTGCTCACCAAGGACTGGTTCATGACCTTCCCGGATTTTGAGGATTACTGCCGCACGAAAGAGCAGGCCCTGGCGGACTATGAGAACCGCACCGGCTGGGCCAGGAAAATGCTGGTCAACATCAGCCAGGCCGGCTATTTCTCCTCCGACCGCACCATCGGGGAATACAATCGGGATATCTGGAAACTTGAAGCCTAAGAAATTTTCGTGTGATGGGGAGGCGTCCGGCAGCCGGTTACTTCCGCAATCGCCAGCTCCCCCATTCCACTCATTAAAATCACCCGCAACGGAAGCAAACCGTCGCGGGTGATTTATTTTAAGCATATTCATGAGGGCACGGGCGGCGCGCCTGGTGGGCTCGGTCCCTCACACCAGCTTTTCCACCACCGAAGCCGTGGACTTCTCATTATACCGGCTGCACCGTTTGAAATAGCGCCGGTAATACTCCGTGTACATCAGATCGATCAAAAACATCTGGCTGATCTCCGCCGAGGTAGAACCGCTCTGGAACGGGCCCTCGTTTGCGCCGCTGAGCAACGTTACGTCCGAGAAGGAGGTCAGAGGCGACTTGACGAACCGGGTCACGCAGATCACCGTGGCCCCCGCCTGCTTGGCGAGCTCCGCCACATGAATGGTATCCTTGGTGGCGCCTGAGTAGGAGAACAGCACCGCTACGTCCTCCGGCCCCATGACCGAGGCCGCCATGGCCTGCATATGGGTATCCGGCAGGCAGCGCACCTTGGGTTCGATTCGCAGAAACTTATTCATGGCCTTCATCGCAGTCAGCATACTGCCCCCCACGCCGAAAAAGTAAATGGATTCGGCCGCGTTCAGCAGGTCCATCGCTTTGGAAAATTTTTCCTCTTCCAGCAGGGAGTACGTCTCGTTCAGCGTCTGCACATTGGCGTTCAACACCTTCTGCGCCACCTGCTCAAAGGAGTCGTTCAACGTTACGTTTTTCCCGGCAAACTGGTCCAGCTCGTCCCCGCCCTCATTGAGGCTCAGACTCAGCAGCATCTTGAACTCCTGGTATCCGTTCAGCTCCAGGGTTTTACAGAACCGGAACACGCTGGTATCCCCCACACCGCAGCTCTCCGCCAGGTCCGTGATGGACATGAACAGCGCCCTCCTGGGGTTGTCCAGCACGAAATCCGCCACCTTCCGCTCCGTCTTGGTAAATTGATTGTATGCCGACTTGATTCTGGTGATAAAATCTCCCTGCATCTAAAAATCCCCTCTCTGCTGCGCGCTCCGGTCATGGCCGGTTTTCGTGAACCACAACCCGTTTTATCCATAATAGGAAATTTTACCCCATTTTGTCAAGATTTCGTAAGTTTTTTCCACATCAATTCTTAAACTTTTTTTCGCATTTCATTCACCCTTTTTACTTATGGATATGTTATGATAGGTTGGTATTACCAGAATGACAGGAGACAGCATTATGAAAATGATCACCAAGCTGGCCGGAGCGGCTCTCGCCCTCTGTATCGCCGGCTCACAATACAGCGGCGGTGCAGCGGAATTACCGCCCGCTGCCGGAAGCAGCGGCGACGGCTTATACCGTACATTTGCCGCTGCCCCCGGAAACGCCGGTCTTTCCCGTACGTCGCCAGGCGGCGACGCGGACGGCCTCTACCGGGCTTTTACCACCACCGGCGACAGCCTCTACCATCCATTTGCCGTGGGCCCCGGTGTCATCAACCTCTCCCCGGCCGACTCCCTGGCGGACCGACAGTGGGCGCTTAGAAACAATGGGCGCATCCGGCGCACCGAATCCCGCCTGAACCTGGACTCCCTGGATCACATGTATGTGCACAAGGACGATGGCGGCGACGTGGACGCCGTGGCCTTGCCCCCCGTGGGCCCCGGAAACTACGACAAGATCAACACCGACGCGGTGGAAGGCATAGACATCAACATTCTCCCGGCCTGGGATTTATACGAAAAGGAGGAGAACAAGAGGCCCGTCACCGTGGCCATCATCGACACCGGGATCGACATTACCCATCCGGATCTGAAAAACGCCATCTGGACCAATGAGGACGAAATCCCGGACGACGGCATCGATAATGACGGAAACGGCTATGTGGACGACGTACACGGCTGGAATTTCTATGACGGAAACAATACGCTCTACACCGGCGCGGATGACACGCATGGAACACACGCCGCGGGCACCATCAGCGCGGGCAAGGGCGACGGCGGAATGGTCGGCCTCACGGACAATCAATATGTAAAAATCATGGTCCTGAAGGCCCTGGGCAGCGACGAGGGAAAAGGCAACACCCAGGCCGTACTGGACGCCATCCGCTACGCGGAAGCGAACGGCGCCTCCATCTGCAACTTAAGCTTTGGCTCCAACCACTCCGACGAGGCGATTGCCCAGGTAATCCGCGACTCAAAAATGCTCTTCGTGGTGGCCGCCGGAAACGGGGACGACCGGGAGCTGGGCTACAACATCGACACCACTCCGGTCTACCCGGCCAGCCTGCCCTACGACAACGTGCTCACCGTTGCCAACCTGATGTTTGACGGCAACCTGGACGAAAGCTCCAATTACGGCCCCAAAAATGTGGATATAGCCGCTCCCGGCGTGTACATTTTAAGCACCGCCTCCGACCACGGCTACGCCCACATGAGCGGCACCTCCATGGCGGCCCCCATGGTCACTGGCGTGGCGGCCATGGTCTACTCCTCCCGCCCGGATCTGGATCTCATCGGCGTCAAAAATGCTCTGTTAAACAGCGCCCGCAAGATGGACAGTCTGGCTGGAAAGGTGTTCAGCGGCGGGATGCTGGATGCCGGGGCTGCGATGGCGTATGGGAGCGGGAATTGATGAAAGTATACGAGCCCCTGGCAATCTTCTTATACCTAAAAAACCGGCCCCAGGACATCTGTCCCGGAGCCGGTCTTTTTATTTGAATACAATGGGCCGCTGGCATAGCCAGCAAGCGATTGTTTTCACATCACACCGGATAAGCCTTACTATTCTTATCCGCCACAGTCTGATCCACCTTAGTCTGCTGCGCCTCTCTGTAGATAAAGAAGTCCTTCGCAACCTGGGGGAACAGGGCATAGCTGAGTACGTCCTCATCCTGCTGCTTCCACTGTGCGCAGTCCTTCTCGAACTGGGGCAGCTGGGGCTCGATGAGATCGGCCGGACGGCAGGTGATGGGCGTCTCGTCGCCGATGATCTTCTTCTGTACCTCCGGATTGAAGGGCTTTACGGTCTGGCCGAACTCGCCCAGCATGATCTTCTTGGACTCCTTGGGAACCATCTTGTAGCGCTCGCCCATGATTACGTTCAGCACAGCCTGGGTGCCCACGATCTGGGAGGACGGGGTAACAAGGGGCGGCTCGCCGAAGTCCTTACGAACTCTCGGGATCTCCTCAAGCACCTGACGGTACTTGTCTTCCTGACCGGCTTCCTTCAGCTGGTTCACCAGGTTGGACAGCATGCCGCCCGGTACCTGGTACTGCAGGGTCTTGATGTTTACGCCCAGCACCTTGGGATTGAGCAGGCCGCTCTTTAATGCCTGGTCGCGAATGGGCTGGAAGTGGTCTGCGATCTCCGCCAGCAGGGTCTGGTCGTAGCCGGTGTCGTAGGGCGTGCCGCGGAAGGTCTCAACCATAACCTCGGTAGCCGGCTGGCTGGTGCCCAGGGCCAGCGGTGACATTGCGCAGTCGATGATATCGCAGCCTGCCTCCACTGCCTTTAAGTAGGTCATGGAAGCTACGCCGGAAGTGTAGTGGGTGTGCAGGTCGATGGGAAGGCTGGTGCCCTCCTTCAGAGCCGTCACCAGCTCAGCCGCCGCATAGGGGGTCAGAAGCCCTGCCATGTCCTTGATACACAGGGAATCAGCGCCCATGTCCTCGATCTCCCTGGCGATGTTCTTCCAGTAGTCCAGGGTGTAGGCGTCGCCCAGGGTATAGCACAGCGCGATCTGCGCATGGCCCTTCTCCTTGTTGGTGGCCTTCACAGCGGTCCGCAGGTTGCGGATGTCGTTTAAGCAGTCGAAAATACGGATGATATCAATGCCGTTGGCAATGGACTTCTGTACGAAGTATTCCACCACGTCGTCCGCATAATGGTTGTAGCCCAGGATATTCTGGCCGCGGAACAGCATCTGTAACTTGGTATTCTTAAATCCGGCTCTCAGCTTTCTGAGGCGCTCCCAGGGATCTTCCTTCAGGAAACGAAGGCAAGAATCAAAGGTAGCTCCGCCCCAGCACTCTACCGCGTAGTAGCCGACCTGATCCATTTTATCCACAATGGGCAGCATCTGGTCCGTAGACATTCTGGTTGCGAGCAAAGACTGATGGGCGTCGCGCAGGACGGTTTCCACAATCTTTACCGGCTTTTTCTCTATCTCTGCCATAGTTTATAATCCTCCTAAAATTTCAGTGAAATGTGGTCACGTTAAACTCCAAAGATCGCCATAAATGTACCGGCGGCCACAGCCGTGCCGATTACGCCGGCCACGTTGGGGCCCATAGCATGCATCAGCAGGAAGTTGGTGGGATCCGCCTCCGCGCCTACCTTCTGGGATACGCGGGCCGCCATGGGAACGGCGGACACGCCGGCCGAGCCAATCAACGGGTTGATCTTGCCGCCTGTGATCTTGCACAGCAGCTTGCCTAAAAGCACGCCGCCCGCGGTGCCGAAGATAAAGGCTACCAGACCCAGGCCTACGATCTTTAAGGTGGTCCAGTTCAGGAACGCCTCCGCGCTGGTGGTCGCGCCAACGGAGGTTCCCAGCAGGATCACTACGATATACATCAGAGCGTTGGAAGCCGTCTCTGCCAGCTGCTTCACCACGCCGCACTCACGGAACAGGTTGCCCAGCATCAGCATACCTACCAGGGGAGCGGTGGACGGCAGGATCAGACACACCACGATGGTAACGATGATGGGGAATAAAATCTTCTCCAGCTTGGATACCGGACGAAGCTGCTCCATCTTGATCTTGCGCTCTTTTTCAGTGGTCAGAAGCTTCATGACCGGCGGCTGAATGATCGGCACCAGCGCCATGTAGGAGTATGCCGCCACGGCGATAGGGCCCATGATCTGGCTCTGTCCCAGCTTACTGCACAGGAACAGGGAGGTGGGGCCGTCGGCTCCGCCGATGATGGAGATAGCCGCCGCTTCCTTGCCGTTGAATCCCAAAAGGATTGCAAAGAAGTAAGCGGAGTAAATTCCCACCTGGGCGGCGGCGCCCATAAGGAAGCTGATGGGGTTGGCGATCAGGGGACCGAAGTCCGTCATTGCGCCCACGCCCAGGAAAATCAGTGACGGCAGGATACTCCACTCGTCCAGCTGGAAGAAGTACCAGAGGAGTCCGCCGGTTCCGTTGGACGTCTGCTCAGGAGAGTACATAATCTCCGGGTAAATATTCACCAGCAGCATACCAAAGGAAATCGGGATCAGAAGCAGCGGTTCAAAGCCTTTCTTAATTGCAAGGAATAAGAAAACCAGGGCCACTCCGATCATAGCATAATTGCCTGGCTGCAGATGGAAAAACGCCATCTGGTCCAGGAGGTTGTTCACAATAGTGCCAAAATCCATAATGTTCCCTCCATGTGGATCCACATTGCTGCAAATCCATCCTTATGATTAGTTCAGAGTAGCTAAAACCGCGCCGGATTCAACGGAATCGCCGGTGGATACATTGATGCTGGCAACTGTGCCGTCCTGCGGAGCCACGATGTCGTTCTCCATCTTCATGGCTTCCAGAACCAGGATGGTATCACCCTTCTTAACTGCCTGACCTGCGGACGCCTTAACGCCCACCACCTTGCCGGGCATGGGAGCGGTAACCTTCACCGCGCCTGCTGCGCCTGCCGGAGCCGCTGCGGGAGCGGGGGCCGGAGCTGCCGCCGGAGCCGGAGCCGCCGGGGCCGCCGGAGCTACAGGTGCCGCTGCGGGAGCTGCCGCCACACCGCTGGCCGCGCCTTCTTCAACCGTTACTGCATATGCTTTTCCATTCACTGTAATTGTATAACTCTTCATGGTTCAATTCCTCCTGAATTGGGTATGATTCTTATTTTTATCAAACTAATCGGTTATTCAGTTTAATTCTGTTTCCACTTGGAACCGGGAAGCCGGCGGATGGAACGCACCACCAGGCCGTTGGAAGAAGTGCCCTGGTAGGCCGCAATGGCCGCGCTGATCACAGCCACAAGCTCTGCGTCCTCCATCAGGTCCTCCGTCTGCACAGGCGCAGGCGCCGCTGCGGGCGCGGGAGCCGGGGCAGGTGCCGGGGCGGGCGCGGGGGCCGCTTTCTCGTTCTTCTTGTTCTCTTCCCACTGATGGATGAACTTAAAGCAGCAAATCAGCAGACTGATAAATACCAGCACGCTGAACACGGTGCCGATACCCAGCGCCGAGTACACGCCTCCGGCCTCCATCTTCTGGGCCGTGGTCTGGTTCGCATCATCGCCGCCAACGGGGAGGATTTCCACCTTCATATCGCCGGTCATGCCGTTGATGTTCATCACGTATTTCATTTCGCCTTCGTCAAAGGTAGCGCCCATGGAAACGGTGTAGGTGGTATCCGGAAGCTGCACCACCTTGGCGTTCTCCACATCCAGTCCGTGAATGACGCCGTACTCGCTCTTGGCCTCCCTTATGACCTCCAGCGCCTCCGCCAGGCCGTCATTGCCCTGAGCCTTGTAGAAATCCCGCTGGATCAGCAGGCTCTCCTCATTGGCAATCAGAATGCTGACCGCCTGCTGGAGTACCATCTGCTCCGTATAGGCATCCGCTGCCACGCCTTCGGTGGAAATCTTAGGCGCGTCTGCGGCAGTATCCTCGGCGGAGCAGGCCGACAGGCTCATCAGGCAAGCCGCCGTCAACAGCGCTGCCGCCGCTCGTTTCAATAATCCTTTCATATGCCTGTCACCTCTCTTTAAACCGTGCCATGCTTTTTAGACGGACGGTCCTCTCTTTTTGTGAACAGCATCTCAAACGCTGCGATCACACGCTGGCGGGTCTCCCCGGCCTTGATGATATCGTCGATATATCCTCTCCTGGCCGCTGCCAGAGCGCTGGACTGAAGAGCGGCGTACTGGGCGGTCTTCTCACTGATGAGCGCCACGCTGTCCTCAGCCGCCTCGATCTCCTTGGCATACATAATCTTCACAGCCTCAGCCGGATCCATCATGCCGATGGCCGCGTTCTCCCAGGCATATACCACATCCGCGCCGATGGACTTGCTGCCCATGGTCAGATATGCGCTGCCCAGAGCGTCCTTGACGATAACGGTCACCTTGGGAACGCTGGCGTTGGCGTAAGCGTAGGTCAGACGGCCCGCAGCCTTGGCGATCAGCTTCTCAGTGCACTTGCTGGCCTTGTAGCCCTTGACGTTCACCAGAGACAGCACAGGGATGTTGAAGGAATCGCAGAAATTGATGAAGTCCGCAGCCTTGTCGCAGCCCTTCGCAGACAGCACCGGCTCGTACTCCGCAGTTTTCTCTCCGTTTTCGTAAACCTCGCTGCGGTTTGCCACACAGCCTACGGTCGTTCCGTTCAAGCGGATGAAACCGGTCACCATAGAGGGATCATAGTTTTTCTTAACTTCCATGAAGAAGTTGTTGTCGGAAATGATGGACAGAGCCAGCGCGGTATCACCTGCGCAGCCTGCCAGCTCGCCGCTTATGCGGTTCAAATCGTCCTGGCACTCGCCGTAGGACATGTCGTCCTCATTGTTGGACGGCAAAATGGACACCAACCTGCGGATCTGTCCGAGAATGGAAGCCTCGTCGCCTGTGAAATCCACCAGGCCGGCCTCTGCGCTCTGGAACGCCGCGCTGGAGGTGTCGCACTTGGATGTATAGTTGCCCTTGAGCGCATTGGGAGCGTTCACAAACAGCTTCGCGGACTTGTCCTCCATGAAGGTGAAGTCCGTGATCGCCGCGGACACGGCCATGCCGCCGCCGCAGGTGCCGAAGATCGCGGAAATCTGCGGAATCACTCCGGAAGCCATGGTCTGATTTAAGTACACCTGGCCGAAGCCTGCCAGCGCATCCGTCGCCTCCTGGAGACGAAGTCCCGCGCAGTCGATCAGTCCGATCACCGGAGCGCCCATCTTCATAGCCATGGAATAGATATTGGAAATCTTCTTGGCGTGCATTTCACCCATGGAACCGCCCAGTACAGAAGCGTCCTGGCTGTACACATACACCAGGCAGCCCTCGATGGTACCATAACCGGTCACCACGCCGTCGGCAGGGGTCTCCTGCTCAGTCATGTTAAAGTCTGTGGTTCTGGCGGTGATGTACGCGCCGACTTCAACAAAACTGTTTTCATCAAGCAGTGCCGCAATCCGGCTGCTTGCTGAAGCTTGTGCTGAATTACTCATATTGCAGTCCTCCATAAAAAAGTATTTTACAACTTAGGCGGCGGCATCTGAAAAGCCGTCGCCTAAAGAATACAAAAATCTTGCCGATTATAATTATATATTCATTCTGTGCAAATATCAAGACATTTAAATCAAAAATGGTGAAGGATTTAACAACTTTTTTCCTTATAACCTATATAGCAAAAAACTTATCGTGTATAACCTGTACAGCTTTTTCCGCGTCCCTGCGCTCCACAAGCACGGATATTTTAATTTCACTGGTGGAAATCATATTGATGTTGATGCCCGCGTCGTAGAGGGCCTCGAACAGCTTGGCCGCCACGCCGGGGTTGCCGATGACGCCCGCGCCCACCACGGACACCTTGGCCACGTCCGCATTGGTCTCCAGCACGCGGAACCGGATGCGCTCCTGGTTCTCCCGAAGCAGCTTCTCCGCCATGGCCAGATCGGACTGGGCCACCGTGAAGCAGATGTCCTTGCCCTCCTCGTGGCCGATGCCCTGGAGAATGATGTCCACGTTGATGTTGTGCTGGGCAAGCAGGGAAAAGACCTTAAAGGACGTGCCGATCTCGTTGGGCACCCCCAGAAGCGCGATCCGCGCGATATTTGTGTCCTTAGCAACGCTGCTGATATATGATTTTTCCATTCGTTTTGCAACCTCCTTCACCTTTGTGCCCGGATTTCCCGAAAAACTGGACAGAACCTCCAGGCTCACATTGTATTTCTTTGCCATTTCCACGGAGCGGTTGTGCAGCACCTGGGCGCCCAGGGTAGCCAGCTCCAGCATTTCATTGTATGTAACCTCGTCCAGCTTCCTGGCGTGGGGCACCAGCCGCGGGTCCGCGGTGTAAACGCCGTCCACGTCGGTGTATATCTGGCAGAGATCCGCGTGCAGGGACGCCGCCAGGGCCACGGCCGAGGTGTCCGATCCGCCCCGCCCCAGGGTGGTGACGTCGTCGTAGCGGTTGATTCCCTGAAAGCCGGTCACGATCACGATTCTGCGGGCGTCCAGCTCCGCCTCGATGCGCTCGGTGTCCACCTTCTTAATCCGGGCGTTCATGGACACGGTGTTGGTCACTACGCCGGCCTGCCACCCGGTGAGGGACACCACCGGGAATCCCAGCGCCTCCACGGCCATGGCGCAAAGGGCCACGGAAATCTGTTCCCCGGTGGACAAAAGCATGTCCATCTCGCGCGTGGACGCGCCGGGATTGATCTCCCTGGCCTTCTCAATCAGTTCGTCGGTGGTGTCGCCCTGAGCGCTCAGCACGGCCACCACCTGATTTCCCGCCTTATAGGTATCCGTGATAATCTGCGCCACACGGCGCAGGCGGCCGCTATCTGCTACGGATGTGCCGCCGAATTTTTGTACAATCAGGCTCATGAATCGTTTCCTCTCTCTCTGTCTGTATGATCCTTGTCCGGGACGCCGCTCCCCCCTCCGGCGGCGCGCCCGGCTTGCAGCTTTTTCAGAAGCATTTCCGCTTCCCTGCCCATCTGCAGGTCTTTTCCGTGTTTGGCGGCGTAGGCCAGATTCCTCCCCGCCTCCCCCTCCAGGCCCAGTTCAAATTCCATATGCCCCAGCTCATAGGCCTGCTGCACACGGGTAAGGGGGGTGTCCTTCACCGGCTTTATGTTCCGGCAGGTTTGGTAAGCGCCCTCCAGGCCCGCCTCACAGAGGGCCCTGCTGATCCGCTCCATCCGCTCTGCGTGCCGGATCAGCAGGTCCGTCCGCTTCCCCTTCATCCCGGCCGCCGCGCAGCGCATGTCCTGGAGTGCTTCCCGCAGCGCCTCCGCCTCCCTGTGATGGCTGTAATAACGGACCATCACGCAGTGGCACCGCATCTCCTCCACCGCGGTGGGCTCGCAGCGCAGCAGGCGGCTCACCAGTACCCGGGCCTCCTCCCAGCGCCCCATATAACAGAGGGCCATGGCAAAATTAGCCGCCATCATCCCGCAGCCCCGCTCGCGCACGCTCTGTTTGGGCATCCGCGCCTGCTGCAGCCTCAGGGCGCTCTCGTACATCAGCCCCGCGTACAGCTGCGGATCGCATCTCTGTTCCAAAACCCCCAGAATCCTATAGTTGCCAACTACGCCCAGAAAAAAGCCGGCCAGCGAAACCCCAAGGGCCAGCAACAGAAGCAGAAAATGGGTTTTCAGATCCACCTCGGTCATAAGCTCGAAGGCCGTGAACACCACAATCAGCCACAGACCGGCCGCCTGAAGCATTTTCCCGAAGGTGCCCCAGCGCGTGAAACGGGCCAAATCCTGCGGATCGGCCCGATCCGTGTAGAAGGGTTCCAATAGCTCCCGCACCGGAACCCGAAATGTCTGTTTCATATGAATCTCCCAACCGTTCGCGGGACCCTAGCCCCGCCCCATTTGCTTTCGCACCTAGTAGAAATACTCGTTCAAGTCCATCCCGGTAGCCGCTTCCAGCTCGTCTCCCCACTCCGGCGTATTGTAGAACAGTATACAGCCCTGGCCGCCATCGTCCGTGGCCAGCAGACGCTTGGGATTGCCCTCCGTCTCAAACACCCGGTTCATAAACCCGATCACTTCACAATCCAGCCAGTCGCCGTAGAATGTTGCCTCGAAGGTGTAGGGCGTGCCGTTGTACCGGAAGGACAGGACCTGTGTGCCGGTGCCCTCGTCGTAGTCCACATCGTCGGTGTTCTCGACGATGTCCGTGATCTCAAACTCCCCGCCGCTGATGGCGATCACGCCCTTCATGAAGTCCGTATACATTTCGCTCATGTTAAAAACCTCAGTGTCGAAGGCGTATACCTTGTCCGATGAGGGAATCCAGTTCCAGTCGTCGTCATAGTCCCCATATCCCCAGCCGGACAACAGCATGCGGTACTCGAACCCCGGGTCGTACTCCAGATAATAGTCGTACATCCCCGCATATGCCTCGTCGGCTTCCACCATCCTGTAGGTGTCCTCTATCTCGTTTACGACCTCGTCAGGCACGTAAATCCCTAATGCGGCCAGGTCCGCCGCCACCTCGTCGGTCGGCCTGCGCTCTCTCGGCTGCTCGGTCTGAGCCCCGGTTTCCGGCTCGGTTTCAGCCGCCGCCGTCTCGTCCTCATCGAAGAAATTAAACGAGGCCACCGGCCCGTCCGAAAGCTGGTCATTCTTAATCTCCTGGCTGGTCATGGAAAGGTAAAACAACAGCGCGGTCAGACAAAGCTTTTTTATCAACATAATTCTTCCCCCCTCGGTTTATTTTGGGTTGCCCCTAACGCAACTGAATCATCAGCCGGTGTAAGACGTTCCGCCCAATATCTCTTTAATCATACCATATCTTCCCTGTCACCGCCACGGTAAACCTTATTTAATGTAAATCCGCGCCCCCGCACCTCGTTGATCTGGCTGATGATCATAAACGCCTCTGGGTCCGCGTCCAGCACCAGTTGGTTAACCTTCGGGAGGTCGCGGCTGGAAATGACCGCCAGGACCATGTCCTGCTCCTTGTGCAGATAACCGGTTTCCATGTGGATCAGGGAGGTTCCGCAGTCGATGCGCTCCGCCAGCAGGCGGTTGATGGCCGCGTACTCCCGGCTGATCACCTTCACCTGCATGCGCGCGCCGCCCACCATCAGTGCCTTGTCCAGCACCAGCGTGTACACCGCGATCAGCAAAATACCGTAGAGGATGGCGTGGGTGTCGGAATTCATCATCTGCAGCCCCAGGATCACACAGTCGCACAGATAGATGGTCATTGAAACACTTACATTTTTTACCTTTTTAAGGATCAGGGCGGGAATGTCCATGCCGCCGGTGGAGGCTCCGGCCCGCATGACGATGCCGATGCCCGCGCCAATCAGGCAGCCGGCGTAAAGCACGGCCACCAGCCGCTCCTCCATCACGATTCCGGTCACCCCGGCCCGTTCCAGAATGCCCAGCAGCAGCGGGTAAATCACCGTGCTCATCACCGTGGTCACCGCGAACTGCTTTCCCAGGACCCATGCGCCCAAAAGGAACATGGTAATGTTGAACACCGACACAAAGGCGCTGATGGGAATACCGGCGGTGCGGTTGAAAAACAGCGCCAGACCGGTGGTTCCACCGGTGATCAGCTGGTTGGGCACGATAAACACCGTCACCGCCAGAGCATACAACAGATTTCCCAACACGATCATTGCCAGCTTTCCGGCTGCGCTCATCCATTTTTTCTGCATTTCGTTACTCCTTTTTCACTCTACTATAGTAAAATTTCCAATAAAAAAACGGCAGAAGCTCTGCCGTCTGTTCTCTGCATTCAGTTGTCGGTCCATAGGGGTCAAAGGCCCGCGGTTGTCCCTGATCATTTCTTGTCCAGTCCTTTATTCTCGCCGTCCCCGATTGGAAACCTCCGTCCCGGGTTCACGCTTTATGGTAGCACCGGGGCGGGTGGATGTCAAGCAGAGACTTATAATACAGGATACTAAATCATGTAACGATCAGCCCTGTCAAAATACTGAAAGTCGCTTTTTAAATGTTTCTGCGGCTTATCATAAATATCCGTGTAAATAATTTCCATTTCCAGCTTCCCCAGAATCTGCCGCAGCGCCGCCGTCTGTTCAGTTGGCTTGTTCTCCAGTTCGATGAGAAAACGTTCCGCTCCCGGCGCAATGGCAATTCCCTTGATCGGCTGTTGATACCGTTTCCATATTCCACGGTTGGACAGCTGCTTTTCCTCATCCATCGCCTCAATCGCATTTAACAGTACGTTCCAGGAACCGCCGCCGATACCGGCGGTGAAAATCCGCACATCTGTTATGATTCCAACGCCGACCCCGTCGTTTCTGATCTTAACTGCAACCCGGTGCGGCAGATCCACCAGTTCAAAGCTCAGAAGGGGCTTCACACTGTTTTGGTTGAATTTCCTGCTCCTGCGTTCAATCTGCACCGATACAACAATGGCAGCTGCTGCTGTAAGAAACGACAGCGCGGAAACACCCAGACTCAGAATTTCCTGATGTTCGCCGACCCACGTCAAAATATCGTTCATTCCCTGCATTTCCTTTCTGTATTCCGCCTCGCGCCAATCCGGGAATTGATCCCCTATTTGATAAACCGCACAAAATTCCCCTGCCCGATCTTCATCACGTCCCCCGTGTACAGCACGCCGCCCAGGTCGTCCGCTGCCAGCAGCTCCCCTTCCACGGAGACCTCCCCCCGGCCCAGCAGGTTCAAAAATTCCTTCGCGTCGCGCACCAGACCCATTCCCACCAGGCCCTCGATGGCTCCCTCAACCGTGTCCTTCTCCCAATCCAGCAAAAATTCCTTCATCATCGCGATCTCTCCCTCTCATTTTGTGTTGTTTTTGGCTCTGCAACCGGCATAAGAATTTATCGCTACTTTAAAAATATAAAAAGTCCCGTCCCTTTGTTTCCAAAAGGACGAGACCTGATCTCGTGTTACCACCTTTCGTTCACCGCCAGCTCGCGCTGACAGCCTCAGCAGGTACGGCTCCGTGTTGCATGAAACGATACCCTGACACGCGGTTACGGGGTGTCCCTCCGTCGCAGCCTACTAGGTCCGGAAATGCCTCCGTTCCGTTGGGTGCGCAGCTCCGAGATGTATTCACAATCCATATCCATGCGCCTCTCATCAACCGGCTGCTTTCTGTATGGCTTCCTGACCGCTACTCTTTCTCTTCATAGCCTTTCTTATGTTCTGATATGCAGATGTCTGTTATCTATAGTATTTAGCACAAAATGAGCGGGATGTCAAGCCTTTGCTCTTATCCGTGTTTTATCTGTGTTTTCCGCCAACATAGTTTATTCACAGATCGGATCCATATGCCGCATCGTCCGAACTTCAATCAGCCCCTTGTCCGTAATACCCCAATTCGGAATATTCGGAAGCGAGATTACACTGAGCGTAAACAGAGGGAACCCTTGCAGCGTACAGTTTAACCCCTTCTGCAATATCTCCTTCTCCAGATATTCGAACTTCCCGGCGACCGTCTCCAGCGGTTCCTCGGAAATCAATCCTCCGATGGGCAGTTCGATTTGCGCGACGAGCTCTCCGGCCTTTACGGCTGCAAATCCGCCTCCCATTTCCGCTACTCTGTTTGCCGCCAACGCCATGTATTCATAATTTGTTCCGATTACGTATATGTTGTGGGCATCGTGGCTCACAGACCCGGCAATCGCACCGTCGCAGATCCCCGTTCCGCGGATAAACGCCCGGCCGATATTCCCTGTGTTTTTATGGCGCTCAAGAACCGCCATGCTTAAGATGTCTCCCGTCTCATCCGGCATAACCACACCGCCCTCGACGCGAAGTTCTTTTACCTCCATCTCTTTGGGCACGCCTGCGACCAAAACCCTGGCCTTGGCCGTCCCGCTCTCTTCCGCTACCCGGATCTGCAAATCTTCCGGTTTAACGCACTTAGGCAGATGCACCGTATCTTTTGCCCATGCAGGGTATTCGAATGCCGGAGGCGGGGTAACCAGACAGCCGTTCTCGGCAACGATCTCCCCATCCACAAGAACCATACTGACCGAAATTGTCTCAAGATCGTCCAGGATCATTAAGTCGGCAATTTTTCCAGGGGCAATACTGCCGAAATCCCGGTCCAGGCGCAGATGTTCCGCCACATTGATCGTGGCCATCTGAATTGCTGTGACCGGTTCAATCCCCCGTTCAATCGCCAGCCGGACAACTCCATCCAGGTGTCCGCTGCGGTAGAGGTAATCCGACTGCCGGTCATCGGTGCAGAACATAATATTGCGGATGTCAATATTCTTTTCTTTGATAAGCTCCGCCAGCTCCCCATAATTTTCAGGACCGAACAGAAATGGCTTGGGAGTGAGGATCGCTTTCAGGCCATGCCGCTGAATGTCCATCACCTCATCCAGATTGAAGGATACATGGGAATCCTCGGGACCGGCTGCGATAAACGCATTCAGCGCGCTGCCCTGTAAAGCCGGCGACTGTCCCCCTACCGTCTTGTTGAGCCGGATGGTACAGTCGATCTTTTCAAATTGCTCCGGGTCCTTTGACAGAATCAGCTCCGGGTTGATATCACCGGCCAGCTGTACCGCCTCGTCCCACCCCAACAGTTCCTTGGTCTCCTCCACGGTAATTTCCGCGCCTGAAGTCTCAATCTCCGGGGGCATGGCCGGTACATGGCCCGGCACTCTCAGAAGGAAACGCAGTGGAAGACCTTTGGCCTCCTCAAAAAACAGCTTGATTCCCTTTACCCCCAGGACGTTGGCAAATTCGTGGGGATCCTCCACAACCGTGGTCACCCCCCGCGGTACAATACGTTTTGCCAGCTCAGTCACCGTTATGGCCGTGCTTTCCAAATGCATATGCGGATCCATAAATCCCGGTGCAATCCATTTCCCGCTGGCATCAATAATTTTCGTGTCGGGAGAAACCTGATAATCGCACGCTCCGGTAGCGGCTACCCTGTTTCCAAATATCACGATATCCGCTTTATAAATTTCCCGTGTGAGCACATTAACCAGGTTTCCGCCTTTGATCACGATATCAGCCGGAAGCGCGCCAAGCGCTACATCAACCAACTGCTCTTTTGAAACGATTTTATTGTTCATATGAACCTCCCCATTTAATCTCTTTTCGATTTGATTGACTATGGCAATTTTAAATCCGGTGTAGAGACTGCCCCGAATGGAACAAAATCAGGCAGCTTTGCTCTTTAAAAGAATCGGGAGGCGAGCGTGATATCAGCATATTATTTCTCCTCGTCAAAACAGACCGGCTAGTAAATATTCTGGTTGCGGAGTAAATTGAACCGTATAAAGTTCGTATTGTAGTAACACAGACCGTACATAGCCGGTTGATTATTTTGATCATAGTTGATTGTGTCAAACTGAAGCAGGGCTTTGCAATTAAAATGCTTAACCTGATCCGTCAGGGGCAGCAGTTCAGAAATCTCCTTCGCCTCCATTTCAATCCGGTCGCGCATCATCACACGACCCGCCCGCTCTCTCAGCAGAAAGAAGGCCGAGGTATTTTCAAACTCCTCCCAGGATGGAATCTCTGCAAATACAGCTCTGGAGAAATAGTTAAAACATAAAATCGCAGGTTCCTCGTCGGCGTAATACACCTTTTCAGTCCTAAGCAATGGAGCGTCCGGCGCCAGCGCCAGCTTTTTCGCTATTCCCGGGCAAATTAAATCCTGCTCCATCCGCACCATCTTTACTTGGGGCCGGTGTCCGCTGCGCTCAATCAGCTGATGGAATTCCTGCGCAGGATTCAAGCTGATTTTGATCTGGAGCGCCTCAGGATTGACGAACGTTCCTTTTCCGTGTATACGGAAAATCACGTTTTCCTGTTCCAGATCCCCCAGCACACGGCAAACCGTAATCCGGCTCACCCCCAGATTCTGGGCAATGGTAAGTTCCGACGGTAATTTTGTGCTCTCGCTCAAATCCATACGGCGTATATACCGCATCAGTTCATCCTTTACATTATCTGTAAGAGAATGACGGATTGTTGGCAGCATATCTGTTTCCATAACGCATCACCGTTTCTTTTTTCCTCTCTTTAAAGGTAATACCATATTATCTCAATATCATATTGTCACTCTACCATATTTCCATAATTTTGTCAACAAAATAGTTTATTATAGGCAAATTTTTGTTATTACGCATAATCGCGTTTGGAACATCTGTCCTCCAGCTTTCAAAAAAAGCAAAAAAAGCGGCGTTCCCTCCGCAATATCAAGAGGTAACGCCACTTTATATCATATAATGGTTAAAACAGGATTACAACCGCCACAACGCAAGCCGCTCGTCAAGCCTTTCCCAAACTTCCAAACAGAGTCATTTTCTCAATGCATTTTTCCTTGGTCGCCACCAGGCCGTCGGCCAGAAGCGCTCTGGGAGTGAAGCCGTTGCCCGTTAAGTCCTTGCCGTCCTCGATGAATTTCCGGGTGGCCTCGGTAAAGGCGATCTGGCATTCGGTGTTTACGTTGACCTTGCAGACGCCCAGGGAAATGGCCTGGCGGACCATGTCGTCCGGTATCCCGGAGCCGCCGTGAAGCACCAGCGGAATGTCCCCTGCCGCCTTCTGGATGGCGGCCAGCACCTCAAAGTTCAGGCCCTTCCAGTCCGCCGGATACTTGCCGTGGATATTGCCGATGCCCGCCGCCAGCATATCGATGCCAAGCTTCGCGATCTGTCCGCACTCCGCCGGGTCCGCGCACTCGCCCATGGCCACGTGGCCGTCCTCCTGACCGCCGATGCAGCCCACCTCCGCTTCCACGGAAACGTTCTTCTCCCGGCAGAGCTCCACGATGTGGCGGGTTTTCTCCAGATTTTCCCCGATGGGCAGTTTGGAGCCGTCGAACATCACGGAGCTGAAGCCGCCGTTTAACGCGTCCAATGCCTCCTCGTATTTGCCATGGTCCACGTGCAGGGCCACCGGAACCGTGATATCCAGATAGGCCATAAAGTCCTCAACCATATCCGTGATCGTCCGGTAACCGCCCATGTACTTGGCCGTGCCGCCGGAGACGCCCAGAATGATGGGGGAATGGGTTTCCTGGGCCGCCAGCAAAAAGGCTCTGACCGACTCCATATTGTTCAGGTTGAAATGGCCCACTGCATAATGTCCTTCTTTGGCCTTCCGAAGCATTTCCTTCGCATTTACTAATCTCATGATACTACTCTCCTTTATATTTTTTCCACTGCAGGTTTACAGCGTAATTTCTCTTCCTTTCGAAAGTTTCGTAACCAATACCAGGGAAATAATCGTCATCACCGTCAGAATGGTGGAGATGGCGCACGCCTTTCCGTCCGTACCTCTGGACACCATGATGTAAACGCCCAGGTTCAGGGTGATGGTCTTGGAGCTGTACAGGATAATGGACGAGGACAGTTCCGTAATCAGGGTTACCCAGCTCAAAATAGCTCCGGACATGATACCGTTTACCATCATCGGCGTGGTGACCTTCCAGAACGTCTTAAACTTCGACGCGCCCAGGCTGGCAGACGCCTCCTCCACCGTGATGGGGATTTGCTGCAGAATCGCCACGCTGCTGCGGATGGTGTAGGGGATTCTGCGGATACACATGGAGACCACCATGATGGCCGCCGTGCCGGTCAGCACCAGCGGTCCCTTGCTAAAGCCCATGACCAGCGCGATACCGACCACGGAACCGGGAATGATGTAGGGCAGCATGGACAGGGTGTCGATGATGTTGTTCACATGGTTCCTTCTGCGCACCACCAGGTAGGCGATCAGCACGGCCAGCAGAATGATCAGCACCAGCGCGCTGCCGCAGATGACGATGGTATTTTTCACCGCATCGCCCATGGTTTCAAAAATCTGCCGGTAGCTCATCAGGGAGTAGCCGGGTTTGAACATGTTGCCCGTCTTGGAGGTGTTGCGGAACGAGCAGTAAATCAGGTAAAACTGGGGCAGGAAGGAGACTGCTACCAGACCGTAAGCGTAAAAATGGGCGAAAAAGCTGAGCACCGGGTGGGGCTTCTTGCGCTCGATGGGGTGCAGCGCGTTCATGGTGAAGCTGTAGTGGTTGGACAGCATCTTCTGAATCAAAAACACGATGGCCGTGATGATGATGGCGATCACGCTGACCGCGGCCGCAAAGTTGTGGTTGACCGATGTCTCGCCCACGTACTGCTTGTAAATCTCCACCGGGAAGGTGCGGTAGCCCTCGCCGATTAGAAGGGGCGTGCCGAAATCAGCCAGGGCCCGCATGAATACCATCAGGGCCGCGGCCAGAATGGAGGGCATACACAGCGGCACCACCACCTTGAAAAAGCGCTTGACGCCCCGGCAGCCCATGTTGGAGGAAGCCTCTAACAGGGAGTTGTCGATATTTTTCAGCGCACCGGACACGTACAGGAACACCAGCGGGAACAGCTTGGTGGCCAGCACCAAAAGGATTCCGTTAAAGCCGTAGATGGACGGCATCTCGATCCCCAGATTCCGGCTGAAAAACTTGGTGATGATGCCGGAACGGCCCAGCAGAAGGATCCAGGAGTACGCGCCGATAAAGGGGGCGGACATGGAGCAGAGAATGATCATGACCTGTAAAAAATTCCGGCCCTTCAGCTCATACATATTGTAAAGGTAGGCCAGGGGAACTCCCAGGGCCAGGGTCACCACCGTCACGCACACGGCGATCTTAAAGCTGTTTAACAGCGTGGAAAAGTAATAGGTATCGCTGAAAAACTGCTTGAAATACTGCATCGTGAAGGTGCCCTGTTCATTGTCCAGCACGGACTGCACCAGGATTTTCAGGAGCGGATAGAGCATGAATACAATATACAGAAGAAGGATCCCGATGCTGATACCCATCCACATATCAATTTTTTGTTTCTTTTTCATAGACAGCCCCTCCCCTTAACGCATCAGGGACTTGGAACCGTCCTCGGTGAACAGGTTGATCTTTTCCTTCTTGACCTGCAGGCGGATCCTGGACCCCTTATCCAGAATGTCGTCGATCCGGGACTCCTGAATGATCTCCACGCGCTCCCCGGAATCCAGGTTCACAAAATAGTGGGTGTTCAGGCCCAGGAAGGTGCTGTATTCCACGGTGGCCCCGATTCCCTCCTGGTCCTCGGGCACGATCTCAAATTCCTCGGGGCGGATGGAAACGGTCAGAGGCGTCTTGTCCTCCACGCCGCGCACCATGCTGTCCATGGTCACGTAGTAGCCGTCCGAAAACGTGATGCCGCGCTGGCCGTCCGCTTTCAGGGAGGCCTCCACCTTGAGCACGTTGGTCCGGCCGATGAAGGTGGCCACAAACAAGTTGGAGGGGCGCTGGTACAGGTTCCTGGGCGTTCCGATCTGCTGAATCACGCCCTGGTTCATAACCGCGATGCGGTCCGACACCGCCATGGCTTCCTCCTGGTCGTGGGTCACGTAGACGGTGGTAATTCCCAACTTGTTCTGTATTTCCTTGATCACCTCGCGCATCTCCACGCGGAGCTTGGCGTCCAGGTTGCTCAGGGGTTCATCCATCAACAGGACGCTTGGCTCGATGGCCAGGGCGCGGGCCAGCGCCACGCGCTGCTGCTGCCCGCCGGAAAGCCGCTCGGGAAGCCGGTCCTGATATTCTTCGATTTTCATCAGACCCAGAAACTTCTGCGTCCGTTCTTCTATCTGATCCTTCGGCAGTTTCCGGTTCTGGAGACCGAAGGCAACGTTCTTTTTCACGGTCAAATGCGGGAAAATCGCATAGTTCTGGAACACCATGCCGATGTTGCGCTTTTCTGGCGCCAAATCGTTAATCTTCTGGTCATTGAAATAAAAGTCTCCGCCCTCAATGGTGTTGAATCCGGCGATCATTCTCAGTAATGTTGTCTTTCCACAACCAGACGGTCCCAGGAGGGTGAAGAACTCACCTTCCTCAATCACAACCGAAAGGTCGGGAATTATGACATTGTTGCCGTATTGTTTCAAAGCGTGACTGATTTTAATTTTCACCTTGTCCATAATTCCCCTATCCCCTCATTCATTTATCGATGGCAGCAGTTTGGATGGCGGGAAAATAGTGAAGTAAGCAGCGTCAAGCTCGCTTGCAGACGGCTTTCTTCACCATTTTCCACATCGTATGTACGGTTGCCGTTTATCTCATATCAATCCTATTTTGTTTTCCACAGCTCGATCCAGCGGTTTAAGATGTCTTCCTGGTTCTTGGCCAGACCCTCGGTGTCGGCCGCTTTGTAGTTGATGTCGCTGAGATTGGGCAGCCACTCGTTCTCAATGTCTAAGTTTGCGTTGGCCTGTCTGGCGCCGCACTCGTTGTAGATGGCCTGGCACTCGTCGCTCTCCAGGAAATCCATGAACAGCTTGGCATTATCCAGATTCTTACAATTCTTGATGATCGCGGAACCGAATGCGATGCTGGTCACGCCTTCTTTGGGGTATACAATGTGCACGCCCTCAGCGCCCTCGGAGAGCATCTGCACGCAGGCCGGCTCATAGGTCATGCCAACGGTGTACTCGCCGTTGTAAACGCCCTTGTAAACCGCGGAGGAACCGTCGGTGATCACCATGTTGTCCATCAGCTTGTCGATGAAGTCCCAGGCCTCTTCGCTGTCATAGCCGCCGAAATCGGTCAGCACGCACTGCAGCTGGTTCCATGCGCTGGAGCTGGCGGTGGGATCGCCGTTTGCCACCTGGCCCTTTAAGGCCGGATTCAGCAGATCTTCATAGCCGGTGATGGTGACGCCCGCTTTTTTCTCCAGCTCGTCGTTCACCCACAGGCAGGGGATCTGGGCATCGTGGTAGGTGAGGACGCCGGTGGTATTTTTGAACTCATCGGGCATCTTGTCGTCGTTCTTGCAAACGTAGGTCTCGAACAGATCGCTGTAGGTCAGGGTGTCGGCGTACACCAGCCCGCCGAACATCACGTCGCCCTGGGGATTGTCGGCCTCTGCCTGGATTCTGGTCTTGCACTCGCCGGCTCCGGCCTGGGTGTAGCTGATCTTGATGTCCGGGTATTTCTCCTGGAACGCGCCCACAATGGCGTTGTACTGGAGATCGCTGACCGTTGTGTAGATGTTTAAGTCCCCGCTTGCGGCCGCGGCCTCCTCCTTGGTCTCAGCCTCGGTGGCTTCCTCCTTGCTCTCGGGAGCCTCGGCTTGCGTCTCGGCCTTGGTCTCGGGCGCTGCGGTGGTGGTGGGATCAGCGGCTTTTCCGCCTCCGCATCCGGTGATCAGTCCCGCCGTCATAACGGCCCCCAGCAGTAATGCTACTTGTTTCCTCATAATCTTAATATCCTCCTTTGATTTGATTACGTGTTTATAAACAATAGCCCGGCGCAGCCTGCGCGCAGCTATTTGTTACCTGAATGAGTGTAGGAAAATGGACGGCATCCTGCCGGTTATTCCGCGGCGCCGTTCCTCCGGTCATTCCCCAGCGCCGTTTTGTCTGAGAAACGCCTCGGCCGCCGTCCGGTCCGGGATCCCCGCTCTTCCGCCGCGCTTCAGACATTTGAGCGCCGCGGCTGCGCTGGCAAACCTCAGACAGTATTCCGGGTCCGGCCTGGTCAGCCAGCACGCCAGAAACGCCCCGTGAAACGTATCCCCCGCTCCCGTCGTATCCACCGCCCGTATCTCAAACGCGGGTAAATGCTCCACGCGTCCGTCCCTGACATACCAGCAGCCCCGGCTGCCCGCGGTAGAAGCCAATACCTTGGGCCCCAGCTTTGCCATCACCGCCAGCGCTTCCTCCACGCTGTCCTTGCCGGTCAGACGCCGGGGGTATTTCTCGTTGGCGATCAGAATATCGGCCAGGGAGGCCAGCTCCCAGTTCTTTCCGTTGTCCTCCTGCATGGAACAGGCGTCCAGGGATACGGTGATCCCCAGCTCCTTTGCCAGCCTGGCCGCCTTCAGCGCGTTTTCATACTGGGTGCCGTCCAGGTGAAGAATCCTGGCTCCCGCCAGCGCGGCGCGGATCTCATCCGTGAAGCGCAGCGCCGGAAGCTGATCCCGGTAAGGGAACTTGGTGCGGCTTCCGTTTTCCGGGTTGACCATCACATAGGAAGTGGAACTGCGCCCGCCGGAAATCCTGCGGATCAGCTCTGTCTGCACTCCCTCCCGGAGGAATCCCTCGAGAATCCTGTCTCCCACCGGATCGTCCCCCAGGTTGGCGATCACGCCCGCCCTGGCCCCCAGCCTGGACGCTGCAACCATGGCGGTGGCCGCCGCTCCCCCGCCCTGGGAATCGTCGATCTCCAGAATGTGGGTGGAGCCGTCCTCGGGCGGGTACTGCTCCACCACGCATATATTGTCCTGGCAGCAATGTCCGATGCCCCAAATATCCACAGCCATCGTCCTGCTCCTCCTTTAATCCGTCCGGGCGGCGCGCGCCATAACCTGTCTGGCCTTTTCCGCCACCATCTCCGCGCTGAGTCCGTACCGCTTTAACAGTTCCAGCGCATTGCCCGAATGGCCGAAACGGTCGTTCACCGCCACCATTTCCATGGGAACCGGGCACTTTTTCACCAGCACCTCTGCCACCGCGGAGCCAAGGCCTCCGTAGCAGTTGTGATTCTCCGCGGTGACGATGGCTCCGGTCTCCCGGGCGGCCTTCGCCACCAGCTCCTCGTCCAGCGGTTTTATGGTATGCATATCGATCACTCTGGCCGATATGCCCTCTTTCTCCAACATCCCGGCCGCCCGCACCGCTTCCTGAACCATCAGCCCCGCGGCGATCAGCGTCACGTCGCAGCCGTCCTTCAGCGTTATCCCTCTGCCGATCTGAAACCGGTAATCCGGATAGGAATTTGTAATGTTCTCCACCGTGATCCGCCCGGTCCGCAGATAGCAGGGGCCCTTGTAATCCATCAGAGCTCTGACCGCCTCCCGGGTTTCATTGGCGTCGCAGGGGCAGATCACCGTCATGCCGGGCACCGTGCGCATCAGGCTCAAATCCTCGATGCACTGGTGGGTGCCTCCGTCCTCGCCCGCGGTGAGACCGCCGTGGCTTCCCACAATCGTCACATTCAGGCCCGGATAGGCCACGCTGTTGCGAATCTGATCGTAGGCCCTTCCGGCCGTGAACATGGCGAAGGAGTGGCAGAACACCTTCTTGCCCGCCGCAGCCAGACCGGCCGCGATCCCCACCATATTGGCCTCCGCGATCCCGACGTTGTAAAACCGCTCCGGGTAGAGCTCCTGGAATCTGCAGGACATGGTGCAGCTGGACAGGTCCGCGTCCAGAACCATAACCGTTTCACGGCCGCCGAACTCTCTCAGCGCTTCGCCGTAAGCCGCTCTCGTGGCAATCATCTCTCCCATCACGATTCCTCCAATTCCCTGATTTTCTGATCCAGCTCCCCAAAGGCGGTCCGGTACTCCTCCTCATTTGGCCGGTTGCCGTGCCACTTCACACCGCCCTCGAAAATAGACACGCCCTTGCCCTTCACAGTGTCCGCGATGATGGCCACCGGCTTTCCCCTGACGGCCTTTGCCTGCTCCAGCGCGTCCGCCACCTGTTCTATGTCGTTGCCGTCGATGGTCAGCACTTCCCACTTAAACGCCTCAAATTTGTCCGCGATGGGGCAGGGTGAATTGACCTCCTCCACGCTTCCGTCCACCTGAAGCTTGTTGTAGTCCACAATGGCGGTCAAATGGTCCAGGCCGTGGTTCCCGGCGAACATAGCCGCCTCCCAGACCTGCCCCTCCTCGATCTCGCCGTCCCCCAGAATCACGTAGGTCCGGTAATCCTTTTTGTCCGCCCGGGCGGCCAGGGCCATGCCGATTCCGGCCGACAGTCCCTGTCCCAGGGAGCCGGTGGACATATCCACCCCCGGCACCTCGTTCATCTCCATATGCCCGGACAGATAGCTGTCGATCTTACGGAATGTGGAGAGGTCCTCCAATGGGAAGAATCCCCTCATGGCCAGCGCGGCGTAAGCGGCGGGAGTGCAGTGCCCCTTGGACAGGACCAGGCGGTCCCGGTCCGGGTTCCTGGGGTCTTTGGGGTCGATCCTCATCTTGTCAAAGTAGAGGACGGACAGAATTTCCGCAATGGAAAACGATCCCCCAATGTGTCCGGAGTTTGCGTCTTTTACCGCCTGCAGGCCGTATTTCCGGATCCTGGCGGCAATCAGCTCCAACTCCCGCTTTTGTTCCTTCTGCATATGTAGCTCCTTCCTCACTCTTATATGGTTTCTCCCTCATCGGTGTTGTGATAACGGTTATATTTCAGCGCAACGTTCAGATACAGCAGATTGATAATGGACGTCTGTGCGATCCGGGCCAGGGAATTATCTCCCCCGTTCAGAAGGGTCTCTGAGGTGGTGAAAAACTTCACGTCCGAACAGTGGGTGATGGCCGAATCCCCATAGCTGGTGATACAAATCGTCGTAGCGCCCTTGCCGCGGGCGATCCGCAGGGCCTCCACCACCTGGGAGGATTCTCCCGAATGGCTGATTCCAATGGCCACGTCGCCCTTATTGTATTTCTCCGCCGCTATGATGGTCGGCTGGAATTCGTTGTAGACGTTGGACGGGATTCCCAGCTTCATGAGCTGGTGTTTCAGGCTGCGGGCCACCGGAACGGAACCGCCCACTCCGTAGATGGAAATGTAGTTGGCGTTGCAGAGCACCTTGGTGGCCTTCTCCACCTCGTCCTCGTCGATCAGGTTCATCGTATCCTGCAGCGCGCGGATCGCGCCCATGAACACGCGCTCCTTCAGTTCATCCATGTATTGGCCGCCGATCCCTCCGTCAAAGCTTCCGGCGGTCTCGTTCTCCCGGGCTACCACGATTTTCAGCTCCTTCAGCCCGGAATACCCCATCTTGTGGCAGACCCGGACCACCGTTGCCTCGCTGACCTGGGCCTCCTTCGCCAGCACGGCGATGGGCTCCTTCTCAATTCCCGCGAAGCTGTTCAGCAGGTATTCCGCAAAGCGGCGCTCCTGGGCGCCCAGGCTCCCGATTACCCCCCTCAGTTTAATCTGCCATGACGGTGTCCTCGGAACATCCATATTGACTCCTCCTCTACGCGTAGTGTATGAAAACTTTCACATGTGAAATTAATTTCGTCAAAGGCGAAATTACTGAAATTTCTTTTACTGCATCATAACCCAACGATTTTGTAATGTCAACAATATTTACAAAAATTAATAATTTCATATGTGAAACTTTGTGTATAAATACAAGTAATTTTTACATTTTTTTCTAATTCGTTGGTTTCAGGGGACGTTTTGGAAGAATATAGGGAAAATGGAGGGCCGCTCCGAAGGGCCTGTTGGCATATATGAAAAAAATGCCGGTTTGCAAAACTCCCGGGACTTGGGAGGGGGAGTTTTTCATGTGTGGCGGCAGCGCAGAGAAGATTTTCAGAGCGGGGGATTATGATTTCCAGGAAACAGAAAAAGGCCCTATCCTTGCGCCGCCGAAAGGATAGGGCCTTTAAAATATGATTGGTAATCCATATATGATTTTAAATACATTTGTGTTTTGTTTTACAGACATGCCTCATGTTTGTGCCGCGCTTTATGCCGCCGTCGGGCTTCATTTAGCCGCCGCGCTCACATGGCACTCCCGCACCTCATAACGCTTCCGGGCTTACGCCCTTTTACCCCTCAGACCTGCACCTTTAGCACCGCCTCCCCCGCCTTCTCCAGCGAGCGGGAGGCGTCCAGCTCCTCCACTTCCCCGGTATGCACCAGATGGAGCGCCCTGGACGGGCAGACCTTCACGCAGGCCGGTTCCAGACCGTGGCGGACCCGCACAGCGCAGCCGTCGCATTTTTGCATGCGGCCTTCCTCGTTGAAGGCCGGTATCCCGAAGGGGCAGGCCATTGCGCAGCTGTGGCAGCCGATGCAGGACGCATTGTCGTAAATGGTCAGGCCCGTCTCTGCGTCCTTGCGGATACAGGCGCAAGGGCAGGCCGTAACGCAGGGGGCGTCCGTACAATGCATACAGGCGATGGAAATGTGCACGTACTCCGCATTTTCCCCGCAGCCGCGTTTCTCCCAGTCGAACACCGTGCGGAAGGGACGGATGCCCTTCTCCGTGTCGATGTCGTTCTGATCCATGCAGGCGATGGCGCAGGCGCCGCAGGCCGTGCATTTCTTCAAATCCAGATCCAGCATGATTCCCATCTAATTCTCCCCCTTTCTCACCCCGCAGCGTGTGGACCTAAAGCCCGGGAACCCGCAGTAGGGGTCCAGATTGTCCCGGTCCATCAGCGAGTTTACATCCGCTTCCCGGTAGCCGTGGTACATGTGGACCATGCCGGGAAGCACCCGGGCCGTGGGGTTGGCCTTTACCTCGATGGAACCCACGGCGGTAAAGAGCTGAATTTTATCTCCCTTTTTGATCCCCAGGCGTTCGGCGTCGCAGAGCGCCAGATCCGCCTCAGGCTCCGGCCGCAGGCTTCTCAGCCAGGGCACATCGTGGAGCCGGGAGTGCAGCGCGTGGGGAATGCGCGCCCCCGCGCAGAGAATAAACGGGTAATCCGTCCCATCCGCCCGGTTCAGGGAACAGCGGTAGGTGGGCAGGGAATCCAGGCCCCACTCCGGATGAGCCTGGATCACCAGGGAGTCCAGCTCGAACTTCCCGCTGGGCGTGTCCATGCCGCCCTCAATGTAAGCGCCCTCCACGTACGGCTCCCGCTCCGGCACCAGGACCGGCAGGTCCGCCGCCTTTAACTCCTCCACCGTCACGGACAGGTCCCGAATCATTTCCCGCACGCAGTTCTCATAGCCGCTGCGCAGGAGCGGATCGTCCAAATCCAGATAACCCGCCAGCTCGCAGAGGATGTCCGCGTCGCTTTTGGACTGGCCCAGAGGTGGGATCACCGGCTCCGTGTAGGTGGCGTAACCGCCCGGATAGGTCTTGAACTCCCCCCGCTCAAAGGACGAGCAGGCGGGCAGCACAATGTCCGCGTATTTGGCCGTATCCGTAAGAAACAGGTCCGCGTCCACAAAGAAATCCAGCTTTTTTAAGGCCTCCTTCACATACTCCGTGTCCGGGAACATCCGGGCGTTCATCCCGCAGGCGAACACCGCCCGGATGGGGTATGGCGTGCCCTCGGTGATCTGCCTGGCAATGTCCATGGCCTGGGCCTCCCGCTCCAGGTGATACCAGAGCGGAAACCGCGGCTTACCCACCGGCTCTTTGCAAGCCTTTGGCCGCTTCTCCTCCACAAATTCCTCCTCGCGGGTCTGAAAGCCCGAGGACTGGTGGACGTAGGTGTGCAGGCTGGGCCTCTGCCCTCCCATACAGTCATAGCTGCCGGTCAGGGCGGTCAGGGCCATGATCGCCCGGTAGTTCTGCATGCCGTTTTTGTGGTGGGCCAGGGGCGCGCTGGACTCGTTGACGGACAGCGGCCCGTTCTCGTGGATCAACCGGCAGGCGGCCAGGGCCTGCTCGTAGGGCACGCCGGTCAGCGCTTCCAGATTGTCCGCGTTAAACTGCCGGACGTACTCCGCGAACGCCTCAAAACCTGAAACGTACCGTTCAATGTAATCCCGGTCGATCCAGCCGTTTTCGATCAGGATGTTGGCCATACCCAGCGCCAGAGCGCCGTCCGTGCCGCCGATGGGCCGCAGGTGGATGTCCGCCAGCTTCTCGGTGGCCGGGGTTTCCCGCGGATCCACGATAATGAATTTGACGCCCCTCGCCTTGGCCTCATCCGCCCGTTTTCCGTTCAGATACCGGGAATGATAGGGATTGAAGGCCCAGCCGAGAAACACGCCGCAGTGCTCCATGTCCGGCCTGGCCGGCCGGCCCGTGGCCACCTTCCAGGCCATAAGGCCCGAGGTAAAGCAGGTGCTGGATTCCGTGGCGTAATTCTCCGTTCCGAAGGAAAACGCCAGCCGATGCAGCCAGGGCCGGAACCACTTGGAGTAGCCCCCGAAGAACAGCACGCTGTCCGCGCCGTCCTGCCCCCGGACCGCCAGCAGCCGGTCCGCGATCTCCCGGTAGGCTTCCTCCCAGGTGATCTCCTGAAATTTCCCCTCGCCGCGTCCGCCCACCCGCTTCAGAGGCGTCAAAATCCGGTCCTTCCGGTAGATATACTCCCGGTTGGACAGCCCCTTGGTGCAGAGCAGCCCGTTGTTCATGGGATGCCCGTCGATTCCCTCCACCTTTATGATCCGGCCGTCCTTCACATAGGCGTCGACGCCGCAGTGAAACGAGGGGCTGCAGATCGCGCACAATGTCCTCTTAATCTCAATTCCCGTTTCCGGGCATGGAATTTTCGCTCTCAGCAGCTCTTCCCTGGTCTCCATGTACCGCAGCCTCCAATCTCTCAATAAATTCTTCCGTCAGCCCCGCCTTCACCAGCATCCCGATCTGGAACGGGGGGAGCCGGCTTTCCGGCTCCTGAAACAGGCGCAGCATATAATTTTTGATCATGCCGCTGACCGGGTAACTGTCCAGAATGTTGACTCCCGCGATGCGCCCGTCCCGGCACACCGCTTTCAGATAAAGGCCCTGCTTTAGGCTGCCGAATACCAGGGTCTCTCCCTGTATCCGGTTGTCGCCGAACCCGATAAAATCCATATCCATGAAATGCGTGATATTGTGCAGGATATTTCCCTCAAACCGGGCGTTTCCACCGGCCATATTGATCCCGGCCGCCGTTCCCTGATGGTTGGCGTTGGCCCACAGGCCAATGATCTGGCGCTCGCCGCTCTGGATATTGGTTCCGGCGCAGCAGTCGCCCGCCGCATAGATCCCCTCGGCCGACGTCTCCATCCGCTCGTTGACCAGGATCGCCCGGTCCGTTTCGATCCCGCTGTCCGCCAGGCCGATGTTGGCTCTGGTTCCGATGCAGAGCACCACCAGGTCGGCCTCCAGCCGCTCCCCGTCCGTCATGACGGCAATCTGGCGGGGCCGGGGATGCGCGGACTCCAACTCCACATGATCAATGGTTCGCCCAAACCGCAGGCTCACGCCGTTTTGTTCCACCCGGCGGCCGATTTCCGCCGCAACGTCCTCATAGGCCGCCAGCGGAAACATGCAGGCCGCAAGGTCCGCCAGCACGGTGCGAACCCCGCGCTTCGCCAAAAGCTCCGCCACCTTGATCCCCACCATGGAGGCGCCCACCACCACGGCGCTCTTCACCTGTTTGTCCTCCAACGCCCGGCGCAACCGCAAAGCGTCCTCATTTGTCCGCATAAAAAAGCGTCGTTCCGGCTCCAGCCCCGGAATCGCCGGGGCGAAGGCCGACGCGCCGGTGGCGATCAGGATTTTATCGTAGGTTCTGACCCCGCCATTCTCCGTCTCCACCGTTCTCCCCGCCGCCACCGCTTTTACCGTGTCGCAGATGCAGCGGAAGGGCAAGGTTTTCTGTATCTCCTCCAGACTGCCGAAGGGGAACATTTCCCGATAAGAAAGCTTACCACCCGTGTAATAGGTGGTAAGCATGGGATTGTATGGCGCAAGACCCGTATTGGTATATACATCCACAGTCCCTCCGGCGTCCAGCCGGCGGATCGCCTTCAGGGCGTGGTAGCCGGCTGTGCCGAATCCAACAATCGCATATGTCCGCATAATTGTCTCCTCTATTTCTTCCCGGCCGCCTTTTCAATCACAACCTTCTCCCGCAGGTTTGCGTAGACCACACAGAGAACTGCGAACACCGCCAGGCTGATCCAGGTAACCAGGTTCAGATCTTTTAAGTTCAGCCATCCGGTGACCAGCAGCAGGATCACGGAAATGACTGTGATCACCCGCAGCGCCGTGTTGCCGATCTTGAAGGTGGCGTTCTCGTAAGCCTCCGACTTCTTCTCCTTCAGCCGGTAGGCGGCGCTGACCGGCAGCACGTTGCAGATCACGGTCAGTCCAACGCCCAGGGAGGAGATAAAGGACACGTCCATTCCGGTGACAATGGGCACCGCGCCGATGACAAAGAAGATCAGCAGCAGCTTGTAGGGAACCCCGTGCTTGTTGGTGTCCGCCAGACTCTCCGGGAACCAGCCCTCCTTGGAAGCCACAAACAGCCCCTTGGTGATCCAGGACAGCGTGCCGTTCAGGGTAGTCGCCAGGGCGAACAGCGCTCCGCCGATTACGAAAAACAGGTAAACCGATGTGGGGAAAATCTCCTTTGCGGAAACCACCAGCGTTTTGCCCGCAACCTCCTCAACCGGAAGCACGCCCGCAGCCACCACGCCCATCAGCGCGTAGAACACGGCCACAATCCCGGTGGAAAGGAACATGGAGCGGGGAATGGTCTTGCCCGGATCCTTGATCTCGCCGCCCAGCTCCGCCACGAACTTAGCGCCGCCCATGGGGAAATAGAGAAGGGCCGAGGCCGTGAAAAAGCTGATCGCGCCGTTGGGCATAATCGCGCCCGGCTCCGTAAACACGGAGAAATTCACCCGGGGAAGTCCAAAGATAATGTAAACACACAGCGCCGCCATCAACACCGCCACCATAATGGTCTGCAGCTTGGCTGCCGTTTTCAGGCCCACCATATTAAACAATACGCAGAGAACCAGCAGCCCCAGCGCCACTACCTTCACATTGATCCAGGGTACGATTGCCTGTAAATAATTGGCAAATCCCAGTGCGAAGGTGGATATCAGGCATTGGGATACCGCGAACATGATCACATACACAAATCCCGACTTGCGCCCGATCATTTCCCGGACATATGTATAGTTGCCGCCGGTCCCCGGCATTGCGGAGCCCAGAACCGCCAGGGGCACCATGGTGATCATGATGATGGCCGCGGCCACCAGAAACCCAAAGGGGACTCCCCGCCCCGTCTTAGCCAGCGCGATGCCCGTCAGCACCATGATGCCGGACCCGATAATCTGTCCGATACAAAAGCTCATGCAGTCCCGGAACCCCAGCACCTGGGCCTCCCCGTTGTTTTGTTGATTACTCATACCGTTTCATCCTCCTACTATTTTGATTCCTTATCCCCACGGACCGTGCCTCAGCGTTTGCCCGACGTCCGTTTTATATACAGCTGTTCCAGCGCGCCCAGCGCTTTCGCCAGAAGGCTTCTGGCGCAGCCGATATTTAATCTGATAAATCCGCTTCCCGCTTTCCCGTAGTGAAGGCCGTCTCCCACTCCGATTCCGCATTCCTCCACCAGCGCGCCGCACAGCTGCCCGTCCAGGCCCAGACAGTTTAAGTCCAGCCACATCAGATAGGTGCCCTCGTGGGCGGTGACGCCGATTTCCGGCATGTGTTCCCCAATATAATCGGAAACGAACCGGGAATTTTCTTCCAGGTAATGTTTCTCCTCTTCCAGCCAGCCCCGTCCCTTGTCGTAGGCCGCCTTAGCCGCCGCCATGCCGAACAGATTGGGGCTCATGATCCAGGCTCCCCGCAGTTTTCCCATGATCCGCTCCCGCAGCTGCGCATCCGGGATCAGCAGATTGGACACGATTAAGCCGGTCATGGAAAATGTCTTGCCCGGGGAGGTGTACACCGCCAGGCGGCTGTGGATTTCATCAAAAGCCAACATGGATGTGAAGGGGTTTCCGAACAACGCCAGGTCGCAGTGGATCTCGTCGGACGCCAGGTACACGTCGTAGCGGCCGCACAGCTTAGCCACCCGCCGAAGCTCCTCCCGCCGCCACACACGGCCGGTGGGATTGTGGGGATTGCAGAAAATTAGCATCCGGACTCCGGCTTTCATCTGCTCCTCCATGCGCTCGTAGTCGATCCGGTAGGTTCCGTCCTCATGAACCAGCCCGCAGTCCACGATCTCCCGCCCTGTGTTCCGGATAATGGCGTAGAAGGGATCGTAAATGGGGGTGTGGATCATCACCCGGTCCCCCGGCTCCGTCAGCGCCAGAATGGTAAAATACAGCGCGGTCACCACCCCGTAGGTGGGACATACCCAGGATTCTTCAACTCCCAGGCCATACTCCCGGTTGAACCAGCCCGCCACGCTGGAAATGTAATCCCGTCCGGCAAAGCTGTAGCCGTAAACCCCGTGTTCCGCTCTGGCGGCCACCGCCTCCATTGCCTCCGGGGGCGCCTTGAAATCCGTATCCGCGATCCATAACGGAATCAAATCCTGATCCGTCGAAAACTTTCCCTTGGCCCGGTCCCATTTTATACTCCCCGTTCCCCTCCGGTCCACAGGAATATCAAACTTCTCCATTTTCCCCGCCTCCAATTTGTACTTTTTTACAGTTTTCTTGTCTCGTTTCTTCCTTTATGTTATCATTAGAGAGAAAATAAGTATAATACCAATTTTCCGGCGATTGATAACTCCCGCGTTATCAATGATCCCATCTGAGAGGAGGTTCCCATATGGACCTGCTGCAACTGAAATATTTCTGTGCGATCGTGGAGGAAGGCCACATGACCAGGGCCGCCGCCCGCCTTTCCATCGCCCAGCCCGCCTTAAGCGCCAGCCTGGGCCGCCTGGAGAAGGAGCTGGGCGTCTCCCTCTTCGACCGCGTTGGGCGCAATATCTGCCTGAACGAGTGCGGACAGTCCTTCTACGCCTTCGTTTCCCCCGCCCTGGCCCTCCTGGAAAACGCAGCCCGCTCCGTGGACGATTTCAAGCAGCAGCGTCTGGACAACCTGGTTCTCGGCTCCGTGAGCCAGACCTATCTCCAGGACGCCATCATGGCCTTCAAGCGGCTGCACCCGGACATCCGCATCAGCCAGTTCACCATCGAACCGGAAAACGCGGACCGGGAGCTGAACCAGAACGACTTTGACTTCCTGCTGATCCCCAAATATCTGGAACGGCCGGACTTCATCCAGGAGGTTCTCTATGAGGACCGCTTCGCCCTGGCCCTAAACACCTCCCACCCGCTGGCGGAGCAAACGGAAGTCCGCCTGGCCGACTTGAAGGACGAAAGCTTTATCAGCCTTCCCAAAGGGTATGCGTTCCGGGATTTCACGGACCAGATCTGCCTTTCCGCCGGATTCACGCCGGGCGTGGCCATGGAATGTTTCCACTGCCAGATGCTGGACCTGATCTCAGCGGGCCTGGGCGTGGCTCTGGTTCCCGAGTCCTTCCGCAAAAAATGCCTCTACAACCACACGGTGAAGGTGCTGCCCCTGGCCGGGCCGCCGGTCATCCGCCCCATGCTGGTCAGCTACAAAAAGGCCCGCTACATGACAAAGGCGGCCCGGGCGTTTCTGGAATTTTTGCATGAGTATTACGCGGATCAGCAGGCTGAGGACTGCAACGAGTGCAGTTGAGAAACCGGACGGTACAAAAGGAGGCCCTCGCTGAACCGCGCCTCCTTTTGTATACTCTGTTTATTTTTTGAAATATACTTGATAATTTTTGTCAACTTTGTTATAATACAAACATGTTACAAGATTAACAAACAGGCGGTGCGCATTATGATGATCACAAGGGAATCGGACTATGGAGTCCGCATCATCCGGGCGCTGAAGGACGGCGGCCTGATGACCATCGGGCAAATCTGCGAGCGGGAATGTATCCCCAAGCAGTTTGCCTACAAAATCCTGAAAAAACTGGAATTGGCCGGCCTGGTGCAGATCAAGCGCGGCTTTGGAGGCGGCTGCGCGCTGGCCCGGGACTTAGCGGACATGACGCTCTACGACGTAATCCGGGCCACGGATGAGGAATTCTTTCTCACCCACTGTCTCCAGGCAGATTTCGACTGCGAATACCTGGCCAAATCTCCCTGCACCATCCACCGGGAGCTGGCCCGCGTGCAGGGAATTCTGGAACAGGAGCTGCGTGCCCGCTCCATGGCGGAGCTGTTGGGCGCGTAGAACCGGGAGCGGCTTCGGTTCACCTGAACCCGGCGCTCCCGGCTCCCAGGCCTTTATTTTTGCCCTTAAAGTGGATGTTTTTTGTCTACTTTAAAGCAATCGCCCGCATGCAGCGCCAGCGGTCCATTGCATACAATAAAAACCCCTGCGCTTCGAATCCGCGACGCGCAGCTACCAAAATTCCATCAAATAGGAGGTATCTTTTTATGAACAACTGTTACAGCTGCACCACCTGCAAAAGTGCGGATAAACCGCTGGAAGGCTACATAGCCGAGCTACCCATGGAGACGTCCCACCACCGGGTGGAGGGACAGTCCGTGAAATGCGGCTTCGGACTCCAGGGTGTCTGCTGCCGCCTGTGCTCCAACGGCCCCTGCCGCATCACCCCCGAGGCCCCCCACGGGATCTGCGGCGCTTCCGCCGACGTGATCGTGGCCCGCAACTTTCTGCGCGCAGTGGCTTCCGGCTCCGGCTGCTACATTCATGTGATCGAGACAACGGCCCTGAATTTAAAAAACACCGCCCAATGCGGCGGCGAGATCAAAGGCCCAAATGCCCTGAAGCATTTATGCGAGCTGTTTGGAATCCCGGAAGGCGATCCCCACGAACAGGCGGCCGCCGTGGCTCAGGCCGTGCTGGACGACCTGTACAAGCCCGACTATGAGCCCATGGAGCTGACGAAAAAGCTGGCCTACGCCCCCCGCCTGAAGCGCTGGGAGGAACTGGGAATCCTGCCCGGCGGCGCAAAATCCGAAGTCTGTTCCGGCGTGGTGAAATGTTCCACCAACTTGAACTCCGACCCCGTGGACATGCTGCTGCACTGCCTGAAACTGGGCATCTCCACCGGCGTCTACGGCCTTATGCTGACCAACCTGTTAAACGACGTGATGCTGGGCGAGCCGGAGATCACCAAGGCCCCGGTGGGCTTAAACGTCATCGATTCGGACTATGTGAATATCATGATCACCGGCCACCAGCACTCGATTTTCGTGCACCTTCAGGAAAAACTGCGCTCTGAGGAGGTACAGAACCGGGCCGTAGCGGCCGGTGCCAAGGGCATCCGCCTGGTGGGCTGCACCTGCGTGGGCCAGGACCTCCAGCTGCGCGGCGTGCACTACGAGGACATTTTCAGCGGCCACGCGGGCAACAACTACACCAGCGAAGCGGTTCTGGCCACCGGAGCCATCGACGCGGTGCTGTCCGAATTCAACTGCACCCTGCCCGGCATCGAGCCCATCTGCGACTCCTTACAAATCAAGCAGATCTGCCTGGATGACGTAGCCAAAAAGAAAAATGCCGAGTTGAAGCCCTTTGTGTTTGAGGACCGGGAACAGATCAGCGAGGAAATCATTTCCGAGGTATTAAACGCCTACAAGGCCCGCCGGCAGTGCGTGCCCTTAAACCTCTTCGCAGACCACGGCAACCGCGACACCGTCACCGGCGTCAGCGAAGTGTCCTTAAAGAAATTCCTGGGCGGAAGCTGGCAGCCCCTGATCGACCTGATCGTGTCCGGCGACATCAAGGGCGTGGCGGGCGTGGTGGGTTGCTCCAACCTGACCGCAGGCGGCCACGACGTGCTGACCGTGGAGCTGACCAAGGAGCTGATCGCTCGGGATATCATCGTGCTGACAGCGGGATGTTCCTCCGGCGGTTTGGAAAACTGCGGACTCATGACCCCGGACGCCGCAAAACTGGCCGGGCCCAAACTTCGGGCGGTTTGCGAGTCCCTTGGAATCCCGCCGGTGCTGAACTTCGGTCCCTGCCTGGCCATCGGACGTCTGGAAATGGTGGCCACCCAGCTGGCCGAAGCCCTGAAGGTGGATATCCCCGACCTTCCCCTGGTGCTCTCCGCCGCCCAGTGGCTGGAGGAGCAGGCCCTGGCGGACGGCGCCTTCGGCCTGGCCCTGGGACTGCCCCTGCATCTGGGCCTCCCGCCCTTCATCACCGGAAGTTCCCTGGTGACCCAGGTGCTCACCGAGGATATGCGGGAACTGACCGGCGGACAGGTGATCGTGAACGGCGATGCCAAAGCTTCCGCCGACATCCTGGAGCGCATCATCGAGGATAAGCGGAAGACGCTGAACATATAGGAGGGCCTGCCATGAAACGAATCTGGATTGACGCCGGCCTTTGCGACGGCTGCTTAAACTGCACCCTGGCCTGCATGAACGCCCACCGCGGGGACCAGGGAACCATTTACGACCTGGATCTGACCAACCCGGCCAACGAGAGCCGGAACGTGATCCGCCGCTTAAAAGACGGAAGCTACCGCCCCATCTTCTGCCGCCACTGCGACGAGCCGGAGTGCGTGCGCTCCTGTATGAGCGGAGCGCTCCGCAAGAACCCGGAAACCGGGCTGGTGGAATACGACGAAACACGCTGCGCCGCCTGCTTTATGTGCGTGATGAACTGCCCCTTCGGAGTCCTAAAGCCCGACGGGCAGACCAAAAGCCGCATCCTCCAATGCGACTTCTGCCAGGAGAGCGGAGGCGAACCCAGCTGTGTGAAGGCCTGCCCCAAAAAGGCCATTTGGATCGAGGAGGTGGACGCATGAGACATATCATAATCGGAGCCGGAGCCGCCGGAATCAGCGCGGCCGGGGAGATCCGCCGCCTGCGCCCGGAGGACGAGATCGTGGTGGTGTCAAAGGACGACCAGGTCCACTCCCGCTGTATGCTCCACAAATTTTTGAGCGGCGAGCGCACCGCCCAGGGAATCAACTTCGTACCGGAAGACTTTTTCGAGAACAACCGTATTCAGTGGATCTTTGGCCGCTCCATGACCGGTCTGGACTGCGCGGGCAAGCGGGCGCTGTTCGACGGCGACAGCTATCTGGAATACGACCGGCTGCTCATCGCCACCGGCGCCTACTACCTGGTGCCGCCCATCCCGGGCTTTAGGGAATCGGAAAATGTCTACGGCTTCCGCGATCTCTGCGACGCCCAGGCCATTGACCGCGCGGCGAAAAAGGGATCAAACGCTGTGATCGTCGGTTCCGGCCTGGTGGGAATGGACGCGGCCTACGCGCTGATGGAGCGGGGAATCAAACCCGCGGTGGTGGAGATGGCGGACCGCATCCTGCCCCTTCAGCTGGACAGTGGCGCCGCCGCTGAGTACCAGCAGCGCTTTGAAGCCCACGGCTGCCGCTTCTTCCTCTCCGCCAAAGCTGCGGACACCCGCCGGGACGGCGAGGGGCGGATCACCGCCGTGGTGCTGGACGACGGCACCGAGTTGGAGTGTGACTTTGTGATCGTAGCCGCAGGCGTGCGGCCCGAGGTCCGCTTCCTGCAAAACTGCGGCGTTCAGGTGGATCGTTCCATCCAGGTGGACGAATATCTGAGAACCACGGTTCCCGACGTGTACGCGGCCGGGGACGTCTGCGGACTCTCCGGCATCTGGCCCAACGCCATGAAACAGGGGATCACCGCGGCCCGCAACATGTGCGGGCAGTCCGAGCGCTACGAGGACACCTACGCCATGAAGAACACCATGAACTTCTTCGGCCTGCCCGCCCTGTGCCTGGGCGACATCAACCGCGTGGGAGCGGACACCCAGGTGATCAAGGAGGAGGACAGCCGCGTTTACCGGAAAGCCCTGGTGGAGAACGGTCGCCTGAAGGCGATCCTGATGCTGGGGGACATCTCCGCCAGCGGTATTTTCCAGTACCTGATCAAAAATGAAGTTCCCCTTCCCTGCTGCGACCGGGATATCTTCCGCCTCACCTTCGCCGATTTCTACGGCTTTGACAAGGAGAGCGGGAAATACCTCTGGAACGTGGGATAAGGATCACCGGACAAAATACGGAGCCGCAGGCTGCGCCGGCGGCCCATTGTATTCAAAGAAAAGCCCGCAGAGTACGAAACTCTGCGGGCCTTTTACGCTTGGGCACAAATATATCTAAAATTTCAGTCGATCGCTGTGATTACTCGATAACGGTAGCAACACGGCCAGATCCTACGGTACGGCCACCCTCACGGATAGCGAAACGCAGGCCCTGCTCCATCGCTACGGGATGGATCAGCTCGATGGTCATCTCAACGTTATCGCCAGGCATACACATCTCAACGCCAGCCGGCAGCTCGCAAACGCCGGTAACGTCGGTGGTTCTGAAGTAGAACTGCGGACGATAGTTGTTGAAGAACGGAGTATGACGGCCGCCCTCGTCCTTGGTCAGAACGTAAACCTGAGCGGTAAACTTCTTGTGGCACTTAACGGAGCCGGGTTTGCACAGACACTGACCTCTCTCGATCTCAGTTCTCTGAACGCCACGCAGCAGAGCGCCGATGTTGTCGCCTGCACGAGCCTCGTCAAGCAGCTTACGGAACATCTCGATACCGGTAACAACGGTCTTGCGAACGTCCTCATGGATACCGATGATCTCAACTTCGTCGTTCAGGTGCAGAGTACCACGCTCAACTCTACCGGTAGCAACAGTACCACGGCCGGTGATGGTGAACACGTCCTCAACGGGCATCAGGAACGGCTTGTCGGTGTCACGAACGGGATCGGGAACATAGCTGTCAACTGCAGCCATCAGCTCCAGAACCTTGTCGCCCCACTCGCTGGACGGATCTTCCAGAGCCTTCAGAGCGGAACCCTGAATGATCGGAGTGTCGTCGCCCGGGAACTCGTACTCGTTCAGCAGCTCGCGGATCTCCATCTCAACCAGCTCTAACAGCTCGGGATCGTCAACCATATCGCACTTGTTCATGAACACTACGATATAGGGAACGCCTACCTGACGAGCCAGCAGGATGTGCTCTCTGGTCTGAGCCATAACACCGTCGGTAGCGGCAACTACCAGGATAGCGCCGTCCATCTGAGCAGCACCGGTGATCATGTTCTTAACGTAGTCAGCATGTCCGGGGCAGTCAACGTGTGCATAGTGTCTGTTCTCGGTCTCGTACTCAACGTGAGCGGTAGAGATCGTGATTCCACGCTCTCTCTCCTCGGGAGCTTTATCGATGTTCTCGAAAGCAACAGCCTCACCGGTACCCAGTCTCTCATGCAGGGTCTTGGTGATAGCAGCGGTTAAAGTGGTTTTACCATGGTCAACGTGGCCAATGGTTCCGATGTTACAATGAACTTTGTTTCTCTCAAATTTAGCTTTAGCCATTTCTTTAACGTCCTCCTTAATTTACACCCATTTCACAGGGCTTTTATAGTTCTCAGGCTGTTTATCATTATATTCTATTTTCCTTTGATTGACAAGCCCAATTTACGTTTTCTCCGCCAGTCTGCGCTGTGAGTGCGAAAGCGTTCCGCCTTCGCGCTCACGGGACTTGGCAGGAGTTATTTCTTGGTGTCGTTCAGAACCTTCTCCTGCACGCTCTTCGGTACGGGCTCGTACTTTTCGAAGAACATGGAGTAGTTTCCACGGCCCTGCGTTCTGGAACGCAGATCGGTGGAGTAACCGAACATCTCGGACAGCGGAACGTAAGCGCGAATCATCTTACCGCCGCCGATATCATCCATACCCTCGATACGGCCACGGCGGGAGTTGATATCGCCGATTACGTCGCCCATATACTCCTCAGGCATGGTTACTTCAACCTTCATGATCGGCTCAAGCAGGATCGGGTTACCCTTTCTCATGGCATCCTTAAACGCCATGGAACCGGCGATGTGGAACGCCATCTCGGAGGAGTCAACCTCGTGGTAGGAACCGTCGTATACATCCGCCCAAACGCCCAGTACGGGGAATCCGCCCAGGACACCGGTCTTGGAAGCTTCCTCGATACCAGCGCCGACTGCGGGGATATATTCCTTCGGAATCGCACCGCCGACAACGGAGGAGGTGAACTTGAAGGTTTCCTCGGCATTGGCTTCCATGGGAGTGAAGTGCACTTTACAGTGACCATACTGTCCACGTCCGCCGGACTGCTTCGCGTACTTGCTGTCCACGTCAACCGCCTTGGTAAAGGTCTCTTTGTACGCAACCTGAGGTGCGCCCACGTTGGCCTCTACGTTGAACTCACGCAGCAGACGGTCTACGATGATATCCAGATGCAGCTCGCCCATACCGGAGATGATGGTCTGGCCAGTCTCCTCGTCCGTGCGGACGCGGAAGGTCGGATCTTCCTCTGCCAGCTTGACCAGAGCGTCGCCCATCTTGTCCTGGCTGGCCTTGGTCTTGGGCTCGATTGCGATGTCGATAACCGGCTCCGGGAACTCCATGGACTCCAGGATAACGGGATTCTTCTCATCACAGATCGTATCGCCGGTACCGGTGACCTTGAAGCCAACCGCGGCAGCGATATCGCCGGAGTAAACCTTGTCCAGCTCATTTCTCTTGTTGGCGTGCATCTGAAGGATACGTCCAACACGCTCCTTCTTGCCCTTCGTTGCGTTCAGTACATAAGAACCGGAGTTCAGACTTCCTGAATACACGCGGAAGAACGCCAGCTTACCAACGAACGGGTCGGTCATGATCTTGAATGCCAGAGCTGCGAACGGCTCGTCATCGCTGGAATGTCTCTCTACTTCATTTCCCTCAAGGTCAACGCCCTTGATTGCGGGAATGTCTAAGGGAGAGGGCATAAACTCGATGATCGCATCCAGTAACTTCTGAACGCCCTTATTTCTGTAAGCGGTACCGCAGCATACGGGGATCGCCTCGCAGTTGCAGGTAGCTTTTCTTAATACCTTCTTCAGTTCCTCATTGCTGGGCTCCTCGCCCTCCAGGTAAGCCATCATTAAATCGTCGTCCAGCTCGCAGATCTTCTCCACTAACTCGGAACGATATAACTCGGCGTCATCCTGCATATCCTCAGGGATATCAATGATGGAAATGTCGTCGCCCTTATCATCGTTGTAGATGTAGGCTTTCATTTCGAACAGGTCGATGATTCCCTTGAAATCATCTTCCTTGCCAACCGGCAGCTGAATGCAGATCGCATTCTTGCCAAGTCTGGTCTTGATCTGATCTACGGCGCCGTAGAAGTTCGCACCCAGGATGTCCATCTTGTTGATGAAGGCCATACGCGGTACGTTGTAGGTGTCTGCCTGACGCCATACGTTCTCGGACTGAGGCTCAACGCCGCCCTTTGCGCAGAAAACGCCAACGGCGCCGTCCAGCACGCGCAGGGAACGCTCAACTTCCACCGTAAAGTCAACGTGTCCGGGAGTATCGATAATGTTGATACGATGCTCCAGCGCGCCCTCTTTCGGCTTGCAGTTTTCCTGCAGAGTCCAGTGACAGGTCGTAGCAGCTGAGGTAATCGTGATACCACGCTCCTGCTCCTGGGCCATCCAGTCCATGGTAGCGGTACCTTCATGGGTATCGCCGATTTTATAGTTTACACCAGTGTAATACAGAATACGCTCGGTCGTTGTGGTTTTACCAGCATCGATATGAGCCATGATTCCGATATTCCTGGTTCTCTCCAATGGATATTCTCTTCCAGCCAACGGATTTTCCTCCTTAAATACTCAAGCAAAGACGATTTGCAGCTTAGAAACGATAGTGGGAGAATGCCTTGTTTGCCTCCGCCATCTTGTGCATATCCTCTTTCTTCTTTACAGAAGCGCCGGTATTGTTGGCGGCATCCATAATCTCGTTTGCCAGTCTCTCCTCCTGGGTCTTCTCGTTTCTCTTGCGGGAATACAGAGTGATCCAGCGCAGAGCCAGCGTCTGCCTTCTCTCAGGTCTAACCTCGATCGGTACCTGATAGGTGGCGCCGCCGATACGTTTTGCCTTTACTTCCAGAACGGGCATAATGTTGTTCATTGCTTCTTCAAATACTTCTACGGCATCCTTACCGGTTGTCTCTGCAACGCGGTTGAAAGCGCCATATACGATCTTCTGGGCAACACCCTTCTTACCGTCTAACATGATGTTGTTGATCAGCTTGGTCACAACCTTGTTATTGTAGATCGGGTCTACCAGAACGTCTCTCTTCTGAGTATGTCCTTTACGTGGCACGTTACTTCCCTCCTTAATACTGGCTGCCAATGCCGTGACGGCACTTGCAGTTTTCCATTAATTCATCGGTACTCACATATTTCCATAAAATGTGTTCGTGCTCGGGCGTATATCTATTTCCTGCAACCTACAGGTTCAATATCACAAATCCGGCACTAATTTCACTTTACTGCTGTTAGTGGTTCCAATTCTCGGTGACTTATTTCTTATCTTTCGGTCTCTTGGCGCCGTATTTGGAACGGGCCTGGCGTCTGTTTGCAACACCTGCCGTATCCAGCGTACCTCTAACGATGTGGTATCTGGTACCGGGCAGATCCTTAACTCTTCCGCCGCGGATCAGAACAACGCTATGCTCCTGAAGGTTGTGACCCTCTCCCGGAATGTAGCTTGTTACCTCGATACCGTTGGACAGACGAACTCTGGCGATCTTTCTCAGTGCTGAGTTAGGCTTCTTGGGGGTTGCAGTCTTAACAGCGGTGCACACGCCGCGCTTCTGCGGAGCAGAAACAGCTGTCGCCTTCTTCTGTAAAGAGTTGTAACCTCTCTGCAGAGCAGGAGCAGTGGACTTCTTAACGCTGGTCTGTCTTCCCTTTCTCACTAACTGGTTAAATGTTGGCATTCCTTTCACCTCCTGTGATATTGTCTGTGGTTGCTGCTTATCAGCTTTTGTGCGCAAAAATTTTGTAAATTCTCGCACGCCATATAATTATAGCCGTCGGCCTGATTCCTGTCAAGGTATTTTTTTCATAAGCGCCTTTTTTAGGGCTTTATTGGGGCAAAACCAGGTCAAACCGCGCAAAATGCCCGGCCGTTGCGGGCCAACCGCCGCTCTGACCGGACATTCCTTAATATAACCAGCTACCTGGGCTGCGCTTACAATCCCCCAATCGTGGCAATTACAATGAACACATCGTCGAATTCGGAGAGGCCAATGAACTGATACTCTGGCCCATCACGCTGTTTCCTCACCTATTTTCCAAATTAATTGTCAGGGTGTATAAAGTTCAGCATACTCTGTGATCAAACCGGTATTTGGGTCAAAAACAGGAGTGCCGTACAACCGGATATAGCCGTTGCTTAACCCATACTCATATCCAGCCATGCCGTTGTCAAAAGTCAGCGTGTGCTCCTCGGTCATATAAGATTCCAGGGTGATGGAGCCCGCCGACGGATCAAATCCGTTGACATCGTAGATTTTACAATTTTTAGAAAAATATAGGCTTCCCATATAAATCACACCGCTGTACAGGGCATCGTCATCATAGGAACAAATAAATGCGGTGCCGTCAGCCCGCGGCGACAGGTAAGCTTCCTCATACCCGGATTCGTCTCCGGTGAGAACATAATATCCATTATTGTCCTTTCTCAATACCTGAAACTCCTCGAAGGATACGAGACCATTTTGATCCATCACGCTGACGGAAAAGGTGTGTCCCGCCTTCATCCGGCTGAACTCATCGGCGGATACAATGTACGGCACCCCAATAGAGGCGTTTGTAATCTCATAATAATTCTCATGGGAAATCATCTCGCTGGGAACCGGATTCCAATTCGGGTCCTCAAACGATGAGGCCGATATCTTCCATTCACCATAGCGGTCCTCCATTTTGCCATGTTCATACTGCGGGTAGCGCAGCGCCGCCCGGTAAGGTTCCGCTACCGCCGGATCCAGGTCAGAGGCCCCCTCAGGCGCGTCGGAATGGTCTGCCTCGCCGGAGTCCACCCCGGCCTGAGATGCCGCCCCGGCCGATGTTATTTCGAAGGGGAACAGCCCCTCGGTTCCCTCAACGTGGTAGGAACCTTTTGAGCTCCAGAACACGGCGTCCTGGGACTCCAGGTCCATCATCAGTTCAAAATTGTCAAGCCGGTAGTTTCCGGTTGTGTCGGGAACCAGATACCCGGTGCCCGTCTCCATGTTCAGGCGTTTTTGCTTCTCGGATTCCGGTAATGCGTTAAATTCATCCGTATCGCCGTATTCCACATTCACATTGAACCACAGCTCCTGCGCAAGCCCCTCCTCAATCACATTTTCATTCCGGTCAAACACCCACTGTTTCCCTACCGGATAGCCAATCTCAAACATCCCTTCCGGCCAATGGTCTTCCCTGTAACCGCCCTCTAAATGAATCTGCCACGCTGCCTCACCCGTATCTTCCTGGATCTGCCAACACTCGGTCGTCACGGTCCCCCTGGCCACCCCGCGCTCATAGTCTGCCTCAGTTATACAAACGTCCTGGCCCGGCCGGTTCGACCAGGTTCGATATTCGACCCGGTAAGCCAGCAGCTCCCCTTCGGGAAGCCCGTCCACAAAGTCCCCCTGGTAACAGGTTACGCTGTATACGGTCTGCCCCGCATGATTGCCGCCTTTGGCCTTGGTACTCCTGACCTGGACCGCCAGCTTGTGACCTTCCAGCGTATCGGAAATTCCCTGACCGTCAAAAATTATATATTGTCCCGGAAAATGCTCTTGTTCCAGATTGTACAGTGTGGCAAATTCCGGCTGAAACGCTTCTGCCAGCGCCTTATAATCCCGCTGCTCCGCCGCTTGGTAGAGGCGGCTCAGAATTTCGCGCTCCTCTGCGGACAGCCTGGCGCTCCCCAGCGCTCCATCCGCCGTTCCCTCATCTTCGTTTTCCCTGCCTCCGGCATTTTCCTGCGCTTCCTCTTCCTGCGCGCTTTGTTCCGCCTCGATCTTTGCAGCCTCGGCCGCCTGGTGGTTTTTATACACGTATACGCCGCCCGCCGTTCCGGCTCCCACGCCCACGCAGGCTGCCGCCACAATGGCAACGCCTTTGACGCCGATAGCCTTGCCAAGGAACGCAAGACCGGCTTTTCCGGCGGCTCCCGTGGCGACGGTAGCAGTTCCGGCTCCGGCGGCGGCAGTTGTCCCGGCGGTTCCAGCTCCCGCGGCGGTTGTCCCAGCAGCACCGGTTCCCGCGGCGGCAGTTCCCCCGGCGGTTCCAGCTCCCGTGGCAGTTCCCCCGGAAGCGGTTGTCCCGGCAATTCCTCCCCCTGCCCCGGTTCCCGCAGAGATCCCCGCCGCATTTCCGGCCCCGGCAGCCGCAGCACCGGCTCCCGCGGCCTGCAATACCGCCGCTCCCACAGCCTTCGGCGCAGCCGCAGCCAGTATCTGCTGGCGGAACATCCAGTAAAGGAACGGTACCAGAGGCATGCAGTAGAGCTTGGTGCCCTTTTTCTCCAACGCCAGCACCTGTGCCTTGATGGATTTCCGGCCATAATTCAACCGGCTCTTGATGGTGCCCTCGGAACACTCCATCAAACGGGCGATCTGCCCCACCGAAAGATTTTCCAGATAATACAGTACCACGGCCATACGCTGCTCTTCGGGCAGCCGGTCGATCATTTCCTGGACAAGCCGCTTTGTCTCCTGGTAATCCACCTGCTTTTCCGGGGAGAAATAACCTCTCTCGTCCTCAAAATCCGGCTCCGAGTCCGGTTCCTCCGACCCGGTCATCTGTGAGAACAGCACCGGCTTTTTCTTTTTCAGATAATCCTTACTCTTGTTAATCACAATCGTATCCAGCCAGCCCTGAAAATTCTCCGGCTGCTGCAGCATGTTCAGATTGGTAAACACCTTCAAAAACGCATCCTGCAAAATGTCCTGGGCCTGGTCCTGATCCTTCACCAACTGGAGGGAAAGATAATACGCCTTGCGGCTGGTTTTCTCATACAGCGCCGCTATGGCCTGCTGATCCCCCATTTTAGCCCGTTCCACCAACTCTCTTATACTCTGCTCCATCATTCCGCTTCCTCACTCGTCTTTCATAAATTCATCTCAGGTAGTCTGAACCGCTTCAATTCCCGTCCTGGTTCCCATCGTGTTCAATCTCCACCAATTCCAGCGTATAGCCGAAAAAGCTGTCCGGGTTTACCTCAAATACCGCCCTCACATCTCCGGTCAGCATTATGTCCCCCAGCTCAATCTCATAATATCCCTTCGCTTGCATTTTCCCGTCTTCCATCGCAAATCCCTCAAGAGTCACCCCGCACCAGGATTCTCCTCCGGCTCCCGTCACCCTGAGGCGGCCGTTTTCCAGCTTCAGAAAGGTAAAATCCCCGGAGAGTTCCTTCTCCACCGCCTTCATAGACACCGGCTGTCCGTACATATCTTCCATGTACTGATAGACCAGCCCTTGCTCTACGCTGTGCGCGTTTTCGTCTGCGAGCGGGGCGAAAATGCTGTTATCCGGGTCTTCCATAATGTCATTCAAATGGTAACTCATGAGATTGACAATCCGCTCCGGGCTCAGCTTCACCATCCGTACAATCCCATTATCCGGATGTTGGGCGTAGACAAGCGGACACAGCAGCAACTCCATAACGCGCTTTTGCTCTGCGCTTACCTGAACCTCGCCCGGCCGGTCTTCCCGCAGGCGCTCTTCTTCCATCTGTGAAATATCCTCCGGCCCTTCCGCCCTGCTCCGGCCGCTCTCCATCCCGCGTTTCCAATCCCGATTGTACTCGATATCCTCCAAACGGAACTGGCTGTATACTGCTTCCGGATGCCAGCTGAAATACATAATCAACGGTTCTTTGAAAGTCCAAGTGTTTTCTCCCGAATCAAACTCATAATTGCTGTCAGCGTACTCCTCAACTTCCGTTACCCATCCCTTGTATCCATAAGCAATCAGGCGGCCATCCCGCGCCTCGGTGTCCGCGATCTCTATATAGGGCCACGAACCCCCCCAGTCCATGCCGGACAGATAATACGAACCATCCTTCAGTAGAATCATCGTCTGATCTGTTCCCTCTATATAGCCTTCCAAAGTATGACCATAGCACTCTTCAATAATCTGATCCACCGAATCCTTATCATAGATGTAATAACCATCTTGGTAATTTTCCGGCATCTCAATCTGCTGTCCCCACATAATAATCGCATAACTTGACTCCACAATCATCTCCCGGCCCTCTTGCGATACTGTCTCCAGCGCTCGCCCTAAATCTTCTCCCGGCACGCGTTTATCAAGTTCCGTGCAAAGCGACGCCTCCCAGATTCGTCTATGTTCAGGCGTCCAGGCCGCTTTCATCTGTTCATCCCGTTTCCACCGGTCGTCCTGCGCATCAGCCGCCTGGCTCTCCAAACGTTCGGAGGCCGTCTCCTCCGTTTTTCGTTCCTCTGCTCTTCGCGACCGCTCCTCCTCCCGCTCCGCTTCCACTCTGGCAGTCTCCGCCGCCTGGCGGCTTTTTGCGGTATACACTCCACCCGCAGCTCCGACGCCCACACAGGCCGCCGCCACAATGGCGACTCCCTTCACGCCGATGGCCTTACCCAGGATTGTAAGTCCTGCCTTGCCCGCCACAGTCCCGGCAGTTCCTATGCCAGAGGCGGCAGCTGACGCCGTTCCCGCAGACGCAGCAGTTGCCGTTCCCGCGGATGTGGCGCCGGTACCGGCAACCGTATTCCCTGCCCCGGCAGCTCCGCCTCCGACCGCGTTTCCCACTCCGGCCCCAACCGCTCCGCCTCCGACTGCGTTTCCCACTCCGGCCCCGGCTGCTCCAATAGCCGCTCCCACAGCGCCCGGCACTGCGGCCGCCAACACCTGCTGGCGGAACATCCAGTACAGGAAGGGTACCAGCGGCATGCAGTAGAGCTTGGTGCCCTTCTTCTCCAGCGCCAGCACCTGCTCCTTAATCGACTTCCTTCCATAATTAAGGCGGCTCTTCACCGTCCCCTCGGAACACTCCATGATCCCGGCGATCCAGGCTACCGGAAGATTCTCCAGATAGTACAGCACCACAGCCATCCGCTGCGCCTCGGGCAGGCGATCGATCATCTCCTGTATCAAGCGCTTCGTCTCGCTGTAGTCCACCCGTTTTTCCGGTGAAAAATACCCGCTCTCGTCCTCGAAATCCGGCTCGCTGTCCGCTTCCTCCTTAGCTGCCATCTGAGAAAACAGCACCGGCTTCTTCTTTTTCAGATAATCCTTGCTCTTGTTGATCACAATCGTATCCAGCCAGCCCTGGAAATTCTCCGGCTGCTGGAGCATCCCCAGATTCGTAAACACCTTCAGATACGCATCCTGCAAAATGTCCTGGGCCTGGTCCTGGTCCTTCACCAGCTGCAAAGCCAGATAATATGCCTTACGGTTGGTCCGCTCATACAGAACGGCAACCGCCTGCTGATCCCCCTCCACAGCTTTTTCCACCACCTCTTTCATACTCTGTTCCATGCGCTTTCATTCCTCCGCCGCCGCACTATAAGGCCCCCTTATAAATGCCCTTCTTCCCAAAAACTTCCAAACTTCAATCTGATCCTTATTTTACCACAACCCGCCCTGTATGGACAGCGTCTTTTCCCTGCGCCGCTCCCCAATGCCGGTTAGCAGTTCCCCCTGCATTCATATCCATGAACCGGGTAATATACCCGTCCCCATCCGGGCGGATGCAAAGGGCCGGCCCGTGATCCACGCACGCCCTCATCTCATAGAATCCACCCTTGTCCGCGGCATTTTCCGCCCATGTAACCGGCTGCTGTTCCGTGTAAATCCCGCAGATCATCCGATCGCAATATTCTTTCTCATTCCGTCCTCCTTTACCTGCCTCTGATTAAAAGACGAACCAGCCTTCCGTCCGGTTTTAAATATTTTTAATTTTTCTGAAGCCGGGACCATTTTCCATCATTATACTCGGATATCCATACAGCTTCAATCACAATCCCAATAACTTCCAAATTTTTAGAAATCATTCCACCTCCCGCCCTCATACCACCACACAGAAAAAGGCCCCCGGCAGCTTTCTCCCGGAGGCCATACCATAGACACGTTCAATTTTTACCCAGCCAAAATCACCACACTGCCGCAATCTCTACGAAAATACCCCCAGCATACCCGCATACCCCACCGCGGCCGCTGAAAACACCAGAATCATGGGGATATTGCGTCTCACCAGCGCCCCGATATTGACCTCAAAGCACTCCGAGGCGATAAACAGACACACATGGGTGGGGGAAACCTGCATGGCGGCGTAGGCCATGCTCATGAGCAGCACCAACAGCGCCACCCCACCGTCCGGCACGGCCGCCATCGCCATGGGCAGGCACAGGGAAATGATGGCGTTGGAGCCGCTGATGATGGTGCCGAAAAAGAAAATCAGCGCAAACACCAGGGGCAGCGGAACCGGCAGCCCGCCGAAAAAGACCGGCAGCTCATGGATCACGCCGGTGGACGTGATAATGTCCTTGAATACCATGATCAGCACCGTGTTGAAGATGATAACCGGCTCAAAAGCCGTGAAGAACATCGGGCGGATTTCCCACCACTTCAGACGGTCCACAAACATGTTGAGCACCGTCACCAGAGGGGTGGCGATGTAAACCGGGATGTCGAAGGCGATGATCAGAAACACGATCAAAATAATGGACCAGAGGCTGCGAAACAGCATCCGGGCGTAGTCCATTTTCCCGCCTTCCAGGCGCTGGTCCGTGCGCTTTGGAAGCCTGCGCAGGTGGAACACGTATCCGATCAGGAACAGCACGGCCACCAGCGGCAGCATGGCCAGCACAAACTGCCCCGCTCCCACGCCGGACAGGGCCAGGGCGATCAGGATCGAGGAATAGGTGGGCAGAAAGCTCTCCGGGATATGGCGGTAAAAGCTGGTGACACAGGTCATATCCTCCGGGCTCATGTAGTCCTCACAGGAGGATCGCACGATCTCCGCGCAAATGGTCATTGCGCCCGCCGACGGCAGCAGGCCGATCACTGCGGGTGCCGCCGAGGCGTTGATCCGCCGGTTGCCAAACAGGCCGCTCAGCGACTCCTCCGCCTGTTTCAGACGCCGCCTGCGCTCCAGCATCCGCTGCAAAAATGTAATAAAATAGAAACTCAGCACCACCGTGACGGTCTCCCGGCTGACCAGCGCTTTTCCGCCAATGGTCAAGGCCCGGCCCAGGGGAATTCCGTACAAGAGCACCGCGGCTGCCAAGCCCCCGGAAATCGCCGCAAACAGCGGAAGCTTGCGCCAGAGCATGGCGATAATGACCAGAAATACGGCGCAGAGTTTCAGGATCAGGATGTTCATTATGGTTTCCTCACAATATGTATTTGCAGCAGTTCAGGCGGCGTTTTCTCCGCCTGCTCTTCCATCGGGCGGACATCCCGTGGTTTCTTGACCTGGGGGCGGGCCGCCCAAACTGCTGTCTCGCTCTCCATCTTACCATAGATTTCCATAAAGGGACAGTAGGATTTCGGGAGCGAGCCTCACCCCTTCTGAATCATCCTTTCCCGCAGCCGCCTCTGCTCCTCCGCCGAAAACCCGCTCTCCGCCAGCCGTCCGTCCAGTCCGGACTCCCGGAAAAAGTCCAAAAGCCGCTCCATGTTCTCCGGCTCCGACCGCAGCAGTGGCAGAAGCTGATCGCAGTCCGGCATTTTGTCCGCCAGCGCGCCCAAACCGTCCTGGTTGTAGGTACGCGACACCTCGTAGTCGGCCACGATGTCCTCCCGCGCTGCGCCGCACAGCCAAAGGACTGCCGCAGCCAGAACGCCGGTCCTGTCCTTCCCTGCCGTACAGTGGAACAGCACGGCTCCATCGTCCAGGGACGCCGTCAGCCGCGCGAGGGCCGCAGCCAGCAGCCCTGTGTTCTCACCGGCCATGATCACATAGCTCTCCCGCAGACTTTTAAGAAACGCCAGCCCCGCCAAATCCGCCGGATGTTCCAGGTCGATTTCCTCCGTCTGGAGCGGCAGATGATACCAGGAGATCCCCTGGGGCGGCCGGTCCGGCTTCGCCCGCAGTTCCGAAGCGCTGCGCAGATCCAGGATCGTCCTGACTCCCGCCGCCTTAAGCCGTTCCCAATCGCCCGCGTCCGCCCCGGACAGATCCCCCGCCCGGTAAAGCCTGTTCCAGCGGATCACCCCGCCGTCCGCCTCATAACCTCCCAGATCCCTCACATTTGCCACGTGACTCAACCTCAGACGCCTGATGTGTTGTTCCATTTTACCGCACCTCACAATCCATAATATCCCCTATCGTACCACAAACACTAAGCTCGTGAAAGACCTCGCTAAGTGTTTCGGCATGTATTCTCACTAGACTCGAAAAGACCTCGTCAAGTGTTCATACGATACCACAGGATATCGGAAAGATACAGCCCGGTTTCAGGCGGTGGTCCGGCCCGGCCCGGGCAGTTTCACGTTCCCTCCCAGCGCCTCCTCACATTTCCGTATCAAACATTCCTCACTGCACGGTTTTTTCACCGGATCCTTCATTCGCGCGCCCGGTGTGCTCCCCCATCTGGCCCACTCCCGCAGTGTCTCATAATCCGCCTCCGCCATAAGCCCGTTTTCCGCAAACCACCCCAACACAAACCAATTCCAGCAGCCACTCCAACTCAAAAAACCCCCCAGTCCGTCTCCCTGCCACAGTTTTGGGGTAAACCTCCCCCTCCGGTTCAGGTACTCCATTATTCGCGCGTCCCCGGCATAAATAATCCCACGGCGGATATCCTGATCCGAGAGCAGCCCCATCCGGTCGATCTCCTCCACAATCTCCAGGCGCCCCATGGCAATGGCAAGCGCTGCAAGACTCATCCCGGTCATATCCGTATGATATTCCTCATCCGCTCCCAAAGACGCCTCACCCGTCACAATCCCGCCCGGCCATTCCCCCATGCCGCCCTTCCGGTACTGGACGCAGATATCGTACCCTTGATTGGTTCTGCTTGAGTAAAATATTCCCATCGTCAAAAAACCGGACCGCGGATTACATTTTCGTTGTTCCCTCTCACTCCAGAATTCCAGCAAACGCTTCGCCAATTCATCATTTCCCATCACAAAGGCAATACCAGGCAAATTCAGGCAGCCGTCGAACTCGCACACCTGATTCCAGAATCTCACCCGCAGCCGTGATTCTAAAATCAACCCTCCTGAACTGCGCAACGCCTCCATAAGCCGCCCGTTAAACTCAGGATTCCCCGCCATCCGCAAAAGCCCGGCTTCCTCCTTCAGTCCGCCTGCCCGCAGCGCACGGTAAATGGCAAGGCGGTGTGCGGAAATTTCTTTGTTATTCCTTAATCTTGCAAATCGGCCGGCGGGCCTCGGACTCTGCTCCTTTGGATCACCGCCCTCCGTCTCCGTCAGTTCAAACCGGTTTCTTCCAAGGATAAACTGTGTGATCATATCGTACTTTTCCCGGCTCTCCAGATATTGCAGAAATTCCATATAACAAGCCCCGGTCAGGTAATTGTTTTCAAACGCCGCCTCCACAAGAGGCTCCGGCAGCAGCTCATCATACTCCCCGCAGACCTTTTTCAGACTCTCCAGTCCATCGGAGGAAGCGCCACGGTTTTTAACGGTTATGAACGTAAAAAGCTGCATCGGACTTTTCTTTTCCGCCAATTCCGTCATGTCTATATGTTTTCTATTTATTTCCAATCCTATATTATAATCGCGGCTCATTTGATTCAAATTCACACATGTCTTGATCACGGTTTCCTCATCAAACCCGGCTTCTGAAATGTACCATTGCAGCAGCGCGCTGATATCCACTGAAAAACCCGCCAGCAACTCCGGGAATTCAAACCAGCCCGGTTCCCGCTGGTTAAATTTTCCCCATATGCACCAGCTCCAGGCGTGCCACCCCACTCCCATCAAAAAAGCCCGTAAATCCGCCCCTGCTTCCTCCATATGACTGTGGTACCATTCCCAGTGCCGTGAAAAATACTGCCGGATGCCCTCGCAATATTCCGGCGCCTGTCTCCATCTCAAATATCTGCCCGCCCACCGGTCCAGCTCCGCCATATGGGAATTTCCGTTTCCCAGCGACGCCATTCTCTCAAACAGCAAATCCGCAAACGCTCCCCCGCCCATATCCAGAACACTGTATATGGGGATACGGCTTAACGGCTCCTGAAAATGTCCCCACAGATAATCCCACATTGGACGCCCTGCAAAATTGACGGCCCGCTCCATCCGATAAGCCCGATAACCACGCTCTTGCGGCGGGCGTCCACATTGCCATAATTTGGGGAACCAGCGTTTTCCCGTCCCCTCCACCGTGTGCCCGGCCCAGTAAAACGCCGCTTCACTGCTCTTTTCCAGCACAAACTCCACCATCCCCGGATTCCCGGACAGTATGGCAATTTCCAGAACGTTGGTGCACCAATTATGTTCCTCGCCAAAGGGATTGAGCAATGGCTTTAAATCCCGCTCCCGCCACATCGGCCAGCCGCCATCCAGTTTTGCGCCCTGTGATAAAAGCCAGCAAAGCCGTTTCCGATTCCCGGTCAGCAGGGCGAACAGCACGGGCGTCACTTCAATTTGCATACCGCAAGGAAATATCAGCCTCTCCTCCTCCTTCTTTATAATGCGGATAATCTCAATGGAATTGATATCCTCCATCGCTTCAATCTGCATTCGAAAGAGATTGTCATCCGCAATCGGCCATACCACCCGGCCCGGCGCCATATCCTTAAGCCCTATTTCAGAGTAATATGTGACCCGCTCCCAGATTTCCCTGGACTCCCGGTAATATTCACGGTTCACCGCCCGATCCAAAGCCCCTGCATATTGCCCACCGCTTCCATGAAAAAATAACGGCTTAAATCCCAACTCCAGCAGCAGCTTTACAATCTTCTCACGCCCCGACAGGATCGCCGTATCCATGAATACTCCCTCTTCATAGATTCCCCTTCCCACCGGCTCTTCAAAATGATGGTATTCCAAAAATTCCCTATGGTGCTCCTCCAGCGCGCTCCGGATCTTCTCCTCATTCCCCTCCTTAATTGCCAGGTACAGCTGGACCTGCGGCGACTTAAGCTCCCACTCCTCCCACATAGGGACACCTCCTTTGTCCTTCAAATCTGTTTTTCTCCCAGCAGAAGCAGCTCCCCGGAAAGCCGGACGTAAGCCGGGTTCCTGCACAGGGCAAGCACCCTCCAGCAGGCATTGTTGCGGGATAAATAGTTTAACGTAACTTCCAGCAAAACCCCCTTGCCGTAGGCGGCCTCCATAAATTCCAGCGCAAATCCAATCTGCCGGTTAACCGCCTCCACCGCCTCTCCCCGCCCGGAAAGCGATAGCTCCCCGGCTTTCAGGCAGCCGGAATGGTCCACAATATTACGCATCAGAATTCCCTGCACAGCCCATTTTACATCAAAATCGGCCAGGCTGTATTTCCGGGCCAGCTTATCGATTCCCTCCCCAGCCAGAATACACTCGATGTCCCCGCTGTCGATGAGCCGGGAATAGGTCCGGTAATGATTGATAAATTCCACGGCGATGTGCTCATCCTTGACAAACTGGACGGCCAACTCCCTTGTCACGGCAAACCCCTGCTTCTCATAGGCGGCTAACGTCCGGCTCAGGTTACTCCAATCCCGGGGCGTAACGATGACGTCCCGGTCTCCCTGGTTTTCACAGCGGTAAAAGCAGTCCGGGTGCATTTTCAAAAACGCCACAATATCCGGGTGCATCCCCTGCTCCATGCCGTACTCCAAAAACACCTCCAGGTCCGGCTCAATGACAATGCGGCGGATCCGGTCCCGGATGGCGGCGGTGAATTCCCGGGCGTGGCGGTTATACCGCCTGGGGTTGCCGCAGAGCACCAGAATCCAGCCCTCGGGCAGCTTGTGGGCTCCCAAGGCTTTGAATTGCAGGAAGCCCAGCATAGCGGGCATCAGGCTGTCGGAGGCCGTGTTGAACTCGTCCACCAGCAGAATCCCCTCCCGCTGCCCCGCCTCACACGCCTGGTAAACCGGCGCCAGAATCTCGCTCATGGTGTAGCGGGTGGCCTTGCATTTCCCACCCTCAAAGGGGATTTCCACGATCTCCGGCAGGCCCAGGGCGGTCTGCCGGACGTGGTGGGCAAGGCTCACGCTGACGAACCCGATTCCCAGTTCATTTGCCGTCTGCTCCACGATCTCCGTCTTGCCTACCCCCGGCGGCCCCACCAGTTCCAGGGGCATCTGCTCCTTTACAGGGAACAGGAAATTGCCTTTCTCATCCCGTTGCCGGTAACACGCCACGCTCTCCTTGATCATTTCCTTGGCCTTCTTAATCGATACCGAAAAATCCACCGATGATCCCTCCCTCCGTTTGATTTAACACTCCACCGTTTCCCGGCGTATTGTCCGGCTTCCCGCCTGCCGCAATTCTTTCTGGCTGTATGCCCCTCGCAGCCTCATCACCGGTGAGATACAGCGGGATCACCCACTCCGGTAGTTCCGGCTTAAAACCACCGCATTCCACCAGAGCGAACGCCACGTCAAACTCCGGCTTGTGTTCCGGGAACCGTCCCATCCCGTCGGAGAGATAGATGAGCAGTTTAAACGGCGCTTCCCGCCCGGACCGGTTGAGTTCCTCCAGGCGACGGATCACGGGAATGAAATCCGTTCCGCCTCCCCCGTCGATCCTTCCCTCCGCCAGGTACCGTTCCAGGCCATCCAGGTCCGCGATCCGGTCTGCCCGGCATATTTTGCTGTCCGCCTGGAAAACAAGGATATCCAGTTCCATATTTTCATAGGATTTGAGGATATTGGCAGTCTCCCTCAGAAAGAGCCGCACCGGCTCCCCCTGACAGCTGCCGCTGGTGTCAATGGCGATGGCGATCTGTTTTAGCGCAGGCTGCTCCGTCACCTCCGGCGACTCTACCAGCCCAATGTTTCCCCACCGCTCCATCCCATAGGTATACCAGATATAGTCGATCTCGCTGTCGTCCTCCCGGCAAACCTCCTCCCGGGCCAGATACTGCTCCAGAAACTCCCGGTAGCTGCGGTGGTTTTCCTCTGCCGCCTCGTAATAACAGGAAACGCCCAGACTTCCGCTGCCGTAACCCCGGCCGCCAAACAGCATAAGACTGATCTGGCGCCCCGCCATGATCTGCATTGCCTCCAGCGCGCGGGAGAGTTGGTCAGGATGAGCGCAGGGAGGCACTCCGGGTATGCCTGCGGACTGCGCGCCGGGGGAGGCCCCAGGGACGCCTGCCGGCTGTGTGCCGTGGGACGCTCCCGGGATGCCTGCGGGCTGGATTCCGGAGGACGCTCCCGGGATGCCTGCGGGCTGGATTCCGGGGGAGGCTCCCGGGCTGCCTGCGGCACGTACTCCGCCTCTCTGCCCTTCCTCGTCCTTCTTCCGCCAAAACCTGTGATCATCCACCATTAATACCCCTGCCATCCCCTCCAGCGCAAGCTTTCTCTCCTCATTTTCTTCCGCTTCCCGGTACAATTCTCTGACATAGACCCCTTCTGTTCGGCTCCGCCCGATCATATTACAGTAGCCCCAGGGCATTTCCAGTTCGTTTTTCCCCTTCCGTCCCCCGTTTGCGCACTCCAGGAACCGTAAATACAGCTCCCCCGCCTTCAAATCCGCACAAATCCCGAACAATTTCCGCTCCGCCTCGTCCCCCGGGCACTGGGACGGATGGCGGCAGATGATATGGCAGACCGCATGGAGATACTCCCGCTCCAGCCGTCCGTTCCCGCCAGACACCGCGATTTCCCGCACATACGCTTTGCCGTACAGCAGAAACCGCCCGTCCGTTCCGATCCCCTCAAACCCGTCCTGTTCCCTCCACTCAACCACTTCCAGAACCGGCGAGAGAAATGATATCCGCTTCAAAATCCGGCTCCTTGCCGCCCGCAGCGCCTGCTCCGCTTCCATGGGGCCAGCCTCCCTTCCTGTCGTCCATTTTGTTTTATTATAATCATCCCAGGCGTTTCCCGACAGCGCGCCCGGGAAGAGATTTGCAGGCAGACTGCCTTGCCCGGAACAAACGCCCCAGAACAAAACAAGGACCTGACAATTTCCATCAAAATTGTCAAGTCCCTGCCCCATAAAATCCGTTTCAATTCAATCCCTCAAAAACCGTCAATCATATTTCAACACCAACGCGTCCGCCAGCGCAACACCCTTTTCATACACAAACACCGGGTTGATGTCCAGCTCCGCCAAGCGGTCCTTCTCATCCGCGGCCATGCGGGCCACCCGCACGATCAGATCCGCCACCGCCTGCTCGTCCAGCTTCTTTCCTCCGCGGTATCCGGCAAACAGTTTATATCCCTTCAGGGAACGCAGCATTTTCAAAGCTTCCGCCTCGCTCACCGGCGCCATGGCCATGGACACGTCCTTGAAAATCTCCACGAACACGCCGCCCAGACCGCACATCACCATGGGACCGAACTGGGGATCATTGTTCACGCCGATGATCACTTCCGTGCCTGCCTTTAACATTTCCTGCACCAGCACGCCGCCGATTTCCGCCTGGGGATCATAGGCTTTGGCATTCTCCAAAATCTCCCCGTAAGCCTGCCGCAGCTGCCCTTCGTCCTGAATCCCCACCTTGACGCAGCCCGCGTCCGACTTGTGCATAATGTCGCTGGAATCGATCTTCAAGACCACCGGATATCCGTACTCTCCGGCGGCTTCCAGCGCCTCCGCCTCAGACCGCGCCACCCGCTCCCGGGGCGTTTCAATGCCATGTCCGCACAGAAACTCCTTGCTCTCGTGCTCAGACAGAGCCGTTTTTTCATTTTTCTCCCGCGGAGCCGGGGCCGTCATATCCAGACACCGTTCCTCAGGCCGGTAGGCCGCAAACTCCTCCAGATACCGGAGGATCTTAAATGCGTAAACCGTGGGCGGCAGCACCGGAACCCCGGCGCACTCCAGTCTCCGGGCATACTCCTCATTTCGGGTATTCTCCAAAAACGGGATCATGACCATGGGCTTGGCCCCCGGCTCCGCAGCCACCAGCTCGATGGCCTCCGTCATGTAGCAGATGGCCGGGTCCGCAATCCGCTCTAACAGCGTATATCCGATGGCCACCAGCCCCACATTCGGATCGCTCATCACCGTGCGCAGCGCCCCGGCGTAGGCCTGGACGTCATAGGAGAGAGTGGCCGTCATGTCCAGGGGGTTGGCCGGGCTGGCATAGGAGGGAAGCTGCTCCCTCAGACGCTCCAGTGTTTCCGCCTGGAAATCCGGGTACTCAATCCCCCACGTCTGGCCCACGTCGGCGCAGACTCCGGTTTCCCCGCCGGAAAGGTTCATGGAGGCGATCCCCGGCCGCTTTGGCAGCCCGGGCAATATGGAGAACATCATAGACACAGCCATCAGCTCTTCCACATCGTCCACCCGGATCACCCCGTATTTGCGAAATACCGCGTCGAACACCGCGTCCGCCCCGGAAAGGCTGCCGGTGTGGGAGGCTGCCAGACGGCCGCCCTTCTCCGAACGCCCGGCCTTGAGAATCACCACCGGCTTGCGCTTCATGGCCGCCCGCTTCAGGCAATCCAGAAACTGGGGCACATTTTGCACCCCTTCCAGGTACATGGCCACCACCTTAGTGCTCTCGTCCTCAACCAGAAATTCCAGATAATCCTCCATGCGTACCACCGCGCTGTTGCCGGAGGAAATCACATAGGAGAACTTCATGCCCGGGCTGTCCATCAGGGACAGGCAGATCTGGCCGCTCTGGGACACCACTCCCACGGTCCCCTTCCGGTCCCGGCTCTCGCTGAGAAAGGCGAAGGGATAAACGTCGTCGGTATAGTTCACAAAACCGGCGCAGTTCGGCCCCATGAGGGCCATGTCCAGCTCTTTGCACAGCCTGGTCAGCCGCTCCTGGTTCTCCCGCCCCTGGGCGCTCCCGATCTCCTTGTAGCCGCTGGCAAATACCACCGCAGCCCCTGCCCCCTTTGCCCTGCTGGACTTAAGCAGCTCCTCCACAGTCCCCTGGGGCGTACAGATCACCGCCAGGTCAAAGCTGCCCGGCACCTCCTCCACAGTCCGGTAACAGGGCTTTCCGAAAACCTCGTCCCGCCCGGGATTGACAAAATAATAGCTGCCCTCCCTCATGTATTCGATCACATTGCGGCAGGTGTCCCCGCCGAACCCCGATTTCTCGCTGGCTCCGATCACGCAGATCTTATCCGGCTTTAATAACGCTCCAATCTCCATCAGACCACCGCCCTCTGCATCTCCCGCACCAAACGGATACCGGCCGCGAAGCACTCTCTGTTTTTGGGATTGCATTTCCCCTTGCTCAGGAAGAAGTTCTCGATGCCCTCCTCCATCTGGGCTTCACCGATCACGCCGGTGGTTTTGGAAAATGCGCCGATCATCACAATATTGGCTCCCCGGGAATTTTCCAGCTCCGCGGCCAGCCCTGTGGCCTCCACCGCGTACACATGGATGTCCGGCCGGAACTCCTCCCGCTTCACAATGCTGCTGTTAATAATCATCGTGCCGCCCGGCGCGATGCTCCCCTGAAATTTGTCCACCGACGGCTCGTTTAACGCCAGAAGCACGTCGATGGAGCGGATAAAGGGGCTGGCGATCTCCTCCTCTGAGATTTTCACGTTACAGTTGGCTGTTCCGCCCCGCATCTCGGAGCCGTAGGAGGGAATCCACACCACATTTTTTCCGATGTCCATCCCTGTCTTGGCGATAATGAGCCCGGCCGTCAGAACGCCCTGTCCGCCGAAACCCGCGCATACCAGATTAGTCATGCCGCTTCTCCCCCCTTTTCACAAACTCTCCCACCGGGTAATACTCCTGGATCGTGGTCGCCACCCGCTCCTTGGCCGCCAGCGGGGTCATACCCCAGTTGGTGGGACAGGGGGATAAGACCTCCACGAAGGAGTATCCCTCCCCGTTTAACTGAGCCTCAAAGGCGTTCCGGATGTACCGCTTGGTCTTTGCGATCTCCGCAGCCGTGGTCACCGCCCCCCTGGCCGCGTAGGCGATATCCAGGGTTTTCAGCATATCGATGGCTTTCAGGGGATTTCCCGTTACGGCGCAGTCCCTGCCGTGGGGGCTGGTGGTGGTCTTTTGTCCCGGCAGCGTGGTGGGAGCCATCTGCCCGCCGGTCATGCCGAAGTTGGTATTATTTACAAAAATCACTGTAATGTTCTCGTTGCGGATCGCCGCGTACATGGTCTCGGAGAAACCGATGGCCAGCGCATCGCCGTCCCCCTGGTAGGTGAGCACCGTCCGGTCCGGCCGGCAGCGCTTGATGGCCGCCGCCACCGCCGCCGCCCTTCCGTGCTGGGCTTGTATCCAGTCAATTCCAAAGGTGTCGATCATCAGGCAGGCGCAGCCAACGGCCACGGCCCCGATGGTCTGATCCGCCACCCCCAGCTCTTCCAGCACCTCCGCCACCAGGCGGTTGATTACGCCGTGTCCGCAGCCGGGGCAGTATTTATTATCATCGATCAATGTCTGTGGTTTTGTTTTAATCATTGCCCTTATACACCGCCTTCTTTTCTCCGGCCGCAATCCTGGCGACCTCATCCAGAATATCCTTTGAGTCAAATACCTCCATGCCGCCTGTGATGGCGTACACGTCCTTTTGCATCCCCTCGGCCAGCGCCACGTCCTCGGCCATTTGCGCCAGCGGCGTCAGCTCACAGGAGATAAAGCATTTGGCGTTTCGGCACGCCTCAAAGGCTTTCACCGGGTACGGGTACAGGGTAATGGGCCGGATCAGCCCCAGCTTGATGCCCTGACTGCGCCCCAGGCGCACCGCTTCTTTACAAATTCTGGAAGAAATGCCGTAGGCCACCAATACATACTCCGCGTCCTCCGTCTCCACAGCCTGCCAGCGCTGCTCCTGCTCCTCAATCCGCTGGTATTTCTCCTGAATATACCGGTCGTAATCGTCGATGTAGTACATGTTGGAGGTCACCCGCCGGAAATCCTCCGGCGACCTGCGCCCCTTTAAGGACCACTGGTACTGATCCGGGTCGTGCTCTCTCATCTCCGGCAGCTCCACCGGCTCCATCATCTGCGAGATGGAGGCGTCCGACAGCAGAATCACCGGATTCCGATGCTCCTCCGCCTTGTCAAAGGCCAGCGTCATCAGATCCGCCGCCTCCTGCACCGAGGACGGCGCGTACACCAGACAGCGGTAGTCCCCGTGTCCCCCGTTCTTGACCACCTGAAGGTAGTCCCCCTGGGCCTGGAAAATATCCCCAAGTCCGGTGCCGTAGCGCATCACGTCCACGATCACACAGGGCAGCTCCGCCGAGGCGATATAGGAGATTCCCTCCTGCAATAAGCTGAACCCAGGCCCCGAAGAGCTGGTCATGGTCCGAAACCCTGTGGCAGCGGCCCCGTACACCATGGAAATGCCGGAAATCTCCGACTCCGTCTGCACAAATGTGCCGCCCACCTCCGGCAGGCGTTTGGAAAGGTACTCCAATATCTCAGTCTGGGGCGTGATCGGATAGCCGGAGAAAAACCGCATCCCGGCCCGCACCGCGGCCTCCGCAATGGCGTCGTTTCCTTTCATTAATTGTCTCATGCCGCTCACTCCCCCTCCCTGATCTCAAACACGTAATCCGGGCACACCGTGTAGCATACCCCGCAGCGGATGCAGACCTCATGGTCCACCTGCACCACGGCATAGCCCTTGGCATTGATCGCGCCGCTCAAGGACAGCGCGTTTTTCGGACATTCCTCCACACAGTAGCCGCAGCCCTTACAGCTCTGTCCGTTTATGTATAATCTCTCTGTCATCTGCGTTTTGCTTCCCTTCTATATTTCCGGTAAATCCTGCACATCCGGCTCGAACAGCTCCCTGGCGCTCTCCCTGGCGTAAATTCCATCTTCCAGAGCGCACCGCATCTGCTTGGCCGCATTTCTCCTGCACAGCGCCTCCGCGCCCGCCAGCACGCTGGAGAGCTCCGGCGTCACCGCGCCGAAGAAAACCGCGTCGTACAGCCATGCCTCCGACAAATTGGCCGTGAAATCACAGATCAGCCGGACTCCCCGCTCCTTTAAAATCTCATCCGCCTCCGGCGATACAGCGATATTGGCCGCCTCCACCACCAGACCGGCTTTGACCGACGCCGCGTTGTCCCCGTTCACCGTGTTGGCCAGGGCCGCGGGGATCAGCACGTCGCACTCCGCCGCCACACAGGCTTCGGTGGGATAGGTTTCCCAGCCCTCCGGCAGCCCATCCCGGTCCGGCACCCGGCTTTCCCGCTTCATCCGGTATAACGCCTCCGCGTCCAGCCCCTGCGCACAGTACACAAACACCTGCGAATCCGCCATTCCCACGATCCGGTGTCCCAGCTCGGCCAGGCGGCTGGCGCAGCCGAAGGCCACCCGTCCCATTCCCTGGATCACCACGTCCGCCTTCCGGCCGGGCGCCAGCGCCGCAAATGCCTCGTCCGCGCTGCACGCCACCCCGTAGCCTGCGATCACATCGTTCAGCGGGCGTCCGTAAACCGTCTCATCCAACAGCCGGTTGTAAGCCTCCATGTTTTCCATGATCTTCGGGTCCGCCCGCATGGATTTCGTCATGGGCATATCCAGCCCGAACTCTGAGAAAATCTTCAGGATATCCCCATAGCGGGTGCCGTAATCCCCTCCAAGGGATACTCCCGTGCGGATGTAAGGCATCATGGCGATGATATACCGCCTGAGCACCTCCCCGGCGTCCGGCCGCCGGCTGTCGTAGGCGATCCCGCCCTTGCAGCCGCCGCAGAACCGGGACTCGCCCGCCTTGTATTTATAGGCCATGCACTCCGCCAGGCGCAGCACCTCCTCCCGGGTCACGGCCGGGTGCATGCGGATCCCGCCGCCCGTGTAGCCGTTGACAAAATTGTGAATCACCAGCCAGCCCACGGCCTCCGACTCCGTATCGTTCCATTCAATGCACAAATAAGGTTTCAATCCTTCTCTCCTCCCGTTTCCTCCGCACTCAGGCGTTTTTCCGCTTAAACTGCATGGCGATCACACAGGTGATCACGGAAATTACGCACAGGCCGATCAGGAACATGAAAATGTACTGGTAGCCGTCCGCGCCGTACTGATCCAGCCAGTTTCCGAAAATGGTGTGCATAAAGGAATCCGGCAGATATCCGATAATGGAAGCCACGCCCACCGCGGTCCCATACAGGTGGCGCGGAATCTTCACTTCCTCGGAAATGGACCACATGATACCGTAGTTCATATAGATCAGAGCCGCGCTGACCATCACCACGGTCAGCACCAGCGCCACCGGAGTGGAACCGGAGATCAGGAAAAAGCAGGCGATGGAGATTCCCGAGAGAATCGCGACGGCCAAAATGGTCTTTGCCACCTGCCCCGTCTTGTCGGAGATAAATCCGCCCACCGGGCAGAACAGGAATCTGGCGATATAGGTTCTGAAAATGGCGATAATGCTTGCGGCTCCCACGCTGATTCCGATCACGTCCGTCAGGTACGGGGTCAGCAGGGTGGAACCGGAATACACGGCATAAATGGAGAACAGCGTAAAGGCCAGAATCCAGGTCTGAGGCATTTTCAGCACCCGCCCGATGTCCTTGAGCTCGATCTTGTCCTCTTCCTCCCCGTCGTCCACAGAGTTTTTCTCATCGTATACAAAATACAGCAGCACCGCGGCCAGCAGGCACATGAATCCGTAGAAAATCAGCGTGTATTTCAGTCCCGCCACCTGAGAGGCAAAATATGTAAAAATACCCATGGCCACAAAGGCGGACACCGTGTTCATCAATCCCTCAAAGCTCTGGAAAAAGCCGTACAGCCGTCCCTGCTCGCTGGAATCGCCCAGCATACGGATGGCCTTGATGGAAGCGCCCCAGTAAGCAAAGCTGGTGGAAAGTCCCAGCAGCGCCCAGATCACCATCGCCATCTGGAAATTCATCACAAAGGCCAGAATAATATTCAGCGCTCCGGTAACCAGAGTGGAGATAATAATAATCTTCTTGGCCGAGAACCGGTCCGCCACCCAGCCTCCGGGGATATAACCGATGGCGCAGACAATGGCGTAAACGCTCAAAAGTTCGCCCAGCTGGGCGTTGGTGGCGTTAAGTCCCACCAGCAGCGCGTCGTAAAACACGTATTTCACATAAGGCAAAAGATACAGCGAACTCGAAATCATGGAAAGCACGAATACCGCCACATATTTTTTAAGATTGCTTTTCTGACTCATAATTTTCCCCCTCAATAATCCTTTTCACAGATTTCACAGAATTTGTCCAGATCAATATTTCCCCCGGTAATGATACACAGCACCTTCTTGCCCTTCAACTCCTGGTGATCCTCAAACAGAGCGGCCAGACAGGTGGCGGAAGCGCCCTCGATCATGTAGTGGTGCTTCTGGGCCATCCACTTGATTCCCTCCCGGGTACGCTCCTCGTCCACCACGAAAATGTCGTCCACGCAGGTCAGCGCCAGCTCCACGTTGGGCCAGGTGATGGCTCCCTCCAGGCCGTCGGCGCAGGTGGGCAGGAAGGGACAGTCGTTGTTCAACTTCCGCTCGTGGAAGGACTTGTCCCAGGGAGCGGAGGTGTTGGTCTGAAGGCCGTACACCTTGATGTCCGGGTTCATGGCCTTAGCCGCAATGGCGACTCCGCACAGCAGCCCGCCTCCGCCGGTGGGCACCAGAATGGCGTCGAAATCCCCCTTCTCCAGCAGCGACTCGATGGCCACGGTCCCCTGCCCCGCAATGGTCTCATTGGACTCATAGGCGTGGACAAACTTTCTGCCCTCCTCAGCCTCGATCTCATGAGCCCGGTTCTCCGCGTCCTCATAATTCGGCCCGTATACCACCAGCCTGGCCCCATGCTTGATCGCCCCGTAGCGCTTGTTCATGGGCGTGGATTCCGGCACGCACACCACCGCGGAAACGCCCTTTAACTTAGCCGCGTAAGCCACTGCCTGGGAGTGGTTGCCCGCGGAAGCCGCCACCACCCCGCACTTCAAATCTTCCTCGCTCATGCCCAGAATATTGTTCATAGCTCCCCGCAGCTTGTACGCCCCAATGGGCTGCAGATTCTCCATCTTAAACCACACCTCGCTGCCCGTCCGCTCGGAAGTCTCCGGCGAATAGATCAGCGGCGTCTTCTGCACATAATTCCGAATCCTGCCATACGCCTCCACAATGTCCTTCATTTCAACTTTCAGCATTTGTACCCTCCAAAGATTTTATAATTTTTGAAACGCCGTTTCATTTCTTAGGTGTATTATAATTCCCAACTTTTAAAATGTCAACAGAAATTTGCATGAATTACAGCCTTTCCCTTCTAAAATGCACAAAAAAAGACGGAACCCGCGAAAAGTTCCATCTTTTCAAATAGAGATATCATCAAAATCCGGCTAACTCACTTCCAGGAATCGCAAATTTTTAGCAGCAAAAATAGCGCACTCCAAGGGGCCGTTTGACATTTCCATACATAAATATTAGAATCAAAATACAGTGAATCCTCTGTTCGCCTTAAGCGGGATAGACGTATCTAAAAATTGTACTTTTAAACCAATGCGCAAATACATATTGGGAGAGCTCTCAAAAATGAAAACAATTATTACGATTCATCATACTCAATCCGTACATCACACAAATGGTATGGTTGGCTCCTGGACAGATTGGGATCTAACTGAATTAGGAATTAATCAGGCAATCAATATTGGCAAAAAATTGCAGCAAGAACTATCAGGAAGAGCATTTATAATGTATACATCTGATTTAAAACGTTCGAAACAGACTGCCGATCATATTGCAGCTTATCTGGGCCTCAAACCAATATTACGAAATGAACTCAGAGAAAGAAATCTTGGAAAATGCTGTGGAAAATCTGTCCACTGGCTTAAAGAAAATATGGAATTACAAGAAAAAACTGTAGACGACAGACTATTCTCTGATGCCGAAAGCCGCAGAGATGTGTGGAATAGGCTAAAGCCATTCTTTAACGAAATTATGACTAATAATGAGCGCAATATCATTATCGTTTCCCATGGAGATTTGCTGAGTGTGTTCTATGCCATGTTTATGAGCTTGGAAGCCGAGAGCCTAAATCATTCAGAAATATTTGGATTGCCGGGAGGCGTATCCTATTTGCATGAAAATGAAACCGGGAAAAGAATAATCAAAAAAATAAGTGATATGTCTTACATCAAATAGCTCCCACTTCCATCGTAAAGCCCCCGATGCATATGAGCAAATTATCTCCACCTCACTTCCGGAAACGCCAGCCCATGGCGGAGGAGGGGGATCGCAGGCTTGCGCAGGGGAGTCAATGGTGCTTAGGCCGCGGCAGTGCAAAAGTGGGTGGCAAAAGCTTGCCTCAAAGCAAGCTTTTGAGTGGACCTGAACAGCGTATTCCTTCAGGAATACGGTGTGAATGTCCACGATCCGCCCACTTTTGTGCTGTCGGGGCCTTAGCACCATGACTCCCCGAAGTCTGTCTGCGATGCCCCTCCCCCGCCATGGGCGTCCCTTCCGCCTCACAACTCAAACCGATCCATACTCTCCGTGTAAACCTCAATAAACTCCTTCGCCTGTCTCAACACCTCCGCAACCTTCTCCTTCTTCGCCATCATCCGCCCATACCCTCCGGAAACGCTGATACAGGCCACCACCGCTCCCTCCGCGTTAAACAGCGGCGCCGCCATACAGAACAGCCCTTCTTCGTACTCCTCATCGTCATACGCCAGTCCGCTCTCCCGTATCCGTTCCCGCTCCTTCTCAAAAGCCTCCCTGGTAATAATCGTCTTAGCCGTCCGCTTCCTCAAATCCTGGCGCTTAAAATACGCCGCCAATTTCTCATCGTCATAATACGCCAGCGCCGCCTTTCCGATTGCGGAACAGTACATAGGCGAAATCGGAATCGTTTTGATGGACAGCACCGAGCTGTTGGAATACGTGCTGTAGATCGAGAGCATGGCGTTCTCATACTCGATGGCCAGGTTTACATTTTCATCCACTTCCTTCATGATCCGCTCCATGTAAGGCTTGCAGATATCGATCAGGTGCAGGTCTTTGCTGGCGCTGCGCCCCAGCTTGATCAGAAAGCAGCCCAGCTGATAGCCCTCGTTCTCCGAGCACTCCACCGCGTTCCACTCCTCCAGCGAATTCAACAGACGGAACACCGTAGCCTTAGGCAGGCTCAAATCCTTGGCCATCTCCGAAATTCCCACCGGCTTGTCCTTCCCAGCCAGATAGTCCAGAATCTCCATGGCCCTGCCCACCATCACAACCCCGGTTTTGTCTTTAGTATACATGGCTCTCTCCCCTTCCAATTCCTGTAAATCATCAGCCGTTCATAACGGCTTGCACTTTAATACCCATTATATGGGGCGGCATTTTCTTTGTCAAACACATCTTAAAACCGCGCTTCGACCCGCTCCGTCCGTCTTTGCCCCTTACAAGTCTGTCTGAAAAAAGCGGCCCGCATACGCAGGCCGCCTCTCATTCATTTCTTATCAAATAGATCCGAAACGCCGATTACGCTTCGCTTCCGTCCCCAGCCTCATCCATCTCATCCAACGCGATCTCGTCGTCAGCGCCTTCCATATCGTCGATATCCAGCACTTCCTCCGCCACGTTGTCCTCGTTGATGGCGCTGTTCTCATCCGGTTCCTCCACCGTCAGCTCGTCGTCCTCGGAGAGCACGATCTCCTCCTCGGCGATCAGCTCGGTGTCCAGCTTCACCTTGCGGTAACGCTTCATGCCGGTACCGGCCGGAATCGGCTTACCAATGATGACGTTCTCCTTCAGACCAATCAGATGGTCGATCTTACCGTTGATGGCCGCCTCGGTCAGAACCTTGGTGGTCTCCTGGAAGGACGCCGCAGACAGGAAGGAATCCGTCGCAAGGGATGCCTTGGTGATACCCAGCATAACCTGCTTGCCCTCGGCTGGCTTCTTGCCTTCCGCGATCAGAGCCTCGTTCATCTCGTTGTAATCCAGAACATCCATGGAAACGCCCGGCAGCACGTCGCTGTCGCCGCTCTCCTCCAGCTTCACCTTCTTTAACATCTGGTGAACGATCATCTCGATATGCTTATCGTTGATCTCCACGCCCTGTAAACGGTATACGCGCTGTACTTCCTGGATCATATAATCCTGCACGGCGCGGACGCCCTTGATCTTCAAAATGTCGTGGGGGTTCACGCTACCTTCGGTCAGCTCGTCGCCGGCCTCCAGCACCTGTCCGTCCATAACCTTGATTCTGGATCCGTAGGGGATCAGGTAGGTCTTGGAGTTGTTGTTCTCCTCGTCGGTCACGGTGATCTCGCGCTTCTTCTTGGTGTCCTTGATGGTCACGGTGCCGCCAAACTCAGTGATGATCGCCAGGCCCTTGGGCTTACGCGCCTCGAACAGCTCCTCTACACGGGGAAGACCCTGTGTGATATCGCCGCCGGCCACGCCGCCGGTATGGAACGTACGCATGGTCAGCTGGGTTCCGGGCTCACCGATGGACTGAGCGGCGATGATGCCGACCGCCTCGCCGACCTGCACGGGCTGGCCGGTGGCCATGTTGGCTCCGTAGCACTTGGCGCACACGCCGATGTGGGACTTACAGCTCAGCACGGTACGAATCTTAACGGACTTGCGTCCGGTCTTGTTTAACACTTTCATCACGGCGGCCGCCCGCTTGGGGGTTACCATGTGGTTGGCCTTCACCACAACCTCGCCGGTATCCGGATCGGTGATGGTCTCGGCGATATAGCGGCCGGTGATACGCTCCTCCAGCTCCTCGATCACCTCGTTGCCGTCCATGAAGGACTTGATCTCCATGAAGGGGATATCCCTGCCTTCGCAGCAGTCCACCTCGCGGATGATCAGGTCCTGGGAAACGTCTACCAGACGTCTGGTCAGGTATCCTGAGTCGGCGGTACGCAGAGCCGTATCGGACAGACCTTTACGCGCTCCGTGAGCGGAGATGAAGTACTCCAGTACGTCCAGACCTTCACGGAAGTTGGACTTGATGGGCAGCTCGATGGTGTGACCCGTCGTATCGGCCATCAGGCCTCGCATGCCGGCCAGCTGTTTGATCTGCTTATCGGAACCACGGGCTCCGGAGTCCGCCATCATATAGATGTTGTTGTACTTATCCAGGCCGGTCAAAAGGTCGTGGGTCAACTGGTCATCCGTGTTCTTCCAGGTCTCGATCACCTCTTTGTAGCGCTCTTCCTCGGTGATCAGACCGCGGCGGTAGTTCTTCGCGATGCGGTCCACGGTAGCCTGGGCGTCCTCGATCAGCTTGGGTTTGCTCTCCGGCACGGTCATATCGGAAATGGAAACGGTCATGGCCGCGCGGGTGGAATACTTGTATCCGATGGCCTTGATATCGTCCAGGGTCACGGCCGTCTGGGTCGCGCCGTGGACGTTGATCACCTTTTCCAGAATCTGCTTTAACTGCTTCTTTGCCACGTGGAAGTCAACTTCCAGCTTCAGCTCGTTCTCAGGCACACTGCGGTCCACAAAGCCCAGATCCTGCGGAATGATCTCATTGAAAATGAAACGTCCGATGGTGGAATCGATGATTCCGGTCTTTACGGTGCCGTCGGGCATGGTCTTGCTCACGCGCACCTTGACCCTGGAGTGCAGGGTGGCGGCTTTATTCTCATAGGCCAGGATGGCTTCGTTCACGCTCTTGAACACCATACCCTCGCCCACGGCTCCCGGACGCTCCTGGGTCAGGTAATAGATACCCAGAACCATATCCTGGGACGGCACGGCCACGGGGCCGCCGTCGGAGGGCTTTAACAGGTTGTTGGGGCTCAGCAGCAGGAAACGGCACTCCGCCTGGGCCTCCACGGACAGAGGCAGATGAACCGCCATCTGGTCGCCGTCGAAGTCTGCGTTGAACGCGGTACAAACCAGGGGATGCAGCTTGATGGCCTTACCCTCTACCAGAATGGGCTCGAATGCCTGGATGCCCAGTCTGTGCAGCGTAGGAGCGCGGTTTAACATAACCGGATGCTCTTTGATTACGTCCTCCAGCACATCCCAAACCTCGGACTGCAGGCGCTCCACCATCTTCTTTGCATTTTTGATATTGTGAGCGGTTCCGTTGGACACCAGCTCCTTCATCACGAAGGGCTTGAACAGCTCGATGGCCATCTCCTTGGGAAGTCCGCACTGGTAAATCTTAAGCTCGGGTCCAACCACGATAACGGAACGTCCGGAATAGTCCACGCGCTTGCCCAGAAGGTTCTGGCGGAAACGTCCCTGTTTACCCTTTAACATGTCGGAGAGGGACTTTAACGCACGGTTTCCGGGGCCGGTGACGGGTCTGCCACGGCGGCCGTTATCGATCAGCGCGTCCACAGCTTCCTGCAGCATGCGCTTCTCATTGCGGACGATGATGTCCGGAGCGCCTAACTCCAGGAGTCTTGCCAGACGGTTGTTGCGGTTGATAATTCTTCTGTACAGATCGTTCAGATCGGAGGTGGCGAAACGGCCGCCGTCCAGCTGAACCATGGGGCGGATATCCGGCGGGATCACTGGGATCACGTCCATGATCATCCACTCCGGACGGTTGCCGGAGTTTAAGAATGCCTCCACAACCTCCAGGCGCTTGATGATACGCGCCCGCTTCTGGCCGGTGGCGTCGTTTAACGCCTTGCGCAGCTCAGCGGAATCCTTCTCCAGGTCGATGGCCCGAAGCAGTTCCTGAACCGCCTCGGCGCCCATTCCCACGCGGAAGCCGCCGGTGCCGCCGTATTTCTCCACCTCTTCCCGGTACTCCTTCTCGGAGAGCACCTGCTTATACTGCAGGCTGGTGGAACCGGGATCCAGCACAATATAGGAAGCGAAGTACAGGACCTTCTCCAGGGTTCTGGGAGAAATATCCAGAATCAGTCCCATCCGGCTGGGAATTCCCTTGAAATACCAGATATGGGACACGGGAGCCGCCAGCTTGATGTGGCCCATGCGCTCACGGCGCACGCTTGCCTTCGTCACCTCTACGCCGCATCGGTCGCAGATAACACCTTTGTAACGAATCTTCTTGTATTTACCACAATGACACTCCCAGTCCTTGCTGGGTCCGAAGATCCGCTCACAGAACAGACCGTCCTTCTCCGGCTTTAAGGTTCTGTAGTTGATGGTCTCCGGCTTTTTCACCTCGCCGTGAGACCACTCCAGAATCTTGTCGGGGGAGGCCAGGCCAATCTTTATCGCATCAAATGTCATCGGATGATAAGTTTCATTAGTTTCCGGCATGAGCTATACTCCCTTCTATTATTCTTCTTCACCGTCGTCCACAAGATCGTCCAGATCGTCGGCCAGATCCACGTCGTCGTCCAAGGTGTACTCATCTTCCTCAGCCGGCTCGGCAACCGCTTCCTCATCCACGTTCACCAGCTCGTTGTCCTTGAACTCCTGCTCCTGGTATCCGTAAGCGCCCAGAGGCTCCTCGGGACTCATGCGGCGGTCGCCCTCAAGCAGCGCCCGCAGTTCGGTATCGCCGTAGTCGATGTTCTCGGCCATTTCCACTTCGGTTCCGTCGTCGCGCAGCACCTGTACGTCCAGGCCCAGAGACTGCATCTCCTTGAGCAGAACCTTGAAGGACTCGGGCACGCCCGGCTCCGGAATGTTCTCGCCCTTGATGATGGCCTCGTAGGTCTTCACACGGCCCACAACGTCGTCGGACTTCACGGTCATGATCTCCTGCAGGGTATAGGAAGCGCCGTACGCCTCCAGAGCCCAAACCTCCATCTCACCGAAACGCTGGCCGCCGAACTGGGCTTTACCGCCCAGAGGCTGCTGGGTAACCAAGGAGTATGGGCCGGTAGAACGGGCATGGATCTTGTCGTCTACCAGGTGGTGCAGCTTCAGATAATGCATGTGTCCGATGGTAACGGAGCCGTCGAAGAACTCGCCGGTCCGCCCGTCGCGCAGGCGCACCTTACCGTCGCGGCTGATGGGCACACCCTTCCAGAGCTCGCGGTGTTCCAGGTTGGAACCCAGATAATCCATCACCTCGGGCCTGATCAGGTCTTTATATTTTGTCTCAAATTCCTCCCAGGAGAGGTTCACGTAATCGTTGGCCAGCTCCAGGGTATCCTGAATGTCGTTCTCGTTTGCGCCGTCGAAAATCGGAGTGGAAACGTTGAAGCCCAGCGCCTTGGCAGCAAGGCTCAAGTGGATCTCCAGTACCTGTCCGATATTCATACGGGACGGCACGCCTAAGGGGTTCAGCACGATGTCTAGCGGACGGCCGTTGGGCAGGAAGGGCATATCCTCCACCGGCAGCACGCGGGACACAACACCCTTGTTACCGTGACGTCCGGCCATCTTGTCGCCCACGGAAATCTTACGCTTCTGGGCAATATAGATGCGGACCGTCTCGTTCACGCCGGGCGCCAGCTCGTCGCCGTTCTCTCTGGTAAATACCTTGGCATCCACGATGATGCCGTATGCGCCGTGGGGCACCTTTAAGGAGGTGTCGCGGACCTCTCTGGCCTTCTCGCCGAAGATGGCGCGCAGCAGGCGCTCCTCCGCGGTCAGCTCAGTCTCGCCCTTGGGCGTAACCTTACCCACCAGAATGTCTCCCGCACGGACCTCCGCGCCGATGCGGATGATTCCCCGCTCGTCCAGATCCTTGAGCGCGTCCTCGCCGACGCCGGGCACGTCACGGGTGATCTCTTCCGGTCCCAGCTTGGTGTCGCGGGCTTCGGCCTCGTACTCCTCGATGTGGATGGAGGTGTAAACGTCCTCCTGGACCAGGCGCTCGGACAGCAGAACCGCGTCCTCGTAGTTGTAGCCTTCCCAGGTCATGAAGCCGATGAGCGGATTCTTACCCAGAGCGATCTCACCCTGAGAGGTGGACGGCCCGTCTGCGATCACCTCGCCGGCCTCCACATGGTCGCCCTTATATACGATGGGCTTCTGGTTGTAACAGTTGCTCTGGTTGCTTCTCTTAAACTTGGTCAGATGGTAAACGTCCTTGTTTCCGTCGGAATCACGCTTGATAATGATCTCGTTGGAAGCGGAGCGGGTCACCACGCCGGCGTTCCTTGCCAGCACGCACACGCCGGAGTCAACCGCGGCCTTGCCCTCGATACCGGTGCCCACAGCCGGGGCCTCGGTGGTCAGAAGCGGCACCGCCTGACGCTGCATGTTGGAACCCATCAGCGCGCGGTTGGCGTCGTCGTTCTCCAGGAAGGGAATCATGGCCGTAGCCACGGAGAACACCATCTTGGGAGATACGTCCATCAGGTCGATGGTCTTTTTCTGGAACTCGGATGTCTCTGTGCGGAAACGTCCGGATACGTTGTTGTGAACAAAATGGCCGTCCTCGTCCAGGGCTTCGTTCGCCTGGGCTACCACGAAGTTGTCTTCCTCGTCGGCGGTCAGGTAAACCACCTCGTCCGTCACTCTCGGATTGGCCGGGTCCGTGGTCTTATCCACCACCCGGTAGGGGGCCTCGATAAAGCCGTACTGATTCACCCGGGCGTAGGTCGCCAGGGAGTTGATCAGACCGATGTTGGGACCCTCGGGGGTCTCGATGGGACACATACGGCCGTAGTGAGTATAGTGTACGTCACGCACCTCAAATCCTGCGCGGTCACGGGACAGACCGCCGGGGCCCAGGGCGGACAGACGCCGCTTGTGGGTCAGCTCGGCCAGAGGGTTGTTCTGGTCCATGAACTGGGACAGCTGGGAGCTTCCGAAGAACTCCTTCACCGCCGCGGTCACGGGCTTGATATTGATCAGGGACTGGGGCGTGATGCCGTCCATATCCTGGGTTGTCATACGCTCTCTTACGACGCGCTCCATACGGGACAGACCGATACGGTACTGGTTCTGCAGCAGCTCGCCCACCGCACGGATCCGGCGGTTGCCCAGATGGTCGATGTCGTCGGCATTTCCCACTTCCTCTTCCAGGTGCATATTATAGTTGATGGAAGCGATGATGTCTTCCTTGGTGATATGCTTGGGAATCAGGTCGTGGATATTCTTGCGGAGCGCTTCCTTCAAAGCCTCCGTGTCGTCGGTCCCAACTTCTGCCAGGATAGCGGAAAGTGCCGGGTAATATACTAACTCGGTAACGCCCACTTCCTCAGGATCAAAGGACACATACGCAGCCAGGTCCACCATCATATTGGATAATACCTTCTGCTTTCTGTTGGGTCCGTCCACCCAGACAAACGGAACCGCGGCGTTCTGAATCTCGGCCGCTTTGTTTTTATCCACCTTGGTGCCGGCCTCCGCCAGAATCTCTCCGGTGGTGGTGTCCACCACGTCCTCTGCCAGGGTCTGGCCGTTTAAGCGGTTCTTGAAGGACAGCTTCTTGTTGAATTTATAGCGTCCGACCTTCGCTAAATCGTATCTTCTGGGGTCAAAGAACATACTATTTAACAGGCTCTCTGCGCTGTCAACGGATAAGGGCTCGCCGGGGCGGATCTTCTTATATAACTCTAATAAGCCATCCTGGTAGTTGTCAGAGGTGTCCTTACCAAAGCTGGCCAGCAATTTGGGTTCTTCGCCAAACAGATCGAGAATCTCAGCGTTTGTGCCGTAGCCCAGCGCGCGGACCAGCACGGTCACCGGAACCTTGCGGGTTCTGTCCACACGCACGTAGAATACGTCATTGGAATCCGTCTCATACTCCAGCCACGCGCCGCGGTTGGGGATCACCGTGCAGGTGAACAGCTCCTTACCGACCTTGTCATGACCGATGCCGTAATAGATACCAGGGGAACGTACTAACTGGCTTACGATAACACGCTCGGCACCGTTGATCACAAAAGATCCGGTATCCGTCATCAGAGGCAGATCGCCCATGAAAATCTCGTGTTCATTCATTTCATCTTTATCTTTGTTGTACAGTCTTACCTTTACCTTTAGTGGTGCGGCGTAAGTTGCATCCCGCTCTTTACACTCCTCGATGGTGTATTTCACATCATCCTTACAAAGTGTAAAGTCAACGAATTCCAGACTCAGGTGACCCGCAAAGTCTGCAATCGGAGAGATATCATCAAAAGCTTCCTTCAGTCCTTCTTTTAAGAACCACTGATAGGAATCCTTCTGAATCTCAATCAGGTTTGGCATCTCAAGAACTTCTTTCTGTCTTGAGTAGCTCATTCTTACGCTTTTCCCGGCCGGTACCGGACGTATTCTGCTTTTCTCCATTGACGTTTTCACCCCTGTTTTCTTTAATCATTGTAACAGTGTACGCGTCCAGATTTTACAAAAAAAGACACGCGGTTACGTTTCGTTCCAAAATTGGGCAGAATTGGGCGCAAAAAGCCCACCTTGCCACAATAGTGCACACTCCATAATATCATAGCCCTGTCAAGGTGTCAAGCATTTTTTGCTTGCAATTCGATTGCAAAAATGATATACTGTTATAGAATGTCTTTTGGGCACGTGAAACATTTAACCAGGGGACAAGCTTTACATTAATAAGGTTGGAGGTATTTTTATGCCCACACTGCAAATTGTTTTAAACGTGGTACTTGTCATTCTCGTGATTGCCGTCATCATTCTGGCTATCCTCTATTTTATGGGGAACAAACTCCAGAAGCGCCAGGTGGAACAGCAGGCGCTGATCGATGCGGCCGCCCAGACCGTCTCCCTTCTGGTGATTGACAAGAAGAAAATGAAGATCACGCAGGCCGGACTTCCCAAGATGGTAGTCGACCAGACGCCCAAGTACATGCGCTGGGCCAAGGTGCCGATCGTGAAGGCCAAAATCGGTCCCAAGGTGATGACCCTGATGGCGGACGAACGCGTTTTCCAGTCCCTTCCGGTAAAGACGGAGGCCAAGGTGGTTATGAGCGGTATCTACATAACCCAGATCAAGAGCGTGCGCGGCGGCGCGGTTCCGGCCCCGGCCAAGAAAAAGGGATTTTTTGCAAGATTCAAACGGGATAAAAAGAAAAAAGAAGAAAAGAAGTAAGGACGGACAGATCAGAAGCTGTCGCGGACGCAGGTGGAGACATCTGAGGAAGCGGCAGCTTCTTTTTTTGTTGGCGCTCCAACAATTTACAGATTTTTTAATCTATAATCTTCTTGTTAATGAATTTTAACAGCAAAGTCTGATAATTTATTAATTATTATTTACTTTCAAGCAAATTGTATTTATAATAATTAGACAAATATGTAGATGGAGGTGTCATTATTATGAAAATAACAGCAGCAGTCGTACGAGAGAAAGGGCAGCCCTTCCAATTTGAGGAGCTGGAACTGCAGGATCCGCGGGAAGGCGAGGTGATGGTCAAAATCGCCGCCAGCGGGGTCTGCCATACGGATGAGGTCGCGCAGCAGCAGATGATTCCGGTTCCGCTTCCCGCGGTTCTGGGCCACGAGGGCTGCGGGATTGTGGAGAAGGTTGGCCCCGGCGTCACCGAATTCGAACCGGGGGATCACGTGGTATTTTCCTTCGGCTCCTGCGGCCATTGCGACAGCTGCCTGGCCGGAAAACCCTACGCGTGCGAAAATTTTAACGCGATCAACTTCGGCGGCGTTATGAGCGACGGCACCCGGCGCCTGTCCAAGGACGGACAGGAAGTATCCTCCTTTTTCGGCCAATCCTCCTTCGCCACCTACTCCGTGGTCCACAAAAACAGCATTATCCGGGTAGACAAAGACCTGGAACTGGATATCTTAGGCCCCTTAGGCTGCGGAATCCAGACCGGCGCAGGCGCGGTTTTAAACCGGCTGAAACCCGTGGCAGGCTCCAGCCTGGTGGTGTTCGGCTGCGGCACGGTGGGCATGAGCGCCATTATGGCGGCGCACTTATGTCCCTGTAAAAATATCATCGCGGTCAGCGGCAATGAGGAGAGTCTTGCCCTGGCCAAAGAACTGGGCGCAACCCACGGCATCAACCGCAAGACCTGCGGCGACGTGGTGGCCGAGATCAAGAAGATCACCGGCGGCGGCGCGGACTACGCCATCGACACCAGCGGCGTGCCGGACATGGTGAAAAAAGCCCTTGCCAGCGTGAAATTCCTGGGCACCGCCGTGGTTCTTGGCGTCACGGGCGATCTGACCATCAACGTCCAGGCGGAGCTGATGGGCGAGGGCAAGTCCTTAATCGGCATCGTGGAGGGCGACTCCAACCCGAAGCTGTTCATCCCCCAGCTCATTTCCTACTACAAAGAGGGGCGCTTCCCCTTCGACCGCCTGATCCACGTCTATGACTTTAACGATATCAACGAGGCCTTCCACGCCTCACACAGCGGCAAGGTGATCAAGGCCCTGCTGAAAATGAATTAGGAGGGATATTTTATGGAATATCAATTATACATAAATGGAAAATGGAAAAATACGGAAAGTGGTTCCGTGGTTTCAGACCTCAACCCGGCGGACGGTTCGGTGTACGCTCAGGTTCATTTCGCAGGCCCCGCCGAGGTGGAGGAAGCCGTCGCAGCGGCGGATCACGCCTGGAAGTCATGGGCTGAAACGCCTGCGGCCGACAAGGAGGCCATTCTCTTAAAGGCCGGGGACTGGATGCAGGAGCATATCGACGAGGTGGCGGGAGTCCTGATGGACGAGAGCGGCTCCGCCTTTGGGAAAGCTTACTTTGAGGCCGGGTTCGCGGTAGACTTGTTCCGGGCCGCGGCCGGGGAGTGCCGCCGGGTATTCGGCGAGATCCAGCAGCAGGCCCCCGGAGAAATCTCCATGATCCGCAGACTGCCCTTCGGCGTGGTGGCCGGAATCGCCCCCTTCAACTTCCCGCTCCTCCTGGCCTTAAAGAAGGTCGTATACGCCCTGGCCGCCGGCAACACCTTCGTCTTAAAGCCCGCCAGCGCCACTCCGGTGTCCGGGGTGATGATCGCGAAGGCCCTGGACGCCGCCGGTCTGCCCGCGGGCGTCTTTAACCTGATCCCCGGCTCCGGCGAGGCGGTGGGAAACCGCCTGGTGGAGGATCCCCGGGTCAAAATGGTAGCGTTTACCGGCTCCACCGCGGTGGGCAAAGGCATCGCCGCCAGGGCCTCCGTGCTGTTTAAAAAGTATTCCCTGGAGATGGGCGGCAAGAACCCGTTGATCCTGCTCAGGGACTTTGACCTGGATCAGGCGGTGCGCATCGCCGGTTTCGGAGCGTTTTTCCACCAGGGACAGATCTGCATGTGCACCTCCCGCCTGATCGTGGAGGAGCCGTTGTACGACAAATTCTGTGAGAAGTTTACGGCTTACGCCAAGACCATGAAGGTGGGCGATCCCCACGCGATGGATACGGTGATCGGCCCCCTGATCAAGAAAGAGCAGTGCGCCATCATTGACAGCCAGATCGAGGACGCGGTCTCCAAGGGCGCCGTACTTCTGACCGGCGGCACCCACGAGGGAAATTATTACCAGCCCACAGTCTTAAAGGACGTGACACCGGATATGCGGATCTTCTACGAGGAGAGCTTCGGGCCGGTCACCTCCATCATCAAGGCAAAGGACGCGCAGGATGCGGTAAGACTCTGCAACGACAACGAGTACGGCCTGTCCTCCTCCCTGCTGACCAACGACCTCTCCAACGCCATGGCACTGTCCCTGGAAATGGAAGCCGGAATGGTTCACATCAACAACGCCACCGTCTCCGACAACTCCACCGTGGCCTTCGGCGGGGTCAAGAACAGCGGCGTGGGGCGGGAGGGCGGCTCCTACTCCATCGATGAGTTTACCGAGCTCAAGTGGATTACGGTGCAGTATACGCCGGCACAGCTGCCGTTTTAATGTTTAATGTCATAAACGCAGGCGCATCATTTCCTGCAAAACGCTTCAAATAGAACGCATCAAAACCAGCCGGAATGGTCTGAACAGAGGCCATTCCGGCTGGTTTCTTGTTGGATGCAATGGGCCGCTGGCGCAGCCTGCGGCCCATTGTATACGCGGTCATATACGGCTTTAAAGCGCCTTCAGAATCCTTTCGAGGGCGTTGAAAGCGATTGTAAACGCCTCCTCGCCGTCCATTTTCTGCATCCCCTGAAGGCTTGCGCCCTCCCGCTCCAGACCCTTTAGGCCCTCGAACTCCGTCAGGTGGGGTTCCAGGGAAATGAACCCCTCATAGCCGTCCGCCTTTAAGCCGCCCAGGATTCGGGCAATCTGGCCGTCGCCCTGGCCCGCAGGGACGATGACGCCGTCTGTCGCGCGCGCATCCTTGACGTGCACGTACTCGATGAAGGGCTTCAGAATCTCGTATGCCTCCCAGGCGCGGTGGCCGCACTGGATGAAATTGGCGAAGTCAAAGACCGCCCGGAAGTTATCCCCGTAAAACTCATCCATCAGAAGGCGGCAGCGCTGCGGGCTGTCGCCGTAGATATCCTTCTCGTTCTCATGGAGCAAAACCACGTCCTGGGTTCCCGCGTAGTCCACAAGAGCGCCTAAGCGTTCAAATACCTGGCCCCGGTAGTCGTCGGCCCTTCCCCCCTGAGGAATGAAAAAGCTGAACATGCGGATATAACGGGTGTCCAGAATGTGGGCCAGCTCTACCACATGCTTAAAATGCTCAAAGTGGCCGGAAAACTCCTTGGTGATCTCAATCTTCCCGATGGGGGAGGCCAGGGCGGACACGCGGATTCCGCTCCCGTCAAGGCGCCGCTTTACCTCCCGCGCCTCCGTCCCGGAGTAGGTGTCGATCCCCCGCTTGTCCACGCCCCGAATCTCCATATAGCCCAGGCCCAGGCGGTTTAGGACCTGGATCTGGCGGTTGAAATCCGATGCTATCTCGTCCGCAAAGCCGGACAGCAGAACATGTTCCATGACCGTCTCCTCCTACAGGTACTCGCCGAAGCCCATGTCGCGGATGTTCTTCACGCTGGTGCGGATGCAGTCAAAGGGATCCAGGCCGTAGGTCTGGTCCTGCTCGATGGGCAGGTAGATGGCTCCACCCTTCACGGAGGCCTCGATGATGGCCTTCATGTCCAGATTGCCCTCGCCGATCTCCGCGAACTGGATGCACTGCTCCCGGTGGAAGATCTCCTGGGACGGCTCTCCGTCCGGGAAACAGATGCGGTAATCCTTCAGATGCACCATGTCCTCTCTCCCGGACAGGCGCTCGATCCATTTCACCGGGTCGTGGCCCGCTCTTTGAATCCAGTGCACGTCGATCTCAAAGCCCACCAGCTCCGGGTCCGTATTCTCCACCAGCAGCTCAAATCCGGTCTTGCCGTTAAACTTCTCGAACTCGAAGTGATGGTTGTGGTAATACAGCTTTAATCCCTGCTCCTTCAACAGCTTACCGTAGTGGTTTAAGTCCTCGGCGGCCTTGTAGTAGCCCTCCTCGCTGTGGATGCAGATTCTGGGAATCAGGGAGTCCCGCACATAGGTCACGCCCAGGCGCTTGTTGGCCTCGATGATGCGGTCCAAATCCCGCTCGATGTCAAAACCCTTGGCGTTTGGCCCAAACAGGGGCTTGTAGTTTAAGCTGGTGGACATCACGGTCACGCCGTGTTTGGCGGACGCCTCCAGCACCTGGTCGATGAACGCGTCGGTCATGTCCACCTGGGACAGCTCAAAGTAGGAAAGCCCGGCGGCCTTCACCCGCTCAAAGGTGTAGTCCGGCCCCTTGTCCCACATAATCGTCTTTACCATGGACATGTTGAGCGCAATCTTGGGCGCTCCTTTTCTCGCTTCACTCATTGTTCTTCCATCTCCTTCCACAAAATGGTTCTGCCCTCCAAAGAAGAGCGGCGGATCGCCTCGATCAGCGAAATCACCTTGTCCTCCTGGATGCTCACGCAGGTGTCCTCATGTCCGGCCAACGTCTCGTAAAAGCCGCGGATCAGCTCCACATGGCTGGCCCCGTAGTAGGTCTTGGAGCCCGGCAGGCGGCGGTCGCGCACCAGCAGGGTCTTCTCATTTTCATTCTCCGCCGGGGCGTAGTACAGGCCGTAATCCTTGATGGTAAAGCTGCCCTTCTCACAAACGGCCTGAACCTCAATGCTGGAGTTCTTCACATAGGTGACCGTTCCGAAAAAGGTGCCGGTCACCCCGTTTTCAAAGTCAATATGGGCGACGGCCGTGTCCTCCACCTCGATCTCCTTCAGCGCCAGATTGCAGACCTGGCCGTTCACCGAGCGGATGGGGCCGCCCAGAAGCTGAAGCTGGTCCAGGGTGTGGATGGCCTGGTTGATCATGCAGCCCCCGCCCGCCTGGGCCATGCTGGCCCGCCAGGGAGCGGCGTTGTAGTATCCCATGTTCCGGGACCAGATGGCCACGCCCTTGACGCCCAAAAGCTTCCCGTACTCGCCGGAACCGATCAGCTCCCGCAGCTTCACAAAGGTGGGATTTAAACGGTTCTGGAAGCAGACGGCCAGCTTAAAGCCATACTCCCGGTCCAGCGCCTGCATCTGCCGCAGCTCGGCGGTGTTCATGGTGCTGGGCTTCTCCAGCAGCACGTTGATCCCGCGCTTGGCGCAGGCCGTGACTGCGGGCAGGTGCAGGTAATGGGGCAGACAGATATGCACCGCGTCCAGCTGCTCCTGATCCAGCATCTCCTCGTAATCCTGATAGAAATGAACCCCCTCGGGAAGCTCGTCCTTTTTCTCAGGCTTCACGTCGCTCACCGCCGTCAGCTCCACATGATCCAGCTGCGCCAGGGCGTTCCTGTGGGTCCTGGACACAGTCCCTAATCCGATAATACCTGTTTTAAATGTTTTCAATGTTCACCCTGCTCCTTTTTTACTCTCTCCTGCAGTTTCTCATAGAACAGATCTCCGTCCACCGGCATCTCAACCGTGCGGCCCAGCCAGTCGGACAGGAACATCGCGTTGGCGATCTCAACCGCCTTCACACCCTCCGCTCCCGGAGCGATCAGCTCCTCGCCGTGGAGGATCGCACCCGTAAAGTTAATCAGCACGTCGATGTGCTGCTGATCCCAGTTCTCCGGACACTCGAAACTCTCCTCGGTATAGAGCTTTTCCCCGGTCTGCCCCTTCACCAGGGCCAGCATCTGGCGGAAATCCAGCTCCCGGTTCAGCACTTCCTCGGGCTTGTTTAACTTCTTCACAGTCACGGTCTTGCTGTCCGTAATGATGATCTTGCCGTTGTCGCCGTGGATTTCCAGGCGGTCCGTGCCCAGGGCGTCGTGGGTGCAGGTGATGAAGGTGCCGCTGGCTCCGTTTGCGTACTCAAAATACGCGGTCACGTCGTCCTCCACCGTGATGTCCCGGTGGGAGCCGTATTTCAGATGAGCCTGCATATTCACGGGCATCCCGCACAGCCACTGGAGCAGGTCCAGCTGATGGGGGGCCTGGTTGACCAGCACGCCGCCGCCCTCCCCGGCCCAGGTAGCTCTCCAGGCGCTGGAATCGTAGTATTTCTGGGTTCTCCACCAGCTGGTGATCATCCAGCTCACCCGGCGGATATCCCCGATGGTGCCCTCCTCCAAAATGGCCTTCACCTTCTGGTAAAGGGGGTTCATTCTCTGGTTAAACATCATGCCGAACACCAGCTGTGGCTTCTTGGCGGCCGCGGCGTTCATCTCTTTGATCTGGTTCACGTAAACGCCGGCGGGTTTTTCCACCATCACGTGGAGGTCCCGCTCCAGGGCTGCGATGGCCATCTCCGGGTGCAGGTAGTGGGGAACCGCGATCACCACCGCGTCCACCTCGCCGCTGTCCAGCAGGTCCAGATAATTGTCATAGATTTTTACATCTGCGGGCAGGTTCTCCTTTGCCCAGTTTCTGCGGCCCTCGTCGATGTCGCACACCGCGCTCAGGCAGGCGCCCTCGATGCGGTTATTCACAAGCCAGCCGCAGTGGCTGGTTCCCATGTTGCCGACGCCGATCATACCAAAACGTACTTTGTTCATATTGTGTAAATCTCCTTTCTTGTCAGCCCTTCACGCCCGCTGAGGCAAAGCTCTCGATGAAATACTTCTGTGTAAACAAGAACAGCGCGATCAGCGGAATCAGGGATACGGTGGCCCCCGCCATGATCAGCGCGTAGTTCGTGGAGGCGTCCTCCTGGAACCGCTGCAGGCCGACGGTGAGGGTGAACAGCTTGTCGTTGGACAAAAATACCAGCGGATTGATGTAATCGTTCCAGGACCAGGTGAAGGCCAGAAGCAGGGCCGTCATCAGTCCGGGTTTCGCCAGAGGCAGAATCAGTTTGAGGAAAATCGTTGGATGTGAAGCGCCGTCGATGTAGGCGGCCTCCGTATACTCGTACGGAATCTGCATGAAAACCTGCCGCATCAGCAGCACGCCGAACACGGAAAACAATCCCGGCATAATCAGGGCCAGATGGGTGTTGGTAATGTGCAGCTGGGAAAAATAAATGTATTTTGGCAGAAGCAGCACCTGTCCGGGAATCATCATGGTGGACAGATACATGGTGAACAGGAACTTTTTCCCCCGGAAATTCAGCCGGGCGAAGGCGTAAGCCGCCATAGTGGTGATACACAGCTCGCCGACGATTGTGGTAAACGTCACCTTGATGGAGTTCAGGTAATACCCCGGGAAATCACTCTTGGTGAACACGGTGACATAGTTCTGAAAATTCCATTTTTTCGGAATCAGACGCACCGGGAACTCCATCACGTCAATCTCATATTTGAAGGAGGTGGAGAGCATCCACAAAAACGGAAATATGAACACCAGCGCCAGCGCTCCCACAATAATTGTCGTGATGATTCTGGCCATCAGCCGTTTATTTTTATATGTCATCTCGCCCCTCCTAATAGGTAAACTTCTCTTCCAGTTTCTGTAAAACTGTCGAGAAGGCAAAGATTACCAGGAACAAAACGATTGCCACCGCGGCCGCATAGCCGATCTTGTACTCCTTAAAGGCATAGTAATAGATGCTCTGCACCAGCACGGTGGTGGAAAATCCGGGACCGCCCTCTGTGATGATGTTGACCTGGTCGAAGATTTTGAAGGAGTTGATGGTGGCCAGGGTGATGCAGAAGAAAATGCTGGACGAGAGCATGGGAATCGTGATTCGGAAAAACGTCTGGAAGGCGTTTGCACCGTCCACTGCCGCGGACTCGTAGACCTCCTTGGACAACCCCTGCATGTTGGCCAATAAAATGATACAGTAATACCCCACGTCGTGCCAGACGGACATCATGATGATGCCCTTGAGGGCCCAGTCCGAGCTGATAAACCACTTGGGCGGGTTGGCCACATGGAATACATTGGTCAGAATTCCGTTGACCGGTCCGTTGTCCGGATAGAGTAACACCATCCACACCGTGGCAACGGATACCAGGGATGAGATGTAGGGCATAAACGTCATCATCCGGATCGGGATTTTACAGAATACAAATTTGTTCAGAAGTCCCGCCAGCACCAGCGCGATGGAGATTGTCAGAGGAACGTAGGACAGGGAATACACCAGGTTATTCCGGAGAGCGGCCCAGACCCGCTCGTCCCCCGCCATATCCCTGAAATTCTGCAGACCCACAAAGTCCAGGCCGGCCAGCCCTTTCATGGGATTCCAGGTGGTGAAGCCCAAAAACATGGACATCAGAATCGGTACGATGATAAAGATGGTGGTTCCGATTAAACTGAGGAGGAGGAAGCCGTAACCGGCCCGCTCCTCCCTCAGCTGAATTTTGTTGAGTTTCGTTTTCGCTTTCATAGCCGACACCGCTTCCCCTCTTGAATTACAAGCCGCTTACTGTTTCGCCAGCTCTTCGTTTACACGTCTCTCGATATTGTCCAGAGTCTCCTCCAATGTCTTTTCGCCGTTGAAATACTGCTCGATCTCCTCTTTGCCGATCTGCATGTACTGCGCGCCGCAGGGTCCGATGATCTTGTTGGTGGTCAGCTTCACATCGCCGTCAAAGAACTTTTTGCCGTACTCCACGTCCAGACCGGAGCCCTCGCAGAAAATATTCACCATCTCGTCGTTGTAAGCGGGAAGGTAGGTGGGCAGGTTTCCGGAAGCCGCGATGTAGTTGGAGCACTCCTCCACATAGTAGCGGATAAAGCGCCATGCCTCTTCCTTGTGCTTGGAGTTCTCCGGGATTCCCAGCACGGAACAGGAATAGTTGCTGCGCGGTCCCTCAACGGTCTCGTCAAAACGGGGCAGATAGGCTACGCCCACGTTGAAATCAAAGGGGAACTTGTCCTTGTTCTTCATATCGCGGACCAGCCAGCTTCCTGCGTTGACCATGGCTTCCTTGCCGCCTAAGAAGGAGCTGTTGATCACGGCCTTGACGGCTACGATCTGTCCGTAAGGCATCTGAGTTCCCTCGTCGTCCAGCATTTTACGGGTCTCCAGAGCGGTCTGCCATGCGGGGTCCTTGATGTTGCACTTGCCGTCCGCGGTGTACCACTCGCCCTTCTGAGCCGCTACCGTGGCCCACTCGTTGGCATATGTATGGGTGTAGGTGCCGTAGATGCCCTGGTCCTTGCCCCACTCGGCCATCTTTCTGGCAGTCTCGATGTACTCGTCCAATGTCCAGTCGTCGGACGGATAGGCCACGCCCGCCTGATCGAACATATCTTTATTATAGTAGATACCGGTCTGGGTCGCACGGAAGGGAATTCCGTAATATTTGCCGTCGGACTGTCCCCAAATCGCGTATTTTCCGAAGGAAGCCTCCATGTCCAGGCCGTCCCGTTCGATAAACTCATCCAGAGGAGCCAGCATGCCGGACTCGAAGCGTGTGAACTGGTCGCCGTCGGAGATGGGCATAACGTCCATGTCACCGCCGCTCATAGCCAGAATGTCCAGCTTGGTCAGGCGCTCGCCGTTGGCGGGAATGCTGTGAACGACCACCTGGATATCCGGGTTGGCCGCGTTAAAATCGTCGATAAATTTCTGATCCGGAATATCCCAGTCGTAGTAATTGATCACCACCGGCTCTCCGGCTGCCTCGGCCTTGCTCTCCCCCTGAGCGACTGTCTCAGCGCCGCCGCCCGCCGCAGTTGTGGCGCTGGTTCCGGCATCTGTCTTTCCGCCGCAGCCCGCAAGCATTCCGGCTGCCGCCAGACACATCAGGAAACCCACTGTCTTTTTCATATTGCTTCCTCCTTAGAATGAATGGATTATTCGCTCCGCCTGTACATACCCGGACTCTCCCAAAAGGCAGTCCGCAGTCAAAAAAACAGGCACGCAGGAGTATGCTTGTCATCCATACCGCTGCATGCCTCTATCATATCAATGTCCTTTTTTCAGAACAACGCGAAAAATTTACTTTTTCATCAGATTATTTCATTCACCATCCAATTTATCAGTTTTTTTCACCGGAGCGCACCTGGGAAACCGGAGTTCCATGCGGGTCCCCTCCTCCGCCCTGCTGCTGACCACAAAAGAAGCCTGCTCCCCATAGCAGAGCCAAAGCCGCTTCATGATGTTGCGGATGCCCACGCCGCCCCGGCCGTCGGACCTGGTCTCCTGCGCGGTCTCAATGTTCGCCCACATCTGCTGCAGGGAGGAGAGCACCTCATCCTTCATCCCCTTGCCGTTGTCCGATACCACGATACACAGCTTATCCCCTTCGCCGGTGATGGCGATGCGGATCTCTCCCTTGATGTGGTAGGGTTCAATCCCGTGCTTGATGGAGTTCTCCACAAGGGGCTGTAAGGTGTGCTTTAACAGCGTTTCCCCCATAACCTCCCCGTCCACATCCACCTGAAAGTCCAGCCTGCCCTCAAAGCGAACCTGCTCCAGGAACATGTAGAGTTCAATGTTCTCGATCTCCTCCCGGACCGTAGTGTAGATTCCGGAAGTGTTGATGCTGTTGCGGAACAAATGGCCCAGGGCCAGAATCATCCGGGACACCTCCTCATTTCCCTCCATCAGGGCCATCCAGTTGATGGAATCCAGGGTGTTGTAGAGGAAATGGGGGTTGATCTGCATCTGCAGAGACTGCAGCTGGGCCTGTCTGGCCTCCACAATCAGCTTCTGCTCTTTGATCTGAGCCTCGTACACCTTGTGAATCAGATTGTCCAGACGGTAGGCCATCACATGGAAGCGGGAAAACAGATTATCCACCTCCAGGATGCCGGTTTTCTCCTTGATCTCGATGTCGAAATTGCCCTCCTCCACCATCTCGAACTCCTTCTGCAGGCGCTTGATGGGCCGGCTTAAGGACTCGGCGTTGCGCACGGAAATATAGCAGAACACGGCCAAAAGGACGACGGCCACGCCGCCGCAGGATATGATGGCGGTATGGGCATCCTTTAAAATGTAGGACCGCTCCGTAAGGCAGACCGTGTACCAGTCCACGGAGGGGTCCGTGGGGCCGAAGGTGAGCAGATATTTCTGGCCGTCGAAGGTCACGTAGGTGTTGTTGCGGCTCTTGTCTAACAGGGCGGCGTCAAACCGGCTTCCTCTCTGCCTTAAATCGCTTCCCCCCAGAATCCGCGCATCTCCGGCGACCACAAATACCTTGCGCCCCTGGCTGACGTACTCCAACTGGTTGAAATTCAGCAGGCTGTCCAGATTCATGGTAAAATAGGCGTAGCCCAGATCGCGGCCGATGCGGGATACGTCCGAATCGTAAACCGACCGGATCTTCTTCACGCCGGAGATGGACATGTGCAGGCCGTAGTTGTCCCGAATCATCTCCACCGTGTCCTTCAGCCAAATGGTCTCGCCGTTGGACTCTGCCGCGGCCTCATACCAGGGATAGCTGTCGGCCTTGCGCTCCGGGTCAAACTCGAACATGCTGCCGATCATCTCGCCGTCCAGGGAGAAAATCACGATATTGTGCATCATATACAGGGAGTTGGAAGCCAGGGAAATGGTGTGATCCACCGACTCCCGGGGATAGGGCTTGTCCCTGGTCTCCGGGTCCCAGGCGCTTAAAATCTTCTGCAGCTCGGGGCTGTAGATCACGTCCCGCAGCGTCACCTCCAGGCCCTGCAGCTTTGTGTTGATATCCCCGCTTTTCTGCTGCACCACCTCGTTGCTGGCCTGGACGGCAAACTTGCGCGAGTTGCCGCTGAGCAGGACATAGCTGACCACGCAGATCAGAATCACCGGGAACACGATGGACAGGTAGGAGGTCAGAATAAAGCGGTTGCGCAGGGTCATCTCCTTATTCATGGCGTTCACGTTCCATCCCTCCGTTTAATCGGCTTAAATAGTCCACCGGGGAGATGCCGTACCGGCGCTTGAACGCCTCCGTGAAATACCGGGAGCTTCCGTAGCCGGTCATGTCGGCAATCTCGTAGATCTTATATTTCCGCTCCATTAAAAGTTCCCTGGCCTTCTCGGCGCGCAGGGACATCAGGTAGGCTTTGAAATTCTTGCCATACGTCCGGGCAAAGGCGGTGGACAGATATCCGTAGCTGACTCCCAGGTGGTCCGCCGCCTTCCGCAGGGACAGGTTCTTGTCCCGGTAGTTCACCTCTATATACCGCCGTGCCTGGCTGCTGACCAGGATCGCCGTGCTCTCCGTGGTATCCCGCAGCTGGGCCATCAGAAGGTGCAAATCCTCCCGAAAGCGCTGCTTCCCCTCCTCCATATATTCCGGTGAGTCCTGTTTCAGGCGGTAAATGCTGAACAGCGGAGGATTTTCCAGGTGAAAGTACAGTGCGGCGTTGCGGAGGGCCTTCAGACAGTAATCGCGGATATCGATCTTTCCCTCCGTCAGGAACGCGAACAGCTGCTCCACAAAGGTGTCCATCTTGCTGTACCGGCCCTCCTCCAACATCTGGATCAGCTGAGCCTGATACTCCTCCTGGCAGCCCTTGCTCTCGGCGTCCACGCCCCGCAGCATCTCGTACTCGGACTGGAAATACATCACCTTCTGCTCGTTTTTCTGCTCCTCGTCCAGGGCATTTTTCAGGTTTTCAAAGATCTCGGTGATCTTCTTGGGGTCCAGAGGCTTTAAAATGTAATTCTCTACCTTCAGCTTGATGGCCTCGATGGCGTAGTCGAATTCGCTGTAGCCGCTGATCACCACGGTCTTGATCCTGGGCTGATGCTCCTTTGCCAGCCGGATCAGTTCCAGACCGGTCATCTCCGGCATGCTGATATCCGTCAGCAGCACGTCCACCTGGGTTCCCTCCAACACCTTCAGGGCCTCCTGGGCATCCCCCACCGCGCCCGCCAGCTCGAAGCCGATCTGCTCCCATTTGATGATCTTGCTGAGGCCTCTGCGAATCATAATCTCGTCGTCCACAATGAGCACTCTGTACATGTTCCATCCCCCTCGCACCTGCGGTTGAAAAAAGCCGCCGCCCAACGATTGCTCCATCGTCAGATGGCGGCAGCTTTACTGCGCTGTAACTACTTCCCTCAGACAGCCGGTAAACCGTGCAGCTTCGCCCCCTGGACGGACTGAATATCCAACATAATATTGCAGTCCGAAGCGTGCTGGTAGTTGATATCCAGCGAATACTCCACGTTGATCTTCAGGCAGTCCTCCTCCTCGTCGATGCGGATCCGGTTGGCCTGGATGCCGATGACCAGATCCCCCAGAGGGGTGTTGTAGCAGGAGAGATTCTTCTTGTTCTTCTCAAACTGCATGTGGGCGCTGGTGATCCCCTTCTTGATGATATCCACGCTGTCCGGAGATACCTTGATGATGTTCTTCACCGTGCCCTCAAAGCCCTCCATCTGTTCGTCATACATGATGTAATGCTTGCCGTTCTTCTGGTAATAGTCCCCCCGGGTGACCATCTCCACATCCTCATCGTCGTCGTCCAACATCTGTACTCCGCTGATCGTAATCAGTACGTCCTTCGTCATGATTCAAATTCCTTCCTTCGCAACTGTTCAGCGCCCGACCGGTCAGTCGAAACGCTTTAAACCGTGGGCAATCAGCTTTTCCACCAGTTCTTCCTTGCTCACGCCTCTTGCCTCCCACAGCATGGGGTACATGCTGATGGCCGTAAATCCGGGCAGGGTGTTGATCTCGTTAAACACCACTTCCCCGTCCCCCGTCACAAAGAAGTCCACCCGCGCCAGGCCGTAGCCGTCCACCGCCTGGAATACGGAAACCGCGGTCTGGCGGATCCGCTCTGCGGCATCCCCCGGCAGCTCCGGGTCCGTCACCGTGCGGGACTCCTCGTTGTAATACTTGGCTTCAAAATCGTAGAATTCCGCAGCGGCCAGGATCTCGCCCACGCCTGAGGCTACAACCGCCTCGGCTCCTCCGCCGAACACCGCGCACTCCACTTCCCGGCCGACAATGGCCTCCTCCACCAGGATCTTGCGGTCGTGGCGCGCCGCCTCCAAAAGCCCGGCTTCCAGCTCCTCCCGGTTCTCCGCCTTGCTGACGCCTCTGGAGGAACCGGCGTTGGACGGCTTGATGAACACCGGGTAGGAGAAATGCCCCTCGATCCGCGCCGTCACGGCCTCCATATGAGCCAGCTGCTCCCGCGTCACCGGCTCGTACTCCGCCTGGCGCACGCCCAGATTGTCCACAATGATCTTGGTGAACAGTTTATCCATGGAAACGGCGGAAGCCAGCACGCCGCAGCCCACATAGGGGATCTTGGCCAGCTCCAGCAGTCCCTGGACGGTTCCGTCCTCCCCGTACAGCCCGTGTAACACGGGAAACACCACGTCCACGGGTACCCGCTCTGCGGACTCCCCATCCATCAGGATCACGCACTTTTCGGTGGCGTCCGGCGAGATCACCGCGCTCACGGTTCCATCCCTCCAGCTTCCGCTGCGGATATCCTCCACACACTCCGTCCTGATCCAACGGCCCTCCTCGGTGATGCCGATGAGCAGCAGCTCGTATTTCTCCTGATCGATCCGGTCTATGACATTGGCAGCAGACATGCAGGACACAACGTGCTCCGACGACTGTCCGCCAAACAAAACGACTACTCTTATTTTACCCATGATTCTCTCCTCATGCTTCGCTTCTATGCAATATATAAATATGTAAATCCGGCTGGGAAAAACACTCCGACACAATATATTCTTCCGCAGTGTTTACATTATACCATATGTGTCAATAATTACAACAGCATTGAATTTGATTTTACCGGGCAGTAACGATGGCGAACCTTACCATTTACAGGTGAGCTTCCCCCAGGCGCGCTGCCTGCCAGAGAATATATGGAAAATAATGGGAGGAAAATTGTTATGAAATATAAAGTCAGCCTGTGCGTCTGCGCACTTTGCTTTTTTACCGCGTTTCTCATCGCAATGTCCGCCAGACAGCAGGGAAATGAAGCCCTCGCGGCCCGCATCGCCCCGGAAATCCTGCGGTTCCACATCCTGGCCAACAGCGACAGCGACGAGGACCAGCAGCTAAAAATGGAGGTAAAAGGGCTGGTGATCAACTATGTCAATGAAAACCTGGGCGGAAACGCCACCAAGGAAAAGACGGCCGGATGGCTGATGGAACACAAGGACGGAATCGAGGAAATGGCCCGGACTTATATCCTGTCCCAGGGAAAGGATTACCCGGTGAAGCTGGAGCTGGCCCGGGACTATTTTCCCACCAAGGCTTACGGGGACATGGTGTTTCCCTGCGGTACATACGATGCGGCCCGGATCACCATCGGCAGCGGCCGGGGACACAACTGGTGGTGCGTGCTCTATCCGCCGCTGTGCTACACGGACTCCATGAACGCGGTTGTCCCGGAGCGCTCCAAGGAAACCCTCAAGTCCCTGATCCCGGACGAAGACTACGAAGCCCTTCTGCCGGAAAAGGAGCGGACGGACCATAGCTCCGGTAAACCCAGGGTGCAGGTCCGCTTCCGGTTGGCCGAGCTTTTGGGGCTTGGGAGGCAGGCAGGGGATCAATAACGCAGAGCCGGCAAACGCTCCGCTCCGCACAAACCACAAACACAGGCCGCCGGGAATACGCTTCCCGGCGGCCTGCCTTTTGATTGTAATGCGCCGCTGACTGCGGCTCATCACCTCGATTATTTCCTCTGGCTCTCCAACAGTTCCTCCAACGCCTCGTCGCTGACGTCGATCCAGACGTCCTCCTCCTTGGCGTTCAAGCCCAGATACTGGGCCAGCGTCCTGGGATCGTCGCTGTTGTTCCAGATACTGATATAGCGGTCGATCTCCTCAAAGGGGATCTCCCCCGCAAGATAGCGCTCCTTAAAATTTTTCTCCTCCATCATTTTCTCCCCCGCACCGGCTTCTCCTGTTCCTTCTCCTTAATGTTCCGCGACACTGTGATTTCCTGGTTGTCGATGTGCTCGCGCATGGCGGTCTTGGCCTCCGCGATGTTCCGCCCCTTAAGGGCCGCCAGGATGTGCTCATGCTCCACTAAAAGCACCTGGCGTTTATCCTCGTCCTTGATATATTCCAAACGGTAGCGGTACATCTGCTCCCGCAGGTTGTTAAGCATCTGCACCAGCTTGTCGTTGTAGGTTCCCTGATAGATAATGTCGTGGTAGTGCTCGTCCGTCTCCGCAATGGGCATAGCCACGCCCCGGGAAATGGCGCTGCTGAAGGCCGCCTGGGCCTGTTCCAGCTGGGCCAGCTCCTCCTCGGTCATGCGCTGGCAGGCCAGCTCGATGGCCAGCTCCTCCAGGGAGCGCCGTACCTCCAGCACGTCCCGCAGGCTCTTCTCCGAAATCTTGGCAACCTCCGCGCCCTTGCGGGGAATCATCAGCACCAGTCCCTCCAGCTCCAGCTTGCGGATGGCCTCACGGATGGGCGTGCGGCTCACTCCCAGCTTCTCAGCCAGCTGAATCTCCATCAGCCGCTCCCCGGGGGCCAGCTCGCCCTTTAAGATCGCCTGGCGCAGGGTGTTGAACACCACGTCGCGCAGCGGAAGATATTCGTTCATATTCACTTTAAAATTGTTCTCCATCACCTTGGCCTCCTGTAATTAATCTCGTTTCACGTTGTAAAATCCGGTCAGATAAACCTGTTTCGCCAGCTTGGCGTACTTCCCGAAGCGCAGCGCCTCATAGGCCGCCTCAGCCGCCCGCGGATTGGTAAACAGCCCGAACACGGTGGGGCCGCTGCCGCTCATCATGGCGTTTTCCGCCCCGCACTCCAGCATGGCCTGCTCAATCTGGCCGATCACCGGGTATCTCCCGGCCGTGACCAGCTCCAGCACGTTGCCGAATTTCCCCGCCACGCGGTGGAGGTCCTTTTCCCGGATCGCGCGGATCATGCCGTCGATATCCGGGTGCTGCTCCGGCTTTAAATCCATGGCGTCCAATGCCTCGTAGACCACCTTGGTAGACACGCTGATCCCCGGCTTGGCGATCAGCACCTGGCACTGCGGAACGGGCGGAAGCGCCGTCAGCTTCTCGCCGATCCCCTCGGAGAGGGCCGTCCCCCGCATCAGGCAGTAGGGGATATCCGCTCCCAGCGTCACGCCCCGCTCCATCAGCGCCCTGACGCCCAGCCCTAAGCCGAACATTTTGTTCACGCCGAACAGCACGGAAGCGGCATCCGTGCTGCCCCCCGCCATCCCCGCGGACACGGGGATAAACTTGCGCAAGTGCATGGAAACTCCCTCCCGGATGCCAAACTCGTCCATCAGCAGCTTGGCGGCCCGGTATGCCAGATTCTGCTCATTGGTCGGCAGGTAGTACAGATTGGTCTCCAAGCGGATGCCCGGTTCCCTTGTGCGGTACAGGTCGATGCTGTCGTGGAGGCGCACCGTCTGCATGATCATGCGCACCTCGTGATAGCCGTCCTCGCGCCGCCCCAGCACATCCAGCCCCAGGTTGATCTTCCCGTAGGCCTTCAGCCGCAAATGTGTAATCATTCCGTTCACATTCCCTTCTCTGTTTGTAATACCGCTGCGGTTTGTATATCTGGCCGCCGCGGACAAAAATGTTGAAACCGTCCCGGTCCGCCCTGGGCGGAACCGGAACAATCTGGAAATTGTATTTTGTATGTATTCCTGTTTTTATTATACATTATATTGTATACATTACTTTCGCAGAAATAGCAAGTGGAAAATTCAAGTTACCGGGGATTTTAGCAGGAAACTAACGGCCGCGCCCGCCGGTTTGCCCAAATTCCGGGCCGCAGACCGCCCTACCGCCCTTTCAAAAAAAGCGCCCCTGCGGCAAATCACCGCAGGGGATATCTGATTTCTCATTCCGCGTTATTTCTCCGCGTCCTCGCCCTTCAGGCTCCGGATCGCGGCCAGGGTTTCCTCGTCCTCGTCCTCGAACAGCGGTCTCATACCGTTACCCCGCTCCGTGTCCTCCTTGGGCATGTAGCGCTTGAAAATCGACGCGAGGAAATAGGAGTTCACAAAGGCCACAAGCGGCATGCCGAACAGCATCATAAGAAGCGCGGCCTGGGGCATGTAGAACAGAGCCATATAGGAACCGAAGGCGATCAGCACATCCGTGGCCAGAATACCGATGGTCTGGATTAAGTGGCGGATAGACATAAAAAACGCGTTGAACAGAGTCCGCTTCACCGGGTTGTAGAACCGCGCCTGGAGCGGGAACACGTAGGTGAAAATAAACGAGAGGATCAGCAGAAAGCCGCCGAAAATCGCCATCATCACCGTCTTTACATTGCCGCTCAAATTCATCTGGCCGGTGGTGAAGAACCAGAAGTCAAAGGCCAGCACCGCGCCCGCCGCCAGCAGAATCAGCCAAATGGCCGTGGCCTGCTTGAAGTTGCTCTTAAAGGAGCGGAAAAAGGACTTGATCGTGGAATCCTCCTCATCCCGGACCATTTTCAGCGTCACATAATATACGGCTGTGGTGGAGGCCCCGATGGTAAAAATGGGGATGGAGCAGACGATCCAGAGTACATTTAAAATAATCAGATCGCCCAGCTTGCCGATAAATCTCCACACCGGATTGTCGTAGTTAAATAGTCCCTGCAGCATAGTATGTCCTCTACTTTCTCAGTCAGTGTTAAAATAATCGTTTATACCTTGCCACCAGCCCCAGGCTGATGATCCGTAATACGCTTTTCTAATTATATCAAACTACCGGCAAATTGCAAAGTACCAGTTCCACTTCATGCTGCGGCGCTGTGGAGCTGCGGCGGACTGCGGGCGGACTACAGGCGGACTACAGGGGGATTGCCGCCACATTTTATAAAAATTTATGGAACGCTGCGGTAAAATTGTGATATGATAGGACATGCACGGGAAATACCATCAAAAGAGGAGAATGTCCATGTCTTGGAAAGAGAAAGCTTCTATAGAAAAAGAGAAATTAAAACAGATGAGCGCCAGGGACAAAATCTGGTACATCTGGGAATATTATAAGTTTCATCTGGCCGCTCTGGCGGTGGTGATCTGCCTGATCAGCGTGATCGGCAACGCCCTTTACCGCCAGAGCTTTACCACCCGACTGTCCATCGCCGTGATCAACGACCGCTCCGGGGACACCAGCAGTATGGACCCGCTGGAGGCGGACCTGCGCCAGGTCCTGGACTGCGGCAAAAAGGATATCATCGAGATCAACACCGGCCTGATGGCCACCTACGGCGACAATGTCACGGAGTTCGGCTACGCCACCATGGCGAAAATCAGCGCTTTGGTGGCCAGCAAGGGCCTGGACGTGGTCATCGCGGACCGGGATTCCATCGACCACTATGCCGGGGTCGACGCCTTCGCGGACTTAAGCGGGCTGCTCCCGGCCGACTTATACGACGCGCTGGCAGGCGAAGTGTACAGCGCCGCCGGTTCCGAAGGTCAGATGATCCCCGCCGCCGTCTCCCTGGAGGGCACCCGCTTCTATGAGATCACCGGAATCGTCATGGATCCGCCGTATCTGGCGGTGATTGACGGTTCTCCGCGTAAAGAAGCAGCGGTTCAGATGATCCGCTATCTGTTTCCATAAATTCGCCGCCCGGGGACAGCGGCCTCATACCAAGGCGTTCCGCCAGACGGCGGGAGGCCTTGTTTTCATTTGCGATCATGGCGCAGGCGCGGCAGGACAGCACCTGGCGGGCGTAGTCCAGAATCTCCCGGCAGGCTTCCAAAGCGTAGCCCCTGCGCCGGTATGGCCGGAAAATGTGATAACCCAGCTCCAGAAACGCCTGGCCGGGGCAGCATCCTGCGATGTGTGCGTTCAGGCGCTGTTCCAGCGCCTCCGGCAGGCGCGGCTGGCTCACCCCGGCCAGACCGGCCAGGCGGCCGCCGTCCCGTTCCAGGACGGCCCAGGTACCGTACTCGTAAAATCCGTACTGACCCCCGATGTAGGCCCGCAGCATTTCCGCGTCCCCGAACATGGCTTCCCCGGCCTTCAGCTCCGAAACGGGAATGGCCTCTCTGTCCCCCATGGTCAGCTCCCGGATCAGAAGGCGCTCCGTCACGCCGATGGTCCAGGGAAGGCCCAGATGCCGCCGCAGCACCAAATCGGCCAGCTCCTCGGTGACGAACTCCCAGCCGGGAACAATATACCGGGCCGCAGGCAGGGGCGCCCCGCCCGCTTTCTGCTCCACGCCAATAATGGCCCTGCCGTCGGCTTTCGCCGCCAGCAGGGCCTCCGGTTCATCCGATATGACGATTGTGCGGCGCAAACCGTCCGCACAGATCTCCATCTCCTTTACCATAGGTCAATCAGCACTTCTCCGGCTCCGGATAGTCCACGCCGAAGGTCTCCACGGTGATGGAGCTGATCTTCTGGGGTGTCATGGGGCGGTCGCTGTAGTCCGTCTGCACGCAGGCGATCTTGTCCACCACGTCCAGGCCCTCGGTCACCTTGCCGAATGCGGCGTAAGCGCCGTCCAGATGGGGGGAGTTCTTGTGCATGATGAAGAACTGGGAACCTGCGGAGTTGGGCATCATGGAACGGGCCATGGACAGCACGCCCGGGGTGTGCTTCAGGTCGTTCTTAATGCCGTTCTGGCTGAACTCACCCTTGATTCCGTAGCCGGGGCCGCCCATGCCGTTACCGTCGGGGCAGCCGCCCTGGATCATAAAACCGCGGATCACGCGGTGGAAGATCAGGCCGTTGTAGAATCCTTTATTGACCAGGCTGATAAAGTTGTTTACCGTGTTGGGCGCGATCTCCGGGTAGAGTTCTGCCTTCATCACGTCTCCATTTTCCATTGTAATTGTAACAATCGGGTTGCTCATATGCGATTCTCCTTCTGCTTGGGGCCGGAAAACCGGCTCTTTTTTGTCTTTTTAAACTATAGCAAATATTGCCGGGTTTGTCCAGCCGGTTCCTGCTTTCCTCAGAGGGGGCTGCGTTTCTTCCCACAGTTCGGACAGAACAGGGAATCGCCGTCCAGCCTGACGCCGCACCCGGTACAGAAACGGCTCCCCGCGGGGGCGTGAGCGCGGAACGCAGGCGGCGCCTGCCGCGATCCGGCGGCCGCCTCCGCTCTCCTTCTCCCCATTTCCGCCATCACTTTTTCCGTCCTTCGGTTTAAGAAAAACAGCTCCCGGACCGCTATCGCAAAAACCGCCAGAAATGCGATCAAAAACAGCACGCCCAATTTCCGGCCGTTTGCCGCCGTCGCATAGCCCATATAGAAAAAGCCCATTACCTCTGCTGCCGCCGCCGGACCGGCGTATCGGGAACGGCACAGGGTCAAAAGCAGCAGCGCCGCCTCCATTGCAAGCAGCACCAGCAGCATAATCCGCGTTTCCATCCAACCAGACCGCACGCGGCACAGCATGAGCAGCATGAGAACGGCCTGCCCCAGAACATACGGCGCTTCCGCCGCAGACGGCCCCTGCCGGTGGCTGTAGTCCCGAAACGCCGTTCCGATTCCCCGCGACGACTCACAGGCCCGGCCGTACAGGGCGGCGGCAAAGGCGGCTATGTACAGCGCCGCAGTCACATAGGCGCCATACCTTGGGTGCACGATTCCCATTGCCGAAGGTGGGTAAAACAGAGCATTTATTTTATAAAATCCCACTGCGCCCACTGCCAACAGCATGTCCAGGGCGGTTATGACGCAAAGCGTGCGAAACGGCGCTTTTCCGGCCGCCAGAACCGCCAGCCCTGCCAGGGACATCGCCGAGATAACGGTCAGCGCCACCGCTCCCCACTCGTATTCCCGCTTGATCTCAAACATCACAGTCCGCCGGATCAGCTCAAATCCGCTGTAAACGGAATCCCCACAAGAGGCCATGTTCAGTACCAGGGAAACCTCGCACAGTACCAACAGCAGCCGCAGCAGGTTTTTAAGCCGGGGTTCCATCCGCCTTGCGGAAATCTGCGAAACCGAACGGCCCAGCCGCTCCGCAATTTTATTTGGCGACAGAAGGCTGCACACTCTGTCAATTCTCAGACCCAGTTCTCTCATCTGATTCCCCATCCTCTCTCATCTTCTGTTTAATTTGTTTCTACTATATAGGTCCCCTTCCAATCGCCTTTGGTTTTACTTTTTTGAAACTATTTTTAAAATTCCTGATTCCGCCGGGGCCCTGCCCGCGGCAGCGTCCCGTAGCGCGAAAAAGGCGGCCGGAGAAGCAAACAAATGCTCCTCCGGCCACCGGTTATACCTCGGCCTCCCATTCTGCCCCCGCGATTTACCGCGTCTTCATTCCCATCAGCTCTGCGATCTTATCCAGCTTATATTTTCCCCATCCGGCCCGGATTTCGTCCAGCTGTGACAACAGCGCCTTGAGCTCCGGCGATTTCCCCTCCTTGTAATCGGCCTTCATCTGTTTTTTCAGCTGTCCGTATTCCACCATCGGGTACATCAGACCGTCCCCTAACATGTCTCCATACAGGGATTCCATCATGCTGCGGCCCTCCTTCGCCTTTTTGTTAAAGCTCAACGGATGCGCTTTCAGGGAAATGAACTCGAAGAGCACCGGGAACTGGGGATTTCTGGTAAAAAATACAACCTCCAGCGTTTCCGACATCATCCCCACATCTACCTGGAAATATGTGATCAGATAAATCTCGTCCAGAGAAACCACAACGCCCTCCAACCCCGGAAAGGCCAGGCCCCGCTCGAAAATCCTCACATTTCCCACATCCACAGCCGTCACCTGGTCCAATCCCTCCAACAGCGCTTCCCGCCGCTTTAGAAACGGCACCAGTTCCGTATCATAGTACGGGACTCTCCCATCCCACCGGCAGTACCTAGCGATCCCGTCCAGCTGCAGCTCCTTGCAGCACTCGCTGCAAATCGCAGTCTTCCCGCCGTCCTCATTGTAAAATGTAGTCGGCATCCGCTCTTCTCTCCCACAAATCCCGCACGCTTTTTTCGAAAACAATCCCATTTTTGATCTCCTCTTCTCTCTTTATCGTGTGTCCGCCGCATTCCGGCGGCGGATTCTTATCCTCTGTCCGCGGAGGAGGGCGAAGCCTTCTCCGGCTGCTTGTTCTCCGCTTTATCCCCCGCGCTCTCCGCCTCTTTCCCGGTCTCCGGCGCCTCGTCCTCCTGCTCCTCCGGTTTGCTGTTCTCCGTTTTCAGCTTTCTCAGGCGGATCTGCACTTCGATCTCGTCGCCGTCCAGAATCTGGAAGCTCCTTCCGCCGTAAGAAACCTTCCCCTGGCTTACCTTGCAGTTCTCAGAGCCGTTGCTGATCCAGCTGTATCCCTCCGGGAACGTCAACTGGACGCTCCGTTTCTTCTCTCCCGTGCCGCTCTGGGTTCCGACCTCATTTCCGTCCGTGTCCACAAAACGCACCAGATAATTAATCTTCCTGCCCTGTCCTTCCTGATAATAGAGGCTTCCGTTCTCATACGCGTAATAGTTGACGTCCGCGTCCCGTTTCAGATAGAGGGAAATTCTCACCGGATTTTTCAGCACGTTCTGATACTTCTCATTGATCCGGCTGTTCACCTTCTCCTCAATCTCATTGTTGATCTTCACCAGTTTGCTGTAGTTGCCCGTCACCTGAGCCGTATACGCGGAGGGATAACGGACCAAAAAGCCGAAGTTCTCGCTCTTAGCCTCAATCATGGTCTCCAGGTAGGCGCAGATCCGGTCCGCCGTAGCCCCGGTGCTGGTATAGATAAAGCTGTTGCTGCCGTCCTCATTGGTCACCTTGTCGAAATACCGGTCCATCTGCTCTTTGAAGCTCTCGCCCTTGGAGGTGTCGATGGTGCCGTCCTTCAGATACCGGGCCACCACCTTGCGGCCATAGGCGCTTCCACTGGCCTTAATCCGGTCCGGCTGCCATCTGTGGTGGTGGGACACGCCCTTGATCTCATCGTCCTCCAGGTTGATGTACAGGTTGCGCAGCCCGGAAAAACCGTAGTCGTTACTGCCCACCGGGTCCTCCCAGGTCACGTCCACGTGGTACCACTCGCCGTCCAGCTTGATCAGGTTCCAGGCGTGGGTGCTGCTGTACACATACCGGACCTCCAGCCCACAGGCCTTTGCCGTCTGCAAAAACGCATCCGCGTAACCGGAGCACTGTGCCTTGCCCAGCACAATGCAGCTGTAACCGGTGGCCCTGGACCAGTCCTTGGCCTTCTCATAGCTGCAATTCTCCACCAGCCATTTGATGATCATGATCTCCTTCTCGAAATCGCTCATGCCGGAGGTGATATAGGTGTCCTTAAAATCCTCAATGGCCTCCTTCATCTCCTCCCGCTCGTCGGAGTCCATCATCCCGTAGTTGCCGTTCTCAAAATCATTGGCCGAGCGGCTGACCGAATCGTCGGAATAATCGCTCCACTCAAAATCCTCCCCATAAATGCCGCTGTAGCTGCTCCCGCCTCCGCCGGAACCGCTTCCGCCGCCAGAACCGCCCGTTGTACGGCCTCCGGAGCCGGTTGCCGCGCCTCCCGGGCCCTGGGCGGTAATGTCCACAGTCACGGTGGAGGAGATCCCCTTGCCCTTCTCATAATGAGGAGCGCCGTTTCCGTCCACCCAGGCTCCCGAGGCATCCACCCGGCTTCCGTCCGGCGTGATGCAGTCCGCCGCCATGGCGCCGCCCTGCGCCGGGTCCAAATAATAGCATTTCCCGTCAATCCACTGCCAGCCGCTCATCAGGCTGCCCCTTGGTCCCCCGATCCGGGTGTCCAGAAAATACCACCTGCCGTTGTCCAACAGCCAGCCGGTCTTTAAAGCGCCCTGAGGCCCGCCCTGCTGCGGATTCAGATAATACCATCGGCCGTTGTCGGCCATATCCTGGTACCACCCGGTCTGCATGTAACCATTTTCATCCGTGTGGTAATATTCCGCCCCATCCTGAATCCAGCCGCCCACGGGCTGCCCGCCGTCGTTGTGATAGCGCCAGCCTGCGGCCCCGGACTGCCATGTGCCCGCCAATGCGGTGGACGCGGTCATCACGGTCATTACGGCGGCTGCCCCCAGCCGGACCAATGCGGTATGTTTCGTTTTGTTCATCGTTTTACCCTCCTGATAGTTGGTCTGTCAATCCAATTTGATTGCCTATGCCTTAAAGACGCCTGCGATCCCCCGCCGGTTTTAAATATTTGAAAATAATTTCATTTTTTGTCACTCGCCGCCGGAACCGGTCCCCCGCTCCCGCAGCAGCTCCTCATAATCCCGGTTCAGCTCCCGGATCATGTCCTCCGCCAGCCGGTTCTCATAAAATAAAAACAGCGCGGCTGCCGCAAGAACTGTCATAATACTCAAAAGAATGTGTATTATAAAATTATACTTCCACCGTTGGTCCATACGCTCCACCTCCTGACTCTGCGACGGCCGGACCAGCCCTCCGTCCCGCTCCAATTATACTCGTATATTCGTACATATTCAATCGTTTTCAAGCCCCCTATACTTAAATCATCAAATCAGCCGGAGGTACGGGATGATAAGCTATGAACCGCTGTTCAAAACCATGAAAGAAAAGAAAATCACTTCCTATAAGTTGCAAAAGGCCGGCTTCAGCCGCGCTACCTACTACAGCATCAAGCAGGGGAACAGTATTTCCACCAACACGGTCAACCAGCTCTGCCGGATTTTAAAATGCGGCGTCGCCGATGTCATTGAATATCGCGAGGACGAGTAGACTCCGGCCCGGCCGTCTTCATTTTCCCCGCGCAGCTACCCGCCTCCACCGCGCCATCCGGCCCCGGACTCAGGGACTTCTCCCCCGGATATCCGCCCGCCGGTGGCCCGGCCCGCCTGTGGCATTCGATCCGTTTCGGGGAAATGCCTACCAGAATCCGGATCAGCATCCGCACTTTTTCCCCCATATTCATCCGTGTCTCCGCGGCAATGTCATTGATAATCTTAAAAAAATCCATAAAACCTCCTTTCCGTCTCCTTTTTCATTTTCCCGTTCCTGCCTATAAGACGTATGAGCCGCCCGTCCGGTTTTATAAATCCGGTATTTTCTAAAAATAGTTTCAAACCAACGGCAAATCCGGCGGCCGTCCTCATTTTTCATGCATTTTATGGTATAATCAAGGAAACGTATCCCTTATCATCAACCTGCGGTTGACGACAACGTATAATAGGGAAACGTATCCCTTATCATCAACCTGCGGTTGACGACAACGTATAATCAAGGAAACGTACCCCTTATCATCAACCTGCGGTTGACGACAACGTATAATTAAGAAAGACAGCACCGTAACCACACCTTCGGAGGCGCACAATGATTGATACCTATAAAACCTATCTGGCCGCGGACCGCAGCCTTACCCTGGAAGAGATGGAGCAGCTGCACGGGGACATAATATCCGAGATGGGCAATGACCCGGACGCCCTTGAGCTTTACCAGGAGCTGGCCGTGACCGCCACCCGTTATATTGCCTTCCGCTCCCAATGGTTCCTCTGGAGCCGGGCTGAAAAGACGGACCGCGATTCCAGCCGCACCGCCTGCCACAACTCCCTGATCGTCAAATTTAACCAGCTGGCCAGATATCTCCGCCTTCAGGGCCATGAAGCCGCGTGGCGCGAGACCCTGGGCCATGAGGAGGAGGACCCGTACAACCGGAAACGCATCGGGGACTTTGGCTGTTACCTGGCATTCGTCAACAGCCTCTGCGCCCGGTAACGGCCCGGCCGCCGGGCCGCGCACCGGACCGCTGCATCAAAAAAGCCCATCAGCCGCCTCCCGCTGCTGATGAGCTTTTTTGATACAATTTATTTTATTGCGGCTTCGGAGTGACCAGGTTCGCCGCCTCCAAAAGGCCGAATTCCACCATTGCGTCCCTTACCATCTCCAGGGCGTGTCCAAAGCAGCCGGAGAGCTCGCCGGCAAAGGCGTCCCGCCTGCCCTCTTCCAGCAGCGCAAAGGCATTAAGCGCCCTGTTGTTCAACTCATTGGCGCTCCTGGCTCCCCCCTCGTAGAAGGAATAGTAATACCCCCAGTGCAGGATATCGCTGACCTCCTGCAGGATCACCCGGTACGGCTCCAGCGGCAGGTACCTTATCACGCAGCGGATGAGCACGTCCAACGGGATGCTGAGGGGCTGCTCCATTTTCTCCTTAAGCCGCAGCAGCTCCGTCCCGGAAATCCCGGAAAAGGCCAGCTTTGCCGCCGGTCCCGCTGCCAGAGTCATAAACTGAAGCCCGCTCAAATACAAAAGCGTCTCGCGCTTGTGCACCCGGTTCTTCAGAGCGTAAAACGTGGCCTCGTCGTTAAACAGCGTCACCTGGGTCCCCTTCACATTGTAGGTACGGCAGAAGCCCAGCCGGTTCAGCATAGCCAGGGCCTTGCGAATGGTGGAAACCGACACGCCGTACTCTGCGGCCAGAGCCGCCTCCGAAGGCAGGAATGAGCCGTCCCGATAAAAACCGGTTCCGATCCGGTCGATCAGGCTGCGGGCTATCTGCAAATAGTAGTGGTCCCGCCCCAACTTCGCATTCCAGGAAAAGCAGCGCTTCTCCTCCGGCGTCCCGCAGCCCGTACCGTCCGCCATCGCCGCCAGAGAGGCCAGATATTCCTCCACCCCGTCTGCCAGAGCGCGGTACATAGTCCTGAACCTGCGCCGGATTTCCTCCGGGTTCCCTGTCTCCACCGCCTCTGCGATCCACACGGGATTTCCATAGTCCCGGTAAGCGCGGCTGAGGGACGCGGCCTCGCTGCATTCCAGAAAGAACGGCACCCGGGCGCAGATTTTAAGGCTGCTAAACACATCCCGAAACAGCAGGTTGCAAGAGGCGTCCAAAAGCCTGTGCAGCGCTGTGGAGGCCGTTTTCCACCGGACCTCCAGCGCGCTCCCGCCGTCCTTCTTCATCCCCTTCAAATATTCCAACGCCGCTTCCCGCCCGCACACCTGGACGGAAAATGCAAAAAGCTCCGGCATTATATGACCCATAGTCTCATAAATCTCCCCGATCTCCACCCGCCTCGCCAGCACGGCGGATATCTCGACCTGATTCCCTTCCTCCTCCGGCCGCCGGTAAATGACCACCGAGGGCCTCCTCTCCTCCGTCCGTATCAGATCTTCCTGACTCAGCCTCCTCAGCACGTCCCTCGCGGTCCGAATCCCCACATGATAAGTCTCGCACAGCTGGCTTAGGGAGGGAAGCGGCTCTCCCCGGCGCAGATATCCCGTGAGAATCTATTCTCTCAAATTTCCATATACATACTCGCTCAGCGTCTGCTTGTCCTCCACCCTGCCACCTCGTTTCCCCAAAGCCCCATAACCGCCCCGGTTTGATTTCAACTGTTATTATATCACAAAATCCATCCTACTATATGCTTATGTACACAAATATAACATTGATTTCTCAAATGAAGTTTCTTAAAATATACTCAGATGGATTTTATCCTGATATCAATGTTATGGAGTATATGAATTAATATGAACACACAGAACAAACGGCAGCCCGGCAGACCGTTCACCCTTTCGGATAAAGGGCGCCCTATCCTATTATTATCCCTTCTACTCATTCTGATCTTTGCTGTTATGATCTGGAACGCCGCCAAGCTGCAGGAAGCCCTGAGTCACAGCACGCAAGGTTACTTAAGGGACGTGACCTCTGAGTCCGCCTCCGACATCCGGGATGCCTTCCAAAGCCGGATCACCAATCTAAAAATGATGGCCGATTCCCTTTCCCAAATCCGGGAATATCAGAGCAGCCTTGCGCTGACTGAATTTCTGGAGCGCAAGGCTCATATTCTGGAATTTGACCGGTTGGTCCTGATAAACCATGAAGGCTCCGTCATCGCCTCCGCCGGGGATTTAGACCCGGGCGCTGATTCCGGCGGCTCTCCCAACGCGGCTCCCTCCATCCAGATTCCCCCGGAAGCCTGCGTCACATACACAGGTGGAAAATATCTTTTATACTCCACCCCCGTTTATCGCGACAACGGCCCCGACGAGCTGCTGATGGGCACGCGCAGCACAGAAAATATCCAGGACATGATCTCCGCCAACAGTTTTAACGGTCAAATGCTCAGCTGCATCGTGGACAACAACGGCCGGGTTGTAATCTCCCCCACGGATTTGAAGCCCTTTCTCCGTCTGGACGACCTCTTCCGCAATGACCAAAACCAGGAGGTGATCGCCGATATCCACCGGATGCAGGCAGACGTGAAGGGCGGCCGGGAGGGCCTTTTGAAATTCACCTCAGCCACAGGCGAGAAACTGTACCTCTCCTACAATGCGCTGCATTTAAATGACTGGTTTCTTCTCACCATCATTCCGGCCGACATCATCACCAGAGGGGCGGAACGTTACATTTGGCAGACCTTTGCCATTGTGGGCGTAACCATCCTGTTTTTCACGCTGTTTCTCCTATCCCTGTTTCGCCTCTACGGAGCCCACAAAAAGTATCTGGAGCAGATTGCCTTTACCGACCCGCTCACCGGCGGCCTGAACAACGCGGCCTTTCAGGCCCGCTACCGGTCCCTGGCCGATTCTCTCAAGCCCAACACCTTCGCGATTGTGTTTCTGAACGTATGCGGCTTCAAACTGATCAACGAACAGTACACAACCGAGGGTGGAAACCGTCTGCTTTGCCATCTTTACCGCACCCTGGAGCGCAGCGCGGACCATGACCGGGAGGAATTTGCCGCCAGAGGGGAGTCCGACCACTTTTTCCTCTGCCTGCGGGAGCACGATCCCCAAACCATACAGCTCCGTCTGGATCAGGTTATCCGGGAAATCAACGCATCACAGGCTGCGGATCTGCCCGCCCTTCCCATTACCGTCCGGTCGGGCGTATGCCTGGTGGAGGATCCTGGTCAGGATATCACCATCCTTCAGGACCATGCCCGTCTGGCCAGCCAGAATCCGACGCCGGATCACAGCCGGCTATGCGCTTTTTACGACGACAGCCTGACCGACCGCCTGCGTCTGGAACAGGAGTTAAACACCTTGTTTGACAGCTCCCTGGAGCGGGGTGATTTTCTGATCTACCTTCAGCCGAAAATCAGCTTGCAGGACAACCGCCTGGCTGGAGCCGAAGCCCTGGTGCGCTGGAACCATCCCGTCAGGGGAATCATCCCTCCGTCGGACTTCATTCCCCTGTTTGAGCGGAACGGAAAAATATGCGCGCTGGACCGCTATGTGTTCACCGGGATCTGCGCCGCGCTTGCCGGTCTGAAACGGGATGGCCGGGAAATGTTCCCGGTCTCCGTGAATCTCTCCCGCCAGCACTTCCGAACCCCCGGCTTTCTGGACGACTTCGCCCGCATCGCCGGACAGCACGGAATCCCCCGGGGAATCATCGAATTTGAGCTGACGGAGTCCATCTTTTTCGACAACCGGCAGATTGAAATCGTAAAAGAGTCCATCCGAACGATGCACGACCTGGGCTTTCTCTGCTCCCTGGACGACTTCGGAGCCGGATTCTCCTCCCTGGGCCTGCTAAAGGAATTCGACGTGGACACCATCAAGCTGGACCGCTCCTTTTTCCTCAACATGTCCGGCCGAAAGGCAAAGGACATTATCGCCAGCCTGGTGGAACTGGCCGGACACCTGCAGGTGAGGACCGTAGCCGAGGGGATCGAGACTCCCGATCAGGTGGAATACCTGCGCAGTATCCACTGCGACATGGTTCAGGGGTATGTTTTCAGCAAGCCTCTGCCGATCCCGGAGTTTATGGCCAGGTATCTGTCCTGAGGCACGGGCGGACAATCCGGGCGGACAATCCGGGCGGGCGACAGATTTCCCAATGCGTCTTATTCACATTCTGTTCATAAATCATTTAAAAACTCTTTACATAAACAACACGAACTATTCATGATTGCCGGATATACTTTAACCATAGTCAGTTAGACAAAACGACTAAACTAAATAACGCTTACAAGATTTTTTTCATAATACTCGAGCTGATAAGCAATTATCAGCTCTCCTCCCTTTTAATAATACTTTTTCTCATAAAAAACAGGTTAGCCAGTGTTGGCTAACCTGTTTTTTATATTGCGGGGTATCTGCGGCCCGACTGATTGCCAAATGCGCCACAAATGCCCTAACGCCCCCTTCTCCCCCTCCACTCCGGCATCATCACCTGTCCGCTCAGAAACAGCAAAGCCGTCAGGTTGGGGAACGCCATCAGACCGTTCCAGATATCGGACAGGATCCACACCACCTCCAGCCGGCTGATGCTCCCGGTGAACACCGCCGCCACGTAGAACAGGGGGTAAATTTTATTCACGAATTTCTGCTTCCGCCGCCGGTCGAACCCCAGCGCGCCGGCCGTGTAGGCCGCGGCCTGCTTTCCCAGGTAAAACCAGGCGATCAGGGTGGCAAAGGCGAATACCACCATGGACGCGGAGACCAGAAATTCCCCCGCAGCGCCCAGACGGCCCTCAAAACACCAGGAGGCCAGCGCCGCGCCCTCGTAGGGAACCCGCTCCGGCGCCGACCCGGTCATACACAAAATCACCAGTGCGGTCAGGGTACAGAGGATCACCGTGTCAAAAAACACCTCAAACATGGCCCACATGCCCTGCTGCTGGGGCGTGGTGTCCTTGGCCTCCCCGTGCAGCACCGCCAGGGTGCCCAGGCCCGCCTCGTTGGAAAATACGCCTCTGGCCATTCCGTAGCGCAGGCTGCGGCTGATCCCGTACCCTGCCGCTCCGCCCGCGGCGGCCGACGGGGTAAAGGCGCCGCTTAAAATCGCTCCGAAAACCTGAGGAAGCCGCTCTGCGCAAGAGAGGATCACCACCAGCGAGAACACGATATAGATGCCGGAAGCCGCAGGCATCAGCTTCTCCGCCACCGTGCCGATACGGCTGATGCCGCCGCTGATTACCAGCCAGATCAGAGCGGTCAGCATCAGGCCGCCTGCCAGTTCAGGGATATGCCAGCTGTAGGCCATGGTGCCCACGGCGGAGTTGGACTGCACCATGCTTCCCATACCCATGGACGCCAGAAGGCACAGCACGCCGTACATGATCCCCATGCCCTTCATTCCCAGGCCGCGCTCCATATACACGTATGGCCCGCACATGTAACGGCCGTTCTCATCGCGGTAGCGATAGCGGATTCCCAGCGTGGTTTCCGCGTAGGCGGTAATCATACCGATCAGGGCGGACACCCACATCCAGAACAGCGCCCCGGGGCCGCCCGCAGTCAGGGCCGTGGCCACGCCCGCGATATTTCCCGTCCCCACCGTAGCCGCCAGGGCGGTGCACACGGACTGGAACTGACTGATTCCCTTTTTTCCGCCCTTCCCCTGCTCCTCGTTTCCGTCCTTTTTTCCAAGACTCCCCACCGTCGCCTTCCACCAGTAGGAAAAACCTCTCAGCTGGAATAGGCGGCTCTTCAGGCTGAAGAACAGCCCCACGCCCAGGAATGCCACCATGGTCCACGGCCCCCATACCATCTGATGTATCTGTTCTAAAAATGCCATATTCCGCCACCTTCCGCCCAAGGCTGCCGTCCTCACTATCTGTCTTATTCGCAGCCGGGCGGGACTATGACAGTTCACAGAATTTTCTAGTGTATATGCCTCGCATTTCAGATGCAATTATGTTAAAATAAAACATATCTTACAAAGAAAAGAGGTATGGCGATGCCGGGCTTTACCACGCACTATATATTGGGCATGAAAGCGTACAACGATATGCCCCAGACGTCCTTAAAATTTATAATTGCCAAGTACCGCTGGCTGTATCAGCTGGGACTGCAGGGGCCGGATATCTTCTTCTACAACCTTCCTGTCCTGCGCCACCGGGACCACCGCAACGTAGGTTCCCACATGCACGAGCATCTGGTCAATCAGTTTTTCAGCTGCTGCTTTGAAAATCTCACCAACATCGAGTCCCGCCAGCAGCGCGAGGAGGGACTTGCCTATGTTTGCGGTTTTTTGTGCCACTACGTGGGCGATTCCATCTGCCACCCCTACGTCTACGGCCGGATCGAGTACGACGTGGACCATCCGGGCGGCTACTACCACGGGCTTCACGCCCAGCTGGAGAACGACATCGACGCCCTGCTGCTGCGCAAGTACAAAAAGAAAAAGCCGTCCCAGTTCAACCAGGCGGCCACCATCTGTTTAAACGGTATGGAGATCCAGTTCATCTCCCGCTTTCTCTCAAAGTGCATCAACGAGACCTATTATCCGCTGAGCTACCGCAACAACTACCAGGTCACCGCGCGGATGATCCACCGCTCCATCCTGGCCATCCGCTTCGGCTGCCGCACGCTGGCGGACCCCTACGGTAAGAAAAAGAACAAAATAGAGTTTGTGGAGAATATCTTCCTCAAAAATCCCGTGGCCTCCAACAAGCTGGTCACGGACACGGTGGCGGACCCGGCCTGGAGCCTGAACCTGCGCCACGAGACCTGGTGCAATCCCTGGAACAAGCAGATCGCCTCCCAGGCCTCTTTCCCGGATCTGTTCAAGCAGTCCCTGTCCAAGCTGGACACCATCTACTACATGATTAATTCCCTGGTGGACGGCACCCCCGGTGTGGATCCGGTCTCCCTGGGTCGTCTCCTGAACGAGATCGGAAATTATTCTTATCACAGCGGGCTTCCCTGCCGGGATTGACGAATTTACAATCATGGAGCGGCCCCGGACTGTTACAACGGCCCATTGCATTCAAACAAAAAACGGCGTCCTGAGAGCTTTCTCAGACGCCGTTTTTTCAGCTGTGAAATGCCAGCCGTACGTTATTCGATTACCTGATTTCCGTCCTTGATGCAGTAGGTTTCCTGTACGCCCAGACGGACCAGCCAGTTCTTTGTCTCCTGGGTCTTCCAGTTGCCGGTTCCGTAGCCGGAGCCGCCGTCGTTGTCCCACAGCCACTGTGGAGTGGGCCACAGGCTGGCCCTGGGCTTTAGCGCCTTGTAAACCTCATAGTCCACGCCGTTCTGGCCGTGATGGGCCATCTGTACGATGTCGCAGTCCAGGGCGCGCAGGTCGACCTCGGACATCAGCCGGTCGCCTCCTGCCAGCGCCAGATCGCCCAGGAACACCACATTGGTCCCGTTAAGCGAAACCATGTAGGCTACGCTGCTGTTGTTTACAAAATCACTGCTGGTCTTGTAGGCCGGGTTGAGCACCTGGATCCGGGCCGGGCCCGCCTCAATGACCTGGCCGGAAACGATGTTTCCGTGAAGCTTCTCCTGGGGCATCTGGGCGAAAATGCTCTTAAGGCGCTGCACCATTCCCGCTGCATTGGAATCCTTTTCCTGATACCAGCTGTCCTCCAGGAAGGAGTAATAGATGCCGTCGATGGTAATCTCTCCGCTGTGCTTGCTCAGAATCTCGGCAAGCGCTCCCGCGTGGTCGCTGTGGGGATGGGTGACCAGCCAGGCCATCACATGGCCGCCTTTCTCCTTGATCTGATTTAACAGATAATCCGCGTTCTCGGTCCAGCCGCCGTCCACCACGATCAGCCCGCCTTCCCCGTTCTCGATGATCACCGAGAGCAGCTGCGCTGTGGAGGCATTGTTGGCATACATGGTCAAACGGCCCGGCCCGAACCAGGTGGAGGAATCGGTCACCGGGGTCTGCACGGAGCCGATTGCCGCGACTACAGGGGCAGGCTGCGCGGCCGCCTGGGTATCCCCGGCCTGTCCGCCTGTCTGCTGGGCCTGGGTGCTGTCCCCGGTCTGCCCGGCTGCCTGCTGGGCCTGGCCTGCGTCTCCCGCCTGCTGCGTCTGTCCGCCGTCTCCGCCGACGCTGGTGATCTGGGCTTCCCCGGAGCCGCCTGCGCCGTCCGCACTGCCGCCGCTGCCACCCGCCGGCTCATCGTCGGCGACGATCACCTTGCCGGGGGAGTAGAGGGTCTGGGCCTGAGCCTTGTAGGAGCCGCCCATGGCAAAGCTCTCAGCCCGGCCGCCGCTCACCAGCAGAAGCATCAGGGCCAGGACGCAGGCCGCCGACTGTTTCCAGTAGGAATCTCGTCTCATATTCAAGTCCTTCTCTTTCTAATGTCATTGTCTTCCGCCGGAGCGTCGTTCCTACTTCAGAGCGGTCAGCGCTCTCTGCTCTCCCGCCTTGATAGTGTCGTTCACCAGATAGGTGCTCTCGTCGTCCTGGCTGTTGAAGGGGAAGATCTGGATCTTCACATTGTTCTCATCAAAGAAACCGCCGTAGTACAGTTTCTCCTCATCGGAAGGCGTATAGGAGAAATCCTGGGTCGCCAGCTCATCTCCGATGACCTTGAGCACGGCCTCGCCGTATTCCACCGCAATCTCGCCGGTGGTCTTGGCTGTCACGGGAAGCAGCACGGTTACGGTCTTGCTGGATGCGTCGTAGGTTGCGGCCATCTCCATGACGTAATCGCCAAAGGGCCCGTAGGGCTCCATAAACTCGTCGCGCATAGCCTGGTTCACTTCATCCCAGTCGATCTCCACATCGTCCTTTGTCTCCACGTCCGGAACGGCCGGGCCCTCCACCACACCGCCTGTGGGGGAAACAATATTGCTCTGCGTACAGCCGCAGAGGATTGCCGCGCACAAGAGAAACAACGCGGATAACTTTTTGAACTGTTTCATTTTATCAAATCCTCCTTCATTCTTACAAAAAGCAGCCGGCCTGACGGCCCCGCCGGTCTGGATCTCCCGGGAGCAGCCGGCGGCTGCAATTCGGCCTGATCCCCCGAGAACCGCCGGGCGGACAGACCGTCAACGGTATTATTATAGCGGACAATCCCCGAATTTAACAGACCTTTTTTCTTACGAAATTATTGTTATTCTTGGTAAAGTTTGAAATCCCTCTTGATTTTTCCAGCTTCCGGTGGTAATATGTTCAATATCATTTATTTTTAAACTTTTTTGAACATTATCGGATTGATGACTGAATCTGCCTGCCAAGGAGGAATATTTTATGAAACCGGATTGCAACACCCCCGCCGCCCGCCCTGTCACAAAGCGCGTGGACTGGATTGTCACCATCGTGCCCTTTTTATGCATTCTCGTGCTGTGCGCCCTGTTCATGGTTCTGCCGGAGGCCTCGTCGGGTATTCTCAGTTCCATCCGCTTTTTCCTGGGCGACCAGTTGGGCAGCTATTACCTGATCCTGGGGCTGGGGGCCTTCATCTGCTCCCTGTACATGGGTTTTTCCCGCTTCGGTAAAATCCGCCTGGGCGACACGGACAAACCGCAGTATTCCGCCTTCCGCTGGGGCTCCATGATGTTCACCGCCGGTCTGGCCGCGGACATCCTGTTCTATTCCCTGTGCGAGTGGATGCTCTACGCCAATGAACCCCATATTCTGGAAATGGGTACCCAGCAGGACTGGGCCAGCACCTACCCTCTGTTCCATTGGGGCCCCATTCCCTGGAGCTTCTACATCATCCTGGCCGTCTCCTTCGGTTTCATGATCCATGTGCGCCGCCGCAGCAAACAGAAATATTCCGAGGCCTGCCGTCCCCTTCTCGGGAAACGCGTGGACGGCTTCTGGGGTAAAGTGATCGATCTGACCGCGGTCTTTGCCCTGCTGGCTGGAACCGCCACCACCTTTTCCCTGGCCACCCCGCTTTTGTCCATGGCCATCAGCCGGGTGTTCGGCATCCGGGAGACCAACCTGCTGACCATCGGCATCCTGGTGATCATCTGCGTGGTCTACACCATGGCCGTTTACTTCGGTATGGAGGGCATAGCCAAACTGGCCGCCTCCTGTGTATACCTGTTTTTCGGACTGCTGGCCTATGTGTTCTTCGGCGGCGGCGAAGGCCGTTACATCGTGGAAACCGGCCTGACCGCTCTGGGCAACCTGACCCAGAACTTTATCTCCCTGGCCACCTGGACCGACGCGCTGCGTACCTCCTCCTTCCCCCAGAACTGGACGATCTTCTACTGGGCCTACTGGATGGTCTGGTGCGTCGCGACCCCCTTCTTTATCGGCACCATCAGCAAGGGGCGCACCATCCGCCAGACCGTGTTCGGCGGCTACTTTTTCGGGCTGGCCGGAACCTTTACCTCCTTCATCATTCTGGGCAACTACGGGCTGGGCCTGCAGATGCACGGAAAGCTGGATCTGATGGGAATTTACGCCGGAACTCAGAACCTTTACAAGACCATCATCGCCGTGTTCGAGACTCTGCCGCTGGCCAAGTTCGGCCTGATTCTGCTGGCAGTTACCATGGTGGCCTTCTACGCCACCTCCTTCGACGCCCTGACCATGGTAGCCTCCTCCTACTCCTACAAGTCCCTGGAGGCCGGTGAGGAGCCGGACCGGAAGGTAAAGCTGTTCTGGGCCGTGGTGCTCATGCTGCTGCCCATCGCCCTGATCTTCTCGGAGAATTCCATGACGAACCTGCAGACGGTATCCATCATCGCCGCCTTCCCCATCGGTTTCATTATTCTGCTGATTGTGTGGAGCTTTTTCAAAGACGCCAGACATTATCTGGACGAAGAAACCAACTGAATCCGCTGTCAGAGCGCGTCCAAGAGGGCGCGCCACTCGAAAAGGAGAGCCTCCGCGTTGCCGCCGGCTCTCCTTTAGCGCTTGAAATGCATGTCCTTTTTCCCCTTCTCTTTATTATCCTGATGTAAAAATCCGTTCGATGCGGTCGCCCGCTTCTCCCTCGTCACTTCCCTTAAAGTAGAATGTCAAGGGGGCGCCACACATTCTGAGCTTCTTAATCTCATCATAATTCTTCGCGTTCACAGTCTCAGCATCGCTGGTCACATAGATATCACAGTGAAATTGATTGGCGGTCTGAATCAGATAAGAAATCGGGATCGGCCTGGGGGCCATATCCCTGAGGTCAACTTGTCGCATCAACATAAACTCACCTCAATTCAAAACACAGAACCATAAAACAGTAACCACGAACCTCCTTGTAAATCATTATATATCCCCTATAAAAAAATGATAACATCTTTTTTTGTCAAATGCAAGAGACAACTCCTAATTTTTGTACATTTATTCTGTAATTTGCATAAATTCTTTATAAAAAATCCCGATTTCGTTGTTCAGAAGTTACATCTTCTGAAAATTCAACGAAATCGGGAACATATGTAACTTTATGCTGCCGTCGTTATTGTCACGCCCTTAACCGCCCACTGGTAGTCCCGCATGGCCTGCTGCAGAGCCAGGTCCGCGCATTCGTAACCGGACTTGGCCTGAAGATAAGCCAGCTCCATCTGCATGAACTGGATATCGCTGACCAGCCCTCCCTGGCGCTGGATCTGGGCCGCGTTCCAGGTGATCTGGGCGCTCTGCCAGGCGGTGCTTGCTGAGTCGTACTCTGCCTTTTTCTGTAAAATCGTGTCGTAGAGCGTCTGCACATTGGAGCGCACCTGCTCCTCGCTGTACTCCACGTTGCGGATCTTGTTGCGGGTCATGGTGGTGGATTTCATGGTCTGCTTCTCCACCATATTCATGCTTCCGCCCCCGGCGGTTCCCCGCAGGTTGATCAGATCATAGTTGTTCATGGCCGCCTTATCCTTGTCCGCCGCCACATCGATGGAGGCGATGGCCGCCGGATCCGCGTGGGGCACCTGGCCGATCTCCACACCGGACGCGTTGAGATCGTAGCCGGTGAGCTGGTAAATATTGCCCCGCATCTGCTCCAGCCCGGAGTCCAGACTGGCCAGCTGCTGCCGGGAGGAAGCCAGCTGGGAAGCCGCGGACAAAATATCGGCGTCCACCGCCAGGCCCTGAGCCTGCATGGTCTGCTGCAGATTCCAGGCCGCCTGGGACACTTCCACGGATTTTGCCACCAGCTCCCGCTTCGAGAGGGTCTGCTGATAGGTGTTCACCAGAAACTCCAGCCCCTGGGCCGCGCTGTTCACATAGCGGTCGATCATCTTTGCGCCGGAGTCGAATTTATCCAAATTGTCCTCCACCTTCTTGGCCTGCTTGCGCAGCTCCTTAATACCGGCCCGGGTCTGCGCAATGTATCCGTTCAGCACAGGCGCCATCTGGGGATTGTCCTTCTTCTGGTCCTTCAGGCCGTCCTCGTCGTTGACCATATCATCCGCCCTAACGCGCATCTGCATGGCAATGTCGGCGGTGTCCCCCTTCATACTCTCCAGGGAATCGTACTGGCTCTTTAAGGGGCCGTAAAAATTCTTGATCAGATCCGCCAGCTCATCGTACTCGATGCGGTTGTCAGTCAGGCGTTCCATATACTGCTGGTACCCGTCCCCCGGAGCCGGTTCCGGCTCCGCCATTGCGGTGAGGGGCAGTCCGGCCGAGAGCAGGGCCGCCATGGCGGCCGCGCAGAACCCCTTCCATCTTCTATCGTTCATCAAACTCACCTCGTTCACTCCTCACATCACTTCGATGCCACAAGACCTTTTACAATCCAGTCATAATTTTCCATAGCCAGTAACAGCTGCAGCTTGGTAGTCTCCACCGTGTTCTTCGCCGTGATAAAGGCGTTCTCTGCGCTCTGGTACTGAAGCTGCGTGGAGGAGCCCACGGCCAGACTTGCCGCAGCCTTCTCCAGATCCACCTGGGCCAGCTGAAGCTGAAGCTGGGCCGTGGTCAGGGAATCCCGTGTGGTGAGGATGGTGTTGTACTGGGTCTTTAAGCCGTTGATCACATTGTTCCTGGCATCCTCGATGGTGGCCTTGGTGGCCTCGATCTGGGTGGATGCGCTCAGGTTGCCCAGCTTTTTCTCATTGTACCGGATGGTGTAATTGTTCTTAAGGGCCGTCTCCTGGTCCGCTTCCAGGTTAATGGAATCGATACGGCCAAGGTCCGGCTCCGGCACCGCCCGGATCTCGGGCTGCGCGTCCGCCGACCATCCGGTCATCAGGCAAAGCGTGCGGTGCACGCTGTCGATGGACTTCTGGGTGGACAGAATCGCGGCGTCCTGATCCTGGACGCTCTTCTGGGCGTTGAGCACCTGAACCTGAGTGGAGCTTCCCGTACCCATAAGAGCCACCGCGGCCTCATACTGAGCCTGGAGCAGGCTGCGGGTGTTCTGAAGATTCTCCATGGTGTAACCGGACTGCTGGTAGGTGATCATCAACTGCTGGGCCTGGGACACCAGCCCCGCCTCGGCCTGGTCGTAACTGATCTTCTGCATCTCCGGATCCTCAAACAGATCGTCCGCGGACTTGGCCAGCGTATTTCCCTGCATGTTCAGGGTTGCCCGCATGGAGTCGTCGTCCGAGTCCCCGGCCTGATCCCACAGATCCTGGGCCGCGTCCATGGCCTCCTGATATACATCGTTCAACGTCTTGCTGCGCATATCGTTGTAGGACTCCCGGTTGCTGCGGACCACGGGGTTGTACTCGTGAATCAGGTCGGCCAGCTCGCCGTACTCCATCACGTTATCCCGCAGGGCCGCCCATTTGTCCTCGCTGTAGGCGAACTCCGGACTTAAATCCTTGTTCACATCCGGCCTGGGCGCTTCCACATCGGAAAGGTTGTCATCAGGCCGTTTGGCTGCGAAGGCCGTAACCGGCGTGATCCCCGCCAGAACGCAGGCGGTCAAAACTACAAGGCCCCGGCGGGCGCCGGGCCGTTTCCTGTTATCTCTCATAGCTAATCTCCTTCTTTTCCGGCCTTCTGTCCAGACGGACGGCCGGGGATTCCTCCGGCATACTCCCGGACAGGGCGCCGTTTTTCAATATGTACATCTGTCTCCGGGTCACCTCCATGATGCGCTCCCGGTCCGCCGCTCCCATGTAAAACATGGAAACAGCCTTGATCACCAGTACCAGCATGATCTCCACCAGGCAGGCCAGCTGCGCCTCGCTCCCCATGGGATACCTGGCGAGATCGATCCGCTCATACAGCCCGTGGATAAACTGGCAGTAGACCTCATCCTCGTACAGAAACCCCTTGATGCCCATCATCCTGCTCTGGGTCACCGGGTTCAGCTCCGTCAGGGCGTTGCGGTACAGCTCCGCCCCCCGGCTCTCGCTTCCCGCGTCCATGATCTGTTCCATCATCGTGCACACGGTCTCAAACAGGTCGCCCTGTTTTAACTCCAGCTGGGCGTAGACCCGCTCCCTGCACTTTTCCCGAAATCCGCTGACCAGATATTGCAGAAGATCGTCCTTATCCTCAAAATACGTGTAAAAACTTCCCCTGGAAATATCCGCTTCCTTGATAATCTGGTTGATGGAAGCAACGGAGTAGGGCACCCGGGAGAACTCATGCACCGCGGCTCTCACAATGGCGCGTCGCTTCTCCTCTTTTAAATTGAAAAATCGCTGGGTCGGCACGTTTTTCGTCCCCCCTTTTATCCTGTGTGTGGCAATGTATCACGCACAAATTATGATAGCCTGTCACTTGTGACAAGTTGTCATCTTCCTGCGAACAAAAAAGCAGAAAGATGAACTATCTGCTTTTCATACCTACGCTTAAATTTTTACCATAGTTTCCAGCCAATGTCAAGCAACGCATCATTAAATTTCTATTAAACCGGTTCACAGGGCAACGGTCTGAGCCGCTTACTCCACATTCCGCGTCCGGTCCACGATGTAGATGGGCCGGTCCTTCAGCTCGGTAAACAGAATGGCGATGTATTCCCCGATGATGCCGATGATCACAAACATCATTGCAAACATAAAGCAGATCAGCACTACGATGGTGGCATAACCGCTGGGAGCGCCCTGTCGGGTGAACAAAGTGTAGACGATCACCGCAACGCCCAAAAGCGCGGAGAAAATCCCGGCGTAGATGCCCAGCTTCAGCGGCATGTTGGAGAAGCATAGGATCGTATTGATGGAGAAAATGAACAGCTTTTTCAGGCTGTACTTGCTCTCCCCCGCTACCCTGGCCCGGGCCTCGTACTCGATGGTGGTTTTGCGAAAGCCCACGTTCTGGACATAGCCCCGCAGAAAGCGCACCTTCTCCCGGTAATTGTCCTTTAACACCTGGACCACATGGCGGCTGACGGCGAAGAAATCCGAGGCGTTTGGTTCGAAATGTACGTCCGAAATGTGGTTGATCAGCCAGTAAAAGCCCGAGGAAGTGATATTCTTGACCAGCCCCGCACTCTTGTTCTTGGTGCGCACCATGCTGATCACCTCGTAGCCCTGGGCCATTTTCTCCAGAATCCGGGGAATACATTCCGGCGGATGCTGCAGGTCCGCGTCCATACAGACGACGGCGTCGCCGCTGCTGTAATCCAGCCCCGCGATCATGGCCGCCTCGTGGCCGAAATTCCGGGAAAAGCTGACCACTTTTACCCGGCTGTCGCGCTCCGCCAGGCTGTCCAGAATAGCCAGACTGCCGTCCGCGCTGCCGTCGTTGACAAACACCAGCTCGTAATCCCAGTCCAGTCCATTTAAGACCTTGCCCGTTTCCCTGTAAAATTCTTCCAATGCCTTTTCTTCGTTGTAGACGGACACTACAACCGATACTTTCCTGTCCATTAAACCGTCCTGAATCCTTTCCTCTGCTGTATGGCACCCCGCGCGGCGGCCTTCTCTCTTCCGCCTCAGCCAAACACCTCGATCTCCCGGCCGGAGTGGGTGGGCACCTGCTGTTCTTTGGGCGGCGGCGTCATGTAGTCCCCGTACACCTCCGTCAGAATCTCATGCCAGCCCGCCGGGGCCATAAGCCGGGTGTCCTCGAAGTCCATATCCACCACCTGGTCGCACCAGTTCTTCTCCACGGTCACGTACAGGAAATCCGGCTGGTAATTGCTGTAGTAGCGCAGATTTCCCTTGCTGTGCCGGTCCTTTAAGGCCACGGCCCGCTGCATGGCGAAGATTGCCCTCATTGGGATCAGCCGTCCCACCGCGGCCAGGCCGCCCACGAAAATCTTGTGGGGCAGGCTGTATTTTTTGAAATCCAGATGATAGCGGTGGCCCATGGCCAGCCCGTAAACCGCCTTGTGGAGAAACCGGGTCATGGCGGCCGCGAACTTCCCCGCAGGCAGCTTGTCGATGATAAACAGATCCACCCAAAGGTGGTTCAGCCTGCCCTCATAATAGGCCATCTCCGGCGTGTCCCCGTGGCGGCGGCTGTTGTGGTAGATGATCCGCGGGGTGAAGTCGTAAAATGCCTTCCCGCCCCTAAGCTTGTCCGGCTCCAGAAGCTCCATGCCCTCAGGCAGCTCCCGGGGAGCCACCTTGCAGAAGGCCTCGTACTGGCTGCGGGTGAAATACACATCCGCGTCGTCGTCCCATGGGATGAACCCGTGGTGGCGCACCGCCCCGATCAGGGTTCCCGCATCCAGGCCGTATCGGATCTTATACATGCGGCAGATCCGGTCCACCTCTTTTAATATTTTCAAGTTGGCGCTGTGCACGCCGCTCATGTCGTACTGGTCCGCCATGGCTTCCTCCTCTGATGTCAAACGGAATTACCGGGAACATTATGCCCCTACAGAACCGCTTCCCGGATGGTCTTTGCCATATAGTCGATCATCTCGTCGGTCATTCCCGGATACACGCCCACCCAGAAGGTGTCGCTCATGATCCGGTCCGTATTTTCCAGGCTTCCCACCACCCGGTAACCCGCGCCTGTGGTCCGCATCTCGTCGAAGCAGGGGTGCTTGGTCAGGTTTCCGGCGAACAGCATCCGGGTCTGGACGCCCTTACTCTCCACGTACTGCACCACCTGGTTGCGGTCCGTGCCCTCCTTGCAGGTGATCAGGAATCCGAACCAGCTGGGCCGGGAATTCGGGCAGGGCTCGGGCAGGATCAGCTTCTCCTCCGTCCCGGCCAGACCGGCTTTCAGGCGGTCGAAGTTGTGACGGCGGCGCTCCACGAAGGTGGGAAACTTCTCAATCTGGGCGCAGCCGATAGCGGCCTGGAGATCCGTAGCCTTTAAATTGTAGCCGAAATGGGAGTAGACGTACTTGTGGTCGTAACCCAGGGGCAGCTCGCCGTACTGGCGGTCAAAGCGGTGGTTGCAGGTATTGTCCTTCCCCGAGGGGCAGACGCAGTCCCGGCCCCAGTCCCGGAAGGAGTGGATGATCTTGTTGAGCAGCGGGTTGTCCGTGTACACCGCGCCGCCCTCGCCCATGGTCATATGGTGGGGCGGGTAGAAGCTGGAGGTGCCGATGTCGCCCACCGTGCCGGTGAGCTTTGTCACCTCTTTGCCGTCCACGTTCAAGGTGTAGCGGCTTCCCAGGGCGTCGCAGTTGTCCTCCACCAGCCACAGGTTGTATTTATCGCAGAATGCCTTCACGGCGGCCAGGTCGTAGGGATTGCCCAGGGTATGGGCGATCATCACAGCCTTGGTTTTCTCAGAGCGGGCCGACTCCAGCATGGTCACGTCGATGTTGTACTGGGGAATGGTCACGTCCACGAACACCGGTACCGCGCCGTACTGGATCATGGGGTTGACCGTGGTGGGGAAGCCACAGGCCACGGTGATGACCTCGTCCCCCCGCTTCACCCGGCGCTCTCCCAGAAGGGGGGAGGTCAGGGTCATAAAGGCGATCAGGTTGGCTGATGAGCCGGAATTCACCAGGGAACAGTACCGCACGCCCAGATATTTGGCCAGCCTGGCCTCGAACTCGTCGGTGTAGCGGCCCGAGGTCAGCCAGAACTCCAGGGCGCTGTCCACCAGGTTCACCATCTCCGCGTGGTCGTAGACTCTGGACGCGTAGGGAATACGGTCGCCCTCCTCAAAAGGCTTTTTCCGGTTGTGGAACTTGTCGCAGTATTCCGCCACCAGGTCCAAAATCTGCTCTTTTGCTTGTGCTTCGGTTTTATTTTCAAACATTGGGGTCGATTCTCCTTATTCTTTATTCGTTGCGCGGGCCGCCGGGAAGTGTCCGGGAATGCGCGGGCCGCCTACGCGAAAAATTCCCGAATCTGCCGGTCCATCACTTCCAACATATCCGCGCCCTCCAGGTACTCCTTTGACCAGGCCACGGTCTTTTCGATGGCCTCCTTCACGCCGTACCGGGGCGTCCAGTTTAAAGCGCGTTTAATCTTGGAGCAGTCCAGCTTCAGGAAATTAGCCTCGTGGGGACCTCCGTCGTACTGGTCCACCCAGGCGGCCCCAGGCCCCCAGGCAGTGCAGAATAAATCCACCAGCGTTCCGGTGGTCACGCAGTCCTTGTCGTCCGGGCCCACATTGTAATAGCCCTGGAAGTTTCTGTCCTCCCACTGACGTTTGGCGATGGCCATGTACACGGCCAGGGGCTCCAACACCAGCTGGTAAGGCCGGGTGGAATGGGGATTGCGCACCGCGATCTCTCTGCCGCAGCCCGCGGCCCGCACGCAGTCGGGGATGATCCGGTCGTTGGCAAAATCGCCGCCGCCGATTACATTTCCCGCGCGGGAGGTGGAGATGGCGCAGCGCCCGTCCTGGAAAAAGGACTTCTGGTAGCTGTGGGTCACCAGCTCGGAGCAGGATTTGCTGTTGGAGTAGGGATCGTAGCCGTCCAGGGGATCGCACTCCCGGTAACCGTACTCCCATTCCCTGTTCTCATACACCTTATCCGTGGTGACGTTCAAAAACGACTGCACGCTCATTGTCCTGCGCACGCACTCCAGCACGTTCACCGTACCCATCACATTGGTCTCATAGGTGTACACCGGGTCCTTGTAGGAATCCCGCACAATGGGCTGGGCCGCCAGGTGAAACACCACCTGGGGCTGCACCCGCTCAAAGACTTCCTGGAGACGGGCCAGGTCCCGCACGTCCCCGATCACACTGTCCATGGTGTCCTCTAAGCCCGCGATCTCAAAGAGGCTGGGGTCCGTAGGCGGATTCAGGGAATAGCCCGTGACCCTGGCTCCGGCCAGCGTCAGCATGCGCGTCAGCCAGGAGCCTTTGAAACCCGTGTGGCCGGTAACCAGCACGGACTTTCCATTATAAAATTTCTCCAATTCATTCCAATTCATACGCTCAGTCCTTCCAGATTTTCCACGGCGCGTTGCCGGACTGCCACAATGTTTCCAACTTGTTCATCTCCCGCTGGGTATCCATGCACTGCCAGAAACCGCTGTGGTAGAAGGACTTCAGCTCCCCCTCCGCGGCCAGCCGCTGCATAGGTTCCTTCTCAAAGACGGTGGCGTCATTTTCCAGATAGTCGAAAATCTGCGGGTTCATCACCATAAATCCGCCGTTGATCAGCGCCCCGTCGTCGTCCTCCTTCTCCCGGAAGGAGAGAATGGTGTTGTCCGGCGCGATGTCCAGCACGCCTTTCATCTGTCCGATGTTCACCGTGGTGATGGTGGCGATCCTGCCGTGGGACCGGTGGAATTTCACCAGCTTATCCAGGTCCACGGTGCTCACGCCGTCGCCGTAGGTCAGCAGGAAGGGCTCGTCCCCGATGTAGGGCTGAATCCGCTTTATCCGCCCGCCGGTCATGGTGTTGAGCCCGGTGTCCACCAGGGTCACCTTCCAGGGTTCGGAATAGTTGTTGTGCACCTCCATCTTGTTGTGGGCCAGATCAAAGGTCACGTCGGAGGTGTGCAGGAAATAATCCGCGAAAAACTCCTTCACCACGTACTGCTTGTAGCCCAGGCAGATCACGAAGTCATGAAACCCGTACTCCGAGTAATATTTCATAATATGCCACATGATGGGTCTGCCGCCGATCTCGATCATGGGCTTTGGTTTTAAATGGCTCTCTTCGCTAATCCTGGTCCCCAGCCCGCCCGCTAAAATCACAACCTTCATAGTATTATCCTCCGTTATCCTCTACCTGTCCCGAAATACGTTCAGGTGGTTCTCTTTCAATATCTCAAACGCCTGCTCAATCTTGTCCCGGCCCTTGTAATACTCGTACAGTCCGGCCAGCTTATCGTCCGTCAGCCCGGAAAAATCCCCGGCCTGCTGCGCCATCTGCTCAAACCGTTCCTCCCGGTAGGGAGCTTTCTTCAACTCACGATAAGTAGTATAACCATTTCCGGCCAGGATTGCAAGGCAGAACAGCGCCATCACCGCCCGCCAGGCCCTCCTGCCCTGGGCAACAGCCGGAAATGCCAGGGCAAAGGTCAGCACAATCCCCAGGATTCCCACCTGAAACTGCAGCGCGTAGCGGGAGCTCCAGGCATAGTCCTCCTTCTCGAAAATGTACCGGGAAATGAAGATCAGCACGTGGTTCATCCCACCGGACACCAGCAGCATCATGGGAAATACGGTTTTCTCGTACAGTCTCAGCCTCAGGTTCAGCCACAGGGCCAGAAGGTAACCTGCAACCACAAACAGTCCCAGCAGGTAGACCCCCAAATTCGTCAGGGTCCCACTTTCCATAAGCGCCTGCAATTCCTCACCGCCCACCAGGATACCGGCAAAGGATTTCAGCAGGAACCGCACCGGGAAGCCGGGGTGATCGGCCAGAATCTGCCCAAGGGAACGGCCGGTGGCCCCGGCGTGCTCATTGACCGCAAAGGAATTGCTGAGCATGTACAGCAGCAGGGGCAGCAGGGTGCAGAGTCCGTAGAGGACGTAGCGCCGGTCCCATTTTCCGTCCGCTCTTCTATCATGGTCCCGGACCATACAGAAGCCGTAGGACAACAGCAGGGTGGCCGCGTAGCTGGCGCAGTAGGGGCCGGCCGCTCCCAGGATCACCAGCCAGGGCAGAATACACAGCCTGATTCGGTCGTGTTTTTTCTCCTTTCCGGCCCAGACCCGGTCCAGCACCACCTCGTGGTAATAAAAGCATGCAAACGCCAGGAAATGGGCCCAGCCGCTGCCGTTTGTCAGCATCTCCCATTTGTTCAGGCTGAACATCACCGCCGACAGCATTGCGAACCACAATAAGCCCACCCTGCGCTCCCGGCAGTACAGCCCGAATACCGCGCCGGAAAGCCCCAGGCTGAGCACCCCCAATACCCGCTCGAAGGTGACGGAGAAGCCAAACAGCTCCACGTTCACGATGCGGGCCAGGTAGCTGACGGGGATTCGGGTGAGCACGTCGGGCACAAAGAACTTTGCCGGATTCCACACGTCCGGCAGATAGCTGTTGACCAGGCGGATGTAGTCGGAATATACCACGTCCGCCGTGGCGCTTTTCACATACCAAAGGGCGAAGGCCGTGCCCATGAGGGGCAGCAGCCAGTATAAAATCTGTTTCTTCTGTCTCATAATCCGTAATTCCCGTCCTCTAATCGGCTTCGATGTTGACAATGGCGGCCAGCCGGTCCACGCCCCGCTGTTCCTGGGCGTCCTGCATATAGAAGTTATAGTCGAACCTCAGCCGGACCGTCTGGAACGGCTCCACGTGAATCGAGGTGCGGATCACGCTGGACTGCACCGCCATGGTGTCCGGCGGCCAGCCCTCCCGGGTGATGCTGATGGTCTCGCCGCCCCGAAGCAGCCCCGGGTACATGATCTCCAGGTCAATGCTCCCGGTGGAACCGGCCATCACGCTGATCTCCGCGTGCTCGTCCATCCAGCCGTCCCGGTAATAACCGTACTCCGATTTAAGCTTCAGCTCCCGCACGAACTCTGTCACGTCCTGGAACGCATTGTTCTCCGGATCCTCCCGCAGCACCAGCATGTTGTCCGTCACCAGGCCGAAATCCCGGATGCTCTTAATGTGCACCACCCGTGTCCCCTGTGCCTTCCGCTCCGGGTCAAAGACCTTGAAGAAGGTGTTTGCGGTAAAATCGCTCATCTCATAGCTGTCGCCGATGATGTAGATGGTCTTGCCGAACAGCTGGTCCCCGTACTTCTCATAGGTTTCCCCGGCCAGAGAATTGTAGCGCAGCTGGTTGGGCCAGAGGTACAATTTGGGGTAATACCCCCGGTAGAACAGTTCCACCGGAAGCATGAGGAGCACATAGCAGGCAAAGGCCGCGCCCCAGGGCCACAAGCGTTTTAAATACAGCTCTTTCTTCACATCCGCGGTCAGCACGCCATACATCCAGGCCATAAACAGCAGGGCGGCAGCCAGGGAAACGTACACCCAGCGCATTTCCACCCGGATGGTGACGCTGGAGCTGGCGATGCACATGGCGATGAACCCAAGAAACAGCGCGATATTCTTAAGCAGGAACCGCCGCACATCCTTCCCGGACTTTACAAGCCGGATCAGGAGTCCAACCACCAGCGCGGCCACCATAAGGTCCGCCAGAATCACCAGCCCCCGAATGAGCCATGGACTTTCGGACCAGGGCAGACCGTTTAAATGCTCCGGCCCCGCGTTGATCCCGAACACGTAGGCCGCCTGGCTTAAGGCGAAGCGGATGGACCGGGAAATGCTGAAGGTGTCCGCCACCTGGGTTCCCCCCGTTCCCGCGGGGAGGACGGAGCCGATGGTGAGGGCGCGGATCAGCTGGACCGCCAGAAAGGAAATGACGGGAGCCAGCCACTCCCAGAGCTTTCTGGAACGTTTGAGCAGAAGCGCCAGCAGAAAGAGGGGGATTAAGGCCATGTAGCGCTCGTGGACAAAGCAGACGCCGAAGTACAGGCCGCAGGCGATGAAATAGCGCCGCTGCTGTCCCTCCTCATTTAAATAGCGGTAGAGATACCAGAGAATGAGAACCGCCATCCACAGGGCCATGGTCTCCATCAGCCCCAAAACCTGGCCGATCTGGTAGTAGGCCATGCGGCTGATCAGGAACATGGCGCCGCAGAGAAAGCCCACGCCCTTGGAGGCGGCCAGACGGCGTCCGATGCTGTAGAGCATCCAGGACAGGGCGGCGTTGAGCAGGATGTTGATGGGTACAAACAGACCGGTGTGATTCTGCACCACCGCCATCTCCAGCCAGGCGGCCAGGTAATAGAGGAAGCGGAACCGCGTGCTGCCCATGGGGAACACGTACTCCCAAAAGCTCTGCTCCCCATAGCAGGACCAGAAGTAGAGGTCATCCATATAAAGCCCTTTGATCTCGATTCCCCGGTTGACCCAGACCGCCAGAGCCAGCAGAAGCCCCATGAAAATCACATGGTCCTTCCACTCGTATTTCTTCTCCATGCGCGAGAAGCCGATGGTGTATTTCCTGGTTTGCTTTTTATCCAACGTAAGCCGCCTCCTTCTGTCTTATCTCCTGTCCGTTTGCCGCGCTTCACCGGGTTTTCGGCAACACGCTTTGCGATGTACGGCAATCACTATTTTCCCATATATTGGTAGAAATTCTCTGCAAACTCCCGTCCGATCCGTTGGCGGTCATAGGGATTTCCGTCGCTGTCCGGCCCGCCCAGCTGGACGCGCCCCAGCAGATTGCCGTTCTCATACACCAGATCCGTCAGGCTATTGTCCTCAATCATATAGCGGATCATCTCGCCCGCACGGCTCTGCCGGTCCCCATATCCCGTTTCCACGAAAATGTACTCTGTGCCGGAGATGTCCAGATACCATTTAAAGTAATCCAGCTTTTTCACCAGATAAACGTTCCCGCCGCTGCCGGTGATATCGTAGTAGCTCTGCACACTGCAGGGCAGGTCCAGCACCTGGGGATGCTCGCCGAATGCCACCACCCGGCTTCTGGGCGTCAGGGCGGAAACGATCTCCGATATGCCTGCCTCCGCCTGGCGCTCCCGGACCTCCGACCGGTGATCGTACCATCCGGGATGGTTCAGGGAAACCGGCGTAAATCCCCTGGCACCGGCCCAGCTGGTGCAGCAGGTGATAAAGAGTCCTGCTACGGCAAGAGGAGCCAGAAGCCCGGACAGATTGCGCTCCAGATCGGTCTTTCTCCCATGGCGGCATCGGATCCCGGACACACCGGTGATCAGCAGCGTGTAGAACAGGACGAAATAATTTCCGTCCACCTGGGAGAGGGTGTAGACGCTGTAAATACAGGCCAGCCCCAGGGCAGGCAGGAGAAGGACCTCGCAGAAGGGCTGCAAGGAGGCGCTGGAGGCTGCGTGTTCTCCGGAGGCAAATCCCCGCCGCCCCTTCATCCCCCCGGTCCGTACAAAACCGATCAGCCAGCAGACCCAGAGAAAGGACAGCAGCGTGATCAGTCCGGTCCCCCAGGCAATGATCACATGGTCCATATCCTCCCCCAGGGGCAGCACCGCCATGCCCCAGATCCGCCGGACCAGCCGGGTCAGCTTTTCGCCTGCGCTCAGGCTGGCGGGATTGCCGATGACGCCGGTAAAGGTGTACGGAAGCCGGACGGTAAAGCCCAAACGCTCAAATACTCCGGCAAAAATGGACGTGACGGGCACGCCCGTCATTTTCCAGGTCCTGTACCACAGGCCCGCCACCGCCGCCGCGGGCAGCAGCGGCAGAAACAAAAGCCGGTTCCATTTCCCCCTGCCTTTTAGGATGACCCGCAGCCGCCTGCACCATACCAGGCAGAAGAGACACACGGCCGCCATAATTGTGGAGAACACGATAGCCGTGGGTTTTAGCACCAGGGTCATCAGATAGGCGCAAAGCCCCATGAGAAACCAGGGCTGCCCCTTCTCCTGCCTTTCTCCCGCAGCTCCCAGGGCGCAGCACACAAAATCGAAAAACAGCAGTTGGAACAGAAGGGTCACGTTGTCGCTTTTTGCAGTCGCAGCCATGTTCATGACGCCTGGAACCGCCCCCAGCATCGCCATGGCCCAGAAACGCCTGGTCTTTCCCGCCCGGCGGCCCGCAATGTGCCCCGCCAGAAGCAAAACTCCCACCGTTGCCCAGAGGGACAGGGCAAGCACAAAGCCATAGGTGGGCGTGCCGCTTAAGGGCAGAGCCAGGACCTCCAGCCCTTTGGGATAGGTGTAAACCAGATTGACCATCCCCAAATCCTCAAAAATCCCCTTGCCGTTGTCCAGCACATAAGCGGAGCGCAGGCCGTAATGGAGGGAATCGTAATCCAGGGAGATGTTTAAGCGGCCGATCTGCACCATCACCATGGTCAGGGCGAAGGCGGCCAGAAGCGCCTGCTTGCGGTTTTCGGGGAGGAGTCCAGCCCAGGACGGGCCGCCAACCGGGCCGCAAGCGGAGGAAAATTGCGGCGGGGTTGGAAGGATATCCCGTACCCGGGGCCGCTCCCGCTTCCCGCTCCTCTCCCCTGCCCGCAGCTTCCCACGCCGGGCCCGCAGCTCAGCCATCACGCACGCAGCCCCCAGAAGCGCTGCCAAAATCCGCCACAGCCAAAGTCCGCCGCGTCCGGTCAGCGAGACCAGACAGACGATCACAATCCAGAGCGCACAGCCCAGGATCAAATCCAGCCCCAGGCGCTCCGCCGTGGGAAGTGGGGAAGCTTTTCCAAAAATCCCCTTTCGTATGTTCCGCCCGGCAAGCAGGAGAATTCCCACGTAAAGCGCGGTCCCCGCCAGCGGCACCAGAATCCGGTGGCACCAGGAGAATACCGTCAGACCCGCCGCGCAGCCAATGATCTGCAGGTCCGGCCGTTCCACGCGGCTGAACCACCAGAAATTCCAGATCAGTACCACAGCCGTCTCCGCCAGCATGGCCTCGGTGGCATGATCCACAAGAATTTTATGAAAAGGCCCCAGAATCCACAATCCGATCCCCTGTATGGTTAATAAAAACAGCACCAGCGGGCCGGCCAGCGCCAGAATCCATTTTTCCCTTCTGTTCATGCGTCCTTTCCTGACTATTGGTACTCGTCATAAGCGGTCCGGTAGGGTTTCATCAGCAGCTTCACCACCGCCTCCGGCCAGAATCTACGGAACATTTCCTCCTCTTCCCCGGCCCGGTCATTGTTGACAATGCACTGCTTGGTGGTAGCGCCGTCGTGGACCCGGTAGTACAGAAGCGGGCGCTCCACGCAGATAAAACGGCCTTTCCGCTGAGCCAGCGCCAGGAGATTGGCCCAATCCAGCGCAAATTTGTAGTCCTCCTGAAACAGAGGTTCGCCCAACAGACGTTTTTGATAGGTGGACGCCGGGCAGCAGATGGAATTGCCGAACATCAGAGGAAGCTTTTTCACCCATACCCGGTCATTCAGAGCCGGAAAACGCAGCGGCAGGCGCAGCAGGCGCTTCACCAGAAGCATCTTGTCTCCGGTGATCAGCGCGCCGTTTTTCACGATCACATAATCCGACGTGAACAAGGTCATATCCGGGTGGCGCCTATAGGCCTTCAGCAGCTCTGCGACATAATCCTTATGGTACACGTCGTCCTGGTGGGCGATGGTCACCAGCTCCCCGTCCGCCATATGGTAGGCGAAATTCCAGTCGTCCCGCATGTTGCTGGCCCCATCCCGGACAAAGACCGGGATGCCGTATTTTCCGGCCAGCCCGTTTATGTAGGGGCTGGGCGTGGAGGTGCAGAGAATCACCGGGGATTTGGCGCGCTGGCCCATCAGAGAGCGGATGCAGCTCTCCAGATACGGCGAGTCCTTATAGGCGCAGATGGCAAATACATGCTTATGTTTCATCGGGCTTGGCTCCTTATCAGAAAAAATGTTCCTCCAGCATCAGGCACAGCGCGTGGTAGACCGGAAGATGCAGCTCCTGAATCATGTAGGTCTCCGTTTCCGGCACAATGACCGCCACGTCCGCAGCGCGCCCCATAGCCCCCCCGTCCCGTCCGGTGAGGGCGATGGTGCGGATTCCCTTGGCTTTTGCGACCGCCATGGCATACAGCACATTGGCGGAATTTCCCGAGGTGGAGATCCCCAGAAACACATCCCCCTTCCGTCCGTAGCCGTTTAACTGCTGGGCAAACGCCATGCTGCTGTCCACGTCGTTGGCAAAGGCGGTGGTCAGGCCGTTGTGGCCGGTCAGCGCGATGGCCGGAAGCCCGCCCTGAAGCTTAGCCGCCAGCTCAGGCCCCCGTTCAGGGTCTGCCTGGGTCAAAGCCCTGGCAAATTCCTCAGGCACACGGCGGGGCTTCACAAATCCTTTCATCAGCTCGCCCACAATGTGCTCGCTGTCCGCGCAGCTTCCGCCGTTTCCTGCCACCAGAAGCGTTCCTCCGTTCTCATAGCACTCCTTCATGGTCTCGTAAGCCGCCAGAACCGAATCCCGCACCGGCGCCAGCGCCGGATAACGCCTGATCAATAATTCCAGATAATCCATCTCACTCATGGGAATGTTCCTCCTATCTCTTTGCAATATCCTCGTCTCTCTGCAATATCCAGCGGGCCGCCTCTGTCAGGTTTTCCGCGTAACAATCGTATTCCGGCAAAGTCCCCGCTTCCTCCGCCTGACGGCGGTATCCGGCTCCATACCCGGTTCCCACCAGAATGGAGGTGACGCCGTAACGCTTTCCCGCCTCCACGTCCAGAAGCTTGTCCCCGATCATATAGGAAGCGGATTTGTCCACCGAAAAGTCCTTTTCCGCCTGTTCAAATAAACCGATGCCGGGCTTGCGGCAGCCGCAGACCGTCTTGTAGCGGCCCTTGCCGTGCTCCGGATGATGGGGGCAGTAGTAGAACCCGTGAATTCCGGTGCCGTACGGTTTCAGCAGTTCGTTGACATAACCGTGCAGCTTTACCACGTCCGCCTCGCTGTAATATCCCCTTGCCACACCGGCCTGGTTGGTCACCACCACCAGCTTGTAACCGGAATCCGTGAGCATTTTCAGGGCCTCCGGCACGCCGGGCAGGAATTTAAAATCCTCCGGGCGGTAGAGGTAGTGGACCTCCTCGTTGATCGTCCCGTCCCGGTCCAGAAATACTACCTTGTCCATCGATGTGTGCTCCTTCTGTGATGTGATTGCGGGCAGTTCCCGGCCTAAAGGTGCAGCTGATTCTAAATATCGAACCGGTATTCCCCGTTCGGCATGTGCACCTTGACCTGGTTGTACTGCCAGCGGTCGTCGTCGGCCACCCAGCTCTGGGCGCCCCGCAGCTCGAAATTCCAGTCCGTCAGCTGGCCGCCCATCAGTTCCATACGCGCCGCCACCTTGTGACGCACGTTGTAGGGGCAGTACAGCAACAGGAAACCGCCGCCGCCGGCGCCTAACAGCTTGCCGCCCATAGCCCCGGCCTTCAGCGCTTCCTCGTAGAGCTCGTCGATCTGCGGGTTGGAAATCTTGTTGCTCATGCGCTTTTTGCTCTGCCAGCCATAGTCCAGAAGTTTTCCGAAGCTGTGGAGATTGCCTTTCAGCAGTTCGTCCTTCAGAGCGTAGGCCAGCGCTTTCACCTCGCACATGGCCTGGAACGCATCCTGCTTCTCGTAGTTTTGCACCTGGTCCTTGATGATGTTGGCGGAAACGTGGACCTTACCGGTGTAGCAGAGCAGCAGGTTATACTGCAATTCGTGAATAATGTCTTTTTTGATGCGCAGGGGATTCACCACCACGTTGTTGCGGCCGTGGAACTCAATGAAGTTGAAGCCGCCGAAGGTGGACGCGTACTGGTCCTGGTAACCGCCGTCAATCTTAAGGTCCAGCCGCTCAACCTGGTAGGCCAGGTCCGCCATGGCGTAGGCATCCATCATGGTGCCTTTCCAGCGGGACATGGCGGTCAGCATGGCCACCATCACCGTGGAGGAGGTTCCAAGGCCCGATCCGGGCGGCGCGTCGCACTGAAGGTAAACCTCGCAGCCCTGCTTGATGTCCATTGCCTTGAGGGCCGCCGTCACCAGATCCAGCTTGCCGTCGTACACATAGTTCTCGTTGGTATTGTACTTCACCGTCATATCGAAATCCAGGGAGTGGACCACGATCTGGTCGTCGTCTCTGGGAACGATGGAACAGTAAGCGTACTTGTTGATGGTGCTTCCGATAATTGCTCCGCCCTGCTCCTCGCAGAACGGGGCCACATCCGTACCTCCGCCGCCAAAGCTTATGCGCAGCGGCGCTCTTCCTCTGATAACCATAACTTTCTCCTCCAAAATGAGTGATTCCCGGTTGGCGGGGTCCGCCCTGCGGGATCATTGCCGTGAACCGCAGCCGTCAGCGCACGGTTCCCCGGATCACGTCTTCCTGAAACTGGAAATATGCCTCCGGAATCCCAATGTCGATGAAATATCCGTCGTTGACAAATCCTCCCAGAGGCCGCCCCGCCTCCAGCCAGCGGGGGATCATCTCGTTCTCCAGGGACACCTTGCCTTCCGGGATATCCTCCAGCAATCCGCGTTTCATCAGGTAAATACCGCCGTTTATGGTGCCCGGCCGCGCTTCGGTGGTCTTTTCGTTAAAGCCGGTGAGGCGGCCCGAGCCGTCCAGCACCGCCTGCCCGTAGCGTGACACGTCGGGGACCTCCCGCAGCACCAGGGCCATGTCCAGATTCATCTCATCCTGAAGGCAGGTAAGGCGGGTGTAGTCGATCTGGTAGAATGTATCCGCATTTAATACGAAGAAACGGTCCTCGGTGATCAGCCGGCCGGCGTTTTTGATGGCCCCGGCCGTGCCGAGAAGAGTTTCCTCGTAGGCGTAAGCGGCCTTGAAGCCGTAGGCGGAACCGTCGCCAAAGTGCTCTTCCACCATGGAGCCTTTGTAGCCTACGGCGAATATGATGTCTGCGATGCCGTGACGGACCAGCTCACGGGTAACGTATTCCATAAACGGGCGGCCCTCGATCAGGGCCATGGGCTTGGGACGGTCGCTTACGACGCTGCGTAGGCGGGTGCCTAAGCCTCCGGCGAGAAGTATTGCCTGCATTTTAAAATTCCTCCTGGTTTTGAGAGATGAATGGTTGGGGACGGGGGTGACACGAGCGAGCTCGCTTTCCTCACCGCTGCCCCGCCGTGGCAACTTCGAAAACGCTTCGCGTTTTCTCAGTCGTGGCGCGAAAAGTCCCCTCTCACCACTTCCCAGGCTCCGTCCAGACTGAAGTGTTTCCGAATATAATCCTGCGTCCTGTGGCAGAGCTGGCGGCAGCGTGTATTGTCGCGGTATAGGGATATGGTGGCGGAGGCGAAGTTTTCGGCGCCGTCCGCGATCTTTAATACCTGGTCCACAAAGGGGATTCCTTCGGCTCCGGTGGCTGTGGTGACGATCGGCGCGCCGTTGTAGATGGCTTCCACCACCTTGCCCTTAACCCCGGCTCCGTAGCGCAGGGGTACCACCACCACTTTGCAGGTGGCGTACAGACGGGCCAGCTCTTCCTCGCTGACAAAGCCCTTGATCACAATCCCGTTGTCCGGCTGCGCTAACGCCTTGATCTCCTCCGTGACCTTGGAGCCCACCACGTAGAATTTTATCTCGGGCAGCTCCGCCCGGATCTTCGGGAATACCTCGCGCGCAAACCACAGCACTGCGTCCGCGTTGGGCGGATGCGCGAAGCCGCCCACAAACAATAATCCCTCCCGTTTGGCGAAGTCGTCCTGAATGTCTGTCAGGAAGGTATCGTACACATAGGCCGTGATGGCCTTGGCCCGGATGCCTGCGTCGATGGCGTGGATGGCTTCCACCTCTACATTGGACGGATAGTAGGAAACCGCCGCCTTGTACATCATAGTCAGTTCCACGGATTTCCAGTAATCCGCCTCCCGCTTGATGTTAATGTCCCCGGTCAGCTCATACTCCCGGCCCAGGCGCAGGAAATGCAGGTCGTGGCCGTAATAGATCACCTTGATATTGGTGTAATCCTTGATAAAATCCACATATTTGGTGGCGATATGGGGCCGGTTCAGATACGCGAAATCGATCTCGTCCCCATTTTTCTTGATCCAGTCCCAGATTCCCGCCGCGTACTCGTCCCCGTAGAGCACCTCGATGCCCATCTGCTGCAATGCGGTGGAATACGGCTCCTCGTGGAGGAAATTGTCTCCAAGGAACTTCACCACATATCCCTTTTTCAGGAACATTTTCAGATACTGGTACGTGGTCTTGGAACCGGCGTCCCGGTCAAAGGTGGGCACGTAGTGGTCCACCACCAGCACCACCGGCTTGCCCTGGCTGCGCTCCCTGGCCCGAAAGGGATTGGGGTTGCCGTCGTTGACGCACTGCTTCTTAAACTCCCCGGCCCACTTTTCCTTCAGCTTTCTGCTGTTCTCCACCTGATAACGCTTGAGCCCGGTGCCGTTCACATCCGTGCCGTTGGAGACGCCCTCAAAATGGATCACCCTGGAGAGAGGCTGGTACACCACCCGGTAACCGGCCCGGCGTACCTCAAAGGCCAGGTCCGAATCCTCGCAGTAGGCCGGCGCAAAGCGCTCGTCAAAACCGCCGATCTGCTTCCACAGTGAGACGGACAGCAGGATCGCCGCCCCGGAAATGTAGTCCACATCCTTCACGTAGTTGTATTCCGCCTTGTCAGGGTCGTCCAGACGCCCGTAGTTCCACCCGGAACCGTCGCTCCAGATGATTCCGCCCGCCTCCTGAAGACGGCCGTCCGGGTACACCAGCTTGGAGCCGACCATGCCGATGGACGGATCGGATTCGATCAGGTTTACCAGGGAGGACAGCCAGCCCGGCGTCACCTTGGTATCGTTGTTCAGGAACATGATGTATTTTCCCCGGGCCGTCTGAGCCGCTTGGTTGCAGTTGCGCAAAAAGCCCTGGTTGGTGGAATTGCGCCGGATCACCAGCCCTTCCACGAACTTGTTAAGCTCCGCCGTGGCGTCCGTTGACACGTCGTCCGCAATAATCACCTCGTAGGAGACGTCGCCCGTGTACTCCAGAATGGACTGCAGGCAGGCGTAGGTATAATGCACCTGGTTGTAGCACGGAATCACGATGGACACCAGCGGCATTTCCCCGGACGCCTCATCGTAGGTTTTAAATTTCAAACGGCCGTATTTCAGATAATCCTCGCCGATCTTGAAATCTCCGTCAATCTGCCTGCGCCCCTCGCCGGTCAGATACAATTTTCCGTAGCGGCAGGGGTGCTTGACCGTGTTAAAGCAGTAGTTCAACACCTTGCGCTTTCTGGTGCCCTTGGGAAACGCCTTGTTCACCTGGGCCCCCAGCTTCCGGCGTGCCTTAAACACCAGGGCCTCGTGGCCGTTTAGGTAGGTGGCCAGCTTGCCCAGCTCGTCGATCTCATGGCGCAGGTCCTTGATCATCACTTCCAGGTTGGCCACATGATTGTTGGTCAGACGCTGGACCTCCTGCTCCTTGCGGATCTGCTGGTTTTTCTCCTCCACCTCGGCCTGAAGCTGGTTGATCCGCTCCCTGGCTCTGGACAGCTCGCCGTCCGCTGCTTTCAGCTCCTCCAGCGTGGTCACCTTCTGCTGGTAATTCGCCAGATACCCCTGGTTACCGTCGCCGTGGACATAGGCCTGGAACGCCTGCTCCATAGCGCCGTAGACGCCCGCCAGCTCCCGGCTCACGCCGAATTCCCCGAGAAATTCCTCCAGGGAACCGTAAACCATCTGCCGCTGGTATTTATAATAGAAGTAAGCCAGATTCCGATACCGGACAAATCCCTCCGGCACCGGGAAATCAAACACCCACTCGTAATCCAGACAATAAATCCGGCCGTCCACCTCCATGAGATTCTCAAATAGCCCGTCGATGTTGCTGGCCCGGTAAGCCCGGTCGGACAATTCGGGCACCGTTCCGAATACCTCGGTAAATTCCGGCGTCACTTTGAAGGGACCGGTCTGGTCCTCCGGCACGTCAAATACCAGATCCATGGCCTCGCGGATGGCCTCCACCGGCGCCCTGCCTTCCGAAATCTGCCGGCCCAGCTTCTCCGCCAGGGTCACTCCGGCCAGGAATTCAAAGCGCACGGACCTGCCGTCCCCGCCCATCTCCGGCTTTAAAATGTGGATATTGGGGCACAGCTCCTGAAGCTGGGCGTACTTTTTCTCAAACGAAAGGATGTGCCAGCTCCCGGCGTCGTCCAGCGCCGTTTTTTCCACATAGCGCCGTCCATTTTCCTCCCCGATGGAGGTGCGGATGGCAAATGCCTCCCGCCGGGTACGGTTGTACTTGACGAAAATGGTTCTGCGATCCCACGCCTTTTTCGACGCCGCCACCAGGAAGGAATTGGAAAAACGGCCGAAGTCCCCCTCCTGCTCCAGAAGGTCAAAGACCGCCTCCTGGTTCACGCAGCTGTAACGCGGTTCATCGTAAGCCGTTCCGTCCGCCAGTTCTCCCTTGCCCGGAAGGTAACGGTCGGAATAGATCGACACCGCAAGCCGGTAATCCGGCGTTGGATAGTAGCATTCCACCTCCTTAAATCCGCGGCCCTCAAACGCCCCGAGCACCTGGGAGCGGGTGAAATCCGCCTGGTCCTCCCAGTGGGAACCTCCCGCCAGATAGCGCAGTCCAAGGCTGTTCTCGCAGGCCAAAATGAGCGCGCCGTCCTCCGCCAGGAAGGAGCTGCCCCGCTCCACGGCCGCCGGAGCCGAAGTCCCCTTTTTCACGCCGCAAATCACCACCAGGTCGAATCGCCGGGACGGATCTTCCAGCCCGTAGGAGATATTGGCGCAACCGCCGTTTCTCCTGCGGTTCACCTCCAGATTTTCGTCGCTCTCATCCAGAACCGTCACATGGGCGGCGCGCTTTGCCAGCAGACCGGTCAAGGCTCCATATCCGGATCCGATCTCCAGCACCTGCTCCGTGCCGTCAAACGGATACCACTCCAGGAGATTCTGGCGGATATCGGAGAGCGCGTAGAGATACTCCGGTCGTTTTTCCGCCGCCAGCGCGCGGCGGATTCCCTCCGGATCGCTCCCATATGTTTCAAATAAGTCTAAAATTTCGTAACTGACATCTTTCATCGGTATTCCTCTTATTCTCGCGAAAGCGGTTTGCCAATTTGCCTCACCGCCTACTTCGTGGATTCAGACTGCGCCTGGTACGCTTCCTTTACAGCCTTCACCTGGGATTCCATGTCATAGACGCCCACCGTGTTCTTGTTGGAAATCACGGTGACGTTGGTGATATTGTAAAGCCGGTGGTACACCACGTGCTCCCCGTGCTCAAATCCGGTGCAGCTCATGCTCAGCAGATACTCTCCGCCCTGAAGGGTCATTTTCTGGGTAAACTCCACCGTGTAGGCGTCGCCGGGCTTCACCGGCTTGATATCCGCTCCCTCGAACATGGTGTTGGTGCCCGTCAGCTCCGTGCCCATCTTGTCCTTGATGGTGAAGGTGAAAATGGGGGCCTGAATCTCCGCGTTAAAGCGGATGCGCTCCCGGATGGTGAACATTTCCCCTTTTAGCAGCAGATTGGTGATATTGCCCCGCTCGTCCAGCAGCCCAAGATCGTAAATCTCAGCCCTGCCGTCCCCGTACTCGGTGCGGTCGTAGTTGATGGTGAGCTGATCCTTCATAAGAAGAGGCTTCCCGCCGCCGGACAGATCCATACCGCCGGAAAAGTCCGACATCTGCGCGTCCGGATCGCCGCCGGGCGTGACGGCAGCTTTGCCTGTGCGGGGCCGGGACGAACGAGCATCCGCGCCAGCCCGAGACAGCCCGGCTGACTCACCGCCTTGGCCCATCCCGGCCTCCGAGCCATCCCGGCCTTCCGCTACCCGCAGCTCCTCCTCCCGGCGCTCCTGCTCCAGCTGTGCCCGCAGGGAATCCATCTGCCCGGCCAGGATTTTCTTGTACAGGTCCACCATGTGCCCCGGGGTGCCCTGGGAAATAAACTCGCCCTTGTGCAGCAAAACCACCTTGTCGCAGTATTTGATGATACTGCCCATATCGTGGGTTACCATCAGGATCGTGGTTCCGCTCTGGCGGATTTCCTCCATCCTGCGATAGCATTTGGACTGAAAAAATACGTCGCCCACGGACAGCGCCTCGTCCACGATCAGAATCTCCGGCTCCACATTGATGGCCAGCGCAAAAGCCAGCCGTACAAACATACCGCTGGAGTAAGTCTTGACCGGCTGGTACACGAAATCCCCGATCTCCGCGAAGTCCAGAATATCGTCCAGCTTCGCCTCCATCTCTTTTTTCGTGTAACCCATCATGGTGCCGTTCATATATATATTTTCAATTCCCGTGTAATCCATGTTGAAACCGGCGCCCAGCTCCAGCAGGGCGGAAATCTTTCCGTTCACCTGCACCTGGCCCGTGCTCGGCGTGAGCACGCCGGTGATAATCTTTAAGATCGTGGATTTACCGGAACCGTTGGTCCCGATAATGCCCACCGTCTCGCCCTTTTTTACATTGAAGGACAGCCCGTTCAGCGCGTAGAAATCGCGGTGGTAATTCTTATGGGTCGGGCTGACCGACTCTTTCAGGCGGTCGATGGGCTTCTCATATAATTTATAAACTTTTGTCACATCTTTGACGGAAATGGCATACTCCGCCCGCTGTTTCGAATCCGACATAGTGTTCTCCGTTATCTCATTTCTGCATATTTCCCCACTTTAGGCATAAGTATAGCATATCTCGCCAACTTTTTATACCCCATTCCTTTTATTTAAAGAAATGTTAATGGGTTTGAAAGAAAAAACAACGTAGTTTCAAGGGTTAGAAGGGTTTTCGTGTATCTATTTTGTCGCTAATGATAATATTTTTCCGCACTCTTTCTCACCCTTTTTTGAGGCTTTTTTGTTCTAATATACTTCTTATGTAATTAGTGATTTAGCATTTGATTTTGGTGCCAATGCTGCGGGATTAACCAGCGCTAGTGTTGAATGTAGACAACTAGGAAAAATTTGCCTTGTTTCCGGTATTATTGTTCCTAATCAGGCTGGAACACCCCTTACATTAGCAGGGCTTGCAGTGCGCCCTAAATACAAAGTTGCTTTTCAAATTACGGGGTATGCAAAGGTTGCTTCTTTTGGCTTACTAGACTTGGATGGTATGTTGCTATGTAATATACCTACAGCAATGATGAACGAACAGTGCACCATAAATTTTGCTTATATTGCTGCTGATTGATCATTTGGTAGTCCATCCGCTCCATCCCTCCTGACTGCGGTGTCGGGTAAACAAATTAGAGTCTCCCACGGCCATAGCGAGCTGGCAAAGGTAAGGTTCTCCAGAACTATAAGTAATACAAAAACCATTACCGCGGATGGTATTGCCAGCCTTGAATGGTGAATCCGCAGTGTTGGCATCCCACAGCACAATATTAACCTTATTAACTATGTTGTTGTTGATATTATTAACGTAATAGGATTTAAGCGGGGTCAGTTCTGTATGGATATTGGATAGATCAGTTGAAAGATCGCCTAAATCACTATTTTCACGGTTGATTTTTCGAACGTATGTTTGTATAATGAAAATGAGGTGATCAGCATGACCAAAAGAGTATACGTTATCGCGTCCTTCAACCCCGACGGGAAGGTCCTGCCGCTGTGGCTGCGGCTCTCTCTGGACAAAGGCGCGCCAAATTATAAAATCATAGACAGTAAATGTGTATCCACGCCGAACCGGTACTCGAATTATGCAGACTTCCGCTGTGTCGCCACCGCGGGGCAGCATACCCACGAGGTAACGCTGCGGTTCTACGGCCTGGAATGCAAGTGGTATCTGACCGTGAATAACAGCTCCCCGCTGGCGGCAGAGTAAAAAAAATAGGGCGCTCCATGCGCCTGTTTCTATGCTCGGAATTTTGAGCAACCACATCATAGATACTCACTCTCAATCAGGTCCCCAATTCTGACCCCCAGCCCCTTCGCCAGTTGTTCCACCGTGTCGATCCGCGGGCGTGATCCGCGCCTAATTTCATGTACCAGGGACCGGGGAAGGCCGGTAAGATCGCTCACCTGCCGTTCCGACATATTCCGTTGATCCATTATCTCATCAAGCAGTATCCTCATACCCCCATTATACTGCCCTTCCCCCGCGGGATGGCCTGGCAATTACTGGCAGTTTTGAGGCATAAAAAAAGCCCGCCGGGCAGGGGCGGGCAGACAGAGGGATCAATGCCATCATTGCCCGTGTCTGGGATTAGTATACTGCTTGTACCAGCATAGTGCTACTGGGAAATTATGCCATTATAATATTGCTGAGCAGAGACAACGAAAAAAGCGCCAGGATTATTCCAAGCGCCTTTTCCTGTAGCATAAACTTTAAAAAACAAATTTCAATCCACAGGGGAATCCCCTGAACAGGCATACGCCTGATAGCATGTGCTATAGCAATATACTATCAAGTACGGCTGGAATTGTCAAGATTTTCAGTCCGGCGAAAATGCCATCAGCCAGCAACGAAAAAAGCGCTTGGAGTAATCCTAGCGCTTTTCCCGTAGCAACAGCATAAATGCTAAACTACATGTTTCAATTCACAGAGGAAAACCCCCTGAACGGGCGTATACCCGATAGCAAATGCTATGCCTATATAGTACCAACCGCTGGCAGCGTTGTCAAGCCTTTTCCCAATTCTCAGCCCACCGATCCTGGGCCGTCCTGCACTCGTAACCTCCGGGGCGCTCAACTAAATCAGCTCCCAACAGTCCAAATAATCCCATTCTTCTCCGTCAACTGTTATGGTGTTGTACCGGAAGAACTCCTGGAGCCATTCGTCGTATGCCTCCGCGCTATCGCTCCAAAAATTCTTCTCTTCCAACCAACTCCGCAACGCGGAAACGGTTTGGAAGGTCATTTCGGTTCCCTTTGCCATTTCGTCCTCTCTTTCTCCCGGCATTGCCCGGCCGGGGCGGTGTGCGATATTTTATGCGTTTTTTTCTTTAAGGCTGTGCCGTTTCCCCCATTCTGTACCAAACATTATTTCGACATTGTTAAAATACTCTTCGCGAGCCTCTATTCCTTCGTCTGTTGACAGATCGCCGAAAAAATCGGTATCATTATCAACCAATACCCCGGTTAAGGTGTCATATTCTACCCAACCGTCCGAATAGGTGGCGTATGCAATGTGCTGCATTTTAGGAACAACATCACCAGAAACAATTTCCGTTCCGCTTGCTATACATTCACTGCCGTCCTCATAGATAATGTGGATTGTTGCATCATTTCCATAATTTTCCCACATCTGGTAAATATCGCGGTCCCTTTGCTGATTTAATGATTCAATAACCCTACGACTTGTCCAGTCATCCGTGCCATACTCTGCCAACTTTTCGGCATACTGTTCTGTAATCCGCTTTTCTTCCCGTTCGGCGTACTCTCTGCTTCCTTTAAAATCCCGAATGGCTTCTTTAATTTCCCGTAACTCCTTTGGTAAAGGCTTGCGGATTTTTTTAGCATAGCGACGTTTCCAGAGTGCGGCAGCTTCCTGTTGTGTCATTTTCTCACGGGACATATACACCGCTTCAATATCCAAAAACTGTTCATATGTTGCTTTTCCGCCTGTAAGTTTTAAAAGCTCTGAATACATCATATGGTTTATACCTCCCTTGAAATATTTATTTTCTCCGGCGGGACCGCCGCCGGTCGGTATATTCCTTATGCCAAAATCTCAACCACGACCGGGTCCTCGATGATCAGTTCGCCCATGTCCTCGCCGCCCATTGCGCGATTCCCGCAGATGATAGCGGCATGGTTTCCGTAGTAGTCGCTTGCGTATTTCAGGTCTTTTACATTGATCCCGCAAATCCCCGCCAGTTCTTCATCGGTTTCGTTTCCATCTACCCACACATGGGAAACGTGATCAATCTCTCCCAGTTCGAACGGAACATCCTGAATGCGGACGGCTACAAAATCATAATCGCCATCGCCAGACCAGTGATATTTATTGTAGATTTCCTCAGCGTTGATCATTTCTTTTATCTTTAACATTTCGCTTTCCTCCGTTCCTTTTATGATTCTATTATACACATTTAAATGTGTAATCTCAATAGTCAAACTACACAAATAAATGTGTATTTGTTGTGCAGATAGTACACATCTAAACGTGTTGATTTATTTACCGTAGTGTGTTAGACTATTTGTATAATAGGAGGGGACCAATGATTATATACAAAGATGTGTTTGATAAAATGAAGCGTAATGGTTATAGTACGGCGTTGATTCGCAAAGAAAAATTGATCCCAGAGGGATCACTCCAGAACATCCGCGACGGAAAGCTGGTAAATCTGAAAACCATTGACACAATATGTCGGTTGTCCGGGTGTAGGATAGAGGAATTAATAGAATATGTGCCAGATGAACCAATAGATGGGAGTGGTGATATATGCGTAAATCGCAGAAAAGAATAATCCTGGGAGAAACATATGGATCGATAACAGTCTTATCCGTATCAAAAGCAGCGTCAACCCACAATATGAAAACGTATTTGTGCAAATGCGAGAAATGCAAAAATACGTTTGAGTACGACGGTAGTCAAATTATTAAATATCAGGACCAAGGCTGTCCGCAATGCAGGACGAATTTGAGAAATGAAGATCGCATAAAGAAAACCAATTCATATTCCGGCGCCGTGTACGGAAATTTGAAAATAATAAAATTTGACCACTTTGGCAAGAACAATGTCCCTGTTGTAGAGTGCGAGTGTTTAAAATGCGGTAACAGTTGTTATATTCCACTCGCCAAAATAAAGTGCGGTCAGGCCAGTCAATGCTCTGATTGCGGCAAAAAGAACTTAGCAATAGGAAAAGAGATTATATCGATGGCCTATGTTGATAACACAAATATTATTCAGATACAGGGTAAGAGATCAACAAATAAGAATAGTACAACTGGAGTTACCGGCGTATCTTACTACAGTAAGTTAGAAAAATATCGTGCATATATATTTTTTAAAGGAAAGCAATATCATTTGGGGACGTATTCGAATATGGAGGACGCAATAAGCGCAAGAAAATCCGCAGAAAAAGAAGTGTTCGGGAATTTCCTGAAATGGTATCAAGAAACGTATCCTGAGCAATGGGAACGTATTCAAAAAACACAAGAAAAAAAGCACTCTCGATGAGTGCTTTTTCCCTTGTGGCATTTCTGCCGTACGTGAAAATATAATTATTTCAATCCACGCGGGAAGGTTAGGGTTCCCACTCGCCACTTGGTGATCCCATCCATCACCGGACGACATGTCTTTCGACACCATAAATATACCACATTCAACAGGTTTTTTCAACTGCATTTCAGCCATTCCAGTATTAAAATTCTCCCGGCCCCTGCACTCCATTAGCGTCCGTGACGTACAGCGCACACTCCAGCGGATGACCGGCAATCGGCTCAAAATAATACCACTTGCCGTCAATGAGCTGCCAGTTGGTCACTGCGTAGCCGTCGCCGTTGAAATAATACTTGTGGTGGTTGATCACCTGCCAGCAGCCGCGGAAATAGCTCTGCGTGGTATCCGCATACCACCAGCCGTTGCTATCATGGTGCCATCCCGGCACATATTCCGGCTGCTCCACCAGGGACCAGTCCGGGCGTCCATATCCGTCAATCCTGGGGTTGTCCAGACTGTACTCCTTGGCACACACCGCGCCGCCGTTGGGGATCACCGCAGGACCTGCGCTTGTGTTGCCTTCGCTGGTCCTTACCTTGGTCTTGGTAACATCCGTCACAATGCCGGTGTGATTGATCCGATCAGGGCCGCGGAAAAATATCTGGTCCCCGGGCTGCGGATCGGTCTTGTGATACTGTCCCCGGTCCTTATAATACTGAGCAGACGTAGGCGTGTAGGCACTGAATCCGCCACCCAGCAGCCGCTTGGCGTCTACGGCTCCGAACGCCTTGGCCATGCACCAGTCCACGTACATATCGCACCAGGGTTGTCCCTGGAGCGCCGGATACAGGTCACGGGCGTACTTGGTATAGTTTCCATTCCCGGCGTTGGCCGTCTTGTCGTCAAGCTGCTTGTCACTGCGTTTCTCCAGATATCCGTCCTCGGCCTTGGCGATTGCCAGATACTTGTCAACTGCTTTCATTGTGCACCTCCCTAAAATCATAAGGCCCTGGGGATCGCCCAGGGCCAAAACCGTATGTTATCTCAGCTCTTACCCTGCTGGCGGGAGATAGTCGGATCACCTCCCTCTACGCCTTGTTGCCTGTTTTCTGGGACTGTGTCCCGAAATAAAACCCTACAATCATTGTAAAAATTGTGAGGAACTGCTCTCCTGTGATCTCCCCGGCGCAGGTCAAGCCGATAAACCCGCCGGTCAATGCCAACGTCATAATGGATTTAACATCGATCAGTTTTGCAATTTTTTCTTTCATTCATTTACCCCGCTTTCTATTTGTCAATTATCGATTCCAGCAGTTCATCCCGAATCTTTTTCATGCTCTCAATCCCATTACCTGTAATCTGATGGTTGAGTAAAGCAGCCAGGCTTTTTGATTGCTGTTTCTGCATTTCTTCCAAGGCCAGCAACCGCTTGTAATCCTTTTCAGTGTGAATCTCTAACTGCTCCACTCTTTTCGATAGCTTGAAGGCCGGGTTGATCACCTTAACGATGACCGCCCCGGCCCCTCCGATTATGCTAATTGCACCACATATGGACAATACCATTTGCGCATACTCCAATGGAAAAACCTCCTAATCAATAATGTCGCCTTATGCTGCCATGATCTGGGCTTTCTCAGCTTCCGTAATCCACCGTTTGGCTACCGCCGCGGTCAGATATGCCTCGTTTCTGGTTTCCCTGTAAATCCTTGTCAGTGTATTAATCATACCGTCTCACCTCCCGTCAGTGCGTCCATGGTCAAAATATCCGTTGTCTCCTCAACAGCTCCCACGCGCTCCTCCAGCCTCTCCAGGTCCGTCTTGGGCCGCAGGCGGTAACTGGTCAGCACAGTGCCATCGGCGGCCACCTTGGAGGTCTCGTCGTCCAGCACCAGGTCCGTATAGTTCCCCGCCGTCAGTCCGGCCTCGTTCTTGACCTGGACCACGGCCAGATTCTCCGGCGTCAACTTGGCCCATGTAGCTGCCATAGCCGCGCGATCCGGCGCCACTACCCGGATATCTCTCAGGGAGGCCCCAGTCTCCAGCTCAATCACAGTTCCATCATGCAAAATCATAGTATCTTTCATAGATTCTTTCCTTTCCGCCCGGCGCGTAGCCGGGCAATAAAATAAGGCCCTTGCGAGGCCCGGTTTTCGGTTGCATTTTTCAGCCCAAGGGATTACAATGGGCCTATCTGATAATCTCACACCCGGAGGTGTCTAATGGTCTATAATTCTTACGTGATCTACCAATCCATTGAGGCCGCGCAAGCGGTATGGGAGGCAATGGCATTGCTGCCCGATGGCTGCATTAATTTCACCAACGTCCACTTCATCAGCGACGAGGCCGCCGCGGCGAACCTGGAGCTTGCCCGCCTGAAGGCCGCCATTCTCTCGTCGGCTGAATAGTGATTTAGCTTCTGTTCAAGCAGATGTTGTGTCCGGATTGTTTTACTCTAACAATACGATTGTCTTTGTCCCTTTGAGAAATGCAAACTTGTACAGTACAATAACACTTGAAAAAATAGTGCCTCGCGGCGGTGCAGAGATTTCTTTAAATCTTTGTGAATTGACTAACGTCAATCAGTTGGGTTTCAGCGTTAAAATTTCAAATGACATAAGCTTAAAAACAGTGTTTGTAACATTTAGTGCACGCAAATGATCATTTGGTAGTCCATCCGCTCCACCCCTCTGGGCCTCGGTGTCGAGTGTATAAATTAGAGTCGCCCACTGCCATAGCAAGCTGACAAAGATAGGGTTCTCCAGAGCTGTAGGTAATGCAGAAGCCATTTCCACGGGTAGTATTACCAGCCTTGAACGGTGAATCTGCCGTGTTAGTATCCCACAGCACAATGTTAACCTTATTAACTATGTTGTTGTTGATATTATTGACGTAATAGGATTTAATCGGGTTCAGTTCTGTATGGACATTGGATAGATCAGTTGAAAGATCGCCAAAATCACTATTCACCTTAGCAACTTGCCATGCTAACGTGTTCGCAATGTTCGGGTTGAGCTGAGTTGCATCTGCTGCATACTTACCCGTCTCCGTACATAGCCCGTTATTGATTAGGCTTCCGGTATGTAATACATATTTCATCCCCGCCTTGAAATTTTTGTAAAAGGCAATCGGATTCATTCTTTTGACTACAGTGGACAAAAATTCTGGAAAGCTCGTGATCCCTTCCACGGTCCCGGAATCATCGAATTCAGGATGGTATAATCCATCTAACCCGTCCTCAGTATTATTTAGGTGAACCGCATCAACATCCGGTTCCGAACCGTCCACGTATACTGTTTTGACATAATCTTTTTCTTCCATGATATCCTCCATCAGGTGTTAAATTTTGAAAAGTATAAATCGAATGAAAACGCCGGTGACGAGGCTCCAATATACAGATAGGCATTTCCCGTAAGGCCGCTTAACCCAAATGTTTTCTGCTGATTCCATACGTCACCACTGGCACTACTTCTACCAATCGTGCCGTCAAGGAGGATGTCTCCTAACGCTGGGTTATACTCATATTTCAAGGATGATCCTGATTGTGTAACCATTTCTATGTATCCCGTTGCGCGGCCGCGACATACCAATACTTTTGCAGTTTTCCCCGTCCCAGACATTTCCACGGTCAATGATTTCACGCCGTCCAAGCGAATCGGAAGATCAAATACATAAGCGATTGTTTCACCGCTCCCTGCGCTTGCCGCTATGTGATCTTTGGACAGCGAAACCTTACCGGTTCCCTGACGATACGTTGTATAACGCATTGATGTTATACCCTGGTTTCCGTAGAACGTGCCATACAAGTACGGAGTCAGTGGATCATCGTTGACATAACCTTCCCATATTCCTGGGCCAACGCCTCCAACATACTGATTCTTCTTGATGTTAGATATAATCAGGTTTTTGGTGGGGCGTATGATAATATTTCCAGTCATATACTTTCCGGCACAGTTAATTGTAATCTGTTTTGCGCCGGGTCCAATACTCTGCTCACCCATTGTGGCAATCTGCTGCGATACTTTTCCGCCTGTATATTTCCCCGCCGGAAGTGTCACACTACCGTTTGCTGGCAACATAATAGATGGGCTGCCCTGAACGGGCATTGTCCCCTCTTGTGTCTCATCACTCCCAGCTCCCAGGAACCTTTTCCCCGCGGCCACGTCCTCCGGTACTGCGGTAAGCCGGTCAAAGTCTGCACCGCCACCAGTTTTTCGCAAGGCTAATATTGCCATAATCCACCTCCAAATTAATCGAAAAATCCCTGACATGTTCCTGTGACCGCTCCTTCCCCTTCTCCAACCGTAACACCATACTTGATGTTTTCTGCCGTCAGATTCGCAACGGCCTGAATGACGATGTTCCCGGTCATATACTTTCCGGCGCATTCGATCACAATTTGACCAGCACCAGGTGCAACATATTGCGTTCCCATTGTCGGCAATTCCTGGCGGATCACGTCCTGTCCAGTATGCTCACCTGCCGGAATGTTGTATACCCCATTCAGCGACAGATTGTGCGTAACCGGTGCGATCCGCTCCATTTCTCCAATGCGTTCATCGTCGCTACCTGAGCCAATATATTTCTTGCTTTTTCGCACATCACTGGGGGCAGCTGTCAGGCTGGAAATGTCAACATTCTGACCCTTAAACGGCAGTGATAATTTCATAGACTAACCCCTTTCAGCACCAGAATCAAGTCAGCAGTTGGCCGCTTAAACTGGCAGGTTACTTTTAGCGATCCATCCAACGTCTCTATTTCCGTGATCATGTTGGAACTCTTATCAATCTGGGCTTTCCGATCCTCAGTCAGGTTATCCGGGTACAACATACCTGGGATGGGATTATCTGTGTTCTTAATCCCCAGAAGCGGTATTGTTTGCGTGAATGGAGCCGTCCCACTCCAGCCAGATACCGGAAGGTTCACAACGATCTTATCTTGCAACCCCGCTATCATCTTCTCCGCCTGGGAAAGTCCTGCTGTATTGGAATTGACAGCCGTATTCGTGGCATTAATATCTGCTGCGGAAAATATGTCTCCCTCTTCCTGGTACTGGGTCTGGTCCTCCAGCGTAACAAGTCCACCTTCCAGCGTATCCATCTTATAGATTCGCTTTCCGGCGAACTTGTCGTCTTTATAATTGGTTTTCAGACTCATAGGCTTATCCTCCTATTTCCCAACGTTCGTTGCCCCAGTTTACACGACAACCGGCGCGGCCCGGGGAAAGAAGCTTCTATCAATTTACCAAGATCATAAATAATTCGTTCAATAAAATTGGCCTGATAGATAGACGTGAACGTGATTTTTTCCGGCGTCTGCGGTGTGCTGGAAGGTGTATAATAAGCCGCCCTGATCGCCACCAGATTGGCCCTTAACCGTTCCATTTCACTGTCTGTCCGACGGTCCTCTGGCTGCCAGTTGAGCTTGTTATGTGTCACATTCTGGTAGCCATACCGGTTGAGTACATACGACACCCATTTGATGGCTGACTCAATACGATTAAGGTCAGTATAAGCAATGTATGCCTTGTCTTTCATCTCCTGCACGTCGGCCGCCACGCGGTCGAAAATCAGCGTGTCAATATATTTACTCATGGATGACCACCTCCGCCTTAATCTCCCGAATGCCGAATTGGTATGAAATGCTTTCAATCGTTCCTTCCCGGCGTCCGTCATATCCCGTATCAATCCCAACTACCTGCCCGAGCGTCTTATCTGTCAGCAGCACGTCACCGGTCACGTTTTCGGCACGCTGGTAGTATTCATACACCCGTTCCAGCACCGCGGGAGCATTTCCAGGGTGCACAAGCGTGGCGTCAGATACTTCCTTGACGTTCCGATTGAATACTATGGTGGGATTCTCCTTCAGGAGCGCAGTGGTCATATGGATATATTTCTTTCCGGTCAGCACAACCGCCGATCCGGTTCCACTGATCACGGCGTAATTATCCCCGCTCTTCAACAATGTCCCGCCGGTAATTGTCAGGCCGTAATGAGGATCGGAAAATATTACCTCAGCTGTGCCGGATAGCGTGTCGTTGTACAACTCCTCTGTATCCTCTGATTGCTGGTATGTATGCGCCATCAACCGAATACCAGTTACCACGTCACTGTGTTCCATGGTCACGCCGTCATATGTATCGACTTCCGAAAATTCCCCGGTTACTTCCGTCTGCTGCGGATAGATCAGAACACCATCGTAATTGCTGGTATCCACCACGGCACCGATTGAGAATGCAATCTGCACCAACGCATTGCGCTTCGTCGTGTATGGTATATACCCGATCAGCGGAATGTCTGCCAGGGAATCATCCAATAGATAGTTGAAATCCTCACCCTCAAAAATTTGGTCAATCACATCCCTGGTCAACTGACCAGTGTACACCCCGCCGGGAAACTCATTGCCGTCCAGCACGCCAATGGCGTCGTGGCTGTCCATCTGGTAGTCCGTGCGGTTCTTCCTGGCCCCGTTCTTCAAGTAGAAATTTCCGATCCGCTGACCGTTGAAATACAGGGCCAACTTTTGTTTTTTCTGGAAGTCGAACGGAATGTTTGTTTCAGTGCGAACGGTGAAATTCAATGTATTGAAACTGATATTCTCGCTGATAGCATTGACTTCTTGTAGACAAGAGGTTGATAGCAGCTCGTCCGCGAAAAAATCCCGGTAGATTCCATAATCTATCCGGGTGATGAATACCGGCCTCCAAGGCCGTGAGGTTTCGTAAAACGTTATAACGATCTTGTCATAAAGGCGCACATAGTTATTGCAAAAATACCGCACTGAGTCAGGCCGGAACTCCATATCAGATAATAACTCGCCGTCTGAATACCACTTGGCTCTAAGCCTTGTGCAGTAATCACCTGACATCATGTTGAACGTCAACAACACCCCAACGCTCGTGAATTTCTGGCTGAATAGAATGGTCAATTCCGGGTTGCTTGTTGTCTCCTCTGTCGTTGATCGCGGGAATAGGAACACGCCAGGATGTAACCCCGCGTGTGGTCGGAGTCCGACGGTCCGTACCGTCCTTGCAAGGTGACAATCTGCCCCTGATATCTCATCCGAAATATAGCCATAATCCGCCGCATTGTCGGGAAAGTTGACGTATTTTCCGTTCATCAGCGCGAACCGCGGGAGGCACAAGGCATAACCCGGATATGTCAGATCATCCCGCCTCAGATCAGGGAATTCCTGCCTTACCTTAGTTTTTCGCGGGTACAGTCCTTTTCCCGGATACAAGCCTTTGTGAGGCCGCAGCCCCGGGTCTATCACCTGGGGGCTGCTATGCTCTTTCGCATAAGGGGCCACGTCATCATATACAATTTTCAGTCCCTCCGTGTTCTGCACGGCATCGGATAGAATTGATTGTTTCAGAAACATGTCACGGCCTCCTTTGCGGTTCCATTGCGACAAAATACACGGACAATCCTTCCCATAGATTCTGACCATTTACCTGTTTCATGGTGTCCTTGCCTTGGGTCACGTATGCCTCAAACTCTAACGTCTTTTGGGCATACGGAAATACCATCCGGTGAGATTCTACCGGCGCAGTAATGATCTCGTAGAAGGTATCATAATCTTCCCGGTGAGATGGGTGCGGCTCCACTTCCATGGTGTAGTTGTAGAAAGTTCCTGCCACTTCCCGGTGCATTTTGTAATTTTGCAAGCGGTTAGAGTTTTCCGTATCAGTCACGGAAAACCCTCGCTCCATTTTCAGCACATTTACCCGCAGCTCCACGCCATCGATGGAAAAGATATTTTCATTCATGCTCTCTATCCCTCCGTCACCATGCGAACGCCGACGCGCTGCCGCTCTTTGTTATTGAACTTATAGACCAACTGGCCGAATTTAGTTCCATCCACAATCAGGTCCGCCCTTAACGTCTGATTCCCACCAATACCGCCCATTTCTGCAATGGCCTCCTTGAATGCTTGCTTCATGGCCGGAATCGGGCTAACAATCTCCGTATCGACATTATTGTCTCCCAAGATCGCGGCAAACTCGCCAGCGCGCGGGGGGACCACGGTTCCGGTAGCAAGTCGGGGCATTTTGTAAGATGCCATTATGGGGATGGAATAGGCTGAAAAGCTTCCTCCACCTCCACTATGAGATCCCTGGTATGCAGAAGAACGCTTTCCGGCATTTATGGCAATCAATGCTGCGGCTACTCCCGCAGTTATTGCGGCCACCCTGAGAGTTACACCCAACGGTCCTTCGATTCCCCCAATAGCGACCGCCAATGTTGCCGCAGCAGCCGCAGCAGCCAATAAACCAGTTATGAATTTCTCGGTGGGTGTCATTTTATCCCAATTTTGGTATATTTCGAATGCAGCAGAAACAACGGCGGCGATTGCCGCAGCAGTCCCTAAAAATCCCCATGATGCAATATCCAATTTTGATGATAACTGAGACAATATCCCCATCAATCCCTTTTCAGATAAAATATCAATCATTCTTTTAACATTTTCTACAAACTCTGTTACTTTCCAGGCTGCAAAAAATGCAAGAACGTATTCTGTAATCAACTGGACTTCCTCTTGATGGCTTGAAATCCAATCCGAAAACTTTGTGAGCCATTCAACAATTTTCTCTAATGCTGCAATAATAATTTCCCCGGTCCATTCCCCCAGCGGTTTCAAAAACTTCTCCCACAGCCAATTTGCCAACGGCTGTAGCGCATCCAATACAGAATTAAGCACCTCTAAGCCCGCCGCCATCAGGTCAAGTACAACTGGGACAGCCTTTTCCAGCGCCCACTTGCTCAATGGCAAGAATACGCTATTCAGCAACCACAGCAGAATGCTTCCAACCTTATTTACAATCGGGGTGATCCTCGCCAAAACATTGTCAAACGAGCGCAACAATGGGCTAAAATCCAACTTCGACGACCAATCCTTGATTGACTCAGATGCTTCCCGGAAAACCCCGGTAATCTCCAGCACTATGTCCCCCAGATGGCGCATAATACTGGTTCCTGTGTCTCCGCTCCTCCACGCTTCGTCAAAACGATCCGCCAGATTCCCAACGGTCAGCATGAGGTTCCCGAACGTGATCAGCAGGTCATCCGTTATCTGCTTCCCATATCCTTCCGTTTTCCACACCTGCATGAACGACGCTCCAACGTCACCCGCAAGCGTTTTTAGACTGTTGAATGCCGTCTTTGCCGCCTCGGTTGCATAGTGGCCGTTCTCTTCCCATGACTGTTTAATGGGGTCAAACAGGCCGGAAAGCACACCCTTAACGGTATCAGCGAATGTCACAATATCGTCCGTAATCTCTACGGTTTCGAACATCTGATCCGGTGTAGGACCAATGTAATCAGATTTCTGTGCATTGCTCTGAGCCTGAATGAGATCGTCAAAAGAAAACGTTAGCTTCTTGTTGAGCTTTTCTTTCTTTTCCAGTTCCTTGTTGCTGTCCTTCAAAGAAGCCCCATAGTCCTCTTCGACGTCCACAGCCTTAACGAACGTTGTTTTTCCTGACAGGGTCGCAAAGAGTTGTCCAGCCCAAGAAGTTGCCTCGGATAACAGGTCAATCAGCGATTTTAACGCGGGTGCCATTACATTCAGAACTGGGGCCGCAGCCGTTGCAAAACTGTTTTTCAATCTTGTATTTGCTGACATTAGAGACGATATACTTTTATTTGTCTCGTCCGAATACTGCGCAAGGTTCTCAAACCCTTCCTTTGCGGCCTGTAGCGCCGCACGCATAGCCATGCGGATTACCATAAGTTGGAACATATTGGACAGCTTAACAATGCTCTTTGACAGCGGTACAGCGCCTTTCTTGGCCGTCTGTTTCATACTGGTCCCCAACTTCTTAGAGGACTTATCCGCTTTTTTCTGGTTCTGGTCCACACCAAGCAGAGACTTTTTGTATTCCTCGGCTTTCTTCTTGGCCTTGGAAAGTCCCACATACACCTCATCGTATGCCTTATCACCAAGTCCCAGGCCGGAACGCTCCGCATAATACAGCGCGTCAGTATAGCGGTCAATCTCATCTTGCAAGGACCTTGTTTTCATCGTGGCCCCAGACGCAGCATCACCGGCAGCCTCAAAGGCTCCTTTTATGGTTGACGGGAACCGCTGAAATACCTCCAGTGCAAGCCGCATTGAGTCTTTCAGCCCCACCACACTGCGCTCCTGCTGCTCAGTCCCTTCCGTTACTGTACTGGTTGTCTCACGCGCGGCCGCTTCAAGTTCTCTTTGCTTGCGGATGATCTCATCCACATCATTTCCGTATACGTCATAATTTCCTTCACGCTCCGGGACAGAGCTGGACACATTGTTTTCAATCGTACCTCGGAACGTGGCGTCCTTCTCTTTCTGCAAGCGCTCCAATTCTGCGGCGGCTTTCCGGGCAGATTCGGCCACGGTGTCAACTTTTTGCGCCGCGGTTTGGGCTGCGCTCCCAGCACCAGAAAATGATCCCTCCATACGATTGGTAAGATTTTCAATCAGGCCGGAAAGCTTCTCCACGGCCTTGGTAAGCGTAGACATGCCAGCGTCAAAACCTTCTGTGTTGATCTTGGTGTCAAAATTTAAGCTTCCGTCGCTCCCGCCTGTTGCCATGTTATCACCTCGATTCCGCGCACAAAAATAAGACGCCGATCAGCGTCCTACCCCAGTAATTTGTTCCATTCGTCAATTTCGGCTTGTTCCTCGGCCGTATATCTCGTTTTCAGGTCACACAATTTTCGATTGTTCCGGTAAAATTCCTGCTCCCACTTTTCAAGCTTCTTTCCCTTGGTTCGTTTCTGGCGGATTCCCAGCACTGTGGAAAATGTGCCGTCCTCAATCTCCATGAAATATCCCATGAAGGTCCACCAGTGCATATGCTCTACGGCACGAACCTCCTTTCCCGCAACCTTGTTGATGGATGGGAACAAGATTGATTCGTCTTGCTCCCAGTCCATAACCTTGCGCGGCGGCTTCTTATCCTCGTTGGTCTGACCGCAATCCAGAAACCAGATAGCCCGCTCTATGGCCTCCGGCACATCCTCCGCGGGAATATCGTGATCCTCATACAAGATAGTAAGCATAACCGCATACTTTTCCCGTTCGTCAAGCTCTGGATCGGAGAACGCCAACATGATAGTCAGTATGTCGCGGAAGTCTGTGCGAATCTTATACAGTTTTCCGCCAACCTCCAGGGTGGATGGCAACCGGCCAATCATTTCAAATATTCCTTTGTGTACTTTTCAATGCGATCCATGCCTTTGGCGTTAAACTCTGCAATGCCCTCTTCAATAATTGGCATTGCGGCCTTCAAGAACGCCTCAAACAGAAAATCCTTTTCCTCTCCCACAATGCACAGTGGAGACTGTCCGGCAAAAACTGTGTCATATACATCCGCGTTAAAAACGTAGTTAATTTCTTTGCAGATCATATCGTCAAATTCTCGCAACGCCTCACTTGCTGCCTCAGAATTACTTACCGGGCTTCCATCTGGCCGCAATTTGACAGTGGTAAGCAGCCCCTGCTTTTCGCTGATTCGTTTCTGCGCTTCCTCCGCGCGGACCAAAATATTCGGGTCATCCGGGTTAAATCTGATTACCCGGCTCTCATCTCCATTGATCGAAAACGACTTATAATTTTCAGAAAAACTAATGCTGCGCATGTTATATCCCCCCTTATGATGCAGAACCAGAATCCGCAGTGAATGTCTTGGTCGCAAGATCAAAAGTCCCCTTAACCCGGTTCCCTGTCGAGTGGACGTTAAATGGAATCTGATATCCGGTGGTGTCTCCGCCATAACTGACCACCTCGATGATACCATCCTCCTTATACGCCACGTATTTCCCGGATGTGGGAGCCTCCCACAAATGGACTTCTACCGTCTCGGTTTTCAGGTCGTCCAATGTCTGGCGCTCGTCCGCAATCGTCTGTAAGCGCTCAAACAGCGGATCGCCAACCTCAGCATAATAAGGTTCTACCGACGCCTGCGGCTGGTAACTGTCCAGATTGACAGAGGTTTCACCCTTGATATTGGTTTTGGTTTCTACGTTGGCATTCATTTCCACGCTATACTCTTCCAAGTCATTCCCCAGGCGCACAAACACCGGAGAGGAGGCGGACGGCAACGCGGCATTGATGAAATGAGCCATAAATTTCCGTTTGATTTTTCCTACTGCATCAGGCATTTAAAATTCCTCGCTTTCTATTTTATACATGGCGCTTATCTGTATCTGGTACAGCACGCCATTATCCATTGTTTCACTCATCGGCTGCATAGCCATAGCATTGGCCGTGGTGGCTCCCACAAATTCCCCTGTCAGCTTCTTTCCGTCAACGTCGATCTCCAGGCAATTTTCTGATGGCAAACGTTCCAACCAGTATGACAGTTCCAAAAGGAAATTACTGTTCGCCAAACGGCAGTAATCAGTGAACGACTGGCCCACCGCATACAGGGTGAAGTTATGTCGCCTCGTCTGGTTTCCTAGCATATCTTCCTTGATCAGGCTGTCTCCGGTGCTTGACAGGCCATAATTTACCGGTGACGGGTCCGTAAAGTCAATGTGGATATCATCCCCGCCCAGAAATTCCGATATCTTCGGATACTCGGTTAATTTCTGACGCATATAATCTATGATTGTCACGTCTTTCCTCCTCTGTCTACAAGGGCCTGTGCGTCTTTCAGGATATCGTCCTTGTGATCCGCCTTCATACGGTCAAAGAACTTCTTACCACGCATGGGAGCGCCCGCATAGGTCAGCAACCGATCCGTTGGAACTTTGATCTCGTCTTTCTTCGCCCAAGCACTTCCCGTGGTCGGGGATACATATAAAATTCCCTCATGCAGATAATGCGCATATGGGCCAGGTATATCAATCTGGCCGGAACCAATCACCGTGGACAATATCATCATGTGCTCCAGCTCCCCAGCCTGACGCCGCGGCATATAATCGCTCATATACCGCATGGCCTCACTGTCTACCAGCTTTTGCACTGGGCCGCCTTCCTGTAGTCCGTATTTCTTCAGCAGGGCATCATGGGATAATACATTCAGCTTCACATCCACGTAATATCACCTACTTACAGGACAGTTCGTAATGCTGCACTGTCTCGCTTCCATACAGCCGCTCATCCACCGTGGTTATAGTCACATATTCATGTGTGGATTTCAGCGCAGCCAATGACTTGGATAACGCCTCCTGGCTGCTGCTGTCAATCTCGTCAGCAACAATCCCTTTCACGGCCAGATCACGCCCTTGCGTGAACTTTATTGGACCGTCCAGACTCTCAATGGGGATCACCAGCAGCACAGAACATGCGTCACGCTGACCAGTGCGCAGAAATGTGGATTGCCTTACATCCTCCCAGTACACCCCTTCTATGGGCTTACGGGTGTATTTCACCGTCGGCCCGTCCTTGCTGTACAGGTACAGTGTCACATCCGAATTGGTATACATCAATCCACCCCCTGATAACACAACCCGGTATCCTCCAGCCACTTTTTGACGATATACCGCAAGCCCAATCGTGATGCCTCAGCCAGATCACGCGCCGTTCCAAAGCTGACCGAATATGTACCAATCTTCTCCGCCGTTTTTCCGCCGGATTCTCGCTGCTGTTTCTCACGCCGGAACTCTTCTTCGGCCAGTTCACAGCAACACATCTTGACCAATTCCGGTACGTCCTGAACGTCCTTTAGCCGGCCGAAGGTGTGCTGATCAATCACCTGGCTGGCCTGGCGGGCGTAGAAGGGGAAGCCAGAGCTGATGACCGGCTTCCTGCCAAGCAAATACTTTTCCGTATAATACTTTTCATCTGCATATACCATCAGCTCCACCCTTTCCTATCATGCGTGCGGAATCAGCGTAATATCTTTGGACACCGCCGCAGATGTAACCGCCACAGTATCATTGATCGTACCATAACCGGACTTTTTGATCCTCGCCGGATATGTTCCTGCTCTTAAGTTGAACTCTGCTACACCAGACGCATCCGTTTTCTTCCGGGACCCGTTCACGTCAACAATGGCTCCTTCGATTGCTACGGCTGTTTCGGCATTATCCTTAACCGTGAAGGTTACTTTCTGGGTAATTGCCGGACTTGTCGGCTCTAAGTATGCGAACGGGCAGCCTACACGATCCTCGTCCATTCTGGTTGCCGGATTCGGAAGCGCCCACCCCATACGAAACACAATTCGCAGTGCTACCATGTCCTGCTGGGCCAGGTTGTAGACGATTTCTTTTGTGACCGGGTCCTGAATCACACCCTGGTCAAGGATTTTCACTGTCACATCCTGGCGGATGGAGTACACTGCCTGCTTAAAATCACCAACAATCAACTGTGCAATCGTATTGTCATAGGCCCCATTCTGCGGGAAATACATTGGTGCACCGTCCAGTGAATAGTTCGTGGACCCCTGCATATCGGACTTGAAAATAAGACTTCCATCATCCGCACGAATGCCCCTAAGCTTTGCCCTCATGGTCATTGCAGCCAGGGCTCCGGTAGCCATATATCCATCTTCCTCTACCTTGGAAATAACACCGCCCTCTCCCAAGAGCAGATTATAATAATCTGGATTGGAACCTACTGCCACGTTATTACCCGCCTGTCTGGCCAACGTGATAATATCGTTCTGCCAATTACGCGGACGGTTTGCCCCGAAAATGATAGCGCTGTCTACCCTCTGACCGATAGCTTCATTTACTCGCGGAGTAATCTCCCCAAAAATATCAAACTCGGCGTCGTCCAGAACCGCCTCCGGGATCGGTACAATGACCGCCAGCTCTGCGGCTTCAATGTACACGTTATCCCAAGCCTGTCTGGTTGTCTGCTTCATCCCAGTATCGCCATCCACCCAATATGCGGTTGGTAAGAAGTCAAGTACCCTCATCCTGGTCTGATTGCTTGTCATGTTCGGAAGCTTACGCGCCAGGGACATAAATGTGGACTGTTTCGGTGCATCCTGAAAAATTGTTGAAATAACCTGCTCACGAATAAGAGCCTCCGCATCGGCCCTGCTTGTAATATTTACCGGCATAATTTGCCCTCCTTATTCTCTTCCTAAAAGGTTTCTTAGAGCTTCATTTGCTCTTGTTCTCGTGTCGTCTGTTTTCTCCCCACCAGGACCGGGAGTCTGTGAAACCACTCTCGGAATCGCCACGTCTTGAAACAGATATGCCTTTTCCTTCTTTACGGACTCAATGGCCGCTTTTATGTCCTGTTCCTGGTTCTTACTGGCCTTCAGCTTTTCAACGTCAATGAACGGCATTACAGCCTTGATATCTCTGGGTTTGTACCCCTCCGCCGTGTTCTTCAGCAGATCATTAAAATCACGATCCGCAAGCTGTTTTTGATATTCTGCTTCCTTAGTTGCCATGTCCGCCGTAAGCGTGGCGATTTTTCCCTGAAGTTCAGAAACATTGACTCCCTCAAAGCTTTTAAGCGTTGTCTGAGCGGTCGAAAGCTGTGTTTTGTAGTTGTCTCTTTCCTGCTTGATCCCGTTAATGTCCTTGCCATACTCAGCCATGACATAATCGATCTGATCCTGAGACAATCCTTTCGCCTGTAAATCTTCTGTTTTCATTTTTTCCTTTCCTGCCCGTCATTAGGTTATTTGTAGGTGTGTAACCATCCACCAACGGCTGACTATTTTAGGTCTTATCATCTGACCAATTTGGGGTATAAAATAGCACCCAGGATATTCCTGGATGCTTACCTCTCATACGATACAACCTTGTTGCACTTAGTGCAGCGTTTCACATATCCACCGTTTTAACGGCTCCAATGCTTGCGATAATTATGTTTGCAGTATCGTTGCCTCAAACGTATAAATAATCCCAATCCCCTCACCTCCTTTATGCCGTTTTCGCGATCCGCAGCCGCTCCCGTTGCTGCCGCAGTCCCATTTCCCTTGAAAATTCTGTATATGTTTTATTGGTCAATCTCAACCGGCATTTTGCTGCTGTGATAATATCCTTATCAGCTCCAGCAGCCTCTAGTAACGCAACGTCCTGTTTCTGCTTACGAATGGTCCGTTCAAGGCTCCGCTGATACTGTAAGGCCCCATATGTATTATATTCCTGGCCTCGGAAAACCTTTTTCTCGTTTTCCCTCCGGTTCTGCTCATCCAGCCACTCATCCGTATATTTCCGCTTGCTGATACCAAGGATAAACGGGAACCGAATATGATAGCAGTTAATTCCTGCAAAACCAAGCATTTCACCCAGCCCGCAAATGGTCCGCATTTCTGCGCTGCTGTATACTTTCCCCTGCCAGTTCTGGTGATTAAGATATCCCGTTCCAGTGTTCCTGGCGCCCATGTGCCAATCGACTTCCCAGTGATCTGTTTCCAACTCCTCGGCGTTTTTCTCGTTGACCTTATCCGTCATCTGGGCCACGCCGGTCATAACAGCCCGCCGGGCGGCCACCTCAATCCGATCCGACTTACCGGAGGCATAATCTACCGTTCGAATTCCGCTGGCCGTCATCTCGTCAATTACATCACCCACGGCCTGGCTGTAGGTCTTAGAGCCTGTGACAATCCCCATCATGGCCTTATCCATGCTACGCTCCAGGTACTCAGACAATGGCGTGAACACCTTCTTGCCGCCACCCATTGGAACATTGAATCCCATTGTCTGGGTGATATTTTCCATGGGACGCAAGCTGTCCTTGGTCTGCCTCCTGGCTGTTTCAACAACTTGTTGCAACCACTTGTTTTCCTCGTAGGGGATGTATTCTTTTTCTACAGCCTCATATATTTCCTTGTTGCGAATGAAGTCCGAACGCACCGCCTGTTCATAGATATCATCCACCCGAAGGTCTGACTCTATGAGTGCTTCCCCAATCATATGCTTGATCTTGGCCTTACTCGTACCAATGGCCGACAACCTCACCAGGAGCCAGTCAGTGACCGGCGTTATCTGGGCTACTGCCTTGATCCGTTCTATAATCTCCTGCATTATGGACATTTCCAAGTCCCTTATAATGCGCTCCAACGGTTTCGGCAATTTCTCCAGTTCATCGGGCGTCATGGTATCACTCCTCTACAGCGGCCACATCTGGCAAGTTCTTGGCCGCTTCTTCCAGCGTCTCCCCGTACCACTTGGCACGGTATTCTTCTACCCGCATAACCCCCATTGCCACGTCTTTCCTGTCCTGCTCCCGCTCCGTCTCAGCGTCCACAATCACACTATCATCCCAATCAAACGACACTTTGTAGTCGCTCCCAGGAGGAACCAATCCATACAAAACAGCCCAGAAATTCATGGCATATACCAGGTCCTCCAGGGCGTCTTGAAGAGCCATTTGCGTATCTGCAACCATTGTGTAAGATCGCTGTTTGCTGGTCTTAATCTCTGTGGCCGTCTTATCGATATTCTGTGGGTCTGACAATGTACCATAGGCCAGGCAACAATTAAATTCGATTAGTTTCAGTTGGTTATTGAATCCATTGAACAACGCGACGTCGCGTATTTCTGGGCTGAACGTGTCAAAAAATGGCTTGTCTGTAACACCGGTGTCATAATCAAGATTTCTGTATAACCTGGCCTTTCCACCAGGATATTCAAGCTTATCCTGATCCTTATTGTATTTCAGCATGGATGTGGATACATGCACCGCCAACTGTGTTCCTTCATACTCCCAACAGATGTTTGAATACCGCCGGTCAGCCTCCTGGATCAGGTCAACCGCCCTTGAATACACCGATACCCCCAAAGGGCTGTCAGAATCTTCCGCGTTCGCCATTGGGATTTTGAAATACCCAAACAGCAGCCGATCAGCGCCTTCGAACGTAACGTTCGGTGCTAATTCCGACCATCTGTCTACCGTTCCCACCGGAACCTCGCTCCCCAGGCTGTAGTCGTTCGTTGCCACAAATGCTCGGTTATTGATTTGGATGTGATCACCCTGTAAGGTGTGAACCTCCAATCTGGTATATATCTTCTTGCCTTTTCTGAATTGCTCCGTGAAAACACACTGAGTAATTCGCCCAGAGCTGTCAAATGACAAGGGGAAAAAGCAATCAGCCTGGACATACTGGACAGCCAAACCTTGTTTGGTCACATACGGTTTGATAATCAATCCGCCTTTTGCGCATCCATATTCCACATACCTGCGAATATCTTTGATTACTTTTTTCTTGTACTGCTCATTCAAGTAATTCGCCGCCGGACCGCCGGTGATATCTGATTTCATTTCCAATGTGACCAGACGCGCAAGCTCTGAGGCAATGGCAGGAGCCAAGTTGGCGCTGAGCACATCCTTGTTGTTCACCCATGGGGACCGGTTCTCATACATTCTGGTCCATAGCTCTATCTGGTTCGCCATCTGCGCCGTCAAGCACACATCCACCTGTGTGTCAGCGTCCTTGTTCAGGATATCCGTTATCAGCGCCAGCATTTTCGTGAATTTCATTCCCATCACCTCCCCTAACCATATTTGATCAAGCGGCTGATGATCCGCTCAAACGTATATTCAAAACTGTCCAGACTATCAACATCACTGGTTCCGTCATCCAGTCTGACGTTCTTTGTTAACTCTTTCGGGTCCCACACTGCCGTACTCAGGGCATTGACCAGACTTGCACACTCTCCGCCAACATAGAAAAAACGCCCCTGCGCCATCAATATGGCCGTTGCGTTGATTCTATCGTTGATCTCAATTTTTAGCGCATTCTCAACCCGCACCCATCCAAGCCCGTGCTTGCGGAGGCTACTGCGGATACCAGCTATTAACGTCTGTTCTGCGCTGTCTGCATATACCGCTGTGATATAACCATAACGGCTTATGATCTTCTGGCAAAAATCGCAAAATCTGTTTCCCAGAGTTTCCGGGTCTATCTCAATTTGGTTTCCCATCTCATCCTTGCAGCCGATCCATTCGGATGCCAGAGCAACCACATTATGATATCCTCTAGTAATTGCGGTTGCGGTGAAGGAGTGACCGGAACTGCTGCCACCAAAGTCAATCCCCAAGTTAATTTCCATAATATCCTTGGGTTTCTCAGGGATTCGGAAAGTGTATTGCTTGGTGCTGGTATCATCCGCAAACCTGCGGTATATCAACCCGTTGGCTACGACACGCATTCCTTTTATATCCCGCAGATACCATATACTGTTTTTGTCATACCGGCTTTCGATTTCCCGCAGCCGATCCTGAGTGATATTAATATTGTCGTAGATCGTACAGTGCATGTAATTGTATCCGCCAGGGAATCCCCCAGCGTCGGCCTGTCGCTGATACTTGTCTATGTAATCGGAGTATATTGTAGCCCTTGGGTTGTCTGGGTTAAGGTCCCAGAACACTTTCAGGCGCTTTGCCGCCAACTGTCGGTTGAACGCCTCCTTGATGGTATTGTCGTGGTGGAGGTTGATCTCCGTTGCGATCCACATGCCATATGAGTTACCGCGAATCTTCTTGTAGCTGTCCTCCTTGGCTCCACCGGCGAAAATAATGATTTTCTGCTTACCGTGGGTATCTGGCCCTTTGACGAACAGCGCCTCGTTGTCCTTATATTTCCCCCAATGACATTGACCGCGGAAAATGTATTCCAGCCCGAAACCGTTCGCGTCACCAATATTAAGCTTGGCGTTCGCCATCGTGGAGCCAGTAGCCAGATGTATCCGATCCGGCGTTGTTTTAAGCTCATGCGCGAATGCAAATATATTGTCAACCGTTTTCCCCGCTCTTACCGCGCCTTCAGCCACATTGTACATGCACGCCTCACAAGCGCGAATATAATCCTTGTGCTTTTCCGAAAACCGGAATGGAATGGTGCGCTTCCTGACGAACTTATTTTCCGCCATAGATATCGCCCTCCACCTCTCCCATATCCTCGATTTCCTCGTTGTTACCGGTTAATTTGTCGGTCTGCGCTCTGAGCTGCGCAACACGCGCCCGCTGCTCTGCCGTTGCAAGGTCCATGTGCTCCGCCAGCCAGTCCAGCGCCCGCATACGGTCCGCCAGTTTAATGCTTGCGCCGTCCTTGCCCTGTTTGACCTCAGTAATGAGCGTTCCGTCTACTTCGTTCGATTCGCGGAACCGAACGCTGTTGATCTCTTTTGTGAGCGTTTTCTTTTCTCCCGTTTCAGGATCATCTACCTGGACGGGTCCGAACGCCCCCATTACCTGAACTTCCTCCCGGCCGAACTCCACGTAGTCGGTAATGTCTGAGAACGCAATGTCCATGTATTTCTGGAATATGTCCGCCTCCTCCAGCATGGCCTGGTTAAGCCTATGTTGCTTCAGGCGCGCTATTTCGCCCTTGACTGAAGGATTCCGTAGTAGCTGATAACCTTGTTCCATTGCGCTATTCCGACTATATCCTGCTTTGATTGCGGCTTTTGTTGCGTTGAAACATCTGACGTACAGAATACAAAAAAGCCGTTGCATGTCAGTCAGATCAGGATTATCAACTACCTGTATGACCTCATCAGCAACGGCCTTTGTTTCTTCTTTCCGAGCGTTCGTTTTCTTTTCTGAACGTTCGCCTTTTCTTTTCGAGCGTTCGATTACCTTTTCCGAGCGTTCGCCCTCCCACTTATAAGTGTGTTTCCATCTGCGGACCGTGCTGTCTGGCACTCCAAGCTCGTTGGCAATGTCAACCAGCTTCTTCCCCGTCAGGAACATGTCCCGCGCTATCTCTGCTCTGTGGTCCGGCGCTCTCGCCATATGGATCACCGCCTTTCCGTGATTGTAGAAGGAGGTCCGCCGGTCTTGGTTTCACCCGGCGTATGGTAAATGGGTAAACAAAAGGACCTCCGTGTGGAAGTCCTCTATTAATGAGTAGCGGGAGGTGGATTTGAACCACCGACCTTCGGGGAATGAACCCGACGAGCTGCCTTACTGCTCTATCCCGCAACAATACCGGGTCCTCCCCGGTATGCACCAAGCTCTGCGTGGCTGGCTGTACGGATACCTTTGCGCATTGGTCTGGTATCAACCAAATCGATCACCGGGGTGTTACACCCGGCAACCGCTTCTTATGGGGGATTGGGGGCGGCCTCCGGGCTGAACCCTTTGGCCTAATTATATTCTACAACGGATAGAGCGGATAGAACGGATTACTTTTATTTGATCCCGCATTTCTCAATGTAGGCATCTCTTATCATCTTTCGCGGATAATCCGGGCTTGTGCTGTATCCCGTCTTTGCAGCTATTTTCCCCCACTCCATAACATCCCGGTAGAACATGCGAAACACGCACCGCGTCTGACCATCCTCGATCTCCTCGATCCACTTCTCCACTGCCTTGGAAACATCCTTCTTACGTTCAAGCGCCTTCTCTCGGCGCTCATACTGTTCCCAATCAAACCCCACCACGCTCTGGGGCCTGGGGAAGCCGTCTCGGTAGTCAAAGATAGTGCTATTCCCGAACCCGTTGTCCCCTTCTCTCATCTCCCGCAGCTCCATCTCCAAAATTGGAATGGTCCGCTTCTTCCTCATATCCCGGTACTCGTCCAGTAGTTTCCGGGTTATCTTGATCTCACTCACTCACTTTCCTCCTCTATACTGCCATTCTCTCCCTGACGCTTCTTAATGTCTTGGGCGTTGATTGTGCATAATACTGACTTGTCACCGCGGGATTGGCATGTCCGAGAACCTCCTGGATAATGCCCAGATCGACACCGCGATTTTTGAGATTCATGCCCAGCGTCTTGCGCATTTTGTGCGGATACACACGGCACATCAATCCAGCACGCCTCCCAATGGTTTTCATGACACTCCGATACGCATCCGTGCTCATCTTCCCATATGGCTTGCGTGAATGCGGCAACAGGTATGGGCTGTCATCCTTGCGTGTAGCCAGATACATCCTGTAATAGTACCGTGCGTCATCATCAAGATAGATTGTTCGATAACGGCCGCCCTTCTCACCCTGAATCATAATGTCACCAGTCTCAAGGTCCAACTGATCCAGGGTAATCTCCGCGATCTCACCCACTCGTGCTCCTGTGCTGCGGAACACCTCAACGATTGCCCGTTCCCGCGGGTTCTTACAAGCGTCTCTGATCCGCGCTATCTCCTCCGCCGAATAGTAATCAATCGGTTTTCGTGGCACCTTCTTGGCCGGTATGCTCTCCACAGGATTATCCGCGATCAGCTTGGCCTTGCGCATCCACGTATAGAACGCCGACAAAAACCTGCGTTCGTTATTGACTGTAGACGCTTCGTTCTTTTTTCCGCCGGATGATACGTTACGCTGTTCGTATTGTGTCAGATACCAGTCAATGTCCGTCTCGTCCATCTGATCCAACGACTTCCCGTTAATCTCAACCATCAGCCGCTTAACCGCGCTCAAGTAGCTCGTAAGCGTCTCCTTAGAAAGATCACGCTTCTTGATCATAAACAACTGGATCAAATACTTATTACGTTCGTCCACATGGTTCATTCGCTCCGCAGGCAGGGTTGTAATCTCCTCCAGATTCACCCGGACTAATTCCTGTTGCATGACCTGCTCTAAGGCCATTAAAACAGCCTGCTGCTCAATATAGTACGACATTGCCACCATGACATTATTGATAATTTCCGTTCTCACCGTCTGTGTGCTCATATTATCCTCCTCTTGCATTATCTGCCTGAGTTAGATATAATGAACCCAGGCGTATTATTTAAGCGGCGGAATCATCTTGGCGGGTGACCGCCGCTTTCCATTGTTTTCGTACATATGTTCTCTGCTTTCGTTTTTATTTGCCGGGGTATTCCCCCGGCTTAAATTATGTAATCCTCCCGGCTGCCCGCAGAATCCGCAGCCGTTCACTGTCCCATGCCTTCGCCAACTCCTGAAGGCTCATACCTACGGAATCGTTAACCAGCACGAAGGTATAACGTCCTCGGTATCTCTGGCAGTCTGCCGCGTACTCTCGTGGCACCTGCCGGCCGCAATGGAGCATTGTCTGTAACTCTGTGGCGGTGTATGTGCCCATGTAGCGGCCCTGGTCATACACCTTGTAATATACTGGCCTCATATCTCAATTCTCCTCGTTGATTACGATACCGCCGTGGATAATGACCCGCTTCCCGTCGATATCAAAATACACCTCGTTCTCGCTTTCGGAAACATCAAACTTCCCGGCGTACTGCCTGATCACCTGACCATTGTAGTCATATACAGTTACCGTCCGGTTAAGGCCGCCAGAGATATCGCTGCTGAGTGATTTCATGTTGCGCTCCCAGCTCTGGCAACCACCAATTCCAAAGATGATTCCAACAATAGTTACCCCAACAAAAATTTTCTTTCTCATATGCTCCTCCTTAGATTACTCATACTCCACGTAAGGGCTTCCATCTTCGATATATTCATACTCTCCGCCCAGTCGTGTGATCTCGTTAAACAAGTCCTCTTTGCATTCGACAGACTCATCATCAATCATGCAACCAAGTGCGTCCTCAATCTCATCCAAAATTTTCTCGGATTTTGCCACTACCTTGATGCTATGGTTGTACGTTACAATTTCGCTGAAATCAAATGTTCTTTTCACGATTGCTTTTCCTCCTGACCCGATCCCATGCCAGTTCCGCACCGCAGCCCGGGCAGTATTTATAGTCCGCTACCACTTCTGCGCCACATGCACACTCGTATTCCGGCACCGAAAAATCGTAACCCAAAAGCGAAACAAGCTCCGGTACAACTACCTTAATCCGCCTTATTCTCATTTCATCACCTCAATGTCAGTTTTGCCGAGTAACTTTATCTTTTTTCGCATACCTTATGCAAAACTGAAGCAACCCTTCCTGTTCGTCTTTTTTTAATATTTCTTTAAAATCATTCGGAATCTGTTTAATCTTTCGTTTTACGAGAAAATCTCAAAAAACCCATGTAAAATAAGGGAAAAGCAATGTTTTTGTTGGTGCTTATAAATCATTTAAATATCTGCGAAAAAATATATCAATAGTGACAAGCTAGTGACAAATTTTAATTTTGCAAATTTCTGTTCGTAAATCTTCCAGGCTTCTGTGACCATACGTTTTGTTCGTAATATCGTTTCCGAAAGAATGCCCCAGCATTCTTTTTCGATCATTTTCTTGAACTTCATACTTTTCGCATAGCGCAGAAAATGTATGCCGACAATCATGCGGAGTGTGTTTTTCAATTCCGAGCATTTCTAATGCGCCATACATACTTTTCCGATATTTTCCAACAGAGCAAACTAATAGCCCACCATCACGTTTAAGACGGCGCTTGACCAGCGTAAGGATTCCGGGATGTATTGGTACAATACGGTCTTTTCCCGCCTTGGTTTTCAAGCCTCCTTGAAAATACTGGTCATCGAGATTTACTTTTAGCGTCTTATATGCTGCAATTCGATAGCCAGAATAACACATAATCAACAGCAATTCTATTTCAGGATTTTTTTCATTTTTCCACAAAATTTTTAATTCTTCTTCGGTAAAAGGTTCCCCACCCTCATCGTCATCCTCAATATTGATTTTTACGTGGGCGGAATAGTCCTTTTCGCATAGCCCCTCAATGTCTGCATATGCGTACATCTGATGGAATAGATTCAAAATTAATTCTAAACTAGCGTGTTTCAATTCGCAGCCGTCAATTACAGCTTGAAGATCACTATAACGTAAATCTGCAAAAATTTGATCATGGAGTGATGCACAGTTTTTGAAAGCTGCCTTTGCTGAATTCTTTGAACTTTCCGAATACATTTTCTTTGATGAAACATATTTCCAATTATAGAATCGTTTGTATACCTCAGCGAATGTTGGACCTTGGACCCGCTCAACCTGTCCAGTAAGTGCAGACCGCAGTTTGCTGTAGTCGCTGATCAGATTTTTTATGACCTCATCCAGCCCCTCTATGTCGGTGAGTTTTTGCGCTGGCTTGGGAGGATAAACTCCCGGAACGTATGTCCCGGCATGGTAGGCTGTAAGGATTGAGAAACCATAATACCAATCATCTACATAGGCCAGGGCTGGGACTGACTTTGGCCGTCCATCCTCGTCAAATTCTGTTGTGGGCGGGTACACTCCGTAAGGGTTTGTACGGTTTCCACTTAGTTTCTTGATACTGCCGAATTTGTTTGGAAGTCGTGGATAAGTTCTCTTTTTCTTTTTTGGTCTTGACATTATATCTACCTCCCTAAAAATGAGTATAAAAAATACACCCATTGACCGGGTGCACTGCGGGGTGATATAATACAGGTGTCAAGCTGGTATTATATCATCCGTTCGTGCAACGGGCAATAGTACCTATCTTAAAAGCTCTGGGAGTTGGTAGCTCCTGGGGCTTTTTTGCTATTTTACAATAAAATATACTTTATCTTGTGATAAGAAATCTGTCTCAAACTCAATTTCTATTTTATTTGAGTCTTTTGGAACTTCATAGTAAATTTTACCTTTTATATTCCGATCAGGTGATAGGGTCGCAATGGAACTCATGGCATCGTCTACTGTTAATATTGATTGTGAACATAGAGTATCATCAGCATAGCAATCAAATGATACAGACCCAACTGAATAATCAGATTCACCAATATTATATACAGAAAATTCGGCGTAAATATATTTATTTCCTGCCGCAGGCTGCAAAAATTCATTATCCGTAGAGTAATCCCCGGAATCAATGAACATGATTTTAATATCATTTGATTCAAAAACATCTCCAACATTGTATTCCAAAACGTCACCACTATCAACACCTGATTCGTCAGAAGTATCAGGAACAGTATCAGGATATACCGTGGTATCAGAAACGCTTTCAACAACGTTGTTACCTTCTCCATATACAGATTGCATTATATTTTCATAGGATTGCTGAAATTCACTTTTTGCAGTGACAGCGTTTTGATATTGTATATATATACCTAGTCCCCACATTATGGTAAAAAAAACAGTTAAGTATATTCTAACTGACTTGGTATTTTTTTTGTAATACCACATTAAAAATAATCCAAGGGGTAAACAGCAAAAGAAGAGCATTAACAGTATAAACCAACTTTTTTGGTAAAATTTTAAATCATTTGGGTTATGTTCTACAAAATCAAGCTCAGGATTATTTTCCTGCATGAACGTAATAGCTCTGGAAACTGGCTCATTTGCTTTTTTGGCAAATTCGAATCTCCTTAACCGATTAGAGAGATCAACAAAATCGATATATCCGCCATCACCGAATTTAAAATATGAGTAATCAATACGTTTTAAATTGTCATAGGGTATTTTTATCTTATTTCCCCAAAAAGTAATTATGGTTGCCTCCTGCTTACCTAAAAAAAGCTCTCCTGCGGAACCTTTTATGCTCAAAGTACACCTCCTAAATAAATGTAAAAAGTTATAACCCCCTGTTGCAAAATACAAACGTATGTTCTATAATGAAAACAGAACATATGTTCGCACATACTTCCGCGCGGAATGCGAATACTAACCGCATGGAGGTAGAAACGTTGATACCAGAATACCGAATCGAGTACCATCTGTATGATCTTCGGACCCGGAAGAATCTCACAGATCGGGAACTCTCCAAGCTATCAGGCGTAAGCAAGACCCAGATCAATCAAATTGAAGATGGTAAAGTCAATCCCACCATACGCACATTGTGTTCACTTTCCCTGGCACTTGGCGTGCCCCCTGGCGATCTGTTTTCAATCTTGATTAACCCCTAAACGGGGTACATAATAGACACTTGTCTATATTTGTCCGTTATACCGGACAAATGCGCCACCGGCGGTATATTCTGATATCCGAAGCCGTTGCAATATATAGAAGGGCCAGTCAGGGCCAGGGGAAAGGATGGTAGAAAATATGACCGCTGAACAGTATCAAAAGTTAATTGCTGAATTAGCCAAACAGGTTGACAATGTAAAGCTCCTAAACCGGGTGTACATATCTCTACTACTTGCTGTCGAGGAGAATGAGTCGGATTAATCCGACTCTTTTTTTATTCCTAGAAGGTTCATAAAAAAGCTTTCAATATCTTCTAGCAATTCAGGATTTGTTTCTGCTATCGCGTTTACCCATCGTATCAACGTTTCATTATCAGTGTTCTGTAGCTTTCCTATATTAAGGGAAAAACGTTCTTCACCTTCAAGCGCTTTTTTCATTTCCCCAGTCCCCGTCCGTAACCATAGCTCATTTACTGAAAATTCACGGCATATTGCCATTATTATAGCTTCAGATGGGTTTCGCAGTCCGGTTTCATAATTGGTTATTGTATTCCCTTTTACTCCAATCTTTTTGCCAAACTCTGTTTGGGTTAATCCAAATTCTTTTCTAATTTTTTTAATGCGTTCGTTCATCATATCACCTCTTTCCTATATATGTGATTATAAAACAAAAAACTCACAAAGTCAATAATTATAACAAAAAAGTGTTGACAAATATCACTTCGTGAGTTAATATACTCATGTAGTCAATAAAAAGCGCATTAGTGAAAAGAGGTAAAGCAATATGACGGTTATCAACGGAGTAAATCTTACTGGCGACTCATTGGCTAATATCCATATTATGGCGCCGATGCTGGATGAGAGTGCACGGGAAAAGGCACTCGCGTATATGATTGGTCTGATAACTGGGGCGGGTCACGTTAAACAGCCACCAGAAGATGGTAGCAAGAAATCGTAATTTGATTAAAGCACATTGACAACCGAGAGGACGGAATAAGAGGAAGGGAGGAAGATTAGAATGTCAAAACCAATTTTAGAGCTTAAAAATTTTGGTCGTAGCACACATGTTATCATCTGCGGGTTAGACGTATCCAGAGGAATAACCGGTGCTTCACTTGTACAGATGAATACTAATTTGGGAAATCCTGAATTAACGGTGACGGTTGATATCAGGGAGATGTTACGGGGCTTATCAGAAATTACCCCTATCCAGTTGGAACAGGCAAAAGAAATTATTAAGCCTTACCTTATTGGATATGAAAAAGCTGTTACCGATGACGGAAGCAGCTCTATGGAGGTACTTAGATAAGCTTTCCAGAATTGAAAGCGAGGTGATACCCGTGAAAGAGATTTTTAACGCCGTAGAAGCTGCCCGGGAGATCGGTTGCACCGCCCAGAAGGTCCGAGAGCGGATGAAACGCAAGCTGTGGGACCTGGGTGAGGTGATCCCCAAGGAAGCGCTTGGTAACGGAGAAAAAAACGAATACAACATTTTCCGGTACAAGCTTGAAAAGTTTTTGGGCCATCCGGTAACGGGCCGCTGGAAAGGCGGTGATCCCAGTGCATAAGCGAGACATACCCGGCCCGATTCACTACATGCCCCAGCGGACACGGCGTCCGTGGCGGATCATACGGCAAGTGGTCGTGGTAGCAACGGCGGTAATGTGGGGCATAGCGTTTTTCCTGGCCGGTTTGGCCTTGGGATTGTATCTGTTATAATACCCGGCCCCCAGGGATAAGAGGAGAAAGCGAAAATTATGAAACAGATCAAAGAAATAAAAGAGGTTTTTTCTTATGAAGAAGCGAACAAACTTTTGTCAGAAGGATGGGTGTACATAGATATTAATACAACCATCCATCCAACGGTATACATACTTGGAAATGTTACTCAGTCCGAATGAGTACAAACACAGTTCCACACTCATGAGGCGGGTCGTTATATTGCCCGATATATGCAAGTTTCCAACCGTTTGACAGCATTTTGTTTACCTGTTCCTCTGAGTATAGTTTTTTAACTTCTTTAGTTTGATATAGGATTTCGTCCATATCAGTCACCTCCTTTTTGAGGTGATTATACCATGAAATTTAAATAAGGAGTAGTGGTTATGAGTAAGCGCAAGAACAGAACCAACCACGCAGCCGCAGCATTGGGGCTTAACCCCTACGGCTGGGGCAACAGCGGGGCAAGAAAAAGGCCGAGGGAGGTGCGAACTCCGGTCGGCCAGACAAATAAAATTTCACACCCTCATTATAAGGGAGAAACTGGAGGAATGCAAGATGAAAAAACGGCTGAAACGCAAAATTGAGAAGCGCCGCCGGGCTGAAGTGCACCGTGTGCTTGATCTGGTGCTGGATATCAATGGTATTGAAGCGCGGCGGGAAGAAGTCACTGGAAATTTACCCACAGCATTTTTGCGTTTCTCAGGGCACGTATCTGGTTTATACGTCAGTGTACACGAAAAGGGATGGCAGGCATATTCAAGCCCGGATTACACAGCAGACATCTACATTGATCAGAAGCATTTGAGGCAGATGATTACTGATCTGGAGGTGATGAAGCGTGTATTATCGGTGTGATACCTGCGGCTGCTACCTGGACGAGGATGGACGCACCTGTGACGAGTGTCAGAGCCGGGAGCGCGCAAGCCGGACAAGGAGAGCGCAAACGGCCATTTTAGTAGATAGTCCGCAGTGTGAATTTAATTTTGATGAATATGGAGGATTGATTGTATGAAACAGAGAATAGAGGAATTGTTGTTATCTACAGGCAGGGAGGGAATGGCTTCTTTGCTGGCTGAAATGGACGAGATGGGATTTTACACGGCTCCGTGTAGCACTCAGTACCATCTTGCGAATAAGGGAGGGTTGGCGGAACACAGCCTGAATGTATACCAGATTATGGACAAGCTTCATGCGCTCCTCTACCCGGAAATTTCCCACGATAGCGTGATTATCTGCGCACTGCTGCATGATTTGGGGAAGGCGGGGCAGTACGGAAAACCTGGGTACATCCCTAACATGCTGAAAGGCCGCGGGAAAAATGCGGAACCGTGTCAGTCTACCGCGAAACCTTACACCAGCAACCCGGAATTGCTCTATGTGGATCACGAGGTCCGCTCCACTCAGATTGCGGGCCGCCACATTGAACTGACCGAAGAGGAAAATTGGGCGATCCTGATGCACAATGGCATGTATGGTACGTTCCGGTATCAGATTCAGGGCAAGGAAACCCCTCTGTACCTGATGTTACATATGGCTGACATGTGGGCCAGCCGGGTGGTAGAGACGGAGGAAAAGGCTGATGGGGAAGCTTAATTTTCGGTTGCTGAATGCGGATGAGATTGATTGCCGTGTTGCCACAGTTACCGCGAACGGTGTGTCCCTCCTGCTCTATAAGGACGCCAGAGTGGACCAGAACATCCTTGACGAGACAGTAGGCCCGATGGGATGGCAGCGGCGACACTGCCGGGAGAATGCCAACTGTATCGTATCCATATGGGACGATGACAAGGGCCAGTGGATCGAGAAGGAGGACACCGGGACAGAGAGCAACACGGAGAAGGAGAAGGGTCTGGCTTCGGACAGTTTCAAGCGCGCTTGTTTCAACTGGGGGATTGGCCGGGAATTGTACACGGCCCCCTTCATCTGGGTCAGTAATAAGGATTGTGAAATCTGCGAGAATGGAGACAGGAATGGCAACCGAAAGAAATATGGCTGCAATGATCGTTTCTACGTCTCCAAGATAGGCTACGATGCCAATCGCAATATCAGCTGCTTGGAGATCAAGCGCCGTAAGAACAACCGTGTAGTATATAAGCTCGGGCAACAGCAGGAACAGCCAGAGGAACCACGGGTTGACCTCGTGACGGAGGCGCACATTAATACCCTATTCCTGGAGCTTGCACGAACCGGGATCGGGCGGAAGAATATGTTGTCCAAGTATGGCCTGGAAGATATCCATGACATGACTATGAAGCAATTCCGAGAGGCTATGGATATTTTGAAACGCAAGCCAGACAAGCCCACAGCTCCCGATCCCGCCACAGTACCGCCGGACGACCCGGAGGAAGGACTGCCCTGGAATGAGGCGGGGAGGTAGTCATGGACTGTAAAGGGACATTGAAAGACGTCACGAAAGACTGGATGACCGGAAGATTCCGCCTTACGTTCGAGGTTGACAAGGACGTAAGCGGGGAAATCGAACAGTTAAGTGGGAAGCTGCTGGCCCTCACAGCTAAGGTATACCGCCGGAAGCGCAGCCTGGACGCCAACTCTTATTATTGGTCCCTGCTGACTAAGTTGTCAGAAGTTGCGGGGATATCAAAGAACCGCGCACACAACATGATGTTGCGACGGTATGGGAAATTGGTGGAGGTTGACGGGGATCTGATCTACGTTGTGGTGCCAGATAATGATGAGGGGGAGCGGATGGCCCTGGAGGCTGAAACTTTCCACATCAAGCCCACATCCCAGGTGAAAACCGCGAATGATGGGAGCAGTTTTCGCACATACCTTATGCTGCGCGGTTCCAGCACTTACGACACCGCTGAAATGAGCACATTAATCAATGGTCTGGTGGAGGAGTGCAAGGACCTGGGAATCGAGACGATGACGCCCCAAGAGCTGGAGCGGATGATGGCACTATACGAGCAGAACCGCCGGAAGAGGGTACAGGATGGCTAAGAGATTGTGGAGCGTTTTCACGGACGATATGGACCATTGCTTTTTCACCAGCAGCCCATACATTGAGCGGCACCACATATTTGAGGGTCGCCAGGGCTACAAGGTCAAATCAGAGCAGAGAGGGTTTGTGGTCCCCTTGCGATATGACCTCCATCCGAACGGCGCGCGGTTTGTGCGAACGGAGGAGAATTTGCAGATTGACGGTATGCTGAAATGCATGGCCCAGAAATACTATGAGGAGCATTACGGCAGCCGCCAGGAGTTTATGGCCGAGTTTGGCCGCAATTATCTATAGGAACACGGTATACCTCCATAATATGTCACGGTATTAGGTGTATACTTTTTGACCATATTTCATGGGGCCGGGTGTTATACATACCTCCTTTGCCCGGCCCAGGAAGGAGGGCAGAAATGCGAAAGCGGAAAGATCAGAGAGTTATCCAGTGCGTAGTATACAATGCCCTGCGGGTGGGCCGTAAAAACGCCCTCAGTCGGAAAGAACTAAGCCGGATAACTGGGTACAGGGATAGGCTGGTTCGGGAGGCGATAGAAGCCCTTAGGCATGATAATGTGATTATCAGCCTTGGTATACGGGGCGGGTACTACATACCAAATTCGACGCCGGAGGGCCGCCGTGAGGCCGCCGCGTGGCTGACAATGCAGGATCGACGTGTGCAGTCTATAATAGCAGCGACAAGAGCCGCAAGACGGTTTGTAGAAGGCCGGAAGAACGGGGACATGCCCGGTCAGATGAGCATGTTCTGGGTGGAATTATGAGGGATAGCGTAGTATTTTACCGGAGCTTTTACGAGGCGATCAAGGAGCTTCCGGACGAGCAGTTTGCAGCATGTGTACGGGCGATTATGGACTATGGCCTGGATGGCCTGGAACCTTCATCCGCCGGGATCGCAAAGAGCATCTATCTGATGGCGAAACCCCAGATAGACGCAAATAACCGGCGATACCAAAACGGAACCAAAGGCGGCAGACCGAGAACCACCACGGAACCGAGAAATAACCAAACCGTAACCAAGCGCAAACCAAACGATAACCAACCATTAACCATACCTGAACCTAAGGAAAAGGATAAGGAAAAGGATAATGTAAAGGATAATAATAAAAAAGCGTTTTCCCCACCTGCGGTTGGGGATGTGGCTGAATATTGCAGCCAAAACGGCTACAAGGTTAATGCAGAATCCTTTGTGGACTTCTACGAGTCCAAGGGGTGGATGGTTGGAAAAAACAAAATGAAGGACTGGAGAGCTGCGGTTAGAAACTGGGCAAGGAGCCAGCGGCAGGAATTGACCGCCAAAGGCAGTAAACCTAATCAGTTTCACAATTTTGAGCAGCGCAACACGGACTACGAAAAGTTAGTCCAGCAGAATTTGACAAAAAAATTGAGAGAGGATATGGGAGACTATGGGAAAGGCAACTAACAGAAGCGCCCTGTTTCTGGACAGGGCATACATTGACCAGAAATTTGTGGAGCTGCGATCCGACATAATGGCTACACTGGACGCCAAATTTCGGACGGTGCAGGAACAGGAGGATAAGATCATCAGCTTGTTTGAGGGCACACAGAGGCCGGAAAAACGGATTACCAAGGCGCCAGCTGAAAAGCTGCCCAGTGTACCGGAAGAAATTGCGTGGAAGATGGATATGCGCCGCCGGGTGGACAAGATGGTCAAGGAATACCCGGAGCTGTATGCGGATTTTAACACCGTGCTGCGCCGCGTGTACGGCAAAATGCGGGATGTGTATGGGTTCGTTTCCGAACAGGCCATCAAGGAATACAGAAATGCACACCCTGGGATCGAGCGGGCTTCTTGCCTTGACGCGGTTTCTGATAGCCCACAGTGGCGATCCATTTTCGATCCGGTTCTGTCCAACCTGGAAGAGGACAGCCGCAAGGAGATGGAACGGCGCCGGATGGCAGCCGAGGCCGAGATGGGAAAGACGCGGCAGGAGATCATTCAGCCGTTGATCGTGGCACGCGGTGACAAGAGCAACTATGGTTGCGCCACCTATACCCTCGTTAAGGGAAGGCTGAAAAAGAAAGGTATCCTGTACGCGAATTACGAAGAAGGATACCGGCGGGACACCGGAATCAAGCGTCATGTTTCAAACGGTGAGTTGATCGATAATGTTCCAGCCCTGAAACGGGAATTTGCGAAGGCCGTGGGAGAGCTGTTGGCAGAACAGAAGGTGGTCAAGAATGACGGGAACTGAACAGCGGATCGTCGATTACGCCGCGGAGTACATGGTGAAAAACGGGTATCCACCCACCGTCAGAGATATCACGGCGGGCCTGGGATACAAGTCCACTTCCACGGTTTTTGAAAAGCTCGTGAAAATGCGCCAGGATGGGACGATCAATTACATCGACGGAAGTCCGCGTACGCTGACGGTTCCGGGGTGCTGCTATGTCAGGTTTAACCCGGACAGAGAGGAGGATCGGGATGATGGAAAATGAGGCATTGGAGCATTACGAGTGCGACGGTCAGATATCGCTTGATGACTTGGAACCGGCCATCAAAAACAAGACGCTCCAGGCATACTTGAAACGGTTTGGACGGGATGATTTGATAGATATTATAGTGGTTGACCATAAGCGTCGTCTGCACTATCCGGTTGTGGCACAACATACGGTATCAGACATGGGTAATCCCTGCATTGTGGTAATTGTGGGATCGCCGGAGGACCTGGACCGTGGGAACTTGGAGCATACGGATTTGTCGGACCAGATGGCGTTTGATTTTTCAACGCCAAACACGGATTTAGGAGATTAACATGATTAGAAATGAGTGGATTGCTGCTTTAGCGGAATCATTGCAAACCTTTGAAGAGACGGCAACTTCAGAGGATGAAAAAGAAGTCGTGTATTTGTTGGCTTTGACGTTGCACGACAATCTGGAATGGGAAAACAGCACGGATTTAACCGAGGAAGGAGTGGCACATGGTAAAACCGATATTATTTAATAACGACATGGTTCGGGCGATCCTGGATGGGCGTAAAACAGTTACCAGGAGAGTGATTAAGCCGCAGTTTAAAATATCCTTAGAAGGTACGGAATTTGAATGCAGACATGAAAAAGGATTCTGGGATATGGGCAATAATGAGTGGGCTTGTCGTCAATGTGGCTACGGGGTAAAGGCAATAACTGGAGGCTCTTGGATACACGCTCCCTATTGTCCAGGCGATATCATGTATGTCCGGGAAACCTGGCACAAGTATGAAAAGCGTGTGGGTAAAGGTGAAAATTCCCACATGGCCGAATTTTACGGATACAAGGCAAGCATCGCAAATTCGGAAGATGCAAGCGAAAAGTGGCGTCCGTCCATCCACATGCCAAAAGAAGCCGCCCGTATATGGTTAAGGGTTGTTTCTGTGAGGTTAGAGCGATTACAGGGAATTTCAAATGAGCAAATTATAAAGGAAGGTGCTCGACAAGAAAAAATCAACAATTATATCGCACAAATGCCGGAAAAAACTGAGGTATGGACGAATGCAGCTTATGCATTGGAATGGATGCAGATATGGGATTCCACGGTCAAGAAAAAGGACCTGGATACATATGGATGGACAGCCAACCCTTGGGTATGGGTGATAGAGTTTGAACGGTGTGAAAAACCGGAGGAATAATCGGTTAAATCGTTATTTTGAAAACTAAGAAAGGAGGCCGGAGCGGTGCGCACCGTTGACGGGATATCCCGGCTCCTTTTGAAAAATGGAAAAGAAAGAATTAACCACCGAAGAGTGGAAAGCAGAGAAGCGAAAGAAAAAGGCCCAGATGACCGCCATGCAGGCGCTGCCGTATGAAGTCAAGGTGAAGCGCGCAGAGCTTCGGGCTATTGAATACGTTGAAAAGTTGGATGATATGGGCCTTAACGCCCATGTGAGCGTAGGAGGATTGGATAGTATTGTACTGCTGCTGTTTCTGCGGAAGATTGGCATTGATGTGCCAGCTATATCAGTATCAGCGCTAGAGGATAAGAGCATTCAGCGGATACACCGGGAACTGGGAGTCATTCCAGTTAAGTCAGGGAAACCTAAAGTGGAAATTTTGCAAGAATATGGTTTTCCGGTTATCAGCAAGCGCATTGCTGGGAAGATAGACACATTGCAAAATCCAACGGAAAAGAATAAAACTGTTCGCCATGCGATTATCACCGGTGAGTGCGGCGCACAGGGACACTATGCAAAGAACAGCCGCATGAAGCTGCCGCAGAAATGGCTGGAACTGTTTGCAGGCTATGAAAACGAGAATGAAGGCGTGAATTATCAGATTGCCCCATTTAAAGTGTCGAACAAATGCTGCTTGTACATGAAAGAACAGCCATGTGATAAATGGGCAAAGGAACATAATAGCAAGCCGTTCCTAGGACTGATGGCCAGCGAGGGCGGACAGAGAGAAGAAGCCTTGACGGAACATGGGTGCAATTATTTTGGAAAAGGCGTTATCCGGAGTGCACCATTTGCACCGTTTTTAAGGCAGGATTTATTGCAGTTAGCACTTGATTTAAAAGCGCCAGTGCCAGAGATATATGGGACAATCGCCAGTAGGCCAGATGGCACACTATACACCACAGGGGCACAGCGCACTGGCTGTAGTATGTGTGGCTTCGGGGTGCACATGGAGAAGCGTCCTCACCGATTTGACCAGCTTAGGATGAGAAATCCGAAAGAATGGGAATTTTGGATGTACCGGTGCTGCACAGACCCGGAAACAGGGGAGAAGTTTGGCTGGGGCCGGGTATTGGATTACATCGGAGTCGAGTGGGAGAACATACCAGATGGTGTAGAATTACCTGGCCAGATGGATTTTTTCACAGATGGGTTTATTTCATAAAATTAACATTTAGGAGAAGAAATGAGAGACAAAGAAAGAATTCTAATGACTATAATTACGAGAATCATTCCGGGTTTACTATACGGTTCTTTTGATAAAAAAGAAGAATACGTCAAGTCATATATGTTAAATCCCTCTGGAATATGTAAAGGGGATTTGGTTTTTGCCAACACTTCTTTAAATATCAATGATTTTGTGGTAGGAATTGTAGACCATATAGAAAACGACTGTATAGTCATTCGGGAGATCGGAAGTAATAGGCTGTGTAATTATTACAATGAATCCTTTTCTGTTATCAATAAAGAAAAGTTGGGATATGAGATATTAGAAGGGGTTCAGTATAAGATTTATCAGAAGGTAATTAAAGCATTTGGAAATTATACTAATTATTGCACAAGATTTAAGTCTATTAGTTTCGATGGGAATATGTGTACTGTACAGGCGAGAAAAGCTTTTGAAAACGATTTATTTTTTGAAGTATCATTTCCGTATAACAGTAAAACCACAACCGCCAGCATCGGCAAGCTATTAAAAGAAAAAGATTTATAAACTTAAAATTAACATTTTGGAGGTCGAGATGATAAGGTTTTCGGCCAGAAGCCAGGAAGGGGAAGTGAAATGAAATCAGGATTTGGTTATGTAAGGTGTCGTGAAGTCCTCAAATATAGGGCGGAAGAGTACAATAAATCATGTGAAGATGTTAGTGCACAGGAAAAATTCAAGGCAATATGTGAGTACGCTCGTGCTTGTGGCATTATTGGATTTGAAGAATATATGTACCTGACTGCTAATATTGAATTTGGTGAACAGGTTGACCCAAGACGTTACGAAGCGTAAAACTCGGAGAAAATTAGGATTTTCAAAATTAAAGAAGGTGAGATATGAAAGATACCAATATATATAGGATTTCCGACATACAAAAAGCGTATAAATGTAGTTATTCAGAAGCATTTAAAGCAAGGCTACTATTGTTTTTTATTTCAGATAATGTAAATGAGCTTGAAGAAATGTTAATGGGTTTGAAAGAAAAAACAACGTAGTTTCAAGGGCTAGAAGGGTTTTCGTGTATCTATTTTGTCGCTAATGATAATATTTTTCCGCACTCTTTCTCACCCTTTTTTGAGGCTTTTTTGTTCTAATATACTTCTTATGTAATTAATCATTTGGTCCACATATTTTCCCATGTTAATCCGTTCCAGCGGTCATATCGCAATCCTTGATCAGTGATAACCATTTGATATATCAAGTTGTCACTTAGTGTCCACTTTATGACCGCACTACTAGCCAATGGGTCGTAAAATATTTCTGCTAGTTTCACACCTGATGTGCGAAAATCTGCGTTAGTTAGAAGAGTTTTTACTTCTGGCCAGGTGGCTCCACCATCGTGACTTTTAAAAAGCGCGATGTCATCATTGATCATCTGAACTTGCAACCTCCGCCATGTATTACCAGATTTGCTTTGTATGGCCGTTACGCCATCTGGAGACATCATAAAATGCTCATCTAAATCACTATTTTCACGGTTGATTTTCCGAACGTATGTTTGTATAATGTTATTGAGGTGATCCGTTATGACGAAACGAGTATACGTTATCGCGTCCTTCAACCCCGACGGGAAGGTCCTGCCGCTGTGGCTGCGGCTCTCCCTGGACAAGGGCGCACCAAATTATAAAATCATCGACAGCAAATGCGTATCCATGCCGAACCGGTACGCAAATTATGCAGATTTCCGCTGTGTCGCCACCGCGGGGCAGCATACCCACGAGGTAACGCTGCGGTTCTACGCGCAGGAATGTAAGTGGTATCTGACCGTAAACAACTCTTCCCCGCTGGCAGCGGAGTAAAAAAAATAGGGCGCTCCATGCGTCCCATTGCTATGCTCGGAATTTTGAGCAACCACATCATAGATACTCACTCTCAATCAGGTCCCCAATTCTAACCCCCAGCCCCTTCGCCAGTTGTTCCACCGTGTCGATCCGCGGGCGTGATCCGCGCCTAATTTCATGCACCAGGGACCGGGGAAGGCCGGTAAGATCGCTCACCTGCCGTTCCGACATATTCCGTTGGTCCATTATCTCATCAAGCAGTATCCTCATACCCCCATTATACTGCCCTTCCCCCGCGGGATGGACTGGCAATTCCTGGCAGTTTCGGGGCGAAAAAAAGCCCGCCGGGCAGGGGCGGGCAGACAGAGGGATCAATGCCATCATTGCCCGTGTCTGGGATTAGTATACTGCTTGTACCAGCATAGTGCTACTGGGAAATTATGCCATTAAAATATTGCTGGATTGACCTTGAAAATGTGTACGTCCTCGATGTCTGTCTTATGGCGCTTAATGATCATTGGATTTTTCTGATCACCAAATGTTATCGTAACCCCACCGTTTTCGTCGCAAACCCAACTAATGATATTATCCACAGTCTCCGCATGAGTACGAAAATTTGACGTGTAATATATTTTCGCTGAATACACCCTATCACCCCTCTCTGATTCCATAGTATCATAAAATCGAAGCAGAGACAACGAAAAAAGCGCCAGGATTATTCCAAGCGCCTTTTCCTGTAGCTAAACATTAAAAAACAAATTTCAATCCACAGGGAAAACCCCTGAACAGGCAATATGCCTGATAGCATGTGCTATAGCAATATAATATCAAGTACGGCTGGAATTGTCAAGATTTTCAGTCCGGCGAAAATGCCATCAGCCAGCAACGAAAAAAGCGCCGGAATTACTCCAAGCGCTTTTTCCTGTAGCATAAATGCTAAACTACATGTTTCAATCCACAGGGGAAAACCCCTGAACGGGCGTATGCCCGATAGCAAATGCTATGACTATATAATACCAACCGGGTGCTGCGCTGTCAAGCCTTTTCCCGCTTCTCCGCCCACCGATCCCGGGCCGTCCCACCCGCCTCTCAGGACTCATATCGGATCGGGTCAACCTGTTCTTCAAGATCAATCTTTTCATCCAGGTATGCGTACCCTTCATAGGATATAACACCACAGCAACGGGCATATTCGCATACCGCCTTAAATTTTTCTCTGGCGATACTATCGGTACGTTTTTTGTTATACTCGATAACTTCATACAACAGAGCTTCGCGGCACCTCGCGTAATTGAATTTGATGTTTTCCATTCTGTTCTCCTTTTCTCCCGGCATTGCCCAGCCGGGGCGGGGATAGTGATATTTTAAAACATAGAATTGATCACCTTTTCATTTCCATATATTCTCTGTTCAGCCCTGGTAATCATATATCTTTCATATCCTTTAACCTCTAATTTCCACTGATTAAAAGCCTCACAGGCTTCTATGCTATTATTTGCGTCATAAAAATCATACATTGCAAGATATAGCTTTGATTCATTCCGTTTTTTCAACGCGCTTATAACTTCCTCTGTCATTTTCATTTTTCTCCTCGCTTTCTCCGGCGGGACCGCCGCCGGTCGGTATTCCTTATGCCAAAATCTCAACCACGACCGGGTCCTCGATGATCAGTTCGCCCATGTCCTCGCCGCCCATTGCGCAATCCCCGCAGATGATAGCCGCATAGTCTCCGTAGTAGTCGCCTGCGTATTGCAGATCTTTTACATTGATTCCGCAAATTCCCGCCAGCTCCTCATCGGTTTCGTTTCCGTCTACCCATACGTGGGAAATGTGATCGATCTCACCCAGTCCGAACGGAACATCCTGAATGCGAACAGCTACAAAATTCCAATCGCCATCGCCGGACCAGTGATATTTATTGTAGATTTCCTCGGCGTTGATCATTTTGTTTACCTTTAACATTTCGCTTTCCTCCGTTCCTTTGATGATTTAATTATAGTATATAGCATGTTATATATCAATAGGCAAATCTCACAAATATATAGCATGCTATATGTTCACATTGTATATAGCATGCTATATTCTTCTTATGGTATACTTATAATGGGAGGTGATATATTTGGGAAGCACATATACAGACGCCCAGGCAAGGGCTACGAAAGAGTATCTAAAAAAACTTTCTTCAATCTCGATCAGATTGAAAGAAGAGGAAAAAGAAAAATACGAGAAGGCTGCCAAAGAATCCGGCATGTCGCTGCGTGCATTCATTATGAAAAGCATGGATGAAAAAATTGATCGGGATATGTTGTAATATGCATTCTGCATATATAACACGCTATATATTTGTATATTATGTCTATTGATATATAGCATGTTATATAGTATAATAAAGATAGTTAAGAGAGGCAAGGCCTTAACGAGTACAAGGAGGAAGGAAATTGAGTGAGGACATGAGCGTATTTAAAAGCTACCTTAGAAGATTATTGCAGGATTTAAAGGACTTGAAAGAAGCACTGAAAAACAAGGAGTACGAAAAAGCCGAAACAATGGTTGACAAACTCATTGACGATACCCAAAAAGGTATCGAGGACAACTAAAAAAGCCCCTCTCACGAGGGACGGGAAACGAACAAGGGAGGGCGGGCTTGCCACCGCTCCCCCATTCATAAATAGTATAGCAAAAACTGCGGGAGGGCGCAAGATGAAAAGAATATACGCGGAAGATATCAATGGAGAAGCCGCAATACTTTTTGTGGATGATAACGGGAAAGCGGTATATGTATCAGACACTGCTTTCGACGAACCGCTCACTTACGAGGTTGCGGTGCGAGGCGATTACAGCAACTTTTTAGATTTCGATACCGCCGAAGAGGCCAGTGCCAATTACTCCGATGGTTCTCATTTAATCGATTACCACGAGGAGGGCTGGGCGGTCATCCGGGAATTTTAATGGAGGGAATATATGAATCACGGAATCAAGCTGGCAAAAGCCAGGAAATTATATAAAGGTTTCAAGGGATATTCTACCCTTGCAGCCGTTGAGAATCAAATCCCCGAGGAGTTGATCCCGCAGCTTACAGCCCGGCAGTTGGCCCTTGTGATGGACGCAATCAACGCGTCATACCAGCGTGGCCGTGCCAGTACCGGCGCGGAAATGGTGGATACGAATTGCGTATGGATTAACGGGATTAACCGCATGATAGAGTGGGAAGAGGTAGGCGCGGAGTATGAGCGTGTCACCGAGCAGGACGGGGGCTGCAAGGTGACAAAGAATGTGAAGGTAAAAGACGGTGAGCTGGTGTGCCGGTTCTGCTAAGGAGGGCTACCTTGGGAACAAAACATAGAAAAATAGAAATAGGTCAGACTTACGGGCGCCTTACCGTCCGAGAATACCTTGGTCTTATCCCATACAATGGAACTAATCGCAATCGGCATATGTACCGTTGCGAATGCTCTTGTGGAAATTTCATTGACCTTCCCGGTACTTACATTGGGAGGGCCTGGAAAAGCTGCGGTTGTCTGCAAAAAGAGAGCCGCGAAAAGCCAATACCGACCGGTACACGTTTTGGCCGTCTGACCGTAATAGAGCCGCATGATCTTATACCGGGCAGGGGATACCGGTATAAGTGCCAATGTGATTGCGGGAATATAATCATTTCCCGCGGGGATATGTTGAGAAGAGGAGAAGTCCAGAGCTGCGGCTGCCTCCATGATGAATTATTCAGAGAAAATTCGAAAATAGCGTACAAAAATAGTTTTGTTGATGGCACAAATGTGCCGCGTATCGCCTCAACCCAAACCGTTCAGCGCAACAATACCTCCGGGGTAACGGGGGTAACATGGCACAAAGGCACTGGAAAATGGAGAGCAAGTATTTCGTTCAAAGGTAAGTCGTATAGCCTGGGATACTATACAGAAATACCGCTCGCGGCGAAAGCCAGAAAAACGGCGGAAGATGAATTATTTGGAGATTTTTTGAAATGGTACGCGGAAGAATACCCTGAAAATTGGAAGCGTATCCAAAAAAGGCAACAAAAAAAGCACCCTTAATGAGTGCTTTTTTGTTGCGTTTCCGCCACACATAAATATTTAATTATTTCAATCCGCGTGGGAAGGCTCGGGTTCCCACTCGCTGCCGGTGATCCCATCCATCACCCAGCGACACCATAATTATAACAGCTCGCGGTATATTTCGCAAGAAAAAAGCCCACTTTCATAGGCTTTTTTCTTTTGGCTTTCGCCATACGTGAAAATATAATTTTTTCAATCCGCGCAGGGAGGAGTAGGGTCCCCACTCGTCATTGACGGTCCCATCCACCGCCTGACGACATGTCTTTCGACACCATTACTATACCACATCTGGAGGCATTTTTCAACTAATTTTCTGCTAATCTCCTAATCCCGGATACCGCAGCGCGCCGTCCTTATCGGGCGTCAACGTAACCGGATCGGTGATCATTCGGCCCTCATCGTCCAGGACATACCACTTGCCGTCCAGCGTCAGGCGGCCCGTGCACATGGCCCCGTCTCCGCCCAGGTAATACCAGTGATCCTTGTACCAATACCACGTGTCGTGTACCATCAAGCCGGAGCCGTCAAACCAGTACCACTTGCCGTTGGTGTCCTGATACCAGGCGTTTCGAACAAAAAATCCGTCCGTCCCCAAATAGTAGCGCCAGCCGTCCTCTTCCTGGTGCCACCCCGGGATGTATGCGGGCTGCACCGGCTCCGTGTCGTCCGGGATGTACCGGCGGACGCATACAAGGCCCTTACGCCATCCACCAGGGGCCAGGGTATTGTATCGGCTGCGGCAGTACGCCGCCATATCCTTGTAGGATGGCCGCCCGCTGCCGTGGCCGCACAAGATCACCTTATCGCCGTCCACGCTGTATACCATCTCCACATGGCCGATCCGCTTGGGGCGGCTGGCGTCGTTACCGGCATACAGCAGCATGTCCCCGGGGCGCAAACAATCCGCCGCCGGAACCCCATCGGAAATTGGCACGTCCACCGTCTCCAACCTGCTGGACGCATACATTCCGGCGGTATTCGTGACGCCCCAGCCCTCCCCGGCCTCCTGGTAAGTATAGCAGATGGAACTGCTGCAATCGCTGTAGTAGTTGCCGTCCTTGTACTTCCGATAGCAATAATCTCTCAATGGCTGGCTGTACAGGTTCCGGCCGATCAGTGTCCCATACTTGGCGGCCACCGCCGCCCGTCTCTCATGTGCTGTCAATGTGCACCTCCTAAAATAATAAGGCCCCGGGGATCGCCCAGGGCCAAAGAACAATCGATTATTCAGTTACGCCAGGGCCGTGGTCCGGGTCCTGGTTCTGCCAGATGGGAGCGCCACCCTCATACTTCGGCTTACCCTCGCCCGGTCCAGGACCGGGAACCGTGTGACCGCAATCGTCATCCGCCGGGGACAAATTATTATGGTCGTTGATGTCGCAATGCTCCGCGTCATGCGGATCGCAATCCCTGTGCAATCTCTCTTCCATCTTGATCTCTTCCATGTTGCTCTCCTTTCGTGTGTTGGTTGATATGTTCCCGGCTCTCACCCTGCCGGCGGGAGATAGTCGGATCACCTCCCTCTACGCCTTGTTGCCTCCGAGCTGCTTAACCATCTGATTGACGCCGGTCGCTGCCAGGCCGGATACAATACCGATTGCTACAGCGTTGACCACATCGGACGCCGGGAATCCGGGCATGGTGTACATGCCAACAACTCCCAGGGCTGCCCCGGCCACTCCGCAGGTCACGGGGATCACCTCGTCCTTGACCTTACTGGACGCCTTGCACCCCATCCCGATCAGATAGCAGATCACCGTAATTGCCGCTACTCCTGCGATTCCAAAATCCATAGTCTTACTCCTTTCCGCTTTCGATAATTTTAAGCCGTGTTTCATGATCGGCCAGTTTCTCATCCTGCTCCTCGTTATGTTCCCATATCCGCCGGTGGGACTCGTGGTTTCTGGTCTCCAAATTTGAAAAATCGTCCCCCAGCTTGTCAAGCTTACAAATCAATCGCGTGATAGCGGTATTCAGCTTGATCACCGGTGCACCTATGGTTATCGCGGTTGTGATCAGCGCAACCACAACCGCCGCGACTTCATATTTTCCCATGTCGCCCTCCATCACTCGGCTGGATTATCCGCCAGCCACTTGTCCACCTTGGCCCGCCAGAACGCCGGAACCGCTTCCAGTGTCATGATACCGGCCCTGATCCTCAAACCGTAAAATGCGCCCATTATACCATCACCTCCCCCGCAATCTCACCCACAACGGTTCCCAGGTCATTGATTGCCCCGTCCTGCACGTCCTGGCCGGTTTCAACAGCTCCCACACGCTCCTCCAGCCTCTCCAGGTCCGTCTTGGGCCGCAGGCGGTAACTGGTAAGCACAGTGCCATCGGCGGCCACCTTAGACGTCTCGTCGTCCAGCACCAGGTCCGTATAGTTCCCCGCCGTCAGTCCGGCCTCGTTCTTGACCTGGACCACGGCCAGATTCTCCGGCGTCAACTTGGCCCATGTGGCTGCCATAGCCGCACGATCCGGCGCCACCACCCGGATATCTCTCAGGGAGGCCCCAGTCTCCAACTCGATGATGGTTCCATCCTTCAAAATCATTGTGTCTTTCATATTCAATTCCTTTCCGCCCGGCGGGCAGCCGGGCAATAAAATAAGGCCCTTGTGAGGCCCAGTTTTCGGTTGCATTTTTCGGCCCGTAGGATTACAATGGGCCTATCTGACAATCTCACACCCGGAGGTGTCTAATGGTCTATAATTCTTACGTTATCTACCAATCACTGGAAGCTGCACAGGCAGTATGGGAGGCAATGGCATTGCTGCCCGATGGCTGCATTAATTTCACCAACGTCCACTTCATCAGCGACGAGGCCGCGGCCGCAAACCTGGAACTTGCTCGCCTGAAGGCCGCCATTCTCTCGTCGGCTGAATAGTGATTTTGCCTTTGATGATGATATTGATAAGGTCAGCTTCGGAACTGAAACTTCCAATGCCCTACCCAAGCGGCATATAAATATCCATTACAAAAATGGGGACATTGCGTCTTTGGCTTTTACACGGGATAATGTGTTTTATGATTGGTACACTGGTGCAACAGCTACATGGTCAAATATATGGATAAAGTAATCATTTGGTAGTCCATCCGCTCCATCCCTCCTGACTACGGTTCCGGGTAAACAAATTAGAGTCTCCCACGGCCATAGCGAGCTGGCAAAGGTAAGGTTCTCCAGAACTATAAGTAATACAAAAACCATTACCGCGGATGGTATTGCCAGCCTTGAATGGTGAATCTGCCGTGTTGGCGTCCCACAGCACAATATTAACCTTATTAACTATGTTGTTGTTGATATTATTAACGTAATAGGATTTAAGCGGATTAAGATCGATATTGGTGTTGGACAGATCAGTTGCAAGACCGCCTAAATCACTATTCAACCGATCATAATAATCGTACAACGTCTTTCCGTAGGCCGCATCCAACGGATACTTCCCAGGCTCATTGCACAATCCATTATTGACTAACTGCCCCGCATGGAGTACAAAAGCCATGCCAGCCTTGAAATTTTTGTAGAAGGCAATCGGATTCATTTTATTGACTACCGTGGACAAGAACTGCGGAAAGTTCGTGATCCCTTCCACGGTCCCGGAATCGTCAAATACGGGATGGTATAACCCATCGATTCCATCCTCAATATTGTTCATATGCTCAGCGTCCATATCTGGCTCAGAGCCATTTACCCAACCTGTCTTTTTATAATCCTTTTCCATCTTAATCTCCCTCCATCAGGTATTAAATTTCGCAAAATATAAGTCATACGAGAACGCCGGTGACGAGGCTCCGATATACAGATAGGCATTTCCTGTAAAGCCGCTTAACCCAAATGTTTTCTGCTGATTCCATATGTCACCACCGGCACTACTTCTACCAATCGTGCCATCAAGGAGGAGGTCTCCTAACGCTGGGTTATACTCATATTTCAAGGATGATCCTGATTGTGTAACCATTTCTATGTATCCCGTTGCGCGGCCGCGACATACCAAGACTTTTGCAGTTTTCCCCGTCCCAGACATTTCCACGGTCAATGATTTCACGCCGTCCAAGCGAATCGGAAGATCAAATACATAAGCGATTGTTTCACCGCTCCCTGCGCTTGCCGCTATGTGATCTTTGGACAGCGAAACCTTACCGGTTCCCTGACGATACGTTGTATAACGCATTGATGTTATACCCTGGTCACCGTAAAACGTACCATACAGGTACGGAGTCAGTGGATCATCGTTGACATAACCTTCCCATATTCCTGGGCCAACGCCTCCAACATACTGATTCTTCTTGATGTTAGATATAATCAGGTTTTTGGTGGGGCGTATGATAATATTTCCAGTCATATACTTTCCGGCACAGTTAATGGTAATCTGTTTTGCGCCGGGTCCAATACTCTGCTCACCCATTGTGGCAATCTGCTGCGATACTTTTCCGCCTGTATATTTCCCCGCCGGGAGTGTCACACTACCGTTTGCTGGCAACATAATAGATGGGCTGCCCTGAACGGGCATTGTCCCCTCTTGTGTCTCATCACTCCCAGCTCCCAGGAACCTTTTCCCCGCGGCCACGTCCTTCGGTACTGCGGTAAGCCGGTCAAAGTCTGCACCGCCACCAGTTTTTCGCAAGGCTAATATTGCCATAATCCACCTCCAAATTAATCGAAAAATCCCTGACATGTTCCTGTGACCGCTCCTTCCCCTTCTCCAACCGTAACACCATACTTGATATTTTCTGCCGTCAGATTCGCAACGGCCTGAACGACGATGTTCCCGGTCATATACTTTCCGGCGCATTCGATCACAATTTGACCAGCACCAGGTGCAACATATTGCGTTCCCATTATCGGCAATTCCTGGCGGATCACGTCCTGTCCAGTATGCTCACCTGCCGGAATGTTGTATACCCCATTCAGCGGCAGACTGTGCGTAACCGGTGCGATCCGCTCCATTTCTCCAATGCGTTCATCGTCGCCACCTGAGCCAATATATTTCTTGCCTTTTCGCACATCACTGGGGGCAGCTGTCAGGCTGGAAATGTCAACATTTTGCCCCTTAAATGGCAATGATAATTTCATAGGCTTACCCCTTTCAGCGACAAGATCAAGTCGGCCGTTGGCCGCTTGAACCGGCATGTCACTTTTAACGATCCGTCCAGCGTCTCAATCTCGGTGATCATGTTGGAACTCTTATCAATTTGGGCTTTCCTGTCCTCGGTCAGGTTATCCGGGTACAACATTCCGGGAATGGGATTATCTGTACTCTTAATCCCTGAAAGTGGTATTGTTTGCGTAAACGGTGCCGTTCCGCTCCACCCCGATACCGGCAGACTCACAACAACCTTATCTTGCAATTCCTCTATCATCTTTTTCGCCCTGGCAAGTCCTTCTGTGTTGGTATTGATAGCCGTATTCGTAGCATTAATATCTGCTGCGGAGAATATGTCTCCCTCTTCCTGGTACTGGGTCTGGTCCTCCAGCGTAACAAGTCCACCTTCCAGCGTATCCATCTTATAGATTCGCTTTCCGGCGAACTTGTCGTCTTTATAATTGGTTTTCAGACTCATAGGCTTATCCTCCTATTCCCCAACGTTCGTTGCCCCAGTTTACACGCCAACCGGCGCGGTCCAGGGAAAGACGCTTCTATCAGCACCCCCAAATCATAGATGATACGCTCCACAAAATTGGCCTGATAGATCGATGTGAACGTGATTTTTTCCGGCGTCTGCGGTGTGCTGGAAGGTGTATAATAGGCCGCCCTGATTGCCACCAGATTGGCTCTTAATCGATCCATTTCACTGTCTGTCCGGCGGTCCTCTGGCTTCCAGTTGAGCTTGTTGCGTGTCACATTCTGGTAGCCATACCGGTTGAGTACATACGACACCCATTTTATGGCTGATTCAATACGATTAAGGTCATTATAGGCAATATATGCCTTGTCCTTCATCTCCTGCACGTCGGCCGCCACGCGGTCGAAAATCAGCGTGTCAATATATTTACTCATGGATGATCACCTCCGCCTTAATCTCCCGAATGCCGAATTGGTATGAAATGCTTTCAATCGTTCCTTCACGGCGTCCGTCGTATCCCGTATCAATCCCAACTACCTGCCCGAGCGTCTTATCTGTCAGCAGCACGTCACCGGTCACGTTTTCGGCACGCTGGTAGTATTCATACACCCGTTCCAGCACCGCGGGAGCATTTCCAGAGTGCACAAGCGTGGCGTCAGATACTTCCTTGATGTTCCGATTGAATACTATGGTGGGATTCTCCTTCAGGAGCGCAGTGGTCATATGGATATATTTCTTTCCGGTCAGCACAACCGCTGATCCGGTTCCACTGATCACGGCGTAATTATCCCCGCTCCTCACCAGCGTCCCACCGGTAATTGTCAGGTCATAATGAGGATCAGAAAATATTACCTCGGCTGTGCCGGATAGCGTGTCGTTGTACAACTCCTCTGTATCCTCTGATTGCTGGTATGTATGCGCCATCAACCGAATACCAGTTACCACGTCACTGTGTTCCATGGTCACGCCGTCATATGTATCGACTTCCGAAAATTCCCCAGTTACTTCCGTCTGCTGCGGATAGATCAGCACACCATCATAATTACTGGTATCCACCACGGCACCGATTGAGAATGCAATCTGCACCAACGCATTGCGCTTCGTCGTGTATGGTATATACCCGATCAGCGGAATGTCTGCCAGGGAATCATCCAATAGATAGTTGAAATCCTCACCCTCAAAAATTTGGTCAATCACATCCCGGGTCAACTGACCAGTGTACACCCCGCCGGGAAACTCATTGCCGTCCAGCACGCCAATGGCGTCGTGGCTGTCCATCTGGTAGTCCGTGCGGTTCTTCCTTGCTCCGTTCTTCAGGTAGAAATTCCCGATCCGTTGACCATTAAAATACAGGGCCAACTTTTGCTTTTTCTGGAAGTCGAAGGGTATATTGGTTTCTGTTCGAACGGTGAAGTTTAACGTATTGAAACTGATATTCTCACTAATAGCATTGACTTCTTGTAGACAAGAGGTTGTAAGCAGCTCGTCCGCGAAAAAATCCCGGTAGATTCCATAATCTATCCGGGTGATGAATACCGGCCTCCAAGGCCGTGAGGTTTCGTAAAACGTTATCACGATCTTGTCATAGAGGCGCACATAGTTATTGCAAAAATACCGCACTGAGTCAGGCCGGAACTCCATATCAGATAATAACTCGCCATCTGAATACCACTTGACTCTAAGCCTTGTGCAGTAATCACCTGACATCATGTTGAACGTCAACAACACCCCAACGCTCGTGAATTTCTGGCTGAATAGAATGGTCAATTCCGGGTTGCTTGTTGTCTCCTCTGTCGTTGATCGCGGGAATAGGAACACGCCAGGATGTAACCCCGCGTGTGGTCGGAGTCCAACGGTCCGTACCGTCCTTGCAAGCTGACAATCTGCCCCTGATATCTCATCCGATATGTAGCCGTAATCCGCCGCATTGTCGGGAAAATTGACATACTTTCCGTTCATCAGCGCGAACCGAGGGAGACATAAGGCATAACCCGGATATGTCAGATCATCCCGCCTCAGATCAGGAAATTCCTGCCTTACCTTAGTTTTTCTCGGGTATAGTCCTTTTCCCGGATACAAGCCTTTGTGAGGCCGCAGCCCCGGGTCTATCACCTGGGGGCTGCTATGTTCTTTCGCATAAGGCGCCACGTCATCGTATACAATTTTCAGTCCCTCCGTGTTCTGCACGGCATCGGACAGGATTGATTGTTTCAGAAACATGTCACGGCCTCCTTTGCGGTTCCATTGCGACGAAATACACCGACAATCCTTCCCATAGATTCTGACCATTTACCTGTTTCACGGTATCCTTGCCTTGGGTCACGTATGCGTCAAACTCTAGCGTCTTTTGAGCATACGGAAATATCATCCGGTGAGATTCTACCGGTGCGGTAATGATCTCGTAAAAGGTATCATAATCTTCCCGGTGGGATGGGTACGGCTCCACTTCCATGGTGTAGTTGTAGAATGTTCCTGCCACTTCCCGGTGCATTTTGTAATTTTGCAAGCGGTCAGAGTTTTCCGTGTCAGTCACGGAAAACCCTCGCTCCAGTTTCATCACATTTACCCGCAGCTCCACACCATCGATGGAAAAGATATTTTCATTCATTCCCTATCCCTCCGTCACCATGCGAACGCCGACGCGCTGCCGCTCTCTGTTGTTGTACTTATAGACCAACTGAGCGAACTTCGTTCCATCCACAATCAGGTCCGCCCTTAATGTCTGATTCCCACCAATACCGCCCATTTCTGCAATGGCCTCCTTGAATGCTTGCTTCATAGCCGGAATCGGGCTAACAATCTCCGTATCGACATTATTGTCTCCCAAGATCGCGGCAAACTCGCCAGCGCGCGGGGGGACCACGGTTCCGGTAGCAAGCCGGGGCATTTTGTAAGATGCCATTACGGGGATGGAATAGGCTGAAAAGCTTCCTCCACCTCCGCTATGGGAATATCTGCTATTTGCATTAGAAGCAATACCGGCTATAGAAAACCCTGCTATTGCCGCTATCGCCCCAGCAATTAACAACGTCGAATAATCATGTGCGAGTGCAGCGGCCGCCGCTACAACCAGAGCTATTGCTCCGGCTAAAGCAATCAATTTTGTTGCCAGTTGCTCCCCTGGGGTCATTTTATCCCAAGCCTTTGCAACCTGTGTGGCAAGATATATTATTGATCCAATCACAGCTACAATGGCCAGGAATTTCAAATCTAAATTCCCAAGTACGCCTATCATTCTTTGAGCAATACCCAAAAATCCCCCAAAGCTGGAAATAATATTCGCAATGCCATTTACAAGCTCAGCAGCTTTCCAAGCCGCAAAAAATGCAGCAACCGCAAGTGTGATGTTTTCAACTGCTCCTTGGTGCTGGCTAATCCAATCAGAAAATTTTTCCAGCCATCCAACAATCATTTCCAATGCAGCAATAATAATTTCCCCGGTCCATTCCCCCAGCGGCTTTAAGAATTTCTCCCACAGCCAGTTTGCCAACGGCTGGAGTGCGTCCAGAACGGAATTGAGCAGCGATAACCCCGCCGCTATCAGATCAAGTACAACCGGGACAGCCTTTTCCAGCGCCCACTTGCTCAACGGCAAAAATATGCTATTCAGCAGCCACAACAGAATGCTTCCAACCTTATTCACAATAGGCGTAAGCTTCGCCAAAACGGTGTCGAACGAGCGCAGCAATGGGCTGAAATCCAACTTCGACGCCCAATCCTTGATTGACTCAGACGCTTCCCGGAAAAACCCGGTAATCTCCTGCACTATGTCACCCAGATGGCGCATAATACTGGTTCCAGTGTCTCCGCTTCTCCAAGCCTCATCAAAACGATCCGCCAGATTCCCAACGGTCAGCATAAGATTTCCGAATGTGACCAGCAGATCATCCGTTATCTGTTTCCCATAGCCTTCCGTTTTCCACACCTGCATAAACGACGCACCAACGTCTCCCGCAAGCGTTTTTAGACTGTTGAATGCTGTCTTTGCCGCCTCGGTTGCATAGTGTCCATTCTCTTCCCACGACTGCTTTATGGGGTCAAACAGGCCGGAAAGCACACCCTTAACCGTATCCGCAAACGTCACTATATCGTCCGTGATCTCTACAGTTTCGAACATCTGATCCGGCGTAGGACCAACATAGTCATTATTTTCAGATTTTTGCTGGGCCTGGATGAGGTCATCAAAAGAGAAGGCCAGCTTCTTGTTAAGCTTGTCTTTCTCTTTCAGCTCCTTGTTGCTGTCCTTCAGGGAGGCTCCATAATCCTCTTCCACATCCACAGCTTTCACGAACGTGGACTTCCCGGACAACGCCGCCAGGAGCTGCCCCGTCCATGTGACCGCCTCTGACAACAGGTTGATTAAGCTGGTCAGCGCCGGTGCCATAACATCTATGATCGGAGCTGACGCGGTGGCAAAACTGTTTTTCAGCTTAGTATTTGCGGACACCATCGAGGACACGTCCTGGTTGAACTCATCTGAATATTGCGCCAGGTTCCCAATCCCTTCCGCGAGCGCGTTGGTGATCATGGATATACCGCGGAAAACCATGGAAAACAGCACGGACCGCCCGAGCATGGACATCATTGTCATTTTCCGGCCAGCACGTTGTGATTCGTTCCCCAACCTCTTGACATTCTTTCCCAGCTTCTTGGCGGATTTTCCGGCTTTATCCTGGTTCTGATCCACTCCCATCAGAGACTTTTTGTACTCTTCGGCCTTCCGCTTGGCGCGTTCAAGCCCCATGTACGCCTCATCGTAGGCTTTATCCCCAAGCCCCAGGCCGGAACGCTCCGCATAATACAGCGCGTCAGTATAGCGGTCAATCTCATCTTGCAAGGACCTTGTTTTCATCGTGGCCCCAGACGCGGCATCACCGGCAGCCTCAAAGGCTCCTTTTATGGTTGACGGGAACCGCTGAAATACCTCCAGTGCAAGCCGCATTGAGTCTTTCAGCCCCACCACACTGCGCTCCTGCTGCTCAGTCCCTTCCGTTACTGTACTGGTTGTCTCACGCGCGGCCGCTTCAAATTCTCTCTGCTTGCGGATGATCTCATCCACATCGTTTCCATATACGTCATAATTTCCTTCACGCTCCGGGACAGAGCTGGACACATTGTTTTCAATCGTACCTCGGAACGTGGCGTCCTTCTCTTTCTGCAAGCGCTCCAATTCTGCGGCGGCTTTCCGGGCAGATTCGGCCACGGTGTCAACTTTTTGCGCCGCGGTTTGGGCTGCGCTCCCAGCACCAGAAAATGATCCCTCCATACGATTGGTAAGATTTTCAATCAGGCCGGAAAGCTTCTCCACGGCCTTGGTAAGCGTAGACATGCCAGCGTCAAAACCTTCTGTGTTGATCTTAGTGTCGAATTTTAAGCTTCCGTCGCTCCCGCCTGTTGCCATGTTATCACCTCGATTCCGCGCACAAAAATAAGACGCCAGTCAGCGTCCTACCCCAGTAATTTGTTCCATTCATCAATTTCAGCCTGTTCCTCAGCGGTATATCTCGTTTTCAGATCACAAAGTGCACGATTGTTCCGGTAAAATTCCTGCTCCCACTTCTCCAGTTTCTTGCCTCTTGACCGTTTTTGGCGAATACTCAGCACCGTGGAAAATGTCCCGTCCTCGATCTCCATAAAATATCCCATGAAGGTCCACCAGTGCATATGCTCTACGGCACGAACCTCCTTTCCCGCAACCTTGTTGATGGATGGGAACAAGATTGATTCGTCTTGCTCCCAGTCCATAACCTTGCGCGGCGGCTTCTTATCCTCGTTGGTCTGACCGCAATCCAGAAACCAGATAGCCCGCTCTATGGCCTCCGGCACATCCTCCGCGGGAATATCGTGATCCTCATACAAGATAGTAAGCATAACCGCATACTTTTCCCGTTCGTCAAGCTCTGGATCGGAGAACGCCAACATGATAGTCAGTATGTCGCGGAAGTCTGTGCGAATCTTATACAGTTTTCCGCCAACCTCCAGGGTGGATGGCAACCGGCCAATCATTTCAAATATTCCTTTGTGTACTTTTCAATGCGATCCATGCCTTTGGCGTTAAACTCTGCAATGCCCTCTTCAATAATTGGCATTGCGGCCTTCAAGAACGCCTCAAACAGAAAATCCTTTTCCTCTCCCACAATGCACAGTGGAGACTGTCCGGCAAAAACTGTGTCATATACATCCGCGTTAAAAACGTAGTTAATTTCTTTGCGGATCATATCGTCAAATTCTCGCAACGCCTCACTTGCTGCCTCAGAATTACTTACCGGGCTTCCATCTGGCCGCAATTTGACAGTGGTAAGTAGCCCCTGCTTTTCGCTGATTCGTTTCTGTGCTTCCTCCGCACGAACCAAAATATTCGGATCATCCGGGTTAAATCTGATTACCCGGCTTTCATCTCCATTGATCGAAAACGACTTATAATTTTCGCAAAAACTTATACTACGCATGTACTATCCCCCTTATGCTGCGGAACTAGAATCCGCCGTAAATGTCTTGGTCGCAAGGTCAAAAGTCCCCTTAACCCGGTTCCCTGTCGAGTGGACGTTAAATGGAATCTGATATCCGGTGGTATCTCCTCCATAGCTGACCACTTCGATGATACCATCCTCCTTATACGCCACGTATTTCCCGGAGGTGGGAGCCTCCCACAAATGGACTTCCACCGTCTCGGTTTTCAGGTCGTCCAATGTCTGGCGCTCATCCGCAATCGTCTGTAAGCGCTCAAACAGCGGATCGCCAACCTCAGCATAATAAGGTTCTACCGACGCCTGCGGCTGGTAACTGTCCAGATTAACAGAGGTTTCACCCTTGATATTGGTTTTGGTTTCTACGTTGGCATTCATTTCCACGCTGTACTCTTCCAGGTCATTCCCCAGGCGCACGAACACCGGAGAGGAGGCGGACGGCAGCGCGGCATTGATGAAATGAGCCATGAATTTCCGTTTGATTTTTCCTACTGCTGCATCGGGCATTTAAAATTCCTCGCTTTCTATTTTGTACGTGGCGCTTATCTGCAACTGGTACAGTACGCCGTTATCCATTGTTTCACCCATTGGCTGCATAGCCATAGCATTGGCCGTGGTTGCCCCCACAAATTTCCCCGTCAGCTTCTTTCCATCCACCTCTACCTCTATGCCGCGTTCCTCCGGCAAGCGTTCCAGCCAATAGGCCAATTCCAAGAGGAAGTTGCTGTTCGCCAGACGCCAGTAATCCGTGAACGACTGCCCCACCGCATACAGCGTGAAGTTATGTCGCCTCGTCTGGTTCCCAAGCATATCTTCCTTGATCAGGCTATCCCCGGTGCTTGACAGGCCATAATTTACCGGTGACGGGTCCGTAAAATCAATGTGGATATCATCTCCGCCCAGAAATTCCGATATCTTTGGATACTCGGTTAATTTCTGACGCATATAATCTATGATTGTCACGTCTTTCCTCCTCTGTCTACAAGGGCCTGTGCGTCTTTCAGGATATCGTCTTTGTGATCCGCCTTCATACGGTCAAAGAACTTCTTACCACGCATGGGAGCGCCCGCATAGGTCAGCAACCGATCCGTTGGAACTTTGATCTCGTCTTTCTTCGCCCAAGCACTTCCCGTGGTCGGGGATACATATAAAATTCCCTCATGCAGATAATGCGCATATGGGCCAGGTATATCAATCTGGCCGGAACCGATCACCGTGGACAATATCATCATGTGCTCCAGCTCACCGGCCTGACGCCGCGGCATGTAATCAACCATATACCGCATGACCTCTCTGTCTACCAGTTTTTGTACCGGTCCACCTTCTTGTAGCCCATACTTCGCCAAAAGCGCCTCATGGGACAATACATTTAACTTCACATTCACCGGGGCCACCTACTTACATGACAGCTCGTAATGCTGCATTGTCTCACTACCATACAGACGATCATCCACCATGGTTATGGTTACATATCCATGCGTGGCTTTCAGCGCAGCCAATGACTTGGATAACGCCTCCTGGCTGCTGCTGTCAATCTCGTCGGCAATAATCCCTTTTGCGGCCAAATCTTTCCCTTGCGTGAACTTGATCGGTCCGTCCAGACTCTCCAGAGGGATCACCAGCAGCGCAGAACAGGCGTCACGCTGACCGGTGCGCAGAAATGTGGATTGCCTTACATCCTCCCAATACACCCCTTCTATGGGCTTACGGGTGTATTTCACCGTCGACCCGTCCTTGCTGTACAGGTACAGTGTCACATCCGAATTGGTATACATCAATCCACCCCCTGATAACACAACCCGGTATCCTCCAGCCACTTTTTGACGATATACCGCAAGCCCAACCGTGATGCCTCAGCCATATCACGCGCCGTTCCAAAGCTGACCGAATATGTACCAATCTTCTCCGCTGTTTTCCCGCCGGAGTCCCGCTGCTGTTTCTCCCTCCGGAACTCCTCTTCGGCAAGCTCACAGCAACACATCTTGACCAATTCTGGTACGTCCTGCGCGTCCTTCAACCGGCCAAAGGTATGCTGATCAATCACCTGGCTGGCCTGGCGGGCGTAGAAGGGAAAGCCCGCGCTGATGACCGGCTTTCTTCCAAGCAAATAATTTTCAGTGTAAAATTTTTCGTCTGCATAGATCATCAGCGCTTACCTCCTTACTTTTCCTGTTTGGTTTTTCCCGCTTTCATATCGGCATTTTCAGCTTTTAACTTTTCGTTTTCAGCCTCCAGCGCAGCATTCTGGGTTTTCAATTCCTCCATCTGCTGTTCCATCGTTTTCTTGGGTTCCGCGCCCATTCCTACTCTTCTCATAGTCGTTCTCCTTATGCTTTGTGGCTCAGATAGATTCCGGCCACTTTGTTCTTGTACACATCCACCAGACCATATTTCCGATACTTTGAGATATACGCATCAGAATCGGGATTGAGGGACGGGGGAATAATGTCGGACGCAATATGTTTGTCAAACTTAATGATCGCCGGTTTGTGGATGATCATAAAGTTGATATCTTTCCCGCTCTCTGCTTTCTTGAAATGTCCCAATTCCTCTCCGGAGGTTTTTCCGTCAAGCAAATCAATCGCTGTGTAAAAGCGGGACTGCGGTACAGCCTTTTTGAATGCAAAAGTGGAAAGCACTTCCTTGGACTTGGTAGTATCCAACGCCATAACACCATTTAAAAGCGTGGGTGTGGCATACAAATACCGGCCTTCCTCCGGCACTTCATCCTCATCCATAATGCTCTTGGCAGCCAGTAATGCCGCCAGAAATTCAGAGGCGTCCGCATAGGTTGCCGGGGTTGCCTTGGAAATACCCTCAATTCCAGCCAGTGTCGCAAATGTAAACGCGTCCGCCTCGGGTGCTACTTTATCGCGCTGCAAGGTTCCACCGGCCATTCCAAAGGCAATGTTAAACGTCTCCTGATCATCCATGGTGTCAACCGAGATTTTCGTGCCACGGTCATAGTTGAACGCGGTCGTTTTCCATACAACGTTTACAGCTCCGCCGGTATAACCGCTATTACGGCTATAATCGCCTAATCCAGTCACATCAATCTGCGGGTATAAAATTTCATTCGCGTTGGCTCCTGCCCTCATCATTGATGTGTCACTGGTCAAATCGGCTGTAACTGACGCCTTCCTGTATACTTCATCCAGCAGCGCAGTATAATTTTTTGCTAATGCAATAGTGTTGGGCATATTCTTTTACCTCTTCTTTCTTATTTGGTTTCTGCCGGTAATCCCATTGCCGCGCGGAGTGCTGCGGTATTTGCATCAATACCTCCAGTCTCTTTTCCGCTTGTGGGGCCTACCGGATTGTTAATCGGTTCATTAGCGCCAAAAAGATAACCGTTATCATTCTGACAAGCTTCTATGGCCGCCTTAATATCGGCGGTCTGGTCCTTGCTCTGTTTGAGCGAATCCACATCCAGCAGCGCTTTTACCGCCTTAGCATTTCTCCCGCCAGCGGCAGTAATCGCAGCTTCCAAGCTCTGGGAGAACTGCATATCTGCGATCTTTTCCTCGTACTCAGCCTTGGACTGTTCATACTTGGTTTTGTACTCCTCAACCTGTCCTTTTACCTGATCGTAGTCCTTAAACCCGTCAATGGTGGTGTTCGCCTCCTGAAGCTGCGTTTTGGTCTGTTCCAATTCAGTCTTGACCTGTTCCAGGTCCCCCTTGGCCGCTTCGATGTCATTCCCGTTTTCGGTCATGATGCTGTCCACCTGCTCCTTCGTCAGTCCCATGTCCTCCAAAAATTTACGTTTCATGCTTCTCCTTTCTCGCTACGCTTTTATACGGGGTCGCCTCCCTTGCGCTGGTAGTTTTACGCCGTGCCGGGCAATTTGGGGTATAAAAGAGCACCCAGGATATGCCTGGATGCTTACCTCTCAACCTTTTCAATCTTATTACACTTCGTGCACCGTTTCACATATCCACCATATTCCCGGTTCCAATGCTTGCGGTAATTGTGTTTGCAATATCGTTGCCTCCTTCATGCCGTTTTCGCAGTCCTCAACCGCTCCCGTTGCTGCCGCAGTCCCATTTCTTTCGAAAACTCCGTATAAGTTCTATTGGTCAACCTCAACCGGCATTTTGCCGCTGTGATAATCTCCTTATCAGCCCCGGCAGCTTCCAGCAGTGCAACGTCCTGTTTCTGCTTTCGAATGGACCGTTCTAGGCTCCGCTGATACTGCAAGGCCCCATAGGTGTCATATTCCCGGCCTCGGAAAACTTTTTTCTCGTTTTCCCTCCGGTTCTGCTCCGCCAGCCACTCATCCGTATATTTTCGCTTGCTGATACCGGGGATGAACGGGAACCGGATATGATAACAGTTAATTCCTGCAAAACCAAGCATTTCACCCAGTCCGCAAATGGTCCGCATTTCTGCGCTGCTGTATACTTTCCCCTGCCAGTTCTGGTGATTAAGATATCCAGTTCCGGTGTTCCTGGCACCTATGTGCCAATCAACCTCCCAGTGGTCCGTTCCCAGCTCTTCAGCGTTCTTCTCGTTGACCTTGTCCGTCATCTGAGCCACACCGGTCATTACAGCCCGGCGGGCTGCTACCTCGATCCGATCCGACTTACCAGAGGCATAGTCTACCGTTCGGATTCCACTGGCCGTCATCTCGTCAATCACATCACCCACGGCCTGGCTGTAGGTCTTGGTTCCCGTCACGATTCCCATCATGGCCTTGTCCATGCTGCGCTCCAAATACTCAGACAATGGCGTGAACACCTTCTTGCTACCGCCCATTGGAACATTGAATCCCATTGTCTGGGTGATGTTTTCCATGGGACGCAAGCTGTCCTTGGTCTGCCGTCTGGCGGTTTCAACAACTTGTTGCAGCCACTTGTTTTCCTCGTATGGGATGTATTCTTTTTCTACAGACTCATATATTTCCTTGTTGCGAATGAAGTCTGAACTCACCGCCTGTTCATAGATATCATCCACTCGTAAGTCCGTCTCTCTAATAGCCTCACCGATCAGGCGCTTAATCTTTGACTTGCTCATTCCAATGGCCGTAATTCTCATCAGGAGCCAGTCCGTGACCGGCGTTATCTGCGCCACTGCCTTGATCCGTTCTATGATCTCCTGCATAATGGAAATTTCCAAGTCCCGCATAATACGTTCCAATGGTTTCGGCAGCTTTTCCAGTTCGTCAGGCGTCATAACATTACTCCTCTACGGCGGCCACCTCTGGAAGATTCTTAGCAGCCTCTTCCAGCGTCTCCCCGTACCACTTGGAACGATACTCTTCCAGTCTCATAACTCCCATAGCCACATCGTTACGGTCCTGCTGCCGTTCTTCCTCCTCATCCACAAGAATGGAATCCTTAAACGTACACAAGAACTCGTATCCGCTCCGGGTCATGCCATTATAGAAGGCCAGCGCATACACCAAATCCTCCAGGCAATCTTCCAGGTTGGATTGAATAGCCTTAACCATGTTGTACTTGCGCTTTTTGGCGATCTTGGCCTCTGTGGCGGTCTTGTCTACGTCATTAACATCTGACAGATCACCATAGGACAAACTGACGTTGAATTCAATCCTCCGCAGATAGGCATTCAGGCCATTGATAATACTTTGATCCCGGAACTCTGGACTGTATTCCTCGTATAGTTCCTCTCCATTGGACTTACTGATGTTCAAGCCCCTATACAGCCGCTTATTAAGTTTAGGTAGTACAAGCTTCGACTTTCCTCCGCTTATTGCTGGTGTTGGCTGTAATGCCGTCACATCCACATGAACCGCACGTTCTCCGCTCTCAAACTCCCAATCAAGTCGCCCGAACTGTACATCCGTTTTCTTGATTAGGTTAATCGCGGAATCGTATATGGAAACACCGCAGAACGAACCGTCCACCTCATTCTTGATAGGGTTTCGGTAATATCCAAAGTCAGGTCGTTCCACGCCTTGATACATAACATCATCTGGTAATCCCGCCCACTCATCCACAACTGACAATTCAACTGGGCTTCCTATGCTGATTGGGTTAGATGTGTGGTATGCCTTATTCTGAATCCGCAGTGTAAGGTCCTGATTCCACTCGTGGAATTCGAACCGCAGATAAAAATTATCCTCACTGATTCGCTTGACCTGAATGAACACCACGCTGGTCAGGCGTCCACGGGCATCAAATGCTATCGGTACAAAACGGTCAGCCGTGACATATTCCACAGCGCTCCCTCCCAATGGCTTAATGCAGAATGATCCAAGCCCGATCCCCACCTGTAGATTTTCGTTCAGTTCCCGGATAGCAACCTGATAAATTTTGTCAAGCTGCTCATTGGAAATACTGGACTCCATCTCATTCAAGCAGACGTTTGCAAATTCTCTGCAAATCCCCTGTTCTATCTGTAGGGAATCCACCTGATCGTCTACCCACGGGCCTTGTCCCCGGTACATGGCCCCCCACAGTTCGATCCGCTCGATCATCTGCTGAGAGATGGAAACATTCTGTCCGATTACCTGTTTAAGTGTCTTTGCTGGGAACATCTTTCTTATCACCCCTCTAATTGCGTCCATTATCCGTCCAAACAATACTCTCACCTGCCCTTATTGGCCCTTTTTCTTCCAGATACGGTTTGTGGCGTACCTGACAGAATCTATACAATGGTCATCTCCATCCGGGTATCCGCTTATCACGTTGCCGTCCTTGTCCCGCTCGTATTCATAATCCATGAATTCCTGAGCTGATACAGGGCAACGGACATTATCGATCACAATTTCCCGCAAGGATTGCAGCCACTTAAAGGAATATTCTCGGCTCCCTGGGCCCTTTTCTGCCGGACGTGCAAGTAACCCATATGCACGGTAATCTCCCACAGACTTTTCTTCCGCGCTGTCACAGGTTATCAGGTCATTCCCGCTTATTCCGAGTTCTATCAGCTTTTCCGCCGTCTGCTGGTTGCTCTGCTTGTTGCACGTGTATTCCTGCCAGATATAGAGCGTATGGCGTGCAGGGTCATAATGCGAACGTGTGAACGCATATGGATCAGGATACCATCCCCAGTCCACACCGTTCAGAACGTGGTCAAATTGTGCGATCTCATCATCAGTAATTTCCCTGATCTTCACATTATCGAACACGCTTCCGCCGCTACCGTTCGCGACACCCATATATTCATTCTCATAGGCATCCGAGTTCGTTTCTTTCAAAAATTCCGCCTCATCCAGAAACGGTTTTCCCAACCATTTTTGCGGCACGTCCAAATAGGTACTCTCTGTTACCAGCCTGGAGTCCTTTGGAATCTTGATGTACTTGTTGGCCCAGTTGCTTGCAGATTTTGGCGGGTTGAACGACTTGAATATGTACGCCACATCTCCGCCGCGGATCACGGACTGTTCGATCTTACGAACTGATTCAGGCCCGACAAACTGATCCAGCTCCTCCAACCACAGGATACCAATATATCCGAACGGCACTTTTACGGACTTGACTTTCCCAGGATCATCAGCTCCCCGGAAATATATTTTCTGCCCGGTGCTAATCCTGGTGATCTCCATAGGGCTTACCGTTGCGCGGAACTCATCTGTCAGATTAAGCGCCTCAATCGCCCATAAAATCTGTTGGTATACAGAGCTTCGCAATGTATCGGCCACCTGACGCATTACAACGGCGTGCATGTCCTCATGGCTCATGATGAGGTCAATCACTTCCATTGAAATGAAGGAGGACTTTGTGGAGCCTCGCCCGCCGGGAAATACATACTCGGTATGCCTGTGTTCTTGAATATCAAAAACAACCGGGGCGAATACTGGGGCAACCATAGTGGAAGGAATGCCTGTATATTTGACCGGCTGGTTATTGTCTGTGTCAGGTTGCAATGATTCTATCTGTGCTCTCAAATGCTCTATCTTGGCCCGCTGTTCTGCCGTTGCAAGGTCCATGTGCTCCGCCAGCCAGTCCAGCGCCCGCATACGGTCCGCCAGCTTAATGCTTGCGCCATCCTTGCCCTGTTTTACCTCCGTGATGAGCGTTCCATCCACAGCGTTCGATTCGCGGAACCGAACGCTGTTAATCTCTTTTGTGAGCGTTTTCTTTCCGCCCGTCTCAGGATCGTCCACCTGGACAGGCCCGAATGCCCCCATTACCTGAACTTCCTCCCGGCCGAACTCCACATAGTCGGTAATGTCTGAGAACGCAATGTCCATGTATTTCTGGAATATGTCCGCCTCGTCAAGCATGGCCTGATTGAGCCTATGTTGCTTCAGGCGCGCTATCTCGTCTCTAACTGAAGGATTCCGTAGTAGCTGATATCCTTGTTCCATTGCGCTATTCCGGCTGTATCCCGCTTTGATCGCCGCCTTGGTAGCGTTGAAACATCTGACGTACAGAATACAAAAAAGCCGTTGCATGTCAGTCAGATCAGGATTATCAACTACCTGTATGACCTCATCTGCAACGACCTTCTTTTCTTCTTTCCGAGCGTTCGCTTTTTGTTCCGAACGTTCGCTTTTCTTTTCCGAGCGTTCGCCCTCCCACTTATAAGTGTGTTTCCATCTGCGAACCGTGCTGTCTGGCACTCCCAGCTCGTTGGCAATGTCAACCAGCTTCTTCCCCGTCAGAAACATGTCCCGTGCTCTCTCTGCTCTGTGGTCCGGCGCTCTCGCCATATGGATCACCGCCTTTCCATGATTGTAGAAGGAGGTCCGCCGGTCTTGGTTTCACCCGGCGTAAAATGGGTAAGCAAAAGGACCTCCGTGATGGAAGTCCCTTTTCAACGAGTAGCGGGAGGTGGATTTGAACCACCGACATTCGGGGAATGAACCCGACGAGCTGCCTTACTGCTCTATCCCGCAACAATACCGGGTCCTCCCCGGTATGCTCCGGTTTTAATCCCCGTCCGTGGGGCCCTAAAACTCGGGAAAACGTCTGGCCGGATACCTTGGACCGGTTGGTATCCCCGGGAGCTGCACTCTGTCCGATTTGCGAAGCTATGAAGAGGCAGGAGAACGTCAGCTTCTAATCGGTCACCGGGCTGTTACACCCGGCAACCGCTTCTTATGGGGGATTGGGGGCGGCCTCCGGGCTGAACCCTTTGGCCTAATTATATTCTACAACGGTATTTCCGGTATAAACGGTGTTTTTATATCAGTCCATGTTCCTGCAAATACTTATCTCGAATATACTTCCTCGGGTAATCAGCATTCCCACCATATCCTATTTTGGACGCTATGTTCACCCAACTTGCTCCATCTATGTAGAACATTCTGAATACGCATCTTGCCTGTCCGTCCTCAATGTTTTGTACCCACTTTTCTACCATCTTGGTTTTATCTTTCTTCTGGTCAATGATTGCTTTTCTACGTTCGTATAACGGCCAGTCAAATCCCACGACAGATTGAGGCCGTGCTTGTCCTGTTCTGTAATCAAAGACCGTGCTATTTCCCAAACCATTATCACCTTCACGCATTGCCTGTAACTCCAGCTCCAATATCGGAATCTCACGTTTCAGTTTTCGGTAATCATCTAAAAGTTTTTTCGTCATCTTGATACCACTCATCAAAAATCCTCCTTACCCTGTTACAAATTTCCGATGCGCTTCCCGCGCCTTGTTTCTGTTGTAGTTGCCGTAATTATCCTTGGTGGTATTCAAATTCTTGTGACCCGCCAAATCCGCTACCAAGGTCAGCGGCACGTCCTTCTCCAATAGCTCCGTGACGAATTGGCGCCGCCACTTGTGCGGGTTGATGGCTATTCCGGCCAGACGATCATCCATGTCGCGTATCTCCCGCAGAATCAACCTTACTGCGTCGTCCGTCAATCGGTTGAACGGCTTTCGGATTCCTACGAACAATGCAGGGTTGTTGTCTGTACGGCTTTCCAGATAATCCCGCAGGTGCACAGCGGCGTCACCTGAAAAGTATACCGGGCGCTCCTTGCGTCCCTTGCCATAGACAATACACTGCCTGTCCTGGAAATCAATGTCTGAACGATCCAGCGCCACCATCTCGGATATCCTGACGCCCGTCCGATGGAGAAAGTCCACGATGGCAATACTACGGGGTCCATGCCGTACCGCCGCGTCCTTGATGATTGTAATGTGTTCGTCGGAAAATACCTCCTTGACGCGGTGCTCCACTTTGTTGTCCTTAATTCGCAACATGGGGTTACGGTCTATGTAGTCCTCCTCTGTGAGCCATGTAAATAGTCCCCGCAGCATACGAGTCTTATTATTGATCGTCACATCCTTGTTGTGTCTGACCAGCTTACAATGCGCCAGATATCCCCGAATGTCTCCCGTGGTAATGTCTGGGATCGCCTTTTTGAGTGTGTGGAAAAACGTCGTATACTCCTGGCGGTACGATTCCACCGTCATTTCAGTACACCCACGGATCACCATGGTTGCCAGATACAACCGCACCCATTCCGCGCTACAATCCACGTTGGTGGAAAGCGCTGTCTCCTCTACATACATCTGCATGTGGCTCAGGGTCATGTATAACACTGCCTTGGCCTCGTTCATGCGCTCCTGCTCGGTCTTGGCCTCCTCAGCGATTACCTGGGCCAGTCCATACATAATGTTGGTTACAACCTCGTCTACCCTTACCTGCTCTGCCATATTATAGCCCCTCCTTCTGGTAGTAATTTCCTGTTGCATTTCACCGTCTGGATGGTCTATAATATATCCAGACGTACTATTATAGCGGCGGGATCATCTTGGCGGGTGACCGCCGCTTTCCATTAAAATCGTACATACGTTCTCTGCTTTCGTTTTTATTTGCCGGGGTATTCCCCCGGCTTAAATTATGTAATCCTCCCGGCTGCCCGCAGAATCCGCAGCCGTTCACTGTCCCATGCCTCCGCCAACTCCTGGAGGCTCAATCCCGCGGAATCGTTAACCAGCACGAAGGTATAGCGTCCTCGGTATCTCCGGCAGTCTGCCGCGTACTCTCGTGGCACCTGCCGGCCGCAATGGAGCATTGTCTGTAACTCTGTGGCGGTGTATGTCCCCATATAGCGTCCCTGGTCAAACACCTTGTAGTATACTGGCCTCATCTGTGTGCCTCCTACACTAAGCTGATAAACTTTGAAATCGCATACACGCCAATGGTAAAACCTGCACCTAATAACACGGCAGTTACAAAATTCGCTCCACAAGTTTTTAAAAATTCTTTCATCTTATCCTCTCTTTCTCCTACCAACCCGGTGGACTCACCGCATTGGTTGCATGTTAATTATCATTGATTTTGTAGCATTTTAATTTTTGCCCCATGATGTTGTATTCAAAATTTACGGCAACGCCATCATGGTGCCACGCTCCAACTAAAAACGGTACTCCCGCCCATGTCCCTATGGTTTCGCATTTTACGATCCCATAGGATTCTATATCGGCACAGTATACAGGCTTTCCAGCCATCCCTTGTAATTCCTGCCGAGTAAGTGGCTCCTTATTCATTACGCCCTCATCATAGGACGATATAGCCGCCAGCGTCCCTAAGAAAAACCCAAGTATAAAAAGTATCAGCCTACTAACCCATATCCATGCCATGACTGTAATTCCCTCCATTCTCCTGGAAAGTGCTAATCTCCCAGGCCAATCCTGCGAAAACCATACCTCTCCGCAGGATCGACCTGGGGAATGTTAATTGTGTGGATTAAGGCTTCGTCCGCACTTTGGGCAAAAATCAACTGGCACTGATAAATCAGTGCAGGCATCATTGTCGTTCATATACAGCTCATATCCTGTTTTCATCCCGCTTTCTTTTATCCATGAAAGCTGAATTTCTCCAGTATAATCTAATGTTTTATCAAAAAGTTTTCCAAATTCCCTGCCACTATCATTTTTATAATAGGCAGTTTCACAATAATCACACACGTCCATGCCTCCTTTGCAATATGTTAATAGTGTGGACTTACATGACTACTTGCAGGCGGCCTATGTCGCCGCTGGGTTCGCCAATGCCACAAATGTTAATAGTGTGGACTTACATGACTACTTGCAGGCGGCCTATGTCGCCGCTGGGTTCGCCAATGCCACAAATGTTAATTTTCCCAATTCCATAGTCCCTGCCGCCCCCTTGCCGGAATTGGCAGTGGAAGCAGTTCTATATTATCCAGTTCCCACGCATAGCGCCCTGGCGTCCAATCTCCAATAGCCATTTCATCATTCGTAGGCACAATGAAATTTCCAAAATCCGGCGCATGTTTATCGTCTGTCAGACTCTCGGCTCCAATATGAATACTTCTCGCCACATCAATGTCAGTTCCTGGATGGTGTACAATATGCCAGACATTCACAAGTTCTGCCGTGGCAAGAATACATCCTGCTGGAAAATATTTCTCAGGTTCAAAATCTTCTGTCAGCCCCATTCTCCGCAAGATTACTTCTCTGGCTCTTGCAGTTGTGGACCAGGACCAGCAGTTCACGAAAGGTTTCAACGCCGCATGTATTGCTATCGGCCCCCTATACTTCGTTTTCCAGCTCCGTGTCTCATACTTTTTCACGCCACAGGCAATGAGGGACGCCCATGGCTGCCAAATTGTTATTGCTTTCATATTTCCTTCCTCCTGCGGAAAATAACGATATAGTTAATCAACGCGCGTAAAACGCTGCATGATGTGATCCCTTGCACTCTCCTGGGCTGGCTCCTGGTCATAGATCCCTACCCATCCCGGCATGTCATTGACGCAATACACAAGGCCCTCACGTTTCATCTGAGACCACTCCGCACAAATCTCTTTGACGGTTACAGACAACCCGGTATACACGCTTTCGATCATGTCTGTTTTTTTCATCTGCTCCTCTCTTCTCAGGGTCTCCGTAATTTCCTTCCTTATTTCCGCATTCTGTTTCATTTGTTCTCCTTTAACGATTTTGTTGATTAGATCTGGTCAAATTTAATCAGCTTCGTCCCTTTTGAAACAATATCTCCATAACCATTGGTGCCAGCAGAACATGCGTCATACCCCATTCGAACCTGACCGGCCAACTCCCTGGCATAGTCCTCGCTGCTTGCAGTAATTAGTATAGTCACTTCGTACACGGCAAGATATTTCTTGGATTTCTTACTCATTTCCTCTTACCTCCAGCACCGACAACCGCGGTGCATAATAATGCGTCAGCCCGCCGTAAGCTCCTGCCGGAACCGCCACCACTGCCCGGTCTCCTCTCAGGTAGACATCAACCTCAAACTTGATATGGCTCTTCGGTGTTCCCGCCGGGACCCATCCCAGGGCACTTTCTCCCGGCGGTACAACCGCTACCACAGTGCCGCGCTTCTCCACCCACGATCCACGCGCCTGGCTCTCCCAGGTTACAATATCGCCTTTTTCAATCATCGTCTGTTCTCCTTCAGCATTTTTGACCCGCACCACGGGCAATATGGTGTTCGCACTGCTGTTCCTTTCTGGCATGTACTGCACCGATAAAATCTACGATCCGAATATCTAGGATCGCCATATTCATCGATTCCAATATATACAGCCTTTATCCAACAATTCCACTCTCCGCTCATATTAGTCACCTAAATCCGTGGCTTTTCGCACCGTTCAAACTCTATCACCCACACCCAGGGATTGGCTTCCCATCCATAGTGCGGGATAGCTTTCTTGGGGATTGTAGAATCCCATATTTTTATAAATTCAGCCTTATTCCCTGCACAATCAGAGACAGGATACATACAGGTACATCTTGCGCCTTCCTTCCACGCCTCTTCTGATGTCATATCTTTCAATCGTTCTAACCTCACAGAAACAACCCTTAACCATATACGGGCTGCCTCTTTCGGCATGTGGATGGACGGACGCCACTTTTCGCTTGCATCTTCCGAATTTGCAACACTTGCCTTGTATCCGTAAAACTCGGCCATGCGGGAATTTTCACCTTTCCCTATGCGTTTTTCATACTTGTGCCATGTTTCCCGGACATACATGATATCGCCTGGACAATAGGGAGCGTGTATCCAAGAGCCTCCAGTTATTGCCTTTACCCCGTAGCCACATTGACGACAAGCCCACTCATTATTGCCCATATCCCAGAATCCTTTTTCATGTCTGCATTCAAATTCCGTACCTTCTAAGGATATTTTAAACTGCGGCTTAAGCACTCTCCTGGTAACTGTTTTACGCCCTTCCAGGATCGCCCGAACCATGTCGCTATTAAATAATATCGGTTTTACCATGTGCCACTCCTTCCTCGGTTAAATCCGTGTTATCCTCAAATATTACGTTTTTCAGCGTTCCTCCTTTCACTGCTTCAATGGCATGTTGCTCACAAATTCGTACCGTCTTAGTCACCTTTTTTCCATTCTCGAAATGTGCCACAATGTCCATATCGAAATCCCTTCGATTCCAGCAGCCTTTACATTCGCAGAATCCCAATAACCCTTTTATGCTCATTGATTCTCATTCCTCCTTAAAATCAAACTCCATCTGGTCCGACAAGTCCGTATGCTCCAGGTTCCCACGGTCCAGGTCCTCCGGCGATCCCACAATTACCACAATGCAGGGATTACCCATGTCTGTTGCCGTGTACTGGGTCATGACCGGATAGTTAAGACGGCCAGTGTTGTCAACCACAATGATATCCACCAGGGCGTCACGGTCATATCGTTTCAAGTATGCCTGGAGCCGCTTGCTCTTCAGGGCCGGTTCCAGGTCATCGAGCGACATCTGACCGTCGCACTCGTAATGCTCCAATACCTCATTTCCCATCATCCTGATCCTCCTCTCCGTCCGGGTTAAACCTGACATAGCAGCACCCCGGAACTGTCAGCGTCCGCGGACTACCGTCGATATAATTGATGATCCCATCCTGACGCATTTTCACGAGCTTTTCGAAAACCGTGGAAGTGGACTTGTACCCCAGGCCAGCCGTGATATCCCTGACAGTGGGGGGATACCCGTTTTTCACCATGTACTCCGCGGCATAATCGACGATCCGCTGTTCAGTCTCCATCATGCTTGACCACCTTCTGTTCTGCCAGCAGCTCGCCCACCGCTTTCGCAAATTCCCGTTTCAGGGCCGGAATATTTTCGATCAACTCACCGTTTGAGACATGGCGCTTGATTCCGGTGTCCCGCCGATACCCTTCTTCGTAATTCGTGTACAGGACGCCTTTCTTTTTCAGCCTTCCCTTAACGAGGGTATAGGTGGCACAACCATAGTTGCTCTTGTCACCGCGTGCCTCGATCAACGGCTGAATGATCTCCTGCCGTGTCTTTCCCATCTCGGCCTCGGCTGCCATCCGGCGTCGTTCCATCTCCTTTCGGCTGTCCTCCTCCAGATTGGATAATACCGGCTCAAAAATGGATCTCCACTGTGGGCTATCGGAAACTGCGTCGAGGCAAGAAGCCCGCTCAATCCCAGGATGTGCGTTTCTGTATTCCTTGATGGCCTGTTCCGATACGAACCCGTACACATCCCGCATTTTGACATAGACACGCCGCAGCACGGTGTTAAAATCCGCATACAACTCCGGGTATTCCTTGACCATCTTGTCCACCCGGCGGCGCATCTCCACCTTCCAGTTAATTTCATCTGACACGCTGGGCTGTTTTTCCACCGGTGCCTTGACTGCACGCTTTTCCTGTGTCTGAGCTCCGCCCAACATGCTGATGATCTTATTTTCGCGATCCTGTACCATCCGAAATTTGGCGTCCAGTGTAGCCATTATGTCGGATCGCAGCTCCACAAATTTCTGGTCAATGTATGCCCTGTCCAAAAACAGGGCGCTCCTGTTAGTTGCCTTTCCCATAGTCTCCCATATCCTCTCTTAATTTTTTTGCTAAGTTCTGTTGGACTAACTTTTCGTAGTCCGTGTCACGCTGCGCAAAGTTGTGAAACTGATTAGGTTTGCTGCCTTTGGCGGTCAATTCCTGCCGCTGGCTCCTTGCCCAGTTTCTAACCGCAGCTCTCCAATCCTTCATTTTGTTTTTCCCAACCATCCAACCTTTGGACTCGTAAAAGTCCACAAAGGATTCCGCGCTGATCTTGTAGCCGTTTTGGCTGCAATACTCAGCCACATCCCCAACCGCAGGTGGGGAAAATGTTTTTTTATTATTATCTTTTACATTATCCTTTTCCTTTTCCTTATCCTTTTCCTTAGGTTCAGGTATGGTTAATGATTGGTTATCGTTTGGTTTGCGCTTGGTTACGGTTTGGTTATTTCTTGGTTCTTGATTGGTTTTCGGCCTACCGCCTTTGGTTCCGTTTTGGTATCGCCGGTTATTCGCGTCTATCTGAGGTTTTGCCATCAGGTAGATGCTCTTTGCGATCCCGGCGGATGAAGGTTCCAGGCCATCCAGGCCATAGTCCATAATCGCCCGTACACATGCCGCAAACTGCTCGTCCGGCAGCTCCTTGATTGCCTCGTAAAAGCTCCGGTAAAACACTACACTGTCTCTCATAACTCCACCCCGAACATGCTTAATTGTCCGGGCACGTCCTTGCTCTTACGGCCCACCACGAAACGCCTTGCGCCTCTTGTGGCTGCCCGTATCGACTGCATACGCCTGTCCTGCCTTGCCAACCACGCGGCGACTTCTTGTCGGCCCTGCGGCGTTGAATCCGGTATGTAATATCCGCCCTGTATTCCAAGGCTGATGATCACCTTATCATGTCTTAGGGCTTCTATCGCCTCCCGGACCAGCCTGTCCCTGTACCCAGTTATCCGGCTTAATTCTTCCCGGCTGAGGGCGTTTTCACGGCCTACCCGCAGGGCATTGTATACCACGCACTGGATAACTCTATAATCTTTCCGCTTTCGCATTCTGCCCTCCTTCCTGGGCCGGGTAAAGGAGGTATGTATAACAACCCGGCCCTGAAACTATGGTCAAAAAGTATACACCTAATACCGTGACATATTATGGAGGTATACCGTGTTCCTATAGATAATTGCGGCCAAACTCGGCCATAAACTCCTGGCGGCTGCCGTAATGCTCCTCATAGTATTTCTGGGCCATGCATTTCAGCTTGTCGTCAATTTTCAAATTCTCAGGCGTTCGCACAAACCGCGCGCCGTTCGGATGGAGGTCATACCGCAGCGGGATCACAAATCCTCTCCGTTCCGACTTGACCTTGTAGCCCTGGCGGCCTTCGAAAATATGATGCCGCTCAACGTATGGGCTGCCGGTATAATAGCAATGGTCCATATCGTCTGTGAAAACGCTCCACAATCTCTTAGCCATCCTGCACCCTCTTCCTGCGGTTCTGCTCGTATAGCGCCATCATCCGCTCCAACTCTTGGGGCGTCATCGTCTCGATTCCCAGGTCCTTGCACTCCTCCACCAGCCCGTTAATTAATGTGCTCATCTCGGCGGTGTCGTAAGTGCTGGAACCGCGCAGCATAAGGTATGTGCGAAAACTGCTCCCATCATTTGCGGTTTTCACCTGAGATGTGGGCTTGATGTGGAAAGTTTCAGCCTCCAGGGCCATCCGCTCCCCCTCATCATTATCTGGCACCACAACGTAGATCAGATCACCGTCAACCTCCACCAATTTCCCATACCGTCGCAACATCATGTTGTGCGCGCGGTTCTTTGATATCCCCGCAACTTCCGCCAACTTTGTCAGCAGCGACCAATAATAAGAGTTTGCGTCCAGGCTGCGCTTCCGGCGGTATACCTTGGCTGTGAGGGCCAGCAGCTTCCCGCTTAACCGTTCGATTTCCCCGCTTACGTCCTTGTCAACCTCGAACGTAAGGCGGAATCTTCCGGTCATCCAGTCTTTCGTGACGTCTTTCAATGTCCCCTTACAGTCCATGACTACCTCCCCGCCTCATTCCAGGGCAGCCCTTCCTCCGGGTCATCCGGCGGTACTGTGGCGGGATCGGGGGCTGTGGGCTTGTCCGGCTTGCTTTTCAAGATATCCATAGCCTCCCTGAATTGCTTCATGGTCATGTCATGGATATCTTTCAGACCGTACTTGGACAGCATACTCTTCCGTCCGATACCAGTCCGTGCAAGCTCCAGGAATAGGGTATTAATGTGCGCCTCCGTTACGAGGTCAGCCCTTGGTTCCTCTGGGTGAACATCATGCTGCCCAAGCTTATACACCACGCGATTGTTCTTACGGCGCTTGACCTCCAGCATATTGATATTGCGATTGGCATCGTAGCCTATCTTGGAGACGTAGAAACGATCATTGCAACCATATTTCTTACGGCTTCCATTCCTGTCTCCATTCTCATAGATTTCGCAATCATTATTACTGACCCAGATGGAGGGGGCCGTGTACAGCTCTCGGCCAATCCCCCAGTTGAAACACGCGCGCTTGAAACTGTCTGAGGCAAGCCCCTTCTCCTTCTCCGTGTTGCTCTCCGTGCCGGTATCCTCCTTCTCGATCCACTGGCCCTTCTCATCGTCCCATATGGATACGATACAGTTGGCGTTTTCCCGGCAGTGTCTCCGCTGCCATCCCATCGGGCCTACTGTCTCATCAAGGATATTCTGGTCCACTCTGGCGTCCTTATAGAGCAGGAGGGACACACCGTTCGCGGTAACTGTGGCAACACGGCAGTCAATTTCGTCCGCATTCAGTAACCGAAATTTAAGCGGTTTCATCCGCAATCACCTCCACCGTTTCATCCGATCGGAACGAAATGTCCGTTTTTGCGGAATCATACTTTCGGTAGTGTACGTCGGCCACAATATTATCCTTGGCCTGTCTAATGCCATCAACAACAAAACTTTGCCAGTTATCGTAATCTCCAAATTCCACCCGGATCACATGCCCGGGTTTCAATTCTGACGCTCTCATAATCATGTTCTACACCTCGCTATCTCGTTCGAAAAATTGTACTGCTCACTATCCGGCATATTGGCCGTTTGCGCTCTCCTTGTCCGGCTTGCGCGTTCCCGGCTCTGACACTCGTCACAGGTGCGTCCATCCTCGTCCAGGTAGCAGCCGCAGGTATCACACCGATAATACACGCTTCATCACCTCCAGATCATTGATCATCTGAAGCAAGTTATTCTGATCAATGTAGGTGTCCGATGTGTAATCCGCGGAGACATTTGCCCGCCATCCTTTTTCACATACTTCGACTGATACATTGGCTACGTGACCGGAAAACTTAAAAAATGCTGTAGGAAGATTTCCAGTAAGTTTTTCCTGCCGTCTGCCAAGGCCATTGATATCCAGCACCAAATCAAGCACACGGTGCACCTCAGCCCGGCGGCGCTTCTCAATTTTTCGCTTCAACCGTTTTTTCATCTTGATTTCCTCCAGTATTCCCCGTATAATAGGGGTGTGAAATATTATTTGTCTGGCCGATGTGGAGTTGCAGCTCCCGCGGCCTTTTTCGTGTCCCGCCGTTGCCCCAGCCGTAGGGGTTAAGCCCCAGCGCTGCGGCTGCGCGGTTGGTTCGGTTCTTCCTCCTGCCCATCCTGCGCCCCCTAAATCTGCGCCAGGGCCTTACAGCCAAGAATCCGGCCCGTATCATCCCGCACAAGATCATCCACAATATACAGGTCCTTGCGATCCGGCGCGGCCTGTGCGGTCAGAACCGATACAATGTAGACTACTCCATTCCGCTGATCCGGCAGTCCCTCCACGGCCCCGTATCCCGTCTTGCTCACCGGAATCCCGTTGATACTGTCCAGCGGTTCCCGTGTCTGCGCAGCCCGGGCCATACCGGATGACGGGATCACCTGCAATACAGATTCCCCAGCAGCGTCGTACACCATGATCTCGTGCGGTGTGAGATTAACGATGGTTGTCTGGCCGGACAAAAGGGATTCCAAATATTTCACTAACTCGGCCAGATTTAAACGCGATCCTGTAAAACAGGTATCTCCGTGATCGATGGAAAATGACATATAGTCCAGATTTCCCATCATATCCTCGGGGAAAATGCTTTCCGCATGTCCCACGAAAGTAACAGTAACGTTGTCGATTACCGTTTTCAGATAGCAGGAATCACAATCACCATCGCCATCGTAGTCAAAACCCAGTTTCATAAAGCTATTGAAAATCATATTCTGCTCCCGGCGGCGCAGCTCTTCAAAATCAGTCTCGCCGGATTCATCAAAAACCTTCTGGGCCTCTCTCGCCCAGCCTAACAACTTATCAACATCTTCTCGTTTCATTATGATCTCCTTCTCCCCTTATCCCTGGGGGCCGGGAATTATATCAGGTATAAGCCTACGGCCAATCCGGCCATGAAAAGCGCCATGCCCCACATTACTGCTGTTGCCACCGCAACCACTTGCCGTATGATCCGCCACGGCCGCCGTGTCCGCTGGGGCATGTAGTGGATCGGGCCGGGTATGTCTCGCTTATGCACTGGGATCACCGCCTTTCCAGCGGCCCGTCACCGGATGGCCCAGAAACCGCTCCAACTTATACCGGAAAATGTTGTACTCATTTTTCTCGCCGTTTCCAAGTGCCTCCTTGGGGATCACCTCCCCCAGGTCCCACAGCTTGCGTTTCATCCGCTCTCGGACCTTCTGGGCTGTGCAACCGATCTCCCGGGCGGCCTCCACAGCGTTAAAAAGTTCTTTCACGGGTATCACCTCGCTTTCATATTGCGTTTTTTATCCCCCTGTCCTATACTGGTCTTACAGACGTTGCAGCGCCAAGTATAAAAGGAAGATAAAATATGATGTCTAAGAAAGAAAAAATATTGACTACTCCAGATATGATTCCAAAAAATAAACCCGAACTGTCTAATACAGATATTGAAACTATTTCGTCAAAAGTGTACAAAAAGCAGTTCAAACACTCCATTCCCTATAAAAAGTATGTGAAACCTATGCTTGATTGCGAAAAGTCACGCAAACAAAGTGAATTTAGTGTTTGGTGGTGGGGAAAAGGATTATTAATAATCAATACTATTCTTGCTTTTATTGCCGCCATCACCGGAGTAATTGCCATATTATTACAACTGAATTTGATATAGTCCCTATTGCAATAAGAGCGATTTGTATCTGTATCATTTTCAGTTGCTTTGTGTCTGTAACCATCTCATCACCTCCCCTTCCTTATATTCCGTCCTCTCGGTTGTCAATGTGCTTTAATCAAATTACGATTTCTTGCTACCATCTTCTGGTGGCTGTTTAACGTGACCCGCCCCAGTTATCAGACCAATCATATACGCGAGTGCCTTTTCCCGTGCACTCTCATCCAGCATCGGCGCCATAATATGGATATTAGCCAATGAGTCGCCAGTAAGATTTACTCCGTTGATCGATTCCATTCCAATTCACCTCCTGTTTTGTGTATTTTAGTGACGTTTGTTGTTCACTGTGTTTACAGTATAAGTCCTTTTGAAAACAAAGTCAAGCAATATTTTTAATTTTTTGTTTGCATTGTGAACAATTATATGCTATACTACAGTAAAGGAGGTGATACAGTGAACGAACGTTTGAAACTCATAAGAATTGAATCAGGGCTATCACAGGAGGATTTTGGAAAAAAAATAGGCATTGAGTCACGAGCTCATATTTCCATGTTAGAAAATGGGAAACGAACCCTTACCGATAGAATAATCAATGATGTGTGCCGTGAATTTGGAGTTAATGAATTATGGTTACGAACTGGAACCGGAGAAAAAAAGAAAATTCTTGAAGGCGAGGAGCGCTTTGCGCTTAATATCGGAAAACTCCAAAACACTGATAATGAAACGTTGATACGATGGGTAAACGCGATAGCAGAAACAAATCCTGAATTGCTAGAAGATATTGAAAGCTTTTTTATGAACCTTCTAGGAATAAAAAAAGAGTCGGATTAATCCGACTCATTCTCCTCGACAGCAAGTAGTAGAGATATGTACACCCGGTTTAGGAGCTTTACATTGTCAACCTGTTTGGCTAATTCAGCAATTAACTTTTGATACTGTTCAGCGGTCATATTTTCTACCATCCTTTCCCCTGGCCCTGACTGGCCCTTCTATATATTGCAACGGCTTCGGATATCAGAATATACCGCCGGTGGCGCATTTGTCCGGTATAACGGACAAATATAGACAAGTGTCTATTATGTACCCCGTTTAGGGGTTAATCAAGATTGAAAACAGATCGCCAGGGGGCACGCCAAGTGCCAGGGAAAGTGAACACAATGTGCGTATGGTGGGATTGACTTTACCATCTTCAATTTGATTGATCTGGGTCTTGCTTACGCCTGATAGCTTGGAGAGTTCCCGATCTGTGAGATTCTTCCGGGTCCGAAGATCATACAGATGGTACTCGATTCGGTATTCTGGTATCAACGTTTCTACCTCCATGCGGTTAGTATTCGCATTCCGCGCGGAAGTATGTGCGAACATATGTTCTGTTTTCATTATAGAACATACGTTTGTATTTTGCAACAGGGGGTTATAACTTTTTACATTTATTTAGGAGGTGTACTTTGAGCATAAAAGGTTCCGCAGGAGAGCTTTTTTTAGGTAAGCAGGAGGCAACCATAATTACTTTTTGGGGAAATAAGATAAAAATACCCTATGACAATTTAAAACGTATTGATTACTCATATTTTAAATTCGGTGATGGCGGATATATCGATTTTGTTGATCTCTCTAATCGGTTAAGGAGATTCGAATTTGCCAAAAAAGCAAATGAGCCAGTTTCCAGAGCTATTACGTTCATGCAGGAAAATAATCCTGAGCTTGATTTTGTAGAACATAACCCAAATGATTTAAAATTTTACCAAAAAAGTTGGTTTATACTGTTAATGCTCTTCTTTTGCTGTTTACCCCTTGGATTATTTTTAATGTGGTATTACAAAAAAAATACCAAGTCAGTTAGAATATACTTAACTGTTTTTTTTACCATAATGTGGGGACTAGGTATATATATACAATATCAAAACGTTGTCACTGCAAAAAGTGAATTTCAGCAATCCTATGAGAATATAATGCAATCTGTATATGGCGAAGGTAACAACGTTGTTGAAAGCGTTTCTGATACCACGGTATATCCTGATACTATTCCTGATACAGGTGTTGATAGTGGTGACGTTTTGGAATACAATGTTGGAGATGTTTTTGAATCAAATGAAATTAAAATCATGTTCATTGATTCAGGGGATTACTCTACGGATAATGAATTTTTGCAGCCTGCATCAGGAAATAAATATATTTACGCCGAATTTTCTGTATATAATATTGGTGAATCTGATTATTCAGTTGGGTCTGTATCATTTGATTGCTATGCTGATGATACTCTATGTTCACAATCAATATTAACAGTAGACGATGCCATGAGTTCCATTGCGACCGTATCACCTGATCGGAATATAAAAGGTAAAATTTACTATGAAGTTCCAAAAGACTCAAATAAAATAGAAATTGAGTTTGAGACAGATTTCTTATCACAAGATAAAGTATATTTTATTGTAAAATAGCAAAAAAGCCCCTGCGCTACCAACGCAAGAGCTTTTAAGATAGGTACTATTGCCCGTTACACGAACGGTTGATATAATACCCGATTGACACCTGTATTATATCACCCCGCAGTGCACCCGGTCAATGGGTGTATTTTTTATGCAAATTTTTAAGGAGGATGATATAATGGCAAGACCCAAAAAACGGAAATATCCACGGCTCCCCAACAAATTCGGGAGCATTAAAAGACTGAGCGGGAACCGCACGAACCCTTATGGAGTGTACCCGCCCACAACAGAATTTGATGAGGATGGACGGCCAAAGTCAGTCCCAGCACTGGCCTATGTAGATGATTGGTATTATGGTTTCTCAATCCTTACAGCCTACCATGCTGGGACATACGTTCCAGGAGTATATCCGCCCAAGCCAGCGCTAAAACTCACTGATATAGAGGGGCTTGATGAGGTCATAAAAAATATGATCAACGACTACAGCAAACTGCGGTCTGCGCTTACTGGACAGGTTGAGCGGGTCCAAGGTCCAACATTCGCGGAGGTATACAAACGATTCTATAATTGGAAATATGTTTCATCAAAGAAAATGTATTCAGAAAGTTCAAAGAGTTCAGCAAAGGCAGCTTTCAAAAACTGTGCAGCACTCCATGATCAGATTTTTGCAGATTTACGTTATAGTGATCTCCAAGCTGTAATTGACCACTGCGAATTGAAACACGCTAGTTTAGAATTAATTTTGAATCTATTCCATCAGATGTACGCATATGCAGACATTGAGGGGCTATGCGAAAAGGACTATTCCGCCCACGTAAAAATCAATATTGAGGATGACGATGAGGGTGGGGAACCTTTTACCGAAGAAGAATTAAAAATTTTGTGGAAAAATGAAAAAAATCCTGAAATAGAATTGCTGTTGATTATGTGTTACTCTGGCTATCGAATTGCAGCATATAAGACGCTAAAAGTAAATCTCGATGACCAGTATTTTCAAGGAGGCTTGAAAACCAAGGCGGGAAAAGACCGTATTGTACCAATACATCCCGGAATCCTTACGCTGGTCAAGCGCCGTCTTAAACGTGATGGTGGGATATTAGTTTGCTCTGTTGGAAAATATCGGAAAAGTATGTATGGCGCATTAGAAATGCTCGGAATTGAAAAACACACTCCGCATGATTGTCGGCATACATTTTCTGCGCTATGCGAAAAGTATGAAGTTCAAGAAAATGATCGAAAAAGAATGCTGGGGCATTCTTTCGGAAACGATATTACGAACAAAACGTATGGTCACAGAAGCCTGGAAGATTTACGAACAGAAATTTGCAAAATTAAAATTTGTCACTAGCTTGTCACTATTGATATATTTTTTCGCAGATATTTAAATGATTTATAAGCACCAACAAAAACGTTGCTTTTCCCTTATTTTACATGGGTTTTTTGAGATTTTCTCGTAAAACGAAAGATTAAACAGATTCCGAATGATTTTAAAGAAATGTTAAGGGTATTGAAAACTGTGCGTGACTTAATCACAGAAATCCCTCTTTTCATGTGGTATCCTTAACTCAACAAATCAATCAAACAACACATTCGGAGGGATAAACATATGACACTCGAACATTTAAGCAAAGCAAATTTTAACGAAAAGACAAATTCCGCAGATCAGGTTGTGGTGGTGGACTTCTTCGCCACCTGGTGCGGCCCCTGCAAAATGCTGACGCCGGTTCTGGAAAAAGCAGCCGATGAATTGACCAATGTACCGTTCTACAAAGTAGACATCGATGAGGAAATGGAGCTGGCCAACCAGTATAAAATCATGACCGTCCCCACCCTTCTCTTCTTTAAAGGCGGTAAGCTGGTGTTCCAGAACAGCGGTGTGATCAACCGCAAACAGTTGGAATCCATGCTGGAGCGTTTGGGCTGATATGGCGCCTAAACGTCTGGCGGCAGTCGATATGGCGCGATGCGTCGCCTGCGGCTGCTGCGTTAAGGTCTGTCCCCGCCGCGCCATCTGTATTTCAAATGGTTATTACGCGTCGGTGGATCCGGCCTTATGCGTGGGCTGCGGCAAATGTGAGAAGGAATGCCCGGCCTGCATTATTTCCATGAACGCCCGAGCGGTCTCAGAGGGAGGTATGGCATGAAGAAAAAATGGTCCGACTATCTCTGGATCGCCTCCCTTACTTACCTGATTCTGGGATTTTTTAACATTTTGTTCGCCTGGCTGGGACTGATCTGTTTTATTGTCCCCATCGTCATCTCCCTGGTGACCGGAAGCAAGGCTTACTGCCACACCTACTGCGGGCGTGGACAGCTCTTTGCTCTGCTGGGCCGCAAACTTCACCTGTCCGGCTGCCGCCCTGCCCCCGCATGGCTCAGTTCCAAGGGGTTCCGCTACGGATTCCTGGCCTTTTTTATGGTCATGTTCGGGCAGATGCTTTTCAATACCGCGCTGGTCTTTCAGGGCGCCCGGGATCTGCGCCAGGTAGTGACGCTGTTGTGGACCTTCCGCCTTCCCTGGCATCAGGCCTACCACATCACCGGACTCCCCCTGTGGGTTTCCCAGTTTGCCTTTGGCTTTTACAGCGTGATGCTCACCTCCACGATCCTGGGGCTGATCACCATGGTGCTGTTCAAACCCCGTTCCTGGTGTGTCTACTGCCCCATGGGCACCATGACCCAGATGATCTGCAAGGCCAAGGCCCGTGATTAGCGGCTGCCTTTGTATTTTGCCAACCTTTTTCTAACTTCTTCTAAATCATACATGCAACCCAGACAGGGCGGCGGCCGTTCCGATTATGGAATTGCCGCCGCTCTGTCTGGGTTTTTCCGGGCAGCCTTGCAATTCGCAGCGCCCGCCCTTATAATAGTTTTAACGGATATTTTACGGCCTGCGGCCGGTCGTGCAAAGCAAATGACAATTTTTCCCAGCAAGGAGCATATCATATGGAATTACATGTAATCGAGGAGAACTTCACGGTCTGCAAGCTGGAGGATTGCTCCGGCGTCGACTTAAACACACCCTGGTGCTTTTTCAGCAGAACCGACGAGGAGATTTCCCTGGTCTGTCCCACCGCCCGGGTTCCGGGAAATACTCTGGTCCGCGAGGACGGCTGGCGGGCGTTTCGCGTACAGGGAGTGCTGGACTTCTCCCTGGTGGGCATACTGGCTCAAATCTCCGGAATACTGGCGGAGGGCAAAATCAGCCTCTTTGCCGTCTCCACCTACAACACCGACTACATTCTGATAAAGGAACCGGATTTCGGCCGGGCGCTGGCTCTTTTAGAGCAGAGCGGCTGCCGGATCCATTGATTTTCCAACCATAAGGAGGTAATTTCAGCATGACGGATATCCCATCCATTTTAGCGGCTCACTACCCGTTCTGGGAGCATTTGAAAGCGGATGAACAGCGCGCCTTTGTATCCTGTTCCATGGTTCGCGACTACGAGAAGGGCGGCTTTGTGCGCAGCGACTGCGACGAGTGCCTGGGAGTTCTGCTGGTACTCTCCGGCGAACTGCGCATCTACATCCAGTCCGACGAGGGGCGGGAGGTAACCCTGTTCCGGGTAGGGCCGGGGGAACTCTGCACGCTCTCCGCCTCCTGCGTCATGTCGGAAATCACCTTCGACATCTATGTGGAAGCCGCGGAGCCAAGCCAGGTGCTGATCACCCGGGCCGGCTGCGTCCACCGTTTTATGGAAACCAATATCTATGTGGAAAATTTCATCTACAAGCAGACGGCCGAGCGCTTCTCCGACGTGATGTGGGCCATCAGCCAGATTCTGTTTTCCAGCTTTGACAAGCGCCTGGCCTCCTACCTGGAGGATGAGCGCCGCCGGAGCGGTTCCACCGCCATCACCGCCACCCACGACCAGATCGCCAAAAACCTGGGCAGCGCCCGGGAGGTGGTCTCCCGCATGTTGAAATATTTTGAGAAGGAAGGACTGGTGTCCCTCTCCCGCGGCACGGTGACCATCACCGATATTCCGCGGTTAAAGGCTCTGACCGCGTAGGGGCGGCGGCTTACGCCGCCCCAGGATCGGCGCACCGCGCTTAAACCGGCGGCAACGGCAGCTTCCGCTCCCCTCCCTCTTTAAACAGACGGATCAATTCCCTGGCCCCCCGGGCCAGGAATTTGTTTTTATGGTAGATAACGCAGAATTTCCGCTCCATGGATAATCCCTCCACTGAAAACTCCGCGATACTCCCGCGCTCCACCCCCTCCGCGGCCAGGGAGGCCGGAAGCACGGATAGCCCGAAACCGGCCGCCACCCCGTGGATGATGGCCTGGTTGCTGGTGCTCTGCCAGGCGATGCGGATATCCAGCTCGTGGGCGGCCGCCAGACCGTCGAAAATCTCCCGCCCGGCGCTGCCCTTCTCCCGCAGAATAAAGCTCTCGCTCTGCAGATCCCCCAGCTTCACGTCCTGTTTCCCGGCAAACCGGTGCCCCGGCGGGCAGACAAAGGCCAGCCGGTCCCCATGGAAGCTCTCGCTGCTTATGTAGCGGCTGTGGGCGATGCCCTCGATCACGCCGAGATCGATCTCATTGGAGAGCACGCACTTCTCGATGTTGTTGGAATTCTCAATTCTGGCCTCCACCCGCAGCTCCGGATAAAGGCGGGTCAGCTCCTTCACGTAGCCGGGCAGCAGAAACGTACCAACGGTGATGCTGGCGCCCACCCGAAGCGTCCCGCTCATGTCCGGGTTGCGCACCTCCTGCTCCATCTCGTCGAACAGCGCGATAATGTGCCTGGCGTATTCCAGCACCTGGTGCCCCGCCTCTGTCAAAAACAGCTTCTTGGAGATGCGGTCAAACAGCTTAACGCCGTAGTATTCCTCCATTTCCCGGATCGCCAGACTGACCGACGGCTGGGCCGTAAACAGCCGGTTCGCCGCCCCGGTCATGCTTCCGGCCTCGCACACAGTCAGAAAAATCCTCAGATGCCGCAGCGTCACATCCATTTCCTCCAATTCATATTGAATTTATTATATATATTATAAAATTATACTATTTTACATATGGATTTACAAGTTCTATAGTAGATACAGCGATCAGGCTCCATCCGCTCTTGCGGCGCATCGGTTGTCGGATCATGCAGTGGAATAAATATCCCGAACAGGGAAGGAAAACGGAGATGATTTCTATGACAGCCCAGGAAGCCATCCGGCCTCATGAGAACGAGAGCCGAAAAAAGATATTGTTAAAACTATTTATTTCCAACCTCTACCTCAGCACCTTTACCTTCGGCGGCGGCTACGTGATCGTCACGCTGATGAAGAAAAAATTTGTGGACCAGTACCACTGGATCGACGATCAGGAGATGCTGGATCTGGTCGCCATCGCCCAGTCCTGCCCCGGACCCATCGCGGTAAACGGAGCCATCGTGGTGGGCTACCAGCTGGCGCGGGTTCCAGGGCTGATCATCTCGGTGCTGGCCACCGTGATCCCTCCCTTCACCATCCTCTCCCTGATCTCCCTGTGTTACACCGTGTTCCGCAGCAACCCCTACGTGGGCTGGATGTTAAACGGCATGCAGTCCGGCGTGGCCGCGGTGATCGCCCAGGTGGTGTTGGAAATGACTCAGGGGCTGGTGAAGCAGCGCAGCTGGAGTTCCATGGTTGTGCTGGTGATCGCGTTCGTTGCCAGCTATGTATTTAACGTCAACGCAGCCCTGATTATTCTCGCCTGCGCCGTTCTCGGTCTTTTGACCCGCAAAAAAGGAGGTGCTGAGAACAAATGAACATTTACCTTCAGCTTTTCATCAGCTTTGTACAGATCGGAGCGTTAAGCTTCGGCGGCGGCTACGCCGCCATGCCGTTGATCCAGCAGCAGGTCGTCACGCTCCACGGCTGGCTTTCCCCCGCCGAATTCACGGACCTGATCACCATCTCCCAGATGACCCCGGGCCCCATCGCCATCAACTCCGCTACATTTGTGGGTACCAGGATCGCGGGCTTTGGGGGCGCGGTAGCCGCCACCGTGGGCTGCGTGCTTCCCTCCTGCCTGCTGGTTTCCCTGCTGGCCTGGGCCTATCTGAAGTACCGCAACCTCACCCTGATCCAGCAGGTCCTCACCGCCCTGCGCCCGGCCGTGATCGCCATGATCGCCTCCGCAGGCGTGAGCATCCTGGTCACGGCCCTCTGGCCCCAGGCAATCACCGTTTCCGGCTCCCTGTCCCAGATTCTGCAAACAGCGCTCCGGTCCGCCAACCTGCGCGCCTTCCTCATTTTCCTGGGCGCCATGGTGCTTCTGGTGCGCTTCAAACGCAATCCCATCCAGGTGATGCTTCTGTCGGGCGTGGTGGAAGTGGTTTACCAGCTGGCGGTGCGTGCGCTGCCGGGGATGGCGTAGGCGTGGGAATACCTGGCCCGCCTCCTGTAGCCGCCGGCCCTCACGCCTCCCACCATTACCTCCGGCCCTCACGCCTCCCACCATTACCTCCGGCCCTCACGCCTCCCGGCCGTGCTCCTTAAGCCACGCCCGCCTCTGCCGGTAATCCGGCAATACCCGCTCCACCTCCGCCCAGAAACGGTCGGAGTGGTTCATCTCCTTCCGGTGGGCCAGCTCGTGGACCACCACGTAATCCAGGATTTCCGGCGGCATCAAAATCAGTTTCCAGTGGAAATTCAGATTCCCCTCTGCGCTGCAACTGCCCCACCTGGTTTTGGCCGCCCGGATGGAGATGCGGCCGTAGGTCACGCCCATATGGCGGGCGAAATAGGCGGTGCGCCAGGCGATCCGCTTGCGCGCCTGTTCCCGGTACCACCGTTCCAGGGCCGGATCCCCCTCGTAGTCCCGGGGCCCGCGCTCCTCCTCAGCCCGCCGCCGGTCCTGCATGAGGAACCATTTCTCCACAATCCACTCCCGTCGCTCCTCCACAAATCCTTTCACCGCCTGATCCGGCGTGCGCCTGGGAACTCTGGCGACCACCGAGCCGTCGGCCTTTACCTCCAGCCCCATTGTTCTGCGGGCGGAGTAAACCACTTCCACCTGAATCGTGCCGTTCTCCCGGCCATCGCTCCATCCCAGGCATATCTGTTTTATCACGGCCTCCAGCCTCCTCTCCCATTTATTTCCATATCGTGCGACTGCATAGCGCAGTCACAGCCGCAACGCTTCACCGGGGTGATATTTTCTCACTTCCAGGCGCTTCCCTCCGCACGCCGTTCCGCCATCCGCCGCAATGCAAACAACCGCCCCGGCCCGGCATCCCTGCCCCGGCCGGAACGGTCGCCCGCTCACGCTATACTCCGCCTATCCCTGCCGCAGCCGCGTCAGAGGACGTCTGAAAAATGCGGCCGAAGCCGTTTAAACATCCGTAAGCCCACCAGCATCACCACAATGGTCACGCCCCAGAAGTACAGGGTCATGGTAGGACGCCTCCAGAACCAGTCGCCCGTGAGCATGCTGTCGCGGTAGCCCGCCACAATATAGTAGAACGGGTTCAGCTTGAGCACTGTGCCGATCCAGGGATTCCGGCTGGTGAAAATGGCCTCGTCGTACATAATCGGCGTCATCCAGATGCCGAACTGCAGGCAGATTCCCACAATATTGGCCATATCCTTGAAAAATACGTTCACCGCGCTGGTAAAATACCCGAAGGCCAGGGCCAGCATGGCCGCCGCAAAGGTGTAGTACAGAATCTGAATCCAGGTGGCGAACACCGGCTGCCGGTAAGCCGCATACAGCGCCAGCATGATCAGCACAAAGAAAAAGTGCACCATCAGGCAGGAAAGCAGCTTGATGATGGGCAGCATCTCCACCTTAAACACCACCTTTTTCACCAGGTAGCTGTACTCCTGCAGGCAGCCTGTGATGGAATTCAGCGCCTCGCTGTAAAAGAACCAGGGCACCAGCCCCGGAACCAGCCACACCACATAGGTGGCGTTGGTGACAGGGGGCACCGTCTTCATGCCGTACTCGCCGAAAATGAACCAGTAGATCAGCACGGTCACCAGGGGCTGCAGAAACATCCAGACAATTCCGAAATACGATCCCACAAACCGTTTGCGGAAATCCGCCAGCGCCAGATCCAGAATCATTTTCCGTTTTTTTACAATCTCTTTCACCAGAGAGATGACATATTTCATATGCGTTTAATTCCTTTTCTTGAGCGTAAAAGCGGCCGGTTCTCCGTCAGAACCTGAACGTATCCTTAAGGCCGCTCCACTTCTGATCCTTCTCGGAAATGATCAGTTCCATTCCCTCCTCAATGGGCCACTCCACGCCGATCTCGGGATCGCTCCACAGCAGACCGCCCTCGTCGCCCGGATGGTAGAAATCCGTACACTTGTACGCGAACTCCGCCTCGTCGGAGAGCACCAGAAAACCGTGTGCAAAACCTTCCGGGATATAGAACTGCTTCTTGTTCTCAGCGGACAGGGTCACGCCGAACCATTTCCCATAGGTCCCGGAATCGGAGCGCAGGTCCACCGCCACGTCGAACACCGTGCCCCGGATGGCACGCACCAGCTTGCCCTGGGGATACTGCTTCTGGAAATGAAGCCCCCGCAGCACGCCCTTTACGGACATGGACTGGTTGTCCTGCACAAACACCATATTGAGGCCCGCCTCCCGGAAATCATTCTGGTTGTAGGTCTCCACAAAATATCCGCGCTCATCCTTAAACACAGTCGGTTCAATCACGTACAGCCCTTCAATGGGACAGGGCGTCACATTTATCTTTCCCATCATTCAATGCTCCTTTATATTCAGAAGGTTTTAAGGCCCTTCCATTTTATGTAAATCTTATTGCAGCGAAAACCGCCGCACATCTGGCAATTCTATCACATTCCGGCGTTGCTGACAATACCCGGAGCGGGAGTTTTCTGCCTGGGACGGCTGTCCGGGGAACTTTGCCCGGCTCCGTCCTTGCCCCCGCACCCTCACACCCGCAGACACACCACGCTGAAGATCCGCAGAATCACATACACATCCATGCAGATCATCCCAAACAGCAGCTTCCGGTCGTCGCAGTCCGTGCGCACCAGCCGGTCATTTTTCAGGGAGAGCGCGAATATGGGAAGCAGCGGCAGGAGATACCGCCCCTGAACTCCCTGGATAAAGCTGGCGCTTACCGGCGTCCAGGCCAGCAGCATGGAAAACATCAGCGCCCCCAGGCAGATCAGGCAGATCACCCAGATCCAGACCCGCTGCCCGCCTGAGATTTTTAGGGACTCCCCGGGCTTTCGCAAGGCCAGCATGAGCAGAATAAAGGCCAATCCCAACACAATGATATAGGGCGTATTCAGTACCGGGTCCATGTTGCCCAGGCTGCCGCCGATCATGCCGGAGAACAGCTCCGCGCCCTGCCAGACCAGGGTGCTGTAACACATTTTCAACACCAGAAGCGGGCTGTGAATCAGCTGCGCAAAGGAATATCCCGGCTCGTCGGCCCAGATCACATGCCGGTCCTGAATCCCGGTGTACAGCGCCACGGTCTGGCTGTTCACCACCAGCATAGCCAGCGCAAATGCGCCAAGCACCGCGGCAGCGGCCAAAAGCCACCGGCCCCAGCCGCCGAATTTTTTCACCGGAATCAACAGACACAGCCCGGCGATCACGCCGTAGACCATCTTGCAGGGCCCCATGACCGCCATCACCAGAGCCAGAACCGCCACGTCCAAGAGCCGCACCCGCTCCGCCCGGTACGCCAGGTCCAGGCACACCGCGGTGAAGTAGGCGGTCATGGCCAGAATCATCACATCGTAGGACATGGAGGAAACCAGGTTCAGAGTCATGGGCAGCAGCCCAACCCCGAACACCACCTCCTTGCCGAAGGGCATCCGCCTCATGGTCAGATAACCCATTCCGGTGTAAAACAGCAGGTTGAACAGGCGTCCCAGAAACAACAGCCCGATGCTGCCAAGGCCCAGCGCCCGGGCCAGTGTAATTCCCACCGCCTGCGGCGCATACGCCAGGGGCGTGGTGTGCACGGCGGGCTGGTAGGAGACGGCCACTCCGTCCCCGGAAACCGCAGCAAAATTCCCGCCGCCCGGAGCCTCCGCTGCCTTTCCGCCTCCCCGTATCTCCCCGTAGGTATACTGGGTCACCATCTGCCCCAGAACGGCGGAGTCCCGGTCCGACGTCCGGCCGCTTCCGTCGTCGGCCAGAACGTCCTCCAGATCCTCCACCCAGGCGTCCTGCGCCCGGATGAGCACCCGCCCGTCCTCATCGGCTGCTGTTTTCCCCATCAGGCGGTTGGACACCTGGTAGGCGGAAATATAGTGGGCCACCTCGTCGGGCGCGGACAGCGGCGGCAGCACGGCCGCGAACAGCACCCCCAGGGCGAGGCTGCAGACCACGAACACCCGCTCCAGGCTCCATTGCTTGCGGATCAGGAGCAGCCAGCCCGACGCGGCCAGAAGCCCCATGCCCCAGACAAACGCCGCCCCGTACCAGCCGTACAGGAAGCGGTTCCCGGTCCTGGCGATGCCGTCCCGCACATCCAGCCCATGCCAGAGTCCCAGAACGGCCACCGCCAGGGCGCAGGCGGCCAGCAGGCGCAGCCCCGGAGTCCTCAGTTGTAATTTTTTATTGTTCGCACTCATCTTCCACCTCAGCCGCTCTGTCTTTCCCGTCCATCAGCTCCTGCACCTTCAGCTCCAGCTCCTCCTTCTCCTTCTGGTCCAGCGCCATTTTCTGGATCAGCTCCTTCTGCTTGCTCTCGATCTGGGACAGGTGGATGGTCATGCTGAACACCTTTGCCATGAGCAGGAAAATGGTGAACAGAAACAGGAAGTTGGGGGTGGAGTAGATGCCCAGCAGTCTGGCGCAGATGTTCGCCACCGGCGGGCAGATTGCAAATACCACCAGCAGCAGGGCCAGCATCACCCAGAACATGGCCGCCTCGATCTGCACCTTAGCCTGGCGGATCTTGCGCATCATGTACGCCATGGTGGCCAGGGAAACAATGATCAGAATCACTCGGAACATCGGTTGCATCATAGGGATTTCCTACCTTCTTTCGTCATTTCCGGGACAAGTCAGACCCGGCTCCAGTATTCCTTGTTCATGGTGCAGCGGAGCACCAGGGCCCGGGGCATAAGCCGGTAGCATTTCCCAACCCGGTAGCCCAGGTACTTGAAACCGCTCTTCACAAACAGCCCCGGCACCAGCCAGGGGCGGCGCTGCTTCACCAGATAGCGGGCCGTCTGTTTGACCAGGCGGATGCCCTCGCTCTCCGAGCGCACCGCCGAAAACAGCTCCGGGTGGTCGGCCTGGGACACCGCCAGGTCGAAATTCCTGTGAAACTGAGCCATGCAGCCGTAATTGTGGGAGTGCACCACCCGCGCCCCGGCCACATAGGCCACGGCGTAGTCGTCCTCCAGCACCGCGCGGCCCGCAAAAATCATGTCCTCGTTGAAAATGGTCTTGTCAGTAAAACCACCCTGAAACCAGAACTTCTCCCGGTCATAGGCACAGCACACGTTTGAGGCAAAAAAGGTCTTGATTCCAAGCTCCTTTAGGTCCGCCCTGGTTTTCACCCGGCTCTGGTCCGGATAATTGAAGGAGCGGGTGTAGCGCTCCGCCAGGCCGCAGTCCTTATCCGCCAGCTGACGGGCGTAGGCCATAATCACCGACTCCCCCAGCGGCCCCCGCTGGTCAAACGCAGCCATGAGCTGCTCGATCAGCCGGTTGTCGGCGGGCACCGCGTCGTCCGTCATGAACACCATAATGTCCGCCCGGCTGTAGCGCGCGCCCTGGTTGCGGGTCCTGCCGTGGTCGAACTCCGCCTTGGTCAGGTGGTGGACCTCCAATCCTTTTATCCCCTCGTAGCCCTTGTCGTTCCAGTAGGATTTCTCTGTATTCATCACAATAATCCTTCGGATTGGGTACGTCTGCAATTCCAGCATACGCAGCAGACGGCTGAATTTCTTGTCCGGCTTGTAGGTTGGGATGATCACATCCACGGTGCGCCTGCGCGCGCCCGCATTTCTCTCACTGCGCACTTCCATTGTCTCATCCTGCATTCCCACGATTCTCCCCTTTCTCATGTTGATAGGCCCGGACCATACAGAATCCGAAGCCGGCGGTCAATCCGATCATCAGCAGCAGATAACAGCCCGCGGCCCCTCCGATCCCCCAGCGTGAAACGATTGGGCCGGAAATCAGGGCCGCCGTGACGGCCGCCAAAAGATACACGATGAAAATGGCCTTCTGCTTTCTCATAATCACCAGCGCATAATACATCAAATTGGCCAGGGCATAAAAGCCCCCGCCTAATACGATTACCACAAAAGCGGTCTGATATACGGTCAGAGCGCCCTCGTATCCGTCGCCCAGTATCGCCTCCATAATCCCCAGCACAAAACGTCCCAGAATCAGGGTTGCGCCCACGGCCAGCACCGTCAGGCCGGAGATGATGGCGCCGATGCGCGCCAGCTGCTCCTTAAAGCCCAGAAACAGTTTTCCCTCCCACAGATCCGTCAGCTTGGTCAGAAACGGCCGGATCACGAAATTCGCCACCATATAAATCACGGAGGTAGGCATGAAAATCAGATTGAAATACCCGGAAGCCGCGTCACTGAGCCGGGCGTCGATGGCGTACTTGGCGGAGGAAAACACAAAAAAGTCAAGAAACGCGGACAGAAACAGTAACGCCGTGCTGTGAAACAGCCGGGAGGTCTGACGCTCTCCCCGCATCCAGCTCACCCCGTCCACCGCGCGGATCACCGGCAGATTGAACAGGCAGACTCCGGCGACCTGGGCCGCCACCGCCGTCAGGCAGGCCGCAAACAGGTTCCGGGTAACCGCCAGCGCCAGCAGGAAGCAGGACACGGACAGCAGGGTGCGGAAAAAATTGGATTTTCCAGTGAGATACAGGCTGCCCTGGCGCTGAAACTCCGACTCATAGACATCGGCATATCCGTCGATCACCTTGTACAGCACCAGGAGAATCAGGATCAGCGCCTTGTAAGGGGTGTAAAATCCCACAGACACCTGGGCCGTCAGATACACGCAGCCCGCCGCCAGCGCGGCCAGGCAGGTGATGTAACGGTGTTCCAGATAGTCCCGGAAGGAATACTCGCCCTTGCCGTCCGTGATCTGGAACGGGCGGATTCCGAAGTACGCGATGATAAACATCTGCTGTCCCAGGGTGGAAAACCCGAAGGAAAAGATTCCTCCCTGGTCCTCCCCGATCATCCGGATGACCAGGAAGGACAGCACCATGCTGGCCAGCGCGTAGCAGAAGCTGCCCGCGGTGTTCCACAGGACGTTCTGCCGTTCGATATTGCCGCCCTTATAGAGCAGGCGGGCCGTCAATTTGTTCATTTTATCCACCACCTCATGCGGCTGTCACCGCTTGCGGAAATTCTGAATCAAAAATATGGAAATCAGCATCCGCGTCATATATTTGATCGCCACCATGGGCTTTAAATAGCTCTCCCCCGCCAGGCGCTCGTCGATCTCCACCTGAATCTCCGCCACCCTGGCCCCCTGCTTGATCAAAAAGGAGAGGGTGTCCGGCTCGGGGCCGTAATTTAAGTTCAGCGCGAACTCCTCGATCATGCTGCGGTTAAACATGCGCATCCCGGAGGTGGGGTCCTTGATCTTCGCCCCGGTGGTCAGTCGGATGGCCGCCCCGATCAGGCGGCTGCCCACCATGCGTGGGGACCAGTCCTTCCTTCGCTCCACGAACCGGGAACCCACCACAATGTCGTATCCCTCATCCATCTTATCCTTCATGGCGCCGATATATTCCGGCCGGTGCTGGCCGTCCCCGTCAAATTGGATGGCGTACTGATAGCCCTTTAAGTAGGCGTACTTCATCCCCGCCTGAAAACAGCCCGCCAGGCCCAGATTCACAGGCAGATCCAGAAGATTGTAGCCGTTCTGCCGGCAGATGTCGGCCGTGGAGTCCCGGGAACCGTCGTTGACCACGATGTAGTCCAGCTCCGGAAAATCCTCTGTCAGACGGCCCACAACCTTTCGTATATTCTTTTCCTCATTGTAAGCCGGTATTACCAGCAGCACCTTGTCCATGAATTGTTCCTCTTATGCGATGTCGTTCCACAGTATTTGTCCCAAATCACTCACCCCATCTCCCGGAGCAGTCCGCAGATCCGGTCTACGTCCTCCAGCGCCAGATCCGCGTACAGCGGCAGCGTCAGCACCCGGTCCGCGATGTATTTGGCCACCGGCGTGTCCTTGGAGGAAAATCTTCCCTCATAACACTGGAAATCGTTGATCAGCGGATAAAAATATTTCCGCGGATGGATCTGATGGGCCCCCAGGCCATCGAACACCTGGTCCCGGGTCCGGGCGAAGCCGTCGAACACCACAGGGAAATAGGCGTAATTGGGCTTTACCCCAGGGCGGTACTCTGGCAGCTTTAAGCCCTTCACGCCGTCAAGATTCTCCAGATACCGCTCCGCCACCCTGCGGCGTTTCGTTATCTCGTCCTCCAGATGGCGCAGATTGCACAGGCCCATTGCGGCCTGGAACTCGTTCATCTTGGCGTTTCCGCCCACCCAGACCACGTGGTCCTGATCCACGATGCCGAAGTTCTTCAGGCAGTTCAGGCGGTGTTCCATCCACGCTTCCCGAAAAGCCACCGCGCCGCCCTCGATGGTGTGGTACACCTTAGTGGCGTGGAAACTGAAAATGCTGGCGTCCCCGAAGCAGGCCGTGCCCACCCCGTTGTAAGTCTCCCCGAAGGTGTGGGCCGCGTCGTAGATCACCTTTAAATTATGCCTCCTGGCGATGGCTTCAATCCGCTCCACGTCACATATATTTCCGTAAACGTGCACCGGCAGGATGGCGGAGGTCTTTTCCGTGATCAGAGCCTCGATCTTGTCCACGTCCATGGTGTAATCCCGGGGATTGATATCGCAAAACACCGGCGTCAGCCCGTTGCGCACAATGGCGTGGGTGGTGGAGGCAAAGGTAAAGGGCGTGGTGATCACCTCGCCCGTCAGCTCCAGGGCCTGAATCACCATCTCCAGGGCCATGTGGCCGTTGGTGAAAAGCACCAGCCGGTCCGCGCCCAGATACTCCCGCAGCTTCTGTTCCAGCTCCTTGTGGTAATCTCCCATATTGGTCAGCCACCCGGACTCCCAGATGGGCTTTAACATTTCTGTAAATTCCTCGAACGGCGGCAGGGAGGACCTTGTCACCAGTATCGGCTTTTCCGTTTCTTTCGCAGACATAATCGTTCCTTTCCGTGCACGCGCTACCAGCGCATGCCGCACACCTCGGTGAGAAACCGCACCTCCGCCAGCACCAGCCCCAGAAAGACTCTGGCGGCAGCCGTCTTTACCGGCCCGGCGTGGAGGTATTCCCGGTAATAATACAGCTTGCTCTCGTGCAGCAGCCGCTGCTTGTCCCCGATGTTTTTCACGCTCTTGTCGATGCTCACCGAATGGGCATGGACGTAAGAGCAGTCCAGAGCCAGGACGGCGGTCAGGCCCATGGCCTTTAACTTCTGTCCCAGCACCTTCTCTTCATAATATAAAAAAATCTGTTTGTCAAATACTTTGTGAATTTCCCCCTCCGGAAAACGGTCCGGGCGCAGCATAAAAAAAGACCCCGGAACCGCATCCACCAGGCGGCATCCGGACAGCCCCCCCTGCTTCAGCCGTTCCCGCGGCACATTCAGCCAGCGCGCAAACAGCCGCCGGGTCACAAGCCCCGTGTCCAGCAGATCCTTCCACAGAGGCAGCAGCATCCAGTAACTAAAGAGCGGCTTCCCTTCCGGGCTTTCCACCAGGGCCGAAGCCAGCGCGCAGCGCTCCGTCCGGTCCAGGGCTTCCTTCACCCGCAGAATGCATTCCTCCGACACATGGATATCCGGGTTAGCCACGATCACGTAATCCGCGCCCAGGCGGTCCACCGCCCAGTCCACCCCGATCTGATTGCCCCAGCCGTAGCCGCCGTTCTGCTCCGCCCGGATCAGACTCACGCGGCCGTCCGGGCGCGCAAGCCCGGAGAGCCGAACCCAGGAATCGTCCGTGGAACAGTTATCCACCACCACCACCGAATCCAGACAGTTTATCCCCAAAAGCTCCTCCACCAGTCCACAGGTGGTGGGGGCATCGTTGTAGTTGAGCACAATACAGCTGATCTTATCCATTCTTCCAGTCCTTATGATTTCTTCCGGGCGTCGATCACCTTCATGCCGAACCGGCGGCTGATCCACAGCCGCAGCCCCGGGCACAGGAGCGTCGCCTTGTTGAGCCCCCACCAAAGGAACATGTAAAGCTCCTTGCCGGTCTGCTTGGGCGTCCCCTTCCAGGGTGTCCGGTCCAGATACGTCTCATACAGCTTCCGGTAATGATTGCGGTTCCCCGCGATCCACGGCCGCTCGTCCCCCAGGTAATGGAGCACCGCCGGGTAACGTTTGGCCTCCGCAAAGGCCTCCCGTCCCACCTCCTCGTAAGCGCGGCACAGGCCCCGGAGCGTGTCGTAGCGGAAATACCGGTAATTGGTAAAAAAGTTGTATTTGGGCGGCAGGGTGCGGATCTGTCCCCTCAGGGCGCCGTTGATGGTGTCCTGGTCGCAGGCAAAGAGGCAGCCCGCATGAGCCCCGTAAAAGTCCAACAGGCGTTCTAATACGCGCTCCCTGCGCCAGCGCCCCAGGGCCATGAGCAGCACGCCGGAGTTGTAGTAGGCGTCGTCCCGGCCCATCCCCAGCGCTTCCTTCATCTCCCCGTAAACCGTGGGCTCCATCACCATCCCCACCAGGCAGTCCCCCAGCTCCCACTCGTACAACGGCAAAATGCTGCCGCAAACGATGGTATCGCAGTCCAGATAAAGGGCCCTCTCCACCGTTTCCGGCAGCACCTCGGCCGCAAACAGACGCCCCATGGCGCTGATGTCAAAGCCCCTGGTGTCGATGTCGTAGGAAAAGCGCTGCTTCAGATCTCCCAGCTCCACTGCAGTAAACCCCCGGCCGTATCCCTCCGCGATCCGGCGCAGGCGTTCCTTGTAAAGCCCGCACATGTTCACCGAGAGCACATAGATGTGCATATGGGGAATCTGCCGGTTGTTCTCCAGCAGGGAAACCAGGGAGGCGGCCAGATGTCCCGCGTACCCGTCGTTGGAGGCGTATATGATATTGACTGTCTCTTCATTCCATTTCATTATGGCACCCATTTCTTACATTCCGTGGTCATTTTATTTACAATTTTACAATAATCCCAATAAAAAGTAAATCACATATAGAATTTTCATAACAGATATGTTAAATTAGGACATGTACGGAAATTCTATCAAAATTTAGGAGGATTCACGAATGAATAAATTAGCTAAGCGGGCTGCCGCCGCTTTTTTATCCGGTCTTCTGATCATCGGCCAGGCAAGTCCGGCATGGGCTGTCCAGGATGATTCGAACTACGGACCGGGCTTTACCACAGCGGCGGAGAGCGAGTCTGCGCCCACGGAAACGCAGGCGGAGAACCAGGCCGACCCCAACGCCGCAACTACCGCACCGGACGCCGGCGTTACCACTCCGGAAGATGCGGCCAACGCCCAGCAGGCGGCCGACGACACGGCCCAGGGCGATGCGGAAGCCGAGGCTGCCGCCAGATTCGCCGAGGAGGAGGCCGCCAGACAGGCGGTGATTGCGAACACTCCCTATGTCCAGATTCAGGTATTGAGACCCGATACCACCTGGACCGATCCGGTGGTGGGCGACACCCCGGTGACAGCGGACGAAGGCTTCCGCTCCGTGTCCATTTACCTCAACAATATCGTGGGCGACGTCCTGTACCGGACTTACACCGGAGCCCACGGCTGGAGCGATTGGGCCATGAACGGCGGCCACACCACCGTGTGGGACGACGGCGCGCTGGTGGAAGCCATTCAGTTGCGCTTCAACGGCTTCGCCCGCAACAAGTTTGACATCTACTACTGCACCACCTTAAACGACGGCACGGAGCTGGGCTGGGCGCGCAACAGCGGGACAGCGGGCACCATGGGCACCGGAAAGGTATTAAAGGGCTTCCGCGTTTCCCTCTGGGGCAAGGACGTGGAGGGCGCTTCCTACAATATGGAGAATGCAGTGGAAGCGGCGTTCCCGGACGGCGTTCAGATCGTGGACGGCGTGGTTTCCTACACCAACGGAACCGGCGTTCCCTTTACCGGATGGGGCTGGAACGACAAGGACCGCTACTACTTTGTGGACAACGCCCCTGTGACCGGCTGGCAGTACATCGACGGCTTCAAGTATTACTTTGACGAGACCGGAAAGCTGCTGACCGACTTAGAGCCCATCGTGGGCAACAACGGCCCGTTCCTCATCAGCATCAACAAGCAGATGAACTGCATGACCATTTTCGCCCAGGACGGAGCCAACGGCTTCATTATCCCGGTCAAGACGTTCCTGACCTCCACCGGCCCGGATACGCCCCTTGGAACTTTCCAGACGCCGGCCAAGTACCGCTGGCGTGATATGAACCACGGGATCTTCACCCAGTACGCAACCCGGATCTACAAGGGCTTCCTGATCCACTCCATCCTTTACAGCAGCCCGGATCCCATGACGCTGGACCCCATGACCTACAACTATCTGGGCATCGCCGAGTCTGCCGGCTGCGTCCGTCTGGTTTCCGGGGAAGCCAAGTGGGTGTATGACCACTGCGGCATCGGCACCACGGTGAATATCTACAACTCGGAAAAGCCCGGCCCCTATGACCGGCCCGCCATCGAGCAGACCATTCCCGCGGATCAGACCTGGGATCCCACGGACCCTCTCTTTGCACAACAGTAAATCCAAACCGTAAAAACGGCGAGGAAGCAGCCACTGGAATTATCTTCCAGTGAATGCTTTCCTCGCCATTTTATATGCCCCGGGCATGGAACGCTCAAACCGCAGAAAGAAGCGGGTCCTGGGGGTGAGCTCCCTGTAATACCGGCGGTAGGCTGGATTATATATCTCGTCGAACTTCTTCGTATTCACCATGGTATGGAAGTATGTCCGAAGCGCCGCGCTCTCAGCCGCCTGATGAAACCGCCCGCCGGTGGCCCGGTCGAACTGTTCGTAAGTCCGCTTCATCCGCCGGTAATACGCGCTCTGCTTCCCCTCATAGTCGCCGCTCTTGCCCTCCACGGTCCAGGACCCGGCGACCCCCACGCGGTACGCGCTCATGGGTTCATCCATATAATAGCCGTATCCATTGGCCGCAGCCAAAAGCTGCAGGGGCGTGTCGCCCACCGGACAGTCCACGTAATAGTCGGGCAGCTCTTTCACCAGCCGGGCCGGAAAAGCCATGGAGGACATGGCGTAGCCGGAAGACTTGTCGATGATCTCCTCCGGGGGGATCACCCGGCTCTTCCGGTAGGGCCGCATCTGGCTCTCGGTCAGCGCCTTTCCCACCAGGTCGATGCGGGCGCTGTGGATACACAGCGTACAGTCCGGGTGGGCCTCCATGTAATCCACCTGGCGCTGCAGCTTGTCCGGGGAGAGGAAATAGTCGTCCCCGTCGCACATGAAAATATACTTTCCCCTGGCCCTGGGAAAATTGAACGCTCCGCTGATGTTGTCAATGCCCTGGGAATACTGGTTTTCCTTCTGAATCAGCGGCCGCACCCGGCCGGGATACTTTGCCTCGTACTCTCTTATGATCTCGCTGGTCCCATCCGTGGAGGCGTCGTCGTGCACCAGAATCTCAAAGGCGAAATCCGTTTTCTGCATCAGAAAACTGTCCAGCGCCTTTCTGATATAATTCACATGGTTAAATGTAACGCAGTTGATGCTCGCCATCACCGTCTCAGCTTCCATCGTTCTCCCTCTCTCACCGCGCCCCGCCGGTCCCGGTAATATATTCCTCAAATTTTCTCGCAATATACATCTCTGTTATCTCCGCCCGGGTATCGACGGGCTTTCCCTCAAAACAGTGCAGATGTTCCGTCACGCAGTCGTACCCCGCCATGCAGGAAAATTCCACCCCGCCCGAAAAGCGGGGATTGCACTCCAGCATGTGGTATTGCCCCCGGCCGTCCTCAATAAACTCCATGTTCACGCAGCCGTTCACGCCCAGCCAGCCCGCGATGCGTCCGCACAGCCCTTCCAGCTCCGGGTTCCTAAATACCCGCACCGACGTGCCCGCGCCGTTTAACGTGCGCAGTAGCTCCCGGCGGCACACGGCCGCCCAGGCTCCGTCCGCTGCGTTTCGCACCACGTCCACCGTTATGACGTCCCCTTTTACCAGGGGCTGCACAATGTAATCCGATACGTCCCTTCCCTCCAAAAAGCGCTCCATCTCCCGAAGCGAGCCGATGAAGGTCAGCCCCTGGCTGCTCCGGCCGTTATAGGGCTTGCAGACCACCGGGTAGGAGAGGGCTTCCGGCTTTACCCCTAAAAGCGTTTGGGTGGGGATCACCATGCCCGGCCGCTCCTCCTCCAGACGGCAGAACAGCTTCATTTTATCCCGACAAAGCCCGATGCAGGCGTCCTCTGAAATGCACAGCGTGATTCCCCTGCCCGCAAATTCCCCGCGCAGCCTGCAGAGCACGTCGACCTCCACATCGGTCAGAGGCAGAATCCCATCCACCTCCTCGCGGGAGCAGATACCCAAAAGGGCCTCCGGGTAGGCCTCCGCCTCCGTGGCGCGGGGCACCTGGTAGAACGCGTCCACATTGCCCGCGTCCACCACCCACTCCCGGGGATAAATATCGCATCCGATCACCCGCATACCGTTTTCCCGGCACTTCTTTATGACGATATCCGCTGAAAAGGAGCCGATCGCCGTTATCAATACTGTTTTCACATTGTCACCTCACAAATTCGCTCTCACCATTGTACTATCTCCGCCCCATCCGCACGCTCACAAGATTGAAGAGATAGGTAAAGCTCTCCACCTTAAACAGCCACGCCAGCCCCCCATAGATTCCCGCTCCTGCCAGAATCTGGAGAATCAGCTTCATCCACGGCCCGCCGGGCAGCGCGAACTGGAGCCCGTAGACCAGCGCGCACATCACCAGGGACAGGGCCATGGACGGCATGATATCCCTCCACTGGCTGCCGATGCTATAGCCTAAAAGCTTCTTGTTGGGCCAGGCGTTAATAAAGGTGCTGAGGAAATCCAGCGCCGCCTTGATGGACACCAGAACAATGGGGCTGTAGCGGATTCCCACCACCAGGCCCAAAATCCCCACGACCTTCTTGATCACCTCCAGCTTCAGGAACACGTCGCTGCGCCCCACCGCGTTGATGGCCTGGAGGTTGGTGATGTGGATCGGCCAGAAGGAGTAAGCCACGCACATGATCCGCAGGTAGGGAACGCAGACCAGCCATTTTTCGCCCAGCAGCGCCAACACCATGGTGTCCGCCACGGCGAACAGTCCGAACAGCATGGGCAGCACCAGAAAAGAGCTGGTGCGGATGGCCCGGCGCACCATGCTGCGCACTTCGGCCGCCTCCCCCTGACGCGAGGAAAAGGCGGGCAGGAGCACGGCCTGGATGGCCGCTCCCAGGTTGTTGACGATCAGTTTGGGAAACTGGTCTCCGCGGTTATAGATTCCCAGCAGCTCTTCATTGTAAATTTTCCCCATAATAAGGCCGTACAGGTTGTTGAACAGCGTATCGATCAGGGATGCCGCCAACAGCTTCCAGCCAAAGGACAGGATTCTCACAATCCGGATAAACGAGCAAACGAGCCCCGGCCTCCAGGTCACGGTCCAGAACAGGCAGACCATCAAAACCACGTAGTAGGAGAGCTGCTGCCCCACGATGGCCCAGATGCCAAATCCCGTGTAGGCCATCCAAATGCTGGCCGCGCCGGACACCACAACCGCGCAGATCGTGGCTTTAAACAGCCCCTTGAATTCCATTTTCCTGGAAACATAAGCGGTCTGCACCGAAATCACGGAACCGGGAAACAAAACGAACGCCAGCACCCGCACGATGGGGACCAGCACATCGTTTCTGTAGAACCGGGCGATGGCCGGAGCCGCGAAAAACAGCGCCCCGTACATCGCCGCCGCAAGGCACAGTCCGAAATAAAACACCGACGAAAAATCCGTCTCGTCCGAATTTTTCTTCTGAATCAGCGCCGTTGAAAAACCGCTCTGCACCGTGACGTTGGCGAGGGTGATAAAGATCATCACAATCCCCACCAGACCGTACTCCGCAGGCGTCAGCAGACGGGCCAGCAGGATGGAGATCACAAATTGCAGGCCCTGCGCCCCAAAGTTTTCCGATATTTTCCAAAAAAGCCCTTTGATCACCTGGCCTTTGATTTCTGTTTCAGCCAATCTTTTATTTCCTTCCGTCAAACAATCATTCACCGCAGGCCGCCCGCATGTTTCCTGTAACCCGCGCACAACCGGCGCGGCGGCAAGCCCATTTCGCTCCCACCATTGTACTATGCGCGCCGGAAAATGTAAATCCCCTGTTCCGGGCGAGGCACAGAGTCGCAGCGAACCGGCCCCCTGCGCTCCACTCACCCAAAACGCCTCGCGGGATATTACCTGTAAACCGTAATCAACAGATACGGCCCCGGCAGGTTTGAATGCCGGGGCCGCGTGGTCCGTCTGTCTGTGAAATTTTATGCTCCCAGGCGCTTCTCCACCAGTCTGCACCAGATGGGCACGCCGTACTCCAGCGCCTTGGTGTCGATCACCACGTTGGGGTTGTGAAAGCCCGGAACCGCGTCCGCGCCCAGTCCCAGGTAGGTGGCTTTGCAGTGAAGCTTCTGGGCATAGTAGTGGAAATCCTCTCCGCCGGAATTCTTGAAAATTCCGATGGAGCCGTCCTCGCCCAGCACGTCCTTTATGGTTTCCTCGGCCAGCTCGATCATACCCTGGTCGAACTCAGCGGCCGGAACGCCGTCCTTGGAGCGCAGAATGGCTTCCGCTCCCACCGCGGCCGCGGCGCCGGTCACGGCTGCGATGGCCCGCTCCTTGATGCGCTCGATCTCCTCGTTGCTCTCCGACCGGATGTCCATCGCCATAAACGCCTCGTCGGGAATATTGTTATAGGTTTCCCCCGGCACCGTGATGTTGGTGACCTTGATGGAGCTGGGGATCGCCGGATTGACGCGGATCGCGTTGATGGCCTGCACCGCCAGGGAAGCGGCGTCCACCACGTTCACGCCCAGGTGGGGCTTGGAGCCGTGGCAGGTGACTCCCTTGATGGTGAATTCCATGATGCAGCTGGCGCAGTGGTACATAGCCGGGATAGCCTTGCCCAGGCGGCAGTCCTGCTTGGGACGCAGGTGCATGCCCACGATCTCCTCCACGTCGTCCAGCAGGCCGGAGTCAATCATGCGCAGCGCGCCGTACAGGCGCTCTTCGCCGGGCTGGAAAATGATCTTTAACTTGCCCTTCTTCACCAGGTCCCGGTCATGAATCTCCCGGGCCGCGGCCAGCAGCATGGAGGTGTGGCCGTCGTGGCCGCAGGCGTGGATCATGGTTTTCTTGCCGTCGATGATAAACTCCAGGGCGTCCATATCCGCCCGCAGGCCCAGCACCGGCCCTTCCTTGCCGGAATCGATGGTGACGATGATTCCGGTCCCGGCCACGCCGGTCTTAATATCCTCAAAGCCGATCTTTTTCAGCTCCTCCAGCACAAAGGCCGATGTCTTGAACTCCTCAAATCCCTTCTCCGGGATGGTGTGCAGATAATCGTACACCTGGTGGACATATGTAACGTAATCGGTTCTCTCTCCCATTTTGACTCTCCTTTTCGCGGATAAATTATACGATGAAATAGTTCATGATCAGCATTGCGACGCAGCCGTTCAACGTGGCGGTCACAAACATGTGGGGATAATATTTGGTTTTTAAATCAGCGGTTCCCAGAAGCCGTCCCATAAACTGGATCTGCGCTCCGGAGAGCAGCAGCGCGGGCAGCAGAATCGCCACCTGGGGCTCGGTCAGCTGGCCTGCGGTAAACAGTCCCGCGATCACGCCCGCAGCGCCGCCCATGGAAAGGAAGATCGCCATCACGGCGGTGGCCGCCACGCCGGGCAGGCCGAAAATCCGCATCACCGGCGCGAACACCACGCCGATCACGTCCGCAAGACCCGTCAAATTCAAAATAATCGTCAGTGTAAATCCAAACAGCGTATTGGGAAGCATGGAGTTAAACGCAATTTTCAGTCCGTTGCGCGCTCCGTCCACAAACGCGTCAATCACATTCCCCCGCTTAGCCTTCACCTGCTCTGCCATATTACTCGTCCTCCTTGTCAAACTTATTCAGATAGAATCTCAGCGCGTTCGCTCCCACAAATTTCATGATCAGAATCAATGCCAGCGGTTTAAAGATCGGAATATCCCCAATAAATGGGAACAGCGCCGCGCCCGAGGCGAAAAAGTTGGTGATCGCCGAAGCGCCCGAAAACTGGAACGCGCAGAATACCGCCTTCTGCTTCTCGGTTATGTAACCGTCGTCGCAGAGACCCTTGGTCATGGATGCGGCCGCGTCCGTGGACTGAAGACTTGCGATCAACGTCAGGCCGCAGCTTCCCGGAAGTCCCATGAGCGGTCTCATCAGGGGGCTTAACAGCTTCTGGGCCGCCTTCATGCCGTCCAGGTGGTCGATTACCTTAACCGCGCCCAAAGCCAGCATAACGCCCGGAACCAGGCTTAAGCCGTACAGCCATCCGTCCCTGGGGCCTGTGCCCGCGGTGCCGCGGAAATTCCCGGCCAGGGTTCCCGCGCCCTCGCTCAGGGTTCCCAGCTTTCCGAAGCTGCCCAGCACATTATTAAAATCCAGCGCCTTGAGGGGTCCGGGCGCGTCCTTCATCAGCCCTGAGAAAAACAGGATTCCCAAAAACAGCACCAGATACCCATACCATTTTACCTTTACCTCTTCTTGTTTCAGATTTTGACTTTCCATACTCCTCTTTGTATGACGGCTACATCATACGCTCCTTTCTTCATTGGTGGTTCACTTTATATCAAGCAAGTTTCATGCCAACTTTTATTCCGCGCTAATTTTCACGGTATTTCCGCATTTTTCTCGCATTTTTTTCTTTCCCGCTCCATAAAAAAATGGGCTTTTACAGGATTCATCCTATAAAAACCCATTTTCATCCTATTGTTCTTGCAATCTCCCCGGAAACTCATTATAATGGTAAAATGGAAGCATCCAATTCATCCGGGAGGGAGACCAGTGACGAACAGACGAAAACTAATATTAATCACCTACGACCAGTCCAACGGAATGCACTACCGCCGGGAGCTTCTGGACTTCTTCGGCGACGCCGTGGACATTGAAATCCACACCATATGCGAGGGGTTGGGAAACGGCCTGTCCGGGGACGCCGTTTTAACCCTCTCCCCCATCTCCAACAACCGCCTGACCCCACATTTGAAAGAGGAAATCGAGATCATACACGGCTCCAAGGTTCTGACCAAGGCCGCCTACCAGAGGTTAATGGATCTGCCCAAGGGCACCCGGGCCTTCCTCATCACCACCAACAAAACCGCCTCCTTCGACATGGCCACCTACCTGTATCAGATCGGCGTGAACCATATCGATTTCGTGCCCTTTTACCCGGGCTGTGCCAGCGACCCGAACCTGGATATTGCCATCACCCCGGGCCAGACCCGTTTTATCCCCGAACATGTCCGGCAGGTGGTGGATCTGGGATGGCGGCGCATCTCCCTGGACACCTTCATGTCCCTGATGGTGGTGCTGCGCCTGAAAAGTGAAGCCCTGATCGAACGCCTCTACCATCTGTCCCGGGATATCATGAGCCACGACTTTCTCACCACGCCCCTGGACAATGTGTCCCGGCTGAAGGATATGCTGTCCATGATGATCGACGAGATCGAGGACGGCATCCTGTTTCTGTCCAACGCCGGAAGGCCCATCTTTGAGAACAACGCCTTCCACTCCATGCTGAACTTAGACCCCGGGCTCCGGCAGTCCCCGGACCTGTTAAACTATCTGCCCGAGGAGCTGACCCGGCAGATGGCGGGGCCGGAGGCATTTGACCACAAGATCATCCACATCGCGGCCACCGGACAGGCTTTCACCCTGTCCAAGCGCAGCTTCTATTACTATAACAACCACAGCGGATTTCTGATCGTACTCAAGGACGTTCAGAACATCGAAAAGCTGGAGCAGAAGATCCGTCTGGACTCGGTGCAGAAGAAATACACCGCCAAATATACGTTTTCCGACATTCTGGGCGACAGCCAGGCCATGTCCGAGTGCATACGGCACGCCCGGCGCATGGCGGCCACGGACTACCCGGTGCTCATCACCGGCGAAACCGGCACCGGCAAGGAGCTGTTCGCCCACTCCATCCACAACGCTTCCAGCCGCTGTGAAAAGCCCTTTATCGCTATCAACTGCGCCTCCCTTTCCCGGGACCTGCTGGAGAGCGAGCTGTTCGGCTATGAGGAGGGTTCCTTCACCGGGGCCAAAAAGGGCGGAAAAAAGGGCCTGTTCGAGTTCGCCCACACCGGAACCATTTTCCTGGACGAAATCGGAGACATGCCCTTTGACCTGCAGGCCCAGCTGCTGCGGGTGCTCCAGGAAAAGGAGATCCGCAGGGTGGGCAGCACCAGCACCATACCGGTGGACGTGCGGATCATCGCCGCCACCAACCGGGACTTGAAACAGATGATGGAGGAAAATCTGTTCCGAATGGATTTGTATTACCGCATCGGAATGTTCTCCCTCCATCTGCCGCCTCTCCGGGAGAGGCCCGGAGACATTCCCCTGCTGGCCGCCGCCATTCTGTCCCAGGTTCCCGGCTCCCATCCCATGAGCCAGGAGCTTCTCAAGGCCCTGTCCGCCCAGACCTGGAGGGGAAATATCCGGGAGTTGAAAAACTGTGTAGAGTACATGGCCTACATGACGGACGGCCCCCTTTCCAGCCGGGACCTGCCTTCCGGCTACGTCCCCGGTCCTGAACCCGGCCCGGCCCGGGAGGTACCCCCGATCTTTCAGGAGCTGCCCCTGCGCAGCCGGAAGCTGTGCTTTTCCATCTTAAACGCCCTGCGCGAGCGCCCCATGGGCCGGACCCGGCTGATGGAAGTTCTGGGAAACAGCTTCACCGAGTATGAGGTGCGGACCATGCTGGAATACCTGACCAGCGAGGGCTGCCTGCTCCCGCGCAGGGGCCGCGGCGGCACCGCCTTAAGTCCGGAGGGAAACCGGATCGTCCTGGAATATTTAATTCCCCGCCTCAGTCCCCGATCATGAGCATCTGCCCCAGGGTCCGAAACCACGTGTTTTTCGTAAACCCGTATTTCAGGATCGTCCGAATCCGCCGTACCTTCCCCATGCGGGGGATTTCCACAAACGCGGCCAGAAGCTCCTTCTGCTCCCCGCTCAGGCGGTCCGCAAACAGCTCCAGCAGGCACCGGGCCTGGCCGAACATCCTCCGGTAGTTCTCCCTGGCCCCGCTGCCGTCCTCCAGGCGGTCCCGCATCCCCTGCAGATTGTCCCCTTTTTCCGCGCCCAGGGTGTTGGACCCATGCTGGCGGTAGAGGTAAAGGGGTTCCTTCACCCAGCCGATGGCCCCGAAGCAGGAGGCCAGAAGGGCCAACCAGGCGTCGTGCATCAGGCATACCTGCGGAAGGTCCTTTAGCAGCTCCAACATAGGCCGGTTGATCATCACCGCGCCTCCGGTCACATTGTTCTGCACCAGAAGCTGCGGCAGCGCGGTGCGTTCCGGGGAAATCTTCTGGTATTTAAAAAAGCTGTGGGCCACCACCCGCAGGCTTTCATCCACCACCGCCAGGTCCGAATGGGCCAGCGCCGGAGTCCCCGGCTTAAGACCGGCCTCCAGCTCCTGCATGCACATCAGAAGCTTCTCCGCCTTCTGCGGCAGCCAGACGTCGTCCTGGTCGCTGAGCATGAAGTAGTCCGCTCCGGCCGCGGCCACCGGCAGGTGATCCTTCACGGAACCGCCGTAACCGCTCGCAGTAAACTCCTCTGCCCCGGCCTGCTCGCGTCCGGCAACGGCCACGTCAGGCTTCGTCTCCGCCCGCGCCAGCTCCGATAGAAGTTCCAAAAAATGGGCCGCCGCGCCGCCCGAGGGCTTCTCCCGGCGGATTGCCGTCACCCGTCCCGGGTACCGGGCGCAGTATTCCTCCAGTATTTCCGGCGTCCGGTCCGAGGAGCAGTCGTCGGACACTACAATATGGATCCCACCCTGGCTCTGGGCCAGAATGGAATCCATCTGTTCTCTGATATAAGCTTCACCGTTGTATGCGGCTACCAGCACCGTGATCATGTCTGCTTTCCCTGCGCTTCCCGGCTTCAGCCAAACACGGCCTCCGCCTTCTTCATTGCGGACTCGATTACCTTGTCCATATCATAATACTTATACTCTCCCAGCCTGCCTCCGAAAATCACATTCTCCTCGTTTGCCGCCAGCTCTGCGTACCTTTGGTACAGGGCCTGGTTCGTTTCGTCGTTGACTGGGTAGTAGGGCTCCATGCCCTCCTCCCAGCTCACCGGATATTCCCTGGTGATCACAGTCCTGGGCTGGGTTCCGAACTCAAAATGCTTGTGCTCGATGATCCGGGTATAGGGAGTCTCCCGATCCGTGTAGTTTACCACCGCAACGCCCTGGTGGTTCTCCTCGTCCAACACCTCGGACTCAAAGCGCAGGGACCGGTATTCCAGCTTGCCGAAGCAGTAGCCGAAATAGGCGTCGATGGTACCGGTGTAGACCACCATATCGCCCATCGCGTCGTAGCGGGCCTTATTCTCCAGGTAATCCACGCCCGTCTCGATATCGCAGCCCGCAAACAGCTTGTCGATGATCACATTGTATCCGCCGATGGGGATTCCCTGGTACAGATCGTTGAAATAGTTGTTGTCATAGGTGTAGCGCACCGGCAGCCGCTTGATGATAAACGCGGGCAGCTCCCGGCAGTCCCGGCCCCACTGCTTCTCCGTGTAGCCCTTCACCAGCTTCTCATAAATGTCCCGGCCCACCAGGCTGATGGCCTGCTCCTCCAGGTTCTTCGGCTCCCCGGTTACCCCAGAGCGCTGCTCGTCGATCCTGGCCTTCGCCTGCGCGGGGGTGCACACACCCCACATCTTGCTGAAGGTGTTCATATTGAAGGGCATGTTATACATTTCCCCTTTATAATTGGCCACCGGACTGTTGGTGTAGCGGTTGAACTCGGCCAGGGAGTTCACGAACTCCCACACCTTTTTGTTACTGGTGTGGAAAATATGAGCGCCGTACTTGTGCACATGGATGCCCTCCACGTCCTCGCAGTACACGTTTCCGCCGATGTGGTCCCGGCGCTCCAGCACCAGGCAGGTCTTCCCCCGCCGTTTCGCGTACCAGGCAAATACCCCCGCGTACAGTCCGCTTCCCACCAATATATAGTCGTAATGCTTCATCTGGCAATCTCCTTTCCGGATCAAAAAACCGGCGGCCGCAGCACAACTGCGGACAGCCTTTTCGCTCCCATCATTGTACTATGCGCGCCGGAAAAAGTAAATCCCCTTATTCCTGGATGATTGCCCGGATGACCGCCTGGATCACCGACTGGATCACTGACTGGATCACTGACTGGATCACCGCCTGAATGCACGCCGCCCCGTCCCCCATGACGCCGTGGGAAAATGCCTCCGGCCCAAAGATCCGGTCCCCGTGAACCTCACAGCATCAACAGCAGAGCCCCTGTGATGAGCACCAGGCTGATCACAATGGACAGGGAATTGATGGCGCTGGCCAGACCCACGTCCCCCTTAATCAAACCCGTGTACGCGGGGGACGACGATGCAATGGGGCTGAAGGCCAGTATCACCAGCGCCTGGCGGTACTCCAGGCCGATGGGAAGCAGAAACAGATAGGCGGCCGCCAGGGCTGCGGACACCCCGTAGCGGATCCCCAGCGTCTTCACAATCCGGCCGGTCTGGCTTCTGCTGCCCGAAACTTTAAAGCCCACGCCGATCATCAGCATGGCCATAAACGAGTTGGCGCCGCCCACGATCCCGCTGAAATTCACCACGCATTCCGGCAGCCTCCAGTGCAGCAGGGACAAGATGGTCATGAACAGGTACGTGTCAAAGGGCACGGACCGCAGCATGGTCCTGACAATGTTTTGCACGGAAAATCCGCCCTTCTCCCCCTTGGCGATCACCGCCAGACTGTATGAGCCGCCCAGGCAGACAAAGGCGTTGCCGGTGTCGAACAGGCTTGTGGCCGCCACCCCCATTGGCCCCAGAAATCCCTGGGCGAAGGGCATGGTAAAATTGCCGATGTTGTAACCCGACAGGTTCAGGATATCGAACGCCCGCGAATCCCGGCTCTTATGCGCATTGAGCGCCAGCGCCAGCAGGATCAAAAACGCGCCTCCCAGAAATCCCGGCAGCGCCAGCCCCAGCATGGAGGGGTCCAGCTCAATTTTCGAAAAATTGGTCACAATCGCCGCGGGCAGCGTAATCTTTAACACGATCTTCGACAACAGGCCAAAATCACTCTCTTTAAAAAAGCCGGCCCGCCTGAGACAATATCCCATTGCAATGATTGCCACAAACGAGGCGGCTTTCATCAATATCTCCGCCATCTCTTCCTCCCCATTCCGGAGCGTTTTGCTCTGTCAGCATTGACTGTTTCCCGGAATCTTATTTGACCCGATGGGCTAAATCGTAAAAGGCGAATTTATCCGGCCTGTGCCTGGACTGGGTAAACTCAAACATCACGCCGTCCGCGTTGTAGGTCATACTGCTGACCACCGCCAGACAGTTGTAATCCCCCAATTCCAGATACATCTCGTCAATCTGACTGGCCCGCTCCACCGTCACCTTGCGTTTGGTGGTCACGATGTTTTCCCCCAGCTCCTGCTCCAGATAAGCATAGATGGACTGCTCCGCAATCTCCGGCGTCAGGTCCCGGGCCACCTCCTTCAAAAAATAGTTGTGGTCCAGAATCAGCGCTTCCCCGTCAATGTATCGCACCCGCTGGATGTAGTAGATCTCCGCCCCCACCGGGAAGGTGGTCCTGGCGCTGATCCGCTGGTCCACCGTCAGCTCCGCAAAGCACACCACCTTTGTGCGGTATTCCTTCTGATTGCGCGCAACGGCCTCCTTTAGACTCTCGATGCCGCTCAGCATAAACTCTGAAAGCTGGCCCGGCTGGTAAATAATCCGCACTCCCTTGCCGTGCAGGCTCTGGACGTATCCCTCGTCCGCCAGCCGGCCGATGGCCCGCCGCACCGTGTTGCGCGAACAGCCGTACTCCTTCACCAGCGTATTTTCCGAGGGGAGCAGCTCCTGAAAGCCGTACTCCTGCTGTTCGATCCGCGCTCTGAGCTCGGCGTATATCTGATCATATTTTGTCTTGGCCATGTTTTTTGTCTCCCAACTTGTTTATACAACCAATCCTATCATATTTCTTATTCTATGGCAAGTCCGGGGTGGAAGAAGAGGGGGCGGTAATAAGGGGCGCGGGTGGCGCGGAGGGTGGCGACGGGCGCGGGGGCGCGGCCGGGCTACTGCAGTAAAAGCCCCCCGAGGGCCCACAACGCGCCCAAATGGACCGGGTAAAACCAGTAGTAGAACAGCTTATGGCGGATCGTTCCCCGGCGGCCATTGTACAGGCAGATCAGCAGTCCGGCCGCCGCCACCCCGATCAAGACTTCAGGCGGCATGGTCATGAGACCGAACAGCAGCACCGTCAGAAACAGTAGCGCCCGGCTGTCCCGCGCCAGATACAGGACCAGAATCAACACCGTGCCTGCCCAGCCATAATCCACCCGCAAAAAATGTCCAACCGCTCCCGCCACCAGCATCACCGCTCCCCAGGCAAACCAACGGACCTCCCCAGCGAACCGTTCCGCCCTGCGCATAAACTGCAGCCCCGCCAGACCGATGGCCAGGGTCCAGTAGATATTCTGGACCTCAGGCTCAAACAGCGTCCCCATGACGGCTACGTCAAAGGGAATCTCCGAGATCAGCGCGAACAGGATCAGATTCCTCAGATAGGCCCCGTAATGCCTGGTGTGCAGAAAGCCCTGAACCAGCAGGAAGCAGTACACCGGAAAGGCAATCCGGCCGAGGATCCGCAGCCCCAGTATCACCCGCAGCAGAAGTCCGTAAACGGCTGGGTCCACGTGCAGGGCCGCCCAGGCGTGATCCATCTGATACAGCAGCCCGTTTTCCAGAAATACCACCGCAAAATGGTCCGCAAGCATGGAAATGACTGCAAGACGCTTAAGCGCCGCTCCGCTAAGCCCTCTTCCTGTCCATTTCCCGGCTTTGACCGGCACCGCTCTCTCCATCACTTCCCAGCTCCCTTCCTGTCCCTCATATGTACTTCAGTTTAATACCTGAGGCGCCATCCGTCAATCCACAGACGTCCGGCCGTTCCACACGGCGCCTGGCCCACACGCTGTGTCCCACCATCCTACCATCCGTTTTTACACACACGAAAACAGGTATCGATTCCGATTTCTCTTCCTCGATACCTGTTTCCACTTCTGTTCTTACTCTGTTCATCCGGTTTTCCATTTACAGATATTGTCTGATTGATTTTCACCTTTTTGTGATCAAATTTCGTCTTTATAATACTTTCTCGTCATATTATAAATCCGTTTCCGTTCCTTGACCATTACTTCGGTTTTTGAAAATGAATGAGTGCAATTCTGGATTTGGTTTCCTGTTATGAACATTTCCTTGAACAGATTTCCTATGCTTTGTTTTTATTATAATTCTTCAATTATAATAAAAACGAAAGTCCTCTTTTGTACCTCCTTCTTTTATATTTCACTTCTTTTGTTAGTTATAGTATAGGGGTTTTCTCGCATTTTGTCAATACTTTTCTTTTATAAAATCAATATTTTTAGTTTTATAATCAAAATATTATGAATATTCTGATTATTTGCGTGCGGCTTCATACCTGCTTAACGCCTCAAAAATCAGTTGTCCCACCACGGCGCCCCCGTCGGGATTTCCCAGGCATTTCTCACCGTAGTACGCCGCCCGCCCGTGGACCGGCTTCATCTGCTTTGTGGCTTCAGCACCCGCGGCGGCCGCTTTGGCCGCCGCTTCCAGGGGACAGGTTTCCATTCCCAGCGCCCCGGCGTAGGCTTCCACCGCCGGACACAGCGAATCCAGGATCGTCCGCTCCCCCGGTTTGGAACCGGCTTTCTCCATAATCTTGTCCACACCGGCCCTCAGAGCGACGGCGATCTGCTCCCCTCCGGCTTCCCGGGTTCCCTTCAGAGCTTTCGCCATGCCGGTCAGACCAAAGGAGAGAATCGTTCCCAAACTGGACGGAGCGGCCTCGTTAAACGCGTTCCCCGCCTTCATGAGCAATTTCCCCAAGTCCTTCTCCTCGGAAATCTCCAGCAGCATATCCACGGCCTTAAACCCCTCGCTCATGGAAATCCCCAGGTCCCCGTCCCCATTGAGCTGGTCCAGCCTGGTCAGATACTCCTTGTTTTCCTCAATTTTGCCGGCGACCGCGCCCATCGCGCCCGCCAATCCCTGTGCATCCATCATCCGGCCCTCCTGTCCGTATTTACTTATTATAGTTGGTGTAGAACGGCGAACGCGCCGTCTGGCTCAGCAACCCCTTCAGCACCTCGTCCAGCTTCATAATCGTGAGAGACAGTCCGGCCATCTCCATGGAGGTGGCGTACTCGCCGATGTGCGGCATAAAGATCCTGACCCCCATCTGCGTCAGCAGGGCATGGACCCGGCGGTATACGATCAGCTGCTCCTCCAGCGGCGTGGCCCCCAGCCCGTTAACCATCACCGAAACCTCATCCCCGCTTTCCAAGGGCATATCCTCCGTAATTTTCTGAACCAGTGTCTCCGCCACCTGATCCGCGGTCATCATTTTGCGGACCTCCAGGCCGGGCTCCCCATGGATTCCCATGCCAATCTCGATCTCGTCCTCCGCAATGGAGAAGGTCGGCTCTCCCACCTGTGGAACGGTACAGGAGGACAGGGCCACGCCCATGGTGCGGATATTTTCCAGCGCGTGCCGGGCCGCGGCCGCCACCTCCTCCAGCGTGCCGCCGTTCTCTGCGGCAGCGCCCGCCGCCTTGAAAGCGTACACCATGCCTGCCACGCCCCTTCTCCGGTCCTTCTCACAGGCAGGCGCGCTGGCCACGTCGTCCTTCACCAGCACCATCTCCGTGCGGATATCGTCTTCCATGTCCACGGTCTCGCAGGCCAGCTCAAAATTCATCCGGTCCCCGCCGTAATTCCCGAACAGCACCAACACGCCGTTTCCCCGGTCACAGGCCCGGATCATATCTGCCATCTTAGCGGCCGACGGGGACGCGAACACATTACCCACCGTGCACCCGTCCAGCAGCCCCTGCCCCACATACCCCAGAAACACCGGCAGATGGCCGGAACCCCCGGCCGTCACGATCCCCACCTTGCCCGGGCGCGTCTCGTAATTGCTGAGCAGGATGCGGTAATCGCCGTTCAGAAGTCTGACCTTGTCGCCGTAGGCGGCGATGATGCCTTCCATGGTTTCTTTGACGAAATGTTCCGGTTGGTTCATCAGCTTTTTCATAAATGAATTCTCCTCCTATTTTCCATATACAATTTGCGACGTCCTGTATAACAGGTCGTCCAGTCCGTCCGCCGTGCAGATCTTCCCGTCGATCAGATACTGGTACAGATTCCCGTAAGAATCCAGGTTCAACAGAGTCGGAACGTCGCTGCCCCACAAAAGCCGTCCGGTCCCCGCCAGCTTCACCGCCTCCGCCACGTACCGCAGGCTGACCGGGTAAGGATAGGTCTCATGGATATTCCAGGGGACTGCTGTGAGGTCAAACCAGATATTCTCCCGGGCGGTCAAACGCTTCATATCCTGGCGCCATGCCTCGAAGTCCGCGCCGTTCGGGGCCATCAGATGGCAGAGCGTGAACTTTACCTCCGGATGGCGTCCAGCCGCCCGAACCAGCTCCTCCACTTGAAAGCTCTTCATCCCGCGGGAGCCAATGTCGAACACGATGGTCACACCATGCCGTTCCGCCTCTGTGTAAACGCGCTCAAACTCTTCCCCGTCGATCTTCAAATCCGGGTGCAGCCCCGTCATACCCGCCCCGGTGCTCAGCTCGAACTTCAGAATCCGGTATCCATAGTGGTAAATCAGGCGGTTCAATACCAGTTCTGCCTGGTCGATACAGGGATCAAAGCTGCCGGATCCCTTAAACCTATCCGGGTATTTGGCAACGCACTCATAGATGTAGTCGTTCTGAAGGCCGTACAGCAGCCCATGAAGCAGCACCGCCCGGTCAATGTGCGCCTGTTCCATCTGCTCCAGCAGCTGTTCCGCCGAAAAACCCACGCCTCCAATCTCTCCGGGGATCACCTGCATCTCCTCCCCGTCCAGAAACCGCACCCGGCCGTCCCCGATGGGGCGGACTTCCCCTCTGGCGCCCATACCGGACAGGTGCTCGATAACATGCGCATGGCTGTCAATAATCATTGCAATTCCCCCTTCAAACCGCGCCAGCGGCCTTTTTTTCCACTTTCTGGGACTTCATAAACCGGATGGAGTAGTTGTTAAATGCAACCGCCGCCAATATAATTACTCCTTTTACCACCGGATGCCATGTCCCGGGCACGCTGAGCAGATTCAGCCCGTTGTTAATCAGCCCGATTAGCACCACTCCGAACACAGTGCCGGGGATGGTTCCTACGCCCCCGCTCATGCTGGCTCCTCCGATTACAATGGCTGCGATCACATCCAGCTCATACCCGCTGGCAGTGGAAGCGCTGGCCTGCTGGTTCAGCGCGCTCAGGATGATTCCTCCGAACGCGGCGGCGATCCCGCTGAGCACATAGGCAAAGACGACCACCCGCTTCACATTGATATTGGAAACCCGGGCCGCTCTGGCATTTCCGCCCACCGCGTAACATTTCCGCCCCAGGACCATGTAGTTCAGGATAAAAAATGCGATTAAAAACGAGAGCAGAAAACAGAAAATGGGGATCGGGATATCTGCAATTTTTCCGCTTCCCAGAAAAATGTAAGCCTTGGATTCCATGATGCTGATCGTCTTACCTTTGCTGATCATCTGCGCAATGCCTGTGATGATGCTGCCTGTAGCCAGAGTGGTGATAAATTCCGGGACATGAAACTGAATCACCAAAAGGCCGTTGACGATCCCCACCGCCGCTCCCACGCAGCAGGCAGCCGCTATGGCGGCGGGAATCGGGGTTCCCCCTTTAATCAGCAGCGCGGCCGTGATGCCGGACAACGCCGCGGTCTGCCCCACGGACAGGTCGATCCGGCCCACCAGAATTACAAAGGTAGCGCCCATAGAAATAATCCCCACAATGGACACGGCCCAGAGAATGTTGAGGAAATTGTTGGAAGAGAAAAACTTGGGCGTGGCCAGCGTCAGCCCCAGAACCACCGCCAGAAGAATGATCGCATACCGAAACCGGTACAATGCCAGCTTTACGTTATCGTTCATCGCGTTTCCTCCTCTGCCAGACCAGACGCAATGGTCAGAATCTGCTCCTCATTCACACTGCCTCCGGGCAGCTCCCGGATGATTCGCCCGCCACGCAGTACCAAAATCCGGTTGCTCAGCTTCAACAACTCGTTTAAATCCGAGGACACCAGCAGTACGGCGGACCCCGTCTGCACCAGCTGATGGATCAGATGATAGATTTCATCCTTTGCGCCAACGTCGACTCCCGCCGTAGGTTCGTCCACCATCAGCAGCGTCAGCTGCCGCTCCAGCCATTTCCCCAACACCACCTTCTGCTGGTTGCCGCCGGAGAGGTTGATCACCAGCTGATCAGGCCGGGCCGGCTTGATATTGAAGGTTTTCACCGCCTGATCCGCCACCTGTTTTTCCTTGTCCGCATCTGTAAAAAGGCGTTTTCGGCTGATCCAGTCAAAATTGCAGGAAATAATGTTCTGTCTGATGGACATCAGAGGGACAAACCCCTCCTGCCCCCGGTCCTCCGGGACGTAACCGATGCCGTTTTCCACCGCTTCACCGATGGAGCGCAGGCTCAACTTCCTGCCGCGGATCCTCACCGTACCCGAAGCCGTCCGGTCCGCGCCAAAAATAGCCCGGACAATCTCCGTCCTGCCGGATCCGATCAGGCCGCTGAGTCCCAGAATCTCGCCCGGATAGACCTGAAAGCTCACATCCTGGATCACGCCGGGAATCCGCAGGTGTTCCACCTCCAGAATCGGGGTTTTCCCCTCATTTTCTGAAGGCTTTGCATAGCTCTCGTTATCCTCGATATCCTTTCCGATCATATAGCGGATAATGTCCTCCGGCGTCACCTCATCTCTGGCGTAGGTACCCACTTTGCAGCCGTCCCGCAGCACCGTGATGGTGTCGGACAGCTGGTACACCTCTTCCATGCGGTGGGAAATATAGAGGATGCTGACTCCTTTTGCAGCCAGTTCCCGGATAATCTTAAACAGATGCTGGCTCTCCGTGGTCGTCAGGGAGGCTGTGGGTTCGTCCATAATCATCAGCGTGGCGTCCACGGACAGCGCTTTTAAGATCTCCACCAGCTGCTTCTGCGCAATGCTCAGATTCTCCACCAGCTCATGGGCCGATAGGGGGAAATCATAGGAGGCAATCAGATCCTCCACCAGTCTCTGCCGTTCCTTCTTTCGGATCGCCCCAAAGGGACCGGTCCGCTCTCTTCCCAGATAGATATTTTCCGCCACGGTCAGCGTTGGGATCAGGCTCAGCTCCTGGAAAATCGTGCTGATTCCCAGCTTCGCCGCATCGCTGCGGCTGTTGATGGGCACTTCCCTGCCTTCGTAGACAATCTCGCCCGAATCCTTGGTGTAGACTCCGGTGATAATCTTGATCACCGTGGATTTTCCCGCTCCGTTTTCACCCATCAGCGCGTGAATCTCCCCCTTTTTGACGGCAAATCCCAGATCCCGCAACACCGGCACTCCCGAAAAGCTCTTGTATATATGTTTCACTTCCAGCAGAACGCTGTTCTGTTCCATAGAAATCCCTCCTCTAATCCGCTGTCTTCCCGCGCTCCGCCCTGCTTCCCGGCTGCCGTTTTGAATAGTTTGCGTAGAAAATATCGAACAGGACGGCCGCCAGAATAATTCCGCCTTTGATCACGGGCTGATAATAAGTGGAGATCCCGATCTGCACGATGCCGGAATTGATCACCGCCATCAAAAGCGTGCCGATCAGCGTACCTGTCATATCGCCCCTGCCTCCCTGAAGGCTGCAGCCGCCGATCACGATGGCCGCGATCACATTAAATTCCATTCCCACGCCGATCTCCGTGGTGGCCGTCATCATTCTGGCGGCCGTCATGATCCCCGCAATCCCGCAGGCAAGTCCGGTGAAGGCAAAGGCAAAGATCTTGATCCCGGCAAAGCTGATCCCCGTAAGGCGCGCCGCCTGGGCATTGGACCCTACCGCGTATGTGTAAAGGCCCAGACGTGTATGCCGCAGGAGATAATGGGAAACCAGAGCCAGCGCGAAGAACGCGATTACGACCAGATAGATCAGACCGATCCGTCCCCCAAGAAGCTTGAAGGAGGCATTTTTAATCATGGGATTTTTTAAGGATTCCACATCCGTGGCATTGATCGCCCGGGTAAGCCCACGATATATATTCATGGTGGCCAGCGTGACGATGAAATCCGGTATGTTTAGCTTCGTAACCAGAAGGCCGTTGACACCCCCCAGGGCTAGCCCCAAAAGAGCGGTGACCGCCAGCACCGCGGCCAAAGGCGCTCCGGTAAAGCGCAGCAAATTGGAGCAAACCATGGCGCACAGCGCCATCGTGGACCCTACCGAGATGTCGATCCCCCCGGTGATAATCACAAATGTCATCCCGCAGGCGATGATCCCCACAAAGGAGGCCTCCCGCAAGATGGAGGACAGGTTATTGACGGTAAAAAACAGCGGCGTTTGCACGGAGAAAACCGCGATCATCAGCAGAAGTAGAAGTATGGATGTCAGTTTCCTGGCTATATTGCGATTCATTTGCCTCACCCCTCACATTTCTCAGCCCTATAACGGTCTTTTCCGGTACCATGCAAGGGCGTGTTTTTCCCAACGGCTGCGGATTCCCCGTCGCTTCCGGGGAATCCGCATGCCTCTCTACCATCTGTCGGCAGGGAGAATCGTATCAACGTTGTCTTTTGTCACCACCACGGGCGCCATGTCCACCACACCGGTTCTGGTCACATACTCCGGGCTCAGGCCGCTGTTCATAAAGAACATTGCCAGCTGCGCGGCCGCGGCTCCCTGTTCGAAGCAGTTGGTATAAATAGTCCCGGCCATCTGGCCGTTCTCGATCATGGTCAGAGCGTCCGACTCGCCGTCATTACCCCAGATGTACATGCCGTCCAGGCGTCCCGCCGCCTCTGCCGCCACCGCAGCTCCCTCGGCCATGGAATCGTTGATCGCGCACACGCCGTCAATCTGATCGTAGGTCTGGAGGAAGTTATTCATAACAGAAACCGCCTGCTCCTTCTCCCAGTCCGCGGGCTGCGCATCCAGAATCACAATGTCCGGATACTTTTCCGCCATGGTATCGCGGAAACCGCTCTCGCGAAGCACCTGGGTGGAGGCGCCGATCACGCCCTGGATAATCACCACATTACCCTTTCCACCCATCTGCTCGCCCATTTTCTCCGCCACCAGCGCGCCGGATTCATAGGTCGCCATCTGAACCAGACCAGCGTGGGGTACGGTGACGTCCAGGTTGATACAGATCACCGGGATACCGGCTGCCTCCGCCTCCTGCACGGAGGAGGAAAGTCCCGCCGCGTCGGACGCCTGAAGGAAAATACAGTCATAATCCTGGTTGATCAGATCGTTCATGATACTGACCTGCTTCTCCGTAGATGCCTCGCCGTCAAAACAGGTATACTGGATCTGGGGAAAACTGGCAAACTGGCGTTTGATTCCCTCATCCCAGGCCGCAGGCACCGTGTGGCCGATGGACCAGGAGACGAATCCCACCTTAAAACTGTTCTTCTCCGGACGCGCCTTGATGGCCGCCTCCGGGGCCTCTGCCGCCGGTTCGCCGGAAGCGGCAGCCGTTGCAGCCGTCTCCTGCTTCAGGCTGTCGTCCGTAGAGATGCTGGAGCACCCGCTTATCATTCCAAGTGTCAATGCCGCGGCCAGTACCATACTCATCGCTTTTTTCATCATAATATCTCTTCTCCTTTATCGTATTTAGATTTTAAGACTTCAGCATCACTTTGCATGCAGCCGGATCATTGCACGCCACCTCAAAAGCTTTTGCCGCCTCGGATAAGTTGAACACGTGGGAGATCAGCGGATCAATGCGGATCATCCCGTTGGCTACGTTCTGGAGTGTCTTGCTGATCCACCAGGGCCGGTCCATTTTGATCCGATGCATCAGGGCCAGAGTCCGAATGTCAAAACCATCGTTGTGCCAGCGGTTAATGAACAGCGTGGCCGGCTCCAGCACCCAGCTGTACAGGCCCAGAATTCCACCGTGCTTCAGTACGTCGCTGCAGAGCTGAATCGCCGTATCGTTTCCGGCCGCCTCGATTACCACGTCGGCTCCCTGGCGGTTCGTCTCCCGCATCACCACCTCCGCAACGTCGTCCCGTTCCGGGTTGAGAACAATGTCCGCTCCCATCCGTTTTGCCAGGTCCAGCTTGCCGTCCACCACGTCCACGCAGATCACCTTCGCCGCGCCCATGCGTTTGACCACCTGGGCCATCACCTGACCGGCAAATCCCACTCCGACAATTACCACCGTGTCGCCCAGTTCCACGCCCGAATTCATCCCAGCGTAGACCGCGCACGCCGTAGGCTCTCCCAGGGAAGCCGCCTCCATACTCATTCCCTCCGGCATCTTCACCACGCCGAAGCCGTTGTGGACCACCGGGGCGGTGAAATAGTCCGCCATGGTATTGTACCATCCGAAGGACATGACCTTGTCCCCTACCTTGAAGTCCGTCACATTCCGGCCCACCTCAACGATCTCCCCGGCCGCCTCGTGCCCCATCTTCAGCGGATAGGCATGATGGGCCTCATTGTTTCCGGCCAGCTGCTCTACCAGAACCTCCCGGGGCATCATACCCTGCGAATAGTTCTTATCCGTGCCGCAGATGGAGGACATATATGTTTTCACCAGCACCTCATTGTCTCCGGGCCTGATTTCACACTCCTCCAGCACGACTTCCCCGGGCCGCCTGGTCACAACCACTCTTGTTTTCATGTTCACCCTCCTGTAACTGTATTGTGAAGTTCGTTTCAAATCCTTCACATTATTATTCAGCAAAATCCATGCCAATCTGTTTTCCATGTAGCTGCGGCCTTTGCAGGGTGTTTTTCTCAGATTTTTCTCAAATCAACCGACAAAAAATTTGCATTATGAGAATATTTCTCACAATGCAAATTCTCACTCATTTTACAGGTGGACTGCTCTGGTTCAACCTCCGATACAACGTCGCCAAACTGATCCCCAGCTCCTTCGCCGCCCTCTTTTTCCCCTCCGTGGTATCCCCATACCGGGCCAGGGCCTGGCGGATCCGCTGCTGCTCCATTTCACGCAGGCTAATATCCTGCTGCGCCGGTTCCTGAACCCTGGGGCAGTCGTCCGTTTTATTTTCCAAAATCTGGTTTGGAAGGCAGTTTACTCCCATAACACCGGAGGGCGAGTCCGCGCTCATGGAGATCATGTACTGGACCACGTTCTCCAGCTCCCGGATATTCCCCTTCCAGGTGTAGCGGCAGAGACAGTCCATGGCCTCCTGGTCGATGCCCTCCACATCCACCTCGAAAAAAGAGCGGTATTTGTTGATAAAATAGTGGACCAGCAGGGGGATGTCCCCGGGGCGTTCCCGCAGCGGCGGCAGATGGATCTCAAATATGTTCAGCCGGTAATACAGGTCCTCCCGGAATTTCCCCTCCTCCACCATCTGATCCAGATTCCGGTTAGTAGCAGAAATGATGCGGATGTTGAGAGGAATCTGCCGGTTTCCGCCCACCCGCTCCAGGCGGCGCTCCTGGAGCACCCGCAGCAGCTTGGCCTGTAAATGGAAGGGCATGTCCCCGATCTCGTCCAGGAAAATGGTCCCCGTGTTGGCCAGCTCAAATTTTCCGATCTTTCCGCCCTTCTTCGCGCCGGTAAACGCGCCCTCGTCGTACCCGAACAGCTCCGACTCCAAAAGCTCCATGGGGATCGCCGCGCAGTTTACGGTGATAAAGGGATTCCCGCAGCGGTCTGAGGCGTTGTGGATCGCCCGGGCGAACATCTCCTTGCCGGTGCCGGTCTCCCCGGTCAGCAGAATATTGGGCATGGTCTTGGCCACCTTCTGGGCGATCTCCCGCAGCCGCTTCATGCGGTCGCTCCTGCCCAGGATATGATCAAAGGTGATCTGATTTTCCCGGAATGCCTCCCCGGCGATGCGGCTGCCGATGTTCTCGATGGTCTTGAAGTTGAGAATCTTCGCCAGGTCCTCCCGTCCATCCGCTACTTTGTAAAACAGCGCCCCGTAGCTTCCCTCCCCGATCCGGATCTTCTCGTACACATTTACGCTTTCGTCCAGAATCATGCTGTGAAACACCGGATCCGGGATCAGATCCAGGATATTCTGTCCCAAAACCTGGTCGTGGTCCATTTTAAACAGCTTCAAAGCCTTGCGGTTGATGTTGCGGATCACATTCTCCGCGTCCAACAGCACATAGCCGTCGGAAATCTGTTCCAGCACCTGGTTCAACACCTGGTTCTGGTTGTCCAGCTTGCGGAGCACCATCTGCTCCCGCCTGCGCACGTCCTCCTCCTTTAGTTTCAGGGCAATCAGCTCGCACATGCTCTGGATAAAATTCAGCAGTCCCCGGCGCTCATCCTTCACCTTCTCAATGTGTTCCTGCTCGTAACAGATCAACCCCATCACCCCCACGATGCGGTTGTCATACACAATAGGGCAGTGAATATAGCCCATCTCCTTGCAGTTGTTCCTCTGGTTGCATTTCAAGCAGGCCGGGCTGTTGCGGTCCACCGTGGTGCTGATGGCGTACTCCCCGGACTCGATCACCCGCTTGACGATGCCCCCGTTCTGAGGAATGGGCTTGTACACCGTACCCGCCACCCGCTCCATATCCCGGTCAATGACCTGAGTGTCGATACCGATGGCGAAGGTAATCCCCTGGGCAATTCTCTGAATAAACTCCCTGATCTCCATTAAATCAGACATCTTTGTCCCCCTCCCCTAATTTTCACAAATTATGAGCATATCTCTTATAGTTTTATCATCATTTTGAGAAATTCACAACCAGGAGGGGCACATACCAGGGAATTTGGAAATAAATTCCTTTTAAGTGATAAGTGGAAAATTCCGCAATCGAATAGGGGCAGCCGAATTGGCTGCCCCATACCTTTTATGATTCACGGTTCCAACACAATTTTAGTGCCCCAGAAGTTCAGCCATATTTCCTCTTTCGAGATATAAATATCCCCCAAGGCAGCCCCCGTGCTGTACGTTCCGTCACTGTATGTGACCTCTATGATCGGGATATCCACGTTGTATACGCGCAAGACTCCCTTTTTTTCTTCCACAACCTTATGTGTTTCCTCCTGAACTCCTTTCAGAAGGGTATCTCTTTCGTTTATACTGCGCACGAACGCCGTATATGGGTCCCCATTATACGGATATTCCAGATACATCCGGCAGGGCTGTCTCCCACCATTTGTATGCCCCTCAAATGTATATTCCTTTGCGATATGAAATCCCAAAGACGCATTGTCATCTCCATTTTGCGTGATTTTATCGCCGTCATCATCGATCCCGCTCACACGGAGAAAGGTAAGCATAGAAGAACTGGAAAACTCCAGCTTATTTGGCTGAACCAGTAAACTTGCGTTGAGCATTCGCATAAAGGGATATTCTTTGGAGAAATAATCCTGATTCATATATAACGGCACCTGGATCTGTTCAATTTTCAGCCCCCCGGACTCCCGTCCCGCCACTGGACATACTCCTTCAAAAACATGATCCTCCCCTGTGTCGTGGATATTTTGAATGCGCACAAATGCTTTTGCCGGGTCCCCCTGATAAGGATGCCGCAACGTCATATTACAGTTTCCCTTCTTATCACTGTCATCATATTCCACCCAAAACACTCCGCTGAAATCCCATGTTTCACGTTCTGTTTCCGGATCAAATTCGTTCCATAACAGGTAAGTAAACGCAGGGGCCTTGCCGGAAGGCTGATTAAACGCAGCTAATACACAGCCGTCGATTGCATATGTATAATACTTCATCTTTACATTCGATTGGTAATCGCATCTCAATGTCTGAAGACCCTCCTGATTGGCAATCACTTGATTGCTGATCTGGTCATTTGTAATGGTATGGCTAAATGCCCGTCTTTCTACAAACATATCACTCGTATCAAATGCTTCTTCTAAATACGCCTGACTGGAGTCAAAAATAAAATCATTTATAATCTCTGCGTCCACCGGCGTGCTGCCAGACGCAATTTTTCCAAAATCCGGACAAGTCCAGCACATAGTCCCAGCATCAAAAATAAATTTAGCAGTTATGCTGAATTCAATACTTTTCTCTATGGTTTTTGTATTCATGCAATCGTAATAGCCATTGCGATTCACTGCCAAAATTTGTACCTGAGCCCAATCATGCGCCTGTTCAAGAACGTTTACCTGTTTCACATAAAATGGTTCTGTAAACATAGCGGCAATACGTTCTCCGCTAACAACGCCGCTGTATACAAACCGTTCCTGATTCTCGTTAAATGGTTCACGCTTTGTCAATTCCCATTGGTTTTTGCCCTGGTATTTGTAAACCACATGTTCAAAAACCGCTCCCTTTAAGGAATCATCCTCCACTTCAATCTGAAACCATCCCTCATAAAGTCCCTTCTCGGTGTTCTGCCTCATCTCTTTTGTGGATATCGCCGTTAATTTATGTGCCTCATACACGGTCTGCATATCGACTCCGGCAGGGCCATCCACCTGGTAGGTTATCTCACGGGTATATCCATATTGGTTCAAATCCGCTAAAATCTGGCGATTATCCGGTTTTTTATTCCTGCCGGCGATTCCGATCAATATCGCGATAAGAGAGATACCGGCCAGCGCCGCGATCCCCAAAAACCTTCCTTTATGTTTTGCTTCGCGCTTTGTTTCACAGCCTGTCTCAACCATCTCCCTGTCTGCTTTTTCACCGCAATACGGACAAAAATTAGCATCCTGCGCCAGCTCTTTTCCACATTTTTGGCAAAACATAAGCCCTCCTCTATCCCCTTCTCTTGGATATCCGTAAAAAACCGCCGCAAGCCCCTCACCCTCACAGCCTTTCGGCCATATCAGAAGCTTGCGGCGGCTAACCTTTTATCAATACATTTCCGCCTAATATAACATAATCACATTCGTCTTTCGAATCGACACCTCTACCTCCTCCCCTACTTCCAGCAGGGAGTGCTTCTCAAACATCACATCCGAGTTAATGTCGATGTCATGGCAGCGCACCGTGTAGCGGACCAGGTTGCCGTGAGACAGGCTGTTGACAATGGTCCCTTTGGCGTAGTACCGGGGAGCGGGGGCGGAAGTCTCGTAGTTGAGCCGCACCACCTCCGGCCGGATCGCTACGTCCGGGGCATCCGTATCCTCGCCGCACAGCTTCTTAAACTCCGCGGCGGTGAAAATATTGTAGCTGCCAATGAATCCCGCGGCAAACCTTGTCTTGGGTGCCGTGTACATTTCCGTGGGCGTGCCGGACTGCTCGATCCGTCCGTCATGGAACAGGTGGATCTCGTCGGACATGACCATGGCCTCGTCCTGGTCGTGGGTCACGAAAATGGTGGTCATGTTGAATTCCTTCTGGATTCTGCGGATCTCGATCTGCAGGCTGTGGCGCAGCTTGGCGTCGATGGCGCTTAACGGCTCGTCGAGAAGCAGCACCTTGGGCCCGGTCACAATGGCTCTGGCCAATGCCACGCGCTGCTGCTGGCCGCCGGAGAGCTGGGCCGGATACTGGTCGATCTTCTCCTCCAGGCCCACCACCCTCAGCATTTCCTTCACCTTGCGCTCCACCTCGTCCTTGGGGCTTTTCTGCATGTTCAGGCCGAAGGCCACGTTCTGGTACACGCTCATGTTGGGGAACAGGCTGTACTGCTGGAATACCATTCCGATATTCCGGTTTCTGGGCGTCACATCCGTGATGTCCTTTCCGTCCACGTACACCTTGCCGCTGGTCACTTCCTCCAGCCCCGCCAGACAGCGAAGCAACGTGCTCTTGCCGCAGCCGGAGGGCCCCAGCAGGGTGGCCATATGCCCCTTCTCCACCCCCATGGTGATCCCCTTTAACACTTCGTTGTTGCCGAAGCTCTTATGTACATCCTCAAACTGTATATATCCCATACGCTTCTACTCCTTTACCTTCCGGCTCCGTTTGGCCGAGTCTCTCTTCTGCAAATGCAATACCAGCAGCGTGATCAGGAAGGTGGTGATCATGATGATCACGAACACCGCGCTTGCCTTTGTGCTGGAGTGCTTCATCTCCAGGAATAAGTACACCTGCACATTTTTGAAGGATGTCCCCGCAATGTTCCGAACCAGGACATAATCTCCGAAAATGATTCCCACCGCCAAAAGGGAGGATACCGTGATGCCGGAAATAATATTGGGCACTACCACCCGGAAAAAGCCGTAAAGCTTGGTGCAGCCCAGCATCTCCGCCGCCTCCAGAAGCATTTTCATGTTGACCGCCCGCATGCTGTTGCGGATGCCCTGGTAGATGTAGGGGAGAATGATAATGCAGTAGGCCCCCGTCAGCATGATGATCCGATTGCTGAGGAACGTGGGCGAACCCGCATACAGGGAAATGATGCTGACCGAGAGGATAACGCCCTGGATCATGTAGGGGATCATGCACAGCAGCTGGACGTATTTCTCCAGTTGCGGAAAATAAATCGTCGTGACAAACAGCGCCAGCAGAACAAAAAGCACCGTCAGCGCGATGGGGATCACGCAGATGATCAGGGTGCGCAGAAGGGACATCAGAAAGTCCTTTTCCGTCAGCAGCTGCACATAATGTATCATTTGAAAATGCTCCGGAAGCAGGCTGGTCCATTTTTCAAATGCGGAGTAAACCGCGGTCACAAACAGGGGGATCAGCAGATAAATCATGACCAGCACAATAAAGACGACCGCAGCCATATTTTTCTTCTTCATCTCGCCACCCCTTTCCTGCTCCTGTTGGTGATCGCGTTATTGATTAAAATGGCGCATACCATCAGGATCATCATGATCACGGAAAGGGCGCCGCCCATTTCCTTTCTCTGGGTGACGTCGCCCACGAACATACCGGAAACATTGATGGGCAGCAGAGCGTAGTTGTTCATCAGCAGAGCGTAGGCCGTGGCGTAGGCGGCCAGGGCGTTGGCGAACAGCACGCTGACGGTTCCCAGAATACTGGGAAGCAGAATCGGAACGCCGATCTTGTACCAGAACTGGGAGGTCCTGGCTCCCATCAGGGTAGCCGCTTCCTGCCATTCATGGCGGATTCCCTCAAAGGCCGGGATCAGAAGCAGCGTGGACAGGGGAATCTGGAAATATACATAGATCAGACGCAGACCCCCGGAGGTGTAAAGGTTGTAGTTTGCAAGGGCGTCGATCCCGAAATCCTTACCGAACTGAACCATCAGGCCGGAGTTGCCCAACAGGATCATGTACGCGAATGCCAGGGGCACGCCTGCAAAGTTGGACGTCATGTTCAATACTGTTAAAAATGCATTTTTAATCTTGCTGCCACTTCCCACCTGGTGGACTGCCATTCCCCCGAAAAATGCGATGATGATACCGATGATGGATGACGTTAAGGATATCAGGATACTGTTGATGATGGCCCTCTGATACAGCGCCTTGGTAAAAATATCCTTGTAATGCTCCAGCGTGAATCCAAAGGACCCTTCAGGCATGAAGCTGTTGAAAATAATCATGATTAACGGGATCAGTTCAAAGAGGAATGTCACAACTATAAACGGCAGTAATGCCAGCAAGTATATCCTGTTTTTGTTTTTTTTCATACGATCATTCCCATTCCGTCGTTGTGCATCGACTTTCAAATCAGGGATACGGCACGATCTTTCCTAATCCCCGGTTCCGGAGGCCGGGAAGCGGAATCACTTCCCCTTCCCGGCCGTTTCATTGAATGCAATGGCCGTCTCGGCCGGTTGTTCAGTTACTGGCTCATCAGCGGGATGATCTCTTCCTGCCAGGTCTGAGCGATCTTCTCACAAACCTCGGCGTATTTGGCGGGATCGGTCACCGGCACGGAATTCTTGGTCTGCTCCTGTGGGATGGTCTTGTCCTGGATCTCCTGAGGAACCACAAAATCCGTTCTGGTGGGGATTGCGCCCGCGATGGCTAAGTTGGTCTGTCCCTTATCGCTGAAGATATACTCTCTCGCAAGAGCCGCGGCGTAGGGATGAGGCGCGTACTTATTGATGATGGAGGCGTATCCGCTCATGATGGAACCGTCGGAGGGCACGCACACGTCAAATTTGTAGTTGGGGGTCTGATCCCGGTAGGTCAGCGCGTTGTAGCTCCAGGTCACGCCCACTTCCACTTCGCCTGCCTGAATTCTCTGTAACAGAATGTCGCCCTGATCGATCCGGCCGGCTTTTGCCATTTCTTTCCAGAACTCAAAGGCGGGTTCCAGATTGTCCATATCGCCGCCGAAGGCATAGGCCGTAGCCAGCACGTTGCCCTGTCCGGTTGCTCCGGTCACCACGTCGCCGATGGTCAGCTTGTAGTCGCCCTTTCTCACATCGTCCCAGCTCTTGGGCGGGTTGGAGACCAGGTCCGTGTTGGTGATAAATGTGGTTGCGCCGGTGTAGGCGATCATCCAGTGGCCGTCGGGATCCTTGGCCCAATCCGGCACGCTGTCCCAGTAGCTGGTCTTGTAGGACTGGGTAACGCCCTTCTCCTTGGCCTCGGGGCCGAACTTGTGGCCCACGTCGCCGATGTCCTTGGTGGGCGCGTTCTTCTCCGCCTCGAACATAGCGATCTCCTCGCCGGAGCTCATATCCGTGTCGTTGTGCTCGATGCCGTACTCAGCCTCGATGCCGTCCCAGGTCCCCTGCCAGTTGGCCCAGGAGCCGGGCATTCCAACGGACTCCAGCTTTCCCTCTTTCTTGGCTTCCTCGATAATCTTATCCAGGGACGCGGCGTTCAAATCCACCGCTTCCGCCTTCTTGCTTCCTCCGCAGGCTGCCAGCTGCAATGCGATTGCCGCACACAGTGAGATTCCAACTGCCTTTTTTAAGCTTTTTTTCATAGACTTCCTCTCCTTTCATTGAGCGCTTTGCGATACCGGTCCGGGCCTTCACCCGTTCTGTTTCGCAGAAGCTTGTTCCGTTTGCAGAAAATCTGCAAATTCCGCTATTCCCTCTCCGGTCACACTGGAGACAAGAAACACCTTTTGGACCCCCGCCAGCTCCAGCAGCTCTCTGGCCCGGGCCTTTGACGCATCATCCGGCGCAAGATCGGTCTTTGTGACAACTCCCACGGCCGGCGCGCCGAACATGGACGCCTGGCCCGGTGAGAAGCTGCACTCCCCGTCCACACAGCTCTGGAGAAACACGATTAAATCCGCATCCACGGCGCTGACCGTAAGTCCCCGCATCAGCCTTCTGTTTTCCGCATATTCTCCCGGCGTGTCGATGGCCTGCCCGATGATCTCCACTGTCTGCGTCTTTTTATACACCAGCGGATCTCCCACCAGTCTCTGGCAGAGCGTGGTTTTTCCGCAGGACACGCGCCCAATCATCATTACCCGTTTCATAACTCCTCACGATCTTGTGATCTCAGTGGGCGTGAATTTCAGGGTGTGTTCCAGAACATCCAAAACCGCTTTCAGCGAAGCTTCCACGCTGGCCACGTCCCCGCAGATCACCAGGGAGCCCGAAAACCGGTCCACGAACACCAGACTGACCTCAGCCGCCTTGACGGCCACGTCCGCGCCGATGATCGCCGCCTCGCTGGGCGTGATAGTGAGAATCCCCAACGCCCCTCTGACATCCCCGACAACCCCCAGCTTTTTGTAGATATCTCCGTCCGGGTTGGCGATCAGATGAGCCATGGTCACCTGCTTGCCGGGAACAAATTCCTGTATAATCCGCTGTTTATTCTGAAATTCCATCCGGTTGCCCTCACATTAAACTCTCAAAAATGGCCCTCCTGGGATTGGGAATCACCACGCTTGACACCACGATTCCCTCCTCGGCCGCCCTGGCAAGCCCGGCCTCCACCGCTGTTTCCACAGAGGCCACCTCCCCGGTCAGCACCACAAAGGATTTGCCGCCGATTCCGGTTCCCAGGCGCACGTCCATCAGATCCACCTCGGCCGCCTTCACGGCTGCGTCCGCTCCGTATACCGCTGCGGTGATGGTAAAATACTCCATCACGCCCAGGGCGTTCACATCCACCGGCTCCACCGACATGTTGATGGCCTTTATCACCTGCGGGTGCACCCGCGGAATCACCACCGAATCCACCACAAAATGTCCGCCGGTCTGCTTTCCGGCTTCCAGAGACGACGTCACCGCCGCCACCTCCCCGGAGAAGAGCACCGTGTATTTGCCCGGGCAGCCCGCTTTCGCGTACAGCAGACGGGTATCCGCGGTCTTTAAAATCCGGTCCGCGGCTTCAATCCCCCTGGCAATGCTGTTCAGTTCCAAAAAACCTATGGCTTCCAAGGCCATCACCCCCTCGCCTCAATCACAATATAGTCCGTCACCTTTGTCACCACGCCCCCAATACCGGCGTGTATATCAGCCCCCAGCTTTCCCTCCGGGCAGCGGGCGATCAACTGGCCCTCCCGGACCCGATCCCCCTCCTGAACCACCGGCTGCGCCGGCGCTCCCATGTTCTGCCGCAGGGAAATCCGCACCATGGAAGGCGCGGCTTCCGCCAGAGTGTCAATTTCATAGTCGTAATAGTCCAGCACTCCGGACCTGGCAGCCGCCCGTTTGGTGGGCAACTTCCGGTTTTTCCGCTCAGGGTCGGCCTCCCAAAGGGCTTCCCGCCGCTCATAGGGGATACCGGCCTTTCGCATCTCGTCCCGGATCAGCCCGTTGATCCTGCGGGGCGTCAGCCCCATGGGACAGGCGTACTGCTCGCAGACCCCGCACTGGCAGCAGATGGCCGCCTGGCGCACCGCCGGATCGTCCAGCAGGGACGGGATATCGCCGCCCGACGCGAACCGCCGCATGATCTTATGAGGCTCCAGGGGATGCCCCAGCAGGTTTCTTGGGCAAAGCTGGGTGCAGTAGCTGCACTGGATACAGGCCGCCGAGGCCAGATTCTTCATCCGCCCCACAGGCGTCTTTGCCAGGACATTCAGATAATGGTCCTCGTCCAGCACGATGAGACCGGAAGTGGTCTTGGTCACCGCCTCCTCCCTGGCCGCCTCGTAATCCATGATCTTTCCCATCATCGGGCCGCCGTCTATGACGCAGTAGCGCTCCTTTTTGCTCCCGCCGGCCAGCCGGATACACTCTTCAAAGGGCGTTCCCACCGGCGCTCTCACAATGGATGGACACTTCACTTCGCCGGTTACGGTGATGTATTTCTTGGTCAGGGGAATGCCGTCCATGGCGTCGCTGATGGCGTTCATGGTAGCCAGGTTGCAGACCACCGCCCCCACGTCCAGGGGGATTCCGGCGGGCGGAACCACCCGCTCCGTCACCTCGTATACCAGAACCTGCTCGTCTCCGGCAGGATAAAAGCTGTCCAAGGGGAAGAGTTCGATGAGAGCGGTTCCGCCCTCCGGGCCGTCCCCGGCGAGCGCCGCCTCCAGGGCCTTCCACTCCTGCGTGTACGCGCGTTTCAACGCGATCACACAGTGTTTTGCCCCCACCATCCGGGCCACAGCCCCTGCCGCCCGGATCACCCGCTCGGCATTATGGCGCATCAGGTAGCGGTCGGTCCGCAGAAGCGGCTCGCACTCGGCCCCGTTGACGATCAGCCACTCCACCCGGCAATCCAGTTTTTTACCGGTCGGGAACCCGGCGCCTCCCAGACCCACAACCCCGGCCCGGACAATCTGCTCCAACAATTCCATCCGGCTGCGCCCCCTTTCCGCTTACCATTTCTTTTCCCGTTTTGTCTCCACCGTGTCGATAATCCCCACGATGGCCGCATCGATGGGAAGGCTGTCGCTTCCGGCCGCCCGGCGGGCGGTGCTTCCGCTGACCACGATCACGTCCTCGCCGATTCCGGCTCCCACCAGATCCGCGGCCACCAGCTCTTCCTCCGTTACAATTCCATCCCTGCAGGCTCTCAGCACCATTAGCTTCATGCCTTCCAGCGACGATTCCTTCTTAGTCGCCCAGATATGGCCCACAACCCTGCAAATCTGCATGTCTACCAGCCTCCTCCCAAACGCCGCCCGGCGTCCTCATTACACAAATACCAGATTCCGCCCCGCGTGAAGGAATATATCCTTCGCCGACGGCGTGATCACCGTGCCCTTCCGCACCGCGATATCGCCCTCTCCGGTTTCCACCAGCTTGCGCGCCAGTGCCTCCGTGATCACACCGCTTGGCAGGTCGGCCCCGGGCGCCGCGTGTTTCTCATACTTGTCGATCACCGTGGTTCCCTGCACCAGCTTGATTCCGTAGCTCTGCAGCGTTCTTACGTAACCCTCCAGCAGCTGGTAGAAAGCCCGGCTGCCCCGCCCCGCGTGCTTGCGGTGGGTCAGGGCCACGTCGTACAGAAAAATCTCCGTCCCGTGCAAAAGCCCCTCGATCACCGCGCAGGCTGCCGCATCCGAATCCCTGCCCAGGGCGATGTCCGCCAGCTCCATCCTGGTGATCCCGGTGATAAAAATTTTCTCGTAAGGGGTGATATCCCCCTTATAGGTATCCAGACTCTTCAACTGATACTGCCGTCTCACGGCCGGGGGCAGCTTATCCGCCTCGCCGATCACCAGCGCGTCGGGGCAGCAGCTTTTATCTTCCGGCTCTTCCTCGTCCATTCCCAGCATTTTCATCACTTCCCTGGTAATGAACTCAACCATCTGTTCTTTGGTCAAATCCGCCATCCGCTCCCCTCCTCTCTACGGAACGATGGTGCCTCTGGAATTTTTTCCCAGGCAGCACGCGTTCGCTTCGTCAAAATCGATGTGCATGGCCAGCGCAAACCGGTCGCTGACCCGGACGATCACATGCTCAAACACGACCGTCCGCTCTCCTTCCACCCGGACCTTCACCTCCTGCCGATCCGTCACGCCAAACCGCGCGGCGTCCTCCGGTCTCATGTGGATATGGGCTCTGGCCGCGATCACGCAGCCCTTCGCCCACAGCGCACCCTCCGGTCCGATCAGGCAAATATCTCCGGCTCCGCTTAAGTTCCCCGACAGGTTCACCGGCGCTTTGATTCCGAGCCTGCGCAGGTCGGTCAGGGACATTTCCACCTGAACCGCGCTCCGCTCGGGCCCCAGAACCGCAACCCGGCCCAGTTCCCCCTTGGCGGTCGCCAGTCTCAGCCTCTGCCCGCTCAAAAATTCACCCGGCTGGGACAGCTGCCGATCGCAGGTCAGCTCCGTCCCCGCCCCAAACAGCGTCTCCACCGCTTCCCTGGTCAAATGGACGTGGTTGGCCGACGCCTCCACCGGAAAAGACAAGTCCCCGCTTCCGGTCAGATTATCCTGGTACTGCTCTACAACTCTGCGGATCACCGCCTCCAACTCCTGCCGGTTCATAGTCCGCCTCCCCACTGCTTTGCCACCTGGCGGCAGAACAGGATATAGGCTGCGCTGCTCAGGCGGTTCATCTCCTCAATGATATCGGGACGTTCCCCTGGAAATGCCGCCACGGCCCCAAGCTCCGCTTCCCGTATCCGGGTGCGCAGGGTGTTTAACATCAGCGCCATCCTTCCCATCCGGTAGTCCGGAATGGGGTGGTCGATCCCGATCTCCTCTTTTACATGGTGCGACACATAGCGCAGCCGGTCGTGGTCGTATCCGAACAGCGGCTTTTGCGCCAGCGGTTCGTCCCGCACCTCCGCGCCCAGAACGTCCCGCACATGGTCCAGGAGTTCGCCAAGGCAGCCGCACAGCTCTGCATTTCCCTGCTCGCAAACCTGCGCCTGGCACTCCAGGATATGGGCTTCCAGACTGTCCAACTGTCCTCTGAAGGCGATTCTGGGATCGGACTTTTTCACCAGCTGGTTTCCCCGCAGATGGGTCATGTCCTCGGGCTTCTCCCGGTATCCCTTTCCCGTCACCGCGTCCACATAGGTATAGGAGCCGTTTTCCCTGATCTCCGTCCGGCTCATGGACCGGCCCGGGCCCGCAGGCGCTGTTTTCAGCTCGATTCCCCGCTTTTTCAGGTATTCCCTGGCTGTGGGCGTGACTACGGTGTCCTTTGAAACGGTGTAGCTCCGGGTTCCCGCCGGGATCAGCTCCGAGCGCAGAACCGCTTCCGTCAGAATCTTCTGCACGCGCTACGCCTCCCTTCTGAAATGCAGCCTCGCCTTACCGGTCGCTGCTCTGCAGTGTGGGAAGAATAAACTCCACCTCCGGATGGGGACGCGGAATCACGTGCACGGACACCAGCTCGCCGACCTTGGCCGCCGCTGCCGCCCCTGCGTCCGTGGCCGCCTTCACGGCGCCCACGTCTCCGCGTACCATAACGGTCACCAGACCGCCGCCCACATGTACCTTGCCGATCAGCGACACGTTCGCCGCCTTAACCATGGCATCCGCCGCCTCAATCGAGCCCACCAGCCCTTTCGTCTCAACCATTCCCAATGCCAATAATGTCTCAGCCATATTCTTTATCCTCCATTACACGTTTTATTTTGTTGCCATTAACCTGGCTATTACCTGCTTTGTGATCTGCTCCACCGCCTCGCGGGTGAGTTCGCCGGTGGAAACGCTGCTGTGCCGGTCCGACCGGTTTGCGCTTACCGCGCCGCCTTGCCGGTCCGCCCAGCTTCCGCCCGACGCTCCGCCTTGCCGGTCCGCCCAGCTTCCGCCCGACGCTCCGTCATACCCGGCCGCCCGGCCGTCCGGCCCGGCTCCCGCTGCCGGAGCGTTTCCGTCTCTCAGTTCCTCCAATTCCCGCACGCCCCATGCCACCCGCCGGATATTGATCAGGTTCATGGGCGTGATATTATCGCTGGTAGAGCTTCCGCCCACGGAGCCGCAGCCCAGGGTCAGGGCCGGAGCCAGATTTGTAGTGGCGCCCACTCCGCCCAGCGCGCCCGGGGTGTTGACCAGAAGCCGCGACACCGGCTTTTTCAGCGCAAACTCCCGGATTACCTCCTGGTTTTTGCTATGAATCGTCATGGTGTGTCCCGCCCCCTCGTTCTGAAGGATGGCGATGCACCGGTCGCACGCCTGCTCCCAGCCCGGCTCCACGTAAAACGCCAGAATGGGACAGAGCTTTTCCCGGGAGTATGGATTTTTCTTCCCCACCTCCGTCTGCCTGGACAATAATACCCTGGTTCCCGAAGGAATGCGGATACCCGCCATATCTGCGATGGCCTGGGCCGATTTCCCCACAATCCTGGGATTCATGGTCCCGTTGGCCCGCAGCATAAAGCCTCCCACCTGCTCGGACTGCTCCGGCGTCATAAAATAGCCGCCCTGCCGTTCCAGCTCTTCCGCCACCGCCGCCTCGATACACCGCTCCGTCACAATGGACTGCTCGGAAGCACAGATCGTACCGTTGTCAAAGGTCTTGGAATCGAAAATCCGCTTGACCGCCAGCGGAATATCCGCCGTTCGCTCGATAAAGGCCGGTCCGTTTCCGGGTCCCACGCCGATGGCCGGGTTCCCGGAGGAATACGCCGCCCGCACCATGGCCTCCCCGCCGGTGGCCAGTATCACTCCGATGGAACGGTTTTTCAGCAGCTCGTTTGTGGCCTCCATGGTGGTCAGGCGGATACAGCCCACCGTTCCCTCCGGCGCCCCCGCCTCCCTGGCGGCCCGTTTGATGATCTCCACCGTCTCCAGAATGCATTTCTTCGCATTGGGATGGGGACTGATCACAATGGAATTACCCGCCTTGACGGATATAATTGTCTTGTACATCACCGTGGAGGTGGGGTTTGTGGAGGGAATCAGCGCCGCAACGATCCCTACGGGAACCCCGATCTCCATCAGTCCCTTGTCCCGGTCCTCCCGGATAATCCCCACCGCGGTCATGTCCCGCACGCTCTCCCAGGTGATGGCGCTTCCCAGCTGGTTCTTTAACACCTTATCCTGCCACACCCCAAAGCCGGTTTCCTCCACCGCCATCTTAGCCAGCCGCTCCGACTGGGCGGCGCAGGCCCCGGCGATGGCCCGGCAGATATCGTCCAGCTTTTTCTGCGGAAACTCTCTCAGCTTGACCTGAGCCTCCTTTGCCTGCCGGATCAAATCCCTGACTTCCTGGATTGATTCCAGATCTCTGTCCAAACGCTCACTCCCCTTTCACCTCAGAACAACACCGGATCAGCCGCCACTTTGCACACGGCCCGGCCAAACGCCTCGCAGGCTCTCCGGCAGGAAGCCTGCGTGCCGGTCAGAAGCCCGCCGCCGAAGTTGGTCTCCGTGGGCGGACCGTAGAATACCTTCATCTCCACCCTGGCCTCCTTTAGCGCCGCATCCAATCCCATCACCGCCTCCACCGGCGGCGCGATCAGATAGGCGATGGGCCTCCCGGCTTCAATCCCCGCCATCTTTGACAGGTAGGTGCCCGACTGTGAAATACAGTGGGCGAAATAACATACGCTGTCGTCCTTTGCGGCGCTGTAGAAAAACGCATGATTCTTTATGTAGTCCAGCGCCGCCTCCAGCCCGCTTTTCACCTGGGCCGGATCCGGTGCCGACAAAATCCCGATAAACTCCCCCGCCAGCCGCGTGGATGCATTGGACGAACCCGCATACATGCTGGTGGCGTAGGCCACAACCACATCCGCCTTCTTGGTTGCCTCATCCAGCGCCGCGTAGGACACATCGTCGCAGTCCGTGGTCAGGATTCCCAGGCTCCGGTGGCCCGGAAACACCTCCAGCTTCTTAAGCAGCTCCGGCTCTGCGTTGGGTATGATCTGCGCGCTGAGCACATTGGTGCGAATGGCATCTCCCGTCATCCAGGCCCCTCCTTTCCGCGGCGGTCAGTGCTTTAAATCCACCCCGCTGGCCTTTTCCTTCAATATTGTTTCAATCAGCTCCGCCACGTAGGCCCCGGCCTCCACCGCGCTGGTGCCTCCGCTGTAGATGTTGGAGACCACCGTCCGCCTGGCCTCCGGCTGCCCTGCAAATGCCTGATAACAGATGTAGGCGCTCATGCTCTCCGCCGTCCCCAGCCCGGGCCGTTCCCCGATCAGGATACAGACCACCTTGGGGTGCAGCAGATCGGAGACGGCATCCTCCACCGCCACACGGCCGAACTTGACAAATATGGCCGGCCCGGTGCTGATGCCCCGCATGCTCAACCCGTCCTCAATCACGGGGAGAATATTTTCCAGGTTCGCCTCAATGGCCTTGGAGGAAAGTCCGTCCGAAGCGATCAGCTGCACGTCCACGCCCGCCTTGCAGGCTGAGACAAGCTTCTGCTGCGCCTCCTGGTCCAGCTTCCGTCCCAGGTCCGGCCTGGTAATGTGCTCGTTGCGGTCCCTGCACATGGACTGTACGGACACCAGCTTCAGCCGGTCGACCAGCCCCTCGTCCACATCGGAAAACACCGAATCCCTGGCCAGCGCATGGTCGGCCCGCAGCGTCAGCCACGTCCTGGTGCGCTCCCTTGGCCCCGCCTTTCCCACGCCGATGCGGGCCGTGGTCTTTCCCATCATGCGGGTCAGCGCCTCCTGGTCCATGGGGTGTGCCAGGGTTGGTTTGGCCTTCTCTTCCTGGGAGGTGATGTCATGCAGATCGTTGTCCCGGCGCGCCGCAGGGGGCATTCCGTCTTCCCGCGCTCCGAACCGGCCCGGCTGCTCCCGATCTCCGGATTGTCGCTCGAACCGGCCGTCCGATCCCGATCCCATCCCAATCTCCCGCAGCACCTCTTCCACGATGCTGGCAATCATTTTCTCATCCAATCTCATCCACGCCCCTTTCGGTTCAGAAACAGGGTGGGATCGCCGGCGCGTTCCGTCAGCTTTCCATTTTCACTGATCCCCATCTTCTCCAGCCACAGGTCAAACTCCCGGATAGGCCGCAGCCCCAGAATCTCCCGGATCGCAGCCGCGTCGTGGTAGGCGTTGGTCTGGTAGTTCAGCATCACGTCGTCGCTGGTGGGAACCCCCAGTATGTAGTTCACCCCCGCCGATCCCAAAAGCAGGGCAAGATTCTCAATATCGTTCTGCTCCGCCAGCATATGGTTGGTGTAGCAGCAGTCGCAGCCCATAGGCACCCCGGTAAGTTTTCCCATAAAATGGTCCTCCAGCCCGGCCCGGATCACCTGGCGGCTGTCGTAAAGGTACTCCGGCCCGATAAAGCCCACCACCGTGTTCACCATAAAAGGCTTGAACTCCCTGGCATAGGCGTAGCACCTGGCCTCCATGGTCACCTGGTCCGCCCCGTAGTGGGCGTTTGAGGACAGCTCCGACCCCTGCCCCGTCTCAAAATACAGGACGTTTGGCCCGGTGCCCGTGCCTTTGCGCTTCAACAGCTCCTTTGCCTCCAAAACCGTCTGGGTACTGAACCCGAATGCCGCGTTCCCCTTCTCGCTGCCCGCGATGGACTGGAATATCATATCTGCGGGCGCTCCGTTTTTCACCGCCTCGATCTGAGTTGTGATATGTCCCAGCACGCAGATTTGAGTGGGAATCTCAAACTGGTGCTTGATCTCATCGAACCGTTTCAACACCTCGGTCAGACTGGACACCGTGTCGTTCACCGGATTCAGGCCGATCAGCGCATCCCCGCAGCCGTAGCTCAAGCCCTCGAACAGGGAAGCCGTGATGCCCTCCACATTGTCCGTGGTGTGGTTCGGCTGAAGCCTGGTGGCCAGGGTCCCTCTCAGACCGATGGTGGTATTACAGTGGGCCGGAACACGAATCTTGGAGGCCGCGTAAACCAGGTCCAGATTGCCCATCAGCTTCGCCACCGCCGCCACCATCTCGGCGGTCAGCGCCTTGGAAATCCTTCGGATATCTTCCTCCGTGGTCTTATAGTCCAGAATCCACTCACGCAGCTCCGAAACCGTCCACCCCCGGATCTCCCGGTAAATGGTCTCGTTGATACTGTCCTGGTTGAGCCGGGTCACCTCGTCCTCCTCGTAGGGGACCACCGGGTTCTCCCTGAGCTCGCAAAGCAGCGTATCCGCCAGCACCTCCTTGGCCGCGATGCGCTCGATAGCGGAGGATGCCGCCACCCCTGCCAGCACGTCCCCGGATTTCTCCTCATTGGCCTTGGCCAGCACTTCTTTTATGGACTGAAAGGTAAATACCTGCCCTGCGAGCATCGTCCGATAACTCATATCCGCAACTCCCTCCTCTCGTTTCCATCTCCGGCCGCCGCCCGGCCAAACTAGCCGAACACCAGCGTTTTCACCACCACCGGGACCACCAGACCTCCCATGAGAGGCCGTCCCATGTCCACGTAATCATTGTCTCCCACCCGGATAGAATCCAGGGCCACCACCTCCCGGCCCCCGCGCCCGGCGTGGTACGCCGCCTGTCCCAGAGCCTTGGCCATATCGCACTCCACGATGATGAGAAGAGGCGTCTCCGGCCGGTAAACCGCGTCGGCCGCCCGGGCCAGCGCTTCCGCCAGCCGCTTTAGCTCCGCATAACCCGGATTGGGCCTGCCCTTCATGGCCAGCACCAGCTGCTCCGAATCGTTCTGCCGCCCGAACCAGCGCATCCGCTCCTCCAGAACTTCGGACCTTCCCTCGAAGCAGGCGTCCTGCTCCTCCCCGGACAGGCACAGTACCGGGACATTTTTCATGGGAAATATATTCTTCGTATAGGTGATGGTGCTGCCGGAAATCGTCGTCGTGTAGGTTCCGGCCCCCACCACCGTAGCGTGTATGGTCTCATCCGGCCTGACCAGCCGTCCGCCGCCCGCCAGCCTGCCGCCCTTTACCGCCGCGCCCAGAAGCATCCCGATATCCCCATACCGGAACGGCTCCCCCGGGTCCCCGTAAATGGCATCTGCCACGCCGCCGGAGAAAAAATAAGCGTCCACCGGCGTTGTCACTGAAAAAGCGCTGCTGCCGGGCGTCTGCACCTCGCTCAGGATCCCCTCCCGGGGCCGGAGCCCAAAGACCTGCTCCAGCACCTCATTCATGGCCCCACAGATCCGCTCCAGCGCCTCCCGGGACGTCCGCTCCCCCTCTGCGATGGAGATTCCCTTCCAGCGCGCGATCCGTCTCACGCTCTCGCTCACATAGTCCACATATAAATCCGACGAAACCCGGATCAATCTTCCCCCGATATCCAGACAGCCCGCACAGACCGTCTCGCCCCGGTCAAAGAGAACCAGATTGGAAGTCCCCCCGCCGATATCGATGTTGGCAACCACACAGGAGCGGTCCTCCGAATACTGCCGGGCCCCGCTGCCCTTTCCCGCAATGATGGATTCCAGATCCGGTCCGGCCGTGGAGACCACGAAATCCCCGGCAAAGCCGGAAAGGCGTTCCAGCACCAGGGCCGCGTTGTCCTTTCTGGCCGTCTCCCCGGTAATGATCACCGCCCCGGTCCGGGTGTCCCTGGGCGTGAAACCAGCCCGTTTAAATTCGCCTTCCACCAGAATGGCCACCGCGTCGGCGTCGATCATGGTTCTGGTCTTCAATGGCGTGGAATACACCTCCCCCTTGTAGATTACCTGTTTATCCACAATGCGTATCTGGGGCACGCTGAAATATCCCGAGGTGTTCTCAATGGACAGGCGGCTGAAAATCACCTGAGTCGTGGAGGTGCCTATGTCGATTCCAATACTCAGCAGTTCATCCGCCATCCCTGTCTTCCCCCTCCATCATTTCATTACTAAAAAAAGAGACTTCCGTTAAAAGGCAGACTAACTCCCGGAAGTCTACGCTTTTGCCATCATCTCTCATTCTCTGCAGCGAAAGTTGTATTATTTGTTTAATTTTAACATTTAAATTTATATAAATCAATATTTATTATAATGTTTTTTAAAAATCCAAATACTTTCTCAAATATTGTTAAAATTTTTTCTTAATATGTGTCATTAAATCGTTTATATCTTGTCATTTTTGCCGATATTGTCGCAAATGCGACAGAACCCATCTGCGCCCTTCCGGACGGCAAACAGCGCCGGATACTGCGTTTCCCGGGTATTTTCCCCCTGGGAACCACCGCAGCCTCAGGCGCTGTTTCTGATAAATATATATCACACGTTTTCACACAAATCCCGGAATTTACGGCCAGTTTAAAAACAGCGCGTTGCTCCAGGCGGTGCGGCCGTACACGTCGGCGCACTCAATCCGCACATATGTCTCGTTGCCCTTGAGTTCCACTTCCGCGTATTCCAGCCCGTCCTCCCGCGTATTGCACATCACGGTGAGTCCGGCGTTCACCGGTCCCCCGGCGATGAAATTAACCCGGTACACCGGGCTGCATTTGACCCAGACCCGGCGTCCGCACACGCCCCAGTCGTGGATCAGCGGTCCCGAGGAAGCGTAAAATTCTCCCTCCATCAGCGCGCTGACGATCATCTCATGGGTCAGCGCGGGGGCCTTGACCATGATAAAGCCGCCGCAGGCGTCGTCGAATTCACCGCTGTTGTGGTTGTCGTCCGCCGCAAAGCCGTAGAGCTGTCTGCCTTTCCGCAAAATGGCGTCCCAGTAGGTGGTGTCAAAGCCGGTGCCGCTCTCATTTACCGTATTATAATTGAAAATTTCCAGGCCAAGAAGACCGTCGGTATCCGCAAAATCCTCCTCCCGCACCCGCGACCAGATGGGGTGGTTGTAGATGGTCAGACAGCCCCTGGACCTGAGATAATCGCTCATCTCCTGAGCCACCGCGGCCCCGTCCCATTCCCCGTAAAACATTCTCGGCTGCACCGCTTCCCCGTGGCGCATAAGCGGCAGAACCGCCTGTTTCCGCACGCTCTCCGGCCCCAGAATCCCGTGAACGTGATGCACCTTCAGACGCTGTGTCAGCGTCTCGTCCTTCCACAGGACGGCCGAGGCTTCCACCGCCGGAATGATGATAAAATTCTCCCGGTTCAGCTGCTCCCGGTAGTCCGAATACACATCATGATCGCTGATTCCCAGAAAGCTGTAACCGTGTTCCGCAAACAGCTCCACCGCCTCCCCGGGCGTCAGGCAGCCGTCGGAATCCACCGTGTGGCTGTGGAGATTTCCCTTGTACCAGTTTCCCTCTTCTTTAAACCCGCCGTCTTTTCTCATAGCGCTCCCCTCATCGCTGCCCGCACAGGCAGACGTGTTTTAATTATACCTTGCCGGCAGCCAAAGGCTGCCGATAAGAGATGTGTTTTCTTAATTATACAAGGTATTTTCCCATTTGTACAGATTCGGATTATTCCGCTTCTTTATAAGATATAAATACTGGTAACGCGAAATATCCCTTGTGATTTTCTCCTCATGCGATATAATTAAGGAAACGTATCCCTTATCGACAGCCCGTGGCTGCCGACAATGTATAATTACTTGTAATGAAACTGTTAAAAGAGTTCATTCAGGAGGTATCTATGAACAAGAAAAAACAACTGCTGCTCAATCTGGCGCTGACGGTTTTCTTCGTTGCGGCCGTGATTGTGCGGGGTCCCAACTTAAATCCCCTGTACTCGGACGGGGCGTTTGCCTGGTGCTTTGCCATCAGCTGCTATGTGGTGCTGAACTTTTTCATCTGCCTTGGCAGCCTGCGGATCTCCACCAACGAGTACAACCGCATGCAATTTTCTATCGACAGCAGCGTCAAGAGCGTCAAGAAGGGCTTTGTGCTGCTTGGCATCCTGTGGGTGGCTTACTTCGCGGTCACCATGCTGTCCATCCCGCTGTTCAACTACAAGACGTACCGCGACCAGCTGGGCACGCCCCAGGTTTCAGAGTTCAACGAGACGGTGCAGCCGCTGGCGCTGAACCAGCTGCCCATCGTGGACAAGGATCTGGCCCGGGAGCTGGCCGACAAGAAGGTGGGTGAGAATCCCGGCCTGGGCAGCCAGGTAATCCTTGGCACCCCCGTGATCCAGAAAGTAAACGACAAGCTGGTGTGGGTAGTTCCCTTAGAGCACTCCGGATTCTTTAAGTGGCTGAAAAATATGGACGGCTCCGCCGGGTACATCGTGGTGGCGGCCAACGACGTCAGCGACGTGACCCTGGTGACGGACCACAAGATCAAATACCAGGCAAACGCTTACATCCTGGACGACTTAAACCGCCACGTGCGCCTGTTCGGCGGCGGCCTGTTCATGGGACTGACGGATTACTCCTTCGAGCTGGACGACGACGGCGTGCCCTACTGGGTGCTGACCACCTACAAGAACCGCTGGCTGTTCAATCTCCCGGAGGCCGACGGCGTGCTGATCGTCAACGCCACCACCGGCGAGACCAACCACTACACCATTGACGCCATACCGGAATGGGTGGACCGCGTGCAGCCCGAATCCTTTGTGATGCAGCAGATCAACAATCAGGGACAGTACGTGCACGGAATCTTCAACTTCTCCAACCAGGATAAGTTCCGGCCCAGCCGCGGCGACATTATCATCTACAACGGGGCGCGGTGCTATCTGTTCACCGGTCTGACCAGCGTCGGCTCCGACGAGTCCGCCATCGGCTTTATCCTGGTGGATATGGTGACCAAGGAATCCTTCCTCTACCAGATGAGCGGCGCCACCGAGGTGGCGGCCCAGAGCTCCGCGGAAGGTAAGGTTCAGCAGTTCGGTTACCGGGCCTCCTTCCCCATGATCATCAATCTGGACGGACAGCCCACCTACTTTATGACCCTGAAGGACAATGCGGGGCTAATCAAGCAGTACGCCTTCGTGTCCGTGGCAAACTATACCAATGTGGGTACCGGCGAAACCATCGACAGCGCTCTGCGGGACTTCCGCCAGATGCGCGGCAGCTCCGGCGGCATCCTGACCGGCCAGACCGCCAAGAGCGTGAAAGGCACCGTGCTGCGGATCGCCTCGGAAAGTCTGGGGGACGGCGTCACCTACAAGATTATTTTGGAAGAAAAACCCAATTTACTGTTCACCGTATCCTACGATCTGAGCAACGAGCTGGCCGTGACTCAGCCCGGCGACCGGGTATCCATCGACTATATGACCAGCGACACCGGCATCTGTATCGCCACCGGATTCGACAACCTTGCGTTTACGCAGAAAGCGGAGGACGGGGAGTAATCCCCGTCAGCTCCCGCCCATCACACAAATGAAACATAAGGAGGACTGATTCAAATGAAAACAGGCGCTAAAGTGTGGCTCTGGATCATGCTCGTGGCTAACGTTATGGCCCTCGTCTCGTATCTCTTTTTGACGCTCACCGACCCGGCATACATTCTGTATATCGTGGCTGAGGCCGGAATGATCACAGCGGTGTGTCTCATGCTCTTTTTCAGGCGCAGGCTGGGGTTTTACCTTTTCCTCTGCGTCGCGGCCGTGGCTCTGGTCATGAACATCATGTTCGGAGCGCCCATCGTCTCGTCCCTGATCGGGGCGGTGGTGGGACCGTTCATCACCTACCTGGTGCTGAAGGGGAGTTGGGAAGCGCTGGCATAACCGCAACATGAAAGCGACTTGAACCTCAATATGCTCCGCGTTAAGGCGGGATAGGCGGACCAATCGTCCGCAAGCGGTAATTTTATTCAATCAAAAGGGTAAGAGTGTCTCAAATCTCAGATTGAGGCCCCTTACCCTTTTCCGATTCATTAACCATTCTGTGATATAGACATAAGCGCGTTGATCTCAGCCAGATTTAATTTGACACCACTTTCTTCCTCCCGAAGAAGCTCTTTAAGTTTTTTCGTAAAATCCAGCATTCTTCGAATGGAAATGACCTGCTGTGAGGAAAGTGCTAAATCGCATAAATCCCGATCACAATATTTTTCAGCTTTATCAACTAATTGATTCAGTTCCCCGATAAAATCCGTCAAATCCCATCTCTCAAAATTTTCCTGCATGTTCCTCTCATCACTGAGCGCTTGAATGCTTTCCGTGTGCACAGGTTCAACAATAGTTTGAACGATACTACTTTTTTGTATATCTTCCATCTTCTGTATCCTCGTCTTATCTAAATAATACTGATTATTTTCCAGTTTGATTTCTGGCATATCTTTTCTGATGCGATAAAGAAGCGTGCTGAATTTTCGATCGTCAATACAAATGTCAGAATATCTCCTCCGTATCTCCTCCCGCAATTCCACGAAAGAAAATGACATACCAGAGCCCAACACTTCCAGCAACGCATTCCTCATCAATTTCTTCAATGCGTAATTTCGTTCTGTCATACGTTTATCTCCTGTATCATGCGTCACATTAATGTCCACCACTCGACACCATATAACTCGCCTAGCTTTTTTGCACACTCTTTAGGCAACTCCCGCTTTCTGCTCTCGTAGCGGCTATATGCACTTGGGTGTACACCAATAATTTTCGCCACCTCCTCCTGGGTATACCCATGACTTTCACGCAATTCCTTTAATATTGTCTGCTGATCCATCTTATCTCCTCCGTGCCTGTTATATATAGTCATTCTACAATAGCCATATCTAAAAGTCACTAGCCCATGACAAATTGGCATAGCAGAATTTCCACTAGCGTTACATCTGCTGACCCTCGTGTTCTGCACATTTACAAAAGAACCGCCAATTACAATCCTGTAATTGACGGCTCTGATTATGTCTTAAGATATATGGATCACCATGTCATACTCAATAAAACAACCGGTTCACCGCGCTGAAAATGCCGCGGATGGACGCCCTCGTAATGTTGGAGCTGATACCAACGCCGTAGGTCGTCTTGCCGGACACCTGGTCGATCAGGTGGATATAGGATGCAGCCTGGGCTCCGGAACCGGCGGCCAATGCGTGCTCGTTGTAGTCCATAACCTTGATCTGGATTCCGAGGGCATCCTCCATGCCTCTCTGGATCGCATCGATGGGGCCGTTTCCGACGCCCTCGAAGGTCTTCTCGATGCCGTGGTCGGTGTAGATCACCTTGGCCAGGGTTGCAAACTCGCCGTCTCCCGTCTCGGTGTCGGTAATCCGGCACTTGCGGAAGTGCATGGGCTCCTTGCGCTCCAGATACTCGTTCTTGAACGCCTCCATGATCTGCTCCGGGGCCACCTCGCCCTGCTTCTCGGAAATCTTCTGAATCACATCCGCAAACTCCTTGTGCATGCCCTTGGGCAGCTTGAAGCCGTAGAAGGTATCCATCACGAAGGCTACGCCGCCCTTGCCGGACTGGCTGTTGATCCGCACGATGGGCTCGTACTCCCGGCCAATATCGCTGGGATCAATGGGCAGGTAGGGAACCTCCCAGAACTCGCCGCCGCGCTCATGCAGCGCCTGCATGCCCTTGTTGATGGCGTCCTGGTGGGAGCCGGAGAATGCGGTGAACACCAGCTTGCCCGCGTAGGGATGCCTGGGCGGAATATCCATCTTGGTGCAGCGCTCATAAATCTCCGCGATCTCGCGGATATTCTCGATGTTCAGCTCGGGATTGATTCCCTGGGAGAACATGTTGTAGGCCACGGTCAGAATGTCCACGTTGCCGGTGCGCTCGCCGTTGCCAAACAGGGTGCCCTCCACCCGGTCCGCGCCCGCAAGCAGCGCCAGCTCCGTGGAAGCCACGCCCTCGCCGCGGTCGTTGTGGGGGTGAATGCTCAAAATAATGCTGTCGCGGTTCTTGAAGTGCGTGTTCATCCACTCAATCTGATCCGCGTAGACATTGGGGGTGGTCATCTCAACGGTGGACGGGAGATTGATGATAATGGGATTCTCCTTGGTAGCGCCCCATGTCTCCTGAACCGCCGTACAGATATCCAGCGCAAAATCCAGCTCCGTGCCGGTAAAGCTCTCCGGGGAGTACTCCAGGCGCACCTGGGTGTCGCACTCCGCCGCATAGCGCTGCACCAGCTTGGTGCCGATGATGGCGATATCCTTGATTTCGTCCTTATCCTTGTGGAACACCACGTCCCGCTGTAAGGTGGACGTGGAATTGTAAATATGTACAATGGCCTTCTTGATGCCCTCCAGGGCCTCGAAAGTCCTCTTGATCAAATGCTCACGGCACTGTACCAGCACCTGAATCTCAACGTCGTCGGGGATCAGCTTGCGGTCCACCAGGGTACGCAGAAAATCGTACTCAATCTGGGACGCCGCGGGGAAACCCACCTCGATCTCCTTAAAGCCCAGCTTCACCAGAAGGTTGAACATCTCCACCTTCTCCTCCACCACCATGGGCTCCACCAGAGCCTGGTTGCCGTCCCGCAGATCCACGCTGCACCATACGGGTGCTTTTTCGATCTCCTTGTCCGGCCAGGTACGCTCCGGGAAATTCACTACGGGTACACGCTTATATCTCTTATAATTCAACATACTTGTTTCCTCCATTCATCTTTTTACGGTTGTCGGTTCGTCACACGGTCCTGCCAATTCACTTCGTCCTCAGCCCGGTACGGGCAGTCGCTCGATCACACCGTAATGTCTGACGATGAACAGCAATACTCTTACTGGTTCAGCCCCATCCTTCATCATTCCTTTTTCTTAAAAATCGCCGCTCAAAGGGTTCTCAATCACCCGCAGGCTGCGCCAGCGGCCCATTGCATTCAATAAAAAAATCCCGGAGCGCAAAATCTCCGGGATTCCATTGGACCTCTTTGCTGCAACGTTAACTTATTATACCACAGCAGTCCATAACTGGCAAGTAAACGATTTTCATTTCAACATTCCCAATGGTTATAGTAAATATTCCCACATCTTATGCCGGAGCGCGAAAAAGCGCCGTTTTACACCGTTTCCAGGTCTGACCGGAACGCTCTGGCAGCCCAGACCATCCCATTACAGGCAGTGGCCCCGGGCCTTCATCACCTCGATGACCTGGTCCACATAGTTCCCGCAGGTATTCAGATCCGGCGCTTCCACCATCACCCGGACCACCGGCTCGGTGCCGGACTGACGCAGCAGAATCCTGCCCTCGCTGCCCAGTTTCTCCGATACCTTCGCCACCTCGGCCTGAACGGCAGCATCGTCCTGGGCCGCCTTTTTGTCCTTTACCCGGACATTTTTCAGGACCTGAGGATAAATCTCCACCTCGGAGGCCAGCTTTGCCAGGGATTCCTTCTTCTCCAGCATCACCTCCATCACCTTGAGAGAGGTCAGGATGCCGTCCCCGGTGGTAGCGTGCTTGCTGAAAATGATGTGGCCCGACTGCTCGCCGCCCAGGCAGTTTCCGGTGTTCGCCATGTTCTCGTACACATACTTGTCGCCCACGGCCGTTTGCTCGTAAGAAATCCCCTCCCGGTCAAAGGATTTGTAGAGACCGAAGTTGGACATAATGGTGGTCACTACCGTGTTCTTATACAGAGTTCCCTGCTCCTTCATGTACTTGCCGCAGATGTAGAGGATGCTGTCACCGTCCACCACGTTTCCCTTCTCATCCACCGCGATGCAGCGGTCCGCGTCTCCGTCATAGGCGAAGCCCACGTCGCAGCCCTCCCGGAGCACGAATTCCTGAAGGTGTTCAATATGTGTGGAGCCGCAGTCCGTGTTGATATTCAGGCCGTTGGGGCTGTTGTTCATCACATGAGTCTCCGCGCCCAGAGCGTCAAACACGTTCTTGGCAATGGCGGAGGCGCTGCCGTTGGCGCAGTCCAGGGCCACCTTTTTATTCTTAAAGGAGCGGGTGGCGATGGAGATCAGGTAGCCGATGTAGCGGTTCCGGCCCGCCGCGAAGTCCACGGTGCGGCCGATGCGGTCCTTCTGGGCCAGAGGGATTTCCGGCGTTTCGCCATCCAGGTACTTCTCGATCTCCTCTATCACGCTCTCTTCCAGCTTCTCACCGCGCTCATTGATCACCTTGATACCGTTGTCGTAGTATGGATTATGGCTGGCGGAGATCATGATGCCGCAGTTAAAGCCCTCGGTGCGCACCACGTAGGAAACGCTGGGGGTTGTGGTCACGTGCAGCAGAAAGACGTCCGCGCCCGAAGCGGTAAGCCCCGCCACCAGAGAATACTCAAACATGTAGCTGCTGCGCCGGGTGTCCTTGCCGATCACAATCTGACAGCGCTCCTCCGGCTTCTTCTGTCCGTAGTACCATCCCAGAAAGCGGCCCACCTTGTAGGCGTGTTCCACCGTCAGGTTCACATTTGCCTCTCCACGAAATCCATCGGTGCCAAAATATTTTCCCATATTCTCTCTTTCCTTCCTGTCCCTTTTATTGTCGTCTCCACAGCGTTATGCTTCCTGTTTTTCCAGCTCCTTCAGATAACGGCTCAAAGCGTCCTGCCAGTCCGGAAGCCGCTCAAATCCGTTCTCTGTCAGCTTTTCCTTACTCATCCGGCTGTTGCTTGGCCGCTTGGCCTTGGCCGGATAGGAGGCGGAATCCACCGGGGTCACTTTCACCTGGTCCATTCCGGCCTGTTTGAAAATCTCACAGGCGAACTCGTACCAGCTGCAGATTCCCTCGTTGGTGGCGTGGTAGCGGCCGTAGCACTCGGTCTGGATCATATCCACCAGCAGCCTGGCCAGGTCATAAGTGTAGGTGGGAGAACCGATCTGGTCGTCGACCACGCTGACCGCCCCTCTCTCCCGGCCCAGCCGGAGCATGGTTTTGATGAAGTTCTTGCCGTTTAAGCCGAACACCCAGGCGATGCGCACGGTAAAATACTTCTTCACCGCCTGCTCCACCGCGATCTCGCCTTCGTACTTGGTCAACCCATAGACATTTAAGGGTTCCCGGTGGTCGTCCGGCTCCCAGGGACGCTCGCCCTGGCCGTTGAACACGTAGTCCGTGCTGATGTACATCAGCTTGCTGTCCAGTTCTTTGCAGACTCTGGCGATATTGCGGGTACCCTCCGCGTTGATCTTACGGCACAGCTCCAGGTTATCTTCCGCTGCGTCTACTGCAGTATATGCAGCGCAGTGGATCACTGCGTCTGGAGAAACCTGTTTCATTACACGGTCAACCGCAGCCGCGTCCGTGATATCCATCTCCTGCACGTCCACTCCCACGGCCTCGATTCCCCGCTTCGCAAGCTCGTTCATCAGATCCTGCCCCAGCTGTCCCTTCGCGCCAGTCACTAAAACTTTCATAAATACCATACCTCCTGTTCGATTGCTCTACACGCCGCCCACTGCGGCCCTGTCCTGGAAATCACAAAGCCTGAGCGCAGATTCCTCCACCCTCAGGCCTTGTCCTAAGGGGTACCGGGCCAAAGCCCGGTGGATTCCTTAGGACGGCTTGGTTTGTCCTAAGGGGTACCGGGCCAAAAGCCCGGTGGATTCCTTAGGACGGCTTGGTTTTATCCTAAGGGGTACCGGGCCAAAGCCCGGTGGCCCCCACGCGACGCCACCTTCCCCTACAACCGATTCCCATACATCTTATCAAAATACCCGCTGTATTCCCCGCTCAGAATATTCTTCCACCACTCCTGATTGTCCAGATACCACTGAATGGTCTGCTGAATCCCGCTGTCGAAATTATACTTCGGCTCCCAACCCAGCTCCGTCTCAATCTTAGTCGGATCAATGGCGTAGCGCATATCGTGTCCCGGGCGGTCGGTCACAAAGCGGATCAGGCTCTCCGGCTTGTCCAGGGCCTTCAGTATGGTCTTGACGACCTCCAGATTGGTGCGCTCGTTGTGTCCGCCGATGTTGTACACCTCTCCCTCGCGGCCCTTGTGGATCACCAGGTCGATGGCCTCGCAGTGGTCGGCCACATGCAGCCAGTCGCGGACATTCTCCCCGGTGCCGTAAACCGGCAGCTCCTCATCGGCCAGAGCCCGGCTGATGATCAGGGGGATCAGCTTCTCCGGAAAATGATAAGGGCCGTAGTTGTTGGAGCAGCGGGACACGGTCACCGGCAGCCCGTAGGTCCTGTGGTACGCCAGCACAAATAAGTCGGCGCTGGCCTTGGAGGAAGAATAAGGGCTGGAGGTGTGAAGGGGCGTCTCCTCCGTAAAGAAGAGCTCCGGGCGGTCCAGGGGCAGGTCCCCGTAGACCTCGTCCGTGGACACCTGATGGTAACGCTTGATTCCGTAGGTGCGGCAGGCGTCCAAAAGCGTGGTGGTTCCCATCACGTTGGTGCGCACAAACGCCTCCGGATCAGTGATGGAACGGTCCACGTGACTCTCGGCCGCAAAATTCACCACCACATCCGGCTTCTCGTCCTCAAACAGCTTGAAAATGAACTCCCGGTCCGCGATATCGCCTTTCACAAACTTATAATTGGGCTTATCCTCAACCGGCTTTAAGTTCTCCAGGTTTCCCGCATAGGTCAGAAGATCCAGGTTGATAATCTCATAATCCGGATACTTGTTCACCATATGCTGTACAAAATTGCTTCCGATAAAACCGGCTCCGCCGGTTACGATAACCTTCATGTTATTACCTCCGTCTTTTCATTGCCCCGCTGCCCGGAAATCACTCCGTCATATGCAGCTTGTCCACGTATTTACCATCCAGAACGTCCTTCAAATACTTGCCGTACTGATTCTTTTTCAGCACCTCGTAGGCCTCCAGCACCTGCTCCCTGGTAATCCATCCGTGCAGGTATCCAATCTCCTCCAGGCAGGCGATCTTGCGATGCTCGTGTGTCTCCACCGTCTTCACGAAATTGGTGGCTTCCACCAGGGACTCATGGGTTCCCGTATCCAGCCAGGTAAAGCCCTGGCCCAGGAGCGTTACCTCCAGCTCCCCATTCTCCAGGTAAATGCGGTTCAAATCCGTGATCTCCAGCTCCCCGCGGGCCGACGGCTTTAAGTTCTTGGCGTACTCCACCACACGGTTGTCGTAAAAATACAAGCCGGTCACGCAGTAGTTGGACTTGGGGTTCTGCGGCTTCTCCTCTATCGAGACAGCCTTTCCGCTCTTGTCGAACTCCACGATGCCGAAGCGCTCGGGGTCATCCACATAGTAGCCGAACACCGTAGCGCCCTTCTCCTTGGCCGCCGCGGCCTTCAGGCGTTTCACCAGCCCCTGGCCGTGGAAAATATTGTCTCCCAGCACCATAGCCACGCTGTCTTTCCCGATGAACTCCTCGCCGATGATAAACGCCTGGGCCAGACCGTCGGGGCTGGGCTGCACGGCATAGCTCAAACGGATGCCGAACTGGTTTCCATCGCCCAGCAGCGCCTCAAATCGCGGCGTGTCGTCGGGGGTGGAGATAATCAGAATGTCCCGGATGCCCGCGTTCATCAGAACGGACAACGGATAATAAATCATTGGCTTATCATAAATCGGAAGCAGCTGCTTCGATGTCACCTTGGTCAGCGGATACAGTCTCGTACCGCTGCCGCCGGCTAATATGATCCCCTTCATTTTTTCCTCCTTGTAAAGGCACATAAATTTTCTTCGTTCAATATAACATACTATCCCCGGATTTTCAAACTTTGTCCGGATTTTTTCGATGGAATTCAAGAAGAATTAAGATTTAGGATTGGGATTTTCCATTTTTACCTCTGACCGTGTCCAGATACCCGTAAATAGTCACTTTCGACAGCCCCATGCAGGCGGCCACCTTGTCGATCGCTCCCTTGACCAGGAAAATGCCCTTGTCGTCCATAAACCGGATCATTTCCAGATTGTCCTGTTTGGTCAGGCCCTGCTTTTTCCTGCCGCTGACAATATTGTCGATCAGGGTGTCCACGACGGTGGTCACATCCTGGTCGGCCGCCATCTCCGGACTAATCACCGAGCTGTCCTCCTGCATCGGAAGAAACAGCTCCAGCTCATCGTGCAGGGATTTCATAAACGTAATGTCGTAGTTGATACAAAATACGCCCACCACTTCCCCCGCCTCGTCCCGCACCAGCGAGGAGGAGGACTTGATCTTTCTGCCGTCCTCCGTCTCAAAGGTATAATTGACCGCGTAATCCCGTGTAAAATTCTTGTTCAGCAGCACCGAACGGACCAGGCGGTCAAATGCCTGTCCCTCCCGTCTGCCCGTAACGTCCCCGTTAACCGTGTACACAACCGACTTCTCCGGTATGGTCAGGTCGTGCAGCACCACCTCACACCGGTTTCCAAATGTTTTCCCTATGGTTTCTGCAATGGGAATCAAAGATTTTAATAATACATGCATATTCATTTCCTCACTCTGTAAAGCGTCCGCCGCTCTCCCATGTTAAAAAGTCACCTTAATATTACATAAAATTCTAACATACAAGGCGGCAAAAAACAACGAAAGATCGCGACAAAAGAGCGTTCCCCTCCTTCTCCCCCGCCCTTTAGCCCCAAGAAAGCGGCCCTGGCTCGCCGCCCCAGACCGCTTTCCCTCATCATTTGGCCGCTCCGTGTTATCGGCCGTTCTCTACATCCCCTGGCCCTCCAGGCCCAGTATATCCAGCATCTCCTGCACCCGCTCCGGGCTTTCTCCGAAGGACTTAACCGGCGCGCCCAGGCGTTTTTCGCACTCCTGTTCCGTGACGGTGCGCTCCCGTTTCACCGGCCCGCTCTCCGTTTCAACGGTGTAACTGAAACTCACTTCCCCCAGATTGCCCGTAAGCGCCAGCAGCACGCAGGCATAACGCTCCATCTGCGCCTCAAACACAGCGGAGTTGGACACGCCGTCCTCAAAATTAAGCGTCCATCCGTAAGGCTCCGCCGACGTCTGAAGCTCATTCTTATAGCTTCCCAGCACTGCCCCAATTCCCAGCGCCCCGGCCAGCCGGCCGTCCGCCGAGGCGTCCCCGATATATGGATTTTTCGCCCGGTAGAGGTCCCCGGCCAGCTTGCTGATCATGGTCCCATCGCTCAAAATCCGGATGCCTCCAATCTCCAGGGCCCCGCCCGGCTCCGGCAGCTCTGCTTCCAGGTTGAACGCGCCGTCCCGGTTCCAGGGGGACGGCAGAGTGCCGTAAATCACCAGCTTCTGCGTCCCGTCCTCCTGCTCCACCAGCCGGTAGCGGCTGTAGCACTCCGCCGAACCGTAAAACACGCCGCCGAAGTGCACCGTGTCCTCATACACATCCGTGTAGGTAATCATGTAAGAATCCACCGGAAATCCGATTACAAATAATTTCACAAAAATTCCCAGAGCTACCGCGGCCAGTATCCCAGCCGCTGTCAGGAATATTTTTTGCAGGCCGCGCCTTCTCACCTTCTTCAGATAGTCAATCTCCCGCGTCTTTTCTGTCCGCGCGGCGGTTTCCTCGCCCTCCATCTCTCGCTTCATGCGCTCATACCGGTCCCGGCACGAACCGCAGGTTTCCAGATGTTCCTTTATCTCCCGGTTCGACACCTCCGACGTAAGGCCGTCCACATACAAAGGCAGCAGGTCCCGGATCAATTCACAGGGAATGTTCTGTTTCATAATTTCTCCGCCTCCTTCATCACTTTCTCCTTGCCGCGATAATAGGTCACTCTCGCCCAGTTCTCATTTCTCTCCATAATCTCCCCAATCTGCGCAAAGGAAAGATTGCCGATCAGGCGCAGATAGATCACTTCCCGCATGGGGTCCTCCAGCCTGTGGATCATCCGCAGGACCTGAAGGTTCTCCCAGCCGCGAAAGAGCTCCGTCTCCGCAGAGTCCACCGGTATCTCCTCCGCCTCGGATAGGCTGGCCTGGTTCTTCTGTTTTTTGAGATACCCGTACCACAGATTCTTTGCAATGCCGCAGAGCCATGTCGAAACGCTGCTTTTTCCCTCATACCGGTCCACATGCTTTACCGCCTGGTAAAATGTTTCCTGAGTCAGTTCCTCCGCAAGGTCCGGGTTTCCGGTTCGGGTCAAGAGAAAGCCATATACGGTCTTCGCGTGCTCCAAATAGATCTGTTCCATGGAATCCATATGCGCTTTTCCTCCCTTCTGTTCATTAGTATCCCGAATCGGCGTTTCGTTACAGGGAAAATGAAAAATTTTTATTATTTTACACCCGCCGGACCGGCTGCGCAAGCTCTTTTCAGGCAGACAAACAGACTCCATGAGCTTCCGAATACCCGCAGGTCCGGTCTCTCATGGAGTCTGTAATGAAATATATTTCATTTTGCAGGGCAGGTCTGTCACTCCTGTTCAATATCATCCATATCCGCTGCAGCCGGCTTTGCCTTTTTTCTCTCAAGCTGCTCCCTGACAAAGGGCCAGAACAGACTCAGAATGGCGATAACCAGGAACACGCAGGAGGCGGGTCTCATAAAGAAATAGCCAAAACCGTATTCCGTGTAGGTAAGCCCCTTTCTCAGATTGCTCTCCAGCATGGGGCCGAGAATAAAACCGAGAAGGAACGGCGCCCGGTTCAGCCCTGAAAATGAGAAGAAAATACCGAGCAGGCTGATGAACACACAGAGCATCAGGGAATCAATATTATTGGACAGAGAATACGCTCCGGTGAAGCAGAAGAGTACGATTCCGGTATACAGATAGTGATAAGGAATCGACAAAATCTTCGGGAATACTCTCAGTCCGCAGAAGGAAAAGGTCAGGGAAAGGATGGCTCCCAACAAAAGCGTGATAAAAAACAGGTACACATAGTCCGAGGAGGTCCGCATCAGCAGAGGCCCCGGCTCCAGGCCGAACACGATAAGCGCGCTCAAAATCAGCGTTGTAGGCGTATCTCCCGGGATTCCCAGGGTGATCATCGGAATAATTGCGCCGCCGATCGACGCGTTGTTCGAAACCTCTGCAGCGTAGACGCCCTCAGGATTGCCGTGACCGAAAGTCTCCGGTTCCTTAGAAGCGCTCTTTGCCATGGCGTACGATACCTGGTTGGAGAGGCCTGGCCCCATGCCGGGCAGGAAACCAATCCAGACACCCACCAGGAAGGACCGTATAATCAGGACTTTTTTCTCGATAAACTCTTTCAAGGATACGCCGAGCCCCTTAAAATTGCACGGTTCAACCGGCGGATTGACATTTTTGTGTTTTGCGTAGTTTACGACAACCGTGCTCAGCGCGAATATTCCCAGCATCAGGCAGGTGGTATTGATTCCGCCCAGCAGCAGGTGAATGCCGAAGTTAAACCGTTTTCCACCGTCGATGGGTGAGAATCCCACGCAGGAGAGGATAACTCCCAAAAACGCTGCGACCAGGCCGTTCCACATATCATCCTTGGAAATGGTTACAACAAGCACAATCGCGCAGAAACACAGGCTGAAATACTCCCAGGGCCCCATAAGCAGGGCGACCTTTGAAATAATAGGGCAGAAGAACATCGCCACCAGTATACCTCCGACAGAACCGATGGCGGACGAAAGGATCGCGATGCCAAGCGCCTTTGTCGCCTCGCCTTTCTGCGTCATGGGATAACCGTCGTAGACGGTCGCAATGGACGCGGTGGTTCCCGGAATGCCTGTCAGGATCGAACCGAACAGTCCGCCGGAGGTTCCGCCAATGTACATGCTGCCCAGGAAAATCAGCCCCGTATACCCCGGCATAATAAAGGAAACCGGGAGGAACAAAGCCAACGCCATACTGCCTGTCAGTCCGGGAATTGCGCCGAATATCAGGCCGATGATATTTCCACCGAGAGCCAAGCACACATTCTGCAACGTAAAATATGTAGTTAAAGCCTGCAATATCATGGTAATCCCCCTCTCAGCCGATGGCCTTTAACAGCGTTTTGATCCATTTCCCCTGCGGAAGAGGAATTTTAATGACATAGGAGAAAAGTACATAGGTCAAAGCCACCATCAGTATGGCAAACAGAATCCGGTGCCAGACGTTCAGCTTCTTTGTGTCGGCCAGAAGCGTCGTCATCACGAACATCAATACCAGGGAAGAAAAAATGTATCCAAGGTACTTTACCGAAAGCACATAAACAACCAGGAGTGCCCATAATCCAGCCAACCGTATGTAGTCTCTCTTGTTCGGAAGAAACGTTTTGGGATTGCTCTTGGCGGACGTCAGAAATTTTCCGATTCCGCAAAGAATAATACCGATCCCGCAAAGAGTCGGGAAAAATTTCGGTCCCGTATCATTTGTGGCTACCGTAAACAGAGACGTGATCCTGGATGTAAAGAATAGGATCAGCACGCCTAATCCAATGTAAAATAGAGAGAGATAATGATCTTTATTAAGTTTCATATGGCCCCCCTGTGAATGTAATCGTTTATCGTGCTGCCTTGACGCCAAGGGTCTCGCCCACGGAATCATAAATATTGAAGGTGTCTTTGTACCATTCCTGGCTCTTGGCAAAATCAAAGGGATCAATAACGGTTCCCTCCTTGAGCATATAGTCCTTCAGCTCAGGATCAGAGAAAACCTTCACCATAACTTCATTGATCTTCACAACCACTTCGTCCGGAACGTTTTTGCTGGTGACAATCAATACGGGATCCAGACATTTCAGGTCCGTATACCCCATCTGCGCATATGTGGGGGCTTCCTGATTGATCTCGCTTCTGGTGATCGGTTCGTCCGAACATGCCAGAATACGGATATCGCCGTTCTTTGCATAACTTTCCGCCGAGGATGCGCTGAGGGAGGTCACTTCGATATGTCCGCCCAAGATTGCGGAAATGGCCTCGGCGGTCTTCCCCGCCTCCACATACTTGAACTTCACGCCGGCCGCCTGTGCAAACTCTTCAACTCTGAAATGGGATCTGGAACCAAGGCTGGTGCCAAACACGATGGATTCAGGATTCTTGCGGGCGTCGTCCAGCAGCTCCTCCATGGTCTTGTATTTGGAGTCGGCTTTCACGCAGATGTACGCGCAGCTCTCGCGGTTCACATAGTTGGCAACTTTAAAGTCATCCAGAGGATTCACGTCAACAGCGCCTGTAATGTAGCTGGTGAAGAAGGACGGAATGAAAAATCCCAGATTCAAAGCATCCTCGTCGTCCTGATAAACGGTATCAATGGCAACTGCGCCGCCGCCCTCCGCCTGATTCACAACGATAAAATTGGCCCCGGTTTCCTTTTTAGCGATTTCGGCAACTTTCCGTGCAACCAGATCTGTGCCGCCTCCGGCTGCCGCGGCGACAATCAGGTTTACATTGCCGTCCGGCCAACTCACATCTGCTGCTTTTTCCCCCGCCTCTTTTGCATTTCCCTCTGTTTCTTTTGCGCTCTCATTCCCTGCTTTTGCCGTATCGCCTGCGGGAGCTGAAGCTGAACCACAGCCGACAGCGGACAGACACAGGACGGCAGCTAAGAATCCGGTTAAAAATCTCTTTTTCATTTTGTCCCTCCATCATTATATAGATTTATTTTTTGATCAACGTCACATCATGTCAAAGCTTCTTCTCAGCAATGGCATGAGCGGCCTTAATTTTATTTTCCTGAGCGCGTGTTTCCATGCGCCGGAACAGTTCAGAGTACAACAGCATCACAATGTACATCTGGGAAGCCACCCCTGAAATGGAACCGCCCTGGATCGGGCCCTCAGTAGCGCCGCTGCACAGAAGGACATCGGCATAGGGCGCTGCGGGCGTCTGCATAAATTTGGTGATAAACACGGTAAACGCGCCTGCCTCGTGGGTCATCTGGGCGATTCGGATGCTGTCCTTGGTGATCCCGGAGTTGCAGAATATGATGGCCACACTGTCCTCCTGCATCGTGGCGGCGGACGTAAGCTGCATATGGACGTCGCTGGTATAGAAAATATTGGGCAAAATCCGCATCATGCGGTTCTGCATCATCAGCGCAGACACGCCGGAGTTGCCAAACCCAAAGAGATGGACGCTTCTGGCGTTCAAAATAGCCTCGACGGTCCGTGAAATCGCATCATAATCCAGTGAGGACAAGGTTTCATTCACCGCATCCGTAAAGACTCCGGATACTTGCTGGGCCAGCTCATGCAAATCATGGGACTGCGCCAGGTTGAACTCACCCTTGCTGTCCAACATGTCGTTTACATTGCTGCTGAGCGCAAGCGCAAGTTTGAAATCCTGATATCCCCCGACGTTCATGGAACGGCAGAAACGGAATACGGTAGTGTCTCCCACCCCACAACTGTTGGATAACTCATTGATTGTCATCTTGACCACTTCCTGCGGATGCTGCAGCACATAGTCTGCAACTTTCTTCTCCAGCCGGGTCAGCCGGTCATAGCAACTGCGGATGCTGATCAGTAAATTTGTCTCAGCCATAAAACCTCCTATTCGTTATGTTCCTGTCGGTAAATTTGCCTTGTATAGGTCCATTATAGCGCATGAAACCAGAATTGCAATAGTAAATGGAGAAAAATTTTATTTTTTGGAGAAAAATTTTATTTCTATTGACTTGGTAGAAATTTGTTGCTATCATAAAATGAGTTTAATGGAGTTACCACTTGGTAAGGAGGATTCTGCTATGATGAAACAGCAAAGCCGGGGCGGCGTTGAACTGGCTCAGGCAGTCCGGGCTGCCTATTCCAGAGGCGAAAGCGATTACAACATGGAGCCCCTTGTGCGTGTGGATGAAACAGGCTCCCCCATAGGCCGCATACAGGACGGAGATACGGTGATCTTCGGCTGCCGCCGGGGCGAGCGGGAAATTGAACTGACTGAAATGTTCACTGAGCCGGATTTCGACAAAGCCGGGCGGACCAGGCTGAACGATCTCCGGTTTGTGATCCTGACCCTTTATCACGATAAATTCAAGGATCTGCCCATCGCCTTCGCGCCGGAGCAGGTACATAGACCGCTTGCACAGATTATCAGCGAAGCCGGCCTCACCCAGATTCACGCCGCCGAATCGGAAAAATTCGCCCATGTGACATTCTTTTTCAACGGCGGTAACCGGACCCCTTATCCCGGAGAGGAGGACATTATGATCCCCTCTCCCAAAGGCGTGCCGTTTGAGGAAGTGCCGGAACTCAGTCTGGCTGAGGTGGTAGATGAGGTAAACCGCAAGCTGGGGGAGCCGGATTTCGTCGTGGTGAACTTTGCCAACGGCGACGTCATCGGACACACCTCCTGCAATACCGCCAAGATTGCCGCTGCAAGCCATATGAGCAGACAGCTTGAACGGCTGGTAAACGCGGCCAAAGCCCAGGATTACGTGGTAATGATCACCGCGGATCACGGAAACCTGGAATCCATGATCACGCCTACCGGTAAACCGGATGTGGCACACACCACCAATCTGGTCCCCTTCCTGGTCATTGATCCCAGAAGAACTGAACCCATATCCCCCCGGAATGGAAGTCTCTGTGACGTTGCCCCCACCGTACTGCACGCCATGGGCATCCCTCAGCCCCCTGAAATGGATGCCTCCACCCTGGTTCCCGGCGTCCGTTTTGACGACGGAAGGAAAGTGCTGCTGATCATTCTGGACGGCTGGGGATTAGGTGAAAAAGACGAAGGGAATCCCATTTACCTGGCGGACACCCCCTACTGGGATTTTCTGCTGGAAACATATCCCTGTGCCAAGCTTCATGCCTCTGGCAGCTTCGTCGGCCTGGGACAGGACAAAGCCGGAAACTCTGAAGCGGGACACTTAAACCTGGGCGCAGGCCGCATTGTGCCCCAGGACGACATCCGTCTGGACAAAGCGATGGCGGACGGCAGCTTTGAGCAGAACCCGGTTTTCTTAGAAGCCATCCGTCATACCAGGAATCACGGCAAGGCTCTGCACATCCTGTCCTACCTGACGGATAAATCTTCCCACGGATCCATCGACTACGCCAAGGCTCTGTGCCGTATGGCAAAAGAGCTCCCTGAAGTCAATCTGCACATTATCTTCGACGGACGCAGCACGGAACCGGGAAGCGCGCCTCAGCTCCTGATGGAACTGGAAAAGGAACTTGACCATATTGGAGCCGGCCGGATCGTGGACGGCGTAGGCCGCGGCATTGTGCTGGACCGGGATCAGAATTACACCAAAGTCAAACGCGGTTACGATGCCATGGTTCTGGGGCGTGGAACGGTATACAGATAAAAAAGAGCCTGGGGTCAGTTTTGCCACTGATCCCGGGCTCTTCCTAATTTCAAAAAAGTTTTAACGTTTTATACCTGCTCGTTTAGCTTGCTCAGCTTCGCCGCCTGGTCCGCTGCGATCAGGTTGTCCAGCAGTTCCTGGATATCCCCGTTCATGATGGAATCGATCTTATACAGCGTCAGCTTGATCCGGTGGTCCGTCACGCGGCCCTGGGGGAAGTTATAGGTGCGGATTTTCTCCGAGCGGTCGCCGGTGCCGATCTGGCTCCTGCGCTCCTCGGCCTCGGAGCTCTGGCGTTTTTCCAGCTCGATGTCAAAGAGCTTGGAGCGCAGCAGGCGGAATGCCTTCTCCTTGTTCTGGAGCTGGGATTTCTCCGTCTGGCTGTAGATCACGATACCGGTGGGCATATGGGTCAGGCGCACCGCGGAGTCCGTGGTGTTAACGCACTGCCCGCCGTTTCCGGAGGCGCGCATCACGTCGATGCGGCAGTCGTTCATGTCGATCTGAACATCCACTTCCTCCGCCTCAGGCATCACCGCCACCGTAGCCGTGGAGGTGTGGATGCGGCCGCCGGACTCGGTCTCCGGCACACGCTGTACCCGGTGCACGCCGCTCTCGTATTTCAGCTTGGAGTATGCGCCCTTGCCGGTCACCATGGCCACCACTTCCTTGAAGCCGCCGATGCCGTTCTCATTCAGACTGATGATCTCCACCTTCCAGCGCTGGCTGTCCGCGTAGTTGGTGTACATGCGGTACAGCTCGGCCGCAAACAGGGCCGCCTCGTCGCCGCCCGCACCCGCGCGGATCTCCAGGATAATGTTCTTGTCGTCGTTGGGGTCCTTGGGCAGCAGCAGGATTTTAAGCTCGTGTTCCAGGTCCTCGATGCGCTTTTTCGCGTCCGCCAGCTCTTCCTTAGCCATCTCGCGCATCTCCTCGTCGCTCTCCTCCTCCAGCATCGCCAGGGAGTCCTCCACGTCCTGCTTGGCCTGTTTGTACTGCTTGTAGGCCTCCACAATCGGGGCCAGATCGGCCTGCTCCTTCATCAGCTTGGTAAACCGCTTGGTGTCCTGGGTCACGTCCGGATCCCCAAGCATCAGCATAAGCTCTTCATAATGAATCAAAATATCGTCCAATTTATCAAACATAACTCTCTCCCGATTCCCTCAATCAAATTCAAATTCCGTGTTCCATGGGGTGCATTTCCGCGCTTATCCGGCCGCTCACAAGGCGGAGGCCTCCTTTTCCCGGCTCCCCTCAAAGCTCTATCGCTCGTTGTCCGCCGCCGCGCCCAAAACCGCTCCGACCACCCGGTCCATCCCCGCCATGTCCTTTACCGTGCGAATCCGCGCAAATCCCTCCTGCTCCAGAAGGGCGCTCACCGCCTGGGCCTGATCCCAGCCGATCTCAAAATATACAGCGCCGCCCGGTCTCAAAAAGCGCTTTCCCTCAGACGCCAGAATCCGGTAAAATTTCAGCCCGTCCGGGCTGCCGTCCAGGGCCAGGCGCGGCTCGTGATCCCGCACCTCCGGCTCCAGACCCTCGATCACCTGGCTGGGGATGTAGGGTGGGTTGGATACAAGGATGTCAAACCGCAGGGTGCAGGGCACGCAGAGACGGCACGGCAGTTCTCCCGCGACGGCTGGTTTCACAGCCGTCCGGCCCTGCCAGGCATCCGGTTCCCCGGAGGTTTGTTCCCGCGAAGTGTCCGGTTCCACAGGCTTCTGTTCCTGAAGCCCCTTCGTCTCCAGCCCCGCAAACATATCGCTTTGCACCAGCCGGAAATCCCCGTCGTACTCCCCCAACAGCGCGGCCGCGTTCTTCTCCGCTACCTTAAGGGCCTCCGCGGACACGTCCAGCGCCGTCACGCTCGCATATCTCCCCAGCCTCGCCAGGCTGACGGCAATGCAGCCGGACCCGGTGCACACGTCCAGCACGTCCAGATCCCGCCGTTTCTGCTCTTCCAGCACCAGCTCCACCAGCGTTTCCGTGTCCTGTCTGGGGATCAGCACGTGTTCATTTACAAAAAATTCCAGCCCCATAAACTCCTGAACACCCAAAAGCTGCTGCAATGGGATGCGCTCCGCCCGGCGCGTGATCAGCGCTTCATACACCTGCGCCTTCTCCGCTCCGCCCGGCATCCCGTCCACGTTCCGTCCCCGGTTCGCCAGGAAGGAGGCCAGGCCCAGCCCGAATGCATCCAAAAGCAGATACCTGGCATCCAGCCCGGCGTCCGGCACGCCGGCGCTTCTAAGTTGTTCCGTTCCCTGATCCAGAAGCTGCTGTAACGTCATTTCTGCTCTCCCATCCCGGAAATTCCTCGTTCAGATAATTTCTCCAGTCAAACACGGTCTCCACCGCCGCGATGGCCACCTCGATCATACTGTCGTCCGGCTCCTTGGTGGTCAGCCCCTGCATCCACATGCCGGGACGGCTTAAAATATTCACCAGCCTGGAGTCGTGGCGTCCCGCAAAGCGCAGCAGCTCATAGGACACCCCGGCGATGGCCGGGATCAGCACAATCCGGCTGACGATGCGCATCCACAGCGTTTCCGGCCGCACCACCATAAAAAACAGGATACTGATGATCATCACGATCAGGATAAAGCTGGTTCCGCAGCGCTTGTGCTCCTTGGAGCTGGCGCGCACGTTGGCCACCGTCAGCTCCAGGCCGTGCTCCAGACAGTTGATGCACTTGTGTTCCGAGCCGTGGTACATGAAGGTGCGCTTGATGTCCTCCATGCGGCTCACCAATTTGATATATGCGATAAAGATGACAATCCGGATCACGCCCTCCAGCACCGCCATCACCGTGTCCGACGTGATAAACCTGCGGCACAGCCCGGCGATAAACAGGGGCAGCACCATAAAAATCCCGATGGCCATGATAAAGGAAAATATCATCACCACCGTCATGAGCACGCTCTCCAGCTTTTCCCCAAGCACCTTGTCCAGCCATGCCTCGAATTTGGACGGAGTTTCCTCCTCGTCGTCCTCGAAAAAGCTGCAGGACCAGGTCAGGGCGCGCATGCCCAGGATCATGGAGTCCGCGAAACTGAAAATACCGCGGATAAAGGGCAGTCCCAGAATCTTAGCCTTCCTGGTCATACTCACGTAATGATCCTTTTTCACCTCAATTTCCCCGTCCGGTTTGCGGACCGCGATCGCGTAATCCGGGCCGTTCTGCATCATAATGCCCTCGATTACCGCCTGTCCGCCGATTCCTGAGTATTTCATCGATTATTAACCTTTCCATCTTTTTCCGAAAAATACGAAAAGGGCTGAGCCACTCTTCAAGCTCAACCCCTTATCTCTCTCACTTATTGAATGCCATACTTACGATTGAACTTATCAATACGTCCACGGGCAGCGGCAGCCTTCTGCTGGCCGGTGTAGAAAGAGTGGCACTTGGAACAAACTTCAACGTGAATGTCCTTCTTGGTGGAGCCTGTTACAAACTCATTTCCACAGTTGCAAACAACCTTTGCCTGGTAATAATTCGGATGGATTCCTTCCTTCATTTTGTTCACCTCTCTGATTTTATTTGCGGTTTCCGACCGCGGCCTGTATGCCAATCTGCCTCTGTACATAACCACCGCCCCTGTGGACGTGGAACGCACAAATATCAGCACTGTTCAAGTTAAGCGCTTCCGTTCCCGTAAGGTTGACTCACGCGAAAGCCAAAACTGCCGTCAATCCAGACAGCTTAAACAGTATAGCACAAGAAGGACAGGATTGCAACTGTTTTTTATGATCTGTAGCAGAAAAATCTGTCTTTGACAACGGAATTATAGGCCATTACAATGGTATCATACAGGGAACAAATCGTACATGCAAAAAACAAGGAGGTAGGGGTTTGAATCTGCAAGATATCCGGTATATCGCAGCGATCGCAGAAAAGGGAAGTATCAACAAAGCCTCCCGTACACTGTTTGTCTCACAACCGTCGCTCAGCAAATGTATACGCAAAGTTGAAAACGAATATGGCATAACACTGTTCACTCGAACCAAAGGCAGTTCCCTTGAGTTGACTCCGGAGGGCAGATGTTTTCTGGAAATGGCCAATGAAGTTCTGCATTCCCACGAACTCTTTGAATCCCGCCTGAGGCAGTTAAAGTTCCGAAATCAAAATAATATTCTGTTTGGAACTACGATACAACGCTCCTATGTGTTAGCTGCACCGCTTCTAAAATGGCTGTTCGAACACTACCGCCAGTATTTTATCGAATTGCACACAAATAAAACGGTTCAGCTGGAAGCAGATCTGTTGGAAGGCAATTTGGACATGGTTCTAATCGGTAGTCACGAACAAAAGGACGCTCTTCACTATGAAACATTATCCTCCTCATGGCAATGGATCTACCTGCGTGAGGACAGTCCCGCCGCCCAAAAGGCAACCTATATTGACAGCCTGGAATTCCCGGTCTTGCGCCTGGAAGACTTAAAAGACGAGAAAATTGTCGCAAATACGCCAGGCAGCGGGAGCCGGGCTAATCTGGATAAAATTCTGGAAACTGCCGGAATCGAATTGGACATCATTGACCTGCCGAATTGGGACAATCGGATCGCCATGGTAGAAGGCGGAAAAGCCAGTTCCTTCATCCGCCTGGATATTATCAAAGGCGCTGAAAGCCTGTTGAAAAACCAGCTCTTCTTTCTTCATCCGGATCAGAATATTGCAAGTCTCACAAGTTTTGTCTGCCGCCAGGGCTTTGAAACGGATCCTCGATTCCAGGCAGTTCTGAAAGGACTTAAAACGATTTACAAAACGCATAGCTGACCATCCAGCACAAGAGAACCGCTAAAAAACAGGCGGTTCTCTTTTTAGTTATTCCCAGCCGGCATAGGTTCGGCAGAAATGGATATTAGACAGCCGTTAGTAAACATTTTATAATTTTTTGTATAAAAGCAACCATTTTTTATGCATTTTATCAAGGAGGTCTTCTATGAACAATCTGGTAACATCCACAGCACTCACCTTCCGCTGGCTAAACGGACAATGTTTCGAATTTCGTTTTCCTAACGGTAAAACACTCATTACAGATCCCTGGTATCAGGGCTGCGGCAAACTTGGCAACCGTTGTCTGCCGAACTTTACCACCGACCAGCTGGAAGGCGGCGATTATATCTTTTTAAATCACACTCACGGCGATCATACAGCCAATGTACAGGACGTATACGACCGCTTCCACTCCACTGTCATCACCCACTCTGCAACCGCAATGGAAGTTGCTCGCTGCTTTAATGTGCCCTTAACCAGTATCTATCCTGTGGATTATGAGGGAACCTATTACTTCGACGGCTTTATCCTGGAAACCCACCATGCAACCCATCACAGACAGCCCTCAAATTATACAGAGACCGTAGAACGTTTTAAAGGTCCCGAATTCCCCGGCAGTCCGGAGTTAAACGCTATGGGCAGCATCTTTAACATGAATTTTGTGCTCACAACGGAACAGGGCTTAAGAATTGCGTTCATTGGCGGTAACGATGATGGGATGCTGAAGCGGATGCAGGGCTTACAAAAGCCAAATATTATCATACGAAACAAAATGGCCAGCTCCAAAGTCAAAATAAACGTGGCGGAAGATTTCGCGGAATGGTTCTCCACAGCGGACACGCAGCTGCTCATTCCCATGCATTACGAAACCTGGCTGACTGAGGACCCGGAGTTTGCTCAGAAGATGATTACCGACATGAACCGGATTCTAAAGGACAAGGGAAAGGTAGGTCAGGTTGCTCCCATGGAACGTGGGGTATGGTACACGCTTAATCTTTCTATCGCGACAATCAATTAAAAATCAATCATACATTTCAACGTCACAGGAGGATTTTATACAGGTATTTACATTTGGAGGGGGATTCATGGAACTATATATAGTAGTAGGCTTATTTGTCTTCATGATCGCAAGTTTCTGTCTAAATAAATGGCCTTTTGGCCTCACTACGATGACCTGCTGCATACTGCTGGTAATTACCGGCATCATGCCCATCGAAAAAGCCTTTTCAGGCTTTGCCATGAAAAACTTTATTCTCATTGCCGGCATGTATATCATCTGCGATGCATTCGGCAAAACAAGCCTGCTCACCGCAATCCGAAAACGAGTTATGGGATTGCAGGGCGGCAACAGCAGTCTTATTCTTTTGATGGTACTCATGCTTTTTGTCATGTGTTTCGCACAGTTTCTTCCGTCATCCGGGACAATTACGGTCATGATTATGATCCTGACTGCACTTTCTGCAGATGGTGAGGTATGTCCCTCCCGGATGCTGCTTCCTATGGCAATCATGGGTGGTATGTGGACCGGCCGTATCCCTATAGGTGTAGGCGCTACCAGCTATCTTCTCCCCAATAAATATATCTCCAGCTACGAGGGCGGGCTTCCGCTCCTCACAATCATTGATACCTTCAAGGTATCCATTATCCCCATGCTTTTACTGAGTATCTATGTCATTTTGACCTATAAAATGTTGCCCAAGCGGGATATTGACCAGACCAAGATGAAAAAAGTGAAGGATACCGCTCCCATGAGCCGCAGGGATGAAATAATCACCTATGCTATTTTCCTGGGCGTCATGGCTACCTTGTTTATGAATTCCCTTTTAGGTGATATCATGTATGTCTGTCCCGCAGCAGGCGCGGCCCTCCTTATGTTTACTAAGGTACAGAGTCAAAAGGATATGCAGCGGGTTTTATCGGGAGATATGTTGTTCATGCTGGCCGGCATTTTTGTAATGGCGGACGCGCTCTCATCCTCCGGCGCCGGCGTACTGATCGGCGAGTTTATTTTAGGACTTATGGGGGACAATCCCAGTGGTATTACTGTTCTTGTCGTGTTTGCAGTCGTTGGAGTCGTCATGACAAATCTCATGACTAACTCAGGTACAAAAAATGTTCTGCTCCCGTTGGCTGTTGCTACAGCTGTAGCTGCAGGCTGGGATCCCCGCGGGCTTTGTCTCCTAGTGAATACGGTTTGTTCCTGCGCCGTATTTCTCCCATCAGGAGCCCCTTCCACTGCGATCGCATTTGCAGCCGCAGGTTATAAAATTCAGGAAACACTTCCATGGGCGCTGGGCTTTGCGGCAGTCACCATTTTCAGTTTTGTGCTGAGTATCCATTTCTTCTTCCCAGTCATGTAGCCTGGTCCTTGCCATTTACTGAGATAAAGGCTCCACCTGTACTCGGGCAACCATAAGCTGCAGGCTGCACGCTGTACCATCTGCGTATTGTATAGAGCAAAAGGCTGAAATCCTAAAACAAATGGATTCCAGCCTTTTCTATATCTAAATCAAGTATATCCAGCTTCTCACCTTACTTACTCACCGTCAACACATCGTCCCGCTCCGCCAGCTTCGCCATAAACGCCGACTGGTTCAGTCCCGGCGGAAAGACCACGTCGAACTCCAGCTTGATCTCTTCTTTTTTAGTCTTTTTAATCTGTAAGCCTGCGATCTCAATGTGCTCGCCGGTCAAAAACTGCTCGATGGTCGCCACCGCGCCCGCTTTGTTCATGACCGTCATGCTGATCAGGCCGTTGGAAGCCGTTTTGGCAAAATATGCAATTTTATGCATCACAAACTGCATGACTATAATCAGAACCGCGGAACTGATTCCGATGACATACATCCCGGAACCCATTGCCAGACCCACGCCAGCGGTGGCCCACATTCCGGCCGCCGTGGTCAGGCCGTTCACCAGGTTGTTGCGCACAAAAATCACGCCCGCGCCCAGAAATCCCACTCCGCTGACCACCTGTGCGGCGATACGGGAGGCGTCCGCCTCGTATCCGTCAAAAAAACCGTACTTGGAAACCACCATCATCAGAGCAGCACCCAGCGCCACAATGGCGTGGGTGCGTATCCCTGCAGACTTATTCCGGTTTTTACGTTCATTTCCAATCAAAAGGCCCAGAAAGGCCGCGATCAATATCCGGAGCAGGTATTCCATCTGCGTCCAGATATAGGGGACCTCAAATTGATCCCAAACCGATAATACATCCATCTGTTTTACATCTCCATTTCTGTCCCAACGGCCCTAGACACAGCTGCAGGCGACAAAATGGTTCGGTTCGATCTCCCGAAGCTGCGGATTGCCCTTCTTGCAGCACTCCTGGACATAGTCGCAGCGCTTTCCAAACCGGCACTCATCCGGCAGATTGACCGGGGACGTGATCTCACCCTTGATCAGCTGACGTTTGGGCTTATCCTTGCCCACCACGGGCAGCGGAATCGCTGAGAGCAGCGCCTTGGTGTAGGGGTGGATCGGATTCTTGAACAGGATATCCGAAGGAGCCTTCTCCACCATCTGCCCAAGATACATCACCGCGATGTCGTCCGAAAAATATTTAACAACCGAGAGATCGTGGGTGATGAAAATATAGGTCAGCCCCATGTCCTGCTGCAGCTGCCGAAGCAGGTTCAGGATCTGCGCCTGGATGGAAACGTCCAGGGCGGAAACGGGCTCGTCGCACACAATCAGCTTCGGCTCCACCGCCAGGGCGCGGGCGATGCCGATTCTCTGGCGGCGTCCTCCGTCCAGCTCGTGGGGGTACACGTTAATGTACCGCTCCGCAAGGCCCACGGTCTCCATCAGCTTCAGGGTCCGTTTTTCAATATCGCTCTTGGTCTTTAACAGCTTGTGCTCAATGATCGGCTCGCTGATCAGCTGGGAAACAGTCTGTCTGGGGTCCAGGGATGAGAACGGATCCTGGAACACCATCTGCATCTCACGGCGCAGGCTGCGCATCTGCTTGCGGCTGTAGCCCGTGATATCCTGTCCGTCAAAAATGATCTTTCCGGACGTGGGCTCCAAGAGCTTTAAGATGGTGCGCCCAGTGGTGGATTTTCCGCAGCCGGATTCGCCCACAATGCCCAGGGTCCTGCCCTCTTCCACCTTAAAGTTCACCCCGTCCACAGCGTGCAGCAGACCGCCGGGCGTATTGAAATATTTTGTCAGATTCTCAACCTCAAGAATTACTTTATTTGCCATCCCTGTTCCTCCTCAAGCTAAAATCCGGATTCTCGTAAGCATGACAGGCGACAAAATGCGTATCGCTGCCTCTGACTGCTTTCAGCTCCGGAACCGACTGGGAACAGCGCTCCGTCGCATATGGACATCTGGGAGCAAAGGAGCAGCCCGGCGGCAGATCCGACGGATCGGGCATCAGCCCCTGGATCGGCTCCAGCATCTCGCCCCTCTCCTTTAAGTTGGGCAGGGAGTCAAACAGCCCCTCCGTATAAGGGTGGTGCATGTAGTTAAACACGTCGTCCGCGGTTCCCTTTTCCACAATCCGCCCCGCGTAAACCACGGCCACATCGTCACAGACCTCCGCCACAACGCCCAGGTCATGGGTAATCAGAAGCATGGACATCTCCCGCTCCTGAATCAGCTGCTTCATGAGTTCCAGCACCTGCGCCTGAATGGTAACGTCCAGGGCGGTGGTAGGCTCATCCGCAATGAGAAGCTTGGGGTTGCACGCCAGCGCAATGGCGATCACCACACGCTGCTTCATGCCGCCGGAGAACTGGTGGGGGTATTCCGCCGCGCGGGATTCCGCGATTCCAACCAGCTTCAGCATATCCTTGGCTTTCTCAAGGGCATCCTTCTTATTCAGATTCTGATGGAGCTCAATACTCTCGGCAATCTGATCTCCCACTGTCATAACCGGGTTCAGCGCCGTCATGGGGTCCTGGAAAATCATCGCCACATCATTGCCGCGCATATGCTCCAGCTTTTCCGCGGACATCTGTAAAACGTCCTCGCCCTCCAGATAAATCTCACCGCTCTTAATCACCCCCGGAGGGTTGGGAACCAGATTCAGGATGGACATGGCCGTGGTGGTCTTGCCCGCGCCGGTCTCCCCTACCAGACCCAGAGTGTGCTTTTTCCTGATCTCAATGTCAATGCCGTTGACCGCATGGACATCCGCATCCTCCGTCTCATAGTGAACAACCAGATCCTTTATTTTCAATACCAAATCTTCTGCCATAGGTCTCACCTCTCCTATTTCTTCATCTTCGGATCCAGCGCGTCGCGCAGGCCGTCACCGAGCAAGTTAAGCGCCAGCACCGTCAGCATAATCGCAAATCCGGGGATAATACACATGTAGCTGGCATCTCTGATATGGCTGCGCCCTGCGGACAGCAGCGCTCCCCATTCCGGAGCCGGAGCCGGAACGCCGATTCCAAGGAAGCTCAGAGAGGATGCGGAGATGATTGTCGTACCGATCTGCAGCGTGATCTGTACAATGATCGGAGACAGACAGTTCGGAAGAATATGTTTTAATATAATCTTCCAGGTGGGCAGTCCCATCGCATAGGAGGACTCCACATATTCCTGGTCGCGGATGGTCATAACCGCGGCCCGGACAATTCGCGCAAAGCTGCTTGCGCAGGAAAATGCCAGAGCGATCATCAGGTTCACCGTGCTGGTGCCCAAAAGGGACACGATCACCACAGCCGTCATGATGTTCGGAATGGAATAGAAAATATCAACGCCGCGCATGATGATGGAATCTGTAAGGCCGCCGTAAAATCCGGCCAGAGAGCCCAGCAGAGTTCCCACAATCAGTCCCAGAAACACGGAACCCACGCCGATGATCAGGGAGTAGCGCGCTCCGTAAATGACGCGGGCGAACAGATCGCGCCCGAATTCATCTGTGCCGAACCAGTGTGCCAGGCCGGGTGCCAAGAGACGTTCGGACATGTTCTGGCCAATTACATCTTTTTCATAATCAAACACAATCGGACTTATGAGCGCCGCCACTACCAGTACGATCAGGAAAATCATACCGATGACCGATCCACGGTTCCGGATCAAATGTCTCCAGGCTTCCTGAAACATAGTACGGCTCTTTATTTTTTTCTTTTTTGCCACCGCTTCCGCCATCGTATCACCCCTTTTTACTGTATTGTGCCTTGATACGCGGATCAAAGAACGCATAGACCAGATCCACGGCCAGGTTAATGATGCACATCAGGATCGAACACATGATGATGGCTCCCGTAACCATAGGCGTATCGCGCTTGGAAATGGAGTCATAAACCAGACGCCCGATCCCCGGCCATGAGAACACCGTCTCGGCCAGAACGGAACCGGTGATCACCAGGGACATCTGCAGGCCGATTGCCGTGATAATGGGAATCAACGCATTTTTCAGCCCGTGTGTGTAGATCACCCGCTTCTCCGGGCAGCCCTTTGCCCGCGCCGTGGTCATATAGTCCTGGCGCAGCACATCCAGCATAGAGGAACGCGTGGTACGGGTAATCAGCGCGGCCAGGCCGAAGCCCACGGTCACAGCGGGCAGGATAATGCTGGAAAACCCGCTTTTACCGCCCGATGGCAGAAGCCCCAGCTTCAGGGCGAATATGATAATCAGCATCAGGCCCAGCCAGAAGTTGGGCATCGACGTGCCGAACAGGGCGAACACCATTCCCGCCGTATCCTTCCATGTATTCTGATGGATCGCCGTATAAATACCCAGAGGAAGGGACACCACCACGGCAATCAGCACTGCGGCGCCGCCAAGCGCCAGGGTGTTGGGAAGCTTTTCCATAAATGTCTGGAAAACGTCCTTTTTCGTAACATAGGACTTGCCCATATCCCCGGTCAGCATGCCCTTCATATAGTTGGCATAGCGCACAGGGAAGGGATCGTTCAGTCCCAGCTCCTCACGGATCTGCTCGACCTGCTCCGGCGTCGCTTTGTCGCCGGCCAGCATCAGGGCCGGATCACCGCCCGTCAGGCTCATAGCCCAGTAAATCAGGAAAGAGGTTACCAGAATTACCGGAATCAACATTATCAGCCGTTTGAAGATGTATTTAATCATTCATTGCACACTCCTTTTCCTTTGGTGTGTCCCCCCAAGAAACTTGCGGGCCGGAGAGGACCCGCAAGCTGCTCAGACTATCTCAATCTCAATCTTAATCTTAATTACTCTGCGATATAAGCGTGGCGCCAGTCGTGGTTGCCGCCTCCGAAGAGGTACTGGCCCTGTAAATTCTTGTTGTACGCGATTACCAGGTTTGCGATATACAGCGGAACCTGCGGGCACGCATCAACCAGGTACTCCTGAAGCTCCTGAGCTGCGGCAAGGCGTTTCTCCGGATCTTTTTCAGTTGCAACCGTGTCAACCAGGCCGTCTACCTTGGAATCGGAATAGTGGTGGTAGTTGGAACCGGAATCCGTGTAGAACAGGTCGCGGTATACGAAGTCAACCTTGGAGTCCTCGTTCCATCTCCACAGGAACAGCTCCTGGCTTCCGTCAACGCAGGCGGACTTAAGGGTTGCGGTCTCCATGGGCTCAAGAGTTGCCTCGACTCCGATTGCGGCCAGATTCGCCTGAATTACCGTAGCGATCTGCTCATAGGGAGTGCCGGAGGCATAGCTTAAAGTGGTCTTAATTCCGCCGTCCGGATATCCGGCCTCGGCCATCAGAGCTTTGGCGCGGTCCACATCGTAGTTGAAGCCTTCCATATCATCGTAGAAGCCCCACAGGCCGCGGTTCAGAATGGTTTTCTGCAGAGTGCCTTTGCCGTAAACAGCCGCTTCCAGAACCGCGTCGCGGTCAATCGCACAGGCAACGGCCTGTCTCAGCTTCTGGTTATCCCAGGGAGCCTTCTCAACATTAAATGCAAAGTAGAATAAACGGGTGCCGGGCTGCTCGAACACGGTGATGTTCTTATCCTCTTCCAGATACTGCAGCTCGTTGATGGGCGGGTTCACGCAGACGTCAATTTCGCCGGACTGCAGCGCGATTACGCGGGAGGAAGCCTCTATGTAAGGACGGAACTCAATGGCGTCGGACACGCCGGGAGCCAGGTTCTCGCCTGCGGGGATATCATTACCCCAGTAATCCGCTACCTTCACGATACGGCAATACTCGCCCTCAACCCACTCGTCGAACTTGTAAGGGCCTGTGCCGATATAGAAGGGATCGGTCACGCCGTCGTCATAAGCCTTCTTAGACTGAATGGAAAGCGGTACGGACGCAAGAGTCTGTACGAACTCGTTGTTGTAGCTCTCAATTTCAATCTCAATGGTGTGATCGTCCACAACGTTACAGGCAACATAGCCCGCCAGGTTGGACGCCACCATGTTCTCCATGGCCATATCCAGCGTAAACTTAACGTCCTCTGCGGTCATAGGAGTCTTGTTGCCGTCGTTAAAATAAACGTCGTCCCGCAGGTGCATCACAATATGGGTGTCATCCTTGAACTCCCAATCGGTTGCCAGACACGGAACGAAACGCTCCTCGCCATCGGCGCCGTTGGTGAAGAATACCAGCGTCTGGTGGGTATTCTTCAAAATAATGTTGTTGATCTGATCCTGCTGCTTCTGAAGATCCAGGGTGTTGATGTCCGCATCCGTGCCGATCACCAGAGTTTCCTTGTGCGCGGGCACTGCCGGGCCGCTTCCGCCCTCCGCCGTGCCGCCGGCCGTCTGGCCCGCCTCCGCCGCAGGAGTGGTGGTGGTGCCTCCGCCGCTATCCTTGCTGCCTCCGCCGCAGCCGGCCATCATTCCAACCAGCATGGCTACACTGAGTAACAACGCGATCCTTTTTTTCATTAACAGTTTCCTCCATCTTTTTATATTCTCCAGCCGTCAAAACCGCCGCCCTGCGCCTGTAAGTTTTCGAATATACGTCCGCCTTCCGCCTCTCCCCCGCGGGGCAAAAAACGATACAAAAAAGAGCATAGCCCGTATGACCCCAATCCAACATCAGGACCTCAATTACGTTGCCGCTCTCATTCTCTTGGCAAAATGCATATTCCGTTTTAGATTACATTAAAATAATACCATCATTTCCGCCATTACGCAAGTGGCATTTTGTATTTTATTAAACATTTTTTACATTTTTTAAGGTCTGCCGGGAAAATTTCACAAAATATATATGCCGAATTTCTTAAAACTGCTAAGAAATCCGGCATTTTTTACATTCTCTTAATGTTTCTTACGATTGTAGTTGATCAGGCTTCCCGCCCGGATTATCTGCCGTTCCTCCAGCGTCAGCCCTGCAATGGAAAGGGCGATCTCATCGAACGTTTCCCTCCCCGGCCTGTAAACGTATGCCCGGATACGGCTCAGATCCCCGGCCAACGCCTCCCGGATTCCGGGGACAAAGATATAATCGCCCGTGTCAAACTCCGGCTCCTCCTCCATCTGGAAGGGCAGCATGCCCCAGTTGATCACATTGGAGCGGTAGCGCTTGGTCGCGTACTCCCGGCAGATGTTGGCCAGACCGCCCAGCACCCGCTGGCAGCTGGCGGCCTGCTCCCGCGCGGAGCCGTCCCCGGGCCTCACCGCGTAAATCACGCTGCCGATTTCCGTCTCCGCGGCGCTCACCGCGGCAAATCCCGGCAGACGGCGGATCCGGCCGAATACCCGGGACAGCTCTTCCGCCAATTCTTCAGGATTTCCACCCGCTCTGCGGGCTTTCTCAAAGGCATCCACCTCCTTAGCCCTGCCCACGTAGGCCGGTTCCCTGCGCGAAAGGGTAAATTCCGCCAGCCCCAGGGGATTGGAACGGAAGGAGGAGGTCTCCCCCGACGGGATCAGCTCGTCGGTGGTGGTCACCGGGTCCATAATCCTGGCGCACACCTTCAGAAGGATGTGCTCCGTCAGTCCGCCCATCTCCGGCCAGTCCTTGATATTGGGGCCGCAGACCAGCTTCTCCTCTGCATCCGGCCGCCCCCATCCAAAGTACACGCGGTTTTGGTACACGGTTCTGTCAAACTCATGGTCCGGCACATCGCCCCAGCAGTCCAAAGCCTGCGCGGAGGTGAGCGCGCCGCCGTTTGCGGCGGTGGCCGCAATGGAGCGCGCATCCATCAGCGCAACCGCCGCCATCTGGCCTTTCCCCGGCTTGGAGCCTTCCCGGTTGGGGAAGTTGCGGGTGGTGTGCCGGATGCTGAACCCATTGTGGGCCGGCGTGTCCCCCGCTCCGAAGCAGGGGCCGCAGAACGCGGTGCGGATCACGGCCCCCGCGCCGATCAGCTCCGTGACCGCGCCCTTGGCGATCAGGTCCGCCAGCACCGGCTGGGAGGAGGGGTATACCGCCAGAGAAAAATCGCCGCAGCCGCAGTTCCTTCCCCGCAGGGCGTGGGCCGCCTCCATGACGTTGGTGTAATTGCCGCCCGCGCAGCCGGCGATGATGCCCTGCTGCACCTGTATTTTCCCGTCAATCACTTTATCGCACAGCGTAAATTCCGCGCGCCCGTCCGCCACCCGGGCAGCCGTTTCCTCCACATGGCGGAGGATATCGTACGGGTTTTCATTTAACTCGTCGATCGTGTATACATTACTGGGGTGGAAGGGGAGCGCGATCATTGGCCGGATTTCGCTTAAATTCACGCGCACGCAGCCGTCGTAGTAGGCTACGGCTCCCGGCTTTAACTCCCGGTACGCGTCTCCGCGCCCATGGCTCTCCAGATAATTTTTGGTGTCCCCGTCCGTTTTCCAGACCGAGGTGAGACAGGTGGTCTCCGTGGTCATTACGTCGATGCCGTTACGGTAGTCCGTGGTCATCTCCGCCACGCCCGGCCCCACAAACTCCATTACCTTGTTCTTCACGTATCCGTTTTGGAACACGGCGCCGATGATCGCCAGCGCGATATCCTGGGGTCCCACATAGGGCTGGGGTTTTCCCTCCAGATACACGGCAATCACCTCGGGATAGCCGATATCGTAGGTGTCGCACAGCAGCTGCTTGACCAGCTCGCCGCCGCCCTCCCCCACGCCCAGGGTTCCCAGCGCTCCGTAGCGGGTGTGGCTGTCGGAGCCAAGAATCATACTGCCGCACCCGGCCATCATCTCCCGCATGTACTGGTGCATGACCGCGATGTGGGGCGGTACAAATATTCCGCCGTACTTCTTGCAGGCCGACAGCCCGAACAGGTGGTCGTCCTCATTGATGGTTCCTCCCACCGCACACAGGGAATTGTGGCAGTTGGTGAGCACGTAGGGCAGCGGAAACCGCTCCATCCCCGAAGCCCTGGCCGTCTGGATCACTCCCACGAAGGTGATGTCGTGGGAGGTCATGGAGTCGAATTTGAGCCTGAGACGGTTCATGTCGCCGGATGTGTTGTGGGATTTTAAGATGCCATAGGTAATGGTTTCGTGGCGCGCCTCTTCCTGCCCGTTCTGCTCCCCGGACAGCTGCGGGGCGCGGGAGGCTTCGGATTCGGGGATGATTTCCGTGCCGTTGAGGAGATAGACGCCTTCTTTGTAGAGTGAGATCATGTTGTTCCTCCTTGAAATACTTATAACCCTCTCCAAAATTCATCCACACACACATGGCGCAGCGCCGTATCCATGGCATACTGTGACATTTCCTGACCCAGTCCCGGCAATTCCGGCACGGTATATTTGCCGTTCTTCGGCTGATAGTCGTATTTACACAATACCGTTAAGGCTGGCTGCGTGCTTCTGTAGTGGTGTTCATGGATACAGAAATTCGGAATTGCAGCCTCCAGATGAAGCGCCGCGGCTGTGGAGATCGGCGAACCTGCGCAGTGCGCCTGTACGGTTGCGTCAAATACCGCCGCCATGTCGCAAATCTTCTTTCCTTCCGTCAGGCCGCCGCAGTTGCAGATATCGGGCTGAATCAGCTGTACCGCGTCCTGCTTGAAGAAGTTGTAAAATCCCCATGTTCCAAAGACTCTCTCTCCGGTGGCGATGGGCGTCTTGATCTTCTCCCGGATTACTTTATGCATATCCGGATTCAAGGGCATGGCCGGCTCCTCATAAGCCATCACCTTATATTTATCGCACAATTCCCCGATCATGGTGCCGCTGATCGCATCGGTTCTGCAATGATTTTCCACAATAATGTCAAAATCCCATCCACAGTTGTCACGGATCGCCCCCATTCTCTCATCGACCATGTCAATAAAGGGCCTGGATAAAATTCCTTCTGCCGCCGTGGTGGACATCCGCTTTCCTTCCCGGTCAAACTGGGTAAAATCGATCTTCACGCAGTCATATCCCTGGCTCAGAGCGTATTCGACAATGCTCACATAATCTTCCGTTTTCCCATAAGGGCCTAATTTGTCTACCCATCCGAACTGCAGCTGGGACGCATAGCAGCGCATCTCATCGCGGCATTTACCGCCCAACAGCTGATAAACAGGCACGCCCAGAGCTTTTCCCTTGATATCCATCAGCGCGATGTCCAGGGCGCTGATTCCGGCAAAGACGATCGGTCCCCCTCCCATTCCCCAGAAGCTGCTCTTTAAAAGCCTGTGGAAGATAAATTCCGTATTCATCGGATCCAGGCCAATGATCAGACGCGCCAGGTCCTCCACCATCCCAAAGGCGGCCGGTGCGCCGGTTCCCAAGGCAATTCCCGCCTCTCCGTCTCCATAAATCCCTTCATCTGTGTGAATTCTCGCAATGATCGGCCGGCGGCTGGCACGCTGTACCCCGGCATCCAGCATATAAACGTCTACTTTTGTGATTTTCAATTTTTTTCCTCCTGATTAATTTTTCTTTTTTCCCTTTTCCTTTAAAAGTCTCTTTAACGGCATCAATAAAAAGAAGATCGAAAGCAGCAACAGACCTACGCAGATCGGTCTCACGAACAGCCCGGAAATATTTCCGCGCAGCGTCACCATGGTCTGGATATAATAGCTCTCCAACATACTGCCCAGCACAGTGGCCAGAACCAGCGGTCCAAATGGGATTCCGAACTTTTTCAGCACAAAACCGATAAAGCCGAACACAACTGCAAAAACGATATAGGTATAGTTATTTCCGGTGGCAAACGCGCCGGTAACGCACAGAATCAGAATCAGTCCGTTAAGCACCTCATACCGGAGCCGCAGCACATAGGTGGCCATATAGTTTACGAATACATGCATAACCGGAAGCAGCGCAATACTGGCGATCATAAACGCCGCGATCAGCGTATAGGCCACATCCGAACTCTCCACGAAAAACTTGGGGCCGGTGCGCAGGCCATGGATCAGGAGCGCGCCTAAAAACAGCGATGAAGCCGGATTTCCAGGAACGCCTAACGCCAACAGCGGAATCATGGATGAACCCACCACGGAATTGTTGGCGCATTCCGGGGCCGCAACTCCCTCTGGCACACCCGTGCCGAAGTTGAGGTCTTTGCGATACCGTTTCACCTGATCATAGGCCATAAAAATTGCAACCGTCATTCCTGCTCCGGGAATAGCGCCCACTACGTTTCCGATCACACTGGACTGCGCCCAGATCGGAAGAAAGCTTTTGATCATTTTTTTGTCAGGATACTGCATCTTAATGTACTCCATCGTCTGACGGACCGGATTGACAGATGAGCCCTGCTTTTTTGTAAACTTCATATCGCTGATGGTTCCTATAATCGCACCGATACCAAACATTCCGATCAGCATGGGAACCAGAGGAATTCCTTCCAGAAGCGCGTGGGTGCCGAATGTAAAACGCTTAATTCCACCCTGAGGACTTATTCCCACCACACTGATTAAAAGCCCGATCAGCATTGCCATAATATTTTTGGACATCCGTCCATTGCTCATTCCAATTACGGAAGCGAAGCCCATCACCGACAGCATCAGATACTCGGGAGCGCCGAATTTCAACGCCTGGGCCGCCACAAACGGAGCGCAGGCTCCCAGAACGATGGCTGCCACGATTCCGCCCACAACCGAGCTGACCGAGGAGATTCCTAACGCAAGTCCCCCCTGTCCCTTCTTGTACATCTGATGTCCGTCGAAGGCGGTCACCACAGCCGCTCCGGTTCCCGGTACTTCCAACAGAATAGAAGAAATACTTCCTCCGCAGGTGGAGCCGGTGTAGATACCCGCAAGAATACACAGAGCCGAGCCGGGGTCCATTCCGTACGTGAGCGGAATCATGATGGACATTGCAATGGGACTGTTCAGTCCCGGCAGCGCTCCGACGATCATGCCTAAAAGCGTACCTGCCAATAAGAGAAGTAAATTGATGGGGTTAAAGATTACATTGGACAATCCCACTCCCCAATTCAAAATCATTTGCATGGGTTCCCCTCCTTATAAAAATACTGTCGGCAGCGGTACCTTCAGTAGAATTTTAAAAATCACAAATATTACCAGCACCATAAACGTGGGCCACAAAATAATCCCCTTTACACTGTTATAACGTAATCCGCCTATGATGCTGATTCCCAGCAAAATAGTGGACAAGACATATCCGATTTTTCTGAATAGCAGGATATAAATACACAGGGCCACAATCGTTATGCCTATAGCGACAAAATTAATTTTATCCAAATCAATACTGGCCTTTTGGGTTCTCATATCCTCAATCAGCATCCAAATCGAGACAATAACCATTCCCCCTCCAATGATCATGGGAAAATATTTGTCGTTCCCCCTAAACGCCATACCGCTGTAGAACACATAGGCCCCGATCAGCATGAGCACGATTGAAAAAATCTGCCCCGCAATTACATTTTTCTTCACAAATTTCCGCCCCTTTCCGGAACAGGCCTGGAATCCGTCCTCTGCCCGTATTCCAGACCTGATCATAATTTATCCGGCAAGCATTCCTTTAATTTGCCGCCTCTGCCTCCAGTTTCGGTAAAATATCCTTGATCGAGTTATATGTATTATCCATATAAGCCTGATACTGTTCCGGGCTCTTGTACATGCCCATTCCGTTTATGGTGGCCATATTCTTCTTGAACGCTTCTGTCTCAATTACCTTCTTAAATTCCTCAACCAGATACTGGTATATAGCGTCGTCCACACCCTTTGCAACGCAGATTCCGCGGTCCGCGCCGTCCACCAGGCTCTCACCCAGCTCCAAAAACGTGGGCACTTCCTCTAATCCCTGAACCCGCTCCTCTGCTGCAACCGCCAGAATTTTGATATTTCCGTCCTCATAAGCGGACTTCGTAGCGCCGATGGTATTCATGGACACATCCACATGACCTCCCATAACCTGCAAGAGCTGATCCGCCGCTCCATCTGTGTGGATATAATCAAAATTGATGTTATGGTCCTCACCCATGTTCATCAGACGGATGTGATGGCCCGTGGTATGGCCCGGCGTAGCCGCAAGCACCACCTCCTGCCCCGCAGCCCAGTCATAAAATTCCTGCAGCGTATTATACGGCGCATCCTTAGGGCAGAAAATCACTTCCGGATCCGGATTATAACCCGCGATGGGCAGAAAGTCATTGTAACGGTATGTAGTCTCGTTAAAAATGTCATTGTTGATCACAGAGCTGGTGTACAACATCAGGGTGTATCCGTCCTTGGGAGCTTCAAACGCCTGGGTCTGTCCGATTACGGCGCCGCCGCCGGCCACATTCTCAACCACCAGTGTGCGGCCATTGAAAAACCCGCCTTCGTTCGCCGCTGTGCAGAGCGCTCTCATGGACAAATCCGCATTGCCGCCTGCCGAGAAAGGTACAATAACGGTGATATCCTTCTCCGGGTACGCCAGCTCCGCCGCAGTTTCCGCCTGGTCCCCACCTCCGGTTTGCGCGGACTCCTTCGCCGCCTCTGTTTTAGCCGCCTCCGTTTTAGCGGTCTCCGCCGGAGCCTTGCTTTCCGCTTTACACCCCGCGCAGCCTAACGCCAACACCATTGCACATAAAACTACACTCCATTTTTTCATACGAATCCTCCTTAATATTTTAAAAGTATTATATATAGATTCCCCACTTCATTTCCTTGGGAATTTCTTCCATTTATAACAGTTGTTTCAAAACATCCAGCTTTTCGATCTCCATAATGGTCCGCAACAGTTTCCGGGCGTTCTCCGCCCCAATCCCTTCCCCTGCCACCCCCTCAAACTTCCGCTTCTCCTGTTCCTCCGTCAGCGGCTTTGCCACGCTCCCGGACATATCGTCCACCTGAACCGCAAGCTCGCTTGCGTCCTTATAAATCAGGCGCAGGCGGCAGCCCCAGCGGTCCGGGTAACGGCTGGTAAACAGCGGATCGGCGGTTACCTGAACGCGATTTGCCAGGCTCTTGATCAGCGGGTCGCCGATGACCTCTGGCGCAAACTCCGCAAGGGATACATTTCCCCGCACCAGGGCGGCCGCCACGGTATAGGGAATGCTGAATTTGGCCTCCACGGCGCTGGACGGATACCCCTGGGAGCCGCACTGCAGGACGCCCACTTCGTAGGTCTCCACCAGAATGCGCTCCACCTGCTCCAGATCCGCCTTTTCCCGCAGCATTAACGCTCCGTCGATGGCGTGGTGGGTGGTGCGGCAGCAGGGGTAGGGCTTTTTGTCGATCTTCAGGATCTCATAGCCGGTTCCCAGCCCTTTCACCAACGTTTCCATATTAAAAGAATCCGCTACCGCCCGGTACAGCCCCCCGTCTCCGGCGTCCAGGATCCGCTCCGGCCCGGTCATGCCGCCCTTTGCCAGCACGGCGGCCGTCAGACCGTTTACCGCCGCCCGGGCCGGGTGCAGCTTTTTACAGGTCGCGCCCTCCTCCAGGAAGGCCCACAGACCCGAGGACTGAGTACCCGCCATTCCCAGGGCGGACACCATCTGATCCTCGTCCAGCCCCAAAAGATGTCCGGCGGCCGCCGCGGCTCCAAAGGTGCCGATAATCCCCGTGCCGTGCCATCCCCGTTTCCGGTTGCTGACCACGTCCATGGCCATTCCCACCCGGGCCATCACCTCGTAACCGGTGATCACGGCCTCCAGCAGGCGTCTGCCCGACTCTCCCATGGCTTCGGCCAGAGTCCAGGCCGTCTCCACCACCACGGCTCCCACATGGGATTTGGAGCCGGTGTGCACGTCGTCCAACTCCAGCGCGTGCCCCATCATCCCGTTTAGCAGAAGGGCCTGGAACACGTCCAGGGAAAATCCCTGCCCCCACACACTGGCCGTCCGCCCGGCGGGAGCGGCGCACCACTGTCTCAGCTCGCGGCACAATTCCGGTATCTCCTCGTACCGGACCGCCCCCAGGGCTGAGCCGATGCTGTCCAGCACGCAGTATTTTGCAGCCCTCACCACCTCCTCCGGCGCCTGTTCCAACCGAAAATTCACCGCAAAGCCGGCCAGCTGCCTGAGTTCTGTCATACGTTTTCCCCCTCCGCCCCGTCAGATATCCAGGGAATTGTATTTCTCAATATAGTTGAGCAGTCCGCCCTCGCTGACAATCTTGATCTCCTTGTCCGAAAGCCGGAACTCCATGGCAAAATCCGGGTCGTTTTTCTTGTGAATCACGCGCCCTGCCACATCCACCACCAGCTCGTCCCCGTCCGCGATGCGGTCGGTGTCGCATTCGATCAGCAGCATCCCGTTATTGATGGCGTTTCGGTAGAAAATGCGCCCGAAGCTCTTGGAGAGCACCGCCCCCACCCCGGCCTCCTTGATGATAAGCGGAGCGATCTCACGGCTGGAACCGCAGCCGAAATTCCGGTCCGCCACGATGAAATCGTCCTCCTTTACGTCCCGGGCAAACTCCGGCCTGGCATCCTCCAGCACGTGCTTGGCGTACTCCTTCGGATTGGCCCGCAGGGAAATCAACCGTCCCGGCGCAATGGAGTCGGTGCTCACATTGCTGCCGAATTTCCAGGCTTTTCCTTTTATCTCGTCCCTGATCATAATCGTTTTCTCCTCCTCTGCTTACATGACCTCTCTCGGATCTGTGATAAAGCCGCGCAGCGCCGTAGCCGCCGCCGTGGCCGGGCTTGACAGGTAGATGCTGGCCGTGGGGTTTCCCATTCTCCCCTTGAAATTACGGTTTTGGGTGGCCACCACCACCTCGTTGTCCGCCGGAATTCCCTGGTGGACGCCCATGCAGGGGCCGCAGTTGGGGGCCTCGATCATCGCCCCGGCCTCCGCCAGCGCAAGCAGCGTGCCGTCCTGCATACATTCCTTGTACACCGCGGCGGAGTTGGGGATCACCAGAAGGCGCAGGCCCTTGGCGACCTTTTTCCCCCGCAGAATGTCTGCGGCCACGTGCAGGTCCTCGGTGCGGCCGTTGGTACAGCTTCCGATAAACACCATGTCCACCTTCTGATCCGCACAGTTCTTCGCCAGATCCACATTATGCACATAATGGGGTTTGGCTACCATGGGCTCCAGGGCCGCAGCGTCAATGTCGATCACCCGCTCGTAATTGGCTTCCTCGTCCCCCCGGATCTCCCGGTAGTCCTGCTCCCGGCCGAACTTCTTTAGAAATTCTCTGGTGTGCTCATCCGTCTCCATAATCGCCGCCTTGGCTCCCACGTCCACTCCCATGCTGGTGATGGTGAGGCGTCCCGCCATATCCAGCGCGTGGATGGTGTCGCCCCTGAACTCCAGCGCCTTGTAGATCGCCTGGTCCGACTGGATGATCCCGGCCAGCTTCAGCATAATGTCCTTGGCGTACACGCCTTGGGGAAGGGCCCCGTTTACATTGATCCGGAAGGTCTCCGGTACCTTGATCCAGGTCTTTCCGTAGCGGGTAACCGCCACCATGTCCGTGGAACCGCAGCCCGTGGCAAAGGCCCCGAATGCACCGTGCACCGTCGTGTGGGAATCCCCCACGATACAGACCGAACCGCATTTTAAGTAATCCTCGTACACGTGGGCGTGAACATGTCCCGTTCCGCCCTCCTCCCAATGGCAGTTGTGGCTGCACGCATAGCGCCGGGTCAGCGCGTGCTCATTGGCCACCTCCCTGGTGGGAACCGGACCGAACTCATTTGCAAACAGAATCCGATCCGAATCGAATACCGGGTCGTCCTGATATCCCCTCTCGTTCATCAGGCGCACCAGCAGGGGGCCGGAGCCGTCATGGAGCGCCGCGAAGTCCACATCCACCACTACCGTCTCCCCCGCGCTGACCGGTCTCCCCATCTTTTCACTCAATAATTTCTCTACCAATGTCTGTCCCATAAAAACCGTCTCCTCCTGATTGATTTTCTATATACCGGCTTTTTCGATTTCCAGCGCCTTCAACAGCGGCTGCGCGCCGTCCATTTTTTCGAAGCTCTGCAAAAGCTCCGCCAGTTGTTTCATCTGCGACTCGGTGTAGAAATGTTCCAGGTTGTTGGAAAATTTTTCCATAACCGCGTCCAGATCCACCGGATTCTGGGGCGTTCCCTTTTCCCACCGCTGGTCAAAGACGAATTCCCGTCCGTCCCGCAGACGGATTTTCAGCCAGCCGGGGAAATATCCCGGATTGCGCTTGCCGTCGTCGGCCACGCACCGGACCCGGTTCATCAGCCCGCCGATGCGGCTGTCTCTGGCAAGACACATACTGATTTCCCAGGGACTGACCTTGCCTTTGGCCAGCGCCACCGACACCACATAGGGCAGGCTGAAACGCATCATGTAGTCGGTCTGGGGATTTTTCTTGGCCGCCTCGGGTTCGCATACGATGTGGTAACAGCGTTCCTCGATCCGGCACTCGATTTCCTCCACCTCCTCCGGCTCGACCTCGTATTTTTCCCTGGCCTCCAGCACACAGTCGATAAAGGAATGGGTCATGTGGCAGACCGGGTACATTTTGAAAGTGATCTCCGGGGTGTGCCACACGGTTCCCAGATTTTCAAATTCCTCCGTCCCGCATACAAAACCGCAGTGGGTCTTAAACAGGCCGAATTCTCCCTCAAATACCTCCTTCGCGCCGGTAAATCCCGCCATAGCCAGCTGAAGGGCGTACACCGCGCTGTGGGCCGCCCAGCCCGGGTGCAGTTTCTTCACCCAGCTGCCGTCCCTGAGGAACTCCTGCAGGCCGGCCGCCTGGCTGCCGCAGATTCCCAGCGCATTGACCAGGATGTCCCGGGATACCTTGTATAGCTTTCCGGCCACGCAGGCCGCCGCAAAGGACGATACAATCCCCGTTCCGTGATATCCCACGTCGTGGAACCGGCCTTTGGCCGACAGCGCCAGCCTGACAATCACTTCCCAGCCGACGATAATAGCCTCGTAGATTTCCTGGCCGGTAGCTCCCACCGCTTCCCCCACGCAGATTGCCGTACTCACTACCGCCGCGCTGGGATGCACGATCCCGCCCACGTGGGTGTCGTCGTAATCGGAGCCGTGGATTAATCCCGCGTTGTACAACACCGCCTCCGCGACCTGGACCTGATCCGCGCTCCCCCACAGGGTACACACCGGCCGGCTTCCGTTCTCCGTAACCACCCGGCGTATGGCCTGGGCGTGTTCCGCTTCCAGATTGGCCATTGCAACGCCAAAGGTATCCATCAGCAGCAGCTTTCCGTACCCGATTACATTGACCGGAATCTGTTCGATGGTCAGATTCAGGGTAAAATCCGCAATACGTTCGGAAATTGTTTTCATATCCCTCTCCTTAGTTTGATTTATATTTACATTATAATTAGTGCATTGTCGCAAATCCAATATGTAAACAAGATGTTTTATATTCAAATTTCCTATGATCTCCCCAAAACTTGACATTTTACCGTCAATAACCTAAACTATTACTGCAACATCTAAAAAAATAAACCATATTCGTAGAAAGGTCCGGAAATGAATCTGAATATCCGCGAAATTGAATATATTTTGACCATCATGGGGGAGGGGAGTATTACGAAAGCCTCCCAAAAGTTATTCATTGCACAGCCATCGCTGAGCCAGGTGCTGAAGCGCGTGGAAAATGAACTTGGCGTCACGCTGTTCACCCGCGTCAAAAACCGGCTCAAGCTGACCCCGGAGGGCGAAGTGTTTATCGACGCGGGACAGCGGATTATGAAGGTAATCGACGAACTGGAGCAAAATTTCTCCGGTCTCTCCACCGCCCAGTCCGGCCGTCTGGTGGTGGGCGTCCCCTATCTGCTGGGCACGCTGATCGCCACGGATATCATCCCTGTGTATCGCGAACGTTTCCCCCAGATCGAGCTTCAGCTGGTGGAGTCCTCCTCAACTGAGCTGGAGCAGCTTCTGATGGACGGGGCTATCGATATCAGCGTGATGCCCCTTCCCTTTAAGTTCAACGATTTCCCCTATCACCTGTTTCTGAAGAGCCGCATGGTGCTTTTGACCTCCAGGGACAACGAGATCGCGGAGGGCGCTTACCGAAAGGCTCCCGGCGACCGTTTTCCTTATATCGATATCACCCAGCTGAACAACGCTCCCTTTATCATCGGCCATCCAGGCCAGCGGATCCGCACCATCAATGAAGCAATTTTCAAAAAAGCGCGGATCACCCCCAATATTGTCATGACCAGCCGGAACCAGGAAACCATCAAACGAATGGTGGCCAACGGAATCGGCTACACCTTTATCCCGGAACATTATTTGGAAATTTTTGGATCTTTTGATTATCTGGATTGCTATTATCTGGAACCAGAAGTGGATTACCAGTGGAAGGTGGTCACCGCTTATTACGATGAAACCCACCTGCCCACCGCCATGCAGAACTTTTTAGATATTATGGACGAGTATTACCGCACACATTTTGCCGCTCCGGTCTTTTCGGACCGCGGTTGAAATGACGGTTCACAAAAAGGCGTACACCGCCGGACTTTCCCAGTCCCGGCAATGTACGCCTTTATTTGGATGCAATGGGCCGCTCACGCAGCCTGCGGGCCGTTGCCCGATGCAGTTAGAAAAACCGAATCTTCTTCGCCATCTCCACGAATTCCCGGTTGTTCCGGGTTCTGGCGAACAGGTCCAGCACCTTCTCCACCGCGTCCTCGGGCTTTAAGGAGTTGGTGGCGCGGTGGATGATGTCCACGCACTCCGCTTCCTCCCTGCTCAGCAGCAGATCGTCTCTTCTGGTGCCGGAGCGCAGGATGTCGATCGCCGGGAAAATCCGCTTCTCGGACAGCTTCCGGTCCAGCATGAGCTCCATGTTGCCCGTACCCTTGAACTCCTCGTAAACCACGTCGTCCATACGGCTTCCGGTGTCCACCAGAGCCGTGGCCAGGATGGTCAGGCTTCCGCCCTCCCGCATGTTGCGGGCCGCGCCGAAGAAACGCTTGGGCATGTACAGGGCCGCCGGGTCAAGACCGCCGGAGAGCGTGCGGCCGCTGGGCGTCACGGTCAGGTTGTAAGCCCTGGTCAGACGGGTGATGCTGTCCAGCAGGATCATCACGTCCCGGCCGTGCTCCACCAGGCGCTTGGCGCGCTCGATCACCATCTCGGAAACGCGCTTGTGGTTGCTGGCTTCCTCGTCAAAGGTGGAATAGATCACTTCCACGTTGGGGCCCACGATGGCCTCCTTGATATCCGTCACTTCCTCAGGCCGCTCGTCGATCAGAAGGATCATCAGATGCATGTCCGGGTGGTTGGTGGTCACCGCCTTGGCCACCTGCTTGAGCAGGGTGGTCTTTCCCGCTTTGGGCGGGGAAACGATCATGCCGCGCTGTCCCTTTCCGATGGGGGACAGAAGGTCCAGCACCCGCATGGCCACGGAAACGCGCTCGCCCGGGCGTTCCATATGCAGCCGTTTGTTGGGGAAAATGGGGGTCAGGTCCTCAAAATTCGGGCGTGTCTCCGTGGCGCTCAGCGGATACCCGTTCACGGTGCGGATGTAGAGCAGGGCCGCGAATTTCTCCGTGGCCGACTTCACCCGGCGGTTTCCGCTGATAATGTCGCCGGTTTTCAGGTTGAAACGGCGGATCTGGGACGGCGCCACATACACGTCGTTCTCACCCGGCAAGAAGTTCTCGCACCGGATAAAGCCAAATCCGTCGGGCATTACCTCCAGAATACCGTTGGCCTCGATGCCGCTGTCCAGCTCCGCCAGGTCCTGATTATTTAAACCCAAGGCGTCGCTCCTCATATCCGTGCGCTGCTGGCGCTCCTCACCCGAAGGCGCGCCGTAGGAGGGTGCTGCCTGCTGGGGCGCGCTCTGGCTGTTGTTGTAATACCGGTTCCCGCCGCTCTGACCGTTCTTGTCATAGGGACGGTTATTCCGTCTGGGATCCGCCATGCGGCTGTCTGTGCGGCCCTGGCGGCTGTCGTATACCACCGGCCCCCGGGGCTGGCGCTGGGACTCCTGTGCACGCGGGGCGGACTGTGCCTCCCGGTCCTGGGACGCAGGCTGGGTGTTGTCACGGTCATTTCCACGGGCGCGGTAGGTGTCGCGCTCATTGCCGCGGGACTGCTGAGAGGCGTCGCGGTAGGGCTGGGCGGAATCGCGGTCTGCCCCGCGGGACGCCTGGACCGTATCGCGGTCTGCTCCGCGGGACTGCTGGGCCGTATCCCGATCATTTCCGCGGGAGGCCCGGGCGTTTTCGCGGTCTGCCCCGGCGGATGCGGGGGACGCCTCGGCGGGACGCTCCGCCTGCGTCGGCTTCACCTGGGGATTCTTCTCCGCCTGCTGGCACAGAAGCTCGATCAGCTCGGCCTTGCGCATGCTGCTCACGCCTTTTAAGCCCTGGGCCTTCGCCAGCTCGCGCAATTCCGCCACTGGCAGTGTCTCTAATTTCTCGCGCATATTCTATCTCCTTATCATAGCATAACAAGCCGGTCCCCTCTTTGGTGGAACACAGCGTGGTACGAAACTATTTTATTAAAATGTCTTAGGTATGGGGGTTATTCCAGATATAAGAATCCATTTGGAAAAACGGACTACCGGCGGCACGGAAACGCCGCCGGCCCATCCAACATAGCTATATTATATACTTCACCATTTAGAAATGTAAAGTTAAAATTGTCTTATTCCGTCCCTTTTATTCACATTTTCCGCAAAACGCAGCCACAAGGCCCCTTAATCCTCCCTGAGCAGGCCGCCGGGCACCCTTCCGTCCGTGTCTCCAAGGCTGACGCCCAGGACTTTGGCCAGCAGCGGGCCCTCGTCCACCAGGCGCATGCTGCCGATTCTGGCCCCCGGGATAAAGTCCGGTCCCGCGGCAAAAAAGATCGTCTGATAGTTCTCCTTGGTGGGCAGATACCCGTGGGTGGCCGCGTGCAGGCCGCTGCCGTAGCCCGCCTGCCGGAACGGCACGTCGCACTCGTTCTGGTAAAAATACCCGTCCCTTGCCTCCAGCATAAAAGCGCAGTCCCCGTTGGCCCCCATGTTCCGGATCTGAGGCTGCTCGAAAAACTGCTCCAGGCCGGAACGCTCTTCCTCCTTCCAGCGGCAGAGCAAACGGCGCACTTCCTCCGCCAGCTCCCGGTCCCGCCGGTTTTTCAGATAGATGTAGCAGGCCCCGTCGCACTCCCGGGCCAGCACCCGCCACTCCTTCACCATGCCCTTTTCCGCGGTCAGCCAGCCCTTGCGCCGGAACCAGTAATTGGGGTAAACCGCCATGGATACGTCCTTCTGACAGTGGTCCCCCAGGACCACCACATTGGTTTTCTGCTCCCAGCCCATGCTGCCCAACAGACTGAACAGCTCCCCCAGCCGCCGGTCATGGCGTCCCAGGGCGTCCTGAATCCCGAGGACAGAGGCCCCGAAGGTGTGCCGGTTGGTATCCACGTCCGTCAGATGGGCGAAGAGCACGTCCGGCTGGTAGCGCCTCAGTGTATACAGCATACCGGCCTGCACAAAATTGTCCAGCTGCGGCTGCTTCACTCCATCCACCATGTATCCGAACCGCCGGTACAGGTCGACCTGATACCAGGGCGTTCCGTTGGAAATGCTGACCGAAATCTGGTTCTCCCAGGGCTGGTTGGCCCACACCTCCGGCAGGTTGTAGCGGATTCTGGCCTTGCCCGTCACCGGCCACAGGAGGGTTGCTACCTTAAGGCCGCTCCTACGGGCCTCGTCGTACAGCGTAGTCCCGTGGATGTAGCGGCGCTGCCAGAACCAGTCCGGCTTACGTTTCTCCGGCTGGATTTTGTGGTTGTTCACAATTCGGTGATTGGCCGGGTACAGCCCGGTCATGATGCTGGTGTGCGCCGGGTAGGTCAGGCTGGGATACACGCTGATCACCCGCTCACAGCCCGCAGCCCGCTTCATAAAGGCCCGGAAGTGGGGCAATGTCCTCATATACGGCAGATCGATGCTCCCCACTGCGTCCAGTGAGAGCACGATCAGCCGGTTTCTCTCTCGTTTCATCATGGTTCAACACATCTCCTGCTGTCTGCCCGCCCCTGCTGCGAATACCGTTCCCCGCCTCCCGCGGTTTAAGTGTCCTCCTCCTTAAGCCAGGCCATATGGCGGCGAATCTCCCGCTCATACCCGTTGTCCGAAGGCTCGTAGAACACGGAACCTTCCATTCCGTCGGGCAGGTACTGCTGCTTCACGTAGTGCTTGGGATAATCGTGGGCGTACTTGTATCCCAGACCGTGCCCCAGCTTCTGAGCGCCCTTATAGTGCTTGTCCTGCAAATGCACGGGGACCGGCATGGTGCGCGAGGACGCCACGGCCTCCGCGGCCGCGCCCACCGCCATGCAGGCCGCGTTGCTCTTGGGCGCGGTGGCCACGTAGGTCACCGCCTGGGACAGGATGATCTGTGCCTCCGGCATGCCGATCCGCTCCACTGCCTGGGCCGCGCTCACCGCCACGGTCAGGGCCTGCGGGTCCGCATTTCCCACGTCCTCGGAGGCGCAGATCATGATCCGCCGGGCAATAAACTTGATGTCCTCCCCAGCGTAGAGCATCCGCGCCAGGTAATAGACCGCGGCGTCCGGATCGGACCCCCTCATACTCTTGATAAAGGCCGACACTGTATCGTAGTGGTTGTCTCCATTCTTGTCATACCGAACCACCCGTTTCTGGATGCACTCCTGCGCCACCGCCAGATCGATATGGATCTTGCCGTCCGGCCCCCGCTCCGTGGTCAGAATGCCCAGCTCCACAGCGTTTAATGCCGCTCTGGCGTCCCCGTTGGCGGTGTCCGCCAGAAATTCCGCCGCGTCGTCGTCGATCACCGCGTCGTAGGTGCCCATCCCCCGGTCCCGGTCGTAAACGGCCCGCCGGATCAGCTCCCGGATATCCTCCTTCTCCAAGGGCTTCAGCTCAAAAATACGCGACCGGGACAGCAGCGCCCCGTTCACCTCAAAATATGGATTTTCCGTGGTTGCGCCGATGAGGATCAGCGTGCCGTCCTCCACAAAGGGCAGAAGGTAGTCCTGCTGTCCCTTGTTGAAACGGTGAATCTCGTCCACGAACAGGATGGTTTTCTTCCCATACATGCCCATGTTGTCCTTGGCCGCATGCACCACTTCCTCCATGTCTTTTTTTCCGGCCACCGTGGCGTTGATCTGCCGGAAATCGGCGCTGGTGGTGTTGGCGATCACCTTGGCCAGCGTGGTTTTTCCCGTGCCCGGAGGTCCGTAAAAGATAATGGAGCCCAGCTTGTCCGCCTTGATGGCCCGGTACAAAAGCTTGTCCCTGCCCACAATGTGCTGCTGGCCCACCACCTCGTCCAGCGTTTTGGGGCGCAGCCGGGAGGCCAGAGGCGACTCTGATTCCATCTTGCTCTCCCGCATATAGTCAAATAAATTCATATCCATTTCACTCACCGTCCATTCCGCGGCTGTGGAAAAATCCCCACCACCACGCCGTATTCGGCGGGCAGCCCCGCCATCGCCTGTTCCATGGCCGATTCCACCACCAGAACTTTTTTCGCGCCCGCCTGGTAGAACACGTCCTCGTACACCTTCCGCTCCACCTTGGTCAATGTGAGCGGCACGCAGACCGCAATTCGCGGCTTGGAAAACAGACGGCGCCGGCAGCATTTCCCCACAAAAAAGCGGAACATTTTCGCAGCCAGCTCATAGTCGGCCACCACTCCGTCCTTTAACGGGCTGACGATCTCCACAAGTTTCTCCATCTGTTCCGCCACCGGATCCTGCGCCAGCTGCAGCGCCTCCCGCCCCAGGGCCAAAATGCGGTTCCCGCAGAGGGCCGCCGCCATCTGCTCGGAAATTTCCACGGAATCACGCGCTCCGTACAGCCGTACCAGCGCCGGCTCATAACCGTTTATAAGCTTATTTTCCACCATCGCCTGTATCTTCTCCCTACTCCCCGTCTTCCCGGTTTCCGGCCGCGTACTCGCCCGGGCAGATATCCATCACGCACCGGACCGGCTGGATCAGAGCGTCCTCGTACTGGCAGCGCCACTGGACCTCCTGGCTCATATTTCCGTTCAAAAGCCCGTCGATGGTCTCCCCGCTGCGGACCGGCGCGTTCCGGTCAAACAGATAGGAGGCCACATTGTAGGCGTGGTTCACCACCCGGTTGGGGTCCAGGCCGTGGAAATGGTACTGCACGTCCGGCAGCCCCACCGCGTACATACCCAGGGTGTCCACGATCTGATCGTCCGTCCCCTGAATATTGAAAAATCTGACGTTCACGCCAAAGTACACGAACCGGTCCTCCCGGGAAACGCCGTGCTCCCGGACCATTTCCGCGGTAAACAGCTTGCCGGCCGGCGCAATCCAGACCGCGGTGCAGCCGGGATACAGCTCCATCGCCGCCTCCAGCCAGTCCATCAAAAGTTCGCAGCGCTCTTTGTACTCCACCCCTGCGGACATCATATCAAAAATGGACACCTGATAACGGCAGGAATCCAGAATCTCCCCGCCGTTTTGCACATCCCAGAGCTGGCTCCTGGCAAAATCGTCGATGGAGCTCTGTTCAAACTCCCGGACCTCCGTCATCACCACCTGCGCTGGGACCACCCCGTCCTTATATGTAACCGGATACTTTTTGATCGCAAAGGAGACCATCCCCGGTCCCGGGCTCACCAGATCCACCTCGCCGAAGCGCCGGTTCAGCGCCCGCCCTATGGTCCCGTTGTCCGGCTGCTGCGGCTTCTCTGCAAACAGCAGATGCATAAAGTATATATTTTGAAATTCCGCTTTATCCTGCGTGTTCTGTGTAAAATTCCCAGTTTTTTCCATATTTTATCCCTCTCCGGCGGCAGCCAACGCTCTGTTTCGCGGCGAGCCGCCTCGTTGATCAATCGATCAGTACCTCGTCAACCGTAACAAAAGTATATCCCTGCGGCGTCAGGGTGTCAATGATTTCCAGCGCCGCCTCCACGGATGTGGGAAAAATGTCGTGCATCAATATAATATCCCCATCCTTCACATCTTTCAAGACGCGCTTCACGATTTTCTGCCGGTTCTGGAGCTTCCAGTCCAGCGAGTCCACGGACCAAAGCACGGTCGTCATATCCACCTTGCACTCCAGATTATCATTCCAGTCTCCGTATGGCGGACGCAGGTACTGGGGCCGTTCCCCGGTAATCTGCTCAATCATCACGCTGGTCTGATCCACCGCGTCGCAGACCGCATTTTCCCCTGCCTTGGTCAGCTGAATATGGCGATAGCTGTGGTTGCCGATCAGATGGCCCTCGTCCTTCATACGCCGCACCAGGTCCTCATTTCCGGGGATACTCTGCCCCATTAAAAAAAAGGTCGCTTTGACTCCACGGGCCTTCAGCCCGTCCAGCAGGTCCTTGGTACACTCCTTATTGGGTCCGTCGTCAAAGGTCAGCGCCACGCACTTGACCCCGTTCCCCCGCTTTTCGCTCACAACGCCGTCTCCCGGCCCCGCATCCGCCGGCAGGCCCGTATCCGTTGGTAGGCCGTCCTCCGGCCGGCCCGGGGCGTCACTGTCTCCCGCGGCGGAGACAAAACGCTCCCAGACCGGACTGCCGCCGCCAAAAGCGGGCAGCTTCAAGATTCCCAGCGTCCATAAAAGCGCCGCCGCCAGCAGCAAATCCATACCGGCTATTACTGCCATAAGCCTCAGCTTCTTTCCCATCTTCCCGGTTCCCCGCTTCCGAAATCCTATATTCTATCTTCCAATATATGATTTGGGGGGTGGTAAAATGCATGAGGAAGGGGAGTGGGAGTCAGATTGCTGGGAGTCGCTGGCCGTCCTAAGGAATCCACCAGGCTTTGCCCGGTACCCCTTATACGCAGACTTCTAGGAGTCGCTGGCCGTCCTAAGGAATCCACCGGGCTTTGCCCGGTACCCCTTAGGACAAAGAATCCACCGGGCTTTGCCCGGTACCCTTTATACGCAGACTTCTAGGCGTCGCTGGCCGTCCTAAGGAATCCACCAGGCTTTGCCTGGTACCCCTTAGGACAAAGAATCCACCGGGCTTTGCCTGGTACCCCTTTATTCTCAGACTTCTGGGAATCGCTGGCCGTCCTAAGGAATCCACCGGGCTTTGCCTGGTACCCCTTAGGACAAAGAATCAGGCTGCGCGCGTTTTCTTTGCGTTTCGCAGCCTGATCTCAAATCTTTCTCTTATCTCATGTCCCGATTGTCCGTCCACGCGCCTCAGACGCCCGGGCCTCCGTTTACGCCGGTGATCACCGGAACGTCGTTGTTCCCGCTCTGGCCTGAGTTCGGACTGTTCTGTCCGTCGAGGGATTCCGCGGATGCTTCGCCGCCCTCAGCCGGCGGCTGCTCGACAAGACTTAAGGCTCCGCTGCCGTCCGCCGTGTAGTTCACGCCGTCCACCGTCACCTGGGTGTTCGCCGCCATGCGGCCCTGGTCGTCCAGATAATACTTCACGCCGCCCACGTCGATCATTCCGGTGGCCATGTGACCGTTTCCGTCAAAATAGTACCAGATGCCGTCGATGCTCTGCCAGCCGGTCACCATCTGTCCGTCCTGGTTAAAGAAATACCAGGAGCCGTCCATATCCCTCCAGCCGGTGGCCATTGCGCCGTTGCCGCGCATGAAATACCAGTGTCCGCCGTCCTGCAGCCAGCCGGTGTGCATCACGCCGTCGCTGCCGGAATAATACCTGGCGCCGTCCGCGTTGATCCAGCCCGTGGCCAGAGCGCCGCTGCCGTCCAGATAATACCATTTGTTGTCCTGGTTGGTCCAGCCCGTGGCCATGCGCCCGCTGTCCTCCAGGAAGAACCGTTTGCCGCCCTCATCCAGCCAGCCGGTGCGCATCACGGCGGTGTCGTGGTCCATGAAATACCAGGCCCCGTTATCGTTCACCCAGCCGGTGGACGCAGCGCCGGAGCTGCCCAGGTAGTACCATTTACCGTCCTGATCCTTCCAGCCGTACTGCATCTTTCCGGTGCCGTCGTCCAGATAGTAGCGCTTGCCGGACTCCGTAAACCAGCCCTTCTTGGCAAAGCCGTCCCCATCCATGTAGTACCAGCCGTTTCCGTCGTTGATCCAGGTGTCCTTCTGCATGGCGTGGTTCTGATAATAGTAAGTGTTCCCGCCGATCGTCCGCCACAGGTTGGCCGGTATGACGCCGGAGAAATCCTTAAACTGGAAATCGATGTCCACATTGCCGCCGATTCCGTTCACCGCGCCGGTGCTGGTGGCCTGCCACATCACCGGGGAGGAGTAAGTATACATCGCATTGTACCGGGCAACCCACACCGGATAGTTCATCAGGGACATATCCAGCTTATTCTTCAGCCAGTTTTCGTTGGCATAGATGATCGGGTAATACCCTGCGTCCTTGATCCGCTGGCAAAACGCGTTTGCGATGGCCGCCAGCTCCTCCTTGGAGAGCACGCCCTGGGTGCTGTCCTCCATGTCAAAGGCCACGGGGTAGGAAACCGGGTAGTCCTTGATCAGATCCAGAACAAAATCCGCTTCCTGAACCGCCATCTCGGGGTTGAGGGCCAGAGAGTAGATGTACACACCCACCTGAATCCCCGCGTCGTGGGCCTCCTGGATATTCTTGTGGAAATACGGATCCACCGCGCCCTTGGAACGCGTCCCCAGCATGACGAAGGAAACGTCGTCCGCCGCCACCTGCCGCCAGTTCACATCCCCCTGCCAGCGGGAGACGTCGATTCCCCGGTAAAGCACGTTAGGGATGGGTGTGCCGTCATGCATCTGGTAGACCCCGCCGACCTTCCGCCAGGCGTTGGAGTTGGCACTCTGGGCCGCACCGCCGGAATTACTGCCGGAATTACCGCTGGTAGTGCCGCCGGAACCGCCGCCCGCCACGCCGGGCCCGCCAGGCCCTCCGGACGTGACGGCGGAAGTCACCCCGCTCTCGCCCGGTCCAATGGCCCAGGCGGTCCCGGTGGGCAGTCCGGTCATCACCACAATCATACCCGCCAGAGCCGCCCCCTGGCAGCGCTTCACCAAGTGTCTCACATTCTTCATAATGTTCTCCTCTTTTAGTCAGTGTACAGGTCGCTTAAGGCAATCGCCCGCCGGCTTCACCCTCGTTCTATTCCATCCATTAATCGCCCTCAGGCAGCGCCAGCGGATCATTGTATTTAAATAAATGGATGTCCTCTGAATCCTCCGGGGACATCCACTTTTCTCTGAAACGTTCTGAAACCTATCTGGGGCCGTCTGTTCTTCCCGGCTCCAGGACGTCGTTCTGATTGGACGGGCTGTTTGAAGATCCACCGGAGGTCGGTCCGCCAGAACTGCCGGACGGCGAATTATTGTTCGAAGAACCGGAACTGCCGGGGCCGTTGTAGGAAACGGAATTGTTGCCCGAGGAACCAGAACTGCCGGAACCTCCGGGACCGCTGCTGGAACCCGAACCGCCGGATGGGCTGTTGTTATTGTTGCTGCCCGGACTCTGGGCGGAAACGCCGCCTGCGTTCTGGCAGACACCGCTGGAATTGAAGGTGTACTGAGTCCCGTCGATGGTCAGCGTGGTGTTGGCCGCCATCTTGCCCGTGGCGGGGTCAAGGTAATAATACTGGCCGTTCAGCTGAATCCACTTGGTCATCATATGGCCGTTGCTGCTGAAGTAGTACCAGGCGTCGCCGATCTGCTTCCAGCCCTTGGACATCTTTCCGTTGGTATTGTCCATGTAATACTTGTTGCCCTGGCTGTCGGTAAGCCAGTCGATCAGCATCCTGCCGTCCGTATTCAGGTAGTAGTAATCGCCGTCCACGTCGGTCCAGCCGGTCATCATCTTGCCGTCCGTGCCGAACAGGTACCAGGCGTCCTTGATATTCGCCCAGGCGTTCACCACGCACTTGCCGTTGCTCTGGAAATAATACCAGGCGTTGTCCATCTCCCGCCAGCCGGTGCCCATGGAGCCGTCGCCGCGCATGTAGTAATAGTCCACGTCATTGTTGCCGCGGTCAATCTTCAGCCAGCCGGTCACCATGGTGCCGTCGTCCAGCATGTAGTACCATTTATCATCCGTATTCACCCAACCGGTGGCCATCAGGCCGTTGGGCTTGAAGAAATACCATTTTCCATCAATCTGTACAAATCCGGTGCTCATGTATCCGGTGGATAAATCCATGTAGTAATAACCGTCGCTGGTGTGCACCCAACCCTTGCGGGTGGCGTTATTCTCCACATAGGTCCATTTATCGCCTGATTTGGTCCATCCGTCCGCATAGGCCGTGAATGCTGATCCCAATGACATCACGCTGATCAGACCGGCGGCAGCCAGCGCCATAAACTGTTTTCTGTGTACCATTTGTCATCCTCCTCATACATCATCCGAAACCCACTCCGGCTCACAGAGCCAGTCTCACATAATTCTGATTATAGCACAGCCCTACTGCAAAATGGTAACATTTTTATTACAATTTCCGTAATTTCCTATAATATTTTTTCGCGTAGCGGTACATGATGATCGTGTATTCGCCGAACTCGTCGCCCAGCACACTCTTGTAAACCGCCCACAGGCTCCACAAAAAACCGCCCAGGGCCGCGTAAGCGTAGGTGGCGAACTGCTCCTCCTCGGAAGGTTCCCGTTTCAGATAAATCCGAAGCAGATGGTCCAGCTGCTCTTCGTCGTAGTAAGAATAAATCGCGCACATGGCCACGTCGATCATGGGGTCGCACATCCCAGCGTACTCCCAGTCCAGCAGCTTTACCTCTCCATTTTCCAAAAAAAGGTAATTGTCCACGTTGGCGTCGATGTGGGACAGGCATTTCTCCCGACCCATGCCGTCCAGACGGTCCATCAGCCAGTTCATCCACTCCCGCACCTCCTCATAGTCCTCGAAGAGAACGCCGCCGTGGCTTTTGCACAGTTTCTCGTAAAATGCAATGCGCTCGCGGATATCAAAATCGTGCCGGACCCTGACGCCACTAGTATGCAGCTTTCGCAGCATTTCCATGCACTGTTCCAGGTCTCCCCAATCTTCGGAGGAGGCGTTGCGCGCACCCTCGTAAAAGTCCGCGATTTTATATCCGGTCTCCGGGTTCAAATACAGCAGATGCTCCGTGATCCCCAGGGGCGTTACCGCGTCGTAGACCTGTTTCTCCTGGACGCGGTTGACCAGCAGCTGGGTTCCCGGCCCCGGGATCCGGCAGATACACTGCTTGCCCTTCACCTGGAACAGGAAGGACTTGTTGGTCATCCCCGATTTCAGGCAGCGGATGTCCCGTATCTCGGACTCCGGCACCTCAAATACCCTGGACACCAGCTTTAACGCCTCATTGTCCGAATGGTTCTGATACTTGGGGTCAAAGAGACGCAGCTCCTCCAGATTCTCAAACTCGTACACCTGATGCTCCGGCTGGCGGTTGATATCCATCTCGATCTCATTCCAGCGCTCCGGGCTCACCCCGGACTCCTTCGCGGCCCGTTTAAGAAGCTCCGGGTCCTCCGCAGCCAGACGGTTTTTGGCCTCCCCGTCCAGCATGTCCGCCAGCACCTGCTCCCAGTAGAACTGCTCCGTCCCCGGCGTCTCATAGTAAGCCTTTAAAACCGGCATGAATTTTGCCGTAAACTCTCTCGAAAAGTAGGCCGGTCCGTACATCACCCAGGCGTCCCGCCCGCCGATGCGCACGCCGGTGATCCGCCCCTTCTTATTATAAGACAGGCACCATTCCTTGGTCTCGCCCTTCTGAAGCTCCGAGGAATACCAGGCCCCGCACTCGTAGGCGTGGTACATATTCTCCCGCAGCCAGTTGTCCGAGGCCAGAAGGTACATGTTGCGGCCCTCCAGCACCTTGGCGGCGCGGTAGATGGTGGTCAGGGTGTTTTTGCTGGAATACTCCGGATTGTACAATAGCTTCACATCGTACTTGTCGATCAGATACTCGAATTTCTCCTTCAGATACCCCACCGCGATGGTGATGTCCCGGATTCCCGCCTCATGGAGCTGGCGGATCTGGCGCTCGATCATGCGCTCCCCGAACACCTCCAAAAGCCCCTTGGGCGTCTCAAACGTCAGGGGGACAAAACGGGAACCGAATCCCGCAGCGATGATCAGCGCCCCGTCCACCTTGTACGGCTCCAGCAGCTTCCGCCCTTCTTCCAGTATTTTCCATTTTCTCGAAACGTTGTCCGGCCCGTCCTCCGCGATCAGCCCGCGGCCCACGCACTCCTTCACCAGGGAATTCACCGTTCCCAGGGATACGTCCAGCTTCTGCGCCATCTCCCGCTGCGTGATATCCGGCTGCTCCAGCACGGCCCTACATATAAGTCCATATCGATCCATCCGCTTGTCCCCTCACTTCTGTTCAATTTATCTCATTTTTCAAAATATATGAACATTATATCACGATCAATAAAAAATGCAAGAGGAACGAAAATTCCGGCAGATATTCTCTGCCGGAATCGTACCGCCCCCTCTTACCGCTTAAAACGCCGGGAGCGGAATTCAAACATATTTTCAAAAAACGTGAGTTCCGGCTGCGGCAGGAAAAAGGACGGCCTGCTGACGCTGCAAGTCTCGTTCCACTGATCCCGCATCTGTTCCACCACCGTCTCCTCCTCCGGTTCCAGCTTCCACAATTTATAAGCCACGCTCACGTGAAACCCATAGGAATCGTGGTCCGGGAATCGGATTCCCAACAGCTCCGACAGCTCGCTGCGGTATTCTTCCATCCGCCTCCGGTCCGTCTCCGCGGCCGGCCGGAAGCGGACGATGATGATGTCCCGCCCCGTGTCAACCCGGTCAAAGACCATGTTCACCTGCCCCAGGGGTTTTGCCCTGGAAAACTGCTGTTCAAAGAACACATCCGTTTCCTCCAAAGGCGTTTCCAGGCTCAGGTGGCGGCTCCACAGCTCTGCCTTGCGGTCCTCGTCGCAGACGCCCTGAATAACCGTCATATGAAAACTGTGCTCCGGAAGATAGGCGTACTTGCGCCCCTGGACTTCGCGGAAGGACCGGCTGATCCGGCTGATCAGAGGATAGATCTCCGAATCCTCGTGCAGCTTGCTGATGACCGTATTGCCCGGAAAGAACCGCACGCTCCCGTCCGGATTAAACTTTCTCCCGATATTTTTTGTCTCAATCCATTGTTCCATATTCCCTTTCCCTAACCTTTCACCGCCCCGTCGGCGATTCCTTTAATAAAATATTTCTGCATGGACAAATAGAGCAGAATCGGCGGCACGATGGCCAGCAGCGCCGCGGCCGCCCCCGCGTTCAGGTCGGAGGCATTTTCGGTAAAAAACGAGGCGATCGCCAGCGTGATCGTCCTGCACTGGGACTTCTGCAAAAAGTACAGTTGAAACGCGTAGTCATTCCAGATGTAGACGCTGGTCAGAATGACAACGCTGGCGGTCACCGGTTTAAGCGCCGGCATGACCACGCGGTAGAACACGCCAAACCGGCTGCAGCCGTCGATCATTCCCGCCTCGTCCAGTTCCCGCGGTATGGTGGCGATAAAATTGGTGAACAGGAAAATGCTGATGGGCAGATTGTACGTGACCGAAACCATAATGATGCCCCAAAACTTGTTGATCCCGCCGATTGCCACCATGGTCTTGTACAGCGGCACCAGAACGCTCAGCGGCGGCACCATCATCACCGACACGATAAAGCTCAGAATCAGCCGGTTCATCTTCGTCTTTACCCTGGAAAGGGGGTAGGCCGCCATGGCTCCCACCAGCACGATCAGCACTACCGCGACCACCGTTATCAGCAGCGTGTTAAAAACCGCGTGCACAAGGTTGCCCTTGGCCAGGGCCGTACTGAAATTGTCCAGTTGGATGTACCCCGGCATTTTCCAGCGGGAGCTGGTGTCCATCTGCCGCTTCAGCGCCACGGAGACGAGAATGTAAAATGGTATAAAATGGAAAACAACGATGCCCAGCGCCGCAGCCGTTTTCCACCAGGTATTTTTACGCGCCTTTGTCAATTCAATTCCACCGCCTTTTTCTCAATGTAACCGCGCACCACCACGCTGACGAACATGATAAATACAAACGTAAACAGCCCGATGGCAGCGGAATAACCCGCGCTCTGATTCTCAAAATAGGTATAATTGATCAGGGTCTGCAGCGAATGGGAGGCGTAGCCCGGTCCTCCCCCGGTCATGGAGACCACGATGCCGAACAGCTTCAAGCCGCCGATCAGGTTCAGGATAATGTTGGTGGCCAGCGCCGGCAGCAGCTGGGGCAGGGTGATGTAGCGGAACTTTTGCCACGCGCCCGCCCCGTCCAGGGACGCCGCCTCGTAGTAATCGGTGGGGATGCCGTTTAACCCCGCAATAAAAATAATCATGGTCTTACCCACATACTGGACCCCGTTGATCAGCGTGATGATCACCACCGCCCTGGCCCCCTGGGCCATCCAGTCCAGTGGCTCCGCTCCCAGAAGCAGCATGATGTCGTTCAGCGCTCCCTGGTCGTACTGCACCATAAAATACCAGATGTAGCCCGCGATCAGCTGGGATACCATCACCGGTATGTAGATCACCGTTCTGGCAAAGGTGCGCCCGCAGAACCGGTCCTGAAGCAGCAGAGCGTACAGAAGCCCAAGGCCGGTCTGGATCAGCGCGCTGCCGAAGCCGTAAACCAGGGTGTTGCGAAACGACGTGTGGAACATCACATCGGTGAACAATTTCCGGTAATTCTGCAGACCCACGTATTTGTACGTCTGGGAATATCCGTTCCAGTTGGTCAGCGAAATGTGGACGCCCTGGATTAACGGGTAGATCACAAACACAATCATCAGCGCTACTGCCGGCAGGTACATCAGGCAGAGCCCTCTCTCGGAATTGACCTTCCGCAAAAAATGTGTATTCACTCTACAGCCCTTTCTCACTCGTTGTTCTGCTCACGGAATTTGATGTAGTCCTCCCCCATCATCTGGCAGGCTTTATCCACATCCACGTCCCCTGCGATCAGCGCGGACCCCACGGTTTTCATGGTGCTCCACATGCCGTTGGGCAGGTATTCCCGGTCAAATTTGGGGAACACACGGGAATCCGCGTATTTCTCGTAGCTCTCGTTGACAACGCCCAGGTTGCCGGTGGCCCCTTTCATGCTGGCCGGCATGCCGCTGGCAGTGGAAACCTTCTCAATGTTCTCCTTTTCCGCCATAAAGCGCAGCAGTTCAAGGGCCAGCTCCTGGTTGGGACCGTCCTTCCAAACGCCGTAAGCTTCCCGCTCTCCGCCTAACAGCACCGGCTCGTCCTCCGGGGAGGCCGTGGGCACCGGCATCATGGCCAGACCAGCGTCAGCCTTTAACGCGTAGGCATCCGCCATGGTCGCGTTATTCTCCAGCGCAAAGAGCACTTCCCCTCCGGCCAGCTTCTGGGGAATTGTGATGGGATCCGCGGTCTGATAATCCTTATTCAGATACCCGGAATCCCGGAGCGTGGTGATCAGCCGGAACACCGGCGCGTAATTGGCCCAGTCAAAGCTTCCGTCCTTCAGCTGGGTCCTGTAATTGTCCGCCTCGTCGGTGATCAGGTAGGTGGGGGACACGGTGTTGATCACGCCGGCCAGCTTGCCCGGATCCTTTCCCGCCAGATATACGGGGGTGTAACCCTGGTTTTTGGCCTCCTCGCATGCGTCCAGGAACTCATCCCATGTTTTGGGAACTTCCTTTCCCAGCTTTTCCAGCAGGTCCGCGTTGTAGACGATCCCCGACTTGTCCACGTTCATGGGCAGGGCGTAAATCTGTCCTTCGCTGTCGCTCATAACCGGCAGAATCTCCTCCACCAGATCGCCGTACCACTCCTGATCGTTCAGGGGGCGCAGGTACTCGCTGTAGCGGTTGACCGACCAGCCGTGGGTCGCGAACAGGTCGGGAAGGTCGTTGGCCGCCATTTTCGCCTTCATCAGCTGTTCGTAGTCCTTGCCCTGGCTGCTGTACTCGATCTCCACCCCCGGGTTCTCCTCCATAAACCTGGCAAATACCTCGTTCATCGCCTCAAACGTGCCGCCGGAGGCGTTGGTCATAATCACCAGCTTGCCGGTCAGCTCCCCGGCTCCGCCCTCTTTTGTTGTACCGGCCTCGCTCTGTCCGGTCTGTCCGGCCTGAGTCTGTGCCGCCGTCTCCGGGGTTTCGCCCGTTTTTGCCCCGCAGCCCGCCAGAAGCGTCATTGCCCCCGCACAGGCCAACGCCCGCCATAACCATATTTTTTTCATTTTCATAGCCCTCCTGTTGTTTACTTTTACCGTTGTTTGGATGAACAAATTGTAGCACGGGCCTCCCCGGACGGAATATTTCATTTCTACGGTCGGATTGCCAAAATCTACAAAATCCGCAAATTGATTGAAACGCCTGTCTATTTATACTAAAATTGTTTTATTCATTAGACGGAGGTCTTCCACGATGAAACGACTAAAGACGCCCAAATTTTCCTTCAGCCTGATTCTCAACTTTTTGATCAGCACCCTGATCCCGTTTGTCCTGGTCACCCTGCTGATCGCCAATCTCTACAAATACAATTATACCCGGGATGTCTTTAATCTGGTAGACAATTCGCTGGTGTCCATTTCCCAGAACATCTATCTCTACCTCTCGGAGCTGGACCGCGCCACTTTGACTCCCTATTACAATGAGGACTTTTTCGCCACCTTAAAGCACATCAAGGAGAGCTCCGGCCGCCAGTCGGTCCTGGAACAGGCGCAGCTGGAGAATTCCCTGGGTTACCTCATGAGCTTTATCCGCTACACCCGGGAGGATATCGCCGGTTCCATCATCGTGGCGGGGGGAGACTGCATCTACAGTACCACCAACATGGTGGACAGCTCCGTGGACCCCGACTACCCGTTCCCCGAACAGGAATGGTACCGGGAGGCCCTGGCCTTAAAGGGCCGCCCCTTATTCGTATCCCCCCACAGTCAGGATTATTACGTTCCCAACACGAACCCCCAGGTCATCTCCGTAGCCAGGGCCATCGTCAACCTCAGGACCCGGCAGCCCCTCTGCGTGATAAAGGTGGACGCCAACACGGTGATTTTCGAGAAAGTCCTGCAGGATATCGTCTTTCATGTGCCATCTACCGTGATCGTGACCGACCAGTCCGGCCATGTGGTTTACAGCACCCTGCCGGTGGACGGTCTGGACGAGGGGGACTTAAGCCGGGATTCGGTTAAAATAAACTACGGTGGACAGCCCTATCTGAAGCGGTCCCAGCCGGTCCGGGACTATGGCTGGAACGTGCATGTGCTGTTAAAGGAATCCGCGGTCAACTCCAACATTTTTTACATTTACGCCACCTCCTTCCTGCTCTATCTGGTAGGTCTGCTCACCGCCCTGGCCTTCTATTTCTGGCGGTCCAGGCGTCTCATTCACACGGTGGACACCATCAACGGCCTGCTGGAGCAGATCCAGAACGGCAATTTTAAAGCCCGGTACACGCCGGACAGCCCCAACGAGCTGAAGCTCATCATCGACTCCGTCAACTACATCGCGGAGATGCTGGAGGAGCGGATGGAGCGGGAGTATCAGATGGCGGTGGAACAGAAAACCTTTCAATTTAAAGCGCTGCAGGCGCAGATCAACCCGCATTTCCTGTTCAACACCCTCAACAGCTTTATCGCGCTGAACCAGATGTCCATGCGGGGCGAGCTGGAATCCGCGATCTACTCGCTGACCCGGATGCTGCGCTACAGCCTGGGCGAGGGGTCCACAAGCACCGTTGCCCAGGAGCTGGAATTTTTGGAAAACTACTGCATGCTGCAGAAGCTGCGCTTCCAGAAACGCCTGGAGTACCGGATTCAGTATGATCCTGACACCGGGCAGACCAGGATCCCCAAGCTGCTTTTGCAGCCCCTGGTGGAAAACGCGATTATCCACGGCATCGAGCCGTCCGGCCAGAACTGCCACCTGAATCTGTCCGTGTTCCGCCTCTCCTCCTCCCGGATCATGATCACCATCGAGGACGACGGCATCGGGTTTGACCAGGAAATGGCCACAAGGCACATGGGGCTTTCCAATGTCTCCAAACGCCTGACGCTGATTGACAGCCGCAACTGTATGGAAATTGAGAGTTCACCGGGCGAGGGGACGATCATCACACTTGAGATACAGACAGAGGAGCGCCATGAAATTTCTGATTGCTGACGACGAACAGCTGGTCCGGCTGACCATCCGGACCATACTGAACAATTATGGAATCGAGAACCAGGACATTTACCAGGCGGGCACCGGCCAGGAGATGCTGGCCGTGCTGAGCGAACACCGGGTTGACCTGGCTTTCGTGGACATCCGCATGCCGGAAATGACCGGCCTTGAGGCGATCCGCCAGAGCATCGCCCTGTCCGGCCACACTTCCTTCTACATTCTCACCGGGTATGACCGTTTCGAGTATGCACGGGAGGCCATCTCCATCGGTGTGAAGGATTTTCTGCTCAAACCGCTGGAAACCCATACCGTGGAGGAAATTTTAAAGCGGGAGCGGGCCCACCAGGAGAGCGCCCGCCGCCAGATCCGCAGCGAATTCGCCTCCCTGGTGTCCTCCGCCCTGCTGACCGGTTCGGGGAGCGCCTCCCGCCCGCTCTTCTGCCTCCCCTGCCTCTGTACCTTTGACCGGCAGACCGATGTGGACCTGGAATTTTTCTGCCGCTGCGAGGACGTTTTCACCTCCGTGCACACCGTGATTCTGCCCTTCCCCCACATGTCCTATGTGGTGTTCTGCTCCGCCGCGCCCTTTTCGGAAAAGCCGCTGCTGGCCCAGATCCACACCCTGTTTTCCTCCGCCGCAGAGTCCCGGGGATGGGAAACCGCCTCGGCCTTCTGCTTTTCCGCCGCAGTCTGCCCCGCGCAGCTGGCTGGCGCATTTTCCACGCTGAAACGCTACGCGGCCGTGCGCCTGACCCACGGGCTCAGGCGGTTCTACACCGTTTCTCCGTCCCACCCGCCGGTATCCGACAGCCGCCTGCTCCCGGCCGTTCTCATCCTGCAGCTGAGGGACGACTATCTGGGCGGCTCCTATGTGGATTATGTCAATCATCTGGAACAGCTCACGGCAGCGCTCAAAAACGCGCCCGATCTGTTCGGACGCGCCTCCCTGCACAACATCAACGCCTGGCTTTCCCTGTGCTTTGCCAGGCCGGAAACACCCCTGGACTCTCCGGAAGGCTTTTACCGGCATTTCCAGGCCCTGTCCCGCCGTCTTTTGTCCCCCGGCGAGCAGAAAATGTCCTCCCTCGAGAGCATTATCCGCTACACGGACGACCACTACACCGAGGACATCTCGGTCAACGGCCTGGCCGACCAATTCGGGCTCACCCCCAATTATCTCAGCGCGCAGTTCAAGCGGGAGACCGGGATGAAATTCACCGACTATGTCACCGGCCTGCGTTTGGCGCAGGCAAAAAAACTGCTGGTGGAGTCGCCGCTTCAGGTAAAGCAGATCGCCTCCCGGGTCGGCTACTACACCACCAGCCATTTTATCAAGGCCTTCGTGCGCCGGGAGGAGATGACGCCCCTGGAGTACCGGAACCGGTACAAAACGGTGAAACCGGAGGAATAACCGGCAAGCGCCCGCAGGCTGCGCCAGCGGCCCATTGCATTCAGCAAAAAATCGCCCATGGCCGCGGGTGCAACCGCAGTCATGGGCGATTCTTCTATTTTTATGAACAGTATCCTATACCTCGAAAATCAAGTCTCCATAGCTGGGCATGGGCCACAGATCCTTATCTACAATCATCTCCAGCCGGTCCGCCGGGGCGCGCAGCGCCTCCATGGCGGGGGCCACAACGCCGTGGTAAGCCTCAGCCTGTTCCCGGCCGCCGCCCATGGCGGAGGCCTTATCCGTAGCCTCGATCAGGGCTGCCAGAGCCACCTTCATGGAACTGAGCAGGTCGGAGGCCTCGGTCAGAAGCTCAGTCTGCACGCTCACGTCCGCCTCGGGGCAGGCGTTTCGCACCGCGCAGATGGAACCGGCCAGCTGGGTGGTGTACTTGATCACCGCGGGAATGATCTGCTTGCTGGCCATGTCGATCATGGTTCTGGCTTCAATATTCGCTGCCTTGGAGTAGCCCTCGTACTCCACCTCGGCCCTGGATTCCAGCTCCGCTCTGGTGAACACGCCGAACTCCTCGAACAGCTTTACGGCTTTCTCCGTGGTCAGGGCCGGGATGGCCTCCACCATGGAGCCGAGATTCGGCAGTCCCCGGCGCTCGGCCTCGGCCACCCATTCTCTGGAATAGCCGTTTCCGTTAAAGATTATACGGCGGTGGTCGGCCAGGGTTTTCTTGATCAGATCGTGCACGGCCATGTCGAAGTCGTCGGCCTTCTCAAGGATGTCCGCAGCCTCCTTGAACGCCTCCGCCACAATGGTGTTGAGCACCGTGTTGGGGCTGGCGATGGAGTCGGAAGCGCCCACCATGCGGAACTCGAACTTGTTGCCTGTAAAGGCGAAGGGGGAGGTCCGGTTGCGGTCCGTGGCGTCCTTATCCAGGTCCGGGAGAATGTTTACGCCGGTTTTTAAGGTGCCGCCCTTCTTGGAGTGGGTGGCCTCGCCGGTGCTGCACAGCTGGTCGATCACGTCCTCCAGCTGCTCTCCCAGGAAAATGGAAATGATGGCCGGCGGCGCCTCGTTGGAGCCTAAGCGCTGGTCGTTGCCCACGTCGGCGGCGGATTCCCGCAGCAGGTCCGCGTGGACGTCCACGGCCTTGATGATGCAGGCCAGCACCAGCAGGAACTGGATATTCTCGTGGGGGGTGTCGCCGGGGTTGAGCATGTTGGTGCCGTCGTCGCCGGTCAGAGACCAGTTGTCGTGCTTGCCGGAACCGTTCACGCCGGCAAATGGCTTCTCGTGGAGCAGGCAGGCCATGCCGTGACGGCCCGCGACTTTCTTCAGGGTCTCCATCACGATCTGGTTGTGGTCCACCGCCAGATTGACCTCCTCGTAGATGGGGGCCAGCTCGTGCTGGGCCGGAGCGGCCTCGTTGTGCTGGGTCTTGGCGGGCACGCCCAGCTTCCACAGCTCCTTGTTCACCTCGTTCATGTAGGAGCCGATGCGCTCGCGGATCACGCCGAAGTAATGATCCTCCAGCTCCTGGCCCTTGGGCGGCATTGCGCCGAACAGGGTGCGGCCGGTGTAGATCAGGTCCTTGCGCTGCATATACTTGGCCCGGTCCACCAGAAAATACTCCTGCTCCGCTCCCACGGAGGGGGTAACGCGCTTGGCCGTGGTGTTGCCGAACAGCCGCAGGATGCGCAGGGCCTGCTCGTTGACCGCCTGCACGGAGCGCAGCAGCGGGGTTTTCTTGTCCAGCGCCTCGCCCTTGTAGGAGCAGAAGGCGGTGGGGATACAAAGGGTCACGCCGATGGCGTCCTCCCTCAGAAACGCGGAGGAGGTGCAGTCCCAGGCCGTATATCCCCTGGCCTCAAAGGTGGCGCGCAGCCCCCCGGAGGGGAAGGAGGAAGCGTCCGGCTCACCCTTGATTAGCTCTTTCCCGGAAAATTCCATGATCACCCGGCCGTCGCTTGGCGCGGAGATAAAGGAGTCGTGTTTCTCCGCGGTCACGCCGGTGAGGGGCTGGAACCAGTGGGTATAATGGGTTGCTCCCCGCTCGATGGCCCAATCCTTCATGGCGTGGGCCACAACGTCGGCGATGCTGGGATCCAGCTCCGCCCCGTCCTCGATTGTCTTCTTCAGTTTCTTGTAAACACTCTTTGGAAGGCGGTCCCGCATCACGGCGTCGTTAAATACGTTCCTGCCGAACATATCGGTCACATTCATTACCTCGCTCATCGATTGTTCCATCCTCTCTCTATCTGAAAATCAACGGTGTTCAGTTCCGGTCAGTAAGAAAGCGTCCTCCCTGTAGAGAGAACGCCTTCGTTCTTTAAATAAAATAAACCATTTCCTATCAAATTGCAAGAAAATCTTTTATAAAAAACCGCATTTATTTTAATACGTTTTATTAGCTTGGCTAATTAATTCAGGCCTTGCCAACGGAACCGAACAGCTCCATTTTCTCCTTGACGGTGGCCTTGATAGCCTCAGCGCCGGGAGCCAGCAGCTTTCTCGGGTCAAAGCCCTTGCCCTGCTGATCCTTGCCGGCCTCGATGTAGGCTCTGGTGGCGTCCGCAAAGGACAGCTGGCACTCGGTGTTCACGTTGATCTTGGCAACGCCCAGGCTGATCGCCTTCTTGATCATATCCTCCGGGATTCCGGTGCCGCCGTGCAGTACCAGAGGCATGTCGCCGACGGCCTCCTTCACCTTCGCCAGAACGTCGAAGTTTAAGCCCTGCCAGTTGGCCGGATATTTGCCGTGGATGTTGCCGATGCCGGCAGCCAGGAAATCGATGCCCAGATCCGCGATCGCCTTGCACTCAGCGGGATCCGCACACTCGCCTGCGCCCACAACGCCGTCCTCCTCGCCGCCGATGGAACCCACCTCGGCCTCTAAGGACAGACCCATTGCATGGGCGATCTTCACCAGCTCTCTGGTCTTCTCAATGTTCTCCTCGATGGGATAGTGGGAGCCGTCGAACATGATGGAAGAAAATCCGGCCTTGATGCACTTGTAGCAGCCGTCGTAGGTGCCGTGGTCCAGATGCAGAGCCACCGGAACGGTGATGTTTAACTCCTCCATCATGGCCTCAACCATGGCCGCAACGGTCTTAAAGCCGGTCATGTATTTTCCGGCGCCCTCGGACACGCCCAGAATCACCGGGGACTGCAGTTCCTGAGCCGTCAGCAGAACGGACTTGGTCCACTCCAGATTGTTGATATTAAACTGGCCTACCGCATACTTGCCTTCTCTTGCTTTCTCGAGCATTTCTTTTGCTGCAACTAACATTTATATACCCTCCTTAAAATTATTGTTATATATTTAACATTCTCAACCATTATAGCAAACCTGCCCTGAAAAGGGAAGGGCAAATTATCAAATCTTTAAAATCCCTTTTACCGTGTCCTTCATCCGGTCCACATCGCATTCCAGGTTATGGCGGACGGGCGCGGTGCGGATCTCCTCCACCGCCTGGGGAACCGGCACGCCGGACAGGCTGCTGAGGGCGTCCACCACCGCGAACTCGTCCATGGCGCCTGTCTCGTCCGCTCCCTGAACGGCTTCCATCACGCTGCGTGAGAACTTGAAAGGACTGGCTGTGGAGGCGATCACCGTCTTGGCCGTATCCCCGGTGCGATTCGCATAGTCATAGTAAACGGCTGCGGCCACGCCGGTGTGCGTGTCCACCAGATATCCGGTGTCCTTAAAAATGCGGCGGATCGTATCTGCATTTTGTTTCTGATCAGCATATCCGCCCACAAAGTCCTCCATAAACCGGCGCATCTCATCGGTCACGGTATAGCTGCCGTTCTCCGACAGCTCCCGCATCAGGGCGGCGCTCACGGAGGCGTCGCAGCCCGCGCTGAGATAAATCAGACGCTCTAAGTTGCTGGAAATCAGAATATCCATGGAGGGCGAGTTGGTCAGAATAAACTCCCGCTTCCGGTCGTAGGTGCCTGTGGTGAAGAAGTCGTACAGGACCTTGTTGTCGTTGGAGGCGCAGATCAGAGTCTTGATGGGAAGTCCCATGCGCTTGGCAAAATAGGCGGCCAGAATGTTGCCGAAGTTGCCGGTGGGCACAGTGACGTTGATTGTTTCATCTTTTTCGATTTCGCCGTTCTCAAATAGTTTGGCATACGCATATACATAATATACGATCTGCGGCACCAATCTTCCTATATTAATAGAGTTTGCAGATGAAAACTGGAACCCGCGATCCGCCAGCTCAGCCGCCAGATCCTTGTCCGCGAAGATCTTCTTCACGCCGGTCTGGGCGTCGTCGAAGTTGCCGTGAATGGCCACCACGCTGGTGTTTTCGCCCTTCTGTGTGCGCATCTGCAGCTCCTGGACTTTGCTTACGCCATCCTTGGGGTAGAATACGATGATCCGGGTCCCGGGCACGTCCGCAAATCCGGCCATCGCCGCCTTACCGGTGTCCCCTGAGGTGGCCGTGAGAATCACAATCTCCTGATCCACATGGTTTTTCTTCGCCGCGGTGGTCATCAGGTGGGGAAGAATGGAAAGCGCCATATCCTTAAAGGCAATGGTGCTGCCATGGTACAGCTCCAGGAAATAAGCCCCGTCCGCCTTAGCCAAAGGCGCAATCTCTTCCGTATCGAACTTGCTGTCGTAAGCCTTTTCGATACAGCCCTTTAACTCCTCCTCCGTAAAATCCGTCAGGAACAGCTTCATCACCTCGTACGCCGTCTCCTGATACGTCATCCCGGCCAAACGCTCCACCGGAACGTCAAGCGCCGGAATCGTGGTGGGCATGAACAGGCCGCCGTCATCTGCCAGACCCTTTAAAATCGCCTGGGAAGCAGTCACTCCCGCCTCGCCGCCCCTGGTGCTCTGATAGGATAAACTCATGTTTTTTTCCTCGCTTCTACCATAAAATCTCGATGTTTATTGATTTCGTGTAACTGCTCAGCAGGTCTGCGCACTTGCTGCGCTGACCATACAAAAATCTAAGCTTGCAGGCAAAAATCCCATCGACGAAGTCGATTTTACATGGATTTTTGCTCGTATCTGTGAAGGTACTGAACAGATACGATTTCGTTATACATGATCTTAGCATATTTAAGTCATGGGTGCAACTGAATAATTGTGAGCCCGTCCCACCTTATTAAATGAAGTCACAACACATTAATTGTGGACCTGACAGTAAAAAAGTTGTATATTTTTCGAAAAACTATTGACTTTTAAAAAAAAACAGAATATAATCTGTTACATCGCAGGGGCAAAGTGCTCCGAACAAGTACGATCTGTGACAGCAGGCAGAGAACTCAACAAAATTAAGGAAGCACGGTGGGCAAAGGCGCTCAGGAATTCTAGGGAGAGATTGCGGATTCTTTGGGTGTTTTTTTATACCCATTCACCGGTTTCCCGACCATAGCAAAACGATAGAAAGGTGGTACAGAGTATGATCCAGGTAAAAAATCTGAAGAAAAATTTCGGTGATTTGGAAGTGCTTAAAAACATCAACTTAACGGTGCAGGAAGGCGAGAAGCTGGTAATCATCGGACCGTCCGGAAGCGGCAAGAGCACCCTCATCCGCTGCATGAATTATCTGGAGGAGCCCACGGCCGGAGAGGTTTACATCAACGACCAGAGACTGACTCACAAGAACCGCGGCGAGATGGCCCGCAAGTATTCTTCCATGGTGTTCCAGCAGTTCAACCTGTACCCGCATATGACCGTGCTGCAGAACCTGACGCTGGCTCCCATCAAGCTGCAGAAGGTTCCGAAGGCCGAGGCGGAAGCTGAAGCGATGAAGTATTTAGAGCGCGTCGGCCTGGCCGACAAGGCGGACTGCTATCCCCAGAACTTATCCGGCGGCCAGCAGCAGCGTGTGGCCATCGCCCGCGCCCTGTGCACCAAGCAGAAACTGATTCTGTTCGACGAGCCGACTTCCGCTCTGGATCCCGAGATGGTTCAGGAAGTGCTGGACGTTATGGTAAACCTTTCCAAAGAGAATATCACCATGGTCTGCGTGACCCACGAGATGGGTTTTGCCAAGCAGGTTGCGGACCGCGTCATTTTCATGGACGACGGCACCATCGTGGAGGAAGGAACTCCCGAGCACTTCTTCGAGAATCCTGAGAACGAGCGCACCAAAGCGTTCCTCAGCAAGATCCTTCACTAGTTTTTCACCAATGATCACAGCGCCCTCAGGGGACAAAGGTTTCAAAGATATCGCCGGGCAACCGGCGTTTTCTAAAACGTAATAAAAGAGGAGGACACAATTATGAAAAAGAATCTTAAAATGAGCGCCGCCATCTTAGCTGCCGTAATGGTGATGGGTTCCCTGACAGCCTGCGGAGGCTCTTCCAGCGATCCCACCACCGCTGCCGCTGCCAAGGACACCACCGCCGCCGCCGCAGATTCCGGCTCCAGCGCCGCTGCGGATTCCGGTTCCGCCACCGGCGACGTGACCGCGGATGTTCAGAAGATCATCGACGCAGGCGTGTTAAAGGTTGGCGTCAAAACGGATGTTCCCTGCTTCAGCCTTCTGAATACCGCCACCGGCGAGTACGAGGGCCTGGAGGACGATCTGGCTTACAACATCGCGGGCAAGATCTTCGGCTGCACCCCCGACGAGGCCAAGGAAAAGAAGCTGGTGGAGTTCCAGGGCGTTACCGCCAAGACCAGAGGTCCTCTTGTTGAGAACGGCGAGCTGGATATGGTAATCGCCACCTTCACCATCACCGAGGAGCGCAAGGAGACCTACAACTTCTCCACACCGTACTTCACCGACGCCGTAGGCCTGCTGGTCCTCAAGGATTCCGGAATCAACTCCATTGAGGATCTGGACGGAAAGGTAATCGGCGTTGCACAGGGTTCCACCAGCCAGAAGGGCTTCGAGGCTTATGTGGCGGAAAAAGGAATCAACGTAAAACCCACCTTTGAGGAATTTGACGGCTATCCCGCGTTGGCTGCCGCTCTTTCCGCAAAGAACATCGACGTATTCTCCGTGGACCGCGCGATCCTGGCCGGCTACAGAGACGACACCAACAAGCTGCTGGACGACCGCTATGCGGAGCAGGAGTACGGCGTTTGCACCAAGAAGGAAAACACCGGACTTGCGGAACTGGTTGACGGCGTTGTCACCGATTTAAAGGACAGCGGCAAATTAGCAGAAATGATCAAAGATTGGGGAATCGAATAACTCATGATTAAAGGTCTCTTTGAAGCAAAACGCTGGAATGCCCTGTTTCAGGTGTTCCCGGAAAAGTACATACCAGGCTTTATGATGACCTTAAAAGTAGCGCTAACAGGACTCCTGTTAGCGCTGGTTTTAGGGATCATTTTCGGTATGCTTTCCACATCGAAAGCAAAAATATGCCGGTTTTTTTCAAGGGTGTACGTGGAGTTCTTCCAGAACACGCCGCTGGTGGTGCAGGTATTCTTCTATTATAACTGTCTGCCCTACGTGATCGGCGGCCGCGTGCCCAAATTCATGCTGGGCGTGCTGGGTGTGGGAATCTACCACGGCGCCTACATATCCGAGGTAATCCGCACGGGCATCGAAGCCGTGCCCAAGGGACAGTTTGAAGCCGCTTACTCCCAGGGCTTTACCTATCTTCAGACCATGCGCTATATCATCCTGCCGCAGACCATAAAGCTCATCATGCCCTCTCTGGCAAACCAGGCGCTGAATCTGGTGAAAAACACCTCCGTGCTTGCTATGGTAGCGGGTCTGGACCTGATGTATTTCGCGGATTCCTGGGGCAGCGACCGGGGCTACTTCGCCCAGGCGTATTTCTCCTGCGCGCTGCTGTATTTTGTGATCTGCTTCCCCCTGGCCCGGCTGGCCCGGTACCTGGAGGCACGCGCCAAACGGCTGCCTGTTCCCAAAAAGCGGAAGGAGGTGGCGTAAATGGCGGAAGGTTTTAACCTGATTTTTACGAAAGCCAATTTCCTGTTTATGATGAACGGCCTTCTGATGACCATTTTGATTTCCATCGGAACCATTTTTCTGAGCATGATTTTCGGCACCATTCTGGCGCTGCTGCGCCACTTCTGCACCGGCAAGTGGGCCTGGCTCTCCGGGCTGACGGGCGTCTACATCGAGTTTTTCCGCTGTACGCCCAATATTCTGTGGATTCTCTGGATCCGCTTCACCATCAAAGGCAATCCCCTGGTGCTGGCGATCTTCGCCTGCACGCTGTTTACCACCGCTGTGATGGCCGAGATCATCCGCGGCGGCTTGAACGGGATTCCCAAGGGGCAGTTTGAAAGCGCGGCCTCCCAGGGCTTCAGCTTCTTCCAGACGCTGTTCTACATCGTCCTGCCTCAGACCTACAAGAGCATTATCCCGGCCATGCTGAGCCAGGTGATCACCGTGATCAAGGACACCTCCTTCTTAAAGGTGGTGGATATCGCGGAGTTCATGCGCAATTCCTACGTGGTAATGGGTAAGCTCAGCGCTCCGGCGCACATTATTATGCTTTACAGTTTCATCGCGCTGTGTTATTTTATAATCTGCTTCTCCTTATCCTGCGGAGTCAGATATTACCAGAAAAAGGTATTGAGCGCAGCCAGAACGTGATTGTCAGGGCCCGCCGGGATGGAACCGGCGGGTCTTTTTTGGTCAGGAAGATGAGGCGTCCTGAACAGTTACATGTGAGAGAGGAAATTGAAATGGAGTATGTGGGAATTGTAGATGGGATCTTTGAGAGCCGTCCCAACCGGTTTATCGCCCATGTGAAGGTGAACGGAGAGACGGTGGTCAGTCATGTGAAGAATACCGGGCGGTGCCGCGAACTGCTGCTGCCCGGCGCCAGGGTGTTTCTGGAATACCATCCCGAGGCGGCGGCGGGAAAGCGGAAAACCGCTTACGACCTGATCGGCGTCTATAAGGGGGACACCCTGATCAACATGGACTCCCAGGCGCCAAACCGGGTGGCGTTTGAGTGGGTTCAATCGGAACAGGGGGCCGCGTTTTTGCTGCCGGAGGGGCGGGGGCGCATCCGGAATCTGCGGCGGGAGGTGGTTCACGGGGATTCCCGGTTCGATCTGGCTTTTGAGCTGGAATCAGGGGATCGGACTGTGACGCCTGCTTTTATGGAGGTGAAGGGCGTCACCCTGGAGGAAAACGGCGTGGCCATGTTCCCGGACGCCCCCACGGAGCGGGGGATCAAACACTTAAACGGGCTGGCCCGGGCTGTTGGGGAAGGATATGCGGCTTATGCGCTGTTTGTGATTCAGATGAAAGGCGTGAAGGAGTTCCGGCCGAATGATGTCACGCATCCGGCGTTTGGGGAGGCGCTAAAAAATGCGCGGGACGCGGGGGTGACAGTGCTGGCGTTTGACTGCCGGGTGACGGAACATACGTTGGATATGGGGGATGAGGTGCAGGTGAGGTTGTAGGAGGTGGAGGCGGCGCGGGATGCGTGGGAAAAAGGACACAGCGGCTATGCAACCGTGTTACGGCCGCCGGCCGGTGGCATTTTCGGGAATCCCGCATAGTATATGGTAAGGTTTCTCGTGATCGGGGGATTTCTATGGTAGTTCCTCTGAGCCAGCTGAATGCGGGAGAACAGGCCCAGGTGGTCTGGATCGCCAGCGAGCCGGACACAGCCAGACGGCTCACCGATCTGGGCTTCGCTCCCCAGGAACCGGTCACCTGCGTGATCAAGGGGCCGGACCGCTGCATGTCCGCCTACCAGATTCGGGACTCGGTTATCGCCCTCAGGGCCGCCAACGCGGCGGAAATCCTGGTGAAACTGAGTTCCTAAGGGCATGTTGAAACGGATCCATGCAAGCACTCTCCTTTTTATCTTCAAAGGGCCTGCCGGAAAATTTGTCCGGCAGGCCCTTTCTGTTGAATGCGGCGGCGTATTGACTCCCATTTTTTTCCATTAATACCGGTTGTCGAACACCCGCGTGGATTTTTTCTCGCTTCTGGGCAGCTCTCCCATGTCCACCAGCTTGACCACCGGCGTCAGCCCGATGCGGCCCTTGAACTGGGTCTGGATCTCGATCTCCAGGGCGTAACGGTTGACGCCCGGCACGGTCTCCACAAACAGAGTCAGCACGTCCTTGCCCATGAGGTGGTCCACCATGACCTGATATTCGCTGGAAGCCCCGTTGATCACGGTGAGCAGCTCCTCGATCTGGCTGGGGAAGATATTCACGCCCTTCACCTTCACCATGTCGTCCGTGCGGCCGATCAGGGTGTCGATGCGCGGGAAGGGGGAGCCGCAGGGGCATTCTCCGGGCACGATCCGGGACAGGTCGTGGGTGCGGTAGCGGATCAGCGGCGCGCCCTGCTTGCGCAGGGTGGTGATCACGATCTCGCCCACCTCGCCGTCGGGCAGCACTTCGCCGGTCTTGGGGTCCACGATCTCCAGATAGATGAAATCATCCCAGTAATGCATGGCCCCCTGGGCCTGGCAGTTGATGGCGATGCCGGGGCCGTACACCTCGGTGAGGCCGTAAATATCGTACAGGTCCACGCCCAGCTCATTGGCGATGCGCTGGCGCATCTTGTCGCCCCAGCGCTCGGAGCCGATCACGCCCTTTTTCAGGCAGATCTTATCCCCGATTCCCCGCTTTGCGATCTCCTCGGCCAGCAGCAGGGCGTAGGAGGAGGTGGCGCAGAGCACTGTGGATTTCATGTCCATCATCATGCGCAGCTGTTTGTCCGTATTTCCCGGTCCCATGGGAACCGTCATGGCCCCCAGGCGCTCTGCGCCCAGCTGGAAGCCGATGCCAGCGGTCCACAGGCCGTATCCGGGGGTAATCTGGATGCGGTCCATGTTGGTGATTCCGGCCATCTCATAGCAGCGCTTGAACATGAAGGCCCAGTCGTCCACGTCCTGCTGGGTGTAGGGGATGATCACCGGGGTCCCGGTGGTGCCGGATGAGGAGTGAATGCGCACGATCTTCTCCTCGGGTTCGGTCATCAGGCCCAGGGGATATGCCTCCCGCAGGTCGCCCTTCCAGGTAAATGGGAGCTTCTCGAAGTCCTCCTGGGACTGAATCTGGTCAACGTTGACCCCTTCCAGCTTCTGCTTGTAAAAACATTCCTTTGAGGTGAGCTTTTTCAGCTGTTCCTTGATCAGAAGGAACTGGGATTCTTTCATTTTCATGGGTTTGGTCCTCTTTCTCTCTTCCGCTTTCGTCTTACGATTTACCGGCTGCGCCCGTAAGCCCGGGCGCCCAGCTTCAGGGCCTTTAAGTTCATTTCCTTAAATTTCTCCGGCACGCGCTTCCCCACGGCCTGCTCCATTTCCTCCATGGTCAGACCGGTCAGGCCGCTGGCCACGGCCGCGCCCAGCAGCACGACGTTGAGCACCTTGGGGGAGCCGCATTCCTCACAGATGGCGGTTCCGTCCACCACCACCAGATTTTTCACCGTTTTCTCCAGATACTCCATCATCTCGCCGCCGGTGTAGCCGCCGCCCGAGAGGGACGCGGTGACCGGGCGGATGGGCGTGGGGCACACGATGGCGCAGCCGTCCGTTTTCAGGTAGGGAAGGCAGCGGACCGCCTCCGCGGGTTCAAAGCAGATCAGCACGTCCGCTCCCCGGTGGGGAATCATTGGGGAGTAAATGTCCTGGCCGATCCGCACGTGGCTCACCACGCTGCCGCCCCGCTGGGCCATGCCGATGGTCTCGGCCCCTCTGGCATCCATGCCCTTTTCCATTGCCGCCAGGGCGATCAGGCGGGACGCCAGCACGGTTCCCTGGCCGCCCACACCGCAGAGCAATACATTTTTCGTCATCACCGCACCTCCTCTTCTATGGCGCCTACGGAGCAGATTCTGCCGCACAAGCCGCAGCCGGTACAGAGACCGGACTCGATCTTTACCTGGCCGTCGTCCAGCACCAGGGCCGGGCAGCCGATTTCCGTGATGCAGGTCCTGCAGTGGACGCAGCGGTCCGGGTCGATCCGGCAGCGCTTCGTGGGCTTTACTACGGCGATACAGGGGGATTTGAAAATCACCGCCTTAACGCCGTCCAGGCCGGAGACCTCCTTCACCGTATTCACCGCCAGCTCCAGGTCCAGGGGGTCCACGGTTACGATCTTCGTCACGCCCACGGCCTCCAGCACCTTTTCAATGCTCACCTTATCCACCACCTGGCCCATCATGGTGTGACCGGTGCCGGGGTGGGGCTGGTGGCCGGTCATGGCCGTGGTGGAATTGTCCAGCACGCAGACGGTCAGGTTGGCCTGGTTGTACACCGCGTTCACGATGCCGGTGATTCCCGAGGCGAAGAAGGTGGAGTCTCCCACAAAGGAGAAGTAGCGTTTGTCCGGCTCCACCCGGGAGAGTCCCTGAGCCATGGTGATTCCGGCGCCCATACACAGGCAGGTATCCACCATGTCCAGAGGTTTGGCGTTGCCCAGGGTGTAGCAGCCGATATCGCCGCAGTAGACTCCCTCGACGGGAGCGTCCTCGCGTCCCTCGTTCAGGGACTCCACGGCCCGCTTCACCGCGTAGAAGGACGCCCGGTGGGGACATCCGGCGCAGAGCACCGGCGGCCGGACGGGGAGGGGAGGTACCGGAAGGGACGGGGCTTCCGGCTCATCGCCTTCCAGGCCGTGCAGGTATTCTGTGTAAGGACTGCCCAGCCAGGACTCCAGCGCGGCCCGGACGGACTCCACGCTGTTCTCACCGGCGGGCTGTACGTTTCCGGTGAGCTTGCCTTTTACGTTCACGGGCAGGTGGTGTCTGCCGCACAGAACCAGCAGCTCCGTCTCCAGCACCGGGTCCAGCTCCTCCACGGCCAGGACCTCCTTAAGGCCGTCCATGAACTTTAGCAGAAGGGACTCGGGCATGGGGTTGGGAGTGGCCACCTTGAGCACGCGGACGCCCTTGTAGCCCTTTAACGCCTCCATCACGGACTCGTAGTTGATTCCATGAGTGATTACGCCCTTCGTGCAGCCATCCCCCTCCTCCATGTGGAGGTAATTGAAACGGTAAGCGCTTAAATCCTCGCCGATCACCGGCAGGCGCTGCTCAATCATCCGGTGGTTTGCGTTGGAGAGGCGGGGGAAGATAACCCATTTATTGGAATCCTTGACGAAGCCCTCGGGCTTTGGCCGTTTGATCCGCTCCTTTATCTCCACGCTGGCGCAGCCGTGGCAGACCCGGGTGGTGGGGCGAAACAGCACCGGGGTGTGGTATTTCTCCGAGTAGTCGAAGGCGTCCCCGATCATCTCGTAGGCTTCCTCCGGCGAGCTTGGATCGAACACCGGCAGCTTGGAAAACTGGCCGAAATGGCGGGTGTCCTGCTCGGTCTGGGAGGAAATGGGGCCGGGATCGTCGGCCACGACCACCACCATTCCGCCCTTCACGCCCACGTAAGCCAGGCTCATCAGCGGGTCCGCAGCCACGTTTAAGCCCACCTGCTTCATGGTCACCATGGTTCGGGCTCCGGCGTAGGCTGCCGCGGCGGCCACCTCCATACCGGCTTTTTCGTTGACCGACCACTCCACGTAGACGTCGCCCGGATTGTGCTTTGCCACAGTCTCTAAAATCTCCGTAGACGGCGTTCCGGGATAGCCGGATACCACCTGGACACCGGCGCGGATGGCGCCGAGGCCGATGGCTTCATTTCCCATTAAAAATGTTTTGGACATTCTAATTCCCCTTTCTTTTGGCGCAGGGTGGAGGGCGCGGGCGGCGCGGCCTTTGGAATACACTGGCGGATTGCGGCGCGGGCCTCCGGGGTACGCCGGCCCGCCGGCAATACCGCCCGATGCATCTAAAAAACCTGCCCTCTCACTGTCGAAAGGGCAGGTTCAACTCTCGTATCCCTGCTATGCCACCTTATCGGATCGCAATTCACAAACATGCTGTCACATGTCCGGCCTGTAACGCGTGCCTGCGTCTCGGATAATCGGCGCGGCCTTAAAAGCCTGCCTTTCCCCTCACCCTCAGCGGTCCATTTGCCGTCCGGCTTATTACGGGGTTTCCACCTGCCCCCGCTCTCTGGAAATGCTCCCTACGGTTTGATCTCCGCTTCATCGGTTTATTGTTGAAGTTATGGATAATTATTGCAGATTTCAGGGCTTCTGTCAATGACTTATTTGTTATACCTGATATGAGCCCTGTTTATGAAAAAAACGCGTTTTATCAATCCTGATCATTGGTCAAATGCGCCCGATCCAGAAGATAGATCACCAGGCTCATCACCATGCCCACCACGCAGGCCAGCACCATGCCGGTGAGCTGGATGCTGCCGATCTTGAGGGCGATTCCCGACAGGCCTGCCACGAAAATGACACTGGTCAGGGCCTGGTTGCGGTTTTTGCTGTAATCCACCTGGGCGTCCACCAGGATGCGCAGGCCGGAGGTGCCGATCATACCGTAAAGCAGGAAGGAGATTCCGCCGATCACCGGCCCGGGAATGGTCTGGATTAGGGTGGAGAGCTTACCGATAAAGGAGCAGGCGATGGACAGCACGGCCGCCCCGCCGATCACACGCACGCTGTACACCCGGGTCACCGCCATAACGCCGATATTCTCACCGTAGGTGGTGGTGGGCACGGAGCCGATCAGGCCGGAGATCATGGTGGAGAAGTTGTCGCCGAACAGGGAGCGGTGCAGTCCCGGGTCCTTCAACAGATCGCGTCCCACAATCTTGCTGGTCACCACCTGGTGGCCGATGTGCTCAGAGGTGATCACCAGGAGCACCGGAAGGATCATCATGATGGCGTTGAGGTTAAACTTGGGGGTGGTGAAATTGGGCAGGGCGAAAATAGGAGCCGCCGCCACCTGGCTGAAATCCACGATGCCGCAGGCCACCGCCGCCACATACCCGGCCACAACGGCGATCAGGATGGGAATAACGGACAGGAATTTGCGGAACAGAATGGAGCCGAACACAGCCGTGCCAAGGGTGACCAGAAATACGATCACGTTCTTGGGGTTGATCACCGGATCCAAAAGCCCCGCGTTGGAGGCGGCGGAACCGGAGAGCTCCAGGCCGATCAGCGCCACCACCGGGCCCATGGCCGCAGGGGGAAGAACCACGTCGATCCAGTCGGTGCCAAACTTGTATACAATATACGCCAGAATACATCCGCAGAAGCCTACCGCCACGAAACCGCCCAGAGCGTACTCGTAGCCAAAGTTTGCGATCACCACTCCGGCCGGGGCCAGGAATGCAAAGCTGGAACCCAGGTAGGCGGGAGCCTTGCCCTTTGTCACAAAAATGAAGAGCAGGGTGCCGATTCCGTTCATAAACAGCACGATAGCCGGGCTGATGTGAAATATGGAAGGCACCAGCACGGATGCGCCGAACATGGCGAACATGTGCTGTAAGCTCAGCGGTACCAGAAGGTTAAAAGGTACCTTTTCTTCTACCTGAATGATGCGTCGATTGTCCATTTTCTTCCTCCGTTTGTCTCATTGTGGGCTGTAACCCGCCGCTCTGCCGGAAAGAGCCGGAGCCGCGGATCAAAGCCTTGCTTTTTCATACGTTTTCCATTGTCGTTAAAGACGGCCGCCAAACGCTGTCACTGGATCGCTGCGCTCTTTGCCTTTGCCGTCTTTCCCCCGTTATCCCGCTTCTGGCCGTAGCCGTTACCGCGCCTGGAACGGCTGTGGCGGGAATCCGAACCGCCCCCGGACCGGCCGTTACCGCTGCCTCCGGGCCGGCCGCCGCCGTGCCCTCTGCCCCTGCCGGATCTGCCCCGCTCAAAACAGCGCTCGCAGATGGAGAAAGGATAGTCCCAGGACAGCTCCTTGCTGCAGAAGGAGCATTTGCGGGTATAGCTGCCACACTCGGTCTTTAAAATCCGGCTGATCTCCTCCTCTGTCTCATGGCGCTCCTTTGCCAGGTTCTCCGCCTGGATGGGAAGCCCTACCTTTCGGGAGAACTGGAAGTAGAGGTCCAGCATCTTGTAATAGCTCTCCAGATCGTAGAGGTCGCCCCCCGGGCTGTAGGGGAATTCCAGCTCCTCCACCTCCCGGTAATCCCGGCAGTAATCCCGCCACAGATCCATGACCAGTTTGTTGTCAATGTCGATGGCGCAGGTAATGAGCTTGTATATTTCCGGCTTCGGGAACTCTTCCATGTCGTCGTAATGAACGTCCACAAAGTTCTGGTACAGGGCCAGCAGCTCGTCCACCTCCATTTTCACGTAAATGGAGGGCGTGTCCATTCCGGCCCAGATCTTCACCAGGGTGTCGATCTGCGCAGGGAGGCTTAAGAGCTGTTCCGGGAAGCCAACGTAAGCCTTCATGATCGGCAAGGGCAGGCGGGAAAGTCCGTCCGCGATCACGTCCACATCGTCCACGGCAGCCACAAAGCCCTCGTCGTAGAGGCCGTAGCGCCCGGCCCGTCCGGCGATCTGCTTGATCTCCTCCGGGTTGAGGGTGCGTTTGTTCACCCCGTCGAACTTGCGGGTCTCCACAAAGACGATCCGCCGGATGGGCAGGTTTAACCCCATGCCGATGGCGTCGGTGCTGACCACCACCTCGGTCTCCTTGGCCAGAAAACGGCGCACCTGTTCCCGTCTTGTGGCGGGGGGCAGGTTCCCGTAAATCACGCTGCAGTGCACGCCCTGGTTCTCCAGGTGAGCGGCCAGGGCCAGCACGGACTTTTTGGAAAACACGATGAGCGCGTCCCCCTTTTTCAAATCCCGGCCCAGCACGTAGGGCTCCTCCTGAAGAGTCAGGCGGGTGTTGCGCTTATGGCGGATGATCTTGAACTGATCCCCGCAGCGGCGGATCATCTGTACCACGATATCCTCCGCCTCAGGGGCCATGCAGAGGTGGATCTCCTCCGCCCGCAGCCCCAAAATGGCCCTGGTCCAGTTGTGGCCCCGGTAGGGGTCCGCGATCATCTGGCATTCGTCCACCACCGCGATGTCGAAATACTCGTGATCATTTAACATTTCCACCGTGCAGGCCTGACAGAGGGCGCCTGGAATTTCCAGGGTCTCCTCTCCGGTGATCATGGAGCAGGCCAGCCCCTCCGTGTTCAGCCGGTCGTAGACTTCCAGGGCCAGCAGGCGCAGGGGCCCGAAATAAGCCCCGTGGGCGCACTGTTTTAGGCGCTCCAGGGCGTCGTGGGTCTTGCCGCTGTTGGTGGGGCCGATGTGGAGAATGAACCTGCGCTTCATCTCCCTGGCGCCGGGGTACTCCAGCTCAGGCTTCTGCTGGATAGCCTCTTTTATGCCCTTCTGGATGGTCTTGGGCACGTAGAACAGCTCGTAGGCCCGCTCCAGGGAGTTGGACAGGAGATAACGGCGGATGCCCTGCATCCGCAGCACGTTCTCCAGGGCGTCCATGGACAGGCCCGGCGTGAACTCCAGGTCCTTTCTGGCTAAAAGGTCGCAGAACTCCAGCATTTTCCCATACTGGTCCTCCCACTCCTCCTTCTGAGGACCGGGCTTTACGTTGTTCTCCCGCCGCATGAGGTAGGAGCAGGACTTGGCCAGCATGGCGTGAATGTCGTTCAGCTCGTTGGCCTTCTCCACCGCGTCCAGGCAGGCCTGGTTTAAACGGCTCACCCGCCGTTTCATGTCCGCCGCCGTCATGGCCCGGTAGCGCTTGTTCACGTTGCCGAAAAACAGCTCCCGGTAGTATTCCCCCAGATAAGCGGCGCAGTCTGTGTGCGTTTCCGTGAAATTTCTCTCATCCATACGCGTCACACCATGGTCGTATCCACGAAATGTTCGAAGCCGGTGATTCCGAACTCCGCGCTGATGGCGTTGATGCCGTCCACGATCTCTTCCCTGGAATAGTTGTTGGTGTACAGGAAATCGTCGTCAAACTCGTTCAGATACATATAGAAAGCCAGCGCCATTTCCAGATACTGTTTGTCGGCCGGGTCCACCTCCTCAAAGAGCAGGTTCTCCGCCTCGTTGATATTGCCTTCCTCCGCCAGAGCGGTCAGGCGGCGGAACCGGCTGTCCATCTCCGTGTCGTCCGCCTCGTTTGTGGGAAGGTCATAGTCCACGTTATCTTTTCCCAGAAACAGGCGTGCGATGGCCTTTACCAGGTCGCTGATGGTACGCATCACGTAATCGTCCTGAAACCCCATGAATGTTATCTCCTTTGTTCTCTGTTATTATGTGTCAAAAAACCGCATTAAAATAAGTATAATCGATATCACAGCCCCGGTCAATATCTTACTTTCGGGCGCGGCTCAGACAGGAAAAGGGCGCAAGCAGCTCGTTGGTGCCTGATTGTGTATTGGATATTTGTCAGAATTGTTCTTGAAAATCAGATCAGGCCAAAGCCTGACAGAGTGGCCGGCGGATCAGAAGGCGCGCCGGCCGGAATTGTATGATGTTTTATTCGTTCATATTCAGGATATCGGCAACCTCCGCCTGGGAGATGCCGCACTGGGCGGAAATCTCAGCGGCGCTCATCCCCTGGGCGCTCAGACGCTTGAAATCCTCCCCCGTCTTCAGGGCCGCCGCGTCCATCTCTCCTCCGTTCCGGCACAAAGAGCGTAAGCTGTTTCCTCTTCCTGATTCGATTATACTAAAACCCCGGCCCGATTTCAACCGCTGTTTACCCTTTCAGGCAGTGCATATAAGACTCCGCCTCGTCCCAGTTTACGGTAAATCCCGCTCCGTGGGAGCAGAACACCGAGGCCGAGGTGTGCTCCGTGTCCGCGCCCTTGTCGTACCCGGTCTGCCGGATCACCTCATCAGGATTGTGACATATATCATAGCCCGCGCTGACGGAGGAAATGGACGCGCTGCCCCGGGTGGCGGAGGCCAGCTCCACGCTGTAATCCATGAAGGAAGCCACCGGACCGCGTCCCCGGACAATCACCACGTCCCCGCACTGCTCCGGCGGCTGGGCCTCCCCAAACCGTTTGCGGATATCCGAAAGAATCCGGCCCAGGTATTCCGCCGGGGCGCTGATCTCAAACCGGTACCAGGGCTCCAGCAGCAGATTTTCCGCCTTCTCCAGCCCCTGGCGGATGGCCCGGTAGGTGGCCTCCCGGAAATCCCCGCCTTCCGTGTGTTTTAAATGGGACCGCCCGTTGGTCAGAACCACCCGGACGTCGGTCAGAGGCGAACCGGTAAGAATCCCCCGGTGCACCCGCTCAAACACATGGGTGCGCACCAAATTCTGGTAATTCACGGAAAGCACGTCCACATGGCAGCGGCTCTCAAAGGCAATCCCGCTCCCCCGGGGTCCAGGCTCCAGCAGAAGATTGACCTCCGCGTAGTGCCGCAGTGGCTCATAATGCCCGTAACCTGCCACCGGCGCTGCGACAGTCTCCTGATAAAGCACCTGGGGCGGCGTAAATTCCACCTCCACGCCAAACCGGTCCTGAATCAGGCGTTTTAACACCTCCAGCTGGATCAGACCCATAATGCGCACACAGATTTGTTCCTCGCCGCCCGGCAGCCTGCGGCAGTCCACCGCCATCTGCGGGTCCTCATCCTCCAGAATCCTTAAAATCTCCAGCAGACGGTGATTGTCCGTCCCTTTCCCGGCCAGCGCCCGGGCCTCCAGGGCGGGTACCATCTGGAAAGCCACCTGCTCCGCCGCAGACGCCCCGCCCTCCAGGCTGATCCGCTGTCCGCAGACCGGAACCGAAAGCCCGGTCACCGCCGCAAGATCTCCTGCCCCGGCCTGGTCCATTGCCCCGTATCTGGCCCCAAAGCAGCAGAATATCTGGTTTACCTTCTCCCGCACCGGCTCCCCATCATTTCCCATAAACTGGAATTCATCCCGTGTCCGAAGCGCCCCCTGTTCCACCTTGATAAAGGTGATCCTGCGCCCTCCGGCATCCCGGCGCACTTTATAGACCAGGCCGGAAAATGTTCCTTGGGGCCGGTAGTCGGTTGCGGTCAGGCGGTCGAACACCTGCCAGAACTCCCCGATTCCGCTGTCCCTCAGCGCGGAACCGGCCATGGCGATAAACGCCCGGCGCTGCCGGATCAGGTTCTGCAGCGCTTCCAGACCCATTTCACCGGTCAGTTTTCCCTCCAGATAAGCCTCCAGCGCGCCCTCGTCCCGCTCGGCCACAAACTCGGCCAGCGCTCCCTCCATGCCAAGCTCCCCTGGACTGCGGATCAGCACGGCATCCTCCGTGAGGCGGCTGCGGACAGCTTCCATGGCACGGACGGCATCCGCGCCCTCCAGGTCCATTTTATTGATGAAAAAGAAAACCGGCACCCGGTAGCGCTCCAGCAGCTTAAACAGTGTGACCGTGTGGGCCGGGACTCCGCCGGTACCGTCCAAAAGCAGAACCGCATAGTCCAGGGCCATCACCGCCCGCTCCGTCTCCGCGCTGAAATCCACGTGTCCCGGCGTATCCAGCAGGTAGTAGGTGTTTTGGTTGTACTCAAAATAGCCCTGATCCGCGAATATGGTGATTCCCCGCTCCCGCTCGATGGGGTTTGCGTCCATCACCGTGTCCCGGCTGTCCACCCGCCCCGGTGTGCGAATGGCCCCTGCGTGGTACAAAAGCTGCTCGGAAAATGTGGTCTTGCCCCCATCCACGTGGGCCAGTATACCGATTGTTTTCTTCATAATCCCATTCCGCCTTCCATTGTGTCTGTCGCTCCCCATTTTACCATAAACTCTAAGCTCGTGAAAGACCTCGCCAAATATTCATACGATCCCACGGCCCTTCCCCGGTTTCATCCCAATCCCCCTGATAAATGCCGCCGTTCCCGTATGCCCAGGCACTTTCCCCTTCCGGGCCGCATATTTAGATTATAAGGTTCTTCCGCCGGAGCAGCGTCTCTGCTGTTTTCGGCGGTTTCACTGTCCGCCTCCCACAGCGGCGGGCAGGATGGAGGTTAGTATGAAAGACGGACGCACACTGATCGCATTGACCGGCTGCCCCAACACGGGCAAGACCACCATTTTCAACGGGCTGACCGGCCGGAGCACGCCCACCGGAAACTGGTCCGGCACCACCGTGGAGCCGGCGGTAGGTTCCTTTATGTACAGCGGCTGCACCTATCTGATGGCGGATATTCCCGGCTCGGACAGTCTGTCCGCGGGGCGCGGATGGGAAACCCTGACCCGGGATTTTCTGCGCTCCGGCCTGGCGGACGCCGTGTTGGTGGTGTGCAGGGCTTCCGCTCTGGAGCGGGGACTGTCCTACCTGGACCGCATCCTCCGCCTGGAACGGGTGCGGCAGACGGGCCTGCCGGTGGTGCTCTGCTTAAACCTCTGGGACGAGGCCCGCAAACGCTGCGTTTCCATCGACTTGGACCTCCTGTCCGATGTACTCCAAATCCCCGTGGTCCCCTGCTGCGCCCGCTGCCGCGAGGACCTGGACGATGTGAAAACAGCCGTCCACCACGCCTGCACCACCGCTCCGCGCAGCCGCTTCCGCTATGAATGCCTGGACTTCTCGCCCAAGCGCCTGGCGGACGCCTGTTGCGGACGGCGCCGCAAGCCCCCGGCTGCGTTTCTCCCCTTTGACCGTGTGGTCACGGATCCCCTGTACGGAAAACTGTTTTTCCTGTTCCTGATGCTCGTCCTGTTCTGGACCACCATGGTCGTCTCATCCCCTCTGGCCGCCCTGCTCCAACAGGGTATGACACGCCTTGGCGGTCCATTTGCCGCGTTTCTTTCCTGGTCGGACGCGCCGGAGTGGCTCATCTCCTGCCTGGTGCGCGGAATCGGCCTTCCCCTGGCCTGGGCTTTGCCGTATATGCTGCCCCCCATGGCGGTCTTTTTCCCGCTGCTGGCGCTGGCCGGGGAAACCGGTCTGCTGCCCAGGGCCGCCTTTGCCATGGACCGCTGTCTGGAACGCTGCCGGGCCTGCGGCAGGCAGTGCGTGTCCATGGCAGTGGGACTCGGCTGCTCCGCCGCCGGGGTGCTTAGCTCCCGTGCGATCGTCTCCCACGGACACCGCCTGACCGCCATCCTCACCTGTTCCCTCATCCCCTGCAGCGGAAAGTTCCCCCTGCTTGCCGCCCTGGCGCTCCTGTTTTTTGCCGGTTTTCCGGCTTCCGGATTGACAGACGGACTGACCCGGGCGCTGATCCTCACAGGCGCTTTCCTGGCCGCCCTTGGCGTAAATCTGGTGCTCTCCCGCATCCTCTCCCGCATCCTTTCGGGAAACCGGTCCCCGGCTTTCATCCTGGAGCTGCCGGAATACCGGCGGCCCCGTTTCGGCCGGGTGATCCTGGGTTCCCTGTTCAGCCGCGTGCTGCTTGTGCTGGGCCGCATGGCCGCCGTGGCCCTGCCCGCCGGAATGCTCATCTGGATTTCAGCCCGCATATATTGTCCGGGGCCGGCCGGAGGGTGGTTTACGTTCACGGCTCCGGCCGGCCGGATTCCCAGCCTGTTAGACGCCCTGATCCGTCTCCTGGCCCCCGCCGGCGGCCTCATGGGACTGGACGGCGCGATTCTGGCCGCCTTTCTGATCGGGCTTCCGGCCAACGAGGCCGTGTTTCCCCTGATCCTGATGATCTACCTCCAGGCAGGTTCCGGAACTGCCGCCGCTTCCCTCAGCCAGTTCCTGGTCCTTCAGGGCTGGACCTGGCGCACCGCCCTCTGCCTCATGACTCTCTGCATGTTCCATTGGCCCTGCCTCACCACCTGCCGCACCATCCGCCGCGAGACCGGCTCCCTCCTCTGGACAGCCGCGGCCGTCTGGCTGCCCACCCTGGCGGGCCTGCTGCTCTGCGCCTGCTTAAACCGCCTGCTGTCTCTTGTCCCCTAACCGGAATTCGCTGCCTGAGGACCATTATTTTCCGTTTTTTTACAGTTGATTTTCTTGACTGTTTTGACATAATTTTCTATAATATAGAGAGGGATTCCAGCATTTTTACTGATAATTTCCAAGTTGTCCTCATGTTTTACAATGGATTTTCATAGAATGTTGATAACTCAAACTGCAAAAGAAGGCGTATACCATGCATTTAGCACACTCCCCAAACACTTCAAACCGGCGCAGATTTCTCCGCCTGTCCCCCTGGACGGCGGGGGGAACTCTGCTGCTCGCAGCCGCCTTGCTCCAGCTGGCCGCCCGGAAGTTCACCGGCTTCGCCCAGTGGTACGCGGTCACCGTTTATCCCCTTATCGTGGGTACCCTGGGACGCCTGACGGGCCTGTTCCCCTTTTCCGTGGTGGAAATCGGCCTCTACGCTCTGATTCTGTTCTGTCTGTTCTGCCTGATCCGCAATTTCCGTCGCCCTGCAAAGCTCCTGTCCGGCGCGTTTCTCATCGCCTCGACCCTGGCCTTCGTGTTTACGGTGAACTGCGGAATCAATTATTACCGCAAGCCCTTTTCCGCGGACAGCGGCCTCACGATCCGTAAATCCTCCACCGAAGAGCTCTACGCCCTGTGCAGCTACCTGGTAGATCAGGTGTGCGCCGCCAAGGGCGACCTGGACGCCTTGTCCCCCTACGAAGGGCAGACAACCGCCACCCCCGGGCCCACCCTGAGCGGCTTAAACCGCTACGGCACTTCCGGCCGTAAGGCCATGGAACAACTGGGAGAGCTGTTCCCGGACCTGGACGGATTTTACCCCCGTCCCAAGGCCCTGTTGGTATCCCGCATTCTCTCCGTGCAGCAGCTCTGTGGCATCTACTCTCCCTTTACCGTGGAGGCCAACTATAACCGGGAGATGCCCCGCTACAACGTCCCACACACCATCTGCCATGAGCTGAGCCACCTCAAGGGCTTCATGCGGGAGGACGAGGCCAACTTTATCGGCTACATGGCCTGCATCGGCTCCGACGATCCGGAGTTCCGCTACAGCGGCTACCTCACCGGCTGGGTCTACGCCGGCAACGCGCTGGCAAAAGCGGACATGGATGCCTACATAACACTCCACCAAAAGCTTCCCCCGGAGGCCGTGGCGGACCTGGCCTACAACAACGCTTACTGGAACCATTTCGACGGAAAGGTTGCCGAGGCCTCCACCCGCATGAACGACACCTACTTAAAGCTGCAAAACCAGACCGACGGCGTCAAGAGCTACGGCCGCATGGTCGATCTGATGCTGGCCTACTACGCGGAGTCTCTGGCCGGGACCGCGCCGTAGGTCTCCTGCAGCAATCCGGCTTGACCCTGCGCTCCGGCAGAAACGGCACGGGCCTCCTAACGCTCCCGTCGCCGGCCCGCAGTCAAGTCCGAAAGCCACTTCCATCCGTCAGACCCCGCCTAGGACTGGCGGACAAAAGAGAAGTGCCGCCCTCCCGGATCGGCACTTCTTTTTTGTCTACCGTTTTCGATCTTTCACCAACAACCAGATAATCACAAATCCCGTGCAAAGCACCATCAGCTGCAGCACCGCAATCGCGCCCGCCACGCCCAAAAACAGCCTGACCACCGGTTTCAGCTCATTTCCGTTCAGAGCCGCGCCAATTCCGGTCTCCCCCTTCTCTGCCTCGCGCTTCGTCTCTACCCCGGGCAGATCCAGCCGTTCCCGAATCTCCCGGTCCAGATCCAGCAGCACATCAGTTTGGAAAATATCTCCAATTTCGCATTCCCGCAGCGTTTTCCGGTAAGGCTCGCTGCTTCCCGATGCCGACAGTGTCATATAGCGGTCCAGGGTTCCCTCCCAGTCCGTCTCAGACTCGATCCACAGCCGAAGCGCCGGAAACGCCGAGGTTCCGTAGCTGATATAGTAGAGGGGACTGTGGTAAATGTGCGGAACCATATCCCAGCCGTAACAGTTTTCCCCGTCGTAATCAAAGTACAGGCCGCCGTAATCCTCGGCAATAGCGGCGAACAGGCGGTTCATCTCATCCAGCGGCATATCCGGGTCCGCGTACACCGCGGTCTCGAACTCATCCATCATGGCCCCGGTGATGATGGAATCCAGCAGATCCGACACCGCCTCCATCTCGACGGAGCGCCCCACCTCCCCGAACATTTCGTCCGCGTAATGCATTAGCAGCATCTGCATCCCCTGGGAGTCAATCTCGCTGACATCCACATATCCATACCGGAACATGCTGGGCGCCGGATCCCCGAAAATGGACGCAAAATGGCCGAATTCGTGGAAAACGCCAAGGTAATCGTCGTAATCCCCCTCCAGCGTCAGGAAGATAAAGCCATCCCCGTAATACGGCAGATCGGTGGTAAAGCCTCCGCTGCGGTTCTCTCCCGCCTCCGCCTGCTTCATGTCATACAGGCCGTGCCTGCGCATGTATGAAAACGCCTCTCCCAGCTCCCCGCTCATCCGTCCCATATAGGGTTCCATGAGATCGAGTATCTCTTCTGCGTCCGACGGCTCCAGCTCATAGAGCGCCTGGTAGTCCACGTCGGAATACCAGCAATCCACGATTAACGGCACAATGATCTCCTTCACGTCCGCGCGGATCCGCTCCACGTCCTCCTTTGTAAAATCCCGGCCGTACACGGACTGGTAAGCATAATCCGCATAATTGTCATAGCCGCACTCCCCGGCGATCTCCCGGCGCACCTGAACCAGCTGGCGGTAGATCTCCCCCACGGTTTTGTTCCGTTCCCGGTCCAGAGCATTTTGTATCTCATAATACTGGTCGCTGTAGGGCTCCAAATCCTGTGCCAGGCGCTCGTACGTCCAGTCCTCCCCGTCGGCCTTCACCCGGTACTCCGCCGACGAAGCCTGATCATACTCCAGTATCAGCTGCTGTTCCCGCTCCCCTAGTTTCTCCAGCACCGGATCCAGCTCCTCATAATACCGCAGGGAGCGGGCATTTGCCCGGCCCATTTTGTCCTCCAGCAGAGGTCCGTAGGAGGTGTCCAGCGCCGCCTTCATCGCCGCGGCCGCCCGGTCGGTACCCTGCGGGTACAGGGTTCGCATATACGCTGTCTCGTCCGCGGCGTCCTGGTCGTCCATATTCCGGCTGTAAGCGATATCCGCCAGGCTGTACATGGTGCCCATGCGGTCCACCTCATCTAACAGCTCCTCGTAGGCCTCCAGTACCAGCTCATCCCCTCCTGCGGTTCCGGCAGCCTGTATCAGCTTATCCGCGGCCGCCTCCATATCCGCCAACTCATACCGCCGGTACTCCATCTGGGAGAAATCGACCCCGGCGTGTTCCTTGGGCGCGTACCAACCGGTCTCCCGGGCGCTCTCCTGCGCAGCAGCCGCACCAAAACTCACAAAAGGCACGGCGATGGTGAACGCTAACGCCCACGCCGCCGCGCGCTTGATCCGCCGCTTTAAGCTCATTCCCATAACTCCGGCCTCCCCTGATCCTTGATAGGTCCATTCTACCATAAACACTCGGTTCGTAAAAGACCTCACGAAGTGTTTCGGCATGGATTCACATTAGACTCGTGGAATACCTCGTCAAATGTTCATACGATAACGCATCCCCGGGTCAAAAAACGGGCCCGTCGCATATTCGCGACGAACCCGTCCATAAAATCCGTATTCCGCTTACAGCGTTGCCCGCGTCAATTAATCGCAGGTGTAGGGCATCAGAGCGATGTGACGCGCGCGCTTGATGGCTACGGTCAGGGCTCTCTGGTGCTTCGCACAGTTGCCGGTAATTCTTCTGGGAAGAATTTTACCTCTCTCGGATACATATCTTTTTAACTTATTTACATCCTTGTAATCGATGGTGCCGTTCTTGTCACCGCAGAAAACGCAAACTTTTTTTCTTCTGCGCATTCCGCCCGGTCTTCTCATCTTAGCGCCATCCGGTCTGTCTGATTTATTAAATGCCATTGGTGTTGTCCTCCTTTATGATCTGCAGTGGAACATCCTAGTTAAACGGAAGGCCCTCGTCCTCCACTCCGTCAGGAATGTTCATAAACCCATCACCAATCGCGCTGGCAGGGGCCGGTCTCTGGGCCGGAGCGGACTGTCCGTAGCCGCCCATATCAGAGGATGCGCCCTTGCTGTCGGCGAACTCCTGGTCGTCCAGGATAACCTCGGTGGTGTATACTTTCTGACCGTCTTTGTTAACATAGCTACCTGTCTGGAGTCTTCCGGACACCAATACTCTCATGCCCTGACGGAAATACTTCTCGGCGAACTCGCCCGCGCGGTCAAAGGCCACACAGTTGATGAAATCGGCCGACTGCTCTCCGTTGTCCTGGTTTCTGCGCCCTCTGCGGTCTACCGCAAGAGTGTAGCGGGCAATCGCCATGGAGCGCTCGCCCTGCGAATATCTGACTTCCGGGTCTCTGGTCAATCTTCCCATTAAGATAACTCTGTTCATACGATCACTCTTCCTTTTTAACTTCTTATGCGGCTGAGATTATGCGTCCACTCTCACGCATAAGTATCTGATCACTGGTTCCATAATACGAATGTGTGCTTCAACTTCGTTCGGGCATACAGAATCGGACTCAAACTGAATGAAGTAGTAGTAAGCTTCGTGCATCTTCTGGATCTCATATGCAAGTCTCTTCTTACCCCACTCATCTACGTTGGTCACGGTACCACCGAAACGGGTAATGTAACCCTTTACCTTTTCCAGTGCTGCTGCGCGCTCTTCGTCTTCCAGCTTCACATTCAGAACAACGGTTAATTCATACTTGTTCATCTTGCTTTACCTCCTTATGGTCTCTGGCCCCCGCTTTCAGTTACGGGAGCAAGGATATAATATGTCACGGAGTATTATTGTACCAAATTTACCGGACAAAAGCAAGCTGTTTTTTCGGGTTTTTACGGGTTTTTATGTTATTTTTCGAGGTTTTTGCCGTTCGTTTCAGCCGCCGCGCCCTTTTTAGTCAGCCCCCTGGTATTCTTCTCCACCAGCTTGCGGGGCACCATGATCTGGTGCCCGCAGCCCATGCAGCTGAGGCGGAAGTCCGCGCCCACCCGCAGAATCTCCCACTGGCTGCTGCCGCAGGGATGGGGCTTTTTCAGTTTGACGATATCGCCCACCTCGTAATTCGGCTTTTCATTCATAACTTGTCCGCTCCCTTTTCGTCATTTCAGGATATTCTCAATGGCCTGCAGCTCGTCCGCGGTGAATTCCATCCGGTTTAAGGACATCACGTTGTCCTCCAGCTGGGCCGTGCTGCTGGCTCCGATCAGGACCGAGGTTACCTCCCTGCGCCGGAGCACCCAGCAGAGCGCCATCTGCGCCAGGCTCTGCCCCCGGTCCGCCGCAATCCCGTTTAACGCCCGGATCTTCGCCAGCTTGTCCTCGGTCAGGTACCGTCCGCCGATGGTGGTGCCCGCTCTGGACGCCCGGGACCCCTCCGGAATTCCGTTCAGATAACGGCCGGTGAGCGCGCCCTGGGCCAGAGGGCTGAAACAGATGCAGCCCACGCCGCCCCGGTCCAGAACGCCCAAAAGGCCGTCCTCCACCCAGCGCTCGAACATGTTGTACCGGGGCTGGTGGATCAGACAGGGTGTGCCGTTGGCCTTTAAAATGGCAATGGCCCTGGACGCCTCGTCGGCCTGGTAGTTGGAAATGCCCACGTACAGCGCCTTCCCCCGGCGCACGATGTCCGACAGCGCTCCCATAGTTTCCTCAAGGGGCGTCTCCGGGTCCGGGCGGTGGTGGTAAAATACGTCCACGTAATCCAGTCCCATGCGTTTTAAGCTGGAATCCAGGCTGGCGATCAGGTATTTCCGGGAGCCCCAGTTGCCGTAGGGGCCGGGCCAGAAATCGTACCCCGCCTTGGTGGAGATGAAGAGTTCATCCCGGTAAGGCATGAGATCCGACTTTAAAATGGCTCCGAAATTCTCCTCCGCTTTTCCCCTGGCCGGATGCCCGTAATTGTTGGCCAGATCAAAATGGGTGATGCCCAGGTCAAAGGCCCTGCAAAGAATCTGCCGCTGTTCTTCCAGGGGCTTTTCCAGACCGAAATTCTGCCAGAGGCCCAGGGAAATCGCCGGGAGAAGCACTCCGCTCCTGCCGCAGCGGCGGTATTTCATGGTGTCGTACCGGTTTTCTGCTGCTGTATACATATCGTTTACCTGCTTTCTTGGAATTTTATTGAACGCCGCTGACCGCTCCCAGGACCTCCCCGATCCTGCCGTTGATGACCAGATCCGCCTGGGAATCCCGGGCGGTGGCGTCCTTGTTGATCAGCACCAATTTGCTGCCGCGGTAATAGTCGATCAGGCCCGCCGCCGGGTATACCACCAGGGAGGTGCCCCCGATGATCAGCATGTCCGCCTGGCGGATGTAGCGGACGGACTTTTCCAGCGTATTGCTGTCCAGCCCTTCCTCATAGAGCACCACGTCCGGCTTAACCGTGCCGCCGCAGTCGCAGCGGGGCACTCCCTCGCTGCGGATCACGTCGTCCAGGCTGTAAAATTTCCCGCAGCGGGTGCAGTAGTTGCGGTGGACGCTGCCGTGCAGCTCCAGCACCTCCCGGCTCCCGGCCATCTGGTGCAGGCCGTCGATGTTCTGGGTGATCACGGCCTTCAGTCTGCCGTCCGCCTCCAGCTTTGCAAGCGCCCGGTGGGCCGCGTTGGGTTTTGCGTCCGCAAACAGCATGCGGTCCTTGTAGAAGCGGTAAAATTCTTCCGGATAACGCACATAAAAGCTGTGGCTGATGATGGTCTCCGGCGGGTAGGCGTACTGCTGGTTGTAAAGGCCGTCCACGCTGCGGAAATCCGGAATCCCGCTCTCCGTGGACACGCCCGCGCCGCCGAAAAATACAATGTTATGGCTCTCTGCGATCCATTGTCTCAATGTTTCCAGTTTTTCATCCATCTGATTACACTCCTTCCACCTCGCGCGGGACGGGCCCGTCAGACCACCTCGTCGAGAAACACTCCCTTTAAGGTGCGCACAAATCCGCACCAGTAGGGAATTCCACTGTCCGGCTCCAACTCCTCCAGGGACCGGTATCCCCAGAGCCACGCCGCAAGCTGGCCGGGCGTCAGCGCCAGCGCCTCGGAGGAGACGAGAAGTCCGGCGCCATCCGGCCCCACGCCTCCCGACGCCCCGGGGCGTCTGAGCGTGGAACCGTTTGCATTTAAGCGCCAGCAAAACAGACCGTTGTTCTCCTTGATCTGCGCATCCCATATCACCAGCGGGACCTCCATCTCCGGGCAGGGACAGTCCCCATTTACGCCAAAACCGCTCAAAAATGCCTGTGCGTTTACCACCCGCGCCATGATTCCGGGGCCGCTCTCTCCGTCCAAAGCGGCCAGAACCCGGTTCTCTTTCATTTTACGCTCAAAATAATTGTCCAGAAATTCCCGCGTATCCTCGGGAAAAGCTTCCTCCCAGAGCGGGCGGCAGAGCGGCTTTTCCTCCGGCCCCAGATACCGTATCATCCGGCTCTCCATTTAATTCCCGGAAAGTATCACATTGATCTGATCCCCGGCGATCCAGTGCTCGATATTGGAAATGGTGATATCCGCCCGGATTTCCATGGCCTCGTCCGTGGCAAAGGCCACGTGGGGCGTCAGGATGGTGTGGGGCGCCGTGAGCAGCGGATAATCCCCGGGAATGGGCGGCTCCATGTCGAACACGTCGATTCCCGCTCCCGCGATGGAGCCGTTCTCCAGGGCCTCCGCCAGGGCGGCGTTGTCCACCACCGGCCCTCTGGCCGTGTTGATCAGAATGGCGCTCTTCTTCATTTTCGCCAACAGCTCCCGCCCGATCAGCCCTCTGGTGCCGTCGGTCACCGGCACGTGAAGGGAAACGATGTCGCTTCGCTCCATCAGCTCCTCCAGGGTCACATACGCCGCGCCCAGGGCCTTCATCTCCTCCCGCTCCGTGCGGCTATAGGCCAGAAGCTTACAGCCGAAAGCCGACGCAATGGCGGCCACCCGGCGGCCGATGGCCCCGGTGCCCACGATGCCCATGGTTTTTCCGTGAAGCTCAGGCCCCACCAGCCCGTCCTTGGTGCCTCCGGTGCGCGCTCTGTGATCGCAGGCCGGGATGCTGCGGTACAGGCCGATGGCCAGGCCGAACACCAGCTCCGCCACCGCGTTTGTGGAATATCCGGCCGCGTTGCTCACCGCGATCCCCCGCTTCCTGCAGGCCGCAAGATCCACATGATCCACGCCCGTGAAGGCAACCGCGATGTATTTGACCCTGGGGCAGCCCTCGATGACCTCGCCCTTTAAGGGCATATTGGCCACCACCAGGATGTCCGCGTCCTGCCCCCGCTCAATGAGGGACGGCGTGTCCGTCACCTTTGTGTCCCAGTATATCAGTTCATGCCCGGCCGCTCTCAGGCCCTCCGCCAGCTTGTCCACATACGCCCCGCTCACGCCGAGGGGTTCCAGCACTACGATTTTCATGTTCCATCCTCCTTGTTGTATGTCCGCGCCGCCCGCTTACCGGCCCGGCCCCATTTTATGCCCGCAGCGGCGGCGGGCATAATGCCCGGATATCCGTCTGCTGCGTGGGACGCCGGACTCCGCAGGAATTGCGGCGGAACCGGCTTTTTGAATCTACCAATAATTTAACATTAAATGCCCGCGAATGCAAACAGCTTTTCCCGTTGGGCCGCGCTTTGAGGGTTCGCGGCGGGCAAACAAAAGCGGGGAGCCACCGGTATTCCCATGGCTCTCCGCCTCCTTATATCCCCTGTTTTCTCACGGCTGGGCGATCTCCTTCACCAGCAGAAGGCGCATGCCGCCCTTTACCTTGTCGTCCGCCAGCTCGTTGGTGGAAATGATATTTCCCACCGTGGTGTGGAATTTTTTAGCAATGTTCCACAGCGTGTCGTCAGGCTGCACGATATAGCCCACAATACCCGGAAGTTCCTGCAGTTTCTGCATATCCATCGGGTTCACCTGCGCCCCGGTAATCACCGGCTCGCAGACCGGCTGCAACACCAGGAAATCCAAGGCCAGCACCGCCTTGATCTCCACCATCTCGCCGCCCATCATCACGGCGGTCAGCTGCTCCAAACCGGTGTTGAGCTGGTACACGCTGTCCTTTGTGACACCTCTGGCCTCTGCGGTACAGTGGAAAGGCACCTGCTCCACCGCCGCCTGCACCGGCGATTCGTCGTCGCTGGTCAGATACAAAAGGCTCACCTCCAGAACGCCGTCGATCTGGATATTGTCCTCCCCAATCTCTACGTCGTCCAGCTTGATCGTACCCTCGTTGTGGCAGATCTGTAAAATGCGCTCGGCCCCGGACAACTCCAGCTTCTCGCTGACCTTGCATTTGCAGACGTTTTTGGTCAGCATCTGGTCGAAACAGGCCTGGGACCTGGTCAGCTCCACCTCCCGGCTGGTGGAATACATATCGCTTAACAGCTCAACGTCCTGTTCCTGGTACAGCTTGATATCCAGCTCCAGCACCGCATCCACATCCAGCTCCCGCATCTCCCCGTCGTAGTCCGGTTTTGGCTCCAGATCCTTGTGGGCCAGGCGCACGGTGACCATAGGCACCATCTCCTCCACCGCATCGCTCAAATCCAGGTCGCCCGAGAAGGGAAGCGTCTCCTCCAGCCACTGCATCGGCATGTTTTCATCCTCCGCCTGGTAGATGGCGAACACGCTCAAATCCCCGTCAATATGTAATTTCCCGTCCAGCGGTTTGGTGGTCACGTCCCGCAGCTTCATCTCCCGCCACAGCAGGCGGCCGATGTTGGGCTTGCCGCCGGTCAGGGAAATCTCCTCCTTCATGCGGTAGGTATCCTTGCGCCGGACGGCGATGGCGGCCACGTTGACTGTGCGCTTTAAGGTCTCGATCTGAGCCGGGCCTGTCGCATCCCCGGGTGTCTGGGCCGCAAAGCCCCCGTTTCCCATGTCCACATCCACCGCTGCCTCCACATCCCGCAGCGTCTCGATGCGCACCTGCAGGGTGATGATGGCCTGAACGCCCAGCTTGCGGGAGTTGATCATCTCCGCATTTAAGTCCTCCAGCATCCAGTTTAGCCCGACGTAATCCTTTTCCTCCAGATCCGGCGCGTTGATGGTCTCGTCGAAGGGGATGCTTCCGCCCAGGGTCTGAAGCCCGCCGCCCTCCTTGCGGTACAGCACCTGGAATTCCAGCTTGCCCTTCACCGCCACCTTTTCCCCCTGGTTTTTTACGGATTCAATCTGGATCTCCCCGGTGTCCAGCATCACCTGGGCCATGTCGTCCATGGTGTCCGGCACAATGAAATCGTCATCCAGCGTAATCTGAGTGGTCACGGTTCCCTTGAACTGGTTCATATGTATCTGCTTTTTTATTAATTCCATAAAAACACCTGCCGTTTCTCATAGTCCTTTAGAAATATCTATGCGAAGGGCAGGTGATTTATGCGTATGGGGCGGACGGATTTATTGCTTGTCATATTCGTCCAGGAAATGGTGGCGCCGGCCGCCGCTGACGTATCCGATACAGGCGTCCAGGTTGACGTTCTCCACGCTTTTCATGATGTTGGCTTCCACAAAGGGGTTGGTCTCCTTCAGGGTCTTAATTAACTCCTTGATCTCCTGGCGCTTGGAGGTGTGCACCACGTCGGCGGAGTCCTTTGCCGCGCCCCGCGCCTCCATGTCCCGGGCGATCTGCTCGGTAAAGCGGCAGGCGCACTGCAGGAAATGCAGCCCGTTGTAGTCCTTCCAGTCCAGTATATCCCCCTCCTTCACAAAGTACAGGGGGCGGATCAGCTCCATGCCCGGAAAATTGGTGCTGTGCAGCTTGGGCATCATGGTGTTGACCTGGCCGCCGTAAAGCATGCTCATAAGAATGGTCTCGATCACGTCGTCGTAGTGATGGCCAAGGGCGATCTTGTTGCAGCCCAGGGACCGGGCGCGGTCATAGAGGTATCCGCGGCGCATACGGGCGCACAGGTAGCAGGGGGACTGGTCCACGTCCACCACCGCATCAAATATGTCGGACTCGAATATCTGCACCGGAATGTTCATCAGGGCCGCATTTTCCTCGATGAGCCTTCGGTTGGCCGGGTTGTAGCCCGGGTCCATGACGATGAATTCCAGCTCGAAGTTTGTCTTGGAGTGGCGCTTTAACTCCTGCATGCATTTGGCTAACAGCATGGAGTCCTTGCCACCGGAAATACAGACGGCAATGCGGTCGCCGTCTGCAATCATCTCATATGCCTGGAGACCCTTGACAAAGGGCCGCCAGATTTCTTTGCGGAACTGCTTGATGATGCTCCGCTCGATCGCAACGTAAGGTTCTTTTATCATGGGGTGGTTTCTTCCTTTTCTTTTTCAGCGAGCAGCGTTTCCAGACGCCGGATCTGCTCTTCCATGCGGCGCACCTGCTCCTTTAACGCCTGGTATTCCTCGATCGTGGCGCTCTTTTTGACCTTTGGAATGGTGACTCCGTCCTTTTTCACCGGCCGGGCCGGGATGCCCACCGCGGTCACATTGTCCTCCAGGGGCTTTAAGAGCACCGCGTTGGCTGCGATGGAGCAGTTGTCCCCCACCTCGAAGGCGCCCAGAATCTTGGCCCCCGCGCCCACCATCACGTTGTTCCCAAGGGTGGGATGACGTTTACCCTTCTGGGTGCCCACGCCGCCCAGGGTAACCCCCTGGTAGATGGTGCAGTTGTCCCCCACCACCGCGGTCTCCCCGATCACGACCCCGCAGCCGTGGTCAATGAGAATTCCCCGTCCCAGCTGGGCGCCGGGGTGAATCTCGACCAAAGTGAAAAACCGGGCGATCTGTGAGATCAGCCGGGCGATAAAATACATTTTATGGCGCCAGAACCAATGGGCGAACCGGTGCCAGATCAGCGCGTGAATGCCCTGGTAGAGCAAAAATACCTCCAGCGCGCTGCGGGCCGCCGGGTCCCGTTCCTGGACCGCCTTGATATCCAGCCAGATGTCCTTAAATATCATGATGCCGCCTCCCTAACCTTTTAAGCATATGCTTGACAGACTTGGTCATCAGCCCTGTAGCTGACGACAGGTGATTTGTTCCCTAGTATAGCATATGCTGTGAAGATTAAAAAGGAAAATTTACATAACAGTTCAGACAGCGGGAAAATTGGCGCGGGAAGCCGCGTCAAGCTCGCTTGTAAGCGGATTTCCGTGTCAATTTTCACATCGGATGGACATCTGAGGCTTCTTGACCATCTTTTGGGGTCAAGAAGATGAGCCGTCTGAACTGTTGGCTTATTGGAATACCACCGGGTTCTCCAGGTATTCCGTGCGGACCACGATGTAGGGATAAGATTTGTCGGCCCCCGGATTTTCCCCCTTCTCCGGTCCCTTTAACTCCGTGTCAATGACAATGGAATTTTCTGTCAGGTACAGCTCGTTCACGCTGATGCTGTAGCCGCCGGTGGCCTGCTCGCCGTAACCTACGGCGATATACAGGTTCTTATCGTCGCTGTATGTAAGCTTGAAGGGCGCGGTCTGTTTCTGCGCGATAATCTGCTTTAACTCCTGGGGAATATCCGGCTCCCCGACCACCGCAAATTCCAGATCCTTCACCTTTTTTCCATCGTCCTTTGACGCCGAACAGCCGCACAAGCCCACAAGCGCTGCCGCGCAGGTGAAAGCAAGAGCTGCCCGAAGCATTTTCCCCATCCATCCATTTTTCATTGATTTTAAACCTCCGCAATCAAGTATTCACAATTACTATCAATATATTCCGGGCTGCCATGAATATGCAGATTGCATTTTCATAAAAAACGCTCCCGCGGCCCATACTAATTTTGGAGGTGATAAATATGAGTCCCAAAGAATTGAGTTATATTGAAGATGCCCTTGGCCACGAGACGTTTTTAAAGACCCAGTGCCAGGAAGCAATCCAGAACCTGCAGGATGCGGAATTGAAGTCCTGCGTTGAGAAGATCAGCCAGCAGCACAAGCAGATCTTTGACAATTTCTACAATCTCGTTTAAGGAGGCGGCAAAATGGACGACAAATGCATTATGGAGAACCTTCTCCTGACCACCAAGGGTGTGTGCGACCTTTATATGCACGGCACCATCGAGTCCTCAACCCAGAATGTACACCAGACCTTTGACCAGGCGTTGAACGACAGCCTGTGCATGCAGGACGATATTTATAAGAAGATGTCCGCCAAGGGTTGGTATACCATGGAGCAGGCAGAGCAGGAAAAGATTCAGAAGGTTAAGAATAAGTTCGCGGGAATGTAATATTATAATTTCACGAAATGTAAAACCGGCCGCGCCCCAAAGGCGCCGGCCGGTTTTTCACGCGTGTCCGTCACTGTACTCCACGGATGTTGTCCTCCGTGAGGTCCTGGAAGGGCACCTTAAGCTCGGAGGCTCCGCCCAGAATGGAGTCGTACCACGATTTGTATTCCCGCAAGCTCACCGGATGATCCGTGTCGTAGCTGCCGCCCGGCATGATGTAGAATATAATCCCGTCGTTGTTCACATCCACATCTGCGGGGTACGGATTCCCATCGTAATCCGTGTCCGCCAGCTCCCGGTCCCAGGCGTCCACGCTGAAAACAGCCTCGTATTCATCCGTCTCCGGATTGTACTGATAGACATTGTAGGGCCAGAAGTCTCCCGCCAGCCCCTGGTTGTGGGACCAGCCCACAAGCGCCAGCCCGTTGTCGTAGTACACCGCGCCCGGAAACTCGCTGAGTTCCAGCTCCACGGAGTCGGCGGCGGCATTGTAGCGGTACACGCTCTCCGTCATTCCGGCCATGCTGCTGGTGCTAAATTGGATGATCAGCTCATCCTGCCCGTCCCCATCCACGTCGTATACGGCAAACTGGTTGATCGTGATGCTGCTGTAATTGTCGTAATCGCAGCTGCTGCCGTCGGGGTATACCTGGTCGTAGAAAACGCCGCTAAGTACCTCCTGGTATTTTTTCATCATGGCGCTTTGCCCAGCATCGGAAAGAGGGGGATTTTGATGGTCTGGGGCGGGGGCGGCTGTGGTCTGGGGCGCGCCGGTCGTTGGCTCCGCGGTTTCGCTGCCGTCCGGCGCGCCGGAACCGGTTTTGGCGCCGCCGGTTATTTCGCCGTTTTCCGGTACTCCGGCATCCGGACTGTCCTCCGCCCCCTCAGCCTCCCCGGCCTCTTTCTCCTGCGCATCCGCGCTGTCCTTCGTCTCCCAGGCGATATTTTCCTCCCCAGTCTCCCTGCCCGTCTTGCAGGCTGTCACGCTGGCGACTGCCAGCATAAGCACCAACAGTCCACACGCTTTTCTTCTCATCTTCCGTTCTCCATCCTTTTCATTTGATAGGTTCAACCGGCTGTGCCGCCGCTTCATCACGCAGAAAGCCGCAGGAAACGGCATGGCTCCCTGCAGCTTTTCCGGTACATTTTGTTTAATTCCGTCAATTATACAATCTTGCGGATCCAGCCCTCGGGAGCTTCGATCTCTCCCATCTGGATTCCGGTAAGCGTGTCGTACAGTTTCTTGGTAACCGGTCCCATCTCCTCCATACCGCTGGGGAAGCAGATCTCCCGGCCGTGATCCACCACCTTGCCCACCGGGGAGATCACCGCCGCGGTGCCGCACAGGCCGCACTCCGCGAAATCCTTCAGCTCCGCCAGCTTCACCGGTCTCTGGGTTACCTTCAAACCCAGGTAATGCTCTGCCACATAGACCAGGGAGCGCCTGGTGATGGAGGGCAGAATGGAATCGGACTTGGGCGTTACCACCTCGCCGTCCCCGGTGACAAACAGGAAGTTGGCGCCTCCGGTCTCCTCCACAAAGGTTCTGGTTCCCGGATCCAGGAACATGTTCTCATCGTAACCCGCCGCGTGGGCGGTGACGGAGGCGTGCAGGCTCATGGCATAGTTTAAACCGGCCTTCACGTGTCCGGTGCCATTGGGAGCCGCGCGGTCAAAATCGCTGACACAGATGGTCAGAGGCTTTGCGCCGCCCTTGAAATAGGGGCCAACCGGGGTTGCGAACAGGCGGAACTGGTATTCCATGGAGGGCTTGACGCCGATCACCGGGCCGGTGGCGAACATGTAAGGGCGCAGATACAGGGTAGCTCCGCTGCCGTAGGGCGGAACCCAGGCCGCGTTCTCGCGGACCACCGCATCCACCGCCTCCAGAAATCTCTCCTTCGGGAACGGAGGCATCTCCAGACGCACCGCGGAATCCATCATGCGCTCCGCGTTCAGGTCCGGGCGGAAGGTGACAATGCTGCCGTCCTCCGTGGTATAGGCCTTAAGTCCCTCAAAGATCTCCTGGCAATACTGAAGAATGCCCGCGCACTCGTTGATCACCACCGTGGGATCTGCGGTCAGGCGGCCCTCGCCCCACTCTCCGTCTTTATAGTCAGCCACATAGCGCTTGTCCGTGGGCATGTAGGTAAAGCCGATATTCCCCCAGTCCAGGTCTTTCTTCTCCATAATCGTATCCTCCATTCCTGTAGGTTATAAATGTATTTTTACCAATTATAAGCGCATCTTTTAATAAAATCAATGGGGGATTGGGAAAACGGGTATACAATTCATGCATGGCTGCTATAACCGGAGGCGGCCGCGTTCTCCCTGCTTCTTCCAATTATGCTTGTGGTTATCCGCCTCGTCGTTTATAATTATGGTATCAGACAGGACGGCGGCTGATCGCGGCGGCAAACTGATCCCAGCAAAGGAAGCGCAGAAATTGAAAACCAGAAAAAGCATATTATTTCTAACCATATTGTTACTGGCCGCAGGCGCGGCCCTTTTGTTCTCCCGCCCCCCTCAGCCCAATATTGTCTCCTGGTATGTATGCGACATTGACGGGGATTCCCGGGAGGAACTGCTGCTGATCACCGCCGCCAGCGCGGATCTGCGGCTGGACACAGGGGAGGAATACGGGGATACGCTGGCCGTGTATGATTTTTACAAAATCCGGAAAAACAGGCCCGTGGTACAGGGCGAACCGGAGGCTGTCTTTGACCTGGCCTCCATCAAGCCCCTTAAGGTGCTGGCCGGGGATATCGACGGGGACGGCCGGGTGGAAATCGGGGTATGCGTTTATAAAACCGCCAAATTCCATCCGGTTCCCGCAAAACGTCCGTTTTTCTACGCATTGCAGGACGGACGGCTGCAGCCGGTCTGGCTGGGCTCCAGGCTGGCCCGGCCCTTTGCCGATTACCGGCTCTTTGATTTGGATGGGGACGGCGTGGACGAGATCGTTTCCATTGAATCGGTGCAGAGCGGCAATCAGCTGCTGGCGCTGTACGACTGGAAGGGGTTCGGCTTTGAGGTACAGGCGATTTCCGATGAGTACCAGGGCGAGATCGTGTTTTTAAACAACACGAACACCCGGCAGGACGAGATACTGGTAAATATAGAAGGAACACAACACAGTCTGCGGCTGGAGGGCGACACGCTCACAGCCGAACAGTAGGGAGGGAATGTATGTTGAAACAGAAATTACTGGCATCCGCACTGACACTTGCGATTCTTGGATCCGCCCTGTCGGCGGCCGGCTGCGGCAATAGCGGCCGGCATTCCGGCGGACAGGACGTTTCGGAGGAAGCCTGGGTGACCAGCGCGGACAAATCAAAGGACAAGAACGCGGAGCCGGACGGCGGGACGGCCGATGCGCCGGGAGATGAGACCGCTGACAGCAGCGCGGCTGCGGGTGGTACGGCGGACGGCAATACGGCAGACGGCGGGACAAATGGCGGCGGCGCGAATAGCGGCAATCCGGCTAACGGAGGCACTTCGGGCGTTATGAACCTGGATTTTAAGCCCGGGTTTACGGTAACGGCCGATGCGTACACGCCCCTGTCCATTACCCCCAACGCCCCTCAGTACACGCTGAACGCCGACCTGTCCAATATTGAGAATCTGGACCAGTTTGCCAACCTGACCCAGGCCCAGAGGGATTTGATCGCCAAAAACGGATTTGTGGTGTCTCCCACGGATTCGGAGCAGCTGTTCTATGTATATGAAGATAACACGTACAAAAAAATACCCGGATTTGTGACCACGGATTCCGTGCTGCAGCTCTATCACATTTTCTACGATTACTCTCTGCGCAATCTGGAGACGGAATTTTTGTACGACGACCTGATCCAGCTCAACAGCAGCATGATCGGGCAGCTGTCGGCGCATTACCAGGTAGTGCAGAACGAAGAGGTGAAGGACGCGGTTCTGAAAATGCTGGGTTATTTCAGCGTTGCAAACCTGGCCCTGGGCAAGGAGCTGCCGGCGGATCTTCCGCCTGAAACCGCAAATCTGGCCCGCCAGGAATACAACCTGATTGAGAACGCAGAGGGAAAGGCGTCTTCACCGCTGTTCGGATATGAACTCGACTACTCTCTGTTTACCGTGAGGGGGCACTATACCCGCAGCGAGGAGCTGGGGAAATTCTTCCGGGCCATGAGCTGGTACGGTCTGGTGCCTATGCCGTTTTACGACGGGTTAAACGTACGGGATGAGGAATCGGCCGTGAGGGCCATCGTGACAGCTATTTCCCTGTGCCGGGCGCCTGCCAAGGACGGCGTCTCGCTCTGGGAAAATATTTACAGCACCACCAGCTTTTTCGTGGGCGAGTCCGACGACATCACTCCCTACGAGGTTGCCCTGGCCGTAAAAAAGGTATATTCCGACACCCCCGATCTCGACGAAATACCGGAAAAACTGGACGATTTCTACCGGGAAGTGGATCAGATGAGGGAGCCAGACATTGTACTGAAGGTGCCGAAGGCGGAAACCAATCTCCAGATGCGCTTTATGGGACAGCGCTATATCCCGGATTCAGAGATTCTGCAAAAGCTCTCGGACCCGTACGACCGGCCGGTTCCCACGGGTCTGGATGTATTCGCCGTGTTCGGCTCGGAGCGGGCGGATGAGATATTGGACGAATTTTACCAGCCCAGACAGCAATGGAGCGAATATCAAAACAATTTTGACCAGCTGATGATCAAATTTGACTCCCAGACCATCCCGCAGCAGACCAACAACCTGTACAACGGCTGGCTGTACTGCCTGAAGAGTCTGGTGAAACGGGTGGACGGCGCATACCCCACCTTTATGAAAAACACGGCCTGGGAGGACAAATCCCTGTCCACCGCCCTGGGAAGCTGGGCGGAAATACGCCATGACACCATCCTGTACGGCAAACAGTCCGCGGCGGAGTGCGGCGGAAACGAGCCGCCGGAGGTGCTGGGCTACGTGGAGCCCAACCCTGAATTTTTCAACCGTCTTCTGTGGCTGACAAAGGTCACCAGGGAAAGCCTGGAGCAGCGTGGACTGCTGAGCGACAGTCTGAAGTACAAGATGCTGGATTTCGAGGATACGCTGGATTTCCTGAAAAAATGCGCACAGAAGGAGCTAAACGGGGAGGATTTAAGCCCGGAGGAGCACTCTTCCCTGGTGACCTACGGCGGAACGCTGGAATTTATGAGCAGCTCCATCGCAGAGGCCGGAAACTGGTATCTGGTGGAATCAGACACGGATAAGAACATGGCTGTGATCGCCGATGTACACACCAGCGGCGGAAGCTATCTGGAGGCCGGTGTGGGAAATGCCGCGGAAATCTATGTGGCAGTCCCCCAAAACGGAAAGATTTACCTCACCAGAGGCGCCGTATTTGACTTTTTCGAATTCTTGTCGGGAGAACGGCTTACGGACGAGACGTGGCAGGATATGATCAGGCAGAATCCGCCCCAGAGGCCCGCCTTCGTCCATTCGTATATGGACGAGACAGGCGGCGGGGAGGTGCCCGCGCCGGATGAGCCGTACTCCACGGGATGTTAAGGCACAGGCGTTTTTATCTGTTTTTGTCCGTGCCGGTTGTGCTGATGATCGGGGCGCTTGTTTTATTTCGGTCCCAACCGAATGAGATCACAATCTCCTTTGTAGGGGATATTATGCTCTCCCGGGGCGTCCAGAGTTATCTGGAAGAATTTGGTTATGATTATCCCTACGAGGACGTGCGGGATCTGTTTCTGCAGGACGACCTGACCGTGGGAAATCTGGAATGCCCCATCACCGATTATGAAAATGCCGCCAACAAGGCAAAGCGCTTTCTGTTTAAGGCAGATGCAGAGAATGCATCTGCTTTAAAGCGGGCCGGGTTTGACTGCCTGAACCTGGCCAACAACCACACCATGGACTACACCAGCCCGGGACTCCTCGATACCATGACTCATCTGGAGGCAAACGGGCTGGACTATGTGGGAGCCTCGGAGAACGCCGCCTCGAAAAAGCCGTATATTTTTGAGAAAAACGGAATCCGGGTGGGGCTTCTGGCCTACAGCGCCCTGCCGCCGGAGGGGTATTTTTTCAACGCGGACAAGCCTACGGTGCAGTATATCAGCACCTTGGATTTTTCCGGGCTGGAGGAGGATATCGCCTCCGTGGACTGTGATTTTTTAATTGTGTATTTCCACTGGGGCATCGAATTTCAACGCTACAAAAGTGAAATGCAGGAGCTGATCGCCAAAAAGGCCGTGGACCTTGGCGCTGATTTTGTGGTGGGCGCCCACCCCCATGTGCTTCAGGAACCGGAGGTCTATAAAGGGCGTTATATTTATTACAGCCTTGGAAACTTTATTTTCGACAAACAGATTCCGCCGGGGACCGATGAGACGATGATCCTGCAGATCACAGTGGGACGGGACGGACTGAGGGACGTGAGGGAGATTCCGGCGGTGATCCGGAAGGGTAAGGCTGTCAGGTGAATGGAATTAAAAGAAGGAGACAGACATGGCAAAGAAAAATGCGCGCAACACCAGAGGACGGATCGTAAACGCCGCCTGGAAGCTGTTTTACGAGCAGGGCTATGAGGACACCACGGTGGAGGAGATCATCGATCTGTCCAAAACCTCCAAGGGGTCCTTCTATCACTATTTCGACGGAAAAGACGCGCTGCTCTCCACCCTCAGCACCCTGTTCGATGAAAAGTACGAGGAGCTGATCGAACAGCTGGACCCGGATATGACTGCCATGGATACGCTGCTGTTTCTCAACCGGGAGCTGTTCGGCATGATCGAGAACAGCATTTCCATCGAACTGCTGACGCGGCTGCTCTCCACCCAGCTGATCACAAACGGTGAAAAACATCTGCTGGACCGGGACCGGATCTACTACAAGCTGCTGCGTAAAATCATCGCCGGCGGCCAAGAGCGCGGCCAGCTCACCACCCGGCTCAGCGTCAGCGAGATGGTCAAACGCTACGCCCTCTGTGAACGCGCCCTGATGTACGACTGGTGCCTGTGCGGCGGTGAATACTCCCTGGGACACTACAGCGCGGAGGTGCTTCCGGGATTCCTCAGCAGCTTTCTGCCCTGACCCCCTCACCCCTGCCAGGTGCTAAAAAATTTAACGGATATTTTTTGTCCAAAAATATTTTTCAAAATTCGTACAGTCTATTTTTCCTTTAAAATCGTTATTTTCTTGTATATTTTCATATATTCGTATAGTATTTAGTCTATACTTCGTTCTGTATTGCGTTCTATTTTCTCACATGCTATAATGGCCCCATTATGTTTGAAGCAGGAGGGAATGGGATATGACAGCAGCACAGATTGGAATTCTGGCCGCCATTGTGGTTTACCTGGCGGCCATGGTATATGTAGGGTTTTATTTCAGTAAAAAGGGGGCCGGAGGGTCAGCGGATGAGTTTTACCTGGGCGACCGCAAGCTGGGGCCTCTGGTGACCGCCATGAGCGCGGAAGCCTCGGACATGAGCAGCTGGTTGCTGATGGGTCTGCCGGGCGTGGCCTATTTGAGCGGCATCGCGGACGCAGGCTGGACCGCCATCGGTCTGGCGGTTGGCACTTACTTAAACTGGCTGATCGTAGCCAAACGGCTGCGCCGCTACTCGGTGGCCTGCGGGGCCATTACCATACCGGACTTTTTCTCCCGGCGCTACGAGGATAAGAAGAATATTCTGATGTGCATCGCAGCGATTGTGATTCTCATTTTCTTTATCCCCTATACGGCTTCGGGCTTCAAGGCGGTGGGTACGCTGTTCAACAGCCTCTTCGGTGTGGATTATCATCTTGCTATGATCGCAGGCGCTGTGGTAATTGTGGGTTATACTGTGATGGGCGGTTTCCTCGCCGTATCCACCACGGACCTGATCCAGAGCATTGTGATGAGCATCGCCCTGGTGATCATCGTGTTCTTCGGGATTCGCACCGCCGGCGGCTGGGATGTTGTGATGAACAATGCGAAATCCATGGCCGGATACCTGAGTATGACCCATCTCCACGATATGGCAACCGGCGGCTCCACCTCCTACGGCCTCATCACCATTTTCTCAACCATGGCCTGGGGATTAGGATATTTCGGAATGCCTCACATCCTTCTGCGGTTCATGGCCATTGAAAATGAAGATAAGCTGAAGGTTTCCCGGCGCATCGCTTCCATCTGGGTAGTGATCTCCATGTTCGTGGCGATCCTGATCGGCATGATCGGCTACAGTGTGTCCAAAACCGGCAGCATTCCCTTCTTCGCCTCCAGCTCGGAGTCCGAGACCGTCATCATCCGTCTGGCGGATCTGCTGAGCCGCCACGGATTCCTGGCCTCCGTTATCGCAGGCGTCGTACTGGCGGGAATTCTGGCCTGCACCATGTCCACCGCAGACTCTCAGCTGCTGACCGCAGCATCCGGCGTGTCCCAGAACCTGCTTCAGGATTTCCTGGGGATCAAGATGAGCGCCAAGGCTTCCATGATGGCCGCCCGCCTCACGGTGACCGGCATCGCCCTGGTGGCGATTCTGCTGGCCTGGAACCCGGACAGCTCCGTGTTCACCATCGTGTCCTTTGCCTGGGCCGGTTTCGGCGCCGCTTTCGGACCGGTGATGCTCTTCGCCCTGTTCTGGAAGCGCAGCAACCTCCAGGGCGCTCTGGCGGGCATGATCTCCGGCGGCGTGATGGTATTTGTCTGGAAATACGGCGTGCGCCCTCTGGGCGGCGCCTGGAACATTTACGAGCTGCTTCCTGCCTTTATCGTGGCCAGCGTATCCATCGTGGCGGTCTCTCTGGCCACCGCAGCTCCCTCCCACGAGGTGTGCGCGCAGTTTGATTCCATTGGGGATCGCAAGGAGAAAATCACCTGGGAGGCGGAGCCCAGCGAGAGTATGTAAGGGTGTGTTGAAGTAGGTTTAATCGAGTAGGAGGGAGTGATTAACTCCCGTCCTCTCACACCACCGTGCGTACCGTTCGGTACACGGCGGTTTCAATAGTTGACATGCACGGACTGATAGGCAGTAGCTAAATCATAAAAGCCACTGTTTATCAGTCTTTCTTGTGTTAATGCTCTGTTGACCGCTCCCATTCCCGTTACATACCAGTATTTCCTGCGGCTGTTTGCCGCCTGATGTGCAAAATATTCAGGTATTCCGAGTTTTATAAGATTTCTTTTCCTTGTTTTGGGTAACTTCCATTGTTTCCATATGCACATTCGAATACGGTGATACAGCCATGAGTTTAGTTCGTCTATCCTGTTCTTCATATCCGCAATCCCATAATAATTCAGCCATCCACGCATGAATACTTTTATCTTTTCCAATGAAGGACGTATACTCTGACAAGACCTTCGGGAACTGAGCTCTTTCAGTTTTGTCTTCATCTTCTTCCATGACTTCCCATGAACCCGGACATATATGCCCTTCCCGTTCTTTCCCAATGTGAAGCCAAGAAACTTAAAATTTCGGATTGCAAACACACTTACTACACGACTTTTCTTTTGATTCACTTTCAGTTTCAGTGTTTTCTCCAGATATTTCGTGCTGGATTCCAGTAATCTCTTTGCGGCTCTCTCACTTTTAGCTAACAGCACAATATCGTCTGCGTAGCGTACAAATGCCACTCCCCGCTTCTCAAACTCCTGGTCGAACTCGTTCAGATAGATATTGGCCAGCAGGGGTGAGATGTTTCCGCCCTGCGGCGATCCTTCTTCGGTTTCCATGACTACACCGTTTTCCATGACACCACTCTTTAAGTATCTCTTAATCCACTGGATTACCCTTTCGTCCTTTACATTCCTTCGCAAGATATTCAGGAGCATTTCGTGGTTAAGTGTATCAAAGTATTTCGACAGGTCTAATGTCACTGCATGGGTATATCCCTGTTCTGCATACTCCTTCACTTTCAGAATGGCGGCTTTTGCGCTTATCCCCGGTCGATAGCCATAGCTGTTTTCCGAGAATAGCGGCTCATAGACCGGCATGAGCTGTTGTGTTATGGCTTGCTGGAAAATACGGTCTTTGACTGTTGGAATACCAAGCTTTCGTATTCCACCGTCTGGTTTTGGGATTTCCACTCGTCTTACCGGGTCGGGAGTATATTTCCCCCTTTTAATTCTCCCGATAAGCTCTTTCTGGGTCTTCCGAAGGTAGGCTCCGGCTTCCTCCACGGTCATTCCATCGATTCCCGGTGCTCCCTTGTTTGCCTTTACTCTCTTGAACGCTCTGTTCAGGTTGTCCTTATCCAGTATCTTCTCTAAGAGCTCCGGTTGTGCACTGTCCCGTTCCTTCCATATCCGACGGAAAGAACGGTGCGCTCTCACATACCCTTCACGTTCCGCGCTATCTCTTTGCGAGCAGCTTTCTCTGTTTTCTGCACCCAATGTTCTTTCCTCCTTTCCCGGTTGTACTAAGGACTCCTATTGATTCGGTCCTTTGCCTCTCGGCTACTATGACCTCGGCTGACTTCTGTACGTTCAGCATTATCTCACGATAATGGTTATCCCTTTCAGGACATATCGTACAGACCTCCCCGGGGTGCAAAGCATCCAGTGGATGCTTGTTCTGCACGGACCGAAGCGGAGCGAAGACACACACGTTTCTTTCTCTCCATCTATCTGCCACATTTACCATACATGATTCCGTGTAGTTATTGGGCTTCAACTTGTGATGCAGTCTTACCCTCATGCATAGCCTGATGTGATTTCTGTTCGTCAGACCAGAGATTTGCCCATGGGTTAGTATGTTCCCCATATCCGGCTTCCTTCAGATTCCACCTCACGATGGACACCCTTGCCTTCGGCTATATCCTTCCCACTACCGGGCGGATTCCGGACTTGCACCGGTTAGAAACGTGCGCCGCCGGGCACACATCAAAAACGGCAGGGAATGGAAGCGGGTTGCCAAGCTTCCATTCCCTGCCGTTTTATAATCTTCCGATTCCAATGATTGCGGCCTTACAGGCCGATATACCCTTTGATCAGTTCCAGTGTATTCTCCATGCCCTTCACATGGGTGCGCTCCATGTGGTGGGAAGCCTGGACCCCCTGGCCGATCAGAGCACAGCGAACATTTGCGCCGCCCCGGATGGCCGCGGCTGCGTCGGAGCCGTAATGGCGGAACACGTCCACCGCGTAGTCCAGATTCCGTTCCCCGGCGATGCCGATCAGGCGGGTGGTCATGTTGTAGTCAAAAGGCCCCTGGGAGTCTTTGACCACAATGGATACGCGGTCCTCCCGGCCGTCTAAGTCGTCGCCCACCGCGCCCATGTCCACCACCAGAAGCTCCGGAATTCCTTCCGGCAGATAGCTGGCCCCGAATCCCACCTCCTCGAAATTGGTGATCAGGATCAGCAGTTCCTGGGCCGGAATCATTTCCCGTTCCTTCATTTCCTTTAACAGCGCAAACAACACGGCCACACTGGCCTTGTCGTCCAGATGCCGGGAGCGGATCAGACCATTCTCCAGGACCTGGAATCTGGGATCCCAGGAAATGTAATCTCCGTTCTGAATCCCCAGCGCTTTCACATCGTCCCTGGAAAATACCATCTCGTCCAGACGGATCAGCATGTTCTCTTCCTCCCGCTTCAGGGACCTGGCATCGTCAAACACATGGACGGAAGGGGCCTTGGTCAGCGCGGTTCCCGGATAGGTTCTGCCGTCTCGGGTGTGGACGGTGCAGTATTCCCCCTCCACGCTCTCCATGGTATAACCGCCTACGGGCACAATCCGCAGCGTACCGTCGGGATTGATGGAGCGCACCACCGCGCCCAGGGTATCGCCGTGGGCCGCCAGACAGAGCCTGGCCCCGGTGCGGCCGGGTACACGGATCATCAGCGCTCCCCTGCTGGTGTAGGCTACTTCATAGCCCATGTCCCGGGCGTCGTCCCCCAGCACTTCCATCAGCCGGCCGGTAAAACCGGAGGGGCTGGGTATATTTACAATTTTTTCCAAATAATTGATCATAAACTGATTCATTGCGGTGCTCCCTTTTATTCTTATTTTTAAGGCTATTTAAATGACCGGTCCAGCCAGTGCCGGTATGCGGCCAGCTGCTCCTCTGTGTGGAAGAAGTGTTCTCCGCCCGGCACAACCTCCAGGCCGCAGGAAAAACGCAACGCGAACCGTTCCACGATCCCCCGCTCACAGAGGTTGTCCTGCTCGCCGTACAGGATGCGGGTGGGCGGAGTCCAGCGGTCGATGGGATGGGCCTTCACGTAGCAGTAGTAATCCCAGTAAAGCATTTGTCCCACGCAGGAGCGAATCTCGCCCTGCTCTCTCAGCTGGTCCGGCGTCACATTGGACCAGGACATCATGGATTCGATCAGGCGCTCCATGTCTACTACCGGGGACAGGAACAGGCATTGCTCCAAATTGCAGTCCCGGTAGGCCAGGAGACTGAAATAAGCGCCCAGGCTGCAGCCGAACAGGCTGATGTGATTCCAGCGGGCACAGGCGTGCTCCATCACGGTTTCCAAATCCCGGCCGCATTCTGCGGCCTTGCAGGGTGTGGGGTCCGTTTTCCGGTCCCCGTGTTCCGGCAGGTCAAAGCTCAGCACCTGGTATCCTCGGGGAACCGCATTACCGGCCAGCAGTTCGATCACGGTGTCGGCTTTGTGGGACATGTTTCCGTGAACTGCGAGGACCAGATGTTGAGAGGGCGGTCCCCAGATGATGGCCGGTATGGGGCCGATGCTGATTCGTTCTGTATCGAGCATATTCTTCTCCTTTTCTCTCCGCCTGTGCCGGGTGGAGCGGTGGGGGTTTTATTCTGATCCAAAATTCTCAGCGACTCCGAATACATACTCACCAGCTCCTTTTTATGATACCGAAACCAAATACCTCCCGGTAAAGCTCTGCAAACTCAGGGTAGGCCTCGATCACTTCGCGGATGTCCCATGGCTGATCCGAGGCGATGAATACCTAACGCGAAGACGTCTCTCGTTATTCTTTTGATCGAGAAGCTTCTGAAGACGAAGGTTTTCCTCCCTCAGCGCCTTAATCTCCTCCTGCTGCAACTCCACCATCAATTCCACCGTATTCTGATCCAGAATTCTCAGCGCCTCCGAATACATACTCACCAGCTCCTTCTTATGGTACCGGAAGTCAAACACCTCCCGGTAAAGCTCTGTAAACTCAGGGTAAGCCTCGATCACTTCGCGGATGTCGCATGGCTGATCCGAGGCGATGAACAGCAGCCATGCATCCAGTTTTCTACTTATATTTTGATGGTTTTCCCGAAAAATGTCAAGCGGGATCAGCAGGTATTCCTGCAGCATGTCCAGCTCCAGACCGGTATTAAAGGTCTGCCTCGCGTAATGAAGATACTCCTGCGGGCACCGGTGAAATTCAGCCGTGCTTTTCTGAATCATCACAATGGTATAGACCCGTTTGATATCGTGATACGAAAACCGCTCCCCGGCCCTGCGCTTATCCTCCCGCACCTGGGAATACTGCCGCATGAGCAGGTCGCTGGAATAGCAGGCGCAGCGGGCGCCGGGAAACAGGTAGCCCACCCGCTGGATCTCCACGTTCACCAGTGCCCCGGACAAAAGCCGCACCAGAATATCCATCACCAGCAGGGACCCGCCCTCGGTCAGCCGCCCGGATTCATTGGGAATCACCTGGAGTATCTTCACCTTCTCCCCAAGGCAGAGACTGATGAACTCCTCCAGCCGCTCCGGCTTCGTTCCGGGATTAAAGACAAACTTAAACATGGGATCATAGGTGATCCGCATCCCGTTCACCCCCATACAGAAGTGTAAAAACTCCTCCTTTAACCCCTGTGACAGCCTTTGATACTCCGCAAAAAGCGCCTCGCCCGTTTCCAGCTCCGCCAACACCTCCTCCCTTGCGCTGCAGGGCCCGAACACCTCCGGGTGGCTCTCCATCCAGCGGACCGCCTCCATCTGCGCCCCGCAAGAAACTGTTTCCTGATTGTGATTGAATTCCATAGACATTCCTCCAGATGTGAAATGAGATAAACGTGAATCCCGGCCGATTTGGCCATAGACCGTTGCAGAAGAACTCTGCAATCGAATATTTCCTTAATCCTACCACAAACTGAGCGTCTGCGGAAGCCCCAATTCCGTGCTCCGGCATGTTTTCCTGTGTTTTTGTTTCTCTCTTGCCCGCCACCCTCATGGACGCTATAATAGAATCAATCACAACGCCACACCATACCAAGGAGGCCTCACGAACTCATGGATCTGAATTTAAATAACCTCGTCAGCAGCGGGCTTCTGCTGCCCGCCGCCCAGCCGCCGGAACACATGCAGACCGCGGAAATTCATCAAATCGTTATCTTCGAGCCGGAAAATCCCGGCTTCCCCGATTCCATCGAAGAGCAGAGCCTGATTTTCTTCCCCAGGGGAACCGGGCGGCAGCTGAACGGCCAGGTATTTGAAACCCTTGCCCGCCGCTCCTGCGCCGCCGCGCGCTACGGGGACGATGTAACATTTCCTTCGGATGCGGAGCGCCTCCTTCCCACGTTTCTGATCCCCGGGGATTCCGACATCTCCCGAACCGTTTCCCAATGCTGCCTGCTGGCTTACAGCGGAATGCAGCGGCTGGCTGAGGCCTCCTTAGAGACCATGGAACGGCTCTCCAAGGAGCTGCTCCACCACAAGGGAAAAGGGGAGAGCATCATCCGCATCGCCGCGGAGCTGCTGGAATGCCCCGTGGCCTTCGTCACGTCGGATTTTCACCTGCAAAATACCCACGACACCTCCGGCTACCTGGTGTTAAACCCCTTCTGCAACGAGGATTCCTTCAACTGGGAATCCGCCCTGGAATCCATCCCCAATCCTCCGGCGGCAAGCCAGACCTGCCTGGCGGAGGGTATCAACGGCAATCGGATCAATGGTTACCTGTACCGGAACCATTACTGCCGCAGGCAGGGCTGCCGGATCTTTATTTTCCCCATCGTGGATGAGGGCAACTGTTATGGCTACCTCCTCCTCTCCCTGGACGAGCGCACGGACGCGCTGTCCCCGGAGCGCAGCATCAAAATCCAGCAGATTCTGGCGATCATGAAATTTGAGATTATCAAGTCCGATGAGATCGCCCATACGGTGAACCGGTATTACGACTTCCTGCTGGACGAGCTGGTGGAGTCGGAGCAGACGGATTTCCGCAAGCTCATGCAGAAATACGGGCTGGTGCAGAAGGTGATTTACGACGAATACTACGTGCTCATCGCGGGCCGGACTCCCCAGAGCACCTCGGACACCTTTTTCCACGAACTGCTCACCAGCCAGCAGTTCAACGCCCTGTACGACCATCTGGTAAATGCCATGGGCACCATCAACTTTTTCCTGTTTGAGCGGAAGGACTACATCGTGACCCTGTTACCCAAGCAGCTGGTCCCCCGGGGTAAGCCGGATTTTGAGCGCATCATCGGCCTGTTCCGCGAGTTTTTGCAGGACCAGTACAACGGCGTCGGGATCAGCGGAATCGTGCCCACCGAGCGGGTGAGGCAGGGCTATCTGCAGGCCCTCAAAGCTCTGGCCATCTCCCAGCACTCCCTGAACAAGGCGTCCTGCTATTACGACGAGCTGGGCATCCTCCGCTTCTTTTTCGACCGCTCCAACCAGGTGGACTTCGCTCCCCTGCTGCAGGTATACCAGGAATACATTCAGCCGGTCACGGACTATGACAGCCGGCACAGCGGGGATCTGCTGCCCACGCTGACCGCCTACATCACCTGCTGCGCCTCGCCCTCCGCCATCTGCAATATGCTGTACATCCACAAAAATACACTATACGCCCGGCTGAACAAGATTTCCCAGATACTGGGGAAAAATTTATCCGACAGCGAGACTGTGTTCAACCTGTCCCTGGGCCTGAAAATCCAGACCCTGATCCAGGCCGGAATCCTGGACCGGGATCTGGACCCGTAGGGGGCGGCCACAAAACAGCAGCGCCAGGTTTCAAACCGGCGCTGCTGCTTCCTATTCTCCGATTTATTCCACCCGGAACGTCCGATCCTTAATCCCCCGCATGGACACATGCGCGCAGCACAGCTTTTCGTACAGCTTCCACTGCTGCGTCACATCCCCGGTCACGGAATTAAAATACTCCCTCACCACGTCCCGCGAGTAGTCGTGGGCCACAAAGTGCCCGTCGTCCTCCGCCATGTGTCCGACGATTTCCGCCCCGGTTCCCGGCTCGGCGAACCCGTAGCGCTCCAGGAAGCGCCCGGCCTCCTCCTCCGTCCACACCCGATCCCAGATCTTCCGGCTGGCCTCCAGCTTTCCATAGCCGGATAGCTCGCAGAAACGGTGCCACAGCGGCATAAGCTCCGCCAGCCCGGGATCGATGCCCGCGTTCCTGAAAATAACTTCCCGCTCAAACTCCGTCAATTTCTCTACCGAGTTGTCAAAGCTCATGGAGATCACATGGCGGGCCGAACCCTCGCCGAAGGCGTTGGAGGTGGAAAACTGGGACACGATGGACATTTCCGGCCAGCAGGTGTCGATCATGGTCTGAAGCCGTTTCTCAAAATAAGTCAGATGCCCCGGCTCCATCTCATGTCCCACATACTCCACCACCTTGTCCACGGTCCAGGGGTACAGCAGGTTGAAATTCCGCTCGTACTCGATGTGGTTGTAGTCGTACCCAAAGAGAATGGACAGAAATACCATGTCCTTACTGGGCAGCTCCCGCACCCGCACCCTGGGCATGCTGTTGCCGGTCACGTCCATGCGCTTCACGGCAATGTCGTGAAACACCTGAGTGGAATCCTTGATCACGGCCAGCAGGTGCTCCGGCGGAATCGCCAGTTTTTCGCGGAACGCCACAATCTTCTCCTGCACGGTCCCGGTCCCCGGCAGCGCCTGGTTCAGCTCTCCCAGAACATCGACAAATTTTTGACAATCCGTAGCGGGCGCCACCAGACAGTAAAGCCCGTCCGTCATCTGATCAAAGGAAAACCGTTCTCCCAGGAGCATCCGGGCCCGGACGTTTAAGTTCTGCACGTGATCCAGAAGGTAGTTTACCCTCTGCATCTCCTTCTCCCCCGCGTTCACCTTATACTGCTCAAGGCTCTTTGAAAGGCTCTCCGACTCGTCCAGAATATTCTCCAGGGTCTTGCCGTGCTTCATGTCTCCGATCTCATAGTCCGGGATAATCTTGTACTCCCGGGAGTAACGCATGTTTGTTCTTCTCCAGAACGGCCCCTCGGTGTACCACTGCAAATCCCACGCGTCGTAGCGCGTCTTGCACAGGGTCAGGTCCACCAGCTGCTGGGCCATTGCATTCAGTGCTGCTTCTGCCAAAATATACCTCCTTTACGCTCCAAAAAACGAGGCGATCTCTTCGCCCGTCGTTACCCAAACGTCCTCCGCCTTCTGTATCTCCGTCAGAAGCTCCTCCAGCATGAAAATGCGCCCCTGTTCGCCGATGGCCTGAGGGTCCAGCTGAAGATTGAACAGCGTCCCGAACCGCCTGGCGCCCTCCAGCTCGTAGAGCCAGTTCTTCAGCACATCGTCCATGCGGGCGCTGCGGGACTGTCCCGGAGGGATGGGTGGGTCAAATGTGAACGCAAAATAAGGCAGGTCGAACAATTCCCAGTGAATGGGCAGCTCCAGAAGCCCGCAGGACTCCCGCACATAGGGCACGTCGTCGTCGGACAGGGAGCTGGAGTAGGAAAATCCCAGCGTTTTCACCAGCGCCAGCGTCTCCTCGCTGATCTCTCCCTCCGGCATCCGAAAGCCCGCAGGCGCCTTACCCGCCGCCTTTGTCAGAAGATCCCTCGCCTCCGTCAGCGCCTCCCGCTGCTCCTTCACGGTCATGTGGGCCAGAATTTCATGGTTGTTTCCGTGGCAGCCGATCTCATGCCCGCGCTCCACGATGGAGGCCACCGCCTCCGGGTAACGCTTCACCACGGCTCCCGGTATAAAGAAGGTTGCCTTCACCTCAAAGCGGTCCAGCACCTCCAAAAGCTTCGGCAGTCCAAAACGGATGCCGGTGCGGCCCAGGCGCAGGATATCGCCCTCGTCCACGTTGACGTCCGGATAATAAATTTTGCCGAAAAACTCGGCGTCCAGATTCACGCTGATCATGGCCGCGCATATTTTATTGGACGGCCACGCCGTCTTTTCAATGAGCATCGTCATTCCCCTCCATTGCCGCTTTATAATAATCCGCTATCTCCAGGCAGGTGGCGCACCACACGTCCCGGTTGGCCGCCAGATATTCGCAGAAGCTTCTGAATATTACCGCTCTCCCCGGCGTGCCCGCGATCTGCGGGTGGAAGGCCGTGGAGCCGGAATTTCCCATACGCACCATGCCCTCCACCTCGCGGACCCAGTTGGAATACGCGTTCTCGTAGGGCGCGATGCGGGGCATTCCCACCAGCACCGCCGGATAGGAATGAAACACCGTCTGCACATAGTCATCCATTTGCTCGTCCCGGCAGGGGATATTTACCGCCTTGGTGGGTTCCCCCTCCACCTCGTACCAGCCGCAGGCCTCGCCGCTGATCCCGGCGCTGGAGTACACAAACCCGCCCTCTGAGTAGATCCACCGCTCCGTCTCCGGCAGCAGCGCCCCTGTGGGCCTAAAGCCCAGGGCCCGCCGCCCGGTATATTTCTCAAATATCTCCTGACAGCGCTCAATGCGCTCTCTCTGCTCCTGGAAGGTCGCTCCGTACTCCCCGGTGTGGTCCAGCCCGTGGTGGCCGATCTCATGCCCCCGGTCCAGTATAGTCTCCACCAGGCCCGGATGCTCCATCACAATGTTGGCCGGAATAAACCAGGTGGATTTTAAAGAAAATTCATCCAGAATTTCCAGCACCCGCAGCGCGCCCTTTTTCGTGCCGTATTGGCCGATGGAAGGCCCCTTGATGTAACCGCTGCCCCCCGGCAGCGTTTTTGTCTTGTTGCGCCAAATGGTGTCGCCGTCCATGTCAAACCCTAAAGCAAACGCACTCTTCGCTCCGTTAGGCCATCTCATATCTTTGCTCCTTCTATCCGTATTATTCTGCTCGCGTCCCGGACGGGGCGCTTTAAACCGGCGTCCGTCTCCCCCCATTTGGGGCCAGCACCTGGCCGGTGACATACTCCGACGCGTCCGAGGACAAATACAGCACCATGTCCGCGATATCCTCCGGCGTTCCGATGCGCCCCCATGGGATATCTCGCAGCTCGTCCTCCACAAACACGTCGAAATCCGTCTCCTTCAGCATAGGCGTCTGGGTGGTGGGCACCGCGATGGCGTTGGCGTTGATGTGGTCCTTGCCCAGCTCCTTTGCGATGGACTGGGTGAACCCGATCAGCCCGGCCTTGGCCGAGGCGTAATGGGAACAGAACTCGCAGCCGATGATCCCGGACCCGGAGCTGATGTTGATGATCTTGCCGTGCTGCTTCGCCTTCATGTAGGGAATCACCTCCCGGCAGAGATAAAAGGGAGCGGTGAGGTCCACCCGCAGCATGCGGTCCCAGTCCTCGTCCGTGATCTCCTCAAAAGGCAGGGAAACGCTGCCGATGCCCGCGTTGTTTACCAGGATATCCACGGTCCCGTATGCCCCCACCGCGGCCTGCACAAGCGCCTTCACCTGACCCGGGTCCGCCACGTCGCAGTGGCAATACATGGCGGTTCCGCCTCCCTCCCGGATCTCCCGGACCGCATCCTCGCCCCAGTCGTCCCGGACGTCGCAGACAACTACCTTCACGCCAAAGCGCCCCAGTGCCAGCGCCGTCGCTCTCCCGATTCCCCGGCCGCCGCCTGTGACAACGGCGGACTGTCCGGCTATTTTCAGATAATCATATTCCATAAAACGCACCTGTTTCCTTTCCTAAAATCAAGCCGCCTCCGGTACGGCAGACGCCCTTACCTCCCGCGCCCCATACCCGTGTCCCGCCGGACACGCAGCCGGCCGGACGGCGGCCCCGCTCCTTAAACCTACATCCACGCCCCGCCGTTGGGACAGAGCACCTGTCCGGTGATATACTCCGCGGCCTCGGATACCAAGAACACGATAGCCGCCGCCTGATCCTCGGGCGTCCCCACACGGTGCCAGGGCAGTCCCTTCGTCTCGTCCTCCCAGGAACGCCCCGGCAGATGGGCCATACGGGTGTCCGTCAGCCCGGTTCCCAGCGCGTTCACATTGATCCGGTGCTTGGCCAGCTCCTGGGACAGCTCCTTTGCCAGCCCGATCATCCCGGCCTTGGAGGCCGCATAGTGGGGATCGGAGAAATCATAGCCAAGGGCCGCGCCCGAGCTGACCATACAGATCTTCCCGTGCTGCTTTTTCACCATATAAGGCAGCACCTCGTTGGTAAACATATAGGCCCCGGTCAGGTTGATGCGGATCAGCCGGTCCCACTCCTCGTAGGTCATCATGTCGAAGGTCTTTCCCCCGCCGAATCCCGCCGCGTTGTTCACCAGAATATCCACGCCCCCGAAGGCCTCCGCCGTCTTACCGATGGTGTCACGGATCTCCTCCAGATTTGTCACGTCGCAGCGGTTGTAAATGGCCGTTCCGCCCCGCTCTCCGATCTCCTTTGCCACCTTTTCGGCGCTGTCCCCCTCAATATCGCAGACCATCACCCGCGCGCCCAGGTCCGCCAGCATAATCGCCGTGGCGCGGCCGATGCCGTTGCCCGACCCGGTCACGATGGCCGCCTGTCCCTCCAGGCGGAAATAATCAAACATTGCTTTCTGTACACGCTCCTCCACGCCAGATTCCTCCTCTACCGCTTTTTCGTTTTTCCCAGATATGCCGCCACGATGCTCTCATCGGCGGCCAGCTCCGCCCCGGTTCCCGTCTTGACGATCCGCCCCTGCTCCAGCACGCAGGCGTGGTGGGCGATGGACAGGGCCTTGCGGGCGTTCTGCTCCACCAGCAGCACAGAGATCCCCTCCCCGTTGATCTGCCGGATAATGGACATGATATCATTGACAATCAGCGGAGCCAGCCCAAGGGACGGCTCGTCCAGCAAAAGCACCCTGGGATTTGCCATCAGTCCTCTGGCGATGGCCAACATCTGCTGCTCGCCGCCGGACATGGTGCCCGCCCGCTGCTTTCTGCGTTCCTCCAGCCGCGGGAACATGCCGTAAGCCCGCTCGATGCCCGCGGCCCGGTTCTTGCTGGTATATCCACCCAGCATCAGATTCTCCTCCACCGTCAGGTTCGGGAAAATCCACCGTCCCTCCGGCACCAGGCATACGCCCTGCTCCACCACCTTGTAGGCGGCCGGTTCCATTTTCCGGTCGTTCAGATAGACTTCTCCCCACTGGGGCTTTAACAGCCCTGCGATGCACTTCATGAGGGAGGATTTACCCGCGCCGTTGGCTCCCACGATGGCCATGATCTCGCCCTTATTCAGCTCGAAGCTGACATTCCGGATCGCCTGGATTTTTCCATATGAAAAGCTGAGATTCTCCACTCTAAGCATTATTCATCCACCCCCAAGTACGCGGAAATCACTTCCGGATTGTTCTGGATCTCATCGGGCTTTCCCTCCGCCAGCAGCGTCCCGAAGTTGAGCACGCTGATCTGGTCGCAGATCGCCATGATCACGTCCATGTGGTGGTCGATGATCACCACGGTCACGTCCTTTTTCTCCCTTATCTCCCGGATAAACTCCGACAGCTTATCACTCTCCTCCTCGTTCATCCCGGCCGCGGGCTCGTCCAGCAGAATCAGCTTGGGCCGGGTCGCCAGGGCCCTGGCGATCTCCAGCCGCCGCTGCATGCCGTAGGGCAGGTTGTTGGCCCGCTGGTCCCTCTGATCCGACAGCCCCACCTCCTCCAGCAGGCGGTCGCAGAACTCCCGGCTCTCCCGCTCCTGACTCCGGCACTTCTCCGTGCGCAGAATTCCGTCCAGAAGGCCGTAGGTGATATTCTTCTGGCAGGCGGTCAGCAGATTGTCGTAGACCGACAAGTCTCCGAACAGGCGGATATTCTGGAAAGTCCGGGCGATCCCCCTGGCCGCGATCACGTGGGTGGGCAGCCCGTTGACCTGCTGTCCCTCAAAGAGCACCCTGCCCTCCGTGGTGTCGTACACCCCGGTAATCATGTTGAACAGCGTGGTCTTGCCCGCCCCGTTGGGCCCGATGATGCCGTAAATGCTGCCCCGGGGCACATTGATGGTTATATCGTTGGAAGCCGTGATGCCGCCAAAGCGCTTCACGACATTCTGTAGCTGCAATATGTATTCCTGCTGCGCCATGGGCTACCGCTCCTTCCATTTCTTCTTCGCTTTGTCCCCCAGATCCCGCATCCCCTGTATGCTGAACTCCTTGGTCCCCATCAGTCCCGAAGGCTTAAAGATGATCACCAACACCACTAACAGGCCGTAGAACACCATGCGCCACTCCTGAACGGAGCCGAAGCGCAGGATCTCAGGCAGGGGCACCAGGATCATGGAGGCCACGATGGTGCCGGTCAGGCTGCCGCAGCCGCCCAGAATCACCGTCATCACCAGCTCGTCCGACTTCACCATATTAAACATAGTTGGATTCAGATAATGCATATAGTGGGCCAGGAGCGCGCCGGAAATGCCGCAGAGCGCGCAGCTGATCCCCATTGCCAGCATCTTGTAATTGGCCACGTTGGCCCCGATGGACGCCGTGGCCAGCTCCTCCTCCCGCACCGCGATGCAGTTTCGTCCGTGTTTGCTGCGCAGGAAATTGCGCAGGCCCCACACAATCACCACCAGGAAGCAGAGCACCACCGGGAAGGTAGCCCCTTTGGGCACGTCCGTCAGTCCCCTGGCGCCGCCGGTCAGATTTGGCATGTTCTCGATGATCAGTTTGGTCACCTCCCCGATTCCCAGGGTGGCGATTACGAAATAATCCCCCTTCAGCTTCAGCGTGGGATAGCCGATGATCAGCCCGATCACCAGAGCCGTCAACATCCCGCAGAACACGCCCACCAGAATGGGCACGTGGAAGGTCTTGGTGATCAGGGCGGAGGTGTAGGCCCCGATGGCCATAAAACCCGCATGGCCCATGGAAAACAGGCCCGTAAACCCGGTGAGAATGGAAACGCCCAGAATCGCAATCATATAAATGCCGGTCAGTGTCGCAACACCCATCCAATAATTCATCTTCTCACCTCCCTCATGCCTTGTCCTCCGTGGCTTTTCCCATCAGCCCCGACGGGCGGACGAACAGTACGATCACTAACAGCGCGTAGGCGAAAATATCCCGCATGGAGGAGGAAATATAGCTGGAGATCATGGTCTCGCCGATTCCCAGCGTGATCGCCCCCAGAACCGCGCCGGGGATACTTCCCAGGCCGCCGAACACCGAGCTGATAAACGCCTTGTTGGTCATGGCCGTGCCCAGCGTCGGGAAAGCCGTGTATTTCGCGCCCAGAAGGGCCCCCGCCAGGCCGGCCAGGGAGCCTGCGATCAAAAACACCAGCAGAATCAGCTTCTGCACGTTCACGCCCATCAGGGAGGTGGCGTCCAGATCGTAGGACGCCCCCCGTATGGCCAGGCCCACCCGGGACTTTCGGATAAACAGCTCCACCAGCACCAGGGCCGTGATGCTCACCGCAAAGATGATCAGGTCCACCTGTCCCACGCTGGCTCCAAAGAGATTGATAGACTCGTTGGAAAAGTTCACCGGGTACACCCGGAACCGGCTGCTGAAGCTGATGATGATCAGGTTCTCGCACATGGTGGAAATTCCAAGGCCGGTGATCAGCAGGTAGATCCGGCGGGCCTTTTTCTTTAACAGCGGCCGGTATCCCAAAAGCTCGATCAGCATGGCCAGCCCCCCGGCCGCCAGCACCGCGATGAGGATTCCCAGAAACAGGTTCTGCACCAGCTGCGACAGGAAGAAGAACGCGCAGAAGGCTCCGATGGTGACGGTGATGCTGTGGGCGAAGTTTGTAAAGTTCAAAAGGCTGTAGATCAGGGAATACCCCACCGCCATCAATGCGTAGATGCTGCCGATGGACAGCCCGTTTATCAACTGTTGAAAGAACAATCCTGTTCCCTCCCTCCTATTATTCGTAACAGTTCAGACGGCTCATCTTCTTGACCGAAAAAGACCGGTCAATTTTCCCGCCGTCTGAACTGTTACTGTTATTCCATGCGGTACTCGTCGAGTTTTACAAAATCTGTTCCCTGAATCTGGAAAATGGACGCGGTGCGGACGGGGTTGTGGGTCTGCGGGTCCATGGAGATCACGCTGGTCAGACACTGCACGTCCTTGGCGTTTTCCATGGCGTCCCGAATCTTCTGGGGATCCGCCTCGCCCGCCGTCTCGATGGCGTACTTGACCAGTTCGAAACAGTCGTACGCCAGGTACGCGTCCGTGCCGCCCTTGTCCGGGTCCATGTTCCACTTTTCCTGGAAGGCGTTCTTGAATTCCTGAAGGCTCTCGTCGTTCACGTCCATGGCGCAGGGGAACACCGCGTCCTGTACCTCGTCCTTTGCGATCTCAAACAGGTCCTGCATCATCCAGGCGTCCACGCCCAAAAACGGCACTTCGATGCCCAAAGACCGCGCCTGCTTGGCAATCAGGCCCACTTCCTTGTAGTTGGCCGGGATCATCAGCGCGTCGAAATCCCCTTTCTCCTTGATCTTGGAGAGCTGGGCCCGGAAGTCCACGTCGCCGGTCTTGTAGGCCTCGGTGATTGTCACCTGGCCGCCCTTGGCCTCGAAGGAATTGGTAAAGTTCTGGGTGATTCCCAAAGAATACTCGCTGCTGATCTCGTAGAGAATGGCAACCTTCTGGTAGCCCAGCTTGTCCTTGGCGTAACCGCCCATAATGTCGCCCAGCTGCGGGTCTGACAGGCAGATGCGGAATGCGTAGGGACGGACGGAACCGTCCTCCTCCCGCTGGGTTACCTTGTAGTTGGTGCCCGTAGTGGTAATGTGGGGGACCTTGTACTCCTCGCACACCTCCGCCAGAGCGATCGCCCCCGAGGAGGAGTCCGGGCCGATGAAGGCCACCACGCCGTCGTTCTGGAGCGCCTTGCGGGCCGCGTTGGTGGTCTCCACCGCGTCGCCCCGGTTATCGTAGATTTTCAGCTCAATCTGTTTGCCGATGATGCCGCCGTTTGCATTGGTCTCCTCCACCAGCATTTTCAGGGTGTTGGATTCCACCTCCCCCCAGAGAGCGGATTCCCCGGTCAGGGGACCCATGTAGCCCAGTATGATCTTATCGCTGTCTTTTTTGCTGCCTCCGCAGGCCGCCACTGAGAGCGCCATCGCCGTGGCCATCGCCGCCGCTGCAATTCTCTTAAACTTTCTACGCATAATCTTTCTCCTTCCTCCTGGTAAAAAATTAAATTTTATGAGGGGTGCATCCCCTTTTGACCGACAGGTTTTCCTGCAAAAAAATGGACTTTTGTCCCATTTCCCCCTTCCACAAATCCATTTTTTTGTATATCTGTACTAATTTTAAATTTTAAACGAATCTATCATTTTTGCAATCGTACAAAAATCCATATTTAAAAATGACCTTTTGTACTTTCGTTCATTTGACCCTGTTTTTGAATTTTTTTTCATTTTAAAGGAATTTTATGCGAAAAATCCGGCTGTTGCGGCCAAACCCCCATTAAAATACAGAAAAACACCCCGGGAAATGTCCCTGTTTTCTCTTGCCCCATCTCTGTCGCCACGTTATAATGACGTTAGATAACCGTTCCCAGGGCATAACAGCCGGGATTTTGGTCTATCTGCTATTACGTCCGACAAAGGAGGCCGCAGCATGGGAAAAATAGTGCCGATTCAAAATGGTTACTGCTCCAATCTGGATTACCGCAGGATTTGCAGCATCGACACCGAGGTGATCGATACCCCCACCACTCCCCTGATCCATCAGATGTCCCGCTTCTGGCTGATCAACGAGGGCCAGGGCATTTTAAAGCTCCAGGACCGGGAGTACGAGCTGAAGCCGGGCACCATCGTGTCCATCCTGCCCTGGCAGATTTCCGATGTGATCCAGGTGGATTCCCCCCTGCAGTATTATCTCCTTGCCTACTATTTCGACAATATCAATGCGATCATCAAATCCATCTACAACTCCGACAGCCAACCCCTTAACCTGATCGAGGAGATGACGGGCTGCCCGGTGGTACAGTGTGGCAAAGAGGAATATACGGAAATCCGCACCGTTTTTGAGCAGCTTCGGGCCGAGACGGGGGTGGAGTCCGTGAAGCCCGCAGAGGAGAGCGGCCGTCTCCACTCCCTCTACGTGAAAAATAAGCTGGTAGAGCTGATTGTCCTCTATCTCAGGGCCGGTGAGCGCAGCAAGACCGCGTCCCCGCCTGCCAGGCCGGGGATTCAGAAAAGCGATATCCTCCACTATATGTACAACCACCTCAGCGAGAAGCTGACCCTGGCCAATCTGTCCAGGCTCTTCTTCATGAGCGAGTCCTCTATCAGCGCCTATATCACCCAGACCACCGGGCTGTCCTTCTTCGATTTGTTAAATGAGATGCGGGTGGGAAAAACCATCAACTTCCTGCTTTACACCAACCTGACCATGGAGGAATTGGCGGAAATTCTGGGATTTGTGGACAGCTCCCACATCTGCAAGGTATTTGCGGCCCGGGTCGGGATGAAGGCCAATGATTTTCGGAAAACGTATCAGAATGTCTATGAAATCTGCGATATCAGGATGACAAGAGATGCCTATGAGATCGTAACGTATATTTACCGGAACTATGCGGAGAACCTGACGCCCCAGAGCACGGCGGAGCAGTTCCATATTTCGCTGAAGGAGTTAAACACCATCCTCCTGTATCAGGTTGAAAAGAATTTCTCCGACTTTTTAAACTTCGTGCGTGTCAACCGGGCTTCGGAACTGCTCAAGCGCACCGACAAGAGCATCACCCAGATCGCCATCGACGTGGGCTACAACAGCGCCAAGACCCTGACCCGCAACTTCCTGCGGTTCCGCACCATGACCCCGGGGGCGTTCCGGCAGAGCATTGAGATTCAGGAAAACACGCTGTAAAAGCAATGCGCCGTCGGGCGCAGAGACGGCGCCCGGCAGCGCATTGCCGGGAAATATTATGCCAAAAGGCGCAGGCCAATCGACAGCCTGCGCCTTTTATTGAATGCAATGGACCGCCGGACCCGTCCTGCCGTTATTTCATCACGCCCAGCCCCTTGGCCACGATGGCGATAAAATCCTGGACATTGGTCACAATGGTGGTGGCGGACAGGCTTCCGCGATCCAGAAGCTTATTCACCACAAACTCGTCCGCGTCCACGGTGTACAGATACACGGGGCGGATCTGACCGTCCGGCATCACCCGGAAGGAGGGCGTCATATTTCCGGTAGCGATGGTGTGCAGCATGGTAGCCAGGCAGATTACCGTGGTGGCGCCACGCACCAGGCCCCGCATCTCGGTCTGCCCCCTGTAGGCGTCCCCGATCACCTCGGGCATGGGGCCGTCGTCCCGGATGGATCCGGTCAGCACCATGGGCACGCCGTTTTTCACGCAGCTGTAAATAATCCCGTTGTCGATCTTGTAGTCCTCGATAAACTGGGGAATGGAGCCGCTTCTGCGCACCTTGTTAATCACGTCCAGGTGGTTGTAGTGGCCGTTGGGCTGGGATTTCTGGGTGTAGATATCCTGTCCAAGGGCCGTGTGCAGCAGCGCCCCCTCCAGGTCGTGGGTGGCCAGAGCGTTTCCGGCCATCAGGCCGTGGGCATAGCCGTTCTCCACCAGGGCCTGCATGGCGGCTCTGGCGTCGTAGTCGAAGGAAAATGCCGGGCCCATGACCCACACGATATTTCCGTGCTCCCGCTCGTGCCGGAGCAGCTCGAACAGGTTGTCGTAATCCCGGGCGTAGGAAGTCTCGCGGCTTCTGCCCTGGCGGAACACGAACTGGTCGTCCAGATCCTCTCCCTCCGCCGTAAAGCCGTTGCAATGCATGTAAATGCCCTCCTCGGCCTTCTCGCTGCGGCCCAGGATTACTTTATCTCCCTTTTTCAGGTTGCGGTTCTCCACCACCGCCAGGTGACCGTCGTCACAGATCACCACGCTGGAATCCATGCGGCTCTCCTCCGCCAGCACCCAATTCCCATTGATCTTGAAATACTCCGGGTACATGGAGGTGCTGTGGTAATATTCCGGAGCCACACCGTCCATTTCCGCCTCCTCAAACTTCACGTCCGGGGCGTTCACAAACATGGGCTGGGTAAAATCCGGATGATGGTATTCAGGTAATTTAAAAGCCATAATGATATCCTTCCTCTCTTTCTCTGCAGGGTATGATTCGAATTCAGATTTCAGATCGCCGTAACCAACACGTTGCCGTCCTCCTGGAACACAGGACACGCGGGCGCGCCATGGGGGGACGTTTCGCCGGGAACCGTTTCCTCCGACCGGATCCACGTTCCGCTCAGCCCTTCCAGAGCCGCCCGGGCGCTCTCCAGCGACGTAATCACCGCCGCCCGCCCCGGCAGGGCTACGGCGAACTCCAGGCAGGCCTCCACCTTTGGCAGCATGCTGCCCGGCGCAAATTGTCCCTCTTTTATGTATTCCTGCGCCTGGCCGATGCTCATCCGGTCCAGCGCCTTCTGATCCGGCCGGTTGAAATTGATGCAGACCCGGTCCACGGCCGTGAGGATCAGCAGCATATCGGCCTTCATCTGGACCGCCAGGCGGCTGCAGGACATATCCTTGTCCACCACCGCGTCGATGCCGCGCAGCTCCCCGTCCTCCTCCACAACCGGAATCCCGCCTCCGCCTGCGGCGATGACCAGCAGGCCGCTCTGCACCATCTTGCGGATGGCGCCCAGCTCCACGATCCGCCTGGGTCTGGGGGACGGCACCACCCTGCGGTAGCCCCTCCCCGCGTCCTCAACAAAGGTAAATCCCCGCTCGGCGCTGATCTGCTCCGCCTCCTCACGGGTGTAAAAATTCCCAATGGGTTTGGTGGGATGTAAAAATGCCGGGTCCTGGGGATCCACCTCCACCTGGGTCACAACGCTGACCACTGTCTTGCCGATTCCCCGCCTTTGCAGGCTCTGCTGGAGGGCCTGTTGGATGTGGTAGCCGATAAAACCCTGGGACATTGCCCCACACTCGGCAAAGGGCATATAGGGCGTTCTCGGGCCACACTGGGCCGCGTAGTTCATGGCCGAGTTGATGATCCCCACCTGGGGGCCGTTTCCGTGGCCGATGATCAGCTCGTGGCCCTCCCCGGCCAGGTCCGCGATGATTCCGGCGGCCGCCCGCACCTGTTTTAGCTGCTGCGCCGGAGTATTTCCCAGGGCGTTGCCCCCCAGCGCCACCACAATCCGTTTTTTATTACGTTTCATAATGCCTCCTGAAAACGGGACCGGTTCTCAACACAGCGTGGCGTACAGCACCGCTTTGATGGTATGCATCCGGTTCTCCGCCTCGTCGAACACCACCGACTGGCTGGACTCGAACACCTCGTCGGTCACTTCCATCTCCGTCAGGCCGAATTTCTCCGCAATCTGGGCCCCGATCACGGTTTTCGTGTCGTGGAAGGAGGGCAGGCAGTGCATAAACAGCGCGCCGGGGCCGGCCTTCTCCATCAGGCTGCGGTTCACCTGGTAGGGGCGCAGCAGGCGGATGCGGGTATCCCAGACCTCGTCCGGCTCGCCCATGGACACCCAGATGTCCGTATAAATGATGTCCGCCCCTGTGGCGCCCTCGTTCACGTCCTCGGTCAGACGCACGGTACTGCCGCTCTCCGCGGCGATGCGCTCCGCCTCCCGCACCAGATCCTCAGCCGGGAACAGCTCCTTCGGCGCGCAGGCGGTGAAGTTCAGGCCCATTTTCGCGCAGGCCACCATCAGGGAATTGCCCATATTGTTGCGGGCGTCGCCCATATAGGTGAAATTCAGGCCCTTCAGACGTCCGAACTTCTCCTCAATGGTCAGAAGGTCCGCCAACATCTGGGTGGGATGGAACTGGTCGGTCAGGCCGTTGTAAACCGGCACGCCGGAGTATTCGGCCAGCTGCTCCACCAGCTTCTGGTCAAAACCGCGGTATTCGATGCCGTCGTACATTCTTCCCAGCACCCGGGCGGTGTCCGGGATGCTCTCCTTTTTGCCCATCTGGCTGCTACCCGGATCCAGATAGGTGACTCCCATGCCCAGATCCCGGGCCGCCACCTCAAAGGCGCAGCGGGTCCTGGTGGACGTTTTCTCAAAGATCAGCACGATATTTTTGCCGGGCAGGCAGCAGTGGGGCGTCCCGCTGCGCTTTTTGGCCTTAAACTCCCTGGAGAGGTCCAGCAGGTAGCGGATCTCCTGCGGGGTATAGTCCAGCAGTTTCAGAAAGCTTCTTCCTCTTACATTCATTCCCATTTTCATATCCTCCTCTTCAATCAATCCATTCATATAGTTCTATACATCTTCCCGCCACAGCGGCATACTCATACAGCGCGGGCCCCCTCTGCCCCGGGACAGCTCCGAGCTTGGCATCTCCAGCACCTCCACGCCGTTCTCCCTGAGAATCCCGTTGGTAATGTAGTTCCGGTCGTAGACCACCACCTTACCCGGCGCGATGCAAAGAGTGTTGGAGCCGTCGTTCCACTGCTCCCGCTCCGACGCCACCCGGTCCTTTCCGCCGCAGCGGATCATGGTGACCTGATCCAGGCCCAGGTGGGTGCCCAGGATCACCGGCAGGGAGCTGTCCAGCTCCGTGACATTTAACGTATCCCGGTGGTCGCCCCGGCAGATCTCATACACCCTGAGACTCCCAAGAATCCCGGGATGCACCGTAAATTTGTCGTAATCGATCTGGGTCATCACCGTGTCCAGGTGCATGTAGGCCCGGATGCTGGGGATATCGAAGGCCAGGATCGTCTCGATCTCCGCCGTGTCGTCCCCGAAAATGTTCTGGGCCAGCAGCTCGATGGCCTCCGGCGTGGTCCGCTGGGAAATGCCCACGGCCAGCACCCGGCGACTCAGGTTCAGGATATCGCCGCCCTCGATGGAAAACGGATAGTCCCGCCGGTAATAAAAAGGCGTGCTCCCCGCAAAATCCGGGTGTTCCTCCAGGATGTAGGACCCGTAGATGGTCTCCCGCCTTCTGGTTCTGGAATACATGTAGTTGAGGCTCACCCCGCAGCCGATGGAGGCGAAGGGATCCCGGGTAAAGTACAGGTTGGGGATGGGGTCCAGTATAAACCGGCTGTCCGGCCTCACCCGGTCCGCCAGCGGGCTGTGTCCCCCCGCCTTCAACTCGTTCATCCTCACCCCGGCCATGGTCTTCTGGACCAGCTCCCGCTCATCCGGAATTCCGTCCAGCAGCCGGAACAGCTGGTCCTTGAACTTCTGGGCGATGTTCCCGCCCTCCTCGATAAACTGGTGGATGAAGCGCTCCCGAAGCTGGGGCCTGCCCTTTAACGTTCCGGCCATCAGGTCCTCCAGGTAGACCACCTCCACCCCCTGCTCCCGCAGTATCCCGGCGAATACGTCGTGCTCCTGCCTGGCGGCCCTCAGATAGGGGATATCGTCAAACAAAAGTCGTTCCAGCTCCCCGGGGACCAGGTGCTCCAGCTCCTGTCCCGGACGGTGGAGCATCACCCGTTTTAGTGTTCCGATCTCACTTTTCACATGGATTGGCATCGCATTCCCTCGCTTTTCGTGTTCTTGATCTCATACTATCCTGAAATGAGCGGACGCGTCGGACAAGATCAGACAAATTTATTGTATTTTAAAATGATTTTCCCAAAGCACCTGAAAACCCCCTCGGATAAACAAGACCCGAACCAATCCCCGGCCCGTCTCATATTATATATTAGTTCAAACGGCGGGAAAACCGGTAAAAATGAGGCTTACGCGCCTCTCTGACCCTATTTTTTCGCCTGTTTTCCGCCGCCTGAATTTTCCTTCCTATCATACCGCATAACCGCCTGTTTTGGGCATAAAATCATCTGTTGTAAGAAAGGATTTGAATATTTATGAGACAATTTCGCAGCTTAGCCTGCTTTTTCCTGGCCCTGCTCCTGGTTCTCGCGCCGCCGCCCCTGACCTCCTTTGCCGCCAGCCGCGTCTACCACGGAATCGACGTGAGCGAATGGCAGGGCGATATCGACTTTGAGGCCGTGCGGCAGTCCGGAATCGACGCCGTCTACATCCGGGCGGGCGAGGGTTCGGACTATGTGGACGCATATTTTAAGTCCCATTACCAGGGTGCCCTGGCCGCGGGCCTGAAAATCGGCTATTACCACTATGTCACCGCACAGAACGAGGAGGAAGCCAGAGAACAGGCCCGTTTCTTCTGTTCCCTGATCCGCGGCAAAACGGTGGACCTCTACCCGGCCATGGACTTCGAGAGCTTTCCGGGTCTGGACGTGGAAGAAATCAACGCAATCGGCGCCGCCTTTATGGAGACGTTAAACGACTGCCTTGGCTACACCCCCTCCCTGTACAGCGACACCAACAACACCGCCAACGTCTGGGATTCCTCCTTCTCCTCCTACCCGCTGTGGGTGGCGGAATACGGCCCCGCCGTTCCCAGCAACACGGGCTACTGGGCCACCTGGGACGGCTTCCAGTATTCGGACGCCGGAAATGTACCCGGCATATCCGGCCAGGTGGACCTGGACTATTTCAAGGACACCATGCTGATAAACGGCGGAAATGACTCCGGCTCCCCAGGCGACGTCACCTACACCGTGCGGCCGGGCGACACCCTTTGGGCCATCGCAAGGCGTTTCGGCACCACCGTACAGGACCTTGTCCGGGCCAACAATATTGCCGACCCCAATCTGATCTACCCCGGCCAGGTGCTGACGATTCCAGGACACGACGATATGCAGGCGGTCTACACCGTACGCCCCGGCGACACCCTCTGGGCCATCGCCCAGCGTTTCGGCACCACGGTTCAGGAGCTGGTGAACTTAAACGGGATCGCCGATCCGGACCTGATCTACCCCGGCCAGGTGCTGCGCCTCCCGGACAGCAGCAGTGTGCTGGTATACCGCGTGGTACGGGGCGACACCTTATCCGGCATCGCCCTGCGCTTCGGCACCACGGTCCAGGCCCTGGCGCGGGCCAACCACATTGCCAACCCCAACCTGATCGATGTGGGGCAGACATTGGTGATTCCGCAGTAATTTGAGGCGCGTTTTACCTCAATTACAACAGCAGGGGACTGCCGAACCATCTCGGCAGTCCCCTGCTTATCTCATCTTCTTCCAGGAAGCTTTTCCTGTTTCAAATATTCAATCAATCCCCCGCAGCGGATAATCCCCATCACATGTTCGGGGATCCTGTTACACCGGTATTCCTCCCCCGTGGTCCGGTTGTAAATCATTCCGCCCAGATAATCGATCTCCAGCACGTCGTCCCTGGAAATCTTGTTTGTCTCCGGGCACTCGATGGTCAGAATCCCTACGTTGATGCAGTTGCGGAAAAAAATCCGGGCGTAATCCATTGCCACGATGGTCCGCACCCCCAGCTGCCGCAGCATAAGCGGCGCGTTCTCCCGGCTGGAGCCGGAGCCCAGATTGTGTTCGGCCACGAAAATGTCCCCGGGCTTAAACCCGGAAGCGAAGTCCGGGTCCACCGGCGCCATGGTATATCTGGCGGCCTCCTCCGTACTGAGTTCCAGGGAGGCGGGCGGCGCGATAATGTCCGTGTTGATGTTGTCCTTATATTTCCAAACTTTTCCTTTTATCATAACGCCCTCCTCAAATTTCCCTGGGGTCCGTGATATGACCCGTCAGCGCCGAGGCGGCCACCGTGACCGGCGAAGCCAGATAGACGCTGCTGGTCTTGCTCCCCATCCGGCCGATGAAATTCCGGTTGGTGGTGGAAATGCACACCTCGCCGTCGGCCAGGGTTCCGGAGTGAATTCCCAGGCAGGCGCCGCAGCTGGAAGCCAGCACCGTGGCCCCGGCCTCCGCCAGAACCTCCAGAATGCCCTCCCGCAGGCACTGATTGTAGATTTCCCGGGAGGCGGGCGACACCAAAAGCCGGAGGCCCGGTGCGATTTTCCGGCCCCGCAGAAGCTCCGCCGCCATTTTCAGGTCGTGATAGCGGCCGCCCGTGCAGGAGCCGATGTAGGCCTGATGAATCCTTACCCCGCTCTGCTCTGCGGCTTCGCACACGTGGTCCACCTCGTGGGGGCAGGCCACCTGGGGGGCCAGCTCCCCGGCCGTAAAGGCATACTCCGCACAGAACACGGCGTCCGGGTCGGAATTCAGATGGTCATACCGCTCGCTGACCCCGAAACGGGCCAGATACTCTGCGGTCACGTCGTCGTACCCCACGATCCCCGCCTTGGCCCCGGCCTCCACCGCCATATTGGTCAGACAGAGGCGCTCGTCCATGATCATCCTTCGGATGGTATCTCCTGCATACTCCAGCGTCTTGTAGGTGGCCCCGGAATGCCCCACCGCGCCGATGGTCTTTAAGGAAATGTCCTTGGCCATCACCCGCTCAGGCAGTTCCCCGTTCCAGACCACCCGGATGGTCTGGGGCACCTTCATCCAGGTCTGGCCCGTGGCCAGCACCCCCGCCATCTCCGTAGAGCCCACGCCGGTGGCAAAGGACGCCAGGGCCCCGTAGGTGCAGGTGTGGGAATCCGTCCCCACCACCACGCTGCCCGGGAGCACATGGCCGTGTTCCACCATCACCTGATGGCAGGGCCCGGCGAACTCATAGTAGCGGCTGATTTTGTGCTCTGCGGCCCACTCCCTGGTGAACTTCACGATGTTGGCCTGGTGCAGGTTGGCGGGCGGCGTGTAGTGGTCGGAAATGATCACCACCTTGTCCGGGTCCCACACGTCCACGCCCATTTCCCGAAGGCGGTCGTCGATCTCCAGGCGCGGCCCCAGGACGTCGTCCATCATCGCCCGGTCAATGTCCACCCACACGATGTCGTCCGAGTGGACCTGTTCATTTCCCGAGGCCCGGGCCATAATTTTTTCAGAAATTGTATATCCCATACCTGTCTCGTCTCCTTATATTACATAAACAATCCGTATACCCCGGTCATGCCAAAGAGCGCGATCACGATCACACCGCCGATGGACACCGCGAACAGCTGAATGAACAGCTTGGAGCGCTCCTCCTCGGTGGGATTGGCAATCTGGGTGTAGGCCGCAAGACCCATGGAGCCGCCGGTGGAGATGGGGCTCATTCCGGCCGCGCTGGCCGTGTTGGTGATGGCGGAGAGCAGCGCAAGCGTCGAGACGCCGCCGCCCACCTGGGCCGCCACATCGGTGACCGTGGGGATCAGCGTGGGCATAACCACGCCGGAGGTGGAACTGAACCAGCTCATGATGCCTGCGGTGAGTCCCATGACGCCGGGAGCCGTAACCGGGCTCATAAGCCGTGCAAGACCGCTGGCCAGCAGGTCGATTCCGCCCAGCTGGATCACCAGAGCCATCAGCATATTGATACCGCTGATCATCAACAGAGTGCCCCAGGGAATGGAAGCCACGGACTTTTTCTCGTCCGCAACGCGGAACAGCAGCAGCACAAAGGCGATGGTATAGGACATCAGGCCCACGTCAAATCCCATGAAGATAACCGTCACCACCAGCACCGCGATGCCCGCCAGGGTGATTTTCTGCTGGGTATTAAAAGAAATTTTTTCCTTAACGGACAGATCGACGGCGGATTTCAGACGGTAGCCCTTCAGCACAATGTAGATCACAATAAAATAAACAGTCATGGCCATGACCATGTTGGCCGCGTAGGGGAACTCGATTCCGGTGATCCCCTGTTCCTCAGCCAGGGACAGTCCCAGAATTCCCGTGGGCGCAATGGGCGTCAGGCCCCCCGCGGCGGCTCCCAGAACGGATGTGGCGGACAGCAGCACCGGCGAGGTCTTCATCTCAGCCGCCAGCGAGCAGGTAAATACCGCCATCAGGCTCATAACCGGCACCGTGCCCGGTCCCACGCCCGCCAGTATCGTGGAAAAAATATACACGATAATGGGGATCAGATTCGTCCGGTTCCCCGCCATGTTCACGATTTTGCGCGCCAGCAGCTCCAGCGTCCGGTTCTGCTGTGCGATGCTGAACAGGAACATGACACCCAACAGCGTTACAAACAGCTTGGTGGGAAATCCCGTGATCACCGTTCCCGACTTGACCCCCGCAATCTGGGCCAGGACCAGCGACAGACCGAAGGCAACAAACCCCATGTTGATCTTTCGGAAAAATCCGATCAGTATGGCCCCGATCAAAAACACCAGTGACAATGCAGCATAATTCATACCCTTACCTCCTACTTTTTTTGGTTTCACTACTCATATATTGCAAGATTCGTGCCAATTCGCATTTTCCCCCTAAAATTCCGGTATTTCGTCCCTCATTGCAAAAAATGCAAAAAAACGTTTCCCCGGAGCGTGTCACCGGCACGTTTCAGGGAAACATTTTAAAACATTTCAGAACAATTTGAAACATTACTCAATTTCATATTTGCGGATCAACCGCCACAGCGTGCTTCTGGAGATTCCCAGGGCCTGGGCGGCTTCCTGCCTCCGATAATGATGATTCTTCAACGCACGGATGATATCCTCCTTCCGGCACTCGGATATGGGGCGGCCGGATGCGCTCTCCTCCGGCTCCGTTTTCCGGTCCGGTTCTGGTTGCTCTTCCGCCCCTGGCCGCTCCCCCGGCTCCGGTCCCATTCCCCCCTCTTCCCCCTCCAGATATCCGAATTCCTCCATCATCATGTGGGCGTCGATCTCCATGGGAAACCCCTGATCCAAAAGAATCGCGATGCGCTCCGTCACCGCCTGCAATTCCCGTATATTTCCGGGCCAGGAGTATTCCATCATCCGCGGGTACAGTCCGTGCATTCTGGCGCGCACCTCGGCCAGACGGCCGCCCCGGCAGTATTCTTCCAGGAAATGGTCCGCCAGCAGCGGGATGTCCTCCTTGCGCTCCCTGAGCGGCGGAATCTCCAGCTTGAGCACGTTGATCCGAAAAAACAGGTCCATGCGGAACCGGCGCTCCTTCACCTCCAGGGCCAGATTCCGGTTGGTGGCGCAGATCACCCGGACGTCGATGGGGATCACCTTGTCGCTGCTGAGGCGGCGCACCTCCTTCTCCTGCAGGACCCGCAGCAACTGAATCTGCGTCTCCTCCGGGATCTCCCCGATCTCGTCCAGGAAGATCGTCCCACCGTGAGCCAGCTCGAATATCCCCGGCTTCCCGCCCTTGGCCGCCCCGGTAAAGCTGCCCTCCTCGTAGCCGAACAGCTGGCTGCTCAGCAGGTCCTTGGGCAGGGCCGCGCAGTTGATGGCCACAAAGGGACCATTGCGGCGGGGGCTGCTGTTGTGGATGCTCTGGGCGAACAGCTCCTTCCCGGTCCCCGTCTCCCCGGTGAGCAGGATGGAGGAATCCGCCTGGGCATAGCTGCGGGCGATCAGCTTCACCCGCTCTAAGCTGTCGCTGATCCCCAGAATATCCTCAAAGTGGTATTTTGCCACCAGGCCCTTCTGGTGCAGCTGGAGACGGATTCTCTGCTCGCTCTTCTGGATGTCGTGGACGCTCTGGAAAAAATAGATCGCGCCCTCAAACTGCCCGCCCATCACAATGGGAATCTTGTTGACGGAGAGCAGCTGCCCCTGAATTCTGATAATCTGCCCCACTACCTGCTCCGGGGTCCGCCGCAGCTCGTCGAACTCCAGCTCCGGCAGCAGCCTGCGGATATCCCGCCCCACGGCGCTGTGGGTCAGATGAAACATCCGGCGGGCCTCCATGTTCATGATGGAAACCATGCCGCGGGCGTCCACGTTGATGATGGCGTCCCGGGTGTAGTTCATCAGCATCTGGTGCTTTTGCAGCTGAATCTCGTATTCCTTGCGCTTTTCCCGCTCCTGCTTCTGTACGTTGAGCAGCTGTAGCGCCGCGTCCAGAGCGATGCTCACCGACTCGTAGGTATTTTCCACCACCGTGTAGGGGATTCCCTGCCGCTTTGCCTCGTTGGGCAGGGACGCGCCACCGCCCATAAAACAGGTAGCGTGGCTGTCCAGGGCCATTTTCACGCACTGTTCGTACTCCGTGGCGTTCTGATACCCCAGAATCATGGTGTTCTCAACGCCCAGATAGCGGCACAGCTGCTTCAGCTCATTGATAAAGCTCACATACTCCACGATCACCGTCTTGCCCTGGTACCCCTTCAACAAATCCAGATGGCGCAGGTAATCGTTCAGCGTAGTGCTGATCTTGGCCACCGTAAAATGGTTTCTGGCCAGCACCTCCGCCGTTCCCTTGCGGCTGACGAAAATCCTGGCCCCCCGGCTCATCAGCTCCTCCGCCAGCTTGATCCCATCGTCCAGCACCGCCACATAGATCCCCACCTCAAGGCCCCGGTCCGCCGCCACCCGGCGGGTTAAGTCCGCCAGGGACTGGGAGGGCGCGATCAGGCAGATTTCCGGCACCTTTGCTTTTTTCGTGTTATTTCCCATAAAAAGCGCTCACCCCCGCCCTTTCCCCCGTCCACAGCATTGCCGGTACCGTTTTCCGCTCCCGCAGGGACACGGCCTGTCCGGGTCCTGCTGCGCTTCCATGGCTTCAACCTCCGCACGGGTATGCCCGTTCAGACCGATCTGCCGGGTATCGTTCCAGACCCGGTCCATGGTCTGCTCAAAGTCGCTTGCCTTTTCATCTGAATCCAGGATCATGCCCAGCTCCGCCATCCGATTCGACACGTCCAGCCCGTCGGCTCCAAAGCGGATCATATGGTGAATCTCAAACGCATCCTTTGCAGCCGCCTCCCGTCCAACCTGAAAATTTCTGAGAAAGAAATTGATCATGGGCATCAGCTGCCTGTCCGGCTCGCAAAGTCCCATCTCCCCGATCTCCCGGATCATTTCCCGGTCCGGCACAAAAGCCCGAATGCCCTTCTGATCACACAGTACATCCCGATAGGCGCCGCTCTCAACCAAAGACGTATCTGCAAACCAGCCATTTTGGTAAATAAACCGACCGCGCACCGGCTCCAACTCCCGGAAAATCCCGTGAAGCTCCGGCTCCGGCAGGACGTCGCTCTCATGGAGGTTGTACAGCGCCGTGATCTGCTCCGGGCGGCATATTCCGTAGAGGTAGATTGCGGCGTTCATATAGGACCATACCCGGTACACCAGCCTGCGCCTTTTGTGAAATTTTTCCGTATTGATATGTTCGTATGCTTTTGCCACGGCCGCGGGGACCATGAGCTGCCCACCCGTTGTCTCCATACAGTATCCCCCCATGTACAGATAATCGCTGCCCTTCTCCGTCAGGCTGCATGGCGTCCCCGCCTGTGCCGCAAGCTGCTCATAGACTTTGATCTCCTGATCGTCTGCACAGGAAAAATATCGCTTCATTATCTGGGGCTGCAAAATGTACCTTGCCAGAGCCATAGCCAGCTGATCCTTTCCCAACTGCGAATATCCCGGCATACCGTGCGTCCTTGCCAAATGTCTGAGAACCTTGAGTTTGTACTGACGCAATAAGGCAATCAGATTCCCGTAATCAGCAACGTCAATCTCATTCCATTTCGTTCCTTTATAATCCTTCATAAGCGGCCCCCAGTCCTTTATATAATAATAGTAATTATTATTGATTTATTCTTTTCTGTATGCTATACTGCTATTATAGTACATAATATAACATAGCGGACGAATCAACTCAATGTCAATGCATTCACTCAAACACAAAGAAGGGAGTTACACTATGGATCCAAAAGCATTTTTTAAGCTGAGCTACGGAGTTTATATCGTATCCACCAGCGCGGACGGCAAAAACGCAGGCTGCGTCATCAACACGCTGACCCAGGTTACCGCCGAACCGGCGCGCCTGTCCATCGCTCTGAACAAAAACAACGAGACCTTGAAGCTCATCGAGATTTCCGGCACCTTTTCCGCCGTAGTCCTGTCCGACGACGTGACCATGGACCAGATCAAGCGGTTCGGCTTCCAGAGCAGCCGCGACGCCAACAAGTTCGACGGCATCCCCCAGGGCCGGGACGGCCTGAACAATCCCTATCCCACGGACGGCGTCTGCGCCCGCTTTGCCTGCCGCGTGGTCTCCACCCTGGACGTGGGAACCCATGTGATCGTGGTGGGAGAGGTGGTGGAAGCGGAAGCCCTGGATATGAACGCTCCGGCCCTCACTTACTCCAACTACCACCACAAGAAAAACGGCGCCACTCCGCCAAACGCTCCCTCTTACCAGAAGGACGCTGGCACGGTGGTAGGCTACCGCTGCAAGGTCTGCGGCTATATTTTAGAGTCCGACACCCTGCCCCCGGATTTTATCTGCCCGGTGTGCGGAAAGGATGCGAGCTACTTCGAAAAGCTCTGATCCGGCTTTTGTTTCAAAAAACGGCTGCGGCTTTCCATTTCAGGTAAAGCCGCAGCCGTTTTACATCATTTTTTATCATTGGTGGCGTCCCCGTTTCCGCTGACCGGGATCGCCTCGCCCAGATAGGTGGGCTTGGGTTTTGCGATCGCGTAGAGGAAATCCTTGGTCCTGGCCAGCATTTCCCGGGCGTCCCGGATCTTCTGGCCGCCGTATTTTCTGGGATCGGAGGCCACGCCGTAGGCGTCCATGCCCATCTGACCGGCGTTGTAGAGCGCCCGGTACATGTGGTACTCCTGGGTGACCACCACGATCCGCTCCGCCTGGAAAATGTCCCTGGCCCGGTACATGCTCTCATAGGTGGAAAATCCCGCGTGGTCCATAAAAATGTCCTCGGAGGGCACGCCGTGGTCGATGGCGAACTGCTTCATCAGATTCACCTCGTCGTAATCCACCCGCCCGTGGTCCCCGCTCATGAGCAGCCGGTCCGATACCCCGGCATTGTACAGGGCGATGCCCTGCAAAAGCCGGTCGTTCAGCATGCCCGAGGGACTGCCGTCGTCCCGCACGCCGCAGCCCAGCACCAATATGCAGTCCACCTTGTCCAACTCCGCCGCCTGCTCCGGGGTCACAATCCGTTTTTTGACCGTCCCCTGCATGTAGAGGTTGATTCCCACCACCAGGCAGCAGCCCGCCACCGCAAGATATATGGCCCATTTCATGGGTTTTCGCAGCCATTTCAGAAATTTCATCCTCCGCAGACTCCCTTCCTCCGTTCGCCGGGTCCATTGCCTCCAAGCAATCGCCCGCAGGCTTCGCCAGCGGCCCATTGCATCCACTCAGAAAAGGCCGCGGCCCTTACGCATGACTGTAAGAAGGCGCGGCCTCTATCTGTATTCATTGTTCCACGTATGTTTTCCGGCTATGCTGGAATTACTTTACAGCGATGGCCTCAATCTCACACAGAACGCCCTTCGGCAGAGTCTTCACAGCTACGCAGCTTCTGGCGGGCTTGGAAGTGAAGTACTTTGCGTAAACCTCGTTGAATGCGGCGAAATCGCCCATGTCAGCCAGGAAGCAGGTGGTCTTGAACACTTTGTCGTAGCCGCTGCCTACAGCCTCCAGGATCGCGCCTACGTTCTTGCAGCTCTGCTCGGCCTGAGCGGCGATTCCCTCCGGAACCTCGCCGTTTGCGGGATCTACCGGAATCTGGCCGGAAGTAAATACAAAACCGTTTACCTCAAATCCCTGGGAATACGGTCCGATTGCACCAGGTGCCTTTTCTGTACTGATTACGTTCATTGATATGACCTCCTTTTGATCTTCGCAGGGGCAATCCGTCCCTGCCGTTTTTTGATATGCGCCGGAGCGCCTCTTTATTCGAATACTCGAACCCCAACAGTTATTATAAATGATTATTTCAGATGTTGCAACAGATAATCGCGGGTATTCCGGGACGGATCCTCCAGCACCAGCTCTAAAAGAACCGCCAGCGCCTCCCCCACGGCCTTGCCCGGCTTCACGCCCGCGTCCATCACGTCCCGGCCCTTCACCGCCAGTGACTTTAAGTCCAGGCAGTCGCCGTCCCGTCGAATCTCCCCGCTGAGGGCCCGCGCCCGGCGCAGCATATCCCCCGTCTCCGGGACCCCGAAGGGTAAAAGGGCGTCCTTTAAATCCAACAAATCGTCGTAGAGGGCCGGTTCAATCCGGCTCATCACACGGCGGAGGGCCGGTTTTTCCGGTACAAGGGGCCGGCCCAGCAGGTCCACCAGGGTCTTTACCCGGGAAATGGTGTCGTTGTCCAGTTTTAGGTCTTTTAACACGGTAAATGCCTGGTCGGGGGTGGCTTTCCGAAGGAAGGCGGCCCAGCGCAGGTGCTTTTGCGGGGGAATTGCGGTGGGGATGGGAGGGATCGTTCCCATCCCATAAATCTCATCAAAGGTCCCCGACACATACCGGCTGATCCCCGTCTCGTACACCAGGGCGATCCGCTCCGGGTGAGCGCTGCACAGCAGCTTGGTCAGCTCCACCTGCACCCGCTCCTTGCTGACCTTAGCCAAATTGGGCGCGATGACCCGGATGGCCTCCTGGGTCCGCTCCTCAATCTCAAAGCCCAGCTGGGCTGAAAACCGGATGGCCCGCAGAATCCGCAGCGCGTCCTCGGTGAACCGGTCCATGGGCTCCCCCACGCACCGGATGATTCCCCGCCGCAAATCCTCCACGCCCCCGAACTCGTCCACAAATCCGGTAGCCTTGTTGTAGGCCATGGCGTTGATGGTGAAGTCCCGGCGTTTTAAGTCCTCCGTCAGGTTAGGCGTGAAGGACACGGACTTGGGATGGCGGCCGTCCTCGTACTCCCCGTCCACGCGGAAGGTGGTCACCTCGTAACCTTCCTTCCCCACCATCACCGTCACCGTGCCGTGCTGGATTCCGGTGTCCACGGTTCTGTGGAACAGCTCTTTTACCTGTCCCGGAAGGGCGCTGGTGGTGATATCCCAGTCTCCCGGTTCCCGGTTAAGGAGCATGTCCCGGACGCAGCCGCCCACAATATACGCCTCGTAGCCGTGTTCATTCAGTTGTCCGATAATCCGCTCCACAGGAGCCGGAACCCTGATCTCCATTAATACGCACGTCCCCAGTAAACCATCTTTTTCGCCGGTTTGCCGCAGCAGACGCAGTGGTCGGATAAACTCTCCTGCTCAAAGGGCATGCAGCGGGAGGTGGCTGCGGTAGCCTCCTTGATCTTGTCCTCGCACTCCTGGCAGCCGCACCACATGGCTTTCACAAAGCCCGGCTTGTTGTTGATTGTGTCCACAAACTCATCCCACTGGGTCGCCTCGTAGGTGTGGGCGTCCCGATGGGCTTTCGCCTTCTCGTACATAGCGTTCTGGATCGTATCCAGCATTTCTCCCGCTTTGCTCTCCAGCTCGTCCAGGGAAATGAAGGTCTTTTCATGGTTGTCCCGGCGCACTAAAACGGCCTGGTTCTTCTCCATATCCTTAGGACCGATCTCCACCCGCAGCGGGATTCCGCGCATCTCGCAGTCCGCAAACTTCCAGCCCGGGCTCTTCTCGGAATCGTCCACCTTCACGGAGAATCCGGCCCTCGTCAGGCGCTCCTTCAGCTCGAACGCCTTGTCAAGTACGCCCGGCTTCTGCTGCTGAACCGGCACCACCATGATCTGGATGGGCGCGATTCTGGGCGGCAGCACCAGTCCGTTGTCGTCGCCGTGTACCATGATAATAGCGCCGATCATGCGGGTGGTCATACCCCAGGAGGTCTGGTGCACGTATTTCAGCGTGTTGTCCTTGTCCGTAAACTGAATCTCAAACGCCTTGGCAAAGCCGTCGCCGAAGTTGTGGCTGGTGCCGGACTGCAGCGCCTTGCCGTCGTGCATCAGGGACTCGATGGTATAGGTGGCCTCCGCGCCCGCGAATTTCTCCTTGTCGGTCTTCTGGCCCCGCACAACCGGGATCGCCAGCACTTCCTCGCAGAAGTCGGCGTACAGGTTCAGCATCTGGATGGTGCGCTCCTCGGCCTCCTCGGCGGTGGCGTGGGCGGTGTGGCCCTCCTGCCACAAAAACTCTCTGGAGCGCAGGAAGGGACGGGTGGTCTTCTCCCAGCGCACCACGGAACACCACTGGTTGTAAACCCTGGGCAGATCCCGGTAGGAGTGGATGTCCTTGGCGTAGAAATCACAGAACAGGGTCTCGGAGGTGGGGCGCACGCACATGCGCTCCTGCAGGGGCTCCAGACCGCCGTGGGTCACCCAGGCCACCTCGGGGGCGAACCCCTCCACATGGTCCTTCTCCTTCTCCAGCAGGCTCTCCGGGATAAAGAGGGGCATGTACACGTTCTGCACGCCCGTGGCCTTGAACCGGCGGTCCAGCTCATTCTGGATGTTCTCCCAGATCGCGTATCCCGCGGGCTTGATCACCATGCAGCCCTTCACGCTGGCGTAGTCGCACAGCTCGGCCTTTTTTACCACATCCGTGTACCACTGGGCGAAATCCACGTCCATGGATGTGATGGCTTCCACCATTTTCTTGTCGTTTGCCATGATATTAATCTCCTTCTCAAATAAATGTGTTCGTAACTCAAAAAAGCCACCCGTTCCCACATGCCGGAAAACCGACACATGGGACCGAATGGCTCGGCGGTACCACCCAAATTGGCTCCCGCAGCCGGGAACCCGCTTTTCATCCGTTAACGCCGGATCTACGTTGCATTCATCATACAAAGCTCCCGGGCCGGTTCAGCCTCCGCTTTCGTAGAGATCTCCCACCATTGATCCCCTCTCTGTAACGCGCGCCCTGCTTACTATTCCCTTTCACAGCCTGTCATTTTTCTTTGCGTGACTCGATTTTACGCCACTTTGGAGGTTTTGTCAATGGCAAAGCGCGAATTTAAGGCTTTCTTACAGCCGTTACAACCAGCGACTTAAGCTCTTCGAAATGTTCCGGCGTGTCATAAGCATGGCCCGCGCCCTCCACATAGTGAAGGACCGCGTTTGAAAAGTTACTTTGATACCGCAGCGCCGTCTCCGGCGGCACAGCGGTGTCGATGGTTCCCTGGATAATGGTCACCAGCCCCTTAAAATGTCTGGAGACCTCCATCACATCAATAGCATTTCCGTCCTCAAAAAATTGTTTGGTCAGCACCAGAGAACCGCGGCCACAGCTGCCCGTCTCCAGATACATCCGCTCCATCTTTTTATGGGTGGCTACGGCAGGGGAAATCAAAATCAGCTTTTCCAGCTGCAACGGGATATTCCCCGCCACATTGGCAGCCACAAAACCGCCCAGGCTGAATCCAAGAAGACTGATCCGTTCCTGATCCACCGCCTCCAGCTGCTTCGCAAACCGGACAATATTTAATCCGTCCTCAATCTCCGTCAGCGGAGTCACATCCTGAAAATCCCCGTCGCTCTCAGCCGTTCCTCCGAAGTCGAATCGGAGCGTCGCCGTACCTTGACGCACCACCTCCCGTGAAAGGCGGGAGAGCAGAAAATGCTTTTCCGACTTGCTGCCGGTGAACCCGTGAAACATGATCAGAAGCGGCGGCTTTTCCACATTTTCCGGCAGCTCCAGAAAGCCTCTTAACGTCAATCCTCTGCTGACCGTTTCCACATATTGCTTCATCTGCATCCTTCCCTTCCTAACAACTGGTTAAAATATTCCAATCCAGGTGCCCAGAATACTGAGTACAATAATACCAACAAGAATATAATTAACCTTCATTCCCTTGCGGATCAGCCTGAAAATCCCCAGCGTCGCCAGCAGAGAGAGCATTTTTGGCATAATTCCATTAATCACATCATTGATGGAGATCGCGGTCTCCCCGCTTCCAATGGACAACCCCAGATTCACGCTGACCATGGAGGCCACCATGCCGCCGATCACCAGCAGTCCGATAATGGAAGCCGCAGAAAATACCTTCTGCATAATACCGGACTTCTCAATCTGGCCCAGGAACGAAGTTCCCATCTTATAACCCATGTGCATACAGTAGTAGCGGCACAGCACGTTAGGAACGTTGAACAGTAAAAGGAAAATAATGGGGGCGAGCACATTTCCCGTCAGGGCCAGGGAGCATGCGATGCCCCCTGCCAAAGGACGCAGGGTTCCCCAGAACACAGAGTCACCGATACCGGACAATGGTCCCATCAGACTGGCTTTGACGGCATTGATGGAATTAACATCAAATTCACGGTTCCTGGCGTTCTGTTCCTCCATGGCCGCGGTAATTCCCATCACCAGCGTGGACGCCATGGGTGTAACGTTGAAAAACTCACTGTGGCGCTTCAAGGCCTCTTTCATCTGTTCCTTATCCGGGTACAGTTTTTTTAACACTGGCAGCATTGAGTAGACAAAGCCCTGGCTCATCTGCCGCTCATAATTGAACGAGGCGTTGATGGTAAACGCTCTCCAAAACACGGAATTAATATCTTTTTTCGTGATTCTGCTCTCGGTCTGATTAGAAGTCTTCATCCTCTGGCACCTCCTGCGCAACTGTATTTTCCTGGCTGTTTCCATTGGTTAAAATAAGGGCGATAATGATTCCCAGCATAGCGATGCCAAGCACCGGTATTTTTAAATAAGCGGAGAGTAAAAATCCCAGGAAAAAATAGGGCGCCACTCTCTTGTTGACCAGCATGCTAGCCAGCAGCGCAAAGCCCAGAGCCGGAAGAATGCCGGCAGCCACGGACAGGCCATCCTTCACGAACTGAGGGATCACCGCCAGAAACGCTTCCACGGCAGGGCTCCCCGCGTAGAAACAGGCCGCAATGATCACTGACATCACAATCGCGTAGGACCAAAAGCTGAGAAGGTGCATCCGCGCCACTCCCTTATCATCCCCGGCCTCCACATACCGGTCGGCCCGATGCAGGAACCATGAGCGCACCACCAGATAATATGTATTTTTCACCAGCAGCGCCACTGTTGCAATGGGCAGGGCCAACGCCAGCGCCACGTCCGCGCCGGAACCGGAGGTGATGGCAAAGGCGGTGCCCAGAATGCCGCCTGCCGTGATCTCAGGGGGAAGGGCCGCGCCAATGGTCACATTTCCCATGAAGGCCAGCTCCAGAGTGGCCCCCACCAACAGGCCGGTCTGAAGGTCGCCCAGCACCAGGCCCACCAATGGACCCATCACAATGGGCCGCTGTACCATCGAATTGCCGATTGCACACTCTAAAAATCCAAATAACGCCACAAGTCCTACCAACAATGCGCTCATCATCACGCGTTCCCTCCTTTACCCGCTCCGGTTCTCGGTTTATATTCGATGACGGCCTCGCTGGGCACCGGCTGGATATTGACGGAAATTCCGTTCTCCTGTGCCCCGGCCAATAGTTTCTCCTCCTCGTCCGTCAGATAGATCATCCGCGTCACCTGATGCGTGCCCGGCAGCGCTTTGGTGCCGCCCAGGTTGATGGAGTGAATCTGTTCCACCTGTCGGGCCAGACGCACAGCGTCCGCCACGTTGGACACCACAATCATCAACCGGTATTTGTCCGTCTTTTCAGTGTTGATAGCCTCAATAGAATCCTCAATGTTTTTGATCACCAGCTTTACGCCATTTGGTTTTCCAAGCTTCAATGTGGTCTTTCTCAGTTCATCCTTCACCACATCGTCGTTGGCCACCAGAATACAATCCGGATCCAGCGCCGACACCCAGGAAAACACCACCTGGCCATGCAGCAGCCTGTGATCCACCCGCAGTAATTTAATCATGTGTAAATCCCCCTTCTTTTAAAAATCTTCTTCCTCACCGGAATGTTCCCGATTCATATACATCATCTGCTCTTTCGCAGCATGTATGCTCTCCTCAATGAGCCTGGAAGTGTCCGGTTCCGTGCTGATCACCAGGCTCAGCACCAGAGCCAGGTTCATTCCGGCAATCACGTGCACATTGGCCAGGTTTTTGAACTGCGACGCCTCATTATTCACGCTGCCGCCCAGCACATCCGTCACAATGACCAACTCGTCCTCCGCCTTTAAATCCCGGATTACCGTTTCCAGGTATCCTTTAAAATCCGGCGTCTCCTCCGTATAGGCGCAGACCGCTGACAAATGCTCCTGCGGGCCTGTTACCATCTCCACCGAGCTCTTCATTCCGCCCGCCAGACAGGCGTGGGATGCAAGCAGTATTTTTCTCACAGCGGTTCCCTCCTTTCCATCCTCTGTATTTATATTTCTGAATGCATTCTCAATTTAGCAGAGATTTCATTCCCTGTGAACCGCTTCGGCTTGTTTCCGGCAGAAACGGCGCAATAATGTCACAAAAGCCTTTTTCCGACGCTGATTCCCGGTTTTGTCGCGGAGTGCCGACACTGTCTCGACACAAAAAACCGGCCCTCTCAGGAGAGCCGGTCCCATATTCCGTTCAGTCGTGATAAATATAATCATAAATATAAGCGATCTCACTGATCGGAAGTTCCACCCCATAATGGCTGGTGATATTGGAAAAGCAGATTGTGGCTGCGTCAATAAAGTCCTTCCGGCAGCTCTTAAATTCCTCCTCGTTCATATGGCTGGTAAACGGCGTTTTCGTCACCAACCGCTCCACCAGACAGCAGATATGGATGTTCAGTCCGATAATGGTTTTGGCCGAAAAGCGCCTTCCCAGGGCAATCTGCAGCTGCTCCAGCGTGTCATCCACAAATTCCAGCACCTTGTCCGCGTTCAGAATGGTCAGATACTCAATCACGTTCTGCAATGAAAAGTTCTTTAGAAGATTCCGGTGAAACTGTTCCCTTTCCCCCTCGTCCAGATAATCCTGTAAATACTGTTTGACCGTGTCGATCTTGTTGAAAGAGATAATGTCTTCCAGATACACAAAAGGTGTGTCCGCCATCATAGGATTCACCGTCCCGGCCACAAAGAGGATGTGATACCGGCTCAGAATACTGGCCCGGTAGTCCTGCAGCGCCGTGTATTCATAACAAATCAGATTAATCTCGATCTTTCGCGGAAGACTGTTCATAAACAGCCTGGATACCTTCTGGGCCACGTCGCTATTGAGTTCGCTGACAAAGAGGATGGCGTCCTCCTTTTTCTGTTCCTCGATCAGCCGGTAGGTCGCCTGTGAGGCCAGGCTGGCCTTTTCGAGAATTTCCCCGATCTCCATCCGGGCCAGCATCTTACCGCCGATATCCAGGGCCATGCGCGTGGATACATTATTGATAATTCCAAGATTGACCCCCAGGCCCCGGCGCATCAGGCAGTCGATTGTCTCCAGAGACCCCAGATCCACCAGAAGCAGCACATTTTTCACCTGGAAAGAGTTAATATAGCGGTACACCTTGTCCGCGATTACTGAGATATCCGTATCCATAGGCATGTCCACCGCATCAAACAGCTTTTTGCCCAGCGTCTGATTGACAACATCCGCGATGCTGCCCGCTGTGGAGTACCCATGACAGATGATCATGGCCCGGGTATCCGCGCCGCGGATCTGTCCCCGGAACTGATAAAGCTTCATGACCAGCAAAAGCCGCTGCAGACGGTTCATTTCCCACTCCAGATTCTGAGATATCATCCCGGCGATCTCCGCGGCTACCGCCATCTCCTTCTCACATTTTCTGGAAAACAATTCATAACAGCCGTCGGAAAGCTCCTGATGGCGTCCGTCCACCTGATCCGGCCGGTCCCCGGCCCGCATGCTGCTGTAGATCATCCGCGCCAGGACCATGGCGAAATTGGCTGAGAGCTGAATGTCATATTGCTCGTTCACCTTACGGAACACTTCATTTAACACGGATTCCATTGCCCGGATTTTGTCGTTGGAAATGTTCTTTTCAAACACCAGGAAATCAAAATACTCCCCGACCTCTTCCACATTTTTGCGAACCAGCTCTTCAAATGTCAGGCCGCCCGCCTCATAGCGCTCGTACCGCCTGATAAATCCCTCAAACAGCGCCCGCTCCCGGTCAGAGCCCACAGTTACGTTCAGCTCGTCGATATCCAAAAGCTGCCGGTTGACTTCCCCGAAATCCGCCGTAACCCGGATTCCCTGCAAAATATCCTCGGGCAGGTGCATGGCGCTTACGACCAGTGCCTCTTCACGCTCTCCTCCCAGCTGATACGCATTGATACAGCTGGTCTGAATGCTGGATATTAATTGCCGGACATTGCCCGGAAACCGGTAATTCAGCAACGCATCCAGCGCTTTTTGGCTGATGCAGATTTTCCGACGGATACGGTCCGACTCCCGTTTAAAATAGTGGATAATCAGCCGCTCCTTCTCGGCTACGGACCGGCTCTCCAAAGGCGGTACCTTAACGATCACAGGAATCCGTTGCAAAAGCTGGCGGCTTAAATTCTCCGTCATACTCTGCGTGGTGGAAAAAATAATCCTACGGTTGTCCAGATCCTGGGATATCTGGTCCTGCAGCTCCCGGTTCAGGTAGTCCACCTCCTTAACGTAGAGAACGCCCTGCCGGGATCGTTCCATCAGGCCTGCTTCCCCCCGGTCCCCAAATAAAATTTTCCTGGCCTTCTCCGGCGTTCCCGCCCAAGCCATGCATTTAAAGACAAAAAATCCTTCCGGGTCCGGCGCCACCAGCTCCTGGTCCGCAGCGTACTCCCAGGACAGCTTCGCCAGCATACTTTTTCCAGTCCCGGCCGGACCGGTGAGAAGCACCGGAAGACCGTGAGGCGGATACTCCATGGCCATCCGGCACTGGGCCACCTCGTAGCTGAGACCCGCGTCGTATCCCACCGCCTTCTCAAAATTTTTCTTCCTTTTTGCGCTCATCTCCAGATACCGTACCAGCTCTGTGACGCTGGCAAACTCCCGTTTCTGCAGCCGCGTCCGGTACAACTCCTCCAGCGCCTTTATGTGGAAGAAATACACCGGTCTGGAGTTGATCTTCAGGAAAACACCTTCCCGCTCAAACTCATTTAAATACTGACTGGCGCTGTTCCTGCTGATATTCAGCTTGCCTGCCAGGCAGTTAGCGGTGAACACGGAGCTGTCCGCCTCCTTGAAACGCCGGGTATTTTCTTCTATATAATTCAGTACATCTTCCTGCGTCCGGTTCAAACCGTTCATAACCATCCCCCATTTTGCCGTTTGGATTTATTCTAACACACAGAGGCAGAATTGGCGAGTGCCGGGGGACAAAAAGGCGACCCGCGCCAGGTTCTTTTCCCTGTCGCAGGCCGCCTTTTCATTGTATTTACAACGCCTCAAACGCCCGCTTCATCCGCTCCATCCCTTCCCGCAGCTTCTCCCTGGGGCAGCCCAGGTTCATGCGCAGGTAATTCTCCTCCCCATAGGTCTTTCCGGGCATGATGCCCACCTTGCCTACGTGCACCAGGGCGTCCTGGATGGCGGCGCTGTCCGCGTTCACCCCGCTCATGTCGATCCAGGCCAGGTAGGTGGATTCCGGTATGGCAAATCTCACGCCCTTTGCCGTCAGCTCCGTATCCACAAAGCTTCTGAGCTCCTGCATATTACCCCGGATATAATCACAGAGCTGGTCCCCGTAGTCCATGCACTCCCCATAACCCGTGATCATGGCGTGCATGCCCAGAAGGCTGACGGAGTTTAAAAAGTCCTGGTTGCGCATCCGGGAAATGAACCGTTCCCGGATCTCACGGTCCGGCAGCACGCAGTAGGAGCCGATCAGCCCCGGCGTGTTGAAGGTCTTGCTGGAGGAGCTGACCAGGTACACCTTGTCGTACTGGTCCGCGTACCCTAAAATGGAGCAGTGCTTCCGCTCCGTGAGAATCACGTCCGAGTGAATCTCGTCGGAGATCACCGGAACGCCGTACTGCCGGCACAGTCCCACCATCCGGTCCATTTCCTCCCGGGTCCAGACCCGGCCCGTAGGGTTGTGGGGACTGCACAGCAGGAAAATGTCACAATCCCTCACCAATTCCTCAAACCGGTCAAAATCGATCTCGTACCGGCCCCCGCGCTCCGTCAGGCGCAGGGGAACCAGCTCCCGTCCATTATCCCGGATCACATGGTAAAATGCGTCGTACATGGGCTCAAATACCAGCACCCGGTCCCCCTCCCGGCCCAGAAGCCGGAAGAGGGCCGCGATGGAGTACAGCACGGAAGGGCTGTAGGTCACCCAATCCAGGCTGATTTCCACGCCGTGCCGCCGGGCAAAATAACCGGCCACCGCCCCCTTGAAGGCGTCGTGGTTCCAGCGGCTGTAGCCGTAAATCCCGTGGTTCACCACCTCCGTCAATTTCCGCCTCACCGGCTCCGGCACCATGAAATCCGTGTCCGAGATGGAAAACGGAAGCAGGTCCCGCTCCCCGAACCGGTCCTGGATATAGTCCCACTGGGTACAGAACGTCCCGCGCCGGTCGATCACTTGGTCAAAATTATAATTCATCGTTCTCCGCCTCAAATCCCATTTTTCTGTATGCCTGCGCGTCCAGTCTGTCCAGCACGCGCTCCAAAAGGTCCACCATCTGCTCCATGTCCCGGTAACAGCCGATGGAATAGGGGGAATGCCCGTAACGGGTGGGAATTCCCAGAACCACCGTGGGATGACCCGCGCCGTCCTGATGGAGCACGCCGCCGTCGGTCCCGCCGTTTAAGAACATGTCGTCCTGAACCGGTATGTCCAGTTCCTCCGCGCTGCGTCGCACCAGCTCCACCAGCCGCCGGTTGCTCACCACGGTCTTGTCGTAATGCACGATCATGGGGCCTTTTCCCAACTGCCGGTTATTTGTATGGTCGCGGACAAATTCGCTGCCGTTGCATGCCACGTCCAGCACGAAACACACGTCCGGCTCCACCACCCTGGCCGCGGTTTTCGCGCCCCTGGTGCCCACCTCCTCGGAGCTGGTGAAGGCGTAGCTCAAACGGTTTTTATGGACTTTTCCGGCCATCCGCTTCATCAGCTCGCCCATGCAGAAGCAGCCCGCCCGGTCGTCCAGCGCCCGGGCCGCAAAGCGGCCGTTCCCGTACTCATGGAACCCGGAGGAGAAGGTGACCATGTCCCCGGGCCGGATTCCCAGCTCCGCGATCTCCCGGGCGCTGTCCTGGCCCAAGTCCACGTAGAGACCCGTGGCCTCCTTCTTCCCGTTGTCATACTCCGCGTTCAGAATGCCTCTGTAACTTCTGCCGTCAGCGGTGGTCACCACAACCTCCTGCATAAAGCGGGAAAAGGTGCGCACGCTGCCAACCGGCAACACCATCAGCATGCCCTGGCTGGAAACGGAACGCACCAGAAATCCCACCTCGTCCATGTGGGCGGCCAGCATCACCGACGGGCCCTCCCCCTCCTGGGTGTAAATCATGCTTCCCAGGCCGTCGTAGACAGGCTTCGGGGCGAAAGGGCCGCAGTATTTGCGCAGCACATCCCGCACCCGGCCCTCGTTGGAGGCCACCGCGGGGGCCTCGCACAGTTCTCTCAAAAACTCTTGATTCATGAATAGACTCCTTATTGTGGCGGGCAGCCGTTCACCCCACCACCGTCAACTCTTTCCCCGACTTCGTCAACACCTCGCAGCCGTTCTCCGTCACCAGCACGTCGTCCTCGATGCGCACGCCGCCCAGCCCTTCCAGGTAAATCCCCGGCTCCACGGTCATGACCATCCCGGGAACCAGCACGTGATCGTCCCCAGGGGCGAAATTCGGCGTCTCATGGCAGGCGATGCCCAGGCCATGTCCCAGATTATGGGAAAATGCGGAGCCGTACCCGGCCTTTTCAATTATTTCCCTGGCAACCCGGTCGATCTCGCTGCACCGCTTCCCCGGCCGGACGGCTCGGACGGCGGCTGCCTGGGCCTCTCTCACGATCTCGTAGACCTGACGCATTTTTGTCCCGGTATGCTCCACCGCCACGGTGCGGGTGATGTCGGAACAGTATTCCCCCACCCGCACGCCGAAGTCCATGGTGACGAAATCGCCCGGCTCGATGACCTTGTCCGAGGCCTTGGCGTGGGGCATGGAGCCGTTTAAACCGCTGGCCACGATAATGTCGAAGGACTCCTTCTCTGCGCCCAGCTCCTTCATATAGTAAAGCAGCCGGTTCTCCACCTGTTTCTCCGTCATTCCCGCCCGGATCTGGCCGAGGATATAGGAATATCCCCGGTCCGCGATCTCACAGGCGCGGCGGATGCAGGCGATCTCCTCCTCGTCCTTCACCATGCGCATGGAATCCGGCGACACCGGAACCAGCTCCGGCTCCAGTTCATTTTCCAGTTTCTGGTATTGCATGCAGGAAACGACCTCTGCCTCGAATCCCAGTCTGCGGACGGAGTCTCCGGCGCAAATCCGGTTGATGTGTCCGTAAAACCTGCAATTTTCGTCCGCCAGCAGCGCCACGGCGTTCATCTGCCGGGGCGCCGCGGCCATGCGCGCCTTCTGCTGGACATAGTACCGCCCGTCCACAATGGCGTAGCAGCCATTTCCCGTGATCAGCACGTAGCCGCTGCCGCTGTAAAGCCCGGCCGTGTAGAATTTATTTTCCCTCGATACCAGCAGCAGCCCGTCCAGGCCGCTCTCTTCCATAAACTGCCTGCCCTGTTTCAGATGAAACGCCATCGCTTCCTACTCCCGTCCTTTACTCAATGTTGAATCAATCGTTGGAATCCACCGTCAGTTTTCCCTTGCTCATCATATTGCTGCGGATAAAGATGACCAGCACGGCGGTTACCACCGCGCCCACCACGATACCTGCGATATAGGCGGGGATGTTCTCACACAGAGGCCATGCCCACACCGCGGACTCCGGGAACCACTGTACCGCGCCGAAAATGGTGGCGGCCAGGGAACCGCAGATTGCGCCGATCATGTAGCAGGGAATGATCACCTTGGGCATTTCCAGGGCAAAGGGGATCGCGCCCTCGGAAATTCCCATCAGCGCCAGGAACATGGCGGTTTTACCCTGGGGATAGAACTGCTTGTCAAATACATGGCGCTTTACCACTAACCGGTCGATCAGAGTCGCAAGGCCCAGACCGAAGGAGGGCACCACGATGGCGACCACGCGGGCCGTGATGGGAAGCACCTTGTCGGTGGTGAAACCCAGGGCCACGAAACCGGCCGCTTTGTTGATGGGGCCGCCCAGGTCAATGGCAGTGGCTGCGGACAGGGCGATGGTGTAACCGTAGGAACCGGCCTTTCCGGCTGCGGACAGACCCGCCTTGATCAGGCTGTTAAGCATTCCGCCCAGGGGCGTTACCACCAAATGCATGCCCAGCATAACGAACACAGCCGCCAGCATGGGGATCAGGAAGGTGGATTTGAAGGCCAGCATGTTGTGGCTGACTTTGATTTTCTGGTTCAGATATTTTACAAAATAACCGGCTGCGATGGCGATAATCAGCGCTCCGAGGAACGTGGAGGCAACCGGAGCCGTGGTGGTCCAGGTTCCGTCCGCCAGGCTCAGCACCGCGGTGGGCTTGGTGGCCATCAGGCCGCCGATGAAACCGGCCGGAAATGCCAGCTTGCCGCCGATGGAATTTGCCATGAAGGCCGCAAACATGGGGATTGCGAACCCGAACAGCGTGCCGCCGAAGTCCGCGCACAGGTTGGCGAACTTGAGCAGTGAAAGGTTAAAGCCCTCGTAAGCGCCGCTGTTCATGGCGTCCACGATACCCATGGACGGGTCAACGCCCAGAATCACGTAAGGAATCAGCTGTGAAAACGCCAGGATCAGTCCACCCATGATCAGGAACGGGATCATGTTGCTGATACCGGTCATAACGTGGCGGGACAGCGTGTCCCAAAGTCCCTTTTTCTCCTGCACCTCAGGCGCCTTCTGCGCCGGTTTTGCGGCCGCTCCCGCGTTCTTGTTCTCCGCCTGGCCCGTCAGCGCGCTTCTCTTTGTAATAGCCATTTCTTAGTCCCCCTTTTCTCTGGTCTGTTTCATTCAGCCTTCCATACTCTCGATTTCCTGGATAATTCCCTTGGCGTTCTTGATCGCGTCCTGAAGGCCGATCTCATAGATGTCGTAGGAATCAAAACGTTCGTTGTTCTGAGGCGCGATGGCCACCGCATGGATAATGATATCCGCGTCGGCGATCTCCGCGGGGGTCAGCTCGTTCTGAATGCCGTCCGCTCCCTGTGTCTCCACCTTCACATCGTATCCCAGCTCCTTAGCCGCGTCCTCCAGCGCCTGAGCCGCCATAAAGGTGTGAGCCAATCCCATGGTGCACGCACATAATGCCACTAATTTTTTCTTTGCCATTGCTTTTTCCTCTTTTCTCTTTTTTTATTCTATCATCCAGCCGGACAGAACCGGCAGAACTTGCATACCGCGTGGCGGGACGCAGGGCCCCGCCCTCTCTCACTCCAAATCCCTCACTCCGCGGCCACCGCCTGGTGGATCACCTCAAATATCTCCTCCGCAGAGTCGGTTTCCGTCAGCTTTCTGCGGAAATCCTGCTTCATCAGCATCCGGGATAATGACGCCAGAATCTGAATATGTTCGTTTCCATAATTTTCCTTTGGCACGATCAGCGCGATCATGATCTGCACCGGTTTACCGTCAAATGACTCCCACTCCAGCTCTCTTGTGGATTTCATCACCACGATTCCCGTCTGAATCACGGATTCGCAGCGGGTGTGGGGGATGGCAAAGCCGTCCTGCATGCCCGTGGGGCCCTGGGATTCCCGCTCCATAAAACCCTGGTAGGTTTCCTCCACATCCCGGCACAGCCCCAGCTCCACCGCGCGCTCTGCAATGGCCCGCAGGGCCTCCTCCTTGGTGGTTACCTCCATACCTGTAAAAATATATTCCTTCTTGATTACTTCCTTCGTCATCACAATTCTCTCCTGCACATAATAGTTTGAAACTCCTGAAAGTTCTCTGCCTGTATGAGGCGGCGCACCAGCTCGTCCGAATGAACCACTTTATACAATGTCCTGAAAATCCGGGCGTACTGATCCCTGGACTGGTTGAAGCAGGCCAGAAATACCATCTGCACCCGTTCATTTCCCCACTGAATAGGATGGTTCAGAATCCCGATGGCAATACAGGAAGAAAATGTTCCCTGGGTCAGCACATGGGGGACCGCCACCAGATTTCCCACCTCCGTGGAACTGATCCGCTCCCGTTTCCCGATGGCGTCTACGACCTCCCGGCCGATGCCCTTCTTCTCCACCAGCAGCCCGCCCAGCTTTTCTATGGCCTGGAACCGGTCCGCGGCGTCGATATGGCCAAAGCAGTCCGGATCAAAATACCGCATCAGCTCTTTTTCAATATAGATCTTCTGCCACAGCTGTTCCTGAATCCCGGCGATGGCCTTCTCGCTGAGCAGATCGTGGGACACGATCACCGGCACGTCCCCGCCGTAGTTCTCCACCGGCACTGCCGAAAGGATCACGTCCGGCTTCCGGTCCAGGGCCAGATCCAGGTAACGCACCGGGTACACGCCGCAGATCAGGATATTCTGAATCTCGCTCTGGATTTTCTCCAGAATCATCTGGGAAGTCCCGATGCCGTAGTTGCAGAGAATCACCGCCTTGACCCGCTCCCCGGCCTGGGGCTCATAGACTCCCAGGTAAACGGTGAGGTAGCCGATCTCGTCCTCGTTGATGGACACTCCGAACCGCTCTTCAAAGCGCTGGGCCATGAGGATGGCGTAATTCATTTCCAGGGGATAGCGGTTCTTGATCTGGGCGATAATGGGATTGGGCGAATAGTTCCCCGCCCTGGCCCGCTGCATCAGCGCCTTCAGATGAAGGCTCAATACGTTCATCACCTTCTCGTCCCGGTCGTAGTTGATCCCCGTGAGCCGGGAAATTTCGTCCAGGAAATCGTCCACAAACCGTCGCATCTCCCGGCAGCCCTCGGCGTCCGCCACATTGAGATCGTAGCCGATGAAACCGGAGTAGACCATCACGTAGAGGCATTCCTCCTCCGTGATCTCAATATCCAGTTCCTGCCCCAGGGTTTCCATGATGGACAAAATCATCTGGTAATTGTGGCCGGTGACCGGCGCCGTCAGGCTCATGCCCGTCACATGCCGCCCTTTGCGGCTGCGGGACAGGGCGACGACGATTCTGGCGATCAGGTTGTTTAAGTCCATGTCCGCCACGATCAGCCCGTACTCCTGAATGCGGTCGAATACCAGCCGGTCCACCCGGTTAAGCTCCTCCTCGGAAATGTTGTAGATTCCCGTGTTCACCAGCCGGGCGTTGCAATAGTCCAGCCCGATGTCCCCCAAAAGGGTGCGGATCTCCGTCTCCCCGCCGGTGATGGACAGGCCGTAATGGGGCTTGCCGCTCAAGGTCAGGTTGTATCTGCCCAGAAACTCCTTCACATCCGGGGTCATCTTGTTCAAGGTGGACGGGCTCAAAAACATGGCCTCGCTGAGCTTCTCGATGGTGATCTCGTCCTGGTCGATGATCTCCAGGATCATCTCATGAATCCGCTTGTCCCCGTCCTTCTGGCGGTATTCCTTCTGAGTGAGCAGGGGCTTAAGCGCCGCCCTGTCTCCCTCCAAAACGTAGCCCTGCCCCCGCTTCTGGGAAATGCACACGCCGAAGGTTTCAAGCTCCTCCGCCAATACCGAGAGGTAGCGCATCACCGTTCTGGCCGAAATCCCCAGCCGCTTGGCCAGTTCGTCCGCGCCGATGGCATTTTCCTGGTGCATCAGGCAGTTCAAAAGCTGTATCTGCTTTTGTGTCAGGTCCTGTATCATGCTTTCACTTTCTTTCTGTGTGCCGTCGCTTCTTTCTGTCCCTATTATCCCCCCTTTTCTGATAATTTTCCATTCATTCGTTGTCAATTAAAAATGACAGGCGTGCGCCTGTCGGGTGGGTGGGAATCGTTTCATAGCAAAATAAAACAAAAAACGGAAGCCACAGCCCCTCGTCCGCCCGCCGGACCATCAAACGTCCAACGACCGGCCGCCCCGCTGTGGCTTCCGTTTTCTTCTATCTTCAACTCATACTTCAGTTCCTCTGCGCGAAGATTTCCTCCGCCTCCTCCGCCGTGGGATAGCTGCTGATGGTGCCGTCCCGCTGCACGGTGATGGAGCAGTATTGGTTGGCGTACTTACATGCCTCGAACAGGCTGTCGCCCATGGCCAGTCTGGCCGTCATGGCGCCCATGTAGCCGTCCCCGGCCCCGGTGGTATCCGTGGCTTTCACGCGGATTCCCGGCGCGAAGTGGGTGTCCTCCCCTTCCAGGCAGAAGAATCCCTTCTCGCCCAGGGTCACCACGATGTCGCCGACTCCGTAGGCTTTGCGCAGCTTTCTGGCGCTGTCCTCCCAGTTCCCTTCCTGGAATTCCACACCCGCCAGCTCCAGCATGCGGGCGATCTCCACCTCGTTGAGGATCAGGAGGCTGATGTCCCCCCAGTAATCCGGCACGAAATCCGGGATGGGCGAGGGATTGACCACGGTCTTGATTCCCAGCTCCCTTGCCTTTCGCAGAATGTGCCGCACGCTCTTCTCGTTGATCTCATAACCGGTCACGCAATACAGCGCGTCCTTCATCGCGGTCAGCGCCTCGTCGATCTCCTCGTCCGGGATGGCCTGCTCGTTGTGGGCCCCCAGCACGATCATGTTGTTGCCCTCGTCGTCGATGAGCACCACGCCGCTGGTATCTTTAATACCTTCCCCCAAAATCACATATGTATCGTCGATCTGCGCCTCTTTTAACACCTGCTGGCCCTTGTAATACCAGTCGCCGCCCTTGACGTGGGCCACCATGGCTACCCGGGCCCCCACCCGGGAACAGGCCACCGCCGTGTTGGTGCCCTTTGCGCCGTCCATGCCTGCACTGGCCTGGAGCGCGCGGATCGTCTCGCCGGGCCTGGGCAGCTTGTGCACCCGGATGGCCTGGGATACATTGTGGGAATACGCCACAATTACCTGTGGATTTCTGTCCATATTGATCTGGTTCCTTTCCTGTCGTTATCTGAGTATAGGCGCGTCCTGGTACTCCCTTGAGATCACGTGGTCCGCGGTCTTGCGGTCACAGCACATGATGCACTGGGGCACGTACTTCGGAAACAGCGTCACGGGGTACTCCACCGTGGGCTCGCTGAACATGGCCACGCGCACCACCGTCTCCTTCCAGGAACCGGTCATAACGATGAAAATGGCCCGTTTGGCGGTCAGCATGGACTTCATGCCGATGGTGATGCCGTTGGGCGGCAGGGCCTCGTAGCAGCCCCCGAACTCCCGCTCCGCATAGGCGATGATCGTCTCGTCCGTCATATGCACCGCCCGGGTTTTGGAATTGGCGTACTGCTCCAGCGTGATGTGGTGTACATTGGAAATGGGGCGCTCGTTCCATCCGATCAGTCCCTTGCAGCCGACGCCGCCCAGAATCGTGTCCACGCCGCCCAGCTCCTCGATCTTGTTGTCGATCAGATCCGGGTCCGCCGGATCGGGGAAATACCTCTGGTCCTCAGGGACATTTAACTCCGGGTCAATCTTCGCGTAGAAGGACTGAAGCATTTTACCCTTCATGCTGAAGCGCAGGTTGGTGGTGGGGAATAAGCGGTATTCCCAGTCCAGCCACTGGTCCACATGGAACACGTACAGATTTTTTAAGCTGATCCGCTCCTCGTTGACTCTGCGGATAAACACGTCGTAAACCTTTCCGATTCCGCCCGGCAGAATCCACACGGTATTCTTGCCGGCCGCATTGTTGGCGATCACCTCGTCGGTGATCATATTTCCGATTTCTTCCAGAAGAGCGGTCTTATCCTCGCCCATCATCAGCTCCATCTTCCGGTCCGGGTGCGCCCCCAGCTCATCCACCGGGACGGAACACCATTTTCTCAGTTCTTCCCTCGATATCACGTATTCGTTCATTTTTGTCTCCTTCTGTCACTTCATATTGTATTTAGCCCTTGACGCCCGACATGGTAATTCCCTCGATCACGTATCGCTGGAAAATCAGGTAGATGAGAAGGGGCGGGATCATTGCGATCAACATCGCCGCGATCTTCACCCGGGGGTCCACCCAGAAATTAGGATTCAACAGGTTGGCCACGGTCACGCTGATGGGCTTGATCTTCTGGCCCGTCACCAGGGCCGGCCACAGGTACTGCCCCCAGATCTTCATGAACATCAGCACCACGGTGGTCAGGATGCCGTTGCGCATAAGCGGCAGCACGATCCGTCTGTAAATCTGGAAATGCCCCGCGCCGTCAATCCGCGCGGACTCGATAAAGGAGGCGGGCAGATCTTCCAGAAACTGCATCATGATGAAAACGGACAGGGCCGACACCATCATGGGCATGGAAATTCCGGCAAAGGTATCCGCTAACTTCATGCTGAACACCATGCGGTACAGCGGGATAATGTAAAGTACCTGGGGCAGCATCATGCTGACCATCAGCAGGCCGAACAGCACCTTCTTCATGGGGAACTCGTAGAAGGTAAACTCGTAAGCCGCCAGGGAGCTGATCAGCAGGATTCCCACCACGGTGATACCGGTGTAGAGGAAGGTGTGGATGGTGGCGGTTGCGATATCGATGGTCACCAGGGCCTCCCGGCATTTCAAAATACCGTTGCTCAGCGAATTGGGGAAAAACGTCCGTGTCAGGTTGCTGGAGTCCAGGGAAAACGTGCCGCTGAACAGCACCCAGATGGGGAACAGGCACACCAGGGCCCAGACCGAGGCGAGGAACAACAGAATACATTTTTCAAGCGTCCGATTTGCTTTCATCTCGTCCCCTCCTTACACTTTTTTCCGTCTGGCCTTGAACTGGACAATGGTTACCGCCAGTATGGCCGTCATCAGGATCACGCCCTCGGTGCACGCCCGGCCCAGGCCGGATTTGCCGCCCAGATAGATATTCCGCACCATCTCAATCACCGGGAAGGACATGACCTGTCCGGGGCCGCCTGCGTTGTTTACGTTGCTGCTACTGGAAATGATCCAGGGAATATCGTAAACCTGAAGCGCGCTGATAAATCCGTAGGTGATGACGAAGAACAGAATCGGCTCCAGGAGCGGAATCGTGATGCTTTTCATCTTCTGGAAGGTGCTGGCCCCGTCGATCTCCGCGGCCTCGTAGATATCCGGCGAGATATCCGCCATGCCCGCGCTGATCACAACGTAGTTAAAGCCAACCGAGTTCCAGACGTCCACAAACAGCACGTACACAATGGCGTAAATATCCGTGCTGTCCCACGTGACTCCGCGGCCGATTCCGATATTGGCCAGGGCGGAGGACACAAGTCCCGTTCCGGTGGTCATGAACCACTGCCAGATACCTGCGCAGAGGAACAGCGGAAGCACGTACGGAACGAAGTAAATTCCCCGAAACACGCCGAAGAGCTTCTTGGACAATGCGCGCGTGATTAACGCCAGGCTCAGAGACAGGGTCAGTCCGACGGCCAGGGTCATCGGAACGTAGATTGCAAGGTTCCGCACGGATTTTAAGAACCGGACGGAGGTGGTGCCTTTCCCGGAAAGGACAAATTTGTAATTCGTAAGACCGACAAAGTTCACGTTTCCCCTGCTGGACACGGACCAGTCGGTAAAACTCATAAACACGCCCTGGAAGAACGGATAGAGGATAAAGACTGCAAACAGCAGGAAAAAGGGCAGTAAGCCTAAATAGTTCAGTGAGTACCGTTTCCATTTATAACCGCGTGACGCCTTGGGGGTCTGATCTTTTTTTACCTTCATAGCATTTACCCCTTTCGCTTTCAGATGTGGCCGGAATCATCCGGCCACATCCGATCTTGTTGATATCTCTTTTAATCGTCCGGCAATTACTCGCCCGCCTCGGCGTACAGTCCGTTGATGCCCTCAATGAACTGCTCGGCCGCCTGCTCCGGTGTGATGCTGCCGTTAGCAACGGAGGGAGCCACATCGGCGATGGCGCTGGTCCAGAACACGCTGCTGTGTCCGAAATCCATCTGGTTCATGCCGCATTTCAGGCCCTTGGCCAGAATCTTTAACATCTCGGTCTGCTGGGTCTCGGGAGCGTCCATTGCGTCCTGACGCAGCATGGAACGTCCGATTACCTGCGCAAACTTCTGCTGTACTTCAAAGGAACCCATCTTCTTCAGCCATCCGCGGATCGCTTCGTTTCTGCCCTCGTCTCCGGTGTTCACGCCGTACATGAAGTCCCAGCCCTGAAGTCCGCCGGTGTAACCGTTCTCATCGTAGGAAGGAATCAGCTGAATGTCGTAATTCACGCCCGCGTTCTTGTAATCCGGCTCGTTCCAGGGACCCGCCGCGATAAACGCCAGCTCGCCGGCCTTGAAGGCCTCGGCCGCAGCCTCGTCGTCGTAGGACATGCCGTTGGAATACTCTTCCAGCTTTTTCACGGTTTCAAAGGTTCTCACAAGCTGATCCGCCTTTAAAGTGGTCTCGCCGTTCTCAACGCCGGCAGTCATATTCTGAGCGTCGCAGGCCAGGATTGCGCCCGGGCAGTAGTAGCCGCCCTGAGCCCAGGAATGGGTTGCGTCGATACCGGCTGCCTTTACCTTCTCGCACTCCTCATAGAACTTATCCCAGGAGGTCAGATCCTCGTTCTCCCAGTCGATTCCGGCCTTGGTCATCACGTCCGTGTTGCGGAAGATGATCGGAACGTAGCTCATGAACGGAACCGCCCACATCGCGCCGTCCTCGGAGATGGCGTCGATGGCCGCCGGGTAGAATCCGTCCTTATACTCCGGCTCAGCGTAGATGGAGGACAGGTCCAACAGGTCGATGGCGCCCTTGTACTGCACCATGTCGCGGGCGCTGGCGAAGAACATGTCGGGAAGTCCCACGCCCGCCATCAGACTGGTCAGAAGATCGGAGTCGTTTTTGCCGATCAGGGTGATGGAGTTTACATTTTCATTTTCTTCGCAGTATTCCTTGACCCACTGGTCAAAGAGCTTGCCCTGGTCGTTTAATACCGCGTCGGAGTACACCCAGAATACCAGATCGTACTTGCCGTCCGCCGTGGTCTTGCCCGCCGCTGCCTGAGCGCTGCCGCCGGAAGAACCGCCGGAACCGCCGCCCGCGGCCTCAGAGCCGCCCGCCGCCTGGGTCGGGGTGGAGGAAGAACCGCCGCATCCCACTAAAGAGCCCGCCAATAATGCCGCCGTCATGATGAAACACAATGCTTTTTTCATATACTTCTCCTTTTCACTTTTATTTTTTCAAGAACCCGGGTCAGCCGATCCATTCCCCGGCTTCGTTGAAGTGCGCTTTAAAATCGATATCCTTTGCAAAGAGCCCGAACCGTTTTTCTCCCACCAGGCCGTTCTCCATCTTTCTCACGTGGTAGCCGAAGAACCACAGCGGGAACACGTACAGGAACGGAGTCAGATACTCGTCCTCAACCTCCGGCATACGGACGATATGGGTGGCCAGCTTCTCCACCGCCGGGGTGGTGCCGCCGGTAAAGAGCACGGTGGGCGTCCCGGAAATGTTGCATCCGGCCAGGAGATCCAGCACCTTCTCCCTGGTCTTTCCGTCCGGGGTGATGATGAACAGCGGAATCTTGCCGTCCATCTCGCGGAAACGGCCGTGAGCGAAGTCCTCCAGCTCTTCTCCGGCTCCGAACTTCCAGGCCATCTCGCAGATCTTTAACGCGCCCTCCACCATGGTGCCCATGTTGGGACCGGTTCCCAGAACCACCATGTTCTCAGTGCCGGTGCCCTTGTACCAGGTGGCAATTTTTTCCATTTCGTCGAACAATTCTGGCAGACAGGCCATCTTGGCTCTGACGTCCTCAAATTTTTCCTTCCAAACGGCCGCTTGCTTCTCGTCCGCAGCCCCGTTCTTTTTCGCCAGAAGCACCGCCACCTCGTAGGCGGCTTCCAGCAGGAACAGATGGGAAACGCTGTAGGCCTGAACATCCGCAGCCTGCTCCACGTTGCAGTCGGTCTTGACCCGCAGGTCCGCGAACTCGGCGCAGGAAGCATTTCCGTCGTTGGAGATCAGCATGGTGTGGGCTCCCATTTCCCTGGCCGCTTTCAGCGCCAGCTTCACGCTCACCGTTTTTCCCCCGCAGGTAACGCCGATCACCAGCGTTTTATCGGGGTCCAGGATAAATTCTTCCGGGTACTCCCTGAGCTGGTATGCGTGCAGCGCCCTGGCGTAGACCTTCGCGATATGGGCGATCAGCGATTCCGCGTTGGACGCCGTGGCAAAGGACGTTCCGTGGCCCACAATGTAGACATTCCTGATCCCGCCCAGGTACGGCTCCCCCTCGAACGAGGCGATGCTCTCTGCAATCAGCCCGTCGTTGCGTTTCCAGCTCTCCGCCTTCGCCAGGGAGAGAATGTGCTCCCGCAGCCGCTCGTTTAACGCCGCAATTTCTTTCATTTCCATCCTACTTAAACCTCCTTATGGTTTTGTTCGTTCAGTTTCATATTATAGAAAGCCACGCTCGCCGCCCCCAGAAGCCCCGCATGTTCAATGCCAAGCTCCGAGACCTGCAGCACGGCGTCCCACCGTTCTCCCACCGCCCGGGACAGTTCCTCAACCGTCCTTTGCAGCTGTTCAAAAAACCACGGGTCCGAGATCACGCCCCCCACAAATACAAACCGCTCCGGGTTCAGCAGGTGCCGGATGTTGACCGCCGAGGCCGCCAGCATGTACAAGGCCCGCCCCACCACCTTCCCGGCCAGCGGATCCCCCTCCCGGCAGGCCGCCAGCACGTCCCGGGCGGCCAGCGTTTCCCCCTGGGCGGCCAGCGCCGAATCCGGGTAAGCGTTCAAAAGCGCTCTGGCCTGGTCCTCGATGCCTCTGCCCGAGGCCGCCGCCTCAAGCCCGGGAGCCGCTTCGCCGTCTCTGCCTCCCGGCAGATAATCGGTGCTGATCTCCCCCGCGTTGTTGTCCCTGCCCCGGATCAGGCGTCCCTCCGCCACGGAGGCCACCGCGATTCCGGTTCCCACGTTGTAGCAGACAAAATCGCCGCACTCCCTGCCAGCGCCGAACACGATCTCTGCGCAGGCCACCGCCTTCACATCGTTGTCGATGTAGACCGGGCGGCCGTACCGGCTACGCAGCGCCCGGCAGAAATCAAATTCCGGGCTAAGCTTCATGATCGTGGTAGCCAAAAGCCGCTGGCTGCGGTGATCCACATTGCCCCGGCAGCCGATTCCCACCGCCGCGATCCGGTCTCTCATACCGCAACGCTCCAGCAGGGCGTCCGTCTGCGCCATCAGCTCCTTTGTCCACTCCTCGACCGGAACGTTCCGGTGGGGATAGCGCTGTTTCTCCACCACCCGCCCGTCCTCCGTCACAACGCCCACACATACCTTGGTCCCTCCAACGTCGATTCCCAGGACCACGCGCTCTGCTCTCTCCAAAATCCCAACCTCCAACACGGTAATTGCTCAGACGGCCCATAAAACGGCTTGATACGCCAATTTCCCGCCGCCCGGACGTTTACCCAAAATGATTTAATTCCAAAACCGCTATCGCAGCCGCTCCCAACAGGCCGCCGTCGTCTCCCAGCCCCGTGGGGCGGATCAGGGGGATCGTCTTGCCTCCGATATTCAGTTCCTGCTTCACCGTGCGGATCAGCGGCTCTTTATACTGATCAAAAGCCAGCGCCACGCCTCCGCCCAGGATCACCTTCTCCGGGTCCAGCACAGAGCAGCACATGGCGATCACCTGTCCCAGGTACCGGCCTTCCATCTCAAATGCCTTCAGCGCAACGGGATCCCCCTTCTGGGCCAGTCGGCTAATTGTCAGCCCCTCCGGCGCTTCCCCGTCGATCTTTGGGCTTCCTCCCAGCTTTACATAGGTGGCCGCCAGCCCGCGGCCGGAAGCGAAATTCTCCAGCGCGTCCCGCCTGCCGCTTCCGTCCAGCCCCTCGTCCACATAACACTCTCCGATCTCGCCCGCATTTCCGAACGCCCCCCGGTACAGTTCCCCGTTTAAAAAGAGGGCGCCGCCGATGCTGTTGCTGACCGTCAGATAGATAAAATGGTCCGTGCGCTTGCAGACCCCGTACATCCGCTCCGCGATGGCGCTGGCGTTACAGTCGTTGTCCAGAAACACCCGGTAACCGAAACGCTCCGTCAAAATCCTTCCGATGTGCAGTCCGTAGATACCCATGAACCTCGCCGATACCCACACGCCCGCCGCCGGGTCCACCAAGCCGGGGATCGTCATACCCACGGCGCTGATCTGAACGCCGGGATTCTCCCGGATCGCCTGCTGCATGGCCTCCGTGATCTGCTCCACCACGCTGTCCGCGGAGATGTGCCGCCAGTTGTACCGGCGCTTGCAGATAATCTGCCCATTCTCCCGCACCAGGCCCACCACGTATTTGGAACCGCCAACATCCACCGATAAAATAACCTTTCTGTCCATATAACCCCCTGCTGCATTCAGTCTTAAAATCTTCCGTGAATTTGTGTCCGAACGGCCGTCCGGGTAAAAAATAAAGAAAATCTTCAACCGGCCTCCGTTGTCCTTTTTATCTGTTAATTATATAACAATCATTAATATTATCAGTCTATTTCGGATAAAAAAATATGCCCCCGTCTTTCGAGCGCCCCGTGAGGGAGTATATTCTTTATTCCGAATATCTTCGTCATTTCTAATATACTCACTATTATATACGGCTCTGTTTTTGTTGTCTATCGATAATCTGATGCATCTTTCAACTGCGTTTTTGTCTATATTGCACAATTTTATAGGTTTTTGAGAACATTTTCTTGTATTCTTAGTAATCCCACGCAAAATACGTCAGGTTTTACCCGCGGTAAAAGATACGATCCGACTCCCAGAGTGCCCTATGAATCTCCGGCAACGCAAAAAAAATCAGGGAATAATCACACGCATTTTGCATGATCATTCCCTGATGTCCGGCTCGCCGCTCCATCTTCTCCTGCGTTTAACCCCTTCCGTCAGTCTCAATAAAGCCGGTTTTCTATTACCACCTGTTTCACCACGTCGATAAAACTTTTCTTGATATTGGACAAGAGGTCCTCCTTCCGGTAGGCCGCCACAATCTTTCTCCTGCAAGGCGGATCCGTCACCGTACAGCATGCCGGTTTCTTATGATAACCCGGGAAAAAATAGCTGCTTCGCGGAAAAAACGCCACCCCCATGCCCTCTGCCGCAAGCGAGTATGCCGTGTTGCAGCTTCCCACATACATGCGCTTCCCCGGTTTTATATCACAGAGAGTCAGGATCTGCGCAACGGTTCTGGACGTGGAATTTACCGGCTTTGTCATAATAATCGTGGTGCCATTCAACAATTCCGGTGGGATGTAGACCGGGTGGTCGACATCATTGCCGGAAACGTCGATATCCTTTAAAATCGGGTCCTCCGGGGACATATAAAGCAAAATATTCTCCTCACAGATCTCCTCATACTGAAACTTATCGGAACGCGACGTCCAGGAGGAGATTGCAATATCGATATTTCCCCGGGCCAGCATCTCCTCGTAATCCTGTTGAAAGCCGTCATAAATATGCACCTCTATCCCCGGATACAGGCGCGAAAACACTGGTAGAATTCTAGGCAGCCAATACTCGCCCTGTCCGATTCCAATTCCCAGATTAATTCTACCCCTCTTCATTTTAGAAATTTCTTCCATTTCCGCGCGCATCTTTTTTTCCATTCCGGACTGCAGCTTCGCGTACTCCAGATAGACCTCCCCCGCGTAGGTCAGCTGAATCGGCGTACTCGTCCGGTCAAACAGCTGGACTCCAAGCTCGTCCTCCAGAGTGCTGATATATTTTGTCAGCGCCGGCTGGGAAATATACAAATCGCGGGCGGCCTGGGAAATGCTCTTCTTGTCTGCAATCGCAATGATATACTGTAACTTTGAATAACTGCTGCTCATTGTATATTTCCTCCTTTTTTGCCCACAAACGGCAGAAATGCTTTCTCCCGAAATCATTTCTGCCGTTGCACCCATGAATCACATATATTTTTTAAAGAATTCGCCGAACGCGGCCATCCGCTTTTCGTCCCCTTCAAGGCTCTCATGGTCCACTCCATCCAGCACATTCAACTGTACGGAAATTCCATGAGCCTCAAAATTCTGTTTCAAACACTTCAAACGCTCAATTCTGGTTGAACCGCAAGGGCTTTCTCCCACATATTTACAGTCCAGACTGCCCACAACCATCTGCACATGTACTTTTCTCAATGCTTCCAGGTCAATTTCATGGCCGAAATGTTCTTTTAAATCCCGAACGCCCATGAAATAATCCTGCTCAAAATCGATCAAAGTAGGTCTTCCGGGCGCGCTGATGGAAACCGCCGTCAAGCGGTCCGGGTGGACGAACAGGAAACGGTTTGTGAACTGGCCGCCGCCGGAATGCCCACAGAGAAAAAACCGTTCTGTCTCAACGCCCTCATATCGATATCTCAACTCTTCAATCATCTGAAGCAAAATTTCATCATACCGTATGCCGTCACAGGCGAGCAGCTTGTAGCTGTTGAAATCCCTCAGCTCAAACAATCCGCTGGGGAATACCGGTGCCAGCAAAACCGCGTGCTGTTCCTCCAGAAACGGCGCTGCCGCCTGAAGGTACCGCTCCACCTCGCAGCCGGTGCCGTGTATCACAACCACCAGCTTATACCCCTGTCTGTTTTCGTCTTCCAGATAACCCTTGGGAACCCTCACCCAATACTGGAAACGTGGGTCTGCCCTGCAATACCATAACATGTTATAGTCCGCATCCCCCACGATTCCTTTCCTCGCCTCCGGGTCATCCGTTACCGCAAGAACTTTGCAACTGATCATCTTTTGCCCTCCCATTTCTCACTCATAAACTGTAATGCCGGTACGTTCCCTCGCAGGGATTTCCACAGCAGACAAAGGCCTCCTTCGCCGTGAGATCATAAATCTGCGAGGCGATGGTTACGGCCCATCGCTCATCGTGATTGCACACCGCTTCCCCGGATTCCGGATTCTCCCGATAATGGTCCTTCAGACAATCCTGTATGAATTCCGGGTTAATCCTTCCGCACCTCCGCTCCAACAGAGAGTAGAGCCGCACATCCCGGAAAAACGCTTGGTCAAAATCCTTTTCCAGCTCCCTGTGTACCCGGAAATGATTGGCATGGGTGAGAATACCATTATCGGGCATGATTCGAATGTCGTACTTCGGATTCACTTCCAAGTCTATGGTACCATTTTCCGACCCAATCATCAAGTTGCAGGAAACCGCCCTTGGAGCCGATCCAATGCGGTCCACCGCCTCCTCCAGAGACCGGCTGGTGATCACCCGGCGCCTCATGAAATTTGTGGGCACGCCGACTCCATCCGTGTCCGCCTTGCTGTCGAGATTATTGGTGACAATGCCGACTCCAAAGTTATTGAATCCGTGCCGGATCAGCTGCCCGGCCTCCGTCATGCAGAAATACTGGATGCCGTTCTGCTCATTAACGTGAAAGAGCAGCGAGCTGTCCTGCATCCAGCGCACATTATCCCAGTTCATTCCCAGATAAACATGCCGGTTCTCGGACGCGTCGGGCAGAACGGCAAATGTGGTGCATTCCTTGACAAACGGAAATTTTGACAGCTCATAGCGGGTATTGAGAACCATCATATCCTCGAAATCGACACCCGCTCCGTCTCCGATGCCCCGGACCTCGTCCAAAAGATCGCTGTAATCCGCCGCCAGAAACTCTACGTACCGCTCCGCCTTCTCCCGAACCGTCTCCCATGGCGCTTCAAACTTCCTGTGGTAACGGTCCAGCCCAAGGCAGATCAACTTTCTTGCAGCTTCACCGTGCTGTTTTCCCCTCTCATAGGGGGTGTTGCCGTCGATTGTAATATAGTTAAATTCGCGCATCCTGTTCCTCCGTCTTTCTCTTACAAAATAACCGCACCGTTGTGCATTATGGCTGCATTTCAAATGTATATTTATGATATTGGCTTTGGCATGGATTTCCCGCCGCTACGTACATCACCCGGTCCGTCAAGTCAAACACCAAAGAGGCCATGGTCCGATATGTGTTGCGTAGACTGGGATGCATGCAGATGCTGTAGCACGGATGGTCGCCGTGATCTCTCAGAAACGACTGGATCATGGACAGTTCAATATTCCCTTTATTGTCTTCACCGAGCTCTGTGAGCCTCTGATACCGCACCAGCGAATCCTCCAGTTCATAAGGATTGCTCTTTTCATACTTTGCCATTTCGGGATGGACGAAGTGATTCGTGTGAATCAGAGAACCATTTCCATGGATTTCTCCCACCCCCACTGGCAAAATCTCATAATTCACCATGTGCCCTTCCCCGTCCGCCAGAAGAATGTTCCGGGATGAGGCGATGGAATCTATGCCCCTAAGATTCAGACATGCCTGCTCAAAGCTTGTCTGTTCCAGCATATATCGTGACAATAAATATCTCGGAAATCCGGGTTTCCATCCGGTGCAGGGAAGAAAATTACAAGCTGTGCTCATTCCCAATTCGTTCATTCCCATAAAGCTTATCTGCCCTGCCGGAACCAACATCATGACCCGCGGCTTGCCGGTTACCGCAAAGGTAACAATATTACCAACATTTCTGAACTCCCCGTCCTGATCGGTATTCTGACCGCTGTATACCTTTCCGTCACAAGTATAGGAGCTGTTAAACGCAAAGGAAGTGCAGGCCGGATCTGACGGCTCAGCGTTCCCGAACCTCGCCGCATATACAATTTCCTGTTTCATCTGAAGCAGAAGAGCTTCTCTGTATTCAATGCCCGCTCCCTGCGAAAGTCCTTTCAGTTCCTCGATAAAACCGGGAGTATACTTCGCAATAAATGGTTCATAGCCGTCCACAAGCTTCAAAACAGCCTCCCTGGACAATCCGGAATTTCCTGCTGCCAGTTCCAGAATCATATTCATATGGTTCCGTATGTCTTCACGAAACGCTTCTCCATGCTGGATTCCCACCTCAAAATGAGAACCTTTAAAAATGAAGTGGCTGAAATACTCTCGTTTTTTCATCACATAAAGCCTCTCGTTTTCTATGCAAAAAAGCCAAACAAAATACTTGCGATCACCAGCGTAATCGCTCCACCGATCCGCGTTGCTACGGATGAGAAGGCAAGCAGATCAAGCCGTTTACCAGCGCTCAGCGTCATCAAATCTCCCGAATTTCCCGCGTTCGCCTGACACAAGCCCGCCGTCATGGCGATCTCAACCGGATAGAAACCCAGCAGGTATCCGAACGCGCCCGTGCCAATGATTGCCCCGATCATGACCATGGTGATAATAAACAGGTTTTTGGGCAGCAGCATCTCGCCGAAGTCGTACAGGGACGAGGCGCAGCCCATAATGATCATCTGGGCAAATACCATGTATTTGGCGAAAAACTTGGAGATCGCGGCGCAGCCCACCTTAATCTTTTCCGGCAGAACATCCGCGCCGATCAGAACCGCCATAAAAATAACCAGCCAGGCGAAAGCATGGATGCTGAATCCCAGTCCTGCGTTGTTGATCAGTGAAATCTTGGAATAAAAGTTTGCCACAATGTACATAAATACTGCAAATGCAAGACCCAGCGCATACTCTTCCACGGTCGCCGACCGCATCTGGGCCTTTGCGGATTCCACGGTTTCCCGGGAGTTGATCTCCTTTTTTCCGGGGCGCATCATAGAGGGATATCCGCTGAGTTTTGGGAACTTCTTGCCAAGCACATTCAGGGAGGAAGCCAAAATGATCGCCAGGGAATCCGCTACACAGAGCGCCGCGAACGCAGGCCCGAACCAGGCGCCGGAATCCTGCCCCGTAGCGGCTGCAAACATCTCGGACATGGGAACCGCCCCCGCTCCGGTGCCGCCGCCCATTACCGGAAGCGCGTAATAAATCATGGCCCGGATCGGGTCCACCCCTACAATCAGTGCCGCCCCCATTCCAAACAGAATCGCTGCAAGAAGGCCCACAACGCAGGTGGGAATGAACCCCACAATGGATTTTAACAGAATCTTACGGTTGACCGTGCAAATCGATCCAACCACCAACACGACGATAAAGAAATCTCTCCAGCCGCCGTCGATTCCGATATCCACGATGCAGGAAATGGCGCTCTCCGGAAGCCAGTTGAAGGTGTAAACCGCGGACATGATAATCCAGGTCAGCATAATTCCGCCGCCAAACCAGGCGTTCCAGACCGGTATCTTGTCTCCGATGTATCCCAAAAACGCACCTACAATCATCGAGAACGCCAGCATTCCGGCCAGGTTGTACGGAAGATAATTAAATTTTGCAATCAAAAGAGTCGCAATAGTAAGAATGGTAAACAGCCACAGCGGTATCCCCAAAATCTTCTCAGACTTCAATTTTTCCAACATAAAATCCCCCTTTTTCGTTTGAAATAACATTGCCTGACACTACATCCCGGGATTGTGTTTACATTGATTTTATCGATTAAAAGTTGGATTGTCCAATACCATTTTGTATCATTTACCCATAACTCTTTTTTATGTGCTGATATTTATTTCAATTTTTGTCATATTTATATATTTATTTTGTATATTTTGTATCTTTATTGAGGCCGCGCTCCCGATACACAAAAAAATACCGCCGCCCACCCGGATTCTCCGGATGGACGGCAGCATCGATTCATTCCCGCCTTAAATATACAGTTCGTTCTCCTTGCGCTCCCCGCAAATCTTGCTCAGCTTCTGCTCCACCGCCAACTGCCCCGCCGGGTCCAGCTTTCTGGCGCCTGCCGGACATACCTTGATGCAGCGCATGCAGGAAATGCAGCGTTCCCGGTCCGTAGTGTCCGGCGCCTCCGCCGGGATGGCCTTCACCGGGCACTGTTCGGCGCAGGTCCCGCAGCCCACGCAGCTCTCATCCGCCGCAGGCTTCATGGCGGAACCGCCGTACTCCTTGTAGGGGCGTTTCCCCTTAACCTCCACCTGACCGTCTGCGGGCGCCGCAAGGTCCTCCAGTTTTTCCCAAATCGCCCGGGCCGCCTCCCGCAATTCGTGGCGGTCCTTCTCATCGGGTCTCCCCGCAGCGATGGAGGGCGCGATGGAATGCTGGGCGATCGCGGCCAATCCGGCGATCACCGTAAATCCCCGTTCGGTCAGAATATCCTTCATCTCCAGCAGCGTATCGTCGTAATCCCGGTTGCCGTACACCGCGATCACCACGGCCGCGGTCCCGTCGCCCCGCAGATTCTCCATACGCTTCGCTGCAATCCCCGGCACACGCCCGCCGTAGGACGGAACGCCCACACAGACAACGTCCTCCGGCCCAAACTCATGAACCGCTTCATCCTCCTCCGTTTTGGACAGGTCAATGTTCTCCCCCTGTCCGAGACTTCCGGCCAAAGCCATCTCCCCGGCCACCAGCCCGGTGATCTCCCCGGAGCTGAATGTGGGGCTGAAGTACACCGCGTTCACCTTTGAAATTTTCATATTATGTAACCCTCCTTCTGTCATTGCTGCACAGCAGATTCCTTGATCGGACATCTTAGCCGGATATGCGCTGTTTCCGGCGTCCATTTCATCGTTTCAATCCCATGTCGTCCCACATTTGGCATATCCTGGTTTTCGCATATCATACCACATTTCCAACCTGTTTACCAGCCCTGGGGCGTGTTTTCCGGCTGTCGGGGCGGCATTTTCGCAACAGTGCCGGCGACGGCGGAGTCCCGGCGGCATTTCCCCACAGCCCGCCCCAAACTGGTTCCGGTATACAAAAGGCCGGCTTTTTGTATACCCGTCCGCATATCTCCTGACAGGCGGCACAAAGCCGACGGCTCCACACGCAATCTGCACTGGCGCAGCCTCCGCCCGTGGCCTATAATAAGTCATCATAACGTGGCATTTTCAGCTTTGGAAACGCCTATATACGACCAAACCAAGGAGGTATTTATGATCATAGCAGGATTTTCAGGAATCGGCAAAACTACCTTTTGCCAAAAAGTCGAAAACGCAGTGGATTTTGGCTGTATGTCGTTCAAGTATTCGAACTTTGACAAGCTTCTGGCCTCCGGGCGGCCGGTTGAGTCCTTTAAGGCCAGTCTGGAACTGGATTTTATCTTTGGATGGGAGTTCTCCTACCTGGAGGCGATTCTGGAATACCACCGGCAAAATCCGCAGGACTACCTTGTCATTCCGTCGGTAGCGCGGGTTCTGAGGTGTTTGGGGCAGGCCGGCGTTCCCTATGTACTCTGCTATCCGGAAACCGGGGCCAGACAGGAATACCTCAGACGCTTTAAAAGCCGGGGGAATTCCCCCGACTTTATCGACATTTTTATCGGCGACTGGGACAACTGGATGGAATCGCTGCGAAAGGATTCTTGGGGAATCCACATCGAAATGAAGCCCCACCAGTACCTGCTGGATTTAAAGGATCAGATCGACCGGCTGGCCCCCCTTACGTCCACGCTTCCACCAGATCCTCGATCAGCAGCAGCCCCAGGGGCCCCAATATAAATCCCGGGAATCCAAACAGCTGCAAGCCAACGTACACCGCCGCCAGCGTTTCCAGGGGAGACAGGCCCACCTGGTTGGACATCAGCTTTGTTTCCAGATATTCTCTGATCAGATAACAGATCAGGTACAATGCAAACAGCGCCAGCGCTCTCCCCCACCGGCCCATAAACAGGCAAATGAGGCTCCACGGGATCAGCACCGTTCCCGTGCCGAAGATGGGCAGGGCGTCCAGCACCCCGATCCCGATTCCGGCCATAATATAGTATGGGTTGCCAATGGCCGCCATCCCCAGGATGCACAGCATGGTGATCAGGCTGAGGATAATGCCCTGGGTTTTAAACCAGGCCTTGCCCGTGTGCACGATGCGTTTCCCGATCATTGCAAATTCCCGCCGGAACACGGACAGGTCCCGACGCACCCGAAGATCGTCCATTTCCTGGAGCGAGAGCACCACGGCCAGGAACAGCACAACAAATACCACGGTTATCCCTACGCCCCAGCGTATTACCGTGACGGAGTTCGCCATCAGCGCCGGCATGGCGGACTGCTTGCCCGCCTGGATCAGATTAGTCAGCATCTCGCTGACCACGTCGGCTACCCGGCCCTCCCGCAGGCCGAAGGTCTGTTCCATTTCCCGACAGCTCCCCGTCAGCCAGAGGTCGAACTGTTCCACCCAGATGGGCAGCTGGAGCGCCAGCATCTTGCCTTCCTGGCACAGCTTCACAAGCCCCCAGTACAGCCCCGCCCCCAGCAGCGTGATCAGCAGCAGAAATTCCGCGCCTCCCACCACTCCAACGGGCAGATGGCGTGTCTTTCCCCTGATACGCAGCCGCAGGCGGTAGGACAAAAAACGCGCCGAGGGGCGCAGCATAAGCGCAACCAAATATCCTATGAAAAAAGGAGCCACGAGGGGCAGCAGATACCGGAATCCTGCGTACACCACTCCCGTGGTTCCTGTTATGACAATTAATTTCTTCAGTTTCTTACCGGGCTTTTCCATGGACTCACCTGTTTCTGATTTGTACTTCCTTTGTACCTTCTTAGTATGAGCCCGGCCTCTTAAAATATGCTGCTAAGATTTACCACCATTCAAAATCATGACCGGCCTTCATAAAGGGCGGCCATATTTTGTATTCTGCGCTTCATTTCCGCACGGACGCGCTGCGGCTCTAAACACTCGCATTGATCCCCGAAGCTGATCAGAATATCATAGTAATATTCGTTCTCAATGAACGGAAAATTGACAATATAATGCTCCTCGCCGTCCGGCACAGCCTGTTCACAGGTACAATAATCGAGCAAACGGTCCATCGCAGATTTTTGAACACGAAGCTTGATGGTTGTCTGCATGGTTTTCAGAATATCCCCAAAATCTAAAACCGGTTTTTGATAATCCCGCGGCGAAAACGTTTCCCGCGTCATTTGCAGGTTTGAAATGCGGGATAGCCTGAACAGGCGAAAATCCTCTCGTTTGCGGCAATATCCCTGAAAATACCAATGGCTGCCCTTCAATACAATCTGGTACGGCTCCACCGTCCGTACCGTCTTATTTCCGAAGCGGTCCGCGTATTCAAATGAAAGCAGCCTGCTTTCCTGCAAAGCCGTTTTGACCCGTTCCAGATAGGGCTGAATGTTCCGGTTGCCCATCCAGGGGCTTAAATCAATATATATCTGGTTCGCTTTCAATTCAATTTCTTTGGCTCTGTCGGCAGGGATGAAACGCTTGACCTTTGCAAGGGCGTTTACCAGTTCATTTCCCCGCACCATTCCGGAAAGGCTGGATAGCCCCATCAGGATGGCGGAGAGGTCGGCAGCAGAAAAAACATTTTTATCCACCTTGTATTCCTGCATAATTTCAAAACCACCGCCCACCCCCGGCGTTGAGCGGACCGGAATCCCCGCCATGTTGATGGTTTCTATGTCGCGGTAAATGGTCCGGGGTGAAACCTCAAATCTGTCCGCTAATTCCTGTGCGCCTATACGCTCTTTGTCCAGAAGCATCATGATAATGCTCACAAGCCTGTCTGTTTTCATCTGACAACCGCCTTTAATATTTCTTTTTTATCAGTATGGATTATGGCCACACTGTTGTCAACAATTACATGGTACAATTCTGTCAGAGGTGGCGCTGTACAGAAAAAATCAAAATGGAGGAATTTTATGTTTACAATCTATGTTTACGTTCTCGATACATTGGCCGACTGGGAGTTGGGATACGTTACTTCGGAGTTGAACTCCGGGCGTTTTTTCAAGAAGGGGGCGCAGCGCGTGTCGCTTAAAACAGTAAGCGCTTCCAGGGAAACCGTCACCACAATGGGCGGGCTGACCATTGTGCCTGACTGCTTAATTGATGAGATGGTTGCCGAAAAGACGAGCATGCTCATTTTACCGGGCGCGAATACCTGGAGCGATCCAAGGCATGGGGCTGTTATTGAAAAAGCAAGGGAGTTTCTCTCCGCAGGCGCCGCAGTGTGTGCAATCTGCGGGGCCACCACAGCGCTGGCCGGCTGCGGGCTCCTGGATCAGCGTCCGCACACCAGCAATGGGCCGGGATTTCTTGAACTGTTTTCCCCCGGTTATAAAGGGCAGCGCTTTTACGTCGATCAGCCGTCGGTGGCGGACCACAATCTGATTACAGCCGGCTGCGCCGGGGCTTTGCTGTGGGCGAGACAGATAATCGAATATCTGGATGTGTTTCAATCAGACACGCTGGAGGCCTGGTATGAATATTTTCGTACCGGTAAGCCTGAGTATTTTTATGCCCTTACGAAAACGTTGCCGTGCGGCAGCGATAAGACTTCTTGACAGATGGGTTTACACGATGTAGACTAATAGTAGACTACAACCTGTAAACCAATATTTAAAAAGGAGCTATGCAATATGACACAGTACAGACTGGGCGAAATAGAGGCAAAGTTCGCCGCGCTGATCTGGGACAACGAACCGCTGACCTCGGGCAGGCTGGCAGAGCTGTGCCGGGAAACGCTGTCCTGGAAAAAATCTACCACCTATACCGTCCTGCGTCGGCTGTGCCAGCGGGGCATTGTCCAAAACGACGGCGGAGTGGTGACCTCTCTGCTGAGCCGGGAAGAATTTTCCGCCCTTCAGAGCGAGGAATTCGTGGAGGAAGCATTTGACGGATCCCTGCCAAAATTCCTCACCGCATTTACGTTCCGAAAAAAGCTGAGCAGCGAGGAAATCGACCAGCTGCAACAGCTCATCGACAAGAGCAGGAGGTGAGGGCATGCGCGGGCTGTTTCTGATGGTACTCTCAATGAGCGGGACGGCAAGCCTCGTCATTTTGCTTGTGCTGCTTTTCCGCCTGTTCCTGCGAAAAGCGCCCCGGGTGTTCTCCTACGCCCTGTGGGCGGCGGTACTGTTCCGGCTGCTCTGCCCTGTAACCGTCGAAAGCCCGGTGGGTATCATTCCAAGCGGTATGCCGGTTTTGCTGGAGCGGAGGTTGGAGGTGGCCGACCGCCTGAACGTGGCCGACCGCCCGGGCGCACCGGATTCCTCCGGCGCGTCCAACATTTCCAGAGATCCGGATACTCTCGCCGTGGCGGAGGAGGCACCGGATACAGGCGGAATCACTGATTTCCAGGAAGGCCGGGCTGCACAGTCTGTTACCTCCCTTGCAGGTCTGCTAGCAATCGCAACCGCTGTCTGGCTGTGCGGTGCAGCAGGGTTGCTTCTCTACAGTTTAATCTCTCTGTTTCAGCTGCAACGGCGGCTTTTGGGGGCAACTCCCCTTGCGGGAGAGAGACAGGTCTGGCTGGCCGATCACCTTTCCTCCCCCTTTGTGCTGGGACTGTTCCGGCCCAGGATCTTTTTGCCCTCGGACCTTCCCAAAGAAGAGCGGGGGTACATCCTGTTTCATGAGCGGACCCACATTCGAAGGCTGGATCCCTGCTTCCGGGCTCTGGCGTGGCTGGCGGCGGTTATACACTGGTTTAATCCATTGGTCTGGCTCGCCTTTTATCTGGCCGGAAGGGATATGGAAATATCCTGTGACGAGGCAGTTCTGCGGAACATTGGCCGGGATATCCGGGCCGACTACTCTTCCACCCTGCTGCGGCTCTCCACCGGGAAGCGGCTCCCAATCGGCCCCCTGGCATTTGGAGACGGCAGATTGCAAAGCCGGATCAAACATGTGCTGCATTATAAAAAGCCAGCGCTGTGGGTCATCAATCTGGCCCTGATCACAGTGCTGGCCGCCGGGACGGCTCTGGCCACTGACCGGGGCGCAAAGATGGCGGGGGGTAGTGGGAGAATCGGGCTGGATGGGCAAAACGGGCAGCATGAGCATAACGGGCAATCCCAGTCTCTCCGTCCGTCAACACCGGCCCCATCCAACGCGGGCGGTCCCCCCTCAGAAAAGGGCCTTCCTGAAACGGATGTAAACCACAACGGCATCCCGGAGACACTGCGTCTGTCCGAAACCGGAAATGAGCTTTCGCTGGATTTCCAGGAGAACGGGACAAAAATCTGGTCGGCATGGGGCAGCCGTGCGCCATCGGAATGGAACGCCCTCTTCCTGTGTACCCTGGATGGGGAAGATTACCTGCTGCGCTACCGGCCCACCATGTATCAGGGAAATTTCTCCTATCGCTACGAACTCTTTTTCCTGAAAGACGGTGTGGAAACCACGGTGCAGCAAAAAAACATCTCCTTTGACACCAATTTCAGTGCACCCTTCCACAGAACATTCGACCCCATTGCCATCTCCGCGTTTGTGGAAGAGCTTAACGGCCTGTTAGCCCACAGCGTCCAGCTCTTCAATACCCACTCGGACCTTCAAACCGCCTTTGATCAAGCTGGAACGCTGACCGAAACACTGTGGTGGTTGGACGATTTTAAGGGAATTTTCACCAGAGATCCCTCGAAATCCATGTCAGAAAATCTACAGGATTTTCAGGCGGCCATGACCCGCGCTCAGACGCCCGCCGTTCCCGTGAAAACCGATTCCCTGCCCTTAAACCATCCTGTGGAAATGGAATTTCTCAGCGGAGCCGGGGCATGGCGAACCACCCTTACCCTGAGCCCGGACGGTTCCTTTGCAGGAGAATATACCGACTCCGACGCTGACGTGCAGTACATCTGCCGGTTCCACGGAAGCTTTGGGGATTTCGCCCGTCTCACCGACGCCTCCTGGTCCCTGACATTAAAGGAGTTGGTGCTGGACACCGGTCATCCACTAGGCGAAGAGTGGCGTGAAAACGGCATCCGCTATATCTCCAGCGGCCCCTATGGACTGGACGGCCCAGACGGTGCGCCCCTGGAGCCCGGTTCTGCCTTCCTCCTTTACACCCCTGAGGCCACAGGGTATGCCCCTGGTACAGAATTGTACGGCGCCCTTCCGTTTTGGACCTGGTGGCCGGGCCGCCGCCAGTTTATCGATGCCGGAGACCAGCTGGGCTGCTACGGCCTGCATAATCTGGCAACCGGGTACGGCTTCTTCTCCCCGGACGCCTAATAGATCGGTATTTCCCATGGAAAAGGGACCGGAAAACCTGCAGCTTCAGGTTTTCCGGCCCCTATTCTTTAAAAAATCCGCTTTGATAACACGTAAACGCGGCTATCGTTCACATCAATTCTCACCCAGATACGCCAACGCCGCCCGCAGGCAGCCGTCCACGCCCACCAGTCCGCTCTCCACGCACAGGTGATAATTCTGAGCCCTGCCCCACTGAGCCCCGGTATAATACTGGTAATAATCCTTACGCTTGCGGTCCACCTCGCGGATCCGCTTCTCCATCTCCTGTGGATCGGCCTCCGGCTCCAGGGATACCATACGCGTCACCCGGTCCTTCATCTTCGCGTAGATGAACAGGTTAACGCTGTCCGTCAGCACCCGGTCCGCGCAACGACCCACAATCACACAGGGTCCCTGCTCCGCAAGACGGCGGATAAAACTGGACTGCGCCACAAAAATCTGATCCGACATAGGCACCTTGTACACCGCGGAAAACGGATTATAATAATGGCGGTCCAACGGATCATGCATGTCCGGAAGCTTCTCGTCGTAGTGCTGGAACGCCGTCTCCGCCATATCGGCGTGATCCGCCGCCATGGAGATCAGCTCCTTATCGTAAAAGGGAATCCCAAAATGTTCCGCCAGGCGTACCCCCAATTCCCGGCCGCCACTGCCGAATTCACGGCTTACTGTAATCACTTTGTCCATAATTGCCTGCCTCCCCTTCTCTTTGTAAGTATCTCCCAGTATAGCACAAACGGTGGGGATTTCCTAGCGTTTGGTGGAAAAATGATGGGCGGGCTGCCTTAAACGTTTAGAGCTGCCGAACATCTGGTGCACCCGCAGACACCGCTTCACTTTACCGCTTTTGAAATTCAGCCCGTTTCTATCCTCGCATGCCTCTGGAAAATAGTTATATAATTCCAGTTCACAAAGTTTATCCGGAAATGCGTCCATACGATCTCTCCGCCTTGAAAAATCGAGTAATCTCCTCTCCTTCATAAATATAATTTCTGGCGCCCCGTACGCCTCGATTGGAGATAAGCCTTCCATTCCTGAGATCATATTTCCGAACGCGGTTGTTGTAGACAAATGTAACGTTCTCCTGTGTCAAAAAAACACGGCTCAACCTGGGATTTATGAGATTCTGGTGTTGTATTCTTTCAAGCTCCCCAACAAAGCGCCACCGGTTATCTTCAAAGCCAAACAGCAAAATTCCCGGATCGCTCCCGCGTATGACTACAAAAACGCATTCGCCGCCTGGCGTAATAAAGGCATCGCTGATCATAGACGACACCGCCGCTTCGTAGACCACCTTTCCGTTCTTCTGATCGAGTATCTTCAATGAGCAGCCCGCGCTTTTGGCGGCCCACTGACCATTCGATGACGATTTGACGTGTGTTTTCCCGCTCGACCGTCTCTTAACCTCAGGCGCAGTATTTCCGTCCCCGATTGGCGTCACCCGGATATCATCCGTTTGAAAAATGGACACATCTGAACGTTCAATCTCAAGCGTTCCAAGCAACGCCTCCAAGTTTTCCAAATCACGCAGGCCATGGCATCCAAAAAACCAACGAACTCCCTTCGAGCCGGAGACTGCGGAAGCCACCTTTGCAAAATAGTCCCAGTCAACAGGTGACAGGGAGTGACCAATCACGATGATAGTTTGAATACCTGCCAAGCTTCTGAAAAAAGCCTCATGCTTTGCGATAATGTCGCCGCAATTCTTGGTCATGGTCTCGTCGCTCTCAGCAGCCAGCCGAAACACCTGATCCTGGGCCGCCTCCAATAAATATTGTTCCTGCGGGTTTCTGACCGGCTTGAAAGGCTCCTCTTGAAACTCATATGAATGGTCGCTTGCCCCAGGCATATGTCCCAAAATCAGACGTTCGTTCAGCTGGCTTTTATTGTTTCTGCGGCAGCCGTGTATGTAGCACACTTGATTTTTATCAATCCCATACAGCGCTTCCACAAACTCCGTATAGTTGAAACACAATACCTTACCATTTCGGAACAGATTGCGAAGGGGTCTGTCGTCCGTCCCAATCGTCAGTGATTCGATCCACCTGCGGAATCGTTCCTGGAGTTCGTCGCGAACGGTCAGGATCGGATTCGCCGCCGCTTCCGCTGCAATATAAAATTGGGCTGCGCTGGCCTCGTCTGCATATGCGTCAAATAGGTCCAACCAGCTGTCAACAATATGCCGGCCTCCCATGGCTTTCATATTAAAATGAGCAAGCGCATTCTCAAAATCCGCCCAGATATCATCCGGCGTCCAGAAATTTTCCAGAGACATTCGGAGACGGCTCTCTTTCCCAAGCGAATCCCTGAACGCGTAATAGCTGGAACGGACTCCATGCATCAGGTCAAATCCATTTCCAAGTATGTACAAAACCTGATCGTTATCCGGAATTATGTTTTCTCTTGATACAACCTTCCACGTCTTCAAACGATCATGAAAAATCGCTTGTTCCCTCTCCTTTTTCTGACGCCATCTCTGATCCTCCTCCTGCTGCCGTTCTCTCTCCCGTTGTTCTCCGGCCGCCCGATTACATTCCATACAAATCTTGGGCAGATCCCATCCCCGGGCGGAAAAGACCTCCTGCTCATTTTGCCTTAATATAAACGTTCGTCCGCAGCCTCTGCAAATCCGCTCTTGAGGCATTGGCGCCGCGGGCGGATTCCCCGCGATTCGATCCGGCATGTTATTTTTACCTCCTGCTTTTTAATTTATTTATAATAATACATTCAGCCTGCTGTATTTTTGTCACAAAGGATCAGGGTTGAATCCTATCTTGGAATTTTCATATCGCCTATAAAGCACCGAAAAGGCGCAAGGTAAAATACCTTTACGCCTCATCCGATCACTGTGGTTAAAATTTACTACATTATTAAAATATTACGATCGGTCAGCAGAATCGCCGCTTACTCCGTTATTTCAGTGCCTCTGCCAGCCAGTCTCCCATATTTCCATTATCTGCTAAGATATCGCAGTCCTCCTGAAAACTAACAAGACTTTTATCCCACCGGACCACTCTTCCTCCGGCCTCCTCAACGATCAGGCTGCCCGCCGCATAATCCCATGGTTTTAGTATCTTTTCATAAAATCCGTCGGCTCTTCCGCAGGCAACATAGGCCAGGTTCAGCGCTGCGCTGCCAAGAATCCTGATTTCCTGACACTGGCGGAAAATTCGTCCGGTAATCCCCATAACCAAGTCGGCATACGCCTCCTTGCAATGCGGAGAAGGGCCTACCATAATCAGGCTATCCTGGGGCCGGCTCACATCGCTGACCGAAATTGAACACCCATTCAGGAAAGCTCCCTCTCCCTTTGCAGCATAGAACAGTTCATCCATATAGGGCCAATAAATCACTCCGAGCGTCACGATTCCATTCTGTACAAGCGCCAGGGATACGACACTCATCTGAAAATCGTGAATTAAGTTGGTGGTTCCGTCAACCGGATCCAGCACCCAAACATCCTTCGTAAAATCAATGATTTCGTCAGAGCTCTCCTCCCCGAGAAACTGCACGGAGGGCTCCAGCGCGTACAGCTCCCTGCGCAGAAAAGCCTGTACAGAAGTGTCCGTTTCTGTGACAAAGTCATTTGCACCCTTTTCACGGATTTCCCCACTGCGCTCCCGGTCAAAAAATAAAGGCCTGGTCTGTTTTACCAAATATATTATTTTGTTGGTAAATAGCAAGGCGAGAGTCCCGTTTGTAACTCAAGAATCCTGTTTTGTAACCGAGAGTCCCGTTTTGTAAATGAAAATCCCGTTTTGTAACCAAGATTCCCGGGTTTTCATTTGTTCCTCGTTATGTTACAATAAGTTCAGCAATAAATTTGCGTACAGCAACCAGAGATCAATTCCCTCTCGAAATTTTTGTATTCGGAGAATCCATCCCTGTTATGACCGGGTATGATTGTTCTTTTCTGGCGGCTCCCTGCAAATTTATCTGTTACTTTTTAAGAAGTTTGGGCTTTAAGATGATGTTCTCGGCGGCTACCGGTGAACATCCCAGTTTCTTAAGCACATCTTCTCCGTAATAAAAGCTGAACGCTTCGTATGGGCTACGGTTGTTCAGCTTTTTTCTTTTATAGGAATTGATATGGTCCATCATCTGAAAAATATCTTTCCGCGTTAGATCATCAAAGCTGCTTCCCTTTGGCAGAATACGGCGTATCAGTTCATGGTTCACTTCACAGGCGCCTTTTTGATATGGGGCACTGGGATCACAATAGAATACATTTGTTCTGTTACACGGAACAGTGGCACGTCGTTCGATTTCTTTTGGGTTCGAGAACTCACTTCCGTTATCTGTCAGAATGACTGGAAACAGACGGTCAAACGTCTCAGTTCCCAGAACTTTATCCAGCAGGTGTATAACCTGTATCACAGAAGCAGATGTATTTGCATTCCGTAAAAACGCTAACATCAAACTGGTTTCCACAAAGTGTATCGTGAGGAGGCATTTGCCCCCTATACGCCCGATAACGCTGTCCATCTGTACAATAGTCGTTTCTGGATGGTAGCCCAGGAACTTCTGGAAATCCGTGTAGCTCCGGCCAATACGGCAGCCCGTGTCGACTTTGAATTCCGGTTTCTTATAGCGTGGACGGTATTTTACCTTACGGGGCAGATCAATGTTTCTGATGTCAAACAGCTGGGCATCGACATAATTATACAGAGTCTTTTCACTGCACATCAGCTCATCAACATGGTCCAGGTAGATCTGATGGAGGGACTGCCCATTTCTGACCAGGGGACTAATGATCCGGTTGATTCTCGCTATATCATCTTCATTAGACGGAATACCGGTTCTGGCTTCTGAAATAGCATGATGTGCCATTTCATGTGCATCTGCCGGATCATAAATGCGTTTTAGCCGCGTACATTTTGGGAGCTGACGGCATCCATTACAAACATAGGGTGGCTTCGTTTTAATAGAGCAAATATCTTCTGCAAAATCAGGACAGTGAAGCGCGCACTCAGAGCATAAGCTGCATTTGTAAGCAGATGGATGCGTACAGTTGTTCCACAAAGTTTTTTCGCTTTGCAAGTGGTACGGAATATACACGGATTATAAGGATATCCGGGGCGGCCGGTTTTCTTTTCGTAAGAATACTTTTTAATTTCCTTAGCGATGGTTGTCCGGTCTTTCCCTAACGCTTTACCAATCGCACCAAAGGAGGCGTTCTCCTGAAGGCGCTGAGCAATGACCATTCGATCTTCATAGGATAAAAACTTTGACATGGTGGCTCCTTTCTGGCCGCCAGAAATCAAAGCATAACAGAAAAGAGACCAACTATCCAGTCAGTCTCATTCTATTTGTAAAAGAAAATCCATACCTTTCTTTTGCATCAATAACGATTAACTTTTTATACTCATCCAGGATGGCGGGTATGGAATCTCGGATTACATTTCACGCGATACCAATCTGCCTATTCCTGTCTGAAGCATTATATTTTTATTGCAAACTATATCCTTCATGGTCTGCATACTTTAATATAGTACTTTCAATATTACACCGAATTCTTTAACCTACTACCGACTTCTCTATCCATTTTTACTTTCCAATGACCCTCTTCTTGTGGATTTTTAGATATAAATCCATAAAATTCCTTAATGCCCATGATTTACTTAATTTCGCAATAATCCTCCATCCTCATCTGCCCTTCAATCTGCCCTCGTTCAACTACTACCTTTCTCCTATCCTCTTCCCACTCTACACCTATATAATCCAGCACTCTCCCCCACCCAAACCGTTCTCCAGTCTCCGGGTCTGTACAACATCGATACATCCAAAACTCCCATTCCTTCTCATTACGTTCCCGTAATTGGTCGAAACGATGAGGCCTTTTCTCCAGATGAACACCAAAACCACACATACTACACCCGGTACGTTGCGCCCCTGTCGTGTATAATATACCATCCTCTTTTCTTTCAATCGCACCGTAAATCTCTGGGACTGGAACCTTAAGTTCCAATGCCAGCCGAAGCAAATCCTGCCTGGTAAATGGCGCAAACGGTGCACTGCGTATCACTTCCTTCCCAAAATAATTGCAACCATGTTCAATCAGCGCTTCTTCTCTCTGCCCGCCTTCCGATGCCATCAACCCTAAAAAAGGTTTACTATTATGTTCTTTTGCCCACCGATTGCAAGGCTGTTCCTTCATATATAGGCAACATTTATTCGATACCTTAAATGGCGCAATTTTGTAATTCACGCCCTCGTTATCATTTTCATATCCTGCAAATAATTCCAGCCATTTTTGAGGCATTTTCATGCGACTGTTTTTGCGATATCTTCCAACTTCCCCACACTCACCAGTCATAATCGCATGCCTTACAGTTTTATTCCTTTCATTAGGATTCTGTAATGTTTCAATCCGCCCAGCAATCTTCTTACTTATAACTGGAAAACCATATTGATTTAGAATGTCAACCTTTGACTTCCCAGGTGCAATTGAAATCACACCCAAGTCTTCATGAATCCGGCGAATACTTTGATCCTCCAAAGCTGATACTGATATCGCAGGCACATCAATTCCTATTTTTCTAAGAAAGACAAGCAAAGTAATGCTGTCAAGACCGCCCACACTAACATGAGCATTAAACCCCATATCATCTAGCTTTTCTATAAATTCGAGCGCCCGTAATTCAGCCCTTTTTACTTTCACTTCATAAGGCAAAGCTTGGATCGCTGCCCACTTCTGCTTCTTTTGCTTCCGTTCCGTAATCCATTCCTCTACTGTCTGTTCTCTTTCTGTCATAATTTTATCCGGCAAAAGCCTGCATATCCTCCTTCATTAAAGTCCTTTATCCTGCTTGAGCAAATGTGGGAGAAAATCTACACTGTATTTAAATTCACTTTCCAGTAATTTAGCTCCCCTATCAAGATGCGCTTTTAAATACACCTTTATATACTCATCATCACCCAAATGACGTTTTTCTTTCATCTGAATCAAACATTTAAAGATGGTATCATATTCACTGGTAATTGTCTGTCTATTCAACTCAATCCCTAAATTGTCTGTCTTAAAGTCATCATCTGTCCAATCACGTTCCTCTTTTAACGACATTGCCAGAGCTAACTTCGCCAGAATAAATGGTTGAAGCTGTATCCCATTTTCTATACTACGAAAAATTTCCATAGTTTTTTTTGAAGTTTTTATCTTTGTAATCATCTTTAAGTATCTCCAAAGTATTTATTTGCTACCAGTGTTGTCCTGGAGTCATCTGTATTTACAAGGGTATATGATGCCGCCAGTCTGTCCTCGATCATTGCTACATGCTCCTCACTGATTTCCTCATCAGTTGAGAGAATAAACACTTGCCCTTTTAATTCCTTAAAAAAATAATTTACAATATTATATCTGTGCTCCGTATCTATCCTGGCAAAGGGAGTATCTATCACAAACGGGATTTCTTGATTACACAATTTCATAATCGCCCGATAAAAAGCCATAATAAAGATCTGCTTTTCTCCACTCGAAAATGAATTCTTGTCCAACTCGATTGGAAGCGTAATCTCATGCTTTCCCCTTATAGCACCCGCCAAAGACAGGCTTTGACTTTCTGTTTTATAGGAAAACAAAATTTTTGCCGCCCGTTCGCCAAAGGTATTTACCACATTTTTGGTTCCGCTCTTGTTAATAATTTCAATCAATTCATCTTCCGGGTATGTTATATTTCTGTATACAACAATATTAAAGTCACTGTCTATTACAATATCATCAATAAACGGCTCTTTTCTAATAAGGCGGTTAATTTCATGCCGAAAGGCCGTTTCAACCTTATTAATTTTAGACTTTAGCAGTGTTTCCTGCAGATGTGATAACATAACCATGGCAGAGCCGGAAATGTCTCTTACCGAGTCCGCCTTCAATTCCTCCATATATGCTTTCTCAATCCTCTTATATTCAGCCTCGCACGACTGTTTTTCCCACTCCACCTGGAACAACTGCTGTTCACACTCAAACTGCTTCATTTTTAATGAATCAATTTTTTTCAGTAGCTCTGATCGTCGCTCCACATAATCACTTACTGTATTGACATTGCAAAGTTCAATCTCCTTTCTCAGAGTTTGACTCTTCTTTAAGGAGGCTTTGATTGCTTTTGTAAGGTTTTCTACTGATTTTACATCAAAAATTTTTATACGATTCCATACATTCAAAAAAGATGCCATCTCGTCATTTGAAAGTTGTAAAATCGGCTGGTCACATAAAAAATGTTCTTCATAATAGTTCGTAAAGTCAGTTATCAGTTCCTGCTCTTGTTCTTCTGTTACCTGTAAATGATTTCGTTTAAAAAATCCCCGGAAAGTATCTCTGGAATTATCAGAGCTTAAAAGTTCCAGAAATTTTTCCGCCCGTTCCCGCTCCAATTCTCTCATGATTTGCTTATGCACTTTTTCCATTTGTGTTTTAAGGATTAAAAATGGAATCGTATCATTTGCAATCTCTTTCAGTTGTGTTTTACTGCGGTCACGCAGATACTCTTCCTCCTTTATTTGCTCAAATTTCCGGCTCCATTCCTGCTCGCTGACTCCTCCATTCTTTTTATATTCAGCGTCCAGTAGAATCACTTTTGCCTGCACTGTTTCACATTCTTTTTTCAAATTCTCCTGGCATTCTGTCAGATTGCCACATTGCTTTGCCATATCTGCAATTTTTTCATCTAACTCCCAATACTGCTGCTTCAGTAAATCATTCTCTATGTTGCTACTGTTGACGCGTTTGAAATTTTTATGCATAATCTCAAATGCGTCATATCCGCACAATGTCATAAACGCCTTTTTTATACGTTTATTACTTCCTTCCGAAAGGAAAAAATCAACAATTTTTTCCCCATCAAAAAAATACAAGTTGAACAATTCCGGTGGTATAATCTGCATAATAAATGCATCAAAATCGTTTATCTCTGACTCAGATAGCAACATTTCGTTTTTACAAACCGTATACTCCTCTGAAAGCACATTAACTTCATCTAGTGTCCATTTCCTATTCAGCTTATACTGGTCAATTTCCAAACCATTACTAATTTCAACTTTCAGTTCCACATAAGATATTGCAGGGCGCGTCATTTTTGCTTTATTGTTAATTAGCTTTTCGATTTTTCGATTGTAAAATGCATTGTTCGCAGCATATCCATATGCCCGGCTACCATACAAAGATATCTGGAGCGCCGTAAATAATGTCGTCTTCCCCGCCCCATTTTTGCCTCCGAACAACACAATATTTTTCTTCTTATCCTCGACATTACAAAGTATTCTGTTCAAACCTTCATAGGAGCCAAAATTGTATAAGCATATCTCATTTATCCTCATATCTTCAGACCTTCCTGAATCCTTTCAAAATGCAACCATCCCTGGTTTAGTATTTTATCAAATTCTCTCTGAACAGAATTCCCCCGTGTATAATTTTTATTCTTTTCGATAGATATCAGAAGTTTTGATATCAGCTCAAACTCTACGTTATATACCTGACAGTATTCCTTGATACAAGCAATCGTCTCTTCGTCAAACAAAGGAACTCTAAACTCATCCCACGGAAGTCGCTTTCCCATTTTACGGTGATATAAATCGACTAATTTTCTTCGAGACAAATCCCCCTCCGCTTCCCACATGCGATCTATCATTTTCAATTCCTCGACGGTTATTAATTCTAGAGCTTCCCTTCCTTTTTGCTCTTGTATTTTAACTTGTAAATCAAGCAGTTTCTCTAATATTCTATACCGTGCGTCTAAGGTAAACGGTCCCTTTCCTTTCTCGGTCCCCCCCTTAACCAGATATACCGCCCCATTTCTTCTTTTATCTTCCCGTGCCCCGGGATCACTTCTCAGCTCGAGCAATTCATTGCGAAAATCCCGTAAAGGTTCCAGCCATTTTTCTCCTTTTTCAATAAAGTTCTTTAACGACTTGTCCTCTTTGACCATGGTACAAACCCAGCAGCCAAAGCGGGAATTACCCGTAACCGGTATCTTATCCTTGTCCACCTCTCCAATTACACTTGCTTCTTCTCCCAAATTTTCCCCCTGATACAAAGAAAATAAATATTTATTACTAGTCCCCCAGGGAGACTTCCCATCATCTTTTAACAAGTATTTCCAAACTACATCGTTTGGGATTTCCGTCAGTGGATTATATACATATGCATTCTCTATATCCGAATGTGGCACCAACAACTTTCCATCAATTTCTCGGTTTTTTATATTTCTGGCGCGATAAGAACTCTCCGCTTTTCTTACCCCAAGTAACAATACTATCTCGCCGTTTTTCTTGATTGTATTAACCGTAAACCTATTCATCGGATGAATCTTAAGCCGCTCCGTACACCACCTAAAGCCAGGCGGTTCTGGCGTTGGATATCCCAGACCAATCACTCTGCACCAAAAAGTATCCTCCACTCTTGGGTAAATGATTTTTGCGTCTACCCTAAGGCTCTTACCAAATATGTTGATCATATTTGACACATCGTGCATATAATCCCGCACAATCGGATTTTCTACCATGGTATCCGAAGATACGATATGAACCATCTTGTGTCTCTGTTTTGGATCCAATGAATTCAACATTTCAAAAATCAAGCTTACTAAAACAGTCGAGTCTTTCCCTCCGCTAAAGCCTACCATCCAAGGCCTTTTATCGTGCAGATAAACTAGTTTCATCTCTTCCATAATGTCACTAAAGATCTTTTCTTCTTCTGGTTTTAAATTCATGATGACTCCTCTTAAACATCTGCTCCTTGTTATTTTCTTCCTGGCTCAATGGTACTCCGGTCAATTCCTTGATCTTATTACAAGTTAATATTACCGCCTGTTCATTTGACATTATTTTCCCATCTTCCCGTATAATTCTCCCTTTCCAATTTTTATTATTGGCCCTTGACCAGTCTATTCCCCTCAATCTGGCCAGCGCCTCCTTCATGTCAACATCCAGATGCTCATAGAAATAGGACCCCAAACGTCCCAGCGAATTCAGGACTATAGCTAACGTTACTATATATCCTTCCCGCAGTTCCTTCTTTGATATATCCTTATGTAATACTTCCTGCCACTCCAAAATATTGTCAGATACCGTCTGCCAATATTGCACCATGAACATTTCGTCTTCTGACGAACAGTTTTTTTTCCGCAGTAATTTCATATTTGCACGATATATATTACTCAAGGTAAACAACTTTGAAGAATTCTTTCCTAAAATGTCCCGTTCCTTATCCGTAAAGCGATGAAAAAACTCCACCTCATTCACAACATTTTTTGTTGCCACTGCAAGCTGATCACGAGAATCATACAAAGTTGAAAGAGAATTAGATGGCTTCATGGCATGCTTATTCAAATCTGCAAACATTTGCTGACTTCGTTCCAGTCCCTCATCTTTATAAAAAACTATCGATATTGTCTCTTCTCCCAGAGATTCATCCTCTTGTAAAGCCGCCTCGATTGCTGCCTTTCTATGCTGGCCATCATTAATTAGAAAAACCGCATCCATATCTATTTGCAAAATACCAACAGCATCACTCATTTTAGAAGCCCGAAACTGTATGCTTCCATCGATTGATGCTGCGAGGGCAGAAAAAACATAATTATTTCTATTTTTCACTATGTAATTTTTCATCTCCGGAATACGAAACTCATTCAAAAGTCTCTGTGCCCTGTATTCCGGCGACAAGTAATCCGAATACTCTTCAGCAAACAAACGCTTTAGTAGTTTCATTGGCACCATTGCAATATAATATTCCCGGTTTGCCTGCATTCCTCTTACAGCCGGAACCTGGTATGCATATTCCACAAAAAAAATCCCCCTTATACTTAAGTATAGACTTAAGTATAAGGGGGATAACCTGTTTTGTCAATCCGTTTCATCAGCTCTCAAAGAACGTTTCATCTCTGAATTTTTCAAAATATTCCTCGTAGAATTCCTCCAAACGGATCGGCGGCATATCAGTCATTTTTTCTCTCATATATTGATATCCATAAGCAGCATATTGATTCATCAAATCTTCTCCGTAATCGGTCAAATTGGTTTTTGTTTTCGTCCCGACTAACAGTTTGATATAGCTCTCCAGCTCCTCTGAATTCGTTATATCAATATTTCGCAGCGGGACTTCTGAAGCAATCAAGGAACCAATTATATACTCTTTACTTTCCTGATAATCTAACGGAAAATCATCGTTAAAGTCTTCAGACTCCAATTTAATGTCTTTATCCACTTTTGCTTGAGCAAATCCTACCATAAGGCACAAATAGTATGCATCAAACCATGTGGACAATTTCTTCTCGTCCGACTTGTCAACAATACCGGAAAAATATTCCCGACATCCTTTCGGTAATTTAAATCCCATAGTTAGCTACCTCGTCTTCCTGATATGATGCAAAGAAACCCTTATCAAAATTACATGTAGTACCGCATACTTCATCGTTTTCTATCGTTACATACTTCACATCGTTTCTGTTATAAAAACGGTCTGCAAATTTATCCAATTCTCCTGATGTCACAAGAATAATGAGCTGATCGAACAATTCCGGCAGGACCTCAGCTGCTGTTCGTCTGATATCACGATCCATCTTTGCTGCCGGCGAGTCAATCAGAAATGGAAAGTCGTGTACTGAATGCTCAAACAGGGAACCAATGTAAGCATAGGCTACTGCTAATGTCTGTGCTTCACTTACCTTTTCTTTTTTATGTAAAATCAAGCTCTTATCAATTCGGTCGATGGATACTTTATCATTTTTTATCAACTGCGCAAGTCTTATATTAACATCCTTTAAAATATTCTTTTTCAGTTTTTCCAAGGTAAGTGTCTTTATCTGTTGAATATATCGAATCATCCTTCTGGAGCGTTGGGCAAACTGATATGTATTTGTGGCTTCATCATATGCTTTTTGTGCTGCATCCATTGCTTTTTGTGCCAGTTCCAGGTTATTTTCTTCTCTGGCATATACTCCAGAAGCAGGGCTTAACAGTACTGATAATTCCTGCTGGACATCATTTAATTCGCCATTCACCTTTTCTAAATCTATTGATATTTGCTGTGCCACCTCCTGCTTTTCAGGTTCCAGCTTCGTATTCAGATCCTCAATCTGACCATTCATCCATACCAGATCTTCTTTTGAGTTCTGTAACTTTTCTAGTTCATCATACAGCTCATTAGAAGTTTCAAAAGTTCTTAATTTATGCTTCACTGCATTAATCACTGACAGCTCCTCTGCTCCCAGATACCGATCCGCATTTTCCAGAATATGCTTTTTTTCTTTCTCTCCAATATCATGCCCACAAATGCATTTTGGTTTCTCTGACAGTTCTACAAAAAACTCTTTCGCCGTTGTCTTTGGCAACTTTAAAATTTGCATATTATTAAAAAGCGTTTTTAACCGGTTTTCAAATTTATCATGGATATGAAACGGCAATACAATTTGTGCATGTATTTTTGTAAAACATGTCTTCATAGCATTGTTTATTTCATCTTTATTACGCTCCAATTTGTCCTTTTCCGCTTGCAGATTTTCATTTTCTGCAATCAGTTCAGCTTGCTGCCGCTCCAATTCACTTTTCTGGGCCTGCAGACGTTTTTCCTCTTTTTGAAGAATTTCTTTTCTTTTTAACAAGGACTCATGGTTACTGCTTTTGTTATCCCTCCTGGTTTTCAATTGGCGGATACTGATCGTACTTTTGCCCTTATCATTCGTTTCTTTCTGTTTTTCATCAATTAGTTTATTGATATCACCAATCAGATTATCCAGTTCATTCACCCGATATAAATATGTGATGGCTTTTTCCGCCTCTTCCGTTCCAGAATCCAATGTCAACTGAGCCTGCTCTCCATCAAAAACAAAACGGCATATAAAATCTCTATTGTCAAACACCTTCAACTCTCTGGGTATCATACGGTCGCTTTCAAGTCCGCCGCTCTCACCTGTCCTGGAGGTAAAGTACTGAAATTTTCCATCCAAATAATCCAGCTTCAAGACATAGAAATATCGTTTATCGTCATACTGCATAGTTAACGTAAACTTACCTTCCTCGCAGTCATATTCTGTGGGCCTATACGAACGAACTTCCTGTTCCGCCATGTCGGATCCACTCAGTACAGTACGAATAAGATTCATTGTGGTTGTTTTTCCAGTACCGTTTCTCATCATCACCAGATAGATATGCGGTAATCCAGCTTCGTCCTCCAAATGAAACTCTAAATTCCGAAACTGTCTGATATTTTCACAGGTCCATCCTAAAATGCGTATTTTCATTCTTCTTCCTCTCTTGCCAGTTCCACTACTGCATTAATCATTGGTCCTTTTACACTGTTATTAAAATATTCTTCTATCATATTTGCGAATCGTCTTTTAAACGTATCGGTCTCATCAATATCTTTCAACACTATTTCCATTGCCTCTTTTAGTTCTTTAAACTCCTTCACTCTGTTCTTCCCTCCTGACCTTGGATAATTCTGTCAACCATTCCCTGCGTTCCATATCGGAATTCAGTTCAAAATTATCATTATCATCTTCCTGAACAAAGTCCAGCACAAATGCTCGTTTATCGGGTTCGTTTGCATTAAGACGTAGGCTTCTCCCAATCCTTTGTATCGTAACCAGTCTGGCTTTGTCTGAAGAAAATAGTATGATGTTCTTCACCGATTTGATATCAACACCTTCCGAAATCTTCTTACAGGTTAATAAGCATTTCAATTCTCCTTTTGCAAATCTCAGCAATTCCTCCCTGTTATCCTCACTATAATATGTATGATATTCCGGCACTACTTTTATTAAAATATTCTGCACCTTTTCACCATATTCTTTGTCCTCCACAAAAATAATACAGCTGTCAAGGATTTGCGGGTATTGATTTATGTAAGCAGCAAAAAGTGGAAGTTTTGAAACAGCGCATTTATTTACTTTTGCCAGCGCACGATATTCCTCCTCCTTGGAGAGCATGCGACCGTTTTTCCTTTGCATCTCATAATATGCTATAATATTTCTTTTCTTCCTTTTCTCCTCATCCGTCAGTTCATAATTTAATGCCATATACGAAAACTCACAAAGTATCCCTCGTCTTATTGCATCTTCCAATGTAAAGCGGAAAATCACCGGCCCCACCTCATTTTGAATAAACCGATTCCCTTCCTCATCATATTCACGTTCCGGAGTCGCACTCAAACCTAATCGGTATGAAAATTTACTGATCAATCCATCTAATTTCATGCGCAGGCTTAGAGAACCCAAACCATGCACCTCATCAAATACCACAAGCGTTCTATCAAAGCAGGAATCGTTGCGCTTTCCCATAGATGAAATCAGCATTGACAGTTTATCCGCATCGCGGGAAATAAGCAAAATTGCTTTTTTCTTTGAGAGAACAAATGTTGACATTTCATTGATTGTGTTAAAACATCGAAATAGTCGTATATCCTGAGTCTTCATATTTCTAATTTCTTTCTCCCACTGATATAGCAAATCATTGCCATACATAGTCAAAACAACTCGATCAATCTGTCCCCATTCAAAAAGTTTCATCATAATTCTTAATGCCGTTCTAGTCTTCCCTGTCCCCGTTGCCATTTCCAAAATTCCGCGCTTTTCTTCCATGAATTTCTCTATTGCCAGCTCCTGGTGAAACCACCTATTTTCATGTTCGACCAAGCATTTTTGTTTCATATAGGGGCGCCCCTCCGGCGTTCTTAATCTGAAAATCCGTTCTTTTACTGCTTCCGGCATATTATACACTGCCACATTTCTGTCATTGTTGGTCCATAATTTGTCAAACCGGGATATATCATACTCTACATAGGGAAGAGTAGAATCCCATGAACGAAATACCTTAATACTTTCATAATTTGAAAATCCTTTTTTACTGTCATTTTGCGAACCGTTAAAGGAAATTTTATCTCCATTATATCCATAAAATATGCCAAATTTATCATGAAAATCCCCTTCTCTGAGCTGATTTTGCGGCACTGCAAACCGAAACTCCAGTATCCCATCATATATCATCCAAGCAAGAGCGTTCAGAGTATCATCCGTCAATTCCTGTTCCAACTTGTCCAGATTTTTGTCCAATAAAGCTTGAAATTTTTCTGCTACTACCGCTCCACCTTCGCTATTTAAAAACACATTGTAATCTTTTTCATCTAGTACCGGACTTACAATCCATCGACCAACGCCACCGTGGGCAACAAACTTTGTCATTCCTGCCGCCGTTTTGCTAATCCACTCGGATGTAAAATACCCCACGCCACGGTCATAGGAACATGCCCAATTTAGGCAAGTTTCATAAAATTCATATTCTATTCTGTCATCAGAAGTATTAAAGCAAATAGGTAAATTTTTTATGTCCATTATCCTATCTCCTTACCAAAAAAATTTTTAAATATAACCCCTTTTTTTCGTTGATTCACATACTCTTCCACATTTCTTACTATATTTTCTACAAGCATCCTCGTTTCTTTCCTTTCATATTTCGAATTACTTTCTGCTACTGGATACACCTCTCTGTCCAAATAAATATAAATTTCAAAAAAAGCATCACACTTGTCAGGTATATGTTTCTGCGTGAATTCCTCAAAATCTGGCGTTACTTTTTCATATAATGAATAGCTAGCTATGATGATCCCTTTACTATCTTCAATTTTCGCCACATAAAATGGAAGGAGCGCCTGTCTCTGTTCCTTAAGCCCTGCTGCAAAACCAGATTTATATGTATACACTCCCGTCTCCTCATTCCATGGAACTAAACTAAAAAGTTCCTCCTGCGGACAATTTGTATTCTCATCAAACTTTGCCCTTTCCCAGTCTAGTTCATCATTCTGGGTTTTTTGTAAAATCTCATGCAAAAGCACAGCTTCATCAAATTCCAGCATTGCTGTAGGCGACGTTTTTACTAACTCCTCACAACACAATTGCTCAAATGTCACATTTAATGTACTCAGAATTTTTAGAATCGTATTGATTCCCGGCATAATCTTACTGTTCTCATTTCCAATTTTCGCAAGATACCCTTCTGAAACGCCTATTTTTTCACTAAAACTTTTCATTGTCATTTTGCGTTTCTGTGTAAGGTATTTAAGATTACGGTAAAATTTCTCTCTATCAAAATCATCATACAGTGACATTGTCCTCACACTGCCTTTCTTCTATCTCTATCATAGCAAACTCATTTACAATTACAAGAGTAACATCAGCCATGTCATATATACCAAGAAATATAAAAAGTAGTAAAATTTTCCATCTTTACTTTTTTAAAAAGGCAATATATTTCAATATGCTTTTTTATATAGACAAATATATTGAAATACATTACCCATTTACTAATAGTTCAGTCTTGAATCAGCTGTTTTAATTCTTCGATCGATAACATTTTTTCTTTGTTTCTGTGTAAAATCCTGTGGCAGTTGGAACACACCGGAACCAAATCCGTTCTATAATCAATTACAATCTCCTCCTGCAAGCTGTATAACGGTTTCGTATGGTGTATCTCGATAAACCCTTTCCCCATTTCCCCATAAACAGCTTCAAAATCAAATCCGCATGCCTTGCACTTGCATCCATGATATTGAATGGCCATCTCTCGATTCTTTTTATTCCGCTCATATTTTGTCCCATAAAAAAACACTCTCTCCCCTTCGGAGTAAAAAGCGGATATACTCGTAGAGAGTGGCTCCGCTTGCTCCTCGAGGCCATCTTCTCCTATAAAAGCAGCATCATAAACATCCTTGCCCAGCTTATTAAAGCAGATGGCCGCATTCCCTCTATTCTGTTCTCTCCACGCTCCCAGCTCACTGTCTCTCCTGAAATCAGCCAACCAGCTAATTTGCGCACGCCCATCTCGAATCTGCAACACGGCATTATAGAGTTTCAGTTTATTCAGAAGCTTGATTTTCCTGCTCTCCCCATCTTTTAAAGTCTCTATCTCCCAAAATGGTTTTAGCACTTTGGGGATCCTAGTGTTATTATATTTGATCGATGTTGTATCTAAATGTTTAATCAATGTAGCTTCATCTGCAACAGTCCAGGAATAGATATCTATTTTGTTCATAATTGTATCCTCGTTCTAAATATAGTCATTTAATTCTGAAAACTTCCAATAAATTCATTCCCCATTAGCTTTATAAACCTTTCCTGGTTTTCTTCTGAAAAATATTCGTTGACAAACTGTATGTATTTGATTTTGATTTGCTCTAATTCAATTGTCTGTCCTTTGATCTCTTTCAGTTCGTTAAAAGAATCAAGTTCTTTAATAAATGAAAGAATTAAATTTATATGTTTAGGCACATTTGTAAAAAAGTTTTCAATACAGTCAATTTTTTCAACAATGTCTTTAATTCCCAAGCTTCGATTAAGTTCTTTGTCTATAATCAGATAATTTAAGCTGTACTTCTTCAGTTCTCGTACTCCTTCTACCTCATTAAGTGAAAATTTCTCTGCGCACTTTCCCGCATCCCACCACTCAACTTCAATCTTTCGGTTATCATATACAATCAAATGTTCCTGGTTATAACCATATTCCAGCGAATATAGTTTATTGATAAAATTTTGTGAAGCTTCATAATTGTCCATAATTGAATAAATAATATAAAACTTATTTATTGTAAATATTCCTGGAAATACAAAAGACACCAGTTTCTTTTTTCTCAGATCAACGATTGTCTGTCTCAACTCTGTTATTGTCAATTCTCCACTTCTTTAGTTCATCATGAAAACCTGAACGATAATTTTGAAAGCAGTATCCTTTGAAAATATCCTCTACATCCAATTTCTGCAGTTTGAAGTTCATATCCAGAAAAATACGCTCTACCGATTCCGTTTCACCTAAATTTTTACATATTAGAAGACATAATTTACACTCCAGTAGTCTGTTTATAAAACCTTTAATATTGGATATTTCATTTAGTTCCTCGTTAACCACTTTATATGTATTATCGAAGATATCCTTTTGAGAATATACATCTGCAGCTTCGGAAATATCCAATTCAATTGAATTCTTGTTCATCTTCAGGAACTGACCAATCGTATCATTTTGCAATATAAAATCGTGATTTTTTATAATATATTGCAAAAGAAACTTTTGCTCCTGATTTGTGTCTTCTTGAGTATCTTCTGCCATATGATTATATGATGCTGCCAAAATCAACATCAGTGTTGTAACACGCTGTTGTCCATCCGTTATCTCATATGTGTCTCCATTTTTGTACAAGATTAAATTCCCTAAAAATTTACTCTGATCATTTATGTCGCGTATAAACGTCCGCACTTTGTCTTCTGTCCACTTATACTCTCTTTGATACATCGGTATTATGAATTTTTTTATATCCGTATCAAACAATTCGACATCTTTCGATTTCCTGGAAACCTGAAACAACTCCCTTACCGTGACAATAAAAGACTCTTCGTTCATAATTTCTCCTTTGTACAAAAAATACTATTTTAATAATTCATCACAACTCATCTTCATGATCTGTGCAAGCTTAACGATTTCTATGTCAATAACTGCCCTTTGTCCTTTTTCAGTACGATCAACAGCATTTTTATCCCAGTCTAGCCCCTCACTTTGCAAAACACTCGCCATGTCTCTTAACGACATATTTTTACGCAATCTGTATTCTTTTAATTTCTTCCCAATAATATTACACAAACCATCATCTGTTTTAATTTTATACATTTCGTCCCTTTCAGCATGACATTCTTGTTAGAATTATACAAAAAAGAACGAGCATGATTGTCCTATTCAAAAGGACATATTTTAGTGCTTTATGTACTTCTCAAGCATTAAAATACATTTATCCATCAGATATCTGAACACCAGCTGTGAAATGCATAACAATTAGTGCCAATGGCAATACAATTCAACGCTTGCAATAAATAACCTATTGTTAGAAAGTAGATATCCTTAATTAAGTTTCATTACTATTTTGTTTTCATAAAAAGCTCCCATCAGTTCAGATTGATGTCCCCCCATCCCCCAAAAACAACATCCCAAGACTTTAATCATTCAAGAACGCGGTCTCGATACCATCTTTAATCTTTTCCTTCATATCCCTTCATACATCAGGCAGTTACACTCCCTGCCATCAAATCCAGTATGAAAGATTATGACTGTATTCACTGCATATTCTTTCACTTCTTAAACTTACCATCCTTTTATGATCTATTTAAAAGGCCAGCCATTTTTTGATCTGGCTGACCTAAAATTTTACCCCATATCCGCTTTTCCCCGTCTCATATCTATAAAAAGGCCAAAAAATCGAGGGCAAAATCGGCCATTTTTGCCTGATTTTTCCCTCGATCTTTCGCCAAAATCCACTATATCTTGTGGTCTATCCCCTACTTTTTCTTACCATGCCACAATTTTGCATCATTATTACCGTCTCCACATGCCCACTCCCCCCAAACATATCACACCCTCTAACCCTCTCCACCACAAACCCTCTCTCCCCCAAATACTTCACATCTCTCCCCAACGTCGCCGAATCACAGCTCACATACACCACCCGTTTCGGCCCCATCTTCACAATCGTATCCAGACAAACCTCGTCGCACCCCTTCCTAGGCGGGTCCACCACGATCACATCCGCATAAATCTGCTTCTCCTCAAACTCCCTCGGCAGCACTTCCTCCGCCTTCCCCACAAAAAACTCCACGTTCTCAATCCCATTAATCTTTGCGTTCCGCCTGGCGTCCTCAATGGCCTGTGGCACAATCTCCACCCCATAAACCTTTTTCGCCTTCTGCGCCAGAAACAACGAAATCGTCCCGATCCCACAATACAAATCCCAGACCGTCTCCTCCCCCGTCAATCCCGCATACTCCAGCGCCGTCCCATACAATTTCACAGTCTGCGCCGGATTCACCTGATAAAACGACAGCGGTGAAATCTGATACTTCACATCCCCGATATAATCCGTAATATAACCCGGCCCCCAGAGATTCACCACCTCATCCCCGAGAATCACATTGGTTTTCTCCGTATTCACGCAGAGCGAAATACTGGTCATCCCGTCCACCTGCCGCAGCCGTTCCACCAGAACCTCATCCTTCGGCAGCTTCCTCCCGTTCACCACCAGACATACCATAATCTCCCCGGTGGCAAACCCCTTCCGAATCAGACAATGCCGCACCAGCCCCCGATGCCCTTCCTCATCATAGGGCTTCACCCCAAATTCCTCCATAAACTCCCGGACTATCCGTAATATTTCCCGATTCTCCTCCACCCCCAGCAGACAATCCTCATTTTCAATTATAGAATGGGTCCGTCCGGCATAAAACCCGGTAATCACTCTCCCATCCTTACTCATCCCAAATGGGAACTGCGCCTTATTCCGGTACCGCCACGGCTCCTCCATCCCCATAATCGGCTCCATCCGCACGATCTTCCGGCCATCCGCTCCGGCCCTTTCGCCCGTCCCAGCCCCTTCATCCTCGCTCCCGCATTCCTCCCCCGGCAGCCTCAAATTCTCCATCCCCCCAATCCGTTTCAAATTATTATAAATCTTCCGCTCCTTAAACCTTAGCTGCGCCTCATAATCCATCATCTGCAGCTGGCAGCCCCCGCACTGCCGCGCCACCGGACACCTGGGCTCCACGCGATCTTTTGACGGTTCCACCACCTCGATCAGCCGCGCAAAGCCATAGGTCTTTTTCATCTTCATGACCCCCGCCCTCACCACGTCCCCAATCACGGTATCTTTAATAAACCAGATATATCCGTCCACCCGGCCAATCCCCGCGCCGTCCTCGCTCATATCCTCAATCGCCACCACAAACTCGTCATTCTTCTTCATCTTCTCAAATCTCCTCTTCCCAAAACCGACGCAAGCCGGAAAACATACCCGGCCCATGCCGTTACCGTATGTTTTCCGGCCTACACACTTTCATTCATTATTATAAAGCCAATTTTTATGTACAGCGGGTTCTACAATTCCGTCGTCTTTCGGATATTCGTCTCCAGCAGCCGGTTATATCCCAGCCACCCCGTATTCTCGCCGCCTGCGTTTAACGCCTCGATCATGGTCTCCATCTTCGCGTCCGTGTTGTCCGCGAAATTCAGGGCCAGAGCTTCCAGCAGCGCCGGTTTCTTCGGCGAGCCGTACTCCAGCTCCCCGTGGTGGGCCAGAATACAGTGCTTCAGCTCCACCGCCGTCCGCTCCGGGAATCCCGGGATCGCGCGGATCATGCGCCCCACCATCTCGGTTCCGATAATAATATGCCCTAAAAGCTGCCCGTCGTCCGTATAGTCATTCTCCGGAAATGTTGACAGCTCCCGCGTTTTCCCTAAATCATGGAAAATCGCCGCGGTGATCAATAGATCCCGGTTTAACTGCGGATAATACCCCGCATAGTAATCGCACAGCTTTACCACGCTCAGCGTGTGCTCCAGCAGTCCGCCCACAAAACCGTGGTGTACACTCTTAGCCGCGGAGTGGAACTTGAAGGCCTTGGCAAATGCCGGGCTCTCCACAAAAAACTTGCTCAAGAGCTGGTTCAGATGAGGATTCTTCACGCTGGCGATGAAGCCCAGCAGTTCCTCGTACATCTTGTCGATATTTTTCTTTGATACAGGCAGGTAATCCGCCTCCACGTACTCCCCCTCGGACGCCCGTCGGATCCGCCGAACGTTCAGCTGGTGGGAATTCTGGAACAGGGTCACATCCGCTTCCACGTGCACGTAGTCCATGGTCTCAAATTCGCCCACTCCCGGGGAATTTAAATCCCAGATCTTGGCATCGATGGTACCCGTCTTGTCCTGCAGCACCAGATTGCCGTATTCCTTACCATTCTTGGTCACGGCGATCTGTTTGTTCTTGCACAGGTACACATCCGTGGTGTGCATACCCTCCCTGAGTGTATCAATATATTTCATTATTTTGATTCCTTTCCAAATCTCTTTTTTATGTCAACTCGCAGGCCGGCCCGGCAACAGGCCAGCCCCGGCAGCAGGCAGCTCCGCCGCCATTTTACCTCGCCCCAATGGTCACCGGATACTCAATTTCCTTATAGGAGTCCTTCCCGTTCCGCTGCACTGCAACATTCACCTTGTCCCCCGGCTTCAGGGATTCCACCTGATTCTGGAAATCCTTCATGGTGTTGGTCTTGGAGCCGTTGATCCAGGTGATGATGTCGCCGGGCTGGATTCCCGCGTTGTACGCAGGGCTGTCCGCAATACAATCGGTCACATAAATCCCCTGGGGAAGGCCGCTCTCCTCCATGGCGGAGTTCACCTCCTGCCCGCGGATCCCAAAATACGGGGCCGCGAAGCCGTTGCTCAGGTTCTGAAGCACGCCTTTATAGTCGGAAATGGAGGCAATGGTGGTCATGTTGCACTCGCCTTCCCGGTCGTACTTATCCGTCACCCAGCCGATCAACTGGCCGTTGGTGTTGAGGATAAAGGTCCCCATCCCGGAATTGGACTGGACGTCCGAGTAAAACACCCTTGAGATGCCGTCCACCGCCTGGACGCTCTTCACCACATAGGACACAAAACCATAGTCTGTGGAATGAACGATGCCCGCAGGTCCGCCCACGGCGATCACCATGTCGCCCTGCTTCACGGAGTAGGAATTGCCCAGCTCTACCTGGGTCAGCTTCTTGGTCTGGTCGTTCGTGAGCGTCGACAGCTCGATGCTCACCACCGCCATGTTGGCCACGGTGTCCCGCTGTTTTATCTTTCCCGGCACGACTGTGCCATCCTGAAATACTACTTCAATGGAATCCGCCGCCTCAATGGCCTCCTCCGGCGTGAGAATCAGAGCTTCCGCCTTAGTCTTGGCGATCAGCACCCCCGCGTACTGCCCGGTAGTCTCGATGGGATTGTCAAACCAGTCCACCTGGTGCTGGATGGAGTGGACCGCCACAACGCCCTTTCCCACCTCCGTGGCCACGGACCGCAGGCTGGCGTACATGGTGTTTAAGTCGTCTACCGTGTACTGGTAATTTTCCATCTCAGATTTAACGATCTGCGAAATCGGCTCCGTCTCCTGGACAGGCTGGCTGGACGCCGCTGTAGTCTCCACCGCTGTAGTGCTTGTCTCCGGCTCGTCCTTGGGAATGGTAATCTGACTGCTCTCCTCCGGCGTTTCCTGACCCAGATAGCGCTCTGCCAGGGGCTTGGACACAACAAAACAAACAGCCGCCAGCACGCCGAACAAAATCCCGCAGAACGCAGTCAGAAAAATGCGTCTGGCAATCTGCCGTTTGGACAGAGGCTGGCGGACAATTTTTTCATTAATAAAACGGTGAGGCTTGTCCCCATTCTTTTCCGGCATAGAAACCCTCCCTGTCAAGAATCTGGTATGCTCAAAAAAATCACATATCCCTATTATACGTTTCTTCTACTCTTTATGCAAGCTCGTAAATATGAAAAGATATTAAAAATGATAGTAAATATCCGATTTTATGATATACTGTATATGGCGCTCTGCGCCAAAAAAGCCCCGCCAAACCACGCAAATTATACGTTTATTATAGGTGAAATTCATGAATCAAAAAGCGTTAAAAACCTTGGAATACCATAAAATCATCGCCCAGCTCACCGAGTACGCGGCTTCCCCCCTGGGAAAAGCCCTCTGCGCGGCCTTAGAGCCCTCCTCGGACCTGGAGGAGATCCGCACCTGGCAGCAGCAGACCACGGACGCGGTCAACCGGGTGCGCTTAAAAGGCACTGTCTCCTTCTCCGGAGTCCGCGACATCGGCGACTCCTTAAAACGCCTGGAGATCGGCAGTTCCTTAAGCATCCCGGAGCTGCTCTCCATCAGCTCTCTGCTCACCTGTTCCGCCCGGGCTAAGGCCTACGGCCGCCACGAGGACGTGGACGAGGAAAATGACGGCCTGTCCGACTCCTTGGAGCCCATGTTCGCCGCCCTGGAGCCGCTGACTCCGCTGAATCAGGAGATCAAGCGCTGCATCCTCAGCGAGGACGAGGTGGCGGACGACGCCAGCCCCGGGCTCTCCCATGTGCGCCGGGCCATGAAGCTGGCCGCGGACAAGATCCACACCCAGCTGAACTCCATTTTGAATTCCAACCGCACCTATTTGCAGGATGCGGTGATTACCATGCGCGATGGCCGCTACTGCCTGCCCGTCAAATCCGAGTACAAGAACCAGGTCCCCGGCATGGTTCACGACCAGTCGGCCACCGGCTCCACCCTGTTCATCGAGCCCATGGCCATTGTGCGCCTGAACAACGAGATCCGCGAGCTGGAAATCCGCGAACAGAAGGAGATCGAGGCGGTGCTGGCTGATTTAAGCAACCAGGCCGCTCCCCACTGCGAGGACCTGGCCATCGACATGCAGCTTTTAGCCCAGCTGGACTTCATTTTCGCCAAGTCCGCCCTGGCCCGGCACTACCGCTGCAGCGCCCCGGTGTTCAACGACCGCGGCTACATCCACATCAAGGACGGACGGCATCCGCTCTTAGACCCCAAGACCGTGGTTCCCATAAGCGTCTGGCTCGGTAAGGATTTCGACCTGCTGATCGTCACCGGCCCCAACACGGGCGGCAAGACGGTCTCCCTAAAGACCGTGGGCCTGTTCACCCTTATGGGCCAGGCAGGACTCCACATTCCCGCCTGGGAAGGCTCCGAGCTTGCGGTGTTCGACCAGGTATTCGCGGACATCGGCGACGAGCAGAGCATCGAGCAGAGCCTGAGCACCTTCTCCGCCCACATGACCAATATCGTGCGGATTCTGGGCGAGGCGGATTCCCGGTCCCTGTGCCTCTTCGACGAGCTGGGCGCGGGCACGGACCCCACCGAGGGCGCGGCCCTCGCCATCGCCATTTTAAGCTTCCTGCACAACATGAAATGCCGCACCATGGCCACCACCCACTACAGCGAGCTGAAGGTATTCGCCCTCAGCGCTCCCGGCGTGGAAAATGCCAGCTGCGAGTTCAACGTGGAAACTCTGCAGCCCACCTACCGACTGCTGATCGGCGTTCCCGGCAAGAGCAACGCCTTCGCCATTTCCAGCAAGCTGGGGCTGCCCGACTATATCATCGACGACGCCAAAACCCACCTGGAGGCCAAAGACGAATCCTTTGAGGACCTGCTCTCCAGCCTGGAAAAAAGCCGTCTGACCATCGAGAAGGAGCAGGAGGAGTTAAAGGCCTACAAGGACGAGATCGCCCAGTTGAAGGCCCGCCTGACCCAGAAGGAGGAGCGCCTGGACGAGCGCAAGGATAAGCTGCTGAAAAATGCCGCCGAGGAGGCCCAGCGGATTCTCCGGGAAGCCAAGGAGACGGCGGATCAGACCATCAAGCAGATCAACAAGCTCTCCGCGGACTCCGGCCTGAACAAACAGCTGGAAGCCCAGCGCGCAAAGCTGCGCGAGAAATTAAAGGAGGCCGACGACAAGCTGGCCATCAAGGCCAAAGGCCCCAGCCAGCCCATTTCCCCCAAGAAACTGAAGGTCGGGGACGGCGTCAAGGTCCTTTCCATGGGCTTAAAAGGCACGGTCAGCACCCTGCCCAACGCCCGGGGCGACCTCTATGTGCAGATGGGCATCCTCCGTTCCCTAGTGAACGTAAAGGATTTGGAGCTGCTGCCCGAGCAGGACATCACCGGGCCTTCCATCCCGTCCTCCGGCGGCGGCAAATTCTCCGGCAAGGGGCGCGGCACCGGAAGCAGCAACATCAAAGTATCGAAATCCGCCTCCATTTCCCCGGAGGTGAACCTGATCGGCATGACGGTGGACGAGGCCATGCCCGTGATGGAAAAATACCTGGACGACGCCTACCTGGCCCACCTCACCACGGTCCGCGTGGTTCACGGCCGCGGCACCGGGGCGCTGAAAAATGCCGTCCACACCCGGCTTAAAAAGCTGAAATATGTAAAAGAATTCCGCCTGGGCGTCTTTGGTGAAGGAGATTCCGGCGTGACAATCGTAACATTTAAGTAACCGCCAGACAGCATGTTTTAAGGAGGAGTAAATTATTATGGCAGAAAAACAGAGGATTTTGATTGTGGACGACGACGCGAACATCGCGGAGCTGATCTCCCTCTATCTGATGAAAGAATGTTATGAAACTATGATCGTGGGGGACGGCGAGGAAGCCCTTCGGGTATTTCCCGATTTCAAGCCCAATCTGGTCCTGCTGGACCTGATGCTCCCCGGAATGGACGGCTACCAGGTATGCCGGGAGCTGCGCACCTCGTCCCAGGTGCCCATTATCATGCTCAGCGCCAAGGGCGAAATCTTTGACAAAGTTCTGGGCCTGGAGCTGGGCGCAGACGACTACATGATCAAACCCTTTGACTCCAAGGAGCTGGTTGCCCGCGTCAAGGCGGTGCTGCGCCGCTACCAGGTGGCCCCCGCTCCCGCCCCCTCCGCCTCCGAGCAGCAGGGCGAGTACGTGGAGTACCCGGACCTGATCGTGAACCTGACCAACTACTCCGTGATCTATCGCGGCCACTCCGTGGAAATGCCCCCCAAGGAGCTGGAATTGCTCTATTTCCTGGCGGCCTCGCCCAACCAGGTATTCACCCGCGAGCAGCTTCTGGATCACATCTGGGGCTACGAGTACATCGGCGACACCCGCACCGTGGACGTACATATCAAGCGTCTGCGGGAGAAGATCAAGGACCACGCCAACTGGGCCATCACTACGGTGTGGGGCATCGGTTACAAATTCGAGGTAAAGCGGTAAGCCTGGCGGCAAATATCCCTGTCCGGACGGTTCGAGGCGAACAAAATACAGGCGAACGGCAGGCGGCCCCCGCGGGCTGCGCCTGCCGTTCTTCACAATCAATAAGGCGGGATTCCCAACGGATCCCGCCTCACCTGTTTTATCTCTGCCTTAACGCTGTCCCGGCTGTTCCACCGTCAAAACTGCCGGACCACGGCCTCAAAATCCCGGCCGTATTCCACTGCGCTTTCCCATGCCTCTCCGGCGGCCCCGATCCGCTGATGTATAACTTCGCTTTCGTACTGACTCATAGCAGAACCGAATCCGATCAGCACCATAATGAACAAAGCGATCCCGATCAGGGATGTGACGATGCCCGCGATGGCCATCCCCTGGCCGGCCTTCTGCTTCACCAGTACCACAATTCCCAGAATCAGGCCGATCACGCAGGGAATAATCCCGATCACCAGACAGGACAGCACCAGACCCACGATTCCCAGAACCATGGATGCAATCGCCATTCCTTTGCTTTGATTTACCATTTCCTCCATCTCATTACCTCCTAGCTGCGGTTTGATTCATTGTATCAAATACAGTGAAAAAAGTAAATGTAAAAAGCAGGCCCGCTTCTTCATTTACAGGGACACCGGACCGTGTTATGATAGAGAAGCGGGGCCGCGGCCCTGGATTCCACAGTATAAAACCAGGAGGGTCAACCATGATCACTTATCAGAATCTTTACAATAACTCCAATATGACACAGATCGCCGAGCGCGGAAACATAAAAGTATTCGAGCACCAGCGCGATTTAAGCGTCACCCCCGGTTCCGCCATGAACGCCTACTTTGCCGCCGAGATGAACATCCGCAAGCGCCAGGTGCTGATCGAACTGAAAAACAACGGTTTTACCGTCCAGGCAGGCGCCATGCAGTGGACCGCCGGAAACGTGAAAATGGGATCCGGGATCAAGGGTGTCGGAGACTTTTTCGGTAAAGCCATCGCCTCCAAGGTGACCAAAGAGGCCGCCGTCAAGCCAGAGTACACCGGAACGGGCCTGATCATGCTGGAGCCCACCTACAAGTACATTCTCCTGGAGGAAGTGTCCGAGTGGGGCAGCCTGGTGTTGGAGGACGGCTTGTTCCTGGCCTGCGACTCCGGAATCAAACAGAATGTGGTGGCGAGATCCACGCTGTCCTCGGCGGTAGCCGGAAAAGAGGGGCTTTTCAACCTCTGCCTCAGCGGCAGCGGTATCGCCATCCTGGAAAGCCCGGTGCCTCGGGATGAGCTGATTGAATTTAATCTGCAGGACGACGAGGTGAAGATCGACGGCAACATGGCCATCGCCTGGTCCAACTCTTTAAAGTTCACCGTTGAGCGCTCCTCCAAGTCCCTGATGGGCTCCGCGGTCTCCGGCGAAGGCCTGGTTAACGTGTACCGCGGCACCGGAAGAATCCTCATGGCCCCCACCGAATAAGCGGGATTTTCCGACACGCACAGTTTTGAGGTATAACAATGACACATTCCCTTTATTCAAAATTCATACTCGGCTATCTGGTATTCGGCCTGTTGGGCTTTGTTTTCATCGCCACCTTTTCCTCCCGCATGACGCGGGATTACCTGATCCAGAGCCGGGCCAACACGCTGTACGACGAGGCCTGCCTGATCGCGTCCTCCTACAGCACCATGTATCAGGGGCAGCCCCAGGACCTCTCCGACGCCTCCCCCCAGCTGCGGGCCGTGGCCCAGTTTCTGGGCGCCGAGGTCATGGTGGTAAACCGCCAGGGCACCATTATCGTGGACAGCACCGGCGGCTCACGGGTGCACACCGTGATCGACAATTTCGATCCCACGGCCATCGGCAACCGTTCCTACTCCATCGGGCGCTACAACAGCCTGTTTGCCGAGGACGTGCTCAGCGTTTCCGCCCCCATTACCGGGAATTACAACACCTACGGTTATGTGCTGATCCATCTGCCCATGAGCCAGGTGAAGGACGCGCAGAACGGGGTTTTGAATATCCTTTACATCACCTCGTTTCTGATCTTCGTGCTGTCCTCCATCATTTTGCTGGTGTTCACCAAAACCGTTTATCTGCCCCTGCGCAAGATCACGGTGGGCGCCAACGAGTATGCAGCCGGGAACCTGGACTACCGCATCGCCGTGCACACCCACGATGAGATGGGTTATCTGGCCAATACCCTGAATTACATGTCCGACGAGCTGAACAAGATGGAGGAATACCAGAAGAACTTCATCGCCAACGTCTCCCACGACTTCCGCTCCCCTCTGACCTCCATCAAAGGATATCTGGAGGCCATTCTGGACGGCACCATTCCGCCGGAGATGTACGGGAAATACCTCTCCCGGGTGATCTCCGAGACCGAACGCCTGCACAAGCTGACCGAGAGTATGCTCACCCTCAACTCTCTGGACAACCGGGGCTATCTGTCCCGCTCCAATTTTGACATCAACCGGGTGATCAAGGACACGGCCGCGTCCTTTGAGGGAACCTGCGACAACAAAAACATTGTCTTTGACCTCACATTCTCCGACAATATTCAGATGGTCTATGCGGACCTTGGGAAAATACAGCAGGTGCTCTACAACCTGATCGACAACGCGATCAAGTTCAGCCACCACAACTCCACCATCTACATCCAGGCCAGCAGCCGCTACGAAAAGATTTTCATCTCCGTTAAGGATACCGGCATCGGCATCCCTAAGGACAGTCTGAAGAAAATCTGGGAGCGTTTTTACAAGACCGACCTCTCCCGGGGCAAGGACAAGCGCGGCACCGGACTTGGGCTCTCCATCGTAAAGGAGATCATACAGGCCCACGGGGAAAATATCGACGTGGTCAGCACCGAGGGCGTGGGAACCGAGTTCATTTTCTCCCTGCCCCGTTCCACTAATTTATAAGTTATTTTCCGAACCTTCAGAGATTTGTAAAGAATTCTCTCCCAATATTTGCTATAATTAATTAAGGAAACGCATCTCTTATCGACAGCCTGCGGCTGCCGACAATGTACAATTAAGGAAACGTATCTCTTATCGACAGCCTGCGGCTGCCGACAATGTACAATTAAGGAAACGCATCTCTTATCGGCAGCCTGTGGCTGCCGACAATGTACAAAAAAAGGCAACATAATGTTTGCAGACAGCTGCAATTCAGAAAGGGAAAGGTTATGTGTATGAAGCAGATCAAAAAGGCAATATCCGCATTTTTGGCGGCGGCGCTCCTGGCCGCCATGCTGCCGGGAACCGCATTGGCGGAGAGCCGCACGAAGATTGGCAAGGTGAATCTGGAGGTTCACTCGCGCATCCGCATCGGCGACAGCAGCGAGGATGTGACCGTGACCACGGACAGCGGGTACTGTTTTGTGGACGGCGTGGAAGTGACCAACAGCGACGGCGACGACTGGAGCCGTTCCAAACCGCCCATCATTGAAATCACCCTGTCCGCCGACAGCGACGACTACTATTTTAACAGCACCTCCAAGAGCAATTACAAGGTGAAAATGTACGGCGGAAGCTACGAGGACATCAAGGTCCTGGATGTGCGCTATGAGAGCGGCAGCGACAAGACCGTGGTCATCGTAAAGGCCCGCTTTGTATACGACAAGGACAACGACACCGGCTCCGTGGCCGCCCCCACAAACGTGGACTGGTCCACCAATCACGACGGCTTCGGTTACTGGGAGGAAGCCCCGGAAGCTAAATACTACCAGGTGCAGCTCTTAAAGAACGGTAGTGTCACCGGCAGCACCTACTCCCCCCAGAACCCCCAGTACCAGTTCGCAGGTATGATCACGGAATCCGGCTCCTACCGGTTCCGGGTGCGCTCGGTGGAAACCGGAACCAATTCCAAGAGCGATTGGGTCACCTCCGGCACCTGGTCCGTCTCCGCGGAGGAGGCCGCCCAGCTTGTCTTCAATTCCGGCTCCTGGCAGAAGGCTGCCGACGGCGTCAGATCCTGGTGGCGCTACAATGACGGCTCCTATCCCGCCTCCCAGTGGCTGCCCATCAACGGATCCTGGTATTACTTTGACGCGGAAGGGTACATGTGCACCGGCTGGCTGGAATTAAACGGAACCTACTATTACCTGGATCCCGCCACCGGCGCCATGTGGGCAAACCAGCGCACGCCGGACGGATATTGGGTGAACGGGGACGGAGTGTATATGCCCGGCCAGTAGGCAGACCGGAAACACGCCGGACAAGGAAATGATTTTGAGCGGCGTTTTCAGAAAAACAATACGGAAATAATGACAGAGTCCGGGGCGGGTCCCCGGACTTTTGTTGAATACAGTGGGCCGCAATAACAAAGGCGGAAGGTCATCTGCGACCTCCCGCCTTCACGTTCTTCACATACTCTCTCTACAGAATCAACCGCGCCGCCCCGTAAATCCCCGCGTCATTTCCCAGGGTAGCCAGCCCGATCTTTGCCTTAAACTTGGAAATCGGCGTAAAGTAATCATAATACTTGAACACCCGGTCCACCAGAAACTGTCCGGCCCTGGACACGCCGCCGCCGATTACGAATATCTCCGGGTCCACGATCAGCGCCGCCTGTCCTAGGGCCAGGCCCAGATACCGGGCCACCACCTCGAACACTTCGTCCGCCAGCTCGTCCCCGGCCTTGGCTGCATCCAGCACGTCCTTGGCCGTCACGTCGTCCCCGAACTTGCGAAGCATGGAATCCCGGCTGTCCGCGGCCATTTTGCGCCTGGCTTCCCTGGCGATTCCGGTAGCGGAGGCGATCTGTTCCAGGCAGCCGACTCCGCCGCAGTTGCAGTGCTCCCACTCATCGTCCCGCACATGGATATGTCCGATCTCACCGCCAAGCCCGTGGCGTCCGTTCAAAATCTTCTGGTCCAGAATTACACCTCCGCCCACTCCGGTTCCCAGGGTGATCATGATAATATCGCTGTAGCCCTTGCCGCCGCCCTGCCACATCTCGCCCAGAGCCGCCACATTGGCGTCATTTCCGCTCTTCACCGGAATTCCGTCCAGCAGTCCGCTGAGCTCTTTCTGGGGATTCACATGGTGCCAGCCCAGGTTCACGCACACCTCCACCGATCCGTCCGGCATCACCGGCCCCGGCACGCCAAGCCCTGCGCCGACGATGTCCTTCTTTAAATCCAGTCCCAGACCGGCCAGCTTTTCGCGGATCGACGCCGCCACGTCCGGCAGAATGTATTTCCCGTCCTCTTCCTTGCGGCTTTTGACCTCCCACTTGTCCAGCAGCGTTCCGTCCGTTTCAAACAGCCCCACCTTAACAGTGGTTCCTCCTACATCGATACCGATACATTTCATCCCCATCATTCAGACTCCCTTTCGTTTTGTATTTTAATACTACATTCCACGGCTGTGATCTGCAATATTTTAACAGCGCACGGGCGGAGAATTTCCCCGCCCGGAACGCCTGAATCTACATAATTCGGCTTACTGCAGCCGGATCTCCTTCATCATCTGCGGCCCCGTGACAAGAAGCGTGCCGGGGAACCGGCCGGCCGATACCTTGGATACCGTGAAATCAAAGCTGCCTGTGAATTTCTGAACCCCGTTCAGATTGAATACCTGGCAGCCGCTGTCATTATAGAGGAGAATCAAATCGCCGTCAATATTAACTCCCGAATATTGGAAATTAAAAGTCTGATCCAGCACCGGCGCGCCGTCCACCCCGTAAATCCGCATGCGGTAGGGATCGCCGCCCTCCACATTGTCCGTAATCACGGCCACATAGCGGTCCGTGTAATAGATCGTGCGGATCTCCTCCTCAATGTTCACCGGCTCGCCGGCCTCAGGCTCCGTCTCCACCCGGGTGGAAACGAATACCAGGCCCTTGTCGGAAAACAACACGCAGTGGCTTTCGTCCAGAAAACGCACCCGGCCCACCATGCCGTCGTTCAGGGTCTCAGGGTACAGAATTCCCACCACGCGCTTGGGATCATTTTTCCCCAGGCCGAAGTTATAAAAAATCACCTTGCATTTGAGCATTCCCTTGTCCAGATACATAAAGGAGGCTACCAGCTGGGTGCCGTTGGGCGAAAGGCTGATGTCCACCGGATAGCCGTCCTTGGAGAGCAGGGACTTGACGGAGATCTTCAGATCGGAACCGTCCTTGTGGAACATATTGATGTAGCTGGCCTTGGAATCCTCGGAAAGCGCGGCCACCACGCCCTTGGCGGACACCGCCACCCGCATGATGGGAAGCAGCGACGTGGCCTTTCCCTGGCTTCCGCTCTTGTCGCAGATATAGATACTCGTCCCCTGCTGGTCCGCCACGGCAGCGAACTCCCCGTTGACCGAGATGATCGGGGACTTCATCTCATAGCTCTGGTTCCAGACCACCTTACCCTGGGCGTCCAGATAGGAAACGCCGTCCTTGGTGTACTTTAAAATGCCGTCGGCAAAATCCACATAGCCGTTGAAATTGCCCTCGCCCTTGGTGACGCCCTCGGTGTCCTCCACGGTAAAGTCCTTTTCCCAGACCACCTGGTAATCCGTATATTCATGATAGATGCTGTACCGGTAAATGCACAGGCCCGCAATGGCCGCCAGGGCCAGAAGGATCAGCACAATCCGTATCCGCCTGCGGACTACCTTGCGGTGCGCGTTGTACACCACCTCCCGGCTGTCCTCATCGTCCTCGTCGTAACCCCCCCGTCCGAAGGGTTCGGGATTCGTTGGCACGATCTGACGCCGCAGCTGCTTTTTTTTGTTTTCCCGGCTCGTCGAACTGGTGTTGTTCATCTCATTATCTCCTAAAAAAGCCCATATATGAGACATTATACAACACTTTTTGACAATCCGCATTACCTTTTTATGAGCCCTCTCCCGCCTGGGCCGCCTTTTGGCCAAGGTTTACGGCACCAGCAGCTTCTGTCCGGCGTAAATGCTGTCCTGGTTCTCCAGCCCGTTGACCCGCATGATGTCGTCCAGCTGCCCGATGCTGGAATATAATTTGAAGCAGATTCCGTAGAGCGTGTCCCCTGCCTCCACGGTGTACACCTTATAGTCCGCAGGAGCCGCCGCGGGAGCCTGGGAGGAGCCTTCCTTGTTGCCGGAGGATTTGTCCGTGGACGTGGAACCGCCGGGGGCTTGGCCACCGCCGGAAGCTTGGCCGTTGGAACCGCCCGATGAGGCGTTCTGGGAACTGCCGCTTTGACCACCGGTACTGCCGGTACTCTGGCTGCTGCCGTCGCCCTGGCTGCTGCCGCTGCTCTGGCTGCCACCGCTGCCCTGGCTACTTTTGCCTTGACCACTGCCGCCTTGTCCGCTGCCGCTCTGCCCATTTCCACCCTGGCCGCTACCTCCCTGGCCGCCTGAAGCATCGGAACCGCTCAGCGCATTTTCATTGCCCTGAGTAACTCCCGCCGCTCCCTCACTGTTTCCGGCCGCAGCTTGTCCGGCTCCGGCTGTAGCGCCCGGCGGCATGGTCTCCACCTTGACCGGTGAGGGCTGCTCCTTGCCGGACTGAGGCGACTCGTCTCTCCCCGCGCCCATGGGCACCTGCGTCTGAGCCGCAGCGTCCGCGCTCTCATCTGCGGGCGCAGTGGTGGGATAAACCTGTCCCTTGGCCTCCTCGATCACATAATCCGGTCCGTTGGCGTCCACAAAACCCTTGCCCGATGGGCTTTCCACCTGCTTTCCGCCGGTCAGCACGCTGCCGCCGGGGACAACAGAAGCGATCACGCTCTCCATCCGCTGCATTTTCTGATAATTATTGAACATAGCCACGCCGCCGGCAAAAACCGTGATGGTCAGCACGCTGCACAGACCGGTCAGAGCGCCCACGGTGCTCCTGTGATGGGTTGCCTCTGCCTTGCGCTCGTCCATCCGTTTTCTGAAATCCCGGATCACCTTGTCGTCCACGCCGGTCTCCACCCGCCTGGCCTCGCGCCGCAGCACCATGTAATCCTGCATCATCTGGTTCCGCTCATAGAAAATGCTGTGCCCCCGCAGCTTGTAAAAGCCGTCCGAGGACGTTATGTAAATGGCTTCCTCTCCCTCCAGGCCGGAGTTCAAGTACATGAGCTGGTGTTTGCCGGTGAAATACTGGCCGTGCTGCCGCCAATAATTGAGGGGGCTCAGATTGCAGCCCGGGCTGCCGCAGAGAAACCATCCCTGGACCGTGCGTTTGGGGAACATCTGCTCCACATCCTGGTAAGCCTTTTTCCAGGCTTCCTCGGTGAAAACCACCTTCTCGCCCTCCTCGGTGACATTTTCCATCTCCAGGGCGCCGTCCACAAACACATAAGGCGTGTCCTCATGCATCTCAACATTTCCCAACAGCAGCCCCACCCGCAGGTCGGAGCCGCCCGCCGGGCGAAGCCGTTTCAAATAAGAATTTACATAATCTTCCAAATATAATTTCAGAACCTGGTCCCGTTCTCCAATCTGCCGGATATTTTTGGGCAGCTTGGGATAGGGTTCATATAATTCTCCCATAGAATCACCCCACTGTCTTATTCGTAACAGTTCAGACCGTTTACTAGAAAGCTTGACCTGCTTTCCGCGTCTATTTTCCGCTGTCCGGACCATTACTCTATTTTCTGATCCAAACAAGCTTAGCACATTCTATGGGCGAATTTTGTCAAACGATGACCGCGTTTTCCCATAATCGTTCGACAAGAAATATGCTTTCGCAGATGCAGTCCGCCATCTGCATCACCATGGAGAGCCGCACGCTCTGGAGCATCACCGGGTCATAGTTGCCGCAGCCGCCCACAATTCCGGTGATGGAAATGTCTCCCACCGCTTCCAGCTCCTTACTCACGCCCAGACCCGGTTTCAAAGCGCCCCGCCCAAGAGTTGCGTAGCCCACGTGGTCCGAACTCCCCACTGAGGCGTCGATGGCCACCACCACGTAATCCGGGTAATTGAGCCGGATATAGCGGGAGTACAAATCCAGGTTCATGGCGTGAACCGGCCGGTCCAGCGTGCCGATCACCGCAGCCCTGCGCAGCTTCCTCGCCCTCAGCTTATGGCCCACCAGGGGCCCTAAACTGTCCCCGGTGGAACGGTCGGTTCCGATGCACAGAAACATCACCCCCACCTTCTCCTTGGCGTCCAGCTCCTCCAGAATCAGCTGATTCAGCCGGGCCGCAAATACATCGGGCCGGAAATCCTTGCGCGTATTAAAATAGTCGATTGTATCCTGTTTCTGTATACTAAACTGTTTCCATAATTTCATAATAGAGTTGTCCACCTGATGATCCGAATAATTGCTGTGAGTCACCGCCGGCGGGCTCAAGCTTTTTTATAGTATAGGCTCCAACTCCGGAAATTATGCCTCCCCGGACGAAGAATGTAACGACACGCATCGCCGCTTCGACGGGTTTCCTTTGATCGACAAACTTCCCGTCCGCAGGCCGTGTCAACAGGCATATTGCAATAAAAAAAGATGGACGCCCGCAGGTATCCATCCCTCTTTTTCATCGGAAACAGTCGATTTTATCAGCCAAACAGCTTCTCGCTGTACACGCCGTCCGCAATCAGTTTGCGGATGGCGGCCACCACCGCCGCCTTGTCTTCCTTGTAGGTCACGCCGAACCATTTATCCGGGGTGTTAAGCACCCGCACACGGGCCTTGCCGGACTGAACCATCTCATCGATAATCCGTGGCAGAAGGTACTCTGATTTCACATCTCCCTCTTTTAAATGATCCAGGAATTCCGGGAATCCCTGTTCCAGCTCCTCCAGGAATTTCACCGGCAGCCCCCACATGTTCATGGAAACCGGCTGGGACGGGCTCACGGCCACAGGGTTGCCCTGTTCGTCCTCCGCCTTCAGTCCGTCCTCCGTCATGCGGATGTTGTACGTCTCGTTGACCGTCTCAAGATAGCCGTCCGCCCCAGCCCGGCACACGCCGCGGGTCACGCTGCCGTTGTCGCTCAGGGTGTTGGACAGAATGAAGCCGCCCATACAGATATCGTACACATCCCCGCTCTCGTCCATCTCGCTCACCATGTAGTCGTGGATCAGGCGGAAACCCTCCTTGCCGTAGTAGTCGTCCGCGTTGATCACCAGGAACGGGCAGTTCACCAGGCCCTTGACCATCAGAACGGCCTGGCCGGTCCCCCAGGGCTTGGTCCGCCCCGGCGTCACCTCATAGCCCGCGGGCAGAGCGTCCAGCTCCTGGAACGCGTACTCCACCTTTGCGATCTTCTCGATGCGGTTGCCGATAATCTCCCTAAAATCCTTCTCCAGGTCCCTGCGGATGATGAATACCACCTTGTCGAATCCCGCCTCCAGGGCGTCGTGGATGGAGTAATCCATAATGATCTCCCCGTTTGGCCCCACAGGCTCCAGCTGCTTGATCCCACCGCCGAACCGGCTGCCGATGCCAGCCGCCATTATCACTAATGCTGTCTCTTTCATTTTCCTGTATCTCCTCTTTTAAAAACTGACTATAATATAGCACAGGAGGAGGGAAAAGGCAAACGGCTAATTGCGACAGCAGTTTATAATCCTGCGCCGATGATCGGCGCGATAATACTGGCCAGCACGATTATCAAAGCGCCCCCGATCCTTGAGGAGATCTGAGCAAAGGGCATAAGCTCCATCCGCTTTCCGGCTCCCAGAGTCGCCACATCCCCCGAACCACCCATATTGGCCATACACAAACCGGCTGTCATGGCGATTTCAACCTTATTGAAGCCCAGAATACCCGCGATCAGCCAGGGACCGATCACGCAGCCGATCAGAGTTGCCAGAACCATGAGTACAAACCCCAGATTCAGATTGGCGATCACCACGTTCAGGTCTACATAGACAACTCCAATCGTAATCAAAATCGCCGGAATACCGATTTTCATTACCAACTGGTACCACTGTTTCACGTCCTCCTGAACCTGCTCCGGCACGCTCCCGGAAATCTTGCATACTGCGCACAGAATAATCGTCCAAGCGTAGTAGTGAATCCCCGGCACCGCCAGGGCGCACATTTTTCCTAACGTATAGAAAATGCCTGTGAGCACAAAACCTCTTCCAAGCGCCCCGAAATCAATCCGGCTCATTTTTTCAGAAGCTGCTGCAATTATATCCTCTTTTTTCATCAATTTGCCATTCCCGGTTGTCTTGGGGAATTTTAAGCCCACGCCGTTTAATAGACCAGCCACCACAATGGCCAGGGCATTGCCCATCACCACCGCCGGCATCATCAGGGACAAATAGTAGGCGCTGTCCTTTGTCATGGACATTCCATAAGTGGCCGCCGTGGGCACAGCGCCCGCTGCCGTACCACCGCCCATAATCGGAAGTGCAATAAACAGAATCGCCTCGCGCCACCCATATCCGGTTAAAGCGCCCACCAGACCGCACATGCCAAACGCACATGCAATTCCCAGCACAATGGGGATAAAATACAGGATACCTGCGCGCAGCAGAAGCTTTCGGTCCATTGCCAGTATACTGCCGCAAATCAGAGCGCTTACCAGCCAACCATTATAATCCATACTTTTACAAAAATCTGAGACTAACTCAATCGTGGCTTCCGGGAATACCCCAAAATACACCAAAGCCGCTGATCCGAACAGCGCGATAAAGGAGCCTCCCCCGAAATACGTGTTGACAATCGGCAATGCGTCGCCGATATACATCATAAAAAGCCCCAGCACCGTACACACCACGAAGCCCCCCAAAAATCCCTCACATGAGGTTCCTGTCATGATACCTAAAACCGTGATTACCAAAAGTACCAAAAAATACTTCATCGGAAAGAAGCCCACACTGCTATTTTTTAACTGATTCCCCATTTAACACCCCTCCATGAATTGATACAGCGTTTATTGTCCAACCCCTGACTGTTTCAGCCATTCAGGTTCCGCAACCCCAAATCCCCCGGCAATCTCCCGGATTTCCTGAATGATTTCCACCGGGTACACGATGCCATCTTTCATCTGCCGGTCAAAACTTCTGTACTCCAGCTCTCCCGGCAAATATACTTCCTCCGTATTGGCGGCAGCCGGCGACGCCTTTATAAAATCAATCTGCCGGTCCATCCGTTCCTTAAAGACTTGTACATCTGTCATGCGGCTGATATCCACCGCCATGAACAACTGTCCTTTATTTAATCCCCCGTCAAAGTCCCCGTATACCCGCTTTAAAGTGGGTCCAATGGCCCCGTTGCTAATGACTGAGCAGAGCATGCCAATCACAATCGCCATACCGGACCCTTTGTAATCTGCAATCGGCCTCAGGCTTCCCTTTAACGCTTCCTCTGCATCCGTGGTGGGAAAGCCGTTTTGATCCAAAGCCCATGTATCCGGGATAGGGCTGTGGGTTTTGGAGGCCACATCCACTTTCCCCTTTGCCACCACGCTCATCGCCATATCCAACACAACCGGATAATGATTGAAAGCCGGTATCGCATAGCTGTAAGGATTGTTCCCTACCCGGGAATCCGTGCCTCCCCATGGCGCCATCAGATTTCCTCCGCCAATGGTCGCCGAGAAACCGATCATGTCGTACTCCAGGGCCATCCGGGTATAATAGGCACATCTCCCATAATGGTTGCTGCCTCTGGCGGTCACAAAAGACACTCCATACTGCCTGGCCTTCTGGATTGCCAGCTCCATACAAAATTTCCCCACCGTCTGCCCCATAGCGTTATCCCCGTCCACTACGGCCGTGGCATCCCGGTCCACCACAATTACCGGACATCCCTCACGGTTGATACAGTCCGACATAATCCGTTTTGTATACAGCTTAACCCGCTGTATTCCATGTGAGTAAACGCTTCTGGCATCTGCATCCACCAGTGAATCGGCCACCAGTTCCGCTTCCCCACCATTAAACCCTTCTGCCCTGAAAATATCGCTGATCCAAGCCTTCATTTCCTCAAATGGAACTGTGATCGTCCGATTAAAATGATAATGTGATGTATTGTTCATAAGATACCCCCTCCGTTATCGGTGTCCCGCCAACAATGATGCATATTCAATGGCATTTAACAGGCTGGCCTCACTTGCCGTCCCCTTACCCGCCTGGTCAAAAGCCGTTCCGTGATCTACAGAAGTCCTGATAATAGGAAGTCCCAGTGTAATATTCACCCCGGATACCGCTTCCCACTTTCCATGTTCCCGATCATAGACAAATCCTGCTACCTTAAGCGGTATATGTCCCTGATCATGGTACATTGCGACCACAATATCGTACCAGCCACCTCTGGCTTTCGGAAACAAGGAATCCGGCGGCACAGGACCTTCTGCAAGAATCCCTTCATCTCTCGCCTCTGTAATAGCAGGTATTATCTCCTCAATCTCCTCCTTTCCAAACAATCCATTCTCACCGCTATGTGGATTGAGCCCCGCCACACCGATCTTGGGTTTTTGAATCCCCATCTGCCTGCACGCCTGATCTGCAATTCGGATCACCTCCAGAACGCGCGGTTTTTTGACCAGATCACAGGCTTGACGCAGTGAGACATGGGTAGATACGTGGACCACCCTGAAGTTTTCGTGTACCAACAGCATCGTGTATGATTTCGTGCCTGTCATATGAGCATAAATCTCTGTATGGCCTGAATAATGGTGGCCCGCAAGATTCAGCGCCTCTTTATTCAGTGCATTGGTAACCGTCGCGTCCACTTCCCCGTCCCTAGCCAGACGGATCACCTTCTCCACATAGCGAAATGCCGCCTCTCCGGATATCTTCGACACCTCCGCCCGCAGTAACTCCCCTCTATCCACAATTTTCAAGTCGAAAACATCGATTATCCCCGGTTTAAACCTGCATTTTTCCACTGAATCCACAGGGTGAACCGCAAGATCTTCCCGCCCCGTAATCTTCAGAGCTTCCTCCATTACCCAGGCATCCCCGATCACCAAAGGGCGGATTTTCTCATAGACCGACGGATTCCCCAGAGCCTTCACCGTAATTTCCGGGCCGATGCTCCCCGGATCTCCCATTGTAATTCCAATTACGTTTCTTTTCTCCACCGTTCGCCCTCCTCACCGGCTGCACACACAGCATTGCGCCGTATGATGGTTCCCCAATATCTGTTCCGCCAGGTCGAAAAGCAGCGTCTCTGCCCCGAACCCACCCGATTTTGAAATTACCTGGCACCATATCCCCTGATATTGAAAACGCGACAGAACAATTCCGGGCCCCATCTCCCTGACTGGTTCCATCTCCGCCACCGCAAGGCGCTCCATACAGGCCAGCAGCGTATCGCCGCCTGTGATGAGCAATGAAAAAGGCTCGCCACCTGATATCAGGCCCTCCAACACGCATCCCAGAGACTTCGCAACCCGTTCCCGTACCTCCTTGGCGGTAAGCCCCAACACCCCGGCATAATTGGCGGTCTTTCCGTCTCCGGGCGGGTCGGTACTGTCAATAATACAACATGTGCTCCCTCGGATTCTTGTTTTCCACTCATTCAGAACTCTAATTCCCTTCTCTGCGCTCCAATACCCAGTTTCCAGTTTCTGCTCTGGCGTCAGGCTAAGCCTCAGGAAACCGTTTTGCTGGGCGTAACTCAGTTGCCGAATGGTAATCGGATTCAAGCTGCCACTGATCACCAGGAATTTCCCCGAGAATACCTCCGGCACAGGCGGAACTCCCTTCAATTTCAAAAGTCCAGGTAATACCGCCGCGAATCCGGCGCAACCCGCCATCACGGATAACCCCCCCATGTCAAGCAGTTGTTTTCCAAGTTCTTCCAGCTGTTCGTCCTCCTGGGCGTCCAATACCACAATTTCCGGAGTAACCTGTGTGCCACCAATCTCTTCGTTCCAACGGATCGTTCGGACGGGAACAGAGCTCTGCCGTTGAATCAACTCTGGAATATAGGAGCACTTCACCGGGTCATAAGGATCCTGTCCGAACACGCTCTCCTTCACCGGTATTCCATTAATATAATGATATCCGGCTTCAGTGGTCCTGCCGATTTTGGGAAACGCCGGAAAAAATGGAAGGATATTTTTCTCTGAGGCAGCCAACAAGGCGGTGAGCTCACTGCCGATATTGCCCCTCAGCGCCGAGTCTGTTTTCTTATAAATATAGGGAATCCCACTGGCGATTCCGCGAATCGCGATCCCATATACCACATCATAGGCCTCTTTCGCCGGCAGATGTCTTGTCTCCGCATCCATTACCAAAACCTGAATTCCCGCTTCCACCGCGCAGTAATCATAATTTCGGTCTGTCACAACCCGAGTCTCTGCGCCTTCCCCGGCAAACTGAACGCCTGTGTCCAGTGCTCCGGTAAAATCATCTGCAATGATCAGCAATTCCAGCATCGGTTCACCACCCATTTGTTTTATTTATGAACATATAATTTACTTATATTTGTTTATATTTATAGTATAAACAACCATTATCGCAAAATCAACTGAACATTTTGGATTTTTTGTTTATTTTTTTAACACTTCCATATATTTCCTGTACATATTTGTTCATTTATGATACACTTATTTCAAAACAGAACAAGGGAGGGGAAAATGGACCGAAAAATCCGTATATTAGGAATCGCCCCCTACGAAGCGATGAAAACCGCCATGCAAAAGCTGGCGGCACAGCGGGACGATCTGGAATTGGATGTTTATTCAGGCGATTTGGAATACGGCGCAGAAATAGTCCGGCACAACCTGAACAACGGCTACGATGTCATCATATCCCGAGGAGGGACTGCTGAACTGATCGGGAGGATCACTTATATACCTGTCATTGAGATTTCTCTATCCGTCTATGACATCCTCCGCTCCATCAAACTGGCGGAAAACTACGCGGACCGCTATGCCATTGTTGGCTTCCCCAGCATTACCGGCAGCGCTCATCTTCTATGCGATTTGCTCCAATACAGAATCGATATTGTAACTATCCACGGCTCGGAGGAAGTGGTTGGTACGCTTCAGCGTTTGAAGCAGAACGGATACCGTATGGTAATCTGTGACATGATCACGCACACTACCGCCAAGAATCTGGGGTTAAACGCGATCCTGATCACATCCGGTTCCGAAAGCATTGAGAGCGCGTTCGACCAGGCAGTCAAGGTCAGTACCGGCTATTTGCGGCTTCAGGAGGAAAATCGTTTTCTGGAGGAAGTAGTGAAATTTCACACCGGAGACACCGTCATACTTGACGCCTCCGACGATGTCTGCTTTTCATCCTGGAACCGCGAGAAAGCCGATGAACTTTACGCGCTTTTACGGGGGGAAAGGCCTCAGATCCCCACCACAGGTAGCCACAAGTTTTTTCGGAATATCGATAACACACTGTTTTCCGTCGACAGCCGCATCATTGACAGTATGGGACAGGAGTACGCCGTATTCTACATCACCGCCTCCAAGATCCCAATCAATACAGGGCGATACGGTATCCGCTTTCACTCGCTTCGCGATGCACAAGAGCGTTTTTTTAACAGTTTCTACAGCATTACCGGAGCTATGGGAGATCTGCAGAACTCCATCGATCAGATCGGTCAGAGCACATTTCCCGTGATGATCACTGGGGAGAGCGGAACCGGAAAAGAACAGATTGCAAGGGCTATATATGCTGGAAGTATCTACAACCATAACCCCCTGGTTTCCATAGACTGTGGTCTGATCAATGACCGCGGCTGGGAGTATCTGACAAACCACTACAATTCCCCCTTCACCGATGACCAGAACACGATTTATTTTAAAAATATAGAAGAATTGCCCACCCAAAGAAGCCGCCTGCTGCTCTCGCTAATTATTGATACGGGCTTGTACCGGCGCAACCGGCTGATTTTTTCCTGCACAGGGGAGGACGGGCATCCTCTCCCCGAAGCCTGCCAGGAGTTTATCAAACGGTTGTCCTGCCTAACCGTCTGTCTCCCCCCGCTGCGGGAGCGGACTCAGGAAATCCCCACGCTCTCCAGCCTTTATCTGAATACATTAAATCTCACCCTTGGCAAGCAGCTGACCGGGTTTTCTCCGGACGCCATGGATTTACTCAGAGAATATGACTGGCCCCAAAACTATACACAATTCAAACGAGTGATAAATGAATTGGCAGCTATCACCAATTCCCCGTATATTCAGAAATGTGATACCGAGATGGTTCTGACCAAGGAAAAGGCAATCTTCAGACGCAGCATCGGCGGATATCACCGCGCACCAGATTCGAATATCAATCTGAATCGGCCTCTGGACGAAATAACCCGCGATATCATAAACCGCGTAGTGGCCGCTTCCGGCGGTAACCAAACAACTGCCGCCAGACAGTTGGGAATTAGCCGGACCACTCTCTGGCGCTATCTTAACCGAAGCTGACCAAAAAGGCTGCCAGCCGCATATGTTATGTGCTCATAACATTCATGTGGTTGGCAGCCTTTTTCATCTTTCTGATTCTTCAGTCTAAGAGCAGCCCTTATCGCCCCTGCATCTTCCTCAACCGCTCCACATGCATGGTCAGATACGCCAGCTCCTCCCTGGAAATATTCTTAGTTTTCAGTTCCCTCTCCAAAAGCACCTTGATTTTTAAGACCAGCTCATAAGAATCCTTATATTTAAAAATAATCACATCTGTCAGTTCGTTCTCAATCTTCTCCTGGCGCACCATGCGCTCGATCACATAGCGCAAATGGACCATAAAACGAACGCAGTCGATGGATTTCTTGTCGAGGCGGCGGCCAATCTCATTTTCAAGAAGTGTGATCACCCGATTACAGATCCGGTTGCTTCGGAGCGCGTTTTTCAGCTCCCCGTTGTACCGGGCCGAGTGAATATGAAGAGCGATGAAACCCACCTCTCCCTCGGGCATGGATACATCATAGCGCTCCTCAATTCTTCTGCACACCTCCCCAGCAATCTGAAACTCTTGATCATACAGGGCTTCGATTTCGCTGAGAAAGGGATTGACAATCTGTTCGCCCAGCTTCAAACGCCGCAGTGTGCATGAAATATGGTCGATCAGGCTGATATGGATGGTCTCATGGAGCTCCTCATGGAACGAGCGGGCAATAAGCAAGATCAGCTCTTCGCAAAAATCCACAAATTCTGGCCCATCACCCCGAAAAATCTGCTTGAAATTGTTCTGGTTCTTGTCATCCTCTATGACAAAAACCTTATCCACCACGCTGTTCTTCTCAAACAGCTCTCCAGGCTTTTTCCCAAAACCGATCCCCCTGCCGATGAAAAGCTTTTCCGTCTCCCCATCGCGTATTTGAAGGATATTGTTGTTCAGAGCCTTCTCGATTACATAGCGCTTTCCCATAGTCACCCCCGTTTTCTCTACAGCTTGGTTTTACAGTTCATAAACGTATAATACTCAGGGTAACGAATCTCATTCAGGTTCACAGCACGATCCCACGAGACGCGAAAGGCCAGATATTGCAGCGGCACCACATATTCCAAAACCGTAAAATCACCCCGGTCCGCAAAGGGAACCCGCATCACATTGTTCCCCTGCCGATCCCGGGACGTAATTAAGATTCCCTCTGTGGTGATCCGTTCTGCAAACTGGTGGAACCGGTCCATGCGGTCTCCCTCCTGATCCGGGCTCTGCAACAGGAAGATGGTACTGTTGCGGTCGATTCCATCATTCGGACCGTGCAGATACTCCTCAAACTCATATCCGTAGGCAGGACAGCGGACTGTCTCAATCAATTTCAGTGATCCTTCCAGGGCCGTCCCGTAATTGCAGCCGTACCCTACCACGGATATCTTTTGCACACCGATCATACGCTCTCGATTTTGCTCATACCAGTCCTTCACAGCCACGCGCACCGCGGAAAGATTGTCAATAGTAGCTGTGACATCCTCCAGACAGCGCCGGTACCCAGCCTCGCTCACCCGTTTGCATCCATAGCCATATTCCAGAGCCAGAAGCTGTAATTGCAGCACAGTAGCCTGATATCCGGCCGTTTTCGGCCCACAGGATTCCACGCCGATTCCCAGATCCAGTAGAACCCCCGCCGCTTTGGCCATGGAACTTTCCGGGTCCGAAGTCAGGGCGATAGTTGGATAACCACACGCTCTCATGCGGCGGACTGCTTCTATCGCCGCCACACTGTTACCGGACTGGGATATTCCTACCACCACTGCGTTAGGGTTAAAAAAGCGTTCGTAGTGAAGTACATTGTTGGGATAGGCTAACGTAATCGTTTTGCCCATCATCTGCTGCATAAAATATCTGGCAGATACCGCTGCGGTGTAGGAGCTTCCAGACCCCAGAAGGATCAACTCGCTCCATTCATTTCCGTTTAAAACGGAAACGGCCGGAGCCAGAAGTTCCTTTCTGCGCTCCACAAGGCGTTTCAGATAGTCGGGTGTCCTTTGTATGTATTCATCCATGGAATGTTGATAATGTGCCATTTTCTGTTCCTCCCTCTCAGATGCACGCCGACTCTTTCATCTCGCTTACAATGGGATCCGCCATGGTACCGATCACGATCTGGAAATTGCCACCTCCCATACTGATCACATCCACAGCTCCTGCCCGTTTCAGGACATCCCGATCCACCTGGGTGGAATCTTTCACCGTCAGCCGTATGCGGGTGATGCATGCCTCCAACTCCAGGATATTTTTCGGACCGCCCACAGCGCTGAGAATTTTCTCAGCCTGGGCTCGCACATTGTCCTCGCTGAACATGTCATTCTTCGTCCGGGTGCCGGAGAGGGCCTGCGCCCCGGCAACGCCAGGAGTCTTCTGCCCAGTCCCGGAGGGATATTGCTCACCGGCTCCGCTGGCTTCCGACTCGTCCTCCCCTCCATCCAGAGAGAAATTTCCAACTCTGCCCGGCGTGGGGATATTCAGCTTTTTAATCAGAAAATAGAATACGCAGAAATACACCACAAACGCAACGATTCCAATCGGAATCATGAGGAGGGGCTTGGTTGCCAGGTTGTATGTCATGATGTAGTCCAAAAGGCCGTTGGAGAAACCAATTCCCATTCTGACGCCCATAGCCACGGACACGGCGTTGAACAAGCCGAACAGCAGCGCGTTTACCACCAGAAGCACTGGTGAGAGGAACAGGAAGCTGAACTCAATGGGTTCCGTGATTCCCGTGATAATCGCGGTCAGAGCCGCGCTCCCCAAAACGCCCGCCACCGCTTTCCGGTTCTCAGGCTTTGCCAGCAACGTCATAGCCAGGGCCACCGCCGGAAATCCGAACATGTACACCGCGTAGCCGCCGGTTACGAACAGCCCTCCGTTGGGATCCCCGGCAAAGAAACGAGTCAGGTCTCCAGTAACCACCTGGCCGGCAGAATCGGTAAATTCCCCCAGTTGAAACAGTACAAAGGAGTTGGACAGATGGTGAAGCCCAAAAGGAAGCAGAAGCCGGTTAATGAAACCATTGATAAAGGATCCTGTGGGACCGGCGGAAATCACCGCCATGCCAAGCTTTTCGATCCCCACCTGTACCGGCGGCCAGACAAATCCCATGGCCGCACCAATCACAACGGACACCAGCGCTGTCACAATGGGAACAAATCGTTTTCCTCCGAAAAATCCCAGCAGCTCCGGTACTTTCACATTGTGGTAACGGTTATAAAGATAGGCGGAGACAAGACCCGCAATGATGCCGGTCACCACGCCGAGATTGATTGTCTCATCAAAGGAAATCGCTACTGCTGTAATCACATACTGACTGATTGCCGCCGCAATGGCGGCTACACCGCTGTTCTTCTGTGCGAAGGTGATGGCGATACTGATGGCAAATACCATGGACAGATTGCCGAAAATGGCATTTCCGGCCGCCTCCATCCAGCTCACGCCCAGAAGATCCCCAGAGCCCAGGCGCAACAGAATTGCCGCTGCGGGCAGCACCGCAATGGGCGTCATCAGGGCTTTCCCCAGTTTTTGCGCCACAGACATAAATGATCCGCTTTTTTTACCCATAATAATATCCTCCTGCTGATTTTACGTTCAGTCCTAAATGCAGCAGCAGGATATTAAAAAGGCGCCTACCCGCAGACAGCATCTGGTTACTGATCAGTACAACTTGTGCGATCAGCTAATGCCCTCACGGTTACACGCTTTTTTCGACAACTATATAGTTAACTAAAAGATATCACACGCTTTTTTGTATGTCAACTCTAAATTCAAAAAAATTCAAAGACCCGATTCCAACGCTTTTCCATACCTGGTTCCAGGCCGATCCCAATAAAACACTCGGGACAAAAACAATGCAAATCCTGCCAGAGTTTGAATTTCAAGGGAGGAAAATCCCCCCGCTCGACAATTTTTCGCCCGGTTGCCGCATGGAACAGGCTATACTCATATGACTTCGGACGTTGCTTCCACTGTCCCTCATACAGGCCCCTATCCTCCGACCATACAAACCGCTCCATTCCCATTTCCTGGGTGTCCAGTCGGTAATCCTCGCTAACAGGTTCGAAATTAAAGGCAAAAAAGTTATGACTATATTCCTCCACCCAAAACGGCCTTCCCCCTATGTTGCGCAGCTGGCAGACGATGATTACCCTGTTTTTCACCAGGGATATTGATTTTTCTAAATAATAGCCGTACCCTGTGTCCGACCGGCTTCCACCCCAAAACGTTACCTGGTTGTCCCCGATGCACAATTCGTATTCCTCCGGCTCCAGCTCAGGAAGTTCTCCCCTGCAAATATTCCCCGTCTCGCTATCGTCTCCTGTTCCGCTGCCATTCGCTGCTTTGTGAAAGACTCCCGCTCGTGGCTTTTTAAACTTTCCCACTCCCGGCTTCAGATAATACTCCCCCGCTCCAGCCTCCTGATATCCGATGGGAGCGGAAGCGCAGAACTCGCTGCAAATCCCAAAGCCCATACTATACCCACCCTTTTCCAGACGCTCCCGGGTGAGATAACAGCAGCCATCATTTTTGCGAATTACCTGGCGGACCGTTCCTGCATGGTCAAACCGTCTCTGACTGCTGTCCATAGGCTCCACCACCACCAGCCATTCTTCATTTTCCAGCTTCATCTATTCACCTCACCTGCAGCAGACATGTCTTCCCGGCCGTACAGCGTTCCCTGCCTGTTGGATACACATTCCAGCTTTTTTCCTGCGTCATCACAATCATTATGGTGGTCAAATCCATATCTTTCAATTCTTCGAACGCCACCTTGACCACAGGAGTTCCTACCTCCACCCGGTCGCCCTGAGCGGCCAGTTTGTAAAATCCCTTTCCCTCGCCTTTTACTGTATCGATCCCGATATGCACCATCACCTCCATCCCGTTGTCGGCCTCTACCACAAAAGCGTGTCCCGTATGGAATAGCAGCTTGATTCTTCCCCGCGCAGGTGAACAGACCACGTTATCCTCAGGAATCACCGCCACACCATCCCCAATGGAACGGCTGGAAAAAAGTGGGTCCTGAACTTCTTTCAAATCCACCACTTTACCGCTGACCGGCGCATAACATTTTATTTTTCCAAAGTTAAACATACTTCTCCCCCTTTCCGGCAATAGCCGCACAGCCGAGAAGTCCCGGTTCACGCAGAGACGCCTGCACAAATTCCGTGTTCTTAAGCGGTCCAGGAACCAACTTCCGATAAAGTTCTGTCATCCGGCCAAAAAAACAGTCCTCTGACCTCATACAGCCGCCTCCCAGGACAAACCTCTGGGGGTTGATAACGCAAGCGATATCCGCAAACATTCTGGCCAGGCCTGTAATCATCTCCACCACAATCTCAGCCGCCTTTTCATCTCCCTCCTGAGCCAGTTGAAACACTTCACCCGCATCCCTTATCTCACAGTTGATCCGCTTCCGTGCTTTTTCCAGTATCCCGTCTCCGCCTGAACACCCCTCGGCGCTGCCCGGGGCCAGAGACCGGAAGGACGCTTCCTCTTCCGTCACCAAAACGCTGCCCACCTCTCCGGCAAACCCGTTAAATCCCCGGATAATATTTCCGTTCCAGATGAATCCGCCTCCAATCCCTGTCGAAATCGTAACATAGTACATGGACTCAACTCCCTTCCCCACACCGTAAACATATTCTCCGAAAGCCGCCGCATTTGCATCATTTTCTCCATAAACCGGAATATTCAAAACGTCTCTAAGTTGCTCCACAATGTGAAGCCGCTCCGATCCGGTCGGCAGATTTGTGGCATGAGCCAGGGTTCCGTCCGGCATAAATACACCAGGCAGACAGATCCCCGCAGCAACCGCTGACGTCCTGGCCGTCAGGATGCGACACATGGAAATGATCTGTTCCATCATGCCCTCCCCATGACCTTCCCGGCTGGTTCTCTCCTTTAAAACAGGTGACATCTCCCCCGTCTGGCCAATGAGCGCAGCCCGTATATTTGTACCCCCTACATCGATTCCTAAATAATGACACATTTTATTCAAACACCTCCCTGACACGTTTATGAAATACAAAAAGAGCAGGAACAAGTAATCCCTTACTTGCTCTTGCCCTTTCGGTAACACGCTTGTATCTGTTCACATATTAGCACACAGTCTGGCCTCTGTCAATTCCCAAACACCACATCCTCCGCCAGTCTCCCCAGCACCCACCCGCACCTTCTCACATCCTCAAACGGCACGGACTCATTGGGTTTGTGGGCCAGTTCCAGGCTGCCGGGGCCGTAGGACATGCAGTTGTGGTTGCCCAGGGTTCCGGCGATCACGGCGGTGTCCGTGTAGCCGTTGAAGGAGCCGACCTCCGCCTCCCGCCCGGTCACCTCCAGCGCGGCCCGGCGCAGAGCGGCCAGAAGAGGCGACTGATCGTCCTTCTCCACGTAAGGCCGGTCCCCGGTGACCACATAGCTTCCCTTCACGCCGGGCACCTCGTCCTGCGCCGTCCTTACCGCCTCGTCCATGATCCGCTTTGCGGCGGCCGTATCCGTGGGCGGCACCAGGCGCATGTCGATCCACACCCGGCAGCGGTCCGGCACCACGTAGGGACGGTAGCCGCCCTCGATCTGGCCGAAGGTCACGGTGGAGATTCCCAGGTCATGGTGGGCCGGGCAGTCCTTGATCCTCCTGCGGATCAGACTCACGGCCTCGGCCATGGCCGCGATGGCGTCCGCGCCCTTCCAGGGATTGCTGGCGTGGGCGGTGATTCCCTCCATGGTCAGTTCAAACCACAACCGCCCTTTGTGGGCCACCTGAATCTGCCCATCCGTGGGCTCGGTGTCCAGATACCAGTCCTGTTTTGTGGCCCAGCCCCAGCGGATAGCCGCCTCCACGCCCCGCATGAAATCCTCCTCGTCCACCGTACCGATGAACACCAGGGGACGCGCGGGACGCGCGCCCTGTCCCACCTTTTTCAGAATCCCGGAAAACGCCGTCAGAGCGCAGGCAAGTCCGCTCTTCATATCGCAGGCCCCCCGCCCGTACAGACGTCCGTTCTCCGTCACCGCCCCCAGCGCCGGGCGCGCTTCGTCCCAGCCGTCCCCCAGCATCACGGTGTCCATGTGGCAGATAAAGGTCAAAGCCGGTCCGGGCTTCTCCCCGGGAATCCGGGCCATCACGTTGAAGCGTCCCGGCAGGGCCTCGCGGCGGCAGAGCAGAATTTTTCCGTTTTTCCGGTCCGCAGCAGCTTCCGCCCCCAATCCGGCCTCATCCCGCTCGTCCGCCTCCAGCCCCGATTCCAGAATCCGCCCCCTCAGCCATCCGTAGACAAATTTCCCGATCTCTTTCTCATACGCCCCTGGATCGGAGCTGTCGATCCGTACCAGCTCCTTAGCCAGCTCCCAGGCTTCCGACTTGGTTTCCGCTTCATTTACCATTTCCATTTCTCTTCTCCTCCCGCCGCGCCGTCCGTCCTGCGCGTCCGTAAATTAACTATTTGAATCTTTCACCCGCTACGGCGTCCCCGCCGCCCCTCATATCTGGCAAAAATAATAATACTCCACCTTGTCGATCACAACGCTCATATTGGGGTTATCCAGCAGTTTCCGCGTCTTGAGAAGCACCCGCTTAATCGCTTCCCGGTACAATTCCCCATCGTGGATCTCCGCAGGGTTGCGCACCGATGTGATCACATGTCCGGTATTTCCCAGATTGCAGCACCGGACCTCCCCGCAGATGATGTTGGTGGTCAGCACCGCTCCTGTAACGTAGACCTGCTGTTCCTTGTACACCTCGTCGGCCGCAATCTCCCAGCATTTTCCCACAAATTCATTGGTATAATACTTTGTATCGATCCCATAAAAACTGATAATGTACCGCTCCGTTACCATGGCAGCCCCGCAGCTTTTTATTACCATTGTATTCCGGCTTTCCAGGTTTCGTGTGCGGATTCTGCCGCATTTTCCGTCCCTCTACAGGTCGTCCACCAGCGCCGTGCTCTTGGCGTAGGCCGTGCTCTTGGCCTCGAAAAAGTCCGTTTTCACCATATTGGCGTTGGAATACTGCCCCACCCACTTCATGGACTCCGGCTCCTCCTCGTATCCCTCATAGAGCGGTTCAAAGCCCAGGCTGGTCCAGCGCAGGTTTCCCAGGTAGCGGATGTACTCGGTGACCATTTCCCTTGTAAGCCCGGAAATGCGGTCCCCGATCACGTAGTGGCCCCAGGCGATTTCCTGTTCAACGCCCTCCTCCACCATGGCTTTTAACATCTCCACCGTCTCCGGCGAAAACAGCTGCGGCTCCTCCTTCTTCAGCTCCAGAATCATGTTGCGTAACAACCACAGATGGGTGTTCTCGTCCCGGTTGATGTAACGGATCTCCTGGACGCTGCCCGGCATTTTCCCGTTTCGCCCCAGGTTGTAGAAGAACATGAACCCGCTGTAAAAGTAAATTCCTTCCAATATGTAGTTGGCCATCATCACCCGCAGCAGAGTCTGAGCGTCCTTCTTGTCCTGGAACTCGTTGTAAAGCTCCCCAATAAAGGTGTTTCTGCGCAGCAGATGCTCGTCGTCCTTCCACTGATAGAGAATGGTGTTGCGCTCCACCGGCGAACAGATGGTGTCCAGCATGTAGCTGTAGCTCTGGCTGTGCACCGCCTCCTGGAATCCCTGGATGGTCAGGCACAGATTCACCTCGTTGGCCGTGATGTACTGCCCGATGTTTGGCAGGTTGGCCGTCTGGATGGAGTCCAGGAAGATGAGGAAGCTGAGGATCTTGTCGTAGGCGGTCCGCTCCGCCTCGGGCAGCTCCGGATAATCCTTGATATCCGAGCTCATGTTGATCTCCTCCGGAATCCAGAAATTGTTCATAGCCTGGCGGTACCAGCCGCTGACCCAGGCATATTTCATATTGTTGAAATCGTTTAAGTTGGTGGTATTTCCCCCGATCATCCGGCGCAGGTTCACCTCCGTGTCGCCCTGGGGGTTAAATAACGGTTTTTTAATCAGTTCTGCCATTGTCTTTCTCCTGTCTTGCCTCTTTCGTTTAGCTGGAACAGCTCTCGCACTCTTCCACTTCCAGCGCCTTGCTGCGCACGTAATAAATGGTCTTGACCCCTTCCTCCCAGGCCTGGATGTAGAGGTTTAACACCTGACGCATGGTGTACTCGTTGGTAATATACAGATTCACGCTCTGTGCCTGGTCGATGTGCCGCTGGCGCGCGCCCGCCGCACGCACGGACCAGGTCTGATCCACCAGATGCGCCTCCTTGTACAGCCAGTAGGTCCGCGGCGTCAGCTCCGGCGCCACCCGTGGCAGAATGGCGTGCTTTTTCTCCTCCAGAAAATACCGCTTCATCACCGGGTCCACCCCCGCGGTGGTGCCGCAGAGAATGCTGGTGCTGCTGGTAGGGGCCACCGCTACCAGGTAGGCGTTTCTCATGCCCTGGCGGGCCACCTTCCGGCGCAGCCCGTCCCATTTTTCCCCGGTATAACCCCGCTTATCAAAGTAAGCGCCGGTTTCCCAGTCGCTGCCCTCAAAATAGTCGTAGCTGCCCTTCTCCGCCGCCAGGTCACTGCTGGCCTCCACCGCGGCGAAATTGATGCGCTCGAACACCTCGTCCGCAAACCGCAGATGTTCCTCGCTCTCCCAGGCGATGCCGTTCTTTGCCAGCATGTGGTGGTAGCCGCTGACTCCCAGGCCGATGCTGCGGTAGCGCCGGTTGGTGATTTTGGCATATGGAAGGGGGTAAAAGTTCAGGCCGATCACATTGTCCAGGGCGCGCACCGCGCTGGCGGTGACCGCCCGCACCGCCGCCTCGTCGGTCACGTCGATATTTCCCAGACACAGGCTGGCCAGGTTGCAGACCACAAATTCACCGGCTTTGGTGGTAGTCACCACCACGGTGTCCCCGTTTTCCTCCCGTATCTCTGTGCTCACCGTCTCGATGCCAGCCATGTTCTGGGCGATCTCCGTGCACAAATTGGAACAGTAAATCATACCCTTGTGGCCGTTGGGATTGGCGCGGTTCACCACGTCCCGGTTGAAGGTAAATGGCGTCCCCGTCTCCACCTGGGAGCGCAGGATCAGCCGAACGATATCCTTTAACGCTACGGTACGCTTGGAAATGCGCCCGTCCGCCACGCAGTCCAGGTAGCGCCGCTCCCACTCCTCGCCGAAGCTGTCCTCCAGGCTGTAGCCCTTCACCTGTAAAATCTCGTGGGGGCACATGAGATGCCAGGGCTGGTTCAAGTCCTCCTTCGCCATCTTCCAGAACAGGTCCGGGTAGCAGATGGCCGGAAATACATCGTGGGCCTTCATGCGGTCGTCGCCGTTGTTGGTCCGAAGCTGCAAAAATTCCGGCAGGTCCTTGTGCCAGGCGTCCAGGTAAACGGCCACCGCGCCCTGGCGCATGCCCAGCTGGTCCACGGCCACCGCCGTGTCGTTCACCAGCTTTACCCAGCGGATCACGCCCCCCGCCGCGCCCTCAAAGCCGCGGATGCTGCCGCCCGTGGCCCGGACCTTTCCGAAATAGAGACCCATGCCGCCGCCAAACTTGCTGACCTGGGCAAAATTGTCGATGCTGCGGTAAATGCCCTCCAGGCTGTCCGGCACCGTGTCGATAAAGCAGCTGGAAAGCTGGTGGAAGGGCTTTCTGGCGTTGGACAGGGTGGGCGTGGCCATGGTAACCTGCATGTTGCTCAGCATATCGTAAAAACGGCGCACCCAGGCCATGCGGCAGTCCGGCTTCTCCTCCATAGCCAGGTGCAGGGCGATTCCCAGGTACATCTCCTGAGGCGTCTCCAAAGGCTGGCGCTTGTGGTTCTGGATCACATAGCGCTTGATCAGCAGATCCAGGCCGGAGTAGGTGAACAGCTTGTTCCGCTCCGGATCCAGAAAGGTCTCCGCCTCCCGAATCTCCGCCTCCGTGTAGTGTTCTAAAATATAATCGCCGTATAATCCCTCTCTGGTGAGGTAGACCAGCTTGTCGTAAAAACCGGAGATTCCAAGCCCGGCCAGCCGTTCCTCAAGCTCTTCCCCGAACTGGCTGTAGCGGATTCTGGCCGCGATGAATTCCCACCGGGGCGCCTCCCGGGAGGTCAGCTCCGCCGCGGACTGGATCAGGCTGTCGTACAGCTCCGTCCGTTTCATTCCGGGCTTTCGAAAGCTTCTGAATTTATTGGAAAGGATTTCCAGTTCATATTCCTGCCCCGGAAAATCCTGTCGGATCCCCTCCAGACACGCCTCGACCGCTCCCCCCTCGAAGGGCGCGGCAATGTCCAAAACTGCATGCTCGTCCGGCCTTTGGCCGTAATGATTGGTCTGTTCCATGTTCTCTGTGTCTCCTTCTGCGCCGCCATGGCAAAAATACCCGGTGCGGCGCTCAATTCCCGTCTGATCCGCCGGCCTGGGCCAACGTCACGGGCTCTATTATAAACCATATATCTTGTGGTTACAACCAATATTTTCAAAATTTTATACCAAATCCTGTATTGTTCCAAAACAGGCAGTTTTTTCCTACAACGCCGGGATTGTACCTCTTTCAATCAAAAATGTGGTTGCACATACGGGCAATCCGGATATAATCTAAAGTTAGATTCATTAAAATATAACTGCGGCAAAGGGGCTGCAGAGGGAGGACGCTTTCCGGCAGGAAAGGACTGGATTATGAAAGACATTAAGAATCCAATTATGCATACCTTGGCTGAGTATGCGCTGATAACCGCTAGTATTATGCTCATGGTAGTGGGGGTATATTTCTTTAAATTTCCCAATCACTTTGCATTCGGAGGCGTTACCGGTTTTTCCACCGTGATCAGCGCCATGACGCGCTGGTCCGCCAGTGACTTCACCTCCATTGTGAACATGGCACTTTTGGTACTTGGATTTCTGTTTCTGGGCAAAAGCTTCGGCGTGAAAACCGTTTACGCCAGCATCGTGATGTCCGTCGGCCTTTCCGTGCTGGAGCGCGTGTGTCCCCTGGACCGCCCGCTGACCACGGAGCCGCTTTTGGAATTGATGTTCGCCATCTTTCTGCCGGCCATCAGCAGCGCCATCCTGTTCAACATCGGCGCTTCCAGCGGCGGAACCGATATCATCGCCATGATCTTAAAGAAGCACACCAGCTTAAACATCGGCACCGTGCTGATGCTGGTGGACGTGGCCTCGGTGGCCGCCTCGTTCTTCGTCTTCGGACCGGAGACCGGCCTGTTCTCCACCATCGGTCTGGCCGCCAAGTCCCTGGTGATCGACGATGTGATCGAGAACATCAACCTCTGCAAGTGCTTTAACATCATCTGCGACAACCCGGACCCGATCTGCGACTATATTATCAACACGCTGCACCGCAGTGCCACCATTTACCAGGCCCAGGGCGCGTTCACCCACCACAACAAGACCGTGATCATGACCACCATGAGCCGCGGACAGGCGTTGAAGCTCCGCAGCTATATCCGTCAGGTGGAACCCCACGCCTTCATGCTGATCTCCAACTCCAGCGAGATCGTGGGAAAGGGATTCCTGGCCAGCTGATCCGCCGGTTCTTCAATCTGTCACCGACAATCGCACGCGGGCTGTGCCTGCTGCACGTTGTTTCCAAATTTAAAGAAGTGCGCCCGCCGTTTCCGGCGAAACCGCACTTCTTTTTTGCCTTATTTTCCTGCGGACCGCAAGCCATAAGCCGCTGCCGCGTGAGCCGGTCCCGCGCTATCCGGCCCCTTCTATTCCCCAAGCTCCGCCGCCACCCGCTCTAAATCCGCCCGGATTGCGATGCCCTGGGGACAGGCGCTCTCGCATTTTCCGCACTTCTGACACTGATCCGCCCGGGCCGCTTCCCCGATCTCCTGGCGGTAAGCCGCCTTCGCCTTCTTTGGGATGCCAAACATGGCTCCCTCGTTCCAGATGGAGAAATTATAAGGGATATCCACGCCGTAAGGACAGGGCACGCAGTAGCGGCAGCCCGTACAGCCGTTGTTCACCCGCCTGCGAAGCGCCGCGGCTACCTGCTCTACCAACTGGCATTCCGCCCCGGAAAGCGGCTCAAACCGCCCCAGCGTGGCCAGATTGTCCTCCACCTGCTCCGGGGTGGACATTCCGCTTAAAATCACCTTCACCCCCGGATGGCTTGCCACCCAGCGCATGGCCCAGGACGCGCAGGAACGGTTCCCGTCCGCCTCCGCGAACATCCCCGCGATGTCCTCCGGCAGGGAAGCCAAGGTTCCGCCCTTCACCGGCTCCATGACGATCACCGGGATGCCGGACTTCTCCGCCAGCTCATACCCACGGTCGCCCGCCTGCACCTGGCGGTCCATATAATTGTACTGGATCTGACAGAAATCCCACTTCCGGCTGGTCAGAATCGTCTCAAAGGTTTCGTAATTGTCGTGGAAGGAGAATCCCAGATACCGGATCCGGCCCTGCCGCTGCAGCGCTTCTGCCCAGTCGATCAGGCCCAGCCTGCAGATGGTATCCCAGCGATCCCGATTGAGCCCGTGCAGAAGATAAAAATCGATGTAATCCACCTGCAAACGCTCCAGCTGCTCCTCGAACAGGCGCTTGGCGTCCTCCAGGCTCTTTACCAGCCACATGGGCAACTTGGTGGCCAGATAAACGCTCTTCCGGTCATAGCGCTTCAGCAGCCGCCCCATAAACGGCTCGCTGTCCCCCTCGTGGTAGGGATAAGCGGTGTCCAGGTAATTGACCCCGTTTCGAATCGCCGCGTCGATCAGCTCTGCCGCCCCATTCTCGTCGATCTTCCCCTCCGGCGTCTTGGGGAACCGCATGCAGCCGAATCCCAGAAGGGACGGCCGCTCCGTTCCCACCTGCATCTTCATCTCTCTGTATTCCATAGGCATCCTTTCCGGCCGCTGCTCCGGCCATTTCCGCTGTTTTCGCTAATTCATGACATGCATCAATTATACTTTGTCACCAGCCGCCAGGCTGATGATAAGTGATACGTTTCTTTATTATATCAAAGCCTCATCTTAAAATCAAACCCCTTGATTGCCTGAATCGCCAGGCTGTGCTATACTGGAGTTTAGAAAATTATCCACGAAAGAAGGAACCCCTATGGACTTAAAACTGGAGGCCAAGCAGACCCAGACCCTGTCCCAGCACATGATCCAGTCTGCTAAAATTTTACAGATGACTGCTCAGGAACTGAACACCTACGTCAGCGATCTGGCACTGGAAAATCCTGTAATCGACATTACCGAGCCAGCCGCCGGCGGCCGCCAGGAATCCATCGAACAGCAGCAGTGGCTCAACTCCTTTAACGAGGAAAACTACTACCTGTATCAGCGTCAGAACAATGACGACGACTACGATTTCCGCGACTCCTGGAACATCGACTCCACCGACGGTGAGACGCTTCAGGACTATCTCTGGTCCCAGCTGGTGGCGGAGAATTTTTCGGAAGAGGACACCGCGATCATCAAATTCATGCTGGAATGCCTGGACAATAAGGGCTATCTCAGCGAATCCGTGGAGTCCGTTGCCGCCTATTTCCACACGGACGAACAGCGCATCGAGGCGCTTCTTAAGCTGCTTCAGGAGCTGGACCCCGCGGGCGTCTGCGCCCGGAACCTTGAAGAGTGCCTGCGTTTGCAGTTAAAGCGCCGTCAGCTGGACACACCGGTGCTTTTATCCCTGGTGGACACCTGCCTGGAGCTGGTGGCCAAGAACCAGATCCCGGCCATCGCCCGCAAGCTGCGCCTGACCGCCGCCGAGGCCGCCGGCTGCTGCCAGATCATCAAATCCTTAAACCCCAAGCCCGGCGTCTCCTTCTCCAGCCGGGACCAGCTGCGTTACATCATACCGGATGTGACCATTGTGAAATTCAAGGACCATTTCGACATCCTGTTGAACGAGTCCATGTACCCGGGCATCGGCATCAACAGCTATTACCGGCAGATGAGCCAGAATCCGGAATCCCCGGAGGTCCGTGAGTACCTGACCACCAAGCTGCGCCAGGCGGAGTGGGTGAAGCAGTGCATCGCCCAGCGGAGTAAAACCCTGATGCAGGTCTCCCGGGCAATCCTGGCCCACCAGGAAGAATTTTTCGCCCTGGGCCCCAATCACCTGGCCCCTTTACGCCTGGCCGATATCGCAGGCGAGCTGGACATCCACGAGTCCACGGTCAGCCGGGCGGTCAGCAAAAAATATCTGCAGTGCTCCTGGGGCGTGTACCCCATGAACTATTTCTTCTCCCGGGAGGTCTCCGCGGCCAAGTCCGAGGGGGACTGCTCCGCCCGGGCCATGACCGCCCAGGACATCAAGCGCGCTCTGCGGGAAATCATCGAAGGCGAGGAGAAAAAGAAGCCCTACAGCGACCGGATTCTCGGCGAAAAGCTGGCCGGGCGCGGCATCTCCATCTCCCGCCGCACCGTTGCCAAATACCGGGAGGAGGAGGGCATACCGGACGCCAGCGGGCGCAAAGAGTATCTTTAACCGTTGACACCCCCGCAAGGGGATGAAAAGGAGATCTGCACATGAACAACCGCACAGCGGCATTCGTCCTGCCCCTCCTGCTTCTGCTCCTACTCACCGGCTGCCGTGAAAAGCCCTCCCTGATCCGCACCGTCACCTACATGGATCAGGAATACACCGTAGATCAGGAGAAACAGACCATCACCCACAACGGAGACGTCTACCATTACCGGATTTTGGGAAACGAAATCACGCTGGAATACCCCAACCAGGCCACCTACAGCCGGACTGATATGGGCGGGGCCCGCAATACGCTCAGAACCAGCACCATGGGCTGGAGCGGAGACTATGACACCGACCGTTACGTGCCGGGCGATGTTCTGATCGACGTACTGTCCGTCAACTCCCCGCCGTCCCACCGCAGGGGCAATCCCATGATCGGCCTGTTGCTTCTGGCCGTGGGACTGTGGAATACCATTTCCCCTTATTCCTCCTGGTATGTCTCCCACGGCTGGCGCTACAAAAACGCCGAGCCGTCGGATCTGGCCCTTGGACTCACCAGAGCCGGAGGCATATTTGCCATTCTGCTGGGAGTCCTGATGTTTTTTGTCTGAGAAATACCAGAACATAATGTAACCGGCTCTCTGACGTGCAGCCGCATTTATTTTCAAAACAAACAGCCGCCCCCTGCGATCACTAAGCTGATCGCGCCGGGCGCGGCTGTTTTTTATACCGCTTCTGGCCCTCCCTACCGGATCTGATCCAGTATAAACGGGTCTTTTATCTTCTTGTCCTCCGCTAACAGCACGATCTTGGACATGATCTCCGCCGTCTTGGGGTCCTCGTCCACAAAGGGCAGGAACAGCTTGCCCCGGGACTGGCTGTGCACGGGCAGGATATTCAGCATGGTGCCGCCCTCCTGATGCACCACGCCGCTTCCCAGCTGCACGGTGTAATTCCCACGCGTTCCCTTGATGAGGGCGTGGCTTTCCGACAGCGTTACGTTCTTTAAGCCGAACAGCGGCAGGTTGAACTCCACGATGGCCCGGCGCATCTCCACGGTGGAATGGCTGGTCTCCGGGTCCACGCCGCCCGCGTGGGCCACGCTCACCGCCAGATCCACATCCCGCATCACCTCGCTGTAGATGACATCCGGCACCTGGTCAATGGTCAATGCCTCAAAGGTCTTGCGGTTGGAGAACTCCACCCACTCCAGAGTGGGGGCCTCCACGTCGCCCGGGGAGAACCAGTCCGCCAAAGCGTAAATTCTGGCCACGATATTCTCCTTGTAAAAGACCTTCTGCAGCCCTTCCTCGTAATCCGCCACCCAGCGCCGTCCCCGCAGGCAGCCCACCGTCTTTTTCGGCTGAATCTGATACCCTGCGAACAGCCTGGAATACCTCTGCCCCATCTCCTCGGACAGCTTCACGTACAGTTCCCTGAACACCTGCTTGAACGGCTGCTTCACCTTGTTTTCGAAAAGCCTCCGCTGATATTCATGCCAGTTGCCTGCGCGGTAGAAGTCCAGCGGATGGGCGATTCTCAGCGTCTCATCCTCACCCAGCCCGGCCCCGGCGCCATCCAGGGCCACGAGCTTTGCCGTAAATTCTCCCGTAAGTTCCCCGGCATTTTCTCCCGCAGTCTCTTCTCCCTCTCCTCCAAATCTCAGGAACCCCAGCGTTTCCCCGCCCGCAAATACCAGCGGCTCCATCACCGCCCGCACCAACGGGTTCTCGAACAGCTGCCGCACCTCCCGGACCGCAAATTCCGTCCGGCCCTCCATGGCCTCCTCCATCATGGCCCTGGTCCGGGCGTACTGGTCCTTCAATTTCTTGTTTATGTCCTTCACTTCCAGCACATAAGGCTGTTTCCCCAGCCTGGAAGGCACGGATTTTAACGTCTTTCCGCCCTTCCGGCACAAAATGGCGCTTCTGCCCAGGCCGTCGATCTCCAGCTTCACCTCCACGTCGTCCACAGTCTTCCATTCCATATATGGCTCGTACAGCGAAGTCATCCGTGACTCCACGTTCAGCGTCAGCCTGGTCACATCCGCGTACCCAGCGTTCACGCTTAAGTTCAGGAGCGCGGTCTGCCCCGCCTGGCCCTCGCTGGCCCGCCGCTGGGCCCCAAACTGCTTGCTCTCCTTTAAAAACTGCTGGATAAACTGGTAGCGGTCCATCAGGTCGCGCTCCCGGTCCTCCCCGAAGGGAACCAGGCCGAAGCTCATCAGCAGGTCCTTATTGCGCTTTGCGGAAATCTCCGTTTTCAGCTGTTCCAGAGTCACCCGTCCCAGGGCCGCGTCCGCGTACTTTCTGGCCCGGGAGTGCTTCTGCCCGTCGGAAATATACTTGGCCCCATCGTAGAGCAGGTCAAAATGCTCCGCCCCCAGAAGTTCATAAGCCTCCTTAAACCAGTTCACGTCAAATGCCCCGGCCTGCAATTCCTCCGGCGACAGGGGCGTGTACCGGGCGATCATGGCCTGCTTGCGGTCGTCGAACCGCTCGTCCATATGGGCCATAAAATAATAGCAGCCGCTCTTCATCCCCTTCCACCCCAGATGCTCCTCGATGATATCGATCCACTGGGGCGCATACATGGCCACCTCCACCAGCCGCCGCTCCCGGATGCGGGTCCCCTTCAGCCCTCTGGCCAAGTCCGCCGCCGTCTCGTTCTCCCCGGGATAGCAGTATTTCAGCAGGCTTCCCAGATTTTCCTTCTTGGTCAGAATCCGGGGGCCGCTAAACCAGCCGTAATAGGACTGCCTTCCCAGGGTGTCGCTGCCCAGGGCCATCAGAATCCGCACCAGATAGTCCACGCCGCATATGTAGGTAATCCCGTGAATGCAGTGGGAAAACTCCGTCTCGCTGTCGCCCCTGCGCAGCTCCACGTCCACGATGCGCCCCACCAGGCGGTCGTAGACCGTCTTACAGAGCGCGCCTTCCTCCGTGTTGTCCCGCATGTAAGCGCAGCCCTTTTCCTTCATCTCCTCGTAGAACGCCTCCCCCAGAAAATCCACGGTTCTCCGGTAATTCTCCGGCCGCAGGCTGTCCCCCTTCATAAACTGGCATAGTGCATCAAGGCAGTACGTGATATCCAGATACTCCATCACCGCCTTGCACAGAATGTCCACGGAAACAAGCCCCAGACGGCAGGCCTTCAAGAACCAGAAAAAACGGATCGGCGTCATAGATTCCCGGTTCTCCCACAAAAAACGCCTCATACTCCGTTCCTCAGCGCATTTCAGTTCAAACCGGCAGGCCGTCCAGAACGCCTGGGTAAACTCCTCGTCCGTTTCCCAGTATTTCAGCCCCTCAAAATATGGGTCCAACAGGGGCAGGGTGTTGACCCCCGCAGAGGAGCTGTACTCCGTGCCGCCCCAGCCCTGGTACTTGAAACTAATCCGCTTATTCTTCGGTCCCACCACCTTAGTCAGCGCCGTGATGACCTCCACGCTCTCCTTAAACAGCCGCGGGCGGTCCAGGAATTCCGTCCGGTAGACCAACCGCACCTGGCCCACCTGCCCCTGGTATTTTAAGGAAAATGCCTCAGGCTTAAATGGAATCTTCCCAAACACCGCCTCATAGGCCCATTTTCCCGCGCCGTAGAGATTTCCCCGCAAAAACAGCAGCGCCTCCATCTCCACCAGCACGTCGTAGTTCCTGATCTCCTCCTGGTAAAACGTGCGGAACACGTCCTCCAGCGGATAATATTCCAGCCGGTAAAGCTGCTCTTTTGCCCCGGCCAGCCACTGATATTTTGCGCCTAACAGGGTTTTCTCCCCGGCCGACGACTCGTACTCATAATCCCGGTACCGGTCGATCAGATCGTCCAGCTTTTTGATAATCCCGATCACCTGTTTTTCCGGCAGCGGCAGGCAGTTCCCGATCACGCTGCGGTCCGGCTCCCGCTCCGGCACCGAAATCTCCGCAGCCGGATCATAGAGGGCAAATTCCCCGTCTGTGGAATCCTCCGCCCGGTCCCCGCCCTGCCCGGACAGCTCCCGGATCAGAATCTTCTCCTTGTCCGTGGGCGACTCGATGGACTGCTCCAGACCGGCCAGGGACGCGGCCAATTCCTTCCGCCCGGAGTCCTTGCGGATCTGCATCAGCATATCCAGGGCCGCGGTACGTTTCTCCTCCTTCTTGTCCGCCAAAAGGCGGCCCAGAGAAGCCTTAAGCCCCTCGTCCTCCCGCGTCATCAGCAAATCGATCAGCTGCTTGCGCAGGGCGCTGCGCTTGAACCGCAGCATGTCCTCGATCAGCGCAAAATCCCCGTCCTCCAGCGTCAGGCGTTTCACCAGCTGGAACGCCTTGTTCGACGTCATTTCCTCCGCATTTCCCACATAACCGATCAAAATTTCCCTCTGCCGTGCATTGGACGGCTCGTAGAGCAGCAGGTTGATCAGGCGGCTCCGGTACGCCCCGTACCCGTCCGCAGTCACGTCCTTCAGCCGCTCCCCGCACCAGGTAATCTTCTCCTCGTCCTGGAGCACATAGGCGGTCAACGCCATCTGGCAGATCACCTGGGCTGGCGCAAGGGACACCTGATACCACGGGAAAATGCAGGGGGCGTAGGTCACGCCTTTTTTCGGAAGCTGCCCCAGTATCTCCCCAAGGTTACCATACAAGGTCTCCGCCTCCTGCCGCCCCTCGTAGAAATCCTCCAAACGCGGCGCCACGGGCTTTCGGATATCATAATACCCATACCGGACGCCCTCCCGCTTCTCAAACAGCCTGTCCACATTCCCGGAAAGAGTGCAGGTCAGCGCGCCCATAAAGCAGGCGGCCAGCTCCAGATCCCCGTCATACCCCAGGATCACATGCTTCGCAATCCGGCTCTTAAACCGGTCGTCACATAGCAGCTGATTATAGAAGGAAGCCGTCAGACGCTGGTTTTTCGTTCCATGGTCGATCAGCTCCCGCATGGACCCGATGGCCGTGTCAATATCCCGGAATCCCTCGGCCCACAGCGCCGCGCTGATGGCGATGGAATCGTTGGTGTTCAGCTGTTCCCGCAAAAAAGCCTCGTCCCGCAGGCAGCGCCCCATAAGCCCCAGCAGTTTGCCGTTCACCCGGTCCACGCTGTTCTCATCGAAAATGCCGATCCAGGTGGAAACCGCCCGCTTCACGGAGGCGAACCGGATCAGATCATTTTCCTCGATCACCTGAAGCAGCGTCAAAAACGCCTCCACCGTGCCCTCGTCCATGGCCTCGCAGATCGCCTGGCGCAGCCCCTCCTGGAGCCGGGCTGCCAGCAGCAGATCGCCCAGCATCCGGTGCAGCTCCCGGTCGTCCGAGCGCAGAATCCCCAAAATCATTTCCCGCGTCAGATAGGCGGTATTATTCTCGCTGTAAATCAGCTCCTTCAGCGCGCCGATCACCGCCTGGTTGCCCCGGTCGATCTCCGCCGCGTACAGATAGCTGAAGCACTTCCGGAAATGCACCCAGTCAGCCCTGGTATAATCCAGTTTCTCCGGCTCCAGACGCTGCAAAATCACGTCTTCCAGCTTGGTTCCGCAGTAAAACAGCTTCTCATACGTGGAAAGCAGCGTAAACGCGACCATCATCTGCGGTCCGTACCCCGCCGTACGCACCGGACGGCGGTTCCATCCCCTGGAATAGGGGAACCGGTTCAGCTTATCCACAATATACAGAAAGCTCTCCTGCATTTCCCTGGGCACAAAAGCGTCCAGCAGCCCGCCGTGGGCCCGGGTCCCCGGCAGCCACCCCTTCTTCCCGAACCAGCCCGATGGCCTCATCCCCGGGTCCTGATAGAACAATTCCACCACCTCCCGGATTCCCGGGTCCGTGGTATTGCAGTACCGCCCCCCGCTCTTCACCAGCGCCTCGGCGATCTTCTTATCCTGGCCGGTGAGCCGCCTGATCCGCTCCTTCAGCCGCTCAGTCCGCATTTTGGTAATATTCTGTCTCGAATTATAATTGAACTCCGCTTCCGCCATCTCACCACATCCTTCCCGCCAGCATCGTCAGCCGCACAAACGTCAAACTGTCCTCATCCGTGATCCGAATCCCCTCATCCAGCCGTTCCAGGGGCCGGTCGTTCAGGAAAATCCGGTAAATTCCGTCCTCGAAGGATTGCAGCGCGTTCTCCACCGCCTGCTGCAAATCCGCCTCCTTCTCCCCGTAATTGACCCCGAACCCGATCTTGCCCGCCTGGGCGCTGTCCTCGATCTGCTCCTTTGTCAGGCACCGGATCAGCTCCGCGGACTCCTTGCGCCGGTTATAATCCCCCACGCAGACCGCCGTCACCCCCCGGATCAACTCCTCCACCGTGCCCGGGCAACCGGGAATCTCATACCGCACCTCCCGCACCCCATTTTGCTTCTTCCCAATCCGTTTTACATTCACCCTGATCTCCAAGTCTCCGCCTCCTCGCCGCATATCTCTGTGGTATCAAAATACCTCTATCTTCTATTGAATGGGAATATCCGGGAATTGTCAAGTATTTCCTGCACAAAATGACCTCCCCGGCGGATACAACACGTTCTTTCCGATCACCTTAAATTATTTGAAATATTTCATCTAAAAATATTGACAAAACCCCCGTTACTGGGTAAAATATTAACGTTGTCAGTTCAACCGACAAAATTGCCCAGATAGCTCAGTTGGTAGAGCAGAGGACTGAAAATCCTCGTGTCGCTGGTTCGATTCCGGCTCTGGGCACATGCAGGTGTAGTTCAATGGTAGAACACTAGCCTTCCAAGCTAGATACGTGGGTTCGATTCCCATCACCTGCTTTTTTTGATCCTTAAAAACGTCCATTCATCATTCCTATTTTCAAGAATATCAGAAGCAAGTTGATCCGTTCCTCTTATTTTCATCCATCCCGCACAAACCAATAATTAAAGACAGATTTCACAGGCAATGGATCTGAGAAAGGTATTTCGGTACCAATTTACTCTGGTAAAAAGAGAAGCCCATATGACAAATGTTCGTGACATTGCAAACTGGTTTTTAAGCCATGATTCCATGACCCACAAAAAGTGCAGAAGCTCTGCTATTACGCTCAGGCCTGGTATTGCGCTCTTTATGACGGGAGTCCACTTTTTAGCGACGAGATACAGGCGTGGGTACATGGCCCTGTAATCCCCTCAATATATCCTGTTTACGCCGGCTACAAATGGTCGACAATTCCAAAAGCTGATTTTGACGCCTCTGCTTTGGACGAAAAGTTAACCGACGTCCTTGACGCCGTATACAACACCTATGGCGAACTATCCGGCGGCTAGCTTGAGAGTTTAACACATTCCGAAGTTCCCTGGATCGAGGCAAGAGGCGCCCTCAAGCCCTGGGAATTAAGCACACCCCCTATTTCCTGCGCCTCTATGCGCCGTTATTATGCCAGAAAGTACGAGCAGTCTCAGAATGACTAAAAAATTCGCGCTTCCATCTGTCAGCAAACAGTTGACAAAAGAAAAGACAACTCTTCCCTTTAATGGCAGCGCCGTTACAGAGAAGAGTTTTTCTTTTTCATTTACCTGCTTTGACCGAACCCACGAGTTGTTTAATTTAGGGGATCATACGACCGAGGGCGTCATCAGCGGAAAATGGTTTCCGGATTTATTCGATTGTCTAAAAAGTGTGAGCAACAAAACGATTGTTGAATTGAAGGCGTCTTTACATGATCTCCACCCAATCATATGGTCTAAAACCAATACCAACGCGCCTGCCCACAGCGGGCAATGCGATTACTGGCAATTTCGAATTAACAAATCCAAGGACGGGTAATGGTTTTTCTGATCGATGGCATATCCTATCTCGTTTGGTTAGACCCTCACCACAATCTGACCGCCAGCGCCGGATCCGGCGGCATTAACAAATACCCGGCCGGACTGAGCCTTTACGAACCCCAGGAAGAAACAATTTACCAGCTTAATGATCGTATAAACTACTTACACGAGGAATTAAAGCCGCGGAAGAACACCTAACCGAATACCCCCGCGTCCTCCCCCTCCCCAGCGTCCTAAACTCCCAGCGGGTGCCCCGATCCCCAGCGGGTGAGAGCCAGGAAAGCGGGGCCGGAGGTGACTATTGGAGCGGTTTAGAGGGACTTAGGTTCCAGGGCCCGGAAAAGGCGGGATTGCGCAGGGCTCTCAAAGCCCGGAGCAAAGCGTAGGCGGAGGGGCCGGCATCAGGCCGGCGCCGGAGCTCGGAGCGGTGCCCGTCTTTTCCGGGCCCTCCGGCCCCGCTTTCCTGGCTCTCACGAACGGATGCATCCCCCCCACCCGATTTTCCTTTTTACGCCTCCACCCTCACCGGCCCTCCTTCAATCTCCTCCCAAACCGTAGGCTCATTCACATAAGCCCACGCCTGCCAATAATACCTCGCCGCCCCGCCAATTCCATGGGAAGCCGAATGCCACACTCCCCGGTGAATCACAAACGCAAACCCCGGCCTCAAAATCACCGGCACCACATCCTCCGCCTTAGGCGCTCCGTCGCACGCCTGGGCCAGGCAGAACACAATCGCCTCTCCCGCCGGAATCTGCGCCTCCTGGGTATGTAGATGCCGTTCCATCTCCGCTGCCTCAAAGGGCGTCCCGCTGCCCAGTGTGTACCCCAGCGCCCCCGGCGTATCTAAAAGCGGCACATTGGTATCCGTATCCTCCCAACCGTCCCCGGCGGAATGATTCGTATTCCCCGTATTCACCCCTTCCCCGCTCAGATTATAAAGAATCCCATAACGGCTGTAATCAATCTCCGTAATCTCCACCGCACGCTTCACGATGCAGTTCTTCTCACAATCACCCATCACTTTATCCTCCCGTTACAAAAATTTCTCAAACTCCGCCCGGTCGCCCCCATGCTTCTCCACCCAGTCCAGCACAGCCTCCGCGCCCACGGCTCCCGCCCTGGCCCCCAGTTCCGTCACCGCTCTGGATGCCGCATAGTTGGCAAATTCCGCGCATTGCCGCAGCTCCATCCCCCTGGTATACCCATAGAGGAACGAACTGCAAAACGTATCTCCGGCCCCGGTCACATCCACCACCGGCACCTTCAGCCCATCCACGGAAAAAGTCTCCTCATCCCGGCAATACACCGTACATCCCTTTTCCGCCTGTGTCACGATCAGCCGCCGCACGCCCTTTGCGTAAAGCCAGGCGCACACGTCTCCCCCGGCCCGTTTCTCCAGGTTTTCATACCCCTTCTCATTGACAAACAGCGTATCCACATACCCGAACAGCGGCTCGTCCCCGTCCTGAATATCCGCAACATCCAAATCCACCCACAGCCTGCACCCCCGGGCCTTCACGTCCTCCAACACCTGGCAGGCCGTCATTTCCCCAAACCGCAGGGGCCGCAGCTCGCAGAAGGTGGAGTAAATATAATCCGCCTGCCGCAACGCCTCCATGGCCTCCCCCGACAGCTCGATCCGCTGCAGATTCAGGGTGGGAATGAACACCGTGTGCTCCCCCTCCGCCAGAATAATAATGGTCTTGGCGTCCGGCAGCGACTCATCCCACACCATAAACTCCGTGTCAATCCCCGCTTCGTTTAAGCCCCGGCAAAGCTCCTTTGAAACCGCCCCCGGGTTCAGGGCCGTCAGAAATGAAACCGGCGCGCCGTATCCCGCGTACACGCAGGCCGCGTTGGCAATCATGCCGCCCATCTGCGCCGGCAGGGTCTGTACCAGAATTTTCTCCTTAATCTTCGGAAAATAGGGCGCGCTGTAATACTCATCCATCGCCACGTCCCCGATAAAAAATACCTTTTTTGTCTCTCCCATATATCTCGTTCCTTTCAAAACGTACTAATACGTCTTATCGAAATTCCGGAAAAGGGGAAGCCCTACAGCTTCTCCCTGAACCGTCTCACCGCGTCCATCATCTCCGCCACATGGGCCGGGCACACGTCGCCGTTGTCCTGATAGTTGTCCTTAAAGAAGCTGCCCACAATGGCCCCGTCTCCCAGAGCCAGCTTCTCCGCCACGTTCTGCGGGGTCAGACCCGCGCCGATGATCAGCGGGAAATCGCCGATGCCGTTTCGGAACTGCACGATCTTATCCGTGGAAGTCTCCTGCCCGGTGGCGTCCTGGGTCACGCAGATGGCGTCGCAGCGGGTCATGGCGATCTTCAGATCCTCCTCCACCGTATGTTCGGAGAGCACCGGCTGGTACTTGAAGCGCACGCCGCCGATCACGTATGCCTTGCACCGCTCCCGGTAGAGCTTGAAAAAGGCGTCCAGGGAATCCTCGTCCCTGGGCTTCACATGGCCCACCACTGAATCCAGCTGTAAATAATCGCAGTCGAACTTCCTCGCCAGCTCAAATCCCATTGCGTCCACATTGAGACAGTTGACGCCGTAGGGCATCCCCAGATCCGCGCCCGCCACATAGTCCAAAACCTTCTCCACCTGATAATAGGTGCCGAAATACGTCTCCACCAGAAAGCTGTCCACTCCATTTTCCTTATAGATGCGGATCTCCTCCTTGGCCCGTCTGAGCATGTCCGCATCGTCCGTCCCCTTCGTGTGGATCACGCCGATCACCGGCTTCATAACCTTAAAACATGATAAAAACTGATTCATATCCTGCCTTCTTTCACATTAAAATTTAACTTCCCATAACGTACTTATAGATATCGCTGCGGATATATTGTTCATTATAATATAACACGCCCCTCATCTCATTGAGCACCACCTGGCTCACCTTCAAAAGAGGAGTGTTCGCCGGGCATTTCAGGCAGCCTGCCTGCTCCCGGTTGGCGAAATGGACCTCGAAGGTATCGATGTACTGCCGTCCGGTCAGCCCGCTGTTCTCCCGGATCACGTCCAGAATGGGCCGCGTCTCCACGTCCGCCTCCATCATAAAATCCATGTCCCCATTAAAATAGTCCACTTCCAGTATCGCCGCCACCCCGTTGATACACCGGAGCCGCTTGATGCAGATCGCCTTTGCGCCCTCCTCCAGCTGCAGCTGCTTTGCCAGAGCCTTCCCCGCCTTCACCTGCTTGCGGGAAACCACCTGGGTGCTGGGCGTGGCCCCCATCTGTTCACAGGATTTCGTAAAGCTGCCGTTGGCGTAAGCGCTCTCCGTAAATACCGGCGTCGCCACAAATGTCCCCTTCCCATGCCTCTTCACCAGAATATTGTCGTCCACCAGCCGCCCCAGGGCGTTCCGCACCGTAACACGGCTGAGGTCGTAGGTCTTGCACAGCTCCTCCTCCGAGGGAATCTTGCTTCCCGGCGGGTACACGCCGCTCCGAATCTGATCCAGAAGCAGATCATACAGCTGCTGGTAAAGAGGAATTGCAATATCTGAATTTAATAATTTCATAAGTCTGACCGCCCTACACCTTGTATTTAATCGTATTATCACCTAACATCACATCATAAGTTTAGGATATCACGAACCCCCGGTGCTGTCAAACAAAGTTGCTGTTCACAGGGTGAACGGCGAAGGGGAAACAGCGGGGTGCGGGCGGCCGCCTATTTATGCGGACTTCGACTGGTTTTTCCTGGTCCACATGTAGTATGCGGGCATCCCGGTTGCCACCGCGATTCCACCGGCAACCAGACCGGGGATGGGAGCCCAAAGGAAGGTGGAAACCACCAAAATCATACTGGAGCCAATGGATATCAGAGTCATAAACATCCAGGCCGGGCATCTCCACAGGGGATCGTAATCCGGATTCTTGTGGTGTGCGAACATGGTGACAAAGGTGAGGGTGTTCTTTAACAGCAGCACCAGGGTAAAGTATCCCAGCAGATCGGAGATGCTGCCCAGGAACACGAAGATACAGGCGATCAGGCACTGAATCATAATGGAGAAATACGGGGTGTGATACTTGGGATGCACCTTACCGAAGCTCTTGAAGAACAGTCCGTCCACCGCCATCTGGTACTCCAGACGGGGCTGGAACATGATCGTTCCCGAGCAGGCCGCCATGGTCACAATGGTTCCGGCCAATGCCACAAAGATACCGGAAACCTTGCCGATCCCGGGCAGCATGGCGGCCGCGTCGGCCAGGGGAGCCGTGGAACTCTGCAGCGCGTCAAAAGGCATAATCCCGGTGATTACAACAGACAGCAGCGCGTACAGCACGATAATAAACAGCACCGAGCCGATCAGCGCCCTTGGCATGGTCTTTTTGGGATCCTTGATCTCACCGGTCATGTAGCAGCAGGCGCCCATGCCGTCATAGGACCAGCTGGTGGCGGAGATACCGGCCAGCAGAGCCGCCAGGCCCACCGGAGCGCCGGCTACCGCAGGCGTGCTGATGTAATCGCCCCTCATGTAGAACGCTCCCACCCCGATGAGCAGTACGAAGGGCAGCAGCTTGACGGCAGTCATGATGGTCTGGAACTTTCCGCCGCCCTCCACGGACACCACGTGGATGGTCATAAACACCAGGATCGAGGCCACGGCCAAAAGCTTGATGGCGATGGCGCTCATGGGCACCAGGTAGGCGATATACTGGGCTCCCGCCAGGGCCACCACCGCGATAGCCGTGGTGTCATTTCCCCAGAAGGTGGTCCAGCCGCAGAGAAACGCCAGCTTCTTCCATCCCGCATGCTTGATATACACGTAATGGCCTCCGTCCTCCGGGTAAGCCGTAGCCATCTCGGCCATGACCAGGTTCTGGGGAATCATGATCAGACCTCCGATGAGAAACGCAAGAATCGTGATCAACGCGCAGCCCGAGGCCGCCGCCACCTCGCTGATGGAGGTGAAAATGCCTGCGCCAACCGTAGTTCCCACCGACAGCGCGATGGCCGTTCCCAGGCCAATCTTCTTTTGCAACTTAGTATCCATTGAAATCCCACTCCTTTTCATTTTTGTTTTTCGTAATACATCATAATACGTCTTTCCCCGAAAGTCAACCGATTATTTCGCAGCTGTTTTTCCGTTTATTAAGGTAAGAACGGAGTTTTCTCTTCTATTTTCCACAATATGCACATTTTTCAGATCCACTTTTTGTGCATAATATTGTGATTTTGGGTATTGAACCCCATTTTAAGACGTGTTATATTGTATTTAAGCGAATGCGAAAGGAGCATACCGAATATGAAGGATTACACCACATTGAAAGAGGGCTGTCTCACTCCGGCGGCTTTACAGGATGTCCCCGGCTTCTGCCGCCGTTTCGGCCTGGAGGGTATCGAAGTTTTTATGGACGACGTCAAGAACCGCACGGAAGTTCTGTTTGCAGCGGAAACTGAAAAAGAAGCGCTTGTAGACCGTCTCGCGGCAGGCAGCGTGAAGCGGATCCACTGTTCCTACTGGGCCTACCCCACCTCGTTTTTGACCAAACACAGCTTTTCCCAGCTGGAAGAGCGGTTCGGCGGTCTGGCCGCGGTGCGCGAATATTACGGCGACCTGACCGGCGCCCACATGTACGCCCGCTGGTGCCAGGAATATGAGCTTGCAACGGCTCTGGGGGCTCAGAGCTACACCTTCCATCTGATCGACTACGCGCCCATCGACGGCATGTGGGATTTCACCATTTCCAAGGCGGACATCCGCCAGGCCATGATCTCCATGCTGCAGCATTTCCTCAATGAACTGCTGGACCGGGGTCTGATCGGCCCGGACTCCCCCCAGATTGAGCTGGAAAATGCGGGATGGGGACTGGAGCACGGCATGCAGACCGCTGAGGATTACGCGATGCTCTACCGCCAGATTTACGATCCCTTCCACAAGGTAAAGCTGGGCTGGGACATCAACCACCTGCTCCACGCTCTGGGCGCGGACGCCGGCAGCGGCTCTGCCCGTTTCTACCTTCCGGACAGCGAGATCACGCCGGAGATGAACCGGCTCCAGACGGAATATGGTCACGATCCCAGCCTCTTTGCGGTTAAATGGCTGGAACACAACATTCTACACCCGGACCTGGCCGGAAAGGTGGGGTCCATCCATCTGTCCGACTGCGGCCTGAAGGATACCCAATATTTTACAAATGGTATTTTTACCGGGGAATACTACCAGAACATTTCCGCCTTAAAGACCTGGGAAGAGCGGGAGGAGTACGGTGTGGGCATCGTGCTCTCCAAGTATGACAACCATCTGGTGCTGGGCACCGGCGCCCTGGAGCCGGTATACGTGAAGGCCATGATCGGCGCCCTGGCCGTCCACTCCCCGGAGTGCGTCATTTTACACGAGTTGAAGAACAGTACGGACCTGGAACAGGATTTGAGGCGGCAGCTGGACTGCATCGCATAGAGAAAGGCGGGGTGAAACGACGATGAAATATCTTGTAGTAGGACCGACCATTATCAACGACATTATTTTTGCGGACCAAAGCCGGAAAGATCAGGTGCTGGGCGGCTCCATTTTCTGTGTGGCGGGCATCAAGCTGTGGTGCGACGACTGCCTGTATCTCTCCAACGTAGGGGAGGATTTCGACCGCTTTTACGGGGACTGGATGCGGGCCAACGGCTGCAGCGCCGCCGGATTGCGCTATATCCTGCCCCACACCTGGTACACCACCCTCACCTACGGGGACCAGGGACTTCACAGTGAAGTCTCCATCTACGGCCCTGAGGAGGAAGCCCTGTTAGAAACCCTGGACACCATCGATCCGGCCCACATTGCGGCCCATTGCGGGGAGGACACCCGGGGGATCTACGTGGAAGCCTCAGAAGCCGATCCCCTCTGGGACCGCCTGGACGAGGTGCGCGCAGGCGGAAAGCAGGCCAAATTTATGTGGGAAATCCCCACCTCCGCCACCATGGACCCGGCCAGAGCCCCCAGGGTGTTAGAGACCATCCGCAAGGTAGACATCTACTCCCTCAACCTGCCCGAGGCCATGAGCCTGTTTCAGGCTGACGGCGAGGAGGCGGCCATCCGGGCCATTCTGGAACTGGGCACCCCCTGTTTCTTCCGGGTGGGCAAGCGCGGCTCCTACATGATCCAGGACGGCAAGGCCGCCTTCGAGCCCAGCCTGACCGTCGGCCCCATCGTGGACGCCACCGGCTGCGGCAACGTCTCCACTGCCGCCGCCCTTTTCGGCTGGTGCGAGGGCTTCCCGCCACATGTCACCGCCCGCCTCGCCAACATCTCCGCAGCCTACAACCTACTGCAGTACGGGCCTTACCCGGCGGCCACGAAGCAGGTGCGGGAGGAGGCGATGGGGCTTTTGAACGCTGGGATTGGGGCTGGCGGCAAGTAATGAGCCGCGGGCTGCGCCATCGGCTCACTACCGTTGCATTTAAATCGAGTAGGAGGGAGTGATTAACTCCCGTCCTCTCACACCACCGTGCGTACCGTTCGGTACACGGCGGTTTCAATAGTTGACATGCACGGACTGATAGGCAGTAGCTAAATCATAAAAGCCACTGTTTATCAGTCTTTCTTGTGTTAATGCTCTGTTGACCGCTCCCATTCCCGTTACATACCAGTATTTCCTGCGGCTGTTTGCCGCCTGATGTGCAAAATATTCAGGTATTCCGAGTTTTATAAGATTTCTTTTCCTTGTTTTGGGTAACTTCCATTGTTTCCATATGCACATTCGAATACGGTGATACAGCCATGAGTTTAGTTCGTCTATCCTGTTCTTCATATCCGCAATCCCATAATAATTCAGCCATCCACGCATGAATACTTTTATCTTTTCCAATGAAGGACGTATACTCTGACAAGACCTTCGGGAACTGAGCTCTTTCAGTTTTGTCTTCATCTTCTTCCATGACTTCCCATGAACCCGGACATATATGCCCTTCCCGTTCTTTCCCAATGTGAAGCCAAGAAACTTAAAATTTCGGATTGCAAACACACTTACTACACGACTTTTCTTTTGATTCACTTTCAGTTTCAGTGTTTTCTCCAGATATTTCGTGCTGGATTCCAGTAATCTCTTTGCGGCTCTCTCACTTTTAGCTAACAGCACAATATCGTCTGCGTAGCGTACAAATGCCACTCCCCGCTTCTCAAACTCCTGGTCGAACTCGTTCAGATAGATATTGGCCAGCAGGGGTGAGATGTTTCCGCCCTGCGGCGATCCTTCTTCGGTTTCCATGACTACACCGTTTTCCATGACACCACTCTTTAAGTATCTCTTAATCCACTGGATTACCCTTTCGTCCTTTACATTCCTTCGCAAGATATTCAGGAGCATTTCGTGGTTAAGTGTATCAAAGTATTTCGACAGGTCTAATGTCACTGCATGGGTATATCCCTGTTCTGCATACTCCTTCACTTTCAGAATGGCGGCTTTTGCGCTTATCCCCGGTCGATAGCCATAGCTGTTTTCCGAGAATAGCGGCTCATAGACCGGCATGAGCTGTTGTGTTATGGCTTGCTGGAAAATACGGTCTTTGACTGTTGGAATACCAAGCTTTCGTATTCCACCGTCTGGTTTTGGGATTTCCACTCGTCTTACCGGGTCGGGAGTATATTTCCCCCTTTTAATTCTCCCGATAAGCTCTTTCTGGGTCTTCCGAAGGTAGGCTCCGGCTTCCTCCACGGTCATTCCATCGATTCCCGGTGCTCCCTTGTTTGCCTTTACTCTCTTGAACGCTCTGTTCAGGTTGTCCTTATCCAGTATCTTCTCTAAGAGCTCCGGTTGTGCACTGTCCCGTTCCTTCCATATCCGACGGAAAGAACGGTGCGCTCTCACATACCCTTCACGTTCCGCGCTATCTCTTTGCGAGCAGCTTTCTCTGTTTTCTGCACCCAATGTTCTTTCCTCCTTTCCCGGTTGTACTAAGGACTCCTATTGATTCGGTCCTTTGCCTCTCGGCTACTATGACCTCGGCTGACTTCTGTACGTTCAGCATTATCTCACGATAATGGTTATCCCTTTCAGGACATATCGTACAGACCTCCCCGGGGTGCAAAGCATCCAGTGGATGCTTGTTCTGCACGGACCGAAGCGGAGCGAAGACACACACGTTTCTTTCTCTCCATCTATCTGCCACATTTACCATACATGATTCCGTGTAGTTATTGGGCTTCAACTTGTGATGCAGTCTTACCCTCATGCATAGCCTGATGTGATTTCTGTTCGTCAGACCAGAGATTTGCCCATGGGTTAGTATGTTCCCCATATCCGGCTTCCTTCAGATTCCACCTCACGATGGACACCCTTGCCTTCGGCTATATCCTTCCCACTACCGGGCGGATTCCGGACTTGCACCGGTTAGAAACGTGCGCCGCCGGGCACACATCGAAAACGGCCCCGCAAGTCTGTTCCCAGACACGCGGAGCCGTTTTTCCAAAACCCGATTTACATTTTTTTACAATTCTTTTATCAACCGCACAATCTCCTCTACCGGCGGAGTATCCGCCGCGTTCGTCCCATAATGGGCGTAGCGCACCGTCATTTCCCCGTCCACCAGGACTGCGGCGGGGAGCTGGAGCTCGTTGCCCTCGTATTCCCCGTGCACCAATCCCATTTCCACCGCCCTTGCCGACTTTTTGGGCGCGTCGCCGCCCTTCAGCTCATCCCGATCGGCCGCGGGAAGAATTTCGAACTGTCTGTACAGCTTCTGGTCCGGATCGCAGATCACGGTGTAGGGGAACGGCTTCTCCTCGGCCGCCGCCTCCAATATTTCCCGTTTGGACTGGAGAACCGCCACCACCCGTCCTCCGGCCCGGCGGACCGCTTCATATCCCAGATCCAGATCGCGCAGGTCCAGCTGGCAGATGCGGCAGCCGTAGTACCGCAGGAAGAGAAACATGGTGGGAAGCCCCTCCGTCAAATCCTCTGCGCTGACCCCATCCTGACAGATGGTATCGCAGCAAAATGGTTCCAGCTTTTTTCCAACTTCAAATTTCATAACAGTCCGCCTTCCTTTCACTTCATCATTTCACATACTTGCCGTAAGCCTCTTTCATCCGCTTAAGCGCCGCCACCACATAGCTTGTGGGGCAGGCCAGGTTCCAGCGCTCAAAGCCTTCTCCCTGGGCTCCGAAAATATAGCCCTCGTCGTAGAACAGCCCTGCCTCCTGGCGGTTGATCCGCTCCAGTTCCTTGTAATCCAGCCCCAGCCCGTTCCAGTCCATCCACAGCAGGTAGGTGGCCTGAAGCTCGCACACCCGGATCTGCGGGAAGTTCTCCGCCATAAACTCCGTGATCACCCGCCGGTTCTCGTCAATCACCTGAATACACTCATCCAGCCATTCCCCGCAGCTGCTGTAAGCGATCTCGCAGGCCTTATAACCCAGAATATTACACTTGGGGTTGGCGCTGCCGCGCTTTAAGAACGCTTCCATCTCCCTGCGGAGCGCTTCATTGGGAACAAAAATATTGGAGGTCTGCAGTCCGGCCAGGTTGAAGGTCTTGGAGGGCGCGGTCAGCACCAGGCAGTTCTGCTCCATTTCCGTGGAAAGGGAGGCGTACACATAATGCGTATGGCCCGGCATGATCAGGTCGTGATGAATCTCGTCGTCCACCACCAGAACGTGGTTCTCGTTGCAGATCCGGCCGATACGCTCCAGCTCTTCCTTAGTCCACACGCGGCCGCAGGGGTTGTGGGGGCTGCACAGGATGAACAGCTTGGTGTTGGGGTCCTTGGCCTTCTTCTCAAAATCCTCGAAATCGATCTCATATGTATCGCCGCGCTCCACCAGCGGGCAGTCCACCAGCACACGGTTGTTCACCTTGATTCCAATATACATTGGATAATACACCGGTGTCAACAGCATAACGCCGTCTCCCTCATTTGTGTAACACTTGATGGCGGAGAAAAATGCATCCACCACGCCGTGGGACGGAAGAATCCACTCCGGCTTCGCATCCCAGTTATGGCGTCTCTTCATCCAGGCGCACACCGCTTCCTTGTACGAATCCGTGGCGTTGGCGTACCCCAGCACCGTGGTATCCAAAAAGGCTTTCAGCCCCTCCACGATCTCCGGAGCTTCCACAAATTCCATATCCGCAACGGAAAACGGAATCACATCCTCCCCCACATTGGGGTTCTCCCGCTGCATCTCATCCCACTTCCCGGACCCGCAGCCATAGCGCTTATAAACCGTTGTAAAATCATATTTCATTTTCAAAATCCTCCTCTGGACATATTATTTTTCGCTGGTGTAATCCACCAGCAGGTCATTCTCAATCTCAATATTTTTGGCATAGGTGCGGACGTAGATCAACACCACCGCAACCAGCACAACCAGGAAGCCGACCACCATAATAGACAGGTTCAGCAGCAGGGAAGAGCTGAGCACGCAGAGTACGATCATTCCCAGCACCGCCATACCCTTTGCCGCCGCGGGGCTCAATTTGATCGAGGACCGTTTCAGCAGGTCCCCAGACTTAGAAGCCAGCGAGAACAGGGCGAAACACACAAACAGCTTGGAGAGCAGGGAGTTTGCGGTGGTAAACTTGGTGATAAACGCGATATCCAACTGCATGGCGAGCGGGATAAAGCCCACCAGGTAAAACAGGGTTAAAAGCTTCCAGGGCACGCCGTGTTTATTTACATTTCCCAGAGACTTTGGCAGCATGCCGTCGTCGCAGGCCACAAGAAGCGGCTTGGTCACCCAGGACAGGGTGGCGTTCAAAGTGGTGGCAGTCGCGCCCAGAGCCGCGCCGATCACAAAGAGATAGAAGGCGATGCCCGGCATGGTCTCCCGGGCCACCAGGGTCAGAGGCTGGTTGGCGACCTGGTCCATAGGCAGCACGCCGGCCGCCACCAGGGCGATCAGCACGTAGAAAACGCCCACTCCGAAGGTGGAGGCCACCATGGCCTTGGGGATGGTCCGTCCCGCGTCCTTGGTCTCGCCTCCCAGCTCCGCCACCACCTGAGCGCCGGCCGTGGCCGAGCTCAGCAGCGCCAGCGTGCTGATAAAGGCAAATGTCCCGTGCGCGAACAAGTGGGACGGTTCAATCACATAGGCGATATCCGCCTTTGGCAGGCCGAAACCGATGAACAGCAGCAGGCCGCCGATCAGGGCCACGCTCATGATTTTGTTCAAAGCGGCTGCAGACTTAGTTCCCACCAGATTGGTGACAAAGAAGAAGGTGAGAATTACAATTCCCACAATGTGCTGGTTCAGTCCCGTGGTGATGCTGACCAGATACGAGGCAAAGCTCAGGGCATACTGGGCCAGACCCACGTTCATCGTGATATGTAAAAGCAGGTAAATCATGCCGGGCGTCTTTCCCAGCAGACGGCTGCAATAGCGGTAGGGGCCGCCTGTGGTGGGCACTGTTGCGCCCAGGATCGCAATCGGGAAAATGCTGATAATGGTCAGCACCGGGGACAACAGGAACGCCAGCACCACGCCGGTGCCCGTCATGCCGATGGCCACGCCAGTGGACGACATGATTCCCGCGCCGATGATCTGGCCCACCGAAATCGCCATCAAATCCCAAAAGCTCAGATTTCGTATCAGTTTGCTCTCTTGCCTTTCCGCACTCATGTTGTTCCTCCTTATGCTTCCTGCGGATGTGGAGGGCAGGTCAGGCGATGAGCTCGTCGCCCGGCCACTCTCCAGGATCCACGGAAATGGAATAAAGTTTTCATGTCTGTTTTCGCTTCTGACGCAATCTGCCCCACGCCTACCCATGGCTCATTCCACCGGCGAATGACCCCCGGCAGCGCGGACACCACCTTGCATCCAACAAAAAGCCGGCCGTTTTGCTTTCATACAATCATATAAAGCAAAAAACGTGCCAGCTTTTAAACCGCTCTCTATCCCCATTTTCACGTCAACATCACGTCAACTTTATCCCATTTTAATCCCACTATTTGGGATTAATGGGATCATTCCTGCGATTGGGATTAATCCAAACGCCCATTCTTCCCTTCCCCACTCCAATCTCCCCGCTGCCGCTCAGTTCCTCCAAAATCGTTCGGATGCGCATCTCCGACAAATTCTCCCCCCGATCCCTCAGGTAAAGGCAGATGCTGCGGCGTCCGGCCGCCTTTCCCTGTTCCTTAAGGGCGCGCACCGCCCCCAACACCAGGTCCGCCTCCCGTGAAAGGCCCTCCGTACCCAACGCCGGTTCCCGCCCCCGGGTGCAGCTGTGCGTCCCCTCCTTCATGTAGGAGGGAAGGTCCTCATAACGCACCAGATCCTGCTCCAAGCTCCCCAGATACTCCACGCAGTTGTGCAGCTCCCGCACATTTCCCTCATAATTGTGGCTCATAATGCAGGCCCTGGCTTCCCGATCCAGTTCGAAGGAGTAGCCCTCGTCGTTGCGGATGTCGTAAAACAACGGCAAAATGTCCTCCCTGCGCTCATCTAACCCCGGCAGTTCCAGAGGCAGGACATTGAGCCGGTAATACAGGTCCGTGCGAAATTTTCCCTCCTTCACAAGCGTTCTCAAGTCCCGGTTGGTAGCGGCGATGATCCGCACGTCCACCGGTATCACATTGTGGCCGCCCACCCGGACCACCTCCCGCTCCTGGAGAGCCCGCAGCAGCTTTACCTGAAGCCCCAGGGGCATCTCGCCGATCTCATCCAGAAACAGAGTGCCCCCGTGGGCCACCTCGAACAGCCCCTGCTTGCCCTCCTTCTTCGCCCCTGTAAAGGCCCCGCTCTCGTATCCGAACAGCTCGCTTTCCAGCAGCGACTCCACCAGAGCCCCGCAGTTGATGGGCACAAACGGTCCGTCCCTGCGCGCGGAAGCGTTGTGGATGGCGCTGGCGAACAGCTCCTTGCCGGTTCCGGAGGCCCCGGTTATGAGCACGCTGGCTCTGGAGCGCGCAAACTTCATGGCCGTCTTCCGGCAGCGCTCGATCGCCTCGCTCTCGCCTTTGATATTGTAAACCGTATATTTGGCGTGCTGGCGTTTTTTGAGCATCTGTGTTCTCAGGCGCAGCTCCTTCTCCTTTTCCGCCTTGTAATCCGAGATCAAAATATAACCCGCGTAGATACCGTGGGTACTGGTGGTCCAGAGGTCGAACACCAGCTCCCGGCCGCCGAACTTTACCACGCGCTCGCCGAACTCCTCCAACCGGTCCATCCACTCTCCCAAAAAGGGAAATACCTCCGGCAGCGTCTTTCCGATAATCTGGCTGGAAGAAATCCCCAAAAGCACAGCCGCATTAAAATTGCAATGGCTGATCAGACCGTCGGGCACAAAATAGAGCAGGCCGTTGACCACCTTTTTCTGAGCCGCCGCGTAGTAATCCCCGATGTCGATCAGGTCGCTGATCTGACGGGAGGCGTACTTGACGGAACGGTTGTATTTCCGGTAAAAATCCGTTTCCAATAAATGAAGCATATTCAAAGCCGCCGCCATCTGAATCAGGGTTTCCGTGCTGATCATACCTCTCCCGTAAAAATGGATGTACTCCCTGTCCGGCTCCCAGGTGAGTCCCGCCTCCTCAAAGATCAGGACAATAGGGCCCAGCTTATCTTCCGGTAAACCGGGATACCAGATTTCCAGGGCATTCTCCCGCAGGCCCAGTCCCACCAGCATCCTGAGCCTCTGCTCCGCATAAAAGGGCGTATCCGCCACCACGCTGATCTTCTGCGTCTGCGCCGCTGCGGACAGCTTGTCAAAATTCTCCTGGTCAATGGTATGCTTGATCCAGATCACCGGAACCCCCTCCGGTACCAGCTGTTTCACAAAATGATACCACTCGCTGGCCGTCACCAACGCCAGATCGATATCGTCGTAATTCGCCCTGGTCTGGGTCACAAAGGACATCTTCTCGATCTCCACCGCCTCCCCGGCAAAAAAATCGTCCAGCACCTTGCAGCAAACCTGCCAATCATCCGGCGTAAAACTCCACAGCAAAATCTTTTTAACCCCCTCCTTCATCCCCGTAACCGCCTTTCCCTCTCCGATGCCTGTTTGGATGGAATTTCGCTTCAGCCCCATTATACTAAAAAGCGCGGCGTATGAACAGGAAAAATCCATCCTAGCTCAGGAGCTTTGCCCCACCGTTTTCCCGCCAATCCCCCTCCCGGCAGAATTTCGGTAATTTTTTGAAAAATTTTCAACAATATGGCTTGACATCCGCTCCGTTTTTTATTATAATAGCCTTCGTCAGTTGAGTTCAACTGTTCATGCGCGAGTGGCTCAGGGGTGGAGCACCACCTTGCCAAGGTGGGGGCCGCGGGTTCGAATCCCGTCTCGCGCTTTTTTTATTTGTAGCGGAAGCCTTGATTTTACCAGGCTTCCGCTATTTTTGTATATCGATTGGCTTCCTTTTTATCTGTAATCGCATATCTTCGCCCACATTCCTTCCTCCTCTATTACTTTTTTGTTATATTTCTCATAAAATCTATAAATTTGATTTATAACCCAATTTTTATATAATAAAAGTACAGTAATTCGGCCGAGGAAAGGATCACAAACATGACAATCACAGAACGCAACTTTTTCACCGCCTCCGACGGCGCTCACATCTATTTTGAGGACGTCGGCCAGGGCCTTCCCATCCTGATGGTGCCCGGTTTCCTCTGCACCACCAAATTTTTTGAGAAAAATGCCCTGGCGCTGTCCGATGAATTCCGGGTAGTCACCATGGATCCCCGGGGGCAGGGTTATTCCTCCAAAACCTGTGGGGGAAATACCCTGAAACGGCACGCCCAGGACATCCGGGAGCTGATCGACCACCTGGATCTGCAGCATGTTGTACTCCTTGGTTGGTCCTTAGCCGCCTCCGTGGTCGTGACCTACGCCTCCCAGCACCGGCAGCACCGCCTAAACGGCCTGGTCATGATGGACGGCTCCCTGTTCCCCTTCTCCGGGGAATCCTGGAACCACCACCGTGGCCAAAACTATAACATCCAGAATTGGTTTGACACCTACATGCCGCTCTACTATAACCCCCAGGAATTCTACGACAAATTCATCGCCCGCATCTCCAACCGTGGTGGCATGAGCGAGGAAGACCGCCGCTGGATCACCGAGGAGTGCAGGAAGACCATGCCCTGGAGCGCCCTGGAGCTGCACTACGATTTCAGCCACACCGACAACGTAACGCACCTGAAGGAAATCACCGTGCCTGTATCCATATTCGGGGCCAGCTCCGAGGCCTACGGCCTGGACATGGTGGAAAAATTCGCGGGGGAGGTCAGCGGTTACAGCGAGGTCAACTGCTTTTACGAGAGCGGACACCTGATGTTTTTATACGAAGCGGAGAAATTCAACCAGTGCCTTAAGCGGTTTGTGCGCAAGGCAAACGAACTGATGAACAACTGAATGATGAAGGAGGGGGACTTATGTTACTAGCAATTACCGGATTTGTGATGATCGGCCTGTTAATGTTCTTTCTTTTAAAGGGGAAGGCCATCCCCATGACCCTGTTCGTGGTACTGCCCATTCTGGGGGCCGTGATCAACGGCTACGGACTGACGGATATCGCCGGCTTTATCAAGGACGGCGTCAGCACTACCTGGAGTATGGCGGCCCTGTTCGTGTTTGTTGTGACCTACTTCGGCATCATGACCGACGTGGGCATGTTTGACAAGCTGGTCCAGAAACTGATCCGAATCGCCGACGGGCATGTACTGGGAATTTTTCTGGTGGTGGTCCTCATCGCCACCCTGGGCCACTTGGACGGCAACAGCCCCACCACCTACCTGATCGCAATTCCCGCCCTGCTGCCGCTGTGCAAAAAGCTGAACATCCGCATCACCGCCATCATGGCGGTCTGCTGTTCCGTTATCACGGTAATGAACCTGGTGCCATGGGGCGGCGTGCTGAACCGCCAGTCGGTCACCCTGGCCATGGATTCCGGCCTGCTGTGGCGCGCCTATCTGCCCATGCAGATTTTCGGATGGTTCTGCTGCGTAGGCCTGGCCGTGGTAATGAGCCGCATCGAAGTGCGGCGGGGCGCCGGTAAAGCGGCGGTTCTGGCGGCCGGAGAAACAGCAGAGACAGCGGCTGACCCGGAAGTTTTGGCCTTGCAGCGCCCCAAGCTGCTCTGGTATAATGTAATCCTGACCGTTGTCGTGTTCGTGCTGCTGTTTAAGACATCCCTGCCCAACTACTCCATTTTCATGATGGGCTGCGTGCTGGCGCTGGCCGTGAATTACCCCAATCCAAAGGACCAGGAGGCCCGCTTGGCCGCCCATGCCCCCAAGGTCATCTCCCTGGTTGCCACCGTGCTCAGCGCAGGCGTGATGGTGGGTGTGCTTAATAACACCGGAATGATCGTGGCCATGGCCGAGCTGATCATCCACATTCTGCCCGACTTTTTATGCGCCCATCTGCACCTGGTGTTCGCATTTTTCGGCGGCTTTATCGGACTGGCCGTTTCCCCCGACCCGCTGTACTACGGCATTCTGCCTGTTCTCATCGAGGTGTGCTCCCAATACGGCATCCCGGCTCAGAGCGTGGCCATCGCCTTTGGAATCGGCGCGGACAGCTGTTTCACCCTTGCGCCGGTCATCGCCTCCACCTACCTGGGGCTGGCCGTCTCCGGTCTGTCCTTAAAGGAGCACATGCGCTTCAGCTTCTTCCCCCTTTGGATTGTGGGACTGCTGATGATCGCCTTCGGCTGTGTCATGGGCTACATTGTTATCTGACATATTATCCGACAGCTGCGGCTGTCCATCCATCCGGCGCGGGCCGGGAAAGGAGCGGGCCATGAACACCCGGGAGCTGGAATATATTCTTGCCATTGCAAAGGAAAAAAGTATCTCAAAGGCGGCGGAAAAGCTCTACGTCACCCAGCCGGCCTTAAGCCTCTTTCTCACCCGCCTGGAAAGCCAGCTGGGAACCCCGCTCTTCATCCGCGGAGCCTCCGGTCTCATCCCCACCTTTGCCGGGGAGCGCTACATCCAGATGTCCCAGAAGGTGCTTAAGGATTACCGGGACTTTGAACAGGAGCTTTGCGACATCAGCTCCCTGCACATGGGCCGCCTGAAGGTGGGCACCTCCGCTCACATCGGCTCCTACGTGCTGCCCCAGGTGATCCCCCTGTTCAACCGCACCTATCCCAACATCGAAGTCTCCATCTCCGAGGGAAATTCCCAGGTGCTGGAACATATGATCAGCGGAAATGAACTGGACGTGGCCCTGATGCACCTGCCCCTCAAACATATAGAGGCAAACTACGTGGAAATCGCCCGGGAGCGGTACGTGATGGCATTTTCCAAAGACCACCCCCTGAACCGGAAGCTCTCCCCCCGGGAGGGTGAAACCTATCCCTATATCGACCCCCGCGCGGCCGCAGGACAGAAATTCGTGCTCTCCTTCCCCTACCAGCGGGTCCGTCAGATTTCCGACCGGATTCTGGAAAAGGCCGGTATCACCCCGGACATTATCCTGACCACCAGCAGCGTGCAGACCGCCCTGCGGTTCGCCGGGGTTGGCCTGGGCGTGACCTTCCTCCCGGAGAGTTATATCCAGCTGTTCCGCTGCACCCATGAACCTGTTTTTTGCTATATGGACGATGACTTTGAGGCCTACTGGACCTTTGTGGTGGTCTACCCGGGGGATGTGACCCTGTCGGGCCCCGCCAGGGCGTTTATCGAACTGACCAAGGAAGCCTACTGTTAAAATACACCCGGACTCTCTGCAGCCGTCAGAGCGCCCGGGTGTTCATTTTCCTATTTTGCTTTCTTCTCATCCGTATTCAAATACTCCATTACCCCCATGTGAATCGTCCACGCCATCTGATCCTGATAATCCTCGCTCTCCAGGGCCTTGGCCTCCTTGCGGTTGCTTAAGAAACCGCATTCCACAATCACAATCGGCTCCTTCACGTGCAGCAGCAGGTAATAATTGTCATTTGACTTGGCCACCCGCCGGTTGGCCTCGCCCAGCACGTAATCGAAACGCTTCTGAAGGATTTCCGCCAGCCGCTTTCCGTTCTGGGATGTCTTGTAGTAAAACACCTGGCCGCCGTTTATTTCTTCCTGATGATAGCTGTTTTGATGGATGCTTACCACCAGATCCGGCCGGGCCTCGTTGATGATATCACAGCGCCTGCGCATATCCGATACCTTTTTGTGGCTGTCTCCGGACTGGTAGAGCCCGGTATCCGTGTCACGGGTCATAACCACATTGACATCGGAGGCTTCCAGATACGCTTTCAGCTTCTCGGCAATGCTCAGGTTAATGTCCTTCTCCAGCTGTCCGTCGATGCCCACCTTGCCCGGGTCAAAGCCCCCGTGTCCGGCATCGATCACCACAAGCGGTTTCTCTTCCCGCATATCCGCCTGCCGGTTCTCCACCGCCGCCAGCGTACCGGCTTCCCAGGACACCACACATACAATCAAAAGCAGCAGAATGCCCATCAAGGTCTGCCACGCAGAATGCTTCATCCAATGACGCTCCAGTCACAACTACTTGGTTCAGTATATTCACCCGTACGGCAAAAAAAGAACCGGAAATCGCAGCCCGCCCATCACGGCGTTTTGGCTCCGGTTTCCGGTTATGGTTCATTTGTCAGTCCACCTCCAGGACGTTGTAATCCTTCACCGCGTCCTCCACAATGTACTCCAGATATTCAAACAGGACGGCCGGATAGCAGTATTCCTGCCACATCTTGTAGGCCGGGCGCTCCTTCGCTTCCTCCACCACGTCGACCGCCTTTCCCGCGTAGCAGGCGGCGTTGATGTCCGCATAGACCTGGGACATCTGCTGTTTTTCCGAAGGCGTCAGCTTCACGAACAGGTCGCCCGCCTTCTCCTCCTCCTTGGAGTCCTTCATGGCGTCATATGCCTGGTTGTAGAAGATCTTGTTCAGCGTCGGCGGACTGTATGTATCAAAGGACAACAGATTCTCGTCCGTCACATGGTGGCGCTTGGCCCACCGCTCCATATCCACCTGCCGGGTGCGGTAGGAAAACGACTCGTCGCTCATGTAATCCAGCACCCCGTACTGGCAGGGCGGCGTAGCCAGCGAGCTGGTCACCACCTCATAGATGCCGATATCGTCGTGCTGCATAAAATGCTGGACGTGCAGGTGTCCGCTCAGAAACAGCGGAATATTGCGCTCCTCCAGCAGATCGATCAGGCGGTCGCTGTGCTCAATGGTACAGTCGTCCACATAGACCTTACTCTCGTCCAGCAGATTGTGGTGGGCTACCGGCAGAACGCGCATCCCCGCCTCCTCCGCCTCGTCCAGCTGCTGCTCGATCCATTCGTAGGTCTCCGTCTTAATCATGCCGCCCACCAGATTTCTCGGCTCATACTGGCAGGTATCCAACATCAGCAGGCAGGTGTTCTGGTCCAGATAATAAGTATAGCTGAGGGAATTGCTGTCGCGGCTGTTGGCCTCATCGTAGCCGAACTCGCCGTAAATCTCCGCAAATTCCTCCGGGTCTGTGTTGTTCGCCGGATAGATGTCCTTTCCCTGATATCCGGCGGCCTTGGGATTGTTGATATCGTGGTTGCCCGGTATCACCAGCACCGGAATCCCGGCCATCTCCACCTTGTCGAGCTTCTTTGCCAGCTCCTTGTGGCTTTCCTCCTCCCCGTTCAGGGATAGGTCGCCGCTGAGGATCAGCACGTCCGCGTTCTGGCTGATGGCCTCCTCCAGGGCTGCGTCCACAATCTCCTCCACATAGTTCACCAGCTTGCCGTCCCCGTGGTTTACCATGGTGGTGAAGGCTTCGCCCTCGTCCCGCAGCGAACCGGCCAGGTAATGCATGTCGGTCATCAGCACCACCCGGGTGGCGTGGGCGGGCTTTTCCGCCACAGTCTCCGTCTCCGGTGGCTCGGTGGGAAACGGCTCAATGGTAGACGGCTCTGGGTGAGTCGGCTTCTCCGCCCCACTCGTCTGAGCCGTGGTGATCTCCTCCGGCGCGGTTGCCCCGCTCTCCACCGGCGTATCCGTGCGCACGCCGCAGCCCGCGGCCAGTACGGCGGCCGCGGCTACAGCCGCAATCCATCCTTTTATCTTGATTCTGCGCTTCATGTCCTACCCCCAGTTCCATTTTTTACGGCCGGATCGCGCCTATTCTTTCACGCGGTTCACCACGTCCCAGATATCCGCCGGCTCAAATCCCAGTTTCCAGCAGGCCACCCCGGCCAGATCGTATTCCCGGATCAGGTCGATCTTCAGGCCCAGAGATTCCTCCTCTTCCATCCAGATGTACTGTTCGCCGTCGGCGTTGATCACTTCTGCGTAATACTGGCCCAGGGCATCATCCCAGATCAGCTGCGCCTGATTGTCCTCCACCCACTTTTTGGCGTCGGAAATACCGTAGGCCTTGGATGTGGTCTTGCCGCCCTGAACGGTCCATACTCTGGTGTAAAACGGTACTCCGTTGATCACTTTTTCCTTGGGTACCTGGGTTAAGGTGTCCTTGATCCCGTTCTCCACATAGGTGATGGAGGCCACAGAGCCCGCATCGCCGCCGGCATAGTGCTCGTCATAGCCCATGATGATCACGTAGTCCGCCACCGTGCCCTGCTCTCTGCGGTTATAGAAATTGGTGTAAGCCGAGGGCACATAGTTGTCCACGGACAGAACCAGCCCCTTTTGCCGGCAGGCCACCGACAGCTCGCGGATAAACTGGACGTAATGGGGCCCGGCCTCTGCCTTCAGTCCCTCGAAATCCAGGTTGATGCCGTCGAAACCGTAGTTGTCCGCATCCTCCATCAGGCTGGCGATCAGCTTCTTCCGGTTGGAGGTGGAGCCCATTAACTCCCTGGTATTGATCGCGGCGCTCTCCTTGGTGCTGACGTTATTCAACATGGCCCAGACCTGTATACCCCGGGCGTGAGCCTTCTCCACGTAATCCCGGCTGGCGATGGACGAGTAATTCCCCTGATTGTCCGTCATCACAAACCAGGACGGCACCACCACGTTGACCCCCTTGGTCTTTTCGATCAGCTCCTCAAACTTGTTGTTTGCCTCCTGGCTGAACACCTGGTGGAACGCCAGAATCACCGGCTCGTCAAGGGAAATATTGCTGTACACCGGCGCCTCGAAGGTACTGAGCTGCGGTTCCGGCTCCTGCTCCTCCAGCCTGCGGTTCTCAATATAGCCCATATAGCCGTCCTCTGTCCGGACCTTGGACCACTTTTCCATGGCGTCCAGAACCGTAAGCCGGTCCCCCTTTGCCACATCCGTGATAATGGGGCTCTTGACGCCGCCCCTGGCGCGTAGCTTACCGTCCCGTTTAGCCTGGGCCTTGGGCACCGGGTTCCAGAGAGTGTCGATAAATACGCGCTTGATCTGGCTGGTATCAAACGCCTCAGTCCTGATATCCGTATAGTTGGTCACCAGACCCAGAGACAGGTACGCCCCGTCCTCCTTCACCTTCAGAAGCGGCCCCGAACTGCCCATTGTCCCGGCATCCGCATAGACAATGGAATCCGGCAGCGCATACACCAGAAGCTTTTCATTCTCATCCCAGTAGAAACGCTGGTTCAGATACTCATTCACCCAGTCCACCGGCAGATAAACCTGGTTGTCCTCGTAGATTGCCTTTGTGTCCTGGAGCTCATTGTCCAGCACCAGAGCCACCTGCCCGCTCTTGATCCCAAACAGCTTGCCCTTATCCGCCAGCTCAGTGCTGGGCTTGTACTTTCCCAGCAGATACCAGCCCGCCAGCGCGCCGGCCACCAGCAGAATCAAGCCTACAATCACAGCCGTCACGGCGCAGCCGCAGCCTCTCTTATTTTCCTTCATGCAGCGGGTCCTCCGAATCGTAAATGGTAGTCTTTTCGTTGGGAAATGAGGCAGCCGAACGCAGTCCGCATGCCTCATTTCGCTCACTGTGAATATTATATCATAACATTCAGCAAATAGTACAAACGATTTGCTTACAATTCGGCGGATACAGTGGGAGGGGTGGATTTAGGCGGATCATTGACCGGCCGGGGGCCGGGGCGGAGGAATGATCACTCCGCTCTCCAGCAGGCCGCGGCCCGGTGCTGAGAGGCGATCACCTCCCCGGCTATGGCCGGACGCCGCGGCCAGCTCAGGCTGAGACGGCCCCGCCTGTAACGACTGCCATTCTCCGCTGTCCGCGCGTCCGTTTAGGCCCGAAAGGATTGCCCGCGTTCACTATGTCTTGGCGCGCTTACCTGCGCCCGCTATCGGCTCGGCGCGCTTGTCCGCGCCCACTATGACTCACCGCATTTAGTTTCGCCCATTATGGCTTGGCCCGGATACCCGCGCCCGCTTACGCCCCGCAGCCGTAATCCCCGCTAATCCCTTCACCTTCCCTCTCCGCTTCTTCCCGCAGCGCCCTCTTTATCCCTGCCGTCTCCGCTTCCCGCCCGTTCTGCCCTTTGCAGACTCCGGCGGATCGCAGAGATAGACCTTGTCGAAGCGGATCTCCCGCAGGCAGCCCTGCTCGGCTCCCACGTAGTCGCCCATGTAGAAGCCGCCGTCCTCGCTCATCTCAAAAATCCGCTCCCAGTCCTTCTCCGGACATTCTTCCCCATCGATGATAATCGGAATCCCCCTGCACTTGTAACGCCTCAGCCCATCCAGGTATGTCTTTTGCAATTTCTTCCTGTCCGCATACTCCACGTTCCTTATCATCTGTCAGCCTTCCTCCTAACCACGCCGCAACCGGCGCGCAGCCCAGACGGAGGTATACCGTGACATATTATCTCCTTCGATACCGCGCGTCCAATCCGGCGCTTATCGTTATCCTTTTGCAGCCGCCTGCCGGGACGCGGCTACAAAAGCCCCTCGAACCACCGCATCAGGCTTCTGTCAATCCGAAACGCATCCGCTGAAAACGGAATCCGGAACACCGGGACGCCCAGCTGCCTTTCCACTTCTCTTCTGGTCCATTCGCTGCCAAATGCAGCCAGGTATATCCAGCTTCTGCACGGCCGTCCGTTCTGTTCCATCATCCCGGAAGCATCCTCCAACTGCCATTCGCTGAACGCCACCACCATCATTCTCACCTGACACCTGAGCCACTCCGCCCGCGATGCGGGCGCCGCCTCGCCAAAGTCGATGATAATGTCGTCATACGGCCCGTTCATACACCCCGCCAGGGTGTCGGCATTCCCCCGGCAAAAATATGTGACGCCGAGGGCTTTAAACACGTTTTCTTCCTTCTCTCCGGTCACGTTTTCCCGCCTCGCGCAGACCTTCTCCATCCGCCGAAAATCCCCGTGATCGTTCCACTCAATGACCGCCGTTCTTCTCTGTCCGGCTCCGGTCAGATAATTCGCCATCAGCACACACAGGTGTGTCACCCCTGTCCTTCTCCCGGCTCCGATGACGCCGATGACTCTGCACTGTCCCGAATTTTGTCCTTTGCGGCGAAAAACGCCTTTCCGCCAATGGGGCATCGTTTAAGCCAGCTCCTTTTTCCGGTCCGCCCGCCGGCCAGGGCGTCCCACAATTCCTTTAAAAATTCCCCGCCCTGTGCCCCGGGGCAAAACGGGTCGCCAAAAAACGGCTCTGCAAACCGCTTTGTCCCCGGCGGCAGACCGGCCGGTCCGCGCCGTAAGAAGCGCCCGGCTCCTGGGTTGCGCACGATAAAGACAGCCGCAGTAGAACCCTTTGTTCCCCAGAGGGATCTCAGCGCTTTGAGCATACGCAGGCAATCCTCCTGTTCCCACAGGCTGACACCGGCCACCATAAGCACCGCCAGCCGCTCTGTCACGTCTCCCGCGCACAATGCCTTCCAGTCGGTCCCATAGTCCTGCACCCGAATCCTGGCTTCCGGCTCCTCCAGCTCCACAGCGGTTCCATACCAGGGCTTCAGCCTGAGGCCTCGGATGCAATAGATTCCCCGGTCGTCCGCTCTGCTGCCGTAATGCTCCGCCAAACGCCGGATATGGCCGGTGGCATTGCGTTCCTCATAGACGGCCTCGAATCCGGCCCGCTTTAAATAACCGCACAGGGCGAGCGCCATATGGGTAACACCGGTTCCTTCCCGGCTCCCCACGACGGCGACTACAAGAGATGGTATTGCTTTGTTCGTGCGGTTCCTATGATCGTTCCCGGCTAAGGGAAGCGCCTCAAGACGCCGCTCCAGCTCTCCGGCCGAGCGGAATCGCTTTTCCCGGTCCACCTCCATGCATTTCCCGATAATCGCTCTCAGGCCGTCCGAAATACCGCTCTCTTCTCCCTGCGCCATCCCGGGTTTTCCACTCACCATATAGGAGAGGACAGCACCAATGGCATAGACATCCGTCCTGGTATCCAGAATTTGGTCAGAAGTATACTGTTCAGGCGCAGCGCAGCCCACCGTCCCGTAGCGCTCAGACTCATCCGCACACTGCCCGGTAAAGGCCGCTTGTCCGAAATCAATGATTTTCACGACACCGCCGCATATTATCAGATTTTTAGGTTGTAAATCCAGGAATAAAATGGGTTTTTCTCCTGCGAAATGCAGGAACTCAACTAAGGCGCATATCTGCACTCCATAACGGACTGCTTCCGCCTCATTCATGACACCCCGGCTCTGAACCAGGGCATACAAAGATTCTCCTTTGATATACTCTTGAATTAGGTATAAGAAATTTTGGTCTTCTTCCAGATCGTAGACAATCGGAATGGCAGGATGCCGCAGGCTTTTCAGGATCAGGGCTTCCCGGTGGAACGCTTCATATCCCACAGCTGCCTTGGAAACCTGTTTGATCGCCCGGTATTCCTCCAGGCCCAAATGGACTGCCAACCATACAGTTCCTGTCCGGCCCTTCCCAATTACACGATCCAAACGGTATTTGCCAAACAGAACGGTGTCCGCCGTCACCCCTCCTTTGTCTCAATACCATCTCTTGTTTGGTTATATTATCATTTAATCTACATAATGTCAATATTTTATTGTAACCTTGTTGAAAAATTTAATCCCTTAAAAACATCATCTCCGACCGCCTCAATTTTTCACCTGATTTATTTTAGCTCCTGTTAGCTTCAGTCTGACTGCGGGCAAATCTTCCACCGGATCCGTTTCCCTTAAAATTTCATTAATTTGAAATATTTTAATTGATATTTCCCCCCGTTCTGTAGTATATTTAGAGTGTGGGAGTCTAACTAATGACTGTGCCGACGGCACCCGAGATTGATACAGAACAGGAAGTGATCCTATTGAAGATAGAACGAATAAATGAGAATCAGATCCGCTGTACCCTCACAAGCTTCGATTTAAGCGTGCGGAACCTGAATCTGGTGGAACTGGCCTACGGAACGGAGAAGGCCCGGAAGCTGTTCCGGGAGATGATCCAGAAAGCCTCCAACGAAGTCGGATTTGAAGCCGACGACATCCCGCTCATGGTGGAAGCGATTCCCTTGTCCGGCGAAAGCATCATGCTGGTGATCACCAAGATTGAGGACCCCGAGGAACTGGATACCCGCTTCGCCAAGTTCTCGCCGCCCTCCGATGAGGATACGGAATCCCTGCTCTCCCAGCTGGCAGGCCAGCTGCTGGAAGGCGCCGGGGATGTGGATTATACAGAATCAACTGCGATTCCGGCTCCCGGAAAGGGCCTGCAGGCCGGAGAAACCGGCGGCGGCTCTGCCGCGGACAGCCGTGACGCCGACGCCACCAGGATTTTCCGTTTCGAGAATCTGGACCGGATCTGCGAAGCGGCCCGGGCTGTGGGCGGACTCTACTCCGGAGTCAACACCCTCTTTAAAAAGCCCGGCACCCGCCAGTATTACCTGGTGATGAAGCGCAAGGGCGGCGGCGACCTGGAATTTTCCAGAAGCTGCAACATCCTGGCGGAGTACGCCATGAAGCTGTCCAACGAGTACGCCAGCGAAGCCTACTTCCGGGAACACTACGAGGTGATGATCGCGGATAAAGCGCTTCAGGATCTGCAAAAAATCTGATTTTGTTAAAATGGATGTTAAAAATGCCCCGGCAGGCCCAAATCTCTGCCGGGGCATTTTTTATGTTCGATTCTTCGACTCTCATCAGTCGAACGTGAGCACCACCTTGCGGATGGAGGGGTCCTTGGTGTCCACAAAGTCAAAGGCTTTCTGCGCTTCCAGGAAGGGGTAGGTGTGGGAGATGGTTCCCTTTAAGTCCAGCTTCCCGGCCTTGATCAGCTCGATGGCCTCGCCGAACTTCTTGTTCTGAAGCCTGGAGCCGCGCACATCCAGCTCCTTGGAGGTGATCAGGAACTGGTTCACCTCCGTGGGAGCCACCGAAAATCCCATGGTGATCACCCGGCCCGCATTTCCCGTCACCTTGAGCAGGGTCAGCAGGGAGGTCTTTAAGCAGGCGGCGTCGATGGAAACGGTCACACCGTAGCCGTCGGTCAACTCCCGCACCCGCTGTTCCAAATCCTCCTTCATGGAGTTGATGGTGTAGTGGGCTCCGTTCTTCTTCGCCTCCTCCAGCTTCTCGTCCACCACGTCCGTGACGATGATGGTAGCTCCGCTGAGCCTGGCGATCTTTAAAATCGTGCTTCCAAGGGCGCCGCAGCCGTAGATCAGCAGCGTGTCCTCCGCGCAGAGCTGGGCTCTGGAACAGCTCTGGATGGCGATGGTGGTGGGTTCGATCATAACCGCCTCCACGTCGGAGAGTCCCTCCGGCAGCAGGTAGCAGGCATCTTCCGGCACCGCCATGTACTCGCGGTAACCGCCGTCAATGTGCACGCCTCTCACTTCCAGGCTTCCGCACACATTTCCACGGCCCTTGCGGCAGGCGTAGCAGTGACCGCAGCTCTTCACCTGGTCCACGATCACCCGGTCTCCGGGCTTTACGCGGGTGACGCCCGGGCCAACCTCCTCAATGATGCCCACCATCTCATGGCCGATCACCCGGGGATAGGTGGCCGCTGCGTTGGTTCCGTGGTAAATGCCCACGTCGGAGCCGCAGATGCCCGCAGCCTTCATTTTCACAATCACATTGTCCTGCTGCGTGAGCACGGGCTTTTCCATATCAATTATTTTTAATACTTCGGGTTTTTCAATTTGAATCGCTTTCATTTTCATCAATTCCTTTCCAACCATTCTTACATGCTTATTTCTTCTTCACTGCATTTGAAACTGAGGCCACCAGGATCAATACCAGGAACGCGCCCTGGATCAGCCTCTGCATACCCGGTGATAAACTGGCCGCATTTAAGAATGTGGTCATAAAGGACATCATCAGCGCGCCAAGGCAGACGCCCAGCACGTTGGAACGGCCGCCGGCAGCCGCCGTCCCGCCTACAAACGCCGCCGCAATGGAGGGCAGGAAGTAGGTGGAGCCCATATCCTGGAACGCGCCGCCGATAAATGCACCGCACAGAACTCCGGCCAGGCCGCAGAGCGCTCCACCCAGGGTGAAGGCCGTGATCACCACGCGCCCCACCGCGATGCCCGAATACCGGGCCGCCAGGCGTTTCTGGCCCACCGCGTGAAGCTGTTTGCCGTATTTGGTCTTGTACAGCAGCACGGCCAGAACCGCAGCCACCGCGATACAGATTACGGTCAGCATGGAGAAACCGCCGAAGTTCATGTTGATAAACGACACCAGGCCCGCATAGGGAAGCGTGGTCATATGGGGCGCGCCGATCAGGATGATGGTAAATATAATGTAGCCGGTGGCCAGCGTGGTGATCATAGCCGGCACCTTGAGATAAATGTTGATGCAGCCGTTGACAAAGCCGCAGAGCGCGCCCACCGCGATGGCCACCACAAAGCCCAGCACCGGATTGACGTTCATCAGGTTGCAGGACATATAGGCGCAGAGGGTCAGGATGTAGACCTGGGACAAGTCGATGGCGCCCTCGCCGCTGGTGACCACCACCATCTGGCCCAAAGCCAGCAGAAGGGCGAAGGATGCCAGTCTGGCGCAGGAAAACAGCTGATTGGCTGTAAACCGGCCGGAAACCGCGCCGATCAGCCCCCACAGAATCAAAGAGCCCAGAAGCGGCCATATAAAGGTATACTTTTCTACAAATTTCTTCATTTGCCTGCTGCCTCCTTCTTATGGGTAATCAACTTGATTGCCAGTACCAGAATCAAAATAATGCCTGTAACCGCGGTCTGGAAGTTGGAGTCCACCTTCATTGAGGTGAGAAGGGCTGTGATAAAGGACATCGCGATTCCGCCCACTACCACGCCCACCGGCTCCACCACGCCTCCGCTCATCTCGCAGCCGCCCAGGATGACCGTGGCGATGCTCAACATACAGTAGGACGCCGCGCTGTTTGCGTCCGCGCCCAGACACACGGCCGTGAAGGTCATGCCGGACAGGATCACCATCACGGCGGACAGGCCGTAGTTGGTCATCTTGGCCGTCAGGTAGGACCAGCCGGAGCGCTCGATAGCGGTGGGATTGTTGCCGATTCCCCGCAGGATCATACCGTATTTGGAGCGGTACAGGATATACCAGGAAACCGCGGCCGCCGTCACGGCGATCAGCACGGGCATGGGCACCAGAGGCATTTTATACTTGTAAAATCCGATCAGCCAGTCCGGGCAGGAACCGCCGGGAGTGGGACAGAGCACCAGGGCGATGCCCAGCCAGATAAACTGCGCGCCCAGGGTCACCACGATAGCCGGAATGTTGCGCACGTGGATCAGCGCGCCCATAAGCACGTAAGCTGTGATGAACAGCAGCAGGCTGATCACACCCATCAGTGGGTTAGCCGTCAGGATCACGGCCACCAGCACGTTCACCAGGCCGATGGAATAGCCGTTGCCCATGTCGATGTCGCCGGAAACCACGATGAACATCTGGCCCAGAGCCGCGAATACCAGCGGGACCGCGGAGCCGATCAGGGTCCGCACGCCGAAGTAGGACAGAATGTTGGGGTTCATGTAGGCGTTGGCCAGAATCATAAACACCATGGTCAGCACCGGGAGCAGAATCCGGGAGCTGCCGATGGCGGCCAGCTTTCCGCGTTTTACCTCCTCCTTAACCTGCTTTTTCGCCACGTCCTCAAAGGATGCCTTGACGATGTTGGGAACCGTAATGTTCTCACCCACCAGCTCCTCGGTGATGGCGCCCTCGTGCATGATGTAGGCGCGGTCGCAGATTTCAATCTCCGAATCCTCGGTACTGTACAGAATGATTCCGCGCCCCTCGTTCTTGGCCTCCTCCAGCAGGTTGTAAATCTCCTGCTTGGTCTCAATGTCAACGCCCGCGGTGGGGTCGTTCAAGATAATCACATCCGCGCCCGAGGCGATGCCCCTGGCGATCAGCGCCTTCTGCTGGTTGCCGCCGGACAGGGACATGATGGGGCTGTGAATGCCCTCTGCCCGGAACTTTAACTTATCGTACCAGTGCTGGGCCAGGCCCTCGGATTTCTTCTGATCCAGTAAAACGCCGGATTTTACCTGGTCTAAGTTGGCGATCAGGATGTTGTCGAAAATATCCCAGAGCTGGAATACCCCCTCCTTGGCCCGGTCGCCGCTGACATAGGAAACGGTGCCGTCGATGAGCACGCCGTTTTTAGTCCGGCTTCCCTGGTGCCTGCGTGCGGAGAAAATGGCGTTTAACAGCTCGGTCTGGCCGGAACCCACCAGACCGGAGATGCCCACGATCTCCCCGCGTCCCACGTGCATGGTAATGTCCTGGAGCTGTCCGCCCGTCAGGTTCTTCACATCCACCAGGCATTTCCCTTCCGCGCCCTCTCCGGCCGCCGCTTCCCCGCGCTCCCGCCGGGTCATCTCGCCGCCCATCATGCCGATCAGCTCCTGGGTGGTAATCTCGTCGGGATCGCAGGCCCCGGCGTTCTGGCCGTTGCGCAGCAGCAGGATGCGGTCGGAAACCAGCTTGATCTCATCCAGCTTGTGGGAAATGTAAATCACGGCCACGCCCTTGTCGCTGAGCTCCTTTACCACCTGGTGCAGCTGGCCCGCCTTGTCCGTGGACAGGGCTGAGGTGGGTTCATCCAGGATCAGGACCTTTAAATGATCCGTCATCAGCGTCTTGCAGATCTCCACAATCTGCCGCTCTGCCAGGGACAGCTTCTCCACCGCCTTCTGAACGTCGATGTTATTTCCCGGAAAATAGCGCTCCAAAAGCTCCTTGGCCTCAGCCTGTGCCCTGGCCCGCCAGCCCGGCTTGCCCACCAGGGTGTGCTCCACGTTCAGCATGGCAAAGTTTTCGTAGACGCTCAGATTGGTACACAGGGACAGGTCCTGGTAGGCGCAGGCGATGCCCGCCTCCTTGGAGTCCCGGGTGGTGTATTTTTCTCTGGCGCTTCCCTCCAGCAAAATAGTGCCCGCCGTGGGCGGCAGCACGCCGGTGAGAATCTTCATCATGGTGGATTTGCCGGCTCCGTTGGGGCCCACAAGGCCGATCACTTCCCCGGAGTAAATCTGCAGATCCACCTTCTGGAGCGCCTTGGTGATGCCGAAAAAGCGGTCTATCCCCTGTAACTCCATGTAGGGAGTCTGGTTTTCTTTATGTTTCACGTCCTCACATCCTCTCATCCGCAGTTTTACTGTACAAACGCCACCAGCCGGATCGGCGAGCCCGAACCGCCCTTAAATTTATTCTGAAGGCCGACCACCGCGCAGAAGGGCGGCAGCTCCCCCAGGTTGCGGAGATTTTCCATAATCGGAATCCCCTGTCCCAGCAGAATCTCGTGGGAAATGTAGCGCTTCACACCGAAAGCATCCAGAGCCAGCGTGTCGCAGCCCACGACGGCCACGCCCTTCTCTGCCAGATACCGGGCGGCTTCCTCCGAAAGGCCGGGCCAGTCCCTTAAAAACCCTTTATCCTCGGGCAGAATGGCGTATTTGTCTTCCCAACCGAAACGGATCATCACGATATCTCCCGCCTTGATCTCCCCGTTCTCCGTCTCGAAGGCTTTGATCTGTTCCAGTGGTAACAGTCCGCAGGGCGCGATATTCTCTCCGTGAATGGTGACACCCCGGCCCATAACCGTCCTGGGGGACAGCTCATCCACCGGACAGCCTCCCGGGATAAAATGCTTCGGCGCGTCGATGTGGGTGCCGGTATGCTCGGATATGCGGATGCTCTGGTGGTAGGACTCGCCTCCCGCTTCGTAGGTCTCCACAACCACGGCCTCGTACTTCGGCTGCGTCGGCCAGAACGGCATGTTCATTTCCATGGTGTAGGACAAATCCACCACCTTCGCGTGGTCCCGGATCGCCTCGATCATCTCGATATAGTTGTTATGTTCCATCTTCCCTTTCGCCCTTTCTTTAAAATCTGTGCCCGGATCCGGCCCCAGCGGCCCGGATCGCCCGGTCCATGCCCGCGATGGCCCGCAGGCTGCGGCCCATTACATTCAGCAATCGCCCGCAGGCTGCGTCTGCGGCCCATTACATTCAGCAATCGCCCACAGGCTTGCGCCTGTGGCCCATTACATTCAGCAAAAGGCCGGCAGCCGCTTATCTGCAGCAGCCGGCCCCTGTCCGTTCAAATGAATCCAGCAGCGACTATTTTACTTATAAAGATTCTCTCTCACCCAATCCCGGTCAAAGGTCGGGCAGCAGATGGCCTCGTCGGCCACATCCGCGTAATCCTTCACCTCGTCCTTGGTCACAATACCGAAGGGATGGATCATTTCCTTGGGAACGTCCTTGCCGTCCAGGATGTCCACCGCCACGTACAGTCCGGTAGCGCCGTCCCAGGGGTTGGAGGAAACGGATACAGTGTCATAGCCTTCCGGAGCCTCGTTGGCCCACCATTTCAGGAAATAACCTCTGTTGTCTCCGCCGATGATCGGCAGATCCAGGCCTGCGGACTGGAACGCCTGCACGGCTGCGTAGGAGTCACCGCCCTGGGTCACAACGCCGTCCACCTTGTCCAGTGTGGGCAGTACGCTGGCCAGCTCGGACTGAGCCTTGGAACCGGTCCAGTCAGTGTAAATCTCAGCCACAACCTTGATGTCCGGGTATTTCTCCAGCACCTTCAGAACACCCTCGTGTGCGATATTATCGAACTCGCTTCCGGCGGTTCCGCGCAGCTCGATGATGTTGCCCTTGCCGCCGATGGCTTCGCAGACATACTCGGTCAGGTAACCCATCTGAGCGATGGTGTCAAAGTTGATCTGGTAGCACAGTTCAGCCTCGGAGCTCACCGGGCCGTCGTTGATGATGATACAGGGGATTCCGGCGTCGGAAGCCTCCTGGATTGCGCCATTTAATGCGGTTGCGGAACCGGGATCGATGATGATCGCGTCCACGCCCTGAAGGATGAAGTTCTCAATCTGCTGCACCTGGGTGCTGTTGTTCTGGTTGGACTCGGCAAAAATCACCTCGCTGACCTCGCCGGTCTTTTGAAGCTCCTCGGCCGCTTCCTTTAAATAGCCTTCCATGGCCTGACGGTATGTATTGCCGTTGTAAGAGTTGCTGAAGCCGATCACGTAACCCTTGCCCTCGCCTTTGTCCTCCGCAGCTGCGTCCGCCGCCGCTTCCGTGGTATCTCCGGCCTCGGCTGCCGTGGTATCCGCCGTTTTCTCAGTAGGGGCTGCCGTGGAAGCCGGCGCGGAACTGCTCTGTCCTCCGCAGGCTGCCAGCGAACAAATCATGGCTCCTCCCACCAACATTGCGATCCATTTACTTTTTTTCATTTTCTTTCTTCTCCTTTCAGTAACACATTTTCCACCCTTGTGATGTTTTAATATACTAATATATTACTAAGTGACTTTAATTTACCACATCTCACAGTATATGTCAATAGGTATTTCAAAAATATGCACAATTATTTTTTCCAGTTAGAATTTATGATTGTGCATATAAACCGGGGCATCAAAAATAGTGCGAACCCATTTTAGGATAATTCGCACTATTTCTCGCCTTTTAATTGTTAATTTTTTATCATGTTTGTCGGATCAGGATTTGAAGTATTGCGGGTACTCGTTCCGCAGGGTCTGCTCGTTCATCAGCCACCGGTCCAGATGCTCCTCCATTATCCGCTTGGCCAGCTCCTTGTCCTTGCCGCGGATGGCTTTTACCAGATTCCGGTGGTCCTCCACGGTCTTATGGCCGTGAATCGCGGTGGCCTCCATGTTGCGGACCCGGTCGTAGTGGATGGAAAGTCCCTGGCTCATGCGGTAGATCAGATCCTTGCGGCAGATTGTAAACAGCTTGCGGTGCAGGGCGTTGTCAAGCTCCAAAAGCTTCTGGATCAGGTTGTTTTTCAGATAAAACTCCTGAAGCGTGAGGTTTTCCTCCAGCCACACGAAATCCGCTTCCTGAGCCATGTCGCAGGCCAGCTCCACCATCGCCTTCTCCAGGGTCAATCGCAGAAAACGTACTTCCTGAACAATATCCGTATCAATCAGCGCGATGCGCATCCCGCGCTGTGGGAAAATCTCAATGATATCCGACTCCTCCTTGAGCTTGATAATCGCCTCGCGGACCGGAGTGCGGCTGATACCGATCATCTGGGAAATCTCCATATCGTTCAGCGTGCTCCCCGGTTCCAGCTCCAGCGTGATGATATTTTCCTTTATAACGCGGTAGGCGTACTCCTTCGCAGTCTCCCCCGCCTGTCTGGCCTCGATTGTCATACTCAGAATCTCCTTATCTTTTGGCAGTAGCCGTTCTTTCCCCCTACCCCAAATATTTGACCAGCGTAGCGCGCACGGCTCCCGGCCCGGCAGCCAGTTCCGCGAACATGGATTCCACTTTTTCTCCCAGCCCGGCGTCATAGAGATTTACGCCAAAGACCGCCGGGTTTGAGAGGATCTCCTTTAAGCATCCCCGGCAGGAAGCCGGATCGCCCAGGCGGACTCCCGCCAGTTTCCCGGTCAACTGCTCTAACATCGGGTCGGAACTTAACTCCATGGCCCGGCCCTGGTCGTCAACTGCCAGCAGATAACGGCACCAGCCGGCCAGCGCCAGCGGGATATAGGTCAGGGACGCCGGATCCAGCTCCGGCCGCTCCATATAGGATTTAATCGTCTCGCCGAAACGGATCGCAACCTTCTGGGAGGTATCCGTGGCAATGCGCTGGGGCATGTCGGGAATGTAGGGATTGGGAAGGCGCAGGTCGATGACTTCATGGATGAAGTCCATGGGATCGATGATCCCCGGGTTCACCACCACCGGCATCCCCTCCTCGTATCCGATCTTTTCCACCAGCTTTTTCAGCTGGGCGTCCTGCATCTCCGCCGCAATGGAGGTGTAGCCCAGCAGGCAGCCGTAGACTGCCAGCGCGGTGTGCAGCGGATTCAGACAGGTCGTCACTTTCATCCGCTCCGTGTTGTTCACTGTATCCCGGTCCGTCATGTAGACCCCGGCGGCCTCAAGGGCCGGGCGGCCGTTGGGGAACTTGTCCTCGATCACCAGGTACTCCGGCGTCTCCGCGTTGACGTAGGGGGCAATGTAGGTGTTGCGGCTGGTGACGATGGGCGCCATATCTGTAAGCCCGGACTCCTCCAGCGCGGCCTGCACCTGACCGGCCGGACGCGGGGTGATCTTGTCAATCATGGACCAGGGGAAGGCGACCTTGGTCTCGTCCTCCAGATAGGCCACGAACTCCGCTTCCACAAGACCGGCCTTCTGCCACTCTTTTGCCACGGCCAGCACGCTGGACTGCAATTTCTCACCGTTGTGGGAACAGTTGTCCATGCTCACCACCGCCAGAGGCAGGGCTCCGGCTTTGAAGCGCTCGTAGAGCAGGGCCGCAACCACGCTCATGGCGTGTCTGGGCTGTCCGGGTCCGTTCTGGATATCCTGGGCCACAACCGGGAAATACGCCCCGTCCAGGTTCTTTAAGGCATAGCCCTTCTCCGTGATGGTAAAGCTGATCATCTGCAGGCTGGGCTTGCGGAAAATCTCCTTCAGGCGGGAGTAATCCGTCCCGTCGCTGCTGTCGCCCTTTAATCCCTCTGAGATGCTGGCAACGATCTCCTTGTCCAGGCGGCCGTCCGCGTTCATCAGAACCAGCATGGTCAGGTTGTCATAAGGCGCATAGATCTTGTCCAGAATATCGTAATCAAAGGTGTCCACCGCGATGATGCCGCGGTCCGCCTTCCCCTCGTTCAGCAGCCGCTGCTGCAATCTGGCGATAAAGGCCCGGAAAATATTTCCGGCTCCGAAGTGCACCCACACCGGATTCTCCCGGGTATTGGCGCGCATGGTTTCTATGGAAAACTCCGGGAGCTTCACTCCCGCGTTCTCCCAGAATTCGCGGTTCTCAAGGGCGTTCAAATTCATTTTCATGGTTCTGTCTCCTCCCTCAATTCCGGTTCTGCTTTTCAATGGCTTCCCAGAGGCCGTTTAAGTAACAGGCGCCCAGGGCGCGGTCATACAGGCCATAGCCGGGCATGGACACCTCGCCCCAGATGGCCCTTCCGTGGTCCGGGCGCACGATGCCGTCAAATCCGATGTCGTAGAGCGCCTTCATAATGGCGTACATATCCATGCTGCCGTCCGCGGAGAGGTGGGCTGCCTCCTGGAAATCGCCGGGGGCGTTGTACTGGAGGTTGCGCACGTGGGCGAAATGGATGCGGCCTTTTAAAGAGCGGATGATGTCCGGGATGTCGTTGTCCGGGTTGCTCCCAAGGGAGCCGGTGCACAGGGTAACGCCGTTGAAGGGCGCGTCCACGGCCTTCATCAGCTTTAACAGCTGTTCCTTGCCGGTGATGATCCGGGCAAGGCCGAATACGGGCCAGGCGGGATCGTCGGGATGGATCGCCATTTTGATGTCGTATTGCTCGCAGACCGGCTGGATGGCCTTCAGAAAATACACCAGGTTGTCGAAGAGCACGTCCGCGTTCACATCCTTATACAGCTCGAACAGCTCCTTAATGCGGGCCATGCGCTCCGGCTCCCATCCGGGCAGCTCGAAGCCGTTGGACTTCTCGCCCATGGACTCAAACATGTGCTCGGGATCCAGCTTGTCGATCTCCTTCTGGTCGTAGGCCAGAACCGTGGAGCCGTCCGGGCGCACCTTGGCCAGATCGGAACGGGTCCAGTCGAACACAGGCATGAAGTTGTAGCAAACCACATGGATATCGGCCTGTCCCAGGCGCTCCAGGGTGGTGATATAGTTGGCTATGTACTGCTCGCGCTCCGGAATGCCCACCTTGATGGCGTCGTGGATGTTCACGCTCTCGATTCCAAGCACCTTCAGGCCCTTGGCCTCCACCTGCTCCTTCATCTGAAGAATGCGCTCCATCGGCCAGGCCTCTCCGGCCGGGATGTCGTACAGGGTGGTGATCACACCCTTCACCCCGGGAATCTGACGAATCTGCTCCAGGGACACACTGTCCACACCCTCGCCGAACCAACGTAATGTCATGTCCATTTGCTTTTCCTCCTGCTCTGTGTTGTTTTGTTTGCGAATTTCGCTGGGTAAATTTGCGTTCTGTCTGCAATATACTAATATATTACTATTTAACCCCACCGTTGTCAACTGGCGATTGGTAGATTTTCATAATTTTACCGAAACAATTTGGGCGGCGTGAAACGCCGGTCATTTTCGTTCAAGAGAAGGAGCCGTCTGAACTGATACAGTGCGAGGAGCCGGATGGGGAGGAGCGGATAGCTGACCGCAATAAACGTGCCGGGCGGACGGGCATGTACGCGCCCGCGTCATCAGCCCCGGGCAACGCCGTCTCGCTAAAAAGGAGGCCTGCCGCACGGTCACACCCACGGAAGCCTCCTTTTTATATCACGCTATTTGCCGGCTCACGCCTTGGAGCTCAGGATCTCATTGATCTGGCTTACCAGAGTGTCGCAGTCAATGCCGTGCACCATGCAGGCCTCCTCCAGGGACTCGCCCTGAGAAGCCGGGCAGCCCAGACAGTGCATGCCTGCTCTCATCAGAATCGGAGCGATGCTGTCATCCACCTGAATGAGATCGCCGATCAGCATATCTTTATCGATTGCCATGTGAATTACCTCCTTAAACGATACGTTTCGTACAATTTTCGCTATTATCATCCCCATCAGTTACCGTAAAATGTACCCCCGGGTTGTCTAGCACTTACAATATAATACCTTTCGGGGGATTTGGCAAGCCGCAAGCTGCAAATCCTTCATTTTTTTCAGTACAAATGCAATCTGAAAGGTGGCATCAGCGGTTCTGTATCGCCATAAAGTATTCTACCGTTTCCTCAGGGAGTATGCCCTCCGCCTGAGCCCTCAACGCCTTGATGTCATAGGCTGTTGGCACCTCGTAGAAATGCAGCGTGTCTCCAATGGCTTTTTCACGTTTTAAAAAACTGTGCTGCCTCAAATGGGTATCGAAATTCTCATAGCACTCGTCATCAATGATCCCAAGTTCATGAAGCCGTATCATGAGGATCCGCTTAGATATACCATACTTCTGTTTGACCATACTCAGCTCTTTGGCCGAAATCTTCGTACGCTTAGGTCCAAATTCCAGAACCGCCTGTTCCCTGGAAAATAAGATCCCCCTGGCGAAACGCTGCACCAACAGCTCCGTCTCCTCCTTATCCCCACCCTGGAGATAGAAATAGCCCACCTGCTGCAAAACGGAATAGCGGAAATCGTCCACAAAGTAATTGGGGTGATACAGCAAAAACGGTATCCGGGTCGAGACCTCATAACCGCCGATATCCAGACTGCCAAACTGCCGGGTGGAAGAAATCAGATACCACCCCTGGGACTCCAGAATCGAACAGACACTGGAAATCGGATTAATCCCAACTCCCCACTTTGCCCTGATCCCTCCAATAAACTCCTCAATCTGCGCATGCTGATCCGCCCGCAGCTTTTGGGGCACCGGAATTTCAAAGGCGGATCGGATTCCCAGGGCATGATCAATCTCCAAATGCCGCTCCATCTCGACCTGAATAAACGCATACAGCTCCTGCTGACGGGATGGAATCAGATTCAAATCCTGAAAAATTCTCAGTTCAAAGTCTACCCAATCCTGCTTGTAAAAAAAAGCGGGGATGGTGCCCAGTTCTTTGGCCAGAACATTGATCGTAGCCTCGGCGGGAACGGTTTTACCCGTCTCATAGTATGATAAGGCGGCTCTGGAAATGGGGACCGAATTGGCGCTCAACGCATCCGCAAGCTGTTGCAGTGACAGACAGTTGGCCAATCTCATCAATTTTATCCTGTTTCCATTACATACCATAGCTTCTATCCCCTTTATCTGTTCCTGAACTACACGGCTGTTCTTATTGTAATGGAAAATAGAAGTCAATTCAATAGTTCCCGGCATATCCGCAGCAATCATTCGCCTTTTATCCTTTCCATAACCGTGGTTACATGGGGAAGGGTAAAGTTCTCCCGCATACCGTATGATACGCGGTCCAGTTCTTTAATGTCGGCCTGTTCCAGCTTTAAGCCGGCCGCCAGTATCGAATCCTCAAAGTCCTCCCACGTATTGGCCCCGGCCACGACGCAGCTCACCTCGGGATGTGTCAGAACCCAGGCTGTGGCAATTTGCGCCATGGACACCCCATATTTCCGGCTCATTTTCTGGACAGACGCCACTACCTCCACCACCTGTCCCCGGAACAGATGTGGGTAATACTCCCGGTAAAGCGGCGACCGGGCCCAGAAGGACTGGGGCGGCATCGGTTGACCAGGCACGTATCGTCCGCCCAGCAGGCCGCTGGCCAGTGCTCCGTAGGCCATAATGCCCACGCCATAGTGAGCCGCCATTGGGAAGGTCTCTTCCTCCAACGTCCGGTTCAGCAGATTGTACGGATTCTGCATTGCGATCAGCGGCTGGGCATTGATGCGGTGCTGGGCGTCCAGCGCCGTCACTACCTGCCACGCATCGTAGTTACAGACCCCCACATAGCGGATCTTTCCCTGCTGGCAGAGCGTTTCCATGGCCCGCATAGTCTCCTCAGGCGGCGTGGTGGGATCCGGCTGATGCAGCAGATATACGTCGATATGGTCTGTTTTCAGCCGCCTCAGGGAATTGTCGATCTCCCGCAGAATATGATACCGGGATCCCCCGTACCCGTTGGGCCCCTGATCGTCCTTTTTCACCCAGCTTCCCACCTTGGACGTGATAACCGCCTTGTCCCGTCTGCCCTCCAGCGCCTTCCCCAGAGCGATCTCCGACTTCTCGTTGTCCGCGATGGTATAAATATTGGCGCAGTCAATAAAGTTGATACCATTTTCAATCGCCTGCGTGATGACGTTCACCGCATCCTCCAGAGGGGGAGTCCCCCGGAATCCGCAGCCGAAAGCGATCTGCGACACCTTTAATCCGCTGTTTCCCAACGGCACATATTTTCCCTGATATTCCATCTCTTACCTCCTAGAAAATCCCTCGAACCTCCAAACTCAGCTCATCACCCAGTTCGGGAACGCAGTCACCAGACCCGGGAAGAAAATCAGCAGAATCACCAGCGCCACAAGCGCCAGTGTGAACGGCGTCAGTTCCTTTATCACCTTCAGTGGACTTTCCTCCGCAATACCGGCGGTAATGTAAATCAGACTCCCCACCGGCGGCGTGATCAGCCCCATCATGGTTACCAGCATAGCCAATACACCGAACTGGATCGGGTCAATTCCCACCGTGCGGATAATTGGCACCATAGTGGGAATGATCACCATCTGAATCACATTAACCTCCAGAATACAGCCGAAAAACAGCAGAATCAGCATACAGATCATCAACACTACCGTCGGATTGGTGGTGAAACCGGTGATAAATTTTGCCAGAGCGGCCGCCATTCCCATAGAGCTGATAATCCATGTAAATACTCCCGCGCAGGATAAGATGCACAGCACCTTGGCCGCATTTTCCGCAGCGCGGCAGAGCGCCTGGATAAACTGTTTTAAATTTAACTCGCGGTAGATAAATGCGCTGATAATCACAGCGCAGCCCACCGCCAGCGCCCCAATTTCAACAACGGTGCCGATGCCCGCCACCAGGCAGAACACTACAATCACCGGAAGCAGAAACGCGAAGAATGATTCCCGGAACACCAGAAACGCGTATTTCCAACCGCGCCAGGCCGTTTTGGGATAATTGCGCTTCCAGGAAGTGATAAAGGATACGATCAGAAGAGCCACCCCCATCAGAAGCCCCGGCACCATGCCGCCCAGAAACAGGCGGTTGATGGATACGGACAGGTAAATCCCCATGAGTACCAGGCCGCCGGAAGGCGGAATAATCGGGCCGATGGTGGAGGACGAAGCGGTCACAGCCGCCGCATAGCCCCCGCTGTAGCCTTCCTTTTTCATGGCCGGGATCAACAGGGAACCGATGGCCGCGGTATCCGCCACCGCCGAGCCGGACACGCCCGCAAAAATCATGGAGGCCAGTATATTCAGATGGCTCAGGCTGCCCCTGATATGGCCAATGACAGCGGTGCCGAATTTGATCAGGCGGTTGCTCATGCCTCCGCCGTTCATGATTTCTCCCAGCAGGAAGTAAAACATGATGGCTGCAAAATTGTAGTTGCTAAGCCCTGACAGCAGACCCTGCCCGATCACAGCCACCGGTACGGTTCCCGGGAACAGGACCGCTATCCCTGCGGCGGCCAGCCCCAAAGCCAGAAAGACCGGAAAGCGCAGCAGTAAGAACAGAAACATAATGCCGAACAGGATCAAAACCTTTGTGATCATGGCTTTACCTCCCTCTTTGTGTTGAGCTGTTCCGCCAGCTTCAGGGCGGCGCAGACGGAAAACAGCACGCCGCAGAATACCAGCGGATAATACCGGAAGCCCTCGTCGATTCCGATAATTGAAAGGGTATATCCCTTATTAACCCCGATGGTGATCCAGCCTGTCCGGACCAGCGCAATCCCCATAACGATCCCCATCAGGTTGATAAACAGGTCCATTCCATATAGTATCGTTTGAGGCAGATAGACATTCAGTACGTCCATTCTGATATGCCCTTCCTTCAGCCACATCCACGGAACCCCTGCCGCAGCCATCCAGGACAGAATATAGATCGATACCTCTTCGATCCAGATGATGGTCACATCCACAAAATACCGGGTCACAACCTGCAGCACAGCCAATACCGTAAGGCTGAACAGACCCATTGCAATGACAGACATCAGTGCTTTCGCAATTTTGGTTTCTACCCTCTCAACCATCATAACCTCCCTGTTACTTTAACCCCTTGATCTGTTCATAAAGTCCGGCTCTGAAGAGTTCCCCGTCAAATTTTGCCGCAATTTCCTCTGCCGACTTCACAAATGCCTCACGGTCCACCTCAATGTAGGTCACGCCCTCTTCCTGGAATTTTCTCAGACATTCCTCATAGGTGGTGTTCCACAGGGTGTCCGAGGCCTCCTTGAACGTTTCTTCCAGAGACTGGGTCAGCCAGCCCTGCTGCTGTTCGGTCAGCTTGTTCCAGCTGATATCCGACATCCAAATCACCATGTCCGAGTAAATATAATCCAGATTCATATAATACTTCTGCACCTCGGAAAAGCTGGAGGTATAGGAGTTCACCAGATCATTGTCCTGCCCGTCCACCATACCGGTCTGAAGGGCCTGGAACAGTTCGCCGCCACTGACCACCATGGGATTAGCCCCCCATGCTGTAAGCATTTTGGTAATTGCAGGGGACTCCGGAGTGCGGATCTTCATATTCTTAAGGTCGGCCGGAACTTTCACCGGAGTATTGGTAGTCGTCAGGGACCGGGGCGCCTGATCGCTGATGGGCCCCATGTACTTGAGACCGTTGGCAGCCTCCACCTTTGCCACCATCTCCTTTAAAATATCCGATTCCAGGAATTTATGGTAATGGTCCAGGTCCTCGAACAGGAACGGCACTACGCACACGCTGAAATCCGTGCCCTCTTTCAGCACCGTAGCCGTATCAAAGCCGGTCAAAAAGAAATCCAGGGTTCCCTGTTCCATCTGCGAGTAGTGGGCCGCCGTATTTCCCAATACGCCTCCAGCCAGCACCTCTATGGTCATTTTGCCGCCGGAAACAGCCTCCAGCTTGTCCGCCCACAGCTCCGCCGTGTTGGGTTGTACCGTGCCTGCCGGGGCGGGAACTCCCAGTTTTAAGACCAGCACGTCTTCCTGCTGTTGGGCGGCCTGTGATGACGCTGAAGTCTGCGTTTCCCCTGATGATCCCGCCGTAGACGCTCCGTTATCCGCCTTTCCCCCACAACCTGCAGTGAGAATCATTGTCGCCATTGCCAATGCCGCTAACCTCTTTACTTTTTTCATCTTTACCTCTCCTTTTTATAAGAAATCTATTTTGTGACTGATCCGTCTGATTCTGAGAGCAGCTCGGCTGCAATCCGGGCTGCCTCACAGCCGGTTCTCACCAGTTCCTCCCTCGTGAATCTCCCGATTCCCGGCGTAAGGATCACATTTCTAAGCGTTCGTAAGGGATTTTCCCCCTCGATAACGGTTCGCTCTAACGTATCCAGAGCGGCGGCCTCGATCCGTTTTTCCTTCAGTGCGGTATAAAGCGCTTCCGTATCCACCAGTCTGCCGTCCCCCATACTGATCAGCACCGCAGTACGTTTCATCCATCCGATCAGATCTCCGCCCACAATACAGTTTCCCGCTTGGCCGTATGATAGATGGACGCTTACAATATCCGCCTCACGGCACAGCGTTTCCAGCTCTGCCTCAGGATATGGAGCCGCCCCCGCTTTTTCCGGGTCTGGCCGCCATACCTGTACCCGGCAGCCCATAGCCCCCATCATCTGCGCCAGCTCTCTGCCGCCGTTTTCAAGCCCCAGAATCCCGATAGTCGAACCCATTACAGAGGAAGCTGCATGCCGGACCCACTGTCCTTCCATCACCTGCTGGTGATGGCGGATTACCTTGCGCCTGAGAGCCAGGATCAGGGACAACGCCATTTCCCCCATCTCTGTTCCCCCATCTTCCGGTACGGCCGCAAGCCGGATTCCAAGATTTAACGCCCTCAGCAGATCCCCTTCCTGCCAGCTGCCGGTTCTCCGCACAACAACCTTTACTCCCGCTTCAGAGCAGTCTTCCAGCAACACGTTCATTTCGTCGCCGTCCACAATCAGCGCATCGACGCCGGCAAGGTCAATGCTTCCTCCGCCAACTGCTCCCGGCGTCCATATGTATCGGCAGCCCAGACCTTCTGCAAAGCGCCGGACCTGTTCCTGGACCGCCCGCGTATCCGGATTGTCTTCACCCGCAATGGAACGTATCTCCCTATGCTCCATACCTGGCCTGCTCCTTCAAAACAGCTTCCAGTGTTTCCGTGCCGTAGGCCACACGCGCTTCATAATCCATTGGACACATGCGGTAGTATGCCTTTCTCCCCATCTGGATCTGGAGGGCCGGTTTAGACAGAATCATATCGATATAATGGCGGAGCGTCTCCTCAAATGCCTCCTCTTCGGCCACGCAGGTGATTAGTCCATAGGTCAAAGCCTCCTCGGTTCCAAACAGTTCTCCCCCGTAAAAGGCCGGAAGCAGACGCTTTTTGGGGATCACGTCGATTGTGTTGATCATAACCATCACCGGAAAACCGCCGTGCAGAATCTCCGGAAAACCGAATCTGACTCCTTTTCTGGCAATGGCGATATCGGACGAGGCTAAAAGATCGTTTCCTCCTGCCACGCAGTCCCCCTCCACCGCCGCAATTACCGGCGTACGGATCTCCATCAGCTTTCTCTGCATATCCCGGATCGCCTGAGAATACCGGTCCTTCTCCTCCTTGGAGCTGCCGGCGTCCACCCGTCCCCCGGAACAGAAATGCTGCTTGTTCCCCCGAAGCACCACGATTCGGATATCCGCCTCCTGATCCGCCCGTTCCAGCGCCTGCCCAATCATCTGCATCGCCTCACGGTTGATCCGGTTTTCATCCTCCGGCCGGTTCAGACGGATCTGCATAACGTGATCCCTCACCGTTACCTCCACTGGTTTTTTTGTTTCCATCACCGCACACCTCCATGTTTGCTATTGATAAGTCCATGATATACACTTATTCTCCTCTTGTCAATATGTAATTTTACATATTTTATTTTTCTGTAAAGTCCCCCTGTCTCATTTTTACATTTTATCTATTATTTGTTTGTTTATATTCACTTATTCGGTTTATTTCCGCCTTTATTTTAACAAAATTTTATTTTTCATCTTTCTTTTATTGACATTTTTATTTTATTTGTTTATCATCAGGTTATAACCCATTTTATTAACCACTGTCAAAAAGGAGGATGTTCTGATGGAACAAACCACATTAAAACAACTTTTGGAAAAGGGCCCCGTGCTGGCTCCTTGTGTTTATGACTGTCTCTCGGCCAGGATTACGGAGCGCGCCGGTTTTCAGGCCATGTGTCTGAGCGGCGGAGAGCTGGCCGCAAGCTATTGCGGGCTGCCGGACATCGGTCTGGTCTCCCTGCAGGAGCTGGCCGACGCCGTTAGCCGAATCTCCGCCTCCTGCTCCCTTCCCATGATTGTGGACATCGATACCGGTTTTGGAAATGAATTGAACGTTATCCACACCTGTCGGAAAATCGCAAAAGCCGGCGCTATGGCCGTTCACATGGAGGATCAGACCTTTCCCAAACGCTGCGGTCATCTCCAGGGCAAAGAGGTGATCCCTCTGGAGGATTATCTCGGGAAAATCAGGGCCGCGGCTTACGCGCTCAAGGACACCGACTGTCTTCTCATCGCCAGAACCGATGCCTACAATATACTTGGCAAGGAGGCCGCTATCGAACGCGCCACCGCTTCCGTGGAGGCCGGAGCTCATATTACGCTGGTGGAAGGGACGGAAACCCTGGAATCCATTGAGGAAATCGGCCGCAGGGTACCCGGGTGGAAAATGTTCGGAATGGCTTCAGCCGGAGCCAGCCCCAAGGTCACATACAAACAGCTTGTGGACTGGGGCTACAACCTGATCACAGTTCACTGCGCGCAGTGGGGGGCCATCAAGGGCATGGAGGAATTTTCCAGGACCTGTCTGGAAACCGGAAGCGATATCTTCATCACGGAGATGGACGGCGTAGACAACCGCCCCATCGCATTATTCAACATGTTCGGTTTACAGGAATGGATGGAACTTGGCCGGAGATTCAGCCCTAAAATCAATGCCGCCAAGGAATTTGAGACAAAGTCATAAGGAGGCCCCATGATACGTAAATACGCTGATTTGCTGAAGGAACAAAAAACCGCACCATTTGACGGCACCGGTGAAATCATGGTGCGCAGCCTGCTAAACGGCCCCGATGAGCTCTACCGCAAAGGCCGGGTGTTCGCCCACACCACCGTCTATCCCGGCTCTACCATCGGATATCATGTACACACAGGCGAGTCGGAAACCTATTATATTCTGAAAGGAACCGCACGTTACAACGACAACGGGACCATCACCACGCTGTCCCCGGGCGATGTAGCCCACACGCCTCCCGGAGAAGGCCACGGCATCGAGGCCGCAGGCCCGGAGCCGGTTGAAATGATCGCGCTTATTTTATACAGTTAAATGTCAAATTTCTTCATCCCGGGCCTCTCGCGCCCGGGAATCTATTCTTAATTTTCCAGCTATCTACAGGTTCTTACATTTTTTTCATATAACCCCCAATTATCACCGTTAGTTAAAAAATATTATCAGTTAAAGCCCTTGACGTGTATACAATGTGCATAATATAATAAATGTTGCAAAAGCAACAGCAATTATCCGCAGCTTATAGTACACTGTCAGCGTGACAACCGAATGGCGGCAGCAGGTATTGGAGACAATACGTTTTACAGGAGGGAAAAATCTATGAGAACAGAATGGAACACATTTAACAGCGGCGTATGGGAACGCGAAATTAATGTGCGCGATTTTATTCAGAAAAACTATACGCCCTATGACGGCGACGACACATTTCTGGAAGGTCCCACCGAGAATACAACAGCCCTCTGGGCGCAGGTGATGGAACTGTCCGCCAAGGAGCTGGCGGCCGGCGGCGTGCTGGACATGGACACCAAGATCATTTCCACCATCACCTCTCACGGACCCGGATATTTAGATAAGGAAAAAGAAACCATCGTGGGCTTTCAGACCGACAAGCCCTTCAAGCGGGCCCTTCAGCCCTACGGCGGCATCCGCATGGCGGTGAAGGCCTGCCAGGACAACGGCTATGAGGTGGACCCGGAGATCGTGGAGTTTTTCACCAAGCACCGGAAAACCCACAATGCCGGCGTGTTTGACGCCTATACCCCCGAGATGCGCGCATGCCGCTCCAGCCACATTATCACCGGGCTGCCGGACGCTTACGGCCGCGGACGGATCATCGGCGATTACCGCCGCATCGCGCTCTACGGGGTGGACGCCCTGATCGCGGAGAAGAAGGAGGAGAAGGACTCCACCCGCACCATCATGTACTCCGACGTCATCCGGGAGCGGGAGGAGCTGTCCGAGCAGATCCGGGCCCTGGAGGATTTGAAGGAATTGGGACGGATTTACGGCTACGACCTCTCCCGTCCGGCAAAGGACGTGAAGGAGGCCATCCAGTGGACCTACTTCGGCTACCTGGCCGCGGTCAAGGAGCAGAACGGCGCGGCCATGTCCCTGGGGCGCACCTCCACCTTCATCGACATTTACGCGGAGCGCGACTTAAAGGCCGGAACCTACACGGAGCGGCAGATTCAGGAGTTTGTGGATCATTTCATTATGAAGCTGCGCCTGATCAAGTTTGCCAGAACCCCCGAATACAACGAGCTGTTCTCCGGCGACCCCACCTGGGTGACCGAGTCCATCGGCGGCGTGGGCATCGACGGGCGGCACATGGTGACGAAAATGTCCTACCGCTACCTGCACACCTTAAAGAACCTTGGCACCGCCCCGGAACCGAACCTAACCGTGCTCTGGTCCACCAGACTACCCATGAATTTCAAGCGCTTCTGCGCTAAGACCTCCATCGAGTCCTCCTCCATCCAGTATGAGAACGACGACCTGATGCGGGTGACCCACGGCGACGATTACGCCATCGCCTGCTGCGTTTCCAGTATGCGGGTAGGCAAGGAAATGCAGTTCTTCGGCGCCAGAGCCAACCTGGCCAAGTGCCTGCTCTACGCCATCAACGGCGGCGTGGACGAGATCAGCGGCAAGCAGGTGGGCCCCAAGTTCCGCCCCATCACCTCCGAGTATCTGGATTACGACGAGGTAATGGACCGGTACAAGGATATGATGAAGTGGCTGGCAAAGGTTTACGTGAACGCCCTGAACATTATCCATTACAACCATGACAAATACAGCTATGAGCGCCTTCAGATGGCTCTGCACGACAAGAAGGTGACCCGCTGGTTCGCAACCGGCATCGCCGGCCTGTCCGTGGTGGCCGACTCCTTATCCGCCATCAAGTACGCCAAGGTGAAGCCCATCCGCAATGAGAAGGGCGTGGCCGTGGATTATGATGTGGAGGGCGATTTCCCGAAATATGGGAATAACGACGACCGCGTGGATCAGATCGCGGCGGAGCTGGTGCACACCTTCATGAGCTTTATCAAGGGCAACCACACCTACCGCGGCGGAATCCCCACCACTTCGATTCTGACCATCACCTCCAACGTGGTGTACGGAAAGAACACGGGCGCAACGCCGGACGGCCGTAAGGCGGGTCAGCCCTTCGCGCCGGGTGCCAACCCCATGCACCACCGGGATACCCACGGCGCGGTGGCTTCCCTGGCCTCCGTGGCCAAGCTGCCCTTCCGGGATGCCCAGGACGGCATCTCCAATACCTTCTCCATCATCCCGGGCGCTCTGGGCAAAGACGACCAGGTTTTCATGGGCGACCTGGAGGTGGAGCTGGACGGCTGCACTTCCTGCGGCATGGGTGGCAACCTGTTCGAGGGCCTGGACGCGGAAGCGGACAACGAGGACGCCTGATGTGAGGCGGCCCGGGCCGAAACAAACCCTTTAACCATGGACATTACAAGAAAGAGAGGACTTCAATATGGTAAAAGCAAGTGATTCACAGATCGATAACCTGGTAGCGCTTTTGGACGGCTACGCCCAGGAGGGCGGCCACCACTTAAACGTCAACGTATTCAGCAAGGAAACCCTGCTGGACGCCCAAGCTCACCCGGAGAAATATCCCCAGCTGACCGTGCGCGTTTCCGGCTACGCCGTAAACTTTAACAAGCTGACCAAGGATCAGCAGGACGAGGTCATTTCCAGAACGTTCCACGGGGAAATCTAAACGGTTTCGATTCGGTATTGTTTTGAGTCCGGGGGCGCGCTGCCTCCGGACTTGTGCATGAGCCGCAGATACACGGCAGGCCGCGGTGGGAGCAATCCGCCGCCGGTGTGGGCAGCGGGCGCTGCCAGAACCGCGGCAGACCCGCAGGCGCAAAAAGAGGAGGCTTTTTATGATCGGACGTGTTCATTCTATCGAAAGTTTTGGCACCGTGGACGGCCCTGGCATCCGCATGGTGATCTTTCTGAGCGGCTGTCCCATGCGCTGCCTGTACTGCCACAATCCCGACACCTGGGATCCCAAGGGCGGGACTCCCATGACGGTGGAACAGCTCTTAAACCAGTACGACAACGCCCGGCATTTCTACCGGAAGGGCGGAATCACGGTCAGCGGTGGGGAACCGCTGACGCAGATCGGCTTCGTGACGGAGCTGTTCGAGGCGGCTAAAAAGCGGGGCATCCACACCTGCCTGGACACCTCCGGCGTCACCTTCCGCCCGGACTCCGCCGGCGTGAGGGAGAAATTCGACCGGCTGGCGGCGGTAACCGACCTGGTGCTTTTGGATATCAAGCACATCGATCCCCAGGAGCACTTAAAGCTGTGCGGACAGCCTCAGGACAACATCCTGGCGTTTGCCCGCTATCTGGAACAGAAGCAGATTCCGGTCTGGGTCCGCCATGTGGTGGTACCGGGAATTACGGACCGCGAAGATTACCTCCACCGCCTCGGGCTGTATCTGGGGACGCTCAAAAACATCAAAGCCCTGGATGTCCTGCCCTACCACGACATGGGGAAAACCAAGTATCAATCCCTGGGAATCCCTTATCCGCTGGAGGATACCAGTCCCCTTCCGCCCGCCGAAGCGGCCAAAGCCCGGCAGATCATTCTCAGGGGCATGAGGGAGAGCCGGAATTGCTCATAATTTTAAACATTGCACCCTGCATTTTCCTCTTGAATATTTATAGAATATAGTATAAAATATAAGAACAATGTACAAAGGGCCTGTCCGGACTCCACTGTTGTGAGAATATTCCCGGAGATGCTCATAATATTAAGGAGGTAATTCCAATGGCATACGTTATCAATGATTCTTGTGTTAGCTGCGGAAGCTGCGCAGCAGAATGTCCCGTAGGCGCTATTTCCGAGGGCGATAGCCAGTACGTTATCGACGCTGATACCTGCATCGATTGCGGTACTTGCGCTGGCACCTGCCCCACCGGAGCTATCAGCGAGGGCTAATAGGCTACATAAGAGCCTCTTCCTGAGGGAAGGGGCTCTTTTCATACGGATAAACAATTCCGCGGCCACGGCTGCCCCCGCTCTTCCGGCGGCGGCGCGGTCTTTGCGGAGCTTTTTTAATAGATCGGAAGTAACGGTTCAATCGGTCTGTGCACTGGCTGCGCTGACTGTACGAAACCTTAAGCTTACAGGCAAAAATCCCATCGGCAAAGTCGATTTTAAATGGATTTTTGCCCGTAACTGTGAAGGGAACCGAACAGTTACAATCGGAAATCGAATCGGAGGATATGCTATTATGAAAAAGCCACTTATCGCGATCACGCCCTCGCACAACACGGAAAATGACGACATCAGCATGCGTCCCACCTATCTGCGGGCGGTTGCCGCAGCCGGGGGACTGCCCGTCGTGCTGCCCCTGGAAGGTTCTGAGGAGGATATTGCCCAGTACGCGGAAACCTGCGACGGCTTCCTGTTCTCCGGCGGCCCGGACCTGCACCCCTTCCTGTTCGGGGAGGATACGCATCAGAACTGCGGAAATGTGTCAGCTGCCAGGGACAATATGGAACAGAAGCTGTTTCACCAGGTCTTTAAGGCCGGAAAACCGATTCTGGGCATCTGTCGCGGCATCCAGGAGATCAATGTGTTCCTGGGCGGCGATATCTATCAGGATCTGCCCAGCCAGTATGAAGCCGCGTTTCCCATCGCTCACCGCCAGCCCTATTACTACACCACCACCAGCCATCTGGTGGACATCGTGCCGGGTACCCGCATGGCCGAAATTGCGGGCGGCAAGGCGCAGATCGCGGTGAACAGCATGCATCACCAGGCCGTGCGTTCCCTGGCCCCCGGCCTGACCGTATCCGCCGTAGCCAGGGACGGCCTGACCGAAGCTGTGGAGATGCAGGACTATCCCTATCTTATGGCGGTACAGTGGCATCCGGAGTATCTCTTCGACAAGGACGAGGCCGCGGGCAGACTGTTTGCCAGCTTTGTGGACGCCTGCCGGGTAAAATAAAAGAAAAACCAAAAATGGGTCGCAGGCTGCGCCGGCGGTCCAATCCATTCAATAACGGGGCCGCCCGGCGTCATTTGCCGGGCGGCCCCACTTCTATGTTCATTTCAAACGGACTTTTATTTCAGATCAATGATTTCTCCCGCCATCCCGGCGAACTCCTCTGCTGTCATGGTATTGTCAAAGGAAATCATCGTGTAGAACACGCCGCCGTCCTCCCAGTACACGGTCTGGCTCTTGGTGCGCTCCACCTCGGGACTTCCGTAGCCGATGTTAAGCTTTCCGGCATCCGCCAGCGCCTGCTCCTCCTCGGATACCTGGTAATCCGGCGGCACAAACAGATTTTCCGTGACGGAAAAATACAGCGTGGTTTCCCCGTGGGTGAAGGTTGAGTCCCCGGCGAGCGGCGTGTCGCTGAGCCTGGAGGGGGCCGCGATCAGCTGGATGTCCGCCATACCTCCCTTTTTGTAATTTACCGATATGTCGCGGACGCTCTCCACGGTATTTCCGTCCGCATCCCTGGATTCCTGCCCCCCTGGCAGCGCCGAGGAGAATCCGTAGCCGTTGGTAAATGTCTCCGGTATCTTGGCTTCAAATCCGATTTCCTGTTCCACATCCGCAACCTGGCTGTACTGATACACCGCATCGTTCCAGTTGCTGTGCGAGGCGATCCCGACGATTTTCCCCGCCGCTACCGCTGTAATGGTTCCGAACACACACACGGCCGCAGCAACGACCACAATCTTTTTTGCACTCCATTTTCTCATCCTGTTTTCCTCCTCTATTTTCCGATGCACGGATCCGATCATCCTGCGGGAGTCCTGAGAGGACACCCTGACCGTTTCCGCCCGACGGGTCAGGGCCCGACGGATCCGCTCGTCCGTTCCCTCCCCGCTCCTGTTCCGGTTCGGTAAGTTCTGTTTCATAAGGCTGCCTCCTCTCCCAGCATCCGCTGTTCGCTTTCCAGCACCTGTTTTAATTGGTTTCTCGCTGTATACAGTCTTGATTTTAAAGTTCCTTCCAGACAGCCCATCACCGAGGCGATCTCCCTGGTGGACATGCCGTTAAAATAGTACAGAACCACCGCGGTCCTCTGCTTGGCCGGAAGCCGCCCAATGGCCTCGTACAATTCCTTGTCCCTGGCATTTTTCATCACTTCCTCCGGTACAGAAGCGCCCGACGGGGTATTTTCCCCGAAGACCTCCTCCACCGGCTGCTCTTTTTTATTTCTGCGGCATACACGCCACGCCTCACGGGTCAGGGTTTTGTAGAGCCACCGCTCAAAATACTGCGGCTCCCGAATTCGCCTGCGGTTCAAATATACCTGTATAAAGGTCTCCTGCACAATATCCTCGCTGTCTGCATAGCTTCCGGAAATGAGATATGCCATGCGGAGAGTTTTGGGATAATAAGACTCCATCAGGAGGTCAAACGCCTCCCGGTCGTCCGCAATCATCCGGCGGACCAGTTGTTCGTCCCCGCGCTTCTCCTTCACAGTCAATCCTCCTTTCCGTCCGGCGGCCCGGAGCAAATCGCCCGCCCCGGCCGCGCCGTTTTCGGTGCACCTGTTATATAGAGGCGGTCAATGAGAAAATGGTTCATTTTCATTTAAAATTATTTTCTTCAATGTGTCAAGGGCGCACCGACTCCCCTGCCTAATCATTGTAACGTCAGTGGTCCAAGCAAAAAAGAGAATGAAAATGATGAAGCTGAATAAAACCGTGAAATACGGCAAAAACGGCGCCCGGACTTATATGTCCTGAGCACCGTTTTTGCCGTGCTATTGATCGGAACCGGTTTCTCCGCCTTACTCTGCCTCCAGCACCGCGGCCTTCATCTCCCGCACGTACCGGCTCACCGGCTCCACGCAGTCCGCGCCGTACTTTGCCACCAGCTTCACAATGGCGCTGCCCACGATCACGCCGTCCGCGGCCGCGGCCATGCGCCGGGCCTGATCCGGGGTGGAGATTCCGAAACCGACGGCGCAGGGGACATTGTTCGCCTCCTTGACCATTTTCACCATGGCGCCTACGTCGGTGGTGATCTCGCTTCTCACGCCGGTGACGCCCAGGCTGGACACGCAGTAGACAAACCCTTCCGTCTCCCGGGCGATGGCCTTCACGCGCTGGCTGGAGGTGGGGGCCGCCAGGTAGATCAGGGTCATGCCGTGGGCCTTGCAGGCAGGCAGCAGCTCCTCCCGCTCCTCAAAGGGCATATCCGGCACGATCAGGGCGTCCACGCCGGCTTCCACCGCACGTTCCATGAACCGGTCCGCGCCGTAGACGAACACCGGGTTGATGTAGGTCATGAAAGCCAGCGGCACGTCCGTCTTTGTCCGAACCCGCTTTACCATGTCGAAAATCTTGTCCGTGGTGGTTCCGGCGTCCAGGGCCCGCTGGTCCGCCTCCTGGATCACGATGCCCTCCGCCACCGGGTCGGAGAAGGGAATTCCGATCTCGATGAGGTCCGCCCCGGCCTCCGCCATTGCCACGATCAGCCGCTCCGTCACGTCCAGGTTCGGATCGCCAGCGGTCACAAACGGGATAAACGCCTTATTTTGAAATACTTCCTGCACTCTATTCATAGATCTCAACCCCCCTGTATCTGGCGATGGCCGCCACATCCTTGTCCCCTCTTCCCGAGAGATTCACCACAATGATCTGATCCGCTTTGAGGGACGGAGCAATTTTGCGGGCGTAGGCCACGGCGTGGGCGCTCTCCACCGCCGGAATGATCCCTTCCATCCGGGAGAGGTACTCGAAAGAGTCCACCGCCTCGCCGTCCGTCACCGGCACATAGGTTGCCCGGCCCATGTCGTGGAGCCAGGCGTGTTCCGGCCCGATTCCCGGGTAATCCAAACCCGCGGAGATGGAGTATACCGGCGCGATCTGCCCATACTCGTCCTGGCAGAAATAGGATTTCATTCCGTGGAAAATGCCCTCGCTGCCCGTGGCGATGGTGGCCGCCGTCCGGTCCGTGTCCACGCCGCGCCCGGCCGCCTCGCAGCCCACCAGCCGCACGCTCTCATCCTGGATAAACTCGTAAAATGCGCCCATGGCGTTGCTGCCGCCGCCCACGCAGGCGATCACCATATCCGGCAGTCTGCCTTCCTTTTCCCGCAGCTGTTCCTTGATCTCACGGCTGATCACGCTTTGGAAATCCCGCACCATCGTCGGGAAGGGGTGGGGGCCCATGACGGAGCCGATCACGTAGTGGGTGTCGGAAATGCGGCTGGTCCACTCCCGCAGCGTCTCATTTACCGCGTCCTTGAGGGTCTGGGTGCCGCTGGTCACAGGGTGCACCTTCGCACCCAGAAGCTCCATGCGGTACACATTTAACGCCTGACGGTCCGTGTCCTCCTTGCCCATGAATACCTCGCACTCCAGGCCCAGAAGGGCCGCCGCAGTGGCCGTGGCCACACCGTGCTGGCCCGCCCCCGTCTCCGCGATCACCCGGGTCTTGCCCATTTTTTTGGCAAGGAGCACCTGGCCGATGGCGTTGTTGATCTTGTGGGAACCGGTGTGGTTTAAATCCTCGCGTTTTAAGTAGATTTTCGCGCCGCCCAGGTCCTTTGTCATTTTCTCCGCGAAATACAAGCGCGACGGGCGGCCGCAGTATTCCTTTAAAAGCTGATCCAACTCTGAAATAAACTGCGGATCGTTTTTATAGTGCTCGTAGGCTTCTTCCAGCTCGGCCACAGCGCTCATCAGCGTTTCCGGTATGAACTGCCCGCCGTGAATTCCAAATTTTCCCTTTGACATGTGAATACTCCTTTGGTTTTGTGATGATTGATTGGTGGTGGATGTGTGGGAACGTTTGAGGGACGGCGGGGGCTATCCGCCGGACTGCTTCCCGCACCGCCGCACCGCCTCCACCATGCGGCGGATCTTTTCCGGGTCCTTGCGGCCTTCCGTCTCCGCCGCGCTGCTGACATCCAGGCAGTAGGGGCGGCAGTTTTGGGCCTCGTGTACATTTTCCAGGGAAATGCCTCCGGCCAGAAAAAATGGTTTTTGAAGCGGCGGGATCAGGTTCCAGTCAAATACCCGGCCGCTGCCGCCGTACTGACCCTTTGTGTAGGTGTCCAGCAGCAGGTATTCGCAGGACAGCTGTTCCGCCCTGAGAATGCCGTCGCCGTTACGCACCCGCACGGCCTTGATCACCGGTGCCGCGGTCTGACGCTTTAATTCCCGGATGTAGTCCTCGTCCTCGTCCCCATGGAGCTGGATGATCTGAATCGTGCCAACGTCCGTCAGCCGCACGATCTCGCTCACGGGAGCGTTTACGAACACCCCCACGGCCTGTATCCGCGGGTCCAGCGCCCGCTTCAGGGATGCCGCCCAGGTGGCCCCAACCTGCCGCCTGCTCTGTGCAAAGACGAACCCGATGTAATCCGGCCTGACCCGGTTGACCGCCTCCACATCCCCAATGCGGCTGAGGCCGCAAATTTTGATGCGGCAGCCCTTGTTGGCATCGTTCATGAAAATCCCTCTCCATTCTATGTGGGAAGCGGCCGTTTCCTCCGCCGCTCCGCCTTCTTCCGAAACTCCGCTTTCTTCCTATAAAATACAGCCCCGGCGCAGTTCGTTTAACGCGGCCGTCCGATCCTTCGCCCGCATGAGCGTTTCTCCGATCAGCACCGCGTCCACTCTGGCCTCGGACAGCCGCCGGATATCCTCCGCCGTCCGGATCCCGCTCTCCGCCACAAATATAGTCTCCGGCGGCACCAGCCGTCTCAGGCGCAGGGCGTTGGAAAAGTCCACCTCAAAAGTTTTCAGATTCCGGTTATTGATTCCGATGATTTCAGCCCCGACTTCCGCCGCCATCGCCACTTCCCCGTCGTCGTGGGCTTCCACCAGCGCGGCCAGCCCCAGCTCGCGGCAAAGACCGTGGTAGCGCCTCAGCTTATCTTCCTTTAGCAGGGAGCAGATGAGCAGCACCGCAGACGCGCCCAGAAGCTTTGCGTCGTAAATCTGGTACTCGTCGACTACAAAATCCTTGCGCAGCAGGGGAAGCCTTACCTGGCGGTGGATTTCCTCCAGATACATGCTGCAGCCCTGAAAATACTCCGGTTCCGTCAGCACGGAAATGGCGTCGGCACCGGCCCGCTCGTAATCGGAGGCGATTTCCCTGTAATGAAATTCTTCCGCGATGACGCCCTTGGACGGAGAAGCCTTCTTGACCTCGCAAATGAAGGACATTCCGGGCTTTCGGAGAGCGGATTCGAAGGGATTGAAGGTGGAAGAATTTGGTAATGTCGACGGGACGGGGGACGGAGAAGCCTGCTCCGTCCGTGCCATCTCGAGCGCCATCTCCCTCACCCGCTCCAATGGCCGTTCCATCTTTTCCTGTTCCACCCGTCTTCGGGTGGACGCTGCGATCTGTTCCAGAATCATGACGCCTTCACTGCCCCTTTCTCACCCGTTGTGGCTTCCTTGGTAGCTTTTACGAATGCCACCATCTTCATCATGGCCGCGCCGGAATCGATCAGATCCTGGGCTGTTTTCACGCAGCCCGCGATGGTGCAGTCGTCGATCCCCAGGTACAGGCTCAGCGCTGCGTTGAGCACCGCCACGTCCCGCTTGGGCCCGGTCAGGCTGCCGGACAGGATTCCCCTTGTGATCTCTGCGTTCTCCTCCGGCGAGCCGCCCAGCAGATCCTTTAATTCGCACCGCTTCAGGCCGAACTGTTCCGGCGCAATCTCGTAAGCGGTCAGCTGCCCGAAACGGATCTCGCACACATGGGTGGGGCCGGTGATCGTGGCCTCGTCCAGCCCGTCGCCTCCGCAGACCACCATCCCCCGGTTTACGCCCAGATTGGCCAGAACCTGGGCCAGCGGCTCCACCAGAGCCGGGTCGTACACGCCCAGAAGCTGCATAGAGGCGTTTGCCGGATTCGCCAGGGGCCCCAGAATATTAAAAATACTTCGGATGCCGATCTCACGCCGCACCGGCGCCGCATACTTCATGGAGGCGTGATAGGCCGGGGCGAAGAGGAAACACATACCGGTGGCCTCCAGCACCTGCTCCGCCTGGTCCGCGCTGAGGCTTAGGCATGCCCCCAGCTTCTCCAGCACATCCGCCGCGCCGCTCTTGCTGGACACGCTGCGGTTTCCGTGTTTCGCCACCTTCACGCCGCCCGCTGCCGCGATAAACGCGCTGGTGGTGGAAATGTTAAAGGTCCCCACCTCGTCGCCGCCGGTTCCCACAATGTCCATTACCGGGAACGGCGGGTTCAGCCGCACCGCTTTTTCCCGCATCACCGTGGCGCAGGCGGTGATCTCGTCGATGGTCTCGCCCTTCATCCGCAGCGCCGTCAGAAACGCGGATATCTGGGCCTGGGTGGCGTCCCCGCTCATAATTTCGTCCATCACTTCCTTCGCTCCCTCGTAATCCAGGTTCTGTCCCTCTACCAACTGGTGAATTGCCTTCTGAATCATACTCGTGTCCTCCTCTATGCGATCTCAAGAAAATTTTCCAATATTTTACTTCCCTCCGGGGTCATAATCGACTCCGGGTGAAACTGCAGGCCGTACACCGGGTATTTCCGGTGGCGCACCGCCATAATCTCGCGGCCTTCTGCGTCCTCGGCCACCGCCTCCAGCTCCTCCGGCAGACTGGCCGGTTCCGCCACAAGGGAGTGGTACCGCGCCGCCAAAAATTCCTCCGCCAGCCCGTAAAACAGCGGGCATTCCCCGGCCGTGGAATTCAGGTCCGTCCTCTGAATCCGGCTCTGTTTCCCGTGCATCAGGCGCTCCGCCCTCACGATCCGGCCTCCGAAAGCCTCGCAGATTCCCTGGTGGCCCAGGCAGACGCCCAGGATGGGCAGCTCGCCCGCCAGCTCCCGCACCGCCTGTTCCAGGATTCCCGCGCTCCCCGGATACCCCGGACCGGGCGAGAGCACCAGGTGGTCCGGTTTCATGGCCCGGATCTCATGGACGGTCACCGCGTCGTTTCGCACCACCCGGATATCCGGCCGGATCTGTCCCAGCAGCTGGACTAAATTGTAGGAAAAACTGTCGTAATTATCGATTAACAGGATCATTCCTCGTTCACCTCGTTTCCTCTCAGAATGGCATTTATCACAGCGCCCGCCTTGTTGGCCGACTCCTCGTACTCCCGCTCCGGCACGCTGTCCGCCACTATACCGCCCCCGGCCTGCACCGTCACCTGACCGTCCCGGCTCACCGCCATGCGGATCGCGATGCAGGTATCCAGGTTGCCGGTGAAATCCAGGTATCCCAGGGCCCCGCCGTAGATGCCCCGGGGGGCTTCCTCCATCTCTTCAATGATCTCGCAGGCCCGGATTTTTGGTGCCCCGGACAGGGTTCCCGCCGGCAGCAGGGCCTCCACCGCAGAGCAGCCGTCGCAGTCCGGCCGGATGTCTCCCTCCACCTGGGAGCAGATGTGCATGATCCGGGAATACCGGTGGATCATCTGGTACTCCGTCACTTCCACGGTGCCGAACCGGGCGATCCGCCCGATATCGTTCCGGCCCAGGTCCACCAGCATATTGTGCTCAGCCAGCTCCTTCTCGTCGGCTAAAAGCTCCCGTTCCAGCTCCCGGTCCTCCTCCTCGGTCCCCCCTCTGGGCCGGGACCCGGCCACCGGAAAGGTGGTCAGCCGTCCGTCCTGCAGCCGCACCAGAGTTTCCGGGGAGGCGCTGATAATCTCCTGCCCGTCGATTCCCATAAACACCATGTAGGGCGACGGGTTGGTGGTCCGCAGCACCCGGTAAGCATTTAACAGGCTTCCCTCAAATGGACTGGTAAATTGCCTGGAGATCACCGCCTGGAAAATGTCGCCGTTTCGAATGTACTCCTTGGTTTTCTCTACCCTGCGGCAATATTCCTCTTTGGAAAAGCTGCTGGAAAAGCCCTTCGCCCTGCCCGGCCCGCTCTCCGGCAGCGGGCTTAAATCCCGGATCATACGCACGATGGCCTCAATCCGTCCGCAGGCCGTTCCGTACGCTCCCAGCAGCGTTTCCGGGGATTTATCCCTTGTCTCCATGTTGACCACCACCGATATTTTCTGCTTTAAGTGGTCGTAGGCGATCACTTCGTCAAACAGCATCAGGTCGAAATCCTGCTCCCTGCCTCTGCTGATGCTCAGGGTTGGCTCCGCGTAACCGATCATGGCGTATGCGAAATATCCCACAAAACCGCCGGTAAACGGCGGCATGCCCTTGATCCTTGGGGAACGCCTGGTCTTTAAAATCTCCCGCAGGATATCGTAGGGCCGTCCCGTTTCGGTCTCCGTCCGCGTGCCGTCCGCCCGTTCGGTGACGACCCGGCCGTTTTTTAAGGTGACCCGCAGCACCGGATCGCAGCCGAGGAACGAATAGCGTCCCCATTTTTCCCCGCCCTCCACGCTCTCCAGCAGGAAAAACCGTTTACTCCTTCCCGCCATACGCCGCAGCAGGGTGATGGGCGTCACCACGTCCGCGTATATTTCCCGGCAGACAGGGATGGTATCGTATTCCTGCGCCAGCCTCAGTATCTCTTCACATCCAGGTATCATTGTTTTGCTCCTTTCCGTTCCTGCGGTTACGGGGCGGGGATGGGATTTTTAAAAATAAAAAAGCTTCTGCCGCCTGCCGCTACACTTGTAGTCAGCAGGGACAAAAGCTTTAAAACTTCTGCGGTACCACCCTGATTGGCGTCGTCCGTTCCTGGAAGGCAATCGCCCGCAGGCTAAGCCAGCGGCCCATTACATTCAATAAAAAAACATCGGGTTATAATTACAAACCTGATGCTGTGCCTGGAACAGGACCTATACGCCCGCTCTGTAACGCACCATCATGCGTTCTCCCTGGTAACGGTGGGACACCCGTCAGGCCATACTCCCGGTTGCAACTCATCCGGTTTCCAGCCGCCCTCGCAAGTCCATTCGGATCCTAAGCTAACGCTCCCTCACACCAGCCGGAAGCTCTCTGCGCATAGCCTTAACATCTTACTTACTCTTGCTCATCGGTTTAACTTGTTCCCCATTATAGCCAGCGAACGGAGAATTGTCAATACTCTTTTTCAAATTTTTGCAATTTTGGAATATTGCTTAAGAATATTTGTTTTTATCAGGCGGATCGCTTGTCCGGCACCGGTTCTGGGATAAGATTGTGAAACAGTGTTGGGGCAGGGGGATTTTCTGTTGCAAAGTCCGCAGGCCTGTGCTATGATCGAAACTATCTGCGGAAGGTTCCTTCCGCGTATGTGTTCAACGCCGCATTTTGCGGCATCCCGGCGGGTTCCGCCAACATTTTCAGCACACAGACCAGCGTAGGGAGGGATCGCCTATGATTTAAGTTGTCATTGAATCCGGACATAAATTTTCGTATAATGGAAGGAGAATACGGTGACAAAAGTAAACAAAAAATATAAAGACAGATTGTTCCGCCTTGTATTCGGCGACCGCAGGCGTCTGCTGGATCTGTACAACGCCCTGAACGGAAGCCACTACGAGGACCCGGATGCCCTGGAAATCACCACATTGGACGATGCGGTCTACTTATCCATGAAAAACGACCTGTCCTTTCTGGTCAACGGCGTGCTGAATCTGTACGAGCATCAGAGCACCTACAACCCCAACATGCCGGTCCGCGGTTTCTTTTACCTGGCCGACGTATACCGGAAATATGTGGTGGAGCACAAGCTGAACCTGTACGGAAGCCGCCTGGCCAAACTGCCCTCTCCAAAATACCTGGTATTTTACAATGGGCGGAAGGAAGAGCCGGACCGGAAGATTTTAAGGCTGTCGGACGCGTTTCAGGGCGGGCGGAATGCCGAACCCTGCCTGGAGCTCTGCGCGGTGATGCTGAATATCAATCTGGGGCGCAACCAGGTACTCATGGAGCGCTGCCGGACACTTAAAGAGTACGCCCAGTTCGTGGACCGGGTCCGTCGGATGATCGCTGAAACCGGCGCGTTGGAGAGCGCCGTGGACTGCGCGGTGGAAGATTGCATCCGGGACGGTATTCTGGAGAACTTTCTGTCCAGCCACAGAGCGGAGGTGTTGGACGTGATACTCACCGATTACAACGAACAGGAGTATATTGCAATGGAGCGCGAGGAAGCGTGGGAGGAAGGGAGAGCTGAGGGGCTTACTGAAGGGCTTTCCGAGGGCCTTTCTGAGGGCCTTTCCGTCAGCCGGGAAGCCATTCTGGATCTGCTTGGCGAGTTCGGCGAAGTCCCTGAGGAGCTTCGCGCCAGGATCTGCGCGGAGTCCGATAAGGAGACGTTGAAGCGTTGGACGAAGCTGGCGGCTAAGGCGGAATCTTTGGAAGATTTTACCGTCAAGTACGGCAGCTGAAATCTGCCCGCGCACAGCACAGAGGCCGTGCAATCCGGACCTGAATCCGAATTGCGCGGCCATGTAATATCACGCTTATATCTGTTTTTATCACAACAATCTTCGCCGGCCGGTCCCCGGGTCTCCCGGAACCGTTTTACGGCGTCTGATATTTATTTCTGCTTCGCAGCCCACTCATCAACCTGCTTCTGCATATCGTCAATGATTTTCTGAAGCCCGGCGTCATAGAGCTTCTGGTTCATTTCCGCAACCGTCTGATCCACGTCGGCGGCGGAACCGGTGAACAGCTGGGGCAGGTACTGGGCCGTGATGTTCATCACGGAGGCGTACTCTGTCTTGACGTTTTCATTGTTGAAGCTGAAGCCCACCAGCACGGACGGCTTGGAGGCGTCGTTGAAGGCGCGGTACTGATCCCAGAGGTCGTGGGCCTGGGGATCCACGGTGTACATGATCAGCTCATTGCCCAGAGTGTAGTAATCCGTAGTGTATTTGCTGGACGCATCCAACAGCTTGATGGACGTGTCGGAGGTTTTCTCATAGTGAACGCCCTCGATGCCGTAGGTCAGCAGGTTCTTGATCTCCGGGTCGGTGTTCAGCAGTTCCAGGAACTTCACGGCCTCCGCCGGATGTTTGCTGTTGGCGGAAACAGCCTGGAGGGAACCGATACAGGACGTGGTGGAGTAATAGTTCTCATAGCGGGGCCTGCACACCACCTCGTAGCCGGCCTGATTACCCCAAATCTCCTCAGCGCCCGGGCAGTACCAGCCAACGTAGATCAGGCGGTTTTTCAGCTTCTGCTTGTTGGTGGCCGCATCCTGGTTGATATAGCCTTTCTCAAAATAATCCCGAATAGTTCGCAGGTTGTTCAGCACATCCTCCTGCTCAAAGGGATTGACCACCTTGCGGTTCTCGTCGTCGTAGCGCACGTAGGCGGGCAGCTCTCTGGCGGCCGGGATGTCGTAATGATCGATGATGCCGGGGATATCGCTGGCCCGCAGGGGAAGGGGAACGATCTCCGGTTCATTTTCCTTGATGGTCTTTAACAGGGGCTCCAGGGAAGCCAGGTCGCTGACACTGTCGATGTCCAGATTGTATTTGTCCACCAGTTCCTTTGTGAATGCCCAAACGGGCGCGTAGGGTAGCTCCTTGTTGGCCGGAACGCCGTAAATCTTCCCGTCCACGGCAACGCCGTCCCAGAACCGGCTGTCCACCGCTTCCTTCAGGGCCTTGTTGTCCCCGTCCAGGTAGGGCGTCAGATCCAGGTAAGCGCCTTTCCTGGCGTTGATGGCGTAGCTGTTAGCCCAGTCACAGGTAAAGCAGATGTCATAGGGCTCGCCGGAGTTGATCACCGAGGTCATTTTCTCGTCGTAATCCGCGTTGGAGATGAAGCGGATATCGACAGTGGCTCCGATCTTCTCTTTCAATATGGGATTCACTTTGTCCAGGACCATCTGCAGGTCGTCTGGCTGGTCGCCCTCCGTGTACCAAAGCAGGGTTACGTCCTCTTTGCCGCCGTCCGACGCGCCGCCGGAAGCTCCGGTGGAACATCCGGTGAGCGCCAGAGAAGCCGCCATACACCCACAGAGAGCTGCTGATAATACTTTTTTCATAACTAATTTTCCTCCTTCTATTCTTTTACCGACCCTACGGTCAGTCCACTGACAAAATACCTCTGGAAAAACGGATAAGCACAGGCAATGGGCAGCGTGGCGATCACCACAATGGCCATCTTTGCGGTCTCGCTGGGAAGCCTGGACAGAGCCGAATCCAGCCCCATACTGCCCCTGCCGGCGTTCTGGGCGATAAACTCGATGTTGCGCTCGATCTTCATGAGCAGATACTGGAGCGGGTAAAGGCTCTTGCTGTCGATGTAGAGCAGGGCGTTTTTCCAGTCGTTCCAGTAGGTGAGCGTTAAAAACAGCGCCACCGTTGCCAGCCCGGGAAGGGAAATGGGCAGCACAATGTCCGTAAATATCTTGAACTGGGACGCCCCGTCTATTTTCGCGGACTCGATCAGCGCGTCCGGCACGCTGGTGGCGAAAAACGTCCGCAGCACGATGATGTTGAAGGGCGTCACCGCCACCGGCAGCACCAGAGCCAGGAAATTATTTTTCAGGTGCAGGAAATTGGCCACCACCATATAGGTGGATACCAGGCCGCCGTTGAAAAACATCGTGGCAACCAGGATCCCGGTAAACAGCTTCCGGTAACGGAAGGTCTTGCGGCTCAGCACATAAGCGTAAGTGCTGGTCAGCGCCATTCCAATGGCCACACCGGTTACGGTCACCAGAGCCGACATGCCCAGGGAGTGCATGACCTGGCCGCCGCTCTGGAACACAAATTCATAGGCCCCTGTGGACCACTCGTCGGGGCGGAAGCTGTAGCCGTTGACCATAACGGAGTGTTCGGAGCTGAATGAGATAATAATCACGAACACCAGCGGAGCCAGACACAGGATCGAAAGCAGGATGAATATGATGTGAAACGCCGTGTTTGCGCCCTTTCCGATATGGTTGAACCTGGTCTCCCCGTCCTGGATTTCAGTTGTATCTGTTTTCATAACACACCTCCCTAGAACAGCGCGTTCTCATTGTCAACCTTGGACACCAGCCAGTTGGAGCCCAGCAGCATGATCATACCCATCACGGACTGGAACAGGGCCGCAGCCGCGCTCATGCCGATCTCGCCCATTCCCATCATGGCGTGGTATACATAGGTGTCGATCACATTGGTCACGCTGTAGAGCGCCCCGGAATCCCTTGGAATCTGGTAGAACAGGCCGAAGGACGCGTTGAAAATCTTTCCGGTGGCCATGATCATCATGATCACCACGATGGAGCGCAGTAACGGCAGCGTGATGAACTTGATCTGCTGCCATTTGGTGGCCCCGTCTATGACGGCCGCCTCGTAAAAGGTGGTGTCGATGCCCGCCAGGCTGGCCAGGTAAATCACCGTGCCGTATCCCATTTCCTTCCAGGTTCGGATGAAGATCAGCAGGAAGGGCCATGGCTTGGTGTTGGTATACCAGCTCACCGGAGTTCCGCCGGACTGGGTGATCATGTGGTTGATAATCCCCTTATCCGGACTTAAAAACGCGTACAGGAAGCTGCCGACCACCACCCAGGACAGGAAATAGGGCAAAAACAGGATGGTCTGGTAGGCCTTGGCCGCTCTACGGTTTCGGATCTCGTGGAGCATCAGCGCAAATGTGACCGGCACCGCCACGTCCAGCACGATAAAGCAGAGATTGTACAGCAGCGTGTTCCTCGTGATGGTAAATGCCTCGTTGGTGGAAAATAGAAACTCGAAATTCTTAAATCCCACCCAGGGGCTGTTTAAGAAGCTGTTGATGAATCCGCCTCCTGAAATGTGAAAGTTCTTAAACGCGATGAGCACTCCCAGCATGGGCAGAAACGAGAACAGTAAAAACCATACCAGCGTGGGCGTCGCCATAATCATCAGTTCCAGATCGTCCCTTGTGAGCCGTTTCTTTTTCTTCACCTGACTCCCTCCCAACTAAAATTTGTATTGCGGCAGATAGGCCCGGTTGGCGTTCAGCATCTCGTCCAGACACTTTTGGGATGTGGTGTAATCCCCCATCAGCGGATGGACCACCATGGCTCTGAGCGCGGCCGTCCGGTCCCCCGCAAGTCCCGCGTTTACGGTCTGACGCTCGTATTCCTTCACCGTCTCCATCATTGTTTTGATGTGCGTATTGTCGATTTTCCTCAGGGGCAGCGGATGAGCCCCGTCCCGGTCGATGGCGCAGGCCACCTCGACCACGTCGTCCGGTTCCAGAAAATCCAGGGTGGCCCCGTTCCTCACGTTGACGATGTTCACATTTCCCGTATTGTTGTACAGATCGTGAACCAGGTTCACCGCCACCTCCGAATACCGATGGCCGCCCCGCTTGTTTAACAGCTCCGGCTTGCGGCACAGGGTTTTCTCGGAATACAAGGCAAGCAGCTGTTCCTCGATCTCCATGCACTCCTCGCCCCGGCATTTTCCGCTGTCCAGATTGTGCTTTTTCTTGTGCTCCCGGTCGTAATAATATTCCAGGTAGGGGGAGTAGACTGCCCCTGCCACCGCGGTAATCTCCCGGTCCAGGTCCGAGGGCGGAATGTTGTTCATGCGCTCGCTCTTAACGCCCTGGCGGATGGCCTCTTTTGTAATATCCCGGCCGTCCTGCTCGATGTGGTAGATCCAGCTCAAATGGTTCAGCCCCACGTAATCCATGGTGAGCTCCCCGTTCGGAATCTGCTCCCGCACGCTGGAGGTCATATTGATGGGCACGTTGCAGAGTCCGATGATCCGTTTAAATCCATGTTTCATCACGGCCTCGGTGATAATTCCCGACGGGTTTGTAAAGTTGATGATAAATGCCTCCGGCGCCAGCTCCTTTACCCGGTCCGCGATATGGCACATCACCGGGATGGTCCTCTGGGCCTTCATAAAACCGCCGATTCCGGTGGTCTCCTGGCCCAGCAGACCGTATTTTGGCGGTATGGTCTCATCCAGAATCCTGGCCGGAAGTTTGCCCACCCGAATCTGGGTGATGACGTAATCCGCGTCCCGGACGGCTTCGTCCAGATCGGCGGTCAGGATGGCTTCGGAGTCCATTTTCTCCTCCTGAAGCATACGGATGCACAGCTCCCCCACGATGGTACGTTTCCGGTCATCGATGTCCATAAACATGAACTGGCGGACCGGCAGCGTTTCCCGAAGCCGGATAAATCCGTCGATCAGTTCCGGCGTGTAGGTGCTCCCCGAACCGATAATTGCTATTTTTAATCCTTGCTTTTCCGACATGTTCATTCCCTCCCTGTCTATGTCAGGCGGGCTTTTAATGGTCCGCTTGGCTGTCCTTTCATGATTGTTTGAATGCTGTTTACGGCTGATCTCCAAAAATTAAAGCGTATTAACTTTTAGATCTTAAAAATAAATAGCGATTTGCTATTTTCTCTCAGTGCAGCAGGAGCGGAATCCATTTTTAAAGGACGCCGCCTGCCGCCGTATGGTTAACGATCACGCTGAAGCCAAGGATTCGCTTCGCGGGATAACGTATGTTGTACCTTCCCACGGTCAATCTGCCGGCCGTGGGGCCGTGGATTCGCGTACTACCAGTTTGGGCTTCAGCCGGTAGATCAGCTGCTTTGGCCGCCCGCCGCCGATCCAGATCATCAGCTGTTCAATGGCGCATTCCGCCAGCGCAGAAACCGGCTGGGCCACGATGGTGAGGGCCGGAATGTATTCCTGGGCCATTGGCTCGTCGTCAAATCCGCAGACTGAAACGTCCTGGGGCACCCGGTAGCCGTGCTCCCGCAGCGCTGTAATCACCCCCAAAGCCAGGTTACAGTCGGCCGCGAAAATTGCAGGCGGCACCACGCCCTGCCCGATCCAGGCCGTCATGATCCGGTATCCGTCCGCAAAGCAGAACTGGCCCCGCTCCGAGCGGACAACGGAAAGTCCTTCCCCGGAGAGGGCGGCCTGAAGCCCGTGTTCCCGCTCCGAGCTGTTGATCAGCTCCCTGGGGCCGCCGATAAAACCGATGCGCCGGTGCCCCAGGTCAAGGAAATGCCGGCCCACCTGATAGCCGCCGTCGAAATTGTCCACGAGAATACAGCTGTAATCCGCGTTCCGGTTCTGGCTGTCCAGCACCACAAATGGCACCTTCTGGCTCTTGAGCCGGGGGACGAACTCATCCTCCATGCCGGGCGCCAGCAGCATCATGCCGTCCACGCGCTGCTGCTGTAAAATATAATCGCAGCCCTGGTTGGCTGTAATGGAAATAGCCAGAAACAGATTGTGGCTGATCAGGCCGTTGTTCACTTCCTGGACAATCTGGCTGAAAAACGGGTCCTGAAGTCCCGGCGTGATCATTCCGATGATTCCGGTGGTTCCCCGGGCCAGTGTCCGGGCCGCCGCGTTTGGTATGTATCCCAGCGCTTCAATGGCTTCCATGACCTTTTGACGGTTGTATTCCCGCACACTGGGCGAGTGATTCAAGACCCTGGAAACCGTCACGGTCGACAACCCGCAGTACCGTGCCACGTCCTCCAGGCTCACCTGCTGCTTCTCTCCCATGTAGTCCCCTCTTTTCTCCAAAAGTTAATGCGCTTTAATTTCTGTTTTTACTATACACCTTTTTGCGGAAAGCGCAAGAGGGATTGCACTTTTTCGGCAGATTGGTGGAAATTCGCAGGATATTTTTGTGCAAATTTCTTGTTTCCAGGAAATTTGTGGGGATATGCTCGGAACGTATCTTGGTACTTAAGGATATATTCGGGGTTGGCCGGGATCATGACAGGGAGGCTGAGGATTCCCGGTCTCAGTCTGGTTATATTCAGACGATTTACGGTATGCTGGGTTTGCAGCGGAACCCCTGATAAAGTGGTTGGATTGTGGGAATCCCGAAATTATAGTTGAATTCCTTTTTAATTACCGCAGTCTCCCGGGCGCTTTCTCCCCCGCCACCGCGCCGTCATGCTCCAGAATGCGGCCAAGGTGCTGAAACGCCCCGGATTTGCACAGCGCGCCGATCAGCAGGGCGGCGATCACGGTGCCGCACAGGGTGCTGGACAGAAACGGGATTACATAGAAGAACACGGCCACCTCCTTGCCCATGAGCATAGACGCCACCGGGAAACACATGGTCGCGCCCAGGATTCCGGTGCCGAACACCTCTCCCACATAGGCCATCATCAGCTTATGGCTGTGCCTGTACAACATACCGCACAGATACGCGCCCACCATGCTGCCCGGGAAGGCCAGCAGGCTTCCGGTGCCCATGAGGTTGCGGATCAGCGATGTACAAAACGCCATGCCCACGCCGTACCAGGGCCCTAAAAATACTCCTGCCATCACATTGCACAGATGCTGGATGGGGAAACATTTGGACGCGCCGATGGGGACGGCAAAGGTGGAAAGGGACACGGCCACCGCCGTCAGCATGGCGCTTACGGCCAGTTTCTTTGAGTTGATTTTCATAATTTTTGCTCCTTTTGTGGGTTTTTCAGGAAGCTGCCGGGGTATTGCAGGCGGGTAATGGGACGCGGGGATGGGACGCCGAACAGTTGCCCGCGGGCTGCGCAGGCAGGCTGTCTCAGATGAACAGGCGCCGCAGCCCGGACAGCGCAGCTAACTAAAAAATCCAGGCCGCATCAGCCTGGATTTTGATTTTTGCATGGTAAACTACTGCAAATCACACTATTTCCCTACGCTGGCATTACCCGATCAGGTTCTAACGGTCGAAGTTCGATTACTTCCTCTCAGCCTGCTACACAAGCTCCCTATTGGTATTTAGAATAGCACTGCGCATCCGCATTGTCAAGTCTCAACAGAAAAACAACTATCATTGGTTCTAATCCAGCCGAACGAGCATCGCATCCCTGTAAAATCGCCAAAACATCCACTCAATCCCCGCCATCCGCAAAAACCGCTCTGGCAGAAACCGGCAAAAGCTGTTAAAATAGTGTTAAGTACACCTGCACATCAGATTAAGTTTTAACGCCCCGGGAGCGCCTATGAAAAAAGACAAATTGGTAGTGGAAGAAATTGTAAAATACATGCAACAGCAGATCAAGGACGGCGCATGGGCCGTCAACACCAAGATTCCTTCTGAGAATGAGCTGTGCAGCAGGCTGGGAGTAGGGCGTGGGAGCGTCCGGGCCGCCATACAGCGTTTCAATGTGCTGGGCATACTGGAAAGCCAGCATGGGAGGGGCACGTTTGTGCGCTCCATCGACATTTCCCTATTTGGCAAGGGCCATTATCTGGATACCGCCCTACTGACCGACATGGTCACCATACGCCAGGCCCGATCCCTGATTGAGCCGGAGCTGGCCTACGAGGCTGCCGCCAACGCGACGCCTGAATTAATAGCGGACCTCAACCTGCTGAACCAGCAGTTGAAGGCCGCGGTGGGGAACCAGGAGCTGTTTGCCCGGCTGGATGCGCAGTTTCACATGACATTGGCGGAATTTATCGACAACCCCATTATCTCCAATGTGATGGGCCAGCTGTTGGACCAGACTGTCTGCCTCAATATTAACCGGGTATTCGGTTATTACGGCGGTATCTATTATCACCCAAAGATCGCGGAGGCCATTGCCCAGCGAAGCTGCGAGCAGGCCCGCAACATTATGAAAACCCATATGGTCAGCGAACTGTTTGATCCCAAGGAACATAGAAAAAACGCCATATCACTGTGACATGGCGTTTTTGTCCGCTTATGGCGGGGCGTCTGGCCCTTATCCAATCAAGGTAGGAAGGAAGGTGGAAATCTGCGGAACATAGGCAACCAGCATCATCACGATAAAGAAGAGGAGGATGAGCGGCCACATATCCTTTACCAGCTTTGCCAGCGACACATTTCCCACGGAACTGGCGATAAACAGCGTAGCCCCTACCGGAGGAGTGATTCCGCCGAAGATAAAGGTAAGAACCATCACCATTCCAAAGTGAATGGGATCGAATCCAAAGCTTGCGGCCAGCGGCTGGAAAATGGGAACCATGATGATGGCCGCAGGCGTGGTATCCATAAAGCAGCCAATACACATCATCGCCAGGATCATAAGAAACATTACAATATAGGGGTTGGTGGTCACGCCCGAAATCAGCATGCTGAGCTTATTCGGAAGCTGCAGAATCGCGATACAGTAGCTGAATACGCTGGTGGACGCGAAAATCAGCGAGCTTTGACCGACCGTGAACGCGGTGGACTTAATGGTTTCAATCAAATCATTAAAGCGGAATTCCTTGTAATAAAATACACCGATGATCACACCGTACAGGCCGGCCACAGCGCCCGCCTCGGTGGCGGTGAATACGCCGGAGAGGGTTCCGCCGATGATGATCAGAGGCATGATCATGGCGGGGATGGCGTCCTTGGCAGCGGCCAGAAGGCGTCTGCCATTGAAGGCGGGCCGGTAGTTGCCATCGCAGTTTTGCGGGTCCCGTTTGGCCTTGGCGTAACAGTAAAGCATCTGTGTTCCGCAGACCAGAATGCCCGGAATCATACCCGCCACAAACAGTTTTCCACACGAAATACCGGTGATGGACGAGTAGAGCACCATCAGAATGGAGGGCGGTATGATGGAACCAATGGTGGCGGAGGCGCAGGTAATGGCCGTGGCATAGGAACGGCTGTACCCGGCCTCGGTCATTCCCGCGATCTCCATAACGCCCAGAGACGCCACGTCGGCTGAGGTGGAGCCGGAAATTCCCGCGAACATGGTGGAAGCAAGAACATTCACCAGGGCCAGGCCGCCGGCCAGGAAACCCACGATTTCCGAAGCAAAATTAAAAATTCTTCTGGTGATTCCGCAGCGGTTCATGATTTCCCCCGCAAAAATGTAAAGAGGAATCGCCATCAGGGAAAAGGAATCCGCCCCGGCGAACATGCGCTGGGGTATGGTCAGAAGGTCCGCGCCCCGGCTCAATAAGTAAAACATGGAGGAAAGTCCCATAACAGCGGCAACAGGTATTCCCATGAGCAGCATTGCAAAAAAGGATATTAATAAAATACTCATGACAAAGCATCCTCCTCTTCCTCGATTGTTCTTGATTTCTTCTTAATTCCCTTTTGATAAAGCACCATGTTAACAATGGACTCCAGGCAAATGCCGGCGCTGCCGAAGGCCATGATAAAGTATGGAACAGCCATGGGAATCTGCATGGCAGATGATTTCACGTTCATATTGGCCAGCGCCATTTCACAGGTATAGGCGGTCACAATGGCAAAAAAGATCGCCATAAACAGCCGTCCCACCTGCTCAACCAGACATCTGAACTTTTCCGGGAACATTCCGGTGAAAAAATCAACCTGAATATGCCGGTCCTCTTTTGTGGTGAAGATCGCTCCAAGGAATATGATTGACACAAAACAGTAGCGTCCCATTTCCACTGAAAATGTAATCGGATTGTTAAAGAAATAGCGCGTGATTACATTCAGGTTTGTGATACCGAACATCATGAGAAACAGAATAATGATAAAAACCATCAGAATATTATCAATTATCACTGTAAGCTTCTTTAATTGCTCCCACATAATCGTTTGTTCTATGATGCAAACATAACAGCCACATCATATTTCCTTTCTGTAAATTTTGTTTCCGGACAGCGCCTGGATAAAATACCGGGCGGACAGCGCTGGCTGCCCGCCCGACATGAGATACCGTAATACTTATTTGGATTTCTGAACCAGGTCGAACAGGGTCTTGGCTTCCTCTGACTGCATAAACGGATAGGAGGTGTAGTCAATCTTGGCTCTCATGGACTCGACATCGGTCTCGATGAATTCCATGCCTTTTTCCTTCAGCTGCTCACGGTAGGCTGCGTCGCTTGTCTTGGTGGACTCCAGACCGTAGCGGGATGCTCTGAGGCCGGCCTCTAACAGCAAGTTCTGCTCATCCTCGTTGAGTGAATCGAAGATTTTTGCGGACATTGAGAATGTGGTCGGGGCGTTCAGATGGTTTGTCATGTTGAAATACTTGGCAACCTCGAAGAACGAGTTATTCAGGCAGGTATCCGGCGTGTTCTCAAGGCCGCTGACAACGCCTGTGTCGATTGCGGTGTAAACCTCGCCCATGGGAAGCGGTGTGGGAGCCGCGCCCATCATCTTGAAGGTGTCAACATACAGAGAGGACTCCGGAACACGGATCTTCATGCCGGCAATGTCGTCCACGCTGTTGAGAGGCTTTGTGGTGTACATGTTGCGGAATGCCATTACATAGTATCCAAGGTTCTTAACCTTAGCCACATCCAGGAACTGCTGGGATGTATACTGGCCGGCTTCTCCCTCAAATACCTTCTGAACCTGATCGTAATCCTCGTACATGTAAGGCAGAATCGCCGCGCCCACCTGAGGAATCGAGTTTACATAAAACTCAACCGCGATAATCGCCATGTCCAGGGTGCCCGCCGTAAGCGCCTCCAGGTTCTGGGCCTCGCTTCCCAGAGCGGAGCCTTCATATACATCGACTTTGATCTTACCGCCGGAAAGCTCTCCCACGGTGTCCGCGAAGTGATGTGTCACATCTGCAAGGGCGCTTCCTGAGGATGCAGTGGTCGAAAGCGAGAATGTGTGCTCCCCGACATTGTCAAGATTAAAGGTATAGGTGGTGTCTGCCGCCGCTTCCGTATCTTTGGCTGCTTCGGTGTCCTTGGCCGCCTCGGTATCTTTGGCCGCTTCCGTGTCCTTCGGGGCCTCAGTCTCAACCTTTGCCTCAGGTGCTTTTGATTCCGGGGCTTTGGTGTTGCCCAGACATCCGGTCAATGAGGATACTACCAGTGTGGTTGCCAGTAACGCTGCAATTCTCTTTTTCATAGTTTCATTCTCCCTTTGATTAAATTCCAGCCGCTTAACAGCCGTTTTTTAAAGTGGTACGAAAATCAACTTGTATTACAACTATTAGCATTATTACATGTTTTGCATAGTGTTGTCAATAATTTTAGGGCTATTTTTGTGCACTTTGTGAAATTTAACTTGTTTTAATATCCAAACATGTTATTTTGCACAAATATATCCGGAAAATATAGGTTATCATTGACTTTTTGTTTTTTAGTGATTACTATTACCTTAACTTCAACTTGTATTACAACTATAAAACAGAAATCCACGATGATATAAGGAGAATGCGAATGGCTATAACAATCAGGGATGTGCGTACGATTGCCACGGCTCCCGATGGAATTAACCTCCTGGTGGTTAAAATCGAGACGTCCGAACCCGGTTTATATGGGATCGGCTGTTCTACATTTTGCTACCGGTACGCGACGGTACAGCATTTAATTGAAACGTACCTGAAACCGCTTCTGATCGGACGCCCGGTGCAGGGGATCACGGATTTATGGCAGCTGATGCACCAGAACGGCTACTGGAGAAGCGGGCCGATTGAGAATAACGCCATATCCGGTATCGATATGGCCCTCTGGGATATTAAGGGCAAGATGGCGGACATGCCGGTTTACGACCTGTTCGGCGGAAAGGTCCGGGCGGGCGTTCCGGTTTACACCCACGCGGACGGCCGGGATCTCCCCGAGCTCTGCGAACAGATCGACCGTTGGATCGAACAGGGTTTTAAGCACATACGGTGCCAGATCAACTGCTATGGCGGGAATGGCTATGAGTCCGCGCCCGCGGGGGCGGCTAAAGGCGGACAACCCGGCGTATATATTGACAGCAGCGGGTATATGAGGCAGACGGTGGCGATGTTTGAACAGCTCCGCGTCCGGTACGGTGAGGAAATTGAATTTGTCCATGACGTCCATGAACGGATCCATCCTTCTAAAGCCCGGGAATTCTGCCGCGCCTTAGACCCTTATCATTTATTCTTTATCGAAGATGTGGTCGCGCCGGAACAGGTGGGATGGCTGCGGGAGATTCACAATTACTGCGCAACGCCCCTTGCCCTGGGCGAGCTGTATGTCAATGACAACGAATGGCGGACATCGGTAGCGGAGCACAGCGTTGACTTTGTCCGGGCCCATATTTCCGATATCGGCGGGATCACGCCTGCCCGGCGTATGGCCGCCTTTGCGGAGCCCTGCGGCGTCAGGACCTGCTGGCACGGCCCAAGCGACATGTCGCCGGTTGCCAAAGCCGCCAACATCCACCTTGATCTGGCCTCGCCCAATTTTGGCCTTCAGGAGTGGAGTATCGGCAACATAGCCGGGTTCCTGGCCGCGGGAGAGTATCATGAAGGCGCTCTGGAGGAGGTATTTACCGGAACACCGGAGTACGGTGGCGACGGCTTTGTGTACGCCAGCGAACGGCCGGGGCTGGGGGTTGATATCAATGAGGAGGCTGCGGCCAAATACCCCTGCCGCGTGGACGTTCCCACATGGACGCAGACACGCAACCAGGACGGTTCGCTGCAGACACCATAAACAAATCACGAGGAGAAATAATTATGCTGAGAAGTCAGAAAGTCCGTGAACTGGCGCCGGAGATGGATCCGCTGCGCCTGGGAATGGGATGGAAACTGGATGATCTCGAGAAACCGCAGATCCTGATTGAAAGCACCTATGGCAACAGCCATCCGGGATCCAGCCACCTGAACCGGTTTGTGGAGGAAGCGGTGAAAGGCGTTGACGAAAACGGCGGAAAGGCCGCCCGGTATTTCGCGACAGACATGTGCGACGGAATGGGGCAGGGGCACGACGGCATCAACTATTCCCTGGCCCACAGGGACGCCATTGTAAACCTGGTGGAGGTGCAGGCCAACGCCACTACCTTTGACGGGGGCGTGTTTATCGCCAGCTGCGACAAGGCCATGCCCGCCATGCTGATGAGCATTGGACGCCTAAAGGAAATGAGCGCGATCATGGTGACCGGAGGGGTGATGGAAGCATTTGCCCTGCCGCCCGAATACACCGAGGATGATCCGGGCTGCGCCATCAATGAGCTGCTGACCCTGGAGCAGATTGGCAAATTCAGCGCCCAATATGAGCGCAGCGAGATTCCCGCCGAACAGCTGACCTATTATAAGCAGCACGCCTGCCCCAGCTGCGGCGCCTGTTCCTTCATGGGCACGGCCTCCACCATGCAGGTGATGGCGGAGTCCCTGGGATTAATGCTGCCCGGAACAGCCCTGATGCCCGCCACTGCGCCGGAACTGCAGAAGGCGGCCTACGAAGCCGGAAAACAGCTGCTGGAATTGGTAAAAAAAGGGATTACCGCGGCAGACATCGTCACATTAAAGAGCTTTGAAAACGCCATTATGGTCCACGCTGCCATCTCGGGATCCACCAACGCGGTGATGCATATTCCGGCCATTGCCCATGAGTTCGGAATAGAGATTGACGCGGACACATTCGACCGGCTTCACCGTGGCGCCCATTATCTGCTCAATATCCGCCCCGCAGGCGACTGGCCCGCCCAGTATTTCTATTACGCGGGAGGCGTTCCCAGAGTGATGGAGGAAATCAAAGATATGCTCCATCTGGATGTGATGACCGTCACGGGCAAAACGCTGGGCGAGAATCTGGAGGATCTGAAGAAAACCGGATATTATGAGCACTGCGATGAGATACTCAGAAGCAAGAGCCAGGCTATCCGCAGAGAGATCAAGAGGACGGACATTATCCGTGATTTTGACCATGCCATCGGCACCAACGGCAGCATCGCCATCTTAAAGGGCAATCTGGCTCCGGAAGGCTCCGTGATTAAGCACACGGCCTGCCCGCCCGCCATGTTCAACAGCCGTCTGAACGCCCGTCCATTTGACAGCGAGGAGGAGGCCATTGACGCAATCCTTCACGGCAAGGTCCAGCCGGGAGATGCGGTCTTTATCCGCTACGAAGGCCCCAGAGGCAGCGGCATGCCGGAGATGTTCTACACCGGCGAAGCCATCTGCTCGGATCCCGTGCTGGCGGCCAGCGTGGCCCTGATCACAGACGGCCGGTTCTCCGGCGCGTCCCGCGGTCCGGTGATCGGTCATGTGTCCCCGGAGGCGGCCGCAGGCGGCCCCATCGCCCTTGTTGAGGAGGGGGATTTGATTGAACTGAATCTGGAACAGCGCTCCCTGAATATCGTGGGGGTAAAGGGCCAGGAAAAAACGCCGGAGGAGATGGAGACGATTCTCGCCGAACGCAAAAAGCTTTGGAAGGGATTTGAAAGCAAGTATACGAAAGGCATTCTAAAGCTCTTCGCCCAACACGCGGTCAGCGCTATGAAGGGCGCGTATATGGATTAAGGCGCGTAAAAATACAGGCGGCCCGGCCAAAACGACAGGGTCCGCCGAATCGGGGAGGAGGGGCGCAGTCAACGCCCCTCCTCTCACACGTCTCTCAACTTCTCCGCCGCAATCTCAATCTGCCCGTCATTTGCTTCCCAGTAAAATGTGATCTCCACAATTTTATCCCCCCAGCACACAAGATAGCTGTCCAGAGCGGTATCGCCGCTGTACCGGCGGTAAGCCTCGTTGGCGCCCCACAGCGCCGGGTCCTGGGGTTCGTAGCGGTAATAGTCCGCGTACTCCCCCGACCGGTCCGCGTACCGCTTCATAATACTGTCCCGGCAGAAATCGAAAATGGCAGGCACCCTGACTCTGGTGATGGTGTACTCCAGATCCGTCAGCTGCTTCTCCCCCAGCTTCCCCCTCTGCCTGGCCTCATACTGAGTCAGAAAGACCGAACTTCGCTCCGTCCACTCCCGGGAGTAACCGCTGCTGTCCGTCTCCATCATATCCTCTATGGTCAGCGGCAGTGGATCGTCATACAGGTACCACGTCTGGCCGTGAAATTCATAGGCGTCCACAGGCTCCTTCTCCGGCCTTCCGCTTCCCACGAACCGGGTTACGAAATAGGTAAGGCCGCCCATGAGGGCAAAGGATAACACAAAGCAGGAGGCGATTGTCACAGAGCGGTTGATCCCCGCCCGCACCTTTTTGTGCTTCAGCAGCGCTTTCACGCCATTGACCATAACCATCAAAACCGCCACATACAACAGCGCGGCGATTCCGATCATCCGTTGTTTCCCGTCCGTCATGGACAAAAACCAGAATGCCATGGCGCACAGCATAAGGATCAGGATCACCAGCTTAACGCCCCGGTATCTGCGGGTTTCCACAAACTCCCCATTCTGCTCCGCGGCCTTCTTCGCACGGTGATACCAGTGATAATACGCCCCAATTTCCATCCCGCACAAAGCCAGCATAAGCGTCCAGCAGCTGCCGGTATACAGGCTTGTATTGCTGCTGAGAACGTAAAGGGGATTGCTGATCAGGGTATAAATAAGCAGCGCGACGTTGAGCAGCGCAACCGCCATCAGGAGCAGCTGCGACGGCAGGTAGTTCTTTTTCATGGCCTTGTGGATGGTCTGCACCTGCACCAGGGCGTCCGTCTCCATGGGTACCGGATTTTCGCGCTCGTTCACAAAGATCTGCATCTGCGCCCAGGAAACGACATGCTTCCACCCCGCCGTTTCACAGAAATCCCGAAAGATTCGCTGTTGTTCGGATGGCTCGGGGTCGAAATCGGAGGCCTGCGGAAAATAAGTGACCGCAAAATGCAGCCTGGCCGGCGTAATCCGCCGGTAATGCCAGGTGAAATTCGTCCGGCTCTCCAGCATCCAGCCCCGGGCGGCCATTTTTTCCAGATGCCGGGCAATTCCCGCGGGATCGTAAAATGTAATATTTTCCATTCGCCGCATAGTATTTTTCATAAACTGTCCCCTCCTTGTCCCGCAAAATGTTCATAGTCCGATATCAGGGTCAAAAGCCGCTGCTGCTCGTCCCACAGCGCCTTCTTCCCGGCCTCCGTTATCACATAGCTTCGCTTGCGGCCCTCGGCTTTCGTCTCCCGGATCATGCCCGCCTCCAGAAAATTTTCCAGCAGATTGTACAGGGTTCCAGGCCCCACGCTGACCCGCCCGTCCGTCATCCGAGTCACCTTCTCCATAATATCCATGCCGCAGCACTCCTGGTAAAGGCAGAGCAGAATATAAAACATCTGCTCCGTGAGCGTCTGAAATTTTGCCCTCGGCATAATTTCCCACCTCCGTGTATCGAATATCGATATTTGTGAGTCCAGTATATTATCGTATATCGATATTGTCAATGGGGCGCTGGAATTCGTAAGATATGTGAAAGAGAATGTAAAACAAACCGGCAGAGGATAAAGCTGCTTATCCCCTGCCGGTTGGAACAGATGTCATTCAGTTATCGTGCGGGACAGGCCCATTGTCCGTACATTTTCCCAGATTTACTGAAGCGGAAACACAAACGGCACATACACCACAAACAGGATAAACCGTATGATACAGAGCACAAAGCCCATTTTCAGGTAATCCTTCATCTTATAGCCGCCCGCCTCGTAGGCCATGGTCATGGCCGGAGCCGCCATGGGGGTCAGATAGCAGTTGCTGGAGCCTTCCTGGCAGGACAGCATCAGGGCGCGGGCGTCGAATCCGTTCTGCACGCAGATCAGGGCCGCCAGGGTCTTGAAGGCGTTGTTTACTGCGGAATTGGTCACAAACTGGGTCAGTACGAAGCAGACGATGTACATGGAAACCATGGTCATAAAGGGGCTCATGTTGCCGGTCAGATTGTTAAAGGTGTCCGCCAGCAGCACGTCCGCTCCGGTGGTCTTTAAAGCCGTGGACAGCGGCATGGTGCCGATGGTGATGAAAATAACCGGGTTGCTCATAGCCTTGATGGCCTCGCGGTCATTGATCACACCGGTCAGAACCAGAGCCATTGCTCCCACACAGGCCGGATACCAGGTGTTCACCTTGAGGATGGCGCAGGTCATGATGCCCAGAATCGTAGCGCCGAAAATAACTGCGGTCAGCTTCTCCTGACCCGGGGTCATGGTGCCGCCCCGCTTCTTGCCTGTATCCGAGGAGGAAGCGCCCGCCTCCGCCGCGGTGGGCACGTTGCCCAGGTCCGGAGCCATTTTCACAGTCAGCCAGATGATCGCCGGTGTCAGGAAAATAATCGCCGGAATCTTGACAATCATATTGGTAAAATAGGTAAATGTTCCGGTTCCGCCCAGGTTCTCCACGATGGTGTTCTGGGCCAGATAGCCGCCCGCGTTTCCGCCGATGGGGATAAATCCGGCCCACAGCTGCGCCAGGCAGGCGGAGGCGAACACAAATTTGCTGAGGGGCCGTTTCTGCTCGGCGCAAATTCCCACGATCATGGGAATCATGATGGTCATAATGGCAGTGGCGTTGACCACGCAGCTGAGTAAAATAATCGGAACGGAGATGCCCAGCATAATCTTGAAATCCGAGGATTCGCCTTTGATCAGCGTCTTGCTGAGCCGGCTCACGATGCTGGTCTTTCCCACGGCCGCGCCTACCACGAACATGGCCGCCATCATCACGATGGAACTGTTGAGCATGCCGCCCCAGGCCGCCTTGAAATCCAGAACCCCTGTGATTTCCAGCGCAATGGGAATCATCATTGCCGCTACGTGGATTTTAACCTTACCCGACAGAATCAGGGCAATAAACAGCAGAAATATAATCAAAACGATGGTAATTTGTGGTGTCATATCATTGGTCCCCCTCTATCACTTTAAATTATCGGTCTACGATGGAGCCGTCCTCATGGAGATTGATCCCCCCGTAGCTCCCCTTAAACGGAAATACAGTGTCAATGTCATCGATCAGTTCGATTCCCAGGCCCGGACCTTCCGGCAGCGTGATGTATCCATTTTCCACATGGAAGGGCGTCTTCATCTCCTTGTCCAGGCGGCAGACGCCGTTGGCCATGGGATATTCCTGCACTTCAAAGTTGGGAATGCAGGCGTCCAGCTGCAGGCAGGCCGCAGTGGATACCGGGCCCAGCGGATTGTGGGGAATGACGTAAACCCCGCGCACCTCCGCCTCCGCGGCAATCTTCTTGCCCGCGGTGAGTCCCCCGGCCACGCACATATCCGGGCGGATGTAGCGGACGTCGGTGGTGGTCATCAGGGAGTCGAACTCCGCCGGATTGATAAAACGCTCCCCAGTGGCGACCGGGATATCACAGCTGCGGATCACCTGGCGCATGGCCTCCAGATTATCCGGGATGGGATCTTCGTAAAAGTAGGGGCGGTAGGGCCTTAACACCCGGCCCAGCTCAATGGCCTCCGCCGGGCGCATTCCCCGGTGGCACTCGATGGCCACGTCCACATTCCAGCCCACCGCCTCACGGACCGCCTTCATGGTTCCCTCCACCCGGGTCACCAGGCTGGTAAAATTCTCCCCGCAGCGCCCGTTCTCATCCTTGGGGTGTCCAATGGAAAACCGGATGGACTGAAAGCCCTGGTCCGCCAGCTTCTTCGCCTCCGCCGCCATCCCTTTGGCGTCTCCCGCCCTGGCGTTGACGTAAATTTTAATTTTCTCCCGAACCTTTCCGCCCATCAGCTCATAACAGGGTACCTGGAAATATTTCCCTTTTAAATCCCACAGCGCAATGTCGATTCCCGACACCGCGGACTGGGTGACAGATCCCCTGAAGTGCAGGTTCCTGGACAGCGCGTTCCAGATAAATTCCGTCCGCAGCGGGTCCTGGCCCACAATCATTTTCTCCATCTGCTTTAAAACGCTGACCGTGGCCTCCTGATAAGCCCAGGCGCCGCATTCTCCCAGCCCGATCAGTCCCTCGTCTGTGTGTACCTTCACAAACAGGTACCTGCCGCCTGCCAGAATCTGTTCGATCCCAGTGATTTTCATCTCGTTTCCTCCATTTTCAATTCATTTCAGATTACAAACTTTATGAACCCTCCATCGGCCGATTGGATTGTGCATGTTGTCCGTTTTGTTGGTGCTTTGTGTAATATGATTATATATTTTGGTTAGAAGGTTTGTAAAATCAGAAAAACCTTGGCAGCCTAACATTTGTTTATCCGGGAGGGTGCGTTCTGTGGCAGCCTATGTCTTCCGGATTCCGTTATACGCAAAAAGCCGGTGAAACGGATTTTTTCATCCGTCTCACCGGCGATTGCTCAATGCAATGGGCCGCTGGCGCAAGCCTGTTATTTCTTCGGATACAGCTCCTTTGCCACCCGAATAAAATCCTTCACCACGGGGAACAAAAACTGATCCTTTCTCCAGAACAATTCGATATAAGCGCGGCTGCCTTCCCGATAAGGGATCCCCACAATCTTCGGATTGCTCTGGGATACCGACTCCGGCAGGAATCCCGCCGCTACGTTCTTTTCCACAAACCGCTCCACGGTATACATCTGATTGGTATAGTGAAGTACATGGTAGTCCAGGCCGCTTTCCCGGAACATTTGCTTGATCCGCGTTGTCTGGCTGAAATTCTCCTTCAGCAGCACCAGCGGCTGGGTGACCATCTGCTCAGGAGTCACAAACGTCTCTCCTGCCAGGAAATTTTCCCTGCCCACGCAGAAGCACATCCGTGTCTGCTTCATGGGCCAATGATGGTATACCTTTTCAAACTTTTTCTGTTCCTCTTCCCGATCGAACCGCTTGATCGTAATAATCACGTCCAGCAGACCCGCATCCAGCATCTCAAACTGCCGGGGCGTGGACTCCTCCACGGACATCACCTGCACGCCGGGCCGCCGCTTCTGGTATTCCAGCAGAATCTCCGGGTATACCTGGTTGCCGCTGAGCGTGGAGAGCCCCACCCGCATATAATTCCGGGTCAGCGCCAGATCCCGCACGATCTCGTTCATCTGCTGATACTGCCCCAGCACCAGGTTGGCCTCCTCCAACAGGATTTTCCCCTCGTCCGTCACCCGCAGAGAATTCTTGTCCCGGACGAACAGCGGCACCCCGCACTCCTTCTCCAGATCCTTCATGGCCGCGGACATGGCGGGCTGGGAAATGTGAAGCTCCTCCGCCGCCCTGGTAAAGTTCTCGTATCTGCATACTGCCTGGAAATACTGCATCTGCACGATCGTCATAGCGTTTTCCCCCGATTTCCGACTGATATCTATCTGTATCAATCCTATCATACGCTTGCAATCTGTACAATACCGATTCTTCCAGGTCTCACCGCTTCTCCATATGCAGCTCCGCTAGATACCGGTATACGCTGGCGGCCGAAATCCCCATGCGCTGAGCCACGTCAGCTATAGCTCCTTTGATCTGGAATACGCCTTCCTCCTCCAGCAGCCCAACCAACTGCTTTTTCCGGATCTGGGGCAGCCGCGCGGGCATTCCGGACTCGCCGAATAGCTGCCGGATGCAGCGCTCATAGATTGGTTCCACGCTGGAGGGAAACACCTCCAGCAGCGCCTCCTCGTCCGCGTAGGATGCAGTAAAGCAAAAGCTTCTCTCCATAAAATCCGTCACAGACCGGGCAAATTTTTCGTATTTTTCCAGTGTAAAGTTGATGCACAGCATACCCAGGATCTGCCCGCTATCGTCTTTTATAAAAAATGTGGAGCAGCGCAGCTGTTCTCCCACCGCGGACATTCCACGGTAGTTGATCTGATAATATCGGTCCTCGTACACCCTGTTATTCAGAAAATCCATTGCCAGGGCGCTTAAAGGCGCCCCGCTGCGCCGCCCGCTGATCTGAGCATTGACGATGGCTAGAACCTGAGGGCATTCACCGCTGACATCATGCAGCACGATCTCGTAGTCTGGCCCCAGGACACTGCCTAAAAACTCAGACAGTGCCACCCATCTTTGCCTCCACTCCACGTCCGCATTTTCCTCCCTCCTGCATCCGCGCATTATTATATATGGCAGACATTCACCGTCCAGCCCATCTCATCGGGCAGCGTTCCATACTGTATACCGGTGAGCGCGTCATAAAGGCGTCTGGCCACCGGTCCGGTCTCACCCCCGTTCATGGTCATAACATGCTCCCTCCACTTGAGCTCCCCTATGGGAGAAATGACCGCCGCGGTTCCAGTACAAAAGGCTTCTTGAAGCAGCCCTCTCTCATAGGCCAAAACCAGTTCCTGCGCCTCAACTCTCCGCTCTGCCACAGGAATTCCCCAGCGCTCCAACAGGCTGATAACGGATTTACGTGTGATTCCCGCCAAGATGCTCCCTGTCAGCCCAGGCGTCACCACCTGGCCATCCAGCAGGAAAAACGCATTCATAGCTCCGATCTCCTCAATATATTTTTGTTCGACGCCGTCCAGCCACATTACCTGGGAATACCCCTGTTCATGGGCTTCATCCTGGGCCGCCAGGGAGGCCGCGTAATTTCCTCCAGTCTTGGCCTCCCCCATACCTCCGCGTACCGCACGGACATAATTGGACTCTACATATATTTTCACCGGTTCCAAACCGGATTCATAATAAGCCCCGGAGGGAGAGAGAATGATGATGAACAGATACTCATCTCCCGATTTCACCCCCAGCTTGGGGTCCGTGGCAATGACAAAGGGGCGTATGTACAGAGAAGCGCCTTCCTGCCGTGGCACCCAATCCTTTTCCAGTGTAACCAGCTGCTTCAAGGCCTCCAGACAAAACTGCGGATCAATACGCGGAATGCAAAGCCTTTGATTGGATCGGTTAAGTCGGTTAAAATTCTCATCAGGACGGAACAGGCGTACCTGTCCATCCCTTCCGCAGTATGCCTTCAATCCCTCAAATACCGTCTGGCCATAATGCAGACACAGAGAGGCGGGGCTGAGTGACAAGTCACCAAAAGGCACGATACGCGGATCATACCAGCCCCTCCCGGTGCGGTAATTCATCATAAACATATGGTCGGTAAATAACTTTCCAAACCCCATCTCTTTCACTGTGGAGGGTTTATCTTGGGGATTACCGGTCAGCGTCACAGAAATAGAAGTCATAATCAATCTGTCCCCTTCACTTGTAATTTTGTCCTGCTGGACTGAAGGCGGTTGTCGATCGTCAATGCGCTGCTCAAATCGCCCACCACGTTCAACATTGTCGTCGGTCCGTCCACTAACGTGTGCAGAAGAATGATTAATGGAATTGTCTCCGCCGGGAAGCCAAACATGGAAATCACCAGCATAATGATCACATTCCCGCCCGTTGGAATCGCCCCGGTGATCATGGAACCGATCAGAGCGGCCGCCACCGCGGTCATAAACATTTTGGGATCAAAGAAGTTAAGTCCCAGCAAGGAGCATTCCAGAGAAATAGTGATCATCACGATCAGGCAGGCGCCCTCTTTATGGAGATTACAGCCCAAAGGCATCACTACGCTGTTCACATCGTCGGAAATCCCCATCTCCTTGCCCACCTGGATGTTGACTGGGACACCAGCCGCGCTGGAGCAGGTTCCCAACGCGGTCACAGCCGGACGGAGGAAAAACTTAAGATACTGACTAACGCCCCTTTTGCCCGCTCCGATCCAGGAGAATAGAGGCCCCACCGTAAACATATAAATAAAGGCGTAGATCCAGGTTACAATCACCATCTTCGCCATAGGGCCGGACACACTGCCCCCAAACTGGCCAATCATAGCCGCAAAGTACGCGCCCAGGCCGATAGGGCCCAGCTTCATGATATAGGCAACCATCTTCATAATGACCTGGTTTAGCTGGTTCAAACCAGTGATCACATAAGGCGCCTTGTCCGCAACCGCCCGCAGCGCCACACCGCTGAGCAATGCAAAGATTACCAGGGCCAGCAGGCTGCCACGGCTCCAAAGCAAGGAGAAATCCCCCACTGTCACCTGGCTCAGAATGTTAAAGCTGACATCGCTGACCTCCACCTCTTCCGTTACAGAGGGGAGTATTGCCCCTCTGGCCGGTTCCAGTATACCGATAATTCCACCGCTGAGCAGGGCTGCGATCAGCTGGGTTATAATAAACACCGCAAACATGCTGACCATCAGTTTGCTCATCTCCTTGCCACTCTTTAAGTTGGCAATGGACGTTACAATCGACACATATACCAACGGTACTACGATACAAAACATCAGATTTAAAAACACATCCGCGATAGGGGTGAGGGCGCTTGCGCCCGGCCCCCAGATCACGCCGATGATCCCTCCTGCAACCATGCCGATTATGAGCAGAATGGAATCCCAGTAACTCTTGATAATGGATTTTGCTTTCATATTCACCCTCCTGTTATATGACAGATTCTACCGCTTTGCGTACTCACGCAAAATCGCATCCACCGCCATCTTGACATACTTGGGATCCGTGGCCAGATTCAAGCGGATAAAGCCCTTGAAATTATCACCGAACCACTCGCCATAATCTACCGCCAGACGGCATTTATCCTGAATGAATCCCTTCAGTTCCTCCGGTTCAATGCAGCTCCTCATATCCAACATTGGCAGATATGTGCCCTCAAGAGGAGTCATGGTCACACCCGGGAGCTTGCCGCACAGCTCGCGTTTCACATAATTGTAGTTATCCTCGATCACAGCCAGAAGTCCTTCAAGCCAGTCTGCGCCTCCGCGGTATCCAGCCTCAGTTGCGGTGATTCCCAGGATATTGAAATCCGTGCGGTTATACATGTTGGCAAACTCATCGTACTGGACACGCAGCTTAGGATCGCAAATTACGATATTAGAGTGAACCAGGGCCGCCAGGTTGAAGGTTTTTGAGGCGGCGTTTACCAGCACCAGATTGTCGCGGTATTTTCCTCCGGAAACCATAGGCGCCGGAATATGCCTGCTGTCTCCGAACACGAAATCCTGATGAATCTCATCGGAAATCACCAGCACGCCGTGGCGTTTGCAGATGTCCAGCATCCGATCCAGTTCCTCCTCCTTCCAAACGCGGCCCACCGGGTTATGGGGCGAACAGAGAATGAACATTTTAACATCGTTATCCACAATCTGGCGCTCAAAGGCATCATAATCCACAGTAAAGTACCCGTTATTGTTCACAAGATCGCAGGTAACCAGTTTGCGCTTACAATCCTTCACCGCATTGTGGAATGGATAATACACCGGAGTCATGATAATAACCGCATCACCAGGCTTGGTATAACAGTTTACAAACCAGTAAAGCGCTCCCACCACACCGGTGGCCAGTCTCACCCACTCCTTCTCCATAGGCATACCGTGGCGGTTCTCCATCCAGTCGAAAAACGCATCGTAATAGGACTGCGGTATGTATGCGTATCCGAAAATGCCATGCTCGATTTTCTCGGTCAGGGCCTCGGTGATGGCCTCACAGGTTTTGAACTCCATATCAGCCACCCACATAGGAATCAGATCCGCATCCCCATAGCGCTCCTCCAGCAAATCCCATTTCAGGGAAACCGTCCCCCTGCGCTCCGTCGAATACCTTGATACAAAATAATCCTTCTCCATCATTAACCTCCGTTTTTAATATTTTTTTTGAATTTGATAATAAATATTTTGTATCTTCATTCTAGTATGGTATATACCATTTGTAAAACAAATAAATAAAATAGTATCCATTTATATTTTTCATAGTTATAGTTGCAATCCAGCTCCTTCTGAATTATAATTTTGGCATAACCAGAAACTTCAAACAGGAGGCGCCCATGGAACTGCGGACATTGAAAACCTTTATCAAAGTGGCGGAACTGCTGAACTTCTCAAAGGCTGCCGAGGCCCTGGGCTACACCCAATCCACGGTAAGCGTACATATCGGTCAGTTGGAGACGGAGCTGCACACCCGTCTGTTCGAACGCTTCGGCAAAAATGTGCGTCTGACCGCGGAGGGCCTCTCCTTTCTGTACTATGCGGAGCGGATCATTGAAGCGGAACGGGAAGCCGCCAATTATATGCTTCACCACATGGAACCCCATGGCACTTTGATCATCGGAGCAGTGGATTCCATCAACTGTTATCTGCTTCCACCTTTACTTCTGAAATACCACGAACAGTACCCCGGAGTAAACGTGATTATCAAGACCGCTTCCATGGAAATTTTGTTCGAGTGGCTGGAGCATAATGAGATCGATCTTGCCTGTGTATTAAATGAAAATCTGTACAGCAACAAATACATCAAAATTTTTGAAGCAAAAACTCCAGTCCGTTTCATTGTGAATGTCAGCCATCCTCTAGCGGATCATCCCCACATATCCTTGGACAGCCTGACTTCCCAGGACTTCATTCTAACAGAAAAAGATATCGGTTACCGGAGGGATCTGGATATCCGTCTCAGCCAGTACGAGCGCCATGTGGAGCCTTTTTTGGAAACAGGAGACGCCGAAGCCATTCTGCGCTACATCCGGCACAGCAATGCTGTCACCTTTCTCCCGGAATATGTGGTATACCAACAGTTGCGGGATGGTTCCCTGCGCGCTCTGCAGGTGGACGAGATTTCTTTGAACGTGTGGATCCATTTTCTGTATTTGAAAAAAAAGTGGGTGACTCCGCAAATGCGCGCCTTCGCAGAGCTGATCCAGGCGCAGGGACTGTGGCCGGAGTAGGGCGCTCGGGCTGCGCTCAAACTCTGCCCCGGCAAGCCCGCGAAACAATCTCCCCTCAACTTCTTATAATGTGCTCATCACAGAATCAAGAGGAGGAGAACCCTATGAAACCCATGTAGGAGCTCTCCAAAAAGCGGACCGATATCTGCCTGGACAGCATCCGGAGCCCCCGGGAGTCCTTTCACTATAGAAGAATGAGGAATAGCGTCCGCTGTATCATGAAAAGCCACGTGGTGGACGTCTACGGGAAGGTGGATTCTCTTTACGCCGCATTTGAGTTTAAGAAAAATAATGCGGTTCAGGAGACGGGTATGGATTGAGATGGGCGTCACCCAGCAGTCCTACCAGGCCATCAACTCCGATTCAAGCCGCCGCGCCATTCTTATTTCCCACTCGGAGGAGAGCCGGAATGTGATCCGGGTGGCCAGGGCGCCGAAAAAGCGGATGGTGCCCATTACACCGATTACCTCGTAGGTGGAACCCACGCCGTGCACCTACGCCTCCTATATTGTGAGAACCGGGACATGGGAATGTAAAATGGGAAACATCTGGACACAATAAAAGAGGGTGCCGCTCAATCATCTATTTTGATGATTTTGCGACACCCTCTTTTATTGTGATAGCTTTTTGGTTTATGGGCGGGGGATTCTGTCTTTTGGGCAAATCCGCACATTCTCCCCGACTAAAACCTCGTCCCGCACTTCGGACAAAGCTCAAAGTCCTCCTGGGTCTCATAACCGCAGTTCGGACATTTCTTCACCCGATTCCCGAACCCGTTGTCGTATCTGCCGTTCCCCTCCTGCACCAGGGTCAGGTCCTTTTGTTCAATGTCCACCTGTCCGCCCCGGGCCAGAATCTTTCCCACCTCCGGGTCCAGCTCGTAGACGGTGCCGCAGCAGGACATTTTCACATAATACTTCCGGTTCCATTTGAACAGTGGAATGAAGAAAAAGCTGAAATACATGTAGGTCATCACCACCTGAAAACGGCCGTAACGGCCACAGCGGTCGCAGATCACGGTTTTTACATAGTCCAGAATCTTCTGGCCCTGGCTGATTCCACCGATAAAAATCATTTACTTTCCTCCTGTGCCCCACGGCGTAATTCCTGATGCCCGCGTTTCGCCCTGCGATAAGCGGTGCCGGCGGGCCGTACCGGCCGCGGGTCTGTCCCTGCAATCATCCGGAACGCGAAAAAGAGCGCCGCTGCCGGGCAAAGCCGTGTCCGCCGTGGGTAACGGCGGCAGCTCTGCCCGTCCATACGGGGCGCTCTAACGATATTCATAACTCAGCAAAACATGCGCGGCCTTGCGCTCATCCGGCGGCAAAACCCACATACCTGCCTACAGATACGCCTTCTTCAGCGCCTTCATCAGCACCTTGGGATCGCGGTTGTAGGGAGTCACCGGACAGATGGGCTTGTTCACATCCATCAGGGTGTACACGGCGGTTCTGGCCGCGCGCACGGAATACTCCTCTGTGAACACCATGTCATCCGGAATCTCCACAAACTGGCTGACCATGGCGAAATTGGTGGAGCCGGTGGGCACTACCGGCGGACGGTCGGTGTACTTGCGGGGTTCAAACTGCGCATCCACATAGGGCATATAGCAGGGGATCACATTGACCACGGTCTTCATCAGCTCCGCGATCTGGTCCTCCGGGATATGCAGGTGGTGCAGGTACTCGTTCAGCAGCTCCTCGCCGGTGCAGTCCTTCATGGGCTTTTTCACGTAGTCGCCGATGGCCTCGGTATACAGGCCGTAGCCCCAGAAAATGGTCTCGTCCATGGGCTGGTTCACGAAATGGGGCTGCGCCGCCACCACGCTGCTCATCAGCCAGCTGGAATCCTTGAAGGTCATCAGCGCGCCGCTGCCGGGCACATTTCCAGTGAAGTTTTCGATCACCTTTAAGAGCTGGTCGCCCTTGCAGGTCACGGTAAAGCTGAGCCAGTTGGTCTCATGAGGCTTGGAGAAGAACGGTTCCGGGTTGCCCAGCTCCGGCTTCTTTGCCGCAACCTTGGCCCAGAGCTCGCCGGAAATAGGCTTCTTCACCGGAGCGGGGGCCGGGGTGTGCATATCGCCCAGGGTTGCGCTGTCGGTCATGCAGGCGTTTGTCATGATGCAGAGATCGCCGTCGTTTAATTCCACGGTGGAGATAACGTATTCCGGCTCGCCCTCACCCGCCGCCGTATTGCGGCTCTTCAGGTACAGGGTCTTGGCCGTGATGCCCGCGCCGTCGGCGAAATCAATGTCGGTCACCTCGGTATTTTCCTTGAATACCACGCCGTGGCTGCGCAGATACGCCTCCAGCGGACGGATCACGCTGTCGTACTGGTTTAAGGGAGTTCTGGTCACGCCCTCCAGGGTTTCGATGCGGCTGAACTCAAAAATCATACGGTTCATGTAACGGCGGAACTCATACAGGCTGCTCCACTTCTGGAACGCAAAGGTGGTCTGCCACATATGCCAGAAGTTAGTGGTGAACATGTGGGGCGTCTCCTTGAACCAATCCTGAATGGTCAGGTTGTCCAGCTTCTTCTCGTCGGTCAGCAGCAGCTTTAACAGCGCGTTGCGGTCGGCCTGATTGAAGCCCATGCTCTTCACATCCTGGATCTTGCCGTCACGGTCCACCAGTCTGGCCTTGGCGCAGGTGGGGTGGGCGTGGTCAAAGTTTAAGATCTCCTCGGTCACGCTGCGTCCGGGCTGGCGGATGGACGGAATGGAGGAAAACAGCTCCCAGAAGTTCTCATAGGTCTCCTCGTTGAGCATACGTCCGCCGCGGCACACAAAGCCATGTTCCGGATCGCCGATCCCGTCGTTGCTGCCCCCCAGAATGTGCATGCCCTCGTAGATGGTGATGCGGTCGCCCGGGAACTTGCAGTCCCGGATCAGGTATGCCGCCGCCGCCATGGTGGCCAGCCCCCCGCCTACCAGATAGGCCCGCTTCTCGCCGTAGTCGCGGTTGTTCATCACCGCCTCCTCAATGGACTCAATTCTGGATGTCTCCTGCTTTTTCTGTCCATCCCGCATCTTTTTCAGCAGCACTCCCGCTGCTGCGGCCGCTGCGCCTACTGCGATGACTTTTCCTGCTTTTTTCTTCATCTTTGCTCTCTTCCTTTCCAATGTGTTCGATTTTCCTTCTCTGCCTGGCAGATTTCCTATGCAATCCGTACCGCTCCGCCGGGAACCGGCGGAACCGCAAATGCAGCTATGTTAATCTATCCAGAGTATTTCCATATTTGCAGCCATTCAGACAGCGGAAAAAATGGTATACCGGATGTCTGAACGGTTCCATCTGCTTTAAAAATGTTCCGTAAAATAATTGGCCAGCGCTGCAAACTGCTCCAGCGTCAGCGCTTCCCCCCGCACGGACGCCGGCAAACCCAGACCAGCGATAGCTTCGGCGATATTTTCCTTGGTATAGGCTAGCTCAGGCGAATTGTTGAGCCCGTTCTGTAAGGTCTTTCGCCGCTGGTTGAAGGAGGCGCGGATCAGCCGGAACATCAGCGCCGGGTCCGTCACCCGCACCGGCGGCTCCTTGTAGCGGGTCAGGCGGATCACCGCGGAACCCACATTGGGCCGGGGAATAAAACAGTTGGGCGGCACATTTGCCACGATGTAGGGGCTGGCGTAATACTGGACCGCCAGGGAAAGCGCCCCGTAGTCCTTGGAGCCGGGGCCCACCTGCATGCGGTCGGCCACCTCCTTCTGCACCATCACGGTGATGTTGTCGATGGGCACGCCGCTCTCGAACAGGCCCATGATGATGGGGGTGGTGATGTAGTAGGGTAAATTGGCCACCACTTTGATGGGTTTGCCGCCGTTGTGCTCGTCCACCAGACGGTTGATGTCTACTTTAAGTATGTCGTCGTTGATAACGGTGACGTTGGAGTAATCTTTCAGCGTTTCGCCCAGTATGGGGATCAGATTGGCGTCGATTTCCACAGCGATCACCTGGCGGGCGTGTTCGGCCAAATACTGCGTCATGGTGCCGATGCCCGGACCGATCTCGAGCACGCAGTCTTCCGGGCCGATGCCCGCGGCGGTAATGATCTTGTCCAGTACGTGGGGATCGATGAGGAAATTTTGTCCGAATTTTTTCTGGAATACGAATTGGTATTTCTGTATGATTTCGATTGTTTCTTTCGGGTTGCCCAGTTTGTTTTGCATGTGGTTTTCCTTACGTTTTCTTTTAAGGTTATGGTAGACCATTGGGAGGGAAAAGTCAATGAAAATTAGGGGGAGGGACGCAAAAGGGACGCAACCGCGCGGAGGGCGTCGATTCAGTGGAACGGGCGGGGGAGGCGGCGGACGGAGGAGTTCCGGTTTACTCGGCGGCAGCCACTAAGCGGAAAGGCGGGGCAAAACGGGGTACCGCTCCAATTCCGGAAAACTGCTGAAGCACTTTTCCTCCATAACCGCTCAAAATCAGGCGTTGAGCGCCTGATTTTGCCTCCCGCTTTGCCCCGCCTTTCCGCTAAGTGGCTGCGAGCCTCCTAAAAGTCACCCTTCCCTCCGCCGCCTCCCCCGCCCGTTCCCCTGAAGCTGAGTTTTTGGGGCGGTTGCTGGGGTTTTGTGGGAGCGGGAAAAAAGAGGCTGCGTTGTGGGCTTAGATTAAGGGGTTATTTTGGCGAGGGTCCATTGGTCGATGCATTGGCGCAGGGCGGCCAGGTAGGGGGAGAATTTGACGTTTTCCTGGCCGTAGGTCAGTTGGAGGTCGTATTCCAGGGGGAGCCAGGTGGAGAGGTCGGACTCGTTGTGGGATATGAGCGCTTCCAGCTTGTCCAGGGCTTTGTAGGTTCTCGCTTCTTTGGTTTGTAATTTTTCCATTTCGTCCAGGAGGGAGAGCCATTCCTGGCGCTGGGGGGAGGGGAAGGTGCTGGCCCAGGTAAGGAATTGGGCGTCCTCGGTCTGGACGTTTTGGTCGGTTTTTTCGAAGCTGGGGATGTCGCCGGTGAAGGTTTCGCCCAGGTCGTGGATCAGACACATGCGGACGACTTTGTTCATGTCCGTGTCCTGAAATTCCGGTTCGCCGGACAAGAGCATGGCCATCAGGGCGATGCGCCAGCTGTGGTCCGCTACGCTCTCTTTGCGGTTTTCCTGCGTGTAGCAGTGGCGGGTTGTGGTTTTTAGAATTGCGGCTCTTGATAGGATGGTTAAAAATTCTTGGGGCGTCATGACGGGGTTCCTCCTGGTTTTGTTTAATTGCGGCTTTGTAATTCGGCAGCATATGGTTTCTGCTTTATTATACCTCCTGTAAACGTTCCAACACAAGCTGCATTGAATCAATAATGCTCTGATTCATAGACATTATGAACACCTGATCTGTCTGGCAACTATATTTTCCTGCTGATTCGTGATATAATTTGATGACACTATTTCATGTTTAGGAGGGGATTATGCAGACAATCATTATTGTGTTAGATCCTGGAGAACTTGTGAATCCGGACTTGGATTTGCGTTACTGTGTTCCGGATCGTATCGCAGAATTAACAAATGATAGCATCCGGGACAACGGATATGACTACATCGATACTGAGGAACATAAACCAGGACCTTTAATGGGGATTTGGCTGGAAACAGAGGATGCTGGTGAGAATTGGCCTGCCGTTTTAAATATACTTCAAATGGAGAAATTTAGGGGTAATGATCTGTCCAAATCGGCAAAAATCTATATCTCTGATCATGAAGCGGACGATATTGAAAACTGTGTCCTGGTTTACCCGCAATAACAGTCTGTGGGATCATAATTAAAACATCAGGAAAAGAACCTGGTTATCAGCGCCTGGTTCTTTTCCTGTCTGCTAAAGTGTATTGGAATTCTGGGGGAGAAATATGGTTCCCGGCAGCTGCACAGCAGCCATCATTCTCTATCAATACCCTAATTGTTCCAAAACATGTTCCACATTCAACCCGTATTTCTCTTTCACCAGCCCCGACGGCCCGGATTCCGTGAATACATCCTCCACGCCCACCCGCAGCACCGGCGCATGCCCCGGCATGTCGCAGACCGTCTCCGCGATCAGACCTCCCAGCCCGCCGATCACCGAATGGTTTTCAATGGTCACAATGCGCTCCACGGTTCCGGCGGTCTGCCGGATCAGATCGCGGTCTACCGGTTTGACGGAGAATAGATTGATCAATTTTCCTTTTTTTCCTTTTTCACGGCAGGCCTCAAAGCTCTTAAAGGCCAGTTCCGTGGCGGATCCCTCGTAGATCAGCGCGAAATCGTTGCCGTCGTCCTCCACGACCACCGCTTTTCCCATCTGCACCGCTTCTTTTGCCGGCAGGTTTGGCACGGCGTCCCGCACGCAGCGGATGTATACCGGGCCCTGGTGGGCGATGGCGATCCGTACCGCCGCCTTCAGCTCGTCCGGGTTGCTGGGCGCCAGGATTTTTAAGTTGGGCAGGACCCGCATGAGCGCCAGGTCTTCATTGGCGTGATGGGTGGCCCCGTCGTAGCCGCCGTCCATTCCCGGGTGGGTGGCAATCAGCTTTACGTTTAAATTGGCGTAGCAGATTTGACGCAGCTGGGTCCAGCAGGTTCCCGACACGAAGATGGCGAAATTTACATAAAATGGAATTCTCCCCTCAGTCGCGATGCCTGCGGCAATGGACATGGCGTTCTGCTCCGCGATGCCCGTCTCCACAAAGCGCTCCGGGAAAACCTCCTCAAACTGGTTGGTGGTGGTGGACTTGGCCAGGTCGCTGTCAATGACGTAGATATCCTTGTGCTCTCTTCCGGCTTCCACCAGAACGCCGCCCACCAGCTCCCTCAGGGTGATTGTGTCATAACTCATTGCAAATCTCCTCCTCCCTGGCGCTTAAATCTCTCATAGCAATCTCGTATTCCGCGTCCGTCAGGCCGCTGGAGTGCCACTTGGGTACGTTTTCCATGAAGCTGACGCCCTTTCCTTTGACGGTGTTGGCTACAATGGCCACCGGACGGCCGCTCACGGTCCCGACCTCCTTAAGGGCGTCCACCACCTGCTCCATATCGTTTCCGTCAATCACGATCACGTGGTAGTTAAATGCCGCCAGCTTGTCCGCCAGAGGTTCCAGGTTGATCACCTCGTTGGTGGGATGGCCGGAGGAGAGCTTATTGTAATCGAATATGTATACCAGGTTGTCCAGCTTATAATGGGCGGCCATCATCAGGGCTTCCCAAATCTGCCCCTCCTGGGTCTCCCCATCCCCCGCGATGGCGTACACCCGGTGGGGATCCTGTTCACGCTTCTTGACCAGGGCCATGCCCAGGGCCGTGGAAAAACCCTGGCCCAGCAGGCCCGTGGTGGCGTCCACCTGGGGAATGTCGCAGGTGTAGGGGTGGCCCTGAAGCCTGGAGTTGATCTGCCGGAACGTGGGGAAATCCTTCTCGTCAATGATCCCCTTCTGGGCCAGCTCCGCGTAGAGGGCGGGCGTGGCGTGCCCCTTGGACAGTACCACGCGGGTCCGTTTTTCCTCATTAAAATCCACTTCCAGCTCATAGATGGCCGTGAGCAGGTCGATCACGGAGAGGGCCCCGCCCACATGGCCCACACCGGCCTGGTATACCATCTCCACAATCCGTTTACGGTTGCGGTTCGCCGTCAGTTTCAGCTGCTTTATGTCCGTCATAATTTCATGTTCCTCCATTACCACTTGCCAAGGGCCTTTCCGATAAAGTTAAAGAAGATACCGATCAGGTTGAAGTCCGTTTCCGGGAAGCTGGTGCCGTTTAAGCCCACGCTCTGCATGATCGGGTAAATGATGGCCGGGCCTACGGAAATCAGTACGCCGGTCACAAAGGCGCCCAGCACGCAGCCCTTCCAGCCGCCTCTGGCATTTCCAAACACACCCGCGGTAGCGCCGATGAAGAAGAACGGGATCGCCACCGGGATCATAACCACCGTGTGGAGCGCGGCCATGATAAACATGCAGATCAGGCCGGCCGCATAGGCGGAAATAAAGCCTAAAACCGTAGCCGTGGGGGCGTAGGGGAACACAACCGGGCAGTCCAGAGCCGGTTTTGCGCCGGGGATGAATTTCTCGGAAATGCCCACGAACGCCGGAACGATCTCACCCAGGAACAGGCGGACGCCGGTGATGATCACGTAAAGGCCGCCGGTGAAGGTCAGCGTCTGCATCAAGGGGAAAATCAGCCAATGGGTACCGCCGGAAATGGCCTCAACCGCTTCTCTGCCGGCAACCGCCGCCGCGATGTAATAGATCACGCCGATGGACAGGGAAACAGAAACGATGTAATCCTTAAACATGGACAGCCAGCCGGGCAGCTTGATCTTCTCCGTGCTGTCCTCCGGGTCGCCCACCTTGCTTCCAAGCCAGCCGGAAAACGCATAGGCCAGAGTGCAGTAATGGCCGATGGCGATCTCGTCGGTACCGGTAACGGCGTTCATGGATTTCTGGGCAATGGCCGGATACAGAGCGGCCGCAAAGCCGTGGATCACAGAGCCGATCAGGATCGCCGCCACATCGGACAGCCCCAGAGCCTTCAGCAGAATCGCCAACAGGGCGGACAGGAACAGGCTGTGCCCGCCGGTCAGGAAAATGTACTTGAACTTGGTGAGCTTAGCGATGACCAGGTTGCAGACAAAGCCGCCCACCATGATCAGCGCGATCACCATCGGGAACAGCGTCTGGGCCTGGGCCGTGATGGCCTCGGAAATCGGGGTCACGCCCTCCAGGCCAAAGGCCGTCACAAACAGGGACTGGAATCCGTTTAACGCCCCCTGTGCCGCCGAGGAGCCGATTCCGAAGATCAGGAAGCCCACGATGGTCTTGATGGTTCCTGCGATCACCTTCTCGGCGGGTTTTCTCTGGATCAGCAGGCCCACCATGGCCATGAGTCCGATCAGAAGCGACGCTTCACCTAAAATGTCATAAACCACAAATTGCAATACTGCCATTTTTTAATCCCCCTTTTTCTGAATGTTACCGGTTTTCTTTCGCCTTTTCCAACTCAAAATACTTGTTCAGCTCCCCTTCCAGGAAGTTCATGTCCATGATGTCCTTCACCCCGATCACGTAAGCCTTGGAATTTTTAAACTCCTCGATCAGGTCCTCCATGGTGATGATGATGTCCACGTTCTGCTGGCCCGCAAAACCGCTGAACGCGTCGTGGGTCACATCCATCGGGTAGCCGTTCTTGTCGATCAGCTTGTCCACCTTAATTTTGAGCATCATGGAGCTGCCCATTCCTGTGCGGCACATAATCAAACATTTCTTTGTTTCCATATCAAAATCCCTCCTATTGGTTATTCGTTTCGTTTTCTTTGATATATGATACAATGCTGCCGGCATCCCTGGCCGCTCCCAGGGTTTCTATAAACTCCTTTCTTCCCAGAAATTCCGCCAAATCCTGGAGCGCTCCCAGATGGGAATTGGCGTCGATGGTCGCCAGCATGAACACATATTTCACCGGGTCGTTGGCCTTACTACCGAAATTCACCGGGGTTTTCAGGCTGATAAAAGACATCGCCGTGCGATTTACCCCGATTTTGTTGGTGGCGTGCGGGAGCGCCACCCCTTTGGTGATGACAATGTACGGGCCAACCTCATTTACATTGTCAATCACCGCCTGTATGTACTCCTCCGTGATATCCCCGTTTTCCACCAGGATTTTCCCGGATTCCCGCACCGCATCCTCCCAGGTACCGCACTCCACGCCCAGGCGGATGCTCGTCTCATTGATCAACTCACTCAGCATATATTTTCCCTCAACCCTATTATTATTTTTATCCTGCAGCAACCTGCCGATCTCCCCCAGCAGGATTTCCTCGTCCTCTTTGGCGGCATACCGCTCCAACAGCTCTCTGAGCCGTTTGGCCGTGGCGCTCTCCCCTTCCCGGGCGGTCACGGAGCGCTCAATGTTAAATCCCATGTCCAACAGCTGCTTGCTGACCCGGACAATATCGTCCCGCTTTAGCAGGGGACTGACCTTCACAAAGGTCTTTCTGGTCTGCAAAGGCACCGTGGTAATGATCAGGTCCACGTCCTCTTTTTTGAGGAACTTTTCCAGTTGATGCCGGGCCACCGTGCCCCTGATATTCAGTTTGAAGTTCCGGTTAAGTCCGGTCACCACCAGCTCCGCGGTGCCAATCCCCGTGGCGCAGACCACCACCACGTTCACCAGACGTTCGGCGTTCTGCTTTCTCCGGTTGATCGCCGCCGCAAAATGGAGCAGAATGTAGGCGATCTCATCGTCCGTCGGCACGATGAGATTCAGCCCTCCCACCGCCGGAAACGTGTCCTTAATGGCTCCGTACAGTTCAGGATAGTTGTGAATCAGCTCGTCCTTCAGCGGATTTTCCAGCAGCATCCCGTTTTTGGTCCGGTAGGTGCAGGCGCTGATGTGCTGGATCAGAAATTCGTACAGGCGGTCGTCGCTGGTCAGATCATAACCGATCCGTTTGCTCACGCCTGCGATCAGCTTGATGCAGTAAAACTCCAGCAGCACGTCCCCGCTTGCCTCCTGTTTGGTGATCGCGCTGGACTTGGCGCCCATGTGAACCGCCACGTAGGATATCTCCGCGTCCGGCAGACGTATTCGAAAGCATTCGTTCACGCGCCGCACAATCTCCAGGGCCATCTGATACTGCAGGCTGTCCCGCTCAATCCGATCCGCGGCCTTAGGCTCACCGTACTCCTCATCCAGCCGGAAACGCTTGATGGACAGGGCGATGTGGATCACCAGCGCCTCGTAAGCGATATCGTCCAGGTACGTTGCAAACGCCTCCTCCACGTCCGTGACAATGGCCTTGATCTTGTTCAGGCCGTCCTCCTCGAACCACTGGGCGTAAATAGACCGGTCGCAGTCTGTGCGATCCCCCGTCAGCGCGGTGAAATCCCGGATCACCTTGGAGAGATATTTCCGTCTGCCCACCTCGTCCGCGTCGATGCAGAGTCCTTTTCCCCGCTGGCTGATCAGATTTATGCCGTTTTTCCGGCAATACTCCTTGACCGCCACCATATCCGCGTTTACCGTGGTCCGGCTGACAAAATATTTGTCCGCGATGTCCTGGATGGTGCTGTAGCCGTTGGACCAGCACAGGTCAAACACGATCAAAAGCATCCGCTCCTCGCCGGTCAGACGGTCGGTGTAAAAATCCTTCACCCCCACCTCGGCCAGACCGGCCAGCTGTTCCTTCACATTCCCGTCCACCTGAGCCGTCTTATTGGTCACGAAAATGCACTCCCGCCCCAGTTCCCGCAGCAGGAACTCGTTCAAAATTCCAATGTCGTACCGCACCGTGCGCAGGTTGATGGAAAACATCTCCGCCACTTTGGTCATGTTGACATATCCGTCAACCGCCAACATTTTTAATTCGTATTTTTGTCTAATATTCATATGTTTTTACCTGGCTATATTATCTATAAATTTCCGTTGTTTATCAAGTTCAATAATTTTCACTGAGATCGCGAAACAAATTGCACTATATTATCCAAAACGCGCAGGGGGGGCGCGTTTTACAGGGAACGCCAAAATCCGCCCGGCTGCTAAAACGCCGGCTCCCATCCGCCAAATTTCTGCCGGATTCCCGTCAAATTCCCGTCCACAGCATATTGTCTGTTGAAAAAAAGTGTGCTATGATGAGTGGCGTGCGGCCGCGGGAAGGCCGCGGGTATTTACATAAAATCCCAGGAAAGAATGGTAGGGAATATGAATCAAAAACGACTGGGCTACATCTATCTGGTAATCACATTTATCATATGGGGCAGCATCTACGTGGTGGCAAAATACGCGCTGGCTGTGATCCCGCCCCTGACGGTCCTCTTAGGGCGCTACGCCCTTTCCGTGCTGATCCTTTACGTGATCCTGAAGAAAAAGGGTATGAAAAAGATTGAGCGCGCGGACCGGAAATACTTCATCATCATCGGCAGCGTGGGATACTTTGTATCCATCGGGTTTCAGCTGATCGGAACCAACCTGCTGGACGCCTCCCTGGCCTCCCTGATCAACGCCTTAAATCCCGTGTTTATTCCGCTCATCGCGGCCCTTGTCCTGAAAGAGCGCGTATCGCTGCGCCGGATCGCGGGCATCGCTATCTCCGTGGCGGGCGTCTACGCCATCCTCGGCGTCGGCGGCGGAGAACTCAGCTTGGCGGGCATCGCCGCCTCCATCTGCTCCGTCACCTTCTGGTCCGTCTCCTCAGTGATGGTGCGCAAGGTGGCGGGCAAATACGATCCCATCCAAATCGCCTTTGTGGGCATGGCCATTGCCCTCTGCTTCAATATCCCGGCCTCCATCTGGGAACTGTCCACAACGCCCTGCCGTTTCACCCTTCCCGCCGTGCTGTCCCTCATCTACCTGGCGGTGGTCTGCACGGCCCTGGCCCACACGCTGTGGAACAAGTCCCTTCAACTCCTGAGCGCAGGCACCTGCTCCATGTTATATCCCCTGCAGCCGCTGACCTCTGCGGTCCTTGGCGTGCTCCTGCTTCACGAGCAGATCACCACCGGATTTGTGATCGGGGCCGTGGTCATTTCCGCAGGGATACTGATCGCGGTGAAGGAGTAAAAATGGTATTGTCATCCGGTGTTTTCTGTGCTATATTGAAGAAACACCGGGCGCCGGGGAGCGTGCAAGCGCCTATCCGCCGGAACCATAACCAATCTGTATTTCACGTTTTACATTCAATTTGCCGCAAACGGCGGCTGTCGGTAATCACGTCCGCATCGGACGAAAAATCAGTTGAGAGACAATCTTCAATTCAAATAACGCGAGAGCCGGTTGCCTGGTGCAGGAATCGTTGTTATAATGTAGATAGGAGTTTGCGCGCAGCTTGCAGAACAAGGAGGCTGTGTGGAAAAAGAAAAACAGGAGATTCATCACGAAGATCTGGCGCTAAAGACGGCGGCCCAGTATTTTGGCGAGGAATTGATGCCGTTAATGGGAATCTCCGGAGCCATTGCGCTGATCGCTCCTACGGAGTCGGTAAAGCTGGAAGCACGTCAGATGTACCAGGACTTTAACTATGTGATGGCGGACAACGGATGGGTACATTTGGAGTTCGAGAGCGATTCCATCACCCTGGAGGACCTGCGGCGTTTTCGGGAATATGAGGCCGCAACCAGCCGCGCCCACAAAGTAGCGGTCACGACCTGCGTCATTTGCTCCTCCCGGGTGGAGCGGCTTAAAACGGAGCTGACAGAAGGAATCAACGTTTACCGGGTGCGCGCCATCCGAATGCAGGACCAGGATGCAGACATCGTATTTTCCCAGCTAAAAGAAAAGCAGGAACGCGGTGAGAAGCTGCGGAAAGCGGATTTGGTACCGCTGCTTCTCACACCGTTGATGTCCGGCCGGCTGAGCGTCACGGACCGGATTGTAAAAAGCCTGAAAATTCTTCAAAAAGAAGAATCCGCCGTAACAGAGCTGGAGATGGAAAAAATGCAGGCCGTTCTGTATACCTTTGCAGACAAATTTCTGAACGCCCGGGAACTGGAACGAGTAAAGGAGATGATTGCGATGACGAGACTTGGCAAGATGTTAGTTGAGGATGGGTTTAAACAGGGAGTAGAGCGTGGAATTGAACAGGGCATCGGACAGGGCATGGAACGCGGTATTGCTCTGACCAAACGGATTCTCCGCCTGTCGGCAAGCGGCTGTGCGCCGGAACAGATTGCCAGAGACTGTGGAATCGGTCTGAAAGAGGTAAACCATATCCTGAAAGAGGATGACGAGCTCTAAAATCCACAACTGCCGCCCGCGTAATCCCTCCAGATCACGCGTGCGGCAGTTTCTTTCCATTCTTCCAATTATCTACAGATCAATCCGGTAAAGCTTCAAGGCGTTCTCCCATGTCACAGCCTCCACCTCTTCCCGGCTCACGCCCTTGATCCGGGCAATCTCCTCCGCCACATACGGCAGATTCATGGACGAATTGCGTTTCCCCCGGTTCGGCACCGGCGCCAGGTACGGACAATCCGTCTCCAGCACAATCTGGGACAGCGGCGCGTATTCCACCACTTCCTTCAGCTTCTTCGCGTTGTTAAAGGTCACAACCCCGCCGATCCCCAGATAAAATCCCATATTCAGGTATTCCCTGGCCATCTCCTTCGCATAAGAAAAACAGTGAATCACGCCTCCATTTTCCCGGGCGCACTCCGCCTTCATCAGATCCAGCGTATCCCTAGCCGCGTCCCGGCTGTGAATCACCACGGGAAGCTTCAGCTCACCCGCCAGAGCCAGCTGCCGGGAAAACCACTTCTTCTGAACCTCATGCTCCGGCTCCTCCCAGTAATAATCCAGGCCGATCTCGCCGATTGCCACCACTTTCTCACCGGCCGTGGCCTCCCGCAGCCAGCCAATCCCATCCTCCGACAACTCCCCTGTATCGCTGGGGTGCACGCCGATCGCCGCGTACATCCACGGATACCGGGCCGCCAGCTCCAACGTCGACCTGCTGCTGGACAAGCTGGCCCCAATATTCGTCACGGCCCTGACACCGGCCCCGCTCAGGCCCTCCAGCAGCGCCTGGCGGTCGCCGTCAAAATCCTCGTCGTCGTAATGCGCGTGTGTATCAAAAATCATCTCTTAAACTCCCACTCTTCCCGTGATCCACCCCGCAAACAGATAAAGCGCCAAAAGATGCACCGGATAAATCGCGTAAAACAAATATTGAAACTCCTGCGCCCCCCGTCTGCCGTTGTACATCACAATCGGCACATAGGCCAACGCGGAAACACAGTAATAATTCAGACTCTCGGCAGCGGACAACGCCACGCCGCACACCAGCTGCCCCACATCATTGTGGCGGAACCAATACAGACCGGCGATCAAAAGCACTCCCAACACGCTGTAATCCGACTTTATCACCCAAGCCAGCCCGCAGCCCCCCGCGATCACCACAACCTGCAAAAAAAGATTGTCCAGGAGCTCCAGCCCCTCCATCACCAGGAGACCAATCAGCAGGGTAAACAGCACATTCTGATACCCCGGATAAAACCACGTATTATAAACAGCCAGATCGAACGGAATCTCAGACACCAGCGCCAGAATCCCTATGCGCAGCGCATAGAACGCCCTGTTCCTGGAGTGCCGGAATCCCTCCACCAGCAGAAATGCAAAAATCGGAAACGCCAGTCTCCCCGCATAGCGGCAGACCTTCCCCACTAACAGCCATCTCTGCCCCGAAGCCGTAGCAATAATCGCGCTGCAAGCCAGCGCATCCCTGCCATGCAAAATCCCGCACTGAATCACCACAGCCCCAATATGGTCTGCGAACATCGCAAGCATCCCGATCAACTTCAACTGATTCCCCGTCAGCCCATTAAACGGCCGTCTGGAATACCGTCTCCTTCTGACTCTCCCGTTCATCCTTCGTACCCCACATTATGTTATATGTGTTTCTCTATCATACTCCAAACCAAGAAAAAATGCAAGTTTTCTCCCACTTCCCCCACAAAATCCACCCTAAAAGTGGGACAAATCCCCATTTTTTAACAATCCTCCACTTTCATCCCCTCTCCTCCCCCTCTCACTCCCGGGAGAAATCGTGTTCTCCAAAACACGATTTCAGGCGACCTGAGCGGAGAAAGCTCTTCAGAGTTTCTCCGCGAATCGAGCCGGTGCCCAGGATTTTGTGTTTCCCGGGCGTTAGTCCCTGCGCTCCGGGGAGCAGTCCCGCGAAGCCCTTTCGCTGCGCCCCGCTCCGGCGCGTCCCCTTCCGCCCACCCGCAAAAAACAAGAGCCCGCGACCAAAATCCCTCATCGCGAGCCCCCATTCCATACTATTCCAATTTTCTCACCAATTATCTCATGAAATCCCCGCCCCAGCCGGCATATCCTTCTCCGGCCTCATCAGCGCCAGATTCCCCTCAGCGTCCTCCGCGCACAGCAGCATCCCCTCGGACACCATCCCGGCCAGCTTAGCGGGCTTCAGATTCGTCACAACCATGACCTTCTTGCCCACCATCTCCTCCGGAGAATAGTACGCCTTAATTCCGCTCAAAATCTGCCTCACCTGGCTTCCCACCTTCACCTGGGAGCACAGCAGCTTCTTGGACTTCGGCACCGCCTCGCAGGCGATAATCTCGCCCACCTGGAACTGCAGCTTGGCAAAATCATCGTAAGTAATCTCCGGCTTCGCCTCCAGATCAATCCCGTCGTCCGCCTTCTCTTCCGCCTCAGCTTCCGTCTGAACTGCCGGCGCATTCGCCGCGTTCATCTCCTCCACCTTAGCCATCACTTCCTTAATATCCATACGTGCAAACAAAATCTCCGGCTTGTCCGTCACCTTGGTGCCGGACTCATACATCCCGAACACATCCATCTGCGCCAGCTCGCGCTTGCCGGTATTCAGTTGAGCCAGAATCTTCCCAGAGGTCTCCGGCATAAACGGCTCTAACAGCGACGCGCCAATGGCAATGGCCTCCGACAGGTTATACAGCACCGTAGCCAGCCGGTCCTTCTTCGCCTCATCCTTCGCCAGCGCCCAGGGCGTCGTCTCGTCAATATACTTGTTGCTTCTGCGGAAAATATTGAAAATCTCGGTGATCGCGTCGGCCACGCGCAGCTGCTCCATCTTGGCCTCCACCTTCTTCACCGCCTCCAGAACCGTAGCCTTTAAATCCTCGTCCACGGCCTCCGCCGCGCCCTTGTCCGCCACTACTCCGCCAAAATACTTGTTGCTCATGGAGATCGTCCGGTTCACCAGATTGCCCAGAATATTGGCCAGATCGGAATTCATCCGCTCCACCATCAGCTCCCAGGAAATCACGCCGTCGTTGTCAAAGGGCATCTCATGAAGCACAAAATAACGCACCGCGTCCACGCCGAAGAAATCCACCAGCGTATCGGCATAGAGCACATTTCCCTTGGATTTACTCATCTTGCCGTCGCCCTGCAGCAGCCAGGGATGACCGAACACCTGCTTAGGCAGCTCCACTCCCAGGGCCATCAGGAAAATAGGCCAGTAAATGGTATGGAAGCGGATAATATCCTTACCGATCAAATGCAGATCAGCAGGCCAATACTTCTTAAACTGCTCGGTGCTGCCGCCGTCGCAGTCATACCCAATCCCGGTAATATAGTTGGTCAGCGCGTCCAGCCACACATAGGTCACATGCTTGGGATCAAAAGTTACCGGAATTCCCCAGCTGAACGTGGTTCTGGACACACACAGGTCCTGAAGCCCGGGCAGCAGGAAATTGTTCATCATCTCGTTCTTTCTGGAAACGGGCTGGATAAACTCGGGATGAGCGTTGATGTGCTCGATCAGCTTGGGCGCATACTTGCTCATACGGAAGAAATAGGCCTCCTCCTTGGCCGGTTTCACCTCGCGGCCGCAGTCCGGGCACTTGCCGTCCACCAGCTGGGACTCGGTGAAAAAGGACTCGCAGGGCGTGCAGTACATGCCCTCATAATACCCCTTGTAAATGTCCCCCTGATCGTACAGACGCTTGAAAATCTTCTGTACCTGGGCCTCGTGGTCCGCATCCGTGGTGCGGATAAACTTATCGTAGGAGGTGTTCATCAGGTCCCAGATCCGTTTGATCTCCTCAGCGGCCTTGTCCACAAACTCCTTAGGAGACACGCCCGCCGCCTGGGCTTTCTCCTCGATCTTCTGGCCGTGCTCGTCCGTTCCGGTCTGGAAGAACACATCGCATCCCTGAGCCCTCTTATAGCGGGCGATGCTGTCGGCCAACACGATCTCGTAGGTATTGCCGATGTGGGGCTTGCCGGAGGCATATGCGATGGCCGTGGTGATATAATATGGCTTTTTACAATTCTGACACATGGTTTCATTCCCTCATTTCCCGGGGCAAATGCCGCCCTTCCCAGCTTGTCCCTCCTGCGGTGGACTGTCCGGAAACGGCGGCGTGCCCTGACTTCAATAGCTTTAAGTATAATCTTTCCACGGTTGTTCGTCAAGACATGGCCCGCGAATTCAGCCATTTTTTCCCTTAAAACAAAGCTTTCCGGCAAAATCTCCCCGCCTGCCCACGGCTAAAAGTCCTGCAAAATTTGAAAGGGGTACTTGAAAAATTCAAGCACCCCGTGTATAATTTACTTAGAAGTAATCAAAGGACACTTCCAGTCCGATGATTGCACTTCGGATATCTGTGCAATTTATAGTTGCGAGCTATCCTCTATTGCAGTAGAGGATAGCTCATTTTCGATTCTGATGATTGTCTATGTAAGTCAGCGCCGCGAAAATCACAAGCACCAATGTCAACACTTCCAGTGTACTCACATCATAGTTCCTCCTTCGGCTTATTTCCGAAGGCCATCATCAGTCTATCCTCTGTACTCCGTTCAATTATACCCCCTCATTTTAACATAAAGGGAAATCAAATACAACATAATCAACTTTATGATTCTTATTTTTTCTCCGTCCAAAATGAATACAGGCCCCGGATAAAAAATCCGAGGCCCATACCCACATCTATGTTGCAAAATACTAAGAGGAAGCCAGTAAAGGCGCGCGTTTTGCCTGCCATTTGCGGAAACCGTACAGCGCGGCGAACAGCACAAATCCGATCAGGGAATTCAACATATACGGCGTAATGGCTAACACGATCACAGCCAGATAAGCCAACCGCTCCAACACGGTAATCCGGCTCTCCACATATCCCTGCAGCATAATCGCCAGGGAATAACAAACCACCATCCCGGAGATCCAGGTCAGAAGCGTCTGCAGATTCCACCCGAAGGTGATATAATCCGGGTTCAGCGCGAAGGCGAAGGGAAGGATAAAGCCCGTGATTCCCAGCTTCACCGCCTGCAGCCCCACCTTCATGGGATTTTCCTCCGCAATACCGGCCGCCGCGTAGGAGGCAACCGCCACCGGCGGCGTGATCGCCGAGATGGAAGCGAAATACATCAGGAACAGGTGGGCCGCCAGAATCGGCAGTCCCAGCCCGGTCAGCGCGGGCGCAATGGCGGTGGCGCAGACAATGTAGGCCGCCGTGGTGGGCAGGCCCATGCCCAGGATCGCGCACACCAGCATGGCCAGAATCAAGCTGGGGATCAGGGAATTGCTGCCCAGCTGCACAATGAAGTTGGAGAATTTAAGGCCCAGGCCGGTCAGGGAGAACACCGCCACCACAATTCCCGCAGTGGAACAGGCCGCCACAACGGAACAGAGGGATTTTCCGGCCGCCACAGCGCCGTTCACAACCCCTTTTAGGGTCATTCGGTCTTTGGAATCCAAAACTCCCGTAACCAGAATCGCAGCGGTAGCAAAAATAGCCGCCTTCATGGGCGTGGTCTTCAACCCAAGCATCATAAACAGCAGCACGCCGACCGGGATAAACAGCTTCATTCCTCTGGCCAGAGACTCCTTCAAATTAGGTACCTCATCCTCACTCAGCCCGGCCAGATTGTGTTTCACCGCTTCCAGATCCACCATTTTAACCAGGCAGATATAGTACATCAGCGCGGGCAGAATCGCCGCAATACAGACCTCCGCGTAGGGAACTCCCGCCACGTCCGACAGCACGAAGGCAGCCGCTCCCATAATGGGAGGCATGATCTGGCCGCCGGTGGACGCAACCGCCTCCACCGCCCCGGCGAACTTCTTTGGATAACCATTGCGTTTCATCAGGGGAATGGTAAACGCGCCGGTGCTCACCACGTTGGCCACGCAGCTCCCGGAAATGGTTCCGAAGAACGCGCTGGCGATTACCGCCATTTTCGCGGGGCCGCCCCGCTTTCTGCCGGCCGCGGCGATTGCGATATTCTGGAAAATGATATCCGCCCCGGATACGGACAGAAAGGCCGCAAACAACAAGAACAGGTAAACATTGGTGGCCGAAGTCCCGATGGGCGTGCCATAGACGCCGCGGTCGCTGAATATGGCCAGAACCACCCGCTGCATGCTGTAGCCCCGGTGCCCGAACAGTCCCGGAATCTTATCGCCCGTCAACGCATAAATAATGGCCACGATGGCGATGATGGGCAGCACGTTTCCCAGCATTCTCCGCCCTGCCTCCAGCACCAGCAGGGTGATGATGATTCCAAATACATACAGCTCCTTTGTCATCATGTTGTTCTGCATGGTGGTGGTATAGGTCTCAAAATTGAAAATCACGTAAAAACTCACGACTGCGGTCAGAGCGATCAGAATCCAGTCCACCGCCCTGCACAAAGTCCGCATCCCGGGCGACAGCTCCTTGCTGCCGCCCAGAGGTTTATAAAGAAAAATCAGCACAAGTCCGATCAGAAGATGCCAGGCGTAAAACAGGATGCTGGGCATTGTAAACGTGGTATAGTTCCCCACATGGATGATCACGGCAAAGAGTGACACCAGCATGCAGACCGCGGTAACCACCTTCTGATATGTAAGTTTCTTATCCATCAAGTCCCTCCTTATATGTCGGATACCGGAATTACTTATGATACTCCGGCGGAATCAGCTCATCCGGCACCTCGATGCCAACTTCCTGCAAATACCGCACCGTACCCGCGTGGAGCGGCACATTGTAGTTTAAAATATTCTCAGCCGTGCAATATTCCAGGCTCTTGTGGATTTCCATCAGCTGGGGATTATTCTCCAGCAGCGTCTTGGTCATCAGATAAATGTAATCCTCCGGCACCTCGCTGCTGCACACCAGCATATTCCACTCGGTCACAGTGGGAACGTCCTCCGTAGCGCCCTTGTAAGAGCCCGCTGGCATGGTAGCCGCCGTATAGAAGGGATACATATCGGTCAGCTGCTTCTGCTCCTCCGGCGTCAGTCCGATGAAGTTCAACTCCTGGGTAGCCTCCAGCTCGGAAATCGCCGCAAAGGGCGGGAAGGAGAACAGCACCGCCGCGTCCACCTGTCCGTCCGCCACAGCGGAGGCGGTAGCCCCGTGTCCGTCGTTGTAGATGGAAGCCGGTTTTACGCCCATCTTGTCAAATGCAGCCCGCAGCACGCTGTCCATTGCCGCGCCTTTAGAACCAAGACCTACGATTTTTCCGTTAAAATCGCTGATATTTTTAATTCCCGATGAGGAGAGCGCATACATCGTCATATAGGACGGATACAGGGCGACCATACCTCTCACCTTGTCCATGGGGCCTCCGGTCCACTCCGCGGTGCCCTCCTTCGCCTCGGCCAGGGAGGAGGTCATAGCGATTCCCACCTCCATTTCGCCGTTCTGGATCATGGTCAGGTTGGCGGTGGAACCGCCGGTCTCCTCCGAAGTGATCACAAAATAATCCGGCAGGGAATTGTTCAGGATCGTTGCGATTCCCCCGCCCACCAGGTAAAAGTTACCGCCGGAAGAGCTGGTTCCCAGAGAATACCGCAGGGGCGAGGACGGCTTTTCAATGCCTTCGCCCGCAGCCTGATCCCCCTGGTCCGCAGCCGCAGCGCTCTCCCCTTTTGACGCCGTATCCCCTCCGCCTGCCGTCGCAGGCGTCCCGGAAGATCCGCCGCACGCGGTCATGGAACATGCCATTGCACCTGCAAGTATCAATGCCAACCAATTTTTCTTCATTTCAAGATTCCTCCTCTTAGTCGTTTGCTGCAGCGGGTCCTGCCCGCCCTGATCGCTTCTACCCCAGCGGGGTCATGAAAATGCGCAGCGAGCGGAACGCGTTTCCGGCCGCCAGGCCGCCGCCCCGAACCGAGCCGTCCCGATGCGCACAGCTGATATGGATATGTACAAACAGCGGGCACTCCGTGTCCTTGTAGACGCTTTGCAGCGCCGGGTCCATTTTCTCCCGCTTCATCACCTCGCCGGTGAGGGACAACACCTCCGCCGCTCCCTCAGCCGGCTGGGAGGCAGTCACAAGGGGCAGCTGGTCCCGGACCGGCGTGGTGTAGGACATACCGATCACCGAGCCAACCGCTCCGGTAATGTACACGCTCTCCCAGCCCTGTCCCAGCACGTAATCCGTGACAACCGCCTTGATATCCTCCCCGGCCTTCACCGTAACCTCGTAAATCTGCCCCATCATTTCACCTGCTTTTCCACTTTCTTCACAGCCTGGCTGGCTGCGATCAGAATCGGATCATAAACCGGTGCCACCGGCGGCGCGTAGACCAGATCCAGCTCGTTCACCGCCTCCACGGTCATACCGCAGGTAATGGCGGTTGCCAGCACATTGATGCGCCCGGCAATGCTCTCGCTACCGATGCCCTGCGCGCCCAAAAGGCGCCCCGTTTTCCGGTCAAAGATCAGGCAGATCTGATTGTCCCGGCCGCCCGGATAGTAGGAGGCCCGGTCCATTTTGGTGATCATGGTGGAAACCGCCTGAAATCCGGCGGCCTGTGCCTGTTCCAGGGAAAGGCCAGTGGACGCGATGTACTGCTCAAAGACCTTGGTCACTGTGGAGCCGAGCACGCCTTTGAAGGTGTCATGGCCGCCCGCCACGTTGCCGCCCGCGATGCGCCCCTGCTTATTGGCCGTGGTGCCGAGAGGCACATAGACCGGTTCCCCGGTGATCAGCTGCTTCATCTGCACGCAGTCTCCGCAGGCCCAGATGTCCGGGTCGCTGGTGCGCATCTCATCGTCCACCACAATCGCCCCCTTCAGACCCAGGGCAAGCCCCGCCTGTCCTGCCAAACCGGAAGCGGGCTTCACTCCGGCGGATACCAGCACGAAATCCGTCTCCAGCGTCTCGCCCTGCGGTGTGCGCACCCAGCGCGCCCTGCCGTCCTGGGTGAGAATCTCCGCCACCCCGGTTCCCGTGTGGACCTTCACCCCGTGGCGTTCCAGATTCTCCAGCACACTCTGGGAAAATACCGGGTCCAGAAAAGGCAGCAGTCTGGGAAGCTGCTCAAAAATCGTAACACTGACCCCAGACAGTGTCAACTCCTCGGCCAGCTCCAGGCCGATGAAACCGCCGCCGATGATAACGGCGCTTTTGGCCTCCCGCTGCACCGTAGCCTTCAGGCGGATTCCGTCCTCCACCGTTCTCAGGTAATAGACTCCCTCGGAGTGGATTCCCGGAATCGGCGGAACCGCCGGAACCGCGCCGGTGGCGATCACCAGCTTGTCGTAGGGGTGTACGCGTTCCTCCCCTGTGTCCAGATTCTTTACCGCCACGGTTTTCTCCCCGCGGTTGATGGAAGTCACCTCATGGTGAATCCAGGTGGGGATTCCCCGTTTATTCCGCATCGTTTCCGCGTCCACCGCCACCAGATCATCCGGCTCCGCAATCATCCCGCCCACAAAATAGGGCAGGCCGCAGGCCCCGTAGCTGATATAGCCGGATTTCTCAAACACCTGAATCTCCAGCCCCGGCTTCACGCGCTTCGCCTTGGAGGCGGCGCTCAGACCGGCCGCCGTACCTCCGATTACAATTAACTTTTCCACCATGAAATGACCTCCTGCCACCGATTCTTATGACTTCACGCCGTATTTGTCGATCACGCCCATCTCGCCCATGAGCTTCTCCAGATCCGCCAGCTTCTGGCCGCCGAAATCCTGGTAGGGTTTTCTCAAATGTCCGCCCGGCAGACCCAAAACGTTAAGAGCCGCCTTGATCACCACGGGGTTTGAGAAAGTGTACAGGGCCTGTAACAGCGGGAACCACTTGAAATAACCCTCGCGGCACTCCTCAATAATCTTCATGTCCGTCCAGGGACGTGAGTACATGGCCGCCTCCTCGGGGATAATATTTCCGCCGATATTGGCCGTACCGGTTCCGCCCACCGCCAGCGTTGGAAGCACGATGGAATACTTGGGGAAATCGCAGCACATGATTTTTACCTTGCCCTGGCACAGCCTCTGCACCTGCACCAGCTGCTCCACGCTGGGAAGCGCTTCCTTGTCCACCACAAAATTGCTGTGGGCGTCGGACAGCTTCTTGATGGTCTCGGGCATCACCTGAACCCCGAGACGGGAGGGATTGTTGTAGATACCGCAGGGAATGTCCACCGCGCTCATACAGGTATCCAGATGGATGTGAGCCGCTGTCTGGTTGATCAGCACGTAGGGCGGAACCGTGAACACGACGCCGTCCGCTCCCTGCTTCTCACAATACTGTGCAAACGCCACGCTGGCGTCCGTGGTGAAGGACGCGGCGCTGAAGAACACCGGAATTTTGCCCTTTGTCATCTGAATCACTTCCTTGACGATGGCTTCCTTCTCCTCCTGGGTCAGCAGCGTCACCTCGCCTGCGGAGCCAAGGATAAACAGCTGGGACGTGCCATATTTGATCTGGCGGTTGATCAGGGTCTCAAAGCCCTTGAAATCGATTTTGTTGTCCTCTGTGAACGGTGTGGGCATTGCCACCCAGGAGCCTTGTAAATTCATCATAATAACATTACCTTCCTTTTCATTTTTTGTTGTCCATTTTGTATGGACTTTCCGTTTGATGACCCTATTCTTGCACAGATATCACAACTTTTCTACTCGATAGCTTACAATGATAAAATGGATTCATTGCATACTATGTTACTTAAATTCAGAGACGATTCTCTGTTTTTAATCACAAAAAGTTTTTTTATCGCCTATACCTTTTGAATTATCATATATTTTTCTATTTTCTGTTATTTTAACGAATAATATTTATTGAAATCGCACAATTTATTGGTGTTAAAAAAGTGTAAAAATCGCCGCAGGATGCGCCGCCCGCCCATTGTATTCAAAAAAGAACCCATGCCTCCCGGGCACAGGTTCTCTGTCAGCGTTTTATTTTATCGATTTCCACGAAATACCAAATCAGCTATTTTCCATAAATTTCCGGTACTCCTCCTGATTCACCTGGACATTCCGGTTCAGCATCCGGATAAATCCCTCGTCGCACAGCTCGTTGATCAGTTTGCTGATCGTAACCCGCGCGCCGCCGATAATCGTGCTCAGCTCGTACTGGGTATAATGTACCTTCAGCTTGTACCAGCCGCCGTCGATGAGCCGTTCCGTATCCGCCGTGGAGCAGAACAGCCGTTTCAGGCGGTCCTTACAGGAGTTGAACGTCAGATTCTCGATCTCATGGCGCAGAATCAGCATCTTTTTCAGTATATTTTCCATAATGGCGTCCCGGAACATCTTGTTGGTATCCACCAGGTGTTCGTAGGTGCGCAGCGGAATAATATAAATCTGCGTTTTCACCTCCGCCTTGGAAAACAGGCCGGTGGGCTCCTGCAGGGACACGGGCGTCTCCCCATAGAACCAGCCCGCGGACAAGGTATAAAGGATCTTTTCCGTGCCGTCGCCCGCCATCATATAATGCCTGGTGCGCCCCTCCGCGATATAATACACCCCCTGCGGCTCCATGCCCGGCTCCAGAAAAACGCGCTTGGCCGGATAGGTAACACATGTGGAATTTTCGCGGATCAGCTCCTCCAATGCCTCATTTCTCTTATTCGGTATCGTAAAACTGGATTTATCCAACTGCATTCCCCTCACCTATCCTTCTCAAAATTGTCAGCGCCGCATTCTCTATCATAGCACAAACCCACTTTTCCTACAAGGGAACTTCCGTAAGAGAAACGCAAAAAGGGGCGGGATCAACTCCCGCCTAATGGATGGGGTAAACTCCGTCACCACACATTCCCATTCTCCCGATACCCTCTCCACACATTCTCAAAGAAATCATCATCTCGGGGAATCGGCCTCACCTCTCTCCAGCAAAACTCCGTCCGCCCATCCTTAAACGTCGCCTCCTGCACCATTTTTCCCAGGCCTCCGTCATCCAGACAAAAGGCAAACTCCTCTGGCAGACGCTCATCCGGTTTCTTCCCGGACAAATTCGTGTACAAAGCGCTTCCACGGCTTTTTCCTCCATGGCTGATGTAATCCAGCATGGCTGACAGGTATACCTGCTGGCTGATCAGGATGTCGCGCAGGCGGAATACCCTCCACAAATCCCCGATTCCCTCAGCCTGTACCATACGGCCGAACTGTTCCAGTGCGCGCTCCGTTTCCCTGAGCGCCATCCCGATTTGCTCCGCGCTGCGGATCGCAGCTCCGAACCGGCTCATCCTTATGGCCGCCTGCACCCAAAGTTCGCGGACGCTTGTCCAATCCGTACCGGCCGCCTTCCCGTCCAGCGCCTGTTCCGCCAATTCTTCCGCCCAGGCCAATGCCCGGGACGCAGCCGCTTCAAAAGCCCCATTCTCCCCGACCGCCTCCGTTCTCCTGACCGCAATATACTGTGCCGCCCGGGCCGCCCCCACCTGACCGGCGTTTAACGCACTTCCACCCGGGCGGTATACGCCGTGGCTGGCACTCACCTCACCCACTGCGAAAAAACCCTCCACATTGGTCTGCCACCATGCGTCGATGGACAGCCCGCCGTTGTTGTGCTGCGCACACAGCGCGATCTCAAGGGGCTGGAATTCCAGATCTACGCCACGCTCGCGGTAGAACTCCACCGCAGGCAAATTCATGTGTTTCAGCCGCTCAATGGGCGTACCGAAACAGGCTCCGGCACGGTTTAAGTATTCCTGTGCCTCAGGTTCCAGCCGTCCGAAGTCCACCTGTCCACCGCAGGGGTTTCCCCGATAATCCAGAAAGATCCTGCGCCCCTTGCAGCGCTCCATATACACCAAAATATCAATGATCGAGCTCCCTCCCGCGGCCTTTCGCACATCGAAGGGCCATTGATATCCCTTCAGGAACACCTTGCTCATCATCTCATACGGATCGTCAAAAAAGTCTCTCAGAAACTCCCGCTCATCATTTCCCTGGCCGTCCGTCGAGTAAAACCGTGGTAAAACCTGCATGTAGGTACCCGAGACGTTCCAACGCGGCCGCACCGACGCCATCCCATACTGCCATTCCGTCAGATTTTTACCCTTCACGCCCGCTTCAAAGGCCAGCCCGCTGGCCCCATAGTGTCCTGCCGGGTACACGCTGTCCGCGTACATTCCCGCGGGGCCACCTGTTGCGTAGATCACATTTTCGCACTGGAACAGCACATAACGTTCCTTCTCGTCCCCCGCCATGTCCAGATCCAGGCACAGAAGCCCGCAGACCCGCTTTCCGTCCGAGAGCACGCGGATTACCTGCATTTTGTCAAAAATCCTGATGCCCTTCCCCCGAACGGAGGCCTCCAGACATTCCGTCATATACCTGGACGTGTACGGCCCCACGCTGGTCGCCCGGCAGCGGGGATCGTGATCCGTTTTGTAGCCCACATACTCGCCCCAGCGGTTGCGCGGAAACGGCACGCCAAGGTTTACCAGCTTGAGAAAGCACTGGGCGGACAGCGCTGCCTCGCAGAGCGCCAGGTCCCCGTCCACGCATTGACCGGAAAACAGGGTTTTCGCCATCTCCCCCACACTGTCCGGCTCCTCCCCGGCAAGCGTCAGCTTGTAGTAGGTCTGCTTGTCCGACCCCGTATTGCGGGACGTTCCCGCCTTCACATGATCTGTCACTATAGCAATGTCTCTTTGTCCCAAAGACCAAAGCTGATCCGCTGCGTTAAAGCCGGCAGCCCCGCTTCCCACAATCACGGTGTTCAGCCGGTAACGTCGTGTTTGTTCCTGAAACCACTGTAATTCCATATAATATTTCCCCTCCATAATCGAGTAGGAGGGAGTGATTAACTCCCGTCCTCTCACACCACCGTGCGTACCGTTCGGTACACGGCGGTTTCAATAGTTGACATGCACGGACTGATAGGCAGTAGCTAAATCATAAAAGCCACTGTTTATCAGTCTTTCTTGTGTTAATGCTCTGTTGACCGCTCCCATTCCCGTTACATACCAGTATTTCCTGCGGCTGTTTGCCGCCTGATGTGCAAAATATTCAGGTATTCCGAGTTTTATAAGATTTCTTTTCCTTGTTTTGGGTAACTTCCATTGTTTCCATATGCACATTCGAATACGGTGATACAGCCATGAGTTTAGTTCGTCTATCCTGTTCTTCATATCCGCAATCCCATAATAATTCAGCCATCCACGCATGAATACTTTTATCTTTTCCAATGAAGGACGTATACTCTGACAAGACCTTCGGGAACTGAGCTCTTTCAGTTTTGTCTTCATCTTCTTCCATGACTTCCCATGAACCCGGACATATATGCCCTTCCCGTTCTTTCCCAATGTGAAGCCAAGAAACTTAAAATTTCGGATTGCAAACACACTTACTACACGACTTTTCTTTTGATTCACTTTCAGTTTCAGTGTTTTCTCCAGATATTTCGTGCTGGATTCCAGTAATCTCTTTGCGGCTCTCTCACTTTTAGCTAACAGCACAATATCGTCTGCGTAGCGTACAAATGCCACTCCCCGCTTCTCAAACTCCTGGTCGAACTCGTTCAGATAGATATTGGCCAGCAGGGGTGAGATGTTTCCGCCCTGCGGCGATCCTTCCTCGGTTTCCATGACTACACCGTTTTCCATGACACCTCTCTTTAAGTATCTCTTAATCCACTGGATTACCCTTTCGTCCTTTACATTCCTTCGCAAGATATTCAGGAGCATTTCGTGGTTAAGTGTATCAAAGTATTTCGACAGGTCTAATGTCACTGCATGGGTATATCCCTGTTCTGCATACTCCTTCACTTTCAGAATGGCGGCTTTTGCGCTTATCCCCGGTCGATAGCCATAGCTGTTTTCCGAGAATAGCGGCTCATAGACCGGCATGAGCTGTTGTGTTATGGCTTGCTGGAAAATACGGTCTTTGACTGTTGGAATACCAAGCTTTCGTATTCCACCGTCTGGTTTTGGGATTTCCACTCGTCTTACCGGGTCGGGAGTATATTTCCCCCTTTTAATTCTCCCGATAAGCTCTTTCTGGGTCTTCCGAAGGTAGGCTCCGGCTTCCTCCACGGTCATTCCATCGATTCCCGGTGCTCCCTTGTTTGCCTTTACTCTCTTGAACGCTCTGTTCAGGTTGTCCTTATCCAGTATCTTCTCTAAGAGCTCCGGTTGTGCACTGTCCCGTTCCTTCCATATCCGACGGAAAGAACGGTGCGCTCTCACATACCCTTCACGTTCCGCGCTATCTCTTTGCGAGCAGCTTTCTCTGTTTTCTGCACCCAATGTTCTTTCCTCCTTTCCCGGTTGTACTAAGGACTCCTATTGATTCGGTCCTTTGCCTCTCGGCTACTATGACCTCGGCTGACTTCTGTACGTTCAGCATTATCTCACGATAATGGTTATCCCTTTCAGGACATATCGTACAGACCTCCCCGGGGTGCAAAGCATCCAGTGGATGCTTGTTCTGCACGGACCGAAGCGGAGCGAAGACACACACGTTTCTTTCTCTCCATCTATCTGCCACATTTACCATACATGATTCCGTGTAGTTATTGGGCTTCAACTTGTGATGCAGTCTTACCCTCATGCATAGCCTGATGTGATTTCTGTTCGTCAGACCAGAGATTTGCCCATGGGTTAGTATGTTCCCCATATCCGGCTTCCTTCAGATTCCACCTCACGATGGACACCCTTGCCTTCGGCTATATCCTTCCCACTACCGGGCGGATTCCGGACTTGCACCGGTTAGAAACGTGCGCCGCCGGGCACACATCGAAAACACGCCCTGGCGGAAAAGCCAGGGCGCCGTTTATAACACCGTCTCTTTCATATATGAGGTCAGACACTTCAGGCCCTGCCTCGCCTCCTCATCCCGGTCGCCTGCGCTTTGCCAGGATGCATCCAGGCCGCCTTGGCAGAACAATTCCATCGTGCAATGCCCCTCATAACCGTAACGTTTTAAAATAGCGATCATGCTTTCCCAATCGATATGCCCTCTTCCGGGCGCTTCCCGGTTGTTCTCACATGCATGAAAATGCGCCAATTTCCCCTGCTCCGTCACCCGGCGCAGCGCATCTGCCATATCAGCTTCCTCAATATTGGCCTGATACGTGTCGTACAGCAAACCTACGTTGCCAATCCCGATATCTGCCGCCATTTTCAGCCCCTGGTCCACCGTATTGACAATGCTGGTTCGATACCGGTTGATGGGTTCGATTCCCAGCTTCAGTCCATTCGCCTCCGCTTCCAATGCGATTTCTCTAAGGCCGCAAACCGCATAGTCCCATTCCCGTTCCTTCTGCTCCTTTGGCAGCGCATGGCGCTTGCCGCCGCCGCTGTAGATCGGGCCCGCCAGAACAGTCGCGCCCAGTACTCCACCGATCCGGCAGCAGCGAAGGAGATATTTTCTGGCATTTTCCCGTTCTTCCTCTTTGAAGCTGCTGATATCCCGGCCGGCAGGTAAGCTGGCGCACATCGTAATCTCCAGTTTCCTGCTTCGTGCGTATTCCCCAACCGTTTCCCAGCACACCGAATCCAGGTTTAACATGGGCAGTTCCACCGCCCTGAATCCCATATCCGCCGCACGGGTTATCCATTTTATGTAATCCTCTGAAGGATCATTACTCCAATTCCACAAATTGATACCGATTCGATTCATTCTATCTCCTTTTTTCTGTCGTCCCCCTGATAATGAGTCTGACATCCAGGATATCGACGGTCGGCTCCATCAACGCGCCGGTGCGCTCCTTATATTGAATCTGCGCAATCAACTTTTTAGCTGCCAGCTCTCCCATACGAATCAGGGGCTGTGCCACAGTGGACAGCGGGGGATCGATCAGTGCGCTGATTTCCACATCATCAATACCCACAACCGAGACATCTCCCGGAATATTTTTTCCGATATCCCGCAACGCTCTCATAATGGTAAACGCCTTGGGATCTGAACTGGCTACGATCGCCTCGATGTCCGGTATCCGCTCAAACAATTTTTTGGTCTGTGCATACAGAGAGATCGAATCGTACATTTCGTGAAGCACATACTCCTCATGGTATTCCATCCCATTGTCTTCCAACGCTTTCTTATATCCGGCCAAACGCTGCTCATACAGACAAAGTTTGGGATTGCCCATCACGAATACGATCTTTCGGTGTCCTATCCCAATCAGGTAGTTTGTCGCATCGTACCCCGCCTTAAAGTTGTCAACGCCAATGGCATCAATGGACTCGTCATTATACCTTCCGGCCAGCACCACCGGTACTCCCTGATTTCTCAGCTCGTTGATATAGGCGGACTGTTTCGTCATAGTCGCGAAAATGAATCCGTCTATTCTCTGCCCCGCCAAAGTCTTTATATATTCCTGCTCAGCATTACCGTCCTCGCCCGTATTACACAGCACAGTGATATATCCGTTTTTGCGCATCACCTGCTCAACACCCTGGGTGATTTTAGGAAAGATCATATTGCCAATATCCGGTATAACCAATGCGATCGTATTACTCTTATTGGATTTCAAACCTTTGGCAAATGCATTCGGTGAATAATTCAGTTTATGGGCTGCATCCAGCACACGCAGGCGCGTCTCATCCTTCACATAAGTTGTTTCATTCAAAGCCCTCGAAACTGTACTCACTGACACACCAGCCAACTTAGCAACCTCTTTAATCCCCATATCCACTCACCTTTCCTCATCATCAGTCTTGGCAACGCCTCTATAATGTCTTTATATGGTAGCCCCCATCAATATCGATATAATTCCCGGTGGTATATAAAAATCCGTCTCCCGCCAGGGCCGAGACAGCATTGGCTACGTCCTCGGGCTTACCCCACCTGGCAATCGGGAAACACCCCTCCCGTATCAGTCTATCATACTTATCCTTTACCGCGCTAGTCATATCTGTTGAAATAATTCCAGGTCTTACCTCGTGGACAAGTATCCCGTCTCCCGCCAACCGTTCCGCAAACAGTTTCGTGATCATGGATATCCCCGCCTTGGAAATACAGTACTCTCCTCTGCTTCTGGACACCACCTCTGCGGAGCATGAGGATATATTGATAATCGTGCCGCGCTTAGAACCGATGATCTCCTGAGTACACATTTGCCTGGCCACCGCCTGAGTGAAAAACAGGGTGCCTTTCGCATTGATACTGACCACCCGGTCGTAACTCTCTTCGGTCATCTCCAGCAGATCCATTCTCTTCTCAGGCGCCACACCGGCATTGTTGACCAGCACATGAATCCCGCCAAAATCCCGAACCACAGCGCGGATCGTCGTTTCCCTGGACTCCCGATTCCCGATATCGCACTTGTAATATTTATATTTTATACCATATTTTTCAAGTTGTTCAATAGTTTTACTATAACGTGCGGGATCACTGGAACCTAAAACCGCCGTATCATATCCATCCTGCGCAAGCTTCTCGGTTATCGCCCAGCCGATCCCTCTGCCTCCGCCCGTTATAATAGCCGTTTTATTCATGTTATCTCTCCAATCTACTGCACACCCAGGTACGCTTTCTGTACCCCCTCGTCTTTCATCAACACCTGGGAGTCTCCCTCTAATTTAACCTTTCCATTTTCAAGCACATAGGTATAATCGCTCAACCCCATAGCCTGCCGGGCATTCTGTTCAATCAAAAGAACCGTAATTCCACTCTCATTGATCCTCTTAATGAACTTAAACACCTGTTTCACCACAATAGGCGCCAGTCCCATGGAAGGCTCATCCAGCATGATCAGCTTTGGCCCGGACATCATCGCCCTTCCCAGAGCCAGCATCTGCTGTTCACCGCCTGACAGCGTTCCTCCGTGCTGTTTTTTCCGGTCTTTTAATACCGGAAACAGCTCATATATCTCTTCCGACCGTTTCTGGTACTCCGATTTATCCCTCGCGCCAATTTTCAGGTTTTCTTCTACGGTCAGCCCGGCAAAAATCTTTCTGCCCTCCGGCACCTGCACAATTCCAGCCTGAACGATTTTATGCGGCTTGGCCGGAACAGTCTGATCCCTAAAAAAGATCTCCCCTTTTTGGTATTTTACAGCTCCGGAGATCGCGTTGAGCAGCGACGTCTTACCGGCTCCGTTGGAACCGATTACGCTGACAATCTGCCCCTCCTCCACCCGGATGGAAACGTCCTGCAACGCCACCACGTGCTTGTAATTTACCGATAAGTGTTCCACTCTCAGCATATCACTCGTCCTCCCCCATATATGCGGCAACCACATCCTGATTCTCAATAATCTCTTTGGACGTTCCCTTCGCCAAAAGCTGGCCAAAGTTCAGCACATAAATCATATCGGAAAGAGTATGAACTACCTGAAGCCTGTGTTCAATCAGCAGAATGCTGATGTGGAACGTCTTCTTGATTTTATAAATCAGCTTGATAAACTCCTCAACCTCAGTGGGATTCAGTCCGGCCGCCGGCTCGTCCAGCAATAAAAGTTTGGGTTCCGAAGCCAGCGCTCTGGCCAGCTCCACCTTGCGCTGCAAACCATATGGGAGGCTCCCCGGCTTATCCCCGGCATTTTTTTCTAATCCCACCAATTCCAGATACTTCAAACTCTTTTCGCGGTTTTCCTTGTCAATTCTGCGCTTTTTAGGGCTGGTGACAATCGAATCGAGCAGATTATATTTTGCTCTGGCATCCATTGCGCTCTGAACATTTTCCAAAATGCTCAGCTGATTAAACAACCGTATATTCTGGAACGTGCGCGAAATTCCCCTCAAAGAGATCTGATGCTGCTTTAAACCGGTGATATTCTCGTTATCAAAGAGTATCTCTCCCGATGTCGGAGAGTACACGCCCGAAACCAGGTTAAAAAAGGTCGTTTTACCTGCGCCGTTCGGGCCAATAATACTGGTTATACTGTCCTCCTCAACAGACAGCGTCACATTCTGAACTGCTTTAACTCCGCCAAAACTAATGGACAGATCTTTTACCTCAAGTATATTCATAGGCTTCCTCTTTTTTTGTTCGCGACAACTCGTTTGATTACCGTGAAAACATCCGTAAATTCATGTTCCCCAAACAAGCCGTTTGGAAGGAAATTCACCACCAGCAGTACGATCGAGCACTGTACGATAATTCGGTACATATCTGCAAATCTGAGAATTTCAGGAAGAGTGCAGAAAATCAGTCCCGAGAAAAGGGTACCTGTCAGGCTGTTTACGCCGCCCACAAACACAAAGCTGATCCAGTCAATGGATTTAGCAAAGCCAAATGCCGTTGGCTCCACATAAGTTGTAGTATAGGCCAGCAGACTTCCCGCCAGGGCTGTTATCCCGCTGGCAAAGACAAATGCAATCAGTTTAACCTTTGCCACATTAATCCCCATCGCAGCAGCCGATAGCTCATCATTCTTCACGGCGATGCAATATCTGCCATATTTAGACCGTTTGAAATTCATCGTGACCACCAGCACTGCCACGAGTACAATAACTCCCAGCCACAGCGTCATTTTTCTGGGAATATTGTTGATTCCGTTGGCGCCTCCTGTAATGTTGCTCATATTATTCAGGAGCGCGACTATCGCCTCACCGAATCCCATTGTGATCATGGCGATGTAGTCTCTTCTCAGCTTGACAACCGGAAAGCCTACCAATAACGCACAAAACATGCCCATTAGTATGGATATCAGCACAATCACCGCCATCGGCAACTGGGAATGGATCGCCAGCATCCCCGTCGTATATGCCCCTACACACATAAATGCCGCCTGTCCCATGGAAAATATTCCTGTCAGTCCCATCAACGTATACATGGAAAGAATTGCAATAATATTTACTATGGCTGAGGTCAGCACCGCACTGTAATAACTCATTCTATTTCCACATCCTTCCTGTATCGCAAATTACACTTTGTCCAGAACATATTTTCCGGCAATTCCCTGGGGTCTCACCAGCAAAAAGATCATGGAGAACACGAAGGAAAACACCGGCACCAACCCGGCGCCAAACGCGTTGTTGAAACACACCTCTAAAACACCCAGCATAATCCCGCCGTACAGTGCGCCCGATATATTTCCAAGGCCGCCCAGTATGGAAGCGATCATGCCCTTAAACACAAGCTGGTTCAACTGAGGGTACAGAATATAGTTCACGCCGCAGAAGATTCCGGCTACCGCCGCCAACGCGCCCGAAATCATAAAGGTGAGCGCAACCACTACGGATACATTGATCCCCATCAGCTTTACGGTCTCGCTGTCCATGGACAGCGCCCTGATCGAAATTCCCAGGCGGGTCCGGTATAAAAGGAACATTAACGCAATAATGACAACCGCTGAAATGCCCAGCATGATCATATCCGATACGGAAAAGGTGAAGCCGTTCACTTCCACAAACGGCGGGGTAAAAAACGCCGGATATGCATAATACGTGCTGGAAAACGTGATTACAATAATATTCTGAAGCAGCACTCCCAGCGTAGAGGACGATACAAAGTACAACATGATATTGCTGCGTTTTGCCCGCAAGTTTTCAAAACCGACAAATTGTACCAAACAGGCAAGAATTGCTCCAAAGGCTGCGGTAATCAGCATCATTGACACAAAATTCAGTTGAAACCTGCGCTGTATCACATATGCAAAATACGCGCACACCACCATGATTCCGCCATGAGAGAAGTTAGAAAACTTCAAAATACTGTAAATCAGGGTAAATCCTAACGCGATGATCGCATAAACAGCTCCCAGTGAAAGGCCGTTTAATAACATTTGGAAATAATACATACACGCTTCCATCCTTTCTTACAAAATTGACTTGGCAGGAGCCGCAGTACGCTGCCGTCCGCCGGCTCCTGTACCTCAGAGAACTGTTCTATTCTTCCGGCAAAAAGTATCCCATGTTGGAAAGCTCGCCTTTTTCAATCTTACACATAACCATTCCCAGATTCAGCGGGGAATGCGTCTTGGGATCCTGGCTGTAATTATCGGACACGAGGAGGTCTAATCCTGAGATATCATTTTCCAGAGCGTTGCGAATCGCCTCCGGATCATCAGAACCCGCTTTTTCAATCGCTGCCTTCAAAATGTACATTGCATCATATCCGTTGACAGATTTGACGATGGGATCTTCGCCGTATTTTGCTTTGTAGGACTCAAAGAACGGCTGAATCTTCTCGTCCTGCATCCAGCAGACCATCTGGAAGTAAGCCAGCGATAAGCTCTGAGGATCGTTCAAGAGACTCAGGAACGGATCCGCCATATCCATCGCGCCCATATACGGGATATCCAGACCGGACTGAACCGCCTGCTGCACCATCATAACGAGCTGTGAGGGCATGTTCGGGCAGTAAATGAACTCAGCGCCGCTGTTTTTAATCTTATTCAGCTGTGTCTTATAATCCTGGTCATTGGAATTACAGGTTTCTACGATCACTACCTCGCCGATCTCTTTCCAGATTTCAATAAACGCCTGGCTGTTGGTCACGGTATACGCATTGGACTGGTCATAAAATACCGCTGCTTTTCTCAGATCCGTATTTGCCTCAATATATTTGGCCATGATATTCGCCTGCTGAGGCGCGTTGGGCTGATCCACCAGGAACATATAGGGGTAAACCTCCTGCGTGTCAGGATTCATTACCGCCCGGGGATCGGAGGGCATGCCCATCAGCGGAATCTTTTTCTGGTTGCTGATCTCTACCAGGGATAAACAGATGGAGCTTGCATCCGATGTGATGACCGCGCTGGCCTTATCCAAATCCGCCAGTCTGGTATATCCGTTAATGGATTCCTGTGAATCGTTCTTATTGTCATATGTAACCAGTTTAATCTGTCTTCCCAAAACGCCGCCTGCCGCGTTGATCTCTTCAACTGCAAGCTTGACGCCGTTATTAATCGCGTTTCCGTTTACCGACCGGTTCCCGGACAAATCGTTCACGCTGCCGATTACGATAACATCTTCATCGCCGGCCCCCGTTTCCTGTGTCCCCGCCTCCTGGCTCTGGGAACCTCCCTGAGACGCGCTACCCGCATCTTTGGCACATCCGCTCATTGAAAACATAACCAACGCTGTTGCTAACGCCACATACCGTCTATTCATTTTAATCTTCATCAGAATATATTCTCTCCTTTTAATTCTTCGATTTTTTCATCCGTGTAACCCAGTTCCTTTAATATCTCTTCATTATGCTCTCCCAACAGCGGCGGGGCCTTGCGGATGCTGGCCGGCGTCTTGGAAAAACCGATTGGGCAGTTGACTACGCGAATATCCCCCGCTACCGGATGGGAAATATTCTGAATCATTTCATTGTAAATAACCTGCGGATCATTGACTGTCTGCTCATAGTCATTCACACGGCCGCACCAGATTCCAACCTTCTGCAGTTCCTCGATCCAGTAATCTGTTCGGTTCTGATCCAAGGCTGCCTGTAACACATCGTAAATTTTATCCCGATCCCGGAACATCGCTTCCTTATCCGGCATCACCTCTTTTAAATTCTCAATACCAAGCACTGCTCCAAGGTCGTCAACTTTATTTTCCGCAACCACCGACAGGCATAAATATCCATCTTTTGTCGCGTAGATTCCATAGGGAGCCCAGCTCTGTACCTGGCCGGAAAATTTCTTTGGCCTCTGGGGTTTTCTTCCCGTATTCATATAGTGGGTCAGTTCCTGGCACTGCAGATGCAATGCTGAGTTCAACAGGCTGACCTCAACCTCCTGGGATTCGCCCCCGCGGTCCCGGTTGATCAGCGCAGCCAGAATTCCGACTGTAAGCATCCCTGCGCTGTACATATCCACCAGGAATGTTCCGCCCGTCTGAGGCGGCCCGTCCTTGCCTACCAGATAGGTGTAGCCGCTCAGGCACTGCGCCATCAAGTCCTGGCCCGGAAGTTTCTCGTAGGGGCCTTTTCTCCCATATCCGACAGCATGTGCGTAAATAATCCGTGGATTCAGTTTCTTCGCTTCCTCGTAGCCGAACCCAAGCTTGTCCAGAACACCCGGCCTGAAATTAGAAACAATCACATCCGTATTGCGGATCAAATCCTGAATCACAGCTTTGGCCTTTTCGTTTTTCATATCCAGGGTCATGCTTCTCTTATTGCGGTTCATTGCCAGGAAAAACGGGCTTTCTCCGTTTAAACATTCCTCCGCATATTGGCTTCTGTTAAAATCTCCGCTCCCCGGCCGTTCAATATTGATCACATCCGCCCCCAGATCACCCAATGTCTGTAGCGCAAAGGGAGCCTGCGCAAAATGTGTAAATCCCAGTACTTTAATTCCTTCCAACGGTCCCATCTGTGCGATCACCTCACTCTTTTTTATCCGCAGGCCTGCGCCCGATATACTGTTTATCAATATGGAACAATACGACCTCATTGTTCTGGTTCACTACATTAACATTCCATGTCACGACGCCGAACTGTTCATTTTTTTCATATTTGTCAATAACTTCTGTCTCACAATGGATACTGTCACCTGGATACACCGGCTTGATGTACCGGACTTTATCATGTCCGTAATGTACGGTGGGCACTTTGCTTGGCCCAATCTCCCTGGCCATGAATCCGTCCGCCACCCCTAAGGTAAGCACCCCCTGAACGATGCAGCCCTTGATCGCCGGATGACGTTTGCAATACTCCTCATCGACATGAACCGGATGCGTATTGTCGGAACAACCGATGAACAACCGGATATCCGCCTCCGTCATGGTCCTTGAAGAAGTAACCTGTTTCTCCCCAATCTCGTAGTCCTCATAGTACTTGTACTCTGGCATAGCTTCTCCCTCCTTTAAATCATTTTGTGTGTTGAATTTTAATTTTAGAAAACGTTTTCATAAAATGGCATATAATTTTTAGTGATTTTTATGTATTATCCGTCGTATATCGGATTAATTTATTCAAAATTACCATATATTTTTTGCTTTGTCAATAAGTTTTTAATATTTTATGGAATCGTATTCATATATTTTCCAGTCACATCATAAAAATGCCGTATTTTCAAGGATACATTAGCCATTACTCTTACACAAATTATGAAAACGAATTTCATACAATCTTTTTTATGGGTTTTATATTTTGTTATTTTAGTCAAAAAATATTACTTTATCTTCTTTTCAATCTCTATATTGACGAAATACAGATTTTATGATATTAAAATAGTTAAGAAAACATTTTCATAAAAAATAAATGATTTAAAGGAGCTTTTATGAAACCCATTTGTAATTCTGAAACAGAATTATATTGCATTCTTGGCGACCCGGTAACCCATTGTAAATCCACTGTGATGCACAATCTTGCGTTCAGTCAATTAGACATTAATGCAGTTTTCCTGGCATTCTTATGTAATCAGGATAATATTTCACAGGTATTCCAGTCTGTCCGGGCCCTGGACATCAAAGGCGGCAGTATCACTATGCCAGTCAAAAAAGCGGCCATGCCGTTCATGGATTTCATCTCAAAAGATGCCCAGCTGATCGGCTCCGTCAATGTTTTTAAGAATATCAACGGGCGCCTGGAGGGCTACAATACGGACGGTTTGGGAGTGGTTCATTTTCTGCAAAGTAAAAATATCCCCTTTACCGATAAAACGGTTCTGGTGGGAGCCGGTGGGGCCGGACAGTCAATCGCCATCCAATTAGCCCTGCACGGGACAAAAAATCTGGTTATCTGTGATAAGGATCTGGCATCCGCCCGTTCTCTGGCAGATAAAATCAATGAGTCCATAACCGGTTGCCACGCAGATGCCTCTACGGCGGATGAATCCGTGCTGATTGCAGAACTTCAAAACTCCGATCTTTTGGTCGACGCCACCCCCCTGGGAATGCCGCCCCTGGAAGGGCAGAGTATTCTTTACTCCTTCCAGTCCATTCCCAAACATGTGACATTTTTGGATATCTGCTATGCACCACCCAAAACCAAACTGTTGGAACTGGCGCGTGAAAATGGATTTCAGGCATATAACGGGATCGGTATGCTGCTCTATCAGGGAGTGGAGGCTTTCCGAATTTGGACAGGATGTGAATTTCCATTGGAATATGTAGAACAGCAAAATCTTTTTGCCAACGATTTAAATCCGTAATTTTTCATAACCCGGCTTTGTATTTCATATATTTTAAGATACCGCATAATACACCCGATGGCTTAAAAATGGAGGTATATTCCTTATGCAGTATCTTAAATCACTGTGCCGCTATATCCTGCTGCCCGTTTCAATGGCCGCAGTTCTTCTCACTGCCTGCGCAATCTCTGACCGCGCCTCCGGCGGAAGGACTTCGGAGCCGGCTAATAAATCAGCTCAGCCAGACACCTTTGAACACTACGACGCCAAAACCCTCACCGCCCAACACGATTTCGACCAGCTGATGCACCAGCTCTTCTTAGACGAGGTGGACGGCAGTCTGATCTCCCTGCACTACACCCTGGCGGACCCGGCGGCCTACGGCATCACGGATTACCCCAAAACCTTCGGCGGCATCTCCCTGGAGCAGAGCCGGGAGGCCATGTCCCAGACCGCCGAACTCCTGGTAAAGCTGGAGAATCTGGACAGCCGCCTGCTGCGGCAGGATCAGCTTCTGACCTACCGCATTTTAAAGTCCTATTTGACCACCCAGCTCTCGGCCAAGGGCCTGGAGCTCTACGACCAGCCGCTCTCATCCTCCCTGGGCATTCAGGCTCAGCTGCCCATTCTGCTGTCCGAGTATGCATTTTACAGCAAACAGGACGTGGAGGACTATCTGGAGCTGCTCTCCACCATCGACGCCTACTACGGCGAGATCGCCGCCTTTGAGCAACAGAAGACGGAAGCCGGGCTGGGGCTGTGCGACGCGGTCATTGACCGGATTCTGGCCTCCTGCGACGCTTACCTGCTAGACGCGGACCACAGCTTTATGGCCGCCACCTTCGCCGAACGGCTGGAAGCGCTGCCGGATCTCACCGACCAAGAGAAACAGGACTATATCGCCCGCAACCACCAGATGATCGACGAACACTTTGTCCCCGCCTACCAGCTGCTGATCGACAAGCTCACCGCCCTTAAGGGCACGGGCGGAAATGACAAGGGCCTGTGTTATCTGCCGGAGGGGAAGCGCTATTACGAATACATGGTAAATTCCAGTACCGGGACCTCCTATCCCACCATCGAAGAGCTGAAATCCGCCATGGGCGCGCAGATGCTGAAGGATTTGAAGGCCATGAACGCGCTGCTGACCAAGGATCCTTCCCTGGCGGACCAGATGTATTCCTACTCCTTCAAGCTGACGGACCCCAACCAGATTCTGGAAGACTTAAAAGAGCAGTGTGCCCGGGATTATCCACCCATCGACGACTGCTCTTACACCATCAAACAGGTTCCCAAGGCGCTGGAAGGCACCTTAAGCCCTGCGTTCTATTTGACCGTGCCTCTGGACCGGCCGGAGGACAACAGTATTTATATCAACGGCGGAAGCACCAACAGCCAGAAGAATCTCTATTCCACCCTGGCCCACGAGGGCTATCCCGGCCATATGTACCAGACACAGTATTTTAACAAACATAATACCTGCGAGCTGCGAAAGCTTTTGAGCTTTACCAGTTACAGCGAGGGCTGGGCCACCTACGTGGAGTACAACTCCTACAGCCTGGACAACGGGCTCTCACCGGAACTCGGGCAGCTCCTGCAGCACAACAGCGCCTTCACCCTGGCCCTGTACGCCATGCTGGATATCAACATCCACTATGAGGGCTGGGATCTCAATAAGGTGCAGGAATACCTGGAACAGTATTTCCAGATTAACGACACGTCCATTATCTCCACCATCTACTACGATGTGGCGGAGAACCCGGCCAATTACCTGGAATACTATGTGGGCTATCTGGAAATCGCCAACATGCAGGAAATGGCTAAAAACCAGCTGGGCGCCGGTTACACGGACTTAGGCTTTAACACCTTTCTGCTGGATATGGGGCCTGCGCCCTTCACCGTCATCCGCAACTATTTTGAGGCCTGGCTGGCAGGAGGCGGCCAGGCACCGGCGATTGCCGGCGGCCTGCCCGCCCTGTTCTTCCCGTCAACTCTCCATCTGGCGGCCTAAAAAGCCTGCGGCGGTGGCGGCCAGCTTCATTTCCATGTCGCCGAACTTGGCGCGCGGTTCGCGGCTTAGAATCACCACGGAGCCGATTGCGTCCCCCTCGCAGATGATGGGCGCGATCACCTGGGCCGTGATCCCCTCGGGATCCTCGTCCACCAGCGGGATGTACGCCTTGTCCTCCCGGGTGGCGACGCTGGCGGTTCTGCCGTTGATCGCCGCCTCCAGCTGCCGGCTGATATTCTTCTGAAGCAATTCCTTCTTGGCTCCGCCGGATACGGCGATCACCTGGTCCCGGTCCGTGATGCACACAAGCAGGCCGGTGGACTGGGCCATCGCCTCCGCGTACTGGCCGGAAAAAGCGGTCAGCTCCACCATGGGGGAATACTTCTTTAAAATGATTTCTCCCTCGCGGTCTGTAAATATCTCCAGCGGCGTGCCCTCTCTCAGTCTCAGCGTGCGGCGGATCTCCTTGGGTATTACTACCCTCCCCAGATCATCAATTCTTCTGACAATACCTGTAGCTTTCATATTAAAATTCCTCCATTAACTGTACTTACCGATTCTGGGAATAGTATTTGTTAAATGGAGGAATTTATACTTGTAAATTACATTAGCGTAAATATTCGTCTGTTCTTTGATCACATGTTACCGTTTTTCCAGGTTTCCGCCTCCGCGTCCAGTTTCCCCGCCGCCCGCCGCACCGGCTCTGCGGTGTACTTAAGAATGGTTTTCAAGCCGCTATCCTGATCCGCCGGCATTCCGCGAAACATCAGCTGCCAGAACAGAAGGTAGATCTCATCCATTGAGACGGTTTCCCTGCACTTGCTCTCCTGATGCCCGATGCCGGAAATGATTTTGTAAACGGGCGTGCCCTTCCAGCTGCCGCCCGCCTCGTATACGGCCTTATTTTTAACTAAAAGCTGGTTAAAGCTCCGATCCATCCGCTCTATGATCACGCTTCGCTCCGGCATGTCCGCTCCCGGGCCGAGAAGCTTTAGCAGCGATTCCTCCCTGGCCTGATAGTCCCTCCGGCTGCGTTCCGGCAGCCTGGAAATGTCAAAGTACCCCCGCAGGCACAATGCCAGAAGGAAACCGCAGTTTTCAATGGTCATGTCCCGGATTCCCTGATGGCTGGTCCAGTTCCTGGCAAGCTTCATGGTCAGGCAGCAGGCGTCCAGGTCCCTGGTCCGAGGTTCGGGCTTTATATCCCCCATGCCGTCCACATACCGCAGAATCTCCCGCACCGCAGCCTCTGCCTGGCTCTTTAAGGTAGCCCCGCCTGCGGAAGCGCTCATGGCCGGAAGCATGGCCGGGACCGACGTCAGAAGCTCGCACATTTCCCGGTCCCAGGCAGCCCGATGTTCCTGGATAAACTGCTCTTTGGATGGCCCGTTGTCCGTCTCCTCCTCATTTGTCTTGCGCCAGAGGTATTTCCACCACCCCAGCTGCGCCCGGCGCCAGAAGGGGTCCGTCAGCCCGGAGGCATATTTTTCTCCCTGCGCGGAACTAAAGTTTTCCCGCAAAATTCGGCACATCCCGATCAGACCGCTTCTGATTACATAATATGGCGTCTCAATGCCCTGCTTCCATTCATAAAAGCTCCAGCTCTTCTCATCCTGGTCTTTGTAGGGTTTCTCAAAGGCCCGGGGCAGAACCAGGCCGCAATCATTGAACTGGCGGCAGACGCTGGAATACTTGAGGCTCCCGGACTCTTTCCTGCCGTCAGAATCATTCCGAATCTCGCGCTGAACCTCTGAGAGCCGGTCCAGAATCCGGTCCGCGCTGTTCTGGTCCTTCAGGTTATCCCAAAGCTCCGCGGAGACCGTATCCCAGTCAATCGTCCCGTCCTTTAGGTATGGCATTTTTCTTGATTTGATCTTTTCCAGGTAAAACGTCGCCAGAATTTCTTCCTGGGATCTGTAATCCTCCCAGTCTATATCGGACAACGGCTCATGCTGGAACTTTATGAGCAAATTAACCATGTCCGTCAGGGGCCTCATGTTCTTACCCTCGTCCACGTTGCCGGAGACAAAGGCGATCCGTTCCTGGTTATAGCTGTAGCGCAGGGCCAGCGCCAGATACAGGAGGATGCCGGTTCCATTTTCCAGATAGTCTCCGTACATTTTTTTCGTGACAATTTCGGAAAAATACTTCTCGTAAATTCCCTCTCCCCCCGAAGGAAAGCGGATATCCAACAGTACCCCGTCGAAATCCGCGAAATTTTCCCGGTCGTCCAAATACTCAAGGGCGCTTTTCAAATCTTCCTTTATGATCACCTCGTCCAGCCCGAAATATTCTTTCCAGCGCGCCTCCAACGCCGCTCGGTCGCCCTTGTCCTCATTGAAATCTTCCACCCACAAAAACCGCATCATCGTCTCCCCCTTCTGTACATGATCCTGCGGTCAAACGCAATCCTCACACCGTACACATTGTCCGCCGAAATCCCGGATGTTATCCCCACAAGCTCCGCTCCGTAGTTGATCTTATCCACAATGGCGCCCAGAGTTTTCAACCCCATGCGGGTGCCGTGGTTCTCCTCGCCCGGCGCATTGGTCACGCAGATGTCCATGGACCGTTCCCCGCCCTCCAGGCTGATCCTGCACCAGTCCGTCCCATGGGTCAGCACATTGGTAAACAGCTCCACAAACAGCTCGCTCAGCTGGAAATCGGAGAAATCATCTTCCTTGACCCGGATTTCCTGCCAGAGTTCGTCCACGGAGACCTCCAGTGGAAATACATTGGCGTCAAACCAGTCCAGCTCGCTCTCCTGCCGGCTTTCTCCCTGGATGTAGCAGCGGATATACTGTTCCCGCAGTGCTTCCAGGCTGTGCTGTTTTTGCAGATTGGCGCGGCAGCGGCTGATCTTTTTGCTGCCGTCCGCCTCCTCCATCAGCACCTTGAACAACACCAGGTCCACGCTCTCCTCCATGACCTGCCGGATGCTCTTACCCACCTGTGCGCCGATGCAGTAGAACCCCTGGCGGAATGCATCCCGCACTGCATCGGGCTGATCGGAAATGGAGTATTGAAGAATTTGAAGCCCGCCCTGGAGGGTCCGCTCGCTGTTGTAGGCCTTAAACAGACGGTTGGCCAGAGGCAGATTGGTCCGGCTCAGCTCCTCCGCCACCCGTTTTACGGTCATGGGGTAGGAAATGTGCTTCCAGCTGTGGGCGTAGTGGTCCATCATATCCTGTTTTTCGCGGCTGAGGCGCTTGTTTTCCAAAAGCCGCTGATCGGACAGGCATTTTTCTTTAAAAAGATCGTAACGGCTTTTCAGGTAAAGGGACGTAACGCCGCCGGGGAGCAGCACCGGAATATTCAGGTACGTGTTCCGGTATGCGGGCGAAACCACGGTCTTTGGCAGCTCCATCCCTTCCCGGAACCGAGGTCCAGTATCCTCCAGAAGCAGCGTATGCAGTTTCTCAAACAAGAGTCGCAGCGGCCACTGAATCTGGCCATACGCGCCTATTCCCGTAGCCAGATTCCTCAGCAGATCGTTAAACATATCGCGCATTATCTGATTGGCCGCTTCTTCATTCCGCTGCGGATCACATTTGCGGATCGCTTCCGATCCACGCTCTACCCTGCGCCACATCTGCCGCAGTTGCAAGCGGTCAATCAACGTATCAGCAACCATTCCTCCCTCCACCTTCTCCGGATCAAGTTTCATATTTTCCAGAAAATCCAGGTAAAACTCGCGGTTGTAGCCAATCAGGTAATCCCTCATGGATTTTGTACTGATATATGGAAGCCAGTTTTCATCCGCCGCCAGGTTCTCCGACTCCCGATGCAGCTTACCGGTTCCCATCACATATTCCCGGTAATCCGCAGGCAGCGCCTCGTAAAATTTCCATATCCGTGATTCCAACTGCCAATCTGTAGCCTTTTCCTCCACAATATTCTGGCAGAACAACGCCATATAGCGGATAAAGCAATACATTGCGGCTACCGGATACGGCCTAGCTTCCCATGCGCGCTCAAACCAATCATATGTCTGGGTGCGGATTCCTGTCCAGAAACAGGAATAGAATTTTCTGTCCTCCTCATCTCCCGCCAACCATGCGCTATTCTGTTCGAACGCTTCTGTCCCCAACCGCAGGTAAAAACCTTTGCGAATGAAAAAATTGCAGTAAACCGCAAATACAAAGGAGAAATCGTCCATCTCCCCGGACTCCCGGCACGTCTGGTAAAACCGTTCCAGAATCCCCGTCACCCGGTCCCAGTCGTCCCTGACGCGCTCAGCGGAAACCTGATCTCTGGCATAGTCGTCAAAGGGAACCCTCTCATTGTAAATATTCTCAAAAGCGAAGTTCTCCCCCGCCTTCTCAAACACCGCTTCCATCTCAGCAATCACATTTAATACAGCCTGTTTCATTTGATTGATCCCCCATTATTTGCAAAAATCCCCACCCGAAATGGCGCAGATGAAACGCATCGGGCATGTGCAGCAGCCTCTTAATCTCATACGGCAGATTCTCCCTTCCCCAAAAAGCTCAGGGGCCGTGAAATATCACGGCTCCCTCCTCCGATTCCGAAGTAAATCCCACGGCCCGCTGTGCCTACCGGCTCCAAAACGGCTTCCACAGCCGCCTCCATCCACCGGTTCATATCGTGTACCCTGCATCCCTGTCTCATACGGCCGTCCCCTCTCAGTCCCAGAACATCCCGGCCAGAGAGCCCAGCGCTCCGCCGATTCTGGCTCCGGTCAGCGACGTGGCCGGCCCTCCCAGCGCTCCGATTGCAGCTCCAACGGCTCCTCCCACCGAAGCCCCGGTGCTCCCTCCCAGTGCGATGTTAGCGCATTTGTCGCGAAATTCAGACATCTGTTTTTCCTCCTTCGATTCGATGAAATATGTGGTTCCGGAGCGTTTGCCCCGGCGATACGCGTCTGCGCACCATAATGTCCGTCAGCCCGCTGTTTCCACTGTTTCACCATCTTCTCCGCCGGATCAGATATCCTTTCTCTCCCGGATTCCCAGCTCCTCCTTGATTCCCCGGACCAGAGCCGCGGAAAAATTAAGCCCGCTTTTCTTGGCCAGCACGTCCAGCCACTGGGGGATTGTCACCGACTTCTTGACGTAGACTTCCCGCATGTCGCTGCGGAAATAGGGAAGCCAGATGTGGAGGTAGACAAGCTCTGCGGGGGGAACAGCCTCGGGAGGCCCATCTTCGCTTGTCATTTTCTGCGCGTCGGCCGTCAGGGTCCCCGCACCGGCCGCAGCCGCGGGAGGACCCGCCTCCGTCGCGCAAGGCCCCTCCGCAGCCATATGAGGGCCCGCCGCGGCCGGAAGCTCCCGGCCGCTGTCCAGCCGGTCGATCACCGCCAGGGCCAGCTGCCTCTGGGCCAGCTCCATTCCCTCCTGCCAATCCCCGGCAATCACCAGCAGCTCCGGAAAATCCGGAAACGTGATGCGGAGCCCGCCGCCGCTCTCCGGCTGGAACCGCGCCGGGTATACAATGTTTTCTTTAATTTCCCTCATCCTGTCTCACCGCCTCTAATGCGTATTGTAATGCACATTCATTTTCTATAATACGCATTGCGCATTTTGTCAACCTCTATTTCAATATAATTTTAATCTGTCTTCTAATTCTATTTTTTCCTTGACTCCCGCTTTCATTCCGCTATAATAAAACTATCGATGATTCGCCAATGTGTATTGCAGCGGACGGCAGGGACAATTATGGAGCCCGACAACCGCATTCACTGTAAAGGAGCATAGGATGAATCATTTCGAAGCCATCGAGAAACTGCTGACCCGCGGCGGCTGGAAGCCGGTCCGCACCTGCGGCAACCTTCGCCAATACAAAAAGGCGGGAAATCCCGCCTCATTGGTTCTTCCGGTACCGGGGGACGCGCCTCTTCCCGAAGCGCTGGTCCGGCATCTCGAAAACGTTACAGGACTATCCCTTTGGGGTTAGTCCTGTTTTTTCACCCCCTTAATCTCCTCAATCATCAGTGGCACCACCTCAAACAGATCCCCGCAGATCCCATAATCCGCCGCCTCAAAAATCGGCGCCCCGTCGTTCTGGTCCACGGCAATGATCAGCTCTGAATCCTGCATCCCGGCCTTGTGCTGGATGGCTCCCGATATTCCCAGCGCCACGTAGAGCTTAGGATGAACCGTCTTTCCGGTCTGGCCGATCTGATGATCCGCAGAGAGCCAGCCCGCGTCGATCACCGCGCGCGAGCCGCCCACCACGCCTCCGCCCAGAACTTCTGCCAATTCCCCGGCCAGCGCAATCCCTTTCTCCACATCCCGGCTGATTCCCCGGCCCACGGAGACGATAATATCCGCGCCGATCAGATCCACCATCTTTCTGGCCGCCTTTACCACCTCTGTCACCCGGGTTTTTAAGTCTCCATCCGACAGTTCCACCGGCATCCGCCTTATCTCACAGCGTTCCGCCATCTCCGCCGAGTATGCAGCCTTTTTCATCACTCCCGGCCGGACCGTGGACATACAGGGCCTGAAACGCGGGCAGATGATCGTAGCCATCAAGTGTCCTCCAAAGGCAGGCCGCGTCATTTTCAGATTCTTGTCCTCCATGTCCATTTTTACCGCCGCCAAATCCAGTGTGGAGGATTCTTCCAGAAATTCCCTGTAACGCCCCATGTCAATATCCAGATGGGTGCAGTCCGCCGTCAGTCCCGTGTGCAGCCGCGCAGCGCAGCGTGGACCCAGGTCCCGTCCAATGTGGGACGCCCCGATCAGCAATACCTCGGGTTTCTCCTCCATTACCACGTCGCAGAGCACTTTGGCGTAAGCGTCCGTGGTGTACACCTCCAGTAACGGATGGTCGCACACAATCACCTCATCGGCTCCATAGCCTCCCAGCTCCCGGACCTCGTCGCCCAGATTCCATCCCAGAACCACACCCACCAGCCGCGCGCCGCGCTCGTCGGCCAGCTTGCGCCCCTCCGATACAAGCTCAAAATCCGTGTCCGGAAGCTTTCCTTCCCTCTGTTCGCAGAATACCCATATATCCCGAAACGCCTGAATATCCGCACTGTTGAATTCCATTCTTTTCGTCCCCCTCTCCTCAAATCACATGCCGCGCGGCAAGGCGCTCCACCAGTCCCCGCACCGCCTCGCGGCCCGAGCCTTCAAGCATCACGCCCGCGCCCTTCTGAGGCGGCGTAAAGGATTTGAAAATATTGGTGGGCGAACCGGCCAGGCCGATGGTGGCCGGATCAATCAGAGGCTCATCCTTTAACGCCTCATAGTCCAGCACCGTCACCGTCTTGTCATAGCATTCCAGAATCCCCCGCACCGTCATGTACCGGGGCCTGTTCAGCTCCTTGACGCAGGTAATCAGGCAGGGAGTCTGCGCCTCCACCGTCATATATCCGTCCTCCATGAGCCGCATGACCCGCACCCGCTTCCCGTCCATTTCCACCTTTCCCGCGTAAGTCACCTGGGGAATGTCCAGCTTCTCCGCAATCTGCGGTCCCACCTGAGCCGTATCCCCGTCGATGGCCTGGCGGCCGCAGAAAATAATGTCCTCCTCTTCCAGCCCCAGATGGCAGATGGCGGCTGCAATAATCTGGGAGGTGGCGTAGGTATCGGAACCGCCGAATTCCCGGCCGGAAATCAATACCCCGTCGTCCGCTCCCATGGCGATCAGCTCCCGCAGCATGCCTTCCGCGGGGGGCGGCCCCATGGTGACGGCGGTTACACGGCACCCTGTTTTATCCTTAATCTCCAGCGCCTGTTCCATGGCGCTCAAATCATCCGGGTTCACAATCGTCTCCATGGAGGCGCGGTTTAACGTTCCGTTCTCATTGACCGCTACCTTCCCGGAGGTATCCGGAACCTGTTTCACACATACATAAATTCTCATCTGTCGCGCCTCCCTTCTATTTCAGCAGATTGCCGGCAATGACCATCTGCTGTACCTGGCTCGTGCCCTCGTAAATGGTGGTGATCCGGGCGTCCCGGTACATGCGCTCCACCTTGTAGTCCCGCATATAGCCGTAGCCGCCGTGGATCTGTACGGCCTTATAGGCCACCCGGTTGGCCATCTCCGAGGCGAACAGCTTGCACATGGAACATTTCATGGGGGCGTCCTTCTCCCCCGCGTCCTTGGCCAGGGCTGTGCTGTAGATCATCTCCCTGGCGGCCTCGATCTCCGTTGCCATGTCTGCGATCATGAAGCTGATAGCCTGGAACTTGGCGATGGGGCGGCCGAACTGCCTGCGCTCCTTTGCATAGCGGATGGATTCCTCCAGACAGCACTGGGCGATCCCCAGGGACTGGGCGGCCACGCCCAGACGTCCGCCGTCCAGCGTCTTTAATGCCGTGGAAAATCCTTTGTCCGGCGGCCCCAGCAGATCGCTCTCGTGAACCCGTACATTTTCCAGAATAATGTCGCTGGTGGGGTATCCGTTGATTCCCATTTTAAGCTCCGGCTTACCCAAAGACACCCCGGGCAGCTTCATATCCACAATAAACATGGAAATGCCCTTGCTCCCCTTCAGCGCCGGATTGGTCTTGGCGTAGATCACCGCGTAGTCCGCCAGAGGCGCGCCGGAGATAAAGCATTTACGTCCGCTCAAAATATAATATTCCCCATCCTTCACCGCCCGGGTGAGGGTCCCGCCCGCGTCCGACCCGGCGCCCGGCTCCGTCAGGGCGAACACAATCTTTTTCTCCCCGGAAGCCAGGGGCGGGATGTATTTTTTCTTTTGTTCCGGCGTGCCGCAGGTTAAAAGGGGTCCGCTGCCCAGAGAGTTGGGGGTGTTGGCGTAGATGGACAGCACCGGACATACCCGGGCGAATTCCTCCACCATCAACACATAGGCCAGGGTGTCTCCCCCCTGCCCGCCGTACTCCACCGGCAGCTTGATCCCCATAAAACCGTACTTTGCCATTTTATAATGCAAATCCCAGTTGAACCCGCCTTCCCGGTCCAGCTGTTCCTGAATTTCCGTTGTAAATTCCGTCTCCGCAAAGTTGCGGAAGTTCTTTCGCAGCAGTTTATATTTGTCTGAAAGAATCATGTTTACCTCCGTCCCTGTTTCCATCTGTACATTCTGTTTCGCCCGGACCGCCAGGACCCCGGGTTGACCGGGCCCCGGAGGCGGTAATTCCCGCCTCCGATACCTTCACCCCGGCTGGCCGGGCCCCGGAGGCGGCAGATCCCGCCCCGATACCTTCACCCGCGCTGGCCACGGCGCCCTCGTTTCCCGCGCCCAGGGATTCTGGGAGCCGTGCGCCGCCGTTTAACGCGGACCCGCACGCTCCCGCTCTCTCCCTGCCTTCTACAGCATTTCCGCCAGCGTCTCAATCCTGGTGCGGGCCTGGTCATAGCTGTTTGGCTGCTGGTCAATGTCCACGGACAGCACCGTAATCCCCGCGTCTTTCAGTTCCTGGCTGTAGGCCACATACTCGTACTCCTCGGGATCGCAAAACTTCATCAGGCACACGATCACCGCGTCCGCCGCATTTTCCCGGCACAGTCCGTGAAGCAGCTCCACCCGGCGCAGCTCGTCCTCATGGGCCATTGGGTCGATCCGCTCCATCCACTGTTTGGCCAGGCGCACGATGCCGTTGTCGCCCTCCGGGATCTCCGTGCGGTACTGGCGCATTTCCTGGGCCAGATCGTCCCCCACCACAGCCATATTGTGGTCCTCCAAAATCTTTAAAAAGCTGTCCGGCTCCCCTGTGATTCCGGTCAGAATCACCCGTTTTCCGGTAAACTCATAATCCGGAAGGGATTCCAGCTGGCCGATGATCTGCCGCAGATACGCCAGATGCTCCGCCTTGGTCATAAACCAGGCGCTCTTAAACACCCCGTGGCGCATCGTGGGCGTAATAATGTCCAGATGCCGGTTCGCCAGCTGTGCAAACCGCCTCATGGCGCGGCTGTGTTGGTTGTAGCACTCGATGCTCTTCGCGATGGCCTCCTCCCGGATCTCAACCTCATAAATCTCCTCAAGGCGCTCCTTCACATGGCCGTACTCCTCGGTCAGGTACTGGATGGCCGCGGTGATCCTGCGGTTCTGAGGCAGTGTGAAGGGAATAGACACGATGTCCTTCACCCCAAACTTGAAGTCCTGAGTAATACAGCGCAGAGTATCGCACATAGGCGAGATCATCACCGCCTTCACCCCCGCGTATTTTCCGCCGAGCGCCAGCTCCATGCAGGACTGCATGATGGGGCAGGCAAAGGGCACCAGATACTTTTTCGCCAGTGAAAACTCCGTCTGCGCGCCCCACATGCCCATGGGCACCAGGCCCGCAGCGTCCGCCAGCACCTCCGGCGTGTAGATGGGGAAACACCCCACCACCTGCCGCCCGGATTTCAGATACCGGTCCAGCTGCGCTTTGGGGTTGGCCGCAATTTCCTGTAACCGTTGCAAATTTTCCTGTAAGCTAGCCATTGCGCAATTCCTCCTTATGCTTTCTCATCAGCTCCGCAAATGCCTCGATCCGCGTCTCAAACTGGGCCTCGCTGAAATTCCGGTAATCCGCCTGATCCCCGTCAAAAGCCATAAAGGGCAGGTTGCCGCAGGCCTCCGAAACCCGGCGCATCAGCTCCTGCTGCTGGCACACCATCACCTTGCAGGCGCGGTTTACATGGTAAATCGTCCCGTCAATGTGGAACTTCTCATTCCACTCCTTTCTCCTGCGGATGCTCTCGTCCATCAGAATGTTGTTGGAGCTGGTGAACGAGTACGCCCGCGCCAGACTCTCGATGTCGCCGGGCGTGTAGTCCAGGGACCAGGCCCGGGCGTAAGCCGTGGCGCAGACGTTGATCCCGTATTTTTTCAGAGTTTTCAGGTTGTGGGACAGATAGGGCCAGCAGGCGATGCCCTCCCAGAACACCCGGAAATGCTGCTCGCCCGGGTAGGTGGACGTCCCGTTTTTGATGTGCTCCTCGATCTCCGCGATCAGCTGGCGCATCACATCCCCCGTCTCCTCCCGCCCTCTGGTAAATACCATGGGTCCCATATAGTTAAACAAATCGAAGCCGCTTAAGGGGCTTGGCTCCAACGCCAGGTAATCCGCGATCTGCTCCCACAGGTTCCGATTGGCCGTGGAGATTCGCATAACCTCTGCAAACCGGTCTGGATCCCATTTTTTCCCAGTAAATGCAGACAGATCCTCAATCAGCTTCTCGATCTGGGCGCGGATATATTTTACCCGGGACTCCGTCACCTGAGGCAGGTGGTTGTAAGTCATGTCGATCATAAAAATCGGAATCTTGTACTTGCGACTCAAAAGCTCAAACCATTTGGTAATCTCGTTACAGCCGTTGTTTGCCACCAGCAGGAAATCCGGCACCGCCATGTTGCTGGCCGGGCTGCACTCCAAAAGATCCGCGTAGGCCAGGTCGATTTTAGCGTAAGAGCAGAGGTCGTTGTTGCAGCCGTGGGCCTCCGCATAGTGTAAAAACGGTTCCGCCAGCTTCTTGGCCGCTACGGCGGCTCCGTGGTTCTCCGGGTAAACGATGTTCAGACCCAGCGTCTCCGCTATCTCCTGGGGAAAGAGGGATGTGGCCCAGCCGATCTTCTCCCCTCTGGCTTTCGCCTCAATGGCGTCGTTGTACGCTTTATCCAGCAGAGCGCCGGCCATCAGCTGGGACTTGGATTTTGGCCGTTTCGGTTTCGCCGGCGCCGCCGCCGGAGTTGTGTTCTGTTCACTCATGTTTCTACTCTCCTTTTTCGTTTATTGATTGCCGTGGGCAGGCAATCACCCACCTTTTACAAGTTTTTCCATATCGCTGTAGGCAAACAGCGCCGCTCCGATGGCGCCGGCCAGCTGGCAGTCCTCGGGAACCGTGATCCCGCACCCCAGCTCCCGTTCCATAGCACGGACGATGCCGCGGTTTCGCGCCACGCCCCCGCTCATAGCCACTCTGGGCCGGTAGCCCATGCGGATGGCCAGTCCGCTGACCTTTTTTGCCACCGAGGTGTGAATCCCGGCCACGATATCTTCGATTTTCTCACCGTTAGCCAGCCGCGAGATTACCTCCGACTCCGCAAACACCGCACAGGTACTGCTGATGGACACCGGATGCGCGGAGCGCTCGGACAACTCCCCCATCTCCTCCACCGCCACATCCAACACCCTGGCCATGGCTTCCAGAAAACGCCCGGTACCGGCGGCGCACTTGTCGTTCATAATAAAATTGTCCAGGTTCCCCCGCTCATCCAACAGCAGCGCCTTGGCGTCCTGACCTCCGATATCGATCACGGTCCGCACGTCCGGCAGCAGAAAACGCACGCCCCGTCCGTGACAGCTGACCTCGCTCAGCTCCCGGTCTGCCATCTCAAAGTTCATCCGCCCATACCCCGTGGCCACCACGCGGCTGATCTCAGATCCCTTCACCCCGGCCGCAGCCAGGGTGCTCTCGTACACCTCCCGCGGCCCCCGTGTGCCGGTTCCCACCGGAACCACCCGTTTCGCCACAATCCGGCTGCCGTCCTCCAGGATCACCGCTTTGGATGCGGTGGAGCCGATGTCAACCCCCATTGTCAGCATGGAAAATCCCTCCTGTTCCCGTCGTTTGTTCACTCCGCGTCAAACAGCGCTCCGCTCATTTTGCTGCGCCGGAGGCGACCAGCGCTTCGATCTCCTCCTCCGCATATCCGGCTGCCTTTAACACCTCCCGGGTATCTCCCCCCACCACGCCCGCATGTTTAAAGGGCAGCTCCCCGATGGACTCAAAGGACACCGGCGTGCTGGAAAATACCGTTTTCTCGCCGCCTGGATAGGTGTACTCCTGCAAAAAACCGTTTGCCCAGGCCTGTTCATCCTTCAGCACGTCCGTAAAATGGGCCAGCTTCTCGTGGGCGATATCATTGGCCTCCATCTTCCCAATCCAGTAGGCGCTGTCGTGCTCCGCAAATATCTCATCGCACACAGCCACCGCCTCCCCGATGCGCTTGTTGGTCTCCGCGATGCAGTAAAACCTGGGATCCTCCGCCAGATCCGGGCGCTCGAAGATATCCCGGCAGATCCTGGGCCACATCTTGTCGTACTCCGGCATGGAGAGGTAGATCCACTCGCCGTCCCTACAGCGGTAGCAGGTGAGCAGCGGACTGTTGCAGTCGAAATGGGTCCGCGGGTATTCCCGCCCGTACTCCGCGCAGAGCAGGCCGTTGCTGAGGATGAAAATAGCCGCCTGATACAGCGCCACGCTGACACGGTCGCCCTCCCCGGTGCGCTGGGCCTTTAAAAGGGCCGCGCAGATTCCGGAAGCCAGGGTGATGGCCGTCACATGGTCACCAAAGCCCGCCACCGTGTTCATCACATTGCCGCCCTTGGAGCTCAAATCCGCCATCAGGCCGCTGCGGGAGAAAAATGCGGTGTAGTCGTATCCCGGACGGTCCTTCAGCGGCCCCTTGGCCCCGTAACCCAGCACTTCCGCGTAGACTACCTTGGGGTAAAGCGCATGGACCTCCTCGTAGGTCAACCCCATTTTCTTCAGGGCGCTCAACCGGTTGTTGGTGAGAAACACATCACACTGGGAGATCAGCTTTAATACCGCCTCCCGTCCACCCTCCGTCTTGGTGTCCAGACAAACAAAGGATTTATTGCTGTTCTCCAGGTCGAAGCTGGGACATCCCTCCTCAAACTGCGGCGTCCTCTGCCCCCTGTAGGCGGTGCGGTACGGGTCCCCCTTGGGGCCCTCCACTTTAATCACCTCCGCGCCCCAGTCGGCCAGCATGCGGCCGCAGGCTGGCGCTGCAAAATATGTGGTCAGTTCCACCACCTTGATCCCTTCCAATGGTTTCATCATTCCCTCTCCTTTCGTCTTTTCCCACACGGCGCATCGCAGCAGCTCCCGGAAAATCAGGTGGCGGCCGTCGGTACCGGGGCTGAATCTGCGCCTTGCCGTTTTACCAAAATTACAAGCAAAAAATATGCCAAATTTCCGAAGCACGGCGCGGTGAGGGCCATCCTCCGTGTCGCCTTAAACGCAGCGCCGGTGAACATCCTGGCACCACTCCCCTTTACGCCAACTCCCACACGTCAAAACGGCGGCCCCGGAAATCCCTCCTCAGGAATTTCCGGAACCGCCGCTCTCCAGCGCCCGATTCAGTTCAACCCATATTTTTTCAACTTATACTGCAGCGTCCGCCTGGATATATTCAGATACCGCGCCGTCTTCTCCCGGTGTCCGTTGTTGATCTCCAGCGCCCGCCGGATGCGCTCCTTTTCATCCATCTCCGGCTCCGGCCCGGCGGGGAAACCGTTTTCGCTAAACATACTCTGGGGAATCTCGTTAATGGTGATGGTGGAAACCGTACTCATGATCACCATCCGCTCTACAATATTTTTCAGTTCCCGCACATTTCCCGGCCAGCTGTAGGCCTCAAAGGTACGGTAGACCCGCTTTGCGAACTTCTTTTGCAGGGAATACCGGTCGCAGAACTTGTCCAGGAAAAAATCCGTCAGCACCGGAATATCCTCCTTGCGCTCCCGCAGCGGCGGAATCGTCACCGGAATCACATTCAGCCGGTAGTAGAGATCCGCCCGGAAGATCCGTTCCTCCACACATTCCACCAGGCTGCGGTTGGTGGCGGCGATCAGCCGGAAGTCCACGTCGATGGGTTTGGTGGAGCCGATCCTGGTAATGGATTTGCTCTCCAAAACGCGCAGAAGCTTGGCCTGAAGCCCCAGGGGCATGGAGTTGATCTCATCCAGAAACAGCGTTCCCTTGTCCGCCGCCTCGATCAGTCCCTCCTTCCCCGTGTTCAGCGCTCCGGTAAACGCCCCCTTGGTGTAGCCGAACAGCTCGGATTCCAGCAGGGACTCGGGCATGGACGCGCAGTTAATTTCAATCATAGGCCCGTTCCGATAAGGGCTGTTCTCATGAATATAGTGGGCGAACACCTCCTTACCTGTGCCCGACTCGCCCTGGAGCAGGATCACGCTGGCCACCGCCGCGGCCCGCTCCACATCCTTCACCAGCTTCTCCATCACACCGCTCCGGTAGATCAGCTCCAGCTTCTTGCTCTCCACCTTGATCTTCGAAGCGTCGTGCTGTTGGCGTTCCCGCAAAACCAGCTCGTGACGCGCCTTTAAATGGCGCACGTCCATCCGGTCCGCCACCGCGTACTTCACATTGCCGTTGCTGTCGAAAATCGGCGTGGCGGTGACGATAAATTCCCCCAGCGTTCCGCTTCCCGTGTAAGAATATTGGAGATGGGTCACCTTCTTTTTCAGGCGGAACACCTCGGAGCAGACCGGTGTGTCCAGAATCCCCAGACTTTGGAAATCGTAGACGGATTTCCCCTCGTAAAATTTCCTGGGACGTCCGCTGCACTTTAGCACATAGCGGTTGACCCACAGAAATTTGCCGTTCTCATCAAAGATGCTGATTCCCCAATCCAGGCTGTCCAGCAGCGTAAATAAATCCGGCAACAGCAATTCATTCATTACCATAACATATCCCCATTCCTTTTTAGTCTAACCCATACACCTGTCCTTGAAATATCCTGTTGGTTTTTATTATAATAATATTGAGTAAATTTGTCAAAATTTTTATCAATATCAATTCAATGGTTATAATAATTCCATAAAATTTATAGATTGTCAATGCACTTTGCACTTGTTTTGCACATTTCAATGCATCCAGCTCAATTTTTGCACACAAAACTATAGTTTTTGCACATTCTCTTGTGCAATCAGATCCTATCACAGCAGGAAACGCCGGCAGTATTTTGCACATCCATTTCCTATTTTGTTAATTCGCAGACAATTCTCGGGGGATTCCAGCCAAATTTCTTCTCCCTCAGCTTGGCATTGAACTTGCTCTATAATACCGTAGGTGGCGGCGCATATTGATTGATGTTTTTTTAACAAACACCTTTGGAGGGGGATTGTTACAATGAAAAAATATAAGACATATCAGATTGTTGTTATTATCATCGGCCTGTTCCTATGCTTCTTCGGCCGTTTTATCCCGGTTTCTTCCGGCCTCAGCGCCTCCGGCGCCCAGACGCTGTTTATCATGGTAGGCGGACTTCTCATGTGGCTTCTGGTGGGCGTGGACTGGACCAGCCTGGCCGTGATTCTGGCCCTGGCGCTGATCCCGGAGCTGGGCATGAACAAGGTCGCCGCGGGGACCCTGGGAAACAGCACCGTGTTCTATCTCCTGCTCTGCTTCATGCTGGCAAAGAGCCTGCAGGCCACCGGTGTGGCCCACCGTCTGGCCGTTTGGTTTCTCACCGGCAGCTTCAGCCGCAAGGGAGCCTGGTGCACCATCGCCATGATTTTTGTTTCCATCTTCGTCCTCTCGTCCGGGCTGTCGTCCAGCTCCACCATCATGATCTTTCTGCCCATTTTATATGAGATTTTTGAATCCCTGGGGTATGAGAAGGGCAAAGGCGATATTTTTCCCGCGGTCATGATCGCCAGCCTGGCTATCATCTGCCAAATCGCCCAGGCCACAACGCCGATCTCCCACGCCATGACTTTGATCGGCTTCTCCTCCTACAACAGCTATACGGGCAACAATCTGGAATTCGGCCAGTACGTGATGGTTGCGATGCCGGTTGGCATCCTCACCGCCATCGGCTGGTTTTTGGTCTGCCGCTATGTGTGGAGGCCGGACGTATCCAGACTTTCCAGGCTGGACTACGACGCCATCAAAGGGAATGAGGGACCGTTCTCCAAGCAGGAAAAAATCGCGGCAACCGTCTATCTGATCGTTGTGGTTCTCTGGCTGGCTCCCGGTATCTCCAAATACCTCTGTCCGCCGGCCTATCCGCTGCTCAACAAGATTCATCAGTGCTATCCCCCCATTGTGGCCATTATACTGCTTCACTTTATCAAGGTGGACGGCAAGCCGGTTTTGCCCTATAAAGAGGCCATCTCCGCGGTTCCCTTCAGCACGCTGCTGTTCATGGGCGCGCTGCTGGAACTGGGCACCGCCCTGGCCAACGGGGACATCGGCGTCTCCACCTGGCTTGGGGACACCATCGGCATGTTCTGCACCGGCGTAAGTCCCTTCATGTTCATCGTCGTCCTGGCCGCCATGAGCGTGATCCTGACCAACTTCATGTCCAACTCCGTGACCTGCGCCATCTGTATGGCCATCGCCATGCCGCTGTCCACCAGCCTGTACAGCGGTCTGATCAGCCCGGTAATTGCAGCCATCATGATCACCATCGGAATCAACTTCGCCTTCGCCACCGCACCGGCCACGCCGCCCGTTGCAATCGCAGCGGACTCCGGCTGGATCAGCGCGGGCAGGCTGTTTAAATACGGCGCGGCAGCCGGGCTGGTCGGCATCGCCGTCATGCTGGCCGTGGGTCTGCCCATCGCCAATCTGGTCTGTTGACCCGCAACGTTTACAGGAGGCCTTAAGAATCAATGAAACCATTGCTGAACCTGACAATCGCCCAATTTATGGAACGCACGGCAACCCGGTGGCCCGGCCGGACCGCCCTCACCTTTAAGGGCATGCGCTGGACCTACCGGGAGCTGGATGTGCTGACGGACCGGATCGCGGCCGGCCTCATGGCCGCCGGGGTACGGCGGGGAAATCATGTGGCGATTCTCTCAGAAAATATCCCAAACGCCGTATTTTGTTTCCTGGCAATCGAGAAAGCGGGATGTGTATCCTGTATGCTGAATACAGGCTTAAAAGCCGGGGAGCTGGCGGAGCTGATGGCTCTGTCGAACGTCCGCTTTCTGATGATCGGAAACAGTTACAAAGGCGTGGATTTTTATGAGGAAAGCCGCCGGATCGGGGAGCTCTATCCGTTAGAGGCCGTATTTGACATCAGCGGCGTGGACGGCCGCCCCTGCCTCTCCCTGGAACAACTGATTCAAATGGGCGGGGAACAAGCCCAGGGCTTCCGCCAGGCCAGGGATGAGACGCGTCCCCAGGACGACGGGCTGATCCTGTACACCTCCGGCACCACCGGTTCCTCCCCAAAAGCCGTGGTTTCCAGCTATTACAATCTGGTAAATGGGGGGATCCAGAAGGCCCACAGCCAGTCCCTCACAGAGCGGGACGTGATCTGCTGCGCCCTCCAGCTGTTCCATATCTTCTGCATCGACGTAAATGTGCTCAGCGCCCTGGCCTGCGGCGCCTGTCTGGCGATGCCGGATGATCTGCACACCATAAGTATCCTGAAAACCATACAGGCGGAGCACTGCACCGTACTCAGCTGTGTTCCCTGCATGTACCAGGCGATGATGGGGCGCGGCGATTTCTACAGTTTCGACCTGTCCTGTCTGCGCACCGGCATCATTGGCGGCGCTTACTGCCCGCCGGAAACATTTGTGCGAATCGAGCAGGCCTTTGGCTTAACCCTGCTGCCCGGCCTAGGCCAGACGGAAGCCACCGCCGGCATCGCAATCGCCGCTCCCACGGACAGCCTGGAAATCCGCAGCACCACGGTGGGACGTTTTGTGGACCACAGCAACGGAAAAATCGCGGACCTGGAAAGCGGAACCGCCCTAAAAACAGGGGAGACCGGCGAAATCTGCGTAAAAAGCCGCCTGCTGATGACCGGCTACTACAACCGGCCCGACCTCACCGCACAGGCCATCGACCGGGACGGCTGGCTTCACACCGGGGACCTAGGATTTCTCGACTCCGGCGGATACCTGCACTATGTGGGACGTATCAAGGAGATCATCAACCGGGGCGGTGAAAAAATCATCCCCGCGGAGGTAGAAGCGGTCCTGTCGCGTTATCCCGGCGTAAAGGAGTGTAAAGTGATCGGTCTGCCGGACCCGTACTACGGGGAGGAGGTTTGCGCCTGCCTGGTTCCCGCCTGCGAAGGGGAAAATCTGGACGCCGGGCATGTCCGCGCCTTCCTGGAACCGCGGCTGGCTCACTTTAAGCTTCCCCGCCACATTGTCACCCTTCCCGCTCTGCCCATAAACACTTCCGGCAAGGTCAGGCGGGGCGAGCTGCGGCGGATGGCGGCGGAGTCCCTGGGGCTTGAAACGTAATATGTGATACTTGAATTGCAAAATAGCAGTGATGCTGGATAAATCGCGGAATCACTGCTATTTTTCTTGTCTGTTATCTGATATAATCAAGGAAACGTATCTCTTGTCATCAACCGGCCGGTTGGTGACAAAGTATAATCAAGGAAACGTATCTCTTATGAAGAAGACATGTCCCTTATCACCCATCACCACTCTCCCAAGGAGGACTACCATGGAACTCATCCGAATCACCCGCGAAAACATTGAAAAAGAGCACATCTGCTGCGCTATTTCCAGCAACAAGGACTGCCAGGTACAGTCAAAAAAGGCCTGGCTGACGGAGCGCCTGGACCAGGGTCTGGTTTTCTTAAAAGGCGACGTGCGCGGCAAATGCTTTATCGAGTATATTCCCGCCGAATACGCCTGGGCGCCCATTGAGGCGGACGGCTACCTGTATATCGACTGCCTCTGGGTGTCCGGCCAGTTCAAAGGGCACGGCTATTCCAACCTGCTTTTGGAAGAATGTATCCGGGACGCCAAATCTCAGGGCAAGCGCGGCTTGGCCGTCCTGTCCTCGGAAAAGAAGCTTGGGTTTCTCTCGGACCCCAAATACCTGAAATACAAAGGATTTCAGACCGTGGACGCCGCCGAACCCAATTTCCGGCTGATGGCGCTCCCTTTTGAGACTCAGACGGAACTTCCGCGCTTCTCTCCGCGCCTGAAACAGGCGGCGGCACAGGTTCCCCAAACCGGCTTTGCCCTGTACTACACCAGCCAGTGCCCCTTCACCGCCAAATACGTTCCCCTCCTGGAAGCCATCTGCCGCGACCGGAACGTCCCGATCCAGACGGTTCACATCACCACCACAGAGCAGGCCCAGAGCGCGCCCTGCCCCTACACAGCCTTCAGCCTGTACTGGAACGGCGAATTTGTGACCCATGAGATCCCGTCGGAAAAGAAGTTTGAAAAGCTTTTAACGGACCGGGGGCTATAAGCCTCAGACCGCTCCATCTCTCTTTATATTCGTAGGAATGGCCCTTCCGATCTGTTTCTCCCTCCTCCACTGAGGAGGAGCGCCGTCGTCTCCCCAGTATTCATCCACAGAAACGATCCGCTCCCCCTCTGTCCGGATAAAGGACACCACATGAAAGGACGGGCCGCCTCCTGCCGCCCACACGCGGGTGGCGGTGATCACAAGTCCGCCCTGAACCACAACGCGCTCCACCTCCCCGTCCCATCGTCCCGGATACTCGCAGTTTGCCCGGATAAACTCCTCCACCGTAAACTGTTCGTTGGTATTGTGCCAATTTACCCGAGCATCCTCACGAAAATATGGCCTCATAGCCCCGGCGTCCTGCTGCAGCACCGCCTCCCAGAATTTTCTCACATCCATTCGAACTCCTCTCGTTCTCTTTTCCAGTTACTCCCAGTATAGCAAACTTCCCCTGGAAAATACAGTACGATTATCTTGTGTTCATTTCCAGCGGATCAAAACGCTGCCGCATCCTTCTTGACAAATCCACCGTTTCATGAAATACTGCTATATGATACTTTTTTAACAGTTTTGTGAGCCAAGCTTCACATATACATCCTAAAGCAGAGGACAGACCTATGAATCAGACAATTTACCTGGCGTCCGACTACGACGGCACATTTAAGCAGGGTTCCATCCGGGACGAGGACAAGGAGGCCATCCGGCGTTTCCGCAGCCGCGGCGGCCGCTTCGGACTGGTCACCGGCCGTTCCCTCAGCATGCTGGAGCAGGAATTCGCCCGCTATGATATGCAAATGGATTTTATCATCGCCTGCACCGGGGCCGTTATCTTTGACCAGGATTTAAACGTGATCTTTAAAAAGCCCATGGACACCGCCACAGCCTGGGAGCTGGAGACGGAAATGGAGCGCCGCCCCGCAGGCCTGTGCGGTATGGCAAGCCTGCGCAAGCACAGCCGCCTCTACCTGCACCCGTCCCTGGCCGCTTCCCGGGACCACAACCCGGAAGGGCTTCCCCAGTATCCCAGGGAGGCGGTGGAGCAGGATGGGGATATCATCTCCATGTTTCTGCGGGGATTTGATGCTGAAGACTCCCAGGCCCTTTACAATTATCTCACTGCTGCCTACAAGGACCGCCTGGACTTCCACTACAACGGCGGAGCCATCGACGTGACCGCCCCGGGCGTTAGCAAGACCGAAGGAGTCCGCGCCTTTAAACGCCTGCACCCGGATTCCCGGGTCTGCGTGATCGGGGACGAGATGAACGATCTGGACATGATCCGGGCCTTCCAGGGCTTTTCCGTCACCACCGGGAATGAGGCGGTAAAACAGGCCGCCTCCCGGGTGTTCGACCATATTTCGAATTGCATCGATTATTTGATCTGAGAGTAACCACATACGCGCCCAGCCGGGCGCACCGCTAAAAGACGGGGGCACCGCGCTAACGCGGCACCCCCGTTTTATTGAATACAATGGACCGCTGGCGCAGCCTGCAGGCGATTGTTATTCACAATTCTGCTATTTACTTCTGAACCACATACTTAAACACCGGCATCGCCAGGTAAGAGAAGAACCCATCGTACTTGGAGGTATCCATCAGATACGGCTCGCTGTAGTAGTAGATCGGGATGATCGGCAGCTGCTCCTCCAGAATCTTCTCAGCCTTGTGGAAGTTCTCAAAACGCTCGTTCTGGGAGGTGGCGTGTGCGGCTGCGCTGATGTAGGAATCATATTCCTCATTGTAGAAATGGCAGTCGTTGTTGCCGCTGGAGGTGATCCACAGCTCCATCAGGGATGCGGGATCCATGTAGTCTACAGTCCAGCCTGCGCGGGCCAGAGCGTAGTCGCCGGCGGTTCTCATATCCAGGAACACTGCGAACTCCTGAGAGTCGATGGTGCAGTCCACGCCCAGAACCTCTTTCCATACGTTCTGCACATACTCGGCGATGGCCGCGTGGGCGCTGTTGTTGTTGATGGTGTAGCTGATTGTCGGGAAGCCCGCGCCGTCCGGATATCCGGCCTCGGCCATCAGCTTCTTGGCCTCCTCACAGTTGGCCTCGTAGGTGGAGTTATCCCAGAATTTCTCAGCGGAATCATAATAATCATTGCCGTCCTCGTCGTGGAAACCTCTGGGAAGGAAGGTGTCTGCCGGAATCTCGCCTCTCTTGGTAACCATATCGGTCACATAGTTGCGGTCAATGGCCAGAGCCAAAGCGCGGCGCACCTTGGGATCCTGAAGTTCGGGAATCATACCCTTGCCCTCGGCATTTACCAGAATATAGTAGGTTCCGGCAACCGGAGCTACCTGGAACGTGCCGGCCTCTTTCAGGCGGTCCAGCTCCTCGGTGGGGAAGCTTGCAGCGTAAGCCAAGTCTCCGCTCTCAAACGCAGCCAGAATGGCGTTGTCGTCGTCCATCAGCATCCAGGTGATCTTGGTGGGGCCAAGGTTGGCATAGTCATAATACTTGTCGTTGGCTTCCATCACGATCTTCTCCTGATGGGACCACTCCACCAGCTTGTATGCGCCGTTGCCGATGTAGGTCTCGGGATTCTCATACCACATCTCGCCGTTGGCCTCGATGATGTCCTGTCTCACCGGGCTGGTCACAGCCGCCGCCACAATCTCGATAAAATAGTTACAGGGAGCCTTCAGGGTAACTTCCAGGGTCTTGTCGTCGATGGCCTTAACGCCCAGCTCGGTCTTGTCCTTGGTGCCGTTCTGAATCTCAACCGCATTCTGAACCATGTCGATAAAGTAGCTGTTCTCATAGCCGCCGCTCACCAGTCTCTGCCAGGAGTACACGAAGTCTCCCGCAACCACCGGCTGGCCGTCGGACCAGAAAATATCGTCGCGCAGGGTAAAAGTGTATACCAGACCGTCGTCGCTGACCGTATAGTCCTTGGCCTGACCCAGCTCCACGCCCTCGCCGCCCTTGGCATACTTGGCAAGTCCCTCAAACATATGCAGGGTGGTGATCATGGAATCATTGGAATTCAGCGCGTTGGGGTCAAGGGATGCGGGTTCGGAACCATTGTGAACGCTGATCTCGAACGCCTCCTTCTCGCCGGTAGATCCCGCTTCGGATCCGGCTGCTGAAGAACCGGCCGCCGCAGTCTCCTTGGTCCCGGAACCGCCGCCGCAGGCTGCCAGCGATACAACCATCGCCGTGCAGAGCACAGCTGCCGCTGCCTTTTTGAGCATTGTTTTTTTCATCATTCTCTTATCTCCTCCTTTTTGATCATAAAATTTTATATAATACTGACACGAGCCAGCTATTACCTAATTGATTTTGTCCAGATGGTGGCAGGCCGCAAAATGTCCCGGCTCCCACTCCTTAAACTCCGGCGCGCTCTGGGCGCACTCCTCCGTTGCGTAGGGGCAACGGGTGCGGAACGTACATCCGCTGGGCGGATTCATGGGGCTCGGTATATCTCCCTGCAGAATAATCCGCTGCTTGGCCCGGCTGGCCTTGGGATCCGCAATGGGGATCGCGGACAGCAGTGTCTGGGTGTAGGGGTGAAGGGGCTTGCGGTACAGCTCGTTGCTCTTTGCCAGCTCCACCATGTGGCCCAGGTACATCACGCCGATGCGGCTGCTGATGTGTTTCACCACGGATAAGTCGTGGGCGATGAATAAATAGGTAAAGCCCCGGTCCGCCTGCAAATCCTCCAGCATATTCACCACCTGGGCCTGGATGGAAACGTCCAGGGCGGAGATGGGCTCGTCGCACACGATAAACTCGGGATCCACGGCCAGCGCCCTGGCAATGCCGATTCTCTGACGCTGTCCGCCTGAGAACTCGTGGGCAAAGCGGTTGGCGTGCTCCGTGTTTAAGCCTACAATGTCCAGCAGGGCGTTGATCTTGTCCCTGCGTTCGGCTTTGGAGCTGTACATTTTATGGATATCCAGGGCTTCGCCGATGATATCGCCCACGGTCATACGCGGGTCCAGAGAAGCGTAGGGGTCCTGGAAAATGATCTGCATCTTTCTGCGGTAGGGCAGCATATCCACATGGGTGATGTCCTCGCCCTTATAAATAATCTTCCCCTCCGTGGGCTCGTGCAGACGCAGGATCGTGCGCCCCAGCGTGGTCTTTCCGCAGCCGCTCTCCCCCACCAGGCCCAGGGTCTCGCCCTTCTCGATGTAAAAGCTCACATCATCCACGGCCTTCACATGGTTCATCTTCATGAAACCGGTTTTCACCGGGAAATATTTCTTGAGGTTGTGTACCTCGATTAAAATGTTCTTACCGTCCGCCATCGCCTACACCTCCTCTTCCCGCGCTTCTTTCACCGGCAGCCAGCAGGCGGCCATATGACCCTCCCCCACCTGACACTGGGGCGGAGCCTGGTCGATACAAATCTTCATGCAGTGCTTGCACCGCGGCGCGAAGGGACAGCCCTTAGGCGGGTTGATCAGGTCCACAGGGTTTCCCTCGATGGGGATCAGGCGCTGGTGCTCATCCGTGTCGATCTTGGGCACGGAGGCCAGCAGCCCCCAGGTGTAGGGATGTCTGGGTTCGTAAAAGATCTGGTCGCTGCTGCCGCTCTCCACAATGGTTCCCGCGTACATCACGCTGATGCTGTCGCAGATATCGGAGACGACGCCCAGATCGTGGGTAATGAACACGATGCCCATATGGATCTTATCCTTCAGCTCCTTAAGCAGCTCCAGAATCTGGGCCTGAATGGTCACGTCCAGAGCCGTGGTCGGCTCGTCCGCGATCAGCAGCTTGGGATCGCAGGCCAGTGCCATGGCGATCATCACACGCTGGCGCATACCGCCTGAAAACTCGTGGGGGTACTGTTTCAGCCGCTTCTCCGGCTGGTTGATTCCCACCAGGGTTAAAAGCTCCACCATGCGCTTCTGGCGCTGGTCCTTATCCAGACTGGTGTGCTTTCGCAGGGACTCCTCAATCTGATTGCCGATAGTGAACAGCGGATTCAAGGAGGTCATGGGGTCCTGGAATATCATGCTGATATCCTTGCCGCGGATTTTAAGCAGTTCCTTCTCACTCATGGCCGTCACATCCCGGCCCTCGAACAGGATCCGGCCGCCGATCACCTTTCCCGGCTCCGGGATGATGCCCATCAGGCCGTAGGAGGAAACGGACTTGCCGCTGCCCGACTCGCCCACGATGCCCATCACCTCGCCCGGCTTTAAATTATAACTGATTCCCCGGACCGCCTTTACCTCGCCCGCATAGGTGAAGAAGCTGACTTCCAGGTTCTTGACTTCCACTAAATTCTTGTTGTCTTCCATGTCCTGTAAACCTCCTATTTCTTCAGCCTTGGGTCAAGCGCATCTCTGAGACCGTCACCGAACAGGTTGAAGGCCAGGATAATCACGCTGATCACGATTGCGGGGAAGAACTCGCGGTAGGGATAGGAAATAATGCCGTTCAGCCCGTCGGAACAGAGGGAACCCAGGCTGGCCATGGGCATGGAAACACCGATACCTAAAAAGCTCAGAAACGCCTCGGTAAAGATCGCGGAGGGGATCTGCAGCATGGTCGTGACGATCAGCTGGCCCACGCAGTTGGGCAGCAGATGCTTCATGATCAGGCGCTTTTTGTTGGCTCCCAGCGCCACCGCGGCGTTCACATATTCCATTTCCTTCAGCTGCAGTACCTGGCCGCGGACGATACGCGCCGCGCCCACCCAGTACAACAGACCGTACACGATAAAGATAGCGATGATTCCCGATCCCAGCACCTGCAGGGGCTTAAAAAACGCATTGCTGTTGATCAGCGTGTTCAGAGGCTCCTCAATTACCATCTTGATGGCGATTACCATCAGAATGGTGGGCAGCGCGTTGAGAATATCCACAATACGCATCATGATGTTGTCGGTGGTTCCGCCTACCAAACCGGAGATCGCGCCGTACACGGAGCCGATCACCAGCACGATAAGGGCGGAGACGATACCGATCAACAGGGAAATGCGGGTTCCGATCATGGTGCGGACCAGCAGGTCGCGTCCCAGTTTATCCGTGCCGAAGGGGTGCTTGAAGCAGGGGAACAGGTTCTCGTCCCCGCGGATCTGTTGGCTGTAGGTGTAGGGGCTGAGATAAGGGCCCACCACCGCAAATATGACCAGAACGCCGATGATCACAAGGGCGACCATGGCGATTTTATTCTTCTTTAAACGCCTCCAGGCGTCTTTCCAATAGCTGACCGCCTCCTGCATGGATGTGATCTGCTCCTGCTCCTCCTTTGAAGCCGGTGCAAAGTCCGCATCCGACAGTTCCGGCAGCGCGCTCAAGCCTAATCTGTGTAAAATCTTCTGTTTATCCACGTTCCCATCCTCCTATGCATCCAGCTTAATTCTCGGATCTACGAGCTTGTAAATAATATCGCAGACCAGGGTCATCAGAATCAGAATTGCCGCATAGAAGATCGTGACGCCCATGATGATGGTGTAGTCACGGCTCTCAATGGACTTTACAAAATACCGCCCCAGCCCGGGGATGTTGAAGATCTTCTCCACCACGAATCCGCCGGTCAGAACATTGGCGATCATGGGGCCCATGTATGTAATAACAGGGATCAGGGAATTCCTGAGGGCGTGCTTGAACGTGGTGATGAACTCGCTCATGCCCTTGGCTCTGGCGGTGCGGATATAGTCCTGTCCGATCACGTCCAGCATGCTGGAGCGCATGAGGCGGGCGATGTAGCTGCAGGGCGACAGCGCCAGGGTGATCACCGGAAGCACGTAGGCCGCAGCGCTGGAGAGGCCGGAGGCCGGTACCAGTTTCAGTTTCACGGCGAACAGAATCATAAACGAGGTGGCGACCACAAAGCCCGGAACCGCGATTCCCACCGTGGAAAGCACCCGGATCACATTGTCCTGCCACTTCTCCCTGCGCAGCGCCGAGAGACAGCCAAGCGGTATGCCGATCACCGTAGCCACCACCACCGCAATGGCGCCGATCTTGGCGGAGATAGGGAACGCCTGCTTGATAATATCCATAATCGGCTTATTCTTGGCCTGCACATAGCTGACGCCGAAATCGCCGTGCAGCAGGTTTTTCAGATAATTCGCGTACTGGACCACTAACGGCTTGTCCAAACCGTATTTTGCCTCCATCGCGGCCTTCGCGGCGGCCGTGGGAGCCTTCTCACTCATAAAAGGATCGCCCGGAACCAGGTTCATGACAAAGAATGTAATCGTCGCGGCCACAAACAACGTAATCACGGCCGTACCAATTCGTTTTACCAGATACTTTAACATAGATACCTCCTGTAATTCTCTTTTGTACCGCTTTTGAGGCGTGTAGATATGAGGTTGAAAACAGCCTTAAACGAACAAAGGTTATAAATATACATTTTAGACTTTCACTAACCGTTTGTCAATGAGAATTGCGCCCTCCCGGCCCCAATTATACCGGGAAATATTGGCATTGCGGCCCTTCGCCTGTTATTGACATTACCCGCAAATGGAACTATACTCCTTTTTAGAAACCGTTATGAAACCAAATCATTTTTTAGGAGGAACTACTATGCGTTTAGCGAATGTGACCTGTAAAAAGGTAGAGGAATATCTGACCAGGAGCCAGACCGTCGTGATCCCCGTGGGAAGCATCGAAAACCACGGCAAGCACATGCCTCTGGGCACCGACACCCTGATCCCGGACAAGATCGTGGAGCTTCTGGAGGAGAAATCCGGCGTGATGATCGCGCCCACCATCCCCTACGGAGCCACCAACACCATCATGGGCTGCACCGGCACCATCACCCTGGGCACCGACGGCCTGGTCATGATCCTGACCAAGGTCACCGACTCCCTGTTCCGCTACGGCTTCCGTAAATTCGTGATCTTAAACGGCCACGGCGGCAACAACAAGGCCATCGAGACCGTGGGCATGCAGCTTCACCGCCGCGGCGCATGGCTGGCCAACTTAAACTGGTGGCTTATGGCCGGAGAGCTGAACCCGGAGTGGAAGGGCGGCCACGGCGGCGCTGAGGAGACCGCGGGCGTCATGGGCGTGGATCCCTCCCTGATCGATTACGACTACATAAACGAACCCATGGACTTGATCGACGACGTGGCCCCCAACATGAAGACCACCGGCTGGGGCACCGTGGATTATAAGGGCGCCACCGTGGTGTTTCCCAGAGAGATGCACAACTACAGCGGCAACGGCTGGTACGGCAAGGATGAGCCTCATCTGGCAACCGTGGAGTGGGGTCAGGAGATGCTGCGCACCTTCGCCGACTACATGGCGGACTTCCTCACTGAGCTGGAAAAACTGGACCTGCCCAAGGCAGAAATCTAAAGGACAAACAGGAGAATTATCATATGAACACAAACATCAATCCCAAGAGCCTGGAGTTGATCGCCGATCTCTCCAACGCCTTCGGCCCCTCGGGTTTTGAGGACGCCGTTTTCGACGTTGCCAAAAAGCACTGCGGCGATATGGCACAGGTGACCGACGACTGCCTGCGCAACATTTACATCCGGCCCAACAAACCGGCCAGGGGCCTTCCGGTATTCATGCTGGACGCCCACTGCGACGAGGTGGGCTTCATGGTTCACTCCATCCGCCCGAACGGCACCCTGCGCTTCGTGTCCTTAGGCGGCTGGAACATGGACAGCCTGCCCTCCTCCAAGGTTCTGGTGCGTAACGCCGAGGGCCGCTACCTGCCGGGCCTGATCGCCTCCAAGCCGGTCCACTTTAAAACCGCCGCGGAGCGCAGCCAGGGAGCGGCCCCCGCCATCTCCGACTACATCATCGACGTGGGCGCCACCAGCGCCCAGGAGGCCGTGGAGGTGTTCAAGATCCGCATCGGCGAGCCCATCGTGTCCGACGTGCAGTTCCAGTACGACGAGGAGCACGACGTGATGATCGGCAAGGGCTTTGACTGCCGCATCGGCTGCGCCGCTCTGATCGAGGCCATGCACCGGCTCCAGGACGAGGAGCTTGAAGTGGATCTGGTGGGCGTGCTCTCCTCCCAGGAGGAGGTGGGCGAGCGGGGCGTCAAGGTGGCCGTGAACCAGGTCCGCCCCCAGATCGCCATCTGCTTTGAGGGCTGCCCGGCGGACGATACCTTCACCGAACCCTACGCCATCCAGACTGCGCTGAAAAAGGGCCCCATGATCCGCTTTATGGACAAATCCATCATCTGCAACCCCAGATACCAGCGCTATGCCCTGGACCTGGCGGGGAAGCAGGGCCTGGCCATCCAGTCATCCGTCCGCGAGGGCGGCGGCAACAACGGCGCCATGGTGAGCACCGCCCTGGACGGCATCCCGGTGATCGTGGTGGGCGTGCCGGTGCGGTACATCCACTCCCATTACGGGATCACTTCCTATTATGATTTCGAGGCCACCGTGCAGCTGGCTGTGGCGATTGTGAAATCCATGAATGAGGAGATTATCAAGAGCTTCTGACATGACAGGGATTGGCATATGCGCCAATGGGCGCGCGCTTTATCGATAACACCGTGATAGAAAACACCGTCCGCAGGATGTTTTAACTGGCCCGCAGACGGTGTTTTTGATTTTCATATGGCAATTTCCGATATTGCTGGGTTTTCAATTTCCGGCCTCCCCCAACGCAGCCGCCCCGATCAATCCCGCGTCCACTCCCAGGGACGCCAGAACCACCTTGGGCACCGGCAGCAGCGCGGCCCCGTAATACCGTTCGCAGCAGCGGGAATTGATCTCGTCCAGCAATTCTTTCCAAAATTTTACTTCTGTCCCGCCCAGCACCACAATCTCCGGCCGGAACGCGTTGACCGCGTTGACAATGCCGTCGCTGACATAGTCGATATACTGGCTGATCACCCGCCGGGCGGCCCGGTCCCCCTTTCTGGCGCAGTCCATCACCTCCGACGGGGAGATCGTCAGGGCGTCATACCGCCCCAGCAGCGTATTCTTATAGCGGGCCGCCGCCTCCCGTGCCTGCTCCGCCAGAGCTTCCAGGGAGGCGTATGCCTCAAAACACCCCTTCCGGCCGCAGGTGCACGTCTTTCCGCCTGATACGATGGTGCAGTGCCCCAGACGGGCCCCTGCGCAGTATTTGCCGCCAAAGATGCGCCCGTCGATCACCACGCCGCTGCCGATTCCGGCGCCGAACTGGAATAATACCACCTGGGCGCAGCGCAGCGCGGCCCCCGCCAAGGCTTCTCCCAGGGCCGTGCAGCCCGCCAGCTCCGCCACCGCCACTGTATCCGCCGCAGGAAAGTGTTTTTGCAGCTCCTTTCCCAGCGGCACATGGTTCCAGACCATGGGGCCGGAGTAGACCACCTCCCCGGTTTCCCGGTTAGCGATCCCCGGGCAGCCGACCCCCACAGAGGCACAGCGATCAGGATCAATCCCCAGCCCCCTCGCCGCCAGTCCGGCGCAGTCCGCCACCAGCCGCGCCGTCTCCCGATAATCGCAGCCCGCGCCCAGCGCCAGGCTGGCCCGGGAGACGACCCGGTGGCGGCTGTCCACGACCCCGGCTATGATCTCCCGGTTGGAAAACACCGCGCCGATCCGGTATTCCCCTCTCCCTTCACGTCCCATTCCGTCACCTCCGGCCACTGCTCCACCGCGCGCAGATCCCGTCCCGTGCAGGCGCCGTCAGCTCCAGGCGCTTCCCCGGTCCGCCCGCAAATGCCTGCTCCTCCCGAAACGTCACCGTCACACGGGCCTCGCGTTCCAAATGGTTGACAACCGTCAAGAGATATTCTCCCTCCAGGCGGTGCAGGCGCACCACCGGCGCCAGCGAAATCTCATTGCTCTCACACTCCGGCAGTTCCACCTTCTCGATCATTCCATAACCGCCCGGGCTCATAAAACGGGTCAAAAGATCCCGGGTGCCGTCCCGTTTCCCGCCTCCGTCCAGCTCAAACCCGTGCTCATGGTAATAGGAGGGGTAGGTTCCGATCCATACCGCCCGGCCCTTTCCCAGAAGGCGCTCCGTCACGGCGGCTTCCCCGTCCTCAAAGCGGGCCAGCACCCGGACGTCCCCGCCCGGTTTCACCAGCTGCCGGTACCATTTTCCGGCAAAAACCGTCCCGTCCTCCAGCCGGGCCGTGACCATTCCCCAGCCGGGCATCCCCTGAATCTCCCGGTGGCCCAGGCCGAAGAGCCGCATAAGGGCCGTTCCCTTCTGATCCAAAAGTCCGTCCGGACGGTAGAGGCCCGGGCAGGCCTCGGACACCAGCGTGCCCCCGCGCTCCACAAACCGGACCAGGTAGTCCGTCTCCCGCTCCGAGAGCACCAGCGGCATGGGCAGGTACAGGAAACGCACCGTTCCCTCTTCCAGCTCTCCGATATAGTCCTCGTGCAGGAAGCGGACCGGTATTCCCCGCTCGTAGGCGGCCCGGAACACGCCGCTCAGACTGCCTGCGTACATCTCCTCCCTCCGCTCCGAGGCAAACGCGAGGAGATCGCTGCTCCTGGACACGTAAACCGCATTCTCAGCCGGAACCCGGACGGCTGCGTCAAACTCCGGCAGGTTCAGCCGTCCCGCGCACTCCGAGGCCGCCAAACTGCGGGGCGTGTCCTCCCCAGCAAAGCCGGTAAGACCGAAGCCCGGGGACTCCACCCCGGCCGGTTCCGGCGCGTACTGCCAGTACACGGTTCCCTTTCCCCCTGCGGATACCGTATTCCAGTTCCATATTTTTACATCTCCCGTGTCAGGCACCTCGCCGCCCAGAAGTCCCGGTTTTCCGGCTCCGCCCTGAAGCTCCACCTGGTAAAACAGCTTCCCGTGGGCCGCCTCGGCCACCATCTCGTTGTGGATCAGATGGCGGTAAGCGTGGTCTTCGCCCATGAGCCATTTGGGAAAACTGGAAAGCCCGAACCAGTCCACCTCACGGGCCAGCAAAAACTCGTCCCCCAGCTCGTTTCCCAGGCCGCCTACGATCCGGTTGCCCAGGATGCCGCTGTAGGCCACATGGGTTTGTACCACCTTGCCCGGCGCGCCTCTTCTGGCCGCGCCGGCCCGCAGCTTCAGCCACCCGGCCAGATTGTCCAGCCAGAAACGCCGCCAGTCCAGCATATCCGCCCAGGTGCCAAACCGGGGCGGAGGTTCCACCTGCTCCCAGGAGGAGTAGGTGCGGTACCAGGCCCGGTTCAGCGCGTTAAGCGACGGGTATTTCCCCTTAAGCCACGTTCTGAACGCGGCCCTGGAATGGCGGCAGTAACACAGCATGTTGCTGCGGTAATCGTACATCGGCTCCAGATGCGGCTCGTTCCAGACATCGATGGCGATCACCGCCGGTTCATTGGCAAAATGCCGCGCCGTCTCCTCGATAAACGCCGCCACGAGAGCCGCAAACTCCGGCTTGTCCATACACAGCCCCGGCCAGCCGCCGCTGGGCAGGTTGGCCGGTCCCCCGTAAGCCACCCGCTGTCCGTCCGCTGTGCGGTACAGATCCTCCTCGTTCCCCTCATAGGTCCAGTAGGGAGCCCCCTCGGGCACCGTGTTGATGACTACCTGAAGGCCGTATTCCCCGGAGAGTGCCACCAGCTCGTCCAGCTCTGAAAAGTCAAAGCAGCCCGGTTCCCGCTCGATCCAGTTCCAGACCGCCCAGTGTTTCACGCAGTTGAACCCCAGCTCCTTCATGTGGGCCAGGTCCCTGCGCCAGCATGCCCGCCCCGGGAAGGGCGGGCGGTAATATTGCGCTCCATACAGCATATTGGTTCCTCCTTGACGATTCTTTAAGGCCGGTGCTCGCCCGGCGGCCGCCTCCTACCCTTTCACCGCCCCGGCGGTCATGCCGCTGACCAGGTACTTCTGCATCGCGAATCCCACGATGATAATGGGCACCATGGTGATGGCAGCGGCAGCGCTGCATTTTCCCCAGTCCACGGACACCGCGCCCACATACCGGGCCACGCCCACGGTCAGGGGATAGGTCTTTAAGTTGGTGAGCTGGAGGGAAAATACCAGCTCGTTCCAGGACGTCTGCATCACCAGGATCGTCGCCGAGGCCACGGCCGGCTTTAGCAGCGGCACAATGATCAGCCAGAACGCCTTCATCCGGCTGCACCCCATCACGCTGGCCGACTCCAAAAGCTCGGTGGGGATGTCCCGGATAAAGCTGGCCATGAGCCAGGTCACAAAAGGCAGGCTCATGCAGCTGTGAGCCAGAATCGGCGCGGCGAAGGTGCCGGTCAGCTTCAGGCGGTTCATCATCATAAACAGCGGGATCAGAATGGTGATGGCAGGCACCATTTTTCCCAACAGCAGCACGTTTGACAGGTGCTGCCCCAGCCGCGACTTAAAGAGCTTCATTCCGTAAGCGGCCAGCGTGCCCAACAGGATCGTGAGCGCGGTCACCGACACCGCGATCACCGCGGAGTTTCGAAAATATTTAGAAAAATTATCCAACGTCAGTATTTTCTCGTAATGGCTCAGAATCGGTGTGAATATAATCTTCGGCGGCATGATTTTCATATCCAGGGTGCGCCGGAAGGAGTTGGAGATCACGATGTACACCGGCACCAGCGTCCAGATCAGGGCGGCGGCGAAAAACAGGAACAGCAGAACTTTTTTGTACCATTTCTTCTTGTATCTCATATTTTCCTCCCCGCCTACTCTTTGTACTTTTTCAGATTGTGCCGGATAAACGGTATTCCGAACACCAGAAAGGTCACCACCATGGCGATAAAGGACAGGGCCATGGCGTAGCTCAAATTGGACTGCTCAAACGCCTGGCTGTACGCATAGATGCTCATGGACACGGTGGAATTATTGGGCCCGCCTCCAGTCAGGGAGTAGATGATGTCGAACACCTTAAGCGTGTCCACGCCGCTGATCAGCAGCACCACCATGTAAACGTCCCGCAGCAGCGGGAAGGAGATTTCCACAAAGCTGCGGAATTCCCCGGCCCCGTCCACATAGGCGGCCTCATAGTATTCCTCGGGTATGGACAGCAGCCCGGCGGTCATTACGATGATCACAAAGGGAACCACCTGCCACCAGTGGGCGATGATGGTGCACAAAAGCGCCGTGGAGGCCCCGGTCACCCCTGGGAAATCGTTGATTCCCAACCCGAACAGGCCCAGAAACCAGTAGAGAATCCCCTTCACATCGTAGATATAGCGCCAGATCAGGCCCACGATAATGGGCGAGACCAGCAGGGGCACGGTGACGATGGGGCGGAGAACCTTTCCCAGGCGTTCGCTTACCTTTAACAGCAGCGCCGCCCCCAGGGTGCCGAAAAACAGATCCCCCGCCGTGGCTCCCAGCGAGAAGAGGAGCGTATTAAAAACAGCCTTTTTCGCCGTCGTGTCCTGAAAAAAACGCAGATAGTTGGACGCGCCCACAAAATTCTCCTTAAAGTTGGTCTCGCCGAAGCCTACCTCAAAGAAGCTGAGGGAGAGCCCGTAAATGAGCGGCACGATCATCACGAACACGATCATGAAGAGCGCCGGCAGCATCAGCAGAGTCGGCAGTAAATCTCCCTTTTCCAACGAGAATCTCACTTGTTTTTTCATACGCTACCTCTCAAAATTTCCTTACTTACTCAGGTCAACATCCTTTAACTGCTCCTGCAAGGTCTCCATCACGGCCTTGGGATCGGCATCCGTGGAGGCGATCTCGGACAGGGACACCATCATGGCTTCCTTCACCGTCCCCCAGCTGGTGGTCACCGGGTCCATTTTGCCGTTGGAAAGCTCCTCCATCACCACCGGCAGGTACGGGGTCGCAGCCAGCACCTCGGGGTCGGTCGCCAGGGTGTCGATGGCGCTGATCTGCTGGTCCGCCAGAGTCTGCTTCTTCTCGGTGTCGTAGCTTGCCATCCAGGAACAGAAGTCAAAGGCCGCCTTGGGATCGGTGGCGTTCTTGGCCACGGCCCATACCCAGAAGGTGTTGCTGGCGGCTGCGTTTCCGCTCTTTCCGGCCAGCGGCGCATATTTCACGGTGTCCACGATCAGGGATTTCTCCGGGTCCGCGTTCTGGTTGGCCAGGCCGCTCATCATGATTCCAATGGGCGCTTCCTTCATGCGGACCGCCTCCGCCACCTCGTCGTGATGCCAGGCCAGGCAGCCGTCCACGGAGTTCTGTACCAGGCGGTCATAGACGTCCGCCGCGTAAACCGCCGCGTCGCTGGTCAGATCCAGCTTTCCGTCCGCCGTCACGTAATCCCCGCCGTCGGAGAACAGAAGCTGGGAGAACAGGGTGGTGGAAGCGTTGCCCTGCTTGGCGGGAACGGCGATGCCGCTGCCCTTCGCCTTAAAATGTGCGGCGACCTCGATCAGCTCCTCCACGTTGGCGGGCGCCTGCAGGCCCTCCTGCTCAAACGCCTCGGAATCGTAGGCCAGAATCAGGGTCTGTGCAAAGGTGGGGAACCCGTAAACCTTGCCGTCAAAGGTACAGCCGTCCAGCAGGCCCTTAGAGTAGATGCTCATATCGATCCCGGCTTCCTGGATGAACTCGTCCATAGGGATAATGTAGCCATTGTCCACGTATTCCTTCATCCACTGGCTGTTGACCCAAACCACGTCGTAGTTGCCGGAACCGGAAGCGGCCTGGAAGGAGGTCAGCTGTTTCTGCTTCAGGTTGCCGTAGTCCACGTCGTCCACCGTTACAGGGTTCGCTGTATAACCCTCGCTGATAACCGTTTTCTGAAGATCCGCATGGGGTCCGGCCCACACGGACACCAGCAGGTCGCTGCCCTCTGCTGCCGGAGCCTGGGCCTCCGTCTCCGCCGCTGCGGTATCCTTTGCCTCAGTCTTCGCTTCCGACTGCGGTGCAGCCGTGCTGCCCCCGCCCGAACTTCCGCCTGAGCACGCGCTGCAAGCCATCATCGCCGCCATGATTGCCGCCATCCATCTTTTTTTCATCTTGTAACCCTCCATTATCCAATTTTTATTTTTGTCAGGCCCAAACGTTTAAACCGCATGAGCCACGCTTCCTTTTGCTCCGCCGTGGTATTTTCCTGATCCCACAGCTCCCCTGCCATCCCAATCTGATCCGCCTTGGAGACGCCCAGATTGTGGTAGGCCATAATCTCCGCCCGCCGGATATTGGGATACCGCTCCAAGAGCCCGGCCACGGCCTTAAAATGCGCCTCGTCGTCGTTAAGCCCCGCGATCAGCGGCAGGCGCAGGATGATATCCGCCCCGTGATCGCAGAGAAATTTCAGGTTGCTTTGAATCAGCCGGTTATCCACGCCGCAGAGTTCCCGGTGCTTCTCCGGATCGGTGGCCTTGCAGTCAAAGAGAAACAGGTCCACCTTCCCCAGCAGGCGGGCGAACTGTTCTTCCGGGGCGAAGCCGCTTGTCTCCATGCACACATGGATTCCGTCTAACTCGTCCAAAAGCCGCTCCACAAAGGGGAACTGGCTCATGGGCTCCCCGCCGGTCAGCGTCACCCCGCCGGTACGGCCCTCCCCGTCCTTCACCCGGTAATACTCCTGGTCCACCAGAATCTGCTCCTTCAGCTCCCCTACCGTGTACTCCCTCCCGATGATGGAGCGCGCGTCGTAGCAGCAGACCTTTAAGCACTCCCCGCAGGCGGCGCAGCGGCTGTAATCCACGGCCAGGAGGTCCCGTCCGCCCTCACTCACCACCTGATTGACGCCCCGGGTACAGGCCAAAACGCAGGCCATACAGCCCGTACAGGCTGAGGGCTGGAAGGAGAGCTGTCTTCCCGGCGTGTAGGACTCCGGGTTGTGGCACCACTTACAGCGCAGGGGGCAGCCCTTGAAAAACAGGTTGGTCCTGATCCCCGGCCCGTCGTTTACGGAAAACCGCTGGATGTCAAAGAGAATCCCTTTTAGTTCCTTATTATAATTGTACTGATCAATAGGTTGCACGGTCATAAATCTCCTGCTGTACGTCTTTTTTCAGCTGCACGTACCTTGCGCTGAGGCCGCCCACCCGCACGATCAGGTCCTGGTAATCCTCCGGGTGCTCCATCGCCTTTTTCAGGTCCTCTTTTCCCACCACGGTGATCATCAGGTGCGCCCCGCCCCGGTCGAAATAGTTTCGGATCAGCCCCTTCACCTTCTCCCGGTTCTGTTCAAAGGTCTCCCGGGACAATCTCAGGTTCTGCACCATACCCGCGTGATTGTCGTGACGGGGTTTCAAAATGGAATTGAGCATGGCGGTGAGACCGTTTTTATCCGAACCTGAGGAGGGGTTGTTGGCGTTTGCCATGGGCATCCCGGCCTTTCTTCCGTCCGGCGTGGCTCCCACCCAGCGCCCCAGGGTGGTATTCTGGGCGTTGTTGATATTCACTGCAAGGTAGCTCTTTAACCCCACTTTTTCCGCCTGGCTGCTGATGGTCTTGCAGAGCCAATCGTGAAGCTCCACGAAAATCCGGTCCACATAATCGTCGTCGTTGCCGTACTTGGGCACGTCCAGAAGCTGCCTGCGCAGGACCTCCCAGCCCACGAAATTGTCGTTCATGGCCCGAAGCAGATCTTCTGCGCTGACGGTGCGGTCCTCGTACACCAGTTTTTTCACCGCCGCCAGGCTGTTCACCGCGTTGACCACGCCGTAGAGCTCCAGCGTCCCGGCCAGATACCGGCAGCCGCCGTCGAATATGGCCTTGCCGCTCTCCAGCACGCCGTCGTAAAGCATGGACACGTACATGAAGCTGTGCATTTTCCCCGTGATCTCATACTCGTATTTCTCAAATATGGCCTGGGCCTCAATATAGTGTTGCAGGTTTTCTTTATAAACCTGGAAAAACTCCTCGAATGTATTGCACTGTGTGATGGGCTTCAGCTGCTTTCCCAGGTGCCAGTCCATGATGGGCTCATAGCCGCCCCGGACCGCCAGCTCCAGAATCTTTAACGTGTTCAGGGAACCGCTGGGCGTTCCAAAGCTGTAGTGGTCGAACTCCATCTCGCCGCAGCCCAGTGGCACGTATGTCTCCGCCCTTTCCCGGCTCACATGGAAGGCGTTCATCAGGCCGGGCACCAGCACATCGTCGTTGTAGAGCAGCGGGTAGGTGCGGCCCTCCTCGATGCAACGCATGGCCGCGTCCCAGACGCACTCCGGCGTTTCCCGGTTGAACCTCAAGGTGAACTGGGGCAAAATCTCCCGCACCGTGCGGCAGGCTTCCAGAGCCGTCATACACAGCCGGTCCGCGTTTTCGGGGTTGCGCCTTCCGTAGCCTCCCACGATCACCCGGCAGTCCGTCTCGCTGTCCAGGCTGTCGATCTGCCGGAAATAGCTCTGGAGCAGCGCCAGGGCCTCCTCCTCGGTCAGCACCCCGTTGTCGATGTCATGGGCATACCAGTCTCCCAGGTAAACGTCCAGGCGCCCAAATTGGAGCAGCGGGGCCATGATGCCGTAAATCCACACCAGCTGCAGCGCCTCCATCATGGAGCCGGGGGCGCGCTCTGCGATGGCTTCCAGGGCCTGGGCCATGCGGCGCAGCTCCCCTTTTCGCTTCTCATCCCCGGCCTGCGCCAAAAGCTCCATAGCCTGGTCCCGGTACCAGAGGCACACCTGCCCCATGAGCTCAAGGGCGCCGTCCATACACTGGTAGAGCACCGCGTCCCCGCCCTCCTGCTCCGCTCTCTCCCGGTAGGCGGTTACCTCCGCCCGCATACCGGGAAGCCCCAGGCGGATCAGCTTGTCAAAGTCCAGGTACGCCCCCGCCATGCGGATAATGGGCGAGGCGGGAAGGGGGGTCTGCTTCCAGTTGTCGGAAAAGAGGATATGTTTGATGGAATCCGGGGTGTTCCTTAAGACCTTATTGTTGCTGCTGTTGGTTTTCCAGAAAATCAGCAGATCGTGCAGGTCCTCCCGGTATTTTGCGTTCCCCTCGCCGAACTCCAGCGCCTCCGTCACCCGCGGTTCGTCGATATAGTAGCCGTACCCGCCGGTCTGCCCCTGAATGCCAAGTCCCACCAGCCCGGCCTCCACCCTTCCGGCCAACAAGTCCTCTTCCTGGATCGGATGGAGGATTGCCGGATACTGGGCCCGAAGGCACGCCAGCTCGATCTGCGCCGGATGGGTGTACCGCTTCACGGCGTCGCGGTAGGCTTTTGTGAAGGCGATCTCAAAAGACAGGTCCTTTCGCGGGTTTTTCACTTTGAAATGGTTCATAGTTTCCTTCTTTCCCATATTATGACATAGCTATTTTGTACTCAGTCTGCCTAAACCGGTTTTTTCTGCGCATTTTGTACAACTTTTTCTTGATTCAACTAGATATTATCACATATATGTGTGCTTATCTTGTCTTGAAATGATATTTTATTTGTTGTATATTGATATTAATTACACGCAAGGAGATCAACGAAGATGAAAAATATCCCCCGCCTGACCGCGAACCGAATCTTAAGCTCACCCAGCCACGGCTACGCCAGCTTCATCACGGACCGGCGGCAGCTGGTGAAGATCCACTGTCACAGCTACTATGAAATTTTTATCGTGGCCCAGGGCTACGGCACCCACCTGATCAACTCCACCTCCGAGCCATTGTCTCCTGGCGCTCTCTATTTTGTCCGCCCGGACGACGTGCACTGCTACATGGACGTGACCTCCAACTTCAAGATCATCAATATGATCGTGCCCGAGGACACCTTTGACCGGCTCACCCAATATCTGGGCGGCACCTTCCGGGACGACCTGCTCTCCCCGCCCTGCCCTCCCCACGTCCAGGTCTCCATGAAGGAGTTCAAATCCATTCTCACGGAGCTGGAGCAGCTGGTGCTGACCAAAAAGATCCTGAAGGAGAAATCCGATGTATTTTTCCGCATCACCGTGTTCGGCCTTCTGACCAAATATTTCGTGCTCTCCCCACAGAAGAGCTCCGGCCGGACCCCGGAATGGCTGCGCTGGCTCAGTCTGGAGATGCTGAAAAAAGAAAACTTCGTGGAGGGCCTTCCCGCCCTGTACCGCCTGTCCGGCAAGAGCATCGAGCACCTGTCCCGGGCCTGCCGGAAGTATTTACAGAAATCCCCAACTCAGCTGATCAACGACATCCGGCTGGAGTACGTGGTGAACCAGCTCCAGAACACGGACGAGAAGGTGATCGCCATCTGCGAGGACGCCGGGTTCGACAGCCTGAGCCATTTCTACCACATTTTCAAACAGGCCTATGGCATGTCCCCGGCCCAGTTTAGAAAGACCTGCCGGACGGAGGAACCTGGGTTGGACTTTGCGGACAACCTGGTCTACGACGCCACAATTCCCAACGCATTGCCGTTTGATTTGGGGTTGGCAACGCAGCAGGGGTGATGGGCGTTGGAAACAATTTCATTTGATTATTCAAAAAGTGTTGATAAAATAACATGTATATTTACATTGATATTATACAGCTTTGAAGATATAATATTAGCATAAGGAGATGAGAGTTATGCCCAATATTAAGCCAATTTCAGATTTAAGAAACTATACGGAAGTGCTCAAAGAAGTAGGAGTCAATCAGCCGGTCTATTTAACAAGAAACGGACGTGGTGAATATGCCATTGTAAAAATTGACGAATTCGACCGGTTACGCGCCACGGTTGCCCTCTTAGCTCAGCTGGAAAAAGGAGAAAAATCTGCCAGGGAGGAGGGGTGGCTTTCCGCAGATGAGGTGGAAGCCGCATTAGGGTTATAAACATGTTTAAGTTGGATTATGCACCTCGGGCCATGGATGATTTGGCACGTATGAAAGATTTTATCACTTCCCGGCACGGAGCAGATGTCGCTCAAAAAAGCCTCCGGCGTATCACTACTTCAGCCCGCAGGCTGGAACGATTTCCAGAAGAAGGGCCCAGCCTGGCCGGACTGATCAACATTTCGACAGATTACAGATATTTATATGTAAGACCCAATTATCTATTTTACAGAATTGAAGGAAATTGCGTAAAAATTGTACGTGTCCTGAATGAAAAACAGGATATCTATAACATTTTATTTGGACTCTCCACGGTCACAGACGAAGACCCCATTTAGCTTATAGCATATTCCAAATAGAAGGGGGCCGCCGCATTTCACCCAATCGCGGCAGCCCCCTTCTCCATATCTTTATCAAATCTCAATCACACACTTACTCATACAAATGGCATGACACGAAATGCCCTTCCGTCACTTCCCTCTGCTCCGGCATCTCCCCTCTGCACCGCTCCGTAGCCTGCGCGCATCTGGAGCAGAACGGGCACCCTTCCCGGGACGCCTTGGCGATCTTCCCGATTCCCCGGTACAGCTCGTCCTTGTCGTCCATCACAACCGGCTTCGGCACGGCCGCCATCAGCACCCGCGAATACGGGTGCAACGCGTTCTCGAAGAACTCCTTCGTCTCCGCCACCTCCACCAGCCGCCCGGCGTACATCACGCCCACCCGGTCGCTGATGAACCGGATCACGGACAGATCGTGGGAGATGAACATATAAGACAGGTTCCGTTCCCTCTGTAATTTCTTCATCAGGTTCAGCACCTGGGCCTGGACGCTGACGTCCAGGGCGGACACCGGCTCGTCGCAGACCACGAATTCCGGGCTGACGGAGATCGCCTTGGCGATCCCAATTCGCTGGCGCTGGCCGCCGGAGAACTCGTGGGGATACTTCTTCTTGTACATGGGCGCGAAACCCACTTCCTCCATCAGGCGATCGATGCGCTCGTCCAGCTCCTTCTGCCCGATCTGGGGGTAATGGAGCCGGATGGGCTCAGCCAGGGACTGTTCCACCGTCCACCTGGGGTCCAGGGCCGAGTTGGCGTTCTGGAATACGATCTGCATCTTCTGCCGGTAGGGCTTCATCTCCTCCGGACTCAGCTTGCAGATATCCTTCCCGCGGTACAGAATCTCTCCCTCCGTGGGCTCATGAAGCCGCAGCACCGCCCGCCCGGTGGTGGATTTGCCGCAGCCGGATTCCCCCACGATGCCCAGGGTCTCCTGCTCGTCCACGTGGAAGCTGATCCGGTTGACCGCCTTCACGGTCTCGGACTTGGCGCCGAAAAAGCCCTGTTTGCTCGTATAGAATTTGCTCAGATTTTTTACTTCCAACAGTCTGCTCATGCCTTATCCTCCAGAACGCCCCAGCATCTGCAAAAATGCCCTTCTTCCACTTCCACCAGCTCCGGCTCCTCCCGGCGGCACCGGTCCGTGCACCGCGGACAGCGGGGCGCAAAGGCGCAGCCCTGCGTTTTCTCCGTCAGCGCCGGAACCATGCCGGGGATGGTGCTGAGGAAATCCTCATCCTGATCCAGCTTGGGGATACACAGGAACAGACCCCTGGTGTAGGGATGGAGCGGCTGCTCAAACAGCCGCTTCACCGGAGCCGTCTCCATGATTCTTCCGAAATACATCACCGCCACCCGGTCGCAGATTTGCGCCACCACGCCCAGGTTGTGGGTGATCAGGATAATGGAGGTGTCGTACTTGTGCTTCAGTTCATTCATCAATTTGAGGATCTGGGCCTGGATCGTCACGTCCAGAGCCGTGGTGGGCTCGTCCGCAATCAGAATCTTTGGGTTGCAGGACAGGCTCATGGCAATCATCACCCGCTGGAGCATACCTCCGGACAGCTCGAAGGGGTAGGACTTCACCACCTGCTCCGGCCGCTCGATTCCCATATCGGTGAGCAGCTCCACGGAGCGCTTCAGCGCTTCCTTTTTGGTGATCTTCATGTGGGGCAGCATCATCTCCACCATCTGGTTGCCCACGGTAAACAGCGGATTTAACGCGGTCATGGGTTCCTGGAAAATCATGGAAATCTTTCCGCCCCGCAGCTGGCGCATCTCCTTGGGAGAGAGCTTGAAAATATCTCTCCCCTCGAAAATGGCTTCCCCCGCGGCCACGCGGACCTTGGGCCCCAAAAGCCCGGTGATGGATAAGGAGGTCAGGCTCTTTCCGCAGCCGGACTCCCCCACCAGCCCCAGCGTCTCGCCCTTTCCAAGCTCGAAGCTGACGCCGCTCACCGCCTCAAAGGTGCCGTAATTGGTCGTTATCTCTGTATGCAAATCCTGTACTTTTAAAATCGGCTCCATACTTAACCCTCAAATCTGTTTTTTATTCCGTTATTTGGAAATCTGTGCGAAACGCACGGCTCCGTCCGGATAATACATAAAGCTCTTCACATTCTTGTTCAGCACGTAGATATTGGCCTTCTCATACAGCGGAACCCACGGAGCGTCCTCGGCCACGATTTTCTGGGCCTCGGTGTACAGCTCGTAGCGCTCGTTCAAGTCGTTGGAGGACTCGGCCTTATCCCAGATGCCGTCCACCTCGTCGCTCTTGTAGGAGCCGTAGTTGTACTCGCCCTGAGAATACAGGCAGTTTCCGAAGAAATAACCCGGGTCGTTTACAAAAGAAGAATAGCTGGAGATCGCCATATCAAAGTTGTGGCTTCTGGTAGCTTCCAGATACTGGGCGCGCTCCATCTTCTCGATGCTTAAGTTTACGCCGATCTTGGCCAGCTCGGCCTGCACCAGAATCGCGGTGTCCTCATAATCCTGGTTGCCGGTGCTGATCACAAGCTTCATGTCAAAACCGTCGGCGTATCCGGCCTCGGCCAGCAGGGCTTTCGCCTTATCCAGATCCTGAGTGTAGGCTCCGGTGGTATCCGTGATGTGACCCGGCATAGCGCTGGGGATGACGTAATCCAGTTTCTTGGCTTTGCCGCTCATCACGTCGTTCACGATCACATCGTAGGGAACCGCATAGTTTAACGCCTGGCGCACCTTCACATTGTCCAGGGGCGCTTTCTGGGTGTTGAGGGACAGGTACACGATGGAAACGCTCTCGTACACCCGGATGTCCAGGTCCGTATTACCCTCCAGCTTGGACAGATCCTTGGGCGGGATCACTCTGGCGATATCCACGTCGCCTTTATCCGCCAGCAGCACGCGGTTGGAGGGCTCGGGAATGATCTTCACAATCACCTTGTCCAGATCCACTTTCCCCTTCCAGTAGTCGGGACGGGCGTTTAAAATGACCTCGGTGGTGGCATCCCACTTCTCGATGTCAAATGCGCCGGAACCCACGGTGGTGGTGGTCAGGAAGGTATCGATCTCCTCCTCGGACATCCCCTCCAGCTGGTTGGGGTTCACGATGGAGAAAATGTGCATCTGCAGCAGGTTGAAGAAAATGGTGCAAGGCTTGGACAGCTTAAAGGTCACGGTGAGATCGTCGGTCTTCTCCATGGTGTCGATGTTGGCCAGGGAATACAGAAAACCCGTATAGTTGGAATCCTTGATGCGGTTAAAGGAATAAATCACCGCGTCGGCGGTAACCGGGTCGCCGTTGGCGAACTTGGCGTTCTCATCCAGATGGATCACATAGGTAAGGCCGTCCTCAGACACCTCCCAGCTCTTGGCCAGGGAGGGCTGGATATCGCTGGTATCCGCCATCTCATAACCCTGATCATTGGTTTTGCTCCCGTAGGTAACCAGCTGGTCGTAGGCCGCGTTGATGAACTCGGCGGAAGTGGAATCCGTGCCCTGGGTGGGGTTCAGCGTCTTGCCGCCCTCGGCGTAAGCCAGCGTCAGCACCTTGCCTCCCGCATTTGCCGAATTGTCTGCGGCCGCCGGGGTCTCTCCTCCCGTCTGAGCCGTCCCGCTCTCTCCCGCTGCGGTGGTGGCCGCGGTGGTGGCGTTGGGATTGTTTGCATTTGCGTTGGCTCCGCAGCCCGCCAGGGACGCTGCCATCACAGCGGCGGTCAGTGCCGCCAGAAATCGTTTCTTCATAACTTGTTCTCCTCCATTTCTAAAATATGTGTCTGTAACTCTATGTTCGGACCTCCGCCCGGGCGCTCTTAAGAATCGCTCTCAGGCTTCCCCGACAAAGGTCCAGTGCCGTGTACCACAGGTTTGCATACGGAAAATGCCAGAATTCCGCACACGTCTCTGCGGCGCACTGCACGAACAATCTTACTGCGTCCGGTAGTCCAGGGCGTCCCGCAGGCCGTCGCCGAACAGATTGAAGGACAGCACCAGGCTGGCGATGGCCAGGCCCGGGAAAAAGATCATCCACCACTCGCCGGTCAGAATATAGCCCCGGGCGTCGGAGATCATATAGCCCCACTCCGGCGTGGGCGGCTGCACGCCGATTCCCAGAAAGCTTAAGCTGGAAACCGTCAGAATCGCGCTGCCCAGGCTCAGGGACAAGCGCACCAGAATCGGCGTGATACAGTTGGGCAGGATGTGCCGCACCAGGATATCCCGCCGGGGCAGGCCGATGGCGTGTTCGCCCTCGATGAAGGCGCTCTGCTTGACCGAAAGGGTCTGGGCGTACATGAGACGGGCGAAATTGGGGATGCCCGCGATGCCCACGGCCAGCATGGCGCTGAAGCTGTTGCGCCCCAGGGCCACGGAGATGGACATCACCAGAACCAGCATGGGGAACGCCTGGAGCGAATCCATCACGCGCATGATCAGATTTCCGGCCTTTCCCTCGTAGTAGCCGGAAAACGCTCCCAACGGGATGCCGATGCACAGTGAGATACACACTGCCACAAAGCCCAGCAGCAGGGAGATTCTGGCCCCGCACATCATACGGCTCAAAATATCACGGCCGAAGTTGTCCGTTCCCATCAGATGGCCCGCGCCGGGGGCCATAAGCTTTTCCGCCATATTGACCTCATTGGGCCCGTAGGGCGTGTAGAAAAACGACACCAGGCCCACCAGCAGCCACAGCAGGATCACGATCCCGCCCACCAGCGCCATTTTCTGTTTTACCAGCCGTTGAAGAAAGGAGGGCCTGTCAATACCGATATTCTTCTGCTCACTCATCCTTCTTCCTCCTAATTGTATGTAATTCTCGGGTCAACCACGGCGTACAGGATGTCCAGTATCAGGTTGATGACCATGTAAATGAGAACGCTGACCACCGTAAAGGCCTGCACCGGCGCGTAGTCCGTCTGTAAAATGGACTGGGTAATATAACTTCCCACCCCGGGCCAGTTGAAAATGGTCTCCACCACTACGGCGTTTCCGATCAGACCGCCCAGCTGTGCGCCGATCACTGTCATCACAGGCACCAGAATGTTGCGCAGCCCGTGCTTGCCCACCACCTGGCGCTCCTTGATGCCCTTGGACCGGGCTGTGCGGATATAGTCCAGGTTCAGCACCTCAATCATGTTGCTGCGGGTCATGCGGGAGATCACCGCCAGGGAGCCGAAGCTTAAGCAGATGGCCGGCAGCAGAATGTGGGAGAGCGCGCTTTTAAACGCGATCATGTCCCCGGTCAACAAGCTGTCCAGGAGGTAAAGTCCCGTGATCTGGGTGGGCGGATAAATATTGTCCGAAATCCGGCCGATCGGCGCGGGGATCAGATCGTATTTGGCGTAGAGCAGGTAAATCAGCATAAAGCCCAGCCAGAACACCGGCACGCTGGTACCCAGAAGCGTCACCACCCGGGACACGTGGTCCGCCGCCGAGTCCTTTTTCGAGGCCGCGTATATACCCACGGGAATGCCGATCAGCACCGCCAGCAGCAGGGCGCACAGCGCCAGCTCCAGCGACGCCGGGAAACGCATGGCGAAATCATATGTAACCGGCTTTCCGGTGTGCCAGGCCGTGCCCAGATCCCCGTGCAGCACGTCCCCCACGTAGTCCACAAACTGCTTGGGAATGGGATCGTTGAGCCCCATCTCCTCGCGAATCCGCTCCACCGCCTCCTCCGGCGCCTGCTCGCCCGCCATCATGCGCGCCGGATCGCCCGGCACGATGCGGGACAGCGTAAATGTGATCAGAAGCACCAGCAGCACCGAGGGGATCATCTGCAGGATTCGTTTCACGATGTATTTCATGTTTCCACTCCTCCGTATCCGCAAAAGAGCTATAGATTAAACGCACAATATTTTAATCTATAGCTCTTTGCATGAATCGATATATTTTCTTAGTTAGTAATTTAACAGAAAAATGGGAAAATGTCAATGTTCGACTGTATTTGTATGTGTTAAAATAATGAGTTGGCTATCGCTTTCTTAAAAGCCGGTATATTGCATGGCTGCGAGGTTCTGACCAAACTCACCCGTATAAAAATTGACTTTTGAACCGTATTGCTTTAGACTATGGGCAAACGCCCCGGGCTTATAATGCGCAGACCAGCAATCGGAATGAAATGAGGAGAAAATGAATGATAAAAATTAATTATGAAGGGAAGCTATTTGTTCCAGAACAAAATACCGAAAATGGGGAAGTAGACGATCATACCCTGTTTGAATATCATCAGGAGGGACGTATTCTATATGCAGATTATTATGGCGGCGACGTCATAAAAGGGCATCTTATCGGAACAGTTTTTGATGACAATTCAATCGATTTTGTTTATCATCACTTAAACAATCAAAATCAGCTTAGGGTCGGAACGTGCCATAGCATACCCGTTATGTTAGAAAGTGGAAAATTAGAGCTTCATGAAACATGGCAATGGTTAAATGGAGACGGCTCAAAAGGTTCTTCGATACTTAGAGAAAAATAAATTGATTCGGCTTCTTGTTTGCAGGGCGATTTTACTTCGTCTGATTGGTAAAAGGCGGAGTTATGAATCACAGCAACCCAATCGTCACAACCAGTATTTCGCGGCACACGCGAAATACTGGTCCTCTTTTTGTTTCACCGTGAAAATAGCCGCGCCAACAGTTTTTAACCGTTGGACACGGCAGTATTTCAACCTTCGGTCAGACCGGTCAGACCTTCCACCAGCTCCCGCGCCATCTTCATCATGGGGAAGCTGTCCTTATTCTTATTCCGGGTGTCCGTGTACAGAAGCACCGGAACCTCCCCCGGCATCATTTTCAGTTTTCCCTTGTAGCTCTGCACAAACTCCGGAATCAGCTCCACCTTAAGCCGCGCTTTCTGGTACATGGTCAGGCGCACCTCCTGGCGGTTGATTGACACCTCCGTCACGTAGGCCCGGTGTGCCATGGCCTTTAGGGCGGCGATCTTCAGCAGGTTCTCCACGCTCTTCGGAATATCTCCGAACCGGTCAGTCAGCTCATCCTGCATATCCATATACTCGTCCTCGGTCTCGATGGCGGAAATCCGCTTATAGATATCCAGCTTCTGGTACTCGTTCTTGATATAGTAGGCGGGAATGTAGGCGTTGATATCGCACTCCACCACCGTCTCGTAGGTCTCGCTCTCCACAGTCTCGCCCTTTAAGGCAAGCACCGCCTCGTTTAACATCTTGCAGTACAGGTCGTAGCCCACCGCCTCCATGTGGCCGTGCTGCTCCGCGCCAAGTACATTTCCCGCGCCGCGGATTTCCAGGTCCCGCATGGCGATCTTGATGCCTGAGCCAAGCTCTGTAAACTCGCGGATGGCCTGAAGGCGCTTCTCGGCCTCCTCCTTTAACAGCTTGTCGCGTTTGTACATCAAAAATGCGTAGGAGGTCCGGTTGGAGCGCCCCACCCGGCCCCGCAGCTGGTAGAGCTGAGACAGGCCCATGCGGTCCGCGTCGTGCACAATCATGGTGTTGGCGTTGGGGATATCAAGGCCCGTCTCGATGATGGTTGTGGATACCAGCACGTCGATCTCCCCGTTGATAAAGTCCGCCATGATCCGCTCCAGCTCGTGCTCGCGCATCTGGCCGTGGGCAAAGGTCACCACCGCTTCCGGCACCAGGGCCGCCACTCGGTTGGCCACCTCGTCGATGTCCGTCACCCGGTTGTATACATAATACACCTGGCCTCCCCGGGACAGCTCCCGGTTGATGGCCTCCCGGATCATTTCCTCGTTATACTCCATCACGTAGGTCTGGATGGGCGTGCGGTCCACCGGCGGCTCCTCCAGCACGCTCATGTCGCGGATGCCTGCCAGGCTCATGTGCAGGGTTCTGGGAATGGGCGTGGCCGTCAGAGTCAGCACGTCCACGTTCTCCTTCATCTGCTTGATCTTCTCCTTGTGGGCCACGCCAAAGCGCTGCTCCTCGTCCACGATCAAAAGGCCGAGGTCCCTGAACTTCATATCCTTGGACAGGACCCGGTGGGTGCCGATCACAATGTCCACCATACCCTTGCGCAGGTCCTCCAGGGTCTTTTTCTGCTGGGACGGGGTGCAGAACCGGCTGAGCATATCCACCCGCACCGGGAAATCCTTCATGCGCTGGACAAACGTGTTGTAGTGCTGCTGGGCCAGGATGGTGGTGGGCACCAGGTACACCACCTGTTTGCTGTCCTGCACCGCCTTGAAGGCGGCTCTGAGGGCCACCTCGGTTTTGCCGTAGCCCACGTCCCCGCAGACCAGCCGGTCCATGATCTTCCGGCTCTCCATGTCGTGCTTCACCGAATCGATGGCGTCCAGCTGGTCGTCCGTCTCATCGTAGGGAAACAGCTCCTCAAACTCCCGCTGCCACACCGTATCCTTCCCGTACTGGAAACCCGCCTTCTCCTGCCGGGCCGCGTAAAGCTTCACCAGGTCCTTTGCGATCTCCTGGACCGCACCCTTCACCCGGCTCTTGGTCTTGGACCACTCGCTGCCCCCAAGGCGGTTCAGCTTGGGCTTCTTGGCCTCTGCCCCCGCGTACTTCTGGATGCTCTCAAGACGGGTGGCGGGCAGATACAGGTTGCCGCCGTCCCCGTACTCGATCTTGATGTAGTCCTTGGTGATCTTATCCCGCTCCACCTTCTCGATGCCGCGGTAAATGCCCAGTCCGTGCTCCTCGTGGACCACGTAGTCGCCCACCGCCAGCTCGGAAAAACTCTGGATGGCCTTGCCCTGGTAATTCGTCTTTTTCCGGCGCTTTTTCTTCTTCTCCACGCCGAACATGTCGCCCTCGGTGATAAAGACGAACTTGATCAGCGGATACTCGAAGCCCCGGTGCAGGTTGCCGTGGGTGACCAGAATCTGGCCGGGCCGGACCTGGGTACGGTCCTGGATAGTGGATTCCTGCTGCGAGAGGCCGCCACCGGGCTGCCCGGGAACTCCGTCCCGGCCGCTCCCCAGCGCTCCGCCTCGATCGCTTCCCGGCGCTTCGCCTTCCTCCTCCCCCACCGGCGGATCCGGGCAGAAGGCTTTCAGATCATACTCCCGCAGGTCGCTGGCCAGGCGGCTGGCCCTGGTCCTTGAAGCGGACAGCAGGATCACCCGCCAGCCCTCCTTCTTCCACCGGGTCAGGTCCTTGATCAGCATCTCGAAGCTGTTCTGGTAGGAGTTGACGTTCTTCACCACCAGTCCAAACTTGTGGTTCACCTTGATTCCCTGCAGCTTCTGGTCCAGCCCGGTGAGCATCACGGCCCTTGGCCTCTGCACATGGGCCAGCACCGCCGCGGCCGGATACAGCAGATCCGTCTGCCCGGGCAGCAGATACCCCTTTTCCAGACGGTGCATCATGCTCTCCCGAAATTCCATCTCCACCGTCTCGCCCTTTTCCCGCAGCCGGGCCGGTTCATCCAGAAAAAGGAGGCTGTTTTCCTCCGGAAAATAATCCAGGAAGGACACCGTATCCTCCGCAAAATACCGCAGATAGTTGTCCAGCCCGCCCAGCTTCCAGCCCTCGCGGATTCCGTCCACCAGCTCCGCGATCATACTCTTGATCCGGTGGGCTTCCTCGCTCTTGTGCTGGCCGCGGAAAGCCTTCTCACAGGATGCGGCCTCCTTCTCCAGCTTTGCGATACCCGACTGGAGCTGCTGCCGGGACAGCACCACCTCGGAGGCCGGATAGATGGTCACCTGCTCCAGCTGCTCCACGGACCGCTGGCTCTCCACGTCAAAGGTGCGGATCGAGTTTACCTCGTCGTCCCACATCTCGATGCGGACCGGAACCTCCTCGGTCAGGGGGTAAATGTCCACGATGCCGCCCCGGATGGAAAACTGTCCCATTCCGTCCACCTGGGCCCCGCGCTCGTAGCCCATGGCGGTCAAACGGTCCCGCAGCTTTTCCAGGTCCAGCACCTGTCCCTCCTCCACGGTCACGATCTGATCGCGCATGTATTTGAGGGGCAGAAGGTGATCCATCAGTCCGTCCATGGTGGTCACCACAACGCCGCCCTCATCCTCCATCAGATGCCGCAGCACGCTGATCCGCTGGCGGGTCATCAGATTGCCATGGATGTCCGCGCTGTAGAACAACAGATCCTTAGCCGGATAGAGCATCACATTTTTTGTAAAATTCCGGAAATCGTCATAGATTTCCTTGGCCCGGGTGTCGTCATAGGTGACCACCAGCTTCCACGGGAAATGCAGTCCGTCTGCCGGCAAGTCCTGCCCCAGTTCGTACATGAGATGCACCTTCTGGGAATCCAGCGTTCCCGTCACCTGAAGGGGCCCCCTGCCCTTTTTCAGGGCCTCCGCCAAATTTTCATATTCCTGCAATTCCAACAATGGATTCTGCATGGTCTGCCTCACCTTTCTGTCAAATACGCCGCCGGGCCGGGTTGGCTCCCGATGCCTGCCGGGCCGGGTTGATCCCCTGATACGCCGCCGGGCCGGGTTGCCCCCCTGATACGCCGCCGGGCCGGGTTGATCCCCGATGCCTGCCGGGCCGCCGTTCTCCTGCCTGTCCCGTCCCGGTCCCTACTCCTTCTCCTTATGCCCGTTAAACCGGTTCATCGCCGTCCCGGCGCCCTCCTGAATCATCACTTCCACCGCTTCCGCCGCCTCCTTGAAGGCGTCCTCCATCAGCCCGCGCTCCTCCCTTGGAAACCGGCCCAGCACATAGTCCGCCAGGTCCATCCTGGGCGGCTTGTTGCCCACGCCCACCTTGATGCGCGGAAACTCCTGAGTGCCCAGGTGGGCGATAATATTCTTGATCCCGTTATGCCCACCGGCGCTGCCCTTGGTCCGGATTCGCAGCTGTCCCACGTCCAGGCTCACGTCATCGTATACCACTATAATATGATCCGGATCGACTTTATAGAAATCCGCCGCCGCGCGCACGCTCTCCCCGCTGAGATTCATGAAGGTCTGGGGCTTTAAAAGAATCACTTTCTCCCCGCCGATCACCGCCTTGCCGTAATATCCCTTGAACTTTTTTTCGTCCACGGAGGTAAACAGCCGGTCCGCCAGCACGTCGATCACCTCGAACCCCACATTGTGCCTGGTTTTCTCGTACTCCTTCGTGGGATTTCCCAATCCTGCGATTATATACATAGCCTTTTCGTCCTCTTCTTTCCTGTGAAACACACCTTTTATTCTTTCCAAAAATCCGCTCATAGTCCGTTCCTTCTATTGCCAGTCCGTAAGAATCTAAAAACATAAAACGCACTTTAGCGTTAGATCATCCCATATGGGGGATCTAACGCTGTTTTTACATTGTAGCAGAGAATATTTCCATTGTAAAGGCACAACCGCCAAACCATCAAAACCCCCGGGCCGCCGGGCCCAGGGGGTTGATCAACGCGCTCTCACCAAGCGCTCTATTTACATTTTCTTACATCCCCGCCGCCAGCGTCTCCTGCGCCTGCACCTCCGTGTAATACCCGCAGGTCACCATCCGGTCCACCACCTGGCGCTGTCTCTGGGCCGCCAGGTCCGGGTTGGCCGTCAGCGCGTACACCGACGGCGCGTTGGGAATTCCGGCCAGCAGCGTGCTCTCGTACTCCGTCATCTCGGAGGGCGCCTTGCCGAAATATCCTTCGCTGGCCTCCGCCACGCTGTAGTAACCGTTTCCGAAGTAAATGGAGTTCACATAGAGCTCCAGAATCTCCTCTTTGCTGTAATTTTTCTCCAGGTCAAAGGCCATAAACACCTCCGCAACCTTGCGGGTCAGTTCCTTTTCCTGGGAAAAATACAGGTTCTTGGCCAGCTGCTGGGTGACGGTGCTGCCGCCCTCCACAAAAGCCATGGCTTTCAGATCGTTGAACGCCGCCCGCCCGATGGCGATGGGATCGATCCCCGGGTGGCTGTAAAACCGATGGTCCTCCACGGAGAGAACCGCCTCCACGTAGATCGGCGGCAGCTCCTCAAATGTGGTGTAATCCTCCCTCGCCCGAATGGAATCCACCTTGTCGGCCAGACTGGTCTGCGCCAGGGCGCCCTTATACATCCGGTAGCCCTTCACGCCCACCGCCAGGCATAAGCCCGCGCATATTACCAGCAGCACCATCGCCAGCCTCCGAACCATTTTTAGTACCTTCATAAAGCCGCCCTCCTTTCAAAAAGCCTCCTAACAAGCTTGTCCTCGTTTATCATATGTTTAGTTTACCACACTCATGCCCCGGAAATCTTTGAAAAAAGCTTAACATATGAGACAAATTTTGTACTATTTCCGCAAGTTTTTCTAAAGACATCTTAATTCCCGCCAAAGCCCCGAAAAATAAGGCATTTCCAGGCCTCCGCACTCTTGCGAAACCACACAAACTATGCTAAACTAAGGAATGTTGTGACGCCTGTATAAGTTCATAAGCGTTATAATTCACAGAAAACCCGAGGACAACAGCGCGAAATGGCGCTTTCCGCCATTTTTGTGCATCGCAAAGCGTGTTGCGGTTCACAGAGCCGCGCCCTCCAGCGGAGCTGTGAATCGTAACTCATAATCGGATGAACGTTTCTACCAGCTACCGGAATAGTTGACTACAAGCTTCTATTTCTTATACTGGTTTTTTTATGTTTCACCAAAGAAAAACCAGGCAGAACCCTGAACCTGAAAGGAGTTTTTATTATGAATTCATCTTCAAATTTTGACGTAATCATCATTGGCGCAGGCCCTTCCGGAATCTTCTGCGCGTACGAACTGATCCGCCAGAAACCGGATATGAAAATTCTGATGATCGAGAAAGGGCGTCCCATCGAGAAACGCGTGTGTCCCAAGCGCACCACCAAGGTCTGCGTGGGCTGTAAGCCCTGTTCCATCACCACCGGATTCGCCGGAGCCGGAGCCTTCTCCGACGGCAAGCTCTCCCTGTCCCCGGATGTGGGCGGAAATCTGCCGGAGATTCTGGGCTACGACAAGACCGTGGAGCTTTTAAAAGAGTCGGACAATATTTATCTGAAGTTCGGAGCGGACACCAACGTTTACGGAGTGGACAAGCAAAAGGAGATCGAGGAGATCCGCCGCAAAGCCATCACCGCCAACTTAAAGCTGATTGAATGCCCCATCCGCCATCTCGGCACGGAGGAGGGCTACAAGATATACACCCGCCTGGAAGAGCACCTGCTGGCCCAGGGCGTCCGGATGGAGTTCAACACCATGGTGAAGGACATCATCATTGAGGACGGCCAGGTGAAGGGCGTGATCACCGACAAGAACGAGACCTGCTACGCCCCCGAGGTAGTTTCCGCCATCGGCCGCGAGGGCTCCGACTGGTTCTCCCACATCTGCAACGACCACGGCATCGAGACCCGGGTGGGCACCGTGGACATCGGCGTGCGGGTGGAGGTCCGGGACGAGGTCATGAAGTTCCTCAACGAGAACCTTTACGAGGCCAAGCTGGTTTACTACACCCCCACCTTCGACGACAAGGTGCGCACCTTCTGCACCAACCCCTCCGGCGAGGTGGCCACCGAATACTATGAGAACGGACTGGCCGTGGTCAACGGCCACGCTTACAAGTCCAAAGAGTACAAAACCAACAACACCAACTTCGCCCTGCTGGTGAGCAAGAACTTCACCAAGCCCTTCAACGAGCCCATTGAGTACGGCAAGCACATTGCCCAGCTCTCCAACATGCTCTGCGGCGGCAGGATCATGGTACAGACCTTCGGCGACTTCCAGAGAGGACGCCGCACCACAGAAGAGCGCCTGTGCCGCAACAACCTGATCCCCACCTTAAAGGACGCAGTGCCCGGCGATCTCTCCCTGGTGTTCCCCCACCGCATCATGACGGACATCAAGGAAATGCTTCTGGCCCTGGACAAGGTCACCCCCGGCATCGCCGGCGACGAGACCCTGCTCTACGGCGTGGAAGTGAAGTTCTACTCCAACAAGGTGGTAGTGGACGCCGACTTCGAGACCAGCGTCCGCGGCCTGCGCGCCATCGGCGACGGCGCTTCCGTGACCCGGGGCCTGCAGCAGGCTTCCGCCAACGGAATCAGCGTTGCCAGAAGCATCCTGGCCAAGGCCAACGCATAAATCCGACGGCAAAATGCCGGAGACAGCTCCCCTTATCTAAGGTTGCTGCCTCCGGCATTTTCTATTGCAAACCATTTCCCCTGCTTTGGTTCATTTCTCTTCCAATTTCTGGAATCCTTCTCCGTACACCTGGGTAAATTCCCCCACAATCACAAAGGCGTTCCCGTCCAGGCCCTGCACCACCCGGCGCACCTGAGGAATCTGGCGGTGGCTGCACACGCAAAGCACCGCGTCCTTCTGTGTCCCCGAGTAACCGCCGGTGGCCCTCATAATGGTGGCTCCCCGCCCCATCGCCCGGTCGATCTCCGCCGCAACCCGCCTGCCGGACTCCGTGATAATCATAACCGTTTTCCCGGAGCAGGCCCCGTTCATGATCCGGTCGATCACCGCGGTGGTCACGGCGGTGCAGACGATGCCGTACAAAACCGCCTCGATATTGCGAAACACAAATCCTCCCAGCACGATCACGCTTCCATCGATGATCTGTGTGATCTGCCCGATGGACAGGTGGGGCTTCAGCTTCTTCACGGACATGATCAGGAAATCGCTTCCCCCGGTAGAAGAATTCTGCATGTAAATCACCGCCAGCCCAGCCCCGTTAAACGCCCCCGCAAACAGCGCCGCCAGAAGCTGGTTCCCGTGATAGGGCGGCACAAAGGGAATCACATAGTCCATAAAAACGGCGCAGATCACCATACTTTTTAAGGACCTGAGCAGAAAATCCCGTCCCAGCAGTTTGTAGGTCACAAGAATCACCGGCCCGTTCAGCACCAGGCTGACAGCCCCCATGGGAAGCCCGAACAGGTGGCGGACGATCAGAGACAACCCGTTGACGCCTCCCGGTGCGAAATCCGCCCCGGCTGCAAATACCGACAACCCCGCCGCGATCATAAATGCGGCCGCGCAGTCCCACAGCACCTCTCTGGCCAGCCCCTCCAGCCGTTTCCTAACCTTCATCTCCCAAACCGCCTCGCTTCTTGTGCGCTACCCCATCGTCGCCAGATTTTCCGCAAATTCCACTCTGACCCGCTCCAGCAGCTCCTCATCCGCAATCACATCCCAGCTGGTAAGCGCCAGAATCTGCGCAGCCAGCCGCACCGCCAAATGGGCGGCGTCACTCTTCCCCGCATCCAGGTACTCCTGCGAATGGCTGGACGTCCCGCGCGGCACGAATGCGATCCGCACGCAGGCCCCGGGCAAGGTGTGGAGCACGTTTCCGAAGTCCGTGGAACCGGTTTTCTCACGGGGAGCTCCCAGCTGAGGCGCGTCCACCGCCCTGGCATTTTCCATGATCCGGTCATTCAGGATATAGGACGGCACTTTGCTGTCCAGATGGGATTTCTCAATGATCTCACAGGATGTCTCCGTCATCATGGCCGCCCCCTGAAGCACCTTCTTAAGCCGCGGCACCAGCGTTTCGATATAATCCGTGCTGTAGGAACGGATTACAAAGCTGGCCTCCACAAAATCGGGCACCACATTGGACAGCGGACTGGTCTCGCGGATGGCGTAATGCATCCGCACATCGTCCCGCACGTGCTCCCGCAGGCATTCCAGGCCGTGACAGGCCAGCATCAGCGCATCCAGCGCGCTGCGCCCGTCCTCCGGCTTGATGGCCGCGTGGGCGGATACCCCGTGGAAACGCACCCGGTAGCTGCGCAGGGCCAGACTTTTCACATCCACGTTGGTCTCCGGATTGGCATGGGTCATCAGCGCGAGATCGATATCACGGAAATACCCTTCCCGCAGCATAATGGTCTTCCCCATGGACGTCTCCTCCGCCGGAGTCCCGTACACCACAATCTTTGCCGGGGTATCCTCCCCCAGACAGCGGCGCAGGGCGGCAGCGGCTCCCAGCACCGCCGGTCCCTGCATGTGATGGCCGCAGCCGTGCCCAAAGCCCTTTAGCGCGTCGTACTCGCACAAAAGGCCGATGGACGGGCCGCCGGTCCCAACCTGGTATATTGCCCGAAAGGCGGTGGGAAGTCCCGCGATCCCCGTCTCAACCGTAAAATCCTGGTCCCGCAGGAACTTTGTCAGCCGTTCCACGGCGTACCGCTCCTCCCCGCCGCACTCCGGATGGTCGAAAATGTCGTCGGCCAGTCCGCACAGCTCCCCGCAGATAGAATCAATATATGTTCTCAGCTTCTCCTTCAATCTCGTCCCTCCAGCCGTTACAGCGTGTATGTCACATATTCCCCCTGGCAGGGCGGCCCGTAGCAGATATCCATCTCCAGCTGATCCAGGTTGTAGATAATGGAAGCGTTGGTCTGCCACATCTTCCGCATCTCCGTCTCGCCCTCCAGCATGTGGGCGCACAGGGAATCCGGGTAATTCTCATGGTTTTTCAGGCATTCCTTCACATAATCCACCGTAATTGTGCCGTTCTTCTTAGCCAGCAGCTTATAGAGCAGCTCGCCCCTGAACTTCATGCCCTGGTACGCGTCCACCGTGCGGTCCCCCACCAGATGATTGGCGTGGGTCAGAATATTGTCCTCCGGCAAAAGCAGCCATGGCGCGGTGGGCACGGCCTCCACGTCAAAGGCCCGGTTCTCCGCCGAGGCCAGACAGTAATTGTTGGACACGGTTCTGGGCGCGTTCACCAGCCAGGCGATCATCTGGTCCAGGCTCTCCAGCGAGAGCAGCTTTCGGCGCAGGAAATTGGCCGGAACGCCCACCCCCGCGCGGTCAAATATGGAGTTCAGGCTGTTGGCGCACATGCCCAGGCCGTGGGAGTTCATGCCGTTGCGGATCAGCTGGCCCGCCTCGGTGGTGCCGATGATCCTGGTTCCATTTTCCTCAGTCTCCCGGACGATCAGCGTGTGCTCCAGCACAAAGGGACGGTTATCCCAGTTCTGGCCCACATACACCAAACCGTCCGCGGTGGATTCCCGCAGCAGCGCAAAGGCCGTGCACTCCCCCTCGGTGGGAAAATGCAGAAACTCGTAGCGCGCGTTGAGCACCATCAGGTCCACAAAATCCGTATCCGACCCTTTGGCGATTCCCTCCACCTCCGCAAGACAGTCCTGATAATCCTTTAAAAGCAGCTGGCGGATGGGAGTCACTCTGCCCCGCGCCTCCTCCCAGCTCATGCGTCCCATGGCCGCGAAGTGCTCCTTGTACCGCTCGATGCAGAGACCGATCTCCTCCCTGGCCTGCTCGCCGTACTGGACGCCACGCTCGTAGGGCGCCGCGGCCTCTATGATAATTTCTTTAAATCGTCCCATTTCTTCCTCCTTATTCCGCTTTGTACCGGTGGCAGGCGACCAGATGGCCGTCCCCCTGATCTCTAAGCTCCGGCGCGTTCGTCCTGCACTCCTCCGTACAATATCTGCATCTCCCGTGGAAATAGCAGCCTGACGGCGGATTTGCGGGGCTGGGGATATCCCCCTCCAGCGAAATCTTTTCCACCTTACCGGTCGGCCTCACCTGGGGCACCGCGGAGAGCAGGGCCTGGGTGTAGGGGTGCATGGGCGCGGCAAACAGCTGATCGCTGGAAGCCAGCTCCACCACCTTGCCCAGATACATGACCACCACCCGGTCGCAGATATACTCGATCACCGAGAGGTCATGGCTGATAAACAGATAGGTGAGGTTCAAATCCCTCTGCAAATCCTTTAAGAGGTTGAGAATCTGCGACCGCACGGACACGTCCAGGGCGGACACCGGCTCGTCGCACACCACAAATCCCGGATTGGTGGCAAGAGCTCTTGCGATCACGATCCTCTGGCGCTGGCCTCCCGAAAACTCGTGAGGATAGCGGTCCAGCTGCTCCTCCTTCAAGTCCACCAGGCGCATAAGCTCCTTCACCCGGGCCATCCGCGCCTCTTTGTCCCCATAGTGGTTGATGATCAGCGGTTCCTCCAGAATCGTGCGGATCCGCATCTTGGGGTGCAGGGACCCGAAGGGGTCCTGAAAAACGATCTGAACGTCCTTGCGCTTGCCCTTCAACTGTTTTTTATCCAGCTTTCGAAAATCTTCCCCTTTATAAAAAATCTCGCCCCCGGTGGGCTCGATCAGGCGCAGCATGGAGCGCACCAGCGTGGTCTTCCCACAGCCGGACTCTCCCACCAGGCCCAGAGTCTCCCCTTCGTACACCTGGAACGACACGTCGTCCACAGCCTTCACATTGCCCACTGTCTTTAACGCCAGGCCCCGCTTGATGGGGAACCATTTGGTGAGATGCCTGACGTCCATGATCACTTGTTTATCCGTCATTCCTCATCCCTCCTTGTCGTAAAGCCAGCAGTGGACGCGGTGTCCGTCGGAAATATCGGTCATCTGCGGCCTGCAGCTTCTGCATTTTTCAGTGGCGTGACCGCATCTGGGATTGAACACGCAGCCCTCCGGCAGATTCCCCGGACTGGGCACGGTGCCCGGTATCACGTAGAGCCGTTCCCGGCTCCCCATCACGGGCAGCGACTTCAACAGCCCCTGGGTGTAGGGATGGCAGGGGTTCTCAAACAGCTCCTCCACCGGCCCCTCCTCGATGACCTGCCCGCAGTAGAATATAATCGCCCTGGAACAGACCTCCCGCACCACGCCCAGATCATGAGTGATCAGCATGACGGAGGTGTCCAGCGTCTCCTTCAGATTCCGCATGAGCTTTAAAATCTGAGCCTGTATGGTAACGTCCAGCGCCGTGGTCGGTTCATCCGCGATCAGCAGCCGCGGGCGGCAGGACAGGGCCATGGCAATCATCACCCTCTGGCGCATACCGCCGGAGAGCTGATGGGGATACTCCTTCATCCGCTGTTCGGGCGAGGCGATTTTTACCAGCTCCAGCGCCTCCACCGATTTCTTCCACGCCTCCTCGCGGGTCATTTTCTCATGGCTGCGGAACACCTCCATCAGCTGTTTCCCCACGGTGATTACAGGATTCAGGCTGGTCATGGGTTCCTGGAAAATCATGGATACGTCTTTTCCGCGGACATCGCACATCTGGCGCTCGGACAGCTCCAGCAGGTTCTTTCCGTTCAGGCGGATTTCACCTTTTATGTAACCCGGCGGGCATTTGATCAGGCGCATAATGGACAGCGCCGTCATGCTCTTTCCGCAGCCGGACTCCCCGACGATACCCACGGTCTCGCCCTCGTCGATGTGAAAGCTCACATCCGTCACGATCTTTGTGGTCTCTCCGTAGGAGGAAAAACCGACGTTCAGATCATTGATATCCAATACACGTTTGCTCACGGTTTAACCTCCTCTATTTCTTCGATAATTTGGGATCCAGCACATCCCGCAGGCCGTCGCCCAGCAGGTTTAGGGACATGACCGACCACAGGATCGCAAGGCCCGGCAGAAAGATCAGGTAAGGCGACGTATAAATGTGCTGTCTGGCCTCGGACAGGATGGTTCCCCAGCTGGGGATATCCGGCGAAAGCCCCACGCCCAGGAATGTCAGGCTGGCTTCATTTAACACCGTCAGCGCCATGATTAACGTAAGGCGGACGATGATGGGGGACACGCACAGGGGCAGAATATAGCGGAACATGATCCGGGCGTCCGAGGCCCCCATAGCCCGGGCCGCCTCCACGTGCTCCAGCTGCTTGGCTGAGATCACCGTGGTGCGCACCGTGCGGACCATTCTGGGCAGCTGGGTAATGGACAGGGCCAGCACCAGGTTCGGGATGCCGGAGCCCAGCACCGTCAGGATCACCAAAGCCAGAATTACGGTGGGAAACGCCATCAGACCGTCCATAAAGCGCATGATCAACGTATCCGCGTAGTGATAGAATCCGGCCAGCATCCCAAGCACGGTCCCGAAAATCCCCACCATCACCAGCACGGAGAGAGAAATAGTCAGGGAGATCCGCGCGCCATAGATAATCCTGGAAAACACGTCCCGGCCGAACTCGTCGGTGCCGCACAGGTGGGCGGCGCTTGGCGGCCTTAAGCTCTCCATCATATTCATATGCTGAGGATCGTAGGGAGCGATGGACGTGGCCAAAAACGCCACAGTCACCATGATCAGAAACATGATTCCGCCAATCAGCACCATGTTATATCTGCCGAAGAATTTTCTCCAGTTTCTCTGCTTTGCCATGTCGTCCTCACCCCCTATTTGTACTCGATCCTGGGATCGAAGAATTTATACAGCAGGTCAACAATCAGGTTAACAATCACGTAGATGAACGCCACATACAGGATATGGGCCTGGATCACCGGGTAATCCCGGCGCACGATGGAATCAAAGGCCAGACGGCCCAGCCCCGGTATATTGAACACATTCTCCATCACGATGGCTCCGCCCAACAGATGGGCGATGGAAATGCCCAGCTGTGTGATAATCTGGTTCATTGCGTTTTTTAGCGCGTGCACGTACACGACGGCCCGCTCCCGCAGGCCCTTGGACCTTGCGGTGCGGATATAGTCGCTGTTTAACACGTCCAGCATGCTGGATCGGGTGACGCGGGCCAGGCTGGCCGAGCGCTGCAGCCCCAGAGCGATGGCGGGAAGCAGCAGATAGCGCATGGACTTCACCAGCCCGCCCTCGGATATGTAGGCGTAGCCCACTGCCGGGAAAATAGGCACCTTGATGGCGAACAGAATCACCAGGTTTAAAGCCAGCCAGAAGCCGGGCATGGAGATTCCGATCATGGACAGCACCATACACAATTTATCCAGCGGCCCGTTACGGTGAACCGCCGCGGTGATTCCAAGCGGCACGCCGATCAGGATACTGAAGAACATTGCCATGATTACCAGCATCCAGGTGGATTCCAACCGCGACATCACCACGCTCATGGCCGGCTCATCGTAATAAATCGAACTGCCGAAGTCGCCGCGGACCGCGTTTCCCACCCATTTCGCGAACTGGACCGGCACCGGCTGATCCAGCCCCATCTTGGCCTCCATGGCCGCAATTTCCTCCACCGTAGCGTCGTCGCTCAGCATGGTCAGCGCCGGATTACCCGGCACGCAGCGGATCAGGAAAAATACCATCACCGCCACGATAATCAGAGTCGGAATCGCCGACAACAGCCGCCGAATAGTATAATTGATCATATAAACACATCCTTCTGTTATCAGTCAACCCAGATATTCCAGTAAAATTTCTGAACCGTATCAAAGGTATTGTGGACGGTTTTCCGCTTCACTTCCACCACGCGGCGTTCGCCGAAGGTGATGATCGGCAGATCCTCGTAGAGCACCTTGCACATCTCTTCCCAATACTCATAGCGCTTGTTGAAGTCCGACTCTGCGTTCATCTTCGCCATCAGCTCATCCTTTTTCTCAGACTTGTAGAAGCCGGCCCATCCGTCCTCAAAGAACGCGATCTGCGTGGGATCCACCTTCTCGCTGAGCCCGGAGCTGAACATGTCGAACTTGTCGGGATCCATGCGGTAATCCTTCAGGGTGGCGTTGTCGTACACCTGGATGTCGATGGTGATGCCGGCCGGTTTTACCATATCCGCTAAGGCCAGAGCGGTTTTATACATGTAGGCGTTGTCCTTTGTGGTGATAAATACCAGCGGACTTCCGTCGTAGGAAGACTTGGAGAGATAATCCTTTGCCTTCTCAATATCCGGCGCGTTGTATTTGCCCAGGCTCTCTTCACAGAACCATTTGCTCTTGGTGCTGACCACAGTGGGATTCAGATAGTAGAGGTCCGCAGAACCCTGGGCCGCCAGCATCAGGGAATCCATATCCAGGCAGGCTAAAATGGCGTTTCTCAGGTTGACGTCCGCGCACTGTCCTTTTTCATAGTTGAATACCAGGCCGCAGTAGATGGACAGGTCCTTGATCTCGATATCCAGGTTGGGGTCCGCCTCCAGGGTGGCTCTCATATTGTCCGGCACGCCGAAGGCAATGTCGTACTCGTCGGTCTGCACGCCGGAAATGCGGGCGTTGATGTCCGGAGCCGAGTAGAAATACAGGGTGTCCACATAGCCGTGACGGGTCTCCGCCATTCCGGTCTCATCGGATTCCAGAGGCTTGTAATCCTGATACTTCTCCATCTTGATATAGCGGTCCGCCAGATGCTCCACAAATTTGTAAGGGCCGGTTCCGATCAGATCCGCGTCCGCAATTTTGCTGTCCGGGTATTTCTCGCACAGCTCCTTGGGCATCACGTACAATCCTCTGTCCCAACCGGACATCATGGTCGTGGCAAGGGGCGCGGGATCCTTAAAGGTAAATACCAGGGAGTCGCCCTCCACCTTCATGCTCTCCATCAAGTCGCCCACATAGGTTCTGGCCATCTTCACATTGTTCAGCCAGCGGTTTGCGGAGGCCTCAACGTCCGCGATCTCGCAGGGGCTGCCGTCGTGGAAGGTCACGCCCTCGCGGACCTTCAGGATCACCTGATTGTCCTTCTCCTCAAAGGTGCAGACCTGGGGACAGATCTCCCCGGCAATGTTGTTGCACAGCGCCGTCTCAAAAATATGGGCCGCCGGAATCTGTCCGGGCTCTGAATCCTCCAGAAGCGGGTCCATGGAAGCCGGATCGTTGTTCAGCGTCACGCGCAGCTGGCCCCCGTACTTCGGTTCTCCGGCGGCAGGCTCTTCCTTCTGATCTGCCGGGGCTTCCGCCTGGCTGTCCGCCGCTGCCGCCTGGGTGCTCCCTGCCGCGGCCTGGGACGCGGGCGTCTGCCCTCCTCCTGAACATGCCGTCAGCGCCATCATTACAATCGCGGTAGCTCCTGCCAGTAATCGGTTTACTCGTCTTTTCATCATCGCTCTTCGTGGCACGCCAAAGCGCGCCACACCCCTCCTCTCTCTTTGCTTTGTCAATTTTCCACCATACGCACAATCTGTTCGAAAATCAGATGGTGAACCAGGTCCGGCGGATAAAGCCCGTCCCGGATTCCATTTCCCGCCATCATCATTTCCTCCACCGTGATCCCCTGCTCCCTGTAATACGAGAGCAGCAGCTTGTAGTGGCTTAAAAATGGAACATACCTGCTCGCGGCCGCCTCCCCCAGAATCCGGTCCACCTCCGCCATCTGAAAAAACAGATCGGACCGGCTCTCATGCGCCTCTGCCGTTGGCGGATAGGACATGAGAAGCACCGATTTATTCTTTCGGTTAAAGTAGTCCAGCAGATATTTCACATTCTCTTTCAAACGTTTCGGACCGTCCTCCAGCCTGCGGTCGTTGGAGCCGATCATCAGGAGCACCAGGCGGTCCTTCTCCTCCGTAAACTGCCGGATATTCTCCCGCAACTGGGTGGAGTCCAGCCCGCAGCAGGAGCGGTTCACCACCCGGCTGGCCGGGTAAAGCCCCCTGACATAGGCGCCGAACAGAGAAGCCCAGCATTTTTTGCCCAGTTGTTCCTTGTGGTCCCTTCCCCCCACGGTGAGGATCACCGGCCCCGAGCGGTCGTCGTCGGAGCTTCCGCAGCCGGCCGCAATACTGTCTCCGATTATCTTCACCTGAATCCCGCTTTGAAGAAGCTCTCTGTACATCCGGTTTCCTCCTTTCCGCCGGAAGAAGTGTATTGTGTATTTTTTCTCACTATGCTATATTGATATCATTCATTATAGTTAATTTAGACAAAAGAGTCTAATATCTTTTAGAACCGGAATTCTATAACTTAATTTCATAGACACCGTTCCCTTCCGCAGAATTGTAAAATGGAGGAATTTCACATGGATTTTGTTCGGTTTGAATACCTGATCGCCCTGGACGAATGCAAGAGCTTCTCCAGGGCCGCAGAGAAATGTTTCATATCCCAGCCCGCCCTGACAAAGAGCATCAACAAGCTGGAAGAGTCCCTTGGCGTGCGGCTCTTTGACCGCTCCAAGACCCCCATCGCCCTCACCTACGCCGGCGAGCACTATCTGAGAGGCGTCCGCAACATCATGGCAATGAAGACCCAGCTGGACCTGGAGATGGCGGAGATCGCCGGCAACCGGAAGGAGCACCTGGCGGTCGGAATCCCCGAGAGCCGCGGGCAGAAATGGCTGGGGCAGATCCTTCCCCTGTACGCGGAGGCTTACCCGGACGTGGACATCCAGATTTTCGAGTCAACCAGCCAGGGCCTGGAGGAGGCGCTGATTGAAGGAAAGATCGACCTGATCATCGTCTCCACCCTCCCGATCCTGACCCCGGGCATCGACTACGAGGCCCTTGCCTCGGAATCCCTGCTGTTCGTACTGCCCCCGGCCCACGAAATTTTCGGCGACGTCATCCCGCCCGCCATGCGGGACACGGTCTACCACCTCCGGCCCGAGCAGCTGCGCCACACGCCTTTTATCTCGCCTCTGAAAACCCAGGGCCTGTACCGGGCGTCCCGCCAGATATTCGAAAAACACGGCATGATGCCCCGCATCCTCCTGGAAACGGTCAACCCGGACACCGCCGCCTCCCTGGCCTCCGAGGGGCTGGGCTTCTCCCTGACCACCATGAACCTGAGCAATTTCCACGCCTTTCCCACGGTTCCCCTGTTAGGCACCCTGGACGTGCCCCCCTTTGAGCGAACCCTGATCGCCTCCTGGAAACGCGGCAAGCCCCTGTCCTTCCCGGCCCGCAAACTGATCGACCTCACCAGGGAGTGCATGCGCAACCACCCGGAGCTGGACTATACCGCCTTCCGGTTCTGCCGGCCGGAGGAGGTGGGAGAGCTTATGTAAACCAGCGTCCCGCAATCCATTGTATCCCAAAAAACGCTGCCTTCCCAGGCAGCGTTTTTACATATATTTACATATTATTATTCGCGCGGCAACACCCAATCCCTGATCCGCTTCCCGGACATCTCCCGGAACTCCTCCTGAATCTTCCGGTACTTCTCGATCAGCGGCAGGCACTCCTGCCGGGTCCGTCCCATCACCAGGTCGTAGTGCTCCACAAACACGTCCACGATCTCCCCGTCGATCAATCCCCGGCCCTTCATGTCCTCCAGGATGCGGATCACCCGGTCCTTGGAGTAGGCCTCCTTGTAGCTTCTGGTTCCACTGAGCGCGCTGACGATGTCCGCCACCGCCACCAGGCGCTCGCCCACGGTGAGGTCCGCCGCCCCAAGGCCTCTGGGATAACCCGATCCGTCCAGCTTCTCGTGGTGGCGCAGCGCGATTCTGGCCACGGTCTCGTCCACCTCGCCGCCAAAAATGGCCTCCGTCATGTCCACGTGGGTGCGCATCACGGTCATGGCCTGGGGACTCAGCCTGCCCGGATACTCCAGTATCTCCACCGGCACCCCGATCTTCCCCGCGTCGTGGAGAATTGCGCCGCAGGCGATCTGGTGGCGGTAGGTCTCGTCCAGCCCCATCAGACACGCGATTTCCCAGCTGACGCAGGTGGTGGTGATGGTGTGGGTCACCGTGTGGCGGCTGCGGAAGTCGATGGTGTACACCAGCATCATCATGCAGTCGTTGATCTCCTGCGCGCTGTAGGGCCGGTTCATCACCTGCTTCCAGCCGCCCTCATAATCCCACGAAAGCTCCTCTCTTGTCACCGAAAATCCCGGATCCAGCACCAGATCCGCCAGCTCCGGTTGAAACAGATAGCCCTTCAGGCTTTGAATCCGCTCCACACATCCGTCCCAGCCGCATCTCTCATAAAACGCACCTATGTCGATCCGGTCCGCCAGAAAAATGATCTGGGCGATTTCCTTCTGACGTGCGCTCATCCCCTCCACCTGTTCCAGCGTGCGCCAGGGCGTGTGATGGTGGAGAATACAGGGCGCCATATCCGCAAACGGAGAAAAATACCGGATAAACAGATAGCCGTAGATGGCGTGGTTCTCCGCGTTCTCCATCTCAAACTGGACCAATCTGGATATCTCATCCGTTTTGTACGCCCCCACATCGTGCAGCAGCGCCAGAAAACAGATGTCGCGGATCTCCCGCGGCCCGTATCCGCCTTTCGCCATCAGTATTTTCCACACGATTCCGGCCACCCGGTACCCGTGGTCCATCAGCCGTGGATCCACATAATTGCAGGCCCGCCTCACAATCCCCAAAAGATTCTCCGTATCAATATACGCCCAATCGCTCACCCTTCACCTCCGCTGCCGCCCCATCATGCGTTCCCCGGCAAATTCCATATCCCGGTTATATTTTACTTGATTCCGCCAAACGTTGCAATCAATTTATAATTAATTTCCCGCCGCCGCGGCGTTTTCCACGCAAAAAAGGAGCAGCGCTGCGGCCCTTCCGGCCGTCTGCCTGCTCCCGTTTTTTCTGTTATGTATTTTTATGCCCTCATGCCAGCGCTTCCGCCGCCATCTCATTCTCCAGCAGCGTGGTCTCATATTTATTCAGAATAATACTCTGAATCATGTCCCGGGTGCCGGAATTGATGGGATGCGCGATATCGCGGTACTCGCCGTCCGCCGCCTTGCGGCTGGGCATAGCGATAAATAAACCCTTTTCCCCCTCAATCACCTTGATGTCGTGAATGACAAACTCGTTGTCAAGCGTGATGGAAACGATGGCTTTCATCTTCCCATCCTTTTCAACGCGTCTCACTCTTACGTCTGTAACCTGCATGTTTTTATACCCCTTCCGTCTTTTCCTTCGTCGCCGCTTTCCCCGGCCAGTCCGGCCGGGGCATGCCTACGCGGACCAGTGCGGCTTTATAACGTATATCTCTCGTTCTTCTCCACAACGATTTTGATATTTTCGGGTGTTCCGATATGCGTCGTATTGGCCCGGATGGTATCGCGGCTCTCCACGATACAGTTTTCAATCACCGTATTATCGCCGATATAAACATCGTTCAGAATGATGGAATTCTTGATAATACAGTTGTTGCCCACGTATGCCTTCTTAAACAGGATGGAGTTCTCCACCGTGCCGTTTAAGATACAGCCGCTGGAAATCAGGCTGTTGCGGACAACTGCGCCCGGATTGTACTTCGCAGGGGGCAGGTCGTCGATTTTGGTGTATATGTCGGGATACTGCTTGAAGAAGTATTCCCTGACCTCAGGCTTCAGGAAATCCATGTTGGTCTTGTAGTAGGAATCCACGGAAGCAATATTGCTCCAGTAGCCGTTCAGCTTGTAAGCGTAAATGCGCTTTAAATTCTTGTAACGCACTAAAATGTCGTTGACCAGATCATAGCGGTCCTCAGCCGCGCAGCGCTCCAAAAGTTCGATCAGCTGGCGTCTGCGGATCACGTAGATACCGCAGGAAATGGTGGTGGCGTCGGAGGCCATGGGCTTCTCCTCGAAGTCGGTGATCCGTCCGTCGTCGTTGAGCTTCACGCAGCCGAAACGGGTCACGTCCGTGCCGGGCTCCATGTCCTTGCAGACCACGGTGATGTCAGCCTTCTTCTCGATGTGATACTCCAGCACCTTGTTGTAATCCAGCTTGTAAACGCCGTCGCCCGCCGCGATCACCACATAAGGCTCATGGCTGTTCTTCAAAAATGTAAGGTTCTGGTATAATGCATCCGCGGTTCCACGGTACCAGTCTCCGTTCTCCGGGGTGATGGACGGGGTGAACACGTAAAGTCCGCCCTGTTTCCGTCCGAAGTCCCACCACTTGGAGGAACTCAGATGAAGATTCAAGGATCTGGAATTGTACTGTGTGAACACGGCTACGTTCTGAATATGGCTGTTCGTCATGTTGCTCAGGGCGAAGTCGATGCTGCGGTAGCTTCCTGCAACCGGCATGGCAGCGACTGCTCTCTTGTTTGAGAGTTCCCTCATCCTCTTGCTGTTACCACCTGCTAAAACGATACCGATTGCTCTCATCTCGCGCCACCTGCCTTTATAATGTAATTTCCGCTTGCCAGTAATCCGTCAGGATAATCGCCTACGGTTGTCTCGCCTGCTATCGCTGTATTCTTGCCGACCTGCACGCCGTCCGGAATTACGGAATTCTCGCCGATGGTCACCAGGTCGAACTGATAAACCTTCTGATCGTATGTGCTGGGCGCGTAATCGCCCACGCCCGCCTTCACGCCGGAACCGATATGTACGTTCTCCGCGATGATGGCCTTGTTAATCTCAGAACCCGCGCCGATCACGGTTCCCTGCATGACAATGGAGTCGCGCACCACGGCCCCTTTGCCGATGGTAACTCCCGCGCCGATGACGGAGTTGATCACGTCCCCGTGGATCTCCGTGCCCTCGCCGATAATGCTGCGCTCAATCTTCGCATTGCTGTCCACGTACTGAGGCGGAATCACATCACTCTTGGTGTAGATACGCCAGTATTCCTCGTACAGGTTGAACTCGGGAATAATGTCGATCAGCTCCATATTGGCTTCCCAGTAAGAGCCAAGGGTCCCGACATCCTTCCAGTAGCCGTTGTACTCGTAGGCGAAAATGCGGTCGCCTCTGGCATGGCAGTAGGGGATGATATGTTTACCGAAGTCGCACCCGGGCTCGTCCTTCATCTTGATCAGGGACTCCTTGAGAACCTTCCAGCTGAAGATGTAGATACCCATGGAAGCCAGGTTGCTTCTGGGAACCGGCGGCTTCTCCTCGAATTCCGTAATGCGGTTGGACTCGTCCGTAATCAGGATGCCGAAACGGCTGGCCTCCTCAATCGGAACCGGCATAGCAGCAATGGTGATGTCAGCGTTGTTGGCCTTGTGATAATCCAACATAACTTCATAATCCATCTTGTAGATATGGTCACCGGACAAAATCAGAACGTAATCCGGATTATAATTCTCCATATACTCCAGATTCTGGTAAATCGCGTTCGCGGTGCCGGTATACCAGTCGCTCCCCTTACTGCGCTCGTAGGGAGGCAGGACTGTTACGCCGCCCACATTGCGGTCCAAATCCCACGGGATACCAATCCCGATATGGGTGTTCAAACGTAATGGCTGATACTGCGTCAATACGCCGACGGTGTCCACGCCGGAATTGATGCAGTTACTGAGCGGGAAATCGATAATCCGGTACTTCCCCCCAAAAGATACCGCCGGCTTAGCGACCTTCTGTGTCAACACGCCAAGACGACTTCCCTGTCCGCCAGCTAAAAGCATGGCAATCATTTCTTTCTTAATCACGTTATCACCTCTTGCTGTTAAAATTTTTGTAATTCTAATTATAACACAAACTTCATAAATAGTACACAAATATTTAAATTTTTTTCTCTTTTTTTAGTCATTTTTCCGACATTTATTACCGTATCTGCCATATTTTATAAAGACTCGCCATATCTTGTGTTGGCTTCCAATATTTACCACTATATGTTCCCCTCCCCTGTTCCCGCCGGAAATCCTGAGAAAGCATGTCCTTTCAAAAGTCGGGAAATGCCGCAAAAACAGATTAACCTTGAAACATTATGGGAAATATCATATAATCACGTTATATATGTTTATGAGTTAAATAGTATGTATTATGCACGAAAAGGAGAATTTTTGCTATGAATCTGGTTACTGTAAAAGAATTGTATAAGACCCCTGAGGCATATCTCGACAAAGAGATAACCATCGGCGGTTGGATTCGCAGCCTGCGCGACTCCAAGGCTTTTGGTTTTATTGTTGTCAGCGACGGCTCCTACTTTGAGCCCCTGCAGGTTGTTTACCACGACAACCTGACAAACTTCGCCGAGATCAACAAGCTGAACGTGGGCACCGCCGTAATCGTCACCGGTACCCTGGTCGCCACGCCCCAGGCCAAACAGCCCTTTGAGATCCAGGCCACCGGTGTGGTGGTGGAGGGCACCTCCGCTCCGGATTATCCCCTTCAGAAAAAGCGCCACTCCTTTGAGTACCTGCGCACCATCTCCCATCTGCGTCCCAGAACCAACACCTTCCAGGCCGTGTTCCGCGTGCGCTCCCTGATCGCCTACGCAATCCACCAGTATTTCCAGGACCGCGGCTTTGTTTACGTGCACACCCCGCTGATCACAGGCAGCGACTGCGAGGGCGCAGGTGAGATGTTCCAGGTGACCACCATGGACTTAAACGATATTCCAAAGACTGAGGACGGCAAGGTGGACTTCAGCCAGGACTTCTTCGGCAAGCCCACCAACCTGACGGTGAGCGGACAGCTGAACGTGGAGACCTACGCCATGGCCTTCCGCAACGTTTACACCTTCGGCCCCACCTTCCGCGCCGAGAACTCCAACACCCCGCGCCATGCGGCCGAATTCTGGATGATCGAGCCGGAGATGGCCTTCGCGGACCTCGACGACAACATGTGTCTGGCCGAGGGGCTGTTAAAGTACGTGATCCGTTACGTGCTGGAGAACGCGCCCGCTGAGATGAACTTCTTCAACCAGTTCGTGGACAAGGGTCTCTTGGACCGCCTGAAAAATGTGCTGGAATCCGAGTTCGGCCACATTACCTACACCGACGCCGTGAAGATTTTAGAGGAGCACAACGACCAGTTCGACTACAAGGTATCCTGGGGCTGCGACCTTCAGACCGAGCATGAGCGCTACCTGACCGAGCAGGTATTCAAAAAACCCGTGTTCGTCACCGATTATCCCAAGGAGATCAAAGCCTTCTATATGAAGATGAACCCCGACAACAAGACCGTTGCGGCCGTGGACTGCCTGGTACCCGGCATCGGCGAGATCATCGGCGGCAGCCAGAGAGAGGACGACTACGACACTCTGGTGGCCAGAATGGACGAGCTGGGCTTAAAGAAGGAGGACTACGACTTCTACCTGGATCTGAGAAAATACGGTTCCAACCGCCACGCCGGCTTCGGTCTGGGCTTTGAGCGCTGCGTGATGTACCTGACCGGTATGACCAACATCCGCGACGTGATTCCGTTCCCGAGAACGGTTAACAACTGTGAGCTGTAAACATTTAGGAGGACACAATTCACCATGAAATTCATCCACACAGGGGATATCCACTGGGGCATGTGCCCGGACGCAGATAAGCCCTGGGGAAAAGAGCGCGCCCAGGCCATAAAAGACACCTTCCGAAAAATCGTAGAAAAAGCAAAAGAACTGGATGTGGACTGCATGTTCATCTCCGGAGACCTGTTCCACCGCCAGCCTTTGATGAAGGACTTAAAAGAGGTCAACTACCTGTTCTCTACCATTCCGGGTGTAAAGGTGATCCTGATTGCCGGCAACCACGACAAGATCCGTGGAAACTCCGCGCTCTTAAGCTTTACCTGGAGCCCCAACGTCACCTGGCTTATGGATGAAACTCTGACCTCCGTCTATTTTGAGGACATCAACACCGAAGTATACGGCTTCAGCTACCACACCACCGAGATCAAGGAGGCGCGGCTGGAGGACATTCAGGTGCCCTTAAACAGCCGAATCCAGATCCTGATGGCTCATGGCGGCGACGCCGCCCACCTTCCCATTAACTTCAACAGCCTGGAGCTGTCTCCCTTCTCCTACATCGCCCTGGGGCACATCCACAAGCCCCGGGTGCTGGCGGAAAAGAAAATGGCCTACTGCGGTTCCCCCGAACCCCTGGACATGACGGAGACCGGCCCCCACGGCTTTTACACCGGGGAAATCCACCCGGTGACCAAAAAAGTCACGAACCTGACCTTCGTTCCCATGGCCCAGATTCAGTACATACCGCTGGCCGTGAACGTGACCAAGGAAACCACCAACATGGAGCTGGCCTCCCGCATCGCCCAGGAGATCAAGGGCCGCGGTGAACACAACATCTATCGGTTCCGCTTAAAGGGCATGCGGGACCCGGAGATCGACTTCGACTTAGAGCAGCTGGCCTCCCACTACCGGATCTGCGAGATTCTGGACGACTCGGAGCCGCAGTACGACTTCTCCGCCCTGTTCGCGGAGCATCCCAGCGACATGATCGGCTTCTTCATCCAGGCCCTCCAGAAGGACAACATGAGTCCGGTGGAGAAAAAAGCCCTGCATTACGGGGTAAACGCGCTTTTGCACACCACCGACGAAAGGAGCTGACGGGAATGAAATTACTGAATCTACACATCAGCGGCTTCGGCAAATTTCAGGACCAGGACGTCTCCTTCGAGGACAGGCTGAATGTGGTTTATGGAAAGAACGAGGCCGGGAAATCCACCCTGCACACGTTTATCCGGGGGATGCTCTTCGGAATCGAGAAGCAGCGGGGACGGGCCTCGAAAAACGATCTCTACAACAAATACGAACCCTGGGCCGGAAGCGGCACCTACGAGGGCTGGCTGAGAATCGAGAGCGGAGGGGAAATCTACCGCATCGAACGGCGGTTCCAGAAAAAGAGCAAGGATCTCACCATCGTCAACGAGACCCTGGGCCGGGAGATGGAGCCGACCAAGGCCCTGCTGGACCAGCTGCGCTGCGGGCTGACGGAGACCGCCTACAACAACACCATCAGCATCGGCCAGCTCAAATGCGCCACGGACGGCGGCATGGTGGCGGAGCTGCGCAACTACATCGCCAACTTAAACACCTCCGGCAGCATCGCGCTCAACATCACCAAGGCCAGCGCCTATTTGAAAAATCAGCGCCGGGAGCTGGAAGCCCAGCTGATTCCCCAGGCGGCCTTGAGCTACACCACGCTGCTGGGCGAAATCCGCAAGCTGGAGCAGGAGATCTCCTCCCCGGCCTACGCCAACCAGCTGATGAATTACCGCAGCCGCAAGACCAAGCTCAAACAGCAGCTGGAGGAGAAGCAGCAGGAGAAGGAAAATCTGCTGCAAAAGGCGGCAAGAGGCCGCCAGGTGCTGACCGGAAGCCAGTTTTCGGACCGGGATTCCATCACCGGATATATGGAGAGCACCCGCAAGCTCTACGCGGACTATCAGAACGCGGCCGCAGCCTGCAGCCGTAAGTCCCTGAAAGTCCGGGCTGTGCTGTCCCTGCTTCTGGCCGTAGTCTGCCTGGCGGGCGCCGGGCTTCTCACCCAGGTGCCGGAGCTGATCCCCCGCCTGCCCGTCTCCCTGCCCATCGCCATGGGCGGTCTGGGAAGCCTGGGCGTCGTGTTCCTGGTGCTATCCATCCTGCAGCTGAACCGCGGCAGGCGCTACCGAAAGGAGCTGGACGCCAGCACCCGGCTGCTTCAGGAGATATTTGCCAGGCATCTGGGCGATTCCTCCGTGTCCCAGGAGGCCATGTCCGCCTTTGAGCTGCGCATGGGCGAATTTCTGCGCCTCTGCGGCGCCATCGACCAGTCGGAGGAAACCCTGCGGCACCTGACCGAGGAGATCGCCCGGCTTCAGCAACAGGAGGAATCCTGCAGCGAGGAGATCGAACAGCAGCAGCGCGTTCAGTGGGAGCTGGAGAAGAAGCTGGAACACCTGGCCTCCTGCAAAAACCAGGCGGAAGCCCTGAAGCGGACCCTGGCAGAGAATGAGCGCGTGCAGGAAGAGCTGGACGCCATCGACCTGGCCATGGATACCATGACCACGCTATCTACCTCCATCCGCGACTCTTTCGGCCTCTACTTAAATAAAACAGCCTCCGAATTGATCGGAGGCATCACCGGCAATATCTACAGCAGTATGAGCATCGATGAGAACCTGAACATCTTTATGAACACGCCCACGCGTCTGGTTCCCATCGAACAGGTCAGCAGCGGCACCATGGACCAGATCTATCTGGCCGTCCGCCTGGCCGCGGCCAAGCTGGTGCAGAACGGCCGCGATACCATGCCGCTGATCTTTGACGACAGCTTTGTGCTCTACGACGACGAGCGGCTGAAAACAGCTCTAAAATGGCTGGTGAGCGCCTATGACAGCCAGATTGTCATTTTCACCTGCCACCAGCGGGAGGCGCAGCTTCTGACCGCCAACCAGATTCCCTACAACCTGATCACCATATAAGGGCGAGCCCCAGCACTGCCAGTTCCGCCAGGCCGCAGCAGAGGAGAGGCTTCTCCCAGCTGTGGGGCCTGGCTTTTCTGTTCCAGACATAGCGCAGGATCAGGTTCACCGGGGCCATGGCCATCGTCAGGCCGCAGAGCAGAAGGGATCCCCACCATCCTGAGAACCAGGCGACCAGCATCTGCATCTGAGCCAGCGCCGCACTGCACAGCGCGATGGAAGCCCACCGGTCCCAGAATACAAGGCGCTTGGGGCTTTGTATCCCGCGGCGCAGCGTCCGGCGCATCTGGAGGTGGGGCAGCGCCCGGTAAACCGTCATACACAGGAATACGGTCAACAGCGCAATGCCGTACACTGCCGCAAACAGCTCCGGGGCGGCTCCCCGTTCCATACAGTACCGGTAACGGCTGTCCCACAGCACATAGCTGAGCAGCAGCACGCTGAAGGCGCTCCAAAACAGGTCCATAAGAACATACCCGAGTTCCGCACCCGCGGTGATCTGTAACAGGCGTTTTTGCGTCTCCTGCCGGTCCTCCGGCGGTTCTGCGGGCCGCTCCCCGTCCCCGCTGTAAAAAACCGCTAGGTTCATAAGCCCGCACTGAAATTTCCAACCCAGGTCCTCGAAACGCTGCCGGAACTGCGAGAATCCCGCAGAGCTGAGAACTGTTTTGTCCAGCTTTGCTTTATAGGGCCGGATGCAGAAGTGGCATTCCTGGCCTAAAATGTCCTCGAACACACCATTTCCCAGCCCCATATTCAGACGGCTGATCATTTTCCCCTCTCCGGCCTGCCGGGCGAACCACCGCTCCACCCGTGGAAGGTCCATCCGGCTGCACGGAAATTCACGAGTCCACTCACTCATACGTCATTCCTCCATCAGAACCGGAAGCTCCAGCTCCAAATCCTCGACGTACTGCGGATTTTCCAGGCTGAATCTCACTTCCGTGTCCCCCTCGTCATAAAAAACCGTCAGTCCCATCACCCGGGAGGAGCGGTAGGATTTCTCCGTCCGCTCCACATTGGGCCGGACCTCCGCAATGTACGGTTCCGACGCCTGCTTGCGTCCCTGAAGATTGATCAGATGCCGGTCCGGATCGCGGTCCGTGACCTGCACCTCGATGTACACCACCGGCCGCATCACGTCCACGCCGTCGTCGATGGTATACAACTCCGGCTCATCCCCGCGCTCAATCTTCAAAAGCCGGATCGTGCTGTCCTCAAACTCTATGTCCTGGTCCAGCTGTTCCACATCCTGCGGTATGGTAAGGGTAATCTCGTCGGAGCGCTCCGGGGATGTGAGCAGAAGATCCCGCAGGGACAGCGTGTAGTTTCCGCCCTCCTGCGCTTTTGGCCCGGCAAAGGTCTGCTGCACGGTCATCCGGTATGGAGGGATGCCGGATAGCGGTTCATTCAGCCTGGTCTGGGCGGACAGGATGGAATGGCCGCAACTCTCCGTGATCCCATCTCTGGTATAATCCAGCTTGCTGTCCAGAAAACTATAGCGGTAGTCCTCCTCCCACTGGCCGGGAAGGAGGAAATACTGCACCTCCACCTGCTCCCCCCTCCTGCTCCCGGCGGTCCAGATCAGGTAATCCCCCGCCTCCTGCATCCCGGGGATCTCCAGAAGAGACTCATACACCGGAGCCGGCTCCAGAGTAAAACGGATGGCTTCCTGGAATCCGGGTACCAAAAGCTCGTAGGTTCCCTCCGGCTGTTCCGCCCGCAGAGGCTTTCCCTGCATGGCGTATTCCCCCACCGTCAGCAGGTAACCTCCCTCCCCGGATTCCACATACTGCCGGGTGGAACTGGACCGGTTGGGCGTGTAACCGCCCTCCGCCACGCCATCTCCGGTCAGGCGCACGGAAAGCGTACCGCCGCCCCCCGGTTCCTCCGCCCGCAGGCGCTCCTCGTAAGCGCTGCGGCCGTAGAGCCCCTTATCCCGGTCGATTTCCACATAGCTGTCATCCGGCGCTGCGGTCCCGTCCTGGGCGGCTGCGCTCTCAGCCTCCTCCTGCACCGCCTTCACCTCCTCTGGCGTCAGCATCGTCACGGAACGGTCCTCGATCCTGAGACGGAAACGGAACTCTCCATTTATGTAAACTGCGGTCAGCAGTTCAGCCCGCACCTGGTTCTCCTCGACTGCCGGCCGCAGCCCATCCGGCAGTTCATACGCCTGCAAGTCGCCGGGGGCGGTGACGCCGTAGTCTGAAATCAGTTGGTAGCCGTTCACCGGCTCGCCGGCTCTCTCGCTTCCGTTCTGCCCCTGCTGCTCTGGTACGCCCTCCGGACTCTCCGGGGCAGCGGGCTCCGCCTTAGCCGCGGTGGTCGTCTCCTCCACCTTCGTGGGGCTTTCTGCTCCGCTCTCCGCTCCTGCGCAGCCTCCGGCCAGCAGGGCTGCCGCGATCACAGCCGCGGCAGCTTTTATCTGGAATCTTTTGGTTCTTCTCATACGCTTCCCGCCTTTCCGCATTCACACTTTATGTTCCATAGTTCCATATTATCAGATATGAGGCTGGTAATTTTTACTATTACCTTAATTCTTTATGACATTGAGGGGCGGGAGCTGCGGTTCATTGAAATCCAGCGGATGACTCATTTCCCTGTAAAAAACGGACCTGCATCTCTGCACGTCCGTTCACCCGCCCTCAGGCGCTTCCTGTTTAACTGTTTTTGCACATCTCAATGGCCTCTGAGATATTGGACGCCGTCCCCGACTGGATCAGACGGGCCAGCTCGGAGAGCTTCTCCGGCTGCAAAAACTCCCGCCCCAGATACGGTCCGTAGGTATCCGTGATGTGGATGCGCTGGGCCTTAATCTTTGCCTCCAGCTCCCGCACCGCCTGCAGCGCCTCCTTGTGGCGATCCTCCATCTCGTCTATGCGCGCCCGGTTATTGCCCGCGATCTCATCGGCGATAATGGTTTTCGTCACAGTCTCAAAGGTGTTGAGCGCCGACTTCTTCCGCTCCGTGATCTCCGACAGCTCCAGCTCCACCGCCGCAATCTCATCGTCGTATTTCTTCAGGTCGTAGAGGTCCTCATTGCCGTCCTTCTGGATGGTGTGGGTGATCACCCGGATCTTCTTGCCGTTGCTTCTGAGGGTATTGCGGATCGCCCGCCCCTTCTTTAACACGTCGTGGTGGCGCATCTTGGTTCGGTTGCCTACCATCACATAGAGCCCGCCAAAGAGCACCACGTCGATAAAGTAGATCGCCACCAGATACCAGATCTTCCGGGCCGGTATCAGGAAATACAGCCCGCAGGGAATGGCCAGAAAGCAGACCAAAATGGAGACCAGAAAGATCAGAATCTCCTTGAGCCCCCTGGGATAAAACAGCGCGTAATAGAAGGTGGAGTTGCACAGCCCCGGCACTCCGGCCTGCTGAAACATGGTCCGCATCTGCAGCTTCAGCTCCCGGTTGTGCTCCCGCAGCTCGCTGGTCTCGTCGGCGATGCGCTCCTTCATTCCCCGGCTTTTCTCCTTCTCCCGCTTGGCCCTGGCTTTTTTCAGGCGCTCCTGACCCTTCCCGATTTCCTGATCATAATCGGAGCTGATCTCATCCCGCCGCTTTCTGGTGGTCTGGCTGATATTGTCCGCCACAGCCTTTTTCGCCGTCTCCAACTCCCGTTCCAGTCTTATCTCCTCTGCCGCCAGCTGATCATATGTGTTCTGGTCACAGTTCAGACTATCTACCGCCTCCCTGGCCTCCGCCAGAAATTTTCCATAATCTGTAATGGCCTGTCCCATGCCTTTTCCTCCAGTATTGTTCCGAACGTTTTGTAAAAAATCTAACTATAGCTTACTACAAATGTGGGGTGTGGGCAAGGGGAATTGTGACCTCCTGTTATAAGCGCAATTAAAATCTTAAAACCCTGGAATAATATTTAGGTACAAAAAACAAAAGGTTCATGTTATACTTAAATCCTCATGAGAATGATTATGAGATGATTGAGATTGAGAAAGAGGAGACCGCTTATGTTCAGAATGTGGGGAAAAATCATGAAAGACAACCGCCTGGTCAGGGATAAGGTCATCTGCATTGGCGACTACTCGCTGTCACGGACCCAGATGGTATTCCAGGCTCTGGATGATATCTGTTATGAGTTTGATCTCTCAAAACCGCTGTGGCTGGACGCCACGGTCCGGGATTTCCAGCTGCACGACAAGACCCGGTTCACTCAGGACAACTTTATCGATTCCGTTGATTTTGATTTTCTGGAGATTCAGATTATTGAAGAATAAGCTTTGACAGACACAAAAAGCCGCCCCGTGGCCTGAGAAAATCCGGGGCGGCTTTTGCGTTATGAAATTTTCTATATACAGCTCTTGGCTTACAGTCTCTTTAACAGCGCCTCTCTCTGCTCCTCATATCCGGGTTTGCCGAGAAGTGCGAACATATTCCGCTTGTAGCTCTCAACCCCGGGCTGGTTGAAGGGGTTGATGCCCAGAATATAGCCGCTCACGCCGCAGGCGAATTCATAGAAATAGAACAGTTCGCCCAGATAAAATTCATTCTGCTCCGGCACGGTCACCAGAAGGTTGGGGACATCCCCGTCCGTGTGAGCCAGAATGGTGCCGTTCATGGCGCTCTTGTTTACGAAGTCCACGCTCTTGCCCGCCAGGTAGTTCATGCCGTCGGTATCCACTTCTTCTTTTTGAAGCAGGATCTCAGCAGGGGATTCCTCCACGTTGATCACGGTCTCGAACATGATACGCGCTCCGTCCTGAATGAACTGCCCCATGGAATGCAGATCAGTGGTCAGGTCAACGGATGCCGGGAAAATGCCTCTGCGGTCCTTTCCTTCACTCTCTCCGAACAGCTGTTTCCACCACTCGGATACATAATGCAGGCTGGGCTCGTAGTTTGCGGTGATCTCCACCTGTTTGCCCTTGCGCAGCAGAATATTGCGTACAGCCGCATACTGCAGCGCCGCGTTGGCCTCATAGGGCAGCTCCAACGCTTTCTTTCTTCCGGATGCCGCGCCTTCCATCAGCTTGTCGATGTCAGCCCCGCTGACTGCGATGGGAAGAAGGCCTACAGCGGTGAGCACGGAGTAACGTCCGCCCACATCGTCCGGTACGACGAATTCTTCATAACCTTCCTGGTCTGCCAGGTTTTTGAGCGCGCCCCGCGCCTTGTCGGTCGTTGCGTAGATACGCTTGCTGGCCTCGTCTTTGCCATACTTGTTTACCAGCATTTCCTTAAATACGCGGAAGGCGATCGCCGGCTCGGTTGTAGTGCCGGACTTTGAAATAATATTGATCGAGAAATCCTTTCCCTCCAGCACCTGCTGCAAATCGCGGATATATTTGCTGCTGATGCTGTTTCCAACAAAGTAAATCTCCGGGGTCTTTCGGACGCCCTTCGGCAGCACATTATAAAAGCTGTGAGACAAGAATTCGATGGCCGCTCTCGCTCCCAGGTAGGAGCCGCCGATGCCTACCACCAGCAGCACGTCGGAATCGCCCTGAATCTTCGCGGCAGCTTTCTTAATTCTGGCGAATTCTTCCTTATCATAATCGACCGGCAGATCGATCCATCCCAGGTAATCGTTGCCCGCGCCGGTCTTCTCAACCAGCGTATCTCTTGCCGCCATAACGGTGGTCTTAAAATTAGCCATCTCCTCTGCGGAAACAAAGCCGGCCGCTTTGGAATAATCAAACGTTACTTCCTTTCCCATAACTTTTGCTCTCCTTTTCTTATGTTCATGGGCCTGTCCCATGGAATCTATGTCATGCGGACCCGTGCCCTGTCCGCCAGGCGCACGTCCGCCTATCTATCTCATGGTGCGCCGCCGCCCCGGGGCGGTTTTGCACTTGCGCAGCAAGCCTGGCAAACCTGACTTCTGCTTCATTATACCATAAACGCGTTTCAAATGCGATATATTCAGGCAAAAAATGCCCTCAGCTCTCTTCCCTTCGCCCGGGAGCTATGAAATAAACTCCTTGAGCAGTTCTCCCAGGACCCGTTTTTGATCCGGATTTAAATCTTGCAGCCAGTTCTCACCAGAATTTTGCGCGTCCGCATTCTTGATGGTTTCTTTGATCTTTTCCCGGCTGGCCGCCGTCTGTTCCAAGCCCCGTCTGCCTGCGCCCCTGCGTTCTCTGGCCAGGGAGCGGACCGGGGTGGGTTCTCTTCGCTCTTCCTCAGCTACCGCCGCCACGTGATCCCCGGTTCCCTCCCGGGCCATTCTCGGCAGCATGACATTTTCCATATAATCCTGCAGGCAGGTCATCAGTTGTTGTTTTCTGGAATCCAGGTTGATTCCGTAATCAAACAGCATGGTGAGCATTCCGCTCAGAATTCCCACAGTGCCGTACAATACGATATAGTAGTTATCGCTTCTATACCAGTAGGACATGAAAGCCGCCGCGCCGCCCGCCAAAAAGCAGAGAAGCGTCAGCTGGCCGGAAAGGTTGTCCAATCCCCGCACGGACATCCCCATCATACGCATGCCGTACATTTGCCGCTCCAGATAAACTCTGGTATTGCTCATTCCTTGATTGATCCGATATGTATCCTCCGCGTTTTGCCGCAGCGCCCGCAGGCATTTGTTCTTGGTCAGCGCCAGATTTGTACTCTCTTTAATTAATCGTTTGTAGAAGCTCCCTGCCGCCAGCCTGGTAAAAATCCCCGCCAGGCAAATGGCCGCCAGCACATACAGTGCCTTTCCTGTTTGTAAGAAACTCATCATAAAAAAGCTCCCCTTTCTTCCCGGAAAATGTTCCGTGGTTATGTTTGCTCCTACATTATAACCACGGGTTTTTCATTTGGGAAGTTGAGAGAGCCTAGAATCGTTCGTCAAATTCTCCTATAAATCGATTCTGAAGTCACATTTAAGGGAGCACGGAAAGCTGATGCTGGGGCGAGGAGAGCACTTTTACGCCAATATCGTTCCAGGCCCGCGCCTCCCTGGCCGGAATGTTCCAATCCGTAAATACATAGTCGATCCGGTCGGCGCCGCATACCTTGTTGAACGCCACCTCGCTGAACTTGCTGAACTCGCACAGGATCATTTTAGTGTGGCCGATCTCCAGCATCTTGCGCAGAGTGGCTGCCTCCTCGGTGTTGTACTCCGTTACGCCGTCCTGGATGGAGATGCCGTCGACGCTTAAAATCGTCTTATCCACCTTAAAGTTGCCCAGACATTCATTGCACATACCCCCAACCAGGCTTTTATTGTGCTTGCGCAGATAACCTGAGGACAGATAGATCTGGTTGTTCTCATTGTCGCTCAGAATCAGGGCGATGTCCGGAGAGTTGGTGACCACGGTGAGCTGCGTTTTACTGTTCTGCAGGCATTTGGCAAGGGCAAGGGTGGTGCTGCCGTTGTTCATTGCGATGGCGTCGCCGTCGTTGATATACTCCGCCGCCATTTTGGCAATGGCGTATTTCCCCTGCTGGTTGTTCTCCATTTTCTTCTCAAACTCCATCTCCTTGGCCCGCAGGTTGCTGTAAACCGCTCCGCCCCGGACCTTGCGTATGGAGGAGCCCTGCTCCAACACCATCAAATCCCTGCGGACCGTCTCCAGAGAGACCTGAAATCGCTCCGAAAGCTGCTCCGCCCTGGCAAATTTGACCTCGGACAGATACTTGATCATTTCCTTCTGGCGTTCATTGTACATAACGTCTCACCTCTGTTCTCCTCTGCTGAGGGCTTAATAGTAACCGTCCCGCGTCCACTGGGCCAGGGGCAGCCCTGCGGTCCAGGGAAGGTTCTCCATCTCTTCTGAAATCCGCGCAGCGGCCCGGTTCACCGCACTGATAATCGCTCCTTCGTCTCCGGTGGTAAGCCTGCCGTTCTCGATCACGAAGTTCCCGTCGATCATCACGGACTCCACCTCATTTCCCAGAGCGGAGTAAATCAGATTGGGAACCAGATTGCGGATGGGACGCTCATAAATGGGATTCATCTGCGGCCCGGACAGATCCAGAATGATCAGATCCGCCAGCTTGCCCTCCCGCAGAGAGCCGATGGTGTCCTCCATACAGAGTGCCCGGGCCGCCTCGATGGTGGCCATGCGCAATATCTTCCAGGACGGGAATATGGTTGCGTCGTGGTTCTTGTACTTGTGGATCAGAGCGGCGTATTTCATCTCGTCAAACATATTGGTGCAGTTGCAGACCTGATCCGTGCCCAGCCCCACGCAGCCGCCAAATCCGGCGAACTCCTGAGCCGGCGGCAGAGCGCCTCTGACCACTGAGATACTGGTGCTGCACAGCGCCAGGGCCGCGCCCGACCGCGCCACCAATTCCACCTCGTCCAGGGATGCGTAGGTCATATGGGCGGCCAGAAGCTTCTTATTTAAATATCCTAAGGACTCCAACAGCGCTACCGGGGCTTTCCCCGTGCGCAGCCGGGTCTGTGTGACCTCCTCCTTTGTCTGGACCAGATGGGTAAAGATACCGACTCCATCCTGATCCGCCAGGTGCTTAATCTCCCGGAGCATCTCCTCGGAGCACATAGCCGCAGAGTGGGGACCATAGCGGCAGGTGATACGCCCGCCGAAGCTCTCATGGTACTCCTGCACCAGCTTCCGGTTATCCGCCAATTTGCGCTGGCCCACCGCCGGATCCAACGGAATCAGCTGGTCCACCTCCACCACGGACACGTCCGGCGGCAGCTCGTTGATCATGCCGCTGACCACGGCCCGGGTGCCCAGCTGAATGTGGTTCTTCACAATCTCCGTCATGGGCGAATAGTAATCGCCGAAGGTGGTGATCCCTGAATGCAGCGCCTCTACAATATTTAAACGGGAAGCGGCGGCAAAATCCTCGTCCCGGGCCACCCCAAGGAGGGGCAGGATGCCCTTAAAACGCCAGATTTTTCCCGGTAAATCCTGGGCGCAGCTGCGCACGATAGCGTCGCCGGTATGCATGTGGACGTTAACAAAGCCTGGCATGACCGCCTTCCCTTTAGCCGCAATGTAACGGTGGGCCGTATACCGACTCGTCACATCCTGCTCTTCGCCTACTGCGACGATTTTGTTGCCCTTTATGCCCACCGCCCCGCGGTTGATGATGCCCGTGCCCGGACCTTCCATGGTGATCACGTAACCGCCGTGAATAATCAAATCAAGGGTCATAAGTTTATTTCCTTTCCGCGGATCGCTTACTTGAAGCCCAGATAGGCTTCCTGAATGTACGGATCGTCCAAAAGTTCAGATCCCGGACCTTTTAGCTGGATTTTACCCAGATTGAGAATGTATCCCGTGTCCGCCGTCTCCAGGGCCAGCTGGGCGTTCTGTTCCACGATCAGCATGGTGGTGCCGTGCGTCCTGTTGATCTGCTTAAATTTTTCAAACATCTCGTCGATGATGATTGGCGCCAGTCCCAGGGACGGTTCGTCCAGCATCATCAGCTTGGGAGCCGCCATCATAGCCCGGCCCACGGCCAGCATCTGCTGTTCCCCGCCGGACAGCGTGCCGCTCATCTGTTTTGCCCGCTCCTTCAGCCGCGGAAACAAGTCGAACACTTCCTCGATGCGCTGGGCAATCACCGCTTTGCTCTTCTGGGCGTAAGCACCCACCTGTAGGTTTTCCACCACCGTCAGGTTGACAAAAATCTTTCTCCCCTCGGGAACCAGACAGATTCCCTGCTGGGAGAACTGGTGAATCCGGCCAGGCAGCGGCCTGCCGTCAAACTCAATGCTTCCGCTCCCAATCTCCTTGTCGCCGGCAATGGTTTTTAGCAGGGTAGATTTTCCCGCTCCATTGGCGCCGATGATGGAAATGATCTCCCCCTGCCGGATATCCAGGGAAATGCCATGGAGCGCCTGGATTCCGCCGTAAAACACGTTGAGATCCCGGACCGACAGCAGGATATCGTTAGTTTGCTTCTCCACTGCGCTTCCTCCTCTCTCCCAGATAGGCTTTGATCACATCGGGATTTTTCTGTATTTCCTCCGGCGTGCCGCTGGCCAGAAGCTGGCCCAGGTTCAGCACCTGGATGTTCCGGCACACCTCCATCACCACCTCCAGGTGGTGTTCAATCAGCACAATGGCGATGCCCGTCTCCCGGTGCAGTTTCCGCAAAAAGTCCACCAGCTCCAGGCTTTCCGCCGTGTTCATGCCCGCCGCGGGTTCGTCCAGGAACAGAAGCTTTGGTCTTGTGGCCAGAGCGCGGGCGATCTCCACCTTACGCTGCAAACCGTATGGCAGGGAACCCACCTCCGTATCCCGGTGCTGTATGAGACCCACCTGATCCAGGTATTGCAGACAGGTCTGTTTGATCTCCTTATCCCGTTTCACCACGTGGGGCAGCCGCAACATGGCGGAAACCGTGTTGTAGCTGGCCCGGCTGTCCAGGCCGATGGCCACATTTTCCAGGGCCGTCATTCTGGGATAGATTCGGATGTTTTGGAATGTGCGGGCGATGCCTAAGTGGGAGATTCGATCCGGGCGCATGCCGTTTAGCCGCTGTCCGTCAAAATAGATTTCCCCCAGTGTGGGCGGCACCACCCCGGTCACTGCGTTAAACACCGTAGTCTTTCCCGCCCCATTTGGCCCGATCAGACCGATAAAATCTCCATTCTCGACTGAAAAGGTAACGTTCTGAACCGCCTTCACACCGCCGAAATGAATGGAAAGGTTCTGAATTTCCAGCAATGACATATCTAAACCTCCCTCCCCTCTTTACCGCTTCCCCTTAACTTCCGGTACAGGCGCTTGAACGGTTTTAAGGACAGTTCTTTATAGCCCATCAGCCCTTCCGGTCGGATCCGCATGGTGAGAATCAACACCAGACCGTACATAGGCAGACGCCAGTTCGCCATAAAGCGGAGCACTTCCGGAGTGGCGGTGAGCACGGTTGTGGCCAGCGCCGGACCGGTGATGGAGCAAACGCCGCCCAGAACCACTGCGGTCAGCAGGTTCGTGGACATAGTTCCGCCAAAAATATTCGGAACAATGTAGGTATAATAGTGAGCCATCATACCGCCGCCCACGCCGCAGAAAAATGCGCTGATGATTAACCCCTTCAGCTTCTCGTGGAAAATATTGACGCCGATGAGCTCCGAGGCGTCAGCGTGGTCCCGGACCGCGATGGCGATTTTGCCGTGCTGGGACTTTGCGTAATTGCGCGCAAAGAACACGGCCAGAACCGCCAGAATCATGGCGCGCGGCAACGTTGTCAGCGATTCCAGACCGGAAAGTCCTAGAGCGCCGCCCACGTAAGGGTGGTTCACATTGGCCATCACCACGCGGGTGGCCTCGCCGAAACCGAAGGTGGCGATGGTAAAACAGTCCGCCGACATTTTGCCGCGCAGCGTGGGAATTCCGATCACCAGGCTGAACAGTCCAGCCACAGCGCCGCCGCCTAACAGTGCGATAAAATAAGGAACCCCGTAAAATTTTGTGAGAATACCTGCCGTATATGCTCCCAGGCACAGAAAGCAGGCGTGCCCCATGGAGAAAAGGCCGATATAACCGGTCAGTATGGCCAGACCGGCCACACAGACAATGTTGATACAGGCGCTGATCATAATACCTTCAATATATCCCATGTGTTTCCTCCCCCTTACAGTTTATCGTGAGCGCTCTTGCCCAGAAGGCCGTTGGGCTTGAAGATCAGCACAATGACCAGCAGGCCGTAAGCCACCAGATCGCGGTAGGTTGTGGAGACGTATGCAGAGATGATCGTCTCCAGAAACCCCAGAAGCAGGCCCGAGATCACAGCGCCGGGCAGACTGCCCAGACCGCCCACCGTGGCGGAGACAAATCCCTTGGTCGCCACAACGCCCATATTGGGATATACCGAGTATTTCATCCCGTAGAAACATCCGGCCAGACCCGCAGTAGCGCCGGACAGCAGGAACACCACCGCGGCCACGCGGTTTACATTAATCCCCATAAGTCCCGCCGTGTTGGAGTCAAAGGCGCTGGCCCGGATTCCCAGACCGGTTTTTGTCTTGTACAGGAAACACCAGAGAAGGATCAGCATGATGACGGATAAAACCGCGGCCAGAATGTCCGCCCTAGGAATGGCGATATTGCCGATACGGATCACGGCTTTGGCCCAGTCGGATGGAAACGGACGCACCGCGCCGCCCCAGAGCTGGATACAGAAATTGGGAACACAGGTGTTGATTCCCAGAGCCGCGATCATCAGATACACTTTCAAAGCCTTTTTCTGGCGCATGGGGCGGTAGATCGTCACCTCCATCAGGAGTGAGATAACGGCCGCAACGGCCAGTGCAACCAGGATGCCGGGAAACAACGCCATGTGGGTCCGTTCGATGGCGAACAGTGCGCCGAATGCCCCCAGCATCATGACCGGCCCGAAACCAAAGTTGGAGAAATTGAACACGCTGAACACCAGCGCATATCCCACGGCAAGAAGCGCGTACACGCTGCCGATGGAAACCCCCGTAATTAACTGTTGTAGAATCATTTATGTTACCCCGCCTTATCATTAGTCGTGAAGAAACGTTTTGCGCCGGATGTATGCCCTCCATGGACATACCGCGCGGCGTTTTGCCTGTTCGTCACAGGTGCACCTGCAAAGCCGCGGCGCAATTCCTGACTTCAGGAATTACACAGGGCTTTGCAGGTGCGCGTTCTTTCTATTTACCCGGCATTGCGTACTTGCCCAGAGTCTCAAACTCCCCGTTCTTCACCGCCTTAATGGTGAATTCCAGGCCCAAAAGATTGTGGGTCGCGGGATCGTATCCCTTATTCGGACTGGTAATCATATCAAATCCCTCGGTCTCGTCCAGTGCCTTGCGCATTTCATCGGGATTGGTGGAACCGCTGGTCAGAATCGCGTACTCCAGAATCTTGGCCTCATTGAACGCCTTCAGGCCTGGCATGTGCAGCGACATTCCGGTGGCTTGCTGGTATTCCTGATATTCCGCCTTGATCTCATCAAAGCGGGAATCGCTTAAATCGCCGTCGGTTGCGAAGATGCAGCCCTCCAGCTCCGGCCCTGCCAGGGTGAGCAGGTCCTCGGTGTCATATACATAGTTTCCAATTAACTTGATATCCCCAAGCCCCAGCTCGGAGAGCTGCTTTGCCACATATCCCGCCTCCTTGTAGCCCATGACCGGCATAAAGAGATAGGATGGGTTGGACTGCGCCAGGCTGGTCAGCTGGGCGCGGAATTCCACGTCATTGATCTGGTAGGTCGCCTCTGCCACAATCTCTCCGCCCAGTCCGGTGTAGGTATCCTTGAAGGCTTTGGCCATGTCCACCGTGTCCACCTGAGTGGTCTCATAGAGAATGGCAACCTTGGGATTGCCCAGCTCACTGTAGGTGTAGGAAGCCATGGTGGCCACCTGGTCGGTGTTTACCGGGCCGCTGCGGTATGTAAACGGGCGGACATTTCCGGTGTCGTCCACCGTAACCAGCTGGGATGCGCTGGAAGGAATGTGCAGCACGCCCGCCCGGTTGCACAGCTCTGCCACAGCCGCGCCCTGGGTGGAATTGCTGGGGCCAAGAATTGCCACTGCTCCGGATTGGATCAGCTTGTTTGCCGCGTTTACCGCCTCGGAGAAATCGCCGTCGAGGCCGGATATATCGTAAGTTCTGAAGTCGATCTCACGCCCCAGCCATCCGCCGGCAGCGTTTACCTTTTTAAAATAAGTCTCTAACAGGTGTTGGGGAACAAGGCCGTACATCGCGTCTGCACCGGAAGACCAGCCCAGGAAGCCCACAATGATGGGACCGTCGCTGTTTTCGGCCTTTGTCTCTGCGGCCGCGCCCGTTGTGCCCGCGCTATCCCCAGAACTTCCCGCCTCTGTGGCAGCGGGAGCCGCTGAATCAGCCGCGCCGGAGGTCGTTCCCCCGCCGGAACTGCCGGAACACGCTCCCAGGCCCAGCGTCAATGCACATGCCAATGCCACGGATAAGACTTTTTTCATTTTTCTCATATCTCTCTTCCTCTCTTTCTGGTGTAAAATTCCATTTGTTATGTTCAGCGCCGGTTAACAGCCAACCGGCACAAGTTTCATCAGGAAATGGCGGTCATAGGTGGAGAGCGGCATCAAGAACAGCTCTCCTTTGGAATTGCCGCACATACCGTGGGCACGGAGCGGCGAGTTATAAAAGCCCAACTGGGCCACAATCTCCATGTCCATGTCCGCGATGGTGAGTCCGCCTCCCCGCTCCGCGATGTAGATAGCGCGTCCGTCGGACCATATGGCGGTAGGCTGGTACAGATTTTCATTCATATAGCCCAGAATTTTTCCATTCTCATCAAATACGTGAACGCTGTTGGCTTCCCGGTCCCCGACCCACACCCGGTTTAAGGAGTCCACCCACAGGCTGTGGGGCACATAAAATTTTCCCGGCTCGTCCCCGGGTCCGCCCCAGGTCGCAAGCAGGGTGCCGTCGGGCGCAAAACGGTGGACGGCGGCGTTTCCGTATCCGTCACTGACAAAGATATCGCCCTTCGGTCCCACGCACACGCCGGTGGGTCGGTTAAAGGGCGGCGCCGCCCGTTTGATGGTTTGCAGCCCCATCCAGAAGGACCAGCCCTTGTCAAAGGCTATATCGGTGGGAACAATCTTCCCTTCCCGCTGCATTCTGCGCCAGACGTCCTGCTCAAAGCCGCTGTCGCTGGGAACTCCCGGATTTCCCAAATCCCGCAGGTGGCGGCCGTCCTTCGTCAGCTCCCGCACCACGTGCAGCCCGGTGTCCACGCACAAAAGCGTGTCCTCCGGGGTCACACACAGGCTGTGCACTTCCCGGAACAGGCCCTGCCCTATGCTCTTAACGTAGTTGCCTTCGGCATCCAACATCACCACCGGATGCGCCGCGTCCCGGCACATCATGAACAGGTTATCCTCCCCGTCACAGCACCCGCCGGAAAACATGGAAAACTCGAATTCCTCCGGGAAATTTCCATACTCGGGGATCAGCTCGTAAGCCAGTCCATTGTGGCTGAAGATTGAACGAGACAGCCTGTCCCTGTCTTTGTATCCTTTTATTTGTTTCATAAACACTTCTCCTTATTGTGAGATGGTCGGCAGACCGGTGGATGACCAACCCCCGGCACTTTCCGGCGTACGGCGCTTTGTATCACAGGCAGGGCGTCCCGCTTTTAACGAATTTTCCGTACCCGGCGTCACAGAGAATCCTGCCGTCTCCGTACACGCGTTTCCCCCGGACAAAGGTGTCCGTCACTCGGCCTTGAAGCTCCATCCCGTGGTAGGGCCCTTTCGCGCTCTTTGTCTTTGAGAAGGTCTTTGTTCCATCATAGGTCCAGCGCTCATCCGGATCGATGAATATGATATCCGCGTCCGCCCCCGGCATCAGGTTTCCCTTTCGAGGATACAGGCCCATGATCTTCGCAGCGTTCCCGGAAGTGAGAGCCGAGAGTTTTGTCCAGGATAGCCCTCGCTTGTTGACGCCCTCGGAGATCATAGCCGCCAGCATGACGTCGTTACAGCCAAATCCGCAGTATTCCTTCCAGAAATCATTCTGCCGCCTCTTCTCCTCATCGGTGTAGGGCCCGTGATCGGATCCCAGCACATCGATGGTCCCGTCCTTCACGTACTCCCACATTTTTTCCACATTTTCCCGGCTTCGGAAGGGCGGCGTGCACTTGGCAAAGGATTTCTTCTCCCGCAGTACGTTGTGGTCGAACACCAGGTAGTGAGGACAGGTCTCCACATATACCGCCGTCCCCTCCTTCTTGGCGTTTCGCAGATATTCCGCGCCCTGGGTGATGGTCATGTGACAGATCATTGTCCTGGCACCTGTCATTTTTCCGAACAAAACCGAGCGCTGGATGGCCTCATACTCGGTCCACCACGGCCTGGCCTGATCAAAACAGGCCTCGTCCGCGCAATGAATCTGTGAGAAATGCTTGCAGCCGAAATCCGCAACCTCCGCATTCTCCGCGTGAAGGGCGATCAATCCGCCAAATCTTTCCGACAGCCGCATCCCTTCCACCAGATACCCGTCTGAAATCCGGGGGTACGCCTCAGTGGCGAAGCTCATAAACCCTTTAAAACCGATGCAGCCCAGGTCGTGCATCTCGCTCATATCCTTGAGGCTGGATGGAATCAGACCGCCCCACAGGGCAAAATCCACTACCGACCGGCTCTCTGCCACATCCCTTTTCAGTTCGAATCCAGCCCGATCCACAGTCGCCGGTTCCGACGGAAGAGGCATGTCGCAGATGGTCGTTATTCCACCGGAAGCCGCGCTGCAGGATCCACAGTACCAATCTTCCCGGAAATTGTATGGCCCCGGATCCGCCATGTGGTTGTGTGTGTCAATCATACCAGCCATCACGATCTTACCGTCCGCGTCGATTTGCTCCCAATCCGTTTCCGGAGCTGTGTCCTTATCCAGCAGGGCCTTGATTTTGCCGTCCTCAATCAGCAAGGACACCTCCGACACGCTGTCCGGCAGCACCACCCTGCCGTTGACAATCAATTTTTTCGTTTGATTCATTTTCGTAACCCCACACCCTCTTTGTTTTTTCTGATATCATCTTAGCAAAACTAATAAAAGCTGTCAATTTGGCTAATTGACAGCTTTTTTAGGCATTAATTTATATTTTACAACTAACATTTGTGGTTTTAACAGGAATTCCAAGTCAATTCCACATTTCCTGTTTTTCCTATTTGGAATTCACACTCTCAGGTGCAACCATCACCTTGATGTTGATATCTCCCCAACTTTTTACCTCCTTGGGAGAAATATTCCAATCCGTAAAAATGCAGTCGATATATTCCGCCGGACAAACCCGGTTAAAAGCGACCTCATTGAATTTGCTGTACTCGCACAAAACAATCTTTGTGTGGCCAATGTCCAGCATTTTCCGCACCACAGCGGCCTCCTCGGTATTATACTGAGTGACCCCGTCCTCAATGGAAATCCCATCAATATTGACAAGCGCCTTATCCACTTTGAAATTGTCCAGACAATCGCTGCACAGGCTTCCCACCAGACTTTTATTGTGTTTTCTCAAATATCCTGAGGTCAGATACACGCTGATGCCTTTATTTTCATTGAGCACCAGCGCAATATTGGGTGAATTGGTAACAACTGTCAGCTGTTTGCGCATTTCCGCAAGCCTGCGGGCCAGTTCCAGCGTAGCGGTGCCGTTGTTCAGCACAATCGCATCCCCATCGTTTATATACCCGGCCGCCAGCTTGGCAATGGCATGCTTCTCAATCTGGTTGTTTTCCATCCGCTTTTCATATTCCACCTCCTGCGCGCGCAGGCTGTTATACACAACCCCTCCCCGTACCCGCTTGACCGCTGAATCCTTCTCCAGCTCCAGCAAATCCCTGCGGATGGTCTCCATGGATACATGATACAACTCTGCCAGCTGCTCGATCCTGGCAAATCGTGTCTCCGATAAATAGCGGATCATTTCATTTTGGCGTTTACTATGCATAATATATTCCCCCACCGTTTGAGACTTTCCCCAAATTCCACATTTATTACAACTCATTTCCCCAAAAAAGTTTTTTAGAAACTTTTTTTCTTAAGTCCAAAGTCCCGTTATCCTTTTAATATCAAAATTTCACTTTACAAAATAAAGCTATTTTGTTCGGGTTTTGCAGTTTTCCACATATCCGAGGACTTTTTCTGCAATTCTGTCCACATTGATATTTTATCATGATAACTTTTTAGTTTCAATTCCAACGCGGCATTATTTTGCTACACTCTGAGGGGGGTAAAAGATTGTCTTTTAAAAAAATTGGGCATTGCAAACCGCCCAGCCAAAGCAAAAATTTGCAATACCCATTCTATTTTGTGTTAGTAGCGGCGGATAATTTCCGTCATCAGATTTACCGTGTGTGTAATTGCCTGGGCCTCAAAGGTCTCGTAATCCATATTGGCGCTGTTGTCCGCCTTGTCCGAGATCGCCCGGACAATCAGAAAGGGAATTCCATTTAAATAGGAAGCCTGGGCAATCGCAGCCCCCTCCATCTCCGTGCAGTAGCCGTCAAATGTGTTGACCAGCCATTCCTTCTTTCCATGGTCGGAAATGAACTGGTCGCCGCTGACCACCCGCCCCACATGGGTATTGATATCAGGATTCACGTCCTCGCAGCAGCTCTTTGCCAACTCGATCAACGCCTCATCCGCCGCAAACGCCAGGGTGTCCACTCTGGGGATCTGGCCTACCGCATAGCCGAACCCGGTGGCGTCCATATCGTGCTGCAGCGCATCGCTGGAGAGCACAATGTCGCCGATATCGATCTGCGCTTTCAGGGAACCGGCGATGCCGGAATTGATGATTCCGCTGACATGGTACTTGTCCGCCAACACCTGGGTGCACATCGCGGCGTTTACCTTCCCGATTCCAGAGCGGACCACAACCACGTCCTTGTCCGCCAGCTTTCCTATATAAAAGTCCATTCCCGCGGTTGTCTCCACCCGCACATCGGTGAGCATCTCTTTAATCTTGGCCACTTCCTCATCCATAGCCCCAATAATTCCCAGCATTCCTTGCCTCCTTGTAATGATCATTTCTTGTTTTCAGCTAATCTATATTATAGCGGAATGAAAAAAGTTTGCAAGGACAAATCTATTTTAAAGTTTTCTGCCTGTCCGGGCTTGTTCCGGTGTAAACTTGCTTGACATTTCCCCTGGTTCGCGAATATAATCGATCATGAACATATTTTTTAGGAGGCATAACATATGCGATACAAAACTAAGGGAGTCTGCTCTCAGGAGATCACCTTTGATGTGCAGGATAATAAATTGACAAACGTACAGTTCGTCGGCGGCTGCGCAGGCAACACCCAGGGCGTGGCCCGTCTGGTAGAGGGAATGGAAGTGGACGAAGCCATCCGCCGCCTGGACGGCATCCAATGCGGCCCCCGCCCCACCTCCTGCCCCGATCAGCTGGCTCGGGCGCTGAAACAGTTTAAGGGGATTTGAGGTTAGCGTGGTGTGTGAGATGTGATGTAAGATGTGAAAAGAGGCAGGGGACCGCGAGGAGCGGGAAACCTGCCTCTTTTTTAAGGGGGTGAGATTATTCGATGAATACACCATCGGTTACGGGGCCGAAGCCTTCCATACCACCATCTAAAAATGCCAGGTATTGTCCCCTAAGCCTATAATAATATCCCGACGGCTGATCAGTAACAATAAAGTCTGTTCCAGGTGTAAGCAGACCATCTGGATAATCCTTGGCATAAAAGTCAAAGCTGTAATTGGCTACCTGGACCCATTGGCCCTTTTCATTCAACTGATCTAAATAAATCAACATATTTACTTCATCTACAGGCTTCTTCATATATGCTCTCGCAGAAACACCAATTTTGCCATTTTCATTAATAATTTCTAATTCTGCAACTCCAAAATATTCTCCCCTTAATTTACTCGTTTCGCGAACCTTAGATGATTTGATATGATCCGGGAGTAATTCCGATTGGGTATAAACCGGAGCTAAATAAGGATTAGAACCATTAGCATAAACTGACGTCCCCAATAAAATTACAAATAAACATGTAATCATCAATGTCCTTAATATCTTTTTCATCGCACACTCCTTCATTTTTCTTTAGTACGAAATTGTCTCTACAATTTTTTCAAAATCACTCTGTTCCATTATTCCAAATAACCAGCAGTACATTTCCTTATATTGGAACTGTACCTCTAACGCTGGCTTTCCCTTACCCTCTTCTAATTTTTCTCTATTTATTACTAACTCTTCATTCAACCATTTATTGGTTACTGTTGACAATGCTACCCCATCTGACTTATAACCATCTGAAGACTCTTTTAATCGTTTTGCCTGCACAAAATAAACAATATTATCGTTAAGTGAAAATTGCATAATTGCTTTATCATTTTTAATTTCCATATCCTTAAAAATAAAATCATTTGGCTTATAATTCAATTTTAACGGCTTTATTCCTAGGCTTCTTTCAATCATTGCATAGGCTTCTTCTTCGCTATCATTTACATAATTTAAACTGTCGTTGTTAAAAATCAAAGAATTATCTGCTCTATTCCGCTCCCGGAAAAAATACGATTTCTTCCCCACCGCCACAAAACAAAATCCCAACGTCAAAAAACAGGCCGCCAGCCCCACGGCTGCCAACCTCTTCCACTTCAATTTTCTTCTGCGCGGCATCTGGGTTACGGTCGCGGCTTCTTTGGGCTGGACCTCCTTTCCTTCCTCTGCAAGTCTGGCTGCTCGTTCCGCCTGGATGTCCTCCCAGATCCGGTCAAACTCGTCCGGGAAAGGCTCCAACTCGGGTCGGGGCGTGTTGTCCGCTTCCATCTCCTTGAAGTCTCTCAACAGCTGCTCGTCCGAAAATCCGTACAGCTGCTGTAAGAGATGGTCAATTTCATTGTCCTCAATCATATCTTTTCTTTTATCTTCCACTGGGCACCTCTGTCAATAAAATTCTCCTTAACTTCCCTCTTGCTTTAGGGTTGACTTTTTATATTTTCCGCTTACTATAATAATATAACGCATGGAAAATAGTTTTTCCCCTCTCCATGTAAATTTTTCAGGAGGTTTTTATGAAAAAAATTATATTGACTGGCGGAGGTACCGCTGGTCATGTGACACCCAATTTGGCCCTGATTCCAACCCTTCGGGATCTCGGCTATGAAATCCACTACATCGGTTCCTACCAGGGCATCGAGCGCAAGCTGATCGAAGACGCCGGCGTTCCCTACGACGGCATTTCCTCAGGAAAACTCCGCCGTTATTTTGATATAAAAAACTTCACCGATCCGTTCCGGGTGCTGAAAGGCTACGCTGAGGCGATGAAGCTTGTAAAACGCTACAAACCGGACGTGGTATTCTCCAAAGGCGGTTTTGTGTCCGTGCCGGTAGTATTGGCCGCCAAGCACCATAAGGTGCCGGTGATCATCCATGAGTCCGACATGACGCCGGGACTGGCAAACAAAATCTGCATCCCGTCCGCCGCAAAGGTCTGCTGTAATTTCCCCGAGACCTTAAAATATCTGCCTGCGGACAAGGCCGTACTCACCGGCTCTCCCATCCGCGCTGAGCTGCTCCGCGGCGACCGCTTATCCGGTCTTTCCTATACCCATCTCTCCGCCGGCAAGCCGGTCATTCTGGTAATTGGCGGAAGCCTGGGATCTGTTACCGTTAACACAGCCGTGCGCAAAATCCTGCCCCGGCTGCTGCCCGATTTCCAGATGATACATATCTGCGGAAAAGGCAATCTGGACGAAAGCCTGATTGGAACCGCCGGATATGTACAGTATGAATATGTGGATGCGCCGCTGAAGCATCTCTTCGCCGCTGCGGACCTGATCGTCTCCAGAGCCGGAGCAAACTCCATCTGTGAGATTCTGGCCCTGCGCAAGCCCAATCTGCTGATTCCGCTGTCCGCAGCCGCCAGCCGCGGAGACCAGATTCTCAACGCCAACTCCTTTGCCAAACAGGGCTTCAGCAAAGTGCTGGAAGAGGAAATGATCACCGAGGATTCCCTGTACGAGGCAATTACCTCGCTGTACAAGGAGCGTTCTGCCTATATCTCAGCCATGGAACAAAGCAGGCTGAGCAATGCGGTGGACACCGTAATCTCGCTGATTGAAAGCTGCGCAGGCTCTCAGAAATAATTTGAAACTGCCTGCGCAGCAATGTTTACGGCCAATTTTCGTCCTTAACCAGCTTTTGAAGGTATTTGCGGATGCGGCTGACCCTGGAGTAACACGCCTTCTCTGAAATATTCAGGAGGCGGCATACTTCATCGGTTGGCCGGCCTTCAATCAGTTTCAACTTGGCGACTTCCCGCCAGTTCATCGGAAGATTTTCAAGCTCGTTCATAAGTGCACGGCACTTTTCTTTGCTGATAATCCCATCGATCAGGGGTTCTTCCTTTTCATTAACAAATATTTCTTCTCTGTAGTATCCGTCATCATCGATACTGTAACAATTACGCCGTTTTGCGCTGCGATGAAAATCAATGCAGCGATTCTTCAGTATTCTGCTCAACAGTTTGCGCATCTCATCCGGCGGCAATTCCAGCGAATAATCGGAACGCGCGTATGAGAGAAATGTATCGTGTACCATATCTTCGATGTCATCAACCGGCACATTGTACCGATATGCGAGCTTCCTTAAGGGTGTCTGATACTGATTGTACATCTCTTCAAACTGTTGTCTATGCATCTTGTCTTCGAAATCCATTCTCCTGCCCACCGTTCAATTTTAAGTCCTGTGCCGGACTCTGTCACAGGCTGTTCTTTATCAGCTCTGCCGTCTCAGCTAATTCTTCCGGCGATGCTTGTCCTGGTGTCCAGCCAGCAATCGCAGGTCCGCCTTCATAGCGCGGAATCACGTGTACGTGGAAATGGAATACTGTTTGTCCAGCCGCTTCACCGTTGTTCTGAACCAGGTTAAAACCTGCGCAGCCCAGCGATTTTTTCATCGCAGTGCCAATCCTGGCTCCGAGCGGTAGTACCTTTGCCGCTATTGTTGCATCCAGTTCACACACATCCTTAAAATGACTTTTTGGCAGAATCAGGGCATGGCCTTTTGACGCAGGCCCCAGGTCCAGTATTACACGAAAATCGCTGTCTTCGTATAGTGTGGACGATGGAATCTCGCCATTGGCTATTTTGCAAAATATGCACGATTCATCCACCATGTTAATCTCCTCCTTTTCTTCCCCTGCACGATGGCATGTAGGTTTTTTATCTTCATATACCGTAGCCCGTGTAACGCCTGGGTTTCCGATATAATAAGATACCTAGTAAAATACCGGCCGCCAGCCCACCGATGTGCGCTGCGTTATCGATATTCATACTGGTGAATCCGTGGTACAGTGTGAGCAGAATCATAACGCCCAACTGCCGGCTGGTCAGGTCTTCAAGTCTCCCCCGATTCACTCCGACCGCATACACCAGCCCCCCGACCACCCCGAAGATTGCCCCCGAGGCGCCTGCTCCCACTGACAGGCTGCCCGTCATAAGATTGACGGTCATAGAAACAAGGTTTGCTCCGACTCCACAGAGCAGGTAGAAAATCAGATATTTTACATGTCCCAGGGCCCGCTCCAGATTGTCCCCAAGTACAAACAATACCAGCATATTATTCAACAGGTGACTAACGCCGAAATGCATAAAAACAGATGTGACCAGACGGTAATACTGGCCGTGGTCCACGACAAGGGGTGCAAACATGGCACCGTGTGCCAGCATGAACCCCGCATTTTCCGTAGAGCCCTGTAATTCCAGATACAGGAAACACAGAACATTTATGATAATAATTGCCGTATTCACATAGGCAGTATTCCGGCCATAAACCCTCACATCTCATCCTCGCATTCCAAATTGTTTTTATATTATCATAAAACTTTCCAACTGTTAAGAGGTCACAACATAATCTTTCCTGTTTTCGGGAGAAGCTCCATGTAACCAACTTATTGTTCCATAATTTTTTATTATATCATAGGTCGCATTTTATGTAAACACATATACTATATTTATGATCAAATTTTATAAATAAATGTATATAAATGCCTAAAGTTAAGCTTCAAACGTTCATTATTCGCATTATCGGAATGTAAAAAGCAGGTCTGCTATGCAAATTTCATCACCGGTACAAATGCCGGCTGTTTCGTTGGCCTCCAGCAGACGTCCCCCCACCATGGTACCGTTTGTGGAGTTTAAATCCGTAATCCGATACTCCTCACCTTCCCGATCAATTCGAACATGAAGCCGGCTCACCGTACTGCGATTTAAAACGTAATCCACCAACTCCTCATGTTTTCCAATGATAAATGGAAAATATGGAATCAAAATGTCCTCCATCTTCTCCTCCCTCGGCTCCAGCCGCCTCACCAGCCCGCTCTCTCCCCGTCCGGTCAACAGCGTGGTCTGAAATTCCGCCTCCGCTTCCGGCTCCTGTCTGCCGTCCTCCTCTTCCGGCTCGGGCTCCTCCTCCGGAATCTCCCAACGTCTGGGCAACGCTTTCCCGTTTATTTCCTGGGGCGTTTCTCCCGCGGACCGGTTACCAAATACAACATAAACAATATCCCCCACCGCGCTCAAAACCAGGGCGGCGGCCGGAAGAATCAGCCAAAGAAGCCGGAAACGCCCGACTGCCGACGGCCCCTTTATAAACCAAAGAAAAGCGGGCGCTCCGACGGCGATCAGGCTGATCACGGCAAGCTGCTTCAACACCAGGCGCAGCAGCGGCGGTACGCTCACGCCTGTCTTTCGGGCTTCGCCTTCCCGTGCTTCCGCCCACTTCACTCCAGACTCACCGGCATTTTCCGCCGATTCAAACCTCCGCTCCCGTTCTCCGATCCCTGCACCTCCGGCCGCCCTATCTCCCCCTTCATCCCAGCTCTGCCGCTGCCGCCCGGACTCATCTATGCCTCCGCCCTGCTCCCAATGCGGATCAAAATCTGCGACCGATACAGCAGGGGCGGAGGCTTCCACGTTCCTGCCCTCCCTCTGCACCAGCCTCATAAGATCCTCTACACTGAAATTCTCCTTAAGGCTCTCCTGGTACAATCCATAAGCCAGCACAACGCATTCCTTGTCCCTGTGGTCTACCTTTTTCATCAGGTATTGCAGCAGCCGGCTCAGGCGGTCCGGAAAGCTCCCAGCCATCCCCGGCACCAGGCACAGACCTGTTCTGAAGCCCTCCGGCTCCACGTAGATGTAATCCGGATCCAGGAGCAGGCCGTCCTCTGAAAGCAGGTATTCTTCCATCCGCCTAAGAGCCACATGGAGCTGGATCAGCAACTGGCAAATCTCCCCGCGGTCGATGAAACGGTTTTGCAAAATCCGTCCAAGGGGCTGCATGGATGTGATGTCATAATAATAGCTCTGGCGTTCGTCCATATACTTAATATGAAAGCGGAGAAGGCCCTCTACCGCATTATTCAGCAGCATCCGCGCCTCATATCCCGGCTTGTTCCCTTCGTCCGGCTCCACAATCAGATAATTGTGTTTCATCTCTCTCTTATAGTGAACCTCCATTGCCCTCCTCCAGCTGTTCCAGCAGCGTTATCCTGCGCAGAAATTCCTCCGGTCTGAATTTTGTGCTCTGTATTCTGACCTCCCACCGGTCTGACGCCGCCTGCCCGTCTATGATCCCGCCGCGCTCCTGCAGCTTAAGCCGCACGCCTGTGCGCTCAAAGCGTGCCTGCACCTCCTCAGCCGTCAGGCCCTTCTCATGCCTGGCGGTCTCCACCGCCTCGTGCAGCACCATGGCCTGCGCCACTCGCCCCCGCAGACCGTACGCCACCTGAATTGTGGTAACGACCGCCAAAATCACCACCGCGCTCACCCAGGCCGCCTCCACGGTATAGCTGCCGGAACACCGCACGCCGCCCCTCACAGGCGCACGATCCCCAGGCAAACGGGGATCAGAAAGGGCAGAAACGGGATCTTGCGTTTTCTCACGGATACCCTGTGCAGTCTGCCCCAGACCAACAGGCCGGAGCAGTAGCAAAAACAGATGAAAAGCCCTCCGGCCAACAACAGCACATTTTTCCAGAATCCCAGATAGAGGGCAGACACCACGAAGAACCAGCCATCCCCCACCCCCACAGCCTGCCGGGTCAGAACCGATAAAACCAGCAGGCCGCCACCGATTCCCAACGCCATAACCAGATCCGCCACCGCCGGCTGCCAGCTTCCCGGAATGCTGCACTCCATACAGAGAAAGGTAAATCGCAGCACGCCCCCTGTGATGCCAAATCCGGCAAAAACATAGAATCGGATAGCCCGATACTTAAAATCCTGCCAGGCTGCGGTTATCAGATAAACAAGAAATACCAGCCTCATGACTCCACTGATCCACATTCCCCACTGTGTACTCATTTTTCTTTACTCCCTTCCGCAATAAGAACAGGCGCCGAGATACGCCACCGTTGACTTGCGCACAGCCCGGATATAGGCCACAATCGCCGTACAGTCCGGGGATGTGTGGTAACTGCTGCCGCTGGGCATAGCATATACGGTTCCACCTGACATTCCACCGGCACAACGCTTGCAGGGGGAATACCTTCCTCCCTCCGCGTTGCGCAAACCGCTCACCTCCCCGCTGCCCACCGCCTGCAGATTATTGTGCAGATAATGGCAACGGGTGCTGAGATGATAGCGCGTGGATCCCTTTCCCACATAGACAATCGGATCCTCCGCCTCCCCGCTGCCGCCGGACGGGCTGTGACGCCCTCCCTCCGCCCCGGTCCAGGCCCTACGCACGCAGACCGCCTCCATCGGGATACTGCTCATCCCCGGAAATGCTACCGGCAGGTAAAAACGATAGCTGACGCGCAGACAGATCATATCCTCTTCGAGAATCCGCGATTCTCCCAGGGACACCTGCCGGATCATCCGCTGGTCCACCACAGACATCACCTTCTGCCGCACATAACCGATGGTCAGAATGGAGGCGATGTCGTCCCCGCATTCCACCTCCCCATCCCCTTTGTCCAGACAATATTTCACATAGGCATACCGGCTCAGGTCTTCCCCTGCCTGCTCCAGCGCTCCCTGAATTTTGCGCTGCTGGTCAAACAGCTTGATCGGGGCCGCCAGGCAGACGCAGGCAAAGAGAAACAGGGTGAGCGCCAGGGCGGCTTCCAGAGCCAGAGAGCCGTCCGCAGAATTTGACAGCGGCCGTGAGGCCGGTGATAATGCTCTTTTTTCGCGGAAAATGTGCATTGTTCTCATATAATAAAAGGAGTTTCGTACTGGAGAGGTGCGATTATTTTTTGTTTTAGATAGCTTCCTGCACAGGCATTCCTGAAAAAAGAGCATGATGACCGGCCTCCTTCCGCTCATTATTTTCCGTAGCCGCCGGTGACCGCCACGGTCATCTCATAGCGCTGTTCCCCGCCTCCGGCCGCCGCTTTCCACACACCGGGTGTCAAAAACAGATGTTTTCCACAAACGTCCGCGGACATTTCCACCGCATGGGCACAGTGGTCCGCCCGAAACCCCGGCTGGCCGGCGCGCAGATTGGACTGGATCATGTCCAGCATCCGGAAATCCGTCTCCGGTCCCATGGAAAAAAAGAGCAGCAGCCTGAGGTAGCCTTTGTAATCCATCCCTTTATCCCCCTGCCCGGAGCCGGATAACTCACCCGAATTTCCCCCTGTTTTTCCCATTTCCACCAAACCGTCCAGGTCCAGACACCAGCTGTCCTGAGTTTTCAAAAACGGTACCTTTTCCCCGTCAAACAGCGCCCGCACATCCAGAACCGCCTCCCCCAGCGCCCACACGCCCATGATAAAAAATTTAATCACTCCCACCAGGGGCAGCAGGCCGGTTCCCCCGGCTATGGCGGCTGCCAGCGCCTCCGCCTCGCCTCGTTTTTGGGGATCGGACAGTATATGGATCAGGTTAAGACCCTCCCGCACCGCCAGAAGCCTGGATGCGGCGGAGGATAAATTTTCCCGGTCCCCGGCATGTCCGAACAATAAATATTCCGTCTCATACGCACAGCAGCCGTCCTTAATCGGTTTGCGCCCGTAATAGTCAAAATACCGCAGGGCGTATTCCCCAATCATCAGCCGGTCTACCAGTCCGGCAGCTGAATTTCCGCCCGCCTCTCCGCCCTTCCCATAGCCGCAGAGCGTGGAGGGCGCATCCGTCAGATCGGGTCTCTGCTCCGACGCAGTCTCCCCTTCTGGCAACAGTAGGGCCAGCAAATCCCCGGAAATCAACTCCTGAACCCGCTCCAGAAACCCTTCCGTCTCTTTGTCCTGAATACCGAACTCAACATTTAACGCCAATACCGGGTATGCGTCCCATCGTGCTCTCACCGGCCGCCACAGCGCCTCCTCGTCCAGCTCGTCGTCCTCATCGTCCGGCTCCCAGCTGTCAATATATTCCTGCACGCTTCTGGCCTCCTCCATCACCTGCCTGACATATTCCCGGTTTTGCTGTGACAACCCGTCCAAAGCCTCAACCTGCTGTCTCCGTTCCCCATCCCGGTCGGTATACGCCTCATACTGGCGGATTTCCGCCTCCAAACCGTCCCGGACCGTCTGGCTTAAATCCCCGGCCCGGCTCTCATATTCGTTCCGGCTTTCCTTCAGTTTCCGGTCCAGGCCGTCCGCCTTTTTTTCGTACGCCTTCACCAAACCAGGCACTTTTCCCAGCTCCGTGTCCAGTCTGGCTGCCTGGGACAAAAAACCGCCCCCGTCGCAGCCTCGCAGCCGTTCGGCCCCGGTCTCCCACAACTTTCGCTGTTTTTCCAGACTGTCATTGAGCTGTTCCAGAGCCTTCTCCAGCTTTACCGCCTCCCTGGCATGGCCTTTGTAAGCACCGGCCGCTTCCTTAACGGCACCTGCCTCCTTTACCGCCCGGAAAAGTTCTGCCGCTTCATCCGGCTTCAACTCATCCCAGGTTGTGCTCAACAGCCCATACTTCATATAAGCCAGAATCTGCTCCTCCAGACACGCCCCATCCTCGTCCGTCAGCGCAGTTAACCGCACGGCGCTGATCTCTCCCGCCTCCAGCGGGTACCAATTCTGCGCCTCCAGATAGGGAGCAAGGAATTCCCGAAATTCCCCCTCCAGGTCGCCCGGCGTCCCATATTCCAATCCCAACAGGCGGTAGCTCTCCCACAGCTTCCTGTGATACTGGCCAAACAGGGAGTCCATGGAGGAGTCCAGCGCCTGGCGGAGGTAGCAGCGCGCCCCCGCCGTGCGGGCGCTTTCCACCAGCCCGCACAGCAGCGCCCACACACAGACCAGAATCATGGTGAGAAATACCGTGATCTCCCCGCGCTTTCTCATCAATACACCTCTTTTGACTGTTTGTTGATCTCCTTAAACACATTTTCCAGCAACGTGGTGATCTGTTTCTTAAAAATGATCACTAACCCGATCAATACCACCAGAATCAGTACCACCTCGATGACCCCCACCCCGTCCTCTTCCGCCAGAAACGACCGCAGTTCACGTTTTATCTCCATCCTTCGCCCTCCATCTCAATTTACATAAATTCCAGCATCGCCGGAACAGCCACCATCACCATGACAACTCCCAGCATCAGAAACAGCGGCAGCAGCAGGCGGGTTCCCGCCTCCTCGCCCATGCGCCTGGCTCCGTGCTTGCGCAGCTCAAACGCCTCCGTCATCTCCGCCCTCAGCAGTTCCCGCACATTCCGGGATCCGTTCTTCCGGTTTTGCTCCAACAGGCTGCAAAGCTTCATATAAGGAAGCAGTCCGCAGCGCCTTCCAAATTCCCCGTAAGCCTGTCCCTCCGGAACCCCGCGGCTCATCTGACAGCAGGTCTCATACATTTCCTCATACACATGCCGCGGAGTCCGCCTGCCGCTCCCAAGCATGTCCCGGTAATCCCCTGCAATCCGCTCCCAGGCCGTTCGCACCGTCATTCCGGCCCCCAGAAAGATCATCAGCTTGGAAACCACCTCCGGGTAATCCATCAACAGCTGATTTTCCCGCTGTTTCGCCGCTTTTTCCTTGTCCGAGCGCTCCTTTGCCGTCAACAGCACGGCTGCCGCAACCCCCAGCGCAGCCAGGCTCGGAAACGGGGATTCCTGGGGTTCCCGATAGTGCAGCGCTGCGCCGTTGTATGTATCGGGCAGTTTCAGCCACTCCGACTCCCTCTGCGCCCGGTCCGCTTCCTCCACCGTGCGGACAAAGCCCTCCAACGCCAGTTCCCTGGCTCCCGTCCTTTGCGGTACCACGCGAACCGGCAGCACATACTGCTCCGGACACCTCCCGTCCGTCAGTTCCACCCGAAGCTCCACCTCTGCGCCGCCCTCCGGCACATCCTGAGCGTTCACAGCGCCAAAGGAATCCACCAGCTCGCAATTCTCCGATTCCCAGCGCAGCGTGATCCCGTACTCATCCATACGGCTGATCAGCTTCAAATCGCTCCGGACCTGGTTCAGGGACAAATTCCCACCCCGTATGCGCTCCGGCAGCTCCTCCAAAACCTGCTGATACACATGGTGAATCTCATCCGCACGGTATTCCCGTCCGGCCAGACGAATCTCCACCGGGACCTCCTCCTCAAAAAGCCCCTTCACCATCACCTGGCGCGTCTCCTCCTCTTGGCCGTATCCGGGGCGCCTGAGTTCCCCCGCCGCCCCTTCTGTTCCCGCCGCGCCCGCCGCCTGGGCTATCCCACCCAAGAGCAGCCCCGCCAGCACACAGCAGATTTGCTTTTTACCAAGCCAGGCCGGAAGCGCCTTCCTCAGCCTGCCCGCGGCTCTCATTTTAGCTCACCTCATTTCCGCTCTCACCATTCCCACTTATATCTCCACCTGTAGAATTCTCCTGGCCAACAGCAGCGAAATACCATAAACCGCCAGGCAGCCGCTCATCACCAGCCGCCCTGCCATGGTTCTGTACATGATGTCAAAAAATCCCGGGGAGGTGAGGTCGATGTAGAGCACGATCAAAACCGGCACCAGACTCATGATCTTCTGTTCAAACGCCTTGGAGGCTGTCATGGTGTGAATCTCCTCCTGCACCTGAACCTTGTCCCGGATCACGCCTGCGGTGTGGGAGATAATCTCCACCAAATCTCCTCCGCTGCGCTTGGCCGCGGCAAACACCTGGGCGAAATTGTTTACATCCTCCAGCCCGCTGCGCCCGCCCAGGTCCAGAAACACCGATTCCACGGTACGGTTTAGCCGCAGCCCCCTGGCCATCTCCTCAAATTCCCCAGCCATCAGCCCATCGGCCCCGTATAGCAATGTCAGCTCCCGCCCGCTGGCCGCCACCGCGTTCTCGATGGAATAACCGGCGCTGAGAAAGGACGCCAAAACCAGAATTCCATCCTTAAATTCCAGGTTCAGACGGCACAGGCGCTGCCTTTTTAAGTCCTCCCGGCAGTACAGCGGGTAAACGATTCCCACCGGAGCCATCACCAGAAATGCGGCGGCGCTGCGGTAGAATACGTAGGCGGCCAGAGCGCAGCCCGCCAGCCCCTGGGCTGCGTAGAACAGCCATTCCCTCAGGGTCAGCGTGTATACGCCGTAGTCCATACCGGTTCCTGTTTTCCCCGCGCTTCCCACCTTTCCCGCAGTTCTCATCTCCCCCACGCTTCCCGCTTTCCCCGCAGTTCTTATCTTTCCCGCTTTCCCCACTTCCCCCGGCGGTCTTGGCTGTGCCGGGTAGGCGCCCGGCCCTTCCTGCCTGCGCTTTATTTTCTTACGGGCAATATCCTGCTGCACGAAGTTTTTCCCTGTTTTTGAGCTCGCCTGTGCGTTTGAGCGCTCCCTCCGCCGCATCGTAGCGGAACAGGTTCCAAATTTCCACATTTCCATTGTCGTTTCCCCCAATCTCTGATATTTGCAGCACCTTCCGGCTTCCATCCCGCAGCCGCCCCAGATGGATGATCAGATCCAGGGCGGAGGCGATCTGGCTGCGGATGGCCGCAAGCGGAAGTTCGGCCCCCATAAGCACCATGGTCTCCAACCGGCTGAGCATGTCCTTGGGGCTGTTCCCATGGCCGGTGGACAGGGAACCGTCGTGGCCGGTGTTCATGGCCTGCAGCATGTCCAGTGCCTCCCTCCCCCGCACCTCGCCCACAATGATGCGGCTGGGGTTCATACGCAGCGCCGCGCGGATCAGCTGGCTCATAGTCACCTCTCCTTCCCCCTCCGTGTTGGCGTTGCGCGTCTCTAAGCGGACCAGGTTGGGAATCTGCCGGATCTGTAATTCCGCCGAATCCTCGATGGTGATCACCCGCTCCCGTTTGGGTATGTAAGCGGACAGCGCGTTGAGGAAGGTCGTCTTGCCGGAGTTGGTGCCGCCGCTGATAAACAGGTTGTATCCCGACTCCACCACCTGCCGCAGGAAATCCGCCGCCTCCTCCGTCACCGCCCCAAACCCCAGCAGCTTTTCCATGGTAATGGGTTCCGGGAATTTGCGGATGGTCACCGCGGCCCCGTCCAGAGCGATGGGCGGCAGCACTACATTCACCCGGGAGCCGTCCTCCAGACGGGCGTCCACTATCGGGGAAGCCACGTTGACAGTGCGGTTTACCCGGCTGACGATCTGCTGGATAATGTCTTCCAGCTGTTCCTCTCCCTCAAATCTCCGGTTCCACAGCTCCATGCGCCCGTTCCGCTCCACAAACACACTTCCCGCGCCGTTCACCATGACCTCCGACACCTCCTGGTCGTCGATCAGCTCCTGCAAAATGTCCAGCCGGCGGAAGCTGTCAAACAGACTGGTCCGCAGCCACAGGCGTTCCTTGAGGGGCAGGTAGATCTCGTTTCCCATCTCCCGGATGGAGCGGTCGATAATCTCCAAAAGCTCCTCATCCCCGGTTTCCCGCCGTCCGTTCAGCTCCTCCACAATCCGATGCCTGAGCCCGGACCTGACGCCCTCCCGTTCATTTTCCCCATTTTCCGTCCGCATACCGGATCCTCCTTCCTTCCCGGCCCCGCTAGCCGCGCGCCTCCGGCCGCCCGCCTCTCAGCAGCTGCCGCACATAATCTCCCAGCTCTCCCCATAAAAGCTGCTCCATATAGGTATCCCGCCGTCCGAAGCTGTTATGGTAGGGCAGCTTCAGCTTGTGAATGCGCCCCTGCAGCAGCTCCGAACCAGCGGCTTTCACATACTCGTCAAACTCCTCCACCTTGGCGGCGGAAATACAGTCGTCCTTCACAGGCATATACACCGCGTCGCAGTTCTCCAAAATCGGCAGCGCGCCCCTTCCCATCTGCCCCACATCCACCAACAGCTTCTCGTACCCGCTCTCCCGGGCAATGCGGTCCAAAAGGCAGGCCATATCCTCGGGCGACACCTGGTTTAAATCTTCCGCGTACCGAACCGGCGGGATATAGTCCATACCGCCCCAGGAGTATACAATGGATTTAAGCTTCAGCCAGTTGTAAGCCCCCTGCCGGTACAGGTACAGCACATCCGACAGATCCTGCTCATGGCGGGCCTGGATCAGCCGGGTAAACCCGGAGTATTCCTCCAGATTGATATAGAGCACCCGCTCGTTCCGGGCCAGGAGCTGCCCCATGGTGAGGGCGAAGGAGGTCTTAAGGCAGCGGTTCACCGGAGAATAAATCCCGATCACCACAGCCCTTGCCCCCAGAAGGGCGGCCTGCGTCTCCACCGGCTGCTTGCAATAACAGGCCATCACTTCCCGCATGATACTGTCGCCGGACTGGTACTTATAGACCACCGGACATTCCTCCGCCAGCTCCACCACCTCCCCGTCCGCCAGGGTGATGACCTGCCGCGCCCGAATCCCCTCGGTCTCCCGCAGCGCTCCGCGGTCGATCAACAGAATCTCTATGGTGTGCTCCTTTGCAAACTCCTTCAGCTTCGCCAGGCTGCTGAAGGGAACCGCCGTAAAGGGTGTCTTTTCCCTCTGATTCACAAAATCCGCAAACCGCGCGCCATACGCCGGGTCCACGTCGTAAACCGCCATAATCCGTTCCATACCGGGCCGTCACCTCTCCTCTCTCAACCGAAAGCGCCCTTGCCCCAAGGGCTGAAACTCATTTTCAAGTTCAAATCCTCATTGAATCACTTGCCTGAAACAGGCCTGAAACCACTGAATTTTCCAGAAAAAGGGTGCCAGAAATACACCTCTTGAAACAATAAATAAAACTGTCCTGAATCCCGCCCGAACCGGGCAAATACATAAAAAAGAATGATATTACTTCGATCCTTAGAACCATTCGACTGAATGTTTTTATATTATGTAGCAAATTTGCAGAAATGTCAAGAGCTATTTTCAGCTTTTAAACTTTTAAACTTTTTCAGCGCCGTCTGAACTGTCACCATACCTCCCCGGAACGCCAAAAGCGCCCGGAGAAATTTACATAATTTTCCCCAGGCGCCCGGAACCTTGCCGGTTACGCTGTCTGCCCGCTTCACACGGCCGCGGCACATGTCCGTAACGCATATCCGCACCGCCCCACTGCGGCACGCTCCTTACATTATCGATCGCCACTCTTCAGCGCCTTCTCAAACACCCTAATACACTCCAACGTATCCCGATGGGGCATCACTGCGCTCTCAAGCTCCCCCGCCCTCACGCACCGCATCACCTCCGCCGCCTCATACTCAAACCCATTTTCAACCTCAGCTTCAAACCGCTCCACCAACCGGAATTCCCCGTCATACAGCTCCGCCGCACAAGCCCGGTGGGTCTGCTCCAGGCGGATATACCCCTTCGGCCCGTACAGGCCGCAGGGCGACGGAATCCGGGCGTGGGTGGTGGTCTGAACCGCCCCGCGGCAGGTCTCAAACTGCAGCAGCAGGCTGTTGTCCTCGTCCACGCCGCTGCTCCCCCTCCTGATTTCCGACCTCACATCCACCAAGGGCTGATTCACCAGATACGTGAGAATCTCAATGGGATACACCGTCAGATCATACATGGCCCCGCCGCCCAGCTCCGGCTTAAAAATCCGGTGATCCGCCGGGGCGTTGATCCCCCCGGTGTAGTTCGCAATCTGAACCGTGCCGATCCGCCCCTCTGCCACCCACTCCCTGGCCTTCTGCACGCAGGGCAGGAACCGGGACCACATGGCCTCCATCAAAAACACCTTTTTCTCCCGCGCAAAGCAGATCGCCTCCTCCGCCTCCGCCAGGGTCATAAACATGCTCTTCTCGCACAGCGCCGGCACCCCGTGCCCGATGCACTGCATCACGTTCTCAAAATGGAAATTATTGGTTGTCGCAACATATACCGCATCCGGCTTCTCCCGCTCCAGCATCTCCTCATAATTCCCATAAAACCGCGCTATACCGTTCTCCCGGGCGAAGCGCTCCGCCCGTTCCACGCTCTTGCTGGCCACGACCGCCACCTTTGCATCCTCCAACCGCCTCACGGCGTCGCAGAACTTGGCGGCGATACCGCCCGCTCCCATTATTCCAAACCGAAACATTTCCCCTCCTGCTCCGCGGCCTTAAGGATCGCCTCGATCAGGCGGCAGTTGCGGACCGTCTCCTGAAGTCCCAGGGCCGGTTCCCGGTCCGTCAGTACCGCGTCGGAGAATTCCTCCACCTCCAGCATATAACAGTCGCTGTCCTCCACCGGCACCTCCTTCGTTCGGCCGTCCGCGTCCGTCACCAGAATGGGCAGACGGGTATCGATAAAGGTATCCCGGATCAAAATACTCCCCTTGGTGCCGTTGATCTCCGTCAACATACTGCTGCAGCCGTCAAACCCGCAGCTGATATTGGCCGTCACACCGCTTTTGTACTTAAGGCTGGCCACCAATGCGTGCTCCACCCCCTGGAACACGGTCTTTTCCGCCGACACCGCCTGGGGGTAATCATTTAACAGCCATCCGATCAGGTTTACCGGATAGCACCCCACGTCCCGCAGCGAACCACCGCCCAGCTCCCGGTTTACCCGGACGTCGCCGTCGTCCTGAAGAAAGAACCGGTGTGTGGAATAAATATGACATATCTCACCGATATCGCCCCTCTCCAGAATTTCTTTCAGCGCCTTCATCCCCGGCAGGAACCGGTACATAAACGCCTCCATCAGCCTCACCCGTTTTTCTTTAAACACCGCCTCCAGCTCCCGGCAGTCCGCCGCGGTAAGCGCCAACGGCTTCTCGCACAACACATGCTTTCCATGCCTTGCGGCCTTAACGGCCCATTCCTTATGCAGGGCGTTGGGCAATGGAATGTATACCGCGTCGATTTCCGGGTCCTCCAGCAGCCGGTCGTAGCTCTCATATACCTTGCGGAATCCGAACCGCTCCACCGCCTCCTTGAGCTTTTCCCGGCTCCTGCTGGCAATGGCCACCACCTCCGCGTTTTTCGCCTTCACCATCGCCGGTATCACATGATTTCTGGCAATCCCGGCGTACCCCAGGATACCCCATCTCACTTTCCTGTCCATCTCGCAAAACTCCTCTCTATTCCTTTAGCGCCCCGTTTGTGGCGCCCTTGATAAACGTATCCTGAATCATAAAAAACAGGATCAGAATCGGCAGCGTCATCAGAGTGGCCGCCGCCAGTATGGAGGACCAGTCCACCTTAAACTCCGTGGAGAACATTTTAAGTCCGATGGAAATGGTTCTGGCCCGGCTGCTGGTGGAAAAGGTCATCGCGTACAAAAATTCCTCCCAGGAAATCATGAACGCATACATGGCCGTGGCGAAAATGCCCGACGAACACACCGGCACAATGATCTTGAAAATCGCCTGGAGCTTCGTACACCCATCGATCATGGCCGCCTCCTCCAGCGTGGGCGGTATGGTCCTGATAAACCCTTTCAGCATGATAATGGAGAACGGCAGCATGCAGAGCAGATGGGTAAACGCGATTCCGAAATGGGTGTCAATGATCTGTAGCCGGTCCATAGCCCGGTACAGCGGAACCAGCGTGGACGCCTGGGGGATCATGTTGCACAGCAGAATACACACCATCACCAGATTCTTCCCCCGGTAATTGTGCCGGGCAAAGGAGTAAGCGGCCGGGATCGCCACGCAGATGCACAACACCGTAGCCGTGGTGGCAATGATCACCGAGTTCATAAAATACCGCGGCACCTCAGTCTCAAACAGCACGTGGATAAAACTGGACACCGTGGGGCTTGCCGGAAGCAGCCGGGGCGGAGAGGTCAAAAGCTCGTTGGGCCGCCTAAACGCGCAGGAAATCATCCAGAAGAACGGGAAAATCATCACAATTCCAAGGGCGGTCAGGATCACGTAGAGCATATCTTTTTTTAATTTCTTCATTCCGTCGCACCCCCTTCTATGTCATCTCATTTTCCCGTTTTTCCGTCATGGAAATGTACACGAAAGCGATCACCATGACGATTATCAGGAAAATGTTTGCCGCAGCCGCGGAATACTCGAAGTTGTACTGCTCAATACCGGTCTTGTAGATAAAGATCTGGACAATCTCCGAAACTCTCGCCGGACCGCCGCCCGAGATGCTGTACACATACACGAACGAATTCAGGGACCAGATCACCGACACCAGGATCACGGAGCGCATCACCGGGAACAGCAGGGGCAGCGTGATATAGCCGATCTGCTGCAGCCAGTTTGCCCCGTCCAGCCTGGCGCTCTCGTAGATGTCCTCGGAAATGGACTGGAGGCCGCTTAAATACATGATCATCACAAACGGCGCGATCTTCCACACGTAGACCACGGCGATGCACTTGAGCACCTGATTGGGGTCCGAGACCCAGAGCTGATTCTTCTTAATGATTCCAAACAGCTGCAAAATATAGTTGAGAATCCCGTAATCCGCGTTGTAAATCCATTTCCATACAATACACACCACCACCGACGGGATCACCCAGGGCACGATAAAAAGGGTGCGGAACAATTTCTTCATGCGGACTTTGGTGTTCAGCAGAATGGCGATGATCAGCCCGAACACCATCTCAAAGGGCACGGTGTAGAGCAGCCACTGAAATGTATTCTTAAGGTCGGACCGGAAATAGCGGTCCGCAAACAGCTTCTGGTAATTTTTCACCGTTGGGAAGATCCCCCCCTGAGAAAAGCTGTTGATCAGGTTGTTGACCAGCGGATATGCCACCAGCAGGGTCAGAATCACAAATGTCGGCAGCAGATAGAGCAACGGATGCTCCCTCTTTTTTCGTTTCTTTGTCTGTACCATGGTCTCTCCCTTGTATATAAGATTCTCCGGCACGAAGCGTACCGGAGAACCCTCAAAAGCAGTTACTTTAACGTCTCATTCAGCGAATCGTTGGCCTGCTGCATAGCCTCCTCGGGCGTGCTCATCCCGGTCAGCACCGACTGCACCGCGTCCAGAATGATCTGCTGGGCTCCCGGGGTGTCCGGAAGGGGCTGGAAATTCTGGGTATGGGTCAGCTGCTCCGCAAATACCTTGGAAATGGGATCGTCAAACCGGTCCGTCTCCCTTGCCTTCAAGTTCGCCGGGAAGGAAATCGGGAAATACTCCTGCACTTCCTTAGACAGGAAATACTCGATAAAGGTCCAGGCGTCGTCCGGGTTTGCCGCGTTCTTGGGAGTCGCAATGTAGTAGCCGCCCAAACCGGCGTTCAGCGTGCCGCTCTTGCCGGGCCACAGGGCTACGCCCACATCGATGTCCGGGGCGTCCTTCTGGATATTCTTCACCGCCGGCTGTCCGTCCACATACATGGCCACGTTCTTGTTGTTAAACAGGGTGCGGACCTCAGCCGCTCCGTTGTTCACCGAACCCTCGGGCGCCACGTGGTGTTCGGTCAGAAGGCCGGTATAATGGGTCATGGCCTCGATGGCCTCCGGGCTTGTCAGGGCGCCCTCCGTCATATCGGCGTTTGCCACCTCGCCGCCCGCGCTCCACAGCTCCGGTACAAAGCGGAACCAGGTGTTGCCGGTCAGGTTGCCCACCAGGCCGTAGCCGTACTGATCGATGGTTCCGTCGCCGTCCTTGTCCACAGTCAGGGCCTTGGCGCACTCCACCAGCTCCTCCCAGTTCGTCGGCGGCTTCTCGGGATCCAGCCCCGCCTCGCGGAACATATCCTTGTTGTACACCAGACACATGGCCTCCATACTCCAGGGCAGACCGTAAATCTGTCCGTCCACAGTTCCCAGCTCCAACGCCACCGGATCGAAATCATTTTCCAGATCAATGGCCTCAGACTTCTCCAGGTACGGACTGTAGGACGTGAGCAGACCCATCTTGGCAAAGCTGTTGGTCCAGGCATAGCTCTGCCACATCACATCCGGCCCCACCGCAGACTGGCAGGCCACCATCTCCTTGGTGGACAAATCGCTGTAAGGCACAATCTCAAACTGAAGGTCGATATCCGGATGCAGCGCCTCAAATTCCGGCTCCAGCCGCTTCACGGACTCCTCCTCGGTTCCATCGTACCAGATGGTCACCACCCGTTTCTCGCCGCTTGCAGCCGCCCCGCCACTCTCCGGCGCCGCGCTCTCGCTGCCGGCAGAACCCGCGGGTGCCTGGGTTGTCCCGGCATCCGTTCCCGTCTTTCCCCCGCAGCCAGCAGCCGCAAGGGCAATCGCTCCAACCAATAATCCCAATGCCAACTTTCGTTTCATTCCATTAACCTCCCCGTAAATGTCATATCAATATGTTCTGATCATCATAATCCTCAACTACATAGCTCTGAATCTTTTCCTCGTCCAGCTCGATCCCCAGCCCCGGCTCCTTCGAGGGGATAATATACCCCTCCTGCCAGTCAAAGGGCGTCTTCATCACCTTGTCAAATCCCCCGAAGCTGCCCATGGTCTCGATGGCCTCCTGGATCAGGAAGTTGGGACAGCAGGCGTCAAGCTGAATCTGCGCGGCGAAATTCACCGGCCCCGCCCAGAAATGGGTGGTAACCTGGGTGTGCCACGCCTCGCACATGGAGGCGATCTTCTTGGCCTCCAGAATGCCGCCCACCCCCGCCAGGTCCAGCTGGAAAATATCGCAGCTCTTCTGCTCCAGAAGGGGCGCAAACTCGTATTTGGTGGACAACCGCTCCCCTGTGGCGATGGGAATGGTGGTGGCCTCGGAAACCTTCTTTAATACCGGAAAATTCTCCGGCGGCGTGGGCTCCTCGAACCAGAGCGGGTCGTATTTCTCCAGGCATTTTGCCACCCGGATAGCCCCCGCCGCGGTGAACTGGCCGTGGGTTCCGATGATGATGTCGCAGTTCTCCCCCACCGCCTCGCGGATTCCCGCGATATTGCGCTCCGCCCTGAGCAGGGATTCCCGGCTGGGCATATGCACCGCGTAGCTGTCCAGGTAGGGGGCCAGCGGATCCAGCTTCACCGCAGTGAACCCCATATCCACGTACTCCCTGGCCCGCTTTGCGCAGGCTTCTGGCATGGTCCAGAAGTCCTCGCAGAAGATCTTGTCCTCCTTCTCGTACAGGTACGTGTAGGTGCGGATGCGCTCGTTCACCATGCCGCCAAGCAGGTTGTAAACAGGCTGCCCCGTCTCCTTGCCGATGATATCCCAGCAGGCGATCTCAAAGCCGCTGATCAGGCCCATTGCGGACAAATCCGTGTGCATCTTGCAGTGCTTAGCGTAAATCTTGCCGAACACCTTCTCAATGGCAAAGGGGCTCTCGCCGATGATGTAATTCTCCGCCACATCCATCACCATCCGCCTCAGCGTACCCGGATCGTAGGCGTTCCAGATCACCTCGCCCCAGCCGCACACATTGGAATCCGTGATGAGCTTCAGCAAAAACCAGTAAACCCCTCCCTTTGCGTTATTGCGCACTTTAATAGGGTAAAATTTTACATCTACTATTTTCATATGTTCCACCTTACCAGGATCTTATTTTACTGATTTTTCCAGTCAGCAACCGTGTAAATCCCAGAAATATTACCATTTTTTAGTTAAAATACACATATTTTGCTCGTATACGATTGGTTTTATATGTATTTTCTAAATTGATTATAGCGATTTCGCGGGCAAATGAACATAGAACAAACGGGCATATACATGTAATTTTTTGATCAATACAAAGCGCTGTCGCGGTACTCGCTGGGCGAATAACCGGTAATCCGTTTAAACTGCTGCGAAAAATAGAACTGGTCCGAGTAATACAACCGGCCGGCGATCTCCTTGATGGGAATTGAGGTCTTGGCCAGCATGCGCTTGGCCTCGGCGATCTTCACCTCATTGATGTATTTCACCGGCGGCAGGCCGATCTTCTTTTTGAACATGCGGGAGAAATGCTCCTCGGAGACGTTCAGCTTCCGGGCGATCATCTCCACGGAGAGCCGTGCGTTGGTAATGTTCACGTTAATAAACTTGATGGCCTCGTCCACCATGTCCTCATCGTTGCGGGACGCCTGCCCGGTGCCCAGAATCAGTCCCTTTTTCATGTGCCAGAGCACCGCTTCCAGATAGATGTTTAACAGCCCCGCGTCGGCCATGCCGGTTTTCATGTAGCTCTTGTAGATCTCCGCGCACAGAAACTGAACCGCCCCGTCATAGTCGTGAAGCTTGATAATCTGGTCCTCCTGCAGCAATTTCCGGTCCGACAGCTCGAACCAGATCACGTAATTGTCAAATATATCGTAATCCGACTCATATAGAATGTGCCGGATCCGTGGCGGAATCAGCACAAAGTCATAGGAATCGTACTCGATGATCTTCTCATTCAGCTTCATTTTCGTGTTGCCCCTGGTCATAAAATTCAGTTCATAAAAATCGTGGGCGTGAGGCGGCGCATCACTGGTCGCGTCGCTGTGCCTTGCCCCCAGAAAGATCACCTGATCCCGTTTTTCTTCCATCCCCATTCTCCCCTCCCATAGTCAAATGCCAAAAAAGCAAAAATCAGACCAAATTTTCTGATTTCTGCTTCAACTTCCAGGTCCCCGGGTTTTTTAGGAACCACAGTATACAATTATAACATAAAACCGCTGGCTGGGAATTCTTCTGGTGAAAAGATGGGGAAAATATTTGAGAAGATCGTTGGATGGACGGGCCAGTGGGGAAAGCGGTATAATGGACTTGCTGTCTACCCTAAACCCACAGCGGGGGGTGCAAACATGCAAAATCTATTAAACTTCCTCATCTCGATTATGGCGAGTGTAGCTGGTAACTACATAAGCAAATGGTTAAATCGGGACAAAAAAGACAGCTAGCCGTCAAGAAACCCCAGGGAATGGACCTCCCTGGGGTTTCTTGGTGCTTACATGCAATATTACTATTAAAACTTCCTAGTAACAACATATTACCCCGTTCTCCGCCAAATGTCAATAGGCTGTTACATGGGGAAAATTTCTGAGAAGATCGTTGGATGGACGGGCCAGGAAGAAAAGCAGTATAATGGACTTGCTGTCTACCCTATACTGAACAGCAGGAAGGGGGGATATCATGGTCAGTATATTCGATTTCCTGGCTGCGGTCGCGGCAAGTGTAGCGGGATACTACATATGCAAGTGGATAGACCACAGCCGTAAAGGCAGCTAACCCAAGAGAAAGCCCCAAGGACTCGCACTCCTTGGGGCTTTCGATATCATGGTCTATTCGATTTCCTATTACCACTATACTACTTCTATTTCACAGAAATGTCAAGCGCCGTTTCCCACAAAAAACATTACAACCACCGTCCCAACCGCCAGGCACACCCCCAGCGGAATCGCGGCCTCATCCCCGTCTCTCTCCCGATTATAATACGCAGCAATCTTCCCCGTAGCCAGATAATCCCTCACATATCCCGCCAAATACGAGAACCGTTTCCACAAAATCCTCCGCCTCGCCAGACGCCCAAGCGACCAAACCGCGCCCAGGCACAGCCCGGCGAAAATCCCCGCGCCGCCCTCCGCGAACCCCAGCCAGGCCACGATCACCGCCGCAAGCTTCACATCCCCAGCCCCGATCACCCGAAACCGGTAAAGACACATTCCCGCCGCCACCGCGATAACTGCCCTGCCAAATGCAGCCATAGCCGCAAACGCCCACGCCTGCACCGCCGTGGCCGTCTGCACGCCCTGCAACCCGTCCGCCGCCTCCGCGCCATGCAGACCGGCCGCCACCCCCACGCCATGCAACCCGGCCGCCGTCCACATCCCCTGCATCCCAACCATCATCACCCCGCCTGCCAACCCCAACACCGTCAGCCCGTTCGGAATCCGCCTGGTCCTCCCGTCCCATCCGGCACAAACGGCCAGATAGATCATAAAAATCCAATTTTCCTGCATATCTCCCGCATTTTCCCCCTTTTTTATTCATAAAATGTTTATGGAATGGAATACAAGCCAGAATCTCGGCTCTTTTTGAAAATGAGATCGTTCAGAACTGAACCTTTCCCAGATAATTGTCTATTATGCCTTATTTTTCCAGCACTGTCAACCGGCTTTTATAATACTTGACGATACGCCCTTCTGATGGTACACTATAATTGGTTCAAAAAATTAAACCAAAGGAGGAAAGCGCATATGACGACGCCCCAAAAACTGCAGGAACAATTTCACCGCTGCATGCCCTTATTCATGGCTCTGGGGGACGAGATGCGCCTTTCCATTATCGAGGTTTTAACCCAGGAAGCCTTCAACCGCCGCCCCGCCTCAGGGGAAATCCATTTTGAGGACCACGGCCTGAACGTGAACGAGATCACCCGGCGCACCAGCCTTTCGCGGCCGGCTATCTCCCACCATTTAAAGATTCTCAAGGACGCCGGTCTGGTGGGTGTACGCCAGGAAGGCACGGCCAACTACTACTACCTGACCCTGCGGGAGTCCAACCGGATTCTCATGGAATTGGGATACCGGCTGGAAGAATTCCTGTATTAAGGCCTTCCGTGAATAAGATGCCATTTTCCAGATATACTATTTCTATCAATATCTGGGAGATGAATCGTATGCTGAATCTGTTGAGAGCGAAAAAAGAGACCGCCGCCACACGGCTGGCCGCTGAGAACACGCGCTACCTGCGGTACGAGATCGAGCGCAGCAAATGCGCCATCGACACGGCGCAGAACCATTTCGAGCAGGTAGTGGATCCCACCCTGATCGACTGTTATATTTATGAGCTGAACGCAGCCCAGCTGCGCTACCAGTTCCTTCTCAGGAAGTTCAAGAGCCAGGAGATTTGATTCTCCTGTACATAAATATCTTAGAGAGATTGCGAGGACAACATCATGAGCACTTGGTATGAGCGGGGCGTTTTTTACCACATGTACCCCCTGGGTATGACTGGAGCCCCCAAGCACAACGAAGGCACGGAAATCACCCATCGCTTTGACGAGTTAAACCGCTATATCCCCCACTTAAGCCAGCTGGGCTTCAACGCCATCTACATAGGACCGCTGTTCGAGTCCTCCAGCCACGGGTACGACACCCGGGATTACAAGCTGGTGGACCGGCGTCTGGGCGACAACCGCGACTTTAAAGAATTTGTAGCCCTCTGTCACCGGAGCGGGATCAAGGTGGTGGTGGACGGCGTATTCAACCACACGGGCCGGGAATTTTTCGCCTTCCGCGACATCTGCGAAAAGCGCTGGGACTCCCCCTACAAGGACTGGTACAAGGGCGTCAACTTCGACTGGCAGAGCCCCCTGGGCGATCCCTTCGGCTTCGAGGCCTGGCAGGGACACTTCGAACTGCCCTGCCTGAATCTGTTTAACCCCGCGGTGCGGCAGTACCTCTTTGACGTGATCCTCTTCTGGGTCAACGAGTTCGACATCGACGGCATCCGCCTGGACTGTGCAAATGTGCTGGACTTCAACTTCATGAAGGAGCTGCGCCGGGAAACCGCCGCCATGAAGGAGGACTTCTGGCTCATGGGCGAGGTGATCCACGGCGACTATTCCCGTTGGGTCAACCCGGAGATGCTGCACTCCGTCACCAACTACGAACTGCACAAGAGCATTTACTCCGGCTTCAACGACCACAACTTTTTCGAAATCGCCCACAATGTGCGGCGATTGGAAGCCATCGGCCGGGAGCTCTACACCTTCGTGGACAACCACGACGAGGACCGCATCGCCAGCAAGCTGACCAAGCGCGGCCACCTGGCCCCGGTTTACATGTGCCTGTTCACCCTCCCCGGCATTCCCAGCGTCTACTACGGCGGCGAATGGGGCGTGGAGGGGAAACGGACCCGCACCAGCGACGACGACCTGCGCCCCGCCATCTCCATGGATCAGGCGGAAGCGCTCCACTGTCCCCTGACCGGCCTCATCGGAAAGCTGGGCCATATCCACTCGGAAAACCCGGAATTTCACGCCGGGCGCTATCAGGAGCTGCTTCTGACCAACCGTCAGTACGCCTACGGCCGCTGGGACGGGGACTCTCTCATCGTCACCGCCCTCAACAGCGACGACAATCCGGCGTCCATGAGCATCCCGGTTCCTGTGAACGCCGACACGGCCGTCCACTTGCTGGAGCCGGAATTGGAAGAAGTTCCGATTGAAAATGGAAAAATCAATCTCACCGTCCCGGGCAACTGGGGCGCGATCCTAAAAATAAAAGGGGGTTCAAAATAATGGCAAACAGTAAAGCAGCCGGAAGCGGTCAAGAGGCTTCCAGACGCAAACGCGCGGTATCCGCCGCGGACAGAACGGCTGAAACAGCCGGTAAAAAAGCCGGAGCAGCCGGCAAAGCGTCCGCCACGCGAAGGTCCTCCGGCAAATCCGCTGCCAGGACCTCAGCCAAAAAGTCATCAAAACCCGCTGAAACGGGATTCATAACCGATCTGGACCGCTACCTCTTCGGAGCAGGCACCCACTACGAGATCTTTGAAAAGCTGGGCGCGCACCCCAAAACCTATGGAGGCCGGCCGGGATACTACTTTGCGGTGTGGGCCCCCCACGCCGGTGCCGTTCATCTGGTAGGCGATTTCAACAGCTGGAACCCGGAAGTCACTCCCATGACCCAGCTGGCCCAGTCCGGTATCTGGGAGTGCTTTATCCCCGGCATGGCACCCGGCGAGCTCTACAAATTTGCCGTCACCACCCAGTCGGGCAAGATTCTGTTCAAAGCCGACCCCTACGCCAACTGCGCGGAATACCGCCCCGGCACCGCCTCCATGACCACCGACATCGAAGCTTACCGATGGACGGACGGCCAGTGGATGGAAAAGCGCAGCCAGTCCGACCCGGTCACCGGCCCCATGAGCATTTATGAAGTCCACCTTGGGTCCTGGCGCAAGAAAAACCGCCCGGAGAAGGATGGTTTCTATACATATGTGGAGGCGGCTCACGAGCTGACCGCCTACGTGAAGGAGATGGGCTACACCCATGTGGAGCTGATGGGCATTGCGGAACATCCCTATGACGGCTCCTGGGGATACCAGGTGACAGGGTATTTTGCCCCCACCTCCCGCTACGGCTCCCCCTCCGACTTCATGTACTTTGTCAACTACCTCCACCGCCATGGAATCGGCGTGATTCTGGACTGGGTGCCCGCGCATTTCCCCAAGGACGCCCACGGACTGGCGGACTTCGACGGGGAACCCCTCTACGAGTACGCGGACCCCAGAAAGGGCGAACACCCAGACTGGGGCACCAAGGTCTTTGACTACGGCAAGAACGAGGTGAAGGACTTCCTGATCAGCAATGCCGTTTTCTGGGTTGAGAAGTTCCACGTGGACGGGCTCCGGGTGGATGCCGTGGCCTCCATGCTGTACCTGGACTACGGCCGCCAGAGCGGTCAGTGGATTCCCAACAAAAACGGCGGTAACCAGAATCTGGAAGCCATTGAATTTTTCAAACACTTAAATACCGTGCTGCGCGGCCGCAACAGCGGCGCTATGATGATCGCCGAGGAGTCCACCGCATGGCCCAAGGTGACGGACCACCCGGAGGTGGACGGCCTGGGTTTCACCTTCAAGTGGAACATGGGCTGGATGCACGATTTTCTGGAATACATGAAGCTGGACCCCTATTTCCGCAAGTACAACCACCACCGAATGACCTTCGGCCTGACCTATTTCACCAGCGAGAACTATATCCTGGTGCTGTCCCACGATGAGGTGGTGCACTTAAAATGCTCCATGATCAACAAGATGCCGGGGCTGGGAAAGGACAAGTTCTCCAACCTAAAGGCCGGATACACCTTCATGCTGGGGCACCCCGGTAAGAAGCTGCTCTTCATGGGTCAGGATTTCGGCCAATGCCACGAGTGGGATGAGAAGGTGGCTCTGGACTGGCAGCTGACCGACGAGGAGGATCACCGGGACCTTCAAAACTATGTCCGGGACCTGCTTCACCTCTACCGCAAATACCCCGCCCTCTACCAGCTGGACAACGACTGGAACGGCTTCATGTGGGTCAATGCCAACGACGGCGACCGGAGCATTTTCAGCTTCATCCGCAGGGATGAAACCGGCCGGAAAAGCCTATTGTTTGTTATTAATTTCACACCCGTGGCACGGCCGGACTATCGGGTGGGCGTGCCGAAAAAAGGCAAATACACACGACTGCTGGACAGCGAACACGGCGCATATAAAGCCCCTGAAGCGCAATCCTATGTTTCCGTCAAGGGCGAGTGCGACGGACAGCCCTATTCCTTTGCCTATCCGCTGCCCGGTTATGGAACTGCAATTTTCCGTTTTTAACAGGAGAACCCCCAAAAGAATGTTAAAAATTTATCAAAAAGGGTATGTACTTTTTAACCCGGATGTAGTAGAATAAAGGCAATGCGATATACACCATGTCGCACTACCGTTTATAACGTTTGGAAGGAGAGTATAAGTTATGGCAAAACAATTAATTTCCAGTAGCGAAACGAAATGTGTTTACCGCGACGGCGACCTTGCCATCAAGGAATTCTGCGAAGGATTCCCCAAGGCTGAGGTCCTGAACGAAGCCCTCTGCACTGCCCGCGTCGAGGATCTGCCCGGCCTGCATGTGCCGAAGGTTCTGAGTGTGTCCGTGATGGATGGTAAATGGTCCATTACCAGGGAATTTATCGAGGGCAAGACCCTGCAGCAGCTGATGGATGAGAATCCCGACAAGGTTCAGGAGTACATGGAGCAGATGGTAGACCTGCAGATCGATATCCACAGCAAGGCCTGCCCCCTGTTAAACAAGCTGAAAGAAAAAACCATCCGCGCTCTTCAGGAAGAGGAGCAGCTGGACGCCAACACCCGCTACGACCTGCTGACCAGACTGGACGGCATGCCCAAGCATACCAAACTGTGCCATGGCGACTTTGAACCGTCCAACATCATTGTGGCGGCGGACGGCGCGATGTACGTGGTCGACTGGGTACACGCTTCCCAGGGCAACGCCAGCGCCGACGTGGCGAGAACCTATCTCCTTCTGAGTCTGAAAGATGCAAAGAAAGCCGATATGTACATGGATATGTTCTGTGAAAAGACAGGCACTGAAAAGCGCTATGTACAGGGCTGGCTTCCCATCGTGGCTGCCGCGCAGCTGGCGAAAAAGCGTCCTGAGGAGAAAGAGCTTCTGGAGAAATGGGTCAACGTATTCCCCTATGAGTAAAAACGGTTATAAAAAGCCCCGCGGTCCGTTCCCAATGGAACGGCCTGCGGGGCTTTTTCTCTCACTGTGTCCAGTTATCCGTACCGGATTTCGGTATGGTGCCGCCGGAATCCTCCGTTTCTATCATTTCATCCTTGCGAACCTCATCGGCTGTCTCCAGCTCTGTCCCAGGCTCATCCAGCTTATCCAGACAATCCTCTATGGTGGTCCACTTCACAGGAAAGGATACCACGGCCTTGAACAGGTCGCCGTCGATCACAATCTCAAACTCTCCCCCCTGAAGCTGGGTCAGACTCTTGGCAATGGACAGGCCCAGGCCGCTTCCCTCCGTGGTTCTGGACACATCGCCGCGCACAAAGCGCTCGGTCAGCTCATCCGGAGAAATATTCAGAGGGCTCTCCGAAACATTTTTAATTGTAAAGACTGCCCGCCCGTTCTGCTGAAACACGTCCACATAAATCCGGCTCCGCTCCATTGCGTACTTGAAGGCGTTATTGTAAAGATTTTCCAAAATTCGCCACATACGCCGTCCGTCCGCCCGGATTAAAAGCGGCTCCTTGGGCAGATGACTCACCACCTCCAGGTGGCGGCGCTCAAACTTCTCCGCAAACTCTCCGCCGGTCTGCTGGACCAGCTCCACCAGATCAATGTCCGCGATCTCCAGCTTCAGATTGCCGGAACTGGCCTTGGATGCCTCCACCAGGTCCTCGGTCAGGGTTTTTAAGCGCTGGGATTTCTGTTCCAGCACCTCCAGGTATCCCTGAATCTTGGGGTCCTGAATGTGCTCGCGTTTGAGCAGGTCCACATAGTTGATTATGGAGGTCAGCGGCGTCTTGATGTCGTGGGATACATTGGTGATCAGGTCCGCCTTCAGGCGCTCGCTCTTCACCTTCTCCTGCAGGGCCGCGTCCAGGCCGATGCTGATGTTGTTGATGTGCTCGCCCATGATCCGCTCTTTGCCGTTCAACCGTTCCAGGTTCATCTGCAGACTGGTATTTCCCTGGGAAATGCTGCGGATCGCGCCGTCCAGCTGATCCATCTGCAGCGCCTTGGAAAACATGAGATGGAAAATCAACAGGTTGAAGAGCGCGAAAAACACCGCAATAGCGTAAAAAATCATCTTCTGCTTGATTGTCTTCTCTTCGATCAGGAACATGCTGAACATGCTCCAGATCATCATGCAGTTCAAAAATAACACCATGGCGAAACCGATTCCCATGCCGAAGGCAAAGGCGGCCCGATTCCGGTAATCCTGGGTGTGATCAATCACCCTCTTGGTCAGGCTGTTGCTCCACAGGGTTCTGGCCTTGTACCGCCGGATCATTCCGAAAAAGCAGATCATGCTGCCCGCGTAGATTACCAAAATGCGCATCAGCTTGATCCAGTACCCCCACTGGTCCTCCTTAAAAAACAGGCTGATCAGCCGGTTGCCCACAAGTTTCCCCAGATACAGGCAGGCGAACACGCAGATTACCCACATGGCCAGCCCCACCTCCGTGAACGTCTCGTCCGACGGGTACAGGCGGATATCCTCGCTTCCGGCAAAGGTATGGCCGGACATCATCATGAGCAGCAGAATCGTAGCCAGGCAGCCCACCATTCCCACCACCACACCGGCCATACCCACGATAAAGTTATCTCTGGCGCTGTTGTACTGCGCCGCCTGTCTGGAGTAGGTGTCGTCGTTGGGATAGGATGTGTCCACGGACACGATCAGGTAATACTTGTTGTTGCCGAAGGGGTTCCACATTTCCAGGTAGGGAGCCACATTCACCGGCACGTCGGCCAGATTGCTCTCCATGCGGATGGTATTTCCGGGGATGTAGAGATAGCGGCCCGAGGCCTTCATCTCCTCCACCGACAGTTCCGGCGCATTGGTGTAAATCTGGTCCTTTCCGTCATCGCTGTGGTAGGCGATGCGAAAATGCATATTGGTCTTGTTCTCAATATAATTGTAGTAAATCGAATAATAGTCGCCCAGGTGATCCAGCACGTCCAGGGCCAGATCCTCCCGGGTCATCCGGTTCTCCTCCAGCTCCCGATCCATGAAGTTGGGGTTGTAGGACTGCCAGTCCACGGTGATCTCATCGTCGTCATCGTCCATGGAGGTGGGCACGCCCTGAACCGTGAAATTCTCATCCAGATAATATCCCCGGGTCTTGGCGTAGCGGACCAGCTGGTCCAGCGTCAGCTCCTCGCTGAGCCCGGGGCCGTCGCTGATCCCCACAATGGTCCGCTCCATATCCAGCTTTCCATCTGTCTCAAACACATCCCGGTAGCCCACATAGCTGAATATCTTCTCAATGTCCTGCTCCAGACGGGTAGAAAACTGGGGGGAGTCCTCATACACCTCATCGTAAACCCAGCTGATCCCCTTGCCGTAGTCCGAGTTGAGGTACATGGCGCTGATTCCGGCCGCGGTGACGACCAGAAACAGCACATGCATCACGGTTAAAAATATTTTCCTTCGTTGGTAGCGATTCCGTTCTTCCGCCATAGGCCACCTACTGCTTCTCGATCTTGTAACCCACGCCCCACACTACCTTCAGGTATTTGGGTTCCCTGGGATTGATCTCGATTTTCTCGCGGATATGACGGATGTGCACCGCCACCGTGTTGTCCGCTCCGATGGCCTCCTCGTTCCAGATCTGCTCGTAAATCTCGTCGATGGAGAACACCTTACCCGCATTCTTCACCAACAGCAGCAGAATATTGTACTCGATGGGCGTCAGCTTGATGGGGTCCCCGTCCACCGTCACTTCCTTGTTGTCATCGTTGATCTGCAGGCCGCCGCACTTGTAAACCTGGCCGTCGGGCTGCTGGTTTAAGTTCCCAAGCTGGGTGTAGCGCCGCAGCTGGGACTTCACCCGCGCCACCAGCTCCAGGGGATTGAAAGGCTTGGTGATATAGTCGTCCGCGCCGATATTGAGCCCCAGAATCTTGTCCGTATCCTCGGACTTGGCCGAGAGGATGATGATGGGAATGCTGCTGTTCTCCCGCACCTTGAGCGTGGTGCGGATTCCGTCCAGCCCCGGCATCATCACGTCGATAATCAGAAGGTCCGCGTCATGGCTCTCCAGGTACTCCAAAACCTCGTACCCGTCGTAAGCCTTGATCACCTCAAAGCCCTCTCCGGTCAGGTAAATATCAATGGCCTCCACAATCTGTTTATCATCATCACAAACCAGAATCGTCTGCATTGCTGTCCCTCCTCTTCTTTCGAACGATACGCGCCGTCCGCTGTAAACTGTGCGTTTAGAAAATCCTCCAGGCGCAGATAAAGTTGTTGGCCCACCACTGGGTCAATCCCCTGTGCACAACGCGTCCGTTACTGGAGGAAGCGTCGATCACAGTTCCGCCGCCGGCCGCGATTCCCACATGACCGTTCACGACCACGATATCACCGGCCTGAATGTCGTTGAAATTGGTAATCTTTGTATAACGTCCCGCGTTTCTCCAGCCGGAGGACGTCATGTAACTCTGGTTGACGCCAGCCTGGTTCAGGCACCAGTACACGAATCCGGAGCAGTCGAAGGCGTTCGGTCCCTTTGCTCCCCAGACGTAGGGGCTGCCCAGCTTGGAGCTGGCCACAGAGATCAGAGCAGACGCTCCGCCGCTGGCCGGCGCTCCCCCTGACGGCGGCTTATAGGTTCCGCCGCCGGTATTACCTCCGGTATTCCCGCCGGTATTGCCTCCGGTATTTCCCCCCGTGTTCCCGCCGGTGTTTCCGCCGGTATTACCTCCGGTGTTGGCGCCCGCGTTGCCGGTTCCGGCCGCCGGCCGTCTCACGTTGTCGCTGGAGAGCTTGGCCAGGGTCTGCACGCCCACCAGTCCGTCCACCGACAGTCCGTTTCGGGACTGGAAATTCTTTACAGCTGTCTGAGTGGCCTCGCCGTAGTAGCCGGTCACATTTCCGGAGTACAGGTAGCCGTGCTTGCTCAAAAGCTGCTGCATACGTTTGACCGCGTCGCCGCGCTCGCCCAGCATCAGACCGTTGGACCGGGCGTTGGGGCTGTCTAAGGCCATCCGGGTAGACGGTCCCAAATAGCCGTCTACGATCTGGTCGTTTCTGGCCTGGAACTGTTTGATGGCGATGGCCGTGTCCTCACCGTAAGTGCCGTCGGGCTCCGTGGTCAGATACCCCAGCTCCTTCAAACGCTTCTGGCAGGCCAGAACCACATCGCTCTTCTCACCGTAGGACAGGAAATTGGGCTTGATCTCATCGCTGTACAGCAGGTTGATGGTCTTCTGCCCCACCTTGCCGTCCATGTTGAGCCCGTTTACTTCCTGAAGTTTTAAGACCGCGGCTTCGGTGGAATCGCCGAAGTTTCCGGTCACCAGATCCGCTGTCGCCAGATATCCCAGCTCGTACAGACGCTGCTGGATTCTCTGAATATCGTCGCCCTGGGTTCCCTTGGATACCGCGTAATACTTGGCGTCCGGGGACATGATCGCGTCCCAGGTGCTGTTTCCCACAATTCCGTCCTGGGCCAGCTCATTCTGCCGCTGGAAATGCTTCACCGCCTGCACGGTCATCTCGCCGTAATAGTCCGTCGGCTCATCGTTGTCCATGAAGCCCAGCTCCATCAGACGGGCCTGCAGCTTGGCCACAATGGCGTGGCGCACGCCGATCCGCAGGTAATCCGGAATGGGCTCCGCGTCCCCCAGGTCCACATCCGCCAGATACGGCAGCACCTGCCCATCAAGCCCAAGGGGCGCGATGGTCTCCGGGACCACCTGGATCACCCGCGCCTCGCTGGGCGTCGCCTCCGTTTTTTCCGCTCCGGCCGGGGCCGCCTTGCAGCCCCCCAGCCATAAAGCTCCGGCGCAAACTGCCGCCAGAACCGTATATTTCATGTATCTCTGACTCATAGTTTCTTATGTACCCTTCTGTATCAGTCGTATTTTTAAGCGCTAAATCATTCTTATTCTAACATATTTCGATCTGAATAGCGATAAAAACTTTCTTAAGAACCTCTGCGGATTGGCATCAAAAAAAAGCCCCGGTCCGCTTAGGTCCGTTGCTTTTTGTTCCTTGCGGCCAAACCGCGGGCAATGAGGCAGGGCACGGCAAAAGGAGCAGGCGGAACATTGCTTTGCAGATCGCAGGGCCCCGCGTCCGGAAGGCGCAAAATCCCGGGAGGAACCGTGCTCTGCAAAACGCGATTTCGTGCGGCCGGAGCGTAGAAAGCCTTCTGAACTTATCCGCAAAATGGGGCGTGCAGATGGCGGGAATGAATTTTCAAACACGCTCTAGTCCCTGCGCTCTGCAAAGCAGTCCCGCCTGCCCGTTGCGCGTACCTTTTACCGCTCCCCCTTCAATTTCTTTACGCCTCTTCCAAACCGTTTCCGCTTGAAAAACGGCACCTTTGCAGCGGCGGCTTCTTCCCTTCCGTCCTTCTGGTAAGCGCGAATGGTCTCGTCCAGCTGCCTGAACCGCTCCTCGTCCTTCTCGTCCGACACTCTGAGCAGATATTCCAACTCTCCTCTCAACTTCTCGTTGACCAGATAACTCACGTCCTGGCTGAGCTTCTCGTTGTTCACTTCCAGGGCTCGTCCGATAATCAGGTTCATGATCTGCTGGAACTGCTCCATCTTCTCCTCATTGGAGAGCACCGGCATCGTGGCCGCGCCCTTCACCTGAGCCAGGCTTGTCCCGCCCTCCGCCGTCTCCTCCTTGAACTCCAGAAGAGCCGCGTTCATGTCCCGCTCCAAAATCTCATCGGTCAGCTTTGCCCCCTGCCCGTCGTTTTTCAGTACCTGATTCAGAGCGTGCTTGATCGCCTTCAGCTGATACCCTTTTTCTTTCAGGTTTTTCACCTGCTTAAACAGACGGATATGTAGGTCCGTGTAATACCGGTGCCCCATCTCGTTCCGTGGAATATCAAGTTCCAGTTCGTCTTCCCAGTACCTTAATACATGGGCCTCCACATCAACCTTTTTGGACGCATCCGATATCAGATAATGTACTTCATCCATAGCCATTCTCTCCTTCACATCTTAACAGGCAGCTCCTGCCTTACTACTAATGTATGCGTTGAGAATGGATATTATGCCTAATCTTTTATATATTCAATTCCATCAATTCGGATTCCCTCCTCGGTTTTCTCAAAGGGAAATGAGAACGTTCCGAACTCTGTTTTCAACACCAGACACCCGTCGGCGATGGCGTAATCCACCGACTGCTTCAAATCTCCGGACTCCATCACCAGCTGTTTCCCCTCAAAGCTGACCCGCTCAATCACGGTTTCGCCGGTCTCAATCGGCGGGTTCACCGCCCGGTAGGACCCGCTGTACCCCTTGTCCCCGCCCTTCACAAACAGGATGATCAGACAGCAGACCAATACCGCGGCCGCAGTGGCCAGCCAGATCTTCTTTTTCTTCATATGACTCACTCCCACCCGTTTCCGGCGTTCAGTTTGTCCCGCCGCGTTCCATCAGCTTCATATTCCAGTATACCCTGGCATTTTCCTCGATCAGCTCCGCAATGTATTCGGCCTCGATTACATTTTTGGCAAATGCCACCACCCCGTGTTCTTCCAGCAGGAAGCCGCAGGGACGGTTTATCTGCTCCAGGCTGCGGTATATCTCCTCCATGCCCTCCTGCTCTACGGTCAGGCTCTTCAGCTTGCAGACGGGAACCGGGCTGTCCGTGATCTGCTTCATCTGTTTTGTGACCAGGGGAAGCAGGTCAAAACAGTTGGCGCACATCAGGGAATACAGGGGATGCGCGTGAACAATCCCACCCACTTCCGGCATTTTCCGGTAGATTCCTCCGTGCAGAATGGTTTCCTTAGTGGGCTTTCTCACACCCTCAATTACAGTTCCTTCCAAATCTGTGATCAGTAGATTGTCCTCATCCGCGTCCCCCAGGGTAATGCCTGAAGGCTTGATCAGCATATAACCGCTTCCGGGAATGCGCGCGCTGATGTTCCCCCCGGAAGCCGCGGCCAGCCCGCAGGCGAAGGCGCGCCTGGAAGCCTTGATATAAGCGTTTTTGACTTCAAGAAACTCCAGATACATGTGTTCTCCTCTCCTGAAAAACGGGGATCGGGGCGTAATGGCAGGTTACGCCCCGGGCGGTATCCCCGCTGATTGCACTGATTGTCAGCCAAAAAATTTGTTAACGGTATATGTTCGTATTGTCCTTGGTCACAAGGGTCATGGGAATGTACTGTTCCGGCGCAACCTTATAGCCGTTGCAGGCCAGCAGGCAGGCGTAGATGGCGTTGGCGATCTGGCTCTTTTCCTCCTGGGCTCCGGTGATCAGGATATCGCCCGCGTCGATGGCATCCAGACAGTCATTGTCCACATCAAATGTAACCTGAACCATTTCCTTGTCGCGTCCAACGGCCTTGCATGCCTCAATGGCGCCCATGGTCATATCCTTGTTGATGGAGCCGACGCCGTCGATCTCGGGATAGCGCTGCAGGAAGTTCTCCATTACGGTCATGCCCTTCTCGCGGTTGAAGTCCGCAGGCTGCGAGTCCAGAAGCTCGATTCCGGGATAATTTTTAAACGCATCCAGATACCCGTCCACGCGCTCCGTGGAGGTGGAGTTGCCCGCGGTTCCCTCGATCAGAACAACCTTTCCAGTTCCCTCCAGAGCCTCGCACAGTGCGGTCCCCAGCTCGTAACCAACCGTGTAGTTGTCAACTCCGATCCAGGTCAGCACGTCCCCGCCGTATGCCTTGGTATTGGGGGTGGCGATGGGAATTCCCGCGGCGTTGGCCTTCTCAATGGCCGGTACAATGCCCGTGGAGTCTGCCGGGGTGATCAGAATGGCGTCCGCGCCGTCCGTGATCGCCTGTTCCACCAGCTGAATCTGCTCCTCAACGCTGTACGGGGTCTCCGGCCCGATACATTTGATATTGATGTTGGGCACCAGGGCAGCCGCTGCCTCCGCTCCGTCGATCATGCTGAGCATGAAGGAAAACTGCATGGACTTTACGATAAATACAAAATTATAGGTTTTAACCGATGGATCCGCCGCCTGGGCGGGCTCGTTGCTGGCCTGGGTCTCCGCCGGAGCCTGATTTTCTGCGGCAGTGGCGTTGGATGCGCCGACTGTACATCCGGTTAAGGTGGAAGCCAGAATGGTGAAACTTAATAGACATGCTAACATCTTTTTCATAAAATAATCCTCCTTCTTATTATATAGTAGCTTTGTTACCCCATGAGAAACTGGTTTGTATTGATTCGGTTATTGTTGGGAATGGTGGGATTCGCCTGGTACCCCTGATATTCCGATTGCTGGAATTCGCTGGCCGTCCTAAGGAATCCACCAGGCTTTGCCTGGTACCCCTTAGGACAAAGTACCCCCTTAGGACAAGGTTTTAAACTCCCTCACCGTCTTCACAATCGCCTCTTCCGTCGGAATCCGCTCCATGCTGGATGCCCCCACAAATCCATCGATCTCCGGCAGATACGTTCTGAACGCTGCAAAATCCTTCGGCGTCGCCAGCGGACCCCCGTGCGCCAGCCAGATAATGTCGTCCCGCACCGCCTTGCCCGCTTCCATGATCCTTCCGGTCAACTGAGCGGACTCCTCGATGGTCAGGCTCTTGGTGGTTCCGATCATTCCCCCGACGGTCAGACCCACATGGGAAATGATACAGTCAGCCCCGGCCTCCGCCATGGCTCTGGATTCCTTCTCATTGAATACATACACAATCGTAAAAATATCCTTCTCGCGCGCGATGCGTACCATATCCACTTCCTTCTGGAAGCCCAGGTTGGTCAGCTCCAGCTGCTCCCGGAACTGGCCGTCCACCATACCCATGGTGGGGAAGTTGTTGATACCGCTGAAATTCTCCGTCATTACCCGGTTCAAATGGGTTCCGATCTCCCGCGTCACGTCCTGCCCGAAGCAGGAGCAGATCACCGGAATGTCCTTCACCACCGGAAGTACGTCGTGAGCGCCCATGTCAAAGGCCACTTCGTTGGCATTTCCGAAGGCCAGCCAACCGCTTAAGGAGCCGTGCCCGCTCATCCGGTACCGGCCTGAGTTGAACACCATCAGCATATCCGCCCCGCCGGCCTCAATGGCTTTACCGGTCAGGCCGCTTCCGGCCCCGGCCACCACAATCATCTCGCCCCGCTCGCGGATCCCGTGAAGATACGCCAGCAGTTCCTCTCTCGAATACTTTTTCGCCATACTCTCTTACCACCTTTATCTTATTTTTTATAAAACTCCTTCATCATCCCGTCCAGCAGCTCCGCCGCCGACTCCCCAAATCCCGGATCGTACAAATGCCGCCGGTCCTCGATCACCTCGACTCCCGTCCCTGCAAGCCCCTGCTTCAGCGTGTCAAACAGCATCTCATTGGCCTCCGGCAGGTAGAAAATCTCCCCCGGCCGGTCGATGGAGGACAGACCGCCCCTGGGAATCAGTACCTTGGCAAGACTTCCGGCCCCCTTCAGCTTTTCCACCATAAACTCGCCGATTCTGCGGTTCTCCTCCACATTGGTGCGCATGGTTGTCATGGTAGGATTGTGATAATTCAAAGTCCGTCCGTTCTTAAACTTGTCCGGCAGCTCGTCCATAGGCGGCAGCACGATGGTGTCCGCCGCTCCCGGCACCAGAACCATGGGAATTTTACGCTCCACCGCCGCTTCCAGCCGTTTCGGCCCGGCGTTGTGCAGTCCGCCCACCAGATAAGCCCCGATCTCGGCCAGCGTCATGTCCAGCACTCCGTGGATCACTCCGTCGCGAACCAAATTTTCCATAGCCCGGCCCCCGGCTCCCGACGCGTGGAACACCAGGGTTTCATATCCTTTGGCCTCCAGCGCCTCCCTGGCCCTGGTCACCCCCTTGGTGGTGGTCCCGTACATGGTCTGGCCCACGCGGAGAACCGAACGGTCCAAAAGACGCCTGGCGTGGGCCCCAAAATCCGAGGAATACCACTGAGCCGCTTTGGCCGCCAGGGCCGCAAACCGGTCGAAAATCATCATGGTCACGCAGTTGAGCCCGGCCACGTCCGCAATGGACGGCATGATGGCAATATCGCTGTCCTCCAGATACCACCGGGTATTGCCAGACGCCAGGGTGCTCAGCATGAGCTTTGGCAGCCCCAGCGGCAGCGTCCGCATGGTCTGGGTCACGATCTGGGTCCCCCCCGCCCCGCCAATGCCGATCACCGCGTCGATCCGCCCGGCCTTAAACTCCCGGTCCACATACCGCTCCACCAGGTTGGACGCCGCGGCTACCGCCTGTCCCCTGGGCATCCGGTGAATGGACTCCACCGTAAACTCCGTGCCCTCGCACAGCTTTGAGAGCGGCACGTCCGGCCGGGCGGTGGGTTCTCCTCCCACCCCCACGTCAATGGTCGTGCACAGCGCGCCGTTGGCGATCACCCGTTTTTTGATATAATCCGACTCCAGACCCTTCGTGTCATAGGTTGCGATAAAAACAACATTTGCCCCCACAATTCCCTCTCCTTTCTTCTCCCCTTCTCAGGATTCAGACTCCCGCTTCCTGCGCTTCTGCTCCGTCAGCTCCTCGCTCAGGTCATTTTCCAGCTGCATTTTACGGTTAATCAGTCCCTGGTTCATAAATACCGCCATGATGATCAAAAAACCGTTCACCAGCGTCTGCAACTCGCTGGGCATCTGCAGGCTGTTCATCCCGGCCTGGATGGTGTACACCACCACAGCGCCGCCGGCCACACCCCATATATTTCCATAACCCCCGCTCATGGCGAAGCCCCCGATCAGCGACACCGTGATCGCCTCAAAATGGGTCTTGGTGGCCAGCCCCGGCTCGCAGGCATTCAGGCGGGCCACATACATCATCCCCGCAAACGCCGCCAGCATCGAGCTGATGATGTATACAATGATCAGCAGCCGGTCCGTCTGGATACCGGAAAATTTGGCCGCCACCGGGTTCGCCCCGGTAAAATACACCTTTCTTCCAAAATTTGTAAATCGTAATAGCCAAAAAAATAATAGCAGGGCCAAAAATGCAATCAGCATGGGCACCGTGACTGTAAATCCCCCGATTTTAAACAGCCTCCCCATGGCGATCTGACGGAACGATTCATTGAGCGGGTAAAGCACCCGGTTCCGCAAATACACCCACGCCAGCCCCCGACACGTGTACATCATGGCAAACGTGGCGATAAAGGGCGGGATATTCAGTTTTGTGATCATTATCCCGTTTAACAGTCCCGTAGCCGCGCCGGTCAGCAGGACCAACACGATGGGCACGCCGATGAACATATTGCTCTCCTTCAGCAGCATCCCCCCGCAGAGCACGGAGGAGAACGCCATCACCGCCCCCATGGACAGGTTGATCCCCCCGGTCAGTATCACGATGGCCTGTCCGATTCCCACGATCACCAGAAAACTGGCCTGATTCACAATCACGGAAAGATTTTCGCTGGCCAGAAAATTGATCCCGTTCATCCCGTTGACCACCGCGAAAAATATCAGCACGGCCAGCATAATGATGATGGTCGACATGCCGCACAGCTTCGCCAACACCTGTTTCATTAACCGATCATTCATGCCGCAGCCTTCTCTCCTTTCTTGCCCGTAAGCCTTCTTTTGACGCTCAGTCTGGTCACCGCCTCATTGAGAATCATTCCGAACACCAGAATGCAGCCGATCACCACCATCACCACCGAAGTGTCAATCCCCCAAAGACTCATGGCGTTGCGCACTGTAAACAGTGTCAGCGCCCCGAACAGCGCCCCCGGTATGGAACCCTTTCCCCCTTTCATGGAGTTGCCGCCCAGCACCGCCGCCACCACGGCCTGGAACTCCAGCCCGTCGCCCACCGTGGGCTGCAGGCTGTTGGTGCGGATCATCACCACCATCCCGGCCACCGCGGCCAGAAATCCCGACAGCATGTAGACTCCCACCTTCCAGCGCACCGTGTTGATACCGGATAGACGCGCCGTCTCCTCATTGGCGCCCAGAGCGTAAATATTGCTCCCCAAAGTCGTCTTCTTAAACACCATAAGCACGCAGGCAATCACCAAAAGCGTGATCAGAAGAAGCACGGAAATGGACAGGATCTGCGAAGGCTTGGGCCCGAAGATCACGGTCAGCACATTGCTTCCCAGCAGGTCCACCAGCCGGTTGTTGGGCGCGGATTCCCAGGAAATGGTCCGCTTGTTGCTCAGCGTATTGGCCACGCTCTGGGCGATGCCCGAGGCCCCGAAGGTGGCGATAAAGGGCGGAACCTTCATTTTCGTCACCACAAATCCGTTCAGGGAACCGAACAGCGTACCGCAAATGAGACCGGCCAGAATGGAGACCTGAGCGTTCACCCCTTTGCTCAGGCACAGCGCCATCACCACGCCGCTCATGGAGACAATGCCTCCCAGGGACAGGTCGATACAGCCCATCATCAAACACATGGACATGGCCATGCTGAGAATCATGAGAATACACGCCTGGGTCAGAAGCGTGGTGATATTGCCCGGCGTAAAGAAATTAGGAACCAGAATCGATGCCACAAAGATAGACAGAACCAGCACATACGTGGAATTCGGCAGATTTGAAATCTTGAAACTACGTTTTGCTTTCCCCTTCATAATCCCCCTCCTCGCCTAAACATTGGAGAACGCAAGGTTCAAAACCATGCTCTGCTCCACCTCGCTGCCGTCGATCTCCCCGACTACGCTGCCCCCCGACATCACGTAGATCCGATCGCTCATCCCCAGTATCTCCTGCAAATCCGAGGATACCATGAGAATGGCAGCTCCCTGCATGACCAGCTCGTCCATCAGCTCGTAGATGCTGCTCTTGGCGCCCACGTCGATTCCCCTGGTCGGCTCGTCAAATATGAATACCCGGGATTTGGACATGAGCCACTTGGCAATGACCACCTTCTGCTGGGTGCCTCCACTGAGAAAACGCGCCAGCTTTTCCATGGTGGACGCCGCGATGGACAGGCGGTCCATGTACTCCTGGACCTTTGTCTTTTCCTGCGCCCGCTTCACAATCCCCCCCGGATTGAGAAGCTTCAAAGACGAAATCACGCTGTTTTCGCGGATACTCAGCGGCAGCGCCAGCCCCTCCACCTTCCGGTCCTCAGGCAGCAGGCACATCCCCATGCGCCCCGCCTTTTCCGGACTGTTCCTGGGAACCTTTTTCCCATCCACAAGCACCTCCCCGGCGCGGTAGGAATCGATGCCGAACACGGCCCGCATGGTCTCCGTCCGGCCGGCCCCCACCAGCCCGGACACGCCCACGATCTCGCCCGCGTGCACCGTCATGGACACATCCTCAAACCGTTCCCCCGACAGGCCGCGGATCTCAAGCAGCGCCTCCCCCGCCTCCTTGCGGGTATGGGGATACAGGTTTTCAATCTTGCGCCCCGCAATCCCTTCAATGACCCGGGTCATATCCATGTTTTGAATGTCCTCGGTCAGAATATGCTTCCCGTCCCGCATCACCGTGACCCTGGAGCCGATCTCAAAGAGCTCCTCCAGCCGGTGGGAGATATAGAACATTCCCACGCCGCGCTGCTTCAGAAGCCCGATGATGCGAAACAGCTCGCGGATCTCCGAATCCGTCAGGGAGCTGGTAGGCTCGTCAAACACGATGATCTTCGCATTCTTGGACAGCGCTTTGGCAATCTCCACCATCTGCTGGGTCCCCACCCCCAGGTTCTTCACCAGCGTCCGGGAATCCACCTGAATCCCCATGTCCCGAAGCAGCTCGTCCGCCTTGGCCTCCTGGGCCCGCTTGTCCACAAAAAAACCCTTCTTCAGCTCATGTCCCAGAAAGACGTTGCTGGCAATGGACAGCTCCGGCACCAGATTCAGCTCCTGGTAGATCATGCGGATCCCCAGTTCCTCGGAAATCCGGGGAGAGTTCCGCGTGATGGGCTTCCCCTCCAGAAGAATCTCCCCCGCGTCCGCCGTGTAGGCGCCGGACAACACTTTCATCAGTGTGGACTTGCCCGCGCCGTTTTCCCCCACGATGACGTGAACCTCCCCCGGATACAAATCAAAGCTCACGTCATCCAATGCCTTAACCCCTGGAAAATATTTGCCGATTCCCCTGAATTCAAGCAATTTCTCCCTTTTCCCCCTCCTTTTACTTCTTACTGCTCTGTCTTCTCCTTTAACTTTCTCTTTCGCTCGTTGTCGATTCTCACCTTCCGAAGCACATCCTCCATGTGCTCAGTCATATACCGCTTGGCGTCGTCCCCCTTCTTATTGGCAATGGAACGGTAAATATTGTAATGGAACACATGGCTCTTCTCCATACCGTGGGTGCGCAGCAGGCCCATGAGCCAGACGGTGTACATGGACTCCAGCATCTCCGCCGCCTTGATAAACAGCTGGTTCTTGGACGCCTCCGCCACCGCCCGGTGGAATTCCATGTCGTATTTTGCAAACATATCCGGGTCGCCCATGTGGGCCTCCGCCTTCTCGCAGGCCACCCGCATCCGCTCTAAGTCCTCCGCAGTGGCCCGTTCAGCCGCCACTGCTGCCGCCTCGCTCTCCACCCCGATCCTGAATTCCGTGATGCTCTCCAAGTCCCGGGAGTGCAGCAGCATGGTGGGAAGCATGGAGTTTAAGTAAATGCCGATATTCAAATTCCGAACGCTGTATCCGAAACCCTGGCGGCTCTCTATGAGGCCCAGGGCGTTTAACTTGCTGAGTGCAACCCTTACCGTGTTCCGGCTCACCCCCAGAGTTTCGCAGAGCTGGCTTTCCGACGGAAGCTTGCTCCCCTCCACCCACTCGCCGCTGGCGATCATCTGAAGCAGCTGGTTGTAAGCCTCGTCCACAAGGTTGTTCTTCTCAATGATATTCATGTTTAGGAGTCCTCCGATTTTCCGTTCTTGTTGGTTGTAACTTGTCCCATAAGTTACAACTTAAATATAAAACACCGCCGTCATATTGTCAATATCTTTTTTATTATTTTACAATCCTTTGTGCATCTTGTCCTCCTCCCCCGATTTTTTCAATGAATCATAAAAATAAGCCGGTAATTTCTGAACTCATCTTCAGAACTCCCGGCATATTCTTAACAAATTTATTCTCCCGCCCCATCTCCCTGGGGCCGGGTGGCGTTCACGAACTTCGTGTACTCCGGCTTCCAGATCAGCGTCACCGTACCGATGGGGCCGTTACGCTGTTTGGCGATGATTACCTCCGCCTCGTTGGGGTGTTCGGTGTCTTTATTGTAGTAGTCGTCGCGGTAAAGGAACATAACCACGTCGGCGTCCTGCTCGATGGCGCCCGACTCACGCAGGTCCGAAAGCATGGGGCGGTGGTCCGTACGGGTCTCACAGGCGCGGGACAGCTGGGACAGCGCCACCACCGGCGCGTGCATCTCACGGGCCAGGGCTTTTAAGGAACGGGAAATCTCGGAAATCTCCTGCTGCCGGTTGTCGTTACCGCCCTTTCCGCTGCCGCTCATCAGCTGTAAATAGTCGATGATCACGATGCTCAGGCCGTGTTCCAGCTTCATCTTCCGGCACTTGGAGCGCAGCTCGGAAATGGAAATACCCGGCGTGTCGTCGATCACCAGCTTGGCGTTGCCGATGATTCCCACGCCCTCCACCACCGCGTCCCAGTCCGAATCCGTCAGGGAACCGGTCCGAAGCTTCTGGGCGTCCACGTTGGATTCCATGGAGAGCATACGGTTGACCAGCTGCTCCTTGGACATCTCCAGACTGAACACCATGCAGGGCAGCTTCTTGCGCACCGCAACGTGGTCCACCACATTCAAAACAAAGGCCGTCTTTCCCATGGAAGGGCGGGCGGCTATGAGCACAAGGTCCGAGGGCTGGAAGCCGGACAGCTTGTAATCCAGGTCGATAAACCCGGTGGGAACGCCGGTAACCGTGCCCTGGGTCTTGTAGGCCTCCTCGATCTTCTCCAGCACGTTGATGGCCACCTGCTTGATGGGCACAAAGTCCTGGGTGCTACGGCTCTGCAGCAGATTGAAAATCTGCTTCTCCGTGTCGGCCAGAATGTCCTCCAGCGGGTCCTTGCCCGCGTAACAGGTGTTGGCGATCTCCTCCGTTGTGCGGATCAGTTTGCGCAGCACCGCTTTCTCGTGAACGATCTGGGCGTAGCTTCTCACATTGGCCGAGGTGGGCACCATGGTCACGATGTCCCGGACAAAGTCCAGGCTGCTGACCTCGGGAGGCACGTCCTTCTCCTTCAGGCGGTCCTGGAGCGTGACCAGATCCACCGGCTTTCCCTCGTTGAACAGCTCCACCATGGCGTCAAACATCACGCCGTACTGGTGCTGGTAAAAATCACTTCCCACGATGATTTCCGAGGCGGCGATCACCGCCTCCCGGTCCATCAGCATGGAGCCGATAACCGACTGCTCCGCCTCAATGCTGTGCGGCAGCACCCGTTTCATCAGCGTTTCATCCATGTCTCCATCTCTCCTGTCTGTCAGGCCTCCACAACCTTAACGGTCAGCTTGGCGGTCACGTCCTTGTGAAGCTTCACCGGAACCTCGAAGGTCCCCAGTGTCTTGATCGGGTCGGTCAAAACCATCTTTTTCTTGTCGATGTCCAGCTTCAGCTGGTCGTTCACCGCCTTGCCGATCTCCTTGGTGGAAACGGAACCGAAGGTCCGTCCGCCCTCGCCCGCCTTGATGGAAACGGTCACGGGGCTCGCCTCCACCTTCTTGGCCAGCTCCCTGGCCGCCGCCAGCTGCTCAGCAGCCAGTCTGGCGTCGTTGGCCTTCTGCAGCTTTAAGTCGTTTAAGTTCTTGGAGGTGGCCTCCACGCCCAGCTTCTTGGGCAGGATGAAATTGCGGGCGTAGCCGTCGTTTACCTTGACGATCTGTCCCTTTTTGCCCAGTGCCTTAACGTCCTCTAATAATACGATATCCATAATTCTCAACTTCCTTTCAAAAAATGTTTATGATACTTCGCCTGCCTCCAGCATCTGCCGGATCACTGCTTTCAGGCGTTCTTTGCCTTCTTCCACGGTGATGTCCGGGATCTGTGCCCCGGCGATGGTGCGGTGTCCGCCGCCGCCCAGCTTCTCCATCATCACCTGCACGTTGACCTCGTCAATGGACCTGGCGCTGTAATAAATCACGCCGTTGTAGGGCGTGAGCACCACGGAAGCCTTGATTCCCCGGATCTCCAGAAGCTCGTTGGCCGCCTGGGCGCCGATGATGGTCGGGCTGTCCAGTCCGTCGGAGGGACACACGCTGATGGCGAAGGAGTCCATATAGACCTCCGCCAGCCGGACCGCCTCGGCCTTGGCCTGGTAGTCCACCATATTTTCGCGGAACAGCTTGCGCACGCGGGTGATGTCCGCGCCGCTTCTGCGCAGGTAGGCGGCTGCCTCAAAGGTGCGCACGCCCGTCTGATTTGTAAAATTCTGGGTATCAATCACAATCCCGGCGTACATGGCGTCCGCCTCTGCCGGCCGTACCTTGATCCCGTCCATGATGTACTGCAATACCTCCGCCACCATCTCACAGGCGGACGACGCGTAGGGCTCCACGTAGGAGAGCACCGCGTTGTCGATAATCTCGCTGCTGGTCCGGTGATGGTCCAGCACCACAATGGTTTTGATCAGCTTCAAAAGCGACGGCTCGTCGGTGATACTGGGGCGGTTCACATCCACCACCACCAGCATGGTGCCGCCGTCCACCAGCTCCGCGGCTTTGGGGCCGGTGAGGAACATATCCTCCGGATATTCGCTCCCGCCCGTAAAACGCTCCATCATGGGGCGCACGGAGGAGGTCACCTCGTTGACCACGATATTGGCTTTCTTGTTCATGGCCATGGCGATGCGGTAAATGCCCACCGCCGCGCCGAAGGAGTCGATATCCAACAGCCGGTGGCCCATGATCAGCAGCCGGTCCTTATTTTCCATCAGTTCCCGGAGGGCGTGGGCCTTCACGCGGGCCTTCACCCGGGTGGTCTTCTCCATCTGCTGGGCTTTGCCGCCGTAATACTGAATCTTATCCGCATCCTTCACCACCGCCTGGTCGCCTCCGCGGCCCAGGGCCATGTCGATGGAGGTTCTGGCATACTCGTAGTTCTGGCTGTAGGTGTCGCCGTTCATACCGATCCCGATGCTCAGGGTCACCGCCATGTCGTTGCCGATGTTGACGGTCTTTACGTCCTCCAGAATGGAGAACCGGTCCTCCTGGATCCTGGGAATGTACTGCTGCTTGATGGCAAAGAAATATTTGTCCTTCTCCATCTTTTTCACGATGCCGTTCATACCGGCGATATATTTGTTGATCTTGCGGTCGATGAGGGCGGTCAGCAGGGAGCGCCGCACTTCCTCCACGCTCTCCAGCGCCTCATCGTAGTTGTCCAGGTAAATGAGCCCGGCCACCAGCTTCTGGTCGTTGATCTGCTGCATGTACTTGAGGGTCTGAGTCTCGTCCAGCAGGTACACCGCGGTCACTTCCGAATCAAAGACGGCCGGAAGCGCTTCCTCGCCCTCCCCGGTCCTGGTGACGCTGACCTGGTGCAGGTCGATGCGGTAGTTCCGGTCCCCGTAGGAGCTGTGCAGGGTCACCACGTCGCCTCCGGTGGCCAGCTGTTCCCGCTTGATCTCGGGAAACAGGGTCAGAAGGTTCTTGGGCGCGGATTTCTCGCCGCCCATGATGCGCACAAATTCCCGGTTCATCCACAGCAGGCGGCCGTTTTCATCCGCCACCGCGTAGGCCACCAGCATCTCGTTCATCACCTGCAGCTGCATTTGGTTGTAGGCGGCGGCAAACTCCACCATGGCCGCGGCGATGCCGCGCTTGCGGGAAAAATAGATCCACAGCGCAATTCCAACATAGACTACCGTGAACGAGGACACAATGATGCCCGCCTTGACCGAAACCAGCCCAACGAACAGGCCCATTATAATGAATAGCGCCGACAGATACAGCGGCCACTGTAAGTACAGGCGGAATTTCCCCCGTACCTTTACTTTCTCTTTCATAGTCTTCCTCCAATAAATAAACGATCGGAATACGCCTATCTTAAACAGTATACCACAGAACGGGCTTTTCGTCTATTTAAAATGACGAACGCCGCTTAAGCCCGCCTCCCCAACAAATGATCCCTTGTGAAACCTCAACCGCCTATGCTATAATAGGAACACTTAGCCAATTTCGTTCAGGCTTAGGGGGGCAATGGGCAGGCGCGGTACACTGCCGGCCGGACACGGCCGGTTTCGACGGAGTGAAATTATGTTTGGATACGTTACAATTTGCGAACCGGAGCTGAAGGTCAAAGAGCTCCGCAAATACAAGGCTTACTACTGCGGTCTGTGCAGAACGCTGCAGGAGGAATACGGCGCCGCCGGTCAGATGACCCTGACCTACGATATGACCTTTCTCATCGTTCTTTTGACCTCCCTCTACGAGTGCGGCGGACGGACCGAATCCCACGCCTGTAAGGTCCATCCCCTGAAAAAGCGGCCGATGCTGCGCAATGAGATCACCCAATACGCCGCGGACATGAACCTGCTGCTGGCCTACTTCCATCTGCGGGACGACTGGGCGGACGAGCGCAGCACCCCGGCGCTCCTGGGAATGGCCGCGCTCAGACGAAAAGCCGCCCGGGCCGCCCGCAGGTATCCCCGTCAGAGCCGCATGATCGCCCGGGAGCTTCACAAGCTGACCCGCCTGGAACAGGAGAACAGCCGCGATCTGGACCTGGTCAGCGGCTGCTTTGGCCGGGTGACCGCGGAGCTGTTCGCCTTCCGTCGGGACCATTGGCAGAACACGCTGCGGCGGATGGGGTTTTATCTTGGAAAATTTGTCTATTTAATGGACGCCTATGAGGATCTGGAGGAGGACCTTAAGGCCGGCAGGTACAACCCGCTGGTGGATTTAAGCCGCCGTCCGGACTTTGAGGAGCGCATCCGCACCATTCTGTGCATGATGATCGCGGACTGCTGCCGGGAATTCGAACAGCTTCCCTGCCTGGAGGACGCGGGTCTTCTGCGCAACATTCTCTACGGCGGCGTTTGGAACCGGTATAAAAAACTACAGCAAAAGAAAACGGAACAGAAAGAGGACTACGGAAATGATGACAAAGAATCCCTATGAGGTTCTGGGCGTGCCCCAGAGCGCATCGGACGACGAGGTAAAGAAGGCTTACCGGGATTTGAGCAGGAAATACCATCCCGATGCCAATGTAAACAATCCGCTGGCGGACCTGGCGGAGGAAAAATTCAAGGAGGTCCAGGAGGCCTACGACATGATCATGAAGCAGCGCGCCCAGGGAGGCGGCTCGTACTCCTATGGCGGCAGCAGCTCCACGGGCGGCGGGAACTCCCAGGATGTGGAGATGCAGGCTGTGATCAACTTTATCAACAGCCGTCATTTCCAGGAAGCCATCAATCTGCTGAATCGGATGCCCAACCGTACCTCTATGTGGTACTACACCAGCGCGGTGGCAAACGCCTCCATCGGGAACAATATCGTGGCTATGGAACACGCCCAGCAGGCGGTTAACATGGAGCCGGGCAACATGCAGTACGCCCAGCTCTTAAACCAGCTCACCTGGACCAGCCGGAGATATCAGGGCAATCCCTACGGCGGCGGCTATGGAATGGGTTCCTCCTGCGGAACCGGGAATATGTGCTGCGACCTTTGGCTGGCGGACACGCTCTGTGAGTGTATGGGAGGGGATCTCTGTTCATGCATGTGACGGCAAGAAGGGTCGCGCTCTGCGGCCTGCTTCTGGCATTTTCCGTAATCTGTATGGTGTTGGGCGGCGTCATCGAGACCAATACGCTGTTTCTGCTGGCTGCGGCCTCCTATTTCGTGGGAATCGTGATCCGCGAGTTCGGGCCGAGAACCGGCGCGGCCTTTTACCTGGCCAGCGTGCTGCTTGGGTTTCTGACCGCTCCCAATAAATTTTATGTGATATCATTTTCCGCCATGGGGCTGTACATCCTGGGGACCGAGGCCCTCTACCGCCTGATGGCCGGCTGGCCGTCCGGGCTGCAAAAACCATGGATATTTACGGCGCTCCGGTATGCGCTCTTCAATCTGATGTACCTGCCGGTGACGGCGGGCTTCTGGCACCTGCTGTTTGCGGCCTCCCCGTCCCCGCTCCTGTGGGCGGCGGTGATTCTGGCCGGACAGGCGGGCCTTTGGCTCTACGACCGGGCCTACCTGTACGCGCAGCGGCATATCTGGGGCCGTTTCCGGAAGTATTTTATTTAGGCGCGGCGGAGGGGCGGCCGTTGTGATACGGGAGACGGCAGTAACTGTCTCCGTGTCCAGACAGGTCAAATGAACATAGGCAGAATGGGGGCTTTCTTCATGAAGATTTCGCAGACAAGGGATATCCGGTCCGCCAACCGGCTGACCATTATCAAACACATACTGAACAAGAAACACATCTCCCGGGCCAGGATTTCCGAGGAGACCGGGCTGAACAAAGCTACGGTCTCCACCATTGTCAAGGAGTGGATGAGCTTAAAGCTGGTGGAGGAGACCACCACCGGGGATTCCAGCGGGGGTCGAAAGCCCATCATTCTGACGCTGGCGGCCAGGGCGGGCTACTGCATCTCCGTGGACATGGGCGTACAGTCCGTGAAGCTGATCCTGACGGACCTAAACAACGAAATCCTGCTGCGCCGCTCATTTTCCATCGCGGAACCGGCATTTGCCTGCGTCTACCGCCAGCTCTACCAGGAGATCGACCGGATCATCAAGGAGATTCCGCCCTGCCCCTACGGACTCATCGGCATCAGTCTGGCCGTCCGCGGCATCATCGACTTAGACGGGGTGATCCGCTTCATCCCCAAGCTGGGCTGGCACAACATCGACATCAAATCCCTGCTGGACCAGCGCTACCACGTGCCGGTCTACATTGACAACGACGGAAACCTGGCCGCCTCCATGGAGTCCCGGCTATACCCCCAATACCGGGAAATGACCGTCCTCAGCATCACGGACGTCATCTCCTGCGGCATCATCACCGGCGGCGAGCTGGTGCGGGGCTATCTGGGCTTTGCCAACGCGGTGGGCCACCACACGGTGAATATCCGGGAAACTCATCAGTGTTCCTGCGGAAAATACGGCTGCTGGGAGCAGTATTGCTCGGACCAGGCCCTGTTGGAGGAGATCAACCGCAACCGCCGGACTCCATTAATGGACATCGACCAGTTCATCGACCTGATCCAGAAGCAGGACCCGGACGCCTTAAATGTATTGGACCACTTCATCCACAACCTGGCCATCGGATTGTCCAACATTATCTTCTTTATGAACAGCGAGATGATCATACTGAACTCCCATCTGATCCATTCCCTGCCCTACCTGATGCCGGAAATCATGAAGGACATCGTGCTGCCCATCACCCACTCCCAGGAGATCCTGCTCTCCACCCTGGGCAGCGACGCACCCATTTTAGGCGCTTCCATGCAGGCCATTGAAGCGTTCTTTGAGATCCTTTCCATGCACGGGTAGGGCTGGAAGAAAATTGTAATTATAATGTAAATGAAACGAAATTGAACACAGGCGCCCGGTTTTCTATAATAATACTATAACGTAATGTTGGGAGGGAACGACATGAAAGGTATTGTTAAAACCATACTGGGCTGCCTGTTTTTGTCTCTGGGATTTTCCGGTCTGACGGGAATCACGGCCTTTGCCGCAGCTGAACGGATCGACAATGCCCGGATCACATTTTCATATGATCAGGCGCCCAAAGCCGGGGAGGCCCCGGGGACCGTCGCGGCGGCCACCACAAGCAGGGAATTCACCGTGGAGAGCGCAGCGTACGCCAATGATGCAGACCGTTGGAGCCTGGGCGACCGCCCCGAGGTGACGGTGATCTTAAACGCGGCGGACGGATACCGCTTCTATTATACTTCTTCCAGCCATTTCAAGCTCAGCGGCTGCGGTGCCCAGTTCCGAAAGGCCAAGGTTTTGGACGGCGGAAACAGCCTCCAGCTGGAAGTTTACTTAAAGCGGGTGGAGGGCAGGCCCGAACAGGCCCAGTCCCTGGAGTGGGACGGCTCCTACGCCATGTGGGATGAGATCGACGGCGTCAAGCACTACGAAGTCCGCCTTTACCGCAACAAAACGCTGGTAACCACCGTCACCACCGCCAATACCGTCTATGATTTCCGCAGCGACATCACCCGTGGCGGCGATTACACCTTCCGCGTCCGCGGCATCGCACGCTATGACGGCAAGGCCGGCTCCTGGTCCGACTACTCCGACGAGAGCACGTTTTCAAATTATGAAGCGGAAAATTACAGCAAGGGCAGCTGGATTCAAAACCAGCGGGGCTGGTGGTACCGCTACAACAACGGAGACTACCCGGTGAGTTGCTGGAAAAATATTGACGGCGCATGGTACTACTTCAACAACAGCGGCTACATGCTCACCGGATGGCAGAAGATCGGCGGGAAATGGTATTATCTGGAGACAAACGGCGTGATGCTCACCGGATGGCGTTTCATCAACGGAAATTGGTATTATCTGGAACCCAGCGGGGCCATGGCCACCGGGTGGAAAAAGATCGGCGGCCCATGGTATTACCTGGGACCCAGCGGCGCCATGCTCACCGGATGGCAGTACACCGGCAGCCGGTGGTATTTCCTGGATTCCAGCGGCGCCATGCTCACCGGATGGCAATCCATCAATGGAAACTGGTACTATCTGGACGGCAGCGGGGCCATGCTGACGGGCTGGCAGCAGATCAACGGCCGCTGGTACTACTTAGACGGCAGCGGGGCCATGTTCACCGGCTGGCACTATATCAACGGCAGATGGTACTGCTTTGACGGCAATGGCGCCATGTACGCCAACCAGCGCACCCCGGACGGATACTATGTGGACGGCAGCGGAGTCTGGCGGCAGTAAGCGGCGGCGCGGCCGGTCAGAACTGCATTTTCATATGATTCAGCTGATCTCTAAGCTCCCCTGCGTTGCGGATCGCCGCATCCAGGGAGGTGATCAGACGGTCGCAAACGGAAATGACGCTCTCGTCCTCTCCGGGCGTGTCTAAAACCTGACGGATATCGGCAGCCGGGTCCCAGGACAGGGCGCTCAGCATACGGAGAATGGCCGCCAGGGAGTAATTGGCGCAGCGCAAAGCCCGGATGATTCTGAGCCGCCGGATATCCCCGGCGGAGTAGACCCGGTAGCCGTTCTGCCTGCGCTTTACCGTGAGCAGGCCGTTTAACTCCCAGTTTCTCAGGATATCGGCCGTGACCTGAAGGCAGGCCGCGGCCTCCTTCCGCGTCATCATGGTCCCGCCGTCCTCCGGGGCAGCGCCGGACAGAATCTCACCGGCGATCCGCAGCGCCTCCTCGGCATTTTCCCGCTCGCTTTTTAAGGTTTCCTCATAACGGCCGGTGAGAAGCAGCGCCCGGTCAAACTCCCCGGCGGCCGACGCCTTGACGATCTCAACGGCATTTGCCCGCAGCCCGTTCTGCAGCACCTCCACCCGAAGCGCGGTGCGGGCCAGGAAAAACTGGGCGATGTGAAGGGCCGTAAACACGCGGTAGCCGTTGGCGCGGCGTTCGGGTCTGGAAATGAGCCCAAGCTCCTCGTAAAGCCTGACCGTATTTGGATGGATTCCAATCATCTGCGCCACCTGCGCCGTCCGGTACGTTTTCATCTGTCCGACACCTCCTGTTTTTCCTATCATACCACAGGATACAAGGTTGGTGTTATAGTGGAGGGTTTCCAGACGGAAATTTGTAAAGACGGGAAGCAGTGACCCACTGCATTTAATAAGGCAGCGGCCTCAAAATGGCCGCTGCCTCGCTTTCTTTATGGATATCCGTCCGGTGCTAGAAATTTTTCCCATTCCAGCCCCAGTCGGGAAACGCCTCATATTTGATGTAAAGGTCTCTGGGCGCCACGCCCAGATTATGTTCCAGAATCCGGGTGATCTCCCCGGTCATTTTCTCCGCGCCCTGACGGTCCACGGTATCTCCCAGGATTTTCACCTCGGCGATGGCGATGGGACGGCCCGTCTCGCCGCCAAAGTACATCTGGCAGCGATCCTCGATGGCCACCATCAGCCACTCCTCGGTCTTTCCCGGAAGGAAGGCGATGGCCTGCCCCAGCCCCGCCTTGATGCGCTCCGCCGTCTCTTTCGCGGCTTCCACGTTTGTCTTAATCTGTATACACGGCATGTTTTTTACTCCTCTCCCCTCTGCTTCCTCAGCCGTAAATCAGCTTGTGGCGGAAGTAGAAGAAATGATCGCTGTGGGTGTGGATGCTGAGCATGCGGGTGTGGGGGTGGTCCTTGGAACCGAACTCCCGTCCGAATTTGCCGATGGTCAGCGCCTGGCCCCCCACATAGATGCAGGAATAATTGAAAAACAGCTCGTCCATCAGCCCCTGGGCCACCAGGAAATGCATGTAGGAGGGCGTTTCCACCAGCACCTTGTCCAGACCGAACTTCTTCATGATATAGAGGGCCACTTTGGAATCCGGCGCCTTGTCGCCGGTAGCGATCACCAGAATCTTGTCCCGGTTCTCCTTCATGGAGGCGATCATCTCATCCGTCACCTGGGAGATATTCTCCACCGGGCCCACCAGATAATAGTCTTCCTTCATCTTCTCCTGAATCACCGGAATTCCCGCCCGGGAGGTACTGATCATCACCGGCACCTCCGGCGTTTTGAACAGCACATGGTCAAAGGGGATATCCGTGGCGTCCAGGGAGGAAATGATGTTCCACGGCACCGGCTGCATCCCGGCTGCGATTCTGGCATTTTCCAGTTCCTGGGAGAACACGTGGGCGGTGTAATCGCTCTCCGCGTTCATGGTTCCCGCTCCGATGATGTCTCCGTCGGACACGGCCCGCAGCATGTTGAGAATCCACCAGTCCGCTCCGGCTCCGTCGCCGTCATAACGGTTCATCTTGGCGATCAGCGGCCCCTGAGGGGCGTCGGTAAAGGCGATACGCCCGTCGATGGAGGTTACTAAGGAAGTGTATGTATAGGGACGGTCCTCGTGGAGGCGGTCAAATTTCAGTTCGCCGTAAATCTGCTTCATCTCGTCGCAGGTGATGGTCTCCACCTGGGCCTTCTCCAGCTCCTCGCTGCGGTAAATCTGTCTGATTTTTGTCTTTTCGATGTCAAAGGGCATCTTAAATAAAGAGGTCGCCATAGTTTCTCCTCCCGTCAGATCAGGCTGCCGCCGCAGACCTGCATGATCTCGCCGGTGATAAACCCGCTCTCGTCGCTGGACAAAAAGGCGATGGCGTTGGCCATGTCCTCGATCTTGCCCATCTTGTGCAGGGGGTACAAGCTGGCGTAGGATTCTTCCAGAGCCGCCGGGTCCTCTGCCTCGGTGAAGCGCTGCTCGATCATGGGCGTGCGCACCAGGCCCGGAAGAATGGCGTTGGCGCGGATGTGGGGCGCGAACTCCAGGGCGATGCACTTGGTCAGCATGATTACCCCGGCCTTGGACGGGCAGTAGCCGATGCGCTCCGGAATGGGGCGCACGCCCAGGTCGGAACCCACGGTCACGATGGTGGAACCCTCCTGCTTCTTAAGCTCCACAACCGCAGCTTTGCACATATTGAACACGCCGCCCAGATTGATGGACAGCTCGCGCATGAACTTGTCATAGTCCGTGGTCTCCAGGGAACCGATGAAGGTCACACCCGCGCAGCAGACCAGCTTATTCACGCGGCCGAACGCCTTCACGGCCTCCTCCACCACGCGGCAGGCCTGGGCGGCATCGGTCAAATCGGCCTGCACATAAATGGCGTTCTCGTCCTGAATGTGCATCTCCGGCTCAACGCCGCAGCCTACCACCTTGGCGCCCTCGGCCAGGAACTTTTTCGCGACGCCCTCGCCGATGCCGGAGCTGGCGCCAGTAATGATCACAACTTTATCTGCAAATTTCATTTCATTTTCCTCCCAATCAGATTCTCTCAAAGCGGCTGTAGCGGTGCACGCCGAAGTTCTCCTCGTTCTGCACCACGCGGATCAGCTCGTAGGGGCGTCCGAACTTCTCGTCGAACTCCTTGATTAGCTGGGCCTGGTACTCCTTCTGGTCGATCTTTCTCCAGGACTCGATGCTCTCCCAGGCGAAGATGAAGTGAATCTCACCCGGCTTATTGTCGTTGATCCACACTTCCTTGTACAGGAACGGAATGTGGTCAAAGCCCGGCGCAAAGGCCTCCTTTAACGTCCAAATCTCGTGATCCACCTCCAGATAGCGCTCCACATCTTCCGGTGCCACCTTGAACACCAGATGCTCCATCGGATAATGCTCTCCCTTGGTATACGTATAGCCCTGCATAATAAAATCCTCCTTTATGTTTGTGTTTTATGGTTTTCGCGGCGTTTATTCCGCGTCGTTCATCTTCTTGGCAAGCGCCACCACCGCCTCGGCGATGTCCGGCCGGGTCTCGAGGGAATCCCGGTCGCTGTTGGGCAGACAGACCTGCCCCAGACACTGGGCGCTCAGATCGTTCAGCAGGTTTTTAAGCACCAGCTCTCCGCCTAAAAACTGATTCTCAAAGGCGGGCGCGCCGCCCACCATCAGGATGGCTCCCTTGCGCAGGGGCTTCTCCGGCATATCGCCTCTCACATGGCCCGCCCAGTACACCTGGAAGCGGTCGATCAGGGCTTTCATGCGCCCTGTGATGGAGTGGAAATACATGGGGGAGGCCAGGAGAATGTTGTCCGCCTCCTCAATCTTCTGGTAAATATCCTGCATACCGTCCTTGATGACGCAGGCTTTCGTTTTCCAGCAGTACCGGCAGTCCATACAGGGCTTCACATCCGTGCGGTACGCGTCGATAATCTCCTTCTCCCCGTCCAGGTTTTCCAGGAACAGGTCCACCATCTTCCGGGTGTGGCCGTTGGGTCTGGCCGCTCCTATAATTACAAGTGTTTTCACTGCGTTTTCCTCTCTTTCCGGTTAAATTTCATGACATGCATAACAAAAAATGCGATTGTCAGCACAACGTATACCTGGACGAATCCCATATCCGGAGCGTAGGTCTCCGTTCCCAGGATTCCCGGAGAATGGATCATGCCGATCCCCGTCAGTCCCAGAGCCGTCAGGTTGGTGATGGAAGCGTTCTTCCAGTTGTTGTCAATTATGAACACAAACACACAGCCCACCAGCAGTCCCACAAAAGCGGAGCCGGGGTCAAAGGCCATAAATCCGGGCAGCGCACCCTCCCGCATGTTGTCCACGATAAAGTCCATGACCACCGGCAGGGAGGCCATAATGACGGCGGGGAAATATTTCCGGTCCACCACCTCAAACGCCTGGGAGTAACTGGAAATTCCAACGAACACCAGGATGGGCAGCACCACCGCCTCCGGGATAAACGCGTTGATGATGGCGGACAGGCCGGTCAGGCCCACCAGGGCGTACAACACCACGATGCCCAGATGGTAGCCGGTGCCGGATTCCATCTTCTTCCAGCCAGGATATCCCCAGTAGAGGCCAACGGCCAGAGGGTTGCCGAAGCAGGCCCCCACCACGCTTGCCAGGCCGCACAGCACCAGGGGCTTGGTGTTGGTGAAGAAGGTGTCGCCGCACTCTTTTGCCTGCTCCACCGCCTGGATGCCGGTGATCACCTCGTTTAAGGAAAACACGATGATAATGGGCAGGAAGGGGATCATGGACGATACCACCTCGCCGTCAAAGATGCCCAGGGTGGGATGGGGTATGTAAAAGCTCAGGCTGCTCAAGGATTCCTGCACCGCCCCAAAGCCCATGACACCGCTGATCCAGGCCACCGCGGAACCGATCACAATCGCAATGAGAGCCGCGGGCAGCTTGGTTTCCACTTTTCCCAGGTAGATCACAAACAGCACGATCAGGGACAGCCATCCCACTAACGGCATTTTCAGCACGCCGTTCATGGACTGCATGATCAGAAACGCCATGGCTCCGCCGGCCAGAGAGCCGAACAGGGCGCCCGCCGGAACGATCTTTAACACCAGGGGAACCACAAAGGCCCCGATGATGAACACGATGCCGCCCACCAGATGGGCCAGCACGCCGGTCTTAAAGGCCAGCTCCGCATTTCCGGTGCTCAGGAACACGGGGAGCATGATGCTGTAGAGCCAGATGAACATTCTGCCCGCCTGAAGTCCCGCCGGGATGGCGGTCAGATTCGGATCGTTACGCTTCGCCGCAATCCCTCTATAGTAGAGCCAAAGCCCGCCGTTTAAAACGACCACTGTCAAAACCATACCGGGCATCATGGTGCCGAAGATCGTTCCCGAGTCCAGCCCGAAGGTGCCCGCCAAAATGGCGATTGCCACAATTACCTTGGAAAATCCGTCAAAGAACACGCCGATGGACGCGTCTAAGTCCGCTTTCTTAAAAAATGGTATCCTTGCTTTTTCCATACCGTTTATCCTCCTACTAATTGTTTCTGTGATCCGGCCACGATTCGCCCGGCCGGAAGCGCAGGCCGTCATGCTGCGCGGTTATCCGCAGGGTCAGGCCCTCTGTCCACTCCCCGGCTCAAAGAAATGCCCTTTCATAAAGAGCAGCGCAGCCACCGCCAGGTAAACCGTGCCAAAGATCACTCCCGGCCCTGTGAGAAGCGCGATTCCCTCGCAGTGGATCATGCCGATGGCCGCGCAGAAGGCCATGACCAGCGCAAAGACTCCCGCCATCTTGTAGCGCCGGTCCACCACGCAGGCCAGCATGCCGGCCAGCAGCAGGCTGGTGAGAAATCCGCCGTTTCCCAGGTACATGATCCCCTGGATTGGCACGGAATATGCTGCAAACTGTTCCGACGTCACCGCAGCCATGGTCAGTCCGGCCGCCTGGACCGAGGAGCTGACGAGCGTCTGCATGTACTGGAACAGGATCGGGATCATGGACAGCAAAATGACGTTATAATATTTTTTATCCATGGACCGGAAGGTGTTGTCCGTCACGGAAAATCCGATAAAGATCAGGAGCACCATCACCGCTTCCGTTGGAATCAGGGCCATCAGCACCCCGGTCAGCCCGGTGGTACAGATGAAGAGACACAAAAATCCGTTGACCAGTGAAAATCCCGCCCTGGCATCCAGTTCCTTCCAGCCCGGGTGGCCGAAGTACACGGTGGTGGGGAAGGGATTCCCGAACAGCGCGCCGGTCATGGTGGAAACGCCGTCCATAATCATGGAGCGCCGCTCCGGGTATACGTCCCCGGCCATTTTTGCGGATTCCAGTCCCTGCAGCGTGGAGAGAAAATTGTTGATCTGCAGCGGAATGATCACGGGCAGGTACGGCACAATGCCTTTGAATCCGGCCGCGATATCGCCGATTCCCAGAGAAGGCGGGTAAAATCCGATCTCCGAGAAGGAATCCCTAAGAGCTCCCGGCGTCAAATATCCGCAGGCCCAGGCCACGGCGGTTCCGATGAGAATGGCGATCACCCCGGAAGGGATTTTAGCGAACCGTTTATCCGCCTTGCCCAGATAATCAATGATGATGATAAACAGGGGCAACACCGCGTACACCGGTTTGTCGAACACCATAGCCAGGCCCACAATGGAAAGCCAAACCATGGCGGAGGAGGCCATATTTCCCATCAGCGCGCTGTTGGGAATCGTCTCCACGATAAAGCGCCCCGCAAAACCGCCCAAAATCTCCACCAGGCCCCCCACAAAAGCCGCCGCCAGGCCCACCTGCAGGGCCAGGTCGGAATTTCCCGTCTGCCAGTACACCGGGCCGATGATCAGGTACAGCCAGCCCGACAGCTGGGAGGCCCCGATTCCAAAGGGCTGGGAGGTCACATTGTGCCGCTTTTCCTTGTGGGCCAGGCACCGGGCCTCGTAAAAATACCACAGGTTTCCCAGCAGGATCGCCAAGCCGATGCCCGGCACCACCTTTCCGATCACCACCTGGGCCGGCATGCCGAACACCACGGTCATAATCCCCGTGGCGGTCAGGATTTTCGAAAACCCGTCGAAGAAGATCCCGATGGACGCATCAATGTCGCCCTTCCCCCACCAGTGGTATTTGAATTGTGCATTTCCATTCATTGTTAATTATTCCCCGCTAATTTGTTTATATCTCAAACAAACTTGGCAAAAAATAAATTTGCCAATATTTACATAATATATGTACTGATTTCCATCTGTTCCCGGGATAGTTCAAAAGTTCATTTAATAGTTAAACAAACTTTTTATTTAAAAACGGATCTCAAATCCTTTCTCAATATAACACTTCGTTATTTAATTGTCAATACCGCTTTTTATTTTTTGGCGAAATCTTAACAACAAAAATTCTTGACAGTAATTCCAAATCGTGCTAGTCTTATTCTATTGTAAGGGAGTAGTCGGCGCAGCGGTGCGTGGCGAAGTCAACATCACTGGAATCACTCGTAGAGTTCGATTCCCTGGCTTGGTTTTAAATGACGAGACTTACCTGTCCGTTTCTTGGAAGAAGTGGCCGGGGGAAGTCTTTTTTTATTGTCCCGGACCGCACCTCCCGAAACGAATTTCCTTGAAAATATTGATATTTCCGGCTGCGGCCGCTGCCGTCATACCGTTCGTTTTGGCGCCGCGCCGTCCGGGAATAAATGAGGGAGTAATTCCGCATACTATTATAGCGTGCGAGGTAAGTCAACATAATGGCAGCTGCACGGCGGTCTGGCTTATCTGTAGAGAATGAGACTCATATGCAGGTTTGTTTATCATAGCTGTGTATGGGTCTTTTTTATAAAATTTATTATCTTTTTCACCCACAGTTTAAAGGAGGAACAAAACGTGAAAGAGTACTTAACCAGTGTTGAGGACGTGCTGAAGGAGCAAAATTCATCTCCGGAAGGCCTCACAAGCGGGGACGCCGCGGACCGGCTGGAAAAATTCGGCCGGAACAAGCTGAAGGAGGGAAAGAAAACCTCCCTAATTAAACGGTTTTTGGAAGAGCTGGCGGATCCCATGATCATTATTCTGATCGTCGCCGCCGTGATCTCCGGCATCACCGCGTTCTATGAGGGGGAATCCTTCGCCGACGTCATCATTATCATGTTTGTGGTTATCATCAACGCCGTGCTGGGCGTGGTGCAGGAGAGCAAGGCGGAGGCCGCCATCGCGGCCCTGCAGGAAATCGCCGCCGCTACCAGCAAGGTCCTGCGGGACGGCAAAATCGTATCCTTAAAGAGCGAAGACCTGGTGCCCGGCGACGTGGTGGTGCTGGAAGCGGGCGACTCGGTTCCCGCCGACGGCCGGATCATCGAGTGCGCCAGCATGAAGATCGAGGAAGCGGCCCTCACCGGCGAGTCCGTTCCGGTCAATAAAATTGTCAGCCTGCTGAACCTGGAAGGCGAGAAGGACGTTCCCCTGGGCGACCGCAAGAACATGATCTACATGGGTTCCACCGTGGTGTACGGCCGGGGCAAGGCCGTGATCACCGGAACCGGCATGAACACGGAGATGGGCAAGATCGCGGACGCTCTCTCCCAGGCCAAAGATGAGGAGACTCCGCTGCAGATCAAGCTGAACCAGCTGAGCAAAATCCTCACCGTGCTGGTAGTGGGAATCTGTGCGGTGATCTTTGCCGTGGGACTGTTCCGGGCCAATATGACCCCTGAGGGAATTACCGGCGATACCATTTTAAGCACCTTCATGGTAGCCGTCTCCCTGGCCGTTGCGGCTATTCCCGAGGGTCTGGCGGCCGTGGTGACCATCGTGCTCTCCATCGGCGTAACCAACATGTCCAAGCGGAACGCCATCATCCGCAAGCTGACCGCAGTGGAAACCCTGGGATGTACCCAGATTATCTGTTCCGATAAAACAGGAACCCTGACCCAGAACAAAATGACGGTGGTGGACCACGTAGCCGAGGATGAACAGGCTCTGGTCCTGGCAATGGCCCTGTGTTCCGACGCGGAGCTGGACCCGGACAGCCACGACGCGGTGGGCGAGCCCACGGAGTGCGCTCTGGTCAACGACGCCTACAAGCATGGAATGGCCAAAAACGACCTGAAGGCCCGCTATGTGCGTGTGGCGGAAGCTCCCTTCGACTCCATGAGAAAGATGATGTCCACCGTGCACCAGACGGAGGGCGGACAGATCGTCCAGTTCACCAAGGGCGCGCCCGACGAGGTCTTAAAGCGCTGTACCAGGGTGATGGCGGGCGGTCAGGCCGTTCCCATGACCGACGAGATCCGCGCCGGCATTTTAAAGAGCAACAAATCCATGGCAGACCGGGCGCTTCGTGTGCTCTGCGCCGCCAAACGCGATTGGAATGCGCTGCCCGAGAACTCCGATCCTGAATTCCTGGAGCAGGATCTCATCTACCTGGGTCTGTCCGGCATGATTGATCCGGTGCGCCCGGAGGTGAAAGCTGCCATCGTGGAATGCCGCCAGGCCGGAATCCGTCCCATTATGATCACCGGCGACCACAAGGACACGGCCGTGGCCATCGCAATGGAGCTTGGAATCATCACCGACGCCTCCCAGGCCATCACCGGCGCCCAGCTAAACGACATGGGCGACGAGGAATTCAACCGGAACATCGAGCACTACGGCGTTTACGCCAGAGTACAGCCTGAACACAAGGTGCGCATCGTCACCGGCTGGAAGTCCAAGGGCAAAATCACCGCCATGACCGGCGACGGCGTCAACGACGCCCCCTCCATTAAGAGCGCGGACATCGGCGTCGGAATGGGTATCACCGGCACCGACGTGACCAAGAACGTGGCGGACATGGTGCTGGCGGACGACAACTTCGCCACCATCGTCTCAGCCGTGGAGGAGGGACGCCGGATTTACGCCAATATCCGCAAGGCCATCCAGTTCCTGCTGGCCTCCAACCTGGCGGAGGTACTGGCGATCTTCTTTGCAACCCTGATCGGCTTCACCATTCTGGAGCCGGTCCACCTGCTCTGGATCAACCTGATCACCGACTGCTTCCCGGCCCTGGCGCTGGGGCTGGAACAGAGCGAGCCCGACATCATGAAGCGCTCGCCCAGAGATCCCAAGGAGGGAATCTTTGCGGGCGGCATGGGCTTCGACGTGTTCTTCCAGGGCGCAATCGTAACCGTCCTGGTGATGATCTCTTATCTGATCGGCCATTACATCGAGAGCGGTGTATGGGAATTCGTAAACAGCCCGGATGGAACCACCATGGCATTTCTCACTCTGTCCATGGTTGAAATCTTCCACTCCCTGAACATGAGAAGCCGCCGCGGCTCCCTGTTCAAAATGACCACGCACAATCGTTTCCTGTTCGGAGCCATGGTCGTATCCCTAATACTGACCACCGCTGTGATTGAAGTGCCGTTCCTGGCCGCCGCCTTTGAGTTTACTCCCATTGACTTAAACGAGTATGCGGTCGCCCTTGGACTGGCGGTACTCATCATCCCGATCATGGAGATTGTGAAATTCTTCCAGCGCAAGCTGGGGAAATAGATGCACTCCTACTCAACCGGAAAAGGGCCGGGTTCCGCAACAGGAACCCAGCCCTTTTCTGTTTGATGCCAACAACACAATTTTAAAAACATCACATCACAAAGGACAGGAGCATGGATGTGGCCAACGCTGCAAAACTGCACACCGCAGACACCGGTACCATGGTTTTCAGCGTATCCTCGACGCCGAAACCGCACAGCCGCTGCACCAGCCAGAACATGCTGGAATTCACATGCAGTACGCACATTCCTCCGGAAGCGATGGCAATCACGCACAGCTCTGGACTGATCCCAAGGCTTGGCAGAAAGGACGCACACACCGCGGCCGCGGTGGTCAGGGCTACCGTCGTGGACCCAGTGGCCGTCACCAGAGCGGCGGAGATAAACCAGGGCAGAATCACGCCCGGCAGGCCCAGCCCGCTGATCGCCTGACTCAGAATCGTGCCGATTTCAGAGGATTTGATCACAGAGCCATATGCGCCTCCGGCTGCGGTAATCAGCAGTACCAGGGCGGTGGAATCCATGGCTGTATCAATCCAGCTCATGCGCACGGAAGACTTATACTCCCTGGTCAAAACCCATACGATCCCCACGCCGATCAAGAGGGCGATCACGGGATTTCCCACAAAACCGAAAATATGATTGATCACATGGTCCTGTGGAAACAAATTGGAAGCAAAGGACTGACAGATGATCAGGATAATCGGCAGCACGATCGGCATATAAGCTCCCATTGTGGAGTAGCCTTTGGGGTTTTTGACATTTTCCTTCCACAGCTCAGGCTGGCTCTCGGCTTTTACCTCTTCGGCGTTTCCCGGCGCACATGCAGGATATTTTCTGGCGATCACTCTGGTGGAATAGAAGTAAACCGCCAGAGTGGCCGGGGTAGCCACCACAATTCCTGCCAGAATTACTTTACCCAGATCTGCGCCCAGAAGGCTGGCCGCTGCAATAGGCCCCGGAGTCGGCGGAATCGTGGCGTGAGTCAGGCAAAGGCAAGTGATGGTTCCCAAACAGATTCCCATATAGGAAATTTTCCCCTTACGGGAAAGGTTTTTGATAATCGGATGGAGAATCATAAATGCCGAATCAGAAAATACGGGAATGGACACGATGGAACCGGTCATGCACATGGCCAGAGTCGCCCGCTTCTCCCCCACGGTTTTCAGGACAGAGGCTGCAATCTTTTCAGCTCCCCCTGTTTTTTCCAAAATGTAGCCGATAATCACACCCAGCACAATGATGATTCCGCTGGATTTCATCGTATCGCCAAATCCGGTCAGAACCAGCTGCACCGCTTCCGCGCCGGAATGTCCCAGGGCCAGAGCCAGCCCCAGGGCTACCAAAAGAAGCGAGATAAACGCATTCAGCTTTAATTTTGTAATTAGGAATACCAAAATCACAATACTCAGCGCTACTATAAGAACTACAACCCCTTGCATACCTATTTCCTCCCTAATTCACTTTGTATTTTTCCAGAACAGTGCGATTGACTTCAACTCCGATTCCCGGCTTATCCGGTATTATCATATCACCATCTACAAAGTCAAGGCCATCATAAATTAAATCCAGACGGAACGGATGACTGGAGCGGTCATATTCCAGAAGTGGCTCTACCGGCGTGTCCGCCATAGGTGTGTTGCTCAAACTGGCAATAAACTGCAGGGATGCGGCCAGGCCGACTCCGGAACCCCACACGTGGGGGATCATCATAGTATTGTATGCCTGAGTCAACGCCGCCATCTTTTTGCACTCTGTAAATCCGCCGCAGGAGCACAAATCCGGCTGATAAATATCCAGTGCCCCCGCCTCCAGCCAGTTCTTGAGAGCGATTTTTCCAAACAGGCACTCGCCAGCCGCAATGTAAGAAGACGTCAAATTCCGGAGCGCCCGATATCCCTCAATGTCCTCTGGCGTGATCAGTTCCTCGAAGAAGTGCAGCTTCTCCGGCTCCAGTTCCATGATAATTCGCCTTGCAACGGATTGGTTGTAGGCGTAATTAAAATCTGCCATCAGCATAATGTCCGGTCCTACCGCTTTTCTCACCGCCCGGATATATTTAATATCCACCTCCGGCAAAAATCCCACCTTCAGTTTCATCCCCTTAAAGCCAGCTTCCACATAAGATCTGGCCTCCTTCACGGCGTCCTCCGGATATACGCCGTCCGCAGTCCGGTAAAACCCTGTGGCATACGCGGTCACGCGTTCACGGAACCTGCCCCCCAAAAGGCGGCTGACCGGCTGACCCAGCTCCTTTCCGTTCAGGTCCCAAAATGCGATATCCAGCCCGCTCAACGCATTAATTGCACTTCCCATCTGCCCGAAAGGCCTGACCCGGTTGTAAAGCCGCTCCCACAACACCTCCGCATCCAGGCTGTTTTCACCGATTACCAAATCCCGATAACAGTGGTCGATAAACGCCGCTGCCAGTTGAGGCGGCTGCTGTCCGTGGCACATGCACTCGCCAAATCCGCTGGTTCCGTCCGCTCCCACAACCTCTACTATTACAGAACTGCGCTGATAGCAATATCCCTGTGAAAACTTAAACGGCACTTCCAAATCCGCTGTGATCACATGTGTGATAACATTTTTAATTTTCATCTTGTTCCTCACTTTCTGATTTTCCGTTGATATCTCGCTGATTTACAAATACCCGCAATCCAGGCGTCCGACCTGTAGATTCACCCCCTTCAATTTTCTATTCATATGATATCAGATATCATATATGTTAAAATAAACGAAACCATAGGCTCCGACGATATCGGGCAGACGTAGGCAGGTTAATATCTGCCCACTACTGCCAAAGAATGCACTACAGAAAGCGTTCCTTTAACTCCTCTGTTGCATTCAGATGGATTTCCATACAGGACCTGGCCTTGTCTGCGTCCTGCTTCTCAATAGCCTCATAGATATTCCGGTGATACCCGTGCTCACGCTCCAGGCTAATCTCCGTATCGCTGGACTTCTTGATCAGCTCGCGCAACAACTCCTCATACGCGTCCACAATGGCCAGCAGCAATTTGTTCCCCGTAGCTTCCACAATCAGGCGGTGAAACTTAAAGTCCGCGTTGACATAAGCCTCCTCGTTGGACGGGGAATTTTCCATAATCCCAATCTGGGTTTTCATCTCCTTAAGCTGTCCGGAAGCGGCCTTTAACGCTGCGTTCCCAGCGGCGCGTATCTCTATCATACGCCGTACCTCCAGAATATCATCCAGATCGATCTGCTGTTGCTGAATCATATCAACAAGACTGCGGGACATCACCTGGGTGCCTTTGTCCGCCACCCGGATTCCCTTACCGTGAACCCTCTGCAGAAACCCCCTGATCTCCAGGGAACGCACAGCTTCCCGGATCGTGGAACGTGACATCCCAAGCAGTTCGCAAAGCTCACCCTCGCTGGGCAGATAACCGCTGCTGTCATAACGCTTATCCAAAATCATCTTTTTAATTTCTTCCTGGGCTTTATCAATCAGCTTCAATCTTATTCTTCCTTTTCAAAAGATGGGTTTATGATAACATATCTGATATCTTATGTCAAGACAAAAAATACAGTATATAGCCGGGTGCTTGACTCGTTACGTCCCGAAAGTTTATACCGTTCCCCTCCGACAGTATCATCGGTATTCTCTGGAAATACCTTTTCTTTCGTTCCGGGGTCCTCGGGTTTTCTGTGACTTATGCTACACTCCACTCACACAAAACACCTTGCGGAATACTGCCTGTGAAAAGTAACAGGAACGTTCCGTTACTTTGGAAAATTCACCTGAAACCCTTGATTTTTTAGCCTGCATGTGGTATTATTATCACTGCTTATCCAGTAAATGGGCGGATTCCCGAGTGGCCAAAGGGGACAGACTGTAAATCTGCTGCAAATTGCTTCGGTGGTTCGAATCCACCTCCGCCCATTAGCGTGCCAGTTATAGCTTAAGGACAACAGCGCAGAGCGTGTACTTGTCCTCGTTTTCAGCCGTGGCACGTGCGATTGCGGGTATGGTGGAATAGGCAGACACAAGGGACTTAAAATCCCTCGGAGGCGACTCCGTGCCGGTTCAAGTCCGGCTACCCGCATTTCGTTCTATGTTGTGTATGGACAAATCCCGCTAACTAAATGGGTTTGTCCATTTTTTATGTCATGATATTCGTCTATAGGGGACAAAAAAGCCCACAGGATTTTTGCTTTCTTTTGGGAAAATCCTGTGGGGAAATTTTTGCAAAATGCCTCTAAAATGCTTTAATGGAACCATTGGGCATACGAATAAAAATTTAAAAACAGCGGATGCCCTAGAGCGTGTTTCGAGGGCCGCTCCCGGGAATTTTGTGATCGTATCAGTGGGGCGATCAGTCGATATTGTGGAGTGAGAAAATCACCCACACCTGTTTATTTACATTCCCTCCAAAACTTGCTATGATAATCATAGTTTAATCCCACAATCAATCTCAACACAGAAAGGACCTGATCTCATGGAATTAATGGCTGCAATCCACGAACGCAAGAGCTACCGCAAACCCTACAAACCCGATCCCCTTCCCGCTGAAGCCATAAAGGAAATCCTGGAGGCCGGCGTGTCCGCGCCATCCGGCTGCAACCAGCAGACCACCCGCTTTATCGGGGTAAATGATCCGGAGCTGGCTCACAAGTTGGCGGAGATTTACGACAAGCCCTGGGCATTGACCGCACCCGCGGCGATTTTACTGCTGACCAAGGAGCACGTTTCCTACCGAGGCAACTCCTACCATATCCACGATTACTCGGCGGCGGCCGAGAACATCCTTCTGGCCGCCGTGGACAAGGGCTACGCCACCACCTGGATCGAGGGACAGATCGAGGGGGAGAAGGCCCGGCAGATGGGTGATCTTCTGGGCGTGCCCCAGGACCTGACCGTAGCCGTCTACATGCCCCTGGGCATCCCCGCCGAGGAGAACCCCGGCGTTGCAAAGATGCCCTTTGAGGACCGCGCATGGCTGAACGGGTATGGGAAATCCTTCTAGTCCGCGCTCCACGCCGCCGGACACCGCTGCGTTTCCGGCTTCACCACGCGGCGCGGACAAACGCCGCTAGTCCGCCAAATCCCCCGCCGCCTTAATCTTCACCCGGTTGGTATTTCCCGGATAATATGCCAGCGGCACATCCTCAACCTCTATAATCTCAACCGTCTCCCGGACCGCGCCGGACTGCACCGCCAGCTCCACCGCCGCGGCCCGGGCTTTTTCTAACGCCTCATCCCGCGGAATTTCATCGTAATTGATCAGCTGTTCCAGCGTGCCGCTCACCTTGGAGATGGCGGAGCCGATGGCATTGGCCGTGCCGAAATGGTCGGGCTTCACCACGGTTTTGGTGCCCGCCAGGCGGTCCGGGACAATGATCGATCCGCCTCCCACCAGCACCGCGTCGATGTCCGCGCCGGACACTTTCATGGCGTCGATGCTGTCCTCGATCATGGCGCGCATGGCTTCCATGGCCTTTAGCGCCACATCCTCGTCAATTCCGGCCGCCAGGGAGGGATCGCCAAGCTGTGCCATGCCCAGGCGCACCGCCACGTCCGTGGCCGTCATGGTATCCCCACCGAACACCAGGGCCTTCTCCGCGATGCGGTAGCCCACGCTGTCGGGGCCCACGGTGACGCTGCCGTCCGCGTGGCTGCGCACGATGGAGCCGCCGCCCAGGCCGATGGAGATCACGTCGGGCATGCGAAAATTGGTGCGCACGCCGCCGATGGTGACCGCCACGCCGGACTCCCGGGGGAAACCGTTCTGAATCATACCCAGGTCCGTGGTGGTGCCGCCCACGTCGATGACCACCGCATTGGATAATTGGCTTAAATAGCTGGCGCCCCGGATGGAGTTGGTGGGGCCGCAGGCGATGGTGAGAATGGGGTAACGCCTGGCGTACTCCATGGTCATCAGGGTTCCGTCGTTCTGGGACAGGTACACGTCCGCGTTGGTCACGCCCTCCTCCGCCAGGGAGCGGGCAAACCCTTCCGTAAACCGGTCGGCCACCTGATAGAGGGCGGCGTTTAAGATGGCGGCATTTTCCCGCTCAATCAGACCCATGGAGCCGATCTCGCTGGATATGGACACGTGGACGTCCTCCCCCATCACTTCCCGGCAAAGGGCCGCGGCCTCCAGCTCATGGTCGTTGCGCACCGTGGAAAATACACAGGAAATGGCCACGGACTCGACCTTCCCCTTTAACCCCTCGAAAAATTTCCCGGCCGCCTCCCGGTCAAACGGCGCCAGCTCCTTTCCATCGTACTCAAATCCGCCTCCCACAATGGCGTAATCCACCGCAATCCGGCGGATATCTTCAGCCCAGTCCACCATGGGCGGGATGCCCAGTGTGGCGGGCGCGCCGATGCGCAGAATGCCGATGGGAGCCAGATTCTTCCGCTCCACAATGGCGTTGGTGCACTGGGTGGTTCCCAGCATGGCCTGGCGGATCTCCGACCGGTCTACATCCGCCCGTGCCAACACCTCCCGCACCGCTCCCACGATGCCGTCGTAAATATCGCCGGTGGTTGGGTGTTTTACTTCCGCGACCACCCGCCGGTTCCCGTCAATCAGGACAGCGTCCGTGTTGGTGCCGCCCACGTCAATTCCCAGCTTATACATCCGCCTCACCTCCGTTTGCCCGCTCTTCTAACGGTATGTAATCCGTGTCCAGTCCAAAATACCGGGGGCCGACCAACTCCAGCCCCGCCTCGGAGCGCCACATCTCAAAACATTTAAGCCCTACCGCCAGCACCCGCTTTCCATATTTCAGCGCGTCCGTGGTCACAGGGATAAAGGTCTCCGCGTCCACCAGACAGATCAAATCCGGCACGGTGGCCACGATCCGGTCGTCCACCTGGGCGCAGAGATTTTCATTCTGGAACACAATCCTGGCCTGGTGCCCCTTATCATTTCCAATTCCTTCCAAAACCACTTTGCCGTAGTTGAACGCTCCCTTTGTCTCCCGCAGCACATCCACGATCTTGCCCTTAAACAGCCGGTATCCCTGGGCGTACTCCAAAAACGCCTCCTCCGGCGATTTGCCGCTGACGCTCTTCACCTTGCGAATCGCCTCGCCCAGCTTCTGGCTGCGGGTCACAATATCCCTGACCCCGTACTGTTTCATGGTCGCTCCATCCATGCAGTACAGGGACACGGAAACGGAACCGCCGCAGCTCATGGTCACCGCCCGGGCCAGCTCCTCTGTCCACTTGTTGGTGATGGTGTTGAAAATGGCGCTGTTGCCCTTCTCATCCACCAGTGCCATGGGCGTAGCGGACACGCCGCCCATGGTGAAGGTCACCATCTGCAGCTCCGGGAAGGCCCGGCCCATACCGTCCGCGTCCACCAGAGGCAGCCCCAGCCTGGCCGCCGCTGCGATGGGCAGCATGGAGTTCACGCCGCCCGCCTCCATGGGCATGAAGGCGTAAACCTGGCGGCCAAAAAATTTGCTCACCATCTCGTACAGATTCTGGTATTCATGTTCGCCGATGGTTTTCTCGCCCAGTATCGTGGGCGCGCCCATCATGGCGATGGGCATCACCAGGGCGTCGTCCGGCACCTCGTCCGGCTCCAGCAGGGTGACGGGGCCGCACTCCCGCACCGCTCCGATGGCCACCAGCTTTCCCACATAGGGATCTCCGCCGCCCCCGGCTCCCAGCAGGGATGCGCCAAGGGCGATGTCCTCAATCTCAGACAATCCGATTTTCCGCATATTTTTACACTCCTTTACGTTCGCGAAAAGCCGGCGGATCGACCCCGCCGGCCTTATCTCAGATAAGCATACTAAAATTTTACCCGGAGCGGAATCCTCCGGCCAGACGAATTTTCGCCTGATTTTTTGTCACTTTGGACAAAGAGCAGACGCAGCTACGAGCGCAGCAGACGCCGGACGGCCACGGCATGGTAGAGGGGCAGGGTGTCGGGAAAATCGCCGATGTGGTAGCCCACCAGGTCCGAACAGCGGTTTAAGCGGTATTTCACCGTGTTTTTGTGCAGGAATAGCAGTTCCCCGGCCCGCTGGTAGCTGCACTGGGCGTCCAGCAGGTAGACCTCCAGCGTATCCAGGCTGGCCTCGTCCTTTTCCCTTGCAATGGGCTCCAGGGGCCTCTGGCACTCGTACAGGCCGGTCTCCCCGCCCGCGATCCTCAGGCGGCAGGCCCTGGCGAACTCCATTTCCCGGGTGTGGTAGGCGTTCTTGTGAGGGAACAGCTTCCGGGCGTCCGCCAGGTATTCGCGGTGGAGCAGAAACGCCTCCCGCACCGCCGCCGTATCGGCCAGGTGGTTGCACCAGGTGAAGGTGCAGGATTGATTCTCTCCGGCCAGACAGGCCTCCAGAGCCGTCTGAATCTCCCGCTCCTCGCCCAGGGACCCCGGGCCGTCCATGAACAGAACCAGCTCCCCCTCGTAGGCGTCCGTGACCACGGTTCCGAAATAGCTGCGCAGCAGGTCCGACAGCCGCTGTAAAACGGCGGCGGAGTTCCCGTCGTTCCACTCCTGTTCTCCGTGGAGAATCACCATGGAGTGGATTGCGGCCACATCGATGCGGAAGATATTGGCCAGACGGCGCATTTTCATGGGCTCGTCCTGGAGAATGGCGCGCACCAGCTCCCGAACGGCCACCGTCTCGTGCTGGGTACTCCAGATATTGGCTGCCAGGCGCACCGCGTCCCCGGCCTGTTCCACCGCAGAGCGGGACAGAGGTTCTCCTTCCCGGAAGATAAAAAGCTCCATCCGGCGGCTCTGGTCCAGCTTCACGGACACGCGGCAGAGCCGGTAATCCGAGCCGTTTATACAGACGTCGGTCTCCCCCTCCGGCTCTGGAAGATTTCCGGCTTCCAGAAAATCCCGCAGGGTTTTCCCCAGACTGTGGGGCCAGGTGGCTTCATTTAAGACCCGCAGCGAACCGTCCGTGAGCAGAAAGGAGGCCATCATGCGCTCGCTGAGCATTTTCAGCATGGTGTCCACAGTGCGCTGGTGGCGCGGCAGGCGGGAGACCTGCTCTAAAAGCTCGTTCACAAAGGCGGGATTCACCATGCGGTCCCGCACGATGCGCTCCATGATCTCACAGATGGCCTCCCCGTACCGGAAATCCATCCGCTTCTCAGGCATCTGGATCAGCACGAAATCCTTCTCATCCGCAATCCGCTTCATCTCCTCCGGCACCGCAGGCACGTAGACCCCCACGTAATACAGGATCAGCCCCACCTCGCCCGCCTCCGCCAGACGGCGCACCACCGCGCACTGGAGCCGCTGGTCCGCCGGGTTGTTCATGAAACCGGTGATCACGATCTCGCTTCCGCTGTAAGTGTCGCCTGGGAACAGATCATCTTCCAGAATCTGGGGATTGGCGTACTCCAGTACGGACACATAGGCCACGGTGCGGGAAAGCCCGCCCGCCCCGGCCAGTACCCGTGCGGGTTTTAAGGAAGGAAGTTTTAATAGATCAGCTACTGTTACGCTCATGGCGCTATCTCCTTAGCGGGGTATTTGGGCGGGTGGGACAGGTATTTACGGGCCCGCGGCCCGCGTAGCCCCGCGGCCCCGCGCTCCCGCGACGGCCGCCCCATTCCCGCCCCAAAAAATCAACGCCGGGCGGCCGCTTTCTACCCACAAAAGCAGCCGCCCGGCCCAACCGTCAACTCATGTTACAATTTTATTCCTCTTCTGTCTCCGCAACCTCGATCCCCAGCTCTTTTAACTGCGCCGGGTCCACCGGCGTGGGGGCCTCGGTCATCAGGCAGGACGCATCCTTTACCTTGGGGAAGGCGATCACGTCGCGGATGCTGTCCGCGCCCACCATGAGCATCACCATGCGGTCAAAGCCGTAGGCCAGGCCCGCGTGAGGCGGAACGCCGTACTTGAAGGCCTCCAGCAGGAAGCCGAACTGATCGTTCGCCCGCTCCGGCGTAAAGCCCAGGACCTCGAACATCTTGGACTGCACGTCGCCCTGATGGATACGGACAGAGCCGCCGCCCATCTCCACGCCGTTGAGTACGATATCGTAAGCCTTGGCGCGCACCCGGCCCGGGTCGGAGTCAATATACTGCAAATCCTCGTCCATGGGCATGGTGAAGGGATGGTGCATGGCCATGAAGCGGCCTTCCTCCTCGGAGTATTCAAGGAGCGGGAACTCCGTCACCCACAGGAACTTAAAATCATCCTTTTTCAGCAGATCCAGCTGCCTTGCCAGTTCCAGGCGCAGATTGCCCAGCACGTCGTAGACCACCTTGTTGCGGTCCGCGGCAAACAGCAGCAGATCGCCAGGCTTGCCGCCCATGGCGGCCACCAGCGCGCCCATCTCCTCCTCCGTCATGAACTTGGCAAAGGAAGATTTCAGGCTGCCGTCCTCGTTGATCGCCACATAAGCCAGACCCTTGGCCCCGAAACCCTTGGCATACTCCACCAGGGCGTCGATCTTCTTTCTGGGCATATGGCCCTGGCCCTCGGCGTTGATGCCGCGGACGGAACCGCCGCTCTCCAGGGCGTTCTTGAACACCGCGAACTCGCAGCCCTTCACTACCTCCGACACGTTCTGAAGCTCCATACCAAAGCGCAGGTCCGGCTTGTCGGAGCCGAAACGGTCCATGGCCTCCTGCCAGGTCATCCGGGGCAGGGGAAGGGGCAGGTCGTAATCACAAATCTCTTTAAACAGCTTCTGCAACAGACGCTCATTGACGTCCAACACCTCGTCCACGTCCACAAAGGACAGCTCCATGTCGATCTGGGTGAACTCCGGCTGTCGGTCCGCCCGCAGATCCTCGTCCCGGTAGCAGCGGGCGATCTGGAAATAGCGGTCATAACCAGAGCACATGAGCAGCTGCTTGAACAGCTGGGGAGACTGGGGCAGCGCGTAAAATGAACCGGGATGCACGCGGCTGGGCACCAGATAATCCCTGGCTCCCTCGGGGGTGCTCTTGATCAGGGTGGGCGTCTCGATCTCCAGGAAGCCCTCGTCGGCCAGGAACGCCCGGGTCAGGGTAGCAACGCGGCTTCTCACCATCATGTTGCGCTGCAAATCCGGCCGGCGCAAATCCAGGAAGCGGTATTTCAGGCGAAGCTCCTCCTTGGTCTTGCTGTTCTCCTCGATGGGGAACGGCGGCGTCTCGGACTCGGAGAGCACGCGCATGGACTTAGCGCGCACCTCGATGGCGCCGGTTGCCAGATTCTGGTTCACCGCGCCGGAGCGGGCCTCCACCCGGCCCGTCACCGCGATCACGAACTCGCTGCGCAGCTTCTCAGCCTTTGCGAAGTTCTCAGCGCCGCAGTCGCTCTCCTCAAATATAATCTGCAAAATGCCGGAGCGGTCCCGCAAATCCACGAAAATGATCCCGCCCTTGTTTCTGCTCTTCTGAACCCATCCCATCACGGTCACGTCCTGACCGATGTTGGCGGTGGTCACCTCTGTACATCTGTGGGACCGCTTGATCCCAACCATTGATTCTGCCATGATCTTATCTCCTTAATATCAAGTAATTGACCGCAGGCTGTACCGGCGGCCTATTGGATCCACTCAAACTCCGGCTGTCCCGCTTCCCGCCCCTTCAGGCGTCCGCGGCGCTTCTCAGCCCTTTAAGCCTTCCCGGTAAAATTCCTTAAACTGGGTGTAGCCTTCCTTTTCCAGCTGCTCCTTCTGGAACTTCTTGTTCTTGTTCATCTGGGCCACCAGCACCTGCACACCGTTTTTGCGGGCTTCCATGGCTTCCCGGATCACTGCGGCCAGGGCAGCGGAGTCCACGTTCTTCTCGAACAGGTAAGCCACCTTCTCGCCTTCCCCCGGAACCGTAAAACCGTTGTCCAGTAAAATGGTCACGATGCGCTCAAATCCGATGGAAAAGCCGCAGGCCGGAGTCTCCATTCCGGTGAATTTCCCGATCATCTTGTCGTAGCGGCCGCCGCCCGCCACGGAGCCGCCGAAGCCCTCCATGGAGATCTCGAAAATGGTCCCGGTGTAGTAGGACATGCCGCGCACCAGGGTGGGGTCGAATTCCAGGCCGAAGTCGGCCTCCGCCACCTCGTTCACCGTGTCCATAATGTGGGCCAGATTCTCGCTGACCTGAGCCGGAAGCACGTCCGCCAGCTGGCCGCCCAGCCTGCGCACGCCGTCCGCATCCTTCGCAACGCCCCGCAGCAGCTCCATGTACTGGCTCACGCTGGTTCCGGCGTAACCGGACTCCAGCAGTTCCCGCTCCACGCCCTCGAATCCGATCTTGTCCATTTTGTCCAAAATGATAAACACCTGGTCCATGGACTCCTCCGGAAAGCCGCAGTGCAGGGCCATCCCCTTTAAGATTCCCCGGTCATTGATGCGCACGGTAAATGCGTTGTCCGGGCAGATACGGCCCAGGGCCGTGGTGGTTGCCAGGATCAGCTCGATCTCCGCCAGGCTGGTGGGATCGCCTAAAATGTCGATGTCGCACTGTACAAACTGGCGGAACCGTCCCTTCTGGGGCCTGTCAGCCCGCCAGACGCTTCCCATCTGCAATGCCTTAAAGGGCTTGGGCAGGTTCGCCGCATTGTTGGCATAGTAGCGGGAAAGTGGAAGGGTCAGGTCGTAGCGCAGGCCGCTGTCCACCAGGTCGTTCTCCTCGTTCACCGCGTCCAGATTCAGCTTCTCGCCGCGTTTCAGTATTTTAAAGATCAGCTTTTCGTTGTCGCCGCCCTGTTTGCTGGTGAGATTGGCGATGTGCTCCACACAGGGAGTCTCGATCTGGGAAAACCCAAAACTCTTGTAGGTCTCGCGGATCTGATTCATCACATATTCCCGAATCTGCATCTCAGCAGGCTGAATGTCCTTCATGCCGGTAACCGGCTTCTTCGTCAATGCCATATCGTTCTCCAATTCTATTTGATTGCTTGCCTGTGTATCCGTTCAGACGGCGGAAAACCGCTACAAAACATATCCGCCTGTTACATATCTATATTTTAATGAACTTTTATGATTTTGCAAGACTTTTGGGGAATTTTCCTCAATTTCCTGTAACAGTTCAGACGGCGGGAAAATTGACACGGAAAGCCGCGTCAAGCTCGCTTGTAAGCGGCTTTCCGTGTCAATTTTCACATCGGATGGACATCCGATGCTTCCCCGCCGGTCTTTTTCGGTCAAGAAGATGAGCTGTCTGAACTGTTACAATATCCTACACCAGAATCCGCTCCTTGCGCCCGATCATCTCGTCGATGCGGCTGATGTACTGCTCCACCTCTTTCACGTTTTCGCATCTCTCCCTGCGGTTCTCCGCCGGAAATACCACCTTGGTGGTGGTTCCGGCCCCGCAGGCCACGATGGTCTGCATCTCCTCCATGATCAGGATGTTGTAGATGCACGCTTTTCCCGGCAGGGCATAACCCACGTTCTCGAAGTTCCCGGCCATGTTCTTCTGCCGGTACAGATAGTAGGGCTCCATCCCCAGCTCTCTGGCGCAGGCTGCGCTGAGATCGATCATCTCCGGGGTGTTCTGAATGGTCAGGCCCTCGTAATCTTCCTTGAACATATTCAGCCTGGCCGCCCGCTTGATGGCCAGGGAGTGCACGGTCAGAGAATCCGGCTTCATGGCCCGTATCTCGTCCAGAGTCCGCCTCACCTCGTCCATACCCTCCTGGGGAAGGCCCATAATCAGGTCCATGTTGATATTGTCAAACCCCATCTCCCGGGCCATGTAAAACCGCTCCTTCACCATCTCCACCGTGTGCCTGCGCCCGATCAAGTCCAGGGTGGACTGGTTCATAGTCTGGGGATTTATGGAAATTCTGGTGATCCCATGATCCCGCAGCACCTGAAGCTTTTCCCGAGTGATGCTGTCCGGCCGCCCCGCCTCCACAGTGAATTCCAGGGCGCGGGAAAGGTCAAAGAGCTGATCAAGTTTACATAAAATCGAATCGATTTCCCCCGCCTCCAGGGACGTGGGGGTTCCTCCGCCGAAATAAACCGTATCCAGCGGGCGGCCTTCCATCTTCCTCGCCGTGTACTCCAGCTCATGGAACAGGGCGTCCAGGTAGAGGCCGGTCCTTCCCTTCCACTTGCCGATGGGGTAGGAGGTGAAGGAACAGTACAGGCAGGTGGTAGGGCAAAAGGGGATTCCCACGTACAGGCTGTATCCCCGCTCGTAGTCCAGCGGCTCCAAAAGGCGCTTCTCCCGGGCCGCGATCTCCACGCTGAGATTCACCTTCTCGTCGCTGGCCAGGTACATTTCCTTCATATACCGGCGGATCTCCTCCTCGCTCCAGCCCTCCTCCAGGCGGGTGAGGGCGATCTTTGTGGGGCGGATGCCGGTCAGGGAACCCCAGGGCAGGGTTTTACCCGTGCGCGTACAGAGCATTTTATAAAACATCTGCTTGATCACATTTTTCGTGCCAAGGTGGTCCGAGAGGTCCGCCATGGCGCTGTCGTCCACTGTCAGGGTAAATCCCGGCGCGGGGGGCTGAAGCTCCGGGCGGCTCCCGGTTTCATCCCCGGCCGGGGCCTCCCCCCGGCCTGCTGCAAAACTCCCGCCAGCCGCGGGAACGTCCGTCCCACCATCCCACATAAGCAGCCTGACTTCTCCGTCCCTCAAACGGCTCTCCACATAAAATGCCACGCCGTCCTTCACTTCATGGGCATAAATTTCGCCCGGATAAAAGGACATCAGAAGCTCTCTGATGTCCTGTTCAAACGCGTTGTCCTGTATCAGTAAACCGATCATAGCGTATGTCTCCTGTAAAATGTCACCGGATTGTACTGTTTCTCATGTCCGATGGTGGTCGGGTCCCCGTGACCGGGATAGACCATGGTGTCCTCCGGCAGTACGAACAGCTTATCCAGAATGGACTCCACCAGCTGCGCCGAGCTTCCGGTGGGCAAATCCGTGCGCCCGTAGGAGTCCGCGAACAGCGTATCCCCGGCCAGCAGCACGCCCTCACCGGCAATGTAATAACAGGCCGATCCGGCAGTGTGCCCCGGCGTCGCGATCAGTTTCCAGTTCAGCCCCAGAAGGGTAAACTCCTGGCCGTCCCGAAGCAGCTCATCCGCGTGAAAGCTGGTCGGCTCGGAATCGCAGGTACCGGACAGGTTCAGGCTGGTATCGGCCAGCATGGCGTCCTCAACGGCGGAAGCGTACACCGGAACGTGAAACGACCGGCTCAATTCCGGCACGGCCAGAATGTGGTCAAAATGTCCGTGGGTCAGTGCAACGGCCACCGGCTTCACGTCCAGCTCCCTGCACTTGTTCATAATATAAGGAGCGTTGTCGCCGGGATCCACGATCACCGCCTCCTTTGAGGTACAGTTGTATAAAATATAACAATTCGTGCTCACCGCTCCGAGCACGCAGGTCTTAATCCGCAAATCGCTCATATCCTATCCTCCATCAGCCCGCGGTGCGCTCAATGTCCAGCACACCCTCGATCTGCCTTATCTTGTCTGTAAGCCGTCCCAGTTCCTCCATGCCATGGATGTCAAAGGTCATGATAATGGTGGCCTTGCCCTGTTTGCTGGTCCGCACGTTCATGGATGTGATATCGATCTGGCGTTCCGTAAACACCTTGGATATGTCCGCAAACATGCCGATCCGGTTGTTGGCATAGATCTTGATCTCCGTGGAATAGCGCTCGCCGCTGGTTCCGTCCTCCGGCACCTGCCACTCCGCGTCGATCAGCCGGTTCCGCTCGTCCTCCGGCAGATTGATAATGTTCACACAATCGGTTCTGTGAATGGAGACTCCGCGCCCTCTTGTCACAAAGCCCACGATCTCGTCCCCCGGCACCGGGCTGCAGCAGCGCGAGAAGCGCACCGCCAGATCGTGAATTCCCTTGACTACAATGCCGCTCTTGGAGCGCCCGGCCCTTGCGTTTAATTCCGCCCGGCCCGCCGTGTCCGCGATCCCGCTGAGCACGTCCGCGTCCGTAATCTCCCGCTTGAGCTTCTTCTCCCGCTCCTCGCTCATCTTGTTGATGACCTGGCCCTCTTTCAGGCCGCCGTGGCCGATGGAGGCCAGAACGGACTCCCAGTCCTTGAAAGCATAGCGGGCCATGACCTTTTCCATGTACTCCGGCTTGCCGATCTCCGCCCAGTTGATCCCCTTGGCCTTGCAGTAGCGCTCGATCATGTCGCGGCCCCGGATGATATTGTCCTCCTTCATCTCGTTCTTGAACCACTGATTGATCTTGTTCTTGGCCTGGGTGCTCTTGACGATATTTAACCAGTCCCGGCTGGGGCCCTTGGAGTTCTGGGAGGTGATGATCTCGATCTGGTCGCCGTTCTGGATCACGTAATCGATGTTCACCAATTTGCCGTTGACCCTGGCCCCCACCATCTTGTTGCCCACCGCGCTGTGGATGGCGTAGGCGAAATCAATGGGTGTGGAACCGCTGGTCAATGTCTTTACATCCCCGGAAGGGGTAAAACAGTATACGCTGTCGGAAAACAGGTCCAAATCGCCCTTGACCATGCTGAGGAACTCCTTGGAGTCGTCCGTGTCCCTCTGCCACTCCAGAATCTGGCGCAGCCAGGACAGCTTCGCCTCCTCGCTGCTGGCCGCCACCTGACCGCTTCCGCTCTCCTTGTACTTCCAGTGGGCCGCGATGCCGTACTCCGCGGTGCGGTGCATCTCGTAGGTCCTGATCTGGATCTCAAAGGGCTGGCCGTTGCTGCCGATCAGCGTGGTGTGCAGCGACTGGTACATGTTCTGCTTGGGCATGGCGATGTAATCCTTGAAGCGCCCGGGAATGGGCTTATACATCTCATGGATCACGCCCAGGGCCGCATAACAGTCCTTCACCGTCTCCACCATGATCCGCACCGCAAACAGGTCGTAGATCTGGTCCAGGGTCTTGTTCTGGTTCACCATCTTTTTATAGATACTGAAGAAATGCTTCACCCGGCCGCCGATCGCCGCCTCGATGCCCGCATCCTTCATGTGCTGCTTCACTTCGTCCACGATCTCCTGGACAAACGCCTCCCTGGCGTCCTTTCGCAGGGACACCTTCTCCACCAGATCGTAATAAACCTCCGGCTTCAGATACTTCAGGGAAAGGTCATCCAGCTCGATCTTGATCTTGGAAATACCCAGGCGGTCCGCAATGGGAGCGTAAATCTCCATGGTCTCCCTGGCCTTCTCCTTCTGCTTCTCCGGTTTCCAATACTGGCCGGTGCGCATATTGTGGAGGCGGTCCGCAAGCTTGATAATGATCACCCGGATATCTTTGGCCATGGCAAGAAACATCTTGCGCAAATTATCCGCCTGAATCTCTACCTTGTCCTTGTCCCAGGACAACTGGGTCAGCTTTGTGACGCCGTCCACCAAAAACGACACCTCTGTGCCGAACTGTTTCGCCAGCTCGTCGAGAGACATCGCAGTGTCCTCCACCACATCGTGAAGAAGACCGGCCTCGATGGTTTCCTTGTCCATCTCAAGGTCGGCCAGGATGATCGCAACGCACAGCGGATGGATGATGTACGGCTCCCCCGACTTGCGCTTCTGCTCCCGGTGCGCCTCCTTAGCGACGCGGTACGCCTTCTCGATCATCGTGATGTCATCCGACGGATGATATTTACGGATCGTCGCGATCAGATCCTGGTAGAGCTCCTCGGGGCTGGTAAAGTCCGCCGGCGCTTCCAGTTCAATATCCAGTTTTTCTTTTGTCACCTCATTCGCCATGTATGGTCACCTTTTCTACGGATAGTTAATGTACATTATAATTTTTTTTGCCTGAAAATGCAAGGGGGTACGGGAAAAAGCGAGATAGAGCGCCATTTGCTACTCTATCTCGTCTGATTTTCCGTAAACCGCGATTCCATTTTTCTCGCCCCGCTTGATGCGGTACATCGCCCGGTCGGCGCGTTTTAACAGTTCCTCCATGCTCTCGGACTCCCTCTGAGCAAAGGCCAGGCCGATGGACGCGTTGACCTGCACCTCCTTGCCGTCCGGAAGGGTCATGGTGTGGCGTTTCTCGTATCCGTCGCGGATTTTCTGCTCCACCTCTTCACGGCTGGAATACCCATAGAAAAACAGCGCGAACTCATCCCCGGAGAGGCGTACCGGAATGGCGCTCTCCCCTCTGGCCATGGTGCGCAGCAGGTCCGCCATGGTCTGCAGATAACGGTCCCCCGTGCTGTGCCCGTAGGTATCGTTGATGTATTTCAAGTTGTCCAGATCGCAGAAGATCAGGCCGTTGACCCGCAGCGGATTCTCATCCAAAAGCTGCTGCCCCTTCACCCGCAGGTAAGCCGCATTGTACAGCCCGGTGAGCTGGTCGTGCTGGGACAGATCCCGCAGCCGGATGATCTCCATATAAGCGTCGGTTTTATCCACCACCATGCCGAACACGCCGTGCTCCTCTTTCTGCTGCCGGATGGACACGGCCCGCAGATTGTGCTGGGAGTCCTCAAACCAGAAGCCGTCCTCCAGCTCGTCGATTTTATTCATCCCTGCCAGAAGGCGGATCCAGTTCTCATAGGAAAGAACATTGGTCCCGCTTGTGTACTCCTCCGGTATATCCAACAGACGTTTCAGGGAGCCGGAGAGCTTCACCCGGCTCCCGGGGCCCTCGTACTCAAAGCTTCCCACCATCTCCCCGGCTGCCTGCATTGCCAGGGAATACCGGGAATGGCTCTGCTCCAGCCTGCGCGCCATATTGTTCAGCGCCAGGTGGATGTCGTCGATCTCGGACAGGCCGCACTGTTCAAAGTGAACGCCCTGCGGATTCTGTCCCGCGATATCCTCCCGGAGCTTGCGCAGGGGGCGCATGATCTGGTAAATCACAATATAAGAAAACACAACGGCAATCAGCACCGAGATGCCGTAGATCGCCACGATCATCATCACCGTGTCCTTGGAGAGCGCCGAAAGCTCCGACTGGTCCGCCACCTGGGCGATGTACACCGCGCCGCTCTCCATGTGGCCGTAGAGCTGCAAAATACTTCTCACACCGGCATAGGAACGGCCCTCGTCGTTTAACACCACCCGGTCCTGGTCCATATGGTAGGGAAGGCCCGTCTTTCTGCCGTCCGCGCTGTAGAGCACCTCATTCTCGGTCAGCAGGAACATCTGCATCCCCTTGTAGGGCGGATCGTCCAGCTTCATGTAGGAATCCAGAATCTCCGCGCCCACCTCCAGGCCCATGATCCTGCGGTGCCCGTCCCGGGTCTGAGTGATCACATAGTGCAGCGAGCCATCCTTGTAGAGCCACTGGCTGGCTGTTTTCTGGTTCTCCCAGTACATCTCCCCGACCTGCCATCCGCTCTCCTGAAACTTGGGCTGCCACTGACTGGAGAGCGCGATGGAATAGCTGCTGTTGAGCTTCCCCACCGAGCAGGTGATATCCCCGTAGCTGGAGGCATAGATCGCCGGCTCGCCGTCCCGGAAGCAGTAGCCCTCCCGGCTGTCCAGATCCATGTAAAAGATCTTGGAGGCGCAGGACAAATGGTTCAGATTGTCGATCAGACGGTTCTGTATCTCCCGCTCATCCGACAGACGGCTGATTTCCGTGCCCATATTGTTGGTGATCAGAAGCGCATTATTCAGATTTCCGGATAACAGCGTGTTCTTTTCAGAGGTCTGGGACTCCATCACACGGTAGGGACGCCCCACCGTGCTGGTGAAGGTGCCGCTCACCCCAAGACCAATGCCGAATACCACGCTCTGCAGCAAAATGGCCACCAATATACTGTTGCGCACTTTGTTGCTCAACGAATGTCTTTTCATCATACTACACCCCGTTCCGACGACGGGAGAGACGTCACTGCTTGTCGAACATCTCTTCTACCCGGCGGTAAAATTTATCCGCCTTCTGCCCGTAATTCATCTTTTCCGCCGCTTCCTCAATGGACATGCCGCTGTTTAAGCAGCCCAGAAATTCGCTGCGCCCCTCGGCCAGAACGCTGCTGAAATATTCCTCCAGCTCCTGCCGGACGCCGTAAGCATTCTCAAAATCGAACCCGTAAACCATCTGGTAGTCCTGGCTCTGCTCCAGCCCCAGCTCCAGCGCTCTCAGCACATTGGGGTCCGTCACGCTGCTCCTCTGGCTTTCGTCCAGTCCTCCCCTTACCACCGGCATGTAGGACATGGACAGGGCCACCTCAAAACTGCGCTCCGTTGTCAGCCAGTGGATGAAATCCATGCACGCCTCGCTCTCCCGGTCGCTCTTCTGAATGGTCACGATGCCCGCGCCCTGCTGGATCGCGGTCTTGGCCTCATGCTCCAGACAGGGGTAAGGATACATCCCCATCTCAATGGGTTTCATCTCGCCCTCTCCGTCCGCCACTTCCTTCGGGAAATACAGCGTGCTGGAGGAGGAACCGATGTACCCGGCCAGCACCGACTGTCGGATATCGTCGCTGCGGTACTTGCCGCTTGCGCCGTAATACCCCTTTGTGTAGGGAATATAATAATTTTCAAATAAACGCTCCACGCACTCCCGGTCCAGATCCAGAACCATTTCCCCGTTCTGGTCATAGTGGTAGATATCCGATCCCATGGCATGGTTCATTGTGATAAAATAGTTGGCCAGAATATCCATCCCGATAAACGGCTTTCCGTCAAAGGGCACATCCGGGGTCATCGCATCCGTCCAGTTGTAATACCCCTCCGCCATCCGGGCCAGACCCTCCCAGGTCTCCATGTCCCCGGTTTTGAATTCGGGATTAGCCTGCAAAAATTCCTCCAGCCTGGTCTGGTTCATCATCAGCAGCTCCGTGGACTTTGCCACCGGAATGATATATAATCCGTCTCCGAAATATCCCTCCTGCACATACGCCTCATAATACTGAGAGAGATCCTCCTGGCTGAAATACTTGCCGCAGTCCACCAGCAGCTCCGGCTTGTTGCGCCAGATCTTGCTGGCCATATCCCGGTATGCCATGAACATGTTGGGCATCTCCACCTGGTTGGTGGAGTCATTGACAATCAGGTCCATCTTGTTGGACAATTCGGTGATGGAGCCCTGGCTGTACGCCTCCACGGTGATCCCCTTTTCGGCTCCCTCCGTCTGATTGTACTCCGCTATGATCTGATCCAGCGACTCCTTCTGAAGGTCGTTATAATAATGCCAGAGCACGATCTTACACGGCTCCTTGCTATTTTCCGCCCCGGATCCCGCCGGGTCCGGCTGAGCGCCCGTTCTCCCCGCAGCACAAGCCGTCAGCCCGGCCGCAGCCACCAGGGCCGCAGCCAGCCCTCTGAACCCCCTTCTTCTGTCCATACCCAAGTCTCCTCTCCCAGCTCTGTCGATTGATAACAGTTCAGTGCCTTGACAGCACACGCACCGGCCGACTGAACAGTTATACTTATTCTACTACGCTTTGCCCATTCCGTCTACTTGAAAGCGCAAGATTTTCCCCGTCCCCCTGTACGCAGGTCCAAAATCCCGGCCGCTCCCCCCTCTGCAGACGGGAAATGATTCTGAGGCATCGAAAAAACCGGCCTCCGGCATTTTCTAAAAATGTCCGGAGCGCCGGTCTCGTCATACTGCGCCCGTCAAGTCCTGGCTATTTGCCTTCGTATATAATGGCGGAGTCCACGTCGTATCCCTGAAGGTGAGCGCGCCCGTTCAGGCCCGCCAGCTCCATCACAAAGCAGATCTTCACAACCGTTCCGCCCAGCTGCTCGATCAGCTTGATAATGGCCTCCGTGGTTCCGCCCGTTGCGATCAGGTCGTCCACAATCACAACCTTCTGGCCCGGCTTAATGGCATCCTTGTGAATCTCGATGGTGGCCTTGCCGTATTCCAGATCATAGTCCATGGAAATGGTCTCGCAGGGAAGCTTTCCCTTTTTGCGTACCGGCACAAAGCTCTTGTGCTGGGCGTACGCCACCGGCACGCCGAAAATAAATCCCCTGGACTCCGGTCCAACCACCACGTCATAGTCCAGCCCGTCCAGCATCCGGATCAGGCTGTCTACCGCCAGGTGCAGGCCGTCCGCATCCTGCAGTATGCTGGTAACGTCCCTAAAAATAATCCCCGGCTCCGGGAAATCCGGTATACTTCTTACATATTCTTCCAACTTTTTCATGTTTTGTTCCTCTCTTCTGGATTCCGTTTTGGGGCAAAAATCTGCAATTCCACCATACACCGCACTCAACCTTCTGTCAATGTCCGCACACAAATTTTCCCACTTTTTTCGCGTTTTACACGGCTGCGCGCGGTCCGGCGGCTCCGCCTCCCGTCCCATTGACTCTCCTCCCCCAATGGACTATAATCTGGGTAATGTGAACGCGGTACGCGAAAGGAGATGTTGTTTCTATGAAAATTCTCAACCTGCCCATCGAACTGCCCCAGGAGGCCTGCTGCAAGGCAAGGCCGGATCAATACGCGGACCTGACCGCTTACCTGCTGGATCCCATGGCGGAAACCGCCTCGCGCCCGCGCCCGGCGGTCGTCATCTGCCCGGGCGGCGGTTACACAAGGCTGTCCGAGCGGGAGGACCAGCCCGTGGCCATGGAATATCTGGCCGCCGGTTTTCAGGTGTTTTCCCTCCACTACAGCGTGGCGCCGGACGTATTTCCCCGGGCCTTAATGGAGCTGGCCCTGGCCGTCCGCCTGATCCGCATTCACAGCGCCGAATGGCACGTGGACCCGGAGAAAATCATCGTCTCCGGCTTTTCCGCAGGCGGACATTTAGCGTGCTGCCTGGGCGTTTTCTACAACCGGGACTTTCTCTGCGGCCCCCTTAAAACGGCCCCCGGGCAAATCCGCCCGGACGGCCTGCTGCTCTGCTACCCGGTGATCACCTCCGGGCCGTTCTGCCACCCCGGCTCCATCGAGAGCCTGCTGGGACCGGACGCCTGCGACCAGGAGAAACGCCGCCTGGTCTCCCTGGAACTTCAGGCCGGCCCGCACACGCCGCCCACCTTTCTGTGGCACACCTACACGGACCAGACGGTGCCGGTGGAAAACAGCCTGCTCTTCGCCGACGCCCTGCGCAGCCACGGCGTCAGCCTGGAAATGCACCTCTACCCCAGAGGCCGCCACGGGTTGTCCCTTGCCACCCACGAGGTGGAGGGCGGAGACGGGCGCTATTACGAGCCCGGCTGCCAGGGCTGGATCAGCCTGGCCAAGGCCTGGATCAGAAATTTAGGCCGTGAAAACGCACAATAACGCAAACTAACGCAAAACCACTTTAAAATTTTTCGTTTTTCCGCTATAATGGGATTAACCATAACAGGTGAACCCATAACGTTGAATGAAATGGAGCGGTCCTATGTTGAAAGAAGAACGTCAGGCATTGATCCTGAACAAACTCCACGCCTCCGGAAAAGTGGTGGTCAGCCAGCTGGCCGTGGAGCTGAATGTGTCCGAGGACACCATCCGCAGAGATCTGCTGGATCTGGACCAGAAGGGGCAGGTCAAGCGGGTGTTCGGCGGCGCTCTCCCGCTGGAGCAGCCGGTGATCAACTATTTCGACCGGGAGACAACGGAGGTGGAGTTAAAGCAGCGCCTGGCGGAAAAGGCCCTTGGCTTTCTGGAGCAGGACCAGCTGGTTGCCATCGACGGCAGCAGCACGAACCTGCAGCTGGCCAAAAACATCCCCTCCACCCTGCGCCTGACCGTGCTGACCAACAGCTACTCCATCGCCCACGCTCTCAGCATGAAGGAGCAGGTGAACGTGATCTTACTCGGCGGACGCCTCCTGAAGGAATCCCTGATGAGCGTGGGGGAGGTGGCCGCGGCCCAGGCGGACCTCTACCACCCGGACCTGTGCTTTGCAGGCGTTTACGCCATCCACCCGGAGTACGGCATGACCATCCCCTATCCCGACGAGGTGAGCCTGAAACGCCGCCTGATCGAGAATTCCAACCGGGTGATCAGCCTGGTCAGCCCAATCAAGCTCAACACGGTCTCCCGTTACCGGGTCTGCGGCATCGAGGCTTTCACCACCCTGGTCACGGAGAACGTGCCGGAGGAGATCGCCGGAAGCTACCGCAACCGCGGGCTGGACGTATTTTAAGGCGGGCGTCCGGGGCGGCGAATGGACCCGGGCCGGTTTCCGCCCGGATACCGCTGATCCCAAGCCCTCAACCTCCGCAAATTCAAGCGCCCGTGCGCCTGGATTTGCGGTATTTTTTTGCCAAATCAGCCATTCATCCCGATTCATTTGCATTTGTTTGCGGTTTTTAATCGCCATTACCGGGGTCGTTTCGGGCATTTTGCGGCATATTATCGCATTTTCTTGCACTTTTTTGCTTGACACAACGTTTGATCGAGTTATAATACAGATAGCAAGAAAAATGTTTTCTATATAAAAGGAGGATTACTGCTATGAAATTTTTTGTCGACACCGCCAATGTGGACGAGATCAAGAAAGCCAACGACATGGGCATCATCTGCGGCGTTACCACCAACCCGTCTCTGATCGCCAAGGAAGGCCGTGATTTCGGCGAAGTGATCAAGGAGATCACCGACATCGTGGACGGCCCCATCAGCGGAGAAGTGAAGGCCACCACCGTGGACGCCGAGGGTATGATCGCCGAGGGCCGTGAGATCGCCAAGATCCACCCCAATATGGTTGTAAAGATCCCCATGACCGTAGAAGGCTTAAAGGCCGTAAAGGTTCTGAACGCCGAGGGCGTTAAGACCAACGTGACCCTGGTATTCTCTGCCGCCCAGGCGCTCCTGGCAGCCCGCGCGGGAGCCACCTACGTTTCCCCCTTCCTGGGCAGACTGGATGATATTTCCATGCCCGGCATTGATTTAATCTACGAGATTACGGAAATATTCCAGATGCACAACATTGAGACCGAGATCATCGCCGCCAGCATCCGCAACCCGATCCATGTGATCGATTGCGCAAAGGCAGGCGCGGACATCGCAACCGTACCCTACAAGGTATTGGAGCAGATGACAAAGCACCCGCTGACCGACCAGGGCATCGCAAAGTTCCAGGCGGACTACAGAGCGGTGTTCGGCGAATAGGAGGAACAGCAGATGAGAACCATCGATGAAATGTCAGTAAACGCCCTGCGGATTCTGGCCGCGGATATGGTGCAGAAGGCCAACTCCGGCCACCCCGGCCTGCCCCTGGGCGCTGCTCCCGCAGCCTACGAGCTGTGGGCCAACCACATGAATTTCAATCCCGCCGACTTGAACTGGGAAAACCGCGACCGTTTCATCCTTTCCGGCGGCCACGGCTCCTCCCTGCTCTACGCCCTGCTGCACATGTTCGGCTGCGGGCTTTCCAAAGAGGATCTGATGAATTTCCGCCAGCTGGATTCCCTGACCCCCGGACACCCGGAGTACGGCCACACCGCGGGCGTTGAGGCCACCACCGGCCCCCTGGGCGCAGGTATGTCCATGGCCGTTGGCATGGCCATCGCGGAGGCCCATCTGGCAGCCGTATTTAATAAGGAGAATTATCCGGTTGTGGATCACTACACTTACGTGCTGGGCGGCGACGGCTGCATGATGGAGGGCATCTCCTCCGAGGCATTCTCCCTTGCCGGCACTCTAGGCCTTTCCAAGCTCATCGTGTTCTACGATTCCAACCGGATTTCCATCGAGGGCTCCACGGACATCGCCTTCACGGAGAATGTGGAACAGCGCATGGAGGCCTTCGGCTTCCAGACCCTGACCGTGGAGGACGGCAACGACCTCGCCGCCATCGGGAAGGCCATCGAGGCCGCCAAGGCGGACAAGAAGCGCCCCTCCTTCATCACCGTGAAAACCCAGATCGGCTACGGCTGCCCGGCCAAGCAGGGCAAGGCCAGCGCCCACGGCGAGCCCCTGGGCGCGGAGAACGTAACCGCCCTGCGCCGCACCCTTGGATGGGACAGCGACCAGGCCTTCGAGGTGCCGGAGGAAGTTTACGCCCATTACCGCGAGCTGGCAGCACGCAGCGCGGATGCCCAGGCTCAGTGGAACCGGCTGTTTGACGGTTACTGTGCCGCTTACCCTGAGATGAAAGTTCTCTGGGACCGGCACTTTAACGGCGACGCGGCAGAGTCTCTGGCCGCGGACGAGGAGTATTGGGCTTTCGAGGACAAGCCCCAGGCCACCCGCAACCTGTCCGGCGTGCTGTTAAACCGCCTGAAAGACCGCATTCCCGGCCTGATGGGCGGAGCCGCGGACCTGGCTCCCTCCACCAAGACCTATTTAAACGGCGAGGGTGATTTCTGCAAGGACAACTACGCCGGGCGGAACCTGCACTTCGGCGTGCGCGAGCTGGCCATGGCCGGTATCGGTAACGGCATGGCCCTCCACGGCGGCCTGCGCCCCTATGTGTCCACCTTCTTCGTGTTCAGCGATTACACCAAGCCCATGGCCCGTCTGGCGGCCCTAATGAAGCTGCCGGTGACCTACGTGTTCACCCACGACAGCATCGGCGTGGGCGAGGACGGACCCACCCATGAGCCTATCGAGCAGCTGGCCATGTTCCGCGCCATGCCCGGATTCAACGTGTTCCGTCCCGCGGACGCCACCGAGACAGCCGCGGCCTGGTATCACGCCGTGACCGTGAAGGATGCGCCCACCGCCCTGGTGCTGACCCGCCAGAACCTGCCACAGCTCTCCGGCAGCAGCCGCGACGCCTTAAAGGGCGGCTACGTGCTCCAGGACAGCGGCAAGGAGACCCCGGACGCCATCCTGATCGCCAGCGGCTCCGAGGTGTCCCTGGCCGTGGAGGCCAAGGAAATCCTGGCCGGAAAGGGCGTTGACGTCCGCGTGGTCAGCATGCCCTGCATGGATCTGTTCGAGCAGCAGTCCCAGGCGTACAAGGACTCCGTACTTCCCGGAGACGTGCGCAGGCGCGTGGCTGTGGAGGCCCTCTCCGGCTTTGGCTGGGAGCGCTACACCGGCCTGGACGGCGCTGTGATCAGCATGAAGTCCTTCGGCGCTTCCGCGCCGGCGGCAAAGCTGTTTGAAAAGTTCGGCTTCACCGTGGACCACGTGGTGGAGGTTGTGGAAAATCTGATGAAATAGGAGACACGCGCAAAGGCGCCACAGAATCCCTGCCAAGAGAATTCTGCGGCGCCTGCTGTCAATTTATCCAAAAAAACTCCGAGTGCACTTATTGAATGAAGGAAACGCTCCTTCGCATTTTACGGATGCGCCTCCATGAACACTTCCACCTCGGCCAGCTCCGGGTAGCCCATACCCGGCTTGCGGGTCATGCTGCCCTTGCGGGTGACCTTGTAGGCCGCGTACTTGCTGGCCCACTGGGTGGCTTCCTTCAGGCTCTTGCCCCACACCAGCCCGGCGGCCACTGCCGCCAGATATCCGTCTCCTGCTCCGATGGTATCCACCGCCTTCACCGGCGTGGGCGCAACGGTCCAGAATTCATCCCCGTCCAGCACGGCGCTGCCGTCCTCGCCGCAGGTCATGATCACGCCCCGGGTATGGTATTCGTCCCGAATCTGGCGCAGCATCTGCTCGTAGGGTTTGTCGGAGTCCTCCGGCAGACCGCAGAGAACGCGGGCTTCAATGTCGTTTAACACGATAAAATCCAGATAGGACAGGTCGCCCATTGGCTCGGAGGGCAGGGGGCTGGTGTTGCACAGCGTCAGCATGCCGAACTCCTCCTTGGCGATCTTCGCCCCGTCCAGGGCTTTCCGGAAGGGCATTCCAAAGCCGGTGATAAACACCTGGGCCTCCTTCATGGCCTCGATGGCCGCGTGGGTCTCATCCCAGGTCAGGGCCGCGCAGGCGCTGTCCCCGTCCACAATGGTGTTCAGGCCGTCCTCATCCACCATAATCAGGCCCGTGCCCGTGGAAACCGAGTGGTCGCGGTACATAAAGGTGGTGTCCACCCCGGACTCGCTCATCCACTGGTCGCCCATGTCGCCCCACGGATCATAGCCCACCTTGCCGATGTAGCCGGTGCTCACGCCAAGGCGTCCCAGGGCAACAGAAACGGTAGCGCCCTTTCCGCCGTCCTCCTCCACCCGCCAATGGGTGGCTTCCATGGTCTCACCCCGGCGCGGAAGGCGTTTCACATGGCAAATCTGCCCCACGCCGTGGCTGTTCAGTACAATGACATCTATTTTCTTTCCATTTTTTCCCATAAGAAATACGAACCCCTTTCCAAATTTTTAACAGTTTGGACGGCCCATTTTCCCGCCGTCTAAACTGTTACCCAAACTTAGTTCTCGTCCAGCAGGCCGCGGATCACCTCATAGCCTCTCTTGGCCGCAAAATCCGGCTCGTTGGCATAGCGGCTGAACAGCTCCAGGGACAGATACCCGTCGTAGCCCACTTCCTTTAAATAGCTCACCAGGCGTGGGAAATCAATCTCCCCGTCTCCCGGGATCAGATGGTCCTCGCTGCTGGAAATGCAGTCGATAAAGTGGATGTGCTTCATGTCGTCGCCCATCTTCTCAAAGTAGGCGGACACCGGCTCGCCGCAGGTCAGCGGGCAGGCCAGATCCAGCATGCATTTAAACCGCGGGGAATTTACCTCGTCCAGAGCCCAGCGCACGTCGTCGGAGGTGGTGATGATGGTGCCCTCGTAGGGAGTCACCGGCTCCAGGATGATGGTCTGTCCGATCTTCTCCGCGTGCTCGGCCAGAACGCGCATATTTTCAATGAACAGCTTCTTCACGTCCTCTTTGTAACGGCCGAAGCCCGGATGGTTACAGGCGAACATACAGTATTTGGAGCCGATCTCCTTGGCCATGTCCAGGGTCAGCTTGAAATACTCCAGACTCTCCTGGTTCATCTGCTTGTCGGCAAATACCAGGCTGTAGGGAGATCCGGTATTCTCCGGGGCGTAACTGACGATGGGCAGGTTGTAACGGCTGGACAGCTCGCGGATCTTCGCCGCGCCGCCTCTGGCCAGATCCGGCGCATAGGCGTGGGGGCGGAAGCCTCCGATCTCGATTCCGTCGTAGCCGTACTTTGCGGCGGCCTCAAAGGCGCGTTCAATGGGATAACTGGAAAAAGCCGCGGTAAACAGTGCAATCTTCATAGCCATATTTTTACTCTCCTAATATTTGATTGATGTGAGACTCCATCTCCTGAGCCCGCTCCTTCGGTAGGTAACCGAAATCAAAGCGCAGCCGGTCGTGGGCGTAGGGGGCAAGGGTGTTAAAAAGGCCGTGTTCTCTCTGGTAAGCGGTGCTGTGGTTGGTTCCGGTAGTGGGCAGCGCGATGCCGATGCCGTCCTCGTCCCCGGTCCGGCACACCCAGCGCAGGGCGTAAGGCAGCTTTGCGGTGTCAAATCCCACATAGCAGGCGTCCCCCTCGGGCATCACCTGCATGGCGTGGGCCCAGCCCTTCTCGTCGCCCTTGTAGCGGATGGTGGTGCACATTTCCGGATCGTTGCACTGGGTTTTGGAATCCAGCACATCTCCGATGGTGGGGTCCTCCACCAGGCGCTTTCCATACTCCCGGATGGCTACGGCTCTGGGGGAATCCCCGCCCAGCTCCGTGGGACTCACCACAATGTGCTCCTTGTCCTTGGGCGCGCTGTATACAATGTGGGAGCCTTCCACCGCCAGCCAGTTCATATGGCACATAAACATGTACTCCAAATCATTGGCCCTGCGATTGTGAATGTCGATGTGCATCTGCGCCACCGTAGCGCCTGCGTAGAGGCGCAGCTCCGGGCTGTAGGCGTAGTGGTACTCCTGGCTGTTGCGGTACACGAAAGTGCCGCCCACCGCCAGATAAACGCCCGACTCGTCCCGGCCGATCCCCGCGTAGGTCTCCGGGTAATTGGCAAAGGGCAGCTCCCCGTGGATGGGGTAGTCCTCGCCGTCGCCCGGACAGTTGATATTGGTCAGGCCGCAGTGGAGCAGCAGGCCGCCGTAATTGTCTCCGAATTTCGTGGTGGCCAACGGCTGGTCGAAAATGGACTTCTGGGTCAGATTCCTGCCCTCGAACTCCGCGAACCAGATTTGCTGTCCCATGTAGGGCAGCACCACCATGCTGCAATGTTCATTCTCAATCTTAAGCCCGCAGACGCCGCTCTCATAGCAAAACGCCGTTGCCTTCAGCTCCCCGTCCTCCAGGAGAACCAGCGGGCGGTCGCCGAAAAACGACGGGCGGAAATTCACGCGTGTAAACTCCATAGCCCCAAATACCTCCTCATATCATAACGTCAGAGCGCTGACCGCCGGGCGTACGGCCGGCGGTCCAGCTTCCGACTCTGCCTGCCGGCATTATTTCACGTCGTAACCCAGTTCGCGCATCAGTCCGTCCAGCTCTTCCTTTACGCTGTCCGGAACGTAGTCCTGATCGGCGGGCATTCTGGAGTGCATGCCAACCGGACCCCCGCCGTACTTCATGGCGTACATGTAGGCCGCGTTGAAGGGCGCTTTCTTCACCACGTTGCGGATGCGCAGCACCTTGTGCTGAGCCTCAATGCACTTCTCGACGTTTCCTTCTAAACCATAGCGGCAGATGTCCATCATCTCCGCAGGATAGGGGACCGCCATAAAGGACACGCAGCCCACCGCGCCCAACAGCATCATCACGCCGTCCAGACCGTCGCAGCCGCCCAGGAAGTCGAACTCGTCCTTATCGATGCGCAGGGTGCACTGCAGGAAGTTCAGGATATCCACGGAAGCGTCCTTGAATCCCTTTAAGTTGGGATGCTCACGCCAGAGCTTTTCCAGGGTGTCCGGCTCGAACAGGGTTCCCATCTGGACACAGTTGTATATGTAGACCGGGCGCTTAGCGTAATCGATCAGCTCCGCGGCGTAGTCGTATAGCGCCTTCTGGGTGTGGCGGAAGAAAGGCGGCGCGGTGATGCAATAGCAGTCGGCCATTCCGGTCTCCTCGTACAGATCCAGCAGCTTCTTATTCTCCTCAATGGAGTTCTCGAAGGAGCAGGCCATAATCTTGGCCTTGCCCTGGGTGCGGCCGTAGATCACCTTTAACAGTTCCAGCTTCTCCTCCGTGGTCAGCTCGTGGCACTCGGCCCCCAGTCCGTTTACAAAGAAATTCTGGATCCCCTTGGAAAGGTGCCAGTCAATCATCTCCGCTGTCTGTTCGTAGTTGACGGTTCCGTCCGCGTTGAACGGCGTCAGAATCTCATCCACAACTCCCGTAATGAAATGTCCCATAGAAACTATCTCCTTTTCTCTTTAAAATTTAGCCTTTAGTTCCAGAAAATTATATAACTTTTCATTTTTCTGTACCACTTGTTTTTTATACTAACACATTTATATGGCTTAATCAATGGCATAAGTCCTAAATTTGCGCTTATTTTTTGTGCATATTATATATTTTTTCCTTAAATTACCCAGATTTTATCTTATACTTTATATCTTTTCCTATAATTGATCCACTTACAAATTATGGGGTGATTTTATCAAAACTTGTCTTAAATCCTTCAAACACGGACCAGCAATCTGCCAGGCCGGCTTACGCCGTAGCATCCGGGTGTATTCTCCGGCTCAAACCTACGGTTTTCAAGCATTTTGCCGCTCTGTAAACGTTGAAATAAAATCCGCTTGCTGATATAATGGATTATAGGTCTAAACCGACAGTTTTTTCCAAAACGCCCGGCCATGACCGGAAGGAGTGTATCGAAATGGAGAACAGAATCCCCCCGCGCACAGAAGCAGTTGAAAAATTGGAAAATTATATCACGTCCAATCATTTGCCTCCGAACACCAAGATCCCCTCGGAGCGCGACCTGTGTGAAATGTGGGGCATCAACCGAACCACGCTGCGGTTCGCGGTGGATATGTTGGTGGAAAGCGGACAGCTGTACCGCAAAAAAGGCTCCGGGACCTATATCGCCGAATCCAAGCTGGTCCGGAACCTGTTGGGCGTCAACTCGCTGTCCACGGAGGTGCGCCAGCTGGGCCTGCCGTTCTCAACGCACATTTTAAGCCTGCGCGTCATCGAGTGCACAAAGCAGGTCTCCAAAAAGCTGCACATCCCCCTGGGCCAGAACGTCTACGAATGTATCCGCGTGCGCAGCATCGAGGGCGTACCCTGCATCATGGAAACCATGTATCTGGATCAGAACCAATGTCCGGACCTTGAAAAATATTATCACGACAAAAGCTCCATCTACTCCATTTTTGAGAATATCTACAAGAAAACCCTGGTCGCCGGCGAGGAGAAAATCAGCGTCACCTACGTCAGCGAGGAGGAAGCGGCTCTGCTGGATCTGGAGGAAGGGGAACCCGTCTTTTTCGCCACCGGCGTCACCACCATGACGGACGGCGTCCCGTTGGAATATTACAAACAGCTTTTCCGGGCGGACCGTTTTAAATTTGTAAGTATGATCAAAAGGAGGATGACATGAAATCTCCCCAGAACGATGATAAAAAGCAGGAACCCAAAATCAATTACCGCACCCCCATCTATCTGCAGCTGCGCGAGATCGTGCGCACCAAGATTGAAGATGGGGAGTATCTGCCCGGCACCGCGATCCCGTCGGAGAACGACATGGCCGCTACCTACGGGATCAGCCGGATCACGGTGCGCAGCGCCGTGGACGCCCTGGTAAACGAGGGGCTTCTGCGCCGGGTGCAGGGAAAGGGCGTGTTCGTAGTCGGCAACAAGATCGAACAGGCCATCGAGGAATTCAGCGGTTTCGTGCCCTCCCTCGGCAAAAGCCGGGATCAGACCAGCGCCCGCGAGCAGACCAAACTGCTGCGGCCCGCCGGAGACCTGTTCGCCAGCCGTTTCCGGATCGATCCGGAAGATCAGATCTATTATATCCGCCGCGTCGTGAACCAGGAATCCGGCCCCGTTTCCCTGGAGGAAATCTACGTGCCCTACGACGTGATCCCCCAGCTAAACGTGGTGAATTCCTCCGTGTTCAGCATCAGCTCCGTGTTCGAGTTTTACGGCGTGAACGTCAGCATGGTGCGCCAGAGCCTGGAGATCCAGAAATGTAACTCCAAAATGGCCCACATCCTGGACGCGCCGGACGGGGTGGCGCTCATGGTCCTGGAATGCGCCTACCACGACGACAGCGGAAGCATGATCGGATACAGCCGCACCTATACCCGCAGCGACAAGGTGAGCTTTAAAGTCTCCCTTCACAGGCTGGATTAACGTTTGTCTGCAACTTAAAATGAGCCGCCGGATTGCCCGGCGGCTCATTGACGTTTTCCCTATGCAGTTTCGCGTTTTCCAATGGTTCTGGCTTCCTTGGCCATACACCTGCGGTGCAGCACCACGATCACGCCCAGCAGCAACAGCAGCGCGGATCCCAGGGTCAGCCACACGTTTGCGGCGGTAAATCCGGCCACCAGGTATCCCACAAAGCAGCACCCCGCCACCAGTCCGGCATAGGGCATCTGCGTTGAGACGTGTTCCAGGTGATTGCAGCTCGCCCCGGTGGACGACAGGATCGTCGTATCCGAGATCGGGGAGCAGTGATCTCCGAACACGCTGCCGGACAGGGTCGCGGCCAGGGACACCACCATAAGCTCCGGGGCCACCGCCTCCGCTACCGGCACGACGATGGGAATCAGAATCCCAAAGGTGCCCCAGGCGGTTCCCGTGGAAAAGCTGAGGAACGCCGCAATGGCGAAGATCAGAGCCGGCAGAAGCGCGCCGGGGATGGTGCTTCCCGCCACCACGTTCTTCACAAAATCAGCCGTCAGCAGCAGGTCCCGGCAGACGCCGCTGATAGTCCAGGCCAGCATCAGGATGGCGCAAGCCGGAAGCATGGACTTCATGCCTTCCTGAACGCTGTCCATAAATCCCTTGAAGGACATCAGCTTGCGGGGGACAAACATGACCATGGCCACCACCAGAGCGCCGAAGCAGCCCCAGGCCAGCGCCGGAGCGGCGGTACAGTTGCCAAAGGCAGCGCCCACGCTGTGGAACGCCGGGTCCTCGCCCCAGTATCCGCCGTTGTAGAGCATGCCTAAGACGGAGAAAATGATCAGGGCCACGATGGGGACCAGCATGTCCAGCACTGTGCCGCGGTCGGAAATAGTAAGCTTCTGCTCCGCATTCAGCTCAACCGCTCCCAGGTCGCCCCGGGCCGCCCGCAGCTCCCGCTCCTCCATGGGACCGAAATCCAGATCCTTCAGGCACAGCGTCACCACCATAACCAGGGACAGGATCGCGTACAGGTTAAAGGGAATCGTGGAAATGAACGCGGCGAAGTCGCTCTCAAAATGTCCGGTAGCCTGCAGGTTGCTGCCCACGGCGGCCGCCCAGGAGGAGACCGGCGCGATGATGCAGACCGGAGCCGCGGTGGAATCGATAATGTAAGCCAGCTTTGCCCTGCTTATCTTATACTTATCCGTAACCGGCTTCATAACCGTTCCAACAGTGAGGCAGTTAAAGTAATCATCGATAAAAATGATCGCTCCCAGCGCGCTGGTGGAGAGAAGCGCCAGCTTCTTATTGCGGATCTTGGTCGTCGCCCACCGCCCGTAAGCGCTGCTGCCGCCGGCCGCAGACACCACAAACACCAGGCCGCCCAACAGACAACAGAAGATCAGTATGTTCAGATCGGCCTTGTCGACCATCACGTTGAACGCCGTCTCAACGGTTCCAACGATCGGATTCAAACCGAGTCCAACCGTATAGATTAATGTTCCGGTTAAAATTCCGCACATCAGAGAGGTTAACACCTCTTTTGTCACCAGTGCCAGCACAATCGCAATGATTGGCGGCAGAATGGACAGCCATCCCGCATAATATGCTTCCACAGGTCAACACCCCCAATCCGGTTCCGATTGAACCTCATATCCCGGTTTCCGTTTCCCATCTCTCATCTTTAAACACCAATTCCTTTCCCCTATAAACTTTTTTGATTTGCGGTCCTGTGGTCGCCGCATACATCATGACCCCAACTTCCAATCATGTTTATATGTTTTCCAAAAACAGGACCACTTTTGTTGGACCCATTATAGCATTGCACCTCATGTCCGTCAATTATAAATTTACTGTCAAAATAGATTTAGATCCGCGAAATTGACCCGCTATTTTTTAGGAATATTTACCAAATTGCCAGTTTGTCCCGCACCTGCGGGCTTTTTTCGCTCTGCCCCAATGGATCAGTTTCTCCTCAACTTGTCTTTTAACGCAATCATTTCCCGGGTTATTTCCACCGGTTCTTATACCATATGCACAATGATCCTTGGGTTTTTAGCGGGTTTATTAGAATTATCTTTGTGCATTTTCCCATTTTTTTAGAATTTGGATATAAATTTTTAATACTTATATTGAAATATACAGATTGACGTGATATAATGCAGCATGTGGTACACGAATTTAAAATCTTGTATTCTAACATACAACTTTTTAAATTTATAAAAAAGCAAAGACTATTGAAAGGAGTTCATGTCATGTCAAACAACACGCAAGAATCGAACGGGACAGAACTGAAACGAAAATTGGGGTTAGGAACTGCCATCGCGCTGGGCGTTGGTACAACGATTGGTTCCGGCATCTTCTCATCTGTAGGTGAGGTCGCGGGGGCTGCCGGTTCCGGAATTATGGTAATCCTGTCGTTTTTAATCGGCGGCCTGATTATGATTCCCCAGAACCTTCTCTACACCGAGTACTCCACGGCAATCCCGGAGGACGGACTTTTCGTAGCTTATTTAAAGAGAGCCGGCTGGCCCTTCATGTCGTTCCTGTCCGGATGGCTTTCGTTCTGGGCGACGGACCCCACCGGCATCGCCATCTCCTCGCTGGCAGTTGCCAACTATCTGGCGTTCTTTACCGGATTCAGCCAGATCGTCGTCCGCATGGTTGCGGTCGCCATTATCATTCTCTTCACCGCTTTACATATGATCAAGATGGAAGCGGGCGCAAAATGGCAGAACTTCATTACCATGTTTAAGGTACTCCCGTTTATGATCCTGATTGGCATGGGCCTGTTCTATATGAGAGGCGAGACCATGATGACACCCGCAGCCGTGGGCGCTCCCACCGGAATCGCCGCGCTGCTGGCCGGTATTTCCGCCACAACCTGGTCCTATGACGGTATGCAGTCCGCATGTGTAATGGGCGGCGAGATCAAGAATCCCAAACGCAACATGCCCATCGCGCTGATCTCCACCGTTATCGTAATCACCCTGCTTTACACGGCTCTGTCCACCGCGGCCGTCGGTTTACTGCCCGCAGCAGATCTGGCAGCTTCCGACGCTCCCATCGCAGCAGCCGCAGCCAATATTCCCATGATCGGACAGTCCGCAGGTGTGATCGCCGCTGTTCTGGCCATTATCATCGTAACCGGCTCCGTATCCAGCCTGATCATGTTCCAGGCCCGGATCGAGTACAAGATGGCGCAGGAAGGTATGTGGTTCAAATCCTGGGCAAAGGTTCATCCCAAGTGGGAGACCCCCTATGTCTCCATGCTGTGGCAGAGCGGCTTTGCCATCGTTCTTGTTTTCGCCGGCACCATCAACGACCTGCTGGGCTACTTTACCGTAATCTGCCTGCTGCGCAGCGTTGTTACCTTTATCGCAGTATTTAAGCTTCGCAAGATGCCCGACTACAACCCGACCTACAAGATGCCCTGCTGGCAGTTAATGGCTCTGCTGGCGGTAGTTCCTACCATGATCCTGCTGGTGTCCACCTTTGTCTGGGCTCCCGGCCAGAGCATGATCGCCGCTGTTGTGGCCGTCGGCACCGGTTATCCGGTCTACCTGTACTTCAAGAAACAGAACAATATCACCGCTCATACGGGCAAATAATGTCTTAAACGGCATGCCCGGTGACCGCCATACAGAAATCCGGTATGCCCCCACGGTAACAGGGGGCATATCTTTTCGGTCCAAACGGTCCCCTGCCTGAGACAGCCCGTTTTACACGTGAAATAATCAAGGAAACTTACCTCTTGTCATGTGCCTGACGGCATGTGATATGGTATAATTAAGGAAACGTAATGCTTGTCATCAGCCTTACGGCTGGTGACAAAGTATACTTATTTCAAATAAAAAAACTGATCCATGCCCGGCCCCGGGCTGCGGCGTGGTATAAAGGAAAAGGAGAGCTCGATAATGGATTTTAAAATTTCAAGAGAAGAACTGTACCGCTGGTGCTCAATCCCATGGCAGGACCTGGAAAAGCAGCCGGATCTGAAAACAAAGCTGGTCATCAAGGAAGACCGCGCCTCCATGATGAAGATCATCGGAAATATGATGGCCGATGAGGTAATCCAGCACAACGCGGAGGGCAAACTGACCAAATGGGTGCTTCCGGCCGGTCCCACCGACGAGTACGACATCTTCATCGACCGCGTCAACAAGGAGCGCATCAGCTTAAAGAATCTCTGGGTATTTCACATGGACGATTTCCTGGATTGGGAGGGGCGTCCTTTCCCGGTAGGCGACACTTATGAGAGCCTGGAGGGCACCATGAACGCCTGCTTCTACGGCCGCATCGATCCGGAACTGAACGTGCCGGAGAACCAGCGGATCTGGACCCGTATCAACGATCTGGACTATCCCGACAACCTGTGCCAGGAGCTGGGCGGCATCGACACCCTCTGGGCAGGCGTTGGCTGCAAGGGCCTGGTGGCCTTCTGCGAGCCGCCCCGCCGTTATTCCTGCCGTCTCTCCATCGAGGAGTACGCCAACTCCAAGACCAGAGTTGTGGATTTGAACGAGGACACCATCGTGGCCCTGAGCCAGCGCACCTTCGGCGGCTGCTACGACCGCGTTCCGCCCAAAGCCGTCACCCTGGGCTTCAAGACCATGCTTTCCGCCAAGCGGGCCGTGTACATGATCGCCACCGGTTCCTGGAAACAGACCGTGGTGAGAGTCGCCCTGTTCAGCGAGCCGACTCTGGAGTACCCGGTAACGCTGCTTCCCAAGTATATCCCGGATGTGACGCTGTTCTGCAACGTGGACACCGCCGATCATCCCATGTCCCATGAAATCAAAGGATGGTGATTTAAGATGAGCAAGAAAGACGTAATTGTACTGAACAGCCACGGCGTGGGCCAGTACGCCTACGCGGACCATATGCCCGTATGGGGCGAAACTCTCTGTGTAACCAAATGGCATGTGGCCGAGGACGGCGGCAAGGGCTCCAATGTTTCCGTAGCCCTGGGACGTCTCGGCATCGACACCGCATACATCGGCAAGGTGGGAAATGATCCCTGGGGCGACCTGGGCGAGAAATGGATGCAGGACGCAGGTGTGGACACCACCTATCTGTACCGCACCGACGAGGTTTCCACCGGCACCGGCCTAATCTTAATCGGGCCCGACGGCCAGAACACCGTGATCGACGGGGACAGCTCCAGCGTGAAGCTGACCTTAGACGAGGTGAAGGCCGCCCTGGACGCGATGAAGGGCACCAGAATGTTCGTCACCGGCTTTGAGGTGCCGGAGCAGCTGTCCTTAGACGCCGCCCGGTACGCCAAGGAGCTGGGAATGGTGACGCTGGTCAACCCCAGCCCCCTTCCCGAGAAGCCCATGGGCCGTCTGGACTATGTGGACTATCTGTTTATCAACGAGGTGGAGGGCCGCTACATCCTGGACCTGCCCCAGGATATGTTAAATAAGGTGCAGGAGAAATACGGCGTGCCCAACATCATCATGACCATGGGAGGCGACGGAAGCGCGGTCCTGCGCGGCGACGAATACTGGACCGTGGAATCGGTGAAGGTGGAGAACGTGGTCAACACCGCTGGCGCCGGCGACGGCTATATGGCCGCCACCGTGGCGCAGCTGATTCTGGGCAAGGATTTGAAGGAAGCCACCCACTGGGCCAGCAAATACGCCGCCCTCTCCGTCACCATTGACGGAACCATTCCGGCTTACAGGCCGATGGGCGAGGTGGAGGAGTTTATAAAGTCTTTGGGATAAATAAACCCGGTATTAAAAACGATACGGCCAACATCCGCTCCGGCGGACGGCCGTATCGTTTTTATGTAGGATAGGAGGCATTCGGCAATTTCTTTCCAATATAGCAGATCAGCATCGCTGCGTCCGTGTAATCCGGAACAAAAAATATTCTTCCGGGAATCCCGGTGAACCGCATATGCCAGCTGGCCTGATACTCCACGTCGTTTTCGTCGCGGAAGGTATGCTGCTTTTGATACATTTCCATCGTGGTGTCGGACTCCGGGGTAGTTTTGGTCAAATGATCAGGCCGGAATGGCAGGCCCTGGTATTTTGAACTGTATTCCTCCAGTTCTGATAATTTTTTCACAATTTGACGAATATAAGATTTCTCAAGATTTTCCAGATCACGTCTGACGGACGGACAGAACCGCAGATGAGGAAACAGCCGGGACCGCCTTTCCCACAGTTCTTCATAAGTATAGATGGTTACGGCAAACGTTGCTTTTAAAGCGGCGGCCAGCGGCTCCTCCGCCAGCTGGGAGGCGCTGAACACGTTGCGCACCACGACCGGCGATTCCGCATTGTCCGCCAGCGAGAACAGAACCGCCGGTATCTCCGCCCTTTCCCATCGATCGTCCAGGCAGATACTGAGCATAAACGAATCGTTTAAAACCGCCTCGGTGCCCCCTCTTAAAGCCGTCTGCCCCTCATACACCTCATATTCGTCATCCGGCGTGTAAACGCACCTTCTGTTCCAAAAGCTCAGATACAAGCGCCTGTACTCAATATCAACCTCAGACAGCCATTTTGCAACGGAATACGTGACAGAGCGGAAGTACGGTTCATCCTCCGACGGGACATACACCTCGGGGCGGCCGTATGCCCCCGCCAGAACTTTATACATATCAAGGAAGTTCTTCAGCGCATCGCTGGCCTCATATAGATTTTCCGGCTCCGCTTCCCACGCTTTTTCATTTAAGTACATAAACTCTCCTTAAATCAAATCATACAGAGCTTTATCCCATTCGTCCAAAAATCCCTCCGGCCAGCAGTCCAGCCTGCCGTCCCTATAGATTTTGGGCGCCACATACTTGTGTTTGTATTGATCCGCGCCATCCTTATAGAAAAATACCAGCTGCACAAGGGATTCATCGATCGCGCCTTTTTTGACGGCCAGCCGGGTTCCATTCAAAATGTGATCACTGTGGGTCTCCACAAACAGCTGCACGCCTCCGGCTCCCGCCCGGGTAATCAGCTCACCCAGCATCCTCTGCCCGGCCGGATGAATGTGCGCCTCCGGATTCTCCACCACAATGATATCCCCCTGCCTGGCGGAAAGTATGGCAATAATCAAGGGAAGCACATAGGTAATCCCGAATCCCACGTTCATGCTCTTATAGGAGTTCGTCTTCTCTTTTCCCTCAATAAACTCATAGCGAACTTCCGACGTTCTCAGCTGGGGATTCAGCGTGATCTGCGGAGCCACCCCAGGGGCAATCCGGTCCATCCACGCCCTGGTCTGGTTCGCCAGACTGGCTCCCAGCTTATCCTGCAGAACAACCGCCTGATTCTCCACGTCTTCATTGCCGAACAGGCTTAAATACTGGAGGGCAAATTCACCGTTATTACCGAATTCCCGTCTGACAATCTCCTCCTCATTGGCAATACGGTAGAGTTCCAGCGGTTCAATGCGGAATGCGGATAAATAAGAAAAACGATTCCCAAAAATTCCTGATTCCAACTTACCGGGATCAGCAGATTCCATCGGAAGCAGGTCCGAGTCCGGGATATAGTGAAAGCTGGCGCAGAAATCGCCTTCGTCAGCCGAGACGCCAATCCCGATCAACTCCTCCGCGGCCTTCTCATACAGCACATCCTGGGCATTTCCAAGCTTCACATACTTCCCGTTCAGGCTCAGTCCCCCGAGGGAGCGGTCCTGCAAGTAAGACTGCCGCAGCAACAGTATGCTTTGTATTACGGTGGATTTGCCTACCCCGTTGATGCCGGTCAGCATGTTTACATTTTTCAGCGGCAGAGTCAGCTGATCAAAACATTTAAAATTTTTGAGTTTGACTTCTCTTAACATGTGAACTCCCTCACAAAATTCCGCGCCATATCGATTCTGCGCACCGTAGAATACTGATCGCCCGCTTTCAGCGCGGTATTAAATTCACTATCCTGCAGCAACTTGCCAAAAGCGATTAAAAACTCATCTTTACGTTCAACAATCCGTCGCAGCTCGTCCCCGGTCAACTCGGAAAAGCAGACGGCCCAAATTTCAAAAATCGCTTTGTTGACAGGTCCTCTGCGCCAATTTGTATTATACTTGCGGAAGGCGTATTTTCCAAAAACCGCGCTGCAGCAGCCCATAATATTTTTAAATTTCTCCTCCAGCCAGGCAATCTGATCCTTGTCATAATTATTGACCTGTCTCAGCGCTTTTATCAGGAAATTGTCGATGTTCCCCTTGTAATATTTTTTGTAATCCAGCTCCGTAAAGGCCAGAAACCGCGTCACATACTCCCGGTCGGCCATCCGGGCCGGGGAGATCGCTCCTTGCGTGGCCTCCAGAAATTCTTCGCTCTCCGCCAGGCGCTGGATCAGCTCGGTGGCCGCCCCCTGGTAGAGCGCCTGCCGGATCTCCTGATCCGTCAAAATGACTCCGCCCGTGTTGATCCGCTGGAATATATTGAAAACCACCGCATCCGGCGTCCCCTTCTCAACAGTGAAGGCGATAATGGGAGTCTCCTTGATCCTGCGCGCATATTGCCTGGGCAGATCGTCGAAGGTAAATCCGTTAAAATCTCTTAAATACTGTAACCCCTCAAAGGCTTTCTTTTCCCCGCCTTCCCCCACCAAAAAATTCTGAAAGGCCGTCAGCCGCTGGCGTCCGTCGATCACAACCCACCGGTCGTCGTCTGCGGCGTTAAAATAAAACGCGGGAATCGGAATTTTTAACATCAGGGATTCAATGAGCTGGCTCTGCTTTTCCAGGGACCAAAGATTTCCGTTGCGCTGAAAATCCGGGCTCAGGTTAATTTCGTCATTCTCCAGGCGCTCCATCAGATTATAAACATTGATGGGCTTCTGACTGATATTCACATCCGCCGGTATAAATGTATCCGGGCCGATCTCCTCCGCCGGATATCCTTCGTCATCACCATAATCAATCAGAATACCGTACTGTAAAATTTCCTCGATCGTCTCCAGTATATCCGTCTCTGTCACTGAATCTTCTTTATTTTTCAAAATATCAACAACCGTCTTGTAACCGATTGTATCCTCGTTTTTCTTCGCAAATTTTACAATCTCATCGATCTTTTCTCTCTGACTCTCTCTCATAATTCCCCATTATCTCCGCTATTTTCAAACACCCGTCAATCTCTTATTATTATATATTCTTTTTCCCCTCCACACAACCGCTATTTCCGGGGGGCAGCGTACAAAACAGCCATAAAATGGCTGCGGGCTCCCATTTACCGGTTCCCGCAGCCTGCGTTGTTCCATCATTGCGTTGTCCGCTCACTTACCGGATAAAATTCGTCTTAATCTTCCCTTCCGCCACCGGCTCCGGCACTCCGGCACCACGGCCCGCTTCAATACACTTCAGGAGCCAGGCCATGTTGTGACCGATGGTGCGCATGGTCTGCATGCCCTCCTCGTCCTGCTTCGCCTCATCCGGGGTATTTCCGTGGATCACATGGAAATAATTGGAACTCACAATGGGCATACCGGACAGGGAGAAATACTTGTTGATGGCGTCCACCGTGGCTGTGGTGCCCGCTCTTCTGGCCGAGGCGATGGCCGCCGCCGGTTTCAGACGGAATCCGCCGCCGCTCATGAACAGGCGGTCTAAAAAGGCCAGGATCGATCCGTTGGGCGAGGCGTAATAGACCGGGGAGCCAACTACCAGGCCGTCCGCCTCCCGCAGCTTTGCCGCCGCCTCGTTTACCTGGTCGTCGGTGAACACGCAGCAGCCCGCGCTCTTACAGTGCCCGCAGCCGATGCAGCCGTGAACCGCTCCGGTTCCGATCTGGATCAGCTCTGTCTCCACACCGTCCTCGTGCAGCGCACGGGCCACCTCCTCCAGGGCCGTGTATGTACATCCCGCCCCGTGAGGGCTTCCGTTGATCAGCAATACTTTCATTTCCAACACTCCTTTTCCGCTCTGATTCGGCTCTTGCCGTCCTGCTGATTTTTATTTTAAAGCATCTGAAAATAAAAGTAAAGGGCGTGCGCCCGCAACGGCGCACTGCCCTATGTACCGCGCGCGCAACAGCGCACGCCCTGTCTATTTACATAATTCTCACATTTTTCAGAGCCCCTGTCCGGGAGAACTGAGTCCACTCGCACACGTTGACCGCGTGATCCCCGATGCGCTCCAGATATTTTGCCACCATCAGCAGATCGATGCCTTGGTCCGCCTGGTCCGGCGATACCCGCAGCAGCTGAATCACGTCCGTTTTCACCTGGTTGAACAGATTATCCACCTCGTCGTCCCGTTTGATAATGGAGACGGCCGCATCCAAATCCCGGTTGATAAACGCCTCGATGGCGTCGTGGACCATTTTCCCAGCCGCAGCCGCCATGGCCGGCAAATGCTTTACGATGTGGTAAGCGTGGTCGCTCTTGATGCGCAGAATCAGCTCCGCGATATCCGAGGCGTGGTCCCCGATACGCTCCAAATCCGTCACCACCTTCAGCGCGGTGGAAACCTGGCGCAGGTCCCCGGCAACGGGCTGCTGGCGCAGAATCAGGGACAGGCACCGGGCCTCAATGGCCCGCTCCATGTCGTTGACCGTGCGGTCGCCCTTGATGATATCCTCCGCCATCTGAAAATCCTGATCTTCAAAGGCCGTAAAGGTCTGCTCAATGGCCCGCTCCACCATGTGGGCCATCTCCATCAAATCCTGGTTGAGCAGCCCCAACTCATGTTCATATGTCACTCTAACGCTCATTTTAAACCCCTTTCCCAACGCCCTTGCGGACCGTTACAGCTGTCCGGCTCACCGCCGCGCGCAGCCCGTCTCCACCCATTCGGCCGACCGCTGTGCGTTTGCACCCGCCGCCGAACCATCCGTCAGCCAAAACGTCCGGTAATATAATCTTCCGTGCGCTTATCCCGCGGCACGGTGAACAGTTCGTCCGTGGCCGCGTACTCCACCACCTCGCCCACCAGAAAAAACGCCGTGTAGTCGGCAATACGCGCCGCCTGCTGCATATTATGGGTGACGATCGCCACCGTGTAACGGCTCTTTAAGTCGTCCATCAAATCCTCGATCTTCAGAGTGGAGATGGGGTCCAGAGCCGAGGTCGGCTCATCCATCAGAAGCACCTCCGGCTCCACGGCCAAGGCCCTGGCGATGCACAGCCTCTGCTGCTGGCCGCCGGAAAGCCCCAGAGCCGGCTTCCTCAGCCGGTCGGAAACCTCGTCCCACAGGGCCGCGCCCCGCAGGCTGCTCTCCACAATCTCGTCCAGTCTGGCCTTGTTCTTGATTCCGTGAATTCTGGGGCCGTAGGCCACATTGTCGTAGATGCTCATGGGAAATGGGTTGGGCTGCTGGAACACCATGCCGATTTTCTTGCGAAGAAGCGTGGTGTCCACTTGAGGATCATAGATATCTTCCTCGTCCAACAGCACCGTCCCGTCTATTTTAACACCGGCCACCAGGTCGTTCATGCGGTTCAATGTCTTTAAAAAGGTGGACTTTCCGCAGCCCGACGGCCCGATAAACGCGGTGATTTTATGTTCATACAGGTCCAGGCTGATATCCTTTAACGCGTGATTTTCACCGTAATACAGATTCAGGCTCCGGGCCGAAATTTTTGTCTTAGCTTCCACGTTATTCTCCTCCCCGGCTCTATGCGCCAGCCTCCACATTGAATTTTCGTGACAAATACCTGGCCAGGCCGTTGATGGCCAAAACGATCGCCAACAGCACCACCGCCACGCCGAACGCCTCGTTGTACTTCGCCTTCTGCATAAACAGGTAAAGCTGAATCGTCAGGGTTCCGCCCGGCTCCATCACCTTGCCCAGCCAGTTTTTGGGCATGTAGTAACCGCTGCCCGCGGTGAACAGAAGGGCGGCCGACTCCCCCACAATCCGGCCGATAGCCAGAATCACGCCGGTGAGAATTCCCGGCATGGCGCTGGGCAGCAGGATGGTGCGGATCATATACCATTTTGTGGCCCCGATGCCCAGAGCGCCGCTCCGGTAGCTATCCGGCACCGTTTTTAACGCCTCCTGGGTGGTCCGCGTGATCAACGGCAGGATCATCAGGGTCAGCGTCAACGCGCCGGTGAGAATGGAATATTTGAGGCCCAGTGTATTTCCAAAAAACACCATGCCAAAGAGGCCGAAAATAATGGACGGTATGCCGGACAACGTCTCGGTGGTGAACTCAATGGCTTTCACCAGACGCCCCGGCCTGGCGTACTCGTTCAGGTAGATCGCCGCCCCGATTCCAATGGGCGTTGCGATCAGCAGCGTGATCACCACAATGTACAGCGTATTTACAATATTTCCCAATATTCCAAAGGTGCCCTTGGTGGCGCTGGTGACCGTGGTGAGAAACCGCCAGCTGATGTTTGGGATTCCCCGTACAAACACATAGCCCATGATTCCGGTCAGTATGGCGATGGAGAGACCGGCGCACAGATAGATGAGGCCGGTGAGAATCAGGTCCGACATGCGCACATGCCTGCCGTAAATGCTCTTTCGCACCACGGACTGTTTATGAATCCGAATGGCCGCTTCACCTGTCATTCCTGTTTCCTCCCTTCTTCAGCAACCCGGTCAGGCTGGCATTGATGATCATGATAAATGCAAACAGCACCAGACCGATGGTGAACAACACCTCCCGGTGCAGCCCGGCCGCATATCCCATCTCCGACACAATGGCCGTGGTCAGGAAGCGTACGGAGTTAAAGGGCAGGGGCAGATTGACCGAGCTGCCCGACACCAGGCTGATGGCCATGGCCTCGCCGATGGCGCGCCCGGTTCCCAGCACAATCGCGGTGATGATCCCGGACCTGGCCGCGGGGAGCGCCACATGGAATATCGTCTGTATTTTTGTGGCTCCCAGCGCCAGGGAGGCGCTGCGAAGCTGAACCGGCACGGCCCGCAGCGCGGACTCGCTAATATTGATCACAGTGGGCAGTATCATCAGCGCCAGCACCAGCACGGCGGAAATAAGATTGGCTCCGCCGGTAAACTGATGAGTCTGGGAGCCTTTGAAAATGATCAGCTCCAGCTTATACATCAGCGGGTTTAAGATCAGAATTCCCAGAAGGCCGTAAATCACCGAAGGAATTCCGGCCAACAGCTCCACGGCCGGGCGGACAAAGCCAGCCAGCCGCGGCGGCGCCACCTCGGCCAGAAACACGGCGGTCATCACGCCGATGGGCACTCCGATCAGAATCGCCATGGAAGTACCCACGATGGAGGTGAGGATCACGTAGAGGATGCCGAAGGACGCCTCCGCCCCATCCGGTCGCCACACGCTGCCAAACAGGATTTCCAGTATCCCCACCTTAAACAGCGCCGGGGTCCCGCTGACCACCATGTAAAGAGCGATGGACGCCACCGCCAGCACAGCGAAAAAGCCGCAGGCCGTAAAGATCACCTGGGCTGCCTTTTCAACCGCGGACTTGCTGCCGTGGTGGGAACGAATGGAAATGGTTTCCGAGCTCATGCAGTGTCTCTCCTTTCAAACGACCGGCGTGCCGCGGGTCACATAGCAGACCGCAACACGCCGCACAGGTTCCAACCGGCCGGCTGTAATTCCGGCGTTTTGCCGGAATACTCCGCCGATTCCGGTTACTCTACCGTGATCAGGCCCACGGACTTCACCAATTCAGCGCCTTCGTCGGACTGAAGGTAGGCGAACAGCGCCTGCACCAGCTCACTCTGCTGGCTCAGATCACCCTTGGTGGCCATCACGAAGGGGCGGCTTAAGAAATAGCTTCCGGCCTTGATGTTCTCCTCGGTGGGCTCGGCCCCCTCCAGATTCAGCGCCTTCACCGTATCGTCCAGCACATCCAGAGACACGTAACCGATGGAACCGGGAGTGGAAGCCACCTTTGCCATCACCGCTCCGGTGCTGTCCAGTTCATTGCTGTACTTGCAGGTGTCCTCCAGCCCCAGAAGCTCCTCGAACGCTCCTCGGGTGCCGGAACCGGACTCACGGCCCACCACCACGATGGGGGCGTCGGATCCTCCCAGATCCTTCCAGTTATTGATCTTGCCGGTGTAGACGTCCGCCAGCTGCTCCCTGGTCAGATCCGCAACCCCGTTGGCTGGGTCCACCACCACGGCAATTCCGTCGATGGCTACGATATTTTCCACAGCGCCCTTTTCCTTCTCCTCGTCCTTTAAGTTCCGGGAGGAATTGCCGATATCCGCGGTCCCGTTCAGCACCGCCTCAACCCCTGCGCCCGAGCCCACGAACTGGGCGGAAACCGTCACGTCAGGGTACTTTTCCATAAATGCCTCGCTCAGCGCGTTGGCAAACTTCTCCATGGAGGTGGAGCCCACCATGCTGATGGAGCCGCTTAAATCCGCAGCGGTCTCATCCGCAGCCGTTTCCGCCATTGTGGTATCCGCGGTGGTATCTGCGGACGTGTCCGCCGTCGTGGATGCTGTGGTTTTGGTCTCCGTCCCGGCAGCCTCCGTGGTATTTCCTGAAGCGCTGCCGCAGCCCGCCAAAGCGCCGGCCGCCAGCATCGCTGTTGTGATCATTGCAAGAATTGCTTTTCTGTTCTTTTTCATAATCCTATGCCTCCAAATGAATCCGCACCCCGTCCATTTCCGGGTGCTGTTTTACGTTTCTCTTGCTGTTACAGTTTGGAGTATACAAAAATATGGCGGGCAGAGAAAGCATGGTAAGGTATAGTTTTTGTAAAATCTGCGTAAAGCGGCCGCCGGGCTGTTTCCAACCGCGGCGGCCGCTTTTGCACTGCATCTACTTCACATCGATGCCTCTTATGCTAAAATTTTATGGTATTGCTAAGCTGTTTCCGAATATCCCGCCCACCATACATAATGCGGACAATATTTACAATCCCTTCCGTCTCATTTGGCAGATAGAAAACCAGGTAATTATCAACTGGGAAAAAACGGATACCCATACTATGCCAAGGCTCCTCCTCATACAAATGATGGCGCAAAGGCATATCATCCAAACTCCTGATTCTCTGCATGATCCGCCTTGCCTGATTTGCAGCGGTGTCCGGCACACACAATTCATTGGAAATGTATTCGTAAATCCTCCTCAAATCCAACCGTGCCTGCTCTGAATATACGATATTCCAGCTCATACGCCAAAATCTCTTTTCATTTCTTCTTCAATAAAATCCGCGGTGTGAACCTTGCCGGCTTTTATATCAGATAGACCCTTGTTGATCTCGGAATCAAACTGCTCCTTAGTCAGAGAGCCCATTGCGATTGGTGTACTTGCGGGCAGCTTCATTTCAAACGGAATACCGCGCTGCAGCACAACCTGTCTTAAAAACATTCCGATTGCATTGGACATGGGGATCCCCAACTGGTCCAATACCTCTTCCGCCTGTTCTTTAATCCCCGGCTCTACACGGGCAAAAATATTAGAGGTTCGTGCCATACTAATCACTTCCTTTCAAAGGTAGTATATCACAAAACGCTTGCGGTATGCAAGCGAATCGCAAGCATTTACTGGTGATTTTGCTCCCGATCGCCGTCGGAAGCGGCCGCCGGGCTGTTTCCAACCGCGGCGGCCGCTTTATGTATGGCTTATATTATAATCTTTTATCCTCTCAGCTCTCTCCCACTACCTTATAGGTCTCCTCCACAATGCGCTCCATGGCGTTCAGGATATTTTCATACCCTGTACACCGGCACAGGTGCCCGGAGATCAGTTTGCGCAGCTCATCCCGGTTGTAGCGCTTTCCGGTGCCCACGATTTCCACCGCGGACATAATCAGGCCCGGCGTGCAGAAGCCGCACTGGACCGCCGCTTCCTCGATAAACGCCTTCTGGATGGGGCTCAATTCGCCGTTTGGTCCCTTTAAGCCCTCCACGGTCATGATCCTTCGTCCCTCTGCCCAGACGGTGAGATAGATACAGCTGTCAATGGCCTCTCCGTCCACCAGCACCGTGCAGGCGCCGCACTCGCCGACCTCGCAGCCCTTCTTCACGCTGGTCAGTCCCAGACGGCCCCGCAGGGTGTCCAGCAGCGACTCCCTGGGGTCGATGGCCACTTCCACATCATTACCGTTGACCGTCATATGAATGATTTTAAGCATTCCACTCACCCCCTGCATTCAATACCGCCTGCTTGAAGGCGCGTTTCGCCAGTTCCTCCACCAGCTGCAGGCGGAACTCCTTGGAAGCTCTCCAGCTGGACCGCGGGTTCACCTCTTCCAGCGCGCCCTTGCCGATCCGATCCGCCAGCTCCTCGCCGGCCTCGCAGCCCACCGCTTCCGCCTCGATTTTGCCGCAGCGGATGGGTGTCGGGGCGGCCACCCCGTATGCCAGGCGCAGGTCGGCCACATGCCGTTTGTCCTCCGCCAGCTTCACGGATACCGCGCAGCCCAGGGTTGCGATCTCCATGGCGTTTCGTTTGCCGTATTTGATGTAATGGCCTCCGAAACCCTCGTAGTCCTCTTTGCGGATCCGGATGGCCGTGAGCACTTCGCTGTGATTTCTCACCGTGCGGCCCGGCCCGGCGTACCAGGCGCTGATGGGGACTTCCCGCACGCCCTGCGGCCCCTGAAGGACCAGAACCGCGTTTAAGCAGCACAGGCTGGAAGCGCTGTCCGCGCTGGTCACGCCGTTGCAGACATTTCCGCCGATGGTGCCGATGTTGCGCAGCTGGGGACCGCCGGCCTGATCCACCGCGTCGCCCAGCATGGGCACATAGCGGCGAATGATTTCATTGTTGGCAATATGGGAAAAGGTGGTACAGGGGCCGATCACGATGGTGCCGTCCGGCTCCAGGGAAATACCCTCCAGCTCCTTGATACCGTGGATGCTCACCAGGGAACACCCGGCCAGCTTGCCCTCGCGTATCTTGATCAGCACGTCGCTGCCGCCGGAGATCACCACCGCGTCGGGATCATTTTCCAGGGCGCGGATGGCATCCGCAACATCCACTGCCTGATCATATTTCTCAATATCATACATGACAAAACACCGCCCTTTCTATATGAGTCCGGCCGCTTTGAAGTGGGCCACCATCTTCTGCGGGTCCATGGGCAGACTGTCCACCGCCACTCCGGTTGCATTTAACACCGCGTTGCGGATGGCCGGCGCCACGGGAATCGCAGGCGGCTCACCCAGCGCCTTGTTGCCGAAGGGCCCTGTGGGATCGTTGATCTCCACAAATTCCACGTGAAGGTCCGGCGTATCCATGGCCGTGGGCAGCTTGTAATCCAACAGGTTGTCGTTTAACGGCCGTCCCTTGGCGTCGAAGAGCAGCTGTTCGCTGAGGCCGTATCCCAGCCCCATGCTCATGCCGCCGTGCACCTGGGCTTCGGCCAGCTTAGGATTGATGAGTACGCCGCTGTCGTGGACGTTGATAATGTTTGTCACCTTAACCTTACCCAGAGGCATATCCACCTCCACCTCCGCAAAGCAGGCGCCGGAAGCGAAGGTATTGTCCTTACAGTGGCTGGTGGCTTCCGCCGTAATATGTACGGAACGGTCCAGGCTGTAGATCGCCGTGGTCGCCAGCTCCTCCATGGAGAGAAGAAGCTCCCCGCTCTCCCGGTCCACCACGCTGTTCTCCTTCACATCCAGGGTATCCATGGGGCGCTTCAGCATATAGGAAGCGTAGTCCAGGATCTTTTCTTTGAATAACGTTCCGGTCTTTACCACCGCCTTGCCGCTCACATAGGTCTGCCGGGAAGCGTAAGCGCCGGTGTCAAAGGGCGAACTATCCGTGTCCTGAGTGGACATCACGTTAACCCGGTCCTCGGTGATTCCGGTGACCTGAGCCGCCATCTGCGCAAACACCGTGTCCGCACCCTGGCCGATCTCGGTTGCTCCCATCATCAGCTGCATGGAGCCGTCCTGGTTTAAGACCATCCGGCAGGAGGCCGTCTCCAGGGAAATGGGGTAAACTCCGGTCTTGTAACAGAAAATCGCCATTCCGATTCCCCGTCGCACCGGCCCGGTTTGATTCACGTACTCTCTGCGCTTCTCATCCCAGCCGATCAATTCGCGCCCCTTTTCCATGCACTCCATCAGGCCGTAGGAGTTAAACTTCACATGGGTGTGAGGGTCCTCATATCCGGCCTGCATACAGTTCTTCCTGCGAAATTCCAGCGGATCCATTCCCAGCTGCAACGCCAGGTCGTCAGCCATGCATTCCGCAGCAAAGGCTGCCTGGGGGATTCCGTAGCCGCGCATGGCGCCGCCGGTGGCGATGTTGGTGTACACCGTGTAGGCGTCGGCTTCCAGCGCTTTTTCATCGTGATAAATCTGTTTAAATTCATTTGAAGTGTTCGCTACAATGGCGTGCGCGTGGCTGGCGTATCCGCCCTGGTTGGAGTAAGCGGTAAGCTTTCTGGCCACCAGGGTGCCGTCCTTCCTGGCCGCCGCCTTCACGTGAAGATTCATCGCGTGGCGGACTCTGGTGCAGGCCAGCGTCTCCTCCCTGCTGATCTCCATCTTCACGCAGCGCCCGCCCACCAGTGTGCACAGGTAGGCGTTTAACGGCTCATACAGCACATCCTGTTTATTGCCGAACCCGCCGCCGATATACGGCTTGATCACCCGGATCATCCCCATAGGCACGCCCAGCGCCTGACTGATCACCCGGCGCACGATATGGGGGATCTGGGTTGAGGTAGTTACGACAATACGCCCTTTTTCCATGTAGGCAAAGGAAACCGGCGTCTCTATATGGCAGTGCTGCACGCTTTGCGTCCCGTATTCCTTGTCGATCACAATAAGGCCCTCTTCCTCTGCGGCCTCCTCGTAGCTCAGTTCGCCCAGCTTGAATCCGGAGTGGGCGATCAGGTTGCCCGGCTTCTCGTCGTGCAGCCGGGGCGCCCCCTCCGCCAGGGCTTCTTCCGGTGTGAGAAGCGGCGGATACTCTTCGTACTCCACCATCACCAGCCGCGCTGCCCTGGCTGCTGAGATCTCATCTTCCGCGACTACGGCGGCGATATCGTCGCCGTACACGCGCACTCGTGTGTTTAATAGCTTCCGGTCCGCGATGTCCTGATGGGCCGTCTCCACAGACCAGGGGTGGCCCGCGGTGGGAAACTGGTAGTCCGGCACATCGAAACATGTGACGATCTTCACAACTCCCGGCACCGCAAGGGCCGCCTCCAGGTCAAATCCTTTTACTACCCCGTTGGCGATGGTACTTCTGACCACTTTCGCGACCAGAGCGCCTTTCGGTTCCAGGTCGGCCGTATATTTGGCGCCGCCCGTCACCTTCTCGCATGCGTCAACGCGGATGATACTTTTTCCAACTGCCATTGACAATACCTCCTGGTTCTAAACCAACGCCTACAGATGCTGCTCAGTCCAGACGGCTTATCTTCTTGACCGATAATGCTGGTCAAGAAGCATCGGATGTCCATCCGATGTGAAAACTGGCCGGTAAAGCTACTTACAAGCGAGCTTGACGCTGCTTTGCCGGCCAATTTTCCCGCCGTCTGAACGGTTAAGGTTAAATCATCACATACTTAAGCACAAACAACACGGCCAGGACATACATCAGCGCGCTGATCTTTTTCTCCTTGGCGCGTCCGGTAGCCAGATTGATAACAACGTAAGAGATAACGCCCATTGCGATACCTTCAGAAATGCTGTACATAAACGGCATTGCGATTACTGCAATATATGCGGGGATCGCTTCCGTAAAGTCATTGAAATCCACTTTCAGGATCGCGGAGATCATCAAAAATCCTACCACGATCAGAGCCGGAGCCGTTGCAAAGGACGGAATAGCTAAGAAAATCGGGGAAAGGAACAGGCTCAGTCCGAAGAATGCAGCCGCAGTCACCGCGGTCAGACCGGTTCTTCCGCCTTCCGCAACGCCGGAGGCGCTCTCCACGAACGTGGTGGTGGTGGAGGTTCCGAACAGGGCGCCTACGGAGGTACCGATGGCGTCGGACAGCAGAGCGCCGCGGATTCTCGGCAGCTTTCCGTCCTTATCCAGCATATCCGCCTTGGAGGCCACGCCGATCAGGGTGCCCAGGGTATCGAACATATCCACAAACAGGAACGCAAACATTACCACCAGGAAGTCCAGGGACAGTACCCGGCTGAAATCTACGTGCATAAAGGTTTCCTTCATGCTGGGAATACCAAAGCCAGACGTGAAATCCGGAATCACGCTGAACATGCCCAGATCTGCGTTGGGCTGGTACAGGCCGGTCACTTCGCAGAGAATTCCTAAAATCCAGGTGATCAGGATGCCCCACAGGATATTTCCCTTGATGCCCTTGACGATCAGGATACCGGTGATCAGAACTCCGATTAACGCCAGCAGAACGGTAATTCCCTCGGAATTGAAGTTGCCTGCCGCGATGGAGCCTTTAAATGAGTAAACGGAAACCAGTGTTGCGCTGTCCACAACGATCTTCGCGTTCTGAAGTCCGATAAATGCGATGAACAGTCCGATACCGGCGGACACCGCGTGCTTTAAGTTGATGGGGATGGCGTTGAAAATCGCTTCACGCACATTGGTCAGGGACAGGGCGATGAAGATCAGGCCTTCCACGAACACGGCGGCCAGAGCCATCTGCCAGGTATAACCCATCTGCAGCACCACGGTATAGGCAAAATACGCGTTCAAACCCATGCCGGGAGCCAGAACGAAGGGATAGTTGGCAAACGCGGCCATCAGAAGGGTCGCCACCAGGGAAGCCAGCGCCGTAGCGGTGAACACCGCTCCACGGTCCATTCCGGCATCACTTAAAATGTTGGGGTTAACCGCCAGTATGTACGCCATGGTCATGAACGTGGTAATACCGGCGATTACCTCTGTCTTGACGTCGGTGTGGTTCTCCGACAGGTGAAACACCTTTTCCAAAAATCCTTGGTTGTTCTTTGTTTCCATACTTCCTACCTCCTTAAAAGTTGAAACATTTAGTTTCTTTTTTCAGGGGGTGCGCTTCCCGGGCGTACCCCCATACCTACCTAAAAGATTCTTCGTCCCGCCACGAATTTTCCGGCAATATGCCGGTCGTCGGACAGGTAAATCAGGCGCTCCAGCCGTTCGGCCAGATCCAGTTCCTGGGGATGCTGAAGTTCTGCGTCATCCAGAACCACCGCATCCAGTTCATAGCCCGGTTCAAAGCTTCCCACCTTTCCGAAGAAGGCTCCGCCGCCCTTGGTTCCAAGGTAAAACGCTTCCTGAGCGGTCAGGGGCTTTAAGCGGTCGTCCGCCAGCCGCCAGCGCAACTTCGACACCTGGATCGCATCCGCCATGGCCCGGAACACGGACTCCCCGGTTCCCCCCGCCACGTCCGTCCCCAGGCCGATGTTCATGCCCTGGTCCAGATAGGTGCGCACCGGCGCGATGCCGGAGGATAAGTTGGTGTTGCTCTGGGGACAGTGGGCCACGTAAACGCCCCGCTCCTTCATCCGCGCGATCTCCGCCTCAGACGGCCACACGCAGTGGGCCATCACCGTATCCACTCCGCCTCCGAAAAGTCCGAAGTGGTCGTAAGCATCTCCATAAAACGCAGACCAGGGGCAAAGCTCCTTTACCCAGGCGATCTCACCCTGGTTTTCCGACAGATGGGACTGGACCGGAAGGTCAAAATCCCTCTGAATCTCTTTCAAACGCCCCATCAGTTCATCCGTACAGGAGGGGATAAACCGCGGCGTCAAAATGGGCCTTGTATTCTCATAGCGCCCGTGAATCTGCTCCAGCCAGGCTAACGTATCCCGGGCGGAGGCCTCTGCGCTCTCCTCGATCAGGATATCCGGGCTGTTCCGGTCCATATTCACCTTGCCCACCATGGTCTTAAGCCCCGTCTCCTCCATCAGGTCCATGAGCATAACCGTGGACTCCCGGTGGATCGTGGCGAAAATGCAGGCTCTGGTGGTGGCGCTGCGCTTCATATTCCCGGCAAAAATCGTGTAACCTCTCCTGGCGTACTCCAGGTCGCCGTACTTGGCCTCCTCAGGGAACGTCCGCGTGTTCAGCCATTCCAAAAGCTCCAGATCCATCCCCAGACCGCGGAAGCCGTACTGTGGCGCGTGCAGATGGAGATCCGTCAGCCCGGGGATGATCAGCCGGTCGCCGAAGTCCTTTAGCGGCCATCCGGCGTACTGCTCCGGCAGCTCCCGGTAAACGCCTGCGCTTGTTCCGTCCTCACAGACCAGGTAGCCCGCTTCTATGGTTTCCAGCGTTGTCGGATCCAGGCTGTAGCAGATGTTGCCCCTGAGCACAAAATTGCGTGTTTCTTTCATAGGCATCCTACTTCCTTCCATTTTCAACTCCCTGCCAGACAGCGGCCAGCCTTCCGGACGGCTGGGGTCACATACAATCTCCCGGGATTTCCCAGTTGAATTGTACCCAACAAAAAACCAACTACCGCTGTTTACGCAAGTTCACACCCCCGTCTTCCGGTCTCCAATGGCCGGACGGCAGGGATGCGAAAACTCATAGTCAACTATTGCGGTAGTTGGTAGAAACACTCATCCGATTATGAGCATATATAAGTTTTCTACATGAATCTAAATTTTTTTGTAATTGTTGGTACCTTCATGTTATCACAATGTACAACACTTTGTCAATTACAATTTTGTTTTTGTGCATTTTCCCTTTGTTTATAAAAATTTTGTTAAAACATCTAAAAAAGTTTTGAGGGATCGTTCTTTTTCAAAAAGAAGATCCCTCAAAACTCATTTTAGATTATGATGTTTTTATTGCTGGCGAATGCCCGTCATGGTCTGCTGCACAATACTCTCCATCATGTCTCCGCTCAGGCTGCCGGAGGCGTAGCCGAACACATTACCGTCCTTGTCGATCATGAAGGTGGTGGGGAAAGCGCTGATCATATACTGGGAGAACGTGTCTCCGGTAAGGTCCATCACCACAGGGAAGGTGTAGCCGTTGTCCTTCAGAAACTTCTCAACCACGTCCTGGGTCTCGTCGCTGTTGCCCGGGTGCTCCTCCGTCTTTGGGTTCGCCACTCCCAGCACGATCAAGTCGCCCTCGTTCTCGCCGTAGCGCTCATAGAGAGCCTGGATCTCCGGCATCTCCCGCTTGCAGGGCGGGCACCAGGTAGCCCAGAAGTTTAAGAACACCGTCTTACCCTTGTAGTCGGACAGGGTGTGCGAGCTTCCGTACTGGTCCGTCAGCGTGAAATCAAATGCCGGAAGCACATCCGGTTCCTCTGCCGCAGTGGTCTCCTGGGCGGCGTCTGCCTGGTCCGCGCCCCCGCCGGGCTGTGCCGCAGTCTCTCCGGTCGCGGAGCCATTCTCTCCGCCCTCAGCTCCGGTCTCTCCGGATGCCTGGCCGCTCTTATCGCCCTCCGTCCCGGTATCTCCGGCCGCAAGGCCGCTCTCATCCGAGTGCTGCCCGCCGCCCGGCGTCTGGGGCGCGGTCTGCTGGGTCTGAGGCGTGCCTGCTCCGCCGAAGGAGGACAGGTAGCTGGTGATGCCATTCATGTATCCGGTAAACGTCATAAGACCCATGAGAATCAACAGAACGCCGCCGATTTTAACCGTGTAACGCACCACGCTCTGGTGGTTCCGGAAGAAGTCCAACACCGATCCGGTGAACAGGCCCACCGCCAAAAACGGGATTACAAAGCCCAGGGTATACACGCCGATCAGCCAAAGCCCGTGGGCTTTCTGGCCCGCCGAGGACACCATCAAAAGCACGCTGCCCAGCGTGGGACCCACGCAGGGAGTCCAGGCAAAGCTGAAGGTGAAGCCCAGCAGCAGGGTGATGACAGGGTTCATGGTAAAGCGGCTTAAATTGAAGGGAAGCCGGTGCTCCCGCTCAATGGCTCCGGAATGGCCCAGCGCCCCGAGCTGATAAAGCCCGAACAGCACCATGATCATGCCGCTGATTCTCGCAAACCAGGTCCGGTTGTTGCTGAAAAAACGGCCCAGGGCCGAAAATCCGAAGCCCAGCACAAAGAATGTGAAGCTGATTCCCAGCACAAAGAACAGAGTGTTCACCATCACGCGCCGGCGCGGATAGGTCACCCGTCCATTTTCATCGACGGTTTTGGCTCCTCCTGCCAGATAGCTGATATACAGGGGCACCAGGGGAAGCACGCAGGGTGAGAAAAAGCTCAGCAGCCCCTGAATAAATACGGTAATAACCGGAACTCCGGTTCCTATCGAAAAACCCATAAATTCTCCTCTCATCATTTCAAGTCCGCCCGGGTCAGGGCTTTCATTGTGTCTGTAATCCGCCGACTCAGATCGCGAATAAGTCGTTCATTCCCTCGCTCATGGTGGGGTGGGTGTAGATTCCGTCGCGCAGTACCGTGTAGGGCAGCCCCGCGTCCATGGCGATCTTGATCATGTTGATCAGCTCCTGGGACTCGGAGCAGAACAGCTGCGCGCCGAGCACCAGCCCGGTGTCCGCGTCCACCACGGCCTTCATCAGGCCGGTAGTCCTGCCCAAAAGCTTTGCCCGGGGCATGGTTCCAACCACCAGGCGGCCCACCTTTACCTTGTGGCCGCTTTCAACCGCCTCCGCCTCGCTCATTCCCACTCTGGAGAAGGGCGGATCCACAAACACGCTGAACGCCACCTGACCGCGGTTATCCGTGGTGCGCTCCCCATTTCCCAAAATCTGGGACTTCACTATGCGGGAGTCGTCCAGGGAAATGTAGGTGAACTGGAGTCCCCCCTTCACATCGCCCATTGCCCAGATATGGGGTACGCTGGTGCGCAGGCCGGCGTCCGTCCTCACCTCGCCGCGGGCGGTCAGTTCCACCCCTGCGGCCTCCAGATTCAGGCCCTCCAGGTTGGGTCTGCGGCCGGTGGCCACCAGAATTGCCTCGCCCTCGGACTCTGCGATTTCGCCGTCTCTCTCATATCGGACAACCGCGCTGCCGCCCTGGTTCCTCACCTCGGTGATGCGGGCGCCGGTAACGATGCGGATTCCCCGCTCCTCAAGACTTGCGCGGACCGCCGCCGCCACCTCCTCGTCGTCTCTGGGCAAAAATCTGGGACCGTCCTGGATGATGGTCACCTGAGAGCCGAAGTTGGCGAATATGGAGGCAAACTCCAGGCCGATATAGCCGCCGCCGATGATCACAAAGCGCTCCGGCAGCTCTTCCAGCTCCATCATGGACTCGCTGGTGTACGCCTGCGGGCAGTCCGCCAGACCGGGGATGGGCGGGATAAAGGGGCGGGAGCCGGTGTTGATGTAAATGCGGCCGCCCTCCAAAAGCTCCGTGCTGCCGTCCGCCATGGCCACCTGAACGTGGTGATCGTCCACAAAGCTGCCCTGGCCGGTCAGAACCTCAACCCGGTCCAGCACATCCAGCTTCTCAAAATTCTTCTGCCGCAGACCGGATGTGAGGGCCCGTTTCCCCTCAATGGCCTTGCGGTAACGCTCCCGGCGGTCCTCAAAGCTGCCGCCCAGCGCTTCCGATCTGGCCGCCTGATTCTCCAGGTACTTGGTGGGAATGCACGCCACGTTGATACAGGTGCCGCCGTACATCTTGTCGGACCGCTCGACCATCGCCACGGTCTGGCCGGCCTTTGCCAGCGCTCCTGCCAGCGTTTTTCCGCCTTTGCCAAAGCCGATGATTATATTCTCAAATTTCTTCATAAAAATATCCCCTTTCCGGATTCTACCGTTCTTTATTTTGATTGCCGAAGATACGATGGTCCAGCGTGCCGATGGTAATCTCCTTCAGCCGCTTGCGGCACTGTTCGTTGAGATCGTCGAAAATCTCATCCATCAGCCCGGCCATGCCGGAGGCCACCAGGCACTTCATATCCGTGTCGCCGCTCTTCCAGGCCGTGTCCACAAACCGGATTTCCAGCGCCTGCGCAATCTGGTCCAGCGTGACCTGGTCCGCGTCCTGGTCAAAAAGATAACCACCTTCACTTCCTTCCTTCGTTTTTACAAAACCGGCCTTTTTCAGCTTTGCCATGACTTTGCGCACCCGGGCCGGGTTGGTGCAGATATTCTCCGCCAGCTCCTCGCTGGAAAGCACCTTGGCCTTGTGGTTTAAGTATACCAGCGCATGGACCGCCACGCAGTAATCACTCGTCATTTTCCGATTCCCCCTTGTGTTCGCTTCTTTCTTTTTAACTGTAATTATTTTCTTTACATTTCATGCTGTAACTATATCATGTACAGTTTCCTTTGTCAACAGGCAAATTAGAAATATTTTCAAACGCCGAGTCTTATGCGGCCGAAAACAGCAAACCGGCGGCCTATTGCATTCAAATAAAAATGCGGCCGCACCGCAGCCGCAATGAATTCTATATGATCGTGATTCTCCGATCAGCTCTTTTTGATGAAATCCGTGCCGCACTTGGGGCAATGGATGCTCACTCTGCCGCGCCCCCTTGGAATGCGGATCTTCTGGCCACAGCTGGGGCACTTGTAAATGTGGTACTGCCTGCTCTCCCGAAAGCGGAACTGCCATTTTTTAAGCGGCTCCCTCACCCGGAAGGACATCCGCAGAAACGCCTGGTTCTCCTGGTAGCGCTTGCTGATATTCCTGGAAAACATCCGGAAATAAAGAAACACGATGCCCGCCAGCTCCAGCACCTCCAGAGGCCACACTCTGACGAACAGATTGATCAGAATCACCGCCAGCACGGCGTAGAGCAAAAACTGGTTTAGCTGGTCCATGCCGTAGCGCCCAATCATAAACCGCTGCAGCTTCTCTCTGAATTTTCCCATCAAAAATCCCCCTTATCCCGTGGTGTTCGAAGAATACTATATCCGGGCAGGGCGGGAAAGTCAATGGAGACGGGCAAGATTTTAGCGTTATTTAAGAATTGCCGGAGCCGCTCAGAACCCGGCGAAATGGGTTTGAACGGTTAAAATGCCCCGGGCCGCCTGCCGCCCGGTCCTCAGCTCACGCGGCTGCCGTTTGCCACCAGCTTGAATTTAAGTCCCAGGACCTCGGCGGCCCTGCGGCACATCATCATGCGTTGGAGAAAGATTTCAAAATAGTCCATCACCGTGCTCATGGCGTCGTCCAGCTCCAGATCCATCTGGATCACCCGTTTCTCCGTGTTGACCTTCAGCGTGGCAGAAAGCGCCGCGTAATTGACGCGGTCGTGGGCGTCAAAGCTGGCGATGATGGGATTGCGCACCCGGTTGCGGCGCACGTCCGTCTTGTCCGCCAGGATCAGGGCCGCGCTGACCACGTCTATAGCGGTTCCCGTGGCCTCGTCGTGGTGGCCGATGGCTCCTGTGATTGTGACGATGTCCCGGAGCGGCATGCCCAAGTCCTTTAAAATCTGGTAAGCCAGTATGGCTCCGCTGTGGGCATGGTCATGGCGGTTGATGCTGTTGCCGATGTCGTGCATATAGCCGGCGATCCTGGCCAGCTCCATTTCATGGCTGCCGTATCCCAGGTCCTTTAATATTCCCGCCGCGGTCTCCGCCACCTTGGCCGCGTGCTTCTTTGAGTGCTCCGTGTAGCCCAGAACGCCGAGAATTTCGTTTCCCTTCTCGATCAGCTGGTTGATTTCCTTGTTTCCGCGTATGTCTTTATAAGTAACTGTCTCCTTCACTGGCTCTGTTCTTCCTTTTTTTATGTTAATATTCCGCGATTGGCGGGCCTTTATACCCGGGAAAGGCGCGCCGGTAGGAAACGGGCGCGGGATGTGCACTGTGCGCAAAATGCATGATTATGCGTCTTGGGGCCGTGGTAAACGGGTCCCAGACGGCCTACCCGGTTATTTGCAGCGCTTCGGTCAGTATACCGTTATGGCAGGAATGTGCGATACCATGTTATGGTAAATTGTATGTCAAGTAAAGGTAAAAGCGCAAAATCGTGCTGTCGAAATTGCGAAATGCTGCACAAACGGACCTCCGGCGCTCTCCCGCGAAATACCCCAAGCAATCGCCCGCAGCCCATTGCATTCAACAATCGCCCGCAGGCTACGCCAACGGTCCATTGCATTCAATCGAGTAGGAGGGAGTGATTAACTCCCGTCCTCTCACACCACCGTGCGTACCGTTCGGTACACGGCGGTTTCAATAGTTGACATGCACGGACTGATAGGCAGTAGCTAAATCATAAAAGCCACTGTTTATCAGTCTTTCTTGTGTTAATGCTCTGTTGACCGCTCCCATTCCCGTTACATACCAGTATTTCCTGCGGCTGTTTGCCGCCTGATGTGCAAAATATTCAGGTATTCCGAGTTTTATAAGATTTCTTTTCCTTGTTTTGGGTAACTTCCATTGTTTCCATATGCACATTCGAATACGGTGATACAGCCATGAGTTTAGTTCGTCTATCCTGTTCTTCATATCCGCAATCCCATAATAATTCAGCCATCCACGCATGAATACTTTTATCTTTTCCAATGAAGGACGTATACTCTGACAAGACCTTCGGGAACTGAGCTCTTTCAGTTTTGTCTTCATCTTCTTCCATGACTTCCCATGAACCCGGACATATATGCCCTTCCCGTTCTTTCCCAATGTGAAGCCAAGAAACTTAAAATTTCGGATTGCAAACACACTTACTACACGACTTTTCTTTTGATTCACTTTCAGTTTCAGTGTTTTCTCCAGATATTTCGTGCTGGATTCCAGTAATCTCTTTGCGGCTCTCTCACTTTTAGCTAACAGCACAATATCGTCTGCGTAGCGTACAAATGCCACTCCCCGCTTCTCAAACTCCTGGTCGAACTCGTTCAGATAGATATTGGCCAGCAGGGGTGAGATGTTTCCGCCCTGCGGCGATCCTTCTTCGGTTTCCATGACTACACCGTTTTCCATGACACCACTCTTTAAGTATCTCTTAATCCACTGGATTACCCTTTCGTCCTTTACATTCCTTCGCAAGATATTCAGGAGCATTTCGTGGTTAAGTGTATCAAAGTATTTCGACAGGTCTAATGTCACTGCATGGGTATATCCCTGTTCTGCATACTCCTTCACTTTCAGAATGGCGGCTTTTGCGCTTATCCCCGGTCGATAGCCATAGCTGTTTTCCGAGAATAGCGGCTCATAGACCGGCATGAGCTGTTGTGTTATGGCTTGCTGGAAAATACGGTCTTTGACTGTTGGAATACCAAGCTTTCGTATTCCACCGTCTGGTTTTGGGATTTCCACTCGTCTTACCGGGTCGGGAGTATATTTCCCCCTTTTAATTCTCCCGATAAGCTCTTTCTGGGTCTTCCGAAGGTAGGCTCCGGCTTCCTCCACGGTCATTCCATCGATTCCCGGTGCTCCCTTGTTTGCCTTTACTCTCTTGAACGCTCTGTTCAGGTTGTCCTTATCCAGTATCTTCTCTAAGAGCTCCGGTTGTGCACTGTCCCGTTCCTTCCATATCCGACGGAAAGAACGGTGCGCTCTCACATACCCTTCACGTTCCGCGCTATCTCTTTGCGAGCAGCTTTCTCTGTTTTCTGCACCCAATGTTCTTTCCTCCTTTCCCGGTTGTACTAAGGACTCCTATTGATTCGGTCCTTTGCCTCTCGGCTACTATGACCTCGGCTGACTTCTGTACGTTCAGCATTATCTCACGATAATGGTTATCCCTTTCAGGACATATCATACAGACCTCCCCGGGGTGCAAAGCATCCAGTGGATGCTTGTTCTGCACGGACCGAAGCGGAGCGAAGACACACACGTTTCTTTCTCTCCATCTATCTGCCACATTTACCATACATGATTCCGTGTAGTTATTGGGCTTCAACTTGTGATGCAGTCTTACCCTCATGCATAGCCTGATGTGATTTCTGTTCGTCAGACCAGAGATTTGCCCATGGGTTAGTATGTTCCCCATATCCGGCTTCCTTCAGATTCCACCTCACGATGGACACCCTTGCCTTCGGCTATATCCTTCCCACTACCGGGCGGATTCCGGACTTGCACCGGTTAGAAACGTGCGCCGCCGGGCACACACCAAAAGGCCCCGGCGTATTAAGACGCCGGAGCCTTTTTCCAAAAACCGCATTCAGCGGCCCTGATTAAATTTTTAGAATCAGCGAGGCCAGAAGCGCAATCCTGGGCACATACTGGTCAATCAGGATATGCTCGTTCACCGCGTGAGCGCCGTCTCCCCAGGCGCCCAGACCGTCCAGCGTGGGAACGCCCATGGCGCTCACCTTGTTGCCGTCGCTGCCGCCGCCCACAAACTGGTGGGAGAAGGAAAGTCCCAGCTTTTTGCCGCATTGGGTTGCCAGATCAAAGAGTCCCAGGTTGCCGGGAGTCTGCTCCATGGGCGGCATGCCCTCGTCCACGGCCACCTCCCGGGTGGTCCCTGGAACGCTGACCGCCAGGTTGGTGAGCAGCCCGCGGATGCGCTCGCCCTCGGACATCTTCATGTAACGGCAGTCCACCGTATAGGACGCCAGATCCGGCACCACGTTGGCCTTGGTTCCACCGCTGCAGATGCCCACGTTCAGGGTGGTTCCCGCCTCATAATCGGTCAGGCTGTGCACATACTGAATCTCCCGGGCCATCTCCTCGATTGCATTGATTCCGCCCTTGTGGTTGTTGCCCGCGTGGGTGGCCTTGCCGTGGATGGTCACCTCAAAACCGATGCTTCCCTTGCGCCCGGTTTTCAAATCGCCGTTGCTGGTGCAGGGCTCGCACACCAGCGCCGCCTTGCAGCCCTGGGCCTGTTCACAGATAATGGAGCTGGACTCGGGGCTGCGAATCTCCTCGTCGCCGTTGATCACCATGCGCAGGCATTTTCCCGGATCGATTCCCAGATCCCTGTAAGCCTTCATGGACCAGATCGCGGAGACCAGCCCGGATTTCATATCCAGCACGCCGGGGCCGTGAAGCTCATTCCCCTCCTGGCGCAGCTCCATGGAGCCGATGGGGCACACGGTGTCATAGTGTCCGATCAGAAGCACGGTGCCGTCCCCCTGTCCGAACTCAAATTTCATGGGATTGTGCCCGCCCTTTGCCTCGTAGACAAAGGTGTCTGAACCGGTCCGCTCCTTGATCAGCCGGATCAGAACCTCGCGGACATGGGCCAGCTGGTCGATGTCCGAAGTGGACGCCTCCGCCAGCACCAGTTCCTTTAAATCCGCGAAAATTTCCGCTTCATGCTCTTTTAAATACGCTAATAATTTCTGTTCCATATCGCCATTCCTTTCTATCATAAGATATCGCCGGGATACTCCCATGCCTCTAATACTGTATACCGTAAGTCCTTGTGCATAGAGTGCCTGAGATACGCAGTACTAGTGATATCCTATCATAACTGCCACAATAATGGCAACCGTACAGATCGCCGTCCAGATCAAAAACAGCGGAACCTGGAATTTCAGCCATTTGGAGAACGGAACTCCCGCCACGCCCAGAGCCGCCATCAGCACGCCGGAGGTGGGGATAATGGTGTTGGACAGTCCGTCGCCGTACTGGTAAGCCAGAACCGCAACCTGGCGGGTCACGCCGATTACGTCCGCAAGGGGCGTCATGATGGGCATAACGATGGCCGCCTGGCCGGATGCGGAGCTGACGAAGAAGTTAAACACCAGGTTGATGTAGAACATGGCCACAGCCGCCAGCGCCTGGGGCAGAACCTTTAATGGCAGAGATGCGGCGTAAATGATGGTGTGGATGATATTTCCGTCCGTCAGGAGTACGGAAATGGCGCTGGCGAAACCGATCAGGATCGCGCCGTAGGCCATCTCACGGCAGCCCTTCATAAAGGCGCGGGAAATCTCATCCGCGGACATGCCTGCGATAAAGCCGGAGATCACGGAAGCGGCCAGCATGTAGGCGGCCATGTACTCCTGGCCCCAGCCCTTGGTCACGGCTCCCCAAACGTAAAATGCCAGGCTGCCGAACACGATTACCAGAATCAGAACGTCCTTTTTGCTGAAGGAGTGCTCCTGCTCCATCTCATCCAGCTCGCCGAAGCCCGCATACTCGGTTCCGTAGAGGATGCTCTTGGAGTTGTCCAGGCGGATCTTGCGGCAGTAGCGCAGCACGTAGATGATGGTCACCACCGTCACGATGGAGGTGACGATAAAACGCAGTCCAATACCGGACAGCACGGGAATCTCCGCAATCTGCTGGGCGATCTGCACGGAACCGGCCGCCATGAAGGAGGTACACCAGCCGGCAAAACAGCCCAGGTAGATAATGGCCATGGCCGATATGCGGTCCATCTTCATCTGCTGGGCCACCACCAGACCGATGGGAATAAAGGCCACTACGGGGTTGATCAGAACGCCGGTTGCTCCCAGAAACGCGAAGCAGAGCATCACGATGGGGATTGCGATCAGGGCCTTGTCCTTCAGGCGCTTGATGGCGACCGCCAGGCCGTTGGTGATGGCGCCGGTCTCATTGACGATCTTAAAGTAACCTCCGATCAGGGTTACAAAGAAAATTGTTGAATAATTTTTATTCAGTCCTGTATAAAAAGCCATCAGGAACTGCAAAATCGTGGTGGGCGTCCTCTGCACATAGTGGAACGAATTGGGATCCACCACCTGTTTTCCGGTTGCCTCGCTGGTGACCATATCGTACGTTCCCGCCGGCACGATGTACGTGAGAGCGGCCATCACGATCAGCATAATCGCTACCAGAACATATGTATCCGGCAGTTTAAAACCTTTTTTCTTCTTCTCTTTCATGCTCTACCTCCTTGTTGCTCCGTTTCCCGTTACTTGTATACAACGATAGAAGATTCCCCCGCATCTCTGCCACGTTAATATTTTACTAATATAAATTACGAAAATGTAAATGTCAACCTTCATTTTTATATTTATACAATATGCCGAATATATATTCCCATATTTCTACAAATTGACCCAAAAACAACCCTTGACACACCGTTGTTTCTCGTTTATAATCGGGGCAAATTTAAGCGTGAAAGGTGGCAGATCGAAGAATGATTATCAGCGAATGATGAGACGGCAGCAATTTTAACAGCAAACCACGTCCCCGTATGTATGGCGAGGCGTATTGTTTGCGTGCAGTCAGTCATTTCGTTCAGTCATTCACCGGGTCGCCGCTGAAAATGGTCGGCGTTTGGGTTCGCGGGAACTCAGGCGTCCTGTTTTTTCATGAGGCTTTTTTATGTGAATCCGTTCTGAACGAGATGCGTTTAGGAGGGATTTTTTATGTTGTTGAGCGCACAGAATGTGAAAAAGGAATACGGCATCCAGAAGGTTTTAGACATCGAACGGCTGGAGATTCAGGACGGAGACCGGATCGGCCTCATCGGCCGCAACGGGACCGGTAAAAGTACGCTCCTCGGCGTACTGTCCGGGCGGATCGCCGCGGATGAAGGCGCCGTCAAACGTTCCTGTGAGATCGCGGAAATATTGCAGACCGCGGAGCTTTTGCCGTCCGACGGGAGCGGAGAGCCGGAAGAGCGTCTGATCAGCCGCATGGGACTGCGGGGAAGCGCCGTGAAAAGCGGCGGGGAGCGCACGCGTTTGGCCATCGCGGCGGCATTTTCCAAACGTGCGCCGCTGCTCTTTGCAGACGAGCCCACCACCAATCTGGACTTAGACGGCGTTGAAGCTCTGGAGAAGATGCTGTGCGGGTACCGGGGCGCGATTTTGATCGTGTCCCATGACCGCAAGCTTTTGGACCGGGTATGCAACCAGGTCTGGGAGCTGGAGGACGGGGCCGTGCGGGTGTTTGACGGCAACTATTCCCAGTGGGCCGAGCAGACCCGCAGGGAGCGGGATTTCCAGGAATTCGAGTATCAGCAGTACCGCCGGGAGAAACGGCGGCTGGAGCTGGCGGCGGATGATCTGGCCCGCCACGGCAAGCAGATGCAAAAACCGCCCAAGCGGATGGGCAGCAGCGAGTGGAGGCTTTACAAGGGCACCGCCTCCATCCAGCAGGGGCACGTCCAGAGCAACGCTCAGGCCATCTCCACCCGCATCGAACAGCTGGAGAAAAAGGAGCGGCCCAGACAGCAGCCGGACGTGTCCATGAAACTGCCGGACAGCGGACGGATCCGGGCCAGGTACGCGGCTACGGTGCGGAATTTGACCGTTGCTTACGGGGAGCGCATGGTGTTAAACAATGTGAGCCTGTCCGTGGAGTCCGGCAGGCGCACCTTTATTACCGGCGGAAACGGAGCCGGAAAGTCCACATTAATCCACGCCCTGATGACAGGGGCGGATGGCACATTTATCACTTCGGAAGCCAGGGTGGCCTATTTTTCCCAGGATCAGGATACCCTGGACCCCAAAAAGACGGTGCTGGAGAACGTGACAAGGGACGCCGCCTACCCCCAGCATATCTGCCGGGCCGTGCTCTCCAACCTCTATATGAGCCTGCGGGACATGGAAAAACCGGTGAGCGTGCTCTCCGGGGGCGAGCGGGTCAAAACCGCCCTGGCCAAGGTGCTGGTTGGGGGATGTAACTTCCTGATCCTGGATGAGCCCACCAATCACATGGACGTGTACACCATGGAAGGGCTGGAAAAGCTGCTGGCCGGGTACGACGGCACGCTGCTGGCGGTGAGCCACGACCGGACGTTTATTGAGCACGTGGGCGATGTGGTGTACCAGCTGGCGGACGGCTGCCTGCTGCCGGAGGACGCGCCGTAGGGCGGCTGCCGGGGCATACCGGGCGATAACCGGGGCATACCGGGCGTCAGCTGGGGCATACCGGCGTCAGCCGGGGCGAACAGCCGGCGCTTTTGCATAAAACAGGGCGGCTTCCGGAATCATGGGATTCCCAAAACCGCCCTGCACTATCATTCTTTCATAAGACCTTCCTCGATCACCGGAACCACCGTCCCGTTCCCGATCATTTCAATAAAAAGCGGCACCAGCTCCGGGTCAAACTGGCTTCCGGCGCCCTTTTCCAGCTCTCCCACCGCGAACTCCACGGACATGCTGGGCTTGTAACACCGCTTTGACACCATGGCGTCAAAGGAGTCCGCCACGCAGAGAATCCGGGCCGCCAGCGGGATGTCCTTCCCCGCGATGCGCCGGGGATAACCCTTGCCGTCAAAGCGCTCGTGGTGGCCCAGCACAGCCGGGATCACGTAGTCCATGGAGGGAAGGTGGCGGATGATCTCCACCGAGGACTCCACGTGGCGCTTCATGGCATCGTACTCCTCGTCGGTCAGCTTCCCCTCTTTATTGAGAATATTCTCCGGGATGCCGATCTTGCCGATATCGTGGAGCAGCGCCGCCTCCTTGAGGATTTCCCGGTACTCGTCGCTGGTGCCGATGGCTCTGGCGATGGCTTCCGCATAGTAGGCCACGTTCTTGGAGTGCTGGAACGTATAGTGGTCCTTGGCGTCGATGGCCGCCGTCAGGGCGTAAATCGTGGGCGCGTACTCGGAGTACATGCTCTTGTGCTTTTTCTCCAGCCCCTCGTCCGTGTCCCGGCGGCCGATGATGCCGTCCGAGTACACCAGAATCCCGTTTTTGCCGGAGCGCTTCACGTGGTACACCGCGCGGTCCGCGTTGGACACTAGCTCGTTTAAGGAGGAGGCCGCATAGGGCACGGCGCAGATTCCGCAGCTCACGGTCAGGGTTTTCAGATATGTATCTGAGGAGTTCCGGTTCATGTTCTGGATCTGACGGCTGATATTCTCGGCCAGATTCTGGGCGGAGTAGATATCGTAGTCCGGCAGAATGGCGGCGAACTCCTTGCCGCTGTAGCGGGCGCAGTAACCGTTGCTCCCCACGGTGCCCTTTATGATCTGGGCGATATGGACCAGGGCCTTGTCCCCCTCATTGTTGCCGTAGAGCTGATTGTACAGCTTGAAGTCGTCCACGTTGAAGATCACCAGGGTTAAGGAGGTCTTACGGCATTTCTCGTAATTCTCCTCCAGCACCTCATAAAAATACTTGCGGTTGAGCAGGCCGGTCAGCTCGTCGGTGCGCGCCTCCAGGTAAGCCTTCTCGTAGAGCCGGGAATTTTTTACCGCGATGGAACTGACGGATTCCAGGGAGTTCAGAAAGCTGATGTCCTCCACCGTATAACCCCACTGGAATTTCCCCTTTTTCTCCTTCCGTCCCAGCAGCACGATGCCCACCAGGTCGTGGTTGTCCTTAAGGGGCAGGATGCACTCGATTTTCATCGTGTCCAGGCGGTGCTTTTCGTCCTCCCACATGGATTTGTACTCCACGGTGCGCCTGAAATCCCGAAGCAGCAGGCAGGTGTCGTGGCTTCTAAGCCAGGCCACCATGGGATGCCCCTGATCCATCGAGAAGTTCCGGTCGTCCAACGGACTGCTGCTGTAAGTAGCCGGGTAGCTCCCGTCCGCCTCCCGTATACAGATGTAGATCTTTTTCACGTTCAGGGTGTCCCGGATCACGTCCACCAGGGCCCCCAGAATCTCGTTCAGGCGCAGGCTGCGGGACACCTGGGTGGTGTACTCCCCCAGCCGCTCCGTCTGGCTGATCTCCTCTTTTACAAAAAGCTGGTCAAAAAACCTTCGTGTGATGAAGTAAATAAGCATGGTGGCCAGCATGGTCAGAACGGCCACAATCATCACGCTGGAGGAGGCCAGCATGGGGATCTCCACCCGGATCAGCGCGTCCAGGGACTGGGCCAGGTTGTAGAACGCCACCACGCTGATTCCCATCGCGATCACGTAGCAGTTCACCCGGGACACCAGCATGGTCAGGCGGAACACCCGGCGGGTATACAGGGTGTAGAACATCACCACCGCGTTGCCTATGCCGGCCAGAATATCAATGGGAAAGCCGTTGAACACCGGCAGCGCCAGATTTCCCAGGAACAGAAGCATTTCCCCGAACAGCAGGGGCAGCACCCTAGACGTCATTCCCGGCTTTTTCCGGGACCGCACCGCCATGGCCATGGTGTGCAGCACGATCAGAAGGCACAGGCCGTACATGATGCCCACCTGCCACTTCATGTCGTACACAAACCGCACGCCGCCTTTTGCCTCCACCAGCCGGGGTGCAGCCAACAGCCATCCGGTTTTTAAGTTCACCAGACAGCCCGCCAGGGACAAGACCAGCCAGATCCGGTGCCTGGCCCTCGCAGGCTGGCCGCAGAAATCCCGGATAAAGCAGAAATAGGCGTAGGGAACCAGCCAGATCCCGGCCAGGGAAAAGTGGTACCACAGCCGGTAGCCGGGCCAGGCCTGCAGGCGCATGAGCAGCGAGCCGCCGGTCCACAGAATCATGGTGAACAGGACGGCGATAAAGTCCGTGATCAGCTTGGACTTTTTGGCCGTGAGGAACGCCAGCATAAGGAATGCATAGAAATACAGCGCGGTTATGGAAATAAATACAAAACTGCTCATAGGCTAATAGTTCCTCCGTCCGTCAAGGGTTCCCTGCAGCTTCACCATTTCCTGCACGTCGTGAACCGATGGGTTGACGTGCCGCAGGACCTTACCGGTTTGCCGCCGGAATGCGGCAAAGGTGCCGCAGCGCAGGATCGTAACCTCCAGCGGGTCCATTCCCAGAATCCGTTTTAAGTCCTGGTAATCCTGGTCCACATATTTGAAATAGATGGTCAGCTGTTCTTTTAACAGTTCCCGGCTCACCGCCCGGTTCACCACCGCGCCCGGGGACAGCTCCACATACAGGTGCAGGAACGGCCGGCCCTTGTCCTGGGTAAACTCCTTTAACGCCACCCAGTTCTCAACCTCCACGCCGGAGAGCTCGATCACGTTTTTGATGGAATTCTCCGAGATGCGGGTAAAACCCGCGATGTCGATGATGCTGGGAATCCGGTCGATATACTCGAACCGCGGAATCCGCGTCTCATCCTCCTTGCTGGTCAGCCCCAGGCAGCGGTACATATCGCCCACCCGGTAACGGGCAAATGCCCCGCCCTTTAACACGGTCAAGGCGATCTCGTAGACCTCCCCCGGAACCACCTCGTCCATGCACACCGTCCTGGGCGTGTAGGACTTGTCCTCCATGTTCTTGTACATCTCCTCCTCGGGAATGAATTCATAGAAACAGGCGTCCGGGAAGAAGTAAAGGCCGTTCCGGTTCCAGGTCTCGGTGCCGATGCAGCTTGGTTCCGTGCCGGAAAATACCTCCACCGGGCGCACGCCCCACAAGTCCTCCAGATCATCCTTATAGCAGTGGTTGTCCGTCCCGGCGCAAAGGAACCCTTTAAGCCTGAAAATGTCTTTGGGCTTTAAGGGCCGGTTTTCCCGCTTGCACTCCCGCTTGGCCTTCAGATACTTGGCCATCATGGAGGGGGACATGGAGCAGATCTTCTTCAGCACGGAGGACCCCTTCTGGCTGCCCTCGGAGAGCGCCGCCACGCTGAGGCTCACATAGTAGGCCACGCTGCCCAGACCGAAGAAGAAGTCGATCCCCTTGCTCAGGCCCATTTTAAAGCCCCGCTTGTTCCGCTCCGAGAAGGTCATATTCACCGCCTCGCTGACCGGGGGCAGAAACTCGATGTCCACCTCGTCGGTCAGGGCCAGGGGGATCAGGCCCGTGGTGTAGGGCAGCGGCGCCAGAGCGTAGAGGAAGGTGTCCCCGGCCTCCACGTCGAATTTGCCCTTCTCCGTGCTGGTGGACAGCAGCATACAGGTGAGCACGTTGTTTTTATAGGTCTGGAGCATACCCTTGGTGTAGGGAGCCACCTTGATGGGGTGCTTTCCGCCCTCCCAGGTGGTCTGAATCCAGATAATGGGCTTGTCGGGCAGCATGTCCTCCCGCTTCAGCAGAAGCACATCCGCGTAATCCTCGTAGGTGGTCAGCGGGACGATCTGCCGGAACTCCTGAATATTCCGCGGCACCCTGCCCTTTAAAATCTTTTTTCCCAGGGGACTGGAACACCACAGGCGCATCTGCTCCTCCAGCAGCCGGTTCTGAATGCCCATGTACGCGTCCATGTCCAGCTCCAGGAATCCGCAGTATTCCTGCCAGATCCGGTCATATTCCTGATTTTTCAGTTTCTCCTCAAAGGTCATCCGCTGCGCCGCCTCCTTTTCTCATCTTTGGTATCAAAAACGGAACTGTTTTCCGGTAATCCTCATAATCAGAAAATTCTTTCACAAAAATCAGCCGGTCCTGGTACCAGGCGTATCCCAGATTCAGGGCCGAGAGTCCCAGGCACAAAAGCAGCCGGTCCCATCCCCCGCAGGCCAGGCCCAGGCAGGTAAAGCAGCCGAAAAACCACCAGATCCCAGGGTGGCGGCAGCGGCCGTACGCTCCCGCCCGGCAGACCTTGTGCCCGTCCGCCTCCCTGCGGTAGGTATCGTCAAAGGGCAGGGCAAAAAACAGCGTGTGAATCAATCCGGCCAGGAACATAATCGCGGGCGCCAGCCACAGCCGTTCCCCCGCCGCCCAGGCGGACAGGATCAGCCGCAGGCCCACCCAGGCGAGCAGCAGGCTGCCTGCGGCGAAAAACGGCTTCATCCAGCCGTTTTTGCGGTACACCCGGTTCCAGTCGTATAAAAAGTAAAGTCCAAAGGCCGCGAGACCGGCGATCCACTCTCCCATTGCCTACGCCTCGTCCGCAAACGCGGCCAGTCCCATGACGCCGGGGCCCCCGTGGCAGGAGATCACACAGCCGATGTCGGTGGAGAGCACCTGCTCAAACCCCATCTGACGGCACCGGTCCTTTAAGCGCTCCAGCAGGGAGAGGGAAAATCCCTCAGCGTAGAACAGAATGATCGCATCCCGGTTAGTCCCCAGATTTTTCACGAAATCTTCCAGATATTGGAAGGATACCTTTTCCATATCACCTCGATACTTTTTCGAGGCCACAAGACGTCCGTCCACCATGTTGATCAGCACCTTTAAACGCAGCAGGGACGTTCCCAGATAAGCGGCGTTGGAAACGCGTCCCCCGGCCCGCAGATATTCCAGGGTATCCGGCAGAAAAGACACTCTCTCCCGGCGGATCAGCCCCCGGATCAGCTCCACCGCCTGGTCTGCGCTCTGCGCCTCCTGAATCACCTGGGCGGACTTCCACAAAAGCAGCGCGATGCCGCTGGACACCGTCTCGGAGTCGATCAGGCGAATGCGGGCGTCCTTCAGTTCGTCCAGCGCGATCTTCGCGTTCTGATAGGTACAGGAAGCTTTGGAGGAATATGCGATGTGAATGATCTCCGCTTCCGGGTTCTCTTCCCTCAGCTTGAGAAAAAAGGCGGCGTACTCTTCCGGGTTGACCGCGGACGTGGTGGGCATCTTTTTCGTGCGTTTAAAAAAAGCAAAAACATCCGCAACCGGAATCGTCCGGTCCGGATAGCTCTCATCCCCCAGTATGACATGCATGGGCGCGATGCGGATTCCCAATTCATCCGCCATGACCTGCGGTACGTCCGATCCGCTCTCTGTAGTCAGAATCATTTTTTCCATTTCTCCCCTCCCTGTTAGACACGAAATGACTAATAAACTTTTGCCGATTAAAATCCATTTTAGCATAATACCGCCAAAAAAGGAAGGTATTTTGTCTGGTTATATTTATTGTTTTCTATATATATGAAATTAATTTTTGTAATTGTTAGACATTTCCAGTAAATATTTGCAAAAAATGCTCACCCCTGGACCAAAAATTTTGTCTTTTCTTGAAGGTTACGGGGCGATGTGATATTCTTTAAATTAGTATCATCAAACGATCAGAAGGGGGATTTATTGCAAATGAAATCAATCGAGGAAATAAGAGACATGCTGGGGCGTCTGGGCAAGCTGAAGCTGGGGTTTTATCCCACGCCGTTTCACCGGCTGGACCGGATCTCAGAGGAGTACGGGGTGGAGCTGTATGTAAAGCGGGAGGATTTCTCCGGCATGACGCTGTTTGGCGGCAATAAAATACGCAAACTGGAATATCTTCTGCATGACGCCATCCGGCAGGGCTGTGACACCGTGGTCACCTACGGGGCCACCCAGTCCAACCACGCCATGGAGACAGCCACCGCCGCCCGCAAATGCGGACTGAATCCGGTGCTGTTCCTGGCCGCCATCGTGGAGCCAAACGCGGCGGATATCCGGGCCAACCTGCTCCTCGACACCATTCTGGGCGCGGAGATTAACATTATCCCGGCCAACGGCCAGAGCACCAAACAGACCATGGAAGAATCCCAGGACCTGATCCAGGGCCGTATAAAGGAGCTGGAAGCCCAGGGACACAAAATCTACAACATCCCCACCGGCGGTTCCCTGCCCCTTGGCGCCTGCGGATTCGCCGACGCCTATGTGGAAACCATGGAGCAGGCGGCCGCCATGGGACTGAAGCCGGACTATCTGTTCACCGCCACCGGCAGCACCGGAACCTTGTCCGGCCTCTGCGCGGGCAAGGCTCTGCTGGGCAACGACACCAAGCTGGTGGGCATCGAGGTGGGACCTAAGCCGGCTTCCTACCCGGAGGAAGTGATCGCCCTGGCAAACGAAGCCCTTCGCCTGATGGGCGCGGACGAAACCGTCACCGCGGACCTGTTTACCGTGACCGACCAGTATTACGGGGCCGGCTACGAAGTCCCAAGCCCTGACGCCAACGACGACATCCGCTATCTGGCGCGGACCGAGGGAATCTTTGCCGACCCCGTTTACTCGGGAAAAAGTTTTCACGGCATGATGGAATACATCCGGAACGGCCGCGTGCCTAAGGGCAGCACCGTTATTTTCCTGCACACCGGCGGCGCAACGGCGCTGTTCTCGGAGAGCGGGATTGTGGGGGATTTGAGCTGCCGGAAGTAATGTGCGGTGGCGGCCCCGGGGGGACGGTCATCCCGCTGCGGGCAGACGGTCGGCCCCGGGGCGGCCTTTGTCAGCGGATTTCCACCCCGCAGGCATGTCTTGGCGTCTCGTCGTAGTTCCGGTCTCCGGCGATGTACTCGTAGAACCGGTAGCCGCCGGAGAAATTGTAGCACTCAAACCCGTTTCCGGTCAGAATACGGCAGGCCAGGTAGCTGCGCAGGCCGCTATGGCAGTTGACATAAACCGGTTTTTGAGGATCCAACTCCGACAAACGCTCCCGCAGCTCATCTAACGGAATGTTCACGCTGCCCTGGAAATGCCCCTGGTAGTACTCCCGCTCCGTGCGGGTATCCAGAAGCGTGATCTTCCCATCGCCGCGCTGTTTCTGCAATTCTTCCAGATCTTTCCAGTTAAATTGTTTCAACAAACCGCTGCGGATATTGCCGATCACGAAACCGGCCATGTTCACCGGGTCTTTGGCTGAGGAGTAGGGAGGCGCGTAGGCCAGATCCAGCTCCTCCAAGTCTTCCCCGGTCATTCCCGCCCGGATCGCCGTGGCCAGCACGTCGATGCGTTTGTCCACGCCGTCAAAGCCCACGATCTGCGCGCCCAGAATCCGTCCGCTCTCCGGGTTATACAGCGTCTTGACGGTCATGTCCGTGGCGCCCGGATAGTAGGCGGCATGGCTGGCCGAGTAGGTCACAACGGCCTCCCAGGGAATACCGGCCGCAGTGGCGGCCTTCTCGTTAAGTCCGGTGGAGGCGGCCGTCATGTCGAAGAGCCGGATGATGGATGAGCCCTGGGAGCCGTCAAAACGGCTGTCCCGGCCGCAGATATTGTCCGCAGCGATGCGGCCCTGTTTGTTGGCGGGACCGGCCAGCGCGATCAGGGAATCCGCGCCGGAGACAAAGTGGCGCACCTGCACCGCGTCTCCCACCGCGTAGATGTCCGGGTCCGAGGTCTCCATCCGCTCGTTGACCAGAATGGACTCCCGGATGCCCAGCGAAAGACCGGCCTCCCTGGCCAGATGGGTCTCCGGCGCAACGCCGATGGCCAGAATCGCCAGATCCGCTCCCACCGCTTCCCGGCCCTCCAACTGCGTGTACAGCCGTCCGTCCTCCTCATAGAATCCGGTCACGGTCTGGTTTAAGCGCAGGTCCACGCCACGCCCGCGCAGGTAGCTGTGAATCTGACAGGCCATGTCGTAGTCCAGGGGCGCCATCACCTGGTCCCCTCTCTGCAGCAGCGTGGTCTTTATGCCCGCGTGGATCAAATTTTCCGCCATCTCCAGGCCGATAAAGCCACCGCCGATGACCACCGCGTTCCCCGGCCTGGTCTTTTCGATCTGTTCCCGGATGGCAAAGGTGTCCTCCACAGTGCGCAGGGTAAAGATGCGGGGGCTGTCGATCCCCGGCAGGGGCGGTCTCAGGGCCTTTGCGCCCGGAGACAGAATCAGCTTGTCGTAAGCCTCCTCGTACTCGCTTCCGTCCAGAAGGTGTCTCACCCGCACCGTATTTCTCTCCCGGTCAATGGACAGCGCCTCGCTGTTCAGCCGCACATCGATGTGAAACCGATTCCAAAAGCTCTCCTTGGTCTGAAGGGTCAGCGCCTGTTTCTTCTCGATCACTCCCCCGATATAGTAAGGCAGTCCGCAGTTGGCATAGGACACATAGCCGCTCCGTTCCAGAATCACAATTTCCGCCGACTCGTCCAGGCGGCGCAGCCTGGCCGCCGCGGTGGCCCCTCCTGCCACTCCGCCGATTATCAATACTTTCATAACCATTCCGTCCTCCGTAGGTTGATTTTATATTTGTTATAATTATAACAACAAGCCGGGATTCGTTCCGTAACTTGGTTACACACGCCCGGGGAAACGACAATCTGCGTTCGCCCGCCTGCCCTTCCCCAAATCCGGCCGATCTAAAACAGGTGGCAATGCCCTATACTTCACATACACTAATTATAACTTCTCATTAAGGTTAATCTATGAACGATTGCGATGCCATTCCCCTTTATACCGCCCAGGCCCGTGACGAAGTGATTGACCCGGATTTTAGTTCCCCCGATTACGGCATGGCCGTATCGCCCTACGAGGAACCGGTGGATCAAGACCTCTCTGTGATGCCGGATACCGGGGCCCCCTGCGTTTTCTGCAACAGCCATCAGTGGGTCCACGGGGCCGTCCGCCTGCTGAACGCCGCCGCCGGCTATAATCCCTTTACCGTGCGCATCGACAACCAGCTGGCCTACACGGGGCTGGAATCCCCGGAAGTCACCGACTACCGACAGGTCCCCCAGGGCCATCACATCTTTATTGTGATCGACACTAACCAGAATACCTATTTCCAAAAATCCATGTACGTGGGCGACGGCATGGCGACCATCGCCATTGTCAACTCCGCAGGAGGCCTGAATCTGCTGTCCATCGCGGACAATGCCTGCCCCACCGCCAATACCACCTCCTGTTTCAGGGTGTGCAATCTGGCCTGCTACAGCGGTTCCGTCAACGCCTCTCTGGGAAATATTTACTTTAACTCCATAAACTTCGCCCAGGTTACCAGCTTCAGCCCCATGGCTTCCGGCAGCTATGCGCTGAGAGTCGCCCGCTTTGCACGCCCGGATACCGCGCTCATCACCGCAAGGGTCAACTTAAACCCCAGGCGGATCTATACGCTCTACGTCCTGAACCGCAAACCCTCTCCGGACACCATCCGCACGCTGCTGGTGGAGGACCGAAGAAATTAAACGGGCATAAACCAAGCGCGCACAACGCAAAAAAGCCATCCGGAACCGAATGGCTTTTTCGCCTGCCAGCCGCTACTCTGCGGACTTTTTTGGAATATACCGTTCGAAAACCTCTTTCGATTTCTCGACCGCCACTCCGCTTCCCCCGTCGTTCTTCACATCCTCCACCATGCTCACCATAAGCAGCGGATTGTCCAGATTCAGGTCCTTGGTGTACACCGCAAACCACCCAAGCTCCGTGCCGGTTGCGTCGTCCTTGGAAGCCTTGATCTCCGCCGTACCGGTCTTTCCGGCCAGCACAACGTCGTCCCGCATGGCCTTATGCCCGGTGCCGTGCTCAGAGTTCACCACCTTCACCAGGGCGTTCTCAATGATCTCTGCGTTTTCCGGCGTGCAGGCGTTTTCAATCCAGGCCTCCGGGGCCGGATTCTCCTTGTAGAGGAGATACGGCTTTAGCACCGTCCCCCGGTTGGGGAACATGGTGTACAGGGATGCCAGATGGACGGGGTTGATCAGCACCTGGCCCTGCCCGTATCCGCTGTCGGCCAGCTGAATCTCGGTCCCGATGGTTTCCGTGTTGGAATACTGGGCCTGGGCCACCGCAATCTCAAAGGGAATCTCCTGGTTAAAGCCCAGCGCATCCAATCCCTTCGTAAAGTTCTCACTGCCGATCTTTAAAGCCGCTCTGGCGAAGTAAATGTTGTCGGAATAGATCAGCGCGTTCTCCAGGTTGACCGGGCTGTACCCGTGCAGCGTCGTCACATAATAGCGGCCCCAGCTCCCGTCCTTCTGCCAGCTGAGTCCCGCCGCATCCTCTCCAAAATTCTCCTGGGGGCCAAACGTGCCCGTGGACAGGCCGATGATTCCCGTAATGGGCTTAAAGGAGGAACCAGGGGCGAATCGCTGGCGGAAACGGTTGAGCATGGGATTTCGCTCGTCCTCGTTGAGAGCCGTCCATTTTTCCTGGGACATGCCCAGAATAAAATCGTTGTTGTCGAAGCTGGGCGTATTTACCAGGGCCAGCACCTCCCCTGTGCGGGGATTCATGGCAACGGTGCAGCTCTTCCGGTCCCGGAAGGCGTCGTAGATGGTCTGCTGCAGGCCGCCGTCTATGGTCAGGCGGATGTCCTGCCCATCCGTCCTTGGAATACTGGCAAGAACCAGTTTTTCTTCGCCGTCCTGGGTAACGATGGCGATGCGCGTGCCGTTCTGCCCTTTTAACTCCTTCTCGAACAATCCCTCCATACCGCTCCTGCCGATCACGCTGTCCGCCAGGTACCCTTCCCCGGGATGCTTCTCCAAATCCTCAGCAGTCACATTCTGGACATATCCCACCAGATGGGCCGCCTTTTCCCCCAGCGGATAGGAGCGCACCGTCGTGTCCGTGATCATCACGCCCGGAACCGTCAGCAATTCCTCCTGCAGCGCCTGATTTTGAAGATTGGCCTCATCGGGCTTGTCCGCCAGAAGATTCAGCTCATCCACATGCTTTAAGGTTTTTACCGGCACCAGGGAATCGTCCCTCACCCATCCGGCGGAGAGCTTCTTTGTGATCCCTTCCACAGAAATGCCCAGCAGCCCGGAAAGCCGTTCCAGGTCCCCGGCCGCGTACCCGCCCAGTCCCGCAGGGTCGCGGTTCATTTTCCCCGGAACCAGGCCAACTAAGGATGCGGTTCCCTCACCCGCCAAAAGATTGCCGTTCCGGTCCAGAATGCTGCCCCGGTCCGCCCGGTCCGTGCTCACGCGCACCTTATCCGTGCGCCCCAGCTGCGGAAAAATCACCCAGTCGTTCCAGATCATCCGGTACTCCTCCGCGCTCTTTTTTCCATCCTCCCCCGGTATCTCCTCCAGCCGGAAATCCACCTGATTAAAAAAGCTGATTTCCCCGGCCTGGCTGTTCATGGTGGTCTGATAATTGACCGCCTCCGATCCATTTTCCTTCTGTTCCGTACCTTTTATCTCAACGCGGATATCGGCCGCCTCAATTCCTTCGTAAATATTCCGGTTCCTGGCCACAAAATCCTCCCGGCTGATATTGAGCCGGCTCTGGGCGTTTAACAGCTCATACATGGCGTCATAATTACCGGCCGCCAAAAACTGCATGTACTCCGTCAGCAGCTCGTCCGGCTGCTTCTGTTTCTGCCTGGCGCTGCGATGGGTTACAAACAAAAACGCACCGGCGGCCGCTGCCAGCAGGACCGCCGCAATGATCACGATTAAAACCATCCGGCCGGCCCCGGATCTTCTTCTGGACCTTCTTCTGCGCCTACTCATATTCCGCTCCTTCCTGATGACTGGTATTATTTCCAGTTTGCCCTTTATCATTGCACATGTGAAAGGGAAAGTCAACAGGGATTTCCAGGTGCCTGGACCGTCCGGGCGGACATTTAATTTTCACAACAAGGGCCCAATGCAGTATATTTAAACGCTCCTGTGTGGTAATATAAAAGAGAACGCATTCGCGCAAAAACAGAAGGGAGGCCGCAGGCCATGCAGCAGGAAAACCGCGTCTATATCGCCATCGACTTAAAATCTTTCTACGCCTCCGTGGAGTGCCGGGAGCGGCGGCTTGATCCCCTGACCACTAATCTGGTGGTGGCCGACGAGAGCCGCACGGAAAAGACCATCTGCCTTTCCGTATCCCCGGCCATGAAGGCCTACGGGGTTCCCGGGCGGCCCCGGCTGTTCGAGGTGGTGCAAAAAGTCCGGGAGGCCAACGCCAGACGGCGGACCGCGGCTCCAGGACGCGCTCTCACCGGCTCTTCCTGGGATTCGAATGAGCTGAACCGTTTCCCGGAGCGGTCCATTTCCTATATCACGGCTCCGCCCAGAATGGCGCTCTATATGGAATACAGCACCCGGATTTACAACATTTACCTGAAGTACATTGCACCTGAGGATATCCACGTCTATTCCATCGACGAGGTGTTTATGGATGTGACCGCCTATCTGGGCACCTACCGCCTCACGGCCCGCGAGTTGGCGGCAAAGATGATGCAGGACGTGCTTCAGGCCACCGGGATCACGGCCACGGCGGGAATCGGCTCGAACCTGTATCTGTGCAAGGTGGCTATGGATATCGTGGCCAAGCACATTGAGCCGGACCAAAACGGGGCGCGGATCGCGGAGCTGGACGAGATGACCTACCGCCGCCTGCTGTGGAACCACCGGCCGCTGACGGATTTCTGGCGCGTAGGAAAGGGATATGCGAGAAAACTGGAGGAACACGGGATCTTCACCATGGGCGACGTGGCCCGGTGCTCCGTCGGAAAACCCAACGACTACCACAACGAGGAGCTGCTCTACCGGTTGTTCGGCGTCAACGCGGAGCTGTTGATCGACCACGCCTGGGGCTGGGAACCCTGCGCCATGGCGGATATCAAAGCCTACAAGCCCGCGGCCAACAGCATCGGCTCCGGCCAGGTGCTTCAGTGCCCCTACGATTCCGGGAAGGCGAAGCTGATTGTCCGGGAAATGACCGATCTGCTGGTCCTGAACCTGGTGGACAAGGGCCTTGTGACGGACCAACTGGTGCTCACCGTGGGGTATGACATCGAAAACCTGACGGACCCTGAAATCCGGAAACGCTATCAGGGCGAGATCGTGACGGACCGCTACGGGCGCAAAATCCCCAAACACGCGCACGGTACCGCCAATCTGGACCGCAAGACCTCCTCCACGATGTTGATCCTGGACGCAGTTATGGACTTATACGACCGGATCATCGACCATAACCTGCTGGTCCGCCGGATCTATGTCACGGCCTGCCACGTGACTGAGGAGAGCGCGGCCTCGGAGCAGCCGGCCTTTGAACAGCTGGACCTTTTTACCGACTACCAGGCGCTGGAACAAAAAAAACAGGAAGAGGAAGCGAAGCTGAACCGCGAAAAACAGCTGCAGCAGGCCATGCTGGGGATCCAGAAAAAATACGGCAAAAACGCGGTTTTAAAGGGTATGAATCTGGAAGAGGGGGCCACGGCCCGGGAGCGCAACCGGCAGATCGGCGGTCACAAGGCTTAACCCGGCGGCCATGGCACGCGCGAAAGGAGAACAACATGAATCAACATGACGCGGATTCCCACCGCTACGACGATATTATTCACCTTCCCCACCACGTCTCCACGGCCCATCCCCCGATGCCGGCTGCCGACCGGGCGGCCCAGTTTTCCCCTTTTGCCGCTCTTACCGGACACGAGGCGGCCATCCGGGAAACCGCACGGCTGACGGATGAGCGGGCCGAGCTGGACGAGAACGCCAAGGCGGTTCTGGATGAAAAGCTCAGGATGATTCAGGAAATGCTGCCCGCTCGCCCGGAAATCACCGTCACCTATTTTCAACCGGACGCAAAAAAATCCGGCGGCGCTTATGTCAGCGTCACCGGACGGGTGAAGAAGCTGGATCTGTACGGTCAGTGCCTTTTGATGGAGGACGGGCTGAGGATCCCGCTGGGGGAACTCTACGATATGGACGGACGGATCTTTGGCATAAAGTAATCCATCAGAACCGGAAATAAATAAACGGATTATAACCGCTGGCCATCATCTCGCAAACCGCCAGCATAAAAAGCAGCAATACGATGCCGTCCCCAATCCCGCCCAACCGCCGCTCCTCCAGAGCGTCATGCAGTTTGGTGAACACGGGCGTACAGAACAGGACGGAAACCGCGAACTGCAACAGGAATTTGCCGCCGCACAGCAGCTCCGCCAGCTCCCGCTCGTGAGTCCCCATAAGCGTAAGGGAGAACATGTCCCCTAAAAATCCCGCTGCAGCGGCCATGGTATCGGCCCTGAACAGCACCCAGCCGATCCCGACCACAAGCAGCACGTAAACATGGCGCAATAGGGCGGGCAGACGCTCCAGCACGGCCCTCAGCCACAGCTTTTCCAGAATCAGGAACGCTGCAAAGTACAGGCCCCACAGCAGAAAATTCCAGCTGGCCCCGTGCCAGATCCCGGTAAGGGCAAACACGACCAGATAATTGCGGCAGTTTTTCCAAAGCCCTTCGCGGCTGCCTCCCAGCGGAATGTACACATAGTCCCGGAACCAGGTGGACAGCGAGATATGCCAGCGCCGCCAGAACTCGCTGATACTCTTTGAAATGTACGGATCGTTAAAATTTTCCAAAAAATGGAACCCAAAAATCCGTCCCAATCCGATGGCCATATCAGAGTAAGCCCAGAAATCCAGGTAAATCTGAAGGCCGTAGCAAATCACCCCGATCCAGGCATAGAGCGCGCCTCTTCCCGGTTCCAGCACAAACGCCAGATCAGCCGCCTTGCCCACGGCATTCGCCAGCAGAATTTTCTTAATAAATCCCACCATAAAGCGGAATGCGCCCTCGTAGGCGTCCTTAAGGCCGGTCCGGCGCCGGCCGATCTCCCGTTCCACATCGGAATAACGCACGATGGGACCGGCAATCAGCTGGGGAAACAGCATCACATACAGCGCCAGATCGGCCACATTTCTCTGGCAGGGAACCGTCTTCTTGTAAACGTCAATCAGATAGGACATGATCTGAAAGGTGAAAAATGAAATCCCGATGGGAAGGGCGATGGCCGGTATGATCGATTCCACCGCATGGCCCGACAGCTTCCCGGCAATCCAGGCCGCCGTGTCACCGAATAAATTCAAATATTTGAAAATCACCAGAATTCCAATATTGTAAGCCAGGCACGCGAGAAATAGCGCCCTGCGCCCTCTTCCGTCTTCCAGGCGGGACAGCCACAAACCGGCCGCCCAGTTCACCAAAACGGACAACAGAAGCAATCCCAGATAGGACACGCCCCCGTAGGCGTAAAAACAGACGGAGCAAAACAACAGCACCGTGTTTCTGGCCCGGATCCCCCGCATAGACGCCACCGCGTACAGCACCAGCGTCGCGGGAAGGAACAGAAATAAAAATACCGGAGATGAAAATACCACAGCTACTCCCCCCTCTGTTCCGTCTGGTCAAGCACCTGCGGGTGTTCCAGCACATAATCGATAAAGCCAAAGCTCATTCCGCTAATGGACGGCTCGTTGACCTCCAGAACCAGCAAATCAATGTCTTTAAAATACGCCCCCATGTCCACCTCATTGTAATCGTGGAAAATGACCCGTTCCCCGAAATTCCCCGTGAAAATCTGATCGTTTTCCATATAGACATCCTTCCCGAAATATCCGTGGCGCACGATGGCGGACAGGCTTTGCCCCATAAAGCTTCCGCCCCGGCAAAGCATGCCCGGGGCGTCGGTGGACGCGTCGGTCACCTCTATGACCGGCTCGTAATACTGGTCATAGGGCTTTTGCAGAAGATTAAAGGTTTCGAAGGCATCGGCGTCCGGGACAACGGGCTCCTCGCAGGGCCGGGCGGTGACGCGCACCTCCGGCAGGTTGTAACCGCTTTCCTCCTCCAGAAATTCCCCGAAAGCAGCGCCCACCGCATTTCCCACGTACACGGACCAGTGGACGCTTGTCCGGTAAAACAGGGGAACCCGGGGATCGAACTCCGCCTTGTGCTGGTCAATATAGGCGATGCTGTCGAAGTAATTGAGGCTGCTGTCCTCAAGGGCGTCCACCAGGCGGTCATAGTCCCCCACGCCCCGCTGGGGCGCCATAACCCGGTCCACCCAGGGCAGTTCCTCCTCATAGTAACGGATCTTGCAGGGAGTCACGAACACAAACAGCTGGATTCCGTTTTGTTCTGCCAGCTCCTGCAGCCGCTCAATTTTGCTCACCAGCTCCCGGACATACGCCTCCGACACCGGCTCATTATACTGCATGTAATAGCTCACATTTCCCCAGGTAAACAGGTTCTTGTCAGCGTTCATGCTGTAATTGTTGTTGGGCGTTGTGTGAAGCGCGGAAAAGGTAATCTGATTGCGCAGCCGGACCATCAGCGGCTTTCCCGGAAGATTCTGCTGGACATACTGCTCGAACTTTGTCTGGGCCTCTCCGTTTAAAAGCGCGTTTCCCGTTATCTCCGGAAACGGCTGGGCGGTCTCCACCCCGCTGGTGGAGAAACGCCGGTCCAGCGTACTAAATATCACAGGCAAGAGCAGCGTCAGCGCCGCCAGCGCCACAAACAGCGTATACCGTATCTTTTTCATCTGCTACCTCATAATCCCCGCCCGGCCCGAACGCGCCGGAAGCATTTTCCTCTGTAACGCACTTATTACAAATTATGCCATAGATCGGGACGGTTCGCAATATGGAACAATTCGGAATTCATTTTATGATAAAGATGAGAGGATTTTACAAAGTGATTGGTAAAATGAGGTAGGGTTGGATTATCTTTAATAGGAAGATTTTGTAATGAGACAGCGTTTCATGACTACCGAACTTAAATAACTGTTAAAAGCACGATACTCTGCTTCCGACAGTTGATCTGGACTGGACATCACAACAAGATCATGCCCTTTAAAGCCTTTCTTATAAGGCGGGTGAACATGGGCAAACCTATTAGCCTGATATCCCGAACGCTCATAAAATCGCTTACGACGAACGGACACATCATCAATGGGAGGGTCAATTTCAAGAATGACTGTTTTTTGCTCCCCACCTAAAAGCTCCAATGCCTTCTGCCCATACTTTTTACCGCGCATTTCCGGCAGGATGCAGAAGTGCTCAATATAGATAAATTCTTCCGTCTCCCAACAAAGAATCATACCAACCCACCTATTGTTCTCATAAATCAAATTAAAATGATATGCTTCATTTCCCATAATACAGGTTTGTACATGACTTTCCCTTTGCTCATGAATCGGGAAGCTGGCCTTGTATAGATCCATCGCCTGATGATACATGGCATGATTGCTGTCTGTTAATCGAATAAATTCCATATTGTTTTACCTCATTTCAAGCGTCTTGGGAACGTCGGAGATTACTTTTTCCTGTGGAACATATTTGAAAGTCCCGCTATAAGAAAAAAAGCTCCTATTATTGCACTTCCGACTCTCCAGGCATTACCATTTAAAAATACTAAGATTTTTGGAGGGTTAACGGAACAAACGATGAGGGCTATCCCCATAATTAAAAACAATATAATACTGAAAATTTCGCCTTTTTTCAAAAACAATTCTCCCTTGTATTTTATATTATTTTCCTGATCCATAAACTCTGCTATTTACTATGTCATTTTTTCCTGGCATTCACTGCATTCTCTGTCATGAATGGAAATAATACCACCACATCTGGGACACGTATATTTTTCTTTTTGGTGTACCATGAATTGCTCTAAACCATATGCTTGAACAAAACGGCTATTTTCGATAAGGCTTGCCTGATACCGCTTCTTATAGCTTTTTTCAAGATTCTTAATAAGCTTACATGGATATTCGGAACATTCATAGCAATAAGACAGGTGCTTTTCTCTTATGCAATCCTTTATTCTGCATTTGCGGCAATGCTCCGGCTTTCCCTTATCACTGTTCAGGCAACCAGCACATGGCTTTTTATGGTAACAATGTTTATAACAAACCTTGCAATTCATTCCGCAAGGGGCAAACATAATTATATCAATATTTTCTTGGGGCATCTTCATAATTTGCCACACCTCTCAAATTGCAATTTATCAAAATAGTGATCTGTTACTTCTTTCGGTTCTTCCATAAGCACTCAATTAGTTCAACAAAGAACAATACCAGGAAACATATTACTCCTCCCGCTAAGGTTATTCTGTAAGGATCGCCGGATATTACCCCATAAATCATACACACCAAATCAACGCCAACAGAAATCACGAACGCCTTTAATAATGCATACAGTACAAATTGTTTCATAAAGTCCTCCTCTTAACCTACTGCGCTATTTAGTTACCCTGCCGAACCATCTGCCCAACTCCGATATATGGCGGATAATAATTTTCACTATATTCCTTCAAGCATCTATTATCAAACTTCTCATAATTCGGAGTTTTCTTCACTATAATATTTTCAAATTCAATCGGAAGCCCGGGAGAGGAATAAAAGCTTTTTCCCAACTGCACCTGAAAATGGAGATGTGGCTCCGAGGTATTCCCCGAATTTCCACACTCAGCGATCTTTTCTCCCTTTTTTATGGATTGTCCCACAGACACCTGTATACTGTCCGGTTTAAGGTGTGCCAGCAAGGAGTATTCATCAGCAGAATGACAAATCAGAACGTAATTTCCCCGAATATCGCGGGCATTGCATGAGGCGGTCCTGTTCTTCGTGATCCTGCTATCCGGATTCCCGGTACAAATTTCCGCCACTGTGCCGTCTGCCGGAGCTAAAATATCCCTGCCATAACAATAAAAGGAGCCTGCTTCTGTCTCTTCTCCCCGAAAACTGCTGCCGGCGCCATCCAGGATCACAAAATCATACGCATATCTTTGCGTCGGTATCTCCCAGGAATGAGAGTTTTTTTCAGTTACCCCGCCATTTGCAACCACCCACTCACCGCTAAAGGGCAACGCATATTTCACCTGCGAATGATAGCTTTCAATACTGGGAAGATTGCCGCGGTATTTATATTCCAGCACAATGATTCCCCATAACTGTTTTAAGGATTGTATCAGTACAGAACCATTCATTTATATTACACCACCTCCTCTATTTCTGATTGAGCCAATTATATCAAACAAACCTATAAGAAGAATGAGCAGCGGAAGTCAGTGCTTACGCTTAAAAAGAATAAATCCTGCTATAACCATAAGAATCACTCCTACAATAATTATTAAAATAGATATATTCCCGCCTATTCGGCCAGCTAAAAATATAGAAGTCGGCCCATCTGCACCGCCTATAACAGATATGGACATACTTTCTTCCATTTTCAATAGAATCTCAATAATAACCAAAACCAGTCCCAATATACCCATTATGATTCCCAGAACTTTTTTCACTTTCATAAAAACTCCTTTTTGTATATTCCCATGCTTATTGATTTTTATGAAATAGCGCCTACTGTGGATTTGATAACTACAACTATTAAAATATTGCTGCAGTTCCATATCCGTAAAGCGCCTCCCGTGCCGCGTGTAAATCTCGTTTTTCGCAATCCGCAGCCTTTGCGCGGATAAATTCAGCAAATTAGCCTCGTTCAGAGCGGAATCGCAACTGTTTGAAAATATACACTCGCTCCGTCATAGCCTAAGATCTCATAGTCTGGTTCATTCACATAATCACCATTATTAAAAACACGGATCGAGAACAGCAGCCCGTCCCAATTCTCCGGGTAGGTGATGGAAAATTCCGCCGCCTTCCTAACTATGGAATCCACAGGTTCCTCGGACGCCGTTTCTTTTAGAGCAGACGGTGTAGTTTCCTTGTTGTCTATCCCGGCAGACGAGGACATTTCCGTTTCTATGTAAACAGGACTGCCTTCCTGTCCTTTGGAGTGGGCTGCGCCGTCTGTCAGTTGAAACAGAAAAAACATGACAGCCAGAACGTAAGCCGCTCGTAATATAATTCCGGTAAAATCATGCGCCTTCAGCCTGGTATATGAATAAGTGCAGGGTCCGTAGGCCATAGCCTTTAAGACCTCATGATTTTCAGGACTGTACCTCCACTTATCAGACCGCGAATCTTTGCGGACAGTGAACGCATCTGAATATCTCTATTCTTACAGAGCCACGGCGTCTCCTCAAGCATAATCTCCAGCTTTAGCTCTTCTCTTTCAGCCGCTTGTTCCTCTCTCAAACAACGCAGACAGGCGCTACGCAGATCGCTGTGCAGGAAACAGAGCATGGCGCCTTTATGCTTTCCTGCCAGCTTCCATGCCAAATCTTCCAGTGTCAGAGCCTCTCTGACCCGGCCGCTGCGGTATAATCCCACCGCGGCATTGTGCAAGGAAATCGCCCGTTCCTTCATATTTCCGATTCCATTGATTCCGGACAGCAAGCAGGCCGTAGAAGCGCTTAAAGGACGGTTTTCGTAAAGCAGCGGGCGCAGCATTATCCGGTTTCTGTAAATCCGCAGAAAATAAGTAATTATGAAAAATGCGGCCATTGCAAGCAGAAACCAGCTGATTGCCCGAGACCAGCCCGGACTGTAAGACTGCCGGTAAACCCACAGGACCGAAATCCATACGAAAAGCATCCCCGATAGAGTATCCACAATACACATTCTCTCAACTGCAAGAAAGTATCTTTGTCCCTCCTCAAAACAGTCCCCGGCTGACGGATCATTCCTCAATCCCTCCGCCAGCTCTAACGCATAAGCAAACTTCTTCCTCTTCTTTTTCACTCCAAAGCTTCCGGCCAGCAAAAACGCCATGGCGGCAATTAATGCGAGGGAAAAACCAATATAGAGCGGCCAGGTATCGTCTTTCACCACATCAATCTGGCAACCGGCCGCGGATATCCCGCTGACGGACAGTATTTCCATTTCCCTGATTTTATTCCCTGAGTCGCTCTCGATACGCAGCGCAACCGGCTTTCCAAGCCGATGCTTCGGGAGCTTTCCTTTAATTCTTAAATAGCTTTTCCCATTTCCCGTTGCACTTTCCCACATTAACTCTGTGTCCCCATCGCTCACATGAGGCTCCATATATTTTTCTTCGGCCTGAAGTTCTATCGTGAACATATCCTGGACAGGTTCAAAAGAAAGTTCCATGGCCTGTTTGTAACTCCCTTCCTGACGTGAAAGCCAGAAAGCAAAAATAATCATAAATACTGACAGTATGGGAAATAAAAGCCATAGCCTGCTTCTCTTCATAAGTGTCTCCTTGTTGTTTGTAAATTCATTCCCTTGTTACCGGAAAACAGAGAAAAATGCGCGGCCCAGCATCTTAAAAAGACGCAGGCCGCGCGTATATAATGTCATAAGATATACACTTATATCGGATAATCCGGGCAGCGTCATCCATGGCGGTGTCCATAAAGTCCTCTATTTTCAAATTTTGTCTTATCATACCGGATAATACATAAAATAGCAAGAAAAAACTCCAATATTTTTCTTCGCAAATGGAGAGGAATCAAACGGATTATCTGTGTGGATTCCCCCACAAATTCTAATTTGCTGCTTATATTAGCGACAATTAACGTTCTCTACTTTTCCAGCATTTTCTTCTGTGCCTTTTTACTTAACGATGAACGTACCAATTTATAAGAAGCATATACAATATCTGAAAGTACATCTTGTGGAATATTACCATCAAGATATATTGTGCTCCAATGCATCTTATTCATATAGTAACCTGGCACGATATCCTCATACTTGCTTCGTAGCATATCACTGAAGACAGGTTCCAATTTCAAAGTTATTATAGGACGTCCGTTTCTGTCATCAATGCCGATGTAGGCGTACATTTTGCCACATAGCAGATATTTGTACGCTTGCCATGCAGGTTGAAATTCTTTTTCCGTAGAAGGCTGTTTTTGTAAGCATTCATCCAACCATTGGTAACTTTTTATGATGTTCTCAGACCAGGGAGTTACGTTGCTGCTTATCTCTGCCATAATATATTTCCTTTCCAAGCTATTCTGATATATTATCAAAAATTAAAACATCAAGCACATGTTATCCCTGAATTTTCCAATAGACTGATAACAGTCATTAAATCTTCCTTTGTTGTCATTTCTTTTCTGCCCACGCGATTTCTCCCTTACAACTTCTAATTTTCCAGTTTGTCAAACGGGGAGTTGTGCTATTATTTATAAAAGCTAAATGCATCCCTATACAATGTACGGCTTTGTTCTTCATCTCCCCATGATAGTGGGTCATCTGCATAACATAAAACATAAAATGGCTGCTCATGATCTAAAAAAGCAGGCAACAAGCTCCATAGCTTATAACATCTGTTGCCAAACTCGACAATATCATAGACACCTGAATTGTATACCGTCTCTAAGCCTTTGAAAAGAATCTTTCCAAATTTATCTGAATCAAAAGTGTTTATTTCATTCTCAAAATATCTTTTCAGCCGTACAAATGTGTTATTGTAATTATCAGAACATTCTTCTAGTTCCAATAACACTTCATCGCCAGGTGTCTCAGAAAACATACTGTCTAAATACAGATTATATTCCTGCATAGAGCAAAATCCCCATGCCCAAAGATACGTATATGCAAATAAACATTCTATGTTTTATCACCTCAATTCTAATTTTTCAGTTTGACAAACTGGAAGTTGTGTTACTCAATGATAATCAAATGATTTTGTAATACCATGCCAGAAACCGTTCTACTTTAGCGGGCAAATTTACAAATGCAAGATATATTTTATTTGTACCAACTTCCCTTGATATATTTATAAAAGGAACTATATCCTTATTTGATTTTTTCAAGTATTTTAAAAGTACGTTATCTTTTAGAATGTCATCAAACTTCGAGGGGGAAATTATAAATGTTTCTAAACCATCTATAAAACATACATCTGCGTAATAGCTTTTCAAGCGTTCCACATTATTCCTCCCTTACAACTTTTGATTGTTACAATTTTCCGTCTCTTTTTCTTGCCCCTTATTCTATATGTTTCGATATAAAGTTTCTTGATAATTGGGCGATTTCCTGATATACAAACTTATACAAGTTATGTGGAAAGTCAAATAATTCGTATTGTGAACCCCTTATCTTATCTAAATATTGTAAAGCATACTTTATCCAACTCTCTTTTTTAAGTGTCGTACCCTCTCCGTTTGATAAAAAGAATAGCATTGGAATCTGCAAATATGGATTATTCTGTTCTACCAGCCCAATCGCATTTCTCAAGTTTTCAGCTTCGCTAATCCAATTTTGGTTAGCTAAATTGCGAAATGCTAAATCTTCAATTTCATTTTTTTCCTTTTCGGAAATTTTTTGTTCTTTTAAGAATTGCTCAACTAAGGCGCTGGCGGTTGTTTTTCGGCAGACTACATCTGCTGACATCTCTTTCAGTTTTTTTGTGGCTCCTTCCACATCGAATTCCCTATAACAATCTGGCGTTGCAGGGTCAACGCCAAGGATACCAGCAATTTCAAAAGGGTACTGTTGTCCCCAGCGGAGAGCTTCTAAAAATCCCATGCTATGCGCTACTAGCACGATAGGCGAATTGATTCCTAACTTTTGTAACACACTTCTATATTCATGAACAACAACGTCAATATCCCGGTTGTTTTCGGTCAAATCACTACGCCCGTAACCTAACTTTTCAATCCCAATAACTTGATAGGTTTTGGCTAATGCTTTCGCTAGAGTTTTGTATTCTAGGCTCGGAAAAGGCACTCCTGACCCAGACAAAAGCACCAAGGTAATAGAGCCTTGACCATAACAATATACAAAGTTTTTATATCCATGTACTTCTACAAATTTTCCCATTTGCTTCTCCCCAACAATTATTTTTGTACGCCTTATCCCCCTAAGGCGTACCAACACATAACTCGTTTATTTCATTCTACTATTTGCACATGAAATTGTCAAAAAGTTCATTTCGTTTCATTACTTCATACTACTTTTCATAACTCTGTTTGTTCGCTTGGACATCATTCGAGCACTATTTTGTCCTTAACATAGGAGACCAACACAGCCTTTCCCCACCGTTGTTTCCACGATCGTATTAGCAAACCAGCCCCAAAAGAATTACCTCGGAATTGAAAAAGGGGCATTTTATTAGCAGATTTTAAAAGGTTCACCAAAAACAAAAACGCCCAAAACCAGTAAAATCCGGCTTTCGGCGTTTCATCCAATGTTCCTGAGCGGATTCGAACCGCTGGCCTTCCGCTTAGGAGTATGGCTTACCATGTGATACACGGTTCGGATGTAACTTCCAATATCATCCCTTACGCAGAATGACTTGTAGTAAACGAACTTTATGGTGCAAAACACCTATTCTGACGCAGTTTTATGTGTCCGTTGGGTGGTCCTATTAGCAAATTCTTAGCAAGAGGACACCCAGCCAAAGCCGATTGCTACTGCCATTCTTCACTCCCTTAGTCAAAATGACAAGGCAAATACATGGAGGTTACTATGGACAAGAAAGAGAAAAAGTCACTGCCGGAACCGCGCACATACACCGTGGAACAGATTGCGGCCATGCTCAACATCGGTCGCACAACCGCATATCAGCTCGTCAAGCAGGAGGAGTTCAGGATCGTCCGCATAGGCAATGCGATCCGCGTCTCCAAGAAATCTTTTGACGAGTGGCTGGAAAGTTTGGAATTGTGAATATCGCAAGAAACGCCGTAGGCTCAAAAGACCTATGGCGTTTTTTTATACCCATTTTGAAGGAGGCTGGCAATGAAACTGACAGAAGCAGAAATGAGGATGGTGTTTCAGATTGAAAGTACCAATCAGAACGCCGCCCTGAATGAGATTTACATGACATGGCGCTACGCGCCGAACCCGGCAACGAAAGAAACGGCGGAAGGCCTTCTGGACAAGCTCCGCCCACTGTCGGATCAGGAGTGTATGGATTTGATCCGCAAGATGCAGGCCGAATACCATCTGCCAGAGAAAGCCCGCACCATCGGGGAAATGCTGGCAGAAGCCAGACAACGATCCGGGGCGCAGAAATTATCCGGCCATGACATTATGGCTTTGGAGCGTTTCGACCCGGCGACCAGACACATGATCGTCTTTGATGTTCTTACCCATGACTCGCCTGTTGGCTGGAAGGGTGAGAAAATGCGCCTGTTCCTGACTGACGCCGGATACAGCAAGGCTTTGGAAAATCAGGAAAAGGGACATATCAAAATCCGTAACCATGCGAAGGTGCTTTCCGGCGATCTCCACTATGACCATAAAGGCCGTGAGAGGTAGCCGCCCCCAAAATGTATCAAAATCAGCGGAAAATCTTCTGTTTCTTCCTCCGTGACTTGCGTTCTGAACAGGGCGTGGATGTTTTCCCATGCGGGAGAAAACGGAGGCATACAGACGGGTAAACCGCTCAAAATCAACACTTTTTATTTTCGCAGGAAGGAGGTGCGAAGATGGCTGTTTTTCGTATTGAAAAGACCCGTGATTATACGGTCATGTCGAACCATCACTTGAAAGATCGGACGCTGACCCTGAAATCCAAAGGGCTGCTGTCCATGATGTTGTCGCTCCCTGACGAGTGGAATTACACCACCAGAGGTCTTGCGGCGATCTGTCGGGAAGGTGTGGACAGCATCGGTGCGGCGTTGAAGGAGCTGGAAACCCACGGGTATATCCGGCGCACACAGCTTCGGGATGAAAAAGGCAAGATCACGGATACCGAGTATGTCATTTACGAAATGCCTCAGTGCGAGCCGCCGTCAAGCCCAGGTACGCCTTTACCGGGTACGGCAAAGCCATATACGGAAAACCCGGATATGGGTATCCCGGATACGGCGGAACCGTGTACGGAAAACCCCGCACAATTAAATACTAATCAAACAAAGACTGATTTATCAAGTACGGAACTATCAAATCCTATCCAATCAAATCCCCCTACCCCCACAGGGGCAAGGATGGGAACGGATCGGATGGGAGCCAGAGAATGTTATCGTGAAGTGATTTTGGATAACATCGAGTACAGCTATCTGGTGCAGGACAGCCATATCGACCGTGAGCAGCTTGACGAAATCGTTGACCTGATCGTGGATACCGTATGTTCTGCCCGCAAAGTCATCCGCATTGCCGGAGACGATTATCCGGCGGAGGTGGTAAAGTCCCGGTTTATGAAGCTGGACAGCTCCCATGTTCAGTATGTTATGGACTGCATGAAGGACAACACCACCTATGTCCGCAATATCAAGAAATACCTTCTGGCGGCGCTGTATAACGCCCCGACCACCATCAACAGCTACTATTCTTCCCTGGTGCAGCACGATATGTACGGGGACGGGCAAAGGGGGCGAGGCTAAATGCAGGAGGAAGTAACGCGGGGCGCCGTGACGCTCATTGTTGACGGAGCCAAGCTAAGTGAGCAGGTCTTTGAAAAGGCCGTCAAAAAGTTCCTGGAGGAAATCCAGAAAAGCCAGAAGCCCAAAATCTACCGCGGCAGGCAGAGTCTTAAACAACTTGCCAGCCAGAACGCCGGTCTTGCCAATATCGAGATCAGTGACAAGAATATCAAGGCCTTCTCCCGTGTGGCGAAGAAATACCATGTGGATTTTGCCTTGAAGAAGGACACCGCCGCAGAGCAGCCCCGTTACCTGGTCTTTTTCAAAAGCCGGGATGCAGACGCCATCACAGCGGCATTTCAGGAGTTTGCCAGCCGGAAAATGAGCCGTGAGGAAAAGCCATCCATCCGGGAACGGCTGACCCAGGCGAAGGAACAGGCGGCGGAGAAAACGGAACACCGCACCATTGACCGGGAGAAAGTAAAGGTCAAAGATCGGAGCGTGCAGAGATGAACATGAAAAAACTGTTTTTGCTGAACCTTCCGTATCTTCTGTTCGTGTATCCCTTCGATAAGCTGGCACAGGCTTTCCGGCTTGCGCCCGGTGCTGACCTCTCTGGCAAGCTGCTTTCCATTGGGGACGGCTTCACGGCAGCGCTTTCCTCCCCGTGGCTCAGTTTCCATCCCACGGACCTGCTGATCGGCATAGCCGGTGCGGTGATTCTCCGCATGGCAGTCTACCTGAAAGGCAAGAACGCTAAGAAGTACCGTCACGGGATCGAGTATGGTTCTGCCCGCTGGGGGACAGCGGCGGATATCGCCCCCTACATGGACAAGGACTTTTTCCAGAACATCCCCATGACGCAGACGGAGCGAATCACGATGGCGAGCCGCCCAAAGCAGCCGAAGTATGCCAGAAATAAAAACATTCTGGTGATCGGCGGTTCCGGCAGCGGCAAGACGCGGTTCTTCTGTAAGCCGTCGCTGCTGCAAGCTCATTCGTCCTATGTCTGCACTGATCCGAAAGGAACCTTGCTGCCGGAGATCGGCGCTTTCCTGGAACGGAAGAAATACCGTATCAAGTGCCTCAACCTGATAAACTTCCGAAAATCCATGAAATACAATCCGCTGGCTTATATCCGATCAGAGAAAGATATCTTAAAGCTGGTGAACGCCCTGATTATGAACACGAAGGGCGAAGGCGAAAAATCTTCGGAAGATTTCTGGGTCAAAGCGGAACGCCTCTATTATTCCGCACTGATCGGCTACATCTGGTACGAGGCCACGGAGGAAGAAAAGAACTTCATCACACTTCTGGACCTTATCAATGCCAGTGAAGCCAGAGAGGACGACGAGACTTATCAAAGCCCGGTGGACCTGCTCTTTTCTCAGTTGGAGGAACGGGAGCCGGACCACTTCGCCGTCAAGCAGTACCGCAAATTCAAGATGGCGGCGGGCAAAACCTTAAAATCCATCCTCATTTCCTGTGGCGCCCGGCTTGCTCCCTTCGACATCAAGGAGCTGCGGGACCTGATGGAATATGACGAACTGGAACTGGATACCCTGGGCGACCAAAAGACGGCGCTGTTTGTGATCCTTTCGGATACGGACAACACTTTCAATTTCGTGGCCGCCCTCATGTATAGTCAGCTTTTCAATCTGCTCTGCGACAAGGCGGATGACTTCTACGGCGGGCGGCTGCCCGTCCATGTCCGTCTGATCCTGGACGAGTTTGCCAACATCGGCCAGATACCGAACTTCGATAAGCTGATTGCCACCATCCGAAGCCGTGAAATATCGGCTTCTATTATTTTGCAGTCGCAGAGTCAGCTAAAGACCATCTACAAGGACGCGGCAGATACCATCGTCGGTAACTGTGACAGCACTTTGTTTTTGGGAGGCAAGGAGAAATCCACGCTCAAGGAAATTTCGGAGCTGCTGGGAAAAGAGACCATTGATCTCTATAACCAGTCTGAAAACCGGGGCAGTCAGGTTTCCCATGGCCTCAGTTATCAGAAATTAGGAAAGGAGTTGATGACCCAAGACGAATTGGCAGTGATGGACGGTGGCAAGTGTATCTTCATGCTGCGGGGCGTGCGCCCGTTCCTTTCGGACAAGTACGACCTCACCCGGCACCCGAATTACAGATACACGGCCGACGCCGACCCTAAAAATGTCTTTGACATGGAACGGTACATGAAGAAGCAGCGTACCGTGGTAAAACCCACGGACACCTTCGATGTGTACGAGATTGACGCAACAACTTAACCAAAAATCAAAAACATTTTTTAGGAGGATTATTTTATGGAATTTTTCAACAGTGCAGTTGGTGTTTTGCAGACTCTCGTAGTGGCCCTGGGCGCAGGTCTTGGTATCTGGGGCGTTATCAACCTTCTGGAAGGTTACGGCCAGGACAACCCTGCTTCCAAAAGCCAGGGTATGAAACAGTTGATGGCCGGCGGCGGTGTCGCCCTCATCGGCATCACCCTTGTACCTCTGCTCTCCGGCCTGTTCGGTTGATCGTCCGGCGGTGATCGCTTATGGGCGGCATACTCGACAAACTCGATGAATGGCTCCGAGGACTGCTCATCGAGGGGATCATGGGAAACCTGTCGGGCATGTTCGATACGGTCAATACCAAAGTAGGCGAGATCGCCGGTGAAGTGGGACAGACGCCGCTGGCATGGAACAGCGGCGTCTTTTCTATGATCCGAAACCTCTCTGAAACGGTGATCGTTCCAATCGCCGGGGTTATCCTGACATTCGTAATGTGTTATGAGCTGATCCAGCTTGTGACAGAGAAAAACAATCTGCACGATGTAGATACCTGGATGTTCTTCAAGTGGATTTTCAAGACTTTCTGTGCCGTTCTCATTGTGACGAACACATGGAATATCGTCATGGGTATCTTCGATGTGGGGCAAAGCGTTGTGAACAGCAGCGCAGGCGTCATCATTGGGAATACCTCCATTGATATCAGCAGCGTCATCACGGATATGGAGGCGCAGCTTGAAGCCCTGGGCACGGGAGAACTGTTCGGGCTGTGGTTCCAGTCCCTTTTCGTGGGGCTTACCATGAACGCCCTTTCCATCTGTATCATGCTTGTCATCTACGGCCGCATGATCGAGGTGTATTTGACAACTTCCGTTGGACCGATTCCGCTTGCCACTATGACAAACCGGGATTGGAGCCATACAGGACAGAACTACTTGAAATCCCTGTTTGCATTGGCGTTCCAGGCATTTCTAATCATGGTGTGCGTGGGAATCTACTCTGTTTTGGTACAGAGTATCGCCACGGACGGAAATATCTCAGGCGCGATATGGGCCTGCATGGGCTACACGGTTCTGCTGTGCTTCGCCCTGTTCAAGACCGGCAGCCTCTCTAAGAGCCTGTTCGGAGCGCATTAAGGAGGCTTGGTAAATTGGCGTATGTAACCATTCCAAAGGATTTGACGAAAGTAAAATCCAAAGTGCTGTTTGGGCTTACCAAACGGCAGCTTATATGTTTCGGAGCGGCGGCACTCATCGGAGTACCGCTTTTCTTTTTGCTCAGACGCACGGCCAGCAACAGCGCCGCCGCGTTCTGCATGATTATCGTCATGCTCCCGTTCTTTCTGCTCGCCATGTATGAGCGGCATGGTCAACCCCTGGAGGTGGTGGCCGGACAGGTCATCCGCTGTATGTTCCTGCGGACGAAGGAACGGCCTTACCAGACAAACAATTTCTATGTAGCCCTGGAGCGGCAGGCCCAGGCGGAAAAGGAGGTGAAAGCCATTGTTCAGAAAGCGAAAGCCAGAGCCGCAGGCACGGCAGGCGGCAAAAGCCGCGGTAAAACTGACCGCCGCAGAAAAGCGTGAGATCAGCCGTATCCTGGAAACCGCCAGAGGCGACGGCAAGGTACATTCCGCACAGGACACCTTACCGTTCCGCCAGATGTACCCGGACGGTCTGTGCAAGCTGGACGACCACATCTGGTCGAAGTGTATCGAGTTCGAGGATGTGAATTATCAGCTTGCAAAGCCTGACGACCAGACGGCGATCTTTGAAGCCCTCTGCGATATGTATAACGCCCATGACGCTTCTATCGGGATGCAGCTCTCCCTTGTGAGCCGCCGCATGAACCGGGAGGATTTTGTGAAGCGTATCGAGATCGCGGCGCAGGGAGATCACTTTGACCATATCCGTGAGCTTTACACGCAAATGCTCCGCAAGCAGCTTGAACGGGGCAACAACGGTCTTATCAAAACAAAGTACCTGACCCTCACCATCGAGGCACGGGACAGTAAAACTGCACGGGCACGATTTTCCCGGATCGTCATGGACGCCCTCAACCATTTCAAGGTCATGGGTGCTCTGGCAAAGGAGCTTGGCGGCAAGGAGTGGCTGGAAATGCTCCACGGCATCCTGCACCCGGACGGGGAACGGTTTGCCTTTGAATGGAGCTGGCTTGCCCCTTCCGGCCTGTCGGTTCAGGATTTTATCGCACCTTCTTCTTTCCGCTTCGGTGAAGCACGGAAGTTCACGATGGCGGATAAATTCTGTGCCGTGTCCTTTCTGCAGATCAGCGCACCGGAAATGGATGACCGTATGCTCACCGAACTGCTGGATACGGACAGCGGGCTGCTTGTCAGCCTCCATATCCGCAGCATGGATCAGAACGAGGCGATCAAAACGGTCAAGCGAAAGATCACCGATATTGACAGTATGAAGATCGACGCGCAGAAAAAGGCGGTGCGGGAAGGTTTCGATATGGATATCATCCCCACTGACCTTGCCACCTACGCAGGCGAGGCAAAGAACATCCTCCGTGATCTGCAAAGCAGAAATGAGCGAATGTTCCTGATGACCTTCCTGGTGGTGAACTTTGCGGACAGCAAGCAAAAGCTGGAGAATGACCTTCTCCGTGCGACAAGCGTGGCGCAGAAATATAACTGCTCCCTGGTGCGGCTGGACTTTCAGCAGGAGGACGGCTTCGTGTCGGCTCTGCCCCTGGGTGTCAACCGCATTAAGATACAGCGCGGGCTTACCACTTCGGCGGTGGCGGTGTTCGTTCCCTTCACCACACAGGAGATTTTCCACGGCGGCGAAGCTCTTTACTACGGGCTTAATGCCACTTCCGGCAACATGATCCTTGCTGACCGCAAAAAGCTGAAAACACCCAACGGCATGATCTTAGGCACACCCGGTAGCGGCAAGAGTTTTTCTGCAAAGCGTTCCATCGTGGGTGTGTTCCTGAACACAAAGGACGATATCCTGATCTGCGATCCGGAGGCGGAATATTTTCCGCTGGTGAACCGGCTGGAAGGCCAGGTCATCAAAATCTCGCCTACCAGCACGCAGTATGTGAACCCTATGGATATCAACCTCAATTATAGCGAGGACGATAACCCGCTGGCGCTGAAATCCGACTTTATCCTGTCATTCTGCGAACTGGCGGCAGGCGGACGGAACGGTCTGGAGCCGGTGGAGAAAACGGTCATTGACCGTGCTGTGCGGATCGTGTACCGCCCCTATATTGCAGACCCCCGCCCGGAGAATATGCCGCTGTTGGAAGATTTGTATGACGAGATCAAACGGCAGCCGGAGCCGGAGGCACAGCGGATCGCGGCGGCACTGGAACTGTATGTGCATGGCAGCCTGAATGTTTTTAATCACCGCACCAATGTGGATATCAACAACCGCATTGTCTGCTTTGATATCAAGGAACTGGGAAAGCAGCTCAAAAGCCTGGGTATGCTGGTGATCCAGGATCAGGTGTGGAACCGTGTTTCCCAAAACCGGGATCAGGGTAAATCCACCTGGTACTTCGTAGACGAGTTCCACCTTCTGCTGCGCGGCGAGGTTGGTGCCTGGAGCGTGGAGATTTGGAAACGCTTTCGCAAATGGGGCGGTATCCCCACAGGGATCACGCAGAACATTAAGGACCTGCTTTCCTCCCCGGAGATTGAGAACATCTTTGAAAACAGCGATTTTGTGTACCTTCTGAACCAGGCCAGCGGAGACAGAAAAATTCTCTGCGAGCGCCTGAATATCTCTAACCAGCAGGCGGCGCATATCAGCAACGCAGGCCCCGGCGAGGGGCTGATCTTCTTCGGCAATGTGATCCTGCCTTTTGTGGATGACTTCCCGAAGGACAATGAACTTTACAGCATTATGACGACAAAACTTGGTGAAACCGGGAAAGGAGAAAACGAACATGAATGATCCCCGCTATTTGCATACGGAAGAAAAACAGGAGGGCGAAACCTTCTTTGATGTGATGAACCGGCTGATTGCCAGAAGTAAGGCGGTCACGGCGGATATGGAGGCGGTCCTTGCGGAGTTGGAAAGTGAGATCGAACCGTTCCGTGTACCGAAGGGCCATGAATAAACTGACCCATGTGAGCCTGTTTTCCGGCATTGGCGGTCTGGACCTGGCGGCGGAGGCTGCCGGGTTTGAAACCGTCTGCCAGTGTGAGTGGGCGGATTTTCCGCACTCCGTCCTCTCCGCACGATGGCCGGATGTTCCCAGGTTCCGGGATATTACTACTTTTACGAAGGAGGCGTTTTTTGAAAAAACAGGACTTGAAACAGTTACCGTTATCTCAGGCGGCTTTCCCTGTCAGCCCTTCTCCACCGCCGGAAAACGGAAGGGCTTTGCGGATGAACGCTACCTGTGGCCGGAAATGTGCCGCGTTATTACCGAGCTGCGGCCCCGCTGGGTGCTTGGGGAAAATGTTGCTGGCTTCATCAATATGGGGCTCGACAAAACGATCTTTGACCTGGCAAAAGCGGGATACGCTGTTCTCCCATTCGTATTTCCGGCTTGCGGCGTCGGCGCATGGCATGAGCGCCAGCGAACTTTTATCGTCGCGGCTGATGTTTCCCACACCCCTTGCCTCCGACAACAACACCGCCAGGGACGCGGCAAGCCTGGATGTGTTCCTGTCGGACAATGGGATATTCCGCAAGAGGAACCGAAACGGGGCAATCTGGAGCCTCAGCCTGTCGGCGGCGGTATTCTATCTGACCCCGGTGGCGTCGGACGGTTTCCGCTCAACCTTGAAGCCGTCGGCCTTCGATCCGGCGAAGAAGGACGGGAACCTGTCGGCGCAGATCATCTCCCAGGAGCGGCCGGTGTCCGAAACGGCGGCGCTGAATCCGGATTGGGTGGAATGGCTCATGGGCTTCCCGAAAGGATGGACGGACGTATCCTCTGGGCCGCCGAACCGGAAGGAATCCCCCGCATGACCGAGCGCATGGATGACCGGGCGCTGCGGCTGAAAACATTGGGAAATGCGGTCTGCCCGCCCCAGGCATATCCCATTTTCCGCTATATCGCCATGATCGAGAATGGCACCTGCGGCGACTTTTGCCCCTATGGAAAGGAAGGTGACTGCCTATGAGGGAACTGAAAGCGACCGATAAGATCACGCAGAAAATGACCCGTGACGGTGCGGTATCGGAAAATCTTGCCACGGGCGAGGTGAAACATATTAGCAGCCGGGAGCCGGAAGCGGAGCTGTCCGCTTCTTCGGAAGAATCCGCTGGCGCTGCGGCTGACCTTGCCCTGCGTGCGGCAGAACACCATGAGAAGAAAAGTGCACGAAAGGCGGAAAAGGCTGATACCCAGGCGGTGCGGGATGGTTCTGCCACAAGGCAGCGCCCGTCCTCCCGTCTGCAATTCACCGAGGAAGAACGCGCCGATCCCACACTTGGAAAATATATCGACCGTTCCGACCGTGCGGCGGACCGGCTGGACGCGGCAAAGGCCGCTATCCCCACAAAGAAAATTCTCCGTACCGAGCGTGTTTTTGACGAGACAGCCGGAAAAGGCAAGATGCAGCTTCACATTGAAAAAGTGGAGAAACGCCCCAACGGACGCCTGCGGCACAATCCACTTTCCCGACCGGTTCATGAGATCGCCCACGCCGCCCATGCGAAGGTGCATGAGGTGGAACAGGAAAATGTGGGTGTAGAGGCCGGACACAAGGGCGAGGTGCTGACGGAACGCGGGCTTGCCTACGGAAAAGGCAAAGTCCGTGCCGCCGTTCACCACCACCGCACAAAGCCCTGGCGTGACGCGGCGAAGGCAGAGCAGGCTTCTTTTAAGGCAAACGCCGACTACCTTTACCAAAAGGCACTGCATGATGATCCTGCATTGGCGGCTTCTAACCCGGTATCCCGCTTTCTGCAGAAACAGCGGATCAAGCGGAACTATGCAAAGGAGCTGCGACAGGCAGAGAAAACCGCAAAGAACACAGCGGCCACGGCGAAAAGTGCGGCGCAGAAAGCAAAGGACGCCTTCAAGGAAACATTCCTCTACATCAAACACCATAGCCGGGCGGTGCTGCTGGTGATCGGCATTGGCGCCTGTATTGCCCTGCTGTTTGGCGGGGTATCTTCCTGTTCCATGATGGCAGGCTCCGGTGTGGGCGGTGTATTTACTTCCTCTTATCTCTCCGAGGACACGGATATGCTGGCTGCGGAGGCGGCCTACTGCGAACTGGAGCAGGAGCTTCAATATGAGCTGGACCACTATGAGGCTCTGTACCCCGGATATGACGAATACCGTTTTGATCTGGATGAGATCGAGCATGACCCTTATGTGCTGATCTCCATTCTCACGGCGTTCCATGAAGGGGTGTTCACCATCGACGAGGTTCAGGCTGAATTGCAAATGCTCTTTGAAAAGCAGTATATCCTGACGCAGACCGTGGAGGTGGAGGTACGCTATCGGACGGAGACACGGACAGACAGCGAAGGAAACGACTATGACGTGGAAGTACCATACAACTACTATATCTGCAAGGTGAAGCTGGAAAACTTCGACCTTTCCCATGTGCCGGTCTACATCATGGACGAAGAAACGCTTTCCCTGTATGCGGTCTATATGGCGACGCTGGGGAACCGGGAAGATTTGTTCCCAGGCTCCGGCTATGTAGACAAGTACACCAAACCGCCAACCACCTATGATATCCCGCCTTCCGCACTGGAAGATGAAACCTTTGCAGCGCTCATTACCGAGGCGGAGAAGTACATCGGCTATCCCTATGTCTGGGGCGGCAGCAATCCGAACACTTCTTTTGATTGCTCCGGCTTCGTGTCCTGGGTGCTGACGCAAAGCGGCGTCTGCAATACGGGCAGGCTGGGAGCCCAGGGACTCTACAGTATTTCCACCCCGGTATCTTCTGCCAACGCAAGACCCGGCGACCTGATCTTTTTCGTCGGCACTTACGATACACCGGGCGTTTCCCATGTGGGTATCTATGTGGGCGGTGGAAAAATGCTGCACTGCGGCGACCCCATCCAGTATGCAGATATTAACACAAGCTACTGGCAATCCCACTTTTACGCTTTCGGGCGACCACCCTACAACTAAAAAACGATATGGAGGTAATTTGATTTATGGCAACGACACAGAAGATCCGCAATGACATTGCGAAAACCAAAGAAAAGATCGCGGAGCAGCAGAAACGCCTTCGTGCGCTGGAAGCCCAGCTTGCGGAGGAAGAAAATCTGGAAATCGTCCGCATGGTAAAAGCCGTGAAGATGGACAACAAGGAGTTGACCGCTTTCCTGAAAGCCTATGCCAGCGGTATGATCTCCCTGCCGGAAGGTATGCTGCAGGAGGGCAACACCGAAAATGAGGAAACGGAGGGATATGAGGATGAAGCATAACTTTATGACAAAAATGGTATCGGCTCTTTTGGCGGTGGTGCTCAGCACTGCCGCTTTTTCTGTCACCGCCTTTGCCAGCGGCGGCGAGGAAAGCACGGAGTCCGTGGCTGAACAAGAAACGGTCGGTGATGTTTCTGATCTGCTTTCCGCTCTGGCCGGCAGCCAGGTCACGGTATCCGTCACCGAGGATGGTATCCAGTTCAGTTCCGGCGAAAATGACTCCGGGCAGACCGGCACCGTCACCACGGGCGGCGGCAATCTGAATGTCCGCACGGGTGCAGGAATGGACTACACCGCCTTCACTCAGCTTCCCAACGGAACGACCGTGAAGGTGATCGGCACGGACGGCGACTGGCTGAAGGTCATCCTGCCGGAGAAAGTCGGCTATGTCTATTCCGGCTACATGACGGTAAGTGATGGCGAGGCTGGCTCTGGGGAAGGTTCTTTCTCTCTGGACACGGAAACGCTGGAAAATCTGCTGGGTATGCTGGGCGGTGGTTTGAATGGCGGTGCCGCCTTGACGCCGGACGGGAACCTTTCGCTGATTGACGATATTGGCAGCCCGACCGCCAGCGGCAAGCAGTTTATTACAGTGGAAACGAAGAACGGCAATGTGTTCTATCTCATTATCGACCGTGACGACGAGGGCGAGGAAACCGTGCATTTTCTGAATCAGGTGGATGAAGCCGACCTCATGGCACTCACGGAGGATGGAGAAAAGGCGGAAACACCTATTGTCTGCACCTGTACGGAAAAGTGCCAGGCCGGAGCGGTCAACACTGCTTGCCAGGTCTGCGTAAAAAACCTCAGTGAATGTGTTGGCACGGAACAGAAAGCTGCGGAGCCCACCGAGCCGGAGAATCCGAAGCCTGAAAAGAAAAGCAATACCGGGGCAATCCTGGCGGTGCTGCTGATCCTTGCAGCCGGAGGTGGTGCGGCGGTCTATTTCCTGGTGCTGAAACCGAAGCAGGGAAAGAAAGTTCCCGCTGATCTGGATGATTTCGACCTGGAGGATGAAGAAGAATATTTGACTGAGGACGAGGAAACGGAGGAAAAGAATGAGTAAACTGATTATCGCAGAAAAACCGAGTGTGGCAAAATCTATCGCGTCGGCCTTGGGTGCTTCATCCAGGGCCGACGGCTTTTATGAGGGCAGCGGCCTTCTCGTATCCTGGTGCGTGGGACACCTGGTATCCCCGATGGATGCGGGCGGCTATGACGAGCGTTTCAAGAAATGGCGCTATGATGATCTTCCCATTCTGCCGGAGCCATTTCGCTATGTGCTGGCACCAGGCAAGGAGGATGCTTTTGAAAATCTCCGTGCCCTGATGGACCGCCCCGATGTGGATACCATCGTCAATGCCTGTGACGCCGGGCGTGAAGGGGAGCTGATTTTCCGACTGGTGTATGAAATGACCGGATGCCGCAAGCCGATCCTTCGTCTCTGGATTTCCTCGATGGAGGACAGCGCTATCCGGGAGGGCTTTTCTGATCTGCGCCCCGGCGCTGATTATGAAGCCCTGTATCAATCTGCACTCTGCCGCCAGAAAGCGGATTGGCTGGTGGGGATCAACGCCACTCGCCTTTTCTCCGTTCTCTATCACCGCACCTTGAATGTGGGCCGTGTTCAGACCCCCACACTGGCAATGCTGGCGGAGCGTGACGCGAAGATCACGCTGTTTCACAAGGAAAAATATCATCTGCTGCGTCTGACGCTGAACGGAGCCGAAGCGGTTTCGGAAAAGTTCACCGATCCGGCAGCAGCGGAACAGGCGGCGGCAGACTGCAGGGGCGCGGCCGTCACCTGTACCTCTGTTACCCGTGAACAGAAGAAAGAGCAGCCGCCGAAGCTCTATGACCTTACCACCTTGCAGCGGGAGGCGAACCGCCTGTTCGGATACACGGCGAAGCAGACCCTCGACTACGCCCAGAGTCTCTACGAAAAGAAGCTGCTGACCTATCCCCGCACGGACAGCCGGTATCTGACCTCCGACATGGCAGAAACGGCTTCCTGCGTGATCCACCTGGCGGCAAAGCTGCCGCCCTTTGATGGCTGCGGCAACTTCTTTCCGCTGGTGGAGGCCATGATTTCCGACAAGGACGTATCCGACCATCACGCCATTATTCCCACGATGGAGATTGAAAAAGCGGATATCAAGGCTCTGCCCCTGGGCGAGCGCAATTTGTTTCTCTTGGTCTGCTGCAAGCTGCTGTGTGCATCAGCGGAGCCGTATGTGTATGAGGCAGTCACGGTAACTTTCGACTGCGGCGGCTATTCTTTCACCGCAAAGGGCAAGCGCATCCTCTCCGAAGGCTGGCGGGAGATCGACCGCATTTTCCGTACCTCCCTGAAGGAAAAGCCAGCGGATGGGGACGGCGGCACACTCCCAGACTTCACCGAAGGGCAGATTTTTGATGGTGCGGAGATTGCTGTTACCGAGCATTTCACCCAGCCGCCGAAGCCCTATACCGAAGATACCCTCCTGTCCGCTATGGAGAACGCAGGCAAGGATGGTATCCCCGACGAGGCGGAGCGGAAAGGGCTTGGCACGCCTGCGACCAGGGCGGCTATCATCGAAAAGCTGGTGGCTGCCGGATTTGTGGAACGCAAGGGCAAGAGCCTGATCCCCACAAAAGCCGGTATCAACCTTGTCACGATTCTGCCGGAGCCGCTGACCTCTCCCATGCTGACAGCGGAATGGGAACAGAAATTGACGGAGATCGCAAAGGGCGGCGCTGACCCGGATACCTTCATGGACGGTATCCGCACGATGGTCCAGGAGATCGTGTCCACCTATTCCTGTATTTCCGAGGACGGCAAAAAGCTGTTTGCCCCGGAGAAGGAAGTGATCGGCACCTGCCCCCGCTGCGGCCAGCCGGTCTATGAGGGGAAGAAAAACTTTGCCTGTTCGGATCGGTCCTGTGGTTTCGTCCTCTGGAAAAATGACCGCTTCTGGACGAGCCGCAAGAAGGAGCTGACAAAGAAGATGGCAACGGACCTTCTGAAAAAGGGACGTACCAATGTCAAGGGAATGTGGTCTGAAAAGAAACAGGCTGCTTATGACGCTGCGGTGATCCTGGATGACACGGGCGGCAAATACATCAACTTCAAACTGGAATTTCCGAAAAGAAAGGAAGGTGTCAATGGCAGAAAATAAGACTTTGGAACATTTACCCGAAGTGAGGGCGGCGGTGGCTGCCCTCTCCCCGGAGGATCGGGAACTGTTAGCGGCGGTGCAGACCTCGCCCTTCAAGCTGACAGCGCCGGAGCAGTTCAAGGAGTTTGCGGCCAACATCGACTATTTCGTATTTGAGCCAAACATCCACAATCTGAATGATCTGGGCTGGCGGTATCTGGCACAGCACATGGATATGCTACTGCCACCGGAACTTCTGAAGGCAATCGACCCTGTTCCGTTTGGCAAGTACGCCATGCAGGAGGAACAGGGGCATTTTACGGAACACGGATACATTTCTCTCTCCGGCGACGAGTGGAACCATGAACACCCTGCGGAGCCGGAGAAAAAGCCCTCCATCCGGGAACGGCTGGAACAGGGCAAGAAAGAATGTGCGGAGAAAAACAAGGCGCAGCCCCATAAGGAAAAATCTGCGCCGGAGCTGTAAGGAGGTGCTGATATGCCATATTACGATCACGACAAGGATTATCCCTTTGCCGCCTTTATCACCAATCTTGGGAAGTACAATGAGGGCGAACTTGTGGGCGAGTGGGTGAAGTTTCCCACCACCGCCGAGGAATTGAAGGAAGTGTTTAAGCGGATTGGGATCGGCCAGAAGGATGACTTCGGCCAGCCCTATGAGGAATGGTTCATCACGGACTATGACTGCTATGTGGACGGTCTTTACAGTAAGCTGGGTGAATATGAAAATCTGGACGAGCTGAATTATCTGGCATCGAAGCTGGATGAAATGAGCGAAAGCGAATACGCACAGTTTCAGGCCGGTATGGAAATGGGCGACCATTGCGGCAGCCTGCAGGAGATCATCAACCTCACCGAGAATCTGGATTGCTATGAGGTTTACCCCGATATCCATGACTATGACGATCTGGGCCGCTATTACATCGAAGAACTGGACGTTATGCAGGTGCCAGAGCATTTGCAGAATTACATCGACTATGAGGCCTACGGCCGGGACGTTGCGTTGGAGGAAAACGGCACCTTCACGGATCAGGGCTATGTGCGTGATACGGGTGACAGTTTCCATGAGTATTACGACGGTGAGCGCGGCAGTATCCCCGACGAGTACCGGGTGATGACCTTCCAGGACGATCTTCCCGAAGAAGAAAAATCCGAGTGGGCTATGGATATTGCCTTTGACATGGACGAGTTTTTCCGTCAGAACGATCCGCAGTATGCGGCGGAGCACCCGGAGGCGCACGCCGCAAAGGAAGAACTTTACGAAAACCTGATGGCGGGACGCATTTCTGCGCTGGATGAAAAGCTGGCGGCGCTGGGGCAGACGCAGGAGGACTATCTTCCTTCGGAGATTGAAAAGTTCAAGGATGCCACGGGCTATGAAGAATTTCTTGATTTTGATCCGGCGGAGGTCAAGGCCGCTTTGGATGACCCGGAGAAGTCCCATGCGGATGAAATGCTGTCCGCTGCGGAGAAGGTTGCCTCGGAAAAGATGACTGTGCTTGTAGTGGAGCCTATGAAGGAACCCTATGTGAAGGAGATCGACCCCGATCTTCATTCCCTGCAGGCGGAGGTCGGCGGAGACATTGGCGCAACTTATCCCTATTCTGACCCGGTGGCGCTGGTTTGCAATGATGAAGGAAAGCTCATAGGGCTTGATCTGAACCGTGGGCTGCGGGATGAAAATGGAGAAATTTATGATATCGTAGCAGGGACTTTTTTGGTGGTTGGACTTGGTGAGGAAGATTTTGCGTCCCTGTCCCCGGAACTGATTCAGAAATACACGGAACAGTTCAAAACGCCGGAACGATTTATGCAGATCAATGGCAATATCGTTGTTCTTCCTGTCCCAGCAGAGAAGCAAGACCTCGCTTATCTGCCAGACCGTTTTGAAACTGGCGAGCGTGTGCAGACACCGAGGGGCAGCTTTCAGGTGACGGCTATGAGCCGGGAACAGATGGAGGCGGCCGGTTACGGTGTCCACCATATTTCCGATGATGGAAAGTATCTTATCATGGGAAATGGCACACGGGCATTTGCCGTGGCAGCGGAGCAGCCGGAAAAGGACAATCCTCTCCGTACTGCTGAAATGACGCTGGAGGATGACTACGGCATGATCGACGGCGTTATCAACAACGGCAGACGCGGCGAGGAATTGGAAAAGGCCCAGGAGTACGCAGAACGGATAACGCCGGAGAAGTCTTCAATCCGTGAGCGGTTGGAGGACGCAAAACGGGAGTGTACCGAGCACAAACCCCCGGAGGGAAAGAAGTCCGGTCGTGATGTGCCGGAGCATGACTGCCTATGAGCCGAAGCAAGAAGTGGCGGCTGGAATGGGCGTTCTTCCTGGGCGAGAACGGCAGGCGGCAGTATAACCATATCTGTAAAAAATGTGTTCACGGCTGCAAGCAGAGTTTCCGGGCGTGTCTGGTCGCTTGCCCGCATTACAGTTCCAAACGGTCTAAAATCTGTGAGGATAAGGGGGCGAAAAACGCAGAATAATTCCCTGTATTCGTATTTTCAAAGGGAGCCTTTATGATTTTTCATGTGTCGGTCTGCTTGCTGGCACATGAAGAAAAAGGCTTGATTTCAAACACTTTCTGTCACGCAAAACGGGAGTACAGCTTTTCGGTTCATCCGATTGGCTGTACTCCCGCTTTTTCTTTTTGCTATCATCAAATTACTTTAACACGGTTCTGTTGTTTGAACAGGGGTACAAATTGTACCTCCGTTGAAAAGGAATTTCCATAGTATTTTCTCATTAGGATTGGATAGGAAAGGATGGATAGCCGCCGTAGTAGGCGTTGTGGGAATGTGCGTAAACTGTCAAGATTGCGAGGCTGTGGGAAAGCTGTTTGCAGACCTGTGGGAAAAGGCTTGTCTTTTTCCATCAGGTTGTGAATGGCTTTTCCATCGGCACGAGCGACAGTTTTCCATATTTCCATGACGCAAGAAAATCATCCAACGATTAGCCGGTACACCGTCAGCGGCACATACCACACCGCCACAATCAGCCGCCATGCCAGAACGAAACCACCGATCACGCCGCCGATAATAAAGTTCAATGCAAACAGGGCGATTCCTCCACCCAGGGAGCCGCCACCCGGCACGATCCAGAGGCACATCCGATGGAGACCAAACGGCAGCCCGCAGAGTATCCAGAGCCATACATAGTCAAGCTCTCCGTTCTTCATGCAGGCGGATTTGAAGATACAATACAGGATCAGCGCCACGGTCACGGGCAATACGCTTTTGAAGAAAAATGCTTTGATTGCTTCGCTTCTTATCATCTGTAAAACCTCCTTCCGCAGTTCCATTATACAGGATGCCGGGAGCTGCGCCCAGCGTCTTTCAAAGAAATTTATTCCAGTTCATGCCGCCGCTGTTGTTCCTGTTCCTTTGGAACGGTCAGCAGCGCATCCACATTCTGCTTGACGGTATCGTATTCCTGGGCTTCGGCTCTTGCGGCTTTATATTCAGCAAGGAGCCGTTCCTTTTCTGCGTTGAGATTAGCAAGCTCCGTTTTCATGCTTTCCGTTGTCGGCAGCGGCACAGTCCCCAGCCGTTTTAATTCTCTGGCGGCCGCTTCAAAAAGGATGATCTCGCTCTCATGCCCCCGCAGAAACTTTTCTTTATCATTCGATTTACGGTATCTTTCATAAAGCGGCTTTAGCTGACGGTAAGTTCCGGCATGCTTCATCACAAGGGCAAGTTCGGCACTTCTGCTTTCTATCCGCTTGATCTCTGCATGAGCGGTATCCCTGCGTGCGGATACTGCGGTCAATTTGCTTTCCAGTTCTCCATAACTGCTTATCCCGTGTTCCGTCAGGAAATTCATGGTCTTGGCGGCCTGTTTCAGATTGTTCAGCTTCGCCCAATGGGTGAAGCCTGCGCTCTGCTGTGCCTTAATGTTATTCTGGATATCAATGAGCAGGCTGATCTTTCCGTCCTGCCGTTTCGGTTGGCGGGAAGGTCTGGATCGTCCGGCGATCCGGGCGGCAAGGGCTTCTTCGGTGTAGTCCACACCCAGGGTTTTCAGACGGGTAAACCGTTCCTGATTCGGCGCTCTGGCGGAGATATATTTGCCCCGCTTGATCTCATAGCCTTCTCTCTGCAGGCGGCGAAGCAGTTCTTCCAAATCGGAACAGGCTGGCAGGAGCCGGTCGATGGCCGCTTTCAGCTTCGCCTTATAGCTGGTGCCATTCTGCGCGGCCTGATGTTCAATATAGCTCTTACCCTTGTCCTGTCCGGGGATGATGACGGACAGACCGTGTTCCTTGCAAAGCCGGTCTGAGGTGCGGCGGATATCGTGATAGCTTCGCTTGTTGGAATGATAGTGCTTGTGATCCGCAAAGCTGACCGCATTGAAAATCAAGTGGTTATGAACATGATCTTTGTCTATATGGGTGGTAAGTACAAACTCGTACTTTCCGCCCAGGATTTCTTTTGCAAGCTCCATGCCTATTTCATGGGCCTGTTCCGGCGTAACCTCCCCAGGCTGAAAGGCTTGGATCAGGTGTCGGCCCAGGTTCGTTCCCTTGTCGATGGCGTGGCGGCGGGTCCAGGAAAATTCGATATCTGCAGTTTCGGCGGCGCAGCCATAGGCGGATATCAGGAGCTTCCCGTCTGTTTTCTCCGGGTTGCAGATATAGTCAATGGCTGCTTTCAGCGTTGACTTGATAGGATGTGTCTTTGTAACTGCCATATCTCGTCCAGCCTTTCCTGTATCTCGTCCATGTCGGCCTGATACGCAGGAGCTCCGGCGTTGATCCGCTTGGCAATCTGGTTGATATTCCGACCAATGGCGGAAAGCTCTTTGGTAAATGCCTTGATATCTGCGGTGTCCGTATAGATGATATACCCGTCAATCGCCATCTTGCGGAGGTAGGCACCATATCTGCGTGTGGGGAGCTGGCTCATTTTTTCGTCTATGAGCCGTTTTTCATCCTCCGTAACATAGAATTTCATTTGGATATTCCGCTTTCGGTTTGCCATGCGCCGCCTCCGTTCTTTATAAGGGTTTGGGACTATCCCAACAAGCAATTTTGAATTTTCGGGCAAGGGACCTGAAAATCTCAAAATTCGCAAGCGGGTACTCGCTTGCTGTGCTTGCTACCGTATCTTATCCCTACTTATAAAGCGTTTCGGAAGTCCCCAAATACCCGCAAAAGAGCATAAAATAAGAGCCGCTCTACAAACTGGTAAAGCGACTCTTATTCGTTCATTTTGATTGCCCCATCAATGGTTGCTTCCACAATAGGAAGATACTTCTCTGGGCAGAGTGCCAACTTGTGGCTAACTCGTTGACGCAGCTTGCTTTCTTCTCGCATGACCTCTGGATTGAAATATCGTTCCATCGGCAAGCCGCAGATTTTTACAAGCTGAATGATAACCGGCAAACTTGGAATCGTTTGCTCTAATTCGATATTGGCAAGATAGCGCGGATCAACATGTATCTGCTCTGCCAGCACTCTGCGAGACATATTCAAAGCCTCCCGCGCGGCTTTTATATCTGCACCAAAGGTTTCAAAGCCCGGACAGTCTTTAATTTTTGCCATTCAACATCACCCACATACATTTTATATTTCATAGTTTGTACATGGAATGATTTGATATGTACTTCACCTACATTTTATAGTTCGGTGCAAAATCAGACGAGCGCCAGAGTTTCCTCTGGCGCTCATTTTACTTTCGCTGTGCGCTTTTTCTGTACTCCAGTGGCAACAATCCAGTGCTTTTACGGAATAATTCTGCAAATCGGCTTGAAGTGGAATAGCCTACTGTTTTGGCAACTTGCCCGACTGTCAGCTCTGTATATGCCAGCAGATATTCTGCTTGACTCATGCGCCGCTGTTGAACATATTCCGTGATGGTGCAGTCGTAGTATTTCTTAAAACAGTTTTTGAGCTTTGTTGTTCCCATGCAGGCAATCTGTGTTAGCCGTTCCAGAGGAATATCAAAAGCATAGTGGTCGCTAAGATAAGCAGCAACTATTTGGAGATTTTCAATATCCTGTTGAGAGAGCTTATGGACTGGTTTATCAGGATGTTTCTTCTGATATTCCACCACCATTGAAACGGCTTCTGCGACTTTACCTTCATAAAAAAGTTTTGCGGCAATCCCTTCCCCGCGATAGTCTTTGATTTCTGTGAGTAACCGTGACATTTCTGGAAAGTCGGAAGTTTGGTCGATCTTCCGAAATGCATCCACAGGATTAATCTGTGCCTCTGGGTACAGTTTTTTCAGGTAGTCCTCATAATATGCCGGTGCAATCTCAATCCCAACCGAACGGATTGGAATATTTTTATGTATCAAAGCCTTGTATGGAGCGTAGCCTCCAATAAATGTTTTGATACAACCGGCAGACAGCCTACGGTATGGAGATAATTCCTCCCCGGAAATAGAGTCATACCGAGTGATACTCAGACATTCCGGCAGGGAACATTCCAACATGAAATCTTCGTGGAAGGAAAAGTTGTGGATTTTAATATCATATAAGTCTTTCTGTCCATAAGTCCAGTAGGAGCCTTCTCCAACTTCGGGAGAAAGTTTCCAGCAGTCACCTAATGCCCCATATTGCTGGTTGTCTGGGTCACGGATAAAACCGTGTTCAATCAGCAACGGTGTATAAAACTGGTCAATAATTTCAGACATGAAAACAGACCATCTCCTTTTTGCAACGATTAGACGAACTTTTGAAAGGAACAGACGAACATCGCCGGGACCTATTGAATGTTGTTCGATAAATGCGTATTGTATTAGACAGTGGTTATAGCTATCTAACCGTAGAATATCACAAGCCATTTGTCGAGTCAAGACAATGAAAGGTAGGAGGTCAAAATGAGTAATCAAGTAAATTCTATGAACAAAGGTCTGACAGTGAAAGACCTTGTAACAACAGGTATTTTTACTGCACTGTTATTTGTTTTTGTATTGGTGGGCGGTGTCTTTTTTGCAACGAATCCTGTACTTACTTTTTTCATGCCAGCAGGAGGTGGGCTGCTTGCTGGCCCCATTTATCTTTTGCTGATTGCAAAAGTACATAAGCGTTGGAGCCTTTCTATAATGGGCGTTATCATGGGTATTATTTGGTTCGTGACCGGTATGCACTGGGCTTTTGCATTGGGTTATCTGATCATGGCGATTGTCGCGGACTTTGTTGCGGGTGCAGGGCAATACAAAAGCAAGAAACTCAACAGTCTGTCTTACATCCTGTTTTCCCTCGGCGGTACTGGATCGTATATCGTTTTCTTTGCTGACCCCAACGGCTGGGCGCAGACAATGCTGGGTAATGGAACCGAACAGAGCTACATCGACACCATGCAGGCAACCGCTAACACCGGCATTCTGATTGCCATGTTTGCCGCTGCTATTATTACATCTGCGATCAGCGCCTTTGTAGGCTGCAAAATGCTGAAAAAGCAGTTTGAAAAAGCAGGTATTACAGCATGAGCGGTAAACGCCACAAGAAAGGGCTTTGGCTCGACCCACGGGCCAAGCTCTTTCTTATTCTTATGTGTGTTTTATCGTCCATGTTTGCTCCTTCACTTGCATATCAATTTGTCCTTGTTATGCTGATTGCGGTATTGGGGGCTTTCTTTGGAAAGTGGAAATATGTCATTAAGGCTGTATGCTTTTATGCGGTCATCTGTGCCCTGACAGTTTGGATCATGGCAGAAATGACAGGCACGCTGCGGACAATGTTTATTGCCTTTTTAGGATTGTTTCATAAGGTATATGCGTGCGGAACCTTGGCCGGGATTGTTCTGACTACTACAAAAGTCAATGAGTTCCTGTCTGCTATGAACCGTGTCCACGCACCCAAAAAGTTAGTAATTCCTATGGCAGTTATGCTACGGTACATTCCAACTATTCAAGAGGACTGGCGCTATATCAAGGACGCTATGCGGATGAGAGATGTTTCACCTTCTCTGGCGAGCTTTTTAGCACATCCGGGCATGACAGTTGAGTGTATTTATGTGCCTTTGTTGATGGCAGCTTCAAAAGCAGCGGATGATCTTTCTGTTGCTTCTGTCACCCGTGGAATTGAAAATCCCAATCCACGCACCTGCCTTGTCCAGATAAAATGCGGAGCTGCCGATTGGGGCGTCATGACCGTTGCCGTAGCTTATCTGATTTTTGAATTATGTGTGCGGGGAGGTGTGATCGGTTGATTGAGTTTGAAAATGTATCGTTTTCCTATACAGGACAGGAACATGGCGGGCTGCATGACATCAATTTGAAAATTTCGGACGGAGAATGTGTCCTGTTCTGTGGCCGCAGTGGGTGCGGAAAGACAACGATCACACGGCTGGTGAACGGCTTAATTCCTCAATTTTATCAAGGGGAACTTCATGGCCGTGTGCTGGTAGATGGTCAGGAAATCAGCAATATCCCTATGTATCAGATTGCCGCTAAGGTCGGCTCCGTTTTCCAAAATCCACGGACGCAGTTTTTCAATGTGGACACAGACAGCGAGATCGCCTTTGGCATTGAGAACGAGGCTCGTCCTCCACAAGAGCTGATAGAGCGAGTGGAACAGACAGCCGACGATCTGCGTATTCAAAAGCTGCGGAACCGGAATATTTTTGAGTTGTCCGGCGGTGAAAAGCAGAAAATCGCCTTCGCTTCTGTTTATGCCATGAACCCACAGATTTATTTGCTGGATGAACCGTCCTCCAATTTGGATATGACTTCCATTCAGGAGTTGAGAGAGCATTTGCGGCTGATAAAAAAGCAGGGCAAAACGGTTTTGATAGCAGAACACCGGCTGTACTACCTGATGGAACTGGCCGACCGAATTGTTTATCTGGAAAAAGGAGAAATCAAAGGGATTTATACCCCGGAAGAATTTCGACAGCTGTCGGAACAGGAGCGTGAACGCATGGGCCTGCGGGCAGTTGATCTTCGGGCGGTGTTCCCACCTAAACCCCACTCGATTGCCCCTATCCCGGTATTAGAGCTACGGAATGTGACGCTCCGTTACAAGAAGCGAACCATTTTGCATGATATTGGCTTATCTGCAGGAAAGGGTGAAGTGATTGGCGTGGTCGGCCACAATGGAGCCGGAAAGACTACATTTTCTCGCGCTCTCTGTGGGCTTCACAAAGACTGCGATGGACAATTTTTGTGGGAAAGCAAGCCGATTGAGCGTAAGGAAAGGCTGCAACGCTCTTATATGGTCATGCAGGATGTGAACTATGAGCTTTTCGCTGACAGCGTAGAAGCAGAATGTTCCTTTGGCATCCGAAATCCAGACCAAACGCTGGTAAATGCAACTTTGGAAGAACTGGGACTTTCCCCATATCGAGAACAACATCCAAACACGCTTTCCGGCGGTCAAAAGCAACGAGTAGCTGTAGCTGTCAGCATGATTTGTGGGAAAGACTTGCTTGTATTTGATGAACCGACCAGCGGCCTTGACTTTGACAGTATGACGCAGGTTGCAGGATTGATCCGGCGATTATCCAATATGGGAAAAGTCATTTTCATTGTCACCCACGATTTTGAATTTGTCTGCCGTACCTGCTCACGTGTCCTGCATTTTGACGAGGGCGAAATGCCCGATGATGTACCAGTTACAATGGATGCCCTCCCGAAATTGAGAGAGCTGTTCTCTGTTTCAGATGGAAAGGAGAGGTAGTCTATGAAGCAGAAAAAAGAAAACAGAGTAGCACTGCTGCTCCATTGGGCCGGAGGCCAGAAAATCTGGCTGTTCCTGGCAATCCTGCTGTCCATGTGCAGTGGGCTTTGCATTATTGTTCCGTATATTGGGATTTACAGGCTGATGGATGCCACATTTAACAATGCCTGCACAAAAGAACTTGTGGTACAGACTGTGGCAATGATTGCCGCCGCTGTCACCCTGCGTTTTGCATTATTCGGCTGTTCCGGCGTGGCAGCCCATAAAGGTGCATACGGCGCACTGTTCAAAGTGCGCTGCATGGTTGCGGAACACATGGCCAGAGCGCCTTTGGGGGCCTTGAATGAACGGCGCACCGGGGATATAAAAACGGTTCTGAATGAAGATATTGAAAAGCTGGAGTTGTTCCTGGCCCATAACCTTCCTGACCTTGTGTGCTATCTGGTTGGGCCGGTAGTCATCTTTATTTACCTGATGACCGTCAATATTCCTCTGGCATTGATTTCCCTGGTTCCGCTGATTCTTGCTGTTGTTGTAATGGGGATGATGTTCCGCAACACGGATGACCTGATGGAACGGGCCAATCGCTCCATTACCACACTGAACTCGGTTATGATTGAGTACATCAGCGGTATGAAATTGATTAAAGCCTATAACATGGGGAGCAAATCGTTTCAAAAGTTTTCAGACGCTATCCAGGAAGAAAACACCATGTGGAATGAAACTTCCCGGCGCATGGGGCCACCTTATGCGGCCTTTGTTGTTATCATCGAATGTGGGATGTTGCTGATGGTTCCAATCGGCGGAATGTTTTTCCTCAAAGGCTCACTGGCGGCCAGCGCATTTTTGCTGTTCGTCTATGTAGGTTCCATGTATCTGACGGAAATCCGCCCCCTGCAAGAACTGGGGACTAATTTTGCTAATGTACTGAACGCTGTTACCAAGACCAAAGAAATCCTGGATATTCCGATTTATGAGGGTGGAACGGACTTTCCCCAAAATCACGATATTGAACTTCGCAATGTCCGATTTTCCTATGACGGCAAGACCGATGTACTGCAAGGCGTCAACCTCAAAATCAATGACGGGGAACGCATGGCTCTTGTGGGACAGTCTGGTGCCGGTAAAAGCACTGTGATTGAACTGATCTCCCGCTTCTATGATGTGCAGGAGGGCGAAGTGCTGATTGGTGGAAAAAATGTCAAAGAGCTTGACTACGATACCATTCTGAAAAATGTAGCCATCGTATTTCAAAAGACATTCCTGACCCGTGACAGCGTTTTAGAAAATATCCGAATGGGCAGCAACGCCACTCTGGAAGAAGTGCGGGCTGCTGCAAAAGAGGCGCAGATTGACGATTTTATCATGTCCTTGCCAGATGGATATGACACGAAAGTGGGTAGCTTTGGCTCTCGCTTCTCCGGCGGTGAAAAACAGCGGATCGCGATTGCCCGCGCAATTCTGAAAAATGCACCTATCTTAATTTTGGACGAGGCCACAAGTGCCTCTGACCCGGAAAATCAGATGGAGATTGATAAAGCTATTCAAAATCTATGCAAAGGCAAAACAGTCATTGTAGTAGCACACCGTTTGAGTGCTTTGAAAATGTGCAACCGGGTGGCTGTGGTGGAAAATCATACAATTACCAGCGTTGGCACCCATGAGGAAGTTCGGAAGAACAACGCCTACTATCGAAATGCGTGGAAAGACTACGAGACAGCCCGGAATATCACTTATCAGTTGGAAGGAGGCGAGCAGCATGAATGAGCATGATGTATTGAAAAAAAACCGCAATTTCTATATTGGTGTCGGCGGAACCGTTCTGGAAGGACTTCTCTCCGGCAGCCTGTTTATGCTGCTTTACTCTGTTATGCAGTTTTTGTGGTCGGGTCAATTTGACATGAACCGCGTTCTGGCTCTGACCGGTATTATTGCAGTGGTTTTTCTTCTCCGTATCCTGATTTACAGCTACGGTTATACCAAAGCGCAGATTGGCGGTGCGGAGGTCAGTAAGAATATTCGGCTTTTTATGGGTGACCATTTGAAGCGCATCCCACTGTCCCGCTTTACGCAGGGGCAGACCGGCGATTATATCAACACCATCACAAGCGATGTAAACAACTACGAAAAAATCCTGACCCATAAAGTCGGAGATTTGGCAAAGAATTTTGCCCTGTCATTGATGTTGATTGTCTTTGTTGTGACGCTTTATGTTCCAGCTGGAATTATCCTGCTGATAGCAGACCTTCTTTTAATCCCCGGCCTGTGGCTTTCTTTCCGCATGGTACGGAAATATGGAAAAGAAAAGAACGATATTTGTGCGGAGAACGTCAGCAGCATTGTTGAATATGTTTCTGGTATTCAGACTTTCCGAGCTTATGGTGTAGGCGGTATGAAGAACAAAACCGTTATCAACGCCATGCGGGAGTTTTGCCGGATCAGCTTTATATACGAAGCAAAGGTGCTTCCCATTGGTGCGGGCTTTGGCATTTTAAGTTGGCTGTCCTGTCCGCTGGTTATCTGGTTGTCCTATGCACCTTGGATTGCAGGGACACTGAACACAGTAGACTACCTTTTGATTTGTATGTTACCCCTGTTTTGTGCAAAGTTGGCTAACTCGATTTTTGTAGACCTCACCAGTTATAAGAACCTGATGATCTCGAAAAACAAAATCTTGGGTGTAATGAATGAGCCGGAGGAAACTGGAAGCATGGAACCGCTTCACACAGCTACCCATGAAATCACATTTGACAATGTAGATTTTGCATATGTTCCCGGTGAACCGGTACTAAAACACGCCACCTTTACGGTACCAGATCAAAAGCTCACGGCCATTGTCGGAGACTCTGGCTCCGGCAAATCTACCATTTTGAACCTGATTGCAAAATATTATGAAGCAACGAGCGGGACGATTTCGATTGGCGGTAAACCCATTAACCATATTGCCGCAGAGCGTGTACTGGAACAAGTTTCTATGGTAGACCAGGACGTATTTCTTTTTGATGATACCATCCGGGATAATATCCGCCACGCTCGCCCTAATGCTACGGACACGGAAATCGAGGCTGCCTGCCGGGAGGCTAACTGTGACAGCTTCATCCGTAAGATGGAAAAGGGATACGATACGCCGACTGGCGAGAATGGAAATCTTCTCTCTGGCGGTGAGCGTCAGCGAATTTCAATAGCCCGCGCTATCCTGAAAAATAGCCCCATCCTACTTTTGGATGAAGCAACAGCATCTCTTGATATTGAAAATGAGCTTGCCGTAAAGCAGGCCATCGCCAATCTGCTAAAAGAAAAAAAGACAGTGGTAATGATTGCTCATACCCTTTCCATTGTCAAAAATGCAGATCAAATCCTTGTAATGGGTGATGGCAGAATTGCTGAATCAGGAACCCACGAAGAATTGCTTGCGAAGGGCGGAAAATACGCAGCTATGTGGAACGCAGAGCAAAAAATATCGGCTTGATAGAAGCTAAAGAAGAATAATTGCATAGCGCATGAACCTGCCCCGACTAAGGGGAAAGAAAAAAACCGTTGGTTGGGGCAGGCGATTTTGCGCGCCCATTTTAAGTTATTATCCTAACGGCGGTTTTGAGAAATCAGAGCCGCCGTTTCTTTGCGTTTACACAAACCAATGACGACTTGCAGGGATACGGTAGCCGATTGGAGGTTATTTTGCCGTGTCCTTCTTTTTGTTTCGCAGTATCCATGATCTGCACCAGTTAAAAAAAGCGTAGCCCCTCCATCGGAGTCGTCCGGCTTTGAGTATGAAATATACCATGTAAGCAATCTTCTTTATAAAACATTTCTGCGCCCAGCAGGTCCGTTGCGACTTGCTGGGCGCTTTTTGCTGTTTTCCGAGGACAAGCCCGCCTCGAAAAAATTTTTTGAGAAATTTTCAAAAAGGAGGCTTTTAGCGGGTAGCGAGCGGCTTTGCGTTCGCCTTGTTAGCGGAAAGGGAGAAAACCACCTCATTCCCCCAGGAAAGGGGGTGAAAAGATGGATATGATCCCCCGCAATGACTATGGCGAGCGGTGCCAGTTCGATGCTTACTGCAAGCTGGTACTGTACCATGAGGCAATCGACTACCTTCGGGAAATGCAGAGGCGCCGTGACAGGGAACTGTCATTCAGCGACCTTCCGCAGATGGAGATGGACAAGCTCTGCGTTGTAGATCATTACCCCAGTGACAGATTTACATTCTCGTCCCATGGGTATGACCTGCATATTGAAAACGAGCTTGTGGCTGATGCCTTCGCCGGTTTGTCTGTTCAGGAGCAGAGTATTTTGATTCTGCATTTTGTTCTGGACCTGCCGGATCAGGAGGTTGGCCTCCTTGTTGGAATGTCTCGTAGTGCCGTTCAACGGCGAAGGGCAAAATCATTGACCGAGCTGCGGATCAAGTTGGCCGCACTCATGCCGAAGGGAGGTTGAAGGTATGAAGAAACCCACTTACAAGGGCAAGGAGCTTCTTCCTCTTTCGGTGATTGACGCCGCCCGTGACGGGGATTCTCAGGCTGTGGATCAGGTACTCCGGTACTATGAGGGCTATATCAATAAGCTCTGCACCCGGACGCTTTACGATCCTGACGGCCAGCCCCATGTTCGGGTGGACGAGTACATGAAGCGCCGATTGGAGATCAAGCTCATTCATTCCATTGTCAGCATGAGCTGACAAGCCCGGTCTGAAAGCGGAAACAGCTTACCCTTTCCCTGTTTCTCTCTTTCGTGAACGGAGGAAGCACCTTGACAAAGAAAGCCCGTTGGGAGGCCAACGCCGCAGTATAAGGCAAACGGATACATTCCTGTTTGTGCCGAGCCATACGGCCGGTGCGCCATGACCTCGTTTCAAGTCCGCAGGACGGGACCACTGTAACGGGCGAGCGAACAGCACCAGATCGTAAAACAAGCGTGGCGGCTTGCGGGCGATGACACACGGGCAGGGTCAAAGATACTCGCGCATTGAACGCCCACAAGGCATTGTGCGCCGCACCCATCAGCATGGGCCGGGGTTAGACTCCCGTGGAGCTGTGCCAGCAGCCGTCCGTAAGCCTACTTTTCTTTTTTGAAAGTTTATGGATAGATCGTAAACTTTTCAATTAGCAGCAGACAAACACGGAGCAGCACGGTAAAATTATAGTGGAAGTTATATTACCCACACATATTCGTGCTGTTCCTTTTCATAACTGAAAGGGGGTTCTCATGTCTCAAACATGGAACGGCACGAAGAAAGAAACCCCTGAAAGAAGGACATATACGGTTGACGATATTGCTCAAATTCTGGGCATCGGAAGAACTTCCGCATATATCCTTGTAAAAGAAGGGCACTTCAAAATCGTGCGAATTGGTAACGCCATACGCATTTCCAAGCGGTCATTTGACGAGTGGCTTGACTCCCTCGACCTGTGATCCAAGAAAGGAAGAACGATATGGCATCTATAATCAAGCGAAAGAAAAACTATTCCGTTGTTTACAACTATGTGGACGAAAACGGAGAAACCAAACAGAAGTGGGAAACCTGGCATACCCACAAGGAGGCCTTGAAGCGCAAGGCGGAAATCGAAAATCAGCAGCACACGGGAACTTTTCTCCCTCCAAGCAATCAGACGATCACCGAGTTCCTTTATGACTTCGTATCTCTTTACGGAGAAAAGAAATGGGGCGTGTCTATGTATGACGGCCAAACGGCACTGATTGCGAACTATATCAATCCGATCATCGGTGATATGGAGGTACAGGCGGTTACTCCCCGTGCGGTTGACGGTTATATCCAGACCTTGCAGAAAACCAAGTCGGTGTCTACCAAGACCCGAAAGGCCGTTACCACCTATGTCAGCGACAAAACCATTGAAAAGATCATCAAGCTCCTGCGGTGTGCGTTTAAGCAGGCGGTACGATGGGAAATCATTGCAAGAAATCCCTTTGACAATGTGATCCTCCCGAAAACGGAGTATGCGAAACGGGATATCTGGACGGCGGATATGATCCGTCTTGCCCTGGACAAATGCACGGACAGCAAGCTCTATGTGGCAATGAACCTTTCCTTTGCCTGCTCTCTGCGTATGGGTGAAATCCTGGGGCTGACCTGGGAGAACGTCCATATTTCCGATGAAGATATTGCAGCGGATAATGCCTATGTCTACATCGACAAGGAGCTGACGAGGGCTTCCAAACGGGCGATTGAAACGCTGGGTGAGAAGGATATCTATTACATCTTCACTCCGCTCATGCCGAACACCAGCACAAGAATTGTTCTGAAAAAGCCGAAAACCGATTCCAGTATCCGTAAGGTGTGGCTGCCGAAAACGCTGGCTTACATCCTGCGGGAATGGAAGAAGTCCCAGGACGAGTTGAAAGGCTTCCTGGGCGACGAGTATCAAGATTTCGATCTGGTGGTGGCACTTCCCAATGGACGGCCCTGCGAGGATCGGATCATCCTCAAAGAGTTTGCAAAGCTCCGTGAGGACGCAGGGCTGCCGAAGGTGGTCTTTCATTCTCTCCGTCATTCCAGTACCACCTACAAACTGAAACTCAACCACGGCGATCTGAAAGCCACCCAGGGCGATACAGGCCATGCCGAGATTGACATGATAACCAGTATCTATGCTCACATTCTGGACGAGGATAGAAAGGTCAATGCTCAGAAATTCGAGACTGCCTTCTATGCCAAGCCTGATCTTCGCAACGTCCGTCCGCCGGAGGAACCGGTAAAATCGGAGCCTGCGACCCTGGACCTTGAAAGCCTTGTGGAGCAGCTTCAGAAGTCGCCGGAGCTGGCGAGTGCGCTCGCAGCCCTAATAGCGGCGCAAGCCCCGGCAAAGTGATCCGAAAAATCGAATTAGCAAAACGCAGAATTTTCTTAGCAAATTTCTGAAAAGCGTTCGAGTCCAATTAGCAAATATACATCATGCGGCGTATAAAAATCTCCCGGTAACGGAAGTGAAATTACCGGGAGAAGGAGGAACAAAAAAACGCTGCAAACCCCGAAAAAAGGCTTGCAGCGGTGCTTTCTGGCGTCCCAGAGAGGATTTGAACCTCCGACCCCACGCTTAGGAGGCGTGTGCTCTATCCAGCTGAGCTACTGAGACATTTTTAAGATTTATGCAATTTTCACTGCTCGAAGGAATCGAACAATCTGCCGCTTAGGAGGCGGACGCTCTATCCTGCTGAGCTACAGAAACATCTCTTATAAATATACTACGCGGATCATACGGCATACGCCGTATGGTCCGCTTTCTATAGTATCCTATTTTTCAAAAAAAATCAAGTCAAAATTCCACCGTGCCCTGCATCCAAACCTGGCCCTTGAACCTGCGGCCCGGCAGGGGTTCGCCCAGCAGATCCTTCTTGTTGATGGCCACGTAAAACTGCATGTCGTTGCAGTCCAGCTTCAGATTATAGACCTCCTCGCCGGTCATGCGGTTGGTCTTGATCTCCATGTCCGTGATCTCGCCGATCACCGCGTACTGGTCGCATTCCACGCCGCAGGGCATGAAGCAGGTATCGATGATGGAGTAGACGTCCTCGTGTGCAATCCGCCTGGACACCATGGAGTACAGGTCGATGTCCTCGATGGTCAACGTCTCAATGGCGTCCTCGTCCCCGTTCTTCGCCGCCTCGATGAGCCGCGTCCGCTTCCTTGACTCCTGGCGGCTGTTCTCCGCCTGCTGCCTGGTCTTTTGCACCGGAAGAAGGATCTTGCCCTGAACCGCCAGACCGGTCAGGGAAACGCCCTTGGCCTCGGTCACCTCTTTGTTCTGTCTGCGCAGACGGTACTCCAGGGAATTCTCCATATAAAAGATCAGGGAAATGCCCACCCGGTATTCGTCCAAAAGCCCGGCGTAGGTCTCTTTCTCCGCGTGACGCTGGATGGAACATTCGGCGGCAGAGCTAATCCCGGTATTCTTCACGTAAGGGAAATAATACTCCTGGCTGAAGTTCCCTTCCTCGTCCATCTCACCGGCAAGCACCACGCCCATATCGTCCGCCAGCTCGGCCCGCAGCTCGCAGAACATACTGCCGTCCTTCTCCGCCAGTCTGCCGGTGCGCACCGCCTGGGCGGCAAGCTCCTTTAAGAGCGCTTCCATATCCCGCTTTTTCTGGTACATACTGAATCCAACCGTGCGCATAAACTTGTGCATCCACGTCACCTTCTTTCTTCCTGACAACAATGGCCCGCAAGCTGCGCCGGCGGCCCATCACCATTCAAATAAAGAGGCGATCTGATCAAAATCCGTCGCCCCCGTGTTCCTCCGCTCATTATATACTACTTCCCCCAGGATTACCAGCCCTTTTTTTAAACGGAGACGGAAAAATCGGGCGTCCATTTTCTACAAAAGACGCGGCATGTATATGTTGACGGGAAATCCATCCTATGATAAGATTAATTTATGAAAACCGTATAAATTCGGATGATGGATCTGGGAGAGGCCGGGATGGATTTTCGCCCCGGAGCCGAAGGGGATGCGAAAAACTCTCAGGCAAAAGGACCAGATACCGTACGAAACTCTGGAAAGCGATGACGCACCGACGAAGCCCAATCTTTCAGGTTAAGAGACAGAGCGCACAGACAACATTCCGTTGTCTGCGCGCTTTTTGTTTTATATTTAACAAACTTCCCACGGCACGTCTCAACTACCGCTTTTCCCGCGGCAAACACGATCCGAACACAAAAGGAGGATAATTTCTATGTCAACCGAAACCAATGGTTTAAAAACGCCCCTCTATGACATCCATGTGGAGAGCGGCGGCAAGATCGTTCCCTTCGCCGGGTACCTACTCCCGGTGCAGTACGGGACGGGGGTGATTGCGGAGCACATGGCCGTCCGCACAAAATGCGGGCTGTTCGACGTCTCCCACATGGGCGAGATCATTTTAAAGGGTCCCGACGCGTTAAAGAACCTGAACCATCTGCTGACCAACGACTACACCGTGATGGCCTGCGGCCAGGCCCGCTACAGCCCCATGTGCAACGAGGAGGGCGGCGTGGTGGACGACCTCATCGTCTACAAGGTGCGGGACGACTGCTATTTCATCGTGGTAAACGCGGCCAACAAGGATAAGGACTACGCCTGGATGAAGGCCCACGTATCCGGCGAAGCCCAGCTCTCCGACATCTCCGCCTCCGTCGCCCAGCTGGCCCTGCAGGGTCCCAAAGCCATGGACATTTTACGGAAGGTGGCAAGGGAGGAGGACATCCCGGAGAAATATTACACCTGCAAGTTCCACTGCACCATCGACGGCATGGACTGCATCATCTCCAAGACCGGGTACACCGGCGAGGACGGCGTGGAAATCTACCTGGCGTCCGAGGATGCGCCCAGGCTGTGGCGTCTGCTCATGGAACATGGACGGGACGAGGGACTGATCCCCTGCGGGCTGGGAGCCCGCGACACCCTGCGCCTGGAAGCTTCCATGCCCCTGTACGGCCACGAGATGGACGACGCCATCACCCCCAAGGAGGCGGGCCTTGGCATGTTCGTCAAGATGGATAAAGAGGACTTCATCGGCAAGAAGGCCATCGAGGCCAAAGGCCCCCTGACCCGCAAGCGCGTGGGCTTAAAGGTGACCGGCCGCGGTATCGTCCGGGAACACCAGGCCGTGTACGCCGGCGGAGAACCGATCGGCGTCACCACCTCCGGCACCCACTGTCCCTATCTGGGCTATCCCGTGGCCATGGCGTTACTGGATATCGCCTACAAGGAGCCGGGCACCGCGGTGGAGGTGGACGTGAGAGGCCGCCGGGTAGCCGCCGAGATCGTCAAGCTGCCGTTCTATAAGAGATCCTGATCCATTTTAACATAAACTATTAAAACAATTTCCCCAGGAGGTAATACGATGAATTTTCCCAACGATTTAATGTACACCAAATCCCACGAGTGGATCAAAATGCAGGAGGACGGCACCGCGCTTGTGGGCCTGTCCGATTACGCCCAGGATGCGCTGGGCGATCTGGTCTTTGTGAATCTGCCTGAGGCCGGCGACGAAGTGTCCGCAGGCGAGCCTTTTGCAGACGTGGAATCCGTAAAGGCCGTTTCCGACGTGTACTCCCCGCTCACCGGCGTGGTGGACGCCATCAACGACAACCTGTTGGACACCCCGGAAGCCATCAATGAAGCTCCCTACGACGCCTGGTTCATCAAGGTGAGCGATATCACCGACAAGGAGGAATTGATGGACGCCGGAGCCTATGAGGCATTCTTAAAAACAATCGAAGAATAAAAGGGGGACACAACATGGGATGCTACATACCGGGCACAGAACAGGAGCAGCTGGAAATGCTGAAATCCATCGGCTTTGACAGCTTCGACGGCCTGTTCTCCCACATTCCGCAGCAGGTCCGCCTGGAAAGCGGCCTCAATCTGCCGGAGGGCTTAAGCGAGCTGGAGGTCATCCGGAAAATGGCGGATTCCGCAGAGAAAAATACCGTGTTCCGCCACATTTTCCGCGGAGCCGGAGCTTACAACCACTACATACCCGCCATCGTAGGCAGCGTTACCGGCAAGGAAGAATTTGTCACCGCCTACACGCCCTATCAGGCTGAGATCAGCCAGGGCATTTTACAGTCCATTTTCGAGTACCAGACCATGATCTGCGAGCTCACCGGCATGGACGCGTCCAACGCCTCGGTCTACGACGGAGCCACCGCAGCAGCGGAAGCGGCGGCCATGTGCCGGGACCGGAAACGCAGCACCGTATACATTTCCGCCGCCTCCCACCCGGACGTGATCCAGGTGGTGAAAACATATTGCTTCGGCAGCAACGCCAAGGTAGTGGTGGTGCCGGAAACCGGCGGGGTCACGGATGCGGACGCTTTAGCAGAGCTTCTAGCCGCCGATCCCCAGGCCGCCTGCTTCTACATGCAGCAGCCCAACTACTACGGCTGTCTGGAGGACGCGGACAGCTTAGGACGGATCGCCCATGAAGCCGGAGCCAAATTCATCATGGGCTGCAATCCCATTTCCCTGGCGCTGTTAAAGACCCCGGCTGAGTGCGGGGCCGATATCGCGGTGGGCGACGGCCAGCCCCTGGGCATGTCCCTGGCATTCGGCGGCCCCTACCTGGGATTCATGGCCGCTACGGCCGCCATGACCCGCAAACTGCCGGGCCGCATCGTGGGCGAGACAAAAGACGGCCAGGGCAACCGCGCCTTCGTGCTGACCCTGCAGGCCCGCGAGCAGCACATCCGCCGCGAGAAGGCCAGCTCCAACATCTGCTCCAATCAGGCCCTCTGCGCATTGACCGCCAGCGTCTACATGACCGCAATGGGCGCGGACGGCATGGAGGAAGCGGCCGGACAGTGCATGTCCAAGGCACATTATCTGAGAGAGCGCCTCAGCGCCGCCGGGCTGGCTCCCAAATACGACAAGCCGTTTTTCCACGAGTTCGTCACCACCGGGCCTGCGGGAAGCGTAGAGGCCGTGCTGAGCGCCCTTGAAGCCCGGGGAATCCTGGGCGGACTGCCCCTGTCGGACCAAGAAATCCTCTGGTGCGCCACGGAGATGAACACCAAAGAAGAGATGGATCAGGTTGCTGAAATCGTGTCCATTGCGCTGAGCGCCGAGAAAAAGGAGGTGGGCTGATTATGAAGCTGGTATTTGAAAAAGGGGCCGACGGCCGGCATCTGAGCGTGCTGCCGCCATGCGACGTTCCCGCGTTTACGCCGGAGGACAACATGCGGCGCAGCGTCAAACCGCGCCTGCCCCATATGTCCGAAACTGAAATCAGCCGCCATTACACCCAGATGGCCGGGCGCACCCACGGGGTCAACGACGGGTTCTATCCCCTTGGCTCCTGCACCATGAAATACAACCCCAAAGTCAACGAGGAAGCCGCCGCCCTGCCGGGCTTTAAAAAGATTCATCCCCTTCAGCCCCTAAGCACCGTCCAGGGCGCGCTGGAGGTTCTCTGGAACGCGGAGCGGCTTCTGTGCGAGATCACGGGCATGGATGCCATGACCTTTGAGCCCGCGGCGGGCGCTCACGGAGAATTCACCGGCTTGCTGCTGATTAAAGCCTATCACGTACACCGGGGAGATGAGAAGCGGACCAAGATCATTGTCCCGGATTCCGCCCACGGCACCAACCCGGCCAGCGCCGCCATGTGCGGTTACCAGGTGGTCAGCATCCCCTCCCGGGAGGACGGCTGCGTGGACTTAGATCAGCTGCGGCAGGCGGTGGGCGAGGACACGGCCGGACTCATGCTGACCAACCCCAACACCGTGGGTTTATTTGACAAAAATATCCTGGAGATCACCGAGATCGTGCACCAGGCGGGCGGCCTCTGCTACTACGACGGGGCCAACCTAAACGCCGTCATGGGCATTGTGAGGCCCGGCGATATGGGATTTGACGTGGTACATCTGAATCTGCACAAGACATTTTCCACCCCCCACGGAGGCGGAGGACCCGGCAGCGGGCCGGTGGGCTGCAAAGAGTTCCTGGCGCAGTTCCTGCCCGGAAGCCGTCCGGTGAAGGACGAGGCCGGCAACCTTTCCTTCGGCGTAGAGGAGCGCTCCATCGGCAAGGTAAAACAGTTCTACGGCAACTTCCTGGTGGTGGTGAAGGCGCTTTCCTACATTCTGACCCTGGGACGGGAGGGCATACCGGCGGCGGCTGAGAACGCCGTGCTGAACGCCAACTATATGCGGGTGAAGCTCTCCGACGTCTATGAGATGGCCTACGACGAGATCTGCATGCACGAGTTCGTCATGAGCCTAGAGCATTTGAAACACGAAAACGGCGTGACGGCTATGGATATCGCCAAGTCCCTGCTGGACTACGGAATTCATCCGCCGACCATGTATTTCCCGCTGATCGTCCACGAAGCCCTGATGGTGGAGCCAACGGAGACGGAATCCCGGGAGACCCTGGACGAGGCCATCGAAGTTTTCCACAAGATTTATCAGGAAGCCCTGGACAATCCACAGTCCCTCCACAGCGCTCCCCACAACACCCCCATCGGGCGGCCCGACGAGGTTACCGCCGCCCGCAAGCCGGTGCTGCGCTACAGCTGGGAGGACGAGGGCTGACCGACTGCAACAAGCGGCTGCTTCCAGGCCCTGCCCCCAGGCAGCCGCACAGAATACGAACCACCGCCGGCGCGCAGACTGCGGGCCGGCGGTTGCGGTTCACGGAGGTTTTACGCGGACTATTTTTGTGCGGGGCATCGGGCAAAATCCGCAGACCCCCCGGATCACGGCGTGAAACGCCGGGCAGACACTACCCAATATTGAAAGCAGGAACAGAATGATACGATATTTAACCTGGATTGAGACAGCGAACACATGGCCCTACCGGAACCTGGCCATGGAAGAGTATATGACAAGCCATGTGCAGGAAGGGGAATGTATCCTCTTTCTTTGGCAGAACCGCCGCACCGTGGTGATTGGGAAAAACCAGAATTGCTGGAAGGAATGCCATGTGGGCGCGCTGGAGGAGGACGGCGGTTTTCTTGCCCGCCGGTTATCCGGCGGCGGGGCCGTGTTCCACGACCTGGGAAACTTAAATTTCACCTTTATCGCCAGGCGGACCGACTACAATGTGGACCGCCAGCTTCAGGTGATCATCGCCGCCCTGGAATCTCTGGGGCTGCACAGCGAAAAAACCGGGCGCAACGACGTGACCGTGGATGGGCGCAAGTTCTCCGGCAACGCGTTTTTCCAGAGCGGGGACTACTGCTGCCACCACGGCACGCTGCTGGTGGACGTGGACCGGGAGCTGATGTCCCGGTATCTCAACGTTTCCCGGGAAAAGCTGGCCTCCAAGAGCGTTTCCTCGGTAAAATCCCGGGTGGTGAACCTGCGGGAGCTGCTGCCGGAGCTGACGCTGGAACAGTTGAAAATGTCCCTGGTGGATGCGTTCTCGCAGGTTTACGGTATGAGACCGCGGCGTATGGAGGAGGCGGAGCTTTCCGCAAAGGAGGTTGACCGCCTGACGGAGCGTTTCGCATCGGATGCGTGGAAATATGGGCGGAAAATGCCCTTTGACTACGAGTTTGCACGGCGCTTCGGCTGGGGAGATATCCAGTTGCAGCTCCACGTGAAGGACGGTGTCGTGCTGGACGCGGAGGCGTATTCCGACGCAATGGACCCGGAACTGATCGGGCTGCTGCCGGAGACGTTAAAGGGCTGCATTTGCGGGAGAGAGGGGTTGTGCGGGGCGTTGAACCGGCTGGAAGGGGAATATCCCGGCGGCGTGCCTTTCTCCCAGGTTTTATCCGACATTAAAGCCTTGATCTCCGAGAGCTTTTAATTTAGCATCCGCCGCCAATGGCGGCGGCCCCACCCCATCCCTCAAAAATCAACCATGAAAGGTATCGAATTAATTATGGCAGACAGATATGATCTTATTGTAATCGGCGCAGGTCCCGGCGGCTATGAGGCGGCCATCGAAGCCGCCAAATCCGGCATGAAAACCGCTCTGATCGAGCGGCGCGAGCTGGGCGGAACCTGCCTGAACCGGGGCTGTATCCCCACCAAAACCCTGCTGCACACCGCGGAGCTTTACCGGGAAGTAAGGGGCGCTTCCACAATAGGCCTGGAGGCGGAAAACCTCCGCTGCAACATGGCCCAGCTTCAGGCCCGCAAGAACGCTGTGGTGGAGCAGCTCCGGGGCGGCATCGCCTCCCTGATGAAGGCAAATAAAGTCACCGTCATCCAAGGCTCTGCCTCTATCGTGGACTCCGGCCGGGTGCGGATCGAGCCCGAAGGAACCGAGCTGGAGACGGAGCACATCCTCATCGCCACCGGCTCCACCCCCGCGGTGCCCCCTATCCCAGGCGCGGATTTGCCGGGCGTGGTCACCAGCGACGAGCTGCTCGACTGCGACGCCCTGCCCCAAAGCCTCGTCATCATCGGCGGCGGGGTCATCGGCATGGAATTCGCCTCCGTGTTCAGCGCCCTGGGCTGCCGGGTCACGGTGATCGAGGCGCTGGAACGCATCCTTGCCAACATGGATAAGGAAATTTCCCAGAACCTGAAAATGATCATGAAAAAGCGCGGCGTGGACATTCACGCCTCCGCCATGGTGCAGGAGATCGCCGCGGACCCGGAAGGCGGCCTGACCTGCCGCTACGCGGAGAAGGACAAACCGGCCCAGGCCCAGGGCGGCCTGGTGCTCATCGCCACCGGGCGGCGGGCCTGCACGGAAGGGCTGTTTGCTGCGGACGCCTCCGAGGCCGTAACGTCCATGGCAATGGAGCGGGGCCGGATTCAGGTGAACGGACGCTTTGAGACCAGCGTGCCCGGCATTTACGCCATCGGGGACGTGACCGGCGGGATTCAGCTGGCCCACGCGGCCACCGCCCAGGGGCGGAATGCTGTGGCCGCCATGGCCGGAAAAGAGCCGTCCATCGACTTATCCGTGATCCCCGGCTGCGTGTACACAGACCCCGAAATCGGCTGCGCGGGCATCACGGCGGACGAAGCCAAGGCCGCGGGTCTGGAAATCATTTCCCGTAAGTACGTGATGGGCGCAAACGGCAAATCCGTCCTCTCCGGCCAGGAGCGGGGATTCATCAAGATCGTGGCCGCGTCCGACACCCACCGCATCCTGGGCGCTCAGATGATGTGCGCCCGGGCTACGGACATGATCAGCCAGTTCTCCGCAGCAATCGTGAACGGATTGACCCTGGAGGACCTGGCGCGGGTGGTATTCCCCCACCCCACGTTCAGCGAGGCAATCGGGGAGGCCGCGCGGTAGGAGGTATTCCGCCCAGGCAGGCAAAAAACAAAATATGCCGCGTAAACAAAGGACAGGACCCGGAATCCATTCTCCCGAGCCCTGTCCTTTCATTTCTATCTAAACCTCATCAACCCAAAGGGTCCCCCGCATAATTGTGTTTGCCGTTCTCAGCACGGTTCCGCGGATAACTTCATCCCCGTCCACTTCCATCTGCACCTCCGTGCAGCCGCCCGCGTGGCCAAGCACTACGCTGCTGCCACTGGCAGGCCGGGAAGCATGTTCTTTCCGCCTCACCTCGTACGCCACCGTCCCCGGTATCCGTGCAGCCGCGGCCGTGGCCATCGATGCCGCAATCGGATAAGCCCTGTGCAGCCTGGTGATAAACGAGCGGCAGCAGATATCCATCTCCTCCGCCTTGATCCAATTCCCATCCATATCCTCATAGCTCTGAGGCGGGGAAACAATTCCCACAAAGGGCATGTATGTCGATTTCGTGGCCGCATCCTCCCAGCGGTCCACCAGTCCGAACATCTGAGCGGCCATGCCCCTTACCCGGCCCACCAGCTCGATAAAATCCTTTCTGGTGTTCAGGCTGGTCAGCTCCGTCCCGGTCAGCCCTGCGTCGGCGGCCTTAAAGAGCACCACCGGGTTGGCGCAGTCGATCAGCGTGACCGGCAGGTCCCCGTGCCCTGGAATATGGAACAAATCGATCTTATTCCCCGTGGGGAACAGCTTTCCGGTCAGCCCGCCCCCGGGCCGCTCAAAGGACAGCCACACCGGCGAACCGCTCCCGGGCACGCCGCAGATCACGGCATCCCCCTGGGTACAGCTCTTTCCGTCCTTCACCTGTACCCGGCTGGTGATTATCCTGCGGGTATTGGTGTTGTAAATCCGCACCACGGTCTCCGGCTCCCTGGCTTCCACCATACCCTCGTCAATCGCAAAGGGCCCAACGGCCGAGGACATGTTTCCGCAGTTCCCCCGGTTGTCCACATAATAATTTTCCGAATCTACCTGGAAAAAATTGTAATCCACATCTGCCTCCGGCCCCTGATGGGGGGAGATCACCGCCACCTTGTGGGTGGGGAAATCCACGCCCATGGCGGAGAGCCCCGCCGCCGTCTTCCGAACGCCCAATGCCTTGGTAAACAGCTCCGGCCAGATGGATTTGTCCTCCGGCAGATCCTGCTCCTTGAAAAACAGCGCCCTGCTGGTGCCGCCGCGGATATACGTACACGGTATTTTTCTCATATCATCGTTTCCTCACAAAGGACAGGGCTGCATTTTTTACAAGTCACCGTCCACTCTGTTCCCGGCAACACGCTATCCGATGCCTGTGAACCGTAACCGCTGCAGCCCCATCATAATTTATCTTACCTTAAACCGCTCCCGTCCCATTACAGAACGTAAGTGCTATACTCCCCGCTGCAAGGCTGCCCTGCGCAAATGTGAATAACTCCTGCCTCGAAATCCATAATCTCATTGGAAACCGTGCAGGACCTCATACCCAGAGGCAATGTCGGGTCGGCTGGATGACGGCAGAGCGCCTGAGGATAATTCTCATGGTCCGCCACGCAGCATTTGATATATTCCGCGTCGATTTCCCCGTGTTTCTTCATCAAAAGCTCGCGCAGGCGGGCGTCTCTGGGGGAGCGCTGCAGCGCGTGAATCTCCGGCTGCACAATAAAATGGTTGGCATGGGTCACGATGCCGTTCTCCGTCTCGATCATATCCACTCCGCCGGGATACACTTCAAAATCAACGGCTTTCTTCTCCTTGTACCCTGCGATCATGATATTGCAGGACACCGCCCGGGGGAAGTTCAGGATGAACTCCTTGATCTCGTCGAAGGTCTTGTACTTCAGCAGCTGCCTTCTGGCGAACACCGTGGGCAATCCCACCGCCCAGGCGTCGTAGATGGACTGCAAATTGTTGCTGACCGACCCCAGCCCGTGGCTGTTCATTCCGCCTCGGATCACCTGTCCCGCCTCGGTGAGACCCATGATCCGGGTGCCGTCCGGCTGGGTGATGTGGATGATCATCACGTGATCCATGATCCCTACCCGGTAATCCCAGTTTTTCACCAGGTACATCTTGCCGTCTTTGGCAGCCTCGGGCAGCACCGCAGCCGTGGTGCACTCATTTTTCTGGGGGAATTTGGTAATTTCATATCGGCAGTTAACCACCATGATGTCCGCCAGTGAAAAGCCCGAACCCTCGGCGATGCCCTCCACTTCCTCCATAACCTCGGGCGCCACCCTCCGCGTAATGTCCACGAAGGACAGGGCGAACTGCTGGATCTCCTCCCAGGAACGGTCGGAGCTGCCCGCAAATACCTGCTTGTAGTCGCTGACGGCGTGGGCGATCAGGTCCTTCGCCTGGCGGCCGTAGTCCTTTCCGATCTCATAGTAAGTCGCGCCGGACACCTTAATAAAAGGATAATGTAACATTCCTAAACTCCTTTCTGATTCTCACAATTCTGAACCTTACAATTTATAGGGGATATACTCGCCCTCACAGGGCGGGCCTGAGCAAATATACGCCGTATTTTCCGCAAAATCCACAATCATGGAGGCCACCGTGATCCCGGCCGGGATATAGGTCCGCTTGTCCCCCGCAAAAGTGGGATGGCTGCAGATAGCCTTTGGCCAGTATTCATGGTCCTTCATGCACTCCATGATATAAGGCACGTCGATATCGCCCCGCCGTCTGGCAAGCAGCTCCATCAGCCTGGCATCCCGCACCTTGGGCCGCTCGGGGAACGCATCTGCGTCCGCATCCACCACAAAATGGTTGGCGTGGGTTAAGATTCCTCCCTGGGAATACACCTGGTCCATACGCTCCGGCTGCACCTCAAAATCCAGCACCTGCCCCTTGGACCCCACCAGCATGATGTTGTTGGAAACGCAGCGCTTGTAGCTGCGCACCAGCTTAGCCGCCTCCTCAAAGCTGCGGCTGGCCAGCACCCGGCGGCGCAGGAAGGTCACGGGAAGTCCCTCCCCGTAGTGGTCGTGAACCGACTGCATCCCGTTGTTCACAATGGCGACTCCGAAGGAATTGAACCCCTCCCTGGGCATCTGCCCCGCCTCGGTCCAGCCGATGGCGGAATACTCCTTTGTGCGGATGCGCAGCAGTACGATGTGGGGGATCGTCCGCTCAAAAAAATCCCAGTTTTTTACAGCGTAGGTCTTCCCGCCCCTGGACGCCTCCGGCAGAACCGCCGCGGTGGTACACTCCTCAGGCTTGGAAATCTTGCTGATCTCATACCGGCAGTTGACCGCCATAATCTCCGCCAGTTCCCGCCCCGAACCGGAAGCCAGCCCTTTGGCCTCCTCCAGTATCTCCGGCATGGACTCCTCGATCACAGGCACGTAGCCCATGGCGTACGCTTTCGCCTCATCCCAGGTAAAACCCTGCTTCTTAAACGACTCTTTATAGTATTCAATGCAAATGCCGATGCGGTCCACGGCCTGTCTGCCGTACTGGACCCCGCGCTCAAAGGGCGTCTCGGCGGTAATTTCAATCAGCGGATATGGCTCTCTCTTCTCCATTCCAACAATGTGCTCCTTTCAGTTCGTCTGTTTGATTCTCACTCATGCAGGCGGCAGGCGACATAGTGCTTGGGCGCGACCTCTCTGAGCTTCAGGCCGTCTTCCCTGCAGCGATCCGTCACATAGGGGCACCGGTCGGCAAAGCGGCATCCGGGCTTGGGATTAATGGGCGACGTCACTTCGCCCTTGATGATCTCAAGCTTCTTGCGGTCCTTTAAGGACGCGATGGGAATGGCGTTTAAAAGGGCCTTGGTATAGGGGTGCTGGGGATGGGCGAACAGTTCGTCGGTGGGCGCGTGCTCCACGCACTGTCCCAGATACATCACCGCGATATTGTTGCTGATATGTTTGATTACGCTTAAGTTATGGGTGACGAACATGTAGGTCAGGCCCATCTCATCCTGCAAATCCATCATCAGGTTCAGAATCTGCGCCTGAATGGACACGTCCAGGGCAGACACCGGCTCGTCGCAGACGATGAATTCCGGGTCCACGGAAAGGGCGCGGGCGATGCCGATGCGCTGTCTTCTGCCGCCGTCCAGCTCGTGGGGATAGGAGTTGATAAACCGCTCCGCAAGCCCCACCGTCTCCATCAGCTGGTAAACCCGGTCCAGCCGCTCGGTGTTATTCTTCAGAGTCCTGGTCGTGATCATGGGCTCCGCGATGATCTCACTGACGGACATTCTTGGATTCAAGGAGGTGAAGGGATCCTGGAAGATAATCTGCATCTTCTTGCGCATCTCCTTCATCTGCTTTGTTGAATAATCAACAATATTCTGGCCGTTGTACAGGATCTCCCCGGATGTGGGCTCCAATAGGCGCAATATCGTCCTTCCCAGAGTGGACTTGCCGCAGCCGCTCTCGCCCACAACGCCCAGGGTCTCGCCCTTCATGATAGAAATATTCACATGGTCAACCGCGTGAAGATTTCCCCGTTTGGTATTAAAATATTTCACTAAGTCTTTTGTCTGAATCAATGGTGTATCCATTTATTTTCCCTCCCCGCCGTTTTTTTCGTCCTGCAAATAGAGGAAACACTTGATCTGATGACCGTCAAAGTCAGCCATACCCGGCGCTTTCGTGTTGCAAATCTCCATGCAGTGCGGGCAGCGGTCCGCGAACCGGCACCCGGGAATGGGTTTCGTGGGATCCGGCATCAGGCCGTCGATGGGCGTCAGCCTGGATGCGGTGCTGGTGATATCCGGGATGGACCCGAACAGGCCCACAGTGTATGGGTGATGCTTCTCCCCCTCATAAATATCCTCAATCTTCCCGTACTCCACGATCTCGCCCGCGTAGATGATGGCCACCCGGTTGCAAATCTGGGCCACAACGCCCAGATCGTGGGTAATCATGATCATGGAGGTGTTCAAACGCTCCTTTAAGTCCTCCATCATTTTAAGCACCTGGGCCTGGATGGTAACGTCCAGAGCCGTGGTGGGCTCGTCCGCCAGCAGCAGCCGGGGCGTACAGGACAGCGCCATGGCAATCACGATTCTCTGGCGCATTCCGCCGGAGAACTGATGTGGGTACTCCACCTTGCGCTCCGCCGGGATTCCCACCAGCTCCATCATCTCGTCCACCTTTTTCTCCACATCGGCGTGGCTCATGCCCGTATTGTGGAGCAGAATCACCTCGGCGATCTGGCTTCCCACCGTGTGCAGGGGGTTTAAGGCGCTCATGGGGTCGGCGAAAATCATGGAGATATCATTTCCGCGCAGCATGCGCATCTTCTCTTCCTTCATGTTGACCACGTCCTGGCCCTCAAACAGGATCTCGCCCTGGGTGATGAAGCCGGTGCGCTCCGGAAGTAATTTCAGGATACTGAGGGCGATGGTGGTCTTTCCCGCTCCGGTCTCCCCCACCAGTCCCAGGGTCTCGCCCTTATCCAGCTCCAGGTTAATCCCGTTTAAGGCGTACACGTCATCCTCGTCGGTTTTATACATAACATGCAAGTTCTTAATTTCCAGCAATTTCTCAGACATACCTTTGCTCCCTTCCCTGTAATCAGTTTCTCAGCCTTGGATCCATGGCGTCTCTCAGACCGTCGCCCGCCAGAGTAAGGGACATAACGGACATCACCACGGCAAATCCGGGGAACAGGGACAGATACGGATAGTATCTCATCTGGGTCTTTGCGAAGGACAGCATGCTGCCCCACTCCGGCGTAGGCTCGGAAACGCCCAGTCCCACGAAGCTCAAGGACGCAACGGTGATCACGGAACGGGCCACGGTCTGGGTAACCTGAACCAGCACGGGACCCATGGCGTTGGGCAGGATGTGCCGCATAATGATCCGGGCGTCGCTGGTGCCGCAGGCCCGGCAGGCCTCGATGTACTCCTGGCCCTTAACGCTCATAACCGCCGACCGCACGATACGGGCCATTCTGGCAATCTGGGAAACGCCCATAGCCACGATCATATTAAACATGCTGCTGCCCAGGGCGGAGATAATGGTGATGGCAAGCAATGTGCTGGGAATCGCCATCAACACATCCATGAGACGCATGAGCACATTGTCCACCCGGCCGCCGTAATAGGCCGCGGTGGCGCCGATCAGCCCTCCGAAAGTGAGGGACACGGCTACGGTGGCGATGCCCACGAACATGGAGATGCGGCCGCCGTAAATCACACGGGTGAAATAATCCCGCCCGTACTGGTCGGTACCGAAGAAATGGGCCGCGCTGGGACCCTGGTAGGCGTTGGCGATATCCATGGTCAGCACGCCGCTCTCATAGTCCAGCCAGAGATCCGCGCTGAGCACCGTGATGGCCATCAGAGCGAATACGATCAGCCCGGCAAGGGCCAGCTTGTTCTTTTTAAAACGGAGCCAGATCGTCTTCCACTGGCTTTTTTTCCTGGCGGCATTGTATTTGCTCTTCACGCCGCCGTCTGCTGTCATAGTAACCATACTCATGCCTTCTTCACACTCCTTTTCACGGAAGTAAACTGGGATGCCAGTCTCGGATCGATGTATGTGTAGACAATGTCAACCAACAGGTTGATCAGGCTGGCGAAAATAGCCGTGGTCATAACCGCGCCCATCACGATGGGCGTGTCCTTCTGGCGGATGGCGTTGATCATCAGCTGGCCCAGTCCGGGGATGGTGAACACCTGCTCCAGCACGATGGAGCCGCCCAGGGCGAAACCGAAGTTGGTGCCGATTACGGTAACCACCGGAAGCAGGGCGTTGCGCAGGGCGTGTCCGTAGGTCACGGTTCTGGGAGCCGCGCCCTTGGCTTTTGCGGTGCGGATATAATCCTGGCGGATGACCTCCAGCATGGTGGTTCTGGTCATACGCAGTAACGCCGCCGTGGTGGAGGACGCCGAGGCGATTACCGGCAGAATATAGTGTTTTGGCGACGACAGTCCCATCATGGGAAGCCAGCCCAGCTTGATACAGAAGAGCATCATCAGCAGCATGGCCAGGAAGAACGCGGGCATGGAGGTGATGGTCAGGGAGACCGCCAGGGTCAGGTTGTCCGTGAGGGAATACTGCTTGATCGCGGACAATATGCCGATGGGCAGGCCCACGATCACCGCCACGCAGATGCTGAAGGTGGCAAGGCTTAAGGTGTAGGGCATACGCGCTACAATCTCGTCAAAAACCGGCAGGCCGGAGGTATAACTGGTCCCAAGGTCTCCATGGGCGGCGTCCATCACATACCGTCCAAAGCGGATAAAGAAGGGATCGTTGAGCCCCATCTCCTCCCGCAGCGCCTCCTGAGCCTCAATGGGAGCGCCCTCGCCCAGGATCATCATAACCGGATCGCCCGGTGTGAGCTCCATGATGGCGAAAATGATGAATACAACGCCTATGATTACGGGGATCATCATCAATAGTCTTTTTCCTATATATTTGAGCATAAACATCCTTTCCACAGCCACAGACGGCCGCTGGCACGATTTCTCTGTTAAAAAAGCCGGGCGCTCGGAGTGCGCCCGGCTAGCCGTCGACTGTTATCGTAATTATTTATTCCTCTACAAGGTAAGCTTCGGCCCACACGTTGCGCTCAAGGGGATGGAAGGTCCAACCCTTTACATTCTTGTTGATAATGATCGGGGAGGTCTGGGTGTACAGCGGAATCACCGGCACGTCGTCCTTGATCATCTGATAGCACTGACGGAAGATATCGTTTCTCTTTGCCGGATCAGTCTCAACTGCGGACTGGTCCACCAGCTTGTCGAATTCCGGGTTCTGATAGCCCGCATAGTTGTTGCCGCCGCCCAGCATATCGGTGGTCAGTCTGCGGCGCAGCATGTACTCCGCGTCGTTGATCACGTGGTTGGTCATTCGCAGGGAAGCGTCAAACTGACGGTTTCCGGAAACGGTGTCGATCCATACGGAACGCTGAAGCTTCTCAAAGGTCACGTTGATGCCGACCTTGGCCAGCTGAGCCTGCATAACCTCTGCGGGCGCCATATAGGTGTCGGAGCTGTCCTGGGTGAACACCACGTCGATGCCGTTGGGATAACCGGCAGCAGCCAGGCACTCTTTCGCCTTCTCCAGATCCTGCTCATACCACTCGAAATCATCCAGATAGCCGGTCGCGCCGGTTGCACACCAGCAGTTGTTCACAACGCCGTAGCCTTCCGCGCCGCCTGCAAGAATCTCATCGCGGTTGATGGCGTAGGCCACCGCTTTTCTCAGATTGATGTCCGCGAAGGGACCGTCGGTGGTGTTGAAAGTGATGTCGTACAGACCGAATCCGCGCTCTTCAACCTCAGAGTGCAGGTTGGGCAGTTCCGCCAGGTGAGCAAAATCCGCTTTGCTGACTGCATAGTAATAATCGATCTCACCGGCCTCCAGAGCCATGGCTCCGGCGGAAGCGTCGGTAATAATGGTCCAGTTGATGTATTTCATCTTGGGAGTTCCGCGGTAGTAATCGTCGTGGCGCTCGAACTCCAGACGGTTTCCGCTCTGCCACTTGGTCAGCTTGTAAGCGCCAACGCCCACAGGCTCACGGCCAAAGTCGCGCCCGGCAGCCTCGCACTCTTCCACAGCCTTCTGGCTGACGATGGCGTAAGCGGGGTTGGTCATGATCTCCAGGAACGGCGCATAGGCATACTTCAGATACGCCTTAATGTGGGTGTCGTCCACCTTCTCAAAACGGTCGATGCAGGCGTTGGTCTGCGCCGTAAAGGAGGAGGCGATAGCCCTGTTCAGGGAATAAACCACATCGTCAACGGTCATGATGTCGCCGTTGTGGAATTTCACGCCCTCGCGGATGGTGAAGTCGTACACCAGTCCGTCCTCGCTCTCAGACCACTCTGTGGCGATCGCCGGCTCGTATTCCTGAGTCTCCCAGTTGAAATAAAGCAGGGGATCGGAAACGTTGTACATAAACATCCAGGTTACAAGGTCTTTCGTCTGAGCCGGGTCCAGGGATGTGGGCTCGGACTTGCTGGCCATATTCAGGGTGTCGCGGCTGCTGAGTTTTTCCTCGCCTGCCGCTGCCCCGCTGTCTCCCGCCGCCGCAGTATTTCCCTCTCCGCCCCCTGATGAAGCGGGAGCGCCTGAACCTCCGCAGGCGGTCATGGAAATTGCCATCGCGACTGCCAGGAACATAGCCAGGAGTTTTTGTGTTCTCTTTTTCATAGCTCTTTTCCTCTCTTTTTCTTAATAATAAACTGTCGTGCAACAGTTTTTTTCTGCTAATACTCCCAAAAAAAGTCATACATCCTATACATTTACTTCATTTCAGTAAAATATAGTAATTTTATGTAAAAATTTCGACATTTTTTTGCAAAATTACTTTTTTTTAGTATAATAGAGGAAAACTTATTTGTCTAATGACAGATCATGCATAATGCCCATAACATTTTGTCATGAGGGAAGGAGTCTTTATGCAGACTACCGCATATGAATATGTGTTCGCCATCGCAAAGCATCACAGTATTTCCAAGGCCGCCAGGGAACTGTGTATCACCCAGCCGGCCCTGACTAAATACTTAAAACGGCTGGAGGAGGACCTGGGCACCCAGCTCTTTGACCGGGCCGTCATCCCCATTTCCCTGACCCCGGCGGGGAAAAAATTCGTCGAAAAAGCTGCGCTGATCCTGGAGATCGAACGCAGCCTGCAATATGACTTAAACCAGATTTCAACGGACGTCCGCGGCAAGGTGACGGTGGGTATGAACACGGAATTCTGCAGCAACACCATCCCTTATGTGCTCCCGGAGTTCCGGTTCCGTTACCCGGAGATCGAAGTGCAGATCCGGGAGGGGCACAACCGGCTGCTGTTTGACGAGCTGGAATCCGGGAAGGTCGATATCGTATATTCCGCCTACAGCATGTCCGCCATGGAATTTACCTACGACCTCATTTACAGCGAGCCGATTCTTCTTGCAATGCCCGCGGATCATCCCCTGGCAAGCAGCATGGACCTGTCCAACAACTCCCCGCTGACCCCCTATTACATCAAACCGGAACTTGTGCGAAACTGTGACTTTATCGTATTGATCCCGGAACAGGGTATGGGCGCCATCGCCCGGGACATGTTCCACAAATATAACTTAAACCCGAACATCGTCATGGAGACTCAAAAGCACGAGACCGCCATGCGGCTGGCCTCCGCGGGTATGGGTATGGTCTTCACCCCGGTACGGACCCCCCTTAGAATCCCCCTGGTCAAGCCCATGGCCTATTTCTCCATTGAAAATCCTATTTTCACCCGCAGCAGGGGGGTCTACTACTCCAAATACGTCCCTCTGTCCGAAGCCGCGCGATGCTTTATCCATGTATTCAACGAGGTGTACAACCATGAGAGCTCCTTAAAAATCCCGGATTGCCACCTCATAATACCCCCCCCCCCCCAATTAACAATCTATAATTTTTTGCACGCAAAGAGGGCGGCCTAGTACTAAGCCGCCCCCCTCATGTCTTATTTGATCCATAACCGTTCAAACTCATCCTCTGCCATGGGCTTTCCGTACCGGTATCCCTGACCGATCTCGCAGTTCGCCTCCCGCAGGATGCGCTCCTGGTCCTCCTCTTCCACGCCCTCGGCCACAGTCCGGATGTGCAGGTCATTGCACATGGAAATCACATGGCGCACCACCTGGCGGCTGACCCGGTCGTCGCAGCTCTTGCTCACCAGGCTTTTATCCAGCTTTAACACATCAAACCGGATATCTGACAATACCGCCAGGTTGCTGTACCTGGTGCCGAAGTCGTCCAGCGATATCCGGTATCCCAGGTCCCCAAAACGGCGCAGCACCTTACAGATCGTGTCCTTGCCCAGCTCGCCGATACTCTCCGTCACTTCGATCTCCAGGCGGCTTCTGTCCACCTGGTATTTCTTCACAATGGACTCCACGCTGCGCACGATGTCGTTGGAGAGCAGGGTGATCCGGGAAAAGTTGAAGGAAATGGTCAGCGCATGTCCGGATTTATTCCAGCGCTCCATCATCCGGCACACTTCCTCCAGCACAAACAGGTCGATGTGGCTGATCAGATTCTCCCGCTCCAGATTTCCCACAAACGCGGCCGGGGAAATAACCCCCTTTTCCTCGTCGTAATAGCGGATCAGCGCCTCAGCTCCCGCCAGACTGCCGCTGTTTAAGAATACCTTGGGCTGCAAAAACACCCGGAAGGACCTCCGCTCAATGGCCTGAAGCAGCTGGCGCAGCGATTCCGTCCGCCCCAGTTTCCTGGTCCTGGGCTGATTCTCATAGTAGCGCTGTTTTTCCAGGCGCATAAGTTCCACCGCCTGCTTCTGCACGTCGTCCAGATTCCGCTCCTGGTCGTCCCACACGCTCCCCAGAGAAACCGACAGCCCGGCGGTGAGGGAAAGCGTTGCCTTCATCTGTTCAAGCTTCTCCTCAAACTCCGGTTCCGTCAGGCTCTCCAGTATAATGTCAAACTCATTGCTGTTTAAGCGGAACACCTGGTTCCTGGGGAAATGCTGTTTCAGCAGGTTCGCCAGGCGGCAGATCAGTTCGTCCCCCGCTTTGGTGCCCTGGGCTTCATTTACCGCCCGCAGATCGTTGATGTCCGCGCAGATCACCCCGATGGAGGAACTGTCATCCCGGCTGTAATCCCTCCGGTAGCGGTCATAGCTGCTGCGGTTGAGCAGTCCGGTCAGAGAATCGTGGTAAATGCTGTGCTCCAGCTGTCTGGCATCTTTCCGATGCCGGATCTCCCGGCCCACAAAGTAAGAAAGCGTCTCCGCCATCTGCAGGGGCTGCTGCTTCTCCCGGTCCAGCATCACCAGATACCCCAGCTCCCGGTCCGCGATCTCCATTGGTACCACCGCCATGCCCCCGATCCGCTGGCTCTCCATATCCTGATAAAGCTCAAAGGACTCAGGAAGAATCTCCTGGGCTCCGTCCACCTCCCTGCAGGCCGACGGCTGCATACGGCTCAGCCATTCCTCCAGATGCTGTTCCATGGGGCGTCCCAGCTCTCCTCTGCCGTCCCAGCCGCTCACACAGGCGTAACCGAAGCCGTTCTCCCGCGGAAGCACAAACCGCAGGTGGGACGGCCGGTAATGAGTCGTGAGCACATCCGCCGCGCAGCCCAGCGCCGCCTGCGCGTTCCGGGCCTCCGCCATGGAATAGAGGCAGCTGATGATCCGGCTGTTGGCCTCCCCGATCAGCTGGGACTTCTCTTCCTGTAACTGGTCGCCCTGTATCTCCTCCTTAATCCCGGAGATATCGATGGCAAAGGCCAGCAGCAGCGTGCGTCCCTCCCACTCCACCAGCCGGTTTTTCATGAGGAAACGCTGGTTGAGATAGGAGTTGTAATTTTCCCAGATGCCCATGTTCACCTGTTTTTTCTTCAGATTGGGGCAGAACACGCAGGGCAGGGAGCGGTCATACAGCAGCTCATAGCACTTGCGCCCGGCGCACTCCCGGCCCGTCTTTCCCAGCCTCCGGTAAAACGCCAGGTTGCCGCAGACCAGCTCGTGGGTGGCGGGGTCCACCAGGTAGGCCATATCGGATACCTGGGACAGGAAGCGGTCAAAGGCGCTCTCCACGTCCGTGCTGTCCCAGGCCGCGCTCCGCTGACCCTGAATGGCCTCCTCCATCCGCTTTTCCTTGTCGATGCTCACCAGGCAGTTTAAGGCCATCACATCCCCGTTTATCGGGTCCCGGTAAAGATAAATGGTGTGCCGTACCCAGCACACCTGGTTCTGGTCCGTCAGCCTCCGGTACTCGCATTCCAATTTCTCACTGCCCCGGCGGAACGCGGCCAGAAGGCTCTTCCGGTCCATATATTCAATATATTTTCTGCGGTCCTTGCCATAGACCCTTCGCCGGGATCCCTCCAGGATCATCTGCTCGTAGCTCTTGGTCTCGAAAGCCTTCTCATAGAACATCCAGTTTCCGCCCATCCGCTCCACAGTCCCCGCCGTGATGTCCGCCTCCGCGTACGCCGACGCGTTGCCCAAAAGCGCCCGGTTGAGGCGGCTCTCCCGGATATAGGCGGTCTCCATGGCTTTCTGCTTGGAGATGTCGTCCAACCGGCCCAGGATGATCTCCGGGCTTCCCTCCTCGCTTCCGGTCACCTCCAGCTCCATGCGGAACCAGCTGTACTCCCGCTCCTGATTCTTCAGGCGCAGCTCGCAGAAGCTCTGCTCCTCCCCCTTCTTAACCGCCTCGAAGGTCTGAAGAAACGCGTCCTGGAAATCCGGGTGCACGATCCCGTCCTCCACCCAGCTCTGGGGGAAATTGCGAATCTGCCGCTGGCCCCCGTAGGTCAACATGCGGTCCGTGTACACCAGAGCCGTGCGGCTGGTCACATTGTACTCAAAAATCTCCTGCCAGCCCATGTTTAAGGACCACCGCTTCATCTGGTCCAGATTGGCCATGTTCTGGTGGTATCCTGAGACGAGGAACTGGCCGTTCTCCATCTCCCGGACCTTTCCGGCGCACCGCACCGGAATATCGCCCCATTCCGGGTGATTCCAGGTGTACTGTACCTCGCAGAGCTTTTCAGTGGTAAACATCTTACCCAGGGCTTCATTCACATAGGAATAATTTCCCCTGTTGATCCGCTTGTACCAAAATTCAAAACAATCCTCCGGCGTCAAATTCCCCGGAAGTCCCAGAAGCTTCGCCATTGTCCGGTCCACATACATTCTGGTTTCCCGCATCTCGCGGTCCGTCGTCATACTCCACAGACCCGTGGACGAGGTATCTAAAACATACTCCGACCATTTCCGGTCGCCAAACATAAAACAGCCTGTTTTCTCCTCGTGTTCCATACTCCCAGTCCTTCACATTTAATCACAACTGTCACTTATGTTCAGTATAGCACAGGATCGCTTTAACCAGCAACGGGATTTTCGTTTGATTATGTAGAATGTTATTGTGGAATCCCCCGGAATCGCGGCTGTCGTTTAAACCTCCGTCCCGGCAGCCCTGAACGCTTCCTCCAAATCCTGAAGGATGTCCTCGATGTGTTCCGTGCCTACGGACAGGCGGATGGTGCCCGGACGGATCCCCTGGGCCGCCAGCTCCCCGCGGCTCAGCTGGGAGTGGGTGGTGGAGGCGGGATGGATCACCAGAGATTTCACATCCGCCACGTTTGCCAGCAGGGAAAACAATTCCAGATTGTCAATAAAGGTCCTGGCCGCCTTCCCGCCGCCCTTGATCTCAAAGGTGAAGATGGAACCGCCGCCCTCCGGAAAATACTCCCGGTAAAGCCTCTGCTGAACCGGGTCGGCGCTCACTGCCGGGTGATGCACCGCCTCCACCGCCGGGTGGCCGTTCAGATATTCCACCACCTTCAGGGCGTTCTCCACATGGCGTTCCACGCGCAGGGACAGGGTCTCCAGCCCCTGAAGCAGAAGAAACGCGCTCATCGGAGACAGCGCAGCGCCCATATCCCGCAGCAGAATCGCCCGGATTCTGGTGACAAAGGCCGCGGGCCCCACGTCCTGGGCAAAGCGGATTCCGTGGTAGCTGGCGTTGGGTTCCGTGAGCCCGGGAAATTTTCCGGACGCCGCCCAGTCGAAGCGCCCGCCGTCCACGATAACGCCGCCCAGGGTGGTGCCGTGTCCGCCGATGAACTTGGTGGCCGAGTGCACCACAATATCCGCGCCGTGTTCAATGGGACGGATCAGGTAAGGCGTTCCAAAGGTATTGTCGATCACCAGGGGAATCCCGCTGCGATGGGCGATATCCGCGATGGCGCGGATATCGGATACGTCGGAATTCGGATTGCCCAGAGTCTCGATAAACACGCCCTTGGTGTTCTCCCGGATGGCCTGTTCCACCGCCTTTAAATCCGACGGATCCACAAATGTGGTGGTGACCCCGTACTCCGCCAGGGTATGGGCCAGAAAATTGTAGGTGCCTCCGTAAATATTCTGAGCCGCCACCAGGTGATCGCCGGCCCTGGTCAGGTTCTCGAAGGTATAGGCCAGAGCCGCTGCGCCGGACGCGGTGGCCAGGGCGGCCACGCCGCCTTCCAGAGCCGCCATCCGCTGCTCAAACACGTCCTGGGTCGGGTTGGTAAGCCTGCCGTAAATATTGCCCGCGTCCGACAGGTTGAACCTGGCCTCCGCGTGGGCGCAGTTGTCAAACACGAAGGACGAGGTCTGGTAGATCGGCACAGCCCTGGCCCCGGTGGCCGGATCCGGCCGCTCCTGGCCCGCGTGTAATTGGATGGTTTCAAAGTGGAAATTTCTCTGGCTTCTCCTGATTTTCTCTCCCATATCAATTCCTCCATAATTCCTAGTATGTCTATAGGTTTAATTGATAATAGCACGGAGGTTTAGCCCTGTCAAGAAAAAATTACCATTTTTATCCACGGACCAATCCGCCTTAAAACGCCCCGCTCTGATCCATATCCGGCAGTTTTAAGGCCCGCTTGTCCGAGGGTGGATAGCCGAACATCTTTTTGTAAGCCCTGAAAAAGCTGGAGTAATCCCCAAATCCCGCCCGGGCCGCGGCCTCGGCGGCCGGCGTGCCCTGAGACAGCTCCTTTCTGGCCGCCGCCATACGTTTATATAGGATATAGCTGGCTACCGTGGTTCCGGTGGCGCGTTTGAATATGGCGGTCAGATGATTTTTACTGACAAAAAAATCCCGGGCCAGCCCCTCCAGCGTCAACGGCTCCGCCAGATGGCCGTTGATATAGCGAATGATGTCCTGGGCCTGATTCCGCGCCTGGTTCTGCCGTGCCGGCTCCTTCTCGGATATTGCAAATATTCTGGCTAAAAGTGCGGTGATGCTTGCGCGAATTGCAATATCTTGCAACTCTTTCCCGTATTCCCGGCACTGCTCCACCGCCCGGAAATACCACTCCAGCCCAAACTGCTCGTCAAAACGCCGCCAGCCGCCCCGGAAGGGTTCAAGGAGCACGCGCTCCCTCTCGTCCAGAACCTCCATCGTAAAGTGCAGGCGGATGCGGTGGTACACCTGTCCGTCCAGCACCTTAAGCCCGTGAAAGCAGTCCGGGGCAATGATAATCAGGGTCCCTGGTCTGGGCCGGCAGTCCCGTCCCTCCAGCAGATACTCCACGTTGCCGGTGATAATGTAGTAGATTTCGTAGCTGTTGTGACAGTGCATCCGGTAATCCATGTCCGCCTCGTCGCTGCGGGTGTTGGCGTAGATCATCCGGTCCGTTTTCAGGCTGGTTTCCTGGTACATTTCCACATTCTTCCTCTCATGATTGATTCTGTGTCCATTGTACCACGCTTTGGGCGATTTGCAATATTTAGATTGCTTCCAACAATGGAATTTGCAATGTTTTTGGCGTATAATGACCTTCGTAAACGAGATACAGATGAATCGCCGTTCATCTGACCTCCCTTATAGTTTAATATAAATCCCCCCCATATTGTAGAAACAAAAACCAGGCTTGTATCCCCCTCGCCTGGTTTTTGTTTTATAGTCGTTATTCTGTTTTCTCTTTTTTCCCAGCGCCGATCTTCCGGTACTCCACCAGATGGCCCGGCTGGGTCATATCCTTTAAGTTCAGACAGCGGTCCAGCTGTTCCTGGGTCATCAGCCCCTCCTCCAGCACGATCTGCCGCACCGGAGTCCCGGTGCTCAAAGCCTTTTTCGCGATCTCGGCCGAGAGCTTGTAACCCAGACTGGGACATAAGGCCGTAGCCAGCGCGGAGCTGGACTCTACCAGCCTGCGGCAGCGCTCGCGGTTGGCGGTGATTCCCAGAACGCAGTTGTCAATCAGGGTAGTCACCGCGCCCCCCAGAGTGTCGATGGACTCAAAAATCTTGTAGAAGATCACCGGCTCAAAGGCGTTTAACTCCAGCTGCCCGGCCTCCGCTGCCATGGTCACGGTCACGTCGTTGCCGATAACGTTGAACGCCACCTGGGAGACCACCTCGGGAATCACCGGGTTGATCTTGCCCGGCATGATGGAGGAGCCGTTCTGCTTGGGCGGCAGGTTGATCTCCCCCAGTCCGGCGTGAGGGCCGCTGGAGAGCAGCCGCAGGTCGTTGCAGATCTTGGACAGGCTGGACGCGCAGGTTTTCAGCGCCCCCGAGACGTGCACAAAGCAGTCCAGGTTCTGGGTTGCGTCGAACAAATCGTCCGCCTGATAGCAGTCCGTGCCGCAGATCAGATTGATATTTTTGATGATCTGGAACAGGTAAACCGGGTTCACGTTGATGGCCGTTCCCACTGCGGTGGCGCCGATGTTTAACGCCCTCAGATCCTTTTTAAGCCCCTTTAAGCGGCTGATATCCCGTCCCACCACATTGGCGTACGCCTCAAAGGATTGTCCCAGGCGGATGGGCACCGCGTCCTGCAGCTGGGTTCTGCCCATCTTCACCACATCGTCGAACTCCACCGCCTTGTCGCTAAACGCCTTCTGCAGGCGCTCCAGCTCCTCGATCAGCCGCGGCAGCAGCCCCATCATGGTCAACTTGCCTGCGCAGGGTATCACGTCGTTGGTGGACTGGGCCATGTTCACATGGTCGTTGGGGTGGACGATGGAGTAATCCCCCTTCCTGCCCCCCAGGATTTCAATGGCCCGGTTGGCAATCACTTCATTTGCATTCATATTTGCCGAGGTCCCCGCTCCTCCCTGGATGGCGTCCACGATAAACGCCTGATGCAGCTTCCCGGAAATGATCTCGTCGCAGGCCTTAATAATGGCGCCTCCGATACTCTCATCCAGCACGTGCGCCGCCATATTGGTCATGGCCGCCGCTTTTTTGATGCGCACCAGGTTCCGGATAAACTCCGTGTGGAGCGGCCTTCCCGTGATGTGGAAATTGTTCCGCGCCCGCAGCGCCTGAACCCCGTAGTACGCTTTTTCCGGGACCTGCATTGTCCCGATTGAATCAGATTCCTCTCTGGTTATCATTGTTCCTTTCTCCTCCTGTTATCTGGCCCTTTCTTCCAGAATTATTTTGATCTACGGTGAGCATAACACCAATCGCGAAAAAGGTAAATGGGGTATCAAATATCTTTTGTTTGTTAATTATATTAATAAAAAACTTAATAAAATAAACCAAAATCACCATTTCTATTTATTATATTAAGTAAGTTGTAATTTACAACTATTTTTAATGGCTGGGCTTACAAATTTTTCGTAACGTAATTTTCATCCTCAGGCTCATACTAAACATGAAGCTTTAATCCGCACAAGCTGACATTTATGATGAAAGGAGTGTTGAAAATGGATTTTTGTAAAAATTTAGAAATGGCTCAGGACATTCTGCCCCTGGCCATCGCCACAGTTCCCATGCAGCCCTGGGAAACGCCTTATGACGCGGCTACGGCCCTCAAACAGGGAACGATTTTCCCCTGTCTGGACAAGCCCTTTTATGTGACTGGAGGTGAGAAGCATGCCTGACCGCAAGCAGATGTTAAAGGAAATCAACGAGGTGAGCTTTGTCGTCAATGACTTAAACCTGTTTCTGGACACCCATCCGCTGGACGAGAACGCCCTTCAGTCCTTCAGCCAGGCCATGGAGAAGCGCAAACAGCTTCTGAAGGAGTACGCCAAGGAATTCGAACCGCTGACCCAGGACTGTATCTGCCCTGACACCAACAACCAGACCGAGACCTTTACCAAATATCCGGGCCAGAAGCATTTTACCTGGTCCGACGGACCGCTTCCCTGGGAAGGAGGAATTGTATAATGTGGACTTATGAAAAACGGCTTCAGTGCCCGGTGAACATCACCAAAACCTGCCCCAAGACGGCATCCCTGATTATCAGCCAGTTCGGCGGCCCCGACGGAGAGCTGGCCGCTTCCATGCGTTATCTCAGCCAGCGCTACACCATGCCCTGCAAGGAAGTGGGCGGCCTTTTGACCGATATCGGTACCGAGGAATTGGCCCATTTGGAAATCATCTGCGCCATTATCTACCAGCTGACCAAGAATCTGACTCCTGAGCAGGTTAAAACTGCCGGTTTCGACGCCTATTATATCGACCACACCACCGCGCTCTGGCCCACGGCCGCGGCAGGCGTTCCCTTTAACGCCTGTGAGTTCCAGTCCAAGGGCGACGCCATCACAGATCTGCACGAGGACCTGGCCGCCGAGCAGAAGGCCAGAACCACTTATGACAACCTGATCCGTGTGATCGACAACCCGGAGGTGCTGGAGCCCTTAAAATTCCTGCGCGAGCGTGAGGTCGTGCATTTCCAGCGGTTCGGCGAGGCGCTGGAAAAGATCAAATCCCAGCTGGATGCCAAGAACTTCTATTATTTTAACGCGGAGTTTGACAAACAATTTGTTAAAAAATAATCAATCTTTGATCGGCGCAATACACCGAAGGTTGCACCGGTGAATGATTGCAGCCAAGCAATCGCCCCAGGCTGCGCCAGCCGCTTATTGCATCTAAATAAGGCAGGGCCAAAAAAATTCCGGCTCTGCCTTTTGTCTTGTTACTCAAATTCGGTTGATCATCCAGCCGATTACATTTCCGATGACCTCATCCCGGCAGTATTCGTTGAAGATTTCGTGGAAGAGATTGCCGTAAATCTTCATCTGCCGGTCAGCGGACGACGCGGTCGCGAAAAATTCATAGGTGTCACGGACGCTGACCAGACCGTCCTTTTCCCCGTGCAGCATGAGAACCGGGTATTTAAAATCCTGCTTTTTGGGGGAGAACCAGTTTAAACCCTCCACGATGGCGTAGCAAAGACCGAATGTAAAGGTTTTGCGGTTGTTGGGGTCTTTTCCGTACCAGTCCACCACCTCAGCAACGGAGCAGACGCCGCCGCCCAGCTCGTTGGGCAGCTTGCCGTGGGGATCCTGTCCCGCCGGAACGCCTGTGATCAGATTGGCGAAGTCGTGGGTCAGAGCGCCGCTGGTCACGATGCCGCGCAGGCGTTTGTCCGGGTACTTGACGCCATACAGGGAAACCGCGAAGCCGCCCATGCTGTGACCGATGAGAAATACCGGCAGGTCGGGGTGATTGGCGATCGCCATATCCACCACCACGTTGACGTCGTCCAGCATCTCGTTGAAATCCCCATAATATGTATCCTCGCCTTCGGAACGGCCGTGACCCCGGTGGTCAAAACGGTAGGTGCCGATTCCGCTCTCATGAAGGCATTTTGCCATGTAGTCGTAACGCCCCTGATGCTCACAGAGTCCGTGGACAATCACCGCGATGGCCCGGTTTCCGGCCTCGGTCTCCCGATTCAGATACAGCTTTGTCCCATCAAATGATGAAATCATAGTTTCTGCCATAATGTTCCCTCCGTTTTTAAAATGTAAACGCGCCGGCCTTTGATGGAAAATATCCAGCCCCGGGCGTCTGTCTGTGATTCTATTATAGAGGCATTGGCAGAAAATGTCACCTGGGTTTCAAAAATTTTCTGATATTTCAGAAGAAATCAAAGGATCATTTTCAGTTTCCGGTTCTTGACGGAAATTGTTTTGCGGTAGTATACTGATATTAATTGTAAACAGCAGATTCCCCGCCGGAACAGCCGTCCGAAAGGGGAATCTGTTATTTTACTGCCGTAACCGGCAGTTCGATCATGCGAAAGACGAGGTATGTTTTATGTCAGACAGTTCACAGAATCGCGAAAATCCTCTCGGCAGCCAGCCGATCAACCGCCTGTTAGTGCGTTTTGCGGTCCCCAGTATTATCGCCATGCTGGTCAGCGCCCTCTACAACATTGTGGACCAGTTTTATATCGGCAGAAGCGTGGGAATTCTGGGAAACGCGGCCACCAACGTGGCATTTCCCCTGACCATCACCTGCACCGCGGTCTCCCTGATGTGCGGCATCGGCGGCGCTGCCAATTTCAACCTGTCCATGGGGCGCGGAAAACGGGACGAGGCGGTGCGCTACGCCGGAAACGCCATCTTCCTGCTGTTCTCCATCGGCGTTCTGCTCTGCCTGACCGTGCGGCTGTTTCTGCGGCCCATGATGGTGCTGTTCGGGGCCACGCCGGACGTATTGGACTACTCCCTGACCTACACCGGGATCACCTCTCTGGGCTTTCCCTTCCTGATTCTCACCACCGGTGGATCCAACCTGATCCGCGCGGACGGAAGCCCGCGTTTTTCCATGCTGTGCACGCTGACGGGTGCGGTTTTGAACACGATTCTGGATCCGCTGTTCATCTTCACCTTCCACATGGGCATGGCGGGCGCCGCACTGGCTACGATCATCGGCCAGATCATCTCCGGCATCATGGTGATCGCCTATCTGTGCCGTTTTAAGACGGTCAAGCTGACCTTCAAGGCCCTTGTCCCCTCCCCGGAACACTGCCGGGCTATTCTCTCCCTTGGCATGGCGCCCTGCTTTAACCAGCTGGCTATGATGATCGTGCAGATCGTGATGAACAATATTCTGCGCTACTACGGAGCCCAGTCCAACTACGGCAGCGAAATTCCGCTGGCCTGCGCCGGGATCATTACCAAGGTGAATATGATCTTCTTCTCCCTGGTGATCGGGCTGTCCCAGGGCCTTCAGCCCATTGTCAGCTTCAACTACGGGGCTGCAAAATACAGGCGGGTGCGGGAGTCTTATTTGAAAGCGGCGGTGATCGCCACCACCATTTCCACCTGCTCCTTCCTCTGCTTCCAGCTGTTCCCCCGACAGATCATCCGCATCTTCGGGTCCGGCAGCGAGGAATACTACCACTTTGCGGAGCAGTATTTCCGCATTTTCCTGTTTTTCACCTTCCTGAACGGAATCCAGCCCATCACGGCCAACTTCTTCACTTCCATCGGAAAGGCGAAAAAGGGTATCTTTATCTCCCTGACCCGGCAGATTCTGTTCCTGCTGCCGCTGATCATCATCCTGCCCATGTTCCTGGGCATCGACGGGGTCATGTACTCCGCCCCGGTGGCGGATCTGACGGCCGCGGCGCTGGCGGTGGTCTTTGTGACGCGGGAGATGCGCGGTATGAAGGGGCTGCAGGGAACGGACTAAGTCCCGGTCTCTACCAATCCGTCTGCACCGCCCCGTCCACAACCCACTGCCCCTGATCATTCACCTGATAACCGTCCGGGGTGACGGTATCGGCGTACATCACGCCGTTCCCGTCAAAACAGTAGCATTTGTGGTTGATCCAGGACCATTCGCCTATGATATAGGTCCCGTTGTCCCGGATATAGCGCCATCCCTGGTCCTCCACCCAGCCCCGCTGCTCCGCTCTTCCTACGGACTTGTCAAAGGCCCGGCCATTTTCCGCCAGCGGAATCCGGCCCCCGGGTGTGTCCGGGTTCGCCTTGCCGAAATCATAGGCGTAGCTGGAACTATACGCCCCCGCCGTGTCGCCGGTCCGGCGGGTCTGGACCACTCCGTCCACCGTCCACGCGCCCTGACCGTTCACCTGATAGCCGTCGGGCGTCACGGTATCGGTCAGAAGGCTGTATAACTGGAAATAATAGCACTCCGCCGAACCGTCCCGGTTTCCGTCAATCCAGTACCAGCCGTCCCGCAGATTGCCGTCGTTTGCACGGTAGCCCCACTCCCCCAACGCGTTCACCCACCAGTAGTTTTCCGCGTAAGCGCTGAACCCTGTAAACAGGGAGATCGCAGCGGCCAGCAGCAATATGTTTCGCAATTTTCTCATAGTTTCCTCCTTCTTTCCGGTCAAATATTTCGCCGGACGGTTTTGTTCCTCAGTGTCCTACCTACAGTTTAATGCATTCTTACCCCACATTCATCTTACAAATCCTGTTCTGTTTCTTAAATTTCCTTGAATCGCGGCCCGCGGGCTGTATCCGAAGCATCGTCCAGATAAAAAAGAAACCGCCCGGCCGAGCAGTAACGCTCCCCAGGCAGTTTCCTGATTGATTCTACGATTCTAAATTGTTTCGCTCAATTTACACAATTCCCTGTGCCATCATCGCTTCCACAACCTTCTCAAAGCCCGCGATGTTGGCGCCTGCAACGTAGTTGCCCGGCACGCCGTAGCGCTCGGCCGCGTCGGCCGCCTTGGCGAAGATGTTGACCATGATGCCGTGCAGCTTCTCATCCACTTCCTCAAAGCTCCAGGACATTCTCAGGGAGTTCTGGCTCTGCTCCAGGCCGGAGGTGGCTACGCCGCCTGCGTTGGCAGCCTTGCCGGGCATGAACAGGATCTTCTTCTCCACAAACAGCTCGGTGGCTTCCAGGGTAGAAGGCATGTTTGCGCCCTCGGCCACGGCGAAGCAGCCGTTTGCCAGCAGGGTCTTGGCGTCCTCGCCGTTTAACTCGTTCTGGGTCGCGCAGGGAAGAGCGATGTCGCAGGGGATGGTCCAGATTCCCTTGCCCTCGGTGTAAACCGCGGTGGGAACTGCGTCCACATACTCCTTAATGCGGCCTCTCTTCACTTCCTTGATCTCCTTCACCACATCCAGCTTGATGCCGTCCTTATCGTAGATGTAGCCGTTGGAGTCGCTCATGGCCACCACCTTGGCACCCAGCTGCTGAGCCTTCTCGGTAGCGTAGATGGCCACGTTTCCGGAACCGGAAACCAGCACGGTCTTGCCTGCCAGCTCTTTGCCGTTGTGCTTTAACATCTCATTTAAGATGTAGATCAGGCCGTAACCCGTAGCCTGGGTTCTGGCCAGGGAGCCGCCGAAGGTCAGGCCCTTGCCGGTCAGCACTCCCTCATACAGTCCGGTGATTCTCTTGTACTGCCCGTACAGGTAGCCCACCTCTCTGCCGCCCACGCCGATGTCGCCGGCCGGGATATCCGTGTCCTTGCCGATGTGGCGGTACAGCTCGGTCATAAAGCTCTGGCAGAAGGCCATCACCTCTCGGTCGGATTTGCCCTTGGGATCGAAGTTGGAACCGCCCTTGCCGCCGCCCATGGGAAGGCCGGTGAGGGAATTCTTCAGGGTCTGCTCAAAACCGAGGAATTTCAGGATGCCCTGGTTGACGCTGGGATGGAAACGCAGTCCGCCCTTGTAGGGTCCGATGGCGCTGTTGAACTGAACGCGGTATCCCTTGTTCACCTGCACGTTCCCATTGTCGTCCACCCACGGCACGCGGAAGGAAATCACCCGCTCCGGCTCCACAAAGCGCTCCAGAACTCCGGCCTTGCGGTATTTGTCCTCATTTGCGTCAATCACCAGCTTTAAGGAATCCAAAACCTCCTTAACGGCCTGGTGGAACTCCGGCTCACCCGGATTCTGCGCCACTACTCTCTCGTAAATCTCATCAACATAAGACATCCTCTAGCCCTCCTTGTAATATGTTATGCAGTATCTTCCGTGCCTACTCTTCAATCCGTCACACACGTTAGGAAAAATTATAACAAGTTAACTTGTTAAAGTCAATAAATATGTAAACAGAATTAATCGCTTAATTTCGTTTATTTACCGTGAAATTTACGGTATAATGGCCTAAAATCCGCAGTTCCTCTCATTTGGACAGTTTGTGCTCTGTCCGCCATTGCCGCGGGGAGACCTGGTATACATTTTTAAAGGCCCTGGAAAAATGCAGCTGGCTGGGATATCCCACCGCATTGCTGATATCCCCGATGGTCAGGTCCGTCAGCTTCAAAAGCTCCGCCGCCTTGGTCATCCGGTAGCTGATCAGAAACTCCTGGGGACTCTTACCCATGGCGTCCCGGAAAATCTTGCCAAAATAGCTGCGGTTCAGATTGCAAAAGCCGGCGATGTCCTCCACGGTGATGTTGTTCTGGAAATTCTGTTCCACAAAGGAGATCGCCTCCCGGATATAGAAATCCCGGATCTTGCCGCTCTGCATCATTCTGCGGCTGGCCGAGGATCTGGTCAGATAATCCATAAACAAGTATAGATGGCCGATCAGGTGCAGCGGCGACTGGTCGGAATGCCTGGCGATGTAGAGCATCTCATTCATCAGATCCGCGCTCAAATCCCTGGCGCCTGACCGGTAGATGGGCTGGTCCATAGTCAGTCCGGCCAGCTCCAGCGCCTCCTTTGCCCGCAGGCCGTCGAACTCCAGCCACACATACTCCCATGGGTGATCCCGGTCCGCAAAATAGGTGTTGACCTGCTTGGGATAGATCAAAAATCCCTGCCCGCTGCGGATCTGATATTCCGTCGTGACCCCCTTCGAATCCGTAGACTGGAGCCTGCCTGTGCCGGAAATCACATAGTGGAACAGATAATGGTTTCGGGCATGAGGGCCGTAGGAGTGCAGGGGCTCGCACTGCTCCCACCCGTACTGGTAGAGTCCCAGATCCACAAATCCCTCGTTGGGAAAGATTGAAAACAGCCAGTTTTTTTCCTTCGCATCCATCATGTCCATTCCTCCCTTTTTTCTATTATATACCCAAATGCCGCCTGACATCAATCCTTCGGCAGAAATCAAGCATTTTGGTATATAATTGCTGTTTTCCATCCATTTACCGCTCCACATCCCTGTGATACGATAGGCTTAACAACCGATACGGAGATTTAAAAAATAGCAAAAAGTCTATTTACGCGGGATGTCCTGCGCAGTCAAAGGAGGCAAACATGTTGAAACTTATCAAAAAGATTGCTGCCATGTGCGGTCTTGCACTGGCTGCGGCCGCGCTTCTTTGCGGGTGCTCCTCCGATCATGAGAGCGGTGGTAAATTAAAGCTCACCTTTCAGATCTGGGACGACGCCCAGCGGGGCGGCATGCAGGATGTTGCCAACGCCTACATGGCCAGGCACCCGGGGGTTTCCATTGAAGTACAGGTAACCAGCTGGGATGAATATTGGACCAAGCTGGATGCGGCGGCGGAGTCCAACCAGCTTCCGGACATCTTCTGGATGCACACCAACCAGATTTTAAAATATGCAGACTACGGCAAGCTGGCGGACCTGACCGATTTGTACGATCACGAGGACCCGGAGTATTACCGGAAGCATTTCTCCGACATTTCCCTGGACAACGCCAAAGGCAGCGACGGCCGTATTTACGGAGTCCCCAAGGACAAAGACTCGGTCTGCCTGGTATACAACCGTGAATTATTCGATGCGGCCGGATTATCCTACCCGGACAATACCTGGACCTGGAACGATCTGGTAGACGCTTCCCAGACCATCTACGATAAGACCGGAAAATACGGCTACATGGCTTACGCCGACGAACAGCTGGGCTATTGGAACTTCGTCTATCAGGCCGGCGGCTACATCCTGAATGAAGATAAAACCAGAGCCGGTTTCGATCAGCCCGCCACCAGAAAAGGTATGGAATTCTACATCGGCCTGCAATCCCATGAATGGTGCCCGGACCAAAACTACTTTGCCGAGACCAATCCCGGAACCGCCTTCATTTCCGAGCAGGGCGCCATGTACCTGGAAGGCAACTGGAACCTGATGTCTATGATGAAAAACAACATGAATCTGATGGGAAAATGGGACGTGGCCGTGCTGCCAAAATGCCCGGACCCCTTAAACGGGGACGGACGCGCCACGATCTCCAACGGCCTCTGCTACGCCACCGGCGCGGATGGGAGGCACCTGGAGGCGGTAAAGGATTTTCTTCGCTTTGCCGGGTCCGAGGAAGGGCAGCGGGTTCAGGGCCTTTCCGGAGCGGCCATTCCAGCCTACATCGGCCTGGAGGACACCTGGATCAGCTCCTTCGACCAGTTCGAATACAAGCTGGATGTACAAAAATGTATCGACATGCTTCCATACGGCGTTCAGAGCGTAAACAATGCGTCCCGCCCCAACTGGAAAACACAGATTAACGACCTGCTGCTGAAAATCTACAGCGGCGAGCTGACCCTGGATCAGGGGCTGGCCGAGATGCAGACGCTGGTGGACACCGCCGAGGCGCCGTAATATTGAAGGAGGGGAAGATCATGGGAAAAAAGCGAACTTTAACAGACGAATCCAAATGGGGTTATATTCTGATAGCCCCCACCATTATCGGGCTCATCGTACTCAACGTATACCCGTTTATCCAGACACTGATATTAAGTTTCTCCGCCACCCATCCCTTTGGGATCTATGAGATCACCGGCCCCCAGAACTATGTCCGCATGTTTGAAAGCCGGGAATTCTGGAAAGCCACCTGGAACTCCATCTATTTCTGCATTCTGACCGTTCCAGCAGGGCTATTTCTGTCCCTGATCACTGCGGTTCTACTAAACGCCAAGCTAAAGGGCAAGACCGCTTTCCGGGCCATCTACTTTCTTCCCATGGTGGTGGCTCCGGCGGCCATCGCCATGGTATGGAAATGGATTTTCAACGCCGAGTACGGCATCATCAATCAGATGATCGGAACCAAGGTCAACTGGCTGACCAATCCCTCCCTGGTGCTCCCTGCCTGCGCGGTGGTGGCCATCTGGAGCGCCATCGGATACGACGCGATTCTGCTACTATCCGGCATCCAGAATATTTCCAAAAGCTACTACGAGGCCGCCAGCCTGGACGGCGCCACCAAGATTCAGCAGTTCTTCCGGATCACGCTGCCCATGGTGAGCCCCACCCTCTTTGTAGTGCTGATCATGCGTCTGATGGCCTCCCTGAAGGTCTACGATCTGATCTATATGATGGTGGACCAGACAAACCCGGCCCTGACAAATGCGCAGTCCCTCATGTACCTGTTCTACCGCGAGTCCTTTGTGGCGGGTAACCGCGGCTACGCCTCGGCCATTGTGGTATGGACCGTGCTGCTGATCGGAATCGTCACCGCCCTGCAGTTCTGGGGGCAGAAAAAGTGGGTTAACTACGAAGTCTAAGGAGGTCATACCATGAATCAGTCGTTAAACGCCAACCGCAATACCGGAAAAATCCTAATGTATGCCGCTCTGGTCCTGGGGGCAGTGCTGATGATCTTCCCCTTCGTCTGGATGCTACTGACCAGCTTTAAATCCGCCGGTGAAAGCGTGCAGATCCCGCCCACCATTCTGCCCAGACAGTGGCTGACCGACAATTACCGCCGGGCGCTGACCAGCCTGCCCTTCCTTCACCTGTACGTCAACACCACCCTGTTGATCCTCTTTCGCGTAATCTGTGCGGTGGCCTTTTCCTCCGCCGCTGGGTTTGCCTTTGCCAAACTGCACTTTAAGGGTAAAAACCTGCTGTTCTCCCTGGTTTTGGTTCAGATGATGCTGCCCTCGCAGATTTTTATCATTCCACAGTACCAGATGCTGGCGAAAATGGGGCTGACCAACTCCATGTTTGCCCTGGTGTTCCCCGGTCTGGTCAGCGCCTTCGGTACCTTCTTCCTGCGCCAGGCCTACATGGGTATCCCCGACGAGTTGGGCGAGGCCGCTTATCTGGACGGCTGCACCCAGTGGCAGACCTTCACTAAGGTCATGCTTCCCCTCACCAAAGCTTCTATGGCTGCCCTGACCATTTTCACCGCCGTATTCGCTTACGCGGATCTGATGTGGCCGCTGATCGCCAATACGGACCTGAATAAAATGACGCTTTCAGCCGGACTGTCCACCCTGCGGGGCCAGTTCACCACCAACTATCCGGTACTGATGGCCGGTTCCCTGCTGGCCATGATCCCCATGGTTGTGCTTTACATCTTGTTCCAGAAACAGTTTATCGAGGGCATCGCCATGACGGGCGGAAAATAAACCGGGCCGTCCCATGCCACAATATCGCAATGGAGGACTTACCACATATGGCTATCCAATTTGACGTAACAACGGGAATCTTCTCCCTGGAAACAAACGGCTCCACCTACCAGATGCAGGCCGACCGCCACGGATGCCTGCTACACCTCTACTACGGCGCGCCCATAAACGGCCCGGCGGATTATCTCCTGACCTTTTATGACCGCGGTTTCTCGGGAAATCCCTACGACGCAGGCACAGACCGCACCTATTCCCTGGACGCCCTCCCCCAGGAATTTCCCGTTTGGGGCACAGGGGACTACCGTTCCACCTGCCTGACCGTAAAACGCCCGGACGGCTCCTGCGGCTGTGATTTGCGCTACAAAAGCCACTCCATCCGTTCCGGGAAATATGATCTGCCGGGGCTTCCCGCGGTGTATGATACCGCAGAACAGTGTACCTCGCAGACCCTGGAGATCGAACTGGAGGATATCTGCGGCGGCCTGTCCGTCACGCTGCTGTACGGGGTTTTCCCGGAGTTGGACGTGATCACCCGCAGCGCTGTGGTCAAAAACACCGGAACCGGTAACATTTTCCTGGAAGCCGTACAGAGCGCATGCCTGGATTTCGTGGGCGGAGAGTATGACCTGATCCAGTTTTACGGCCGCCACGCCATGGAGCGCAATTACCAGCGCTCCCCCATCCTCCACGGAGCCATGGTCATCGGCAGCCGCCGTGGGACCTCCAGCCATCAGTACAATCCCTTCGTGATTGCCTCGGAGCGCGGCGCAAACGAGGATCACGGGGATTGCTACGGTATGTCTTTTGTATACAGCGGCAATTTCACCTGCACGGCGGAGCGGGACCAGTACGACCAGACCCGCCTCACTATCGGCTTATCCGGCGGACAGTTCTCCTGGCCCCTGGCTCCCGGGGAATGCTTTACAGCCCCGGAAGTGATTCTCTCCTACTCCGGCCGGGGACTGGCCGCCCTGTCCCACAATTATCACCGGACCCTGCGTCGCCATGTGTGCCGGGGCAAATACCGGGACATTCCCCGCCCTGTGCTCATCAACAACTGGGAGGCAACGTATTTCGATTTCACCGGAGACAAAATCCTGGAAATTGCACGCCGGGCCTCGGGCCTCGGGGTGGAGATGCTGGTGTTGGACGACGGCTGGTTCGGCAAGCGGGACAATGACTCTAAGGGCTTGGGCGACTGGCAGGTCAACGAGGAAAAGCTGGGCGGCCCCTTAAGCAATCTTGTAGAGACCATCAACGGCCTTGGCATGAAATTTGGCATCTGGACGGAACCGGAAATGGTTTCCGAGGACAGCGATCTCTACCGCGCTCACCCGGACTGGGCCTTCGCGCTTCCCGGCCGCAAGCCGGTGCGCAGCCGACATCAGCTGGTCTTGGACTTCTCACGGCCCGAGGTTGTTGACCATATCTACGGCCAGCTGTGCCGGGTTCTGGACAGCGCCAACATCGAATACCTGAAATGGGATATGAACCGGAGCATCTGCGACGTCTGGTCCGCCGCAGGGGACGGATACGGCTGCGGTGCGATTCTGCACCGGTATGTACTGGGGTTATATGGATTTCTGGAGAGGCTCAACCGCCGCTATCCGGATTTACTGATCGAGGGCTGTTCCGGCGGAGGCGGGCGGTTTGACGCCGGTATGCTTTACTATGCGCCCCAGATCTGGTGCAGCGACAATACGGACGCAGTGGATCGCCTGTTCATCCAGTACGGTACCTCCTTCGGCTACCCTGTGAGCGCCGTGGGTTCCCACGTCTCCGCGGTGCCCAACCACCAGACCGGCCGCATCACCCCCATGAAAACCCGTGGCGTGGCAGCTATGGCCGGAAGCTTCGGCTATGAGCTGGATCTATCCAAAATCACGGAGGAGGAAACGGCCTGCGTCCGGCGGCAGATCGCGGACTTCCACAAGTTCTGGCCTCTGATTCACGACGGCGACTACTACCGGCTGAGCGGACCATCCCGGCCGGACTGCCAGAGGGCCGTGGCCGCCTGGGAGTTTGTAGCTCAGGACAGAAGCGAGGTTTTGGTCAATCTGGTTTCCCTGGAATGCCACGGCAACCCGCCTGACCTCTACGTAAAATTGAAGGGCCTGGAACAGGCGGCCCTGTACCAGGACGAAAGCAGCGGCAGCTTGTACCCGGGCGGCGCCCTGATGACAGCCGGACTGCCTATACCGCGTCCAACCGTTGAATATGAGTCATGGCAGATCCATTTGCGGCGTGCCTGACTGTTTTTTGCAAACTGCTCTCCTTTTTGGGAGGGCAGTTTGCTCTGTCGTTCCATCCGCTTTATAACGGCGGCTGTATTTCTGGTTGGTTTTCTGTGCAGATCAAATTGTTAACTAAATCAATTTTATTAGTTGACAATCAGCGCCGTACATGATATTTTATATCTGTGTTGGCAACAATTCCTGCGCTGCAGCGCGGTTTTACATACCTCCACGTCCACAATCTGCCAAAGGAAAGGAACCTTATATGAGCACTACCGCAGCCAAAACCAATGAAACCGTCAAATCCCGCATGTCCACCCGCGACATCGTGCTGATCGGCATGTTTGCCGCCCTGCTTGCCGCCTTCTCCCAGATTTCCCTGCCCATGCCCACCGGTGTGCCCATCACCATTCAGGCCTTCGGCGTGGCTTTGGTAGGCGTGGTACTGGGCTGGAAGCGGGCCCTGTTCTCCACCATTGTTTACATACTGCTGGGAGCCGTGGGGCTTCCGGTGTTCGCCAATTTCCAGGGAGGGCTGAGGGTGATCACCGGTCTGACCGGAGGTTATATTCTTGCCTGGCCGGTGATGGCCGCTCTCTGCGGCGCTGCAATCCCCGTAAAAAGCGCCAGCGCGCCCGTGAGCCTGTTTTTCTCCATCGCACTGTCAGTGATCGGCATGCTGTTTATGGAAGCCGCAGGCGGGCTTCAGTGGGCCCTGCTGGCGGGCGATAAATCCTTCGGCATGATCATGGCCTACTCCTTCACCGCTTTCATCCCCAAGGACACAGCCTTGACCATCGCAGCGGTGATCGCAGGACGGCAAATCCGCCGGACGCTGGTGAGGGGCGGATTTATCTGACCGGTAATTTTAAAACCGGACGTTTTCACTATAATTGTGGCATATCTCAAAAAAGGCCGGTGTAAGTCCAGGCGGTATCAACCCGCCTGACTCACACCGGCTTTTTGCTTCATTCTAATTCTGATTGGTTGGAATTCTGCCGCATTTGGCCGCTGACGCGGCCCCGCCATCCCTACTTCTGCCCGTAATACGCGTTCGGTCCGTGTTTTCTCAGATAATGTTTGTCCTGCAGCTCCTGAGGCGCGGGCTGTACCTGGGGATTCACCATCTCGCAGCGGCAGGCCATCATCGCCACGTTTTCCAGCACCACAGCGTTGTGCACCGCCTCGTGGGCGTCCTTCCCCCAGGTGAAGGGGCCGTGGTTCTTGCACAGAACCGCAGGCATAGCCTCGTAATCCTTATCCTTAAAATACTCCGCAATGAGCACGCCCGTGTTCTTCTCGTAGGCCTCCTCGATCTCCTCCTTGGTCAGATTCCGCACGCAGGGGATTTCCCCATACATGTAATCCGCGTGGGTGGTCCCGTAGCAGGGGATTCCCCTCCCGGCCTGAGCCCAGCTGGTGGCCCAGGGAGAATGGGTGTGCACGATTCCTCCGATATTTGGAAACGCCTTATACAGCTCAACATGGGTAGCCGTGTCCGAGGAGGGGTTCATCTCTCCCTCCACCCGGTTTCCGTCCAGATCCACCACCACCATGTCCTCCGGTCTCAGCTTGTCGTAGTCCACGCCGCTGGGTTTGATCACAAACAGCCCGCTCTCACGGTCGATGCCGCTGACATTTCCCCAGGTAAAGGTCACCAGATTGTACCTGGGAAGCAGCATATTTGCCTCGTAAACTTCTTTTTTTAATTGCTCCAGCATTTTGATCATTCCTCCCTATTCCGGCTGGCGGTCCAGAATCGCAGCCATCCGGCCGCGGGCATCCGCCAGGTCCTCTTTCCACTCTGTGTTCCCGGTGTACCAGAATTCCGTCACAAATTTCCGAACGCCCAGCTCCCAGGCCACCGCGATCCCCTCCTCAAAGTCCACATGACCGGTCCCAAAGGGAATCTCCCGAAATTTGCCCGGCACCGTCTCCTTCAAATGCATGGCGACCAGGTGCCCCTTTCCGGTGCGCAGGTCGCCGGCCACCAGGGTCCCGTAGGTCTTGGCCGCATTGGTAATATTTCCCAAATCCGGGTAGACGTTCAGATAGGTGCTGTTCACGCGGTTCACATAATTCATGGCCTTTTCCACCGTGTTCATGAACTCCGTCTCCATAGTCTCAAAGCCCATGGTCACCCCGGCTTTGGCCGCCATGTGCACGGCCTTTTCCAGATTGTTCCCAAACCGCTCCACCGTCTCCGGCGTGGACGCCTCATAGTACACATCGTACCCGGCCAGCTGGATGATCCGGATTCCCAGGTCCTCTGCCAGGCGGATAGCCTTCTCCATGATCTCCATGCCTCTGCGGCAGGTCTCCGGGTCGGAACTGCCCAGGGGGTACTTCCGGTGGCCGGAGAGGCACATGGTGCGGATGGGCATCCCGGTCTCCGCCATCAGGCGCACCAGCTCCAGGCGCTCCTCTGCGCTCATATCCAGCCGGGCCAGCTTCTGGTCCGTCTCGTCGATGCTGATCTCCACAAAATCAAAACCCGCCTCCCGGGCCGCCTCCAGCTTTTCCCGCCAGGAAAGCGTCCCCGGCATAGCCTTCTCGTAAAGGCCCAGGGTATAACTTTTCTTCATGTTCGTCCTCCTTGTCTACGGGTTTGCGGCATTCATGTCCCGCACCAGCCCGGGCAGATCATAAAAGCTGGTGAGCGCCGTCACGCCGGACGGAACTGCCGGGGCCGGAGCCAATGCGCCCGCCGCAACTGCCGGGGCCAAAGCCAACGCGCCCGCCGTCAACGCCGTTTCTCCGCCGGTCCCTTCCCGGGCGCTCCCCGGCGCATACAAAAACGCCTGCAGCCCGGCATCCATTGCTCCCCGCACATCCTTCGCGAGGCTGTCGCCGATAAACAGGCATTCGCCTGCCGGAACTCCCGCCTTCCTGACACATTCAAGAAACAGCCGGGGATTGGGCTTCTCCGCGCCCACCTCCTCGCTGGTCGTGATAAAATCAATATAAGGGGCCGCTCCCAGCCGTTCCAGCTTTTTGTACTGAATGTAGGCGGTCATGTCCGTTCCCACTCCCAGGGTCAGCCCGGCGGCCTTAAGCGCCTCCATTGCCTCCAAAAGCCCCGGCTCCGGCCTGGCCGAAGCAAGCAGCGCGTCCCAGTAACAATGGTACAGATTCAAAGCATGGGGAAACAACGGTTTCCCCATGAGCTCCAGTATCACCTGCATACGGATCAACCGGTTGTGTATAGCGGCCGTGTCGGCCCCGACCCGGTCCTCGGCCAGTTTTTTACCTTTTTTGAATGTATCCAGAAACTCCCCTTCTGTGATGCCGAACTGTTCTTCAGCGTACGCGCAGAGCGCCGCCATGCCGGCCTGATTCCCGGTTCTGAAGCTGTACATGGTATTGTCAATGTCAAATATAATCGTCTTAATCATGGCTCCAGCGTATACATCGCCACCTGGTCGATCTCGCGGTTGGCGGATATGATAACGTCCTTCCCGTCCTTCACATAATGGTACACATTGGCGGAACCGCAGTCCTCATCCACCAGCTCGCTCCGGTAAAGTCCCTTTTCTTTATCGTAGGAAAATGCGATGAGATTCCGCTTGCCTCCCCGGTGTCCCACCACCACCTGCGGGATACCGCAGAGCATACCGCCGTAGATGGAGTGCACGAACGGTGCGCTCTCCTCATACTGGTATACCCTAACAAACGCTCCGTTTTCTCTCTTGTAAATGCGGATGCAGTCCCCGTGGAAGGGCGACAGCACGGCCAGCTCCTTCTCCCCGTCCTCGTCCAGGTCAATGAGCACCGCATCGCTGGCCGGAGTCTCAATCAGGGTTCGGATCTCCCAATCCCCTCCCGGCTGCGCCGGCGGAATAAACTGGAACACGCCCTGCTCCGCAGAAATCACGGAGGTCTGCACTCCCTCGTCCTCCACCCGGTAATAGCCGTGGTTCTTTACCAGACCGTCCCGAATTACCGAAAGCTCCAGCTGGTGCTCCTGGTCAAACCCGCTCAGATCCTCGGGAAGCACCGCAGCATACACCTTACCCGGATGGCTCCAGTCGTCCTTGTGCTCGTGGCCGGATTTCAGCGCGCAGGCGATCAGATAGCGCACGCCTCCCCGCTGCAGGATATCAAAGCGGTGCACAAAGGGCAGATCCACCAGCGTGCGGATCTCCCAGTCCCCCTTCCCTCCCGGGGTGGCGATCACGATCTTCGCCTCTTTGGAGTCGTTGGGGGAGTAAAACCTGTGGGTGGCCAGAAACTGGCCGTCGCTGCCCGGCACCTGCACCATGGTCATGACGCCGCCCGGCTCGCTCCACACCGTGTCCTTCACGGTTCCATCGGCGTCAAATAAGAGACAGCGGTCCACCTTCTCCGCAGCCACCAGGAAATGATCCCTGCCCTGGTAGAACAGCGGCGCAATGGAATAACATTTTGTCAGGTTGGAAATTACCTTTTTTTGTATTTTCATGATTGAATACTGCCTTTCGCGGCTACATTCCAAAATCCAGATCGAAATCCTTCTTTCTCACCACGTGGACCTTTACGCCCCTGCGCCGGATAGCCTCCAGCTCGTCCTCGGGCGCAAGCTCGTCGGTGATCAGATCCGTGATGGACTCCACGCCGCAGTTGCGGAAATTGCTCACCGCGCCCACCTTGCTGTGGTCCGCGATAATATAACGGCTGCCGATGGTTTGTTCCAGCATCAGCGCGTTAATATTCGCCTCGTTAAACAGCGAGGAGGCGATTCCGTTCCGGTAGGATATGCTCTTACAGCCTATTATACATTTTTTTGGATGAATGGCCTGGATATTGCGCACCGCATAGTCTCCCACCATGGAGGCCTTGGGGTAGCGCACTTCCCCTCCGGTGAGAATAATATTCACACCGGGCTGGCGTTTGGCATGAATCGCCTTGCCGTTGTTGGTGATCACCGTCACATTCTGGGCCTCCACGTACTCCAGGACCTGAAGGGCATTGCTGCTGGTGTTCATAAACAGAATATCCTTGTCCTCAATCAGGGTGGCCGTGTACTTGGCGATCAGGGTCCGGTAAATGTTGATCTCGTCCAGGGCCTGCTCTTCCGACTTGTTCGCCGTAGCTCCTCCATAAAACCGAACGATCTTTTTCCGGTCTTCCAAAAATTGCAGATCCCTGCGTATGGTGATGGGGGAAACGTTAAAAAGCTCCGCCAGCTGATCGACTCTCACTTCCGGATTGTTGTTAACTGTCTCCAGTATGCTTTTACGTCGATTTTCGACAAATGACCGTTCGCGTTTCATAGGTGTACCTCACTTTTCATGTTGCACCCATTATAACACAACCGCCCGGTTCGTAAAAGACCTCGCCAGTTATTCTTAAATCACCCGCCGGCCCAGCCTCAAACAAATTGGCGGGCCGGCGGGCGCTCATTACCGTATCAGTCAGATCATTCCGCTTTCTTTCAGCTTCTGCTCCATCTCGTCCTTAGAAAGAACATTTTTCAGGCCGATTACCTTGGTTCCCTTTTTCTCCGCGTCCTTGAACATGTCGATGAAATTCAAAGGGCAGAACACAATGTCATACTGCGTCGCGGCGCTCTTTCCCTCGGAGAGAGAGCAGTGATGCATCTTTCCAACTTTAATGTTCAGCGCTTTTACCACCTTGTCAGCCGTCATCTTCATCATCAAACTAGTTCCTGAGCCATTTGCACAACATACCATGATATTTAACATATCGATCCTTACCTCCTCAAAATTCCTTCATTAATTGTTCTGTTTCTCTTTTAACGCCTTGTACGCCTCATAGTCCTCAGTCATCAGGAAATACCCCTCTTTATCCTTGCGGTACTGGATCTGCGGAATTGCCAGCAGACCGATCACCACGATGACGATGCCCACATAGGGGATGAACTTCATAATTGCGGTCATGGCCGGCCACAGAATCGCCCAGTCGAACATTCCCAGATAACCGCCGTAGGCTGCCATGCCCACCCAGTAGGCGATAAATGCGGAGCCAAACACCTGACACAGGCCGGAGATGAAAGGCAGTACCAACGCGGCCTTCATGCCGCCCTTGTTATTAGCATACACGGCGATGGTGGCATTGTCAAAGAATACGGGTACGAATCCGGCGATTACCAGAACCGGGCTCTTTAACAGGATCAGAACGCCGATGGCCAGGAACTGTCCCACAGCGCCAGCCAAAAAGCCTAAGGGGACTGCGTTGGGGGAACCAAAACCGTATGTAACCGCACAGTCCACGCCGGGAACGGAACCGGGAAGCAGCTTATCCGCAATACCCTGGAAGGACTGGGTCAGCTCGGTCACGAAGGTACGCACGCCCAGCTGCAGGATCGCCAGATAAACGGCAAAGTTCAAACAAACCGTGATAATATAGAACAGGAAGCTCTGTCCCTCTTTCATAAATCCGGCGGTAATCAGATAATCCTTGCCCAGCACCATCAGGATCCCGCCGAAAAACAGCAGCATAAGCAGGGAGGTGCAGACCATGTTTTCATTGAAAATGGACATAAAGCCCGGAAGCTCGATATCTTCAATTCGTTTGGATTTCTTTTTGCCCTTCTTGCTCATCCGGTCCGCGACCCATGAGAAGAACGCCACGCCGAACATCTGCTGATGTGCGATACAGAAGCCCGCGCCGTCCGTCAGTTCCTGAGTAGGTTTGATGGTCAGGTTGGAGCCAACGGCCCAGTAGCAGCCCAGGATCAGCGCCATAACGATCAGAATCGCCGTATTGTTGGTCAGGAAGGGACAGGCGAACAGGATCAGCCAGAAGGCGGTGGACGCCTGCTGCACCTGCACATGGCCGGTGGTAAACAGGGCGCGCAGCTTGGTGTACTTGCTGAAACGCACCAGGAGGATGTTCACGATGAATGCGATTAAAAGCAGCATCATAACCTGTGAAAATTTCTGTCCAAATACCTCTTCCACGCCCGCGGTAACCGCGTTCTGTCCAAAGTAAGGATCGATTACCATTGCATCCAGATTAAAACGGTCCTTCAGTCCCACCAGAACAGGGCGGAAGTTGCTGACCAGCCCGCCGGAGCCAACTGCCAAAATCATGTATCCAACGATTGCCTTGATACCGCCGCCCAGCACATCGTACCAGGGTTTCTTAAGCAGTATGTAACCAATGATAACAATCAGGCCAATCATAAACGCGGGCTGCTGCAGAATGTTTGTTGCAAAATATGACCATATGTTCATTAAAATATCCATATAAATCCCCCTATTCAACCTCGTCCTCAACCGTAAGGCTGATGAAACGTGAAGTGTTTTCTTAATGCGTCAAAATGGTTAATCCAGGTACTTTTCCTGTATCGTTAAGAGATCCTCCGGTGTGCGGGCGGCTTTCAGGGCATCCGCCACCCCGTCCGTCATCAGCATCTCGGACAGCCTTACCATATTTGCCATATGCTGGTCCGAATCGCTGGCCGCCAGGGTAAAAAACAGTGTGGCGTCCTTCTCCGGATCACCGGGATCAAAGCTCACAGGCTTTTCCAGCTTCATAAAACCGATTGCAGTCTTGTTTACATTAGCCGACCCCTCCTGGGAATGAGGCATCGCCACATCCGGCATAATGATGATGTACGGGCCGTATTTTTCCACGCAGCGGATAATCTCCTCCGCGTACTGGGCGTTAACCGTGCCGTCTGCCTCCAGACTCTCACAGCTCATTCGGACGGCTTCCTGCCAGGTTTCAGCGCCCGCGGCAAATTTATAATGTTTCTTCTCAACGAACTCTCTTAACATCTTAAATACCCCTCTACAGTCAAACAGTTACAGAATGGAACGGAACGGAACGTTGGGTTCCTCGGTGAAACAATCCTCAAAACCTCTGCGGTAGTGATACTGCAATTTATCCCGGTCCAGAGGCCACACATACTTGCCGCCCACATCCCAGATAAACGGATGGAACCGGTAATCCAGCACGTGCTTCTTGTAGTTGTAAAGCAGCATGATCTCCTGGGGATCGGCCTTAAAGTTGGTCCATACGTCGTAGTGGAACGGGATCACAACCTTACAGCGCAGGGCCTCTGCCATTCTCAAAATGTCTACGGAGGTCATCTTGTCCTGGCAGCCCGCCGGGTTCTCGCCGTAGGAACCCAGGGCGATGTCGATGTCGTAGTCCTTGCCGTGTTTGGCATAGTAGGTGGAGTAGTGGGAATCTCCACTGTGGTAAACATTTCCAGCCGGGGTCTTGATCAGGTAGTTCACAGCCTTCTCATCCATATCGTTGGGGCAAACGCCGCGCACGTCCTCCTCCACGGTCACCAGGCAGGTCCGGTCAAAGGAATCCAGCACCACGATCTCACAATCCTTCACCTTCACCACATCCCCCGGCTTCACCACCCTGCAGCGGTCTCCCGGAACGCCGTAGCTCAGCCATTTCTCAACACTTTCTTTCGGCCCGATGAAAGGCACGTCATCCGCACAGTTCTGCATCACAGCGGCCGCAAAGAACGGATCGATATGATCGTTGTGATAATGGGTGGAGAGAACCGCGTCCACCTTGGTCACTGCGAAGGGATCGTACACAATCGGAGCGGCGCGCAGGTTGGGCTGGGTGTTTCTTCCTCCGGTCATGTTGCGCATCTGGTGGAAGGGCGCCATCTCCTTGTTCTTCTGGGTGCGCTTACCGTTCCCAAACCACAGGTCAATGGCAATGTTGGTGCCGTTCTCCGTCTTAAACCACATCCCCGTGCAGCCGATCCACCACATTGCGAAGGTGCCTGGCTGAACCACTTCGTTGTCGATCTCCTCATTCAGCCAGGTTCCCCACTCCGGGAACGCGCCCAAAACCCATTTCTCTCTTGTGAGTTCTTCAACCTTACTCATTCTGCTTATTCCTCCTTTTTAGCCGCAAATCGATCATAACAATCATATATTTATCTTGTTATCCTCTTGTGAAATCATATTATCACAGCTTTATGATTATTTAAAGTGTTTTATATGATTGTTTAGTAATTTATATGATTGTTTCGTCAAAGTGTCCCCATATTTTTACTAACTTATCATTTTTATGCTCGTTTTATATGATCATTGCGGTTACACGCCTGGTTATTTGTGTTAATTGTATAGTATTAATACTTTTTTAACACAACAGCAGGCATTTTAACCATATGATTGTTGTTGTGAGAATTCGAAACGCACCTAAAAGCTCCTGTCAAGTGCGAAATGCGCGCCGCCGGGCAGAGATGCGAAGAAGCCGCCTGTCACAAAACAGGCGGCCTCTCCCAAACACAAAGGATAAAGGTATTTCCCAAACGGGAATCGAATTATTTACCGTAGTAAGCTTTTAAATACATGTCCTTGATCTCGCTCATCAGCGGGTATCTCGGGTTCGCGCCGGTGCACTGGTCGTCGAATGCCTGCTCGACCATGTCGTCCAGTCTGTCTAAGAAGTCCTGCTCGTCGATACCGTATTCCTTGATACTGGACTTGATACCAACGGTCTTCTTCAGCTCCTCGATCTTCTCGATCAGCTTCTTCACAGCCTCGGCGTCATCCTTGGCGTTGATTCCGCAGAAGCGCGCGCACTCTGCGTATCTGGCCTGGGTGTGCGGATACTGGTACTGGGAGAAGGTTCCCATCTTGCGCGGGTTCTCATCCGCGTTGAACTCCACAACCAGGGAGATCATCAGCGCGTTTGCAACGCCGTGGGGCAGGTGGTGGAACGCGCCCAGCTTATGCGCCATGGAGTGGCATACGCCCAGGAACGCGTTGGCAAAGGCCATACCGGCCATGCAGGAGGCGTCGGCCATCTTCTGGCGGGCTTCCACATTGCTCGGCTCATTGTAAGCGGTGGGCAGATAGTCAAATACGTTCTTCATAGCCTTTAACGCCAGGCCGTCGGTGTAATCGGTGGCCATCACGGAAGCGTAGGCTTCCAGGGCGTGGGTCAGTACGTCAACACCGGAAGCGCTGGTCAGGCCTCTGGGCTGGCTCATCATATTGTCCGTATCCACAATCGCCATGTTGGGCAGCAGCTGGTAGTCAGCCAGAGGATACTTGATGCCGGTCTCCTGATCGGTGATAACGGCGAAAGGAGTCACCTCGGAACCTGTACCGGAAGAGGTGGGAACCGCGATAAAGGTCGCTTTCTCGCCCATCTTCGGGAAGGTGTATACACGCTTGCGGATATCGATGAACCGCATTGCCATATCCATGAAGTCCACTTCCGGATGCTCGTACAGCACCCACATGATCTTGCCTGCGTCCATAGCGGAGCCGCCGCCCATTGCCAGAATCACGTCGGGCTCGAAATCTCTCATCAGCTTAGCGCCGGTCTGCGCATTTGCCAGGGTCGGATCGGGCTGTACGTCGGAGAATACGGTATAGGTGATTCCCATCTCGGTGAGACGGTCGGTAATCACATGGGTATAGCCGTTCTTGTACAGGAAGGAGTCGGTTACGATGAACGCTCTCTTCTTGCCCATCACGTCCTTCAGCTCTTGCAGCGCTACCGGCAGGCAGCCCTTCTTAAAGTAAACCTTCTCAGGTGCACGGAACCACAGCATGTTCTCTCTCCTCTCAGCAACGGTCTTCACATTCAGTAAGTGCTTCACGCCGACGTTCTCGGAAACGGAGTTGCCGCCCCAGGAGCCGCAGCCCAGGGTCAGGGACGGAGCCAGCTTGAAGTTGTACAAGTCGCCGATGCCGCCGTGGGAGGAAGGAGTGTTGATCACGATACGGCAGGTCTTCATGCGCTCTGCGTGCTTCATGATCTTCTCGGTTTCATTGACATTCACATACAGGGAAGCGGTGTGGCCGTAGCCGCCGTCCGCCACCAGGCGCTCAGCCTTGGCCAGGGCCTCGTCAAAGGTTTTAGCCTTGTACATAGCCAGCACGGGGGACAGCTTCTCGTGAGCGAACTCCTCGCTGATGTCCACGGACTCAACCTCGCCGATGAGGATCTTGGTCGCCTCTGGCACCTCAACGCCTGCCAACTTGGCGATCTTGTACGCGGGCTGTCCGACGATCTTGGCGTTCAGCGCGCCGTTGACCAGGATGGTCTTGCGGACCTTGTCGATCTCTCCCTGCTTCAGGAAATAGCAGCCTCTGTATTCAAATTCTTTTCTGACTTCTTTGTAAATGGACTCCATCACGGTTACGGACTGCTCGGAAGCACAGATCATGCCGTTGTCAAAGGTCTTGGAGTGGATGATGGAGCTGACGGCCATTTTGATGTCCGCGGTGTCGTCGATGATAACCGGGGTATTTCCCGCGCCAACGCCCAGGGCGGGTTTGCCGGAGGAGTAAGCCGCCTTCACCATGCCGGGGCCGCCGGTGGCCAGGATCAGGTCGGAGTTTCTCATAACCTCATTGGTCAGTTCCAGGGACGGAACATCGATCCAGCCGATGATTCCCGCCGGAGCGCCAGCCTTAACCGCCGCTTCCAGAACGATTCTCGCAGCTTCGATGGTGCAGTTCTTCGCACGGGGATGGGGGGAAATGATGATGGCGTTGCGGGTCTTCAAACAGATTAAGGACTTGAAGATCGCGGTGCTGGTGGGGTTGGTGGTGGGGATAACTGCTGCGATCAGGCCGATGGGCTCTGCGATCTTCTTGATACCGTAGGCCTTATCCTCCTCGATCACGCCAACCGTCTTGGTGTCTTTATATGCATTGTAAATGTACTCGGCCGCGTAGTTGTTTTTGATCACCTTGTCCTCTACCACGCCCATGCCGGTCTCCTCAACCGCCATCTTCGCCAGGGGAAGGCGCATCTTGTCAGCCGCGCTGGCCGCCGCAAAGAAAATTTTATCGACCTGCTCCTGAGTGTAGGTCGCGAAAATCTTCTGCGCCTCGCGCATTGCGTTCATCTTCGCAACAAGTCCGTCTACGCTGTCAATGATTTCGGGAACAACCAGTTCTTTCATCTTTGCCATTTCCTTTTCCTCCATTTTCCTTGTGTTTGTGCTCGGTTTATTTCATATATTGCTAATTGATAATTAATTAACAATCTCACTGTTTGCATTATAAAGTATTGTTAAAAAAATGTCAATACAAAAATTATAGAATTTTAAATTTTTTTGCAGGCTGAATTGGGTACATTCGCCATCGGCCTTTCCGCTGGTGGAAAAATGCTTGTTTTTATGAGATAATGGCAGTACACATTCATTATAAGAAAGCGGGGTTTGTATGGCAACTGAAGATAGACGCATCGTCAAAATGTTTTACCTGCTGTCAAAAACCGGCGGTTATCTAAAATCCAATGAGCTGGCGCAGATGCTTCAACTCTCAGAGCGCACGGTTAAAGGGGATATCGAACAGCTTAAAATTTTTACACGTGAAAACGGAGGCTCCCTGGAATCCGTGCGTGGCAAAGGCTACTGTCTGAAGGCGGTGGATCCGCCCCGCTTCCAACAGGCCAAGGAGCGGGTGGAAATCCTGTTCAGCAATATCGACAAGGGTCATAAGGAAAATCAGGTCTACCACATCGCCAGGGCGGTCATGCGCTTTGAGGGAGCGGACGAGGAGGGATATTTCCGGTTGGAACAGCTGGCTGACCGGCTGTACCTGTCCCCCAGCGCAATCAAAAAAGAGATGCCAGGCGTGCGGGACTTTCTCGGTTCCTTCAATCTCTCCCTGCCCGCCCGGCCTGGAAAGGGAATCCGACTGGCGGGAGGGGAATTTAACCGGCGTCTCTGCCTCCTGGAGCTGTATGAGAATCATTTTCGTAAGCGGGTCGTCACCTTCAGCGACAGCGCTTACGAACAGGCCTTTGCGGACCGGGACGACAAGGACCAGGTGCGCCGGTCCACCCTGGAAATCCTGCGCGCCTCGGACAACGAGGTGTTTGACATCTACGTAAACCGGCTGGTGGACTATCTCCTTTTACTGCGAAACCGGATGAAGGACGGGCACAGTCTAGAGCTGGAAGGGAACCAGTGGACCGTGTGGAAAAAAGAAATCCAACGCTGCCGCGAATATAAACTGGCCCGGACCCTGGCTTCGGAGCTGGAGCATTTTCCCGATTTCACCGTTAATGACGACGAAGTGACTGCAATCGCTCTCCTGCTGCTCCTGTGGGGGGATTGGGACGGGGTTATCGGGCTGGCGGAACGTTTTCCCACCTTCTACCCTCAGGCTGCCCGCCTGTCCGAAGAGATTCTGGAGCAGCTGGGCAGCCGGTGGAACATCCCAATCCGGCAAATCGATTCGGAATTTGCGGAAAAGCTGATCCCAGGCGTACTGCGCATCCTGATCCAGATGCATTTCAACCTGAGCCAATGCCGCCTGATTGGCAACTCCGTGTCGGAGAACGCCATACAGGATTCCCCGGTCGCAATGGCGCTGGCGGATGATCTGGTGGAAATCCTCACCGGCATCTGCAGAAAGCAGATCAATGAATACAGCGTACAATTATTTGCAGTGAGTCTGTACGGGCTGATCGATTCCATCTCCTATCCCTATATTCCCAGGCGCATTCTAATCTGCGCCCGGAACGGAAAGGGAAGCGCACAGGCGATTGCGGACGGAATCTGCCGCCGGATGGGCACCGGATGGATTGGAAAATTGACGGTCAGCGAGCTCTATGAGGCCCGAAAGTATCCGTTTGAGGACTATGACTGCCTGATCGGCAGCTTCCGCCCCTACGCCTACCGCTACTCCTGGCCCTACACGGAAGTTCATCCGATTTTACAGATTCAGGACTACCACCGCATTTACCGGGAAATTCTGCTGAAGGGATACGATCTCACCAGCGTACTGTCCCTGTGCAGGTGGGATGTGGTGCAGGTGCACAAAGACTTCGCCGCAAATTCGATTCAGGCCGTTCTCCAGCTTCTTGCATACCAGTGGGGCCTGGACCTGGCCTGCAAGGAGAAGCTGGCGGCGTATTTGTGTGAACATCACCGCATACGAATCCATCGGCAGATCCTCACTGTACTGATTCCCGCGTGCCGCACCGGGAAACAGATTTTCGAAGTCTATCTCCTGAAAAAAGCCATCCTGTACAAGGGGGATAACGTAAAAGCGGTTCTCTTTGCCGCCGTGGATTTTCACGGCTCCCCATTTGTCCTGAGGTACCTGGAGCACGCGGTCCGTTACCTGTCGGACCGTTTTGAGGACTTAAACCCATCCCTGTCATCGGAATATCTCATGGATACTTTAACCGAAATCATCCGCGATAACCTGTAATGATTAACACTTTTGCACTACGTCAAGGGCAAAAACAGGTTTTTCAGCTGACATAATGCATATGTATGGATGGAACTTTTTCCCCGTCGGGCTATAATTAAAGACATCTTACTAAATAAAAGGGGGAACTATTTTATGGTACAAAGTGGTTTGCTGTGCGCCCTTGTCTGGCTGATCGTCCAGGGCGTGGACCGTCTTCTGTCGTGGCAGACATTTCAGCGTCCGATCGTGACCGCAACATTAACCGGACTGCTCCTGGGAGACATACGGACCGGAATGGTCATGGCCGCATCCCTGGAGGCAATCTTTATGGGAATCTCCGCAATCGGCGGCTCCATCCCGGCCGATGCCTGCGCCAGCAGTATTATCGCCGTGGCCTACACCATTCTCACCGGCGCAGACGTTGAAACCGGACTGGCCCTGGCTATGCCCATCGGCACCTTGATGGGTTCGGCCAACGAGATGTGGAAGCCCGCCCTGGCGGCCCTGGCTCCCTACTGGGAGCGCCTGGCCGGAAGCGGCCGCGTGAAAGCCTTCCGCACCCAGGTCATCGGCTGCGGCCTGTTCCTGGACCGCCTGCCCCAGACCATTATCATGTTTGCGGCTATCGCCTTCGGCGTACAGGGACTGGAACATGTGATGAACGGCATGCCAGCCTTTATCATGTCCGGGCTTTCCGCCGCCAGCTCCATGATGACCGGTATCGGCTTCGCCATCCTGATCTCCATGATCTGGAACCGGGAAATCGGCTGGTTCTTCTTTATCGGCTATGTGTTCCAGAAATACATGCAGCTGCCCACCGTTGCGATTGCAATCATCGCCGGCGTGATGGCCTTCACTTATTTCTGCATGGAAAAGAAACTCAATGATATCAAGCGCCTGGCGGAAAACAAAACGGCGCAGTCCGCGGGAGAGGAGGATTTGTTCTGATGGCAAAGTCTGCATACACAACGCAGGAGAAAAAGACCCTGCGGAAAATGTTCTGGAACTCCGGTCTGGTGTTCTCCGGTTTCAACATGGTAAAAATGGAAGGAAACGCTTTTGCCCTGACCATGGAACCGGCTCTGGAAGAGCTCTACGAGGATCAAACGGAACGGGCCGAAGCGTTGCAGCGGCACAACGGTTTTTTCAACACCCACGCTGTTTTCTTCGCTTTGATTGCAGGAATCACCTACGCCCTGGAAAAACAGAAAAAGACCTCCGGCGGCGTGGACGACGATGTGATTGAGAATATCAAGGTAGCTCTAATGGGTCCCACTGCGGGCATCGGCGATGCGTTCTTTTTCAACTGCCTGCGGGTCATCGCGGCCGGCATCGCCATCGGACTGTGCGCCCAGGCGAATTTCCTGGGAGTGATCCTCTTTGTGCTGATCTACGGCTTCTCCCAGTTCGCGGCCCGCTATTATCTGCTGCGCATGGGCTACCGCTATGGAACCTCATTTATCGATTCCGTCTTTGAATCAGGACTCATGGAAGCGCTGACCAAGGCCGCCGGCGTCATGGGTATCACCATGGTGGGCGCGATGGTTGCCTCCTCCGTGAACGTGAAGCTGGCCTGGACCATCAATGTGGGGCAGACTTCCGTGGTGGTCTTAGATATCTTCAACTCCATTATGCCTGGCATCCTGTCCATTCTTCTGGTATTCGGCATGGTGCGGCTGATCAAAAAGGGCTATAAACCCATCACCCTGGTATTCGGCATCCTTGTCATTTCCATCGTGCTGGCATTCTTCGGAATCTTTTAGAGGGGAGTATTTGCGATATGAGTAAAATCACATGGAAATCAAAGCGGATTCTGACGGAAAATGGAATGGTAAACGGATATATCACCATTGAGGACGGATACATCCGGGATATCTGCGATCACTGCGACGGGGCTTACCAGGATGCCGGGGAGCTTGGCATCTATCCCGGCATCATCGATATCCACAACCACGGGTTCGGCGGCTGGTCCATGACCGATCCCTGCGAGGACGAGGATGTGCGGGGTTACGCCAAAGCTTTGGCCTCGGTAGGGGTTACCGGAATTCTGCCCACCGCTAAGGAGGATGCCTTTGAGGCGATTGCCCGGGTGATGGATCAGGACTATGAGGGCGCCGCAATCTACGGCATTCACAGCGAAGGGCCCTTCTGGGCACGGGGCGGTGAAAACACGGTGGGCATGAGCTGGCCTCTGCCGGACGTGGAGGAGACAAAACGGTTGACCGCCAGGGCGGGCGGTAAAATGGCCATGATGGCCATCGCTCCGGAGCTGCCGGGCGCTTATGATGTGATCCGCTACCTGCACGCTCAGGATATTAAGGTGGCCTGCTGCCACACGGCCGCCCACTCCCGGGAGATCTATGACGCCCTGGAAAAGGTGGGATTCGACATCGCCACGCACTTAGGCAACGGGATGCAGGGCATCCATCACCGGGACGTGGGCGCACTGGGCGCACTGCTGCTGTCGGAGGGCCTGTACTATGAGGTGATCACCGACTTAAATCATATCTGCGCGGACATGTTAAAAATCATGTTCCGGCTGCAGCCCTATGAAAAATTCTGCCTGATCTCGGACTCCAACTACATTGCCGGCCTTCCCGCGGGAACCTATATGCGCTACGGCCGGGAAATGTTCGCGGACGAAAAGGGCCTGATCTTAAATTCTGACGGCCGCATCTGCGGCAGCGGTAAATGGGTGTTGTACAATATCGGGCAGTTGGTAAATCATGTGGGCGTTCCACTGGAAGCTGCTCTCAGGATGGCTTCCATTAATCCGGCCCGGTTCCTGGGAATTCAGGAGAAAACCGGCTCCATCCGCTCCGGAAAAAGGGCGGACCTGATGTTCGTGGACGAGCAGTTTGTCTGCCATCGGACCTATGTGGGCGGCAAAATCGTATTTGACCGCCTGACAGACACCGGTGAGCGCATCTTTAACCCGGAGGCCATGAAACGCCGGGTGGAAAGCGCATAAAGAAACAACCGCACAGGAGGTATTTGAAATGATAAAATTATTCCGAATTGACGAGCGCCTGATACACGGTCAAATCGCCATCAAATGGTCCCGCCACACAGGCGTGGACAGCATCGTGGTGGCCAATGACCACGCCGCGGAGAATGTGATGATCCAGAAGTCTTTAAAGATGGCCGCGCCTCCGGGAATCAAAACCGTGATCAAAACCCTGGATGCAGCCATCGCCACCTTAAATGACCCCAGATGCGAACCGTTAAAGGTTCTGGTATTGGTGAACAGCCCAGCGGACGCGCTGAAAATGGTCCGGGCCGTCAAAGGTATTCCCTTTGTCAATATTGGGAACTACGGCAGGGTGGCCCCGAAAAAGCCCGGCAGGGAGCGAAACCGCTACGACAACAACCTGTACTGTGACGAAGACGAGGTGGCACAGTTTAAGGAGCTCATGGGCTGCGGCCTGGACTGCATTTATCAGACCACCCCGGAAGAGCCGGCAATCGCTTTGAAAAAGCTGATTCCACTGGATTAGGAGGAATTGGCGGATGAAATTAATCGTACAATCCGATGACCTTGGCATTACGGAGGCTGTGAGTTGTGGCATCGAAAAGGGAATCCGGGACGGGGCCGTCACCTGCACCGGCTTGTTCAGCAACATGCCGGCCGCAGAGTTCGCTGTCCGGCTGATCAGCCCCTACAGCCATGTATGCCTGGGCCAGGACATTAATTTGGTGGCAGGGCGGCCCTGCGCCGATCCGGCGCAAATCCCCTCCCTGGTGCAGGGGGACGGCTTCTTTAAGACCTCGGGCATGCACCGGACAAAGGACGCGGCGGACGGAAACCAGGACCACGTGATTCTTCAGGACTGTCTGATCGAGGTGGAAGCCCAGATCCGGCGTTTTATAGACCTCACCGGAAAGAAACCGGAATACCTCCACAGCCATTCCTACAGCACGCCGGCTACATGGCGGGCTATGGAGATCATGGGGGAGACCTACGGCATCCCGCTGGTGCGGGATCTGTTGGCCAGATACAACGTCTCACGTCTGGCCTCCTCCTGGAACAAAAAGCCGTTTACCCTGGAGGAGCAGATGAAAGCCGACCCCATGGAATGCATTTTGGGCGACCGGGAATTTCCCAAAAAGCCCATCGGCTTCATCGGCACCCACTGCGGATACGTGGACGACGCTTTGTTCGGCGTATCCACCTACACCATGATCCGCACACGGGATCTGGCGGCCGTCACCGGACCGTCCATGAGACAATGGATCCGCGAAAACTCCATCGAGCTCATCAGCTACCGGGATCTGATATCACAGGAAGGAGAACACTAAAATGGTTCAATTTTTTCTTTCATCCCACGGTCACCTGGCCAGCGGCCTGAAAAGCTCTATCGGTGTGCTTCTGGGCGGCTGCGACCGCCTGACCGTATTTGATGCCTATGTGGATGAGGGTTCACTGGAGGACGCCCTGAACTCCTTCTACCGGGAGGTGGGCCGGGACGATCAGGTGATTCTGCTGTCCGACATGTACGGCGGCAGTGTAAACAGTATTATGTATACATTCCTTAACCGGCCGAACACCACGCTGATCGCAGGCGTCAACCTGGCGCTGGTGATCGGTCTGGTAATCCAGGACCGGGAGCTCACACGAGAGGAAATCGAGGACGTGGTGCGGCAGAGCCGGGAGGCGATTCAGATTGTGGAGCTGGACAACGCAGAGCAGAGCGAAGGGGATGAGGATTTATTCTGACGGACATGGTTCTGAAATAGGTTAGCAGGAATTTACCATTCAACTGTGATTTCCGAAAGCAATCGCCTGCAGGCGGCGCCAACGGCCTGCTGAATTCAATAAAAAATAGCCTCCGCCGTGATAGTTTATATCACCGGCGGGAGGCCGTTTTTTATTTTCGGGCTATTTCGTCTGCCCGCTGTTTCCGCTTATTCTTTTTTACAGATACGCCTTCAACAGCTCCACCTTATCCAGTCTCTCCCACGGCAGATCCAGGTCGTTGCGGCCGAAGTGGCCGTAAGCGGCGGTCTGCTTGTAGATGGGTCTGCGCAGGTCCAGCATCTTGATGATTCCGGCCGGGCGCAGGTCGAACTTGGAGCGGATAATCTGCACCAGAGCGTCGTCGCTGAGCTTTCCGGTTCCAAAGGTCTCCACCATGATGGAGGTGGGATGGGCCACGCCGATGGCGTAGGACAGCTGGATCTCGCACTTGTCAGCCAGTCCCGCCGCCACGATGTTCTTGGCCACATAGCGGGCGGCGTAGGCCGCGGAGCGGTCCACCTTGGTGCAGTCCTTGCCGGAGAATGCGCCGCCGCCGTGACGGGCGTAGCCGCCGTAACTGTCCACGATGATCTTTCGACCGGTCAGACCGCTGTCACCCTGGGGGCCTCCGATCACAAAACGACCAGTGGGATTGATGAAGAACTTGGTATTCTCGTCCACCATATGGGCGGGGATAATCTCATCGAACACATACCGTTTGATATCCGCGTGAATCTGCTCCTGGGACACATTCTCATCGTGCTGGGTGGAAAGAACAACTGCGTCCAGGCGGACCGGTTTGTCGTTTTCGTCGTACTCCACGGTAACCTGAGTCTTTCCGTCGGGGCGGAGGTAATTCAAGGTGCCGTTCTTGCGGACCTCGGTCAGGCGTCTGGCCAGCCTGTGGGCCATGGAAATAGAGTAGGGCATATACTCCTCAGTCTCATTGGTGGCAAAGCCGAACATCATGCCCTGATCGCCTGCGCCGATGGAATTGAGCTCTTCCTCGCTCATGTCGGACTCAGCGGCCTCCTTGGCTTCCAGAGCCTTATCCACGCCCAGAGCGATATCCTTGGACTGCTCGTCAATGGCGGTGATTACGCCGCAGGTATCGCAGTCAAATCCGTATTTCGCGCGGTCATAGCCGATCTCCCGCACCGTCTCACGGACAATCTTCTGAATGTCCACATAAGCGCTGGTGGTGATCTCGCCCATCACCAGAACCAGTCCGGTGGTGGTGGCGGTCTCGCAGGCCACGCGGCTCATGGGATCCTGCTCTAAGAGGGCATCCAGGATGGCATCGGAAATGGCATCGCACATTTTATCCGGATGGCCTTCGGTTACGGATTCAGAGGTAAATAAACGTTTTTCCATGAAAGTTTCTCTCCTTTACAAAATTTAGATCAATAGTTCCGTATTGTAACGCTTTGCACACATAAAAAAGTCCGCCAATAAGCAAAGCGGACTTGAATGGTGATTTCAAATCCTCTTATTGCTCGATCAAGCGCGCCGATGATTCTCCGGCCGCTCCTCGCTCAGGTTGGCACCTTCCGGCTCTCTCGCGCACTCGGCGCTCATCCGGGGTTGCCGTGGCTTCACAGGTCCTTTGTACCTCCACCACTCTGAATAAGGGATATTACGAACTTTATTCGGTTGTATGTTTTGTTACTCAACCTATATTAATCGATTTACATAAGGCTGTCAACACTAATTTTCAGGATAGCGGACAAAATGTTCCCCGCAGCAATCTACCGCTTCCCCCACTCCCTGAACCAGACCTCAATCTGCGCAGTATCCATCTCGCAGATTGCCGCCGCATCCTCCGCAGACATCCCGCGCAGATACATATTGCGAGCTACCGTCCGGGTCTTTTCCAGCGCGCCTTCATATTTCCCTTCAATCTTTCCTTCCAAACGCCCCTCAATTCTCCCATCCTCAATCATCCCGCGAATCGCCTCGCACATATTGATCCGTCCTCCTTCCTCACGATACTGTTCCTTCACCCGCTCCAATTCCCGGGAACCGGTGATGGCTGTTATCACGTCAAACGCTTCCTCATCCATTCCCTCAAAATATACCCGGTTTTCCTCCGTAAACCGCCGCTCCGCCTCCTTGTCCCCGGAACGCTGGATAAATCCGAATACCTGGTACAGATCCGTACGGAAACGCCGGATATTTACAAAACGGCGCACTTCCAATACATGAAGACGGTAGTTGTTTACCAGGCGGAGCATCGGCTCAGGGTAACCTGCGCAGTCCATCAAACCGTGCAAATCCATCGCCCCGTCCCAGGGCTTTTTCCCATAGTATAAGACCAGCGTAATCACCGGACAAACGCGGTCCTTGCGCGTAAATCCTCCCAGGAACTCCGCGCCCGTAAGTCCCCCCACGCGGCGGTTTACCCTTCGTATTCTGCGCAGCTGGCGGTCATACTCCGCCGCGTCCTGCAGCATGGCCCGCACCGGCATGGCATAGTGGACCTGATCCTGATGTTCCAGCCCGATCAGCACAAACCTGGCTCCCAGCACTACCCTGCGGATGCTGTCTCGGTACTTCTGAACTCCCGGACGCCTGCCAAGCCTCCCCGCCACCCCGGTCTCCCGCGGATCCAGCTCCTGCACATCCTCTTTTCTCACCACCTGATCCCCGTTAAACGCGTACCCGTTGATCAGATCCGCATACCGCTCCCCGTCCTCAAAATAGCGGTTTAAAACCATATCGATTTCCCCCATTTTCCTCCTTCCGCAGTTGGAAACAGGGAGCCTTCTCTTAACCGTATTATAAGGAATATCTGCGGAAAATGCAAGATTTCCACCGCCCATAAACGCTGAACCCCATATCCAACGTTACTGTTCACTCCGTTCCCCGTAACACGCTTCGCGGGATATTACCTGCGAACAGTAACGATCCAACTGCTTTTTCTCTGTCTTGAATTACCGGCGATATGCCAGAATTTCAGATACCTGTGAATTGATCTAAGAATTGATCCGTCACCGGCACAGACGCGCCGGTGTATGCCTATCTTAACACAAACTCCGCCGGAGGGCAACCGTTTCCACCGCCACCGCCCCATCCCAATCAACAAGGCGCAGACAGCCCACAACCGGCTGTCCACGCCCCGTCTTTCTGCTACGCCTCCGTAATGGCGTACAACTCAATATATCCCCTGGTTCCCACCGGTTCCAGCTGAATCCGTGGATTCTCCCGATCCCACCGGTATCCGATCACCGACGGATCATACCCCTTTGCCGCGGTCTGGACCGTCTCGATGGCCTGACAGTAATCCTCCTCCTCAAAGGGCTCCCCCTGAAACATCAGGTATTTTGCCGCAGGCAGATCGATCACGTCAAATCCCTCGGGCACCGGACCGCTGTAATCCGCTGCGACCTCCACCCCCTGAACGTATATCGACGTCCCGGGCTTTCGCATTTTCTCCGGCAGCCACAGACAGACCGGCTCCCCGCAGAGCGACCTCATACTGGTGAGCAGCCCCCAGACGTCGCAGCCCACCTCCTCGCAGTAAGCAAAATAATCCTCCGCCCTGACCCCGCGCCGGATCACCGCTTTGCGGACAGGCTTATCAATCACCTGAATAAAAATGTTTCTGACGTTCTCCACTATCCTCGGCTCCTTTCTGATTTCCCTGTATTTGACTCCATAAGGGGTGAACAGGTACAAGGGCACCGGATTAGCCGCGTACTCCCTTGGATTGCAGCCGAATTCCCGCAAAAACGCCCGCTGATATCCGTCCACGCTGCCGAACCCATACTCGTAGGCCACATCGGCGATGCGGCACTGCCCGTCCCGCAGCTTCAAGGCGGAAGTGGAAAGTCTCAGCCTCCGAATGTAATCGGAGGGCGTCAGACCGGTCCACTGCTTAAACAGCCGGTAAGAATGCCACGGCGAAAACAGCGAGACCCGCGACAGATCAGCCAGAGTAATGGTCTCGTTTCTGTGCTCCCCGATATAATCCTGCATCCTCTGCACAGCCTCCGCTTGTTCCTTCATCCCGGTTCACCTCCTGACATCCTCCATCATACAGGATCCAAAGCGATTCGTCTCGACGATTTTTGCCAACCTCATGCCGGACCGATTTCACCGCAGAAGATTCTTCATATCGCAAAACGCCGTGCGCTCCATTTTCCGGGATAACTCCCCTCTGATGCGCCCGAAATCAGCATCGGCCAGACGTTTGTCCCTGACCAGACATTTTCCGGCCACAAACACGTCCCGCACATTGGCAGCCCCCGCGCTGTACACCAGCGCCGCGTAAGGGTCGTAGACCGGAAACATGTTGGGGGAATCCGTCTCCACCAGCACAATGTCCGCCTCCTTGCCCGGTTCCAGGGATCCGGTCACGGCCCCCAGGCCCAGGGCGGCCGCCCCCTCGCAGGTAGCCATTCTCACGATCTCCGCCGCCGGAAAGGCGCTCCGGTCCCGAAGCTCGTTTTTATGGAAATTAGCGCAGAAGCGCATCTGACTGAACAGATCCAGCGTATTTCCGCTGGCAGGACCGTCCGTCCCCAGCCCCACGCTCACGCCGGCTCTGTGCATGGCCCGCACCGGAGCCACGCCCTTGGCGGACTTGGTGTTGGAGGCGATGCAGTGGGCAACGGAGGCCCCGGTTTCCTTCAGAATGCGGATATCCTCTTCCGTCAGGCGGATGCTGTGGGCGGAAACAGTATTTTCGTCCAATACCCCCAGCTCATTCAGATATTCCACCGGAGTCAAGCCAAAGGAATCCCTCAGCTGAATCATTTCATAGTCCATCTCCGCCACATGGAGGGTGAAGGGAACATTATATAAACGGTCCACGTCGTGAACCCGGCGCAGGGTGTCCGGGCTGCAGGTGGTGGTCCCGTGAGGCGCCAGACAGCCTTTTATACGGGGATGATCACGGTAAGCCCGGATCATCGCCTCCCCCCTGGCAATGGCCTCCTGAGGGCTCCCAGCGTCGCAGGTGGCCTCCTCCATCACCGTCTCACCGGCAATTCCCCGGATCCCCATCTCATCCATCACCCGGGCCACCTGATCCTCGAAATAATACATGTCAAGCACGGTTGTAACCCCGCCAAGGAGCAGCTCGGCCACCGCGTACCGGCTGGATGCCACCGCCAGCTCACAATCCATGGCCTGCTCCTCCATAGGCAGCAGGAACACCCGCAAACGGTCCTTGCAGTCGTCCCCCAGACCGCGGAACGGGATCATGCCCAGATGGCAGTGGGTGTTGACCATGCCCGGCATGACGATAGCCCGCCGGGCGTCGATTACCCGGAAATCCGAACCGGTCCCAATTTCACCGCCGTGCCGGATTATGGCCGCCTCCAGACCGTCCACCGGCCCGGCCTCCAGTATCTTTGACCCCTCAAACACCACATACCCGTCCGGCCATACATCCATGTTCCGGTTCATCGGCACCACTATCCCGTTTCGGATCATCGTCTTCATCGCAGTATCATACTCCCTCTATCCCAAATGTTTGATTTCACATCCGTTTTCATCCAGATACGCCTGAATCAGCGCCACACGGCGCTGGGTTTTGACCTCCAGCAGTCCGAAATCCGTCAGCTTCAGACTGGGGGACACCGGCAGGCACAGAGTGCTCATGGACATAATCTCATTATTGTTCTCATATCCCAGCCGCCTCATGGCTTCCCGCACCCGGCCCAGCTGATTTGCCAGCGCTTCCACCGGCCCGTCGTTTATAATTCCTCCCACCGGCAATCCTGCCTCTGCCGTCACCCGGCCGCCCTCTGCCGCCACATATCCGCCCTGCAGCTCCAGAACCCGGTTCTGAGCCGCGCACATGTCCTTGGCCGCAGTGCCCAGCACCAGCAGATTGTGGCTGTCGTGGGACCAGGTGGTGGCCGCCGCGCCCCTGCCGGTAAAAGCGCCCTCCACCAGACCGTAGGAAATGTTTCCGTTTTTCCCATAGCGCTCAAAAAGCGCCGCCAGAGTCAGGCCGGACCCCTCCCAGCAGATTTCCCCATCCTTCACGGGAAGGGTTCGGACCGCCTGCTCCGTGAAGGTGCCGAAGGTCCGGATCTTCATCACATTCACCCGTACCGCGGCGCAGGGAACGTCAACCCGCAAGGTAAAGTCCCCGGGCTCCGCTTTTTTGCAGCGCACGGAATGATAAAAGTGAGCGGGGAACAGCGGGGCGTCCGGCACGTTACAATCTTCCGGTATGTCACGGCCATCCGCCGCGACGCGCTCTCCCATCACGCCGCTCCACACCCCGGCCGCGTCCATTTCCTCAAACACGCATTTCCCGCTCTTAAACACCGCCTCCGGCTCAAAAGACTCCAAATCTCTAAGAACCACAAAATCCGCCAGCTTTCCCGGCCCGATGAGTCCCCGGTCGTCCAGATGCATCCTTCTGGCCGGAGTAAAGGTCGCGCAGTAGATCGCTTTCTCCACCGGCATTCCCGCTTTCACCGCGGCCTTCACAATCCGGTTCAGCTGGCCCTTTAACAGCCGGTCCGGCATGGTATCGTCCGTCACCAGAGCTACGTTCTCATAGAGCCCGTTATTGCAGACCGCCCGCACCACATCCTCCGTCAGGGACTTTAACTGCAATTCCAGAAACATTCCCAAATCCGCCTTTTCCACCACGGACTCCGGTGTCTGCTGGGTGTGGTCCGCGTCCACGCCCTCGTAGATAAACCGGCACAGATCCTCCCCGGACAGCGCCGGACAATGGCCCTCGATGCGCTTGTTTCCGCCGGACTCCCGGCAGCAGCGGATCAGCCGCTTGATCAGCGTGTCCTCATCTGCGGTCAGATCCTTGAAATTCATCACCTCGCCCAGGCAGAGCACCCGTTCATCCTCCGCCAGGCGTCTCACCTCCGCCTCGCCGATGGATGCGCCCGCGGTCTCCAGCGTCTCATTGGTAGCCGGAACGCTGGAAGGAATGGCGTAAAAAATGTCCTGGGGCGTTTTCTGCTCCATAAAACACCGAATTCCCTCCAACCCAAACACATTGGCAATCTCATGGGCGTCCGCTACCACCGTGGTCACCCCGTAGGGTAAGGTGATGCGGGAAAATTCCTGTGGATACGTCATGGAACTTTCGATGTGCATGTGGATATCGATCAGCCCCGGAATCAGGTATTTCCCGGACCCGTCCACCTCTCTCACACCCGGATATGAAATTGCAGGGGAAACGCAATAAAAGCTCTCCCCTGCAACCGCCACATCCCGTTTCTCAAAACACTGCCGGTACGTCATAAAGACCCAGGCGTTTTTAATCACGAAATCAGCTCTCATAAGATTCTTCCTTTAGTTGTTAATCGTACGGTTCCACCGGTCGATCCAGTCGTTCAGCAGCGGGTTCACGAAGGAGTAATCCAGCACCTTGGCATTGGCCGCCTTCTCGCCGTAGGTCATGTTCTTGGACTCCTCCTCGGTAAAGTTCACCTTACTGTTGGTGGGAGCCTCGTTGAGCGCCTTGCCGGTCTTGGTCTGCAGCTCGGCGCTCAGACGGTAATTCAAATAAGCGTAAGCCAGCTCCTTATTTTTACAGTTTTTAGTAATGCTGATGGTATTAAAGTTCGCATAGGTTACATCTGGGGTTACATAAACCAGGTCCGGGTTCGCCTGCTGGATGGTGGGCACGCCGAAATCGCCCACAACCGCCACCGCCACCTCGCCGGAGGTGAACATGTTGATCAGATCCGAGGATTTGGCGTAAGTCTTAACCAGATTGGGCTTGAGCTCCGCCAGAGCGGCAAATGCAGCCTCGCCGTTGTCGCTCTTGATATCCACGCCCGCGTGGTCGCTGGCCATGTAAACCATAGCCGGTCCGAAGGTGGTGGTGATCTCCGGGATACTCACCATCCCCGCCAGCCGGGAATCCCACAGATCGTCAAAGCTCTTGATCTCAAAATCCACCACATTGGGATTGTACATAATTCCGATGCTGTTGATGGTGTAAGCCACCCCCTGGCCCGCATCCGCCATGGTCTTGGCCGCGGTGATCATATCCTTGGCGTTCTCGATTTTGCTCAAATCGATGTCCTCAAACAGTCCCTCCGCGATTCCCTTCGCCGTCATGGCCTGGGACAGCTCAATCACATCGATGGAAGTCTCGCTGTCCGCGGACAGCTTGGTGTAGCGGTCGTTGGCCCCGCCGGTCTCGGTGAGAATCTCACAGTTGAACTCCTGCTCAAAGGGCGCGTACACTTCCTCCGTGGAAATGTCCTCGCTCAGACCGAAGGTGGACAGCACCAGCTTCTGCTTGGAATCCCCCTTCGCCTGGGAATCTCCGGCGGAAGCCCCACCGCCGCAGGCAGTCAGCGCCATGGTCGCGCAAAGCGCCAGTACAAGTGTTTTTTTCATCTCTGCTCTCCTCATTCTTTCATGTTTTTCATTATATTAAGGCGGACGCCGGTTCGGACGCCGCGCCAAAATTCAACTCCATACCATTCAAACCCGTACAGGTTCCGGCAGACCGTAACAATTACCGCCGTACCAGCACCAGCTTGTCCTTTGGCAGATACAGCCTCACAGTCTCGCCCTCCCCGAACACATGGGAGGTTTCCATGTTCACCTTGATCAGGCCCGCCGCGGTATTCACCTCGTACTGGTAGCTCTTGCCCAGGAAGGTTCGCACGCCCACCGTGCCGTGGATCACATTTCCGGTCTGACCGTCCCCCGCCAGCCGGATATCGTCCGGGCGGATGGTCCCCGCGTAGCGCTCCTCATGACATTCCATGTCCACCTCAAAGGTGCTGCCGTCCGCGGCCCGGTAAGTATTGGCGTTCACCCGCTCGAACTCCAGGAAATTCTCAAATCCGATAAACCGGGCCACAAACTCCGTTGCCGGCCGGCGGTAAATATTCTCCGGGGAATCAAACTGCTCAATCACCCCGTTGTTCATCACCGCCACCTTGTCGGAGATGGAAAAACACTCCTCCTGATCATGGGTCACAAACAGCGTGGTGATCCCCAGCTTTTTCTGCAAACGCTTGATCTCCACCCGCATGGACAAACGCAGCTTGGCGTCCAGGTTGGACAACGGCTCATCCAAAAGCAGCAGCTTAGGCTCAATCACCAGGGCCCGGGCCAGCGCCACCCTCTGCCGCTGTCCGCCGGACATCTGCTTGGGAAAACGGTCCTTAAACTCCGTCAGACCGCAGACCTCCAGAATATCCGCCACCTTCTGATCAATCAGGCCCTTGTCCATTTTCCGGGTCCGCAGGCCGAAGGCCACGTTGTCGTACACGCTTAAGTGCGGGAACAGTGCGTAGCTCTGGAACACCAGTCCAAAATTGCGCTTGTGCACCGGAACCTTGGTCATGTCGTCCCCGTCCAGCAAAAAGGAACCGCCCTGGGGATCGATAAACCCGGCGACCACCCGCAGCGTTGTGGACTTTCCGCAGCCGCTGGGCCCCAGAAGAGACACCAGCTCCCCCTTCTCCACATTCAGGTTCAGCCCCTTCAAAATCTGCTTCTTCTTATCATAACTCACATCAATCTGATTTAAACTCATGAAGGCCATGTTCATTCTCCCCTCTTATTTCGCCAGGGCCGCGATGCCCAGCGTCCTGTCAACAATTACCATGATAATCACCGTGGCCGCCATCAGCAGTACGGATACCGCGGACACCGTCGGATCATAATTATATTCAATGTAGTTCATCAGCGTGGACGGGAAGGTGCTGACACCCGGGCCGGACAGAAACATGGATACCGGGATATTGTTAAAGGAATTGATAAACGCCAGCATAAAGGCGGAGGAGATGCCCGAGGTCACGTTGGGCAGAACCACCTTAAAAAATGCCGCCCCCTTGGGACATCCCAGGCTCCAGGCCGCCTCCTCGACGGAGAAGTCGAACTGCTCCATGGAGGAGCCCACCACGCGGATCACGTAGGGCAGCGTCACCATGAAATGTCCGGCCAGCAGGCTGACGAACACGGGCATTCTCAGGTTCAGGATCAAAAACTGGTAGAGAATAAAGCCGATTACAATACCCGGCACAATGGTCGGGGACAGGAAAATGGACTTTAGCATCTGTTTTCCCTTAAGCCCGGACCGTGCCAGGGCGTAAGCCGCAGGCACGCCCACCAGCAGTGCGATAAAGGTCGCCAGAAACGCCACCTCAAGGCTGGTCAGAAAGGACCTGCGAAAGGATTTGAGGGCGAACACATTGGCAAACCACTTGGTGGAAAAGGAATCGATGGGAAACGTGATGGCGCTGCCGCCCCCAAAGGCCGTCACCGTAATAATGATCAGCGGGATCATCAAAAATGCAAACACCAAAACTGCAAACGCAGTGAGCAGCTTATTTTTACGCATAATTCTCACCTCTTCTGTCCAGTCTCGCGGCCAGCGCGTTAAAGCCCTTGATCACGGCCAGCGTCACGACAATCATGATAAACGCGATCACCGAAGCCCCTGTCCAGTCGCTGACGGACATGGCCCGCTGGTAGATCAGGGTCGCCATCACCATATTGGAGTTGCCGCCCAGCAGCTGGGGCGTAGTATAAGCGGTCAGCGTGCCTGTGAACACCAGGATTCCGCCCACAATGATACCCGGCAGGCTCATGGGGAATATCACCTTCATAAACGCTTCCATCCTGGCCGCGCCCAGGCTCTGGGCCGCCTCCATCATGTCGTCGTCGATGTTCTCCATCACGCCGGTCACGGTCACGATCATCAGCGGAAGAAACAGGTAAATGGAACCGATGATGATGGCGAAATCCGTGTACAGCAGCTTCATGGGCTTGTCCGCCAGCCCCAGTGCCAGCAGAAACTTGTTGATAATTCCGTTGCTGCCCAGGATGTTAATCCAGGCAAAGCTGCGGATCACGGAGTTGGTCATCATGGGGAAAATGGACGCGGCCAGCAAAAGACCTCTCCATTTCTTGTCGCAGCGGCTGATAAAGTACGCTGTAGGAATTCCTCCCACCATACAGACCGCTGTGGTGATCACCGCAATCTTCACGGTGCGCAGGAAGATTTTCAGGTAATACTCATCCTTAAAAAATTCCACATAGGACTGAAAGGGGTAACCTTCGGAAAAAATACTCGGCGCCAGCACCCGCAACAGGGGGATGGCAAGGCACACCAGCAAAATAACCAGGCCGGGCACCAGCATGATCCATGCACTGCTCTTTTTCATGATTTTCACACTCCATGCTGTAACGGTAGCAGTTCAGGCGGCTTACAAGCGAGCTTGACGCTGCTTTCTGCATCAATTTTCCCGCCGTTTGAACTGTTACTGTTAAATATTTATTAATCTTCCTTATTTAACTGTTTACTATTATTATAAAAAGTAATATAATAGACGTCAAATATATAAATTCTATATTTTTTATGCAGTAAAGCTATTTAAGACTGTTTATTTACAGTTTCTGCAAAATTAAGGGAATTTTTGTAAAATCAAAACTGATATGGAAACTGCACCCTGGAGATAGCTAACGCCACGGCCCATAACCTGGTCCGCATTCCACACCCCGGCAGAAAGGAGTATTTTCATGGAACTGAAAGAAGCCCGCTACATCCTGGCCATCGCCAAACACAAGAGTATCGGCAAGGCCGCCGAGTCCCTGTTCATCTCCCAGCCCTCCCTGAGTAAATATTTAAAAAACCTGGAGGACCACCTGGGTGCTCCCCTGTTTAACCGAAGGGACGGCGGCTACTATCCCACCTATCTGGGAGAGCGCTATCTGCACTATGCAAAGCGCATCGTGGCGTACGGCGACGAGTGGAACCGGGAGCACGACGACATCACCCATCGGGAACGGGGACGCCTGAACATTGCCATTCCCCTCATGCTGGGCAGCACCCTGATCCAGCCCACGCTGATGCAGTTTCACAACCGCTATCCATATGTGACGTTCAACATTAAGGAGGAAGCCAGTTTTGTAGCGGAGGCCAGCCTGAAAAGCCATTCCATCGACCTTACCATTTATAATGTCCATGAGTTTCCCAAATTATTGGACTATCAGGTCCTTCGCGAGGAAGAAATTGTGCTGATTCTCCCTTCCGGTCATCCCCTGGCCCAAAAAGCGCAGGTAATGCCCGGTTTTCATCACCCGTGGATCGATCTGGAACTGTTTCGCGACGAAAACTTCATCCTGCTCTACCCGGATCAGAACACGGGCGGTATTGCCCTAAACCTGTTTCAGGAATACGGGATGAATCCCCCGGTTCTGCTGCACACCCGCAACAGCGAAATGTCCATCAAGCTGGCCATGGACGGACTCGGCGCCGCCTTTGCACCGGAGAGCTATTACCGGCAAGTGGCTTCTGAGCGTGGACGCGCCTCCCTCTGCCTGTCCGTGGGAAAACGGCAGGTGCTGACCACAACCATCGCAGCCTGGCAGAAAAACCGCTACCAGCCCCAGTATGTCCGGGACTACATCGGCATACTGCGCGATTTCTGCGCGGCCTCCGCCTCGGAGGGCGGTTCCGGGGAGTAATACGCCGGGAGGCGCGGGCTCCACCATTTTCTCCCGCACAAAAAACAACCCGCCGCCAGCAGTACATTCCGCCGGCAGCGGGTCAAAATTCTCAAACCTTTATTATAATTCTCTATTGCCAGGCCGCTATCCTCAGCCGCCCGTCCCTCTCCGCTCCGTTACCCCGGAGCGCTCCGTCACTTGATGGTAATCCGCCCCTGTCCCGCAGGATTCGCGTACTCCGCGCCCACGTTTCCGCCCAGCCGCTTGATGTACCCGGCCAGGATATCCACGTCCACCATCACCTCGTCCTTAATCACATTGCTTCCCTTAAACATCGCCATCCCGTCGCCTCCGGACTTGAGCATATAGTTGTGGGAAGCCACGGTATAGGTCTTTGACAGATCCAAAGGTTCACCGCCCACTGTGATATCGGTCACCCGGTAAGCGCCGCTGACTCCGGTGAAATTGCCCTTATCGTCCAGGGTCACGCCGGACTTCACGGAAGTATCGATGGTGTAAGTCATACCGGACACCTGCAGGAATCCGCCGTTCTCCTCCGGGCAGTTCCTGGCGGCCATTTCCAGCGCATCCTTCAACTGCTGACCGGTCACCTCCACCACGCAGCCCATATTTCCGAATGGGAACACCGCCAGCGCGTCGTTAAAGGTAATATTTCCGGCCTTGATCCCGGTGCGCACGCCGCCGCCGTTGCACAGGCCTACGTCCGCGCCCAGCATCACCCGGTAAGCGTCGGCCGACAAATCGCCCAGGTTCGTCTCAGCGCTTCTGACCGCCCGCTCCCCTGTGGCCGCGTTGTTCACCGTCAGCTCCACATCCGTGTGCCCGATCACCGCTTTCAGTGTCTCGTTGTACTTGGCCTGAATCCCCTTGATCAGCTGGTTGGTTCCGTAGTCAAGAGCCTTCCCGTCCTCCACCACACAACTGCCGGGAATCACAATGCCAAGACCCACGGGCAGCGCGTTGGGATCCCTCAGCTTGTTCAGATTGTGGTTGTAAATATCAATCCAGCGGTTCTGGTCGCCCAGTTCCCTGGCGGCGATTTTGCTGAGAGAGTCATTTTTCTGTACAATATAATCCCGGGCCGTATCCTGCGCCGGAACCTCGGTCACAAGCTCCGTGGTAATGGAGCCGTCCGTGCGGATGGTCAGCTTTCCGATATCCTTTAACTTGGTGCCGGTCTGGGTCAGCAGCACATCCCTGCCGTCCGCATTTTTCACGGACTTCTCCGGAACCGTTTCATGGGAATGCCCGTCGATTACCACGTCGATTCCCCTGGTATTGCGAATAATGTTGTCGGAAGTCCAGCGGTCCGTGACGCCGTTCTCCCCCAGATGCCCAACCAGAATCACGTAATCCGCGCCCGCATCCCTGGCCGTATTTACCGTATTCTGAATCTGATTGTACAGGCTCTGCCCGCTCTCATCCTCGCAGAAGCCATAAATATAATTTCCATTGGCATCCTGGAAATAGGCCGGTGTGGACTTGGTAAAGCTCTCCGGGGTGGTCGCTCCCACAAACGCCACTTTGGTGTCCCCGTATGTAAACATCCGGTACGGCTCAAAGACCGTGGTCCCGGAGGCCAGATTCATAAAGTTGCAGGATGTGTAGCCGCATCCCAGCTGTCCCGCCAGTTCCATAAACCGCGCCATCCCGTAGTCGTACTCATGGTTTCCGGGAATGGCGAAATCATATCCCACTTTATTCATAATTTCAATGATATACCCGCCGTCCGAGATTGTGCCGATGGGCGCTCCCTGAATGGCATCCCCCGCGTCCACCAGGGTCACATAGGGCGTCTGCTGCTGCATCTCCTGTTTGTAGAGCGCAAGCCCGGCATAACCGATGTTGTCGTCCACCCCGCAGTGCACATCATTGGTATACAGAACCACAATGTCATGATCTGCGGCAAAGGCGGCAAAGGAACTGCCGAGAGTAAGGGACATGACCATCAAAAGCGCCAGCCACAGTGAAAGAATTCTTCGTTTCTTCATACACTTCATACTTTGCTTCCTCCTTTAAAACTGTTTAAATGATTGGAACATACGCCCGGCCGCAATCTGTCCACAGCCAGTCCTATACAGACAGTATAATACAAAAAGCAGGAATTGTGTATGTAATTCGTCACACGTTCCCGCTTTTTATGTTTTATTACACTCGTCCGGCGTTTACTCCCACCGGGAGCTCATTTTTTCAAAATATTCAAACGTTTCACTGCACTGATACCTGAAGTAATCCGGGGCTAACCAGTAAACCATCAATGTTTCCGCATAATATTCCGTGGCGTTCCTGGCCGCATACTCCGCATGGTATTCATTCCATTTAATATCGAGAAACAGGGACTTCTCTTTTTGGTAACAGGATGTAAACGGTTTTTCATAAGATGCGTAATCCTCATATGAATCCACCACATGGCCGATCTCGTGAAGAAGCGTACTGCGGATGGGTAACTCATCAAGATCCTCCTCGATCGCAATATCAATCTTCCGCTCATCATAATAGGTGGTACCGGCGTACTCCTCGTCCTCCCCCTGATAGCTGCCTGTTCCGGTCACCCCGGAATACATGTGAATGATCCAGCCCTCCTCTGCCATCCTGTCCAATATCTTTTTGGGAACATAGTTTAAGTAAAGCGCGCAAAGTTCGGGGTAACGCTCATCTACCCCTTCGTTTAAGATGATCAGCCCGTTTTCCAGCGTCAGCTTTCCGTCCTTTTCCTCGTAATCCATGGAAAACGCACATTCCTGCAGCCGTGCCACCTCCTGCTGTACAGCCAGCTCGCTCATAATGCGCATTCCCTCCTCGCTGCGCTCTTCCACCTCCTTTGCAGCCGCCTCATAACCGGACAGCGCATCCTGGTAAAAATCCCTCCGAATCCTCAGCCCTCCGGTCTCCGCTTCCAACTCGTCCATCTGTTCCGCCAAAAGCTGCCGCTCATCCGACAGATGATCCAGCTCGTCCTCCTTCTGTCGGACCGTCTGCTTCAGCTGTTCCAGCTCCTGCTGCGCCTGGAGCGTCTGCGAGTACGCCTGATATCCCCCTATGGCCAGGCACACCACAGCAGCAGCCATCAGGCCGGTCAGGATGCCGGCCCCGTATTTTGCCCTAAAACCCCTCATCGTATAATTCCTCCAACCCCCACCATAAGATCAGCGCCACATTATCTTGGTCAAAGTCCAGGTAACTCCAGCTGTCCGTCAACGCACCATGCAGCATTTCCGCCATAAATTCATCCTGATCCGTTAGATGCAGCGCAGGCGACAACAGCGCTCCATCATACTCATTCCGGCGCTCATACAGGCTTTTTGCAGCATTCTGATACCCTTTGGACTCCCGATAAGCATCTGCATAAATATGTGCCAGACCATGAAGCATCTCCCGGTCCAGACAGTGCGGATCGGCCGGAAGATACAAGGTTTTGGTTTGTCCGTCCCGCACACAGAACGTGTGGCCATTTGTCTGACATGCGTCTCCTTCCGTCTCCTCCAGCCCGGATTCCCGGAACACCACCGTCCAGCCGGAAAACTCGTCAAAAGGAGCGTCTCTGTACTCCTTCTGTCTCATCAGATAACTGTCGTAATAGATACCGGCAAGCCGCAGCAGGCTGCGGTCCCCATTCTCGCTCACAAAACGGATCCCACCGGAAGCCGTAAACTCATTTTCCCGGATCTCCTCCATATTCTGATACGGATATTGATCAAACAGATTCACCCGGTACATGGGTTCGTCCAGATATTCCGTCGGATTCCGGCACAAAAGTACATTCCGGGCCAACGGATCATCACTGTAATAGAGTTCCTCCACCTGATCCAGACTCCTGTCAACAGCATCCTGAAGCGTCTCATACTGCTCCCTGGCTCCCTCCATCCTCTGCCGCAGAGCCTCTGCCTCATCCTCCGTTTCACCAATCATAGCCTCCAGTTTTGCCAATTCCGCCTGAACAGCCACGGCCTTTTCCCGGAACTTTACTCCCTCGTCCCTCTGAACGCGCCCAAACGCCAGCAGTCCTCCGGCCGCCATACACAACGCTGCCCCCAGCGCAATTTGGACCACGGTCTTTTTTCTCATATGTACCCCCTCACATCCGCTGTTTTGCGGATTTACGGATCCGTTTCATTCCCGCATACAAAAAAAGCAGGAAATGCATAAGCTACGCTCAACATTCCCTGCTCCTGCCACAATCTCATCCAACCTTCATTTTAAACTTTTGAACCTCACGGTCACTGTCCACCCGCTCAATCATGGCTCCCAAACCCTGAAGCTTTTCCTCAAAACACTCATAACCGCGCTGGATATAACCGATCTCATCCACCACCGTATATCCATCCGCAGCCAGACCGGCGATCACAAGGGCCGCTCCTGCCCGCAGGTCCGGCGCGTTGACCTGAGCGCCCGTCAGCTGGCTCACACCGTCGATCACAGCCACATTTCCCTCAACCTTGATGTTGGTGCCCATGCGCGCCAACTCATCCACATACTTGAACCGGTTCTCGAAAATACTCTCGGTCACCATGCTGGTCCCCTTTGCCAGAGCCAGGGCCACGCTCATCTGCGGCTGCATATCCGTTGGAAATCCCGGGTAGGGGAGGGTCTTGATATCCGTATGGCGCTGTGCGGGCTTACCCACCACGCGCACCTCGTCGTCAAACTCAATCACCTCGCATCCCATCTCCATCAGCTTGGCGGTAATGGCCTCCAGATGCTTGGGAATCACATTCTTCACCATCACGTCTCCCCGGGTAACCGCGGCGGCGCACATAAAGGTTCCCGCCTCGATCTGGTCGGGAATAATGGAATACTCCGTTCCATGCAGCCGGTTTACACCACGGATGCGAATGGTATCCGTTCCGGCGCCTTTGATATTGGCGCCCATGCTGTTCAGGAAGTTGGCCACATCCACCACATGGGGCTCCTTGGCCGCATTTTCCAGTATGGTCTGTCCCTCGGCCAGAGCAGCCGCCATCATAATATTGATAGTCGCTCCCACAGAGACAACGTCCAGATAAATATGAGCGGCAACCAGGTCAATGGCGTGGGCGATCACGGCCCCGCGCTCGATGTTCACCTCAGCGCCAAGAGCGCGGAAGCCCTTCAGATGCTGGTCAATGGGTCTGCTTCCGATATTGCAGCCCCCGGGAAGGGGCACCTGGGCGCTCTTGTACTTGCCCAGCAGAGCTCCGATGAAATAATAGGATGCGCGGATTCTGCGGATGTACTCGTCATCCACCGCCACCTCTTTAATATTACTGCCGTTGATCCTCACCGTGTGGCGGTCGATCCGCTCCACCCTGGCTCCGATCTCCTCAATCGCCTCCAAAAGCACGTTGATATCTCTCACGTCCGGAAGATTGTCAATCAACACATCGTCATCTGTCATTATGGACGCCGCAAGAATCCCCAGCGCGGCATTC